>NZ_JAUSYZ010000001.1 GCF_030817195.1 Arthrobacter globiformis | reverse complement strand
CCTGCACGAATGGAGTAACGACTTCCCCGCTGTCTCAACCATAAACTCGGCGAAATTGCAGTACGAGTAAAGATGCTCGTTACGCGCAGCAGGACGGAAAGACCCCGAGACCTTTACTATAGTTTGGTATTGGTGTTCGGAGTGGCTTGTGTAGGATAGGTGGGAGACGTTGAAGCCCGGACGCCAGTTCGGGTGGAGTCATCGTTGAAATACCACTCTGGTCACTTTGGACATCTAACTTCGGCCCGTAATCCGGGTCAGGGACAGTGCCTGATGGGTAGTTTAACTGGGGCGGTTGCCTCCTAAAAAGTAACGGAGGCGCCCAAAGGTTCCCTCAGCCTGGTTGGCAATCAGGTGTCGAGTGTAAGTGCACAAGGGAGCTTGACTGTGAGAGAGACATCTCGAGCAGGGACGAAAGTCGGGACTAGTGATCCGGCGGTACATTGTGGAATGGCCGTCGCTCAACGGATAAAAGGTACCTCGGGGATAACAGGCTGATCTTGCCCAAGAGTCCATATCGACGGCATGGTTTGGCACCTCGATGTCGGCTCGTCGCATCCTGGGGCTGGAGTAGGTCCCAAGGGTTGGGCTGTTCGCCCATTAAAGCGGTACGCGAGCTGGGTTTAGAACGTCGTGAGACAGTTCGGTCCCTATCCGCTGCGCGCGCAGGAAATTTGAGAAGGGCTGTCCTTAGTACGAGAGGACCGGGACGGACGAACCTCTGGTGTGTCAGTTGTACTGCCAAGTGCACCGCTGATTAGCTACGTTCGGATGGGATAACCGCTGAAAGCATCTAAGCGGGAAGCTCGCTTCGAGATGAGATTTCCATACACCTCCGGGTGTGAGAGGCCCCCAGCCAGACCACTGGGTTGATAGGCCGGATGTGGAAGCGAGGACTAACGACTCGTGAAGCTGACCGGTACTAATAGGCCGATAACTTACACCACACAAGAACAAAGAATGCTTGCGTCCACTATGTGGTTCCCAACCAACAAACCCGTTGGAAGCGAACCGAAATAAATTGAATAACAACACCACTGTTGTTGTAACCACTGTTTTCCCACACACACCCGCGCGGGCGTGTGCCGGGTCAAAGGGTTACGGCGGTCATAGCGTGGGGGAAACGCCCGGTCCCATTCCGAACCCGGAAGCTAAGACCCACAGCGCCGATGGTACTGCACCCGGGAGGGTGTGGGAGAGTAGGTCACCGCCGGACAACCATTAGGTCGAGAGCCCCAACCAGTCACTGGTCGGGGCTCTCCCGCATTTAACCACCATTTCGCACCCGCCCAGGGCCCCGGCGCATCCGCCGGGGCCCTGGCCGTTTAAAACCTGACCCGTCCAAAAAGTCGCACCGCCCGCCGCCCGCCGCCCGCCGGATGTGCGGCCACGGTGCCAACAGCTGGCTACGGCGTCCAGGGCCGGCAAGCGGTGCCAACTGATGCGCCGGGCCCGGCCGCGAACCCCATCCTGGAGGTCGTTCGTCCCTCACGTCCCGCTGGCCTGTCCGGGGCAGGGCCTTGGGTTGCCGGTGCCTGGCAGTCCCGGCAACGCGGCCCGCGGCGCTTCGGTGAGGAATTTCACTGCGGCAACCTTCCCGGGCACTTTGGGGAAGTTGTGGTTTGTGGAGGCTGTGGTTCATGGCGGCGGGTGCCGGCTGGCGGCGGGCCGGCAGTCTGACGTGCGGTTGAGTGGGGGGGGAGGACATCTGGTGCGCCGGGCCGGCAGCCGCCGGCCCAGGGCGGCATGCCGGACTGTGATGCGGTCCATAAAACCAGTCCGGATCCTGGTTGGCTCCGTTGACCCCCTTGGAGGGCCCAAAAACCGCGGCAGTCCAAGGGTTTCGGTGCGCGCTTCACGTGTTTTTGGCTGGGTTGCTTTGGCGGTGGGGTGGGTGTAATGTTTTCCAAGTCGCCGCGAGGGAGACAGCGAAGAGCTGGTAACCGCGGGCGGCCAAATCCCCGAAATCAAGACCAAAATCTGGTGACTCTTTTAGGTCGCTCGAACTTGGTGGGGCTGGTTTGTTTGCCGGTGTGGGTCCTGAAACATGGATTTGCGTCGGGAAGTGAAACCGGGTAAGTTTGAAAAGTTGCTCCGGAGCGATCCTGAACGTTGGTTTGGGTGGTGCCGGGTGTGTCTGTTGTTTGAGAACTCAATAGTGTGCCAAGTTTGTTGATACCGATTTTTTATGAATTGGTTGATTGTGCCGGGCTGCCCACCCCCGTGGTGTGGCCTGGTGTTTTTGGCTGGTTTCAAATTTTGTGCAGCCTTCGTTCCCGTTATTTCCGGGGGTGTTGGTTGTGTCTGTTTTACTTCAACGGAGAGTTTGATCCTGGCTCAGGATGAACGCTGGCGGCGTGCTTAACACATGCAAGTCGAACGATGATCCGGTGCTTGCACCGGGGATTAGTGGCGAACGGGTGAGTAACACGTGAGTAACCTGCCCTTGACTCTGGGATAAGCCTGGGAAACTGGGTCTAATACCGGATATGACTCCTCATCGCATGGTGGGGGGTGGAAAGCTTTTGCGGTTTTGGATGGACTCGCGGCCTATCAGCTTGTTGGTGAGGTAATGGCTCACCAAGGCGACGACGGGTAGCCGGCCTGAGAGGGTGACCGGCCACACTGGGACTGAGACACGGCCCAGACTCCTACGGGAGGCAGCAGTGGGGAATATTGCACAATGGGCGAAAGCCTGATGCAGCGACGCCGCGTGAGGGATGACGGCCTTCGGGTTGTAAACCTCTTTCAGTAGGGAAGAAGCGAAAGTGACGGTACCTGCAGAAGAAGCGCCGGCTAACTACGTGCCAGCAGCCGCGGTAATACGTAGGGCGCAAGCGTTATCCGGAATTATTGGGCGTAAAGAGCTCGTAGGCGGTTTGTCGCGTCTGCCGTGAAAGTCCGGGGCTCAACTCCGGATCTGCGGTGGGTACGGGCAGACTAGAGTGATGTAGGGGAGACTGGAATTCCTGGTGTAGCGGTGAAATGCGCAGATATCAGGAGGAACACCGATGGCGAAGGCAGGTCTCTGGGCATTAACTGACGCTGAGGAGCGAAAGCATGGGGAGCGAACAGGATTAGATACCCTGGTAGTCCATGCCGTAAACGTTGGGCACTAGGTGTGGGGGACATTCCACGTTTTCCGCGCCGTAGCTAACGCATTAAGTGCCCCGCCTGGGGAGTACGGCCGCAAGGCTAAAACTCAAAGGAATTGACGGGGGCCCGCACAAGCGGCGGAGCATGCGGATTAATTCGATGCAACGCGAAGAACCTTACCAAGGCTTGACATGGACCGGACCGCCGCAGAAATGTGGTTTCTCCTTTTGGGGCCGGTTCACAGGTGGTGCATGGTTGTCGTCAGCTCGTGTCGTGAGATGTTGGGTTAAGTCCCGCAACGAGCGCAACCCTCGTTCCATGTTGCCAGCGCGTAATGGCGGGGACTCATGGGAGACTGCCGGGGTCAACTCGGAGGAAGGTGGGGACGACGTCAAATCATCATGCCCCTTATGTCTTGGGCTTCACGCATGCTACAATGGCCGGTACAAAGGGTTGCGATACTGTGAGGTGGAGCTAATCCCAAAAAGCCGGTCTCAGTTCGGATTGGGGTCTGCAACTCGACCCCATGAAGTCGGAGTCGCTAGTAATCGCAGATCAGCAACGCTGCGGTGAATACGTTCCCGGGCCTTGTACACACCGCCCGTCAAGTCACGAAAGTTGGTAACACCCGAAGCCGGTGGCCTAACCCCTTGTGGGAGGGAGCCGTCGAAGGTGGGACTGGCGATTGGGACTAAGTCGTAACAAGGTAGCCGTACCGGAAGGTGCGGCTGGATCACCTCCTTTCTAAGGAGCACCTACAGTCCTCTGTGCCCGTGTATGCGGGTGTGGTGGGGTTGTCAGGAGTAAAGGCCCGTTGCGCAGACGCAAGTTCTGCGGCGGGTGCTCATGGGTGGAATATCAACGGATAGCGGCCGCGGGTTTTTCTTCTGTGCTTAGTACGGATCTTCTTTTTGGAGGGGGTCCTGGAACGGTGCGGGTGGGGATGCGCGGTTTAGTGTTTGGCACACTGTTGGGTCCTGAGGCAACAGGGCCGGGGAGGGTGACTTTCCCGGGTTTTGTTTGTTTCTGGTTTCCTGGCTGCACGGATCATGCGCGTTGGCTCCTTTGGGGGTGGTGTGTGGGGTGTGTGGTACGGGGTTGTTGTTTGAGAACTACATAGTGGACGCGAGCATCTTTTATAAGAAGCAATTTCCAAGAATATGAACCTGGATCTGGCTGCGCGTGATGATGGCTTCCCTTGTGGGGGAGTGGTTGTTGGGTGTGGTTGGTTTTCGTGGTTCTCTCGAAAATTACTCCTTGATCTTTTGTGGTCAAGTTTTTAAGAGCACACGGTGGATGCCTTGGCATTAGGAGCCGAAGAAGGACGTAGGAATCTGCGATAAGCCTGGGGGAGTCGATAACCGGACTGTGATCCCAGGGTGTCCGAATGGGGAAACCCCGCCAGACGCGCGAGTGATCTGGTGACCCGCATCTGAACACATAGGGTGCGTGGAGGGAACGCGGGGAAGTGAAACATCTCAGTACCCGCAGGAAGAGAAAACAACAGTGATTCCGTTAGTAGTGGCGAGCGAACGCGGATCAGGCTAAACCGACCCATGTGTGATAGCCGGCGGGCGTTGCATGGGCGGGGTTGTGGGACTTGTTGTCCTGGTTCTGCCGGACCGGGGAGGTGTGAGTGCTGGTATAGGTGAACGGTCTTGAAAGGCCGGCCGTAGAGGGTGTGAGCCCCGTAACCGTAATGCTGTGCACCGCCTTTGATGAGTATCCCAAGTAGCACGGGGCCCGAGAAATCCCGTGTGAATCTGTCAGGACCACCTGATAAGCCTAAATACTCCCTAATGACCGATAGCGGACCAGTACCGTGAGGGAAAGGTGAAAAGTACCCCGGGAGGGGAGTGAAACAGTACCTGAAACCGTGTGCTTACAATCCGTCGGAGCAGCCTTGTAGCTGTGACGGCGTGCCTTTTGAAGAATGAGCCTGCGAGTTAGTGTTACGTCGCGAGGTTAACCCGTGTGGGGAAGCCGTAGCGAAAGCGAGTCTGAACAGGGCGTTGCAGTGGCGTGATCTAGACCCGAAGCGAAGTGATCTACCCATGGCCAGGTTGAAGCGACGGTAAGACGTCGTGGAGGACCGAACCCACTTCAGTTGAAAATGGAGGGGATGAGCTGTGGGTAGGGGTGAAAGGCCAATCAAACTTCGTGATAGCTGGTTCTCCCCGAAATGCATTTAGGTGCAGCGTTGCGTGTTTCTTACCGGAGGTAGAGCTACTGGATGGCTAATGGGCCCTACAAGGTTACTGACGTCAGCCAAACTCCGAATGCCGGTAAGTGAGAGCGCAGCAGTGAGACTGTGGGGGATAAGCTTCATAGTCGAGAGGGAAACAGCCCAGACCACCAACTAAGGCCCCTAAGCGTGTGCTAAGTGGGAAAGGATGTGGAGTTGCGAAGACAACCAGGAGGTTGGCTTAGAAGCAGCCATCCTTAAAAGAGTGCGTAATAGCTCACTGGTCAAGTGATTCCGCGCCGACAATGTAGCGGGGCTCAAGTACACCGCCGAAGTTGTGGCATTCACATATTTTCCAAGCCTTTGTGGTTCAGGAGTGTGGATGGGTAGGGGAGCGTCGTGTGGGCGGTGAAGTCGCGGTGTAAACCAGCGGTGGAGCCTACACGAGTGAGAATGCAGGCATGAGTAGCGAAAGACGGGTGAGAAACCCGTCCGCCGGATGATCAAGGGTTCCAGGGTCAAGCTAATCTGCCCTGGGTAAGTCGGGACCTAAGGCGAGGCCGACAGGCGTAGTCGATGGACAACGGGTTGATATTCCCGTACCGGCGAAAAACCGCCCATGTTGAACAGGGGATACTAACCGCCCGAGACCTGCCCGACACCCCTTGTGGGTGAAGGGTTTTGGTGGAGCGCGGGACCTGATCCTGGGAGGCAAGCGTATTAACAGGTGTGACGCAGGAAGGTAGCCGAGCCGGGCGATGGTTGTCCCGGTCCAAGGATGTAGGGCGAACGGTAGGCAAATCCGCTGTTCATGTGCCTGAGATCTGACGGGACTCCCGTAAAGGGGGGATTCGGTGATCCTATGCTGCCTAGAAAAGCATCGGCGCGAGGTTTTAGCCGCCCGTACCCCAAACCGACACAGGTGATCAGGTAGAGAATACTAAGGCGATCGAGAGAATTATGGTTAAGGAACTCGGCAAAATGCCCCCGTAACTTCGGGAGAAGGGGGGCCCCAACCTTGAACGGTACTAGCGACCGGGAGGGGATCGGGGCCGCAGAGACCAGGGGGAAGCGACTGTTTACTAAAAACACAGGTCCGTGCGAAGTCGCAAGACGATGTATACGGACTGACTCCTGCCCGGTGCTGGAAGGTTAAGAGGACCGGTTAGCCTCACGGCGAAGCTGAGAATTTAAGCCCCAGTAAACGGCGGTGGTAACTATAACCATCCTAAGGTAGCGAAATTCCTTGTCGGGTAAGTTCCGACCTGCACGAATGGAGTAACGACTTCCCCGCTGTCTCAACCATAAACTCGGCGAAATTGCAGTACGAGTAAAGATGCTCGTTACGCGCAGCAGGACGGAAAGACCCCGAGACCTTTACTATAGTTTGGTATTGGTGTTCGGAGTGGCTTGTGTAGGATAGGTGGGAGACGTTGAAGCCCGGACGCCAGTTCGGGTGGAGTCATCGTTGAAATACCACTCTGGTCACTTTGGACATCTAACTTCGGCCCGTAATCCGGGTCAGGGACAGTGCCTGATGGGTAGTTTAACTGGGGCGGTTGCCTCCTAAAAAGTAACGGAGGCGCCCAAAGGTTCCCTCAGCCTGGTTGGCAATCAGGTGTCGAGTGTAAGTGCACAAGGGAGCTTGACTGTGAGAGAGACATCTCGAGCAGGGACGAAAGTCGGGACTAGTGATCCGGCGGTACATTGTGGAATGGCCGTCGCTCAACGGATAAAAGGTACCTCGGGGATAACAGGCTGATCTTGCCCAAGAGTCCATATCGACGGCATGGTTTGGCACCTCGATGTCGGCTCGTCGCATCCTGGGGCTGGAGTAGGTCCCAAGGGTTGGGCTGTTCGCCCATTAAAGCGGTACGCGAGCTGGGTTTAGAACGTCGTGAGACAGTTCGGTCCCTATCCGCTGCGCGCGCAGGAAATTTGAGAAGGGCTGTCCTTAGTACGAGAGGACCGGGACGGACGAACCTCTGGTGTGTCAGTTGTACTGCCAAGTGCACCGCTGATTAGCTACGTTCGGATGGGATAACCGCTGAAAGCATCTAAGCGGGAAGCTCGCTTCGAGATGAGATTTCCATACACCTCCGGGTGTGAGAGGCCCCCAGCCAGACCACTGGGTTGATAGGCCGGATGTGGAAGCGAGGACTAACGACTCGTGAAGCTGACCGGTACTAATAGGCCGATAACTTACACCACACAAGAACAAAGAATGCTTGCGTCCACTATGTGGTTCCCAACCAACAAACCCGTTGGAAGCGAACCGAAATAAATTGAATAACAACACCACTGTTGTTGTAACCACTGTTTTCCCACACACACCCGCGCGGGCGTGTGCCGGGTCAAAGGGTTACGGCGGTCATAGCGTGGGGGAAACGCCCGGTCCCATTCCGAACCCGGAAGCTAAGACCCACAGCGCCGATGGTACTGCACCCGGGAGGGTGTGGGAGAGTAGGTCACCGCCGGACAACCATTAGGTCGAGAGCCCCAACCAGTCACTGGTCGGGGCTCTCCCGCATTTAACCACCATTTCGCACCCGCCCAGGGCCCCGGCGCATCCGCCGGGGCCCTGGCCGTTTAAAACCTGACCCGTCCAAAAAGTCGCACCGCCCGCCGCCCGCCGCCCGCCGGATGTGCGGCCACGGTGCCAACAGCTGGCTACGGCGTCCAGGGCCGGCAAGCGGTGCCAACTGATGCGCCGGGCCCGGCCGCGAACCCCATCCTGGAGGTCGTTCGTCCCTCACGTCCCGCTGGCCTGTCCGGGGCAGGGCCTTGGGTTGCCGGTGCCTGGCAGTCCCGGCAACGCGGCCCGCGGCGCTTCGGTGAGGAATTTCACTGCGGCAACCTTCCCGGGCACTTTGGGGAAGTTGTGGTTTGTGGAGGCTGTGGTTCATGGCGGCGGGTGCCGGCTGGCGGCGGGCCGGCAGTCTGACGTGCGGTTGAGTGGGGGGGGAGGACATCTGGTGCGCCGGGCCGGCAGCCGCCGGCCCAGGGCGGCATGCCGGACTGTGATGCGGTCCATAAAACCAGTCCGGATCCTGGTTGGCTCCGTTGACCCCCTTGGAGGGCCCAAAAACCGCGGCAGTCCAAGGGTTTCGGTGCGCGCTTCACGTGTTTTTGGCTGGGTTGCTTTGGCGGTGGGGTGGGTGTAATGTTTTCCAAGTCGCCGCGAGGGAGACAGCGAAGAGCTGGTAACCGCGGGCGGCCAAATCCCCGAAATCAAGACCAAAATCTGGTGACTCTTTTAGGTCGCTCGAACTTGGTGGGGCTGGTTTGTTTGCCGGTGTGGGTCCTGAAACATGGATTTGCGTCGGGAAGTGAAACCGGGTAAGTTTGAAAAGTTGCTCCGGAGCGATCCTGAACGTTGGTTTGGGTGGTGCCGGGTGTGTCTGTTGTTTGAGAACTCAATAGTGTGCCAAGTTTGTTGATACCGATTTTTTATGAATTGGTTGATTGTGCCGGGCTGCCCACCCCCGTGGTGTGGCCTGGTGTTTTTGGCTGGTTTCAAATTTTGTGCAGCCTTCGTTCCCGTTATTTCCGGGGGTGTTGGTTGTGTCTGTTTTACTTCAACGGAGAGTTTGATCCTGGCTCAGGATGAACGCTGGCGGCGTGCTTAACACATGCAAGTCGAACGATGATCCGGTGCTTGCACCGGGGATTAGTGGCGAACGGGTGAGTAACACGTGAGTAACCTGCCCTTGACTCTGGGATAAGCCTGGGAAACTGGGTCTAATACCGGATATGACTCCTCATCGCATGGTGGGGGGTGGAAAGCTTTTGCGGTTTTGGATGGACTCGCGGCCTATCAGCTTGTTGGTGAGGTAATGGCTCACCAAGGCGACGACGGGTAGCCGGCCTGAGAGGGTGACCGGCCACACTGGGACTGAGACACGGCCCAGACTCCTACGGGAGGCAGCAGTGGGGAATATTGCACAATGGGCGAAAGCCTGATGCAGCGACGCCGCGTGAGGGATGACGGCCTTCGGGTTGTAAACCTCTTTCAGTAGGGAAGAAGCGAAAGTGACGGTACCTGCAGAAGAAGCGCCGGCTAACTACGTGCCAGCAGCCGCGGTAATACGTAGGGCGCAAGCGTTATCCGGAATTATTGGGCGTAAAGAGCTCGTAGGCGGTTTGTCGCGTCTGCCGTGAAAGTCCGGGGCTCAACTCCGGATCTGCGGTGGGTACGGGCAGACTAGAGTGATGTAGGGGAGACTGGAATTCCTGGTGTAGCGGTGAAATGCGCAGATATCAGGAGGAACACCGATGGCGAAGGCAGGTCTCTGGGCATTAACTGACGCTGAGGAGCGAAAGCATGGGGAGCGAACAGGATTAGATACCCTGGTAGTCCATGCCGTAAACGTTGGGCACTAGGTGTGGGGGACATTCCACGTTTTCCGCGCCGTAGCTAACGCATTAAGTGCCCCGCCTGGGGAGTACGGCCGCAAGGCTAAAACTCAAAGGAATTGACGGGGGCCCGCACAAGCGGCGGAGCATGCGGATTAATTCGATGCAACGCGAAGAACCTTACCAAGGCTTGACATGGACCGGACCGCCGCAGAAATGTGGTTTCTCCTTTTGGGGCCGGTTCACAGGTGGTGCATGGTTGTCGTCAGCTCGTGTCGTGAGATGTTGGGTTAAGTCCCGCAACGAGCGCAACCCTCGTTCCATGTTGCCAGCGCGTAATGGCGGGGACTCATGGGAGACTGCCGGGGTCAACTCGGAGGAAGGTGGGGACGACGTCAAATCATCATGCCCCTTATGTCTTGGGCTTCACGCATGCTACAATGGCCGGTACAAAGGGTTGCGATACTGTGAGGTGGAGCTAATCCCAAAAAGCCGGTCTCAGTTCGGATTGGGGTCTGCAACTCGACCCCATGAAGTCGGAGTCGCTAGTAATCGCAGATCAGCAACGCTGCGGTGAATACGTTCCCGGGCCTTGTACACACCGCCCGTCAAGTCACGAAAGTTGGTAACACCCGAAGCCGGTGGCCTAACCCCTTGTGGGAGGGAGCCGTCGAAGGTGGGACTGGCGATTGGGACTAAGTCGTAACAAGGTAGCCGTACCGGAAGGTGCGGCTGGATCACCTCCTTTCTAAGGAGCACCTACAGTCCTCTGTGCCCGTGTATGCGGGTGTGGTGGGGTTGTCAGGAGTAAAGGCCCGTTGCGCAGACGCAAGTTCTGCGGCGGGTGCTCATGGGTGGAATATCAACGGATAGCGGCCGCGGGTTTTTCTTCTGTGCTTAGTACGGATCTTCTTTTTGGAGGGGGTCCTGGAACGGTGCGGGTGGGGATGCGCGGTTTAGTGTTTGGCACACTGTTGGGTCCTGAGGCAACAGGGCCGGGGAGGGTGACTTTCCCGGGTTTTGTTTGTTTCTGGTTTCCTGGCTGCACGGATCATGCGCGTTGGCTCCTTTGGGGGTGGTGTGTGGGGTGTGTGGTACGGGGTTGTTGTTTGAGAACTACATAGTGGACGCGAGCATCTTTTATAAGAAGCAATTTCCAAGAATATGAACCTGGATCTGGCTGCGCGTGATGATGGCTTCCCTTGTGGGGGAGTGGTTGTTGGGTGTGGTTGGTTTTCGTGGTTCTCTCGAAAATTACTCCTTGATCTTTTGTGGTCAAGTTTTTAAGAGCACACGGTGGATGCCTTGGCATTAGGAGCCGAAGAAGGACGTAGGAATCTGCGATAAGCCTGGGGGAGTCGATAACCGGACTGTGATCCCAGGGTGTCCGAATGGGGAAACCCCGCCAGACGCGCGAGTGATCTGGTGACCCGCATCTGAACACATAGGGTGCGTGGAGGGAACGCGGGGAAGTGAAACATCTCAGTACCCGCAGGAAGAGAAAACAACAGTGATTCCGTTAGTAGTGGCGAGCGAACGCGGATCAGGCTAAACCGACCCATGTGTGATAGCCGGCGGGCGTTGCATGGGCGGGGTTGTGGGACTTGTTGTCCTGGTTCTGCCGGACCGGGGAGGTGTGAGTGCTGGTATAGGTGAACGGTCTTGAAAGGCCGGCCGTAGAGGGTGTGAGCCCCGTAACCGTAATGCTGTGCACCGCCTTTGATGAGTATCCCAAGTAGCACGGGGCCCGAGAAATCCCGTGTGAATCTGTCAGGACCACCTGATAAGCCTAAATACTCCCTAATGACCGATAGCGGACCAGTACCGTGAGGGAAAGGTGAAAAGTACCCCGGGAGGGGAGTGAAACAGTACCTGAAACCGTGTGCTTACAATCCGTCGGAGCAGCCTTGTAGCTGTGACGGCGTGCCTTTTGAAGAATGAGCCTGCGAGTTAGTGTTACGTCGCGAGGTTAACCCGTGTGGGGAAGCCGTAGCGAAAGCGAGTCTGAACAGGGCGTTGCAGTGGCGTGATCTAGACCCGAAGCGAAGTGATCTACCCATGGCCAGGTTGAAGCGACGGTAAGACGTCGTGGAGGACCGAACCCACTTCAGTTGAAAATGGAGGGGATGAGCTGTGGGTAGGGGTGAAAGGCCAATCAAACTTCGTGATAGCTGGTTCTCCCCGAAATGCATTTAGGTGCAGCGTTGCGTGTTTCTTACCGGAGGTAGAGCTACTGGATGGCTAATGGGCCCTACAAGGTTACTGACGTCAGCCAAACTCCGAATGCCGGTAAGTGAGAGCGCAGCAGTGAGACTGTGGGGGATAAGCTTCATAGTCGAGAGGGAAACAGCCCAGACCACCAACTAAGGCCCCTAAGCGTGTGCTAAGTGGGAAAGGATGTGGAGTTGCGAAGACAACCAGGAGGTTGGCTTAGAAGCAGCCATCCTTAAAAGAGTGCGTAATAGCTCACTGGTCAAGTGATTCCGCGCCGACAATGTAGCGGGGCTCAAGTACACCGCCGAAGTTGTGGCATTCACATATTTTCCAAGCCTTTGTGGTTCAGGAGTGTGGATGGGTAGGGGAGCGTCGTGTGGGCGGTGAAGTCGCGGTGTAAACCAGCGGTGGAGCCTACACGAGTGAGAATGCAGGCATGAGTAGCGAAAGACGGGTGAGAAACCCGTCCGCCGGATGATCAAGGGTTCCAGGGTCAAGCTAATCTGCCCTGGGTAAGTCGGGACCTAAGGCGAGGCCGACAGGCGTAGTCGATGGACAACGGGTTGATATTCCCGTACCGGCGAAAAACCGCCCATGTTGAACAGGGGATACTAACCGCCCGAGACCTGCCCGACACCCCTTGTGGGTGAAGGGTTTTGGTGGAGCGCGGGACCTGATCCTGGGAGGCAAGCGTATTAACAGGTGTGACGCAGGAAGGTAGCCGAGCCGGGCGATGGTTGTCCCGGTCCAAGGATGTAGGGCGAACGGTAGGCAAATCCGCTGTTCATGTGCCTGAGATCTGACGGGACTCCCGTAAAGGGGGGATTCGGTGATCCTATGCTGCCTAGAAAAGCATCGGCGCGAGGTTTTAGCCGCCCGTACCCCAAACCGACACAGGTGATCAGGTAGAGAATACTAAGGCGATCGAGAGAATTATGGTTAAGGAACTCGGCAAAATGCCCCCGTAACTTCGGGAGAAGGGGGGCCCCAACCTTGAACGGTACTAGCGACCGGGAGGGGATCGGGGCCGCAGAGACCAGGGGGAAGCGACTGTTTACTAAAAACACAGGTCCGTGCGAAGTCGCAAGACGATGTATACGGACTGACTCCTGCCCGGTGCTGGAAGGTTAAGAGGACCGGTTAGCCTCACGGCGAAGCTGAGAATTTAAGCCCCAGTAAACGGCGGTGGTAACTATAACCATCCTAAGGTAGCGAAATTCCTTGTCGGGTAAGTTCCGACCTGCACGAATGGAGTAACGACTTCCCCGCTGTCTCAACCATAAACTCGGCGAAATTGCAGTACGAGTAAAGATGCTCGTTACGCGCAGCAGGACGGAAAGACCCCGAGACCTTTACTATAGTTTGGTATTGGTGTTCGGAGTGGCTTGTGTAGGATAGGTGGGAGACGTTGAAGCCCGGACGCCAGTTCGGGTGGAGTCATCGTTGAAATACCACTCTGGTCACTTTGGACATCTAACTTCGGCCCGTAATCCGGGTCAGGGACAGTGCCTGATGGGTAGTTTAACTGGGGCGGTTGCCTCCTAAAAAGTAACGGAGGCGCCCAAAGGTTCCCTCAGCCTGGTTGGCAATCAGGTGTCGAGTGTAAGTGCACAAGGGAGCTTGACTGTGAGAGAGACATCTCGAGCAGGGACGAAAGTCGGGACTAGTGATCCGGCGGTACATTGTGGAATGGCCGTCGCTCAACGGATAAAAGGTACCTCGGGGATAACAGGCTGATCTTGCCCAAGAGTCCATATCGACGGCATGGTTTGGCACCTCGATGTCGGCTCGTCGCATCCTGGGGCTGGAGTAGGTCCCAAGGGTTGGGCTGTTCGCCCATTAAAGCGGTACGCGAGCTGGGTTTAGAACGTCGTGAGACAGTTCGGTCCCTATCCGCTGCGCGCGCAGGAAATTTGAGAAGGGCTGTCCTTAGTACGAGAGGACCGGGACGGACGAACCTCTGGTGTGTCAGTTGTACTGCCAAGTGCACCGCTGATTAGCTACGTTCGGATGGGATAACCGCTGAAAGCATCTAAGCGGGAAGCTCGCTTCGAGATGAGATTTCCATACACCTCCGGGTGTGAGAGGCCCCCAGCCAGACCACTGGGTTGATAGGCCGGATGTGGAAGCGAGGACTAACGACTCGTGAAGCTGACCGGTACTAATAGGCCGATAACTTACACCACACAAGAACAAAGAATGCTTGCGTCCACTATGTGGTTCCCAACCAACAAACCCGTTGGAAGCGAACCGAAATAAATTGAATAACAACACCACTGTTGTTGTAACCACTGTTTTCCCACACACACCCGCGCGGGTGTGTGCCGGGTCAAAGGGTTACGGCGGTCATAGCGTGGGGGAAACGCCCGGTCCCATTCCGAACCCGGAAGCTAAGACCCACAGCGCCGATGGTACTGCACCCGGGAGGGTGTGGGAGAGTAGGTCACCGCCGGACAACCATTAGGTCGAGAGCCCCAACCAGTCACTGGTCGGGGCTCTCCCGCATTTAACCCGGCTTTCACAGCACCGGGAGCCTGGTTTCGACAGGCTCAACCAACGGACCCCTCCCGCAGGCTCCGGCAGCACCCCGCGGGAGCTGAGGAAGCGTCCGGACCCAGGCGACAAGATGTGAGGAAGCGTCCGGACCCAGGCGACGGGATGTGAGGAAGCGTCCGGACCCAGGCGACGGGATGTGAGGAAGCGTCCAGGGCCGGGCGGCGCCCGAAAGCGGGGGAGAACCGGGCAGGGGGCCGCTTTTGGCTGGAAATCCTTGAAATACCGGTGATTTAGGTCAAAAAGTCGCGGAAACACGCGGAATTTATCCCCCTCCCGGGTGCAAGCTGGTAAGTTTTCGAACAGTGGCTTGCACGCACGCCGCATGCAGGCTCCAGTATCAAGAGCGTCCAGGAGGACATACATGGCTAAGAACCGTAGTGAACTTGTTTCAGAGGTAGCAGGCAAGGCCGGCACCAGCCAGGCAGCCGTCAACTCCGTGCTCGATGCACTGTTCGAGGTTTTCGAATCTTCTGTCGCCGCCGGCGAGAAGATCACCATCCCGGGCTGGCTCGCAGTTGAGCGCACCGACCGTGCAGCCCGCACTGGCCGCAACCCGCAGACCGGCGAGACCATCCAGATTGCGGCCGGCCACAGCGTCAAGCTGACTGCAGGCTCCAAGCTGAAGGCCGCTGTCTCCAAGAAGTAGTCTTTCTCAGCTCAGAGGAGCGGCAACCCGCGGGTTGCCGCTCCTCTTGCTTTTAACCCTCGATCCGCCAACCCTCGATTCGCCGCCTTGCCGACGGTAGCGGACAATGGATAGGTGCCCTCAGCAGCAAAGCCCCTCACTCCGCAACCCGCGCCCGATTCGGGCACGCGGGCCACTGACAGTGCCTTTGGCATCCAGCGGGCCTGGCAGCTGGCCGGACTCGGTGCCCTCTTCCTGGGGCTGGTGGCTGCCTTGCTGTTCTCCGGCGCCGCGGCCGCCCGTGAAGTTTCCGACCCCGGAGCGCTGGTGCGTTGGGGCCTGCCGGTCAGCAAGGCCATCCACAATGTCTCCCTTGCCGCTGTAGTCGGCGGGCTGATCTTCGCTGCAGGTATCCTGCCCCACAAGCTCGGGGGTGTGCGGTCGAAGGACAGCGACGCGCCCGAGCACCCCGCCTTCACCCGCGCGCTTGCCGTTGCGGCAGCCGCAGGCGTGGCCTGGACGCTGTCCGCCATCGCCGTCCTGGTGCTGACCTACTCTGATGTGGCGGGGCAGGGCATCTCCGGGGATGCCGAATTCACCCAGGCCCTCGTCTACTTCATGACAGACATTGAAACCGGGCGCGCCTGGCTGGCTGTCACGATCATCGCCGCCGTCGTGACAACCGCCCTCTTCGGGGTGCGTTCCCTGACCGGCCTGGTGTTTACGCTGCTGCTGGCACTGATCGGCCTCGTCCCCACCGCGCTGATCGGCCACTCCGCCAGCTCCAGCGACCACGAGGGAGCCATCAACTCGCTGGGCCTGCACCTGGTGGGGGTCAGCGTCTGGGTGGGCGGCATCATCCTGCTCGCCCTCCTCTCCGGTTTCCTCGCCCCGCGCAACCAGGCCCGCAGCGGCCTGGCGTCCCAGCCGGGCGGCCACGACATCACTGAACCGGTCCTCCGCCGGTTCTCGTCACTGGCAGGGTTCGCCTTTGCGCTGGTGTTCGCATCGGGCGTGATCAACGCCAGCATCCGCGTGACCAGCTGGGCTGATCTCTTCGGCTCGGCCTACGGGCAGCTGATCCTGGCGAAGTCCGCCGCCACGCTGGTACTGGGTGGAATCGGCTTCATGCACCGGCAGTGGGTCATCCCGCAGCTGGCCCGTGCGGGGGCTGCCATGTCGGCGCGGCGCGTGCTCTGGCAGCTGATTCTCATCGAACTCCTCATTATGGGCGCCACGTCCGGCATCGCAGTCGCACTGGGCCGTTCCGCGCCGCCGGAACCAACAACTTATGCGGCAGATGCCTCGCCGGCGTTCATCCTCTCCGGCTACGAGCTGCCGCCGGAATTGACGCCCGAACGCTGGTTGACCGAATGGCGCCTGGACTGGCTCTGGATCGCCGTCGCCATCTTCGGCCTGGTGTCATACCTCCTGGGCGTGGCGAAGGTCCGCGCGCGCGGGGACAGGTGGGCCTGGTTCCGCACCACAAACTGGATCATTGGCCTGCTGGTGCTGACCTACATCACGTCGGGACCGCCGTCGGTATACGGCCGTGTACTGTTCTCCGCGCACATGGTGGACCATATGGCCCTCACCATGGTTGCCCCGATCTTCCTGGTGCTTGGCGCCCCCGTGACGCTTGCGCTCCGGGCCCTTCCGGCACGGAGGGACGGGTCCCGTGGCCTCCGCGAATGGCTCCTGCTGTTCGTCCACTCGAAGTTCTCCCAGGTGGTCACCCACCCGCTGTTCGCCGCCGCCAACTTCGCCGGCTCCATCGTGCTGTTCTACTACTCGGATGCCTTCAGCCTCGCGATGCGGGAACACGTGGGCCACGAACTGATGAACCTGCACTTTGCGCTGACGGGCTACATCTTCGTGCTCAGCATGATCGGCACCGACCCGCTTCCCCGCCGTGCGCCGTACCCCCTGCGGCTCCTGCTCCTGCTGGCCACCATGGGCTTCCACGCCTTTTTCGGCGTGGCCATCATGGGCGGCACCAACCTGCTGGCCGCCGACTACTTCGGCAACCTCGGCCGCAGCTGGGGAGGCTCGGCCCTGCTGGACCAGCAAATGGGCGGTGCCGTGGCCTGGGGCATCGGCGAGGTGCCCACCCTGCTGGTGGCCATCGGCGTCGCCATCATGTGGTCAAGGTCCGATGAACGCGAAACCCGGCGCACAGACCGGGCCGCGGACAGGAATAACGACGCCGATCTCACCGCTTACAACGATATGTTTGCCAAATTGGCTGAACGCGACGCCAAGTTGGCTGAACGCAACTCAAAGCTGGAAGGACGCTGATGAGCGAAACTGTACGCACCCACCTCCGGGTCCGCGCCTCCGAACTGGTGGGCCGCAACTGGCTGAACACCGGCGGCAAGTCTTTGGACCTGGAGGCACTGCGCGGCAAGATCGTGCTCCTGGACTTCTGGACCTTCTGCTGCATCAACTGCCTCCACGTGCTGGACGAACTCCGTCCGCTGGAGGAAAAGTACTCCGACGTCCTGGTCACCGTGGGCGTGCATTCCCCGAAGTTCGAGCACGAGGCCGATCCCGTCGCGCTGGCCGCCGCCGTGGAGCGCTACGAGATCCACCACCCGGTCCTGGACGACCCCGAACTGGAAACGTGGAAGGCTTACACGGCCCGCGCCTGGCCCACGCTGGTGGTCATTGACCCCGAGGGCTACATCGTGGCGCACCTTTCCGGCGAAGGCCATGCTGACGGCCTGGGCGTGCTCATTCCCGAGCTGATCGCCGAGCATGAGGCCCGCGGCACCCTGCACCGCGGCAACGGCCCCTACGTGGCCCCGGAACCGACGTCGGGAACCCTGCGCTTCCCGGGCAAGGCGCTCTACCTTCCGTCCGGCCGTGGTTCAGCGTCCGCCAGTTCAGCATCCGCCAGTTCAGCGTCCGACGCCGGTGCTGCCGCCGGAGCCGCTGACGCCGGCACCTGGCTTGTCACGGATACCGGCCACCACCGCGTTCTGGAGCTCGGCACCGACTTCCACACCGTGCTGAGCACGTATGGTTCCGGGGAGAAGGGCCACGCCGACGGTGCCGCCGGCACCGCCCGGTTCAACGAACCCCAGGGTCTTGTCCTGCTGCCGGAAGACGTGGCAGCGAAGACGGGCTACGACGTCGTAATTGCCGACTCCGTCAACCACCGCCTGCGGGGACTGTCGCTTGCGGACGGAACCGTCACTACCCTCGTCGGCAGCGGTGTGCAGCGGCTCCTCGAAACCGGGCCCGCCCGCGTGGACGAGGACGCAGCCGGCTTCACCGGACGCCTGGGAGACCACCCCCTGGACGTGGCGCTCAGCTCGCCGTGGGATGTCGTCTGGTCCAGCAAGCTGAACGCCGTGGTGATCGCCATGGCCGGTGTGCACCAGATCTTCAGCTACGAGCCGCTCACCGGGGATGTCTCGATCGTCGCCGGCAACGGACTGGAAGGCCTGCTCGACGGGCCCGCCCACGAGGCCTGGTTCGCGCAGCCGTCAGGTGTGGCCGAGGACGCCGACGGAAAAATCTGGGTGGCGGACTCCGAGACCTCTGCCCTGCGCAAGCTGGTGATCGGCGACGACGGAACAGTCACCGTTGAATCAGCGGTGGGCAAGGGCCCTGTTCGACTTCGGCTTCCGCGACGGCGAGGCGTCCGAGGCGCGCCTGCAGCATCCACTGGGCGTCACCGTGCTGCCGGACGGGTCCGTGGCCATTGCCGACACCTACAACGGTGCCGTGCGCCGCTACGATCCGGCCGCCGGCACCGTATCCACGCTGGCGCGTGGTCTGGCCGAGCCGTCCGACGTGATCGTCGACCACACCCAGGTGGCCGGCTCCGAACCGCTGCTGGTGGTGGTCGAAGCGAACAAGCACCAGCTTGTCTACGTGCCCATCCCTAAAGAGGCCCAGCAGGTGGACGAGGGCGCCGCCCAGACGCACCGGCCCAAGAGCCCTGTGGCGCCCGGTCTGATGGAGCTCACTGTCCGCTTCACGGCGCCCACCGGCCAGAAGCTCGATGACCGCTGGGGCGACCCCACCCAACTGAAGATCTCCTCCACCCCGCCGGAGCTGCTCGTGTCCGGCGCCGGGACCTCCGTGGGCCTGCTCCGTACGCTCGAGCTGGCCTCCGACGTTCCGGAGGGCATACTGCACATTACGGCCCGCGCAGCTGCCTGTGACGGCCCGGAAACCGAAGACGGCGAGATCCCCGACCACGCCGCCTGCCACCTGTACCAGCAGGACTGGGGCATTCCCGTGGTGCTGCAGGCCGACGGCGACACCGATCTGGTGCTGGACCTGCGCGGCATGGACTAATCCCGGCACGTTGCATCGGCTGCCGTTCGTGAACGCTGTTACGGCGTCACGGGCGGCAGCCTTTCGCGTTGACAGGGGGGACGTCGTGCACGACCCGGACTTAGCCCCTAGAAGGTGAGCAGGGGCGTGACCTTGATGGTGTCGCCGTCGATGTCCAGCCGGGTGGTGAAGCTGAAATCGTGCTCCACGTCCAGGGGCGAGACGGCTCCGGAGAACAGATCGACCTGCTCGGCCGTGATCTTTGCCTTGCCGTCCAGCGGCGCCACCACCCACTTGCCGTCGAAAGGCTCGATGGTGACTTTCGGGTACTCGGTGATGCTCCACTTGATGGTGCCGTCCACCACGCGGTTGTTGGTCACGTGGTAGAACGGGCAGTCGGGTTGGAGCTTTTGCTGCTGGCCGGCTTCCGCCGCGCACTTGTCGAGGAACTCCTTGACCCGGGCGGACACCGCCTGCTTGAGTTCGTCGGTGGCATGCGTCAGCAGGTTCAGCGGGGCAGCGGGAGCTTCCCGTCCGGAGACTGTGGCCCGCGTGGGGGGAGCTGCGAAGTATTGGCCGTTGAGCGACGCCTCGTACTCGCCCGGGTAGAACACCGCGAAGCTGTTGTGCCCGCCGGGCATGTTCACCGGCACGCCGTTCATCGTTGCCTCGCTGGAGTTCACCACCGTCACGTCCACGGTGGGCAGGGTGGTCGGCACGAAAGACCACTTATGGAAGAACAGCCATTCGGTGCCGGTGCTCTCCAGCAGGAACTCGGTGTGCAGCTGGCTGCCGTCGATGGTGTAGTCCATCGGCACCATCACCCGGTTGCCGCCGCGGGCCACTGCTGCGCCGAGCTTGACGTTCGTGATCCGCGATGCCGCCGTCTGCAGGGCAGTTCCGTCGAGCATGGCGGCGTCGGCTTCCGGCACTGACGCGCGGAGCAGGCCAAGCGCCCGCTCGCCTTCGCCGTGCTGCAGGGCCTCCAGATATTCGCGCACCGGCTGCTGCGGACTGGCCACGGAGGAGTTGACCAGATTGACCGAAACGATGGACCCAACGATGGCAAGCATGAGGCCCAGCAGCCACCCGGCCGCCGTCTTCACCAACGCTTGACTCATTTGCACGCACCCCACGTTACCTGCAACGTCACGCAACTCTGGAGTAGCGCCGGTCCCCATGACGCCCGCCCAACGCGCAGGAACGCCCGACGGCGGGACCTCACCCGCCGCTTTCGGCGCTACCTTCGGCTAGCGGCGGCGCCGGGACGAGGTGCCGAAAACGCCCCGCAGGAGCTCCCGGCCGAGCTGCGTTCCCATGGACCGGGCCATGCTTTTCAGGCCGCTGCCAAGGACTCCGCCGAGGGCGCCGGTGATGTCGTCCATCATGCCGCCGGACGGGGGAGCCTGGCGGCTGGCCGGGGGCGGAGGTGCGGACGCGCCGTCGGCCTGCCGGCTACTGGGCTGCCTGCTGCTGGGACGGCCGAGGATCTCCTCCTCGATGCGGCGGGCTTCCTCGTCGATGGCTGTTGGGTCAGGACTGCCCGGGACGAACACTTCGGGCGAAGGCGCCGGCGGCTGGCCGGGAGCCGCGGCCCCTGTGGACGCCGCGGCCCTGCCGGTCAGCTTCTCATACGCTGAGACGTTGTCCACAGCAGTGCCATACTTCGCGAGCAGCGCAGACCCTGCCACGGTGCTCCTGACCAATTCGACGGCGCTGGGACCCATGGCGGATTCCGGCGCCCGGAGGCGGGCCAGGGCAACCGGCGTCGGGGCTCCGCGCTCGTTCATCACCGTGATGACGGCTTCGCCGATGCCCGCGGACGTCAGGGTTTCCTCGAGGTCATAGTCACTGACCGGGAACGTGGAGACGGTGGCTTTGAGGGCCTTCGCATCCTCTGGCGTGAAAGCCCTGAGGGCGTGCTGGACCCGGTTGGCCAGCTGTCCGAGGACGTCCGCAGGAACATCCTTCGGGGTCTGCGTGACGAAGAAGATGCCCACGCCCTTGGAACGGATCAGGCGGACGGTGGTGGTGATGGCCTCCAGGAAAGCCTTGGAGGCGTCGTTGAAGAGCAGGTGGGCCTCGTCGAGGAAGAACACCAGCTTGGGTCTGTCGAGGTCGCCGGCTTCGGGCAGGTCCTCGAACAGGTCCGCGAGCAGCCACATGAGGAACGTGGAGAAAACCATCGGCTTGGTCTGCAGGGTGGGCAGCTCCAGGCAGCTGATGACGCCACGCCCGTCAGGCGCCGTGCGGAGCAGCTCGGCGGTGTCGAACTCGGGCTCGCCGAAGAAACGCTCCATGCCCTGCGCCTCGAGTGTCACCAGCTCGCGCAGGATGACGCCGGCGGTCGCCTTGGACAGGCCGCCCAGCTCCTTGAGCGCTTCCTTGCCCTCGTCGGAGATGAGGAACTGGATGACGGCTCGCAGGTCCTTCAGGTCCACCAGCTCGAGGTTGTTCTTGTCCGCAAAGTGGAACACGAGCTGGAGGCTGGATTCCTGCGTGTCGTTGAGCTCCAGGACCCGGGAGAGCAGGATGGGCCCGAACGAAGTAATCGTGGCCCGGACCGGGATGCCGTCGCCGTCCCCGCCAAGGGCCAGGAATTCCACCGGAAACGTCTTCCCGGACCAGGCCTGTCCGATGCTCTCGGTCCGCTTGGCCAGCTTGTCGCTTCCGGCGGCCGCCGTGGCTAGCCCGGAGAGGTCGCCCTTGATGTCTGCCAGGAATACGGGCACCCCGGCCGTCGAGAGCTGTTCCGCCATCATGTGCAGGGTGACGGTCTTGCCCGTGCCGGTGGCGCCGGCCACGAGCCCGTGCCGGTTCATCATGGGAAAGCGGCAGCCGGACGGGAGCGTCCTTGTGCAGTTCGCCGTCGACGATGGCGGCGCCCAGCTCGATGGTGGCACCCTCCAGGGCATAGCCCTTTTGGATGGTGGCTACTTTATCTGCGGTGGACTTGTGGGCCATGCCGCCAGCATAGCGGGAGGCGCATGGACTGGATATGTGGACAGCGTCACCGCCGCGGAAAGAAATAACCCGGGCTCCGCCGTCGTTGTTCCCAACGTGCCGCCGCGAGGCTGGCAGCTGCGCAAACCCCTACGAAAGGCCGTCCTGCCGTGACTGTTCCCCTCTCCATCCTCGACCTGGCAACCATCGGCAAGGGCCAGACGGCGGCGGAGAGCTTTGCCGGGAGCGTCGCCATGGCCCAGCTGGCCGAAAAGCTTGGATACAGGCGCGTCTGGTACGCCGAGCACCACAACATGTCTTCCATCGCGTCGTCTGCCACGTCCGTGCTGATCGCCCATGTCGCCGCCCACACCGACACCATCCGTCTGGGCGCCGGCGGAGTGATGCTGCCCAACCATTCCCCGCTCACCATCGCCGAGCAGTTCGGCACCCTGGAGACCCTGCACTCCGGCCGGATTGACCTGGGTCTCGGCCGTGCGCCCGGCAGCGACCAGAACACCATGCGGGCCCTGCGCCGTGATCCGCATTCGGCCGACACCTTCCCGCAGGACGTCCTGGAGCTGCAGGGCTACCTCACCGGGCCCACCCGCGTGCAGGGCGTGGAGGCGACGCCGGGCAGGGGAACCAACGTGCCCCTCTACATTCTGGGCTCCTCTCTTTTCGGGGCGCGGCTGGCTGCGCAGCTGGGGCTGCCGTACGCCTTCGCCTCCCACTTCGCCCCGAACGCGCTGCAGGACGCCGTCGCCGTGTACCGCCGGGAGTTCAAGCCGTCAGAGCAGCTGGCCGCGCCGCACGTTATCGCGGGCGTCAACGTGGTGGCCGCCGATGCGGCCTCGGACGCGCAGGAGATCCTGCGCGCCACGATGCGTGCCCGCGTCTCACTGTTCTTCGGCGGCGGGCGGCAATTCACCGACGACGAAGCGGACATGATCCTGGACTCGCCACAGGGACAGCACGTCTCGCAGATGATGAAGTACTCGGCCGTGGGCACCCCGGACGTCGTGCTGGATTATCTGGACGGCTTTGCCCGGCATGCCGACGCCGACGAGCTCATCGTGGCGCACCAGAGCACCGGAACCGAAGAACGGCTGCGCTCGGTTGAGCTCCTGGCAGAGGCAGCCGGACTGGTCAGCGTCTAACTACCTCAGGAAAAGAAATATTAGTCCGCTCTGGCGGGTGCGCTTTGACTAAACCTGCAGGTCAACGCGATGCGCGGGAAATGACCGCCGCATAATGGGGTATTCAGTGCCTCATTAGTCAACTGATATCTTTTGACTTCGGGCGGGGCGGAACTTAGCTTTAAGTGCGCAAGGTCTCAATCTCAACACTCATTGCCGGCTGGGTTGAATGTAGCGGTCTCAAATCACTACACGCCGTTGTCCCGCTCCCGAATGCCAAGGGCGGGGTAATTCGGTATGCCTGATATGGATCCACCGGACCGTGCACGGGGTGCTTTACGAATAAGGCATTGCTCTGCCATAAAGCACTTCCCGCCATTGACCAGATGCAGGTAAAAATATGAAGATCATGTCTCCGGCCGCCGCGGTTCTCGCCACCTTCTTCATGGTCACCGGGTTGATTGCCGGAGCTGCTGCTCCGGCGTCCGCCGCGGGCACCACGTACTATGTCAGCGCCGCCGGCAGTGACAGCAACTCCGGCACGGCCAGCACATCGGCGTGGAAGACACTTTCCAAGGTCAACCAGGCGGTGCTCAAGCCAGGCGACACGGTCAGGTTCCGCCGGGGCGACACCTTCAGCGGCGGCGTCGTCACCGCTCAAAGCGGAACCTCCACCGCCCCCATCACGCTGAACAGTTACGGCACGGGCAACGCCCCCATAGTCACCGGCGGAAAATCCGGAAACTGCATCCGGGTGAACGGCAGCTATACCATCGTTGAGGGTTTCCGCGCCGTGGCCTGCGGCTACGCCGGAATCAGCGTCACCGGCGACCGCAATACCGTGAGGAACTCCAGCGCGTCCAACAATGCCGTTGGGCTTAAGGTCGGCAGCGGGTCCGACTACGGCAAATACACGGGAAATTCGCTCACCAACAACAATGTGATGAATGTGAATACGCCGGGCACTAATTGCGGAACGTCGGCGGCCGTGAACTGCAGCGACGACTCGGGGGCTTTTGGTGTCCTGATTAACGGCAGCGACAATGAATTCTCCGGCAATATCGTCAGCGGGTCCACTGGCAAGTCCTATGACTACAACCAGGACGGCGGTGCGTTCGAAATCTACAACGGCAACCGCAACAACATTCACCACAACGTGTCGCTGGACAACAACAACTTTTCCGAGCTTGGAAAGTCCTCCGGCACGGCGGACGGCAACACGTTCCGCTACAACCTCATCCGCTCGACCTGCGGCGCCAACTGCTCCGAGGCCAAGGGCCTCATTGCGCGTGGAAACGGAACATCGTTCGGCCCCACCAACGGCACCGTTTTTGAGTTCAACACGGTCTACCTGACTGGCACCCAGTCGCAGGCAATCGTGTGCCACGCGACGTGCCCCGCCTCAACGGTGATCCGCGCCAACATCCTGGTGGGCGTCAGGAACTCCCTGTGGATCAACGGTTCCGGCTGGACCGAGAAGCAGAACGTGCTGAACGGGCCCGCAAACATCGCCCCGAACAGCACGTCGAGCACGGCGCCGGCCCGCTTCGCCAGTGCACCCGCGGACCTGCGCCTGACGGGCACCAGTCCCGCCATCGACAGGGCCGGCACCACGCCCTACACGGTGGACCTCATGCAAGCCCCGTCCGTTCAGAACGGGGACTGCGCCGGAACGGCCGCTGCTGACTCCGGAGCCTACGAATACGATTCGCCCAACTGCTGAATCCGGTTGGCGGGAAGAGAGCCCACAAAGTTACACGGACGCAATGACGGGGATATTCAGGGGAAACGGCCGCGGCGGACACTTTAGGTGTCCAATACCGATTGGGGATAATCCGAAGGATTGCCGCGCATGCCAACTCCGCTTAACCAGACGGTGGCCGATTCCGCACTGCTGACAAAATCCCTGCCGCTGGGCCTGCTGCGGGCCTTCGTCCAAGCAGAGGCGGCCGACGACGGGCTCACACCCCAGCTGCTCGGCGAACTGAAGATTCTGGCCCGGACGCCGGGACTGCTCGTCGCCTGCAATTACGGCGGGACCCTGTGCGCCGCCGAAGGCATCTCCACGGAAACACTGCCGCTCGGTGGCGCGGCCATCGCCCTCAGGGCCCTGGCCGCCCTGCCCAACACGCACGCCGCCGTCATCTCCGGGCGGTCGCTGCGTGACCTGGCCGCGGTCTCCAGGCTTCCCGCCGAGGTCCACCTGGTGGGTTCGCACGGGGCGGAGTTCGACATGGGATTCGCGCACGGACTGTCCCTGTCCACCGAGTCCGTGCTGCAGCAGGCCAACCAGTCGCTGCTCGAAGCCGTGGGCGCCCACAAGGGAATCACCATCGAACGGAAGCCCGTCGCGGTCTCTGTCCACACCAGAGCCGCCGCCCCGGACGTCGCGGCCATATGTGCCAGGAAGGCCGAGGAGGTTGCCCGGGCCCTCGGGCTGTTCTTCATCGTGGACGGTTCCGTCCTGGACCTGTCCGTGGTGCAGCCCTCCAAAGCCGATGCGCTGGACCATCTGCGGGCACGCCTGGGGGTGAGCGCTGCGCTGTACGCGGGGGACGCCGTCAGCGATGAACTGGCCATGGCCACGCTGCGCGGCCCGGACATGGGGCTGTGGGTGGGGGACCTGCCGTCGCCGGTCAAACACCGGCTGAAGGATCCGGAATCGTTCGCCCGGGTGCTCGGAATCCTCTTTGAGCTGCGCCGCGCCTGGCTTTTCGGTGAGGACGCCGTCGGCCTGGAGCGGCACTCCATGATCGGGAACGGTTCCTCCACGGCGCTCGTGACGCCCGAGGCAAAGATCTGCTGGATGAGCCACCCGCTGCCGGACTCGGGCTCCCTCTTTGCCCACATCCTGGGCGGCGACGCCGCAGGGCACTTCTCCGTGGAACCGGTCAAGGCGTCGCGGGTTTTGGGCCAACGGTACGTGGACAGCACGATGATCGTGGAAACACGGTGGGCGGACGTCACCGTGACCGACTATCTTGAGCCCGCCCCGGAAGGGATCACCAGCCTGGTCCGGGTGCTGTCCGGCACCGGTGCGGCCCGGATCGTCTTCGCACCCCGGCCGGATTATGCCAATGCGCCCTTCAGCATGGAGGCTCGCGGCGGCGAGCTTCACGTCGTCGGTACGTCCGACCCCATCATCCTGCTGGCGCCGGACGTCAGCTTCACCATCACCTCAGACGGGCGGCACGGCACGGCCACCGCCGAGGTTAACCTGCACCACGGACCGGTTGTCCTCAACCTCCGGTGCGGCGACACGGAGCCCCAGCGCCCGGCCGGTTCGGACGAGGCGGCGACGGACGAAGCGGACCGCAGGGCCGCCGTCGCCCATCACTCCCGCCGCTGGGTCCAGGGCCTGACGCTGCCGTCCGTCAAGCCGTCCCTGGTGCGGCGCTCGGCACTGGTGCTGCGCGCGCTGGTCCACGAGCCCACCGGCGCGGTGCTCGCGGCCCCCACCACATCCCTTCCGGAGGGCATCGGGGGGACCCGCAACTGGGATTACCGCTACTGCTGGCTGCGCGACGGCTCCATGACCGTCAGCGCCCTGGTGGATCTGGGGTCAACGGTGGAGGCCGACGGTTTCCTCAGGTGGCTGACCGGCATCCTGGCCAATGCCCCGGGGCCGGAATGGCTGCATCCGCTGTATTCCGTCACCGGTGCACCGCTGTCCACGGAGGCCATCATCGAGAGCCTGCCCGGATATGCTGGCTCGCGTCCAGTGCGGATCGGCAACGCCGCGGACCACCAGGTCCAGCTGGATGTCTTTGGCCCGATCGCCGAGCTGATCCACGGGCTGAGTGAGTCCCGGGGTTCGCTGGCGGATGAGCACTGGGAACTGATGGTCCAGATGGCCAGTGCCGTGCTGGCGCGGTGGCATGAGGCGGACCACGGCATCTGGGAGGCGCGCCGCGCACCGAGGCACCACGTCTACACCAAGGTGATGTGCTGGGTCACCCTGGACCGGGCACTGCGCACCGCCGCACGCCACGGCCGCAGCCCCGAGCCTGCCTGGGCAGACACGGCCGCAACCATCCGGGACGAGGTGCTCCGCGAGGGATGGGACCACACCGCCGCGTCCTACACCGTCGCCTACGACAGCCCCGACCTTGACGCCGCGGTCCTGCACATCGGGCTGTCCGGCCTGCTCGACGCCAACGACCAGCGGTTCCTGGACACCGTCACGGCCGTGGAGCGGGAACTCCGCGTGGGACCCACGGTCTTCCGGTACAAGTACGACGACGGCCTGCCGGGCCTGGAGGGCGGCTTCCACATCTGCACCACCTGGCTGATAGAGGCGTATGTGGCCGTGGGCCGGATCGCCGAGGCCTGGGACCTGTTCGACCAGCTGGTCAACCTGTTCGGACCCACGGGGCTGCTGCCGGAGGAGTACGATCCGGGCACCGAGACGCACTTGGGGAACCACCCGCAGGCGTACTCACACCTTGGGTTCATCCGCTGCGCCCGGCTCCTGGACCAGCACCAGCGGAACTGACCCTGGCAAAGACGCTCTAGGCGCGGGAGGCGGCAAAGATCGCCGGCGCCGGGCCCTCTCCGGTGGCAAGGTCCGCGAGGATCCGGCCCACCACCGGCGTAAACTTGAAGCCGTGCCCGGCGAAGCCCGCCCCGACGACCACGGGGCCGATCCGGTCCAGGACAAAGTTGTGGTCCGGGGCGGTCGTGTAGGTGCAGCTGATGTCGGTCATGGCGTCGGCGTCCACGCCCGGCAGCCAGTCCCGCGCGTACTGCTGCAGGGCCGCGCGCTGGCGCGGTTCGGGCAGGTAGGACCTCCGGTCCGGGTCCACCACGGGCCCCGCGCCGTGCCAGCCCGCCTTGACGCCCTCGCCGGGGGTCAGCATGCCGTACACGGGGGAGTAGAAGCCCGCGTAGTCTGCGCCCTCGCCGGGGAAATGGTTGAACCCGGGCCAGGTGGCGCCGTCGTCGGTGATGCCGAAGTGGGCGGGCTGCTCCTGCGTGACCGTCAGGCGCGGGGTGGAGACTGACCCAGCGAGCAGCTTGGAGGTCCAGCCGCCAGCGGTGACCACCGCCTGCCGGGCGGTGAGCACCTCCGTCCGCCCGCCGTTGTCCACGGTGAGCCGGACGCCGTCGTCGAGCATTTCCAGCCCCACAACCTTCGCGCCGTGCCGAATTGCCGCGCCGTTCCGCGCCGCGAGCCGCTGGAACGCCGGGAGGGCGGCCTCGGGGTTGAGCTGGCCGCCGTCGGGCATGTGGAGAACCTGCTGGTCGAAGCGGATGCCGCGCCAGCGCTCGCCGGCTTCGGCGAGCGGCACAAAGTCGGCCCGCAGGCCGGCGCTGCTGAGCGCTGCGTGGATGTCGCTGAGGCGGGGGTCGGGGCCGTGGTTGACGACGCCGGTGCGCGCCAGCAGCCGTTCGCCGCTCTCGTCTTCGAGCTCGGCCCAGAGCTTCAGCGTTTCGGCCAGCATGGCGACGTACTCGGGCTCAGCATAGGAGAGGCTCAGGTTCCGGGTTGCGCCGTGCGAGGCACCCTTATGGTGGCCGGGCGTGAACTGCTCGAGCAGGGTCACGTCGCGCCCCCGGGCGGCAAGCGCCCAGGCGGTGGCGGAGCCCATGGCTCCGCCACCGATGATCACGGTGTCCAGGGTGGTGTTCAAGGTTTCCTCCAATTCGGGCGGCAGCCGCGGAGCGGTCAGGGGTGGGCCGGCAGTTATGCCAGAAGCAGGGCCACACCGATCATCGCAGGCACGGCCACGATCGTAGTGATCAGGACGGTGTCCTTCGCGACCGTGAGCCCGGCCTTATACCGGCTGGCGGCGACGAACACGTTCTGCGCGGTGGGCAGGGCGGATGTGACCACCACGGCGAACAGCGCCGGGCCGTCCAGCCCGAGGGCGAAGCGTGCAAAGATGTACGCGATCGCCGGGTGGACGAAGAGCTTGAAGCCGCTGGCCAGCAGGGCATCGGTTCTCCGGCCGGCGGCCGCCTGCAGCGGCTTTGACCCGTTCAGGCTCATGCCGAAGGCCATCAGCATGGCCGGGATTGCGGCGCCGCCGATCAGGTGGATGGGCTCCAGAAGCAGCGGCGGGACCTGCCAGCCTGTTCCGGCGACCAGCAGCCCAAGGGCCGAACCGACGATCATGGGATTCTTCAGGATCAGCATCACGAACCGGAGCGGCGTGGTCCGGTGCGAGCTGGTGGTGGCATCGAGGGCCATGAGGAACATCGGCGTGAAAAACGCCAGCTGGAAGATCAGCAGGGGAGCGACATGGCTGGCGTCGCCGAGGACGTACACGGCAATCGGGATGCCCAGGTTGGCGGAGTTGGCCAGCGAGGCGCTCATGGACGACATCAGTGATTCCGGAACGGTGCGCTTGAGCAGGAACCTGACGATGACAAAGAACAGTGCGGCGGTGGTGGCGGCGCCGACTGCCGCCACGAGCAGTGGTGCCGCGAACACGTCGCGCAGGCTTGCCCTGCTCAGCGTTTCGAAGAGCAGCGCGGGACTGGCCACGAAGAAGGTCAGCCCGCTCAGGACCTGCCGGGCATTCTCGCCCAGGATCTTGCGCCGGCCCACGAACATGCCCACCAGGATGATGGACCAGACCACAAAAAAGCCTGCGAGGACGCCTAGCATCCGGGTGTCTCTGAAGGCTCGGGGCTACAGGCGGGGGCGTCCACCATCCCAGCCTAATCAGATTTATTCAGCGGCGGTTCACGTTGTGTCCGGGATCTCGCCATTCGGGCAGCAAGGTGCCCTGGATCAGTCGGGTACCCTGGATCAGTCGAGGGGCGCCGTCAGCTGCACGTGGCGTTGTTCAACGCGAACGGCGGGCGCATGAGACCTGTGGTGTGGCCCTCCGCGGGGTCGTTGCCGATCTGGACAATCCTGTTGTCCTTGTCCACGTGGACCACCTTGGGGGTGTAGGCCTTGGCCTCATCCGTGGTCATCTGGGCGTAGGTGATCAGAATGACGATGTCGTTTTCGTGCATCAGGTGCGCGGCCGCGCCGTTGATCCCGATGACGCCGGAACCGCGCTCGCCGGCGATGGTGTAGGTCTCGAGGCGGGCGCCGTTGGTGACGTCGACAATGGCCACGAGCTCGCCGGGCATGATGTCGGCAGCATCCAGCAGGTCCAGGTCTACGGTGACCGACCCCACGTAGTGCAGGTCCGCGTGCGTGACGGTGGCGCGGTGGATCTTGGACTTAAACATTGTGCGATTCATAACGTGAACAGTCTAACGCCGGGGTCAACGCTTGGCTGTGAGCCAGGGAACACCCCCGCTACACCGATTCTCCGCCTCCTGGTCTTCCTTGTGCTGCTCCTGCTGCTCCTGCTGCTCCTTCTGCTGCTCCTTCTGCTGCGGTGGCTGCTGCCGTTGTCGGCGTTGCCGCGGGGGCGCCGGAGGCGTCCGCGCCAGTGTCGATTTCCTGGGCAGCCGCGATGGAGGCGGCGGTGGAGGCAAGGATTTCGCGGGCCGCGAGGATGGCGGGGCGCTGCGCCCCGGAGCGCCGCACCGACGTGAACACCGTCCGCCTCGGCTTGCCGGGGAGATCCAGCAGCTGGGCCGTGGTGCCCCGGCCGGTCCACACCAGGTCCGGCATCAGGGCGACGGCATTTCCGGACTCGATCAGGCGGATCTGGGCCTGGAGGTCTGCTGTTTCAAAGCGGACGTCGGGCTCGAAGCCTGCACTCCGGCATGCCTGCTCGGCCCAGTGACGCGACGCCGCGCCGCGCGGTTCCATCACCCACGGCATCTCTGCCGTGTCTGCGAGTGAGTCGACTTCCGCCCTGCCCTCGGCGGGCGGCGGGACTGCGAGGCGGATGGCGTCACTCGTGAGGCGCACGCGGTCGAGCTCCGGGTAGCGCGGCGCTGCATGGCCGGGATACTGCTCGGCGATGACCAGGTCGAAGTCCCGGGCCCACGTCTCATGCAGCGCCGTCTCGGGTTCGCGCTGTGTCATCTCGATCCGGACTTCGGGGTAGGTAGCGGCGAGGCGGGTCAGCGCGTCCGGCATGAGTGCCAGTGCGGCGGACTGGAAGACGGCGATCCGCACGGTGCCCGAAACCGTGGTCAGTGATGCGGCCAGGTCTGCCTCCGCCTGTTCCAGTGTTTCCAACAGGTGGGCTGTATGCGCCACCAGAACCTCGGCCTGCGGCGTGAGTTGCACGCGGCGCCCAGTTTTCCTGAGCAGTTCCACCCCAACTTCCTTCTCAAGCAGGGCCAGTTGTTGGGAGACTGAGGAAGGACTGTACTGCAGAGCTGCGGCAACCTCGGCAAGCGTGCCCCGGATCTTCAGCTCGCGGAGCAGCCTCAACCGGCGAACATCAAGCATGGGCTGTTCCTTGGGTTGCACAAATGAATAGTTGGACTTACGAATACTGGTTAGAAGTATGCACTTTATCTAATGCAACACTGCTTGCATACTAAACAGATTGAGTTACCCCCATCACAGGGCGAAATGATGGGGCCGCACCTACGCAGGAGTCCCGATGAGTACACCAGATCACTCGCAGTCAATCTTGAGGCGCAAGCCCATTGACGACATCGAAGTAGAGAACAAGCACAGCGGCCTATTCAAGTCCCTCGGACTGTGGCAGCTGACCGCCATCGGCGTCGGCGGCATCATCGGCGTCGGCATCTTTTCGCTGGCCGGACTCGTGGCGCACGGCAGCGCGGACACGCCGGGCGTCGGACCTGCGGTGCTGATTTCCTTCCTGATCGCGGGCCTGGCTTCGGCCGCAGCGGCACTGTCCTACGCAGAATTCGCCGGCATGATCCCGCGCGCCGGCTCGGCATACACCTACGGCTATGTGGCCCTGGGCGAAATCGTCGGCTGGTTCATCGGCTGGGACCTGCTCCTGGAGTACATCGCGATCGTGGCTGTGGTGGCCATCGGCATCTCCGGCTACTTCGACGCGTTCCTGTCCGGCATCGGGATCCACATGCCCGTGTGGATGACGTCCACCCCTGACGAAGGCAAGGGCGGCATCATCAACCTCCCCGCCATCCTGGTTTGTCTGCTGGTTACTTGGATCCTCTCGCGCGGCACCAAGACTTTCGGCCGGTTTGAACTGATTGCCGTTGCCATCAAGGTTGTTTTGATCCTGTTCATCATCGGGCTGGGCGTCTTCTACATCAACACCCAGAACTTCAACCCGTTCATGCCTAGCGGCTTTGGTCCCGTCCTGGCCGGCTCGGCCACCGTGTTCTTCGCCGTGTTCGGCTACGACGCCATGAGTACCGCCGCCGAAGAGGCAACCGACGGCAAGAAGCACATGCCCAAGGCCATCGTCCTGTCGCTCATCATCGCCATGCTCCTCTACGTTGCCGCGACCCTCGTGCTCACGGGCATGCAGAATTACAAGGACATTGATCCCGCCGCCGGATTCGCTTCGGCATTCCAAGGCGTCGGCCTTCCTGTCATCGCCACCATCATCTCGGTCTTCGCCGTGCTGTCCATCCTTACCGTGATGCTCACGTTCCTCCTCGGCGTCACCCGCGTGTGGTTCTCCATGAGCCGCGACGGACTCCTCCCCGGCTGGTTCTCGAAGACGGACCGGCACGGAACCCCGCAGCGCGTGACCTGGATCGGCGGCATTGCGTCGGCGCTTCTGGCCGGCGTGTTCCCGATCAAGGCCGTCGCTGACCTCACGAACATCGGCATCCTCGCGGCATTCGTAGTGGTGTGCGTTTCCGTGATCATCTTCCGCTACACCAAGCCGGAGGCCCCGCGGACCTTCCGCCTGCCGCTGATGCCGGTGGTCCCCGCGTTCGGTGTCCTGGCCTCCGCCTTCCTGATGTTCCAGCTGCACTGGGAGACATGGCTGCGCTTCGGCATCTGGCTCGTGATTGGCCTGGTGATCTACTTCGGCTACGGCAAGCGGCACTCCCTAATGAACCCGAACAGCCCGCGGCACGACGAGGCCGTGGAGATGCACACGCCCGTGTAGCTCCCTTCATTTGGCGCCATACCGACGAACCCTCCCGCACCTCTCAGGTGCGGGAGGGTTCGTCGTTTGGCGACGAAAGCTGAGGGAGGGTTTGGGAGGAGGCGACAAAAGCTGAGGGCGCGTTTGAGAACAAGCGACGAAAGCTGAGGGAGGGTTTGTGGTTCCTGACGCTTCCTCACGTCCTGCAGGGATTTTGGCCACGCTTCCTCACGTCTTGCAGCCGTACACGCAACGCTTCCTCACGTACTGCAGCAATTGTCGCAACCCTTCCTCACGTACTGCAGCCGTACACGCAACGCGTCCTCACGTCTTGCAGCCGTACACGCAACGCTTCCTCACGTCTTGCAGCCGTACACGCAACGCTTCCTCACGTACTGCAGCAATTGTCGCAACCCTTCCTCATGCCGGTGAGGAAGGGTTCGCGAACAAGCGGCGAAAGCTGAGGACGGGTCTGGGAAGGCGGCGGAAACTGGGCGATCGCCGGGGCCGGAAGGGCAGCATTTTGGGGTGCCCAATGTAAATACAGAACGATCGGTTTTTCTAACGTGTATCGCTTAGCAAAGATCGCTTTATCTTAAGCGAAGGGAAGCCCATACTGATGGATAAGACGATCCAATCGCACTGAAAGAACGAGGAAAGCCATGACCAACACCGCAACGGATCACCGCGTGCAGGCAGGCAAGGACGCCGCTGTTACCGGCGCCGTCGCCACCCCCTCGGAAGGGTCCGACGTCGCAAAAGCGACAGCTCTGGCCGCCGACGCAATCGCCCTCGTCCGCCGCTGGCTGACCGAAGCCAGCAAGGTTCCCGTGGACGCATCCGCCGAGCAGCTCGCCGGCGTACTCAAGGACCCGAACGGGCTGGACTTCACCGTGGGCTTCGTGGACGGCGTGGTCCGTCCCGAGGACCTGCACGTGGCCGCCCGCAACCTCGCCGCGCTCGCCCCGAAGGTTCCCGCCTTCCTGCCCTGGTACATGCGCAGCGCTGTCCAGATGGGCGGCCTCATGGCCCCGGTCCTGCCGCAGGTTGTCATTCCGGTGGCCCGCAAGGTCCTGCGCGAAATGGTGGGCCACCTCATCGTTGACGCCACCGACTCCAAGCTGGGCCCCGCCATCGCCAAGATCCGCAAGGACGGCATCAAGCTGAACGTGAACCTGCTCGGCGAGGCTGTGCTGGGCGAGCACGAGGCCTCCCGCCGGCTCGAGGGAACCCACACGCTGCTGGCCCGCCCGGATGTGGACTACGTCTCCATCAAGGTGTCATCCACCGTGGCCCCGCATTCGGCTTGGGCCTTCGACGAGGCCGTGGAGCACGTCGTCGAGAAGCTCACGCCGCTTTTCGCCCGGGCCGCCTCGTTCCCCAAGGCCAAGTTCATCAACCTGGACATGGAGGAGTACAAGGACCTGGACATGACCATTGCGGTCTTCACCCGGATCCTGGACAAGCCCGAGTTCAAGAACCTGGAAGCCGGCATCGTGCTCCAGGCCTACCTTCCGGACGCCCTGTCCGCCATGATCCGCCTGCAGGACTGGGCCGCCGCCCGCCGTGCCGATGGCGGCGCGGCCATCAAGGTCCGCGTGGTCAAGGGCGCCAACCTTCCGATGGAGCAGGTGGAATCCTCGCTGCACGACTGGCCGCTGGCCACCTGGGGCACCAAGCAGGACTCGGACACCAACTACAAGCGCGTCATCAACTACTCGCTGCACCCCGACCGCATCGGCAACATCCGCATCGGCGTGGCCGGCCACAACCTGTTCGACATCGCCTTCGCCTGGCTGCTGGCCAAGCAGCGCGGCGTCGAGTCGGGCATCGAATTCGAGATGCTGCTGGGCATGGCGCAGGGACAGGCCGAGGCGGTCAAGAAGGACGTCGGCTCCCTGCTGCTCTACACGCCGGTGGTCCACCCGGCCGAATTCGACGTCGCCATCGCCTACCTGATCCGCCGCCTCGAAGAGGGCGCCAGCCAGGAAAACTTCATGTCCGCCGTCTTCGAGCTCAGTGAAAACGAAGCGCTGTTCGAGCGCGAAAAGCAGCGCTTCCTGTCCTCCCTGGAAAAGCTCGACGACGAGGTCCCGCCGCCCAACCGCCAGCAGAACCGCAGCCTCCCGGCAGAGCTGATGCCCCGCACCGGTTTCCGGAACACCCCGGACACGGACCCGTCCCTGCCCGCCAACCGCGACTGGGGCCGGGCCATCCTGGACCGGGTGCCGACGTCGACCCTGGGCAACGCCTCCGTTGAAGCCGCCACCATCGCGGACGCGGACACGCTCAACACCGTGATTGCCACGGCCGTGGAAAAGGGCAAGGCCTGGGGTGCGCTGTCCGGCGCCGAGCGTGCCGAGATCCTGCACCGCGCCGGCGACGTCCTCGAGGCCCGCCGCGCGGAGCTGCTCGAGGTCATGGCCAGCGAGACCGGCAAGACCATCGACCAGGGCGACCCCGAGGTCAGCGAGGCCGTTGACTTCGCCCACTACTACGCCGAATCCGCCCGCAAGCTCGACGACGTCGACGGCGCCACGTTCGTGCCCGCGAAGCTCACCGTGGTCACGCCGCCGTGGAACTTCCCGGTGGCCATCCCCGCCGGTTCCACACTGGCGGCACTCGCCGCCGGCTCCGCCGTCGTGATCAAGCCCGCCAAGCAGGCCAGCCGCAGCGGCGCCGTGATGATCGAGGCACTGTGGGAGGCGGGCGTCCCGCGGGACGTGCTCACCATGGTGCAGCTGGGTGAACGCGAGCTCGGCCAGCAGCTGATCTCCCACCCCGCCGTGGACCGCGTCATCCTCACCGGCGGCTACGAGACCGCCGAACTGTTCCGCTCGTTCCGCAAGGACCTGCCGCTGCTGGCCGAAACCAGCGGCAAGAACGCCATCATCGTCACCCCCAGCGCTGACCTGGACCTCGCCGCGAAGGACGTGGCCTACTCAGCCTTCGGCCACGCCGGACAGAAGTGCTCCGCGGCCTCGCTGGTGATCCTGGTGGGCTCCGTGGCCACCTCGAAGCGGTTCCACAACCAGCTGATCGACGCCGTGACCTCCCTCAAGGTGGGCTACCCGCAGGACCCCACCAGCCAGATGGGTCCGATCATTGAACCGGCCAAGGGCAAGCTGCTCAACGCGCTGACCACCCTCGGCGAGGGTGAGAACTGGGCCGTCGAGCCCCGCAAGCTCGACGACACCGGCCGACTCTGGAGCCCGGGCGTGCGCTACGGCGTCAAGCGCGGCTCCTACTTCCACCTGACCGAGTTCTTCGGCCCCGTCCTCGGCGTCATGACCGCGGACACCCTGGAAGAGGCAATCGCCATCCAGAACCAGATCGAGTACGGCCTCACCGCCGGCCTGCACTCCCTCAACACCGACGAGCTGGCACTCTGGCTGGACACCATCCAGGCAGGCAACCTCTACATCAACCGCGGCATCACCGGTGCCATCGTGCAGCGCCAGCCGTTCGGCGGCTGGAAGAAGTCTGCGGTTGGCGCCGGCACCAAGGCAGGCGGCCCCAATTACCTCGCCGGCCTCGGCGACTGGACCAGCACCGAGAGCACCCGGGGCGCTGCGGCGGGCATCGCCAACCGCAGGGTGCAGCGCCTCGTGGACGCCGTGAAGGGCGAACTCGACGCTGCGGACATCGAGGCCCTGCAGCGTGCGCTGGGCTCCGACGCCATCGCCTGGGCGGACGAATTCGGCACCGCCAAGGACGTCTCGGGCCTGAGCGCCGAGCGGAACATCTTCCGCTACCGTGCGCTGCCGGTCACCGTCCGGCTCTCCGACGGCGAGTCCCTCCGGGCGCTCGTCCGGACAGTTGCCGCCGGCGTACTTGCCGGTGCCCCGGTCACCGTATCGTCCGGCGTCGAACTTCCCGCCCAGCTGCGTTCCGTGCTCACCGGGCTGGACATCCCTGTGACGGTGGAGGACGACGCCGCGTGGCTGGCGTCCGTGGGCCGTCTCGCCGCGGAGGACAAGCTGTCCGGCGGACGCATCCGCCTGATCGGCGGCTCCGCCCCGGACCTGGCCGACGCGACCGGCGGCCGCCCGGACCTGGCCATCTACGGCCACGAGGTGACGGAGGCCGGCCGTGTTGAAATGCTGCCGTTCCTGCACGAGCAGGCTGTCAGCATCACAGCGCACCGTTTCGGTACGCCGAACCACCTCTCCGATTCACTGATCTAGGGGTCTGCTGATCCAGCGATCTAATGGGGCAATAGAACGGGCGGGCACCACAAGGTGCCCGCCCGAACTGTTTGTCCGTTGCTGCTTAACCCAAATACCAGCCGGGTGGAGCCCACGACGCGGGAACGCTGTGTGCGGAAAAGTCCTCGCAGCGCGTGCAGGTGTACGCGACTTCGCCCAGCTTCCGGACGGTGCCGTCCTGGCGGTGCTTGGGCGGCACGAAGGATTCGAGGTAGATGAACTCGTCTGTTCCGCACTTTTCGCAGTTTGGCTGGCCGACATATTCGGCCTCTACGGTCATGGAGTGGCGGGTATAGCGGGGGTTTGCGGCTGTGGTCACGGCGTACCTATCCCGAACACGCGGGCGTCATTGCCGGCAATGTTCGTTATCGAAACCTGTGTGTTATCGGCCGCTGCATGACCGCAACAGTCACAGCATAAGACAGCTGCGAACCGTTATCAATCATTTTCCGGCTTAAACAGGCTTCTTCAGGGTCCTTCCCATGATGGCCTGGGTCAGGGCGTCGATGACCTCGGCGTTCGCTAAAGGGTTCCTGATCAGTGTGAAATCGACATCCCCCACCGGCGGCAGCTCGAAGCGCCGGGTGATGATTTTCAGATCCTCGGGCACCAGCGAGGACGGCATCACGGCCACCCCGATGCCGGCGCGGACGGCTGCCAGCACCCCGCTGATCTGCTTGGTGGTACACGTGATGCGCCACGTCCGGCCCACGGATTCGAGGGCATCGATGGCAAGCTTGCGGCTCAGGCTCGGGGCCGGGTAGGCGATGAGCGGCACCGGATGGCCCGGCTCCAGTGCGGTCTGTTCGAGGCCCACCCAGGAGAACGTGTCGTGCTGGACCACGGTGCCGTCCTTGGCGCCGGCTACCCATTTCACGAAGACGAGGTCCAGCTGGCCGGAATTCAGGCGCTTGTACAGCTGGTCACTCTGGCCGACCGTGAGCTCGAGGTTGATCTGCGGATAGATCTGCCGGAACTCACGCAGGATGCGCGGCAGGCCGGTAATGGCGAGGTCGTCGGCGGTGCCGAAGCGCAGGCGCCCGCGCATGGCCGAACCGGAAAAATAGCGGGCGGCGGCGTCGTGGGCCGCGAGGATGCTCCTTGCGAAGCCTGCCATGGCATCGCCGTTGTCCGTCAGCCTGACGTCCCTCGTGTCCCGGCTGATCAGCGTCCGCTTGGCGGCAAGCTCGAGCTTGCGCACGTGCTGGCTTACCGTCGGCTGGGCCAGGCCCAAGCGTTCTGCCGCCTTGGTAAAGCTCAGCGTTTCGGCGACGGCGAGGAACGATCGGAGCTGGGCCGGTTCGAACATTGCGTCCTCCTCGACGGCGGGCATCATTACGTTCAGCAATGATAGTTATAGGAGCAATAGTCTTCCACAATTAGAAGTGTGCGCCATAGCGTTGAGGACATCCCCGCCGGCCCGCTCACCTGAGGAACCCCTGTGACACCCCCACCGCCGCCACTGGCCACCGTCACCCAGCCCGTCGCCGTCGTCAGTGAACGCCTTCCGTGGCGGCACACCTTCATCTCACTCCGGGTCCCCAACTTCAGGCTCTTCGCCACAGGCCACTTCATTGCCGTCATCGCCATCTGGATGCAGCGGATCGCCCAGGACTGGCTGGTGCTCCAGCTCTCCGGATCGGTCACCGCCGTCGGCTTCACGGTGGCGCTTCAGTTCCTGCCGTCCCTGCTTCTGGGACCGTGGGGCGGAATGGTCGCGGACCGGTTCGCCAAGCGCCGGATCCTCATCATGTGCCAGTCCGCCGCTGCCATCCTCGCCGCTGCGCTCGCGGCCCTCGCACTCACCGGGAGGATCGAGGTCTGGCACGTCTACGTCATCGCCCTGGTGCTCGGTTTGGTCACCGTGCTGGACCAGCCCGCCCGGCAGGTCTTCGTCCATGAGCTGGTGGGGCCCCGGTACCTCCGCAACGCCATCAGCGTTAACTCGACGACGTTCCAGCTGGGCGGGCTGATCGGTCCGGCCATTGCCGGGGTGCTGCTCACGGCCGTCGGTGCGGGCTGGGCCTTCGCCGCCAATGCCGCGGCCTGCTGCTCCACCGTGGCGATGCTCCTGCTGCTGCGCCGGGACGAGCTGTTCGTCAGCGCGCCGGCGCCCAAGTCCAAGGGAATGCTGCGGGAAGGACTGCGGTACGCGCTGAGTAAGCCCACCATCTACTGGCCGTGGCTCATGGTGGGCTTCATTGCCGTGTTCGCCATGAGCCTGCCGGTGCTGCTCGCCGCCTTCGCGGACCGCGTGTACGGCATCGGTGCGGGCGGTTACGGCATGCTGAATGCGCTCGTGGCGCTCGGGGCGCTGACCGGGGCGGTCGCGTCCACCCGGCGCCGGCAGCTCCGGCTGCGGTCGGTGGTCCTGGCAGCCGGGATGTACGGGCTGATGCTGTGCCTCTCCGCCGCTGTCCCCACCCTGCCGCTCTTCGGCGCCGCGCTGGTGCTCTCCGGGTTCTGGTGCCTGATGTTCCTCACCGCATCCAACCAGCTGGTGCAGACCAGCTCCAACATGAGCATCCGGGGCCGCGTGATGAGCCTGTACATCATGGTGCTGATCGGTGGCCAGGCCCTCGGCGGACCGATGATCGGTTTCATTGCCGAACACCTTGATCCGCACGCCGGGCTGCTGGTGGCCGGAGGGGTGCCGGCGCTCGCCGCGGCGACTGTCGCCGTCGTGCTTGCCCGCAAAGGTGAGCTGACGCTGAAGGTGGACCTGCGGAACCGGCGGGGACCGCTGAGGGTGGTGCGCCGGGCGCCATGACGCCGCAGGCGGCGCATTCAAGGGATGGTTTGGAGCGGCTGACGGGAATCGAACCCGCGTATCAAGCTTGGGAAGCTAGCGCTCTACCATTGAGCTACAGCCGCAGTCGCACCGGAAACTGCCCGGGGCAGAACCTAGCTTAGCGCAGTTGCACGGCGACTCCGGCCATCTGGATCACGAGTCCGCGCGCGTCGGCGAGCCAAGCCGGAAGGCCTCCCGTAACTGTTCGGTAAAGGCCCGGGCGGTGCGCGGCCGCTTGCCGGCGCGGGTGACTATCCTGAATCTCGTTAGCTGCAGTAAGGGGAACGGGCTACGCAAGGCAGGCCCGACGTCGGAAAAGGATCCCCATGGCAGGTGCAGAACACGAGGTCCTCGTTGCGCGCGACGCCATGACGGTCTACTCATTCCTCCTGGACGGCGCGAATCTGCCCATTTGGCAGGCCGGTGTCCGGAGCATAGGGCTCAGCTCGGGTAGCGCCGGCAGCGTGGGCGCCAGGTACCAGGTCACCATGGACGGCCCCCGGGACCGGCCGGTGGCGCGCGATTACGAGATCACCCAGGCGCGGCCTGGCGCCGAAATTCAGTTCCAGGTGGTGGCCGGTCCGTCCCTCCTGCGCGGCGGCTTTTACCTCAGCACCGAGCGAGACGGGACCCGGGTGCGGTTCGCGCTTGAGGCGCCGACGCTTGGTTTCTGGAGCTTCATCCGTCCGGCATACCGGCGCCAGCTCCGGGCGGCCGTGGGACAGCTTGCGAAGCTCCCCGGCGTCATCGAAGAACGGACGACGGCGGACTGAGGCTTTTCGCTTGTTCGCCGGAGTTTTTGTACAGATATTGCGAGCTAAGCGGCCTTTTGAGGCCAATATCTGGACAAAAACTCCTATTGTTCCGGTGCGCGCCTACTGTTTACTGCTTACTGAGCCAGCCGCTGGCCCGCCCACGTCCCGGGAACGGCCGATGGCGGCGACAGGACGCCGGCGTCGAGATTCCAGTACTGCACGGGGCTGGTTTGCCCGGCGATGCCGGTGCGCTGCAGGACCAGACCGACGGAGTAGATGCCGGTGACTCCGTGCAGTGTGCGGATCGCTGTCACGTCACCCCACCCGCTGGCGACCAGTGTCCGGGCTTCGGCTTTGGGCGACGGCCCTCCGGAACCCCTGTACAGCAGAACGTTGCCGTCGCCCTGGCGGGCCAGCAGGTCCTGGAAACCGTCGCCGTCGTAATCCACCAAGGCGAGCCGTGTCGCGGCGACGCCGGTAGCGATGAGGGTCCGCTGGACGAGGTCGCCGGCGCCCCGGTTGGGATAGAGCCAGAGGTTTGAGTCGGAGTCGAGGGCCAGCAGCTCGGGAAGCCTGTTGGTGGAGCACCAACCGCCGACGGCCAGTGTCATGCCCGCCCAGCCGGACTGCCCCAGTGTGACCGGTGGCAGGAACCCACCCGCCAGCTGCCCGGGATACAGGGTCAGGCGGCCGTCGGACCATTGCGCCAGGACGTCGAAAACACCGTCCCGGTCCCAGTCCGTAACAAGAACCTGCCGCGCGGCCCCGAAGCCGGTGCCGATGGTGTCGGGCGGGCCGAACTGTCCGGCGTCCAGTGCGGGCCGGTTGATGAGCTGCCCCGCGGCGTCGACCGACACGATGTCCCCGGCACCCTTGATGGCCGCCGTGGCCAGGTCCAGCGTGGGCGGCATGTGCTTGACCAGGGGCTCGCACACATCTGTTGGCTGCACGGGAACCGAGGTGCTGCCACCCGGCGCGGCCGTGGTGCCGGCGGGCAGCGCCGAGTAGCCGAAGAAATTCACCACGCCCCACATGGTGTAGCGGCTGGGGGTGGTTTGCCAGTTCCCGTCGGTGAAAGTGATGCCAATGCCGACGACGTTGAACCGGGGGTCGGTAAGGATGGCGTTGTGGGCCGGCGAATTCTTCCACCATTCGACGAGTTGCGCGGCGTCCCGGTCCCAGCGGACGGCAATGACCTCGCCTGCGCCGTTGTTCGGGCTCAGGGCCCGCGCATCTGTCCAGAAATTCACCCGGTGTTCAATGACCTCGCGGGAGGCGATGCTGTCCGACCAGTCCTGCGCCATGCCGGCAACCGTCGCGTGGTACTTGACCGCCGGCAGGCCCAGGGACGCCCGGTAGGTGTTGACGGCGTTGAAGACGGCGGCCACCTGGGCGGCATTGCTGTCCGGCACCAGCGCCTGCGTTGTCAGCAGGCCCTTGGCGGCGCTGCCCGGCTCCGTGCGGGCCGTGTATGGCGGTGCGGCGAACGCATCGGCAGGGGCTGAGAGCGGCGGGATCGAGGCTGGTTCCGGCGGGCCCGCGGGCGCCGTGGGTTGGGAGGTCTGGGCCGGGGCCCGGGCGGGAGCGGGCTGCGTGGTGTGGCTGGCAGCGGCAGGCCCCTCCTGGGCAGGTCCCTCCTGGGCGGCGGGTGCCGCTGGTGTTCCGGTGTCAGCCGGATCGGTGAGTGGAAGCCCGGGTGAGGTCGCCGCGGGGGCTGTGCCGCCGTCGTCGGGCATGGCCGGTGGCGGGGCGTCGGCCGGAAGGGCAGCCGCTGCACCGGAACCGGGAGCGGCTGCTAGCGCCGGGGCTTCCGGTGAGGGGGCAGTGGTGCCCGGCATGGCGGCAGCGGATCTGCCGGCGGGTGCCATGGTTGGCAGGCCGCTGGCCGCGGGCGTCGCCAACGCCAGGGCGCAGGCGAGTGCAACAGCGGCCTTGGCCGCAATCCTGTTCAAAATATCCCCAGCTCTATTTCTGACCGTGTGACGTGAGACCGTCGGCCTGATTGTTCACGCAACACTAGCGGCAGGGCAGGGGACCGGCAATGGTATTTTTGACGGTGTGCTGATCTCTGACCGCGACATTCGTGCCGAAATTGATTCCGAACGGATCGTCCTCGATCCGTACGAAGCCGCGATGGTCCAGCCGTCCTCGGTGGATGTCCGGATTGACCGCTATTTCCGGCTGTTCGACAACCACAAATACGCCCACATCGATCCCGCCGAAGAGCAGCCCGAGCTGACCCGGCTGGTGGAGGTGGAAGAGGGCGAACCGTTCATCCTGCACCCCGGCGAATTCGTGCTGGGCTCCACCTACGAAACCGTCACGCTGCCGGACGACATCGCCGCGCGCCTGGAGGGCAAGTCCTCGCTCGGACGCCTCGGCCTGCTGACGCATTCCACGGCCGGCTTCATCGATCCCGGCTTTTCCGGGCACGTCACGCTGGAGCTGTCCAACATGGCTACGCTGCCCATCAAACTCTGGCCGGGCATGAAGATCGGCCAGCTCTGCTTCTTCCGGCTGACCTCCGCCGCGGAGTTCCCCTACGGCTCCGGCGAGTACGGCAACCGCTACCAGGGCCAGCGCGGACCCACCGCGAGCCGCAGCCACCTGAACTTCCACCGGACCGACATTTAGCGCGGACGTCGGATTCGGGCCGGCCGGGATCAGGCCGGCTGGCCCGCCACGAACGGGATCAGGCCGGCACTGGCTCCGGCCGCGCCGGGCGGGAGAATTTCTTGACGAGCGGCTCGATGTAGCGGGCGGCCAGCGGACCCAGGACCGCCATGATCAGGACGTATGCCGTGGCCAGGGCGGCGAGCTCGGCCTCGACCGCTCCGGACGTCACGGCGAGCCCGGCGATGACAATGGAGAACTCGCCCCGCGCTATCAGCGCAGCCCCTGCGCGGAAGCGTCCCGGACGCGCGATGCCTGCACGCTTGGCGGCCCAGGCTCCGGTGATGATCTTGGTGGCGGCGGTGAGCACCGCGAGGACCAGCGCCCACGCCAGCACCGGCGGGATGGAGGCGGGGTCGGTGTTGAGCCCGAACGCCACGAAGAAGATGGCGGCAAACAGGTCCCGCAGCGGCTCAAGGATCCGCGTGGCGCTGTGGGCCGTGGCGCCGGAGATCGCGATGCCGAGCATGAAGGCGCCCACCGCGGCGGACACCTGCAGCGCCGCCGCCAGGCCCGAAACCAGCAGGGCGGCCCCCAGCAGGTTCAGCAGGAAAACCTCGGAATTCTCGCTGTGCACGGCTTTGGAGACGTGGTGCCCGTGCCGCAGGGCAACCAGCAGCACCACGGTGACGACAGCCAGCGAGACGCCCACGGTCTGCAGGCCGCCCAGAAAGCTGACCCCGGCAAGCGTGGCGGTGAGGATCGGCAGATAGATCGCCATGGCAAGGTCCTCGAACACCAGGATGGAGAGCACCACTGGTGTCTCACGGTTACCGATGCGGCCAAGGTCCGTGATGACCTTGGCCGCGATGCCCGATGACGATATGTACGTGACGCCGCCCATAACCATGGCGCCCACGACTCCCCATCCCAGGAGGGCGGCCAGGGCAGCGCCGGGAACGAAGTTCAGGACGAAGTCGAGGATGCCGGCCTTCCATGATCTGCGCAGGCCCGTCACGAGTTCGGTTGCCGTATATTCCAGACCGAGCATAAGCAGGAGCAGGATGACGCCGATCTCACCCGCGAGGTGGGAAAACTCCTTCATGCCGCTCAGTTCCACCACGCCGCCCGCACCGAAGAACAGTCCGCCCACCAGATACAGCGGAATGGGGGACATCCCGATCCGCCCCGCGAGCCTCGCCAGCAGGCCGAGGCAGAACACGACTGCCCCCAGTTCGATGAGCGACAGGGCCACGCGGTCCATGAGGATCAGCCGTTGCGCAGGATGTCGGCCGCAGCGTCCAGACCTTCTTGCGTGCCGACGGCGACCAGCAGGTCGCCGGGGTGAAGGTGGACGTCGGGGCCAGGCGAAGGAACCACTTCGCCTTCACGCATGATCGCCACAATCGAAACGCCGCACCGCGTGCGGATGCGGGCTTTGCCCATGGGCTGGTTCTGGAACGGGGAGTCCGCGGCAATGGAGAATTGCCGGGTGGCGATGCCGGGAACCTCCCGGTGGGCCTCGGTCAGCGTCATGGCCAGGTGCTGGCCTCCCAGCAGGTTCCCCAGACATGCCGCTTCCTCACCGGTCAGCGGAATCGAGGCCTGGCACGTGTCCGGGTCATCCCAGGTGGAAACGAACAGCTCCGTCTGGCCCTCGCGGAGTTCCACCACCCCGATCCGCCGGCCGGAAGCGGTCATGAAGTCCTTGCGCCTGCCCAGGCCCGGGAGGTCTGTCTCTTCCATGTACATAACATCAGCCTAGTCCGCGAACCTGCGATTTCGGCTGAAACTGGGTCCCCCTGCTGCGGGGCTTAAGTGTGCGTTCGCGCCGGACCGGCGGGGCTTAAGTGTGCGTTCGCGCCCAGAGCCGGCTAGGACTGCGGGACGACCGCGATCTCGGCCTCGCTCGGGGCCTTCACGGGCAGGAGGACCAGAAGCCCGGCCAGCAGCACCACCATGATGCCGAGGATGCCCCAGCGCTGTGCTTCCCCTTGGGCCACCAGGGGAGTGGCAACCGTGATGCACAGGGTGAACAGGGTCGGTGCGAGGAAGCTGACGGCGCGGCCGGTGGTCGCGTACAGGCCGAACAGCTCGCCGGATTCGCCCTGCGGGGCCAGCCGGGCGAGGTAGGCGCGCGAGGAGGACTGCGCGGGACCGACGAACAGGCAAAGGAACAGGCCGAAAACCCAGAACGTCGTGGCACCTGACCACGGCACGCCGAAGAACGTGTGGTTGTCGTTACCCAGCACCAGGATCACCGTCCCCGCAACCAGCAGCCCGGTGAGGGAGCCGATGATCACGGCCTTGGGCCCCACCCTGTCATCCAGGAAGCCGCCGATGATCGCGCCCACGGCCGCCACGACGTTGCCGAAGATGGCGAAGAAGATGACCTGCGGCAGCGCGAAGCCGAAGGTGCCCGCCGCGATGATTCCGCCGAAGGTGAAGACCGCCGCCAGCCCGTCCCGGAAGATGGCGCTGGCCAGCAGGAAGAAGATGGTGTGCGGGCTGGTCCGGTAGATCGCCTTGATCCTGCGCGCCAGCAGCCCGTACGACGCGAGGAACCCGAGGCTCGCTGCGCGTTTCGGCTTGGGCAGCTCAGGGACCGCGAACATCACCGGCAGGGCGAAGATAAAGAACCACAGGGCGGAGAACACCGCCACCAGCCGGATGTTGAGGCTGTCCTGGGTGGAGGCGCCGAACCACTCGAAGCTCGGCTGCACGAAGAGCTGGAGCACGATGAGCAGGGCCACGATGCCGCCGAGGTAGCCCATGCCCCAGCCGAACCCGCTGACCTTGCCGATGTTCCGGGGCGTGGAAATCTGAGCCAGCATGGCGTTGTAGTTGACGCCCGCGAACTCGAAGAACACGTTGGCCAGGGCGATCAGGGACACCCCGAGCAGGAGGAACTCGGGCCGGGGAAACACGAAGAAGCACAGTGCCGTCAGGACCGCGACGGCGGCCGTGTTCACTCCCAGCCAGAGCTTGCGGCGGCCACCGGTGTCGGATCGCTGGCCGGTGACCGGGGCGAGCAGCGCGATGGCCGCCCCGGCAATGGCCAGCGCTCCGCCGAGCACCGCCGAGGCCCGGTCTTCGCCGCCGAACGCCTGGGAGGTCAGGTAGACCGTGAAGACGAACGTCGTCATGACCGCGTTGAACGCCGCGGACCCCCAGTCCCACGCCGCCCAGGCCAACACGCGGCCCTTGCTGGACGCCCGGGGCCCTGCTTCAAGTTCCGACGGCGGCTGCGTTGCCTCGGATGCGGCTGCGGAGTTCATAGGCCGATGCTATCCGCCTGTGGCGAACAGGGAACGGAAACTCTCCCGCAGACTGGCGAAACTTGCCCTGCGGCCCGCCAGCGCAGGGAAAACTGCCAGTGCCCCCTTGATAAACTGTCGGGACCGAACCCAACGAATGACCGCCTGCTCCAACTTTTGATAACCGAATTCTGACTTTGCGGAGATACCAGTGATCACAGTCCTTGCCGTGCACTTCGCGGTGGCCGCTGTGGCGCCGTTCGTCTTCCGGAAGTTCGGCCGCAACGCGTTCTATGGGCTGGCCGCGGTGCCCGCCGGTTCATTCGTCTGGCTTCTGTTCCAGCACGCCGCCGTCTATGGCGCCGGAGCCACCGCAGAAGCCGAAATCGTCCCGTGGATTCCAAGCCTCGGCATCGAATTCGCCTTCCGCATGGACGCCCTGGCGTGGGTCATGTCCCTGCTGGTCCTGGGGGTGGGCGCCCTGGTGCTGGTCTATTGCGCGCGGTACTTCAAGGACAAAGACAGCTACCTTGGCGGGTTCGGCGCGCAGCTGCTGGCATTCGCCGGGGCGATGTTCGGGCTGGTCACCGCGGATGACCTGCTGATGATGTTCATCTTCTGGGAACTCACCACGGTCCTGTCCTACCTCCTGATCGGCTACGCACGGACACGCCTTGCTGCCCGCCGCTCCGCGCTCCAGGCACTCATGGTCACCACCGCCGGCGGCCTGGCCATGCTCGTTGGCCTGATCATGCTCGGCGCCAGCGCCGGCACCTACCGGATCTCGGCGATCCTTGAACAGGCGCCCGGGCTGGTCTCCGGCCCGGCGGCGGGAGCCGTGGGCGCCGCCGTCGTCCTCATCCTGATCGGTGCGGTCACCAAATCCGCGCTGGTCCCCTTCCACTTCTGGCTCCCGGGCGCCATGGCCGCGCCAACGCCCGTGAGCGCGTACCTGCACGCCGCCGCGATGGTGAAGGCGGGCGTGTACATCGTGGCGCGCCTCGCGCCGGGTTTTACGGACACCACCTACTGGCTGCCGCTGGTCCTTGGGCTCGGGCTCGCCACGATGCTGGTGGGCGGCTACCGGGCGCTGCGCCAGACGGACATCAAGCTCATCCTGGCCTACGGCACCGTGAGCCAGCTGGGCTTCATCACCATGGTGGTGGGGCTCGGAAAGCCCGACGCCGCGCTCGCCGGGCTCGCCATGCTGCTGGCACACGGGCTCTTCAAGGCCACACTCTTCCTTGTGGTGGGCATCATCGACCACCAGTCCGGCACACGCGACATCCGCAAGCTTTCGGGCGTTTTCCGCTCAGCCCGGGCCCTCGGGATCGTGGCCGGCGTCGGCGCCGCCTCCATGGCCGGCATCCCGCTGCTGGGCGGCTTCGTGGCGAAGGAGTCGGTGCTCGAGGCGCTCGTGCACTTCGCCGCCGCGCCCGGCTACGGCCCCTGGGGCGCAGTGGCCCTGGCGGGCGTGGTGCTCGGCTCCGTGCTGACTTTTGCCTACAGCGCGCGTTTCATGTGGGGCGCCTTCGCCGTGAAGCCGGGCGTCGAGCGCACCCCGTTCAAGGCCATCCGGCCCTCCTTCCTGGCGGCTCCTGCCGTCCTGAGCGTCCTGACCATCGTTTACGGCCTGTGGCCGGTTCCCGTGGATGCCTGGATCCAGCCCTACGCGGCACTGTTTACCGAGGGAACGCACGACGCCGCTACTGCGGAAGGTGCCGCAGGGCACCTCGCGCTGTGGCACGGGCTGACCCCTGCCTTGGGTCTGACCGCCATCACCTTCGCCGCCGGCGCGGCCATGTTCTACGGGCGGGCGGTGGTGGACAGGATTCAGAGCGCCGTTCCGCCCTGGTTCGACGCCGACCGCGGCTACCAGCTGACCATAGGTGCGCTGGACGACGCCGCCGTGTGGATCACCGGACGCACGCAGCGTGGTTCGCTGTATTTCTACCTGGCCGTGATCCTCAGCGTCGCCTTCGTCCTGCCCCTGTCCGCGCTGATCGCCGCGAACAAGCCGCTTCCCGAAGGGCTCTATTTCGTCGACCCCAACTCGCCCCTGCAGCTGGTGGCGGGAGCGGGGATCGTGATCGGGGCACTCGCTGCCGTCCGGGCCAACAAACGCTTCCTTGCCGTGCTTATGGTTTCCGTCACCGGCTACGGCATCGCGCTGATGTTCGCGCTGCAGGGCGCCCCCGACCTGGCCCTGACGCAGATGCTCGTGGAGACCATCATCCTGGTGGCGTTCGTGCTGGCCATGCGCAGCCTCCCGGCGGAACTGCGGGACCGCACCGGGGGCAAATACCGGGTGGTCCGCGTGATCATCGGCCTGTCCTTCGGCGCCACCATGGTCTTCGCCGCCATCCACGCCATGGGCGCCCGCATCGCCACGCCCGTCTCCCTCGAGTTCCCCAAGCTGGCCTACGAGGGCGGCGGCGGGCTCAACGTCGTCAACGTCACCCTGGTGGACATCCGTGCGTGGGACACCTTCGGTGAGATCTCCGTGCTGGCGCTGGCCGCGACCGGCGTGGCGAGCCTCATCTTCGTCCGGGGCCGCGGGGACCGACTGCGCACGGCGTCCGCCGTGGCCGAGGGAACGGTGGGCCGCCGCCACGGCGTGGACAAATCGTCGAGGGATGGCGCCGCACTGGCGCTGACCCGCAAGTTTGCCGCGGCCGCGCGGGACCCGTGGCTCGTTGCCGGGCGCACCCTGGCACCGGAACGCCGCTCCATCATCTTTGAAGTGGTCACCCGGCTGGTCTTCCACTCGATGATCATCTTCTCGCTCTACCTGCTGCTCGCCGGCCACAACCTCCCCGGCGGCGGCTTCGCCGGCGGCCTCATGGCCGGGCTGGCCCTCACCCTGCGCTACCTTGCGGGCGGCCGCTTCGAACTGCGGGAAGCCACCCCCATCAGCGCCGGCACGCTGCTCGGGATCGGTCTTGCCACGGCCTCGCTGTCCGGCGCCGCGCCTGTTTTGCTGGGCGGCCAGGTGTTCCAGAGCGCCATCATCGAGTTCTGGCTGCCGGTCTTTGGCGACATTAAGTTCGTCACCTCCACCATCTTCGACACCGGTGTTTACATTGTCGTCGTCGGCCTGGTGCTGGACGTGCTCCGTAGCCTTGGCGCCGAAATCGACGAGCACTTTGAAGAGCGCCCCCTGCAGCAGGAGGCACAGGACGGCGACGAGGACCGCGAACCGGTGCCAACGGGTATCCCGGCCGGATCAACCCGAGGCGGCACCCCATGACCGTTAACCTGACCCTGCTCACCGTCATGGGTGCGCTCTACGCCTGCGGCATCTACCTGATCCTGGAACGCAGCCTCACGCGTGTGCTGCTGGGGCTGATGCTGCTGGCCAACGCCACCAACCTGCTGATCCTCGCCACCGGCGGTTACGCCGGGCTGGCACCCTTCTTCAGCAAGGACACGGACCCCGCGTCCTACAACGATCCCCTGCCGCAGGCACTGATCCTGACGTCCATCGTCATTTCCTTCGCGGTGACCGCGTTCATGCTGGGCATCATCTACCGGACCTGGGTGCTTGCCCGCCAGGACGACATCCAGGACGACATCGAGGACCGCCGCGTGGCCGAAACCCCCAGCTTCGACGCGGAGGACGACGCCGTCATCCCCATGGAAACCTCAGAGTTCCCGTTGCCCATGCGCGGACCGGACGGTTCCGCCGCGGCAGAGCCGAGGGCGACTGTCGAGGCGGGCGGCCGGATCCTCCTGGCAGAGCACGCGGCGCTGGAGGAAAAACCGGGATCCGCCAACGTCACCGGCCCGGGCACAGACACCGCGGATGGAGGGGCGAAGTGAACCTCGCAAGCCTTGCCCCGCTCGCCGTCGTACTTCCCATTCTGGGCGCAGCGCTGACGTTCGTGCTGATCCGGCACTCCCGCACCCAGCGCGCCGTAAGCATTAGCCTGCTCTCGCTCACCCTGCTGCTGGAGTGCCTGCTCCTGGCATCCGTCTGGAACGGCGGCACGGCGGCGGTGAACATCGGCGGCTGGGTGCCGCCGTGGGGGATCGTCCTGGTGGTGGACCAGTTCTCATCGCTGATGCTCGTGGTGTCCTCCGCGGTGAGCCTCGCCGTCCTCGTGTACGCCACCGGCCAGGGCATGGCCGACGGCGACCAGGACGCCCCCGTGTCGATCTTCCACCCGACCTACCTGATCCTCGTGGCCGGGGTCTCCAACGCGTTCCTCTCCGGGGACCTGTTCAACCTCTACGTCGGCTTCGAGATCCTGCTGACGGCAAGCTATGTGCTGATGACCCTCGGCGGCACAGGTCCGCGCATCCGTGCGGGCGTCACCTACGTGGTGGTCTCGGTGGTGTCGTCGGTGCTGTTCCTGATCGCCATTGCGATGGTCTACGGCGCGACCGGCACCATCAACATGGCGGACCTGGCCATCAAGCTGTCGGAACTGGACCAGGGAACCCAGACGCTCCTGCACGTCATGCTGCTGGTCGCCTTCGGCATCAAGGCCGCCGTTTTCCCCTTGTCCTTCTGGCTTCCGGACTCATACCCCACCGCGCCGGCCCCGGTCACTGCCGTGTTCGCCGGCCTGCTGACCAAAGTGGGGGTCTACGCCATGGTCCGCACGGAAACCCTGCTGTTCCCCGGCGACAGCCTCAACACGCCGCTGATGGTGGTGGCACTGCTGACCATGGTCGTCGGCATTCTGGGTGCCCTCGCCCAAAGCGACATCAAGCGTCTGCTGTCCTTCACCCTGGTCAGCCACATCGGCTACATGGTGTTCGGCCTGGCGATGTCCTCCGTGGCCGGCCTTGCTGCTGCCGTGTTCTACGTGGCGCACCACATCACCATCCAGACCAGCCTCTTCCTGGTCACCGGGCTGATTGAGCGCCGCGGCGGCAGCTCCTCGGTGGACCGGCTCGCCGGGCTGGCCAAACTGTCCCCGCTGCTGGCCCTGCTGTTCTTTGTCCCCGCCATGAACTTGGCCGGCATCCCGCCGTTCTCGGGCTTCCTGGGCAAGCTCGGCCTGATCCAGGCCGGCATCGGACTGGGAACCCCGCTCGCCTACGCCCTGGTGATCGGCGGCGTGCTGACAAGCCTCCTGACCCTCCTGGCCGTCGCCCGCGTGTGGAACCGTGCCTTCTGGCGCAAGGCCGAGGACGCCGAGCACCCCGACCCGGTACTCCTGGCGGTTCCCGCCCCGGAAAGCAGCACGACGGCGGTGCGCCTCCTGCCCCGGACCATGGTCGGGTCCACGCTGGGCCTGGTGGTCCTAGGTGTCGCGCTCACCGTGTTCGCCGGACCCCTTTTCCAGGTGGCGGACCAGTCCGCCGCGGCCATGCTGGACAGGTCCGCCTACATCCAGGCGGTGCTCGGTGACGGCGCGCCCGTCCCGGCCCTGGCGCTGAGCGGAGGCGGAAAGTGAGCCGGCAAAGGGTGTCCCTGCGGCAGGAACTGCCGCTGCTGGTCTGGCTGGTCATCGTCTGGGGAGCACTCTGGCAGGACTTCAGTCCCGGCAACCTGCTCTTCGGCGCCCTGCTGGCGGTTGCGGTGGCGCGCCTGTTCTACCTGCCGCCGGTGGAGCTGAGCGGCCGCTTCAACGTGCTGAAGGCCGTTCCGTTCGCGGTGGTGTTCCTCGTCAGGGTGGTGGCCGCCAGCTGCCAGGTGTTCTACCTGGCAGTGGCCCAGGGGCCCAAGGTGACCAACGCCGTCGTCGCCGTTCCATTGCGCAGCCATTCGGACCTGATGGTGACGGCGACCGGCCACGTGATCTCCCTGATTCCGGGGTCACTGGTTGTGGAGGTGGACAGGTCCACCTCCACGCTCTACATTCACGGACTCAACGTGCGGAACGGGGAAGATGTCCTCAAACTGCGCAAGGAAGTCCGGGACACCGAGGCGGGGCTCATCCGGATCATGGGAACGAAGGAAGAGCTTGCCGCCCTGAATCAGGAGGTTGGCGCATGATGGAGCTGGTCCTCACCGTCACGGCTGTGGCGCTGGCCCTGGCCGCCGCGGGCGCAATCATCCGCATCGCCCGCGGCCCGTCGCTGCTGGACCGCGTCCTCGCGGCGGACGTGCTGCTTGCCATCCTCGGAGCCGCACTGTGCATCGACATGGCAGTGAACCGGCACCTGAACAATCTGATGCTGGTGGTGGCGGTGTCCATCATCGGATTCATCGGCTCAGTGACGGTGGCACGCTTCGTGGCAGACAGGCGGGAGCAGCCCAATGAGTCCTGAACCGAACGCCGTGGATACCGTGATCGATGTTGCCTCGGCCGTCTTCATGGTGGTGGGCGCCCTGATGTCCCTCGCCGCCGCCATCGGCCTGCTCCGCTTCCCGGACCTGATGAGCCGCATGCACGCTGCTACCAAGCCCCAGGTGCTCGGATTGTTCCTGCTGCTGGCGGCGGTAGGGTTGCAGTTGCGCACCTGGTGGGTGTGGCCGGTGCTGCTCGTGGCCTGGATCTTCCAGTTGCTCACCGTTCCGGTCTCGGCCCACATGGTGGGCCGCGCCGGCTACCGCACCAAGCACCTCCACAAGGAGCTGCTCAGCACCGATGAGCTGGAGGCCGTGGTGGTGAAGGCCGCCAAGGCGGCCCGTGAATCGGAAGAGGACGACGGCGGCAACCGCACCGCTGTTTGAGCCTGTCGAAACCAGGCAAGTGAACGCCCTTCGGAGGACTGGCCAACATCCTTAAGCAGTCAGGGCCCCGCCTGCTGAGCAGGCGGGGCCCTGAGTGGTAGCGGCTGACCCCTACCGGGTTGCGAGCACCCCGGTTGCGGTGCCGCCGCGGCTGGATTGGACCAGGACGCTGGTGATCTGCCGGTTGGGTCCGGGCTTGACCCGGTAGGACCAGGCGCCGAGGGTGTCGACCTGTGCTGTGCCGATCTTGGTGGCGGCCCGTCCGGGGGTGGTGTCGTAGATGACCACGGTGGTGGCCGGGATCAGGACGGCGGTGTTGCCGGGCAGCGTTGAGGTGCCCGTGACCCGGAGCTCGGTGCCGAGCCGGTGGCGGGAGCCGGCGACGGCCACGGTGTCGGTCTGCACCGTCAGATTCACCGTCGCCGGTGCGCTGCCGATGCCGTTCTTGTCCGTGACGATCAGCTGGATCTGGATGGGGTCGTTGGCCTTGGCTGTCAGCGGTGCCGTATCGGTGGTCTTGGCGTAGTAGGGGACGGTGACGGTGGGCTTGGCGGCGGTGTCGCTGGAGAAGGTGACGGCGGGTCCGCTGACCTGGAGCCATTTGTAGCTGGCGGCACCGGTGGAGGCGCTGCCGTCCAGCTGGACGGTTCCGCCGCGGGTGACCGTGGTCGAAGCGGCGGTGGCTACCGCCGTCGTCGGCTGCGTTTCACCGGGGACGGAGCCGCTGCCGGTGTCGACGACGGGGCCGGGATCCGGGGCGGGAGTGACTGGGTCCAGCCCGACCGGGGTTGCCGGACCGCCGGAGATGGTTACGGGCAGGGACGCGGAGCCGCCGGCTGCGGTTTTCACCGTGACGGTGGCCGGGGGAGCCTTGACCGGGAACGACTTTTCAGACGGTGTGCCGGCAGCCGGCTCATCCAGGGTGCCCAGGCCGGTGACGGTCAGCGGGTAGCCAACGGAGGAGAGGGCACCGACGGTCAGGTTCGTGCCGTCGTAGACCGCCTTGGTGATCAGGATGCCGCTGGGTTTGGTGACGCTGATCTGGCTGCTGCTGGCGGGCTTGTCGCCGATGTTGGTGACCTTCACCGTGGCCGGCGCGGTCCCGGTGAATTGGACCCGTGCGTAGTACCGGCCGGTGTCGGGGTCACTGAGCATGGGGGTGGTTTCGAAAACCCCGGCCTGCCCGTCCACCTGGAGCTGGGCGCCGTTCCCGCTGCTGGCGAACACGTCGATCATGGTGCCGTTCAGGACGGCGCTGTCGCCGTTGACTCCCTGGTTGGTGGAGATCTTGCCCTGGACCGTGAACTGGTCCGTTTCCAGGGCCAGGCCGCCGCCGTTGACCGAGAACTTGTTGTAGCCGAAGGGGCTGCCGGTAACGGTGTGGTCCTGGCCCGGGTCTCCGAGGTAGCCCTCGGGCGCTGCCGGGGCGGCGGCCGGATCCCACTTCAGGAACGGGCCGATGTTGCTCTTCAGGGCCGTGGAGAAGTTGCCGACGGCGGGTGAGATGTCCTCGACGAGCTTGCCGTCGCCGGCGCCGTCGGTGTCGATGGTGATGGTGCCGTAGGGGTGCTGGAACGTCAGGGTGGCGTTGGCCGGTCCGCCCTTGACGACGATGCGCTGCCGCCCGAACACCAGCTGGTCTCCTTCGGTGACCGTGTTGGCGAACGCTGCCTCCAGACCGAGGACCAGGACGGCGCGGCCGCCGCCGGGAAGGGCCAGTTCCGAGCCGGCGAGCATGTAGAACGCCTCTTCCGGGAAGTTGTCCGGGAACGATATGGGTGCGGTTTCGTCCGGGATGTCTCCGGGCAGGAAGCCGCAGAGCGGGTTTTCCGCGTCCAGGCAGAGCTCGACGCGGGTTTTGTTGCTGTCCTCGTACCAGGACGGGAAGCCATACTCGGTGTTGACGGGCCCGACGGCGGTCAGCCCGCCGGGGTTCTTCACCGTCACCTGCGTGGCGGCCAGTGATGTGCCGGCGCCGGTCGCGGCGAGCAGCACGGCCGTGGCGGCAGCGATTCCGCGGCGGCGGGATGGGCGCGGAGCCCGATGTCGTGAGGTCAGGTGCTGGGCCGACAGGAAAGGTGGGATGGATACCATTTTTGTCTCCTTGAAAAGACGCTGATGGCATCCACCTAATGCGGCGGGGGTTGGAAAAACGTTCGGGTTCGCGGTTGGAAAAACCTTGGAATCTAAGGTTTTTGGCGGCGGCGTGGGGGGACCCGTGATGCTCCAGCCAAGGCCTTGCCGGCGCCGTCGCGGGCAGTGCCTGGGCTTGACACCGGCCGCCGCGGGGGCACGTGACCGGCTGCCGCCGCAGGATGTGACCGGACCCGGCACCGCAGGTCTGCGGTGCCGGGTCCGGCTGTTGTGAGCCCGGCCGAGGTCATCAGCACTGCCAGGTTCAGAACATGTATAGATTGGCGTGCCGGGCTTGGAGAAACCCGGCAGGATGCCGAACGGCCGGACCAGGCTCACCCTATGTTGGGGGCTAAAGGGCCGGGACGATGTCTTGGCGCTGGGAGATGCCCTGGCGGGTGGACGACGCCTGGCGCTAGACGATGTCCTGGGTCTTGGCAAAGCGGGTGATGGCCCGCTGGGTGCCCCGGTTGGCCAGCACCTGGATCACCGCGCTCACGGAAGCGGAGACGAGGGCGAACGTCAGGGCTGTGCGCAGCGTGGTGGGGACGTCGTCCTTGTCGCCCTTGGGGGGCTTGCGGCCCGTGACCTTTTCCCAGATGGTATCGACGGCCTTGGTGCCGGCGAACCCTGCCAGCAGGCTGATGCCGGTGCCAAGCAGCTTGATGAAGAAACTCATTGCGGAACTCCTCGCGTGATGAACACTGGTCTTTTCCTACCCTATCCGCATGAAGCGCTAGCCTAGCCGCATGGACCGGTGGATTTCCCGCAACGCCTGCACCACGAGGTCGTGGTCCGCCTTCTGCGGCAGCCCGGACACCGTGACCACGGCCACCGCTCCCACGTCCCGCACATAGATGGGGAAGGCTCCGCCGTGGGCAGCGTAAGTGGACTGGTCGAACCAGGCGTTGTCCTCGATCCGTCCCCCGCCGACCCTGCCGCGCAGGCCCACCAGCAGTGAGGGCTCCTCGTAGCGCGCGGCAGTCCGCTGCTTGGCCCGCACCCAGCCCTCGTTGTCCGGGGTGGCTCCCTCAAGCGCTACGTGGAAGAGGACCTGTTCGCCCTTGGTGATGTCGATGGCAATGGGCAGGTTGTCCTCCTTGCCGCGTTCCACCAGTTCCAGGCCCAGCGCCAGGGCATCGTCCTTGCTGAACCTCGGGAACTGCAGTTCGGCGATTTCACCCTCGATCTGACCGATCAGGGCTTCCAGGGATCCCGCCGGCTGTTCCTCGGAGGCATCGGGGTCAAAGACGGGCAGGGCAGTGCTGCCGGAGTCCTGTAGCGTCATGGCCCCAATGTACTCCGGACAGCTGTCCCGACGGCGCAGGAAAACTCCGGCATTGTGACAGCTGCCCCGGGATTCCGTGGCCGCCGAGGTGTAAACTGGACCGGCCCACAAGGGCAGATTTATCACGACAGGGGAGCGCCGCCGTCGGGATGCAAAGGCAACTGCCAGCGCAACCATGGATGGGCGCTGAGAGTGCGGACCGCCGCAGACCCTCGAACCTGATCCGGCTAGTACCGGCGTAAGGGAGTCGAGTTCTCAAAGTGCCCGGCAGCAGGTGGCCAAGCCACCGGCAGCCGGGGGAACGCTTTCCCCTCCTGTTCCTCAGGAGGACCATCATGACAACTGCAGCAATCAAGAAGACCAGCTACAACTGGCGCGTGGCCGACATCGTCGTGGCGGCGCTCATCGCCGTTGCCGGCGGCGTGATCTTCTGGGCGTGGTCCCAGGGTGCCAACCTCATCTCCGCCCCCATCAACGCCGTCTACCCGCCGCTGACCGGCCTGTACGCCGGAGGCTGGATGATTCCGGCGGTACTGGGGATGCTCATCATCCGCAAGCCCGGCGCGGCCCTGTTCTGCGAAACGGTGGCAGCCACGGGTGAACTCCTCATGGGCTCGCAGTACGGCACCACGGTGCTGATCTCCGGCGTCCTCCAGGGCCTGGGCGCGGAGCTCGTGTTCGCCGCTTTGGTGTACCGGAAGTTCAACCTCCCCGCCTCGCTGCTGGCAGGCGCCGGGGCCGGGCTGTTCTGCGGCCTCAACGACTCCTTCGCGCCGTGGGGCTGGAACATCGCCTACGCCGCGGGTGACAAGTTCGCGTACATCGTGTTCTGCGCCATCTCCGGCGCAGTCATCGCCGGCGCCCTGTCCTGGATCGCCACCCGCGGCCTGGCCAAGACCGGTGTGCTGAGCTCCTTCGCGTCCCGCAAGGCAGCGACGGAGCCCGTCTTCTCCTAATGCCCGGACAACACGACGGCGCGGTCCGCCCCGCCGCGGTACACGCCCGTGGGTGGGGCTGGCGCCACGCCGGCCGCACCAAACCCGCCGTCCACGCCCTGGACCTGGACATCCGCCCCGGCGAACGCGTCCTGCTGCTGGGCCCTTCCGGGGCCGGTAAGTCCACGCTGCTTCATGCCCTGGCTGGCGTGCTGGGGGACAGCGACGCGGGCAGCAGTTCCGCGGACGGGACCCTTGACGCCGGGACACTAGACACCGGGGCAGCGGACCGCGACGACGCGGATGAGAGCGGCGAGCTGCTCATCGACGGCGCGCCACCGCGCGCGCAACGGGGCCGTGCCGGACTCATGCAGCAGGACCCGGAAACCCAGGTGGTGCTCTCCCGCCTGGGCGACGACGTCGCCTTCGGCGCCGAGAACCTCTCGGTGCCCCGCGAGGAGATCTGGCGCCGCGTGCATGAGGCACTGGACGACGTCGGACTGTCGCACCTGCCGCTGAACCACCCGACGTCTGCCCTGTCCGGCGGCCAGAAGCAGCGCCTGGCGCTCGCCGGCATCCTGGCGATGCGTCCGGGACTCATCCTGCTGGACGAGCCGACCGCGAACCTCGACCCGGCCGGCGTCCTGGAGGTCCGGGACGCGGTGGGCCGCTGCCTCGACAAGACCGGGGCCACCCTGGTGGTGGTGGAGCACCGGGTCGCGGCCTGGAAAGACCTGGTGGACCGCATCGTGGTCCTGCAGCCGGGGTCCGCGGCGAACGGCGCGGTACTGATCGACGGGACGCCGGACGAGGTCCTCGAGCAGGCCCGCGGGATGCTTACCGCGGCCGGCGTCTGGGTCCCGGGCTACGTCCCCGAAACCCGGCGCCGTCTGGCTGCCGGTGTCCCAGGCATTGACGGCGGCCGGCTGCTGCTCGCCGCCGAAAAGCTCGCCGTCTCGCGGGAACGGCCCCGGCGCCGCGGCTTCCGCTCCGTACCGCCCGAGCCCGTACTGCGGGACGTCACGGCACAGGTCCGGGCGGGGGAGGCGCTGACGGTCACGGGTCCCAACGGCGCCGGCAAGTCCACCTTTGCGCTGACCCTCGCCGGGCTGCTGCCGCCGGTGGACGGCAAGGTCTCCGCGACTGTTGAGTTGAGTGGCGGAGCCGGAATTGACCCGTACAAGTGGAGGGCCGAGCAGCTGATCGCCCGGATCGGCACGGTGTTCCAGGAACCCGAGCACCAGTTCGTCACCGGCCGCGTCCTGGACGAGCTGCAGTTCGGCCCGCGCCATCTGGGCCACGGCGAAGACCGCGTTGACGAGCTGCTGGAGCGCCTACGCCTCACGCATCTCGTGGACGCCAACCCGTACACGCTGTCCGGCGGGGAGAAACGCCGGCTGTCCGTGGCCACCGTCCTGGCCGCTCACCCGCAGGTGCTGGTCCTGGACGAGCCGACCTTCGGCCAGGATGCCAACACCTGGGCGGAGCTTGCCTCATTCCTTTCCGAGCTGCTCGACGCCGGCACGGCGGTCGTGTCCGTCACGCACGACGAGGAGTTCACCCATGTGCTCGGCGGCACCGAGCTGCGGCTGGGCTCCGGCGGACGGCCCGAGCCCAGGCCCGTTGAGCCGGCTTCAGAAGCCGAACCAACGTCAGAACAGGCGGCGACATGAGGGAAGCACTGACACTCGCCGGAAACCGGGCAGTGCTGACACGCGCCAATCCGCTGGCCAAATTCGCCGCGGTCTTCCTGATCACCCTGGTGCTGGCGCTGTCCATCGACTGGATGTCCGCCTCGGTGGCGCTCGCGTGTGAGCTGCTGGTCTTTCCGCTGGCCGGGTTGACGTTTTCGCTGCTGTGGCAGCGCGGGTGGCCGCTGATCCTGGCTGCCGCTGTGGGCGGCTGGAGCACCTCCATCCTGGCGCCGGACAGCGGAAGGATACTGCTCGACGTCGGACTCTGGTCCATGAGCGAAGGTTCCCTTCAGCTGGGGCTGGGTTTTCTGCTGCGGGGCCTGGCCATCGCCCTGCCTGCGGTGCTGCTGATGAGCTGCACCGATCCCACCGACCTGGCGGACGCCCTCGCCCAGAAGGCGCGGCTGCCGCATCGTTTTGTGCTGGGGACCCTGGCCGCGATGCGGCTGGTCGGGCTGATGGCCGAGGAGTGGCAGACCATCGGCATGGCCCGGCGCGCCCGTGGCGTCGGATCGCGCGGCAACCCGTGGCAGCGGATGCGGGCCACCCTGGGGCAGAGCTTCGGCCTCCTGGTCCAGGCCATCCGCCGCGCCACCCGCCTTGCCGTGACCATGGAGGCCCGCGGATTCGGCGGGGCCAGCCGGACCTGGGCGCGCGTGTCCACCTACAGTGTGCTGGACGTCTGGGTGGTGCTCGGCGGAGTCGTGATCGCCGTCGGCGCTGTGGCCGCCGCGCTGTGGGCCGGTACGTGGAACATGGTGTGGCTTGAGGGCTCCTAGCCAGCAGGCCGTGCCATCCGGACCTCGGCCAGCCCTTCCCAGTCCTCGATCGTGTCCTTGGCGCCGGTGAAGACGAAGCCGTTGCGCTGGTAGAAGGCCTGGGCGCCCGGGTTGTCCTCGGCCACCCACAGCGCAGCCGCTTCATTCCCGATCGAGGCATCGAGCAGGGCCTGGCCCAGGCCCCTGCCTTGGTGGGAGGCGAGAAGATAGATGCCCCAGAGCTCGGTCTGCTCCCGCACCCCGTCCTCGGGCGGAAACGCACCGGCAAACCCCACCAGCGTCCCGTCGTCGACCGCTACGTAATGGCGGCCCGCGTGCGGTCCGGCCAGGAGTTGCCGCCACATGGCCAGCCGCCCTTCCACGCCCTGCTTGGCCATAAAGCCCGGTGAAAGCAGGTGGGCATACGTTTCGCGCCAGCATTCCAGGTGGAGCCGGGCTAGGGCCTCAGCGTCTTCGGGTGCGGCCTGGCGGACATTGCAGGTGGGATCCATGGCGCCGAGTCTAATGTTCCCGACGTCTAATGTTTCGGCTCTAATGTTCCCGGCCGGCCTCAGATGCAGGAGTGGTCGTGGTCGAAGCCGTCTGCCACGAACTGGGTGAGGACCACCCTGCCGCCCGCGGTGAGGGGCGCCGCGGAACACATGCTATTGGCCACGGCGGCGGTGCGCGCGCCGGCAAGCCAGCTTGGCAGCGAGTAGAGGCTGCTGGCCGATCCCACTTCGCCCACGATCTGCCCCCACTGCCGGGCGGAGGAGTAGATGCCCACCCTGGCGCCGATGCTGTGGAAAAAGTCGGCCATGCCTTCGAGGTCCGCCCGGTTCGCGTTCCTGTCGCCTGACCAGCTGTTGCCCGTCTCCACGTCCAGCCACCAGAGGTACGTCCCAGGCTCGGAAATGGTGCGGAGGTAGGCATCGTCGAAGGCCTTGGCGTACCCGTACATGTAGGCGCACGCCGCGTCGTCCTGCCCCTGGCAGGTGCCGTACGGGTTGGCCACGACCTCGCCGCCGTACTCGTTGTTCGTCGGCCACCAGGAGCCTCGCAGCCCCGGGTTAGCCGTGTTCACGTAGAGCGCCAGCCGCGGCTGGCCGGTCCCGCCGGCAGAGTCATCCGCCCAGTCAAGCTGCTGGTGGAGGCACGGGTTGGTGGTGTTCGCCAGCCCGTTATTGACCCCGACAATCGCGAACGCAGGGTTGTCAGGCAGGTCGCCGTTGCACTGCGGCCAAGAGACGTCGTTGCCCAGCAGGGTTTCGTCGCCAGTTTCGTCGCCAGGCAGGGCGGAGGCGGACCCTGACGGCTGCCGCGCGGGTTGCCGGTTGGCCGGCTGCGGGGATTGCCGGGACGCGGGCGGCTCCGCCTGCGCGGCGCCGCCGGGAGCGGCCGAAGCCCGGGGCGAGGCCTCGGTGACGGTCGATTCGGGGGCCGGCGGCGCGCCGTCGTCGAGCCTCGGTCCCGGGATGAAACCCACGGCGGTGGCGACCATGAAGGACAGCAGCGCTGAAGCCCGGCGCCCGGCCGGGCGCCTCCTGGTAAGCACAGCGGAGCTGAAAATGGACACGGCGGCCTCCCGTTCCCTTATGGCCGCAACAGGTACCGCTAGCTTGCTCCCGGATACGCTCCGCGGTCAAGGCGGGCGCAGGCGCTTGACGAAGACGGCGGACGCCTCCACGGATTCTGTCACACCACTCCGGCCCGTTACTGAAAGTTTATGCGTGTAACGGGTATATCAAGGGCGCTCTCCTCGAATTATCCGCACCGATGCGACGAAATAACTCATATCTGATATATTTTTGTCCATGACTCAACAGACCCCTGAACACGTCGGCCTTCTGCTCCGCGACGCCCGCGGCCAGAAGGGGTGGACCCAGGGCCAGCTGGCCGCGGAACTTGGCACCAGCCAGAGTGCCGTGGCCCGCATGGAACAGGGCAAGCAGAACCTGAGCCTGAAAATGATCCAGCGCCTGGAGGCGATCTTCGGCCGCAGCATCGTCCAGCTCGGCAAATCCCAGATGACCCACCTCCGCGTGGAGGGCGGCCGGACGCTTTCGGGTGCCGTTGACGTCAACACCAGCAAGAACGCCGGGGTCGCTCTTCTTTGTGCCAGCCTCATCAACCGCGGCACCACGACGCTGCGCCGGCTGGCCCGCATCGAGGAAGTCAACCGCATCGTCGAGGTTCTGAGCAGCATCGGCGTCGAATGCACCTGGCTGAACGACAACGACCTCCGCCTGCGCCGCCCCGCGGACCTTGACCTGGCGTCCATGGACGTCGAGGCCGCGCGCCGGACCCGCAGCGTCATCATGCTGCTGGGCCCGCTGCTTGATGAAACGGATGAATACCGGCTGCCCTACGCCGGCGGCTGCGATCTGGGCATCCGCACCGTGGAGCCGCACATGCAGGCACTCCGCCAGTTCGGTCTGTCCGTGGAGGCCAGCTCCGGCTTCTACGCCGTTCAGGCACCCCCGACCGACGACCTCGACCGCTCGTTCGTGCTGACCGAACGCGGTGACACCGTGACCGAAAACGCCATCATGGCGGCTGCCCACCGCTGCGGCACCACGGTCATCCGCAACGCCAGCCCCAACTACATGGTCCAGGACCTCTGCTTCTACCTGCAACGGCTGGGCGTGGAGATCGACGGCGTCGGGACCACCACGCTGAAGATCACCGGCAAGCCGACCATCGACGTCGACATCGAGTACTTCCCGTCGGAAGACCCCATCGAGGCGATGAGCCTGATCACCGCCGGCATCGTCACCAACTCCGAGGTGACCATCCGCCGTGTGCCCATCGAATTCATGGAGATCGAGCTGGCCACGCTGGAGCAGATGGGCCAGCAGCTGGAGGTCTCCGGCGAGTACATGGCCCGCAACGGGCGCACCCGGCTGGTGGACGTGACCACCAAGCCCTCCGAACTGCGTGCGCCCGAGGACAAAATCCACCCGATGCCCTTCCCCGGGCTGAACATCGACAACCTGCCGTTCTTCGCGGTGATCGCCGGCAACGCCGAGGGCCAGACCATGATCCACGACTGGGTCTACGAGAACCGCGCGATCTACCTGACGGAGCTGAACAAGCTGGGCGCGCGGGTGCAGCTGCTGGACCCGCACCGGATCTACGTCAACGGACCCACCCGGTGGCGTGCCGCCGAGGTGGGCTGCCCGCCCGCGCTGCGTCCGGCCGCCTGCCTGCTGCTGGCCATGCTGGCGGCTCGCGGCGTATCCGAGCTGCGCAACATCTACGTCATTGAGCGCGGTTACGAGGACCTCGCCGAGCGGCTCAACACCATCGGCGCCAAAATCGAGTACTTCCAGGACTGACGCCACTTCGAGCGCGAGCGAACACTTAAGCCCATTCAAGGAAGCGCGAGCGAACACTTAAGCCCCGTTGGCTCGCGGGTTAGGGGCCACAAGTGTCCGTTCGCGCTTCGTCATGTCGGGGACGTATTCGCTGGTCTGGCGCACAATGTAGGCATGCGGACTTTTGGCGTGGAGGAAGAGCTCCTGATCGTTGATCCGGACAGCGGGGAACCGCTGGCGCTCGCCGATGCCCTGTTGGCGGGCCGCAAACTCGCCGCCGACGACGCCCCGGGCAAGCCCCGGCTGGTGAAGAAAAAGGCCGAAGCCCAGTTCGACGACGACGAAATGGGCTTGAGCGCCGAACTCAAGCTTGAACAGATCGAGACCCAGACGCGTCCATGCCTGGACCATGCGGAACTGCTGCGGCAGATCCGTGCCGGCAGGGCATTGGCGGACGACGCCGCACAGAGCCACGGTGCGCGGATTGCCGCCTTGGCCACGTCACCGCTGGCCCTCTCCAGCCACACCACGCCGGATCCGCGCTACGCCAGGATGCTGGAACGGTTCGGCCTGACCGCGCAGGAACAGCTGACCTGCGGCTTCCACGTCCACACCTACATCGAATCCCCGGACGAAGGCGTGGCCGTGCTGGACAGGATCCGGGACAAACTGGCCGTCCTGATCGCGCTCAGTGCCAACTCCCCGTTCTGGAACGGCGTGGAAACCGGATTCGAGAGTTACCGGACGCAGGCATGGAACCGCTGGCCGTCGTCGGGCCCGTCTGCCATTTACGGCAGCCTGTCCTCCTACCGCCGTTTGGTGACGCGGCTGCTGGACAGCGGCGTGGTGCTGGACGAGGGCATGATCTACTTCGACGCACGGCTCTCCCGGAACCATCCCACCGTGGAAGTGCGGGTGGCGGACGTCTGCCTCCGCGCCGAGGACGCGGCGCTGATTGCCGTCCTGGTCCGGGCGCTCGTGGAATCGGCATGCCGGGAATGGCGTGAGGGTGTGGAGCCCACGCCCGTGCCGACCGTGCTGCTGCGGATGGCCGCCTGGCAGGCCAGCAACTTCGGCCTGCGCGGTGAACTGCTCGACTTCGGCAGCTTCCGGCCCGTGCCCGCCGAGGACGTGGTGCGCTCGCTGGTCGACTTCCTGGAGCCGGTGCTTGCCGAGAACGGCGAGCTGGACCTGGCCCGGCGGGGCATCGAGGAGATCTTCGCGCGCGGCACCGGCGCCGCAGAGCAGCGCGGCATCCGGCAGGTGGTGCTGGACAAAGCAGAGCCCGACGACGGCGGGCTGGGTGCCGTCGTCGCGCACGCCGTGCGGGCCACCCACAAGGGAACCGATGGGTACGTCGGCCCGAATGCCGATGTCGCCCCGGAACTGCTGCGCGTCCGGCAGCTCTGACCCGCGCACTTCCGCAGCGCGAACTGGCAGCTAGCACCTCAAAACGCGCATTTGAAGGCATCACCTGCCAGTTCGCGTGTGGGTGGCGCGGGCCGGTGGGGCTTAAGTGTGCGTTCGCACCCCGGTGGTGCGCTGGTGAGGCGGGCATGTTTCCGATGGTCATTTTCCGGCAAACCGCGTGAAACCTCGGCTGGTTAGTGTGGCATCACAAGAACCGCACGGGGGAAGGAACGCACCATGCGCGTAGGAATCATCAGGGCTTTGACCACCACCGACCGGCGCCTGCTCAACTCACACGGAAGGCTGCTCCGCGAGACCTTCGGCTTCGACGTGACAACGCGGTGCATCCAGGACCAGCCCTCCGGCGTCCACGACGCTGAATCGCTGCAGCGCGCCGTACCCAAGGTCGTGGAACTCGCGCTGGACATGGCTCCGGACGTCGATGCGCTGGTCATCAGCTGCGCCGCCGATCCCGGTTTGCCGGAGGCACGTGCCCTGCTGGACATCCCCGTGATCGGTGCCGGCTCCGCAGCGGCTGCGGCCGCCCTCGCCTTCGGCGGCCGGGTGGGCGTCCTTGGCCTCAAGCACTCCGTGCCGGGTCCCATTTCCGATGCCCTTAGCGAGCGCATGCTCCTGATCGATGGCCCCGAGAGTGTGGAGACGCCGGACGGCTTCCTCATGCCAACTGGCATCTTCGACGCGCTCGCCGCCGCCCATATGCTGGTGGACGCCGGAGCGGATGTCATCCTCGAGGCAAGCACTGGACTGACGAGCATCGGCATGGCGGACGTCCTGCGGCGCAGGCTGGGAATTCCCGTCATTGACCCCGTCACGGCTGCGGGCTCCATGCTTGTCTCCGCCGTGGCATCCCGCGACCTCCAGGCTATCCGAGCTCAGGCCGTCTGAGCCCAGGCCGCCCGGTTCAGGAGGTGTGCGCCTTGGACCGCCTGAACCGGCGGCGGAGCGTATCCCTGTTACTCCGGCTCAACAGCCCCATGACGCGCGTGCACAGCGCCCAGTACGCCACACCGGCCGCCAGGGACGCTGCCACCGCCAATGCCGGGCTGGTTGCATCCAGCAGCGGGTAGACCAGCCAGTGCACGAGGTACGCGTAGAGGGAAGCGCTGGCCAGCAGGACCGCCAGCCGCTGCAGACCCTTCGGCACGGGAATGGTGGGCAGCCAGGTGAGCAGCAGGATTCCGGCAACAAGCGTCAGCTCCCGGTGGGTATCCCCGAAGAAGCATCCGGGCACCGTAAGGATCGCGAGGCCCGATACCGCGCACCGCTGGACCCACGTCCGGGTCCGGGCAATGGCCCATCCCAGGGCAAACAGCCACAGGGTTGGCGACGGGTGGGGGATGCCGGGATCAACGATGTCATACCGCGAGAGCAGCGCGAGGCCAGTGACGGCAAGCGGAAAGAGCAGCGGGAACCGCCGCTCCGCCCGGTCCGCCCAGGGGATGGCCAGCAGGGCCGACATGCCCAGGAGGATGTAGACCAGCACCTCGATGAACCAGAAATGCCACTGCGTGGTCACGGCTTCGGGGCCGACCACGGAGTTGAGGAGCACGACATTGGCCAGGGTATACCGGTCGGTGATCAGGTAGGCCACGCCGATGAAGGCCATGCTGGGCACCGCCACCCGTGCCAGGCTGGTGAATTGGCGCCTGAACCGCGGAAGACGGTCCCCGCTGAGCTGGAACCGGGCGAAGTTGTACCCGGCGACCGCCATGAGGACGTGGGCCATTCCCGGCCATTTCATCAGCCCCACGTGCGTACTGACGATGAGCACAATGGCCACGGCCCTGAGTACGATGCTGGTTTCGAGCGGGGCAAAGTACCGACGCATCTTCCCGGCCGGCTTTTTCCCCGCGTGCTGCTCCAGGTCGCGGACCGGCGTCACGTGCCAGTCCGGCGGGAGGTGCCCCAGCAGCTGCTCCAGGCGAACGGACGTCGCCACGTAGGACAGCGAGTCGCCGCCGAGCGAAACGAACGTGTCGCCGTCGCCGATGTCCGTGCGCTCCAGCGTGTCGCGGAAGACCCGCCGCACGTCGTCGGGACCGGCAGCGGGGTCCGGACCGGGTTTGGAGGGCGCAGGTTTCGAAAGCGCAGGTTCTGACAGCGCCAGGACCGCCGGGTAGTCCACTTTGCCGGTGGCCAGGCGGGGGAGGTGCTCGACGGCGTGCAGCTCCAGGGCCGCACGGGGCAGCCCGATGCCCTGCGCGAGGACCTTGGCCAGCAGCTGGGTGTCGTGACTGCCCTCGACCGCGACGACGAGGCCCTGGTCCGTGCCCGCGCTCGCCGCTTCAACGCCGAGGTCGGCCAGGATGCGCTCCACCTGGCCGAGGTCAACCCGGAGGCCAACGATCTTGACGAACCGGCTGCGCCGCCCGACCACTTCGTAGACGCCGGCCGGGTGCTGCCTGGCCAGATCCCCGGTGCGGAGTTCGTGGACCGTGCGGCCGGCGCCGAGATCCTCCGGCGTCTCTGCGTAGCCGAGCATGACATTGGGCCCGGTGTAGACGAGTTCGCCGTGCTCGAGGCCGGGCACGGGCTCGATGCGGAAGGCGCCGCCCGGCACCGGGATGCCGATGGCACCGGGGTGCTCGGCGGCCAGCTTGGACGGAAGGTAGGCCATCCGGGCTGTGGCCTCCGTCTGGCCGTACATGACGAACAGTTCCCAGCCCTTCCGGCGGCCGAGCTCGGCGTAACTCTGCACGCGTTCGGGGGCGAGCCGGCCTCCGGCCTGGGTGACATACCGCAGGCCCGGGAGGTCCATCCCGGCAAAGCCCACGCGTTCCAGCAGTTCGAAGGTGTACGGCACCGCGGCAAATGACGTTGCCCCGCCGGTGCGGAAAAGCTCCCAGAAGCACGGATCAACAACGGACAGGTCGGTCAGCACCAGGCCCGCACCCCGGAGCAGGTGGCTGTTGATCACGGACAGCCCGTAGCAGTAGGACATCGGCAGGGTGGTTGCGGCGCGGTCTGCCGGGCCGATGTTCAGGTACTCGGCAATCGACTCCGCATTGGCCTGCAGGTTGGTGGCGGACAGCCGTACCAGCTTCGGCGACCCGGTGGAACCGGAAGTGCTGAGCAGAAGCGCTAGATCCGGATGGAGTTCGTGCCGGGTGCCCGCCCTGCGTTCCTCGAGCAGCGTCTGTCCGTTGGCGGAACCCAGCACGACGTCGGGGTCGTACGCGGCCACCAGGGACTCGAGCGCCGCCGGCTTGTCCTCCGGCAGCAGGATCAGCGGGTGGCCGGCAACCAGGGCAGCGAGGTAGGCCACCAGGGAGTCGACGTCGTTCGCCGCCGCCAGTGCCACCAGGCGCCGCTGGGTACCCAGCCGGAGCGCGAGGGCATCAACCCTGTCGGCTAGTTCCCGGTAGGTGAGAGTGAAATTGTCGGTGAGAATTGCGGGCCTGTCGCCGTGGCCTGCGAGATCCGCGGCGAAGGGCACCCGCGCGAAATCAAGCTGCGTGGTCACCGGAAGAGGATATTAGTTAAGGCTTACCTTAGTAAAACCGTTCCGCGGCCTGTTACGGCATGCCATACTCGCTCCGTGAGCGAGTCTTACCAGTTCAGGGCCCCAATGTGGTTGTATCCGGGCGAATCCGGCTGGCACTTCATTACGTTGCCCGTGGATATTGCGGAAAGCAGATTGCGACGGCGATCAGGCTGCCCCGGTCAACCGGGCCGGCGCTGCCGCCTGCCTGCGCAGCGGTGTTCCGGTGGCATCGGACGGCGTGCGCTTCTTGCCGAATCCCTGCCTGCGGTGCTCGGCCCGTGCCGACAGAGGTACCTGCGGTACAGCGCATCCCTGCTCCGCGGCGTTGGCCGTCACCTGCGGCGCCGCGGGGGAGAGGTCCGTGATGAGCCCCGTCCCGGCGCATTCGCGCACGTCCGCGATCCCGGCCGCGGCCGCGCGTTTGTCCTCGAACGGTGCGGAGATCGCCAGCACGGTTCCATCGGGGGCCTTCAGCCGGAACCGGAACTGGGACTCTGCATCAACAAAAACTTCAAAAACTCCGGCCATGGCGGTCCTTCCGGTCAGGGAGGCTGCGCGCAGCGTCTTCGCGGCCGCGGCCCCGAACGCATCGCTGCGTCTGTCCTTGGGTGGGGTGCTGAACCGACAGGGGTTTGATCGGTTCATCGGTGTTATTAGAGTCTGCCCAGCGCGCACGGAACCTCACAAGACCATCCGTGTAAACCCTGGGTAAACCCTGCCTGTCCACCCACTAAACCGTGCCGCAGCCCTGTTCCCAAGGACGTCAGAAACGAAGGGACGTGACGCGCAACGCACGTTCACGGCCCGCCATCCGAAGTAAAAGACAGCCGGACTCGGAAGGGTCAGATCTGCTTGAGTGCCTGCTCCAGGTCCGCGATGAGGTCATCCGCATCTTCCAGACCCACGGACAGCCGCACCACTCCATCGCTCAGCCCGATCGCGGCGCGTCCTTCCGGCCCCATGGCCCGGTGCGTCGTGGTGGCGGGATGGGTGATCAGCGACTTGGCGTCGCCCAGGTTGTTGGAGATGTCGATGATCTTCAGGGCGTCCAAAAGCGCGAAGGCGGCTTCCTTGCCCGACTGGCCTGCCGTCGTCGCAAGCTCCAGCGTGAGGACGGTGCCGCCGGCCTTCATCTGCTTGGCCGCCAGCCCGAACTGCGGGTGCGACTTGAGCAGCGGGTACTTCACCCAGTTGACGGCGGGCTGGGCCTCCAGCCATTCGGCCAGGCGCAGCGCCGTGGCGGAGGAGTGGTTCACGCGGAGCGCCATGGTCTCCAGGCCCTTGGTGAGCACCCAGGCGTTGAATGCGGAGAGTGCCGGGCCGGTGTGCCGCATGAGCTGCTTGACCGGACCGTCGATGAATTCCTTGGTGCCCAGGATGGCGCCGCCCATCACCCGGCCCTGACCGTCGATGTGCTTGGTGCCGGAGTAGACGATCACGTCCGCGCCGAGGTCTCCGCAGCGCTGCAGGAGCGGGGTGGCGAAGACGTTGTCCGCCACAACCTTGGCGCCGGCGGCGTGGGCGAGTTCGCTGACCGCGGCGATGTCCACGATTTCCTGCATGGGGTTGGACGGGGATTCGAAGAAGACGGCCGTGGTGGGCACCGAGAGGGCCGCGCGCCACTGCTCGAGGTCCGGACCGTCCACGAAGACGGTCTCCACGCCCCAGCGCGGCAGGATCTCGTTGAGGACCACGAAGCAGGAGCCAAACAGGGAACGGCTGGCGACCACGCGGTCCCCGGCCCCGAGCAGGGCGCCCAGGGCGGTGAACACAGCGGACATACCGGACGCCGTCGCAAAGCACGCTTCCGTGCCTTCCAGCAGCCGGAGACGTTCCTGGAAGGTGGCCACGGACGGGTTGCCGTAGCGCGAGTAGACGAAGCGTTCGTCCTCGCCGGTGAAGGCGCGTTCGGCGGCAGCGGCGGACTCGTAGACAAACCCGGAGTTCAGGAAGACGGGCTCGGTGGTCTCTTGGAAATTGGTGCGGTCAAGCCCGCCGCGGACGGCCTGGGTATCGGGGCTCCAGCCGGCGGCGTCGTGATTAAAAGTCAACTTAGTTCTTTCCCAGGTTCGTCGGCAGGCCGCGGTTCTTCCAGCCGTTCACGGTGCGCTCACCGTAGCGGTCGGGTTCGCCCTCGAAGCCTTCGAGGACGTTGTAGGCCGTGAAACCGGCCTGTGTGGCGGCGATGGCTGCGGCGATGGAGCGCTGGCCGGAGCGGCACAGGAACACCAGCTCCACCCGGGTGTCCTCAGGCGCCTGCTGCTTCAGCTGCTCGACGAAGTCGGGGTTGGGAATGCCGCCGGGAAAGGTCCACTGGATGAAAAGCGGATCGTTCTCCGTGGCCTTGGTGTCCGGAATGCCGATGTGCGCCCATTCGCCCTCGGTGCGAACGTCCACCAGGACGGCGCCCTCTTCGAGCTTGGCCCACGCGTCCTGCGGCGTGAGGTCTCCGGCGTAGCTCATGCGTGGCCCTCGTAGGCTTCTGCGCTGAGGTCGTCGTCGGAGTCCAGCCGGTCCACGGCGGTGGCGACGGCGGCATCTGCGGTGGCGATGGCGGCGGGCAGGATGACGGCCTGGGCCACGATGACGCTGGTGCCGTTGAAGGTGGCGGCCGGGCTGCCGTGCAGCACGTATCCCTCGGCCAGGGCAGCCGAGATGCGCTCACAGAACGCGCGGTCGTCCGGTCCCGTGATCAGGCGGTAGGCCAGCTTTTCCTCAGGTTTATCCTGCTGGGACGGCAGCGTTGCAACGGCGGGGGCGTCTGACACGACGGATCTCCTTTTCTCACGCTTGCAGCTCGAAGTGGTCGATATGCCGAGTATTCACCTGAGGCACCCCGCCGTGGAAGGAGGGTTGCCGACCGGCCAGTCAGGGCTTCATGCCGGTACTCATTACTCCCCAAAAACGTAACACTGACGACGGCGGTGCGCACCGCCGTCGTCGTCATGTTCCGTAACGCATCCGGTCACTGCCGGTCGCAGCAGTCGCCGCGCTCCGGTTACAAAGCCGGTGGCCGGGAGGATAATGACGGGAGATGAACCGCCGTAACGCCGGATGAAACCAGGCCACAGTGAATGATTCGACCGCGAATACAGTGACTCCCATGCTGCACTTTGGATGGTTTGTGGGCCACGGCTTCGGGGTTCAGGGCTGGGGGACGCCCGGCTACGGAATCGGCTATGACTGGAAGAAGCCCGCTCCCTACCAGCATGCGGTCCGGGAGTTCGAGCGGGCCGGGCTGGACCTGTTCATCATCGAGGACTCGCTCACCGTCCCCGACACCTACGGCGGCAGCGCGGAGGTTTCGCTGGCGCAGGCGTCCTTTGCGCCCAAGCACGATCCGCTGGCCCTGGTGCCGTACCTGCTCTCCGCCACGGAGCACCTCGGCATTGTGCCCACCATCAGCGCCTCGTTCTATCCGCCGTTCACCGCGGCCCGGCTGCTGGCTACGCTTCAGCACTTCTCCAACGGGCAGCTGGGCTGGAACGTGGTGACCTCCGGCAGCGACCTTGCCGCGCAGAACTACGGGCTGGACCAGCAGATCGAGCACGACCTCCGCTACGAGAAGGCCGAAGAGTTCGTGGACGTCGTGCGCAAGCTCTGGCGCAGCTGGGAACCCGACGCCATCCTGGAGGACGCCCGGGCAGGCGTCTTCGCGGACCACACCAAGGTCCGGCCGATCCACCACGACGGGGAGTTCTTCAAGGTCCGGGGACCGCTGAACACGGCACCGCTGCCGGAGGAACCGGTGCTGGTGCAGGCAGGGGCATCCCCGCGGGGCAAGGCTTTCGCCGGCGCGAACGCGGATGTTGCCATTGCCCTGGCCCGCGGCGTGGACGGCATGAAGGCCTACCGCGACTCCATCCGCGCCGAGGCCGCCGGGGCCGGCCGGAACCCCGACGACGTCAAGGTGCTGTTCGTCCTCAAACCCACGGTGACCGGTTCCAGGGCCGAGGCGGAGGAGCTGCGGGCTGCCCGCCGGGAGCTCACGCAGCGGGACATCGACAGCCAGCTCAACTCGATCTCCTATCTGTCCCGTCATCGACTTCAAGCAGTTCGACCTCGACGCGCCCCTCCCCGAGCTCAGCACCAACAGCAATCAGGGCACGCTGGAGCATTTCTCCAAGGCCGCGCCGCCGGGTTCCACCCTGCGGCAGATCCTGCAGGCCCGCAGCGGCGGCGCCGGCGACAGCATCATCGGCACCGCAGAGGAAATCGCCGACTACCTCGAGGAGACCGGGGCCGCAGTGGGCGGCGACGGGTTCCTCTTCTCCGGCTTCGTCGATCCGGCCACCATTCACGGCGTGCTGGACAGGCTGGCGCCGGTGCTCCGGAGGCGGGGACTGCTGCGAACGAGCTACGGCGACGGCGGCTTCCGCCGGAATCTGCTGGACTTCTAGCGCCATGGCAGGGGCTGGTGCAAGGGCAGGAGCCGGGGGATACGACGGACCGTTGCCGGGGGTCCGGCACGGCACGTTCCTGATCGGCACAGCCCACATCCGTGCCGACGACATGGCCGCCGCAGCCGCCGATCCCGCGGTGGAGGTGGTCCTCAGTGCCGAAGCCCTCGAGCTCGTGGGCCTGTCCCGCGAGGTGGTGCAGGCCGCCATCGATTCCGGCCACCGCGTCTACGGCCTGAACACCCTGCTGGGTTCCGGCCGCGACACTTCCGTGGAGCAGGAATCCATCCTCGACTTCCAGCTGCAGGTGGTGCGCTACCACCACAGCGGCGTCGGCGCGCTGCTGGACCGGGATGAAGTCCGCGCCCTCATCCTGGCAAGGCTCATCGGGTTCACCCGTGGCGGCTCGGGGGTCCGTCCGGAGACTGCCCGCTTCTATGCCGGGCTGCTCAACAGGGGCGTGGTGCCGGCCGTTCCGCGCGACGGGTCCGTCGGCTCGTCCGACCTCACCCAGCTGGCGGCGGTTGCCGCCGTCGCCATCGGTGAGGGACAGGCGCTTGCTCCCGACGGCGGCCTGCAGGACGGCGCGGAAGCGCTCACCGCCGCCGGGCTGGAACCGCTGGTGCTGGCGCCGGGCGAGGCCCTGGCGCTGGTCAGCGCCAACTCCTATTCGATTGGCGCCGGCGCGCTGGAGCTCCGCCGTATCCGGGGGCTCGCCGATCTGGCGGACACCGCGCTGGCGCTGTCCCTTGAGGCCACAGCCAGGTACGACGGCGGCGGTAACCTCAGCCCGTTCTCGCCGGCCGTGCAGTCGGCCAAGGCAGTGGACGGCCAGCGCGTCTCGGCGGCCAACGTCCGCCGACTGGTTCGCGGCGGCTGGCTGGAGGACCCGCGGCGGCAGGTATCGGTCCAGGACGCCCTGTCCTTCCGCGCCGCGCCGCAGACGCACGGTGCGTTCCGGGCCCAGGTCACGGCCCTGGCCGACGCGCTCGAGGTGGAGCTCAACGGCAGGGGCGACAACCCGTTGACGGATGTTGCCTCCGGCCGGATGGTGTCCGGCGGAAACTTCCAGCCCATGCAGCTCGCGCTGGCGTTCGAGGCGCTGCGGCTGGGACTGGCTCATGTCGGGATCAGCAGCGAGCGGCGGATCGCCAAGCTCTATCCGCCGCAGCGCCTGATCCGGCAGCTCAACCTCGAGGCGGCCCGGGCCGGCACTCCACTCGCGTCCGAAGACCTGCCGGGACTGCTCTGGTACTCGGCCGCCGGCCTGCTGGCGGAGCTGAAGTTCCTGGCGGCACCCGCCACCCTCGGTGCCCCCACCCTGTCCGCGGACGTGGAGGACCACTCCACCCTGGCCCCGCTGGCCCTCCAGCAGCTGGAGCGCTCGGTGGAGGCCGCGGCCAAGCTCCTTACAATTGAGGCGTTGACGGCCTCCTACCTGTTGGCGGAGGCGCAGGGCACGGATCTGCGGGAAGCGGAGATCCGGCAGCTGGGAGCGGGCACCGGCGCTGTCGTGGCGCGCCTGTCGGAGCTGCTGGCCGGGCAGCTGCCGGCGGCGGTGCTGGTTGACAGCGCCCGTGCTGCGCTGGGGGACCTGCTGGCAGGACTGCCCGAATTACGGACACCGGGCCTGGGTGGCCCGAATGACCTAAGGCCGGATGACCGTGGGCCGAATGGCCGAAGTGCAGATGACGGGGGAGGAGAATCATGACCACCGTGACAGGAAGCGGCCGCCAGGCAAGGCATGTGGGCCAGGTACTGGATCCGGGGATGGACGCCGGTGCGGTGCTGGCGCGGGTGGGGAACACTCCGCTGGTGCCGCTCGACGTGCTGAGCCGCGGGCTGGGGAGCACTGTCTTCGTCAAGCTCGAATCGGAGAACCCCGGCGGCTCCATCAAGGACCGGACCGCGTTGAGCATGGTCCGGGCGGCTGAGCGCAGCGGCGAGCTGCAGCCCGGCGGGACCATCGTGGAAAGCACCTCCGGGAACACCGGAATCGGGCTCGCGCTGATCGGGGCGCTGACCGGCCATCCGGTGGTGGTGGTCACGGGTGATTCCATTTCGTCGGAAAAGCTGGAGGCCCTCAACCGGTACGGGGCGCGGGTGGTGTTCACCGACTGGAGCGCGCCGTCGGATTCGCCGGAAAACGCGCGGGCGGTTGCTGCCCGGATCACGGCCGAAATTCCCGGCGCATGGCGTCCGCTGCAGTTCGACAACCCGGCCAACCCGCAGGCGCACTATGAGGGGACGGCGCCGGAGATCTGGGAGCAGACGGCGGGCAGGGTGACGCACTTCGTCGCGGGCGTGGGCACCGGCGGCACCATCAGCGGGAACGGGCGGTACCTCAAGGAGAAGTCCGGCGGGCATGTGGAGGTGATCGGCGCGGACCCGTACGGTTCGGTCTACAGCGGCGGGCATCCCGGCCCGATCCTGGTGGACGGTGTGGGCAACTCCTGGCCCAAGCCCGACTGGCCGAAGGTCTTCGACCGCGGTCTGCTGGACCGGTTCCTGCGGATTCCGAATGACGAGGTGTACACCACGCTGCACCGGCTGCTCAACGACGAAGGCCTGTCCCTCGGGCCGTCGTCGGGCCTGACGGTGGCGGCAGCGCTCCGGGTGGCCAGGGCGGCGCCGCACGGGTCAGTGGTGGTGGCGATCGCCCCGGACACGGGCAGCAACTACCAAAGCAAGGCCTTCAATCCTGTGTGGCTGGCGGATAACCACATCCGCCTGGCCACGGATCTTGCGGAGGACTAGCACCTCGCGGAGGACCGGACCCGCAGAGACCCGTCAGGAGGCAGGGCCACTGGTGGCCGTTTCGCTTTCGGAACGGATCCAGGCATTCCAGTCCAGCGGATGGATGGAGGGCCTGCCCAGCAGGTAGCCCTGCGCAGCGGCCATGCCGAGTTCGGTCACTGCCTCGAGTTCCTCCGGCGTCTCCACGCCCTGGGCGCCGAGTGCGGCATCGATGTACCTGGCGAGTTCACCCATGGCGGCGGCCCTGAGCCGCTGGCCCGGGGAGCTTTCAATGCCCGCGATAAAGCTCCGGTCCAGTTTGATGATGTCCGGGTGCAGCTCCAGGACCTGGTCCATGGACGTGAAGCCGGCCTCGGCGCCGTTTACGGCGATCCGCAGTCCTCGGCGCCGCAGCGGAGCGATGGCGGCCGTGAGGGACGGGTACTGGTCGAGCGGGATCGGGCCGTTCAGGTCGATGACGATCCGGTCCATGGCCAGCTGGGAATGTTCCAGCAGCCCCGTGATCCTTGGGTCCGCGCACGTTGCCGGTGTCAGGTTCAGGCCGATGAACATGGGGTCGGGCACGGCCTGCGCCGCAGAGAGGGCCCGGTGCAGTGCCGCGAGTTCAAGGTCTGTGCCCAGGCCGACGGACTCTGCCTCGTTGAACCAGTGGTCTGCGCTGGCGCCGTCGTCGCTGACGAAGCGGGTCAGGGCCTCGACCCCGATCACGTGCCCCTCCGGAAGCCGGCGGATCGGCTGGAACGCGGTCATCAGCATCTTGTCGGAAAGGATGGCTTCAATCCGGTTCCTGCTGCGCCGGGTAAATGGAACCGGTTCAGGCGCAGCCACAGCCTGGGAAGGCACGCTGACCGGGATGGCGCCGTTCTCGGCGTTGGCCAGCTCTGTGGTGGCGGTGAGGTGCTCAAGCAGCACGTGTTCGGGATTATCCGGATGTGCCTCGAACAGGACACGCAGCTGCGTGCGGGTCCACTCGCTGGCCGGATCTGTCTCGGCGAGCAGTTCGGTGATGATCTGGCGGGCTTGCCAGCGCACGGAAATTCCACCCATGTCCCCCGGCAACGCTGCCTGGGCCCCCAAGCCCGTGGGTGGTGAGTTTGTCCATGCGGGAAGGGAATTCTCGTCCCAAGACATCGGCTATTCCTTTATATGTACTCATTCCGGCTGAGCCCGGAACCAGGCCGCGTGTCATCACCCCTGCGGGTACGGGCAGTTGGCCGTGGAAGAAGACTACAACGCGGGGCGCCGGCTTGTCCTACATTTTTTAGAACGGTGCCCTTTTGTTATTACTCGATGCCGGCAAACAGCTCGTTCAGCTCGGCCGTCAGCTGCTTGCGGAGCGCCGGCGTACCAATCTCGCGCCCGTCAATGTGATTGACCGGTGCCAGGAGGCGGATGCTGGAAATCAGCCACACGGCGTCGGCGTCCACCAGGTCCTGGGGCTTCAGCGGGCCGTAGCCCAGTTCCCAGCCGGCGGCCTTGGCAGCGGCGAACAGCGCACCCTGCGAGGTTCCGGGAAGGATGCCGCTGTCCAGCTGCGGCGTGACGAGCCGCTTAACTGTTGCGCCGCCGTCGTTCTTCTCCACATTCGCCAGCAGCACGGTGGACGTGGGGCCCTCCAGCACACGGCCGTCCGAGGACGTGAAGATGACGTCGTCCGCGCCCTGCTTGTGGGCATGGCGCAGCGCGGCCATGTTCACCGCGTAGGACAGGGTCTTGGCGCCGAGCAGCAGCCACGGGGCCCGCTCGGCCGCGTCGCTGTCGTAGCCGCGGTCAAGGAGGATGACGTCGATGCCGGTCTCGCGCTGGCGCCGGCCCGCCGCGGCCACGGGGGAGACCTGCACCCAGCAGGTGGGGGCGGCGGCGCCCTCGACGCCGCGGGTGACAATGAGCTTGACCACGGCCTCGTCCAGCTCCGGGGAGGAAGCAGGGTTGTCGGAACGGAACGCTGCCACGCCCGTCTGGACCGCCCGGCGCCAGTCGTCCGGCCCCGGAATCTCAAGATCCAGTGCCTCGGCCGAGCGGGCCAGCCGGTCCAGGTGGGCCTGGATCTTCCGCGTGTGTCCGGCGACGGCGAGCATGGACTCGAACACCCCGTCGCCGCGGGTGGCGCCCAGATCAGTGGCCATCAGCTGCGGCTTTTCGGGGTCGGCGAGCCGGCCGTTCATATAGTCCGGATCCAGAAATACCAGCACTGTGTGGGAGGTACGAGAGGTCATGCCTCAAGCTTAGTGCGGCCGGTGGCCGATAGGCTGGCCTCACCGCTCCATACGGAATGGCTGCGAAGGTAAGAAATGACGGGGGTTTCAACTGTGTTGTGGCCATTTCCGCTGGCGGAAACACTGCCGGCGTGGCTGATCCTGCTGCTCAGCGGCGCGGATCTGGTCATCCGGGTCCTGGCCGTGGGCATCATCCCGGGCAACCGGCGGCCCACTACGGCCATGGCCTGGCTGCTGGGCATCTTCTTCGTACCGGTCCTGGGACTGATCCTCTTCCTGCTTTTCGGCAACTTCAAGCTGTCGCGCCGCCGCACCGAGCAGCAGCAGCTGGTCAACGAGCGGGTCCGGGCCGGAAGTGCGGTGCTTTCCGACGCCGCCAGTGAGTATTCGGGTCCCGAATGGGTCCAGTCCGCGGCCGAACTCAACCGCCGGCTCGGGTCGATCCCGCTGGTTGACGGCAACCATGTGGAGCTGATTCCCGGGTACCCGGACTCCATCCGAGCCATGACCGAGGCCGTGCGGAAGGCAAAGCGCTTCATCAACGCCGAGTTCTACATCATGAGCACGGACCACGTCACCGATGACCTCCTCACGGCCCTCGAGGAGGCGGCGGACCGCGGCGTCCAGGTCCGGGTGCTGTTCGACCACATCGGAACGCTGCGCGTGAAGGGGTACAACAAGCTGCTGAAGCGGCTCAAGGCCAGCCGCATCCAGTGGCGGCGGATGCTTCCGCTGCTGCCCATCCACGGCCAATGGCGCAGGCCGGACCTGCGGAACCACCGCAAGATCATGGTGATCGACGGCGAAGTCGCCTTTACGGGGTCGCAGAACCTGATCGAGCCCTCCTACAACAACCCCAAGCACCGCAAGGCCGGCCGGGAGTGGATCGAGCTGATGGCCTGCCTGCGGGGCCCGATCGTTCCCACGCTCAATGTTGTCTTCGCCACCGACTGGCTCAGCGAGACCGACGAATCACTCGAGGACCAGCTGCAGCTTTCCGCCGAGCCGTCACCGGGCGGCGTCACGGCCCAGGTGGTGCCCAGCGGCCCCGGCTTCACCACTGAGAACAACCTCCGGCTCTTCAACACGCTGATCTACTCGGCACAGCATCGGATTTCCGTCTGCAGCCCCTACTTTGTGCCGGACGATTCCCTGCTTTACGCCATCACCACGGCGGCACAGCGCGGCGTGGACGTGGAACTGTTCGTCTCCGAGAAGGGCGACCAGTTCCTGGTCCACCATGCCCAGCAGTCCTACTACGAGGCTCTGCTGCGGGCGGGCGTTCGGATCTACCTGTACAAGGCGCCGTTCGTGCTCCACGCCAAGCACTTCACCATCGACGACGAGGTGGCGGTCCTGGGCTCCAGCAACATGGACATGCGGTCCTTCTCCCTGAACCTGGAGGTTTCGGTGATGCTGTTGGGCGCGGACATCGTGAACAGCATGCGCGCCGTGGAGGACACCTACCGCGACATCTCCCACGAACTGCGGCTAGAGGACTGGATGCGCCGGCCCCTCGCGGCAAGGTACGTGGACAACGTAGCCCGACTCACGGCCACGGTCCAATAACCCGGTCGCTAAACACAAAACTCAGTCCGGGAAGGCGGACCCGAGGGTGGAGAGCACGCCGTAGGCCTTGGTGCGGATCTCCTCGTACTCATCCTGCGGCACGGAATCGGCCGTGATGGCGCCGCCGACGCCAAGGCTGAGCCTTACCTTTCCGCCTTCGCCGCCGTCCTGCACCACCAGGGTGCGGATGGCCACCGCCAGATCCGTGGCCCCGTTCAGCGAAAAGTACCCGATCGCGCCCGAATAGACGCCGCGCGGGCCCTCCTCCAGCCGGTCCAGGATGGCCATGGTGCTGATCTTCGGCGCCCCGGTCATGGAGCCGGCCGGGAAGCAGGCGGCCACGGCCTCGGCCCGCGGCGACCCCGGCAGGAGTACAGCGTCGATGGTGCTCACCAGTTGGTGGACCGTGGCATAGCTTTCGATCTCGCACAGCCGGCTGACGGTCACCGATCCGGGGTCGGCGAAGTGGCTGAGGTCGTTCCGGAGCAGGTCCACGATCATGATGTTTTCCGCCCGGTCCTTCAGGGACGTGGCCAGGTCGTCGCGCAGGGCGGCGTCGGCGTCCGGGTCAGCAGCCCGGCGGCGGGTTCCCTTGATCGGCTCGGCGCGCATGCCGCCGTCGGACGCTATCCGCAGGAAGCGTTCCGGCGACGTGCTGGCCACCGTGAGCCCGCCGAACCGCAGGTAGCTCGCAAACGGCGCCGGGTTCCGCTGGCGCAGGGCCAGGTACGCGGCCCACGGGTCGAGTGCCGGCACTTCCGCCGCGAGGGTGGTGGTGAGGCAGACCTCGTACGAATTCCCCTCGGCGATCTGATGCTGCGCCTCGGCGATCTTGCGCTTGTAGCTCGTCTCGGTGTCGCGGCCGGCAAACGCCGGGGCTGCATCATAGGCAGGCGCTGCGTTATGGGCCGGGGCTGCGGCGTTTGGCGCCGGAAGTACGACGCCGGTGCTGCCGCCGGCTTCCGGTGCGGCGGTGACCACCGCCTCACGGGCGCGGTCCAGCCAGTCCGCGGCATCCGGCGCGTCGAGGGCAAGCAGCCACACCGTGTTGTCCGTGTGGTCCAGGACCACGCCGCGGCCGGCAAAGATCAGGCCCGCATCAGGCGCGTCCGAGGGGATGTCGTGCCCGCCGGTTTCCCGCTTGAGCTCGTAGCCGAGGTAGCCCAGCCAGCCCAGCGCGAAGTCACACGGGTAGTCCTCCGGCCCGCGCACGGCCTTCCGTCCCCACACCGTCTCCAGCCAGCGGAAGAACGGGCCGGACACGTTGGCCGTGGCGCATCCGGCGGTGATCCGGGTGACCCCGGAACTGTGCAGGACAGACTGGCCGAACGTGCCGCCGTCGTCAGCCAAAATACTGAAACGGCTGCGCTCCGCCGCGGGGGTTCCCTTGCCGGGACCGGCCGTTTCGGCCGAACGCAGGGAGGAGTCCAGCCAGACCGCATTGCCGGACGTCGCGTACAGCGCCTGGAAAAGTGCGGCCGGATCAGGGCTGGCCTCGATGCGTTCCGACAGCAGGCGCAGGCCGCGCCGCGAGGAGAGCTCGGGAACCAGTGCCGTGGTGAGCGCCGGGAGGTAGGTAAGTGCCTGCAGGGTGTCCGCGGGGGCGGTGCCGTCCGCACGGTTGAGGACCCGGACATGGGCATGCTGCGGGATATCGTCCGCGGCCAGGAGCTCCGCCTCCTGCCCGGCCCACTGGTCCCAGAACGGCTCGTACGTCTCGCCGTCACGTGCCAGCGCGCGCGTGCGGCGCTCGCCGTCAGGGGCATCGGCCCAGATGACGGCGTCCAGATGCGGCCTGGCGGCGGCTGCGGCCGCCCCAACGCCCTCGACGATCACGATCTCGGCGGGCAGCGTGACCCGAGGGTCGCCGTCGTTATCTTTTTTCCAGTCCCAGCTGACCCACGTGGCCGCTTCGCCGCGGCTCAGGGGCGCCAGCACCGAGGTGACGTAGCGTTCGATGCCGGCCGACAGTCCGTCCCAGCCGGGATAGATGTCCTCCAGGTGGAACAGCGAGACCTTGTGGTGGTTCCGCAGCGTGGCCGCGAGCTCGATGGCCAATGTGGTTTTACCTGCGCCGGACCGCCCGTCAATGGCGATGATCACAGGTGCGGGGGTCATGAAATAGAGCGTACCTGCTGGCTGTCCTTAAGCTGGAGCGGGGCGCCATCCGCCGAGGCCGCGGCGATGGCGGAACGGACATACTCTACGATTCCCGGCACCGACGCCTGGATCTGGTCCCACACGGACGCAAAGTCGCTGTGGTCCCCGTACCAAGGGTCTTCGATGCCCTGGTCCAAGGGATCCTTCGTTGCCAATAGGGGATCGAAGCTGCGCAGCATGCGTATTCTCTCGAGGGATTCGCCGTCCGGGGCCGACGCCTGCAGCCAGCCGTAGTGGTCCACGTCGAGGGCCAGGATCAGATGGCGTTCCGCGAACCACTCCTTCCGCCATTCCCGGGCAATGTGCCGGTCGGAGCGGAGATTGTGGGCAGTTAGTTTCCGCGCGGCCCGGGGGTCGATGGGGCGTCCTGCCTCATAGGCGGTGGTTCCCGCGGAGTCCACGACGACGGCGCCGGCGAGCCCCGCCGCTGCAAAGGCCTCCGCCAGCATCAGCTCCGCCATCGGGGACCGGCAGATGTTGCCGGTGCAGACCGCGATGATCCGGTATGGTCTCGTCATTGAGGTCATACGGCTAAGCATGGAGCACGCTAACACCGCTTGGCTAGTAAGTATTCTTATTGTTCAAAACATTTCGCGCGGTGCCGAAATCGGGTCTCTTGGCAGGGCGAGGAGTGACCCTGCCACGGACGGCGGGGTCGGCTCCGGGCTGGCAGCGGGAGGCTGCTAGTGGATGAATGCCAGCAGCACGCCCACCGCGACGAACAGGACGCCGAAAATCCGGTTCAGCACGGTTTGGCCGTGGGCATTGTGGGCAAAGCGCTGGAACGATTTTGCCGCCGCCGCGAAGAAGAACCACATGACGAGGACGTCGATGAGGACCACGGTCGCGGCGAGCACGGCGTACTGGGGCAGGAGCGGGCTGGCGGGCCGGATGAACTGCGGCACGAAGGCCAGGAAGAACACGATGGCCTTGGGGTTGAGCAGGTTGACCCACAGACCCCTGCGGAACATGGACCAGGCCGGCTCGTTCCGGAGTGCGGCGACCTTCTCCTGGTCCAGGTCCGGTTTGCGCAGGAATTGCCTGATGCCGAGGTACACCAGGTATGCGGCGTCGGCGTAGCGGATGGCGTTGAAGGCGACCGGGGAGCCGGCAACCAGAACGCCGACGCCGAGGGCCACAACGATGACATGCAGGATCAGGGCGGCCTGTTGCCCCAGGATGCCCCAGATGGAGCGCTTGAACCCGGCGGTCAGCGAGTTGCTCATGGTGTTGATGGCACCTGCGCCCGGAGTGAAGCTGATGAGGACGCCGGCACCCGCGAGGGCCAGCCAAAGGGAGAGTTGCACCCATCAAGTTTAGTCGGCCTGCGGGGCGGGACGTTTACGACGGCTGGGGCCCGCTTACGCCCGGGCGATGACCTCGCCGTTGGGAATGAGGAACCAGCCGTCGTCGGTGGAGCCCCAGCGGTGCCAGCCGGCCGAGATGCGCGTGAGGTCGGCCTCCTGTGCGAAGCCGTACTCGAGGGCCTGCTCCGCGAACGCCGAATGCAGCACGCGCTCGCCCCACACCCTGGCCTGCCAGCGGCGCTGCTGCCCGGTGGCGTAGAGCCAGTTGCTGCTGGTTGGCGCCACGTCCGTAAAGCCGGCGGCCTGGGCCCAGGAGACGAGCCGGCGGCCGGCGTCGGGCTCGGCGCCGTTCCGGCGGGCGATCCGCTGGTACAGATCCATCCACTCGTCGAGCTCGGGAATGGCGGGATACCAGCTCATGCCGTGGAAATCCGCGTCGCGGACGGCAACGATGCCGCCGGGCCTGGCCACCCGGCGCATTTCCCGCAGCGCTTCGACCGGATCGGTCAGGTGCTGCAGGACCTGGTGGGCGTGGACCACATCGAAGGTGTCGTCCTCGAAATCAAGGTCGTAGATGTTGCCCGCTACAAACTCAACGTTCTCCACGCCGCGGTCGGCCGCCAGTTCGCGGGCGTGGGTGATCACGTCAGGGGAGCGGTCCAGCCCCGTCACCTTCCCGGGGGCCACCAGAAGCGCGAAGTCACACGTGATGCTGCCCGGCCCGCACCCGACGTCGAGCACCGATGCGCCGGGGGTGAGGTGCGGGATAACGAACGCGGCCGAATTCTCCGCCGTCCGCGACGCATGGGCCCGGACCACGGACTCGTGGTGGCCGTGAGTGTAGACATCTTCCGGCTGCTGCGCGCTCATAGGGAAACGCTACTCCTTCTCCGCACCTCGGGCAGGTAGCAAGAAGGGTCGATATGGTGCGCCGGAGCACTGATCACATCGGCCGGGGTGGTCCTGGCCGCCACGTTCGCGGCCCTTGGCGTCATCCCCATCATGTTCCCGGTGCAGTTGGCCTTCATCGTGGCGTTCGGGGTGCTGCTGGACACCGTTCTGGTGCGCTCGCTCCTGGTTCCCGCCCTGGCTTACGACCTGGGCCGGCGCATCTGGTGGCCGGGTAGACTCAGCCGGCCCGAGGCGCAGGAAGCCAGCAAACTGGAAGGCCCTGCGGAAGTTTCCATCCGCTAGGCGGCCGTCGCCGCCGGTGCCCGTCCCGGACCTGCAGTGAGCTCCGAGCGCCACCACTCCACCGTCTCCTTGGCTGCCACCTGCAGGGGAGTCGGACGAAGGCCCAGTTGCTCCTCGCTGGCCGTTGAATCCATCACGAACGGCCGCTCGAACTGGTAGAGCATCTCGCCGAGCTCTCTCATGTCGGCGGAGAACAGCCAAAGGGTGCGCAGGACCCATCCCGGCACCGCGTGGACCTTCGCGGACGGCACGCCGGCGGCCGCGGCAAAGGCTCGAGCGATCTGGCGCTGCGTGAGCGGCGGGTTGGTGGGCGCGTGCAGCACCCGGTTCCACAGCTCCGGCATTCCCGCAGCCCGGATCATTGCCGCGGCCAGATCGGGAACGTAGGTGAAGTAATGCGGCTGGTCGGCGCTTCCGACCACCTGCAGCGGGCGCCGGGCGAGGACGCCTGGCACCATGCGCTCGCCGGCGTGGGCCATCCGGACGCGGGGGCCGAAGAAATCGCCTGCCACCACGGACACGGTGTCAGTGGCGCTCGCCTCCCGCGCCCGCAGCAGCGCCGCGCGGACGCCGCGTTTGCCGCCCTCCGCCTCGCGCGGGCTGCCTTCGGTCATCACCCGCTCCGGATCGCTGTAGGAGTAAAGGCTTTCCGGGAAAACGACGACGGCCCCCGCCTCGCCTGCCGCCGCCAGGACCGCCTGTTCGGCAGCGGGCAGCTCCTGTTCCCAGGCCGCGGCGCTGTAGGAGGAGCCGTGGATGCAGTGGAAGACCGCCGCGGCGCCCTCGAAAGCGTCACCCAGCAGGCCCGCGTTGGAGACATCCATCTGCAGTTTCTCGACCAACGGGTGGTCGGGACCGCTGCCGGAGCGCGTGAGGACACGGACCCGCCCGCCGCGCTCCGCCAGTTGCTCCGCCACCGTCCAGCCCACGGGGCCCGGCGCCGGTGACCACATATAGACCGGACATAAGCATTTCTCCTTCGTGCGGATGGTCCCGGGGGGCCAAGTGGGGTTTTGAGAGCACTGCTCTCAAAGCAAGGATCCTGCAGGGACCCAGCAAAGTCAAGAGCACTGCTCTCAATTGTTGACACTGCTCTGATTCGTGCCATGCTGGGCTGATGCCAGCCACCTCTCAGACCGCCAGCGGGGAAATCCGTACGCCGCGTGAGCGTGCCCGGGCGCAGACCATCGCCGACATCATCCGGCTGGGCCGGCAGCACCTGGCGGAACATGGGGCCGCCGCCCTGTCGCTCCGCGCTGTCGCCCGTGAGCTGGGTGTGGTCTCCTCGGCCGTCTACCGATACGTCGGGAGCCGCGACGAGCTGCTGACCCTCCTGCTCGTGGATGCCTACAACGACCTGGGGGATGCGGTGGATGCCGCCGTCGAGTCCGTCCCCGCGGAAGACTTCGGAGGCCGGTTCGGCGCACTGGCCCGCGCTGTCCGCAGGTGGGCCCTCCGGGAGCCGGCGCGCTACGGCCTCCTGTTCGGCAGCCCGGTGCCGGGGTATCAGGCTCCGGCGGAGCGGACCACGGCGCCCGGCACGCGGGTGGTCAACAGCCTGGTGCAGATCCTGGACGCGGCGCACCGTGCCGGGCGCCTTGCGGAGCGCGGGCCCTCCGCGGTGCCGGCACCCCTGGCCGCCGATCTGGAAGCAATCCGGCGTGAGCTGAACGTGGAAGTCCCGGGTGCCCTGCTGGCCCGCGGCACCCTCATCTGGACCTCACTCTTTGGAGCCGTCAGTTTTGAAGTGTTCGGGCAGTATGGCGCCGGCACTTTTTCCGCCCCTGATGAACTGTTCGAGCACCACATTGCTCTGCTGGCGGATCTCGCCGGGCTTTAGTTCGGCCGGATTGGCCCCGGACTGGCAGTCCCAAGCCGGGTAGCCCCGCGCCGGCCCCTGTTGCCGCCTGCGCCGGCTGAGTAGACTGCCACTGCGCCCGAACCAGGCGCGCCCAGTCCTTTCGAAGGAGTGATCAACCGATGACCGAAAACAGTGAGACCGGCGGCGCGGGCAAGACGCATAACAGCTCCAGGAATCCGGCGCTCGAGGGGGACAGCGGCCAGTACGTGGAGGGTGATTACGGCGATGCCGGCGTGGCAGGGCAGGAATCCGCCACCGAACCCGAGGGCGAATACCAGGCAGGGGACTACGGCGATGCGGGGGCGGTTAAGCCCTCCTCGGAGGTGGAAGAAGGCGAGTATCCGGAAGGCGACTACGGCCGGGCCGGAGGGGTCGGCCAGGAGTTGCCCGGGGATGAGGAAGGCGAATACCCCGAGGGGGACTACGGCGCCGCCGGCACATCCCCCGAAGGCGGCGCCGCCGAAGACCTGAAGGACGAACTGATCGACGGCCAGGTCAATGCGCCGCGGAACGACGACGGCGGCACCTCCTCGGGAGGCTAGGCGCAGGTTCACGTTGGGCGAAATCCGGCAGCCGTTTATTGAAGAACCCCCGGTTTCACGCGGAAGTACCGCGTGGCAATCGGGGGTTCTTTCCTTGCTGCGGGGTCGCACGCAGGCGAAGTTGAGTGTCCTTGACTCAACTTTGGATTGACTTAAATTGCGCGCTGAGTAGAGTTGAGTGCAGATCGCTCAAGGAAGTGGGCGAGCCCAAGTTTCCAAGGAAAGAAGGAAGCAACACATGTCACGTGCAGTAGGTATCGACCTCGGAACCACCAACTCCGTCGTCTCCGTTCTCGAAGGTGGCGAGCCCACCGTCATTGCCAACGCCGAGGGTGGCCGCACCACGCCGTCGGTCGTTGCGTTCTCCAAGTCCGGCGAAGTCCTGGTCGGTGAAATCGCCAAGCGCCAGGCCGTCAACAACATCGACCGCACCATCGCCTCCGTCAAGCGCCACATGGGCACCGACTGGTCCGTGGCCATCGACGAGAAGAAGTACACGGCGCAGGAAATCTCCGCCCGCGTCCTCATGAAGCTGAAGAACGACGCCGAGTCCTACCTTGGCGAAAAGGTCACCGACGCTGTGATCACCGTTCCCGCCTACTTCAACGACGCCGAGCGCCAGGCAACGAAGGAAGCCGGCGAAATCGCCGGCCTGAACGTCCTGCGCATCGTCAACGAGCCCACCGCGGCCGCCCTGGCCTACGGCCTGGACAAGGGCAAGGAAGACGAACTCATCCTGGTATTCGACCTCGGTGGCGGAACGTTCGACGTCTCCCTGCTGGAAGTCGGCAAGGACGAGGACGACTTCTCCACCATCCAGGTACGCGCCACCGCCGGTGACAACCGCCTCGGCGGCGACGACTGGGACAACCGCGTCGTCGAGTACCTGCTGAACCAGCTCAAGGTCAAGGGCATCGACCTGTCCAAGGACAAGATCGCCCTCCAGCGCCTCCGCGAAGCTGCCGAGCAGGCCAAGAAGGAACTCTCCTCCTCCACCAGCACCAACGTCTCGCTCCAGTACCTCTCCGTCACTCCGGACGGCCCGGTTCACCTGGACGAGCAGCTGACCCGCGCCAAGTTCCAGGACCTGACCAAGGACCTGCTCGAGCGCACCAAGAAGCCGTTCCACGACGTCATCAAGGAAGCCGGCATCAAGCTCTCCGACATCGACCACATCGTGCTCGTCGGCGGCTCCACGCGTATGCCCGCCGTCTCCGATCTCGTGAAGGAACTGGCCGGCGGCAAGGAGCCCAACAAGGGCGTCAACCCGGACGAGGTTGTGGCCGTTGGCGCAGCCTTGCAGGCCGGCGTGCTGAAGGGTGAGCGCAAGGACGTTCTCCTCATCGACGTCACCCCGCTGTCCCTGGGCATCGAAACCAAGGGCGGTGTCATGACGCACCTGATCGAGCGCAACACGGCCATCCCCACCAAGCGGTCCGAGACCTTCACCACGGCTGACGACAATCAGCCGTCCGTGGCCATCCAGGTCTTCCAGGGCGAACGTGAGTTCACCCGCGACAACAAGCCGCTGGGCACGTTTGAGCTGACCGGCATCGCGCCGGCCCCGCGCGGCGTCCCGCAGGTCGAGGTCACCTTCGACATCGACGCCAACGGCATCGTGCACGTTTCGGCGAAGGACAAGGGCACCGGCAAGGAACAGTCCATGACCATCACCGGCGGTACCGCGCTCTCCAAGGAAGACATTGACCGCATGGTCAAGGACGCCGAGGAGCACGCAGCCGAGGACAAGGCACGCCGCGAGGCCACCGACACCCGCAACACCGCCGAGCAGCTCGCCTACTCCGTGGACAAGCTGATCGCCGACAACAGCGACAAGCTGCCTGAAGAGGTCAAGACCGAGGTCCAGGCCGACGTCGACGCCCTCAAGAAGGCCCTCGAAGGCACCGACGACGCTGCGGTGAAGACCGCGTTTGAGAAGCTGCAGGCTTCCCAGACCAAGCTCGGCGAGGCCATCTACGCCCAGGCCGGTTCCCCGGACGGCGCCACCGGCGCTGCAGGTGCTGAAGGCGCCGCTGGCGGTGCCGCAGGCGGCAAGGCTGACGAGGACATCGTTGACGCCGAGATCGTCGACGAAGAAGAGAAGAAGTAACCATGCCGCATCACGGTAACGAAGAAGAGCACAACTCTTCCCGAGACCAAGGCAGCAACCGCGACGAGCCGGTCATCCGGGACCACCGCAAGGTGGACCCGGTGACCGGGGAGGCCCGGCATCCGCAGGGCGGCCAGTCCGCCGCGTCGGAGGCCGGCGCACCCGCGGATTCCGACGGCGACGCCCTCGCCCAGGCTGAGGAAATCCTCAACCAGGTCGAGGTGCCCGCCGAGGAGTCCGTCGCGCAGGGCACCGAGGCCGCCGCGGCGGCGGAGCTGAAGAACGACCTGCTCCGCCTGCAGGCCGAGTACGTCAACTACCGCAAGCGCGTTGAACGCGACCGCGCCGTGGCAGGGGAGATGGCCGTCATCGGCGTCCTGAACTCCCTGCTCCCGGTCCTGGACGACGTCGACGCTGCCCGCCAGCACGGTGACCTCGCGGACGGCCCGTTCGCCGCGATCGCCGCCAAGCTGGAGAATGCGCTGAAGACCTACGGCCTGACCCGCATCGATGAGACCGGCGTGGAGTTCGACCCGACCATCCACGAGGCCCTCATCCAGCAGCCCGGCGATGACATCGAAGTGGACACCGTCAGCCAGGTGCTCCGCTCCGGCTACAAGTCAGGCGAGCGGGTCCTCCGCGCAGCACAGGTAATCGTCGCGGTACCTGCTTGACTCACCAAGGCGCTACGCCGGATATGGGGCGGTGCCCGCTTCGCGGTGCCCTCCACACCGCCGCCCCATATCCGGCCTCCGCGCCAGCGGTTTTCTCGCCTAAGGTGAGGTGACCACAAGCTCGCAGCGATACATGGGCCCCGGGAGTGGCATCGGGCCTGCCGGAGCGTGGCGGCTCAGGTCCGTAGGACCAAAGCCGCCACGCGAAGGGGCGGGGGCCCATGTATCGCGGAGAGCTCGGTTAGAACAGATTTGAAAGGAAACGCCATTGGCTAGCCAGGACTGGGTGGACAAGGACTTTTATAAGATCCTTGGTGTTGCCAAGGACGCTTCCGACGCTGACATTAAGAAGGCTTACCGGAAGCTCGCGCGGCAGTACCACCCTGATACGAACTCCGGAGATACTGCTGCGGAGAAGAAGTTCAAGGACATTTCCGAGGCGTACTCTGTGCTGTCCGATCCTGATGAGCGGCAGCAGTATGACGCCATCCGGGCCATGGGCGGCGGCGCCCGTTTTGCCCCGCACGGCGCAGGCAACACCGCGAACGGCGGCTTCGAGGACCTCTTCGGCGGCCTGTTCACCGGCGGCGGCGGCCGGCACTCCGGCGGGTTTAGCACCGCCGGCGGCGTCCCGCCCGAGTTCGCCGACCTGTTCGGCGGCGGTTTCGGTGGCGGCCCTGCCGGTTACCAGCGCGCACCGCAGAAGGGCGCCGACCGGACGGCCAGCACCAGCATCTCCTTCGCCGGGTCCATCCGAGGCACCACCATTGGGCTGCGTGAGCCGGACGGCGAGGTCATCGACGTCCGGGTGCCCGCGGGCATCAAGGACGGCCAGAAGGTGCGCGTCCGCGGCAAGGGCCAGTACGGCCCGGCTGGCAACGGCGACCTGCTGGTCACCGTCAACGTCAAGAACCATGACTTTTACACGCGCGACGGCGACAACCTCCGGATCCACGTGCCCGTCAGCTTCCCGGAGGCTGCTTTGGGTGCCGACATCGAGGTTCCTACGATCGACGGCGAACACGTCCGGGTCCGCGTTCCTGCCGGCACTCCGTCGGGGCGCACACTCCGGGTCAAGGGCCGCGGCGTGAAGACGTCAAAGGGCACCGGGGACCTGCTGGTGACCATCGACGTCGCCGTACCGCAGAACCTGAGCAAGGAAGCCGAGGAGGCCGTGAAAGCATTTGCAGCCGCCACCACCGGCTCGGACGTCCGCCAGGGCCTGGCAGCCAAGGCCCGGCTTTAGCGACGAGTGCCGGCCGTGGACATTAATTTCGATCAGCCGATCTTCGTCATCTCGGTGGCCGCCGAGCTCGCCGACATGCACCCGCAGACCCTCCGCCAGTACGACCGGCTGGGCATCGTCTCGCCCAGCCGGGCGCCGGGCAAGTCCCGCCGGTACTCCCAGCGGGACGTGAACCGGCTCCGTGAAGTGCAGCGGTTGTCCCATGAGGGCGTCTCGCTCGAAGGCATCAAGCGCATCTTGGAACTCGAAAACCAGGTTGCTGCCCTGCAGCACCGGGTGAGCGAACTGACCGAGGAACTGGCCCGCCGTCGTGAGCCGTTGGAGTCCCGGATCTTTGCCGCCGGCGCCGCCGGTGACGTGGTGAGCCTGGCACGCGGCCAGCGCCCCCGGCCCCGTTCGCAGGCCGTGGTGGTGTGGCGGCCCCGCGGCGATATCTAGCCATCCGGGTCTAGCCGTCCCCTCCTGGCCTTCCCCATTGCCAGAACGGGGTGCAGTGCCACAATAGGGTGCAGCGCCGGAACGGGGTCAGCAGCCGCAATGCCGCGGTCCCGGCTCCCGGGCAGAAGGGACGCAGGGTCATGACTTACATCAAGGACTTTGGCCAGCTGGGACGCAGCGATCTGGACGAGGCAGGCGGCAAGGGCGCCAACCTCGGCGAGCTGGCCCGGGCCGGTTTCCCGGTGCCGCCCGGCTTCGTGCTCACCACGGCGGCCTACCAGGACTTTGTCAACGCCAACGGGATCACCGGCCGCATCCTTGAGCTCGCCGCCCTCCCCGCCGGCGCTTCGAACGGCGACTATGACGCTGCCGCCGGGCAGATCCGCGCCCTCTTCGCCGAGAGCACGGTGCCCGAGGAGATTACCGGCGAACTCCTGGCGGCCTACGGGCGGCTGAGCCACCAGACGCTGGACCACCAGACGCCGGCCGGAGCAGGCGACGGGGCCGGCGCGGAGCCCAGCAGCGACCACGCCGCGCGGGTGGCGGTGCGCTCCTCAGCCACCGCGGAAGACCTCGCCTCGGCCAGCTTCGCCGGCCAGCAGGACACCTACCTGAACGTCTCCGGGCCTGACGCCATCGTCGCCGCCGTCATCGACTGCTGGGCGTCGCTGTGGAACGCCCGCGCCATGGCATACCGCTCACGGAACGGCTTCGACCCCGCCACCGTGCGCCTCGCCGTCGTGATCCAGGAGATGGTCGACGCCGGGGCCGCTGGCGTGCTGTTCACCGCCAACCCCGCCACGGGCCGCCGCGACCAGGTGGTGATCAGCGCCGCCTGGGGTCTGGGCGAATCCGTGGTCAGCGGGGCCGTCACCACGGACGACGTCGTAGTGGATGCCGCGACGGGCCGCGTGGAGCAACGCCGGACGGCGGACAAGGACGTGATGACCGTCTACGACGGAACAGGCACCAGGGAGCAGCCGGTCCCCGAAGAGAAGCGCCGGGAGCCCGTGCTCGACGACGACGCGGCGGCCGCCCTGGCCCGCCAGGGAACGGCTATAGCGAAGCACTTCGGGGTGCCCCAGGACATCGAATGGGCGCAGGCAGCAGGGGACTTTTTCATCCTGCAGGCCCGTCCCATCACCGCACTGCCCGAGCCCTCGGCCGACGCCCCGACGGAGTGGCCGCTGCCCTACCCGAACGGGATGTACTTCCGGGCCAGCATCGTCGAGCAGTTGCCGGACCCGTTGTCGCCCCTGTTCGCCGACCTCATCGACGGCGCCGTAGTCCGGTCGCTGAACGCCCTGTTCAACGAGGCATTCGGTAAGAGCGTGGTGCGGCCCGGGGACGTCTCGCTGCCCACCGTCAACGGCTACGCGTACTACTACTACAACAACGCCGGAATGCGGCGGGTCATGGGCAAGTCACTGACGGCGATGCGCGCGCTGGCCCAAGGCAAGGCCAACATGGGAATCAAGGGCTGGCGAGACCACTCGCACCCGAAGTACCGCGGACTCGTGAAGTTCTGGGCCGCCAAACGGCCCGCGGACCGTCCGGCGGCCGAACTGCTGGAGGGCATTTCGGCGCTGCTGGACGCCGGCGCCGCGTACTACACCGCCGTGCAGTCCATCATCCCCATCGCCGCAACCAGCGAGATCATGTTCCGGAGCTACTACGACAAGCTCGTCCGGCGGCCCGGCGACCCCTCCGCGGAGGTCTTCCTCCTTGGTTACGACAGCGAACCCATCCGCGCGGAGAAATCCCTGTACGACCTTGCGATGTGGACCCGCGATAGCCCGCAGCTTGCCTCGGCCGTCACGGAAGGGCCATCGGCCGGCATCGCCGAAGCTCTTCGCGCCGGGACGCCTTCGGCGGGAGTGGACGGAGCCCCGGCTGTGGATCCGGAACAGTGGGACGAGTGGCGTTCCCGCCTCCAGCGGCACCTGGACCGTTACGGGCATGCCGTCTACAACCTGGACTTCATCAACCCGGTGCCGGCCGATGACCCCTCCGCGCTGCTGGAGACCCTGAGGTACTTCGTGCGGGGGCAGGGGAAGGACCCGCACGAGCGCCAGCAGCGGTCCGCCGACCGGCGGGAAGAGCAGAGCCGGCTGGTCAGCGCCAGGGTGGGACCGCGCCGCCGCGCTGTCTTCCGCAGGCTCCTCCGCTGGGCGCAGAAGGCGGCGCCTGTCCGTGAGGACGCACTGGCCGACGTCGGACTGGCCTGGCCGTTGATGCGCCGGATGCTGCTGGAACTGGGGCAGCGGCTGACGGACTCGGGCGTCATCGGGGCGCCGTCGGACATCTTCTGGCTACGGCTCGACGAACTCCGCAACGCCATCGACTTCGGGCTGGCCACGCCCGGCGCGGCCATTACCGGTACGGACCGGCCGGTGCGGGCGGAGGCCGTTGAACAGCGCAAGATGCTGTGGCGCGGTCAGCGGAAAGCGGCTGCCCCGCAGTTGCTGCCCGAGAGCCGGTGGATGGAGCGGGCCTTTGTCAGCATGATGCCCGCCCGATCGGTGCAGCAGGCCGGGGATGTCATCACCGGCGTGGGCGCGAGCTCGGGGCAGGTGAGCGCGCTGGCCCGGCTGCTGCATGGTCCCGACGATTTCGCCAGCATGCGGCCCGGCGAGGTGCTGGTGGCACGCATGACCACCCCAGCCTGGACACCGCTGTTTGCGATGGCGTCCGGCGTCGTCACGGACGTCGGCGGGCCGCTGAGCCACAGCTCAATCGTCGCCCGGGAGTACGGCATTCCTGCCGTCCTTGGAACGGGGGTGGCCACCCAGCGCGTGTCGAGCGGACAGCAGGTTAAGGTCGACGGCGACGCCGGCACCGTCACGCTCGACGGTTCCGGGACCGTCGAAGGTGCCGGCAGCTGACTGCGGGGCACGCTTCCCGCGGGGGCACCTTCTCGGCGCCGTCGGGGTGCCGAACCGCTGGTTGAGCCTGTCGAAACCAACCCGCGAAACCGGCGGAGCCACCCCGGGATCGTCTGCCTTGGCGCGCCGCAAAATTGTCGGTTCCCCCTGTCATGCTGTGGGTATGGATAGCACGGCAGTGGTGGAAACGTGGGAGGGCATTGAGTCCTCCGTTGCTGTGCTGGCTGGTTTTGTCCGCGGGGCCGCCGGAATAGGTGACGGCCAGGCGACCGGTGATCTGGTCGCTGTGGATCCTGCTGCGGGTGATCCGCTTCGGGAACGGGGATGCGTGTTTGGACAGTATGGCTGAGTTGGGCAGGTTGGAGGCCCGGCTGGCGGCTCTGAAAGTCCGTTTGGCCGCGGGGTATTCCACCCTTGACGAGGCCTTGGCGGTACCGTCGAATTCGAGGCAGGAGGGCACAGCCCGGGAAATGTCCGTGACCGCTGAGGTCGCGGGTGCCCTGACCGTGAGCGAACGCAGTGCCGGTGCCCTGCTGTGCGAGGCCCAAACCCTGACCACCGAGCGGCCGATGACGCTGACCGCGCTGGGGTCAGGGAGGATATCGTTTCAGCACGCACGGGTGATGTGTGACGAAACAGCCAACTTGGAGCCCGCCGCGGCCGGGGCCCTGGAAGCCCATTTCCTCGACCCGGACGCTCCCGGGTTTGCGCGGGGCTGCTTTGCCGGGGAGCTGGCGCCGGGCAGGTTCCGGGCCAGGGCACGTGCCTGGCGGGAACGGCACCATCCGGTGAGCATCGAAACCCGCCACAGCAAGAGTGTGAAGGATCGGCGGTTGGAGTATGTTCCGGACCGGGACGGCATGGCCTGGCTGTCCGCGTATCTGCCCGCGGACCAGGCTGCCGGGATCTGGGACCGCACCACTGTCGCCGCCCGTGCCTTGCAGGGCCCGGCAGAGTCCCGGACCCTGACCCAGCTGCGGGCTGATGTGGCCGCCGGATGGCTGCTGACGGCGGGCCCCGGGGTTGATGGAGCCGAAGGTTCCTTGTCCGCAGGCTCTGTCCCTCCCGGTGTTGTGCCGACTCCACGGGCGCAGTTCCTGGTCACGGTTCCGGTGTTTTCGCTGCTTGGACAGACGGAGGAGCCGGCCACCCTGGACGGGTACGGGCCGATCCCGCCGTCGATGGCCCGCCGGCTCGTTGCCGACGGCGGGGGATCGTTCCTGCGGGTCCTGACCGACCCGCGGGACGGCGCGCCGCTGGAGATCGGACGCACCAGCTACCGATTAACGAAGCCGATGCGCCAATGGCTCCGGCTCCGAGACGCGAGCTGCACGTTTCCCAACTGCAACAATCACTCCCTGGACAACGACGCCGACCACATCCTGGCCTGGGCCGACGGCGGGACCACCGGCGTTGCCAACCTAGGCCAGCCTTGCCCTAAGCACCACCGCCTGAAACACACCACAGCGTGGAGACCGGTCGGCGCCACCCGTGAGAGCCCGCCGGGCTGGATCTCGCCCACCGGCCGGTCCTATCCGGCCGAGTACCAGGACTGGGAACCACCCGAGTGGCCCAATAGCCTCAAGCCAGTCAGACCCGGCCCGGCTGGGGTACGTCCGTCTTCTATGGCGTCAGTTCCCGCACCGGGGAGCCGTCCAGCCACGCAGTGACGTCCTCGAACGCGCCGCCGAAGAAGGCCCGGTAGCTTTCCTGGGTGACGTAGCCCAGATGGGGCGTCAGGAGTGTTCGGGGCGCGGCCAGCAGCTGATGCCCTGCCGGAAGGGGTTCCTGGTCGAACACGTCGATCGCGGCGCCACGGATCCAGCCCTCCTGGAGGGCGGTAACCAGAGCCTGCTGGTCCACCAGCGGCCCGCGGGCGGTGTTGACCAGGACGCCGTCGGGGCCGAGGAGCTGCAGTTCCCGTTCTCCTACTGTCCCCTCCGAACGCGGCGACAGGCGCAGGTGCAGGGACACGACGTCGGACTCTGTGAAGAGTTCTTCCTTGCCGACTCTGCGGGCGCCGGCAGCCGCGGCGGTTTCCTCGGTGAGGTTCTGGCTCCAGGCCAGCACGTCCATCCCGAAGGCGCGGCCGTAGGCGGCGATGCGCTTCCCGATCTTCCCCAGACCAACGATTCCCAGGGTCTTTCCGGACAGTTCGAACCCGATGCCGGTCTGCCAGTGGTGGGCGCGCAAGGAGGCCTCTTCCGCGCTCAGGTTCCGGGCGAAAGCGAGCAGCAATGCCCACGTCAGTTCCGGCGCGGCAGTGGGGGAGCCGCCGGTTCCGCACACCACGACGCCGTGGTCGGCTGCCGCCTGCAGATCGATGGCCGCATTGGCGGCGCCGGTGGTCACGAGCAGTTTCAGCTGCGACAGCTGCCCGATGAGGCTGCGGGGAAACGGCGTCCGCTCCCGCATGGCGATGACGATGTCAAAGTCCGCGAGGGCCGCCGCGGTTTCGGCCTCCGAGCCAAAATGCGCACCGAACACTGTGACGGCGACGCCCCGCTGCGCCAGGGAACTCCATGGGGCGAAGTCCTCCGCGACTCCCTGATAGTCGTCCAGAATGGCTAGCCGGTACTGGTTCATGGCATTACGGTATCGGACGGTCAGCGCCGGTCAGCGCACGTCAGCGCAGGTCAGTGGTGGTCAGCGCCGGTGGGACTGCCCGGCCCTGCCGGGAATCCGGGTGCGGTCCGTGCCGGCGATGTGCCTCCGGGCGCGCCGGAAGACCGTTACTCCGTCGCCTTGCAGAAACAGCGCACGCCCGCGGCCGCCGTCCTGGATGAGCCAGATGACGCTGCCGTCCGGGGCCCGCATGTCGACGCAGCCAGCGGCGACCGTGCGCCCGTTGCGGCGGATCTCTACTTCGTCAGCCGGGGACAGCGTTGCCCAGTTGGCTACTGGTTCGCGGGCGGGCCACGGTGATCGGGCCTGGATATTGGGGGCGCAAACGGTCATGGGTGGTCCTTTCAAAGTGCCGCGGGCCGGTGTCCGGATCCCGATGGATCCGGACACCGGCCCGCGGCGTGGTTAGTGGCGGCAGCCGTTTGGTGGCTCAGGCTCAGGCGCCGGCCTTGACGGCCAGCACCGGGCAGGATGCCTCCAGCAGGATCTGCTGCGCCGTGCTGCCCATGATCAGCTTCCCTACCGGGGTCCGCTTACGGAGACCGATCACGATGAGCTCGGCCCGGTACTTCTCCGCGGCCTCCAGCACCTCGTTGGCCGCGTCGTTGCCACGGACCGGCTGCAGCACCAGGTGGTCGATCCCTGCCTGCTCCAGCCGTTGGGTCACCTCATTGATGTCGGCCGCCTGGGCGTACCGCTTGTCCACGATGGCGTCTCCCCGGGAGGAGTTGATGATAACCAGTCGTGTTTGGCTCTTGTGCGCCTCGGTGATGGCGCGGTCCAGGGCCGCGGTACCCTCGGCCGTGGGGACGTAGCCGACGATGATGCTCACGGGTTCTCCTCTCCGTGGTTGGCGTGGGTGGCGTCCGCCCGGCGGCGGCCGGCATCAGCAGGTCGCTCAGCGGCAGGTGCCTCAACAGCGGGTGAAAGATAGGGCCCGGCTGCGGGTCCCTCGACGGCGGGCGCGGCAGCAGGGCCGGCAGCGGGTCCTTCAACGGCGGGTCCGCCGGCCAAAACCAGCCCGGCCGTCCGGGGCCGCAGGCGGCGCCAGAGCTTTGCCAGGAGCGGCCAGGCCAGGACCAGGGCCACGATGATGTAGACGACGACGGCGATCGGCTCGCTCCAGAGGCCAGACACGTCGCCAGCGCTCAGCTGCAGGGTCTTCCGCAGCTGGCCTTCGGCTCGCGGACCCAGGATGAGGCCGAGGATCAGCGGCAGCACGGGCAGCCCGTACCGGCGCATCAGGAAGCCGAGGGCGCCCAGGACCAGCAGGATCACCAGGTCGAAGGCCTGCAGGTTCACTGCGTAGGCGCCCAGCGTGGCGAAGAACAGGATGCCCGCGTAGAGGTAGGGGCGGGGCAGCCGGAGTAGCTTGGCCCATACCGGTGCCAGCGGGAGGTTGACCAGCAGCAGCAGCGTGTTGCCGATGAAGAGGCTGGCGATCAGCGCCCAGACCAGGGGTCCCTCATTGGCAAACAGGAGCGGTCCGGGCTGGATGCCGAACTGCACGAACGCGGCGAGCATGACGGCGGCCGTGGCGTTCGTCGGCAGGCCCAGCGCGAGCATCGGGGTCAGCGTGCCCGCAGCCGCGGCGTTGTTGGCAGCCTCGGGCCCGGCGACGCCTTCGATGGCGCCCTTGCCGAACTCCTCAGGGTGCTTGGACAGCCGCTTCTCGGTCACATAGGACAGGAAAGTAGGTATCTCGGCGCCGCCGGCGGGCAATGCCCCGAAGGGGAAACCCAAAGCGGTGCCGCGCAGCCACGGCTTCCAGGACCGCTTCCAGTCCTGCTTGCCCATCCATGGCCGGCCGACGGGAATGATCTGCAGCGGGGTGCGGCGCAGGTGCGCCGCGACCCAGAGGGCCTCGCCGACGGCGAAGATCGCCACCGCGACAACGACCACGTCGAGGCCGTCAGCCAGCAGGGGCTGGCCGAAGGTGAGGCGACGCTGGCCTGTCACCGAGTCGATGCCCACCAGGCCGATGGCCAGGCCGAGGCCGAGGGAAGCAAAGCCGCGGAGTCGTGAGGCACCCAGGACTGCGGTGACGGCCAGCAGTGCCAGAATCATGATGGCGAAGTAGCTCGGCGAACCGAGGCTGACGGCGAACTGGACGACGATCGGCGCGAAGACCACCAGGAGGGTGGTGCCGATGGTGCCGGCGACGAACGAGCCGATGGCCGCCGTCGCGAGTGCCTGCGCGGCTTTGCCGGCCTTGGCCATCTTGTTGCCTTCAATGGCCGTGATCACCGAGGACGATTCGCCGGGGGTGTTGAGCAGGATCGACGTCGTCGAGCCGCCGTACATGCCGCCGTAGTAGATGCCGGCGAACATGATGAAGGCGCTGGTCGGTTCCAGGACGGTTGTCACGGGAAGCAGCAGGGCCACGGTCATGGCCGGGCCGATGCCGGGCAGGACACCGACGGCGGTGCCCAGCAGGACGCCGATGAACGCGTACAGGAGGTTCATGGGGGTCAGCGCCGTCGCGAACCCGTCCATGAGTGAGGACAGGATGTCCATCTAGAGAATCCCTTCAAGGAGCCCGGCAGGAAGTGCGATGCCGAGGCCGAGGTAGAAGCCGTAGAAGGTCAGCAAGGCAAGCGCCAAGGAGATCAGTCCGTCGCGGACGTAGTGGCGGCTTCCGAGCGCCCAGACGCTGCCCCAGAAGAGCACCGTGCCGGAGATGACCCAGCCGGCCCAGTCAATGAGCAGGATGTTGGCGATGAAGGCGCCGGCCAGCGGGAGGACGGTCTTCCAGTCGCTGGGGTGGGTCAGGTCGACGTCCTCGCCGGCCTCAGCTTCGCCACGGCCGCCGCGCAGGACGTTCACGGCCAGCATCACGGCGCAGACCACCAGGAGTGCTCCCACGACGATGGGCAGGGTCTTGGGGCCCACCGGGTCTGACTGGGAGTAGGGCACGACCAGGCGCGTTGCGTCCAGGAGGACCAAGGCGCCAACCGCCCCGAGCAGGGCTGCGACGCCCAGCTCGGAGCGGCCTTTAAGGCGGGTGGACAGAGAGGTCACGCCAGGCCGAGCTTCGTCAGAACGTCGGCAACGCGCTTGTCCTGGTCGGTGAGGAAGGACTTGAATTCGTCGCCGGTGATGAAGGCGTCGGTCCAGCCGCGCGTCTTCAGGGTCTCCTTCCAGGCTGCCGACTCATGCATCTTCTCCAGGGTGGCGATCAGGGCGTCGCGGTCGGCGTCGCTGACGCCGGGGGGAGCCACGATGCCGCGCCAGTTGGTGAACACCAGGTCGATGTTGGATTCCTTGAGCGTGGGGGCGTCAACGCCTTCCAGCCGCTTTTCGCCGCTGGTCGCCAGCACGCGGATGTCGCCGGACTTGATCTGCTGGATGTATTCGCCTGCGCCGGAAGCTGCGAAGCCGAGCTTGTTGCCGATGATGGCCGGGAGCAGGTCGCCGCCGCCGTCGTAGGAAACGAAGTTGACCTTCTTGGCGTCGATGCCCACGGCACCTGCGAGCTGCATGGGCAGGAGGTGGTCCGGGCCGCCGGGCGAGGAGCCGCCGCCGACGCTGACCTTGGACGGGTCCTTCTTCCAAGCGGTGACAAGATCGTCGATGGTCTTGTATGGGGAGTCCTTGGAGACCATGATGGCGCCGGGCTCTTCAATGAGCTTCGCCAGCGGGGTGGTGTCGGTCAGCTTGGACTCGGACTTGTTGGTGTAGCTTGCGCCGACGACGCCCAGGCCCATGAGCATGGCGAGGTCGCCGTTGCCTTTTTCGTTGACGATGCGGGCCAGGCCGACGGTGCCGCCGGCGCCGGCCAGGTTGAAGACCTCCGGGTTGGTGGCCAGCTTCTCGTCCTCGAGAACCTTTGCCGCGGCGCGGGCCGTGGTGTCGTAGCCGCCGCCCGCGGTGTTCGGCACCATGATGCGAAGTCCGGTAAGGGGGGCGGTGCTGGCTCCGCTCGTGGAGGGGCCGGCGGCAGTCTTGCCGGTTGCTCCGCAGCCTGACGCCATCAGTGCGATGCCTGCCGCCACTGCCGCCACGCGCAATGCGCTCAATCCGCGCATGTTGTTCCTCTTCTCGTTGAATCCGTTGATCGGGGGGTGCTTCCGATGCTAGGGCCCAACGTGACGGGGCTCACTCTTGTGTAAGCAGAGAAAGTTAAGTTCATTTCGTTCACGTTTCCGCTCTCCAACAGCGCAGCAAACGAAGGGGTAGGCCCGGTACCGTGTCAGGTATAGTTCACCCCACCTACGGCCCCACAGGAAGAACAGCAGCAGATGACTCGACGGCGAGGAATGTCCCTTGCGGGGCAGTATCTTCGGCTGCAGCTCCTGATCGTGCTGGCCGTGCTGGTGGCCGTGGTGGCGATCTCGCTGGCCCAGTCGGCGGCAACGTTTGAACGAGTGGAGGGCCGCCAGGCCCTTTCGGCCGCGGAAACGCTGGCGGCGAACCCTGCCGTACGGAGCCTGCTGCCGGATGCCCAGCCCCAGGGCAACTCCGTGCTGCCGTCGGTGTCCGAGGCGGTACGGACGATTTCGGGGTCCTCCCAGGTGGCCCTGGCCCGGGCCGACCGGACGGTGGTGACGTCGTCGGATCCGTCCCAGGAGGGACGCCAGCTGGAACTCGGCGACAGCGCGGTGATGTCCGGGCGCGCGTGGACCGGCGTGGTCGGAACCGGGACCGGGGAAGCCGTCGCCGCGCACGTGCCGGTGCTGGACGACGCCGGGAAAATGGTAGGCATTGCCGTGGTCGGCAGGAGTTACCCTTCCGTCCTGGAGCGGCTGGGCGATGCAGTCCCGAACCTGTTGACCTATCTGGGCGTGGCGAGTGTCCTGGGCGTGGCCGGTTCGCTACTGCTGGCCCGCCGCGTCAAACGCCAGACGCTGGGCATGGAGCCGGACGAGATCACCGGCCTCGTGGAGAACCGGGAGGCGATGCTGCACGGGCTCAAGGAAGGCGTGGTGGCGCTGGACCCCCAGCAGCGCATCACGGTGGTCAACGACAGCGCACGGAGCCTGCTGAATCTGCCGCACGACTGCGTGGGCAAGAACCTGGGCAGCCTGGCGGTGCCGCCGATGCTGCGCGAGGTGCTCACCGAGGACCAGCCCGGACCGGACCGCCTGGTCCTGGTGGGGGAGAAGCTCGTGGTGCTGAACCGGATGCCGATGCGCTCGCACGGACGGGTGATCGGCTCGGTCACCACCCTGCGCGACCGGACGGAGCTGGCGTCCCTGGAACGTGAGCTGGGCACGACGCGGACGGCCACCGACACCCTCCGGGCGCAGGCACACGAGTTCGCCAACCAGCTGCACACTATTTCGGGCCTGATCCAGATCGGCGAGTATGACGCCGTCGTCCAGTTCGTCAACGGCACGACGTCGAACCGGACCCGCCTGAACGACGACGTGACCAGCAGGATCGAGGACCCCGCCCTCGCCGCGCTGCTCATTGCCAAGTCGAGCCTCGCCGCCGAACGCGGGGTGTCCCTGCAGCTCGCGGAGGAATCCCGGCTGGGCAAGGTGGATGAGGACCTGTCCCGTGACCTGACCACCGTGGTGGGCAACCTGGTGGACAATGCGCTCGACGCCGTCACCAACACGGCCGAAGCGAAGGTCGAGGTGCTCATCGGAGAGGCCGACGGCGGCGTGCGGGTTGACGTGCGGGACTCGGGACCGGGGGTTCCGGTGGAGGTCATGGACGACATTTTCCGGCAGGGTTTCAGTACCAAAAATTCGCCCGACGGCGGCCGCGGCTACGGCCTGGCGCTCGCCAGGGTGGTCTGCCAGCGGCGCGGCGGACGGCTCACCGTTCGGAACGACGGCGGCGCCGTCTTTACAGCCCTGCTGACGCGTAAGGGAGAGCAGCTTTGATCAAGGTACTTATCGTCGACGACGACTTCATGGTGGCCAAAGTGCACGCCGGCTTTATCCAGCGCACGCCGGGGTTCGCCGTCGTCGGGGTGGCGCACACGGGCGCGCAGGCGGTGCTGGAGACCGAACGGCTGCAGCCGGACCTGGTGCTGCTGGACATCCACCTGCCCGATGTCAACGGCCTGGACCTGATGCACCAGCTGCGGGACGTGGCGCCCGAGCTGGACGTGCTAGTGATCAGTGCTGCGCGCGAGGTGGAGACCGTACGGAAGGCGCTTCGTGGCGGGATCGTGCACTACCTGATCAAGCCGTTTTCCCAGACCGACCTGCAGGAGCGGCTGGAACACTACCGCAACACCTACCAAAGCCTTGACTCGTCCAAGGATGTGGCGGAACAGTCGGACGTCAACCGCGTGTTTGGGCTGGAACGCGCGGACCGTCCCCTGCCGAAAGGCTGCAGCGCCGAGACGCTCCAGGTGGTGGAGAAGGCGCTGCGCTCCGGTGGCGGCGATGTGTCGGCCGCGGAACTGGCTGTGCAGGTGGGGACGTCGCGCGTCAGCGCGCGGCGCTATCTGGAGTACCTCAACGACGTGGGGCTGGTGGACGTGACACTTAAGTACGGCGTCGGGCGCCCTGAACGGCGATATGAGTGGAAGGCGGCGTGAGCGGTGCGCTGCTTATGGCCGCGCCCTGACGGCTTCTATGCCCTGTAGCGCGCTGACGGTGACGGCATCAATGTCCGCCGTGCCATCAACGCTGACCAGCAGGGCGCGCCGGCCGTAGCGTTCGATGACGGGCTCCGTTTCCTGCCGGTACAGCTCCAGCCGGTGGCGGATGACGTCCTCGGTGTCATCGCTTCGCCCCTCGGCGTCGGAGCGGAGCAGCAGCCGCCGGACGATCTCGTCGTCGTGGGCGGTAATTTCCACCACGGCGTCGAGGCTGGTCCCGGCCGCGTCCAGGATGCCGTCGAGGTCGTCCATCTGGCTCACGGTGCGCGGATAGCCGTCCAGCAGGAAGCCGTTCCTCGCGTCCCGTTCCTGCAGCCGCTCCCGCAGCATGGCGGTGGTGAGATTGTCCGGAACAAGGTTGCCGGCGTCGAGGAATTCCTTGATTTCCCGGCCCAGGGGCGATCCGTTGGCCAGATGGCTGCGGAACATGTCCCCGGTGGAGATCTCCGGGATGTGCAGCTCTCCGCTGAGCCGGTGGGCCTGGGTGCCTTTGCCGGAGCCGGGCGGGCCGATGAGCAGGATGCGGGTCATGCTTTTGGTCCGATCTGCCGAGAATGCACGCTAGGCCCCATTCTTCCGCTGGCCCCGTCCGCCTGCAATGGGTGGCGGGTTCACAACGGCGGTGGCCGCTCCTAGGCTGGGTTCCACCAACCACCCGGCCAAGGAGCTCATATGACCACGCCGAGACCATCATGACCACGCTGCCGGACCGGCCCAACACCGCCCTGATGGTGCTTGACATGCAGAAGGGGGTCGTGGCCGGAGCGCACCAGCGGGACGCAGTGGTGTCCAACATCGCCGCGCTCGTGGACAGGGCCCGCGAAGCCGGGGTTCCGGTCGTCTGGGTCCAGCACTCCGACGACCGGCTGGAGAGGGGGAGCGAGGCCTGGGAGTATGTGCCCGAGCTGAGGCGCCGCGAGCAGGAACCGGTGGTGCACAAGTCCTTCAGCGATGCCTTCGACGACACCGATCTGGAGCAGGTGCTGGCCGCCGCGGCGGTAGGCCGGCTGATGGTCGCTGGAGCGCAGACGGACGAATGCATCAGGTCCACCATCCACGGGGCGTTCGTCCGCGGTTACGACGTGACACTGGTCAGCGACGCCCACACCACGGAGGACCTGACCGAATGGGGTGCCCCTCCGCCGGGCCAGGTCATAGCCCACACGAACCTCTACTGGAAATACCATGGAGGGCCCGGCCGGACGGCTGCAGTGGCAGAGACAAAGGACGTCATCTTCACCGGCTGAACCGGGTGCCGGTCACATCCCGGCTGCCCGCTGCTCCAGTAGCTCCCGCGTGCGCTGGTTCCTGGCCAGTCCGGCCGCCGTCACGAACTCGGACCGCGCCTCCCCGGTCCGTCCGAGCCGGACCAGCAGTTCCCCGCGGACGCTGGGCAGCAGGTGCGTTCCGCGCAGGGCTCCGCCGGAGGCGAGGCCGTCCACGATGGCCAGCGCGGCCGCCGGCCCGGTGGCCATGGAGACCGCCACGGCCCGGTTCAGTTCCACCACGGGGCTGGGAGCGATCCTGCCCAGCGCCTCGTAGAGCAGCACGATGCGCTGCCAGTCGGTGTCGTCGACGCTGGGCGCCGTCGAGTGGCATTCGGCGATCGCGGCCTGCAGTGCGTAGTTGCCGCGGCCCCGGCCCAGCCCGTCGCAGCGGCGCAGGGCGGCACGCCCCCGGCCGATCTGCGCCCGGTCCCACCGGGTCCGATCCTGGTCCGCCAGCAGGACCGGAGACCCGTCGGGTGTGGTGCGGGCAGGGAAGCGGGACGCCTGGAACTCCATCAGGGCCACCAGTCCGTGGGCCTCGGGTTCGCGGGGGACCAGCCCGGCCAGGATGCGTCCGATCCGCAGGGCCTCGTGGGCCAGGTCGGGCCTGATCCACGAATCTCCCGTGGTGGCGGCGTACCCTTCCGTGAACATCAGATAGACGACGCCGAGGACCGCTCCCAGCCGGGCGCCCCACTCGTTGGGCTCGGGAACCTCGAACGGCACCCGGGCCGCCGCCAGCGTTTTCTTGGCCCGCACGATGCGCTGCTGCACGGTGGCGACGGGAACGAGGAACAGCCTTGCGATTTCCTCGGTGGTGAGGCCGCCCACCACCCGCAGCGTCAGCGCCATCTGGGCCTCCCGGGAGAGGACCGGGTGGCAGGCTGTGAAGACGAGCCTGAGCACGTCGTCCTCCAGCGGAACCCAGGCCACGCCGTCGTCGTCTTCCAGGTCCCGGGCTTTGGCCCGGTACCGTTCCTCGAGCCGTTCGGACCGGCGCCAGGCGTCGATGGCCTTGCGCTTGGCGACGGCGGTGAGCCAGGCGGCAGGGTTGTCCGGTGTCCCGGATTCCGGCCACTGGACCAGGGCCTCGGCCAGGGCTTCCTGGGCCAGATCCTCGGCGAAGCCAACGTCCCGGGTGGCGCGGGCCAGGGCCGCGACGATGTGGGCACCCTCGATGCGCCAGAGGGCATCAATCCGGCGCCGTACCGCGGCTGCCGCATCGTTTACGGCATCTCCGCCCACCGCCCGCTCCCGGCTCACGGCTGGTTGAGCTCCTGGCGCCACACCGCTTCCTTCTTGATGTACTCGTTGTCCGCAAAGTCGGCGAAGTCGTCGGCCTCAGCGATCCGGCGGACCTCAAGCTTCGAACCGGGACCAAGCGGGCAGCGGCTGGCCCACTCCTTCGCCTCTTCTTTGGAAGCCACCTGGACAATCCAAAAGCCGTTGAACAGCTCATGCGTTTCGCCGTAGGGGCCGTCCGTCACCACGGGCGGTTCTTCGGAGAAATCGACCACGAAGGCCGATCCCTCGGACAGGTCGGTCAGGCCCTCGCCGGCGAGCATGACGCCGGCCTTGATGAGCTGTTCGTTGTAGGCGCCCATCTGGTTGAGGATCTCCTCGAACGGAACCTGCTTCGAGGCTTCGATGGCTTCGTCCGTGGCGCGCATGATGAACATGTACTTCATGGTTCTCTCCTTGCCTTGACGTGGACGCCGTGTGCGTCCGTCTACTATCCCGTCGAACGGGTCCGGCGGAAATCGACAGGTGCCCTGGAATTTTTTTCGGCGCGGGTTTATTCGGCGCCGGCGGAGTCAGTCAGGCAACACGCAGCTCGCGATTCAGGCTGTGCCGAAGGGGTTGTCGATGGCGAACTTCCATCCCTCGCGTCCCTTGCGCAGGACGTCGGCCGTTCTGCCGTGGAGGTCGACGTTGCTCCCGTCAGCCGCAGTGCCCTTAATGGCCCATTCGGCAATGGCCAAGGCAAGGTCGCCGATGACGTAGACATGGCGGGTGGTCATTCTGATCGGCAGCCCCGCCTGGAGGAATCCCATCATCGCGTTGACGCTGTCTTCGCCGGTTGTGGGCATGCCCGGCTGGGGAACAAACACCGCATCCGGCTCGAAGAATTCCAGCATTCCGTCAACGTCCCTGGCATTGAAGCGCGCGGCCCAGGCCATGTGTATGGCCTGGGGATCCGTTATTCCCACGGTGTCCTCCGGCGGACCTCAATCTGGCCGTCGTTCACCCGGGCTTCGTAGCTTGGCTGGGGAGTGGTTGCCGGCCCCCGGACTATGTGGCCGTCCCCGAGCCGGAACGTGCTGCCGTGCCAGGGGCAGGTGACGCAGCCATCGGCGATCGTTCCCTCCTCGAGCGGACCTCCCATGTGGCTGCACACGCTGTCCAGGGCCAGGATGCCGGAACCTGACCGGTGCAGCAGGACCGAGACGTTTCCTGCGTCGACTTTCCGGCGGTCACCGTCCGCGAGTTCGGACTCGGCCAGGACGGGCGTCCACTCCTTGGGGCCCGTCCTGCCTGCCGTCTTGTTGACGTTGACCGCGTTGCCGTAGCTGAGATGGCCGCCGAGGAAGCCGCCAAACATCAGTACCCCGAACCCGGCCAGCCCAAGGGCCTTTCCGATGGTCCGGCTCCCGGAGGCCCGGGCTACGGCCGAGGACGAGAACAGGCAGAGCGCCGATCCGTTGGCGACCGCGTGGACCAGCCCCACCCGCCGTGACTTTCCCTGCGTGTCGGACCAGTCGTTGAGGCCGGCGGCTGCGGTTGGAACGGCTGTTGCTATTCCGACGGCGACCAGGATGTCCGCGGCTGGCTCGGAGGCGGGCCCTCCCACGGTGTCCAGGACAGTCGCCATGGTCCAGGCCCCGATGGGGAAGTCAGTCAGGACGGGATGCAGCGGATGGCCCAGTGATGTGCCGCTGAGGGTGTTGCGGATGAACCGCGGCTGAACCGCCTTTCCGGCGGCCTTGGAGATGGCCGAAGCCACCCCGTCCAGCCGGTCGAAGTGTTCAATGGCATCAACTAGCGCATGCAATGGGTTCACGGCGGACTCCTTGGGCCTGGCAGTCAGGACAGGTGGTGCACCAAAGTCTGCATCCCCGTGGACCCGATGACAAGGTGCCGGCAGGCCAGGCTCCGGTAACGTACTTTCACATGCCGCTGTCATCGCCCCGAATAACCCGCGTCCCTTTCTCCCCGGTTTCCGAGGGACCGGTAAGGCCGGTCGTGGCGGGCATCGTGACGGCGCTTGTCCGCTTCACCTCCACCTTCGCTGTGGTCCTCTCCGGCCTCCGTGCCGTGGGGGCAAACCCGCAGCAGGCGTCGAGCGGCCTCCTGGCACTCTGCCTGGCGGTGGGTGCGGGCGTCGTGCTCCTCGCCTGGCGGAGCCGGCTTCCGGTAACCCTTGCCTGGTCAACGCCGGGGGCCGCCCTGCTGGCCGTCGCCGGAATTCCCGACGGGGGGTGGGCCGCCGCCGTCGGCGCCTTTCTGGTGACCGGGGTTCTGATCGCTGTGACGGGGATGATCCGCCCTTTGGGCAGGCTCATCAGCAGCATCCCCACGCCCCTGGCGCAAGCCATGCTGGCGGGGGTTCTGCTGCCCCTGTGCCTTGCCCCCGTGGAGGCGCTGCAGACCGCTCCGCTGCTGGTGGTTCCGGTGCTGCTCTGCTGGCTGGTGCTGTCACGGTTCGCGCCCCGCTGGTCGGTGCCCGGCGCGCTGGCCGTGGCGCTCGCCGGCATCGTGGTCCAGCTGGTTGTTGAAGGACGGCCTGTGCCGGCGGACGGCCTGCTCCCGGCGATGGAGTGGACCACGCCTGCCTGGTCGCTCGGCGCCGTGGCGGGGATCGCCCTCCCGCTGTACATCGTCACCATGGCATCCCAGAACGTCCCAGGAGTGGCGGTGCTGGGGTCCTTCGGTTACCGGACGCCATGGCGTGCCTCCATGCTGGTCACCGGCGCCGGCACGTTGCTGGCCGCGCCGTTCGGCGGCCATGCCATCAACCTTGCCGCGCTCAGCGCCGCTTTGGCCGCCGGGGAGGAAGCAGGCGCAGACCGCGCCCGGCGCTGGGTGGCAGGCGTCGTGTCAGGACTGGCCTACCTCCTCCTGGGAGCCTTCTCCGCCGGGCTCGCCGCGCTGGTGGCTGCGGCTCCGCATGGGGTGCTGGAAGCCGTCGCCGGACTTGCCCTGCTGGGCACGCTCGCAGGCTCAGCCGCCTCGGCGCTGGCAGAACCGGGCGAGCGGACGGGCGCCGTCGTGACCTTCCTCGTGGCCGCATCTGGGATGAGCTTCATAGGCATCGGGGCAGCGTTCTGGGCCCTGCTGGCAGGGCTCCTGGTCCGGGAGTTCCTCAAGGACCGGAACAAGCCGCAGGGCAAAGCTGCGGGTTAGTTGCCAGCGGCCCGCTGTGTTCTGTGGTCGGCGGCCGGGTAGACGCCAAGGATCCACACCTCGGTGGTGAAGAAGTCCAGTTCCTCAAGGGCAAGCTTCAGCGGCAGGTCCTCGGGGTGGCCCTCCACATCGGCCATGAACATGGTTGCGGCAAACTCGTTGCCCACCATGTAGCTTTCAAGCCGCGTCATGTTCACGCCGTTGGTGGCGAAGCCGCCCAGGGCCTTGTAGAGGGCGGAGGGGACGTTCCGCACACGGAACACGAAGCTGGTGACTGCCGGGCCGGGCAGTGCCTCCCGGGTGGGCAGTTCGGTTTCCCGGGCCAGGACCACGAAGCGGGTGGTGTTGGAGGGATCATCCTCGACCGCCGAGGCCAGGACCTCAAGGCCGTACAGTTCGGCAGCGAGCGGCGGCGCGAGGGACAGCTTGGTGGGATCGTTCCACTCGCGCACCTCGCGCGCCGACCCGGCAGTATCGCCGGCGATCACGGGTTTCAGCCCGGCCTCGCGGATGAGCTTCCGGCACTGGCCCAGGGCATGGATGTGGCTGTGGACCTCGGTGGCACCCTCTATGGTGCTGCCCGGGATTCCGAGGAGATCAAAGTGGATGGGCAGGAAGAACTCTCCCACAATCTGCAGGCCCGAGTGAGGCAGCAGCAGGTGGATGTCCGCCACCCGGCCGGCGATGGAGTTCTCGATCGGGATCATGGCCAGATCCGTCTCGCCGCTGGACACCAGCTCGAAGGCGTCCTCAAAGCTGGCACAGGGAATGCTGTCCAGGCCGGGGTACATCTGCTTGCAGGCTATATCTGAGTTGGCGCCGGGCTCACCCTGGAACGCAATTTTCTGGGCCATGTTCCGTATGATGTCACGCCCGGCGCCGACTCATCCAAACGGCGCCACCTCACCCAAACGGTGGTTGGAGCGGCGCCGGCGTACTGGTCACCTCTTCGCGTAGTCCGCAAACCCCTGCCAGTCGATCACCACGCAGGCTTCATCGCCAACGGTCCAGGCATCATGTCCGGGCTGGATGATGCCGAAATCGCCAGGCCCGAACTCCATCTCCTCGCCGTCATCCATGACGACTTTCATGCGCCCGGAGATGAAATATCCCATGTGTGCGGCCTGGCAACTGTCCGTTTGCGCGATCGGTTTCACATGTTCCGACCACCTCCAGCCCGGCTCGAACGTGGCCCGGCCGACGCCGCCGCTCTCCATGTTGACCAGTTGGAGCTGGCCCTTGCCGCCCTCAAACGGCCGAGTCTCCTCGGGTGAGTCAAAACTCTTGCGGATTAGACCTGGCATCTTGACCTCCTGTTGTGGATGTTCCTGCTCTGGGGATGAAGGCTTGGACCGCGGATGCTGCTGCCTGCTATGCCACGTTGTAGGCCCGGCCGGGCGGCATGTCAAGGTCCGGATATATCGGTCTAGGTACGGGCCAGGCGCTCGATGTCCTCCCTGAATTCACTGACCATGGATTCGCTAACCGTGGCCTTGGTCTGGCTGACAGCCTTGAGGTAGCTGTCCGTCGTCAACGAGCCGTCAGCAGCATCTCCCGCGCCGTCAGGTGACGCTCGCACCGCGCACTCCAAAGCACGCTGCGACGCCTTCCGTGCGGCGAATTCGATGTCCGCGGGGGAAAAGCGTTCCGTTTGCCGGGCCAGGGCCGGAACATCCACGTGCCGGGCGGCGGCTTCCGGAATGTATTTCATCCAGATGGCCTCCCGGGCGGCGGGATCGGGCAGCCCGATGGGAATCACGTAATCGAACCGTCCGTGCCGCAAAAACGCCGTGTCCAAGGCACGGATGAAGTTGGTGGCGCAGATGAGTATCCGGCCCTCCTGCTCACGGAAAGCGGGAATGATCTTCAGCAGTTCATTCGTGACCCCCTGCAGGGGCGAGGGAGGCTTCCCGCCGCGCTGCGCCGCGATCTCCTCCACCTCATCAATGAAGACAACTGCATGGTCGAGGTGCGAAATGTCCTGGAAGGTCTGCCGCAACGCTGCGGCCAGCCCCCTCGGGTCCGAGGCCAGGCGGGACGGGGAAACCTCGACGAAAGGCCATTCAAGCCGCGAAGCCACAGCTTTCGCGAAGGTGGTCTTTCCGGTCCCCGGAGGCCCGAACAACATGACTGCGCGCGGCGGAACGACGCCTAGGGAGGCGGCAAGAACGGTCCGCGCGAGGGGGAGGATCAGCCGCTGCTCAATGAGTTCCTTCTCCTTGTGCATGCCCGCCATCGACTCCCACAGGCCCCGGGCGAGCACCCGGCCGCCCAGCTGGCTCAGCGGTCCTATCTCCTGGCGCTGGACCGGGACCACGCGCTCGAAATACAGGAGGCCGTCCTCGACGCCGTATTTGCTGTTTGAGAAGGCCCTGACGGGTGACTCGCTCGAGCGCACCAGCGCGGATATCCGAAGTACTCCGCGGGCCATGAGCCGTGACTCCAGGCCGGCAAGAAGCGCGCTGCCCAGCCCCTGGTCCCGCCAGTCTGAGGCTTGGGCGAGCATGATCACCCAGGCGCGGTCTTCTTCGATGTTGGCAGCAGCGGCTCCAATCAGCCGTTCGCCGGCGATTGCGACGACGGCCTGCTGATCCGTGCAGGCGGAAAGGACCTCGGACAGGCTGTAGACGGCGGGCTTGCCGGAATTCCGGGACTCCTGCCAGACCTCCACCAGCTGGTCAAGGTCCTCCGGGTGGAACTCGCGGAGGCGCCAGGGTTTCATGCGTCCTGCTCCGGACTCGGACGCCGGCGCAGCTGCGGGGGCAGGGACTGTGCCGGGCCGGCCATCAGTCGGTCTCCGGCCCGTTGCAGTAAAAGCAGTAGGCGGCGTCGTCGCAGATGTCATTCATTCGGGCGTCTTTGCCTTGATTCGTGCGGTAATCAGTAGCGGTGCTGGTCATGGAAGTCTCGTTCTCTCCTGGGGGCCGACTCCAAAAGTATGAGCCGGAAATCACATAAGATAAAGCGATCTTTTGCGTGCAATACAGGTCAGAAAAACCGTTGCTTTCCAGCCCTCACTCGGCAACCCGCAATCGTGGTCCTACGGGGTCTGTGCGCCTTGGTCAAGCAGCCGGCGGAGGGTCCTCAGGGCGGCGAGAGCCCGGTGGCTGACCAGGGCAGGGGAAATGCCGAACTGCGTTGCCACCTCGGCGACCGTGAGCCGCCCGTAATGCAGGGCGAGCAGGACGTCCCGCTGCTCCATGTCGAGCATCATCAGGGCCTGGCTGACGCGGGAGCCGGAAGGCTCGCTTTGGGCATTGACCATGGAGACAGGCTGACGCCATGGCCTTCGAGATTCCTGACGGGGCACACCCCCAAAATGGGCAGCCCGCCCGCTGCAGCCCCTACCCGGCGGCGCCTACTGGGCGGCGTCGAACCCCGCGAGCAGCCGCCGCGAGGCGGTCTGCATGTGTGAGCGCATCGTCGCGGTGACGGCGGCAGGATCATGGGCTTCCAGCGCGGTGAAGATTTCGCGGTGTTCTTTGAGGGCTGCGGCGGCGTGGCCTTCGTCGGTCAGGGCGCGGTCAACCCAGATGCGAAGCAGTGACCGAATGCTTTGCAGCAGTTCACGGAGTACCTGGTTGCCCGAGCTGACAGCGATCTCGCGGTGGAAGGCGGCGTCTGCCTCGACGAACGCGGCCAGGTCTTCGAGGCTGTCTTCCATGGTCTGCAGGTTGGTGCGCATGCGGTCCAGTGCTGCGTCGTCGATGCGTTCAGCGGCCAGCTGCGCTGCCTGCACCTCGAGCCCGCTCCTTAGCTCCACCAGCTCGCGGGTGCGGGGAGCGCCGAGCATAAGTCCCCAGCTCAGGGTGCGGGGCAGCAGTTCCGAGATGCCGTCCCGCAGGTACGTTCCCGATCCTGGCCTGACGATCACAATGCCCAGGATCTCCAGGGCCGCCAATGCTTCGCGGACGGCTGACCGGCCCACACCGAGGGAGGCGGCAAGCGTCCGCTCGGCCGGGAGCCTGGTTCCGACTGCTATGTCTCCGCTGGTGAAGTAGGCCAGCAGTCGTTCCGCAACCTCGGACACCACCGACCCCTGTTCCATGGGACCGAGGGCGGCGCTGATCTTGGCCGTAGCGGCTGCGGAGTTTTCGGACATCTTCAAAGCGTAGCAACCGGCTGACCAATTTCCGGGGAAAACGACTCGAGCGCGGAAAGACGTCAACCGGTTGACCAATTTGACGTTGCGGCCGTATGGTTGGTCTCACAACGCGTAGCCAATGCCGGTCTCCTTCCGGCGGACGGCATTGAGACAGCCCCCAAGCATCCAGAGCAGGACGCGGCCGGGGACACCAACACCTAGGAGTCAATGTGGACACCACACAATCGGTGGTCGAAAGATCTGCAATCAGGAAAGTGGCAATCCGGCTGGTGCCGTTCGTCGCTTTGATGTTCTTCATCAACTACCTGGACCGCACGGCCATCTCCTTTGCCGGCCCCAACGGCATGAACACAGACCTGGCCCTCGGCGCGGCGCAGTTCGGTTTCGCGTCCGGCGTCTTCTTCATCGGCTACATCCTGCTCGAGGTCCCCAGCAACCTGGCCCTGCACAAGTTCGGCGCCCGGCGCTGGCTGGCCCGCATTATGGTCAGCTGGGGCATCGTCTCGCTCCTGTTCACCTGGGTTGGCAACGTTGAGCAGCTCTACATCCTGCGCTTCATCCTCGGTGTGGCCGAGGCCGGCTTCTTCCCGGGAGCCATCCTCTTCCTGAGCCTCTGGGTTCCGGCACGGCACCGCAGCAAGATCCTCGCCCTCTTCTACCTGGCCCAGCCGCTGACCACTGTCATCGGTGCCCCGCTGGCCGGCCTCCTCATCCAGCAGCACGGCCTGTTTGGCCTCGCCGGCTGGCGCGTCATGTTCTTCGGCGTTGCGCTCCCCGCGATCATCATCGGTGTCATCGCATGGTTCTACCTGGCAGACTCCCCGGCAAAGGCCAAGTGGCTCACCACTGAAGAAAAGACCTGGCTGACCGGTGCCCTGGAGAAGGAAAAGAACGAAACCGCCGCAAGCAACAAGCACGTCAGCGTCCGCACCGTCTTCGGCAACGGCCGTGTTTGGATGCTGTCCGCCATCTACTTCGGCTTCATCTACGGCCTCTACGCCCTGGGGTTCTTCCTGCCCACCATCATCGCCGGCTTCGAAGGGCTCTACGGTACCAAGTTCGATGTGCTCCAGAAGGGGCTCATCACCGCGATCCCGTACCTGCCGGCAGCGTTCGCGCTCTACTTCTGGTCCAAGGACGCCACGAAGCGCGGCGTGAAGACCTGGCACATCGCCCTTCCGGCCCTCATCGGCGGCCTGAGCATCCCGCTGGCCCTGTTCGCCGGCTCCCCGGCAGCCACCATCGCCGTCATCACCATCACGGCCATGTCCATCTTCGCGGCACTGCCCAACTTCTGGACCGTTCCCACCCAGTTCCTCACGGGTGCGGCCGCCGCTGCCGGCATCGCCCTGATCAACACCGTGGGCAACCTGGCAGGCTTCAGCGCCGGCTACATCACCGGCTGGCTCAAGGACTGGACCGGCAACTACACCGTTCCGATGTTCGTCGTCGGCGGCTTCATGCTCCTGTCCTGCATCCTGATGGTGGCCCTGAGCCGCTCCGGCAAGGTCAGTGAGGGCGTGCCCGCCGAGGCGCTGGACCCCACGGGCGCAGGACACCACTCCGAGCCCTAGGTTCCACCGGCACCCAAAGCCGGTTGCGCCCTCTGCCAAGGAGGGCGCAACCACACCAAACCGATTTCGCTCCCCAACCGCCCCAAACCTCGCAAGCTCGGTCAGGGAACCCGGCGGTCGGGGCCCCAAGCTCAAGCGCCGGATTTCGACGAGCTCAACCACCGGCCCACAGCCCTTCAGGAGAAACCGCAATGACCCGCCTGTTCAATGAACCCGCAGCGTTTGCTGATGAGATGATCGAGGGCTTTGTTGCCTCGCACGGCCGGTGGGTGCGGCGCGTTTCCGGCGGCGTGGCCCGCAGCACGAAGAGCACCCCGGACACTGTGGCACTGGTGATCGGCGGCGGCTCCGGCCACTACCCGGCGTTCGCCGGCCTGGTGGGGCAGGGCCTGGCCCACGGCGCCGCGATGGGCAACCTCTTCGCGTCCCCCTCGGCACAGCAGGTCTACAGCGTGGCCAAAGCCGCCAACAACAACGGCGGCGTCCTGCTGGGCTACGGCAACTACGCCGGCGACGTCCTGCACTTCACCCAGGCCCAGGAGCGCCTTCGCCGTGAGGGCATCGACTGCCGCAGCATCGCCGTTACCGACGACGTCTCTTCCGCTCCGCTGGAGGAGCGCGGCAAGCGGCGCGGCATCGCCGGGGACCTGACCGTCTTCAAGGTCGCGGCCGCCGCGGCCGAGGCCGGCTACAGCATGGACCGCACAGTCGAAATCGCCGAACGCGCCAACGACCGCACCCGCTCCTTTGGCGTCGCGTTCACCGGCTGCACCCTTCCCGGGGCCGAGAACCCGCTGTTCACCGTCCCCGAGGGGCGGATGGCCGTGGGCATGGGCATCCATGGCGAGCCCGGCATCGATGAGACAGAGATCCCGACGGCGGATGAGCTCGCCGAACTGCTCGTGGCCAAGCTCCTCACCGAGGTTCCCGAGGGCCTTGAGGCCAAGGGCGCCCGTGTGGTGCCCATCCTCAACGGCCTGGGCAGCGTCAAGTACGAGGAACTGTTCGTGGTCTACCGCCGCGTCGCCCAGCTCCTGGCCGAGGCGGGACTGGAAGCCGTTGACCCGCAGGTCGGCGAGCTGGTCACCAGCTTCGACATGGCCGGCACCTCGCTGACCCTGTTCTGGCTGGACGAGGAACTCGAAACCCTCTGGAACGCACCATGCGATGCTCCCGCCTTCCGCCGCGGCGCGGCCACGGCCGCAGCCCTGGAAGCCGGCGACGTCGATCTCGCCGAGGCCGAGGCGTCCATCCCGGAAGCCACGGACGAGTCGCGCGCAGCTGCAGTCCGCGTCCTGGCCGCCCTCGGTGCCGCCAAGGACGTCATCGATGCGAACGTCGAGGAACTGGGCCGCATCGACGCGATCGCCGGCGACGGTGACCACGGCATCGGCATGGAGCGCGGTGTCCGGGCAGCGGTCGAGGCCGCAACGGACGCCGTCGAACGCGGTGCCGGTGCGGCCAGCACCCTGCACTTGGCCGCCGACGCCTGGGCCGACCGGGCCGGCGGCACCTCCGGTGCGCTCTGGGGCATGGCCCTGCGGGCCATCGGGGACGCCATCGGGGACAGCACCACGCCCGACGCCGGCGCTGTCGCCACCGGAGTCGCCGGCGCCGCGGCCGCGATCATGGGCTTTGGCAAGGCCAAGGTGGGCGACAAGACCCTCGTGGACGTGCTGGTTCCGTTCCGCGACGCCCTGTCCGCCGCCGTCGACTCCGGGCAGTCCCTCACCGACGCCTGGGGCGCGGCGGCCACCGTCGCCCAGCAGGCCGCCGAGGGAACCGCCAACCTGCTGCCCCTCATGGGCAGGGCGCGCCCGCACGCCGAGAAGAGCCTGGGCACCCCCGACGCCGGCGCCGTATCCATGGCGCTGATCGTCCGCGCCATCCACAACACCTTCGCCGAGGCGAAAGCTGCAGCAACCACCACTAAGGAGAACGCATGAGCGCCAAACTGCGCCTGGTCGTCGGTTCCGACGACGCCGGATTCGAGTACAAGGAAGCCCTGAAGGCGGACCTGGAAGCCAGTGACCTGGTCGAGTCCGTGCAGGACGTCGGAGTGGACGCCACCAGCCACACCCCGTACCCGTCCGTGGCCATCGCCGCCGCCGAACTCATCGCCGCCGGCAAGGCCGACCGCGCCCTGCTGGTCTGTGGCACGGGCCTGGGCGTGGCAATCGCCGCGAACAAGGTCCCCGGTATCCGCGCCGTTACCGCGCACGACTCCTTCTCCGTTGAGCGCTCCATCCTGAGCAACAACGCCCAGGTCCTCACCTTCGGCCAGCGCGTCGTGGGCCTGGAACTCGCCCGCCGCCTCGCCAAGGAATGGCTGACCTACACCTTTGACGAGTCCTCCGCCTCCGCCGAGAAAGTCACCCTGATTAAGGACTACGAAGGTGTCACTTTCTGCTAACAAGGCCTCCAAGCCCAAAGCCATCATCGGCGTCAGCCTGAAGATGTACTTCGGCTACGAGCGCACCCTGGACTGGTGCCGGGACGTGGCGGGGATCGCCTCGGCCCACCCGGCCGTCCGCAGCGGCGACATTGAACTGTTCGCCCTGCCGGCACATCCGGTGCTGCCCGAGTGCGCGCGGATCATGTCCGCCGCCGGGGCGGCCGCCGGTGCCCAAGATATTTTCTGGGAGGACGAAGGAGCCTTCACCGGCGAGGTCAGCGGCAAGATGGTGGCCGAAACCGGCGGCCGGTACGCCGAGGTGGGCCACGCCGAGCGGCGCCGCATCTTCGGTGAGGACGACGACGTAATCGGGCTGAAGACCGCTGCCGCCTACCGCAACGGCCTCACCCCGGTGCTGTGCGTGGGAGAACCCGGCCGCGGCACCGCGGCGGATGCCGTCAAGTACTGCATCCGTGAAATTGACGGCGTCCTGAACCGTGCCGGAAGCCTCGGCAGCACCGGGCGCACCATCGTGGCCTACGAGCCGCAGTGGGCCATCGGCGCAGCCGAACCGGCGTCGCCGGAGTTCATCAGCGAAGTCATCACCGGCCTGGACGCCCACCTGCGCAGCCGCCCGGGCCAGGAAGACAGCCGGGTCATTTACGGCGGCAGCGCCGGCCCCGGCCTCATCAGCCAGCTCGGCCCCGCCGTCACCGGACTGTTCCTGGGCCGCTTCGCCCACAACCCGTCCGCGGTGCGGGACATCCTGGATGAGGCCGCGGCCCGTCTTGGACTCACGGAGCCCGGCCTGCTGGAACCCGCGCTGCTGGAACCCGTTGGGGGCCGGGCATGAACGCCACGGTTGGCCAGGGTTCACGGATTGGCCTGAGCAGCTACGCCTTCTTCTGGCAGCTTTCGGATCGGGTCAGCAAGCCGCTGAGCATCCACGAGGCGCTGGAGCGGACCGCGGCCCTGGGCGTGGACCTGTTCCAGATCTGCGACTACGCACCGCTGGAAACCATGACCGAGGAGGAACTGCGGGCCGTGCGGGCCACCGCCGACTCGCTCGGGATCAGCCTCGAGCTGGGCACCAAGGGGATCCGGCCGGAGCACCTGCGGAAGTTCCTGCACATCGCCAGGATCCTCGGGGCGCCGCTGCTGCGGACCATGTTCAACACCCCGGGCCACACCCCGACGGCGGACGAGGCGGTGGAGATCTTCAGCGAGGTCCTGCCCGAGTTCAAGGCGGCCGGGGTGCGGATCGCGGTGGAGACCTACGAGCAGGTCCCGACCTCCCGGATCATGGAGGTCGTGGAGCGCGTCGGAAGCCTGTACCTGGGCATCTGCAGCGACCCGGCCAATACCGTGGCGGCCCTGGAGCCGCCGCGTGAGGTGATTGACGCCGTCGCACCCCATGTCCTGAACATGCACATCAAAGACTTTGCGTTCAGCCGCAAGGAGGGGTGGGTCGGGTTCACATACTCCGGCGCGCCGCTCGGCGAAGGCCTTCTGGACTACGACTACATGGTCCGGAAGCTCCAGCCCAAAGAAAGAAACATCAACCAGATCGTCGAACACTGGCTGCCGTGGCAGGACTCCGAGGACGAAACTATCCGCCTCGAAAACCAGTGGACCAAGCAAAGCCTCGATTTCCTAAGGAGCAAATGAAATGTCTGCAGAACAGTTGACCGTCGCCGTGATCGGAGCCGGAGGCAAGATGGGGATGCGCGTTTCCCGGAACCTCCAGAAGTCCAGCCACACCGTGTTCTACTCCGAGAACTCACCCGCCGGCCAGGACCGCGTCCGCGCCGAAGGCCGTGAAATCACCGCCACCGACGAAGCCGTCAAGGGCGCCGACGTCGTAATCCTCGCCGTTCCGGACACCGTCCTGGGCGTCGTGTCCGAAGGCGTCGTTCCGCAGATGAAGTCGGGCGCCATCCTCCTCACGCTCGACCCGGCTGCCGCCTACGCCGGCCTGCTCGCCCAGCGCGAGGACGTCGTGCAGGCCGTGGCCCACCCCTGCCACCCGTCCGTGTTCCTGGAGCGCACCACCAAGGAAGAATGGGCCGACACCTTCGGTGGCCAGGGCGCCCCGCAGAACGTCGTCGCCGCGATCGACGAGGACGCTTCGGAAGCCACAAAGGCTGCCGCCGAGGCCACCATCCGCGTCATCTACGCCCCCGTGATCGACGTCCACTGGGTCACCGTGAAGCAGCTCGCCATCCTTGAGCCCACCCTGGTGGAGACCGTGGCCTGCATGATCGGCACCCTGCTCAACGAAGCGCTGCACGAGACCGTCCACACCGCCGGCGTGCCCGAGGAAGCTGCCAAGGCCATGCTGTTCGGCCACGTGCAGATCGCCCTCACCAACGCACTGCGCGGCTCCAACCCGTTCTCTGAGGCCTGTGAAATCGCCATCCAGTACGGCAAGGACACCATCATCAAGGACGACTGGAAGAAGATCTTCGACGACTCCGAACTCGACAGCGTCATCGCCAAGATGCTGAAGCTGGACGCCGTCAAGCGCTAACGCCGCCTGACAGCACCGGCTTAAACAGCAGTGGATCCATCCCCCGGGACGGGTCCACTGCTGTTTAACAGGCCCTCAATAACCGACCTGGTGGCCGTCCGGGCGGCCGCGGCACCCGCCGTCGGAAATTCTTTTCTCCGGTGAACACATGGTCACCCGTGCGTGGAAGCCGTGTGACTTGAACGGCGACCGGTTTTCCTGCCCGGCGTGGAGCCCATGCGCCATGGGGAACACCGCATTTGGAGGTGCTGCGGACTTTATGCAAACGAATGGATTAGTGCACTAGTTTTCGCTTTATGTCCCGCTTGACCTCGTGTTTCTTCTCACGGGCGGTCCCCTTGCGGCCTGTGTCAGGGCGTCAATAGCGTGGATCGGGACCCTTCGAACGAGCTAAGGACTTATATGCCCTCCCCAGCCGCCATGGATCCAGACCCCATCCACCCCGGCAGGAGCCGGATACCAGTCCTGGCACGCCTGACGGCGGGCCTTCGCTGGGACCTGCCGGCCTCCCTCGTGGTGTTCCTCGTTGCCGTTCCGCTGTCGCTCGGCATCGCCGCGGCGTCGGGCGCCCCGGTCATGGCCGGACTGATCGCGGCCGCAGTCGGCGGCATCGTGGCCGGCAGCCTGGGCGGAGCACCGCTGCAGGTCAGCGGCCCCGCTGCGGGCCTGACGGTCATCGTCGCCGGCCTCATCGAACAGTTCGGCTGGCCCGTCACCTGTGCCATCACCGTGGCGGCCGGGGTTCTGCAGGTCCTGCTGGGGATGGCACGGGTGGGACGCGTCGCGCTGGCCATCGCACCCGTGGTGGTGCATGCCATGCTTGCCGGCATCGGCATCATCATCGTCCTGCAGCAGCTGCACGTGATGCTCGGCGCCGAAGCGGGCGAAGCCGCACTGCACAACATCCTGGCCCTGCCGGACAGCCTGGCAGCCGTCGACCCGCAGGCCGCCTTCCTGGGGGCTGTGGTCATCGCGCTGCTCGCCGGATGGAAGTACATGCCGGCCGCACTCCGCCGGGTGCCCGGTCCGCTCGTTGCCGTTGTGGCAGCAACCCTGCTGTCGCTGCCCTTCAATTCCGACGTCGACCGGATCACCTTTGACGGGTCGCTGCTGGATGCCCTCTCGCTTCCGCACCTGCCGCAGGGGGAGTGGACCGCCATCGCGGTGGGCGTTGTCACCATCGCCCTGGTGGCCAGCGTGGAGTCGCTGCTGTCCGCCGTCGCCGTCGACAAGATGCACCACGGCGAGCGTACGGATTTCAACCGCGAGCTTCTCGGCCAGGGCGCCGCCAACGTGACGTCGGGCATGCTGGGCGGGCTTCCCGTCACCGGCGTGATCGTGCGCAGCGCCACCAACCTTGAGGCGGGCGCGCGGACCCGCAAGTCTGCCATCCTGCACGGCATCTGGGTGCTGGTCTTTTCGCTGCTGCTGGCGGGAGTCATCCAGCTGGTGCCCGAGGCCGTGCTCGCCGGGCTGCTCATCATGATCGGCATCCGGCTCGTGAAGGTGGCCGATTTCCAGACGGCGCGTGTCACCGGTGACCTGGCCGTCTACGCCGCCACGCTGCTCACCGTGGTGTTCGTCAACCTTCTCGCCGGGGTGCTGATCGGGCTCGCCCTGGCTGTGCTGCTGGTCGTATGGCGCGTGGTCCGGGCCAGCATCCACGCGGAGCCCCTCGGCGGTGCGGCTGAAGGCCGCTGGCGGGTGGTCATCGACGGGTCCTGCACGTTCCTGTCGCTTCCCCGCCTGAGCAAGGTGCTGGCCGCGGTTCCGCCAGCGGCCCACGTCACGGTGGAGCTCGACGTCGACTACCTGGACCACCCGGTCCACGACACCCTGGAGGCCTGGCGCGTGAGGCACGTCAATAATGGCGGCAGCGTCGAGATCGAGGAAACCGGCACCGCCACCCTGCACGCCGCCCTGGCGGGAACTCCCGCCCGCGGATCATCGCGCTCCGCGCTGCGCGGCGGCTTCGCGCCGTGGCGGAGCTGGCAGCGGAACACCGCACCGCTGGCCGCAGAGGCCGCCGGGCACGTCCCGGCACCGGTGCGCTCGGTGCTCAACGGCGTGGACAGCTACCACCGCCGCCACGCCCACCTGCTCCGCCCGCACGTCCAGGAACTGTCCACCTTCCAGGATCCCGACACGCTGTTCATCACCTGCGCCGACTCCCGGCTGGTGCCCAACCTGATCACCAGCAGCGGCCCGGGGGACCTGTTCACGGTCCGGAACGTGGGCAACGTAGTGGGGAGCGGCCGCCTCGAACCGTCGGTTGAGGCATCCCTGAAGTTCGCCCTCGACGAGCTGTCCGTCACGTCGGTGGTGGTGTGCGGCCACTCCAGCTGCGGAGCCATGACCGCCCTGCTCGCCGGACCTGGCGCAAACCAGAAAGCCGCAGACCAGAAGGCCGCAGACCAGAGCCCGGAAGGGCAGGAGGAGCGTTGCCCGGTCGAGTCCTGGCTGGAGCACGGCCGGCCGAGCCTCGAGTCGTTCCATGCCGGCCACCCCGTCCGGATTGCCGCCGAGCAGGCCGGGTACGGCGCGGTGGACCAGCTGGCCATGGTCAACGTTGCCGTCCAGCTCGAGCGGCTGCAACGGCACGCCAGCTTGCAGGACGCCGTCCGGAGCGGTCACGTCCATGTGACGGGGCTGTTCTATGACATCGCCACGGCCCGGGTCCTGCAGATCACGCCCACCGGCATCAGCCACTTGGATCCGCTGCCGCGGGCCGAGGAGCTGTCCCCGGCCTGACGAGCGCGCCAAACCACATCTGAATGAAGTACGCAGTTCGGCGGCCAGTCAACGACCGCCGAACTGCGTACCGGTGGGTGGAGGCGAGTGATGCTGGCGGCAAAGACGAGTAGCCGGCCCTCGTGACATGCCTGGCGGCGCAGCCTTGAATGGTCTGACACACCCAGGCGGTGCAGGAGTGGCGCAGGCGGCTGTGCCAACAGAAGCGCAAGCGACGGAGGAGACGACATGGAACGGTGCAGGCCATGAGTTCCGGACTGGTCTCGGCGGTACAGTTCGCCGGGTCCCTGACAGGGTCCATCCTGCTCACGCTGGGACAGGCTGTGGTGGTGGTCTGCGCCTGTTCCGACATGGTCCGCCTGCTCTCCGTGCCGCGCTCCCACCGGCGGTACCTGGCCAACACGGTCTTCCGCACCCTGGCCCCGCCGGCGATCCTTGCCGTCGCGGTGAGGGCGCTGCTCGATGCTGCCTCCGGCGTGTGGCCGAGCGTTACAGCCGGGATGTTTGTGCTGGTGGTGCTGATCTACCGATGGCGCACCGACACGGATGAGGACAGCTGGTGGAAGGGCAAGGGCAAGGCCCTGGGAAGGTGGTTCAGCAGGCGGACCACCTTCGGGCTCCGGCCCGCCCCGGCCGCAGCGATGTCTTCCGGGGGATCCTCAGTCCTTGAAGAGCCCCGCCAGGTCCTCCGCCGTGAGCGCACCGCCTGAGAGGGCATCCCCCTCCATCACGTCCGCGAACAGCTGCGACTTCTTGGCCTTGAGCGCCATGACCTTCTCCTCGATGGTGTCCTTGGCCACCAGCCGGTACACCATGACATTCCTGGCCTGGCCGATGCGGTGCGTGCGGTCCACCGCCTGCGCCTCTGACGCCGGGTTCCACCACGGGTCGAGCAGGAACACGTAGTCTGCCTCGGTCAGGTTGAGGCCGAATCCGCCGGCCTTGAGGCTGATCAGGAACACCGGTGCGCTGCCGTTCTTGAACTCGTTGACGACGTCGGTACGGTTCCGGGTGCCGCCGTCGAGGTAGCAGAACTCGATGTTCTCCTCGATGAGGCGCTCGCGGACCTTGCCGAGGAAGCCGGTGAACTGGCTGAAAATGAGGGCGCGGTGGCCCTCGGCCACGAGGTCCTCCAGCTGTTCGAACAGCACGTCCAGCTTGCTCGACCGCACGCCGGACAGGGACTCATCCACCAGCGAGGCGTCCAGGCTGAGCTGGCGCAGCAGTGTCAGCGACTGGAAGATGGTGAAGCGGTTCTTGTTCACGTCCTCGATGAGGCCCAGGATCTTTTGCCGCTCGCGCTGCAGGTGGGTCTGGTAGACCTTCTGGTGCCGCGGGTTGAGCACCACCTCAAGGACCTGTTCCTGCTTGGGCGGCAGGTCCTTGATGACCTGCTCCTTGGTGCGGCGCATCATGAGCGGACGGACCCGACGGCGGAGCTTGTCCAGCTGCCCCTTGTCGCCGTTCTTTTCCACCGGCTTCTGGTAATACTCCGCGAACCGCGAAGGGCTGGCGAACAACCCGGGCGCCACGATGGACGTCAGGGCCCAGAACTCCATGAGGTTGTTCTCCAGCGGGGTGCCGGTGATGGCCAGCTTGAATGCCGCCGGAAGCTTGCGCGCGCACTGGTAGGCCTTGGACTGGTGGTTCTTGACGAACTGGGCCTCGTCCAGCACCAGCCCGGCCCAGCGGCGTCCAGCATAGGATTCGTAGTCGATCCGGAACAGTGCGTAGGACGTGATGACGATGTCCGCACCGGCCATGGCCTCGGCGGGATCGGCGCCGCTCTTGGCGAACGTTTCGCCGACGGCACGGACCGTAAGGCCGGGCGCGAAGCGGGCGGCCTCGGCCTCCCAGTTGCCCACGACGCTGGTGGGGGCCACCACCAAAAACGGCGTCCCGCCGTCGTCCGCTGTTGTGGCGTCCGTGTCCTTAACGTCCCCGGAAGACGCGGAAGATGCGGCATGTTCCTTGGCCGCGCACATCAGTGCCAGCGCCTGCACGGTCTTTCCCAGGCCCATGTCGTCGGCGAGCACACCGCCGAGGCTGTGGCGGTACAGGAAGCTCAGCCAGTTGTAGCCCTCCAGCTGGTACGGGCGCAGCTCGGCGTTGAGGGTGGCCGGCAGCGGCAGGCCCTGGACTCCGTCCTTCAGCAGGCCGCCCACCGCCTCGCGCCAGGCTGCCGCCTGCTCGTCCACGATCCCCAGCTGGGCAAGCTCATCCCACAGGCCGGCCTGGAAGCGGCTGATCTGCAGCGGGGCGTCCTTGTTGTCCTGAAGACTGCGGGCCTCGTCGATCAGGGCCCGCAGCTGGTGCAGCTCCGGAAGGTCAAGGGAGAAGTAGGCGCCGCTGGGCAGGAGCATGCGCGTCTGTCCTGCGGCGAGGGCGGAGAAGAGGGCCGCAAAGGACACCGGCTGGCCCTCGAGGGTGATCACGATGCCAAGGTCGAACCAGTCGCGCTGGTCAGTGGCCTTCGTGGAAATCGCCACCACCGGCGCCTCTTCGGCCTCCCGGTAGTCCGCGATGTCGCCCGAGGTGTCCACGTCCACGCCGGGCGTGTTCCGCAGCCGGGGGAGCACCTCCTCCGTGAAAGCGAGGGTGTCCAGTCCGCTCAGCTCAGCGGTGGCCGCGAGCCGCGGCGTGCCCCAGCCGCCGGGGGCTGATTCGCCGAGCTTGGGCACCGCGTCCCACGGCTGGCCCACAGCCTCCAGGATCCGGGCTTCGGCCGGATCGTCACGGTAGCCGTGGTCGCCGGGGTGGCGCCAGAGCGGCTGGGCGGTGACGATGGTGCCGGACTTGTAGTGCCATTCCCAGTGCAGGCGCACTCGGTGGTCGGTGCCGTAGTTGGCCAGCAGCGAGAGCGTCGGGACGGCGAGCTCGGGCAGCTGGACGGACTCGTCCGCCGCCGTCACCCGTGCGGTCTGCTTGAGCTTGGGGTAGAAGCCGGTGAGGAAGCGCCCCTCATCCCGTGCCGGGATGTGCAGCGTGCTGCCCGCCGTGACGAAGGCCAGGAGCTCCTCGCTCAGTCCGCCCTCCAGCGGGGCGAGGGTGATGGTTTCGTCCGCGGCGACTCCCGGCAGCGTGTCCCCGCCGGAGGTGAGGAAAATGCCGTGCGCCGGGCGGCCGATGGTGCCCACCGACGCCGGATCAACCTCGGTGCCGTCGACAGTAATGGTGGACGCGAGCTCCAGGCCCCCCTCCTGGTTATCACTTCCGTAGCGGCCCAGGTTGAGGCCCACCGCCGCAGGCTCCGCCGCGACGTTCACGGGGTCCTGGCCGCGGCTGTGCACCAACGCGACGCCGATCTGCCGGGCTTCCTCCAGCAGGCCCCACAGGTTCTTACCGGCGAAGGTGTTCAGCCCCAGCCACAGGGACGACGACGAGTACGCGCGGTTCGCGCCGGCGGTGTGCGCGGCGAGGAAGGCTTGCATCCACTCCACGTGGGCCTGGTTGCACTCGCGCTTGAAGCTCAGGTAGCTCAGCGTGTTCCACGAGACGTCGCCACGGATCCATTTGCCCTTGGTGCCCATGATCACCGGGCGGGCCTTGAGCTGGCGGACGCTGCGGAGCGGATCCCGGCGGCCCGTGTAGGAGAAATGCGGGGCCGGTTCCTCCACCTCGAACTGCAGTGCCAGGGGAGTGCCGCCGCTTTGCTGGGCGGGGCCGGCCTGCGAAATCAGGGGGCTGAGCGCCTGCTCCCAGTCCGAGAGCGCCGGCATGGACTTTTCCCGCGACACCCGCGAGACGTCGGCGGGGGACAGCAACTGCACCCGCACGGCCGCGTTGTCCTCGGCCGCGAACAGGAGCGCGGCCACGTGCTTGCAGTCCTTGCGGACCGGACAGCTGCAGACGCCCACTGTGCAGCTCCAGCCGCCGCCCTTGCGGACCAGCTTGGCCGTGGTGGAGTACGGCACCTCGGAGCCGCCGCGGACCTTGCCGAGCATCAGGCCGGTGGCGGAGTCGAACGAGATCCCGGAGACGCGGCCGCCCATGGCATAGGCGAGCCCGGCCGCGAGGGAGCGGTCGTTGATCGCGGGGGTCTGGATTGCCAGTGCCGCACTGTCGTCCGGTTGGGAAGGCATGGGTGCGCGCTACTTTCGGCAGGTCGAAAATCTGCAGGTTATCTGATCCATCTTAGTCGGGCGGGAGGGGCCCTCAAATTTGCCGCCGCCCGCCGTCGGGCTCTCCCGTTTTGGTCCTGTTTTGTCCCTGCGGGATCTGCGGCGCAAACTTCGCCTGACGTTCACTTCGCCCTAAACCTGCGGCCAGCCGGCGGCGCGTACGTTGGGAGAGTCCCGAGCGTCACCAGCTTTCTGCAGTAAGGATTTCCCATGACCTCCAGCGAATACCCCGTTGTCCTGACCGTCGAAGGCGCCGCAGGCGGCGACGGGGAGCTCGTTGATTCCAACGTTGCCGTGGTGAACACCATGTACCAAGAGCTCCTCGGCTCGGCGGAGATCGCGCCCCCACGCCCTGCGCAGCTACTTCGTGGACTTCTACCTGACGCAGTCCCTGGGCGGCATGGGTGCCGCAGGGCACGTTGAGCTCTTCGACCGCACCGTGGAGGCATTCGACTCCCTGTCGGAGGAGGAAGCGGACATCTATCTCGACGGCGACGCCGACGACAGTGACGCCGATGAAGCCGGCGAGCTCCCGGAACGCGTGCAGGCCATGGAAGACCTCGACGCCGAATTCGAATCGCTCCTCGAAACGGAGGACATCGTGGCACTCAACGCGGCGTGGCTGCGCGGACAGGAAGGCCTGCTGGTCCTGGAAGACGACGAGCTCACCGCGCACATCGCCAAGCGCGTGGCGGCGCTGCCGGACCTCGAACAGCGGCGCGCCGAAGCCGAGGAAGAGGCCCTGGAGAACGCCCCGGAATTCGAGGTCATCATCCGCGAGCTGTGCGACATCGGCGGGTACGAGCTGCAGAAAATCACCATGGGCGATCCGAACTACGACCACAACGGCGAGACGGTGCTCGCATGGCGCTTCAGCACCGACCACGGCGACTTCCTCATGATCGAGGACGACGACGAGGCGTTCATGCTCAACCCGGACACCAAGGAAATCGTGGCCGCCGTCGAGTTCGAGGAACTGGGCGAGGACCTCGTGGAGGCGTAGCCCCGCGGGGCAAACCGGCGTTTGACCTTGTCGAAACCGGTTCTGCGGGACCCCTCAATGAGGGGTGCCGCAGCTCTTGGTTAAAGGTTTCCGCAGGGTGGCGTCCAGATACTGGCATCCTCTTCAGATCATGGACCTGAAGAGGATCACCTTGCTGGGTCTCGGCTGGGTGAAGTCTGGGGCCTTTGAGGGGAGCTTTCCATGAAATCTGCAAGAAATCGTCCGCGTCTGGCAGCCGCCGTCACGGCCGGCGCGCTGATTGCGCTGGCCGTTCCGACCGCTGCTGTTCCGGCCTTCGCCGTCATCAGTGACCCGGGTACGCACATCATCACTGTTTTCCCGGAACGGGACATGGTCTCGGCCGAAGGGTACGCGGACAGTGACCGTCCCACCATCCAGGTGCTTCGCGGCGGAACCGTCATCGGCACGGCCTCCAACCTGGTGCCTGTCGGCGGCATCGTGGAAGTCAACCATCCGCCCGCAGGATGCTGGGAAGGCACCACTCCGGACATCCGCTCGGGTGACGTGATCCGTGTTCTGACAGCGCCCGACGTCGGCGACCAGACGTTCGTCGGGAACGTCACCGTCACGCAGCCGGCCACGAAGACCGACGCCAGCACTGTGGTGATGAAGGGTACCGCTGTTGGGCCCGGCGGCGGGCAGCTTCCGGCGGACCAGCTGGAAGCCAGGGTCGTGGCAGCCAACCAGTCCTTCGCGCTGAACGGGCGGCGCACGTTGCGTGCTGGTGCCCCGGGTTCAGGGGAGGACGGCGTCATTGTTTACGACGGACCGGGCCTTACCACCTGGACAGCCACCTGGACGGGCCTCGGCGGCGTTGGTGCGGATGGCGTGTCCGACGCAGACCGCGCAACATCATCCACCACCGCGGAAAGCCGCGGCATGTGGCTGGGCCGCGACGCGGCGGCCGGCAACGAAGTCACGATTTTCGAGTACGGGGCCATCGGCGGACCTGCCGGCCCGGAGTGCACGGCGCCCTTGGCTAGCGGTCCGACCGTGCCCGACCTGACGGCCGCCAGCGACACCGGACGCTTCAACACGGACAACATTACGCGCAGCGCCACTCCCAGTTTCACTGGCGCGGCCTCCTTGCCGGACGCCACAACCGTCAACCTCTACATCGATGGCGTGGCCAGCGGCTCTGCATCGGTGGCCGCGAACGGCAGTTACTCGATCACGTCCAACCGGGCGCTGGGCAACGGGCGGCACACAGTCACCGCCGGCGAAGTCAGCGGCGGAATCGAAACGAGATCCGTCGGCTCCCTGGCTTTCACCGTCGACACTGTGGGTCCCGCGGTCACCGCCAAGGCACCGGCCGTCAACTCGCTGATGGTCAGCCAGACGGCCAACGTCACGGCAACCTTCAGTGAAGCCATCACGGGCCTGGGAACGGCATCCTTCACCCTGAAGAATTCCGCGGGAGCGCTCCTTGCGGCTCCGGTTTCGTGGAACGCCACCACCCGGGTGGCCACCCTGAACCCGAGTGCGACGCTGGCGGCTGACCGGAAGCACACCGCAACGTTGACTGCGGGCATCACGGACATCGCCGGCAACCCGATCGCTGCCAACTCCTGGGCGTTCACCACGGGACCGCGGCCGGTTGTGACCGCCAAGTCCCCGGCCACGAATGCCACGGCCGTCAGCCGCACCGCCAACGTCACCGCTACCATCAGTGAGAACGTGACCGGCGTAGCCAACGGAACGTTTGCCCTCCGGAACGCCGCCACCGGCGCCCTGGTGAGCTACGCCGTCAGCTACAACGCCACTAGCCGCGTGGCAACGCTGAACCCGAACGTGACACTGGCGGCCAACACGAAGTACACGGCCACAATTTCCGCCAGCATCAAGGATGCCGCCGGGAACCCGCTCAGCGGGCTCTCCTGGAGCTTCACCACCGGAAGGTAGCCGCACAGCATCACCGGATCTCCGGCCCGGTGCCGCCCGAAAGGGCGGTGCCGGGCCGGAGCCATGTCCGCTGGTTGAGCTTGTCGGGTACGCCCGCTGGTTGAGCTTGTCGAAACCAAAGGACGGGGAAGTGACGGTTGACACATGCAAAACGTTTTGTGTACTCTCATTCACACCGAACCAAAACGTTTTGCAAGGAAGTCGATGACGACGCGAGTAGGGATACGCGAAGTGGCCAAGGCCGCCGGAGTCTCAGTGACCACTGTGTCCCACGCACTCAACGACGCCACCAGCTCCCGGGTCAAAGCGGAAACCCAGCAGCACGTCCGGGACGTGGCCAGGAACCTTGGCTACGCTCCCAACCGGCTCGCCAGCGGGCTGCGCAACCAGCGCTCCCAGATCCTCGGCCTCGTCAGCGATGAAATCACCACCACGCCATTCGCCGGCGCCATGATCCGCGGAGCGCAGGACGCGGCCTACGAGCGGGGCTACGTGGTCATGGTGGTGAACTCGGGCCTGGACAGCGAGCTCGAACACCGCGAAATCACCATGCTTCAGCAACACCAGGTGGATGGCGTGGTCTACGCCAGGATGTACCACCAGAAGGCCCGGCTTCCCACGGAACTCGCGGGACTCCCGACGGTCCTTCTGGATGCAGTCACAGAGGATGGGTCCATTTCCTCCGTTGTTCCGGACGAGGTGGGCGCGGCCGAGAACGCTGTTGATGCTCTTATCCGGGCCGGTCACACCCGGATCGGGATGATCAACAACGAGGACGACATCCCCGCTACGCACGGCCGGCGAACGGGCTTCCTTAACGCCCTGCGACGGCACGGCCTGGAGCACGACCCCCGCCACTTCGTCATCGGAACGGCGCACACGCAGGGAGGCCGTGAGGCGGCGCTGGACCTTTTCGGCCAGCCTGACCGTCCCACCGCGCTGTTCTGCTTCAGCGACAGGGTGGCCATGGGCGCCTACCAAGCGGCCATGGCACTCGGGCTGCGCATTCCGGAGGACGTCTCCATCGTGGGCTTCGACAATCTGGAAATCATCGCGGACGCCCTCTGGCCAGGGCTCACCACGGTCGCCCTTCCCCACTATGACATGGGGCGCTGGGCCGTTGACCGCATCCTGGACGACATCGAGAATCCGGGGACGCCGGCAGTCCAGACACAGCTGGCGTGCCCTTTGATTGAGCGGGGGTCGGTGGGCCCGCCACCGGCTTAAGCCGCAGTCTGCCTGGGTAGCGAGGCTGGTGACCCGCCCGAGCAGCACACCCCCAGACACACACACCAACCACCAGTTCCGCCACCCGGAATCCGCGCATAAAAAGGGACGCAGCCGTTGCACCGGCCGCGCCCCTGCCGGACCCGGGGCAATCATCCACGCACTAATTCAGCAGAAGGATTGACCATCATGAACAAACGATTCACTCGGGTCCTGGCCACCAGCATAGCCGCGGCGGCACTCATGGGCACCCTGGGTGCCTGCGGCAAGGGCAGCTCATCGGCCACAACCGAAGGCTCCAACGAGATCACCATGTGGACCCACGCCGCCGGAAACCCGGCGGAACTGGCAGCGACCCAGTCGATCGTGGACTCCTATAACAAGAGCAGCGGCGCGAAGGCGCAGATCAAGGTGCAGGCTTTCCCGCAGGAGTCCTACAACGATTCCGTCGTTGGGGCCGCGTCAGCCGGGAAACTTCCCTGCATCGTGGACATTGACGGGCCCAACGTTCCCAACTGGGCGTGGGCCAAGTACCTGACGCCACTGAAGCTATCCGCGGACCTTTCCAAGAACCTGCCCAGCACCGTTGCCAAGTGGCAGGGCGAGACCTATGCGGTTGGGTACGGCGACGTCGCTTTGTCCATGTTTGCCCGCAAATCTGATCTCGCTGCGGCGGGCGTCCGGGTCGCCACCATTGAGAAGCCATGGACGAAGGACGAGTTCCAAGACGCGCTGACCAAGCTCAAGGCGCTGGGTAAATGGGATTACCCGTTGGACATGGGTACTGCCGGAGCGGGCGAGTGGCTGCCCTATGCGTACTCGCCGTTCCTGCAGTCCTTCGGCGGAGACCTGATCAACCGCAAGGATTACCAGTCGGCTGACGGAGCCCTGAATGGTGACAAGGCTGTCGAATGGGCCACGTGGTTCCGCGATCTGGCGGATCAGGGCTTCATGGCCAAGAAGAGCGGCAAGGACTCCACTCAGGACTTCCTGAACAACAAGAGCGGCCTCCTCTATACCGGGTCCTGGGCGGCGGACAAGGCCCACGCGGCACTCGGCAAGGACCTCGCCGTCATGCCCACGGTGGACCTGGGCAACGGCCCCAAGATCGGCGGGGCCTCGTGGCAGTGGGGCGTGACCAGCGGCTGCAACAATACGGATGCCGCGATGGACTACCTGTCCTACTCCCTGAAGCCGGAAAACGTGGCTGCCGTCATCAAGGCAACGGGGGGCATCCCCGCCACTGATGGAGCCGCGGCCCTGATTCCCGCGTTCGCCGAGGGTGGTGCCAACCGTATCTTCATGGAGTTCTCCCGCGAGTACGCGGTGTTGCGGCCTGAAACCCCGGCCTATCCCTTCATCGCCACGGAATACGGCAAGGCCGTCCAGGACATCCTGGCCGGGGCCGACCCCAAGACCGTCCTGGACAAGGCGGTCAAGGCGATTGACGCCAACATCAAGTCCAACGGCGGCTACAAGAGCTAGCCGGCTGCCGAACGGCGGGACGACGGCGGTACTCAACTGCCGCCGTCGTCCTCCCGCCGGCACTGACTGTCAACGGAGACTCCCATGACAACCACCCAGCTTCCCACCCCGCGCCACGCCGCAGCCCCCGGGCCGGTGGCACCGGTCCCTTCCGTCACCCCGCGCCGCCGGCGCGCAGGTTATCTGCGCGAACAGGTCAGCGGCTGGGGGATGATCGCGCCGGCCGCGGTCCTCCTCCTTGCGTTCGTGTTCCTCCCCGCTATCCTCGGCTTCGGCCTCGCGTTCACCAACGCCCGCCTGATTTCGCCCAGGCCCGTCGAGTTCGTGGGCACGGACAACTTCGCCCGCCTCTTCACCGATCCCACGTTCTGGCGCGCCCTGCTGAACGTCAGCTACTTCGCCGTCGTGGTTGTCCCGGTCCAGTCCTGCCTCGCCCTGGCCATGGCGCTGCTGATCAACAAGAAGTTCCGCGGTGTGAATTTCTTCCGCACCATCTACTTCCTGCCCGTGGTCACCTCGATGGTGGTGGTGTCCCTGCTGTGGCTGTTCATGTACCGCAAGGACGGCCTGATCAATGAGATTCTTTCCGCGGTGAGCTTCGGCCTCATTCCGGGAGCGGACTGGCTCAACGACCCCGCCACCGCCATGCCGGCCATCATCGCGCTGTCCATCTGGCAGGCCGCCGGCTTCCACATGATCATCTGGCTCGCCGGGCTGCAGAGCATCTCCGGCGAACTGTACGAGGCGGCGCAGCTCGACGGCGCGAGCCGCTGGCACCAGTTCCGCTACGTGACCTGGCCGGGCCTCAAGCACACCCGCAGCCTGGTCCTGGTGACCATCACCATCCAGGCACTCGGGCTCTTCGACCAGGTCAGCGTCATGACCCAGGGCGGACCGCTCGATTCCACCACCACCATCATCTACGAGGCGGTGCGGTCCGGATTCAAGCAGCAGGAAACCTCCTATGCCTCGGCCATCTCGCTCGTATTCTTCGTGCTCGTGCTGCTGATCTCCGCAGTGCAGCGCTACCTGACCCGAGAGAAGGACTGACGTGAAAAACGCAATTCGCCTCAGCAGTGCAGGCGCCATGGCCGTGCGCATCCTGTTCGCCGCCGTCGCCGCCTTCCCCATCGTGTTCATGCTGGTGTCCTCGCTCAAGCCGGACCAGCAGATCTTCGGTGACATGTCCTCCGTTGCGGCCTTCCTGCCCATTGGCAACATCTCGCTGGACAACTACACCGCCGTCTTCGACCGGGTTCCGGCCGCGCGCTTCCTCATCAACTCCGTCGGTGTCTCCGCGGTGACAGTGGTGCTGGGAATCTTCGTCAACAGCCTGTGCGCCTTCGCGCTGTCCCGCATGCAGGTGCGCGGCAAGAAGGTGGTCTTTACCGCCATTCTCGCCACGCTCATCGTGCCGTTCCAGACACTCGCGCTGCCGCTGGTGTGGTGGGTGAACCAGCTGCCGTACTTCGAACTCAACGGCTTCAGCCTCGAGATCTCGAAGGGCTGGCTGGACACCTACCAGGTCCAGATCATCCCGTTCATCGCCAACGCGTTCTCCATCTACCTGTACCACCAGTACTTCGAGTCCATCCCCAAGGAACTGGACGAGGCAGCCCGGATCGACGGAGCCGGCTGGTTCAAGATCTACCGCCAGGTGGTCATGCCGCTCGCCGGTCCTGCCACGGCCACCGTGGCCATCCTGACCTTCCTGCCCGCCTGGAACTCCTACCTGTGGCCGCTCATGGTGGTCCAGTCCGAGGAGCTGCGCCCGGTGATGATCGGCATCCAGTACTTCTTCCAGCTCAACGTCTCCTGGGGTGAAGTCATGGCCTACGCCTCGCTGATCACGGTTCCCGTGGTGGTCCTTTTCATCGCGTTCCAGCGCTCCTTCATCAACAGCATCGCCTCCAGCGGTGTCAAAGGCTGACCCAGCCCCACTTCCTAGTTCGAAAGCGAACCATGACTTCCCTGAATGCAACGCCCGCGCTCGACTGCCGCTACCGGCCCAAATGGCACTACGCCGCCGAGCGCAACTGGCTCAACGACCCGAACGGGCTGGTGTACTCCAACGGGGTGTACCACCTCTTCTACCAGCACAACCCGTTCGCTGACGTGTGGGGCAACATGTCCTGGGGCCACGCCACCTCGCCGGACCTGCTGAACTGGGACGAGCAGCCCGTGGCCATCCCGTGCGACGAGCAGGAGGCCATCTTCTCCGGCTCAGCAGTGGTGGACACGCTGAACACAAGCGGTTTCGGCGTCGGGGGAGTGCCGCCGCTGGTGGCCGTCTACACCAGTGCCTACTCCCCGGCGTCGCCGCTCGCCGGGCGGCAGGCGCAGTCCCTCGCGTACAGCACCGACGACGGCGCCACCTGGACCAAGTATGCGGGGAACCCAGTGCTGGACCGGGCGTCCGCGGACTTCCGCGACCCCAAGGTCTTCTGGTACGACGGCGGGGCCGGCAGCTACTGGGTGATGGTGGCGGTCGAGGCCGAGAACCGGGAAGTGGTCCTCTACAAGTCCGCCGATCTCAGGTCCTGGGAGTATCTGAGCACCTTCGGTCCCGCCAACGCCACGGGCGGGGTCTGGGAATGCCCGGACCTGTTCGAACTGCCCGTGGACGGCGATGCCGGTAACACCCGGTGGGTCCTCGTGGTGAACCTGAGCCCCGGCGGGATCGCCGGTGGCTCGGCGGGCCAGTATTTCGTGGGAACGTTCGACGGCGTGAGGTTCCGTTCCGAAACCACCGTCACCGAGGGCATGCAGACGGACGACAGCCGGATGCCGGACTACGGCTGGCTCGACTGGGGCCGGGATTACTACGCCGCCGTCTCCTTCAGCAATGCCCCCGGCGGGCGCCGCCTCATGATCGGCTGGATGAACAACTGGCAGTACGCGGCCAGCACCCCGTCGCAGGGCTGGCGCAGCGCCATGTCCCTGGTCCGCGAGGTCCGGCTGGAGACCCGCGCCGGCCGCCCCGTGCTCGTCCAGGCGGCCGTGGACCCGTTTGAGGCTGCCGGTACGGAGCTGTTCGCCACGGGTCCGGAACCGCTGGCGGACGGCGTGCGGTGGCTGCCCGCGGAGGCCTCCGGGGATGTGCTGCGCTTCGATGCCGTATTCCGGCCCGGTTCCGCGGGCAAAGTCGGGCTGGTGCTGCGTGCCGGCGAGGCCGACGGCGTGCAGGAGCGGACCGTGCTGGCCTACTCCGCCTTGTCCGGCGAGCTCAGCCTGGACCGCACCGGGTCCGGAAACGCCGGGTTCCATGCCGACTTCCCGTCCGTCGAGCGGGTGCCCGTTTCGCTTGACGGCAGCGGCCTGCTGCGGCTCAGGGTCTTCCTGGACCGCTGCTCCGTGGAGGTCTTCGCCCAGGACGGGCTGGTGACCCTCACGGACCTGATCTTCCCCACGGAGTCCAGCACCGCCGTCGGGCTGCTGGCCGAAGGCGACGGCGCCACCCTGGTAAGCCTCAGCGTCACCGCTGGTTGAGCATGTCGAATCCCGGTGGTTGAGCTTGTCGAAACCGAGTTGTGTTCTGGTCAAACCTTGATCTCGACGGGCTCGATCAGCGGTGTCAGCGCAGTAATTGCGGTGTCAGCTGTTTTGCTCGAGCGCAGTCTCGAGGAAGTCAAGGAATTCCTGGTCCACCTGGTCCTCCGATGTGAGCCGGACCTTACGGTCGAAAAAGTCGCCCTCGCGGACCTTGACCGCCTTGAGGCGCTCCCCCAATAGGCGCCTCAAGGCGGAGTGTCACATCCACTGCGGTGTTGCTCGCCCGGGTCACCTGCGCGAACTTCCGGCGGCTGCTGTGTAGCGATAGGTAGCCTTTGCGCATCTGGATTGCCACATCCGGATGGGCTGCGGCCCATGCCAGGAGGGCGTTGGCGATGGGCCGCAGGTTCGGATGGTCCCTGTACTGGGCGTCAAGGAGTTCGTCGTCGTCCCGCAGCATGAACACAGTGGATTCACCACGCTCCGATGGTGGTGCCGGCACCTCCGGAGAGGCGCCGGCACCAACCCTGCAGGCTCTACTTGATCATGGTCCCGTCGGGTGCCACGAGGTACCAAACGTTGCCAACGCCCTGGCCGGTGATGTCGCCCGGGGCCTTGTCCTTCTCCCACAGGTAGACGGGCATGCCATTGACCGTCACCTGCTTCTTGCCGTCGGGCGTATCAATGGTGCCGACCGTCCCCGTTACACCCTCGACTTTGGGGGTGTCCGTGGCAGCAAACACCGGAGGCCACTTCACGAGGCAGTCACCCAAGCAGTTGCTCTTGCCTGAGTCCTTGACGTCCTTCGTGAAGTAGTAGACGCTCATGCCCTTGCCGTCGACCACGATGTCACCCTTGCTGGACGACGCGGTCTTGAGGTCCACCGTGGCGCTGTCGCTGGAGGACGCCGTGGCCGACGCGCTGGCGGTGGTCGCCGGTGACTCGCTGGCCGGGGCCGCCGCCGTAGTGGTGGTGGTTGTGCCGGATCCGCCGCCACAGGCCGTCAGTGAGGCGGCAAGGGCCATAACTGCGAGGCCAACGCTCAGTTGCTTCTTCATGTGCTGCTCCTTGGCTCGGGCCGGCAGACTGAGAGACCGGCGCTATTTGAAATGACGCACAAAGGTGAAGAATGGTTCAAAGAATCCGACGCAGACCGGAATTGAACTTATCGCCGGCTGCCGACGTCGTATTTGCCAGGAAGGCCGGCCCGTTCGGAACGGCTTCATAGGTCATTGCAGGGAGGCCGACTGTGCCGCTGGATGAGGACTTGGTTGCAGCGATCTACCGCGAGCACGGAACGGCGCTCCGCCGGTTTGTGCTCAGCGCCTCCCGCGATCCGCACCTGGCCGACGACATCGTGCAGGAAACAGTGCTTCGCGTCTGGCAGCAGGCGCCCAAGATTTCGGGAAGCATGCGCAGCTACCTGTTCCGGACTGCCCGGAACATCATGATCGACAACTACCGGAAAGCCCAGCGGCGTCCGCTGGAATCCGAGGACCGTGACATCGCGGACCCGGAGGAGGCCACCGGACGGGTTGACGATCTTCTGAACAAGGTCCTGATGGAGGAGGCGCTGCTGCGGCTGAGTTCGGAGCACCGCGATGTGCTGGTGGCACTGCACTACCGGCGGTTCACGGTAGGCGAGGCGGCGGTGCAGCTGAACATTCCGAGCGGAACGGTGAAATCCAGGGCTTTCTACGCGGTGAAGGCCCTGCGGACGATACTCGATGAAATGGGTGTGGAGCGGTGAACGGCAAGGAAGTCCATGAGTTGCTGGGGGCATACCTGCTGGGAGGGCTTGATGAAGCGGACAAACTGCGCTTCGAGGACCACCTCAAGCAGTGCAGCACGTGCCGCAGTGAACTGTCGGACCTGGAATCCCTGCCGGGCCTGCTGGATTCCCTGCCCGTCCCGGACGCCGTGGCGCTCGCCGTTCCGGCGGCCCGCCGGCCCGGATCGGACCCCGCGTCACCCGACCTGGCCCCCGTCCCTCAGCCCGTTCTGGACGAACTGGCTGCCCGCCGTCGTAATTCCCGACGGCGGCTGACGGCCCTTGTGGGGGTGGTGGCGGCGGCCTGCCTGGCGCTGGGATTTGCGGCGGCGCCGCTCTTTGATCCCGCCGACAAGCCCGACGTCAGCTACTCGGTCAAGGCCGACACCGGCATGCAGGTCACGGTGGGAATGGTCAAGAAAACCTGGGGCACAGAACTGGCCGTCGACGGTCGGAGCCTGCCCCAGAACGGACGGCTTTCACTGTGGGTGAAGGACCGCGCCGGAGTTGAGGACCGGGCATGTGCATGGATGGCGACGCCGAGCGGAAGGGTCCGGGTCACCAGCGCAACCCCGCTGCAGTACACGAGCATCGCCAGCGTTGAGGTGCGGAACGACCGGCAGCAGACCATTGCCGTTATTTCCGTGCCGGGCTGAGCCGTTCTGCTGCCTGATCCGCGCTGGGGGACTTACATCCTGGCGAGCCGCGCCCGCACCACCGTGAAGACCCCGTAGCAGATGAGCCCGGCGCCCACCGCGGCCAGCACGTACACCCCGTAGGGCTGTTCCCGCAGGGCGCGAAGCCCGCCGTCGAGACCTGTCGACTGCTCGGGGTGGACGGTGACGGTGGCGATGACCACCAGCAGGCCCGTCACAAACAGGGCAACGCCCTTGGCCACATAGCCCGCCATCCCCAGGGCGATGACGGCTTTGTGCCCGCCCGGGGAAGACGGCGGATTGATGTGCTTCTCAAACGACTTCCGGAACCCGCGGACCGCGTAGATGATCCCGACGACGGCCACGGCCCCACCGATCAGCACCAGGAGCAGGACTCCGCCCGGTGCCTTCATCAGATTGACCGTGAAGTCGCTGGTTGATTCCCGGTTATCGTTGCCGGTGCCGCGCGCGAAAGCGGCCAGCGTGAATGCCAGCCCGGCATACACGGCGGCCTGTGCTGCGGCCTGCAGCTTCTTGCCGGCCTTGTGCTTTGAAGGCAACCGCTCGAAGTCGAAAATCGCATCACCGGCCTGCCACAGGGCGAGCGCCACGCATGCGGCGAAACTGCACCACAGGAGCAGCGGCCCGGCCGGCTGGCTGGCAAGCTCGGCAACGGCGCCGCTCACATCGGCGCGGCCGCCACGGCCCCGGGCGAGCCCGAAGGCAATGAGGCCAACCAGGATGTGGAGCACACCGCTCACGGCAAATCCACCGCGTGCCAGCATTTCGAGGGGCTTCGAGTTCGTGACGTCCTCGGCCTTGCCGGCTGCGCTTCTCAGTTCTCGTTTGATGATCGTTCCTTCGCGCCGGCAGCTGCTGTGGCACTCCGCCACACGCATATCGTGCCACGGCGGGGCGCCCGGGAACAGATGTCCCGGCGCGCCTAGATCCGCCGGTAGCAGAGGTCGAAAATCATCCGGCCGGCTTCGTGCGCCTTGTTCTCAAAGCTGGTGCGGATGCGGCCCTCGAAGCGGGGGGCCCAGCCGCCTCTTTCGTCGATGCCCTCGTTGGGTCCCGTGTGTTCTGTGCTCACGGGAGCCCGTCCCTCTTTCACCGGTGCGCCGCCCACTAGCGACTCGACGCCGGTCTGCCACACATGGGTGAGGGGACTCTCGGGGCCGCTGCGCTCACCGTTGTGAAGGTTTTCGAACGCCTGCGATCCGGCGAGGACGTCACGGACGTGCACGGCATAGTTGGACCAGTCCGTGGCGATGCGCCAGAGGCCACCCGGCTTCAGCGCCTTCGCGGCGAGCTCGGCGAATTCAGGCTGGATCAGGCGGCGCTTGTGGTGCCGGGACTTGTGCCAGGGGTCCGGGAAGAAGATCCACAGTTCGCTGACCGAGCCGGGCGGCAGCATGGTGGCCAGGACCTCGGGGGCGTTCGCCTCCACCACGCGCACGTTGGTCAGGCCGCGGCTGTTGATCTTGATCATGGTGTTGGCCAGGCCGGGAGTGTAGACCTCCACGGCAAGGAAGTCCTTGTCCGGGTTTTCCTCCGCGGCGTGGCAGACCGCCTCCCCCAGGCCCGAGCCGATCTCAACAATCAGCGGTGCCTGCCGCCCGAATTCGGCTTCGGCGTCGAACGAATAGTCGGGGTGGACCGAGGTGTTGGCCACGTGGCGGGGTACGTCGATGGCCCAGCGGCCGGAGTGCTCCTCCCAAGCCGCCTGGCGGCGTCCCTGCAGCCGGGTTCCGCGGCGAACGAAGCTGACCGGCCGTCCGCCGTAGGTTCCGTAGGAGGCCTGGCTTCCCGGCGTGACCGGCCTGGGTTGGTTCGGATTTGCCGGCGGCTGCGGGGATTCGGGAGATTCGCTCATCCCTTCCAGAATACCGGCGTTATGAGGGCGTGGTTTCAGGCCAACCTTTCAATAGAAGACGTCAAACTGGCCGCGCTGAATCGCCGGCAGAAATATGATGAGGGCCTCCAGTGGCACGACGATGAGGCCGGCGAGACCTGTGCTCCACCCGCTGGAACCGCGTGGCGACCGTCTGAGGGCGAAGAGCCCAAAAATTATGGAGAGCAGTGCGAGCAATGCTGGCAGGCTAAGAAAGACAAAATTTGCCATCCATTCCTTGCCGTTACTGCCGGTATCTGGGCGGGTGAACAGGGCGACGAACATCGTAGGCACAATTGTGACCATCATGCTGGGCATCACCAGCACGGCACAGATGATGCTGGCCACGCCCGGGCCGGACCCGCCCTGCCATTGGCCGCCGGGGACTTTGCTTGCCGGGCCGTACTGCGGTGGCGGCTCATCGTGCTCCGGTGCCTGTGGAAAGCTCATGGTTCCCTCCTGAGTCGGCCGGGCTGGCTGGTGAATAGCTACGTGCCGACCACAGTATTGGCCCCGCGGAAACCCGGGTTACCGTGCGATCCCGTATGTGGATAACCCGATCTGGGGGCACTGTCCGGGGCCGTGGATCGAGGGCGCCCCCGGCCCGCACGGGGCGACTGCAAGAATGGGCAGGTGATCGACGCCCAGAACTCACGCCAACACGACGGCCATCCGCCGCAACCCAACGCCGCCAATCCGAACATCCTGGTGGACGCCGAGGCCGACGACGTTCCCGCAGCCGAACCCACCCGCGTGACAGGCCGCCGGGCCTTGGCCTACCTGGGCCTGTGCCTGGTGCTGATCGGGCTGAACCTGCGGACTGTGTTCTCCAGCTTTTCGGCGGTACTGCCCGAGGTGACGTCCGAGGCCGGCCTGCCTGGTTGGGCGGTGGTGGGTGCTGACCACGGTGCCGGTCACCCTGCTCGGCGTGTTTGCGCCGCTGGCTCCCGTCCTGGCGCGCCGGTTCGGTGCGGAGCGGGTCCTGCTCGGCGCCATGGCGGTCCTGACGGCCGGCCTGCTCCTGCGGCCAGCCGAGATCCCGGGCGCCGGGCATCTGCCGGCGCTGTTCGCCGGGACGGCTGCCTGCGGGGCCGCCATTGCGCTGTGCAACGTGTTGCTGCCCGGGTTGGTGAAGCGGGACTTCCCACACCGGCTCGGCCTGATGGGCGGCCTGTACACCACGGCCATCTGCGCGTCGGCCGCCCTGGGTGCAGGCTTCACCTACCCCGTTTTCAGCGTTACCGGCCAGTGGACTTCGGCGCTGTGGTTCTGGGCGGCACCGGCCGCCGTCGTGCTTTTGCTCTTCCTGCCGCTGGCGGTACGGCAGCAGCACGGGCAGCACAAAGCGGTGCGTGAGGGCGTGAACGTGTGGCGGTCGGTGGTGGCATGGCAGGTCACGATCTTCATGGTGCTGCAGGCGATGATGTCCTTCAGCGTCTTTGCCTGGCTCGCTCCGATCCTGCGCGAGCGCGGCGTGGACGGCGGAACGGCCGGGCTGATCGTGTCGGTGTCCATTGTGCTGCAGATGCTGGGCTCACTGTTCGCTCCGGCACTCGCGGCCCGGTTCAGCGACCAGCGGGTGATCAACACCGTGGTGGCGCTCATGACCGGCGGCGGCTTTGCCCTGAGCATCTTCGGCCCGCTCGAGCTGGTCTGGGTGTGGACCGGCCTGCTGGGGCTGGGCCAGGGAAGCCTCACCGCCGTCGCCCTGACGATGATCATGCTCCGCACCCGCGACGGGCACACCGCAGCCCACCTCTCCGGCATGATGCAGGGGGTGGGCTATGGGCTCGGCTCCACCGGCACGCTCCTGGTGGGGCAGCTGCACCAGGGCACCGGATCGTTTACTGCGGCGGGGCTCCTGTTCCTGGCGGTGGGAACGCTGGCCGCGGTGTTTGGCTACCGGGCGGGCCGGAACCGCTACATCGGCGGCTGAGCACCCATATAGGTAGCAGCTGAGGGCGTTCTGAACCCTCAGAACGCCCTCAGCTGCTACCCAGTTGGGAAAAGGTTAGTGCGCCAGGTCCTTGCCCTTGGTCTCGGGGATGGTGAAGATGAAGGCCACGCTGACGGCCAGCAGCACCACCGCGTAGACGTTGAACAGGTTCGGCATGTGGACGGTGGTGCCCAGCCACTGCTGCAGGTACGGCGCCGTGCCGCCGAACACTGCCACGCAGATGGAATACGGCACGCCGACGCCCACGGTGCGGATGCTTGTGGGGAACAGCTCGGCGTACACGGCCGGAACGATGGCGGCGCTCGCGGCGATGAAGATGAGCATCACGGACATGCTCACGGCCAGCTGCCAGGCGGAATCCCTCAGCAGCCACGTCATCGGGAAATGCATCACGGCTGAGCCGACCGCGCCGGCCCACAGGACCTTCTTGCGTCCGATCCGGTCGGACAGCTTGCCCCAGACCGGAAGCGCGGCAATGAAGACGATGTTGCCGATGACGCCGGCCCAGAGGGCCTCGCCGCGGTCGATCTTCAGGGCGGTGGTCGCGTAGCTGGGAGCCACGACGCCCCAGATGTAGTAGATGACGGTGAGGCCCACGGTCAGGCCGATCACCTGCAGGGCCTGCTTGCGGTACCGGACAATCTGCGGCCAGAGCGGGGCGCGCTTCTCCGTGGCGGTCTCGCCCTCGAAGACGTCCGTCTCGTGCAGCCGGGAGCGCATGATCAGTGCGTACAGGCCCATCGCGGCTCCGATCAGGAACGGGATGCGCCAGCCCCAGGCGTTCATGACCTCAGTGGTCAGTGCCATGTTCAGCACCGCGCCCAGCAGGGTCCCGAACAGGATCCCGACCGTCCCGGAGGTGTAGATCAGCGTGGCCCAGAATCCGCGGTGTTCCCGGGGTGCCATTTCGGAAAGATAGGTCTGCGACGACGGCAGTTCGCCGCCGTGTGCCAGGCCCTGGACCAGCCGGGCCACCAGCAGCATCAGCGACGCGAACGCCCCGACGCTGGCGAACGTGGGGGCGACGCCGATCATGAGGCTGCCCAGCGACGCCAGGCCGACGGCGAGTGTCATGGACGCCTTGCGGCCCACCCGGTCACCGATCCAGCCGAACAGGAAACCGCCGAAAGGACGGGCAACGAAGCCGACGGCGAAGATCGCCAGCGTGGACAGCACGGCTGAGGCGGGGTCGGACTTGCTGAACAGCTGGCTGGCGATGAACGGCGTGAAGGTGGCGTAGATGGCCCAGTCGTACCATTCAACGGCGTTTCCGATGCCGGTGCCGATGATGGTCTTGCGGGTCGAGGTCCTGCCCTCGCGCTGGGCGTTGATGATGGCGGTCATGGTTGTCTCCCTGGGATGGGCGGGCTAGAGGGCCGGAACGGAAGCGGGGACCCGGGCGCCGGCGGCGGCCAGGGCATCCAGGCGGCTAATGGCGAGCTCCGCGTAGAGCGCGGCACCGTCAGCCAGCACGCCGTCGTCGAACGTTGCGTACGGCGAGTGGTTGAACGGGGAAGTGGCGTGGTCCGCGTCCTGGGGGACGGCGCTCAGCCCGACAAACGTGCCGGGCACCTCGGCCAGGACCCGGGAGAAGTCTTCGGAGCCGCTCAGCGGCGTGGCCCACCGTGAGAGCCTCGAGTCGCCGAACAGTTCGGTGATGACCTTTTCCGCCGTGTGCGTCTCGTCCTGGTCGGTGATGGTGAGGGGGTATTCCTGCTGGTAGTCCACGTCGACGTCGAGGCCGTGCGCCGCCGCGATGCCTTTGAGCAGCCGCGGCACGGCGTCCATCATCCGCTGCCGGTTCTCCTCGGAGAACGTGCGGATGGTGGCCTCGATGCGGGCCGTTTCCGGGATGACATTGCGCTTGGTCCCTGCGTGGAGCACCCCGACGGAGAGGACTACGGGATCGAACATATTGAACTGGCGTGTGACCATCACCTGCAGGGCCGTGACCATCTCGGCCGCTGCCGTCACGGGATCCTTGGCCGAATGCGGGGCGGAGCCGTGGCCGCCGGCACCGAGCACGGTGACCACCAGGCCGTCGGAGGCGCTGAGCATCACGCCGGGCTTGGTGCAGAACGTTCCGTGCGGCTCGAGGGAGGAGAATACGTGCATGCCGTAGGCCGCATCCACGCGCCGGCCGGGGGCATCCAGGATGCCTTCGCGGATCATGTAGCTGGCGCCGTCACAGCCTTCCTCGCCGGGCTGGAACATCAGGACGACGTCGCCTGCCAGCCGGTGCCGCCGCTCGGCAAGGAGGGTGGCCGCGCCGGTGAGCATGGAGGTGTGGAGGTCATGGCCGCACGCGTGCATCGCGCCGTCGATGGTGGAGGTGTAGTCGACGCCGGTCTTCTCCTGGACGGGAAGCCCGTCCATATCCGCCCGGAGCAGGACGGCGGGTGCGGCGCCTGCAGTGCCACTGGGAGCGCCGCCGCCGCGCAGGACCGCGGTGACCGACGTCGTCTCCTTGCCCAGGGCGATTTCATACGGCAGGCCCTCAAGTGCCTTCAACACCTTTTCCTGGGTCCGGGGCAGCTGCAGTCCGATTTCGGGTTCCCGGTGCAGGTCGTGGCGGAACCGGGCAAGGTCTTCCTGCATCTGGCGGGCGTCTGCGGCGATCGGCACGTGTTCTCCTCGTTGGTGGTCCGGTGCTGTGGGTCTATTCTGGAGTGGCCTGGTTCACATTCGGCTGAAGTGCTGGAAAAATGCAAAAGCCCGGGCCTATATGCAGGATTCGTGCAGAACCCTACGGGAGGGGAGACCGCTGGACGTCACCGAGGAAGACCTCGCGCTGATCAACGCCCTGCAGATCGCGCCGCGGCTGAGCTGGGCTGACGCCGCCGAGGTCCTGGGTGTGCACGCCACCACCCTGGCCGCGCGGTGGGAGCGGCTGACCGCCGCCGGCGCCGCCTGGGTCACGGCGCATCCGATGGGGGATCCGCAGAAGATGTGCCTCGCCTTCGTTGACGTCGAGTGCGAGCTGCACCGCCGGGCGGAGGTCACCCGGGCACTGGCGGCGGTGCCCGAGATCGTCACCGTGGAGGAGGCGGCGAGCAACCGGGACCTGATGCTGACGGTCATCACCGGCTCCCTGCAGCACTTCACGGCCGTGGCGTCGAGGCTGCACGCCATTGAGGGACTGGTCAAATACCAGACCGCACTGGCCACGCGGCTGCACACCGGCGCCTACGCCTGGCGCATCAACGTCCTCAACCGCGGCCAGCTCCAGGCGCTCAGGGCCCTCGCCGGTCCCGAGGCCGCGGGATCTGCGCCCTCCGCGGCGGTGGGGGAACCCCTGCCGGCCAGCCATCTGGCCATCCTGCCGTTCCTGTCGAAGGACGGCCGGGCGACGGCGGCAGAAATCGCCAGGGCACTGGACCGGCATCCGGCCACCGTGCAGCGCCAGCTGAACAGGGTGCTCGCCAGCGGGGTGCTGTCCTTCCGATGCGAGATTGCGCAGAAGTATTCGGGCTTCCCGGTGACCTGCCACTGGTTCGCCAACGTCCCGCCGGGCCAGCATGAAGCGGCGGCCGAGGAGCTCCGCAGCTTCCGGAACGTCCGGCTGAGCGCCTCCACCACCGGGCGCACCAACTTCGTCATCATCATGTGGCTGCAGTCGCTCGCCGACGTCATGAACGCTGAACTGGCCCTCCAGCAGCGCATCCCGGGCATCGAACTCGTGGAGAGCGTCGTCATGCTGAGGACGGTCAAGCGCGTGGGCTGGATGCTCAACCCGGATTCGACGGCCAGCGGCGACGTCGTCGCGGTGACCACCGGCGCCCCAGAGCTGGTGGACTGACCGTGCGCGAATCAGCCGTGTCCGCCCCGCCCGGTGCCGGAATCCTCCAGCGGCCCTACCTGCTGGTGACCGTGGGTGCCTGTGCCCTGGTGTTCCTCGCCGCGTTCGAATCCCTCGCCGTCACCACCGTCATGCCTGTCGTAAGCCGCGAGCTCGGCGGGGCCAGCCTGTACGCGCTCGCCTTCGCCGGCCCGCTGGCCACCGGCGTGATCGGCATGGTGGGCGCCGGCAACTGGTCCGACCGGCGCGGACCCGTCGGGCCGCTGCTCGCCTCCGTGGCGGTCTTTGCGCTGGGCCTGCTGGTGGCCGGAACCGCCAGCACCATGTGGGCGGTGGTGGCCGGCCGGCTGGTGCAGGGGCTGGGCGGCGGCGCCATGACGGTGGCCCTGTACGTGGTGGTGGCACGGGTCTATCCGGCCGTCCTGCACCCCAAGATCTTCGCCGCCTTCTCCGCCGCGTGGGTGATCCCGTCCCTCGTCGGGCCGTTCGCCGCCGGCCTTGTGGCCCAGCTGGCGAGCTGGCACTGGGTGTTCCTCGGCGTCGTCGTGCTGGTACTCCCCGCCCTGGCGATGCTGTTTCCCGCCTTGCGCGGCGTCCGGTCCGGCAACGCCAACGGGAACGGTCCCGCGGGCGGCTCCGGCGGCGGAAGCGCATCAGATCCGGCCGGTTCCCTGGTGCCCTGGGCGCCGGGACGGCTGGCCTGGGCGGCCTTGGCCGCGCTGGCGGTCCTGGGCCTGAATCTGTCCTCCGGGCTTCCGGTGGCCGGACCGCTCCTGGCCGGGGCCGCCGTCGTCATTGCGCTGCTGGCCGTCCGGCCGCTGGTGCCGCGCGGGACCCTCACCGCCCGGCGGGGCCTGCCCAGCGTAATCCTCATCCGCGGGCTGGTTGCGGCCGGTTTCTTTGGCGCCGAGGTCTACCTGCCGTACCTGCTTGTGGAACGGTACGCCTTCTCGCCTACCTTCGCCGGCCTCACGCTGACCGGCGGAGCCCTCGCCTGGGCGGCGGCGTCGGGCGTCCAGAGCCGTCTGGGCGGGCGGCTTGGCAGCCCGGTTGCCGTGCTGATCGGCTCGGTGATGGTGCTGCTGGCGATCGCCCTGGCCCTGGTGACCACCGCGCTTGGCTGGCCGGCCGCCGTCGCGATTGCCGGCTGGGTCCTTGCCGGCGGCGGCATGGGACTCATGTATCCGCGGCTGAGCGTGATGACGCTGGCTCTTTCCACGCCCGACACCGAGGGCTTCAACAGCTCCGCGATGTCCATTTCCGACTCGCTCGGCGGCGCGCTCTCGCTTGCCGCCACGGGGATCGTGTTCACGGCGTTTACGACGACGGCGGCCTCGTTCGCCGGCGTCTTCGTGCTGACCGCGGTGATCGCCGCAGCCGCGGTCGCCATAGCGCCCCGCGTCGCCCGCTAACTCCAATGGAAATCAGATGCGGGGGAGGACCTTGTAGTACAGGTGGGTCACGGCGTCGCCCTGGATCACCGCTGTCTGCTCCAGCTTCACCGGGGCCGCCGCGAGGTTGTCAAAGAACCGGATGCCCTGGCCAAGGATCCACGGCGCCAGGTTCACCCGGATCTCCTCCACCAGTCCGGCGTCGATCGCCTGCCGGATGATGTCCGGCCCGGCCAGGGACACGTCCTTGTCCCCGGCCAGCGCGGTGGCGGCCCTCACTGCATCCGCGAACCCGGTGGTGACGAACGTGTAGGGGATTTCGTCGCGGGGCCAGCCGTCCGGGACGGAATGGCTGAGCACAACGATGGGGCAGTCGATGGGATGCCGGCCGCCCCAGCCGTCCGTCAGGTCGAAGATCCTGCGGCCCACCAGCATGGCGCCTGCCGTGGACATGGTGCGCCGCAGGTGCATGGCGCTGGCTTCGGTCACGTGCCAGGTCATGTCCTGCCTGGCCGTGCGGACCTCCACCGGGCCGTTGTTGTACCAGTCGAAGAGCCCGTTGACGGAGTCGTCGGGGAGGGCGATGAAGCCGTCCAGGGACATTGTCATCTCGGCGACCAATCTGGCCATCCGTGTGCTCCTCTCGATAGGCGTCCCTGCTTCTCCTGCCGGCGAGTTTTTGTACAGATGTCGCGGGCTAAAGGGCGTTTAGAGGACGATATCTGTACAAAAACTCAGGACTAGGCGGGTGGCGGCTGCAGGCGGGTGGCGCGCAGGACGGCGTCCGCGAGCACGGCCGACTGCCCGTCCGGGCCCATGGCCTCGCGCTCCCGGCTGGCGGCAACATCCACGCGCCACTCCGGCGGCGCAATCCCGAGCTCGGCCGCGGCCTGCTCCGCCGTGAAGAACATCCCGGAAGTCGCGTGGGCGTCGCCCCCGTGCGAGTGGCTGTGCTCCCCGGCGGGGCTCTCCTCCGGGCGGCTGTCCTCGTCCGACTGGCTCCGCCACGGCGGCAGGCCCTCGGGATGGTGACCGACAATCAGCAGCGTCCCGCCCGGGCGCACAGCATCGGCAGCCACGCGGTGCGGCCGCTGCCACGGAGCCTCGGTGGAGTGCAGGAACTGGGCGGACACAAGATCGAACTGCTCCGCCGGCGCCCACGCGTCAAGGTCGCGCTGCAGCCACGTGATGCGGTTCCCGGCCGCTGAGCCCGCGGCATGCTGTTCAGCCCGTTCCAGTGCGACGGCGGAAACGTCCACCGCGGTCACCGTCCAGCCCTGCTCGGCGAGCCACAGGGCATCGGCACCCTCCCCGCAGCCCAGGTCCAGGGCAGTGCCGGGCTCCAGCGCGGCTGCTTCTGCCACCAGCTGCGGGTTGGGCCGGCCGCTCCACACGCGTGGCCGGCTCCGGTACATCTCATCCCAATGGCGCGCGGCGCCGTCGTGCCCCTCGTGGTCCATGGGGATTACCCTGCCACAGAATCAACTGCGAGTCAGTTGGGGAGAGTGTCAGGGGAGCCGCACGATGATGTTTTGCGATTCGTCCGCGAACACCGGATAACTGCGCAGCGGGCCGGCGCCTGTGGTGGAGCAGCCTGTTTCCAGCTCAAACGCGTGCTGGTGCAGCGGACACATCACCACGGTCCGGTCGATGGTGCCGTCGGCGATGGGGCCGCCCTTGTGCGGGCAGACCGCGGACACCGCGCGGAGTGAACCGTCCCGCAGGCGGAACACTGCGACCTGTTCCCCGGCCACGCCGTACGCGCGCCCCTCGCCCACCGGGATCTGGTCCACCGGGCCAAGGATGTGTAGCCCGCCGGCCTGCCGGTCGTTGAAAAGTTCGGCGCTCATCGGACCGGCACCTGGGGGAGCACCTCGAGCGGGAGCGAGGTGCGGAACTGGCCAGGGGTGAAGGGGTCGTTGCGCTCGGCCCACGGGTCAACATAGGCATCCACCGACTCCTGCATGGCGGCGTCCAGCTGCGCGCCCAGGCCTTCCGCGTCGTCGACAATCACCGCCCGCAGGTGCTCGATCCCCACCCGCGGGACGAAGGAATACGTGCGTTCGAGCCAGTTGGCGCGCTCGCGGTAGTACTGCATGAACCGCCCGGCCAGCAGCTTCACCGTCTCGGGATCGTCCACGGTCGCCAGCAGGTCCCCCTTCCGGATGTGGGCGCCCGCCGCGCCGCCGACGTAGATTTCCCAGCGTCCGCCGTCGACCGCCACCACGCCCACGTCCTTGACCAGCGATTCGGCGCAGTTCCGCGGGCAGCCGGACACCGCGAGCTTCAGCTTCGCCGGTGACTCGATGCCCTGGAACCGCGACTCGATCTCGATGCCCAGCTTCGTCGAGTCACCCGTGCCGAAGCGGCAGAACTCCTGCCCCACGCAGGTCTTGACGGTCCGGAAGCTCTTGCCGTACGCGTAGCCCGACGGCATGTCCAGGTCCGCCCAGACCTTCGGCAGGTCCTCCTTGGGAACACCCAGCAGATCGATCCGCTGACCGCCGGTCAGCTTCACCATGGGGATGTTGTACTTGTCCGCGACGTCGGCGATCCGGCGGAGCTGCTCCGGGGAGGTCACCCCGCCCTTCATCTGCGGCACCACCGAGAAGGTGCCGTCGCGCTGGATGTTGGCGTGGACGCGGTCGTTGACGAACCGCGCATCGCGTTCGTCGATGTACTCACCGGCCCACATCATCTTCAGCAGGGACGCCAGGCCCATCTTCGACTTCGAGTCCTCGGCGCCGCCCGGAGCCAGCGCCGCGAACACGGCAGACACCGACCGCAGCCCCTGCTCCCGGATCGCCGCCATCAGCGCGGCCTTATCCAGTGGCACGCCGGGAACATAGTAGGCAGCCGCCGGGTCCTCCTCGACGGCGCCGTCAGCGGCCCACTCCACCACCTGCCGGACCAGCAGCTTGCAGGAGCCACAGCCCTTGCCGGCCCGGGTGGCGTCCATGACGCCGGACAGCGTGGTGCAGCCGCCCCTCACGGTGTCCGCGATCGCCTGCTTGCTGACGCCGTTGCAGTTGCAGACCTGGGCGTCGCCGTCGAGCTCGGCCACGCCCGCTTCCTCATCCGGGCCGCCGAGATCGAACAGCAGCGAGACCCGTTCCTCGGGCAGCGGCAGCCCGCGGTCGAACGCCTGCGTCAGGTAGGCGACCTTTCGGCTGTCCCCGAGCAGCGTTGCGCCCACGATCTTGCTGTCGCGGATCACGATGGACTTGAACACGCCCCGGCTGGGCTCGGAGAACACCACGTGCTCGTCGGTGTCCCGTTCCGGGGCTTGCAGCCCCATGGATGCGACGTCGACGCCGGCCACCTTGAGTTTTGTGGCGGTGCGCGAGCCCAGGTAGGTTGCTTTCGGGTTGGCCCCGGTGACGTGGTCGGCCAGCACGGCGGCCTGCTCCCACAGCGGCGCCACCAGGCCATACACCTCGCCGCGGTGCTGGACGCATTCACCGACGGCGTAGATCTCGTCCTCATCCGGGACGCGCATGTGGTCGTCCACCAGGATGGCCCGCTCCACCGGCAGACCGCTGGTCACCGCCACCTCCACGTTGGGGCGGATTCCCGCGGCCACCACCACCATGTCGCATTCGATGTCCGGCGCGTCCCGCAGCTGGACGCCGCGCACCCTGTCGCCGCCCAGGATGGCGGTGGTCCGGCTGCTCGTATGGACCCGGATGCCCAGTGCCTCGACGCTGCGGCGCAGGACCGCTCCGCCGTCGGGCCCCATCTGGGCGTTCATCAGGTGCCGGCCGGAATGGACGACGTCGACGTCGACGCCATGGCTTTGCAGCCCCCGTGCGGCTTCCAGCCCCAGCAGTCCGCCCCCGATCACGACGGCGCGGCGGCGGTGGTCCTGCTGGGCGTAGGACACCATGCCGCGGGTGTCATCGATGGTCCGGAAGGCAAACACCCCGGGCAGCAGCCGTCCGCCCGGTGTGTACAGGCCCTCGACCGGCGGCATGAACGAGCGGCTTCCGGTGGCGATGATGAGGACGTCGTACGGAGTAGCCCGGCCGTCGTCGGAGAACACCAGCTTGGCGAAGCGGTCGATCTTGTCGACCCGGACCCCTGCGTGCAGCGTGATGTCGTTCTCCCGGTACCAGTCCAGTGAATTCAGAAAAATGCCGCCGGCGTCCTCCTCGCCGGACAGGACGTGGCTGAGCATGATCCGGTTGTAGTTGCCGTAGGGCTCGTCGCCGAACATGGTGATCCTATGCTGGACAGCGCCTCCGCGGGCCAGGATTTCCTCGACGGCGCGGGCGCCGGCCATGCCGTTGCCGATCACCACAAGCCGGCGCCGGGTATCACCCGGAGTGCTCCGCCCGGAGCGGCTGGCGAGGGCGGTCATCAGTGCTCCACCATGCCCATGTCGATCACTACGGATCCGCTGACCCCAGTGTCCGCCAGGAGCCTCAGCTCGATCAGCGAGCCGCCGTCGATGTCCTCCACAACGCGGAGCGGGACGTGCACGTCGCCCTTGGCGGCAATCGGGAAGTACCGCATGGGCACGCCGTCCCGCATCAGCACCACAGTGATCAGCTCCGCGGAGGAGTTGCCGCCACGGAAATAAAGGGTCTGGTTGATCACGCCGTCCGGGACGAAATGGGAGAGCTGGCTGTGGATGGGCACGGCTTTCTCAAGCCCCGCACCGTCGAACGGGAAGATGCCCTGAAGGAAGATGTTCTTCAAGATCACGGTTCGGATCCTTTCGGCGGAGGGATGCTGCGGCTGCTGCCGTCAGCCCGGCATGAGTCCATCCTTCGCCGCACGTGTTACAGCGCCCGGCGGCCTGTGTAATTTCCGCATGACACCTTCCTCACCGTCTATCGGTCCTGGAGCTGGCACAGGAAACAGCGCAAAGAACCGGGCACAGAAAAGCCGCGCGGCCGGACACCTCGGTGCCCCGCCGCGCGGCTTCTTTCGTGCGGAATTAGGGGGTGGCGCCGGTGGCGGCGGGGACGCTGGTGCCGTCGGCCTTCCATTCCTCGATCCGGGCCTGCTGCAGCGGCGTCTGCCGGTTGAAGTACCAGGCGGCGCCCAGCAGCAGGAACCACACCGGTGCGACAACCAGCGCGAGGCGGGTGTCCTCGGCCTGGGCCAGCGCCACGAGCATGAACACGAAGAAGGCCAGGACCACGTAGGGCATGAAGGCCGAACCCGGCATCTTGAAGGCGGAGGCCTCGTGCAGTTCGGGCCGGCGGCGGCGGAACACGATGTAGCTGATGAGGATCATCGACCAGACGAACATGGTCAGCACCGATGCCACGGAGGTGACGATGGTGAAGGCGCCGATCACGGAGTCGCCCGCGTACAGCAGGACCAGGCCTGCCAGCAGGAAGATGCAGGAGAACAGGAGCGCGTTCTGCGGAACCTTGCGGGAGCTCAGCTTGCCGAAGGCCTTCGGGGCGTTGCCGTCCTGCGCGAGGCCATAGACCATGCGCGAGGTGGAGTAGATGCCCGAGTTGGCGCTGGAGGCGGCTGAGGTCAGGACCACCAGGTTGATTACGACGGCGGCGACCCCCAGGCCGGCGAGGGTGAACATGCCGATGAACGGGCTGCTGGCGGGATCGATGCTGCGCCACGGGTTGACGGCCATGATGACCACCAGGGCGCCCACGTAGAAGAGCAGGACGCGGATCGGGATCGAGTTGATGGCCCGGGGGAGGTTCTTTTCCGGGTCCTTGGTTTCGGCAGCCGCCGTGCCCACGAGTTCGATGCCGGCGAAGGCGAAGATGGCGATCTGGAAACCGAGGATGAAGCCGAACATGCCGTGCGGGAACATGCCGCCGTCGTTCCACATGTTCGCCAGGTTGGCCACCGCGCCGCTCGGCGAGGTGAAGTTGGTGGCGATCATGACGACGCCGGTGGCGATCAGGGCGAGGATAGCCACCACCTTGATGATGGCGAACCAGAATTCCGCTTCGCCGAAGGCTTTGACCGTGGGGAGGTTCAGCAGGATGAGTACCACGGGCGTGATCAGTGCCGGGATCCACAGGGGCGTGCCCGGAGCGAGCTTGTCCACGTAGCCGGCGATGGCCACGATGTCGGCCACGCCCGTCACCACCCAGAAGAACCAGTAGGACCAGCCGGTGAAGAAGCCTGCCCAGGGGCCAAGGATGTCGCCGGCGAAGTCGCTGAAGGACTTGTAGTTCAGGTTGGAGAGCAGGATCTCGCCCATGGCCCGCATGACGAAGAACAGCATGAAGCCGATGATCATGTACACGAAGATGACGGACGGGCCGGCAAGGGAGATGGTCTTGCCGGAGCCCATGAACAGGCCGGTGCCGATGGCGCCGCCGATAGCCAAAAGCTGAATGTGGCGGTTGCCAAGTCCGCGGGCGAGGTGCGGTTCCCTGCTCTGGCCGGGTTCAGCACGTTCTGTGGAGGGTTGAACGGAAATGCTGGTGGTGCGTTCAGACATCAAGTCTTCTTCCTTGTCACAGGTGCCGGCACGTGCGGGAGGTCGCCGTGTCGGCCGCGTCGGTCCGCCCAGGATGTGACGGAACTAACAATTGGATGGTGTTAAGACTATGAGCGGCGGAACGCGCCAAGTGCGCGCCTGCCGGCCACGCCTCCTGACGGCGGGCAGGCAGGATGCCCCCGCGCCGGGCGGAGTCGCCGGGCCGGAAAAGCGCATTCCCGCAGTCCAGCTGGGAATCTGGCCCGCCGGCAGGAAATTCGCAGGTGGTGCGAAACGCCGCAATAGTCTTCGACATATGTCCAGCATGCCAGTCCCAAATGTCGTCCACTGTCGTCGGTGAGCTGCATCACGATCCTGGGGCGGTGCTGCGAAGGGTTGAACTGCCCCCACCTGCGACCCCGGTCGAAGGCGTTAAGGGCCCGAAAAGGGCCCGGGAAACGGGCCGAAAAGGTGCCGGAACGGGCCTGACGGGCGCTGATGGTAGACTGGTGGGACTTGATGTGCAGTGATGCCCGCCGCTGGTGGGCTTTTTTCATGTGAGAGGCACATCCTGCGTCGATGAACGCTATTGGTCCCGGCGGCCGCTGTTTGAACACTGGCAGCAGCCCGGTTGACCACCTGACTTTTCTTCGGCGACCCCCTGAGCCAACCGGCGTCGGGGGCCGATATCCGCTGGATACCGCCTGAAAGACCCTGATAAACGCATATGACTACTTTTGCTGCCCTCGGCACGCCCAAGGCACTCTCCGACACCCTCACCGCCCAGGGCATCGAAACCCCGTTCCCCATCCAGGTGAAGACCCTCCCCGACACCCCTTGCCGGCCGCGACGTCCTGGGCCGCGGCCGCACCGGCTCCGGCAAGACCATCGCCTTCGCCATCCCGCTGGTGGCCCGCCTGGCCGAGCGCGAGGCTCCGTACTTCCGCAAGCCCGGCCGCCCCATGGGCCTGGTCCTTGCACCCACCCGTGAACTGGCCACCCAGATCAACGCCACGATCGAGCCGCTGGCCAAGGCCATGGGACTGAACACCACGGTGATCTACGGCGGCATCTCCCAGGCGCGCCAGGAGAAGGCGCTGCGCGCCGGCGTCGACATTGTCATCGCCTGCCCGGGCCGGCTGGAGGACCTGATCCGCCAGCGCATCCTGACCCTCGAGGCCGTCGAGGTGACGGTGCTGGACGAAGCCGACCACATGGCCGACCTCGGCTTCCTGCCCGTGGTCAAGAAGCTCATGGACATGACCCCCAGCCAGGGCCAGCGCCTCCTGTTCTCCGCCACCCTGGACAACGGCGTGGACAAGATCGTCCAGCGCTACCTGTCCAACCCGCTGACCCACTCCGTGGACGATCCGCAGGCCGCGGTGACCACCATGGAGCACCACGTGCTGGTAGTTAACGACCAGACCGTCAAGAAGCAGCTGATCGTTGAACTGGCCTCCGGCGCCGGCCGCCGCGTGCTGTTCATGCGGACCAAGCACCACGCCCGCAAGCTGGCCAAGACCCTGACCGATGCCGGGATTCCCGCCGTCGACCTGCACGGCAACCTGTCGCAGAACGCCCGTGACCGCAACCTCGCCGAGTTCTCCTCCGGTGAGGTCCGCGTCCTGGTGGCCACCGACGTCGCCGCCCGCGGTGTGCACGTCGACGACGTCGAACTGGTCATCCACGTCGACCCGCCCACCGAGCACAAGGCTTACCTGCACCGCTCCGGCCGCACCGCCCGTGCCGGCTCCGACGGCACCGTGGTCACGCTGACCCTGCCCGAGCAGCAGACGGACGTCAGGAAGCTCATGAAGGCTGCGGGCGTCGACGTCAGCTTCGATCGGGTCACCGCCAGCTCGCCCATCGTTGCCGATCTGGTGGGCGCGATTGCCGACAAGGTGGACCCCCGGACCCGCGCCGCGCTGCTCGCCGCCAAGGCCAACCAGGGCGGCGGCACCTCTACCGGCGCCAACGCCGAGCGCAAGCGTGCACGCCGCCAGGCATCACCCACGGCCGGCGGCCGGGGCGGGCGCGGCGGCCGCGGGCGGGTTTCCGCCGAGGCTCCCCGCACGGATCTGCCCCGCGCTGAACGCCGGGCGGCGGCCTACGGTGGCCGCGCAGCTGCCCGCGATGCTGTAGAGCGCGTCGCTGAGCAGAACGAGGACCGCGCCACTGCGGCTGCGGCAGCCCGCCGCAACGCCCGTGGCCGCGGCACTGCCGCCAGCACGCACCGCAACGACGTCCCGGCAGCTGGTGGCCGCTCGTCGGCTGGCCGCGGTTCGGATGGGCGTGCGGCAGAGGGCCGGGGCGATTCCCGCTTCACCCGCAGCGAAGCTCCCCGTGGCGGCACCGGCCGCCCGAGCACCGGCGGCCAGCGGAACGGGCGTCCGGCCACGGGCCAGCGGGCAGCAGCCGGCAAGACCGGCGGCAACGCAGCGGTCTGGTCCTCCACCACCGGCGGCACGTCCGGCGGATCCTACGCAGGCGCTTCCTCCGCGGGCGGCAGCGGCCGCTCCGGTGACGGCCGTCCGGCCCGGAAGGCCCCGCGCCGCGCGTCGGCCCCCGCATCCAACGAGCGCCGCGGCCGCTAGGTAGCTGGCGACACGCAAAATGCCGTGCGCTACGGGAATTCCCGTAGCGTGCGGCATTTTGCGTAGCGCAAAGCACGAATCGCAGCGGGGCCGGTGGGGACTACCAGCCGCGGGCGCGCCACTCCTCAAGATGCGGGCGCTCTGCGCCGAGCGTCGTGGGCTTGCCGTGGCCCGGATGCACCACAGTGTCGTCCGGGTAGACGTCGAAGATCCGATCGGTGACGTCCTTCAGCAGCTGGTTGAACCGTTCAGGGTCCTTCTGGGTGTTGCCCACACCGCCGGGGAACAGCGAGTCACCGGAGAAGATGTGGGCAGGTCCCCCCGGGTCCCGGTAGACCAGCGCCACCGAACCGGGGGTGTGGCCGCGCAAGTGGACGGCCGTGACGTCGAAACCGTCGAAGTTCCCCACGTCGCCGTGATCCAGCAGCACGTCCACCGTCACGGGCAGCTCCGGGGCGTCGTCGGTGCCGGCAGCGGTCTTGGCTCCGGTGGCTTCGACGAGGCCCGGCAGGGCGCGCACGTGGTCCCAGTGCTGGTGCGTGGTGGCGATGAGTGCCAGCTTCGGCTCGCCGGACGTGTCCGCCGTGGCGTCCGCCAGCAGGCCCTGGATCGCCGGCAGGTCGTCCGCGGCGTCAATCAGCAGCTGCGCACCGGACTCTTTGGCCGTCAGCAGATACACGTTGTTGTCCATCTCGCTGACCGAGATCCGGCGGATGGTGATGTCCCGAAGTGAGTGAATGAGCGTGTCCATGAGCCCAGTCTAGGGATGAGACAGTCTAGGGAGCCGGATCAGCCCCGCGCCGACGGGCAGGGGCCGCCGGCAGCATCTTCAGCCCGGCCGCGCATCCCACAATCCCCGCGATGAACAGCACCTTGAGGAGGCTGAAGGGCTCGACGCCGGTGGCCATGGCCCAGCCGACCGTCAGTGCCGCGCCAATCCCCACCCAGACGGCGTAGGCGGTGCCGAGCGGGATGTGCTTCACCGCCATGCCCAGGCCCTGCATGCTGAGTGCGGCCGTCACCACGAAAACAACGGTAGGCAGTGGCCGGGTCAGGCCGTCGGACAGGCCCAGGGCCGTGGCCCAGACGGCTTCCAGGACGGCGGAGGCGAGCAGGATGATCCAGGCAGTGGCAGGCTTCGCGAGCATCAGGCCACCGCCTTCAGGCCAACCACGCATGCGGCGATACCGGCGAGCAGCAGGAGCCGCGCCGCCGTCGGCCGTTCAACTCTGGCCACGATCGCGTAGGCGGACGTCAGCACGACGCCCACGCCGACCCACACCGCGTAGGCGGTACCGGTGGGAATGGACTGCATCGCGATGCCGAGGCCTGCGGTGCTGGCCAGCACCGCGACGAGGAAGATGGCCCCGGCTGCGGCACGGCGCCGGCCCGAAGACTGGGACGCCCGGTGCAGCGCTGCCGCCCATACCGCCTCGAGGGCGCCGGAAAGAATGAGGATGAACCACGACATGACAGATCCTTTGGCCAGTCTTGTCGCGCACCGGGTACTGAACCGTCGTCCGGAGGTCCGGGAAAGGGACCTTGGCAATTACCATAGCAACGCCCGACGGCGGCGGCCACCGTTGGTGGCAAATCTCACCACCAGCGGGCGCCCGGGTTAAAGGGCAGCCAGGTCAGAGGGAGCCGCCGGCCGCTTCCGGTGCGCCGGAATCGCGGCCGCCGTTGCCGATGGTTTCCCGGGCAACGAAGTTCTCGATGTCGAAGCTGTTCTCCGCCCGCTCGGCGATGTTCAGGAGGGTGGTCATCGAGGCGACCTCCTCCACCTGCTCCTTGAGGAACCAGAGCATAAACTGTTCGCCGAGCGCGTCGTCCTCGGCCCTGGCCGCGCGGAACAGGCTTTCGATGCTGCGGGTGACTTCCTTCTCCTGCTTGAGCGCGAGTGCCAGCGGGTCCGTGACCGAGGCGAAGTCGTTTCGGACAGAGGGAACACCAGGAATGGGAACCGAAACGCCGCGGTCCACCATGTACTGGACCATCATCATGGCGTGGTTGCGTTCCTCCACCGACTGCCGGTAGAAGTACTTGGCCAACTGTGGCAGGTCCTGGTTGGCGAACCAGACCGCCACGGCAATGTACTGCTGTGAGGCCGCGAATTCGTTGCCGATCTGGAGCAGCAGGAGGTCACTGAATTTTGACTTGGTCATGGCACCGAGTCTAGGTTCCGGCACTCGCTGGGACCAGAGCTGCTTAGTCGGTCACCGGATCGATGGACACCACGGCCAGGAACCCGCGGCCCAGGATTTCCGGCGGGTGGCTGTCCGAACCCACCACGGCGTCGTAGCGGCCGAGTGAAACAGGTGCGTCCTGCCCGCCGCTGGCGGACTCAGCGTCCGCCCCGGCGCCTCCGGGGCTGCCTGCATTCCCCGGGCTGACCGCGGCCTGTCCCTGCAGCAGGATGCCCAGCTGGCCCTCAAACACCGGATGGGCGCGCTTCTTGGACAGCTCAACGATCGAGGTGTACGCCTTGAAGGCCCCGTCGCGGGTGATGACGTTGAGGTTGCGGACGTCCCCGGTGGGCAGGGCGGAGGAGGAAGCCGCGCCGCCGGGGAAGCGGAAGGGCCGGTACTTTTCGAGCGGGTGCTCGGTCCCGTCCACGGCCAGCAGCAGCAGTTCGCCCTCGACGACCGTCAGCACCCGTTCCATCCCCGGAAAAGCGGAGTACTCCCCGGCACCGGTGACGTCGGCGATGCTGACCCGCCAGTCCCATGCCCCGTCTGCAGATGAAGCCGGGCCGCGATGGCTGGCCAGTTCGCGGGTGACCCCGCCGCCGTTGCGCCAGGGCTGGGGTTTGAGGTCGGCGAAGCGGATGATCTGCATCAGCCCAGCCTATCCGGGCGTTGCCCGCGCCCTCCTTCCCCGCGTAAAGTCGGCGACGGATCGCTGCGGGTCGTGGGCGACGCGTACAACTACAAGGAGCCGGTAAATGTTCGTCAAAGTCTGCGGCCTGAGCACGCCCGAATCAGTCCGGGAAGCCGTGGAGGCCGGAGCGGACGCGGTCGGCTTTGTCCTGACAGCCAGCCCCCGGGTGGTGTCACCAGCGCAGGTCACGCAGCTCGTGAAGGCCGTGCCCGACGGTGTGGCCGCCGTCGGCGTTTTCCGTACCGAACCGGCCGTGGACGCCGTGGCCATCGCCCGCGCCGCCGGGCTGAGCTGGATCCAGCTCCACGGTGAGCGCACCCCGGACGACGTAAAAACAGCGCACGACGCCGGCATGAAAGTCATCCGCGCCGTCACCATGGGCGCCGCATCGGACGCGTTTGCCGACTGGGGCGAGGAACTGCTGCTCATCGACGCCGCGGTGCCCGGTTCCGGCGAGGCCTGGGACTACGGCTCCGTTCGCGCCAAGGGCCTGGAGGGACGGCAGTGGCTCCTGGCCGGCGGCCTTGATCCCGCCAACGTGTCCCAGGCCGCGCGCGACGCGGGGGCGTGGGGTGTGGATGTCTCCTCCGGCGTCGAACAAAGCAGGGGAGTGAAGGACCTGGCAAAGATCAGGGCGTTCGTGACGGCAGCCAAAGGCTGACCGCCAAGCTGCCCGTGACCCAACTGCACAGCCCCATGACCCCAACATGCACAGTCCCGTGACTCAGGCGATGCGCGCCCGGACACCCGCGGCGCCCCTCTACGCTGCCGGATTCGTGACCGCGTTCGGCGCGCACAGCATCGCCGCCGGCATGGGCGCCCAGAGCGGCAACATCGGCCTCACCCTGCTGAACCTGGGCATCCTGCTGGCTGTCTACGACATTTCCGAGGTGTTCCTCAAGCCCGTCTTTGGCGCGTTGAGCGACCGGATCGGCGCCAAACCGGTCATCGTCGGCGGGCTCATCGGCTTTGCCGTCCTGTCCCTGATCGGGCTGTGGGCGGCCGATCCGCTGCTGCTTGGCCTGGCCCGGCTGGGCCAGGGCGCCGCCGCCTCGGCGTTCTCCCCGGCGTCGTCGGCGATGGTGGCCCGGCTGTCGGCAGGGAAGAATGCCGGAACCTTCTTCGGCAGGTACGGATCCTGGAAGAGCCTCGGGTATGTGATCGGCCCTCTGCTCGGTGCCGCACTGATAGCCGCCGGTGGTTTTGCGCTGCTGTTCGGTGCTCTTTCAGTACTTGCCGCGGCCACCGCCGTCTGGGTCCTTTTGGCCGTGCCGCACCTGCCGCCGCTGCCGCGCCAGCGGTACACCGTCCTGGACCTGGCCCGGCAGGTTGCCGAGCGCCGGTTCCTGGTGCCCACCCTGGTGCTGGCAGCATCGATGGCGGCCATGGGGGCGGCCATCGGGTTCCTTCCGGCCCTGGCCGTGCAACACGGCCTGGACCCGGCGGCAGGCACCGCCGCCGTCAGCGTGCTGGCCGTCGCCTCCCTGCTGGTCCAGCCGCGGATCGGAGCGATGCGCGACATGCACCGCATCGGCGACGCCGGCGGGATGCGCACGGGCCTGCTGCTCACCGCCGCGGGGGTCGCCCTCGTGGCCGTCGCCCCGGGGCCGGCCACCATCTTTATCGCCGCGGCGGTCATTGGCGCCGGCGTCGGCGCGGCCACGCCGCTGGGCTTTGCGCATCTGGCGGACAGCACGCCGAAGGACAGGATGGGACGGACCATGGGGTCGGCCGAGCTGGGACGCGAACTCGGTGACGCCGGCGGCCCGCTCCTGGTGGGTGCCGTGGCCACCGCCGCTTCGCTCCCGCTGGGCCTTGGGCTCCTGGCGCTGCTGGTCGCGGCTGCCGGGGTCCCGCGCCTGAGCCAAGGGGCTGATGTTGCCAGAGCCGAAGGTCCGCCCGCTGAAGGTTAAGGGTTAAATCAGGGCAGATCCCGAGGCACTTCAGGCTCCCCGACCGGCAGAATGGACGGATGAAGACACTCCTGAACATCATCTGGCTGGTTTTCGGCGGTTTCTGGCTGGCGCTTGGTTACTTCGCCGCCGGCGTTATCTGCTGCCTGCTCATCGTGACCATCCCGTGGGGTATCGCCTCCTTCCGGATTGCGTCCTACACCCTGTGGCCCTTCGGGCGGATGGTGGTGGATAAGCCGGGCGGCAACGGTGTGTTTTCGCTGCTCGGCAACGTGATCTGGCTGCTGGTGGCCGGCATCTGGATCGCGATTGGGCACGTCGTCACGGCCGTCGCCATGGCGCTGACCATCATCGGCATCCCGCTGGCCATCGCCAACCTGAAGCTGATCCCGGTTTCGCTGATGCCGCTGGGCAAGCAGATCGTGCCCACGGACAGGCCGTTCATCACCGCCTACCGCTGACCCAGTTCGCCCTGCAGGTTCCGCCGGGCGGCGTCCAGCCACAGGCTTCGGGCCCGCTCCGTATGGAAGAGCGGGTCCAGGGCCAGCAGCTGGCGGACGACGGCGGCCCTTCCGGCCGCGAAATCGGCGTCGCCGATGTGCGCATAATCTTCCCGAACCGCAGCCACATACCGGGCGTACGGCTCCGGTTCTCCGCCCAGAACTGACAGGTCGGCGTCGCAGAGGAGTGCGCCGTCGTCGTCCCCTGCCTCCGGCCGGTGATCCGAGGTGAGCCGGACCAGCCGCGCCACTTCGTCCACGTCGGCCTGCGGGAGGCCGGCCTGGCCAAGCCTGAGCTCGGCGAGCCGGGCGGATTCCTCCTCGTCCTCGCCGGCGACTCCCCGGTAGACGGCGTCGTGGAACCAGGCCGCCAGCAGCACGGTGCGCGGCGGCCGGGCGGGTGCGGTGAGCAGGTCCAGGGCTTCGAGCACGGCGAGCAGGTGGGTGCAGCCGTGGTACCTGCGGTGGCTCTCGCTCCAGCGGTCCAGCAGGTCCAGGAACAGGGCGTCATGGCCTGGCATCACCATGTTCCAACGGTTGAGCAGCGGAGTCTTGAGGGACTTGGTTCGGCTGCGGGCCGGGATCCTGAGCCCGCTGGCGATGAGTTTACGGACCAGGACCCGGGCCTCCACCGGGATGGCACCGGCGGCCACCAGATCGTCATAGCGGCGCTGCGGAACGTCGTAGTGGTCGCCGTCGAATGCCCGCTCCGGGATGCCCGCGGCGGCGGCGAAGGCGTGCAGTTCCGCCAGGGAAGTGTCCGAAATCAGGTGCGAAAACAGTGTTTCGTGGGCAGGCCAGAGCGGCGGATCGAGGTAGACGGCCATGGGGGAGAGTCTAGTCCGCGCCCGCGCAGCACGCGCCCGCTCCGCAGAGCACAGAACGGCACGGCAGGCGTACTACCGGCCACCGCCTGCCGTGCCGTAAACGTGCCCGCTGCAGCTAGGACGTCTTCTTGACGATGACGTTGTCGATGTATTCGTCGCCCATCTGGCGGGAGTGCTCCGCTCCAAGCTGCACGTGCGTGAGGCTTGAGACGCCGAGGTTCACGGCGCTGCTGGAGAACTCCAGTGCTCCGTCAAACCACACCTTGACGGTGGAGGCGCTGCCGTTGGCCGTGACCTCCATCTGGGCCCGGTGCCAGGTGCTCAGCGGGATGGTGGAGGACTTCAGCTTGGTGTAGGAGAACGTGCCGTTGGGCGCCGTGATGCGCAGCCACAGCTGGCCGTTGCTGTTGTACCGGTAGATGTCCGCGATCCGCGTGCCGTTCGTGAAGAACCGCAGGTAGGGGACGTCGTTGCCCGTGAGTCCCGCCCTGGTGATATTGAACCAGCCGTCGGCGTTGGCCTTCTTAACGGCGGAGCCCAGGGAGAGGGACAGCTTGGCCAGCGAACCGGAGTCCGAGGTCACGTGCAGCTTCGCGGAACAGGTACCGGACACACGCTGCGACGTGCTGACGGTTGCCGTTCCGGTGCCCGCCGTGGTGGCGACGAACGGGGAGAAGGAAGCTGCCTCGAAGCTCGTGGCCGTTACCGTGGTGCCGGTCAGGGAGTTTGTTGGCAGCGTCTTGGAATTGGTGCAGGTCACCGCATTGGCAGGTGACGAGCCGAGGATCAGCCCGCCCGTCACCAGGACGCCGATGGTGCCCAGAGTACCTAGTTTTTTCAGCTTGCTCATTTGGTAGTCCTCACTATCATGTTCGGTTCGGGGGTGCACCGGCACCGCGTGCCGGTCCCGGTCCAGCAGCCGGGCAGGCCGGCCAGGAGCGAAACGCCGTCAAAGCAGTTGGATCAGCCTGGTCAGAAGCGAAACGCAGATTAGGGAAAGGAGAGCCGCTGCGGCGTACACCGCGGCTTTCGGCAGGGGGGCATCCGGCCGAACAATGCGCAAGGCATCACACGTGACCACCGCCACGACGGTGGCAAGACCAGCCAAAAAGATGATCATGATGCACCCGCCGCAGAGACCGGGAACCTCTTGGCTCCGAGGGCCAGCAGGAGGAGGGTGATGAGCGACAGCATCAGCACTGCCACCGGCGGGGACCACATCCGGGCAAAGACCATGGCCGTGGCCACGATCGTGGACAGGGCCAGGCTTGATGCCACGGCGATTGAGATGGCCAGCGGAAGGGTGCTCTGCACGGCCGAGCGGTGGGCGCCAGCACCGTCGGCACCGTCGGCGTCGGTGCCGGCGGAGCCGAGCCGAATGTAGAGCACCAGCGCCGTTCCCGGTCCGGCGAGCATCAGGAGGCCGATGACCACCATCCGCAGTCCCTCCGGACCGAAAAACGACAGCGGCACAGCGGCGACGGCGACGGCGGCCACCACCCAAGCGATGTGTTTACGATCAATTGCCATTGCCTGCTCCTTGAATGTGGAAGACCACGCCACCGGTGTTCTCAAACAGCTTCGACCAGCCCGGCGAACTGCCGCAGGTGGCGATGAAGCGGTCAATGTCCCCGGGGGGTGTTGTTTCGAGCAGGTCCGCGGCCCGCTTCTGGCTGGTGGTGACGATCAGGTAGGCACCTGACTGCTCGGCGATCCTGTTGGCCGGATCGCAGGACAGCGGTCCCGCGCCAGGCCTCGGCTCGGCCAGAAGCAGGGCGCGGTAGTCGTAGTCAGCGTACTTCTGGAACTTCCACGGAGTGTCGTGCACCACCTCAATGAGGACCGATCCCGCCGGCGCCGTCGCGTAGAGCTGGTTGACCAGTGAGATTTCGTCCGGCGTGAACTTTTCCATGCTGTCGTTGCCGTACCGGCTGACCACGGTGGTGGATGCAAGGACGGCTCCCATCACCAGCAGCGCAAACGCCCGGCGCCAGCCGGGACCGCCGGGACGGTCCGGCAGGAGCGTCAGTACGGCGAGGCAGGCGGCGAACGGCAGGCTGAACAGGTACAGGCGGAGCAGCAGTTCGCCGCCGTAAGGCTGGCCGGGAATGAGGGTGAGTGGAGCAAGTGCCCCGAGCGCCGCGGTGAGCCAGGCTGTGCGGCGCCGGTGCGCCATGAAGGCCCCGAGTGCGGCCAGTAGCCAAACCAGGGCCACTTCGGCCAGCCGGGTGTAAACCACCAGCACGTGGGGGTCGCTGCCGCCAACCCTCTGCGTCACGACCCCCAGGGTGTGGCCCTCGACGTCGCCGAACGATCCGAACAGCTGGGCCAGGTGGCCGTCAAAGAAGTCGCTCGCCACAAACACGAGCCACCCGGACGACAGCACCGCTGCAAGAATCGGCAGGGACGGCATCCGGAGCCGGCCGCTCAGGAGGAACACGGCGAGGATCGGGATGGCCGCGAAGGGTGTGAGCTGGTGCGAGGCCGTCATGGCCACGAGGAGGCCGGCGCTGATGACCAGCAGGATTGCGGTGTCCGCCGGCGGCGGGCTGGACATGCCCTGGTGTGGGACAGTCGGATCAAGCCGGGTCACATGATGGGCCAGGAACCGCGTGAAGCGGTTGCTGCCGGTCGGCCAGGCCCAGCCGCTGAAGGCGCTCAGGAGGCATGCGACCAGTGTGACCAGGAGCAGGAAGGCGTAGGCCTGCGGCGCGAGGTAGTCCTGCCCCACCCAGCTGGCCAGGTAGAAGAGCCACACGCCGGCCCATGCCTGCCGGGGGTGGGAGGTAAGCCGCCTGGCCAGGGCCAGGAGCGGCGCCAGCAGCAGCAGGTTCATTCCAAGGGGTGCCCACGTGGCGATCCCCATCAGGTCCCCGACGCCGGTGGCACCGGACAGCAGCCCCAGAAGAGAAAAGAATCCGGGCCAGTTGAAGTAGGCGTCGAGGCTCGTGTCCAGCTGCCCGGAGCTGGCAATGTAGTCGGCGACGCCAAGGTGCCGGTAACTGGCCGTCAGCCGGGGCAGGCCGTGGACGATGGGGTCGGCGGCGTGCAGGATCACCACGAGGACAAGCACCTGGGTGGCCAGCAGCACCGGGGTGTGTCGGCGCAGGTTAAGCGTTGCCACGAACCCGGTCAGGCTGAGGAAGATGGCTACGAAGAAGGCCGGCGGCACCGCCTCCACGAGCCCCGTCCCGCCAATCCGCGCCGTATCCACACTCAGCAGGCTCCAGATTCCGAGGGCCAGGGCAGCGGCTGCCAAAGCAGCCAGTGCCACCAGTTTCCACGGCGGCGTGGGGCCATGACGGACGACGGCGGGCGGTTCAGCCCCGCCGCGCCTGGCACCGCTGTGCTTGATTTCGGCGTGCCCGCCGTGCTTGGTGTCACCGTGTTTAGTGTCACCGTGCTTAGCGTCGTGGTGGCCGCTGCCGTGCTGCGTTTCGCCGCGCTTTGGCTCGGCGTGCCGGTGCGGGGCATGCGAGGGCGGCGCCGGCGTCGGAGGGGCCGGTGGCGCTGCCGGTGCGGTGGAGGTGGGTTCAGGTGTCATGGCTTCTCGAATTCGGTCGGCTGGTTAAGGACCGCTGATGCAACCTGGACCGGTCCAGCGGCGGGCATTGCGGTGGTCAGCATCCTGAGGCGCCAGACGGCCACCAGGGCTGCGGCGGCCTGAGCGGCGGACCAGAGGGCCGAGACGCCGGTGAGGCCGAACTGTTGGGCGGCGAAGGCGGCCGGGACCACGATGAGGACGGCTGCGGACACCGCCACCGACGTAGCTTCGGCGAGCCGGCCCCGGGCACGGCACAGGCCGAAGTAGACCTGGGTGACGCAGCCCAGCAGCAGGGCCGGCACCAGGACGGGAAGCAGGATGGCGGCGGCGGCATATTCCGGGCCAAGGAAGCGAAGAAGGAAGGGGCCGGCGGCCAGCAACATCACAGCGGCGGCCAGCGTGAAGCCGAGGCTGGCCTTGAGCGCCGACGAGACCAGCCCGGGACGTGACCTGTCGCCGGCCAGTGCGGTCTGCAGCGAGAACCCGGCGGACTGGGGCACAAAGAAGATCGCTGACGCCATCATCCACACCATGTACCAGGATGCCGTGGCGGCCGGGCCGAGGACGGCGGCCACGATCAACGGCAGGAGGTAGCCGGGGGCGCGGTCGGCGAGCATCAGCGCATGGTTCGGCAGGCCGGGCTTCAGCAGCCGCAGGGCCGGTCCGACGCGGAACCCGTGCTTCCAGTCGGGTGACACCTTGGCGCGCTGGAGCTGGCGGAGCCCGAGGACCACACTGGCCAGGGCTCCGGCGGCCACCGCCCCGACCACCACTGCCACTTCCCGGATTCCGCCGGCGAGGGCAAGGGCCAGCACAGCCAGCTGCACCACGCTCTGGGCAAGGCTCCTAACCAGGGTGCGGTCGGAGCGTTCCTGTGCCACGCCCACATGGTCCAGCTGGTACGCGGCCGCGGCAAACACGGCCGTAGCGGCGAACAACCCGGTCAGGACGGGATCGTTCCAGGCCAGGCCCACACCGGACCCCAGCGCGTAGGTCACCCCTGCCACGGCACCGGACAAAATCACGGTGGAAACCCCGACGGTGAGGAGGCTGCTGGCAACCAGCCGGCGGCCGCCGTCGGACTGTTCGGGGAGCAGGGTCAGAGTGGCCGGCCCCACTCCCAACATCCCCAGCTGCACGGTCAGGAGCGCTGCGGCCACCACGGCGGAACCCATGCCGAGCTGCGCTGGCGGCAGCATGATCGCCGCCAGCGCCCAGAATAGGAAACCGGTGGCCATCGGGGCCACCCGGGCGGCGGTCAGCCAGGCCGCGTTCCCGCCCACGGACAGTCCGGCGCCGGACGGCCGCATAAGCTCGCCGAACATCGACCTGTAGTTGTATACGAGGAAGCAGGCCCAGTACGCCAGGAACCGGGGCGCATGCAGCAGCGACAAGCCGACGCCGCGGATGGTCGCCAGCAGCGGCAGCAGCACCAGCCATCCGGCGCGGCCGGGGTGCTTGCGGACGGTGCGGGCCAGCCCGGCGCCGTCCTGGAGCCACTGGTCCCGGGCGGCGTCGAACGAGTCCATGAACCGGTGCCGCACCGCGGTGGTGCTGGAAACGCCAAGCCGGTAGCCGGCCTCTTCGAGCCTGATCCTGAGCTCGATGTCCTCACCCGAGCGGAAGGTGTCATCGAACGCCACGGACAGCAGGACATTTCGGCACATGAGGGTGGCGCACACGCCGAACCAGGAACGGACCCGGCTGTTGATGTGGTGCCAGGCCAGGGCCGCGCCCCAGTACCCGGGGCCGTCCGCTTCGCTGACCAGGCCGAACTGCAGACCGTCGTAGCCGCAGGCCTTAAATTCATCCAGGAGCCCGCCCAGGGCGCCCGGCGGCAGGACGACGTCGGCATCGATCAGGGCAACGAGGTCGGAGCGGGCGTTCTTGACGCCGAGCATCCGCGCTGCCGGCAGCCCGCGGCCTTCGTCCGAGATGACGCGGGCGCCCATGGACCGTGCGATCTCGACCGTGTTGTCCGTGGAGCAGCCGTCCACCACGATGATCTCCCGCGGTTTTTCGGCTCGGATGGATTCCAGGCATTCGCCCAGCCAACGGGCTGCATTCCGCGCAGGAACCACCACGGACACCTCGAGGTCGCTCACGTGGGCCCTCACGTCACTCCTCCAGCTTGGAGCTGATCAGGCCGGCAACGTAGTCGGACGTCCGGTCTGCGGACCACGAGGCGGGAATCCGGAGCAGGGAGCAGGGCACGTCGTCCAAGGCCCGGCGCACCACTGCCGCCTTCTGGCTGAAGAACTCCTCCAGCGGAACGAGGCCGGTCGCACCCAGCGCCTCGATCAGCCGCCGTGACACCACCGGTAGCTCCGAATGGAAGTTCCCGACGATGCGGGAAGTCATCCATTCGCGGGTTCGCGTCTCCAGCCGGGCTTCGGACCCGTCATAGCGTTCGAGGAAGATGGCCAGCCGGGTGAGCGCCGCCGACGAGATGCCCTCCTGCCCGAAGACCAGCTCCGGATGAACCATCCGGTGCTCGGGGGACCAGCGGCGCGTGAAGGCGGCGGTCTTCGGGTAGCGGACGATCACCGGATGGACGGCGGTGGCGAGGTGGGCCACCGTGTTCGTAAGCCAGCCCGGGGCGAGGGGCTTGCGGGCACCGCTGAACACCTCGGGGTAGATCCTGCGGTGGTGCGGCTTGAGGAACATCGGCTTCGCGTAGCCCATGAGCATGCCGCCGGCATCCAGGAAGGCCCAGTCATCGGCCATGAACCGCACGCCGGGCATGGCTACGAGCTTCGCGACGGTGCTGGTTTTGCCCACGCCGCCCCAGGCGGGAAGGAGGACTCCCGAGCCGCGGAAGTCGACCACCGCCGCGTGGATCATGGCGGCGTTCTGCCTGATGCAGAGCCAGTCCAGCAGGGGGATGACGGCGGTCAGCAGCTCGCCACGGCCCTGGACCGAGTACCCGTCGCGTGTTTCCTGGACCTGGACGCGGTCCGCGGGGATGTAGAGCGAGTCCGGCGTGAACCGGTAGGCGTCCTCGGCGTGCGACTGTTCCGCCACCTCCTCTGTTTCCGCGCTGACGTTCAGCCGGAGCGGTGCCCGCGACGGTCCCAGGAACGGAGCGAGCATGTCCCGCAGCTGCGCTTCGCCGGGGGTATCGGGGGCAACATCGATGCCCACGAGGCCGTGGATATCGAAGCTGGTGCCGGTGGACGGGAGCGAATCCCGCAGAACGTCTTTTTCGGACTGGCTCATGCCCCGTACCCTCCAGCGGTATCGGCGTTACGGACAGGGGTGTACTGCGGATGCATCCGGATCATTTGACTTCCCTCCAGCTGGCGTGTGGCTCGTGCGGCGCGAGACCCGCGTCCGCCGGATCAAGGGGGAGGCGGCGTCCCCGGATGTACCCGCAGGTAGTTACGGCAAGCACGGCGACCGTGGCCATTGCGCGTCGCAGGCCGGCAGGGTCCGTTCCCCGGATCCTGCCCGCTATCCCCGCCGCCACGGCGCGCGGCAGCACGCTGCGGACGTACCGGCGCTCGGGCCCCAGGGCGCGCTTGTGGCCGACGATCTTGCTGACCAGGGCTTTGGATATCCCCTCAGACCAGGCGCGCCGCAGCATGTAGCTCAGCGTGCCCCGCTCGGCGGGAACGAAATGGTTCACCAGTGCCGCCGGTTCGTACACCACCCGGCCACCGGGCGAACCGATGGCCGCCCTGATGCAGATTTCCGTCTCCTCGCAGCCCAGTGGCAGCGAGTTCTGGCGGCCTAGGGAAGTGTTGAAACCTCCCACCACCTGGAGGACCTGGGAGCGGAAGGACATGTTGGCGCCGATGACGTTGCGCACCTCGGCCGCCACCTTGGGCATGCCGCGGTGCGTGCAGCCGATGATCCAGTCGAGCTCCTCGCCGAAATAGGCTGGCCGGCTTGTTTCCCATTCCGGCACGACGCGTCCGCCCACGGCCAGTACGTCGGGGTCGTCGTAGAGGGCCGTCAGCCGCTCCAGCCAGTCCGGGGCCGCCACTGCGTCGTCATCGAGGAAGGCAACGACGCCGGCAGTCGCCGCCGCGGCCCCCGTGTTCCGGGCTCCCGAGAGGCCTTTGGGACCGGTGTTCTCCAGGAGCACGACATCGTCCACCGTAAAGATGAGCCTTTTGTAGAGATCCACGTTGTAGTCGACCACCACGATCGTCTGCTGCGGCCGCACGGTTTGGGCGCGGACGGATTCGACGGCGGCCATCAGCCTGTCCCACCGGTCTTCCGTGTAGGAGCAGATCACCACCGAAGCAGTAGGGAGCCCTTCAGTGTGGTTCACGTTATTCACCCGCTATCAGGCCAAGGACGGTGGCCGGATCCGTCGGAATGTGGGGGAGGGTCATGCTGGGGTACCTGTATTTCACGCGCCTAAGCGACTCTGGCCGGGCGCCGGCCGTGGGTGCTTCCCAGCCCACGCATTCACGGGCCAGGGTCCGCAGTACCCGCCACCCGTCGCGGAAGGTATGAAGGTTGGAGTTGCCGGAGATCCGGGTCAGTTCGTTGCTGGGCACCTCGGCGATCCGCAGGCCCGCCCTGGAGGCACGGACGATCAGCTCGGTTTCAATCTCGAACCCTTCAGACTCCAGCTCGAGGATCTGGAGGCACTCCCGCCGCATGGCGATGTAGCCGTAGCAAAGATCCGAATAGTTGCTGTGCAGGACAAGGTTGGCCAGGCGGGTCAGGGTGCGGTTACCGGCGCTGCGGAGCAGGGTGATGTCCTCGGAGCCCCCGCCCGTGACGTACCGGGAGCCCTTGACGAAGTCGAATTCATGCTGGAGCGGCGAGATGAACCAGCCGATTTCCTGCGGATCCATGCTCCCGTCGGCATCAAGCATGACGATGATGTCCCCGGATGCCGCGGCCAGCCCGGCCCGGACGGCGAATCCCTTGCCCGCCTGGGGTTCCGAGACCACCACGACGTCCAGGCGCAGGGCGCGGGCCACGTCGACAGTGCTGTCCAGGGAACGGCCGTCGACGATCACCACCTCGTCCACATACGAGGGCATGCGGCGAAGGACCCACGGGAGGTTCATGGCTTCATTCAGGGTGGGAATCACCACGCTGATGGAGGCCAGGGGTACCGGCACCGCATGTGGTGCACGAACAGTTGAAACTTGTATGGGGATGGTCACTAGCCTCACCACTCATCGGAGTCGTATGCCTATGCCCGGCCGAGCAGCCTCCCCGAATGGATACGGGAAAATCGAAGCGCCTGCTGCTGCGGTACTGGCAACTTGCTTGCACTCCCCCTCGGATCATGTTCGGCCGGGCAACTTGTAAAAAGCTTGGGATGCCTTGAACCGACCCCAGTTTTGGGGGTCGAAGAATCCTTGGATGCGGTTAGTCTCCGGTGCCACACTTGCCCCATGGTTAACTCAGCTCACGGCAGACACCGTGGGCGCCGCACTTTGCCCCGGTTCCCAGGGCGGCTGGCTGTGCTCGCGGCGGTGGCGGCGCTGACGGTGTACGGAACGGTGGCTACGGAAGCGCAGCGGCTTCCGCCGGACCGGCTGCCCGCCGCCGAACCATCGGCGACCGAAACGGGCGCTGCGTCAGCGGCCGGACCCCCAGCGTCTTCCTCCCCTGCATCGTCGTCCCCGGCATCTTCATCCCCGGCTGCGAAGGCTGCCAAGCCCGCCCCGCCGTCGTCATCCCGTCCGGAGCCAACCCGGGCCGCGGCCCCGGCAACGGGGCCATCCGCAGCCGCGCCGCCCTCAACGGCGGCCCCGGTGGCGCCGCCCCCGCCAAGACCCCTGACCCAGAAGGTGCCGGCAGCCGACCCTAGGCTGCACCAGCTGCCCACTGGTGACCTTCCCGGGTGGAAACAGGTGTTCCGGGAGGACTTCAACCAGGGAAACGTGCCCGTTGGCGGATTTCCGGGCCCTGCCTACGCTGCAAAGTGGAGCGCCGGGTACGTGGACGGCACCCCGGACACGGCCGGGCAGCGGGGCGCGAAGTCGGGCTATTACCCCTCCAAGGTGCTCAGCGTGAAGAACGGCATGCTGGACTGGTATCTGCACACGGAGAACGGCGTATCGATGGGGGCCGCGCCCACCCCCAAAATCCCGAACAGCAGCACCAACCCGCACCGGGCCAACAGTCTCCTCTACGGGAGGTTCTCGGTACGGTTCAAGGCCGATCCGTTGCGCGGCTTCAAGACTGCCTGGCTGCTGTGGCCGGACAGCGGGATCTGGCCCCGCGACGGCGAACTCGACTTCCCCGAGGGGGACCTCTCCACGAAGTTCTACGGTGCCGTTCACAAGATGGGTAACGACCCCTACGCCACCGATATCTTCTACTCCGACACCACCTTCACCCAGTGGCACGTGGCCACGATGGAGTGGAGCCCGGGCAAAGTCGAGTTTTTCCTCGACGGCCGCTCGCTTGGGGCGGGAACTTCGCGGACGCCGAATATCCCGATGCACTACATTCTCCAGACCGAAGCCTGCCTGTTCGGCTGCCCCAAACCGGACACAGCGGGGCACGTCTACCTGGACTGGATTGCCATCTGGAAGCGGGGTTAGGGATGCCGGTTCGACGGCGAGCTACTTCCGTTTGATCTCGAAGCTGTCCGTGAACGTGTAGCCGGCCGCCGGAACGAACCGCGCTGAGAGCCGGTCCGCGGTGGCCGTTACGTCCAGGGTGCCGAGGGCCGCGTCGTGGTTCTTTCCGGACCGGGCAGCAAAGTAGGGGGATTCGGGATCCTGGTCGTTGACCTCATAGAGTCCCACTCCGCCGGTTCCCACGGTGGCGAACACGGTTCCGGCGCCCTGGACCATGGCGTTGTCCGGGTCGGCGAGGCAGCCTCCGGAGAAAGTGTCCGGCACCAGCGCCGGGCAATCTTGGCCGCGGCCCAGCTGATGGCTCCGCTGGTAGTTGTGGTCGTGGCCGGTCACCACCAGGTCCGCCTTCTTGTCGATGAGCAGGTTGGTGAAATCGCGCCCGGCCTGGCAGTCATACTTGCCCACGCTGAAGCAGGGGGTGTGCATGCCGACGACGGTCCACGGGATCTTCTTGGACCTCGCGCCGTCAAGGGCGGCCGCTGTCCACAGCCAGCGCTCGCTGCCCCTGGAGTAGTCAAGGGTGTTTCCGTCGTGGAACTTGATGCCGGGGGACACCATGATGAAGCGCACCAGCGGGTCCCGTTCCGGGTAGTCGGCGTACCACTGGATTCCGTACTCGCCTATAAGTCCCGGCAGTTTGTTGGGCAGGCAGTTGACGATGTTGGCGATGTCGCCGTCGTGGCCGTCGCTCTCATGGTTTCCCGTGACCACCTGGTAGGGAAAGTCCCCGCCCAGCTTGCCTGTGACCATGTCGCAGAATTCCTGCTCACGCCCCGCCTCGTAGGAGAAATCCCCGAGAGCCAGATTCAGCTCGGGACCGAGGCCGTTGATGGCGTCAAGCACCTCGCGTGCCCCCGTGCTCAGCCCGATGTCGCCCTGGGCCGTGAAATGGACAGCGGCGGGGTCGGACTTTGTCGGCGAGGAGGGTCCAGTGGGGGAAGATGACCCTGCCGGGCCGGGCGGCGCGGTTGCCTGCGGTCCGGACGAGCCGGGCGAAACCGGCGTTTCCGACGACGGCGGCGGGGGCGGACCCTGTTGGCAGGCAGTTAGCAGCAGCGCCAGTGAGAGCACGGCCGGAGCCACGCCGGACCATCTCCGCTGTTTCGACTGTCCAGGCATGATCCCTCACCTCACGGAACCGAGCCTGATGCCGCTGCAGGCTGGGGAACAGTATCTACTGCTAGGCCCTCAGGGTAATGCCCGCAGCGCCGCCAGACCATACACCGGACCCGGCATCCCTACACCAACCCCGGTGTGGGATGAATAATGACATTTCATGTCATGAATATGACAAATCTTGTCATTGAACGTAGGCTCGCAGCCGGACCTCTCGCACCCAACGCACCCTCTCCCGCCCGACACTAAGGAGCCTCACGTTGAAGATCGCGAAAATCCTGGCCACGGCCGCGGCCAGCGCGGCGTTGCTGGCTCCCGTTCTTTGCGGCCCGCCGGCCCAGGCCGCCCCTGCCAAGGAAGCAGCCCCGGCACAAGAAGTAGCGCTGGCCAAGGAAGTGCCCGCCAAGGAGGTGCCGACCCCCTCCGGTGACGGCACGTTCAGCAGGGACATCGCCGGCGGCAGTACCACCACAGTTTCAGCCGCCCCCTTTGTGGCGCAAGTTTCCTTCGACTCCGCAGGTGCCAACGTGGGGTGCACCGGCAGCCAGATCGCCGCGGGCTGGGTCATCACGGCCAAGCACTGCAACTCCACGAGCCTGAGGTCGGTCCGGCTGGGCACCAGCTACCTCGGAACCGGCGGCGTGGTCCGTTCGGTTGCCGCGCGCTACGCGGCACCGGCCGGGGATGTCCTGCTGCTGAAGCTGTCCACGCCCTACTACGGCTCCTATGTGGGCCTGTCCAGTTCCTTTCCTGCCACCGGAACGCCCGCGACGGTCTACGGCTGGGGCGACCAGTCCGAGGGGTCCGGCGCCATGTCCTACTACCTCAAGGCGGCGGGCGTCTCGGTGGTCTGGCAGGGCGTGGACAACTATGGCGGCCCGTCCGTCCGGACGCGGTCGGAGAGCGGCCACCCGCTCAGTGGCGACTCGGGCGGGCCGCTGATCGTGAACGGCAAACTTGCAGGGGTACTGTCCACGTCGGACATCCTGCCGGCCCGGAACCCTGCGAGTTACACCGGCTACTACAACGACCACGCCTCCGTGGTCCGCAACCTCGCCTGGATCGCCAGCGTCTCGGGAGTCCAGGGCTCGTAGGAGTTACATCCCGGGCAGGTCCAGGGTCTCGTACACCTGGATGCTGGCGCCGGGCATCATGAGGTGCGGGTGCCCCTCAAGCAGGGCCAACGCGCCGCCCATGTCCTCGGCCTGCAGGATGCCGTATCCACCCACGCTGGTGTTCGTGTCCGAGGTGCCCGACTGGCTGACCTCCTTGCCGGCACCCAGGGGCTGACCCATGTCCACGATGCCGCTGCCCGCCCGGGACGCCCACTCCATCCAGGCCTTCATGCCCTCCTGCGCGGCCTCGGGGGAACTCTCCGCCATCTGGGATTGTGCCGACTGCGGTGCGTTGTAAAGAACTACAAACTTCTTCATTGCCGGTCCTGTCTCTGGAGAAGTGGGGGCGTGACCATCGCAGCCACAGGTCCGATCCTAGGGGGATTCGGCCTGCGGGGATACAGTTCAAGGGCCACCGTTTACGGAAAATTCGCCCTACCACCGAGTGGGCATTTCGCTGTGGGAAAACTTGGCCGTGAAGACCTGAAAAGCAAAGTTGAGCGTAGTAGACTCAACTTAGCTAAACCGTCTTCGAAAGGAGCTCTCTTTGGACGTCAAATTCACCACCAAGAGCCAGGAGGCTCTTTCGGCTGCCGCCATGAACGCCTCCACGGCCGGGAACCCGCAGGTGGAACCCGCCCACCTGCTCAAGGCGCTGATGGATCAGCGGGAGGGTGTCGCCGTCGTACTCCTCCGTGCCACCGGAGCGGACCCGGACGCTGTCAGCGTCCAGGCCAGTACCGCCATCAAGGCACTGCCCGCCACGTCCGGAAGCTCGGTCCAGCAGGCCCAGCTGTCCCGGCCGTCCCTGCAGGCCATCCAGAATGCCCAGAACGAGGCCGACAAGCTGGGCGATTCTTTTGTCTCCACCGAGCACCTGCTGCTGGGGCTCTCGGCCGGAAGCGACGGCGTGGGCAGGCTGCTGCGCGACGCCGGCGCGTCCCACGAGGCGCTGGCGGCGGCCCTTCCGGGTGTCCGCGGCGACCGCAAGGTCAACTCGCCCGATCCCGAAAACACCTTCCAGGCCCTGGAGAAGTTCGGCACCGACCTCACCGCGGTGGCGCGTTCGGGGAAGCTGGATCCGGTCATTGGCCGTGACAGTGAAATCCGGCGCGTCGTGCAGGTGCTCAGCCGCCGGACCAAGAACAACCCCGTGCTGATCGGCGAGCCGGGCGTCGGCAAGACCGCCGTCGTCGAGGGCCTGGCGCAGCGGATGGTGGCCGGCGACGTGCCGGAGAGCCTTCGCGGCAAGACCCTGATCGCCCTTGACCTGGCCTCCATGGTGGCCGGCGCCAAGTACCGCGGCGAATTTGAGGAGCGCCTCAAGGCCGTCCTTGAGGAGATCAAGAACTCCGAAGGCCGGATTGTCACGTTCATCGATGAGCTGCACACCGTGGTGGGAGCCGGGGCCAGCGGCGAGAGCGCCATGGACGCCGGCAACATGCTCAAGCCCATGCTGGCCCGGGGTGAGCTGCGGCTGATCGGCGCCACCACCCTCGACGAGTACCGCGAGAACATCGAGAAGGACCCCGCCCTGGAGCGCCGCTTCCAGCAGGTGTACGTCGGGGAGCCCAGCGTGGACGACACCATCGGCATCCTCCGCGGCCTGAAGGAGCGGTACGAGGCCCACCACAAGGTTGCCATCGCCGACTCCGCGCTGGTGGCTGCCGCGACGCTCTCCAACCGCTACATTTCCGGCCGGCAACTGCCGGACAAGGCGATCGACCTCGTGGACGAGGCCGCCTCCCGGCTGCGCATGGAGATTGACTCCGCCCCGGAGGAGATCGACCAGCTGCGGCGCGCCGTCGACCGGCTCACCATGGAGGAGCTCGCCCTGCAGGGCGAGACGGACGCCGCGTCGGTGGAGCGCCTCGCCGCCCTGCGGGCCGACATGGCGGACAAGAAGGAGCAGCTGGCTAGCCTGAACGCCCGCTGGGAGGCCGAGAAGGCCGGCCTGAACCGCGTGGGAGACCTGAAAGCGAAACTGGATGAGCTGCGGTCCACGGCGGACAAGGCGCAGCGCGAAGGTGACCTGGAGACAGCGTCCCGGATCCTCTACGGCGAAATTCCGGCACTGGAACGCGAACTGAACGCCGCCGCCGAGGCCGAGGCCGCCGTCGCCGACAAGTCCGCGCTGATGGTGGCGGAGGACGTCACCGCCAACGACATCGCCGAGGTCATCTCGGCCTGGACAGGCATCCCGGCCGGCCGGATGCTCCAGGGCGAGAGCCAGAAGCTGCTGCACATGGAGGAGGAACTCGGCAAGCGGCTGATCGGCCAGTCCAAGGCCGTCACCGCCGTCTCCGACGCCGTGCGCCGCGCCCGGGCCGGCATCAGCGACCCCAACCGGCCCACCGGCTCCTTCCTGTTCCTCGGCCCCACCGGCGTCGGCAAAACCGAACTCGCCAAGGCGCTCGCGGACTTCCTGTTCGACGACGAACGCGCCATGGTGCGGATCGACATGTCCGAGTACAGCGAGAAGCACTCCGTGGCGCGCCTCGTCGGCGCGCCTCCCGGCTACGTCGGCTACGAGGAGGGCGGCCAGCTCACCGAGGCCGTCCGCCGCCGCCCGTACTCCGTGGTGCTGCTGGACGAGGTGGAGAAGGCCCACCCCGAGGTGTTCGACATCCTGCTGCAGGTGCTCGACGACGGCCGCCTCACCGACGGCCAGGGCCGCACCGTGGACTTCCGCAACGTGATCCTGGTGCTCACCTCCAACCTGGGCAGCCAGTTCCTTGTTGACCCGACGCTGGATGCGAACGCCAAGCGCAATGCCGTGATGGCCACGGTGAACGCCTCCTTCAAGCCGGAGTTCCTGAACCGGCTGGACGAGGTGGTGCTGTTCGATCCGCTGTCCGTCGAGGAGCTCGCCCGCATCGTCGAGCTGCAGGTGGCGGAGCTGACCAAGCGCCTGCACGAGCGGCGGCTCTCGCTCGAGGTCACCGAAGGTGCCCGCTCCTGGCTGGCGATGTCCGGCTTCGACTCGGCATACGGCGCCCGGCCGCTGCGCCGCCTCGTGCAGCGCGAAATCGGCGACCGGCTGGCCAAAGCCATCCTCGCCGGTGAAATCTCCGACGGCGACACGGTCCTGGTGGATACCGCCGCGGACCTTGGGGAACTCACCGTCAAGGGCCTGGAAGCACTCTCCGGGCCCGACGGCGGCGCGCCGCTGGGCAGCGGGCTCACGGTCCGCCGCCGGGACTAACGGGACGGGACTGACGGGAAGGGGGCAGGGAACTACGGGAGCAGGCTTGCCTTGATGACGTTGCCCGACGCGGCGACGTAGCAGTCCACGCGGCGGTCACCCTTGGCCCAGCTTGCCGTGCTCGGATAGGCGAGGCGGTAGTTCAGGTTATAGGCATTGGACTTCTCCGTCAGCGCCGCCGTCTGGCACGTCTCCCTGGCCCTTGTCTTCAGGCCCTCCCGTCCCGGGTACGCGTCACCGTCGGCGTAATGGGTGACCGCCACCAGCTGGGCGGAATGGCCGGAGGTGCACGCAACCACGGTGGACTTGGATGCCTCGGGGTCGAAGTCCTTGAAGCAGTCCCCGACCCGGAAGTCCAGCGGGCCCACGTTGGCCAGGGGCAGGCTCGGCCGGGGCGATACCGCCGGCGCGGCGGGGGAGGGCTGCGCCGCGGTTGCCGCGGGCCGGTTGGCGGCCTGCATGGTGGCACTGGCGAGGAGTGACGTCAGGAGCCACACGAGCAGGCCGCCCACCACAAGCAGCGCAACGACAAAACCGGCCTTGAGCAGGGTTTGCCGGACCTCGGTCTGCGCGAGCCGGGAACGGACCGAGCCGAGGAGGCTTTCGAGCCGGGCTGTGCTGGATTGGGCAACACCGGGCCGGGCAGTACCGGGCGGGGCAGCGCCGGGCGGGGCAGCGCCGGGTTGAGCTGCACTGGGTTGGGCCCGGCCCGGCCCGGCTGATTCTGGCCTTTCCGGTTGGGGCTCCGCCGGTTCGCGGCCGGCTGATTGGGCCTCGGCCGGCTCGGGCTGCACGGTGACGGAGCGGACCGGCCCGCGTTCCCCGTCGTGGCTGGGATCGTTGTCATTCATATGGGGGCGGCACCCCTTCCTGGCGTTCGCTCGGCGGTGAGGATCCGGTATCAATGCGTTTCCGCGGTGTGGCCCTGGCGGCTGGTTGCCGGATTCCCCTGCCCGCTTATTTCAGTCGTTCAGGAGACTCTATCGAACAAAAAATCCCTGCGAGCCCGGGATTGCCGAGGAGAAGTGGGCCACGGGGGCCTCCGGAGGCCCCCGTGGCAAGCAGATGCCGCCGAAAGCATGTAATCTAGGGGTACGACAAATTGACCAAACATTCCGGGGCCTCACCGATCGCCAAAGGTGACCACCTCCGGTCCAAGTACAAAAGGGGGTCACGCCATGGGGCGCGGCCGTCAAAAGGCAAAAGCTACCAAGCAGGCTCGGGACATCAAGTACTACTCCCCGAACACCGATTATTCGGCCCTACAGCGTGAGCTCACGGGTCCGGGAAGTCGTGCCACGAGCCATTTCGCGAATGAACCGGTCGAGCCGGACTATTCAGCCTACGTGGATAAGTACGCGGACGATTTGGATGAAGACGACGACGAGGTAGACAGCCGTCGTATCGGTTAGTCGTTTCCCTGAACTGCCGTAAGGCAGTTGGCTGAACGCCGCCGTCGTACACCTCCTGGGCATTTCCCGCATTAGGGTTGCCCGTTTCCCTCCCTGACCCGGACATCTGGTCATAGCCAGAGACGTGGCCGCAGGGTGAGTCCAGGTGTCGCCACAGTTATCAGGCCCGTTGGGCACGCCAGTCCTTGGCGTGCCCAGCGGGCCTTTTGCCTTTCCGGATCCGTTGCAGGGGAAGCCCCGGAGGTGCTGGCCCAGCGACTCGTTGCCTTCACCGGACGGGCCGTGCACGTCTAGGCTGGAGGAACTCCGCCAACGAAAGGTACGGACCCATGGTTCAGCGCAGCGGGTACAGCCTCGGTGAGCTCTGCTGGGCGGACGTCCAGACGCCGGACGTGGCTGCGGCCAAAGCCTTCTACGCCGCCGTGTTCGGGTGGCGCTACGAGGACCTGCCGACTCCGGACGGCCGCAGCTATGCGAAGGCCTTCCTGGATGACGATCTCGTGGCGACGGTGGCGCCCCAGCCGCAGCAGGGCGGCGCACCGCGGCCCGCGCAGTGGAACGTCTACTTCGCCGCTGTGGATGCCCGGGCCGCCGCGGAGGAAGCCGATCACGCCGGCGGCTCGGTGCAGTTCGGCCCGGAGGACATCGGGGACACGGGAACCTTGGTGTTCGTGGAGCCGCCAGGCGGCGGCGCCACCGGCATCTGGCAGGCCGGTACCCACCCGGGCAGCGGGCGGCACAACGAGCCCGGCACGTTCGCCTGGGCCGAACTGATCACGCCCGAGCCGCAGGCCGCCGTCGGATTCTTCCAGCAGCTGTTCGGGCACGAGGTGACCGAATACCCCCAGGACGACGGCGGAACCTACACCACGCTGATGGTGAACGGCGCGGAGGTGGCGGGCATTGCCCCCGCTCCGGACGAGGACGAGGAGGACGGGGACGGCGACGCCGGCAGCCGCGGCTGGCAGGTCTACTTCGGCGTCTCCAGCGTCAAGGAAGCGGTGCTGTCGGCCGTCTCCGCCGGAGCCGAGGTGCTGGTGGAGCCGGAGTTCGACGACGACGGCGGCACCATCGCCACCCTGAAGGACCCGCAGGGCGGTGTGTTCAGCGTCCTGGAGCTTTAAAAACGCATCGAGTGCTCCGTAGCTGCCCCTATGAACGTTCTAAAGGGCAGATACGGAGCACTCGATCACGTATTTAGGCGTAGGTGTTGACCAGCTGGACTGCGCCGCCGTCCACGCCCTTGGCACCCTGCACGTAGTCCGGGCCGGTCTTGACCACGGCGTCCGAATCGGCGCTGACGGCGCCCATGATCCAGGACGGCAGTCCGCGCTCGTTCAGGCGGGCCACGGCGGCGTCTGCAGCCTCGGCGGAGACCACGGCAACCATGCCGACGCCAAGGTTCAGCGTGCGCTCCAGGTCGGGCAGCGGCACGCGGCCCAGCTCGGAGACGAGCTTGAAGATGGCGGGCAGCTCCCAGGTGGAGCGGTCAACGGTGGCCACGAGGCCCTGCGGCAGCACGCGGGCCAGGTTGGCTGCCAGGCCGCCGCCGGTGACGTGGCTGAAGCCGTGCACAGCCTTGTCCGCGGTGACCGGGAAGGCCCGGGCCAGGTCCAGGCAGTCGGCGGCGTAGACGCGGGTGGGTTCCAGCAGTTCCTCGCCCAGCGTGCGGCCGAGCTCGGACACCTGGCGGTCCAGGGCCCAGCCGGCGTGGTTGATGACGCGCCGGACCAGCGAGTAGCCGTTGGAGTGCAGGCCCGAGGAGGCCATGCCGATCACCACGTCGCCGGCACGGACGCGGTCCGGTCCGAGCAGCGCGTCAGCTTCCACAACGCCGGTGGCGGCGCCGGCGACGTCGTACTCGTGTTCGCCCAGCAGACCGGGGTGCTCGGCGGTTTCGCCGCCCACCAGCGCGGTGCCGGCCACGGAGCAGGCGGCAGCGATGCCGCGGACGATGTCCGCGATGCGCTCCGGAACCACCTTGCCGCAGGCGATGTAGTCGGTCATGTACAGCGGCTCGGCGCCCACCACCACGATGTCGTCCACCACCATGCCCACGAGGTCGTAGCCGATGGTGTCGTGGATGTCCATGGCCTGGGCGATGGCCACCTTGGTGCCCACGCCGTCCGTGGACGTGGCGAGCAGGGGCCTCTTGTAGGTGAGGAGCCTGGAGACGTCGTACAGGCCTGCGAAACCGCCGACGCCGCCAATCACCGATGCGTTGTGGGTTGCCTTGACGGCGTCCTTCATAAGCTCGACGGCGCGGTCGCCGGCCTCGACGTCCACACCGGCGGCCGCGTAGGTGATGCCGGTGTTGTTCTGGGCAGCATTCATGTCAGCAGTGGAGGAAGCGGAAGTCATAGGGACTCTTTCTTGTCAGCGCCGACGGTCGCAGCGTCGTGGTGGAGATCGGGTACGCGGTCGGCGTCGGTCAGCAGGTTCTCGAGTTCGGAATCCGGTCCCGGGTCACAGCCCGTGGCGCCCGGCTTTTCCGCGGGGTCCTCGGTCACCGGGATGCTCTCCGGGTTGCCGGGGGTGGCGGCGGCCGGTTCGATGGCGGCGTCAGCGACTGCATTCGTTGCCGGACCGGTGGCCGGAGCGGCAACAGACGGGGCAGGCAGGCCGCCAAGGTCCGTGCGCTCCAGCAGGTTCTTGCCGAGCTTGTCGGCGCCGGGAAGCTCGATGGGGTACTTGCCCGTGAAGCATGCTGTGCAGAGCCGTTCGCGGGGCTGCTGGGTGGCGCCGATCATGCCGTCTTCGGAAATGTACGCCAGCGAATCGGCGCCGATGGCCTGGGAAATCTCCTCGATGGTGGCGCCGTTGGCGATGAGCTCTGCCCGGGAAGCGAAGTCGATGCCGTAGAAGCAGGGCCACTGCACGGGCGGGGAGGAAATCTTGACGTGGACGGCGGCCGCGCCGGCCTCGCGGAGCATCCGGACGATGGCGCGCTGGGTGTTCCCGCGGACGATCGAGTCATCCACCACCACCACGCGCTTGCCGCGGATCACGGACTCCAGGGCGTTGAGCTTCAGCCGGATGCCCAGCTGGCGCAGCGTCTGCGACGGCTGGATGAACGTGCGGCCCACGTAGGAGTTCTTGACGAAGCCGTGCGCGAACGGGATGCCGGATTCCTCGGCGTAGCCCACGGCCGCGGGGGTGCCGGACTCGGGGACCGGGATGACGATGTCAGCGGTCTGAGTATTCTCGCGTGCCAGCTGGCGGCCCATCTCCACGCGGGATTCGTAGACCGACCGGCCGGCGATGGCGGCGTCGGGACGCGCGAGGTAGACGTATTCGAAAACGCAGCCGGCCGGCGTCGGGTCCGCGAAGCGGCGGGACCGCACGCCCTGCTCATCGATGGCGATGAACTCGCCGGGCTCGATCTCCCGGATGAAGCTGGCGCCGACGGTGGCGAGGGCTGACTGCTCGGAAGCGACAACCCAGCCGCGCTCCAGCCGGCCCAGGCAGAGCGGGCGGATGCCGAAGGTGTCGCGGGCTGCGTAGAGCGTGCCTTCGTCCATGAAGACGAAGCAGAAGCCGCCGCGGATCTTCGGAAGCAGTTCGAGGGCGGTCTCCTCGAGGGACTTGCCCTCTTCGCCTTCCAGCAGCGCCGTCACCAGGGCGGTGTCGGAGGTGTTGCCCTGCTTCATTTCGCCGCTGAGCTGGCCGCCGTTGCGCTCATGGATCATGGCGTTGAGTTCGGCCGTGTTGGTGAGGTTGCCGTTGTGCGCCAGGGCCACCGTGCCGGTGGCGGTAGCGCCCAGCGTGGGCTGCGCGTTGGCCCAGTGGCTGGCTCCGGTGGTGGAGTAGCGGCAGTGGCCCACGGCCAGGTGCCCGGTCAGGGTGTTCAGCGTGGTCTCGTCGAAGACCTGGGACACAAGGCCCATGTCCTTGTAGACGTTGATCCGCTTGCCGTCGCTGGTGGCTATACCAGCCGACTCCTGACCGCGGTGCTGCAGCGCGTACAGCCCGTAGTAGGTAAGTTTTGCTACTTCTTCACCTGGTGCCCAGACCCCGAAGACGCCGCAAGCGTCCATCGGGCCTTTTTCGCCAGGGAGAAGATCATGAGAAAGTTTTCCATCGCCGCGTGCCACTGGTCGATTATCTCACGTCATGGGGTAAGGAAATTCCGGCCGCCGGATTATGACCGCTGGCCGGGCTCGCCGTCGTCCGTGGTGCGTTCCGGGGCGGCGCCGGGTTCTGTGCCCGGTTCTTCGGCAGAAAGCTCCCCTTCCGGCGCGGCTTCGACGACGCCGCGGCGGGCGCGGCGCACGCTGGCCCGGTCCAGCACCAGGGCGGCAATTGCGCCGAGAATCACACCGGCCGCGGTGCACGGCACCATGAAGAAGCCGTACACGGCGCCGCGGTCGTAGCTGGCATCGCCGGGCAGGGCATACGCAATGACCGCCGCCGCGGCGAAGCCCACCAGCCCGCCCAAGATCAGGAAGGGAACATACTTGGGGGCGCGCCGGACGGTGATCTCGCGCCGTTCCGGAATTTCGCGCCGTGCAGGAATTTCGCGCCGTTCAGGGGTGGGCTGGTCGGAAGACATGCCATCTAGCCTACTGTCATCCCGGCCGCCAGCCTGCCCCGGCAGGTTCAGCAAGCTCAGGCCTGCACCAGCCGCTGCCGCTGCCCGCCCAGCAGGTCCCCGCCGGACATCCGCATGACGTCGCCGGCTTTCAGGTACGGGAAGCGGCCGGACAGCGCCACACCCTCCGGGGTGCCGGTGGTGATGAGGTCACCCGGTTCCAGCACCATGTACTGCGAGAGCCGGCGGACCAGCTCTGCCGGGCCGAAGACCATGTCCGCCGTCGAGCTGTCCTGCCGGACCTCGTCATTGACCCAGGATGCGAGACGGATATCGTCCGCCTGCACTGCCGCGGCGGGCACCAGCCATGGCCCCACCGGGTTGAAGGTGGGGCACGACTTGCCCAGGGACCACTGCGGCCCGGAGTGTTCCAGCTGGTACTCGCGCTCGGAAACGTCGTTGGAGAGGACGTAGCCCGCGATGCAGTCCGCCGCCTCGGCGTCGGATGCCAGGTAGCTGGCACGCCGGCCGATGACCACGCCCAGTTCCACCTCCCAGTCCACCCGCTGCGCTCCGGGCGGGATGACGACGTCGTCGTCGGGGCCCACCACGGTGTTGGGGTGCTTGAAGAAGATGATGGGACGCTCCGGCACGGGCAGGCCGGATTCTGCGGCGTGGGCGGCGTAGTTCAGTCCCACGCCGATCACGGCGCCGGGCCTGGCGATCGGCGCACCGATCCGTTTGCCGTCGAGGGTCACCCGGGGGAGGCCGGTCAGGTCCAGGTCCGGCAGCTGGCCGGTCCAGTTCTGCAGGAAGTGTCCGTCAATGTCCTGGGTGACCGGCTGCAGGTCGTAGGCCTGGCCGTCGTCGTCGATGACCACCGGCATCTCCTGGCCCGCCGGGCCAATGCGCATCAGCCGCATGCTGTCTCCTTTCAGCTGCCGCGGTAGGTGGAGTAGGCGAACGGGCTCAGCAGCAGCGGCACATGGTAGTGCTCGGTGCCGGTGACCTCGAAGACCAGATCCACCTCCGGGAAGAACGTGGTGCCGCCCTGCTGGGCGTAGTAGTCGCCGGTGGCGAAGTTGAGCCGGTAGTTCCCGGGGGCCAGGACCTCCGGTCCCAGGTCCTTCGCGCGGCCGTCCGCGTCGGTGGTGCCGGCGCCCAGCTTTGTCCAGCTGCCGCCGTCGTTCGCGTACAGCACGACGGCGATGCCCGCCGCCGGGCGTCCGGCGCCGGTGTCCAGGACGTGGGTTGTCACGTGGGAAACGCTCATTCGCTGATCACTCCTTCCAGGCGCAGCAGGGCGATTTCCCGCAGCTGCTGCGCAACAATGGCGTCTTCCTGCGCCGGGGTATTGGCCAGACGCTCGTTCAGCGCTGCCAGGATTTCGGCGGCGGTGCGGCCGGCGGCGCGGATCAGGAAGACCCGGCCGAACTTTTCCTCGTACGCGCGGTTGCCGCGCGCCAGGGCGTCGGCCACCTCCGTGTCCGCCGGGTCCACGCCTGCCTGTTCGGACCGGGACATGGCAGCCTCGGCGGTCTGCGCGGCGGGGCGTTCGCCGATCCTCGGGTGGTGCGCCATGGCGCCTTCCACCTCGTCCGGGGTGAACGGCGCCGCGGCGGCCCGGGCTCCGTCGAGGAGCTCTTGGCGGGATGCGAACGGGCGCGCAGCGGCGATCTGGTCCACCCAGCGGGGGACGTCGATGCAGGGGCGCAGGACTGCGTTGGCAGCGTCCCTGTCCGCGGCATTGAATTCGGCAAGCTTCACGTTGTGATCCTCAAGCGTCTGCTGGCATCCATGGTGACGGCTATGCGGAGGGCCGGATACTTTTCCCGGCTATCGACATCCCCTGCTGGGGAGCATCAAGTTCCGCATCATGGAACTGTTATTTCAGCATACGTAATAGTTAAGCGGAGCAGGCCCGCCGGTGTCAAGAGACTACAGCAGGCATCGAGCTTGGCCGGTGTCAACGCTCCCTCAGCTTTTGCCGCCGTTTGACCGATCCTTCCTCAGCTTCCGTCGGGTCCCGCCTGACGCTTCCTCAGCTTTCGTCGGGTGCCGGCCGACGCTTCCTCAACTTTCGTCGGGTCCCGCCCGACGCTTCCTCAGCTTTCGTCGGGTCCCGCCTGACGCTTCCTCAGCTTTCGTCGGGTGCCGGCCGACGCTTCCTCAATCGGTGCGGAAGCGTTTGAGTTTTTCCTGCAGGACCTGAGGAAGGGTCAGTGTATGGGGTGCAGGACCTGAGGAAGGGTTGGGACGGAGGGGTGGCTGGGGCCCTCGCTGGGCCAAGAATTGTCAAAGCTCGGAGAAGTAGGCTGTGCAAGCCGTGGCTATCCGCCGCGGCACCGTTCCGGCCGGAAGATAATCGGATATGCAGATCCTGGTGGTTGAAGACGACGAATCGGTGGCCGCCGGCGTGCTGGAGGGTCTGACCAGGGCCGGCTTCCAGGCCCGGCACGTCGCAGACGGGGCAGGGGCGCTCGCCGCGGTCCGCTCCTCCAGCCCTGACTTCGTGCTCCTTGATTTGGGGCTGCCGGACATGGACGGCACGGACGTCTGCCGGTCCATCCGGTCCCTGACCATGACGCCGATCATCGTTGTCAGTGCCCGCGACGAGGAGATCGACCGGGTGCTGGCCCTGGAGCTGGGGGCAGACGACTACCTGGTGAAGCCGTTCGGAATGCGGGAACTCATCGCACGGGTCCGGGCCGTGGCCCGCCGCACAGCCGACCCGCAGTCCGGAACCGCTCCGCCGGCCGACGGCGCCCGGGTGATCGGTACGCTGAGCATCGACCAGCGCTCACGCAGGGTCCTGATAGGCGGCGCTGAAATCCACCTCACCGCCAAGGAGTTCGAGCTCCTCTATTACCTGGCCGAGGACCCCGGCGCCGTGTGCCAGCGCAGCGACATTCTGCGCGCAGTATGGGACGGCACCTGGTACGGAACCACCAAGACGCTGGATGCGCATGTGGCCGCAATCCGGAAGAAGCTCGGCGACCCCCGCTGGATCGAGGCGGTGCGCGGCGTCGGATTCAGGCTGGACGTGCCCGGGTGAGGTGGCGGCTGATTGGAGCGTTCATGGCCATCACGCTCCTGGTGGTGCTGGTGCAGGACATTCCGCTGGGCAGCTACCTCGTCCGGGTGGAACGGGACCGCCTGGCCACCTCGCTCGAACGCGATGCCTTCCTGCTCAGCGGCCGGGCACGGCAGTTGCTTGAGACGGGAGGTCCCGCACCGGGGACGGTGGCCACGGCCGTCCGCGATTACGGCCGCGCCAGCGGGGCCCGAGTGGTGGTGGTGAACCGCGCCGGGACCGCGGTGGCAACGTCCGACGACGACCAGTCGGCTACCGGGGCCTCTTACCTTTCGCGCCCCGAAATTTCCGCCGCGCTCGCCGGCCAGATCACCTCCGGCCAGCGGCACTCGGACACCCTGGGGTTCGACCTGGTGTACGTCACGGTTCCCGTTCTCAGCGGCGAGAACATCACCGGTGCCGTGCGCCTGACGTACCCGGCATCGGTGGTGGACGACCGCGTGTCCGGCCAGCTGAGGGTGATGTGGGCGGTAGCGGGCACCACCGTGCTGCTTGCCGGCCTGCTGGCCTACCTGATGGCCGGCGCCGTGACCGGGCGGATTAAGCGGCTGCAGAAGGCCACCGAACTGCTCGCGGAAGGCAACCTCGCCACCCGCACCGAGGAGGAGCAGGGCCCGCCGGAGCTGCGCACCCTGGCCCGGTCCTTCAACCAGATGGCGGACCGGCTGGAGCACCTGCTGCAGCAGCAGCGCGGATTTGCCAGCGACGCGTCCCACCAGCTGCGCACCCCGCTGACGGGACTGCGGCTGCGGCTGGAGAACGCGGTGGACGCCGTCGGCAACGATCCCGACGGCGCGCGCGTCATGGTGGCCGACTCGCTGGAGGAGACGTACCGGCTGCAGCGCATCATTGACGGCCTGCTCCTCCTGAGCCGGGCGGACAGCCGCCACGTTGACCGGGAGGACGTGGACCTCAGCGAGATCGCCCGGAACCGCGTGGAGCAGTGGGAGGCGCTGGCCGAGGAAAGCGGAGTGCGGACGGTGCTGGACGCGGTTCCGGAGGCGAGGGTAGTGGCCATGCCCGGCGCGGCGGAACAGATCATCGACAACCTCATCGACAACGCCCTGGCCGTGGCGCCGCCGGACTCAGAGATCTGCCTCGTGGTCCGCCCGGACGGCGCCTCTGGCACTTACGAGCTTCACGTGCTCGATGAGGGTCCCGGGCTTTCCGAGGAGGACCGGCACCGGGCCTTCAACCGCTTTTGGCGCGGCCAGTCGACGTCCGACGGCAGCGGCCTGGGCCTGGCCATCGTCCAGCAGCTCGCCGAGGCCAGCGGCGCGCTGGCGTCCCTCGAAGCCAGGCCCGGCGCCCCGGGCCTGGACGCCCGCGTCACATTCAGGGCCGCCCCGCGCCCCTGACCGGACTTCGGCCATCGCCCGGACAGCAGATGCACCATCACGGGTTTCGCCATATTCTGGCCAAGTGGATACAAGCACCGTGAACTCCGGCGAACAGGTTGACAGGCAGGAACGCATTCTCGAAGCCGCGCTGGGCCTGCTGTCACGCCACGGCATCTCAGGCGTTAACATGCGTGCTGTGGCCCGCGAGGCCGGGGTCGCACTGGGGCTCGTCAATTACTACTACGAAGACAAGTCGAGCCTGATCCGCGCGGCCTTGCACCGGATTGACGAACGCGATCTTAAGCTCGTGGCGCCCGACCCGGCATCGGCGCCGGACGAACAGCTCCAGAAAGCCCTCCGTCGCGTTGCGGACCCGGAATTGCTGACCACCCAACACCTGTCCCTTCGCCTCCACCTTTGGGCGCTCGCGCAAGCCCATGAGGACTTTGCACTGATAAATGCGGCTGCGTTTGAGCGGTATCTCGACGGGCTCGCGGCGCTAATAGGCAACGCCAGGCCCGAGCTTTCCGGCGATCAATGCAGGGAGCGGGCCGCTGACATCGTCGTCGTTCAAAACGGGATGTGGCTAACGGCGCTCCTTGGCGTAGATGAGGCATCCATCCGCAGGAGCATCGCCCGCACGGAGCAGATCGCCTTCGCCGCATAGCTGAGAAAAGCCCCAGCCAAAACAAGCACAACCCGGCCCTTCGGCAAAGCGCGCCCAAAAAATCTTGAACATCGGTTCAGTTTTAACCTTGAACACTTGTTCAAGGTGGACTACTCTGCATGTGTATGACCTACACCACACAAACGGGGTCCCGCGGAAATAAAGGCGTTTCATGCGCGACTTCCGGATCGGCGGCTTTCGGTTTCGGGGCGAGGAAAAACTCCACTCGCCGCAACTCCCAGTCCATCCCGTCAACCCCCACGCCGGGGTAAGGACCACCCAATTACGTTTCCGGGGCTTCGCGGTATCGCCAGCTTCCGGATTAAGGACAACCCGCCCCCGGCGGTTGATCTGCACCAGGTAAAAGGAGATTTTGCATGACACAGAGCAATTACGACTACGTCATCGTCGGCGGCGGAAGCGCGGGTTCCGTGCTCGCCAACCGCCTGAGCGACGGAGGCCAGAGCAGCGTCCTGGTTCTTGAAGCCGGCCGGAGCGACTACCCCTGGGACCTTTTCATCCAGATGCCCGCCGCGCTGACTTTCCCCAGCGGCAACCCGTTCTACGACTGGCGTTACGAGTCCGATCCCGAGCCCCACATGGGCGGCCGGCGCGTGGCACACGCCCGCGGCAAGGTCCTGGGCGGCTCGAGCTCCATCAACGGCATGATCTTCCAGCGCGGAAACCCTCTCGACTACGAGCGCTGGGGCGCCGACGCCGGCATGGAAACGTGGGACTTCGCACACTGCCTCCCGTACTTCAACCGGATGGAAAACGCGCTGGCCGCCGACCCCGACGATGAACTGCGCGGACACTCCGGCCCGCTGGTGCTGGAGCGCGGCCCCGCCACCAATCCACTGTTCCAGGCGTTCTTCGCCGCCGCCCAGGAAGCGGGCTACCCCCTGACCGACGACGTCAACGGCTACCGCCAGGAGGGCTTCGCGGCGTTCGACCGCAACGTCCACAAGGGCCAGCGGCTCTCCGCTTCCCGTGCCTACCTGCGGCCTGAATTCGGCCGGAAGAACCTGACCGTCCTGACCCGTGCGCTCGTCACCAAGGTCAACTTCAAGGGCAACGTGGCCACCGGTGTCACCTACCGCCGCAACGGCAAGACCCACCAGGTGACCGCGGGCGAAGTGATCCTGGCCGGCGGCGCCATTAACACCCCGCAGCTGCTGCAGCTCTCCGGCGTGGGCAACGCAGCCCACCTGAACTCACTGGGCATCAACTCCGTGGTGAACCTGCCCGGCGTCGGCGAAAACCTCCAGGACCACCTCGAGGTCTACATCCAGCACGCCTGCACCCAGCCGGTCTCCATGCAGCCCGCCCTGGACCTGTGGCGCTACCCGCTGATCGGGCTGCAGTGGATGCTGGGACGGAAGGGGCCGGCCGCCACCAACCACTTCGAGGGCGGCGGCTTCGTCCGCTCCAACGAGGACGTGGCGTACCCCAACCTCATGTTCCACTTCCTCCCGGTTGCCGTCCGCTATGACGGCCAAAAGGCGGACGCCAAACATGGCTACCAGGTGCACATCGGCCCCATGTACTCCGACGCCCGCGGCAGCCTGAAGATCAAATCCACAGATCCCACGGTGCACCCGTCGATGCTGTTCAACTACCTCTCCACCGACCAGGACCGCCGGGAATGGGTCGAGGCGATCCATGTTGCCCGTGACATCCTGGGCCAGTCCGCCATGGGACCCTTCAACGGCGGCGAGCTGTCCCCCGGCCGGAGCGTGCAGACCGACGCGGAGATCCTTGACTGGGTTGCCCGCGACGCCGAAACGGCGCTGCACCCGTCCTGCACCGCGAAGATGGGCCCGGACTCCGATCCCATGGCCGTGGTGAACCCGCTGGACATGACCGTGCACGGCACCCGCGGCCTCCGCGTGGTGGACGCCTCGGCCATGCCCTACGTCACCAACGGCAACATCTACGCCCCGGTGATGATGCTCGCCGAAAAGGCTGCCGACCTGATCGCCGGCAAGGCGCCGCTCGCACCCCAGCACGCCGAGTTCTACCGGCACGGCGTGAGCCCGCTGGAACGCGGCGGATCCGTGCCGGCGGCAGCCGCTGCCGTGGCGGCGAAGGGTTAAGGGGATGAGCGTGACGATCGACACCCAGCTGGACCTCGCCCGCGGCCTGTACATCGACGGTGCCTGGCAGGAGGCGTCCGACGGCGGGACCACCACCGTGCGCTGCCCGGCGGACGGGCGCGAGGTGGCTGTCGTGGCCTCCTCCACGGTGGAAGACGCAGAGCGGGCCATCGCCAGTGCCCGGGCCGCGTTCGACGACGGCCCATGGCGCCGGCTCACAGACATCGAGCGCGGCGCGGTCATGCTCCGCGTCGCAGACCTCCTTGAGCGGGACAAGGCCGCCTATGCGCGGGCCGAGGCGCTCGACACGGGCAAGCGGCTCGTGGAGGCGGAGTACGACATGGACGATATCGCCGCGTGCTTCCGGTACTACGGCAAGGTGGCCGGGCTCGACGCCGGCCGCGTCATCGACACCGGCCGGGCGGACGCGATCAGCCGCGTGGTGTACGAGCCGCTCGGGGTCTGCGCGCTCATTGCGCCGTGGAACTACCCGCTCCTCCAGGCGGCGTGGAAGGTGGCGCCGGCACTCGTTGCGGGGAACTCATTCGTGCTCAAGCCCAGCGAGCTCACGCCGTCGACCTCGATCCTGCTCATGGAGACCCTCGCGGAGGCCGGCGTTCCGGCCGGCGTCGCGAACCTGGTCACGGGATCCGGGTCCAAGGTGGGCGGCCCCCTCAGCTCCGATCCGCGCGTCGACCTCGTATCCCTGACTGGGAGCCTGGCCACGGGGCAAACGATCATGGCCGCCGCCGCCGAAACCGTGAAGCGCGTCGCCTTCGAACTCGGCGGGAAGAACCCCAACGTCGTCTTCGCGGACGCTGACTGGGACGCCGCCGTCGACAACGCCCTGACCGCGGTCTTCCTGCACTCCGGCCAAGTCTGCTCGGCAGGGGCACGGCTCGTCGTCGAGGAGACGATCGCCGAGCGCTTCGTGGCCGAGGTGGTCCAGCGGGCGAAGAAGATCCGGATGGGCGGACCGTTCGACGCCGACGCCGAGACCGGGCCGCTCATCTCCGCCAGGCACCGCGATCAGGTCCACGCCTACGTCCAGGCCGGGATCGCGGAAGGCGCAGAGCTGTTGTGCGGCGGCTACATTCCCGACGACGGGCCGCTCGCGGACGGCTTCTTCTACCCGCCCACCGTGCTCGGCAACTGCCGCCCGGGGATGAGCGTGTTGCGGGAGGAATCGTTCGGCCCGGTGCTGACCGTGGAGACGTTCCGGACCGAGGCCGAGGCCGTCGCGATCGCGAACGACACCGAGTACGGCCTGGCCGGCGCGGTGTGGACCTCGGACGCGTCGAAGGCTCAGCGCGTCGCGGGCGCCCTCCGGCACGGAACGGTGTGGATCAACGACTACCACCCGTACGTCCCCCAGGCGGAATGGGGCGGTTTCGGGAAGTCCGGGATCGGCCGTGAGCTCGGCCAGGCCGGCCTGGCCGAGTACCGCGAGGCCAAGCACATCTGGCAGAACATCGCCCCCGCCCCGAGCGGGTGGTTCGGCTCAGCTCCCGGGGAAACCTCCGGGGAAACGGGGGCCGGCGCGGCCGGCTAGGCATCAGCATTGGGGGAGACGGCCGGGCGCTGCAGCGCGGTGCCCGGCCCTCGGTTTCACCTGCACGCAGTATCAACTGCGTGTAGTGTTACCCGCGTCCAAAGGCGGCCGCGGGTCATCACCATCGTGCTTTTCTGACTTAGGAGTTCAGATGTTGGAACCCAGCAAGAGTACTGATTCAAGCGGCATGGACGAGTTCGGCTATGCCCAGACCCTGGACCGGAGCATCGGCAAGTTCGCCAGCTTCGCCGCAGGCGTCAGCTACATCTCCATCCTCACCGGTGTATTTCAACTGTTCTACTTTGGTTTCTCCATGGCCGGCCCGGCGTACGCGTGGTCCTGGCCCATCGTTTTCGTCGGCCAGCTGATGGTAGCGCTGTGCTTTGCCGAACTGGCAGGCCGGTATCCCGTGGCAGGCTCGGTCTACAACTGGGCCAAGCGTCTCGCCTCCGGCACCTCGGCCTGGCTTGCCGGCTGGCTGCTGCTGCTGTCTTCCATCATGGCGCTGGGATCCGTGGCTCTTGCCCTGCAGATCACCCTGCCGCAGCTCTGGTCCGGATTCCAGATCGTCGGCGACGGCACCGGCACCTACGACTTTGCCCTTAACGGGGTTCTGCTCGCCACCATCATGATCACCATCTCCACACTCATCAACGCGTTCGGTGTAAAGCTCATGACCCGGATCAACAGCATCGGCGTGTTCGTTGAGCTGGTCGCGGCCGTGCTGCTCATCCTCGCGCTGGGCTGGCACGTGGTGCGCGGACCAGAGGTCTTCTTCGACACCGCCGGGTTCGGCGAAGGCCATGACCTCGGCTTCTTTGGGGTGTTCCTCATCGGCGCGATGGCGTCGGGCTACGTCATGTACGGCTTCGATACCGCCAGCTCCCTCGGCGAGGAAACCAAGGACCCGAAGCGCACCGCCCCCAAGGCCATCCTGCGCGCCGTCACCGCGTCCTTCCTGCTGGGCGGGCTCATCCTGCTCTTCGGCATCCTGGCCGCTCCGGACCTCACCGACCCCAAGATCGGCGCGGCCGACGGCGGCCTGCAGCACATTGTGCTCTCCGTCCTGGGGGGACCTTTCGGCAAGGCCTTCCTCGTGTGCATCGTGGTGGCCGTCGTGGTCTGCACGCTGGCCGTGCACGCCGCCGCCATCCGCATGATGTTCGCCATGGCGCGGGACAACAACCTGCCGTTCAGCCGCCAGCTCAGCAAGGTGGACCCGGTCCGCAAGACCCCCACCATTGCGGCCATCGTGATCGGCGTCATTGCCGTCATCCCGCTGCTGGTCAACGTCATGCAGCCCGCGATTTTCACGATTCTTTCCAGCATCAGCATCGTCCTGATTTACCTGTCCTACCTGCTGGTGACGGTCCCCATGCTGCGCAAGCGCTTCCTGAAGAAGTGGCCGGGCGCCGGCGACCATTCGGAGTCCGGCTTCAGCATGGGTAAATGGGGGCTGCCCGTGAACATTCTCGCGGTTCTGTGGGGCGGCGCCATGACCCTGAACCTGATCTGGCCGCGCCCCGAAATCTACAACTCGGTGCCGCCGTTCGAGTGGTACCTGCAGTGGGGCGGGGTCCTCTTCGTCGCAGCCGTCACCGGCGGCGGGGCGCTGCTCTACCGCCTGAAGATCAGGCACCAGACGGGCATTCTCGCAGAGCATGCCACAGTGCACGCCGCCCCATCCCCGGTGCCCGCGCAGGAGCCGCACACCCGCCCCGACACCAGCAACAACGCAAGCGGACTGTCCGGTCCTCGGGACGGGGATCTCGAACCGCAGCAAGTCGGTTAGATTTGGCTGAGGTGCCGTAGCCAAAGGGCCCCCCGGCTCAGGAAAGGAACGCGATTTCATGGTTCATAAAGTGAAGGCAGTTGTTGTCAGGGCGAAGGATGTTCCGGTGTCGGTGGAGACGATTCTGGTGCCGGATCCGGGGCCGGGGGAGGCGTTGGTGGATGTGCTGACGTGCGGGGTGTGCCATACGGATTTGCATTACAAGCTGGGCGGGATCGGGGATGAGTTCCCGTATCTGCTGGGTCACGAGGCGACCGGTGTGGTCTCCGCGGTGGGCGAGGGCGTGACGGAGGTGGCCGTTGGTGACCGGGTGATCCTGAACTGGCGTGCGGTGTGCGGGCAGTGCCGGGCGTGCGCGAAGGGCCAGCCGCAGTACTGCTTCAACACCGCCAACGCCACCCAGAAGATGACCCTGGAGGACGGCACCGAACTGTCCCCGGCGCTGGGCATTGGGGCGTTCGCGGAGAAGACCCTGGTCGCTGCCGGGCAGTGCACCAAGGTCGATCCGGACGCCGATGCTGCCGCCGTGGGTTTGCTGGGGTGCGGGGTGATGGCCGGGATCGGTGCGGCGATTAACACCGGTGAGGTCAAGCGCGGCGAGTCCGTGGCGGTGATCGGCTGCGGCGGGGTGGGGATCGCCGCGATCGCCGGGGCGAAGCTGGCCGGGGCGACGACGATCATCGCGGTGGACATTGACGAGAACAAGATTGCGATGGCGAAGTCGCTGGGCGCGACGCACGGGGTGAACTCCCGCAGCACGGACCCGGTGGAGGCGATCCGGGCGCTGACCGGCGGGAACGGCGCCGATGTGGTGATCGAGGCGGTCGGCCGGCCGGAAACGTATAAGCAGGCGTTCTACGCCCGGGACCTCGCCGGGCGCGTGGTCCTGGTCGGTGTCCCGACCCCGGAGATGGTGTTGGAGTTGCCGCTTTTGGATGTGTTTGGCCGGGGCGGGTCGTTGAAGTCCTCCTGGTACGGGGACTGCCTGCCCTCGCGGGACTTCCCGATGCTGGTCTCGCATTACCGGCAGGGCAACCTGGACCTGGACGCGTTCGTGTCCGAACGGATCACCATCGACCAGGTCGAGGAGGCCTTCGAGAAGATGCACGAGGGCAAGGTCCTGCGCTCCGTCGTCGAAATCCAGCCCGCCACCAAGAACCAGCCCGCCACGCAGGCGCAGGGAGCATCCGTATGAGCGTCACGATCGAGAACCTCGTCACCTCCGGCACGTTCTCCCTGGACGGCGGGACCTGGGATGTGGATAACAACGTCTGGATCGTCGGTGACGGGCAGGAGTGCGTCATCATTGATTCCCCGCACGACGCCGCCGCGATCATCAACCAGGTGAGGGGCCGGACGGTGAAGGCGATCCTGCTCACGCACGCGCACAACGACCACATCGGCGCCGCCCGCGAGGTCGCCCAGGCCGTAGGCGCTCCTATTTACATGAACCCGGAGGACCAGGTCCTCTGGGAACAGGTCTACCCCGGCACCACCCCGGACAAGGCCATCGCGGACGGGGACGAGTTCGAAGTCGCCGGTGCGGTACTGAAGGCGATCCACACCCCCGGCCACTCACCCGGGTCCACCTGCTTCCACCTCGAGAGTGAGAACACCGTGTTCACCGGGGACACCCTGTTCAATGGCGGACCCGGCGCGACCGGACGGTCCTACAGCGACTACCCGACCATCCTGGCCTCCATCCGCGAACGGCTCCTCACCCTCCCCGCGGACACGGCCGTCAGGACCGGACACGGGGACAACACCACCATCGCCGCCGAACGCGAAACCCTCGCCAAGGTGGCACAGTAAGAAGAAAGACAAGATCGCCACACGTGAGGCGCGCCAGGAATGCCTGGCGCGCCTTAGTGGCGATCAAACAGGCACCAAAGCAGCCGGTTAGGAAGTTGGAACAATGAAGTTCGGGAAGCAGCCCGCCCCCGTCGCGGACATCAACGAGGACGAGCTCGAAGTCCACAAGCCGAAGACCGAAGCCGCCGGCGTCAAGGCCGTGATGGTGGCGCTGGAACGCGCCGTGGCACAGGCCGGCGTGACTCGCACGGCGCAGTCGCTGCTGCGGCTCAACCAGCGCGGCGGTTTTGACTGCCCGGGCTGTGCGTGGCCGGAGTCGGACAAGAAGCGCAAGGCCGCCGAGTTCTGCGAGAACGGCGCCAAAGCTGTGGCGGAGGAGAACACCCTGCGGACCGTGGGGGCGGAGTTCTGGGCGAAGCATTCCATCGCCGAGCTGTCCGAAAAGACCGAGTACTGGCTGGGCAACCAGGGCAGGCTCAGCGAACCGGTGGTCATCCGGGAAGGGGAGACGCACTACTCGCCGATCTCCTGGGCGGATGCCTTCGAGCTGATCGGCGAGCACATCCGCGCCAGCACGCCCGACCGCTGCGTCTTCTACACTTCCGGGCGCACGGCCAACGAGACAGCTTTCATGTACCAGCTGTTCGCCCGCTCGCTGGGCACCAACAATCTGCCGGACTGCTCCAACATGTGCCATGAGTCCTCCGGCTCCGCGCTGAACCCCACCATCGGCATCGGCAAGGGCACGGTGTCGCTGGATGACATTCACGACGCCGAGCTGATCTTCGTGGTGGGGCAGAACCCCGGCACCAACCACCCGCGCATGCTGTCCGCGCTGAAGGAATGCAAGGACAAGGGCGGCAAGGTGGTGGCGGTGAACCCGCTGCCCGAGGCCGGCTTGTTCAACTTCCGCGACCCGCAGACGCTCTCCGGCGTGGTGGGCGGCGGCACGCCGCTGGCCGACGAATACCTGCAGATCAAGGTGGGCGGCGACCTCGCCCTGTTCCAGGCCCTCGGCCACCTGCTGCTGCAGGCCGAAGAGCAAAACCCGGGGACCGTCGTCGACCGTTCCTTCATTGACGCGCAGACCGACGGCTTCGACGCGTACCGGGAAGCCCGCCGCGACCTGGACTGGGAGGAGACGGAGCGGGCCACCGGCCTGAGCCGGCAGCAGATCGAGGATGTGGCCGGGATGCTGGTGGCGTCCAAGGCCACCATTTTCTGCTGGGCGCTGGGTGTCACCCAGCAGCCGCACTCGGTGGATACGATCAAGGAAATGGTCAACGTCCTGCTGCTGCAGGGCAACTTCGGCAAGCCCGGCGCCGGTGCGTGCCCGGTGCGCGGACACTCCAACGTCCAGGGCGACCGGACCATGGGCATCTGGGAGAAACCGAAGGAATGGCTGCTCGAAGCGCTGGACAAGGAGTTCGGTATCCAGTCGCCGCGGCATCACGGTCACGACGCCGTGGAGTCCATGGAGGCGTTCGAGCGCGACGAGGTGGACTTGTTCGTGTCCATGGGCGGGAACTTCTCGCTGGCGTGCTCGGACACGGAGACGCTGGAAGCCGGAATGCAGCGGATCGGGCTCACCGTCCACATCTCCACCAAGCCCAACCGGTCCCACATTGTGCACGGCCGCACCTCGCTGATCCTTCCCACGCTGGGACGGACGGACAAGGACGACAAGCACCCCAAGGGTGCCCAGTTCCTGTCCGTGGAAGACTCCATGTCCGTGGTCCACTCCACCCAGGGCAGGCTGCAGCCGGTGTCCGAGCACCTGCTCGCCGAGCCCGTCATCGTGGCACGGATGGCCGAGGCCACATTCGGGCCGGACCATTCGGTGGACTGGAAGGCCATGGCCGAGGACTACGACGTGGTCCGCGACCACATCTCCCGGGTGCTGCCGGGCTTTGAGGACTTCAACGCCAGAGTCCGGACCAGGAACGGCTTCGTGCTGCCGAACCCGCCGCGCGACACCCGGTCCTTTGCGACCGACATCGGCCGCGGCCGCTTCACCGTCAGCCCGCTGGAATACCTCACCCCGCCTGACGGCCACCTGGTGTTGCAGACCATCCGCAGCCACGACCAGTACAACACCACCTTCTACGGCCTGGACGACCGGTACCGCGGCATCTCCGACGGCCGCCGCGTGATCCTGGTGCACCCGGAGGACCTGGCCGAGCAGGGCTTCAAGGACCGCGACCTCGTGGACGTGGTGAGCACCTTCCAGGGCACGGACCGGCGCGCCGAGAAGTTCCGCCTGGTGGCCTACCCGACGGCCAAGGGCTGCGCTGCGGCGTACTTCCCCGAAGCCAACGCCCTGGTCCACAAGGAAAACGTGGCCCGCGTGTCCAACACCCCCGGCTTCAAGGCCATGTTCGTCCGCTTCGAGCCGCACGCAGGCGGGGTTGCGACGGCGGAGGCCAGTGCCCTGGAGCCGGCCGCCGCGGGCTAGCCGATTTCCACAAGAACGGCCCCGCTCACTTTGAACTGCTCCCCGGGAGTCGGAACTGAATTTCTCAGTCCAACTTCCGGGGAGCAGGTCACTTTCGGAGGCGGGGCCGTTCTGTTTTGGGTCAGGGCCTCAAGCCCTGTATGTGTCAGATTGAGTTCTAAGACCTACTCGACTTCGCGTCAGAAAAGATTGAGCTGGACCCTATTCTGACGGTCTTTTCGATGTTTCCTGACGTCAGGTTGGGGTGTACTTCAACATGTTGTTCGCTCAGCTGCAGCGGACGCCAGTCGCGCAAGCGGCGGGTTTGCAATACCTGATAAATGAGGCACTAACGTTCCTTGTGACGAGGGCTCGGGATGTCGTCTATTGACGCCTCCAGCGCGGTTAGGCGTTAGGGGTTCAGTGACTTCCGCAGTTGTTGCAGTGCCTCATGAACGTCGGGCTCGGATCGATGGATCTCCCTCACATTCATCCCGGTAAACTCTTTCACTGCACGGCGCATGCTTTGCACATTGGTGAATCCGCACGATGTCGCAATTTCCGAGTATGTGATCCCTTGGGCACCGGCCTGAAGGAGGAGCTCGAGGGCTTTGCGCGTTCTCAACGCGCGTATCCGCTCACCCAGGTGGAGTTCTTCATTCTCGAAAAAGTAGAACAGGGAGCGACGGGAGAGGTTGAACCTATCGGCGACCATTGCCACATCCAAATTGGGGTTGTCATAACTGGCATCAAGGTATTTCTTCACCGCCCTACTCATGGCGGGTTTCTGCGCCTCATCGTCGATCGGCGTTTCGAGCAGGGAGCCCACCAGGGTTGCCATTACGGATCGTAGGATGTCTGCGGTTCCCGATGCCTCCCTGTCGATGCCCGGCCGCTTCCAGCTCATCAGCGCAGGGATCACGAAAGTGCCCACAATTGGGTGCTTTGCGAGGTCAGGCAGGCGAAGCAGGGAGCCCAGCGCGGCCTCGCTCACGTTCAGGCTGCTGCGGTCAATGTTGAGCTGCAAGGCGTGAAAGCCTTCGGGCGCATCGAAGCTTCCGCCCAGCGAGGTATCGATGAACCTGACGGTACCCGGTGATACTGGCTCGGGCACGCCGTTGAGAGCGAGAGTTAGGGCAGGCGCTTTGCGGAAGTAGGCCAGGCGCAGATCCGTGGTGTCGGGATTCGGCGCCCACGAGCCCAATGCGGGGCCGTTGAATATTTCTATGAGGCTGAAGCCCGGCCCGGCAAGATTAATGGCTGAAGGATTAAAGGACACAGGAGTCTGACGAGCCGACTTTTCCAACCGCATTGGGGTTTCGACGGCACTACCGTACCAAGCTCGCCAATGTTCGAACCTTTGTTCAGGATTAAGCCCCTCCGGCACTGCGTATCGCAGCAGACGGCCACTGCTCCCGGTCGCGGATTGAGGCATGCCATCATCCTCCTTCACCAGCTGAACCATCATGGCGGCCATGAGAACGGCCGCGACCCCTTGAGGAAGCGGTTGCTGTGTCTCATGGGACCATCCAGAAAGGACCTCAGCTGTTAGCAATATTTTACTCGTACGACTCTGATTGGTGCGCTGATGGGTGCAGTTGCCGGCACCCACGAGAGGAGTATTGTCGCCGCCTTGGCGCTGGGCGAGCATGTCCTTGAATAGGGCGGGCGCTCGGAGAAACGACCCAACCCGCCGCTTTACACCCTGGCGTGGCTGTCGTCCGCATCTTCATTCGCCAGACGTGATCAAGGAAATGCGTCCTGCAATTGTTCGGCCACCGTGTCACGGAGCTGCTGGGATGTTTGGGCGACCTGTTCCACTTTCTGCAGACCGCGAGTATCTTCGGGTCCGGCAGCATGCAGCGTGGTTGCGAGGTCATTGACTCGGTGAGGGGCGAGGGCATATTCGACGGCCAAGATGCTGGCACCAACAACTCCGGCTTCCGGTCCGGTTTCGGATTGGGTGATATTTAGGTGCTGGGTCGCCAACGGCGTTGAGCGTGCATAGACAGTTTCGCGGATCCCGGCGATCAAATGTTCTCCGGATTGTGCAAGCGATCCGCCCACGACAATTAGGGAGGGGTTGATGAAGCTCACGCACATGTTGAGCATTTCCCCGATGTCGCGGCCAGCCTGGCGGACGGCTTGAATAGCAGCCAAATCACCCGAACGGACGAGTGAGACGACGTCGTTCCCTGTGCTTGCCTCTAGTCCGTTTTCGCGGAGCTGTGCGGCCACGGCCGGAGCGCCTGCAATGGCCTCCAGGCAGGCAGTCTTGCCACAGCGGCATTGAATTCCTGCCGCCCTGGAAACAGCAATATGGCCGACGTCTCCAGCGACTCCTGCCGCGCCTCGCTGCAATATTCCTCCACTAACAACCCCCGAGCCGATACCCGTGGCGACTTTAAGGAAGATCATGTTGTCCTCACTGGGCCAGCGGGTCGCCCGCTCGCCGAGGGCCATGAGGTTGACGTCGTTATCGACGAGTACGGGGACGCTAAAGGTCTGCTGAACGTAAGCGGGAACATCAAATCCGTCCCATCCTGGCATGATCGGCGGGCTGGTCGGCTTTCCGGTGGAGTGTTCTACCGGACCAGGTAGTCCGATGCCGACTGCAATGATATCCATCGCTGGACGTTTCATCGCTTTCAAATGGCCCGTCAGCGTCATTGTCAGCCAGTCCAGAACAGCTTCCGGTCCGCACGAAATCTCAAGTCGTTCAGTGGTCTCCACGAGTACCCTTCCCGACAGGTCCGTAAGTGCCACGGTCGCGTGTGTGGCGCCTACGTCAGCGGCAGCCACTACCCTTGCAACGGGGTTGAAGGCTAGGCGCGCCGACGGGCGGCCTCCGGTGGAAGCCGCATCTGACACGGGTACAACTAGCCCAAGTTTCAGGAGCGGCTCAAGGCGAGAACTGATGGCAGCTCGACCCAAGCCCGTTATCCCGGCCAGGTCTGCCCTGGTTCGTGGGCATCCGTCCCGCAGGATGTGCAAAAGTTCGCCGGGGCCGCCGTTGTCCATGTCTCTCCATTTCGGGGCTCGAAAGAGGTGAATAGTGAGACTGAGGACTTGACGCATCAGGCTCACAGGACCCCGAGGGGGCCTCGTCTCCACTCAGTGTCAAGGTGTCCACTCGTTCCCGTCCACTCGTCGATGTGTTGAGCATCAAAAGGTGCAACTTGGGTGTGCATTCCATGGCCAACAGCGTCAAAAGGTGCAGACTTTTGTTGGATGACTGACTAAAGCCCGTGGTGCGTGTCACTGTTTCGGCATGGAAAACGACAGAACCACGACAGCCCCCTCCCGGTTACGGGCCGGGTTCGTCGGTGCCGGGTTCATGGCTGAGGTGCACAGCCGAGCGGCCCGTGCTGCCGGGGCGGAAATCGCCGGCATCGCGTCCTCGAGCCCTGCCAGTGCCGCCCGCGCCAAAGACCGCTTCGGCGTCGAGCAGGCTTACGCCTCCGCCCAGGACCTCGTCGAGGACGACATGATCGACGTCATCCACGTCTGCACCCCGAACGCCACCCATCTAGCCTTGGCGGAGGCCGCACTGAAGGCAGGCAAGCATGTTGTTTGTGAGAAGCCTCTGGCTACCAACGTGCAGGATGCGGCCCATCTGGTGGAGCTAGCCGCAAGCGCCGGGACGGTTGCGACCGTTCCCTTCGTCTACCGGTTCCACCCGATGGTACGGGAAGCCCGGGAACGCATTGCATCCGGCCAAACGGGACGGATCTCCACCATTCAGGGGTCCTATCTCCAGGACTGGCTGTTGTCCCGGGACGACGACAACTGGCGGGTGGATGCCGGTCTCGGAGGAGCGTCACGCGCGTTCGCCGACATCGGCTCCCACCTGTGCGACCTGATCGAATTCGTCACCAATGACCCGATCATCCGGATCGGCGCAATTAGCCGCACACTCTTCTCCGGCCGGGCAAACCACAAGGACGTCCAGACCGAGGACCTCGTTGCGGCTGTATTCACGACTGAGGCCGGCACTGTGGGAAACCTCTTGGTCAGCCAGGTGGCACCGGGCCGGAAAAACCGGCTGATGATTGAGATCTCCGGCACCGAAAGCACGATGCAGTTCGACCAGGAAGCCCCGGAGACGTTGTGGCTTGGTAAACGGGCCGGCTCCGAGCTTCTGGTCCGTGACCCGGATGCGCTTAGCCCCGAAGCGGCACGCCTCAGTGTCCTGCCGGCAGGGCATCCGCAGGGTTATCAGGATGCCTTCAACGCGTTTATCGCCGATACCTACGCCGCCATCAACGGAGACATCCGCGATGGCCTGCCCACATTCCGTGACGGCCTCAGGTCAGCCGTCCTCACCGAAAGCATCATCGAATCCAGCAAGGGCGGCGAATGGGTCGACGTCCCCGGAGTGAAACAACTAGAAGGAGCGCAGAAATGAAAATTATCCAGGTAGGCCTCGGCGCGTGGGGCGCTTCATGGCTGAACGTGATTCACCAAAGCAAAACCTGGGAGCTGGCCGGCGTTGTCGACGTCAACCCCGACGCCGCACGGGCCGCAGGTCAACAGTACGGAATCCCCGCCTACGCCACTATCGAAGAAGCGCTGAACCACAAGGAAACGTTCGACGCTGTCCTGGTCATCGTACCGCCCGAGTATCATGCAGCCGTGGCCATCCCGGCCCTTGAAGCCGGCGTGCACACTTTGATCGAGAAGCCCCTCGCACACAACCTTGAGGACGGCATCCGCATCATCGAAGCGGCAGAGAAATCCGGCAAACAGGCCATGGTGTCACAGAACTACCGTTTCAAGCGCGCTGCGCGCACCGTTCAGCGCCTCATCCGCGAAGGGGTCATCGGAGACCTCGAGCACGTCTTCATCGACTACAAGAAGAACCCGCCGTTCGAAGGGTTCCGGCTGGAAATGGATGAACCCCTCATCGTGGACGCCATGATCCATCACCTTGACCAGCTCCGCGGCATCGTCGGTGTCGAACCCACCGCCGTCCGCGCACGGTCCTGGAACACTGGCACCTCCAGGTTCAAGGGCAATGCCTCCGCGGTCGTGCAGTTCGACTGCGACAACGGTGCCCGCGTCGTATACACCGGTTCATGGAGCTCCTACGGCCCCCAGACCAGCTGGGACGGCGACTGGGAAATCCAGGGCAGCAAGGGCGCCATCACGTGGAAGAACAACGAGGTAACCATCAACTTCGCCTCACTGTTCGACACCGTATTCCTCGCCGGCGCGGTCGAACGCTCCGGCGTCATGCACGTCGACCTGGACCCGTTGCCGGTTGAGGAACGCCTGGGGACCCTCGCAGCGTTCCGCGACGCCATCGAAACCGGCAATAGGGCTGAGACGGACGTCACCGACAACATCCAGAGCCTGCAGCTGGTCATGGCCACCGCCGACAGCGCCCGCCAAGACGGTGCGCCCATTTCCTTGAAGACCAACGCCGAACTCTTCGGCAGCCACTAGCACTTCTGACCCGAGGAAGTGTCGAATTGACTGGAGATACAATCATGCAGCCACAAACAGCCACCGGCTCCGCCGGTCCGGTTTCCGGGAAGGCTGGCCCCGGAAAATCCCAAGACGAGTCCCGTTCACGGCTTTCAGGCGTCGGCGACTTCATCGGTGCACAGGGCCTGCTCGTCGTCGTCCTGCTCTTCGGTGTACTGCTGACATTCCTCAGCCCGGTATTCCTGACCACAGTCAACCTGGTAAACCTGCTCTACCAGTGCACGATCCTCGGTGTGTTCGCCATCGGCATGACCTTCGTGATCCTCACCGGCGGCATCGACGTCTCGGTAGGATCGACGGCTGCCCTGTCGTCCGTGCTGTCCATGGGCGTGATCGTCAACATCAATATGCCCCCGCGCAATCGGACTCCTGACCGGCCTCGTGGTTGGCGCCGGAGTCGGAGCCGTCAACGGGCTGATGGTCACGAAGCTGGGCATATCCCCGCTGATCGCGACCCTGGCTACACTCTCGGCCGGGTCGGGAATCGCCTTCGCCTACTCCGACGGCGGCAACATCACACCTGTTCCGAAAGTGCTCACCGACATGGTCAGCGCGAAAATCGCAGGAATCCCCCTGCTCATACCGGCCGTTCTGGTGCTGGCCTTCCTGGCCCACCTGGCCCTGACCCGTACCACCTACGGACGCTCCATCTACGCCGTCGGCGGCAACAAGGAAGCAGCCCTGCTGGCAGGCATTCGCGTCGACCGTGTCACGATGAACGCCTACATCATCGCCGGTCTCTCGGCGGGAATGGCAGGGCTCCTGCTCACCGGCCGCCTGGCCTCCGGAAGCCCCCGTGCCGGCGACGGCATTGAACTGACCGTCATCGCCGCCGTGGTCATCGGCGGAACCAGCCTCTTCGGCGGCCAGGGAAACATCAAGGGCACCCTGCTCGGCGTGCTGTTGATCGCCATGGTCTCCAACGCCGTAAACCTGCTCGGCATCCCCTCATCCTACGACCGCATCGTCCAAGGCGTCGTCATCTTCGCCGCCGCCGCCCTGGACGTGTACCGCTACAAGTACGTCCAAAAGAACCTGTCACGGAAACGCAAGATCGGGCCGCCCCCGGCGATAGACCCGAAGGCGGCCGGCACCCCGGTCACCGGGCCCGGCGCAGCGCACACCACCTGAACCTCGGCCTGACACATCACCCGTTTGCCAGGCCCAGCCGGCATATCTGAGCACCAGTGGAATCATCAACAGAAAGAGTAAGTCAATGAAGACCTCACCGAAACTGGCGGTCCTTGCGGCAATCTCCGCCGCTGCCATCGCCATGAGCGGTTGCGGTGCACCCAGCGCCGCACAGGAAGCAAACGACGGAACTAAGACAAAGAAAATCGCCGTCCTGCTCTACAGCCAGAGTTTTGAATTCATGGTTGCCCTCGGGCAGGGCGTCAAGGATAAGGCGAAGGAACTCGGCGTGGAGGTCACAGTCCTTGATGCCAAAGGCGATTCCAGCACCCAAATCAGCCAGATCCAGGACCAGCTCGCCCAGGGCGTGGACGGCATCGTCCTTAGCCCGAATAACTCCGCTGAGCTCGTTCCCGGAGTCCAGATGATCCACGATGCCGGAAAGACCGTCACCACCGTTGACTCGGTGATCCCGGGCGACATCGCCGACGCTGCCGTCGCTTTCGACAACGAAAAGGCCGGCAAACTCGGGGCTGAAGCCTTGGCCAAACTGATGGGAAACAAGGGGACCGTGCTTGAGTACCAAGGAGCCAAGGGCGCCTACCACGCGATTCTCCGTGGCAAGGGCTTCACCGAGGGCATCAAGCAGTCCCCGGACATCAAGGTCATCAGCCGTGACGCGCAGTGGACTGCAGATAACGCACTGTCCCTGACCGTCGATAACTTCACCGCCGACTCGAGCATCAACGGTCTCTTCAGCCACAACGATGAAATGGTGCGTGGCATTGTCTCCGGCCTCTCACAGATCAACAAGGACGCTCCGGTCGGAGCCGCAAACCACATCCCGCTCGTCGGAGTCGACGGCACACCGCTCGCGCTGGACCGCATCCGCAAGGGCATCCAGGACGCCACGATGGACCAGAACCCATTCGAGATGGGAGCACTGGCCCTTCAGGCCGAAGTTGATCTGCTGGACGGCAAGCAGGTCCCGAAGATGCAGCTGACCGACACCAAGCTCATCACAAAAGAGAACGTCGATGACCCCAAGCTCTGGGGCAACATCTTCAAGGACTAGAGCCCCAAAGCTCTAAATGCCGGGCCGAGCCCCGCCGTTTGGCCCGGCAGATCCAACAATTCCAGCTCAAGGAGAAACATGTCCCGCTTCAAGTATTCCTACAACGCCATCGTCTACTACCAGGAAGATATCGCCAAAGGCATCGACCGCGTCGCCCGCTACGGCTATGACGCCATTGAACTGGTGGGAGAACCCGCAACGCACAACGTCGAAGAGATCAACAAGCTGACCAACGATGCTGGTATTGACGTCAGCTCCATCTGCAGCATCTGGTTTGGGGAGGAACGCGACCTGATCAACCCCAGCGCCGCCAATCGGCAGAAGGCCCTGGACTACGGCAAGTCGGTAGCCGACTTCGCCGCCGCCGTCGGAGCTCCGACCATCATCGTCGGACCTTCCCCGGTGGGTAAGACCGAAGCCCTGGCCAGCGACGAACAGGAATGGGAATGGGCTGTCGAGAACGTCCGCACGCTCGGCGAATATGCGGCCAGCGTCGGCATCAACATCACCCTGGAACCGTGGAACCGCTACGAGACACATTTCCTGAACCGGCTCGACCGCGCCGTTGAACTCTTGGACGCTACCGGCCTGAAAAACGCCGGCGTGCATGGTGACCTCTTCCACATGAACATCGAAGAAGACACCATTCACGGCGCCTTCGCCCGTGCCGGCAGCAAGGTCAACCATGTCCACCTGGCCGATTCAAACCGTGCAGCCCCCGGCGTAGGACACATCGACTTTCGTCCGACACTGCAGACGCTGAAGGACATCAACTTCAACGGCTACCTGACCTTCGAGCTCCTGCCCGCCGCATCAAACCCCTTTGCCATGATGGCACGCGGCGGCCACCTGGAGTTCCTGGACCCCTACACCGAAAAAGCCATCAACGAAATGAAGAAGCTGGAACAGGAGCTGTGGCCCAATGAGTAAATACCAATTCGGAGTCAGCACCTTCATCCTGGTCTCCCCGTTCACCGATCAGGACGTCGATCAGTTCGATGTCGCCAAAGAGATGGGCTACGACCTGATCGAGGTCTGCATTGAAGACCCTGCCGTGGTCAGCGCGGAAGCACTGAAGAAAGCCTCGGAGCGGACCGGACTGCCCGTGTCCATCTGCGGTGCGTTCGGACCGGACCGTGACGTCTCGCACGAGGACCCGCAGAAGCGGCGGCAGGGCATTGACTACCTGAAACTGTGCGTTGACATCGCCCAAGCCGTCGGATCACCCCATGTGGCCGGCCCGATGTACTCCGCCACCGGCAAAGCCCGGCTGCTTCCCCCCGGGGAACGCCAGCAGCAGCGCCAGTGGGCGGCCGACAGTCTGCGCGAAGTGGCCGACTACGCCTCCGAACGCGGCGTCACCCTGGCCATAGAACCGCTCAACCGCTTCGAAACCGACCTGGCCAACACCGTCCAGCAAGGTCTGGAATTGTGCGAACTGATCGGCCGGGACAACGTGGGCCTGATGCTCGACACGTTCCACATGAACATCGAAGAGAAGAACATCGGCGAGGCCATCACATCTGCCGGTGACAAGGTTTTCCACTTCCAAGTGTCGGAAAACGACCGCGGAACGCCCGGCAGCGGACACGTCCCGTGGACCGAGACCTTTGACGCACTGAAAACGATCGATTACCAGGGTTCCATTGTGGTCGAATCGTTCCTTCCCACGGTCGAGGAAATCGCCAAGGCCGTTTCGCTCTGGCGGCCGGTGGCACCGTCCATGGACGCACTTGCCAGGGACGGACTCACCTTCCTGAGGAGGGAACTGCCGTGACCGTGACGCCCGGACGTGCTCCAGCCATCGTTGAAGCACGCAATCTCGTAAAACTGTTTCCGGGCGTCGTCGCCCTCTCCGGTATGAACTTTGAGCTTCATGCCGGAGAGGTGCACTGCGTCTGCGGTGAAAACGGAGCCGGAAAATCAACGCTGATCAAGACACTGAGCGGGTTCTACACTCCCGACGAAGGCGGCGTGTACGTGGACGGCGAGCTCATGCCCTCCAGCACGGTGGCCTCCAAGGCCGCCGGCATCGCCACCATCTACCAGGAGCACAACCTGGTCCCGGACCTGTCCGTCGCCGAAAATGTTCTTCTGGGAAACTGGGGCGGACACAACGGCATCCTCTCCCGCCGCGAGATCCGCAAGCGCGCACGCAAGGCCCTCGACCAGGTCGCACCCCACCTCAACCTCGACACCCCTGCGATGGCGCTCTCAACGGTGGACGGTCAGATGGTGGAAATCGCGCGCGCCATAGCACAGGACGCGAGAGTCATCATCATGGATGAGCCCACCACAGCCCTGACCGAGCAGGACGTTGACAAACTGTACAAGCTGGTCGACGAGCTGCGGGGCAAGGGCCTGGCGATCATGTACGTTTCGCACAAACTGGAGGAAGTCTTCACATTGGCCGACCGGATCACCGTCATCCGCGAAGGCAAAACGGTGGCCTCATCCGTCCCGGCAGAGGAGCTCGACGCCCGTTCCGTTGTGCAGCTGATGGTGGGCAAGGACGTTGACCTCTACGAGCACATTCCCCGCGAACGCGGTGAACTTGTTCTTGACGCGCGGGGTCTAAGCCTGGCCGGCGCGTTTGAGGACGTGAACCTCCAACTGCACGCAGGGGAGATCGTTGGACTCGCGGGACTCGTCGGTGCAGGCCGGACCGAGGTCGCCCGATGCATTTACGGGGCAGACAAAGCCGACGCCGGGACCGTAGAGGTAAACGGCCGGAAGCTGAGTCTCCATGGTGCCTCTGCCGGCATCGCTGCCGGCATTGCCCTCGTCCCGGAGGAGCGAAAGCTGCAGGCCATTATTCCAATGCTGTCTATTCGCGAAAACACCACGCTGACCCTCCTGAAACAGGTCAGTAAATGGGGCGTGCTGCAGCGGGGCTACGAAAAGAAGATGGTCGGCGACTACATCAAGGAACTCGATGTCAGGACCCCGTCTGCGGAAACGCCGATTCAGTCCCTGTCCGGCGGCAACCAGCAAAAGGTCATCATCGCACGTTGCCTGGCAAGCAATCCCAAGGTCCTCATCCTGGACGAGCCAACAAAGGGCATCGACATTGGTGCGAAGGCCGAGATCCATCGCCTGATTGAACAGCTCGCCCGCAAAGGGGTGGCGGTGCTCGTGATCTCAAGCGAGCTTCCCGAGCTGCTCGAGCTCTCCGACCGGGTGATGGTCATGCGGGCCGGCCGGGTTGTGGCGGAACTGGACAAAGCGCAGGCAACCAAAGAGAACGTCATCGCTTACGCCGCGGCGTAGGCGATCCCACCAAGAACGGAAACAATCATGACCGATCAACAGACCCGGCCGTTCACCCTGTTCACCGGCCAGTGGGCCGACCTGCCCTTCGAGGAAGTCGCCCGGCTCGCCTCCGGCTGGGGCTACGACGGCCTGGAAATCGCCGTCTCCGGGGACCACCTGGACGCCTGGCGCTGGGACGAACCCGGCTACGTCGAGTCCAAGCTCGCCGTGCTGGAGAAGTACAACCTCAAGGTCTGGGCCATCTCCAACCACCTCAAAGGCCAGGCCGTGTGCGATGACCCCATCGACTTCCGCCACGAAGCCATCGTCGGATCTAAGGTCTGGGGCGACGGCGACCCCGAAGGCGTCCGCCAACGCGCCGCCGAAGAAATGAAACACACCGCCCGGCTCGCCAAAGCCCTCGGCGTGGACACCGTCGTCGGATTCACCGGATCCTCCATCTGGCAATACGTCGCCATGTTCCCGCCCGTCCCGGAAAAAGTCATCGACGCCGGCTACCAGGACTTCGCCGACCGCTGGAACCCCATCCTGGACGTCTTCGACGAATGCGGCATCCGCTTCGCCCACGAAGTCCACCCCTCCGAAATCGCCTACGACTACTGGACCACCGTCCGCACCCTCGAAGCGATCGGCCACCGCGAAGCGTTCGGCCTGAACTGGGACCCCTCCCACTTCATGTGGCAGGGCATCGACCCCGTCTCCTTCATCTGGGACTTCAAAGACCGGATCTACCACGTGGACTGCAAGGACACCAAGCTCCGGTTTACGGGCCGGAACACCGTGATGGGCTCGCACCTGCCCTGGGGCGACCCCCGCCGCGGCTGGGACTTCGTCTCCGCCGGCCGCGGCGATGTCCCCTGGGAATCCTCGTTCCGGGCGCTCACCGCCATCGGCTACACCGGCCCCATCAGCATCGAATGGGAAGACGCCGGCATGGACCGGCTCCACGGCGCCCCCGAAGCCCTCGCCGCGCTCAAGAAGTTCGACTTCCCCGCGTCGCAGACCAGCTTCGACGCCGCCTTCAGCAGCAAGGATTAATTGTCGAGCACAGAACGACCACTATTTGGTCCTGTGTATGAGGAGTCAGCATGTGTACTCACGCCTATGACCAAGTTTGCCTTCACTCGCCCCGGCTAGTCAGGGCAGCTCTCTTGCGGTCCGAGCGTGACTGCTTTCTTGAGTTTGAGTACAGCGGAGAGCTCCCGTGCATGGGCACTTTCATCATGGGGATAGAGATGGTCGTCGGGGATCGGGGGGACGTACGGCACTGCTGTGTTGAATTCAGGGATGGCGTGCCGGCGGTAACCCTGACATACGATTTCAGCGGGCACTGGCAGGCGAATCATGGGGCGGCGAGTCCGGCTACGAGAGCCAATGTTGTGCGTGGGCGTTTTCCGTCCTGGGCTTTTCAGGATTGGACGCCGGGTGGGGGCATCTCTGCGTTCGTCATTCAGAACGGGGCGACGACTGACTGCGGCGTATTTGTGTCTGAGGGCATGTTCACCGTTGGTGAAGAGTCAGACGGATTCCACCTGGAGGCCTGTTGAACGCAGCGACGTCAGCATCTGGGGGTTGATGCCGGTGTCAGTAATAAGGAGGTCGATATCGGTCAGATCTGCGTGTTTGCAGTTGCTGACCTTGCCGAACTTACTGTGGTCGGCAAGTAGTATGCGACGACGGGCGCTGGCGTGCATGAGCCGTTTGATGGCCGCTTCGGCCGCGTCATGGGTTGTGAGGCCCCGGTCAAGGGAGACAGCTGTGGTTCCGAGGAACGCTACGTCCACGTTGATTTCAGCAAGTGCCCGGGCGGCCCAGTCATCCACTTCGGCGTAGGTGACTGGCCGAACGCGGCCGCCAAGGGTGTAAACGGTCAGCAATGGGGCATCCATGAGGGTGATGGCGATCGACAGGGTGTTGGTGTAGACCCTCAGGGCACGGTCCCGTGGCAGGATTTCGGCCAGCTTCGCGGTCGTGGACCCCCCATCGATGAGGACTGATCCGTTGGTGGGCAGGTGCTGGAGGGCCGCCCGGGCGATGAGTTCCTTTTCCCCGGAGAGGGCTGTTCTCGCTGCCAGCGGAGGTTCATAGGTGAGGCGTCCCACGGGGATGGCGCCGCCGTGGACTCGGCGGAGCAAGCCGAGTTGCTCGAGCGCTACCAGGTCCTTGCGGACGGTTTCGTTCGTGACCCCGAGTTCCAGAGCCATGTTGGCGGCATCGGCCCGGCCGTTCGCTCGGAGTGCGGCAAGGATGAATTCTCTTCTTTGGTCCGCGTAGGGAACGCGCGTGTCCGGACGCCCGTTGGCCGGTTCTGCGGCTGGGGTCATGGCTACCTCCTGTAAAGCGGCTCAGTTGGCCTGTTGACTCCTCCTAACGGTGTCATGAAATCCCTGCTGACGAGAACCTGGATTACGGGGTGGTGCGGTGAGCTTGGCCGTCATGTCTGGGCGCCGGAACGCGGAGGTGTCCCTGCACAGGCAGAGGTCTGTCCGTGGAGCCCAGTATCGTGGTCTGCGGTCAGTGGACGCGTTCGATGGTCTGCCCATATGGCACGCTGGTATCCAGCGCTGCTGTGTACTTGGTGGCGCTGTGGCGGGTCAGAAGGATCCCGGCCCGTGGGTGTGCAGCGGCGCCGATCAGTTTGTTTACTGCCTCATCCAGGTGTTGCTGAATTCTGTCGGCGCGAGTTGCGGTGATGTGAATGGTGCGGGGATCTATGACTTTCAGACTCATCCGGTCCTCATGTGGGTCTCATCGCGGCGCGCGCGGTTTGTCGTGGACACCGGAATGCCTCCGTCAAATTCCGGTGGGGGATTTCGGCGGAGGCATTCACCATGGTGGAAAGGTCGGCGGTTATCCCAATTCGCCCGATCCAGCGCGGGCCAGCGGGATAAGTTCGTCCCACAGCTCGGCGGGAATGTCCCACTCGGCGAGTTCGGCTGTCTGGGCGACGCGGCGGGGTTCGGACATGCCTACAATCGTGGACGCGACGCGTGGATCCCGGGTGGAGAACTGCAGCGCCGCGGCGGCCAAGGGCACATCGTGCGCCTTGCACAGCTGTTCCATTTTTCGGACCCGTTCCACAATCACCGGGCTTGCGGGGCGGTAGCAGTAGTTCGGGACGGCGGCCGGGCCCTTGACCAGCATGCCGCCGCCGAACGGGGCGGCGTTCACGAACGCCACGCGGCGGGCCGCCGCGTCCTGGATCAGCGGCTCTGCGGTCTGGTCCACGAGGGTGTAGCGGTTATGGCTGATGACGACGTCGAAGGCATCGGTCGCCAGGTACTTCAGTTCGAGGTCGATGGGGCCGCCTGCGACACCCAGGTGCTCGATAATGCCCTGGTTTTTCAGGTCAATGAGGGCCTCAAGGGGACCTCCGGGCGCCGTTCCTTCTTCGAAGGTGATCTTTTCGGGGTCGTGAAAATACACAAGTTGCAGTTTGTCCAGTCCCAGCCGTTCTAGGCTCTCCTCGACGGACCTGCGCACGCGGTCGCCGGAGAAGTCCGTGGTGCCGACTATCGGGTCGACTTTGGTGGCGACGACGACACCGGCCGGCAGGCCGCCCGCTTCTTTGATGGCTTCGCCGATCCGGCGTTCACTGTCGCCGCCGTGCCCGTATTCGTTGGAGGTGTCGATGAAGTTGAAAGGCCCCTCCAGCACCCTCCGGATGGTGGCTACCGCCGTCTCGTGGCTGACTTCATAGCCGTATTGTGTGGGGTGGCTGCCCAGGGCACTTGTTCCCACACACACTGGCGATACGGATAGCCCGGTACGTCCCAGGGTTCGCTTCTGCATATTGTCGTTCCTTCGAATCGGTGTTAATTGGTTGGTTCCGGGCCGTTGACGGCACGTGCTGGTGTGGGCTGGTGGCCCGACAAAGTGTGGAGGCTGGGATCGGCCTGCCATGGTTGTGGCGTGGAGTTGATGCTCCCTCCTGACCCGGCTGCTTCATGAATGAGGAGGGAGAGATAGTGGTCTTGGCAGGCGTCTGCGAGGGAGTAGCCCTGGGGACGATTTTCCGGCAGCGTGTTGTTGAGGCAGGTGGCCATGGCGATCTCCTCGTCGGAAAGGCGTGCGCCACGGAAGGGATTCTCGTACAGGACCTCGCCGGCGGCGCTGAGGGTGTCCAGGTCAGCGCCTTCGAGGTTGCCGTCGATGCCGAGTTGGCGTCTTTCGATCGGCGCGCTGACGGGGTCGCCGTCGTCGTTTAACCAGGTGAGCCGGTTGCCAGTGAGTTCGGCGTGGCTGCCGCGGAGCTGGAAATGCCGGCCGCGCAGGGGGTTGAACCACTGGGTCTCAGTGAAGTCGTAGAATCCCGTTTTGGAGCCTGCACCTAGGAGCGCGAGTGTGGTCCGGGCATCGTCTAGTTTCTTTTGATCGGGTTTGCCCTGCCGGTCCGGCCCGTTCATTAGCGGGGACTGCCGGGACATCGCCAGGATGTGTACGCGGTCGTGTCCGATGGCGAGCACCGACCGCAGGATGGCCATGGCATGGTAGTCGTGGGTCCAGGACACCGTGGCGGAGCTAACTTCCCCGAACTTGCCGGCGTCGAGGAGACAGCGGACAGCGCGGAAGAAGGGAAGATAAGGGTGCTGCTCAGCCACATGGACCAGACCCGTGGGCCCCACGTCGTTCCACAGTGCCAGCAGGGAGGGAAGGTCAGCGGCGGGCGGCGTTTCCGAAAGGACTGGAATGTTTAGGCTAACCAGTGCGCGGACGACTTCCGGGTTGGCGTGCCGGGGGACGCACGTGACGGCGAGATCCGGGTCCAGGCTGCGGGCTGCTTCTTGGACGGTCCGGAATGTGGGTATGCCCCACTGCTGCTCCATCCCCTCCCCGCCCTCTGATGTGCGGGTGACCGCACCGACGCAGGTGAAGAGGTGCGGAAGGCTTCGGGCGATGCGCAGGTAGAAGTCGGCGCGCCAGCCACGGCCTACGATGATGAACCGTTGCGGTTCCCGACCGGCAACGGCACTCATGCGCCCGGCACCAGTACGGCGCGGCCGTGCAACTGGCCCGTCTTGAGCCGCTGCAGCACATGGTTGGCCTCGCTAAGTGGGAAGTCTTCGTGGACGGCGTGGAGTTTGCCGTCCACTGCGATGTTCAGGACGTCCGCCATGTCCTGGCGGGTACCGAGCACGGTTCCGACGACCGTTTTTTCGTCGCCGATGTCCATAACGCCGACAGACTGTGCCACCCCGAGCACCACGCGGCCGCCGGGCTTGATGACTCGCAGCGCCTCCGCCACGGCATGGTCCGACGGGGCGAAGACGATGGCCGCGTCCTGGGACCCATCCCGAAGGGCCAGACCTCCATCTATGCCGGCCGGAACGTACGCTCCACGGGCCCCGAGCTGCTCGGCAAGGGTGCGGGCCTTGAGGCTGCGGGAGACCGCGTTGACGTGGGCGCCGGTGAGCCCGGCCATCTGCAGCGCCAGGTGGCCGACGCCGCCGATGCCGAACACGGCCACGTTCTGCCCCGGCCGTGGCAGGGCCTTTTTTACTGCGCCGTAGGCTGTGATCCCCGGGCAGAAAAGCGGTGCCGCCTCCGTGTCGGCCAGGGAGTCGGGGATCTTGCAGGCGAAGGCGGCGTTCGCGAGCATGACTTCCGCGTAGCCGCCATCGCGTGTCTCTCCGGTGATTTGGCGCCGCCGGCAACGCTGCTCATGGCCGCTGACGCAGTGGCCGCACACGCCGCACGTGGACCAGATGGGCTGGACGCCGATCCGGTCGCCCACCGTGAGATTTTCCACGCCGGGACCTACGGCCTTGACCCGGCCGACTACCTCATGGCCCGGGATGATGGGCAGCGCGGCGGGGGTGGCGGGCAGCCAGTCACCCTCGACCATGTGCAGGTTGGACCGGCAGACCCCGCAGGCGAGTACGGTGATGGCGACTTCACCGGGTCCGGGGACGGGTTCGGGGACGTCGATGTAGTCCAGCGGCTGGTTCTCGACGGGGCCCGGGGCACGGAGGACGGCGGCGTACATGCGTCTGCCTTTCGCGGTTTGGGTCTGAAGTGAAGGGGGTGCGGGCGTCCGGCCTGGGCCGGACGCCCGCAGTGGTTTCCCTCTGCAGGGAGTTGGGTTAGTTGCTCGACGGGGCGGTGAGGAGTCCGCGTTCCACGAGCTTTTCGATGTTCATGCCACGGCGCTTTGCCTCGCGGGCAAGCCAGCCTTCGGCCGGCAGCTCGTTGAGGTACTGGTTCTTTTCGTAGATAGGCTGTTCGTAGATGCCGGCGTACATTTCTGTGCGCAGGTCCTTGAACCAGTTGGTGACACCGTTGGCGGCCCGGGAGCGGCGCAGCGCCTCCAGGTCGACGACGGTGCTCACGAAGGAGTCACCAGCGCTGACACCCTCGTTCTTCACCAGCACCCGTCCCTTGTGGTCAACGATCATGGACTGTCCGCCGAAGAGGTCGAACAGGCTGCCGTCGTCGTTGCGCTGCGGGCCCAGGTTCGGTGCAACCACCATGACCTGGTTGAACATGGCGTGGGCGCGGTTCTGCAGTTCCCACATGCCCATGCCCACCTGCGGTTCGATCAAGGTGCCGCGGATGATGAGCTCGGCACCGTTCATGGCCAGGCCGCGGGAGGTCTCCGGGTAGGCGCCCTCGTGGCAGATGATGTAGCCGATGTTGCCGATCTCGGTCTTGGCGACCGGGAAGAACGCATCCAGGAGGTTGCCGTTGCCGCGCTTCTGGATGAATTCGTCCCAGATGTCGTGCGGGTTGGTGGTGCCCAGGGCGCCGCCTTCGTACGCATCGGAGGTGGACTTGTAACGCTTGTAGACGACGTCACCGTTGGGGTCGATGATGAAGGCGACGTTGAAGAGGTGGCCGGGGAAGTCGTCGTCGCGGACTAGGTAGAGCTCAGCGGCGATGTAGGTGTTGAGCTGACGGGCCTTCTGGCCGAGAATCTCGGTCTCCGGGCCGGGAATGGTCATGGCGAAGGCCTCGTGGGCTTCGCGGTTGCCGGCCTTGAAGTCCGGCAGCATCCCCTGGATCGCCATTTCCGGCAGGACAACAAGCTTGACGGGCGCGCCGTCCGTGGCCGCCACCATGACGGCCGGGTCCATGAAGTCACAAATCCGCTTGGTGTTCTCGATGGCGTCTTCGCGCTTCTTGATGGTGTGGACGGTGTTGGACAATGCCACGATGGCATACGGGTCAACCATTTGTTATTTCTCTTTCCTTGTGAAGTCGCCGCCTGGTTTCAGGCCGGCGGGGGGTTCTTTCGGGGGTTTAGGGTGCCGGTACGGGTCGGATCAGACTTTGTCGAGGATGTGGTCGGCGCTGAGATATGCCAGCGCCTGCAGGGTCTGGGTCGGGTTGTAGCCGGACAGCGTGGGGAACTGGCCGCCGCCTACGACGTACAGGCCCTTGCATTCGTGGGATTCGCCGTAGATGTCGACCACGGAATCGGCCGGGTTCTCGCCCATCCGGTGCGTTCCCACCTCGTGCGTGGACAGGTGGTACGCCGGGGGCGTCGGTTCGGACCAGAACTGGGTGGCGCCCATTTCCTCGGCGATGGCCCGCTTGACCTTCTCGAAGTACTTCAGGGCAGCCAGATCGTGCTCGGACCAGTCGTGCGTGATGCGCAGCGCCGGCTGGCCGAACTTGTCCTTCACCACCGGATCCAGGTCGCAATAGTACTTCTTGGACGGGAAGCTGGGCACCTGGTTGTGGATGCCCATCAGGCGGCGGTAGTTCTCGGAGAACCAGTCCTTGAAGCCCTGACCCCAGCGGCGCATGCCGGGCGGGAGGTTGTGCGCGGCCTCGATGGGCTGGAGGTCGCCGGGGATGCTGGTCAGGACGGATCCCCACAGCACCCCTTCGTCGTTGTCCGGCACGCCGTCGCAGTTCAGGTCGTCCACGACACTGGCGGCGACGAGGGGTGCCATGAAGGGGTTGCTGAACTCCGGCAGGACCAGACTGCACCAGCCGAAGCTGTGCGTCATGAAGTTCTGGCCTACCTGGCCGTTGGCGTTGATGCCGGAGGCGAGCAGCAGGCGGCTGTTCTCGAGCGCGTAGCACGCAACCACCACGAGGTTGGACTGGACCTGGTGGACGTTGCCGTCGGGATCGAAGTAGGAAACCCCGGTGATCCGGCGCCCGGAAGGATCGCGGTCCAGCCTAAAGACCCGTGAGTTGGAACGGATTTCCAGGTTGCCCGTCTGCAGGGCCGCCTCTACGGAGGTGATGCGGCTGGACTGCTTGGCGTTGACGTGGCACAGGAAGCCGTGGCAGAAACCGCAGTATTCGCAGCCCTTGAGCGACTTGTAGTCCGTGGACGCCACTGCCGCCGGCTGCTGGAAGGGGCGGTACCCGAGGCTCTGGCAGGCCGCCTTGAACCGGTCGTCGGCCGGGGCGGTGCGCAGCGGGGGCATGGGGAAGCCCCGCTCCCGCGGGGATTCGTAGGGGTTGCCCTCGGGGTCCGGTGCGCCCTTGACGTTGCCGGCCCGGCCGGAGACGCCCAGTTCCCATTCGACGCGGTCGTAGTAGGGTTCCAGGTCGTCGTAGCCGATCGGCCAGTCCACCATGGTGGAATCCTCCTCCAGGGCGTCTGGTCCGAATCGTTCTTCGATGAGGGATTTCATGTGGAAGTCGGCGTCCCGGTGGCGCCAGGAGGCACCGCCCCAGTGCAGGGTTCCGCCGCCGGGGCCGATGGAGGGCGGCAAGTGCAGGGGTTCGCTGTTCCCGCGTACCCCGGCTGCCCAGGGGAGCAGCCGTGCGGTGGACGTTTCGTCCGGCCGCCAGGTGACGGGGTCGGTTGCCAGCTGGGGGACGAGGGAGCCGCGGGAGTAGTACTTGACTTCGTCCTGCTTGAACGTGAATTCCTCACTGGTGTGCACCGGGCCTTTGTCGAGGGCCAGTACCCGGATCCCGGCCCTGGTCAGCTGTTCGGCGATGATGCCGCCGGACGCTCCCAGCCCGACGACGACGGCCTCTGCAGTCTCAGGCATCTGCTCGCCTCAACTCTCTGCGTAGATCTTCAAGGGTCTTGATGGGGATGGTTTTGGAATCGAACCCGGGGCGCATCTGTTCGGCGTCGTAGCCCCATTGGGCCCCCGGGAAGCCGACCAACTGCCAGCCCAGGGCCTCGTGATTGCCGCCGTACTGGGGGTCGCAGAACATGCCCTGGATCGTGTGTTCCCAGACGAGGGCGAAGAAGGTGGCCAGGAGGCCTTCGTCTTCGGGGCCCTCCGGGGCTCCAGTGGATTCAGTGGCTGTGCTGGCTTCGACACGTTCCAGCACCTCGTCTTGGCGTTCGTCGGTCAGCTCCGCGAACCGCTGGCCGTAGAGTTCGGAAGTGAGGGCGTTCAGGGCCTCCACTCCGTCCCGGTAGCAGCGGCGCAGGGCCTCCTCCTCGTTCGCCGTCGTCCTGTCGATGTAGGTGATGACCTTGGTTTCCCGGGCGCCGGGTTTTCCGTCACTGCTGGGGAAGATGCGTGCACAGATGGCGTCCACGGTTTCGGCTTCCGCCTCCGTGAAGAACCGCCACTGGGTCAGCGTGGTCTCATTAGTGGCGGGCATCCGCTTCCTCCTTGTCCTTGACCGGTGCAGCGCCGGCCGGCGTCGTTTCAGTGGCGGGCTTGCCCGTGTAGCGCTGCTGGAAGATGAGTTTTCGAAGGGCCCCGGGCAGCTTGTTGCCCACGCCGCTGGTGAACAGGACGGCCAGCAGGATCACGGCCCCTTTGACCACCAGTTGGGGCTGGGCCTGAATGCCCAGCAGGTCCATGATGTTCAGGATCACCGCGATGATCAGGCCGCCAAGGACCGCGCTGACAGGGTCGCCGGTGCCGCCGAAGAGGGACGCCCCGCCCACCACGACGGCGGCAATTGCGTTGAGCTCGTAGCCCTCGCCGATGATTGCGCTGCCCTCGGTGAGCTGCGCGGCGATCATCACCCCGCCCAGGCCGGCCAGAAGGGAGGAGAGGAAGTAGGCGCCGATGATGTCCCGCTTGATGGGAAGGCCGGACAGCCTGGCCGCTTCCGCGTTGCCTCCGAGTGCGAAGAGCCGGCGGCCGAAGCGGGTCTGGGACATGACGACGGCGAAGACGATGGTCACCAGCAGGGCGATCATGACCGGTGCGGGCATCGGGCCGATGTTAGCGGTGAAGGCCGCGAGGAAGCCCTGGTCCTCGATCGCGACCTGCCGCCCCGTCTGGAGCATGTAGGCCACACCGCGGGCGATGCTCATCATCGCAAGCGTCACGATGAACGGGGTAATGCCGCCGTAGACGATCATCAGGCCATTGAAGATCCCGATCAGGCCGGCGGTGAGCAACGCCAGAAGGAGGGCGACGGGCCAGGGCGTGCCCTGCTGAAGGGCCAGCCCGGCTATCACCGACGACACTGCGGCGACGGCGCCTACCGAGAGGTCGATGCCGCCGGTGACGATCACGAGGTACTGGCCGACGGCAAGGACGGACACCACAGAAGCGGTGATCAGGACCGATATGAGGTTCCTTGAGGTCATGAAGTGCTGGGAGAGGGCGCTGCCGACGAGAAGGACGATGGCGCCGACGGCCAGCAGGTATCCCTTGGAGCCGAGCGAAGCGACGAACGTGCGGAGCGAAGTAAGGGCGGACGGCAGACTGTGGAATAGCCGTTGTGCCGGCGGCGCGGGGGTGGTGTTGGTAGCCACGGGTTTGAACTCCATTGTTTTGGTTTTCGGGACGGTCAGTTGAAGCGGTCGAGGATCGCGCCCTCCCCGCGCTGCTCGATTTCGCTGCGGCTCACGGCACCGGTGGTCCGGCCCCGGCTGAGGATGAGCACGCGGTCGCACATCAGGGCCTCATCGATTTCAGAGGTGATCAGGATGATGCTGCCACCCTGGTCAGCGAAGGTGCGGATGAGTTCGTAGATCTCGAGTTTTGCCCCCGACGTCCACACCCCGGGTGGGTTCGACGATGATGAGCGTGCTGACGCCGCTGACCAGCCATTTTGCGAGGGCAACCTTTTGCTGGTTGCCGCCGCTGAGGTTTCCCACCGCTTCGCCGACGTGTGCGGTCTTGATGGCAAGGGCGTCACGCATGCGCACCGCTGCCTTCTGTTCTTTGCCCTTGCTCAGGAAGTATCCGGGCGAGAACCGCGGCAGGGAGGCCATTGTGATGTTCCGTGTGATGGACATGGACAGGATCAGCCCCTGCGTCTTGCGTTCCTCGGGGAGGAGGCCGATGCCCAGGGCGATTGAGTGGGCAGGATCCTGCCGGCGCCGCTCCCGGCCGTTGACCAGAAACTCGTCGTGCCGCGACTTTTCAGCTCCGAACAGGGCCGCGGCAAGCTGGCTTTGGCCATTGCCGGAAAGTCCGGCTATGCCGAGCACCTCGCCTTTGTGAAGGTCCAGGTCCACCCCGTGCAGGTCGTGGCCGTCGCGGAGGCCGCGGACTGACAGCGCCACCTCGCCCGCGGTCCGGCCGGTGCCGAGCCGAGGCATGTCTCCGGACCCCACCTGAAGCTTCTCTGACCGCTCAGGACTGACCCCGCCGAGCATGGACTGCAGGATGGCATCGTGCTGCTTTTCGTCGCCGTCGTGAAGCGCCACACGGCGGCCGTCGCGGAAGACGGAAATTCTGTCGCAGATGGCGTACATCTCGTCGAAGTGGTGCGAGATGTAGATGATGGCCAACCCCAGCTTCTTGAGCTGGTTCAGCAGGTCGAACAATTGCTTCACGTCGTGTCGCGGCAGGGTGGCCGTGGGTTCGTCCAGGATCAGGACCCGGGCGTCCCGGGTGAGGGCCTTGGCGATTTCCACGGCCTGCCGGTGGGCGATCGGCAGGCTCGCCACGGTGGCGCGGACGTCGATGTCGAATCCGATGCGCAGCAGCTGTTCACGGGCCTGGGTACGGACCCTGGACCAGTGGATGGTGCCGACGGCGGTGCGCGGCAATTCTCCGACGTAGATGTTCTCCGCCACGGAGAGGTGCGGGACAAGGCTGAGTTCCTGGTGGACGGTCATGATCCGCGCCCGCTGAGCTGCCTGCGGGTTATCCAGCGTGACAGACTGGCCGTCAATTAGGACGCTGCCGGCATCAGGCCTTTCCACGCCTGAGAGGATTCTCACCAGGGTTGATTTGCCGGCGCCGTTCTGTCCGGCAATGCCATGGATTTCTCCGGGCATGACTTCCAGATCGATGCCTGCGAGGGCCTGGGTTCCCGGGTATGCCTTGGACACTCCCGACACCGCGATCAGGGGGCGCAGGTCGAGCTCAGCGGGTGCAGTCATGATAGTCCCGCCTACTCGGCGCCGGCGAAGGCGAGGTCGTCGCTGATGTACCGTCCGGCATTCTCAGGGGTCACGGCCAGAGCGGGCAGGATCCGCGTGGCCGGGCTGCCCTCACACTTGCCGGTAGGGGTGCCTGTCACCGCCGAGATCGCTTCGTCCACGGCGTAGGCGGCCTGCAGCGCCGGCTGGTTCAGGCCGTCCGCTACCACGGGGTAAGACGGATCCTTGGCCATTGACTTGATAACGTCCATACCGCCGTCAAACCCGGCAAGGATGACGTCGGTTTTGCCGTTCTGGTCCATCCGCCCGGCACCCTTCAATGCCTCGATCACCGCCGGCATCACGACGTCGGTCTGGTTGAACACGACGTCGACGTCCGGGTTTCCGGCCAGCACGTTACGCATCGCTGCCAGAGTCTTGTCCGGCAGGGCTTCGCCGTAGTTGTTGGGGATCCGCTTGGTCTTCACCGTCGGGTGCTGCTCCATGTATTTGTTCCAGCCGGCCAGAAAGCCGTTTTCACGGCTTTCAGTGACCAGTTCTTGGGGGAAGAGCGCCTGGATGTAGAGGTTGATGGTGGAGTTTTCGCCCTTCCTGGCGACGGCGGCCGCCGCGGCTTTCGCTCCCACCAGCTCGGCGGTCGCTTCGCCGTCGTCGTGGACGTTGCAGGCCACCTTCTTGGCGAGCTCCTCCGAGACGCGGTCGTTGACGACGATGACCGGGATGCCAGCAGCCTTGGCAGCCTCTATGCCGCCGGCAACGTTGCGGTCGCCAACGGGCTCGATGATGATCGCTTTGGCGCCCTTGTTGATGAAGGTCCTCATCTGCTGGATCTGGGCCTGGGCGCTGCCCTGGGCGTCGACGGCTTCCATCGTCCAGCCCTTGGCGGTTCCGGACTTGACGGCGCCGTCGGACATGGTGCTGAGCCAGGCGTTTCCGGCGATGAACCGCATGGAAATGCCGATCAGTCCTTTCTCCTCTGACGAGGTGGTGGCCGGGGCCGAGCCGCCGCAGGCCGTGAGGCCGAGAAGGGTGGCAGCCGAGAGAGACGAGATAAGTGCGAGCCGCGCTGTTCGCTTGGTAACCATGGTTCTCCTTTGAATTTGGGTTGCGTGTAGCCAACCAAGGGCCCTGAGGGCCCGAGGCTGTGGTGCTGGCGGGTGGAGGTGCGGGCTTAGACCAGGCTCTCCGCCGGTTGGCCCGCCGCGGTGCAGGGTTCGTTGAGGGGTCGACTCCGGTCGAGATCGTCGCTGATGTCCACTTTTATCCGTGGCGCTCGGCCGCGGTATAGAGTGCCCTCGAATTGGACGGCCGCCGCCGCCCACCCCAAGCCCTCCCGGAGGGCACGGGGTCCGTTTGCGCCGCGAGCGAGGAAGCCGGCAAGCAGTGCATCCCCGGCGCCTACGGCGCTGACGACGCGGTCCACCCGTGCCTGGCCGAAATAGCAGCCGGAATCGTCGAGGAGGATTGCTCCGTCGGATCCTAGGCTTGCCAGAACGGCCCGGGCTCCCCGGCGCCGGAGTTCCCCGGCGGCGTCGACGACGTCGCCCAGGGTCGCCAGCGCCCGTCCGGTGAGCTCTGCAAGCTCATCGGCATTGGGCTTGACCAGGTCGGGCCCGTACGGAAGCACACTCCGCAGGGCCTCGCCTGAGGTGTCGACGGCGACCTGGGCGTTCCGCCCGTGTGCCCCCTCCACCAGATCGATGTACAGCCGTTCTACCGCTCCGTCCGGCAGCGTCCCACAAAGGACAAGCCAGTCATCGGCACCGACATGCTCCAAGGCGGCCCTGATCAGGGATGCAGCCTCCGCATCGTCCAAACTGGGGCCCACCTCGTTGATCTTGGTGACAGTCGCATCGGGTTCCACCAGGCTGACATTGCTGCGAATCTCCTGCGCGATCGGCACCGCGATGTGCGGGACGCCCAGGTCCGACAGCGTTCCGGTGATTTGCACCCCTGTGAAGCCGCCGGCGGGCAGGACTGTGACGACGTCGATGGCGTTGGCATGCAGCGCGACGGCGACGTTAACCCCCTTGCCGCTGGGTTCGCTGTAACTCCGGGGGCTGCGGACAATATCCCCGTGCGGCAGCCGGTCAATGCACATCGTGCGGTCCATGCTCGGATTCGGTGAAACGGTCACGATCATGCCAGTTCCACCTCCACCCCTGCCGCCTGGACTGCTTTGAGCTCGCGGCCGTCAATGCCGGAGTCGGTGATCAACAGCTCAATGTCGGCAAGGTCTGCGTGCTTGCAGTTGCTCACACACCCGAATTTGCTGTTATCCGCCAACAGGATGCGCCGCCGGGCGCTTCCCAGCATCAGCCTCTTCACTGCGGCTTCCGCCGGGTCTGGAGTGGTCAGCCCCCTGTCCACCGAAATCGCGTTCGCTCCGAGGAAGGCAACATCAACGTTGATCTCCTCCAATGACCGGGATGCCCAGTCGTCCACTTCGGCCTCCGTCAGCGGCCGGATCCGTCCGCCGAGCGTGTGAACCGTCAGCAATGGCTTGTCCAGGAGGCCGATGGCGATGCTCAGCGTGTTTGTGTACACCGTTAACTCCTTGTCATGCGGAAACATCGCGGCCAGCCGGCCTGTGGTGGATCCGGCATCGAGCAGCACCGAACCGGCGGGGGGCAGGTGCCGCAGGGCTGCCTTGGCGATGCGGGTCTTTTCGTCAATGAAGCCTGTCCGCGTCGAGACGGCTGGCTCGTAGGTCAGGCGCCCCACCGGTACGGCTCCGCCGTGTACCCGGCGCAGGAGTCCCAGCTGATCCAAGACCATGAGGTCCTTGCGCACGGTTTCACCGGTGACACCCAATTCCTCTGCGATCGCGGCCGCATCGGCGCGGCGTTCAGTGCGGAGGCGCTCAAGGATGAGTCCGCGCCGCTGCTCCGGATAGGGGACCCGGGAATCGGAGCGTGCCTGGTCGGATCCTGGAGTCATTTCAGTGCTCCTTTCGGCTGCAGCGCGGTATTGGTAAACGGGCGCGGGGCCTCGCCCGAGGGAAAATCTGTGACAGATCCGTAGACGCCTGCAGCGAGGCCTCCGAAGAAGGCGGCGCCGCGCGCACCGGCTTCCTTGGCCGGTGACACCGTGAGGGCGCCGAACACTCTTTCCTTGCTCTGCAGGAGTCCGCAGCTTTGGGACCAGCCGCCGGTCACCACCATCCGGGACGGGGCGCCTGCTGCCCGGGTCATCAGGGAGTGGACCTCCATGGCCTGCCGGGTCACAGCGTCCAGCGCTGCCCGCCAGATGCCTGCCTGGCTCGTTGCCTCGGTGGCACCGTGGAGCGAAAGTTCCTGCCCGGCGCCGATCGTGGCATGAAGCGGGCCCGTGCCGCGGGAGGGATCGGCGTCAAGGTGTGCGATGTCAACGCTGTCGAGACCGAGCATTTTCAACGCATTCTGGAGTACCAGCCCGGCCTGCGTGCCGCCGAGAAGTGTCCATTTGTCCTCGAAGACCGACCAGCCTGCGGTGACCCCTGCGGACGTCAGCTCGAGCAGGGACGATTCGGAAAGGGCTGGTTCAATGACCCGCACAAGGGCCTCAGCAGTTCCACAGGAGTCGAGGACATCGCCGGGCAGGTAGGCCCCCGCTCCGGCGACCGCCGCCTGGTGGTCATGCCCCGCTACCGTGATGGCCGCCCCGGTGAGGCGGGCTTATCCCTGCTTTGGCGCTCACGGCGCCCAGGTTGGTCCCGGCCACCGCCACTTCCGGCATTAGGGTCTGACTGGCCCCCGACCATTCCAGGGTTTCAGTCCACCAGTTCCGGGAAAGGTCCAGCCATCCGGTGCGTGAGGCCAGGGAGAGCTCGGAGATGGGGGCTCCGCCCAGCGAAAAGGCCACCCACTCCGCGATGTTGAAGCGCATGGTCGCCCGCCGGGTTTCCGGCAGGTGGGTCAGGAGCCAGCGGTGTTTGGTCAGGGACCACTGTTCCCGCATCGGCAGGCCCGTGCGGGCGGAAAACGCATCCTCGGAAATGGCCGCGCGCAGGCTCGCCAGTTCGGCAAGGTCCCGCCGGTCATGCCAGGCGATCACCGGCGCCACAACTTCGCCGTCCGGGCCGGTCAGCACGCCCGACTCACCCATGCCGGTGATGCCGATGGAAGCCACAGCACCGCCCGGTGCCGTGGCCAGCGCACAGGTCAGGGCCGAGGCCGCGGCCTCGAGGAGCTCGGCAGCCTCCAGCTGAACCCCGAGGGGCGAGACGGACCACGGAGTGGCTGCACGGCCCTCGGCGAGGGCAGTGCCGTGCTCGTCAAAGACCACGGCTTTGATCGCCGTCGTGCCGATGTCGAGTCCTACGAGAAGCACCAGTTCCATCCTTGCCTGTTGGTTGATTGGAAGATATTGGATATTGTTGTGTTTTATTGGAGATGTTGTCAAGCTCACATTAGAAAGCCGCCGATTCCAACGGTTTGCGGCTCAACCAAACGCAACGGGGAGGTCATATGCCATTGGCACACACTGGGGAGCTCATGCGCGACGCGGTCGGAAGCGGCGTCGGGCTGGCGGCCTTCAACGTCATCAGCCTCGAGCACGGGGAAGCCATCATTGAGGCCGCCGAGCAAACCCAACTGCCGGCCGTGCTGCAGATCAGCGAAAACTGCATCAAGTTCCACCACGGCCGGCTCAAGCCGCTCGTGAGCGGGCTGGCGGCGCTGGCAGAGTCCTCCCATGCCTGCGTCTCGCTGCACCTGGACCACATTGAGGATGAGCGAATTCTCCGCGAGGCGGCCGGAACTGCCATCACGTCCGTGATGTTTGACGGCTCCCGCCTAGGGTTCCAAGACAACGTCGCTGCGACGCGCGATGCAGCCCGGTGGGCCCATCTGCGCGGATGGCACGTCGAGGCTGAGCTCGGAGAAATCGGCGGAAAGAACGGTGCCCACGCCCCCGGAGTGCGCACCGACCCCGTCGAAGCCGCCCGCTTTGCCGCGGATACCGGGGTAGATTCGTTGGCAGTCGCCGTCGGCAGTTCCCATGCCATGACGGCACAAACGGCTCGGCTGGATCATGACCTCATCGCGCGCATCCGGGCTGTAGTGGGAGTGCCCCTGGTGCTCCACGGGTCCTCAGGTGTGCCCGACGACGAAGTGGTCCTTGCGGTTGCGTCAGGAATGGTGAAGATCAATCTGGGGACCATCCTGAACGTCGCATTCACGGGTGCGGTCCGCTCCGCGCTGGCCGCCCCGGATATCGTTGATCCCCGCGCCTACCTCGCCCCAGCACGGATGGAAACCGCGGCAGTCGCTTGCAGGTTGTTGCAGGTCGTGGCCACGCGGCCGGTGGCTGCACCGTGAACGCCGGTGACTACAGAATTTCCTCAGCGGGCTACAGCGCGGCGATTACGCAGGAAGGGGCCGCCGTCCGCATGCTCACCCATGAGGGCCGCGACCTGATCGTCCCGTTCCCTCTCGGTGAGCCGATGCCCGACTACCGAGGCGCCATCGTCGCACCCTGGCCCAATCGCATTCCGGACGGGCGCTATATTTTCGGGGGAGTTGAGCTGACGGTTCCAATCAACGAGCCTTCTAGGGCGGCGGCGCTACACGGCCTGGTTTCCCACGTTCCCTGGACCGTTCTTTACCATGAACGATCACGCCTGGGACTACGGCACGTACTGCGCCCGAGCAAGGGCTACCCCTTCGAGTTGCTGCTCGATGCCAGCTACGCTGTGGACGAGTCTGGTTTTCACACCACCGTCACTGCCACGAACACCGGGGAACACGCTGCGCCCTATGGGACCTGCCCCCACCCGTACCTCATGGCCGGGCCGTCCCCCCTGGATACCTGGTCACTGGAACTGGATGCAGGCACCATCCTCGACGTCACACCGGACAGACTCATTCCGCTCCAACGTACCTCCGTGGACGGCACGCCGTTCGATTACCGCCGCCCCCAACGGCTGGGTAAGACGGCAATAGACCACGCCTTCACCGATCTCCGTACCATCCCTGGCGAGGACGAAGTACGTCTACAGCTACGGGATCCCCTCGGTACCGGAGTCACCATGACTTGGGGAGAAGCCTGCCCATGGGTCCAGCTTCACACCGCGGACCATGAGATTCCCGAACGGCACCGCATCGGACTGGCAGTGGAACCCATGACCTGCCCTCCCAACGCGTTCAACACAGGTGAAGACCTCGTGACGTTGCCTCCAGGAACGACCCACAATGCTGACTGGACCGTTCATGCACTGTGACGCAGCGACCAGCACCCTTCCAGCCGTATTCGGTGTGACCACCACCTCGCACGGCGCATTCCACGCCACAAGCCGACGTTTGCGGCATGAGGGCAACCCCCGCCATCCGCGCAGGCTGCCCCACCGCGACGAAAAGAATAAGGACAGTGCGATGAAGAGCTCCAAATTATGCACGCAGCATGAAGCTCCACAGGAGCCACCGTATCCCAGCCAGGACTGGACTCAGATCGACGCCGATACAACCGTGGAGGTGCGGTACCCTTCCGGCTATTCCTACCAGGCAATCGTGGATGAGAAATCGCCGGATTCCAGTCTCGTCTGGGTGTTCGGCACCAACGGACATGGACGAAAAATGTACGGCAACTGGGATGGAGTCCAATTGCTGAACGGAGCCGCCGTGCCCATGCCCACCCATGACGCCGACCTGATCGTCCCGTTCGCTCTGGGCGAGCACACACCGGAGCTGGTACACCCACGGAAGCACTTGGCACCGGCACGAACCCGAACTGCCCAGATTGATACTGCGGAATTGAAATCTATCGAATCGACTCAGGCGGTAATGTCATGAACGAAACCATCAGCCATCAATTATCGGGCAAGACTGCTTTCATCACGGGAGCCAGCGGCGGCATTGGTGCGGCCGTCGCCGCTGCCCTGTCCAGGTCGGGAGTCGCTGTCTCCATGGTGTCGCGGTCGGGACTGGGTCCCAGTCTTCCCAACAGCTTGACGGTCGCGGCAGATGTCCGGGACCGCGAGGCGATGCAGGGCGCCGCCGAGAGGACGGCGGAGCACTTTGGCGGTATCGACATCGTCGTCGGTAACGCCGGGGTGGGCTCCTGGGCACCCTTCATCGAGACCGCCGACCGTGACGTTCAGGAAATGACGGACGTCAACGTGACGGGCCTCTTCAACACGGTGAGTGCCACTCTTCCTTACCTGCAAAAAAGAGGCGCAGGGGACATCGTCACCGTTGCATCCGAAGCAGGCCGTCGCGGGCTGCCCGACGAAGCCGTATATGTTGCCACGAAGTTCGCTCAAGTCGGATTCACACGCTCATTGGACCACGAACTCAGGGCCAGCGGCATCCGGTGTACCAATGTCTGCCCGGGAGGGGTCGCGAGTAACTTTGGGATGGGGCGGGGCCTGCGCCTTCCCGGCATGCCGGAACTGGAAAACATGATGAGCCCTGACGATGTGGCCGAGGTAGTTCTGTTCGCACTCTCCCGCCCGCGGCACATGAGGATCCTCGAGGTCGCCTTCCGGCACATGTCCGAACAATCCTGGGGATAGCAGGCCGTGAGCTCCGGCCTAGCGGAAGGAATAGCCGTTCATATGACCAGGAGGAACATGTGAAGCCCCAAATGGGGGACTGCCCCCGGTTTTTTTGACTCCTCGACCTAGCATCTTGTGCTCGTGGAAGGGTGCTGACCATATCACGGCTTATGGGCGGAGTTCCGCCAGAATTTTATTGATGTCGCCCGTAGGTGTGAGGCGCCGCTGGCACAGATTGCGAAGGATTTCGGCCTTTCGGTAACTACGCTGAGGCGTTGGATTGCCATCGCCGAACGTATGGAATCCGGGCTTGCGCCGGCATCGGCTGAACCGACTGAGGTGCGGGAGTTGAATAAGCGGAACCGACTGGAGATCGAAACGCTTTGGAACGCCGATGCCAACGGCGTACGTCGGCTTCAGCCTTCTTTTTCTCACGCCTGCTCATGATGACGCCACCGACGACTTGTGAGAGGACCGATCCGCTAGCGCCGATAGCTTCGCTGCTCAGCGCTAGCGACGGCTACTTCTTGTGCGATTTCCCCTTGGGAAGGCTCGCGAAGGACTATGCCCGTTCCGGCGCTCCCGGGTGTTGTGATTCCGCCATGAGGTCGGGGCGAGATAGGGGGACGGGTTGGGCTGAATGTTTCAGGATCACCGAGGTCAGAGAGCGTGTCATCTGCGCCCAGCTCCGCCATCTTAGGCCGTCGCCAGCCGCTACAGAAGTAAGGCTTCTGCAACAGCTCGTCCCGGGTTTCGTTTTCCCTCAGCGCGTCCCTAGAAGCGCAGTGCAGTTTCGTCCGGAGTCGACAGCGTCAGCACGGCTTCCTCCACCGTTTCGTGATCCTCCAGTTCGCGCTCGATCCGGCGCAGGGCCACGGCTACTTCGTGTTCCGGGTGGTCGCCCTGCAGGTCCACCGCCGCGACGAGGTACAGCTTGCGGGGGCCGACGAATTCCATGTGGAGGTAGGTGAGTCTGGCAATGTCCCGGTGTTCGAGCACCCGCCGGGCCATGGAACGTTCGATGTCCGGGGTTACGCCCTGGCCCACCAGGAACCGCCGGTTGCGGTCGATCAGCACAACGGCAACAACTGCCAGCAGAACACCGACGATTATCGAGCCCACGGCGTCCGGCAGAGGCGATCCGGTGACCTGGTGCAGGGACACGCCCGCAAACGCGACCACCAGGCCTACAAGCGCGGCAGCGTCCTCCGCAAATACGGCGCGCAGGGTGGGATCGGAGCTGAGCAGGACCTGCTCCAGGGTGTGCCGCTCCATCTCACGCGCTGCCTCCCGGGTCTGGCGGAAAGCCTGGACGAAGGAAATCCCTTCAAGGACAAAGGCCGCGGCCAGGACCACGTACGCCACCAGGAAGTCGGACGCAGGCTCCGGCGCGATGATCTCCTGGATGCCGTGCACGATGGACACCACCGCCCCTGCAGTGAAGAGCCCAAAAGCGGCAAACATCGACCAGACATATGCTTCCCGGCCATAGCCCATCGGATGGCTTTTGTCCCGCGGGCGGCGGGAGCGCCGTTCCGCCAGTAAGAGGAACACTTGGTTGCCGGTGTCCGCCCAGGAGTGCGCGGCTTCTGCGGTCATGGAGGCAGACCCGGTGAGGACGGCCGCCACGGACTTGGCCGCGGCAACGAGGGCGTTCGCCGTAAAAGCGATGGTAACAGTCAGCAGCGTGGAGCTCGGGTCTTCTCGTTTCTCGGATGCCGCCATGGGGATACCGTACCCAACGGGAGGGAAATGATGCCCCGGCGGCAGTGCGGGCCGATGATCAGGGGCGGGTAATGGGCCAAAAGGCCTCCGTGATCAGCGCACGAAAGCCAGGAGGCAGGAGCGGTTGAACGGTTCGAGCCAGGAAAGCAGGCAATTTCGACAGGGACTCATGCCCGTCAGATGATGAGCGCCACCTTGCCGTCCTCCAGGAAGCGGAGCGCGTCCTGAGCCTCAGCCAGCGTGAAGGTCCGGTCGAGGGCTGGGGTTATTTTGCCGGCCTCGATGAGCGGGGCAAGGTCCTGAAGTTCGGCGGCACGGACCATGCCCAGGAACGTGGTCAGCCGCTGGCCGATGAAGGGTGACAGCGCCAGGGCGCCCAGCTGGCGGTGCAGGCCCCCGGTCAGTTTCCCGCCGCCCTCGCCGCCGGTGATGACGGCCGTTCCTGCAGGTGTCAGGGCGCGGCGCAGGCGCGAGATCGGCGGGTTTCCCGCGATGTCCAGGATGAGGTCGTACGGGCCGGCGTCTGCGAAGTCCTCACGGGTGTAGTCAATGACGTGGTCCGCGCCGAGACCACGGACAAATCCGACCTTGCCGGCACTGCAGACTCCGGTGACCTGCGCACCGTAGGCTTTGGCGAGCTGGACCGCGTAGCTGCCGACGCCGCCGGACGCGCCCGTGACCAGCACCTTCTGCCCCTCCCTGATCTTCCCGGCGCGCAGGCCCTGGAGCGCAGTGACCGCGGAGACCGGCACCGCCGCGGCCTGCTCGAAGGAGAGGGCCTGGGGCTTCGCGGCCAGCTTGGCCTCGGCTGCAACGGCGTATTCCGCGTAGGAACCATGGCCGCTGCCGTACACCGCGTCGCCAACGGCGAACCGCGTGACGTCGGGACCCACGGCTTCCACGGTTCCTGCCAGATCCAGGCCCAGAACCGGGTCCTTCGGTTTCCGGACGCCAAACGCGAGACGGCCCAGGTACGGCAGGCCGGTCATCATGTGCCAGACTCCGCGGTCGACGCCGGCCGCCCTGACACGGACGAGCACGTCGCCGCCTGTGACAACAGGGCAGGGCACCCGCTCCAGGCGCAGCACCTCCGGACCCCCATAGGTCTCCCGAACGATGGCGCGCATGTCCTCCACGGTCCTGATGCCCTGTCGATGAGAGCGCTCCTGCGTATTCATAACGATCCCTTCCGCATGTGCAGTCAACTTTCGTACAGCGTACGAGAAAGGTATCGTACAATGTACGGAAACGGAAGGGCTGTGAGGAGCGAACATGAAGAACGCAGGCTCGGGTGGCAGGGGGCGGCCGGGGCTCAGTCGCGAAAAGGTACTGCAGGAAGCGCTGGAGTTGGCGGACAGGGACGGCATCGCTGCCCTGTCGATCCGTTCTCTCGCCCAGAGGATGGGAACCAAGCCGATGACGCTCTACTACTACGTGGCCAACAAGGACCAGATCCTTGACGGCCTCGTGGACCTCGTCTTCACCGAGATCGACACCCCGGAGGCTGGGGCTGAGTGGAAGGAACAGATGCGCCGGCGGGCCCACTCGGCGCGCGAAGTGCTGCGCCGGCATCCATGGGCGGTCGGGCTGCTGGAATCCCGTAAAGCTCCCGGCCCGGCGACCCTCAAGCACCACGAGGCAACCCTGGGGACACTGCGCGCCGCGGGCTTTACCGTGCAGCAGACCGCCCGGGCCTACTCGCTCCTGGACAGCTACATCTACGGGTTCGCCCTCCAGGAAGCCGCACTGCCCCTAGCCGGCAACGAGCCGATGGCGGAGGTGGCCGGTCCAATCATGGAACGCTTCGCGACCGGCGAATACCCGCACATGGTCGAGATCGCCACGCAGGTCATCATGCAGCCCGGCTACGACTACGCCAACGAATTCGCCTACGGGCTGGAGCTGATCCTCGACGCGTTGGAACCGGCACCGGCCGGCTAGCTGAAGGTGACCGCCCGCCGTCGTAGCACATGGAAACACGGCGCAATGTTTCGGGCCTCGCCGTAATCTGGTCACATGCCTCGTTTCGCGCTAGATATCGACTCCGTCCCCCGCCCCGTCCGTTCACAGGAGCTCCTGGATGCCGTGAACCATCGGGTCGTCATCGCCGACGGTGCGATGGGCACCATGCTGCAGGGGCGGGAACTCTCGCTCGAGAAGGACTTCCTGGGGCTGGAAGGCTGCAACGAGATCCTCAACGACACGCGTCCGGACGTCCTCGCGGACATCCACGACGCGTACTTCGCTACAGGCATCGACGCCGTCGAAACCAACACCTTCGGCGCCAACTGGTCCAACCTCTCCGACTACGGCATCGACGACCGGATTGAAGAGCTGGCCCGCAAGGGTGCAGAGATCGCCCGTGAGCGCGCAGAGGCGGCAGAAAAAACAGACGGACGGATGCGGTGGGTCCTGGGCTCGATGGGGCCCGGCACCAAGCTTCCCAGCCTCGGGCACACCAGCTACGACTACCTCAAACAGACCTTCGCCCTGCAGGCCGAGGGCCTCATCGACGGGGGAGCGGATGCCTTCCTCATCGAGACCAGCCAGGACCTCCTGCAGACCAAAGCCGCGGTCAACGGGTGCAAACAGGCCATCGTGACCCGCGGCGTCCGGCTCCCGATCTTCGTCGAGGTGACCGTCGAGACCACCGGAACCATGCTGATGGGATCCGAGATCGGCGCGGCGCTCACCGCGCTCGAGCCGCTCGGCGTCGACGCCATCGGCCTGAACTGCGCCACCGGGCCGGACGAGATGAGCGAACACCTCCGCCACCTCTCCAAACAGTCCTCCGTCGCCATCGCCTGCATGCCCAACGCAGGCCTCCCGGTCCTTGGCGCCAACGGCGCGCACTACCCGCTCTCGCCCACCGAACTCGCCACCGCGCACGAGCAGTTCGTGCGGGAATTCGGACTGGGCCTCGTGGGCGGATGCTGCGGCACGACGCCGGAACACATGGCCGCCGTCGTCGAACGCCTTGCGCCCTTCCGCACGAGCGCCGCCGTCACCGGCGGCGGGAGGGGCGCCGACGGCGGCCGCCTTCCCACCGAGCGTGAAGCAGGCATCGCGTCCCTCTACCATCATGTGCCGTTCGACCAGGAGTCCTCGTACCTTGCCATTGGTGAGCGCACCAATGCGAACGGTTCGAAGGCCTTCCGCCAGGCGATGCTGGAAGAACGCTGGGACGACTGCGTCGATATCGCCCGCGAGCAGGTCCGTGTTGGCGCGCACCTGCTCGACGTCTGCATTGACTACGTGGGGCGCGACGGCGTCGCCGACATCAAGGAGGTCGTCTCACGTTTCGCGTCGGCCTCCACCCTCCCGCTCGTCATCGACTCCACCGAACCGCCCGTGCTGCAAGCCGGTCTCGAACACATCGGCGGGCGCCCGGTAGTCAACTCCGTCAACTATGAAGACGGCGACGGCCCGGACAGCCGTTTCGCGCGCATCATGCCGCTCGTGAAGGAACACGGCACCGCCGTGATCGCCCTGACCATCGACGAGCATGGCCAGGCGCGCACCACCGAAGGCAAGGTGGCGATCGCCTCGCGCCTCATCGACGCCCTGGTGGGTGAATGGGGTATGCGCGTTGAAGACATCATCGTCGACTGCCTGACCTTCCCCATCGCCACCGGCCAGGAAGAGACCCGCCGCGATGCCATCGAAACGATCGAGGCCATCCGCCAGATCACCACGAAGTATCCCGGCATCCACACCACGCTCGGCGTCTCGAACGTCTCCTTCGGCCTGAACCCGGCAGCGCGCATCGTCCTGAACTCGGTGTTCCTGCACGAGGCCGTGCAGGCGGGCCTGTCCAGCGGCATCATCGACGCCGCCAAGATCGTGCCGCTCGCTTCCCTTCCGGAGGAGCAGCGCCAGGTGGCGCTGGACCTCGTCTGGGACCGCCGCGAATACGACGCCGACGGCAACGTCACCTACGACCCCCTGGCGCGCATCCTGGACCTCTTCGCCGGCGTCGACTCGGCAGCGCTTAAGGACCAGCGCGCGGCGGAACTTGCGGCGCTGCCCACCGGCGAACGCCTGCAGCGGCGCATCATCGACGGCGAGGGCAAGGGCCTCGAAGAGGACCTCGACCTGGCGCGCAGCGAAGGCATGACCCCGCTCGGCATCATCAACGACCAGCTGCTCGAGGGCATGAAAGTTGTGGGCGAGCGCTTCGGCGCCGGCGAGATGCAGCTCCCGTTCGTGCTGCAGTCCGCCGAGGTGATGAAGAACGCGGTCGCGCTGCTCGAGCCGCACATGGAGAAGTCCGACGCCTCCGGTAAGGGCACCATGGTGATCGCCACCGTGCGCGGCGATGTGCACGACATCGGCAAGAACCTGGTGGACATCATCCTCACCAACAACGGCTACAAAGTGATCAACATTGGCATCAAGCAGCCGATCGCCGACATCATCGCCGCCGCCGAGGAGCACGACGCCGACGTGATCGGCATGTCCGGGCTGCTCGTGAAGTCCACGGTGGTGATGAAGGAGAACCTCGCAGAACTGCAGTCCCGTGGGCTCGCGAAGAAGTGGCCAATCATCCTCGGCGGTGCAGCCCTCACCCGCGCCTACGTGGAGCAGGACCTGGCGGAACAGTTTGAGGGAACCGTCAGGTACGCCAAGGACGCCTTCGAGGGCCTGGCACTCATGGAACCGCTGGTGCAGGTGGCCCGCGGCGCCGCGCCGGACGCCGTCGGCCTTCCGCCCCTGAAGAAGCGGATCCACAAGGGAGGCGCGAAGCTCACGGTGACCGAACCGGAGGCCATGCCCGGCCGATCCGACGTGGCCGCCGACAACCCTGTGCCCTCGCCGCCGTTCTGGGGTACCCGCATTGTGCGCGGCGTGGCACTCCACGACTACGCAGCGTTGCTCGACGAGCGCGCCACCTTCATGGGGCAGTGGGGACTCAAGCCCGGCCGCGGCGATGACGGCGACTCCTACGAGGAACTGGTGGAACGCGAGGGCCGGCCGCGCCTGCGGTACTGGCTGGACCGCATCCTCGCCGAGGGAATGCTTGACGCGTCCGTCGCGTACGGCTATTTCCCGGTGGTCTCCGAGGGGGAACAGGTGGTGGTGCTGCACCACGGGGAGGACCACGACGGCGTCCTCGGCACTGCGGGACTGCTCGCCCCCGATGGTGGCTCAGGCGGTCCGATCGGCACCGAGCGGCTGCGTTTCGACTTCCCGCGCCAGCGCCGGGACCGGCACCTCTGCCTCGCCGACTTCGTGCGCTCGCGCGAATCGGCGCAGATCGACGTCCTGCCGATCCAGCTGGTCACCGCCGGCTCGAAGATCGAAGAGGTGACTTCCGAACTGTTCGCCGGGAACCACTACCGCGACTACTACGAGCTCAACGGCCTGGTCATGCAGCTCACCGAGGCGCTCGCGGAATTCTGGCACGCGCGCATCCGCTCCGAGCTGGGCTTCGCAGCCGAGGAGCCGAAGGATAAGGCAGGGTACTTCAAGCTCGATTACCGCGGTGCGCGGTTCTCGCTCGGATACCCCGCGTGTCCTGACATGGAGGACCGCCGCAAGGTGACGGAGCTGCTGCGTCCCGAGCGGATGGGCGTGATCCTCAGTGATGAGCTGATGCTGCACCCCGAACAGTCCACCGACGCGTTCGTGTTCCACCACCCGGAGGCGAAGTACTTCAAGGTGTGAGTTGGTGCTGGTCCCTGTCCTGAATGGCTTGGGCCCGGGCGGCGCGTTCGCCCGGGCTGGAGACCGGCTTCACCCGCCGGAGTGCGGCGAGAATGGCCCGCCCCACCACAGCGATTCCGATGATCGTGGTGACGGCACGCAATGTGTCCCAGCCCGCCGTCGACGTCAACAGCGAGTAGAGCAGGAAGCTGGAGAGATTGGTGCCCAGCGGTGCGCCGGCCACGTAGGAGATGCCGGTGCCGGCACCGACTGCGAAGGGCCAGAACCACAGGTTGGTCAGCAGGCCGAACAGGTAGGACGCCACAACGCCGTAGCCGCACAGCATCCACAGTTCGGCTCGTCCCCGCACCCGGCGGGGAAGCAGCCCGGCCCCCGCGCCCACCCACGCACAGGCGAATATCTGGAACGGTGTCCAAGGCCCGATGCCGCTCCACAAGGCGCTTGAGACGGCGATGGTGGCGGCGCCGAGGAGCATCCCGAAGCGGGCACCGAAGGCCCGGCCGGCCAGGATCAGCAGGATAAAGACTGCCTCCACACCCCCGACGCCAGTGCTCGCCACCCGCACTGCCGAACCGACGGCGGCCAGGACACCGAGCAACGCCACCGTATGCGCGGAGCTGACCGAGCCGTCGAGGGACACCACGATGGCGACGACGGCGAGCGGCGCAATGGCCAGCGCCGCGTAGGGGAGGGCCGCGGCGGCATCCTCCGGGAGGGCCGCAGCAAGCAGCGGCCAGCAGAACGCAGCGAGGGCCACGAGGTTCGCAGCGGCGAGAATTGCGAGCTCGACGCCCCGCGGCATCCGGAGGCGGCGGGCCTTTTTCGCAGCTGGAATCTCTGTTCGGCGGTCGGTGAACCGTGGTGCAGCGATGCGTTGCGATGTTTCGATGTGCCGTGCTGTTTCGATGTGCTGCGCCGTGGCCGCACTGGCTGTGGCGGCTTCTGGCTCGGATGAGGGTGCGACGCCGGCGCGCATCGGGAGGATCCGGGCGCCAAGGCCGCGCGCAAAACCGAGATCGTGCGTGGCGATCAGGACCGCCGCACCGGCGTCCGCTGCGGCGCGCAGCGCCGCGGAGACTGCTGCGCGCGCCGCGGGATCGAGTCCGCGGGTGGGCTCATCGATCAGAAGTACCTGGGGGTCGTCCATTGTCTGAAGCGCGATGGCAAGGATCCGGCGCTCCCCGGCAGAGAGGTCCCGGGGATGCTCGTGGCCAATCGGAATCCGGACGTCGCCCCGCAGACGGGCAAGACGTGAATCCGCAGGCTCAGGGGGAAGCTGTTCGCCGCCCGTCCTATCTGAATGACGCCTGTCTGACTGACGCCTGTCTGAATGACGCCGAATGCGCGCCAAGCGCCGCTCGGCGGCCCGGAGCTCTCCGGCGACGGTATCCCGTGTGAAGAGGTCGTCCGAGGCATCCGGGACAAGGGCGACGCGGCCGCCGTCGACCGTGCCGCCGTCGACCGTGTGTACACCGCCAGTGCCTTCACCGCCAGTGCCTTCACCAAGGGCGAGCGCGACCAGGAGGGACGACTTCCCGGCCCCGTTCGGCCCCACCAGGGCCACCACTTCACCGCGGTGCAGGGTCAGGGATGCCTCGCGCACCAGCGGCGTGCCCTGGCGGTGCACCGCGAGCTTCGTGGCAGTCAGGACGGGTGCGTGCACAACTGGCTGTACCGGCGCCGGACCGGCAACGGCAGCGGGCGACGGCGGCGATGGCGCAACACCCGGCACCAGGGCGCCGTCGTCGATGGTCCACCACGAGTCGGCAACGGGCACGAGCGGTTCCGCCCGGTGCTCCGCCACGATGACGCAGACGCCCGCTTCGCGGGCGAGGGCGTTGAGCACGGCGATGACGTGTCCGCGTGCTGCGGTGTCAAGGTCGGCCAGGGGCTCGTCCACCAGGAGGAGGGGCGGTTGCTCCACCACGGCGGCGGCAATGGCTACGAGCGTTGCCTCACCGGCCGAGAGGGTGCTGACGTTCCGGTCCAGCAGCGCCGACACCCCGATACTCTCCGAGACCTCCAGCACCCGGACGTTGGCGGTCCCGGATGCCATGCCGCCCAGCTCAAGGGCGAGGCCGATTTCGTCCCGGACCCGGGTGGTGGCGAAGGCAGCGCGGGGATTCTGCAATACGACGCCGATGAGGCGGGCGGTATCGCGCGGCGGCGTGGTGGCACGGTCCGTTCCGGCGACGCGCACCGTGCCGGAAATTTCCCCGCCGTCAACGTGTGAGAGGAGGCCCGCGATACCCCGCAGGATCGTGGACTTGCCGGAGCCTGTCGGTCCGGTAATGACCGTAATTGACCCGTTTGGCGGTGCGAACCCGGCGACGCGCACCTGCGCGTCGCCAACGCAGAATTGTGCGTCCTGGACGAGCAGCGGTGCGTCATTGCCGCGGACGGGTTGGTGCGGCGCCCGGCTCCCGAAGCCCCGCAGCTCCAGGGCCGCGGCGACCCGGCCAGCGTGCTCGAGGGTGCGCTCGAGTATGGGAACAAGGGCGCGGGGTCCGAAGCGTTCGCCCCGCAATCGGAAAGCCAGCCGCACGGAGCCCACGGCGTCGGCGAGTGCCGGGAGCGCCGCCCACGCCACCACAAGCATCCGGGCAATGCCCTGCATGGGGCCGCGGCGGGCCAGGTGCACGAAGCCGCGGGCCACGTCCACCCAGGCGTTGAGGATGCCGAAACCGAGGATCATTCCGGCAATCGGCAGGGCCGACAGGACCGCCTGCCACAGGCCTGCTGCCGTTACCGGGCCGAGGAGGACCACATGGGCGTACGGGGCAGGCAGCGGGATCGCCGGTATGTTGAGCAGAACCGTGTCACCGATGCCCGCCCCGTTGAAAAGGATGCGGTAGATGACCCGCGCCGCGATGAAGACGACGGCGAGAGCCGCCGCTGCGCGTAACGGCGCGGGCCGGAAGGTCATGCCGCCGGTGCGGCCGGTGCGCCGTCGACCGTGTAGAGCAGTTCCAGGCTCTGTCCCGGGCTGACCTTCAGGGTAGCGAGGCCTTCCTGCGCGTAGGCCCAGGCACCCGTGGCCGGCTTAACCCAGAGCGCCCAGTACGCAAAGGCGGCGGGCATCTTCTTGCATTCCTCCCGGTACGTGCCGCCCTTGTGCTTGATGTCGAAGTCTGCGGCGGGCACACCGTTCACACGGCACACCAGTTCCTTGGGATATTCGGCAGTGCCCTCGGTTTTCACCTTTGCCTCGTCGAGCACCTTGGATGCCAGAGTCGGGGCGTCCACAGGCACGCAAACGGAGGTGTCGGCGGCATCCTGCTTCAGGGCGGCCCGAATCGACGATGACCTTCACACCGGCGCATGGCTCGGAGGCGGCGCTGGATGAAGACGTTGCAGGGGAAGCCGGTGCAGAGGTAGTCGGCTGGGTGGCAGCCGGCGTGGAACAGCCGGCAAGAGCAAACAGGAGACCTGCGGCGGCGAGGGAGCTCGCGGCGGCGGTGCGGATCTTAGTCAAAGTCACCTGACAAGGGTAGGCCGTTGCTTATCCGGATCAGGATGCCGTCGCGTTGTGTGACGTTAGTTCTTCAATACAATCCAGGGTCGGTCCGGCTACGCCGCGGGGGGGTGCGCGCCATTTTGCACGGCCTAGGCTTTTGCGTCGGCTTTTACGGCGATTTCAACGTCGTCGGGGCGCTCATTCACGAAGTACATGATGATCATGCCGAGGAAGGGGCCGGCGGCAAGCGTGATGAGGGCGGCCATGAAGGAGTTGTCGGTTGCGGCGAAGACGGCGCCCACTGCCAAGGGGACGAGGACGCTTCCGATTTGCCACATGGCGTTTGTAATTCCGGCAGCTCCGCCGAGAACGCGGCTGCTCACGAGGCGGGGTACGAGGGCCACGATGAGCGGGAGGTAGCAGTAGGCCCCGAGACCGAGCAGCGGGGCGGCGATGAAGAAGGCCAGGGCGTTGTCCAGCATGCCGAAGACGACGAGCATGACGGCGAAGCAGCCGAGGACGACCATCGCGGGAACCCTGCGGGCGCCGTTGAACTTATCGGCGATCCAGCCGATGAGGGGCTTGCCGAAGACGCCGAGGGCCCCATAGACAGCCACGATGCCACCGGCGATCGTCGGGTCGATGCCGTGCCCCTTGATCATGAGGGCGTTGGACCAGGTGATGAATCCGTAGGTCCCCCAGAAGCCGCCGAAGCCTGCCAACGCCAGGAGCAGAAGGTTTTTGTTGCGTCCCAGTTCGATAAGGACGGACCGGCCTTCGGCGCGGTTGGCCCTTTTGGCCACGACCGGGCCTGGCGTGAGCATGAGGTAGCAGGCGATGCCGGCCAGGATGGAAATGCCACCGAAAAGCAGATAGGAGGCATGCCAGGAGTAGTGCTTGATGAGGTAGGGCACGGCGGTGTTCGCCACCACGACGCCCAGCGACGTTGCCGAGGTGTAGATCCCCATGGCCTTGCCGAGTTCCTCGGGACGGAACCAGCTGGAAATCAATTTGATGCCGGCGGCGTATTCGGCTCCCGCGAAGAGGCCGATGACCGCCTGGACGGCCATTCCGACCCACGCGGACGTCGTGGACCCGAAGAGCATCATGGACGCTCCGGCACCGACAAGGGACACCGCGATGAGGAGGCGTCCGCCAAGCTTATCCGTGAGAAATCCACTGCCGGCATTCGAGACGACGTAGCCAATGTAGTAGAAGGTGGCAAAAAGGCCCAGGCTTGCCAGGGGCACGCTGAGGTCGTCACCAATAGAGATGGACGCCGGACCCCAGGTGGAACGGTCAACGGAAGTCATGGTGAAGGCCAGCCAGCAAAGGACTAGGACCAGCCAGCGGTAGGGGCGCTTGGATGGATCGAGATCAGAGGAGACTCGTGCAGGTTCAAGGGCAGTCATGTGTATCCCATTCTGAGGGGGCGTCGTTGCCGCGGGACATCGCGAAAACAGGAATTTGCGTGTGATGAATATAACCACCCCCGCCAGCGGATAGCAAGCTTTTTTATCCGCATCGTGCCAGCATGCGCGTAAAGCGGACGTTTCTAGGCGTCTAGGCCATCCCTCAGATCCATGACGAACTCCTCGGCGGCGTTACGCAGGGCCGGCAGGAAGTTCTCGGTCATGTCCCGGTTCGGTGTTGAGGCTTCGTGCACCGAGGCGCTCATGGCGGCTACGACCTCGCCTCGGCGGTTCCGAAGGGGGACTGCGACGGCACGTATTCCCGCCTCGAGCAACTGGTCAACGTAGCCCCATCCCTGCTCTCGGACGGCCGCCAGTGTGATCTGCAGGTCTGCCAGGCCGTCAGCAGTACTGTCTCTGCCCGCGGAACGCGCCGCGTCCTCAAGGGCAGCGGGGGGCAGGAGGGACAAGAGGACCTGGCCCATGGCCGTGCGCTCTGCGGGGACCCGGGTGCCTGGGCGAATGTTCACGGTCAAGGGGCTCGGTGCGCTGGCCCTGGCTACGTAGCGCAGGTCCATGCCGTCGAGAACGCCGATGGAAACGGACGCTCCGAGTTTTCGGGCCAATGCTTCGAGGCGTGGCTTGGCCACGTCTGCGAGCGAAAGCCGGGACAGCAGGGAGTACCCCAGCTCCAGGACCAGTGGAGTGGGAGCGTAGCTGCGTCCCTGCGGTGCGAGGTAGCCAAGGGAGGCCAGGGTCAGGACGAAGCGACGCGCCGCTGATCGCGGGAGTCCACACCGCTCGGAGATCTGTGCCAGGTTCATGGCCGGGTGGCCCTCGTCGAAAGCGGTGAGGATGGACAATCCGCGTTCTACCGACTGGATGACATCCGATGGGCGCATCTTCGGGCGATTGGCGTCCGCAGGCGTCAACACGGGCCTGGTGGGAGCTGTCCCGGCGGCTGGCCAGAGGGCGGCCGCGGTCCGTTGTGCAGCGGACTGGAGCAGCGGAACAAAGTCGTTTTCGAGCACCTGGGCGTCTACCCGCGAGGCGTGCGCTGCAATATTCAGGGCGGCAACGATCCGCCCCGCAGGGTCGTGCAGGGGAACGGCCACTGACCGGATTCCCGGCGTCAGCTCCTGATCGGCCACCGTCCACCCACGCCTTCGGGCTTCCTCAATCCGTTCCCGCACGTAATTGGGGTCGAAGCCAGGCGCGGGTTCAATGGACGAAAGGTAGTCTTCGAGTTCGTCTGGAGTGAGATCGCCCAGCAGGATGCGGCCGGTGGCGGTCTTGTATGCGGCGACGCTGGTGCCGACGGTGATGTTTGCAGTGACGATCCTGTCAGCGGCCACTCGGCCGGCATAATACACGCGACGCTTGTGCAGGACGGTCAGGGAGGCTGTTTCCCCCACCGCCCGGACGAGCTCGTCCAGATGGGGATGGGCAGCATCCGGCAGCGGATTGCTGCGAAGGTAGGCGTCCCCGATCTCGAGCACCCCGGGCGTCAGCCTGTACCCCTCCGCCGACTGGCTTGCGTAACCCAGGTACTCCAACGTCAGGGCGAACCTGCGCGCCGCAGTACGCGTAATACCCACAAGCGACGCCACATCCGTGACGGAAAGCGCTTCTTCGTGCTCGCTGAACGCCCTGAGGACACAGAGGCCCCGATCCAAGGACTCCACATAGTCCGGGTCTGTGGCCGCGAGTTCTGCGGCTGCCGGCATCGATGCATTCACACTCTCGAATCTAGACCATCGCTCCTCCGGCCGGTCGTGGTGCCGCCCAAGGCCATTGCTTGACGGACCACTGAGAGCCATGCAACACTTCGGTGACCGAATGACGCGCAGTTGCGCGCAGATCGGACAGCAAATCCTCTCGGCTCAATGGAAGGCCAACAGTGCTCACTTCAGAACAGAACGTCTTGCTGACCCAGACCGGCCCGGAAACGCCCATGGGGCGCCTGTTCCGCCGATACTGGTTCCCTGCTCTCCTCGCCGAGGAACTCCCCGAAGCCGATTGCCCACCCGTGCGTGTCCAGCTCCTGGGCGAAAAGCTCATCGCTTTCCGAGACACTTCCGGCCGGCTGGGCCTGTTGGACGAGTTCTGTGCACACCGGACCGCTTCCCTGTACTTCGGACGCAACGAAGAAAACGGCCTCCGGTGTGCCTATCACGGGTGGAAGTACGACGTGGAGGGCAACCTGGCGGACATGCCGTCCGAGCCGGAAGACTCCAAGTTCAAATGCCGGATCAAGCAGAAGTCATATCCCCTCGTGGAACGGGGAGGCGTGCTCTGGGCGTACATGGGTCCAGGGGAAAAGATGCCGGACCTTCCTGAACTCGAATGGGCCCTGCTCGGCGACGGGCAGCGCTTCATCTCCAAGCGCCTCCAGGAAACCAACTACCTCCAGGCCATGGAGGGCGGCATCGACTCCAGCCACGTGTCCTTCGCCCACCGCTTCAACCTCGACGATGACCCCATGCACTCCGGAACGGCCGGGAATGAGTACATCAAGGCTGACACCCGCCCGAAGTTCGAGGTGGCCGAAAGCGACGGCGGCCTGCTGATCGGAGCCCGGCGCAACGCGAACGAGGAAGAGTTCTACTGGCGCATCACCCAGTGGATCATGCCCTTCTACACGATCATTCCCCCCTTCGGCACCCACAACCCCATGGGCGGGCACGCCTGGGTCCCGATCGACGACACAACATGCTGGGCCTGGTCCTGGAACTACCACCCGACCCGCGACCTGCGCGAAGACGAACTGGAACAGATGCGCAACGGCGACGGCATCCACGCCAAATACATTCCCGGAACCTACCGGACCCTCGCCAACAAGGACAACGACTACCTCATGGACCGTGAGGCCCAGAAGCAGAACAAGACCTTCTCAGGCATTGAGGGCATCGCCGCGCAGGATTTCTCCCTGCAGGAAAGCATGGGCGACATCGCGGACCGCACCAAGGAGCGGTTGGGCACCTCCGATGCCGCCATCATCCTGGCGCGGCGCCGCCTGCTCGCAGCGCTGGACTCCATGGAGGACGAGGCCCTCCCGGGCATCGACACCGCGGACCAGCGTGTGCGCTCGACGTCTGTGTTGCTCCCCAAGGACGTGCCGTTCCACGAGGGTGCCCACCAGGCCATCCAGGTGGTCCCCGGAACCGACTTCGTTTCCATCTAGACCCGAACCCGCTAGGAGTTCCGCATGAAAGACCACGGTTCCATGGTTGTGTCTCCCGAGACGGCTGAGACGGCCGCGACGCTGGCAACGCCCCTTCCCGATGCTGTCAGGGCCGCTGTCTCGTTGCCTGATTCGACCACCACGGTCCAGGCGATTGACCCGAGACTGGCCACGAGCGCCGCAGGGTGGTTGAAGGTGGAGTCCTCCGCGCTGTGCGGCACCGACCTGGACCTGTACCAGCAGGGCCTGGGCCATCCCGCAGTGATGGGCCACCACGTCATTGGCGAAATCGTCTCTCTCACTCCTGTAATGCAGTGGTCGTGGGACGCCGAGGTCGGCGACAGGGTGGCACTGGAGGAATACCTGCCCTGCGGGCGGGCGACCTGTGATGCCTGCCTGCAGCCGGACATCTACCGTTTCTGCCCGGACGCGGATCTGTGGGGCGGACAGCGCCGGGTAGGAATGCTGGGACTCCATGAAGGTTCCGGTCTTCACGGCGGCAACGCGGAATACATGGAGCTGTCGGCCCGGACAGTGCTACATAAGCTGCCCCGGGACCTGGATTCGAACCTCGCTGCCTGGACCCAGCCCTTCGCCAACGCGGTTGATTGGGTCATTAACATCGGTGGGGCCACGAGCGGCTCGCGCGTGGCCATCATCGGACCGGGCTACCACGGCATCGCCGCCGTGGCGGCCGCCAGGGCAGCCGGCGCCCAGGAGATCGTCGTGCTCGGACGCAACTCACGCACCAGCCGCGAACGTCTGGAGATCGCCGAGGCCATGGGCGCCTCCGTCATCGTCAACGACGACGCCTCATCAACGTCCGCGGCCCTGGGCCGGCACGGCAAAGCCACCGGATTCGACGTCATCGTCGATACCGTCGGCCTTGGTGGACCAGCGCTCCAAACCACAGAACACCTCCGGAAACTCGGACGTCTGGTCCTGGCCGGGCTCGGGGACACTCCCGTCGCAGAAGTGAACCTGAAGACCCTGGTGCGGGGGGCGTCCGGTGTCGTCGGGGTACGGGGCCGTTCACCACAGGCGGTCACCAGGAGCATCGAACTACTGGCCACCGAAGACACCGGCCTGGAACACGTGCCCAGCATCGACGTCGCGCTCGACGGCGTCGACGAACTCTTCCGCACCCTACTGGACCGGACAGGGCCCAGCAGTCCGCACGTCGTCGTTCGACCTTCGCTCTGAGCACCGACAACCCAAACTAAGGAAAGCCCATGACACACCTAACGTCGCGCGCCTACTACAAGGCCCGGATCCTTCTTGTCCCCCTTGGGACCTCGGGCGCTGCACTCGTCTCGTCAATGTCCGACGCCGGGCTGCGGCAGGTCCGGGTAGCGGCACCCGCGAGCCACCCCGACGGAGTACTCCAACACGGGATCGATGAACCCGGGACCCAACCCACCACCGAAACCGTCAGCGACCTCGCAGCCAGTACGGACATTATGGTGTTCCTCGGATCGCGGCTCGAAGAGATTCCCGACGATTTCGTCGAGGCCATGGCCACTGCAGGACGGAACCAGGGGACGCTGCTCGCCGGCGTCCTGGTTGGCCTGGGCGGCTGGGATTCCGAACCCGGTTCGACCTCCATGAGAGTGCTGCGCCGTGAACTCGACATGCTCGTCACCGTGCGAAAAACAGACCTCGCGCGCGACTTCATCGAGGTCCTCAAAGGCGGAACCAGGGAAGCCGTCCCCGGAAAACTCTTCCAACACCCCATCACCGGAGCCTGACCATGTCCCAAGATACCCTCGACCTCGTTGTGCGCGGCCTGCGCCAGGAATCCACCAACGTCATGTCCCTCGAACTGGCCCTTCCCGACGGCGGCTCACTCCCCGAATGGGAGCCCGGCGCCCACCTGGAGGTCGTCCTGCCGTCGGGCCTGGTGCGGCACTACAGCCTGTGCTCCGACCCACGTGACCTCCAGGAATACCGTCTCGCCGTCCTCCGCGAGACCGGCGGTCGCGGCGGGTCGGAGGAACTCCACTCCGAGGTCCGGCTCGGCACAAAACTGACAGCGCGCGGACCGCGCAACCATTTCAGGGTAGAGGATGGCGCAACACACTACCTCCTGGTCGCTGGCGGCATCGGCATTACACCCATCCTGGCCATGGCACGGGAACTCATGGCAGCGGGAAATAGCGCCCGCCTCGTCTACTGCGGATCCAGCCGGCAAACCATGGCGTTCATCGACGAGCTCCAGGAAGTCATGGGCGATTCCCTCGCGCTCTACCCCCGGGACGAGCGCGGCCGTGCCGACCTGCTCACCGAAATAAAGAACGCTCCCGCCGGAACAGTCGTGTACGCGTGCGGACCGGAATGGCTCCTGGCCGACCTCCAAACCATCACCACCGATGCCCTCGGTGCAGACGCCTTCCATGCGGAACTGTTTGCCGCCGCCACTCCACCGGCCCGCACCGGGGCCGCTGAGGAAACAGAGGCGGACGCACCATTTGAAATTGAGCTGCGGCAATCCGGCTGCACGCTGACCGTTCCACCGGAAAAGTCCGTCCTGGATGTCGTGCTCGAGGTGAACCCCTCCTTCATGTCCTCCTGCGAGGAAGGCTTCTGCGGTACCTGCGAAACCAAGGTCCTGGAAGGCGAAGTCGAACACCGGGACACCATTCTGTCCCAAAAGGAACGCGCCAGGAACGACACCATGTTCATCTGCGTCAGCCGCTCCAAGTGCCCAAAGCTCGTTCTGGACGCCTAGAGATTGTCATGTTGTTGGCATAACTCCACCAGCCATGGCGCATGACTCATGAGGGGGAACGTGCCAAAGAACATGCTGGTGCTGGAGGGCAAGGGAACTCTCGTCTCCGACGCCGGCGAACGCCTCGACCACAAGGCCGGCGACATGGTCCTGATCCCGAACGGCTGGAGTGGGGTTTGGGAGATCCACGAGCACTTCAAGAAGCAGTACATCACCGTCTCTGTCTAGATGGCGTCACTGGACCGGTTCCCGCGGTGGGGGACCAGTCAGCCCCCGGCCGGGGCTCAAGTGTTCGTTCGCGCTCAACCAACAGAACGGCCCCGCTCCTTTCGGAAGCGGGGCCGTTCTTGGGTTTCGACAGGCTCAACCAGCGGGGTTGCGACAAGCTCAACCAGCGGCCTTAGCCGCGGAGGCGCTCCATGCCCGGGTCAAACAGCGGTTCGGCGCTGACCGTGGCGGCAACGCGGCGGCCGAAGTACTCGATCTCCACGGCGTCACCCTCGGAAACCGCGGCGGGGAGCCAGGCGTAGGCGATCGGCTTGCGGATCGAGTAACCGTAGGCCGCGCTGGTGACGTACCCGGCCGCTACCCCGCCCACGTACACGGGTTCCTTGCCCAGCACGATGGAGGTGCCGTCGTCGACCGTCAGGCAGCGCAGCACCTTCTCCGCGGGCTGTTCCTTCCGGGCCGCCAAAGCCTCGGCCCCGACAAAACCCACCTTGTCCTTGGCCACCGAGAAGCCCAGACCGGACTGGTAGGGGTGGTGCTCGGTGGTCATGTCGGTGCCCCAGAGCCGGTAGCCCTTCTCCAGGCGCAGGCTGTTGAAGGCGCCGCGGCCGGCGGCGATGATGCCGTGCTCCCGGCCCGCCTCGAAGAGCAGGTCCCAGAGCTTGAGGCCGTATTCGGCGGTGGTGTACAGCTCCCAGCCGAGTTCGCCCACGTAGGACAGGCGCATGGCTGTGACGGGGATACCGCCCACCGAAATTTCCTTGGTGCGGAAGTACTTCAGGCCGTCATTGGTGAGGTCGTCGCTGCTGACCTTGCCGATTACTTCGCGGGCCAGCGGGCCCCACAGGCCGATGCAGCAGGTGCTGCCGGTGATGTCGGTGACATGCACCCACTGCGCCGGATCGGCGGCCGACTGCTTCCGGGCCTCCACGCGCAGGTAGTCGAAGTCGACGTTGCTGTTCACGCCGAGCTGGAAGTCTTCCTCCGCGAGCCTGGCGACGGTCACGTCGCTGCGGATGCCGCCGTCGTGCTCCAGCAGCAGGCAGTAGGTGACCGCGCCGGGCTTCTTTGCGATGTTCCCGGTGCTCAGGCGGTGCAGCAGCTCCTGCGCGCCGGGTCCGTTGACGGCCAGCCGCTTCAGCGGCGTCATGTCGTAAAGCGCGACGGCGGTACGCGTCTTCCACGCTTCGGCCGCCGAAATGGGGGAGGAGAACATCGCGGCCCAGGGTTCGCGTTCGGGCGCCTGCCATTCAGCCGGCAGTTCGTCCAGCAGGGCGCGGTTGGCCTCGAACCAGTGCGGGCGCTCCCATGCTGCCGACTCAAGGAAGAACGCGCCGAGTTCCTTCTGCCGGACGTTGAACGGGCTGACGCGCAGGTCCCGCGGGGATTCCTTGGGCTGCAGCGGGTGCAGGATGTCGTAGATCTCCACGAAGTTCTGCTGCGAGGTCTCGCTGACGTAGTCGTCAGAGGTCTGGACCTTCTCGAAGCGGGTGAGCTCGGTACCGTGCAGGTCGGTGCGGGAACGGCCCTCGGTGAGCAGCTCGGCAACGGCCTTGGCCACACCGGCGGAGTGCGTCACCCACACGGCCTCGGCAACGAAGAAGCCCGAGAGTTCCGGGGCTTCGCCGATCAGCGGGCCGCCGTCAGGGGTGAACGAGAAGATACCGTTGAAGCCGTCCTCGATCTGGGTGGCGTGCAGGGCTGGCAGCAGGTCCTGGCAGTCCTCCCACGCGGGCGCGAAGTCCTCCAGGGTGAAATCAAGTCGCGACGGCATCCGGTGGTCGGACATTTCCTCCGCGCCGACGCGGGGCAGCTGTTCCATGTCCACCGGCATCGGCCGGTGGGCGTAGCTGCCGATGCCGATCCGGTCGCCGTGCTCGCGGAAGTACAGGTCGCGGTCCTGGTAGCGCAGGATGGGCTTCTGGGCGCCATTGGGCAGGTCGTTCACGCCCTTGAGTTCAGGCAGCGGCGTGGTCTTGACGTACTGGTGGGCCAGCGGCAGCAGCGGCACCTCCAGGCCCACCAGTTTGCCGAGCTCACGGCCCCAGAAACCCGCGCAGGACACCACGATGTCGGCAGGAACCACGCCGGAGGACGTCTCGACGCCGGTGACCTTGCCGCCCCACTGGCTGATACCGGTGACTGTGGTGGAGCCGAGGAAGGCCACGCCGCGCTCGCGGGAGCGCTCAATCAGCAACTGCACGGCACGGGCAGCCAGGGCCAGCCCGTCGGTGGGGATGAGCAGGCCGCCCAGGACCTCGCGGCCGCCGGTGAGCTTGCCGGTGTTCAGCAGCGGGTAGATCTTTTCGCATTCATCGGCGTCGATAATCCGGCTTTCGACGCCCCAGGAGGTCATCACACCCATCTTGCGCTTCAGGTCGGCCAGGCGCTCGGGAGTGGTTGCCAGCTCCAGGCCGCCCACCTGGTTGAAGCAGGACTGGCCGTCCTTGCTCAGGGAGAGCAGCTTGTTGACCGTGTACGTGGCGAATTCGGTCATGGTCTTGGATGAGTTGTTCTGGAACACCAGGCCGGGGGCGTGCGACGTGGAGCCGCCGGCCAGTTCCAGCGGGCCCTGCTCGACGACGGTGATGTCGTTCCAACCGCGGCTGGACAACTCGTCCGCGAGGTTTGTGCCGACGATGCCGGCTCCGATGATAACGACGCGTGGTGATGCGCTCATGGGGTGTGGTTCTCCTGGTTCGCGTTAGCGGAAAATTAGCGGAATACGACGGTGCGGGTCTTGTTGAGCAGGACGCGGTGCTGGCAGTGCCACTTCACAGCGCGGGAGAGCGCCTGGGTCTCCGCGTCCCGGCCCACCGTCACCAGTGCGTCCGGGTCAAGGGCGTGGTCCACCCGGAAGACCTCCTGCTCGATGATGGGACCTTCATCGAGGTCTGCGGTGACATAGTGGGCCGTGGCGCCGACCATCTTGACTCCGCGGTCGTAGGCCTGGTGGTACGGCTTCGCGCCCTTGAACCCGGGCAGGAACGAGTGGTGGATGTTGATGGCCCGTCCGCGCAGCTGCCTGCACAGATCGTCGGACAGCACCTGCATGTAGCGGGCCAGTACAACAAGATCGGCGTCGTATTCGGCCACCAGCTCAAGCAGCCGGGCCTCGGCCTCCGGCTTGGTGGCTGCCGTCACCGGCAGGTGGATGAAGGGCAGCCCGGCCGCCTCGGCCATGGGCCGCAGGTCCTCGTGGTTGGATACCACGACGGCGATCTCCGCACCCAGGCTGCCGGCCCGCCACCGGAAGATGAGGTCGTTCAAGCAGTGGCCGAACTTCGATACCATGACCAGCAGCCGCTGCGGGCGGCTGTCGTGGATGCTGAAGTCCATGCCGAACTCGCCGGCGATGGTTGCGAATTCGGCGCTGAGGCTTTCGGCCGTCTGCTGGTCCCGTTGGCTGAGCTTGTCGAAACCAAAGGCGGTGCGGAGGTAGAGGTTGCCGCTGACGTGGTCGTCGAACTGCTGGTGCTCCACGATGTCGAAGCCGCGGTCGGCCAGGAATGTGGTGATGGCGCGGACGATGCCGGGCCGTTCGGGGCAGGCCAGGGTGAGGACAAATTCGGCATTGCGGGCTTTTGCCGGAGCGCCGGAGTTGGCGGCGGTGGTGGCGGCGACCGCGGGCGCGCCTTCAAGGAGTGTGGACAAGGGTTGTCTCCTGGGTTGGTGCAGACGTCGCTGCGGTTGCGGAGGTGGCCCAAGCCGCGCTGCTTTGGCCACCGGAACGGGCTTGCTTAGACGTGGCCGTTGACCGTCAGCCCGGGGGGAAGGTTCGGCTCATCCTCGGACTCGATGACCATGATGTCGCCGTCCACAACGGTCACTTCGTGCGTGCGGACGGGGAGTTTGGCCGGCGGTGCGTCAACCTGTCCGGTCCGGAGGTTGAACTTGGAGGCGTGCAGCGGGCACTCGACCTCGCAGCCTTCCACCCAGCCGTCGGTCAGCGAGGCGTCCTGGTGGGTACAGGTGTCGTCGATGGCGAACAGCTCGCCGTCCTCGGTGTGGAAGACGGCGATGGGCGGCGCCGTGTTCAGGCGCAGGGCTTCCCCTGGTGCCAGTTCGCTGAGCGGGCATGCCTTGTGCATGGGGGCCTCTTTTCTTGTGTGGAAGGTATATGGATGCTGCCCGGCGGCTTGTTCCGCATAGCTCAACAGCCGTCGTAATATGCAACAGCGTGCTTTCGCTCACACTGTTTTGTCAAGGGCTAAGGGCCCAATTACGCGCTCCTTCTTTAATGAGTCACCAACCCCTTGACAGGCACCGTGGTATGAATCACTCTGTTGCATATAGCGATTCTTGTTGCGCTAATAGCAATAGAAAGAGGGTGAAGTAATGCAGACGCTTGCGATCGTGGGAGCCTCCCTGGCCGGACTTTCCGCCGCACGGGCAGCCCGCGCCCAAGGCTTCACCGGACGGCTCGTCATCATCGGCGATGAAGAGCACCGTCCGTACGACAGGCCGCCGCTCTCCAAGGACTTCCTGCTGGGATCCATGACGGCGGAGGACCTGTCCCTGGAAACCGAAACCGACGACCTCGACGCCGAATGGCTGCTGGGTACACGTGCCGTGTCCCTGGACGCTGATTCGAAAACCGTCAGCCTGGCCAACGGCCAGGTTGTCCAGGCCGATGGCATTGTCATAGCCACCGGTGCACGGGCCCGCCAGCTGCCGGCCCTCGCCGGCTTGAGCAACGTCTTCTCCCTGCGCACCCTCGCCGATGCACAAAGCTTGGCGCCGGAACTGGTGCCAGGAAGCAAGATGGCCGTCATCGGGGCAGGCTTCGTCGGCGCCGAGGTTGCCTCTTCCGCCGCCTCCCGCGGGATGGACGTCACCCTCGTTGACACCAAGCCCGTACCGTTCGCCGCCCAGCTGGGCATGGAGATGGGCTCGGTAGTGGGCGGCCTGCACACCGCCAAAGGCGTCCGGCTCATCTCCTCGGCTGTGATTGAGGACTTCTACGCAGGCGAGGGAAACGTTACCGGCCTGCGGCTGGCCGACGGGACGTTCGTCGCCGCCGACGTTGTGGTGGTGGGCATCGGTGCGGAGCCGAACGTTGAATGGCTCGCCGGTTCCGGCGTGGAGGTCGACGGCGGCGTGCTGTGCGATGCGATGGGGCGCACCAACGTTCCGGGCATTGTGGCAGTGGGCGATTGCGCCGCCTGGTTTGACGCCGCCGTCGATAGGCACCGCCGGGTGGAGCACTGGACGGGTGCGCTGGAGCGGGCGGCCCTGGCTGTGCAGGCGCTGCTCGATGACGACGCCCCGGCGCAGCCGCTCAAGCCGCCGTACTTCTGGTCGGACCAGCACGGGGTGAAGATCCAGTTCGCCGGCCACTCAGCCGGTTACGACCGCCTGGACGTCGAAGCGGGGGATGCTGCGGAGCATAGCCTGCTGGCCGTCTACTACCGGGAAGACGTTCCCGTCGCCGTTCTGGGCATGAACCAGCCACGGCTGTTCACCAAGTGGCGCAGGAGCCTCGCACCGTCGGCACCCAAGCCGGCCGCCGCCGTCGTGCCCTCAGTTTTGACACCGGCGGTCGGACCCGCCCTTGCCGGCGCCGCCGCGGGGCTTTAGCCCCCCACTCTTCTTGTCATTCGTGTTGTTTGTGTTGTTTTGTTAGGAGAACAAATTGTCTGTTGAGGTATCCACCCCGAGCCTGATCCCGACGCTGGGCGGGCACCTGTACACGGATCCGGCTATCTTCCGGGCCGAGCAGGAACGTATTTTCGAGCAGATGTGGTTCTGCGCGATCCGGTCCGCGGACCTGGACAAGCCCGGGGCGTGGCAGACGGTGCAGATAGGCCGGGAAAGCGTGCTGATCTCGCGGACCCGCAAGGGTGAGATCCGGGCCTTCTACAACGTCTGCCGGCACCGCGGCGTGAAGCTGTGCATGGAGGAAAAGGGCGAAGCTGCCCGCAACTTCCAGTGCCCTTACCACGCCTGGACCTATGACTTCGAGGGCAAGCTGATCGCCGCCCCGAACCTGACCAAGATGCCCGACATCGACCGCGACGAGTACGGCCTGTCCAAGGTCCACATTCGCGAATACCTGGGCTACGTGTGGGTGTGCCTCGCCGAGGAGCCGCCGTCCTTCGAAGAAGAGGTGATGGGTGCGATCGAGGAACGCCTGGGCAACGTCCACGCCATTGACGGGTACGACGTGGCGAACCTGTCCGTGGGCCGCCGGATCCGCTATGACGTGAAGGCCAACTGGAAGCTCATCATTGAGAACTTCATGGAGTGCTACCACTGCGCCACCATCCACCCGGAGCTGACCGAGGTCCTGCCGGAGTTCGCTGACGGCCTGGCCGCGCAGTACTTCGTGGGCCACGGCGCGGAGTTCGGCGAGGACATCAAGGGCTTCACTGTGGATGGCTCCGAGGGCCTGGACGTCATCCCGGGCGTGGCCGAGGACCAGGACCGGCGCTACTACGCGATCACGATCAAGCCGACCGTGTTCGTGAACCTGGTTCCGGACCACGTGATCATCCACCGCATGTTCCCGATGTCCGCAGACCACACGATCGTTGAATGCGACTGGCTGTACCTGCCCTCCGTGGTGGAGTCCGGCAAGGACGTCAGCGCCTCCGTTGAGCTGTTCCACCGCGTGAACATGCAGGACTTCGACGCGTGCGAGCGCTGCCAGCCGGGCATGGCCTCCAAGTCCTACGCCAAGGGCGGCGTGCTCGTCCCCAGCGAACACCACATCGGCGCTTTCCACGACTGGGTCCAGGAAAAGGTCGGCGACGTCCAGCTGTCCGGAGAAGCCCTGCTGGGCCTCACCGCGGACACCCCGCCGCTGGAGGAGCGGGCCGAAACCCTGCAGCGCAAGGAGACCGCAAAGTCCTAGTCCGCTGATTGAGCCTGTCTATCGCTGACTGAGCCTGTCTATCGCTGACTGAGCCTGAAGGACCGCTGATTGAGCCTGCCGACATCTCGGCAGGCTCAATCTGGTTTCGACGGGCTCAACCAGCGGCGCCGGGTTTCGACAAGCTCAGCCAGCGGCGCCGGGTTTCAGGCTCAACCAGCGGCCGGGATCACCGGTGGGTGTAGCCAATTTTTCCGCTGATGTTCAGGCCGGCCTCCTGGAGGCCCTGGATCAGGCCGGGTGTGTTTTCCGGGTCGAAGCGGAATGAGGGGCCGGAGATGCTGACGGACCCGATGACCGTCCCGAAGTGGTTATAGACGGGCACGGCAACCGCGGTCAGACCGGTCTCGAATTCCTCGTGGACAACCGCATAGCCGTTGCGGGAGACGTCGAGAAGCTGGTTTTCCAAGGTGTCCCGGTCCGTGATGGTCCGCGGGGTGAGGGCCGGAAGGCCCACCTCCTGGAGGACCCGGGAGCGTTCTTCAGCCGGCAGTGCCGCCAGCAGTACCTTGCCGCTGGAGGTGGCATGGAGAGGCGTGAGGCTGCCCACCCAGTCGGATGTTGCCAGCGTTGACGGGCCCATGGCCTGGTCCACGTTCACCGCGTAGTTGGACCGCAGGACGGCGAGGTTGACGGTTTCCTTGTAGTGGTCTGCGAGGCTCTCCAGAATGGGACGTGCCTCGTGGACCAGGCTCAGCCGGCCCGGAATGGAGCTGGCCAGCCGCAGGATGCCAAAGCCCAACTGATACTTGCCGCGGTCGTTGTTCTGCCGCACGATCTCCCTGGACACCAGCGATCCGAGCAGCCGCGAGACGGTGGACTTGTGGACCCCCATTTCATCCGCGATATCGCTGACGCCTGCGTGTCCGTCCCGGGCGAGGATCTCCAGGATCTGGAGGGCGCGGTCCACGGACTGGACGCCTCCGCCTTGGGCGTCCGGATCCCTGCCGGTCCCTGGTTCGTCTCTTGCAGCCATCAGAGGTGCTCCCGTGTCGTCGCTGTGACCAGCGGTCAGGCTCTGCACCATCCCGCCTGCTTCACACGTTCGATCCTAGACTGCGGCGGACACCCCGGCGTCATTCTCCTGAACACAACGTTTATTTCCCGGACGCAGGGAAACCCGGGGCGCGCCCGGGTTAGTACATTCAGTCCTCCCAGGCCTATTCGCCGGGCAGCGGCGGCCGCAGCTCCGGGCGCCACGGGAGCGCAAAAGCCGGAACCGGCTCACCGCGCTGGACGCCGCGGGACGGAACCACCATGACGCCGTCGGCAGTGGCCAGTCCGCGCATCATTCCGGGGCCTGTGTAGTCGGCGGGAGTCGCCAGGTCCTGGACCCAGCGGAACGGCATGAGCCGGGTGGACGCACGGTGTGCGTCGATGGAGGTGCCGCACGGCACCCGGCTGATGCCGGGCATTGGCTGGTGGCCGAGGGCAGCCAGCAGCGGGCCGCCAACGGTGAAAAGCGCCATGAGGGCGGCGAGCGGATTGCCGGGAAGTCCGACGACGAACCGGCCGTTGGGCAGTTTGCCCAAGGCCGCGGGATGGCCGGGCCGCATGGCGATGCCGTCGATGAGGAGCCGCCCGCCGAGCGCCAGCACGGCATTTCGGAAATGGTCCGCGCCTGAACGCCCCGTGCCGCCGGTGGTCACAAGGACGTCGGGCCACTGCCCCATCGGCGCCTCGGAGGCGCCCAGCGCCGTGAGCCATTCCTCGTAGGAGTCCCCGATCCGGACCAATGGTCCCGGGGTGCCGCCAAGCATCTGGATGACAGTGCTGAGCTGGGGCCCGAAGGCATCCCTGACCTGGCCCGGTGCCGGGAGCCTGGCCGCCACCACCTCTGAGCCGGTAACCAGCATCTTGACCAGTGGCTTGCCGCGCACCGTCAGTTGGTCGAATCCGGCGACGGCGGCCAGCGCGATATGCGCAGGGTTCAAGGTTGTCCCGGCGGGGATCAGCACCTCGCCGGCTGCCGCTTCCTCGCCCGACTTGCGGATGTGCTGGCCCGGACGGGGTTCGCCGGGGGATGCTCCCTCGCCCAGCATCAGCATGACCTGGCCGGCTGCGTTGGTGCCAAACCGTCCGCTCTCCACCCGGAGCACCGCCTGGGTGCCCGGAGGAATGACGCCGCCGGTGACTACGGGGCTTGCCTCTCCGCTTTTGAGGGGCTGTCCCGCCTCCGTCAACACCCAGGGGCCGTCGCCACTGACGGTCCAGCCGTCCATGGCGGATGAGGCGTAGTGGGGCATCTCCTGAAGCGCGACGACGTCGGCCGCCAAGGTTCTGCCGTTCGCCTCCCCAAGGGGCACACGCTCTGGCCCAAGGGGCCCGGCGCAGTCGAAGGCCAGACGGCGCGCGTCCGCCCACGTGAGCTCCCCGTGGGCAGGCCGCCCGTCATCCTTGCCCGGCCTGTCGACCGTTTGCAAGGCTGGAGCTACCACTGGCCGTCCCCTCGTTGGATGGTTCGTTTCCCGAAAGCGGTGCTTCGGCGCTTACCTCCCCAGGTATTTCAGGCCTCCGAAACACCGTTTACGGGAAACGAAACTGCTTTGTGCCCGTGGCGACGCGCGGGCTGGACTCCGCATCACAGCGGCGCCACTGATATTACAAATATATCGTAAAGATATATCAGTGCGGAAGGGCTGCAAGCACCTGATTTCCCGCTGTTTCGATTCGTGCCGGTTCCAGCCTAACCACGACGGATTTGGACGTCGGGGTTCCACTGGTGTCAGCGACGGAGTCGAGCGGCACCAGCACGTTGGTTTCCGGGTAGTAGGCGGCTGCGCAGCCCTTCGGCGTCGAGTAGCTGACGATGCGGAAGTTCTCCGCCCTGCGTTCTGTGCCCCGGAACTCCGAGACCAAGTCCACCATGTCGCCGTCGGCATAGCCCAGCTCGGCGATGTCCGCCTCGCTGACCAGCACCACGCGCCGGCCTCCGTGGATTCCGCGGTACCGGTCGTCCTTTCCATAAATGGTGGTGTTGTACTGGTCGTGCGAACGCAGGGTCTGCAGGATCAGCCGGCCGGGCGGGACCCGAAGGTACTCCAGGGCATTGGAAGTGAAGTGGGCCTTGCCGGACGGGGTCTTGAATTCCCTGCTGTCCCGCGGTGGGTGGGGCAGAACGAAGCCGCCGGGGTGCTGGATTCTCTCCTCGAAATTCTCGAAGCCATCGATGACAGCCTCGATGTGCTTCCGGACCAAGGAATAGTCGTCCCGGAGCGCGAGCCAGTCGGCCACCGGTGCGTCGGGGAGGGCGCGGCCGTCAGCGTCCGTGAACACCCTGTGCGCGAGGTTGCAGACGATGGCCACCTCGGACATCAGGTGCTCGCTGGCGGGCTTGAGCCGGCCGCGGGATGCGTGAACGGCGCTCATGGAATCCTCCACGGTGACCCTTTGGTCACCGGACCGCTGGGTATCCCGCTCCGTGCGGCCCAGCGTGGGGAGAATCAGGGCGCGCTTTCCTGTCGACAGGTGCGAATGGTTCAGTTTCGTCGAGATCTGGACGGTCAGCCGGGTATTCGCCAGGGCCTTCTCGGTGGCATCCGAGTCCGGAGCCGCCCGCACGAAGTTCCCGCCCATGCCCACGAACAGCCTGACCTTGCCGTCACGCATCGCCCGGATCGCGGCGACGGTGTCGTAGCCGTGTCCCCGGGGTGAACGGAACTGGAATTCCTGGTCCAGCCGGTCGTGGAAGGACTCGGGCATCCGTTCGAAGATGCCCATGGTCCGGTCGCCCTGGACATTGGAGTGTCCGCGAACCGGGCAGACTCCCGCTCCGGGCCTGCCGATGTTGCCCTGCAGGAGCAGGACATTGACGACGTCCCGAAGGGTGGGAACTGAGTGCTTGTGCTGCGTCAGGCCCATGGCCCAGCAGACGATGGTGGATCCCGAGGCCAGAAGCCGTTCACCGGTGGCGTTGATCTGCTCCATGGTCAGGCCGGTCGCCTCGACGATGTCGTCCCACTGCACCTGTTCGAGTTGCGAAAGGTAGGACTCGAGGCCCGCCGTATGGCTCCTGATGAAGTCGTGGTCAAAAACCGTGGACAGGCCAGGTGTGCTCCTGCCTGCACGTTCCGCGTCCAGCAGGTATTTCCCGAGGCCCTGGAAGAGTGCCTGGTCCCCGCCGGCCCGGATCTGCAGGAAGTCGTCAGTCAGCTGCGTGCCCACCAGCGTTCCCGCGATGGTCTGCGGGTTCTCAAAGTGAAGGAGTCCGGCTTCGGGGAGCGGGTTGATGGAGACGATGGCGGCGCCGTTTTTCTTGGCCTTCTCCAAGGCACTGAGCATGCGCGGGTGGTTCGTTCCCGGGTTCTGGCCCGCCACGAAGATGAGGGACGCCGTCTCCAGATCCTTGAGGCTGACCGAACCCTTGCCAATGCCTATGGTCTCCACCAGCGCCGACCCGGATGACTCGTGGCACATGTTTGAACAGTCCGGCAGGTTGTTCGTGCCCACGCCGCGGACGAGGAGCTGATACACGAACGCCGCCTCGTTGGAGGTCCTGCCGGACGTGTAGAAGACACTCTGGTCGGGGTGGTCCATGTCCCTGAGTTCCTGGGCGACGAGCTCCAGCGCGTCGTCCCAGTCGATGGGCCTGTAGTGGGTTGCACCCTCATCCAGGACCATCGGGTGGGTCAGTCGTCCCTGTTGCCCCAGCCAGTAGTCATCACGGGTCTTCAGGTCCGCAACGGAATGCCGGGCGAAAAACTCCGGGCTGACGCGGCGGCGGGTGGCCTCCTCCGCCACGGCTTTTGCGCCGTTCTCGCAGAATTCCGCGGCATTGCGCTTCTCATGTTCCGGCCAGGCGCAGCCCATGCAGTCGAAGCCGTCTACCTGGTTGATTGCCATCAGGGTCTGGACGCTGCGCAGCGGACCCATCTGCTCCAGGGAGATTTTCAGCGCGTTCGTCACCGCGGGGATGCCCACGGCCTTGGTTTTGGGTTTGCTGACGGTCAGCTTTGACTCGTCGATGTTGTTGCGGGGGGCTTTCGAGGCCATTGGATCTTCCTTTGGATCTGTGGCGGCAGTGCGGACGTGCGCTGCCTAGGGAGCTTCGACCGTGATGATGTCGCCGTTCTCGCGGAAGAACATGCGACGGCCGCCCCCGAAGGCGCGAACCAGCCAGATGATGCTGCCGTCCTCGGTCAGGTCGTCGATCCAGCCGCTATAGGGAACCGTGTACGACTCCAGTACGGTGACGAAGTCGCCTGGCATGAGCGCCGTCCAGTCCGCCACGACCTTGGTGCCGGTGGGCTGCGGCGCGGTGCTGCGTGCCATCAGTGCCCCCGGTTACCGCGTGAGCACAGGCGCGCGGGTTGCGCGTGACTGTTCGCGCGCCGCCTCGGCGGTGTGGAGAAGGAGCAGTGCGGTGGTGACTGAGCCCACGCCGCCAGGGACCGGTGTCAGCGCGGCAGCGACCGGACGGACGCTGGCTTCGTCGACGTCGCCGGTGAGCGAACCATCGGAGAGCACGTTGGTTCCCACATCGATGACCACTGAATGTTCCGAAACATCCGCCCCGGTGAGCAGCCCGGTGCGGCCCGCCGCAACAACCACGACGTCGGCCGTCCTGGTGTATGTCCCGAGGGGGCCGGACTTCGAGTGGCAGACGGTTGTGGTGGCGTCCTTCTGCAGCAGCAGCAGGGAGAGCGGCTTGCCGACGACCGTGGAACGGCCCACGACCACCACGTTGCGGCCGGCCACCGGAATCTCGAAGTGGTCCAGGATTTCCACCACGGCGCGTGCCGTGGCCGGGGCAAAGGCACGTTCCCCGACGGCGAGAAGCCCGAGGCTCAGCGGGTTCGCGCCGTCGATGTCCTTTTCCGGGGCGATGTACTTCACCAGCTCCTGGGTTCTGACGCCCGGAGGCAGGGGAGTCTGCAGGATGATGCCGTTGACGGAAGGCTCTGCACTGAGGTCCTTCAACACGGCGATGAGCACCTGTTCGGTCGCGTCATGGCCGACGTCGATAATCCTGCAGTTGATCCCAGCGGCTTCGGCGGCGCGCTCGATGGAGCGCACGTACCAGTGCGTTGAGCTGTCCTCGGTCGCAACCACGACGGCGAGGGTTGGGCAGGTGCCCTCGTCGGCGAGGACTTTGGCTTCGGTCCGGGCCTGCTGCTGGATCAGTTTGGCGAGGGGCTTGCCGGAGAGCAGGGATGCCGTCATCGGAGGATCCTTTCCCGTACCTGGCGTGAGAGGGAGTCAGCTGCCAGCACGACTTTTTCTTCGAGTCCGTCAGTTTGTTCAGCCAGTGCTGCGCGCACCTGGGCGTCCTTGATGGCGACGACGTTGATGTCGATGTTGACCCGGGCCGTGGTCGCTGCTGCCCGGGCCGCGTCGGCTGCGGCGGCAATGTCGCTGATGACATTCGGGTTCGCAATATCCAGAAGTTCGGCTGCGAGATCCACGACGGCGGCCGACAGCTTGATCAGCCGGGCCGGCGGTTCGGCGGCCTGGCCAAGCGCGTCGTCGATGGCGGCTGCGCGCGCCTCACGCTCAGCGTCGCTTTCGGCGGGCAGCTTGTACGAGGCGATCACAGCTTTGAAGGCGGCTTCATCGGCGTCGGCCAGCCCCAGCGTCTCACCGACGAGCTGGTCGGCGGCGGCAATGATTCTGGACGTCGTCTCGGCGTGCTGCTCATATTTGCCGCCGGTGCTGAAGCGCGCCACCATCGCCACCAGGGCCGCACCCTGTGCCGCGTGGAGCGCTGCGGCAGCGCCGCCGCCGGGGGTGGGCTTCCGGGCGGCAAGCCTGCCGAGGTAGTCATTAATTGTTTCTGAACCGATCATTTGTCCATTCCTGGGCTGGGTAGAGGCTGGAGCGGATGGGGGCTGCACGCAGCCCGGCTCCCGTTGCGAGGATGAGCCGGGCTGCGAGCCCCCAGAGGGCCCTGCTGGCTGCTTAGCCGCGGAGCCGGGTCATTTTCGGGTCGTACAGCGGGTCTTCTGTGACGGTGGCGGTGATGCGCCGTCCGAAGTATTCGATCTCGACGGAGTCGCCGACCGAGACGGTTCCCGGCAGGTAGGAGTAGGCGATGGGTTTGGCCACGGTGTATCCGTAGGCGGCACTGGTGATGTAGCCGACGGCCTGCTCCTTGTAGTAGACAGGTTCCTTGCCGAGGACGATGGACCGGCCGTCGTCGATGGTCAGGCAGCGCAGCCGGCGGGCCGAGGTTTCTTCGGTCCGGCCTTCGAGCGCGGCCTTGCCGATGAAGCTCTCCTTGGCCATCTTCACGGCGAATCCGAGCCCTGCTTCGAAGGGGTCGTGCTCCGTGGTCATGTCGGTTCCCCAGGAGCGGTAGCCCTTTTCCAGGCGCAGGGAGCTGAACGCGGCGCGTCCGGCGGCGATCACTCCGAAGGGCTGTCCTGCCTGCCAGAGCGCATCCCACAGCCGTTGTCCGTTGTCGGCGGACGTGTACAGCTCCCAGCCGAGTTCACCGACGTAGGAAAGCCGCATGGCCGTAACGGGGATCCCGCCGATGACGACGTTCTTGGCCCGGAAGTATTTCAGGCCGTCGTTGGTGAAGTCATCGTCGCTGACCTTGCCGACCAGGTCCCGGGCCAGGGGACCCCAGAGTCCGATGCAGCAGGTGCCGCCGGTGGTGTCCCGCACCTGGACCCAGTCGGTGGCGGATCCGCTTTGCGTCTGGTGCCGGGCCGCCCGGGTGAAGTAGGCGGTGTCGATGTTGCCGTTGGCGCCGAGCTGGAAGGTGGTGTCGTCCAGGCGGGCCACGGTGATGTCGCTGCGCACGCCGCCGGCGTGGTCGAGCAGCAGGGTGTAGGTGACGGCGCCGGGCTTCTTGTTCAGGTCCGCCGTCGTCAGCTCCTGCAGGAGCTTGAGGGCTCCCGGGCCGGAGATCTCGAGGCGCTTGAGCGGCGTCATGTCATACATGGCCACAGCCGTGCGGGTCTTCCAGGCTTCGGCGGCGGCGATGGGGGAGCTGAACATGTTGGACCAGGCGTCCCGGGCCGGTGGCAGCCATTCAGCCGGCATCTCCTTGAGGAGGGCGGCGTTGGATTCGAACCAGTAGGGCCGTTCCCAGCCGCCGGACTCCAGGAAGAATGCGCCGAGTTCCTTGTGCCGGGCGTGGAAGGGGCTGACGCGCAGGTTCCGGGGGGAAAGTTTGGGCTGGAGCGGGTGGAGGACGTCGTAGATTTCCACGAAGTTCTGCTGCGAGGTTTCGCTCACGTACTCGGGGGTGAGCTGGACGTCCTCGAAGCGGGTGATGTCGCACTCGCCCAGGTCGGTCTCGGACCGGCCTGTGGTCAGCAGTTCGGCCATGGCCTTGGCCACGCCGGCGGAATGCGTGACCCAGACGGCCTCGGCGACGTAGAAGCCGTCGAGTTCCCTGGACTCGCCAAGGAGCGGTCCGCCGTCGGGGGTGAAGGAGAAGATGCCGTTAAAGCCGTCCTCGATTTCGCTTTCCGCCAGTGCGGGAAGGATCTGCTTGGTGGCCTCCCAGGCGGGCAGGAAGTCCTCGAGGGTGAAGTCCAGGCGGGAGGGCATGTTGTGTTCGCTGACGCTCTCGGGGGCGTAGGTGCCGAGGGTGTTGACGTCGACGGGCATGGGGCGGTGGGCGTAGGAGCCGATGCCGTAGCGGTCGCCGTGTTCGCGGTAGTAGAGGTCCTGGTCCTGGTGGCGCAGGATCGGCAGCTGGGCTCCGTTGGGCAGTTCGTTCTTGCCCTTCTGCGCCGGAACCGGGGTGATTTTCACGTACTGGTGGGCCAGCGGGAGCAGGGGAACGGCCATGCCGATCATGGCGCCGATCTTCGCGCCCCAGAACCCGGCGCAGGAGATGACGATGTCGGCCGGGATGACGCCCTCGGAGGTCTGCACGCCGGTGACCCGCCGCCCGGACTGTTCGATGCCCGTCACGGTAGTGGAGCCGCGGTATTTGACTCCGGCGGCCTCGGTGCGTTTGATCAGCAGCTGCACGGCGCGGGCGGCGCTGGCCAGGCCGTCGCTGGGAACGTGGAGGCCGCCCAGGATGTTCTCATCGTTCAGGAGCGGGTAGAGCTCCTTGCATTCGGTGGCGGTGAGGATCCGTCCTTCGATGCCCCACGAGGCTGCGTAACCCAGCTTGCGCTTGAGGTCGGCGAGACGCGTTTCGGTGGTGGCGACTTCCAGGCCGCCCACCTGGTTGAAGCAGCTCACGCCGTCCTCGGTCAGGGACAGCAGCTTTTCGACCGTGTACTTGGCGAAGGAGGCCATGGTCTTGGACGGGTTGGTCTGGAAGACCAGGCCCGGAGCGTGTGAGGTGGACCCGCCGGGCATGTTCAAAGGCCCCTGGTCCAGGACCGTAATGTTGTTCCAGCCCCGGGCGACCAGTTCGTCGGCGAGGTTTGTCCCGACGATGCCGGCTCCGATGATGACAATACGTGGCGTCGATGCCATATGGGTTTCTCCTGCAGATTTAGGTAGTGGGCCTCTGCGGCCTGTGGAAAGGCTGCCTTACCGGAAGACGATGGTGCTGGACTGGTCGATCAGCACCCGGTGCTCGCAGTGCCACCGCACCGCGCGGGACAGTGCCAGGGCCTCCGCGTCCTGCCCGATGGTGGAGAGCGTGGTGGGCCCGTGGCTGTGGTCCACGCGGATGACTTCCTGCTCGATGATCGGGCCCTCGTCCAGGTCGGCGGTGACGTAGTGCGCGGTCGCGCCCACCAGCTTGACCCCGCGGTCGTAGGCCTGGTGGTAGGGGCGGGCGCCCTTGAACCCAGGCAGGAACGAGTGGTGGATGTTGATGGCCCTGCCCTCCAGGGACCGGCACAGGTCATCGGAAAGCACCTGCATGTACCGGGCCAGGACGACGAGGTCGATGTCGTACTCATCCACGAGCTCGAGCAGGCGCCGTTCGGCATCCTGCTTGGTTTCCGGAGTCACCGGAATGTGAACGAACGGAAGACCGGCCGCCTCGGCCATCGCCCGGTGCGTTTCGTGGTTGGAAACCACCAGGGCAAGATCTCCGCCGAGGCTGCCGCCCCGCCAGCGGAAAATCAGGTCATTGAGGCAGTGCCCGAACTTGGACACCATGACCAGAACGCGCGTCTTGGTCTCGTCGTGGACGCCGAACTTCATCTCGAAGCGTTCCGCGATGGGGCGGAACTCCTCTTCGAGCTTCTGCAGGTCGTAACCCGTCGCACCGGAGAAGGCGGTGCGCAGGTGCAGGGACTGGCGAAGACCATCGTCGAACTGCTGGTGCTCTTCAATGTTGAATCCGCGCTCAAACAGGAAAGTGGTCACGGCCTGAACGATCCCGGCACGCTGGGCGCACGACAGTGTGAGCACAAACTTGCCGGTCTTGGTTTCTCCAGCGGCTTCCGTCAGCGGCGCCGGGCTGGATTCTGTGGCGGTCTCCACAAGAGTCATTTCAAATCCTTTAGATATATGGTTGATAACCTTATTGATATATCAGCGGTGATGGCCAGCGTATACTGGTGTGCGGACGAGGTCAATAGTTGGCCCGCAGGAGAGGCGGAACGGTGGCTTTTGAAGCTTTGGCGGTGACTGAGGCCGGAGGTTCGAGGTCGTTGGCCGATGTGGCCTACGAACGGATACGTGACAGCCTGCTGACCCTGGAGATCCGGCCCGGGGACCCCCTCTATGACGAGGGAATCGCAAAGGAACTCGGGGTCGGCCGTACTCCCGTCAGGGAAGCGTTGAAACGGCTTGAAGTGGACCGGCTTGTGGTGACGTATCCCCGGCGCGGCACGTTCGCCACACGCGTGGAGGTCACGGATCTGGCGTTCATCTCGGAAATCCGTGCACAGCTTGAGCCCCTCGCGGCTTCCCGTGCGGCCCGTGTGGCCACACCGGCGACCCGGGACCGACTCCGCCTCATCGTGGAGGAAGTGGAGGCCTTCGACGTAAACAGCGCATCCGTCGTCGAGACTCTGCGCCTGGACGCCCGGGTGCACCAGGGAATCTACGCCGCCGCCGCGAATCCACACCTGGAAGACGCGTTGATCCGTTATGACAACCTGGCAACGCGCATTTGGTGCATGGTGCTGGACCGGCTGCCGAACCTTTCCGGGCATGTGCACGAGCATGTCGAGCTGTTGAAAGCGGTGATCGGCGGAGACGAGGCCCGTGCGGCGCAGCTGGCCCGTGCCCACGTCGACGGCTTTGAGAAGGCCGTGCGGACAGCCCTGTTCGCCGCCTGAACAGGCCGCTTGTTGCCTCAGGGGCCCTGTTTGCCGCCTGAAAAAAGTGTCCCCGTCGTTCTCACGACGGGGACACCGCTGTTTGGGGCCGGGGCTAGCGCCACGTGTGCTGGGACGCGATAAGCTCCTGGGCCTCCTCCTCGGTGTCAACGCTCGGCATGGAGCCCGGCAGGGGGCGGCGGGCGGATTCACGAAGGAAGTAGATGGCGATCGCACCGATGACCGAGGTGCCCATCAGGTAGTAGGCGGGGGCCATGTCGTCGCCGGTGGCCTGGATCAGGCCCTGGATCAGGAAGGGCGTTGTCCCGCCAAAAATCGCCACCGAGAAGTTGTAGGCAATGCCCATGCCGCTGTAGCGGCTTGACGTGGGGAACAAGGCAGGCAGCGCCGAGGCGAGGTTGGCCACATAAAAGGTCACGGGGAAGGCGACCAGGGAGAGGCCCGCCAGGGTGGACCAGATCTCGCCGATGCCGATCAGGGTGAAGGCGGGGATCGCGAACAGGACGGTGCTTCCGGCGCCGATCCACAGGACCGGGCGCCTTCCGATGCGGTCAGAAAGCTTGCCGGTGAGCGGGATGCATAAGGACATCACCACCAGCACCGGGATGGTCAGCAACGTCCCGTGAACGGGGTCGTAGCCCTTGGATTCGGTCAGGTACGTTGGCATGTAGGACGTCAGGGCGTAGCCAACGGTGTTGGCGGCACCGGCGAGGATCATGGCCAGCACGATCGGACGCCAGTACCTGGCGATGATGCCCACCGGGCCCTTGGCGACTGCTGCATCGCCGGCGGCGGCTTCGACGGCGGCTGACTCCTGCGCGTCCAGGGCCGCCTGGAACTGGGGCGACTCCTCGATCTTGTTACGGAAGTAGATGGCGATCAGACCCAGCGGCCCGGCCACCAGGAATGGCAGTCGCCAGCCCCAGTCCTCCATCGCGGCTTCGCCGAGGGTGACCTGGAGGACCGAGACCGTGGCAGCGCCCAGAGCAAACCCGATATAGGAGCCCATGTCGAGGAAGCTGGCGAAGAAGCCGCGCCGCTTGTCGGGGGCATACTCACACACGAACGTGGTGGCGCCGGCGTACTCGCCGCCCGTGGAGAAGCCCTGCACGAGCTTCAGGAGTACCAGCAGCGCTGCGGCCCAGACGCCTATCTGTGCGTAGCCGGGCAGGAGGCCGACGGCGAACGTGCTGGCCGCCATCAGCATCAGGGTGGCGGCGAGCACCTTCTGACGGCCCACCTTGTCGCCAAGCCAGCCGAACACGACGCCGCCGATGGGGCGGGCAATGAAGGTGGCCGCGAAAGTGCCGAGCAGGAACAGCGTCTGGACGGACCTGTCCGCTTCCGGCAGGAACACCGGCCCCATGGTGGTGATCAGATAGCCGAACACGCCGACGTCGTACCACTCCATGGTGTTGCCCACGACTGTGCCGCCGAGGGCCTTCTTAAGCATCCGCTGGTCCACGACGTTTATGTCGGAGGCCGTGAGCCGGCGGGAGGCCTGTCTACTCTTGCTGCTTTGCTCGGTTGTGACATCACCTTTGAGTGTCATGAGGGGTTCCTTACTGGGTATTGACGGGACTGACGTGCAGCGAGCTGCTGTTCACCCCGCGGACAAGTTCGGCTGGTCCTCGGACTCCAGGGCCAGAAGGCGCTGTCCAGGACTATGACTTCCTACACGCGACCGCGCGGGGGATCGCAACGTGTTCCGTAGTAATCAACAAGGTTCAGTTTATGCAACAAAGTGCGTCAGCTCACAGTGGTAGTCGAGAACATGACACGAGTTACGCAAATGGCCCCCATCGCTGGACGGGGGCCATTCGGTGTTTTGCGGTTTCTTACTGTGCCACCTTGGCGAGGGTTTCGCGTTCGGCGGCGACGGTGGTGTTGTCCCCGTGACCGGTCCTGACGACCGTGTCCGCGGGGAGGGTGAGGAGCCGTTCGCGGATGGAGGCCAGGATGGTCGGGTAGTCACTGTAGGACCGTCCGGTCGCGCCGGGTCCGCCGTTGAACAGGGTGTCCCCGGTGAACACGGTGTTCTCACTCTCGAGGTGGAAGCAGGTGGACCCGGGTGAGTGGCCCGGGGTGTGGATCGCCTTCAGCACCGCACCGGCGACTTCGAACTCGTCCCCGTCCGCGATGGCCTTATCCGGTGTGGTGCCGGGGTAGACCTGTTCCCACAGGACCTGGTCCTCCGGGTTCATGTAAATAGGAGCGCCTACGGCCTGGGCGACCTCGCGGGCGGCGCCGATGTGGTCGTTGTGCGCGTGCGTGAGCAGGATCGCCTTCACCGTCCGGCCCCTCACCTGGTTGATGATCGCGGCGGCGTCGTGCGGGGAATCAATGATGACGCACTCCTGCCCGTCACCGACGATCCAGACATTGTTATCCACATCCCAGGTCCCCCCGTCCAGCGAAAACGTGCCCGAGGTGACCAGGTTCTCGATCCTGACACTCATACGGACGCTCCCTGCGCCTGCACGGTGGCCGGCCGGTTCTTGGTGGCGGGCTGGATTTCGACGACGGAACGCAGGACCTTGCCCCCGTGCATCTTCTCGAAGGCCTCCTCGACCTGGTCGATGGTGATCCGTTCGGACACGAACGCGTCCAGGTCCAGGTTGCCCTGCCGGTAATGCGAGACCAGCATCGGGAAGTCCCGCGAGGGCAGGCAGTCCCCGTACCAGGAGGACTTCAACGACCCGCCCCGGCCAAACACATCCAAAAGCGGCAACTCCAACACCATCTCCGGGGTCGGGACACCGACCAGGACCACGCGCCCGGCCAGGTCCCGGGCGTAGAACGCCTGCTTATACGTTTCCGGCCGGCCGACCGCCTCGATCACCACATCGGCGCCGTTCCCGCCGGTCAGCGCCCGGATCGCCTCCACCGGGTCCGTGGTGCGGGAGTTCACCCCGTGCGTCGCGCCCAGGGACTTCGCCATCGCAATCTTGTTCTCGTCAATGTCCACCGCGATGATCGTCGTCGCCCCGGCCAGCTTCGCGCCGGCGATCGCGGCGATCCCCACTCCGCCGCAACCGATCACGGCCACGGACTCGCCGCGCTTGACCTCACCGGTGTTAATCGCCGCACCGATCCCGGCCATCACCCCGCAGCCCAGCAAACCCACGGCGGCCGCATCGGCGTCCGGATCGACCTTGGTGCACTGCCCGGCAGCGACCAGGGTCTTCTCCGCGAACGCCCCGATCCCCAGCGCCGGAGACAGTTCGGTGCCGTCCTCCAGGGTCATCTTCTGGGACGCGTTGGCGGTGTTGAAGCAGTACTGCGGCTGGCCCTTCGCGCACGCCCGGCACTGCCCGCACACCGCACGCCAGTTCAGGATCACCCGGTCACCAACGGCCACCTCCGTCACGCCCTCGCCCACCGCCGAGACCACACCGGTCGCCTCATGACCCAGCAGATACGGGAACTCATCCCCGATCCCGCCCAGCTTGTAATGCAAATCCGTATGGCACACCCCGCACGTCAGCACATCCACCAACGCCTCCCCCGGCCCCGGATCCGGCACCAGAATCGTCTCCACCGACACCGGAGCATCCTTCGCCCTGACAACAACTGCCTGCACTTTATGAACCATGAAATCGCGTTCCTTTCGGGTGTTCTGCGGCTGATACAGTCCACCCAGCAGGAGCTTGGCACTGTCGGTGGGGAGCGGTGGCCGGAGGTCTTCTGGGTGGCCATCAGCGGCGGGGCTGATATGCCTTTGATATTTGTGAGCTACGTAACTGATATATGAGCGATCGTATGCGCCGGAACTTGGCTGCGTCAACGTGGCCTGGGCCGAGCCTGAGGCCAACCGCATGGCAACGACGGGCCCCGCCAGCAAAAGCCCCATGACTTACGTCGCCATGCCTTGTAGGGTCAGGGCACCAGCTTCAAGCGGAAGTGTTCTGTACAAGGAGAGATCATGGCCGTCGACGATGAAATGCAGGTCCTGTCCGAGTGGTGCGAGCAGTTGGCGAAGGCGTTGCAGATCCCGGATCTCGACGTCGATCAGGAGCTGCTGCTGGATGTGGCCAGGAAAGCTGCGGATAAAGTAATTCATGCCGCGGCACCGGTGACGGCTTTCATGGTGGGCTACGTGGCCGGCCATGAAGCCGGGAAGGGTAACGCTGGTTCGGAAGGTTCCAGGGAAGCGACTGCCCGGGCCGCAGACATCGCGTTCCGGTTGTGCGAGGACCGCGCTAACAGTAAGGACGGCGAGGGCGCTGGCCACACCGGGGCGATGTAGCGGCAGTCAGTCGGTCTCTGGGCCGGAACAGAAGAAGCAGCCGTGATAGTCGCAGTCATCAACCGGGCGGTCTTCATCCGGCTTCGTTTCAACCTGTGTCATGGCGGGCGCCGATGCCATATGAGATGCCTTTCCTAGTGTGAGCCGCGAGTGCGTTTCTTTAGAGGACCAACGTCAGAGCGGCCGGATCCAGGTGGCTTGTGCCACCCGGATCCGGCCGCTCAGCGCTTAGTGCTGCTTGTGCCCGTTCGGATCAAGCTCATTCTTGGCGCATCGTTCATCACATTCGTGCTTGGTCACCAGATCGAACTGGACGCCGCCGTGCTGTTCGACTCCACTGCGGATGGAGCGCTCGACGACGGACGTGACCAGCCGTCTCCGCAGTGACAGCGGATCCCTGCGCAGGTCCCTTGTGAGGGCAAAGCACATCAAAAACATCACGATGACGAAGGGCAGCGCAGACACGATAGTTATGCGCTGCAGTCCGGAGAGTGCCTCGGCGGGCTTGTCACCACCGGCGAGCAGCATCACTGCGGCGACGGCGCCGGTGAGGGTGCCCCAGAAGATAACGACGCCGCGGCGTGGTTCTTCAGCACCGTCGGAGCTGAGCGAGCCCATCACGATGGATGCTGCGTCGGCGCCGGTGACAAAGAAGATGGCCACCAGGACCATCGCCAGGACGGAGACTGCGGCGGCGATGCCAGTGGGGAGGGACAGGTGGTGAAGCAGGTCGAACAGGGCGCCGTCGAAGGAAATCGAGGGAGTTCCGTCGACGATCTTGGCCAGGCCATCGCCGGCGTCCGGGGTGGCATCTGCCGTGGACTGGATGTTGACGGCGGCACCGCCGAAGATGCCGAACCAGATCACGCTGACGATGCTGGGGACCAGCAGGACGCCGGTGACGAACTGGCGGATGGTGCGGCCGCGGCTGATACGGGCGATGAACAGGCCCACGAAGGGGGTCCAGGAGACCCACCAGGCCCAGTAGAAGATGGTCCAGCCGGACATCCACGTGCGCAGGGCGTCGTCGCCGACGGCCTCGGTCCGGGAGGCCATCTCGGCCAGGTCCCGTGCATAGTCGCCGACTGCCGCCGGGATCAGGTTCAGGATGAAGAGCGTGGGCCCAGCCACGAACACGATGACGGCCAGGACTGCAGCCAGGACCATGTTGATATTGGACAGCCACTGGATGCCGCGGCTGATCCCGGAGACCGCCGAGGCCACGAAGCAGGCTGTCAGTACGGCAACGATAACTACGAGCACGGGGGTGGCCAGCTGGCCGCCGATCCAGCCGTTCGACGCCATGCCGCTGCCGATCTGCAGGGCACCAAGTCCGAGCGATGCTGCCGTTCCGAAGAGTGTGGCGAAGATGGCCAGCATGTTGATGAGCTTGCCGATGGGGCCTTCCACCCGCTTGATGCCGAATATGGACGTGAAGACGGTGGAAATGAGCTGCTTGCGGCCAAGGCGGTAGGTTCCGTAAGCCATGGCAACGCCCACCACCGCGTACATGGCCCACGGGTGCAGGGTCCAGTGGAAGATTGAGGTTGCCATCGCCGTCTGGATAGCAGCGGGCGTCTGGCCGTCAACCGTGCCCGGCGGCGGGGAGATGTAGTGGTAAAGCGGCTCGGCCACACCATAGAACATCAGGCCGATGCCCATGCCCGCGGCGAACATCATCGAGACCCACGAGACCATGGAGTACTCGGGCTTTTCCGCGTCTTTCCCCAGCGGAATGTTGCCAAAGCGGCTGACTGCCAGCCACAGCACGTAGACCACGAACAGGGAGGAGAGGGAGACGAACAGCCAGCCCGTGTTTTTCATGACCCAGTCAAGGACCACCTGGGAAGTCGCGGCCAGATTCTCCCTGCCGGCAAATCCCCAGATAACAAAGGCCAGCGTGAGTACTCCGGCGACGCCGAAGACTACCTTGTCGATGCCTCCCTTCCGGAACAGGTGGCTGCTGCGCCGCGCTTCTTCGTGTTCTGATTCGGTTTCCCGCAGGGCCTGAAGGAGTTCCAGGTCTTCCTGGGGAGTTTCAGGTTCTCGTTCCGACACCGGTTCCACCCCCGGGGCCCGACCGTCTTCACTGCTTTCATCGATAGTGACGTCACTATTGATTGTCATGAGGGGTTTCCTTAATTGAATATGCGGGACGGCCCAGCCGTGCCGCCGGGGTTTGGGCCCGGCGCCAGGTTCAGCTCGTCCACGGAGTCGACAGCCAGGATGGTCGCCGTCGACGATCCTGACTTCGTGAATGCGGACCGACGGTTTCGTCGGAAGCTTTGGTTAGCTCAATCGTTCCGCAGTAATCAACACACTTCGCCTTCAGCAACAGAGTGCGCCAGCTCACACGCGATGTCAAGGACTTTTTTAAGGTGCCGTCACTTCTTGACAAGGGGGTGTCTGATGCCCTAGCTGTTGCTTATCGTGATTACTGTTGCGCATTAGGCAATTAAGAAAAGAAGTGGCTTATACCGACGCCAGCGAATTCCAGAGCCGCTGATTAAGCGGTCCGGCTCCATCGGCGGTCCGGGTCAACGGCGGGTGTAGCCCATGTTGGCGCTGATCTGCAGGCCGGCCTGGCCGAGGCCCTCCACGAGGCCCGGTACCTTTTCCGGGTCGAAGCGGAAGGCCGGGCCGGAGATGCTGACCGCGCCAATCACCGTTCCCAGATGGTTGTAGACCGGCACTGCCATGGAGTTCAGCCCGATTTCGAACTCTTCGAGGACCACTGCATAGCCGTCGTGGGCTACATCGATCAGCTGCTTTTCGAGTTTGTCGCGCCTGGTGATGGTCTTCGGTGTCCGGGCCGGCAGACCTGTCTCCTTCAGGATGCGCTCACGCTCATCTGCGGCCAGCGCTGCCAGCAGAACCTTCCCGCTGGACGTCGCGTGCAAGGGAGTCAGGCTTCCAACCCAATCGTAGGTGGCCAGTGTTGATGGCCCCATGGCCTGGTCCACGTTGACTGCGTAATTGGAGCGGAGAACGGCGAGGTTGACGGTTTCCTTGAATTCCTCGGCGAGGTTTTCGAGTACCGGGCGGGCCTCGCGGACCAGGCTCAACCGGCCGGGAATGGAACTGGCCAGGCGCAGGATGCCAAAGCCGAGCTGATACTTGCCCCGTTCGCTGTTCTGGTGGACCATCTCCCTGCCCACGAGGGAACCGAGCAGCCTGGACACGGTGGACTTGTGGATGCCCATTTCCTCGGCGATTTCGCTCACGCCTGCATGGCCGTCGCGGGCCAGGATCTCCAGGACAGCGAGCGCCCTGTCGACGGATTGGACGCCACCCTGCTGGCCGCCCTCGCCCTCGGCGTCGGCATCGGATTCAAGGACATTGTTCGAAGCCATGATCCATACTCTCAAGTAGTTTTCGGCAGCGTGCTTTCCCGGGAGACCGCGCGGGCCGGCCTGGCAGCCGATCCACAGTGTTGATCCTATGCCGGGAAGTGTGACGGAGCCGACATTGCGTTAAGCGCGTTAACGCCCTCGGAAGTTATTGGGGACGGGGGCAATCAGCGCAGGTCAAGGCGCATGAGTACCCGCGGGAAGCCGTTGAGGACTGAGTCGGTGCCGGCGGCCTTGGTGAAGCCTGCCTCCTCGAAGAGCTTGCGGGTGCCCACATAGGCCATGGTGAGGTCCACCTTCTTGCCCTGATTGTCCACCGGATAACCCTCGATGGCAGGAGCGCCGTAGGAGCGCGCAAAGTCGATGGCGCCCTGCAGCAGCCGATGCGAGATTCCCTTTCCCCGGTACCCCGGGCGGACCCGGATGCACCATACCGACCAGACGTCCAGATCGTCCACGTGGGGGATGCGGCGGTTGCGGGCGAAGCTGGTATCGGCGCGCGGATGGACACCTGCCCACCCAACTGCCTCCCCGCCGTCGTACGCCAGCACCCCGGGTGGCGGATCCTGCGTAAGCAGTTCCTGGACCAGTTCCCCGCGGGCGGTACCCCGCAGCTCTACATTCTGCTTGGAGGGGATGCGGTAGCTCAGGCACCAGCACACCGTTGCGTCAGGCCGCTTGGGCCCCACTACCGCTTTCACGTCCTCAAACAGCGTCGCCGGACGGACTTCGATCGCCATGCCGCCACCCTGCCACCGGTCGGGGCTGCCGACAAGATCAAGCACCAATACGCCAGCTTCAGCTTTCCTGATGACTCTTGCTATCGTGCTCGATACGTTTTGCAGTCCCGCCCGGGACGCGGCAGGGTCAGAGAAAGTTGGGAATGGAGATGTTTGGACGCGCACACGTACGCATCGAGGGCCACGGCCTGGACCGGCCGGGCAAGGGCTCTCGCGTCGCCTGGATCGTCGCCGGGGCCCTGGCCGCCGCTGTCACCCTGGCGGTGGTCGTGTGGGAGGTTCTTGACCGGACTGAAGATTCTGATGCAGAGCACACCGGAGAAGAGTCTGCAGAGCCGGCTCCGCCCCGGAAATGGTGGTCCGTTAGCTGACCACCGTTGCGGGCGCGGCGTGGGGGTAGCCCGGATCGCGTCCCTGGAATTCCAGCACGTCCGGGTTGAGGACGGCGCCCTCGCGGATCTCGATTGCCCTGCTGATGGTCTCGCTGTTATCCCAGGCCACAGGTCCTGACATGACTGGCTCGAGGAAAGGCAGGAGGGCTTCGCTGATTTCCCAGCTGGAGGAGTCCCACAAGTAGGACGGGCTGTGATCCACTGCGTAATAGTTGATGTGCTCACCCACGGTGAACATCGGCTTTGCGAAGGTAGTGGTCCTGGCCCAGCTGAAGCCCATGCCTTCGTCGCAGGACACATCCACGATCAGGCTTCCCGGCCGGAACGCGGCCAAATCCTCCGTCCGAAGGTAGGTCAGGGGATTGTTCGGGTCCTGAAGGGTGCAGTTGACTACAATGTCACTCTCGGCCAGGAACGGGGCCAGGGGAACCCGGCCGCGTTCGGTGATGACCTGGCTAAGGAACGGCGCCTTGTCGTCGTGATCAAACTGGGTGATCCGCACTGAATGGATCGGGGCGCCTACCGCAGCAACGCCCCTGTTCGTCAGTACCTGCACGTCATGGATGCCGTGTGCGTTCAACGCCGTGACAGCGCCGCGGGCGGTGGCACCGAAACCGATGACGACGGCGCGGAGGCGGCGGCCGTAATCCCCGGTGGACCCGCTCAGCGCCAAAGCATGTATGACCGAGCAGTAGCCGGCCAACTCGTTGTTCTTGTGAAAGACATGAAGGCCGAAGCCGCCGTCGGATGCCCAGTGGTTCATGGCCTCGAAGGCGATCAGCGTCAGCTTCTTGTCGATGGCCATCTGCGTGATGGCCCTGTCCTGGACACAGTGCGGCCAGCCCCAGAGAACCTGTTCGTCCCGCAGCTCGGCAAGGTCCTGCGGCTGGGGCTTGGGTAACAGAACAACGTCCGCCTGCGCCACAATCTCCTGACGGTTGGCCAGCCGTCCTACCAGCTGGGCCAGCTGGGCGTCGGAAAAGCCGAAACGTTCCCCGTAGCCGCGCTCAAAGACCATGTGCTGGCGCAGCTCCGGCGGGATGCGTTCAAGGTGGAGCGGGTGCAGAGGAACACGTTGTTCATCAGGTTTGCGTGATGAGGAGAGCACCCCAAGGGTGAGGTAGTTCGGTGAAACGGTCACTTCTTCTTTGCCGGCACGGGCTTGGCGCTGGTCTTGTCAAGTGAGCTGGCGGGTGCCGCGGCGGCCCGCTTGTCAGCACGCTTTTCCTTGATGGATTTGGTGGATTTCTTGGATGCTGCTTGACGGGGGGACTTGTCAGCCATGATCGCTCCTGTAGTGGAACCAAAGAGGTTCCTGACTCCTGACCCTACACCCTGCCGTGAGCCCCCTATCCCTTTGGGTGGGAAAGACTGCCCGAACATGCTGTAGTGCCCATCTGCCAGGCGATCGAAGATGGAAGGGCGATCCAAACCCACCCAAGTAAGGAAAAAACACATGAAGCTCCAGGTTGCCATCGACCTTCTGACCACCGAAGCCGCTCTCGAACTGGCCGGCAAGGTTGCCGAGTACGTCGACATCATCGAACTGGGCACGCCGCTGATCAAGGCCGAAGGCCTTTCCGTCATCACCGCCGTGAAGGATGCCCACCCGGACAAGATCGTTTTCGCTGACCTGAAGACGATGGACGCCGGTGAGCTCGAAGCCGACATCGCCTTCAAGGCCGGCGCTGACCTGGTCACCGTGCTCGGTGCCGCTGACGATTCCACCATCGCCGGTGCGGTCAAGGCAGCCCAGGCCCACACCAAGGGCGTCGTCGTGGACCTCATCGGCATCGAGGACAAGGTCACCCGGGCCAAGGAAGTCCGCGCGCTGGGTGCGAAGTTCGTAGAGATGCACGCCGGCCTGGACGAGCAGGCCAAGCCCGGTTTCGACCTGAACGGTCTGCTCCGCGCCGGTGCCGAAGCCCGCGTTCCGTTCTCCGTGGCAGGGGGCGTGAAGCTCGCCACCATCGCAGACGTGCAGAAGGCCGGCGCCGATGTCGCCGTCGCCGGCGGTGCCATCTACGGTGCAGCCGACCCCGCCGTGGCCGCGAAGGAACTCCGCGCAGCCATCGTCTAGGCCCTTCCTGGTCAAGGCCGACGGCGGCACCCGCCGCCGGGGGCGGTCCTCACCGACAGGTGGGGGCCGCCATCGGCGTTTGGAAGGCGTTCGGAAGCGGTTGTTGCGGAAGTGGGGCGGCTAGGAACACGATTCCCCGTCTGAATCGAGCCCGGGCAGGGACTTGAGGACCACCTCCAGGCCCGTACCCTGCGGAGATTCAGTAGCCGCCTGGCTGCGGGGCACTGCGTCAGCGGATGCCTCCACCCCGACATCTGCTGTCCGGATCTGCGCCGCTGTCTCCTGCGCAGACCTGTTCTGGTTGCGGTGCGTGGTCCTGTGTTTCCCGTGATGGTCCGGGGAAGTAGCCGATATCCGGATCACGGCGTCACCGGAAATCAGCTGTTGTTTCGCCTGCCCCTGTGCGGCGAGTGTTCCACCACCGGCCGTCCCCAGGAGGATGGCGATACCCGCCACGACGGTGGCATTACGCGTACGTGTTTTCATTGTGGCCCCTTCCGGACCGGGCGGCCTGAATCTCCAGCGCCGGCGTAGTGGAGACGCCGGCACCGTGGAGAAGAGGCCCTTTCTCGAAAGTTACGCCCGTCCGGCCGGGACACAAAGCCCGCGGGTCAGATTAAGAGGGAACTCACAGTTTGGTTCCAGGCACAGAACTGGTGCGATCCTCCCGCCGCCAGTAAAAACCGAGTACGCACTGTTTTATCCGCGGTCCTCCACTGGGTCAGCGTCGCCGGTCCAGGCTGCCCAGTCCCGCGGGTCCACGGAGGGCCTGCCGAGCAGGTAGCCCTGGCCTCTGGCGATTCCCAATTCGACGACGGCGGCGAGTTCCTCCCGGCTTTCGATTCCTTCCGCGGACAGCGTCGCGCCGGTCTGTTCGGCAAGTGCGAATACGAAGGGGGATGCGGCCGGCCGGTCTCCTGAAGCGACGGCGCCGGCGAGGAAGTCGCGGTCGACTTTGATGATGTCGGGAAGCAGATGGAGGATTTGCTTCGCTGAGGTGGCGGCCGGACCGGAACCGTCCACGGCCAGGCGCACGCCGTGTTGGCGCAGGGGGCTCAGAGCCGCGGCGAGGGCTGCCAGTTCCCGGTCCGCTATGTCGCCCATGATTTCGATGACCATCCTTTCCGGGTCGACGGTCCCTCCCAGCATCAGCGCCTGAACGCGGGGGTCAGCGCACGCGGTGGGGCTGAGATTGAACGACGCAAAAAGGTGAGGCGGAATCTCTCCTGCTGCGGCAAGAGCGAGATGCAGGGCTGAGATTTCCAGGTCCGGTCCCAGTCCCATGGCAGCTGCTCCCCGGAACCAGACGTCTGCGCTAGTCCCTTCATGGCTGACGAACCGTGCCAGCGCCTCAACCCCGATCACCTCGCCTCCAGGCAGTTGCCTGATCGGCTGGAAGGCCGTCAGTAACATCCTCTTTCCCGCTGCGGCCGGGGCGCGGGCCCGGAAGAATCTTCTGACGAATCCTCATCTGAGGAGTCGGGAACGTTCCTGGTGCTGATCAGATGGTGCAGCAGTGCCTGTTCGGGGTCGTCCATGTGAGTCCCCAGCAGGTCGAGGAGTTGCTCCCTGGCCCAGGCCTTCTGCGGATCGGAGTCTGCCAGCACATCGCTGATGATCTCCAGCACCTGGCGCCGAAGCGTTTCTCCGTCCACGTTGCGGAACAGTTCCGGTGTATGTTCACCGTCCGGAGGCGACTCGTCCATGGCCTTCACACTACTCCTCGGTAGCTGATGCCGCGATCGAGGGGCGCCGGGGCAGCGTCCGTCCGTGGGGGCCCGGCTTCTGCAGGCCGGATCAGGTGGTCGAAGTATGCGCGAATTTCAGTGGTTGAAAAAGTTCCGTAAGGCAGCCGGGTTCACAGCCTCCTGACAGTTTCTGAACAGCGGTGCCCTAAGCTGCTGCCGGATCTTTGAGTGAGGGGCTAGGACAGATGCCCTTCCGTTCAAAGCCGTATCGCACGGCCGATCAAGGAGACACCATGTCACGAACCAAGAGAATCACCCTCGGAATCACTGCTGGCGCCCTGGCGCTGGGCGCTGGCCTGGGGGTTACGGGAATGGCCTCAGCCGCCACCACCCCGAGCCCCAGTGCGTCGTCGAGCGCATCCACGGACAGCAGCGCGTCGTCTGACGGTTTCCGTGGCCACAAGGGCGGCCGTGGCCAGATCGCGGCAGACCTGGCCACCAAGCTGGGCGTTGACGAAGCGAAGGTGACCGAGGCAATCCAGGCGTTCCGCGAGGCCAACAAGCCCACCACGGCGCCGACCGAGGGCACCAAGCCCGACCGCACAGCCCAGGATGCGGCGATGGCGAAGGCTCTGGCGACGGCACTCGGTGTCGAAGAATCGAAGGTCACCGCAGCCCTGACGGAAATCCGCACCGCTGCCCAGACGGAGCACGCCGCCGCTCTGAAGACCAAGCTGGACACGGCGGTCAAGGACGGCACCCTGACCGAGGCCGAAGCCGACGCCGTCACGAAGGCCGTCGAGAAAGGCGTGATCGGAGGCGGCGGCCACTAGGAACCAGTCCATCAGGCTGCCGGCACCGTCAGCCCTGAATTCACCAAAAAAGGAATCCCCCGGGACGGTCCCGGGGGATTCCTCGTTCCCCCGCAAACGCTTCCTCACATCCCGTCGCTTCACATGCGGCGCTTCCTCACATCCTGTCGCTTCACCTGCGACGCGTCCTCACATCCCGTCGCTTCACCTGCGACGCGTCCTCACATCCCGTCGCCTCACCTGCGACGCGTCCTCACATCCCGTCGCTTCACCTGCGACGCGTCCTCAGATCCTGCCATACCAAACCCAGCGCGTGGTCCAGCAGACCCAACCGAGTCCCGCTCCGGGCGCCTAGCCCCGGCCCAGGTTCACGGTCCAGCTGCCGCTGGCATTGACAGAGGAGCACTGGAATTCCGTGGGCGCGGGTTTGCCGGCCGTCGGGTCAGTGTATGAGCCGGTGGTCTCGAAGGTGCCGTTCTTCGCCTTGGCGGTGGACTTGGTTCCGGGCTGGACCTCAGCGGTGGGGTACTTCTCCGTCACGCGCATTTCGCACACCGTGTTGGCCTCGTCCAGGAGCTCCGCGGCCGCCGGTTTCGCTGCTTCCCTGGTGGGGGAAGAGGGAGCCGGCGACGCGGAGCCCGGCGCGGCGCTGGAGGCGGCCGCAGATGAAGGGGAAGGGGGCGCGGTGGCGGCCTGCTGGTCCGGCCGGGGTACCTGCGCAGAAACGGCGGTGGCCACACCCACCAGGACCACCACCACAGCAGCAAGGAGGATAAGAAGCAGACGACGCCGGGACGCGGCTGGAGGGGTCGGTGAAACGGACACGGCGTGCCTCTTTCGAAACGCTGGTCAGGCCTGGAAGTGGCAGGTACCTGGCCCTGCGGTCACCCTCATTGGCGGCGGACGTTTCTGGCAGAATAGCCGCCGCCGTGACCGTCAACAAGGGCGCCGACCGCCAACAAGGCATACAGCAATCCGATGCCGTGGTTTAGAGCACCTTGCGGATGGTTTCCTCGAAGCTCGTGACGTGGTGCAGTGCGAGCTCGCCCGCCTTGTCCGCGTCACCCTCGGCCACGGCCTTGAGCAGGTCCACATGCTCGCTGATGTGGCCGCTCACCGAGGGGACCTTGTCCAGGACCAGGCACCAGATGCGCGTGGCGAGGTTGTCGTAGCGGATCAGGGTGTCCTCGAGGTGCGGGTTGGCTGCGGCACGGTAGATCAGGCGGTGCACCATGAGGTCGTAGCGCATGAGCTCCCGCGACTGGGCGGGGGTGGGCGCCAGCTCCGAGATGGCCTTGGCAACCTCCAGCAGTTCCTCGCGCATGGCGGTGTTGGCCCGCTTGGCAGCCCGGCGCGCCGCGAGCGGCTCAAGCAGCTCCCGGATCTCCGAGACGTCGGCCAGTTCCGTGAAGTCCACGGTGGTGGCGAATGTTCCCCGGCGGGGGTAGGACACCACCAGATGGTCCACCTCCAGCCGCTTGATGGCCTCACGCACGGGCGTGCGCCCGAAGCCCAGTTCAGTTGCCAGCTGGCCGTCATTGATGGGCTCGCCCGGACGGATGTCCAGCATGATCAGCTTGTCGCGGAGCTGCCGGTAGGCGGCCTCGGCCCGGGACAGCGCTTCGTCCTCGGCGGGTGGCATGGCGGGAAGAGCATTCACAGCGAGGCTCCGTTCCTTGCTTATGGTCATTGGCTTCAGGCGGAAGCGAAGTGCCATTTTGCTTACTGCTATTGACTATGTTGTGAGCTCAATCATACCATTGACATCACACTGATATATCAGTCATAAGCAAAGTGGTATTTCATAAGGAGCATTCGTGGTTGAGCAGTTGAACGACCGACTTTCCGCAGTCGATCCCGAGATCCAGCAGGCCGTCGCACGCGAGCTGGACCGCCAGCAGTCCACGCTGGAAATGATCGCCTCGGAGAACTTCGCTCCTGCGGCCGTCATGGAGGCGCAGGGCTCGGTCCTCACGAACAAGTACGCCGAGGGCTACCCGGGCAAGCGCTACTACGGCGGCTGCGAGCACGTCGACGTCGTCGAGCAGCTGGCCATCGACCGCGTGAAGGCACTCTTCGGCGCCGAGTTCGCCAACGTCCAGCCGCACTCCGGCGCGCAGGCCAACGCCGCCGCTATGTTCGCGCTGCTGAACCCGGGCGACACCATCATGGGCCTGGACCTGGCCCACGGCGGCCACCTCACCCACGGCATGCGCATCAACTTCTCCGGCAAGCTCTACAACGTGGTCCCGTACCACGTCCGCGAATCCGACTTCCGCGTGGACATGGCCGAGGTCGAGGCCCTGGCCCTGGAGCACAAGCCGAAGCTCATCGTGGCCGGCTGGTCCGCCTACTCCCGCCAGCTCGACTTCGCCGAGTTCCGCCGGATCGCCGACCTCGTCGGTGCCTACCTGATGGTGGACATGGCCCACTTCGCCGGCCTCGTCGCCGCGGGCCTGCACCCGAACCCGGTGCCCTACGCCGACGTCGTCACCACCACCACGCACAAGACCCTGGGCGGTCCCCGCGGCGGCGTCATCCTCGCCAAGGAGCAGTACGCCAAGAAGATCAACAGCGCAGTCTTCCCCGGCCAGCAGGGCGGCCCGCTGGAGCACGTCATCGCCGCCAAGGCCGTGGCTTTCAAGCTGGCAGCAACCGAGGGCTTCAAGGAACGCCAGGAGCGCGTCCTGGAGGGCGCCAAGCTGCTGGCCGAGCGCTTCCTGCAGCCTGACGTCGAAGCCGCCGGCATCACCGTGGTCAACGGCGGCACGGACGTCCACCTTGTCCTCGTTGACCTGCGGAACTCCGAGCTGGACGGCCAGCAGGCCGAGGACACGCTGCACCGGATCGGCATCACCGTCAACCGCAACGCCGTCCCCTTCGACCCCCGCCCGCCGATGGTTTCCTCCGGCCTCCGGATCGGTACCCCCGCCCTGGCCACTCGCGGCTTCGGCGCCACCGAGTTCACCGAGGTAGCGGACATCATCGCCACGGCGCTGATCGCCTCTGCCAGTACTGGCGCAGACGGCACCGGAACGCTCGACGACGGCACCGCCGTCGAACTCCGCGCCCGCGTCACTGCACTGGCCGAGCAGTTCCCCCTGTACCCCCAGCTCGGCGGCGCACCCGAGATTGCCGCGTTTGAAAATGACATGATTGGAGCAGCCCAGTGAGCACCCACCAGCTCCCGGAGCACCCGGACTTCCTGTGGCACAACCCCGAGCCCAAGTCCTCCTATGACGCCGTGATCGTCGGCGGCGGCGGACACGGCCTGGCCACCGCGTACTTCCTGGCCAAGAACCACGGCATGACCAACATCGCCGTGCTGGAAAAGGGCTGGCTGGCCGGCGGCAACATGGCCCGTAACACCACCATCATCCGTTCCAACTACCTCTGGGACGAGAGCGCCGCCATCTACGAGCACGCCCTGAAGCTGTGGGAGATCCTGCCCGAGGAGCTGGAGTACGACTTCCTCTTCAGCCAGCGCGGCGTGATGAACCTGGCCCACACCCTGGGCGACGTGCGCGAGAGCATCCGCCGCGTGGGCGCCAACAAGCTCAACGGCGTGGACGCGGAATGGCTCGACCCGCAGCAGGTCAAGGAACTCTGCCCCATCCTGAACATCCGCGACGACATCCGCTACCCGGTCATGGGCGCCACCTACCAGCCGCGCGCCGGTATCGCCAAGCACGACCACGTCGCCTGGGCCTTCGCCCGCAAGTGTGACGAGTTGGGCGTGGACATCATCCAGAACTGCGAAGTCACCGGCTTCGTCAAGGACGGCAACCGCGTGGTGGGCGTCAAGACCAACCGCGGCACCATCAACACCGAGAAGGTGGGCCTCTGCGCCGCCGGCCACAGCTCGGTCCTGGCGGAAATGGCCGGCTTCCGGCTCCCCATCCAGTCCCACCCGCTGCAGGCCCTGGTCTCCGAGCTGCACGAGCCCGTGCACCCCACCGTCGTCATGTCCAACCACGTCCACGTGTACGTCTCCCAGGCACACAAGGGCGAGCTGGTCATGGGTGCCGGCGTCGACTCCTACAATGGCTACGGCCAGCGCGGCTCCTTCCACGTGATCGAGCACCAGATGGCGGCCGCCGTCGAACTGTTCCCGATCTTTGCCCGGGCACACGTGCTCCGGACCTGGGGCGGCATCGTTGACACCACCCTGGATGCCTCACCGATCGTGGGCACCACCCCGGTGGACAACATGTTCGTCAACTGCGGCTGGGGAACCGGCGGCTTCAAGGGCACGCCGGCTGCCGGCCTGACCTTCGCGCACACCATCGCCACCGGAGCGCCGCACAAGCTCAACAGGCCGTTTGCCCTGGAACGCTTTGAAACCGGTGCCCTGATCGACGAACACGGCGCTGCCGCGGTCGCCCACTAGCCACGGTCCACAAGAAAGAAGAAGACGCACATGCTGCTTATCTCCTGCCCCAACTGCGGCCCGCGGGACGAAACCGAGTTCCACTACGGCGGCCAGGCCCACGTGCCCTACCCCGAGAACCCCAACGACCTCACCGACCGGGAATGGGCCGAGTACCTGTTCTACCGCGAGAACACCAAGGGCACCTTCGCCGAACGGTGGGTGCACAGCACCGGCTGCCGGCAATGGTTCAACATGCTCCGCGACACGGTCACGTACGACATCCAGGCTGTGTACCAGATGGGGGTGCCGCGGCCCGCCGCGCCCGTCCCACCCGCAGCTGACACCGGCACCGCAAGCACCGGCGCCGCCAGCACCACCCCCCTCAGCCCCAGCACCGCCCCGGAAGGAGCGACCAAGTGACCTCCCAGAACGCGCGCCTCAGCACCGGCGGCCGCATCGACCGCAGCATCTCCTGGCGGTTCACCGTGGACGGCGAGGAATTCACCGGACACCCGGGCGACACCCTGGCCTCCGCGCTGCTGGCCAACGGCCGCATCGCCGCCGGCAACTCGCTGTACGAGGACCGTGCCCGCGGCATCCTGGCCGCCGGCGTGGAAGAGCCCAACGCCCTGGTCCGGATCGAAGCCCGGTTCCCCGGTGACGTTGCCGAGTCCATGCTCCCCGCCACCACCGTTTCGCTGGTGGACGGCCTGAAGGCCGGCTTCCTGAACGGCCTGGGCAAGCTGGACCCCGCGGATGACCGGGCTGAGTACGACAAGAAGTACGTCCACACCGACATCCTGGTGATCGGCGGCGGCCCCGCCGGCCTGGCCGCGGCCCGCGAAGCAGTCCGCACCGGCGCCCGCGTCATCCTGATGGACGACCAGCCCGAACTCGGCGGGTCGCTGCTGTCCGGTTCCACGGCCGCCGAACTGGCGGAAACCATCGAGGGCAAGCCCGCCCTGGAATGGGTTGCCGACGTCGAGGCTGAACTCGTCTCCGGCGCCGAAAGCACCGTGCTGAACCGCACCACCGCCTTCGGCGCCTACGACGCCAACTACGTCATCGCCGTGCAGAACCGCACCGACCACCTCTCCAGCCCGGCAGCCGCCGGCGTCTCCCGGCAGCGCATTTGGCACATCCGCGCCAACCAGGTTGTCCTGGCCCCGGGCGCCCACGAGCGTCCGCTGGTGTTCGAGAACAACGACCGCCCGGGCATCATGCTCGCCTCGGCTGTCCGCAGCTACCTGAACCGCTACGGCGTGGCCGCCGGGTCCCGCGTGGTCATCAACACCACCAACGACAGCGCCTACGCCCTGGCCGCGGACCTGCGCGCCGCCGGCGTCAAGGTCGCGGCCGTCGTCGACGCCCGTCCGGCCCTCACGCCGGTGGCTGCCGCCGCCGTCGAAGCCGGCACCCGGGTGCTCATCGGCAGCGCGGTTGCCAACACGGCCGCCGGCTCGGACGGCCGCCTGAACAGCGTCACCGTCCGCAGCATCAACGACGACGGCGAACTCACCTCGGGCATCGAAGAGATCGCCGCCGACCTGCTGGCAGTGTCCGGCGGCTGGAGCCCCCTGGTGCACCTGCACTCGCAGCGCCAGGGCAAGCTGCGCTGGGACGAGGACCTCGCGGCCTTCGTGCCGGCCACCGTGGTTCCGAACCAGCAGACCATCGGTTCCGGCCGCGGCAGCTTCGAACTCGCGGACTGCCTGGCCGAGGGCATCTCGGCCGGAGCTGCGGCCGCGATCGCCGCCGGCTTTGAGACCGCCGTCGAGCCCTCCGCCCTGGCGGAGCCCAAGGCGTCCGCCCCGACCCGCCAGCTGTGGCTGGTCCCCGGCCAGACCGGAACCCCCGACGACTGGCACCACCACTTCGTCGACTTCCAGCGTGACCAGTCCGTGGCCGACGTCCTGCGCTCCACCGGCGCCGGCATGCGGTCCGTGGAACACGTCAAGCGCTACACCTCCATCAGCACCGCCAACGACCAGGGCAAGACGTCCGGCGTCAACGCGATCGGCGTCATTGCCGCTGCACTGCGCACCGCCGGCGAGGCGTCCCGGGGCATCGGCGACATCGGCACCACCACCTACCGTGCGCCGTTCACCCCCGTGGCCTTCGCGGCGCTGGCCGGCCGCCAGCGCGGCGAGCTGTTCGATCCCGCCCGCGTCACCTCGATCCACCCGTGGCACGTTGCCCAGGGCGCACTGTTCGAGGACGTCGGGCAGTGGAAGCGTCCGTGGTACTACCCGCAGAACGGGGAGGACATGGACGAGGCTGTGCTCCGCGAGTGCGCCGCCGTCCGCGACTCCGTGGGCTTCATGGACGCCACCACCCTCGGCAAGATCGAAATCCGCGGCAAGGACGCCGGTGAGTTCCTGAACCGGATCTACACCAACGCGTTCAAGAAGCTGGCCCCGGGTTCCGCCCGATACGGCGTCATGTGCCTCTCGGACGGCATGATCTTCGACGACGGCGTGACCCTGCGCCTGGACGAGGAAACCTACTTCATGACCACCACCACCGGCGGCGCCGCCAAGGTGCTGGACTGGCTGGAGGAATGGCTGCAGACCGAATGGCCGGAACTCGACGTGCACTGCACCTCGGTGACCGAACAGTGGAGCACGATCGCCGTCGTCGGACCCAAGTCCCGCGACGTCATCGCCAAGGTTGCCCCGGAACTCGCCGCCAACGGCGGCCTCGACGCCGAGGCGTTCCCGTTCATGACCTTCCGCGAAACCACCCTCGCGTCCGGCGTGCAGGCCCGCATCTGCCGGATCTCGTTCTCCGGTGAACTGGCCTACGAAATCAACGTGCCGTCCTGGTACGGGCTGAACACCTGGGAATCCGTTGCCGCGGCAGGTGCCGAGTTCAACATCACCCCCTACGGCACCGAGACCATGCACGTGCTGCGTGCCGAGAAGGGCTACCCGATCGTCGGGCAGGACACCGACGGCACGGTCACCCCGCAGGATGCCGGCATGGAATGGATCGTCTCCAAGGCCAAGGACTTCATCGGCAAGCGCTCCTACTCCCGGGCGGACCAGCAGCGCGACGACCGCAAGCACCTGGTCAGCGTCCTGCCGGTGGACGGTTCGCTGAGGCTTCCGGAAGGAACCCAGCTGGTGGAAAAGGGCATCAGCACCAGCCCCGCCTACGGCCCCGTCCCGATGCAGGGCTTCGTGACCTCCAGCTACCACAGCGCTGCGCTGGGCCGTTCGTTCGGCCTGGCCCTGATCAAGAACGGCCGCAACCGGATCGGCGAGACCCTGGTGGCCGCCGCCGGCAACCAGCTCGTCGACGTAGTCGTGGCAGAAACCGTACTTTTTGACCCCGAAGGGACCCGCAAAGATGGCTAACACCGCAGCCTTCACAGGCATCAATGGACTCCGGGAAATCCGCCGCAGCCCAGCCTCACACCTGGCCGAAGCATTCGACACCGGGTCCGTGCAGGGAACAGTCACCCTGAAAGAGGGCCCGTTCCAGACCATGGTCGGCGTCCGGGTGGACCGCAGCACCGAGGCCGGCGCCCGGATTGCCTCCGTCACCGGCGGCCTGCCGGAGCGCTGCGGCGAGGTCCGCGGCACGGAACGCGTCAGCGTCCTGTGGCTCGGTCCGCAGGAGTTCCTGGTGGTGGCCCCGGAAGACGCCCACGACTCCCTGGGCGGGGACCTGATCGGCTCCCTCAAGTCCGCCCTGGGCGACGCCGCCGGGCAGGTGGTGGACCTGTCCGCCAACCGCACCACGTTCGAGCTGTCCGGCCCGCGGGCCCGTGCAGTGCTGGAGAAGGGCTGCGCCCTGGACCTGCACCCGCGGACCCTCAAGCCAGGCACGGCCCTGAACACCGAGGTCGGCAACATCCCGGTGGTCCTGTTCAAGTCCGGGGAGGAAAGCTTCCGGCTGTTCCCCCGCGCCTCGTTCGCGGATTACCTGGGCCGCTGGCTCCTGGACGCCATGAGGGAGTTCGCTTCCCCCGAGGTGCCCTGATGGCGCTAAGCGCCCTGGACCTGTTTTCCGTTGGCATCGGGCCGTCGTCGTCACACACGGTCGGCCCGATGCGGGCGGCAAAGCAGTTCGCCGACGGGCTCAAGGGCGGTGGACTGCTGAGTGCCACCACCCGGGTCCAGGCAGAGCTCTTCGGGTCCCTGGGTGCCACCGGCCGGGGCCATGGCTCCGACAAGGCCGTGGTGCTGGGCCTGCAGGGCCTGGAGCCGGAGACGGTGGACACCTCCACCGCCGACGACCAGGTGGCAGCCGCCGCCCTCGACGCCGAACTCAGGATCGGCGGCGACCACCGGGTGGACTTCAACTGGGACGAGGACGTGGTGCTGCACCGGCGCAAGTCGCTGCCGGCCCACCCCAACGGCATGACCTTCCGCGCCCTGGACCACGCGGGCACGGTGCTGAGCGAACGGAGCTTCTACTCCATCGGCGGCGGGTTCGTCGTGGACGGGGATGCCGACGCCGGCGCCAAGGTGATTGCGGACGAAACCCCGCTGCCGTACCCCTTCACCACGGCCAACGAGCTCCTGGAGATCTGCAGCCGCGAAAACATGTCCATCTCGGACGTCATGCTCGCCAACGAACTGGTGTGGCGCAGCGAGGCGGAACTCCGCGAGGAACTTCTGAAGCTGTGGGCCGTCATGCGCGAATGCGTGGACAACGGCTGCGCCGCGGAAGGCATCCTTCCCGGCGGGCTGAAGGTAAGGCGGCGGGCGCCGTCGCTCTTCAAGACCCTGACGGCGGACACCGGCGTCACAGATCCGCTCCGGGCGATGGAGTGGGTGAACCTCTACGCGCTGGCCGTCAACGAGGAGAACGCGGCCGGCGGCCGCATCGTCACCGCCCCCACCAACGGGGCAGCCGGCATCGTGCCGGCGGTCCTGCACTACTACATGAAGTTTGTTCCGGGAGCGGACGACGACGGTGTGGTGCGCTTCCTGCTGGCGGCGGCCGCCGTCGGGATTCTGTTCAAGATCAACGCCTCCATCTCCGGCGCGGAGGTGGGCTGCCAGGGCGAGGTCGGCTCGGCCTGCTCCATGGCCGCGGCCGGACTCTGCGAGGTGCTGGGCGGCACGCCCGAACAGGTGGAGAACGCCGCCGAGGTGGGGATCGAACACAACCTCGGGCTGACGTGCGACCCCGTGGGCGGCCTGGTGCAGATCCCGTGCATCGAGCGGAACGCGATCGCCAGCGTCAAGGCGATCAACGCCGCGCGGCTGGCCCTGCACGGGGACGGCAGCCACAAGGTGTCGCTGGACAAGGCCATCAAGACCATGCGCGACACCGGGGCCGACATGAAAACCAAGTACAAGGAAACCTCTCGAGGAGGCCTCGCTGTGAATGTAATTGAGTGCTGAACATGACTGCTATCCAGACTGAGGACCGCGCCTCCGGGCAGGCAAGCAGCGGCGTCGAGCACGTCCTGACCCTGGACTGCCCCGAAGGCCCGGGCATCGTGCACGCCGTCTCCGGCTTCCTGCTGGAATACGGCTGCGACATCATCGACAACAAGCAGTTCGGCGACCGGTCCGAAGGCCACTTCTTCATGCGGGTGCACTTCGCGTCCGACGGGAACGAATCCACGCTGGAGCAGCTGCGTGCCGGCTTCACGCCGGTTGCCGAGAAGTACAACATGAAGTGGCGGCTGGAACGGAACGGGTCCCGCCGCAAGGTCCTGATCATGGTCTCGAAGTTCGGCCACTGCCTCAACGACCTGCTCTTCCGGGCCCGCGTGGGGGAACTGCCCATCGAGGTTGTGGGCGTGGTTTCAAACCACACCGACCACCAGGCCCTCGTGGACTGGCACGGCATCCCGTTCTTCCACGTCCCCGTCACCGCGGCCACCAAGCCGCAGGCGGAGGCACGGCTGCTGGAAATCGTGGACGAGCTCGACGTCGAGCTGGTGGTGCTGGCCCGGTACATGCAGGTTCTCAGCGACGACCTGACGCGGAAGCTGGATGGCCGCGCGATCAACATCCACCACTCGTTCCTGCCCTCGTTCAAGGGTGCCAAGCCGTACCACCAGGCCTACGCCCGCGGCGTGAAGACGGTTGGTGCGACGGCGCACTACGTGAACGCGGAACTCGACGAGGGCCCGATCATCGCGCAGCAGGTGGTCGAGGTGGACCACACCTTCGGTCCCGAGGACCTGGTTGCCGCCGGTCGGGACACCGAGTGCAAGGCGCTCAGCAACGCCGTCCGCTGGCACTGCGAAGGCCGCATTATCCTGAACGGCAACCGGACCGTGGTCCTGAAGTAGGGACGCTTCCTCAGGTCCTGCCGCTTAACCCGAAACGCTCCTGCAGTTCCTGCAGGAGCGTTTGGGGTTAAGCGACCAGAGGTGAGGACGCGTTTGGGGTGAAGCGACGAAAGGTGAGGGAGCGTGTCAGACGCCGAGCTGTTCGCGGAGCGCCTGGACGTGGCCCTGCGCCTTGACCTGGTACTGGGCCAGCGTGACCTTGCCTTCGGGATCCAGGACAACGGTGGAGCGGACGATGCCCTCCTGCACCTCGCCGTCGACGAGCTTCTCGCCCCAGGCGCCGTAGGCCAGGGCCACCGCGTGGTCCTCGTCAGCCAGCAGCGGGAAGGTGAGCCCGAAGTCGCCCGTGAAGTTGGCCAGCTTCTCCGGCGCATCGGGGGAGATGCCCAGCACTGCGTAGCCCGAACCCTGGAAAGAGGCCAGGTTGTCGCGGAAGTCGCAGGCCTCGGTGGTGCAGCCGGGAGTTGCGGCCTCGGGGTAGAAGTACACGATGACGTTCTTGCCGCGGTAGTCGGCCAGCGCGGTCTGCTTGCCTTCGGCGTCCTGCAGGGTGAAGTCCGGCGCCTGGGTTCCGGGCTGGAGCTTGGTGGTCAGTTTGGGGCTCATGGCATTCCTTCTGATGGATCTGGGTCGAGCGAAAAATCTGGTCAAGCACAATGACTGATATGGATAACAGCAGCCCTAGATACTGTATTCCGCCGGTCCGCGCACGGTGGCTGCGGGTCCGCAGATGAAGCGGTAGCCGCCGCCGCGGACCGTAGCGATCGCGTGCCGGCCGCCGAGCAGCTTCCGCCGCACCCGCCCCACGTAGACGTCGATGGAACGGGTCGCGGCGCCGGGGCTGTCGAACGACTCCAGGAACAGCCGCAGCTCCTCCCGGTCAACGGTCCGCGAGCAGTGCTCCACAAGGTAGCGCAGCAGCTTGAATTCGACGCCGGTCAGCGGCACCCGCTCGCCGTCCAGCAGCACCTCGGACCGGGCAAGGTCCACGGCCACCCGGCTGACGTGCCCGGCCGACGGCGGGAGGTGGGTAGCGCCGTCGTCGTCCGTTTCCCGGGACTCCGATTCCCCTGGTTCCTGTTGCGCAGAGTCCGGTTGCGGGGAATGTTGCGGGGAATCCTCCAGGGAGGACGACGGCGGCACGGGAGTTCCGCCGTCGGGCGCACCGTTGGGTTCCCCCTCCCCTGGGGGCGTGCCCGGGTGCGTCCCGGCGGCGGAAGTTGCAGCTCCGGCGGCGGGCCAGTGGACTTCCGCCTCCGGAGCAAATTGAAGGGCCCGCGCCAGCACCAGCTCGGCGGCCCGGGCCAGGACCTCCGGATCGATGTCCTGGCCTTCGGGGGGAGCTACCCAGACCGCCAGGCCGTGGGCTTTCGCAGTCCCCGGGGCGATGGCAGGTATGTGGGCGTTGGCAGGTCTGTGGTCGTTGGCAGCACCGGGGGCCTTGGCGCCCCGGGGGGCCGAAGTGCCGCGCGGTGAATGGGCATGCACAGCCACCGCGCGGTCCTCAGATGCCGCCGCGGCGGATCAGCTTGCCGCCGGGGGTTTGGCCGTCCACCACGCTGCCGCGCAGGTACGTGCGGCGGACGACGCCGGAGAGTGCCTTGCCGTCGTACGGGGTGATGGGGTTCTTGTGCTTGAGCTTGGACACGTCCACCACGAAGGCCTCGTCCTGGGCGAAGACGGAGAAATCGGCGTCGTAGCCCAGGGCAAGCTGGCCCTTGTTGGAGAGACGGGCCAGTGCGGCCGGCTTCTCGGCCATCCACGACACCACCTGTTCCAGCGGGATGCCGCGGTGCCGGGCCTCGGTCCAGATCAGGGACAGGCCCAGCTGCAGCGAGGAGACGCCGCCCCAGGCCACCGCGAAGTCGCCGTTTTCGAGGTCCTTCAGGTCCAGTGTCGAAGGGGAGTGGTCGGAGACGATGCAGTCGATGGTGCCGTCCTGCAGGCCTTGCCAGAGGAGCTCCCGGTTGGAGGCCTCGCGGATGGGCGGGCAGCACTTGTAGGCCGTGGCGCCGTCGGGGATTTCCTCGGCCATGAGCGTGAGGTAGTGCGGGCAGGTCTCCACGGTGAGGTGCACGCCGTCGCGCTTTGCCGAAGCGATCATGGGCAGCGCGTCCGACGACGAAAGGTGCAGGATGTGGGCGCGGGCGCCGGTCCAGCGGGCGCGCTCGATCACCTCGGCGATGGCCTTGTTCTCGGCGCCGCGGGGGCGGGAGGCGAGGAAGGTGGAGTAGTGGGCGCCGCCGGGATGGGGTGCGTGGTCGATGGCGTGCGAGTCCTCGGCGTGGACGATCATGAGCGAGTCGAAGGACTTCAGCTCGCGCATGTCCTCCTCCATCTCGTCTGCTTCCAGGTGCGGGAACTCGTCCACGCCGGAGTGCAGCAGGAAGCACTTGAAGCCGAAGACGCCCTCGTCGTGCAGCGGGCGGAGATCGGCCTTGTTGCCGGGGATGGCGCCGCCCCAGAAGCCGACGTCCACGAAGGCCTGGTCCTCGGCCACCTCGCGCTTGAGCTTCAGGCCCTCCACGTTGGTGGTGGGCGGGATGGAGTTCAGCGGCATGTCGATGATGGTGGTGACGCCGCCGGCGGCTGCCGCACGGGTGGCGGAGGCGAAGCCCTCCCACTCGGTGCGGCCGGGCTCGTTGACGTGGACGTGCGTGTCCACCAGGCCGGGGATCAGGGTTTCGTCGTCGGCCAGTTCGATGACCTCGGCGCCCGCGAGGCCGTTGCCAAGCGGCTCGAGGGCGACGATCTTTCCGCCGCGCACGCCCACTTCACGGGCGGCGATGCCGGCGGTGGTGAGGATGCGCCGGCCCCGGATGACCAGGTCAAAGCGTTCTTCAGACATTCAGGGGCTCCTTCGTGTAAGCACTGTCGGTCAGGTGCACGCCGATGTGCTGACCCAATTCTTCAAGCAGTCGGCCTGCTTCAGCTATACATATCTCTACATTGCTTTCCAGCGCCGTCAGGGGGTAGACCTGCCGGAAACCTGACCGGCTGATCTGCGCGGCGTCCAGCGTGGTGCGGCCGCAGACGGCGAGTACCGGCACGCCGGCCGCAGCGGCAGCGCGGGCTACGCCCATGGGCGTCTTGCCCAGCAGGCTCTGTTCGTCCAGGCTGCCTTCGCCGGTGATCACCAGGTCCGCGCCGGCCAGCCGTTCGGCCAGCCGGGTGAATTCAAGCACGACGTCGATGCCCGGGCGGCGTGATGCCGCCAGTGCCGCGATGGCGGCGTAGCCGACGCCGCCGGCCGCTCCGGCCCCCGGTGCGCTGGCGGCCTTGACCGCGCGCGGCCCGATCTCCGCGGCGAGGACCTGGACGAAGTTGGCGAGGGCGGCATCCAGCTCGCCGACGTCGGCGGCGGTGGCGCCCTTCTGCGGTCCGAAGATGGCCGCCGCGCCTTCCGGTCCGAGCAGCGGGTTGTCCACGTCGCTCGCGAGGATGAAGCGGGATTCCTCCAGCCGGGCGTCGAAGCCGGAGAAGTCGATGGCCGCCAGCTGCGCCAGCGCGGCGCCGCCGAGGGGCAGTTCGTTGCCGGCGGCGTCGAGCAGCCGGGCGCCGAGTCCCTGCAGGACGCCAGCGCCGCCGTCGGTGTTGGCGCTGCCACCGACGCCGAGGATGATCTGCCGGCAGCCGGCGTCGAGCGCCGCGCGGATCAGTTCCCCGGTGCCCAGGCTGCTGGCAGTCCGGGCAGAGTCCGAACCCGGCCGCCCGCCGTCGTGTTTGGACACAGCGGAGGGCGGCAGGACGGCGAGGCCGGACGCCACGGCCATTTCGATCACGGCCTCCCGGCCGCGGACCGCGAACTCCGCCGTCAGCGGCTGACCGGTGGGGCCGCTGACGACGGCGCGGCGGCGGGTGAAGCCGGAACCGACGGCGGCGTCGAGGGTGCCCTCGCCGCCGTCGGCCACGGGAATCCGCAGTACCTCAAGGGTGCCCAGTCCCTCAGGGCCGGGGCCGTCCGCTGTGGCGGAGCCCTTCCGGAGCCCTGTTTCAAGGTGCCGGGCGACGTCCGGGGCGGAGAGTGAGCCCTTGAACTTGTCCGGCGCGATCACGATGCGCATTGCTTGCCTATCTTCGGTACTTTTGGGTGCGGCTGGTTCTGTCCTGCAGGTTGTTAGTCCTGCAGGGCCAGGATGGCGGTGGGGGCGTCGGCGGCGGAGGTTGCCAGTTCCTCGAACTCGTTCACGGCGTTGATCTCGAGGCCCATGGAGATGTTGGTGACCTTTTCCAGGATCACTTCAACCACCACGGGAACCTGGAACTCGCCCATCAGTGCCTTGGCCTTGTCGAACGCGGCCGGCATGTCCTCGGGGCTGGTCACGCGGATGGCCTTGCAGCCCAGGCCTTCAACCACCTTGATGTGGTCAACGCCGTAGCCTTCGGTCTCGGGGGAGTTGATGTTGTCGAAGCCCAGCGACACGTGGTAATCCATGTTGAACCCGCGCTGGGACTGGCGGATCAGGCCCAGGTAGGAATTGTTCACCACCACGTGGATGTACGGCAGGTTGAACTGCGCGCCCACGGCCAGTTCCTCGATCATGAACTGGAAGTCGTAGTCGCCGGACAGCGCCACCACGGTCTCGCCCGGCTTGCCGCGCACGACGCCGAGGGCGGCCGGGGCGGTCCAGCCCAGCGGGCCTGCCTGGCCGGCGTTGATCCACTTGCGGGCGCCGAACACGTGCAGCATCTGCGCGCCGGCGATCTGCGACAGGCCGATGGTGGACACGTAGGTGGTGTCCTTACCGAAGGCCTTGTTCATCTCCTCGTACACGCGCTGCGGCTTGATCGGCACGTTGTCGAAGTGGGTCTTGCGGTGCAGGGTGGCCTTGCGTTCGGCGCACTCGGCAACCCATGCCTTGTAGTCGGGCAGGGTTCCGGCGGCCTGGCGTTCGCGGGCGATCTCCAGCAGGCCGTCCAGGGCGGCGCCGGCGTCGGAGGCGATGCCGAAGTCCGGGGAAAACACGCGGCCGATCTGGGTGGGCTCGATGTCGATGTGCACGAATTTGCGGCCCGCCGTGTAGGTGTCCAGCCCGCCGGTGTGGCGGTTGGCCCAGCGGTTGCCGATGCCGATCACGAAGTCGCTGCGCAGGAAGTTCTCGTTGCCGTAGCGGTGGCTGGTCTGCAGGCCTACCATGCCGGCCATCAGCTCGTGGTCGTCCGGGATGGCGCCCCAGCCCATCAGGGTGGGGATGACGGGAACGTTCAGCAGCTCGGCCAGTTCCACCAGCTGCGCGGAGGCGCCGGCGTTGATGATGCCGCCGCCGGCCACGATCAGCGGGCGCTCTCCGGCCGTCAGCATGTCCAGGGCCTTCTCCAGCTGCTTGCGGGAGGCCTTGGGCTTCTCGACGGGCAGGGGCTCGTAAGTGTCGATGTCGAACTCGATCTCGGCCATCTGCACGTCAATCGGCAGGTCCAGCAGCACGGGGCCGGGGCGGCCGGAGCGCATCAGCTGGAAGGCCTTCTGGAAGGCGCCGGGCACCTGGCCGGGCTCCAGAATGGTCATGGCCATCTTGGTCACGGGCTTGGCAATGGACTCGATGTCCACGGCCTGGAAGTCTTCCTTGTGCAGCTTGGCAACCGGGGCCTGGCCGGTGATGCAGAGCATGGGGATGGAGTCGGCCCATGCCGCGTACAGGCCGGTGATCATGTCGGTGCCGGCGGGGCCTGAGGTGCCGATGCAGATGCCGATGTTGCCGTCGGCTGCGCGGGAGTAGCCGTCGGCCATGTGGCTGGCGCCTTCAACGTGGCGGGCCAGGGTGTGGCGGATGCCGCCGTGGGCCCGCATGGCGGAGTAGAACGGGTTGATCGCCGCGCCTGGCAGGCCGAACGCCTCGGTGGCGCCCTCCTTTTCCAGGATGGCGGTGGCAGCGTCTACGGTGCGCATCTTGGTCATGGTGTGCTCCTAAAAGTCTGTTTTTGGGTGTGCTGAGGGAGCCGCCGTCGTTATGTACGACGGCGGTACTCCGTGTTTTGCTTGTTAGCCGGCTACAGCCGGAGGTGCTTTACTTCCGGCCCGGGATTACTTTCGACCAGAGAGCTGGAGGACCTGCTTGAAGAGGCCCGAGTGGTCGAGTCCGCCGTCGCCCTGGTTGACGGTGGCGGCGACGAGCTGGGCGACGACGGCGCCGAGCGGGATGGAGACGTTGGCTTCGCGGGCTGCGGAGGTGACGATGCCCAGGTCCTTGTGGTGCAGGGCCAGGCGGAAGCCGGGGTCGAAGTTGCGGTCCAGCATCTTCTGGCCCTTCTGGTCGAGGACCTTGGAGCCGGCCAGGCCGCCGCCGAGGACCTTGAGGGCGGCGTCGGTGTCCACGCCGTAGGCCTCAAGGAAGGCGATGGCCTCGCCGAGGACCTCGATGTTGACGGCGACGATCAGCTGGTTTGCAGCCTTGACGGTCTGGCCGGAGCCGGACGGGCCGACGTGGACGATGGTCTTGCCGACGGCGTTGAGGACGTCCTGCGCTGCCTCGAAATCTGCCTTGTCGCCACCGACCATGATGGACAGGACGGCGTCGATGGCGCCCTGTTCGCCGCCGGAAACCGGGGCGTCGAGGGGGCGGATGCCTGCTGCTACTGCTTCCTCGGAGAGGCGCTTGGCGACGTCGGGGCGGATGCTGGACGCGTCGATCCAGAGGGTGCCCTGCTTGGCGTTGGCGAAGACGCCGTCGGCGCCGCTGACGACACCCTCAACGTCGGGGGAGTCCGGCACCATGGTGATGACGACGTCGGCATCCTTAACGGCGTCGGCGATGCTGGAGGCGCCCTTGCCGCCTTCGGAGACGAGCTTGTCGATCTTGTCCTGGCTGCGGTTGAAGCCGGTGACGGTGTGGCCGGCCTTGACGAGGTTGATGGCCATGGGCAGGCCCATGATGCCGAGTCCGATGACTGCAACGTTGCTCATGATGGTTCTCTTTCTGAAGTCTGTGGGTGGTGCGGGTGGGGAGCGAAACCTAGTGGGCGGCGTGTTCGCGGATCGCCCAGCTGAAGGCGGTTTCCTGCGGTTCCTTGTATTCGAGGCCGATGTAGCCGTCGTAGCCGAGTTCGCGGCTGCGGGCGATCCACTCGCCGAGGGGAAGCTCGCCGGTTCCGGGAGCCCCGCGGCCGGGGTTGTCGGCAATCTGGATGTGGCCGAAGTCCTTGGCGTGCTTTTCGATGACGGCGGCGACGTCGTCCCCGTTGACAGCCAGGTGGTAGAAGTCGGCGAGCAGCTTGATGTTCTGCGCGCCGGATTCCGCCTTGACCCGGGCGATCACGTCGAGCGCATCCTGGGCCTTGAGGAGCGGGTACCGCGGGGCTCCGCTGACGGGTTCGAGGAGGACGGTGCCGCCGATCCGGGCCACGCCTTCGGCAGCGGCGGCCAGGTTCCTGGCAGCCAGTTCGTCCTGCTCCTCCGGGCTGAATTCCTCCTGGCGGTTGCCGTAGAGGGCGTTGAAGGCCGTGCAGCCGAGGCGCTCGCCGATGCCGGCGACGACGTCGATGTTGTCCTTTAACTCACCTTCACGGCCCACCCAGGACACCAGGCCGCGGTCACCGCCCGGCATGTTGCCGGCGTTGAAGTTCAGGCCGGAGAGCTGGACGCCGGCGTCGGTGATGGCGCGCTCGAAAGCCGTGGTCTCGGCGTCGGAAGGAACTGAGCTCTCAAAGGGCCACCAGAACTCGACGGCGTCAAAACCCGCCGCCTTCGCGGCTGCGGGGCGCTCGAGCAGGGGCAGCTCCGTCAGCAGGATGGAGCAGTTCACTGTGTACGTCATCGTAGGTCCTTCCGGGGGAGGGGCTTTGATCTATCTTCCCTGCTTCTCAGCTGTTCTACCGTTTCCGCTTTGTGGAATTTAGATTCTGCTTTATGAAAAGTGTAGGGAAGGGGTGGCAGGGTAGTCAAGGGGAGTGAGTAGGGTGAAAGGGCGACGCCGTCAGATGACCAGCGAGGAGCACGGATAGCCTCGCACCTTTTTACCCGTGCCCGCCTGCTGCCAACCCGGTCCACACGGCGTCAACAAACGCGTCCGTCTCAGCTGACCTGCGGCTCTTAAGCCACAGCGCCGACGTCCGCCAGGCCAACGGCTCCCCGACCAGCGGCCGCCAAACAATCCCGTCAGGCAGCGGCGTCCACGGCTCTTCGTTGAAATGCACGCCCCGGCCGGCCATGATCAGCCCGTGCGTGAAATGCTGGTTGCGCGCGTGCACAATGGCGGCCGGCAGATACCCGGCGTCGCGGCACGTCTGCAGGAACGAGTCGTACAGGGGCGGCGCCATGTGCCGTGGAAAGATGATCAGCGGGTTCCCGGACAGGTCGCCCAACCGCACGGATGGCAAAGCAGCCAGGGGGTGCGAAGCATTCAGCACCACGCCCAGCGCGCGTGACAAAACGGGCCCCGACTCAAAACCCACGCTGCTCAAAGGGTGACGGACCACCGCGACGTCCAGTTCGCCGTCGCGCAGCCGCTCAACCTGCTCCACCGTGGTCAGCTCGTGCAGGTTCAGCAATACATCCGGCGCCGCGGCGGCAAAGGAAGAGACCATGGCCTCCAAAGCACGAGGGTTCGTGTCGGGAGGTACCGCCACCTGCAGGATGCCCGAGGCGCCCGGGCGGATCCGCCGCATCGACTCCTGCGCCATCGCCACGTTGTCCAACACATTGCGGGCGTGCTCCAGCAGCAGTGCCCCGGCCTCGGACAGCTCGACGCCGGTGCGCCGCCGGTGAAACAGCAGAACCCCGAGTTCTTTCTCCAGGTCCTTGATCCGCTGCGACAACGGCGGCTGGGCCATGTGCAGGCGCTGTGCGGCACGGCCGAAATGCAGCTCCTCGCTGAGCACCACGAAGTACTTCAAATGGTGGATGTCCATGCCGCACCATATCAGTTTGGTATCACGCCGAGTGGATTTTGATGTTAGACGGGTCACATGCGGCGGTGCTCTGATGGATGCAATCCGCAGCATCCACGGAAGGAAACCCCCAATGTCCCAGGACGTCCTCTTCGAACAAACCGGTTCAACTGCCATCATCACGCTCAACCGGCCGGACAAGCTCAATGCCTGGACCGAGGCCATGCGCAGCGAACTCATCGGCCATCTGGAAGGCCTGAAGGGCAACGAGGACGTCCGCACCGTCATCCTCACCGGCAGCGGCCGGGCCTTCTGCGCCGGGCAGGACCTCGCCGAGACGGCATCCATGAACCCCGAGGACCACGCGTCCGCCGAGGCATGGATCGACGGCTTCGACCGCCTCTACCGCGCCGTCCGCAACCTCGACCAGATCACCATCGCCGCCGTCAACGGCGTCGCCGCGGGCTCCGGCTTCCAATACGCGCTCCTCGCCGACCTCCGCGTCGGCGACTCCAAAGTCCGCATGGGCCAGCCCGAAGTCCTCTCCGGTATTCCCAGCATCACCGGAATCTGGGCCATGTGGAGCATTCTCGGCAAGTCCAAAACCTCCCAGTTCGTCCTCACCGGCGAACTGGTCGATGCGGCGGAAGCCCAGCGCCTCGGCCTGCTCAACTACCTCGCGGACGACGGCGGCGTGCTGGCTTACGCACAGGACCTCGCCGCACGCTTGAGCCTCCTTCCCCCGGGCGCCGTCCGCCTGACCAAGAACCGCCTGCGCAGCCTCGAGGACGACGACCTGAGCGACGCCATGGTCGAAGCGAAGCGCGTCCACCGCGAGGCGTACGGCACCGGCGAACCGCAGCGGGAAATGGCCCGTTTCCTCGCCGGCCGCGGACGCTGAGGGGATCCGCAGCCATGACACCGAACACTGCCACCCAGGACCGCTACGCAGAACTGCTCGACGCCCACCGCTGGGAGGTGCCGGAGTTCTACAACATGGCCGTCGACGTCGCCGACCGGCACCCGCGGAGCAAGCGCGCACTCATCCTGGAGTCCGCCGTCGAAGGTCAACGCGAGGTGAGCTGGGGAGAAATCCAGGACCGTTCCCGGCAGATCGCCGCTACCTTGCAAGCCGCCGGCATCAAGAAAGGCGACCGCGTCGCCGTGCTCCTGCCGCAGCGCGCCGACACCCCCGCCGCCTACCTCGGCGTGCTGCGGACCGGCGCCATTCTGGTCACCATGTCCCTGCTTTGGGCGGCAGAACCCATCCGCTTCCGGCTCGAAGACAGCGGCGCCTCGGTGATCCTCGCCGAAGACTCCGCAAAATCACTGTTCGGCGGTTACGACGGGACGTTCATCGATATCGACAGCCCCGCAATCGCCGAGGCGCCCACGGAGTTCCAGGACGTCGAAACGAAAGCCGACGACCCCGCCCTCATCTTCTACACGTCGGGCACCACAGGCCGGGCCAAGGGAATCGTCCACGCCCACAGGACGCTCCTGGGCCACAACGAGTTCGAGTTCTGCCACCAGATCGGGGACGGCGACGTCTTCTACGGCGCGGGGGACTGGGCGTGGTCGCTCGCCAAGCTGATGGGCCCGCTGCGGCTCGGCGCCACGCACCTGGTCTTCCGCCCCGCCGGCGGCTTCGACCCCGCGGCCCTGCTGGACAGCATGAGCCGCAACGGCGTCACCAGCGCGCTCGTCAACCCGACGTTCCTGCGCAAGATGCGCGAAGACGTGCCCGACGCCGGCACTCGCTTCCCGCTGTCCCTGCGGACGGTTTGTTCGTCAAATGAGCCCCTGACGCAGGACCTGATCGAATGGTTCGAGTCGCAGTACGGCGTGACGCTGCTCGACTACTACGGTTCCACAGAGTCGTACCCGCTGCTGGGGAATTACCCGGACGTTCCGGTGAAGCCCGGCTCGATGGGCCGTCCGCTGCCCGGCTGGGAGGTCCGCCTCCTGGACGCGAATGAGCAGGAAGTTCCCGTCGGCGAGACCGGCGAGATCTGCCTTCGCGCGCGCTCCAACCCGCAATTTCCCTTGGGATACTGGAACATGCCGGAGGCGTCCGCCGCCGCGTTCGGGGGCGGCTGGTACCACACCAAGGATCAGGCCTACGCGGACGATGACGGCTACTTCTGGTTCCTGGGGAGGACCGACGACGTCATCAAAACGTCCGGCTACAGAGTGGGACCCTACGAGCTGGAGGCAGTCATTCGTGAGCTCGACCCAGTGAAGGACGTGTCGGTCACCGGCGTGCCCGACGAGCTCCGAGGCCAGTCCATTAAGGCATGGGTGGAACTGACGCCCGGCCACTGTGGGGGAGCGGACCTGAGTGAAGCCATCGTGGCCCACGTGAAGGAGAACTTCTCCCGCTTCGCCTACCCGCGATTCATTGAATACGTCGCCGAGCTGCCGAAGTCGGCTACCGGAAAAGTCCAGCGCGCAGAGCTGCGTGAACGCCCTCACACAACCCCTTCTCCCCGTCTCGAAGGACAGCCATCATGAACACCATGACCCAGAACGTCGCTGAAACTGAGTCTTCCTCCCGGCGCAGCCTGAAGCGCGTGGCCGCAGCGGCCGCCGTCGGAAACTTCGTGGAATGGTTCGATTCCGCCGCCTATGCGGTGATGTCGGTGACGATCGCAAAGCTCTTCTTCCCGGACTATTCGACGACGGCGTCCCTGCTGGCCGTGTGGGCGATCTTCGCCGGCGGCTTCATCGCCAGGCCGCTCGGGGCAGCGTTCTTCGGCCGTTACGGCGACAGGATCGGGCGCAACAAGATGCTCGGGCTGTGCGTGGTGATCATGAGCGCAGCCACGTTCTGTATCGGCATCCTGCCGACGTTCGCCGTGATCGGCATCTGGGCGCCCATCCTGCTGTTCGTCTTCCGGGCCGTCCAGGGCTTCACGACGGGAGGCGAGTACACCGGATCGTCCGCCTTCATCGTTGAGTACGCCCCGGCTGGCAAGCGCGCCACTTACGCCAGCATAATTCCGGCCACTGTCGGCCTGGCTTCGGTTGCCGGTGCACTCCTCGGCGCCGCCATCACGGCAAACCTCAGCCCGGCCGACCTGCAGGCCTGGGGCTGGAGGATCCCCTTCCTGCTCGCTGCGCCGCTTGGCCTGATCGGTTTGTACATCCGGTCGCGCGTGGATGACACTCCCGTTTTCCGCGGCCTTGAGAACAAGGGCGAAGTGGCCAAGAGGCCGCTCGGCGACGCTGTCCGCATGTGTGCCCGGCAGATCTTCACGCTCTTCGGCTACAGCATCACCAACGCCGTGGCTTATTACCTGATGAGCAGTTACATGATCGCCTACATGACATCCAGCCTCCACTACTCAAGCACGGAGTCGATGATCACCAGCGTGGTCACCATGCTGGTCTACACCGTGACGTGCCCGGTCGCGGCCAGGGCCAGTGACAAGTACGGACGCAAGAGGATGTTGCTGGTGGCGTGCGTTGGCTTCGTGGTGATGACGATTCCCGCCTTCGCGATCATGCCGCTGGGACTCGGCTTCGCCATCCTTGGAACGAGCATCCTGGGCGCCCTGGTGGCCGTAATCGGAACCTCCAACGTGCCGGCCCTCGTGGAGATGTTCCCCAGCTCTGTCCGGGCGTCCGGCTCGGCCATCGGTTACACCCTGGCCTACGTCCTCTTCGGCGGTACCGCGCCCTTCGTGGCCACCGGCCTGGTTGCAGGCTTCGGCACACCCTTGGCTCCCGCCTTCTACCTGATGGGCGTGGCGGTAGTCTCCGCCGTCGTCGTTATTCTTTTCTTCCGGGAGACGAAGAACCTCTCCCTCACCCGAACTACAGTGCTCTAGCCCCGGAGGGGTACAGGCCGAGGAGGCAACGCGGTCGACTGTCGATTGCGTTGCCTCCTCATCCTTGTTGGTGTCCCGCCGCCGGGCTAAGGGCGCGCAGCATCCACGAGGACGCCGTCTATCCGCGACAGCACGCCGGGCCAGCCGTTGCCCATGCCGCTGAATGCCTGCCGGCCCATCGGGGTATCGAGCTTGAAGCCGGCGTGCTCCAGGTGCAGGACCGTGCCGTCCTCGACGGTTTCAAGCGTCCACGTGATGGTGGTGTCCAGGGCGCCTTCGGCAAACAGGAATTTGATGGACGTGCCCGGGTTTACGCTGAGGACTTCGCACTGCTGGGTGCCCCAAGCGCCCATGTCGAGGGTGAAGCGATGCTCAACGGTGGGGGGGCGATGCCGCCGGGCGCCCACCAGCGTGCGAGCAGGTCGGGCGTGGTAAGTGCCTTCCAGACCGCCTCCGGTGGGTGCGGGAAGTAGCGCGTGAGGCGGATCGTGTTGTCAGTCATGGCGGGTTCTCCTCGTCCAGTAGGCCTCGGGTCTAGGCCGGACTCTGCCGCCCATATCTGCACCGCTTTGGCGGACGTCTAGTGCCCGGAACGCCCCATATTCCAACGCCGGCCCGCCCAACGGACGGCCAAAGCGGTGCGGATTTGCCCGAGAACCCCTGTTTCACGGGGCTCCGGGCTCGTAAAATGAAGGTGGGGCCGACGGCAAGAGCCCCGGAGAGCGATCCTTACGAGCCCGGGGCGCCTTCCCAACCGCCGCCGGCCCTTATGAATGCCGCCAGGTTCCGATCCGGTTACGGCTCTTCCCGCAGGATCACGGCCATGTGACCATGAGGCATGAGCGATGAACTTATGGCGGCGGCACCCTCCGGCGGTGGCGCTCCCCGCAATCGAACGGCCGGACTGATCCACTCCGAAGGCTCCGAGGCAACACGGAAGATGCGTGAGCAGGCCAAGCGGCGCCGGGAAGCAGAAGCGAAACTGCAGCTGCACCTGATGGAAACCCGCAACAAGTCAGCCGGAACACCGGACCCCGCACTCTGATGGCACCGCCCGGCTACACGTGCTCAGGCACATGCGCCTCTGCAACGAATGAACCGTGTCCCTGCGGAACCCGCGCTGGCATCCGGTTGGGGGCGCCGAGGGCGCGGTAGTCCCAGCCGGCGGCGCGGTACGCGTCGGCATCCAGCGCGTGCCGGCCGTCCACGATGTTCCGCCGCTGTACCAAGGCGCCTAGCGTGGCGGGGTCGGCTTGGCGGAAGAGGTCCCATTCGGTGAGGAGGGCCACGATCTCAGCTCCTGTCACCGCAGCTTCGAGGGTGTCCGCGTAGGCAAGGTCTGGGTAGCTGAGCCGGGCGTTGTCCATGGCTTTGGGGTCGAAGACAGTGACTTTGGCGCCGGCCTGGTGGAGCATGCGGGCCACGTCCAGGGCGGGGGCGTCGCGGATGTCGTCCGAGTCGGGTTTGAAGGCGGCGCCGAGGACGGTGACGTGCACGCCGGCCAGGTCCCCGCAGGCCATTTCGGTGATGAGGTCCACGGTGCGTTGGCGGCGGCGCTGGTTGATGGCGTCCACCTCCTGCAGGAAGCCCACGGCCTGTCCGACGCCGAGTTCTTTGGCGCGGTGGGTGAAGGCGCGGATGTCTTTGGGTAGGCAGCCGCCGCCGAAGCCGAGGCCGGGTGTGAGGAATCGGCCGCCGATCCGGTTGTCGTAGGAGAGGGCTGCGGCGAGTTGGTTGACGTCGGCGCCGGTGGCTTCGCAGATTTCGGCCATCGCGTTGATGTAGGAGATTTTGGTGGCGAGGAAGGAGTTGGCGGCGGCCTTGACCAGTTCGGCGGTGGCGGGGTCGGTCTCCACCACTGGAGTGCCCAGGGCGATGATCGGCGCGTAGCAGGCTGCCAGCCGACCTCGGGCCCACTCGGACGCGACACCGAACACGAGCCGGTCCGGGTGCAGGGTGTCCTCGACGGCGTGCCCTTCGCGGAGGAATTCCGGGTTCCAGGCCAGCTCTGCCCGGTTGCCCGCCGGGGCGTTCAGCTGCAGGAATTGGGCCAGCCGCTCGGCGGTGCCGATGGGCACCGTGGATTTGCCGGCCACGAGGCAGTCCCTGTCCAGGTGCGGTGCCAGCCGGGCGAGGGCTGCGTCCAGGAAGCGGAGGTCGGCGGCCGGCGAATCGGGCATCTGCGGGGTGCCGACGCACAGGAAATGGATATCGGCGCCGCGTGCGGCGGAGAAGTCGGTGGTGAAGCTCAGCCTGCCGCTGTCCAGCATCCGGCGGAGCAGTTCCTGCAGTCCCGGTTCGTAGAACGGCAGTGTTCCGCTGGCCAGTGAACGGATCTTGTTCTCGTCGACGTCGATCCCCACCACGCGGTGCCCCAGCAGCGTCATGCAGACGGCGTGCGTGGTGCCAAGGTAACCGGTTCCGATGACGGACAGGGAAAGGCCAGCGGGACTTCTAACGGACGACGGCGGGACGGACGGGGCGACGTAATCTCCCCATGGGGAATTGCTCATGTCAGACTCGGTTCTGTGCTCTATAGCGGGACAGGTTCGCGCCGCGGCGCTCGGCATTTCGGTGATCGGCGCAGCTCCGGCGAAACCAGGTCCATTGATGTCAGGTACCTCACCGCCCAGGATCCCCACGGCGGGCGGAAGGAGTACATGCAGGCCAGCCGCAGCCGGGCGGAAGCGGCATACGCCTCGAACCGTTCCGGGCGGACGTGCAGGCGGCGGGCCGCCGATCCGATGCTCGCATGGGCGACTGCAAACCGCTGCTCACTCAGGAGATTCTGCCTCCGGCGCAGTTCCAGGTGCACGTCCAGGTTGGCCAGGTCCAGGGCGGCCTCGGCCCTGCAGGCCTCGTCGAAATCCAGCAGCCCCGGCGCTCCGGTGTTGTCGCTGCCCAGTATTTGTTTGTCGTGCAGGTCTCCGTGCGCCCACCCGAGGGGATCGCGGGGCCCGGCCAGAAGACCGGCCGTGACGGCGTCGGCCTGTGCCAGGAGCGCAGCGCGTCCCTGCTCAGCCTCGGGGATCCCATTGCTGTGGAGCAGCCAGTGATCGATCCACCGCCGCACCTTGACCAGTTCCTCCTCGGCATCGTGCAGCGGAAGCTGCTCCAGGCTGGCGCGGAAAGCGGAGCCCCTGGCACGGGCAACAGATTCCGTCCAGGCGTGCGACCAGTCAGCCCACATGCCGGCAAAGAACTCGTCCGGGACGGTCGTCCGGTCCTGGCCGAGCTCATGATACGACCGCCCCGCCAGGCGGCCGAAAACCAGGACATCCGGCCGGGCTGAGGTCATCACCGGTGTCCTGAAGTGGCCGCCGGCCAGGGGTGCGGTGGCCAACACATGGTTTGTGGCCGCCGCAGGCGCCTGTTCAGGCCGGAACACTTTGATGTAGGTGTCACCGGCACACAGGACTGCCCGCTTGTGGGCGCGGTGGACCACGGTTTCGCCCTTAGGCGACTCGAGGGCGAGTGCAGGCAGCTTGGAGTCGTCCGCACCTACCGGGACAAACCGGCCTTCGCGGAAGAACCCGCCCAGCACCCCGGGATAGCCGGGCGACTGCACTTCGAGGACGTACCGGTCTGCCGAAACGCCGGGCCACGAACGGCTCACCAGCCACTCTTTTCCCGCGGGGTCGGTCACGCGGCGGGGTACGGGAGGATGCCAGTTCATTAGATCAGTTCCTTGGCCCGGTGCAGATGCCAGGACATGTCGGCGGCCCATTCCGGGGACCGGTCGCGGAAGGGTTCGACGCTGCTGTTGTAGAGCCGGTAGGCCGCCCAGGCGTCCACGCCGGCTTCGGTGAACCTCCCGCCCGCCCTGGCGTAGCCCTCGTTGAGCCGTGCGGTTTTCGGGCCTCCCGCGCCCCCTGCTGGCACTGCGGAAGCACCGGCCCGGACGGCTTCCTCCGCGGCAGCGAACGATCCCAGGTCAGCCTCAGCCACACCGGTGCGCGCCCGGTCAAAATCTATGAGGCGCACTTCCGAGCCCCCCACCAGCACCTGGTCAGGGGAGAAGTCCCCGTGCACCAAGACGTACTCGGTTGCCGCGCCGTCCGTCAGCAGGCGGGCGCGGAGCTCGGATTCGACCCGCCTGGCCGGCTCCTCCAGTGTGGGAAGCAGCAACGCAACCATGGACCGTGTGGCCTGCATCTGCGCCGCGACGTGGTCACGCCAGACGTCCTGCCCTTCCGGGAATCCGCCGGGGGGTATGCCATGTAGCCTTGCCAGGGCTTCCCCCGCGTTGACCGCCCCGGAGTCGTCGTCGAGACCTGCAAGGTCGCCGCCGCCCCAGGCCGCGCAGGCGGTGATGCCGTGCCTCAGGCATTCGGCGTCGCCCAGCTCGGGGAGGTGCGGAACACCGTGCAGGCTCAGCCGCTCCAGGAAATGGGCCTCCTGTTCGGCACCGGCCGGCCTGGCGGCGACCTTGATGACCACCGGTGTGCCGGAGTTCTGGACGAAGAGGACCAGACGGCGCTCGGGTTTGTACCGCACCGCGCTGCCTGCGCCGGCCAGCGCGCTGCCCGGCCGCTGCGGGAGGCCGAGCCGTTCCATGCCGTGTTCGCGCAGCCAGAGCAGGTTTCTGTAGAGGAGCCAGTCGTCCTCGACGCCGCCCACCGCCACCAGGTTGTCGTCCAGCCGCGGATCGGGGCGCAGGACCCGGATACCCCCACCGCGGGACCGCGAGGTGAGCTCCCGCCGCAGGAGATCGGAGTTGCCGGCGCGGGTCCGGGTCATGGCCCACCCGTAGACGAAGGCGCCGTTGCGGATGCACCGGAATGCCACCAGCAAGGAGGTGCGAGGCTTGTAGCGGACCCGGGTCACGCGGACGGTTTCGCCGAGCAGCGAGGACAGGCGGGCGTCGTCCAGCAGGTAGGGAAGGCAAGGGAGCGCATCATCGCGGCTGGCCAGGGAGAGGTCCGGATCCCTGAACGCTGGTTCTGCCCCGGTCATGGCACTTCCAGCTTCTCTTCGGGCCGGCTGGGGTCCTCGTCATCCATCCAGCGGGCGAACCTGGACCCGGGATCCCGCAGCAGCTCCTCCGGGCGTCCCTCCTCCACAATCCTGCCGTTTTCGAGCCACACGATGCGGTCGCAGGAACGGGCGGAGTGGGGATCGTGGGTGATCGTGATGGAGGTTCGTTCGCGGGTCAGGGCGGCGAGGGCCTGCAGGACGGAATCCCGGGAGGCGGCGTCCAGGCCTGCCGTCGCTTCGTCGAGGATCACGATCGGGGCCCGCCGGAGGATGGCGCGGGCAATGGCGATCCGCTGCCGCTGGCCGCCGGAGAGGTCCTTTGCCGCTTCGCCCAGCACCGTGTCGTAGCCGTCCGGAAGGGCGCGGATGAAGTCGCCGGCCTGGGCCAGGGCGGCAGCCTCCTCGATTTCCCGGTCCGTGGCGTCGAGCCTGCCGAACCGGATGTTGTCCCGGACGGAGATGCCGAACAGCACGGAGTCCTGCAGCAGGATGGACACGTGGGACCGCACGGATGCGATTTTGAGGTCCCGCAGGTCCTCGCCGCCCACCCTGACAGATCCGGTGGCGGGGTCGATCATGCGCAGGATGAGGCTGGCCAGGGTGGACTTTCCGGCGCCGGACGGGCCTAGGATGGCCACGTGCTCACCGGCCGGGATGGTGAGGTTGATCCCGTGAAGCACCATTCCGTCGCCGTGGCCCGCGGACACGTCATCAATAACGATGTCCGGGTTCCTGTTGTCCAGGCGGCGGGCATGGGCGGACTCCGGCAGGTCCGTCTGTGCTTCCAGCAGGTCCGCCACCCGCTCGCCGGAGGCCGTGGCACGGGCGATCCGGCCAATCTGTTTCGCCACGTCCTTTAGCGGTTTCATGCCCGTCTTGAGGTACATCAGGAATATCACCAGGTCACCCGGCGTGATCACGTGCTCCATGACCCGCCAGCCGCCTCCGGCCAACACCACCGCCGTCGCTACGCCGATCAGCACGTCCGTGCGCCGCTCGAGGCCGGCGGCGAGCCGCAGCGCCACAACGCCCGTCCCCAGGGTTGCCTGGTTACTGCTGCGGAAGCCGGAACTGATGGTGTCCTCCAGCCCGTAAGCCTGGACCTCGCGGATGGCACCCAAGGTCTGCGCCGCCGTCGTGGCCAAGTGCCCTTCCCCCCTGCGGGAGTTGCCGGCCGCCGCCGTGATGGGGCCTGAGCTGGCGCGGGAAAGGAGGACGAAGACGCCGGCGGCCAGGACCACCACCAGGGAGAGCAGGGGATCCAACCAAAGCAGGATGCCGGTCATTGCCACCAGGGTGGCCATGTTGCCCAGGAGCGGCAGCCCGGCGGTGATGGCCACGTCCTGCAGGCGGGTCACGTCGCCCACCAGGCGCTGGACGGTGTCCCCGGTGGACGCCCGGGTGTGGTGGCGCATGGACAAGCCCTGCACGTGGCGGAAGGCCCGTGCCCTCAGGTCAGCGGCGACCCTCGAGCCGATGAGGGCGAAGCAGACGGCGGACCAGTAGTTGGAGATGGCGCGCCCAATACTGATAGCCACCACCGCCGCCCCGCACAGGATGAGCGTCTGCATGCTGGCGTCCATGCTGGGACCGGGTTTGTGCAGCGTGGCGCCCAGCGAGCGGGAGACGGCGTCGATCACCACCTTGAGGGGCCAAGGTTCCACCAAGCGGAAAGCCACGTCGAACGTGAGCCCGACGAATCCGCCCACCATGAGGACGCGGTGGCCCTGGAGATGCGGGCGCACACTGCGCAGTGTGCGCCGCAGCCCGGAATCCGGCTTTGGCGGCCGGGCGGGGTTCCGCCCCCGCCGCCTGGATGGGCCCGCAGGCTTCCGCTCGACGGCCGCTTTCTGCCCTGGCGGCTGCGCTCGGTGGTCGTGCGCGGTCATGGTCAGGCCACCTCCTGCCGGGATGCCAGCGCCGCGGTGATCAGGGAAAGCACGCCGTCCCAACTGTGATGTTCGACGGCGGCGGCCCGGGCCTGGGTGCCCAGCCGTTCGCGGAGCGCGGCGTCAGCCCCCAGACGGTTCAGGGCGGCGGCGAACCCTGCCAAATCGCCGGCAGGGACCGTCAGCCCGGTGCGGCCGTGCTCAATGATGGACGGGATCTGGCCCAGGGCCGTGGCGATCACCGGCATGCCCGATGCCAGGTATTCGTACACCTTCAACGGCGAAAAGTAGTGGTCCTGGCCGGGCGCGGGCTGCAGGTACGGCGCAGCGGCGGCATCGCATTCATGCAGCAGGCCAGGCACGGAGTCCGGCGGGACGGCACCGGTGAACTCCGTCTCCACGCCGAGCCGGGTGGCGAGCCGTTCGAGGTCCGGCCGGCCCGGCCCGTCGCCGATGATCCTCACCGTCCACAAGCCCGCTCTCTCCGGATCAGCGTTAGCCAGGGCCACCGACTCGAGCAGGTCCGGGACGCCGTGCCACGGCTTGAGGGTGCCGGTGAACGCCACTGTGAAACGGCCGTGTCCTGCCCGCTGTCCGGAAGGTTGCCACCACGTCCGGGCCGTAATCCGGTCGGTGTTGACGCCGTTCGGTGCCAGCACGGTCCTGGCCTCGGGTACGCGCTGCTTCACCCAACGGAGCACCGGCTCAGAGACGCAGGCCACGGCGTCGGCGGCCAGGGCGTTCCGGCGGAGCATCGATTCAGCGAGGCCAACATCAAAAAGCTGGCGGTACCGCTGCTGCTCCTCGATCAACGGCGCGTTGACCTCAAGGACGGCCGGGACCCCGAGTGCGCCGGCCACCATGGCCAAGGCGGCGCTGAACAGCGAGTAGCGTTCATAGACGAGGTCGCAGCCGTTGCGGAGGGCGGCGTCAGCGAGGGAGGACGCCGCCTCTTCGATGGCGCGCTCGCGCACGGCCGGTTCTGCCTTGCGGGGCGGCCGTTCCACGACGGGCAGACCCGTGAGGTCGGCCGGGCGGTCGTTCCCGGCGCGGACGCAGTACACCGTGACGTCGGCTCCGGCCCTGCCCCAGGCGCGCACGATCTCCTGGACATGGACGGAGGATCCCTTGGTCCCGAAGACCGGGACGCCGGGATCGGCGCAGATGTAGGCGACGCGCATTACGCCACCTTCCTTGCCACGGGCGCCAGGGCACGGAGCATCTCTGCCTGATTCCGCACGTCGTAGTCCCGTTCGATCAGTGCACGGGCATTGCGCGCCAGGGACACCCTGTTCGTTGATGGAGCGCTCATGCGGCGGATGGCCTGTGCAAGCAGGTGCGGATCGCCGGGCGGCGTCAGGATTCCCGTGCGTCCGTTGTGCACCACCTCAGGGATGCCGGTCACGGCAGTGGAAATGCATGGCGCGCCGGTGGCCATGGCCTCCAGCAGCACCGTGGGCATCCCGTCTGCGTTGCCGTCCGCCGCCACCACACAGGGAGCAACGAACACGTCGCAGGAATCCAGCAGCTCATGGACCTGGTCCTGGGTCTGCGGCCCCAGCAGTCTGACGTGGTCCGCAAGCCCCAGCTGCTCGACGGCGGACTGCAGTTGCGCGGCGAGGATTCCAGTTCCTGCGATTCTCAGGTCGAGCGGGACGCCCTGGGCCACGAGCTCTGCGGCGGCCGGCATCAGATGCTGGAATCCCTTCTTCTCCACGAGCCGTCCGACGGCGGCCACCCGCACCGTGGCACCGATGGTCCGGGGGTCGCGGTACGGGAAGCGGTCGAGGTCCAGACCGTTTCGCACCAGGTGCAGGCGCGAGGTAACGTCCGGGAAGCGGCGGGTCAGGAATCGCAGGTTGTACTCGCTGATCGTCACGGCATGGTGGGCCTGGGCAAACTTGGTCCGGAGATCGTCGTCGACGATCTCAACGAAAATATCCACCGCGTGCGCTGTGAAGGAATAGGGAATGCCGGTGATGGCCGAGGCGAGCCTCGCCACGGTCGTGGGGATTGACGCGAAATGGACGTGCAGGTGCCTGATGTTGCGGTTCTGCAGGGCGACGGCGAGGCTGATGGCCTGAATCGCATCGTTTGTGTCCGTGGTGGCCAGTTCCGCGAAAACCCGGGACACCGCCGGGGCTAGCCCGGCGGCTTCCGCGGCGCGGAAGGTCTCCCAGACACGCTCGGCGCTCTTCGGCCGGGCGATATACGTCACGGGCGCCTTGACGCGTGCCAGCTCGGGATGGAAGCGGGGGTCGTTGGGCGGTCGGAGGGAGAAGATCTCAATCCTGTCTCCGGCGGCCTCGCGCGCCAGAATCTCGGAGACGATGAACGTCTCGGAGAACCGCGGGTACATTTTCAGGATGTAGGCGGTAGCCGGTTCAGATTGCAACATGCGCGGCACCTTCCCGTGAGCTGCTGGGCGCCGAAGATGCGTCAGGGCGCAGCAGGGGCTGCAGGAGTTCGGCCGCGAGCTGCGGCACGCGGACCAGCCCGTCAAGCCGCGCCTGCCTCCGGTCCACCCTGGTGCCCAGCCGGCGGACCAGCCAGCCGGAGAGGATCCCCGGCGTCAATGTGGTGATCTCGCGATATTCCAGGTACCCCGCGGAAGCCAGGGAGGCGGCCCTGATCCGCTGCTCGGAGCGGGCGTGGATGCGCGGCACAATCAGGGCAGGAACGTCGGTGCTCATGATTTCGCAGACGGTGTTGTAACCCCCCATGGACACGATGGCCTGGGCTCCGCGCAGGTGAAGCACCATGTCATTGAGCCGCTCGGCAATCCTTACGCCTGGGGCTGCGCGCCGCCGCAGGTCCGTGATCTGCCGCCCTGGCATCTGGGGCCCGGCGATGATCAGATGCCGCACGCCCGCAGGAACGTCGGCCGCCGCCGCCATGGCTGCCAGGGCGTGCCCGTCAGCGCCGCCGCCCACCGTCGTTATGAAATAAGGGCGCTGCACGCTGAGCTTCCCGGGGCCGGGCGGCCGCCCTGCCGCAAGGTATCCGGTGTAGCGGATCAGTTTGGAGAAGGAATGCGGAATTTCGCCCGCAGCAACAGGATCATGGATGGCAGGATCGCCATAAACCCAGATGGCGTCAAATAGGTCTTTGACCAGTGGCGCGCCGCCCACCTTCTCCCATTCGGCGTTGGCTGCCTCAGGCTCATCCAGGACCTCGCGCAGTCCCAGAACTGTGCGGACGGGCCCGGCCGCGCGGGCCCGTCGCAGGGCGGGTTCAAGTTCGCGGTGGATGCCGGTGGCGTGGCGATCAACCACTACCAGATCGGGACGGAAGCCGCCCAGCACCGATTGGAGCAGGCCGGCCCGCAGGGAAACGAGGTCCTGCATGGGCACTGTAAGGTGGCGGGGCTGATAGCCGTCATGGCTCTTTTCCACTCCGGGCAGGATGACCCAGTCCCAGCCGGCCGGAAGATCGAACCCGGGGGCGAGTGCGGTGCCGGAAATGAGGATGCCGGTAACGTCGCGGCCCGTCAGGAGGGGGAGTTGGTTGCTCAGTGCGTGGGCCAGCGCGAGATTGCGCCGCACGTGACCGAGACCCAATGAGTCGTGTGAATAAAGGACAATTCTTAGTATTTCCATGTGGGCCCCCACACCTGCCGTTCTCGATGAGAACATTTGTTCAGGCAAGCATTAATGAGACGACTGAGTCGGGTTAGAGAAATAAAGGATTCTCATATGTCAGGGCGTGCGATATCGCTGCCGCAACTGTTGCGATATCAAATTGTGCTTGCCTGGGCGCAGACGCCGGGGCAGGGAAATATTTGTGCAAATCCCCCGGCACTGGGGGAAGGAAGATTAATCCTACGTTGCCACCGCGTGACGTCGGGGTCAATGCTCAAAATAAAGCGTTCAAAACTGGCATCCAGGGCAGCAAATGGACAAAAACGACGGCGGGTAGTCCCGCCGTCGTTTTTGCGATTCTGTTGGATGCCAGCCCGCCTTAGTGCTGGCCGGAGGTGCCGCCCAGGGGCGGGATGGTGCCGGGATCGCGGTCTGCGCTTTCGGCCCGGTCTGCGGCGCTGCGTGTGTCGCTTGCAGCGGTCTCGTCCGAGTCGCCTTCGTCGTCAATCAGTCCGTTGGTCTGGTCGAAGGGATGGGCGATGGTCTCGTCCGTCAGCGCCGAGCCGGCGCCTGCCGCAGTTCCACCGGCAACAGTTCCACCGGCAGCAGTTCCGCCTGCAACGGTGTCCGCCGCAGTTCCGCCGGAGAAGCCCGGGGTGTCGGTCGTGTCGGTAACGACGGTGGTTTCGGTGTACTCCGGAACCACCAGGGTGACGGTCTCGTCCACAACATAGGCCGCGTCGGTGTCCTTGTCCTTGCCGCCCGCGGCAACTGCTGCTGCCGCGCCTGCTGCAGCCGCCACTCCGGCGGCCGCCGCCATCTTGCCGGAGACGCCGGCCTTGCCGCTGTCGCCGAGCGACCCGGCAGCGTGCTCAACGCCAGGGGTGCCCACCGTGCCGCCTTCATTGACCGAGCCCCGCCAGGCGCCGCTGGCGTAGCCTTCGTCCTCGATGAATGCCTTGAACCTCTTAAGGTCGGCCTCGGCCTGGTGCTCCACGACGTGAAGCTTGTCGCCGATCTTCTCCACGATCCCCTCGGGTTCGTAGTCGATGAACAGCTTGATGGAGGTCTGGCCGCCGCCCACGTCTTCAAACTCCACCGAGCCGGCGTTGGTGGCCCCCTCCGTGGCGGCCCAGGCAACCTTCTGGTCCGGCTTCTGCTCGAGGATCCGTGCCTCCCACTTGCGCTTCACGCCCGCGATCTCGGCCACCCACTCGAGGCGGTCGTCGCTGAGTTGGGTCACCTTCTTGACGCCGCCCATGAAGTGCGGAAAGTCTTCGAACTGGGTCCACTGGTTGTATGCCGTGCTGACCGGCACGTTCACCAGAATGCGCTTCTCAACCCTCGTGCTCATAGTGTCTCCTTCGTCGAAGTGAACAGATGATGGTCCGGCAATCCGAGGTCATCAGCATGCTTACTATATCGCCGAGGGCGGAGTGTGGCCAGAGGATGCCATGCCGGCCGGCAGTGTTGGGGTGAAGCTGGTGCGGAGGGTGAAAGGGGAAGCCTCCGCGCGAATCAGACGACTCCAGCGCGGAGGCTTCCAGCACTCCGGTTTGGGGGGAAAGAGGAGAGCTGGCACTAATGTACAGCCGGCGGAACCCGAGGGAAGGCCTATTTGGCCGTTTTGGAAATTCTTGACTAAACCTTGAGTAGCCGGCGGAAATCGACGGCGTCAAGCAGCTTGGCCAGTACGTCGCCCCGGAGGGCCGCCGGCGTCGATCCTAACCATGTCTGCGTATTCGGGCAGTGCGCGGTAGGCGTTCCGGAGGGCGGCCAGTTCGGCAACGGATTCCTCGTCCGTGCCGCGCGCCAAGATCCGTTGGTGTGCGGTTTCGGGGCTCACGTCCAGGTGGAGGACCACGTCCGGGGTGGGCAGGGTGCGGAGCAGCCAGGGGAGAAGCCGCCCGCGGCGCAGGCCCCTTGCCTCGCGCAGCGCCAGCTGGCAATGAAGGTGCCGGTCCATGACAACAAGGCCCCGGAACCGGGATGCCCGGGCATGCGACACCAGCACATTGAACACCCGCATGGTGCTTTCAGCCGCGTCGGCCAGGCGCGCTGGCAGCCGGATGCCGAGCTTTGCGCTGAGCAGGGACATCCGCCGCCGGCCGGCATAGTTGCTCAGCAAAAGCGCGTCCTTACCCTCCGCCCGGGCTGCGGCAACCAGGGAACGGGCCGCCGTCGTCTTTCCCGAACCGTCGATTCCTGTCAGAACAATGAGCATGTGGCCTCCTTCCGTCCCCTGTCCAACGCCCCGGGACCGTGCAACGTTGCTGCTTTGAGGCGGACGTCACTTTCTTTGGTCCAACCAGCAGCCGTCCGCAGCAGCCCACGGCCGCGTACGGCACTAAAAAACGTACGACGGCGGGCCCGCCGGATCTTGCAGTGATCCTGCCCGAAAGTTGCGCCATTCTTGAGCGTTGCGGGGGACAGTATTGCGCAGGGGCCGTGCAGAAGCGCCGCGGCCCCCGCAAGGGACCCGACACGAAGATCACCATCCAGGTCACCGACGAACACCACGGACTGGGACGGGCAGGCGCAATGGGGCACCGGCCCGTCCCCGGCACGTTCGTCGAACGGGCGGTCGGAATTCAAGCGGCCTCGGAACTACAGGAAGACGCTGCCCCGGATGACTGTGCGGCTGGTGCCGCCGACCCAGATGCTGCCGCCTTCGCCAGTGATGGTCAGCCGGCCGCCGCGGCCCAGGACAGTGCCCTGGCTGACGGTGTAGTTGGCGTCCGCTGCTCCCGAACCGATCAGCCACTGGGCGAGGCCTGCGTTCAGGCTGCCAGTGACTGAATCTTCGGGGATACCCAGGCTGGGAAGGAAACCGCGCACCTCAAAGTCTGCCGGGCCGCCGTTTCCATAGGGGCCGATGACGCCCACGTTCAGCTGTCCCATGGCCACGAAGTCGGGCACCAGGTCGAGCACCTGCCGGGCCGAGGCCAGCCGGATCCCGAGCCAGCCGGGTCCGTTGTCCACCCAGTTGCTGTCCAGAACCTGTTCGGGTGTGATGCCCAGGCTCGCAATGGCCTGCTCCAGCACCTCAGGTTCCACGGCACCGGAACGGAGCAGCGGCGGCGCCTCGAAGAACTGTTCGCCGTCGGTTCGGCTGATCTTCACGAGCCCCACCTCGCATTCCTGCACGAGTTCGCCCGGGCGCTGGGGTTGGCCGCCATTCTCCAGCCACGCGTGCGCGGAGCCGAGCGTGGGGTGCCCGGCGAAAGGAAACTCGGACGCCGGCGTGAAGATCCTCAGGCGGTAGTCGGCCTCCGGCTGTGTCGGCTTCAGCAGGAACGTGGTCTCGGAGAGGTTGGTCCAGTTCGCGAAGCTCTGCATTTGTTCGGTGGACAGGCCGTCGGCATCATGGACGACGGCAACCGGGTTGCCGGGTCTAGGCCCGGGGGCGAAAACGTCGACCTGCGAAAAGGGATATTCGTTCACGGTGGCGGACATGCTGTTCTTTCTCTGGAGTTCAACCCTGCATATCGTGGCTTGGGGCTGTACGCGCTCCGGCGAGCCCGTCCACCACCTCGACTCCCGGCAGTTTGAGGAGCTCGGCCGGGTCCAGAACGATCTTGCTGGACCTGTTGCCGCCTCCCATGACCACCCGGGGCACGTCCATCACGGCCTGGTCCACGTACACGGGAAGCCCGGCAATGCCGGGCACGGTGACGCCGCCCACCAGCATGCCGGTCAGCGCGGTGGTGGTGCCGGCGTCGGCGAAGGAGGCGCGCTTGACGTCGAGCAGGTCCCGGACGGAGCGGTTCACGTCCAGCCGGGTGGTGCCCAGGACCACGCACACCGCATACCGGGGCGGCTCCACCTTTTTGGAGGCGACCAGGATGGTGTTGGCCGCCTGCTCCAGGCTGAAGCCGTAGTGGGCGCAGAACTCCGCCGTGTCCGCCAGATCCGGTGAACATTCCAGGACCTCGTGGACCAAGCCGTGGGCGGCCAAGGCCTCGGCCACGGCGGGCAGAAGGAGCGTGTCAGTCACAGGAGTTCTCCCTTGAGGGCCGTGTCAGCGAGGGCGGTGTCAGCGCCGGAAGGTGCCGGCACGGGATAGGCGGGGCCGCTGCGGTGCAGCACGAAAAAGCGGTTGGATGCGGGCAGCCACATCAGCGTGGCCCCGGCCAGCGTCAGGACCAGTCCGGCAAGGATCAGGGCCGTGAGGTCGACGGGTACGCCGAGCGCCGACAGGGCAGCGGCGACAGTGAGGAGAATGCGGGCCCATCTGGCTCCGTGCAGCAAATGCTGGGCCGCCAATACCTGCAGGGCTGTCAGCGGGACGGCGAACGCCACCAGATAGGGCACCACCCAATCTGGGATCGACTGGCCAAAGTCGATACCAGCCACCTCCAGGATGACGGGCATCATGCCGGCCACCACGGCGCTGGCCACCCAGCAGGCTGCCGAGAGCCGGACAGCCGCCGGTATGTTTCCGGGCTCGCCAAAGCCCAACTGCTGATCGCTCAATGAAGTCCCCATTCTTCAATTTGCGGTGTTCAATTTGCCGTTTCCGGAATTCCGGCTACGGCCTCAGCCTACAGGCTGTCCTCAGCCGCCGGACGTACACTGGCCTTCCCATCACTTCGAGGACCTGCTGCAAGGGTGCACCTGGATGCTTTGGAAGCTTCTTGTCCGGTACCTGCAGCCGCAACGGCGGCTGCTGATCGCCGTCGTCGTTTTTCAGTTGGCGCAGTCCGTTGCCTCCCTCTATCTCCCCACGCTGAACGCGGACATCATTGACCTGGGCGTTGCCAGAGGGGACACCGGCTACATCCTGCGCGTTGGCAGCCTCATGCTGTTCATCACCCTGCTGCAGATTGCCTGCGCGGTGACGGCAGTTTACTTCGGTGCCAAGGCGGCGATGGGGATGGGGCGCGACCTGCGCGGGGCGATCTTCAGCCGGGTGGGCGGATTCTCCGAGCAGGAGGTCACCCGGTTTGGCCCGGCGAGCCTCATCACGCGGTCCACGAACGACGTCCAGCAGGTCCAGCAGCTGGTGCTGATGTCCGCCACACTGATGGTGGCCGCGCCCATGCTCAGCATCGGCGGCGTGGTGATGGCCGTCCGGCAGGATGCCCAGCTGTCGTGGCTGATCGCGGTGAGCGTGCCGGCGCTGCTGATCGGCGTCGGGCTGATTGTGAGCCGGATGGTGCCGCTGTTCCGCCTGATGCAGCTGCGGATCGACGCCGTCAACCGGGTGCTTCGGGAACAGCTGGCGGGCATCCGGGTGGTGCGGGCGTTTGTGCGCGAGGACCTGGAAACGGAGCGCTTCGCGGGCGCCAACGCGGACGTCACGGACACGGCGCTGCGGGCCGGGCGGCTGATGGCGCTCGCGTTTCCCGTGGTGATGCTGGTGCTGAACGTGTCCAGCGTGGCGGTGATCTGGTTCGGGTCGTTCCGGATCGAGGACGGCTCCATGCAGGTGGGCACACTGGTGGCGTTCCTCAGCTACCTGCTGCAGATCCTGATGTCCGTCATGATGGCCACCTTTATGGCCGTGATGATCCCGCGCGCGGCCGTCTCGGCGGACCGGATCGGAGAGGTTCTGGAGACGGAGTCGTCCGTCCGGCCGCCGGCAAACCCGGTGGTGTTCGCGGAACAAACCGGCACCGCCCGCGGTGAGCTGGAAATGCGCGAGGTCGGATTCGCCTACCCGGGTGCCGAACGGCCGGTCCTGAGCGGCGTCAGCTTCACCGCCGCCGCAGGCCGGACGACAGCGGTCATCGGCAGCACCGGCTCGGGGAAGACCACCCTCGTGAACCTGATGCCGCGGCTTTTCGACGCCACGTCCGGGTCGGTGCGGATGGGCGGCGTGGACGTGCGCGAGCTGCATCCCGACCTGCTGTGGGGGCATATCGGCCTGGTGCCGCAGCGGCCGTACCTGTTTTCCGGGACCGTGCGGAGCAACCTGCTGTACGGCAAGCCGGACGCCACCGAAGAGGAGCTGTGGCGGGCGCTGGCCACCGCGCAGGCCGAGGATTTTGTGCGGCAGATGGAGGGCGGCCTGGACGCGCCCGTCTCGCAGGGCGGCACCAACGTGTCCGGCGGGCAGCGGCAGCGGCTGGCGATCGCCCGGGCGCTGGTGAAGCGGCCCGAGCTGTACATCTTTGACGACTCGTTTTCCTCGCTGGACACCGCGACGGACGCCCGGCTCCGGCAGGCGCTGCGGCGGGACACCGCCGGTGCCACGCTGGTGATCATCGCCCAGCGCGTCTCCAGCATCGTGGACGCGGACCAGATTCTGGTGCTCGACGGCGGCAGGATCGTCGGGCGCGGAACGCACCGGGAGCTGCTGGAGACGTCGGAGACGTACCGTGAAATCGTGTCCTCGCAGCTGGCAGCGGAGGAGGCGGCATGAGCACGTCAAGCCGCGCCCAAGGAACCGGTGCCGCACCCGGAACCGGAGCTGCGTCCGGAACCCGGCAGGCCGACGTCGTACGCATTCCCCGGCCCGCCGGCGGACCGGGACGCGGCGGACCGTTCGCCGGAATGAATGTCCCGGCGGAGAAGGCGCTGAACTTCGGGCAGTCGGCCCGGCGGCTGCTGGGCGAGCTGCGTCCCGAGCGGGCATGGCTGGTGCTGGTACTGGCGCTCGCCGTCGTAAGTGTGGCGTTTTCGGTGACCGGGCCGCGGCTGCTGGGCGAGGGCACCAACCTGATCTTCGCCGGCGTTGTGTCCAAAAACCTGCCGGCCGGGGCGAGCAAGGAACAGGTGATCGCCGGTCTGCGGGCGTCCGGCCAGGATGCGCAGGCGGACATGCTCGGTGCGATGACGCTGACGCCGGGGGCGGGAATCGACTTCGCGGCGCTGGCGAACGTGCTGCTGTGGGCGCTGGCGCTGTATGTGCTGGCGTCGGCGTTCGGCTGGATCCAGGCGTACGTGCTCAACGGCGTGGTCCAGCGGACGGTGTACAGGCTGCGCGAGCGGATCGAGGCCAAAGTACACCGGCTGCCGCTGCGGTATTTCGACTCCATCCAGCGCGGCGAACTGCTCAGCCGGGTGACGAACGACGTGGACAACATCTCGCAGAGCCTGCAACAGTCGATCAGCCAGGCGGTCACGTCGCTGCTGACGGTGCTGGGCGTGCTGGTGATGATGTTCCTGCTCTCGCCGGTGCTGGCGCTGATTGCCCTGGTAACGGTGCCGCTGACGCTGGTGACGACGGCGCTGATCGCCAAGCGCTCGCAGAAGCTCTTCGTGGCCCAGTGGAAGCACACGGGGGAGCTGAACGGGCAGATCGAGGAGACGTACACGGGGCACGCGCTGGTGAAGGTGTTCGGCCGGCAGCGGGAGGTGGAGGAGCGGTTCCGGGAGAAGAATGCGGAGCTGTTCGAGGCGAGCTTCGGGGCGCAGTTCATCAGCGGCCTGATCATGCCGGCGCTGACGTTCATCGGGAACCTGGTGTACGTGGGGGTCGCGGTGGTGGGAGGGCTGCAGGTGGCGTCCGGGGCGATGCAGCTGGGCGACGTGCAGGCGTTCATCCAGTACTCGCGGCAGTTTACCCAGCCGCTGGCCCAGCTGGGGTCGATGGCCAACCTGCTGCAGTCCGGAGTGGCGTCGGCGGAACGGGTGTTCTCGTTGCTGGATGAGGACGAGCAGTCGGCTGAGGCTGCCGGCTCTGCTCCTGTTGGCGGCCGGGGCCGCCTGGTGTTCGAGAACGTCTCGTTCTCCTATTCACCGGACAAACCGCTGATCACGGACCTCAGCCTGATGGCGGAACCGGGGCAGACGGTGGCGATCGTCGGCCCCACCGGGGCCGGCAAGACCACCCTGGTGAACCTGATGATGCGGTTCTACGAGCTGGACGCCGGGCGGATAACGCTCGACGGCGTGGACGTCACCTCGGTTCCCCGGCGCGAGCTGCGCTCGCGGATGGGCATGGTGCTGCAGGATACGTGGCTGTTCGGCGGGACCATCCGGGACAACATCGCGTACGGCCGGCCCTCGGCTTCGGAGGAGGAAATCCTGGAGGCGGCGCAGGCGACGTACGTGGACCGGTTCGTGCGCGCCCTGCCTGAAGGGTACGACACGCTGCTCGAGGATGAGGGCTCCAACGTGTCCGCCGGCGAGAAGCAGCTGCTGACCATTGCCCGCGCGTTCCTGGCCCGCCCGTCGGTGCTGATTCTGGACGAGGCCACCAGTTCGGTGGATACCCGGACCGAGGTGCTGGTGCAGAAGGCGATGAGTGCGCTGCGGTCGGACCGGACGAGCTTCGTGATCGCGCACCGCCTCTCGACGATCCGCGACGCCGACCTCATCCTGGTGATGGAGGCCGGGCAGATCGTGGAGCAGGGCACGCATGAGTCCCTGCTGGCCGCGGGCGGTGCATATGCGTTGCTGTACGAGGCGCAGTTCGCGGCGCCCGCGGCGGAGGTTTAGACGTGGCGTCTTACACGCGGGAGGACCTACCGCGGATGAAGTGGAAGATCAGGACCACCACGGCTATGACCAAAAGCAGGTGAATTAGTCCGCCGCCGATGTTGCCGAGCAGGCCGAGAAGCCAGAGAACTGCGATGATGATGGCTATCCAAAGCAACATGAGAATCTCCTTCGTTTCTTCACGGATGGAAACGCTATTTGGCGTCCCCGCCGCTCCAGCTGCGGTGCTTTCACCCTACGCCCGGAGCATGTTGCCGGAAATAGCCGTACCCCGCCTATGTGTCCAGAGAGCTCTGGACACATAGAGAACAGGTCAGGTTGTCGAGCGCGTGTCGAACGCCGCAGCCGATTCCCGCAGAAGGCGTGCGACTGTGTCCACCGGCATGCTGGCTGACCGCCGCCGGTCGAACCGCCGCAGAACGATGCGTCGCGTTCCGAGTCCGGGGACGTCCAGGACGTCGACGCCGTCCTGGACGACTCCGGTCAGCGCCAAGGTGGGCACAATGGCGACACCCTCGCCGGCGGCGATCAGTGCGAGGGCGGTCAGCGTGTCCTGGTACTGGTGCACGGTCTCCATCTGGGCGCCGGTTGACTCACGGAGGCGACCGAGCACCGAAGCGTTGGCGGCTGAGGGCTCGACGCCGAGCCATGGCAGTGGCAGCCGGCCGAGGTCGATGTTCTCGGTGCTGAGCAGGGCACCCGCGGGTACCACCAGTTTCCAGGGCTCGTCCAGGAGGGGCTCCTCGGTCATTCCGGCGGAAAGCGAATGCTGACCGGGCGTCGTCGAATCGAGCTCGACCACGACGGCGTCGAGCGCACGCTGCCGGAGCAGCCGCATCAAGGCGGGGTAGTCGTCCTCAATCATCCGGATCTGCAATTGCGGGTACTGGATGCGCCACTCGGGCAGGCGCGGGATCACCACCGTGCGGACAAAGCTGGTGAATCCGCCCACCCGCACGACCCCCGCGATCTTGGCCCCGCCTTCGATCCGGGCGCGGGCGACGCTGAGTGCGCGTTCTATCTCCTCGCCGGCTTCCGCGATGGCCAGGCCCGCGGGCGTCAAAACCGAGCCTTTGGGTGTGCGTACGACCAGAGCGTGCCCCGTCTCGTCCTCTAATTTGTTGAGTTGCTGGGACACAGCAGACGGCGTAATCCCCAGTTCGTCAGCCGCGGCGAGCACTCCGCCCGTACGGGCAACCGCAAGAAGAACTCGCAGCCGGCGCGGATCAATATCCATGTTAAGTAGTTCTAAACCATGTCTTCAGTGGAATGCAATTGATCTAAAGCTATCCCGTCCCCATAATTGCAGTAAAAGTAGGGACAAGGGATACAGGCCGGACCGTCCAGCGAAGGAGATCCCCGCCCGGACGGCTGAGCATGCGCCGCTCCAGCGATGCCTGTTCGCTCCGGCAACGACGCCTCTTCCAAAACAAAACATATCGCCCGTCATCTTCACTCCGCCCAGCGAATGGCGGCCGGGCATCAACCCTGAAAGGACATCATGGAACTGCTGTGGGAAATCTCCGGTTGGGCCGGCGCGGTTGCGATTCTCAGTGCGTACCTGGCCGTGTCCATGGGTTGGCTCAAGGCCGGCAAGGGATTCCAGACCGCGAATCTCCTCGGTTCGTGTGCCTTCATTGTCAATGGGGCATTCCACGAAGCATGGCCGTCCGTGGTCACGAACGTCGCTTGGTTCCTCATTTCCGCGGTCGCGCTTCTTCGCATGCGCTCCCAGCAGGAGTCGCCGGCGGACGCTGTTGAGCCTCCGCAGGTGCAGTTTCCGGGTGTCCCCGAAACCGGCCAGCTGGCCATCGTTGACGCGCCTCGGGCACCGCGCTGCGCATAACCTGATGTAGGGCCGCGCAGCAGATAACGGGCTGCACACGACCCGAAAGCGGTGAGATAGGTCTAGGGTGGGACCTGTCGGCAATCGCCGCGAATACCCTCAAGGAGGGTGCATGAACCCCATCCAAGCCAGCTCCGATCAATTCGAGCAGCATCTGAAAAGTGTCGGGGGCTCAGAAGCTGACGTCAGCGGCTCAAACTACCTCGTCACGCCAGAGGACACCGTTGAAAGCGCGGCATCGGGCCTCCGAATCAAACAGCAGCAGCAAGGCAACGCACCGAGCAAACAGTCCACTCTCCATGCTGCCGCCCAGGTGCTCATAAGCCGACGGGACGAGCAGGACCCCGGCAATCATCCCGGGACGTCCCAGCCCGGGCAGTACCAGTTGGACATCCATCACCAGACGGGCCGCACCACGCGCGAATCCATCCCCGAAACCGACCTGGAAGCGGCCCAGATCTGGGCCCAGGGGACGGATCGAAGCGGATGGCGCCAACTTTGGCGCCATTTACTTCCCGGCCGGAGGAGGCACTGACCCAGGTACGGGCGCGCTGGAGTGCAACTACGACCGCGCCGTGGGCTGGTACCGGTAGCCCTGCATCAACGCCGCGGACCTAGGCCTCGCGGTTTATGACCGCCGCGGAGGCCCGGAAGGTCATCCCGCTTCGGGGTCAGCAGCGGCCCGCGCATATGAGGCCGAAACCCTGCGGTAGACAGGGGTCAGAAAAGCCGCCAACGCGGCCGCGATCATGACGATTCCTGCCGCCAGGAAGACCAGGGCGATGCCGCGGGAGGTGCCCTCGCCCAGGAGCGGGGCCAGCTGGGCGGCGCCCTCGGCGGACCGTGCGTATGGGATGATCCAGAACTGGGCAATCGGGGCGATGAGGAATGCGGTGACCGGCGCCGCGGCGGATTCGAAGGCCATGGCGAATCCGAATACGCGGCCCTGGCGGGGGAGGGGCACCACCTGCTGGATGACCGTCTGCTCGGCGGCCTCCACGAACGGTATCAGGACGAGGTACAGCCAGATGCCCGCGACATACAGCCAGGCCCACTCCCGCAGCGTGAACACCGCACCGAGGAGCCCCATCACAGCCACGGCGATGAGCAGGGTGCGCAGCGGGTTGGCACCGAGCCCGAATTTGCCGATCAGTGCCCCGCCCACGATGAACCCGGTGGAGCCGAGAGCGAAGACGGCCCCCCACATCTCCACGGAGAACATCTCCAGTCCGTACGGATCCATCAGCGCCATGTAGACGCCGCCGATGAAGTTGTTGAACGTGGAAAACAGGATGAGCGCGAACAGTCCGGCGATGGCAAGCACGGCAGCGAGTGAACCGCGCAGATCGAATCCCCCTTGCGCATCGGTGGCGGCCGCGCGCACTTCCTCTGGCATGCGCAGGGTGAGCAGGTGCGCGAACGCCACGGCGGTGAGCACCAGGGCGACGACGATCGTCCACCCCATGCCCAGCAGCCCGACGGACAGCCCGGAGAGCAGCGAGGTGACGATGAACATCAGTCCCTGCACCATTCCCACGAGCCCGTTGGCGTTGGCCCTCCGGTCCGGCTCGATGAGGATGGTGACCGTGGTGGACAGTGCGATGTTGCGCATGTTTTCCACCACTACACCGACCAGGATGATCAGCGTAAAGATCCAGAACCAGGGCTGGGCCAGGTCCAGGATCCGGTCGGCGGGCGTCAGGAGGAACATGACCCCGGACAGCACGAACATCACCAGGGTGAATCCGGCAGCAAAGCGCATCACGGCCAGCTTGCGGTAGCGGTCCACGAAGGTACCGAAGCTGATGCTGGAAAGGGCGATCAACAGCATGTATGCGCCGCCGACCACGCCGGTGGCGATCACATTGCGCGTCCCGAGGTACACCCAGAACGTCAGCGCGAACCAGAGATAGCTGGTGGTGACATTGGCCAGCGCGGTATTCACCAGGATTCCGGCGAAGGTGCGGGACCGCTGTTCGGGACTGCGCAAGGACGTATCGACGGCGTCCGGATCAGTCAGAGTCGGAGCCTCGGCGTCCTCGACCGGGGCTGGTTCCTGCTCGGTCATGCGTCCAAGTGTACTGACAGCCGACCGGCACAGATACGGCGTCCGCTTCCCTTAAGCGCAACGAACGGACACTTGTGGCCCCAATACCCGGGGCCCAAGTGTTCGTTCGCGCTTAGGGCCCGGCTACACCAGGGGCCACGGGTACCGCATGCCGGTGCGGTCCACCGGCAGCACCGGTTCGTGCAGCAGGCGCCGCACCCGCCGCTGCAGGGCCGTGACCTCCGAGCCGTCCAGGAGCTCGGCCACGTCGGCGGGCACGGCATCGGCGAGCGGGGCGATGTCGTCGAGCAGTGCTTCGGGGATAGGGTCACCCGCGAAATCCCAGATCACGGTGCGCAGTTTGAAGATGGCCGAGAAGCACAGCCCGTGGTCGATGCCCCACACCCGCCCGTCGTCACCGCGCAGCACGTGCCCGCTTTTGCGGTCCGTGTTGTTGGCGACGTAATCGAACAGGGCGATCCGCGCCAGGTCGCGGTGCGTTTCCGGGACGTCGGCATACAGGGTGAAGTAATGCTCGCTGAAATCGCAGTCGATGAACCACTGCAGCGAACCGATCCCCAACGGCGCCTCCTCGCGGATCACCGTCGGCGGCACGATTCCCCAGCCAAGGGACTCGCTGAGCAGGTACGCCGCGCGTTCCCGCCGGTACAGCCCGGGCTCGAAATCGGACAGCGGCCGTTCTCCGGCCTCCGGCTTGTACACCGCATAAGAGGAGTCGTCCCCGGAGGAGACCTCCACCAGGAACGTCTCGTTGCTGCTGCGCGGGATGCGTCCGAGCAGCTCGACCTGGCCCTCGGCAAGGAGGGTCAGCTCCCGTCCGGACACCGGCGGTCCCATGTCACCCTCTGCCCATGTCACGGCACCCTGACCTTCACGCCCGCAGCCCGCTCAGCGGTTCCGACGTCGAATTCACCATGAGCACGGCGGGTGCCTGACCGTCCGAATAGGAGATGGCCGAGACCGACCCCGGGCTGATGACAATTCTCTGGAAAAGGTCCAGGGGCGTGCCCAAGGCGTGGGCGACGGCCGCCTTGATGGGGTCGGCATGGGAGAAGCACACCACGATGCCCCCTGCGTGCGCTGCACGCAGTACCTCAAGGGATCCGACTATCCGAGTCTGCATCTGGGTGAAGCTCTCGCCGTTCGGGAAACGAAAGGCGGACGGGCTGTGCTGTACGGTCTGCCACTCCGGCAGGCCGGCCAGTTCGGTGAGTGCAGCGCCGGTCCACTCGCCGAAGTCGCATTCGATCAGGCCGGCTTCCTCGCGCACCTCAAGTCCTGTGCCGGCTGCGGTGGGCTCGGCTGTCTCGCAGGTTCGCTCCAGCGGCGAGGAATAGACGGCGTCGACCGGCAGGCCGGCTAGCCGTTCTGCGACCCGTTCGGCCTGGGCCCGGCCCCGCTCGGACAGGTGTAGTCCAGGCGCCCGCCCCGGCAGCACCTTGCCCGTGGTGGGCGTCTCCCCGTGGCGCACCAAAAGGAGAAGCGTGCTCTCCGGTTTCGACGGCGGCGCGGACGGCGCCGTCGGCGTTGCTGCAGTCATCAGCACTAAGCGTAGCGTCAGGGGCCCCGCCCGAGCTTGCGAGGGAAGGGGGAGACGCGGAGCGGTAGCGTTCGCCGCCGCAGAAATCGGAGGAAATTGCTCGATTCCCCGCACAGTCGAGGACTACGGTAGAGGGGTGAGTGATCGTCCCGATATCTTCACCGTTGGCGAACTGCGTGCAGCCGGCCACGTCCACAAGGACCTGCGCCACGAAATCCGCGACAACCTGCTCGCCGCGCTCGCCGCCGGGCGCGATCCGTGGCCCGGGTTGTACGGGTTCAGCCGGACCGTCCTGCCGCAGCTCGAGCGTGCCCTGATCGCCGGCCACGACGTCGTCCTGCTCGGCGAACGCGGGCAGGGCAAGACGCGGCTGCTCCGCACCCTGGCCGGGCTGCTGGATGAATGGTCGCCGGTGATCGAGGAATCGGAGCTGAACGAGCACCCGTACGAACCGATCACGGAGCAGTCCCGCGCCCGTGCCTCCACCGAAGGGGACAGGATGCGGGTGGCTTGGCGCCACCGCTCGGAACGGTATGTCGAAAAGCTCGCGACGCCGGACACCTCCGTGGCAGATCTCATCGGCGACGTCGACCCGATGCGGGTGGCTGAGGGCCGCCGTCTCGGGGATCCTGAAACCATCCACTACGGCCTCGTCCCGCGCTCCAACCGCGGAATCATCGCCATCAACGAGCTGCCTGACCTCGCCGAGCGGATCCAGGTGTCGATGCTCAATGTGATGGAGGAACGCGACATCCAGATCCGCGGCTACGTGCTACGGCTGCCGCTTGACGTGCTCGTCGTCGCCTCCGCCAACCCGGAGGACTACACCAACCGCGGCCGGATCATCACTCCCCTGAAGGACCGCTTCGGCGCCGAGATCCGCACTCACTACCCGATCGAGCTGGACGACGAGGTTTCCGTCATTCGCCAGGAGGGGAAGCTGGTGGCCGACGTCCCGCCCGTCATCCTCGAGATCCTGGCCCGCTACACCCGGGCGCTGCGGCAGTCCCCGGCCATCAACCAGACCTCGGGGGTTTCCGCACGGTTCGCCATCGCGGGTGCCGAAACCGTCGCCGCGGCTGCCCTGCGCAGGGCCAGCGTGCGCGGAGAGGACGAGGCCGTGGCGCGCATCATCGACCTGGAGACCGCGGTGGAGGTCCTCACGGGGAAGATCGAGTTTGAATCCGGTGAGGAAGGGCGCGAACAGGGCGTCCTGGACCACCTGCTGCGCACGGCCACGGCCGAAGCCGTCCGGGCGCACTTCCAGGGCCTCGACATGGGCCCGCTCGTGGCCGCCCTCGACGGCCACACCACGGTGACCACTGGGGACCAGGTCACAGCGCGGGAATTCCTCGAGAACCTTCCGTCCCTCAACGGATCAAGCCTCTACGACAAAATCGGTGAGCGCCTGGGCGCGAAAAACGACGGACAACGGGCCGCCGCCGTCGAACTTGCGCTGGAGGGCCTCTACCTCGCCCGGCGGATCTCCAAGGAGTCCGACGACGAGGAAACGGTGTACGGCTAGGTACAGTTTCTGCTCGGTACAGGAGGCACCATGACCCTTCACAACCGGTCCAGGTACGGCCGGTACGCCGGAGGCCCGGACCCGCTTGCCCCGCCGGTCGATCTGGCAGAGGCGCTTGACGCGATCGCCGAGGACGTCATGGCAGGGTATTCTCCCCGGCACGCCCTGCAGGAGTTCCTGCGGCGCGGCGGCCGGGACCGCGAAGGGCTCGACAACCTGGCCCGGCGCGTCCAGCAGCGGCGGAGTGAACTGCTGGGCCGCCACCGGCTGGACGGGACCCTCAACGAGGTCAAGAAGCTGCTCGACACGGCGGTACTGGAGGAGCGAAAGCAACTCGCCCGCGACGCCATGATGGACAACACCGAGCGCGCCTTCCGGGAGATGCAGCTGCAGAACCTGCCCCAGTCCACGGCGGCGGCGGTCAACGAACTGGCCTCCTACGACTGGCAGTCGAGCAGCGCCCGGGAAGCCTACGACAGGATCAAGGACCTGCTGGGCCGTGAAGTCCTTGACCAGCGGTTCGCCGGCATGAAGCAGGCGCTCGAGAACGCCACGGATGAGGATCGCGAAGCCGTGAGCGAGATGCTGCGCGACCTCAACGAACTGCTCGGTAAGCACCGCCGCGGCGAGGACACCGACGCGGATTTCCGGGAGTTCATGGCCAAGCACGGTGACTACTTCCCGGAGAATCCGCAGTCCGTCGAGGAACTGGTTGACGCCCTCGCCAAGCGCGCGGCCGCAGCCCAGCGGCTGCTGCAATCGATGTCCCCCGAGCAGCGCGAAGAGCTGATGCGGCTGTCCGCCCAGGCGTTCGGCTCGGCCGAACTCATGGCCCAGCTCAATCAGCTCGACAACAGCCTGCGCGCGCTGCGCCCCGGCGAGGACTGGAGCGGCTCCGAGCGTTTCGGGGGCCAGGAAGGGCTTGGCTTGGGCGACGGCACCGGCGTGCTGCAGGACATCGCCGAGCTCGACGAACTGTCCGAACAGCTCTCCCAGCACTACAACGGGTCCACCCTCGACGACCTGGACCTGGATGCCCTGGCCCGCCAGCTCGGGCAGAACGCCGCGGTGACCGCCCGCACCCTCGCGGAGATCGAGCGGGCGATGCAGGACGGCGGCTACCTGCGGCGCGGGGCCGACGGTGACCTCAGGCTGTCACCCCAGGCCATGCGGCGGCTCGGGAAATCGCTGCTGCGGGACACCGCCAAGCAATTGTCCGGCCGGCAGGGCGGGCGGGATACGCGCGTCGCCGGGGCCGCCGGCGAGCAGACGGGCTCCAGCCGGCAGTGGGAGTTCGGCGACGCCGAGCCGTGGGACGTCACCCGCACCATGACCAACGCGATCCGGCGCACCATGGCCGACGGCGGTGATCCGGGCCGGGGACTGCACCTCGCCGTCGGCGACATCGAGGTGACGGAGACGGAGGCCCGGACCCAGGCCGCCGTCGTCCTCCTTGCCGACGTATCCTTTTCCATGTCGGCCGAAGGACGGTGGGTGCCCATGAAACGCACGGCGCTCGCCCTGCACCACCTTGTCTCAACTCGGTTCCGCGGGGACCGGCTGCAGCTGGTCACGTTCGGCCGCTATGCCCAGTCGATGGATATCGGCGAGCTCACAGCCCTGCCGGCCCTGCGGGAGCAGGGAACCAACCTGCACCACGGCCTGCTGCTGGCTGGCCGCTTCTTCCGCCAGCACCCGTCGATGCAGCCCGTCCTGCTCGTGGTGACCGACGGCGAGCCCACCGCCCATCTGCTGGCCGACGGCGAATCGTGGTTCTGCTGGCCGCCGGATCCGGAGACGATCCGCGTCACCGTCGCGGAGCTGGACCGGCTGGCGCGTGCCGGCACGCAGGCCACGTTCTTCCGGCTCGGCGATGACCCGGGACTTGAACGCTTCGTCGGGCGACTGGCCCGCCGGATCGACGGCCGGGTGGTGGCACCCGAAACTGGGGACCTTGGGGCCGCTGTTGTGGGGGAGTACCTCCGGGCCCACTTCCGCGGCCGCGCTTACGACGACGACTGGGCCGCCGGGATTTGAGATCAGGCGGCTGCCAGCACAGGTGCGGCGACCGGGAGAGCTACCAGCGCCGGTGCCAGGATGCTGAACCGGTAGTCGCGCTGGAGCGGATCGACCTGCAGCGGAAGGTGGTGGGAGCGGGCGCAGCCGCGGAGCTCCTCCATCGCCTGGGGTTCCACACTGGCAAGGGTCATGTCCAGTTCCAGCGCCAGCCCTGGGACCAGGGAGTCCGCGCGCTTCATGACGTCGTACAGGCCCTGAATGCTCTGGACAGTCACATGACCCTGCGTCTTGACCTGGGCCTTGGCGCCATCAAGGTCAACGCTGACCAGCACCCGCAGCTTCTCATTCACTAAGTTGTCTCCCCAATTTAGAAAGGGCCACCACGCTGTGGCCCCCGACTACGATAGGGGAATGTGAGCTGCGTTACAAGTTGAGGCTGCCCCGTCCCCGCCCGGCTGAGGCATTCGGTGCGGTAATCCGGTTTTGGCGCCTCTTCCGGTGTTGCCTGAAATCCTTGACCGTTGGCGGCCAATAGTGGAACGCTGGGCACCTTCGGATTCTTTTATTGGCCAGCTTGCAGGTGGTTGTGATGAAGGCGATGGTGTACCGCGGACCCTACAAGGTCCGGGTTGAGGAAAAAGACATTCCCCGGATTGAGCATCCGAATGACGCCATTGTGCGCGTTTCCCTGGCGGCCATCTGCGGGTCCGACCTGCATCTGTACCACGGGATGATGCCCGACACCCGCGTGGGCATGACTTTTGGCCACGAATTCGTGGGCACCGTGCACCAGGTGGGGTCCTCCGTGCAGAATCTGAAGCCCGGGGACAGGGTGATGGTGCCGTTCAACATCTTCTGCGGCTCCTGCTACTTCTGCTCCCGGGGCCTCTATTCGAACTGCCACAACGTAAACCCGAATGCGACGGCGGTGGGCGGCATCTACGGTTATTCCCACACCTGTGGCGGGTACGACGGCGGCCAGGCCGAGTTTGTCCGCGTCCCCTTCGCCGACGTGGGCCCGGCACGCATACCGGACTGGATGGACGAGGAGGATGCAGTCCTGTGCACCGATGCCCTGGCTACCGGTTACTTCGGTGCGCAGCTGGGTGACATCGGCGAGGGCGACACCGTTGCGGTGTTCGGGGCGGGGCCCGTGGGCCTGTTCGCGGCGAAGTCCTCCTGGCTGATGGGCGCCGGCCGGGTCATCGTCATCGACCACCTTGAGTACCGGCTGGAGAAAGCGCGGTCATTCGCGGATGCCGAAACGTACAACTTCACGGAGTATGACGACATCGTCCTGCACATGAAGAAGATCACCGATTATCTGGGCGCTGACGTGGTGATCGATGCAGTGGGTGCGGAAGCGGACGGGAACCTCACGCAGCACGTCGCTTCTTCCCAGCTCAAGCTGCAGGGAGGCTCGCCGGTGGCGCTGAACTGGGCAATCGATTCTGTCCGCAAGGGCGGCACGGTTTCCGTGATGGGGGCATACGGGCCGATGTTCAGTGCAGTGAAGTTTGGCGATGCGGTGAACAAAGGTCTGACCCTCCGGATGAACCAGTGCCCGGTCAAACGCCAGTGGCCCCGGCTCTTCGACCACATCCGCAACGGCTATCTGAAACCGAGTGACATCGTGACGCACCGGATCCCGCTCGAACACATCGCCGACGGTTACCACATGTTCTCCGCGAAGCTCGACAACATCATCAAACCGCTCGTTGTACCCACTGCCGGCTGAACAGGAGCGCAACCGTGCCTTACACTGCGGACAGGCCAAAGCCGAAGGCCACCAGCGAGGAACTCCGGGCCCGCATCCCAGGATGGGGTGCCGACCTGGACCCCAAGGACCGTCCCGCCGTCCCGCGGGAGCAGCCCGGCCTCGAAACCGGGGCCCACTGGCACTTCCCCGACCGACAGCCTGAAAAATGGCCGCGGGAACGCTCTATCGAGCACGAGCAGCTCACCCCGGTGTTCGGCACGTCCACCCCGCTGCGGGGCGTCTCCGGTGCGATGCGCAGGGCTGCCTATAAGTACAGCGAAGGGCGTGCCGCGCACTGGCTGATCCTGCTCGCGGCCGACCGGGTGGATGCCTGGGAACACCATCTTCGCTCGCTGGCCACGCTCCGCCCGGACAACCCGGTCACCGAAACCGGGATGCTCAGTGAATTCAGCAGCCACGGCATCCGTTCACGGTTCGGCAAGAAACGCGCGGACCTGCCCCATCAGGCACTGGACCCTGTTGTCGTGGCGGGTCCGTGGCTCCTTGCCGTCGGGATCGCCGTCGCTGGTATCAGGTCTTGGCGGCGCCGCAGGTGTTAGTCCAGCGCCCGGTCAAGGTACGGGATACCCGGCAGGATTAAGGACTTGCCGGCCTGATCATTCGAAGGAGCTTCGATGTCTGCTGTTGCGATTGGACGCCTGCAGGGGGCGTTTCTGGTGGTGAACGGCCTTTGGCCGCTTGTTCATATGCCCAGCTTTGAGGCTGTCTTCGGGCCGAAGACCGACAAATGGCTGGTCCGGACGGTAGGCGGTCTTCTCCTGACCAACGGACTGGCCCAGCTTCGGGCCGGCAGCAGCCCCGAGGGCGCCGGGCACGCCAGGCAGCTCGGCATTGGCACAGCAGCAACGCTTGCTGCCGCCGATCTGATCTACGTCGGGAACGGCACCCTCAGCAAGATGTACCTGCTGGATGCGGCAGCCGAATTCCTGTGGATGTCCCTCTGGTACCGCCACAGGCGCGCAAAAGTGCGTTAGGTTACCGCCGTCGCGTTGGCCGGGGAACCGGTGGCTCCCGTAATGTTCAGCGGTTTGATGGTGACGAGCGCGTCCCAGCTGCCGGTGGCTTTCATGTGCCGGCTGAGCGGTCCGAGCTGCCAGAGTTCGCCCAGCGGTAGGCCGAGCTTGGCGAGGAACTGCTGGTGCATCATGCCGTGGTCGTTGGGTGCCGTGGCCCGGAAGGGGCTCGACGGGACGGGCGGCAGGCATTCGACGGCGAAGTTGTCCGCTCCGATGACGGCGAGCCGGGTGTCCCAGGCCCAGGCGACGAACTCGGCCGATTGTTCGATGCCGCTGGCCCGGCGGCTGTCGCGCTGGCTCTCCTTTTCCCCGGCGGGGAGCGCGAGGAACCACTCGCACCACCCTGTGTGAATCATGAGGATGTCCCCGGTCCGGAGAGCCAGGGACTGGGCCTCGGCTGCGGCCCGGATCAGGTTCAGGCCAAGAGGCTGCCCGGCCGCATGGTCGATGGGCCTGCCCTGGTCCCGGCAATATCCGTCGACGTCCACCAGTACGCCCCGGCCGACGATGGGCTGCTCCGCCCATACCTGGATGCCGAGGGCCGCTGTTCCTTCCCGGATGTCGTCGTCGGGCGTGGCGTTGTAGAAGCCGACGTCGTCCGCCCTGCGGTGCCGGAGGCCGTCGATCTGGCTGGAGCCCTGCAGGTAGTACCCGTCGAGGAAGTCGTCGCGGTGGGCGGGGTGTGCCGAGTAGATCGTGTGCCGGGGAGCCCGCCGCTTCAGGGACATCCCGGGGTCGAAGGCGTCGGCGGGGTAGTCGAGGCCGAAAACGGTGCCGGTCCTGACGCAGTTGGCGGCATCCCGGACGGAACCGGGCTGGATGAAGGACGGGGTGCCGCGCCCGGCGTCGGGAAACAGGCCCCAGGAGGTGCCCGAAAGCTGCCCTTCCCGTTCCAGGAGTGCCTCGTAGGAGGGGTAGGTTGTGCCGGATTCCGTGGACGTCATGGTGTGCGGGCTTCCTGCTGCGGGTTGTTCTGTTGCGCGGGGGCCTTGTAGCTGAGCAGGAATCCGGCGATGGCACAGACGGACGCGCTGATGCACGCCGGGCCCTTGACGGCCTCGTTGAGGACCGCCAGCCAGTCACCCTGCCCGGTGATCAGGGCGAGGGCCTGCCCGGCCACGAAAACTATTCCGGCGATGAGGAGTACCGCGAGGCTGATCACGAAGATGGTGTTGATGGTGTTACGTAACTTCTGCATTTCCACGCTTCCTTAGATCGGCAGGACGCCGACGGCGATCAGCACGCCGATGGCCAGCAGCGGCAGGGCGTAGAGGACGAACAGGCGGGCAAACGTTTTGTACGGGTCTACGTCGGCGATGCCGCACGCGACGTAAAGCGGAGCGCCGCCGGGCGGGACAGCCGCTTCACAGGAGGAAAAGACCAGCACCGCGACTGCCGCGGTGGTTGCCGGAACGCCGGCCGCCACCAGCGTGGCAACACCCACGGTTCCGACGGCGGCCATGGTCGCCGTCGCGGACAGGGGCGCAGCCACGGCGATGACAATCAGTCCGATCAGGATGGCCAACAGCCACAGCGGCAGGTTGAACTGGGTCAGCAGTGCCGTCATCTGCTTCGGCAGGCCGGTGGCGGCCAGGGCGTTGGCGCCGGCAAACGCGAAGACCACGGTGACGCCGACGACGCCGAAGCGCGGCGCGGACTGCTGCAGGAAGTCCCAGTAGGCCTTCCGGCCCCGCGGCAGCCGCTTCCGTCCCAGGATGAGGCCCGTGATGATCAGGACCACGGGGATCCAGACGATGACGCTGACGGACTTGGCCACGTCCGAGCCCGTCCAGTCGGAAAGGGCCGCGGCGATGGCGCCGGAGGTGAGGATCAGCGGGACGGCCACCACGACGAACAGGATCATGGTGGCCCAGCCCTGGGCGAAGGCCCGGCGGACGGGTGTCCGGTGCGCCGCATCGAGGGGCGCCATGTCGCTCCTGCGGATCAGCACGTAGGTGACAATCAGGCGGTGCAGGAAGCACCAGAGCCCGCCGAGCAGCAGGGGAAGGACGAGGTCATTGACCTTTAGCAGCGGGCCGACGGTGGAGGATCCCACGAGGACGAACATCGAGGCGCTGAACGGGAAGGTGATGCCCATGCCTGCGTTGCCTGCCACGAGCGTTGCCGCGGACGGCTTGTCGAGGCGGGACCTTTCCATCCACGGGATGGTCACCGATCCCACGGTCGCGGCGATCGCGGCCTGGTTGTGGACCACGCCGCCCAGGCCTGCCGACGCGACCGTGGAGACCCAGGCCGGGCCGCCTTTGACCCCGCCGATCAGGGAATTCAGCAGGTCGATCAGCCGGTCCAGTACGCCGGTCCGCTCCAGCAGGTAACCCATGAAGACGAACGCCATGGTGGCATAGACGATCTCATCGGTAATGGCGTCGTAAAAGGCGTTCCAGCCGACCTGGCCGGCGGCCCCGGTGAATGGAAGGACAACGAGGAACCCGAGGAGCATCGCTTCGCCGACGCTGCGTTTGATGACAGTTGTCCAGAGCAGGATGACCGCCAGGTAGGCTCCCAGTGCCCAGATGCCGATCATCGGGCTGCTCCTTCGGGGTGTTCGGTTGCTTCCGGGTTCATCGTTGATTCCCTGTTCATTGATTCTGCCTCATGCGCGGTCAGCGCAGGGCCGCCTCCGGTGCTGGTGCTGCCGCGATCCGCGCCAGGGCGGCCGCTGAGGCTTCCGTCATTTCCGCGGGGACGCCGAGCTCGGCAAGGTAGTCAGCGGTGTCCTGCATTTCCCGCGACCTGCGCACGGCGTGCTTTGACGTTCCGGTGAGGAACCTGTCGATGACGGCCTGGCCGTCGCCGGCGAGCTGCCGGGCGATCTGCTCGCGGATCCAGCTTTCAAGCCCGGCTGCCCGGCCGGCGGTGACCGCTTCGACAACCACCGAAGCCAGGCCCTTCATGAGGACGCTGCGCAGCAGCTTATGGGACATGGCCGCCCCCGGACCGCCGTCGGCGGTTTCGACGTCGACACCCAGCGGCGCCAGCAGCTGCACCACCGCGGCGGATCCGGGACCGCTGACCATGAGCGGGGTTTTGGCGCCGAGGGCGGCGACGGGCCCAAGGATCGCGACGTCGGCGAACTGAACCTGGCCGGCCTGCTGGCCGAGTTCCTCCATCACCGCCGGGGACGACGACGTGAAGTCCGCGTAGGTGCTGCCGGCCGGGAGCACTGGCAGGCAGTCCTTGGCCACGCTGCGGGCAGCTGCGGCGCCGGTGAGCACCAGGACGATGTCCGCGCCCCGGCAGGCTTCGGCGGCGGTGGCTGCCCGCGTTATTCCGGCCGGGGTGTTCGGGGCCACGGGGTCAAAGCCGGTGACCTGGTGGCCTGCTGCTGCCAGCGCGGAGGCGTAGGCCGCACCTGCTTCGCCCAGGCCGATGATGGTGCACTTGGTCATGAAACTGTTCCTTACTTACTCGCCGCGGGAGGCGATGATGGATGCCCGCCGGTTGGTTTCGTCGGCGAATACAGCCTCGGCGGCTTCCGCCACGGCTGAGGCCTGCTCGCTGGGGATGACCACGACGCCGTCGGAGTCACCGATGATGATGTCGCCGGGCAGGACGGGGACGCCGCCAAAGGCGATGGGACCGCCGAGCCGGTGCGGCCCGTTCTTGTACGGACCCGCCGGGGTGACCGCCCGGGCGAAGACCGGCATGCCGATCTCACCGAGGGCCTCGGCATCGCGTGCCGCACCGTCAAGGGCGAAGCCGGCGATGCCGAGGTTGATGGCGCGCTCGCCAATCAGCTCACCGAGGAGGGCACGGGACTCGTCGCCGCCACCCGCCACAACGATGACGTCCCCCGGCTGCGCCAGCTTCAGCGCTTCGTGGATGCCCTGGTTGTCCCCGGGGCGGGTCCAAACGGTGAAAGCGGGACCGGCGATTTTCGCGCCCGGCCAGACCGCCTGAATCGCGGAATCTGCCACACCGAGCCGGTCCACCGCGTCTCCGATGTTGGCAGCGGGCAGCTTGGCCAGACGGTTGATTAGTTCCTGGTCCGGTCGGGTGAAGGAGGTGTCCTGAAGGGCGGGGGTGGTCATGGCGGTGTCTTCCCTGGTGGTGTCGGTTTGAACTGGGGCGGGCGGTCTCTGAGCCGGATGTGGGAGGGTTAGTCCGTCTTCTGAACTAGTCCTTCTTTTGAACTAGTCCTTCTTCTGGACCAGGGGCAGGACCTTCTTGAAGTCCGCTTCCTGTGCTGCCCAGAACGTCTGGTAGTCCTTGCCGGAGAGGTAGCTGGTCTGCAGGCCGAGGTCGTTCATCTTCTTGACGACCTCCGGGTCCTCGATGGCCTTCTGGAGGGCGGCCTCGAGCTTCTTGGCGACGGCGTCCGGAAGGCCGGCGGGGGCGGAGTAACCGCGGGCGGTTCCGGCTTCGACGTCGTAACCGCTTTCCTTGAACGTGGGAACGTCCGGCAGGGACGGGGACCGCTCGGCGGTCATGATGCCCAGGACGCGGGCCTTGTTCTGCTTGGTCAGGTCGGTGACGTCGCTGACGTTGGCCACCAGGATGTCGACGTGCTTGCCGAGGAATGCCGTGGTGGCCTGGGAGGCCCCTTCGGAGAAGTGGACCGGTGCGAATTCGGCGCCGGTGGTTTCCTGGATCTGGGCCAGCGCGAAGTGTTCGCCGGTCTGCAGGCCGGTGGTGCTAGCGGTGAGGGACTTGGGGTTGGCCTTGGCGGCGTCGAGCAGTTCCTTCAGTGTCTTGTACGGACTGTCCGGCTGGACGGCGATGACGGCCGGGTCAATGACCTGGCGGCCGAGTGGCTGGAAGCTGTCGCGCGTGTATTTTGCGCCGCGGCTGGGGTCCAGCGGGGATACGACGACGGACGGGGAGCCGGTGGCGCCGATGGTGTAGCCGTCTGGCTTGGCGCTGGTCAGTTGGGTGTAGCCGATCTGGCCGCCGGCGCCGGGCTTGTTGATGACCTCAACGTTGGTGCCGAGTTCCTTCTCCAGGACGGGCTGGACCAGGCGGGCCGCGGTGTCCACTGCCCCGCCGGAGGAGAATGCGACGATGAGGTCGATGGACTTGCCCTTCTTGGGGAAGTCGTCGCCGGCGGCGGATGTTGCGCCGGCGTTGGCGCCGCATCCGGTGAGGGCGAGCAGGGCAGCAGCAGCGATGGCCGCGGTGATTTTGGTGCGTGACAAGTTCTTCTCCTTCGAAGAGGTTGATTGTTTATTGAGGGGAGTGCGGGCGGGCTTAGGCTTCGGGGTCGTCCATCAGGGCCTTGGGCTTGCGGAGCTTCAGTAGCGGGCTGCAGATGATCAGGACGCCGAGGATGATCAGGACCAGGGAGATCGGCCGGTTGAGGAAGATGCTGAAGTCGCCCTGGGAAATTTCCAGTGATTCACGCAGCGACCGTTCCATCAGCGGACCCAGGACCAGGGTGAGGACCATGGGGGCCAGTGGGATCTCCAGGTGCCGAAGGGCCAGGCCCAGCAGGCCGAAACCGATCATCACGAAGACGTCGAAGACGCTGAAGTTGATGGTGTAGGCGCCAATGACCATGAAGAGCAGGATCAGCGCGGTCAGGATCGGAGCCGGGACCCGCAGGATCGAGGTCCACAGACCGACCAGGGGGACGTTCAGCAGCACCAGCAGGAGGTTGCCGATGAAGAGACTGGCAATGATGGCCCAGGCAATCTCGGAGTGCTCGGTGAACAGCGTCGGTCCCGGCGTCAGACCCTGCTGAAGGAAGGCCCCCATCAGGACGGCGATGGTCGGGGAAGCAGGGATGCCGAGGGTGAACAGCGGGATGAGCGCGGCGTTGGCGTGGGCGTTGTTGGCCGTTTCCGGCCCGGCGACACCTTCGACGGCGCCCTTGCCCAGCTCGTTCCGGTGCTTGGAGAACTTCTTCTCGGCGCCGTAGGAGAGCAGGGATGCGACCGATCCGGTCATGCCGGGGATCAGGCCGAGCCCGAAGCCGATGCCGGTTCCGCGGGCCATGGACGGTGCGCTGCGGCGCCATTCCTTGCCGGTGGGCAGCAGCGAACGGAAGCCGGGGGCGTGCACCACGGTCGACTCGCCCTTGCGGTAGGAGAGGATCTCGGACAGGCCGAAGACACCGACGATGACGGCCACGAAGCTCACTCCGTCCAGGAGCCGGTCCATGCCGAACGTGAAGCGGGGTGCGCCGGCGACGGGGTCGATGCCGACCATGGAGATCAGCAGGCCCAGGGCTCCGGAGATCAGGGCCTTGACCATGGATTTGCCGGCCAGCGCCACGAGCAGGGAGATGCCGACGACCATGAGGGCGAAGAACTCCGGGGGACCGACGAGCAGGCCGAGCTCGCCCAGCGGTTTGGCGGCGGCGACGAGTCCGAGGGTGGCAATGGTGCCGCCGACGAAGGAGCCGATGGCGGCGATGGTGAGGGCCGCTCCGGCCTTGCCCATCAATGTCATCGCATGGCCGTCAATGGTGGTGATGGCCGACGCCGCCTCACCAGGGGTGTTCAGCAGCACGCTGGTGATGGTTCCCCCGTAGGCCGTGCCGTAGAAGATGGCGCACAGCATGATGATTGAGCCGGTGGGGTCCATGTTCAGCGTGAGCGGGATGAGCAGGGCGACGCCGGCCACCGGGCCGATGCCCGGCAGAACGCCGATCACGGTGCCCAGGAGGCAGCCCAGGAACGCGAAGATGAGGTTCTGCCAGGTCAGGGCGGCCGCGAAGCCGTTCAGCAGTTCATTGAGGGTGTCCATGTCTAGAGTCCGATCAGGTTCAGGACGGGAATAGATGAGACAGGCAGGGCCACGTTCAGTCCGTAGTTGAAGGCGTAGAAAGCTCCGACGCTTCCGGCCAGGGCGGTGAGCAGGGCGGACAGCCAGCCCCGCTTCCCCCGGATCTTCAGGTGGTACATCAGGAAGAGGAACATGCTCAGCTGGAAGCCGAGCAGGTCCAGCAACGCTGCCAGCAGCACAAGGCTGACGACGACGGCGAGCACCAGTCCGCCGTCGGCCTTTTCACCTGCCGCGCTGGGGCGCCTGAGCTCCTGAAGCAGCCACAGGACTGACATCGAGGCGAGCACCGCGCCCATTGCGAACGGGAACAGCCCGGGGCCGGGACCCAGCGAGGTCCAGAGGCCGAGGCCCACTGAGCTGACAAGTACGTAGGCGCCCAGCGCCCCGAAGGCGGCGACTCCGGCCAGGACGCTGCGCGCTGGCCTCGCCCGGGCGGGGGACTGGGTCATGGTCGACTCCGTTGTCATCAAAATGCCTTCCGATTGCTTTCATAGAATGAAAGTGTCTTACGTCAGAAGAAATAGTGACACGGCCCACAGGTGCTGTCAAGCGGGTAGGTGGGGACCAGAACTTACATAGAATGAAAGAATGACGGTCACCAATGCGCAGTCCGGCACTGCAGCGGACGACGGCGGCAAGCCCTCCAACATGCGCTCGCTGTCACGGGCGTTGGAGGTGTTCGCGGAACTGCAGCGGGCGGACCGCCCCCAGCGGCTCAGCGATCTGGCGCGGAACTGCGGCATGAGCCTGCCCACCACGCTGCGCATCCTGCGCGTGCTGCAGGATTTCGGCATGGTCAGCCAAACGGACAAGACCTACCGGATTGGGCCGGCCGTGCTGCCCGCGGCGCGCAGCTACATCGAGAACGACCCCCTGGTGACGGCGTCCCGTCCCGTGCTGCAGCAGGTGGCGGCGCAGACCGGAATGACCGCGTCCCTCTACACCCGCCTGGGTATCGAGCGCATCCTGGTGGTCCGCGTCGACGGCAACGCCCCGCTCCGGTACGACATGCCCCTGGGTAAGCGGCTTCCGCTGACGGTCGGTGCTGCCGGCAAGGTCCTGCTGGCCGGCGCGTCGGACGAAGATCTCCAGAAAGTGGTGCAGGCGGCTGTGGCGGCCGGACACGAAAGTCCCACCTTCAGCCTGGCCGAACTCAAGGCCCGCCTGCCCGAGCCCGGGACGGACTACGCCTACTCGTCCGACGAGCGCGCCACCGGAGTCCTCTCAGTGGCGGTCGCCATCAACAGGGCGGGCCTGCCCAGCGAATCCATTGCCCTGACGAGCCCCGTTGACGCCGCCACCGAAGAGGGGCTGAAGGCGGGGGTGCCAGAACTGCGCCGCGCTGCAGCCCGGCTCGCTGAACTGCTGGAGGGCAGTGTCTACTAGCGCAGGAAAGGCGGGAGACTGGATGGCACGGATGCCGCAGGCCACCATCGAGGTGAGCGCCGCCGTCGTCCATGCCCTCATCCGGGACCAGCGGCCCGACCTTGCCGGCCGTTCCCTGGTGCGGGTAGCGAATGGCTGGGACAACGCGACCTTCCGGCTTGGTGATGATCTCGCGGTCCGGCTGCCCCGCCGGGACGAGGCCGTGCCGCTGATCCTGCACGAGCAGCAGTATCTTCCCGGCATCGCCAGCCGGTCCCCGGTCGCGGTTCCCGTGCCCGTCCATGCCGGCCGGCCGACGTCGGACTTTCCCTGGCCGTGGAGCATCGTCCGGTGGGTTCCCGGTGCAGAGGCAGTCGACGCCGGACCGGCCGACCGTGCGCCGGCCGTTGATGGCCTGGCCGCCTTTCTCAAGTCGCTGCATGTGCCCGCCGCCCCCGGGGTTCCGGTGAATCCTGTCCGGGGAGTGCCGCTGGTTGACCGAGACGCGGTGGTGCGGGAAAGGCTCGGGGACCGGGAGCGCTACCCGCAGTCGGCGGGGCTGAGGGCGGTATGGGCGCAGGCCTGCGCGGTTCCCGTATGGGACGGTCCGGCGATGATGCTCCACGGGGACCTGCATCCGGCCAACATTCTGCTGGCGGCCGACGGATCCATGGCCGGTGTGATCGATTTCGGCGACGTGGGGGCCGGGGATCCCGCCGTCGATCTTGCGGCGGGATGGTTGATGTTCGACGCCGGCGCCCGCCAGCGCTTCATCGGCGCCTTTGCCACCTCGGTGGACCGGGACACCTGGATGCGCGCCCGTGGCTGGGCCCTCGTCCTGTCCACTGCCATGCTCAGCAACTCCGACGACAATCCGCGGATGTTCTCGGTGGGGGAGTTCGGGATCCGGCAGGTCCTGGCGCGTTAAGCCTTCCCGAAGCAGCAAGTAATAAGCGTACTTACTATTTCTTCCGAAGCCCAATAGACTTGTTGCATGGAGCCGCTGGTGTCAATTGTCTTGGTGTTCGTGGTGGCGCTGCTGTGGCTCGCTGTTCCGGTGCTGTTGCTCTCAAGGATCAATAGGGATGAACGGCGTGCTTTGAGGCAGCAGACGAAGGCGCTGCGCATGAAGGAGCGCCAGAGCCATGAGAACCACGTCCCAAAGCGGGGTGTTCTGGCCCGGAAGCGTGGGCTCAAGGTTGCCAGGCGCCGCTCCGAGTCGAAGCCGCCGGCTCGCCCATCCTCCAGCTGAGCCCGGTCATGGTTGCCGTAGGGTGGGGCGCATGGAGATGCGCCTTGAAGTTGTGCAAGTACCCGTCGCCGACGTGGACAGGTCTAAGTCGTTCTACGTGGAGAAGCTGGGCTTTGTCCTGGACCACGACGTGGAACACATCCCCGGTATGAGGGTCGTGCAGCTGACGCCGCCCGGTTCCGCTGCCTCCATCGTCATCGGCACGGGAATGACCAGCATGCCACCGGGAAGCCTCGAAGGGCTGCAGCTCGTCGTGCTCGACATCGACGCCGTCCGCGCCGAACTGCAGGAGCGCGGCGCCGGCATCAGCGACGTCCAGGACATGGGCGGGGTGAAGTTCGCCTTCCTCAGCGACCCGGACGGCAACCGCTGGGTCATCCAGGGCGCGACGCCTCCCGAGATCAAGGGCGCGCACCTGGACCCAGCCGCCTCGTAGCTGCGCAGTCGCTTCGAGCTGCCTGGCGCTGCGCCGTCGTCCCTATTCGTGACGAGGACTTATTCGGTGACGAGGACCCTGCCAGCCGATGGATGATCTTCCCTTCGACCGGGATCAGGGGTCCGTGTGGACACACGGACCCCTGATCGTCGGGGGTGCCATGGGCCCCGCCGCGGCGGCTGATCGTGCGCGCAACCGAGCTCGCGGACGGACTGGGCGTGCACCTCGTCTGCGCGTTCGTGGACCCGTCCGGGTACTTGGCCGAATTCGACGCCGCAGGCACCCGGACGGCAGGTTACATTGACCCCCAACCCAACCCCGAATCGTTGTTCCCGGCAGCGGATGTGCGTTCAGCGCTGCAAGCGGTCCTGGGCATCCCCGGAGACACATGGTCCCTCCGCGTGCTGAACGGGTCCGTTCCGGAGGCGCTTGCACGGCTGGCCGACAGCACCGGTGCCTCGGCCATCGTCGTCGGAGGTCCACGCCACGGCGCCCTGGCCACCCTCAGCAGGCTGCTGGAACAGTCCGTGTCTGCCCGGCTCATGCGCATCCAGCGCCGCCCGGTGATTGTCGTCCCTGCGCCCTAACCCGGGACGGGAGGGCTGGCGCCAGCCTTGCGGGGGAATGGCCGCCAGGGTTACAACGAAAGCGGCAGACAGGAGGGGAGATCCGGATGGCAGAGTCCAACAATCCGTGGGTGGCTGGAGAAGACTGGTGGGTCCGGGAAAACCTGCGCCAGGCCATCGATGACCTCGTGGAATCGGGTTACACGGTCAGCGGCAGCCAGGGCGAAGACCCGGAGCTCATCGACCCCGGTGGTTCGGCGGTGGAGACGTGGCGGGAGGACTACCCCTACGCGCTGCGGATGTCGCGGCAGGAATACGAGATGGAGAAATACCTGCTGCAGATTGAGCTGCTGAAGTTCCAGTACTGGGGCCAGGATCACGGCCTCAAGAACGTGATTGTGTTTGAGGGCAGGGACGCAGCCGGCAAGGGCGGAACCATCAAACGCTTCACCGAACACCTGGATCCCCGCACCGCAAGGACGGTGGCGCTGGGCAAGCCTTCCGACCGGGAACTGGGGCAGTGGTACTTCCAGCGCTACATCCAGCACCTTCCGACGGCGGGCGAGATCGTGATGTTCGACCGCTCCTGGTACAACCGCGCCAACGTGGAACGTGTCATGGGGTTCTGCACGGACGAGGAGTACCGCATCTTCATGGGGCAGGTCCCGGAGTTTGAGAAGATGCTTGTGGACTCCGGGATCCACCTCAATAAGTTCTGGTTTTCCGTGACCCGCCGCGAGCAGCGCACGCGCTTCGCGATCCGCCAGATCGACCCGGTCCGGCGCTGGAAACTCTCGCCCGTGGACCTGGCCTCCCTGGACAGGTGGGAGGACTACACGGAGGCCAAGGAGCAGACATTCCTGCGCACTGACACGGACCACGCACCGTGGATCACCATCAAGTCCAACGACAAGAAACGCGGGCGGGTCAACGCGATGCGCTTCTTCCTGAACCAGTTCGACTACGAGGGCAAGGACACCTCCGTGGTCTACGAACCCGACCCGCTCATCGTGCGGCGCGGCCGTGACGCCGTGGGCGACTGATCGGTGGCGTTCGGGTCAGGCGGCGAGCCCGTCTGCTGGCCCCCGCAGGCCGCAGCGCCCCTACCCACCCGTAACCACGCGACGTTAGGATGCCGTGTGACTTTCACCCATGGATACGCGGCCAACGGCGAGCTCCGCATGTACTACGAGCTCCACGGCCGCCCGACAACCGACACAACACTCGGTGGACGTGCTTGGTTTCAGCGCCGGCGGCCACACCGCCCTCGCCCTGGCCATGCAGCACCCCGCGAGGGTGCGCCGCCTCGTCGCAGCCTCCACGTTCTTCAGCCGGGACGCGGTGCCCGACGAATTCTGGGAGGGCATGAAAACTGCCACCCTGGACAACATGCCGGCTGCCTACATGGACGCGGACCGCAGCCTCAATCCCGAACCCGGGCACCTTGAGCGGCTGTTCGAGCTGGACCGGCAGCGCATCGTCGGCTTCGAGGGCTGGTCCGAGCAGGAGCTTGGCAGGATCACCGCGCCAACCCTGGTGCTCTGCGCCGACCAGGACGTGATGAGTCCCGAGCACGCCGTGCGGATGTCCCGCGCCATCCCCGGTGCCCGCCTGCTGATTGTGCCCGGCGGCCACGGCGACTACCTCGGCGAACTCGCCCCCAGCGACGGCGACCTGCGTCCCATGCTTGCAACTCTGCCGCAGCTGCTGCGTTTCCTGGACGCATAGGAAGAGGATGCACTGCTGGCGGAGCGTCAGTTGCGCCCCTGCCAGGTGCAAATGTCCACCACATTCCCTTCGGGGTCGATGAGGGACACCCACGCAGGCGCGTAACGGTCGCCCAGGACACGGCCGCCGGCGGCCACGATCGCATCAATGCGCGCCTGCGCCTGGTCGTGCGGGACCGAGACGTCCATGTGAATGCGGTTGCGCGGCGGAACGAACTCCTTGTCCTGGAACCACGCGGGTGGGCCTATGAGGTTGGGTTCGATGAGGTCCTCGTCCCCGACGGCGACGTAGCCCAGCGCCGCCCGCCAGAACTCCATCACGGCCGGCCGGTCCGCGGTGTCGAATGCGAGCTGCACGTGCTGCACGGCCGAGGGATCCGACTTCAGCCGCAGTCGGGCGGCAATGCCGGAGATGCTGCGGGCAAGCTCGAGGTCGCGGTCGCTCAGGCCCACACCCGGTGTGATGACCTGGACTGTCACCGTGTCCGGCCTGAGGTCCACGAGCGGGGCGTGGCCCATGGCTTCGGCGGCCTCTGCGATCGCGGCAACAAACTTCGCCCCAGTAGCAAAGTCGCCTGTCTCATAAAGTGTTTTCGCACCCCAGAACAGCACCCGCCACTCCGCGACGCCGTCGGCGGAAGAGAACTCTGCATCGGAAATCGCTGTTGCCATGCCCCCACTATTCGGACTACGGAGGCGCCGGTCAATGGTCGCTGTGCGGCAGCTAGTAGGCTTCCTTGGGTCACGCCGAAGCATTATTAAGGAATCTGTTGGGGGAAATTTGATGAAGTACCGCTGGGCCACGTTCACTGCCGTTTTCGGAGCAATTTTGTCCCTGGGTTCCGCCCCGGCGGTGGCGGCACCTGACGAAGCCGCAATCTCCGTCTCCGGCACACCCGTACGGATGGCCATTGCGGCAGACGGCACGGCCTACCTCGGCAATTACGGCCAGGGCGGCGGCATCTTCGTGGTTCCCCCCGGTGCCACCAAGCCGTCCCGCACCATCAGCACCGGAGGACACGTCACCACAGGGCTCGCGCTCGGCCCGGACGGTACCCTGTATGCGGCCACGGCGGACGGGGACCAGAGCGCCGTCGGCGTTATTCCGGCCGGAGATGCCGACATGGCACGGACCATTCCGGTGTCCGCCGGGTTCCATCCGCTCGCCGTCGGACCGGACGGAACGGTGTACGTCGCCAACTCCACGGGAAACACCGTTTCAGTCATTGCGCCGCAGGCGACGGCGGTGGACCGGACTATCGAAGTAGGGGCAGGCCCGGCGGAAATAGCGGTGGCGAAGGACGGAACCGCGTTCGTGACCAACCAGGTCGCAGGGACGGTCTCCGTGATCCCGGCAGGGGTGGACACCGTCTCAAAAACCATCGAGCTGATCTCCAACACCGGTACGTCACAGGAACCGCACGGGATCGCTGCGGGACCAGACGGAACCGTCTATGTAGCCAACATCAAGTCCAACGACATCGCCGTGATCAAACCCGGCGCCGACACCGTGGCTGAGCGGATCTACATCGGGGGAGGGCCGCAGGACGTAGCCATCGCACTGGACGGCTCCCTGTACGTGACGAGCCTGCTGACGGAGAAGCTGTCCGTGATTCGTTCCCACGCGAAGGAAGTGGCAGGCTCCATCCCCACCGACGGCGGCCCCGGTCACCTGGCGGTGGCCCCGGACGGTTCGGTCATCGTGAGCAGCCCCGGATCCGGCCCCGGACGGGGGTCGGTGGTCCGGTACTCCAAGGATGCACTGGCGGCAACGCCGCTTGCGTCCGGGGTGCCGACGGCGGCAGCGCCGGCCGCAACCCCGGCGCCGGAGGCGGCGACGCAACCAGCCGCCGGCGCACAACCGTCCGCCGGTTCCTGGAACGCCCTGCCCGCCGTGGCCGGCGGGCTGGCGGCGGTCGTCGTCGGCGGCGCTTTTTGGATTCTGTTGAATGGCCGACGCCGGAAGGCCGGGCTGGCTGCCGGTGCCAGCCAGGCCGGGTAGCGGGCTGTAACATCGTTCACATCCGTCTTTGAAAGGGGAGCAGTGCGCGCAACGGTCAAGGACGTCGCGCGCCGTGCCGGGGTTTCGCCCAAGACTGTCTCGAACGTGATGAACGGTGTGGTGCCGGTCAGCGGAACCACCCGGCTCAAGGTCGAGCAGGCCATCCTCGAACTCGACTATGTGCCCAACCTCTCCGCCCGGGGCCTGCGCAACGGCAGGTCCGGCGTCATTGCCCTGGCGCTGCCGGACCTGGCCACGCCGTACTCCGCCGAGATCGCGCACCACGTCGTGGAGGTCGCCCACGAACAGGGCTGGAGCGTCCAGATCGAGGAAACCGGGTCCGATCCCCGCCGCGAATACGAACTGATGTCCCGGGCGCGGTCCAACCTGATCGACGGCCTGATCCTCAACCCTGTGGTGCTGGACGAGAGCGCCGTCAAGGTTGGTGTCTCCCTGCCTCCGGTGGTCCTGCTGGGGGAAGTATCCCAGCAGCTGGCCGACCGGGTGTGGGTGGACAGTGTTGCCGCCGCCCGCGACATGACCCTCGCGCTGGCCCGGACTGGCCGGCACCGCATTGCCGTGCTGGGGACTGCCGAAGGCCGGCACTCCGCAGCAGCGGTTCTGCGCACCCGCGGCTACCAGGCCGCGCTTGAGGAACTCGGCATTGGCCGGGACGGCTCGCTGCTGATCCCCTGTGAAAAGTGGACGCCCCAGACGGCGGCGGGTGCGCTTGCTTCCTACCTCGATTCACACCCGCTCCCGGACGCGCTGTTCTGCTTCACCGACTCCATGGCCATCGGCGCGCTCAGCGTGCTGTGGAAGCGCGGAATCAAGGTTCCGGACGACGTGGCGGTGGCGGGCTTTGACGACATCGCCGACGGGCAATATGCCGTGCCGTCGCTCACCACCGTGTCCTTCGACAAGCGCCGCGTGGCCATTGAGGCCCTGCGCCTGCTCACCGAGCGAATGACCGACCGGGCCGGCGGGCAGCGCGTGGTCACCGTCGATTACAGGATCATTGAGCGGGACAGCACGCGCAGGTAAGCGAGACCGTCACATCAGATTGTTGGCGCTAACAATTTTTCCTTGTGCCCCGTTTTACAACGATGTAATGTGAGGTCTGCGTCACACGCCAAGTCTTACCGGATCCGGGATGCAAGGGGCCGGAAAGGCTGGCGCGGTGCCACAAGGATTACTTTCAGCGGACCCATCCAAAGGAGTGACGGGTGAAGCAGTTTGATTTTTTCGCCGGGAAACAGTTGTCCGGCAAACAGGTGTCGCGGCGGCAGTTGCTGGCAGGAACCGCGGCCCTGGGCAGTGTCTTTGCCGCGGCCGGCCTCACAGGCTGCGGCGGAACCGCCTCGGCGGCCGCCGTCCGGGACATTGCGTTCTGGCATCTGCTGTCCGGCGGTGACGGCATCAAGATGCAGGCCATGATCCGCGCGGCGAACGGGGCCAACCCCGGCTTCAAGGTCCATCCGACCGTCCTCGCGTGGGGCCCGCCGTACTACACCAAGCTGGCCATGGCGTCAGCCGGCGGCCGACCCCCGGAGCTTGCCATCATGCACGCCAGCCGCGTCCCCGGGTATGCGCCGGGCGGACTCATCGATCCGTGGGACATGTCCCTGCTGGCAGAACACGGCGTGACGGCGGAGAGCTTCGCCCCGCGGATCTGGGACAAGAGCCAGCACGACGGCAACGTGTTCTCCATCGCGCTGGACTCCCACCCCTTCGTCATGTTCTACAACACCGACGTCGCCGGCAAGGCGGGGGTACTGGCCGCCAACGGGCAGTTGCAGGAAGTGACTTCGCCGCAGGACTTCCTTGCGATGGCCCGCGAGATGCAGAAGGTGACGCAGGCGCACGGCCTGTCCTTCGGCTACCTCGGCAGCGGGTCGCAGATGTGGCGCCTGTTCTACACGCTCTACAAGCAGCACGGGGCGGACATGGAACTCACTCCTGGCCAGCCGATGAAGGCTGACCGGGATGCCGCCGTTGAATCCCTGGCATTCATGGCCTCGCTGTTCGATGACACCGTCGCCGCCAAGAGCGGTGACATCGGGACGGGCATCGCCGAATTTGCCCGCGGCGGTTCAGGGATGCTGTTCAGCGGCGTGTGGGAACTCCCCACCTTCAAGAAAGCGGACCTGCCGGTGGACGCCGCCACCATCCCCACGCTCTACGGGACGCCGGCGTCCTACGCGGACTCGCATTCCTTCGTGCTGCCCCGGCAGCTGAACGTCGACGACGAGAAGCGCCGGGACGTGTACAAGTTCGTCAGCGACATGCTCAAGGGCTCGCTGTCCTGGGCGGAGGCCGGCCACATTCCTGCCTACCAGCCGATTGTGCAGTCCCAGGCTTACCGGGAACTCACCCCCCAGATCCACTACGCCAGCGCCGCGGACATCATCGCCTACGATCCCGAGGCCTGGTTCAGCGGTTCGGGTTCGGACTGGCAGACGTACTTCGCGGAAAACGTGCAGAACGTACTCCTCGGCCGCGACAAGGCAGCCGATGGCTGGGACGCCTTTGTGCGGCGCACCAACACCCTTCTTTCCCGGCCCAACCCGGTCTGAGGCCACTGAGCTTCCGAAAGCACTGAGCGACAAAGGAGTCCCCGATGAGTTCCTTAGCAACATCCCAAGGCGCCGAGCAGACGGCGCAGTCCATGCCCGGCCAGCCCCGCAGAAACCCGTTCCCTAACAGCGCGTCCGGTTCAGAAACCTCCAGTCCTCGCCGGACCCGGGACAACGTCAACGGCTGGGGCTTTGCCGCCCCGTTCCTGGCGTTCTTCCTGGTCTTCCTCGTCTGGCCCCTGCTGTACGGCCTGTACATGAGCCTCACCGGGAAGTCACTTACGGGAGCCAATGACAGCCTGATCGGCCTGGCCAACTACGCCGAAGCCCTGGCCGACGCCGACATGTGGCATTCCCTCGGCAACACGCTCTATTTCACGGTGATCAGCACGGTCCCCCTGGTACTCGTTGCCCTCGCCATGGCCGCACTGGTCAACGTCGGGCTGCCGGCCCAGTGGCTGTGGCGGCTCTCCTACTTTGCCCCGTACCTACTTGCCTCCACAGTGGTCTCCCTCTTCTTCTCCTGGATGTACAACCCGCAGCTGGGCCTCATCAACGACTCCCTCGCGAAAATTGGGCTTCCCAAGGTGGCCTGGCTGAATGACCCGAACGTGGCCATGTGGTCCATCGTCATCGCCACCCTCTGGTGGACTGTGGGCTTCAACTTCCTGCTGTACCTGGCCGCCATGCAGAACATTCCCGCCCAGCACTACGAGGCCGCATCCCTGGACGGCGCCGGAGCGTGGCGGCAGTTCTTCTCCATCACGCTGCCGCAGCTGACCCCGACCACCGTGATGATCGCGCTCCTGCAGATCCTGGCCTCACTGAAAATCTTCGACCAGGTGTACCAGATGACCGCCGGCGGCCCCGCCGGCTCCACCCGGCCGGTGGTGCAGTACATCTTCGAAACCGGGTTTACCGGCTACCGGCTGGGCTACTCCGCAGCCATCTCCTACATCTTCTTCGGGCTGATCGTGGCCGTCTCGGCCATGCAGTTCTTCATCACTCGCCGCAGGAGTGCATAACCATGGCAACCCACACGCTGACCCGCCCCGCCCCCCGCAGCACGTCCGCCGCACAACTCCGCCAGCCCCGGAAGAAGATGACAGTGGGCAGGGCCGCCGTCCTGGCGGTCGCCGCGATCCTGGCCGTCCTCTGGATTGTCCCCTTCGCCTGGGCAACCGTTACCGCCTTCAAGAGCGAGACGGATGCCGCGGCGCCGAAAGTAAGCTGGATCCCGCCGTCGGGCTTTACCGCCGACGCGTTCATCAAGGTGTTCCAGGACGGCAACATCCCGCTGTGGACGTGGAACTCGCTCTACACCTCCGCCGCCATCACCGTGATCACGCTGGCCATCTCCGCGCTGGTGGCCTATGCCCTGTCCCGCATCGACTTCCGCGGCAAGAAGGTCCTGATGACGGTGATCATCGCCTCCATCATCATTCCGCCGCCGGTGTTGATCATCCCGCTGTTCTACCAGATGGTGGCACTGCACATGATCGACACGTCGTGGGCCATCATCCTGCCGCAGGTCATCCACCCCGCCATGGTGTTCGTGCTCAAGAAGTTCTTCGACCAGATCCCGCGTGAACTCGAGGAGGCCGCGGTGATGGACGGTGCCAGCCGGATGCGGATCTTCACCCAGATCATCCTGCCGCTCTCACGCCCCATCCTGGCCGCCGTCGCGATCTTCGTGTTTATCAGCGCCTGGAACAACTTCCTTTGGCCCTTCATCTCCACCAACGACGGCTCCATCCTGACCCTCCCGGTGGGGCTGCAGACCATCAAGAGCGCCTACGGCATCCAGTACGCGCAGAACATGGCCTCCGCGCTGCTCGCGGCGCTGCCGCTCATCCTGGTCTTCCTGTTCTTCCAGCGCCAGATCATCAAGGGCGTTGCGACGACGGGACTCGCCGGTACCTGACCTAAGCACCTTCGCTTTCCACTGCCTATCAACGAACCTGTTCCACAACCAAGGAGATACCCCACATGTCCCGCGCAAGGATCACCCTCGACCGCGATTTCACCATCGGGGAAGTACCCCGCCGCCTCTTCGGCTCCTTCGTTGAGCACATGGGCCGCTGCGTGTACACCGGCATCTACGAGCCCGGCCACCCGGAGGCCGACGACAACGGCTTCCGGCAGGACGTGCTCAAGCTGGTCAAGGAGCTCGGCGCCACCGTCATCCGCTACCCCGGCGGCAACTTCGTCTCCGGCTACAACTGGGAAGACGGCATCGGCCCCCGGGAAAACCGCCCCCGCCGGCTCGACGGCGCCTGGCACACCCTCGAGACCAACGCCTTCGGCCTGCACGAGTTCGTGGACTGGTCCCGGCAGGCGGGCACCGAAATCATGGAAGCCATCAACCTGGGCACCAGGGGAGTGGACGCGGCCCGCGAAGTCGTGGAGTACGCCAACCACCCCGGCGGCACCTACCTGTCCGACCTGCGCGCCAAGAACGGGCACAAGGACCCGTTCAACATCAAACTGTGGTGCCTCGGCAACGAAATGGACGGACCGTGGCAGATCGGCCACAAGACCGCCGAGGAATACGGCCGGCTGGCCCAGGAGGCCGCCAAGGCGATGCGGTTCGTGGACCCGGACATCGAGCTGGTGGCCTGCGGCAGCTCCAACTCCGGAATGCCCACGTTTGGCGCCTGGGAGCAGACCGTCCTGACCCACGCCTACGAGGAGGTGGATTACGTCTCGCTGCACGCCTACTACCAGGAGCACGACGGCGACGTCGGCAGCTTCCTCGCCAGCGCCGTCGACACCGACTATTTCATCGAATCGGTGATCGCCACGGCCGACGCCGTCCGCGCGAAGGGCAAGCACAAGAAGCACATCAACCTGTCCTTCGACGAGTGGAACGTCTGGTACCAGCGCGGCCTCGACACCGAGGACCAGCCGCACAACGTCTCCAAGGCGGGCTGGCGCGAGCACCCCAGGGTCATCGAGGACAAGTACAACGTGACGGACGCCGTCGTCGTCGGCACCCTGCTCAACTCGCTGCTCCGCCACGGTGACCGGGTCAAGATCGCCAACCAGGCGCAGCTGGTCAACGTGATTGCCCCGATCTTCAGCGAGGAAAACGGCCCGGCCTGGCGCCAGACCATCTTCCACCCGTTCGCCCGGATGGCCGAACTGGCGAAGGGCCAAATCCTGCGCCTGTCCGTCGACTCGGACAAGTACGGGAATGCCCGCTTTGGCGACACCGACCTCGTCGATGTCAGTGCGACGTGGAACGAGGAAACGGGCCGGGTGGCGCTGTTCTTCGCGAACCGCGGCCTGGAGGAGGCGGCCGACGTTGAGGTGGCCCTGCGCGGCTTTGATGCCCGGCAGGTGCTCCGGGCCGAGGTCCTGGAAATCCCGGAGGGCGGGGACCGCTTCACGATCAACACGCAGGGCAGCCCGGACCGCGTGGGCCTGAAGCCGCTCGAAGGCGCGAAGGCAAGCGGCTCCGAACTCCGGCTGAGCCTGCCGGCGCTGTCCTGGGCCGTCGTCGAGCTGGAAGTGGTCAAGAACTAGAGGCAAGACGACGACGGCGGGAGGTCCCGCCGTCGTACGTCCCTTGCACTTTGCGAGCTACGCCGGATAAACGGCGACGGCCGTAGCTTTGATGACGAAGTAGACGGTCATCCCGGGCGTGAGTCCGAGGTCTGCCGAGGCTGCCGGGGTGATGTCCGCGGACAGCCCACCGGCGTGGACGCGGATCTGGTCGCCGTGGGGTTCCAGGTCCGTGATGGTGACGGCGAACGAGTTCCGCGGGCTGCCGTGTTCAGCGGTCAGGAAGACCGAGACCGCCGTCGGCGAAAAGACGGCGACGCCGTCCTGGCCGGGCACGGCACCGTCCTCGGGGTGCGCGGTGATGTCCAGTCCGCCGTCGGACGTGAGCCCGTGGCCTGTGATGGTTCCGGGGAGGAGGTTCATGCCCGCCAAGCCGGCGGCGAACTTGCTGCGCGGTCTCTCCAGGACGCCGCGGGTGGGTCCTTCCTCGGTGATCCGCCCACCCTCGAACACGATGGCGCGGTCGGCGAGCATGAGCGCGTCCAGGACATCGTGCGTGATGATGATGGCCCGGCGGTTTGCGAGGACCCGCTTGAGGAGCCTTCGCAGCATGGGGGCGGCATGGATGTCGAGGGCCGTCATGGGTTCGTCGAGCAGCAGCAGTTCGGGGTCCGTGGCCAGGGCACGGGCGATGGCGACGCGCTGTGCCTGGCCGCCCGAGAGTTGGCCGGGGCGCCGGTCAGCGAACTCCGCGGCCTCCACTTCGGCCAGCCAGTGCCGTGCCGTCTGCAGCGCACTGGCCCGGTTCGCGCCGGCCGCCCGTGGCCCGAAGGCGACGTTCTCCAGCACGCTCATGTGCGGAAACAGCAGCGGCTCCTGTGCGAGCAGCGCTGTTCCCCGGGTGTGCGGCGGCAGGAAGTGGCTGTTCCCGTCGTCGAGGTTGAACAGCGTTTTCTGTCCGAGCATTGCGTGCCCGCTGTCCGGGCGGAGGAGCCCGGCGATGATCCCCAGCAGTGTCGACTTGCCGGCTCCGTTGGGCCCCAGCACGGCGACGGTTTCGGCCGGCCCGAGGTTGAGGGAAACGTCGAAGTTGCGCGCGTGCAGCGCGGCGTTGAGTGTGAAGGTCATGCTGTTGGTCCTGCCTCTGCGGCCAGTGCCCGGGGGCGCCGGTAGGAAAGTCCGACGACGGCGACGGCCACCGCGACCAGCACCAGCGAGAGCGCGACGGCGGCGTCGGCGTCGGTTTCGCGCTGCAGGTAGATCTCCAGCGGCAGGGTGCGTGTGACCCCCTGCAGGCTGCCGGCGAACGTCAGGGTGGCGCCGAACTCCCCGAGGCAGCGCGCGAAGGACAGCACGGCGCCGGAAGCCAGCCCCGGCAGCACCAGCGGGATACTGACCCGGCGCAGCACCGTGGTGGGGCGCGCGCCAAGGGTCGCCGCGACGGCCTCGTATTTGGTGCCGGCTGTGCGCAGGGCGCCCTCGAGGCTGACCACCAGGAACGGCAGCGCCACGAACGTCTGGGCAAGAACGACGGCGGTGGTGGAGAAGGCGATCTGGATCCCTGCCAGTTCCAGGCTCCGCCCGAGCAGGCCCTGCCGGCCGAATGTGTAGAGCAGGGCGATGCCGCCGACGACCGGCGGCAAGACCAGGGGGAGCAGCACGAAGGCCCGCAGCAGCCGCTGGCCCGGGAAGCGGGCACGGGCCAGGACGAGGGCCAGCGGCACGCCAAGAACGATGCACAGCAAGGTGCTGGCGGCCGAGGTCCGCAGGCTCAGGCCCAGCGCCGTGAGGGAGGGATCCGAGGTGATGAGCGGGATGAACTGCCCCCAGTTCACCTTGGCCACCATGGCAGCCAGCGGCAGCAGGACAAACAGGGCTCCTGCTAAGGCGGGGGCGAACACCCACGGCGGGACACCGGTGTATCGGGTGTCCCGCCTGTTTGTTTTGCGGACCGTCCAAGCCTTGCTACGGTGTCCCGAAACCGGCGTCACTGAGGACCTTCTTGCCTTCGCTGCCGGTGACCATGGCGATGAAGGCCTTGGCCAGTTCCTTGTTCTTGCTGCTGCCCACGGTGGCGATCGGGTAGGTGTTCACGGCCCGGTGCGACTCGCTGAACGTGATGCCCTTGACCTTGTCGCCTGCGTTCCTGACGTCGGTGACGTAGACCAGGCCGGCGTCGGCTTCCCCGGAGGTGACCTTGCCCAGAACATCGGTGACGGAGGATTCCTCGCTGACGGGTTTCAGGGTGGTCCCGGTGGCCTTCTCCACCGTCTCTGTGGCGGAACCGCAGGGCACCTGCGGTGCGCAGACCACCACCTTGACGCCCGGCTTCGCCAGGTCGGCGAAGGAACTGATCGACGCCGGGTTGGCCAGCGGAACCGCGATCTCCAGGACGTTGGTGGCGAAGTTGCTCGCCGTTCCGTCGATGAGCCCGGCCTCGGACAGCTTGGCCATGTTCTTGGCGTCGGCGGAGGCGAACACATCGGCCGGAGCACCCTGGCTGATCTGGGTGGCCAGGTCCGAGGACCCGGCAAAGTTGAGCGTGACCTTGGTGCCCGGGTTCGCGGCTTCGAATTCGGAGGCGATCCTGGTGAAGGTCGCTTTCAGCGACGCGGCGGAAAACACGGTCACGGTGCCGGACAGCTTCTGGGCGCCGCTGGTCCCGGCCGCCGTCGAACTGCCGTTCGGGGCCGTGCTGTTCGCGGTACTGCCGCTCGCGGTATTGGCGTTCGCGGTATTGGCGTTCGCGGTATTGGGAGCAGCGCAGCCGGACAGCCCGGCGGCAAGGACGCCGGCGGCCAGCAGGGCGCTGATGCGCACGCGGGTGATGCTCATATGATGCTCTTTCCCTGGGGTGTTTCGATGATGACCGTGGTGGCCTTGACCACGGCGGTGGCCACGGAGCCGAGTTCCAGGCCGAGCTCCCTGACGGCTTCGCTGCTCATCAGGGAGACGACGCGGAAGGGGCCGCACTGCAACTCCACCTGGGCCATGACCTTGTCCGCGGTGATGCCGGTGACCAGGCCAACGAACCGGTTGCGTGCAGAGCTGCCCACGCGGGTGGGGTCCTCGGGCAGCTGCGCCTGGTCGCGGGCGAGGTGCGCGAGTTCAAGCCCCTCGACGGCCAGCCGGCCGGAGGCGTCCTTCACCGGGGTCAGGGTCCCGTTCTCGGTCCAGCGGCGGACGGTGTCGTCGCTGACGCCCAGGAAGCGCGCTGCTTCAGAGATGCGAATTTTCGGCATGACACCATACTCCACTATTTGCGGTGAAAACTGGAGCTTTTTACCGCAAATCCGAATGTGCGGGGGTCGGTTCTACGCGCTGAGTACGCGACTACGATTGCCGAAGTCCTCCGCTCCGGCGGGTTTCCCCGGACCCAGGGCGGGACGCTATATCCGTTGCTGAGGCGCCTCGAGGAGCAGGGGCTGGTCAGCCATAAATGGCAGCACGATACAGCGGGGCCGGGCCGCAAACAATTCGCCATTACCGACGAAGGCCGCGCGGAACTGACGCGCGCGGCGGAACGCCGGCGCAGGACGAGTTCGGGACTGCGCAGGAGTACGCCAAGCAGTTCCCGAAAGGCAAGAGCCGGTCACGCGGAACGGTCGTCACCACCGTGGCCGTGGCAGTGTCCCGAGTGTACGTGCTGGCCGTCGTCCTCCCGAGCCTGAGCCGCCCTCCGGAACCTGACGTGATGGCGGGATTCGAACCCGCGTAAACGGTTTTGCAGACCGCTCCCTGGCCTCTCGGGCACACCACGTACCGGTAGCCTAGGCATGCTCTGGCCCGATGTCCCCTGTGTGTAGAACTCGGTCGCTGCGTTGCGCCCGACTACGCCGGAGCTCGCCTACGCCGCCTGGTACCCGGCAAGGTCCAGTGTGTAGACCACCAGCTGGACTTTCGGAGCGGGCCGGGGCCGCTCCCGTTCCGGCCGCCGGACAAAGCCGAAGCGCCGGTATAGCTGCTGCGACCGCTCGTTGTTCGCCCCGGTGTCGAGCACCAGGCCGCTGGCGCCGGTGGCCGCCGTCGGCCGCGTCCTCAGCGACCAGAAGCACACCCTCCCTGGCCCGTGACGCGGCAGCGAGCAGCAGTTCCAGGCGGTCGGGCGCAGGCTCCGGGGCACCGGGAAGATGGTGCCCGAAGCCCTCGTAAGTCAGGCGTCCGACGGTGTCGAGCTCCGATTCCGTGGCCTCGCGGATCCGGTACTGTGTTGCCGTTCCTGGCAGTGTCACGCGTGGACGCCTTTGACGTTGTGCAGGCCGGCCGCCAGCCTGCACCACAGGCTAAACGCTCCGCGCCGGCGGTTCCCGCAGCAGCGACATCCTCCGACGTTCTTCGTCACCCAAAGCCCGCATTCAGAGTGGTTTTGTTACGCCCCGCTTCGGCCGGTGAAGCTGCGTTTCCATGCGCGTCAGTTCGTTGCAGCCGGGGTTTGGAAGCGGGCAGCGAGGTGCTTGATTGGGTGTACACGCTTCGAAAGGACTCGCCATGACGGAACTCTCAGACCTCAGCCCGCGCCGGATCCGCAATGTGCTGGGCCACTTCGCCACAGGCCTGACCGTGATCACCGCCGTCACCGAGAACGGCCCTGCCGGGTTCACCTGCCAGTCCTTCGCATCCCTTTCGCTGGAACCGGCGCTGGTCACCTTCAGCCCGGCACGGACCTCCAGCACCTGGCCGCTGCTGCGCCGGGCGGGCCGCTTCACCGTCAACATCCTCCCCGCCGACCACCAGCACCTCGCGGCCCAGTTCGCGCGGTCCGGTGCGGACAAGTTCGCCGGCGTTGACCACTCGCCGTCGCCCCTGGGCAACCCCGTCCTCGACGGCGCCCTGGCCTGGGTGGACTGCGAGCTGCACCAGGAGTACGACGGCGGCGACCACACCATTGTGGTGGCCGCGGTCCACGCGCTGAGTGCCCGGTCCGACGTCGATCCGCTGCTCTTCTTCAAGGGCGACTACGTCTCCGTGCAGCCAGGGGCCAAGATCCTGGAGGGCGTCGCATGACACGGGCCAAGGCCACGTCCCGGCGGCGCGGCCGCCGGCATGCGCAGCCGGAAACCAGCGGCGACGTGTTGCAGCCTGCGGAGGACTGGGCAGCCATCGAGGTGGGGGCAACGGTTGAAGTCACGCTTCCCGCCGGGCACTCCTACACCGGCCGCGTCGACTCCAAGACGCGGGACTCCGGCCTGGTGTGGATCATCAGTTCCGGGGGGCAGGGCCGCCAGCCAGATGTACGGCAACCGCGAAGGAGTCCGCCTCCGGTATCCGGATTGACTAGTAGCGCCGGTGTCTGGGGGGCCGCCCTGAGCGCCCTACGGTCCCGCCTGGCGCCGCGCTTCCGCTCGGCGGCGATGGGCCTGCTCAACCAGTTCAATCATCCACGGACGGTGCCCCCGGAGGAACGTCATCCCGTCAGGCAGCCCCTGGACTGAGGGGACGGAATTGGCAATGTCGATGGTGATGCGGCCACCGCCCAGGGGCGCGTTGGTGATGTGCAGGTCCCCAAAGGACTCCGGAAGAACGGGATCCATCCAGACGCCGCCGGCGGAAACCACCGGGTCATACCGCATCAAGCTCGTCACCAGCTGAATCGGCGCGGTCGCCGCCCAGGCCTGCGGCGAGCACGCTGTCGGATACGGGACGGGGGCGGCGAGCTGTTCCCGGCTGAAACCGCAGAACAGCTCGGGGAGCCGGCCGTCGGAGTACTCGGCAGCATCCATCATGCCGGTGGCGATCCGCTGCGCCTCATCGACGAAGCCATAGCGGAGGAGACCGGCCGCGACGATGGCGTTGTCGTGCGGCCACACAGATCCGTTGTGATAGCTGGCGGGGTTGTAGGCACCCATGTCGCTGGCCAGGGTGCGCACGCCCCAGCCACTGAACATCTCGGGGGACATCAGCCGTTCGGCCACCTGGGGTGCCTTGTCCTCGTCAATGAGGCCCTGCAACATGCAGTGGCCCATGTTCGACGCGCACGCGTCCACCTGCCTTTTCTTTCCGTCCAGGGCAATGGCGTAGTACCCGCGTTCAGGGATCCAGAACTGCTCGTTGAACTGTTTCTTCAGCCGGGCCGCCCGGTCGGCGAGCTCATTCCCAAAAGCCGTGTCCCCGGCGTCGTATGCCAGCCACGCACGCGAAAGATAAGCGACGTACACGTAGGCTTGGACCTCGCAGAGTGCGATCGGCGGCGCGGCCAGTTTGCCGTTGGCGAAGTTGATTCCATCCCAGGAGTCCTTCCAGCCCTGGTTGATCAGCCCCTGGTCATTGAGGCGCTCGTACTCTACGAAGCCGTCGCCGTCCTTGTCCCCGTATTTCATGATCCACTCGAGCGCACGGTCCGCATGAGGGAGCAACGCGGCGATGGTATCCGCGGCGAAGCCCCAGCGGCTGACCGCCCCGAGCACCATCAGGAACAGGGGTGTGGCATCGACGCTGCCGTAGTAGTTCGATTTGCCGCCCAGGGACAGCCCGCTGGAAACGTCGAGCCGGACCTCATGGAGGATCTTGCCCGGTTCCTCCTCGGTCATGGGGTCCACCACGGATCCCTGGCGGTCTGCCAGGGTCTGCAGCGTGCCCAGCGCCAGGGACGGGTCCACCGGCATCGCCATTACTGAAGCCCACAGCGAGTCCCTGCCGAACAGGGTCATGAACCAGGGCGCCCCGGCGGCCACCACGACACGTTCAGGGTGGTCGGGGTCCTCAATCCGAAGGGCGCCCAGATCGTCGTAGCTGCGGCGCAACGTCCGTTCAACCGACCGGTTGCCCATCTGCAGGACCGGGATCTTCGCCACCCACTCTCGCCGGCGGACGTCCCGGGGCGACAAGCCATCCCCCTCAGAATGGACGAAAGCCGTCACCGAATCGGTCCCCTCGATGGTGGGCAGCACGGTCAGGACCGTGCTCCAGCGTCCGTGCGCCGGAACTGAGGCCCGGTACGTCACGGTATCCGTCGAAATGTCCGCCCCCGGGGCCTGGACCACCACGCCCTTCCGGACATCCTGCCAGGCCGCACGAATGGTGAGCACACCGCCGTCGGGCTGCCGGCTTTCGTCCCAGCGCCGCTGGATCCGTGCCTCTTTCACCTCGAAGAGGTCCGCGAAGTCCGCTTCGATCCTCAACGCGATGATGCATTCGGCCGGCTCGAGGGAGTAGTTCCGGACGGTGATCTGCTCCTGGATCCCGGCCCCCACTTCCCGTAGCCGCTCCACGATCAGCGGGCTGTCGGCGTAGCCGTCCGAGCGGGGAACCCGTCCGACAAACAGCGCCCGGTACGGCTCCTTCGTCTCGGCCGCCAGCGGCTCCAGCGCCAGTCCATCAACCGTCAGGCTCCAGCCCGAAAGAATGCGGGCGTCCTGTACAAAGAGGCCATGCGGATGATCGGCACTGATGTCCCCGTTCGGCAAGGAAATGCAGAAAGACGATCCCTCGACCAGAGTGACCGTCCCGGCCCCCAACGGGCCCGCCGCCGTATCAGCATTCCATCCAGCCATCGTTGCCACCTCCGAGCAACCAGCAACAGCGTGCAGTTCGACGCTACGCTTGCTCGCTCGGCCTCGCTAGGCCTTGACGCGACGACGACGCGTGCCGGATTACGCCGGGATCGCGCCGGATTCCGGCTGGACGCCCCACGTCATCTTCCGGATGGTTTCGCGCTGCAAACCGCTGAGGGCGGCGAGCTCATAATCATCCAGAACTCCCCGCCGTCGTGCTGCTGCCAGGAGGTTGAGACGGCGGTCTTCCAGAACGGTCTTGGACTGTTCAAGTTCAGCCAGCTCCGACTTGAGCTGGCGGATCTCGGCAAGATGCAGCTCAGCTGGCAGCCCCGACGGGAGCAGGTCATCGGCCGACAGGCCCACTGTGCGGACCGCCCAGCGGGAGAGCTCCGCGGCTTCGGCGAGGCGCGTCATCTTCATGCCGTCGCAGAGCGCCTGCGCGATCTGCTGGTTCAGCCGGACGGAGAGGGCGCGCATGCTGGTGGCATTGAAGGAAATCCGCTGCCGGCTGTCCCTGAGCAGCTTGCGCGTCTTTTCCGCCTGGACAGCGGCCTTATCGGGTTTCGCTGTCCCCCGGTAGCGGTAGTAGCCCTCCCGTCGGTCGTCATCGTGCAAAACAGCCAAGAGCACTCCTCGGATCGGATTTACGTCGGACGGCGCCGGCTTGGGCCGGCCAGATGGCGGCCGCCAAGCGGGCCCGACTTATGTAGAAGGCTAGGCAGACCGGACGGCGGGGCGGAAATACCTATAGTGCGTGGAGCCATAACCAAAAAGTTTGCTTTGTGTTCTTCTGCAGGACGTTCGACGGCGGTCCAACGGCGGTCCATAAGAGACGCTTATCCGTCCACGCAGATTAGGTCTTATCCATACCGGCCGGGATTCCCTAGTGTCGAAGGAACGAGTATCGCTCCCTCCTGACTCCCTAGGAAGAGACCATGTCTGAATTTGAACCTGCATCGCGAGTGTCCCGCATCAAGTCTTCCGCCAGCGTGGCCGCAGCGGCTCGCGTGCGTGAGCTGAAGGCAGAAGGGCGCCGGATCCTGGACCTGACAGTCGGTGAGCCGGACTTCGATACCCCTGAGCACATCAAGGCTGCAGCGGTTAAGGCGATCAGCAAGGGCGAGACGAAGTACACCTCGGTCACGGGTACGCCGGCACTGCAGAAGGCGATCCTCCAGACCATCGAGCTGCGCAGCGGCATCCACTACACCCCGGCTGAGATCACCATCGGCGGTGGCGCCAAGCAGGTGATCTTCACGGCGTTCATGGCTTCACTGGACGCCGGGGACGAGGTTGTGGTGCCCGCCCCGTACTGGGTTTCCTACCCGGACATGGTGCTCGCGAACGAGGGCACCCCGGTGGTTGTCACCTGCGGCGAGGAGTCGGGCTTCAAGCTGACCCCCGAAGCCCTGGCCGGGGCGCTGAACGAGCGGACCAAGTGGGTCATCCTGAACACCCCGTCAAACCCGACGGGCGCGGTGTACTCCCGGGCGGAACTACGGGCCCTGGCGGATGTCTTGGCGAACTTCCCGAACGTCTACGTCCTGACGGACGAGATCTACGACCAGATCTACTTCGGTTCCGGCCGGATTTCGAGCTTGGTGGAGATTGCTCCGGAGCTGAAGGACCGCGTTCTCGCCGTCAACGGCGTTTCGAAGGCCTACGCCATGACCGGCTGGCGGCTGGGTTACGCCGCCGGGCCGGCGCCGCTGATCGCGGCGATCAACAAGCTCCAGTCGCAGATCTCCTCCTGCCCGTCCTCCGTGAGCCAGGCCGCCAGCGCCGCCGCGCTCACCGGCGACCAGAGCTTCGTTCGGGAGAGTGTGGAGGTCTACCGTAGCCGCCGCGACGCGGCGGTAGCCGCGCTAAACGCCGTCGACGGCCTTTCATGCGCGACGCCGGAAGGCGCCTTTTACGCGTACGTCAACTGCGGCGGTGCCGTGGGCAAAACCACCCCGGAGGGGAAGGTCATCGCCAACGACGAGGACTTCACGCTCTACCTTCTTGAGGCAGCTTCCGTCGCCGTCATCCAGGGATCGGCCTACGGACTGGGCCCGTACTTCCGCATCTCCTACGCCACCAGCCTCGACGTCATTGAAGAGTCCATCGCAGCCATCGACAAGGCCGTCCGGGCCCTCAGCTAACCACCGCCAATCGGGCGCTCAGCTACCCCCACCAAATGAAGGAAAATTCCGTGATCCATGTAAAGACCAACATCGAACGACCCGACGCCGACGCCGTCCGTCGCCTGGCGCAGTTTTCCTCGGCCACCATCCACGAGGCACAAGGCCGCAAGGGAGCGCTCAGCTCCAGGATCAAGCCGATCGACCGCAGCATGTCCTTCTGCGGCCCTGCCACCACTGTCCGCTGCGCGCCGCGGGACAACCTCATGCTGCAGGTGGCCATCCACTACGCCGAGGCTGGGGACGTAGTCCTGGCCGCGGCCGGTGAGTACGAGGAAGCCGGCACGTTCGGCGACGTCCTCGGCAATGCCATGAAGGCCAAGGGCCTCGCGGGCCTGGTGACGGACTCCGGCGTCCGCGACACCCAGGACCTCATGGAACTGGGCCTGCCCGTGTTCTCCGGCAGTGTCTCCATCAAGGGCACTGTTAAGGAAACCATCGGCCCCATCAACCACCCTGTGGTTTTCGGTGACGAGATCATCTACCCGGGCGACGTCCTGCGCGGCGACGCCGACGGTGTTGTTGTGGTCCGGAAGGACGAGATCGAGGAAGTCATCCGCCTCTCTCAGGAACGTGACGACGCCGAGCGCGAGCTCATCGGCCTCTACAAGGCAGGCGGAACCACCATCGAGCTGTGCAACCTGACAGAGGTCCTGAAGGCCAAGGGGCTGCTGGTCGAACACGCGTAGTCGCGGAGCGGGGGACCTGCGGTTCTGAAGGCCAAGGGTCTTCCCGCTGAATACGCTTAGTCGCGCAGGTGGCTGGATTCGACAGCCTTGACGCGACGCGCCGGTGCCTTGACCCGCCGCATCGCCTCAGGCGGGACAGTCTTCTGTCCCGCCTGAGGCGTAGCCATGCCGCCGCTCTTTCGCCTCCCACTCTTTGCTCCCAGGGCTTTGCTCCCCGCGGCCGCGGCCTGCCCGCCGCAACCCGCCCGTTACGGGGCTGGGTCGGGCTGTTCGGACTGGCGTGTTTCGCGCGCCCAGGTTCCGGGCCGGCTGGATTCACTCCTACCGATACCCGCTGGCCCGGTTCCGGGCAGTGGCGGTGCAGTGGAGCGGTAGGTGTGGCCGGTGGGCGTAGTTAGTTCGATGGTGTGCCGGGGTCCTGGTCTGGGCTTCACTTTCCAGCCGGGGCGTTCTTTGGTGTGGTTGCACGCCTCGCACAGTCCGGCGCCGTTGGCCAACGTGGTGGGGCCGCCGTCGTGCCAGGGGATGATGTGGTCGTGGTGGCGGATGGGGGCGTCGCAGTAGGGGGTCCGGCAGGTGTCATCCCGGATCTGGATAAACCGGCGCAGCGGTGCCGGAAAGAGCCGCCTTCGCGAGTCCATGGCCACGAGGTTGCCGGTCCCGGGGGCGGTGTAGAGCCGCCGGATCCAGGTCTTGAGCTCCTTCAGACCGGCGGTTGAACCGTCGGCGGCTGGCTGGACGCTACCCTGCTCTCCTCGTCCCTGGATGATGAGGTTGCGGGCGAAGTCTGCGGGGACGGTGCCGTAGCCAGGGATCCGGGCGGGTTCGCTGTCGCCCTGCAGGAGGGTGTGGTCGGTCATGACGAGGTTGATTTCGATACCGGTGATGCCGCCGGGGGTGCCGGTGGTCCATTCGACCAGGGTGTCGGCTTTGATCTGGCCCAAGGAGCGTGTGTCCCCGGCGGCGTGGAGGGCACCGGCGTGCCGGGTGAGGGCCGCGTAGACGGCGACGCCTTGGTGGACGGGGAGCAGTGCCGTCAGGTACGTCATGGTGTCCGGCGCGGGCCGGAGGCTGACGGTCCGTTCGGTTGCGGCGTGGCTGGCGCGCTGAGCGACAGAGCGGGGGTCCCTGCGGGTGGCGGCGGCGCGGACCGCCCCCACAATGGTCCGGGTCCCGGCCCCGGTGAAGGTTCCGGTGTCGGCGGCGAGCTCCTCGTCGACCGCCGCCCGGTCAGCCGGGCTCAGACAGTCGGTCTCTTTCACGACATGCATGACACACTCTTCGTTGAGCTGCCCGGTGTCCAGCGCGGCCAGGGTATGGGGCATCTGCACCAGCGCCTTCGCCATCCCAAGCAGCCGGCCGCCGCGGTTCGGGGATTCGCGCCGGGCCAGTGCGATCTGTTCGGCCGCGCCCAGGCCGTGCTCCTTGGTACGGTCTTTGCCCAGGTCTTCGGCTCTCAGTGTCCCCCGGTCGGACTGTTCCTGACGGAGCCGGGCCTCGAAGGCCACCGAAAGCCGCGCCTGTTGGCCGGCGGCCCAGCACTTGAAGTTCTCGTAAACATGGATCTGGTCGATTAGACCGGCATTGTCAGCGGTGAGGTCAGCTGCGGGGAGAAACGAACCCGAGGTTATTGCAGGGTCCTGGACGCAGGCACCGGCACTAGCGTGCCAGGTAGTAGCGGCGGTGGAGCGAACGCCGTCGTCAAAAGGGATGTCGTCAAAGAGGTCTTCGCCGAAAGGGCAGTCGGCAAACAGAACCTCGGGAAAGGGGTCCTCCGGAAACGATGCCGGATACACGGCGTTGAGGTCATCGTCATACGGAATCCCGTCGTCCGCGAACGCATCCTCCGGAAAAGCGGCAAGCGGAAAGACGGCGTCTGGAAGAAGGGTGCCAGGAACCGCGGCAGCCTGCAGAACGACGCGGGGCGCCCCTGCTGTCACCGCTGAATTCTCGAAGCCGTCCATGGACCCAGTCTGCCAAGGGGCACCGACATTTAAGGGCCGATTGGGGGCCAGATGCGGGTGGGATCAAAAGTTTTTTCCGGATCACCTGATAACGGCAAGTAGGTAGCAGCTCAGGGCGTTCCCAGCCGTGAGAAGGCCCTGAAGTGCTACGTAGTTGGGTGCGGTTAGACGCGGTGGGGGACCGGGTAGGCCGGGCCGCCGAAGACTGCGTCCTCCAGGTACCAGACCGTCGAGCCGCCGCCGCTGACCGGCATGATGCTTCCCTCGAACACGAAGATTGGAGCTGCGGACCGGTCCTCCGGCCGCCAGAAACCGTTGGTGGGGCAGTGGGACCCGGTTTTCGCCATAAGTCCCAGACTCGAGTCGGTAGTTCTCCTGATGGTGCTGAGCTTTTTCATGGCAGGCTCCCCGTTGATTCTGATTGTGGAAAATGCTTTTCCACAATTTCTTGGCTTGCTGCCAATATTAGAATCCCGGGGGGGCCGGTTACTAAGACAAATGATGAGTGCCCTAATAAGCGGAACCTATGAACCCCTACCGGCCATACTTATTGCTGAGCATTTCCTGCAGCATTTCCTTCAGCACCAGGAGTACAGCCGACGCCGCCTCCGAGAGGGGATCGTGATCGGGCGTGCACAGCGCGATCTTGCACTGCAGTGCGGGGTCCACGATCCGCAGGACGTGGAAGTCCTCCTCATGGAACAGCGCGTCCGCCGCCGACTTGGGCATGATGGTGGCCCCCAGGTCCGCCCGCAGGAGACGGGCAATTGACGGCACCGACTCCACCTCGCCCACGAGCTGGAGCTTCAGCCCTTTGCTGTCAAAGCCCTTCTCCACGGCCTGGCGGAGGGTGTGGATCTTCTCGGGGAGGAAGAGTCCCAGACGGGCCACCTCCTCCAGCGTAATCTCGCCGTTCTCGGCGTTGAGATCCGTTCTGGCGGCGTTGACCACCAGGTGCAGGTCCTCGACGATCATCGTGGTGAAGAGGACGCCGCGGATGGGGCCCGGTTCGTAGATGAGGGCCATGTCCAGCCGACCGTTCTTGATGGCTTCACTCAGGACACCGCCATAGATTTCCGTGACGTGCAGGACGATATCCGGGTACCGGCGGGCCACTTCGCTGATGATCTGAGGTGTCAGGCTCGAGGCCATGCTGTAGGGCGCAATGGCGATGGACACCCTGCCTGACGGGGCGGCCCCGGACTTGGCAACGTCCTGCCTGGCCTGCGCGACGAGCCGAAGGATGGACTGGGCGTGGCGGTAGAGCGTGTGCCCGGCGGCCGTTGGCTGCACGCCCTGCTTGCTGCGGATCAGCAGCCGCTGCTTCAGATCAGTCTCCAGCGCCGAGACCTGCTGGCTCAGGGCCGGCTGTGCCACATGAAGTGCGGCCGCCGCCTTGGTGATGCTCCCCGAATCCACGATCTGTACAAAGTACGCAAGTTTCCTGGTATCCACGGCCGCCCTCTCTCTTTGCGGCGCCCTGAACCCACAGAAGGTCATAACGGGTTGCTATGGAGGGACACGCAATAGGTCTTTGTGTGATCCACATCGCTGACACTAGGTTGAACCCAGAACGCTATTTCACTAATCCTACATTCTATCCCCTCCGGTGACATGCGAATTCCCGATGGGGTCAGATGCATTTTGCATAGAAATGGGCTTTATCCGAAATGGACGGCTTGTTTTACATTCCCGAAATAAATGCTCCATATCTTCAATTCAACGAGGGCTGGCCGCAAGGGGCGAACCCTCCTTAGTGGGAAGGAGACCATCATGGACTCCACTGCGGCGGTGGTCATAACCGGCACCTATCCCGTGACACCGATTACGTCTTTGTGTGAGCCAAATCCCGGTGTCAGACTTTTTTGCAGAAGCCGGTAGCCCGGCAGTGCCGAACCGGGAACCCTCCACAGGGCCAGTTCGGACCCTCATCATCACCAGCGCAGCTGATCCCTTTGCCCCGGCGGGCAGGGCCGCTGCTAACCACCCCAGGAAGGCAGATAATGGGACCCACAGTTGATCTCGTCGCAGATCTTGGAGAAGGCTTCGGCGCCTACTCGATGGGCGACGACGCGGCCTTGCTCGAGGTGGTTTCCAGTGCCAACATCGCCTGCGGCTTCCACGCCGGTGACCCGGACATCATGCACGCCACAGTCGCTGAATGTGTCCGCCGCCGCGTCAGCATCGGGGCGCACCCGAGCTTCCCGGACCTGCGTGGCTTTGGCCGGCGCGCCATGGACCTGACGGCCGACGAGGTCCGCAACGACGTCCTGTACCAGTTCGGTGCGCTGAGCGCATTCGCCGCGTACCACGGCACCAGCGTCGCCCACATTGCGCCGCACGGACGCCTGGGCAACCTCGTTGCCACCCGCCCCGACTACGCAGCGGCCGTGGCCGACGCCGCCGCCCGACTGAACCCCGGCCTCATCGTCCTGGCGCAGGACGGCGAACTGGCCTCCGCCGCCGCCGAACGGCAGCTCCCGGTGGGTATCGTCGGGATCGCCGACCGCGCCTACGAAGCCGACGGCACCCTGGTGCCCCGCGGCCGCCCCGGCGCCGTGATCCACGATCCTGCGGCCATCGTGGAGCGCACCGTGCGGATGGTCTGCGAAGGTCTCATCGAGACCGTCGCCGGCACGGACCTGCCGATCGTTGCCGACACCGTACTCCTGCACGGGGACACCCCCGGCGCCGTGCAGCTGGCCCGCCAGGTCCGCGCCGAACTGGAGAACGCCGGCGTGACCATCGCCCCGCTTGCCCAGGTGCTGGCCGCCAAAGAGAAGGTCGCCTGACATGGCTGCCACCCCAAATCCGACTCCCGTGGAGATCTTCGAGTCCGGGGATTCGGCCCTGCGGGTCGTCGCCTCCTCCGCTGACACGGAGGCCAACTGGAGCACCGTCCACTCCCTCGCGCAGTGGCTTGAGACTGCAGGGGCCGACGGCGTACACGGCGCAGTGCCGACGTACGACTCGCTGCTCGTGGAATTTGACCCCGGGGTCACCTCGGCACGACAGGTCCGGGCCTTCGTCCTCCTTGGCCTGCGCCAGCTTGAGCACGTCGGCGCACCCGCCCGCACGCCCCGCGAATTCAGCGTTCCGGTGGTTTACGGTGGCGAGTACGGTCCGGACCTGGAGCGCGTCGCCGAGCACGAGCAGCTCTCCGTGGAGGACATCATCGCCCTGCACACGGCCAAGTCCTACGTCATCCGTTGCCTCGGTGCCCCTGCGGGTTCACCCATGATGGACGGCCCCGATTTTCCGCTCCCCGTTCCGCGGCTGAAGGACCCACGGCTGTCCGTTCCGGCAGGCGCCGTGGCCGTCGCCGGCCGGCAGGCCGTCATCGCCCCGGCGGTGGCTCCCGGCGGATGGTGCGTCATCGGACAGACCCCGCTGACCGTCCTTGACGCCGCCAGCGAGCCGCTGGTTCCCTACCTGCCCGGCGACCTCCTCACGTTCCGCCAGATCCAGCCGGAACAGTTCGCGGACTACGCGGGCCGGAAACTGGAGGCAGCACGATGAGCGGATCACTGATCATCCAGCAGCCCGGAAACTCCGTGGTCACGGACCTGGGCCGCTTCCGCGGACCCCGGTTCGGGCTTCCCGTCAACGGGGCGCTTGATCAGTTCTCGGCACGGGCGGCGAACATCCTCGCCGCCAACGCCGACAACGCCCCGCTTCTGGAAATAACTGCCCTGGACTTCCGGATGCGGGCCACCACGGACCTCCTCATAGCAGTCACCGGCGCGCCGCTGACCCTCACGGTGGGTGGGCGCGAATGCCCGCAGTGGGAACCGGTGTCGGTGCGTGCCGGGGAAACCGTGGCGGTGCGCCGCATCACCGGCGGCCTCCGCGCCTACCTTGCCGTTCACGGTTCGGTCGAGGCGCCGGCGCTGCTGGGAAGCTGTGCCCCCGATACGGTCATCGGCTTCGGCCTTCGGCTCTCCGAGGGTAACGAGCTGAAGACCTCCAGGAGCGTCGGACCAATCCGGCAACCATACTTTGACCTTCCGCTGTTCCGGCTGGGGCTGACCCGGCCCGAGTTCAGCAGCCGGGCGGTCATTGACGTCACGGACGGTCCGGACGTTGCAGAATTCGGCGACACAGCAGAGCTGCTGTTCAACACCGAATACACCGTCAGCGCCCGGAGCAACCACATCGGGCTGCGCCTCGGCGGGGCGCTTCCCGAACGCCAATCGTCAGCCGAAGTGCTGTCGCGCGGCGTACCGGTGGGAGCCATCGAGGTTCCCTCCAGGGAAGAGCTGCTGGTGCTGCACCGGGGACGCGGAGTCACCGCCGGGTACCCCGTCCTGGCAGTGGTCACCAGCCGCTCGCTCGACACCCTCGCCCAGGCCCGGCCCGGGCACACCGTCACCTTCCGCAAGACCACCGTCCCCGAAGCCACAGCAAAGCATCGGGCAGCGTTACGGGAACTGGAAAACCTCCGCTCCCGAGTCAGCACAGTCTTCGCCCTCCTTGGTATCGGCAAGGATCCCGGATGGCCGGAACTCGTACCGGCAGCCGGCAGCTAAGGATCACCGATGACCTCCCCTCGAACTAAGTCCAAGTTAGGAATGAAAATGTCTACATCAACGCGTGCGGGTGCCCCGCAGCACGACCGCCTCGATGCGAGGCAGACCCGGAAAGTCGTCACCGCCGGGTGCGTCGGAATTTTTGTTGAGCTCTACGACAACGGCATTTTCGCCTTCATGGCCGGAACGCTTGCGCTCGTGTTCCTGGCTCCCGGCAACCCGGACAACGCCCTGCTGTTCGTGTTCGCCGGCTACGCCGTGTCCTTCTTCGTCCGCCCCCTCGGCGCCGTCGTCTGCGGCATCCTGGGAGACAAGATCGGACGCCAGAAACTGTTGGTCTTCGTCATCCTGCTGATCAGCGTCGCCACCGCCGGCATCGGGCTCCTGCCCGCATACACGGCCATCGGCATCGCAGCGCCCGTGCTGCTGGTGTTGCTCCGGCTCGTTCAGGGCTTCTCCGTCGGAGGCGAGGCTGCCGGCGCCATGACCTTCCTTGCCGAACACGCCCCCGAAGGCAAGCGCGGCATCATCACCTCCTACGCCCAGATCGCCTCCTTCGCTGCCCTGCTCACCGGCACCCTGGTCGCCTTCTCCATGTCCCCGTGGCTCACCGCGGCAGCGATCGACGGCGGCGGCTTCGGCTCGTTCGCATGGCGCATTCCGTTCCTGGTGGCCATCCCCATGGGCGTCATCGGCTGGTACATCCGCAAGGCCATCAGCGACACCCCCAACTTCGTGAAGCTGAAGGAAGAGGGCGGGCTGTCTAAGAACCCGCTGAAGGAAGCCTTCGCCTCCGCTGAACACCGCCGTGCCATGCTCCTGGCCCTGTTCATCCCGCTGATGAACGGCTCCGGCTACTACGTCCTGTTCTCCTACATGCCGACGTTCCTCAAGGGCAAGCAGCTGAACTTCACCATCGGCGAGGCGCTCCTCGTCACCGCCTGCAGCCTCGTCGTCATCTGCATCGCCATCCCGTTCATGGGCGGCCCTCTCCGACCGCATCGGACGCAAGAAGGTCATCGCCGGATCGGCCATCGCCATGGCTGTCCTCGGCATCCCCTCCTACGCACTCATCGCCACCGGCAACATGGCCCTGGCCATCCTGGGCGCCTGCCTCATGGCCGTCGTCTTCGCCGGGCACACCGCGGTGATCCACATCCTGATCGTGGAACTGTTCCCCACCCGCGTCCGGTACTCTGCCTACGGCCTGGGCTACAACGTCTCCTCGGCACTCTTCGGCGGAACCGCCCCGCTGCTGATGACCTGGCTGATCTCCTCGACTGGCAACATCTACATGCCCGCCTTCTACGCCGTCATCACCGCGCTCGGCACGCTGGCGGCCGTCAGCACCGTCAAGGACCGCGCGCACCTTCCGCTGCGCGACGCCTAACACTTACCACTGCACAACCAGGAGACTTACATGCCGTTTTCAGACTACTCAACCGCCCTCGTCACCGGCGCCTCAACCGGGATGGGTGCCGCGATCGCCGAGCGCCTGGCTAAGCGCGGACTCACCGTCCACGCCGTGGCCCGCAACGAGGAACGCCTGAACGACCTCGCCGACAAGACCGGCGCCATTCCCCACGTCGTCGACCTGACCGACACCGCGGCCCTGACGGCCGCCGTCGGAAATCTCGAAATCGACGTCCTGGTGAACTGCGCCGGCGTGTCCCGGCCCGGCAACATCCTGGACTCCTCGGCGAGCGACATCGACGAACTCGTGGACGTCAACCTCCGCGGCCTGCTCCAGCTCACCCGCCTGGTCCTGCCGGGCATGGTGGAACGCGACCGCGGCCATGTCATCAACATCAGCTCCATCGCCGGCCTGTACAACTTCTACGGCCACACGGTCTACCACGCCACCAAGGCCGCCGTGCACCAGGTCTCACGCCAGCTGCGCAACGACACCGTGGGCAAGCGCATCCGTGTCACCGAGATCTGCCCAGGACGCGTCGAGACGGAGATCTTCGGGCGCAACATGGGCGGTACGCCTGAGGCCATGGAAGAGGCCTGGAAGACGTACTACGAGGGCTACGAATCCCTGACCACCGACGACATCGTCAATGCCATGGATTACGCCATCGAAACGCCGCGCCACGTGAACGTTGGCATGCTGGAACTCATGCCCACCTTCCAGGTCCCCGGCGGGCTCACGTTCGACCGGCGCTAACCGCCCCGGACCCTCAAGAGTCCGCACGCCCAATCCGCCCCAGATCCACAGAAACAGGTTTCCGATGCAACCAGTACGCACCGTCAGCTTCCCCGACCGGCAACTGCTCGCCGATCTCGCACCCCTTCCTGAGGGGCTGAGAGGTGTTGTCTGGGACATGAAGTCGGGTCCCGAAGACGCAACGCTGGGAGAGATCGACGGCGTCATCCTCCCGTACATCAACGCCGGCGCGGTTCTGGGATCGCTCGCCCAAGTGGACGGACTGAAGTTCGTCCAGACGCAGTCCACCGGATACGACGGCGTCATTGAGGCCGCCGGTCCGGCCGCCGGCGTCGCCAACGCCTCCGGCGTGCATGCAGCGGCGACGGCGGAACTTGCGGTGGGTCTGATCCTCGCCAAACTGCGCGGCATCGACCAGGCCGTCCGCGACCAGCAGTACGGCCTCTGGCGGCCGGAACGGCGCCAGTCCCTGGCGGACCGCCGCGTGCTGCTGGTGGGCGTCGGCGGGATCGGCCACGAGATCGCCCGCCGGCTCGAGCCCTTCGAGGTCACGGTCACACGGGTCGGAAGCACGGCGCGGACCGACGAGCACGGCGAGGTCCACGCCTCCGCGGACCTGCCCGCGCTCGCCGCCACGCACGACATCCTGGTCACGGTGCTGCCGCTGAACGAGCACACCCACCAGCTGATCGGCGAGGAAGTCCTCGCCGCCCTGCCCGACGGCGCCCTCGTGGTGAACGTGGGACGCGGCCCGGTGGTGGATACGGCAGCCCTGACCAAGGAAGTCCTGTCCGGCCGCCTGCAGTGCGCCCTCGACGTCGTCGATCCCGAACCGCTGCCGCAGGACCACCCGCTGTGGTCCGCGCCCAACGCCCTCATCACACCCCATATTGGCGGCAACACGTCCGCCTTCGAGCCGCGGATCCTGAAGCTCCTGCGGCGGCAGCTCGAAGCGCTGGCCGCCGGACAGACCCCCGCCAACCTGGTTCAGAAGGGCCCCTTCGCATGACGTCACTTTTTGATTTGACCGGGCGGGTTGCGTTGGTGACTGGTTCGAGTCGGGGGATTGGTAATGCGTTGGCGCGGGCGTTGGCTGATGCCGGTGCGACGGTGGTGCTGAATGGTGTGAATGCTGAGCGGTTGAAGGCTGCGGAGGCGGTGATGGCGGCCGGGTACGCGCCGGGGCGGGTGCACAGTGTGGCGTTTGATGTCACGGACGATGCGGCGGCCGCGGCGGGTGTGGCGTGGGTGGAGGAGCATGTGGGTCCGTTGGAGGTGCTGGTGAACAATGCCGGGATCCAGCACCGGGTGCCGATGCTGGAGTTGGACGTGAAGGACTGGGAGCGGGTGATTTCCACGGACCTGACCAGCGCGTTCCTGGTGGGCCGGGAGGCCGCGCGGCACATGATTCCGCGGGGCAGGGGGAAGATCATTAACATCTGTTCGGTGCAGACGGACCTGGCCCGGCCCACGATCGCGCCGTATGTTGCGGCGAAGGGCGGGTTGCGGAACCTGACCCGGGCGATGACCGCGGAGTGGGCGGGGTCGGGGTTGCAGATCAACGGGATCGCGCCGGGGTATATCCATACCGAGATGACGCAGAACCTGGTGGATGATGAGCAGTTTAATGCCTGGATTCTGGGCCGGACCCCGGCGGCGCGGTGGGGCACGGTGCAGGACCTGGCGGGTCCGGCGGTGTGGCTGGCCTCGTCCGGGTCGGATTTCGTGAACGGGCAGACGATCTTTATCGACGGCGGAATGACGGTGGTGGTCTGATGACACACGCAGAGACAGCAACAGCAGGAGCAACAACAGCAGCATCGTCGACGGCGGCGCAAACCGCTTTGCCGGTATCGGGTCCGGCGGTCGTGGCGCATGGCAAGGGGGATCTGCGGATCGAGGAGATCCCGCTGAAGGTGCCGGCGCCGGACGAGGCCGTGGTGGAGGTGCTGTATGGGGGGATTTGCGGGTCGGACCTGCATTACTGGCTGCACGGCGCGGCGGGGGAGTCCATCCTGAAGGCGCCGTTGGTGCTGGGGCATGAGATTTCCGGGCGGGTGGTCCGGGCCGCGGGGGACGGGACCGGCCCGGGAGCGGGGACGCCGGTGGCGGTGCACCCGGCCACTCCGGGCCCCGGTGCGGGTCCTGACGCGCCGCGGTATCCGGCGGGGCGGCCGAACTTGTCCCCGGGCTGCACGTACCTGGGCTCCGCGGCGAGGTTCCCGCACACGGACGGGGCGTTCAGCCGGTACGTGAACCTCCCCACTCGGATGCTCCGTGCCCTGCCCGAAACCCTGGACTTGCGGAGGGCGGCGCTGATCGAACCGGCCAGTGTGGCGTGGCATGCGGTGTCCCGGGCCGGGGACGTGGCCGGCAAAACCGCCATGGTCATCGGGTCCGGCCCGATCGGGGCGTTGGCCGTCGCGGTCCTCAAACGCGCCGGTGCTGCCCGGATCGTCGCGGTGGACATGCACGCCAAACCCTTGGAAATCGCCGCGGCGGTGGGCGCGGACGAGGTCCTGAACGCGGCCGACGCGGAGGCGATCGCCGCGGTCCAGGCCGACGTCGTGATCGAGTCCTCCGGGAACCACCACGGCCTGGCCTCCGCGATCCAGGGCGCGGCCCGGGGCGGGACCGTGGTAATGGTCGGGCTGCTGCCCACCGGAGCCCAGCCGGTCCTGATCTCCCTGGCCATCACCCGGGAACTGGACCTCAAAGGCTCGTTCCGGTTCAACGACGAAATCGACGAGGTCATCACCGCCCTGACCGACGGCACCCTGCACATCGGCCCCGTCATCACCCACGACTACCCCGTCACCAACGCCCTCGAAGCCTTCGACATCGCCCGCAACTCCGCCCAATCCGGCAAAGTCCTCCTCAACTTCGCCAGCTAAACCGGGCCACGTACGGAAAGAACAACAATGATCACGAACCTGCCGCCCCTGATTGTCATGGGCGTCTCCGGCTGCGGAAAGTCGACCGTCGGCGCGCTGCTGGGCGAGCGTCTGGGCGTGCCCTTCTTCGACGGGGACGACTTTCATCCGGCCGAAAACAAGGCCAAGATGGCAAGCGGCACACCGCTGAATGACGAGGACAGGGCGCCCTGGCTCGCCGAAATCGGTGCGGGGCTGGCAACGCCCGCCGACGGAGCGGGCACGCGCATCATCGCCTGCTCGGCGCTCAAGCGCAGCTACCGGGACCTGCTGCGCAGCTTCGCACCTGACCTGGTGTTCATCCACCTCACCGGCGAGGCCGCCACCATTTCGGGCCGGATCAGCGGCAGGGCGCACGAATACATGCCCAGCAGCCTCCTGGCTTCACAGCTTGCGACGCTGGAGCCGCTGGGGGCCGATGAGGTGCATATTCCCGTGGATATCCTCGGCGATCCGGCATCGCTGGTGGACGGCATCGTCCGCGAGCTGGAACTTTCATAGCCCTACCTCTGAGGCAGGATCCCGGTTCCCGCGCCCTTGGCGAGTTTTAGTTCGGTGTTGATGATTTCGGCCGAGCACTGGAACTGCGCGTTGCAGCTTTGCAGAACGACGGTAGCTGCGGCCGTGCCCTCGTTGAACGCCATCACGTTGGGAACCACCCGGATGGTGACGCTCTGGGCCTGCCGGGTGCAGCTGAGCTGTTCGTTTCCGATACCGCCGGCGATCCGTCCGTCGCTGACCCTTTGGGTGAGCTGGATGACGGGCACAGCGATGAGCAGGGTGGGATCGGTGTCGCAGACAAAGGTCAATGGAATATCGACGGCGGCGCCGTCGGCGACGAGGATTCCGGGTCCCGCGGTGACGAGTGCCGCGGGGGCTGCGTGGGCGGGGGCGGCGATGCCCATGAGGCCAGCTGAGAGTGCGACGGCGGCGAGGCGGCTTTTGGTGCCTAACATCAGGTTCTTCCTTGCATAAAGGCTGTGGCGAACGGAAGCGTGGCGTCCTGCGTCGCCTGTGGCCGTGCCAGTGCTGCGACCGGGTGCCCGAATTACGGGGCCATGTTTGTAAAGGCCATGAGCCCCTGACTGCGGCGCCGTTTGAGGTGCCGCGCGGTGCGCCAAACATTCGGCGCGGCCGAAAGTCCCGCGCGGCCGAAAGTCCGGCTGGCCGCACCATACTCATGGACCGGTTGCGCTGACAAGAGCCAAATGAAAAGGAAAGCGGACGACGGCGGGAGGTCCCGCCGTCGTCCGCTTCCTTTTGTGCGTTAGTGGTTAGTGCCAGAGGCTTAATGCCAAAGGGCTTAATGCCAAAGCCCGAGGGCAAACTCCGCGATCACGGTGGACAGCAGGAATGATGCGGTGACTGCCACCAGGCCCACCGGGATGATCTTCCAGCCGATGTTTTTCAGCAGCGGAATGTCCTTGCCCAGGGACAGGCCGGCGAGCGTCAGCATGACCGTGGCGATCGAGAGGAAGTCGACCGACTTGATGGGGCCGTTGAGCGCCGCGGCGCCGAAGAACCAGGGGCTGGAGATGTAGGCGCCGATGGTGGTGATGTAGACGATGGCCGAGATCTTCTTGGTGAGCTTGGCCAGGGCAATGCTGACCAGAACGAGGGCCAGCATGATCGCGTACCCGGCGACGATGGTCAGGCTGAATCCCTTGGCCGCGATCGAGGCCGTGCCGATGCCGAGGACGGTCAGGACAGAGAGGGACAGCCACAGCGGAAGGTGCATGGCCGCCGACGATTCGGCAACCCGTTCGCGGAAGCGGCGGTTTTCCTCTGCCTGGGCTGCTTCTCCGGCGGTGTCCGCGCCGGCGGCGCTGCGCTGGGTGTCCGCACGCTGTGCCGGGGCGCCGGCCGTGACTGCGGCCTCTTCGCGGGTATGCCTGCGGGTGAGGACCCGGTAGAAACGGTCCGCCAGCGGCAGGGCGAGGTAGATGCCGACATAGACGCCCAGGATGGTGGTGATCAGGTTGGAGATGGCCGCCATGCCCAGGATGGCCTCCTGGTCGCCAGGATACGCGGCGATGATGCTGGCGGACGACGCCGCCATCATGGACCCGGACCCCACGCCTGCGCCCATGGCTAGGGCCAGGGGGTCGAAGATCTTCCAGTTGGACACGAGCGAGGTCAGCAGCGTGATGTAGACGGCGCCGAACAGGGTGCCGAAAACGTACATGGCCAGGACACCGCGGTACTGGTCGGAGTCGGGGCCGTACTTTTCGGAGACCATGGCGAAGGACGGTTCGCGGTCAAGGGAGAACGTGGCTCCGACCGTCGCCTTGCCCATGCGGAGCAACACGGCCAGAGGGAGCGCCAGCGCAATGGTGCCCAGCAGGTGGCCCACCTCCTGCAGCAGCAGCGCGGGGCCCGCCTTGAGCAGGGTGGGAAGGCTGGGCCCGATATTGAACGCCAGCCGGGCCACCAGGAGCAGCACGGCCACACCGACCAGGGCGGCCGCGACCCGCTGCAGGTCCAGACCCAGCGGCTTGAATTTCTGGACCGAGACCAGCAGGCCGAGGATGAGGCCCCAGACCATGGGGAAGATGACGACCGCGCCGATGCCGACGTCGATCTTGGCCTGGCCGATCAGCTGGACCGCCAGCGCAATGACGAAGGCCAGCGCGGCGATGGGAAGCGTGAGCCGGGTGCCGGCCTTGTCTGTCCGCGCGGGTGTTGTGCTGGTGCTCATGGTGTGCCTTCCTGTCTGTCCGTCTGACGGCGGTAGGCCGCTTTGATCAGGCGTGCCCTTTCTGTGGGGGTGGTGGCCGCGGCGGCGACTGTCCAGGACAGCGCGGTGGCTGCCTCGAACATCACGGCGTAGGCCTCCGGGGAGTCTGCCAGTGCGGCAAAGGCGTGGGAGTGGATGGGTACGTCCGCGCCGGGAATGCTCAGCCAGGGATGCAGGCTCGGGATGACCTGGGAGATGTTGCCCATGTCCGTGGAGCCGCCGCTGATGCCGGCCGAGGGCGAGGTGTCCTTGCCAAACACGTCCATGGCCTCGGTCCAGTGCGCTGCCAGGGCGTCGTCCTGGATCAGCGGTTCGTAGAGCGGTTCGGTGTCCTCGATGGCCAGCGTGGCGCCGGTGGCCAGCGCGGCGCCTTCAAAGCAGCGGCGGACGCGCTCCAGCAGCACTTCGTATTCCTTCAGCGTGAAGGCCCGGCATTCAAACTCCACCACCGCCCGTTCCGGAATGATGTTGGTGACGTGGCCGGCCTCTGCGACATACATGGCGATGCGGTGGTCGCCGGGGATCTGCTGGCGCAGGAGTCCGACGGCCACCTGGCTCAGCACGGCGGCGTCCGCGGCGTTCACGCCCTGGTGCGGGGCGGCAGCCGCATGGGCGGCTTTTCCCGTGAACGTCGCCCGGTACCGGCCCACCGCCTGGGCGCTGGTGCCCGCGGGGTTGTACGTCACCCCGTCCTGGACGGGATGGACCATCAGGGCCAGGCTGACGCCGTCGAACGCGCCGCGTTCCAGCAGGAGCGCCTTGCCGCCGCCATGTTCCTCGGCGGGTGTTCCGATGGTCTTCAGGGTGATGCCCAGCTCGTCGACGAAGGGCCGCAGCGCCAGGGCGGCGGCAACGGAGGCGCCGGCGATCAGGTTGTGCCCGCAGGCGTGCCCGATGTCGGGCAGCGCGTCGTATTCCACGCACAGGGCCACCGTCAGTTCGCCGCTGCCGGCGCTGGCGGTGAAGGCCGTGGGGAGTCCGCCGGTGCCGCGTTCCACCTCAAAGCCGCCCTCGGCCAGCAGGTCTGCTGCCGCACCCGCCGAGTGGACCTCCTCGAAGGACACTTCCTTGAGGGCGTGGATTTGCTGCGCCATGGCCATGGCCCGCGGTTTCCACTTGCTGACACCCTCGGCAAGGGCCGCGCGGAGGGCCGGTGTTTCTGTCAGTTCCATGATCTTGCCTGCCCTAGTAGGAGAGGGATGGGAAAGGGGCGCCCGCTGCACGGGTCGGCACCCAGATGGCCTTGGTCTGCGTGTACTCGTCCAGGACGCCAGGGCCGGAGGAGCGGCCATGGCCGGAGTCCCCGAAACCGCCGAACGGAACTGCCACGTGGATTGTCTTGTAGGAGTTGATCCAGAATGTTCCGGCCTTCACTTGGCGTGCCACGTGGTGGGCACGGGAAACGTCCGAGGTCCACACCGCGCCCGCCAGGCCGAAATTGGTATTGTTCGCCCGGGCAATGGCCTCGGCCTCCGTGTCGAAAGCGTCGGCCCCGACGACGGGTCCGAAGACTTCAGTGGTTTCCAGGCGGTTCTGCGGCGTCACGCCGTCGAGCAGGGTGGGCATCACCCAGTGGCCTCCGGCCAGCGACGACCCGGCCAGAGCGTCGGGCAGTGTTCCGCTCGTGACGCGGCGTCCGCCGTCGTTTATTCCGGCCTCGATGAGCGAGGTGACGGTGGCGAACTGCTGCGCCGTGATGATGGGGCCCACCTCGGTGTCCGCGCTCAGCGGGTCGCCGACACGCAGCCGGGCTGCCCTTTGTGCGACCAGCTCCACGACCCGGGCGTGCACGCTGCGCTCCACCAGGAGCCGCGACCCGGCCACGCAAGACTGCCCGGCGCCGGAGAAGATCGCCGCGATGGCGCCGTCGGCGGCGCGTTCCAGGTCCGCGTCCGCGAACACGATGTTGGCACTCTTGCCGCCGAGTTCCAGCAGCGCGGGAATGCCGGCCTGCGCGGCCGCGACGGCAACCCGGCGCCCGGTGGGGACGGAGCCGATGAAGCTGACTTTGCCGACGCGCCGGTCGCTCGTGAGGGCCGCGCCCACGGTCTGCCCCAGTCCCGTGGCCACGTTGAACACGCCTGCAGGCAGGCCGGCCTCGTGCGCCAGCTGCGCCAGCCGGATGCTGGAGGCCGGTGTGAATTCGCTGGGCTTGATGATCACGGCATTGCCCGCGGCCAGCGGAGCCGCGGAGTTCCAGCCGGCGGTGAACAGGGGCGCGTTCCAGGGGGTGATGGCGACGACGACGCCCCAGGGGACGCGTTCCGTGTACGTGTGCCATGGGCCGGGCACAGGGATGGTCTGCCCGGTCAGTTTGTCCGCCCAGCCGGCGTAGTAGCCAAACATCTCGGCGACCTTGGCGACCTCCCCCCGGGCGTCGCGGATGGGCTTTCCGGTGGTGGCCGACTCGAGGATGGCCAGTTCCTCCGCGTGCGCTTCAACGGTGCGGCTGACGTTGCGCAGGATGGCGGCCCGGTCGAACCCGTTCATTTCGCCCCAGGTTTTTGCCCCAGCGACTGAGCTTTCCAGGATGGCGTCGGCGCCCTCGGCGCCGGGGTCGGCGTAAGTGGCGAACGGTTCGCCCGTTGCCGCAGCGGTGAGGGTGATGCCCTCGCCGCTGCCGGGGACAGTCCTGCCGTCAAGGAAGGCTCCGAGCCCTTTGGGGAAGGCGGCAACCAGGACGGCGCGGGCGGTGGCCGCGGACGAGGAAGTGGGTGCTGTGATGGTGCTCAATGTGCTGATCCTCTTTGTTTGGGGGAGGCGATTGCTTCGGGGGACGTCAGGCGACGGCGGTCGTGTCGTTTGTGCTTTCCGCTGCCCCCGCGGGGGTGACGGCGGGGGCACCGGCGGGGGTGATGGCCGGGGCGACGGTCCGGGCGATCTCAGTGAAATCCGCGCGGGGTCCGAGGACCGCCAGGGCTTGCTGCCATCGGCCGGCCACGGCCGCCAGCAGGGCCGGGTTTTCGCCAATCTGGGCGGCGACGTCGACCGCGAGGGCAGCGTCACGTGCCATGAGCCCGAGCGAAAAACCGGAATCGTGGGTTCCGGAGAGCACCCAGTTGGGGTACATGTTCGCGGAGACTTTGCTGCCGCCGGAGGCGTCGCTGATGCTTGCCGCCGCCGTGGCCGGATCGATGCCGTAGGCCTTGGCGACTCCCAGGGCCTCGCCGACCGAGACGAGGTTGGCCGCGGCCAGGACGTTGTTGAGGAGCTTGACGACGTTGCCGCTGCCGGGCCCGCCGATGTGGTTGTACTTGCCGCCGGTGAGTGCCAGCAGGACGGGTTCGGCGGCGGCAAGGGCCGCGTCGGTTGCTCCGACGAAGGCGCTCAAGGTTCCGGTTGCTGCGCCGTCGCGGCCGCCAGAGACCGGGGCATCCACGAACGCTGCGCCTTGCGCTTCGGCGAGTTCGGCCATCTGCTTGCTCGTTGCCGGTTCCGAGGTGGTGGTGTCGATGATTGCGACGGTTCCGGGTGACGCCAGGAGCTGCGGCACCGTGGACTCGACGACGCTGGCCGCCGGCAGCGAGAGCACCGCGTAGGGGGTGCCGGCAAGATCCTCGACGCTGGCGGTGGTGGCGATGCCGGCGTCGGACGCGGCGGCCCGTGCTGCCTCGGAGGGGTCGAAGCCGGTGACCTCCCAGCCGGCGTTGTGGAGCGTGGCTGCCATCGCTCCGCCCATGGAGCCGAGGCCGATCACGGCGATGCGGCGTTCGGTGCTGGTGTTCATGAAGGTGCTCCTGGAAGGTACGTGGGGGGCAGTTGAGGGAGCTGCAGGTCAGTCGAGGTAGATGTCGAGGTCTTTCCACAGCTGCTGGGTGCGGCGGATGGCTGCACGGCTGCGCTCGGGGTGCGCCGCCTCCATGCCCGCGAGCAGGCCGTAGACCAGTGAGTTTGCGGCAGTGACGGACTGGAAGAAGGAGATGCCCTCCGATGCCACCACCAGGAGGTGGTCGGCCACGGCCGCCAGGCGCCCGCGGCGCATATCGCTGATGGCGACGACCTTGGCGCCCGCCTGTTTCGCGGCTTCGGCGGTGACGATGATCTGCCGCATCGAGCGCCACATATTGATGACCACCAGGACATCCCCGGGGCCCAAGGCGTTGGCGCTGGAGGCGAGGTGGACGGCGCCGCGGTTCTCGAGGGTGATGGGGTATCCCATGGTCGAGCCCAGATGGGCCATCACGCTGGCGGGGCCGGCGAACGAGCCCAGCCCAAGGACGATGATGGACTTGGCCGCCGCCATGGTGGCGATGGCCGCCTCGGCGTCGTCGGCCGTGTTCGAGTCCAGGGTCAGGCGCAGGTTCTCGATGTCGTGGTTGAGCGCGTCATGCAGGGGACTGCGGTGTTCCCCGTGCTCGGTCAGGGTGTCCTCGGTGGAGATCATCACCAGGTAGCGGGACCGCAGTTCGCGCTGGAGGTCCGGCCATCCCCGGTAGCCCAGGTGCTGGGCCGCGCGGACCACTGTCGAATTGTTGACGTCGGCCCGCTGGGCGATCTCCGCGATGTCTGCGTACGAGGAAAGCTGCGGGTTGCGCGCAATCACATCGACCACTCGGCTTTGGGCCTTGGACAGCGGAAGGTCCGGAAGCGCGTCGCCGAGCCACGCATGGGAGGCGGGGACCGCGCCGGTTTCTGTGCCGGCTTCCAGGCCGGCTGTGTTGGCGTTCAAGTCGGACCTCTTTCTGTTACTCAGATCACTCTGCAAGATTGATTGCATCAAATGTACTCTGCAATTTTCTTTGCGGGAAGTGCGTTGGTTTCCGGCTTGAAAATCCCGCTTCGATCGTCCATTGCAGCGGTGACGGGACCGGTGGACCATGAGGGTATGAGCACCGAAATACCGGGCGCCGGGGAGCTGAACCTCCCGCAGGCGTTCCTCGTTCTGGCAACGAATGACAAGGACGGCGAACCGGAAGTGCCGCAGAGCGTCCTCAAAGCCGCCCTGGCCGGGGCAATCCTGGCCGAGCTGGACCTGCTGGGCGCAATCCAGCTGCAGGGGAAATACGTCAGGGCCACCGGAGCCCCTCTGCAGTCTGACTTCCGGCACCAGTGGGAGCTGATCCACGACAAGTCCCGGCCGCACAGCCCGCGGCGGTGGGTTGCCATGCTGGAAAGCCGAACCGAACTGCATCGCGTCTATGAGGGGATGGCGGCTCTCGGCGTCGTGACCCATGTGGGCGAAAAGCATCTTGGCGTCTTCAGGACCACGCGCTACCCGGAGAAGGACCACGCTCCGGAGGCGGCACTACTGGCGAGGATTGAAAGCATACTCAGCGGATCGCCGTCGGACGCCAGGACCGCCGCCCTGATTGGCCTGCTGCACGCGGCGGGGCTGATGGACAAGCTTTTCCCGGGGGCCGGTCCCGCCCGGATCAGGGAATTGGCCGGTGACCATTGGCCTTCCCGTGCGGTGCGGGATGAGCTTCGCATGATCCGGCTCGCGGAGGCGGAAGCCGCCACGTAGCGGCCATTCTCTTGCAGGAAACGCAGGCTGCTGATTTACTGCCAGCACGGTTCCCTAAGCAAACGGGTCCGAGTGCATAGCGCGCTGCCATTGGGGGAACACCTGTCGGAGGGGTTATGGCTGGGGAACATCGCGACGATTTGGTGATGCAGTCGCTGCTGCTGGACGAGATCGGTCAATCGGTCATCGGCATGGACGGCGACTGGCGCATCACGTACTGGAACCGCGCGTCGGAGCGGCTGTACGGGTTGGGTCCGGACAAGGTTCTGGGGCTGAAGATCACGGACCTGGGCATCATCGGCGGCGCCGAGGTCCGCGGCGGCGGCGCCACCGACCGCGAAATCGCCAACAGGGTGGCCCGCGGCGGGGACTGGGCCGGCGAACTTTGGGCCCGCCACAGCACCGGCCGTGAATTCCCCGTCCACGCGACGGTCAGCCGGATCAGGGGCCGGCACACCGTGCCCGTAGCCGTTGTCGCGATCTCGAAGGACATCACGGACCGCAAGCACACCGAGGCCATCCTGCGCAGGCTCTCGGCCATGGTCGAATCCTCCGGCGATGCCATCATCGGCGCCGACCTCACCGGGAAGATCACCAGCTGGAATGCGGGGGCGGCGAGGATGCTCGGCTGGAGCTCCTGGGAAGCTGTGGGACAGAGCCACGGGCTGGTAACGGCCGACGACGGCGCCTACTTCGGCACGGAGGTCACCTCCGGTTCGGGGAGCGGGGCGTTTGTTACCGGTGTGGAGGCCCGGTGGCGCTGCAAGGACGGGTCGGTGATCGACGTCGAACTGACCGTGTCCCCTGTCTACGACCAGGACGGCATCAGGGTGGGGGCATCCGCCATTGCCAGGGACATCACGGAGATCCAGCGGCTGAAGGCCGCGGCCGATGCCGAACGTGAGCGGCTGCTGGCTGCCCAGGAGATGGCCCATGTTGGAAGTGTCGAGCACACCGTTGCCACCGGTGAGACGTGGCATTCGGAGGAATTCGACCGGATCCTGGGAATCTCCGCCGGGGACCGGAAGGACCGGGAAGCCATCCTGGCGCGGACGCACCCCGATGACCGGGACCGTGTCCGCGAAGTGTGGGAGAGTCTCGACCACGGGCTCGGTTTCGCAGACTTTGAATACCGGATCGTTCGGCCCAGCGGCGAACAGCGTTGGCTGCATTCACGGATCCGGAGCATTAACAGCGCCGACGGCACCCCTGTCCGGTTCCTGGACACTGTCCTGGACATCACCGACCGGAAGAACGCTGAACAGATTCTCGAGTGGCAGGCGCGCCATGACGCCCTGACCGGCCTGCCGAACCGGTACATGGTCACGGAGGTCCTGCAGAATTTTCTGGACCGGACCGCCCGGCCGGTGGTGATGTTCGTCGACGTCGACCGCTTCAAGCTCATCAACGACGGCATTGGCCACGGCGCCGGCGACATGATCCTCGTGCAGTTGGGCGAGCGGCTGAAGGCCGCCGTTCGGGATGGCGACACGGTGGGCCGGTTCGGCGGCGACGAATTCGTGGTGATCTGTGAGGGCCTGCAGATGTGCGGCGCGCAGGATCTGGCCGAACGGATCAGGGATGCGACCCGGCGGCCTTTCGACGTGGACGGCCGGCAGATCTACCTCAATGTCAGCGTGGGCATCGCCCTTGCGGACGTCGAGGATACCGCCGAGTCCATGCTGCAGGGGCGGACGCCGCCATGTACCGGGCCAAGTCCGCCGGCGGGGATTCGTCAGCGATCTACGATGTCCGCATGACCGGGCGCGCCACCGGGCGCCTCGACCTGGAATCCGATCTGCGGCTTGCACTCGACCGCAACGAGCTTTCCCTCAACTACCAGCCGATCATCGACGTTTCCACCGAGGGTGCCGTCGGCTTTGAGGCGCTGCTGCGCTGGCACCACCATGAGCACGGCCCGATCATGCCCGATGCCTTTATCCCGATTGCCGAGGAGACGGGCCTGATCCTGCCAATCGGCACCTGGGTGCTCCGCGAGGCGCTGCGCCAGGTGCAGCAGTGGCGCACGCAGGTCCCGGGGGCGGCGAACTTCACGGCGGCAGTGAACATCTCCGGCCGCCAGCTCGTGGCCGGCGATTTTCCCGACGTCGTCGAAGCGGCCATCCGCGATACCGGCATCGACCCCGCCGCCGTCCACCTGGAAATCACCGAAACCGTGCTCATGGACCAGCCGGACCTGCCCAAGGAAACGCTGCAGCGGCTGGCCCGCCTGGGGGTAGGCCTGTCCATCGACGACTTCGGCACCGGCTACTCGTCGCTGAGCTACCTCAAGTGGCTCTCGGCCCGGACCCTCAAGATCGACCGCACCTTCGTCGAGGAACTGGGCACCGACCCGCACGGGGCCACCATCATCGAACTGGTCCTTGGCATGGCCGAGAGTCTGCGGCTTGACGTCGTGGCCGAAGGCGTGGAAACCGCCGTCCAGCTGGGCGAACTCCGCCGGCTGGGTGTGCGCCTCGCCCAAGGGTACCTGTGGAGCAAGCCGCTGCCGGCTGAACGGATCCCCGCCTGGCTGCGGTCCCACCCAGCCAACGTTGCCGCCGCGATTTCCGCCGCCCAGATTTCCGCGGGAATATCCGAGGGGGAGTCGCTGCCCCGCGTCGGCTGAGTTTCGCTCGGGTTGGAGTTTTTGACTTGTCTAGATGTTGGACCCAAACCTCAACGTCATCACAGATTATGGGGAGGATTTCCGCAAGATTGGCTGAAAGGCCTCTTTGAGCAGTTCGCACGAGGTATTTTTCAATACGGGAAATCGACCGTCGCCAATGCACGCTGGATGCGACCACTCACGTCACCAAATAACCCGTTCTTCCACGGCAGCAAATTCAAGGAGAAGTCCGTCATCTTCGGCGTCATCGGATTCTTTTTCCTCGGCATCGTGTTCGGCCCGCTGGCAATTTCCAATGCCCGGAAGGCGGAAGCCTTGCACAACCTTGGGAACGGTTCTCGGCTGGATTGACACGATTGCGGGACTTCTCTCGATTCTGGTCTTCCTCTTGATTTTCATCGCAGCGGCATCCGGCTCGGGCAGTTAGCCGATCGCAAAACCTGGATTCATCGGGTGCACTGAAATATCTTGCTGCCCGTCGCAATACCACATAGCTTTTACACATATGTGGTGTGTATTTCGCGGCTGATGTGGAAGTAAATCTGGAGGGGACAATGGAGTTTGCTGAACGACTGACCGCGCTGGCAGCAAAAGTGCGACAGCAGAGGTCACAGATCGAGACGGAAGAGGCAACGAAGAACGCCTTCGTGATGCCCTTCATCTCGACGATTCTTGGCTACGACGTTTTCAATCCTTTGGAAGTCGTGCCGGAATTTACGGCTGATGTCGGCGTGAAAAAGGGAGAAAAGATCGACTATGCCATCATGCATGGTGGCACGGTGCAGATCCTCATCGAGTGCAAGAAATCCAAAGAGCCCCTGAGGATTGAGCACGCCTCCCAACTCTTCCGCTACTTCGCGGTGACGAATGCCCGTATCGCCATTCTGACCAACGGCGAGGTGTACCAGTTCTTCACTGACCTGGATGCGCCGAACCGTATGGACGCGAAGCCGTTCCTCGTCCTGGACCTCAACGAGGTTGACGAGACCCTCATCCCCGAGTTGATGAAACTGTCCAAGGACGTCTTTGACCTTGACTCGATCATCAGTGCAGCCGGTGAACTGAAGTACATAGGGGCAATCAAGCGAGTCATCGCATCGGAGTTCAAGCAGCCTGAGGATGACTGGATCAAATTCCTGACGGCGAAGGTCTATGAGGGGCCGTACACCCAGAAGGTCAGGGAACAGTTCACGGGCCTGGTGACTAAGGCGACCAAGCAGTTCCTCAATGATCAGGTCAACGAACGATTGAAGACGGCACTGGGTGCTCCGAATTTTCCTATGGCAAGTGACCCTGAGATCGCTGCCACTGTCACCAGCGAGAAATCGGCGGAGGACGACCTGATCGAGACCGGGATCGAGACCACACTGGAAGAGCTGGAAGGTTTCCATATCGTCCGGGCAATTGTGTGCGGCGACGTTAAGCCTGCGCGAGTCGTGCAGCGCGATGCGAAGTCCTACTTTGCGGTTCTGCTCGATGACAACAACAGGAAGCCGATTGCCCGGTTGCACTTCAACCGTGTCCAGAAGTATCTGGGTGTGTTCGATGAAAGCAAGACTGAGACGCGTATCCCGATCAACTCGCTGGACGAGATCTACGAGCACGCAGACATTCTGCGCAGCAGCGTTCGTAGCTATCTTGAGTCATAACGGGCAGTAGAAGGCGCAACGTTAACCCAGGAAGGACGACGGCGGAGGTCTCCGCCGTCGTCCTTCCTAGCGGGAGACCGGCTCCTTTGCTTCCAGCAGCGCGAGTTCGTGCCGGCGGGGGAAGCCTTCCCAATCGCCGGGGACCAAGCAGGCGAAGGCGCCGGTGGCAGCGGCGGTGCGGAGGCGCTCCTCGGGCCCGCGGCCCTCCATGAGTTCGGCCAGGTAACCGGCCACGAAGGCGTCGCCGGCCCCGACAGTGTCCACCACAGAAACGGGAACAGCGGACTGCCGGAACACCGTGCCGTCAACCAGCGCGAGGGCACCGTCGGCGCCAAGCTTGATCACGGCCTGGCCCGGCCCCAGGCCGGCGATTCTCCGGGCCAGCTCCTCGGGTTCACCTGGACCGACGGCGATCGCTGCCTCGTCCTCGCCGGCGAACACGATGTCCGCCAGCGGGATGATGTCGCGGTAGACGCTACCGGCGCCCTCGGCGGACCAGAGGTTGCCGCGGAAGTTCAGGTCGAACGACACGGGAACACCCGCACTCCTGGCCACGCCGATGGCATGCCGAACCGTAGCCGCTGCCTGGGCGGACAGGGCGGGCGTGATGCCGCTGACGTGCAGCAGCCCGGCTCCGGAGATGAGCTCGTCGTCAATGTCAGCCGCCGCGATCCGGGAGCCGGCGCTTCCGGCGCGGTAGTAGCTGACGCGCTGGGCGTCGGGTGTGCGGCGTTCCTTGATCATCAGGCCGGTGGGGGCGGAAGGGTCGACGGCGATGCGGACGTCAACGCCTTCGGCACGGATTTCGCGTTCAACGAGCTGGCCGAGGGAATCCGCTCCGATCCGGCCGCACCACACAGCCTGCACGCCGAGCCGCTGGAGGCCGATGGCAACGTTGGACTCGGATCCGCCGATGCCCAGGCTCATGGTGGAGGCGTGCGCGAGCGGCCCGACCTGGTCGGCGCGCATCAGGGCCATGGTCTCGCCGAACGTGAGGACGTAGGGTGCCGGTCTCACTTGGTAGCCGCCAGCTGCGCGGCGGTCTGGTCGATCAGCTCGCGCACGCGCCGTGCCCTGGTGGTGAGGTCCTGCAGGTCGCCGCCCTTGAAGGCGTCGCCCAGGAGCGGCCCGCCGAGGCTGACGGCCAGCGCGCCGGCCCTGATCCAGGCCGGCACGTCCTCGATGTTGACGCCGCCGGACGGAATCACCTCGATGTCCGGGAACGGGCCGCGCAGCTGTGAAACGTAGCCGGCGCCGACGGTGGAGGCGGGGAAGATCTTGACGGCGGTGGCGCCCAGTTTCCAGCCGGTGTGCAGTTCCGTGGGGGTCAGGCCGCCAGGGTAGACCGGCACGCCGCGGCGGACGCACGCTTCTATGACGCCCGGATCGGTGACGGGAGTGACGATGTAGGCGGCGCCCAGGTCGAGGGCCGCCTCGGCTTCCGCTGCTTTGGTGACCGTTCCGACGCCGATCTCGAGGGAGTCACCGAACCGCTCGCGGAGGAGGGGAAGCTCCTCCCAGACGCCGGGCGTGCTGAGGGTGAGTTCGATGCTGAGCACGCCGCCGCGCTGCAGCGCCTCGATGACCGGCGCGTAGTCCGAGGCGTGCCTGGCCCGGAGGACAGCCACGGCCCGGGTCTCGCGGAGGAGTGCGGAGGGTGCCGGCCGGGATGCCGTGCCGGGGTTTTCGAGGCGGAGCATGGGATTCCTTTGCGGTGGAAGTGCTGTAAGGCGGAACTGACAGTGCACGACGGCGGCGCGTGCCGCCGTCGTGCACTGGGTGTTACTTGACGGTGTGAGTTACTTGACGGGGCGGGCGGCGGCGAGCTCAGCCGCCACCGTAGGGGTGGCGACCACGCCGGCAGGGCGGGCGTCCTCGGGGTCGGTCAGGTCGCGGTTGACGGTCTCCGGTGAGAGCCGCGTGGCGATGAAGCTGACGAGCATGGTCAGCGACATGTAGATGGCCACAGGGATCCAGGAGTTGCTGAAGAGGCCCAGCAGTCCGGCGCAGACCATCGGTGCGATGCCGCCGCCGATGATGGAGGAGAACTCGCGGCCCAGGGTGACGCCGGCGTAGCGGTAGCGGCTGCCGAAGATCTCGGGGAAGTAGCTCATATGCACACCCACCACACCCTGGCAGGCCAGCATGAAGCCCACGATGATCACCAGCACGATGGCCACGGGGGAGCCGGTGGTCAGGAGCATGAAGGCCGGTGCCGGGAAGAGGATCAGTGCCCCGGTGATGAGGGAGACGACGCGCCGGCGGCCGATCTTGTCGGAGAGGATTCCGAAGGACACGGCGGCGACACCGCCGCAGAGTGCACCGATGAGGAGCACCGGCGGGATGAACTTGGGGTCCGTTCCGACGACGGTGATCAGGTACGAGGCCATGAAGACCTGGATGGTGTAGGACTGCGTGCTGACGCCGAAGTTCATCAGAATGACGCGGAGGACGTTGGCCTTGCCAAATTTGGCGACTTCCTTGAGCGGTGCGGGCGGCTCGGTGCGGGCCTGCTTGATCTCTTCAAAAACGGGCGATTCATCGAGCTTGCGCCGGATGATCAGGGCGGCGATGGTGACGAAGATGCTGGAGAGGAAGACGAGCCGCCAGCCCCAGGTCAGCATGTCGTTCGGTGCCAGGGACTGGGCGGCGATCCACACCAGTGCCCCGAGGGCGGTGCCGGCCGCCGCGCCGACCATGATCAGCGAGGCCAGCTTGCCGCGGGTGCCGGGAGCGGCCGATTCGGTGAGCAGCGTGGCGCCGCCGGACTGTTCAGCGCCGGCGCCGAAGCCCTGGGCTGCGCGGCACACGCAGAGCAGGACCGGGGCGAGCAGGCCGATCTGGTCGAAGGTGGGCAGCAGGCCGATGGCCAGCGTGGCGCCGCCCATCAGGAGCAGCGTGACCACGAGGATCCACTTCCGGCCGAGGCGGTCGCCGAAGTGGGAGAAGAAGATCCCGCCGAGCGGGCGGAACAGGAAGCCGACCGCGAAGGTGGTGAAGCTGGCGATCAGCGCAGCTGCGGGGGAGACGTTGGGGAAGAACAGTTTGCTGAAGACAAGCGCGGAGGCGGTGCCGTAGATGACGAAGTCATACAGTTCGAGGGTGGTGCCGATGAGGCCGGCGACGGCGGCCTTCCGGACTTTGCTCTGATCGACTTCCCCCGGGGGGAGGTGCGCTGCTGTGGTCATTTCCAAACTCCTTTGAATGGATGTCCTGTGGTTTCGACTAGCTCAACCGGCGGCCCTGACGGGCCTGCATTTTGGTCAGTAGGTGATGAGTACTTTGAGATTGGTGGGGTCGGTCACCGGGGCGGTGAGTGCGGCCGCGGCGTCTTCGAGCGGGAACGTGCTGGTGATGATGGAGGGCAGGTCCACGACGCCGGAGGAGGCGAGGTCGATCGCTGTCGGGAATGCGTTTGCGTAGCGGAACGCGGTGACGAGGTCGATCTCGTAGCGCTGGAGGAACCCGAGCGGGATGCCGTCCACCGTGGGTTTGGCCTGGCCGACGACGGTGGCGCGGGTTGCCGGAGCCAAAGTCTGGATGCCCTCGGCGAGGGCCCTCGTGTTGCCGGAGCATTCGATCAGGCGGTCCATGCCCGCCAGGTCCAGCGGTGCGGTTGCGGTGTTGACGGTGCGGGTGGCGCCGAACTTCGCTGCGACGGCGAGGCGGTCGTCGTTCACGTCCGTCACCACGATCTCGGCGGCGCCCTGGGCTGCCGCGACCTGGGCGACCAGCAGGCCGATGGGCCCGGCGCCGGTGACCAGCACGCGGTGGCCCTTCCGGACCTGCGCCCGTTCCACGGCCCAGACGGCGACGGCGAGCGGTTCGATCGCTGCCCCGATTTCCGCCGGGATGGTGTCCGGCAGCCGGTGGACGGCGGCCTCGGGCACCACCACGTGACGGGCGAACAGCCCGTCTGTGGGCGGGGAACCGAAGCAGGTACCGGCCGGGCAGAGGTTGTAGCGTCCGGAGAGGCACGTGGGGCATTCCCGGCAGGGCAGGGCCGGTTCAATGGCGACGGCGGTGCCCGCGGCGACGGTGGCCTGCGGTCCGGCGGCGATCACCACGCCGGCACCCTCGTGGCCCAGGACCGTGGGCCGGCGCAGCACGTTGGTGCCGTTGCGGCCGTCGGCGAAGTAGTGCATGTCCGAGCCGCAGATCCCGCCGGAGCGCATTTCGACCAGCAGGTCTTGCGGGCCGAGAGCGGGCAGCGGCTTGTGCTCGATACGCAGGTCGCGGGCGCCGTGCAGCACGGCGGCCTGGGTGCCGGTGGGAAGCCCGGCTGTGTTGGTTGACGGTATGGCTTGGGTGGTCATGGCGTGCTCCGAACGGTTTGGAGGGACGGGGCTGGAGTGAGGGAAGCGGCGGTGCTGGCTTCGGCGATGGCGGCCAGCGGTCCCGCTGAGTGGATGATGTCGATGAACTCGCCGGTGCGCAGGATGAACTCGTCGCGCTTGGCCAGTTCTTCGCCAAGGAGGTGGTGGTCGCCGACGACCCTGCGGGCGAGGTCCTGGCCCGAGCGGGAGCCTGCTGCCAGTCCGGCCAGCAGCACGCGGGCCGGGTCCTCCATGGCGTGGGCCTGGGGTCCGGGATCGAACCCGGGCAGTGGGGCGATGCATGCGAGATACGCGGCGGTGGTGAGGGCCAGTAGCTGTGGCATCCGGCCGTCGTCGAGCATCTGCAGCGCCGGCAGCGGGATTCGCTGTCGGAGTTTGACGGACCCGTCGGAGCCCACCTGGCTGGTGCGGTGGCCCAGGGCCGTGTTGCGCCAGCGGGAGAAGAGCTGTTCCTCGTAGGCGTCGACGTCCACGCCGCGTGGCACCGAGACGCTGGGCAGGTACTCGTTGCGCAGGACGGAGCGGGCGGCCAGTTCGATGGTCGGGTGCGACACGGATTCGGGGATGGTGACGGCGCCGGTGAGGGCTCCGAGGTAGGCGATGAGGGAGTGCGTGCCGTTGAGCAGGCGGACCTTCAGCTGCTCGTAGCCGGCCACCTCGTCGGAGAACACTGCACCGCCGTCTTCCCAGGTGGGGCGTCCGGCGATGAAGTTGTCCTCGACGATCCACATGGTGAACGGTTCGGCCGGGACGGGGATCCGGTCGCTGTAGCCGCGCTGGGATGCGACCAGGCTGCGGTAGTGGTCGGTGGTGGCCGGCACGATCCGGTCCACCATGGAGGAGGGGAAGCTGGTGTGCGTGTCGATGAAGGCCAGGGCCTCGGCGGCTTCGGCGGGCGGGAGCAGGGAGGCGAATTCGCGGACCAGCCGCTGTGTGTGGTGGCCGTTGTCGGCGAGGTTGTCGCAGCTGAGGACGGTGACGGGTTCTGTGTGGGTCCGGGCCCGGTGCTGCAGGCCGCGGACGATCTGACCGATCGGGGTCTGGGGTGAGCCGGGGTGGGCGAGGTCGTGCTGGATGGCCGGGTCCTGCAGGTTCAGCGAGCCAGTGGCCGGCGTGTAGTTGTAGCCATTTTCGGTGACCGTCAGCGACACGATGCGGGTGCCGGCGTCCCCGATGGCCCTGACCACCCGGTCCGGGTTGGCGGCGGCGGTGAAGGCGTCCGCGTGGACCCGGGGAACGGAGAATTTCGAGCCCTCGGGTGATATTTCCACCACGGTGTACAGCATGTCCTGGGCGTGCATGGCGTCCGGAATGGCGGAGGAGCGGCTGGCGACGCCGATGATGCCCCAGTCGCCGCCGTGGGCGGTGACGGCGGCGTCGGTGTAGACGGCCTGGTGGGCGCGGTGGAAGTTGCCGAGGCCCAGGTGCACGATCCCTGCGGCCGGTGCTGCCGGCCGTCGCAGGATCCCGGGGATGGCCGCGGACAGCGGGGGAGCGGAGGGGGAGGTCATGCTTACCAGTCCTTCATGGAGCCGTCGAGCTCGCGGGCAATGGGCAGGTAGGCCTGCTTGTAGGGGAACCGGGCAGCGGCGTCTTCATCCACGTTCACGCCGAGGCCGGGCTCGTCGCCGGGGTGGAGGTAGCCGTCCTCGAAACGGAAGCTGGACTGGAACACTTCGGACACCAGGGGGTCGTAGCCCATGTATTCCTGGATGGCGAAGTTGCTGGTGGCCAGGCCCAGGTGCAGCGAGGCCGAGAGGTTGACCGGTGAGACGTCGGAGGGTCCGTGCGGTGCGCCCTTGATCTGGTAGACCTCCGCCAGGGCGAGGATTTTGCGGACGTGGGAGATGCCTCCGGCGTGGACGACGGCGGTGCGGATGAAGTCGATGAGCCGTTCGGTGATGAGCTGCTCGCAGTCCCAGACGGTGTTGAAGACCTCGCCGATGGCCAGCGGGACGGTGGTCTGCTGGCGGAGGGTGCGCAGGAGCCGCTGGTTTTCTGCCGGCGTGACGTCCTCCAGCCAGAACAGGTCCACGTCCTCCAGGGACTTGGCCAGGCGGGCGGCCTCGGTGGGGTTAAGCCGGTGGTGGACATCGTGCAGGAGCTTGAGCTCCGGACCCACGTGCTCGCGGACTGCGGTCAGGACCTTCGGGGCATGGCGCAGGTAGGCTGAGGTGTCCCAGTCCTCTTCGACGGGTCCGGCGCCGCGGCCGGCCGGCTCGTAACTTGCCGCTCCGCGAGTGACGCCGTAGACCTTGTCCAGGCCCGGCACCCCGGACTGGGCGCGGACGGCGCGGAAGCCCTGTTCCCGGCGGCGGTCCACGGAGTCGAGGAGCTCGGGAACGTCCCAGCCCGTGGCGTGGGTGTAGGTGAGGATCTTGTCCCGGGCGGCGCCGCCGAGGAGCTGGTAGACGGGGACGTCCAGGGCCTTGCCCTTGATGTCCCACAGGGCCAGGTCGATGGCGCCGATCGCGGCCATGGTCACCGGCCCGCGCCGCCAGTAGGCGCCGCGGTAGAAGTACTGCCAGGTGTCCTCGATGCGGTCGGCGTCCCGGCCGAGCAGCGCGGGGGCGAGGTGGTCGCGGAGGTAGCTGGCCACTGACAGTTCGCGGCCGTTGAGGGTGGCGTCGCCCCAGCCGACGATGCCGTCGTCGGTGGTGATCTTCAGGGTGACGAAGTTGCGGCTGGGGCTGGTGACGAGGACGTCGACGTCGACGATTTTTCGGGTCATCGGGAAATCACTACATTCTTCAGGGGCTGGTTCGCGGACAGGCGGGTGATGTTTTCGGCGATCTCGCGGGCTCGGCCGCGGAAGGTTTCGGCGGTGACGCCGGAGGAGTGCGGGGTCATGATGACGTTGTCGAGGCGGCCGAACGGCAGGGCAGACGGTTCGCCGCGGCCGTCGGTGTCCGGGTACTGGTACCAGACGTCGATGGCGGCGCCGGCGATCCGGCGCTCCTTCAGGGCTTCGTAGAGTGCGGCTTCGTCGACGACGGGGCCGCGGGCGACGTTGACGATCTGTCCGTCCGGGCCGAGGTTGTCCAGTTCGGCTGCGCCGATCAGGGAGGTGGTTCCGGCGTCGAGCGGGATGCTGACCACCAGCACGTCGGATTCGGTGAGGGCCTCGGCCAGGCGGTCCGTGGTCCCGTTCCAGCGCAAGGAGTGTTCTTCCGCGTTGACGGAGCCGCTGCGGGTGATGGCGATGCCCTCCGCGCCGAAGGCCTGCAGCAGCCTCCAGGCGGCGCTGCCGATGTGGCCGAAGCCGAGGAACGTCACCACCGCGCCGCGCAGAGTCTCGGGCTGGCGGATGTCGGGGGAGTAGACCGAAGAGGACCAGACGCCGGTTCGGAGAGCTGCGTCCTGGCCCAGGAGGTTGCGGCGCAGCGCCACGAGCACGGTGGCGATGTGCTCGGCGATGGAGCCCTCATGGTGGAAGGTGTTGGCGCAGACGGCTCCGGCGGGGAGGGCGTCGGCATCGATGCCGTCGTAGCCGGCGCCGGCCACGTGTACCAGCCGGAGGTTCCGTGCCTCGGCGCCCATGGCGGCGGTGAACTTGGGCCCAACATAGACGTCGGCGCCCTTGAGGTCGGTCAGGACGGAGTGTTCGTTCCAGCTGTCGTGCCAGGAGGTGACGGTGCCTTCCGGCAGCGCCGCCTCGAAGGTGGCGCGCTGGGGCATCAGGTTGGAGTCGGCGATGACGATTCTCATGGTTACTTTCCCTGGAGGGTGTGGTCGGCGGTGCGGGCGGCGAAGGTGGAGCCGCGCACGATGAGCTGCGAGTTGAGGTGGACCGCCTCGGTAGCTGTCGGCTTGCCCGCGATCTGCTCGAGGAGGAGTTCTAGGGCAAGGGAGCCGCTGCGGCTGATGGGAACGCGGACGGATGTGAGCCCGGGTTCGGCGGCCGCGGCGATGTCGAGGTCGTCGATGCCCACCACACTGATGTCCTCAGGGCAGTGGTAGCCGAGCGTCCGCGCACCGGCCAGCATGCCGATGGCGACGAGGTCGTTGTAGGCGATGACGGCGGTGGCGCCGCTGGCGACCACCGAAGCGGCGGCGGCCAGGCCGCCGTCGACCGTGGCGTTCTGGTTGCCCACGGTGACCAGCTCGATGCCCCACTCTTCGCAGAGGCGGGTGATGGCCGCGAGGCGCTGGCCGTTGGCCCACGAGGAGGCCGGGCCGGGAATGTAGGCGAGCTTGCGGTGGCCGAGGGCGTGCAGGTGCTCGACGGCCTGCCGGATCCCCTCGCCGGCTTCCATCAGCACGCGGGCGGCCCGGTCTGCCTCGCCGTTGATCACGACGAGCGGCGCGTTGCCGGCCAGGTTGTGGATCTGCTCCGACGGGAGCCGCGGGGAGCAGAGGATGATGCCGTCCACGCCGGTGGCGAAGGCCGCGAGGTGGTCGCGCTCCCGGGCGGAGGACTCACCGGTGTCGGCCAGGACCATGCGGTGCCGGCCGTGCCAGGCCTGGTCCTGGATGGCCTTGATGAGCGCGGCGAAAACGGCGTTGGAGATGTCCGGGACGACCACGCCGAACGTGCGGCTGCCGCTAAGGCCGGGGACGTCGTATCCGAGCTGGGCGGCGGCGTCCATGACCTTCTGGCGCGTTTCGGCGGCGAGCCGGCCGGGGTCGCCGAACGCCCGTGACGCGGTGGCGAGTGAGACGCCCGCCAGCTTTGCGACGTCCGTGAGTTTTGCCGCCATCGGTCCTCCAGTTGCTTCGTTGAAACCCTTCTCTCCAAGTATGGAAAAGGTTGTACAAACTTGTCAAGCCTTTTCCATGAGTTGCATCACAGAGCCGGGGGCGGGCAGGCGGTTGCCGTGGACAGCGTTAACGCAAGAAAGACGACGGCGGGTGGTCCCGCCGTCGTCCTTCCTCTGCTCGAGGTTTTGTACAGATTATGGGCGCTAAACGCCTTTAGCGTGGCTACAGATGTGTGGCGAGGTGCTCGCCGACTGCGAAGGCGCGGGTGATGGCCGAGCCCAGGGTTGCGCCGCCGCCGGGGTAGTTGTTGCGGAAAACCCCGGCGGAGACGTTTCCCGCCGCGTAGAGTCCCGGGATGGGCTGCCGGTGCCGGTCCAGGACGCGGCCGTTGAAGTCGGTGTCCAGGCCGCCGGAGGTTCCCAGCACCCCGGCGGAAATCCGGACCGCGTAGAACGGGGCGGTTGCGAGGGGGGCCAGGCACGGGTTGGGGGCGTTGGCGGCGTCCCCGAGGAAGCGGTCCTGCGGCGTGGCCCCGCGGTGGAACTCCGGGTCCACGCCCTCCGAGGCACCGGCGTTGAACCGTACCACCGTGGCAGCCAGCCCGGCCGGATCGATCCCCACCTTGCCGGCCAACTCCTCTAGCGAATCCGCGGCCGTCATCCAGGCGGTCGGCGAGCCCGCGGCCGAGCCGGCCACCGGGTACTTCGCCAGATACGCAGCGTCGAACACGAGCCATGCCGGGTTGTTCTGCTGGCGGCCCGTCAGTGGGTCAACGGAGGCGAACACGCGGCAGGCATCGTGGTAATTCAGCGCCTCATTCACGAAGCGCTTCCCGGCGGCATTCACGGTGATTGAACCGGGCAGGGTCATTTCAACGTTCCCCATCCGGCCTGACCGCACGCCGTCGTACTCATGCGCGGCCTCGGAAATCACCGGCACTCCCCAGATGGCGGTCATGTCCGCCACCGCGGCGCCGGCCTTCAGCCCCAGCTCCAGGCCGTCGCCCTCGTTGGACGGCGCGCTGATGGGCGTCACCGGAAACCCCAGGAACGCCTGGCGGAGCCGCGGGTTCCACTCGAAACCGCCGGAAGCGAGCACGACGGCGGCAGCTGAGACGCTTCTGCCGGCGGCGGCGCCGCCGAGGGTCACCGTCCACTTGTCACCATCGCGGCCCAGGTCATCAACGGGCGCGGAGACCGCAATCTCCACGCCGCGGTCCAGCGCGCTCGCCAGCAGCGACGCCACCAGGGCGCCGCCCATGGTCCGCACGCCAGTGGCGGCACGCCGGGACAGCAGGTCCGGATCCGCCGCACGGCCGTTGAGCTGGTCGCGCTCCGTCATGGTCAGGAGCGGAAAATACGACGAGGGCCGGATCGCTTCCGCGAGGCCCGGGTACCCCGACGGATCGAAGGCGTCGTTGTCCAGGCCGCGTCCGCCGTCGGCCGCGCCGGACCACTCCATGTGGTAATCCGGGCGGGCGATCGGCGTCAGCGAAAGCCGGGTTTCGGCGTCGAGGTACGCGACGGCGCGCGGAGCGGTGCTGACGTACCACTCCACCTCCTCGCGGGTCAGCACGTGCCCGGCAGCCTCGGTGAGGTAGGCGACGCCGTCCTCGTGGCTGTCCCGGTAACCGGCCTGCCGGGCGAGGTGGTTGTTCGGTGCCCACATCACGCCGCCCCCGGCGGCCGTCGTGCCGCCGAGCAGCGGCGCCTTCTCGGCCACCAGCACCCTCAGCCCGGCGTCGGCCGCCCGGATCGCCGCGACCAGGCCGGCCGCGCCGCTGCCCGCGACCACCACGTCATAGGTGCCCGAGATGTTCCCGGCGGCCGTGAGCAGCGGGTTTGCCGCCGGGCCGCCCACGGCTTCAACCCCGCTCACGCCCGCACTCCCGTGAGCGCGTCAGTTCCCGCCGGGTGAGCGGACTGCGAGGCCGGCATGTCCACCACGATCTTGCCCACCGGCTCGCTGCGGCTGCGCATCAGTTCGAAGGCCTGCTGCAGGTCCCCGAAGCCAAAACGGTGCGTCATCAGCGCGCGGGCCTCGTCCCGGTGCCGGGCCAGCAGTTCCAGCCCTGCAGGGATGAGATTCAGGCTGTTCCGGCTGCCCAGCAGGTCGATCTCCTTGAACGGGATGGCATTCATGGGGACGGACGCGGCCCGCGCCGAAATCCCCACCTGGACGATCCGTCCGGCGCTTGCCACCAGGTGGATGGCGGTCTCCAGCGAGGACGGAACACCCGTGGCCTCAATGACCAGCTCCGGCCCGGACGAGTCCGTCAGCGAATCAAGCCGGACGGCCTGGTCGGCGCCGGGGAAGTCCGCGCGGGGATCCACCAGCAGGGTGTCCACGGCCCCGAACATGGAAGCCAGCGCCAGCCGGTCCGGCTCGGTGTCGGCGCAGACGACGCTCACGCCCAGGTCCGTCAGGTACAGCGTGGCGAGCAGCCCGATCGGACCGCTGCCCAGCACCAGTGCCGTTTCCCCCGGGGACGGCCGCCCCCGGTTCACCGCCTGCATGGCGATGGACGCGGGCTCGGCCATGGCTGCGAGATTGAGTTCCAGGCCGTCCGGCACGGGGCACAGCTTCTCCACCGGCACGCTAAGCAGTTCCACGAGAGCGCCGTCCGAATAGCACCCGATGCAGCCGATGTTCTCGCAGACGTTGAACCGGCCCAGGCGGCACGGCCGGCAGCGTCCGCAGTACACCATCGGGCTGACGGCGACGCGGTCACCGGTGCGGATGCCGGCGTCGTTGGCTCCGATGGCCTCGACGATGCCGGCGAATTCATGGCCCTGGATGACGGGCAGCCCGGCCGGATAGTCGTCCTCCCAGATGTGCAGGTCGGTGCCGCACAGGGTGACGTTGTGGACGCGGACCAGGGCATGGCCGGGTTCGAGGGCCGGCTCCGGAACGTCCTCGTACCGGATGGTCTCTTTGGCGACGGTGCGCGCGATGAGCATGGCGCGCTCCTAGTTCCGCGTAGCGTCGGCGTCGGGGGCTGCGTCGGCACCAAAGAAGACGTTCCACTGCCGGATGCTGCGCTGCTCCACGAGGCCGTTGAGATAGAACGGGTCCTGGTTCATCAGTGCCTCGGCGTCGGCCTTCGAGTCAGCCTCGATGATCAGCAGTGCGCCCGGATCCTCCTCCGGCCCGAACGGACCGCTCTTCACCAGCGTGCCGTCGTCGAACTGCTCCTGCAGGAATTCCACGTGGCGGGGGCGGTGTTCGTCCCGGCCGGCGGACGAGTTGGCGGCGTAGGCGTAGGTGACGGCGAATGTTCCCATGGTGTGTCCTCATCGTTGAGTGGATGTTCCCTCCATCGTGGCCACCGGGATTGTGCCGCGTCCAACACTTATTTGGTCAATGAGTATGTGTGGAAAACACATAATGGACGACGGCGGGAGGCGGGGTTGGGTGCCTCAGCCGGCCGGCGTCGGGAGGACTTCCTCGGCGACGGCCAGGGCGAGTGCCAGGGCGGGGGAGATGCCGGCCGGGTTCCAGGCGAGGCCGGATTCGAGCAGCGGCGCGGTGCCGGTCAGCGGGATGAACACGGTGCCGCCCGGCATGATGCTCGCGACGGAGGAGGGCATCAGGCTTACCCCGACGCCGCCGGCAACGAGCGACAGCGCGGTATACGGATCCGTGACTTCCTGTGCCACCCTCGGCCGGAAGCCGGCGGCCGCACAGGCGGAGAAGATGGCCTCGCGGAGCGTGGATCCCTGGGCGGCGCGCATGGTGACGAAGCCGTCGTCGGACAGTTCGGGGAGCCCGACCGCCGGCCGTTCGGCCAGCGGATGGTCCACTGGCACGGTAGCGCCCAGCTGTTCGAGGGCGATGGTGCGGGTGGTCAGCCCGCCTGCGTCCAGGGGCAGCCCGACGAAGGCCAGGTCCAGCGAACCGTTCCGGAGCTGCTGCAGGGCGTCCTGGGTCAGCAGGCCGCCGGTGAGCGTCAGGTCCAGGGACGGGTAGCGGTGGCGGAGGGCCCGGGTCAGCGGCGGCAGGGTCCGGTGGTTCAGCGCGCCGGAAAAGCCGATGCTGAGCCGGCCGTAGAACGTGCCCGGTTCGGTGACGGCGGAACGGCGGGCGAGATCAAGCTCGTCGATGATCCGGCGGGCGTGGGGAAGTAAGGCGACACCCGCCGTCGTGAGCGCCACCGAACGGGTGTTGCGCTCAAACAGATCCGAGCCGAGCTCCTTCTCGAGCTTCCTGATGGTCTGGCTCAGCGGGGACTGGGCCATGCGGAGACGGTGGGCTGCCCGGCCGAAGTGCAGTTCCTCGGCCACGGCAAGGAACGCCTCGATCTGCCGAAGCTCCATGCAGTTCCTCCTGTACCCTCGGACGGCAGAACTATCACACGAAAAGGCAGATAATGCCCTCAAACCGGCAATTTGAGGGCATTATCTGCCAGTTCGCGCGTCTGCTAGCGGACCGGGTTGCCCAGCTGCCGCAACGGGGTCTTGTGGGTTTCCCGGGCCCAGTATGCGCCGGCCACAGCCAGCAGGGACGAGGCCGCGACGATCCAGGCGGCGGGGCCCCAGTTGGTCTTGTCGGCGCCGACCAGCGCGGTGCCCAGCAGCGGCGTGAAGCCGGCGCAGAGGATGCCGACCTGCAGGCCGATGGCCATGCCCGAGTAGCGGACCTTGACGTTGAACAGCTCGGAGAACCAGGCCGGGTAGATCGCGTTGGACATCGAGTACGTGCCGGCGGTAATCACGGTGCTGGCGAGGAAGATCATCGGGATGTTGCCCGTGGAGATGACGGAGAAGTACACGAAGATCATCAGTCCGGACCCCAGGACGCCGGCGATGAACACCGGGCGCCGGCCGAACTTGTCCGAGAGGCGGGCCAGCAGCGGCTGGCTGAACATGGCGATGACGTTGCCGAGGATGCTCACCCACAGCATGGTCGACGCCGGCACGCCGACGGACACGGCATACGCGAGGCCGAAGGACTGCATGAACGTGTTGGTGACGGTTTCAAAGGACATCAGCGCGACCTGGAAGAACTGCGCCGGGTGCGTCTTGAACATCTTGGCGAACGGAAGCTTCACCAGTTCGCCGTGGTCGTGCTTTTCCTCGAAGACCTCGGGTTCCTCGAGGGAGCGCCGCACCAGGTAGGCGACCACCAGCACCACGAGGGAGAGCCAGAACGGGATGCGCCAGCCCCAGGCGAGGCGGTCGGCTTCGCCCATGGCGGCCACGGGAAGGAAGGCGAGGGAGGCCAGGACGATGCCTGCGGAGATGCCGCTCATCGCGAAGCTGGCGAAGAAGCCGCGGTGCCCTTCAGGTGCTTCCTCGGTGGACAGTGCCGAGGCGCCGGCCGTTTCCGCGCCGGCGGACAGGCCCTGCATGAGGCGCAGGACCACCAGCAGGGCGGGTGCCCAGTAGCCGGCGGCGTTGAAGTCCGGGAGTGCGCCGATCAGGAAGGTGGCCGATCCCATGAGCACCAGGGTCAGGACGAGGGTGTTCTTGCGGCCGATCTTGTCCCCCAGGTGCCCGAAGAAGACGGCGCCGAAGGGCCGGGCCACGTAGGCGACGCCGAAGGTGGCGAACGAGGCGATGAGGGCGACGGTGGGATCGCCTGCGGGGAAGAAGATTTTGGAAAAGACCAGTGACGCCGCGGTGGCGTAGATGAAGAAGTCGTAGTACTCCAGCGCGCCGCCGAGGAAGGCGGCCAGGGCGGCCTTCTTGGCGCGCTTCAGCTGGTACTGCTTCGCTTCAGCGGTCTGGGTAGGGGCTAGATCGGTCATTGCAGGGGGTCCTTCCGCACTGAAAGACGGGGTCCGAATTGACGAATTGTGCGTATCGCGAACAGTCGTGCGATATGCGACTAGAAAAAGGATAGCGCACAGTGAAGTGACTCACAATCCGTTTTTCTTGCCCTGCGCCCTGCCAGGTGGTGGACCGTATTCTGGGTACGTCAGGAACGGCGCAGCTTCCACACGTCTGAGCGGTCATCGCTGGAGGTTGCCGGAGGATGCAGGGAGCCCATGGACGAACAGCCGGCCTACTTTGTGAAATCGGTCGAAAAGGCGTTCGACGTGCTCCGGGCCTTCACTCCGAACGCCCCCCGGCTGACGGTGTCCCAAGTGGCCGCGGCAGCGGATACCACCAGGGCCTCCGCCCGGCGGTTCCTCCTCACCCTTGCCGACCTCGGGTACCTGCGGGCCGACGGTGCGCACTTCGAGCTGACCGCGCGCTCGCTGGATATCGGACGGTCCTTCCTGGCCAACCTTGAGCTTCCGGCCATCGCGGACCGGCACCTGAAGGCGCTTGCTGCCGAGCTGAACGAGACCACCTCCCTCTGCATTCTGGACGGCGCCGACGTCGTGTATGTCGCCTGTGTGCCCTCGCCCCGGCTGCTCAGCGTGACGATCACCGTGGGCACCAGGTTCCCGGCCTGGGCCACCTCCATGGGGCGCGTGCTGCTGGGGGGCCTGACCGAGCCGAATCTGCAGGCCTACTTCGAAACCGTCCGGCTGCAGAGGCTGACGGAACACTCGATCGCAAGCCTCGACCAGCTGCGGACGGAAATTGACCGTGCCAGGTCAAGGGGGTGGGCCATGGTGTCGCAGGAACTGGAAGAGGGGCTGCGCGGCGTGGCTGTACCGGTGTGCCGCGGCCATGACGTGGTGGCGGCCGTCAACGTCTCCCTGCAGACCCATCGGTCGCCTGCTGAGAACATCGAAAAGTCCGTGGTGCCGCGCCTGCAGGAGGCGGCCCGGCAGATCGGCCTGGACTACGGCGGGGACGCGTCCGGGCTGCGGCGGGCCTGATGGCCAACTCGCCCTCCGGCGAATCCGTCATCCAGCGCGTGGTGAAGATCCTGGATGCCTTTTCGAAGGGCCGGCCGCGGATGTCGCTGAGCGAACTGGTCCGGGCCACCGGCATGTCCAGCAGCACCGCCCACCGGCTGGCCAACGACCTGGTGGACAGCGGGCTGCTGAACCGCAGCGAGGCAGGGGACTACGGCGTCGGCATGAAGATGTGGGAACTGGCGTCCCGCAGCAATCCGCTTGAGGAATTCCGACGCCGGGGCCTTCCGTTCCTCGAAGGTGTCCATGCCGCCGTCCGGGAGCAGGTCTCCCTCTCCATTCCCGACGTCGGTTCCGGCACCGTGCTTTACCTGGAACAGCTGGACCGGCACGGCACCGCCACCAACCTTGCGGCAGTGGCCGGCCGGCTCCTGATTCACAACACGTCGTCCGGCATGGCCATGATGGCCCACATGCCGCGCGACGTGCAGGAGCGGTTCCTGGCCGGGCCGCTGGAGAAAACCACGGCGGCCACGGAGACGGATCCGGCGCGCCTGCGCGCCCAGCTCGCCCTGATCCGGGAACGCGGATACGTCCGTATGGCAGGCGTCCTGGTGGAGGAAAACACCGCCTACGCCGTCCCCGTCTTTGGCGAGGGAAACAGCGTGATCGGAGCGATCGCCGTCGTAATTCCGACGGCGGACGAGGACCCCAAGGTGGTTCTTCCCGTCCTGGTGGCCGCGGGGCGCGGACTGTCCCGGACCATGGGCGCAGAGCGCCGTCCGTACGGCACGCGGCCCTGGCTCCAGGGAAACTGACCGGCGCCCTTTTCCACCAGGGACCGAGCAGAGCCCGCGTCCCGTTCAATGGGAAGTTTCGCCACGGCGCATTTCCCTGCTCCTAGTGTTTTCCTCCAGAGCGGCAGCCACCGGACACGGTGCACGCTCACCACTTTGGCCCCACCAACTTCGGTGGCGGCCGCCCTGGAAACTCAATGAGGAGAACCTATGGGACATTTCCAGCCCCCCACCCCCGCCGCGGAGACCGCCGTCCTGGAACGCGCGGACAGCCTCCCTGCGAAGACGCCGCGGAAGGCCGCACTGGCTTCCTTCCTCGGATCCACGCTGGAGTACTACGACTTCTTCATCTATGGCACGGCAGCAGCGCTGGTGTTCCCGAGGATCTTCTTCCCCGGCGGAGACCCGGTGGTTGCCCTGCTCGGCGCGATGGCCACGTTCGGCGTCGGCTACCTGGCCCGGCCCCTGGGCGGCGTCATCATGAGCCACTTCGGGGACAGGATCGGCCGCAAGCAGGCACTGATGATCACGCTGGTGATCATGGGTGTGGCCTCCATCGGCATCGGCTTCCTGCCCACCTATGACCAGGTCGGCTACTGGGCCACGGCGCTCCTGCTGGTGGGCCGGCTGGCGCAGGGATTCTCCGCCGGCGCTGAGGCAGCGGGCGCATCCACCCTGACCATGGAACACTCCCCGGAAGGACGCCGCGGCTTCTTCACCAGCTTCGTGATGACCGGCTACGCGTCCGGCATGGTGCTCTCCACTGTGGTGTTCATCCCGCTCGCTGCCCTCCCGGAGGAGCAGCTGCTGGGGTGGGGCTGGCGCGTCCCGTTCTGGCTGTCCGCCGTGGTGCTGCTGGTCGCCTACTGGATCCGCACCCGGCTCGAGGAGCCGCCCGTGTTCGAGGAGACCGTGGAAGCTAAGAAGCCCACGGGCATCCCCGCGGCCGAGGTGCTGAAAACCCAGTGGCGCGACGTTCTGCGCGTGGCCCTCGTGATGCTGTTCTCCGTCATGCAGACCACCTTCACCGTGTACGCGCTGGCCTACGCCACCGGCAAGGGCATCGGCCTGGACCGGACCCTGATGCTCACGGTCAACGCACTCACCATCGGCCTGTCCATGTTCACCATCCCGCTGGCCGGCATCATCTCGGACCGGTTCGGCCGCAAGAAGGTGCTCCTGGTGGGCTCCCTGGGCTGCGCCGTCACCTCGTTCGGCTACTTCTGGGCCATCAGCGAGCACAACATCGCCCTGATCTTCGTCTTCGGATTCCTGAACATGTCCGTCTTCTACTCCTGCTGGAACGGTGTGTGGACCGTCTTCTTCCCCGAGATGTTCCCGGCGCCGGTCCGCTACTCCGGGATGGCCATCGGCAGCCAGGTGGGGCTGATCCTCACCGGCTTCGCCCCGGCCATCGCCACCGTCCTGGCCCAGCCCGGCCCCGGCGGCTGGATCCCGGTGGCAGTCTTCACCGTCGCCTGCCTGGCCGTCTCCGCGATCGCCATCGCCACGGCCCGCGAAACCCACAGGACCCCGCTCGAGGAGCTCGGCCTGCCGCGCCAGCGCAGTACTTCCGCCTGATATCCCCGGCCCCGCCCCACTGAAGCCCGGCCCCCGCCCCACTCAGAATGAAAGTTGGAACCATGACCCCGTCAGCAACCGCCCCCCGCACGTACCGAGCCGGAATCGTGGGCTGCGGCGCCATCTCCCGCAACCACCTCGAGGCCTTTGGTGCCCTGGACAACGTGCAGTTGGTGGGGGTGTGCGACATCGATCTGGACCGGGCACGCGCCACCGCCCGGGACTGGAACGTGCCGCATGCGGTGAACACCGTGGACGAGATCCTGGCGCTGGGCGTGGACATCGTGTCAGTCTGCACACCCCACCCGACCCACGAAGAGGTGGTGGTCAAGGTGGCGGCAGCCGGGGTCCATGTGTTGTGCGAAAAGCCGATCGCCACCCGGATCGAGTCGGCGGAGCGCATGGTCACCGCCTGCGAGGAGGCCGGCGTGCAGTTCGGGGCACTGTTCCAGCGCCGCTTCTGGCCTGCCGCGCAACGGATCCGCTCCGCCATCGACGACGGGACGCTGGGCCGGCCGCTCATGGCCCAGTGCTCCGTGATGCTTCACCGCGCGCCGGAGTATTACAACCGGGACGCGTGGCGCGGCACCTGGGAGAACGACGGCGGCGGCGTGCTCATGACGCAGGCCATCCACCAGATCGACCTGCTGCAGTGGTACCTCGGCGACGTGTCGGAGGTCTACGGGAAGGTCAACACCTACCGCCACGGCGACTACATCGAGGTGGAGGATTCCGCCACGGCCGTCATCACCTTCACCTCGGGCGCCATGGCAACGCTAGAGGCGTCGACGGCGGTGTCGCCCAACCTGGGCATCCAGCTGAGGATCACCGGCGAAACAGGAGCCTCGGCGTCGCTGACGGAATTCCCCGAGGGCAGCGACGGCCGGCTCGACCTGTGGGCCGTGGGGGAAAGGATCACCGTGGAGCCCGTCCATCCGGAGGGCGTGGAGCCGAACGTCGACCTCTCCACCATCAACGGCCAGCTGATTCCGCACCACACCAGCCAAGTCCGCGACTTCGTGCAGGCTTTGGACGCCGGCAGCGAGCCCGCCATCACCGGCAAGGACGCGCTGAAATCGCTGCGGATCCTGCTGGCGGTCTACGAATCCTCGCGCACCGGAGTTCCCGTTCGCTTCGCCGGCGCCGAGGCTTCACCGGGTGTGGAAATACCGGCCGACGTCGTGACCCGGGTCCCGGCAGAAGCGGCAGGTTAGGCCATGACGGAGCACAACAGCGGCTATGCCGCCCGCCCGCTCACCCTGGGCCGGAACGGCCGCACGCCGCGGACCCTCCGCAACCGGCTCGCCTCCGCTCCGATGGAACGGAACTACGGCACCGTGGACGGCCACATTACAGAGCAGTACATCGACTACCTGGTCACCCGCGCCAGGGCCGGTCTCGGACTGGTCACCACCGAAGCCACCTATGTGCGGGCCGACGGCAAGGGCCGCACGCATCAGCTGGGCCTCCACACCGACGCGATGGTTCCCGGGCTGCGCAGGCTCACCGACGCGCTGCACGCCGAAGGTGCGCTGGCCGCCGTCGAACTTAATCACGGCGGCCGGACCGCCCAGGCGGCGGTGTCCGGGCACAAGAACGTGGCGCCGTCGCCGGTGCCGTGCGCGGTGGCGGGCGGGGAGGTGCCGCGGGAACTGACCGCCGGGGAATGCCATGACCTCGTGGCGGCATATGCCGCGGCTGCCCGCCGGGCCGTGGCTGCGGGCTTTGACGTGATCAATATCCACGGCGCCCACGGCTACCTGATCCATCAGTTCATGTCGCCCATCTCCAACCACCGCAGGGACGAGTTCGCCCGCCCGGAGCACTTCCTGAACCTGGTCATCGACGCCGTGCGCGAGGCCGCGCCGGACGCCATCGTCGGGGTGCGGGTGTCTGTCGTCGAGGGCCCGGCGGACGGCATCAGCGCCGAAGATCAGGTGGGTATCATGGCCAAAGCGCACCTGGACCGGCTGGACTTCCTGGACCTGTCCGCCGGCAGCTACGACGCCGGTGAATGGATAGTGCAGCCCGGCGAATGGAAGCCCGGCCTGCTCCGGGACTACGCCGCGGCCTACCGGCAGTTCGGGCTTCCCCTGGGCATGGCCGGGCGGCTGAACTCGCCCGCCGTCATCGAAGAGGTCCTCGGCGACGGCGTCTGCGATTTCGTCAGCCTGGCACGGGCCATCCACGCGGACCCCGCCTTTGTGGGCGGCGTGCTGCGGGGCGAGACGTACCGGCCCTGCATCGCCTGCAACGTCTGCATCGATACCCTTGGCCAGGGGCAGGTCACGTGCACCGTCAACCCCGCGGTCGGGCGCTCGCGGGTCCCGCTTCCGACGCCGGGAGTGCGCCAGGGCGCCCGGGTCGCCGTGGTCGGCGCCGGACCCGCCGGCCTCACCGCTGCCCGGGAACTCGCCCTGGCAGGCGCGCAGGTCACCGTGCTCGACGGCGGCGCCCGGCACGGCGGGCAGCTCGCCCTCGCGGAACGGATGAAGTCCACCCCGGATTTCCACCGCTTCACCGACTGGTCCGCGGCCGAGAACGAACGGTTGGGCATTGATGTCCGGTTGGGCAACCAGGTGGATTCCCGCGACGTCGTGGCGCTGGTCCGCGAAACGGGGGCCGACGCCGTCGTGCTGGCCACCGGCGGGACCCGTCCCGGGGCAGGGTTCCCCGGCGCGGACCTGCCCGGCGTGGCCGACGTGCGCGACTGGCTTGCCGCCCACCCCGAGGTGCTGCACCTCGATGGAGCCGGCGGAAACGCCCCGGAAGCCGTGACCATCTGGGGTGCGGACTCGGTGGCGATGAGCCTGGCCGACACCCTCGCGGACCGCGGCACCGCCGTGCTGCTGGTGGGGCCGCAGGAGGTCCTCGCTCCGGAATCCGGGCGGCGGGCAAAGATCCTTGCCGTGCCCCGGCTGGAACAGAATCCCCGGGTCCGGATCCGGCTGGGTGCCACGATCGAGGAATACGACGGCGGCCGGATCCGGATCGCCGGAACGTCCCGGGACGGGGCCGACTCGGAATGGCTGGACGCGCCGGGGAGCCTGCTGGTGTCCCGTTCAGTGCTGCCGCTGGACGGCTCCGTCCCCGCGGAGGACCGAGAGGCAGACCTTGCCCGCGAGGCCGGCGTGCCGGTCGCGTTGGCCGGAACAGTGGTGGACCGGACCCCCGCCATCGCCTCCAACGCGGTGAAAAGCGGCTACGACGCGGCACAGCGCATCGCCGCAGCCCTTGCCGCCCACCCCGCAACGCCTGGGGCCAACCCCGCAGAACGCCCTGTCGAACTAAGCATGAACGGAGCAGCATCATGAGCGCACCGCGCCGCCCGCTGGGCCTGGCCCAGCTGTCCCTCCTCAACACCGCCCCGCCGCAGCTGGTGGCCATCGCCGCGGAAGCCGGCTTCGACTTCATCGGCGCCCGCGTCCGCCCCGTCACGGCTGCCGAGCGCCCGTATGACCTGCAGCCGGGGTCGCCGATGCTGAGGGAGACGCTGGCCCGGATGGCCGACACCGGGGTGACGGTCCGCGACATCGAGTTCCTGCTGCTGGACGGCACCGACCAGCGCGACGCGTGGCTTGCCATGATGGCGGCGGGGCAGGCCCTCGGTGCGGCGTCCCTGACGGTGGCCGCGTCCGATCCCGATCCCGCACGCCTTGCCGACACGCTGGCGCGCATGACAGAGGACGGCCGCAACCACGGCATCGTTCCCACCCTCGAGCCCATCTCCTACCAGGCGGTGCATTCCATCCCGGACGCGGTGGCCCTGGCCCGCACCGCGGGCTGCAACATTGTGGTGGACGCACTCCACCTGAACCGCTTCGGTGCTGTCCCGGGGTCCGCGCAGTGGCGGGACCTTGAAGCGAACCATGACCTGGTGCCGCTGCTTCAGCTGTGCGATGGTCCCGTGACGCGTCCGGCCGACCGTGCGGCGCTGGTGGCGGAGTCCCGCTCGGAACGCGGTGTTCCGGGCGAAGGCGGTTTCGACCTGGCCGCCCTGGTCAACGCTTTCTCCGCCGATCTTCCGGTGAGCGCCGAGGTGCCGTCGGACAGCACCGTCGCCCGGCTGGGCGAGCTGGGCTGGGCACGGAAGCTCAAAGCCGCATCGGACACCGTGCTGCAGGCGGCAGACAACCTCCAGAAAGCAGGAAGCAAATGACCTGGGAACTACAGGAAAGCACGGAAGTACAGGAAAGCCAGACAGTACAGGAAGGCATGACGGCGGAACTGGTGCCCGGCGTCGAAATTCCCCTTATTGGCCTGGGCACCTGGCCGATGACCGGCGAGGAGGCCGCCGACGCCGTGGCCCGCGCCATCACTAGCGGGTACCGGCACATCGATACGGCCGAAAACTACGGCAACGAGGAGGCCGTGGGTGAGGGGATCCGCCGCAGCGGCATCGCCCGCCGGGACCTGTTCCTCACCACCAAATTCAACAGGCAGTGGCACGGCAGAGCCGGTGTGCGCGAGGCCTTCGGTGCGGCAACCCGGCGGCTTGGCACCGGGTATCTGGACCTCTTCCTGATCCACTGGCCGAATCCTTCCCAGGACCGGTTTGTTGAAGCCGCGGAGGGGCTCGCCCAACTGGCTGAGGAGGGGCTGATCAGGTGCTGGGGCGTTTCTAACTTCAAGCCGGCCCACCTGCGGGAGCTGCAGGCGGCAGGCCTGGAAATTCCAATCAACCAGGTGCAGATCGATCCCGAACACCAGCAGCTGGACCAGCTGGCCTTCCACCGTGGGCACGGCATCGCCACCGCGGCCTACAGCCCGCTGGGCCGCAACGGCAGCTTCCTCTCCGCTGCTGCCGTCACCGGTCCCGCCGAGGAATACGGCAAGACACCGGCGCAGGTGGTGCTCCGCTGGCAGGTCCAGTCCGGCCGGGTGGCCATCCCCAAGTCCGCCGACGACCGGCGGCAGCGCGAAAACCTCGACGTCTTCGGCTTTGCCCTCACGGAGGCGGAAATGGCCGGCATCGATGCCTTGGACACGGGCGCGCCGCCGCGGCTCGACTCGGACGAATTCGGACACTGAAAGAAGCACTGGAGCAAGAGATGACTTTACCGACTGATGCGACAACACCTTCCCCGGGCGGAGAAGGTGTGCCGGCCGAAAGCCCCGACACCCTGACCTGCGACACTCTGACCTGTGATGTCCTAGTGGTGGGCTCCGGTGCGGGCGGCCTGGCCGCCGCCGTGACGGCCGCGTACCACGGGCTGAAGGTTGTGGTGGTGGAAAAGGCGGACGTGTGCGGGGGCGCCACAGCATGGTCTGGCGGCTGGGCCTGGGCGCCCGGCAATCCGCTGGCCAGGGCAGCCGGCATCAGCGAGGACAAGGAGACCTTCCGCACCTACCTGCGCGGTGTCCTGGGGGCCGACTACCAGGCCGACCGGGTTGACGCGTTCCTGGAGGCGGTCCCGCACATGGTGGGCTTCTTCCACCAGAAGACGTCGCTGCAGTTTGTCCCCGGCGCCAGGATCAACGACATCTACGGCGGGCTCCCCGGCGCCGGGACGGGGCACCGCTCAGTGGGTCCCAAGCCGATGAACGCCCGGCGGATCCGTCCGGAGGTGCGCGCCAAGCTCCGGCACCAGCTGTATGAAACCTCGTTCCTGGGAATGGGCATCATGGCCGGACCTGACCTGGCCAAATTCCTGTCCGCGTCCCGGGGCAATCCCCGCGGGCTCCTCCATGCCGGCTGGCGCTTCGGCCTGCACATCCTGGACCTGCTGGCGCACCGGCGCAACATGCAGCTGGTCAACGGCACCGCCCTCACCGGCCGGCTGCTGCAGTCCGCAGACCGCTTCGGCGTGGACATCCGCGTCTCCACACCGGCCCGCCGCCTGCTGACCGACGGCAGCGGCAAGGTGACGGGCGCCGTCGTCGGAACGCCCGAAGGGGAGCTGCGGATCAACGCCGCACGCGGCGTGGTCCTGGCCGCCGGAGGCTTCCCGCAGGACGTGGAGCGCCGGAAGGGGCTGTTCCCGCACACGCCCACCGGGCACGAACACTGGACACTGGCGCCTGCCGAGGCCAGCGGTGACGGTATCAGCCTGGGCCAGCAGGTGGGTGCCCGCTTCCGGACCGACGTGACATCCGCGGCCGCATGGTGCCCGGTGTCGCTGGTGCCGTACCGCAGCGGCCGGACCGGCACGTTCCCGCACATCATGGACCGCGCCAAGCCCGGCAGCATCGGCGTCCTCCGCAATGGGAAGCGGTTCGTCAACGAAGCCAACGGGTACTACGACTACGTGACAGCAATGCTGGAGGCCACGCCGCAGGGGGAGCAGGCGGAGGCCTGGCAGATTGCCGATTCCCGCTTTGTGCGCCGCTTCCCGCTGGGCATGGCCAAGCCGCTTCCCGTGCCGCTCTTTCCCTACCTGCGTTCCGGCTACCTGAAGAAGGGCCGCACCCTCGAGGAACTCGCGGAGCGGTGCGGCATCGACCACGCCGGGCTGAAGGAGACCGTGGAGCGCTTCAACCGCCATTCGGCCGCCGGCGCGGACCCGGACTTCGGCCGCGGCTCCACGCCCTTCAACCGGTATGGCGGAGACCCGTCTGTAAAGCCGAATCCGTCGCTGGGCCCCATCGAGAAGGGCCCGTTCTACGCCGTGCGCGTGGTGCCGGGCAGCTTTGGCACGTTCGCGGGACTGGATGTGGACGGCCGCTCCCGGGCCCTGGACAACGCCGGCCGGGCCATCCCGGGGCTGTACGTCGCCGGCAATGACCAGGCCAGCGTGATGGGCGGGCACTACCCGGCGGGCGGCATCAACCTCGGCCCGGCGCTGGCGTTCGGGTATGTCGCCGGCCGCGACCTGGCCGGCGCCGTGGAGTACGAGGATGACGGCACCATGCCCGCGGACTCCGGCGCCGGGGTGGGTGCAGCCTGAGCGGGGACGGACAGGCCATTGACTTCCTTCGCGCACGGCCATATCCTACAACCAAATGGTTGTAGATCAGTTTAGCGATGCCGAACTCGACCGCCTCTTCCAGGCGTTCGCGGACACCACCCGGCGGGACATCATGCGCCGGGTGGCGGTGGGCGAGTACTCGGTGACCGGCCTGGCGGCTCTCTACGCCATGAGTTTTGCCGCCGTTCAGAAGCACGTGGCGGTGTTGGAGCGCGCCTCCCTGGTCACCAAGGAGAAGCGCGGAAGGGAGCAGATCGTGCGGGGCAACCATGAAGGCCTGGAGAAAGCCCGCCGGCTGCTTGACGAGTACGAGGCGATCTGGCGGCAGCGCGTCGCCCGGATGGCAGACATCCTCGCTGAAGAATAGGAAGGGTCCGGCAATGACGGTTATCAGTTCCACCAAGAATCCCGAGGCGCTCAGCTTCATCCTCGTGGCAGAGTTCGACGCCGACGTGAAGCGCGTCTGGCAGATCTGGGAAGACCCGCGGCAGCTCGAGCGCTGGTGGGGTCCGCCAACCTGGCCGGCAACGTTCAGCCAGTACGAATTCACCCCCGGCGGAGAGGCTTCCTATTACATGACCGGCCCGGAGGGCGAGAAGGCTGGCGGCTGGTGGCGCATCACCGACATTCAGGCGCCGAACCGCCTCGAGTTCGACGACGGCTTCGCTGACGATAACGGCGCCCCGGTCGAGGCCATGGGCACCGCGCACGCCACCGTCACGCTGGAGGACATCGGCGGCCGCACCCGGATGACCGTCCAGTCCGTCTTCGAATCCGAGGAGCAGATGAACAAGATGATGGAGATGGGCATGGAGGACGGCATGAAGGAGGCCGCCGGACAGATCGACGCCCTTTTGGCCGAGCACTCCCGCGCGTAGCGAACTGCTCCGGCTTAAACGCAAGAGGACGACGGCGGGAAGGGTCCGCCGTCGTCCTCTGACGTTTTGTCCGGGGTGTTGGTTAGAGTGCAGCGCCTGAGGTGTTCAGGCTGAGCGTGAAGGTGTTCGGGCCGCTGAGGGTGACGGCGACGTCACTCTTCTGTGCGTTGGCCCGGCGGGAAAAATCGTGCACCAGCGTCTCCAGCGTGTGGTTCACTGCAGAACGGTCCCAGATCTTGATCGTCATTGATTCAGCGGTTTCAAAGGTCATGTCAGTGCTTTCGTGTCTGGGCATAGCGCCAATGCGATGCCGCGGAACAGGTCGGCCCAGAGAACGCTCGGAGGCCTAAGGCAGCTCGACGAGCTCACCGGTTTGGCCTCATTGCGTCCACCAGGATTTTGTTGTGTTTGAACTTCTAAGTCCGAGTTTGGAAAGCGTATTCCTACCGGGCTTCACTCTATGATGCACAGGCGGCGGAAGGCTTTTCAACCGATTTGGCCCCAAACGGTGGGTGAGGTTTGACACACACCGGCGACGGTGCAGGGCACGCGTGAGCCTCCCCACATTCAGCGCGAACGTACAGTTGTGGCCCTTAGGAAGCGGTTTCCAAGGGCCTCATCTGTACGTTCGCGCGGGGGTGGCGGAGCCGAGGACGCCGTCGTCCATCCGTTGCGGAGCCGGTTAGCGGCTTAGCCGATAAGCGCCAGGACCGAGCCGGAGGTGATCACGTCGCCCGGGCTAGCGGCGACGCCGGAAAGGACGCCGCCCCGGTGGGCGGGAACACTGGTTTCCATCTTCATGGCCTCCAGGACCACCACGGGATCGCCGGCGGTCACGTCGCTGCCCGGTTCCACGAGCCACTTCACCACGGTGCCGCTCATGGCGGCGCGGAGTTCCGCCGGGTCGGAGGCGCCGTCCGGGGAACCGCCGTCCGGGGAACCGACGCCGGACGGGCCAGCGGCGGAAGCACCCAGGCCAGCGGGAAGCGCCTGGCCTGAACGCGCCCAGCCGTCCAGCAGGTCGGCCGGAAGCCCGACCGCGAGCCGGCGGCCGTCCACGTCCACGGTGATGGTCCGCCGGCGGCCATCGGGACTGGTGGGGGTGAAGTCGGGATCGGCGGGGATGCTGTCGGCGAAATCCGTTTCGATCCAGCGCGTGTGGACGTCCAGGCCCGTCTCGGAAACGAAGTCCGCGGCTTCCACCACCGCGCGGTGGAACGGCAGGACGGTGGCCACGCCGGTGATGCTGATCTCGGCGAGGGCGCGGCGGGCCCGGCGCAGCGCCTGCTGGCGGTCGGCGCCGGTGACGATCAGCTTCGCCAGGAGCGAGTCGAACTGCGGTGCGACGAAGGAGCCGGAGCGGACTCCCGTGTCCAGCCGGATGCCGGGGCCGGTGGGGGCCGTGAAGTCGCTGACGGTGCCGGGGGAAGGCAGGAAGCCACGTCCCACGTCTTCGGCGTTGATCCTGAATTCGAAGGCGTGGCCGCGCGGGGCGGGATCCTCGGTGAGGCGGAGCCGTTCCCCGGCGGCGATCCGGAACTGTTCCTGGACCAGGTCGATCCCCGTGGTTTCCTCGGTGATGGGGTGTTCCACCTGCAGCCGCGTGTTCACCTCGAGGAAGGCGACGGTGCCGTCGGCGGCGACCAAAAACTCCACCGTCCCCGCGCCCGAGTAGCCGGCTTCCCGGCAGACTGCCTTGGCGGCGTCGTAAATCTGGGTCCGCTGCCCCTCGCTGAGGAACGGCGCCGGGGCCTCCTCCACCAGCTTCTGGTGCCGGCGCTGGAGGGAGCAGTCGCGGGTTCCGACGACGACGACGTTGCCGTGCGTGTCGGCCAGGACCTGGGCTTCGACATGGCGCGGGCGGTCCAGGTAGCGTTCCACGAAGCATTCGCCGCGGCCGAAAGCGGCCACCGCCTCACGGACGGCTGAGTCGAAGGCTTCCTCGATCTCCTCTATATTCCGGACCACCTTCAGGCCCCGGCCGCCGCCGCCGAAGGCCGCCTTGATGGCGATCGGGAGGCCATGCTGTTCGGCGAAAGCGCGGGCCTCCGCGGCGGATTCCACCGGCCCGTCACTGCCCGCCACGAGCGGCGCCCCCGCACGGACGGCGATCTCGCGGGCGGTGATCTTGTTGCCGAGCTGGCGGATGGCCTCCGGTGACGGCCCGATCCAGGCGAGTCCTGCATCCAGCACGGCTTGGGCGAAATCCGCATTCTCGGACAGGAAGCCGTAGCCGGGGTGGACGGCGTCTGCTCCGGCTCTGGCTGCCACATCGAGCAGCTTGGGGATGTTCAGGTAGGTGTCCGCCGGGGAGTTGCCGCCGAGGCTGAAGGCCTCGTCCGCGGCGGCGACGTGCATGGCGTCCGCGTCGATGTCTGCATACACAGCCACGGAGCTCAGCTGGGCGTCGTCACAGGCCCGGGCGATGCGGACGGCGATTTCGCCGCGGTTGGCAATGAGGACCTTGTGCATCAGTTACTCGCTTCTCTTTCTGGAGCTTCTTCGGAGGGGCCGGCGGTGGCTGCGGCAGATTCGGGGGCGATGCGGAAGCGGATGCTCCCGCCGATCGGGACCTGGGCGGCCAGGTCGAGCTGGTGGTCCACCACCACGCCGATCACCGGGTAGCCGCCCGTGATGGGGTGGTCGGCGAGGAAGAGGACGGGCAGGCCCTCCGGGGGCATCTGGATGGCACCCGCCACCGTTCCTTCGCTGGGCAGCTCGCCGGTGCGGCTGCGCTGCAGCGGTGTTCCCTGCAGCCTCATGCCCACACGGTTGGACTCCGGCTTGACCGTCCAGTCTTGGCTGCACAGGGAGTCGATCGCGGCCTGGTCGAACCAGTCCGCACGCGGGCCGGGGACGATGTCCAGCACGGTGACTCCGCCGTGCGGATAGTCTGGCTGGATTTCCGGGCTGCCCACGACGCCGGACTCGGCCGCGCCACCGGAGGGCAGCAGCTGGCCGGCCGCCAGCGGCTTCGGACCGATTCCGGACATGGTGTCCGTGGAGCGGCTGCCCAGCACCGGCGGCGCGTCGACGCCGCCCCGGATAGCTATGTAGCTGCGGAAGCCGGCGTCGGGAACTCCGATGGTGAGGATTTCGCCGTCCAGGAGGGCGAACGGCGCGGCCACCGGAACGGTGCGCTGCCGGTTCTGTGAGTCGCCGTTCTGTATCTCGCCGGTGTCCGCCGCGTCGGGGGAGGCCGACGGCGTTACGACGGTGAGTATCGACGGCGCCCCCGCAACAGCCAGGACCTGGTCACCGACGGCCTGGACCCTGAGCCCGCCGGAGACGGTCTCGATGGCGGCGGCCGACGGCGCGTTCCCGACCAGGCGGTTTGCCCGGCGGAGCGACGCCCGGTCCAGCGCTCCGGCAGCGGAGACGCCGAGGGCCGAATGCCCCTGCCGGCCCAGATCCTGGATGAGGCTGTGGATTCCGGGCGCAAGGACGCGGAGACCGGAGGTGGTTGCAGGGGGTTGCTGCTGGCTGTCGGTTTGCCGGGTGTCCTGGCCTGCCAGTTGGACCACATCGCGGACGGCACGGAACTGGACCCGGTGGCCCGGACTGGCAAGCGCGGGTTCGGGGCGGTCGAGGTCCCACATCTTCGCTCCGGTGCGGCCGATCAGCTGCCAGCCTCCCGGAGACTTTCGCGGGTAGACGGCCGAGTAGTTCCCGGCCAGCGCCACCGATCCTGCCGGGACCGCGGTGCGCGGGGAGCTCCGGCGCGGAACCTCCAGCGCCTGGTTCTCGCCCACCATGTACCCGAAGCCGGGCGCGAAGCCCGCGAAGGCAACGGTCCAGACCTGGCCGGTGTGGGCTGCGATCACGCCGTCGGCACCGAGGCCGGTCAGCTGCCCCACTTCGGCGAGATCCTCGCCGTCATACACGGTATCTATGACCACCAGGCCGCCAGCCCGCTCCGCCGGCGCCGTGAGGTCCAGTTCCAGGAGGGCCTGCCCGATCCGCCGGGCAGCGGCGGGGGATTCGGCCCTGATCATGACGGTTTCGGCGGCGGCCAGGACATCCTGCTGGCCCGGCAGCGGAGCGTCGAGGAGCGCGGCCTGCAGGGCGAGCACGTCCTGGGTTCCGGATACTTCGGCGAGGACCGTGCGCGTTCCCACCGGCCGCACCGCGCGCACCCTGCCGGGGCGCGCAGCGTCCGGACGCGGGGTGTTCGGGGGCGCAGTGGTTGGGGCCGCGGTGGTTGGGCGGGTGGTGTTTGGGCGGATGTCCGGCGCGGGCTTGCCGGATGATGCGGAGGGCATGTCCACGTTATTGTTCGCCATCGGGTCCTGAGTCCGTCGCTTCATGCTAGACGAAGGCCTTGATGCTAATGCCGGCGGCGTCGAGCGCGCGCTTCACAGCCACAGCCATGGCCACAGCTCCCGGAGAATCCCCGTGGACGCACACCGATTCCGCGCTGATCCTCAGGTCCGAACCGTCGATCGCGCTGATGGCCTCCCCGGTGGTCATCTGCAGGACGCGGGCGGCAACCGCCTCCGGATCCTCCAATACGGAACCGGGCTGGGAGCGCGACGCCAGCGTGCCGTCCGGGTTGTAGCCGCGGTCGGCGAACGCCTCGGAGACGGCCCGGAGCCCGGCTGCCTCCGCGAGCCGGAGCACTTCGGATCCGGGCAGGCCAAGGATGGGCAGGCCGGGATCCACCGACTTGACGGCGTCCACCACGGCGCGTGCCTGCGCGGTGTTGCGGACGATGGCGTTGTAGAGGCCACCATGCGGCTTCACGTAGCGGACGCTGGTGCCGGCCGTCGCGGCCAGCGCCTGCAGCGCGCCGATCTGGTAGACGACGTCGTCGGCCAGTTCACGGGGGTCGACGTCCATGTACCGGCGGCCGAATCCGGCCAGGTCACGGTAGCCCACATGGGCCCCGACCACCACGCCGGCCTTGGCGGCCGCCTCGCAAGTGGACCGGATGACGCTGGGATCGCCGGCGTGGAATCCGCAGGCGACGTTGGCGCTCGATACGGAAGCCATCATGGCTGCGTCGTCTCCCAGGCTCCATCGCCCGAAGGATTCACCGACGTCGCTGTTCAAATCTATTGCGTGCATTGTGACCCTCATCTCAACTCGTCCTTACACAAGAATGCACCCTCCGGCAGAAATGTTCAACAATTCAACAATCCGATTGTGGTTGGTTCGTGTAAATTCTCTGTATGGCCACAGTGAATCCGCACGAATCAACTGAGCGAGCAGCACCCGGCGTGGCGCGGCTGCGCGTGGCCGTGCCCTCGGTGGCCACCCGGGTCGCGAGCGAGCTCCGGCTCCAGATCGCCGAAGGCGCGCTTCCTCCCGGCACAAAGCTGAAGGAAGAAGCACTTTCCGAGGAGCTCGGGGTCTCCCGCAACACTGTGCGCGAGGCGTTCGCCGAACTCGCCAGCGAGCGGCTGGTGGTCCGCCAGCCCAACCGCGGCGTCTTTGTCGCCAGCCTCGATGCCAGCGACATCCACGACGTCTACGCCGTGCGGCGGGCCATCGAAGTCAGTGCCGTCCGGGGCGGCGGCAGCGCCGAAAGTGTTGCGGCTGTGCGGGCGGCCGTGGAAGAAGGGAAGCGCGCGGCCGAGGCTGGCGACAGCGAAGGGCTCGGCAGCGCCAACCAGCACTTTCACGGAGCCCTCGTCGCGATGGCCGGCAGTGAGCGCCTGAACATCATCATGTCGCAGGTGCTGGCCGAGATGCGGCTGTTCTTCCACAAGGCATCCATTGACGGCGGTTTCTATCAGGACTATCTGTCCGAGAACGAGCAGATCTGCACGGCGCTGGAAGCCGGGGAGTATGAGCGCGCGGCTGACCGGCTCCTGGCCTACCTCGCCAGGTCCGAAGAGCATCAGACTGCTGTCCACTCGTCCTAGCTGACGCCTTTTTTCACCACCCGCAGCGCGAACAGACACTCGCGGCCCCACTTCCGAGGGCCACGGGTGTCCGTTCGCATTTAAGCCTCTTGACGGTGTGATCCAGGTCGCGTAGATTGTTCAACAAGTTTGGATTGTTCTACATTTCCACAATCCAACAGAATGCTCCGCTTTCGGTGGCTGTCCGGGGAAGCCGCCAATCAGCCTCAGTGCCCGCGCCCTGTCAACGTTGCAGGCCGGGCAGGCTGGCGTACCAGCGCATCCGTAGCAACACGGATGACTTAACACTCTTCATGGAGGAACAAATGGCCAATCAATCCGCAATGGCCTCCGCAGGCACCAGGCCCGCCGTCGGGCGCAAGGACATGTACAAGGCGTTCGCGGCCAGCCTCACCGGGACCGCGCTGGAGTTCTACGACTTCGCTGTCTACTCCGCGGCGGCCGCCATCGTTTTCCCGCTGATCTTCTTCCCGGCGTCGGACCCGGTGACGGGCACCCTGCTGGCGTTCTCGACGTACGCGGTGGGCTACATTTCGCGGCCGGTCGGCGGCATCATCTTCGGCCGGCTGGGCGATGAGATCGGCCGCAAGAAGATCCTGGTCTTCACCCTGATGCTGATTGGCGTGGCCACCTTCCTCATCGGCCTGCTGCCCACCTACGGCAACATCGGGATCATCGCCCCGGCGATCCTCGTCTTCCTGAGATTCGCGCAGGGTGTGGGTGTCGGCGGTGAATGGGGCGGCGCCGTCCTGCTGTCCAGCGAATTCGGCGAACCCAGCCGGCGCGGATTCTGGGCCTCCGCGGCACAGATCGGCCCGCCCGCCGGCAACCTCCTGGCCAACGGTGCGCTCGCCGTCCTCACCCTGGCGCTGTCTGAGCAGGCATTCCTTGACTACGGCTGGCGGATCGCCTTCCTGATCTCTGCACTGCTGGTGGCCTTCGGGCTGTGGATCCGCCTGAAGCTGGAAGACACCCCCGTCTTCAAGGCCATGGAAGCCCGGGGCGAGCAGCCCAAGGCCCCCATCCGCGAACTCCTCGCCACCCAGCGCCGGCCCCTCCTGGCCGCCATGCTTAGCCGCATTGGCCCGGACGTCACGTACGCGCTCTGCACCGTCTTCACCCTGACCTACGGCATCCAGGAACTCGGCTTCGACCGCGGGCAGGTCCTCCTTGCCGTGCTCATCGGCTCGGGCCTGCAGCTCTTCACGATGCCGCTCGCGGGTGCCCTCTCCGACCGGATCAACCGGCGCCTCGTCTACGGCATCGCGGCAGTCGCTGCGGCTGTCTGGGGCTTCCTGTTCTTCATCGTGCTGGAAGGCCGCTCCCCTGTGATGCTCGTGGTGGGCACTGTGCTGGGACTGCTTTGCCACTCCTTCATGTACGGACCGCAGGCCGCGTTCGTCGTCGAGCAGTTCTCCCCGCGGCTCCGCTCCACGGGCAGCTCCCTGGCCTACACCTTTGCCGGCATCATCGGCGGAGCCATCGCACCGTTCATGTTCACCCTTCTGCAGAGCACCTTCCACAGCTGGGTCCCCGTGGCCATCTACCTCAGCGTTGCATGCCTGCTGACGGTGGTGGGCCTTGCTCTCGGCCGCGACTCGAATGTGGCCGAGGACGAGGAATACCTGCGGGCGTCAGCCGAAGTTGCCGGAAGCGCGGGCCGATGACACAGGCGAACGCCCTCCTGGCGCCGGCCGAGGCCCGCCGGCAGTTCCGCGACGGCCTGGTCACGCCCACCTCCGGCTGGAGCGACGGCTACACGCAGGCGAACCTGATCGCGGTGACGGCGGACTACGCGGACGAATTCCTCGAATTCTGCCGCCTCAACGCCAAGGCCTGCCCGGTCATCGACATCATTCCCGCGGGGCAGTACGAAAGTTCCCTCGCCAAAGGCTCCGACATCCGCACCGACATCCCTGCTTACCGGGTGTGGAAGGACGGTGTGCTGGCCGCCGAGGTACCGGACGTACGCTCGCTCTGGCGCGACGATATGGTGGGCGTGCTCATCGGCTGCAGCTTCACGTTCGAAGCCGCGCTGGCAAAAGAGGGCATCCCGCTCCGGCATACCGAGACGGGCCGCAACGTCCCCATGTACCGCACTAAAGTGGAGTGCACCCCCGCAGGGCGGATCCACGGCCCCATGGTCGTCTCGATGCGCCCGATGCCCGCCGAAATGGTGGAGACCGCTGTCAGGGTGACCGCGGAGGTGCCGAAGGTCCACGGCGCGCCGGTCCACGTCGGATCACCCGGCGAGCTCGGCATTGCCGACCTTTCGCGCCCCGACTTCGGCGATGCCGTGGACATCCGGCCCGGGGAAGTCCCGGTGTTCTGGGCCTGCGGGGTAACGCCACAGAGCGCCGTGATGGCATCCCGGCCGGCCTTCGCAATCAGCCACGCTCCCGGGCACATGTTCATCACGGACGTTCCGGAGAGCACGTACCGGGTGCCGGCAGGGCAATAAGCGCAGAACAAAGGCGGGGCCGGGCCACTGATGGTGTGGCCCGGCCCCGCCTTTGTTCTGCCTGCCTAGAAGCTCCTGGCGTTCGCCAGCACGGGCAGCTTTCCGCGGACGTCCGGAATAACGGACGGGTCGACGTCGACCACCGCCAGTTCGGGTTCGCCGCCCAGCGCGACCAGCGGGGAGCCCAGCGGCGACACCACCGCACTGTGGCCGATCCCGGTGGGCGCCGCGCCGGCGGACGGCAGCCCGAGTGTTGCCGGTTCACCCTGGCCGCAGGCCACCAGAAAGGTGGTGCTGTCCACCGCCCGGGCGCGGACCAGGAGGTCCCACTGTTCCGCCTTCCCTTCGCCCGCACCCCAGGACGCGCAGACGATGTTGATGGCGGCGCCGGCCCTGGCGTTGGCCGTGAACAGTGCGGGGAAGCGGACGTCGTAGCAGGTGGCAAGGCCGATGGTGGTCCCATTGAGCTCGAACGTCACCCGGGCTGTTCCCGCGTCCACCGACTCGGACTCGGCGAATCCGAACGCGTCAAAGAGGTGGATCTTGTCGTAGGACGTCTCGATCCCCGCGCCGGTGACCAGAAGCGTGTTCCGCACCCGCCCGCCCTCCCCTGGGGTGAACATGCCGGCCACGACGGCGATGTCCAGGTTCGCGGCTATGGCCCGGACCGCGGTGGCCCACGGACCGTCCAACGGTTCGGCGATGTCCGCCAGCGGATTGCCGAAGGCGCGCATGGCCGCCTCGGGGAACACCACCAGCTCTGCCCGGGCCGCCTTTGCCCGGGTGGCGTATTCTCGGATCAGCTCGAGATTGGCCGCCAGGTCGGCACCCGTGACGATTTGGGCAACTGCTAAACGCATGGATCTGCTCTTCTCTGTTGTATACCTGATGTATGCGAAAAGGTTCGGGGATAGCGGCGTCCGGCCGGGAGAAGGCGTACGCCTACCTGCGTGAAAACATCCTGACCGATCCGGAGATGCAGGGGCGCTTCCTCAACGAGCAGGAGTTGGCCGCCGACATCGGGGTCTCACGCACGCCTGTCCGCGAAGCACTGCTGCTGCTGGTCTCCGACGGGCTGGTGGAGCTCATCCCGCAACGCGGGGCTTACGTCCCCCCGGTGACCGGCCGTGAAATCTCGGAACTGATGGAGCTGCGCGGCGTGCTGGAAAGCCATGCCGCCCGCCTCGTCATCGAGCACCGGAGCGTCCCGGCGGACAAAATGCAGGACACCCTCGACCAGCAGTCCAGGCTGCCCAAGAACGAAGGTGCGGAAGCCGCCCAGGAGTTTATCCGGCTGGATACCCTCTTCCACCAGCAGCTCATCGACGCTGCCGGCAATGAGCTGATCTCCCGGACCTACAGCAAACTGCACGTCCGGCAGATCGTCGTCGGGGTTTCCGCCCTGTTCCGGACGGGCGGCAGGCGCGAGCAGGTGTGCTCCGAACACCAGGACATCCTCGATGCCCTGGTGTCCGGGGACGCGGCGAAGGCGGAGCAGGCCATCGACCACCACCTGGCGGTCACCCGCGACATCCTGCTCCGCACCTGATGGAGTTTTTGTACAGATACCGGGACTTCGGAGGCCTTGAGCGTCCAATGTCTGTACAAAAACCCGGTAGGGGACTAGACAGCGCCGGACTGCTGGCGGGCCGAGGCGGAACCCTCCAGGAGCAGCCGGTAGTCCAGATCCTCAATAGTGTCGTTGTCCCGGCCGAGGGCCAGCCCCACCACGGTGACCGCTGCGGCCACGGCCACGTAGATCGCCACCGGAATCCAGGTTCCGAACTGGGCGAGCAGCAGCGTGAACAGCAGGGGTGCGATGGCGCCGCCGATGACTCCGGCGAAGGTGTATGCCAGCGAACTTCCGGTTGACCGGAGCCGCGGGGAGAACTGCTCCACGATGAAGGCCGCCTGCGGACCGTACATGAAGGAGTGGGCCATCAGGCCCAGCACAATGCCCACGATGAGCATCGGCTGGTTGTTTCCGCCCAGGACGCCGAAGAAGATGAACGTCCACACTGCGCCCACCACAGCGCCGACGCCGTAGACCAGGCGGCGGTTGAAGCGGTCGGAGACGGCGCCGGCCAGCGGAATCATGAACAGCTGGAGGGCGGAGCCGATCAGGACGGCGGTGAGGACCTGGTTCCGGTCGTAGCCCAGGACCTGGATGCCGTAGGTGAGCGTGAAGACGGTGAACAGGGCGTACAGCACGTCCGGTCCCACGCGGCACAGAATGGCGGCGATCAGTGGACGGAGTTCCTTGCTGAAGACCTCGCGGACGGGGGCATGCGGCTGTTCGCCGTGGGCCTCGATGGCCTTGAAGATGGGGGTGTCCTCCAGCTTCAGCCGGATCCAGAGGCCGAAACCGACCAGCACGGCCGAGACCAGGAACGCGATGCGCCAGCCGAAGCTCAGGAACTGCTCCTCCGTGAGCGCGACGGTCAGGACGGCAAGGGCGCCGTTGGCCAGAAGATTGCCGGCGGGCGGGCCCACCTGGGCCGCGGAAGCCCAGAAGCCGCGGCGGTGCGGGTCGCCGTATTCGCTGGAGAGCAGGACGGCGCCGCCCCATTCGCCGCCCACACCCACGCCCTGCGCGAACCGCAGCATGACCAGGAGGATTCCTGCCGTGGCGCCGATGTTTGCATAGCCGGGCAGCACGCCGATGAGCACCGTGGCCACGCCGATGATCATCAGCGTGGTTACCAGGACCTTCTTGCGGCCGATGCGGTCCCCGAGCCGGCCGAAGATGATGCCGCCGACCGGGCGCGAAACATACCCGACGGCGTAGGTGGAGAATGCGAGGATCGTCCCGGTCAGGGGATCGGTCGCCGGGAAGAAGACGACGGGAAATACGACGGCGGCCGCCGCCGAGTAGACGGCAAAGTCGTACCACTCGAGCGCGGTGCCGGTAAGGCTGGCGGCAAAGGCCTTGTACAGGCCCTTGGGGTGAATCGTCTTGTGCGGATGCGGCGCTGTGCCGGGACCCGGAACTGGAGCGTTGGCCATGGTGTTGTCCTCCACGAGGTTTTTCTAGTGACGCCTGTCACGCTGGCGTTAAATGTATACATTACGCATACTGGATGTACATTGGCGACCGTTTCCGGTTTCCGGTTTGTAAAAATTTCTGCAGCAGCAAATGCAAAGGATGGATCCACGATGACGACTCTGAGCTTTGAACTACCAGACGGCCGCACGCAGGATGTGGAGGTCAAGCACCTCCTGAATGCCGGCTACGCAGGGCGTGAGCAGGATGAAGTCCAGGCCCATATCGCTGAGCTCGCTGAACTTGGCGTTCCGGGCCCGGCTACTACTCCCGCCCTGTATCCAGTGTCCCCCTATCTGGCCCAGCAGGTATCGGAAGTGCAGGTGCAGCATGAGCGCACGTCCGGGGAGGCGGAGTGGGCCCTTGTCATCACCGACGACGGTGTGCTGCTCACCGTCGCCTGCGACCATACGGACCGCGCGCTTGAGGTGCACGGTGTGGCCTGGAGCAAGAATGCGAGCCCGGACGTGCTGGGCCGCAAGGCGTGGCGGCTCGATGACGTGCGGGACCACCTGGACCAGATCACCCTCAAGGCCTGGGTGGGGGAGGGCGACACCCCCGATACCCTCATCCAGGACAGCTCGATGGAAGCCCTGCTGACCCCGGACTACTGGCTGGACGTCCTCACCGAACGCGGCCTGAACGCCCCCGGGTCGGTGCTCATCTCCGGCACGGTGGCCATGACGGGCGGCGTGAACCAGTTCGCCCGCAGCTGGAAGGTGGAGATGGCCGATCCGGTGACCGGCCACTCCGTTGATGTCCAGTATGTGGTGGAGCAGATGGCCGAGCCGATCGGCTGACGTTCCCGGCCGCTAAGGCAGGACGACGACGGCGGGTACCTCCCGCCGTCGTCCGCTTTCCTTAGCCGCTGCTGCGGCAGTGCTCAGGCGCTCAGTTCGTCCGGCGCGTGGTGGGCGTTGCCGGACATGGCGCGGGCACGGCCGGCCTTGGCCCGGTACGAGGCCAGGAAGGTGGCGATGCGGCGCACGGCCTCGCGGATGTCGTCCACGGCGGGCAGGATGACGAACCTGAAGTGGTCCGTGGCGTGCCAGTGGAATGCCGTCCCGTGCGAGACCAGGATTTTCTGGTCCTGCAGCAGGTCAAGGACAAACTGCTCATCGTCCACGAAGGGGTACATCTCCGGATCCAGCTTCGGGAACAGGTACATCGCGCCGGCCGCCGGCACGCAGCTCACGCCGGGAATCTCGTTGAGCAGCCGGCAGGCAAGGTCGCGCTGCTCCCGCAGCCGCCCGCCGGGCCGGATCAGGTCCGTGATGCTCTGGTAGCCGCCAAGCGACGTCTGGATCGCGTGCTGCGCGGGAACGTTGGGGCAGAGCCGGAGCGAAGCCAGCAGTTCCAGGGACTCCCGGTAGGCGGCTGTGGCCCAGCGCGGACCGGAAACGGCCACCCAGCCGGCCCGGTAGCCGGGCATCCGGTACGCCTTGGACAGGCCGGAGAAGGTCAGGACCGGAATGTCCCGGGCGACGGAGGCCGTGTGGATGTGGACGTGGTCCTCGAACGTGATCTTTTCGTAGATCTCATCGGAAAACAGCACCAGGTCATGGCGCCGGGCCAGGTCGGCGAACTGCTCCAGGACGTGCCGGGGGTAGACGGCCCCGGTCGGGTTGTTGGGGTTGATGAGCACGATGGCCCGCGTGCGGTCCGTGATCTTCGCCTCGACGTCGGCCATGTCCGGCCACCAGTTGTTCTCCTCATCGCACATGTAGTGCACGGCGCTGCCGCCGCAGAGCACGGTGGCAGCAGTCCACAGCGGATAGTCCGGTGACGGGATGAGGACCTCGTCACCGACCTCCAGGAAGGCCTGAAGCGTCATGGAGATGAGCTCGCTGACCCCGTTGCCGATGAAGATGTCCTCGACGCCGATGTCCATCAGGCCCTTGGTCTCGTAGTACTGCGAGATGGCGGTCCGGGCGGAGAAGATGCCCTTCGAGTCGCTGTAGCCCTGCGCCTCGCGCAGGTGGTGGATCATGTCCACCACGATGGATTCCGGCGCATGCAGGCCGAACGGCGCCGGATCCCCGAGGTTCATGCGCAGAATGCTGTGGCCTTCCGACTCCATTTTCTTCGCCGCATGCTGCACCGGGCCCCTGAGGTCGTACCGGACATCTTGCAATCGGCTGGAATTCTGCATGGCGCGCATGAGGCATGTTTTCACAGCTGCGCCGCTCCGGACAATGTGAAGAACCCGGCCGCTTCGTTGCCGCGGCCAGGGCACGTGACGTAGCTTCGGGGAAGAGCAAGCGTGGCAGATGGCCAGAAGGAGAGTTGAGGATGTCCCTGTTCAAAGGACTTGTGAACGGAGCGCTCGCCGGCGCCGCGGGAACCACGGCGCTGAATGCCGTCAGCTACCTGGACATGGTGTGGCGGGGCCGGGCGGCGAGCACCACACCCAGCGACTCGGTGGAGAAGCTGGCGGAACGGGCGGGAGTAACCATCCCGGGAACCGAGGACCAGCGCGGGAACCGGGTGGAGGCCCTTGGCCCGCTGCTTGGGATCGCCACCGGCATGGGCCTCGGCGCTGTGCTGGGAGCGGCAGGGTCACTGGGGGTCCGCACCGGGCCCGTCCGGTCAGTGGCGGTGGCCTCGCTGGCTGCCCTGCTCGTCTCCAACGTTCCCATGACCGCCCTGGGCGTTACCGATCCACGGACCTGGAGTGCCGCGGACTGGGTCAGCGACATCGTGCCGCACGTCGCATACGGCGCGGTCACAGGGCACCTGCTGGAGCACCTGCCCAAGTAGGTGGCTGTTTCCAAAGACCGAAAGGGATGCAATGACCGACCCGAACGCCTCGCAGAAGCACGGGCGGGCGGATCCTGCGGTCCCGCGGCGTGCCGGAAGCGAGGCGCCGCAGGAGCCGGAGCACTCCCGGCCGGATAGCCGGAAGGTGCGCTGGGGCACCCGCTGGGCCACCGTCGTCGCGGTCCTCCAGCGGCTGCTGTACGTGGTCATCACCGCCGCCGTGGGCTGGGCCGTCTATCTCTTCCTGCTCGCCCGGCTGGCCAGGGGACCGGAGCAGGTGTGGGTGTTCCTCCCCGTCTGGCTGATTGCTGCCTATGCCTTCCTGCCCCGCGTCCACAAGATCCTCAGCGGCCTGTACCTGCCGAACTACTTCATCGGGCGTGCCCGCACGGGCGACGGTGTGCTCGGCGACCCGGTCAATCTCGCCGTCATCGGCCCGGCGGACGAACTGCGCACCGCGATGCTCACGGCAGGGTGGATCGAGGCCGACCCCGTCACCCCGTCCACCGCCTGGCGCACCCTCACCGCGACGCTTCTGGGCCGGAGCTATCCGCAGTCGCCGGTCAGTGCCCTTTACGTCTTCGGCAACAAGCAGGACATGGCGTTCCAGCGGGAAATCGACGGCAACCCGCGCAAGCGGCACCATGTGCGGTTCTGGAAATGCCCGGACGGCTGGATGCTTCCCGGCGGGTTCGCCGTCGACTGGGTGGGCGCCGGAACATACGACAAAAGCGTGGGACTCTCGCTCTTCACGTTCCAGATCACCCATAAGATCGCCGACGGGACCGACGAGGAACGCGACTTCATCATCAACACGCTGCAAACTGCCAATGCCGTGGAATCCGTGCACGTCATCCGGCACTTCTCCTCCGGGTACCACCACCGCAACGGCGGCGGAGACAGCATCCGCACGGACGGGCACCTTCCCATCATCGATCTCCGGCCGCCCGGCCAAAGGGATTCCGCACCCGCGCTGTGAGCCGGTCAGAAATCGCAAGAGGACGACGGCGGGACGCACCCGCCGTCGTCCTCTTCCGTTTGGCACAATAGCCGTGAGCCACAATGGCCGGGGGTATTGGGCAACGGAGGATAAGGACGGCATGAACAAGGCGATCATCAAATGCCCGCACTGCGGCCAGGCGAACCGCGTGCCGGCTGCCGCCGAGGGCCGGCCGCGGTGCGGAAAGTGCCGCCGTGACCTGCCCTGGGTGGTGGAAGCCGGCGACGACGATTTCGCTGTCATTGCCGAAGAGTCCCGCGTGCCGGTGCTGGTGGACTTCTGGGCGGCATGGTGCGGACCCTGCCGCATGGTGAGCCCCGTGCTGGACCAGTTGGCGCATGAGCGGGCGGGGGAAGTGAAACTGGTGAAAGTGGATGTGGACAGCGTGCCCCGCCTGTCCGCCCGCTTCGCCATCCAGGCGGTCCCGACGCTGATGGTGATCGTGGACGGGAAGGTCGTGGCCCGCCAGGCGGGCGCAGCGCCGGCTCCTGTCCTGGACCGCTGGCTGAAGGACGCGCTGGCGTGACTGATGCCGGTCTTCCCGCCGTGGACACTGCTGCGGCCGAACTTTTCTGGTCGGAATATGCCGCCGCCCACCCCGAAGCGGTTCGCCTCTGTCGTGCTGCGTACCGTCGAGCTGGGGCTCGGCCCGTTCACCGATGTCGATGAGGCGTTCGCCCGGGATGAGGGGGAGGATGACCGGTCGCTGGCGAGCTGGCAGGCGGAGCACCGGAAGTACTGGACCCGGGTCCGGGGCCGCCGCGGGCTGGAATGGACCGAAGGCGACGAGATTGTTTTTGAGCGGTTCCGGGTGGTCTGGCCGCCCGAGCTGGCGGACCCGGCCTAGAGGCCGCCGGGTCCGCTGCTTAGGGCTGGTCTCAGATTGTCCGCTGAGCTTTTGCCAGGTTCTCCGTGAGCTCTGCCGCGTTCTGCCGCACCACGTAGGCGGGGCGGTCCCGCTCGACACGCCAGCTGTCAGACAGGGGACCGATGTTGACGGTATCGAAGCCGAACTCGTCGTAAAGCCTCGCCACCAGCTCACTCGCCTCGGGATAGTCACTCGCAGTGGCCAGCGCGCGGCGGTTCTCCGTGCCCGGCGGGGTACCGTCCGAGGTGATTTGCTTGGCCATGATGTGGTTGAAGCCCTTGGCCACCTTGGACTCCGGAAGGTGTTCCTGCAGCAGGCCGGACGTGGTGGCTTCCCCGCTGTCCAGCGCCGGGATGCGGCCGTCCCGCTCCCAGTAGTAGTTGTTGGTATCGATCACGATCTTTCCGGCCAGCGGCTCCACGGGGATATCCCGGTAGCTCCTGAGCGGAACGGTGACGACGGCGAAGTCGCCCATGGCCGCAGCCTCCGCAGCCGTGGCCGCCTTGGCCTGCGGCCCCAGCTCCGCAACAAGCCCGGCCAGGGTTTCCGGCCCGCGTGAATTACTGATGACCACGTCATAGCCGAGCTCCACAGCCTTCCGTGCGACCTGGCTTCCGATGTGTCCTGCACCGATGATTCCGATTGTTGTCATGTCCGGCGCAACAGCGGGCAGCCTCCAGGTATTTCGCACATTACGCCAGACGACCTGCGCCAGCCGACGGCTTGGGCGCCGGAGGCCCGCGAGTGCCCAAGTAGCGGCCGCTGCGCAAATTCGAGTACCCGCTACCGGTGCCTGTCCACGCTGTGGCACATAGGGTTGAAGTATTGGGTGGTGGAAAGTGTGCCGGTGCCACATTGCCGGCACACACCGGGCTGGGAAGGCCGCCACGGTTGTTGTCGGACCGGCCGGTCCTCCCCGGCCGATTCGGCACGTCAGTGATCGCCGGATCAGTTGGACTCGGGGCTCGGAAAGCCTCGTCGGACGGCCGGCAATCATGATTGAATACCCGGTCCGGCCTTTAGTTGCCGCCCCACCTGCGAGGGCCCCATGAAGATTCCGAGGTCTGAACTTCCCGTCATCACGGCGGCTGTGAACGCTGCACCTGCGAAGCTGGTCCCCGACCAACCTTCCGGTCCCCGCTCCAGCACGGCGGTTCCCGCCGGGCCAAGACAAAGCCCGGTTCAAGGACGGGCCGCAGCCGCCCCGGGCGGCGCCGGCACGCGGCCGCCAGGCGACGAGGTCGCCGCCGTTCCGGCGCGCGCGGATATCGGCAACTGGCCCGACCCCATGTAAGCCGGATCCCCGTAACCAGGCACGGCTGAAGGCGTACGACGGCGGGAGGTCCCGCCGTCGTCGTTCTGGGCCGGGCGTCTGCCTGGTTCCGCCCAACGCTCCGTTGAACACTCCGTTGAACACTCCGGCACGCGCCGGAATACTGGAACCGGGACAATGTCCGGCGGCAGGGGCGGTGACACGGTGACGGGTGCAGCAGGCGGCAACTTCAGGCGGAAGGTGGAGCGCGCAGCCGAACTCCGCGCGCTCCGTTCCTCCGGCGGGACAGCGGAGGACGACGCGGAGCTGTCCGCTGCCGAGTCCGAGTTGCGGGAAAAGCGCCGGAAGGTCACCGATGCGGCCCGCGCCGACTACCTGATCCGGGATGCGATGGCGCAGGGGAAGTTCGACAACCTGGAATACTCGGGCAAACCGATTCCCGGACTCGGGGAGGGATACGACCCCGACTGGTGGGTCAAGGGCCTCATCCAGCGCGAGCACCTTAGCGGCCTGGGGCCAAAAGCTATCCTGCTGCGCACCGAGGACGCGGAGCTGGACGCCAAACTGGACGCCCAGTACACGGAAAAACAGGTGCGCGACATCGTCGAGGACTTCAATACCAGCGTCATCGAGGCGCGCCGCCAGCTGCAGGGCGGGCCGCCGGTGGTCACGAAAACCCGTGACGCCGACGCCGAGGTGCAGCGGTGGCGCGAACGGCGTGCCGCGGCGGCCGCGGCTGCGCCGGAACCTGTCGCGGAAGCCAAACCGCCGTGGTGGCGGCGTCTGCGCAACCGCTCCTCCTGAAGCGCCCGCAGGTGGCACGATAAAGGAATGGTGGCTGTTCTGCTGGGCTGGAACCCGGGCGTAGGTGATACCTGGCCGGGCTATTCGCGGGTCGTGGATGAACTTGGCGCTGCCGGCGTGCACCGGCGCGCGTGGCCCGCCGGAACCGGCACCCCGCCGGGGCCGGGAGCGGATGCCTGGCTCCTGCTGCACGGAAAGACAGGAAGCGGGCTGATTGGCCATGGCGTGGTCGCCTCCGCGCCATATCCGGTTCCCGGACCGGAGCCGGAACACGGGACCCGGACCTGTATTGACGTGGACTTTGACGTGCTGCTGCCGCTCGGAGACCAGGTCCCGGTGGACATCCTGGCAGCCCGCGCGCCGCTGACGGACTGGGCTGCTGCGGCGGCCACCGGCGCATGCCAGCCGGTCCCGGAGGAACAGGCGCGGGCCATCCGGGAGCTCTGGGCCGAGTGCCTGCCGGCCGACGAGAACGATCCGGTCCTTCCCGTGCCCGGCACCCTGCCGCAGGACGCCCTGATCCGGGTGGGCGTGAACAGGTACGAGCGCAATCCGCACGCCCGGCGCGTCTGCCTGGCGCACCACGGCACCTCATGCGCCGCCTGCGGGTTTTCCTTCGAGGCGGCCTACGGCCCGGAAGGCGAAGGCTTCATCCATGTCCATCACCTGGTCCCGGCCAGCCAGCTGGGTCCGGGCTACGAGCTGGACCCTGTGGGGGACCTGGTTCCGCTGTGCCCCAACTGCCACGCCATGGCGCACCGCCGCCGGGTTCCGTACACCGTGGCTGAACTCCGGGCCATGAGGTCCAGCGCGGGGTACATCAGCGGATCCGTCGTGTCACAGCAGGAGCTGGATGCCCAGGCCGAGGCCCGCCGCATCCTCGGCAGCAAGTGACCGGCCCGGGGAGCTACGGGGACCAGAGCCAGTCCCGGTTGAAGTCGGGATGGTCACTGTAGGGGACCGCCAGCGCATTGAGTGACAGGGTGGTCCATTCCAGCGCCTGCGGAATCCACTCGGTCTCGTCGCCGAAGGGATCGCTCACGAGGGTGGCCAGGGCCGTCTGCCTGGCCGCCTCGACGATGCCGATCAGGCGCCGCTTGGCTTCGCACTCCAGCAGCAGGCGGCGTTCGTACCACTTGCCCGATTCCGACGTCGTGCGGTCGTCGAGCAGCTTGCGCGCCACGGCCTCGTCTTCGGCGATGCGCGCGGACAGGAACTCCACGATGTCCACTGTCTGAGCGTACGCCCGCCGCTGAGCGTACGCCCGCCGCTGCGCGGGCACACACGGTGCTAGACGGCGGCGCGCAGGTCCGCGGCGGGGCTGAGGTCCAGTGCGGTGCTGAGGTCCGCCGGGGACAGAGGCAGGTAGTAGGCGGAGTGGTAGCGCGTGCGGTCGCCGGTCACCACCCACGCTGACCCCTTGCGGACGCGAAAGCGCTTGGTCAGGACCGTCCGGTCATGGTGGATGAGGTGGGCGAGGACATCCGCCATGACATCCTCGTGCGTGCACAGGACCGTTCCCGTCCCGCGGGCCTTGGCAACGAGGTCCAGTGTGGCCGCCAGACTGCCGGCGGTCAGGTGCTCAGAACGCTCCACTGCCAGGGATTCCCGGCGTGCCAGTTCGGCGACCGTTTCGAGGCAGCGGGTCGAGGGTGCGGAGACGATGCGTTCGATGTCAAACACGGCTCCGAGTGAGGCGAGCGACCTGGCGGCCTGCTCGCCGATCCGCGCCAGCGGCCGGCTGCCTGCTGCCGGGTCCCACTCGTCCCGTTTCGTCATTTCGGCCCCGCGCACCAGCAGCAGCATTTTCTCCCGCTTCGGCGCTGGACGGACGCCCAACTCCAACTGAAGCAGGGTGCCCAAGGCGATGATGGCGGGCCTGTCCCGCGGCTCGGTGACCGTGCGCAAGGCCGCCGGCAGCGAAAGCCACCTCACGGCGTCGACCTCTTCATTGGGAGTGAAGCGGCCTGGCCCCGCCGCGGCAGCCCAGTAACGGATGCTTTTGATTCTGCGTTTGCTGTCCTCATAGCGGATGGTGGGCAGCTCCGCGCCCAGACGGCACTGCAGCCCCGTTTCCTCCAGCACCTCACGTTCCGCGCATTCCGGGCCCGTTTCCCCCGGGTCCGCCTTGCCCTTGGGAATGGACCAGTCGCCGTGGACCGGACGGTGGATCAGGAGCACTTCAAGGGCGCCCTTCTTTCCGATCCGCCAGGGCAGTGCACCATACGTCGGGGGCTTCGTCTTGCTCATGCGCTTGTCTCCGTCTGAAGGCTGCCGGTTTCGGCAGGAACGAGGGTGAGGGACGGCGCGTCTTTGGCATGCTGCAGACTGTCCAACCGGCTGTAGAGGCCACCGGAAGCGGCGAGTTCGCCGTGCCGGCCGCTTTCCACGACCCGCCCCTTGTCCAGCACGTAGATCCGGTCGGCCCGTTTGAGCGTCGATAGCCGGTGCGCGATGACGATCACCGTGCGCCCTGCCATGAGCCGTTCGAGGCCGCGCATGACGTACTGTTCCGAGATGGCGTCCAGTCCCGACGTCGGTTCGTCGAGGATGACGATGGGCGTGTCCCGGACCAGCGCGCGGGCGATGGCGATGCGCTGGCGCTGCCCGCCGGAGAGAGTGACGCCCCGCTCGGCCACCGGGGTGTCGTACCCCAGGGGCAGGCTGCGGACGAACTCGTCCACGTGGGCTGCCTCGGCCGCGGCCAGAACCTGATCCCGGGTGACGCCCTCCGAGCCGTAGGCGATGTTGTCGTAGATGGTCCCGCGGAACAGGATCGATTCCTGCAGCACGATGGATATTTGCCTGCGCACGGTGGCCACCTGCAGGTCCCGCACATCGATGCCGTCAAGCAGAACTTCCCCCTCGGCCGCATCGTAGAGCCGCGGAATCAGGCTGACGACGGACGACTTTCCGGCGCCCGTCGGGCCAGTGATCGCCACGACGCTGCCAGCCTCGGCCTTGAGGTCAATGCCGTGCAGCACATGCCGGTCGCCCTGATAGCCGAAGCTCACCGAGCGCAGTTCCACCGCACCGGCCAGCCGCGGGGCCGGCCGTGCGCCGGGGCGGTCCGAGATGGCTGGCGCGGTGTCCAGGATTTCCTGGATGCGCTCGGCGCTGGCCTGGCCGCGGCTGATGACGGTCGTGAGCTTGGCCAGGGACTTCATGGGGGAGTACATGGCCTTGAGGTAGGCGATGAAGACGAGCAGCAGGCCCAGCGTCAGGGACCCGTCCAGCACCCGCTGGGCACCGATCCAGAGGACCAGCACAGTGCCCATTGTCGCGATGATGTCCACCAACGGCGAAAACATGGACTGCAGCCGGATGACCCTCAGGCCGGCGTCCCGCCGGCCGTCATTCCGGGTGGCGGAAGTCCTGCTCGTGGCGCGCCTCGCTCGTGTAGGTCTGCATCACCCGGACCGAGGCGAACGTCTCCGACATCGCCGCCGCGATGTCGCTGTCCCTGTTGCGGGCCTCTTTCGACGCGCCCTTGATGCGGCGCCGGTAAAAGAGGACCGTGATGAACAGCAGCGGGGCCACCGCCAGGCCGATCAGTGCAAACGTCGGGTCGATCAGCACGCAGATCGTGATCACGAACCCCAGGATGAAGATATTGGGTAGCAGCACGGACAGGATCGACACCATGAGCGCCCGCACGTAGTCAACGTCGGTGGTGGTGCGAGTCACCAGATCGCCCAGCCGCTGTTTATCGTGGAAGGCCAGTGACAGCCGCTGCAGATGCGTGAAGACCTCGGCCCGGATGGTGGCCATGGCCCTCTCACCCACGCCGTTGAGCAGGCGGGTGCCGAGGTAATCCGCCCCCGCATTCAGCACTGTCATGGCGAGCAAAGCCGACGCAGCGAGCAGAAGCAGCTGGAGCTGGCTCAGGCCGGCCAGACCGAGGAAGGCAGGCATTTCATGAACTTGGGAGCTGCCCGTCGGCTGCAGCACGTCGTCGACGATGATTTTCATGGGCCACGGCAGGGCCACTTCCATGGCGGCGACAAACACCACCAGGAGGGCGCCGCCTGCCAGCGCCCAGACATGCGGAGCCAGGGCCCCGCGGAACCGCCAAAATGTTCGAAACATCTCTCCCCCTCAGAACCGGCGGTCGCCGGCATCGCCCGAACGCTGTGCGTTGGGCGATGCTCTGAGACCTCCAGGGATAATCCCTGGTCCGGTTCACTATTTCCTAAGGAGCTTTGGGAAAACCCTGCCGGAACTTGGGGAAAACCTGCTGGCGGGGTCGAGCCCGACGGCGGTTGCACCGTTTGGGGGGCTTACAACCCGGCTGACACGGACTACCGTTTGCAAGTAGAGGCATTTCCGGCCCGCACGGCAGCAAAGGAGTGGCCATGGGTGACGTGTGGATCCGCACGATTAGCCATAGCCTGGTGCGGGCCGACAGGGTCACGGAGATTGCCTCATCCCGCGGCTCAGTCCATGAGGAGCGCGGGTATTCGATCAAGGCGGTGGCGCAGGGCAAGGCCTACATCCTGATCGACAACGGTGACCTCGAGGGCACGGCGAACGCCAGATTCGGGCATGCCCGACGCATGCAGGCGGCACTGCTGCTCGCCATGGACGCAGCAAGCACTGCCGCCGCGTCCATGGTGATCAGTTATGAACAGGACGGGGAACGCTGGGTCCTCACCCCGGCGTCGGACATTGCGGGCGTAACGGAGCCGGCCGTGCCGATGGTGAAGAGCACCTGAACGCCTAGGATGCCACCCCGTTGGCATCCTCCGGGCCCACGAAGTAGCACGAGCCCGGGTGGCGTTCGGGCAGGATGCAGGTCCGGCCGGTGGCCAGGTGCACATTGCCGCAGCGGCCTGCCAGGGCCACGTCTTCGCGGACGTGGAAGCTTCTGAGGTCGGGCCGTTCCCCGCTGCTGACCGGAAGAACGGAGGGTGCTGGTCTGCTGTCGTCGTCGGAACTATTCATGCCTACAGAACTCCTCGTCGAGTGGCTGCCCCCGGGACGCAAGGCCAGTCGTGCGGATCCAAGGTCTCCAGTCTCCCGCCGCGGGATTAACGGCGGGTTACGGGGCTGTTAGATCCGTTTGGCTATCTTGTCCCCGCCCGGGCTACCAGCCCCGTCATCCGAGGAGATCGTCCACGTAGCACCACCGCCAGTCCTCACCCGGTTCGATGCTGCGCATGACAGGGTGTCCGGTGGCATGGAAATGACGGGACGCGTGGGTGGCGGGAGAGGAATCACAGCAGCCCACGTTCCCGCACTCCAGGCACATCCGCAGGTGGACCGTGACGGTACCTTCGCGGACGCAGGCGTCGCAGTGCGCGTCGCGGGGAACCTCGGGAACGGGGGCGGCCTGGAGATGCTCGCAGTCGCCGCCCGGCCGGGCGACGGCGCGGGACCCGGAAACGTCGGCCTCCTCGATGACGGCGTCCAGCATAGATTCTTCGACGTCGAGCCGTTCCAGGACATTGCTGAGCACTTCGTGGGCGTAGTTCCCGCCGCTTCTGAGTTCGAGGACCTTCGCCCGCTCCGCCTCGAGCATGGCGAGCCGCAGCTGGGCATAGCGCTGGCTGGGAGTGGCGGCTTCCGCCGTCGGCCTGCCCAGGCGTTCCCACGCTGCGAGCCCGCGCTCCAGCGTCCTCCGCTTGAGCATGGCCACCACCTCCGGAGGATCATCGTCGGTCCGGAGTTCGTGCAGCCGCTCCACTCCCGCCGCCGTGGCCTGCTGCGTCAGTGAGGCCTGGGCCAGCGCGTCCTCGCCCGGATCGGGGCCCTGCACACGGAGCAGCCGCACCAGAGCGGGCAGCGTGAACCCCTGCAGCGCCAGCGTGCCGGCCACCACCACCATTGCCGCCAGGATCAGGACAGTGCGGTGCTCCAGGTCCTCGGGCAGGGTGAGGGCTGCAGCGAGCGTGACCACGCCGCGCATGCCGGCCCACGAGATGATGGCTGGGTACTGCCAGGGTGGTGCTGGGTCGTTCCGGGCCACGGCCGGGATTAGCCGGGGCAGGTAGGTCGCCGGAAAGACCCAGACCGGCCGCAGCAGCAGCACGGCCAGCAGGATCACCGCGCAGCCCGCCCAGATTCTAGCGGCGCCGAGAGAGTCGTCCTGAACGCCCTCGATGACGGTCCGTACCTGCAGGCCGATGAGGAGGAACACTGAGTTTTCCAGCAGGAACTGCACCGTCTCCCAGTTGCTCCGCTGGCTCTGCCGGGCGGCCCCGTTGGGCATGGAGGGTGCCTTGGTGCCCATGATCAGGCCGGTCACCACCACGGCCAGGACGCCCGACGCGTGGATTGCCTCCGCCGGCAGGTAGGCCACGAAGGGTGCCATCAGCGACGTCGAGGTATTGATGGCAACGTTGCGGATCCGCCGGCGCAGTTGGGTGAGGACGTAGGCTGCGGCCAGTCCCACCACCAGCCCGCCGCCGGCGGCCAGCAGGAAGTCGGCGCCGATCTCCAGCACGGAAACGGCTCCTGCGAGGGCGGCGACGGCTGCACGCAGGCACACCAGGGCGGTTGCGTCGTTGACCAGCGATTCGCCTTCCAGGATGCTGACGATCCTGCGCGGCATCCCCACCTTGCGTGCAATGGCGGTGGCGGCCACCGCATCCGGCGGAGCCACCACGGCAGCGAGCGCGATGGCCGCGGCGAGCGGTATTTCCGGGAACAGCCACCAGACCACCAGGCCCACCACGATGGTGCCGAAGATGACGTAGCCCACGGAGAGCAGTCCAATGGCCCGCCGGTTGGAGCGGAAGTCGTACAGCGATGTCTGCAGGGCGGCGGCATACAGCAGCGGCGGCAGCAGCCCCACGAGGACCAGTTCAGGGTTGAGGTCGACGCGGGGCACGAACGGGAGGAAGGAACCGGCCACCCCGGCGAGCACCAGGAGCAGCGGGACCGACACATCAAGCTTGCGGCCCAGCGCGCTGACCGTGCACACCACGGCGGCGAGCGCCAGCAACCCCAGGGCGACGTCCATGCGGCTATTCTCTCAGCCGCCGCGGACTGCCCGACGGCGGGCGGGGACTTCCGTCAGGATGTCTCCGCCCGCTTGGGCGCAGGTTCGACGACGTCGTCAGCACCTTCGGCCGGATCCTGCGAATGCGTGCGGATGTCGGTGGGGTCTGCCGTTTCGTCCCCTTCGGCGGGGGCTTCGCTGTGGATGCGCTGCAGCGACTCCGGGTTCTCGCTCATGACTGCCGTTCCTCTGTTGCGGTTGTGTGCTGTGGGCCATCGCTTAACGTTCATCTAGCTACCGCACCAGTCAGCCTGTCAAGGACCGCCGCTGCGCTCTGGCCGGGGATGCTGTTCTGTGTTGAACTGTTGGGGTTGCACCCGAAATGCCCCCGCGGCTGGCAGCCGCAGCACCGCCCTTAGCACCGTCTACCCAGCCGGTCCGCGCCGGCTGTTGGGAAGGAACACCACTATGGCAACGCACAAGATCGGCTATTTCGTAGGGAGCCTGGCCAGCGGCTCCATCAACCGGACCCTCTCCAAGGCCCTCATCAAGCTGGCCCCCGGGGACCTCGAGTTCACCGAGATCCCCATCAAGGACCTGCCCCTGTACAGCTACGACTACGACGCCGACTTCCCGCCGGAAGGCCGCGCGCTCAAGGATGCCATCGAAGGCTCCGACGGCATCCTCTTTGTCTCCCCGGAATACAACCGGTCCATCCCCGGCGCGTTGAAGAACGCCATCGACTGGGGATCGCGGCCCTGGGGCACCAATTCTTTCGCCCGCAAGCCCACCGGCATCATCGGCGCCTCGCCCGGGAGCATCGGCACTGCGGTGATGCAGTCCTCCATGCGCGCCGTGCTGAGCTTCCTCGACGCCCCGCAGCTGAACGCACCCGAGGCCTACGTGAAGTTCAACCCGGATGTGTTCGGCAGCGACGGCGAGGTCAAGGACGAATCCACTGAGGCCTTCCTGCGGCACTACATGGAGGAGTACTGCGCCTTCGTCCAGCGGGTCCTGGCGGCCAACGCACCGGGCCACATCGGTGACCCGGAACCCGACACCCAGAAGCTCTCCCGCTAGGCCAGCCGGTCTAGAGGGGCAGGGGGACGAGGCCGCCGAGGTTGCGGTACTTTTCGAGCCGCTGCGGGAGGAGCTCGGCCACCCCGGCGGCCGAAAGCGCGGCCAGCTCGTACTCGATCGCCTGGCCCAGGCGCTGGCAGAACGCCCTGCCCTCAAGCGCAGCGTCACTGCGTTCGTCCACGATGTGCTCCACCATGCCGTGGGCGTAGAGCGAGGCGACGTTGACGCCCTGCGCCTCGGACATGGCAGGGGCGAACTCGGTGCTGCGGTGCACGATGGCGCTGGCACCTTCGGGCGGCAGCGGGGACAGCCAGGCGTGCTGGGCGGCGATGGTGCGGTCAGCCGGGAACAGCGCCAGGGCGCCGCCGCCGGTGCCCTGGCCCATCAGCACGGACACTGTGGGGGAGTTCAGTCCGATGAGGTCATGGAGGGACCGGGCGATTTCGCCGGCCAGCCCGCCCTCTTCCGCTTCCTTGGACAGCGCCGCGCCGCCGGTGTCGATCACCGTCACCAGGGGCAGCCCGAGCTCCTCGGCCAGACGCATGCCGCGCCTGGCTTCACGGAGGGATGCGGGCCCCATCGCGGTCTGCTGCGAGGGCCGGGGCCGCGTGTGCCCGATCACCACACAGGACTTTTGCCCGAAGCGTGCCAGTGCCAGCAGCAGCCCCGGGTCCTTTTCGCCCTGGCCGGTGCCGTTGAGCGGAAGCACGTCACGGGCCCCGTAAGCCAGCAGCTGCCGCAGGTCCGGGCGGCGCGGGTTCCGGGAGATTTCGATCGATTCCCAGGCTCCGGCGTCGGACGGTTTCACGGACAGCGTCCGCGGCGGCCGGACCCGCGCGTGCGGGCCCGCGACCAGGATGCTCAGGGCACGGTCAACGACGTCGGACAGCTGCCACGGCGGGACCACCGCGTCCACGAGCCCCTTGTCGAAGAGGTTCTCGGCCACCTGGACGTTCTCCGGAAAAGGGGAACCGTACAGCGCCTCGTAGACGCGCGGCCCCAAGAACCCGAGGAGGGCGCCCGGCTCGGCCACGGTGATGTGCCCGAGGGAGCCCCACGAGGCCATGACGCCGCCGGTGGTGGGATGCCGGAGGTAGACGAGGTAAGGCAGGCCGGCCTGCCGATGCGCCCGGACGGCCGCGCTGATCTTCACCATGGAGAGGAACGCGACGGTGCCCTCCTGCATGCGGGTGCCGCCCGACGCCGGTCCGGCCAGGAGCGGAAGCCCTTCCCTGGTGGCCCGTTCGACGGCGTTCACGATCCGTTCCGCTGCGGCGAGGCCGATCGAGCCCGCCAGGAAGCGGAACTCGCTGACAATGACGGCCACCCGCCGGCCGCGGATAAGGCCTTCACCGGTGAGGACGGACTCGTCCACGCCGGTCTTCTCCCGGGCCGCAGCCAGTTCCTGCCGGTACTCGGGACTGGGGTTGGGGTCCGCCACAGGGGAGTCCCAGGAGCGGTACGAGCCGGGGTCAAGGACGGCAGTGATGAGTTCGGTGGCGTCCAGGTGCCGGACCTTCTGGGCGGTCGACAAGTTGTTGTCTGCGGCCATGGTCAGCGGCCCTCCCCGGCGGAGCCGGCGGAGCCGGCGGTGCCGGCGCCGGCAGCGGCGTCTGCCGGAACGAGCCCGAGCCATTGCCTGATCTGCTCGCCGTCCTGGTCCAGCAGCGGCGGAGCGGTGTGCGCCTTCAGCGTGGTTTCCGCGGTGTCCGCGGCGCTGAAGAAGCGCAGCGGCGGCCCTGGCAGGGTGACATTCCCGAGGATCTTGTGGTCGACGTCGATCACCAGGCCCTGCGAATGGACCTGTTCCCATTCGTAGACCTCGTCCAGGGTGCGGACCTTGCCGGCCGGGATCCCGGCCTCGTTCAGCATGGCGAGCAGCGGCTCCGCCTCGTACCCGGCGAACGCGCGTTCCACCTCCTCGATGACCTTGTCCCGGTTCCGGACGCGCTCGGCGTTGGAGGCGAACTCCGGACGGTCCGCGTCAATGCCGAACGCCGAGGCAAACGTGTGCCACAGCTTCTCGCTGCCCACGCTGATCTGCACGCGGCCCTGCCGGCAGCGGAACAGGCCGTACGGTGCGATGGACGGGTGGTGGTTGCCCTGGGCCTTGGGCACCTCGCCGGCAACGGTGGCGCGCGTGCCCTGGAACGCGTGCACACCGATCAGGGCGGCAAGCAGCGAGGTTCGCACGATCTGCCCCTGGCCCGTCCGCTCGCGCTGCAGCAGCGCCGCGAGCGTGCCGAACGCCCCGTACATGCCGGAAAGGAGGTCCGCGATGGGCACGCCCACCCGCTGGGGGTCGTCCGGACCGGAGCCGGTCAGGGACATCAGCCCGGCCTCACCCTGCAGGATCTGGTCGTAGCCGCTGCGGCGCGACTCCGGACCGTCGTGCCCGAAACCGGTGATGGACAGGACCACCAGCGAAGGGTTCAGCGCGTGCATCTCCGCGCCGGAGAACCCGAGCCGGTCCAGCACGCCGGGACGGAAGTTTTCAATAACGACGTCGGCGCGCTCCAGCAGTTCGCGCAGAACCGTCCGGCCGTCGTCGCTCTTCAGGTCCAGGGCGATGGATTCTTTGTTGCGGTTGCAGGAGAGGAAGTACGTGGCCTGGGGATCGTCCTCGGGGCCGACGAACGGCGGCCCCCAGCCGCGCGTATCGTCTCCGGTGCCGGGGTTCTCAACCTTGATGACCCGGGCGCCGAGGTCCGCGAGCATCATGCCGGCATGCGGTCCGGCGAGGGCCCGGCTCAGGTCCACCACAAGGTAACCGGAGAGGGGGCCTTCGGGCTGGGGCGTGGATTCATGGCTCATGCTGGGTGTTCCTTCTCTTGCTTGGAGGGGCTGCTGGTGCTGGTCCGGCCGGCTACATCCAGCCGGGGAGCACCATGACCAGCCAGGCGATGGCAGGGCCGGCGATGACGACGATGCCGCTGTAGGCCAGGATCTGCTTGTAGAACTTGTCCTTGTCCACGTCCTCGGGGGCGTTGGCCAGAACCAGTGCACCGTTGGTGGAGAACGGCGAGACGTCAACGATCGTGGCGGCGACGGCCAGGGCGGCGATCACGCCGACGGCACCGATTTCGCCGGTGGACAGGAACGGGACGGCCAGCGGGATGAGGGCGGCCAGGATGGCGGTGGAGGAGGCGAAGGCCGAGACCACGGCACCGATGTAGCAGATCAGCAGGGCTGCCAGCAGCGGCATCCCGAGGTGGGCGACGCCGTCGGACACGAACTTGATGGTGCCGGCTTCCTCGAGGACACCTACGAAGGTGAGCATGCCGCAGATGAGCAGGACAGTGGACCAGCTGATCTTGTTGACGGCGCCCTTCTGGGCGGCGGGCGAGACGAGGGCCAGGACCATGGCGATGGTGATGGAGACGAACCCGACGTCCACCTTGAAGCCGAGAGAGATGACGGCGAGCGCGATCAGGCCGGCAATGGTGACCAGCTGCGGAACGGTGGCACGGGCGCCGGCGGCGTCGGCCGCGTCAGCTGCTGACGGGGAGGCTGAAGAGGAGTTGGAGGTTCCTTTGCCGGCAACGCCGGAGGGGGAGATGTTGGAACCGGAACCCTGGAGGGTGACACCAGCGGCGCGGGCGCCGACACTGACGGCCATCCTGGATTCAGCGGCCTGCTCCACGAGCCGGCCGGTCTTGGTGAAGAGCAGTTTGCTGCCGCCAAGAACGATGAAAAGCACTACGGCGATGGCGAGGTTGAAGACAAAGCTGGCGAGGAAGATCGCCATGGGGCTGGCTTCGAGGTCCGTCTTGGCGATGATGCCGTTGACCGTGACGCCGTAGACGGCGATCGGGGAGAAGCCGCCGGCCTGTGCCCCGTGGATCACCATCATGCCCATCATGAGGGGGTTGATCTTGTGCTTCGCGGCGAAGCTCAGCGCGATCGGCGCGATGATCGCGACGGCGGCAGGGGACAGGGCTCCGACGGCGGTGATGACCGCCGTGATGGCGAACATGACCCAGGGGATGAGCGCCACCTTGCTGCCCACCATCCGGACCGCGCCGCGCACCAGCAGGTCGATTGTTCCGTTGTTCTGGGCGATCGCGAAGAGGTAGGTGACACCGACGATCGTCAGGAACAGGCCGCCGGGAAAGTTGGCAAGAATGTCGCTGGTGGACATCCCGAGGACCACTGAGCCCAGCAGGAACGCCCCTACGAATGCCAGGGCGCCCATGTTGAGGGGCAGCACCGTGGCCAGCAGGAACATCACCGCCAGGATGATGATGGAGAGTACGGGAGCGGACATCGTTGTTCCTCCGGGGGTGAGAGTTGATGTGATGTGGCTTACAAGGATCACTGGCCTAGCCTCCTAGACACTAGGTGACTTTGTCAATACTCCTCCGCTAAGCTGATGCAAGAACGCCGGAAGGATGCGAATGCCCAGGAAGACCGCAACGCAACAGATTTCCCGCGTCGCGCGCCCGCGCCTCTACGAGCAGCTCGTAGAGCAGCTGATGGACTTTATCGAGTCCGCGCAGCTGGGGCCCGGCGACACCCTCCCCGCTGAACGGGACCTGGCTGAACGGCTGGGCGTCTCGCGGGCGACGCTTGCCCAGGCGCTGGTGGCCCTGGAGGTCCTCGGCGTCATCGACGTCCAGCACGGTACCGGCGCGGTCCTGGTCTACCGGCCCAACGTTCCCTCGGTGCTCAAGGGACTTCGCGAGCACCGGAGCCGTCTTCCTGAAATTGTGGAAGCCCGCAGCACGCTCGAGGTCAAGCTCGCCGAGCTTGCTGCCGCGCGGCGCACGGACGAGGACATGCAGGCCATCGACAAGGCGCTTGACGCCATGGCGGAGGAGGTGGCCTCGGGTGCGAAAGGGGCCCACGGCGACGAACTGTTCCACCAGGCCATCACCGCCGCGGCGCACTCCGGCGTGCTGGCTCAGCTCATGACCTTCATTGCCGAGATGATCCTCGAAACGCGGCTCGAGTCGCTGGGGCAGCCCGGCCGGCCGGAGCAATCACTGGCGTCCCACCGCAAGATCGCGGACGCCATCCGGGCCCAGGATTCGGAGGCCGCCGCGGCGGCGATGCTGGACCACATCACCCTCGTATCCGACGTCGCCCTGTTGAAGTAAGCCGTGAAGCCGTTTCTGCTGCTCGCCTCGCGGGCCGAGGACGTCGCCGCGGAGGACGAATACGAGGCGTACCTGCGCTTTGGCGGACTGGAGCCGGACCAGCTGAAGCGGATCCGGATGGAGCGCGCGCCGCTGCCGGAGCTGGACCTCGATGACTATTCCGGCATCATCGTGGGCGGCAGCCCGTTCACCTCGAGCGACCCTCCCGAAAAGAAGAGCGAAGCCCAACACCGCGTGGAGCGCGAATTGTCGGGGCTGCTGGACCTGATCGTGGCGGAGGACTTCCCGTTCCTGGGCGCCTGCTACGGAGTCGGCACCCTTGGCCTGCACCAGGGCGCCGTGATCGACCGGACGTACGGTGAGCAGCTGGGCGGGGTAACCATCAGCCTGAGCCCGGAGGGCCTGAAGGATCCGCTGCTGGCCGGCCTTCCGGGGCAGTTCACCGCCTTTACCGGCCACAAGGAAGGGTGCACGGTGCTGCCCCCGCACGCGGTGCTGCTCGCCAGCTCCGCCGCCTGCCCGGTGCACATGTTCCGGATCAAGCAGAACCTGTACGCCACGCAGTTCCACCCCGAGCTCGATGCCGAGGGCCTGGTGACCAGGATCGACATCTACCGCCACGCCGGATATTTTCCGCCGGAGTCCGCCGAGGAGCTGATGGCGGCAGCCAGAACGTATACGGCCACCGAACCGATGAAGATCCTGCGGAACTTCGTGAAGATCTACGGCCGGTAAGCACAGCTCCCTGTCACCGGTGCCGACTCGGTGCTAGCACCGACGAGCGTGAGGTCAAGCCCTCGCTGCCGGGACAGTATGTGACGATCAAGATGAGAATGCCCGACGGCGTCCACCAGCCCCGCCAGTACAGCCTGACCCGGGCGGACGAGGGACGGCACAGGCACTTCGCCGTCAGGCGGGTGCGGGCGCAGGATGCGCCGGACGGCGAAATGTCCAATTTCCTGCACGACAATGTGCAGGTGGGGGACGAAGTCACTCTTTCGGCTCCTTTCGGCGACGTGGTGCTCGAGTACACAAACCGGCCGCTGGTCCTGGCTGACTACGAGTAGGCCAGCACGCCTGACGCTTCCGGTGAGCGCGCGGATTCCCATTGACTTCGGCTGGCGGAGGTCTACGGTGGGACTACGTCAACATTGATCTGTTGCGTGCGTGTGCGGCGAGGGGGCAGCCACACTAACAATTTGCGGCTGTTGAACGGTTACGCCTCCGTGGCAGCATGCACCTCGCCAGCGTGGGGCTTCTCCCGAAGCCACCTTTTTTGATTTCAGGTCTCAACCAAATCTGCAGGTACCGTCCATGACCGCTAATTTCATTACAGCCCTTGCCGTCAAGTCCTTCGATGAACCGGATAAGAAGAGGTGCCCGGACAAGGCCGAGGTGGATCTGGTCAGCGTCAACGATTTCTCCGTTGCCCGGCTGATCCTCGCCCCCGGCTGGCGCTGGTCCGAATGCACCAAACCCACAGAGCAAACACCCTTCTGCCAGCACAACCACCTCGGGTTCTGCCTGTCCGGCGTCATGGAGGTGGAGGCACCCGAGGGCACCCGCTCCTTCATCCGCGCCAATGACACCTACGCGATCCCTCCGGGGCACGACGAATGGGTGGTGGGTTCCGAGCCGTTCGTTGCCGTTGAATTTCTCGGCGCGGCATCGTTCGGGCGGCCGGTCAGCCGCGGACTCCACGCCAGAATCTGAGCCGCCCGAATCCGAACCGCCGGGATCTGAGCCGCCGCATCGCAGCCCCCGGCTGCTGGGCCGGCGCGCCATTGCCGTGCGCGCCCTTGTGGCACGGCGTCTTATTGGCACGGCGTTCCGGAAGGGATAACGTCACTGCCATGGGATGCCGGTCCAGCTGAGGAGTCGCCGCCATGGCCATTATCGATAACGCCGTGTACGTGGCCGGACGCAGGACGGCTGATCCGGAGGGGCTGGAGGAGACTTACTTCCTGCTGCGGCAGCGCGAGGGCATGGCCTGGATCGGACTGTACCGGCCGGACCCCCACGAGCTGCGGTCAGTGGCTGACGAATTCGACCTCAGCGCCCTGGCGGTCGAGGACGCGCTCACCGGACACCAGCGCGCCAAGCTTGAGCATTACGGTGAAACGCTCTTCCTGGTCCTGCGCCCGGCACGGTACCTCGACGACGTCGAAAAGGTGGAGTTCGGCGAAATCCACGTCTTCGCCGGGCCGGATTTCGTGGTCACCGTCCGCCGCGCGGAATCACCGGACCTCGCGCGGGTGCGCCGCCGCATGGAATCCCAGCCGGAGTTCCTGGCCCTCGGCCCCGACGCCGTGCTGTACGCCATCCTGGACCAGGTGGTCGACGAGTACGAGCCGGTTGCCGCCGGCCTGGAAAACGATATCGACGAAATCGAGGATGAACTGTTCGGCGCGGATCCGGAGGTTTCCCGCCGCATCTACGAGCTGTCCCGCCAGGTCATCATCGTCCAGCGCGCCACCGGGCCGCTGGCCGGAATCCTGCAGGCATTGATCGCCGGAACGCCGGATCACCACCCCGGCCCCGAGCTGCAGGACCACCTCCGCGATGTGCTGGACCACGTCCTGCGGCTCAACGACCGGATCGCGTCCTTCCGGGCGCTGCTGCAGAACGCCCTCGCGGTCAACGCAGCCCTCGTTGCCCAGCGCCAGAACGACGAGATGCGGCGCCTCACCGAGTCCAGCTTCGCGCAGAGCGAGCAGGTCAAGAGAATCTCTTCCTGGGCGGCCATCCTCTTCGCGCCGACGCTCATCGGCACCATCTACGGGATGAACTTCCATACGATGCCTGAGCTCGACTGGATCTTCGGCTACCCCATGGCGCTGGGGCTGATGATCGGCATGGGGCTGGTCCTCTACGCCACGTTCAAGCACAACAACTGGATCTAAAACCGGCCGCCGAGAACCGCCGCCCCTCGTCAGCACCTGTGCCTCCCGCACACCCTGTTTGGGTGGGGAGAGCCGCGGGCGGCCAACTTCTCCAAGGTTTCCAAAAGCAGTGTGCTCAACAATGGGGGTGTTTCACCCCCGACGCGGCGGGGGAGCGGAACGCCGAACTTGGTCAGGGCACGGCGGCTGTTCGGCCACCGGCCCGAAAAGTTCGGGGTTCCGCGTCCCTGGGGATTGGAGGGCAGACGGTGGACCTGCGGAACCTCAGCAACAAGAACAACCTGGACTTCCCCAACACCGACAAGATCATGCGGTTTCAGGTGGTGGCCGACTCCGGCTCCTCGGCCGGAACCATCAGTTCCATTCCGGTGACCCTGGACGACGGCGGCACGCCGGGAAGCGCGCGCGGCAGCCTCGCCACCATGAGCCTCACGCCTGAGATGGCGGTCGCGAAGCGCGTGCTCCGGGTGAAGCGCCAGGGAGGGGAATGGACCATCAACGAGGAGACCTGGGAAGACGTGGAAAAGTCGGGATTCACCAGGTGCTTCGCCATCCCGCGGCGGAACTCCGTGGAACCGTGGACCATCGTCAACGAGTCTGGCGGCTGGTTCCATCCGGTGCACATCCACCTCGTCGACGCCAAGATCATTGCCCGCAACTCCAACGGGGGCAAGCCGTTCGCGTGGGAGACCGGGCCGAAGGATGTGTTCTACGCCAGCGAGAACGAGTCCATCACGCTGCTCATGCAGTTCGACACCGGCCCGGATTCCCCCGGTGGCCGGTACATGATGCACTGCCACAACCTGGTGCATGAGTCCACGACATGATGGTGCAGTTTTCCGTGGGCGACCTGCGGAACAACGACCCGATCCTCTCCGACCCGCCCAAGACGGACCCGACGCCGCTGGGCTCGTTCCCGCCCGTGTACCGTCCGGCGTTCCCGGCCGGCACCTGAGGACGCGTAGGGAGGCGGGCGTTGGGCAGCCCCGGAAGAAAGCGCAGGATCACGCCGGTTTTTCCGCAGGAGCCGAAGCTTCGGCGAAGCTTCCGTGCAGCTGCGGCCCGGCACAGGCGCGCGGAAAATACACTGGATACAGCCTTCCATTGGCTCTCCCCGCTGGCCCTCAGCTTTCGAAGGAACCCCAAAATCCGCGCTTCGTCTGTTCTCCGTCCTGCTTTGGCCTCATTGCTCCTGACCGGCTTTGCCGCAGCCTTCGCAGGAGTCACGCCAGGCACTGCCGCCACCGGCGTGCCCCCCGCGGGTATTGCCGCCACGGAAACCCCGACGGCAGTGCCGGCAGCTGCCGCCCGCTACATTGTGCGCTACTCCGCCGGGACCGACGTATCCTCGGCCGTACGGAACCTGCGCTCGAGGAACATCGCCGTCGGACGCACTTTCGCCAAGGCCATCCGTGGCGCAGTGGTAACGGCCACGGCGGGACAGGTCGCGGACCTGAAGCGCTCGGCGGGCGTTGCCGCCGTCGAACCCGATGCCCCGGTGACGGCCGCCGATACCGAGCAGTCCGCACCATGGGGTCTGGACCGCATTGACCAGCGCGCCCTGCCGCTCTCCGGGACCTACACCTCGGCGGCGTCGGGGGCCGGCGTGAGCGCCTATGTAATTGACTCCGGCGTGCTGTCTGCGCACGCGGAGTTTGGCGGCCGCGTCGTGCAGGGATGGACGGCGGTTTCCGACGGGCTGGGCACCGGGGACTGCAACGGCCACGGCACCCACGTTGCCGGCACCATCGCGGGGAAGACCTACGGCGTGGCCAAGGCGGCCACCGTGGTCCCCGTCCGCGTGCTGGACTGCAACGGTTCGGGCTTCAACTCGGACGTCATCGCGGGCCTGGAGTGGGTCGCGTCCAACCACCAGGCCGGAACCCCGGCCGTTGCCAATTTGAGCCTCGGCAGCAGCGCCAGCGCCATGGTGGACGCCGCGGTGCAGGGCATCATCAACGACGGCGTCACAGCAGTTGTCGCCGCCGGCAACTCCACCGCTGATGCCTGCAACAGCTCCCCGGCGCGCGTTGCCGGCGCGCTGACCGTCGCTGCGAGCGACTCGGCGGACAAGCAGGCGGCGTTCTCCAACTACGGCAGCTGCGTTGACCTTTACGCACCAGGCGTGGGCATCAAGTCTGCCTCCCCCAGCTCGACCACGGCGACGGCCCTGATGAGCGGCACCTCGATGGCCTCTCCGCACGTGGCAGGCGCCGCAGCCGTGATGCTGTCACGGTCGCCGGGACTGCTGCCGGCGGACGTGGCGGCGAAGCTGCTGTCCGCGGCCACCTCGGGTGCCGTCTCCGCAGCCAGCGCGGGGACACCTAACCGCCTGCTTTTCACCGACCCGGCCGCCGCGGTCCTCACCGCACCGGCCGTGACGGCACTCAACCCGGCAGCCAACTCCTCCGGCGCCGCCGTAGCAGCCAACGTCACCGCCACCTTCGGCACTGCCGTTCAAGGTGTGAGCGGTTCCACCTTCGTCCTGCGGAATGCCGCGGGAACAACAGTGCTTGCTGCCGTCAGCTACGACGCCGCCACGCACACCGCAACGCTGAACCCGGAGGGCCTGCTGGGTGCCTTGCAGAAGTACACGGCGACGCTGACCGGTGGAGCCTCGGCCATCCGAGATGCGGCAGGCACCCCCTTCGTGACGGGCAGCTGGTCCTTCACCACGGCCGCGGCCCCCACGGTTACGGCACGCACGCCCGGCGCGAACGGCACCGCTGTTGCCGCCGGAAGCAATGTCACGGCCACCTTCAGCAGCGCGGTGCAGGGCATCAGCGGCAGCAGCTTCGTGCTGCGCGGCCCGGGCGGCACCGTTGTCCCGGCGGCCGTCACCTACAGCGACACCACCCAGACTGCCACGCTGAACCCGGTGGCCAACCTCGCCAATGACGCGACGTACACGGTGACGCTGACCGGCGGACCCGCGGCCATCCGCGACGCCGCAGGCACCCCCCTGGCCACCACCACCTGGACGTTCACCACCGGCCCGGCCCCGGTTATTACGGCCATGACGCCGCGCCCGGGAGCTACGCTGGTGCGGCGCGCCAACAACGTCGCGGTGACCTTCAGTGAGGCCATCCAGGGAGCCGGCACCGGCACTGTCGCGCTGAAGAACGCCGCCACCGGCGCCAACGTGGCGGCAACGGTTTCCCGCAACGGCACCACGAACCAGTGGATCCTGAACCCTTCGGCAACGCTGGCCGCGCGGACCAATTACACGCTCAGCGTGACCGGCGGGACCGCTGCGGTGCGCGACCTGGCCGGCAACCCGCTGAAGTCAGCCAGTTGGACTTTCACCACCGGTTCGCTCTGAGGTCCAGAAATCTCCGAGCCACAGCGCCTGAGCTCCAGCAAAACAGAGGCCGACGGCGGCACCCGCGTGCCGCCGTCGGCCTTCTGTTTGTAGTTGTCTGACAAGTCAGACTGAGAAGGACGGCTATGTCAGTGGCCGAAATGGACCGTTCCCCAACCGCTGTCACTCTTGGTTACGGTGTGGGAGTACTTACCGTTCTTGTCGTCGTACTTGATCTTGACGACGTGGTATACCTTTTCCTCGCCACCCTTGCGGCCCTTGTCCTTGACCTCAGCATTGGTGTGTTTTGCTTCGTACTTGACATCCTTGAGCTTGCCGTCCCGATGCTTGATCAGTTCCCACTTACCGTTGTTCTTCTTTTGGAAGATCCAGTGGTCGAACTTCACGTCGGTTTTCTTGTCGCACCATACTTTGAACTCGAACTTGACGTCTGCCTTCTTCGAGTACTTGCCGTATTCCTTGTGGTACACGTTCTTGGCGTCGACCTTGCACTCGACTTTTTTGTCGGGTTTATAGTCGTAGCCTGCGGCTGACGCCGGTCCTGCCACCGCCACTGAGCCTCCAATGAGGCTGAATGAGGCTGCTGAAACCAGTGCGAGCCTGGCTGCCAAAGGGCGCCGCTGTCGTGTTGGAGAGGTGATGGTCATTGTCTTGCTCCCGCGAGGTGTGTTCGGGCATCGCTGGCCGATCACGTGACGCGTGGAGACCCATCAACCACTTCTGTCCGTTTTATGATCGTCCACCCGGACTGGCCGGGCGGGCCTGGAGCCGGATTCATTTTCAAGGGAAGCCCTTGGATCCGGTGTTTCAAATTGTACGCCCGGAAGTGCGTGTCAACACTTAGTTTCAGAATTTGTCAACCTGTTGGGGTTGTTTGTAGGGCGGCGTGAGGGCGTCCGACGGCGGGGGGTAGCGCCGTCGGACGCCCCCTTTGCGCCGGGCTACTTGCCCAGAAAGCTGAGCAGGGCCTCGTTGACCTCTGCGCCGTGGGTCCAGAGCAGGCCGTGCGGGGCGCCGTCGATCTCCACGTAGTCAGCCTCCGGGAGTGCCTTGCTGAACTCCCGGCCGGTAGCGTCGATCGGCAGAATGTTGTCCGCCGTGCCGTGCACGATCAGTGCCGGGACGTCGATCTTCGGGATGTCGGCGCGGAAGTCGGTGATCCAGGTGGGCTGGGCGGCCACCGAGGCGAACGCGCCGGAGCTGGCGGCGAGGTTCCAGCTGGCCTTCACGGACTCCTCGCTGAGCCGGGGCGTGCCCAGGAAGGTGTCGCTGTTGTAGAAGTTCTTGAAGAACTCGGTGAAGAAGGCGTAGCGGTCCGCTTTGACTGCCTCGGCAAGGCCGTTGAAAACTGACTGCGGCACGCCGGTGGGGTTGTCGTCGGTCTGCAGGAGGTAGGGTTCCAGGGAACCGAGGAAGGCGGCCTTGGCCACGCGGGCCGATCCGAACGTGGAGAGGTACCGGGCCACTTCGCCGGTTCCCATCGAGAAGCCAACCAGCACCGCATCATTGAGGTCCAGGGTGGTCAGGATGGTGTTGAGGTCGCCGGCGAAGGTGTCGTAGTCGTAGCCGGTGGTGGGCTTGCTGGACTTGCCGAATCCGCGGCGGTCGTACGTGACGACGCGGTAGCCGGCATCGAGCAGGGCGGCTGTCTGCTTTTCCCACGAGGATCCGTCCAGGGGATAGCCGTGGATGAGGACAACAGCCTGTCCGGTTCCGTGGTCTTCGTAGTAGAGCTCGATGTCGGTGCTGTTTTCCTGTCCAACGGTGATGTAAGCCATGTCAGCATTCCCTTCGGTCTCGTGAGAACGGACGTCCTCAAGCGGTGGTACCAACCTATCGGGATCGCGGGCCGGTCCGCGCGGCCTGTTACAGGGCGTAGCCTGCAGGAATGGCAGCGGAGCCGGGGATGTTGTGCTGGACATGAAACGAATTGGCTTCCTGTCCTTCGGCCACTGGGGCCCGGTGCAGGGTTCCCGCACCAGGACGGCACGCGATGCTCTGCTGCAGGGGATAGAGCTGGCCGTGGCCGCGGAGGAGCTGGGCATCGACGGCGCGTATTTCCGCGTTCACCACTTCGCACGCCAGCAGGCATCGCCGTTTCCGCTGCTCGCGGCGGCGGCCCGCACCCACCGCATCGAGCTCGGCACCGGCGTCATCGACATGCGCTACGAGAATCCGCTGTACATGGCTGAGGAGGCGGCGGCCACGGACCTCATCAGCGGGGGTCGGCTTCAGCTGGGTATCAGCCGCGGCTCACCCGAACCGGCCCGGAACGGCGCGGCGGCCTTCGGCTATGCGCCGCGGGAGGGCGAGACAGATGCCGACATGGCGCGCCGGCACGCCGAGGAGTTTCGGCGGGCCATCGCCGGCGCCGGCGTGGTGGAGGCCGACCCCCGCTACGCCGGAGGGGCCACCGGGCTCCTCCCTGTCCAGCCCCGCTCCGAGGGGCTGCCCGAGCGCATCTGGTGGGGCGCCGGAACCCGGAAGACAGCGGTCTGGGCGGCCGAGCGCGGGATGAACCTCATGAGCTCACCCTGCTGACCGAGGATACCGGGGTGCCGTTCCACGAGCTCCAGTCCGAGCAGATCGCGATGTTCCGTGAGGCGTGGGCGGCGGCCGGGCACGGCCGCGAGCCGCGGGTTTCGGTCAGCCGCAGCGTCCTGCCGCTGGCCGATGAAGAGGACCGGCAGTACTTCGGGCTGAGCGCCCTCCGCGAGGGCCGGGACCAGGTGGGCGCCCTGGACGGCACCCTGGCCCGCTTCGGCAAGAGCTACGTCGGCGAGCCGGACGTCATCGCCGCCAAGCTGGCCGGCGACGCCGCGGTTCAGGCGGCAGACACGCTACTGCTGACCGTCCCAAACCAGCTTGGCGTGGAGTACAACGCCAAGCTGCTGGAACATCGCCCGGCATGTGGCCCCATCCCTGGGATGGGCGCCGCAGGATGTGCGGGAGCAGGCGTAACCTACCGGCCTAGGACGGTTCCCACGCTGGCCGGCATCGCGCTCATCCTGGTCTTGACAGTCTGGACAGTCTGGACAGTCTCGACGGCCTGGCTTCTGGCAAGCCCGCTGGCGATCCTAGGTGTGCCTAGACTGGGACGCGACCGGCATTTCCCAGTGAGAGGCAGTGGCATGACTGACAGCAAGCGCAATGCGGAAGAGCCCAGCGACCTTCGCGGCCCTGGCGACCCGGACGCCGTCGAACAGGAACAGCCCCATCCCGAGGCTGGCACGGCACACAACATCCGTGAAGAACAGATGACCCAGGCAGGCGGAACAGTGCCCGCCAGCTACGTTGGCAGCGGAGCACCGGAGGGCCAACACAAGCCGGAAGAGGCTGCGGACGAATCCGGTCTGTGGGATGCCGAGGACAGGTAGCTAGAACCAGGTAATGATCCTGTCGGCGCGGGTGCGCGTGGCTTCGATCAGGCGGGCATTGGCCGCGTCCGGCCCGTTGGCCCAGGCCTCGGCCGCCGCGCGGTCCATGCCGTAGAACATGTGTCGTTCAACCAGGCGGGCAAGGCGCAGGTCGTGCGGTGTGTCGATGAACCACACCTCGTCCAGTTGTGCCCGCACCTGCTGCCAGCGCGCGGCGTCGCTGAGCAGGTAGTTGCCCTCGGTGATGATGACGGGGACGGTGGCTGGGATGGCGAGCGATGCGGCCACGGGCTCATCGATCGTCCGCCGGAACTCCGGCGCGTAAACGACGTCCTCGTCCCGGCGCACAAGGCGCCTCAGGAGCGAAAGATAACCGCCGACGTCGAACGTGTCCGGGGCGCCCTTGCGCTGGCGCAGGGGAGTGCCGTCAATGATGGCGTTGCCCAGGTGGAAGCCGTCCATGGGCACCACGAGGGCGGAATCAGGGCCCAGGGCGTCCGCGAGGCAGGCCGAGAACGTGGATTTGCCGGACCCCGGGGAACCAGCCACGCCGAGCAGAACCCGTCGGCCGGCGGTCAGCCGGCTGCGCAGTTCGGTGACGGCCTGCTGGATCTCCGCGGATTCGAAAGCCCGCACGGGCTCAACGTTCGGAAGGGTCATGCACAGCATCCTAGGCGAGTCCGGGCGGATCGCCGGAGTGTGCCGTGGTGCCGCGGAGTTGCTCAGTCCAGCGGAATGGTGATGGTGATGGCCGTGCCGGTGCCGGGAGCCGAGGTGATGTCCACGGTCCCGCCCGCTTCCTTTACCGCCTGTGAAATGGTCCTGAGCCCCGCACCGCGGCCGGTGCCTTCTCCCGCCGCCCGTGGAACCGACTCGAAGCCCGTGCCGTTGTCGGCGACCATCAGGCGGATGCCGTGGAAAACGGCTGCGAGGCGGACAGTGACATCCGTGGCGTGCGCATATTTGAACGTGTTGCTCAGCGCCACCTGCGCGGAGTGGTACAGCAGCGAGGCGCAGCCGGACGAGATCTCCACGCCATGATGGGGTGTCTCCCACCGGACGCAGGTACCCTGGCGGCGCAGGGGGACTGTGAGCCTGTCGATGCAGCCGGCGAGCCCCAGCCGGTAAAAGTCCACGGGCTGCCGGTCGGTAATGACGCCGCCGACTTCGACGACTTCCTCGAGAGTTGCTGACTGGTTCATGGCGCCCCCGCTTCCTAGCGGCCGTAGTTGCATGCTTTCCCTGGAAGGATCGCTCCTCCAGGGGCTGATGCTTAAGGGTGGCGCGGGCCGATCAGGCTTGCCGCAGGTTTACCTCGGGATCCAATCAAGTTTTCGCAAGATCTTGTGCGCACCTATGTGGCCAGCATCCAGGGCTGAAACGCCTGTTGCGGATACGTGGCGGCGTCGGCGGCGTCAAGCACCTCCAGCGCCGTCATATGTGCGGCGGCTGCCACTTCACGGATCGGCTTGCCGTGGGTTACGGCCGCGGCTACTGCACTCTGCAGGGTTTCCGCTGCCGGGTCATGCTCTGCTTTTGCAGATTCCAGCGTCGCCACGGCTTCTTTCACCGCGCGGATGTCGTCGTCCATCGGTGCCCTCCCATTCTGCTCCATTGCAGGGACGCCAGCGCCCGGGAACCCGTGTTCCCGATAACGAGGTGTCGTGATCCTAAAACAATAAGACAGACAGGTCTGTCTCTGCCAGTCCCAAGGTACACTGATTCTCTAATGAGTGCTCCTGATGCAACCGGGGACACCTTGTTGCCCGACGAGGTGCGGACCGGCCATAGCGAACCAGTGGATCGGATTCTGGCCACTGCCTATGAGCTTTTCTCCCACCGCGGCGTCCGGGACGTCGGTATCAACGAGCTGATCGAGCGGTCCGGCGTGGCCAAGTCGACGTTTTACCGCCACTTTCCGTCGAAGGACGCGCTGGTTCTGGCTTTCCTGGCCCTCCGTGACCAGGTATGGACAGTGGACCTGATTGTCTCCGAGGCGAGGCGCAGGGGAAGCACGCCCGAGGGCCGGCTGCTGGCCATTTTCGACGTCTTCGGCGATTGGTTCCAGCGGGACGATTTCGAAGCGTGCACGTTCATCAATGTCCTCCTCGAAATGGGCCCGGGGCATCCCCTGGGGGAGGCCAGTATCGGCTACCTCGCCAGAATCCGGGGCCACATCCAGGCCCTTGCCGAGGAAGCGGGGCTAGAACGCCCTGACGAATTCGCCCGCTCCTGGCACATCCTGATGAAGGGCTCCATCATTTCCGCGACGGAAGGCGACTTCCTCGCTCATAAGCGGGCGCAGCAGATGGCCGGCTGGCTCATCGCGCACCACCGGAATTGAGACCCGGGACCTGACCTCGCCGCAGCTGGCAACGTAGGTGCCACGGCCGCCGTCGTCCCTCTTCAGTCGAGCCGGAACAGGTTCCGCAGGGGAGCGGGGAGCCACGTAGGTTTCGGTCCGTCAACTGTGTTTTTGCTACTTTCCATCGGCCCCTCAGCAGCGCCAGCCGCGAAGTAGTCTCCGCCCGCAGGGAAGTAGTCGGCCGTCGGGAGGGAGCTGCCGCCTGTTGCCGGCGGCAGGCAGGCGTTTTCGCTCAGGTGGCACAGCAGCGCTTGCTCGGGGGATCCCGGATGCGAGGCCAGATGCTGCAGCAGCCGGTGCCGGGCTTCGGACTGGACATCCGTGGTGGCGAGGATATCAAGGATGAGTTCGATGACCTGGGCGCGCATCACAGTCCTGTCGATCGACCTCAGTGAGTCGCTGCAGAAGAGCTCCAGCGCATCCTCGGCGCTTCTCCCCGGTTCAAGGGCGGTCTTCAGCTTTTCGTGCTCAGCAGGGGTGGGGACACTAGCGTCCATCGGAACCTCCTTGAATATTCGCGTCTTCGTCCAGGAAAACGGCTTTGACGGAAGGTGGCAGCTCAATGACCACGACGCCCGGACCCTGCACAGCAGGCGGCTCCGCAACCGCCTGGCTCCAGACGTTGAGGGCGGCGAATGTAACCGCGGGAACGCACAGGAGTAACAGCTTCATCACTGGGTCTCCTCCATTGGCGGCGTGATCCTTTGCATGGCGCCACTATTCGGCAAGCCTCCTGTGAAAACCTCGGTGCCGGCACCCCTCGGCAGCCGCACTTTGGGCGGATTTGGGGGGTCCGCCTGACGGAATGGTCCCGTCCGTCCATAGCGTCCGTTCTTCCGCCGAAAACTTCCCGGTTTTTCATAGGGAAACTCTCAGGATTCCGGAGCGCTGAGTCGCTGAAGGTGGGAAGGTTCGCCATTGGTCAGGCTCCCGGCTGACCGCCTGACAAGCGCCCGGCAAGGGCGTAGCTTTGTTGGTGTTGGGACCCATCCGGCCCTCCGCATCCTGCAATGGGGCCGGAAGCTGACAGGAGGTAACAGCGATGACCAACATATTCAGGCGTGCCGGCGTCGATATCCCGGAACCCTTCCGCCGTTTCCTGGAGGGGGATATGGACGCCTGGCTGCGGGTCGAGGAATACCGCGAGGCGGGCGCATTGGTGGTGAAGGCCGAAGCGCCGGGCATCGATCCTGACAATGATGTCGACATCACGCTGACCGGCAGCCAACTGCAGATTACCGTCCGCCGTGAAGAGAAATCGGAGCACAAGGACAAGGAAGGGTACCGCTCGGAATTCCGCTTTGGCACGTTTTCGCGGACCGTAAGCCTTCCCGCCCCGGTGAACCAGGAGGACATCCGCGCCTCGTATACCGACGGCGTTCTGGAAGTCCGCGTTCCGTTGACGGAGGAGTCCGCTGCGGGAGGCCAGAAGATCCGGGTATCCCGCAGTGCGGGGACGGCCGGTGCAGGAACCGAGGGGGCCTCACGGACTGCGGGGACTTCACGGATGGAAGGGCAGGAACCCGACCAGAGCTTCGGTGGCCCTTAGCAATACACGCAGCCCGGCAGTTCAGCCCTCGTAGTGGGTCTTCGCCGGGCCCTGGCCAAGCGAGTCAACGATCGACGTCGCAACGCTGTGCAGCTTGATGTTGCGCGTACTCGATGCTGCCTTGAGCAGCTCAAAGGCTTCCTCCTGGCTGCACCTGTTCTGCGCCATGATCACGCCGACGGCGACGTCGATCACTGTCCGCGTTTCCAGGGTGGCCTTGAGGTTGGCCGCCGCGTCGCTGTAGTGGGCGAACCGCACCGCCAGCCGCAGGGCCATCGACGTCTGGCTGACGAAGTCCTGGGCGAGTTCCAGCACGCGCCCCTCGAAACGTCCCGGCCGGTGGGAGTAAAGGTTCAGTGCGGCCCGGGTCTCGCCCTCAAGCACAAAAGGAATGGCGAGAATTGACCGGACCCCTTGCCCCAGCACCGTCTCGGCGTAGCTGTCCCAACGGTCGTGGTTCCGGAGGTCCGTGATGTGGATGGTGACCTGCTCGCGCGAGGCTGTCATGCAGGGACCGTCGCCAAAGTCGTACTGAATCTCGTCCATGGCCTGCGCCTCGGGGCTGCTGCTCGCCACGGTTGCCGCCTTGCGGTGCCGCAGCAGGGTCACGCCGCAAAGGACTTCGTCCCCGGGTTCGGAGAGGCTGCGTGCAGAGATCCGGGCGAGCTCGTGGAGGAATTCGCCCACGTCGGAGCTGGTGAGCACAAGCTCGTTGAGGTGCTCCGTGATTGAGGTTTCAGGTTTTGCGGTCGACTCGCTGGCCACGATCTTTCGGTACCGTTTCGCTCGGGTCAAGACGAACCGGCGGGCGCAGCGCAGGGACCCCGTGGCCGGGGCGGATAGCAGCGAGCAAGGTGCCGGATCGAACAACAATCCAACGGCCTTCTGCTAAACCGTACCGAGAAAATATACACCAGTTCGGCACGCACCATGGCCGCGGTTACAGCCGTGGGCCCTAGGCTGGGGGAAGGTGCCGGACGGTGTTAGCCGCTGCGGCGAACGGAGCACGGCCGCCCGGGCCAGGGTCGGCCAACCAACAGGAGGAGGCCGCGGTGAGAATTGCCGTAACGGGAGGCAGTGGAAAGCTGGGACGGAATGTGGTCCGCAGGCTTGTGGCGGACGGGCATTCGGTCCTCAACCTGGACCGGACGGGTGACCGGAGCCCGCATTTCGCCGCCGTGGATCTGCGCAACTACGGGCAGGTTGTTGACGTCATCTTGGGTCTCGATGACCGGCACCAGGGCTTCGACGCGATCGTCCATCTGGGCGCCATCCCCGCTCCCGGCCTGGTGCCCGACGCTGCCACGTTCGAAAACAACATGCTGTCGACCTACAACGTGTTCCAGGCGGGCCGCCGGGCCGGCATCAAGAAAATCGTGTACGCGTCCAGTGAGACGGTGCTGGGACTGCCGTTCGACGTCGACCCTCCCTACATCCCGGTGGACGAGGAATATCCGGCCCGCCCGGAGAGCACCTACTCGCTGGTGAAGCATCTGGAGGAGCAGATGGCCATCCAGATGACGCGCTGGGACCCGGAGCTGAGCATCGTGGGACTTCGCTTCTCCAACGTCATGGATCCGGAGGACTACGAGGAGTTTCCGTCCTTTGACTCGGACGCCGCCCTTCGCAAGTGGAACCTCTGGGGCTACATCGACGCGCGCGACGGTGCCCAGGCGGTGGCACGCGCGCTGGAATACCGCACGCCGGGGTTCGAGGCCTTCATCGTCGCCAACGAGGACACCGTCATGAGCCGCTCCAGCGCCAGCCTGGCGGCGGAAGTTTTCCCGCGGGTGAAAGTCACCAAGGAGTTGGGCGAGCACGAGACCCTGCTCTCCATCGACAAGGCCAAGCGGCTCCTTGGCTACGCGCCCGAGCACAGTTGGCGGAACTACCACTCGAACCGCACGACGCCCACCGAGGACTGAGCGCCCACAAACGACTGAGCGCGAACGAACACTTGAGCCCCGCACGGGTGGGGCTTAAGTGTTCGTTCGCGCTTGGGGCGGCGCCGTCCGGGGAAGAGCCGCTACTTGGACGGCCGTGCTACTTGGACGGCTGGGGCACTTCGCAGGTCAGCTTGGGGTTGGCGCCCATGTAGTTCAGCGGTCCGGCGGCGATGGTGATCGCCACGGTTCCGGCCTCCGTGCAGGAGTCCGGGGAGCCACCGAAGTAGCCCCGCTGAAACGCGGCGAAAACGCCGACGATGAGCCAGATGACCACAAGTGTTCCGATGATCCTCACGGCAGCCTCCGTAGCCCCGTTGCCACTTCAATGTGTGACTAATTATCCACCAGGTCAGCTGGGTTCGGTCGTATCCACCGGTGTTTCCTCGACGTCCGGGGTGTCCTCCGCCGTGGCAACCTGCTCGTCGCTTGGCGCTCCGGTCCGCGCGCCGTCCGTGCCCTCTTCCGGTTCGAAAGTGTTCGGCTCGCCGGCTCCCATCGCGACGCCGGCGCCGGAGTCCGGGACGCCATCCCCTTGCGTCCGCGGTGCAGTTCCGCTGTTCTGTTCTTCCTGGCCGGTTCCTTCAGTGCTCATGTCGTCTCCTGAGACCTCGTGGGGCTGGAAGTTTTACCGTAACAGCGGAGGAAGGCATCCGTAAGGGGGCTTAGGATTTCTGCCGCCCGCTTTCTGACGCCCGGCGTGGAACAGGGATAACCTTCACTTCTAGACAATATTCCTCAGCGCACAGGCGGTCTTTCGGGTGGCAGAAGAATCAGCGGGCAAGCAGGGCCGGTGGCGGGTCTTCCATGACAAGTTTGTGGTCGAAGAGCGCTATATGGAACCCGGCGCGAGGAAAGGGCTCTACGCGACGGCCATCGTGCTGGCTCTCATCGGGGCAACGGTCTTCTTCCTCACGCTCGCCGGTGTCCTGCAAAGGGACGGGCTGGCCAGCGCTGACGGTGAGGCGCAGAGGTGGCTGCTGACCACCCGATCCGAAGCGCTGACCGTGGTGATGATCATCCTTGCCATCATCTTCGGACCCGTGGGGCTGCCCATCATCGTCCTCATCGTCACGGTGGCGTGGGGCATGCTGGCCAAGCACGCCTGGCGGCCCATCCTGCTGGCGGCGGCCATGCTCACCGGCGTGGGGCTGGCGCAGCTCATCGGCAGGTCCGTCGAAAGGGAGCGCCCACCCGTGGACCAGATGCTGTTCGGCGCCGACCAAACGTTTTCCTTCCCGTCCGGCCACGTCCTGGGCGCGTCTGACTTCCTGCTGGTGACCACATTCCTGGTCTTTTCCCGCCATCGGAACCCGAAGGCTGCCGTCGTCAGCTTTATTGTCGCCATCATCGGCGTTTTCGCGGCCTCCGTCAGCAGGCTCTATCTGGGCTACCACTGGGTAAGCGACGCCGTGGCGTCGGTGTCGCTGTCGCTGGTGGTGCTCGGCGCGGTGATTGCCGTGGACACCTGGCGCACCGCCCGGGTGCCGGGCGAGGAGGTCACCGGCGAGCTGTCCAAAGCCGAGGCCCCGGACTGACGGCATGGCCACCGAAGCCGATGTCCGCCGGATCTGCCTTGCACTGCCGGGCGTAACCGAACGCGCCAGCTGGAACCAGCCGGCCTGGTTCGCCAAAACCCTGATGGCCCGCATCTGGGAAACGGGCGTACTCACGGTCAAGACCGCCGAGCGCGAGGCTCTCGCCGGAACGGATCCGGAGACGTACTTCTGGATGCCGCACCATGAGCGGTCGCCCCAGCTGGTCCTTGTCCGGCTTTCAAGGGTCGACGGCGGCCAGCTCGCCGAACTGCTCGAGGACTCCTTCCTGCTCGCCGGGGGCCGGCTGTAGAAATGGCCTACAGCCCGCGCCCGGCGTCGTCCCGGTTGGCCTTGTGCTTCCCCGTCCAGATTTTCTTGTTCTTCCTCTTGCACCAGTTTGTCACAGGTGCTATAAAAAATCTGTATCCACCACCATAGATAAATGGGTGATGGGTAGCCATACAACCTACATGCTGAAGGGAGTGGGAAATGATGCTAATCCGTACTGACCCGTTCCGTGAGCTGGACCGGCTCACCCAGCAGGTCTTCGGAACAGCAGCCCGTCCGGCCGCCATGCCGATGGACGCGTGGCAGGAAGACGGGGAATTCGTGGTGGCGTTTGACTTGCCCGGGATTTCTCCCGAAGACGTGGATCTGAACGTTGAACGGAACGTCCTCACCGTCCGGGCAGAGCGCCGTGATGCCACCCAGCCCAACGTCGAACTGGTGGTCTCCGAGAGGCCGCGCGGTGTCTTCAGCCGCCAGCTCATTCTCGGCGACACCCTGGACGCGGACAACATCAAGGCCAGCTACGATCTTGGCGTGTTGACACTGCGGATCCCGGTTGCCGAGCAGGCAAAGCCGCGGAAGATCGAGATCGAAAGCAAGGGCCAGCTGCACCAGATCGAGACATAGCGACCGCGCTGGCTGGGGCGGCCTGTGGGTTCCCAGTCGGATACCCGCAGGCCGCCCCAGCCGCGATCCTCAGCAATCCTTGCAACAACAGGCTTCAGCGATGACCAGCCCTTCACCGGATTACTATGCGGTGCTGCAGGTTCCGCGCGGCGCCTCGCAGCAGGAGGTCGCCCGCGCCTACCGCGCCCTGATGCGCGGTGGGAGAGCGGACCCTGGACCTGAAACCGACATGAGCGTCATAGGAGAACCACAGCCATGAGCGACTGGCGCCGCTACGATTCACACCTGATTCCGGCCTTCCATGAGCGCTTTGAGCAGCGCTGGGGCAAGGGCACAGCACCGTTCCTGGACCCCGAGGCCCATGAGGAGCCCCTGCCCCGCGCACAGTGGATCAATCCTACGACCGGAGCCGCGCTGGCCGTGGTGCCGATCTGGTCCGACGACGACCACCGGCACCGTACGTTCGGGGTGTTCTACCTGCCGCCTGCCGGGGACATTTGGGTGCTTCGCCCGGGCCTGACCCAGTTCCTGGAGCCCGACGCCGACGGCTCTGCGAACCTGGTCGCCCTGCGGAACGATGCCTTCCGCAAGGCCGTGTCCCACGCCAACGAATTCCTCTTCGGGCCCCCGCCACTGGTGGACTAACCCGCTGGTGAATTAACCGTTGTTGGATCAACCCGGTCCGACGAAACTGACGCCGCCAACGTCGGGCCCGGGTATCCCCGGACCCCCGAATCCAGGTCCGGGAAAACCCGGACCGGGGAAGCCGGGACCGCCGAAGCCGCCCTGCCCGTCCCCGCCGCCGGCGGGGCCGCTGCCCAGCAGGCTCCTGGTGAGGGTCTCGCCGTCGGCCATCAGTTCTTCCACCGCCTCGTACAGGTGGCTGTCCGACACGGGGGTGCCGTCCAGCGCGGCACGCACGACGGCCCGGCGGACCAGTTCGCGCGCGAACGAGGCTGTGGTTCCTTCAGTGCGGGCCGCGGCATCGCGGACGGCGTCCGGGCTGAACGGAATGCCGCGCGCATACAGCGTCACCAGTCCGATCCGCTCGTCCAGGGCCGGCAGCGGAACGTCCACGGCCAGGTCAACGCGGCCGGGGCGCTGGGCGAGGGCCCGCTCGAGCATGTCCACGCGGTTTGTGGTGAGGACGAAGGCGACGTCGGCGTCGTGGTCCAGGCCGTCCATGGCATCCAGAACCTCGAACAGCAGCGGCTGCGGCCCGTGCCCGAAGCTCCGGTCCTCAGCGATCAGGTCGCAGTCCTCCAGCACAACGATGGAAGGCTGCAGGGCCCGCGCCATGGCTGCCGCCTCGGAAATCCTGGCCAGTGACCCTCCGGACAGCAGGATCGCGGTGATGCCGGCGCTTTGGCTCAGCAGGTACCGCACCGTGTGGGTCTTGCCCGTCCCCGGGCGGCCGTACAGCAGGATGCCCCGCTTGAGGTGCTGGCCGTACTCGTTCAGCGACTCCCGGTGCGCGGTGATGCCCAGGGCGTGATCGGCCACTTTCTGGAGCAGCCCCTCGGGAAGGATGACGTCGGACGCTGTGAGCTCCGGCCGGGCGTGGAACGTCACGCCGCCGCTGCTGGGCCCGTACTCGCCCATGACCAGGGAAATGACCTGGCCTTTCAGGATGCTGCCGCGCTGCATGCGCCTGCGGAACTCGGCCAGGAAGTCTGCCGCGTTTTTCGCATCAGCGGCCAGGAGTTCGAGGCACGCCGTCTGCCGCCCGTACCGCGGCGCCGCGTCCCGCTGCAGGACGGCAACAGGGCTGCCCGCGTGCCGGAACAGCCACAGGCCCAGTGCCACGGCTTGCCGCTGTTCATCGGGTCCAACAGCAAGGTTGATGTAATCGGGTTGGGACAACGGAAACTGCGGAAAGAACTGCGACTGCTGCAGCATGTCGCTCAGGGACTGGTGGTGGCGCTGGTCGCCGCCGCCGATCCCCACCAGCCGGAATTGCTCGTCCTCGGCGGCGAGTTCGGCCATCCGGATGTCCGCGTCCACGAATCGGTGCGCCGGCACCTCCTCCACCACCACCGCGAGTGATTCGGCCGGCACCGCCAGATGGTCCGTGATTGTTGTCAGCAGCTGGGTGCCGGCCTGTACGCGGTGCTGCCCGGACTGGGCGATCTGAACCAGCTGCGCGAAATCGTCGATGAACTTCCCCAATTTTTCATCCATGTCGCAGACCCTACCAGCGGCGGTCACCACCACGCCGCGGCCCGGGGCGTTCGGAGGCGGGGCGTTGCCCGGAACCCGTTCCGCGGCCTCTCGTCAGCGGCCCCGGGCCTGTGCCATTCTGGGGGGGTACCGCAGTCCGGAGGTACCGCAGCCCTCCTGAGCTGCCGAAGGACTGGAGCCATCGAAGGAGAAGGCCATATTTCCGCCCAAGGGTTCGTTTTCCAGCTTCAGCGTCGACGACGTGGCGCGCGCCAGGGATTTTTACGGGCAGACGCTGGGCCTGGCGGTGTCCGACGGAGCGATGGGCACGCTGGAGCTGTCCATGCCCGAGGGCCACCGAATTTTTGTCTACCCCAAGGACGACCATGAGCCGGCCACCTTCACCGTCCTGAACCTTGTGGTCGACGACGTCGAGGCAGCCGTTGATGAGCTCAACGCGGCAGGCGTCCAGACCAAGATCTACGACGACCCCAACCTGCCCACGGACGAAAAAGGAATAGCCCGCGGGATGGGACCGGACATCGCATGGTTCAAGGACCCCGCCGGCAACGTGATTTCCGTGATTAACCCGGGCAGTGCGGCGCCCTGAGCGATAGACTCCGGCAATCTGAAGTTTTGGCCTACCGGCCGTCCACAACGTCACAGAGGTCCAGCAATGCATCCTTCCGCCAAAGAATTGGCCGCCATGGTTCCGACCGGATTCACCCTTGGGGTGGCTACAGCAGCGTTCCAGATTGAAGGGGCGCTGGACGAGGACGGCCGTGGACCCGCCGGCTGGGACGTCTTCGCAGCAAAACCCGGGACGATCGTGGACGGCCACAGCCCGGCCGTGGCGTGCGACCACTACCACCGCATGCCGCAGGACGTGGCCCTCATGAAGGAGCTGGGCGTCGATTCCTACCGGTTCTCACTGGCGTGGCCGCGGATCCAGCCGGACGGCCGCGGAGCGGTGAACCGTGCCGGGCTCGATTTCTATGACCGGCTGCTGGATGAGCTGCTGGCCAACGAAATTTCACCGATGGTCACCCTCTACCACTGGGACACGCCGCTGGCCCTCGACGAGGACGGCGGCTGGCTCAACCGGGACACTGCCTACCGGCTGGGCGAGTTCGCCGCCATCGCCGCGGCAGCCTACGGGGACCGGGTGGCGCGCTGGGTGACCATCAACGAGCCCGCCACCGTGACCACCAACGGCTATGCCCTGGGCCTGCACTCCCCGGGGAAGGCCGACCTCGCGAATGGCCTGCCCAGCGTGCACCACCAACTGCTGGGCCACGGCCTCGCGCTGCAGGCCCTGCGGGCAGCGAAGGTGCCCGGCGAAATCGGCATGACCAATGTGTACTCGCCCGTGGTGCCCAACTCCGGCAACCCCCTCGACTGGATTAGTGCGGGTGCCATGGATGTGGCACAGAACCGGCTTTACGCGGACCCAGTGCTCACCGGAAAATATCCGGACCTCATCCGGGCGGCGAAGTTCTTCTCGTCCTTCGAGCATCCGGATGAGGACATGGCCGTCATCTCCCAGCCGCTGGACTTCTACGGCTTGAACTACTACATGCCCACCAGGGTGGCGGCCGGCGGCGGCGACAGCCCCGTTCCGGCGGCCATGGCCGAGGCGATGGGGGATGACCTCAGGGACGCCACGCCCGGTGCCCCGCTGCACATTGAGCCGTGGCCGGACACTGAAACCACTGCCTACGGGTGGCCCGTGAAACCGGAATACATGGCCGTGGCGCTCAAGGAAATGGCCGAACGGTACCCGAAACTTCCGCCGGTGATCATCACCGAGGGCGGGGCAAGCTTTGAGGACGTCAAGGTCCGCGACAAGTCAACCAATCGGACCTTCATCCCCGACGAGCGGCGGCTGCGCTACCTCTCCGACCACCTCGGCACCGCCCTCCGCGCCACGGCCCCCGGCGGCGAGGCTGAAGCGATCGACCTGCGCGGCTATTACGTCTGGTCATTCATGGACAACTTCGAATGGTCCGGCGGCTACAAACAGCCGTTCGGCCTGGTGCACGTGGATTTCGAGACGCAGGTGCGCACGCCCAAGGCCTCGTTCTACTGGTTCCAGGAACTCCAGGAGGAACGGAGGCTGGCAGCGTCCGCGGATGCCGCCGTCGCGGCTGCGGCAGCAGGGACGGACGGCGCGCTGACAGACGCAGGGATGTCCGACGGTGGAATGTCCGACGCCGGTCCGGTCACCTAGAGCAGTTCGGGTACCTAGAGGAGTTCGAGTTCCCGGAGCTGGCGGGCTATGCCCGCCCCGTCGGGGGAGTAGATCCACGGCACCGTCGAGGCGCTGTGGTCGCCGTCCTCGGAATGGCCGCCGGCGAAGACGGCCTCGCTCACGGACAGCTGCCGGATGGCGATGGCCGCCACCTTGTCCGCGTTGTGCTGCGTGAACTGCGAGTAGATCTGCTCGTCGTGCTGCCCGTTGTCGCCAATCAGGAGCCAGCGCATGTGCGGGAATTCCGCCGCCAGCCGCTCAAGATTGCGGCGCTTGTGCTCCTGGCCGCTGCGGAACCAGCGGTCCTGCGTCAGTCCCCAGTCCGTCAGCAGCAACGGGCCGGCCGGGTACATGTTCCGGGTCAGGAACCGCGCGAGGGTGGGCGCAGCGTTCCAGGGGCCCGTCGAGAGATAGATGACCGGTGCGTCGGGATGCTCAACGGTGAGCCGGTCCAGGAGCACCGCCATCCCCGGGGTGGCCATCCTGGCCCGCTCGCTCAGCACAAAGGTGTTCCAGAGTGCCAGGAACGGCCGGGGCAAGGCCGTCACCATGACGGTGTCGTCAATGTCGGACACGATGCCAAACTTTGTGTCCGGGGCAATCACGAAGATGCTGGCTTCCGCCGGTTCGGCATCCGCGGAGCGGAGTATGGCGGTGTGCCACCCCGGGGCGAGGGCCACCGGGATATCGATGTCCACAAGCCCGCCGCGGTCTGCCTTGACCTTCGTGACTCTTCCGCCGATCTCAATCTCCACCTCGGAACGGGGGATGGGAACGCTGGTGAAGGCGCGCCAGCCGCGTACGTTCTCGGTGCCGTTCCGGGCGGCATGGTCGGCGCGGCTGCCAGGCACGGGCTTGCTGGCCAGCACCACCCTGCCCAGGACACGGACCCATTCCGTGGAGCCGTAGCCCTGGTACGCGATCGTCTTGGGCTCAAACTTCCAGCGGCGTGCCAGTTTCAGGCGCGCGGTATTGATCGAGTCGGATAGCCAGTGGGCCAGGCGGAAGACGCGCGTCCCTGACAAGCTCGTCCCTGACAACGGTGATTCCTGTGACGCCATGTCCATGCCTTCACTCTGCCACAGGGCGGGGGCCCATGGGCTGCCCGCCTGTGCTCTGTTACTCGCCGCTGTCTCCCAGCATGCCGCGCAGGGTGGCCGCATTACGCACGGCGTTGCCGCCGCCGTCGTTGTTGAAATAGGCGAAGACTTCCTTTCCGGAGCTGCGCCACTCCCGGATCCTGTCCGCCCACCAGCCCAGTTCCTCATCCGAGTAGGAACCGCCGTACAGGTGCTGGTGGTCCGGCCCGTGCAGCCTGACGTAGACGAATGGTGCAGTCGCCTGGAGGTTGCAGGGCAGATTGGCGCCGCTCATGACTGTGTACGCAGCCTGGTGCCGTTCCAGCAGTCCGTACACCTCCGGCTGCTCCCAGCTCGGATGCCGGAACTCCACGGCCACTCGGATCCACTCGGGCATGGCGCCTAGGAAGTAGTCCAGGCGGGCATCATCCCGGGCCATGCCGGGAGGCAGCTGGACCAGGAGCACAGCGCGCTTGTCGCCGAGTTCATGCCAGCAGCGCGCGATGCGTTCGATCCAGACTTCCGGGCCGTACAGCTTCTTGCCGTGGGTGAGTCCGCGGGGGGCTTTGACGGACAGCGAAAAACCGGCCGGCAGCCGGGTCCGCCAGCCGGCGAACGTGGTGTCCCGCGGCCAGCGGTAGAAGCTGGCATTCAGCTCCACCGTGCTGAATCTTGCCACGTAGTACTGCAGCCGCTCCCTGGTGGGAAGCCCGGGCGGGTACAGCACATTTTCCCAGTGGTCGTAGCTCCAGCCGGACGTACCGATGTGGACGTTCACCTGTCGGGCGTCACTCGAAGTGGGTTGACAGTGGGCCGCCGCCTGCAGACTCCACGATGGCCGCAGCGACGTCGCGCAGCTTCAGGTTGCGCGTCGGCCGAGAAACGTGCCAGCTCGTCGAGGAAATCCTGGACATCCTGGGTGTCCAGCAGCATGTCCTGGACGCGCCCCACCACGTCGGCTTCGTTCAGGCGACTATCCACTCAAGGCTCCACTTCCGCCCTGCAAACCGGCTGAGCCGGGTGACCGGGGCAAGACTCCGGCGGCCGCTCCGCCTCACTTCAGGCTACACCGGGCACCCCCTCGTGCCGCGGGGCCCGCTGTGGCACTGTAAGGGCATGGTAGGCATCGAGGATTATGCGGTGGTCGGCGATCTGCACACGGCGGCCCTGGTCAGCACTGAAGGGTCGATTGACTGGCTGTGCCTGCCGCGGTTCGATTCCCCGGCTTGCTTCAATGCGCTCCTGGACACCCCGGAAGCCGGCCGCTGGCTCCTCGCCCCGGCAGTTGGCGGCGGCTGCACGCGGCGCCGCTACCGGCGGCACACCCTCATCCTGGAAACCGAGTGGGAAACTGACGACGGCGCCGTCCGGGTCATCGACTTCATGCCGCCCCGCGACGAGGTGGCGGACATCGTGCGGATCGTGGTGGGGCTGCACGGACACGTCCGCATGAGAAGCGAGCTGGCCCTGCGCTTCGACTACGGCCACATCATGCCCTGGGTGCGCCGGGACAGCCACGGCCTCCACGCCGTCGCGGGACCTGATTCTGCCTACCTGGTGACCACCGCCCCGCTGCGCGGCGAACGCATGCACACCGTCAGCGACTTCACTGTGAAAGCCGGCGAACGGGTGCCGTTCGTGCTGACCTGGGCGCCCAGCCATGTCCGGCGGCCCCGGTCCGTGGACGCCGAGGAAGTCCTGGACTCCACCGAACGGTTCTGGCGGGAATGGACGGATAAGTGCAAGGTATCCGGGCCGTACAAGGATGCCGTGCAGCGCTCGCTGATCACGCTCAAGGCCCTGACCTACGCGCCCACCGGAGGCATCGTTGCGGCCGTGACCACGTCGCTGCCGGAGCAGCTGGGCGGGCCTCGGAACTGGGACTACCGTTACTGCTGGCTCCGCGACGCCACCCTGACCCTCCAGGCGCTGCTGGCCGCCGGCTACACCTCCGAGGCGGCGGCATGGCGCGACTGGCTGCTGCGGGCCGTGGCAGGGGACCCGGCTGACCTGCAGATCATGTACGGGATCCACGGCGAACGCAGGCTGCCGGAACTGGAACTGCCCTGGCTGGCCGGCTACGAGAACTCGAAGCCGGTCAGGGTGGGCAACGCGGCCGCCGGCCAGCTGCAGCTGGATGTGTGGGGTGAGGTGCTGGACTGCCTTGCCCTGACCCGCAACTCGCTGCTGAAGCACACGGACGAAGCCTGGGACGTCCAGGTGGCGCTGATGGAATACCTCGAAGGGGCCTGGGACCAGCCGGACAACGGGCTGTGGGAGATGCGCGGCCCGCGGCGCCATTTCACCCATTCCAAAGTGATGGCGTGGGTAGCCGCGGACCGGATGGTCAAGGGAGTCCGGGATTCAAGGCTTCCGGGACCGGCGGACCGCTGGGAGGCGCTGCGCGACACCATCCATGCCGAGGTCATGGCCAAGGGCTTCGACGCCGACCGGAACACGTTCACGCAGAGCTACGGCCGGCCCGAACTCGATGCCAGCCTGCTCCTCATTCCGCGCGTGGGTTTCCTCCCGCCCGACGACCCCCGGGTGATCGGCACCATCGACGCCATCCAGCGCGAACTGACGGAGGACGGGTTCGTGCTCCGGTACCGGCCCCAGGTGAGCGACGACGGACTGCCAGGGGGTGAGGGGGTGTTCCTTGCCTGTTCCTTCTGGCTCGTGGAGGCGCTGCTGGGGGCAGGCCGGCACAGGGAAGCCACGGAACTGTTCGAGCGGCTGCTGTCGCTGCGCAACGATGTCGGCCTGCTGAGCGAGGAATGGGGCGTCCAGAGCGGGCGGCACCTCGGGAACACCCCGCAGGCATTCAGCCATTTCGCACTGGTGACCAGTGCCCTGGAACTGGGTCAGCGCCGGCCCCGCCGGAGCGACAAGCCGCTCCCGTCAAAAGCTGGCACCGCCTGAGGGCTTGGCGTCGCCGGCCTTGTTCGAAGCGGAATTTGGGTGACACCTCTCACCTTCGGTGCGTAAGTAAGTATACTTACTAAACACCTCACCGAAGGGTGAAGAAGGAGGAAGGCAAAATGGCTGGATATTTCGAGTTGGTGGACGCTCCTGACGGCGGTTACAGGATCCGGCTGCTGGACGGGACGGGGGCGCTGATGGCCGTGTCCGTCACCTTCCCTACGAAGCGCGCAGCCGTTGCCGGAGTCGCCCAGGCCCGGGAGATTGCCGGTACCGGCCTGATCCGTGACTGCTGCAAGGATGCAGTAAAGCGGCCCGCGCAAAAGCGCCATGCCAGGCCCGCCCGCAAAGCGGTGACGTCGACTGTTGGCGCCGGCTATGGCTCGCCGAAGAGCGCCCGGCAGCGGGTGCCTGCGCCGCAGCTGGCCGAGGTTGGCGCGGGTGTCGGATAAGTTGGTGGACAGGGAGTCGAAGGGCCAATCGTCAGAAGGGCGTCGCAGCGAGAAGGGTGTCCTGTTCGATGTTGACGGGACCCTGATCGACTCCGCCTACATCCATACCCTCGCCTGGTGGCACGCGTTCCGCCAGTCCGGATTCGATGTGCCCATGGCCCGGATCCACCGCTGCGTTGGGATGGGCGGGGCGCGTCTGGTGGACAGTCTGCTGCCGGACTCCCGCGACAGGGAAGTGGACGAGGCGATCCTGTCTGCCCATTCCGGGGTTTTCGGCACGTACTGGCCGTCGCTCCGCGCCTTCGACGGGGCCCGGGACCTGCTGGCCAAGTGCAGCCAGGGCGGCCTGGCGGTGGCTCTGGCCTCGTCCGCGAGGGAACAGGATCTCAACGCGTTGCGGTCGGCACTGTCGGCGGATGACTTCATTGATGCCGCCACGAGCGCCAATGATGCGGAAAACAGCAAGCCCGAGCCGGACATCCTGGTGGCAGCGCTCGAGGCTGTCGGGCTCGAGGCTTCGGGGGCTGTGTATGTAGGGGATGCGGTGTGGGATGTCATGGCGGCCAGCAAGCTCGGCATCCCCACCATCGCACTGACCTGCGGCGGCACCAGTGAGGCCGAATTGCGCGACGTAGGGGCCGTCGAGGTCTACGAGGGTCCGCGGGAGCTGCTGGACAACCTGGACCGCAGCGCGATCGGAAAACTTCTGGTCAGCTAGGGTTCCGGCCGAGGGGTCACGCCCCGGCCGTGTCCGCCCTGGATTCGCTGTTCGTGAACCCGCCGCCCTCGGGTTCGTCAGCGTAGGACCCCTTGTTCCACGACACTGCAACCGCCACGGAGCCGTCGTCGTTCCTGACCACCTCGGTGATCACCTCCGAAACCGCCGCCCCCATGGCGAGGATCTTTGCGCGGTAGGTGGTCACCAGTTCCTCGAGGCTGGCTTCCGTCCATTCGCCTGGACGCATGCGCGTGGAGATTTCCACTGGTTCGGGCTGGTACAGCGACATAATGGGCGCCTTTCCTAGGGGGCGAGAACAGTTCCTACGCTAAGAGCGTTCTCCGGCCGAAACAAGAGAAAAGCAAGGATGCTTACTTTCCAATCCTGAATCCCAAAAAAATTGATAAGCATACTGACCTTCACATCCGGACCCGGGCACGTTACGGTCGAAAGGACGCGACGTGCAGCTACAGGAAGGCACTCCATTGAAGGCACTGACTTGGCAAGGCAAGCGCTCGGTGAGCGTGAAGGAGGTGCCGGATCCCGTCATCCAGGAGCCTACGGATGCGATCGTCAGGATTACGTCCTCCGCGATCTGCGGTTCGGACCTCCACCTGTACGAGGTGCTTGGCCCCTACATGCACAAGAACGACGTGCTGGGCCACGAACCCATGGGCATCGTGGAAGAGGTGGGGAGCGCCGTCACCAACCTGGCCAAGGGTGACCGCGTGGTCATTCCCTTCAACATTTCCTGCGGCCACTGTTACATGTGCTCACAGGGCCTCCAGTCGCAGTGCGAAACCAGCCAGGTCCGGGCCAAAAACTCCGGGGCCGCGCTCTACGGCTATTCGGAGCTCTACGGCTCCATTCCCGGCGCGCAGGCGGAGTACCTGCGGGTGCCGTTCGCGGACTACGGCCCGGTGAAGGTCGGGCAGGAACTGCCGGACGAGCGGTATCTGTTCCTTTCGGACATTCTTCCCACTGCCTGGCAGGCAGTGAAATACGCCGATGCTCCGGCCGGCGGAACGCTGGCAGTCTTCGGGCTGGGGCCGGTGGGGCAGTTCGCCTCCCGGGTGGGCGCGTACTTCGGCCAGCGGGTCATCGGTGTTGATCCGGTCCCGGAGCGCCGCGAGATGGCGGCGCGCCATGGCGTCGAGGTCCTGGACTATGCCAAGGGCATCGCCGACGAACTGCGCGAGGTGACCGGCGGCCGCGGCCCGGACGCCGTGGTTGACGCCGTGGGGATGGAAGCGCACGGATCACCGGTGGCGGGATTCGCCCACCAGGCACTCGGCCTCCTTCCGGACAAGGTGGCACAGAAGGCCATGGAGACCGCCGGCGTGGACAGGCTCGCCGTGCTCCACACGGCCATCGACTCGGTCCGGCGCGGGGGCACGGTTTCCCTGAGCGGTGTCTACGGCGGCACGGCCAGCCCCATGCCCCTGCTCACCATGTTCGACAAGCAGATCCAGCTGCGCATGGGCCAGTGCAACGTCCGCCGGTGGACGGATGAGCTGCTTCCGCTGGTGGAGGACGACGCCGATCCGCTGGGTGTGATGGATCTGGTCACCCATACTGCCGGGCTGGCCGAGGCGCCGGAGCTCTATGAAAAGTTCCAGAAGAAAGAGGACGGCTGCATCAAGGTGGTCCTCAAGCCCTGACGGGCCACTGGATACCCGGGCTTTTGCAGCGAGGCCCGGGGGGGGAGGCCGGCGGGGGACTTACCCCGCCGGCCGCTTTCCGTGGCTCAGCCCTCGCGCCACTCGTGGCCGGTGATGTGGGAGCCGGCCTGCGGCCCCATCTGGAGCATGCCGCCGTCGACCGCCCACGACGCCCCGGTGACATAGCTCGACGCCGGAGAGGCGAGGAACGCGATGACGGCTGCCACTTCCCGGGCATCGCCGGGCCTGCCGAGGGGAACTCCGGGCCGGTCCTTGGTGCGGGGGTCCTCGTCGGTTTGGCCGGTCATCGGCGTCGCGATCTCGCCGGGCGCCACGGAGTTGGCCGTGATGCCGTGGGTGGCCAGCTCCAGCGCGATGGTCTTGATGAGCCCGCCCAGCCCGTGCTTCGAGGCATCGTAGGCAGAGGAGCCCACACGCGGCTGCGTCTCGTGGACGCTGGTGACGGCGATGATCCGGCCGCCTCGCCCGGCACCGACCATCCGCCGGGCTGCCGCCTGGATGCAGAGGAAGGCACCGTTGAGGTTGGTGTCCAGTGTTTTCGCCCAGGTCTCGTAGTTCAGTTCGAGGAACTTGGTGCCGTCGCCCATGCCGGAGTTGTTGACGAACACGTCCACCCCGCCCAGGTCCTCGGCGAGGCCGTCGATGACACCGGCGCAGGTCAGGAGGTCGGTGGTGTCGAGCTGCCGGACCACCGCGTTCCGGCCCGCTGAGCGGACCTCCTCCGCCGTCCGCTCGGCACCTTCCCTGTCCGAATGCCAGGTGACGCCGACGTCCAGCCCGGCCTGGGCCAGGGCCACCGCAGTGGCGCGGCCGATGCCGGAATCGCTGCCGGTGACAATAGCGGTGCGCGGCGAGAAATCGGGCGATAGTTCCATGGTGCGTCCTTTCAGTGTCAGGCCGCCGCATCCACAACGCAGAAGCGGTTTCCGTCCGGGTCTTCGAGCACGATGAAGTCCGGGTCATCCGGATACGAGTCCCAGTCCACCCTGGCTGCGCCGAGCTCGACGAGGCGTTCCACCTCGGCGGCCTGGTCATCGGCGTAGAGATCAAGGTGGAGGCGCGGATGGGGCTGCACCGGGGTCTCGCTGAGCATGAGGGCGAGGCGGGCGCCGTCGCCTTTTTGCGGGATGAGCACCACCCACGTTTGGTCGCCGTCTTCCCGCGGAACGTAGCCGAGGGCGTCGCACCAGAAAGCGGTGGCGCGGGCGACGTCGTTGACGCCGAGGACAGTCGTTCCGATCGTCAGCATGCCCCCATGCTTCCGTGCGGCCAGTTGCGATGCAAGGGGCTGGGGAAGCCGGAGACGCCGGAAACGCGCGAAATCGCCGGAAGCGCCCTGTGTGTCAGGCTTCCGGCGATCTCGGCGATTCGGGGAGGAGGGCTCTACGTCAGGCGGATCTGGCGGTTCATGTCCTTGTACAGCAAGTAACGGAACTGGCCCGGGCCGCCGGCGTAGCAGGCCTGCGGGCAGAAGGCGCGCAGCCACATGAAGTCGCCGGCCTCCACCTCAACCCAGTCGTTGTTGAGCAGGTACATGGCCTTGCCCTCCAGGACGTACAGGCCGTGCTCCATGACGTGGGTCTCCGGGAACGGGATGACCCCGCCCGGCTGGAACGTCACAATGTTCACCTGCATGTCGTGGGCCAGGTCGTTGGAATCCGTGAAGCGGGTGGTCTTCCAGGCGCCGTTGGTATCCGGCATCGCGGTGGGTTCCACCTCGGCATCACTGGTGACGAAGGACTTCGCCTCGTAACCCTCGAGCCGCTCGTAGGCCTTGCGGATCCACTGGAAGGAGACGATGTCATCGGACACGTTCTCCAGACCCCAGGTGGCACCGGCGGCCAGGTATGCGTAGCCGCCTTCCTCCAGCTGGTGAAGTTCGCCGTCGAGGGTCAGGTTGACCCTGCCCTTGGTGACGAAGACGACGCCTTCGACGCCGGGCTCAAACTCGGCCTTGGGAGCGCCGCCGCCCGGGCCGATCTCCACGATCAGCTGCGAAAACGTGGTGGCAAACCCGGCGATCGGGCGGGCCAGGATCCAGGAGCGGGTGTTGGAGAAACCCGGCAGGGTGCTGGTCACGATGTCGGTCATGACGCCCTTGGGGATGACCGTGTAGGCCTCCGTGACGATGGCCCGCTCCGTGGTGAGGTGGGTCTGCGGCGGCAGGCCGCCCTGGGGGTAGTAGTACTTGCCCATCTGTGGATCCTTACTTTGAAGTGGTGTGGGCCAGCCTTGGGTGGGCCAGGCCGGTGAGCTGGGGGAGTCCGACGCCGGCAAGCGCCTGGACGTCGTCGGCGCCCACGGCGCCGCACTGGACGCCGCGCAGTACAAATGCCGCGAGGGCGCGGGCGGTGGCGGGCTCATCCATGACCCCGCCTTCGGTGCGTTCCACATAGTTGCGGAGCCGGGCCGCGGCGGCCGGCAGGCCCTGGCGGTAGAACGCGTACGTCGCCGCGAAACGGCTGGGCAGCTGGGCCGGGTGCAGGTCCCAGCCCTGGTAGTAGCCGCGCTCCAGGGAACGCCGCACCAGGCGGCCGTGCAGCTGCCAGGCGTTTTCCACGTTGTCGCCCACCGGGATGATGTTGGTCGATCCGTCGGACAGCCGGATGCCGGTACCTGCCACCGCCAGCTGCATGACCTCCTTGGCGAAGTCGGCCACCGGGTGCTCCATCGACTGGTACTCCGCGGAGATCTGCAGGGAGGCCGAGTAATCGTACGTGCCGTAGTGCAGGCCGCTGATCCGGCCCGGGACGGCGTGCGGCAGCTGTGCCACCGGGGACGTCCCCTCCGGGCCGAGAATGAGCTGCGGCGTCTCCACCTGCACCTCGAACCGGAGCCGGCCGGCGGGGAGCGCGTGGATCTCCTCAAGGCGGGAGACCGCGTAGTCCATCGCCTGCACCTGCGCCACGGTGGTGACCTTGGGCAGGGTCAGAACCAGGCCCTCGGGGAGTTCACCGGCCGCGGCGAGGCCGGAGACGAACAGGTCCAGGGTCCGCAGCCCGCGGGCCCGGGTGGCGGCCTCGAAGCACTTGAACCGGATGCCGATGAACGGCGGTGCGGAGCCGGCCGAAACTGCGGCGGCCACGGCGGACGCCGCAGCAACCGCGGCCGCGTCCTCGGCGTCGTCGCCCCGGTCCCCGAACCCGTCCTCGAAGTCGAGCCGGAGGTCCTCGATCGGCTCGCTGCCCAGTTTCGCCTCCACGCGGGAAGCTACTGCCTCGGCGAGGTCGGCGTCCTGGCCCAGCAGCGAGCCGAGCCGGGCCAGCCCGCCGTGGGCGGCCGCCGTCGCCAGCGCCTGGTTTCCCCAGTCGGCCACGAGCGATGGCGTGAACCGGTCAGCGGGGACGTAGACGGTGTGGACGGGCTGGCGGGAGCCGTCGTCGCCCGGGTAGTTTCGCTCAAGCAACCGGTCGGTGTCGGCCAGCTGCCCGTCGATCCGGGCCAGGTCCGCCGCGGTCAGCGATGTTTCGGGTACCGCCATGCCTCAGCCCACCAGTTCGTAGGCGGGGGTGGTCAGGAAGTCCGTGTAGTCCTCGGAGAGGCAAATGTCGCCGATCAGGGCGCTGGCGGGCTGGTAGTAGCGGGCGAACGCTTCCTCGCCCACCTCGCCGCGCAGCTTTTCGGTTTCCTCGGCCAGGATCCGGGTGACCAGTTCGCGGGTGACCTTGTTGCCGGTGTCCGCGAGGACCACCTCGTTGCGGATCTGCTGCCAGACCTGCGAACGGGAGATTTCCGCCGTGGCGGCGTCCTCCATCAGGTTGTGGATGGCCACCGCGCCGTTGCCGGAGATCCAGACGGCCGTGTAGGCCACCGCAACGTAGAGGTTCAGGCGCAGACCGGCTTCCGTGACCTGGCCTTCCGCGGAGGCGATGTCCAGCAGCTGGCCGGCCGTGACCGAGACCTCGGGGCGCTGCTTGTCCAGCTGGTTGGGCCGATCGCCGAGCACGGAATCGAAGACCTCCTGGCACACGGGCACCAGGTCCGGGTGGGCCACCCACGAGCCGTCGAAGCCGTCGTTCGCCTCGCGGGTCTTGTCCGCGCGGACCTTCTCGAAGGCCTGGGCGGTGACCTCGGGTTCGCGCCGGTTGGGGATGACCGCAGCCATGCCGCCCATCGCGAAGGCGCCACGGTGGTGGCAGGTCTTCACCAGCAGTTCCGTATACGCCCGCATAAACGGTGCCGTCATGGCCACGGTGGCGCGGTCCGGCAGTACGAAGCTGGCACCGGCGTCGCGGAAGTACTTGATGATGCTGAACAGGTAGTCCCAGCGCCCGGCGTTCAGGCCCGAGGCGTGGTCCCGCAGCTCGTAGAGGATCTCGTCCATCTCGAACGCTGCCGGGATGGTCTCGATCAGGACGGTGGCGCGGATGGTGCCCTGGCCAAGGCCGAGGAAGTCCTGAGCGAAGACGAACACGTCGTTCCACAGCCGTGCCTCGAGGTGGCTCTCCATCTTCGGCAGGTAGTAGTACGGGCCGTGGCCGTTGAGCACCAGCTGCTTGGCGACGTGGAAGAAGTGCAGGCCGAAGTCCACCAGCGCGCCGACGGCGGGTTCGCCGTTGAGCAGCAGGTGCCGCTCCTCCATGTGCCAGCCGCGGGGGCGGGCCACGACGACGGCCAGCGGGGCGTCGGTGCGGAGCCGGTATTCCTTGCCCTCGGGGGAGGTGTAGCTCAGGGTTCCGGTGGCGGCGTCGCGGAGGTTGAGGATGGCGTCGATGACGTTGCCCCACGTGGGCGTGCTGGCGTCCTCAAGGTCAGCCAGCCACACCTTGGCGCCGGAGTTCAGGGCGTTGATGGCCATCTTGGCCGGCGAAGCTGGCCCGGTCATCTCAACCCGGCGGTCCTGCAGCGCCGCGGGTGCCGGCGCAACCTTCCAGTCGCCGTCGCGCACGTTCTTCGTCTCCGGCAGGAAATCCAGGCTGCCGGTCCGGGCCACCTGCTCACGCTTGGCCTTGCGGGCCGCGAGCAGCTCGCCGCGCCGGCCGGCGAAGCGCTTATGGAGCTCCTCCACGAACGCGAGGGCCTTCGGGGTGAGAATTTCCTCCGCACGCTCGATCGGCCGGGGGTCTGTGACTGTGATAGCCATTGTGGGTCCTTTCCAGGGCTGATTCAGGCGTTGGCGAGGGCTGCGTCCGCAGGCGCAGCCTCAGTTGCGGGTGCTGCTTCATTTCCGGTCGCTGCCGGTGCGGTCCGAACACCGGCGGCCGCATGTGCTGCGTTCGCTACCGCAGTGGCAACGTCGGCGGCCACGTGGGGATCGAACACGCTGGGGATAATGTAGCTCGCATTCAGTTCATCGTCAGCAACCCGGTTGGCGATCGCCTCGGCGGCGGCCACCAGCATTTCCGGCGTGATGTCCGATGCCCCGGCGTCCAGCAGCCCGCGGAAGAAGCCCGGGAAGGCCAGGACGTTGTTGATTTGGTTCGGGAAGTCGCTGCGGCCGGTGGCGACGACAGCCGCGTGCTTCGACGCCACTGTCGGGTCGATTTCCGGCGTCGGGTTGGCCATGGCGAAGACGATGGCGTCCTTGGCCATCGAGGCGACCTGTTCCTCGCCGATGACGTGGGGCGCGCTGACGCCGATGAAGACGTCGGCACCCTTGAGGGCCTCGTGCAGCGTGCCGGAGAAGCCCTCTTCGTTGGTGTTGGCGGCAATCCACGTGCGGTGTTCGTCGTCGTAATTCTCACCCGAGTGGATGGCGCCGGAGCGGCCGGCGGCGATGATGTGCTGCGCGCCCTGGGCCTTGAGGAGCTGGATGATCGCGGAGCCTGCGGCGCCGACGCCGGAGACCACGATGCGGACGTCCGCGAGCTTCTTGCCCACGACGCGGAGGGCGTTGACCAGGGCGGCCAGCGTGACGATTGCGGTGCCATGCTGGTCATCGTGGAAGACCGGGATGTCCAGTTCCTCGCGGAGCCGGTTCTCGATCTCGAAGCAGCGCGGTGCGGCGATGTCCTCGAGATTGACGCCGCCGTAGACCGGGGCGAGGGCCTTGACGATTTTGATGATTTCCTGGGTGTCCTGGGTGTCCAGGCAGACCGGCCACGCATCAACGTTGGCGAACTGCTTGAACAGCGCAGCCTTGCCCTCCATGACCGGAAGCGCGGCTGCGGGGCCGATGTTGCCGAGCCCCAGGACGGCAGAACCGTCGGTGACCACGGCGATCGTGTTCCGCTTGACCGTCAGGTTCCGGGCGGCGTCGGGGTTTTCGGCGATGGCAAGGCAGACGCGGGCGACGCCGGGGGTGTAGGCGCGGGAGAGGTCGTCCCGGTTGCGGAGCGCCACCTTCGGGACGACTTCCAGCTTGCCGCCGAGGTGCATCAGGAAGGTGCGGTCCGAGACGTTGCGGACGGTGACGCCGTCGAGCGCGTTGAGCGCATCCTTGACCCGGTCCGCGTGGTCCTGGTCGGTGGTGTTGCAGGTGACGTCGACAACCAGGGTCTCGTGGTGGGACTCGGTGACGTCGAGCGCGGTGATCGCTGCTCCGGCCGCACCGACGGCGGCTGCGAGCTCGCTGGTGGCCGTGAAGCTCGAGGGGGCCTCCACGCGCAGGGTGATTGAGTTTCCGGGGCTCGGGTTCGCCATTGAATGTCCTCCTGGTCGACGCCCATCGCGGGGATGGGCTCTTCAGCTGAATGTTTTCGTATTATGGATATTATTATCTACTTTATGGAAACACAAGCCCCTGGGGCTTCCATCGACGCAGCCCCGGGCCGTGCTGTATCTTTGGCTGTCTAAGCAACTTTTTTCACGATGCGGATAAGAGTTGTCGTATTCGAGGCAACAGGAGAGTGCTACATGGCTGAGAAGGCCACCGGAGGCGTGCAGTCCGTTGAGCGCGTCTTTGAACTTTTGGAACTGATCACCGACGCCGGCGGCGACGTGACGCTCAGCGAGCTCTCCTCTTCCACGGACCTGCCCCTGCCGACGATCCACCGGCTGCTGCGCACACTCGTGGCACTGGGATACATCCGGCAGCTGCCCAACCGCCGCTACGCCCTCGGCCCGCGGCTCATCCGGCTCGGCGAAGGCGCCAACAAGCAGCTCGGCGCCCTGGCGCGGCCGCAGCTGAAGTCCCTCGTGGACCGGCTGGGCGAGACGTCCAACATGGCCGTGCTGGACTCGGACATGGTGATCTACGTGGCGCAGGTGCCGTCGCTGCACTCGATGCGCATGTTCACCGAGGTGGGCCGCCGCGCGCACACCCACGACACCGGGGTGGGCAAGGCCATCCTGGCGCAGCTGGACGACGACGTGGTGCGCGGCATCGTGACCCGCACCGGCATGCCCACGCCCACGGCCAAGAGCATCGGCGACTTCGATTCCCTGATCGCGGACCTGAACCGGATCCGCGAACGCGGCTACTCCATCGACGAGGAGGAGCAGGAGCTCGGCGTGCGCTGCTTCGCCATGGCCGTGCCCAACGCCCCCACGCCCACCGCCATCTCCGTCTCCGGGCCGGTTTCCCGCGTGGACCAGGCCTTCGCTGACCGCGCCGTGCCGCTCCTTCGCGAAGCAGCCCAGGCCATCTCGGACGAACTCAACCAAAACTGACCTCCCGCCGTCGCTCCTTCAGGCACGTCGCCGCTCATTGAGCTTGTCGAAATCAAGGCTCGGTTTCGACGGGCTCAACCAGCGGGTGATCCGACACGCGTCAGCGCGAACGGACAGTTGAGGCCCTGCGATCCAGGGGGCCTCAACTGTCCGTTCGCGCTTAATGGCTTTGGCTAGTGCTCGGAGCTGGATGATGCCTGGATGGGGACTTCCTTGCCGTCGCAGTCGATCAGCTTCCCGCCTTCGAAGCGGTCACCGTCGGCCAGGCACTGCAGGTCCTCCTCCTTGACGACGCGCTCGGTGCCCGCCACGAACACGGACTGGTTCTCCGAATTGCCCGCCTTGAGGTGGTTGAACAGCAGGTTCAGCAGGATGGCCATGACCGCTGCCGAGCTGATGCCGGAGTGGAAGATGGTGCTGAACCAGGACGGGAACTGGTCGTAGAAGGCCGGTGCTGCGATGGGGATCATCCCGAAGCCGATGGACGCCGCCACGATGATCAGGTTCATGTTGTTCCGGTACTCCACCTTGGACAGCGTCCGGATGCCGCTGGCAGCAACCGTTCCAAAGAGTACGACGCCGGCACCGCCCAGGACGGGCGTCGGCACCGCCGCCACCACCCGGCCAAGGACCGGAAGCAGGCCGAGGATGACCAGGATGAGGCCGCCGGCGCTGACGACGAACCGGCTCTTGACGCCGGTGATGGCCACGAGGCCCACGTTCTGGGCGAAGGCGCTCTGGGTGAAGGAGTTGAACAGCGGGGAGATGGCGCTGGAGAGCATGTCAGCCCGCAGGCCGTCGCCGATCCGCTTGGAGTCGACCTTGGTGCCCACGATCTCGCCCACGGCAATGATGTCCGCGGAGGTCTCGGTGAGCGTCACCAGGATGACGATCAGCATGGAGATGATCGCTGCGATCTCAAACGTTGGCGGTCCGAAGGCGAACGGGGTGGGGAACGCGACGATCTCGCCCTGGCCCACCTTGGAGAAGTCGGCCATGCCGAAGGCGAAGGCGATGGCCGTGCCCAGAACCATGGCAAGCAGGATTGACAGCCGGGAGATGGCGGCGTTGCCCACCTTGCTCAGCAGCAGGACGATCGCCATGGTGGCGGCGGCCAGGCCGATGTTGGCCATGCTGCCGTAGTTGGGGGCCGCCTTGTTGCCGCCCATGGCCCAGTTGGCGGCCACCGGCATGAGCGTGAGGCCGATGGTGGTGATCACCGTGCCCGTGACAACAGGCGGGAAGAACTTGATGATCCTGGAGAACAGGGGCGTGATGAGGAGCCCGATCAGCGAGGCCGCAATCACCGAACCGAAGACCGCTTGGATTCCGCCGCCGCCGTGGACAATCGCCACCATGGTGGAGACGCCGGCGAAGGAGACGCCCTGGACGAGCGGGAGCTGCGAGCCGAAGAAGCGGATGCCGACGGTCTGGAGGATGGTGGCCAGACCGCCGACGAAGAGGCAGGCGGCGATCAGCAGGCCGATGTCCTGGGAGGACATTCCGGCCGCCGCGCCGATGATCAGGGGCGGTGCGATGATGCCGCCGTACATGGTGAGGACGTGCTGGAACCCGTAGGCGAAAGTGCTGCCGATTGAGAGGCGCTGATCTTCCGGGCGGGTTGCCGCTGGGCGGCTTTTCTTGGTGATGTTCATGGCAGACTTTCTTGGTTCATGGCAGACGCCTTCGTCTGGCTAACAATGTCTGGCTAACAGGTGCGGCAAACGTTTTTGGGGTGTGATTTCGACAGGCTCAATCACCGGTGGTTGAGCCTGTCGAAACCCCTGAGATTTCGACAGGCTCAACCGCTAGTTGGTGGTTATGGATTAGCAGAAGCCGGCGATGCCTGACCAGGCGGCGTCGGCTGCTTCGGCGTCGTCGCGCAGGACGGTGGCTTCGATGAGTCCGTACGGGCGGTCGGCCGCGTAGAAGACCTCGTTGGGGTTGTCGAGCCCGAACGGCGAGAGGTCCACGAGGAAGTGGTGCTTGTTGGGCATCGAGAACTTGATTTCCTCGATCTCGCTGTGGGCTCCCAGGACCTTCGCTCCCATGTCGAACAGGGTCTGCTGGAGGGCGTGCGAGTACTTCTCGGTGAAGCCCTCAAGCAGGAGGCTCTTGACGTCCTCGTAGCTCTTGTTGAAGTCCAGCGAGGTGAAATCCGTGCCGGACTTGAAGCGCCAACGGGCCGAGACGTCGGTGGCCAGGATGCGGTCGGTGGTCTCCGGCAGGGTGGTGTACTTGTCCTTCGGGTACCCGACGAAGCCGGACTGTGTGGACTTCAGGACGGTCAGGTCCTTGAGTCCGGAGATCAGGTGGGTGGCTGCACCGTCGCGGACCAGGACGGCGGTGCGGACTTCCTGGCCCTTGCGGACGAAGGAGTGGTCGTGCGCACTGCCGTGTGCCTGGATGCGTTCCCAGGCATAGGACTCGGCTTCCCAGCGACCGCCGGTGACCCAGTCGAAGCTGGAGGTGAAGTGCTCGCCGAGACGCAGCAGGAAAGCCTCCGGGGAGCCGACGCCTTCCCGGGCGAAGGCGTAGATGGTGTTCTTCTGGGTGTCGGTGGCCACCACGTGGGCGTTGTCGCCTTCGAGGTGGGCGGCTTCGAAGTCCCCGCGGAGCTGCGAGGTGAAGTTCAGGTCCTCGATCTCGTGGCGGTCGGTGTCGCGGGTGATCTTGACGACGCGGACTTCGGCCTTGCCGTACTGGTTGTGGCCGAGGACGATCTTGTTGCTCATGGTCTGTTCCCAACTTCCGGTATGTGGAACGAAAGTCCCACATAGAAATTAAGTGCGTGTTTCCCACGCATTTCCTGTGGCGTCGACCCAAACAAAAAATGAGCCGACATCAGTTGATGCCAGCTCATTACAACCCTGCCTGCTGCTCCCAGGTTACGTGACGTGCGCCACGAATTGACTTCCAGCGTAGCGCAGCATGCCGGTGGTGTACATCACCAATTTACAAAACCGATTGTGACCGGGGCGGTGCGAGACGGCCTGGCGGTGGGTCTTGACGCGCCGCCCCGCGCATCCGTAAGATTTCGCATATCAAAAACTAATTTCCGCTATACGAAACTCAAGGCGGAACAAGGCAAGAAACGAGGAGGAACAGATGGACTCGCAGGATCAGAACAACGTCGCGGAATTCCCGGCGCCCGGCCAGGAGCTGTACCTGCCGTTCGGCGCCACGGACCCTGACTTCTACATCCCGGCGGACTGCGACCGGCGCTCAGGCAGCCTGTCGCGGTGGCTGCGGGCGCTTCCGGTCTTCGGCAGACGGCCATAGCCGCAGTATTCGCCGCGCGACGCGCAAATGGTCCGGCGACACCCGCAGTCGGGTGTCGCCGGACCATTTCTGTGTCGCCGGTCCTTTTCTGCGTCCTCAGGCCGTCTGCGGCGAATCCGGACGGCCGGGCCACTCCTTGCCGGCCCACGGGTCATAGTCGGCGATGAGCTCCTCCTGGGGCGGACGCTCCGCCTCGGGGACATGCTGCAGGTTTACCCGCACCCGGTACCAGAGCGAACTCGACCCGCGCATTCCGTCGACCAGCACATCGGCCGGGTGCAGGGTGGGGACCACGTCCGCATGCCGGGACTTCCACTCGTCGAGCGCGGCGAGTGCCTCCGGCTTGGTTTTGGTGCGGGCCACCTCAATGAGCGGCATCACCGACTGCCGGCGGCCGGAGCCGTTGCCCCCGCGCGGTGCCTTCTCGGCGGGGCCGAGCTCGGCAGCCAGGGCGAGAAGCCCGTCAAGTGCTCCCACGGCGTCGTCTATGCCGGTGTGGGGGTCGCCCACCTCGGCGAAGCGCTCCAGCACTGTGGGCACCGTGAACTGTTCCGGCCGGGCGGAGCGGACCTCGTCCCAGGTGAGCGGCGTCGAGACCCGGGCGTCTGGCAAGGGCCGGATTGAGTACGCCGACGCCACGGTGCGGTCCTTCGCGTTCTGGTTGAAGTCGACGAACACACTCTCGCCGCGTTCCTCCTTCCACCACCGCGCGGTGGCAAGGCCGGGAGCGCGGTTTTCGACCTCCCGGGCGAGGGTTTCGGCAGCGAGCCGCACGTCGCGGTATGACCACCGCGGTGCGATCCGCACCAGAATGTGGAGTCCCCGCGACCCGCTCGTCTTCGGCCACCCCACGAGCCCGACGTCGTCGAGCACCTCCCGCGCGACATACGCGACGTCAACGATCTGCGACCAGTCGACCCCCGGCATCGGATCCAGGTCCACCCGGAGCTCGTCCGGGTGCTCGAGGTCCTCGGCGCGCACCGGATGAGGGTTGAGATCGAGGCAGCCAAGATTCACCACCCACGCCAGGCCCGCGGCATCCCGGATAACGGCCTCCTCCGCGGACGTCCCGGACGCGTAGTGCAGCGTCGTCGTGTCGATGAAGTCGGGGTGGTTGTCTGGCACGCGCTTTTGGAAGAAGGCCTCCGCGTCGATGCCCTTCGGGAAGCGCTTGAGCACCATCGGCCGGCCGCCTGCACCCCGGAGCGCGCCATCCGCGACGGCCAGGTAGTACCGCACCAGGTCGAGCTTCGTCAGCCCGGGCTCCGGGAACACCACCTTGTCCGGGCTCGAGATGCGGACCTCGGTGCCGGCAATGTCCAGGATCTCGGCCGGCGTCTTCGACGGAGTCATGCCGCCACGCTAGCAGCTGGCCAACCTCATCGGAATGACGGTGCCTCAGCCGTTCACGAGCCGCCGCGCCGCCGCCGAATGCTCCGCAACCAGGCCGGGCACATCCAGTCCCGGAATCCCACCGTCCACCACGCGCCACTCGCCGCCCACCATCACGCGGTCCGCGCGGTCGGCGGCGCACAATAGTAGGGCGGCGAGGGGATCGTGGCTGCCCGAGAACCGCAGCTCGTCCAGCCGGAACAGGGCCAGGTCCGCCTGCATGCCGCGCGCCAGCTGGCCCAGGTCAGGCCGCCCCAGTACCGCCGCCGATCCGCGCGTGGCCCAGCCCAGCGCCCGCTCCACCGGAACGTGCGCGCCGTAGCGGAGCCGCTGCAGGTATAGCGCCTGCCGGGCCTCGAGAATCATGTTGGAGGCATCGTTCGACGCCGATCCGTCCACTCCCAGCCCCACGGGCACGCCCGCTTCCTCCAGTTCGAGCACTCGGGCGGTGCCGGACGCGAGGCGCATGTTCGACGTCGGGCAATGGGCGACGGCGGTTCCCGCCGCTCCCAGCCGGGCGATTTCAGCGTCACTGAAATGGATGCCGTGGCCCAGCCAAGTCCTGTCCGTCAGCCAGCCCACGCTGTCCAGGTAGTCCACGGTGCGCAGCCCGAACGTCTCGAGGCAGAATTGCTCCTCGTCGAGGGTCTCCGCGAGGTGCGTGTGCAGCCGGACGTCGTGCCGGTCCGCCAGCGCCGCGCTCTCGGCCATGATCTCCTTGGTGACGGAAAACGGCGAGCAGGGCGCCAGCGCAATCTGGATCACCGCACCGTCGCCTCGCTGGTGGTACTCGCGGATCAGCCGCTCACTGTCCGCCAGCACCGCCTCCGGCGTCTGCACCGTGGACTGCGGCGGCAGCCCGCCGTCGTCCTTTCCCAGCGTCATGGAGCCGCGGGTCAGCGTGGCCCGCATACCGAGGCGCCGGACGGCGCCGATTTCGACGTCGATCGCGTCCTCCATCCCCGCGGGGAAGAGGTAGTGGTGGTCGGCGGCGGTGGTGCAGCCGGAGAGCAGTAGCTCGGCAAGGGCCACGGTGGCCGCGAGTTCAAGGTCCCGCGGGGTCAGCCTGGCCCAGACAGGGTAGAGGTTCTGAAGCCAGGGGAACAAGGGGGCGTTGGCCACCGGACCCCAGGCGCGGGTGAGCGTCTGGTAGAAGTGGTGATGGGAGTTGATCAGGCCGGGGAGCACAACATGGCTTCCGGCGTCGAAGGTCTGCCCGCAGGGTGCGGATGGCGTCTGTCCGGCGCCAAGCACCTCCACAATCTTGCCGCCGCTTACCACCAGGCCGCCCGAGGCGTCGAGCCGGTTGGCGGTGAAGGCAGCCAGCGGGTTCCGGATCCAGAGCCGGGATTCGGCAGCCGGCGCCGGTGACCGAAGGCTTGGTAACGGAAGGTTCGTCGACGGAGAGTCAAAGGGGTGGGTCATGAGGGTCCTTGTCTGAGCGTGCTGATACTTTCCAGCTCAGTGGTCCTGTCTGCTGATCCAGGGGACCTGCTGCCCGACGGCGGCAGGTCGGCACCAGCGTAGGGCGGCTGCAGGAGGACGGTCAATGGCCGCGCTTTGTGACAGCTCCGCCTGCCACCGGAGGAAGCAGCGGGCTGTGAGGCGCCGGCAACATGCATTTCACATTGCGAAATTAAGTTTCCAGAAAACTATGGCGCGGACCACATTCCGGTGCTAATCTCGATTTTGCCAAAGGCGGGCACCCGGGACTCCGGGGAAGCTATCTACCAGGCGCAACTTAACCTTCAAAAGCACATGCTGAAGCCTGGTAACCGTCGCACTTGGTCCTTTCCGTTCCGTCGCGGGGTACGGGCTTCCACAGCAAAGGGAGTCGCATCATGAGTACCACCGTCACGGCCGAGGCATTCCTGGCCAGGTCCATCCGGTTGGCAACCGCCAACGTCCTGAACAGCGGCGGCCCGTTCGGCGCCGTGATCGTCACCGCCGACGGTCAGGCGTTCGACGGCGTCAACCGGGTCACCGCCGACAACGATCCCACCGCCCACGCCGAGGTCACCGCCATCCGCCGCGCATGCAGCGGGCTGGGCACCTTCGACCTCCGCGGGGCCACCCTCTACAGCAGCTGCGAGCCGTGCCCCATGTGCCTCGCCTCGGCGCTCTGGGCCCGCATCGACCGGGTTGTCTTCGCCGCCGACCGGCACGACGCCGCCTCCGTAGGCTTCGACGACGCCGTCTTCTACGAGTACTTCGACAACGAGGACCGCCACGCCCTGATGCCGGTCTCCAAGCTGGAGCTCGGCCACCCCGAAGCCCCGGCCATCCTGGAACCGTTCAACACCTGGAACACGCTCGACTCCAGGATTGACTACTAGGGCCCGGTGGCTGACATGACAATCCTGGACAATACCGCTGAACAGCAGGCTGCGCTTCCGGGTGCAGGGCAGGCAGCGGCACCCGAAAAGAACCCGGCCACCGGCAAAACGCAGCGGGGCAACGGCCCCAAGCCCCCGGCGTCGAACTCGTTCCTTGACCGCTTCTTCCACATCACCCGGCGCGGTTCCACCGTGGCCCGGGAGGTGCGGGGCGGGCTGGTCACCTTCTTCACGATGGCCTACATCGTCATCCTGAATCCGCTGATCCTGGGCGGCTTCAGCGCGGACAACGCCCCGACGGACGTCGCCGGCGGCTGGCTTTCCGCGGCGCAGGTGGGCGCAGTCACCGGCCTGACAGCCGGCGTCATGACCATCGCGTTCGGCCTGATCGCCAACCTGCCGTTCGGCCTGGCCGCGGGACTGGGCATCAACTCCTTCCTCGCGGTGGCGGTGATCCAGGAGGTCACCTGGGCCGAGGCCATGGGCCTGGTGGTCATCAACGGCATCCTGATCGTCCTGTTTGGTGTCACCGGCGCGCGGACCGCGATTTTCCGGGCCGTGCCCAAGGAACTGAAGGCCGCCATCACGGTGGGCATCGGCCTGTTCATCGCCTTCATCGGCTTCGTGGACTCGGGCTTCGTCAAGGCCACCGCCGGCGGACCTCCGGTCCAGCTCGGCGACAACGGCTCCATCACCTCCATCCCCACCATGGTGTTCATTGTGGGCCTGCTGGTCATGGGCATCCTGGTGGCACGGAAGGTCCAGGGCGGCCTGCTCATCGGCATCGTGGCCACCACGGCTCTGGCGGCCGTCGTCGAGGCATTCCTGCACATCGGCCCCGCCAGCGAAACCAACCCGGGCGGCTGGCACCTGAACACGCCGGTGCTGTCGGGCCATCTGGTCTCTGCGCCGGATCTTGGCCTGGTGGGTCAGTTCGACCTGTTCGGTGCCTTTGGCCGGATCGGCGGCCTGGCCGCGACGATGCTGGTGTTCACGCTGGTCTTCACCAACTTCTTCGACGCCATGGGCACCATGACCGGGCTGGCGAAGAGCGCGGGAGTGGCCCACAAGGACGGCACGTTCCCCCGGCTCAAGTCCGCCTTCATCGTCGAAGGTGTGGGCGCGGTGATGGGCGGCGCGACGTCGGGTTCCTCCAACACCGTGTACATCGACTCCGCTGCGGGGATCGGTGAGGGGGCGCGCACCGGGCTGGCCTCGGTGGTCACCGGAGCGCTGTTCCTGGGGTCCATGTTCCTCACCCCGCTCACCAGCGTGGTGCCGCTCGAGGTGGCAGCCGCCGCCCTGGTCGTGGTGGGCGCGATGATGATGGCGCAGATCCGCGAGATCAAGTTCACCAAGTTCGCGGTGGCACTGCCGGCCTTCCTGACCATCGTCACCATGCCGCTGAGCTACTCGATCGCCAATGGCATCGGCGTGGGCTTCGTGAGCTGGGCGGTAATCGGCGCGGCCTCGGGCAAGGCGAAGAAGATCCACCCGCTGATGTGGGTGGTGACCGCGGGCTTCGTGGTCTACTTCGCGCGGGGTCCCGTCAGCGCACTGCTCGGGGCGTAAAAATGCCCCGCGACGCGCAAACGGCCGGAGGACACGGGAATCCGCGCATCCTCCGGACCGTTTGCGCGTCGCTGGGCCGGACCGGCGTCGAACGCTTTCAACTACCAAGAATAGGAACGAGAATGGGCACCATCGCACGGGAAGAGGGAGTGCTGCCATGCTGGATCTGATGCCTTCTCTGGCCGGCTGGCGCCCGGCGGCCTCCGGGGAACGGTGCGCCGTCGCCACCATCATCACCGCCAGCGGCTCCGTGCCGCGGCCGCCCGGGACCTCCATGCTGGTGTCCGAATCCGGCGAGATACTCGGCAGCCTTTCCGGCGGCTGTGTTGAAGCGGCCGTGGTTGCCTCGGCGCTGGAAGTGATGGCCGACGGCGGCACCCGCCTTGAGGCGTTCGGCTTCAGCAGCGAGGACGCATTTGCCGTCGGGCTCACCTGCGGCGGTGAGCTGGAGATCCATATCCAGCCCCTGGACGGCAGCGCCGCCGGGCTCGGGGACCTCCGCAGGTTTGCTGCCGGGGACCCCGAACGGCCTCTGGCGCTGATCCGGCGCATCGACGGCGTGTCCGGCAGGAGCGTGTACGGCAGGACCGTGCCCCGCAGTCCGTTGGGGGCTGCCGGAACTCAGGAAGCCGGAACAGCGGAAGCCGGAACAGAGGGGACGGCGGGCACTCAGCCGCCTTCCGTCGTCGTGGTTCCGGATCCCGGCGCCTTTGAGGTCGCGGGATCGGCTGAGTTCGCGGCCCTGCTGGGGCTGGACGCTTTGCATCTGGACGCTTTGAATCTGGACCCTGGGGCCAGACGGGAAGCACTCCTGGCGGCCGCGGCCCAGCTCGAACCGCTGCTGCGCGGCGGCCGGACAGGGCTGGTCCGGCTGGCGCCGCCGCAGGGCCGCGGCGTTTCCGGCAGGGGCACCCACGGTACTGATGGCGGGGTGGCGTCGCCCGAGCCCGTGACGCTGCTGGTGGAGAGCCGCCTGCCGCAGGCCCGGCTGCTGGTGTTTGGCGCCAACGACTTCGGCGCGGCGCTGGTGCCGGCCGCGAAGCTGCTCGGCTACCGTGTCACGCTCTGCGACGCCCGGCCGGCATTCGCAGCGCAGGAGCGTTTCGCCGCCGCGGACGAGGTGGCTACCGACTGGCCGCACCGGTACCTCGCCGCGGAAGCCGCCGCTGGCCGGGTCGACTCCCGCACGGTCATCTGCGTCCTCACCCATGACCCCAAGTTCGACATTCCCTTGCTGCAGGAAGCCCTGGCCCTTGATGTTGCCTTCGTCGGCGCCCTGGGCTCCCGACGCAGCCACCGGCAGCGCATCGACGGGCTGCTCGAGGCCGGCGTGGCACCGGAGCGGTTGGCACGGCTGCATTCGCCGATCGGCCTGGATCTCGGTGCCGTCACACCGGCGGAAGTGGCCGTCTCCATCACCGCGGAGCTGATCGCGGCGCGCAGCGGTTCCGTCGCCTGCACTCCATTGCGGGACGGCACCGGACCCATCCATTCCCTTCCCGCCGCCGGGCGCGCCAGTGCGGAACCGGCGGCCAGTGCGGAACCGGCGGCCTGTGCAGAACCGGCCGCCAGTGCAGAACCGGCATTCAGTAAAGAACAGGCACCCCAGGAGATCGCATGGACATGAACACCATCGAGGCGGTGGTCCGCACCACCGACCCCGCCGACTGGCGCGACGGCGACGCCTGGCTGGCAGGAGGCACCGTCCTCTTTTCCTACGGCAGCACAGCCTTCGGGCCCGAGCCGCTGCGGCGCCTGCTGGACCTCGGCTCCGCCGGCTGGCAGCCCGTCACCGTGACTGCGGACGGCATCGAGCTCGCCGCCACCTGCACTGTCGCCGAACTGTACGCCCTCCCCGAGACGCTCTTCCGCGCGGGACTCACCGGCCACGCGTCGGAAGCAGAACCGAATGCGCAGGACTGGCCTGGTCTGGGAGCTGATCCGGCCCTGCTGCGACTCCTTCGTGGCGTCCTTCAAGGTCTGGAACATGTCCACCGTGGGCGGCAACCTGTGCACATCCCTGCCGGCCGGCCCCATGATCTCGCTGTGCGCAGGACTGGACGGCACGGCCACGGTCCTCGGCCCGGGAGGCTCCCGCCGGGAGCTGCCGGTGGCCGACTTCATCACCGGGGACGGGCAAAACGCGCTGGCACCGGGCGAGCTGCTCCGCAGCGTCAGCCTGCCGGCGTCGGCCCTGTCCTCCCGGGTGGCGTTCCGCCGGCTTTCGCTGAGCAACCTCGGCAGGTCGGGGGTGCTGCTGATCGGAAGGCTCGACGGCGGCGGCCGGTTCACGCTCACCGTCACCGCAGCGACCAAACGGCCCGTGCAGCTCCGGTTCAGTTCCTTGCCGGACGCGCCTGAGCTGGCGGACGGACTCGGGGCCGCCATCCCGGCAGGCTTGTACCACGACGATATCCACGGGCTGCCCGCGTGGCGCCGCGACATGACGCACCGCCTGGCGGAGGAAATCCGGCTAGAACTTGGCTTGCCGGCCGGAGCGCCGGCGGCGGTGTCCGGGGACTTCTGGCCGCCGCAGCAGACACAGCAGCAGCAGACACCGGCGCAGCAGGCACAGCAGCAGCAGACCCGGCAGACGAAGAGAGGGGCCTGAGCATGGCCATGGAAATCAACGGCGCGCCGGTGCAGGCGCAGCCGCGGCCCGGCCAGTGCCTGCGCACGTTCCTCCGGGAGCAGGGCAACTTCGGCGTGAAGAAGGGCTGCGACGGCGGCGACTGCGGTGCCTGCACCGTGCACGTGGACGGCACCCCGGTGCACAGCTGCATCTACCCTGCCGTGCGCGCGGAGGGCCACGCCGTCACGACGATCGAAGGCCTCGCAGCCACGAACCCGGGAGCTGACCTGCACCCGGTGCAGCAGCAGTTCCTGGACCGCCAGGGCTTCCAGTGCGGCTTCTGCACCGCGGGCATGGTGATGACGGCCGCCACGTTCGACGACGCGCAGAAGGAAAACCTGCCGCGCAACCTCAAGGGCAACCTGTGCCGGTGCACCGGATACCGGGCCATCGCGGACGCCGTCTGCGGCCACCAAGGACACCCGGCCCCGGAAGGCCCCGGCTCGGGGATCGCCGGCGAGGGACAGCCCGCCCCGGAACCCGGCCGGCTGGGGGACGACGTCCCGGCCCCCGCCAGCCTCGCGGTGGTTACGGGGCAGGCGCGCTACACGCTGGACGTCCCGGCCGAGGCGCTGCCCGGCCTGCTGCATATGAAGCTCGTGCGTTCACCGCATGCGCACGCGCGCGTCGTGTCCATCGACACCGCGGCGGCCATGGAGGTGCCGGGAGTGGTGGCCGTGCTCACCGCCGAGGACGCCCCGGACCAGCTGTATTCCAGCGCCCAGCACGAGCTCTACACCGATGACCCCGACGACACCCGGCTGCTGGACACCGTGGTGAGGTTCCGCGGGCAGCGGGTGGCCGCCGTCGTCGCGGAATCGGTGGGGGCCGCGGAAGCCGGCGTTCGCGCTGTCCGCGTCGAGTATGAGGAACTGCCCGCGGTGTTCACCCCGCAGGACGCCATCCGGCCCGGCGCGCCCGCCCTGCACGGGGACAAGGACGCCGGCGCGGCGCGGATCGCCCAGCCGGGGCGGAACATCGTGGCCGAGCTGCACTCCGAGCTTGGCAGCGTCAGCGACGGCTTCGCGGCCGCCGACTTCATCCATGAGCAGACCTACCGCACCCAGCGGGTCCAGCACGTCGCGCTGGAAACCCATGCCGCCATCGCCTCGGTGGACGACGACGGCAGGCTGCAGGTGCGCACGTCCAGCCAGGTTCCGTTCCTGGTGCGCCGCACGCTCTGCCGCGTGTTCGGGCTGCCGGAGGACCAGGTCCACGTGGTGGCGGGCCGGGTTGGCGGCGGTTTCGGCGGCAAACAGGAGGTGCTGACGGAGGACATCGCCGCGCTCGCGGCCATGAAACTGCGGCGCCCCGTGCAGCTGGAGTTCACCCGGACCGAGCAGTTCACCGCCAGCACCACGCGGCACCCGTTCACCATCAAACTCAAGGCGGGCGCCAGCAGCGACGGCCGGCTCACGGCGCTGCAGCTGGACGTCCTCACGAACACGGGCGCCTATGGCAACCACGCCCCCGGGGTCATGTTCCATGGCTGCAGCGAATCCCTGGCCGTCTACAAATGCGCCAACAAGAAGGTCGACGCGCAGGCCGTCTACACGAACACCGTGCCGTCCGGCGCCTTCCGCGGTTACGGGCTCAGCCAGATGATCTTTGCCATCGAATCGGCCATCGACGAACTGGCCGCGGGCATTGGCATGGACCCGCTGGAGTTCCGCAGCCGCAACATGGTCCGCGAGGGCGACGACATGCTCTCCACCCATTCCGAACCCGAAGAGGACGTCCACTACGGCAGCTACGGGCTGGACCAGTGCACGCGCCTGGTGCAGGACGCGCTGGAACGCGGCCGCGAACGCTACCGGTCCGCCGGCCTTGACGACCTTGGCCCGGACTGGGTCACAGGGGAGGGTACCGCCCTGTCCATGATCGACACCGTTCCGCCGCGGGGCCACTTCGCCCACTCGAAGCTCCGGCTCCTGGCCGACGGAACGTACGCCGCCGACGTCGGAACCGCGGAATTCGGCAACGGCACTACCACCGTGCACGCACAGCTGGCGGCGACGGCGCTGTCCACCGTGGCCGCGCGGGTCGCCGTCCGGCAGTCCGACACGGACCTGATCGAGCATGACACCGGCGCCTTCGGCTCGGCCGGCACGGTCGTGGCCGGCAAGGCCACACTTGCCGCCGCCGAGGAACTGGCCGTCCGGATCCGGGCGTTCGCCGCCGGCGTCCGGCAGATCCAGGCCTCCGGATGCGTGCTCGACGGCGACGCCGTCGTCTGCGAGGGAACCCGGGTGCCGCTTACTGAACTGTTCGACGCCGCCCGGCAGGCCGGCGTCGAACTCGAGGCCGAGGGGCGCTGGGGCGGCACACCGCGCTCGGTGGCCTTCAACGTCCACGGTTTCCGCGTGGCCGTGAACACCGGGACCGGTGAGCTGCGGATCCTGCAGAGCGTGCAGGCGGCGGACGCCGGCGTCGTGGTGAACCCGCGGCAGTGCCGCGGTCAAATCGAGGGCGGCATCGCCCAGGCCCTGGGCGCCGCCCTCTACGAGGAAGTCCGGGTGGACGACGCCGGTAGGGTCACCACGGACATCCTCCGGCAGTACCACATCCCGTCCTTCGCCGACGTTCCGCGCAGCGAGGTGTACTTCGCCGACACCAACGATGCGATGGGACCGCTCGGGGCCAAGTCCATGAGCGAAAGCCCCTTCAACCCCGTGGCGCCGGCGCTCGCCAACGCCATCCGGAATGCCACCGGCGTCCGGTTCGCCGAGCTGCCGATCGCCCGGGACAAGATCTACCTGGGGCTGAAGGCGGCGGGACTCGTTCCCGACGGCGTTCCCGCAGGCGGAGTTCCCGCAGACGGCGTTCCCGCAGGTCCAGGCAACGCGGAGTCACTTTGCGCCCCATGAACCGCAAGGGAGGGCGCGAAGTGACCCCGCGCGGCGTCGGCAACATATAGTCGGGGGATGGAACAGCGCATCTTAGGCAAGACCGGACGGAACGTTTCAGTCGTTGGACTGGGGACTTGGCAGCTCGGCGCGGACTGGGGCAACGTTGACCCGGCGCAGGCGCAGGCCATTCTCGCGGCCTCGGCGGAGGCCGGCGTGACCTTCTTCGACACGGCGGACGTCTACGGGGACGGCCGCAGCGAGCAGGCCATTGGAGCGTTCCTCGCCGACAACCCCAGCTTGGGCATCACGGTGGCCACGAAGATGGGCCGCCGGCTGGAGCAGCGTCCGGAAAACTACAACCTCGCAAACTTCCGCGAATGGGTGGACCGGTCGCGCCGCAACCTGCGCACCGATGTTCTGGACCTGGTCCAGCTGCACTGCCCGCCCACCGCTGTATACAGCCGTGCCGAGGTCTACGACGCCCTGGACACCCTCGTTGCCGAGGGTGCCGTTCGGAACTACGGCGTCAGCGTGGAGCGGACCGACGAAGCCCTCGAAGCCCTGCGGCACGAGGGCACGGCGTCCGTGCAGATCATCCTGAACGCCTTCCGGCTCAAGCCGCTGGAGGAGGTGCTCCCCGCCGCGAAGGCCGCGGGCGTGGGCATCATTGCCCGGGTTCCGCTCGCCTCCGGCCTGCTGTCCGGGAAGTACACCAAGGAAACCACGTTTGCGCAGGACGACCACCGCAACTACAACCGCGCCGGGAACGCCTTCGACGTCGGAGAGACCTTCTCCGGGGTGGACTACGAGCTGGGGCTCAAAGCCGTGGCCGAGTTCGAACAGCTGGTACCGGAGGGCGCCGGTACCGCGCAGGCTGCGATCGCGTGGGTCGCCGCGCAGGACGGCGTCACGTCCGTCATTCCCGGTGCCCGTTCCGTGGAGCAGGCCAGGGCCAACGCCGCCGCGGCCGCCACAGTACTCGGCCCGGAGTTCGACGAAGGCGTGCGCTGGATCTATGACCACTACTTCCGCGGGGCTGTCCACCCCCGCTGGTAAAGCATGACCCCATTGCCGATCGAAGACTTCATTGACCGGCTGGCCGCCGTCGAAACCGGCCCGGCCTGCACCAACTTCTTCGACCACTCGATTCCCGCCAATGCCCTGCGCCGGCAAAACCTGCTGGCCTATCTCAGCGACATGCTGGACCGGGCCCCGAAGGTGCTGCTGGTGGGGGAGGCGCCGGGCTTCCGGGGCATGCGGATCACGGGGGTCCCGTTCACCAACCGCACCATGTTCCAGGGGCCGGCCAATCCCTTCGGACTGTTCGGTTCCGGGAAAGGGTACGTGCTGCCGCCGGAGGCGGCCGGCGTCGCCGCCGAGCCGACGGCCACGGTGATGTGGGATGTCCTGGCCGAGCTCGGCTTCCTCCCTTTGCTCTGGAGCGCATGCCCTTGGCATACGCACCTGCCGGGACGGCCGCTGTCCAACCGCACGCCCACACCCGCGGAAGCGGCGCTGGGCACCCCGTTCTGGCAGGCCCTGACGGGGATCTTTCCCATCGAAACCGTGGTGGCCGTGGGGAACGTTGCACACACCAGCCTCCGCCGCAGTGGCCTGGATGTGCCTAAAGTCAGGCATCCGGCCCACGGCGGGAGGGCCCGCTTCAAGCAGGGACTGCACGAACTTCTTGCGGCGGGGATGGTTCAGTAACTGCCGGCCGCGCAGCCCTCGCCCGCCGCTGACCTAGCCGAGCAGGTGCAGTTGGTCCGGGGTGTCGAGGTCTTCGCCGCCGGACTGGCCTGAACCGGGTGGCGGCGTGCAGTCCACCAGGTCGATCAGTTCCGGGTGGGCCTGCAGGAAGAACCGGGCACCGGCGTCTCCGGCCGCCGACGCCACAGCTTTCGCGCGCAGGGTGGCGTCGAGCAGCAGCGGGTGGCCGCGCCGGAGCTTGCCGGAAGCATCGGCGTAGGCTGCGGCCGTCACCCGGCCCGGCCGGTGTGCCCGCAACAGCCGGGCGACGGTTTCCGCTGTCAGCCCGGGCTGGTCCACGAGCGCCACCAGCACATGGTCTTCCGGGGGTGCACGGTCCAGTCCCGCCTGGAACGAACTTCCCATTCCGCCGGTCCACTCCGGGTTCTCCACCACGGTGTGCCGGGCCAGGTCGGTCCGCGCGCGGACGTCCGCGGCGCCCGCGCCGAGCACCACCACCACCTCCCGGCAGCCGCCGTCGAGCAGCACGTCCGCCAGGACCTCCACGAGGGTGCGGCCGCGGAACGGAAGCAGCGCCTTGGGGCCGCGGCCCAGACGGGTACCGGCACCCGCCGCCAGCAGCACGCCCGTGGTCCGGGGAAGGGGGGAGGCGGTCATGGAATCACCCTAGGCCATGCCGGACCCGGCGCCCGGACCGGACGTCCGGTCCGGATGCGGCGGAATGCTACCCGGTAGTAGGGGTGGTTCGTCCAGTGAATGGCGGCTAACGTCGGATATGTCGTGTTGGCAATTGGGGGTCGTAATGGCGGCTGCAACGGTGCAGCTGGCGGAAGGAGCGTATATGGCAGGTTCATTCGTAATCGAGACGGCGGGCGCGGGACAGTACCGGTTCAGGCTGACGGCAGACGACGGAACCGTGGTTGCGGTTTCGCCCAGCTTTCCCAATATCAAGGCAGTTGCCGCGGGGATCACGGCAGTCCGGGAGAGCGCAGCAACTGGCTTCGTCGTCGACCGCAGGCGTCCCTGAACTAATCAAGCCCGACGGCGGCCCCCACCATCAGGTGAGGGCCGCCGTCGTTTTTTAATGTGTTGCCAGCCCGGTGGTCGAACTTTTCGGCGGGCTCAGGAGTCGCCGCCGGCTCCTCCCGTTGTTCCCGCCGTGACGTCCAGGAGTTTGTAGCGGTCCATGGCGTACGACGGCGCGCCCTCCTGCACCTCGCCCCTCGCCGCCAGCAGCTGCAGGGTTTTGACGACGATGGAGTGGGTGTCGTTTTTGAAGTAGCGGCGGGCGGCGGCGCGGGTGTCGGAGAAGCCGAAGCCGTCGGCGCCGAGGGTGGCGAAGTCGTTCGGGATGAACTGCCGGATCTGGTCCGGGACGGCCTTCATGTAGTCCGAGACGGCGACGACGGGGCCCTGGGCTCCGGCGAGCTGCCTGGTGACGAACGGTTCGCGGGCGTCCTGGCCGGGGTTGAGGAAGGCTTCCTCTTCGGCGGCGAGGCCGTCGCGGCGCAGTTCGTTCCAGGAGGTGACGGACCAGACGTCGGCGGAGACGCCCCAGTCTTCGGCGAGGATCCGCTGGGCTTCGAGGGCCCAGGGGACGGAGACGCCGGAGGCGAGGATCTGGCTCTTGGGTCCTTCGGTGGTGGAGGCCGCGAGTTTGTAGATGCCCTTCAGGACGCCTTCGACGTCGAGGTTCTCCGGTTCGGCGGGCTGGGTGATGGGCTCGTTGTAGACCGTGAGGTAGTACATGAGGTTACGGTCTGCGGAGTCGTGCCCGTACATGCGTTCGAGGCCGTCGCGGACGATGTGGCCCATTTCGTAGCCGTAGGCGGGGTCGTAGGTGACCACGGCGGGGTTGGTGGAGGCCAGCAGCGGGGAGTGTCCGTCGGCGTGCTGGAGGCCTTCGCCGGTGAGGGTGGTCCGTCCTGCGGTGGCGCCGATGATGAAGCCGCGGGTCATCTGGTCGGCGGCGGCCCAGAAGGCGTCGCCGGTGCGCTGGAAGCCGAACATGGAGTAGAACACGTAGACCGGGACCAGGGGCACGCCGTGGGTGGCGTAGGCGGTGCCGGCGGCGGTGAAGGCTGCCACGGCGCCGGCTTCGTTGATGCCGGGGTGGATCAGCTGTCCCTGCGCGGATTCCTTGTAGGCCAGGACCAGGTCCCGGTCCACGGACAGGTAGTTCTGGCCCTTGGGGTTGTAGATCTTCGCGGTCGGGAAGAACGCGTCCATGCCGAACGTCCTCGATTCGTCCGGCACGATGGGAACGATCCGGTGCCCGAACTTTTTGTCGCGGAGGAGATCCTTGAGCAGGCGGACGAACGCCATGGTGGTGGCGGCGTGCTGCTTGCCCGAACCGCGCTTGGCGACGTCGAACGTCTTAGCGTCCGGCATCTCCACCGACCCCTGGCCGGAACGGCGTTCGGGTACGGACCCGCCCAATGCCCTCCGCCGCTCCAGGAGATAGGCGATCTCGGGTGCGTCCGGACCGGGGTGGAAATACGGAGGCCGGTAAGGATCCTCTTCGAGCCGGGCATCGGAAATGGGAATCCTCAAGTAATCCCTGAATTCCTTCAGGTCGTCGAGGGTGAGTTTTTTCATCTGGTGGGTGGCGTTGCGGCCTTCGAAGTGCGGGCCCAGGCCGTAGCCCTTGACCGTTTTGGCCAGGATCACGGTGGGTTTGCCCTTGAATTCGGTCGCGGCCTTGTACGCGGCGTAGACCTTGCGGTAGTCGTGCCCGCCGCGCTTGAGGTTCCAGATCTCGTCATCGGTCAGGTCAGCGACCAGGTCCTTGGTCTGCGGGGTTTTCCCGAAGAAGTGTTCGCGGACGAACCCGCCGGATTCGGCCTTGTAGGTCTGGTAGTCCCCGTCCGGGGTTTCGTTCATGATCTGCACCAGCGACCCGTCCGTGTCGCGGGTCAGCAGGTCATCCCATTCCCGGCCCCAGACGACCTTGATCACGTTCCAGCCCGCGCCGCGGAAGAACGCCTCGAGTTCCTGCATGATCTTGCCGTTGCCGCGCACCGGGCCGTCCAGGCGCTGGAGGTTGCAGTTGATCACGAAGTTCAGGTTGTCCAGGTTCTCGTTCGCGGCGAGCTGGAGCAGGCCGCGGGACTCGGGCTCGTCCATTTCGCCGTCGCCCAGGAACGCCCAGACCTGCTGGTCCGAGGTGTCTTTCAGGCCGCGGTTGTGCAGGTACCGGTTGGACTGGGCCTGGTAGATCGCGTTCATCGGGCCGATGCCCATCGAGACGGTCGGGAACTCCCAGAAGTGCGGCATCAGCCGCGGGTGCGGGTAGGAGGACAGCGCGTGGCCTTCCTTGGACTTTTCCTGCCGGAACCCGTCCAGGTCCTCCTCCGAGAGCCGGCCTTCCATGAACGCCCGGGCGTACATGCCCGGGGACGCGTGGCCCTGGAAGAACACCTGGTCCCCGCCGCCGGGGTGGTCCTTGCCGCGGAAGAAGTGGTTGAACCCGACCTCGTACAGCGTCGCGGCACCGGCGTAGGTCGAGATATGCCCGCCCACCCCGATCTCGGGCCGCTGCGCCCGGTGCACCATCACCGCCGCGTTCCAGCGCATGTACGCCCGGTACCGGCGCTCGAACTCCTCGTTCCCCGGGAATTCCGCTTCCTGGTCCACCGGGATCGTGTTCACATAATCCGTGGTGGTCACCATCGGAACCCCGACGCTCTGCGCGCCGGCACGCTGCAGGAGACTGCGCATGATGTATTGGGCACGCTCCGTGCCCTGTTCCCTGATCAGCGCATCCAGGGACTCAACCCACTCGGCGGTCTCTTCCGGATCACGATCAGGCAGCTGGTTAGTCAACCCGCTGAGGATATGGGAGGTATCTTCTCCTGCAGCCACGGCAGCCTCGTTTCATCTTTGAATGTTGGGGCTATGTTTTCGTATTGTGAGAAAACATTCTTGCTATTCGAGATTATCCGCCAGGCTGGACCGCGGTCAAACGTGTCCCCGTTCCCGCAGTGGGACCGCGGTCCGTCAGCACCTAGCGGCGGATTGTGACCACGGCCCTTCCATCGACAGCCTTGACCGGAGGGTGATGCAGGTCATACCCTTATTTCACTATTCAACAAGTTTATTTCGCGATGTGGAATAACAGCAGCGATCGTCCGACCAATGGTCACCCGATCGAGGGCTCACCACCGCGGAAATCCCAGAAACTGGAGATCCAGATGCACACGACTCCACCAGTCGGCGTCGAACCGGCTCCCATTCCGACAGCGCCGTCGGCCCAGCCCGTTCACCAGACCACGGCCGCCGATGCCCTGTGCGAAGCGGCCAGCGCCGCTGTCGCCCGCGACATCAGCCCCAGCCTCTACAACACTGACCTCGCACCCACCAAGCGGCAAGGGCGCCGCTGGACGGGATACAGCATCTTCACCCTGTGGGCGAACGACGTGCACAGCCTCGGGAACTACGCGTTCGCCGTCGGACTCTTTTCCCTGGGCCTCGGGGGCTGGCAAATCCTGATGGCCCTGGCCATCGGGGCGGCCCTCCTCTTCGTGTTGCTCAGCTTCTCCGGGTTCATGGGGCAAAAAACGGGCGTTCCGTTTCCCGTCATGAGCCGCATCAGTTTCGGCATCCGCGGTGCCCAGCTCGCCAGCCTCCTGCGCGGCGCGGTGGCGGTGGCGTGGTTCGGCATCCAGACGTTCCTTGCCTCGGTGGTGCTCCGCGTCATGCTGGTGGCCATGGTCCCGTCCCTCCACGAGCTGGACACCAACTCCATCCTCGGCCTGAGCACGCTGGGCTGGATCTCCTTCGTGGGGCTGTGGATCGTGCAGCTTGTCATTGTCAGCTTTGGCATGGAGATGATCCGCAAGTACGAGGCCTTCGCCGGTCCGGTCATCCTGGTGACAATGGTCCTGCTGGCTGTCTGGGTCTTCATCGAGGCGCGCGGTTCCATCCAGTGGACGGGCATCCGGGGCCTCGAAGGTGGCGAGATGTGGCGAACCATTTTCGCCGGCGGTGCCCTCTGGGTCTCCATCTACGGAACATTCGTCCTGAACTTCTGCGACTTCACCCGCTCCGCCGTGTCCAAGAAGTCCATCGTGCGCGGCAACTTCTGGGGCATTCCGATCAACATGCTCCTGTTCGGCGCCATCGTGGTGGTCCTGGCCGGCGGGCAGTACAAGATCAACGGCACCATCATCGAAACGCCGTCGGACATCGTCCAAAGCATTCCCAACACCTTGTTCCTGGTGCTGGCCTGCCTCGCGATCCTCATCCTGACCATCGCGGTCAACCTCATGGCCAACTTCGTCGCCCCCGTGTATGCCCTCACTAACCTCTTCCCCAAGCGCCTCAACTTCCGCCGGGCAGCCTGGGTGAGCGGCACCATCGGCCTGGTCATCCTGCCGTGGAACCTCTATAACAACCCGCTTGTCATCGTCTACTTCCTGGGCGGGCTGGGCGCCCTTCTTGGCCCCCTGTTCGGCGTGGTCATGGCCGACTACTGGCTGATCCGCCGCGGAAAGGTCAACGTCCCCGAGCTCTATAGCCAGGACCCGGCCGGGGCCTACTTCTACAAGCGGGGCGTCAATCCGCGGGCCATCATCGCGCTGGTGCCTGCGGCCGTCCTGGCCATCCTCGTCGCGTTCGTCCCGGCCTTTGAAGCGGCGGCGCCGTTTGCCTGGTTCTTCGGTGCCGGCGTTGGTGCACTGAGCTACTACGTGATCGCCGACCGCCGTCAGCACTTTGAGGACGTCGACGGCGAGGCGATCGCCGTCGCCAGCACCCACTAAAAGCCACCAAGACCCCCAGGAGGAACCATGCGCATACTCGTTGCGAACGTCAACACCACCCAGTCCATGACCGATTCCATCGCCGCCCAGGCACGCAGCATCGCGGCGGCAGGCACCGAGATCGTCGGGATCACGCCGCGCTTCGGAGCCGACTCCTGCGAAGGCAACTTTGAGAGTTATCTGGCCGCGATCGCCGTCATGGACGCCGTGGTGAACTACCCGGAACCGTTCGACGCCGTCATCCAGGCCGGCTACGGCGAGCACGGCCGCGAGGGGCTGCAGGAGCTGCTGGACGTGCCCGTCGTCGACATCACCGAGGCGGCGGCCAGCACGGCCATGTGCCTCGGCCACAAATACTCGGTGGTCACCACCCTGGACCGCGCGGTGCCGCTCATCGAGGACCGGCTGAAGCTGGCCGGCCTCGATGCGCGCTGTGCTTCGGTGCGGGCCAGTGGGATGGCCGTGCTGGAGCTGGAGGAGGAACCTGAACGGGCGGTCGAGGCCATCATCAGCCAGGCGCTGCTCGCCGTCCGGGAGGACAAGGCCGAGGTGATCGTGCTGGGCTGCGGCGGCATGGCGGGCCTGGACGAACAGATCCGGCAGCGGGCCGGAGTGCCCGTCGTCGACGGCGTTGCGTCCGCCGTGACCATCGCGGAGTCCCTGGTCCGGATGCAGCTCTCCACGTCCAAGGTGCGGACGTACGCCACGCCGCGGCCCAAGACCGTCATAGGCTGGCCGCTGGCGACGAACGACGTTCCCGCCACCGCTTAAGATTCCAACAGCCGCCCAGGTTCCAACAACTCCAGGAGAAGCAGCATGACCGTTCCACCCACCACGGAACGGGTCGCCGTCGTCACCGGCGCCGGTTCGGGCATCGGGCGCGCGGTTGCCCGGCAAATGCTGGCGGACGGTTACCGGGTGGCCCTGGCGGGCCGCCGTGAGCAGCAGCTCCTGGAAACAGCGGACGGGCATCCGGACGCGCTTGCGGTGCCGTGCGATGTCACCGTGCCCGACGACGTCGAACACCTTTTCGCTTCAGTCCTCCGGCGCTGGGGCCGGGTGGACGTCCTGTTCAACAACGCCGGCGTCTTCGGCCCGGCGGCATCGGTGGATGAGATCACCCTGGCGGACTGGGAGGCCACCGTGGCCGTGAACCTGACCGGCTCGGTGCTGTGCGCCGGTGCTGCCGTCCGGGCGATGAAGGCGCAGTCGCCGCAGGGCGGCCGGATCATCAACAACGGCTCCATCTCCGCGCACTCACCCCGGCCGCGGACCGTGGCCTACGCCGTCACCAAGCACGCCATGACGGGCCTGACCAAGAGCATCGAGCTGGACGGCCGGGAGTTCGGGATCACCTGCGGACAGATCGACATCGGCAACACGGCCACGGAAATCATGGACACCATCGGAGTTGGCTCGGGGGCGGTGCAGGCCGACGGAAGCCGCAAGGTGGAACCGATGTTCCCGGTGGAGGACGCGGCCCGTGCAGTGCTGATGATGGCCGGGATGCCGCCCTCGGCCAGCGTGGGCTCGGTGGTCATCACGGCCGCGGGAATGCCCTTCATAGGCCGCGGCTGACCTCCTTCGCTCCATCCTTCCTCCTTCCGAGCGCAGGGGCGTCCGGGTGCCCAAATCGTGCGGGCCCGGCCCTGCCGCACTCGTCCGCTCGCACGCCGCACTTGATCCGGACATCGTCGAACCCGTGCGATGGGGCAAGAAAAGCGGACCGCATTTACGGGAGCCCGGACGGTCCGTCCTGCCCATCAACGACCTTGTGGTGGCCGGGGACGCCATCGTCAGCGAGCACGCCAGGCGCGTCGGGCCGCCGAAGGTCGCCAGGGTGCCGCTGGCCGGTGGTTTCCCAGGTGAGGCGGGCGCTCCGCAAAGGGCCTCAAGTCCCAACAAGCGGACAAAAACTCAATTGTGACCGCCTGCATAGTTCCGCATCGTGAAAACTGAATTTCCTCTTGCGGAATTGTGTGACCGGGGTTACGTTGGAAGCAGACCCCGATCCGGGGCAGTTCCCAATTGATAGGTACAGATCAATGAAGATCCCAGATTCCACGGCGCTGAAGGCGAGTTCGGTGCCGTCGAAGAAGAAGCCCCTGTATAGGTCGCTCTTCTTCCAAATTCTGATCGCCGTCGTGGCAGGTGTTCTCATAGGGCATTTCTGGCCGGACCTTGGCTCCCAGCTGAGGCCGCTCGGTGACGGCTTCATCCAGCTCATCAAAATGATCATCGCGCCGCTGATCTTCCTCGTGATCGTCACGGGAATTTCGGCCGTTGGCGACGTCAAGGCGGTCGGAAGGGTAGGAGTCAAGGCTCTTCTCTACTTCACAGCGGCCACACTCTTCGCCCTGGTTTTCGGCCTGATCGTCGGCAACGTTGTCCAGCCCGGAGCGGGCCTCAATATCGACCCGAGCACCCTGTCCCAGGAGGCACTCGACGCCAAGACCGGCCATGCCGTGCCGAAGGACGCAGCGGCCTTCATCCTGGACGTCATCCCCACCAGCGTCATCGGCGCCTTCGCCAGCAACAGCCTGCTGCAGGTCCTCTTCTTCTCGGTCTTCTTCGGCGCCGCAATTGTGGTCATCGGCCGGGAGCGCTGCATGCCGGTCATCAGCCTCATGGAGACGGTCCTCGAACTCATCTTCAAGATCATGTCCTGGATCATGAAGGTGGCCCCGATCGGTGCCTTCGGCGCGATGGCCTTCATCATCGGCCAGTACGGGCTAGACACCCTGGGCACCTACGCGATGCTGATCGCCGCCTGCTACGGCGCCGCGGTGGTGTTCATCGGGCTCCTGTTCGTTGTGGCCTGGAGCTTCGCCCGGGTTCCGCTGTGGCAGTTCCTCAAGTACACCCGCGAGGAATTCCTGCTGGCCCTGGGCACTGCGTCCACGGAAGCCGTGATGCCGCGCATCATGACCAAGCTGACGAATGCCGGATGCTCCCGGGCCACCACCGGCCTGGTGGTGCCCACCGGGTACTCGTTCAACCTCGACGGTGCGGCGATCTACCTGTCCATCTCCCTGCTGTTCCTGGCCCAGGCCTTCGGCCACCACCTGGACCTCGGCCAGCAGCTCGCGGCCCTCGGCGTCCTGCTGCTGACCTCGAAGGGTATGGCCGGCGTTCCCGGCTCGTCCTTCCTGGCACTGTCCGCCACGGCGGCTGCGCTCGGAATCTTCCCGGTAGCCGGCGTCGCGCTGCTCCTCGGGGCCGACCGGCTGATGGACTCCATGCGCGTGGTGGTCAACCTGCTGGGCAACTGCGTGGCGACCTTCGTGGTCTCCAAGTGGGAGGGCCAGTTCGACCGCAGCGTCATGCTCCGGGCGTTCCGCGGCGAGATCACCAACCACGATTCCGCCGTCATGCTCGGTGTCGAGGAGGATTTCCAGGAGCAGGAACTGGAACGGATCAGCGGGGGCGGGCAGGCTTCGCCCAAGTTCCGCGGCGGCCCGAGCCCCGATGAGATGCCGGAGTTCCAGATGAGCAGGCCGTCGGCAGCCATCAACCACGAATAGCGTACGGAGTTTTTGTACAGATACTGGCCGCTAAGGACCCTTGAGGTCGCGATATCTGTACAAAAACTCCAGAGGGCAGAAGGCAGGATCCCGTCCAAGGCTGAGCAGTTCAGACTTGGGCGGGGTCCTGCCTTTCGTGCGGGAGTGGGGAAGCGGAGCTCAGAGGGGGAGGAGGGCTGAGAGGTCGGCGCGCAGGCCCGAAGCCGCCACGCGTCCGGCGCTGACGGCGTCCGCCCAGCTAAGCCGGCCGGTCACCATCGCCAGCCAGGTGGCGGCGTCGCACTCAATGACGTTCGGGGGAGTGCCGCGGGTGTGCCGCGGGCCCTCCACACACTGGGTGACGCCGAACGGCGGCACCCGCACCTCCACCGAATTGCCCGGCGCCCGGGCGGTGACTTCCTCGAGGGAGTACCGGACCGCCGTCGCGATCACCGAGCGGGGAACCGCGGGTGCGGCCGGAACAGCGTCCGGAGCAGCGTCCGACGGCGGGACGGCACCTGCCGCCCATTGGCTCAGTGCCGCTTGGCCGTCGGCCGGGTCGATTCTGCGGCGCGCAACTGCCACCGGTGCCTCCTTGAAAAGCTAAAAGTACGTTAGTCCAGCAGGGCCGAGACGGCATGGCCCAGGCGGATCTTGCCCACCGGGCGGCCGCCGCCGAGGACCGGCTCCACCACCTTCTCGAGCACGCTGGACACCCCCGGGATGTCGACGGCTCCGCAGGCCGCCAGCAGGGTCAGCCCCACCAGCGAGGTGGCCCGCAGGTTGCCGTCGAGCACCTTGAGGGCCACGGAAACCCCCTGGGACGTGGCCATGACCAGGATCCCCTCAGCGCCGATCTTGGCGATGACGTCCAGCTCCTCCATGACGATCGTATTGGCCTCGCCCCTGCCCTGGACCGCCCACGGGTAGTCCAGCATGGACGTTGCGATCGTGGCGGCGCGGGCGTTGGAGGTCTTGTCGGAGGGGGCTTTGGCGAGCAGGGAGTAGGCGCGGGCCAGCCCGGTCAGTGAGATGGCCGCTACCGGTGCGCCGCAACCGTCGATGCCCAGGTGAGCGATCTGCTCGCCGGAGTACTCCTCGATCACGGTGCGGATGCGCTGCTGCAGCGGGTGGTTGGGTTCCAGGTAGCTGTGCGTGTCCCAGCCGTTCTCGGTGCAGGCCCACAGGAAGGCCGCGTGCTTCCCCGAGCAGTTGAACGCCAGCCGGGACTTACCCCGCTCAGACCGGGTCAGCCAGGTCCGGGCCGTCTCGTCCTGCGGCCACGCGGCGGGGCACTGCAGCTGGTCCTCCTTGACGCCCGCGGCCTTGAGCATGCCCTCGACGACGTCCATGTGGTCGAGCGATCCGGTGTGGCTGGCGCAGGCGAGTGCCACCTGGGCGCCGCGCAGGGGAACGCCGGACTGCATCGCAGCCAGCGCCTGCAGGGGCTTGAGCGTGGACCGGGCCAGGATGGGGGTGGAGATGTCGCCGAGCTGGGTGACCACGTGGCCGTCAGCGGCGAGCACCACGGCTGCCCCGATATGGCGGGACTCCACGAATCCGCTTCGTTCAACCACGGCGAGTTCGACGGCGGAATCCACAGTGAACGTGGCGTGCGAATTTAGGGCCATGGGCCCAGTCTATGGTGCGGCAGGGGCTTTCCCCGGGAGCCGTCCGGGGCGGCTGGCCGGATAGAACGCGCGGCCGATGCGCCGCGGAACCGGCTACTCAACCGTGACCATGACCGACTGCCAGCCGGAAGCGCCGTCAGGCACGGGGTCGGCGCGCTTCTCCGTCTGCACCTCGCGGGTCCCGTCCGTGGCGCGCACCCTGATGTAGTGCGAGCCCGGCTTGGCATCCCAGTCGAAGGACCATTGCCGCCACGTGTCCACGGACGCCTCGTCCGAGAGCACGGCCTCAGCCCAGTCGCCGCCGTCGATCTGCACCTCGACCTTGGTGATGCCCCGGGTCTGCGCCCACGCCGTACCGCCGACGGCCACCCGCCCGGCCGGCACCACCGCGAAGGATTTGGGCACCTCCACCCGGGCCATCGTCTTGATGGGGCCGCGTTCCGACCAGCCGCGTTGGGTCCAGTAGGCCTTGCTGTCGGCGAAGCGGGTCACCTCCAGATCCACCACCCACTTCGTGGCGGACACGAAGCCGTACAGCCCCGGCACCACCATACGCACGGGGTAGCCGTGTTCCAGCGGCAGCGGTTCGCCGTTCATGCCGATGGCGAGCATGGCGTCGCGGCCATCCTGCAGGACCTCCAGTGGCGTGGAGGCGCTGAATCCGTCGATGGAGGTGGAGAGGACCATGTCCGCCCCGGCGGTGGGCCTGGCCCGCCTGAGAACCTCGCGGAGGGGGAGTCCCAGCCATCTGGCGTTGCCGGCGAGGTTGCCGCCCACCGGATTGGAAACGCAGGTGAGGGTTACATGGGACTCGATCAGGTCGGCGTCGAGCAGGTCCTGGAAGGTGAGCCGGACCTCCTCCTCCACGAGCCCGTGCACGCGCAGTTCCCACTCCTCCGCCTTGATCTCCGGAAGGCTGAGGGCGGTGTCGATCCGGTAGAAGTCCCTGCCGGGTGTCAGCCACGGCGTCACGCCGGGTGTTGTCGACTGGACCCCGGCAGGCACGGCGGCTGCGGGCCGGGCGGGCGCCGGCAGCCGGAGGGACTCCCGGGCCTGCGCCACATTGCTGCGCGCGGCGCTCAGCAGCCGGCCCCCGACGGCGGCGAGGCCCGCAGCGGCCGCCGTGATACCTGTTGCTGCGAAGAAGGCGCGCCGGGAGGCGGCCGGGCGCTCCGGCGCCTTGGCCGCGACGTCGGCCGGCGAAGCGGGAAAGGCCCGGAGCCGCCACAGCCGCGAGACCAGCAGCCGCAGCACAACCAGCCCCGCCACGGTTCCCACCAGCGAGGGCACGGCGTCCAGCGGCCTGACGCCCGCGCGGGTCACCACGCCGGCCACGATCACCGCGCCCATGAACAGCACTCCGGCGGCGCCCAGCGCCCATCTCCGGTACGCCACCACACCCAGCAAGCACGCCAGCACGAAAATCGTCAGGCCCATCCCGGCGAAAAGCGCGGCCTTGTCATTGGTACCGAACGTCGCAATCGCGAAGTCCTTCAGCCGTGGCGGCGTGAAGTCGATGAACGTCGAACCGAGGGCGACCAGGGGGGTGGCGCGGGCCGTAAAGAACGCCCCCAACAGTTCCGCTACGGAAAGAACGACGGCGGCGGCGGCCACCCCGGCGAGGGCCGCCAGTGCGGCTGGTCCCCTGAGCAACCTCATGAGCTTCTTCATGACATTGATTCGTAGCGGCGGGCCGCCCGGATTGTCCGCCGGCCAACTGAGGGCCGGGCCTCAGCTTAGGAGCCAGCACGGTCCACAAAGTACCCTTGGAGACTGTGAAGGTACTCGTCATTGGCCCCGGTGGCCGCGAACACGCCATTGTCCGCTCCCTCCTTGCCGACCCCAACGTCTCCGAAGTCCACGCGGCTCCGGGCAACGCCGGCATCAGCAAGCTCGTCCCCACGCACGCCATCAACGGGAACGATCCGGACGCAGTGGCGGCGCTCGCCACCCGGCTCGACGTCGACCTCGTGGTCGTTGGTCCCGAAGCCCCCCTCGCCGCCGGTGTTTCCGACGCCGTGCGCGACGCCGGCATCCCGGTGTTCGGCCCCAGCAAGGCGGCCGCCCAGCTGGAGGCCTCCAAGGCTTTCGCGAAGCAGGTCATGGCCGAAGCCGGCGTTCCCACCGCCATGGCGCTGGTCGCTGCCAACTCGGACGAGGCAGCCGCGGCGCTGGACACCTTCGGGGCCCCCTACGTCGTCAAGGACGACGGCCTGGCCGCCGGCAAGGGCGTGGTGGTCACCAATGACCGGAACGATGCCCTGGCCCACGCCCAGAGCTGCTTCGACGCCGGCGGAACCGTCGTCATCGAGGAGTTCCTGGACGGCCCCGAGGTCTCCGTGTTCGTCCTGTGCGACGGCCGCAACACCGTGGCCCTGTCCCCGGCGCAGGACTTCAAGCGCATCTACGACAACGACGAAGGCCCCAACACCGGCGGCATGGGCGCGTACACCCCGCTCGACTGGGCCCCTGAAGGCCTGGTCCAGGAGGTCATCGACCGGATCGCCCAGCCCACCGTGGACGAGATGGCCCGCCGCGGCACCCCGTTCGTCGGCGTGCTGTTCGTCGGCCTGGCGCTGACCAAGCGCGGCACGCGCGTCATCGAATTCAACGTCCGCTTCGGCGACCCCGAAACCCAGGCTGTGCTCGCACGGCTCAAGACGCCGCTCGGTTCCCTGCTCCTGTCAGCTGCCAAGGGCGAACTGGACCAGGCAGAAGAGCTGCGCTGGTCCAAGGACACGGCAGTCGCCGTCGTCGTTGCCTCCGAAAACTACCCGGACACCCCGCGCACGGGCGACCGCATCCGCGGGCTCAAGAAGGTGGACGAGCTGGACGGCGTCCACGTGATCCACGCCGGAACCAAGCTCGACGACGAAGGCAAGGTGGTCTCGGCCGGCGGTCGCGTTCTGGCCGTGGTGGCCCTGGGATCCGACCTCGTGGAGGCCCGGGAAAGGGCGTACGACGGCGTGGAGCTGGTTCAGCTGGAAGGCGCCCAGTTCCGCACGGACATCGCAGGCAAGGCAGCCCGCGGTGAGATCAAGGTGTCGGCCGCCGTCGCGGCCCCGTCGGCTGCCCAGGCCGGCTCCGCATCGGAAGAGAAGGCGTGACAGTGGCTGAACAGGAAGGCCCCCGCGGCCTGGACACCCCGCACATCGAGCTGCCCGGCTGGAAGCACGTCTACTCCGGCAAAGTCCGCGACCTCTACGTCCCGGCCAGCGACGCCATCAACGAACAGTTCGGGCAGGAATGCGTGCTGGTGGTGGCGAGCGACCGCATCAGCGCCTACGACCACGTGCTCAGCAGCGAGATCCCGGACAAAGGACGGATCCTCACCCAGCTGAGCCTCTTGGTGGTTCGACCAGCTGGACGTTGAGCACCACGTCCTGGCATCCACCGTGGAGGACGGCGTGCCGGCCGCGGTCGAGGGCAGGGCGATGATCTGTAAGAAGCTGGAAATGTTCCCGGTGGAGTGCATCGCCCGCGGCTACCTCACCGGCTCCGGCCTCGTGGAGTACCGGCAGTCCGGCACGGTCTGCGAGATTCCGCTTCCGGAAGGCCTGGTGGACGGCTCCCGCCTGGAGCACGCCATCTTCACCCCGTCGGCAAAGGCCGAGGTGGGCGAGCACGACGAAAACATCACCTACGACGCCGTCGTGTCCATCGTGGGCGACGACATCGCCGCGCGCCTGAGCGAGCTGACCCTGAGCATCTACACCAAGGCCGAGGAGATCGCCCGTGAACGCGGCATTATCCTGGCCGACACCAAGGTGGAGTTCGGCTACGACGTCGTGAACGGTGCCATTACGCTGGGCGACGAGGTCCTCACCCCGGATTCGTCCCGGTTCTGGGACGCGGCCACCTACGAGCCCGGCAAGGCGCAGCCCTCCTACGACAAGCAGTTTGTCCGGGACTGGCTGACGTCCGCCGAATCGGGCTGGGACAAGGCCTCGGACACGCCGCCGCCGGCCCTGCCCGCGGACATCGTGGAGCGCACCCGCGCCCGCTACGTCGAGGCCTACGAGAAGCTGACCGGCCGCACGTTCAGCTAGGTTTTCAACAGACGTCAGGCGCCCCCGGGAAGAGTCCCGGGGGCGCCTGACGTCTTTGCGTTGCGGCTGCTAGCTGGCCTCTGCGGCCGCGGCGCGGCGCTGGGCGAGCCGGATCTCCAGCACGGCGTCCAGGGCCTGCTGGACGCGGTCCTGGGCACCGGCGGCGCTGAACTCCTTCTGCGCCTCCTCCAGGTGCACCAGTGCCTCATCAGCTTCGCCCGCGGCCTTCAGCGACTTGCCGAGCAGCAGCGAGACTTCGCCGGCGGTGTGCCGGGCCAGGTCGGCGCGTTCGGCGTGGATATCGCGGAGCTTCTGCACCGCGGCCACAATGTCGCCGGTGAGGTAGAGCCAGCGGGCGCGGATGAACGCGACCTCCAGCTGGTCCGTCTTGTTGCCGCCGACGATGGACAGCGCGAGCTCGGCGCGTTCGATGGCGGACAGGGTCTCCGGCTCGACGATTCCGGAGGACAGGCGGACGGCGGCCGACGCCTTGTTGAAGCGGGCCCAGAGCTCGATGTCGTTGGCGGGGGAGAGCAGCTTGGCCGCCCGCTCGTGGTGCTTGATGCCTTCCGGGTAGTCGTGCCGCATGAACGCGACGTTCCCGATCACCCAGGCCACCTCGCCGGCGAGCTGGGACATCGAATGCTCGTCCATCTGCTCATTCATGTCCTGGCAGTACTTCCAGGCCTCGTCCAGCCGGCCGCTCTCGGCCAGGGCACCGATCAGGGCACGGAGCGCTCCGATGATCAGTGTTGATCCCTTGGGCAGCTGCGCGCACAGTTCCACTGCCTTCTCGGCGTGTTCGACGGCGGTGCTCAGCTGGCCCTGTCCGTGGCACAGGGCGGCGAGCATCTGGCGCGCCCGGACACCGAGGCCGGCCGATTCGGTGGCCATGGGGTGCTCGGACAGGTGCTCCATGATTTTCTGGCATTCCTTGAGCTGGCCCTGCTTCATGAGGCATTCGGCCTGCATGTAGGTCATGTTCCACCAGGCGCTGGTGTTCTTGCCGTCCAGGGCAATTCGGGCCGCGTTGGCGGCATGCTCGGCGGCGAGAGCGTAGTCGCGCAGGTCCCAGGCCTGCCGGGCGTAGAGTCCGGCCAGCACGTATTCGGCGTCGCTGACCGAGATGGGCTGGCTCCACGCTTCCAGCGCCTTGGGGGCGAGCTCGAGCCGTCGGGCGAGCTCTTCAATGACGTCGGCTGTGGGTTCCCGCCGGCCTGTCTCCAGCAAGGAGATGTAGCTGGGAGAGTACAAATCTTTGCCCAGTTCGGCCTGAGTCAGTCCGCGCTCCAGCCGCTCAGCGCGGAGCTTCTCCCCGAATCCGTTACCCACTGGGGTTCCTCCTATTCCGGACAGCCTTTGTACAGAATGCTTGACACCCTCTGTGGAAAACATTTTACAATGTATGTCAACAAGGACTGTGCTGATTTGGTAAATCCGACTCGTATTGAGGAACTCTCACATGTTGAAGAAGATAGCAGCCGGCGCCGTTTTGGCGGGGGCCCTCGCATTTTCTGCTGCGGCTCCCGCCGTTCTGTCTGCAGGCTCGATCGCGGACAACGCGGGCACCTCGGTTGCCATTGGCAACTGGCCGGATCCGATGCGCGTCAAGGACGTGAACAAGACCACTATCGGCAATTGGCCCGATCCCATGGTGTCCAAGACCACCATTGGCAACTGGCCTGATCCCATGTAAACAGCTTTCATGAGGAGAACGGTCCCGGAACATGTTCCGGGGCCGTTTTTTCTTCCCGGAAACAGCAGCCGTAACCAAGGAGTGGGGACCATGACACGGAGAGTGACCGACGGCCTGCAGCGGGCCTTTTTCCTGTGGACCATTGCCGGCACGTCTCTGATCGTGGCAGCCGCTGCCGGCGCCGCAATCGTTGAGGTGTTCAGGGGAACGGCCGACGCCGGGACTTTCGTCTGGGGGATGATCGGCATTGCGGCGCTGCTGGAGTCGGTGGTGCTTTTCGCCGTCGGCCTCCGTCTGCGCCACGGCTACCTGCACCAGGTCCAAAGCTACGACAGCCGGGGCGACTACCTGGCCGACGACGGATCCCGCAGGCCCCGGATGCCCCTCCTCGGCGACGGGCAGGCGACCCAGAACATCCACAACCAGAGCCTCGGCGGAAACTGAGCCCGGACGGACCCACCTAGGTAGCACTTGTGGGGGTTCCCAGCGCTGAGAAGGCCCTGTGCTGCTACCTAGTTGGGCGCCTGGGCAGTAGCTGAAGTAACCCGCAGTAGCTGAAGAAACAGGAAGAGGGCCTCCCGTGGGGGAGACCCTCTTTCCTTTTGGTCGGGATGACAGGATTTGAACCTGCGACCTCTTCGTCCCGAACGAAGCGCGCTACCAAGCTGCGCTACATCCCGATCCGTTGCTGCGAAAGCAACTAAACAAGGATATCCGATACCGGGGCTACATGCGAAATCGAAGGTCGCGAGGGGCCCCGGTTCAGACCAGCGAGTCCTTCCATGCGCTGTGCAGCCGGGCGAAACGGCCGTTGCCGCCGATCAGCTCGTCCGGGGTTCCGTCCTCCACCACCCGGCCGTCGTGGACCACGAGCACCCTATCCGCCGTCTCCACCGTGGACAGCCGGTGCGCGATGATCAGTGCCGTGCGGGCGGTTCTCCGGGACGTCCCGTCGGCAGTCGGCCCCTCGCCGGTCAACCTGTCACCTGCCGGTCCGGTGCCGTCCGTTCCGCGCAGCAGCCCGGCGAGGCCGCTCTGCACGAGCCGCTCGGAGGGGATGTCGAGCGAGGACGTGGCCTCGTCCAGGATCAGCACCGCCGGCCGGGCGAGGAAGGCACGCGCGAAGCTGATGAGCTGGCGCTGGCCCGCGGAGACGCGGCCGCCGCGTTTGTTGACGTCGGTGTCGTACCCCTCGGGGAGTTCCATGATGAACTCGTGCGCGCCCACGGCCTTCGCGGCCGCCTCGATCTCCTCGCGCGGCGCGTCCGGCCTGCCCAGGGCGATGTTGTCCGCCACAGAGCCGCTGAACAGGAAGGCCTCTTGGGTGACCATAACGATGTTCCGCCGCAGGTCCGCGGTGGCCAACTGGCGGACGTCCACGCCGTCGAGCATCACCGAACCGGCGGACACGTCATAGAAACGCGCTATCAGCTTGGCCAGCGTGGACTTGCCGGCCCCCGTCTGGCCCACCAGCGCCACGGTCTGGCCGGCGGGAATGCTGACGTTCAGCTTGGGGATGATGAGCGGCCCGTTGCCGTAGCGGAACTCGACGTCCCGGAATTCGACGGCGCCCCGTGCGTCGCGGAGTTCCACCGCGTTCCGCGGCGGGCGCACCGTGGGCACCTCCTCAAGCAGCCCCGAGACCTTCTCCAGCGCGGCCTGCGCGCTTTGGAAGGAGTTGTAGAACATGGCCATCTGGTCCACGGGCTGGAAGAAGCGCTTCGTGGAGAGCATGAGGGCCAGCAGCACGCCCACGGCCAGGTCGCCGGTCAGTACCCGGAAGCCGCCGAACAGCAGTACAGCAGCAACGCAGACGTTACCGATCAGCACGAGGCCGGGCTGGAAGACGCCGTTCAGGTTGATGGACCGGACGGTGGCCTGACGGTAGTCCTCGGCGAGTTCGCCGTAGCGGCCGGCGTTCTCGCGCTCCTTGCGGAAGGCCTTGACCGCGCGGATGCCGGTCATGGTCTCGATGAAGTGCACGATGAGCCGGGCCGAGACCACCCTGGACTGGCGGAACGCTATCTGCGAATGCTTCTGGTACCAGCGGGCCAGGAAGAACATGGGCACGGCGGCCGCGAGCACCACCAGTCCGCTGGGCCAGTCGAGGGCGAAGACGGTGACGGCGGTGAACACCATGAACAGCGCACCCGACGCGAGCGAGCTGACTCCGGAGTCCAGCAGTTCGCGCAGCGCCTCAAGGTCGGAGGTCTGCCGGGCGATGATCCGTCCCGAGGTGTACCTTTCGTGGAATTCGAGGCTGAGCCGCTGCGTGTGGCGGAACACCCACAGCCGCAGGTCCAGCAGCATGGCCTGGCTGAGTCTCGCCGTCGACGTCACGTACAGGGCCGTGAGCCCGGCCGCCGCCAGTGCTGTGGCCAGGTAGGCGACGCCGGTCAGCATCAGCGGGACGTTGTTGCCGGCGCGGAGGGATGGCAGCGCGTGGTCGATGCCGAAGGCGATAAGCGCCGGGCCGGCCGCCCGGGCTGCCTGTGACAGGACCACCGTGGTAATGGTGAGCCAGAACCTCAGCCGCACGGGACGGATCAGTGACCCCAGCAAGGCGAGCGACCGGCGTCGTACGGCTTTGCTGTCGCTCCTGCTCAGGTTGGCATTGTCCTCGTTGGCAGTTCCGAAGGCTGCGGCGCTCATTGGCTGACCTCCTCTGTGTCGTCGAGGGCCGACAGCTCGGAGTCCAGATCGCGGGGCTCCGTCTCCAGGCTAGCGATTACGTACCGGTAATGGCTGTTCCCGGCCAGCAGTTCGGTATGGGTTCCGACGGCGGCGATGCGGCCGTTCTCCAGCAGCGCCACCCGGTCGGCCAGCGCCACAGTGGAGGGGCGGTGGGCGACGATGAGCGTGGTGGTGCCGGCCAGCACCTCCCGCAGCCGGTTTTCCACGAGCTCTTCGGTGTTCACGTCCAGTGCGGAAAGGGGATCGTCAAGGACCAGCACGGAGGGCCGGGCCGCGATGGCCCGCGCCAGGGCGAGGCGCTGGCGCTGGCCGCCGGAGAGGCTGAGGCCCTCCTCGCCGATGAGGGTGTCCAGCCCCTCGGGCAGCGAATAGGCGAAGTGCGCCTGTGCCGTGTCCAGGGCCTCCGCGAGGATTTCCTCCCGGGTGTCGGCGTCCCCGGCCCGGACGCCGAGCAGCACATTGTCGCGCACCGAGCTGGAGAACAGGGTGGTGTCCTCGAAGGCCACGGCCACGAGGGCGCGGAGTTCTTCAACGCTGAATGCCCGCAGGTCCACGCCGTCGAGTGTGATGGAACCCGCGGTGACGTCATAGAGCCGGGGTACGAGCTGCAGCAGGGCACTCTTGCCGCTGCCGGTGATGCCCACCAGGGCCATGGTCTCGCCCGGACAGATGTCCAGCCGGACGTCCTTCAGGACCGGTTTGTCCGGGGCGTCGTCGAACGCGAACGTCACGTTGTTGAAGCTCAGCGCGCCCTTGACGTCGGCCGGGCGGCGGGGTTCCGCGGGACTGGTGATGGTGTTTTGGGCATCCATGACCTCGAAGTGCCGGTCCAGCGCCGTTTTCGCCGTCAGCGCCATGGCCAGCAGCATGCCGGAGAACTCCACGGGCGCCGCGATGACGGCGGCGGTGGCGAAGAAGGCCACGAGGGAGCCGATGCTGAGCTGGCCGCCGGCTGCGAGCAGAATGCCCGTAACCAGGCCTGTGCCCAGCGCCAGCTCGGGCAGGAGCGTCACCACCATGCTGAAGACTGCCTGGTGCCTGGCCTTGGCGATCTCCGTCTGGCGCAGTTCCTCGGCCTGGCCGTTGAAGGTCTCCAATGCCTCGCGGCTGCGGCCGAAGGCCTTCAGCACACGGATGCCGTGGACGGATTCCTCAACGGTGGTGGCGAGGTCGCCCGCCTGGTCCTGGCTGCGCCGGGTGACCTTGCTGAAGCGGGCCCGGAAACGGAAGCCATAGACCATCACGGGTCCCGCGGCGGCCAGGAATATCAGGGCCAGCTGCCAGCTCATGGTGAACATGACGACGACGCCGATCACCACGGTCAGGGTGGTCACCACGAGCATGATGGCCCCGAACGCCATCCAGCGCCGGATGAAGTTGAGATCGGTCATGGCGCGGGAGAGCAGCTGGCCGGAGCCCCAGCGGTCATGGAAGGCGACGGGGAGGTCCTGCAGGTGGCCGTAAAGCGAGACCCTCATCCGGGTTTCCACGGTAGTTGCCGGGTTGATCACGAAAGTGCGGCGCAGGGCAACCAGTACGGCTTCGGCGACGCCCAGGGCCAGGATGAGGCCGGCCGAGCCCCACACGGCCCCGGCGGTGGCCCCGGGCCGGAGGGAGTCGTTGATGAGCACGCGCAGTACCTGCGGGATGGTCAGGGCAACCACACTGGCCAGGAGTGCGGACATCAGGCCCATAATCAGCCGCGGCAGGACCGGCTTAACATGCGGATAGAGACGGCTGACGGATCGAAAAAATGAACTCTGCTTGGCCATGCCCGCTTCTTGAACTCAGCTGTGTGAATCAACTGTGATGTAGTTTCCCGTAGCAACTACCCTATGCCATGGATGGCACCCTTCACAGGTGATCAGTCACCGGAGGACCAACAGTTCGCCCGGCGGCTGACAGCGCGAGCGGTCAGACGCGCGGGGTGAGCGTCAGCAGGACGGCCTCGGGCTTGCAGGCGATGCGGACCGGTGCAAAGCGGGAGGTGCCGATCCCGCCCGAGACGTTGACCGGCGTCGTGCTTCCGTTGCTGGTCCAGTCGTTAAGCCCTTTGGCCCGCCAGGTGGGAATGTCGCAATTGGCGACGACGGCGCCGTACCCCGGAATGCACAGCTGGCCGCCGTGCGTGTGGCCGGCCAGGAGCAGGTCCGCGCCGTCCTCGGTGAAGTGATCCAGGACCCGCTGGTAGGGGGCGTGGATGACGGCGACGCGCAGGTGATCCTTGGCGTTCTGGCCCCTGGTGCCGCGCGGCCAGCCGGCATAGCGTTCGCGGTTAAGGTGCGGATCATCCACACCGGAGAAATCGAACCGCATGCCATTCAGGACCACCGACTGGTGCCGGTTGGTCAGATCGATCCAGCCACCCATGCCGAAGCCGGACCGCAGTCGCGGCCAGTCAAGTTCCTCCCGGTCGGGTGCGGCCTTAGAGGGCCCCATCAGGTAGGCGGCGGGGTTCTTCAGCTTGGGCGCGTAGTAGTCATTGGAACCCGGGACAAACACGCCCGGGAACTCCATGAGCGGTGCCAGCGCGTTGAGAAGGGGGTCCACGGCTTTGGGGTGGCTGAGGTTGTCGCCAGTGTTCACCACAAGGTCCGGCCTGAGCGCCGCCAGAGACTGCAGCCACTCCGCCTTGCCCGTCTGGCCCGGAACGAAGTGGATGTCGCTCAGGTGGAGGATCCGGAACGGTGCCCTGCCCGTAGGAAGGATCGGGACGGTCTCCTCGCGGAGGACGAACTGGTTCTTTTCCCACAATCCGTAGGCTGTGGCGGCCAAAGCGGCCGCCGTTCCGGCGGCGGTGGTGACGGCAAAGCCGCGCCCGATGCTACGGACGCGGCTTGCCACGCGTGAAAGATCAGTCACGGTCAGCCGTTCCCCTTGGTGCTGTTGCCGTTTCCATTGTTATTGCCGTTGTTGTCGTTGTTGCCGGTGCCCCCGGTGTTTCCACCGGTATTGCCAGTGTCCCTGTTTCCGCCGGTGCCTCCGTCCTGCGAGGGGTTGTTCGGGACGGGGGGCTGGTACTGCGGCGCGCCGTAAAGCAGGTTCGACGGCGGTTCCGGGAAGGGGTCCGTGCCGTAGCCGGGCGCAATCTGGGACATGAAGTTGGAGAACATCGGTCCCGCGATCATGTAACCGTCAATGCCCGTGTAGAACTTGCCGTTGACCGTCACGTTCTGGCCGGCCCGGTCCTGGGCACCGAGCGCGTCGCCGAACCAGGCAGCCGTTGCGAGGCCCATGGTGTGTCCGACAACCCAGGTGGAGCCGTTGTTGTTGGACGTACCGGTCTTGGCCGCGATCGGGAAGTTGGTCTCGGTGGAAATCCTGGGCTGGATGAGTGAACCGGATCCCTCGTTTAGCACCTTCTGAAGCGCATAGTTCACGCCGCGCGCCACCTCGGGCTTGAGGGCGTCACGGCAGGCCGGAGACTGCGCCGGCAGCTGCGCGCCGGTCTGGTCGGTCACCGAGGTGATGGCAATCGGGGCGCAGTACTTGCCGTCGTTCGCGAACGTGGCAAAGGCACTGGCCATGGTCAGGGGAGCGGTCTGGGTGGAACCCAGCAGGTTGCCCAGTGTAGTCATGGTGATGCTCGGATTCGCATCGACTATCGCGTTGGTGTCCTTGTCACGGGTCGGCAGGCCGCCGTGCAGCCCGACGGCGTCCACGACCTTCTGGATGCCGCACAGGTCAACCTGTGAGGCCGACGCGAACGTGGCCGTGTTGATGGAGTTCTTCAGGCCGTCCAGCACGGTCATGGGCCGGTAGTAACCCTCTTCGGCGTTCTGGAGGTCATCGGTGCCGTTCGTGCTGTCGTACCAGCCCACGGTGGGAGTGGGGCAGGTGTTCTGCCACGGGAAGCTCTGCGGGTACCGTCGCTGGGAGGCGTCGACGATGGTGTTCATCGACTTGCCCTCGTTCAGCCACTCGGCAAATGTGAACGGCTTCATGGTGGAGCCGGGCTGCGCACCGCCGAGGCCGTTCAGGTCATTGCCCTGGTCGTCGTACTGATCAACGCTGAAGTTGATCTGGGAGTCGAATTTGCCCTTGCCTGCAAACCATGAGGTGTTCTGGGCCATGTTGGTGATCTTGCCGGTGCCCGGTTCAACGGAAACCAGGGCAGCGCCCCACTTGTCCGGATTTGCGCCCGCAGCGGCGTTCACCTGGTCCTGCGCAGTCTTCTGCGCCTTCGGATCCAGGGTGGTCTTGATGGTCAGGCCGCCACGGAACACCTTCTTCTCGCGTTCGGTGGCATCCGCTCCGTAGGCCGGGTTGTTCAGCAGGAGGTGCAGGACGTAGTCACAGAAGTACGGGGCGGTGGGCGAGTAGGCGCAGCCCTGCCGTGCCGGAGTCACCTTCGGCGTGACAGGGGTGGCCACGGCGGCGGTGTACTGGGCTTTGGTGATCTTGCCGTGGGTGAGCATCGCACTCAGGACCAGGTCCCTGCGCTTCTTGGCGTTGTCCGGGTTGGTGATCGGGTCAAAGGCCGACGGGCTGTTCACGAGGCCGGCAAGCAGCGCGGCCTGGGGGAGCGTCAGGTTCTTCGCGGTGGTGCTGAAGAAGAACTTGGAGGCGGCCTCAATGCCGTATGCATCACGGTTGAAGAAGACGATGTTCAGGTAGCCCTCAAGGATCTGCTCCTTGGTGAATTTCTTCTCCAGGGCGATCGCGAGCTTCATTTCGCGGAGCTTGTCGCCGACACCCTTGTTAACACCGTTGAGCTTGATCGCGTCGGAGTTGCCTTCCGCTTCAAGGTTGGCGTTGAGGACGTTGTTGACGTACTGCTGCGTGATGGTGGAGGCGCCCTGCTTGTTGCCGCGCGCCGTGGCGACCAGGGCGCGGAGGATGCCGGTGGTGTCCACACCGCCGTGTTCGTAGAACCGGCTGTCCTCAATGGCGATCACCGCGTCCTTCATGAACGGGGAGATCTGGTCCAGCGGAACGCGGGTGCGGTTCTCCGCGTACAGGTTGGCGATCACGCTCCCGTCCGCGGCCAGGACCTTGGTGGACTGGCTGGGCGGGTCCACCTGGAGTTCAGCGGGCAGGGTGTCAAAGAATTCGATCGAGCCGCTGGCTGTGCTGCCCGAAACGGCGGCTGCAGGAACCAGCAGGCCGGCCACGAGGACACCACAAATAGCGCTCACGCCAAGGAAACCAAAAATTTTACCGAGGGTGGTGGCCGTGTCGAATATGGGGTTCTTACGAGTCGCCATGTTCTCCAGTTTACCGGCAACGATTAGGCTTTATTTCATGACCAAATGGGAGTACGCCACGATTCCGCTCATCATCCACGCCACGAAGCAGATTCTGGACCAGTGGGGAGACGACGGCTGGGAGCTTGTTCAGGTAGTCCCCGGACCCGACGGCAACGGCCTTGTCGCCTACCTTAAGAGGGAGAAGCAGTAGCATGACCACCCCCCAGGAAACCGCTTCCAGCGCTGATCTGACGCCATCGTCCGCCGTCGAGCAGCGTCTCGCCGAGTTGGGACTCACTCTCCCGGAAGTTGCCGCGCCAGTCGCCGCCTACGTGCCGGCCGTCGTCTCCGGCAACCACGTTTACACGTCCGGACAGCTGCCGTTTATTAACGGCAAACTCGAAGCTACCGGCAAGGTGTCCGCCGGCACCGAGGGGACCTCGGACGAGCCGACTGTGTCGCCGGAAGACGCGAAGGCATACGCCGCCGTCTGTGCGGTGAACGCCCTGGCCGCCGTCAAGAGCGTCATCGGTGACCTCGACCGCATCACGCGCATTGTCAAGGTTGTGGGCTTCGTCTCCTCCAATCCTTCCTTTACCGGCCAGCCCGGCGTCATCAACGGCGCGTCCGAACTCCTGGGCCGGGTCTTCGGTGACGCGGGCCAGCACGCCCGTTCCGCCGTCGGCGTTTCAGTCCTGCCGCTCGACTCTCCGGTGGAAGTCGAACTGATCGCCGAATTCAGCTAGGGAGCAGTAGGTTCCTTTGCCCCATCTAGCACGTCGGCTCTTCGTTCTTCCTCCCGATCTTGAAGGGGCGGCACGAAGCTGGCTCGAACACGGCGAGCGGACCCCCCGCAAACCCCGTTTCGCTTCCTCCGTGGTGCTCCTTCGGGATTCGCCCACCGGCCTGGAAACCTGGCTCGGCTACCGGCCGGGGGAATCGCCGCTGGGTGTCGTCGCCTTCCCTGGCGGTTCCCTGGACGCGTCCGACGACGACGCCGTTGGCTGGCTGGGGCCCTCGCCCCAGCACTGGGCCGAGCAGATGGGAACGGACGACGTCGGCCTGGCCCGCCGGCACGTGGTGGGTGCCGTCCGCGAACTGTTCGAGGAAACCGGTGTGCTACTGGCCGGCCCGGACCTGTCCTCCACCGTGGAGGCGACATCCACTGCCGAGTGGATGAAGGCCCGGGAAGCCGTGGCGTCGCAGGAAAAGTCGTTCACCGAGGAGCTGGCCAAACGCGGCCTGTCCCTGCGCACCGACCTGCTCAAGCCGCTCGTAAACTGGCTCAGCCCGGACTTCGCGCACCGGCGCTTCAACACGCGGTACTTCGCCGCCACCGTCCCCATGAACCAGCAGCCCTCCATCCTGGAGAGCAAGGGCGTCTGGGGCCGGTGGGTGTGCGCGACCAAGGCGATCGCCGAACGCGACACTACTGCCCTGGGCGACGAGGTGGGCCAGGAGAACACCGTCGGCCTCACGCTCGGGCAGCTCATGGTCCCCGGCGCCGAGATCATGCTGGAGAAGATGGCGAAAGCCAACGGCTGCATCGCGTACCTCAGCTACAAGCGCACCCCCCACGTCTACCAGCCCAGGCTGGTCGAAGAAAACGGGACGCTCATGCTCGAAGTCGAGGCGGCAAAAACCATAGCCGGAGAGCCCCAGCGCGAACGCTAAGCCTCCGCTTCTGGTTCCGTCCGCTGATCGAGCTTGTCGAGATCCGTTCGTTTCTGGTCACCTCCGCGTCGCTGGTGCTTGCGTCCGCCGGGCGGCGGCCCTTCGGCGTCGCTTAGACACGACGCATAGGGACCCCTCCGGTCGCGGGCGACCTCCGGACCCCGATGCGCCGCGATGCGCTCCTTTCCGAAGGCCCGCAGCCCGACTCGCGGTCAAGGAACCAACGCTTCCTCAGGTTTCGTCGCTTTCTTCCCGACGCTTCCTCAGGTTTCGTCGCTTTTTTCCCGACGCTTCCTCAGTTTTCGTCTCGAGCAGGGCCCGGACAGTTGGTTTCGACAGGCTCAACTAGCGGGTTTTCCCGTCCGCCCGTGGTGAGTTAAACAGCAAAGGCCGCCCCGATTGGGGCGGCCTTTGCTCGTTTCGCTAGCGGGAGCGCTGTCGGAGGCGCTGCATGTCCAAGATCACGACGGCGCGTGCCTCGAGGCGCAGCCAGCCGCGCTGGACGAACTCGGCCAGTGCCTTGTTGACGGTTTCGCGGGAGGCGCCAACCAGCTGGGCCAGCTCTTCCTGGGTGAGCTCGTGCGCCACGAGTACGCCGTCGGTGGCAGGACGGCCAAAGCGGTCGGCGAGGTCCAGGAGGGCCTTGGCCACGCGGCCGGGCACGTCAGAGAAGACCAAGTCCGAAAGGGAGTCATTGGTGCGGCGGAGGCGGCGGGCCAGTGCCTGCAGCAGCTGGGCCGAGACCTCGGGACGGGTCCGTAGCAGGGAGTTCAGGCTCTCGTTCTTGAGGCCGGCCAGGCGAGTCTCCGAGACCGCGGTGGCCGTGGCGGTGCGCGGGCTCGGGTCGAACAGGGCCATCTCGCCGAAGAGCTCACCCGGGCCGAGGATGGCCAGCAGGGATTCGCGGCCGTCGGGGGAGGTGCGGCCGAGCTTCACCTTGCCGGAGACAATGAAGTAGAGCTGGTCACCCTGGTCGCCCTCGCGGAAAACGGATGCACCGCGGGACAGGTCGACCTCGGTCAGTTCGTCCGTCAGCAGGCGGAACGCGTCATCGTCCAGCGTGGCGAAAAGGGGTGCGCGGCGCAATACCTCGATGTCCATAAATTCTCCTGAGTAAAAGTGTCGTCTGGGGCGCTTGTGCCATTGTTTCAGAATTTTCAACGTTCTGTGACGTACTTGGCAGCGGATACGCCCTAAAAGACGCCGCGAGACCAGCGCAGGCTCCGCGCATCCACGGCAAATTGTCAGACTTCGCCAGTAGAATCGGGGCTTAGCTGCTTGTGAGGAGACCTGGTGTTTGGCCTGACCGTTCTGGACCTTGCGTTGATTCTCACGCTTTTGTCCTATCTGATCTATGGCCTGCGCAACGGTTTCCTGGTGACTGTCGGCGGCCTTGCCGGCTTCGCGGCTGGCGCTGTGGCCGCTTTCCTCTCCGTTCCGCTGGTCAGCGACTTCGTGGAGGACAGCGGGTGGCGGCTGACTGCCATCATTGGAACTGCCGTCCTGCTGGTGGTCCTGGGCAATGCGCTCGGCACGATGATTGGGCGCAGCATCCGCAGTGCCGTCCGCATGCAGCCACTCCGGGCTGTGGACAGAATCATCGGCGGGGCCCTGAACCTGATCGTGTCCGCGCTGGTCATGTCCATGCTGGCCTTCAGTATCAGCGCACTTGGTGTTCCCTTCGTGTCGCAGCAGTTGGCCGAGTCAAAGGTGATCCGTTTCATAGACGGACTGACGCCCAACCCGGTCAAATCCGCCATGGCTCAGCTGCGCTCCGCTGTTATCGGCGACGGCATCCCCACGCTCATCGAGGGCATAGGCCAGGACCAGCAGGTCCCGGTTCCAAACGCCAGCACGGACACCCCGGCGCTGAACAGGGCAGCCGGTTCGGTCCTGAAGATCGCAGGGACCGCGTTCCAGTGCGGGCAGAACCAGACAGGCACAGGCTTTGTTGTATCGCCAGGACGCGTGGTGACCAACGCACACGTCGTGGCAGGTGTGTCGCAGCCCGTGGTGGAAATCCTCGGCGGAGGAGCCATGCCCGGCAGGGTGGTGTATTTCGACAGCAAACGGGACCTCGCCGTCCTCGCCGTGGACGGCCTGCCCACTGCGGCACTGCCCCTGAGCCCCGACCTGCCTGCAGGAACCGCCGCAGCCTTTGCCGGCTACCCGCACGGCGGCCCGTACACGTCCAAGCCGGCCACTGTGCAGGGCATTTCCACGGTGCTGGTGCCGGACATCTACGGAAACAACCCCGTTCCCGACGAGGTCTACAAGCTTGCCGGCGACGTCCAGCCCGGCAACTCCGGCGGGCCGTTGCTCACCACCAACGGGGAGGTGGCAGGCGTCATCTTCGCGAAGACAACATCCAACGCAGCCCTGGGGTTCGCGATTCCGATGATCGACCTTCGGCCGGTGGCTGCAGAGGCGCCGAGCCTGTCCAGCCCCGTGTCGTCCGGGCAGTGCATCCAGCAGTAGGGCATCCAACAGTAGGCGCCCGCAATTGGCATCCCGGCAGCCGGTTCAGCGGGGTTACAGCCAGTCCAGGCTCTGGCCGTGCGGCCCGGTGATGGCTACAGGCTGGCCGTTGTGTTGTAGCAGGAAGTTTCCCCGGATCCGGCTGGGGTTCATCTCCGGAAGAACCGCTGAGCCGTCCTCCTGGATGATCACCGTCTCGCCCTCATTCGACAGCCAGTGGCACCCGCAGTCATGTGCCAGGCCCTGCATAGCGGCCCGGAACCTGGCGCGCCCGTCAGCGCTGACGTAACCCATGACGGCACTGTGGAACACCACCAGCGCGGCATCGGCAGGCGCCTGGCCGGCCAAGGACAGCAGTTGTTCGTTCAGGTCGCCGGCCACGAGCAAAGGCGGATGTTCGCGCGCAACGGCTATGGCCCGGCGCAGTCGCTCGCGGCGGAACTCCTGCTCCGGCCAGATCAGCGCCTCAAGCCACGCGACGTCGTCGGGATTCCGCACGTCCAGCGGGTTCAGGTCGATTCCGGCCCGCCACACCACCTCAGGCAAGGCGTCGGGCAGGGGAACCGGGCCCGCTGTCCGGCAGGGCAGGACCGGGGGCTCCGGCAGTCCGCCGGACCCGTCCGGCAGTCCGTCTGACCCGAGCGGCGGTGCACCGGACCCGTCCCGACCGCGCCGTTCGCCGGACCCGCCGGGACTTAGCCGCGTAACGGTCACGCCGTCGTCGAACTCGTAGCTGTACCGATCCGGAAACAGTGCGAGCCCGGCGGAGGCGCCCACCTCGATCAGGGCGAGGGGCCTGCCCTCGGCGGCGGCGATCGCCCCGAGCGAGGGAAGCAGGGTGGCGCAGCGGCCGACCTCGTTGGTCTGGGTGGCGCGGGACATGACCGTGCGCGAGACCTCGGCCCAGTGCTCGTCCAGGAATCTCCGGAACTCGGGGTACGGGGAGACCCTGACGCCGAGGAAACGGGCGGCGGCGAGCATCAGCAGGGGCTGGCGCTTGTTGTATGGCCACTGGTCGATCCGGGCAATGAGCTCGGGATCGTCGGCGATGTGCAGCGACCAGTCGGCGTAGCAGGGTGAGGAACCGGGGGCATCAACCGTGCCGAAGTGCCGGTACCACTCTGCGGTTCCGGTTCCGGTACCGGTGCCGGACCCCGCCGCCGGCATGGTCAGGCCTTGCCGGCATTCAGGTCCGCGAGGTACTCCACGGCAAAGCGGTATCCCAGAATCCCGGCACCGGCGATCACGGCCTTGCTGATGTCGGAGAGATAGGAGTGGTGGCGGAATTCCTCGCGGGCATGCACGTTGGTGATGTGGACTTCCACCGCGGGGACCTGCACCGCGGAAATGGCGTCGCGGATGGCCACGGACGTGTGGGTGTAGGCGCCCGCGTTCAGCACGATGCCGATGGCCTTGCCCCTGGCGGCGTGGATGGCGTCCACCAGGGCACCTTCATGGTTGGACTGGAAGCACTCGACGTCCAGCCCGTGGGCGGCGCCGGACTCCTTGGCGAGCTGCTCGACGTCGGCCAGTGTGGCCGTTCCGTACTTTTCCGGCTCGCGGGTGCCGAGGAGGTTCAGGTTGGGGCCGTTGAGGACAAGGATGGTGCCGCGGCCGGCTTCGGTGGCGGAGGGGGCTTCAGTCATGACTGCAAATCTATCGCGTCGGGCATGCGTGGGCTTAACGTCACTTGATGGAGCCGCGCATGACGCCGGAGATCACCCAGCGCTGTGCGAAGAGGTAGACCAGGAGCAGTGGTGCAAGGGCCATCAGGTAGGACGCGAAGGCCACTGTGTAGTTGGTGGTGAACTGGCTCTGGAACACGTACTGCGCCAGTGGCAGTGTGCGCGTCGCGGGGTCCGAAAGGATGACGAGGGGCAGCAGGAAGTCGTTCCAGGCCCAGAGGCACGTCAGGATCCCCACGGTGGCGTTCATTGGAGTGAGCAGCGGGAAGATGATGCGGCGGAATATGCCCCAGGTGGAGGCGCCATCCATGGTTGCCGCTTCCTCCAGTTCACGCGGGATGGAGCGGATGAAAGCGGTATAGACGAAGACGTTGAAACTGAGCCCGTAGACCGTGTACAGCAGGAACAGTCCCACCGGGTTGTCCAGCCCCAACAACGCCGTTTCCTTGGTGGCCGGCAGCATGATGATCGGAAACGGCACGAAAAGCGCAGCGACGAAGAAGTAGTAGAGGAATTTGAAGAAGCGCTTGTGCAGGTTCCGTGCGATCGCGTAGGCCACCAGGGAGTTGGACAGGACGGTGAGAACCACCGCGCCTACTGTGACGATGGCGGAGTTCAGCAGGGCGCGCGGGAAGTTGGTCAGGTTCCAGGCATCGGAGAAGTTCTCCAGCCGGACGCGGCTGGGCCACTCGAAGCCGGGGCCGCCAAGCTGGTCCGGGGTCTTGAGTGCGGTGACGACGGTGAGGTACAGCGGGATGAGCACGGTCAAAGCCAGGACGGCAGCCAGTGCCGTCAGCGGCCAGTTCACGCTGTCGAGCTTCCTGCCGCGCCGCCGCAGGCCACGGGTATCCGCTGCGGTCCGGGCTGAGGCTGCCGTTTCAGTTGTGGCCATTAGAAGTCCACCTCTTTGCGCTGGAGGGTCCGGAGCTGGATCACGGACACGGCCACGATCACCAGCAGATAAACGACGGAGTTGGCCATCTGGTAACCGTATTCCCCGCCTTGGAACCCGCCGCGAAAGATGACCATGGCAACGGATTCGGTGGAAGTGCCGGGACCGCCGCCGGTGAGGGCGACGATCTGGTCGAAGGCCTGCAGGAACCCTTTCAGCGCCAGCACCATGTTGATGGTGAAGAACGCGCCGATCATGGGGAAGGTGATCGAGCGGAACTGGCGCCAGTAGCCGGCCCCGTCCAGGTCCGCCGCTTCGTAGAGGTCGGCCGGGATGGTCTGCAGTCCAGCGAGGTAGAGGATCACGCTGAAGGCGATGGACTGCCATGCCGAGACGGCCACGATGCCCAGCCAGGCCAGGTCTTTGTTGGCCAGGATGGAGGTCGAAAGCCAGTCGATGCCGGCCCACTGCCCCAGCAGGGGGAGGGAGTTGGAAAAGATGAAGTTGAAGACGTAGCCGATGATGAGGATGGCCAGCACGTTGGGGATGAAGAAGATGCCGCGGAACGCCGTCTGGAATTTGATCTTGGCATTCAGCAGCATCGCGATGCCAAGGGCCAGGACGTTGACGATTATCGTCGTCGTGATGGCGAACAGGAAGGTAAAGCTGTAGGAGGACAGGATCCGGTCGTCCTTGAAGAGGCTGAAGTAGTTTTCGAGCCCGATGAAGGTCCACGTCCCGTAGCCGGCGTAGTCGGTCAGGCTGAAGAACACGCCCGTTAGCGCCGGGACGGTATGCAGTGTCACAAAGAGGAGCAGCGCAGGAATGGCCATCCAGTAGAAGGCCTTGCTGGAATGCGTCATTTACTGGTCACCTCGTTTGGGCATGCGGGCGGCAATCTTGAACCATTCGTTGTCCAGCGTGTTGAGGTAACGCGCCTTGTCGCCATCCAGGACGAACTGCTGGGTGATGTTGACCAGCGGGATGCTCGGCGGCAGCTGATGGTCCATGTAGCCGTCCAGCTTGCCGGAGGTGAAGTAGGAGGCCATGCCCTGCAGGGCCGGGTCCTGCTGCGGCGCAGCTGACCGGGTGGGGGCGAAGGCGCTCTGGTTCTTGGCGTACCTGTCGATCACTTCCTTGGACAGAAGGAAGTCGATGAACTTTTGCGCTTCCGCCCGGTGGGGAGTTTCCCGGCCCATGGCCAGTGTCACGTCGACGCCGGATACCACCGTGGTATTCGCGGGATTGTTCGTGACGGGGTAGGGGAAGGTTGCGATTTTCGCTTCCGGGTTGGCGGCCCTGATGGCGGGCACCGCGAAGCTGCCGTTCAGGTACATCGCGGACTTGCCGTCGGCAAAGGCCTTGTTGCCGGACGCGTAATCGACGCCGGCAGCGCCCGGCTGGGCGTATGTGAAGAGCTGGAGCAGCTTGTCGGCGACTTCCTGGTAATCCTTGCTGAAGGACACGGGGCTGTTGTTTCGGTCGGTACCGGCCGCGCGGAGCCGGTCAAAAAAGCCTTCGGGCTGCAGCTGGGCGGCGAGGTTCACCAGTGCCGGGGAGGTGGTCCACGCGTCCTTGAGGGTCATGTAAAACGGTGCGACGCCATTGGCCTTGAACGTCTCGGCCGCAGCAATCAGCCCGTCCCACGTCTGAGGCACAGAAACCCCGTACTTCGCGAAAATCTCGGGGTTGTACAGGATGCCGCTGGCATTGTTCGCCATGGGAAGGCCGTTGATTTCGGAGTCCCTGCACCTCCCGTTGGCATTGAGGATGTCCTGCACTGCGGGCAGAACCTCCTGCGCCGAGGGTTCCTGGCTGAGGTCGGCGAAGACACAGGCTTTGGCGAGGAGTCCGAAGCTGGCGTTCCCGTTGAGTGTCAGCACATCCGGTGTCTTGTTCTTGACGAGGAGGGTTCGGATGGCGGTGTCCGGGTCCGGGACGTTGTTCTGGAGCACCCTGATGCCGGGATTCGCAGCTTCGAACTCGTCGATAAGGCCGGCGAATTCCTGGACAGCTTCGGGCTTGAACTGGAAGAAACTCAGAGTGACTACGTTCCCGGCCGGCGGCCCGGCGCAGCTGGTCAGCAGCACTGCCGCAAGTGCGGCGCTGAGGGCTCTTGCCCGCCAATGCTTGAGTTGGAACATCTGTTAGTCCTTCGTGCCGACGGTGGCCAGGGCTCCACAGGGGGCGTAGTTGCCGGATGCCGGTCCTCCTAACCGGCGTACCCGTTGGGGTTATTCTCCTGCCAGCGCCAGTGATCCTCGCACATCTGGTCCACGGTCTTGGTGGTTGACCAGCCGAGGTCGGCTAGGGCGGACGTGGCATCAGCCCAGAAGGCGGGAAGGTCACCGGCGCGGCGCGCCGTGATTTCGTGGGGAATCGGCCGGCCCACGGCCTTTTCGAAGGACCTCAGGACTTCCAGTACCGAGGAGCCCTTGCCTGAGCCGAGGTTCCAGCGGAATACACCGGCGTGGTCAGCCACGTGGTTCAGGGCGGCAACATGGCCTTCGGCAAGGTCCACCACATGGATGTAGTCGCGCAGGCAGGTACCGTCCGGTGTGTCGTAGTCCCCGCCCAAGACCATTAGTTTTTCGCGTCGGCCGACGGCGACCTGGGCGATGAACGGCACGAGGTTGTTCGGGATGCCCTGGGGGTCTTCGCCGATGCGGCCGGACGGGTGGGTGCCGACCGGGTTGAAGTAGCGCAGCAGGGCGATGTTCCAGCGGTCGTCGGCGGTGCCGATGTCGGAGAGGATGTCTTCGATCTGTTCCTTGGTGCGGCCGTACGGGTTGTTCGCGCCAATTTCCATTTTTTCGACGTAGGGCACGGCGTTATGTTCGCCGTAGACGGTGGCGGAGGAACTGAAGACGATGGAGCGGACGTCGTGGCGCTCCATGGCCCGGACGAGGTTGAGGGTGCCCACGAGGTTGTTGTAGTAGTAGCTGAGGGGTTCGCGGACGGATTCCCCTACGGCCTTCAGGCCGGCGAAGTGGATGACGGCGTCGACGCCGGCGGCAGCAAAAACCCGTTCCACTGCGGCTTCGTTCACGAGATCAACGTTGTGGAATTCGGGGGCCGTCCCGCTCAGCTCGGCTACCCGGCGCATCGACTCTTCACTGGAGTTCACCAGGTTGTCGATCACCACCACCTCGTGCGCGGCTTCCTGGAGGGACAGAACAGTGTGGGAACCGATGTACCCGGTGCCACCTGTGACCAGAATTTTCATGTGTGTTCCTCTGGGTGGGCGCGGATTGCCCCGCCGTCCCCAATGCTCCGGAGAGCGGGAAACGGCGGGGCAGGCTGCGATGTGATCAATGGATGCCTAGAGGGCCGTGACCTTCAGCACCAGTGCGTGCTCCGGGTTGAGGCTGGGCATCGGGAGTCCCACCTCGGCCAGGAAGCGGCCGCTGGCCTCCGCCCCGGAAGCCAGCCACGCCGGCGGCTGGATCTGGGTAAATGTGTGGCCATAGTCGGCGTCCACCGGGGCCGGGAAGATGGCCTCTACCCGGTAGCGGCATGCTGCCTCGAGCCCGGGCAGGGCGACCCGTCCCAGCTGCTCGGCGAACGAAGTGCGCGTGCTCACCAGGGCGAACAGCGCCGCCGTCGTGCCGGGGTCCACGGCAGCACCCGCAACGGAGCCAGCATTGCCCGCCACAACACCGTGCAGCATCAGCGAATCGTCGGGAACGTCGGCGCGGACCATCCGGCCGCTGTGGATCAGTCCGCGATGCTCCTTGTAGAGCGCGATGAACCGCTTGAGTTCCTCGCGCTGCTCACCCTGGACCTCCCGCACATCCCACTCCATGCCGAAGTGGCCGAACAGCGCCGTGATGGCACGGAAGGACAGGTCGTGGGTGCGGGCGGTGGTGTGCGACGTGGTGGGGCCGATGTGCCCGCCCACCAGTTCGGGCGGAACCACGACGCCGGTCCACCGCTGGATGGTCTGCCGTTCCAAGGCATCGTTGCAGTCTGAACCCCAGATACGGTCTGTGCGCTCCAGAATGCCCAGGTCCACGCGCGCCCCGCCGGAGGAGCAGCTCTCAATCTCGACGCCGGGATGGGCCTTGCGCAGTTCGTCGAACAGGCGGTAGGCGGCCAGGGTCTGCTCGTGGACGGAGGCGCGTCCGGCGTGCCCGTGCTCGGTGAGGTCCCGGTTCTGGTCCCACTTCAGGTAGCTGATGTTGTTTTCGCGCAGGAGGGCGTCGATCCGGTCAAAGATGTACTGCCACGCCTCCGGGTTCACCAGGTCGATGATGTGCTGGTTCCGCCAGGCGAGCGGCAGGCGGCCGCCGTCCTTGTGGGAGGCGGCGGCCGGTCCCACGATCCAGTCCGGGTGCGCGCGTGCCGTGTCCGAGTTGAGGTTGATCATCTCGGGTTCCACCCACAGGCCGAACTCCATGCCCCGGGACGTGACGGCGTCGATGAGCGGTGTCAGTCCTTCCGGCCAGAGCGTCTCGTCCACGAACCAGTCGCCCAGGCCGGCGGTGTCGTCGCGGCGGCCGCGGAACCAGCCGTCGTCCAGGACGAAGCGCTCCACGCCGAGGTCGGCGGCCGAGTCCGCGAGCTCGATCAGGGTGTCCAGGTTGTGGTCGAAGTAAACGGCCTCCCAAGTGTTGAGCACCACAGGGCGGGCCTTTCCGCCGCCCACTGCCGGAAGCACATGGTGCGGGCGGGAACGGAACCAGCTGTAGAACGCCTCGCTGATCCCGTCCAGGCCGCGGTCGGAGTAGGCAGCGAAGAGTGCCGGTGTGGTGTAGCTTCCGCCCGGTTGGAGGATCACTTCGGCAGGTCCCAGCAGCTCCGAGCCGCCGATCATGGTGCGGCCGTCGCCGATGGTGTCGGCGAAGTGTTCATGGTTGCCGCTCCAGGCCAGGTGGGTGGCCCAGACCTTTCCGTGGCGGTTGCCGAAGCCGGCGGTGCCGGCGGCGAAGAGCAGCGAGGAATCGTGGCCGGTGCGGCCATGCCGCCCTGTGCGCACCCAGGTGCCCTGCTGGATGGGCCGGCGCTGGGGGTGCCGTTCCCGGCACCAGCGCCCGGCCAGGTCGAGAAGTTCGACGGCGTCCGGGGCCACCGGGAGGACGGCGGCCAGCTCGTCGAGCTGGAACGGCGTGGTTCCGGTGTTCGTGACGGTGTGGCGCAGTTCCAGCAGGCCGCCGTCGTGGAGGGCGAGCGTGGATTCCACGGTGATGCCGGCGTCGGCATCCTGCTGGACGACGGCGGCGGAGTTGCCGTTGGTTACGGCGTGCACGGCACGCAGGCGAACGGAGAAGTCCAGGCCGGAGACGCCGTCGGCAATCCGGTGGCCGCGCAGGGCCGGCCGGCCCCGCCAGCTGGAGGACGCCTGCGGGAGCAGCCCCGCCGGGACGGCGGCGTCGATGGCGGAGTTGGGAATGGCCTCCGTGAGGATGGACAGGTCAGGGAGGTCGCGGCCAAGATCGGCACCCCAGTGGATGACCTCGGCCTCCCCGCTGTTGAAGCTGATCACCAGGCTGGTGCCGGCGGAACGGAGGTGCAGGGGATCCATAGGTAGTTCTCTTTCATAATGAGCAGACAGGTATAAGGGGTGCTGCGGGGCCGGGCGTGGTGTGCGCGGTTCCGGCCCGCAGGCGTGGTGCTGTGTGGATGCCTGGACTCTAATTTTCGCCCAGTTGACTTCCCTACTTGAAGAGCGAATTGACCTGTTCATTGGCCTGGGTCAGGGAGCTGGCAGGTGCCTTGCCGGATACGACGGCGTCCATGGCCGGCTCCATGATGCCCTTGACCTTTGCAGTGTTGTCGGTGATGGGGTACAGGAACGTGGTCTTGTCCTTGACCTGCTCGGTGAACGCTGAAACGTCCACGTTCTTGGCCTTGAACGCGGCGGCGGCCTTGTCAGAAGAGGCCTTCAGCGCCGGGAACACCACAGCCTTGGAGGCCACGACATCCTGGCAGGAGGCCGAGGCGAGGTACTCGACCCACTTCACCGACGCAGCGGGGTTCTTGGTTCCGGCCCAGATGGAGTCGGCCAGGCCGTTGAACATGCTGGCGCGCTTGCCTTCCGGTCCTGCAGGTGTGGGGGCTATGCCCACCTTGACGTTCTTGTAGCCCGTGTACTGGCCGACCATCCATGACCCGTGAGCGTTGATGGCGGACTTTCCGGCTGCAAACGTATCGGCCATGCTCGCGCCGACGGTGGTCTCGAGCTTGGGCATGTAGCCCTTCTTGACCAACCCGGCAAACCAGTCAATGGAGGCCTGGAACTTGGGGTCATCGTAGTTGTAGTGCGTACCCCACGGGTTCTTGTCCGTGTGGGACCAGCCGGTGGTGTTAGTGAAGTAGCTCCACTCCGTCTGGCCTGAGGAGTCGCCGCCGCCGTTGAGCCCCAGGCCGTAGACCGCAACGTTGTTCTTGTCGAAACCGGCCTCGTCCCCGCGCTTGCCGTTCTTGTCAACGGTCAGATGGGCGATGACTTTTTCGTAGCTGCCGCCGTCCTGCGGGTTCCAGGTTAGGTTCTTCATCTCGTCCTCGGAAATGCCGGCGTCGGCGAGCATCGTCTTGTTGTAGAACAGTGCGATGGTGTCCCAGTCCTTGGGCAGTCCGTAGCGCTTGCCGTCCTGGCCCACCCAGAGGTCGGCGAGGCCCTCGTTGTAGGCAGCCAGGTCCACGTTGTCCTTTTCAACCGCCTCGTCAATGGCCAGGAGCTGCTTGTTTTCGGCGAGTTCTCCATAGCGTCCCAGGTGGTTGGTGAAGACGTCTGGTGCTGTGCCGCCCACAAATCCGTTGGTGAGTGTGCTCCAGTAGTCATCCCACCCGCGCTGGGTGATCTTGACCTTGATGTCCGGGTTGGCCTTGGTGAAATCATCCGCGCACTGCTGGTAGGCCGGGAGCTGGTTGGCGTCCCAGAGCCAGTAGTTGATTCCGCCCTTGGCCTCGGCGGACGTGGCGGAGGAACCGCCCCCGCAGGCGGAGAGGGACATGGCGATGGCTGCGGCGGCAGCGACGGCGCCGATGGTTTTCTTCATGATGGACCTTTCGCAAAAGGGCAGGTGTTGCCCGCGTGGAGTGGGTGTGAAGGGGAAAGAGGTTCGGTGTGCGGTTTATTTGATGCCGGAGAAGCCGATGGAGTTCACAATCTTCTTGCCGAAAGCCGCAAAGAGGGCCAGGACCGGTAGGGCGGAAATCAGTGTGGCGGCCATGAGGCCGGACCAGTCGGGTGCTCCCTGCGGGGACTGCGACTTGAAGACCCCGAGTCCTACCTGCAGGACGCGTACTTCGTCCTGCGAGCCGACCAGCAGCGGCCAGAAGTACTCGTTCCACTGGCCGATGAAGGTCAGGAGGGCCAGCGTGGCCAGCGGCGCGGCAGCGTTGGGCAGCACGATCTGGAAGAAGATGCGCAGGTGCTTGGCGCCGTCGAGCATGGCCGCCTCTTCGACTTCGCGCGACATGTTCAGGAAGAACTGGCGAAGGAAGAAGATCGCGAAGGGGGTCATGAAGACGTACGGCAGGACCATGCCGAGCATCGTGTTGAGCAGGTCCAGGTTCTTGATCAGCAGGAAGTTGGGCAGGGCGGTGAAGATAGGCGGGACCAGCATGGTCCCCAGGAACAGGCTGAATACGGCGTTCCGGCCCTTCCAACGCAACCGGGCAAATGCGTACGCAGCCATGGCGCTGAAGAAGACGGCACCTGCGGTGGTGATTGAAGAGAAGATGATCGAGTTGCGCAGGTACAGCCAGAAGTTGATGGCGGCACCGGAACCGCCTTCGGCGACAGCTTCGGCCGGGCTCTGCAAGCCGAGCACGCGCTTGAAGGCGCCAAAGGTGAAGTCCGCCGGCAGCAGGCTGGCCGACTGGGAAGCCAGCGCCCCGTTGGTGGACAGGGCGGTGCGCAGGACCCAGAGGAACGGGAACACGGAGACGGCGATGGCCAGGGCGAGGAGGACCCAGGCCACAACGCGGCGAACGTTGACTGGGCGACGGCGGCGGGCGGTGGCCGGCAGCGGTGCGCGGCTGGTTGGAGTGTTCATGCTGGGTTCCTTAGTCCAGGTCCGACTCATTGCCCTTGAGGAACTTCATTTGAATGAAGGCCACGAGAGCGAGGATGAGGAAGAGGATGACGGCGATGGCGGATCCGTAGCCGAAGTCCGACTCGGTGAAGGCCCGCTGGTAGATGTAGTACTGAATGACGCGGGTGGCGTTAACCGGCCCGCCCTGCGTGGTCACGGCTACGGTGTCGAAAACCTGGAAGGACCCGATCACGGTCACGACGAGGACCAGGACCATGACGGGGCGCAGCAGCGGCAGGGTGATCTTGCGGAAGATCTGGAACGGTGAGGCGCCATCCAGGTTCGCCACTTCATAGAGATGGTGCGGGATGGCCTGGAGACCGGCGAAGATCAGAAGCGCCGTGTAGCCCATATGGCGCCAGGTGTTGATCAGGGCCTGGGTGGGGATGGCCCACTCCTCGCTTCCGAAAAATGCGATACGGGACAGCCCGCTCCATTCGATGAACTGGTTCACGACGCCGATCTGGTAATCCAGCATCCAGAACCACAGCAGTGCCGCGATGACATTGGACATCAGGTACGGCAAGAGCAGGGCGCCGCGGACGAGGGTGGATTTGGCAACCTTGTGCATCAGCAGGGCCAGTCCAAGCGCCAGGGCTGTTTGGAGGGCGATGTTGATGAGGACGTACTGGCCTGTGACGGCCAGGGAATTCCAAAACAGCGGATCCTTGGCGATTGCCGCGTAGTTGTCGAATCCGACCCATTCGGGGTCTCCGAGGATGTTGTACTCCGTGAAGCTGAGGTAGACGCCGCGCACAGTGGGGATCACGTAGAAAACAATGAACCCGATCATCGCCGGAAGGATGAACAGCAGCGCGATCCTGAGGTCGCCCAGCCCAGCGGGCCGGCGTCGCTTAGGGGAGCGTTGCGGCTGCTTGTTCCCGGCTGGGGCGCTGGTTTTAGTAAGGGTGGTCATCGTCGACCCTTCCTGGGTGTGTGATGGAACTAACAATCGCCAACGAATCTACACGAGTAGATATGGGACTGCAAGGATAATTTCGGAGCCACTAAGGACGCAGGCTTCTCCAACGTTGCAAGCGTTGACTCGAGTAGATTGAGCTGAAAGACTGTGGCGCAAACATGTATGCGGTCCGGAGAGCGGTGCCGCCTGGGCCTAGGAAGGCAGGAACAATGGCGTTTTCGATCGGAGTAGTGGGCGTGGGGCAGTTCGGTGGCCAGTTCGCGCACCTCTTCAACCTCCACCCCGGAGTCAGCGAGGTCTTCGCTGTGGACGAGCTTGCGGAACGTGCGGCCGGGGCGGTTGAGCAATATGGTCTGGCAGGTTCCATAGGCACGTTCGATGAGCTGTTGGCGTCCGACGTCCACGCCGTCGCCATCTTCACGCAGCGGTGGACCCACGGACCGCTGGTGGAGCGGGCGCTCCGGGCCGGAAAGCATGTCTACTCGGCGGTGCCCATGGCCGTGACCGAGGACGAGATCGCGAAGATCATCGACGCCGTCCGCGAGACCCGCAACGTCTACATGATGGGCGAAACCAGCTACTACAACCCGGCCACCGTCTATGCCCGCGAGCAGCACGCGGCCGGCCGGTTCGGGAGGGTGTTCTACGCGGAGGGCGATTACGTCCACGACATGGACCTGGGCTTCTACGACGCCTACCAGTACAGCGGTGGGGAGCGCTGGAAGGAAACCGCCAGCTACCCGCCCATGCTGTACCCGACCCACGCGATTGGCGGTGTCCTCGGTGCCCTGCCGGCCCACGCCGTGAGCGTCAGCTGCGTCGGTGTGAAGGACGACCGCGGGGACGGGGTGTTCGACAAGGACATCAGCATGTTTGGGAACGACTTCTCCAACGCCGCGGCACTCTTCGAGCTGAACGACGGCGGTGCCATGCGGACCAACGAGATGCGCCGGGTGGGCTACCCCTCGCATATCCGTGAGTCCCGGTTCCGGTTCTTCGGCACCGAGGCAAGCTTTGAGCAGCTGGCCAAGGTGACGGTGTGGCAGGACAAGACCAACGTCCATGACATCTCAGAGCAGATGGAGTCACGGCCCAGCGTGCCCCTGGACGATCCGTCGCTCGCCAATGTGGCGCCGGAACTCCGGGACGCCTTCGTGTCCGGTCTGGCGCCGGTGCATGACAGCGACAGGCTGCCCGAGGAGTTCCGCGGCGCGCCCAATGGCCACGAAGGCAGCCACCAGTTCCTCGTGGACGACTTTGTCACGGCCGTGAACACGGGGTCGCTGCCGCCGGTCAACGCATGGACGGCCGCGCGGTTCACCCTGCCCGGCATTGTGGCCCATGAATCCGCCCGGCGGAACGGCGAACGCCTCCCCATCCGCGACTTCGGCGACGCTCCGGCCACGCTTAGAGACGTGCTGTAGCTAGCATGGACACTATGACCATTCCGGCAGCGCCCGCCCCGCGGACCCAGGTGACCCGCAAGGATGTTGCCCGGTACGCCGGGGTGAGCACCGCCGTCGTCAGCTACGTGGTGAACGGCGGGCCGAAGAAGGTGGCGCCCGCCACCGAAGCGAAGGTCCAGGAAGCCATCCGGCAGCTGGGCTACCGCCCCAACGCGGCTGCGCGGGCCCTGAAGCTGGGGTCCAGCGAAACGATCGGTTTGGTCATTCCGGACAACAGCAACCCGTTCTTCTCAATGCTGGCCCACGCCGTGGAGGACGCGGCGGGAGCACTCGGGTACGCCCTGGTGCTGACGAACTCGGACGGCAACCTGGCCAAGGAACGCCGGAACATCCGGAACCTGGCCGCCCGGCAGGTGGACGGCGTGGTGCTGGCCAGCGTCCTGTTCGAACCGGAACTGGATGACCTGGAGGCCGCGGAGATCCCGTCCGTGCTCCTGAGCCACAGCGGCAGCTCGGCCGGGGTCACCACCGTGGGTGTGGACCTGGCGAATGGTGCGCGCACCGCCGTCGAGCATTTGATCGGCCATGGCCACACCAACATCGGCCTGGCCATGGGTACCACCACCGGCAACGAAGCGGACGCCCGCGAAGAGGGCTGGGTGCAGGCGCTCAGGGACGCCGGGCTGCCGGAAGGCCCCATTGCCCGCAGCGCCTTCACCCGGGTTGGCGGCTACGCTGCAGGGAAGCGGTTCCTGGCGTCCGGGCACCGGCCCACCGCCATCTTCGCCAGCTCCGACATGCAGGCCATCGGCATCCTCCGCGCGCTCCACGAGGCCGGCCTGTCCGTCCCGGAGGACATAGCGCTGGTCTCGTTCGACGGTTCGGAGGACGCGGAATACTCCTGGCCGACGCTGACCACCGTGGAACAGCCCGTGCGGGACATGGCGGAGGCAGCCGTCCGGGCGCTCGTCGGGGCGGACCGCGGCGAGCCCGCACAGCACCGCGTCTTCCCGACGAAACTCCTGGTCAGGCAGTCCTGCGGCTGCCCGTGAGGCCGCGCCACGGACTAAGCCATCCGGAGTTCTAAACGAGCCTCAGCCGGCCCACCCGGTCGCGGAGGATCCGCTGGGCGTCGGGGGACAGCCCGGAATCGCAGATCACCTCGTCGGCTTCCTCAAGTTTGGCGATGGTGCTGATTCCCTGGATGCCCCACTTGGTATGGTCCGCCAGGACCACCACCTTGCGGGAGGCGGCGATGAATGCCCGGTTGGTTTCGGCCTCCAGGAGGTTGGGCGTGGTGTAGCCGGCGTCCGCATCCATGCCGTGCACGCCGAGGAATAGCAGGTCCAGGTGCAGTTGGCGGAGCGCCGCGGTCGCGATGGGGCCCACCAGGGCGTCCGACGGCGTGCGCTCGCCGCCGATGAGGATCACCGTTGAGGCGTGGCGCCCGGACCCCGACGCCGAGGCATGGTGGAAGAGGTCGGCGATCTTCACTGAGTTGGTCACCGCGGTGATCCGGGGGCCGTTGGCGAGTTCCTTGGCCAGCGCCCAGGTGGTGGTGCCCGCGCTCAGGGCAACCGCCATGCCCTCGTGGACCAGGCCGGCGGCTTCCAGGGCGATGGCGCGTTTCTGCGTGGTCAGCTGGGTGGACTTCAGCTCGAATCCGGGCTCGTGCGTGCTGGCATCCCCGGGCAGTTTGGCACCGCCATGGATCCGCTCCACCTGGCCGCTTTCCTCCAGCATCTCGATGTCGCGGCGCACCGTCATCAGGGACACTCCCAGCTGCTGCGCGAGATCCGACACACGGACCACCCGTTCGCGCCGGACGGCGTCCACTATGGATTGGTGACGGGCCGCGGGAAGCATCGGGATCCTTTCAGTGGATGAAACCTCGTACTGCCCATCATCGCCTACTCCTTGCAAAAGAGAACAGGAAGGATCGAAAAATAACATTTGCCGGCCGGAGGCGGGACCACCGTAGCGAAAAACGCAGGGCCCGCCCGGTGTTCCGGGCGGGCCCTGCGTGGCGGTGATGTGCCTACTTCTTCAGCGATGCGGCGATCTGCTGCATGACGGTGTTGTCCGCGAGGGTGGTGGCGTCTCCGACGTCGCGGCCTTCAGCGACGTCCTTGAGGAGGCGGCGCATGATCTTGCCGGACCGGGTCTTGGGCAGTTCGGGCACCACGAGGATGGTCTTGGGTTTCGCGATCGGGCCGATTTCCTTGCCGACGTGGTTGCGGAGGTCCTGGACGATCTCGTCCCCGGAGTCCACGGCATCGCCGCGGAGGATGACGAACGCGACGACGGCCTGGCCGGTGGTTTCGTCGGTGGCACCGACGACGGCGGCCTCCGCCACGGCGGGGTGGCTGACCAGGGCAGATTCGATTTCGGTGGTGGAGAGCCGGTGTCCGGAGACGTTCATGACGTCATCCACCCGGCCGAGCAGCCAGATGTCGCCGTCCTCGTCCTTCTTGGCGCCGTCGCCGGCGAAGTACATGGTTTCGAAGCGGGACCAGTAGGTGTCCTTGAACCGTTCCGGGTCACCCCAGATTCCGCGGAGCATGGCCGGCCAGGGTTCGCGGATCACCAGGAAGCCGCCGTGCCCGTCCGGGACCGAGGCGCCGTTCTCGTCCACGACGTCCACGGCGATGCCGGGCAGCGGCACCTGCGCGGAACCGGGCTTGGTGGCGGTCACGCCGGGCAGCGGGGCGATCATCTGGGCGCCGGTTTCGGTCTGCCACCAGGTGTCCACGATCGGGGCTTTGTTCCCGCCGATGACGTCGCGGTACCACATCCAGGCTTCGGGATTGATGGGTTCGCCCACGGAGCCCAGGACCCGGATGGAGGAGAGGTCGTACTTGTCCGGGATGTCCCGGCCCCACTTCATGAAGGTGCGGATCGCGGTGGGGGCGGTGTAGAGGATGGAGACCTTGTACTTTTCCACGATCTCCCACCAGCGGCCCTGGTGCGGGGAGTCCGGGGTGCCTTCGTACATGACCTGGGTGGCGCCGTTGATGAGCGGGGCGTAGGCGACGTACGAGTGACCGGTGACCCATCCGACGTCGGCCGTGCACCAGTACACGTCGGTTTCCGGGTGCAGGTCGAAGACGGCCTTGTGGGTGTAGGCGGTCTGGGTGAGGAAGCCGCCGGTGGTGTGCAGGATGCCCTTGGGCTTTCCGGTGGTGCCGGAGGTGTAGAGGATGAACAGCGGGTGTTCGGAGTCATGCCCGACGGCGGTGTGCTCGGCTGACGCTGCTCCGACGGTGTCCGCCCACCAGTGGTCCCGGCCCTCGTGCCAGTCCACGTCCTGGCCGTTGCGCTTGACCACCACGACGTTCTGCACGGTGTGGCCCTCCTGCTCGAGGGCAGCGTCCACGGCCGGTTTCAGTGCGCTGGGCTTCCCGCGCCGGTAGGTGCCGTCCGCGGTGACCACGAGCTTGGCTTCGGCGTCCTCGATCCGGGACCGCAGGGCGTCCGCGGAGAAACCGCCGAACACGACCGAGTGCACGGCACCGATCCGGGCGCAGGCCAGCAGCGTGATCACGGCCTCGGGGATCATCGGCAGGTACACGGCCACCCGGTCGCCCTTGGCCACGCCGAGGGACTCGAAGGCGTTGGCGGCCTTCTTCACTTCCTCGGTGAGCTCCGCGTAGGTGTAGGAACGCGAATCCCCGGGTTCGCCCTCGAAGTAGATCGCGACGCGGTCGCCGAGGCCGTTCTCCACGTGCCGGTCCAGGGCGTTGTAGGCAGCGTTGACCTCGCCGCCGACGAACCACTTGGCGAACGGAGGGTTGGACCAGTCCAAGGCCTCGGTGAAGTCCTTGTTCCAGGTCAGCAGTTCGCGGGCCTGCTTCGCCCAGAACGCGGGCCGGTCAGCAGCCGCCTCGGCATAGACCTCGGCGCCCACCACGGCGTTGGCGGCGAAGTCCTCGGAAGGGGCAAACTTGCGGTTCTCATGCAGCAGGTTTTCAAGAGCATCGCCCTGCTGGCTGGGGGTGGCAGCGGTGGCCGTCGAGCCGGGGGTGTCCTGGGACATGGTGAACCTCATCATTCATCGATCTTTGCTGAGCGGTGCGCCGGTCCCGACCACTGCCCGGCGCACGGCGTCGGGCAACGGCCCGTCGCGGACAAACCGCAAAGAGCTGTTCCGAAACCAGACTAGCGCCTTAGGCTTCGGCGCGTGGGCCGCGTCACACGAAGGGCCGTGAGCGGCGCCCATTTAGCGGTGAACGGTTCTTTGGAAGAGCTGTGCGGCTTCTGTGAGCGCGGCGCCCCGCGGCCAGTCAGCTAGTGAAGCATCCTCCACTTGGCTAGGCTGAGATGGACTCGTGACAGTGGCCGGAGGCAGCCAGACCGCTTGTGGTCAGGCTCCGGCCGTAGGGCGGAATAACGCAGCGGACGCCAGTCCGGGCGCCGCCACGCTAAGGAGAACAGAATGAATCAGCAAAGCCAGGGCCAGCCGGGCCAGCAGGGCACGGCCCAGCAGGGCACGGGCCAGGCACCGCACGGCGCAGGACCGTCAGGGCGGCCGGAAGCGCACAGTGCTGCGCCGACTTTCATGAAGCAGCAAGGCGTGCGGAATGAGGCCGTTGCTGGACCCTTCACCGTCCGTGACCTCACCGTCTTCGCAGCCACCCTGGTTCTCTTTGTCGCGTCGCTGATTCCGATGTTCGCTGTGCGCTACAACCTGTGGAACCTCGGAAGCCTCTTCTTCCTGGGGCTCGGCGTGGTGCTGCCGCTCATCGTTGCCGCACTGTTTGCCGCCCGCCGGCTCGCCCCTGACACGAAGGTCCGGATCGGATCCCTTTCCGTGGACCAGTTCGGTTCGGTGGTTGCCTCGTTTGCGGTCGGCTTCTTCTTCCTCTCCGTCGCCGGAGCGTACACGCCCAGCCTGCTGGTGGCGCTGATCGGTTCCCTTGTGCTGCTGGCCGCCACGGTGCTGGCCCGTTATATTCCGTTCTTCGCCGGGGATTTCCTGGACCGCGCCGAGGTGCCGGCCCACATCATGGCGCGCGACTCGGCAGTTCCCGTGCGCAAACCCAAGGCACCCAAGGAACCGAAGCCTGCCGCCGCCGCGCCAGGTGCTGCTTCCACGCGTGCTACCGCTTCCCATGGTGCGACGGCCGTTGGCCAGCCGGGTGGCGGCGCAACCCAGACCGGCACCTCCGGTGCCTCAGGTGCCGGAACCTTTGGTGCCGCGGGTGCCGGTGCTGCTGCAGCTGGCGCCGGTGCAGCGCCGGCGACCGGAGGATGGCCTGCCGCCAACGCGGCCAGCAGCGCCGCCGCCTCGCCGGAAACGGGACAGGCCGCCGTCGTGCCGTCCCCGCAGCCCGGTGGTGCCGCCGCGCAGACGGGCACGCTGCCGTCCACCAAGGCCGCCGACGCCGGCGCGCAGCCAGCCACCTCGGGGGCCAAGCAGACCCAGGTGGACGAAGCCGCAGCCGCCCCGGAGGCTGGCGCAGGAGCAGCCGGTGCAAAAGCTCCGGCAGCTGAAGCTCCCGCCGTCGGAGTTCCCGCAGCCGAAGCTCCCGCCCTCGGAGTTCCAGAAACCGGAGCGGCCGGGGAGGCGCCCGCAGCGGAAGCTCCCGTCGCCGAAGACAAGTCCAACGCTGCTGCACGTCAAGCCGCGGAAGAGGCAGCCCGGGCGGCCTCGGCCACGCCTGCTACCGCGGTTCACCCGAGGGTGGACATGCCCGAGCAGACGAGGTCGCAGGAACCGATCGGTGCCACCGTTGACCCGGCGAGCCGGCCGGAGGAGTCCGAGCAGGAGCAGGTCCACGAGGCCTTCTGGTTTGCCGTGGCACAGCACCGCACGGCCGTTGATGAGCGCACGGGCGCACCGCTGTTCGGGATCGAGCCCGGCGGCTGGGTCCTGGCGCTCGAAGACCGCGGCGATGAATTCCTGGTCCAGCACACGGACGGCCGGGTGGGCGTCCTGCGCGACCTCAGCAACATCGAGCGCGGCTAGCCGGCCGCCGTGGCCGATTCCGCTTCCCGCCGGCGCGGCACGCCGGTCGGCGTCCCTGCGGCCCCTGCTCCCGGGGAGGTTCCCGCCGCTAGTGGGCCGGCAGAGGTTTCCGCGGAGGTTCCCGCGAACATTGGCGGGGACGCCGTCCCCGCCAATGTTCCCGCAGGTGCCATCCCCGCCGAAAGCGGTCCGGCGGCTAGTCCGCCGGCCCGCTCCGGCGAGTCAGCCCTGGCGCTGAAGCGCCGGGCGCGCAGGATCAACCGTGCCCTCGCCGAGCAGTACCCGTATGCCCACGCCGAGCTCGACTTCCGGAATCCTTTTGAGCTCCTCGTGGCCACGGTGCTCTCCGCGCAGACCACGGACGTGACGGTCAACCTGATCACTCCGCTGCTCTTCTCCCGCTACCCGGACGCCCGTGCCATGGCGGAAGCCGACACGGCGGAGCTTGAAGCCATCATCAAGCCGACGGGGTTTTTCCGCGCCAAGACGCGGAACCTCCTCGCGCTGGCGAACCGGGTGGTGGACGAGTTCGACGGCGTGGTGCCCGGCCGGCTGGAAGACCTGGTGACGCTTCCCGGCGTCGGACGGAAAACCGCGAACGTGGTGCTGGGCAATGCGTTCGGCGTTCCGGGCATTACGGTGGACACGCACTTCGGGCGACTGGCGCGGCGCTTCGGCTGGACGGAGTCGGACGACCCCGTCCGGATCGAGTCCGACGTGGCGGAGCTGTTTGAGCCCAGGGACTGGACCATGCTGTCCCACCGGGTGGTCTTTCACGGCAGGCGGGTGTGCCATGCCCGCAAGCCGGCCTGCGGGGCCTGCGCCGTGGCCACCTGGTGCCCCAGCTTTGGCTCGGGCGAGACGAACCCCGCCAAGGCCGCGAAACTGCTGAAGTACGAACTGGCGCCTGGAAACGAGGAGCTCCTGGCGAAGCTGCTGGCCGAGACCCACCGCGCCGCCGAGATCCGGATGGAATCGCAGCGGAGGACTCAATGACAGCGCGCCAGGACCTGGTGGACCTCGTCGATTCAATCAGGGCGGGAACCGGTCCTGCCCGGAATCCTTACTGGCGCACGCTCAGCGTTGACGAGTCCGTGGCCCGCAAGGCGGCCGTTCTGATCCTCTTCGGAGCCCTGGACGATGTGCCCGCAGCCTCCGGCAAGCCGCTCGTTGCTGCCGACCTGGATGTCCTGCTCCTGGAACGGGCCCACACCCTCGATGACCATCCCGGCCAGGTGGCCTTTCCCGGCGGCGGTATCCATGCGGGTGAGACCCCGGTGGAGGCCGCGCTTCGGGAAGCGGAGGAGGAGACCGGCGTGGACCCTTCCGGCGTCGAAGTGCTCGGTGCACTGCCGGAACTGGCCCTACCGCGCGGAAACTTCCTGGTGACCCCTGTCCTGGCCTGGTGGGCTTCGCCGTCGCCGGTCCGGGTGGTGGACTACGGCGAGTCCGCCCAGGTCTTCCGGGTCCCGGTCCGCGACCTGCTGGACCCCGAGAACCGCACCATGGCGGCCGTGACCCGCATGAACCAGACGTTCCAGAGCCCGGCGTTCACCGTGAATAGCCTGGTGGTCTGGGGCTTTACTGGAATGATCCTGAACGAACTGTTCGACCAGCTGGCCTGGGCCGTCCCGTGGGACAGGACCAGGCTTCACCCGCTGGACCTCTGACTAGGCGGAACTGCCGGCTATCCAGCCAGTTTCAGTGCTGCGCTTTCCGCAGGTCCACCACCAGGCCGGTGGCGGCGTTTTCGCGCAACGCGTTGATGCCGGCTACTACTCCCGAAACGCTCTTGAACCGCGGCGATTCAGCCACGATGTTTCCGTCCCCATCCATGAGCCGGAACTTGTAGGACTGATCGCTGTCCTGGTGAACTTCAAACTTGCCCGCCATTGGCGTGGAAACCCCCTGCTGATGCTTCGTCGCACGTGCCGGGCCAACTTATTGCCACTGCCCGGCCACCATCGAGCTTAGTGGCCCACGCCACACGATGCGAACTACTCGCCGGTACATTACTCGGTACAACCGCTTATTCCGTAAGTGGCGGATGTGACTTTTGTTTCCCGTGGACAGGGGCTATTGTCCGGCCCCCAAGGGGCAGCAGGTCAGCCAGACAGGTGCCGTCGTGGGGCACTTTGGAGGTGCCGCCGTCGTGAATTACGACGGCGGCCGGCGCGTCGCGCGTCAAAGTGCCCCCGTTTCGGTTCGGCCGGCTCCGGAGGCCGGATTACTTTGCGTTGTCGTAGGAGTTGACGACGGCGACGCTCACCGGGAACTCGACCGGAATGGGGCCGAAGAGCAGCTCCTTGGCGGCATTGGCCGCTTCCTCGATGGCGCGGGTGCAGGCATCCACGGCGGCGTCCGGGGCATGGACCATGACTTCGTCGTGCAGGAAAAACACGAGTTCCCCGGTTGCTGAACCGTCGGCACGCATGGTGCGCAGCCGCCGTCGTAATTCCGCAAGCCAGCAGGCGGCCCAGTCCGCCGCCGAACCCTGGACGACGAAGTTCCGCGTGAAACGTCCGCGCGAACGCGCGATGGCGTCGGCGCGGCGCTGCTCCTCCGCGGAAGTCGACCGCTGGCTGAGGAACCACCGTTCCGACGGCGGCGGGCTGCTGCGTCCCAGGCGCGAGGTGACGGTCCTGCCCGCTTCGCCGTCGCGGGCGGCGCGTTCGACGAAGCCCACCGCGCGCGGGTAGGTCTTGGCCAGCTGCGGCATCAGGCGGCCCGCTTCGCCGGAGGTGGCGCCGTACATGGCTCCCAGCAGCGCCATTTTTGCCTTGCTCCGGTCACCGCCGAACCCCTTGGCCGCGATCCCGGCGTAGAGATCCTGGTCCCGGGCGGCTTCGGCCATGGTCGAGTCCTGCGCGAGGGCGGCGAGAACGCGGGGTTCCAGCTGGGACGCGTCCGCCACGATGAGCTTGTGCCCCGGGTCTGCATGCACGGCGCCGCGGACCTGGCGGGGGATTTGCAGAGCCCCGCCGCCGCGTGATGCCCAGCGGCCCGACACCACTCCGCCCACCACGTATTCGGGCCGGAACCTCCCGTTCCGCACCCAGGCGTCCAGCCACGCCCAGCCGTTGGCGGTGTGGAGCCGCGACAGTTTCTTGTAGGCCAGCAGGGGCGCGATCGCCGGATGGCTGGACCCCTTCAGTTCCCATTGCCGCGTGGACTTTACCTCGATGCCGTTGCGGTGCAGGGCGCGCATCAGCTCCTGCGGCGAGTCCGGGTTCAGCGCCGGTGCGTTCAGCAGGCCCCGGAGTTCGGTGTTGAGGGCCTCGAGCTTGGCCGGGCGGTGCCCCACCGGAGGCCGCGGGCCCAGATGCTCCGCCAGGATGTGCTCGTGCAGTTCCTCGCGCCACGGCACGCCGGCATGCTGCATCTCGGCAGCGACGAGGGCGCTGGCCGATTCGGCGGCGAGGAGGAGCTGAAGACGCAGTCGCCGGTTACCGTCCCCCGCGGTGGTTGCTCCCGCCGCGGTTCCCGCCACGGCATTGGCTGAAGCGGCGCCTGCGAGGGCCTCTTGCTGGGCGGCGTATTCGGCACGCAACTCGGCCAAGGTCTGCCGCGGTTCGGTTGCCGCGCCCGGGTCATCGAAGAGCGCCCCCTGGTCCGCGGGCGGAGGGGGCGGCTGGAGCAGCCGCGGCGGCTGCAGGTCGTCGTCCTGTGTGAGCTTCTCGGCGTTCCGGGCGTACGGGGTGTGGGCCGTGAATTCGGAATGGGCCAGGATAGCGCCGCACAAGGAAAGATCGTAGCAACGCTCCACGTCGACGCCTGCCGCCAGCAGTGACGGGTACCAGTCCTGGGTGCGGTGCCAGATCCAGCGCGGGCGCCGCTTCTCGAGTTCGCGGACGACGGCGGCGAGCCCGGTTCCGTCGTCGAGTGCGGTTTGGGGTGCGGCCTGGTGGGCTCCCTGCGGGGCAAGGCTGACAACCCGGGGTTCCGGATTGTCGGGGTGGGGGAGGCCTGCCGCCGTGAGTTCCTGTATGGCTGCGCCGTCGGGGTGGGCGGCGAGCAACAGATACATATATCCAATTCTGCCCTGCCGCCGTGCTGTTCGGCGTTCGGCTGGCGCCCTGGGTGCCATTGGTCTGTCTGGGTCTATCTGCAGGGGTCTTGCCGCTCTTGTCCTCCACAGCGAGCCAGGGCTCTCTTTTCAGCAGCCGGGCGGCCGGTTTTCCACATACGGCCATGCGGCTCTGACGGGCGCCTGTTCCGTTGGGCACAGTTGCTGCATGAGCAGGCACCACGCCCGGAACCGGCGACTCCCATCAGACCCGGACAGCGCACAGCCGGATGCTGCCGTGCCCGATGCTGCCGTGCCCAATGCACAGCGCAGGCCAGCTCCGGTGGGGCTGTCGCCCGGTTCTGAAACCGGAACCTGGCTCCCCGCCGACGGCGGCGACGTCCTGCTCGTCACGGGCTTTGAATTCCTGCGGGGAGAAGTGAAGCGGATTGTCGCGGCCGCGGGCGGACGGCTCCGGGTGGTGGACGATGTGGCAGAGGCCGCGCCATTCTGGGATTCCGCGGCCGACGTCCTGGTCGGCAGTGATGTCCGTGAACTGCCGCCCCGGCGCCGTGCCCCGGCCGTGCTCGTCGGTCTCAGCGGCGAAGGGGATACGCTCTGGCACCTGGGCGCCGCCCTGGGTGCACAACGCGTCGCCGTTCTTCCGGACGCCGCCGCCTGGCTGGCGGAGTATCTCAGCCGGTCCCGTTCACCCGAGGCCGGAGGCCTGGTGCTTGGTGTCACGGGCGGCTGCGGAGGGGCGGGTGCCACCACCGCGGCGGCGTGGCTCGCGCAGGCAGCAGCCGAACTCGGTGCACGGGTCCTGCTCGTGGACGCCGATCCCTGGGGCGGTGGCCTCGAACTGGCACTGGCCGCGGAGGAATCCCCGGGTCTCCGCTGGCCGGACCTGGCCGATGCCAGTGGCAGCATTGACCCGCAGCAGCTCGCGGACGCGTTGCCTGTCGCCGGCGGGTTCTCGTTTCTGTCGTGGCCCGGAAGCAGGGAACGGCCGCCCCTGGTGGACCCGGTCACCGTGGGAGGCGTCCTCGACGCCGCACGCAGGGGCTACGAAGTGGTGATTGTCGATATCGGCCGCAACGCCGAGCCGCTGCGCACGTTCGCCTGGGATTGCGACCGCCTCCTGGTTGTCGTCCCCGCCCAACTGAAGGCTGCGGTTGCCGCTGCGCGGCTACTGCAGGAGCTTCCGCCCGTCGAATCCGCCCTGGTCATCAGGGGAAAGGCCGGGGTTGCGCTGGACGCCGCGCTGGTCGCCGAGTCCGTAGGGCTGCCCCTGCACGGCGTGATGCCCGAGGTGCGGGGCACAGCCTCGGCCACCGAGCTGGGCCGCCTGCTCGACCAGGGCAGGCGAAAGAGCGTGCGGCGCTTCGCCTCCTCAGTGCTGGGCCTCCTCGCCGGCGAGGCCGGGGACCTCCGGTGAGTGCTTATCTGGGAGTGCCCGCGGCCGGTGCGGATGCCGGCGTCGGTGGCGCACCCGGGTTTCCCGGTGCAGCTGCTTCCCGCGCCGCGCTCGCCGAGACTGCCGGGCGGCGGCGCGGGGCCCGGGTCTTGGATGCGGGGCTTCTCGAGACCGTCCGTGAGTCGGTCATGGCCGACGCCGGGCCGGTTACCCCGTCCCGGGTGGCGGCTGCGGTGCAGGCCACCGGGAAGCTGCTGGGCACAGCGGGTTCCCTCGCCGCCGCTGAGCGCATCAGCGCTGAGCTCAACGGTCTTGGGCCGCTGCAGCACCTGGTCCGGGACCCGTTGGTCACGGACATCTTCGTGAACGCACCGGACTCCGTCTGGCTGGACAGGGGCCGCGGCATCGAACGGACATCGGTGGCTTTCGCAGGGGAGGCGCAGCTCAGGGCCCTTGCCGCCAGGCTGGTGGCATCGGGCGGCAGGCGGCTGGATGACGGATCGCCGTGCGTGGATGTGCGGCTCGAGGGCGGTTACCGGGTCCATGCCGTCCTGCCGCCCATCTCGGCGGCCGGCACGCTGCTCAGTATCAGGATCCGGCGGGAACAGGTGTTCACCATGGACGAGCTCCGGGACGGGGGCATGTTTGGGCCCCTTGTTCAATGCGTTCTGGAGCGCATGGTGGAGCAGCGGTTGAGTTTCCTGGTAAGCGGGGCCACCGGGTCCGGAAAGACCACTCTCCTGTCCACCCTGCTGGGGCTTTGCCACCCGGGGGAGCGGCTGGTCCTGATCGAGGACGCCTCAGAGCTGAACCCCGTACACCCGCATGTGGTGTCGCTGGAATCACGGCACGGGAACCTCGAAGGAGGCGGGGCAGTGGACCTCGGTGAACTCGTCCGCCAGGCCCTGAGGATGCGGCCGGACCGGCTGATCGTGGGAGAGTGCCGGGGCTCAGAGGTGCGCGAACTCTTGACCGCTATGAATACGGGGCACACCGGAGGCGGGGGCACCATCCACGCCAACGCCGCAGGCGCGGTTCCGGCCCGGCTCACCGCTCTCGGGGCCCTGGCCGGGCTTGGCCAGGATGCGGTCCGCCTGCAGGTTGCCAGCGCACTTGACCTGGTGGTCCACGTAGCCCGGTCGAGGCACGGACGCTATGTCGCGTGCATCGGCATCCTGACCGAGCGGCCCGGTGGCCTCGACGTCGCCGTGGCCCTGGACGTTTCCGCTGGCAGGCCGGTTCCCGGGCCGGCGTGGGAGATCCTTGCCCAGCGCCTGGCCCTCGACCCGGGCCTGGCAACGGAGGCAGGCGCTGTCCCCGAGGCCGGCCACGCACACGGCTCCATCCCTGCCCGCGATTCCGGCCCCGGTTCGGGAAACATGCGTGAAAAACGCGGAGCCCGCAGGGCAGCAGCATGACCGCGGCCCTTGTTGGTGCACTGGCGCTCGCCGCGTGGCTGATCCTGAGCCCTGCGCGTGGGCCGGTTCGGCGCGCACGCATCGCCCTCGGCGTCAGCGGTTTGGCCGGGGGCCGTGTCCGCCGTAACGGCCGGCCTGCCATGAGGGACCGAGGCGGGTTTGGCCTCGCCCGTGGCCGCCGCCGGGAGGCGTTCGTGTCCCTGACGGTTGTGGTTCAGCAATTGGCTGCCCTGTTGAAGGGCGGCCGGTCCCCTTCGCGGCTCTGGGAGGAACTGTGGCAGCTTTACGTGGAGCAGGGCTCCGCAGATGACGACCCCCGCCGGCCACGGCTCAGCCCCGGATCGGCGGCTGTCCTGTCTGCCGCGCGGGGAGCGGCCCTGCGGGGCGCGCCGGTAGCCGAGGCAATACGGTCGGCCTGCTCACCCTCCCGTCACGGAACGGGCGGCCGTGAGCCGCGGATCTGGGCTGAGCTGGCAGCCTGCTTCGAGATAGCGGCCGCCAGCGGCTGTCCGCTGGCCGACGTCCTGACGCGCTTTGCAGCCCAGCTCGAGGTTGAAGACGACGCCGAAGCCGCCCGCCAGACGGCGCTCGCCGGACCGAAGGCAACGGTCGCGCTGCTGACCTGGCTCCCCCTGCTGGGGCTGGGATTGGGCGTCTGCCTCGGCGTGGACCCACTGGTGATGCTGCTGGGCACACCGTTCGGCGTGGCTGCGCTGGTCGCAGGCATCGGACTGACCGTTGCCGGCCGCCTGTGGTCCGCAAGGCTCGTGCGGGCAGCCGCCGGCGCGGCTGCGCCATGAACACGTGTCAGCCAGACTGCCTCTGCACGAGCGGATCAGGCCAATGAACAGGTCAGGCCAATGAACGGATCAGTGCTGGCCGCTGCCCTCATCTTCTTGGCGCTTGCGGCCGCCGCAGGCCTCGCCTTTAGCGGGACCGCCCCTGCGAGATCCGGACTCCTCCGCCGGAGCGGCCTGTCGGCGGGTAGCGGCAGGGTGGACAAGGACGAACACTCTCAGAGGCGCGCCGAGCAGTCACCGGGATTGCGTGATACGGCCATGATGCTTGAGCTGATTGCCGCCATGCTCCACGCGGGTGCGGGTATCGGACGAGCACTGGAACTGGTGGCCGCTGCGGCCTCACCCGAGTACGGCCGCGCCCTGCGGCCTGTCGTGGGAGCCATGGCCATTGGCGCCGACTGGGAGACGGCCTGGCGGAGTTCAGACGTGCGCTCGCCGGAAATACTCGCCCTCAGGGACGCCTTGGGCTTCGCCGCGCTGACCGGTGCACCGTCGTCGTCCATCCTTTATGCCCAGGCCGCCAGAATGAGGCGGGAACGCTTCCGCGCCGCGGAGAAGCGCGCGGCCTCCCTTGGAGTCAAGCTGGTGGTTCCGCTGGGGCTGTGTTCGCTGCCGGCTTTCATCTGCCTGGGAGTCGTTCCTGTGCTGCTGGCCCTGGTTCCGTCGGGCAGCTGAGATCCCTTGGGAAGCTGATATCCCTTGGGGAGCTGAGTTTTGTCGGGCAGCCGAGCTTCGTCGGGCACCTGAGATCCCTCGGGGAGCCGAATGGGCTGCTGTTTCCCGCCGCCAAAAAAGTGACCCGCCGCAAGGCATTTCGCGCTGCCATGCATTTGCCGCTTTTTCACGCTGAGGTGCGGCACATGCCACGGGCGCCGCGGATACGCCGGCACTTTCCCTCCACATGCCGCCCGCCCGGCTGCTTTTCCACTTAGGGAAGTTCAGGCCTTACCGGTCCGGACGGCGGACGGGAGAGTCGAATGCACCGGCAATTCGCCGGAACTCCAGAAAGGAAAATTCATGTCCCTCAACCACCACAGCCCGGGTGAAGCCGTCCGGCCCGTGCGCCAGGAATCCGAAGAAGCTGATGTGCTGGAGATCTACCCGGGCGCCAGCATGGCGCCGCGGGTGAAGCCACGGCCACGCAGGCATCTCACGGGCTCGGAGGCCGGCATGGCGACCGCCGAATATGCCATCGCCACGTTGGCCGCCGTGGGTTTCGCCGGGCTCCTGGTGTTCATCCTGCGAAGCGACGAAGTGCGCGGCTTCCTGCTCAACCTGATCCGTACGGCGCTGGCTCTGCCGTGAAACCCGCTCCGCGGACCCCTACAGCGGCCGGACTTGAGTCCCGCCGGCAGGACAGGAACCCATCCGGAGATCAGGCCGGCGGCCGCGGGCAGGGGAAGTCTCGTGACGCCGAGAGCGGTCGCGGGAACAACCGGGGCGCGGTGACCGCGGAATTCGCGGTGGCTCTTCCGGCGGTCCTGCTGCTTCTGGCGATGCTGCTGGCGGGGTCTGCGGCGGGAATCACCCAACTACGGCTGGAGGATGCGGCCCGGGCTGGCGCCAGGGCACTCGCGAGGGGTGAAGACCCCGCCGCCGTCAACGGCATCGTCCGGAAGCTGGCAGGCCCATCCGCCTCGTCGGCCGTTGTGCCCGGCGGCGAATGGATGAGCGTCACCGTGTCGGACCGGGCGGCGGGACCCCTGGGACGCATGGTGCCGTGGACGCTGACAGCCAGGGCAGAGGCACGCAGCGAAACGGCATCATCGGCACCGCCTCCGGGAACGGTCCAGGCGGCGCCGGAGGTGCAGGTCGCGCTGGCGGCGCCGGCCGGGCATGGATACGGGATTCTTGCCAGGCGGTCCCTGTGAGCCTTCGGCGGAAACAGCCCCTCGGCCAGCGCAGAAGTCCGGCGTCCGGAGTCGAATCCGAACGCGGATCGGGCACTGTGCTGGCCGCGGGGCTCGGCATGGTGGTTGTCATGGTCATGTCCCTGCTCCTCCTGCTGGCGCAGGCATCGGCCGCGGCGTCCAAAGCCGCCGCCGCGGCCGACCTCGCCGCGTTGGCAGCGGCTGACGCGCTCCGTGGTGTTTCAGCGGGGGAGCCCTGCCTTGTGGCTGCCGCGGTGGCTGCCCGCCACAAAGCAGCGCTTGTCAGCTGCACCGCCGGAGGTGACCAGTCCGTCGAGGTCAGTACCGAGCTGCCTGCTGGGCCCCTCCTAGGCGTCGCCACCGGCCGGGCCAGGGCAGGACCGCCGCCCTAAGTTGGCGGGGTTCCTAAAAGGCATGGCGCTCTGGGTTGCGCCGGCGCCTTTGAGGCGACGGTCGCAACCTAGACCGTGTTCGGCGCCGGTGCGCCCGCCTCGGAATCCTGTGGCGCTGCCGTGTCCCGCGCATCCTTCAGCAGGACATCGATCAGGGTGACTGCCGCATCCTTGTCCAACGGGTTGTTCTTGTTGCCACATTTTGGCGATTGGACACAGGAGGGGCATCCGGATTCGCACTCGCAGGCCTCGATCGCATCTCTCGTGGCCGAGAGCCACACCTTGGCTTTCTCGAAGCCCCGTTCGGCAAAACCGGCACCGCCTGGATGCCCGTCGTACACGAAAATCGTCGGCACACCGGTGTCGGCATGGATTGCGGTTGAAACCCCGCCGATGTCCCAGCGGTCGCTCGAGGCAACCAGCGGCAGCAGGCCGATGGCGGCGTGCTCGGCCGCGTGGAGGGCGCCGGGGAACTGGGCTTCGATGAGTCCGGCACCTGTGAGTGACCGGTTCTCCATCACAAACCACACGGCCTTCGTAAACAGGTCCCGGGCTCCCAGATCGAGCGGCTCCTCGCCCAGGACTTCATTGGAAATCAGGGCCTTCCGCTGAAAGGAGACCACTTGAGTTGTGACCTTGACGTCGCCGAAGTGGACGGCAACATCGCCCCACTGCGCAGTCCGCTGCGTCTCGAGGACCTCGATCTGCGTCACGTCCCGGGCTGTCGTGTAGTAGTCGGGGTTGGCACGGCGTACCACCACGCAGTGATCGTCCTCGTTCAGGTCCTCCACCACGTAGCTGTCGCCCTGATGGACGTACACGGCCCCGGTGTGGGCCTGGTAGTGCGTCTGCGGCGAATCCATGGTTCCCAGCAGCGAACCGGTGTCGGCATCGACAATGCTGACCGGCCCGCCGCCGTCGGCGCGCAGGTTTACCATGGCGGCCGCGCTCTGCGCGTGGGTCCAGAACCAGCCGGCCGGGCGCCGCCGCAGGTACCCCTGTGCCACCAGCTGCCCGAGGAGTTTCTCCGCACTGGCTCCGAACAGCGGCAGCTCGGCCACGCCGAGCGGGAGCTCGGCGGCAGCGGCGCAGAGGTGCGGGCCCAGCACATAGGGGTTGGACGGATCAAAGACTGTGGCCTCGACGGACACGTCGAAGATGGCTTCCGGATGGTTGACCAGGTAGGTGTCCAGGGGATCATCGCTGGCCACGAAGGCGGCGATGGCGTCCTGTCCGGCGCGGCCGGCGCGGCCGATCTGCTGGAAGAGGGACGCCCGGGTGCCGGGCCAGCCGGCCACCAGCACGGCGTCCAGCCCGGAGATGTCAATCCCCAGTTCCAGGGCCGAAGTGCTGGAAATACCCAGCAGCTGGCCGGTCCGCAGGGCCCTTTCCAAGGCGCGGCGTTCCTCCGGGAGATATCCGGAGCGGTAGGCCGCCACGCGTTGCGGCAGGCTGGGGTCGACTTCGTCAAGGAGCCGTTTGGTGATGGAAGAGATGGTTTCGGCGCCACGCCTGGACTTGATGAACGCGATGGTCCGGACCCGTGACGAGACAAGGTTCGCGAGCAGGTCCGCGGTCTCGGCCACCGCCGTCCTGCGTTCCTTGGCGCCGTTCTCGCCGCGCACCTCGCTGAGCGCCGGTTCCCAGAATGCCACTGTCGTGGATCCGTGCGGCGAGGAGTCTTCCGAGACGCCCTGGACCGCGGCGCCAATGAGCCGGCCAAAGGACTTCTCCGGCTCGGAAGCGGTGGCGGACGCCGCGATGAAGACCGGTCCGGCAGCGTTTCCATCGGCGGCGTAGTAAGCGCAAATGCGCCGCAGCCGGCGCATCAGGTTGGCCACGTGGGAGCCGAAGACGCCGCGGTAGCTGTGGGCCTCGTCAACGATCACGTAGCGCAGGCGCCGGAAGAATCCGGCCCACCAGGCGTGGTTGGGCAGGATGCCGAAGTGCAGCATATCGGGGTTGGCGAGAATGAAGTTCGCGTGGTCGCGGATCCAGCGGCGGGAGGCTTGATCGGTGTCGCCGTCGTAGGTTTCGGCCCGGACGGTCGGGAGGTTCAGGGATCTAATTGCTGCGAGCTGGTCTGCCGCCAGCGCCTTGGTGGGGGAGAGGTACAGCGTCACCGCGCCGTCGTCGTGGATTTTTCCAGGGTCCGACAGGACGCGGAGCTCGGACCGGTGAATCGCATCGAGCGCCGGCAGCTGGTAGGCCAGGGATTTTCCGGACGCCGTGCCGGTGGCGATCACCACGTGCCTGCCGCCGTGGGCAATGTCTGCTGCCCGGATCTGATGCCGGTAGGGCTGGTGGATGCCGAGCTTGCCGTAGGCCGCGACCAGGTCCGGGTGGGCCCAGTCCGGCCACGGTTCGTGCACGGCGGCGCGTGCTGGAATGGTCCGCACATGCCGGAGCTGCTCCGGGTCCGGGCCGCGGCCCAGCAACGGAATCAGCGAGTCATGGGGGTTCACCCCAACATTCTTTCATCCGGGCAAAAATCGCCCGCACTGAACACCGAATACGCCCCGCACTGAACACCGAATACGCACAGACCCGCGGACCGGCAGGGAACAGCAACCCGGGCACAGGACAGCTGACCCGCTACAGACCCCGGAAGAACGGAACGGCCGGAACGGTCAGACTACGGAGAGGTCGGAGCCCTCATCGGAGGCGGAGAGCATCAGCACGTGGCACACCGAGGACCAGCCCAGATGCGAATACAGCTTCTGCCCGTCCAGGGACGCCAGCAGGAGCCCGTCCTCCACATCGTGGGAGAACGCCTGCGCCGCCAGCGCCTTCATGATGAAGCTGCCCAGGCCCCGGCGCTGGAAGGCGGGTTCGGTGACGATCTTGTCGAACACCGCGGTGCCGTTGATGACCACCACGCGGCCGCTCACCGCCAGAGTGTCACCCGAACGGACTTCGGCGAAGTGGACGCCGTTGGACTCCCACGTTTTCAGGGCCAGGTCGTCGTCCGAGAGCCACGGGTCCTCGGAGTCCTGGGTTTCCATGTCCACAACCATCATGGTCTGGGACGCTGACGTGGCGTTGAGGTTGTGTTGCTCAGCCAAGAGCTTGTAGCGCCCCACATCATTGGTCAGGATGGTCAGGACCCGTTTGGGGGCCTCGGCAGTCTTTGCCGCCAGCTCCGCGAATTCCGCGTCCGTAGGATCGGAGGCGAAGTATTCCCAGTCCCCGGTCGTGTCCGCACGCAAGGCCGCGGGGAACCGTCCCTCGGTGCGCGTCTCATAGCCCCGGCAACCAGCCCAACCGGCTACCCAGACTTCCAGCAGATGAGTGATGTCTCCAACCATGGCTTCTGGCGTCATGTGATGAGAGTATTCCAGCGCTGTCATAAGCAACAGTGCTTCGGCGCTTGCTTATGCAATTGTGATAGGAGGCTCTTCCCGGGTCCGAATCCGTCCTCGGCGGCCACCAAGTACCCTTAAATACGTGGCTTTGAACCGAATCGTACTCTTTTACGGCTTTACTCCCATCGCAGACCCGGACGCTGTCCGGCTCTGGCAGCGTGCCCTGTGCGAAAAGCTCGGCCTGACCGGGCGAATCCTCATCTCCAAGGACGGTATCAATGCCACCGTTGGCGGGGAGATCGGGGCTGTGAAGCAGTACGTGAAAACCACCCGTGAATACAAGGGCTTCCATGGCATCGACGTCAAATGGTCCGACGGCGGTGCGGAGGACTTCCCCCGTCTGAGCGTCAAGGTCCGCCACGAGATCGTTTCGTTCGGTGCGCCCGGCGAGCTGAAGGTGGACGAAAAAGGCGTCGTGGGGGGCGGGACGCACCTGAAGCCTGAGGAAGTCCACGAACTCGTCGACGCGAGGAGGGCCACCGGCCAGGACGTCGTGTTCTTTGACGGCCGCAACGCGTTCGAGGCACAGATCGGCAAGTTCAAGGACGCCATTGTCCCTGACGTCGCCACCACCCACGACTTCATCACCGAGCTCGACTCCGGCAAGTACGACCACCTGAAGGACCAGCCGGTCGTCACCTACTGCACCGGAGGCATCCGCTGCGAGGTGCTGTCCAGCCTTATGGTGAACCGCGGCTTCAAAGAGGTGTACCAGCTGGACGGCGGCATTGTGCGCTACGGGGAGAAGTTCAAGGACCAGGGCCTCTGGGAAGGCTCTCTCTACGTCTTCGACAAGCGCATGCACCTCGAATTCAGCGAGGACGCCAAAACCATCGGCGAGTGCGTCCGGTGCCAGGCGCCCACGAGCAAGTTCGAGAACTGCTCGAACCCCAGCTGCCGCACGCTGACGCTGTACTGCGCGGAGTGCGCCGCCAGCCCTGAAACCCTGCGCTGCCCGGACGGTTGCGCCGCGGCCTGAGCAGGAGGGACGGCAGCGCCCGGCAGCCCCTGCCTGGCCGGGTCCTCTGGCTGCAGCGTCAGATCCGGCTGATCCGGTAGGCGAAATTGGCGGCCGACCGCGCCTCCACCGTCACCCGGAGCACCGAGTCCTCGGACACGTGCACCACATTGACGCGCGACGTGCCGCACCGGAGGCTCAGGTCCACCAGGGCGGATTCTTCGTCGCGGACTGTGAATGAGACCCGACGCTCGCTCCGGCACGCGAGGGTGAGGGAGTACGTGCCGCTCGGCAGCTGCTTGGTGGATTCTGTCTTGCTGCGGCCCCTTGAAACGCTGCCGTAGCTTGTGTGGAAGACCTGTCCCTCGGCGTCGGGCAGGACGTCCTTCGCCCATTCAGTGAGCTCCTCACCCGACACCGGCACATTCTCCAGCGGATCACGCGGCAATACGGGATCCGTTACCACGGGGTCGGCGGCCGGAAGTTCGCCCCGGCCGTCGTCGTAGCTGTATTCACAGCCGCCCAGGACGGCTGCCACCGGCACAAAGAAAAGCACGACGGCGGCTGCTGGCGCCCGCAACCAGAGCCTGCGTTGCGCCCGCGCCGGGAAACGATGCGCGGAGGCCATCCGCACCGTGGGCATATCCCGACTTTAAGCCTGCCGGGGACGCCGGTACAGATGGCAATCCGCCGGAAGGAAGAATTTCCCGCGCCGTCTTGGAATTGCGGGATCCATACGACGCCGCCGCCAATTGGCGGCGTAGTAAGCCGCGGATTAAGGGGCAGGAACCAGGTGATAGGCGTACAGGAGCGGTGCGTCGACGCTGGCGGCGCTGATCTCCATCCGCCCGGCCTTCGGTACGGTGATCGTCGCGGTTTCGCGGCTGCCGTTGCAGGCCGCTCCGGCTTCCGTCAGTTCCTTGCCGGCGAGCATCACGGTGAAGAACGCCTTGCCGCCCCCGTCGCAGGTGATGGTCAGCGTGTAGTCACCTGCCGGGACGCTGGCTGCCGCCGGGATGATCCTGTCCCGGTTGAGGATCTTGCCGGAGTCCTCCAGCACCGCCCGGCTGTCGGAGGGCAGGGCGGTGGCCTGCCACTGCGGAACATCGGCATTTTCGATCGACACCACGGGGGAGCAGGCAGTCGCTGCCAGCAGTATGGCGGCGGACGCCGCCGCCCCGCCCAAGGCACGGGAAATCAGAGGACAACGTTCAGGCATGCCTTCAAACTTACCCGTTTGAGGTGCCGCCGGATTCCGGCCGCCTCCCGCCGCTCCGCAGCGAGGCCACAAAAGAGACAAGTCTGTCTGCCTCAGTCAGCACTTTGGCCATGCCTGCGGAGGTCGCCAGCACCCGCTCGCCCCGGGACTCCAAAGCCACGGGAATGACTGTGGTCCGTGCCGCAGCGTCCGGCGGCGCCGCGGTTCCCTGCTGCCGGGGCCGCGGGGCCGCGGCTTCTTGATGTGCGGGCCGCGATTCCGTGGGCTGCGGCTTCGACGCCTCGCGCCCGGCGCTCTCCTCGGACAGGGTCAGGGCATCGATCTTGGCGCCTCCGATCTTGTCCAGCATTTCGTAGTCTTCGTCACTGCACAGATCGCTGGCCGCAAGGTGCTTCAGGGCCACCAGGCCAACAATTGCCCTGCTGAAGTCGCGGTCCATGGCAAGGTCGATGGCCCACTGGGTCCGCTTCCACCACTGGTCTCGCCGGTCGGCCTGACGCCGCTGGGCGAGCGTGCGCCACGCGATCCAGGCAGCAATGACGGCGGCCAGCAGCGGTGCGAATGCCGCCGCGTACCGCAGCCAATCGGGATCGGCCGCCAGTGCCTGGGTTCCGAGCATGGCCCAACTGTAACTGCAGGCGCGGACAATGATCAGGCGCCGACAATGATGTGGGCGGAAATAGACTTGGCCGGTGACCGAACCAACGCACTTCACCGCCGGCAACACTCCCGACGCGCCTCGCAGCGACATGCCCGACTCCTCCAGGCCCTGGCCTCAGACCTCCGCGAGGTGGGCTACACCCTGGAGGGCGTCGCGGAACTGCTGGGGGAATCCGCATACGCGGCCCTGAACCGGGACCAGCCCATCCCGGCACTGATCGCGACTGAAGCAGTAGCCGCCGGCGAGCCGCGCACCGCAGCGTTGGCCGCCGTCGTGCGTTTCTGGCTTTTGGCCGTTCCGCAGAAAGCGGAGGTGCTTGACGGCGCGCTGCCGCGGACCCGCGCCGAAGGCCTGGCGGCGCTTGGGCTGGCGAAAATCACGGGGACCGAGGTTGTGGCCGAAGCGGATCTGCGTCCCTACGGCTGGGACGCGGGCAGGAACGGCGGCGTCGAGATCTGGGTGGCCAGTGACCTCGCTGCGCACCAGCGGCCCGGCGTCCTCAGGCACGACCACGTCCTGGGCATCGGGCAGGCGTCCACCACCCTTGTCCAGACCACCATCCGCCGCCATGCTGAAAGAGCCCTGGACCTGGGCACCGGCTGCGGCATTCAGACCTTCCACCTTCTCCAGCACAGCGGTCACGTCACCGCCACGGACATCTCGGAGCGCGCCCTCGCATTCACGCGCTTCAATCTCCTGCTCAATGCCGAGCCACTGAATATTGATCCGGCGCGGCCGGCCGAGCGCGTGAGCCTGCGGCTCGGATCGCTCCTCGATCCTGTTGCCGGCGAGACCTTTGACCTCGTCGTGTCCAATCCGCCGTTCGTCATCACGCCGCGCACTGCGGGGGAGGCTGCAGCCGACCAGTTCACGTACCGCGACGGCGGCCTGCCGGGCGACGATATCGTGGCGTCGCTCATCCGCTCCCTGCCTGATGTGCTCGTCCCCGGCGGAACGGCCCAGCTTCTGGGCAACTGGGAGATCCCGGAGGGGTCGGCGTGGGATGAGCGGCCGCAAAGCTGGGCCGGTCCGGACACGGACGCGTGGTTCATCCAGCGCGAACAGGTGGGGCCGGAGCAGTACGCCGAGACCTGGCTGCAGGATGCCTCGGAAACCCGGGACCGCCGGCACTACCAGGAGGCCTATGCCGCGTACCTGGCGGACTTCGCGTCGCGGAATGTCGGCGGGATCGGCTTCGGGATGGTCTTCCTGCGCCGTCCGGCAGGTGAGCGGCGGATCCGCCGTTTCGAGGAGATCACCTATCCGATTGAACAGCCGGTCGGGCCCCACCTGGGGGCGGCGGTGGAACGGGCGGACTGGCTGGCGGCCCACGACGTCTCCGCGGCCCACCTTCTCGTGGCCGAGGACGTCACCGAGGAGCGCCACCAGCGCCCCGGCGCCGAACACCCCGGCGTCATCCTGCTGCGCCAGGGAGCCGGCCTCCGCCGCACCAACCTGCTGAGCACCGAACTGGCGGGCTTTGTCTCCGCGTGCGACGGCGACCTGACCGCCGGACAGATTATCGGCGCCCTTGAGGCGCTGCTGGGCGGGACGGAGGGGTTCGACGGCGGTGCCTTCCGCAGCGGCCTGCTCACCGAAGTGGCCAATCTGGTCCGGGACGGATTCCTGCTGCCCGTGGGCCCGGACTGACAGGGGACCCGGGACTGACGCCGGGCCTGGAGTGACAGTGGGTCCAAGCGCGAACGTACAGCTGTGGCCCCGAATCGCAGCGGATCTGGCGCCGCAACTGTACGTTCGCGCCGGGAGGGCGAACGGACAGTCAGTTAATCAGGGCGCGGCCCATCCCGGGAGCCGGGACGTCGATGGTGAAGCCGCACATGCAGCGGTAGGTCACGGCGTCGGCTGCACCCACGGCCTTTACCGAGCGGATCAGGCGCTGGCCGTCCACCCTGATGGCCATTTCCAGGGGGAACTCCTGGTCGAGACGCTTCATGGGCCGCCGGCAGTGCCGCGGGGTGCCCGTTGCCGCCAGCAGGGAGGCGTCGGTGGCTGTCCCCGGGTGCAGGCTTGAGCCTGTGAGTTCTCCGGCGGGCTGGGCTGCCGGGATCAAAGCGTCTTCGTGGAGGGTAATCATGGTCATCCTTTGGGCTTTTCACGGGACCGCCAACGCTGGCCGCCCCGCCGCGAACTGCTTGCGGGAGGTCTGTTTACGGAAGTAAGCAAAGCATGCTTAGTATTTCCGGGGCAAGCCGGCTGGCTCCGAACTGCGGATATCAAGCATTTCTTTCAGAGCTCCTTCGTGCTGCGTAGACTGATGAAGTGAGTACTGACATGCCGCCGTCGGAACCGGCGGAAACCCCGCCGGACGCAGCCGCCGCGACGCCGGCTGCAACGGGGGCGCGGCGCAGGAACCGGCCGGAAAAGAAGGTGGAAATCACCGACCCCAAGGCGATCCGCGCGCTGGCTCATGCTGCCCGCCTGGAGGTCATTTCGGAGCTGTACTCCACGCAGTCCAGCCGCACGGCCACGGAACTTGCGCAGCAGACAGGGCTCACCCCCAGTGCGATGAGCTACCACCTGCGGGCGCTGCAGAAGTGGGGCATCGTGGTCCCGGCCGAGGCCTCGGCCGACGCCCGCGAGCGCCGGTGGAAGGCGGCGGGCACGGACTTTGCCATCAACTCGGGCGGGGCAGTGGCCGGCCCCGACTTTGCGGTGATCGACCTCGAACTGGATGCGTTCCGCCGCCGCGCCAGGGCCTACGCCCGTGCCCGGGACGAACAGCGGCAAAGCGGTGAGTCCGGGGAGGCGGCGTCGGCGGTGCTGCTCGCAAGCAACCTTCTGTACCTCACAGCCGAGCAGCGCAGCGAACTGACGGAACGGGTGTTTGAGCTGCTCCGCGACTACGAGCTGGAGGATCCCAACCGTGTTCCGCCGGGTGCCGAACGGATCGCCACCATGTGGTCCATGATTCCTGACGACCGCACCCTGCCAGGGGCCTCCGGCGGCCACGGCGGCACCTGACGGGCGCGAAGGACGGGCCTGTGCCGGCCCGCGGGGACCCGGCCGGGCGGCCGGCAGCCCCGGCCGTGACGGGGGCCACCGTTTTCCACATGACAGCGCAGAATTCTGCAAAATATGGTGAACTAGGCCAATATGGGCTGATCTGCCCGAGCAACCTTTTTCTGTAGGAGCACTGTGCCAAGCAAGGCCAAAACCGGCAAGAAACTCGTGATTGTGGAGTCTCCGGCCAAGAGCAAGACCATCGCCAAGTACCTGGGCGAGGGCTTCATTGTTGAGGCCTCCATCGGTCACATCCGCGACCTGCCGCAGCCGTCCGAGCTCCCCGCGGACCTGAAGAAGACCTCCCTGGGCAAGTTCGCCGTCGACGTCGAAAACGACTTCAAGCCCTACTACGTCGTCTCCCCGGACAAGAAGAAAAAGGTGGCCGAGCTCAAGGCCCAACTCAAAGACGCTGACGCGCTCTATCTCGCAACCGATGGGGACCGCGAGGGCGAAGCCATCGCGTGGCACCTCCTGGAGGTCCTGAAGCCCAAGGTCCCCGTGTACCGGATGACCTTCGGCGAAATCACCAAGGAAGCGATCCACCGCGCCATGGACAACCTGCGCGACGTCGACGCCGCCCTGGTTGACGCGCAGGAAACCCGCCGCATCCTGGACCGCCTCTACGGCTACGAGATCTCCCCGGTACTGTGGCGCAAGGTGGCGCGCGGACTGTCGGCCGGCCGCGTGCAGTCCGTGGTCACGCGCATGGTGGTGGACCGCGAGCGCGAGCGCATGGCGTTCAAGTCCGCGTCCTACTGGGACCTGACCGGGCAGTTCGGTGCCGATTCCGGCTCGTTCAAGGCCAAGCTTGCCGCCGTTGACGGTGCCAAGGTGGCCACCGGCCGGGACTTTAACGACGACGGCGAACTCACCTCGCGCAACGTTGCGCACCTGAACGAGGAACTGGCCACCTCCCTGGCCGCCGCCCTGCAGGACGCCGATTTCCGTGTCCGCTCCGTTGACACTAAGCCGTACACGCGCCGCCCCGCCGCGCCCTTCACCACCTCCACGCTGCAGCAGGAGGCCGGTCGCAAGCTGCGGTTCTCGTCCAAGAGCACCATGCAGATCGCCCAGCGGCTGTACGAAAACGGCTACATCACCTATATGCGTACGGACTCCTCGGCGCTGAGCGACGAGGCCGTCACGGCCGCGCGCCGCCAGGCTGCCGAGCTGTACGGCCCCGAATACGTTCCGCAGTCGCCGCGCGTCTACACCAGCAAGGCTGCCAACGCACAGGAGGCCCACGAGGCCATCCGTCCCGCCGGTGACTCCTTCCGCACCCCCGCCCAGGTGGCCAAGCAGCTCAGCGGCGACGAGTTCCGGCTCTATGAGCTGATCTGGAAGCGCACCGTGGCCTCGCAGATGGGCGACGCGAAGGGCTCCACGGCCACCATCCGCCTGGGTGCGGTGGCCGCCGACGGCCGCGACGCCGAATTCTCCGCCTCCGGCACGGTCATCACGTTCCCCGGCTTCCTGGCCGCCTATGAAGAGGGCAAGGACGAAAGCCGCGGCGACGACGACTCCGACGAGGCCCGCCGCCTGCCGAACGTCGCGAAGGGTGACGGGCTGGCCGCCTCGGAGATCATCGCCGTCGGCCACGAGACCTCGCCGCCGCCGCGCTACACGGAAGCTTCCCTGACCGCCGAGCTGGAAAAGAAGGGCATCGGACGCCCGTCCACGTACGCCTCGACGATCTCCACCATCCAGGACCGCGGCTATGTGCGTAAGCAGGGCTCAGCCCTGGTGCCGAGCTGGATCGCGTTCTCCGTGGTGCGGCTCCTCGAACAGCACTTCACGGACTATGTGGATTACGAGTTCACGGCCGACATGGAAGGCGACCTGGACAAGATCGCCAACGGCCAGGCCGTGGGCGCCGCCTGGCTCAAGCACTTCTACTACGGCGAAGATGCCGACCCCGGCCTGCTGAGCATCGTGAACAACCTGGGCGAGATTGACGCCCGCGAGATCAACTCCGTGCCCATCGCGGACGGCATCACGCTGCGGGTCGGCAAGTTCGGCCCCTACCTGGAGAGCTCGCTGCCCACGGTGGACCCCAAGACCGGCGAAGTGGTGGAATCCGCCCGCGCCAACGTCCCGGAGGACCTTGCCCCGGACGAGCTCACCGCCGCCAAAGCAGTGGAGCTCATGGAAACCGCGGCCCCGGAGGAGCGGGTCCTGGGTACCGATCCCCACACCGGCCACACGGTGGTTGCCAAGAACGGCCGGTACGGCGCCTACGTCACCGAGATCATTCCGGAGATGACCGAGGAGCAGCTAGCCAACCTGCCGGTCGAGTACTACAAGAACGGCAAGCCCAAGCCGCCGAAGAAGCCTGTCAAGGCCAAGCCGCGCACCGGTTCGCTGTTCAAGTCGATGACCGTGGAATCTGTCACGCTGGACGAAGCGCTGCAGCTCATGAGCCTTCCGCGGGTCCTCGGTGCGGACGCCGAAGGCAACCCGATCACGGTGCAGAACGGCCGCTTCGGTCCGTACCTGAAGAAGGGCACGGACTCGCGGTCCATCGGCTCGGAAGAGGAAATCTTCACCATCACGCTGGAGCAGGCGCTGGAAATCTACTCCCAGCCCAAGCAGCGCGGTGTCCGCGCGGCCGTGCCGCCGCTGGCCGAGTTCGGTCCGGACCCCGTGTCGGAGAAGAACATCGTGGTGAAGGAGGGCCGCTTCGGTCCGTACATCACCGACGGCATCACCAACATCACCGTGCCCCGCAGCACCTCGCTGGAGGAACTGACTCGGGAACGTGCCGTCGAACTTCTCGCCGAAAAGCGGGCCAAGGGCCCGGTCAAGCGCACCACCACGCGCAAGGCCCCGGCAAAGAAGGCTGCAGCCAAGAAGTAGATCCCGCTGGTTGAGCCCGCCGAAACCAAGGTCTCGGCGGGCTTTACTGGTGCTGCCGGAATTGCGCCTTGCCCGGCAACGTGGTCGAGTAGATGCATGACTGAACAGCCGGAACCCGCAGACATCACGCCGCTGAACGACCTTGAGGAGAAGCTGGCCCGGGGCGGCCAGCCGGACGCAGACCCGGTGGACGTGATCCTGTCGTTCCTCAACAACGAGGTCTACATCATCAGTTCCGACGCGCTCGAGGGCGAGGACTCGCAGGTTGAGCCGCTGGTGCTGGGCAACGCGGACGGCCAGCCGGTTCTTGCCGTGTTCTCGCACCCGAGCCGGGTGGACACGCAGTACCTGGAGGCTGCGCCCAACGTTCTGGGCACGCAGGGCGCTGCGATCATCGCCAACATCGGCGATGAGCTGGGCATGGTCATCAACCCGGGCGCGGCCTACGGCTTTGAGATCAACCCCGAAGGCATTGCCAACATTAAGCGCGACTTCAAGCGCGCCGATGAAGTGGACCCCAACCCCGCCGGTCTCGAAGGCGAGTAACCCCACCGCCGTCAGCAAACAAAGGCCCGCAATGTAAGCGACGGGTTGCGTCCGCTGCGCCGGCGGGGGGAATAATGGCAGGATGCGGCTTGGCGTCCTCGACATCGGTTCAAACACTGTCCACCTCCTGCTGGTGGATGCCCACCCCGGCGCACGGCCTGTGCCCTTCGCCTCCCACAAGCGCCCCCTCTCACTGGTGCAATACCTGGATGCCGATGGCAACATCACCGACGCCGGCCAGCATGAGCTCACGGAGTTCGTGCTTGAGGCCTGGGAGTTCGCGGCGCGGCACAAGGCCGACGACCTGCTGGCCTTCTGTACGTCAGCCATTCGCGAGGCCACCAACGGGCCCGCGGTGCTCGCCCGGGTTAAGCACGAAACCACCGTCACGCTGCAGGAGCTCACGGGCAGCGAGGAAGCGTCCATGACGTTCTTCGCCGTCCGCCGCTGGTACGGCTGGGGCGCCGGCACCATCCTGAACTTTGACATTGGCGGCGGCTCCTTCGAAATGGCGCTGGGGCAGGACGAACTGCCGGAGCTTGCCACGTCCGTGCCGCTGGGTGCGAGCCGGCTGACCCGCGACTGGCTGCACGAGGATCCGCCCTCCGCGAAGAGCGTCAAGGAACTGCGCCGCTACATCCGGACCACCCTTAAGCCGGTGGTCCGCAGCTTCAACGAGGTGGGGAGGGCGAACGTCGTGGCCGGCACCTCCAAGACTTTCCGCTCCCTGGCGCGGATTGCCGGGGCAGCACCCAGCGCCGCGGGCCCGTACGTGAAGCGCGACCTGAACCGCGCGGACCTCGGCATCTGGGCACAGCGCATCTCTGCCATGAAGTCCGAGGACAGGCTGCACCTGCCGGGCGTCTCCGAGGCGCGTGCCAACCAGCTCCTCGCCGGTGCATTGGTAGCTGAAGCGGCCCTGGAGCTCTTTGAGTACAAGAAAATCAAGATTTGCCCGTGGGCGCTGCGCGAGGGCCTCATCCTCCGGCGGCTCGACCAGCTGGTCTTCGACGGCCCGCTGGAGCCGGCGCCGCACGTGGGCGTCCCGCAGGTCTCGGCTCTGCCGGCGATCTAGGGTCTTGTCTGCAGACTAGGTGTGGCATAGGGCTGCCCTCTGGGACCCGACCTTGAACGGGAAAGCGCCAGGCAGGCCTTAAACGAGTAAGCGCCGGCCGGTTACGCAGAAGAAGCTGGGGGGAACACTCCTGCAACCGACCGGCGCCACGCCAGCCCCGAAGGACCGGCTCCATCACTCGCACCTGTGAGGCGTCTACGACTCTAGCGGCGGAGTATGGGTGTTCTGGGGGTTTTTCCTGAAAATCGGCTGGGAATCCGTGGGCACCGGCCGGGAATTTAAAAGCAAAGACACCGACGGCCTGCTGCAGAAAAATGGGCAAAACCACTGCAGACCGTCGGTGCCTGACAAGCATCCCCATGCTTGCTTCATCACTCGCACCCTCAATGAGGTAATACCTAAGTTAGGGGCCGAAGGTGTGGGGATGCTTCGAGCAACATGTGAGCTTCCTGTGAATGGCACCGATCTGCATCCGAAGCCATGAACTGCAATGATGGAGCAATGAGCAACCGAATCGCATTCCTTGGCTGTGGATCAATGAACGAGGCCATTCTGGGCGGCCTGCTGGAGGGCGGCACGAATCCCACGGAGGTCGTGGCTACTGTCCGCCGCGCGGAGCGGGCAGCGGAGCTGGCTGAACGGCACGCCGGCATAATGGCGATCGCTGGCAGCGAAGAACCCGACAACAACAAGCAGGCGACGAAGGGCGCCGGCGTCGTGATTCTCGGCGTGAAGCCCGTGGGCATTGCCGAGTTGGCCCGGGAAATCAGTGGCTCCCTGTCTCCGGATGCGATCGTTATCAGCGTTGCAGCCGCCGTCTCCATCGCCCAGCTCGAAGCGGCCCTGCCCCCGGGGCAGCCGGTGATCCGCACGATGCCCAACACCCCGGCGAAGCTGGGCCGCGGCGTGGTCTCGGTGTCTCCCGGCACCAACTGCTCGCCTGAGCAGCTCCAGCGGGCGAAAGACATCCTCGGCGCGGTGGGGACCGTCGTCGAAATTCCCGAGGAGCAGGTGGACGCGCTGGGCGCCATCAGCGGCTCCGGTCCCGCGTACGCGTTCTACCTGGCCGAGGCGATGGCCGCGGCCGGCGTCGAACTCGGTCTGGACGAGGAGCTGGCGCTCCTGCTGGCACGCGAAACCGTCGCCGGAGCCGGTCTCATGCTGGCGGAACCGGGCGCCGAACCCTCGGCCCTGCGCAAAGCCGTGACCAGCCCCAACGGCACCACCGAACGCGCCATCGCCACGTTCGATGACCGCGGCATGCCGGCCATCATCGCCGCGGGCGCACGCGCCGCAGCCGACCGCGCCGCCGAGATCACCAAGCAGCTCGGCTAGGCACGCTCCTACCTCCCCTTCAGGATTGGAGTTTTTGTACAGATACCGCGGGCTATAGCCCCTTTCGGGCACGGCATCTGTACAAAAACTCCCGTTAGGGCCGGGCGGCGAACCGCTCCAGCAGGTCCACGTGTCCGGAGACGATCAGCATGTCGCGGGCGGACACCTTGGTTTCCGGCCGGGCGTAGGTGAAGTCCTCGCCCGGGGATTTCACACCCACGATCGTCACGCCGTATTTGGACCGCACCTTAGACTCGTCCAGCGTGAAACCGACCGTTTCACGCGGCGGATACATCTTCACGATCGCGAAGTCGTCGTCGAACTCGATGAAGTCCAGCATCCGCCCCGAGACGAGGTGCGCGGCGCGGACGCCGGCGTCGGCCTCGGGGTAGATGACGTGGTTGGCGCCGATGCGAGTCAGGATCTTGCCGTGGGACGGCGTGATGGCCTTGACCCACAGGTGCTCGATGCCGAGGTCCACCAGGTTCACGGTGATGAGCACAGAGGACTCAATGGACGTGCCCACCCCCACCACGGCTGAACTGAACTCCTGCGCGCCAAGCTGGCGCAGCGCGTCGATATTGGTGGCGTCGGCTTCCACTACGTGGGTCAGGACGGGTGACCACTTCTGGACCAGGGACCTGTCGCGCTCGATGGCCAGCACCTCGCGGCCCTGCTTCACCAGCTGCTCGGCGGTGGAGGAGCCGAAGCGGCCCAGCCCGATCACCAGGACCGGCGCGTTGTGGGCGGGGCGGTTGGGGGCGCCTGACGAATTAGCCAATGATGGGCCTCTCTTCCGGGTAGTGGTACAGCTGGCTGCGCTGGCGCAGGGCCAGGGCAGCGGCAAGCGTGACGGTGCCGACGCGGCCGGCGAACATCAGGGCGGACAGCACATACACGCCCTCCGGCGGCAGCTCGGCGCTGAGGTTTGTGCTCAGGCCGACGGTGGCGAAGGCGGAAATGGTTTCGAACAGCACCCGGTCCAGGGAGGCGCCGCTGATGTGCAGGAGCAGGAACGCCGAGGCGGACACCAGCGTGGCGCCGGCGACGATCACCGAGATGGCCACGCGCATGGTGCCTTCCGGGATGGTGCGGCCGTAGACCTTGACGTCCGCGTCGCCGCGGGCTTCGGCGATGATGGCCAGGAACATTACGGCGATGGTGGTGACCTTGATGCCGCCTGCCGTTGAGGCGGAGCCGCCGCCGGCGAACATCAGGGCGTCCGTGAGCAGCATGGTGGTGGATTCCATCTGGTTCTGGTCCACCAGGTTGAAACCGCCGGAGCGCGTCATGACAGAGGCGAACAGCGAGTGCGTGATCTTGTCACCGAGGTCCATGCCGCCGATGGTCCGGGCGTTGTCCCACTCCATGAGCGCCCACAGCACCGTTCCGGCCGCGAGCAGGATGAACGAGACCTGGATGGTGAGCTTTGTGTGCAGGTTCCATTTTTTCCAGTTGAGCCCGTTTTGCTGCAGGACCATGACGACCGGGAAGCCGAGGCTGCCCAGGAACACGCCGAGCATGAGCGGAATGAGGATCCAGAGGTCTGTTTCGTAGGGGACGATGCCGTCCGAGTGCGGAGTGAAGCCGGCGTTGTTGAAGGACGAGATCGAGTAGAAGACGCCGTGCCAGACAGACTGCCAGAACGGCTCGCCGAGGACCATGAAGCGCGGGATCAGGGCGATTGCGAGGCTGGCCTCGATAACCACGGAGGTGGTGATGACGATCCGGAGCAGCGTACCCACTTCACCGAGCCGGCCGGCGTTGTTCATGGCTTCCTGGGCGATGAGCTTGCCCCTGACGCCCAGCTTCTTGCTCACCATGAGGGCCAGCAGTGAAGCCAGCGTCAGCGTGCCGAGGCCGCCGACGAAAATGCCGACCAGGATGATCAGCTGTCCGAAGAAGGACCAGTGCACGGCGGTGGATACCACAGTCAGGCCCGTCACGCAGACAGCCGAGACCGCGGTGAAGAGTGCCTGGTGCAGCGGGGTGAAGTCGCCGCTTGCCGAAGATGCGGGCAGCGACAGCAGGGCGGTGAAGAGGACGATGACCACCACGAAGGCGCTCAGGGCAAGGCGGGCCGGCGACGTGTTGGCAATGTCATCGATGAAGTCACGGATGCCCGTGAATATCCACAGGCCCTCACGCTCCGGCGTCGCGGGTTGCCAGCTGGCCGGGCTCTTGGACCTCGACTGGCTTTGGGTCATGTGCGGCTGTTCCTCGATTGACTCTGCTTCCTCCAGTAGTAAACCACTAAACCCCGCGCCGTGGCCGGGCCCGGGAGAAGACGGGGCTCCGGTAGCCTGTCAGTAATGACACTCCAGTCCGGACTCAGCCTCCCCGCACTGCCAACGACGGTGGTGTGGGACGCCGCCATGACGGCTTACAACTTCGGCCCGGGCCACCCCATGGCGCCCGAACGCATGGACCTGACCGCCCGGTTGGCCAGGAGCCTGGGCCTGCTGGACCTTGCCCACGTCACGCTGGCCGCCCCGGACGTGGCCGACGACGGTGAGCTCACCACCGTGCACAGCCCCGACTTCGTGGCAGCGGTGCGCCGGGCCAGCGACAACCCTGCCGCCGCGGACGAGGCCTACGGGTTGGGTACCGAGGATGATCCCGCCTTTGCCGGGATGCACGAGGCCGCGGCGCGTTTGGCGGGCGGCTCCCTCCTCGCGGCCAGCTCGATTCTGGACGGTTCGGCGGTCCGGGCCGTGAACTTCGGCGGCGGACTGCACCATGCGTCCCGGAACCGCGCCAGCGGCTTTTGCGTCTACAACGATGCCGCCCTGGCGGTCCGGAAACTGCTCGACGGCGGCGTGCAGCGCGTGGCATATATCGACGTCGATGCCCACCACGGGGACGGGACGCAAAGCATCTTCTGGGACGACCCCCGCGTCCTCACCATTTCGCTGCACGAAACCGGCATGTCCCTGTTCCCGGGCACAGGCTTCGCCAATGAGATCGGCGGCCCCGAAGCTCTGGGCAGCGCCGTTAACGTGGCTCTGCCTGCGGGAACGGGAGACGCCGGCTGGCTGCGGGCCTTCCACGCCGTAGTCCCGCAGCTGGTGGGCGCCTTCGCGCCCGAGGTCATCGTCAGCCAGCACGGCTGCGACTCGCACCGGCTCGATCCCCTGACCCATCTCAACGTCAGCGTGGACGGACAGCGCGAGGCCGCCACCGCCGTCGCAAACCTTGCCGCCCGGTACTGCGGAAACCGCTGGATCGCCACGGGCGGCGGCGGGTACCACATCACGGGCGTCGTGCCGCGGACCTGGAGCCACCTGATCGGCATCGCAGCAAACCGCCCGGTGCCGCTGCGCACTCCCGTGCCGGAGGCGTGGCGGAGGTACGTGCAGGAGCGCTACGGTGTGGACACGCCAGAGAGCATGGGCGACGACGCCGACGTCTGGTGGCGCTCCTGGGAGGTGGGTTTCGATCCCAACGACGACATCGACCGGACCGTGATGGCCACGCGCAAGGAAGTCTTCCCGCTGTACGGCCTGGACCCCTGGTTCGACTAGCCCCTGGTTCGACTGGTTCCCTAGCTTCGGCGGTCCCTTCATGGGGACAACCACCGGCGAAATAGTAGATGCCATTCGGCGTATATGTCGCTAGGGTGGGTCACATGGTGACAGACGACGTATTTGCCGTCATTGCTGAGGCAACGCGACGAGACATTCTCGTGTCCCTCCAGGCGGGGGACAAAGCAGTGGGGGAGCTGGTCGAGGAACTCGCCGCCAGCCAGCCCACCATCTCCAAGCACCTCAAAGTGCTGCGTGAAGCGGACCTGGTCAGCATGCGAGCGCAGGGCCAGAAGCGCTACTACGCGCTCAATCCGAAACCGCTGGCCGGCGTGGCCAGCTGGCTGGAGACGTTCGACGTCGGACGCGCCGCTACCGCCGCGGCGTCACCGGACGCCGCAACCCACCAGGCCGAGGAAGCGCTGGCAGGTACTGCGCGTGCCGCTGCCGCGGCAACGGCCGGAACCCCGGCCGGAAGTCCAGTGCCCGCCGGAGCCCCGGCAGCCGGCCTGGCCGCAGCCGGCCAGGCCGCCGAGGTCCCGGACGCGTTTGCGGCAGCCACTGCGGCACGTGCGGGCAGCGCGGCTGACGACGCTACCCACGCTCCCGGGCGACCGGCCAGCGGCCAGCTGAGTCCCGCCGTCGTGGTTCCCGGCGGCCAGGTGCCCGGCGGCGCCGGCCAGGACGACACCGTCCCGCAGCAGATCGGCCGCACCGTGGGCCGCGCCGCGACGAAGGCCGCTGACCTGCTGGCGAACCTGCCCAAGTTCGGCCGCAAAAAGTAGACCCACCCAACAACTGTGTGGCAGTTGAGGGCGTTCTGAACGCTCAGAACGCCCTGTGCTGCGACACAGTTGGGCGGGAGGCAGCTACTTGCCGAGGATCCGCACGTGGTCCGGGGTCAGCTCGGAGATCCTGCTGACGCCGAGGAGCGCCATGGTGCGGGCCATGTCCTTTTCGAGGATCTGCAGGACGCGGTCGACGCCCGCCCGGCCGCCCGCCATTAGCCCGTACAGATAGGCGCGGCCGATGAGCGTGAAGTCGGCGCCCAGCGCCAGCGCGGCGACGATGTCCGCACCGCTCATGATGCCCGTGTCCAGCATGATCGCGGCATTGCTGTTGTCCGCCTTGAGCGCCTTGGAGACTGCCGGGAGCAGATGGAAGGGGATGGGTGCCCGGTCCAGCTGGCGGCCGCCGTGGTTGGAGAGCACGATGCCGTCGGCACCGTGGTCCACCACCTTGCGGGCGTCCTCCACGGTCTGGATTCCCTTGACCACGAGCTTGCCCTTCCAGGTTTCGCGCAGCCAGTCCAGGTCCTCGAAGGTGAGGGTGGGATCGAACATCGAGTTGATGAGGTCGGCCACCGTGCCCGTGTACCGTGAGAGCGAGGCGAAGGTGAGCGGCTCGTGGGTGAGGAAGTTGAACCACCAGGCCGGGCGGTAGGACGCGTCCAGGACGGTCTTCAGCGTCAGCGCCGGCGGGATGGTCATGCCGTTGCGGACATCGCGCAGCCGGGCCCCGGCGACGGCGGTGTCCACCGTGACCATCAGGGTGTCGTTCCCGGCCTTCGCCGCGCGCTCGATGAGTTCGAGGGAGCGGTCCCGGTCCGTCCAGAGGTACAGCTGGAACCAGTTCCTGCCGTTGGGTGCCGCCGCGGCCACGTCCTCGATCGAGGCGGTGCCCATGGTGGAGAGCGTGTAGGGGATGCCGGCGGCTTCGGCAGCCTGCGAGCCCGCATATTCGCCTTCGGACTGCATCATCCGCGTGAAGCCGGTGGGCGCGATGCCCACGGGAAGCCGGGAGGACTTGCCCAGAATGTCGGTGCTCAGGTCGATACTGGACACGTTCCGCAGGATGCCCGGGCGGAACTCGATGTCCAGGAACGCCTCGCGGGCACGCCGCAGGGTGATCTCGGCCTCCGCCGCGCCGTCGGTGTAGTCAAACGGGGCCTGGGGGGTGCGGCGCTTGGCGATGTCGCGCAGTTCCCAGACGGTGCTGGCGCGCTTGAGCCGGGCTTCCTTGCTGAACTCGGGCTTCTTGAACTGCATGAGCGGGGCGAGGTCCGAGTACTTCGGGATGCGGCGCTTCAGGGCGGCCGGAACTGCTGCAGCCGCGGCAGCGACGCCGGTGGCGGGCCGCGTGGCCGGAAGATCCGTCGCCTCCGGGGCCGGGGTGGTCTCGGGGTTGCTCGGCTGGATGGTGTGGGTCATGGCTTTCCTCCGTGGGCATGCCGGGATGCTGATGAGAAGCCTCCCCGCTGTGGTCTAACCACACTCTAAAGCATGTGGTCCAACCACATCAAGTACCATGGGCTCATGCGTACGCACCAACTTGTCCTGCGGTGGATCGAGGACCAGCTCTCGGGCGGCCAGCTCGCTGTCGGCGGCCGCCTCCCGGCCGAGCGGACCCTGGCCGAGCAGCTCGGCGTCTCCCGCACCTCCGTCCGCGAGGCCATCCGGGTCCTCGAGGCCATGGGCGTCGTCCGGGCGGGCGTGGGCTCCGGCCCGGAGGCCGGGACAGTGGTGATCTCGGACCCGACGGCGGCACTCGGCTCAGCGCTGCGGCTGCACGTGGCCACACAGCACCTGCCGGTGGAGGACGTGGTGGAAACGCGCGTGCTGCTCGAGTCCTGGGCGGCCGCCCGGGCCAGGCCGGACGCCCCCGAACTCGACCTCGCCGGTGCCCTGCTCGACGACATGGACGGCGGCCAGGCCGTCGATGACTTCCTGGCCCTGGACGTCCGCTTCCACCTGGCCCTGGCGGACGCCGCCGGCAACGCCGTGGTCAGCGCCATGATGGGGTCCCTGCGGGAGGCCATCCAGGGCTACGCGGGGCAGCTGACCGCGAACCTGCCGGACTGGTACGCAACAGCGGCGCGGCTCCGGGCGGAGCACCGGGAGATTCTGGCGGCCATCCGGAAGGACGACGGCGGCCGGGCGGCTGAGCTCGTTGCCGCCCACATCAGGGGGTACTACAAAGAAGCCGGGCTGGGCCCGAAGGATTCGGGCCCAGCCCGGCCGTAGCTCGCTTGGGGGCGGGTTTTGTACAGATAATGGCCTCAAGCAGGGGTTTAACTCGCGATATCTGTACAAAAACTCCAAGGAGGGTTAGCGGACCTCGACCTCCAGTGCCTGGAAGTCGTCCGCCGCATGCCGGCCAACCAGCAGACGGAACGAGCCGCGCTCAACCTGCCAGCCGCCGTCGTAATGGCCAAAGGCGCGGGCCGGGATCCTCACCTCAACCGTGCCCGTACCGCCCGCCGCCAGGTGTGTCCCGGCGTACCCGGCCAGCCAGCGGACAGGCCGCTCCACCGCCGAATCCTCGCGGGACAGGTACACCTGGACCACTTCACGGCCGGTGCGCGTGCCGGTGTTCCGGACGGGGACGTGCACCACGACGTCCTGGCCTGCCGTTACGGACTGCGGCGCGTGGGCGGTGCCGAGCTCGAACGTCGTGTAGCCAAGGCCGAAGCCAAACGGCAGCAGCGGAGCGGCGCCGCCCGCAGCCTGCTGCCTGAGCCAGGCGCGGTAGCCCACGTGGATGCCCTCGCTGTAGACCACCTTGCCGTCAACAGGCGTGGTGTTCAGCACGGGAACGTCCTCGAGTGCGGCCGGCCAGGTGGTGGGAAGCCGGCCGCCGGGTTCCGCCTTGCCAAGCAGGATGTCCGCCACCGCGGTGCCGAACTCCTGCCCGCCGAACCAGCCCAGCAGGACCGAGCCGACCCTGTCCAGCCACGGCATCAGCACCGGCGACCCGGCGTTGACCACCACGACCGTGCGCGGATTGACGGCGGCCACGGCCTCCACAAGCTCGTTCTGGTGGCCCGGCAGGTCAAGGTCCTTGCGGTCGAAGCCCTCGGATTCGATGGCGGCGTTGGTACCCACCACCACAACGGCGACGTCCGACGTCCGTGCCGCCTCAACCGCGGCCCGGATCTCGGCTTGGGGATCGGGGACGATGGCTTCCTCGCCGAGCAAGATGGCCGTCAGCGGAATCTCCTGCTGCTGCGGCAGCCGGTACAGGGCGTCGATGGCGAACCGCTGGCCGGCGATGGCCTCGAAGGCGCGAGTGGTCTGGGGCGGATCGAACAGGGCGGCGCCCAGGACATTGGTGTCGTCCTCCAGTTCGCCGTTGACGACCTCGGTGCCGTCGATGGAGACGGCAATGTGGCCCACCGTTCCGACGCCGAGGTGGCGGACGCCGCCGGTTTCCGCTGTCCACTCGGTCTGCATGCGGATGGCCGCCGTGCCCTCCGGAATGCCGACGCCGAACCAGATCAGGTGCGAGGCCAGCCGGTCCTCACCCGAGATCTCCGTTCCGTCGGCGGCCAGGAAGGTGACGCGCATGCCGGGCACGCCGCTGACCGGGTTGTGCAGGGCCCTGCGGGAGAACGGCTGCAGCCCCTCGGCCACCTTGGCGCCGCGGGCGTAGGTGACGGTGACGTCGTCGGGCAGCGCCTTGCGCAGGCCCTCCAGCGGCGAGACGTTGTACTTGGGCATGACGGTGGCGCTGCCGCCGCCCTGGGTGCGTGCTTCCTCGGCGTTGTGGCCGATGACGGCAACGCTGCCGAGTGCCTTGGCGTCGAGCGGGAGCAGGCCGTCCTCGTTGCGGACCAGCACGGCGCCGCGGACTGCCACCTCACGGGCCACCTCTGCGCCGTCGAGGTCCGCGGGGAAGGCGGTGACCGCGGCCTCGAATCCCGCGAGTGAGCCGACCCGGGCGGCGAGGCGCAGGATGCGGCTGACCTTTTCGAGGATGGCGTCCCGGCTGACGCGGCCGTCTTCGACTGCGGCGAGCAGCTTGGTGCCCCAATGGCCCACGGGGCCGGGCATCTCCAGGTCCTGGTGGGCGTTGGCGGCATCCACCGATCTGACCCCGGTCCAGTCGGAGACCACGGCGCCGTCGAAGCCCCACTCGGTGGACAGCGGGGTTTCCAGGAGCTTGTTCTCGCTGGCTGTGGTGCCGTTGATGGAGTTGTAGGAGCTCATGACCAGCCAGGCGCGGGCCTCGGTGATGGCGTCCTCGAACGCGGCGAGGTAGAGCTCGCGCAGGGGCCGTTCCTCGACGACGGAATCCGAGGTGAAGCGGTCGGTCTCGGCCTCGTTGGCGAGGTAGTGCTTGGGGGTGGCGCCCACACCCATGGACTGCACGCCGGAGACGTAGCCGGCGGCGAGGGTGGCGGTGAGGCGCGGGTCCTCACTCATGCATTCGAAGTGGCGGCCGCCCAGCGGTGAGCGGTGCAGGTTGATGGTGGGGCCGAGGACAGCGTGGACGCCCTTGCGGCGTGCCTCCTGGCCCAGCACCTGGCCGTAGCGGCGGGCGATGTCCACGCTCCAGGTGGCGGACAGGGCGGACGACGACGGCAGGGAGACTGAGTCGTGCCGTTCGTCGAAGTCTTCGCCGCGGACCCCGGCCGGGCCGTCGGACAGCACGATCCGGCTCAGGCCGATTTCCGGCAGGGCGTGGGTGGACCAGACGTCGGCGCCGGTCAGCAACGTGACCTGCTGTTCCAGGCTCAGGCTTGCGGCCAGTTCACGCAGGCGCGCCTCAGCATCCGCCGGCAGCAGCTCAGTATTACCCGCTTCCGCCGGGGCGGTCTTCTGTGCGGACAGGGTGGGGTTCATTTACTTGACTCCTTTGATGCGGGTGACGAGGACGGCGCCGATGATTCCGACGACGGCCCCCGCCGAGGAAGAGCGCCGGGTAGCCGCCCAGGGCGATGACGGGGAAGGCGACGGCGGGCACAAGGGACTGGGGGAGTGCCTGGGCGATGTTGAAGACGCCGAAGGTTTTGGCATTCTCGGCCTGGCTGCTGGGAAGGAGGTCGGCAATGAGGGCGACGTCCACGGCGCTGAAGCAGCCGAGTCCCAGTCCCAGGATGGCCTGGCCCACGAGGACCTGTCCCGTGTTGGAGCTGGTTGCTATGACAATCAGGCCGCCCATCATGATCAGTGCTGAGACGATGACCATGCCCTTGCGCTTGCCGATCCGGTCGCTGATCCAGCCGCCCGCGATGCTGGTGACCACGGTGCCGGCGGAGCTGACCAGGGTGGCCTGGAAGACCAGGGTGGTGACCTGGGTTTCCGCGACGTGGAGGTGATCGGCGAAGAAGTACGGCAGGTAGAGCAGTCCGGCGCAGTAGCCGGTGTAAACCATGAATTTGGTCAGCCAGGCCCAGCCAAGTCCGGGGTAGAGACGGGGATCGAAGTAGAAGGAGCCGAGAATCTCCCTGAGGTTCAGTGGCGCCGGCTTCTCGGTCAGGACACGGTCCTTGAACGTGAAGGCGAAGGCGATCGCCAGGAGCGTTCCCACGACACCCGGGACAACTGCCATCTGCAGTGCATTGTCGAACATCTGGGCGAAGAAGGCGGCGGCGACGAGTCCTATGGGCAATGTCATGCCGATCAGCCCGGACAGGCGGCCGCGTTCGGCCGGGGCGGCCTGGTCGGGAAGCGTCGCCACGAGGGCAGCCAGGGCGGCGTTGAAGCCGAGCTGCGCGACCACCCAGGCAACCAGCACCGTGCCGACGTTGGTCCCGGATCCCAGCAGGAAGAGTGAGGCCAATCCGACCAGGGAGCCGCCCACGATCCACGGCTTCCGCATGCCGAAGCGGGACGTGGTGCGGTCGCTCAGGCGTCCGAAGAACGGGTTGGCCAGCAGTGCGATGGCGGCCCCGACGCCGGCCACCAGGCTCAGTGCTCCGGCCCGGGTATCCGGGGTGGTGATCTGGGAGACCTTGATGGCGAGGACGACGAGGGCCGGTGCAAGCAGGGCCATCCACAAGCCGCCGCTGGCGATGGGCATGCCGATGACGTAGGCCCGCGGCGCCTTGACGGACAGTCCTGCGGTTGTGGAAAGCGCGGACGGAGCCGCGGTCTCCTGGGATAGGGATTCGATGGCCACATTGCCTCCTGACGAAAAGTGACCCACCGTTGGGCCTCCGGGAAAAGCGTAGCGCTAAAAACCTAGTATGACTAGGTTTTGCCAAAATTGACGGGTCGCCCGGTGGGCAGTCCCGGTGAAATAAACTGGCGAAATGTCTCCCTCCAAGCCCCGCGGGCAGTACGCCAAAGGCGCCGAACGCCGCGAGCAGATCATCCAGACCGCGACAGATGTCTTTGCCACCGAAGGGTTCGAGGGAACGGCCCTGAAGCGTGTGGCCGAGCTCGTGGGCGTCAAGGAGGCCACGCTCTTCCACTACTTCAGCGGCAAGCAGGAACTGCTGACGGCGGTGCTGGCCGAGCGCGACCGGCGCAGCCGCGACGTCGGGGGGTTGGCCGAGTTTGGGCTGCCCAACCTGGCGTCGGTGGCGGAGCGGAACGAGAAGGAGCCCGGCCTGACCACGCTCTACGCCGTCGCGTCGGCGACGGCCAACGATCCCGGGCACGCCTCCCACGGCTACTTCCAGGACAGGTACTCCCAATTGGTCGAGGAGCTGGCGCTCGACATCGGCCGGCGCCAGGACGCAGGGGAGGTCCGGTCCGACGTCGCTGCGGAGTCACTTGCCAGGCTGGTCATTGCCGCGTTCGACGGCCTTCAGCTGCAGTGGCTGTACGACAAGAAGGTGGACATGGCCGGCGGCCTGACCGAGCTCGTCGACGTGCTCCTGGTCCCGGCGAAGCCCTAACCCCGGCGGCCTAGTTGCCGGCGGGGCCCGTGCTTCCCCGGATCTCCAGGCGCGGCTGGAAGGTGGTCTCCTCGTCGGGTGCCTCGGCGTTGCGGATCAGGGCCCGCAGGCTGTGCCAGGCGCGCTCGCCCAGTTCCGTGATCGGCACCGCGGCGGTGGTGAGCGGCGGTGTGGTGTACCGGGCAAAGGGGATGTCGTCGAACCCCGTGAGGGAAATGTCCTCGGGAACGCGGACGCCGCGTTCGTGCAGTCCGCTGAGCAGCCCCATGGCAACGAGGTCGTTGAACGCGAGGACCCCGGTGGCCCCGCTGGCCAGCACCGCGTCCACCGCTTCATGGCCGGTCTCGAAGCTGGAGCCGCCCTCGAGCATCCGGAGGTCGACGCCGGGATGTGCGGCCCGGAACTTGTCCAGCCCTGCCATGCGTGCCCGGTTGGAGGCGCTTCGGGCAGGGCCGGCCAGGAATGCGATGCTGGTATGCCCCAAGCTCACCAGATGCTCCGCGAGCTCCTGCACGCCCTGGCTGTAGTCCACCTCAAGGCTTGGCACGCGGGTTTCCGTGGTGCTGCGGTTGATCAGGACCATCGGGTGCAGTGACGGCGCCAGCTCCTCGAGCTCGGCATCGCCCATGCGGGGGGCGCACAGCACCAGCCCGTCGCAGCGCCGCCGGGCTTCCCCGGCCAGGATCGCCTCCTCGCTGGAGACTTCCGAGGAGTCTGCGATGAGCACCCGGTAGCCGTCCTGGGCTGCGGCCATGCTCAGCCCGCGCAGGATGGCCTGGAACGTGGGGTTGGCGAGGTCGGGCACCACGATGCCGATGGTGTCGGTCTTGCCCAGCGCCAGGCTGCGGCCCACGGGATTCGGCTGGTAGTTCAGTTCCGCCGCCGCATCGCGCACGCGCTGGGCAATGGCGGGATCCACGGTGAAGTTCCCGTTCATCACGCGGGAAACGGTCGCGTGCGAGACGCCGGCCTTGAGTGCGACGTCCGCGATGCCGACGCGCCGGGTGCCGGTTCTCCTGCCCATGTGCTTCCTTCCCTGTCCGCTGCCACGGAACGCTACCACTGTCCGCTGCCGCGGCTCATTCGGCTTTTGCGAAAGATGGTTGACGCGCTCGCCGGTGTCTTGATACAAAGCTTATAACGTTTCGAGAAAACGCTTTCTCAGGATTCTTCCTTCATGTGGGCAGGGCGTCAAGCGGCCCGCCCACCGCCTTTGGAAAGGGGCCCACCCATGGTCAATGTCGACACCGCCCAGCACCCCCAACCCGATACTGCGGGACCAGTCGCGCGGTCCCGCATCGCCCTGATCGGCACCGGCGGCCGCGCGGAGATGTACATCCGCGCCATCCTTGGCCAGCACGCGGATGTGGCCGAGCTGGTGGCACTCTCGGACGCCAATCGCGGCCGCATGGAGTACTACCAGCGGCTCATCCAGGAACTCGGCGCGGAACGCCCGGCCGATTCGTTCGAACCTGGCAAGCTGACCGAATACATCGGGGCCAACGCGGTCGACCGCGTCATCGTCACCACCCCGGACTACACCCACGCCGACTACATCGTCGAGGCGCTGGAGGCGGGGGCCGACGTCGTCGTCGAAAAGCCCCTGACCATCGACGCCGAGGGCTGCCGCCGCATCACCTCGGCCGTTGCGGCCACGGGCCGCAACGTGGTGGTCACCTTCAATTACCGCTACTCGCCGCGGAACAGCGCGCTGAAGCAGGTCATCCAGGACGGCGTGATCGGCAAGGTCACATCCATCGACTTCAGCTGGGTCCTGGACACGGTCCACGGCGCCGATTACTTCCGCCGCTGGCACCGCGACAAGCAGAACTCCGGCGGCCTGCTCATTCATAAGGCCTCCCACCACTTCGACCTCGTGAACTGGTGGATCGACGACGTTCCCGAGCGGGTTTACGCCTCCGGCGGGCTGCGGTTCTACGGCGCCAAAAATGCCGCGGAGCGCGGCCTCGGTGCCCGGCCAGAGCGCGGCACCACAGGGGCCACAGAGGAAGGAACACGCGACCCCTTCGTCCTGGACCTCCGCGACGACGAGCGGCTGCGCGAGCTGTACTACGACAACGAGAAGTTCGACGGCTACCGCCGGGACCAGGACGTCTTCACCGAGGGCATCACCATCGAGGACAACCTGGCGCTGACGGTGGACTACGACGGCGGGCCCACGCTCAGCTACTCCCTGAACGCCCACAGCCCGTGGGAAGGCTACCGGGTGGCCGTCAACGGCACCGAAGGCCGGGCCGAGCTGGAGGTGGTGGAGCGGGCCGCCGTCGTCCACAGCACCGACAAGAAGACCGTGGTGGACCCGTCCGCCACGCCCGTGGAAGAGGACGACGCCGTACGCCGCAACGGTGAACGACTCGTGGTCCAGCGCCACTGGGAGCCTGCCTACGAGGTGCCCATCGTCAACGGCGAGGGCGGTCACGGCGGCGGCGACAACCTCCTGCTTTCCGACCTCTTCAACGGCCCGGGCGAGGACCCGCTGGGCCGCCCCTCCGGCTATCTGGACGGGCTGCGCTCCGTGTCCGTGGGCATCGCAGGCAATGCATCGCTGGAAACCCAACTCCCCGTCCGCATCAGCGAGTTCGGCCTGGGCGTGGAACTGCGCCGCGGCCGCGACTGAACGCAGCAGGAACAGGAAAACAACACCATGAGCAGAATTCTTGTCACCGGCGGCGCCGGACGCCTGGGGCGCAGCGTGGTCGCCGGCCTCAGCGAGGCGGGCCACGAAGTGATCTCGGCGGACCGGGACGCCGTCCCGGACGGCACGTTCCCGGCCGGCGTCGAACAGGAAACGGCGGACCTGCTGGTCCCCGGCGAGGCGTTCCGCCTCCTGGAACGCACGGCGCCCGACGCCGTCATCCACCTCGCTGCTATCGCCGTGCCTTTCAGTGCACCCGAGGATGTCATCTTCAGCACCAACACGCGCCTCGCCTTCTCGGTGCTCAGCGCGGCCACCGACCTCGGAATCGGGAAGATCATCACGGCCAGCAGCCCCACCGTCCTGGGCTACGGCTCGCCGGCCGGCTGGCTGCCGGAGTCCTTTCCGGTGGACGAGGCCACCACGCCCCGCCCCTGGAACGCCTATGCACTGTCCAAGCTGATTTCCGAACAGACGGTGCAGATGTTCGCCGCGGCCCAGGGGGACCGGATCCGCTACGCAGCGTTCCGACCCTGCTACGTCATCTCGCCGGAGGAGTGGGCGGGCGCCCCCACGCAGCAGGGGCACACCGTCCGCGAGCGGCTCGCCGACCCGGCACTGTCCGCGCCGGCGCTCTTCAATTATGTGGATGCCCGGGACGTGGCGGACTTCCTGGACGTGCTGCTGCGGAGCATGGACTCCATCCCCAACGGCGAGACGTTCTTCGTTGGGGCCGCGGATGCGCTGGCCACCGAACCGCTGGCCGCACTTCTGCCCCAGTTCGTGCCCGGCAGCGCCGGGCGCGCAGGCGGCCTCACCGGCACCAGCCCCGCCTTTTCCATCGCAAAAGCCAAGCGGCTGCTCGGCTGGGAACCCCAACGCACCTGGCGCACAGAACTCGCCCAAGCCGAGGAAACCCTGGTCGGTGCCAGCACAGGATCAGCCACACCCGGATCACAGGAGACCAAATGAAACTCGACGGCGTGCTTTTCTTTCCCGTCACCCCCTTCGGCGCCGACGGCGCAGTAGACGTTGAGGTCCTGAAGGAACACATCGCCTCCCGCCTTCCCCACCGCCCCGGTGCGGTGTTCCCGGCGTGCGGCACCGGCGAATTCCATGCCCTGAGCATCGATGAGGTGCGCACCGTGGTGGCGGCCGCCGTCGAAACCGTCAACGGCCAGGTGCCCGTCATCGCCGGTGCGGGCGGCCCCCTGGGCCACGCCCTCGCCGCGGCACGCGCCGCCGAGGAGGCGGGCGCCGACGCCCTGCTGGTCCTGCCGCCGTACCTGGTCTCCGGCCCAACCGACGGTGTGGTGGCCTACATCGAGGCGGTGGCCGGTGCGAGCAGCCTGCCGGTGATCGTGTACCACCGCGGCACGGCCAAGTGCACGGCCAAGGCCATTGCGCAGCTGGCCGGCAACCCCAAGGTGATTGGCTTCAAAGACGGCATCGGCGACGTCGGCCTGGCCCAGGAGATCGTCTCCGCCGTCCGGGCCAGCGGCCGGGAGGACTTCCTGCTCTTTAATGGCCTGCTGACCGCCGAACTGACGCAGGGCGCCTACCGGGGACTCGGCATCCCGCTCTACTCCTCGGCGGCCTTCGCCATGGCCCCGGAAATCGCCACCGCCTACTACGACGCCTACGCCAGCGGCGATGAGGACCGCCGGCAGGCCCTGCTCGACGGCTTCTACGCGCCCCTCGTGCGCCTGCGGGACCAGACACCGGGCTTCGGCGTCTCCCTGATCAAGGCCGGGCTGCGCCTCAACGGACTGGCCGTCGGCCCGGTCCGGCCCCCGCTGGTTGACCCCACCGAGGACCAGCTCGTGGAGCTCAAGGCAATCCTGGCCAAGGGCCACGAGCTGACCGGCCGCTGATGGCGGCCAAGATCACGGGGCTGCACACGCGCCTGATTACCGTGCCGCTGCGGCGTAACTGGGGTGCTGATGCACCCGAGAACCACATCATCGCCACCAGCCTATTTACGGACGACGGCGGCGCGGGGCACGGTTTCTCCTGGACGCCCACCATCGGGCCGCAGGCGGTTAAGGCACTCCTGGACCACGACATCGCGCCTTTTATCACCGGGCTGGACGCGAACCCGGAAGTGGTCTGGGACCAGCTCTGGAAACGGCTGCACGAGGCCGGCGGCGGGGGGCTCACCACCATCGCGATGGCCGGCGTCGACCTCGCCCTCTGGGACCTGGCGGCCCGTACCGCGGACGTGTCCGTGGCGGGGCTGCTGGGCCAGCGGCAGGAATCGGTGGAGGTCTACGGCTCCGGTGTGAACCTGCACTACTCCCTCGACGAACTCGTGGCGCAGACCGAACGGTGGGTCGCCGCAGGCCACCAGGCCGTGAAGATCAAGGTGGGCAAGCCGGACCTGGCCGAGGACGCCGAACGCGTGGCTGCCGTCCGCGCGGTGCTCGGCCCGGACCGCAGGCTCATGATCGACGCGAACCAGCGCTGGGACCTGCCCGCTGCGCTCCGGGCACTGGACGTGCTGGGCCAGTTCGGCCTGGACTGGCTGGAGGAACCCCTGCGCGCCGACGACCTCTCGGCCTACCGCCGCCTGCGGAAGCAGTCGCCGGTGCCTATCGCGCTGGGCGAGAACGTGCACACTATTTACCGTTTCCGGGACTTCATCGAGGCCGGGGCGGTGGACATCATCCAGCCCAACATCATCCGGGTGGGTGGCATCACGCCCTTCCGCCGCATCGTTGAGCTGGCTCGGGCCAACAGCGTCCGCGTAGCGCCGCACCTGCTGCCGGAGCTGTCCGGCCAGCTCGCCCTGACCCTCGCCGAGGCCGTCAGCGTGGAGGACGTGGAAGACGCTTCATTCGAGCAGCTGGGCATCCTGGCCGGCCAGTCGCCTGTCCGGATCCGCGACAGCCGCCTCTACGGGACGGGACTCCCGGGCCTGGGTTTCAGCTTCACCGCCGCGCTCCTGCCCGAGCCGCGGGACCGGAGCTTCGACCTGCCGGTGGACCCTGCGTTCCGGCTCTCGTAGGTTCCCGCCACCCAACTAGGTAGCAGCACAGGGCGTTCCCAGGTCTGGGAACGCCCTGTGCTGCTACCTAGTTGGGTCAGACTTGGGTCAGACGAGCTACAGCTGCAGTGTCAGCGGGCGGGGGAGCCCGTTGAAGTCCGCAACCGGCCACTTCGGGTCGAGCGTCAGGACGCTTGTTCCCGCCTCCGTCAGCTGCACCGTGTCCTCGATCTTGACGCCCGGGCCGGAGGGGTTCCACGTGAAGGTCTGGTTGGGCACCACGACGTCGTCCGTGGCGGCGGTGGCGCGGGGATCACGGCCCGCGTAGCCGGCCGGTCCGCCCTGGTGGTGCAGGGTCCACTGGTCGGCGCCGAAGCCGTGCCGGGCGTACGCTGCCTGGATCTCGGCGAAGATGCCGCCAAGCCTGGCTCCCGGAACCGTGGCCGCGAAGATGTCCGCCTCAACCGCCGCGATGCGCTCCTCGGCGTCGAGCTCGGCCGGGGTACCGGCGTCGAACCGCACCCACCTGGTCAGGTTGGCCACCAGGCCGTGCCGCCGCGCGCAGACCACGGCCATGGCCCGCCGGCCCAAGGGTGCGTGGGTGGCGAGGGGGTGCCGGAACGCGCTGCGCGAGCTGCCGTTGCAGAGCAGGACCAGCGGTTCGGCGCCGGCCGCGACGATCCGGGCGGCCAGGGCGGACGCGACCTCGAACTCGGTGGTGTCCGGCGTCGTCCGGGAGAGCACGTCCGTCATGGCGCGGGCGGCATCGGCGCACAGCCTGGCGTAGCGGGCGCTCTCAGCCGGCAGCATCGGCTGCCGCGCCGCCCGGAGTTCCGCGGCCACGGCCTTCTCTGCCAGCGGCTCGCCGGGTCCGGCGAGTGCATCGACGGCGTCGGTGAGCTGTCCGTGCCAGGGGACCGTGTGAAGTTCGACGCCGGGTGGCAGCTCTTCGGCGGCGAGGCGTTCCGCCTCGTTGTTGAACGTGACGAGGTGGTCACCGGCACGGTCCACGAGGAGCGCGGCGATAGGGTCGCCCGCCAGGCTGATGTGCATGCGGCTGCCGTCCAGGTACCAGGTCAGGGCGGTGTGGCTGGTCAGGAGCAGGGCGTCCTGTCCCTTGGCGTCCAGGATGTCCAGGACGCGTTGCCGTTTGGCGGCCCTGTCGCTTCGGTTGCCGGGCAGGGCCGTTGGAGCCTGTGCGGCCTCAGCCAGTGCGGTTGCGGGTGCAGGAACGTTCATGTGGTTTCCCCCAAAGATTCGGTGAGTTGTGCAATGTCTGTGGTGCTCAGGATTCCGTCGGCGACCAGTACCGTGACGGTGCGCCGGACCGGGTTGTCCCGGCTTGCGAGGAGGGGCTCGTGCCAGGCGAGCGAGAGCCCGACCCCCGGGTAGCCGGACATCCGGACGAACCACGGGTCCGGGGCCTGCGGCGAGGCGAGGAACACCAGGGTGGCCTCCTCGCCAGGCCCGGGCTTTCCAGCTGCCCTGAACACTCCGCTCCATGCCAGCCAAGGGGCAGCCGACCCGTGCACGGCGTCCTCGCCTTCGGCACTGGCGGTCCGGACCCGTGCGCCACTGGTGGGTGGCAGCCGCCAGAAGAAGCCGCCGTAGCCGCCGTTTTCCCGGCCGTTGGAGCCCGGGCTGCCGAGCACCACCGGTTCCTGGCCCGCGGGTGCGAGTTCAAAGTCGAGGCGCAGCTGCCACACGGAGGGGCCGATGGCGTCATACCGCCAGTGCCGCTGTTCTGACAGGACGGCCGCACCGTCGGGGCCGATCCAATGCAGTGACTGGTCCAGGGCTCCGGGGGACTCGGCCGAGTCCGTGACTTCGATGTGGCCATGGTCGTCCTGCCAGACGTAGCCACCGGCCCGGCGTGTATAGGTACGCCCGCCCCAGAAGTTCACGCCGGCAACGTCCTGGATGGCGACGCCGGCCCCCAGATGCCAGACGTGGTCAGCAGGCAGGTGGTCCGTGACAACCGTGCCCGCGAGCGTCGTTACAGGGTGCAGGTAGGGCCGGGGCGACGACGTCGGCGTGATGCGGCTTCCGTTCTGCAGCCAGGCAACAGGACGGCCGTCCACAGCAAGAACGGGGCTCGCCGGTTCCGGCCTGGCCCAGGCCAGCCCGAGCTCGGCGAACGTGGACTGCGAGAGAACTGCCCGCTGCAGCGCTGCCTCGATGCCGCCAACCACGGGGTGGGCGTCGTCGCCCTCGCCTTCCCAGACGATGTTGTCCGCCGGTATCTCCCGTGGCGGCTCAGCAGTGCGGACCGCCTCGAGGACGGTCATATAGGCTCCGGCGGCGGAGAGCGGGCTGAGCAGCCGCGCCCCCTTATTGTCCGCCCCGCCGTCGTCGGTTCCTTTGCCGGCAGCCCGGGCGGCCAGGAGGTTCTCCAGCAGGTCCGTCCGTCCGAACGTCCGCGTGCTGGTGCCCTGGGCGGTTTCCAGGACCAGCCTGTCTTCCGTGTAGAAGAACTCCGCCTTGCCGAGGGTGCCGAAGACTGTGACGGACGGCGGGGACTGTTCGGCCGCGCACAGAGTCAGGGCACACATGAGGACCCGTCCCGCCGACGTGCGGACCCGGATAACTGATGTGTCGTCGCTCTCCGTATTGTGGGCCCGGTACAGGTCTGTTTCCACCGACCCGACTTCATCCACGCCGGCCGCGCCGGCGATCCGCAGCCCGGTCGCAACTGCATGGGCCAGGGCGTTCGTGGCCACCCCGTCCACGACGTCGGTGCCGTCCAGGCTCCGCCGGCCGGCCCACCGTGAGCGCTTGAAGTACCCGGCGCTCCGCAGCCACGCCCCGGTGGCGCCGATTCCGCGGATGCGGCCGAGTGCCCCGGATTCCACCAGTTCGGCGACCTCCGGCAGCGCATCCGAGCCGAGGCTCTGGAACCCGACCTGGACCAGCCGGCCCGACTCCTTGGCCGCGGCCAGCACCTCCTCAAACTGGGCAAGGGAGGCCATGGGCGGCTTCTCCACGTAGACGTCGGCGCCGGCGGCGATCGCGGCCAGGGCCAGCGGAGCGTGGGTCTGGATGGGCGTCGCGAGGATGACGACATCCGGTGCAGTGCCCGCGGCCAGCAGTTCATCCAACGTGCCGAAGACCTGAACCGAGGAATCAAGCGTCCCGTCTGCCGGGGGACGCGGATCGGCGACGGCGACAAGCCGGGCCAGTTGACGATCCCCCAGCCGGCGCAGATTCTCCAGGTGCCGGGCACCGTAGCCGTGCACGCCCACCAACGCGATGCGGGGGACGGCAGCCGGAACGACCGGGACAGCCGCGGCCTGAACACCGGCCGCGGCCTGAACACCAGCCCGAGCCTGAAGGCCCGCCGCGAGGAAGGCGGCCGCCTCCTCCTGCATCCCCCGGGTGAACACATGACCGCCAGGCCAAAAGCTCCCCGTGTACCGCGCGGCCGGATGGAGGGCACTCAGGCGGGCGTCGGCGTCGTGCATTCCCTGGTCCTGGAACAGCTCGTCGGCCGACGCATACTGCACCAGCAGGCTGTCCGACGACGAGCGCGCGGTGAGCTCGGGCCAGTCACCAAGACGGGTGAGGCCGGGCGTCTGGAGCAGCCACGAATGTGCGTCCAAATACGCGGGAAACAGGGACCCGAAGGTGGTCATCATGCAGGTCACGACGTGGCTGCGGATCAGCGGGCTGAGCGCCGCGAGGATGAGGGACCTGCCGCCCCCGCCGGAGAAGCCGGCACAGCCGAGCCTTCCGGCGCCCACCCCCGGGAGCCCGGCGAGCACGTTAAGCGCCGCGAGGTCGTCGTGCGCCACCATGCCGGCGAAGCTGGTGCCGAGCAGGCCGGCGGCCTTGGCCACGGTGTCCTCATGGGCGGCGGCCGCGGCGTCGTACAGTTCTGCCGCGGACGGTTCGACGCCGGCCTCCCGCCACAGTGCCCTCTGGCCGTCGAGGGCGGCAGCCGTTCGAACGGGAGGCGTGCCGAGGTCGAAGCCCCGGCTGCCCCACGAGAACGTGTCATGGGCGAGAACGGCGAAACCCTGCGACGCCAGCCAGGTGGCGAAGGGCCGGCCCCCGTACAGCCGGTTCCGGAGCGGGTCCGAGCCGCTTCCCGCCGTCGGGCTGTCCACCAGCCGCGCGGCACCGGAGGACTTGATGCCGGCGTGGCAGTGCAGCGCCAGGACGCCCGGCAGGGGACCGGCGGCGTGCGCCGGGCGGATGAACCAGGCAGTGGTGCGCGGGCCAAAGCCCAGCTGCCAGCTCAAACGGGAGGTGGTCACGCCGTCGTTTGTTTCCTCCCAGTCCACGCGGACGGCGGGCCTGGCCGGGGCCTCCGGAACGCCCAGGGCGTCCGCCAGTTCCTGGCTTCGGCTGTCTGCCGCGCGGTAGCGCGGGGCGGCCGCCATGAAGCGAGGCCAGTCCTCGTAGCCGCCGATGGCGCTGGGCCGGACGGCGCTTGACCTGACACCGCTGTGCCGGACGGGGCCAACGGGAAAAAGTTCTTCGACGGCGGCGTTTCCGGGGGCGCCGGCCCGGGCTGAAATCATGGCCGCGTTCTCCGGGGTGCAAATATCGTTGTCCTGCCTTTCGCAGTTCGCGCGCAGCGGCGCTCGGCAGCGCTTATCAGTCAGAAAACGCTTTCTCAAGAATTAGCAAAGGGGTGTACACGGGTCAAGAAACCGTTTACTTTGGTACGGAGCCGCCGTTGCCCGAGTCACTTTCGGGCCACATTTGGAGCATGATTTGGCGGCACCAGGCGCCTGCATCAACGCTTAGGCAAGAAATAAACCGTGGAAGGCCACGATGACCGAAGGAGACCACATGGCCGTACAGCAGCACGCGGGGACGCCCGGCGCCCCCGGCGACGTCGGGAGGAGCCAGTGAGCGCCATCAGCGAACTGTCGTCGATGTCCCGTGGCAAGGGACCGGTGACCGATGAGGAAAAACGGGCCAACCGGCGCGACAACAAAGCGGCCTACATATTCCTCCTGCCGTGGCTCGTGGGTCTCGTGGTCATCACCGTCGGCCCCATGCTCATGTCCCTTTACCTGGCATTCACGGACTACAACCTCCTGCAGCCGCCGGAATGGACGGGGCTGGACAACTTCACCCGGATGCTCGGCGACGCCCGGCTTCACAACTCGCTGCGGGTGACCTTCACCTATGTGCTTGTGGGCGTTCCCCTGCAGCTGGCCGTCGCACTGCTGATCGCGCTGGTGCTCGACAAGGGGCTCCGCGGACTGCCCTTCTACCGTTCGGTGTTCTACCTCCCCTCCCTCCTGGGCGGGTCGGTGGCCGTCGCTATCCTGTGGAAGCAGATCTTTGGCACCACCGGCCTGGTCAACCAGGTGCTGGCCATGTTCGGCATCGCCGGACCCGGCTGGATCTCGGATCCAAGCACCTCGCTCGGGTCCATCATCCTGCTGCACGTCTGGACCTTCGGCAGCCCCATGATCATCTTCTTGGCCGGGCTGCGCCAGATCCCCAACATGTACTACGAGGCGGCGGAAGTGGACGGCGCGACTACCCTCCAGAAGTTCTGGCGGATCACGCTTCCCATGCTCAGCCCCATCATCTTCTTCAACCTGGTGCTGCAGATCATCGGCTCCTTCCAGTCCTTCACGCAGGCGTTCATCGTGTCGGGCGGCAACGGCGGGCCTTCGGATTCCACCATGTTCTTCACGCTGTACCTCTACCAAAAAGGCTTCGGCCAGTTCGACATGGGCTACGCCTCGGCCATGGCCTGGTTCCTCCTCGTGATCATCGGTGCCTTCACGGCCATCAACTTCATCGCTTCAAAGTATTGGGTGTTCTACGATGACTAAACTTCAGACACTGCCCGCCCCCGGGCACGAACAGGGCAAAGACGGAAAAACTCCCGGAAACAGGGCGAGAGGCAGCGGGACCCGGGGCAGCGCCGGCCGGCCACGGGAATCGCGCGGCACCTTGGCCTTCAGCCGCAGCGCGCACATCAAGGCGCTGGCCAAGCACGCACTGCTGATCGTTACCGGCGGGATTATGATCTACCCGCTGCTGTGGATGGTGGTGTCCTCACTGCGGCCCAACGACCTCATCTTCCGGGAGCCCGGTCTGTGGCTGAACGGCCTGGAGATGAGCAACTACACGGACGGCTGGTCCGCGCTGAGCCATCCGTTCGGCCACTACATGCTCAACTCGGCCATCGTGGTGATCGGATCCATCCTGGGCAACCTGATCTCGTGCTCCATGGCCGCCTATGCCTTCGCCCGGCTGCAGTTCAGCGGAAAGAAACTGTTCTTCGGCATTATGCTCCTGACCATCATGCTGCCGTTCCACGTGGTGATCGTTCCGCAGTACATCCTGTTCTCCCAGATCGGCTGGGTGAATACGTTCTGGCCGCTCATTGTGCCCAAGCTGCTGGCCACGGACGCGTTCTTCGTGTTCCTCATGGTCCAGTTCATCCGGGGCATTCCCCAGGAACTTGACGAGGCGGCCAGGATCGACGGGGCCGGCCACCCCCGCATCTTCCTGCGGGTCATCCTGCCCCTGATGGTGCCGGTCCTCGCCACCACCACGATCTTCACCTTCATCTGGACCTGGAACGATTTCTTCGGGGCCCTGATCTACCTGACCGACCCTGAAATGTTCACCGTTCCCGTCGCGCTGCGCGCCTTCGTCGACTCGCAGTCAGCCACCAGCTGGGGTTCGCTGTTCGCGATGTCCATCGTGTCCCTGCTGCCCGTGTTCCTGGTGTTCCTGTTCGGCCAGCGTTTCCTCATCAAGGGCATTGCCACCACCGGCATCAAATAGGCCGGCCGGCTGGCGGGGCCGTAGCAAATACCTCTTGTAATACAAGCCACATACTTATAATCTAAGTTCACGAGAAAGCGCTTTCCCAAGCAGTGTTTCTCATTCGCTTCCAGGATCAAAGAAGATCGGAGTTTCCAGTGCCACTCTTTCCCCGGCCCGCATCGGCATCCGCGCCCGGCGCCGCCCCCGCAAAACCAGCAAGGGCAAAACGCCGCCTCCGCGCAACCGGAGCCGTGGCCGCCGCAGCCGCCGCCGTCCTCGCCCTGACCGCCTGCGGCGCGCCCGCCCAGTCCAGTGCAGACGGCAAGGTGGAACTGCGGTTCTCCTGGTGGGGCAGCGACAAGCGCGCCCAGGTCACCCAGGCCGCCATCGCAGCATTTGAGGCGGAGAACCCCAACATCAAGATCAAGGCCGAATACGGCGACTGGAGCGGCTACTGGGACAAGCTCGCCACCCAGGTTGCCGCCAACGATGCCCCGGACATCATCCAGATGGACGAGAAATACATCACCGAATACTCCTCCCGCGGGGCGCTGCTGGACCTTTCGAAGTACGGCATCGACACCTCGAAGCTGGACGAGGCGGCCCTCAATGCCGGCAAGAACGAAGACGGCCTGACAGGTATTGCGGCCGGCATCAACGCGGCGACCATCCTGGCCAACCCGGCGGTGTTCAAGGCAGCCGGTGTGGCGCTCCCGGATGACAAGACCTGGACCTGGGAGGACTTCGAGCGCGTCTCGGCCGAGGTGACCGCCAAGTCGCCGAAGGGGACCTACGGCGCCGCCGCCTACGGCACCGACGAGGCCTCCCTCGGGGTCTGGCTGCGGCAGAACGGCAAGTCCCTCTACACCTCGGACGGCAAGCTCGGGTTCGAACCGTCGGACATCGCGGGCTGGTGGGACTTCCTCAAGCAGCTGAGCGAAAAGAAGGCCGTGCCCTCGGCGTCGGAGGTGGTTGAGGCGGAGGCGGCCCCGCTGGACCAGAGCGGCCTGGCCACCGGCAAGAACGGGCTGGCCTTCTGGTGGTCCAACCAGCTGCCCGCGCTGGAGAAGGCGGCCGGCAGTGAGCTGCAGGTGCTCAGGTTCCCCTCCAAGACGGGCAAGGCGGCGGACACGCAGCTCTGGTACAAGGCCTCCCAGTTCTGGTCAGCATCGTCACGGACCAAACACCCGGAGGAGGTGGCCAAGTTCATCAACTTCCTGGCCAACGACACGAAGGCCGGCGAGGCCCTGCTGGCAGACCGCGGCGTGTACCCCAACTCCGAGGTCCGTGCCGCGATCCAGTCCAAGCTGACTCCCGCCGACGTCAAGGTGGTCAAGTTCATTGACCAGATCAAGAGCGAACTCGGCGAGGCCCCGGCGCCGCCGCCGAAGGGCGCGGGCGCCATCCAGGAGATCATCAAGCGGTACAGCTCCGAGGTGCTGTTCAACAGGCTCTCCACCCAGGATGCCGGCACGAAGGCCGTGGACGAGATGAAGTCCGCGATCAGCAGCTAGCGCCTCGCAGAGAACGAGGCAGGAAAACCCCGGGCACCCTCCCAACGGAGGGGTGTCCGGGGTTTTCCGCGTGTGCTACTGAAGTGCGCCGTGCTACTGAAGCGTGCGAGGCGGGGAGTTTTTGTACACGTATCGCGACGTCGGGGGCCTTTTGGGGGCCAATATCTGTACAAAAACTCCACCGGACGGTCAGTCTTCGGCGATCACGGCCACCGCTCCGCCGGGAACAAGCCCGCCGAAACGTCCGCCGCCCAACAGTTCCTCGCCGTCGGCCTTCACAACTGCATCCTCCCGGCCGTGGTTGATCGCGAAGAGGAAACGGCGCCCGTCGGGCGTGACCCGCCGGGTCAGTTCGACGCCGGCAGCGGCCTCCGCGGCGGCCGTCACTCCCGCTTCGGCCAGGAGCCGGTCCAGAAGGTGTTCGATGCCGTCGCGGTCCGGCAGTGTGGCCAGGTACCAGGCGGCGCCCCGGCCCGCGGTCCGCCGGGTGAGGGCAGGAATTCCGTCGAGCGGGTAACCGGTGAAGGTGGCCAGGGTTTCCACGCCTTCCGCGTGGACGTGCTCGCTCCAGATCCGGCCGATGGTGCCGTCGCTCAGAGTCACCTGCCCGCCTTCGGGCAGCGGATGGAACTCCTCGGTCCGGACGCCCAGCAGCTCCCGGAAGGCGCCCGGGTAGCCGCCCAGCCTGACGTGGTCCCGTTCGTCCACGATGCCGCTGAAGTAGCTGACCAGCACCGTGGCACCTGCCTCGGCGGCGCCGGCGATGTTGGCCGCGGCGTCATCGGTGACGCAGTAGAGCGTGCACACCAGGACCAGGTCATAGCCGGCCAGGTCTGCAGCGGGATGGACGAAGTCCACGCCCACGCCGCGCAGGAACAGCGAGCGGTGGAAGGCGCGGAGCAGGTCGAGGTACTGCACATCCTCGCTCGGGTGGGAATCCAGTTCGCTGGCCCACCAGGCCTCGTAGTCGAACACGATGGCCACCCGGGATTCCACCGTGGACCCCTTGACCGGGCCAAGCCGCTTCAGGGCTTCGCCCAGGGCCACCACCTCGCGCCACACCCGGGTGTCGCGTCCGCCGTGGGGCACCATCGCCGAATGAAACTTCTCGGCCCCGGCCACGCTCTGCCGCCACTGGAAAAACATGACGGCATCGGCGCCGTGGGCCACATGCGCCAGGGAGTTCCGGAGCATTTCGCCGGGCATTTTCGGCTGGTTGCGTGGCTGCCAGTTCACGGCCGACGTCGAGTGTTCCATCAGGATCCACGGCCTGTTGCCCGCGACACCGCGCGTGAGGTCCGCGCTGAACGCCAGTTCGATCTCCCGCTCCGGGTCCGCGGCCACCAGGTAGTGGTCGTTGGCCACCACGTCCAGGTCCTTCGCCCAGTCGAAGTAGTCCATGGACTTGGTGGCGCTGGAAACCATGAGGTTGGTGGTGGCCGGAACGTCGGGAGTCACCTCCCGGATCACCGCCAGCAGGCTCCGGTAGTAGTCCATCAGCGCCCAGGAGCTGAACCGCTGGAAGTCCAGCCGCTGCGTAGGGTTGAGGGTGGTGGGGGCAGCCCGGGGCGGAATGATCTCCTCGAACGAGGCATAGTGCTGCGACCAGAAGGCCGTTCCCCAGGCCCCGTTCAGCGCCTCGATGCTGCCGTAGCGCCGCTCCAGCCAGTGCCGGAACGCCGCGGCGTCCTCCTCGCCGAAAAACTCTGAAACGTGGCAGCCCAGCTCATTGTCCACGTGCCACAGTGCCAGTGCCGGATGGTCCTTGTACCGTTCGGCCAGCTTCCGGGTGATGGCCGTGGCATACCGGCGGTAAACAGCGGACGACGGCGAGTAGTGCCGCCGGGAGCCGCGCTCCAGGACGGTGCCCTCCGCCGTCACCGGCAGGACTTCCGGATGCTTCCGCACCAGCCAGGCCGGGGGAGCGGCCGTGGCCGTGGCGAGGGCAACCTTGATGCCTGCGCCAGCCAGGTTGTCCAGCACCTCATCCAGCCAGCCAAAGTCGTATTCCCCTTCACGCGGCTCCAGGAGCGCCCAGGAAAAGATGGCCACGCTGAGGAGCGTCACCCCGGCTTCCGTCATAAGGCCGATGTCCTCCAGCCGGACATCGGCCGGCCACTGTTCGGGATTGTAGTCACCGCCGAATGCCAGGCCGGGGCCGCTGTTCCAAGCCGGGGTCGGGGGAGGGGGCGCTGGGGTGGGCATGGGACTCCTTCGTCGTTGCGGGATGGAGGCGGTTGAAGCAGAAACGCGAACGGTTTGAAACGCGAACGGTGAGGAACACGAAGTTTGGAAAACGCTTGCCGAGGGTGGCCGATGTGGCTATTGTATCGATTCAGAGAGTGTGTAATCCAGATCACGACTCCGCGTTGACGAAGTTTTCTGAAAAAAGTTTGTGCCCATTGAGCGGCAACATGAGCAAGGAGGCTCCCATGATCAGCAGAAGGAATTTTCTTACCGCGGTGGCGGCAGGAACGGTATCCACAGCGACCCTGGCCGCGTGCGGTGCGCCGGCAGGCCAGACAGGCTCAGCCGAGAACCCGGTAACCATCACCTACACGTGGTGGGGCAACGACGACCGGGCCGAACGCACCCGCAAGGCCATCGCCCTGTTCGAAAAGAAGAACCCGGACGTCAAGGTCAACGGCAACTTCACCGACTTCGCCGGTTACTGGCAGAAGCGGGCCACCGAGGCCGCCGGCGGTGGACTCCCGGACGTCATGCAATGGGATCTGTCCTACCTGCGCGACTACGCCCAGCGGAACCAGCTCCTGGACCTCGGCACCGTCAAGATCAACACCGACGCCTTCGACAAGACCCTGCTGCCGTCCGGCCAGATCCGCGGCAAGACCTACGGCATCCCCACCAGCACCAACGCCTTCGCCGTCTACTACGATCCGGCCAAACTGAAGGAAATCGGCGTGGCTGAGCCGGCCGGCACATGGACCTACGCCGAGTACAAAGACTGGCTCACCAAGATCGGGGAGGCCGGCGGCGGAAAGTACTTCGGCGCGTCCGATTTCACCGGCATCTGGTGGCAGTTCAACATCTGGCTGCGGCAGAAGGGCATCGACGCGTTCACCGGTGACGGCAAACTCGGCTTCAGCAAGGACGACCTGCGCGCCTGGCTGAACCTGAACTCGGACCTCCGCGGTACCAACGCCGTGGTCCCGGCGGACCGCAGTGCCCAGGTCAAGCCGAAGAGCCCGTTCGGCTCCAACCTCACCGTCTCGGAGAACACCTGGGACAACTTCATGGCCGGCTACCTCAAGGACAGCGGTGCCAAGGAGCTCAAGCTGGTGCCCGTCCCCTCCGATGATCCGGACAACCTCGGCCTGTTCCTCAAGCCCTCCATGCTTATGGTGGCCAGCGCCAAGACCAGGAACAAGGATGCGGCCGCCCGGTTCATCGAGTTCATGGTCAACGACCCCGAGGTGGGCGACATCTTCAAGACCTCCCGCGGCGTTCCCGCCTCCAAGACGCAGCGGGACGGCACCACCTTCGAAGGCACCGACAAAGCCGTCGTCGACTACGAAACGTCCATCGGCAAGTACCTCAAGGACGCCCCCGAACCGCCAATCGTTGGCTTCGGCACGCTGGAAGCCGCGTTCCTTCGCTTCAATGAGGACCTGAGCTACGGCAAGCTCACGGTGGATGGTGCCGTGGACCAGTGGTTCAAGGAAGCCGAAGACGTCATCAAGCAGAACGCGTAGCGAACGCGCTGCAGAACCTGACAAGGACTCTTTCGTGACTCAGACCCTGACCCGCCACAGCGGCACCGCCGCTGCCCCGCCCGCTCGTGCACCGCGCCGGCGGGGTGCGGACACCCGTGCCGGCTATACCTTCCTGCTGCCCTGGCTGCTGGGCTTCATCCTCCTGACAGTGGGCCCGATGCTGTCCTCGCTCTACCTCTCCTTCACCAATTACAACCTTTTCGAAGCGCCTAAATGGATCGGCCTCGACAACTACACCAGCCTGTTCCAGGACGAGCGCTTCCTGCAGTCGGTGGGCGTCACGCTGGGCTACGTGGTGTTCGGAACACCGCTGAAGCTCGCCGCGGCGCTCGCGGTGGCCCTGCTGCTGAACAACGCCACCCGCGGCCAGGGCTTCTACCGCTCGGCCTTCTACGGCCCCTCGCTCATCGGGGCCAGCGTCCTCGATCGCGATCGTGTGGAAGGCCATGTTCGGCGACCAGGGTCCCGTGGACCAGGGCCTGTCCTTCTTTGGCATCAACCTCGGCGGCTGGGTGGGCAACCCGTCCATGACCATGCCCATGATGATCCTCCTGACGGTCTGGCAATTCGGCGCCCCCATGGTGATCTTCCTGGCCGGTCTCAAACAAATCCCGCAGGAACTGTATGAGGCTGCCTCCGTGGACGGCGCCGGCCGCTTCCGTAAGTTCGTGAACATCACGTTCCCGATGCTCTCCCCGGTGGTCTTCTTCAACCTCCTTCTGGAAACCATCCACGCGTTCCAGATTTTCGCCTCGGCCTACATCATCTCCAACGGTGAAGGCGGTCCGGCCGGCTCCACCCTGTTCTACACCCTCTACCTCTACCTCCGGGGCTTCAGTGACTTCCGGATGGGCTACGCCTCGGCCATGGCCTGGCTCCTGGTGATCGTCGTCGGCGTCATCACGCTCATCTTCTTCCGTACCTCCAAGTCCTGGGTCCACTACAGCGGTGATTCAAAATGACCACACTCAGCCCACCTACCCAAGCCCGGCCCGCTGACGCGCCCGAGTACAACCCCAAGGCCGACTCCCGCGCGGCCAAGCGCACCCGCAGCATCGTGTTCCACGCCCTGTCGCTGGCCCTCATCGCCGTCGTGCTTTATCCGGCGCTGTGGATGGTCAGTTCGGCCTTCAAACCCAGCAGCGAGATCATCGGCAACTCGTCGATCTGGAGCTCAAACTTCAGCCTCGACAATTTCGTGACAGCGATGGGCGGCATCGGCGCTGTCTCCACGGCCCAGTTCTTCGCGAACTCGGTGGTGCTGGCCCTCGGGTCGGTGATCGGGACGGTGCTCTCGGCGACCGTCTCCGCCTACGCCTTCGCCCGGATCAAGTTCCCCGGCCGCAGCATCTTCTTCGGCATGATGATCGCCACCCTACTGCTGCCGTTCCACGTGGTGATCATCCCGCAGTACATCATCTTCCAGCAGCTGGGGCTGGTGGACACCTACATCCCCCTGCTGATCGGCAAGTTCCTGGCCGCGGATGCCTTCTTCGTCTTCCTCATGGTGCAGTTCATGCGCAACCTGCCCCGGGAGCTGGATGAAGCCGCGATCATCGACGGCGCCGGCCACGTGCGGATCTTCTGCAGCATCATGCTGCCGCTGATGAAGCCGGCCCTCATCAGCTCGTCCATCTTCGCCTTCATCTGGAGCTGGAACGATTTCCTGGGCCCGCTGCTCTACCTGAACTCGCCGGAAAAGTACCCGCTGCCCCTGGCCCTCCGCCTCTTCGTGGACCAGACCCAGAGCTCCGACTACGGGGCAATGATCGCCATGTCCGTCCTCGCGCTGCTGCCCGTGCTGGTGTTCTTCCTGATCTTCCAGCGCTACATCGTGGAGGGCGTCTCCACCCAGGGCCTCAAGGGCTGACACCATGACCGCCGAGACCGAAAGCGTGCCCGTCAACAGGTTCGCGCTCTTCTCCGAGACCATGCTGGCCGGCATCATCGTGCTGGCGCTCTCCGTTCCCCTGGTCACCGTGCCGGCCGCCTATGCGGCCGGCACCGCCCACCTGGGGCGGCACCTCTCCGGACGGGACGACTCCGTCCGGAGCCTTTGGGGCACGTTCCGGTCAGCCCTGCCCGGGAGCCAGAAACTTGGATTTACGACGGCGGCCGTTGCCGCCGTCGTCATCATCAACCTGCTGCTTGCGGCAGCAGGGCAGCTGCCGGGGAGGGCCGTGGTCCTGCCGGCGACGCTGCTCGTGGCCGCCGCGGCCGCCGTGCTGCTGCTGAGGACGGCATCCCGGTGGCAGTCCGGTGCCTGGGCCGAAGCCGTGGCAGCGGCGCGGACGGAGTCCCTGGCGGACTGGTGCGGTTCGCTGCTCCTGGTGGCGGCACTGGGCCTGGCGGCCGTGTTCGTGTGGATGCTGCCGGCGCTGGTGATCGTGGTGCCGGGCTGCCTCGTGCTCGCCGCGGCGGCCGTCAGGCTGCGCGCAGAAGCCGGGTCAGCCAGCTGACGTGACCTCCCCCATATCCGAAAGGACCTCCGGACAACCGAACCCGGACGGAACGTGGTACCGGCCGCTCGCGCAGCGCAACTACCGCATCTTCGTGGGCATCCAGCTCGCGGGCGGCACCGGTGTCTGGATGCAGCGTCTTGCCCAGGACTGGCTGGTGCTGCAGCTGACCGGAAGCCCGGCCGCGGTGGGCATTGCCGTGGCGCTGCAGTTCCTGCCCCTGCTGGTGGTGGGGCCGCTCGGCGGCGTGGTGGTGGATCTCTTTCCCAAGCGCCGCATCCTTCTTCTTTGCCAGTCCGTCACCGCCCTTCTGGCCGGCGGCCTCGCCGTCTGGGACGCCGGCGGGAGCATCGCCGTCGAAGTGGTGTACGCCAGCTGCCTCCTGCTGGGCATCACCAGCGCCTTTGACGGCCCTGCGCGCCAGGTGTTCGTGAACGAAGTGGTGGGCGACGCCGGTCTTCCGGCGGCAATTGGACTCAACAACGCCATCGGGCAGCTTGGGGCCATGGCCGGGCCCGCCCTGGGCGGGCTCGTGATCGCCAGGGCCGGATCCGCGGCCGCCTTCGCCGCCAATGCCTTGCTCTGCCTGGTGGTGCTGGCCATGATTGCCGCCATCCGGCCCGGTGAGCTCCATCCCGGTTCGCCGGCGGTCCGCGGCCGCGGCCAGGTGCTGGCCGGCTTCCGCTATGTGCGCGACCGCCCGCGGCTGCTCCTCGTCATGCTGCTCGCCGGGCTCCTCGGGGCATTCGGAATGAACGGTCCGGTGGTGCTGGTGGCCTTTGCCAGCTCGGTCTGGCACAGCGGCGCCGCAGGGTTCGGCCTGTTCAACACCCTGTGCGCCGTGGGTGCCCTGGCTGGCGCCCTCCTGGCCTCCCGGCTGCAGCGGTCAGGACGGAAGGGGATCGTGGCCAGCGCCGGGCTCTTCGGACTCGCACAGCTCATCGCCGCCGTCATGCCCAACCCGGAGCTGTTCATGGCGATGCTGGTGGTGGTCGGCTTCGCGACCCTGCTGTTCCTCACCAGCGCCGCCACCGCCGTGCAGCTGGAGGCCGGGGCGGGCGTCCGGGGCCGGGTCATGGCCCTGTACCTGCCGCTCCTGCTGGGCGGCCATGCGCTCGGCGGGCTGCTGGCCGGCTGGCTCACGGAGTGGCTCGGCGTCCGGGCGGGGCTGGTGGTGACCGGCGGGCTGGGGATCCTTTCCGCCGTCGTCATCGCGGGCCTGCTGTGGCTCCACGGCCGCCGCGCGGCTGCTTAATCTAGCGCTGACTCACCAGGGACTCGACGGCGGCCGGCGACAGTTCGCCGTCGCACACCCACACGCTCAGGCTCCGCCGGAGCGATTCCCCGGCTGCCAGCGCCACCGGCCTGTCCCAGGCCAGGGCCGACCCGACGCCGGGGTAGCCGGAGCAGCGGACAAACCACGGATCGGCGGCCTCGGCCGGCGCTTTGAACACGAGCGTCGCCGGCTGCCCCGACCGGATGCCGGGGACTTCGCCGAAGGAGGCGGTCCACGCCAGCCACGGCGCAACGGCACCGTGGACAGCCGGTTCCCCCTCGGCATCGGACGTGAAGATGCGGGCGCCGCTGCACGCCGGAAGGCGCCAGAAGAAGCCGCCGTAGCCGCTGCCCGCGGCGCCGTTCGAGCCCGGGCTCCCCAGCGAAACGTCGACGACGGCGGTCAGCTCGGTTTCCAGGTCCAGGCGCCACACGCGCTCGCCCAGGACCTCGTGGCTGAGGGTCCGCTGTTCGGTCAGCAGGGGCTGTCCGTCCGTTCCGAGCCAACGGAGCTGCCGGGTGTCCGGTTCATCCGGAATGGCGGGGAGCAGTTCGATCCTGCCGTGGTCCTGCCGAGATATGTAGGCGCCGGCGTCGCGCGTGTACGTCTTGCCGCCCCAGAAGTTGGTGCCGTTGACGTCCTGGAGCGCGAAGCCGGCACCCAGGTGCCACGGGTGGTCGGCGGGCACGTGGTCCGTCACCACCGTTCCGCCGGAGGTGGTGACGGGGTGCAGGTAGGGGCGCGGTGACAACGCCGCGTTGAGTCCGGCGCCCGTGCGCAGGACTGCCAGCGGCCTGCCGCCAGCGTTGAACAGGGTCCCGGCCTCGGCGGGATCCGCGGGGCGCGCCCACGGCAGGGCCAGCTCCCTGAAGGTGGCGTGCGCGCTGACGGCCCGCTCCAGGGCGTCCTCAATGCCGGGTATCACAGCATGGGCCGCGTCGCCGTCGCCCTCCCAGAGCAGGTGGGCGGGGCTGACCGGCGCCGGCGGTTCGGCCGTGCGGACCGCCTCGAGCACCAGCATGAACGCGCCCGAGTCATCGAGGGCGCTGGTGAGTTCCGTACCTCTGGCCAGGTGCGCCAGCAGGTTTTCCGTCAGGTCGTCGCGGCCGAACTCCTGCGAGTGCTCCCCGTCCGCGTCGCTGATGTGCAGCCGGTCCTCCGTGTAGTGGAAAACGGCCGTTCCCTCGGAGCCCTGCAGGGTGATGTACGGCTCCACGGGCTCCGACGCGCAGAGCGTCAGGGCGCAGGTAATTGGCAGCCCGGCGGCGGTCCGGATCCTGATGACGGACGTGTCATCGGCCTCGATGTCGTTCGCGCGGTAGAGGTCTGTTTCAACGGAAGCCACGTCCTCCACAGTGCGGGCGCCCGCGATCCGCAGTGCTGTGGCGATGGCGTGTGCCAGGGGATTGGTGGCCACGCCGTCGACCACGTCCACACCGTCCAGGCTCCGCTTGCCGGCCCACCGGGAGCGCTTGTAGTAGGCCCGGTCCCGCACCCAGCGCCCGGTGGCGCCGATTCCCTGCAGGGTCCCGATGGTGCCGTCCTGGAGGAGCTTGTCGATGGCCGCCAGTGCCTGCGATCCGAGGCTCTGGAACCCGATCTGCACGCTGCGGCCGGATGCTTCCGCGGCCTTCTGCAGCTGCCGGAAGTCGGCCAGCGATGCCACCGGAGGTTTCTCCAGGTAGAGGTCTGCGCCGGAGGCCAGGGTGGCCAGTGCCAGCGGCGCATGGGTCTGGATGGGGGTGGCCACGATGACCACGTCGGGGCAGTGGTTGCCGGCCAGGAGGGACTGCAGATCGGGATGGACCGCCGTCGAATCCGGCAACGCGCCCGGGGACGGCGGATTCGGGTCCGCCACGGCCACGAGCTCCACTGCGCCGGCCCGGGTCAGCCGGTCCAGGTTCTTCAGGTGGTGGGCGCCGAAGCCGTGGACGCCGATCAGGGCGATCCGGGCGGGGGTGTCGCGGCGGTGCGGGGTTGGTTGGTTGGGCTGCGTCAGCGCCGTATCCATGGTGCTCCTGTCCGGCGCTGCGGTGCTGCGCGACGCCATCGTCTACCGTTGCCGGGTAGCATGTGCATTCAAAGCAGCAAGCGCTTTCCCGTTTTCGTCTGCTGCCCAGTGTACTCCCTTGCCCGCTGGTATGTAACGTTTCAAAAAATGCTTGACCCTCACGGTGCCGGCGCCCGATCATCAACAGGAACAAATGCGGAAGGAAGACAATGAAGATTTTGCTGGCCGGAGATTCGACCGTGGCCACCTGTCCCACCTACGAGTACCCGATGAGCGGCTGGGGCGCCCACCTTGCGCCCGAGGTCTACTCGTGGGGTGCCGTCCACAACTTCGCCAAGGGCGGGGCAACCACCGAGTCCTTCCGGGAAGAGGGGCTGTGGTACGAACTTCTGCACCAGGCGGTCAGCGGGGACGTGGTGCTCATTCAGTTCGGCCACAACGACCAGAAGCGCGCGCACCTGGCCGCCCGGGGCGGTTATGCGGACAACCTCCGCCGGATGGTGGCTGATGTCAGGGCGAAGGGTGCCACCCCCGTCCTCTGCACCTCGGTGGAAAGGCGGTACTTCCGCAACGGCATCCTGGAGGAGACGCTGGGGGAGTACCCCGCAGTGGTCCGGGACCTGGGCGCCGAGCTCGGCCTCGACGTGGTGGACCTCAACTCCTGGACCCGGGCCCTGTATGCCGAGCTTGGCGAGGAGGGGTCCAAGGACCTGTTCTTCCACTTCGGCCCCGGTGAGCACGCGCACTGGGCAGGCGGCCTGCTGGATGACACCCACTTCCACGAGCGCGGAGCACGCCGGATCGCCGCGTTCGTGGCCACCCGCCTCGAAGTGCTGGGCTTCCGGCCGGAACCGGACCTGCTGGGGGTCCTCTGAACGGGCGCCCTTTTCCGGGTGGGGCCGTCGGTCGGACGCCTCCCGCCAGTGGGCACCGGTCAGTGGGGTGCTTCAGCCCCTGCGGTGCTTTGCCGGACCACCAGCTCGGGGGTGAAGACGACGGCGCGGTGCCGCGCGTGCTGCCCGTCCAGTTCCTCCGTCAGGAGTTCAATGGCCGTCCTGCCGATTGCCTCGGTCGGCTGTCGGATGGAGGAGAGTGGCACGACGGCGGACACGGCGAAGTCGATGTCGTCGTAGCCAATCAGGGCCACGTCATCAGGAATGCGCACGCCGTTCATCATGGTCAGCGACTGCATCACCCCGAGCGCCAGCAGGTCGTTGGCGCAGAAGATGCCGTCCGGCATGTTCCCGGTGCCCCGTTCCACGAGGCTGTTGCCCACGCCGCGTCCGGCGAGCACGGACTGGCCGTCGGAGTCGAGCACCTCCAGCGCTGCGCCGTCCACCTCGGCCACGGCGCGGCGGGCGCCGAGGAGGCGGTCGGAAACCTGGCGGATGGACAGCGGCCCGCCCACGAAGGCCAGCTTCCTGCGCCCGAGATCGAGGAGGTGCCGGGCGGCAAGGTAGCCGCCGGCGTCGTCATCCACAGACACCGAACTGAAGCGGTCCTCGTCAGCCAGCCGGTCCACCAGGACCGTGGGAACGCCGCGCTGCCGCAGGGCTTCCAGCCTGTCGGCCACGTCCCCCACCGGGGAGATCAGCAGGCCCTGGACGCGCTGCTCCTGGAAGAGGTCGATGTAGTGCGATTCCCGGTTCGCGTCGTGGCCGCTGTCGCCCAGCAGCACGGCGCTGCCGTTCACGGCCGCAGCGTCCTCGGCGGCCCGGACCAGCGAGGTGAAGAACGGGTTGCCGACGTCCAGGACCACGACGCCGATGGTCCGGCTGTGCCCTGCGCGAAGCTGCCGGGCGGCATCGTTGCGGACGAAGCCGAGCTCGTCGATCGCCTGCAGCACCCTGTCCTTGGTGCGTTTGGAGACGCGGTCGGGATTGTTAAGGACGTTGGAGACCGTTCCCACCGCAACCTGCGCGTGGTTGGCGACGTCCTTGATGCTGGCTGCCCGCGACATTCTGCTGATCCTCCGAAGATCGATTTGGCTGTCCGGGTGAAAACGCTTGACACCCTTCTTCAACCCAGAGTACTTTGAATCGTACCAATGAAACGATTCAAAGGCGGAGAATATTCAAAGCCGAGCGAATTGGTTTCCGCTTCTTCCGCCGCAACCGAAACGTCCCCAGGAGTACAACATGAGGGTTTGCTTCCGATCCTCCGTCCAGCCGGAGCTGCTGGAGGAGTACCGCCGACGCCACGCTGCTGTCTGGCCGGAGATGCTGACCGCGCTCAAGGACGCGGGCTGGAACAACTACTCGCTGTTCCTGGACGACGACGGGCTGCTGATCGGGTACCTCGAATGCGACGACTTTGACGCCGTGCGGGCCCGGATGGCACTCACGGACGTCAACGCCCGCTGGCAGGCCGAAATGGCCACGCTCTTCCGGGGCAGCGATGTTCCGCCCGACGAGGGCTTCCGGGTCCTCGACGAGGTGTTCAATCTCGACGGGCAGCTGGCCGCGGCCGCCGGCGGCAACGCTGACGCCGCCGCCGAACTCTAGATTTCCCACGTACTGACACTGCCAAACACTGACGAAAGAAAGATCATGAACAACACAGCATCGGCACTGGGCCGGCTTTCGGAGCTTGCGATTGAGGTTCCGTCATGGGCCTACGGCAACTCGGGCACCAGGTTCAAGGTGTTCGGCACCCCCGGTACCCCGCGCACCGTCCAGGAGAAACTGGCGGATGCCGCCAAGGTCCATGAGCTCACCGGCCTGGCGCCCACCGTGGCGCTGCACATCCCGTGGGACAAGGTGGACGATTATGCGGCCCTGAAGGAGTACGCGGCCGGCCTGGGTGTGGGGCTGGGAACGATCAACTCGAACACTTTCCAGGATGACGAGTACAAGTTCGGCTCGCTGACGTCATCGGACGACGCCGTCCGGCGCCGCGCGATCGACCACCACTTCGAGTGCATCGACATCATGCACGCCGCCGGGTCGAAGGACCTGAAGATCTGGCTCGCGGACGGCACGAACTACCCGGGCCAGGATGACATGCGCGGCCGCCAGGACCGGCTGGCCGAATCCCTGCAGGAGATCTACGCCCGCCTGGGCGAGGACCACCGCCTGGTGCTGGAGTACAAGTTCTTCGAGCCGGCTTTCTACCACACGGACGTTCCGGACTGGGGCACCTCGTACGCGCAGACCCTGGCGCTGGGCGAGAAGGCCTTTGTCTGCCTGGACACTGGCCATCATGCCCCCGGCACCAACATCGAGTTCATCGTGATGCAGCTGCTGCGCCTGGGCAAGCTGGGCTCCTTCGACTTCAACTCGCGCTTCTACGCTGATGATGACCTGATCGTGGGCGCGGCGGATCCCTTCCAGCTGTTCCGCATCATGCATGAGGTGATCCGCGGCGGCGGCTTCGGCAAGGACTCCGGGGTGGCGTTGATGCTGGACCAGTGCCACAACCTGGAGGAGAAGATCCCGGGCCAGATCCGCTCGGTGCTGAACGTGCAGGAGATGACCGCCCGTGCGCTGCTCATCGACACCGAGGCGTTGACCGAAGCCCAGCGCGCCGGCGATGTCCTGGCTGCGAATGCCGTGTTCAACGACGCCTTCTACACCGACGTCCGGCCGGTCCTGGCCGAATGGCGTGAATCCCGCGGGCTGCCCGCGGACCCGGTGGCCGCCTACAAGGCCAGCGGCTACCAGAAGAAAATCAACGAGGACCGCGTGGGCGGCCAGCAAGCCGGATGGGGCGCATAAAGCAATGACTATGGAAAACATTGAAGCCACAGGCAATAAGACTGTTGAAGACCTGATTTCCCGGTCCAACCGTCTGGGCGCGGATAAGCGGAACACGAATTTTGCCGGCGGCAACACCTCCGCGAAGGGCTTTGAGAAGGACCCGGTCACGGGCGAGGACGTCCAGCTCCTCTGGGTGAAGGGCTCGGGCGGGGACCTGGGCACGCTGAAGGCCCAGAACCTAGCGGTCCTCCGCCTGGACCGGCTGCAGGCGCTGAGGAACGTTTACCCGGGCGTGGAGCGCGAGGACGAGATGGTCGCGGCGTTCGATTACTGCCTGCACGGTAAGGGCGGCGCCGCCTCCTCCATCGACACCGCCATGCACGGCCTCGTGGACGCGGCACACGTGGATCACCTGCACCCCGACTCGGGCATTGCGATCGCCACCGCTGCCGATGGTGAGGCGCTCACCGCCAAGATCTTCGGCGACAAGGTGGTCTGGGTGCCCTGGCGCCGGCCGGGCTTCCAGCTGGGCCTGGACATCGCCGCGATCAAGGACGCCAACCCGCAGGCCATCGGCACCATCCTGGGCGGGCACGGCATCACCGCCTGGGGCGCCACCAGCGAGGAAGCCGAAGCCAACTCGCTCTGGATCATCGCCGAGGCCGAGAAGTACATCGCCCAGAACGGCAAGGCCGAACCGTTCGGCGGCAAGCTGCCGGGCTACGGCCCGCTCCCGGAGGCCGAACGCAAAGCGAAGGCCGCCGCGCTGGCACCGGTGATCCGCGGCCTGGCCTCGGCGGACAAGCCGCAGGTGGGGCACTTCAGCGATGACCCCGCCGTGCTGGAGTTCCTCGAGGCCGCAGAACACCCCCGCCTGGGCGCGCTGGGCACGTCCTGCCCGGACCACTTCCTGCGCACCAAGGTCAAGCCGCTCATCCTGGATCTGCCCGCGGACGCCTCCATCGAGGACTCCGTGGCCCGGCTGAAGGAACTCCACGCCGAATACCGCGAGGACTACCAGGCCTACTACGACCGCCACGCCGACCAGGACAGCCCGGCCCTGCGCGGTGCCGACCCGGCCATCGTCCTGGTTCCCGGCGTCGGCATGTTCTCCTACGGTGCCAACAAGCAGACTGCCCGCGTGGCCGGGGAGTTCTACCTGAACGCGATCAACGTGATGCGCGGCGCCGAGGCGATCTCCACCTACGCCCCGATCGATGAGGCCGAGAAGTTCCGGATCGAGTACTGGGCCCTGGAGGAAGCCAAGCTGGCCCGGATGCCCAAGCCCAAGTCCCACGCCACCCGCATCGCCCTGGTCACCGGTGCGGCCTCCGGCATCGGCAAGGCCATCGCCACCCGCCTCGCCGCGGAGGGCGCCTGCGTGGTCATCGCGGACCTGAACCTGGAAAACGCCCAGGCCGTCGCCGCCGAACTCGGCGGCCCGGACGTCGCCGTCGGCGTCCAGGCGGACGTCACCAACGAGGCCCAGGTCGCTGCGGCCATCGATGAGGCGGTGCTGGCCTTCGGCGGCGTGGACCTGGTGGTCAACAACGCCGGCCTGTCCATCTCCAAGCCGCTGCTGGAAACCACCGAGAAGGACTGGGACCTGCAGCACAACGTCATGGCCAAGGGTTCCTTCCTGGTGGCCAAGGCCGCCGCGAAGGTCATGATCGAGCAGGGCCTGGGCGGGGACATCATCTACATCTCCTCCAAGAACTCCGTGTTCGCCGGCCCGAACAACATCGCCTACTCCGCCACCAAGGCCGACCAGGCCCACCAGGTCCGCCTGCTCGCGGCGGAACTGGGCGAATACGGCATCCGCGTCAACGGCATCAACCCCGACGGCGTGGTCCGCGGCTCCGGCATCTTCGCCGGCGGCTGGGGCGCCAAGCGCGCCGCCGTCTACGGCGTGGACGAGGAGAAGCTGGGCGAGTACTACGCCCAGCGCACCCTGCTCAAGCGCGAGGTCCTGCCGGAGCACGTCGCCAACGCCGCGGCCGTGCTCACCAGCAACGAACTCTCGCACACCACCGGCCTGCACATTCCGGTCGACGCCGGCGTCGCGGCAGCATTCCTGCGGTGAGCACGGCGGCAGTTACCGGTGTCGACGGCGGCGTGTTCGCCGCCGTCGACATCGGCGCCTCCTCGGGGCGCGTCATCCTGGGGCGGATCAGCACCGACGGCGGTCCCGCGCGGGCCACGCTCGACGTCGTGCACCGTTTCCCCAACGCCGTGGTGCAGTCCGACGGCGGCCTCCGCTGGGGCTTCGACGCCCTCTTCGCCGAGGTGCTCACCGGCCTCGCTGCCGCCGGCAAGGCGGCAGCCGAGCGGGGGGAAACGATCACCAGCATCGGCATCGACACCTGGGCGGTGGACTACGGTCTGGTCACCAAGGACGGCGAACTCACCGCGCAGCCGTACAGCTACCGGGACGAACGCAGCCGCGCCGCCGTCGCCCGGGTGCACGGGAGGCTGGATCCGGCACGGCTCTACGCCACTACGGGGCTGCAGTTCCTGCAGTTCAACACGCTCTACCAGCTCGCCGCAGAACCGGATCTGGACGGGCTGCAGGCCCTGCTGATCCCGGACCTCATCGCGTTCCTGCTCACCGGGCAGCGCCGCACCGAGGCCACCAACGCCTCCACCACCGGGCTGTTCGACGCCGTCGCGGGGGAGTGGGCCAGCGAGCTGTTCGGACCCCTGGGCCTGCCCAGGGACCTGTTCCCGCCGCTGATCCAGCCCGGCGAAACCCTGGGAACCCTGCTGCCCGGAATCGCCCAGCAGACCGCGCTGCCCCAGGACACCAAGGTGGTGGCCGTAGGCTCGCACGACACCGCGTCCGCCGTCGCCGCCGTTCCCGCGGAGCAGAAGAATTTCGCCTACATATCCTCCGGCACCTGGTCCCTCGTGGGGCTGGAACTGCACCACCCGGTGCTCACCGAAGCCAGCCGCGCGGCGAACTTCACCAACGAGCGCGGTGTGGACGGCACCACCCGGTACCTGCGCAACGTCGGCGGCCTCTGGCTGCTCAGCGAATGCCAGCGCACCTGGGCCGACGAAGGCTACCGGCCGGCGATCGGGGAACTCCTCGACGCAGCCGCGGGGCTCCCGCCCGGCGGGCCGAGGATCAACCCCGACGATCCGGCGTTCATCGCCCCGGACAACATGCCCGACCGGATCCGCGCAGCAGCCCGCAACACCGGCGCCGTCCTTCCGGCCGAGCCGGCAGCGGTCGTCCGCTGCATCCTGGACAGCCTCGCCGCCGGGTATGCGCGCACCATCGCCGACGCCGAACGCCTCGCCGGTGTTGCCGTGGGCGTGGTGCACATTGTCGGCGGCGGCTCGCAGAACGGGCTGCTGTGCCAGCTCACGGCACAGGCCACCGGCAAGCCCGTCATCGCCGGCCCGGTCGAGGCCACGGCCCTTGGCAACGTGCTGGTCCAGGCCCGCGCCGCAGGTGTGGCCACCGGCGGTTTGCCGGAACTTCGCAGGATCGTGGTAGCAGGAACGAGCCTGCACCGCTACGAGCCCCTCGACCTCATCTCCAACGCGGCCAGGAACTAAACACCCTGCACCGTTTCTTGAAACGTATCAAAACTAGGCATGCCGAACGTGGCTGCCCGGCGCCAACGGCGTCGCCAGAGAAAGATTCAGAATGACCAACACCCCACAGATCGGCGGCTGGAAAGCCACTGTCGCTGTGTCCATGTCCAACTACATCGAAGCGGGATCCTCATCGCCCTGGCGACGAGCCTGACGCTGTGGCAGGAGTATTTCGGCTTCAGCAACCTGGTTGTCGGGCTGATCGCCGCCCTCAGCGCCAACGCCTTCGGTGCCGCCGTCGGCGCGATGATCGGCGGACCACTGGGCGACCGCTACGGCCGCAAGTTCATCTACACCTACGACCTCATCCTGTACATGATCGGCACAGCCCTGGTGATTTTTGCCGTGACCCCCTGGATGCTCATAGTTGGCGTGATCCTCACCGGGATCGCGGTGGGAGCAGGCGTGCCAGTCGCGTGGACCTACATCGCGGAGGAGGCACCCTCTGAACAGCGGGCACGGCACGTGGGCACCGCCCAGTTTGCGTGGTCGCTCGCACCGGCACTGGTCTTCCTCCTTGCCGCCGTCGTGGTTCCGCTGGGGCTGCTGGGCAGCCGTCTGGTCTTCGCGCACCTGTTCGTCATTGCTTTCATCACCTGGTGGATCCGCCGCCGGCTTTCCGAGTCCCACACCTGGAAGAAGTCGAACGAAGCGCGGCTGCTGGAGGAGGCATCCGGCGTCAAGCGCCGCAACTACCGCGAGTTGCTGACCAACGCCACCAACCTGAAGGCCCTCCTGTTCCTCGTGGGCGTCTACGCACTCTGGAACCTGGTTGCCGGGCAAATGGGCATCTTCATGCCGCGGGTCTACGAGTCATCCGGGGTTGAATCGTCCGCCGAGCAGAACCTGCTCCAGGTGCTGCTCTGGACGCTTACCGTCCTGGCGACCTACTTCGGCTTCATGAAGTACGGGGACCGCATTGACCGCCGCCTGCTGTACGGGATCGGCGCCGTGCTGGGCCTTGCCGCCTGGGTCCTGCTGGTCTTTGTCCACGTCACGATGCCGGTATTGATCCTCTTCGCGGCACTCTGGGGCATTTCGGCCGGCATTGGTGCCCAGGCCTTCTACGCCCTGTGGGCAGCCGAAATGTTCGCCACCCGCTACAGGGCCAGCGCACAGGGTGTGCTCTTCTTCGTGGCCCGCATCGTGGTCGGCCTGCTGAGCTACTGGTTCCCGACGCTGCTGGCCGAGCGCGGCGTGCCCTTTGTCGGAGCCATCATGATTGGGGCTTTGGTGGCAGCCATGCTCATCGGGGTTATCTGGGCACCTGATACCCAGGGCAAGAGTCTGGAGCAGATCGAGCAGGAACGCTACGGCGAGCCTGCCAAGCAGCCGGTGGAGCAAACCACGGCATAACCGTGGCCCGATCCTGAGGCCCTGCCTACCCCAGCAACTGCCGGATAGGCAGGGCCTCTGGCTGCCGCGAAGTCCGAATGTGACGTGCGCCGATTTGGCGATCCATCAGCGCGGGCTTATGGTCGTTCCCATGACTAACCGTTGGTATGCGTATTTTTCGTTGGCTCTGGAGGGGCCCGCGTCTAACTGACACGCATCCAACTTTCCTTCAGAGCCAACAGGGCAGAGATCACTCTCTGCCCTTCGCCATTTCTACGGCGGGTTCTGATCAGGGGCCCGCTCCCACCCGGAACAGGACCCCCGAAAATGAGCGCAACAGCCACCGAAACCCAGCAGTCGACGTCGAAACGCCAGTCGACGTCGAACCTGAGGGTCAGCGAGATCACCGCCCTGCCCACGCCGCAGGAGATGATCGCGGAACTGCCGCTGGACGCAAAGGCGGCCGATGTCGTCGAACGCGGCCGCGACGAAGTCCGGGCCATCATGGACGGCGTGGACGACCGGCTGCTGGTGATCGTCGGTCCGTGCTCCATCCATGACCCCAAGGCCGGCCTGGAATACGCCCACCGGCTGGTCAGCCAGGCCGAGAAGCACAAGGAAGACCTGCTGATCGTCATGCGGACCTACTTCGAGAAGCCGCGCACCACCGTGGGCTGGAAGGGCCTCATCAACGATCCGCACCTTGACGGCAGCCATGACATCGCGACGGGACTTCGGGCCGCCCGCCAGTTCCTGCAGCAGGTCACCTCGCTGGGCCTGCCCACGGCCACGGAGTTCCTGGAACCCATCAGCCCGCAGTACATGGCAGACCTCGTCTCCTGGGGAGCCATCGGCGCGCGGACTACGGAAAGCCAGATCCACCGGCAGCTCGCCTCCGGCCTCTCCATGCCCATCGGCTTCAAGAACGGAACCGACGGCGACCTCCAGGTGGCGGTCGACGCCTGCAGCGCCGCCGCCGCAGCCCAGGCCTTCCTCGGCATCGACGGCGACGGCCGGGCCGCGCTGGTGTCCACCGCGGGCAACCCCGACACCCACGTGATCCTCCGCGGCGGCCGGAAGGGCCCCAACTACTCCGCCGCCGACGTCGAGGCGGCCTCCGCCAAGCTCGCCGCCAAGAACCTCAACCCGCGGCTGATCGTGGACGCCAGCCACGCCAACAGCGGCAAGAGCCACCACCGCCAGGCCGAGGTGGCGCTCGAGATCGGCGCGCAACTCGAGGACGCGGGAACGGCCGCAGGAGCGATCGCCGGCGTCATGCTGGAGAGCTTCCTGGTGGGCGGCGCGCAGAACCTCGACGTGGCCGAACACGCCGCCGGACACTCGGACCTGGTCTACGGCCAGAGCGTGACAGATGCCTGCATGGAGTGGGATGTGACGGCGTCCGTCCTCGAACAGTTGGCGGCGTCGTCGCGGAAACGGCGGGCTTTCACAATGGCCACGTGAGCATCTAGAGTAACTAGAACACGGTTGTTCGATGGCTCAGCATCGGCGCACACCGCAGAAAGACCGGCGTCGTTGCTGAGAGCAAAGGAATATGGGTAATGTCCGCAGAGTCGAACTTCTCGAACGCCAAGTTCTTGACCGTGGCCGAGGTGGCTGAGGTTATGCGTGTCTCCAAAATGACCGTGTACCGCCTTGTCCATTCGGGGGAGATGCCAGCCGTCAGGTTCGGCCGCTCCTACCGCGTCCCGGAGACCGCCGTCGAACAGTACCTCAAGGGTGCTGTCGTGGACGGTCATACGGGCACCGCCTAACTGGGACCCGACTGACCGCACCGATCCCGTGGTTGCTGCAGCCGCCTTGGGGGCCGCTGCACGCCGCGGGGCTGTGCTGGTCAGGGGGTGCTCCAGATAAGCGGTACCCTGTTAAGGAACGTTTTACGTCATTGTAAGAATCTGTCAGTTGTCAGTCTGTTGCTCAGTCCACGGACCTTCTCCATCAGACAGGTACTGCATCTAGTTTGTAAGGAACTTTCGTGGGTTCAGTTATTAAGAAGCGTCGCAAGCGTATGGCCAAGAAGAAGCACCGCAAGTTGCTTCGTAAGACCCGCCACCAGCGCCGCAACAAGAAGTAGAGCTCGCTCTACGCGTCAATGCCCGTCCCCTTTCGAGGGTGCGGGCATTTTTGCGTTCCCGCGACACACAAACCGCCCCGCGACACGCATAATGCCTGACGCGCCGGTAATTCGCGGTGCGTCAGGAAATTTGCGCGTCGAAGGGGAAAATCAGCGTCAGGCGCGGGGGCCGCGGAAGCGCGTGTAGCCCCGCCAGAGGCCGTAGACCGCGCCTCCTGCTGTGGCTGCTTTAAGGCCCAGAGTGGCTGCCCGGCGTCCGGCCCGGAAGTCGTAGACCGGCCAGTTGCGTTCGCGGGCGTGCTTGCGCAGGCGGGCGTCCGGATTGATCGCCACGGGGTGGCCCACCATGGTCAGCAGCGGGATGTCGTTGTAGGAGTCGCTGTAGGCCCAGCAGCGCTTCAGGTCCAGTCCGTGGTTGTCCGCGATGCCCTGGACCGCCACAGCTTTGGCGGCGCCGTGCAGGATGTCCCCGACGAGCCTGCCCGTGTAGAAGCCGTCCTTGGTTTCGCCCACCGTGCCGAGGGCGCCGGTGAGCCCCAACCGTGTGGAAATCACCGTGGCCACCTCGATCGGCGTCGCGGTGACCAGCCACACCTTCCGGCCGACGCGCAGGTGCTGCTCGGCCAGGGCCTTCGCGCCGGGCCAGATCCGGGAGGCGATCATCTCGTCATAGACTTCTTCGCCCAGCGCCTTGATGTCCTCCTCCGTGATGCCGGCGGCGAGCCTCAGCGCGGAATCCCGGACGGCGTGGACGTCATTGAGGTTCTCGCCCCGGAGCACGAACTTGAGCTGCTGCCATGCCATGCCCGCCGCCTGCGCAAGCGTGAAGGCGCCGCGCTGGTGCATTTTCCTGGCCACGTGGAACAGGCTGGCGCCGCGCATGAGGGTGTTGTCGACGTCGAAGAAGGCTGCCTCGCCGTGTTGCTGCTTCGCAACCGGACGGTGGGCCACAGCGACGTACTTCTCCTCGGGCATGCCACTGAGTCTAGTCAATGCAGTACGCCGCACCTGACGGCAGCCGCGTCGCTCCGCGACGGGAACGGGGATACGGTTGAAGCATGGCAAACCCCGACGTCGTTCTCCTCACCAAAGCTGACTGCCACCTGTGCGCCGCGGCGCGCGACGCCGTCGGGCGGGTGACTGCCGGGCTGGGACTTTCGTGGTCGGAGCGGCAGCTGGACGCCGATGACGAGCTGCGCGACCGCTACGCCGAGGAGATCCCGGTGGTGCTGGTGGACGGCATCCAGCGTGACTTCTGGAAGATCGACGAGGCGCGCCTGGAGCGCCTCCTGCGCCGAGCCATGGCGGGGGATTAGCCAATTTCGAACAATGGCATTGGCTTTGTTGGCATAACTGATGGGGATTTAGAGTGGACTCACAACGCGACGCAACGGAGCAGACAGTGACTTCGCTCGATTCACCACCCCAGGCCCTGCCCGGGCCCGCCGGGGCTGCCGGAAAGCAGATCCCGCCGGCGGCCGTGGCCCGGCTGACGATCTACTTGCGCGCCCTGAACTCCCTGCTGGCCGAAGGCACCGAGCGGGTCTCCTCCGAATCACTGGCTGAGCTTTCCGGAGTCAGCTCATCAACCCTCCGCAAGGACCTGTCCCATGTGGGCTCCTATGGCACCCGGGGCGTGGGCTATGAGGTGCAGTACCTGAGCCGCCACATCGCCGCCGCACTCGGCCTGACACATGACTGGAAAGTCGCGATCGTCGGTGCCGGTAACCTGGGCAAGGCGCTGGCCCGCTATGGCGGCTTCGAATCCAGGGGCTTTGATGTGGTTGCCATCTTCGACGCCGACCAGATGGTGGTGGGCAACGAGGTGGGCTGGCTAAGGGTCAGCGACGTTGCGGACCTGGAGACGGTCCTGGAACGGACCGGCACCAACATGGTGGTGCTGGCACTGCCGGCCGCCGTGGCACAGAGCATCTGCGACCGGGTGGTTAACGCGGGCGTGCGGAGCATCCTCAGCTTTGCGCCGGTGATGCTCCAGGTGCCCGACGGCGTGACGCTGAGGAAGGTGGACATGGCCACCGAGCTGCAGATCCTGGCGTACCACGCGCAACGGGCGCAGACCCCCGGCCAGCCGGAGTAGCTCCGGCCTTTCAGGAATCCGCGCCCGTTGGGGTAGCGGCTTGTTGCTCGCGGTGCCTGGCGGGTTGCCCGCAGCCGGCAGCGTTCGCTTAGCTAGCGCCCGTACGGGCCGCCTGGCTGCGAGTACGGGTTGGCGAACGGCTGCGGCTTCTGGAAGTACGGTGCCGCTCCGGGCAGGTAAAGCATGATGATCGCGGCGATGCCGAGTACGCCCACCAGGGTGTTCAGGCCCAGCGGGAAGAGGCTGAACACGGAAAGCGCTGCAAAGACGGTGCCCAGGATGCGGGCCCAGTTCTTGCCCTTTCGGACGTTGAAGGCCACCAGCGCGTAGAGGCCGGCGCCGATCAGGGCAAAGACCACCATAGTTCCGATGATGAAGCCCTTGATGTCCTCGAACGCGATGTCCTGGCCGCTACCGCGCAGCTGCTCCTCGAACGTGCTCCGCATGGCCGGGTCATCTAGGGTGGGGATCGTGACCAGGAGGTTCAGGAGCGACAGCACGCCCGCGGCGATGATCAGCCAGAAGGAATAGTTCACGAGCTGCGGAACCCCGGCGCCGGTTGCTGCCTGGGCCTGCTCGGACGGGTACTGCCCGTAAGGGGACTGGCCATAAGGGCTCTGGCCGTAAGGGGACTGCCCAAACTGAGACTGTCCGTACTGGGGCGGGTTCTGCCCGTACTGCGACTGCCCGTATTGTGGTGCGCCGCCCTGTCCGGCCTGCCCGTATTGCGGCGGGTTCTGGCCGTACTGCGGAGCGCCTTGTCCGGCTTGCCCGCCCTGCCCGTACTGCGGCTGTCCGTACTGCGGTGCGTTCTGCCCTAACTGCGGCGCGTTCTCGCCGTACTGTGGTGCGGGTGGCGTTCCCTGGCCGTACTGCGGGGTGCTCTGCCCGAACTGGGGAGTGCCCTGCTCGTGCTGGGGCGCGTCCTGACCGTAGCGGGGCTGCCCGTCTGGCTGACGACCGTTGTCCGGCTCGTCGGAGCCGGGGTCATTGGAGTGCGGGACTGGAGGATTGCTCATGAGCGGTCCTTTGTGTAGTGACGTCTGAATCGGCTACCGGTTCAGACGCCTGCCCTCCCCAGCATGGTTCACTTCCCACCGTACCCCTCAGCGGGTGTGCGGTGGATCATTCCGGAGAGGTATTCCAAAGACGCGCTAACCTGCGGAAACGCTGCGCTGCAGGGCATTGTTCGGCCCGAAAATCGGTGGCCCCGCGGGGCGCGGATCAGAGGCGGCCGCGTGCCGCAACGAACCAGGCCTGCGAGTTGGGCACCCACATCAGCGCCGTGGCGACCATACTGACCAGGAAGCCCAGCCAGTTCCCGTCCTGGCCCGCTGGGAAACTGGAGCTGATGATGGCCAGCAGCAGCGACACCCCGGCCACGATGGTCAGGGCCAGTCGCGCCCACTCTTTGGCTTCCTTTAGCTTCAGGGCCAGGACAATTTCCGCCGCTGCCACAGCCAACGCCACGAGGACGAGCAGGAACACGAGGACAGCCACGCCGGGAACGATCGCGAAGAGCACCAGCGCACCAAAGAGGCCGATCACACCGCCAAGCAGCCCCAGCAGGCCGCCGATCACCCAGATCCAGTAAGACACCTTGAGCTCTGTGGGCAGCCCCGTCACGTCGAAGAGGCCGGAGAAGCCCCCGCGCGGCATGATCTCGCCAAAGTTCCGTGGCCGGTCCGCCGGCAGCTCGAAGGCGAACCGGCCACCGCCGGCGGGCGGCTGCTGGCCCGGGAAGTGTTGGCCCGGCGTCGGCTTGCCCGGCTGGGCCGCCTGACCCGGCTGGCTCGGGGACGGCTGGCCCGGCTGGGCCGCCTGACCCGGCTGGCCCGGCTCACCCGGGGATGGCTGGCCCGGGGTCGGACGTCCCGGTTCCTGGCCGGGGAACTGCGGTTCCGGCGTCGGACCATCGCTGCCGGACGGCGGCACGGCCCCGGGATCACGGGGCTCCGGTTCATCGCTGGGGGTGCTCATGGCACTCACTTTAAACCCGGGATTCTGCCAATTCCAGAAGGCCTGAACGCCAAACGCCCCGCCTGCGGAGAGTCCGCGGACGGGGCGTTTGGGTTCCAGCAATCGTGGCTGCTGGACCTGCATGAAACCTAGGCTGCAGGTGCGATGAAGGCCAGTTCAAGGTTGATGGCAACCTTGTCGCTGACCAGGACGCCGCCGGCTTCCAGCACGGCGTTCCAGGTCAGGCCGAAGTCCTTGCGGCTGATGGTGGTCTCGGCGGAAACACCGGCGCGGGTGTTGCCGAAGGGGTCCACTGCAACGCCGTTGAATTCCGTCTCGAGGGAGACGGGGCGGGTGACACCCTTGATGGTCAGGTCGCCCTGGAGTTCGTAGCTGTCACCGTTGGCAAAAAGGCTGTTGGAGACGAAGGAGATCTCCGGGAACTTTTCGACGTCGAAGAAGTCTTCGCCGCGGACGTGGCCGTCGCGGTTGGCGTCGCCGGAATCGAAGCTGGCGGTCTGGATGGTGGCCTCGACCTTGGTAGCCGTGACGTCGTCGGCGAGGTTCAGGGTGGCGGCGGCGTCCTTGAACTGGCCGCGAACCTTGCTGATGCCGGCGTGGCGGACGGTGAAGGCGATCTCGCTGTGGGAGTTGTCGAGGGTCCAGATGCCGCGGGTGAGCTCGGTGGAAAGTGCCATGGTGGTGCTCCTTGTATCAGTGGTCGGACGGGTGATCGTTGAAACGTTTATTGAAGTCTCAACTAACTGCTGCATCCAGTATAAACATGCATTTGCATCTTTTATTCCACCCGCCGGGAACTTTCTGAAAAATCTTTGAGTTCTACTTGTTGTAGAAGATTTCGTCATTACCCCTGCCCTTTGAGAAACTGGTAGACATGCCCCAAGCCACTGTCCATTTGCTCCGCCACGGCGAGGTCCACAACCCCGAAGGTGTCCTGTACGGCAGGCTGCCTGAATTCCACCTCTCCGAACTTGGCCGGCAGATGGCGCAGACGCTCGCCGAGCACTTCCGCGAACGCGTCTCCCAGGGCGCCAACATCGTGTACCTGGTGGCGTCGCCGCTCACCCGTGCCCAGGAAACCGCGCAGCCCACCTCGGAAGCGCTTGGGCTGGACATCCACACCGACAGCCGCATCATCGAGGCGGAAAACTACTTCGAAGGGCTGAAGGTCACCAAGGCAGAGCTGCGCAAACCCAAGCACTGGCCGCATCTGATCAACCCCTTCCGGCCGTCCTGGGGCGAGCCCTATAAGCTGCAGGCGGCACGCGTCACCGAGGCCGTCCAGGAAGCCCGCGCCAAGGCCATCGAACTGGGCGGCGACGGTGCCGAGGCGATCCTGGTCTGCCACCAGCTTCCAATCTGGGCCACCCGGCTCAGCGCAGAGGGCAAGCCGCTGTGGCACGATCCGCGGAAACGCGAATGCACCCTGACCTCCCTCACCTCCCTGGTTTTCGGCGACGACGGCGCCCTGCTGCGCGTGGAGTACAGCGAACCCGCCGCCGCCCTTCTTCCCGGTGCCTCGAGCACCCCCGGAGCCTAGTTATGACTGAAACACCCAAAAGTTCCCGCCGCAGCGTCCTCGCCGCCGGCGGCCTGGCCCTCACGGCGATCACGCTGGGCCTGTCAGCCTGTGCCCAGGAGGATGCCCTGGCCAAGCAGGCCAAAGCCGGGGATAACAAGAACTACGTGGCCGGCGACGGCTCGGTGACCGAGTTCGCCGCAGCGGAGCGCAAGTCCGGCATCCAGATCCAGGGCACCCTGTTTGACGGCACCGCCGTGGCGCCCAAGGACTTCCTGGGCAAGGTCACCGTGCTGAACTTCTGGTTCGCCGCCTGCGCGCCCTGCCGGGTGGAGGCGCCGTCCCTCGAAGCCCTGCACCAGGAGTTCAAGAGCAAGGGCGTTCAGTTCTTCGGTGTGAACCTGCGCGATGAGAAGGCCACCGCTGACGCCTTCGACAAGACCTTCGGCCTCACCTACCCGAGCTTCGACGACAAGGACGGCAGCGTGCTGCTGGCCGTTTCCGGCCTGGTGCCCCCGGGCGCCGTCCCCACGACGCTCGTGGTGGACAAGCAGGGCCGAGTGGCGTCGCGCGTGCTGGGGGAGATCGAGAAGGGCACGCTCAAAGCTCTCATCCAGTCTGCCGTGGCAGAGTAACCTCCCGTGAACAGCCCCTTCGCCGAAGCCATCCTGAACGGTTCCCTCCTGCTCGCCATCCCCGTGGCGCTGCTGGCCGGACTCGTGTCCTTCCTCTCGCCGTGTGTGCTCCCGCTGGTGCCCGGATACCTGGGCTACGTCACGGGGCTCACAGGCGTTGACCTGCAGAAGCAGAAGCGCGGCCGCATGCTGGCGGGCATCGGCCTGTTCGTGCTCGGCTTCTCGGTGATCTTCGTGCTGCTCGGCGGCGCGTTCGGGCAGTTGGGTTCCCTGATCTCCGGCGGGCAGAACGCCTGGATCACGCAGGTCCTGGGTGTCCTGGTGATCCTGATGGGCGTGGTGTTCATGGGCGGCTTCTCCTGGTTCCAGCGCGACGCCAAGATCCATGCGAAACCGCCGGCAGGCCTCTGGGGCGCGCCGCTGCTGGGAATCACGTTCGGCCTCGGCTGGGCACCCTGCATCGGCCCCACCTACTCCGCCGTCCAGCTCCTGAGCCTCTCCGGCGGTTCCTCCGCCGCGAAGGGCGCGTTCCTGGCCTTCGTCTATAGCCTTGGGCTGGGCATCCCGTTCCTGCTGATCGCCCTGGCGGTCCGTCGCGGCGCGGGCGTGATGTCCTTCTTCCGCAAGCACCGGCTGGCCATCCAGCGCACCGGCGGCGGGGTCCTGATTGCCCTGGGCATCCTGATGGCCACGGGTCTGTGGGGAACCTGGGTCACCGAATTGCAGTACTGGTTCCAAACCGATGTGAAGTTGCCGATCTGATGAGCGAGCGTGTGAAGTCAACCGAGAAATCCCCGGCCGAGGACGTCCCGCAGCCCGGGCCTGCCAACAAGGACGCTGCGCCCAAGGACGCCGTGAAGGCTGCCAAGGCCGGGGCTGCCGTTCCGTCCCTCGGCTTCGTGGGCATGCTCCGCTGGGCCTGGACGCAGCTGACCAGCATGCGCACCGCGCTGTTCCTCCTGCTGCTGCTGGCGGTGGCCGCGGTGCCCGGATCCCTGTTCCCGCAGCGCCCCGCCAACCCGTCCGTGGTCACCCAGTACATCAAGGACCACCCGGACTACGGCCAGCTGCTGGACTCACTGCAGCTGTACGACGTCTACTCCTCGGCCTGGTTCTCGGCCATCTACATCCTGCTGTTCATCTCGCTGATCGGCTGCGTGGTGCCCCGCGCCATCGCCCACTACAAGGCCATGCGCTCGCAGCCGCCGCGCACCCCGAAGCGACTGTCCCGCCTGCCCGAGTACGGCACCCTGGTGGTGCCCGCGGACGCCGGCATCCCGGCGTCGGACGCCATTGAAGACGCAGCGGCGCTGCTGAAGCAACGCGGGTACCGCGTTGAGGTAAGGCACGACGACGGCGCGCGGCCAACTTTGGGGGCCGAGCGCGGCTTCCTGAAGGAAGTGGGAAACCTCGTCTTCCACACCTCTCTGATCGGCGTGCTGGTGTCCGTGGCCGTCGGCGGGCTGTTCGGGTACAGCGGCCAGCGGATCCTGGTGGAGGGTGACACGTTCGTGAACACGCTGGTGGGCTACGACCAGTTCACGCCCGGCACCAACTTCGAGAGCAGCCAGCTCCAGCCCTACTCGATCCAGCTGGACAAGTTCCAGGCCACGTTCGACCGCGAATCCCAGGGCAAGTTCGGCCAGCCCATCGACTTCACGGCGGATGTGACCACCAAGGAAAACCCCGGGGCGCCGGCCAAGAAGGAAGTCCTCAAGGTCAACGACCCCGTCACGCTCGGCGGCACCAGCATCTACCTGACGGGCAATGGCTACGCCCCGGTGATCACGGTCCGCGACGGCAACGGCAACGTCGCCATGCAGGGCCCCGTGGTGGCCAAGCTGCAGGGCGAGAACTACTACTCCTCCGTGGTGATCAAGGTCCCCGACGCCAAGCCAGACCAGTTGGGCTTCGTGGGATTCTTCCTCCCCACGGCCTTCGTGACCGAGCAGGGCATCTCCTTCAGCGGCGACCCGGACCTCATCAACCCGCAGCTGAGCCTGAACTCGTACTACGGCGACCTGGGCCTGGACAAGGGTTCCCCGCAGAACGTCTTTGAGCTCGACGTCAAAAACCTCAAGGAACTCAACGGCCGGAACCTCAAGGCGGGCGGCATCACGCTGGCTCCGGGCAACACGTACACGCTGCCCGAAGGCAAGGGTTCCATCACGTTCGAGGGTGTGAAGAAGTACGTGGGCGTGGACATCCACCACAATCCCGGGCAGCTGTCCGCCCTCATCTTCGCGCTGCTTGCCGTGGCCGGCCTCATCGTCTCCCTCTACGTGAACCGCCGCCGCGTCTGGATCCGCACCGGTACCCACGAGGACGGCAGGACCATGGTGGAGTACGGCCTCCTGGCCCGTGGCGAGGACCACCGGCTGGCCGGCGAAGCCGCAACGCTGCGCGGCCTCCTGGCGCGCAAGTGGAACCTGGACGCCGACAACACCGAAACTGCACCTTCCAACTCCTCACCAGCAGGCTCGCCTGAGCCGAAGAAGGACCAGTAATGTTTCCCATCAACGAGACCATGGGCCAGTACAGCGAGCTCTTCATGCTGCTGGCGGCCGGCACCTACACCGTCGCCTTCATCGCGTTCGCGTGGGATCTGGCCAGGAGCAGCAAGACCCTGAAGTCGGTTGACCTCAAGGCCGCAGCTGCAGGCGCGTCTGCAGATACTTCCGCCAAGGTTCCGGTGGCGGCGGGCGCGTCCGCAGGAGCAGCCACGCCGCGGCCCGCGGACAGGGGTGAGGGCCGGCTGTCCGGACCGGCAGACCGTGCCGAGCGGCCGTCGTCGTACGCCTCCTCCGCGAACGGTGCCGGGCAGACCGCCGACGACAGCATGCGCTACGGCGAACGCCGCGCACCGGCGCGCGTGGCCGTGGCACTGACCGTCCTGGGCGCCGCGATCCACGCGGCCGCCGTGCTGACCCGTGCGGTGGGCGCCGGCCGTGTGCCGTGGGGCAACATGTACGAGTTCCTCACCACCGGCGCTTTCGTGGCCGTCGCCGTGTTCCTCGTGGTGCTGGTCCGCCGCGACCTGCGCTTCCTCGGCACCTTCGTGGTGGGCCTGGTCATCATCATGCTGGTGGCCGCGTCCGTGGCGTTCTGGACGCCCGTCGGCCACCTGGTGCCCGCGCTGCAGAGCTACTGGCTGATCATCCACGTGTCCATCGCCGTGCTGTCCTCGGCGCTGTTCACCCTGACCTTCGCAATGTCCGCGCTGCAGCTGGTCCAGTCGCACCGGCAGAAGACCATCGCGGCCGGGGGCGCGGACAAGCTGGGCTTCATGCGCCTGGTGCCCTCCGCGCTGAGCCTCGAGAACCTGTCCTACCGCATCAACGCGATCGCCTTCATCGGCTGGACCTTCACCCTCATGTTTGGTGCGATTTGGGCGGAGAAGGCCTGGGGCCGTTTCTGGGGCTGGGACACCAAGGAAGTATGGACCTTCGTGATCTGGGTGGTCTACGCCGGCTACCTGCACGCCCGCGCCACCCGTGGCTGGACGGGCACCCGCGCCGCCTGGCTGTCGATCGTGGGCTACCTGTGCGTGGTCTTCAACTTCACCATCGTGAACCAGTTCTTCAACGGCCTGCACTCGTACTCGGGGCTGTAGGGGGTTTCGGCGCTTCTGCGGAGGCCCGCTTTAACTGCGTGGGCGCCGCCGATTTACCAAAAAGGGCCGCTTGGGCTCACGGATTTACGTAAAAGGGCTTCGTCGGCTCGCCGATTTACCGAAAAGGGCCGCTCAGCTTGCTGCTGGGCGGCCTTTTTTGGCGAAACGGCGGACTAGTGAGCACCCTTCCAGCCGCGGCTTGTTAGGGCTGCGCGCACCTTGGTGATGGCGCTGGGCTCGATGCCCCTTGCGAAGGGCTCCAGATCCAACTGCGTCAGGACCACCACAAGCCAGCCGAGACTCCGTGCGCTTTCGTCGCGGTAGATGTCGCTTCTCCGCTGGGCTGGTGTGGCATGGTGGCCGCCGTCGTACTGGATGGCAATCTTGAACACTTCGTATGACATGTCGGGGTCCTGGATCCAGCCGCCGGTCTCATCGAACATGGGAACGTTTATGGCTGGCTCGGGCAGTCCCGCGGCGATCAGCAGCAGCCGCAGCTCGGTCTCTTTCGGTGAATCGGTGTTCGCGCGGATGAGAACCCTGGCCTTCATTGCCTTGGGGTACCCAGCCCTGCCCTTCTTCTCAGCCAGGAAAGCGTCCAATGCCTTCGGCGTGGAAAGGGGAGCCTTGCGGCGCAGAAGGAAATCGCCGGCAATGACCAGGTCCTGCAGGGAAAGGATGCCGGCCAGATCAAACCAGGTCCGAAGAGGGGACGTGCAGGCCACGTAACGGCCGTCGCAGATTTCGTCTTCCGGGAGAGGAAGCCGGTGGCCGCACACGTTCTTCCTTCGGACGGCCCTGGCGCCGTCCCGGCTGGTCAAATGGATCACGGCGTGGTCCTCAAAATGCAGGGGCAGCGGGAAGCCCCAGAGCGCAGCGGCTGAAAGATGGCTGACGACGGCTCCGGTTGCGAGTGCAAGCCCGCGGGCCCGGACAAGGAGGGTCATCTCCACGGCCGCCGGGCTGCGTACGCCGTGGCAGGGTCTGGCCAGGTCGAGGGCACGGGCACGCCTGCGCGTCAGGCCGGCAGCCTTGGCCTGGCGGATGGTGAATGGCTGTCCCAGCAGGGCGGGAGGAAGGGGGCGTGGACGCGGCATAGGAGCATTCTGCTGCCCGGAGCGTGCCTGCATGCCGTTGTCCACAATTCAGGGCCGGTGTGGAGGAACAGTGGGCGATGACTGCTCCGCACTGGCTTCTCGGTGGCGCCGTCGAATTGCCGAAAAGGGCCGCTCAGCTTTCTGCTGGGCGGCCCTTTTTGGTAAATCGGCTCTTGCTAGATCGGCTTTTGGTAAATCGATGCAGAGTGGCTGCTACTTCGCCTCGGGGTTGCCTTCAGCGTTGGCCTCGCCCGCGGCGCCGGGCTTGCGTGGACCGGGCTCACCCGCAGCCGGTCCGCCCGCATCTGAACTGCCGCTGGCGGTGCCCGGAGCTGCGCCCGTGCTGCCCGTGCCCGTGGTGCCCGTGGCGCCCGTCCGGTGCGGGCCGCCGTCGGCCTGGTTCTTCCGCGCAGCGTCGTCCCTCAGCTTGCGGAGCCGCTCCGCCTCGGCCTTGCGGCGGCGCTGCTCAAGGTTCCGCAGGAAGTCGGGGTCGTCGTCGGGGGCGGTGGGGTGGTGCTGGTAGACGGGCTGGGCCACGGCCGATGCCCGGGGGCGGCCGATCAGGAACCACAACGCGGCGCCGATGAGCGGCAGGAGGGCAACCATGATGATCCAGGTTGTTTTGGAAAAACCGCGGGTGAGATGCCTGTCAGTGCGGATGACGTCCACCAGCCCGTAGACGTATATGGCGAGAACGGCGACTGCGAGTGCAACACGAGGCATGCAATCAGTCTAGCCGCCGTGTGCCCCGGCGGAGATTACAGTATGCCCACAGTCATGTGCCAGCAAAACGCCGGACAGGGGCCGCAGATGACGCAGGATACGTTCAGGCAGGACGGCTAAACTTGGATAGTGGCTTTTCTGAAATACTCCCTGATCCGGTTCGCGATCTTCCTGCCCCTGTTTGTGCTGTTCGTCTTCCTGCAGCTGGGGTGGTTTCTGGCCGTCGTCTGCGCCGGGCTGATTTCCTTCGCCATCAGCTACCTCTTCTTCCAGAAGCAGCGCGATGCCGCGACGGCGTCCCTGCATGCCCGCTTCTCTGGCCGCGCCAAGCCCATCCGCACCGCCGGGGAGGTCGATGATGCCCTGGCCGAGGATCACCTCGTGGACACCCACCCGGACGTCACGATCCGCAACGACGCCAAGAAGCGCGAACCCCGCGGCGAGGAAGCCTAGGCCTACAGCCCGCTGCTCAGCACGAGTCCCAGCGAGAACAGCACGGCGTAGCCGAGGTTGATTAGGCCCGTCTGCTTCAGGACCGGGATGAGGCTCTTGCGCTTCCGTCCATTGATCATGAGCCAGGCCGGCATCAGGCAGGCCGGGATCAGGAGCAGCACGATCAGCATCCACGGCCGCGTGGGCGCCAAAATCACCACCAGCAGGATGGCCACGGTCAGCATCAGCACGTAGCTTTCACGGGCGTGCTTGTCGCCCAGCCGCACCGCCAGGGTCTTCTTCCCCGCCTGGATGTCCGAGGGGATGTCCCGGACGTTGTTGGCCATGAGCAGGGCGCACGCGATGAGTCCCGTGCCGATGGCGCCAATCACGGCAGGCAGGCCGATCTGCCCCGCCTGCGTGTAGGTGGTGCCGAGCGTGGCCACCAGCCCGAAGAACACGAACACGAAGACGTCGCCCAGGCCCATGTAGCCGTACGGATTCTTTCCGCCGGTGTAGCCCCAGGCGGCCATCACGCAGCCCACGCCCACCAGCAGCAGCCACCACGTCTGGGTGATGAGGACCAGCACCAGCCCCACGAGCATCGCCAGGCCGAAGGCACCGAATGCGGCATACTTCACGTGTTCGGGGCGGGCCGCACCGGAACCGACCAGCCGCAGGGGCCCGACGCGGTTCTCGTCGGTCCCGCGGATCCCGTCCGAGTAGTCGTTGGCGTAGTTGACGCCGACCTGCAGCAGGAGCGCCACGAGGGCCGCCAGGACTGCATTCAGCGGGCGGAAGGAGGCCATCTCATAGGCCGCCGCCGAGCCGATCAGGACAGGGGCGATCGCGGCCGGCAGGGTGCGGAGCCGGGCGCCTTGGATCCATTGTGCGGCTGTTGCCACGGTAAGTACCTCGTGTTGGGTCGGTGATTCGTTCAAAAGCATGGGCGTGCGCTGGGCTCGCGGAACCCGCAGCGGCGCGGCAGGATTACTCTATTTTCCCTGATGCAGGGCGTTGAGGCGTTCAATCATGGCCAGCCGGTCCGGCTTGCCGTTGGGCAGCATGATTAGCTCTCCGGCCGGCAGGACTGTTTTGGGGGCCAGCAGCCCGAGCGTGCGGTGCCATTCCTCGGCCCACGCGGCGCCGTCCCGTGCAGCGCCATCAGCCCCGGACGCGCTCCGGGCGACCGCCACGTAGGCAGCCACAGCCTGGCCCCATTTCGCGGACTCGACGCCGGCCACAAAAGCCGCCGTCACGCCGTCGGACTTTTCCAGCTCAGCCTGCACATGCGCGGCGGAGACCTTGACGCCGCCGGTGATGATGACGTCGTCGGCGCGGCCCAGCACGGTGAGCCGGCCGTCGGCGTCCAGGGTGCCGAGGTCATTGGTCCGGTACCAGCGGCTGCCGTCCTTCTCGATGAAGGACTCGGCGGTCTGCCGCGGTGCGTCCAGATAGCCGGCCGCGAGGGTGGCCCCGCCCAGGTGGATTCTGCCGTCTTCGGAGAGCCGAACTGCCACGCCCTCGAGCGGGTACCCGTCGTACACGCAGCCGCCGCAGGTTTCGGCCGCACCGTAGGTGGTGACCACCCGGAGGCCGGCGTCGCGCGCCGACTTGAGGAGCTCGGCAGAGGCCGGGGCGCCGCCGAGCAGGATGCCGTTGAAGCGGCGCAGCACGGCGAGCGTGTCCGCCGACGGGTCAGCCAGCAGGCGCTGCAGCTGGGTGGGCACCAGCGACGTGAAGCGGATGTTGTCCGTCAGCTCCAGCGCGGCCGCGGTGAAGGCTTCGGAGGTGAACCCCCCGGACAGGTCCATCGCCCATGGCCGCGTGCCGGCGAACAGCGACCGGACCAGCACCTGCACGCCGGCGACGTACTGCAGCGGCAGGGCCAGGAGCCACTGCCCTTCGCCCTTGAGCGCGAACGCGGTGGCCATCGACGACGCCGCCAGGGCGTCCACCGTCAGGACCGTCGCCTTGGGCGTACCGGTGGACCCCGAGGTCCGGACCACCGCGACGGCGTCCTCGAACCCCAGGGTCCGGACCGGCGTCACCACCGGATCGCCGTCGGGGCCGGCGGAGAGTTCGACGGCGGGGCCCTCACCGTGGAGGGCGGCCGCCAGCGCCTTGAGGGCCGGCTCGATATTCACTGCGTGCGCCTTGGGGGTGCGGGCCTGGGGAGCATGGGATGCCTTCCGACGAGTGCGTACTTAGAAGTAATACGGGAACCGGGACCAGTCGGGGTCGCGTTTTTGCAGGAAGGCATCCTTGCCCTCCACGGCCTCGTCCGTCATGTATGCCAGCCGGGTAGCTTCGCCGGCGAACACCTGCTGGCCGGCCAGGCCGTCGTCGGCGAGGTTGAAGGCGAACTTCAGCATCCGGATGGCCTGCGGGGACTGCCGGGCGATGTCCGCCGCATACTCGAGCGCCACCTGCTCGAGGCGCTCGTGGTCAACGGCCTCGTTCACGGCCCCCATCCGAACCATGTCCTCGGCGGAATATTCGCGCGCGAGGAAGAAAATCTCCCGGGCGGCCTTCTGGCCGATCTGCCGGGCCAGCAGCGCCGAGCCGTAGCCGGCGTCGAAACTGCCCACCGTGGCGTCCGTCTGCTTGAACTTCCCGAACTGGCGCGAGGCGATGGTCAGGTCGGAGACCACGTGCAGGGAGTGCCCGCCGCCGGCCGCCCAGCCGTTGACGACGGCGATGACCACCTTGGGCATGGTCCGCATGAGCCGCTGGACCTCCAGAATGTGGAGCCGCCCCGCGCGGGCCGGGTCTATGGTTTCCTGCGTCTCGCCGTCAGCGTAGCGGTAGCCGTCGCGTCCGCGGATCCGCTGGTCCCCGCCGGAGCAGAACGAGTGGCCGCCGTCCTTGGGGGAGGGGCCGTTGCCGGTGAGCAGCACGGTGGCGACGTCCGGGGTCATCCGGGCGTGGTCCATGGCGCGGTACAGCTCGTCCACGGTCCCCGGGCGGAAGGCGTTGCGGACCTCCGGCCGGTTGAACGCGATGCGGACGGTGGGCAGGTCCCGAACCACTGTGCCGTCGTCGGACCGCTCCACCTGCCGGTGGTAGGTCAGGTCCTGGAAGTCGTCGAAGCCGGACACGGTGCGCCAGCGGGACGGGTCAAAGACGTCGGATACCTTGGCGGGGAATTCGTTGCTCACCGTCCAAGTCTAGTAATCGGCTCAGCTGATGCAGAACTCGTTGCCCTCGGGGTCTGCCATGGTGTGCCATTCGTGGGGCCCCTGGTTGGCCGTCCAGAGAAACGTGGCGCCGCGGGCTTCGAGCTCGGCGCGGACCTCGTCCTTGTCCCGGCCGTCTAAGCGAACGTCCCAGTGCACCCGGTTCTTGATGGTCTTCTGTTCCGGCACGGTCTGGAACAGCAGGCGCCGGGCGGGTGCCTTGGCCTCGATTTCCTCTGTGGGCCGGATCGCCGCGCCGTCCTTCCACACCAGCTTGCCGTTGTGCGTCATGGTCTGGTCTTCCGTGGCGAAGCCCTGGCTGATCATGGACCGGATGAAGCCCTCGTCCTGCGGCTCCACGGACCAGTCCAGTGTTTCCGCCCACCAGTCGGCGAGGTCGTGCGGGTGATGGCAGTCGATGGCGATCTGAATGTTGAGTCCCATGGCACCAAGCTACGACGGCGGCGCCACCTCCGGATAGGGGCTGGCCCGGGCGGCAGGGCCCACGCCGCCCCTAGCCTTGGGCCCGCTGCAGCTGATCCAGGAGTTCCGGCGGGATGGTGTACAGGAAAATCACAGCGAGCAGGTTCTTGGTGGCGTGGACGAAGTAGGCGAACATCAGGTTCCGCCCCGTCCACACATAGACAAACACCAGGGTGCCGCCCATGGCCAGGTACGGCATGAGCGCGGGGAGGGTGAGGGCTTCCTGCCCCACGATATGCAGGGCGGCGAAGAGGATCACAGAAAGTCCGCAGCAGATCCAGATGTTGACCCGCCTGCTGAGCTTCCCGATCAGCAGGTGCCTGAACACGTATTCCTCGACGAACGGTCCCACCACGACAATCAGCGGCACCATCAGCCAGGCCGGTACCTGCCGCATGAGCGCCTGCAGCCCGGCCTGGTTAGCGGACGTCTCGGTGGTCCCGCCCACGGCCACCAGGATGGCGGTGACAATCATCATGGCGACGACGGCCAGCGGCACCATCACGAGCGTGAACCACGGCCGCGTGGCAAGCACCCTGAGGTCCCGGGACACCACCCCGCGGGCGGCAAACAGCGCCAGCGCGCCAACGCAGCCGTAGAACAGGAGGTTCACGCTGTAGGAGGCGACGGCCGGCGTCGGGGCCATTGCCCGGAGCAACGGCAGGAGCAGTTCCCCGGCCAGTGCGAAGAAGGCGGCAACGGCAACGTAAAGCCCCACGGCGGTGAGGTCCAGCGTCGAAAACCGGTAGAGATCCGGCCGCGGAGCAGGGAGCATGCGTCTGGTATTCACCATGCTTCCAGCGTAGTGCGCCAAGCCCCGCGCGAACGGACAGTTCAGGCCCTGCGCAGTACTGCCGCCGCGTTGCAGGGACCGAATCGCCACCGGTAGAATATTCGGTATGCCTAACTTTTGGTTTCGGTGCGCCAAAGAAGTCCGCGCCGAACTCTTGCCCTATGGAGTGCAAAGAAGCGCTCCGCTTCCAGCCTGCCGGAAATCCGCGGCAGCGGGTCATTCGGCACCGGGTCATCCAGCAGCGGGTCATCCGGCACCGGGTCATCCGCCACAGCTGCAAGAAACCGCGGCAGGGGAGTGACCGCCGTCGTTCTTCTTTGCCTGGCCTTGACCGCGTGCGGCGGGAACGCCAACGGCAACGGCAGCGACGGTCGGCCTGTGGTGCTGACGACGTTCACTGTGCTGGCCGACGTGGCCAAAAACGTGGCAGGGGACAAGCTGCAGGTGGAATCCATCACCAAGGCCGGCGCGGAGATCCACGGCTATGAACCCACTCCGGGCGACATCCGGAAGGCCGCGCAGGCAGACCTCATCCTGGACAACGGGCTCAACCTCGAAGCCTGGTTCGGGCAGTTCGTGGAGGGCCTGGACGTGCCGCACGCCGTGGTGAGCGAGGGCGTGAAGGTGATGTCCATCACCGAGGACTCGTACCAGGGCAAGCCGAACCCGCACGCCTGGATGTCGCCGGTCAACGTGCAGATCTATGTGGACAACATGGTGAAGGCCTTCTCCGAACTGGACCCCGAGAATGCCACGGCTTTCGAGGCCAACGGCAAGGCCTACAAAGCCAAGCTCCAGGCTGTGCAGGATCAGATGAAAGCCAAGCTCGCCGCCGTGCCCAAGAACCAGCGCGCGCTGGTGACCTGCGAAGGCGCCTTCTCCTATCTGACCCGTGACGCAGGCCTCGATGAGGTGTACATCTGGGCAGTCAACGCCGAACAGCAGGCCACGCCCCAGCAGATCACCGAGGCGATCGGCTACGTCAGGGGCAACAAGGTGCCTGCCGTCTTCTGCGAGTCGACTGTCTCTGACGCCCCGATGCGACAGGTCGTGGAGGCCACCGGCGCCAAGTTCGGCGGCGTGCTGTATGTGGACTCCCTCTCCGAGGCGGACGGGCCGGTGCCCACGTACCTGGACCTCATCCGGCACGACTCCCAGCTGATCACCGCAGCCCTGTCAGGTGCGGGATCATGAGCGCCTTCACAGCCCACCGCGACGCCGAAGCCGCATCGGCACGGCCGCACCCTGCCATCCAGGTGGAGAACGTCACTGTGCACTACGGTGAGGTCCTTGCCCTGGATGCCGCCTCACTGGTCCTGGAGCACTCTCGGATCTGCGGCCTGGTGGGGATGAACGGGTCCGGCAAGTCCACCCTTTTCAAGGCCATCATGGGCATGATCAGGCCAGACGCCGGCCGCGTACTGATCAACGGGGCGCCGCCCGCCAAGGCACGCAAGGAAGGCGGCATCGGCTACGTGCCGCAGAGCGAGGACGTGGACTGGCAGTTTCCGCTCTCCGTCCGCGACGTTGTGATGATGGGCCGCTACGGGCGCCAGGGATTCACGCGCCGCCCCTCCAAAGCGGACCGGGCCGCCGTCGATGACGCGCTCGAGCGGGTGGAACTTTCCGAGTTCGCGGGCCGGCAGATCGGCCAGCTCTCCGGAGGCCAGAAAAAACGTGCCTTCGTGGCACGGGGCATCGCGCAGGGGGCCACCATGATGCTCCTGGACGAGCCGTTTGCAGGCGTGGACAAGCGCTCGGAGGCCACCATCACCCGGCTGCTGCGTGAGCTCGCAACGGAGGGCTGCACCATCCTCATCTCCACGCACGACCTCCACGCCCTGCCGCAGCTGTGCGACGAAGCAGTGCTGCTCATGCGCAAGGTGCTCATGCACGGGGCCCCGGAAGTGGTGCTGCAGCCGGAGAACCTGGCCATGGCGTTCGGGCTGGATGTCCTGAACCGGAACGGGGACCCCAAACAGGGCCCCGGTGCCGGACAGCGCAACGATGAGACGGGGAGCTGAGCCATGGATCCGGTCAGTCTCCTGCTCGAACCCCTCGGCTACGACTTCATGGTCCGCGCCATCCTCACGACGGCGCTCGCTGCCGTGGTCTGCGCGGTCCTGAGCTGCTGGTTGGTGCTCATCGGCTGGTCCCTGATGGGCGACGCCGTCTCGCACGCGGTGCTTCCCGGTGTTGTGCTGGCCTACATCGTGGGCGCGCCGTTCGCGTTGGGGGCCCTGGTGTTTGCATTAGTCGCCGTGACCCTCATCGGGGTCGTCCGGAACACGAGCCGCGTGAAGGAGGACGCCGCCATCGGCATTGTCTTCACGTCCCTCTTCGCCCTCGGCCTGGTGCTGATCTCGGTGACGCCGAGCCAGACCGACCTTAACCACATCATCTTCGGCAACCTGCTGGGTGTCAGTGTCCCTGACCTCATCCAGGTGCTCGTGCTGGGTGTGGTGGCCTTCGCCATCCTCATCCTGAAGCGCCGCGACCTCACGCTTTACGCCTTCGACCCCACGCACGCCCACGCGATCGGGCTCTCGCCGCGAAGGCTTGGAGCGCTGCTGCTGGGGCTGCTGGCGCTGACCTCCGTGGTGGCGCTGCAGACGGTGGGCGTGGTGCTGGTGGTGGCCATGCTCATCATCCCGGGCTCCACCGCCTACCTGCTGACGAACCGTTTTTCCCGCATGCTGGTGATCGCTCCCGCAATCTCCGCGGCATGCTCTATCGCCGGCATCTACTTCAGCTACTACCTCGACACCGCATCCGGCGCCATGGTGGTCCTCACCCAGGGGGCGGTGTTCGCCGTCGTCTATCTGCTAAGCCCCCGGCAGGGGCTGATCGGCACCCGGCTGGCCAAGGCCCGCCGTCGGAAGGCTGCCGCTCTCGCCGCGTAGCGCCGGGGGGGGAAGTCCGACGGCGGTGCGAACCTTGACGGGGCTGCCCGCCGCCGGGCAGGCTTGACCCATGAAGTCCTAGATCCCGGCGCCGGCACCGTCCGGCGTTGACATGGCCACAGACAAGGCCCCGTAGAGCATTCAATGAGCTCCGGGGCCGCCCTTTGGACTGCGAGGACTTCCATGACTGAACCACATTTCCGCACCGAACAGCTGCACCTGTCCGGCGTCGCGCACGGCTACGGGGACCGCGAACTCTTCACCGGCGTCGAACTGGTGGTCGCCGCGGGGGAGCACGCCGCCGTCGTGGGTGAGAACGGTGCCGGCAAGTCCACCCTGCTGCGGATCCTGGCGGGTATCGAGGCGCCTGCGGAGGGCACGGCCCAGCGGCATGGCCGGGTGGGCTATCTGGCGCAGACATCCGGACTCTCCGCCAGGCTGACAGTGGCGGACGCCATTGACGACGCGCTCCGTGCACTGCGGGAGATGGAAGCCGGGCTGGAACGGCTGGAGGACGGGCTGCCAGCGGCGGGGCCAGCCGAGCTCGAGGCTTACGGGAACCTGCAGACCCAGTACCAGCTGCGCGAGGGATACGCCGCGGAATCCCGTGTGGAGGCGGCGCTGGACAGGCTTGGCCTGGGCGGCGTGGACCGCGGCCGGACGCTGGGGTCGCTGTCCGGCGGGGAGCAGGAGCGCGTCGCGCTGGCGTGCCTGCTGGCCGATCCCGCGGACATCCTGCTCCTGGATGAGCCCACGAACCACCTGGATGCCAGCGGAACAGCCTGGCTCGAGGGCCGTCTCGCAGCCCACCGGGGAGTTGTGGTGGTGGTTTCCCACGACCGCGTCCTGCTGCGGAAGGTCGCCACCGCCGTCATCGAGGTCGACGCCGAGCGCCGGACGGTGAACCGCTACGGCAACGGCTACGACGGCTACCTGAAGGAGAAGCGGGCAGAACGCCAGCGCTGGGTGCAGCAGTACCACGGCTGGCTTGACGCCATGGATGCCGAACGGCGGCAGGCGGACACCGTGGCGGGCCGGATGGGCTACGCGCGCCGGCGGGACAACGACAAGGCGGCCTTCGACTTCAAGACCGGAACCTGGGAGCGCGCCGCTGCCAGCAAAATCCGCAATGCACAGGAGAGGCTGCGCCGCCTGGAGGACAACCCCGTGGAGCGCCCGCCGGAACGCCTGAAGCTCGACGCCGGGTTGCACGGCACGGTCGACGGCGGGAGCGCCGGCGGGAGTTCCGGGGGTGGACACCCGGAAGCCGTCGATGGGGTTCTGCGTGCCCGCAACACCAAGGTGCCCGGCCGGCTGGACGTACCCGAGTTCCGTGTGGACCGCGGCCAGAAAATCCTCATCACCGGGCCCAACGGTGCCGGGAAGTCCACGCTGCTCTCCGTGCTGGCCGGCACCCTCGAACCGGCCACGGGCCAGGTGGTGCGCCACGGCCGGATCGGCTATCTGCAGCAGGAACTGGAGCTGCCCGAACATCCAGCCCTGAGGCTGCTGCCGGCCTTTGCCGCCGGGCTTGGCGGGAACATCGACGACCACGCGGAGGCGCTGCTGCGGCTGGGCCTCTTCCGCACCAGCGAATTCCATGTTCCGGTGGGCGCCCTCTCGGCAGGCCAGCAGCGCAGGCTGGCACTCGCCCGGCTGTTGCTCGGCCACAAGGACGTCATGCTCCTCGACGAACCCAGCAACCATTTGGCCCCCGCGCTGGTGGAGGAGCTGGAATCGGCGCTCGCGGACTTCGACGGAACGGTGGTGATGGTCAGCCACGACCGGGCCCTCGGCCAGTGGTTCGACGGCTGCGCGGACCGGTCCCGTGGCCGGGCGGGCGAAGGCGCTTCCGGGAGATGGCTCAGGTACACGATGGCGGACGGCATGCTGGAAAAGGTGGCACTGCCCGCCTGAGCCCGGAAAACCCAGGCCCAGCGGATGTGCCGCCGGGCCTGGGTTTTTCGGACCGTCTGGGTTCCTGCCTCTGGAAAGAGCGCCTACCGGAACAGGGCGCCGTAGGTTCCCATGATGATCCGGTCGCCGGGCCTGGACTTCCTGATGTAGTCCACCACGGCCCAGTCGTCCAGCGAGATGCAGCCCGCCGTCGGGACCTTGTTCATGTGCAGGAAGATGGCGAAGCCGGCGTCCTGCACGATGGTGGGACGGTTGTAGTTGATCACCACGCCCTGGCGGTAATCATGCGTGGCGCGGGTGGCGAAGTACCACATGTTCTCGTCCCAGCCCACCCACGAGGAGGACTCGAAGTACTTGTTGTACGTCGCGGTCCACGGGTTGCCGCCCCAGCGGGAGCGGGGGTTCAGCGTGCGGTAGGGGAGCTTCGTTCCCGGGTTGCCCAGGCCGAAGGCCTCCGTCACCGAGTACGAGCCCGTGGGCGAGTACAGGTAGCGGGTGGGGCCCGAGGGGACGCCCGGAGCCTTGAAGCCGGAGGCGCCCACATAGCCGTCGGTCCGCCAGTCCTGGACGTACGTTCCGGCCATCCGGACGCAGTAGACGTTGGTGGCATACGACTGGCCGTAGCCCTGCGTAAACGTCAGCAGCACGCGGTTGGCGCCGTACGTGGAGTACCGGGACCGCCCGTTGTTCAGCTTCTGGCATTCGGTGATCCCGTAAGCGCGCGTGCCGGCAGCCTTGGTGTAGCCGATGAAGCCGCGCTGGAACGACTGGATGCACTGGTCGCCGGCGCACCGTTCGTTCGACGTCGGGTAGCCCAGCCAGCCATCCGCCCCGCCGTTGGTGGCATACCGCTGGGCGATGCCGGCCCGGACGATCCAGGCCGGGGTCAGCGGAGACCAGTAGATCGTGCCGCCTTGGAACCGCTGGATGCATCCGCCCGCGGCCTGCCCGCAGGCCTCGTTGGCCACGGGATAGCCCAGGGAGCTGCGGTTTCCGCCGGTCAGGATGTACCGGGTGCCGATACCGCCGCGCGTGATCCACGCGCCTGTGGCGGGCGACCAGTAAATGCTGCCGCCTTGGAACCGCTGGAGGCAGCCGCCTGCCACCTGGCCGCAGGCTTCCGTGGTGGTGGGGTAGCCCAGGACGCCGTTCTGCGCGCCGGCGGCACGCCAGCGGGAGCCGATGCCGCCGCGGATCACCTGGCCTCCGGTCTGCGGCGACCAGTAGATGGTGCCGCGGTCGAACACCTGCGAACAGCCCCCGTTTCTCAGCCCGCAGGTTTCTCCTGCGGACGGCAGGCCCAGCACGGTCTCCGCCCCCGAGGCTGCCCAGCGGCTGCCGATGCCCGTCCCGGTGGAGAAGTTGAGGAACCGGGTGCCGGTCCAGATGATCACTTTGCCGGTGGAGAATTTCTGCAGGGACCGTGATCCCAGAACGATTTCGTCGCCGATGGGGTAGCCGAAGGCTGCCAGTCCGCCGCTGGCCGTCCACTGCGGACCGGTGCGCCCGGAGGCCAGCAGGACCGGATGCGCTCCTGACTTGGACGTCCAGTAGATCGAACCGCCCGTGAAGGTCTGCACGCAGAGCCCCGCCGAGCACTGCTCGTTCGACGTCGGCTCGCCGAGCACGCCGCCGGCCCCGCCAAGGCTCCGCCACTTGGCGCCGATGCCGCCGGCGGTGACAAATTCGGGGTCGGGGTCCGGCGCCGGGTCTGCGTCGGCCGGATCAGCAACGGAGGGATCGGTGACGGCGGGGTCCGTTACGGGCGGGTCCGACGGCGGCTCCGGCGCCGCCGGTTCCGTCACCGGATCGGTGGCCGGGGCAGTCACCGCTTCCGTTGCCGGGTCAGCCGCCGGACCCGTGGCGGGGTCAGTGGGTTCGGAAGCAGGAGCAGTGGCAGGGTCGGTCTCGGCAGTGGCGGTCGTGGTTCCGGCTGCGGGAGTGGAAGAGTCGGTCGCCTGGACGGACGGAGTCTCGGAGCCGACGGCGAGGGCAGGAGAGGACGCGAGTGGTCCGGCCGCCAGGCTCAGGAGCAGGGCAGCCGCAAGTATTGGTTTTTTCACGAAGCATCCTCCACCGACACAACCGGTTCGCACGTGCCGGTCTGGCCCGTGGTGTTGGCGAAGTTCTCTGCAGACACTTCAGCCGATTTCCCTGCCTGGACCGTTTCCGTGATCAGGGCGTGGCCCTGGACGGCGGCGCCGACGGTGACCGCAATGGCCACGGTGTACTTCTTGGCTTTGTCCGAGGAGTTGACCAGGGTTCCCTTGAACGTCCACTGGCCGTCCGGACCGGCCGCGCAGGTGTGCTCCTGCAGGGCGTCGATCGCGTTCAGCGATGTGGACACATCGGTGGGGAGGGAAGGGGCCGTTGTGGGTGGTGAGGATTCCGACGGCGGCTGGGACACCGCCGTCGTACTGGTTGCTGATGGTGAAGCGCTGGGGCCGGATCCGGCAGGGTCTGAGCCCCCGCCGGAACACCCCGAAGCTGCCAGCAGCAAGGCCGCAGGCAGCAGCAGTGCTCTCTTTCTCATAGTCCCCCCTGAAAAATGGCGCGAGTGCCGGCGTCCGCATGAGACGGTGCGGACACCATGGCCGGGAACGAATCCCGGCCATGGTGCTCAGAGTAGCCCCAATCCGGGCACCAAAGGGAGCCTTTTGTCCATTCGCGTTACTGTTTCGCAACGCGGCGTTCAGACCCGCGGGGACCCCGTCAAACCCGCCCAAAACCCGGGCCTGACCTGCGGAGTGTTGCCCGCGTCACGGAGCGGACCGGAAATCTTGTACGATGGATGGGCCGTGCGAACCTTCGATGCTCCACGAGTTTTTGTACACATACGGTCCTCAAGAGGGGCCTGAAGTCGAATTATCTGTACAAAAACTCCAGGTTCCGGAACCGGCAGTGCCCCATCCAAGGCAACCCCCGACCTACAAGGAACAGTTGTGCCTCAAAGTACCCCCACAGAACTTATGAGCCCGACGGCTCCATCCGCCGCCGTCGACTCGACCCTCAGCGCCGAGGGCTACAAGAAGACCCTGAGCCGGCGCCACGTCACGATGATCGCGATGGGCGGCGCCATCGGCGTCGGCCTCTTCATGGGAGCCGGCGGCCGGCTGGCCTCCACCGGACCCGCGCTGATCTTCTCCTACGCCATCGCCGGCGTCATCGCCTACCTGCTAATGCGCGCCCTCGGTGAGCTCATCATGTACCGCCAGACCTCCGGTTCCTTCGTGAGCTACGCCGGCGAACTGTTCGGCAAGAAGGGCGCCTACCTGTCCGGCTGGATGTACTTCATCAACTGGGCCATGACCGGCATCGCCGAGCTGATCGCGATCGGCCTCTACTTCCAGTTCTTCTTCCCCAACGTCCCCGTGGAGCTCTCCGCCATCGCAGCGCTGGTGCTGCTGGTGGCCGTGAACCTGCTCAGCGTCAAGGCCTTCGGCGAATTCGAGTTCTGGGCATCCTGCCTTAAAGTCGGCGCCATCGTGATCTTCCTGGCCGTGGGCACCTTTATGGTGGTCACCAACGCCAAGGTGGGCGCCGGCCACGCGTCGCCGGTCAACCTTTTCGCCGGCGACGGCGGCATGTTCCCCAAGGGCGCCCTCGTGATGATCCTGGTGCTCAACGCCGTCATCTTCGCCTACAACGCGATTGAACTCGTGGGCATCACTGCGGGCGAGATGGAAAACCCGGAACGCGAAGTGCCCAAGGCGATCCGCGCGGTCGTGATCCGCATCGTGGTGTTCTACGTCGGCTCCGTGACCCTGCTGGCCATGCTGCTGCCCTCCGACCAGTACAAGGCCGGCACCTCGCCGTTCGTCACCGTCTTCGGGCAGATGGGCCTGCCGTGGATGGGCGACGTCATGAACATGATCGTGATCACCGCTGCGCTGTCCTCCTGCAACTCCGGCCTGTACTCCATTGGCCGGATCTTCCGCACCATGGCCAACAACGGCCACGCCCCGCAGTGGCTGACCAGGATGTCCAGCCGCCACGTGCCGTACGCCGCCATCCTGGCCATCGCCTCCGTGTACCTCGTGGGCATCCTGCTCAACATCTGGCTGGGCGGCTCGCATGCGTTCGACCTCGCGCTGAACACCGCCTCGATCGGCGTGATCTTCACCTGGGGCTCCATCTTTGCCAGCCAGATCGCGCTGCGCAAGAAGAAGGGCAACGTCTCCAGCCTGCCCATGCCGGGTTCGCCGTGGACCAGCTGGGCCGGACTCGTGGCGCTGCTGGCCATCACTATCCTGATCGGCTTCGACACCATGACGGACAAGGCCACGGGCGAGGTCTACCTCCTGGGACTGTGGACCCTGGCCAGCATCCCGTTCTTCGCCCTGGTGCTGTGGCTGGGCTGGCAGAAGGTCAAGAACAACGAGCCGAAGAGTGAGCTCTTCAGCTAGCTTCCTGTTTTGATCACGACTTTTTGACCTCGGCGGCGGGCCCTCCTTCTCCAGGAGGCGCCCGCCGTCGTCATTCCCCCATCGATTGCTCCGTAACGGCCCTTCTGAGCGTTCAAAAGGGCACTTACGGAGCAATCGATGTCAGGTTTTCAGGTGTTTTGCGAAGTGGTCCTCGATCCGGCGCCACGCCTGCGGGGCTGCGGCCGGATCCGGACCGATCCCCATCACGCGCGTCAGCGGGCGCAGTGCCCGGGGGCCTTCCTCCTGGTCGTTCAGGAAGGAGTGCCCCGCCGTCGGGAACTCCTTGACGTCGTGTTCGACGCCCACTGCATCCAGGGCGGATTCCAGCCTTGCCGCGGCACCGCGCAGGGTGCGGTCCTTCGCGCCGTAGTTCGCGACGAGGGGGCAGGCGCCCGGAGCGCCGGCTCGAGGTCGCGGGGGAGCCGGCCGTAGTTCACCGACGCGGCGTCGAAGCCGTCGTTGGCCGCAAGCAGCGCGAAGCCGCCGCCCATGCAGAAGCCGATGACGCCTGTCCGGCCGGTTGAGAGGGGCGAGGCCTGGAGCCAGGACCGTGCGGCGGCGATGTCGGCAAAGACCCGGCCTTTGCCGGTGACCATGGATTTCATGGTGCCCATCAGGCAGCGGCGCGGGCCGCCGTCGCTGAAGAGATCGACGGCGAGGGTGAGGTAACCGGCCGCCGCGAGCCGGTCCGCGTGCCGGCGGATCTGGTCATTGAGGCCGAACGCCTCGTGGATCATCACGACGGCGGGAAAAGGGCTTTCGCCGGCGGGTGTGGCGAGGTAGCCGCGAAGGGTCTTGGATCCGCCGGCGCCGGCTGCCCCGCCCAGGTCTACGTGGGTCATGCGCCCAGTCTTGCACGTGCCGTCTGCGGGGCATCGGGCCTGGGAGGCCGGGACGTCAGGCCCTGGAAGGTCAAAAAGCGGCGACGCCGGGCTCCCCCCAAGGGAGTCCGGCGTCGCCGCTTTGTTTATCGCGTATCAATCCCGCTTGAATTCGTCCTTGACGTCTTCGCCGACCTTCTTGGCGTCGGCCACAACCTGGTCCTTTTGGCCCTCTGCCTTCAGGCGATCATTGTCCGTCGCGTTGCCTGCCGCTTCCTTCGCCTTACCGCCGAAGTCCTCTGCAGCGTTCTGGATCTTGTCTCCGATACCCATGGTGGGCACCACCTTCCGTTGCCGGTTGATCTGACAAAGCCGTTTCAGCCTAACACAAAGCATGCTTACTATTTCAAGCCATGCTGTGCATTTCCTCATGAGGCCCCGGGCTGCGGCGTGGGGAGGCGGGAGCCGGGGGCGCGAGAATGTCGGCCGCTGACGCTAGGCTCGAAGGCATGGATCACAGCATCAGCCTGAGTCAGCACGTGAACGCCGGCCCGGAGAAAGTCTGGCGGGTTATCTCGGATGTACCGGGGTCCGCCGCCACGCTCTCGGGAATCGAATCCATCCAGATGGTCAGCGAGGGCCCCTACGGCGAAGGCACCCGCTGGAAGGAGACGCGGTCCACGATGGGCCGGCGCGAAACCGTGGAAATGTGGGTGTCCCAGGCGGATCCGCCGCACAGCACAACGGTGAAGGCGCTGCAGGGCGGAGCGGACTACACCTCCCGGTTCACGCTGGAGGAGCGGGGCGGCGGGACGGACCTGACCATGACCTTCGGTGCCGAGGTCCTCAGGCCCACCGTGTTCAGCCGTCTGATGCTTGCCGTCTTCGGGCGGATGGGCCTGAACATGGCGCGGAAGGCCCTGGCGAAGGATCTCGCCGAAATCGCAGCGAAAGCGGAGCAGCTGTAGTGGCGGGAAGGGCTGCGGGCAAACCCCGCCAAGGTTCGGCCTCGAAGGTCACACCCCCGAGGCTGGCGCCGGTCCGGCTGGAAGACCTGCGGCATGACGATGCACCGGACTTCAGCCGCGCCGCGCGGTATGACGGCATGCGGTACAGCAGGGCGGCTGCCGACGGGCTGGAGCTGAGCGGCATCACCTTCGCCGAATGCGAATTCGCCGGGGTCTCCTTCAACGAAGCGCAGCTGCGGGGCGCCACCTTCCGGGACTGCGTCATTGAGGAGGCCTTCGCGCCCGTCCTGAACGCCGCCCGGTCCACGCTGCACGACGTTGTCTTCAGCAATCCCCGGTGGGGGTCGGCCGAGCTTTATGAGGGCGGCTGGCAGTCGGTGCGGATCGACGGCGGCAAGATCGACTACCTGAACCTGCGCGGATCGCGGCTGGCGGACGTGCTGATCAGCGACTGCATCATCAGCGAGCTGGATTTGGGTTCCGCCACCGCGGCCCGGGTGGCATTGAAGAACTGCACCATCGGCAGCCTGGACCTTGCCGGCGCCAGGCTGAAGGATTTCGACCTGCGCGGCACGGACTTCCGGAGCATCAGCGGCCTGGGGAGCCTGGCCGGCGTCGTGATCGACGAGTACCAGCTGGGGCTCCTGGCGCCGCTCCTCGCGGCCCACCTCGGCGTCGTGGTCGCCTGACGCGCATATGTCACCTGATGCGGGTGGTGCCCTGACGCGCCCCGCCCGAGGGGCTGATGAGTTTTTGTCCACTTGTCACGACTTCGAGGCCCTTTACGTCGCGACAAGAAGACAAAAACTGCCGTCCCGTTGACCGGTTGCCCGCACCGTGTAATCTTTATAGAACGAACGGTCGGTAATTTATTCGCTCCGGCCCAGCTTCTGCGAAAAGGATGTTCTCATGGTCGAGGCTTTTCTGGTCGGCGGTGCCCGTACTCCGGTAGGACGATACGGCGGAGCGCTCTCGGCGGTCCGGCCCGATGATCTGGCCGCGCTGGTGGTCCGCGAGGCCGTGGCCAGGGCGGGCGTGGATCCGGACGCGATCGATGAGGTCATCCTCGGCAACGCCAACGGCGCCGGCGAGGAGAACCGCAACGTGGCACGCATGGCCACCATCCTCGCCGGCCTCCCGCTGCACATCCCCGGCATCACCGTGAACCGGCTCTGCTCCTCGGGCCTGAGCGCCATCATCATGGCCAGCCAGATGATCAAGTCCGGGGCTGCGGATATCGTGGTGGCAGGCGGAGTGGAGTCCATGAGCCGCGCCCCCTGGGTCCAGGAGAAGCCGCAGACGGCCTTCGCGAAGCCCGGGGACATCTTCGACACCTCCATCGGCTGGCGCTTCGTGAACCCCCTGTTCACGAAGGGTGAGCTGTCGCGGGACGGCAAGATGACGTTCTCCATGCCGGAAACCGCCGAGGAAGTGGGCCGCGTGGACGGCATTTCCCGCGAGGACGCCGACGCCTTCGCCGTCCGCTCCCATGAAAGGGCACTCGCGGCCATCGCGGCGGGCCGCTTCAAGGACGAAATCGTCCCGGTGACGGTCAAGACCCGCAAGGCCGAGAACGTGGTGGACACGGATGAGGGTCCGCGTGCCGGCACCTCCATGGAGGTTCTGGCCGGCCTGCGCCCCGTGGTTCCCGGCGGCTCTGTGGTCACGGCCGGCAACTCGTCCTCCCTCAACGACGGCGCGTCCGCCATCATCGTGGCCTCCGAAGCCGCGGTCCAGCGGCTCGGCCTCACGCCCCGTGCCCGCATCATCGACGGCGCCTCCGCGGGCTGCGAGCCGGAAATCATGGGCATCGGCCCGGTTCCGGCGACCCAGAAGGTGCTTAAGCGGAGCGGGCTCAGCGTCGGTGACCTTGGCGCCGTCGAACTTAACGAAGCGTTTGCCACCCAGTCCCTGGCCAGCGTGCGGCGCCTTGGGCTGGACCCGGACATCGTGAACAACGACGGCGGCGCGATCGCTTTGGGGCACCCGCTGGGTTCGAGCGGCTCCCGGATCGCCATCACCCTGCTGGGCCGGATGGAGCGCGAAGATGCGCGGATCGGCCTGGCCACCATGTGCATCGGCGTGGGCCAGGGCACGGCCATGCTGCTGGAGCGCGTGTAGTGCCGGGCCAGGACAGCGCGAACGGACACTTGAGCACCCGGGAGTTCAGCACCCTCCTGGTCGAAGAGCGCGAGGACCGGGTGGTGGTGCTCCTCAACCGCCCGGACGTCCGGAACGCGATCGACCAGCAGATGGTGGACGAGCTCCATGCCGTGTGCGCCGAGCTGGAGCAGGACCCCAAGGTCCTCATCATCGCCGGCACCGAGGGCGTTTTTGCCTCGGGAGCGGACATCGCGCAGCTGCGGGAGCGGCGCCGCGACGACGCGCTGCAGGGCATCAACTCCACGATCTTTGTGCGCATCGCCAAGCTGCCCATGCCGGTGATCGCGGCGCTGGACGGCTACTGCCTGGGCGGCGGGGCAGAGCTGGCCTATGCCGCCGACTTCCGGATCGGCACCCCGGCCGTGCGGATCGGCAACCCGGAGACCGGATTGGGAATTCTGGCCGCTGCCGGTGCCAGCTGGCGCCTGAAGGAACTCGTGGGGGAGCCCGTGGCCAAGGAAATCCTGCTGGCCGGACGGGTCCTCAAAGCCGAGGAGGCCCTCGCCGTCAACCTGGTCACCGAACTCCACGAGGCCGCCGAGCTCATGGACGCCGCCCACCGGCTCGCCGACCGCATCGCCCGGCAGGACCCGCTGGCCGTCCGGATCACCAAATCGGTGTTCCACGCGCCGGCCGAGGCGCACCCGCTGATCGACCAGCTGGCGCAGGGAATCCTGTTCGAATCTCAGGCTAAGTTCGACCGGATGCAGGCCTTCCTGGACAAGAAAAGCGACAAGAAGAAAAACCCGGACAGCACCACAGACAGGACCAACTCATGACCGCCATTCCCCAGAACGTCGGAGTCCTCGGCGGCGGCCGGATGGGCGCAGGAATCGCCCACGCCTTCCTCATCAACGGCGCCACCGTCGTGGTGGTGGAGCGCGACGACGACGCTGCCGCCGGCGCACGCGCCCGGGTCACCGAGGCCGTGGCCAAGTCCGCTTCCCGGGGCGTCCTGGACGGAGCCCCGGAGGATGTCCTGGCCCGGTTCGGCACGTCCACCGACTACTCGGCCTTCGCCGGCTGCGGCCTCGTGGTCGAGGCGGTTCCGGAGGACTTCGAGCTGAAAGTCAGTGCCCTGAAGGCCGTGGAGGAACAGCTGGCGCCCGGGGCGTTCCTGGCCTCCAACACGTCGTCGCTCTCGGTCACCGACCTCGCCGCCCAACTGCAGCGGCCGGCCAGCTTCGTTGGGCTGCACTTCTTCAATCCCGTGCCCGCCTCCACCCTCATCGAGGTGGTGGTGGCCAAGGAGACCTCACCCGAACTGGCGGCCGAAGCGAAAGGCTGGACGGAGGCGCTGGGCAAGACCGCCGTCGTCGTCAACGATGCCCCGGGGTTCGCGTCCTCACGGCTGGGCGTGGCCATTGCGCTGGAGGCGATGCGCATGGTGGAGGAGGGCGTGGCCTCCGCGGAGGACATCGACGCCGCCATGGTGCTGGGCTACAAGCACCCCACCGGCCCGCTGAAGACCACCGACATCGTGGGCCTGGACGTCCGCCTGGGCATCGCCGAATATCTGCACTCGACGCTGGGGGAGCGCTTCGCGCCGCCTCAGATCCTTCGGGACAAGGTGGCCCGCGGCGAACTGGGCCGCAAGACCGGCAAGGGCTTCTTCGACTGGGCGGACTGACGCCCGGAAAGCTGGCTAGCCGGAAAGCCGGCAGCACCTACAGCAGGCCGACGATGTAGCCGATGAAGAACAGCAGGCACAGCAGCACCAGGATGCCAAGTGCCACTAGCACAGCCACCTGGGTTCCGCGCGGCGGTCCTCCTTCGTCGTGCCCCTGCGGTCCGCCAGTGGAACCCTCAGCGGGCGGTGTTTCCCCGGGCGGCACCCCGCCACCGGGTTCCAGCCCGGTGAGGTGGTCTTCAAGTGGGTCTGGGTTTTGGCTACTCACAGTGTCCTCCTGTACTGGATTGCGGACGGCTACAGAGATTCGAGTTTCTGCCGGAGCCCGTTCAGGGCCGGGTCGCGCAGCTTCATGAACTGCGGAGTGAGGAACGGCTGCAGCAGCTTGTAGGGCCAGTTGATGCTGAACTGCGCCGTGTACAGGATCTCGGAACCGGAGCTGAGCGAGCGCACATCGATGGAGTCAAACGCCACGAGGTTCCGGTGCTCGCCCCGGAGCTTGATGTGGTTGTCAAACAGTTCGATGACCTCGTATTCGATGGGCTGGCGCTTGTTCCGGAACAGGGCCTCGGCGTGGTAGCGGTGGCCGACGGCGACGGGTCCTTCGGTCAGCTTGTCCATTACCGCTGTGCCCGGGTCCCACTCGCTGGTGTGTTCGAAGGCGGACAGGTAGGCGAACGCAGTCCGCGCCGGCAGGGAAGAAGCAACAGTGCCCGAGACTGTGATCATGACACCAGCCTAGCCACGCAGGAGGCCGGGCACACCGTGTTGGAGCGGGCCGCGGGGACTAGTCCAGAGCGGCCCTGATAGAGGCCGCGTAACCCTCGGCGTAGCCGTCGGCCGTCGGGTGGAAGATGTCCGCGGACGACGTGCCGCACGTAGCGGTGGCGGTACAAAGCGGCGGCAGGCCCACGATCCACGGCTGCGGTGATCCGATTCCATGGCCAGCAAACGCGCGAGACACGTCCACGTAGTGAACCTTCGAGCGACCGCCGTCGGCTGCCCGGGCGGCGTTGGCAATGACCGCGTTCAGCTGCTGCGTTAGCCCGTTCACCGGATCAGCAGCCGGGCCGCTGCCAGGCTCGAACAGCAGCGGATACCCCGTCACGTAGATGTCAGCACGCGGTGCCTTCGCCTTGACATCCGCCAGCATGGCCAGAAGGTCCTGGAAGAACGGGCTCGTCGCCGGGCTGTTGAGGGCCTGTTGCAGGACTGCTGCCCGCTGGGCCAGGGCAGCAGGGCACGCCGGACCGGTGTCCTGCGAACAGATCACCAGCGCGCCAATGGAGTCGAGGTCGTTGCCTCCGGCGGTCACGGTCACCAGGTCCACCTTCTTGCTCAGCGAGGGGATCTGCTCGGCCCGGACGGTGCCTGTGGTGGCGCCGCTGCAGGCCGCACTCCCGGTAAGGCTGATCTTGCGCGCCGCGTCCAGCAGCGCCGGATAGCTGTGGTCACTCCGCAGGCATGCGTCCACGTACGGCCCGGCGCCTTGGCCCGCGGCATACGAATCGCCCAGGGCGACATAGGAATCGAACCGGTCTGCGGATGCCGGTGCGGCGGTCAGGCCGGCCAGAAGCAAGGCCGCCAGGACGCCGGTAAAACGGGCGATCCGCCGTCGCAAAGGCTTTTTGGCTGTCATCAGAATCCCCATATTCGCTCAGGCCGGAGTGCGGCGCCCATTCCCCAAGGGTACGCCCGCCGTCAACGCCTGGGCCGGGCAGTTCGGTCATCCGGCAGCACGCAACCTGCCGCCGAACCCCGTGCGCCTGCCGGGGCAGGTGTGGTTAGCTGGCTCCGTGAATGCGAGGGGACAAATCAACTGGGACGGGGCGGTGAACGCCTGGCTTGTGGCTGGCTCTGTCTACCGGATGGGGCGGCGGGAATGGCTCACGGAGGCAGGCTGGAAGGAAGCGTACACCGACGGCATCCGCACGATCATTGACCTCCGGAATCCCGGCGAACGGCAGCGCCGGCCCACCGATCCGGACGTGGGCGAGGCGCTCGACGCGTTCGACGTCGTCCTGGCACCCACCGAGGATCCGGAAAACCCCGAGTTCAAAGCCCTGTGCGACCCCTACCTGAACGATCCCGCACACTATGCCGCCAACGCCCGCCTCTTTCCGGACAGGCTGGCCGCCGTGTTCAAGGCCGTGGCTGCCGCACCAGGGGGCGTCGTGATCCACTGCTCCGCCGGCAGGGACCGCAGCGGCATGATCGCGGCCATGCTTCAGGACCTTGCGGGCGCCAGTGATTCCGAGATCGTGGCCAGCTATCAGGCCGCCATGCGCAGCATCAACGAACGCCACCGGACCATGTGGCCGCCGCATCCGCATGAGCGCTGCCTCGACGAGGAAACCCTGTCCCCCCTCCTGGAGACCCGCGGGGCGCAGGTACTGGACTTCGTGCGGCAGCTCAACACACGGGAATACCTGCTGCGGAACGGCGTCACGGAGTCGGAGCTGGAAGCAGTGCTGGCCGCCCTCGGCGCTAGGGTTGCCCTGTGACTTCTCCCGCATCCGGCCGGGCGCTCCGGCGCGCACTCGCCCTGGCGGCGGCGGTGGCGCTGGGCGCCCCGCTCGCCTCAGCCCCGGCTTACGCTGCCTTGGACAGGACGACGACGGCGGAGGTCGACGGCGCGGTCACACCGCCGGCGGTGCCGTCCCCGTCTCCGGATCCGGCGGCCGGCGCATCGGCGGCCGGCCTTGCCGAGGCCGTTGCGCGCGATCTGGGCATGACGCTGGAGGAATTCAACGCCGCAGGGGAGCAGGAAAAACGGGCGGCCGCGGAAAGTGCCGTTCCGGAAACGACTGCCCCCGCGACTGGTGCCCCGGAACCAGGCACCGGGAACGCCGCGGCGGGGCAAACCGAGAAGGACCTTCGTGCCGCGAGCGTCGAGCAGCTTTACCGGGCGTACCTGCGTGAGGTGGGACCTGCCGGGCTCCAGGCCGTGGCCGAGGCGGACGGCAAGTTCATCATCCGCACGGGCGGGGTCAACGAGCCCCAAGCGGAGCCGCAGCCCGCAACAGCAGCGGACGGCACCCAAGAAAACGGCGCCGGTCCCGCGACGGGGCAAGCTCCGGCGTCGGCGGACGCGCTGAGCGGCGGGCGACTGTCGCCGTCGGAATTCGTGGAGCAGTATGCCAACGTGGTCCTCGAGACCGGCGAACCCCTGGCCCCGGAGGAGGACTTCTTCGGCGGACAGGGGTACCGGATCGACGGCGGGGTAGTCTGTTCCGCCGGCTTCAGCGCGTTCAGCCCCGACGGCAAGCCTTTGGTCCTCACCGCCGGCCACTGTACCGACGACGGCGCCGCGCGGCTCGCCGAGGTGACCCTGCCGGCCGGCGACCCAGCCGGAGGATTCGCGGCCGAAAACGCGGTCACCGGGGAACTCGGGACCTTCGGCTTCAGCCAGTTCGGCGGCCCCGGGAACTCAAGGGTCGCGGACCCGGAGAATCCCGGCGCCCCGGGGAACGACATCGCGGTCATCGGCTCCATCCGCGCGGACCTTGACCCGCTCCCGGCCACCACCACGTGGGAGGACGCCACCAGCCTGGGGACCGGCTCCGTGAAGATCGTGGGGACGACGTCGCCGTTTGTGGGGCAGGCCGTGTGCCGTTCCGGGCGGACCGCCGGATGGTCATGCGGCACCGTGGACGAGGTGGGGATCTACATCGTGGGCGGAGGCTCGGGCGACCCTGCCGACCTGCGCTCCTTCAGCGGCTTCCTCTCCAGGTCCGTGCAGTCCAGCGGCGGTGATTCCGGCGGGCCATGGATCAGCGGGAACTACGCCGTGGGCACGCACTCCGCGGGAAACTCCAGCGACTCCACAGAGAACTTCGCCGTTGCCGCGACGCTGGAGGATTCGATGTCAGTCCTGCAGGGCGTGCAGCTGCGGCTGTTCCTGAACAGGCCGGTCCTGGCCGGGTCCCTGCCGGCAGAGCCGGTTGCCCCGGGGCAGCGGATCACGGGCCGGCTGGCCACGGACCCGGCCACCGACGTTCCGGCGGGAACCCAGGTCCGGGTGACGTTCCCGGGCAGCGAACCGTTCGACGTGGACGTGGACGCCACGGGCAACTGGACCTTCACCGCGCCCGGCTCCGGCACGGGGTTCACGGCCCAGGCGACGAATGGCTTCAGCCGCTCCGAGCCGAGCAGCTTCAGCACCGTGCCGAAGCCCACGGTGCCGAAGCCAGGGGTGCCTGCGCCGGGCGGTTCCGGCGCGGGTACGCCAGACCCCGGCGGGTCGCCGGCTGCGTCCCCGCCACCCTCGGTGCAGGGTGGCGAGCCGGCGGTGCTGCCGCCCGCGCCTCAGCCGTCGGTGGTGGCGGTGCTTCCTGCCGCCGGCCCCTCCGCGGCTGCAGGACCGGATGGGGCGGCAGTTCCAGACCAGGATGCGGCGCCGCTGCGGCTCGCCGACACGGGGGTATCGGGCCTGGCCACCGCCGTTGCCGGGGCGGGAGTCGCACTGCTGCTCGGTGTCGTGTTGCTCGTAGTCGTGCGGCGCCGCGGCAGGCGCTAGCCGATGGTTGCCGCTTCGTCCAGGGTGTGCGGCTCGAAGTGCTCGATGATGTCGCGGATGGACGCGAGGCCCTCGGTGAACGTCGCCGAGGCGCGCCACTGTTCGACCTGCTCGAGTGACGCCCAGGGCCCGGTGCTGATGAAGCGGTTGGGGACGTCGCGGTCACGCATCAGCAGGCCCCGCCCGCCCGGATATTCCTTGTGGGTTCGGTCGGCCATGTCCTTCCAGGCCTTCACGAACTCGTCCTCGTGGCCGGGCTTCACGAGCCAGATACCCAACGTGTATACGGACACAGCCACCACCTCCATTGGTGTGCAGAGCGGATACCTGATTATCTTCCCGCGCCGCGGCGCGCGGAAGATGCTAGCAGTTGGTCGGCTTGTATTCATAAGCGCCGGCGTCGGCCTGTCCGGATCCTGAGCATTGACCGTTCTGCGGCACGGAAGCCTGGTCCAGGTCTACCTCGGACGGGCTGCTGCCCGCGCGGTCTATCGCCGGGCTGCCGCCGGTGAGGTGGAGGTCTTCCGGGGGATCGACGAACTCTGTGGGGGCCGTCGTCGAACTGTTGTCCAGAGGGACGTTGCTGGGACCGTTGACGACGTTGGACTGTTCCGTCCAGCCGGAGCCGTCCATCCACAGGGCGTCGCGCACGGCCACGAGGATGTTGGCCCGGATGACGGTCGAGGAGGGGCAGGACGCGTGGCAAACGACGGCGCGCGAATGGCTGCCGTTGAGCCATACCGTGTTGAATTCGAAGGTGGTGCTGTTCGTGGGGCCGAACCGTGTGTCCGGGCCGCGGATGATCAGGCCGGCGGCCTCGGCGCATTCCGCGCCGCACGAGGATCGGATCAGGTTGTAGCGGAAAACGTTGCCGTCGGCTGCTCCGTCGGAGCGCCCGATCTCGGAAAACACGTTGTTGTCGATGGCCTTGTTGTGGTGGATGTTGTTGCGGCTGCCGTTGTAGATCTCGAAGGCGCTTCCGTCCCGGCTGAAGTCATAGGAGGATGCGGTGGAACCGGTGACGGTGTTGCCGGAGAACTCGTTGTCGTTGCCGTTGATCAGCACGCCGAACGCGCCCGAATCGTCGGTGCAGTTGGCCGCTTCCGGCGTGCCGCACTGGTCTCCCGGCGTATTGACGTTCATAACGTTGTTGTCCGTCAGGACATTGTTGGAGTAGGTTCCGAAGTCGGAGCCCGTGCCCACTTTGATTCCGGCAGTGTTGTCCGAGGCCTCGGAATTCTTCACCACCACGTGGTCGCCGTAGACGTTGAAGCCCGCGTACCCGCAGTTTGTGGCCCGCAGCCCGTCCACCTCGATGTAACTGCCGTTCAGCCGGAAGCAGTTTCCGCCCTCCCCGCTGGTTATGGTCGGCAGGTCCCCGTTCCCGTAGCTGTTCAGCCGGATGGCCGACGACGGCGTTCCGCTTTCGTCCAAAACGACGTTGCCGATCCACTCGTCACCCCTGCGGAAACTGAGGGACTCACCGGGTTTGAAGGCCGTTTCGTTGACTTTCATCAGCGACTGCCAGGGCGAATCCGGGGACGTCCCGGAGTTGGTGTCGCTGCCCTCCGCGCTCACGTAATAGTGGGTGGACGGCGTCGAAGGGGTCGTCGTGGAGACACAGCCCACCAGCAGGACCGCGAGGAAAGCCACCATCGCGGCGGCGGCCCTTGTGGTACGTGTGCTCATGATTGCACCTGCCGGAGGCGGACAAGGAGGGCCCGGCCCAGCAGCGCCGCTGCCTCTGGTCCGGAGCGGCCAGAGTATAAAGCGCCCGGGGCAATGTCAACGGGACTGTGCGGGCAACGTGACGGGGGCGGTTCGAAAGGCGGGCGGTGGCACCCGGGGGTGGCCCGCCGTCGAACGCCGAACTGCAGCCGCCTAGGCGAGCGGTGCGGGCCGCACGCGGACCGGGGCCAGCAGGCTGATGAGCAGGATGGCGGTGACGGACCCGGTGGCCATGATCGAGGCCAGCACCACGATCTGGAACCGGCCGGCCTCCAGCGGTGAAAGACCGCCGAAGATCGCCCCGACGAAGGCTCCCGGTAGGGTGACCAGGCCCGTTGTCTTGGTCTGGTCCACCGAGGGAATGAGCGCGGAGTACACGGCGCCGCGGGCCATCTCGCGGGTGGCCTGCCGGGGAGAGGCGCCCAGGGCGAGCCAGCCCTCCACTTGGTCCCAGCGGTCGATGACGGCCTCGTTGAACCTGCGGCCGGCGAGCCCCGCAATCGCCATCGAATTGCCGACGACGATCCCGCCGATCGCCAGAGCGTAGCGGGAGGTGAACTCGATGGCACCGGTCCCGAACACGATGACCAGCGAGGCAAGGATGCCGGCGGCCATCGAGCCGGCTACAACAGCAAGGTGGTGCCAGGACCAGGCGAGCCGGCGTGCGGCGGTAATGGCGGCGACGGTGAACATGCCCCCCAGCGCCACGGCCACCCATTCGGCGCTGGCGATCACGGCGCCGAGGATCAGGCTGACGGCGGCGAGCTGCGCCGCGCCGCGGAGGATGGCGAGGGCCGGAGCGAAAGCATGCGGGACCCGGAATCCTTTGAGGACGGCGGCCGTCAGCGCCATCAGGAGGCCCACCGCGATCAGGGTGGGGGCCAGGCTGCCAAGCTCGATCACGGGATCAGCTTAACCGGGGTGGGGCCGCCGAAGCTTTAGGGGCGGCTGCAGGCAGCAGCCAGTGCGGCCCCGTCAGGGCCCCTGCCAGGGAGCGCGTCAGGCCCGCGGGGCAAGCAGCAGGTTGGTGATCCGGAGAGTGCACAGCCGCTGCCCGGCGTCGTTGGTGATCAGCACTTCGTGCGTGGTCAGGGTGCTGCCGAGGTGGATGGGGGTGGCCGTGATGGTGATGAGGCCGCTCCGGGTGGACCGGTGGTGCGTGGCGGAGACGTCAACACCGACGGCGGTCTTGCCCAGTGTGCTGGCGTGGATCACCGCTGCCCACGATCCCACGGCCTCGCCCACGGCCAGGGAGGCGCCGCCGTGCAGGAGGCCGAACGACTGGCGGTTCCCCTCCACCGGCATGGTCGCCACGACCCGGTCGACGGACTCCTCGAGGATCTTCACGCCCATCTTCTCGTCGAGTTCGCCGAGGGTGATCTTCCACAGTTCCCCGGGCGTCGGTCCCTCGGGGACCGGCTTCCGTGCGGCCCCGGCTGCCTGGGGCGCCTGGGGTGCCGCTGCTAGGGATTCCCCGGCTGTGTGGGTGGCCGTCAGTTCTGCGTCGCGGGCTTCGGGCGTCACGTGCTCTCCTCGGTTGGTGTGTTCATTCTCGTCGGTGTCCGCCGTGGCCGGCGGGAAATCACCACTAGTGTGCAGCGGGGCACATTCATGTACTGTAGACATATTACCGAACGGACGGTCAGTAATGTTCTGGCCGGATCAGATTTGTCCCCCGTTGGAAGGACCCGTCAACGATGACCACCACCGCCACTGCCCCCGAAGCCACCCTGGACACCGTGGAAACCGTCCCCAGTTTCGTGCAGGATTCCTGGTGGACTCCCGACGCCGGCTCGGCGGCTTCCGCCGTCGCTGTCCGGGACGCGAGCACGGGGGAGATCCTGGCGAAGGTTAGCACCGACGGCCTGGACCTGGCCGCCGTCGTGGACTACGGCCGCACCACAGGCCAAACGGAACTCGGCAAGCTGACCTTCCACCAGCGTGCCCTCAAGCTCAAGGAGCTGGCGCAGTACCTTAACGCGCGCCGCGAGCACTTCTATGCCTTCTCCGCGCAGACCGGCGCCACCAAGATCGACTCGATGATCGACATCGACGGCGGCATCGGCGTGCTGTTCACGTTCGGCTCCAAGGGCCGGCGCGAGCTGCCCAACGCCCAGGTGGTGGTGGATGGGCCCATGGAGGTGCTGTCCAAGGACGGTTCCTTTGCCGGCGAGCACATCTACACCCGCATCCCCGGCGTCGCCGTGCAGATCAACGCCTTCAACTTCCCGGTCTGGGGCATGCTGGAGAAGCTCGCTCCCGCGTTCATCGCCGGTGTCCCCACCATCGTCAAGCCGGCCACCCCCACCGGCTACGTTGCCGCGGCCGTGGTCAAGGCCATCATCGAATCCAACATCCTGCCCAAGGGCTCGCTGCAGCTGATTTCGGGCTCTGTCCGGGGGCTGCTGGACGTGCTGGACTACCGCGACCTCGTGGCCTTCACCGGTTCGGCGTCCACCGCGCAGTCCCTGAAGTCGCACCCCAATGTGGTGCTGGGCGGAGTGCGGTTCACGTCCGAGACCGACTCGCTCAACGCCGCGATCCTTGGCCCGGACGCCGTCGAAGGCACGCCGGAGTTCGACGCGTTCATCAAGTCCGTGGTCACCGAAATCACGGTCAAGGCCGGCCAGAAGTGCACCGCGATCCGCCGTGCCATCGTGCCGCAGGACCTGGTGCCCGCCGTCGTTTCCGCCATCGGCGCCCGGGTGGAGCAGCGCGTGGTGCTGGGCGATCCCCGGGCCGAGGGTGTCACCATGGGTGCGCTCGCCTCGCTTGAGCAGCTCGCCGATGTCCGCGCCGCTGTCCAGTCCATGCTCGACGCCGGCGGCGAGCTTGCGTACGGAACCCTTGATTCGCCGTCGGTCACCAGCGCGGACGGCGCCAAGGGCGTCACCGAAGGCGGTGCCTTCATGTCTCCCGTGGTGCTTAGCTGGGCCGACGCCGAGGCCGAGCCGGTCCACTCGCTGGAGGCGTTCGGCCCGGTGTCATCGGTGATCGGGTACAAGGACATTCCCGACGCCGTCCGTCTCGCCGCCCGCGGCGGCGGTTCTCTGGTCGCCTCGGTCTGCACGAACGACCCGTCCGTGGCGCAGGAACTGGTCACAGGGATCGCCGCCCACCACGGCCGTGTGCTTATGCTGAACCGCGAGGACGCGCGGTCCTCCACGGGTCATGGTTCGCCTGTTCCGCACCTGGTCCACGGCGGGCCGGGACGTGCCGGCGGCGGCGAGGAGCTGGGCGGCATCCGCTCCGTGATGCACCACATGCAGCGCACTGCCATCCAGGGCTCGCCCAACATGCTGACCGCCGTGACCGGGGTCTGGCACACCGGTGCCGACCGCAACTTCACGGTGGAAACCGAGGGCACCCACCCGTTCCGGAAGTCACTGGAAACCCTGCGCATCGGCGACGCCGTCCGCTCGGACCTGCGGCAGGTAACACTCGAGGACATCTCCGCGTTCGCCAACTCCACCGGCGACACGTTCTACGCCCACACCAACCAGGAGGCCGCCGAGGCCAACCCGTTCTTCCCGGGCATCGTGGCGCACGGCTACCTGCTGCTGGCCTGGGGTGCGGGGCTGTTCGTGGAGCCCGCTCCGGGCCCGGTCCTGGCCAACTACGGGCTGGAGAACCTGCGCTTCATCACCCCTGTGGCTGCCGGCGACTCCATCCGGGTGACGCTGACCGCCAAGAAGATCACCCCGCGCGAGACCGACGAGTACGGCGAGGTGGCCTGGGACGCCGTCCTGACCAACCAGAACGACGAAATCGTGGCCACCTACGACGTCCTCACCCTCGTGGAGAAGTAACCCAGCCCCGCCCGGTGTTTGGGGCGCTTCCTCAGGTCTTGTCGGGTTTTTCCCGACGCTTCCTCAGGTCTTGTCGGGTTTTTCCCGACGCTTCCTCAGGTCTTGTCGGGTTTTTCGCGACGCTTCCGCAATTCGCCCCAGCAGAGTGGAATTTTCCCATGATCTTTCGGGGTTGCCCGGGCGTAAAATGACCCCCGTAGGAGGTGGCGAAATGACCCTAGCACTTAGAACAGCCACAACCGTCCTGCCTGTCGATGATCCGGACCGCGCCCGCGGATTTTACGCGGAAACGTTGGGCCTCCCACACCGCGGCAAGGCTGAAGATGGAAGCGATTTATTCGGCAACGCTGACGGCCCCATGCTGCAGCTGATGCCTGTCAAAGACGGAAAGCATTCCGAGCACACCACATTGAGTTTCGAGGTCACGGATATTGAACGGACCGTCCAGGACATGGAGTCCAGGGGCGTTCGGTTCCAGGACTATGACCTTCCTGATCTGAAGACCGATCACCACATCTGTTCAACTGAGGCCGAGAAATGCGCCTGGTTCATGGATACCGAAAACAACATCCTCTGCATTCACGAGAGGCTCGGAACCCAGGCTGAGTATCAGCTCTGATCCGTCCCACGGTCGAAGGTTCCCAAACCCTTCCTCACCTAGGTGAGGGAGGGTTTGGTTTTAACCGGCGAGAGGTGAGGGAGGGTTTGGTTTTGGGGGGCGAAAGGTGAGGGAGGGTCTAGGACCAGGGGGTGACCGGATGCTCCTGCGGCTCGCCGTCCACGGACACGTCGGCCCGCTCGTTGAAGAAGCAGACCAGCCCGTGGATCTGCCGCGCGTCGATGAACCGCGAGTCGTAGGCCCAGGCGATGTTCCTGCCCCGGGCCGACTCCGGGTAGCTCCAGTACTTGGCCTGCCCCTTGTACGGACAGATGGTCCGGTGCGGGCTGGTCTCGAGCAGGTCCAGCCGGACGTCCTCTGGCGGTATGTAGTACCGGACGGGGAGCATCGTCTCGTACAGCAGGTGGGCTCCGACGGTATCGGCCAGCACCACGCCGTCGAGCTTCACTTCGATGCGCCGCAGCGTAGCGCGGATGTCCACGCGGTGGAACGGGTCCCGGGGGTGCCCGATGATCTCCTCGTGGTCCTCGAGCCAGTGGAACGCGCCGAAATCCAGCACGACGTACCCCGCCAGGTCCGGATCCGACGGCCGGAATGCCGCCCGGGGCACGCTGAAGGCGGATGCCACGACGTCGAGCTCCTCGCCCGCCGCCGTGTGCCGCCGGAACCCTGTCCGAGGGTCCAGCGCCGGCGGGGCGTCGGCCATCAGCCGGACGGGATACTCGTCCGGACCGGCGTCCCCTTCTGCTGCGGGCGGCTCGAGCCGTGCCAGCAGATCCTTCTCGGGGACGGCGTATACGGGAGTGACGCGTTTCGGCTCCCAGACCAAAAGCGCTTCCTGGGTGTCGACGACGGGACTCCCGTCGATGCCCGCCCGGATCCTTTTGGGCGTGGGCTGGTACCGGAGATCAGGAAAGACGCCGAACAGAAGATCCGACAGTTTCGTGGCCATGCATTCAGGGTGGGCATCAGAATGCCCGGGCGTCAACGCCTAATTTCTAGCCTGTCAGGGTTTCGCGTGCAGGCCGTCGAACGCCATGGTGATGACGTCGTCAGCCAGCTTTTCCGGCGACAGGGAACCGCCCGGCTTGTACCACTCAACGATCGAGTTGATGGTTCCGAACAGGAGCCGGGTGACCGTGCGGGGGTCGATGTCCTGGCGCAGCGATCCCTCGTCGCGGGCCGCGGAGATCAGCCCCGCCACCTTGTGGTCGAAGGCGCGCCGGCGTTCCATGGCGTTGCGCTCGATGTCCGTGTTGCCGCGCAGCCGCAGCAGCAGCGTGACGAAGGGAAGCCGCTCCACCAGCACGGCGATGGTCTGGCGCAGCACGAACTCCAGCCGTGCGTCGGCCGCCCCCGAGGTGGCCCCCGGCTGGTCCAGGATGGCCTCCAGGCCGCCGAGCGCGTGGTCGAGGGCGAGCTTGAGCAGGTCGCCCTTGGACGGCACATGATGGTAGATCGCCGACTTGGAGATGCCGAGGTTCTCCGCCAGGATGCCCATGGATGTGGCATCGTAGCCGTGGCGGTTGAAGACGTCGACGGCGATCAGCAGCACGGACTGCTGGTCGTAGCCGGGACGGCCGCGCTTGGTGGGGGATGCTGTGCTGGCTGCTGTACTGGGCATACGGGCTATTTTCTCATGAACGTTCGGTAATCCCGCGACGCTCGAAAAAATAAAGCGCCACAGGCACGCCCGCTCGGGCGGGGCTGGCGGCTAAAACCGTCGGCAGACCGCCCATTCGGAGGGTCTCCGCATCTGGCCATCAGCCTTTCCCCAAGGTCCGAACCCCACAGTTTCGCCAGGGGAATCAGTGCGGCAAAGCTGATCCTCGGGACAAAGGGGTCCCCGTGGTCAGTGTTCGGTCTCAGAACCACATGTTGGGATGACGACCGGGGCAATGGAATTGGCATGTGCCCCATGCCAAGGAGGCACTGAGCATGTCTGAAGAATCTGCAAACACCAACGGGCTGAGGCGCCGCACGCTACTTCGCCTGGGCGCGGCCGGCGGGGCCGGGGCGGCGCTCGCGGCCGCACAAACCTGGGCCGGTCCGCTGCTCGCCCAAAGGGGGCTGCTTTCGCCTGACGGCGCTTTCGCCGCCACGTCGACGGCGCTTAGTGACACCGTTTTCTATATTGAAAAGTACCCCACGAGCCCGCTGATCCTCTCGCCGTTCAGCGACCCGCTGCCGATCCCCAAAGCGCTCGCCCCGGTGCCGAAATCGGTGGTTGGTACTTGGAGCAACCCGCCCGGACCGGGACCGGGCCAGCAGAACTCGCTGCGCAACGAGCAGCACCAGCTCTGGCCGAGCCGGCTCGGCTATCCGGACCCGATAGTCTACAAGATCAACGTGCTGGTCCGGACCCACGCGTTCACGACGTCCCAAGTGCTGCCCATTGACGACGAGGGCGACCCCACAGAATCCTTCGACGCGAACCGCAAAAAGTATCCGGCGGGCACCAAGCGCACGCTGCCCCTCAGCACTATCTATGGGTTTAACGGCATATTCCCCGGGCCCATGATCAACGCGGAGTACGGCAGGCCCGTCTTGGTGCGGTTCGAGAACCACCTGGACGAGAATCCGCTGAACCTGGACCGCCAGGACTTCGGTTCGCCGGACTGGTCCTCACTGACCCACCTGCACAACGGTCACACCGCGCCGGAAAGTGATGGCAACCCGCACTACTCGATGATGGCCGGGCCGAAGCGCCCGGGCTTCCTGCCAAAGATGTTCGTCGACAACCTGTACCTGAACTGGCCAGCCGGGGGCGATGACCTGGAGAAGCAGAGCTTTTTCTGGTTCCACGATCACACGATGGACCACACCGGCTCGAACGTCTACAAGGGCCTGGTGGGCCTGTACCCCATCTACGACCCGAAGAACGGCATGGACATGGGCGACGAGCGGCAGGGGCTGCGGCTGCCCGGCGTCCGCACCAACAACCCGGACGGGTCCTTCGACGTCAAGTTCGATGTTCCCCTGGCCTTCGCCGATGTCCGCCTTGATGATGGCGTCACCGTCCACAAGGACATCCACGACGTGCAGGGCGAGTTCCCGGCCGCGAAGAACCCGGCCGAGCACCCGGAGTGGTGGGGCAAGACGTTCTACAAGCACTTCCCCAACCACGGGTTTGTGGGCGACATCTTCACCGTGAACGGCACGGCTTCCCCGGTGATGGAGGTGAAGCGGCGCAAGTACCGCTTCCGGTTCCTGGACGCCTCGGTTTCGAGGATCTACGAGTTCAAGCTGATGAGCTCGACGCTCGGCCCGAAGTCGTCGGCTTCGCTCGGTTACGTGGATGACGAGCTGGAGGGGCAGTACCGCATCCCGGACGGGCAGCAGTGCATGCAGTTCACCCAGATCGCGTCCGACGGCGGGCTGTTGCCGTTCCCGCTCAGGCGCGATTCCTTTGAACTGTGGCCCGCGAAGCGCCGTGAAGTCATCATTGATTTCACCCGGTACCAGGACGGCACTCCCACCACCAAAGGCGACGTCGTCTACCTGACCAACGTCATGAAGATGCCCAACGGCCGGATGTGGACCAACTCGTCCCGTTTCTTCCCCGACCCGAAGTACAAGGTTCCGGTGCTCAAATTCGTGATCGGCGACACCGTGCCGGACGACAGTCGAATCCCCACGGCACTCCGGCCGCTTCCGCCGTTGCCGAGCAACTGGCAGAGCATGATGGACAACCGGCTGATATTCGAGGTGAAGCGCGGCACCCTGGGAGGGGAGACCGAATGGCTCATCAACGGCAAGCCCTTCGACCCGGCGGCGGTGGCCGCTAGCCTGAGAAATCCCGCCGGACGCACGCCCCTGGCCCAGCAGAGAAAAGGCAGCTTCAACCTGTGGGAGCTCCGCAACGGAGGCGGTGGCTGGGTACACCCGTTCCATCTGCACATGGAAGAACACCGCACGGTCATGCGCAATGGCAAGGACGTGACCCGTGCAGGAGATCCAGGGCATCCCGACGACGTCTCGAAGGAAGACCTCGCGGCACTCGATCCCGGCGAGTCGGTGATCCTCTACCGGGGCTTCCGGGACTTCGTAGGCCCGTATGTGGCGCACTGCCACAATCTGGCCCACGAGGACCACGCCATGATGTTCGGCTGGTCGATCACGCCGTGACCTGCCACTGATGACGTGCGCCCGGAGGCTACCCCTTCGGGCGCAGGTCGTAGATCCGGCGCAGTTTGCCGCTGGATCGCTCGAGCGAGCCGGGCTCCACCACGTCCACCGTGCACGAAGAACCCACGTGGATCTTGATCTGCTCCCGCAGGGTGTGGGCCGCCGTCGTGCTCTCCGCGGCGGTGACATTGTCACGGCGCTCGATCTTCACTGTCAGCTGGTCCATGCGCTGGCCCTCCGGTCGGGTGAGCACCAGCTGGAAGTGCGGGCTGAGCTCGGGGATGCGCAGCGCGATTTCCTCGATCTGGGACGGGAAGAGGTTCACGCCGCGGAGGATGATCATGTCGTCGCTGCGGCCCGTGATGCGTCCCATCCGGCGGTGCGCCGGGCGGGCGGTGCCGGGGAGCAGCCGGGTGAGGTCCTTGGTACGGTAGCGGATGATCGGCAGGGCTTCCTTGGTAAGCGAGGTGAACACGAGCTCACCGTGCTCGCCGTCGCCCAGCACGTTTTCCTTGCCAGGGTTGGGGTTAAACGGGTCGATGACTTCCGGCCGGAAGTGGTCCTCCCAGATGTGGCTGCCGTCCTGGGTCTCCACGCATTCGCCGGCAACGCCCGGTCCCATGACTTCAGAGAGCCCGTAGATGTCGCAGGCCTTGATGTTCATGGTGACCTCAAGCTCGTGGCGCATCTCCTGGGTCCACGGCTCGGCGCCGAGCACCGCGTACTTCAGCGAGGTGGACGTGGGGTCGATTCCCATGTGGGCCATGGCATCGGCGATGGTGAGCAGGTATGTGGGCGTGGCCAGGATGGCGTCCGGCTCGAAGTCCTGGATGAGCTGGATCTGGCGTTCGGTCTGCCCGCCGGACATCGGAATCACGGTGCAGCCCAGCGCCTCGGCACCGGCGTGGGCGCCCAGCCCGCCGGTGAAGAGGCCGTAGCCGTAGGCGTTGTGGACCTTCATGCCGGGGCGGACACCGGAGGCGCGGAGGCAGCGGGCCACCAGTTTGGCCCAGTCGGCCAGATCCTGCTTGGTGTAGCCGACGACGGTGGGCCGGCCTGTGGTGCCGGAGCTGGCGTGCACGCGGGCCACCTCGCTCTGCGGGACGGCGAACATGCCGAACGGGTACTCCTGGCGCAGGTCCTCCTTGGTGGTGAAGGGGAAGTTGCCTAGATCGGCGAGTTCGCGCAGGTCCGAGGGGTGGATGCCGGCGTCGTCGAACTTGCGCTTGTAGAGCGGAACGCGGTCGTACGCGTACGCGACGGTGTGCTGGAGCCGGCTGAGCTGGAGCGCTTCGATCTGGTCCCGGGACATGGTCTCCTCGGGGTCGAGGGCGGCGCCGGTGGGGTGCGCTCCGGCCTCGGTGGGCGCGGCGACAGCGGGTTCAGGGGCGTGGAGGGTCATGTTCTGCTTCCTACTTCTTGGGGATGGTACGGCTGCGTCCGCGGAACTCGGCAATGAGTTCACCGGGCTTGCCCGAACTGAGGTCCGCACCGGGATCGGCAGCGAAGATCTGGATGTCGTAGAGGCCGCTGCGGCCCGCGCTGGAGCGGCGGTCGGCGACGGCAGTGATGACCTGGCCCTGATAGGCCGGCTTGAGGAAGTTAATGTCGACGCCGGCAGCAACGGTGATGCTGTCCGGGTCGGCGGGCGACGCGGGGTTGCAGGCGAGGGCGAACGCAGAGTCCGCGAAGGCGAAGATCATTCCGCCGTGGGCCATGCCGAAGCCGTTCAGCATTTCCTGCCGGAGGGTCATCCGGATGGTTGCGTGGCCGTCGCTGAGTCTGAGGACTTCGATGCCCATCCATTCCGAGGCGTAATCGTTCTCGAGGATGTGGTGGGCCACACCGGGGATTGCCGTTTCAGCCATGCGTCGTTGCCTCCAGCTTTATTTACCGAATGTTCATTAGGTAATCCCATTGGAGGGGTTCATGTCAAGGGTGCGGGCCAGCCGGAGGGGCCCGGCGACGGCGATGACCACCAGCGCGGCCAGGACATGCAGGAGCGCCACGGTCCACCAGAGCGTGAGGTAGTCAGGCCCCAGCAGGGCTGGAAAGACCAGGGCGCCGGAGGTGTTGAACGCGGCGTGGAAAACCATGCAGATGGGAACACTGCCGCTGCTGTTGTAGAGCCAGGCCAACAGCACGGACTGCGCTAGGACCATAAGCAGGAACGGAAGCGGCGGCCGCTGCCCGGTGGGATCCGACAGCAGCTCCGGAAGGTGCCACGCCGCCCACACCAGCCCGAGGAGCAGTGCCGCCGACAGGGCCGGGTGGTCCCGCTGCAGGAGCGGAAGGGCGTAGCCGCGCCAGCCCAGCTCCTCGAAGAGGCCAACGGTCACCAGCGTGAACGCGAAGGTGCCGAGCAGCATGAACCAGCCTGGATTGGGTCCGAGCTCCGGGGCGGACGCGCCGCCGGAGACCGTGAGTCCGGTCGCCAGCGTCACCAGCAGGCAGGGCAGTCCCGCGGCGGCCAAATACCAGCGGCCGGCCACGCGCCACCGGGCCAGTTGCCGGAGCAGTTGCAGCAGCTCGGCCTTGCCGCCGGCGAGAAAGGCAGTGATGGCCGCGGCCAGGGCAGGCCCGAACGGTATCAGGGGCGAGCTGTTCGGGTTGAGGAGGGTCAGCGGCCACACCAGCCAGGAAATGGCGAACGCCAGGGCGAAGAACAGCGCGAGCCGGTGGGCGGCGGGCCAGCCCATCCTTCCGTGCCTGTCCGCTTCCTTCCGGGCTCGACGGCGGCCTCCGCCGCGAGCGGGCAGCGGCTGTTCACCGGGCATGGGCTGGTCAGGGGGCGACGGCTGCGCCATGGCCTGCCCCCGCCGCCAGGGCGCGGAATTTCCGGAGCCGCGCCAGGATCACCAGCAAAACGGTGGCCGCAGCAATCTGCTGCCACGCGCCGTCGAACACTGTGAACTTGTCCGCCGAGGAGGCGTTGAACGAGGCGTGGAGGAGTGCCACGATCAGCAGGCTCTGGCTCGTTCCGAGGTAGGCGATGCCCACCAGCAGTCGGAACAGCGGCGCGAAGACCAGAAGCACACCCCACGCAACCGCCACGTCCGGCCACGGGGTGCCGCCGAAGCCCTTGTCCCCGAAGGCCAGCGGCAGATGGATGAGCGCGAAGGGAATGGCGGTGAGCAGGCTGCCGGCAACCAGGCCGTGGCGCTCCATCAGCCGGCGCTGGACCACCCCCGTCCATGCCAGCTCCTCCCAGATGTTCCCCAGCAGGGCGCCTACGATCAGCGTGTTCAGCAGGTATGACCCTGCGACCGGGGCCCACCCGTCCGCGGGCTGATGGAACGTGCCGGTGGCGGCCGCGATGAGCACGGTCAGGGCGGGCAGGGCCAGGACCGCCGCCACATACCAGCCCGCTCCGACGCGCCATCGGACGGTTTGGCGGAACAGATCCCGCACGCCGGGCTTGCCGCCGGCCGCCCGGGTCACCAGGACGGCCGTTCCCAGCAGGATGAGCAGTTCGGCGAGGATGCCGGGCATCGCATTGCCGAGCAGCGCGATGGACAGGATCAGGGCCAGCCACGTCAGCCCGATCGCAACGACCAGGAACGCGGTCACCGGGCGGGCAGCGATGAGCCGGCGCAGCGGAGGGACGGACGGATCGGAAGCGCGGCCAGCGGGACTCATCGGGACCACCATCGTTCAGGACGTTGCAGCCAGGCGGCCGCTGTCCGGTACGTTGCTGCGGATGGGGCGGTCCCGGGGCGCTGGCCCACTCCGGGTCCGGGACGGCGGACGTGCGCCGACGTGGCAATCAACACCATTGTGTGCTCCCGGAAGCGCGGCAACAAGTGAAAGTATGGGGGAAGGCGCGCTTGGCGCGTCCCGTCAGTAATCCGGCACACGTCCAATGCAGCACGTTCCACGCAGGAGCTTCCAACCAGAGGACAGATCATGGCCAAAGGGATATATGTCAGTGCGACCACCCCGGGATCGGGGAAGTCGCTCATAGCGCTGGGCCTGGCGGACACGCTCCACCGGCACGCGGACCGGATCGGATTCTTCAAACCCGTGGTGCACGGCGACGACGCCGGCGCGGATCCGATGGTGGCGCTCATGAAGTCCCGTTTCGACCTGGACGACCAGCGCTGCCGCGGCGGGACTGACATTCACGGAGGTCCGCGGCCTGCTCGCAGAAGGCAGGCGGGAGGACATCGATTCCCGCTGCGTGGAGATCTTCGCCGAGATGGGCCGGCACTGCGACGTGATCATCGTGGAGGGGACGGACCTCACGGGCCACGACGCCGCCGTCGAATTCGACCTCAACGCTCGCCTGGCCAACAACCTGGCCGCGCCCATCGTCGCGGTGGTGGGCGCCAAGGGGCGCAGCGTGACGGAGGCCGCGGCCGCCGTCGACGTGGCCCGCAAGGAGCTGGCCGCCGAGAAGTGCTCGCTCCTGGCCATGATGGTGAACCGGGCGGACCCGGAGGACGTGGACGCGATCGTTGCGGCGGTGAAACCCGGCGCATCCGGCCGGCCGGTGTACGTTTTCCCGGAGCTGGAAGACATCGCCCGACCCACCACGGGCGAGGTCGGCACGGCGCTGGCGCTGCGGCAGATCGCCGGCCGCGCGGACATGGAGCGGGACGTCCGTGATGTCAAGGTCGCAGCCATGAATGTGGGCAACTTCCTGAATGTGCTCGACGACGGCGCGCTGGTGATCGTGCCCGGTGACCGGGCGGATGTGATGGTGGCCTGCCTGGCGTCGTCCTTCTCGCCCGAGTTCCCGGTCCCGTCCGGGCTGATCCTCACCGGCGGCCTGGCCCCGGACGCCAACATCTACCCGCTGCTGGCCTCCGCGCCGTTCCCTGTGTTCGCCACGGAAGATGACACCTACACCACGGCCCGGCGCGTGTCCGAGGTCCGCAGCGAGATCTGGAGCGGCCACCGGCGCAAGGTGGCCTCCGCGCTGGGACTGTGGTCCCGGCAGGTGGACGAGGCCGAAATGCTCGAGCGCCTGCACCTGCCCCGAGCCGAGCGGATGACGCCGCTGCGGTTCCTGCACGACCTCATCGAGCGTGCCCGCTCCCAGCGCCGCCACATCGTGCTGCCGGAGGGCAAGGACATACGGATCCTGAAGGCCGCCGAAATCCTGCACCGCCGGGACGTCTGCGACCTGACGCTGCTGGGCCGGGAAGCCGACGTCCGGGAGCTCGCCGCCAGCCGCGGCATCGACCTCGCCGGCATCAACATCGTGGACCCCGCCACCTCCGAGCTGCGCCAGGACTTCGCCGCCAGATACGCCGAGCTCAGGGCGCACAAGGGCGTTGACCTGGCCCGGGCACTGGAGGTCATGCAGGACGAAAGCTACTTCGGCACCATGATGGTCCAGCTGGGCGTGGTGGACGGCATGGTCTCCGGCGCCGCGCACACCACCGCCCACACCATCCGCCCCGCACTGGAGTTCGTGAAGACCCGGCAGGGCGTGAAGATCGTCTCCTCGGTGTTCCTGATGCTCATGCCGGACCGCGTGCTGGTCTACGGCGACTGCGCGGTGAACCCGGACCCCAACGTGGAGCAGCTCGCGGACATCGCCCTGGCCTCGGCCGAAACCGCTTCCCAGTTCGGGGTGGAGCCCCGGGTGGCCATGCTGTCCTACTCCACCGGCGGCTCCGGCTCGGGCGAGGCCGTGGAGGAAGTCCGGCAGGCCACCGACCTGGTCAGGGAACGCCGCCCTGATCTCGCCGTCGAGGGCCCCATCCAGTACGACGCCGCCGTGGACGCCTCCATCGCCGAGTCCAAGATGCCCGGCTCGTCCGTCGCCGGCCAGGCGACGGTGTTCATCTTCCCGGACCTGAACACCGGCAACAACACGTACAAGGCGGTGCAGCAGAGCTCCGGAGCGGTCGCCGTCGGGCCCGTCCTGCAGGGGCTGCGCAAGCCCGTCAACGACCTCTCCCGCGGCTGCACCGTGGAAGACATCGTCAACACGGTGGCCATCACCGCGATCCAGGCGCAGAGCCTGGCCATCCCTCTGGAAACCCCCAACGCCACAGAACCGTCCGCCGTTTCAGCAGCCAAGGCTTAGGAGGCCACATGCTCGTGCTCGTCATCAACTCCGGCTCGTCCTCGCTCAAGTACCAGGTGCGCGACGTCGCCGAAGGCAGCGTGCTCACCGAGGGGCTGATCGAGCGCATCGGCATGTCCAACGGCGGCCAGGGCGACGGCGAGGTGGTGGGCCCGGCGGACCACGCCGAAGCCCTTGAGCAGGTGGACGCGGCCATCCATCAGGTGCTGGGGGACCGGCAGCTGGACGCGGTGGGGCACCGGGTGGTGCACGGCGGCGAGCGGTTCGGCGAGCCCGTGCTGATCGACAACGAGATCACCCGCGCCATCGAACGGCTCAACCCGCTGGCGCCGCTGCACAACCCCGCGAACGTGCTGGGCATCCGCGCCATCACGAAGAAGTGGCCGGGCATGCCGCAGGTGGCCGTGTTCGACACCGCCTTCCACCGCAGCCTGCCCGAGCACGCCTGGCGCTACGCCATTCCCGACGAGCTCTACACGAACCACGGGATCCGCCGGTACGGCTTCCACGGGACCTCGCACGAATACGTCACCAACCGTGCCGCCGCGCTGCTGGATATCCCGGTGGAGGAGTTCGACGGCGTGATCGCCCACCTCGGCAACGGCGCCTCCGTCACCGCGATCCAGGGCGGCAAGTCCGTGGACACGTCGATGGGCTTCACGCCGCTGGAGGGCCTGGTCATGGGCACCCGCTCCGGCGACCTGGACCCGTCCATCCTGGTGTTCCTGGCCCGCACCGGCTGGAATGCCGAGGACCTCGATTCCATGCTCAACCGCGAGTCCGGGCTTAAGGGGCTGGCCGGCAACAACGACATGCGTTCGGTGGTGGAGGCGGCCGAGTCCGGTGATTCCCGCGCGGCCACCGCCCTGGCGGTCACGTCCTACCGGCTGGCCAAGTACATCGGCGGCTACCACGTGGCGGTGGGCGGGGCGAAGGCCCTGGTGTTCACGGCCGGGATCGGCGAGAACTCGCACCAGTTCCGCGCTTTGGTGGGGGAGAAGCTGGGGGCGCTGGGCATAGAGCTCGACGCCGGGCTGAACAGTGAGCGGTCCAAGGAACCCCGCGTGATTTCCACCGAAGCGTCCGCCATCCCCGTGCTGGTGGTGCCCACGGACGAAGAGCGCGCCATCGCCGAGGCAACAGCCGCCGTCGTCGGGGGCTAGCCGCTGCTTGGTCCGCCGAGTGCTCCGTAGATGCCCTTTTGAGCCCGCAAAACGGCATTTACGGAGCAACCGATGGGAATTAGCCGGGCCAGATGTCCTGCCAAGCGAGGCGTTCGGTGAACTCGGCTGCGGGGAGCGGGCGGCTGAAGTAGTAGCCCTGTCCGCTGATGCAGCCGGTGTTCCGCAGGTGCTCGGCCTGCTCCGCGTTTTCCACGCCCTCCCACACGGCCTCGAGCCCGCAGGCCCGGATGAGCTGCAGGATGGCCGCGATCAGTGCAGGCTGCGCGGGGTCGCTGCCGAGGGCCGTGAGCAGAGTCCGGTCCACCTTGACCCGGTCCACGGGCAGGCGCCGCAGGTAGCTGATGGACGAGTACCCGGTGCCGAAGTCGTCGATCTCCAGGCCCACCCCGAGCTTCCGCAGGCTGGCGAGCGTGTACCGGTCGAGCTCGTTGCCTTTGATGATGTCGCTCTCCGTCAGCTCCAGCACCAGGAGCGCAGGCTCGAGGTCCGCGGCGGTGAGCGCGTCCCGGACGTCCTCGATGAACTGAAGCCGCTGCAGGTCCGCGGCCGAGACGTTGATGCGCATGTCAAAGTTGTGGCGGCCGGTCTCCGGTGAGCTCCGCCAGCGCCGGAGCTGCTCCACGGAATTCCTGAGCACCCAGTTGCCGAGCTCCGAGATGAGGCCCGTCTCCTCGGCGATGGGAATGAATTCGTCCGGCATGATTAGGCCGCGTTTGGGGTGTCTCCAGCGGACCAGGGCCTCCACGCCCTCGATCTTTCCTGAGGCCAGCTCGATGACCGGCTGGTAGTACAGCACCAGCTGGTCGGTGGCGATGGCCTCGCGCAGTTCCCCGACCAGCTGGTTGCGGAGCTGCCGGGCGTGGAGCATGGCCGGCTCGAACACCCGCAGCTTGTTGCGGGCGTCGGCCTTGGAGGCGTACATCGCGATGTCCGCCTCCATGAGCAGTTCCTCGGACGTCTCGCCGGGATCGGCAATTCTCAGGCCCAGGCTCGCACCGCAGCGGATGGTCTTGCCGTCCACCTCCAGTGTTGCGTTAAGGGAGTCCAGGATCCGGTTTCCGACGGCGGCAGCCTTGGCCGGCGTCGTGGCAGGCAGCAGGACGGCGAACTCGTCGCCGCCCAGCCGGGCCACCATGTCGCCGTCGCGCACGCACGAACGGATCCGCGCCCCCACAGTGGCCAGCACCTTGTCACCCATGGAGTGGCCCAGGGAATCGTTGACGCTCTTGAAGGCGTCGAGGTCCAGCAGCAGCAGGGCCGGCGGGAGCCCGCCGTCGGCCGCCTCCGCCTGGGCATCGTTGACGGCGCTGACCAGCGCCGACCGGTTGTAGAGTCCCGTCAGGGCATCCGTGAGCGCCATCTGCTGCAGCTCTTTGTGTGCCGCATTGAGCAACCGCGTGCGCGATTCCACGCGCTCCTCGAGCTCCTGGTAGATGATCTGCAGGTCCTCGGCGAGCAGGTTGGTGCCCATGATCACCGCATCCAGCTCGTCCCGGGCCTCGGAAATCTCGATGCGCGAGTGGAGTTCCCCCGCCGCCAGCCGGACGATGCCGTCGAGCAGCTTCCCGAGCCGGGGATCGTCGTTAGAGAACGTCGTCAAGGTGGCTCAACCAGTCGAGGGCGTCGTTTTCGGCGGTGAAATATTGGGCCGGCACCGAGCAGAATTCGCCGCCCAGCAGAAAGTGCCCCAGCAGCCTGTCCACGGGGGATTCACCCAGGATCGCCCAGGCGGACACCGAGGGGATCGCCGCGTAGGCTGCCCGCGCCGCGCGGTTTACGGACCTTACCCCGGTCAGTTCAAGCACGACGGCGACCCTCCGGTCCCCGGCCAGCTCACCAAGGCGGCTGTACAGTTGGGCGGTTGCGGTCTCATTAAGATCGGTGCCGCGCGGGAGTACGGCTTTGACAGCGAGATCATGCAGCATGGTGAAGGCAACGACGGGCGCAGGAGCCGGGCGCGTCGGGGACTCCGGCTGCAGCGGTGCGGCACCGGGAAACACTGTCGCTTCTGGCATTACCCCCCCTGGAGAAATTGCTGTTGGCGCCGGTCCGAAGGCTCCGCTGAGGCGATGAAACCACGGACGGTGGCGCTACGCTCCGGTGCAGCAGCTGTATCGAACAGCGTAGCGGCCTCGTCAAGCATCTGCAGTGATTCCGCTTCGTGTCCCTGCGCCATCAGCGCCCTTCCCAGGATAAAGGTGGCCTCCGCCGCGGTCTGGGTGGCGAGGATGGGGAACTTGCTGCGCAGCGGAGTCAGGAGGCTGATCGCCGTATCCATGTCCCCGGTGAGGTAGTACCAGTGGGCGCGGACCAGGGACATCTCCAGGATGTCCCGTTCACTGCCGCCCACCACCTCGGTGGCGAGCTCGGCGCGCTCGATGCAGCGCAGCGTTGCGGCGTCACCCAGTTTGGCCTGGAGGCGCATTTCCGCGGAGGCGCGGTTGAAGCGCGCCCACAGGTCGACGTCCTGCGAGGGGGAGAGTTTGCCCGCGGCGAGGTCGTGGTAGTGGCTGCCTTCATTGACCCGGTTGCTGAGGAATGCCACGTTGCCGATCACCCAGTAGGCCTTGCCTGCCGTGTCCTCGTCCACGTGGTCAGTCAGCAGCGACTCCAGGTCCAGGCACTCCTGCCAGGCGTCCTCCTGCCGGCCGCTTTCCGCGAGGGCGGCAATGAGGGCCTGCTGGGCCTGGATGTGCAGGTAGACGTTTTCGAAGTCTCCGGCCACCAACCGGGCGGCGGTGGTAGCGGCATCCACCGCCTCGGGGAGCCGGCCCAGGCCCTGGAGTGAATGTGCCAGCAGAATTGCCGCCCGGGCGCCCAAGTCTGGGGCTGAATTCGCAACGGGATGGGCAGCCAATTCGACGGCGAGTTGCTGGCACTCCTGGATGGATCCCTGGTCCCGCAGGCATTCGGCCTGCAGCAGGATCATCTTCCACCAGCGCAGCTCGTCCCCGGCCTCCTGGGCCAGCTCGGCGGCGTGCCCGGCCTCGGCGTATCCTGCGGCATAGTCCCGCCGCTTCCAGCTTTCGCGCGCAGCCAACTCCGCGATCACGAACGGTGACAAATCGCGCTGCATAGGCATGCTCCCAATTATCCATAATCCTGCGCGCGGTCGGCCTCGCAGGAGGACTGAACTCCGCTTGTTACGGCAATTGCAAGTCGCTGCGGAGAAACATGGCAAAACCTGTGGAATTGACAGGAAATGACTTGACCAAACCTTGATCCAGTGACCGTATACTGTGGCCCGTAATGTGTAATACGGTTCACGGCTATAAACGACGAAAGGGACAGCGGATGAAGAAACTTGCCGCAACACTTGTTATGACCGGCATCCTTGCAGTGGCAGGTTTCGCTGCTCCTGCAAACGCGGCCCCGAAGGACAAGGACACCACCACGTCCTCAACTTCCACGAGCGAAGTCAATTACGCCACCATCGGCTGGTGGCCCAACTAAGGTTGGCAGAAGTCATTCAGAGTTACGAAAACCGCCCCGGACCTGGTCCGGGGCGGTTTTCGTTTGGGTTGAGATGGGCGGCGCCGGTCAGTCGGTTTGGGGTGTGCCGGCCGCTTCGTCGCCGTCGGCGCCGTCGTCGTCCGGTTCCTCGGTTTGGGGGCCGTCGACCGGGAGGTGCACCGAGACGGTGGTCCCCTCGCCCAGCACGGAGGACAGGTCCAGTGAACCGCCGTGGCGGCGGACGATGTCGTGGGCAATCGCCAGGCCCAGTCCGCTTCCCGGGATAGCCGCGGATGAGGCATTGGATGCCCGGTAGAAGCGGGTGAACACCTGGGCGATTTCCTGCTCCGGAATTCCGACGCCGGTGTCCATGACATCGACGACGGCGCACGGGCTGCCGGCCTCGGAAGCGGTGGTCATGAAGCTGATGCTGATCCGGCCGCCCTTCGGGGTGAACTTGATGGCGTTGGCCACGATGTTGGTGAAAACCTGCTCCAGCTGGGCCTCGTCGGCCTGGACCTTCACGTCCTCATGCGCGTCGGCGCCCGTGATGGTGACGTTCCGCGAATCGGCGAGCGGGCGCAGTGCGGCCACGACGATCCGCAGGACCTGGCCAAGCTCTACCTGCTTGAGGTTCAGGTTGCCGGAGTCCTGCTGGGAGACAGTGAGCATGTCCTCGATCAGCCTGCGGAGGCGGTCGGAGTTCCGCGAGATGACGTCCATCATGGACAGGATGCCCGGCGGAACGGGGCCGCCCGCCCCGTCGCGGATCATGTCGAGGTAGGCCGTAATGGAGGTGAGCGGCGTGCGGAGCTCGTGGTTGACCGTGGCGAGGAAGTCCGTTTTGGCCTTGTCCAGTTCCCGCAACTGCTGCAGCACCTGCAGTTGCGCGCTGATCAGGTGGCCCTGGATGAGGCTGTGCGCGAGGTTGCCGGCCACGTGCTGGATGAGGGCGATCTCGGCCCTAGTCCAGTCGCGCGGCTTCTCCAGCTGGGCGATCCAGATGATCCCCAGGGCCGATTCGCCTTCTCCTACCGGCAACGCAACCGAGGCTCGCACGGAGCCCAAACCGGACCATTCCCGCAAATCCTCGGCCAGGGCGGCGGACTGGTCCGCCTGGTGATCCGGAACCGCCAGAGCCTCGGCGGCCGACCACAGCGAGGTGGTCTGCTCCCTGGCCTCGTCCTCGAACGCACCAAGGGTGTCCGGCAGCTTGGCATGGCCGGGCAGGGACCACTGGGCACTGATCCGGGGCACGCGCGAATCCTGGAAGGTGGTGAACCAGACGTGGTCCACGCCCAGGGATTCACCGAATCCGCGGACCAGGTGGCCGGCCATGTGCTGGGGGATGTTGGTGCCGCGGATGGCGGCGGAGACGTTGCGGAGGCTTTCGCGCAGGAATTCGGCTTCGGCCCGGATGCGGCGGCGTTCCCGCGCCCGTCCTATTAGGGTCTCCACCCGGTGGGTCAGCTCCCGGGGCGCCGCGTCGCGGGAGATGTAATCGGCGATGCCCCAGGGCTCAAGCCGGGCAAGGTCGAAGTCACCTGCGAGGTCAACCAGGAGCAGCACTGGCGTGCCTTCCCACCGGTAGCCGCCCGTCAGCTCTGCATCCAGAAGTACGACGGCGGCACGGTTGCCTTCCAGCTCCCCGGCGAGGGATCCGGCGTCGGACGCCTTCCGGACGCTGAAACCCGCGCCGGTGAGGACAGACGCCACGGCGTCCAGACGGGCCTCATCGGTGAGCGCGACCACTGCCTCGTGAGGTGCGGAGGGGAACTCCGCCGGTGCCTGGACCATGTGCCCCCTGTGTTGCGAGTGCCTTTTTTGAGGCTACCGTGAATTTGGACTCACATTATCAGTAGGCGCCCCGGTGGCAGCGCCCCGGAGGGATGTACCGTGATACTTGTCCACATTAGCCACCGCGGAGGTTTGATTTGAATTCCAACAGCACCGGACGGAACACGCTGTTCAACCTGGAATTGGATACCGAAGGCCTGCTGCGGCTGACCTGGGCCAGGGGCGCCAGCATCACTGAAGCGGACGCTGAGGCCGCCATGGCGCAGGTCAACGCGCTCTGCGGCGACAGCCGTCACCCCATGCTCGTGGACATGGCCACCACCGCCGATGTGACCCGCGGAGCCCGTGCCGTGTTCGGCCGTCCCTGCCAGGCCTCACGGATTGCGCTGCTCGGTGCGTCGCCGGTGGACCGCGTGATTGCCAACTTCATCCTGGGCATCAACAGGCTCCCGTGCCCCACGAGGTTTTTCACGGACAGAGCCGAGGCCGAGTCCTGGCTGAAGGTCCCATAGTCTTCAGCGGGCCTTTCCGGTTCAGACTTTCCGGTTCAGCGGGCCTGTCCGGTTCAGCGGGCCTGGAGCACCGCGAAATAGCCCGGGATCTGTTCGGGCCGGTCTGGGGATTTCAGGGGGCGGGTTTCTAACGTGACCGGGCCGTCCTCCACCACATCCCAGCTCGCCTCGGGGAAAGCCCTCCTGCGCTGTACGGTGCCGAAGCGGCCGGGCATGGGCAGTCCGCGGATGGCCCTTTCGAGCGGCCCGGGGATGGAGTGCAGGGTGGCTCCGAGGTGGCTGACGTACTGGACGGGATTTCCGCGGAAGTCGGTCTCGGCCAGGAAGACACGGCCACGCTTGCCCACAAGCGGGTGCAGTTGCCCGGCCAGGGCCGCCTGGGCAGGTTTCTTCAGCACGTGCAGGACGCCCCGGATGAAAATGTTGGCTTCACCGGGGAACCCGGCTGCGGCCAGGGCGTCCGTCACGGCACGGTGGCCCGCTGGGGCTGTCATGTCAACCGCGACGTAGGAGACCCGCTCCAGCCCTTCGGATTCGGCGGCAGCACGTCCGATGGCGTTGGCTGACACATCCACCCCCAGGACATGCGGAAAGTAGGCGGCAAGCGCGCGGCTGAAGACGCCGTTGCCGCACCCGACATCGACGATGGGAAGGCTGGGGTCCAACTGCCGCGTCAGATGCTCCAGATACGCCTGCAGCTCGTGGTCGCTGCCCGAATCCCACAGCACGTCGCCGCGGGCGCCGGTGGCCCCGACCCTGCCCCAGAACTGGTCCCACGCGACCCCGGGGTCCTTCGGCGCGTTGGAGGCCAGCTTCACCAGTTTGGGGAGCAGCAGGTATTTCTTGAGCGCCGAGAGCATCCTTCAAATATATGTTGCCTGGGACACGTCACCGTTCAGCCCGGTCCGCGCCTCAGCTCGCCGTTTCGCCAAAAATGGCCGCCCGGCCCTGCCCCTCGCCCTCGTTTTCGCCATAAAGGGCCGCTCGGGCGGGTCGTAGGCGGTCATTTTGGGCGAAACGATGAGGCAGGGCCTTGAACGTAGTTGCCTACGGGGTGCCGCCTACGGTGCTGCCGGCTCCTGGGCCGGTGACCCAGCCGCTGCGGCGCCGGGAGCCGTAGTTGCTGGTGCCGGTGCCGCGCCAGTGCTGGCAGGCGCAGGAGTGGCGGGGACCGACGTCGTTCCCGTTCCGGGCGTGGGAACCGCGGGGTTCGCCGTCGTTCCGGGAGATGGCACCTCCGGTGACGGCCCACCCGGCGTCGGCTCGTCCGGTAACGGCTCACCTGACTCGGATCCCGGGTCCGTGTCAGCCCCGTCACTGGCCCCGGTCGATGGTGTGGAGCCCGGCGACGGCGTACTGGTGCCGGCCAGGGGTTTGGCGCTGGGGTCGGTCCGGATGATCTCGATGAGCTGTGCCTTGTAGGCGCTCAACCGACCCTCGATCTCGGACAGGGGAACACCCTGCAAGGTGCGTCCGAACTCGGCGATCTCCTGCCACAGCGCATAGAGCCGGGCCATGCCATCCGCGCTGAGCGGTCCGTCCAGCGTGAGCACCAGCTGGCTGGCCAGTGCGTATGTCAAGCACCGGACGCAGTTGTAGTTCGCGGCGGCGGAGAGGTTCTCCGGCACCACCACATCCGCCTGACCAACGATGAGAACCACCTGGAACCCGACGGCCACCGCCGCGCAGTCCGCGCAGCTGGCGAATGCGTAGGCCTCATTGCGGGTGTCCACCGGTCCCTCCTCTGCCCACACCAGAGCGAACGCGACATCGTAAGTGACGGATCCGTCGGTCGTGTTCACCGCTAGTGCCTGGTTACCGTCCTTCTCCGGGGCCGGGGGCTTGTCGAAAGGAAAGACCCACGACGGCGGCGCGGCGCCGCCGGCTGCTTTACCCGCGCCCTCGTCCGGCCCAGGGTCGCCGGGCGCGGAAGCCGGTTCCGCGGCCTGCCTCGGCACGAGGACCATGCTGAGCTGCGGCTGCTCCCGGGTGGGTAGTGCCGTGCCCTCCGGCCACAGCGCCACCGTCTGACCAGTCCGGCCTTCCTGAAGGGCTCCGTCTGGGGCAGCCAGGGCGGGATAGACGGCGGCCGTGGCATCGAGGAGTGTCCCGCGTTCGTAGGGCTGCACCGGGCGGTAGTTGCCAGGCACCGGCCACCAGGCCCACGCCAGCCCGGCAACGACCGCACCGGCCGCTGCCATCGCGGTGGCGCGCTGCAGCGGCTTGCCCCGGGTCTTGGCCCAGAGCCCGGTGAGGAGCTGCCGCGCCAGCCGGAGCAGCATGTACACCACGCCAACCACAGGAAGGACGACGGCGGCAATAGCCAGGAACCGCACAGCAGCGTCGGCAAAGTTCCCATCCGCGAGGCTGCCGGACAGCAGGGCCTGCTGATGCTGCAGGCTCGCCCACGCGGTGCCCAGGAGCCGCGGAAAGGAGACGACCATCAGCGCCAGGCTGACCAGCAGCATGGGTACAGTGACCAGGACCCACACCGTGATGACGGTCCGCGCCCACGGCTTGAGGGCCTGCGCCTCGGGTTCGGGTTTGCCCCATCGCCATGGCAGGAGCCCGAGCAGCGTGGGACGGATCCGCTGGAACAGGTCCGGTACGCCCGTGGCATCGGCAAGGATGTGGTAACCGTCGAAGCGGACCAGGGGCAGCAACTGGCGCACCATTTGCAGGATCTGCGTGAGCACCACCAGGAGCAGCGCATCGAAACCCGTGGCCCACCAGAGACCCATGGTCGCGACGGCAACCATGGCGTTGAAGTACAGCCCGCCGACATCCGTGCGAAGCCTGCCGCCGCGCCCCAGCCGGTAGGAATCGGTGACGTCCGTGTAGAAGGCGGGCCAGACGAGGTAGAGCCCGGCACCCATCGCGCCCGGAGTGGCGCCGCCCCGGCGTGCGGCCGCCGCGTGGCCGAATTCGTGGAAGCCGGCCGACAGGACCGTCACGGCGAAAATCAACAGGAGCAGCCACGGGTTCGCGAAGGCGTCATGCGTGGCGGACGCCAGGCCCTTAACCATCAAAACCCACCAGCACGAGGCCAGGAATCCCCCGGCGACAACTGCCACGATCAGTGGATTGAACAGCACAGCGAATGGCGCCGTCAGCTTTCGGGTGCGCGCGGGGTCCGTGACGGTGTATCGGAACCGCATGCCCAGCAGCGGATTCGCCCTGCGGACCTCCGGCTGCGACCCGTCCGCCCGCCGCAGCAGGCCGAGCGGCAGCAGTTGGCCCTCGATCAGTGTCCTGACGTTGTCCTCGCTGATGAGCCGGCCGGACCGCGTGCTCGCCACCTCGGCGATCTCATCGAGATCCCGCACACCATCGATGGCGTCAAGGACCTGAAAAAGCAGCCGCGTGAGCTGGATGGTCTGGCCGTCCGCACGGCGGACCAGCGAGGGGGCCTCCCGGTAGCCGGATCCCTTGGCCTCGCCAATGAGTTGGATTCCCTCCGCCCGCGCCGGCACCTCGCCGCCGTGATTGGTCCCAGGGCTCATTACGACGGCGGTTCGCGCGCCTTGGGCGGGGGACGAACCCGCCGCCGTCGAGACTCCCGCCGGGGTTGTGCAGGAGGCGGCCGGGCCGCCCGGTGCGGAAGCCGCCGCCGGACCGGGTGCTGAAGCCGCCGCCGGACCGGGTGCTGGAATCGGGCCGGGTGCTGGAATCGGGCCGGTTGCGGGATTCGGATCGGGTGTGGGTGAAGGGGAGACCGGCGGGCCGCCCCTGCCGGACGGCCCGCTGTGTTTGGCGCTCATTCAGGAACTACTGCTGCAGATCGGATTGCTGATCTGCCGATGCGGTGGCCTCGCCGTCGATATCCTGGGTGATGATGGCGTCCTGCTGGGCCACGGCGAAGGCGTCGCTGTCGATCGAGCCGATGTTGGCTGCCACTGCGGCGTCGACGGGCGCTGCGACATTGGCGTTCGCGGCCACGGCGCCGTTGATCGGGGCGGCGATGTCGGCGTCGGCCGCGAGGTCCACGTTGACGTTGAGGAGGTCCCCGTCGAGGGCAGCGGACGGATCCACGGGAAGGGCGCCTACACCTGCCTCCTCCGGAATGGTCCCGTCGGGAAGGGCAGCAGCGTCGGCGGTGCCTGGGCCGGCTGCCCCGGTGCCAGTTGCGGCGGCACCCGTGCCCGCGGCATCCGAAGTCCCGTCGGCATCTGCAGTCCCGCCCTCTGCGCCGGACCCCTGGGTGATGGTGCTGTCCTGGACGGAGTCTGCCGTGGCGTCGGCGGTGATTCCCTGGTCGATGATGACGCCCTGGTCAGCGAGGGCCTGCGACTCTGAACCGAAGGACAGGACGTTCGCTGAGGCCGCGGCGTCGATGGGGGCTGCGACGTTGGCGTTGGCCGCCACGGCGAGGTCGATCGGCGCAGCTGCGCTGATGCCCAGATCGAGGTCGGCGTTGAGGTCGAGTACGGACGCAACTTCCTTGTCGGGCAGGGCAGTGCCCGCCTGCGCATTCAGTTCGTCGTCGGAAAGCGGGGTCAATCCCTGTTCCTTGCTCACGCTATGCTCCAGTTCCGGCGTCGGGTTCCCCGCCCCCAGCGGACAGGTGCACCGAGCCCGTATGCGCGTCAATAGTAAGCAGGATTACTATTTTCTGGAAACACCGGGCTTCGGATAGAGCGGAATTCCTGCCTACCCTTCCGCCATGCGAGGAGGCCGTTGCGGAGCGCCGTCGTGGTCCATCAGCTTGCGCCAAATCGCCAAAAATGGCCGCCTGGCGAGGGGTGTAGGCGGCCATTTTTGGCTAAACGGTGGCGCGTCGCAGGCGCGAGCACCAAAGAAACGAGTTCGAGGGCCGTACGTGAGCCCGGGGCCCTGCGTGAGCCCCGGCGGCTTACTTACGCCCGGAGCCCTGCGTGAGCCCCGGCGGCTTACTTAAGCCCGGCGCCGGGCAGCAGCTCCGTGGCCCCGAGGGAATCCGCGATGAAACCGTAGTCCCAGGCCCGTTCGCGCCACTGCACATAGCGGCCGGAGGCGCCACCGTGGCCGCCGTCCATCTCGATTTTCATGAGGATCGGCTCGGTGCCCGTGGTCTTATTACGAAGTTCCTGCACCCACTTGGCCGGCTCCACGTAGAGCACCCGGGTGTCGTTGAAGGACGTGACCGCAGCGATCTTGGGATAGGCCACCTCCCGGACGTTCTCGTACGGGGTGTACGACTTCATGTACTGGTACACGGCGGGATCGGTGATGGGATTGCCCCATTCCTCCCATTCGAGGGCCGACAGCGGCAGCTCCGGGTCCAGGATGCTGGTGAGGGGATCCACGAACGGAACCTGCGCCACCACGGCGGCGTACTTCTCCGGGGCGAGGTTGGCCACGGCACCCATGAGTAGCCCGCCAGCGGAACCGCCCAGCGCAGCGATCCGGTCCGGTGCCACCCAGCCGGACTGCGCCAGCCAGTCCGTGGCAGCGATGAAGTCGGTGAACGTGTTTTTCTTGCTGAGCTTCTTGCCGTCCTCGTACCAGTGCCGGCCGAGTTCACCGCCGCCGCGGATGTGGGCGATGACGAACACAACCCCGCGGTCCAGCAGCGAAAGCCGGGCGATGCCGAAGCCCGGGTCCATGCTCAGCTCATACGAACCGTAGCCGTAGACCAGGCCGGCCGCCGTCGAGTCCTGCTTGACGGCCGCGTGCCTCAGTACCGAGAGGGGGATCCGGGTGCCGTCGGCGGCCTCGGCCCATTCGCGCGTGGCCACGTAGTCAGCCGGATCGTAGCCGCCCAGCACGGGGCTTTCCTTGCGCAGCAGCAGCTCGCCGGCCGGCTGCTCCGGGGTGGGCAGGACGAAGTCGTAAATGCGTGACGGCGTGAAGTAGGACGTGTAGCCCAGCCTGATCACGGGGGCCTCGTAGTCGGACCCGCCCACCCCCGCGGTATACAGCTCCTCGTCAAACGCAGGTTCCACCGGAGCCTGCTGGGCGGCGGTTCCGAGCCCGGCCAGCGACATCACCTGGACGCGCTCGATGGTGTCCTTCCGGATCGAGACCACGAGGTGGGTGGCGGTGACCCCCGCCCCGTTGACCCGGACGTCGTCGGAATGCTCGACGACGGTGGTCCAGTGCTGCTCGGCCAGCGGCTTGGACAGCTCGGCCGGGTCCACCAGCGAGACCATCGAGTTCACGGCGTTGCGGTTGTGGGTGATGAGGATGCGTTCAGTTTTCTGCCCGTCCGGGCCCTCCAACAGGAACGGCTCGGCCTCGTAAAGCACGCGTTCGTTGCGGGAAATGACGGTGGACAGTCCGCCGTCGGGATCGTCAAAGCGCAGCAGGCGCGTTTCGCTGTACTCGGAGCAGCCGATGCCGAGCACCAGGTGGCGCCGGTCCGAGGAGAGCTCAAAGCCCAGCCACATGGCGGCGTCGTCCTCCTGGTAAATCACCTCATCGTCGGTGACGGGGGTGCCCAGGACGTGGGATTTGACCTGGTACGGGCGCCAGGAGTCATCCACCACGGTGTAGAAGATGCGGGTGCCGTCCGGGGAGAACGAGACTCCGTAGAAGACATTCTCGATGACGTCCGGCAGCAGTTCGCCGGTCCGCAGGTCCTTGATCCGCAGGGTGAACCGCTCGTCGCCCGCGTTGTCCACCGCGTAGGCGTAAAGGTTTCCGTCGATCGTGACGGCCGTGCCGCCCACCGAGAAGAACGGCTTGCCTTCGGCCTCGACATTGCCGTCCAGCAGGACCTCCTCGCCGGGGATTTCGACGCCGGCCTCCACCGCCGGGGGAGTCCAGTCCGCCACCGGGTTGCCCGTGTTCTGGGCGCGGACGCGGCACTGGATGCCGTACTCCTTGCCCTCGACGGACCGGCTGAAGTACCACCAGCCATCCTTGCGGTTTGGAACGGACAGGTCTGTCTCCTTGGTGCGGCCCTTGATCTCCTGGAAGATGGCCTCGCGCAGCGGTTCCTGATGTGCCGTGATGGCCTCCTGGTAGGCGTTCTCCGCCTTCAGGTGCGCCACGACCTCCGCGGACTCCTTGTCCCGCAGCCACTCGTACTGGTCCACGAAAGTATCCCCGTGGTGCGTGCGCTCGGTGGGTACCCTCCTGGCGACGGGCGGCCGGGACGTGGCAACGGCGGAGGAGCTTGCGGGTTGCTGCAGCGGAGTGTGGGTCATTCCCTCAATATATAGAGCCGCCCCGACATTTGGGCGGCCGTTCGCTACCGGGGGAGAGGCTGGCTCTTGGCGCCCCCTCACGCCCGCCGGGGCCCTGTCCCCGCTCCGGCGCCGGGCGTATCCTGAACTCGCGTCAGCAATAAGGAACCCACACGAGCCTTCGAGGGGGAAACCATGACCATCCCGCCAGTGCACGAACCAGAGCCGTTCCCGCCGGAGCCCGGGCCTGATCCCATGCGGCCGGACCCGTCCCGTCCCGCACCGCCCAACCCCGTCCCCGCACCGGAGCCTCCCGGCCCGCTTCCGGTGCCCGACCCCGGCCCTGCGCCGCTGCGTCCGGACCCGACCCGCAGCTGAGCGGAGCACGCGGGCGACCGCCGTCGTCGAACACCCAAGGACAAATGGTCCGGGGACGCTGGAATCCAGGCGTTCCCGGACCATTCGCCTGTCCGGGGACCGTTGCCGTGTCTTCCGCCAGCCCAACCAGCGCGGAAAGTCCCATTTCTGCAACATTTGGAATTTTCCTGTTACCTGGGTCACATGCAGGCTAGGGTTATATCCGGTCGCAGCGTCGCGGCCGCGCATGAGGGGAGAAGTTTTGAACCAGAAGCTCAAGGTACTGGTCCGCGTGGACCTCGACTGCGGCGAGGCCCAGGTCGCCGCCCAGGGACATGTAACCGCCCAAAGCATCCAAGCTCTTTACGTCGTTATGAAGCGGGCCAACCACCTCCGTGAGGGCCTGCGGCTCGTCGTGGATGTCAGCCACGCCCGTGTCGAACCCGTCGCCCTTGAACAGCTGCGGGAATGCTCCAAAACGCACCACCTTCCACGGTCCATCGATCCGCAGCAGTCCGAATGCAACGTCCGTGTCCTGGCCCCGGCAGACCGCGCAATGGGCGCCGGATCCAGCCGCTACGCGGTCGCCTCGGCTGCTTGAGGCGGCCGCTGGTTAGCAGTTAGAAACTGACTACGCACTGAGGCCCCGGACTCCCAATGGAGTCCGGGGCCTCAGTGCGTACCGGAGAAGCCTCCGGGGGACCGGCCGTCAGAAAAGCGCCTGTTAGCGGTCGGGGTTCGGATCACGCACGTCGCGCTCGCCGATGTCCGCCGCGCCCAGAACGTCGGCGACCGGCGTGTGCACGGGGTCATGTTCGCGGACGCGCAACTCGGGATGGTGAAGGTCCAGGGCCGGACGCTCGGAGCGGATGCGCGGCAGCGAGGTGAAATTGTGCCGGGGCGGCGGGCAGGACGTGGCCCATTCCAGCGAAGCGCCGAAGCCCCACGGATCGTCGACTTCCACCTTTTCCGTGCTGCGGGCCGTGATGAAGACGTTCCAGAAGAACGGAATCATTGACGCCCCCAGCAGGAACGAGCCAACCGTGGAGAACTGGTTCATCGCCGTGAAGTTGTCCTGCGGCATGTAGTCGGCGTAGCGGCGGGGCATGCCTTCAACGCCGAGCCAATGCTGGATGAGGAACGTGGCGTGGAAGCCCACGAGCAGCATCCAGAAGTGGATCTTGCCGAGGCGTTCGTTGAGCATCTTGCCCGTCCACTTTGGCCACCAGAAGTAGAAGCCGGCGAACATCGCGAACACCACGGTGCCGAACACCACGTAGTGGAAGTGGGCCACCACGAAGTAGGAGTCGGAGACGTGGAAGTCCAGCGGCGGGGAGGCCAGGATGATGCCGGTCAGCCCACCGAAGAGGAACGTGATGAGGAAGCCGATGGCCCACAGCATCGGGGTCTCAAAGGTCAGCGAGCCACCCCACATGGTGCCGATCCAGTTGAAGAACTTCACGCCGGTGGGGACCGCGATGAACATGGTCATTAGCGCGAAGAATGGCAGCAGCACGGAGCCGGTGACGTACATGTGGTGCGCCCAGACCGTGGCTGACAGGGCCGCGATCGCGATGGTCGCGTAGACCAGGCCCTTGTAGCCGAAGATCGGTTTGCGGCTGAAGACGGGGAAGATTTCGGACACGATGCCGAAGAACGGCAGCGCGATGATGTACACCTCGGGGTGCCCGAAGAACCAGAACAGGTGCTGCCAGAGCAGTGCCCCGCCGTTCTCCGGGTCGTAGATGTGGGCGCCGAAGCGGCGGTCCGCGCCGACGCCGAACAGCGCGGCGGCCAGCGGCGGGAATGCCATCAGCACCAGAACCGAGGTGATGAACGTGTTCCAGGTGAAGATCGGCATGCGCCACATGGTCATGCCGGGAGCCCGCATGCAGACGATGGTGGTGATGAAGTTGACCGCACCCAGGATGGTGCCGAAGCCGGACAGGGCCAGGCCAAAGACCCATAGGTCACCGCCGATGCCCGGTGTAAACGTGGTGTTGTTAAGGGGTGCGTACGCCGTCCATCCGAAGGAGGCGGACCCCTGCGGGGTGATGAAACCGGACACCGCAATCGTGGAGCCGAACAGGAAGAACCAGAAGGCCAGCGCGTTCAGCCGGGGGAACGCCACGTCCGGTGCCCCGATCTGCAAGGGCATGATCACGTTGGTGAACCCGGCGAACAGCGGTGTGGCGAACATGAGCAGCATGACCGTGCCGTGCATGGTGAACAGTTGGTTGTACTGCTCTTTGGTGACCACAACCTGCATGCCGGGCTCGAAAAGCTCGGCGCGGATGAGCAGGGCCATCACGCCGCCGAGGCAGAAGAACACGAACGACGCGATCAGGTACATGTAGCCGATCGTCTTGTGGTCGGTGGAGGTAATCCACTTGACCACCATGTTGCCCTTGCGGCGGGGCACCACTCTGAGGGCCTCAGTGGTGGTGCTTGTTGGTTGCTGATATGCGGTCATCGTCTGCCACTCCCCGGCATCGCGCTTCGACGCCCCGTTTGGGGCGAGGGTGCCGGCCGGACCGTGAGCGGTTCACAGAACCGACGGCATCAGGATAGCGCCTGCGGCACCCCCGCAAAAGGTTTACTGGTTAATGGCCGGTGGCGGGACCGTGGAGCCTCCTGGTGTCGCGGGACAGCAGCAGGGCGAGCCCGATCATGCCAACACCCAGCAGGAAGTGCAGCCAGTTGTCAGCCGTGTTGATGGGCACGAAGTTCGCCGCGGTCCCGTGGGGAATCAAAAGGCCGTACAGCCAGAGCACCAGGTAGATGACGCCGCCATACAGCAGATAGCTCCTTGCCTGTCCCGGCGTCCGTCCCATGAGCAGGCCGGCCACGCCGAAGAGGAGGTGGACGATGTTGTGCAGGATCGATACCTGGAAGACGCCCAGAAGCAGGGCGTCGGAGGCAGGACCGGCCATTCCCAGTGCCGCGTAGTTCGTCGTGATACCGGGAATGAATCCCAGGATGCCGACGAGCACGAATACTGCTCCAACGACTTGTGCGGCCCTTTGCAGCCGGGACCTTGCACCGGCCGCGCTGTCCATGGTGGTCATGGCTCCTACTCCTTCAATTGGGATTGGGTGAAACGGGAATTGACTTTGATGTGCCTTATCACGGACGCCCGTTTCTGGCGCCCTTAGACCACGGTTTTATTCCCGCGGCGGCGTCGCCAGATAAAAACGATGAGGAGGGTGATGATCAATACCGCCGCGATAACGTACGGGGCGTATTCGAGGCGGTTGGTTTCCGACTCTTCCGGTTCTCCCGTGCCTGGGTTGGCAGGAGGCTCGGACGGGGTTGCAGACGGGGAAGACGTTCCGGTCGGCGCCGGTGTTCCGGCCGCATCGGACGTGCCCGCCTGAACCTGCACAGATCTGTCCGCGGGGGCGGCGGACAGTGCCGCGGAACCCGGCGCGGACGCTGCATAAGACGGCGCAGTGAGCGAAAGCCCGGCACCGGCAAGGGCAAGTACGGCGGTGAAAGTAGCAAGCAGTCTGCGCATAAATTCTCCTGCGGTTGTCCAGTGCTGGCATGAATATAGTAAGCATGATTAGTATCTCAAGATAAGTACTCTTTGTAACTTGTTGGCACCAGTCCAAAAGGCGGTCCCGTGGGAATCGGACAGGAAGTCCGGGTGGGAGATCTTCAGGAGCTGATCTTTGCGCTCACCCAAGACCAGTGGCAGCCGTCGGAGGCGAAGTACCGCATCAACGTTGCCTACCGCGGCCTGTCCTCGGATGACTACCCGCTGGAGACCGGCCTTGCCAGGCTGCAGGCTGAAGCCGCCGGCGGCTTGGAGCAGCACCTGCTGCGCAATTTCAAAAAGTACGCCCACCGGAATGCCACCCCCGGCGATTCACTGTGGAATTGGCTGAGCGTCGCGCAGCATCACGGACTTCCCACCCGGCTGCTCGACTGGACGTTTTCCCCGTACGTCGCACTGCACTTCGCCACCTCCAATCCCCGGGGCTACGGCCGCCCCGGCGTGGTCTGGTGCGTTGACTACGTGGCGGCGCACGAGCTGCTGCCAGCGGGGCTTCGCACGCATGTGGAGCCGCTGGGGCACGGCCTGTTCACAACCGAAATCCTTACCGCTGCCGCGGAATCGCTGGAAGGCTTTGATGAATACAGGTCCGACGACGGCGGCGGCGTCCCGCTGTTCTTCGAACCGCCGTCGCTGGATGACCGGATCGTCAACCAGTCCGCCGTGTTCTCGATCATGACGGATCCGGAGGCTTCGCTGGCGGACTGGCTTGCGGAGCACCCGGAGCTCTACCGCAAGGTGGTGTTTCCGGCTGAGCTGAAATGGGCCATCCGGAACCACCTGGACCAGGCCAACGTCACCGAACGCGTGCTGTTTCCCGGCCTCGACGGGCTTTGCCGCTGGCTTGCCCGCTACTACGGCGACCGCCCGGAGCAGGCGTATCCGGACGCCCAGATCTCGCCCACCGAGGCCGCCGAACCCGAGCCTGCTGATTCTGGTGCTGCGAAATCTGGCGTCCAGTCGGAGGCTGCTGAGTGGAAAGACGCTCAGTAGGAGATGAATTCCACCAGTTCGCCCACCCGGTCCTCGGGGTAGTTCCGGGCGATGTCGGCCTGGCTGAGCATCCCGATCAGGTTGTGGCCGTCGATGACTGGCAGCCTCCGCACCTGGTGCTGCTGCATGGTCCTGATGGCTTCCTCGATGGTGTCGTCGGCGCCGATGGTCACAGGTTTTCCCTCGGCGAGGTCGCCGGCCTTCGTGCTCTTGGGGTCGCCGCCGTCGGCCAGGCAACGTACCACGATATCCCGGTCCGTGAGCATGCCCTTGAGCCGGTTGTCCTCGCCGCAGATCGGGAGGGAACCGACGTCGAGATCCCTCATCTTCCTGGCCGCCTGCTCAAGGGTTTCGTTGACGCCGATGCACTCTGCCCCGCCGGTCATGATGTCGCGTGCCAGGATCGCCATTGCCGTTCTCCTCACCTTTGGTGCTCGTACGACGGCGGGCTGCCGCCGCTTCCTGCCTACCTCGGGGACCTCGTTCAGGTCGGCACTGGTTCAGTCCGGTACTTCCATCTGGAACCCGCAGGAGCACCGCAGCAGCCTGGTGGGCAGGTGCACATCGTGGATGGTGCGGCGCCGGCCGAGCTCTGTGCCGTAGATGCTGCTGGTTCCCGAGCTGACCGAGGCCATCGGCGTTCCGCAGTGGAAGTATTCGCCGCCGAACTGCAGCACGCCCATCACCTGGCCATGCCGGTTCAGTACGCCTGCCACGTCGTGGACTCCGGCCGGGTGGGCATAGAACTGGTCGCATTCAACGCAGGTGTACGAGACGTCCACCATGCCGTCCCGAGGTGGATGCAGGGCCTCGATCGATTCGACGATCAGGTATTCATCCGTCTGGCACTGGGAACACCACAAGGGGTCGCCGGAGGGGCGCTGCGCTTCGCCGGGAAGGTGGGCGTTGGAGATGGTCGTCATTGACGTGCTCCTGGATAGGGGGCATCGGCGGCCCTGCTGCTTGAGCTCAGTCCCACGCTTAAAATACTCCCGGGTTGCCGGGCCGGGCAATAGCACCCCGAGCTGGCGCGGGCGCCGCCGGAACAGCCGGCCAGCCGCCGTCGTAAACGCTGGATTTCCTGCCCTGACGGCCCGAAACCGGGAGGAAAAAAACCTGCCGGAGCCCTTGTGGCGGGCCGGGGCCGGTGCTATAAAACTTCTACAGCCAGCCGATGTGGTTGGCGGTGAACGGGAGGACCCGGGGCTTCAATTTGGCTGCCAGAAGGGGCGGTTAGCCCGGGAGCACGCCACCGCGCCAAATAGCGCACGGCAGCAGCATCCGGGATCCTCTCGCGGACGGTCTCCGGCTCAACGAGCGGAGGCCGTCCCTTCATGTGCGCCCGTTTATCCGCGGCTTTATCCGCGGCAGAAGCCGGGTCCTGCTGACGGATCGGACCTGCAGTGAATGCGGCCTGCTGACAGCCGGGCACCAATTAGTTACGCTATGACACATAGGTCTCCTAGTTGTACGCGGGGTTTGACGCCCCGCGTGCGTCCGTACTGCGGACACCGTGTGGCAGGAGCGCCAAGTGAATAGGACCAGAGGCCAAGTCAGGGCGAGCGTTCTAGCGGCGGTGTCCTTGGCAGCGGCCCTTTTGGTGTCCTGCACGCCGGGCAATGGCCAACCACCCGCACCCGCCCCAGACGTCGATCACCACAACATCACCGTCTGGACTACCGAGACGATTCCGGACCGCATGGCCAAGCTTCGCGTCGTCGTCGAGGCTTTCACCGCTGCCACCGGAGTGAAGGCTGACCTGGTGACCGTTCCTTCGCACCGCTTCAACCAAGTCTTGACGTCATCGGCCGCCTCCGGTGACCTTCCGGACGTGATGGCTTCGCTGTCGCTGGGGCAGGTCCGGACCATGGCAGCCGCCGGCCACATCGACTACAAGACCAACGCAGCCATTGTGCAAAGCCTCGGAGAGCAAACGTGGGCCGCACGGGCGCTGGAACTGACGCGTGACAATGGCCAGCAGCTGGCCGTTCCGGGTTCCGCTTGGCATCAGCTGATCTACTACCGCAAGGACCTCTTCGCCCAGGCAGGTTTGAGGGCGCCCCGGACGTACGCGGACATCGTTGCCGCGGCCAGGAAGCTGGATTCCCCGGAGCTGGCGGGCATTGTCGCGGCCAACAAGACTGGCCAGGCCTTCACCCAGCAGTCGTTTGAGAACATTGCGCTGGGAAACGGCTGCGAGATGGTGGATGCCAAGGCCGGCATTACGTTCGACAGCCCCCAGTGCGTGGCGGCGCTCGGGTTCTACCGCGACCTGCTCAAGAACTATTCCGTGCCCGGCATACAAGACATTGAAACGGTGCGGTCCGCCTACTTCGCCGGCAAGGCCGCCATGGCCGTCTGGCCGACGAACATGTTAGATGAGCTGGCCGGCACGCGGACCGACGCGCGGCCGAGCTGCCCCGAATGCGCCAAGGACCCGCTCTTCCTGGCACGGAACACCGGAGTGGTGGCCGGCCTCCAGGGGCCGGACGGGCAACAGCCGGCGCACTTCGGAGAAGTGTTCTCCTGGACGGTGACGGCTGATTCCGACGCCGAACCCGCCCGCCGCTTCGTGGAGTACTTCCTGACCGACGGCTATGTTGACTGGCTCGCGATTGCCCCGGAGGAGGGTGTTCCTGTGCGTTCGGGCAGCACCGCAAACCCGGCCGAGTATGCGGATGCCTGGATGTCCATCCCCGTGGCGGCCGGCAGGTCGGAGCGCTTCGGCAGCGTTTATGCCAAGGACGTTCTCTCCACCCTGCTGCAGGGGTCCAACGACCTGAAGCACTGGGGCATTGTCCAGGGCCACGGCGACCTGGCCGGCGCTGCGATGGCCGAGTTGCCCATCGCCAAGGCCGTCAGCGACGTTGCAGCGGGCCGGGCCCAGCCGCAGGCCGCAGCCACGAAGGCCGCCGCGTCGCTCCGGTCCATCCTGAAGTCGCTGAAGTGAGCCGCTGGTTCAGCGTGTCGTCGCTGGTTGAGCCTGCCGCCGCTGGTTGAGCGTGTCGAAACCCGAGACCGGATCCAGCCAGCCTCGCTTACGTGCCCAGTTCCATCATGAGGGGCGGCAGTTCGTCGGCCAGTTCCCGCGCCAGGTAGCCTAGGCTGCCCACTCGGCTGGCGAGCCTGTCGCCGGCCGCGGCGTGCAGGTGAGTGCCCCAGCAGGCGGCCTGGGCGTCGCTCGTGCCGCGGGCCCGAAGCCCGGCGATGGCGCCGGCAAGAATGTCGCCGCTGCCGGAAGTCCCCAGCCCGCCGTAGCCGGTGGTGATTTCCCAGTGGTCTCCGGTCACCGGGAAATCATCGGCGGATGAGCTGCCGTCGGGAGAACCGCCGTCGGGAGAGCCGACGGCGGGTGGCCCGGCAATCATGCCTTGGCAGCTCACCACCGCGCGGTACTTCCCGGCGAGTTCGACGACATCGGCCGCCAAGTCCCCGGTGTCCCGGCCCAGCAAGATCGCGGCCTCGGCGGGGTTCGGCGTGAGAATCAGCCGGCCCGCCCAAGGGCCCAGCTCTTCAGCCAGCTGGGGGAGGGCACCCAGGGCGTAGGCATCGAGCACCACCGTCGGACCAGCATTCTGATCGGGATCCTTGGCGGAGTCATGCCGCAGCAGCCCGCGGAGCAGCGCCTCGGTCTGCCCGATGTCGTCCAGCCCGGGGCCGATCAGCACGGCGTCTGCAGCATCGAAGTCCCCGAGCAGGTTTTCGAGCCCGGCATCGCCCACGGAACCACCTGCCGATTGCGGCAGGCCGATCACTCCCGCCTCCGGCAGCGACACGGCCAGCTGGACGGCCACCGACTCCGCCACAGCCAGGGTCACCCGGCCAGCTCCGGCACGAAGTGCGGCCGTACCTGCGAGCAATGCGGCACCCGGAGTGCGCCGGCCGCCGCCGACGACCAGCACCGCGCCGCGGGAGTACTTGTCGGACCCCGCGGAGGGCAGCGGCCAGCTGCGCAGGAGCGTCGGCGTGATCAGGGTGGCGGCAGTGTTGGCGGAGTCTTTGGCTGCAGTGTTGGCGGGCTCAGCGCGGGTGGACATTGGCGTCCCCGGCGTGTTCGGTCACTTCGACGCCCTGCTCCATAAGGTGGTCGGCCACGTTGAAGCTCTCCAGCGTCCACGGACCCACGCCCTCCGGCCGGACATAGCGGGTCAGCGAGGCGTTCAGGACCGGAGTGCTGGCCGCGACGTCCAGGAGCTCCCGTTCGGACATGCCCTCAAGGATGTAGCGGAACAGCATGACGACGGCGTCGTGGCACACCAGCATTACCCGGTGGCCACTGCCCAGCGCGTTCAGTTCCCCGATCACGGAACGTAGCCGCAGCGCCACGTCCGCCCACGATTCCCCGCCCGGCGGACGGTAATAGAACTTGCCCAGCCACCGCCGTCGTTCTGCCTCCTGCGGAAGCCGGGTTTCCACGCCAAAGGCGGTCAGCATGTCCAGGATGCCCAGCTCACGGTCGCGGAGACGCTCGTCCGAGCGGACGGGGACGGGCCAGCCCGCCGTCTCGACGGCGATCTCTGCCGTCTGGTACGCGCGCATGTACGGGGAGGAGATGACGACGTCGGGCCGCCGGTCCTCGGGAACGGCCGACAGCGCGCGGCCCAGTGCCGTCACCTGCTCCCGCCCTGTGGAGGAAAGCTCGACGTCGGCATCACGGGCCGGGACCGCGATCACCTCGGCACCGGAAACCGTGGCATCGGTGGCGGCCACGTTGCCCTGGCTCTCGCCGTGCCGGATCAGGATGAGTTCCACGGCGCCGGCTGCCCACGCAGCCGGCACCGGGGCATCCTTATGCGTTCCCTCAGCGGAGGTTCCGTTCTGTCCCACGATTGCACTCCCGTTCAGCCTAGGCCTGCGAATTTTCCACGTTACTAGTGCCGTACCCGCAATGTCAGCAGAGTAACCACCCGCCGCGGAACTCCACACGCTCCCTCAAATCCCGTCGCCTTCTTTGGGACACTTCCTCAGGTTTCGTCGCCTTGCTTCGGACGCTTCCTCAATTCCTCCAGCCAAAAAGGAAACCTGCTGTTTTGGCACCTGTGAGGAAGCGTTGGCCCAGAAGCTGCAGGATGCGAGGAAGCGTCCGGCTGGAGGCGACGGGATGTGAGGAAGCGTTGGGCCAGAATCTGCGGGATGTGAGGAAGCGTTTGGCTGGAGGCGGCGGGGTGTGAGGAAGCGTTGGGCCAGAATCTGCGGGATGTGAGGAAGCGTTTGGCTGGAGGCGGCGGGGTGTGAGGAAGCGTTGGGCCAGAATCTGCGGGATGTGAGGAAGCGTCCGGCTGGAGGCGACGGGATGTGAGGAAGCGTTGGCCCAGAACCTGCGGGATGTGAGGAAGCGTCAGGGGATGCGTTTGCCGCCCGAGCGGTTGAGGAAGAACACCAGCACCGCTGCCAGCAGGAGGACGGGCGCCACCCACAGCAGGAAGGCCACCGCCCTGATGGTTGCGCCCATGATGAAAAACAGCACTGCAACAACTGCGATGATCCAGATCAGCTGTTTCACTGGGTACCCCTCACGCTTTCAGTCATCACGCTTGTCACTTACGAAACAGGTCACTTCCCCAGCGTCGCGGCGTACTGCCCCAGCCGGTCCTTCCCCAGAGCCGCGCCCACAGCGGCGGCGGCGCCGTAGTCCGGCAGGATAATTGACTGTCCATCGGTGCTGGTCCCAAATCCCGCCGTCGGCAGCGTGAAGAACACTGCGTCCTGCATCCGGACATTCCGCAGGCTGTACACGAGGCTGGCCAGCGCGGTCGCGTTCAGCCCCTTATCCACGGTGATGGACTTCGACGCCGTGTTGACCAGCTTGTACAGCGTCACCGGGTTGGTCAGGGTGCGGGCGGAGAGCAGCTTGGCCAGGGTGGAGCGCAGGAACAGCTGCTGGTTCGCGACCCGGCGGTAGTCGCCGTCAACAAACGCGTAGCGCTCGCGGACGAACTCGAGGGCGCGCTGGCCCTTAAGCCGGTTCACACCGGCGGGAAAATGCTGCTGGGTGTCATGGGTGGACGTGAACGCCTCCGGATTGTTGACGTCCACGCCGCCGAGCGCCTCGGTGATGCCCCTGAAACCCTCGAAGTCGATCATGACGGCGTGCTGGATTTTCTGCCCGAACAGGGACTCCACGGTCTTCACGGCAAGCGGCATGCCGCCCTGCTCAAGCGAGGAGTTGATCTTGGCTTCGCCGTACCCGGGGATCTGAACCCAGAGGTCGCGCATGAGCGAGATGCCGTAGGCGTGCTTCCCGTCGGCCGCCAGATGCACCAGCATGAGGACGTCCGCGCGCTGGTTTGGCAGGCCATTCGGCGCCGGAGCGTCGCCCTTGCGGTGGTCGCTGCCGATCAGCAGGATGTTCATGGGCAGCGGGGGCGGCGGTGGCGGCTTCACCGGTTTGGGCGCCGGCTTCTTGGTGGGCGAGGGCTTAGTGGTTGCGGTCTGCGTGGGGCTCTCGGGGGCCGCGCTGATCTCCGTCTTGGCAGTCTGGGTATTCCAGATCTGCGCCAGGTTAAACAGGAAGCCGCCGGCCACCAGGGCAATCCCGAGCAGCCCTACCAGGACTGCGTTGCGTATGGGCCGCTTGGGTTTGGCGCCGCCATTGGCGCCTGGAGCGGGGTCGCCGTTGCCCCCGGCTCCCGGACTGTTCCGGGATTTCATGATCGGACCGTACCACCAAAAGCCGCCCGTGAGAACGACGGCGGCCGGCCGGTTTAGGAGGGGGCGTTCAGCCGGGCGAAACGAAGGACCGAGATGATCGCCGGGGCCAGTTCGTCTTCCATCTGTCGGTAGTAATCGGCGCTGCGGCGGTAGGGGTCAACGACGTCGTTGTCCGCGGCGTCGGGGGCCAGCGCGAGGTGCCGGACCGACGCGGCCCGGGCGGGAAGCTTGCGCCAGAGCTTCGTGTTGGCGGCGAGCCGTTCACCGTTGGGGCCGACGCGCTGAGGGGCCTGCCCTTCACGCTCCTCCAGAACATCGAGCATCCTGGCGAACTCGCGGATGGTGAAGGTGCGCTTCAGCAGGGAGGCATCCAGCTGGAGCACCTCGCCCCGGTGTCCGGACGTCATGGTGAGGACCAGGTCCACGTTCCGCAAAATCTTGGCCGACAGCTGGCGCGCCGCGAAGCCCTCCGCGGTGCCGCCGAAGGTGCGGATGATGTCCGCGGAGAGCGGCTGGACGGGATCGCCCACCAAGGCACGGGTTCCGGCGCTGCGCACCTCAAAGCCACCGGGAAGCACCTGGTCGAGGCCAGCCTGGAGCAGTCGTTCCGCCACAGGGGAACGGCAGATGTTGCCCGTGCAGACGGTCAGGATTCGGACTGGGGAAGGCGATTCCACGTATTGGCTCTCTCAGGCTGGTGTGCAGGACAGGTCTGTCCCACCGATTCAACTTAACATGTGAGCCGCCCTGCTTTCCGGATGAGCATGGTGCGCCTCCCAAACAACTCCCAGCTTTCCTTCATGCTGCTGCCGGGCTGTTGGTGCCAGCATGGAGTGGGGACCGCGAAACGTCGTTGCGGCAGAAGGCAGGATCCAATGGGAGCTGCTCCGATTCACAGGTGGGACCGGCACAGGTGGGACCGGCACGGGTGGCACCGTCGCCGGCCGGCTGGCCGGGGGCTTCTCCCGGCTGCGCTGGTTGTGGTCCTCACGGGGCTTGCTGCCTGCGGAACCGGAGCGTCGCCGTCGCCCTCGCCCACAGCGGCGGAAAAGCCGGGACACGTGTTCGTGATCAACCTGGAGAACAAGTCCTTCCGGGACGTCTGGAACGACCAGTCGGACGCAGAGTACCTGACCCGGACCCTGCGTCCGCAGGGCGTGCTGCTGAGCCGGTACTACGCAATCGGGCATGCCTCCCTTCCCAACTACATCGCCCAGATCTCGGGGCAGGGGCCAAACCCCGCCACCGAAGGCGACTGCCCCGTCTACGAGGCGTTCAACGAAAGCGGCACAACGACGCCAGGCCAGGCGCGGGGCAGCGGCTGCGTGTACCCGGAATCTGTACAGACGGTTGCGGGCCAGCTGAGCGCGGCCGGGAAGACTTGGAAGGGGTACATGGAGGACATGGGCGCCCCGTGCCTTCATCCGGAGCCTGGCACTCGGGATTCGAACCATGCAGCGCAGGAGGGCGACCAGTACGCCACCCGGCACAACCCCTTCGTGTACTTCGCCGGGATCACGTCGTCGCCCGAGTGCCAGGCCAACGACGTCGACTTCTCCAACCTCGCCGCCGACCTCGAAACCGTGGCAACCACACCGAACCTGTCCTATATCAGCCCGAACCTGTGCAACGACGGGCACGACAGCCCGTGCGTCGACGGGCGGGAAGGTGGCCTGGTCTCGGCCGATGTATGGCTCCGCAAGCATGTTCCGGAGATTCTGGCGTCCCCGGCGTACAAGCAGGACGGGATGCTGGTCATCACCTTCGACGAGGCGGAGGGAAAGGAAGGCGCGGATGCCGCACTGCCCGGGGGAGCGGCGGGCGGACTGATCGGGACGCTGGTGCTGTCACCGCTGGCCAGGGCAGGCACCACCTCAGACCGTCTATACAACCACTACAGCCTGCTGGCCAGCATCGAGGACGCGTTCGGCCTGCCCTACCTCGCGTACGCCGCCGCCCCCGGGTTGAACCGCTTCGGCTCCGATGTTTTCAGCCGCTGAACCAGCAGGGACGTCAGCAGCGCCGCGGCAACGTGCGCGTACAGCAGCACGTGCAGCGGCTGGGTTGGCACGCCGGCCAGCAGCAGACCGGGGCCGGTGAACTGTACGGCGGCCGCATGTCCGTGACCGTCGAGGGTGGTGGCCAACGGATTGGAGAAGAGCGCGAAAGCCCAGTGAATGGTCTGCTGTCCCGCCCCGGCCAGCACCAGCAACGCCCAGTTCGGAACACCGATCCGGGTGACGACCGCGCCGGCCAGGCTCAGCAGCGCGGCGGTGGCGACGACGATGGGCACCGCAGGCACGGGATGCCCGGACACAGCGTGGATGACCAGGCCCAGGACGACACTGACGGACCCGAAGAGCCAGCCGGCAACAGCAAACTGCGAGCGACCTCCACGTTCCGCCATGCGCCCATCCTCCATCAGGTTGCCCGCCGGTGCCAGTGCGTCCTAGTAGGCTGGAAATGAGAGTCACCCCGATCTGCCGTAAGGACAGCGTGGAATGGCAGCACTCATGAATGAGCCAGCGAAGAAGGCCGGGCTCCCGGACCGGGAGGACGAATTCGTCCCGCAACGGATTGCCGGCCCGGTGGTGGCCGGCGTCGTGCCCGGGCAGCCGCCCGCCGTAGTGCATAGCGCCGCCCGGCTGGCCTACTCCCTGAACGTCAAGCTGATCTGTGCCTATGTGGACATCACCTCGTACCTCAGCAACGAGCGGGACGACCAGGACCTGCTCCAGTCGACGGGGCAGGACGGAACCGTTGACGACGTCGAGCAAACCAGCGCCCATCTCAGAGAGCACCTGCAGGCTGTTCTCGGCAAGGCCGGGATCCGATGGTCGCTTCTGACCCTTGTCGGGGAACCCGCGCGGGCGCTGGCCCGGCTGGCCGATTCGGCAGATGCCTCGGTCATTGTGGTGGGCACGCGTGAAGGCAGGGTGGGCGCCCGGCTGGAACAGCTGCTCCTCGGCTCGGTGGCCGTCCATCTCACGCACCGGCAGGCCCGGCCGGTGGTTGTTGTTCCGCTCGCCCCGCAGAGACGGCACCGCCCGAAGGAGAACGCCTGAGACCGTTCCGATGCGACTGACGTCCAGACCACGGACACCATCCACCCACACAAGATGAATGCGAGGGACTTCATATGGCCGACCTGATCGATTTTCTGGAAGCGCGGATCGACGAGGACGAGGCGGATGCCCGGAAGGGACTGGAAATGGAAGGAGCGGCGGGACCCGTCGTCGGCTGGTTCAATCCCGGACGGGTGCTTTCAGAATGCGCGGCCAAACGGAAGATCCTGGGCAACGTGCCGCTGGTCACCGATGTCGCCACCGCCATCGGCGCCACGAGCGAGTACGTACTGATGTCCCTCGCCGCCGTCTACAAGGACCATCCGGATTACCAGGAAGGCTGGGCTGTCGACGGGCTGTGACACTCGACGGCGGGTCCCGGCACCTGTGGGCCGGCAGCTCCGCCGCCCCGCGCTAGCCCGTGGTGCCCGTGTCGTCGTGCGCCGAGCCCACGGGCTTGGACTCCGGTGAGCCGCGCTGGCGGAGGTAGATCGACAGGACAACCATGGAACCGACGGCCAGGAATTCGGACTGCCAGTTCTGCAGGGTGCGGTTCCAGAACTCAGGCGAAACGATGTACTCCGGCCAGCTGACGGGTTGCTGGAAGTTCTGGATCTGTTCCTGGTTGTAGTTGCTGTTCCCGGCGATTGACTGCACCAGCCAGGACAGGATGAAAATCAGCCCCATCGTCATGCCGAGCGAGTTTGAGTACAAGGTCTGGCGCCAGCCGGTAGCCCGGGCCCACTTCGGGGACTTGGCGTTGCTGTGCTCACCCACCAGCTGTTCCTCATCGGATTCGATGCCTGGCTGGTCTAGCTCCTTGGATTCGGGTGATCCCTTTTGGAGCAGCCAGATGGTCGCGTAGATGTACAGCAGGAACTGCAGGTACTCGGACTGCCAGTTTTCCGAGACGTCGACGGCGAAGTTCGACGACGTCAGGTACTGTGCCAGGCTGATTTCCTCCAGTCCGGAGGCCAGTTGCTCCTCGTTGAAAAGCGCGTGGCCGGTAAGGCCCTGGCCCAGCAGGGCCAGGAGGAAGATCAGGCCGAAGAAGAGGCTGAGGCCGTTGTTTCTGAGTGCTTTTTTCACGGCCCGCCTATCCCCGAACAAGCCCGACGGCGGCCATGTAGGCCAGTCCGCCGAAGATCAGGATGAGGTACAGGGCAAAGCTCCAGCGCATTCTATTTGCCTCCTACTTCGCAGGTGTACGGCGCTTCTTCCCCATTAGGGGTGCAGCCCACGCCCGTTATTTTCCAGCCCGCGTCGGAGGCGGCCAGGAAGACGGCGTCGTGCTCGAACTCCACAAAGGCGTCACGGCCGAACTGCTCGGTGCTCAGCAGTTTTCCCGGTTCCGGGATTTTGGCCTTTTCCAGTTGGCTCTCGCAGGTGCCGGCATCGCTGGAGCGGGCCGTCTCCTCCCGCGTTTTGGACTGGAGCAGCGAGCACGCCGCCGTCATGTCAGAGCTGGCCACGTCCCGGTGGAACGCTTCAGCCGCTTCCCCGGCTTCCGTTCCCTCAGGAGCGCATCCCGAGAGTACGGCTCCCGAGAGCGCGAGCACGGCGAGGAGCCCAAACCGCAGGCCCCTGCCGGCCCTAGGCGTCTTCACGTTCCGGGTTTTCTAGGCGGAAGAAGTTGGACTGCGTTCCGTCAGTGCGCTGTTCCTGATAGATGAAATTGAGATGGCGCCCGTCAAAAGTCTTGAACCATTCCTCCCAGCTCACATGACGCAGGTTGCTGTCATCGCCGCCAAAATCTATGCGCAGCACGCCCAGATGATCACCGTGTTCCGTACCTTCAACCGTGGCCGGAACTCCGCCGCGCTCTTCGGCCCACTGCCTGATGACCTCGTGGTGGGTTGTGGCGAGGCTGCGGCCTTCCCGTTCGGGTTCATCCTCGATGGAGGTGACCTCCTGCGAATACTTCAGCGAGCTGGATGAGGCGTCCCCGTGCCGGATCTTGCCGCCTTCCGGTCCGGCGCCCAGGTCGTCGGGGTCGGAGTCGGCGCCGCCGTCGCTGTTGCCTGCGCCTTGGGAACGGGCGTTGGCAACTTCCTTCACCAGTTCCTCCTTGCGCATGCCGGAGGTTCCGCTGATGTTTTCGTCCTTCGCCTCCTGGCGGAGCTCATCCACCTTCATTTCCCGCAGCTCGGTCTCGCTGACATTGGGGGTGTCCGGCGTCTGGTTACCCGGCTCATCACTCATGGCATTTCCTCCTCGCAGGGGCAGGACCAGTTACTAAGGCTACTTATTGTGTAGTCCGTGCGGTGGGTGACGTCAAGTTCCCGTAAGGGTCTGATCAGGGCATTTATCCGCGCCGTCCCGGTTCTTCCCACAGGAAGGCCAATGTGGCGGCCCCGGCTTTCAGGATGTCCACGCGGACGCTCTCGTCACTGTCGTGCCAGTTGTCTTCCACGAGTCCCGTTCCAAAGAAAACCACGGGGACATTCAAAGCAGAGGAGAGAAGATCGGCAGGTCCGCCTCCGGCGTTCCCCATGCGGCCGACCTCCGGTGACCCGAAGCCTCTCTCCTTTGCTGCTGAGAGGGCATTCAGGAACGGGCCCTCCGGCGTGCGGTAAAACTCCTGCGCTGTTTCGGTGTCCAGGGACAGTGCATAGCCGTAGTCCTCGCTGATGGTTGCCTCCACCCAGCGCCGCACCTGCTCAGCCACCTCGTTGACCTTTTGGCCGGCAACTGTGCGGATGCTGAGTTCGGCCGACGCCATCGAGGGGACGGCTGCACGTTTCACCCCCACAGGGTCCCCGGCAGCCAGGGCAATCACCTCAAGCGCCGGACGCTCCCAGAGCCGTTCGAGGACGGTGTAGCCCTCCTCGCCGCCGATGCTGCGCGTATGCGAGCGTTCCAACCAGTCTTCGGGATCGAAGGGAAGAGCCGCCAGTTCGGCCCGGCGGCGAGGGGAGATTTCTTCGACGTTGTCGTAGAAGCCGGGAAAGGTGATTCTGCCCTGCTGGTCGTGCAGCCGCGCGAGCAGCCTGCTGAGTTCGAGGGCGGGGTTGGGGGGCAGTGCCGGACACTGCGCCGCTGTGGATGTCGGTGAACGGACCGTAGACCTCGATGCTTGCGCCGAGCATGCCGCGGATGCTGGTGCACAACGCCGGATGATCGGCGCGCCGCCACAGCAGCGTGTCGGAAAAGATCACCGCCTCGGCGTCCAGGCGCGACCGGTTGGCCTCGAGCAGGTCCGGCAAGCCGGGGGAGCCGGCCTCTTCCTCCCCTTCGACGAGAAACTTGAGGTTCACCGCCGGGGGCTGCGTCCCGTAGCGTTCAGGTGTGCAGGGATCCCCCAATGTGGGCCATCACCTGGCCTTTGCCGTCCGAGCTTCCCCGGCCGTAAAGCCTGCCGTCCTGCAGGACCGGATCGAATGGCGAGGTCTGGTCCCAGTTTTCCTCCTTGACGGCGCGGACGTCATGGTGGCTGTAGATGAGCACAGTAGGCGAGCCAGGGGCGGCAGCCCATTCGGCCCGGGGATGCGGCCGGCGGGGGACAGCGGTAGCGTTCACCCCATGGCCAGTCAGGGACAGATGACGGGAGCGGCAGGGGTTCCCCCGTCGAAAGCCGCGGGGATTCTCTATGGCCTGGGTCTCGGCGGCTTTGTGGACGGAATCGTCCTGCACCAGATCCTGCAGTGGCACCATATGGTGAGCAACACGCACGATCACCCCGTGGACACCGTCGCGGGGCTGGAAGTGAACACCCTCGTGGACGGGTTCTTTCACCTCCTCATGTGGCTGCTGGTCCTCGCGGCGTCGGTGGTGACCATCAGGGCCTGGCGTCAGGGGCGGCTGGCACCTAATTGGAGCTTTCATTTCGGCCTGGTCCTGGCCGGCTGGGGGATCTTCAACGTGGTGGAAGGCCTCGTGGATCATCAGCTCCTCCAGATCCATCACGTCCGTGACGATCTGGGAGGTCCAGTCGTCTGGGACCTGGGATTCCTGGCCCTCAGCCTGCTCCTCATCGCTGCCGGCTGGCTGCTCCACGGGCGGGGCGTGGCCGCCCTACAGCGGCAGACGGTCGCAGAACAGTAGTCCGGCGGGAGAAATCCGGTGCTGGCTCTGGATATCGTGATGCTCCTGCGCCAAGATAATAAGCATGCTGATCATCCCTTCCGGGAAGGTTGGTTCATAGTCTTTTCTTAGGAGGTTGCTTCCGTGAACGAAATTCCCGAACATGATGACCTGCCGCTGGCCGACTACGACCACATTCCCAGCGGCACCTTGCCGTCCCGCATCTCAGGCTTGGATGAGGCAGGCGTGGGTCAGTTGTTGAGCTATGAACGGGCCCACGGCAACCGTCTGCCGGTGGTGCAAATTTTGGAAAGCCGTCTGGACGCCCTTAAAGGCGGCGCCGAGCCCAGCGCCACGTCTGCGCCGGACACTCCTGAAGTAAGTCAGACCCAGCACGGCTCGAAGGTATCACCGGCTACGTCGGGACCGCCGATCAACCCGCCGTCTCAGGGGGTTCCGACCAACCCCGCACAGCCGCGCTGACTTTACGCCGCCGCTGAGCCGGGTCCGTCCGGGACCTGCCTGCCCGGGTCAGTCCAGGTCGGAGTTGTCCAGTTCGTAGATGGCATGGTCAAGCAGGTCACGCTGGATGGGGCGGAGCATGTATGAGCCGTGGAGGTACGCGTCAATTTCCATTGCCCCGGCGTCGCCGCCAATGCTGAAGTAGTGCATCCAAAGTTCATCGACGTCAAGGTCGGACTGCCGGAAGGCCTGGGCTGTCCGGTCTCTTTGGGCCTCGCCATCAGACTCAGAGGTCATGGTGCCTGGGGGTCGAGGTCCATTGCGGGCGCAATGATCCCTTTTGCAAGTTCGCTCAGCAGGAGGTTTTCCGTGCGGGCGCGGCTGATCATGGCCTGCATGGCTTCCCTTTCGTTCACCTGGAGCCGTTCCATGAGGGCGCCCTTGGCCATGTCGATGAGGCTCCGGCTGTGCAGTGCATCCTTCAGGGATTCGCTGAGTTGCGCGGCCCGTTCCCTGGTCTGGATGTTGGACAGGATGAGTGCTGCGGGTTGGGCGAGGAGTGCCAGGACCTGCTGGCTGTGCAGGTCGAAGGCGTGCGCGCGGTCTGCGTAGACCTTCAGGGCGCCGATGGGCTCGGCGGTTCCGTTTCCCGTGGCATCCGGCAGCAGGAGGGGGACGCTGATACAGGACAGCAATCCGAGCGGGGCACTGGCACTGGCCCACTCCTGCCAGCGGTGCTCCCGGCGAAGATCATCCACCACGACGGCTTGGGCGCTTGCCCAGGCTGTGAGGCATGGCCCCTCCCCGAGGTCGTACTGCAGCTGGTCCGCCTGCTTCACAAGGCTGTTTGTGGAAGCTGTGCTCGTTGGCCGGCCCTGGTCGTCGAAGAGTGTGGCCCCTGCGCCCACGCTGCCGGCCAGGCTTTCATGAGCGGCTTGGGCTATGTTGGCCACAGCTTGGTCAACCGCTGGCGCCGTGAGCAGCAGGCCCGCGACCCGCGCGAAGATCTCGGGCAGTTCGCCTGCCATTGGGTTCTTCCGCGTCACGGGCTGGCCTCACAAGTCTTCGGTATTTTAAACATCCCCTGGGGGAGATAGTCGGCAGATGATCTCCATACTAATCCCGGCTTTACCGACGACGCCGGTGGACTTACTGGCGAGGCCCACGATCAGTGGAGGGACCCTCATCGGCGGAGGGATCGGGGAGCGCTGCACCGTTCAGGATGTCCGTGGCGATCTGCTTCAGTTGCTGCTTGCTGGACCGTGCCATTTCATGCAGCAGTCTGGCGGCTTCCTCCCTGCTGCCGCGGGTCTGGGACATGACGAGGCTCAGGGCTGCGTCGATTACCGCCCGGGACTGCAGGGCCGTGTGCAGGCGGTCCTGCTGGGCGGGAAGATGGTGCACGCGAAGCGCCAGGCGGAGGATGCGGGACAGGGACGCGCTGTAGGACTCTACTGCCGCTATGGTCGATGTGCCGAACGTGGACATGTTCAGGGCATAGCAGTTCAAGGCGGCCGCCGCGTTGGGCCCTGCGTCAATGGGAACTGCAAGGACTGACTGAACGCCTTCGGTTGCCACCGCTTGTGAGTAACGGTGCCACCTCGGTGACGTTTCAAGGTCCTCGACCAGGACGGTCCGGTCTTCCCGTAAAGCCGTCAGGCAGGGACCGTCGTCGATCCCGTACTGCTTTTCATCCATCTGCTTGGCTTTGTCGCTGCTGCTGGCCACGGTGGCGGGCCGGCCGTCGCGCTCAACTGTGATCGCACACAGCATCGGGTCCGGTGCTGCGAGCTTCGATGCCGAGAAAACCGTCAGCTCAAGAAGGAATTCGTCGAACCCGGGACTTTCCAGCAGCAGGTCCTGCAGCTGCTCGGGCGTGGGTGCCTGGTTTTGCCCGGACGTCGACAGATGGCCTGACTCAGCGGCCATGCGATGCCCCGATCCACGTTGGGCCGGTTGCCCGGCCCATGTCTACCGCCGGATTTGAGATCCGGAACGATCGTGGACTGGTTTCCACGGCCAATGACGTGACGAACGGGCCTGCCGCAACCTCTGGGTCCTGCCCGGCAGCATGCCTGGCTGGATGATCGCGTCGCCCTTACTTTTGAGCCTACTCCCAATGGGCCGCTCAAGATACGCGCGCACATGCCGGAACGCTACATCCGAATGTCACGCTGTAGCGTTCCGGCGTTGTCGCCTGAGCCAGGCTCAGGCGGGGCTATGTGTTTTGGACGTGGTCTTTGGCGTCGGTGGCTGTGGTTTTGACGTCGGTGGCGGCGGTTTGGCCTTCTTCCTTGACGTGCTGGGCGGCGTCGGTGGCGGTGGCCTTGACGTTTTCCATGGCGTCCTGGGCGGGTTCCTTCCAGCCCTGGGCCATGTCCTTGGCCGCGTCGGTGAGCTGGCTGGTCATGGGTTCGGCGGCGGTTTTAAGGGCGTCGGCGGCTTCGCGTTCCTTCTGGCTCGGCGGGATGAGGGAGGAGACGAGCAGCCCTGCGCCGAACGCGATCAGCCCGGCGGCGAGGGGGTTGCCCTGGGTTTTGGCCTTGACCTGCTGGGGGGCGTCGGCGATCGCTTCGCCGGCGGTGCTGATCGCGTTCCCGGCGGCGTCGGTGGCCTGGTGCACCCCGCCCGAGGCGGTGTGCGCGGCGTGGTGGAGGCCGCCGGTGGTGCTGTGGGTGGCGTGGTCCGCGGTGCCCATGACTTTCTCCTTCACTCCGAAGACGGCGTCTTTGACCTTGTCGGTCTGGCGGTGGACGATGTTGGACGGGGTGACCTTGTCGGCCACGGCGTCCACGTTGGTGCCGAGGCGGGCGCGGGTGGCTTCGATGTCGGCGCGGATGGCGTCCGGGTTCTCACTCATCGGTGGTCTCCGTTCGGTTTGAGGGTAGGCGGGATTTCCTGCACTGTCTCGACGGTTTGGGGCATGCCCTTGATGGCTTTGAGTTCCTTGCGGCCCACGGACGCGAGGATCGCGGCGATGATGCCCCAGATCACGGCGACGACGACGGCGGACCAGCCCAGGCCCATCAGCTCGCCCAGGGCGTACCAGAGGGCGATGGAGAGGAACAGGAGCACGAAGTGCCCGGCGACGCCGGCGCCGGCGAGCATGCCGCCGCCCTTGCCGGCGCGGCTGCCGGACTGTTTCAGTTCGGCTTTGGCGAGTTCGATTTCCTGCCGGATCAGGGTGGACAGGTCCCGGGTAACCTCGCCGAGGAGGTCACCGAGGGAGGTGGTGTCGGCCTTGGCGTGCGCGGCCGTTTCCGGGGTATCAGGGATCTGGCTGCTCACAGGGGACGACCTCCACCCTCGGTATACGGGTCCTCGGGATCGCGCAGCGGAACACCTGCCGAACCCGGAGCGTCAAAGCCGGGACGGGCAGGCTCGCCGTACACGGTCTCTGCGTAGGTGGTCGGGGTTGCCTGCGGTGCGTCATAGAGGGGGGCAGCGTCGAGGCTGCTTTCCGTGACCGGTGGCTGGACGGGGTACTGCGGGAGCGTGCCGCTGGTGGATCCGACGCCGGTTCCGGTGTCGGGGGCGCCTGCCTGCAGGCTGCGGCCAAGGCGTCCGGCAAGCATGCCGGCGCCTGCCGCGAGGAGCAGGAAGGTGCCGGGGCGCTGGCGTGCGAAGGACTTCACCTCATCCAGCAGCGAGCCCGGGTCCCGGTTGTCCAGCCAGGACGCGACCGATGCGGAGCGGTCTGCGGCTTGCCGGATCAGGTCCGAGGCCACGCCCTGCTGGTCCGGCGCGTCGGCCATGGAGCGCAGCTGCGAGGAGATGGTGCGGATGCCTTCGGCGGCCTTGGCCTGCTGGTTGCCGGCCTGGCTGGTCAGGTCCGACTTCGCCTGGTGCAGCAGATCCCGGGCGCTGTTCTTGGCTTCAGACGCGACGTTCGCGGCCTCGGCCTTGGCTGTCTCGGCCACGTTCTGGGCGGCCCCGGCAGCGTGGCCAGCCACGTTCGCGGCCTCGTCTTTCGCCACGTCCTTCTTAGAGGATGTGCCGTCCTGGTATCCGGGAGTGCCCGAGTAGTCAGTGGTGCCCGCGCCGGCCGCCGCGTAGCCCGGGGTTCCCGCGGCGGCGGTGTCGTAGCCGGTGCCCGTTCCAGTGGTCCCGTAGCCCGTGGTGCCCGAGCCGGTCGTGCCCAGACGCGTGGTTTCCGCTTCGGTGCCAAATGGGTTCTCGGTCATCATTGCTCTCTTTCCTTTGAGGGGTAGCTGCTGCTGATGAACCAGCACTCAGTAATAGTAAGCATGATTAGCATCGGATAGTAAGTACACTTCCTACATGTGTTGCAAAATTGCCGGCGGAGCTGGGAAGCCTTACGAGGCGTAGTCTGGCAGTAGAGATTGGTCGGCGCCGTCCGCCTACCCAGGGGCGTTCTAGCCAAGAATGTTTGTACTCTGGATGAACGGCGGAGCTGCCCGTTGAAACGAGGCTGATATGAGCGATCAAGCCCGCGCGTGGGACCGTGAGGACGTCGCGGGGCGGCTCCAGGAACTGGTGCTGGAGAGCCTTGATGTCGGAGATTTCCTTGCGGAGCTGGCTGAGTACGCCGGGGATTTCTTCTCCGCGCCCGGGATCAAAGTGCGGTGCGCCTTTACCGTGCTGCGGAGGAAGAAATCGGCCACGGTGGCCAGCAGCGATGCGCAGGCCCGGATGCTTGACGAAGTCCAGTTGGCGTTTGGCGAAGGTCCCTGCCTGGCTGCCATGCAGGAAATGTCCACAGTCCATGTGCCGGATGTAGACTCCGAATCTCGCTGGCCGGCGTACATGTCGGCCGTGGGCGGGCACGGTGTGGGTTCAATCCTTGCGGTGCCGCTGGCGCTGGAGGGCGAAACCCGGGCCGCGCTCAACCTCTTTTCGCCCCGGCCGCATGCGTTCAGCGGGGAGGACATCACCGGCACCGAAGAATTCGCAGCGCAGGCCTCCAAGAGCCTTCGGCTTGCCCTCCGCATTGCCCAGTTGACTGAGGCACGAAACGACCTGACTGCGGCCATGCAGTCGCGCACCGCAATCGACGTTGCCACCGGAATCATCATGGCTGAGAACAGATGCGGCCAGGAGGCCGCCCTGCAGGTCCTGAAAACGGCCTCGAGCCTGAGGAACGTGAAGCTGCGTGACGTCGCTGCCTCAGTCGTCGCCTCGGTCTGCAGTGGTTCTGCGGTATCCACCTACTTCGATGAATGAGCTGACTGTCGGCATCGCCTTATTCTTGAAATATGAGCGCCACAGAAGCATCAACCGTCGCCTTTGAAAGCCGCTTCGCCACCGAGCTCTCCGAGATGGCCATTCCCTGGAAGGCAGAGGAGGTCCCTGATCCGCGGCTGCTGGTCCTGAACGAGCCGCTGGCCGCCGAGTTGGGCTTGGACCCGGACTTCCTGGGGAGTCCGGAAGGACTCCCTCTGCTGATCGGCAATGCAGTGCCCGACGGCGCCACGCCCGTTGCGCAGGCATACTCCGGCCATCAGTTTGGCTGGTTTGCGCCGAGGCTAGGCGATGGTCGTGCGCTCCTGCTCGGTGAGATTCTCGACGTCGACGGCCGCCTTCGCGACATCCATCTGAAAGGCTCCGGCCGCACTCCGTTCGCGCGGGGAGGTGACGGCTTCGCCGTCGTGGGGCCGATGCTGCGAGAGTATGTGGTGAGCGAGGCCATGCACGCCCTGGGCATCCCGACCACGCGGTCCCTCGCAGTGGTGGCCACCGAGCGTTCCGTCCAGCGGGAGACGGTGCTGCCAGGGGCGGTTCTCACGCGCGTCGCGAGCAGCCATCTGCGTGTGGGGAGTTTCCAGTATGCCCGGGTCGCCGGCGACGTCGGACTCCTGCGCCGCCTTGCCGATCATGCGATCGCCCGCCACTATCCGGATGCGGCGGAGGCGGCCAATCCGTATCTCGCCATGTTCGAGGCCGTGACCGCCGCCCAGGCCTCCCTGGTTGCTCAGTGGATGCTGGTGGGCTTCATCCACGGTGTCATGAACACGGACAACATGGCCATCTCGGGGGAGACCATCGACTATGGACCCTGCGCCTTCATGGACGCATTCGACCCGGCAACGGTCTACAGTTCGATCGATGAGAACGGACGCTACGCCTACGCGAACCAGCCGGTGGTTGCGGAGTGGAACCTGACCCGGCTGGCGGAGGCGCTCCTTCCGCTGTTCGACGACGACGAGGAGCGCGCCGTCGCGCTGGCGCAGGATGCGCTCGGCGCTTTCCGCCAGCAGTACAGCGCTGCCTGGCTGGCCGGCATGAAGGCGAAGCTCGGGCTGGACAGCAGCAGTGCCGACGACCTCGCTTCGCCGTTGATTGACGAACTGCTCGGGCTTCTGCAGGAGTGGCGCGTCGATTACACGTCGTTCTTCCGGCGTCTGGGCGCGGCAGTCCGCGGCAAGGATGAGTCCGCGCGAAACTTGTTCCCCGAACCGGACGCCTTCCTGGCGTGGGCCAGACGCTGGCAGGCCCTGAATCCGGATGCGGAGATGATGGACCGGGTCAACCCGGCGTATGTGCCCCGCAACCACCTTGTTGAGGAGGCACTGGACGCTGCGACGAATGGCGACCTTGAGCCGCTCCGGCGGTTGCTCGAAGCGGTGACGGACCCGTATCACGAGCGTCCCGGCGCCGAACGTTATGCAGAGGCTGCGCCGGAAAGCTTTGGCCCCTACAGGACCTTCTGCGGAACCTGAGTGGGTTAGCTGGCGCCAGGGTGCACCAGCGTGTCCGGATCCAGCTCACTCGCCGGCGCATCGGACAGTCCCTGCGGCGTAAGGTCCAGGTCGTCCAAAGCGGTCATGGCTGCAATCGGGGCGGCGTTCAACCCGGCGCCCGGGGCGATGGTGTTAGTCATGGTTCTCTGTCTCCTGAAGTGAGCGGGGCGGTGCATTGTGTGCTGACTCGCTATTTTCCTTGGAAACGTTGCGCGTGCCAAAGTTGCGCGGGGAAGGCGATTGGTGTAGTCCGATCCGGATTGTGTCACTCCCGGGCGTGCGGAGTGAGGGAATGGACGACGCCGGCACCCCCTAATACGCGGGCCGCTGCGGCCAGTGCGGAGGCAGTTTTGTGACGGCCGGTTACACCTCGCCGCCGTCGATGATGTCCTGGGCGAGTTGGTTCAGGGGTTCGTTGCGGCGCCGGGAGGCGCTGATGAGCGTGGCCAGCGCCTGGTCGCGGCTGACGTGGTGGCGCTCCATGATGATCCCCGTCGCCGTTCCAATGGCATCGCGGGCTCCGAGCGCGCTGATGAGCCCGTCGCTGAGGCGCTCCGCTGCGTCGCGGGCCTGGGCGTTGGCAAGCATCAGCGCAGCAGGGCGCGCCAGGAGTTCAATGAGGCGGATGGCTTTAGGATCGAAGCCGTCGGGAACGGGGGAGTAAACCTTCAGGGCGCCGATGGCGCCGTCGGGAGTGGACAGCGGCGTGCTGACCACCGAGCGTAGCGGCAGGTCGGCGATTGCACGGCTCCAGGCGGGCCAGCGGTGGTCGGTACGGCTGTCCCCGACCGTAACGGTTGCCTGCTGGGCCCAGGCAGTCAGGCAGGGGCCCTGTCGAAGGTCGTACTGGAGCTGGTCTGCCTGCATGACGTCCGGATCAGTGGAAGCCGTGCTGGTGCGCCGGCCGCGCGTATCCATCAGGCTGACTCCCGCACCCCAGGTCCCCGGGATGGCTTCCTTCAGGGCATGGGCGAGCGCGGAAACTGCTTCGTCGACGGTTTCGTGGGTCAGCAAAAGATCGGCGATCCGGACGGTCAGCGCCGCCAGCTCGTCGGCGAGGGGCAGGTTGGCTTGCATCAGGACCTGGCTGGCACTCGGCGCCGGGAGGGCCCGCGGCGGGCGGGCCGCCTCGGCGGCAGGATTTCGGGCCGTGCAATGGTGGAGTCTGCTGAAGGAGGCATGCGCGTTCGTTCCTTTCCTGGGCCGCTGAGTGCCGTCCAGGTGGCAGGCCGCGGTGTCGAACGTATTAGGACGATTATTTCAGCGGAAGCCGCGCGCCGCGAGGGGTGCGCGGTTTATATATGCAGCTATATATGCAGCGGCCCGAAGCGGAAGGCACTGACCGAGAAAATACGAGCTTCAGTAATCATTGTGCGAGAGGATAATCGCTTACAAGGACGTGTTTCCTCAGACTTACAAGGACGTATTTCCTGAGATAGGAGCGATGGTGCTCGGTCTGACTGGATCCGCCGAACGGGCCGCGGCCGCTGAGGCGGAGTTGTTCAAGGCGCTGGCGCATCCCGCCCGCGTCAGGGTCTTGGATGTGCTCACGGCAGGGCCAGCGTCGGTGACGGAGCTCTGTTCGGCCACCGGACTGAAGCCGTCGCACCTGGCGGGGCAACTGTCGCAGTTGCGTGCCCAGCACCTTGTAACTGGGCGCCGTTCGGAGGGCAGGCTGCAGTACTGGTTGTCTTTTCCCCAGATTGCTGACCTGCTCGCCGCCGCCGGGTCGGTGCTAGACGCTCGGACCACGGCCGGCGCGGGCGGTCTTTCCGGCGTCGGCGTGCCTGGCGCAGATTCCGTGCCCCTTGATGACGTGCCCCTTGATGACGTGCCCCTTGATATGGGGAGCATGGCGGATGACTCCGCGGCGGTACTGGGGGAGTCATTGGAGAGTAGCGCCCGCTCCTACGTTTCGCGCACTAAGGATTAGTGGTTGACGGGCGGTCAGCGCTGGGTCAGACTCGTGATTGAGGAATTGATGAATTCATAGTTTCTTCAATCCTCTCCATTGGGGGCCCTCTGCCCTGGTTCGCGCAGAGGGGCCGGAGCGCCGCGGAGCAGCTGGATACCACTGGCCGGGGGCCGCGGAATAGACGGAAAGGGGCCGGAACAGCGTGGTTCCGACCCCTTTCCGGTTAATACTGTTCCGGAGCTACGGGCGTTCGAAGAGGCTCAGAATATTGCCCTCACTGTCCAGGAACCAGGCGGCCTTGCCCGCGTCCGAGGTGGCAATGCCGTTCTCGGTCTTCAGTCCCGGAAAATCGTATTCTTCGAACACGACGCCGCGGCTCCGCAAGTCCTGAACGTCCCGCTCGACGTCGTCCGTCACCCAGCCCATCTGGGTGTTTCTTGCGGTGCCCGCGTTGTCAGTCTGGTACAGCAGGAACCTCGTCCCGTTGCCGCACTGGAACATCAGGTTGTCGTCCCCGGGTTCCATGGGCTCCAGTCCCAGCTTGTCCCGGTAAAAATCCTTCGCCCTGTTCACGTCCTTCGCCGGAAGGACAGCCGCGACTTCTGTGTCTCTGAGCATGACAGTTCACTCCTCATTGAGTTGATGGCGATGGTCCCCCTGTTCGGTGCCGGGAACGGACTGGCCGTCCGTGCCCGGGCCGCGTCGCCGCCCATTTCGCCGACACCCGGGGCGGCCACCTGGGACTCCTTGGCACCCCGGCAGCATCGCCGGGCGCGAGGGTCCCCGAAGTTATACGGGGACATTATGGAACCGAAGTGCCACCTGCGGATATAGGACGCGGGGACAGGAAAGAACGACGTCGGCCCGGCGGCCCGCTGCTGATGTTGGCCGGCGGGTTGGGTGCGCGGCCCACGGCCGGGCGCGAGGTCCGCTCAGGCGCGTTCAGGCGCGCGACTCGAGGCCGTGGGCCGTCAGCGGGCCCACGGGGCAGAGTTTGTTGACTGTCTCAGTGAGCTGCCGTGGGCGGAATGGCTTGATCAAATACGCAGCGGCTCCGGACGCCAAGCCGGCCATTTCGTCGTCGAGCTCGGCCCGGGCGGTGATGAACAGCATTGGCGCCTCAGAGCGCGCCCGGATATGCCGGGCCACGTCCAGGCCGTCCATGTCTGGCAGGTTCAGGTCAACGGTCACCAGAGCTGGGTGGTGCTCCCACGCCGCGGCCACCCCCTCAACGCCGTTGCCGACTGCATGAACGTCAAACCCGATCCGCGCCAGGATCAGTGTGAGCAGATCGCGAATATCCTGGTCATCCTCGATGACCAGGCAAAGCCCCCGTGTACCCAACGTGCCCCCCGGCCTGTAGTAGGTGTGCACAGTGTAGGGCGCAAACCTCAAGAAGTGCAGGGCCTGGGCACGAAAAAGCCCCGCACCATTTGTGAAGGCGATGCGGGGCTTCCCGGGGACGACCATCCGCATGGGGGAATAGGATGGGGCCCCGTACAGAAAGTTACCCGCGCGTAGGTTTGTCCTTCAAATGTACGATCCTGCTTGGTCCGGCAGTGCTATCGCGCTCGCCCCGAGCCGGGATGCGTTGACGCGGTACCACTTGGCCAGCAGCGGCTGATTGTTGCGGGTCCGGCGGCGGGCTGGGTTAGGCAGCCAGGTCCCGGAGGGTGGACCAGGGCCACCGCCGCCGGCCCCGGATAAAGTGTCCGCCTTCGTTCTTGGAAGAACTTTGGAGTTCCCTTGGGCCCTCACGGGGAAACGGGGGGTCTGCCGGTGAACGCCCCAAGGTGCCCCAGCTATTTCCCCATGTCAGCGGACAATACTGACAGCGTCCTGACGGAGACGGAATCCGCGCCCGAACCCTCGGAACAGCCGGGTCCGGCCGCATTCCCCCCTCACGCACCGGACCCGGCAAAACTCCCACTAAGCTGCGCGTGATCTGACACGGCGTGTTGCACAGGCCACGTTCACGGGGTGTTCACCCGGAGCTGGTTCCATTGATGCATGGACGCGAACGCTGGCAATGATCACGACGCCGCCCTTCCGCCGGTGCGGGGGATGCTGACCCCGGGGGCGGAGGCGAAGGTTCGAAAACCGGGCCGCCCCGCCCGGGCCGGCGGCGTGCCCCTTGATGGGTCCGTCTTGTTCGCCTGGAACGACGGGCTGTCTTCACGCAGGGTGCATTTTGCCGGGGACCCCTTGGTTGTCCTGCCCGAGCTGGAGCACGCGGACGCGTTTTAGCCGTCCGTCCCGAGGGTGGCGCCGGTGAATGTGTGCCGCGGGCGGGTTTTTGTCAGAGGGTTCTGGAAGAGTCCTGTCTGGGACGGATCGGACGGCCCGCGAGTAGTATCGGAAACATTCACAGCCCGGAGGGTTCCGGAGACTGGAGCAGCACATGCAACTCGGCGCTTTCTCACTCAGCCTCGCCGTCAAGGACATCGCGGCCTCGGCAGCGTTCTACGAGAAGCTGGGATTCACTAGGTCCGGGGGCGAAATCGACCAGAACTGGCTGATCCTGCGGAACGGGCAGACGGTGATCGGCCTCTTCCAGGGCATGTTTGAGAAGAACTCCCTGACCTTCAACCCTGGCTGGAACCAGGACGCGCAGCAGCTCGACTCATTCACCGACGTGCGCGATCTCCAACGCCAGCTGAAGGACCAGGGCATTCCCTTCGTTGCGGAAGCTGGCGACGGTACGGGGCCGGGCAGCTTTATCGTGATGGACCCCGACGGCAACCCGGTCATCGTGGATCAGCACGTGTAATCCGTAGCCTCCAACCAGAGAGGAGCCAGAAAATGCCCAACACCCCTGAGGATCTGGTCAGCGTCCGGTACATGGTGGACGACGTAGAAGCCGCCGTCGGCTTCTACACGAAGCACCTCGGCTTCACCGAAAGAATGAACGCGGCACCGGCATTTGCCGACGTCGTGCGCGGTCAGTTGCGTCTGCTGCTGAGCGGGCCCACGAGCTCGGCGGGCCGGCCAATGCCCGACGGCGCGGTCCCGGCACCGGGCGGATGGAACCGGATCCATCTCATCGTGAGCGATATCGCCGCCGAGGTGGACCGTCTGCGGGCCGCGGGGGTTCCGTTCCGGAACGACATTGTTAAGGGGCCGGGCGGCCAGCAGATCCTGCTGGAGGATCCGGCCGGCAACGTCGTCGAGCTGTTCCAGCCCGCCGGCCAGTAAACGCCGAAAATGCAAAAGCCCCGCCCGCCGGATCCGTGTGAATCCAGCGGGCGGGGCTTGTGTGGCCAAGGGGCTTGCGCGGCTGAAGGTCGGTCCGCTAGTGGGCTGCCGTCGCAGGGGTCTTGTGGACCAGATAGATGGCGCCGGTGGTGACGTCCTCCTCGAGTGCTTCGAGGGTGCGGCCGCGGGTTTCCGGGACCTGCGTGTAGATGAAGATGAGGGCCAGGATGCCCACAACGCCGAACATAAAGAACGTTCCGGTGATGCCGACTGATGCCACGAGCGTCGGGAAGAACAGGCCCAGGAAGGCGTTGGCGATCCAGAGGCAGAAGATGGAAATGCCGATCGCGAAGCCGCGGATGTGCAGGGGGAAGATCTCCGAGAGCATCACCCAGACGGCGATGTTGAGGAAGGTCTGCATGGAGCCGACGAAGGCAACCACCAGGAAGAGGATCACGAAGGGCCGCGCCGGGTTGCCGACGGGCAGCGCGATGGAGGCGATGCCGATCAGGAAGTGGCAGATGGTGGTCAGCGTGAAGCCGAGGAGCAGGGTGGTGCGGCGGTTGACCCGCTGCATCATGCTCAGGGCGATGACGCCGCCGACGACGGCGATGACGCCGGGAGCGATGTTGGCAATGAGGGCGCCGCTGGAGCTGAAGCCGGCCTCAACCAGCACGGACTGGCCGTAGTACATGATCGAGTTGATGCCGGTCAGCTGCTGCGCCACGCCCAGCCCGATGCGCGACGAGCAGGATGCGCAGGATCCACTTGTTCTTCAGTGCGCCCCAGCCGGAGAGGTTCATTTCCTTTTCCTCATCCGCCAGGTGCTTGACGTCGGCCATCTCCGCTTCGGCGCGGTCGGATGAGCGGATGGTCTTGAGCACGGCCAGCGCGTCCTGGTTGCGGCCCCGGGAGATGAGCCAGCGCGGGGACTCCGGCATCCGGAGCATGCCGAGGAACAGGGCGACGGCCGGTACGGCGGCGACAGCGAGCATGATGCGCCAGACGCCGCCGAATTCGCCCCAGAGGTTGCCGATGATGGCGTTGACCACGAACGCTGCGAGCTGGCCGATGACGATCATGAGCTCGTTGCGGCCGGCAAGCGAGCCGCGGATCTCGTAGGGGGCGAGCTCGGCGAGGTACACGGGGACCACGGAAGAGGCGCCGCCGACGGCGAGGCCGAGGATGACACGGCCGACGACCATGACCTCGAAGTTCGGCGCGAACACGCAGGACAGGGCGCCGACGAGGAACAGGACGGCGAGCAGGATGATGGTCTTCCGGCGGCCCCAGGTGTCGGAGAGCCGGCCGCCGCCCACGGCGCCGGCCGCGGCGCCGAACAGCAGGGAGCTGGTCACGATGCCCTCGGTGATCGGGGTGAGGCCAAGATCGGCGGTCATCGGCCGGAGTGCGCCGTTGATGACACCCGTGTCGTAGCCGAACAGCAGTCCGCCGAAGGTTGCCACCATGGCCACCATGCCGAGGCGCTTGCGGTGCGGTCCGTTCGTGAGCGGCGGCAATGAGGGCGTATGGGCGGCGTCGCGCTGGGCTTGGGTTGCAGACATAAGGACTCCTTTGTCTTAAGTTTGCGGGACGTGTGCCCGCTGTCACATACAGACTAACGCGCGAAAGTCGTAAATGTAAGGTCAAACTTACAAATGACCTGATTTTCCGCTGTTTCCCCTCGTGGGAGGATGGCGGTATGACGATTCAGCGGCAGCAGCGGCCGGCCACCCAGGCTGATGTTGCGCGCGAAGTCGGCGTTTCCCGGACGCTGGTGTCCTTCGCCTTCCGGGGTGCCTCGGGCGTCAGCGACGAGACCAAGCAGGCCATCTTCGACGCCGCCAAGCGTCTGGGATACCGGCACAATGCGGCAGCTGCCGCCCTGGCAAGCAAGCAGCGCACCGCCGTCGGGCTTTACCTCCTGGACCTCCGGAACGAGGTCTTTTCGGACGTCCTCAACGGCGTGCGGCTGGCGCTTCCGCAGGCGCGCAACCGTCTCATCCTCAGCGTCTCCCGCTCGATCGGCGGCGAGGACCAGGGGGCCCTTGACTCGCTCATCGAGGCACGCGTGGGGATCATTATCGCCGCGACGTTCCTGGACCCCGACGAACGGGTGCGGGAACTGGCGCAGATGGTCCCGGTGGTGAGCGTCACGCGCCGGGTGGAGGGCGTGGACAGCGTGTACCCGGACGACCAAGCCGGTGCCCGGGCCGCCGTCGAGCATCTCCTCGGACTTGGACATACGCGGATCGCCCACCTGGCGGGGCCGCAGTTTGACGGTCACACCGTGCGCCGGGAAGCCTATGAGCAGATCATGCGGTCCGCCGGTCTGACCCCGCAGACCGTGGCGGCCGACGATTTCACGCATGAGGCCGGGGAGCGTGCGGCGGCGGAGCTGCTGGCCGGACCGGGCCGGCCGACGGCTGTCTTCACGCATAACGACCAGTTCGCGCTGGGTGTCCGCGAAGCCGCCTACGCCATGGGCCTGACGATTCCTGGGGACCTGTCGCTCGTGGGCTATGACGATTCGCCGACCGCCCGGCTCCACGGCATCGACCTGACCTCCGTCGACCTCCATGCTGTGGAGCTCGGGAAAATTGCCGGAAGCGTCGCGCTGGAGCGGCTCAACGACCCCGGCGCCCCCATCGCCGACAGGTGCATCACGCCTCAACTGGTGGTCCGGCGTTCCACAGCTCCGCTCCGCTAGCTCCGCCTTGGTTGCGAGTTTTTGTCCGGATATCGCGAGGTAAACACCCCCGAAGTCGTGACAGCTGTACAAAAACTCCACGCCCGGGAGGTGAGTGCGCCGCCGGGCGGCGCGGTCAGCTGCCGCCGATGACCGTTGACCGCGGCACCAGGCGGTGAGGATCCAGCAGGGCGGCGATGGCCCCGGCGATTTTCGCCCCGCCCTGCACGGATGGTTCAATCGCGTTCGCGTAGTCGCCGTCGTGGTTGCAGACTATCCGGAGGTCGAGCAGGTTCAGGCCCCGGGTAAACGCGGACCTGGTGACGCAGTCATTGAAGACCGTGAGGGCGGTCCTGATCATCCGGTAGAAAGGCCCGGCGGACGGCGTGTCGTAGATGGTGCATACCGCGGCGGGCAGGCCGGTCGCTGAAAGCGCTTCAGCCATCAGCTCATAGTCGGCGGTGAACCGCTCCTGGGCATCGGCGAAGAGGTCCAGGGCCTCAGCCACAGATTGTGCGGGGGCCTCGAGCAGGTGGGCGAAGCCGAGCGCATCGTTGCCGCCGGCGCTGACTACCAGGTGGGTGGCGCCGTCGGGAAGCGCGAGCAGCTGGCGGTGCACCCCGGCAATCACGTCGCCGTCAAGCGCCAGCAGCGTTGCCTTCCAGCCGGGCGGCAGTGCATCACGTAACTGCTCTACGACGTCGGGCCCGCCGTCAACGTACGCTTTGTTGTCGAAAATCGAGTCCCCGAGCAGGACGATGTGGCCGCCGGTACTGCTGTTCATGCCGCATCGTCCCACGAAAGGCGCGTCCTGACGAGAGTTGGGAAGGCCAGGGGTTCGCTGGCACGGGCGCGGAAAGCCCGATGGCGGCGGTCCAGTTCCGGCCCCAGGTGCCTGAGTTTTTGTACAGATATCGCGAGTTAAACACCCCCGAAGTCGTGACAGCTGTACAAAAACTCCACGCCCGGGGGAACGCATGGGCGGCCCCGGGTCCATCGGCCTCTTGATTGAACTGCCCGCTCTTGTTGCACTTGAGTACGCACGTCTGTGGGTGAACCGCCTCCTCCGGCGATTCCACGCTCCGACCGCCAACCCCCAGGAGACCGCCATGACCGCCGACCCAGCCAAGAAGCCCTACGTCCTGTTCGTCTGCGAGCACAATGCCGGCCGCTCACAGATGGCCGCCGGGTTCCTCACCAGCCTGTCCCGGGGAGCGATCGAGGTGCGTTCTGCCGGTATCCAGCCATCGCACGAGGTGAGCCCGTCCGTGGTCGAGGCCATGGCCGACGTCGGCGTCGATATTTCCGGCGAAGTCCCCAAAGCCCTCACCACCGGCGCACTCCAGGAGGCCGACGTCGTGATCACCATGGGTTGCGGCGACGAGTGTCCGGTGTTCCCCGGCAAGCGCTACGAAGACTGGGAGCTGGCTGACCCCCGAGGCAGGGGAATTGAGTCGGTCCGCCCGGTCCGCGACGAGATCCGGACGCGCGTCGAGGCCCTGGTCACCGAGTTGCTGCCCGCCCGGCATGCAGACGCCCAGTAACAGTTTCCGTGAATGAGCCTGAAGAGAAGGAGCCAGCAGTGAGCAAGAACGCCAAGTCCGAGGATGCCAGCACCGACAAGGCCGGCGCTGAGGAGGCCAGCACCGACAAGGCCGGCGCCGCAAAGGTCACCAGCGAGCAGTTGATCATTATCGGTTCCGGGCCCGCCGGCTACACCGCCGCGATCTACGCTGCCAGGGCCGGCCTGAAGCCCCTGGTCCTGGCAGGCTCGGTCACCGCGGGCGGCGCGCTGATGAACACCACGGAAGTGGAGAACTTCCCCGGATTCCCGGAGGGTATCCAGGGTCCGGAGCTGATGGACGGCCTGCAGCAGCAGGCGGAGAAATTTGGTGCGCAGGTGGTGTTCGACGACGCCACCCAGGTTCAGCTCAAGGGCCATCTTAAGCGTGTGGTCACCGGCGGCGGTGACACCTATGAGGCTCCGGCGGTCATCCTGGCCACCGGCTCGGCGTACAAGGAACTGGGGCTGTCCGAGGAGAAGAAATTCAGCGGCCATGGCGTCTCCTGGTGCGCTACCTGCGACGGGTTCTTCTTCCGTGACCAGGACATCATCGTGGTCGGCGGCGGGGATTCCGCGATGGAGGAGGCCACCTTCCTGACCCGGTTCGGGAAGTCCGTGACCGTCGTCGTCCGCAAGGGCGAGCTGCGCGCCTCCCGGATTATGGCGCAGCGGGCCAAGGACAACCCGAAGATCACGTTCGCGTGGAATTCGGCCGTGACGGCGATCCACGGCAACGGCAAGGTCAGCGGCGTCACCCTGACCGACACGCGCAGCGGCGAAACCCGGAAGCAGTCCGCCACCGGGCTCTTCGTGGCGATCGGGCACGTGCCGCGCACCGAACTGGTGGCCGGGCAGGTGGAGCTCGACGCCGAGGGCTACATCAAGGTCGATTCGCCCACCACCTGCACCAACCTGAGTGGCGTGTTCGCGTGTGGCGACGCCGTGGACCACCGCTACCGCCAGGCGATCACCGCCGCCGGCACCGGGTGCGCGGCGGCCCTCGACGCCGAGCGGTACCTGGCCGCGTTGGAGGATGCGGACAGCATCGCCACGGCACTGGTCGAGGAGCCCACCCACGCCTGAGCCGTCGTCATCGAGTTCCGTCCGGCGAATCCAACTAGGTAGCAGCACGGGGCGTTCTCAGCCCCGGGAACGCCCTGTGCTGCTACCTACATGGGGAGGCGCGCGGAAGAGGTGCGGGCGGAACGGGTGTGCGGATGGGGGAGGCGCGCGGAAGAGGTGCGGGCGGAACGGGTGTGCGGATGGGGGAGGCGCGCGGAAGAGGTGCGGGCGGAACGGGTGTGCGAATGGGGGAGCGCGAAAGACGAGACGACGGTGGCTGAAATTTAAGGGACGGCGGCGGCTGGGGGGGCCGCCCTGGTCTCAGACAGGCGGCACCGCCGCCGGCCCAGCCCCGGTGGTCGCCTTAATTATCGTCCTCACTCGACCCAAAAAGAAGTGGGAGTTGGCGCTGATTTTAGATAAATTTCTGCGCGCGGCTCCACCCGGGATCATAGGCATGGGTGACCTGGACGTCTTGGCGGGAGAGGGCAAAGCGGTCGAAGCTGTCACGTCCGTTCTGGTCCTCAGAGTCGCTTTAGTAGTGCAGGACGCGAAGCCTGTTGGAGGTTTCTGAGGCCAAGTTTCGCGCAAGAGTTAGCCCCAGCCCGGAGGCCCGGGACCGGACCCCAAACACGGAGGCCCAACTGGCTGGCAGTTGTTGTCGTTTTCAGCCGTCAAAACGACAACAACTGCGAGCTACTTGGGTGAACGGGAGGGGCGGACGTCGCGGGGACCGGCCGGGTACCCGCGGTGACGGCTGGCGAAGATGATCACCAGCGCCACAGCCAGGGGAACCGCCGCCGCGAGCGGCACGAAAAGCGCGCCGACGGTGTTGAGGGCCAGCGCACCGTACGCGGCCCCGACGGCGATGCCCAGCTGGATCGTCACCACGGCCAGTCCGTTGGCGGCGTCCTTGTGCTCCCCGCCCGCCCGGAGGATCGCCGCCTGGTTGTAGATGCCGGCGGCTCCGAAGGTGATGCCCCAGAGGGTCAGGAGTGCGAGGCTGCCAATCCACGTGCCGCTGAGTGCAGGCAGGAGGGCAAAGCTTGTCAGGAGCAGTGCCACGCCGGCCAGGACGGAGCCCCGGGGCCGGGCGTCCGCCGTGAGGCCGGCGATCCAGATGCCCACCAGGCTGGCGACGCCGATGACGGACAGCGAGATGCCGGTGGCGTTGTCGGGCAGGCCCGCGGTCAGGAGGAACGGGGCGATGTAGGTGAACAGGGCGAAGTGCCCCAGGAGCAGCAGCGGCCAGGCGGTGGCGACGGCGATGACCCCGGGCAGTGCCATGGCCGCGCGCAGTGACGGTGCTGAGTCACGGTCGGCGTCGGAAGCCGGAGGCAGCAACCGGACGGCGAGCAGAGCGAGGAGTGCAGCGATCCCGGCCAGGACAAGGAAGGACGTGCGCCAGGAGAGCACGGACCCCATCATCGTGCCGAGCGGGGCGCCCACGGCCAGGGCGATGCTGTTGCCGCTGAATACTATGGCCATCGCCTTGCCCACAGAATGCGCCGGCACGATCCTCGCAACGTACGGGGCCATGCTGGACCAGAGCAGGCCGTGGGCCACGCCGCCGAGGAGCCTGGCGCCGATGGCGAGGGCCAGGTTGGGGCTGAAGGCCAGCAGCACGTTGCTCAGCGCGAAGGCCAGCACGGTCACGATCAGCAGGGTCTTGCGGGGCATCCGCCCGCCGAGCAGCCTGGACAGGGGAAGCGCCGTGATGACGATGACGGCGGCGTAGGCAGCTGTCAGTGAGCCGACGGCCGATTCCTCCACGCCCAGGTCACGGCTGATCTGCGGAAGCAGCCCCGACGGCAGGAGTTCGGTGGTGACGGCGGTGAACCCGGCCATGGCCAGGATGAGCAGGCCGGCCCGCGGGATCCGTGATGTGGGGGCCGGCAGAGCGGCGGTGATGGCGGACTGGCCCGATGGGGCCTGCGTCGGGGTTCCGGATCCGGAGAGTTCTTGGGTCACGTATTTTCCTGAAAGTTTCGTCATTGGTGTCGCCTGCCCGTTGCCCCGGGGGTGGTGGAACGGCCGACGGCGGGCCGGCCCCTTAGGGGACCGGCCCGCCGTCGGGCTTTTATCGCCTTAGAGGGTGGCGGTGTCAATCACGAAGCGGTAGCGCACGTCCGAGGCGAGGACGCGTTCGTAGGCTTCGTTGATCTTGTCGGCCGGGATGACCTCGATCTCGGCGCCGATGCCGTGCTCGGCGCAGAAGTCGAGCATTTCCTGGGTTTCGCGGATGCCGCCGATCATGGAACCGGCGAAGGCACGGCGTCCGCCGATGAGTGCGAACGCGTTGACCGGGAGCGGCTCGGCCGGGGCACCGACGTTGACCAGGGTGCCGTCGAGGGACAGCAGTTGCAGGTAGGAGCTGATGTCGATCGACGCGCTGACCGTGTTGATGATCAGGTCGAAGCTGCCGGCGAGCGCTTCGAACGTGCCGGCGTCGCTTGTGGCGTAGTAGTGGTCCGCGCCGAGGCGCAGGCCGTCTTCCTGCTTCTTGAGGGACTGGGACAGGACGGTGACCTCTGCGCCCATGGCGTGGGCGAGTTTGACGGCCATGTGGCCGAGTCCGCCGAGGCCGACGACGGCGACCTTCTTACCGGGGCCTGCACCCCGGCGCTTCAGCGGGGAGAAGGTGGTGATGCCTGCGCACAGCAGGGGAGCGGCGACGTCGAGCCCGATGCCGTCCGGGATGGTGACGACGAAGTCTTCGACCACCACAATGTGGGTGGAGTAGCCGCCCTGGGTGATGGTGCCGTCGCGGTCGACGGCGCCGTACGTGCCGACCATTCCCTTCAGGCAGTACTGTTCCTCACCGGCCAGGCAGTTGGCGCACTCCTTGCAGGAGTTGACCATGCAGCCGACGCCCACCCGGTCGCCAACCTTGTGGCGGGTCACTTCGGAGCCCACCTCGGTGACGATGCCGGCGATCTCGTGGCCGGGGGCGAGCGGGTACTGCTGCGGGCCCCAGTCGCCGCGGACGGTGTGGATGTCGGAGTGGCAGATGCCGGCGTACTTGATTTCGATGAGAACGTCGCGCGGGCCGACGGCGCGGCGTTCGATGGTGGTGGGGATCAGGTCCTCGGTGGCGGAGGGGGCTGCGTAAGCGTTAACGGTAGGCATGGTTCTCCTGTTTATCGGTGCGTGGTGGAACGGGCCGTGAAAGAGATCCGTTTCTTTCATCTACTTAACCCCAACGCCGCGGCGTGAGGCAGACCCTGCTGAAAGGGGTAACGACAGGGACCCCCAAGACTCTTCCCGTTTGTGGCGGACAGCACGGGACTGGCTGTTGAGGTGGGACTGTCTTTTTGGGGGAAGTGGGTTGTTCGAGGACTGATTCGGCTCAGGCCTGGCCGCGGCCAGGTTGATGGACGTGGCCCGGGTTAAGGTCGACGGCGGTCGTGCTGTCCGGCGCGGTGCTTTCGTCCGGCACCGCGTTTTCGGGAGGTCCGGAGGGTTCCGCAGCGGTTGCCGCCCAGCTGGCCAGCAGCCGCAAGCCGTCGGCGGACGGCGTGCCCGGCTCGGCAGTGTAGGTGAACATGGTGAGGCCGGGCGTGGCCGTCAGCTCCAGCCCGTTGAAGTGCAGGTCAAGCCGGCCGACGGCGGGGTGCTGGAACGTCTTGGCACCGGTGCGGTGAAGCCGGACATTCCGTTGCGCCCATCGCCTGCGGAATTCCTCGCTGCGGGTGGACAATTCCCCGATGAGGTCCGAGAGGCCTTTGTCGAACGGGTCGCGGCCGGCTTCCGCGTGCAACAGGGCCACACTCGTGTCGGCCGCCAGGTTCCAGTCCGCATACAGGCATTCGGAACGACGGTTGAGGAACGCGAACCGGGCGAAATTCACGGGCCGTGCCGGGTCTTCGTAGGCTGGCGAGTACAGGGCGCGGGCAAGGTCGTTGGCCGCAACGATGTCCAGGCGGCCGTTCTGGACGAAGGCCGGTATGCCGGCCATGCCGTCGAGGATGAGCTGGACGCTGGGGTGGATGGCCTGCGCCGGCTGTCTCCGCCGCCGGGCGGCGGGGCCGGCGGCCCGGGCAAGGTTGAACAGGTGCTCGTTCTCCGCCTCGTTCAGCTGCAGGGCGCGGGCGATGGCCTCCAGGACGGAGTCTGACACGCCGGCCAGGCTTCCACGCTCGACGCGTGTGTAATACTCAACGCTCATGCCAGCCAGCAGCGCCACTTCTCCACGGCGCAGGCCGGGCACGCGCCGCACGCCGCCGAAGTCCGGCAACCCCGCCTGTTCGGGAGTGAGCTTCGCTCGCCGGGAGGCAAGGAACTCCCGTATCTCATTCCGGTTGTTCATATCCTCCACGTTACGGACACCGTGAACGACGTGGGAGTCCCTGTCAGGGCCTGCCTGCCGCGGGGACACCTCAATTACTGTGAATCAGGGAGACTGCCCCGGAGACAGCCGAGTAGCGGGAAACGGAGCATGCAGAGTGGCGAGAATATTCATCACAGGTTCTGCAGGCGGACTCGGGCTGAATGCCGCGAGGGCGCTGATGCAGCAGGGCCACGAAGTGGTGCTGCACGCGAGGAATGAGTCGCGCTTGGCGGACGCCGGCGCGGTCCGGGACCAGGCCCTCGGGACCGTCTTCGGGGATCTTGCCGACGTCGCCGAGACGGTGCGGGTGGCGGAGCAGGCAGACCAGTACGGCCCGTTCGATGCCGTCATTCATAACGCCGGCGTGTACAGCGGCAGCCAGATCTTTTCGGTGAACACCGTTGCGCCCTACATTCTGACCGCGCTCATGACCCGGCCGCGCCGGGTCGTTTATGTCAGCAGCGGCATGCACCGGTCCGGCACGCCTGACGTCCAGGGGATCGACTGGACGAACGCGGCCAGGCGGCCGGCCGCCTACTCGGACAGCAAGCTGTACGTCACCACGCTCTCGGCAGCGGTGGCAACCCGCTGGCCGGACGTCGAAAGCAACGCGGTGGATCCCGGCTGGGTCCCCACCCGCATGGGCGGAAGCGGTGCGCCCGATGACCTGGAGCTGGGGCACGTCACACAGGTATGGCTCGCCACCCGGGAGGCCGCGGACGCCCCGGTGTCCGGAGGCTATTGGTTCCACCAGCAGCGCCGGCAGCCCCATCCGGCGGTGAACGACGCGGCGTTCCAGGCTGAGCTGCTCCAAGCGCTCGAAAGGCACACCGGTTTCGCGCTCGGGCCCAAGTAGGTCGCAGCTGAGGGCGTTCCCAGCGCTGGGAACGCCCTGAGCTGCTACACAGTTGGGTCAGCGTCGGGTGAGGAGGCCCCGCACCAGCGTCAGGCCCTGGCCCAGGTTGATCGAAGGCAGGTAAGCCCGGGTGATGGCGTTGGCGATCGCGGGCAGGGCAGCCGCGTCAGGGTAGAGCAGGTACATGGGTTCGTAGTCCGGTTTGAATTTCGCCTTGAATGCCAGCAGTGAACGGAAGCCGTAGACCGGTTCCAAGGCTGCGCCGAACCAGTCGAGCATCCGGTCCAGGCCGCCGTTCGCGTCAGAACCGGCAGACGTGTCAGAACCGACAGGCGCGCCAGAACCGCGGGCGGAACCAGAGACGGAACCAGAGACGGAACCGGCCGGGACCCCGCCCGCAGGCGAAGAAGACGGCACCCGGGCCAGCGGCGCCCCGGAAAGACTCATGAACTCGCACCCCTCGTCCTGCAGGCTCAGCGCGGCGGAGGCGATGAGGAAGTCGATGCTCGCACGGAAGCCGTCGCCGCGCCGCCGCATGAAGTCGAGTGTCCAGCCCACCACGTATCCGTTCCGGTACACTGGCAGCCACGACGCCACCGCGTGGACGGTGTGGTCAGCGTCGATGGCCAGCAGGCAGCGGACCTCGGGGTCGTCCAGCTCATCCAGGCTGCCGAGCGTGAAGCCCATCTCCGGGACTTTCTTGTCCGCCACCCACTCCTCGGAAATCGCTTCGATCTGGGCCTGCACGGAGATCGGCGCCCGGGCAAACGTGGTCCACTCGGCGCGGATCCCTGCCTTGGCCGCCCGGTTCAGCGCGGTGCGGATGTCCTGGAATTTCTTGCCGCGGAAGGACACCTCGTCCAGCCGCAGCACGGTCTCCTGCGCCACCTGCACCGAGCCCCACCCCAGCGATCCGGCCACGCCGCGGAGCTCCTCGGACACGAAGTAGAAGCACGGCGTCCACCCGCTGAACCTGCAGTGCCGGGCGAACTCCATGAACGCGGCTTCCTGCTCGGCCCGCGGACCCAGGGGCGGCCCGAGCGCCACAGCCACCCCGCTGAGCACCCGGTACGCGATGAAGCTCGAACCGGAGAACCAGTAGCTGTTCCCGCTCCACGTGGTCATCCAGGAAAGGGAACCGCCGCCCTGCGACTTCAGGATGCGCCGGGCCCGCTCCTCGTCCGCGCTGTTCCGGCCATGGGCCGGACGCAGGAACGTCCCGAGCAGCAGGAACCCGGTCCACGCCCAGAACACGACGCCGATACTTTCGTAAAGGACGACGGCGGCGGTGCTCTCGGGGAAGAACGCCGGTGAGCGGTCCACCAGGAAGCCCAGCGGCAGGAACCTGTCCGGGACGTCGGCCAGAAGCTGAAGCAGCCCAGGCACAGGAGTGAATCCGTCGGCCAGGGCCAGTCCCAAGCCCACGTAAACCAGACTCAGCAGAACCAGGGCAGCCACCACCCGGCGCGCCAGCTGCAGGTACGTTCCGCGGGGCGCACGCACCGGGAACAGGTTCCGGCCTGCCAGCAGGAGCACCGCCAGGAAGACAGGCAGGAGCATCGGCAGCACCAGGCTGAGCGGGTGCGAATAGCCCGACAGCTCGATGCCGCCCACACCCTCGCGGGCGGGCACACCCGGACCAGGCGGCGGCAGCAGGACGCCGGCAATGGTGACGGCGGCCAGCAGGGACAGCGAGGCCTGGATCACCAGAGCACCCGCCCAGGCGAACCGGCGCCCGCGCCGCAGGCCGTCGGCGAACAGGAGCAGCAGGAAGGACGGCAGGATGGCCATGAAGATTCCACCCGCCCCGGCCCGCAACTGCAGCTGTGCGGCCGCACAGTCCCTGAAGTCAGCCGGGCGGGAACAGGACGCCTGCAGCGCCGCGGGGTCTACCGGCTGGATGTTGGTGAACAGGAACTTCAGCACAGAAAGAGGTCCGACGGCGTGCGGTGCCAGTCCCGCGATCACCGGACCGATCGCCGCGACCGTGAGGAGCAGCGCCACTAGAATCCGGGCCTCGTGCCGGGAGACGGCGGGCCTGCCGAAGCGCGGGCGACGGCCCAGCAGCACAGGACCCAGCAGCCCTCCTGCCGCGGCCGCCCCGAGCCGGACGAGGTCCTCGAAGCCTCCGGCATACATCGCAAACAGCAGCAGCACGGCGAGCAGGACAACGCGGATCCGGCGCCGCCACAGGGTGGAGAGGGCGGCGGTCGCAGTCATCGCAGCCGCGCAGGCCAGGGCGCTCGGCCCCAGGAAGAAGTGCCCGCTCAGGTCCCGTATCCAGCTTCCCATCAGGCCCCGGGCCGCGGCGAGGAACCCGAGCGTCGCCACGATCCCCAGCACGTGCCCGGCCAGCGCCGCCGCAGCGAACTTCAGGGATCCGACTCGGCGTTCCAGCGGTAGCCCGGCCAGAAGCACCACGAGCGTGCCCACCACATATCCCGCCAGGTCCCGCTCCCAGAACGCGGAGAGCAGCAGGGCATACCAGTGGTCCGGAACGGAATGTGAGGTGGCCGCGACGTGGGGCAGAAGAAAGGGGCCGGAGCGGAGGCTGGCGGACAGTGCGCCGGCGGCCCAGAAGAGAACGACGAAGGTGAGGGTGGCGGGGGAGCCGCGCAGTACCCGGGCCCAGCCCGCGGGTGTCCGGTAGCCGGAGGGTACTCGTCGTCCCTGGTCCGGCTGCCGCATGGGTGAAGGGCTCCTTTCAAAGGGCTCTTCGATTGTTCCATACACGTTCTGGAACACACCCGCGGCCGCCGTCGCGATCCACGCGCGAAGGGGTGGGTAACGAATTGGGCGGATTACAGCATCACCAAGGGTTCCGCCGTCCGTGCAGCTTGCTCCTGAACCGGGGCCGGCAGCTTGTTGGGGGCGCCGAGGGCGCGGTAGTCCCAGCCGGCGGCGCGGTACGCGTCGGCCAGGGCGAGGTTCCGCCGCACATGGCCTAAGCGAGTGAGTCATGCGAATACAGGACAATTCTTAAGTGCTTCATTCATGGGCCCCACAGCCTGCCGATAATGCCATCCGAAAATTGTCACCGGGTGCCCAGATTAAGACCCGGCGCCCTGAAAAACCAGCAGCGCCAACTAGGAACCCTCCGCCTGGGCGGCGCCCTGTCTGACGCTTCGAAATGAAGTATTGAAGCGTGCCATTTAGAAAAACCTGTGCCCGGGATGCCATTGACGGGTGGGACCGCGGCCCCAGCCCCCTCGCGGGTCCCCCAGCAAAACACGAGGTCAACGCAGGGTTGAGGGTCTGGCCGTGCCGGCCGATGCGGATACCGCCCGGCGACGCGCATATTTCTCTGCGCGCACGGAATTTCAGTCGCGGGAGGAATTTTGCGCCTCGCCCGTGGCGCACTAGGGCGGCGTTTCTGTAGAGGAGATGCTCCTGAGGGGCACTGCGGGGACTGCTCGTGGCTGCATGACTCAACGCTAGGGATAACCCGTCGAAGGATAGGTGCAGGAATAATCCAAGAATTGTGAAAGATTGTGCGCAATTCCCAGAGCGGGGGACAGCGGTACGGGGGTTAGGGGATGGGAGCCCTCTAGGGTTTCAAGGTCTGCCGGGAATCCACGACCGGGAACGGGGAGGCTAAAGGCACGAAATGGTGTGATCCTCTTGCAGACCGGGGATTACTGAACGGGGCCGACGCCACGTTGCGTAAGCGCTTGCGTACGGCAAATCAATGGGGGGCAGCTTGCCCCGGTCCAGTGCGTGCAACGGCTTGCGACCTCGCCCCAAGCCGCCTTAGAACAAGCGGTGGAGAAATTAGCGAACATTTTGTTTGCCTAATTCCGACCGTGGGCTGTAATCTCCCGATTTAGGTTTACCTAACTAAGCACCATCCCTCTCCCCGCATGGCGCCCGTGTATCGCAGCACGGCCGCACCCGCCGGCGGCTTGCCGGCGACCCTGAAAGGCAGCAGCATGTCCCCAGCAGCACCGGCCCCGGCACCGCCCGGCGCACGGCAGTCGAGTCACGAAGCACTCATTCACGAACCGTCCATTCATGAACCTCAGTCCAGCCATGCCCCGGCCGGCCGGAAAAGCCAGCGGCTCCGGTTGGTTATGCTCGGAGCCCTGTGCACGGCGGGGTGGACGGCCTCGCTGCTCGTGGGTCACTTCGTTGACTGCGGCCCGGAGCTGCACCGGATCGGGCTCGCCGTGCACATCCTTGCCCTGGTGCTTTCCTTCGGCACCATCCTGGTTGTCGACTGGCTGGGCCTGCTGTGGCTGCTGGGCAAGATGCAGATGCACGAGTCCGGCAAGCTGGAGGCGGCCGCGAAGCCGCTGATCTGGGGTGGACTGGCCCTGCTGCTGTTTTCGGGTGCCCTGATCGACCCCGACCTGACCAGTCCGGTCACGGTCATCAAGCTCGCCTGTGTCCTGGTGCTCATGCTCAACGGGCTTAGCATCGCCCCCGCCATGCACCAACTGCTGGCCCTGCCTGCACACACCCGCTTCGGGGAACTCGGCCGCAGGCTGCGGCTCCGTCTCATGGTTGCACTCAGCATCTCGCAGGCCTGCTGGTGGACAGCTGTCCTCATCGGCCTGATCAACAGCACGCTGCGCCGCTGGGCCGGGGTCTGAAACCCTGGCCTGCCGAAGCGGGAGGCCAGCCGCTGAAGGCACCGGGTCCGGGGGAGGGCTCCGCCGTTCCCGGTGCCATGCCGGTTGTCGCGCGGCAGTCGAGTGTCCGGCAAGCAAGATTCTCGCGGACCAACCTTGGAAAAACCTTTGGCGTGCCAAAGTCCCGGGGACACCTTGGCGTACGTTCGGGAAGCCTTTCCGCCGGGCCCGGAAAGCATGGGGTACGATCCGGGTCCGGCGACCGGACCAGCCATCTTGCCCTGACAGCTGGCCTGTTCTGAGTAAGGCAAGCGTGTCTCGCAGGCCTTGGGAAAAGGTGGAGGCACCTTGGGGGCCGCAAGCATCCTCCGCGTGGGAGCTACCCGCCCCACACGGAGAACGATCCCGAGTGCCCGGTGATCACGCTTTGGTAGATGACGAAGAGACCAGTGAGCACGCCCAGGGCCAGTGCCGCGAGACGGGCGGGACGGGAACGCTGGAGGGTGGCCAGCGCCGGAATGCGGCTGGCCAGCGGCGTGAAGGTTGCAGCAAGCATCAGCAGAACCAGGAAGAAGAAGACGACGGCGGTCACCTTCAGGATGTCGCCCTGCCGGGCGTGGGCCTGGATGGCGTCCGTGGCGCCCCGGGTTGACTGCAGCTGCTCGCCGGCGGACGCCGTGACCAGCGCCAGCGGGGCAAGGATCAGCGCCAGTGCGCCCAGCGGCCAGGCGAGGTACCGTCGGGTCCGGCCGGCCAGTCCGTAGATAACGGCGCTCAGCCCGGCCAATGGCCCGAAGACGACGACGGCGTGGACCAAAAGAATGTGGGCCGGAAGGCCGCCTATCAGCAACACGGGAATCTCCTTGCAGGTCAGAGAGGCGCGGGCACCTCGAATCTAACATCGGGGGATCCGAAGACCTATGGGGTGCTGCCGCCCCCTTCGACGGCCCTGTTGCCGCCCCGACGGCGGGCGGCATCGTCGCCGCCCCCGTTGCCGGACCGACGGCGGGCGGCAACAGACCGGAGGCCCAGCCCCGCCAGCGCGATGGCCGGCGACAGCACGACTGTGGAAAGTGCCCCTCCGGCGGGGCCAAGGGTTGCCGCCAGGATTTGCCGGCTCATCAGCAGCATCTCCTGCAGGTCGCCTGCCATCGCCCGCGTCCCGAGGACGTAGCTGACAGAGATGAACAGGGCCGGCACCACCCACAGCAGGGCCAGGTCGGCGAACCACACGACGGCCCGCCGCGCAGGACGAAGGCCGCACCACGCGAGGACGCAGCCGACGATGATCGCCGGGATCCACCGCGCCACCGTCGGCACGGCAATGGGGACGTTCGTCTGCCCGACGAAGCCGACAACCCACTCCCCGGCCCATGATGTGAACGGCACCGCCATCAGTCCGGCGCCCAGCGCAACCAGGGCCCGTGATCTCGACGCGAGAAGCAGGAACGCCACGAGGCCCGCAGCGATGCACGCGATGACGCCGGCCAGCAGGCCGGCGAAGTATACCCTCGCCAGCGTTCCGTCCGTCAGGCCGTCGTCGAGCACTGTGAACGACTGGACGGTGGCCGAAAACTGCACCGCAAGAACGCCGGACGCCGCGCACCACGCCACCAGTCGCCGTCGGGCGGGGGACCAGGTGCGCACGGCGAGCCCCGCCATCGCACCGCCAAAGGTGAGAAGAGCCACGAGGGTGGTGAGTTCGTACTGGCTCAGCGGCAGCAGCGAGACCGGCATCTGTTCCGGCAGGACCTGGCTGGCCCACGAGTTCTGCAGCGGCAGCTGCGCCCCTGTGATCAGCCATGGTGCCAGGCCGAGCAGTCCGGCCATGATTCCGAGCAGCCATCCCAGGGCGGCATCCCCGGCAGGCGTTCGCTTCGTTGGCTGGAGGGGGAGTGGCTGTTCCGGAAGGCTCACGGGTGGCTCCTTGCGTGCATGGGCGGCGGGGCGCGCGAAAGAGCGGGCAACTAGATAATACACCGAATGGATTAACGGCTGGGGGTAGAAAATTTTCACAAGTGGAGAGACTTTTAGGAATTTCCCGGGGGGTTCGGACGTTCCTTGGATAACGCCACAGGCGTACCGCGCCAGGGGCGTAAGGGAGAGGACGAGGCGATGAAAAACATCGGCCGATTTGGACCCCGAAACTCCGCTGCGGACGCAACGGCCCCACACCCCTGGAGTCGGTATGTGGCGATGGGAGATTCGTTTACCGAGGGTGTTGGCGACCCCGAGGAACGCTGCGCCGGCGGGCTCCGGGGCTGGGCGGACCGGGTGGCAGAGGAGCTCAGCGCGGGGCGGACGGACTTTGCCTACGCCAATCTGGCCATCCGTGGCCTGCTCTTGGGCCAGATTCTTGACCAGCAGACAGAGCCGGCGCTGGAGCTGAAGCCGGACCTGATAACGCTGTCGGCCGGCGGCAATGACATGGTGTTCCACCGGACCGACCCGGACAAGCTGGCTGCCAGGCTGGAGGCCGGCGTCGAACGGCTCAGTGCCACCGGTGCCACCATCATGCTGTTCGCCGGGCCGGATTGGCGGCGTACGCCTATCCTGGGGCGGAGCCGCTCCCGGATAGCCATCTTCAACGAGAACATCCGGATTGTCGCCGCCGCGCACAACTGCCTGCTGGTGGACCTGTGGACGCTGCCTGGACTCAGGGATCCGCAGATGTGGGACCCGGACCGGTTGCACTTCTCGCCGCTGGGCCACCACACCATTGCCATGCAGGTGCTGGACACTCTGCAGGTAGCGCACTCGCTGCAGCCGCTGGAGCCGAAGTCCCTGCCGCTCAGCAACTGGCGCGACGCCCGGGCCGGGGACATCGCCTGGGCGCGGAACTATTTCCTGCCGTGGGCGTGGCAGCGCATCGCGCCGCAGCGCATTCCGCTGCCACTCGTCCACGACCATCCGGCCCCGAAGCCCCTGCTGCCGAAGCGGCCGGTGTTCGCCCCGGTTTATGCCGTGCGGACCGTGGCGGTGAAGGCCGTAGCTGAGTTCCTGTCGTAGGCGCCCGTACGCCGGGCGCCTTGAGGGAAAGTACGACGGCGGGTGGTGCGGGCGTGTGCCCGGGTCTGGTGTGGTCCATGGTGCACCGGCAGTATGGGTGGATGGCGCAGCACCTGGACCTGCCTCCGCACTTTTACGGCAAGCTGATCGAGACGACCGCCCGCGTTGTTACGTGGAATGTGTGGGGTCTCTATGGTCCGTGGCAGGAACGTGAGGCTGCCATCGTCAGCCCCTTGGCCAACGCCCGGCCTGATCTCCTGGTGCTCGCTGAAGCATGGGCAAAGGGGGAGGACAGCCAATGCGCCAGGTTGGCCGGCCCGCTCGGGTTGCCGCACCACGCCTTCAGCGGCGTAACCGCGCAGGAAGATGAAGCAGCGCTCTCCGGGGTCGCGGTGATGTCCAGGTGGCCCTTCAGTTCCACAGCCAGCCTCACCTTCGGCAGCCTGCGTGCGCAGTATGCCCGGGTCGACGGCCCGCGCGGCCCGGTCCAGGTGTATGGCGTGGTGATGGATGCCTGGTGGTTCGATGAAAGCCAGGCACGTCAGGACGCCGTCCGCGGTCTGTGTGCACATCTGCACGCGTCCCAGGATGATCGGACCCCGCTGGTTGTCTGTGGCGATTTCAACGCAGATCCCGACAGCGACGAAGTGCGCATGATGACAGGCCGGACCGCCACGCCGGCCAGTGGCCTGTCCTTTTACGACGCCTGGGAAGCCGCTGGCCCGGGCGGCCGCGGCAGCACGTGGTCCAACGCCAACCCGTGGGCCACCCAGCTGTTATGGCCGGAACGCCGGATCGACTACATATTCACCGCCGCCCCACGGCGCGGCGGTGCCGGGCACCCTGTGGCTGCGGCTCTGCTGGGCACCGGCCCGGTAGGCGGCACTTACGCATCGGATCACTACGCTGTCCAGGCCGACATCCGTTACTGACACCACCGCGCCCCGCTGGGGGAAGGGTTAGCCGACGGCGGGCGCGAAGGCGATGTTTGAGAACTCGCCTCCGGTGGTGGCCCTGATCCAGTCGATCACGTCCTGCCGGTCGGTGCGGTACGAGAAGTTCGTCCCGTTGCAGTAGCGGTTGTGGTTGAACGAGGTGATGCCGGTGATGGTGTTGGACCCGGCGGTGCCGTAGAACAGCGGTCCGCCGGAGTCAGCGGAGCAGGTGCCCCCGAGGCCCTTGCCGTTGCCGTTGGTCTGGACGTTGTAGCCGTCGGCGCTTGCGCTGGTGAGATTGGTCAGCTTGGACTGGGCCATGAGCCGTTCCCGGAAGGAGGTCTCGCCGGCTGCCGGGCTGGCCGCGGAAATTCCGTAGCCGCTGGCGGTGAACGTGGTGTCCTGCTGGCCGCGCTGGGTGGCCAGTGCGTCCAAGGTTCCCGGCGCGGCCAGCTGGGCGTACTCGTCGAGCATGATCGGCTGGTCCAGGATCACCAGGCCGGCGTCCTTGGTTTCGGGGACTGCGTCCATGCCGGTGTAGCCGTAGTTGTACATCTCGTGGGAGGTGGCGCACTGGGTTCCCAGCGTTCCGTCCGCGCAGGCGCTGGGGTAGCCGGTGTCCGGATCTGTGCCGGTTTCCGGGCTCCAGTCCACGCCGGCGTCCTGCTGGAAGTAGACCCGGGCCGAGGAAACGCCTGCGGTGCAGTGCCCGGCGGTCAGGAATACCGTCGGGGTGAGCAGCGAGCCTGAGCACCTGTGGTGGAACCCGCCGTCGGGACCGTAGAAAACGATGAGCCCAACGAACGGGTGCTCGTTGTCCTTGGCGTAGTCGCCGGTGATTGCACCGGCCGGAACGGCCGTCGTCACGGCCAGCATCGCAGCAACGGCCAGCGCACCGCCTCCGGCGCACAATTTCTTCAAAAAGCGCATACAAGCCCCAGCTTCCAGTTGCACGGGCAGCCGGCAACGCACGTCGGAGTACGCGGCAGGCGCCAAAAGTAAGTCACCGCCTGAAGGAGACGGTGACTCAAGATACCACCCGAAAGCGTCTGTTTTTTCTTGAGTGATTCTTGACCATTTCTCACATCGAGTCCTGAGTTTGCCCGTGCATTGTTCTTTTCAGCAGGAAATCCACTTACAAGATTTGAAGGGTCTCATCATGAAAAACAGCGCACTGATCAAGGGAACCGCCGCCATCGCCGTTGGCGCTGCACTGCTGCTGGGCGGCGGCGGCACCCTGGCCTCCTGGAACGCATCCGATACCCAAACCCCCGGCACCGTCATCGCCGGCGACCTGAACGTCGCGGCTGCTCCGGGCGTATGGAAGGACCGGACCGGCGCCACGATCAACATCAGCACCTACAAGGTTGTCCCCGGCGACAAGCTGACCTACACCCAGGCCCTGACCGTGACCCTGACCGGCGACAAGATGGCAGCCAACATCACCACCTCCGGCACCGGCGCGGCGGACGGGTTCACCGCAGGGAACGTCGTCGTCACCGGCCCCGCCCTCACGATCGGCAGCACCCCGGTTACCAACCCGCTGACCAGCAGCGGCACGGTCACCGCAACCATCACCTTCGAATTCCTGTCCACCACCACGGGCCGTTCAGACGTGACCAAGACCTACAACTTCGGCAACGTCGCCTTCAACTTAAACCAGATCACCCAGCCGGGCCTGTCCTAGTCTGGTACCGGGCGGCGTGCGGCCCTGCGGCCGCACGCCGCACATACCGGACCAAGGACCAGGAGGAGGAACCATGGGCATCCCGCGAAGTATCCGGGCTGCGGCATTGATCGCCGTGGCAGTGCTCCTGGGTCTCCTGGCGGTGCAGGGCAGCTACGCCCTGTGGAACGCCATGGTCTCCACGGCTCCAGGCACAGTCTCTGCCGCATCGTTCACCGTCAACCTCACCGGCACCCCCTCCGGCCAGGCCACCCCCATGACCCTGGCCGGAGGGCAATCAGCCAGCCTGGCACTCAACGCCCAGACTGCCGCGCTTACTCCGGGAACTGCTACTTACGCCGGCGTCCTGGTGGGGAACGCGTCGGATGCGGGCGGAGCGTTCAGCATCAGCGTCACCGCCGAAGGCGCGACGCTAGCCAACGCCGGGGGCGGATCTCTCGCCACCTACCTGACCGTCCACGCCAAAACCGCGGCAGCTACGGCTGACTGCTCGACCGCCACCAACTACAGCCCGCTGACCACTGCAGGCCTGACCTCCGCGGCGGTCCCCAAAGGCGGCAGCACCGTGATGTGCTTCGAAGTCAAGCTCTCGGCCGCCGCCCCCACCGCAGTTAAAGGTCAAGCCGTGAACATCACGATTCCCCTCACCGCGCGCCAGCTCTGAGGGGTGCCCCGCGGCTGCCGCCCTTGATAGTCTGCCGCTCATGGGGGAGAAGGATCACACGCGGGCATCCGGCCGGCAAAACCTTCCGGGCGCGAAGCCGGCCGTGGTGGCCTTCGTCCTGACAGTGCTGCTGGGTATCGGCGCCACCTCCGCCGCCGGCCTGTGGCAGCAATCCGCCACTGCCACCTTGGGGGTCTCCGCTGCCACCGACTGGCCGGCGGCACCCATGAGCGTCCAATGCACAGCCGGCCCGGGCGACTCGGTGACCCTGACAATCCAGAACATCCCCGCTCCGACAGCGGTAACCATTGCCTCGAGGGCATCCGGAGGGACGACCTACGGCTCCGGCGTTCCCGTGTCACCGGCGTCGGCCACCATCGTTGTCAGCGCAGTGTCCTACGGGATTCCCGACAGCGTGGGAAGCGTCAAGAACGGCAAGATTGACCTCCGCGTCAGCGCGACCTACACCGGCGGTCCGGGAACGGCGGAGATTCTGGGTTTGCAGCTCACGGGAAACAACACCAGACTGGCGTGTCAGTAGGACGGTGAGCGTTCGACGGCGGGTGGCTGGCCGCCGTCGTAATTCTCCGGCGCCGGTCCTCCTAGGTGAGCGACTCCAAAAGCACGGTGCAGGCGTCTTCGCAGCGGCGACAGGCCTCGGCGCAGATCCTGCAGTGTTCATGCATTTGCGCGTGCTTTTCGCATTCGGCAGCGCACGCGGCACAGGCGGTCCGGCAGGCTTCCAGCAGGGACCGGGCGATCGCGGAGCTGTCACCGGTCTGGCGGGTCAGGATGGCGCCGGTCGCGGCGCAGATGTCCGCGCAGTCCAGGTCGGTCCGGATGCACCTGGCGAGATCCGCGATCTTCTCTTCGGCCAGGCAGGAATCGGCGCAGGCAGTACAGGTCTGGGCACATTGGAAGCAGGCGGCAATGCACGCGGCCAGCTTCTCCCTGTCCTCCGTGCCGGTGCCGCCGGGATGGGCATTGAGCATCGCGGTGATGTGGTCCGTCATGGTCTGCTCCTGTCGGTGGAATCTGCGCCTGCCGCTTATGACGCCACCCTAGCCCTGCCCGGTTCCGCTGTCTGCCCTCTTCCGGTTCGGGCGGGGATGCGTGAGAAGGTTCGGGCGGGAGCGGCCGGCACCGGCGGCGCATGGCCACCGGTGCCGGCCTGGATGCTGGCTAGAGCGTGGCCAGCAGGTCCTTCATCTCCTGGATTTCCTTCTGCTGTGCCGCGGCGATGGTCTTGGCCAGAGCAACGGCGTCGGCGTTCTGTCCGCCGGTTTCCTCGCCCTTGGCCATCATGATGGCGCCTTGGTGGTGGGCCGTCATCTGGGTCAGGAACAGCTTTGCGGCTTCGGTGCCCTGGGCGGCACCGAGTTTCTTCATGTCGTCGTCACTCATCATGCCGCCCATGACGGCCCCGTGGGTGGACATGTCGTGGCCGCTGGCCGCTTCAGTGGGTTCGTTCCAGCTCCTGAGCCAGCCGGTCATCGTTTCGATTTCCGGACCCTGCGCGGCCTTGATCTTCTGCGCCAGGGCCGTGACCTTCGCCGGGATGTCCTTCTTGGCGAGCATCATGTCGCTCATCTCCACAGCCTGGGCGTGGTGCGGGATCATCATCTGCGCGAACATCGTGTCGGCGGCGTTGTGTTCGGCGGCCGCAGTTGCACTGCCGGACGGGGCAGAGGCGGATGCGGTGGCCGACGCGGAGCCATGGTCCGTGCCGGTTGTGGTGGTGCCGCTGCCGGATCCGCTGCCGCAGCCGGCCAGGGTGATGGCCGCAGCGATGGCGGCGGTGGAAAGGGTCAGAAACTTCTTGTTCATGTAAACCAGGTCCTTCAAACGTTCAATTGGCGCCGGGCGCCGGAAAAAGGGGAGGCGCGCCATAGTCAGGCGCGCGAACCCGCGGGCATTAGCCGCGGCTTTGGTGCTTGCGCCGGATGGTTCCGGCAGGGTCCTGTTTTACGTCCGGCTGATGGACAGTTCACAGGGTGAGGGCGTGTCTGGCCTGTAGGCGCTGCGCCCGCTCACCTGTCCGGCCGGGCCGGCACGGACGAACGCCGCTCCCGCCGCGGCCGTTCCCGGGACCGGTACGGCCAGTGTGTCTGTCTTGCCGGAGGGGGTGCAGGAGACGGTCATCGCCTGGGTGCCGCTGCAGTTCCCGTCCGGGCAGCCGGCCTCAGCCGAAATCTGCTCGCCCGAGGGCGCATGGGCAGCATCTGCGGCGACGCCATGGGCGGCCCCGCCAGCCGGGTGCGAGTGGCCGGCGGATTCCGCAACCGTCAACGCACTGGCCGGGCCGTGCATGGTGTGGTGGCCGTTCATGACGTGCATCCCGAAAATGCCGGTGATGAGGGCGAGCACCAGTGAAAACAGTCCGGCACGGCGCAGGAACACCGAGGCAATGCTGCGGGCTGCACTCATGGCGGTTCCTCCTTCCATGCCGGACCAGTGTGTTTTAAGGCTACCGGGCCGCAGGCGCCGGCTCAGGTTCAACGGACCTGTGCCGGGTTCAGTTTGACCCGGCGCAGCAGCTGGGCGTTGAGGGCGACGACGATCGTGGACACTGACATGAGCACGGCACCGGCCGCGGGGGAGAGCATGACGCCGGCGAAGGCCAGCACCCCCGCTGCCAGCGGCACGGAGATGATGTTGTAGCCCGTGGCCCAGACCAGGTTCTGCCACATCTTGCGGTAGCTGGCGCGGGACAGGTCCACCATGGAGAGCACGGCCCGCGGGTCGTTCCCGGCCAGCACCACGCCCGCTGATTCCATGGCGACGTCGGTTCCGGCACCAATGGCGATGCCGACTTCGGCCCGGGCCAGGGCGGGGGAGTCGTTGACGCCGTCCCCGACCATCGCCACCTTGAAGCCCCGGCTCTGCAGTTCGCTGACCTTTTTGTCCTTGTCGGCCGGCAGGACCTCGGCGAAGACCTCATCGATGTTCAGCTCGTCCGCGACCGCCTGCGCAACCTGCCGGGCGTCGCCGGTGATCATGGCCACCTTGACGCCGCGGTCCTGCAGCGCCGCGACGGCCTGCCGTGATTCGGGCCGGATGGCGTCTTCGAGGCTGACGGCGCCCAGCACCCTGCCGTCGGCCAGGACGTGGAGCACAGCGGCGCCGCGGTCCATCCAGGCCCCGGTGGCCGCGGCCAGCTCAGGGGGTTCGGTGACCGTGAGCTCGCGCAGCAGCGCCGGTCCGCCCACCTGCACCGTCCGGCCGTCCACGCTGGCACCCACGCCCCGGCCTGTCATGGAGCTGAAGTCCGTGGCCTGGGGAACGGGAAGGCCCTGGTTCCTGGCCGCCCGGACGATCGCCCGCGCAACGGGGTGCTCGCTGTCCGCTTCCACCGCCGCGGCCAGGGCCAGCAGCTCCTCCCGGCCCACGCCGTCGGCCGCTGCAATCTCCCGTACCTCGGGCTCACCTTTGGTGAGGGTGCCGGTCTTGTCGAACAGCACGACGCCGACGGTGCGCATGCGCTCCAGCGCCATCCGGTTCTTGATCAGCACGCCGGCGCGGGCTGCCTGCTCGGTGGAGATGGCGATCACCAGCGGGATGGCCAGGCCCAGGGCGTGCGGGCAGGCGATCACCAGGACGGTAACTGTGCGGGTGACCGCCTCCGGGACGCTGCCCAGCAGGGTCCAGGCGATGAAGGTGATGACGCCGGCACCGGCGGCGAAGTAGAAGAGGAACGCCGCCGCCCGGTCGGCAAGCGCCTGGGCCCTTGACGATGAAGCCTGGGCCTCGGCCACCAGCCGCTGGATGCCCGCCAGTGCGGTGTCGTCCCCAACGGCGGTGATGCGGACCCGGACCGTGTTGTCGGTGGCCACGGTGCCGGCGATGACTGTGTCCCCGGGAGCGCGGGGGACCGTTTTGGATTCGCCGGTGATCATCGATTCGTCGAATTCGGCGTGCCCCTCGGTCACGGTGCCGTCCGCGGGCATCCGTGCGCCGGCCCGGACCAGAACGAGGTCCCCGGCCCTGAGCTCGGAGACGCTGACGGTTTCCGTGCCGGCGTCGGTGATCCTCTCGGCCTCATCCGGCAGCAGCGCTGCCAGGGCGTCCAGGGCTCCCTGTGCCGATCCGAGGGCGCGCATCTCGATCCAGTGGCCCAGGAGCATGATGGCCACGAGCAGCGCCAGTTCCCACCAGAAGTCCAGGTCGAAGCCGCCGAGGCCCAGGCTGGTTACCCAGGAGGCGATGAACGCGACGGTGATCGCCATGCCGATCAGCAGCATCATGCCCGGCCGGCGTGCCTTGAGTTCGTTCAGGCCGCCCCTGAGGAACGGCTGGCCGCCGTAGAGGAAGATGACGGTGCCCAGGACAGGTGGGATCCACGCGGATCCAGGGAATTCGGGCGGCATGTAGCCGAGCAGGTGGCTGAACATCGGGCTGAAATACACCACCGGAGCGGACAGGGCCAACGTCAGCCAGAACCGGTTCTTGAACATCGCGGTGCTATGCCCGGCGTGCTGGCCGTGGGTATGCACCACGTGATCGTCGTGGGAGTCATGGCCCGCATGCGGGCCGTCTCCGTCGGCCCGGAACGTGTTCGACGGCGGACCGGCCGGGTTGGCGGTCAGCGGCAGGTTGTGGTGCTTGGTTGATTCACGCATGTCAGTTCCATTCCACAAAGACGGATGGGTGCGCTGGGGTTGAACGGCTGTGACGGGGAGGAAGTCCCCTGGACATACCACTTCACTGACAACACCAAAAATATACCCCCTGGGGGTATATCCGTCAAGGATGGCGTCAGTGATGCATGGTTTCCTGGTCGCGGTGTGCGGCCGGCTCGATCTGGAAGGTGGAGTGTTCGATGCTGACCTCGAAGTGTTCGGCAACGCAGCGCTGCAGGTCGGCCAGGATGGTGGCGGCGTGCCCGTCCTTCATGCAGGTGTCCTGGACTGTGACGTGGGCTGAGAGGACCGGTGTGCCGGAGGCGACGAGGGAGGCGTGCAGGTCATGGACGTCAATGACGTGGGGCAGGGCAAGGATGTGTTCGCGGACCTCGCCCAGGTCCAGGCCCGCGGGTGCGTTTTCCATCAGGACGTTGACGGTGTCACGCAGGAGCTTCAGGGTGCGCGGGATGATCAGCGCGCCGATGAGCAGGGACACGACGGCGTCGGCCCGGGTCCAGCCGGTAAGGGTAATGATGACGGCGGCCGCGATGACGGCGACCGATCCCAGCGCATCGTTCAGGACCTCGAGGAACGCGGCCTTCATGTTGAAGTTGTGGTGCCGGCTGGACGCGAGGACAAGAAGACCGGCGGCGTTGCCAGCCAGGCCGATGACGCCGAACCACAGCATCGTGGATCCGCCGATCTCCGGGGGATCAAAGAGGCGGCGGATGCCTTCGATGATGACGAATCCGCCCACGCCCAGCAGCAGCGCCGCCTGCCCGGCGGCGGCGACGATTTCGGCGCGTTTGTAGCCCCAGGTGCGTTCCAGGGTGGCCGGTTTCAGGGCCAGTGATGCGGCGATCAGGGCGATGAGCAGCCCGGCCGCGTCGGTGAACATGTGGCCGGCGTCGGCCAGCAGCGCCAGGCTCCCGGTCAGGAACGTGCCCACGATCTCTGCCACCATGACCGTGGCGGTGATCGCGAAGACGATGGTCAGTTTTCCGCGCTGGCTGGCGGCGTCGGCGCCGTGGCTGTGGTCGTGTCCGCTCATGGGTTCGGCTCCGAACGGTTGGCTGTCACCGGCAATCCCAGCAGCTGCGGTGCCGGACCGGCAGCGCAGTCCTCGCAGCACCCGGCGGACGGTTCGGGACCGGGTGCGGCCGGGTCGGTATGCCCGGATTCTGCGGCTGTCTGCGGGACGGTGCAGCAGACGTCTCCGCGCCATGCGTTGACGCCTTCCCGGACTGCGACGGCGGCAATCACCAAGGCGGCGCCGGCGTCGGCCCACCACCAGCCCAGTGTGCTGTTCAGGACCAGTCCGAGCAGCAGGACCGCGGACAGGTAGGTGCACAGCAGGGTCTGTTTGGAATCCGCCACTGCAGTTTTGGAGCCGAGTTCACGGCCGGCCCGGCGCTGCAGCCAGGACAGGACAGGCATGATTGCCAGACTCAGGGCGGCGATCACGATCCCCGGGAGCGAGTGCTGGGCCTCGCCGGCGCCGGCCAGTGACCGGACGGCATCGACCGTCACAAACGCGGCCAGGGCGAAGAACGAAACAGCGATGATCCGCAGCGTCAGGTGCTCGCGCCGTTCCGGGTCCCTGGCGGAGAACTGCCAGGACAGGGCCAGGGCCGAGGCGACCTCGATGACGGAATCCAGGCCGAACCCGATCAGGGCGGATGAATCCGCGACGCCCCCGGCCCACAGGGCAGCGGCAGCCTCAACCACGTTGTAGGTGATCGTCGCCGCGGCGAAGAGCCTGATGCGACGGGTCAGAACGGCCCGTCGTGCCGGCGCGGGGGACAGTTGTACCGTGCTCACGCCAGGCACTCCCCGTCGGGGGCGCAGCAGGCGGGATCAACGGCCAGCACCACGCCGATCAGGTCGCGGATGGCATGGCCCAGCCGGGCGTCGGCGAGTTCGTACCGGGTCCGCCTGCCGTCCGGAACGGCCACCACCAGTCCGCAGCCGCGCAGGCACGTCAGGTGGTTGGACATGCTCTGCCGCGATACCGCTAGGGAATCGGCAAGCTCGGACGGATAGGCGGGAGCGCCCGCCAGGGCGAGCAGGATCCTGGCACGGGTCGGGTCCGAGACGGCATATCCGAACCGGGCCAGCACGGGCGCATGTGTGAGGGTTTCCATGGCCCCAAAGTACATCGCTGAATGTATTCAGACAATTGTGCAGGGGCAAACGTCGACTCCTTGACCACCACATAGATGAGTGTGAATATTTACATGTGTCTATGTCTTTGGAACTGACCCCCGTTCAAACGGTGGCGTGCTGTTCGCCGCTGACCCGGGAACCGCTCTCTGCATCCGAAGCCGAGGGCATCGCCCCGCTGCTGAAGGCCCTGGCTGATCCGGTGCGGCTGCGGCTGATGTCCCTCGTTGCTTCCCATGAAGGCGGCGAGGCCTGTGTCTGTGATCTGAACGACGCGTTCGAGCTGTCGCAGCCGACGATCAGCCATCACCTGAAGCTGCTCCATGAGGTGGGGCTGCTGGAGCGTGAGAAGCGGGGTGTGTGGGTGTATTACCGGGCGCGCACCGAGGCGCTGGAGAACCTGGCTGCCCTGATCGGGGGACAGGCGAAATGACCGGGCTGATGAGGCGGACCGGTGCGGAGTTCGCCGGCACGGCGTTCCTGGTCATGGCCGTCGTCGGCTCCGGCGTGATGGCTTCCCGGCTTTCGCCGAACGACGTCGGGCTGCAGCTTTTGCAGAACAGCCTCGCCACTGGTGCCGCCCTGGTGGCGCTGATCGTGGCCCTGCAGCCGGTCTCGGCATCGTTCAATCCGGTGGTGACCCTGGTGGAGCGTGCCCTGGGCATGATCGACACGAGGGCTGCCCTGGCCCTGATCGGGGCGCAGTTCCTCGGCGGCCTGGCCGGGACGGTGCTGGCGAACCTGATGTTCGACGTCGGCCCCGTCACCTTCTCCGGCCACGAACGCTCCGGCGCCGGACTCTGGCTGGGTGAAATCGTGGCCACGGCAGGGCTGCTCCTCGTTGTGTTCGGCACGGTCCGCTCCGGCAGGGCGGACCGGGTGGCGGTTGCCGTCGGCGGCTACATCACTGCCGCATACTGGTTCACGAGCTCCACCAGCTTCGCCAATCCCGCCGTGACAGTCGCCAGGACCATCACCGACACGTTCGCCGGGATCGCGCCGGCCTCCGCACCCGGCTTCATCCTGGCCCAGCTCCTCGGCGGCGCCGCGGGGTTCGTCCTGGTCCGCCTTCTTTACCCGACACTAGTCCCAGCCACAGCCATGCCTGCCGCGGAAGCGGCCAACCGAAAGGTGCTCTCATGACCGGGAAGCCCTCCGTCCTGTTCGTCTGTGTCCACAACGCCGGCCGCTCCCAGATGGCCGCCGCGTTCCTGACCACGCTCTCCAATGGGGAAATCGAAGTCCGCTCCGCCGGGTCCCAGCCGGCTGACAAGGTAAATCCGTCTGCCGTCGAGGCCATGGCCGAGGTGGGCATCGACATGTCGGCCGAGATCCCGAAGGTCCTCACCACCGAGGCCGTGAAGGAATCCGACGTCGTGATCACCATGGGCTGCGGCGACGAATGCCCCTACTTCCCCGGCAAACGCTACGAGGACTGGGTCCTGGAGGATCCGGCCGGCAAGGGCGTGGACTCCGTCCGGCCCATCCGCGACGAGATCAAGACCCGGGTCGAGGCCCTGATCGCCTCCCTGATCCCGGCGTCTGCATAGGCGAACCCAGCAGGGAAGGGGGTGAGCTGAATGAAGAACGGCTGCTGCGGCGACTCCGGTTGCTGCGACGACGACCAGGACTGCTGCTAGTCCGCACCGGGCACCTGCCGGCCCCGCCCCGGCCGGCAGGACCCACCAAACTCAACCGCACCGCCACTACGGCTGCATGGAACGCATGCGTCTGGTCCGGGACGACATCGGGGCCCGGGTCCAAAAGCTCTACACGGAGCTCACCGGGGGCTGAAAAAGGCGAACCCCCGCTCTATCCCCGGACCCCCGCAGGCCATAAGCTCCGAGCATGTCATCAGTCATCGTCTGCAGCGGCCCCCACGACGGCCACGTTTCGCCCATGCTCGGCGTGGCCCGACAGCTGATTGACCGCGGTCACCGGGTCCGCTTCCTCACCGGTCCGGGCTACGAAAAAGCCGTACGGGCCATCGGGGCCGAATTCCTGCCGCTGGGTCCGGGCGCCGAGGAGCCGCCGAAGTCCACCGACGCCACCGGTCTCCAGGCCATCCGCGACGGAATGCGGGCGCTGGTGATCGATCCTGCCCGGGGCCAGTACCTGCCGCTGGCCGCGGCCATAGAGGCGGAGCGGACGGATGCCGTGCTGGCGGAAATCAGCTTCATGGCAGCGGCCATACTGGTCCGGCAACCCCTGGGGAGCCGGCCGCCGGTCATCGCCTGTGGAATCCTGCCCCTGACCCTCTCCAGCCGGGACTGCGCACCCTTCGGGCTCGGGCTCCTGCCCGGAAGCGGTCCGCTGTCACGGCTGCGGAACAGGGCCCTGAACTGGTTCGTGGCCGACGTGGCGCTCAAGGACACGCAACGGCAGGTCGACGAACGGATGCGTGCGCTGGGTGGAGTGGAGCCCGATGGTTCGTTTTTCCTCGACTGGATGCGCAACGCTGATTTCTTCGCCCAGTTCACGGTGGAGGAGTTCGAGTACCCGCGCTCGGATGCGCCGGACAACCTGCGCTTCTTCGGGCCCATGTCCCGGCATGCCGCCTCCGCCTCGGTGACACCCATGCCGGACTGGTGGGGCGAGCTGGACGGCTCCCGCCCGGTGGTTTACGTGACGCAGGGGACCGTCTCCAACGCGGACTTCACCGCGCTGGTGGGCCCCACGCTCGAGGGCCTTGCGGAGGAGGACGTCACCGTCGTCGTCAGCACCGGCCGCCGCCCGCTGTCAGCCCTTCCGCCGCTCCCGGCCAATGCCCGGGCCGCCGAGTTCCTGCCGGACGCGGAACTCCTGCCGAAGGTCGCCGTCTACATCACCAACGGCGGCTACGGCGGCCTCCACTACGCCATGGAAAACGGTGTGCCCATCGTGGTCGCGGGGGATACCGAGGACAAACCGGAAGGGGCAGCCCGGGTGGCCTGGGCCGGCGTCGGAATCAATCTCAAAACGGGCCGGCCCAAGCCGGATGCCATCCGCGACGCCGTGCGAAAGGTGCTGGGCGACGGCCGGTACCGGGCCGGGAGCCAGCGGATCGGCGCGGCGATTGCCGCCTCCCCGGGCGTGGACGGGCTTATCGACGAGATGGAAGCGATGTTGCGGAAGGCGTGAACGGCATGGATACTCCAGGAGACCCGACGGGCAGCCACGCGCTGAAGCACCTCCAGCATCCGCGCTTCGCCCGCGCCTACGCGCGTGCGGTCGGGCAGATGAACCGCCGCGGCGCCACCGAAAACCGCCGCCGCATGCTGGCCGGCCTGCACGGGACGGTCATCGAGATCGGCGCAGGGGACGGATCGGCCTTCGCGCTTTACCCGACGGCCGTCACCCACGTTCTGGCACTGGAGCCCGACGACTACCTCAGAGGCCTTGCGGTCGAGCGCGCCGCCACGGCCGCCGTGCCCGTGACGGTGCGGCCTGCTGCAGCGGAGCGCATCCCGGCCGACGACGGCAGCGTGGATGCGGTCGTCGCCAGCCTCGTGCTGTGCAGCGTCGCGGACCAGGCTGCCGCGCTCGCGGAAATCCGGCGCGTCCTGCGCCCCGGCGGGACCCTGGCCTACTACGAGCACGTCCGCTCTGAGCGCCCTGTCAGTACGGCGGCACTCCGCTTTGGCGGGTCAGGCCAGGTTTTCCTTGAGCAGCGCGCGGTGTTCGACGGCGGCCGCCTGGTGGAGCTTCCGGCCCGCCGCCGTGAGTTCGAGGTACAGCGAACGGCGGTCGTCGGCGCAGGACTGGCGGGTCAGCAGCCCGGCCTTCTCCAGCCGGTCCACCACCTTGGAGACGGCGCTCTGGCTCATGGGGGTCCGCTCGCCGAGTTCCTTCATCCGGCACGATGACTTGCTGTTCTCCGCCACGAGGTCCAGGATCTCGAACTCGTTCAGGCCGATGTCGAATTTGGCCTCCAGGGCCCGGTCGAGGGCACAGGAAGTGCGGAAGTATGCGTCCTGGATGCTGCGCCATTGCTCAACCAGCAGGCGGTCCGTCGTCGAAGCCATGCACTGATTTTAGCCGACCGGCGAACTCAAGTCCACGTCATAATATTCCGCGTCATATTCCTTGTCATTGAATGACGCGTCATATAGATTTTGGGACATGACATCACCTACGACCCTCGAACGAACTGCCGGCCCCATTGCCACGGCCGTCCGCTGGAGCCGGGCCCAGTGGCTCCTGCTGATGGTTGTCTGCACCGTCCTGGCCCTCGACGGGCTGGACGTGTCCATGGTGGGCGTTGCCCTGCCGTCCATCGGGCACGAACTGAACCTTGGCACGGACGCCCTGCAGTGGATCGTCTCCGCCTACGTCCTCGGCTACGGCAGCCTGCTGCTCCTGGGCGGCCGGCTCGCGGACCTCCTGGGCCGCCGCCGGATCTTCCTCATTGCCCTCTCCGTCTTCGCGGCTGCTTCCCTGCTGGGCGGACTCGTGGATGACCCCGCCATCCTCATCGCCACCCGGTTCGTGAAGGGCCTCGCGGCCGCGTTCACCGCGCCCACGGGCTTCTCCATCATCACCACCAACTTCGCCGAGGGCCGCGAGCGGAACAAGGCCCTCTCCATCTTCACCACGTTCGGCGCCAGCGGCTTCTCCCTGGGGCTCGTCGTCGGCGGCCTCATGACCAGCCTGAGCTGGCGCTGGACGTTCCTGGTCTCCGTGCCGATCGCCGTCCTGGTGGTCATCCTGGGCAACCGCTTCATCCCGCGCGATACGCCCGACGCCACGGACAGCGGCCACGACATCTGGGGCGCCGTCACCCTCGCGCTGGGCATGCTGGGACTCGTTTACACGCTGGTGTCCGCCCCGGAACAGGGCTGGGGATCTGTGGCAACAATCGCCGGATTCATCATCTCTGCCGCGGTGCTGGCCGCCTTCGCCGTCATCGAGAACAAGGTCAGGCACCCGCTCATCCGTTTTGGCATCCTGCGCGAGGGCTGGGTGGCGCGGGCCAACCTCAGCGCGGTGGGGCTGTTCGGCTCCTACCTCAGCTTCCAGTTCATCGTGACGCTTTTCCTGCAGTCCGCCCTGGGCTGGAGCCCGCTGGCGATGGCCCTTGCCCTGCTGCCCACCGGACTGATCGTCGCCACCAGCGCGCCGTTCGCCGACCGCCTCATCAACGTGTTCGGTGCCACCCGGCTGATCCTGGCCGGACTGGCAGCCATGGGCCTTGGCTACGTCCTGTTCCTCCGGGTGGGCACCACGCCCAACTACGCCCTGGACATCCTGCCGTCGATCATCCTGCTGGGCATCGGCTTTGCCCTGGCCTTCCCGTCCATCAACGTCCAGGCCACCGCGGGCATCAGGGATTCCGAGCAGGGTCTGGCCGCCGGACTCATCCAGACCAGCACCCAGGTGGGGGCCGCCCTGGTCCTGGCGGTCACCACTGCCATGGTCAGCGGCGGGCAGTCCGACGGCGGCGCCGTCCCCAGCGCCGCCGCCATGCTTGAGCAGTACCGGCCGGGCCTGGTGCTGAGTGCCGCTGTCGCCATCGCCGCGCTGCTGGTTGCGGCTGTGCCGGCCCGACGGCGGACGGTCGCCTTGGCTGCCTAACTCAGTTTGCAGCGAAGCGGTGCCCCGTCCATGAGAGGGGGCACCGCTTCGCTGCAGCTGATCTGCTGTGAAACTATCCGATGAGGGTGGTGATGAGCCGGATGGAAGAGGCCACGATGGCGACCATGCCAATAATTCCAAACAGGTTCTGCCACCATTTGTTTCGCAGGTCGCCCATCACCGCCGTCTTGTTGCTCATGATGAACAGCAGGACCCCGAGCAAAGGGGCGATGAGCACGGTCAGGGATTGAGCGATGACGATCAGGCCGACCGGTGACGCCTGGAACGAGAGGGTGACGACGAGTCCGAAGGCGAGGATGACGCCGGTAACGATGCGGGCGGCGGGTGAGCCTGCATTCGCGCCCCGGCCCATGGCATCGGAGAACATGGTGCCGCCTGCTGTGGCGTTGGCGATCATCGAAGAGAACGCGGCACCGGAAAGGCCCAGGGCGAAGAGCATGGACCCCACCGGGCCGGCGAGCGGCTCGAAGATGGATGCCAGGGCCCCGATGGACGCAGCGTCTCCGCCCGTTTTGCCAAGGACCGCGGCGGCAACGAGGATGACGAGGGCCGTCATGATGCCGGGGGCGACAATGCCGGGGATCGTGTCGACAAGCGTGATGTCCCGGTAGTCAGCGCGAGTGCGCTTGTTTTCCTTAATGCCATAGGACGTGTAGAACGCGGCGTTGATGGAGAAGTTTGTTCCTACCAGGGCGACGATGAGGATTTCGCTGCCCGCCGGCAAAGAGGGTACGGCCCCTTCGAGGGCGCGATACCAGTCCGGTTGGGCGACGACAGCGCTGGCGACGAACGCGACGGCCATGAGGCCGACGATGACCAGGAGTGCCTTCTCGATGATGCCGTAGACGTTGCGGAAGGCGAGGACGAAGGCGACGGCGGCTGTGCAGGCAACGGTCCAGAGGACAGGTGATCCGCCGAAGACCAGGGAGAGGCCAAGCCCGGAGCCGACGGCGTTGCCTACGGAGAACATCAGTGTGATGCCAAAGACGCCGACTCCGGCCAGCACGCCCACTGGCCTGCCCAGGTGTTCCTTGATTGAGGTGATCAGGGAAGTCGGTGTGGCTATGCCGAGCCGGACGCTCATGTCGGTGAAGAAGATCATGAGGATGGTGGAGACCGCAATGACCCACACAAGGGTGTAGTCGTAGCGGCTGCCGGCCTGCACGGCGGTGGTGAGGTTGCCCGGGCCGAACTGCCAGGCTCCCACCACGAAGGCGGGGCCCATGAGGGCAAGGTAGCCAAGAAACGTCCGGCGTCTTCCCGTCGTTGCCGGCGAGGGGTCTACGTGCGGGGCGGCCATCTGGGATTCCCTCTGTGCGGGATGTGTAATGGTCCTATTGTGCTCGCTCATGGCGAGTCCTCCTTCTACAGCGGCACTGCTGGGGGTCGTCGTTGACCGGGTGGAGATAGAAAGCCTGGGTACGGGTGGCGGGCGTCAGGTCCGCCACCCGTAAGAATCCAAAGGGATCAGACGGTAGCGGTAACGCTTCCAAGGTTGGCGAACTGCAGGGCTGCGGCGATTTCCGCGCCGGCACCTTCGGCGAGGGGCAGCAGCGGCGGGCGGACCGTGGCGTGCTCCAGGATGCCGCGGGCCACGAGGCCTTCCTTGAGGGCGACGGTGCCTTCCATGTGCGAGCCGCGGTGGTACACGTTCTTGGTGACGGGCAGGAGCCGGTCGTGGATGGCGCGTGCCGCCGCGTAGTCCTTGGCCTTGCCGGCCGCGATCAGTTCCACCAGCGGTTCCGGGGCGAGTCCGCCGTAGCCCACCAGGGCGCCGTCGACGTCGAACATGGTGTGCAGCAGGTACTCGTCGTGGCAGGTCAGGATCTGCAGGTCCGGGTAGGTTTCGCGGAGCACCGGGATTTCGGTGTCCCAGCGCTTCATGTTGCGGACGCCGTTCTTGGTGGCGAACACGCCTTCCTGGCCGGCGATTTCCAGTTGGGTCTCCAGATCATAAGTCGCCTTCGTGGCATCCGGGTACTGGAACAGGATCAGCGGCAGGCCGGACGTCTGGTAGATCTCCTTGTATCGGGTCTGCGGGGCACCCTTCTGGTACCCGAACCGGAGCCAGCCATGGGACGGGTACACCAGACCTGCGGACGCGCCGGCTTCAACAGCCCGCTTGGCCTCGAGTGCAGCCACAGTGTTTCCCTCGCCGGTGATGCCGGCAATGATCGGGATCTCGCCGTTGACGGCGTTCTTGAACTCGCGAATCACGAGCGCCTGCTCATCCTGGGTCAGGAAGGTGCCTTCACCGGCGTGGCCGAGCACAACCAGGCCTTTGACTCCCTCAACGCTGGCCAGCCAGCCGCCCAGACGGTGGATTGCGTCGACGTCGACGCTGCCGTCGCGGTTGAACGGAGTGACGGGGGCGGGGACCAGCCCGCGGAGATCGATGGTCATTTCACTACCTCATGTCTTCTTTGATGGTCGGCAGTCCCGCATTTGTGGGAACGTTTGCGGGAACGTTTTCATTCTGCAACGTGGTCCAGCTCACTGTCAAGGGAACGTTTTCATCCGGGAGGAAATAGAGTGTCTTTCAGAACAACCTGCAGAGGAGCATTGCCATGGAACCCAGCGCCGCCGCGACCGTCACATTGAGGGACGTTGCTGCGGCAAGCGGAGTGAGCATTTCCACCGCCAGCCGCGCCCTCGACGAACGCGGCACAGTCTCCAGGTCCGCCACGGCGACGCACGTCCGCAAGGTCGCGGAGGAGCTCGGCTACCGCCGGAACTCGTTCGCTTCGAGCCTGCGCCGGGGCGAGACCCGGACCTTGGGTGTCCTGGTGCCGCGCCTGAGCGACACTGTGATGGCCCTGATGTTCGAAGAACTCGAACGGGCAGCCGCGGACCGCGGATACTTCGCGATGGTTGCCACCAGCGGTGACGAGCCCGACGACGAGCGCCGCGCTGCTGAGACGCTCCTGGACCGAAACGTGGACGGCCTCATCCTGGCCACCGCCCGCCTCGATGACGAGCTGCCCCGGCTCCTGCGCGAACGCAGGGTGGCCCACGCTCTGGTGCTCCGTACCGACGGCGTCAGCCCCTCGGCTCTCGGTGACGACGAAGTGGGCGGCTACCTGGCCGTCCGCCACCTCATCGACCTCGGGCACCGGGACATCGCCGTCGTCACCGGGCCGTCGTTCACATCGACCGCGAACGCACGTTTGGGTGGGGCCCGAAGGGCCATGCATGAAGCCGGCATTGAGCTCCCGGGCAACTGGAGCATCGCCGGCGGCTACGGCATAGAGAACGGCTTCGCCGCCGGCGATGCACTGCTTAATGGGGACGCCGGGAAACGCCCCACCGCGATTTTCGCGGCGAATGACAACCTCGCGATGGGCATCATGGCCGCTGCACACCGCCACAGGCTGAGCATCGGCGGGGACCTGTCGCTGGTCGGATACAACGACATCCCCCTGTCATCCCGTCTTCCTACCCCGCTGACCTCCGTCCGGACTCCCCTTGCCCAAATAGCCAGGACCGCGATCGATCTCATTATCGATCCCGACAAAGAGCCGCGGGTGAGCAAGTCCATGCCTACGCTCATCCCCCGTGAATCAAGCGGCCACCCCAAGGGCCAGAGGTAGGGACCCGTATCGGCAGAATGTTGCCGGAAATGCCGAACCGCCCGGTCTGGCGCTTTCACCATTCACGGGGCGTCCGCGGACTGCGGCTCAGGCGGGGGTGGGCAGAATGTTGTGGTTGTACCGGAACACGTTCTGCGGGTCGTAGCGGTTCTTGATGGCCACGAGGCGCCGGTATTTCTCCGGCCCGTAGGCGTGGCGCGCGGCGTCGGCGTCCTGGTGTCCGAGTTCGGCGCCCAGGAAGTTGACGTATTCGCCGTGCTCGGAGAACGGCTGCATCAGGGCGTATGCCCTGCGGGCGAAGGCCGTGAGCCGTTCGTCCTCGGACGGATCGCGCCAGAACCCGTAGACGTTGAGCCAGTAGCGCGCGGACCGGTTCGGGAAGGCCGTGGCTCCTTCCGGCACCCGGCCGAAGGCGCCGCCCAGGTGGTGGATGTCGATCCCGGTCCCTTGCCAGGCCAGTTCGGAGGCGAAACTCAGCAGGACGCCGACCACCTCCTCATCGAGGCGGGAGAACGAAACGTTCTTCCAGTAGCCGCGTGAGCCCTTGGGGAACACGGTGTCCATGGCACTTTGCCAGTCCAGCCATGACGTGGGGCCCACCTCCTGTTCGTCGGGGCGAGCCTGGATGCGCAGCTGGTCCACGAGGTTCAGGCCGGCCTGGTGGTCGTGAGATGCCCAGGCGAACCCGACAACCATCCACGGTTCATCACCCATCCCGAATTCGGGCGGCAGCACCAGGAAGGAGATGATCGGGTTCATCGCCTCAGGCAAATTCCGGGTCCAGGCAGCGACCGCCATGAGGGCGTTGCGCCAGTGCTGTTGGCGGTAAAAGAGGTTCCCGCCCAGGGGTGCTGCCGGCAGCGGGTGGGCGCGGAAGGTGAAGGAGGATACGACCCCGAAGTTTCCGCCGCCGCCCCGCAGTCCCCAAAACAGCTCGGAATTCTTCTGGCCGCTGGCATGCACGTGGTCCCCGCCGGCGGTAACGACGTCAGCGGAATCCAGGTTGTCCAGGCTCAGGCCGTACGTGCGGGTCAGCCAGCCAACCCCGCCGCCAAGGGTGAGCCCGGCAACCCCTGTTCCGCTGATCACCCCCAGCGGAACGGCCAGGCCGTGCGCGGCCGTGGCCCGGTCCACGTCTGCGAGCGTCGCCCCGGGTTCGACGGTAACGAGCCCTTTCCCGGCGTCGACCTTCACACGCCGGAGGGGGCCGAGATCCAGAACGAGGCCGTTTTTGACCGTGCCGTGTCCGGCGATGTTGTGGCCGCCGCCGCGGACAGCCAGCGACAGGCCGCTGCGCCGTACGGCATCGAGCACTGCGTCGATGTCCGAGACAGCACCTGCCCGGGCGACGGCGAGCGGACGGACGTCGACCATGCCGTTCCATACCGCACGGGCATCGTCGTAGAGGGGGTCCTGCGGCTCGATCAACGAGCCCGACAGCCGCCCGCGCAGCTCCTGCAGCGCCTGTTGGGTCTCGCGTCCGGGGCTGTCTTGATGAACTGTAGCCATCGGTCGATGCTTCCGGGTCAGGGGGTGAAATACTCCGGGAACGGTGGGTGATGTCCAGAGTGTAGGTTCACGGCCCGGGCCGGGCAACAGTGAATTTGTTCATCAGGGCGGACGGACAGTTAAGCCCCGGCCGGGGCTTAACTGTCCGTTGGCGCTCCCGTGCGGGCCTCCGCCGCAAAGGGCTCAGCTCAGCACCAGCCAGACGCCTAACGCCCCGAGGACAACACAGGCTCCGGCGGTCCAGAACACCGCGGCGGTGTCCGGGGTCAGATGCCCGGCCCTGATTCCTTCGACGCTGCGCCGGTAGCGCCGCCGCTGGGTGGCGTAGATGCCGGTCCCGGCGGCGACGGTGAGGCCGAACATCGCCAGCACGAACGGTCCCTGGTCCGGGAGCCAGCGCAGGCTCATCGCGCTCGCGGCAATCAGCGTCAGCACGGTCCGGCCCCAGGCGAGCGCTGTGCGCTCGGGCTGCAGCCCGGGGTCGCCGTCGAGCGGGCCGTCGCCGGGAAGGGGAGCAGTGGCCGGGTCTTCGTCCACGGGTCAGGCCAGAACGACGACGGCGATCACCACCGCCGCCGCGACGGCACAGCCGGCGGCGAGCAGCGGACCAATCAGCGGCAGGGGCAGCGGCCGGTTCGAGCGCAGGCTCGCCTCAACCCGCAGCCAGCGAACGGCCGAGCCCGCGCTCAGCAGCATGCCCAACAGCAGGAGCAGAACCGCCAGCCCGCGGCGGATGGGCTCCGGAAAGACGTCCGTGGTGAAGGCCTCCACCGCAATCCCGCCGGCGAGGAGCGCCAGGGAGGTGCGGATCCACGCCAGGAACGTGCGCTCATTGGCCAGGGTGAACCGAGGGTCCGGCTCGGCGCCGCCCGGCAAGAGCTTTTCGGCGAACCTACTTCTGCGGGAGTCGGGGCCGGACGGGGGAGGCGGGGTGGACGGCACGCTCACAGTCTAGTCAGTGACGTTTGTTTACAGATTCGTGAAATTGTTTTCACAGACCTGTAACGGCGACTCAGCTGCGCTTATGATGCATCCAGAGGGCAGGAAGTCCAGCCAGCGGCCAGCCGCCCGGAGCCAGAGGAGTACCCATTGGACAGTACCCGGTCCCCCTCCGATGACGGCCTGCCGGGTACCGGCCTGCCGGGTGCCGGCGGGGCTGGCGACGAGGTCCCGCTGGTGCGGGAGCAGGCCTACGAGATCATCGAGGCCGTCCTGGCCGGAACGGATCCGGAGGGGGCCGAGGTCCGGGAGCGGCTGCGGGAACATGTGGCGGCGCATCCCGGAAATCCGGAGGCGGCACTCCATGAGCACCTGATCTTCACCCGCTCCCTGGCCCGGCAGGCCAACAACAGGCCGAATCCCCAAAAGCAGGACGTGCACCGGCCTCCGGCCGGGGAGCAGATCAGCGTCCCCGGCCGCGGGCAGGCCGCCATCGAGGCGATCCTGCATGGCGGCATGCTGGTCACGGCATTCCAGCCGATCCACGAGCTTGGCCGCGGCGGTGTCATCGGCGCGGAGGCCCTGACGCGGTTCCTGTGGGAGGACGGCGACGGTGCAGGTTCGTGGTTCAAGAATGCCGCCGCCGTCGGGTTGGGTGCGGACCTGGAGTTCTCAGCGCTGCAGACCGCTGTGGCCGCGGCGCAGGATCTGCCGCACCATCTGGTGGTGGCCCTGAACCTCTCGCCGGCCGTGTGCCTGGATCCCCGGCTGCCGGGATTCCTGGAACACGCGGCTCTGGAACCGTCCCGGATCATGCTGGAACTCACCGAACCGCTCCAGTCGGACGAGCTGGAACCCCTGCTGGACGTCCTGACGCCACTGCGCCGGTCCGGCATGGGGCTGGCGGTGGATGAGGCCGGGACGGACGCTGCCTCCATGCGCCACATCCGTTCCCTCCGGCCGGACGTCATCAAGATCGGCCGCGGCCTGGTTGCGGGTATCGACGCCGATCCAAGCCGCCAGTACCTGGTGGCCGACCTGGTCGAATTCGGCCGGCAGACCGGGGCGGCGCTGGCCGCCGTCGGAATTGAAACCGCCGCCGAACTTGCGGTCCTGACCCGGCTGGCAGTGGCTGCCGGTCAAGGCCACTTCCTCGGAAGGCCCACGATCGACGTCAAGGAATGGGCCACCTGGGCCGGTCCCGCCACGGCACTCCAGAACCGCCGCGGGCCGCGCATGGCAGGACGGCCACCGCAGACGCACGGACACTGACCGCCGCCTCGAGCGGGAAGAGTCGGTACTGGAACATGGGTGCCTGAGCTGTACCGTGCGCCTGGACGTGGTGCCTACGGTGAAGCGGCTGCTGACGGCGGGTTCCCGCCTCATTCTGGGGTTGCCTCCGGGCGTAGCGGGCACCACGGCGGTGCAGGCTCTGCTGCAGGGCCTCGGTGCCGCCTTCACGATTGACTCCGTGGTGCTGGCCTGCGCCCCGGATGCCGTGGAGGACCAGATCTGGGACCGTCATTCCCTGTTCGAGTCCGGGTTCACCCCCGTTCCCGAGGACGAGCGGACGCCGGGGGAATTCCTCATAGGGGAGCTGTCGTTCGGCGACACCGTCCTGCTGGCCGACCCGGCCCTGGTGCCCGTTGATCCTGCGGCGCGTGCCCGCGGAATCCAGCTGATCAAAGAGCTGGCCCCGCACGCGGTGGTGGCCGAAAGTGCCGGTGACATCCGGCCGGGCCGGCACAACCTCGCGGAGGCAACGGCGCGTACCGTCCCGGGTTCCGTGCGGACCCCGGCCGAGTCTTCACCGGCTGCGAACTGACCGAAGCGGAGACGGCCTCCGGCCCCGGCGCAATCAATGACCCGTTCGACCTGAACCGGACTACCGAAACAACACAAAGGAGCAACTCATGAAAGTACGGAACTCGCTGCGGGCGCTGAAAAAAATACCGGGTGCGCAGATTGTCCGCCGCCGCGGCCGCACCTTCGTCATCAACAAGAAAACCCCGCGGATGAAGGCCCGCCCTAACCGGGCGCGTCTCCGGGTGGCAGACTTCCACCATGAACATCGAGCAATGGTGGCCCAACCTCAATCCCGCCACGCAGGCATGGCTGATTGAGAACAACGGCGACGCCGTCCCGGACGAACTGGTCGCCGAAATCACGGAAGCCGGCGGCCCGGCCGCCTCGGATGTCTGGCGGGCCGGGGACGACGAGCCCTCGGGGTTCTATTTTCCGGACCAGGTGGTCGACTGGATCGAGGCGGTCGGCAACGGCGAAACCCCCGCGGCGCCGGGGCCCCGCTGAGGTCAAGGGGTAGCCGCTTCCTGGGAATGCGGGGCCAGCCTTAGCCCTGCTGCGCCGCCCATTCTTCGACCCGGCGGTTGCTTTCCTCTTCGGAGAGGTCCTCCACGCGGGTCATGATGGACCAGCGGACGCCGAAGGGGTCCCGGATGCTGGCATATCGGTCGCCTGAGACAAACGTGGCCAGTGGCTCGCGGATCGTAGCTCCGGCCTGTTCTGCGCGCTGCACCAGGGCGTCGGCGTCCGGGCAGTAGAGGCCCAGGGAGTAGCAGTCGTTTTCACCCTCCGGCGCTGGGACCAGGTGGTATTCGGGGTTGGGTTCGCCGAGCTGGAGGTGGCCGTTCCCAAAGTCGAGTTCCGCGTGGACCACGACTCCGCGCATCTCCGTGGCGCCTACTAGGCGGGCGCCGAACACGTCCTTGTAGAAGGCGATCGCTTCCCTGGCGCTGGTCACAGCGAGGAACGGCGTGAGGCTCGTCAGGCCGTTCGGAATCCCATTCGTTGTGTGCTCTCCGTGGGCGGCGGTGGTCGATTCGGTGCTTGTAGTATCTGTCATATCCATGACGCTACGTGCCCCGTCAGCGGCGGCGCTTGGAGATTCGCGACAGTCTGAGGGGACCGATGGAGAGTTCGTTCAAGGGGATCCTGTACCCGACCCGGCTTCCCAGTTTTCACCGCCTTCCAGCGCCGGCCCCCGTGGCGGACCTGGTCCAGTGGTTCTGGATTCCGGAGTGGGACATCGGGCCAGGCCGCACATCCCGCCAGCACCTGATCGCGTACCCGGGCTCCAACCTCGTGGTGCAGCCTGATGGCGTGGTCTTCTCCGGCCCGACTACCCGGGCCGCCTATCGGGACTTGGCCGGACGGGGCTGGGCGGTTGGTGCGCTGCTGCGGCCGGCGGCCGTGCCGCTGTTCACCGACGATCCCTCCAGCCTGCGGGACACGGAGGTGGCGGTGGCCGCGGAGCATCTGCACCTTTCCGTCTCGGAGGTCATGAACACGTACGACGGCGATACTCGCCTCGAGCGGGCAGTGGATGCCTTTGCGGGGTGGCTGGCTTGTTTTGCCGGGCCCGCAGTGTCCGAGGAGGCGTTGCTGGCCAACCGGCTGATGGACGTCATCGGTTCGGACGCCTCGGTAGTCCGGGTCGAGGACGCGGCGTCTGCGCTGGCGGTTTCGCAGCGGACCCTGCAGCGTCTGGCCAGGAAGTACATCGGCCTCAGCCCTGCCGCGCTGATCCGCCGTCGGAGGCTTCAGGACGCTGCCGAGCGGACGCGCCTGGATGCTTCAGCGGATCTCGCAGCGATAGCTGCCGAGCTTGGGTACGCCGACCATGCACATCTGACGAATGACTTTCAGAAGTACCTGGGGTTCACGCCGAGCACGTACCGGCGGGCGGTTGCCGGCGGATCCGGTGCTTGAGCCTGTCGCGCCCGGATAGGTTTCAGCCCCGGTCATCCGGCAGAATGGGCGCCGTGAGTTCCCCGGATGCCGCTGTAAACCGCCAGCCCCAAACACTGCTGAGCCGCGCCCTGCAGGTGGCGCTGGCCCTTGTCATGGTCCTGGTGGGGCCGGTGATGATCGGTGTCGGTTCCCGGATGGCTGATGCGGATGACGAGATCGCGCGGACGGGTGTGCACACCACCGGAACCATCGTCGACTTCAACGACGCCAGGAGGGCTTCGCAGAGGGACATCAGGGTGAGGTACACGTCCGCCGACGGAACGGTCCGCTACACCTCGGCCACCGTGGACCACGACCAGCACCCGACGGACGGCGAGGAAGTCACGGTGGCGTACCGCGCGCAGGAGCCCGGCCAGTCAGTGGTGCTGGGCTACGAGAGCGACGGCATCATGGTCCGGGGCATTGGCACTATCCTGGCCATGATTTTCATCCCCATCGTTCTCATCCTCGTTTTTTCGAAGCGGGGGAAGAGACACAGAAACAGGCTGGGCTAGCCGCGGTTCGGTTCATACCTCAGGAGGACGTTGGATGATGAATCGAATCTCACGGAATCCAGAAGGGTGAAGGCTGCGGACAGGGTGAAAATCGGTATGCCTTCAGCCAGTGCGTTAGGGCTGATCATCAGGTGGACTTCATCCACCAACCGCATATCGAGGAGGCTGTTCCAAAGGACCCTGCTCGCGAAAATCAGGATGTCGCCGTTTCCTTCTTGCCGGCAGGCGCCAATCCAGCCGGGCACTTCGTCGCCAGGAATAACGGTGGTGGTGTCCCGCCAGGCGTTGTCGGCCGCTACCACGAAGGTGTCTGAGACCACTGTTTTGGGCAGGGAGTTGAAGGCCCGGCTGATCCGGCGGTTGTCCTCGCTGACCGCGCGGTTCCCCGGATCGTCAGGGGCGGTAGCTATTCCTGGCCAGTACGAGCTGAAGCCTTCGAAGGACTTCCGGCCCAGGAGCAGCATGTCCGCCGCCTCGATCCGCGTGCGGTTGTATTCGTCGAATGCTGCATCCATGTTCAGCACGAGGGGATTTCCATCGCTGGCAGCGTAGAAGCCGTCCACGGACGCGATATTGCAGACGACGACCCTTCGCATGGTGAGATCCTTCCAGATCGGTCGCCTGCAGGCCAGAGGTCCTGAACCGACTGCCCGGACGTTGCCTAGGTGGAAGGCTCCTGCGACCATGGCATGGTGAACAGGCCTATCGGTTATTGGGTCAGGCGTTTGGATGAAGCGCTGGAGACACATCTTGATTCCACCCTCGCCCGTGTCCGCCTGACCAGAAGACAGTGGCATGGTCCTCAACACGCTGAGTTCTGGCCCTGTCACCCCCGGGGAGCTGAAGCATACCCTGCGCCCGTTCGCCGCCGCTGACGCCGAGGCGGCCCAGGAACGGGACATGGCCGGGATGGTACGAAGGGATCTGTTATTCCTGCTGGATGGTCGGCTCGGTCTGACTGATGCAGGTGTGGCCTTGCATGCGGCGGCATCCGGGCTGGTGGAAGCCGCGCGCCTTGAGCTGACGGCAGGCATCGGCATGGATGAGTATGCCATGGCTGTCAGCGTCCTCGAGCGCATGAGCAAGAATGCAGAACGGCTCGCCGCACGGTAGGTGATGCCGCCCGCCCCGGTCAGAGTGAGACCGAGGGGAGTTTGCTTGGAGTGCTGCGGATTGCTCCGGCGCGTGCAGCACGGCCCGAATGTCAGATGCCGGAGGGCGGCGCGCTGGCGCTTTCCCTGAGCCTGTTCCTAGCGCCGCGTTCAACCAGGGTCGGGATGTAGGTGCGGATCCGGCCACTGTCCAGGAGTGCGTATTCCTCGGCCACGACGGCGGCGATCAGGTTCCGGGGCGTTTCGGGGTAGCGAGCCGCGAGGCGGTCGGTGACCTTGGCGATCGTTTCATGCTTTTCCGTGTCGTCCATGCTTCAGTCTGAGCGACCGGTGGCTGCGGCGTCCATCAGCCTACTTATGGCTTGGCATGCAAAGGCGAAACCCCGAACCGCATCTCCATCACGATCAGCTGAGCGTCAGGGGCACCAATCCTCACCGAAGGGAGCGCCACGTAATGCCCGCGCCTCGCCCGGCACGGGAAAGCAACTGGTCTATCGTTTGTGGCCGGTAGCATCACAGACATGATGCATCAGAGCGCAATCTTCGTCGACGCAGGATTCCTTCTCGCCGTCGGCGGAACCCAAGTCGCCGGTACGTCCTTACGATCAGCGTTCAGCGTCAACTACGAAAAACTCATACGCGGGATCCTGGGCCGCGCCAAGGACCACTGTGGCCTGGAATCGCTGCGCGTCTATTGGTACGACGCCTCCAAGGATGCGTTGTTCACGGACCAGCACAAGAAAATCGGGTTGCTTCCCGACGTTAAGGTCCGGCTTGGCCGCATCTCGTTCAACGGGGAACAGAAGGGCGTTGACCTCAAGCTCGGTCTGGATCTCGTCGGAGTTGCCCGGAACAGGGCGGCGTCGGTGGCCTTCCTGGTCTCGGGCGATGACGACCTTGCTGAGGCCGTCGAAGCCGCGCAGGATCTCGGCATGAAGGTTGTCCTGGTGGGCCTGGACGATCCGAGCCACCGGCTCGGGGTCGCCTCGGTCGCCGAACACCTGGCTCTGCGCGTGGACAGCATCATCACCCTTCCGGCCGAGCTCATCGAATCCTGCTTCGCCAAATCCGTTTCGGCGGCGCCTCGCCCGACGCCCGTTGCGCCAACTCCGGGGCCATTTCCGCCCCGGCCCACACCTGGATCCGGACCGCGGCCAGCGCCTCCGTCGGTGCGGCCGTCAATGCAGCCCGCGGCCCCGAAGATGCATCGATCAGAAGCACACCTCGTGTACAGCTCAGGCGCCGGAGCTTTGACTTCTGATGTCTATGAGGGCTCGGCTCTCGACGTGGCACAGGAGGTTGGAGAGAGTGTGGCCGTCAGCTGGTACGGCTCCACCACCCAAGGGGAACTGAACGAGCTTTTGGCGGATCGCCCGGTGCTGCCGGTGGAGATTGACCGTGTGCTGCTCAAGGATTGCGCCCAGCGGATCGGTGAGTACAAGACGGACCTTCAGGGTGTGCGGCGAGCCCTCCGCGATGCCTTCTGGCTGAAACTCGACCAGATCGTCTAACTCTGTACGAGGTACTGCCCTAGGATCGGGAGGACACTGCAATGGCCGCCATAGTCAACTATTTCGAGATCGGCTCAGGTGACCCGGACGCCGCACGGAACTTCTACGGCGCACTATTCGACTGGACCTTTGGTGAACCCTCGCCGGCCGGTTATCGGCCGGTCGACGGCGACAAGGGCGGTCTGTGGGACACCACCTCGCTGGGCGGAAAGGCCTGGGCCATCTTCTATGTGCAGGTGGACGACGTGAAGGCGGCGATCGCCCAGGCCGAGTCCCTCGGTGCGAGCGTCGCCGTCCCGTTCGTCGACAACGGAGCCATTGAGTTCGCGCACCTCCTCGACCCCCAGGGCAACCGCTTCGGCGTGTGGCGGCCGAAACAGGCCTAAGCAGGGTCCTTGGCCTGCCAATCCCTATTCCGGCAGTTCCATCTGGAACCCGCAGTCGCACCTGAGGACCCGGGTTGCGAGGTAAACATCCAGGGGGTCCCCGTCCGTGCTTTCGGTGGACAGCGGCGCGGAGAGCCGGCGGAGTTCCGACCCGGCTTTCCGCATCGGCTGTCCACAGTGGATGTAATGTCCGCCGAAGATCAGCACGTCCCCTGTCTGGTCGGCGCGGGCCAGGACCATGGACAGATCCGCGGCCTGGGCAGGATGCTCACTGAAGAGCCCGCACCGGCCGCAGGTGTAGGAGACGAGAACGATCTCCGGAGGCGAGTGTTGAAGCCCGGTGACGGACCTGATGGTGAGACGCCGGTCCGTGCCGCAGTGGCCGCACATCACCGGGAGCACGCGGTGCCGGCCGGCGCCGTCCTGGCGGAAGCCGTGGAAACCCAGCGACATGATCAGAAGGCGAACGGGTAGCTGGAGAGGATGTAGTCCGCTGCTGCGCGTCCCTTCATCCTCAGTCTGCCGTTGCGGACATTTACCCCGCGCAGGCGCATTCCTGCCCTGAAGACTGCGGGGCGTCTGGGTTTCACGCCCTGGAGCAGGCACCAGCTCGTGTACAGCCCGTACAGGCAGTCCGGCCCCAGCGGGCTGTCGGTGTCTGCGGCGGGCGTGGTTGCGTCATGAAGGAACTGCTGGAAATGAGAGGTGGCCACGTCAGGCTCTTTCCTCGGGTGCACGATGTCCGCCGTGAGGCTACAGCGGGTACCCCCGGCGGTGCACGATGCCGGAGGAGGTTCCCGCGGAAACTTCAGTGATGCAGGACCCTGCATTGAAAAATACACCTGTTCCCGGACCCTGTACAGGTTCCAGGTCCTGGGCGGGCCACTGCGAACCTGTATTTACTTGATGGCAAGTGCTTCGGACAGCACGGGCCCAAGTGACTTTGAATATGCGGCCGTGAGGTGGGCCCCGTCTGCATGCATAGGTGACGTTCCGGCGAAAGCGGGGCAGTTCCCAGCTACGCAGAACCATCCAATGGTCTCCACGAAGTGAACGTTCGTCTGCTCGGCAGGGTCAAGGGCCGCTCGCCCGGCGGCCGTCATGTCCAGTGAGAGTTGCTGCACCTTTGACGCACAGTTCGCAGGCGTGCTTATCTTCGTGGCGCACTCAGCGAACTTGCGGCCGCGTGGAGGCGGGTCAAGCACGAAAACTTGTTTAGCCGAGGCGGAGAGTTCTGTGTACAGCCTTTTGGACGCCTCGGTCCACTCGCCGGCCGCGGCACCGCCCGTTGCTCCACTGGAAAGGCGCGCCAACGTTCCTGTTGAGCTGGAACTGATCACCATGTCAGGCTTCATGGAGGCTATCTGCTGAAGGGCCCATGTCCGGAAAGGGGCGCACTTGGGGTGTGCCGATTTCGAAGCTTTAATCACATCAACCGCCGCAGCCGGGCACTGCTGCATGGTGTAGACATGGACCTTGTATCCGTGCGGCTCAAGTGCGGCGCGTATGCCTGGAACGTAACTGATAGCCACTGAGTCGCCGAGAACGACTGCCGTCTTCTTGGCCGCTTCGTCTCCGTAGATGCAACGGGCTGCATTTTCCGTTGGGTCTTCCAGAGCGCCTCGCTCGTCGCCCAGGCATCCGTCCTCGACCCATTCAGGCGCTTTCGCTTCGTCGCCAAGTGTATCGATCGCCGGCGTAAGCTCTGGCCACTGAGGCGCCGAGAGAGCAAGAGTGAGTTCCTGGCTCAGCTTTGCTGAGGGGGTGTTTGCAACAGCAGGGGAGGAAGCACTCGGCGACACGACTGGTTGCGCAACAGCCGTTCCCGTGACAGGGGTGGCCTTCACCAGGGTGAAGCTCACGACGATGGCGGCAGCCAGGGCAAGAGTAGTGAGCGCTCCGTAGGCCAGCCGGGTCCGGGCCCCGCGCGGCACCTTGGCTGCCGTGGCTGCCTTGGGTTCAAGCCATTGCGAGTGCCTGACGGGCTCTTCAACGAAGTGATAGGACCATACTGACAGCGCCAGGGTGAGGGCTAAAGCAACGGCGTGGTCCACGACGCCACTCGATGGCCGAAGTGCTTCAAGAAGAATGATGACAGGGAAGTGCCACAGGTACAGAGAGTATGAAATGTCACCCAGGTAGCGGGAGGCGCGATTAGTCAGTGGAGCCAGCAGTCGTTGCTCCCCTCCGGTCCCTGCGGCGATGACGACCATGGTTGCAAGGACGGGCACCGCTGCCCACGGACCCGGGAAGGTCAATTCCGGCGTCATGGCGAAGGCGCCAACAACGATTCCTGCGAGGCCGAGGCAGGCTAAAGCGGGCCTGATACGGTCTGGGATGCGCAGCAGAACCGGCGCCATTACGGCCATCAGACCACCGCAGCCGAGCTCCCAGGCACGGGAAAACGTCGAGAAGTATGCGACGGTGGGCGCAGCGGAGCTTTCCCACATGGCGAAGGCAAACGATGCTCCCACCACGGCAAGCAAGGCCAGGCCCAGTGAACGCCGGGCCCCGGAAGACGACCGGCGTCGCCTGGAAGCTCCCCACCCGAGCATGAGCACGATCAGCCACGGCCAAACGAAGTAGAACTGTTCCTCGACGGCCAGCGACCAGAAGTGCTGTAGCGGGGACACCGCCCCTCCGGCCTGCATGTAGTCAGTACCGATGATGGCCAGATGCCAGTTGGCAGCAGACAGGAACGCCCACAGTCCGTCCTGGGCGGTGCCCGCGAAGCGCGCGGTGGAGAACACAGCCCATGACGCGATGAGCGACAGGACGATAACTAGCGATGCCAGCGGCAGGATACGTCGCGCCCGGCGCCGGTAGAAGTCCGCGAAGGAGATCCTGCCGTTTTTGTCATGCTCCCGGATCAGGCTGGCAGTAATCACGAAACCGGAGATCACGAAGAAGACATCCACGCCGATGAAGCCACCGGTGGGGTAACCCAGCAGGTGATCTGCAATAACCAGGACAACTGCCAGTGCGCGAAGGCCCTGGACGTCATACCGCTTTCGTGCGCCGGGATTGTTCGTCCTCACCGCCGAGAAATTCGCTTCGAGTTGAGCAGCCCGGCCTACTGGCACGCGGGCATGAGTCATGGACAAGAAAATTCCCCCAAATGAGACCGGCGTTGGTGATATTTTACCCGCCGAGCGACGTCCTTCCCGCGCCATTCGCGCCGACGTACGACGGCGATACTCGCCGCGAGGGGGCATTGGTGCTTTTGTGGGGTGGCCGGCTTGCGCTGCGGATGTGTTGAGTGTCACCCAACACAGGTAATTTGCCCCTCCTTTGGCCCGGGCCCTCCCGGATGCGTGTGTTTTTCGCTCCGAAACCAAGTGGAGGGGATACGGATTCAGGTAGTAATTACTGGTGCGGCCCCCCACCCCCGTTCCCTAAGGTGAAATGCATCGAGGACGCTCTCCCGGGTGGCAGAAACGGGGGAGGTCCAAGGCGAAGTTCACTGCTGGCGCGCAGGCTGTGGCGAAGTCTTGGGTCTTTCGGCTTCTGCCAATTGCTTTAAATCAAGAGCGGATGCGTTCCCAGTAACCGGTGGCCATCCGGCGGTGGATGCAGCTGAATGCCTCGCGGTGCCCAATGCTGACAAGTCAATGGAACGGTCTCCCATGCCCAATTCGATGAACTTTTTCCTGTCCATTCTCGGTCCAATCTTGTTCGTCGGTGTCTCGATCATCGGCGTCCGTATGGCCTTGTACTGGTGGAGTTTTCTATTCCGATGGAAGCGTTATCGACGCCGTACCCCGGTCTCTAGTCGGGATCTCCGCGCCCTTGACGTCCCATTCGTAAAGATCCAGATCACCACCCGCGGCTCGGCGGGCAGCACGGAAGTCATCACTCGTGGAATTCGCAACGTCGTTGACCTGACTCGGGAGGACCCGGAGTTCTATGGCCGTTTTCTGTCCGTGGAGGTTGTTACCGAATCCGCGGGGCAGGCGCGCGCTCTCCGGAATGCCTTCCAGGGCTCGGCTATTCCGGTCAGCACGCTTGTGATTCCCGAGGATTACGAGACCCCGAACGGCACCAGGCTCAAGGCCCGCGGTTTGCATTACATCGTCGAGCAGCGGCGCAAGTCGTGGAACCGCAAACCTGGACGCACCTTCATCGTGCATTACGACGAGGAAAGCGTCATGGTCCCGGTCGAGCTGCGTAAGCTCATCCATTGCCTTGCCGCAACCGACAAGAAAATCCTTGAAGGTCCCATCTATTACCCGCTCGAATACCTGAATGCCAGCCCCCTCTGCCGGGGCATGGAAGCCAACCGCCCGATCGGGTGCTACGAATGCCGCCATGTCATGGAAACCGGCGTCCCACTGCACCTGCACGGTTCCAACCTCGTTATAGACGAATCTTTGGAGAACGAAATCGGATGGGACATCGGGTGCCTGGAGGGACAGCCCTTCATCGCCGAGGATTACGTGTTCGGCATGAAAGCATTTACCAGCTACGGCACGGAGGTGTTCGGCTGGCACGGGTGCGTCATGCTCGAGCAGCCGCCCTTTTCCGTCCGGAGCGCGTTCAAGCAGCGCTACCGCTGGATCTTCGGTGTCCTTCAGGGCATGAATTCCATGACCCGAAATCCGCTGTTCCTCTCGCTGCCCTGGGCTACAAAATTCAGTTTGGTCTGGGGCACCCGTTACCGGGTGGGGACCTTCGCCCTGGGGGCCGTCGTCGGAGTCCTCTCCGCCGTTGTCTTCCCTGCATTCATCGTCCGCGCCCTGGAGACGCTGCTCTCCGATGGTGAGCCTCCCCTGCCGGCGCCGGGCAGCGCATGGCTGGCCCTGGTCGGCGTCATGTGGATGGGCTCGGTCTTTATCGGAGCCTGGCACAACGTAGCCGACTCAGGCATGAACAGGTGGGCCCGTGCCGGCGAAATATCGCTGGCCGTCCTGCTGGCGCCTGTTGCTGGTCTCATCGAAAGCTCAGCGGCACTCTGGGCAGTTTTCCAGTGGAGCGTGGGCAAGCGTGACGTCCACTGGGTGCCCACCCCCAAGACCAAGAAAGCGGACCTTCAGAGCATTAGGAGCGGTGAGTAGCCATGGAACGAGCCTCAGCAGTAGCGATCCCCATCAACCAGATAATCGAGAAGCAAATCGTCCTAACCGGCAGCCACGTCCAGCCACCCCTTGTTGTTGCCAATCTGGTCATCCATTCGGCCGAGCAGCGGGCCCTCCGGATAGCCAAGGTCAGGTGTGCCGCCTTCATGGTCGTCGCCCTGATGGCGTTGACGGCCTACATCATCGTCCCCCTCGCGCTGGCCCTGCATGCCGCGGTGCATCCGGTTCCGGTGGTACTGGTGATCTCCGCTGCGGTCCTGGGCGAACTCGCGCTCGTCGTGACATTCATCATTCTGAAAACAGAAGGAACCCGCGATGCGGCAACCGAGGGTTTTTAGGAATCTAGCGTTACTGATGGTTGCCGTTGCCCTGACGGCGGGCGGCCTCACGGCACGTCTCATCGAATCCCCGCACCGGTTCCCGGTGCCCCACGACGGCAAAACGTACTTCGGAGTCCAGATGGACTCCCAATTCGATACGGTGGCCGGCTACGCGTCCCGCCTCGGTTCAACACCGGCCCTGTACGGGCGCTATGTCGATTTTCCCTGGGACACAACGGAGGAGGGGGCCATCAGCCAGGAGGTTCAGGAACTCGCCGACCACCATTCCTCCCTCATGCTCACTCTTGAACCGAGAAAGGATCTTGCCGCCGTCACGCCAGAGGCCCTAACGGCCCTGTCCCGGACGCTGACGGCGTGGAACCGGAAGGGCGTGCCGGTCATGGTGCGTTTCGCACACGAAATGAACGGTTCCTGGTACCCGTGGTCCCAACAGCCTGCGGCCTACATCGAAAAGTTCCGTCAGGTTGCGGCGGCTGTCCACAAGGCCCCTTCATCGGCAATGCTCTGGTCTCCGAACGAGGGCGCCGGCTACCCCTATGAGGGGGGCCCGTATGAGGCCAGCCCTGGCAGCGCTGACTTCCAGGCAGTGGACACGAACCACGACGGCAAACTCACCTCGAAGGACGACCCCTACGCACCCTACTGGCCCGGGGACGATGCCGTGGACTGGGTGGGACTGACCGTCTACCACTTCGGCAAGGCCTACCCGTGGGGAGAGAACACTGTCCCGGAGCGGGGAAAACTGGTGGCCAAGATCACCGGGACCTTCAAAAGCGCCTACACCAATGACACCGACGTCCCAGACTTCTACAAAGAATATGCGGACGGGCACAAGATGCCTTTTGCGATCTCGGAAACAGGGTCTTTCTACAACACTTCACGCAGCGACGGGGCGACAGAGCTGGCGATTAAGGAGGCCTGGTGGAACCAGCTTTTCGACCCTGGACTGCAGAGAAGGTTCCCGAGGTTAAAAATGGCGCTCTGGTTCGAGTACTCGAAAACCGAAAACCAGCCCGGAAACCCGGTCGTTGACTGGCGGACGACGGTTACTCCGCAGATCAGGGACCCGTTCACCCGTGCAATTCCGGACCGGTTCATTATGGCACCGGTGAGATGAACGACGACGGCGATCACCACCGCTGCTGCCACAGCGCAGCCGGGTCAGGCAAACTGTGGATTCGTGTGCCCATGGGCCCTAACGCATGGCGTGGCCCGCTGCACCGTCTGCAAGGTCTGTGCCCTTGGGTAGCGTCACGGTGAAGATGCTGCCCAGCCCCGGTTTGCTGCTCGCGGTGACGGTGCCGCCGTGGTTTTCCACAATCCGCTTCACGATGCCCAGTCCCAGCCCCACACCGGGTATTAATGATTCCCGGACGCTGTCCGACCGGAAGTACCTCGTGAAGATCTTCGGCAGATCTTGCTCGGCGATGCCAATTCCCGTGTCCGCGACCGCAAAATGGGCCAAGTCCGCCGTGTCCCACGCCCTGACCGTTACAGTGTCTCCTGGCCGGGAGTATTTGACGGCATTGGACAGGAGATTGTCCAATACCTGGGTGACCCTCCCCGAGTCTGCGGTCAGCCACAGGGACCCCGTCGCCTCGTTGACGATTTCCACGCCCCGGCTCTCAGCGCGCGGTTTTGCAGTGGCAACACACATCCGGATCAGGTCTAGGAGATCCATCCGCTGGGGATGGACGCCCATGGAATCAGAGGAGGCAGAGAGCAAGTCCGAGACGAGGTTGAGGAGCTGCTCGCCATTCTTTTGTGCGATTCGCAGAAACGCTTCATGCTGGCCCGGATGTTCTTCAGGGGAGTCCAGGACAAGATCCAGATATCCGAGGATGGACATCAACGGACTCCGGAATTCATGGGAAATGTTCGCCACGAAATCGTCTTTGATGGCTAGGGCGTTTACAAATTCAGTAACGTCGCTGAAAGCCAGGACAGACCCCGTAAAGTTCCCTTCTTTGTCCCGGATGGCCCTCGCTGTCGAAGAAAGCACCCGCTGGTTTGCGGGGCTGCCCACTCGGACCAGGTAATCGGAAAATGACTGACCCTGCACTGCGCGTGCAACCGGGCGGTGTTCCGGGGGGATGGGAGTGGTGCCGTCGCTTGCCAGCAGGTCCACTTCTTGATCTGCCGGGTCCGGCGCTCCGGGTGGCACGGCAAGTGCGCGGTTCCGGCGGTGCTGCTGGTTCATAAGGATGTCCCGGCCAGAAGCGTCTACGGCGTGGACTCCCACACCGACAATGTCCAGCATGGTGTCCAGCAGCCGCTGCCGCTCAAGGCTTTCCTGATACGCCGTGCGGAGTTCCGCATCCTTGAGCTTCAGTCTTCTGTCTTGGCTGACAACACTGCTCAGCAGAACGTGTATCGCCAGTGCAATCACCGTCATGATTGCGGGCAAAAGGAAGGGGCGGGCTGCGTCGAACGGCGCAGTGGAGGGTGCCACGACCATCGGTACAGTGGCGACCAACGCTGATCCGAGGAAGCTGAGAGCGACCCCCAATTTGCCCAACCGTGCAGCGAGCCAGATGACGGGGAAGACCAGCAGGAGGCCGAGGCTCGTGAACGACGCAGCGGTGGCCTCGCGTGCCACGGCGACAGCCAGGAAGTCCAGCAGCGGAACTACAACGAAGCTCCCGGGCGGCAGCAGATGCCACGGAAGCAGCATGCACATAGCTGTCAGCCCCAGGCTTAGCAGGAGGGAAAACTGAAAGCCGGGGTCTCCCAGGGTGGCCGGGCGAATAACTGCCAGGATGACAGCAATAATCAGCATGGAAACGGTCAACGGGAGTTGGCTGATCAGCATGCTTCGCCGCTGGGTCACGTCGCTGAAGAACTTGTCCTCAACCTGGTGGACTAGATCGTCCTCAACGTTTTCGGTGGTTTTGTCGCGCGCGGCGGTATTTGTCTGCACTGTAGCCCCCAGTTTGAGTGTTCATCCGGCTCTTTTAGCCATACCCCAAAATCGCACCTCAAATCCAAGTTTATTCACCCGTGCAAGTGGGGACAGTTCCTGTACTGGGACGGAAGAAACAGGGGGAATAAGTGGAACGGTCTCGCGTTGCGGTAATTGTCGAGGACGAAGAACACGTCCGGGAGCTCATTGCAGTTGTGTTCAGGCAAGCCGGGTTCGTGACCCACGCTGCTCCGGACGGGGAAACCGGAGTGGAGCTCGTTCGGCAGCATGATCCTATGATTGTCACTCTTGATATTGAGATGGCGGACATAGACGGATTTGAAGCGGCCCGGCGCATCCGGCTGTTCAGTGACAGTTACATCATTATGCTCACCGGTCGTGACGATGAAGCCGACGCCATGATGGGCCTGGATAACGGTGCTGATGACTACATTGTGAAGCCCTTCCGGCCCCGCGAGCTGCGGTCCCGCATCAACGCGCTGTTGCGCAGGCCCCGCTGGCAGGAAGGGCCCGCTCCGGCGCAAACTCCCTCTGCTGCCGGCAAGGGCGGGCGCCGTTCCGCCGAGCGGCTGGAGCACAATGGGCTGGTGCTCAACGTGCGGACGCGAAAGGTCGAGGCTGACGGCCTCGAACTGGAACTGAGTGCCCCCGAGTTCGACCTTCTGCACACACTCATGGAGAGCACTTGGGTGCACCGCTCAAACGCGGACCTTGCGCAGAAACTGCGGGCTGCACATTATGAAACCGGTGAGCCCATCAGCCGCAGGGAAGAACGGGACATTGACTTCCTGGTGATGGGACTGCGTGAAAAGCTGGGTGACACGGAGCGGCCGCCACGTTGGCTCCGGTCAGAGCCCGGCGGCTATTCGCTCGTGGTGTGATCTGACGAAACAAGCCCTGCGAGTCCGTTCGGAGCGCCCTGGTCTCCGGGAAAAGCCCAGGGAGGGCAACACCGGCACGGAAACCTCGTTTCACTGAGCCCACTTCTGCCTTTCAGCCCTCGGCCGGCGACGTCCCAGCTGAATGCGCTGCTGGAACAGATCCTGAAGGCGAAAATGCGCCGCCGGTTGCTTGACGCCCTTCGCCGCTTCCACATATCCTGAACGAACGGTCGGTAAATAATCTTTCCGGTACCGACACAGGTCCAGTACGGACGTGAATGCATAGGAGCAACCATGGCAGCGCAGAACCTGCAGTCAGTGCCTGACCAGCCGGCACCCCCGGGCGCAGCAGCCACCGCCGGCGATAAGGGCCAGGCCCAGCTGGAGGCCGAGGGCCAGGCATACTTTGACCGCGTGATCTCCGAGGATTCCCGGATCGAGCCGCGCGACTGGATGCCGGCCGCCTACCGCAAGACCCTCCTGCGCCAGATCTCGCAGCACGCGCACTCGGAGATCATCGGCATGCAGCCGGAGGCCAACTGGATCTCCCGCGCCCCCAGTCTGAAGCGCAAGGCCATCCTCATGGCCAAGGTCCAGGACGAGGCCGGCCACGGGCTCTACCTCTACTCCGCCGCCGAGACGCTGGGCCAGTCCCGCGACCAGATGATGGACGACCTCATCGCCGGCAAGGCCCGCTACTCCTCGATCTTCAACTACCCGGCCCTCACCTGGGCGGACATGGGTGCCATCGGCTGGCTCGTCGACGGCGCCGCCATCTGCAACCAGGTGCCGCTGTGCCGCGCGTCGTACGGCCCTTACGGCCGGGCCATGGTGCGCATCTGCAAGGAGGAATCCTTCCATCAGCGCCAGGGATTCGAGATCCTGCTGGAGCTCTCCAACGGAACGCCCGCGCAGAAGCAGATGGCCCAGGACGCGGTGAACCGCTGGTACGCCCCGGCCCTGATGATGTTCGGCCCGCCGGACGACGATTCCCCCAACTCCAAGCAGTCCATGGCCTGGAACATCAAGCGCTTCAGCAACGATGAGCTGCGCTCGCGGTTCGTCGGCATGATGGTGGAGCAGGTCAGGGTCCTGGGCCTCACCCTCCCGGACAGTGAGGTCCGCTTCAACGAGGACACCAAGAAGTGGGAACACGGCCCGCTGGACTGGAACGAATTCAAGGAAGTCCTGGCCGGCCGCGGCCCCTGTAACTCGCAGCGGCTTGAGCGCCGCCGGCAGGCGCACGACGACGGCGCCTGGGTCCGTGAGGCGGCAGCCGCCTATGCGGCCAAGCAGGTTAACAAGCAGAAGGAATACGCAGCATGAGTCCCCACGGCAACCCAGAAGTACCGGCCAGCTCCGCCGGAGCAGTAGAAAGCTCCGCCGCCAAGGTCCCGGCCCAGCCGGCTCCCAGCGAGGAAGCCCCGCTGCACAGCAGCGTTTGGCCACTCTGGGAGGTCTTCGTCCGGTCCAGCCGCGGGCTGTCCCACGTGCACGCCGGCAGCCTGCACGCGCCGGATGCCGCCATGGCCCTGCGCAATGCCCGAGACCTGTACACCCGCCGCAACGAGGGCGTGTCCATCTGGGTGGTCCCGGCGGAGGCCATCGCCTCCAGCGACCCCGACGCCAAGGGCTCGTTCTTCGAGTCGCCGCAGGGCAAGGACTACCGGCACGCCACGTACTACACCAAGAGCGAAGGGGTGAAGCACCTGTGACGGCTCCGGAAACACAAGAAACCACAGGCCACGGCGACATTTCCGTCGGCGTCGCGGGCGCAGGTGCCAGCGGCGACGGGTCGGCCAGCGCCACCCGCATCACCCCGGGCAACGCGCTCCGCCCGGAGGACATCGCGCTCGAGGTCCGCACCGGCCTGGCCAAGCCCACCGAGGACGTGGCCGAGTACGCGTTGCGCCTCGGCGACGACGCCCTGATCCTCGCCCAGCGCCTGGGTCACTGGATCTCCCGCGCACCGGAGCTGGAGGAGGACGTGGCCCTGGGCAACATCGCCCTGGACCAGCTGGGCCACGCCCGGAGTTTCCTGAGCTACGCCGGCGGCGCCTGGGAGAAGAGTGAGGACGACCTCGCCTACTTCCGCCGCGAGCACGAGTTCCGCTCCGCGCACCTGTTCGAGCAGCCCAACGGTGACTTCGCCGTCACCATCGCACGGCAGTTCGTGGTGAGCTACTACCAGTTCGAGCTCTATCGCCGGCTGACCGAGTCCACCGACGCCACCCTGGCTGCCATCGCCGCGAAGGCCGTGAAGGAAGTGGACTACCACCGCGACCACAGCGCCCAGTGGGTGCTGCGCTTGGCCGGAGGCACCGAGGAATCCCGCCAGAGGATGATCCACGGCCTGAAGCTCATCTGGCCGTACATCGGCGAACTCTTCGAGGACGACGAGCTGGTGACCCGACTCGCTGAGGCGGGCGCCGCCGTCGAGCCTTCCAGCCTGAGGGCGGACTTTGACCGCCTCACCGGCGAAGTCCTCAAAGAGGCGGAGCTGGACGTCCCCGACGTGCCGTTCGCGCCGGGCGGCGGGCGCCAGGGCAGGCACTCCGAACACCTGGGCTATATCCTGGCCGAGATGCAGGTACTGGCCCGGGAGCATCCCGGAGCAAGCTGGTGACTGCCGTGTACATCTCGGACTTCGAAACCAAGACCGGCGTCACCGCCGAGCAGAAGGCGTGGGACATCGCCGCCACGGTCTGCGACCCCGAGATCCCGGTGCTCACCATCGAGGACCTCGGCATCCTGCGCAGCGTGAGGCTGTTCGACGACGGTGGGCCGGTGCCCGCCGTGCAGGTCACCATCACGCCCACGTACTCGGGCTGCCCCGCGATGGACGCCATCCGCGACGACCTGAAGGCCGCCTTCCACAAGGAGGGCTATCCCAGCGTGCACGTGGAACTCGTACTGAGCCCGGCCTGGACCACGGACTGGATGACGGACGCCGGCAAGGCCAAGCTGCGGGAGTACGGCATCGCCCCGCCGTCGGGCCGCGCGGCCCTGGGCCACAACGGGCCGGTCCGGCTCAGCCTGGCCGTGAAGTGCCCGCAGTGCTCGTCCCTGAACACCAAGGAACTCACCCGTTTCGGTTCCACCTCCTGCAAGGCGCTGTACGTGTGCCAGGACTGCAGGGAACCGTTCGACTACTTCAAAGTCCTGTAAGGAATTTCCCATGCCTGTTGTCCGCCAGACTGCCGCCGAATCGGCGCAGGCCACCGGCCGCCGTCGTCCGTCCTTCCATTCCCTCACCGTGGCGGAGGTGCGCCGGCTCACCGACGATGCCATCGAGGTGACCTTCGCGGTGCCGGCCGAGCTCGCCGGGCAGTTCGACTACCTGCCGGGCCAGTACGTCGCCCTGCGCACCACGCTCCCGGACGAGAACGGCGAGCCGAAGGAGATCCGCCGCAGCTACTCGATCTGCGCCGAGCCGCGCAGCTTCGCGGACGGCAGCAGCGAGATCCGGGTGGCCATCAAGAAGGACTTGGGCGGGCTGTTCTCCACGTGGGCCAACGCCGAGCTGAAGGCCGGGGACACCCTGGAGGTCATGAGCCCCATGGGCGCGTTCGTGTCCAAGCACGGCCGGGACGGGCAGGCCGTGGACCAGAACGTCATGAATTCGATGAACCATCCGGAGGACCTGGCGGGGGAGCCGGGGAACTTCGTGGCGATCGCCGCGGGCTCGGGCATCACGCCGGTGATCGCGATCGCCCGGACGCTGCTGGCCGCCAGCCCGGACACCCGGTTCGACCTGATCTACGCCAACAAGGCGGCCATGGACGTGATGTTCCTGGAGGAGCTCGCGGACCTGAAAGACAAGTACCCGTCGCGCCTGGCGCTGCACCACGTGCTGTCCCGCGAGCAGCGGATCGCGCCGCTGCTGAGCGGCCGGATCGACGCCGAGAAGCTGCGGGCGCTGCTGGGCACCGCCATCCACGCGGACGACGTGGACGAGTGGTTCCTGTGCGGGCCGTTCGAGCTGGTGCAGCTGTGCCGGGACACCCTGGCCGAGCGCGGCGTGAAGCCGGAGCACGTCCGGTTCGAGCTGTTCACCTCCGGCAAGCCGGACCGCCCCGAGGGCAACGCCGGCCGTCCCGTCGTCGAGGACGAGTCCAAGGAGACCTACAAGATCACCTTTAAGCTGGACGGCCTGCAGGGCGAGGTGGCTAGCCCCACGCATGCCCGGGAGTCCATCCTCAACGCCGCGCTGCGGGTCCGCCCGGACGTTCCGTTCGCGTGCGCCGGGGGAGTCTGCGGCACCTGCCGCGCCAAGGTGGTCACCGGCACTGTGACCATGGACGAAAACTACGCGCTGGAGCAGGATGAGCTGGACAAGGGCTACGTCCTGACCTGCCAGAGCCACCCCACCAGCAAGGAAGTCTCCGTCGACTTCGACGTGTAGTATTCCGTCCCGCCCTTTCCCGGTCTCAAAGGAGCAGCCATGATTTCCCTTTCCATTGCCGACGGCGTCGCCGAAGTGGTCCTGAACGCCCCGCAGAAGCTGAACTCGCTGGACGAGCAGGCGCTGGTGGAGCTGTCCCAGGCGTACGACGACGCCGCTGCCGCCGCCTCGCGCAGTGAGGTGCGGGCGCTGCTGCTCAGGGGAGAGGGCCGCGCCTTCTGCGCGGGTCGGGACATTGCCGGCGTGACCCCGGAGAGCGACGACGCCGAGGCGTACCTGGGCGGGCTGGTGCAGCCGCTGCTGCAGAAGATGAGCTCGTTCCCGGCGCCGACCTTCGCCGCGGCCCAAGGGGCATGTTTGGGCGTGGGCCTGGGGCTGTTGCTCGCTACTGACGTGGTCTACGTGGCGGAGAACGCGAAGTTCGGCTCGCCGTTCGCCAAGCTGGGAGCCACGCTGGACTCGGGCGGGCACTGGTACTTCACCGAGCGGATGGGCATGCACCGGACGCTGGACCTGATCTACACGGCGGAGCTGATCTCCGGCGTCGAAGCTGTGGCTCAGGGGATGTTTAGCAGGGCTCTGCCAGCGGACGAGCTGCTGGACACCACGCGTTCCATCGTGGCGAAGGTGGCGACCGGCGCGACAGGTGCGTTCAAGGCCAGCAAGGAACTGGTGGCGCACATCCGCGACCAGCGCCTGGGTCTGTGGACGTCGATGCAAGAGGAGAACGCCGAGCAAGCGCGGCTCTGCAAGAGCGAGGACTATGCCGAGGGCTTCCGGGCGTTCCAGGAAAAGCGCGAGCCGCAATTCAAGGGATGACATCGCTGCTGCGGGTGTCTGACCTGGCTGAGGCTACGCTGTTAACAGTGGGGGTCCATGCATAGGTCAGCGCGTATCCACGTCCTCAAAAACCAGAAACGTCTGCGTATCCAACACGCCCGCCATGGACTGCAGTTGGTCGAAAATTACCCGCCGCAGGTGCACGTTGTCCGTGGCTCGCACCAGCAGGACGACGTCAAAGTCCCCACCCACGAGCGCGATATGGTGTATCTCGGGAATAGCGCACAACTGCTCCCGTAGCTCCCGCCATGAGTGCTGCTGCACCTTGAGCGTGACGTAGGCCGAGGACTTGAGGCCGGCCTTTATGGGATCAACTAATGCCGTGAACTTCGTCAGTACGCCCTGACCGGTCAGCCGCGCAATCCGTGTGTAGGCGTGGGCCCGGGAAATATGGACGTTCTCAGCCACCTGAGTTACCGAAATCCGGCCGTCCCGGGTCAGTTCGGCAATGATGTTGCGGTCCACATCGTCAAGTGGCACCGCCGTATTCTCATCGTCCGGTTCAGCCATTTGTCCACAACTCCTAATGGTTATCTGGCTCATACTTAAGATTTGTCTTTCAGGGTAGGGGATTGGAGCGTACTTCTCCACGATTCGCGCTGACACTGGATACGAAACATCGTCCGGGACGATACTGAAAGTGAATAGTGGCTACAGAAGGACGGACCAATGACGATCTCCGCAGACCACCCTGGCCCCGGCACGACGCAGGTTGACCCCGGACCTGAACAGGCCGAGGACACGTACCTGCCCGACGCAGCCGCCGAGGCCGTGCGCAAGTTCGGCATCACCGCCGAGGACTACATGCTGCCCGCTCGCCATCAGATTCAAATGGTGGACCAGGACGGCAATCTCCAGCACCATTCCGAACAGGGCGCCGAGCCGGGCCACGAGTATCCGCTGCCCGGCGACGAGGAACTCCTGGCCGCCTACGAGCAACTCGTTATCGGGCGCCGGGTCAATGACCAAAACTCGGCCCTGGTGAGGCAGGGCCGCATGGCGGTCTACCCTTCAAGCCACGGGCAGGAGGCCTGCCAGGTGGCGGCCGCCCTGTGCCTCGCGGCCGGCGACTGGATGTTTCCCACGTACCGTGATGCGGTGGCAGTCATGGCCCGCGGCGTGGACCCCGTCCAGGCCATGACCATCTTCCGCGGCGACTGGCACGGCGGCTACGATCCGCTGGAGCACAAGGTTGGTATCCAGTGCACGCCGCTCACCACCCAGCTGCTTCACGCCGTCGGCGTCGCCCGTGCCGCCAAGCTCCGCGGGGAGGACACCGTGGTCCTGGCCATGTGCGGCGACGGTGCCACCAGCGAGGGTGACTTCCACGAGGCCCTCAACTTCGCCGCCGTTTTCCACCTTCCCGTCGTCTTCTTCGTGCAGAATAACCAGTACGCCATCTCCGTGCCCCTGGCGCATCAGTCCGTCGCTCCATCGCTGGCGCACAAGGCCGTGGGTTATGGCATGGCCGGCGAACGGGTGGACGGCAACGACGTCGTCGCGCTCCTCGCCGTCCTGGACCGTGCCGTCAAGCTCGCCCGCGAACGCTCTGGCCCGCTGCTGGTGGAGGCGCACACCTACCGCATGCAGGCCCACACCAACGCCGACGACGCCACCCGTTACCGGCAGGACAGCGAGGTGGCCCAATGGCTGGCCCGGGATCCACTCACCCGGATGAGGACGTACCTCTCCGGTAGGGGACTGCTGGACGACGACGGTGAAGCCCGGATCGCGGACAAGGCGGAAGCGGTTGCCACGCAGCTCCGTAGCGGCCTCGGCGAGGATGTCCCCGTCGATCCGCAGGACCTGTTCAAGTACGTCTTCTCCGCGCCGACACCGCAACTCAACGAACAGTCGGCCCTGCTCGCCGACGAACTCGCCCGCGACGCCGCCGGCGCTCCATCCACTACGGAGGCCTCCGAATGAGCCCCACCATCACCACGTCGTCCGAGGCGAACGGCAACGTCAGCTCCGCCACAGCCCGGGCAGCCGCCTCGGCCGCGGCCACTGCCGAGGCAGCGGGCCCGCAACCCGTCACCATGGCCAAGGCACTGAACACGGCCATGGCGCACGCGATGCAGGCAGACGAGGCTGTCCTAGTGTTCGGCGAGGACGTCGGCAAGCTGGGCGGGGTCTTCCGCATCACTGATGGGCTGATGGCCACCTTCGGTGAGCAGCGCTGCTTCGACACGCCCCTGGCCGAGTCCGGGATCGTCGGCATGGCGGTGGGCATGGCCATCAACGGCATGCGGCCGGTCATCGAGATGCAGTTCGACGCCTTCGCCTACCCTGCCTTCGAGCAAATCGTCAGCCACGTGGCCAAGATGCATAACCGCACCAAGGGCCGAGTGAAACTGCCCATGGTCATCCGCATTCCCTATGCCGGCGGCATTGGGGGAGTGGAGCACCACTGCGATTCCTCCGAGTCCTACTACGCCCATACAGCCGGGCTGAAGGTCTACACGCCGGCCACGGTGGCGGATGCTTACCTCATGCTCCGCGAGGCTATCGAATCGGATGACCCCGTGATGTTCATGGAACCCAAGAAGCTCTACTGGTCCAGGGACCTGGTGGATCTGGAAAGACTCCGTCGGGACCATGAAGCGAAGACCGACCGCGGAACGTCGACTGAGGGTTGCGCCGCCGTCGCCCGCTCCGGGACGGACGCAACACTGATCGCTTATGGTCCTTCCGTCCCAACGGCCCTCGCCGCAGCCGCCGCAGCTGCCGAGGAGGGCCCGCTCGCTGGAGGTCATCGACATCCGAACCATCGTGCCGTTCGACGACGAAACCGTCGCCGTCTCCGTCCGGAAGACCGGCCGTGCCGTGGTGATCGCCGAGGCGCACGGCTTCGCGTCGGTGTCGTCGGAGATCGTGGCTCGGGTCCAGGAACGCTGTTTTCACCATCTGGCGGCACCGATCCGCCGTGTCACCGGATTCGACGTTCCGTACCCGGCGCCGAAACTCGAGCACTATTACCTGCCCGGCGTGGACCGCATCCTCGACGCCGTTGACGACCTCCAGTGGGAAGACTGATCAGATGAGCGTAACCAAAGTATTCCTCCTGCCGGACCTCGGCGAGGGCCTCACCGAAGCCGAACTCGTGAACTGGCTCGTGGCAGTGGGCGACGAGATCCGAGTAGACCAGCCGATTGCCGAAGTGGAAACGGCGAAGTCCGTGGTGGAGGTCCCCTCCCCGTACGCGGGTACCGTCGCTGAGCTGCACGGTGAACCTGGGCAAACCCTCGATGTCGGAAAGCCCTTGATCTCGGTGACACCTGCAAGTTCAGTGGTCGACCCGACCGAAAGCAAAGTCCCGTTGGTTGAATCTGTCGAGACCGAGTCCGTCGAAAATCAAGCACCGGTGGTTGAGTCTGTCGAAACCCGGGCCGCAAGCAAAACCGCAGAAACCGCGGCAGCCGAAAGCTACCGCGCGGAAGAAAAGGCAGGTTCGGGCAACGTCCTCATCGGTTATGGAACCCCGGGCGGCGCTGCCACCGTTCGCCGGAGCCGCCCCCGGCGAACTCTATCGCAGGTTGAGCCTGTCGCAACCAGAGGCGCCGACGACAAGCTGACCACCTCAGCCGATGATCTCCTTCTCCAGCGCACTCGGGTCCCCGGCAAACTGGGTGCCGTAATCTCGCCGCTCGTGCGGCGGATGGCGAAAGAGCATGGCGTCGACCTCGGACAGGTGCACGGTTCGGGAGACAGCGGCCTGATTATGCGCCGCGACGTTGAAGCGGCTATCACTAAGCCGGCGATTGAGCCTGTCGAGACTAAACCTGCTGAAACCGAGCCCCGGTCGCTGGTTGAGCCTGTCGGAACAAAATATGCAATCGACCCTCGTACCGGCCTCGGAATCACCACCCGCACACCTGTCCGCGGTGTCCGCAAGGCGGTAGCCACCAACATGGCCCGCAGCCGCTCGGAAATTCCGGAAGCCACAGTCTGGGTAGATGTTGACGCAACCGCTCTGGTTGAGCTGCGCGCAGGGCTCAAGAAGTCCGACCCGCACAACACGCCAGGACTTCTCGCATTCATCGCGCGCTTTGTAATAGCGGGTTTGAAGAAATACCCCGAGCTGAACACCCGCTTCGTAACCGCGGAGGACACATCCGGTGGCGAATCGCAGGAGATTCTGTCATTCGACGGGGTCAACCTCGGATTCGCAGCGCAAACGGATCGAGGCCTCGTGGTCCCTTCCATTCGCAATGCGGACAGATCCACTGCCCGCGAACTGGACTCAGAGATCAAGCGACTCACAGACATCGCTCGTGACGGCAAAGCAACGCCGGCTGAACTGGGCAGCGGAACCTTCACGCTGAACAACTATGGCGTGTTCGGGGTGGACGGTTCAGCAGCAATCATCAACTACCCGGAGGCGGCGATACTGGGCGTAGGCCGGATCCTAGATAAGCCCTGGGTAATCGGGGGTGAACTCGCCGTCCGCAAAGTCATGGAATTGACGCTGACCTTTGACCACAGGGTCTGTGACGGCGGCACCGCGGCTGGATTCCTGCGGTGCGTCGCAGATGCAATCGAGACCCCGGGCTCCGTCTTGGCTGATCTGTAGTCTCACAACCATCAGCCCACGAGAACTTCCCTGCCGATGCGACGTGGATCTATATAGTTTCCCCGCGGCGGAATTTGTCAATCGCCAACTCGAATTGATTATCTACGCTCACGGCGATATACAGGCCGAGTGAAAGTATCGTTGCCTCGCGGGGAAGGGGATGGTCCCTTGGACTGCCCCCACCAGTTTGTAGGTGTCTGCCAGCAGTGTCAGGCGAATGTAGTTCGAAGCAGGGAAGCAGGAGTAGCGGCTGAGTTCATGGAACCAAGGCACCTAAGAAGTGCCGCAAATGTGAACTGAAAGTCAGCAATTCGAAGCTTGTCCTAACTGTTACGAAATGATGAAAAGTCAGTTCTCCCTGTAGCGTATGGCCCATGTGTGGAATCGTGGGTTATGTTGGCCGTTCGTCGGGCCGGGCTGATGCCGGGCACGGCGCGTTGGATGTTGTTCTTGAGGGTTTGCGCCGCCTGGAGTACCGGGGCTATGACTCGGCCGGTGTTGCCGTGGTGGCTGACGGGGAGATTTCCTCGCGGAAGAAGTCCGGAAAGCTGAGCAACCTGCTGGCCGAGCTGGAGGAGCGGCCGTTGCCGGAGTCGCTGACCGGTATCGGGCACACGCGGTGGGCCACGCATGGTGGCCCAACGGATCAGAACGCGCACCCGCATCTATCTGATGGCGGGAAGCTCGCGGTGATCCACAACGGCATCATTGAAAACTTTGCTGAGCTGAAGCAGGAGCTGCTGGCCAAGGGTGTTGTCTTCGCGTCGGAGACGGACACCGAGGTGGCCGCGGCGCTGCTGGGTGACATTTTCCGGAACAAGCTGGGCGGGGACGTCTCGGACGGCGGCCTGACCCGGGCGATGGAGCTGGCCTGCCAGCGGCTGGAGGGCGCGTTCACGCTGCTCGCGGTGCACGCTGACCAGCCTGACGTGGTGGTCGCGGCCCGCCGGAACTCCCCGCTGGTGGTGGGTCTGGGTGAGGGTGAGAACTTCCTGGGCTCGGACGTGTCCGGGTTCATTGACTACACCCGCCGTGCGGTGGAGCTGGGCCAGGACCAGATCGTGACGATCACCGCTGACACGGTGGAGATCACGGACTTCTTCGGTGCCCCGGCGCAGGGCAAGGAATACCACGTGGACTGGGACCCCGCCTCGGCGGAAAAGGGTGGCTTCAGCTCCTTCATGGAGAAGGAAATCCATGACCAGCCCGACGCCGTGGCGCAGACCCTGCTGGGGCGTTCGGACCTGAACGGGAGGCTGACCCTGGATGAGCTGCGGATTGATCCGGAGCTGCTGAAGAAGGTCAACAAGATCATCGTGCTGGCCTGCGGCACTGCAGCGTACGCGGGCCTGGTGGCCAAGTACGCGATTGAGAACTGGTGCCGGATCCCCACCGAGGTGGAGCTCGCGCACGAGTTCCGTTACCGGGACCCGATCGTGGACGAGAACACCCTGGTGGTCTCGATCAGCCAGTCCGGCGAGACGATGGATACGCTGATGGCAGTACGGTACGCCCGCGAGCAGGGCGCCAAGACGGTGTCGATCTGCAACACCAACGGCTCCACGATTCCGCGGGAATCCGACGCGGTGCTGTACACGCACGCCGGCCCGGAGATCGCGGTGGCCTCCACCAAGGCGTTCCTGGCCCAGATCACCGCGGCGTACCTGCTGGGACTGTACCTGGCGCAGCTGCGCGGGAACATCTTCTCCGGCCAGATCAAGGACGTCCTCGCGGACCTGGGCAAGATCCCGGCCAAGATTCAGAAGATCCTGGACAACGCGGGCCCCTTGCGTGAGCTTGCACGCAGCATGAAGGACGAGAAGTCCGTGCTGTTCCTGGGCCGTCACGTTGGCTTTCCGGTTGCCCTCGAGGGCGCTTTGAAGCTGAAGGAAATCGCGTACATCCACGCCGAGGGCTTCGCCGCCGGTGAGCTCAAGCACGGCCCGATCGCGCTGATCGACGAGGGCCAGCCGGTGTTCGTGGTGGTCCCGTCCCCGCGCGGCCGCGACTCGCTGCACTCCAAGGTGGTGTCCAACATCCAGGAGATCCGGGCCCGCGGTGCCCGCACCCTGGTGATCGCCGAGGAAGGCGACGAAGCGGTCCGGGATTACGCGGAGCACGTCTTCTATGTCCCGGAAACCCCGACGCTGCTGATGCCGCTGCTCACCACGGTTCCGCTGCAGATTTTTGCTGCCGAACTGGCTGGAGCCAAGGGCTACGACGTGGACCAGCCGCGCAACCTGGCCAAGAGCGTCACAGTAGAGTAAGCCCATGGTGGGGCCGCGAATGATTCCGTGCAGCACGGAATTTTTTGTGGGCATAGGCTAATTGGTTCCCGGGTACTTTCTAGCTGGCTGGGTAAAATCGAGGCCAGCAGACCGCAGATGCTCCCCAGACGTACGGAGAAGAAATGTCACGATGGCTCGACGTCGGCACAGACAACTATGTGCTGGTGACCGAAGGTTCGAATCTCAACACTGGCCTTATTGTGGGGACCCACCGTGCCATGATAATCGACACCGGATGCGGGCCCCGACAGGGCAAGCACATCCTGGACGCCGTCCGTGAGAAGACGTCTCTGCCCCTCGTCGTGGTCAACACCCACGCGCACTACGACCACTTCTTCGGGAATGCCGTCTTTGCTGATGCCGGCGTCGAGGAGTTCTGGGCGCATGAGAACTGCGCCGAGGAGATTGGTGAAAACGGCGACGCCCAGCGCAGCGAAGTCACGGACCTCGAACCCGAGATGGCTGCCGGCACGGGCGAGAACGTGGAACTAGTCGTCCCCAACGCGATTGTCCGCGACCAGCCCGTACTCGTTGACCTCGGAGGGCAGACCGCCACACTGTTCTACCTTGGCCGTGGGCACACCGACGGCGACCTCCTGGTGGGAACCAGCACGACCCTATTCGCCGGCGACCTTGTGGAGCAGGGCTCGCACCCCTCGTTCGAGGACTCCTACCCGGAAGAATGGGCTGACGCCCTGCGGCACCTCTCAGCGCTCCGGCACCGCTACGAGTTCCTGGTCCCCGGGCACGGCGAGCCCTGCAACGACCGGTTCGTCAAAACTATGGCGGACACTATGACCACGGCCGTCCGGCAGGCCCGCCAGTCCATCCGAGACACGCCGGCAGATGCCACCAAGGCCATACCCGTGCTGCCTTACGGGCCGGAGCAGTCACGGTGGTTCATCAAGCGGCTGCAGGAGACCCGCCAACAGCACTGAGCGGGTAGCCAGTTTAGTGGGTAAGTCCGCCAGGGTGGCTCCTGATAACTGCCGCTCCTGCGAGAGTCCCTCCCGTGATCATGCTGGCGACGGAAGGACAGGCCAGAGGCCGGCTGGGCGGGCTGTTGTCCGCGAGATACGTTCCGTCGGCCGGCTCTCTGCCCCGTTCGGGCCCGCCGCTTTGACGGCCGGGCAGCCGGGGTAGTGGCTCCTCCTGAGATTTATCGTCACCGCGCCGGCTGTTTCCCTGATGGGCCGAGATGCCGTCAGCAACATCCTGCTGCCTACGGTGGCTTCGATCCTCTTTTCCTGCCATCCGGAGGCCTGCATCGACATCAATTCGCACGGCAGCCGGTCCAGTGGTGGAGTTATGAGGTTCTTGGCATCCTCCTTGTGGCCACCATCGCCGTTGTGTCAGCAGCACTGACGCGCAGTTGACGCATGCCGAATCCCGGCACCTCGAGGCGTGTTGGCGGGGCGCTGACCGTTCGGGCAGTTGCTAGCACCTAGAATGAATGCTTGAACCAAGCCATCGACCACCGCAGCGGGACGCCGCTGCGAGTCCCGGGGGACCGAATCATGCCTGAACCAGCGGATAACCGATTAGCCGAGGCCGATACCGACGAGGCGCAGCCCGAGCTGCGCCGCCGCTTCCGTCGTCGCAATGCCGACGGCTCCGACGCCTGGACAGGAACCTTTCCCGCCGTGACACCTGAGCCCACCGCGCCGCCCCTTCCCATCCGTAGCTCTTCTTGGGCTGAAGCAGCCGCGGCCGCGGACGCTCTATCCGACTCGCCACCCGATGCGGCCACGCCGCCGACGCCGGACCCCCAGCCGGCGGGAGCGCCGCCGTCCCGTGTTCCGGAAAGCATCCCGCAACCTGAGGCGCATGCAGCGGATGCGACCGCAATGCCAACGTCGTTTGTCCGCGAGCAGAAGCCCCGCCCGAAGAAGGGCTTCCGCGGCTTCCTGTATCGGGCCACTGGCGGCGCCTGGAATCTCGGTCCGAGCGCGCTGGAACGCGAGGAGGACGAGCTGGTGCGCCGGATCTCGCGCCAGCTGCAGGGCAGCTTCAACACGGCCGTGCTCAGCCTGAAGGGCGGCATTGGCAAGACCTCCACCACTGTTGGTGTCGGTCTTACGTTGGCTGAGTTCCGGGGGGACCCGCCGTGTGCCATCGATGCTAATCCGGACTCCGGGGACCTCGTGGAGCGCGCCCTCGGAGAGGGTATCTACCAGAAGGCCACCCCGCGGACCATCACGGACCTGCTCAGGAATATCGACTCAGTCAACTCGCTCACGGAGTTGTCGCGCTACATGCACCACTCCGGCCGCTTGCATCTGATTGCCGGCGAGCAGGACCCCGAAGTGTCCGACTCGCTGACCGCAGAGGAATACCTGCGGATCCGGAAGCTCATCTCCAGCTACTACTCCGTAGCATTGACGGACTGCGGCACCGGCGTGACGCACAATGCGATGAGCGGCATCCTGCAGTCGGCGGACAACCTAATCATCGCTGCAGGCTACGCGGTGAGCGGTGCCAAGCGTGCGCGTAGTACGCTCCAGTGGCTTGCCGGGCACGGCTACGAAGAGCTTGCACGCAACGCGATTGTGGTGATCACAGATAAGGACGAGGTGTCCAATCGTGTGGACAAGGACGCGATCGAGGAGCATCTCGCCGGGATGTGCCGCGAACTGATCGCCGTGCCTCACGACAGGGGAGTTGCGGATGGTGACCTGGTGACGCTGGACCACCTGAAGCCTGAGACGCGTCGTGCGTACAAGGAGATTGCTGCTGCAATTGTGGACGGGTACCGGTAAGAGCGGGATTCAGGAACTGCGCAGAGCGTTGCCTCTTGCACCATGGACCGAGCTACAAGGCTCGTTGCAAGGGCACTTAGCCGGTCAAACGGAGCCCTAAGCCTAGCTAGCGAGTTGCGAACGCTGGCTCCTACTTCCACTACATCTTCACGCAGCGTCTTTCTCACCAGACCGGGGGTCCCTTGGACGTCAACACGATCAGTAAGCAGCTGCTATTCACTACCGTGCGCATCACAGCGCATAAGCCGACTGGCGACGAATCCGGCACAGGCTTCCTGATGGATGTAGGCCCTGGTGCGGACGACTTCTTGATACCGGTTCTGGTTACAAACAAGCACGTGGTCTCCGGCGCGGATCGGGTTACAGTGCACTTCGTGTCAGCACTGAGGATGGCAAGCGGCCCTCGGTCTGCGACATGACATCACTTTGACCCGCAGCAACTGCCGTTTGTCGGACACCCTGATGACGCAGTCCATTGCACCACACTCCGATCATTCGCCGAGGCATTACGGCTACGCCAATGGCCCTGAATTTTGGCGGCCGTCCCGTATTCCTAGTCGATGGGGTCCCGTATTCCTAGTCGATGGGTCTGTCTTTGGCGGAAGCAGCGGCAGCCCGGTGTACTTGTACAACGACGGCAGCTACCCCGATGGTGCGGGGGGACTGATGATCGGAACCAGGTTTCAGCTGGTAGCGATCATGGCCGGGACGTTGCTGCGGCACTCAAAGCTTCCTCTGGCCGTGAGCACCCAGCCGTACGCTGTGCTGGCTCAGGAGTTGAACCTCGGCGTTGCTTTCAACTGGACGGCGATAGTAGAAACTCTTGCAGCCCTCAAGATCACTTACGGGATTCACGGTACGCCAGCGACGCCAGACCCCGTCGTTGCCGACACTCTATGATCAGGGGCGGGGAAGTGGAAGCTCCCGGTTTAGCCGAAACGGTCGGGGGAGCCTCGATGCCGTTCACTCATAGTGAGTTGTCCGGAAATCGGAAGAACACACCAGCCTCGCGAGCAGTGCTCTCCGTGGCAGCACCTTGGATGGCGAGCGGGGCATGAACTCTTGGCAGCCCGAACGCCAGCCCCTTGACCGTTACCCCTGGCCCTGCCTTTTGGTTGACCGGGTCGTAGTTGCTGATGCGAAACCCATAACGGGTGGTCTTAACCGGCAGTCGGAATGGAAGCCGGAGCCTGCGGCTGCCGCTCGTGGACGGGTTCCTGGGGGTCAGTAGTAGAACCGTGCGCCCCCAGCAAGGGTCAGCCTTCTTCGTACGGCCTCAGCGTGGTCCTGTCCACCTTCGGAGCGACTGCTGATTTTGGCGCTGCCCCATGTCATCAGTGACATTTTCTTTCCCGATACTGAGACGAGATGGGTACCCAGCCTCAGCCGCCGGACTCGGTTCTGATGCTTCGCGTACTGCGTACTCAAATCTCCCACTCGAAGCCCCACAGGGCCAAAGCGGCCCGTTACCTTTTTGTGATAATGCCCTTTTTCATGGGTAGACTGGACCGCTCACCGCCGTCTCACCGAGGGAGAAAGAACAATTTCACGCGCCCGGCTGGATTCACTGACAGGACTGCGGTTCATAGCCGCCATACTCGTGGTTCTGTACCACGCTTCAGTGACGCTGGTGCCCGAGATGTACCCGCTCGTGTCCATGGGACAGACCGGCGTGACCTTCTTCTTCCTGCTGTCCGGGTTCGTGCTCGCCTGGTCCATGAACCCAAACACGACCAAACGCCAGTTCTACTGGCGCCGGTTCGCCCGGATCTGGCCGCTGCACGCGCTCACTGCGCTGGCCGCCGTCGTCCTTGCCCTCGCCACCCAGGGTGACCAGTCCCTGCCCAGGCTCCTCGCCTCACTTCTCCTCGTCCAGGGCTGGCTCGGCGACCAGCAGTGGGTCTACGCCTACAACGGGGTGTCCTGGTCGCTCTCCTGCGAAGCGTTCTTCTACACGGTGTTCCCGTTCCTGGCGCTACGGCTTGCACGCCTCGACCCGGGGAAGCTCTTCCGCGTCGGCGCCACGGTCTTCGTTGCCGCGGTGTCCCTCATTGCCGTCCTGCTCGCGCTCGTCCCCGGCTTCGACTGGGGAGCCCTGTTCTACACGTTCCCCGCCTTCAGGATTGCCGAGTTCATCGTGGGCGTGTGCCTGGCCATCGCCATGCGGAAAGGCTGGAAGCCCAGGTTCGGCATCGGTGTCGGAGCGGCCGCGGCCATCGGTTCGTTCCTTATCCTCGAGATCGTCGACGGCATCGCGCCCTGGCATACGGCGGGGCCGCTGGCGGGCGCGCTCTGCATTCCCGGCTACGCCCTGCTGATTGCGGCCTATGCGGACCGTGACCGCTGCGGAGGCCGCCCCACCTTCGCCAGTTCCCCTGCAATGGTCAAACTGGGCGAATGGTCCTTCGCCCTCTACCTGGTCCACGAACTCGTACTCCGCACGGCCCTGGAACTCGGCCCCGAGGGCCTTGCCCAGCGGGCCGCGTTCGCCGTCGTCGGAATTGCCATCTCCATCCCGCTCGCTGGCGCCGCCTACACCTTCTTCGAGCGTCCCATCGAGGCGCGGCTGCGGAACAAGAGCTCCCGAGGCGGCCCCGTGGCCGATACGCACCAGCCCGAGGAGACGCCAACCTTCGTCGAACCGCAGGCCGAGCCGGCTACTTCTGGGGCATCTGCACGAAGTTGACCGTTCCTCCCAGCGTGTTACCGCAGGGGATGTACGCCCTTTGCCCGGAAGGTTCAAAGGCCATCGGATTTCCGAGGAAACAGACGGGTGCGGTCCCCACTACGGTGTTCGAAGCCAGGTCAATGACGTGGAGGATGCCGCCGGCGGGCGCCTTGCCGTCATGCCCGGCAATCGAGAAGCCCAGCGTGCCCGCCCGGTTCAGGTGCACCCGGCCCGCGACAATGGCCGTCAAAGGTATCTGGGCCACGACTTTCTGCGTGGAAAGATTGACCACAATGACGGAATCGAAGCCGTTGATGTAGGCTCGCGTCCCCGCCGGGTTGACGGTCACGCCATAGGCGAACTGGCCCACATCAATGACGGACTGCACCCGCCGGGCCCGGAGGTCGATGACCGTCAACTGCCCGTCCGCCACGTTGACCGTGTACGCGGTGGTTTCCGCCGCGTTGACCGACACCGTCTCGGGGTCCCAGCCCGCCGGAATGTTGGCGATGATCCGTCCTGTTTTCACATCCAGGATGACAAGCCCCACTGTCATACCATTCGTGGCCACGTAGAGGACGGTTTCCGCCGCGTTCAGAACCATCTGCGACGGCCCCGAGGGGACGTCCAGGGTCCGGACCACGGACCTCGAGCGGAGATCAACGACGGAAATGGTGTTACCCATACAGTTCAGGACGTAGGCCAGGGTTCCGGCCCGGTTGAGGATGATGTCGCACGGTCCGTTCCCTACGTTGATGGAGGCCAGGACGCGCCTGGACGCCGTGTCCACCACATGCACTCCGCCGCTGTACATATGCGTCAGGAAGTCGAAGGCCAGGACGTCCGTCACGTAAAGGCGTCTGCCGTCGGGACTGACGACGGCATTCGACAGAGCCTTGCCCAGGGGAAAGGTCGCCAGGACCTTCGGGGTAGCGGCCGCCACGGGCGCTGCAGCCGCCGATGCAGGCGGCGGGCCGGCGACGGCGGATGGCGCCAGCAACAGCAGGGCAGCCAAGACAACGAGGAAGGCGGAGTGCAATGAAATCTGTTTGCCGCGGTGGCGCCGACGTGTTCCGGTCCGAAGGTTTCCGTGTGCGTCCGTAGGCGTCATGACTGCCCCAATGCTCGTCGTCCCGCTTACCTCAAAGCGTCCCGCTCCGGGCCCTGCAGAGCCAGAGCAGCGGACGACATTTTTGCCGCTCCATGGATCCGGGCCTCCCACGCGGGGGATAGGTGTTCAAGGTATCCCCAAGGTGCCGCCGCTAGCGTTTGCCCATGGAAGACCCATATTCGTTCGTGATGCCGCCCTAGCCTCTGGCTACGTGGCTACCAGTTTCCATGGCTGCGGTTCCGGTCTCCGCGGGAAGGGCCAGCTGGCGAATAAACGACGAAACTCGTTTCCGCGCGTACCAAGCCAGAAGATATGGTGCCTGGGCTAACCCGGGCAAGAATCCTTAGCGCGGCGGGGGCCGCGCTTTATAACTGCGTCCCGGCACCAGCGAGGGGCGCCGTACAGGATGGTCTCGATGTCGATTATGCGCCGAACTCGTTTCTCTGCTGCCATCATGTCCGCAGGCATCGCCGGCCTGGTGGCATCGGCCCTCATAGTGCCTGCCGCGTCGGCGGCCGACGGCGACCCCCACCTGCCGTCCGTCCCGCGCCGGCCGTCTGTGGTCACCCCGCCCACTGACCAGTTCATCGTGAAGTTCAAGGACCCGGCTCGGGCCGGCACCGCGCTCCGCGCCCAGTCCTTCAGCCGCGCGACCGCCAAGCTCGGCGCCACGGCACAGGACCTGCGCGCCACCGCCGGCGGAGCCCGCGTGGTCCGCACCAGCAAGGAACTGGGAGACGGCGACGCCGAGAAGATGCTCGCTTCCCTGCGCGCCGATCCCGCCGTCGCCTACGCCGAGCCGGACGTGAAGCTGCAGGCCAAGTTCGCGGACCCGAACGACCAGATCTTCCCCTTCCAGTGGAACCTGTCAGCGGAAACCGGCGGCATCCGGGCCACCCGCGCCTGGGACGTCACGCAGGGCGCCGGCCAGGTGGTGGCCGTCATCGACACCGGCAAGACGGACCACGTTGACCTGGACGCGAACATGCTCCCCGGCTACGACATGATCGCCGATGCCAGCGACGCCCGCGACGGCGGCGGCCGCGACTCCGATGCCACGGACGAGGGCGACTGGTCCACCGCCGGGCAGTGCGCCGCAGGCTCCCCCGAAGTAGCTTCATCGTGGCACGGCACGCACGTGGCCGGCATCATCGCCGCCGCCATCAACAACAACGAAGGCATCGCCGGCATCGCTCCGAAGGCCAAGATCCTGCCCGTCCGCGTGCTGGGTCCCTGCGGCGGACGGCTGTCCGACATCGCCGACGCCATCGTCTGGGCCTCCGGAGCCCCCGTGACGGGAGTGCCGGCCAACCCGAACCGCGCGCGCGTGATCAACATGAGCCTCGGTGGCACGGAAGCCTGTTCGCAGACGTTCCAGACCGCCATCGATACCGCCACCGCCAGGGGTTCGGTCGTGGTCGCGGCAGCCGGCAACGAGAGGGCACAGGCCTCCACGTCCAGCCCGGCCAACTGCCGGAACGTCATAGCCGTTGCCGCTAGCGGCCGCACCGGCGCCTTGGCGCCTTACTCCAACTTCGGTTCCGGCGTCGACATCACCGCGCCCGGCGGCGACATGACGCCCACGGCCCCCGATGATCCGCGCAGCGGCATCCCGAACGGCATTATCTCCACCCATAACTTTGGTTCCCAGACCCTTGGTACGGAGGACTACGCTTTCGCCGAAGGCACGTCCGCCGCGGCACCGCACGTGTCTGCCGCAGCTGCGCTGCTCATGGCCCAGATGGGCCCGACGGCGACACCAGCCGCCGTCGAAGTCCGCCTTAAGCGCACCGCACGGCCCATGACCGGCGGCTGCCCGCAGGGCTGCGGCGCCGGCCGGCTGGACGCGGCAAGCGCCGTGCTGCACTTCAGCACGGTCCTCGCCGGGGGCGACTTCAACGGTGACGGCAAGGGCGATGTCCTGGCCCGGGAGAACTCCGGTTTCCTGTGGCTGTACCCGGGCAACGGCCGGGGCGGCTGGCTGGCCCGCAGGCAGGTGGGGTCCGGCTGGAACGGCTTCACCTCGCTCGTGGCCCCCGGCGACTTCAACGGCGACCGCCGTGTGGACGTCCTGGCCCGCGACGCCTCCGGCGCCATGTGGCTGTACCCGGGCAACGGCAGCGGCGGCTGGCTGGCGCGCGTGAAGGTGGGCTCGGGCTGGAACGCGTTCACCGCGCTGGTGGGCCCCGGCGACTTCAACGGCGACGGGAAAGCGGACGTCCTGGCCCGCGACACCACCGGCGCCCTCTGGCTCTACCCCGGCAATGGCCGCGGCGGCTGGCTCGCCCGGACCAAGGCGGGCTCGGGGTGGAACGGCCTGACCGCCGTCGTGGGCCCTGGCGACCTGAACGGCGACCGCAAGGCAGACGTTCTGGCCCGGGACGGCGCCGGCGTCCTGTGGCGCTTTTCCGGCAACGGCCGCGGCGGCTTCGGCGCCAAGGTCCAGGTGGGCTCCGGCTGGAACTCGATGACCACCATCACCGGCCGCGGCGACTACAGCGGCGACGCCAGGACCGACGTCCTGGCCGTGGACACCAACGGCTCCCTCTGGCTCTACCAGGGCAACGGGGTGGGCGGATTCTCCGGCCGGACCGCCGCGGGATCCGGCTGGGGATAACCCGCCACCGAGCGCGAACGAACAGTTGTGGCCGCAACGGGCGGAGCTGAAGGACCGCGAGCATTGACGACGACATCGTTATGTAGCTGCCGCCCATGTGGCGGTTGGGCCTTAATCTTCAGTTGCCAAGAGGGGCGCCTGTCACACCCGAGGGTTAGACTCGTTACTGAATTGCGGCGGGGGCCGCGCCTCACAAATTGCGTCCCGGCACCAGCGGCTGAGGGGCGCCGCACAGGATGGTCTCGATGTCGATTATGCGCCGAAAAGGCTTCTCTGCTTTCTTCATGTCCGCAGGTATCGTAGCGCTGGTGGCCTCGGCATCAATCGCGCCCGCCGCCTCGGCCAATGATGACCCGATAACCCCGACGCCAGCCCAATCGTTTCCGTCCGTCCCGCGCCGTGCATCGGTGGCCACCCCTCCGACTGACCAGTTCATCGTGAAGTTCAAGGACCCGGCCCGGGCCGGCTCCGCGCTTCGCGCGCAGTCCTTCAGCCGCGCGGCCGCCAAGCTCGGCGCCACCGCCCGGGACCTGCGCGCCACCGCCGGCGGTGCCCGTGTGGTGCGCACCAGCAAGGAACTGGGCGACGGCGACGCCGAGAAGCTGCTCGCTTCACTGCGCGCGGACCCCGCCGTCGCCTATGCGGAGCCGGACTTTAAACTGCAGGCCAAAGTGGCCAGTCCAAATGATCCGGCATTCAACGACCAGTGGAGTTTGTCCCTGAATACGGGCGGCATCGGGGCGACCCGCGCCTGGGACGTCACCGAGGGCGCCGGCCAGGTGCTGGCGGTCATCGATACCGGCATAACCAGCCACGTTGACCTGAACCAGAACGTGCTGGACGGCTATGACATGATCGCTGACCCAGCTGAATCGGGCGACCAAGACGGCCGCGACGCCAACGCCACGGACCCGGGTGACTGGTCCACCGATAACCAGTGCGGCGACGGAACACCGGGAGTACCTTTCTCCTCCTGGCATGGCACCCACGTGGCCGGCATCATTGCCGCAGCCACAGGCAACGGAATAGGCATCGCCGGCGTAGCTCCCCAAGCGAAGATCCTCCCCGTCCGCGTGCTCGGACCGTGCGGTGGACAGGTGTCGGACATCGCCGATGCGATCTTGTGGGCTTCCGGCGCGCCGGTTACCGACGCTCCGCTAAACCTCAATCCTGCCCGCGTCATCAACCTGAGCCTTGGCGGCACGGAGGCCTGCCCTCAGACATTTCAAGACGCGATCGACACCGCGACGGCCAGGGGATCGATTGTCGTGGCGGCGGCCGGCAACGAAATGGCGCAGGCTTCCGACTCCACTCCGGCCAACTGCCGCAACGTCATCAGCGTCGCTGCCAGCGGCCGCACCGGCGCCTTGGCACCGTACTCCAACTTCGGTCCCGGCGTTGACATCACCGCGCCCGGCGGCGACATGACGCCCACCTCTCCCGATGATTCAAACAGCGGCGTCACGAACGGCATCCTCTCGACTGAGAACGACGGCGATACAACGGCAACAGAGACTCCTGGCACAAACTATTACTGGTCCGAGGGCACCTCCTTCGCTGCACCGCATGTGTCCGGTGCAGCTGCGCTGCTCATGGCCCAGATGGGTCCGACGGCGACGCCGGCCGCCGTCGAAGCGCGCCTTAAGCGCACCGCACGTCCCGTGACCGGCGGCTGCCCGCAGGGCTGCGGCGCCGGCCGGCTGGACGCGGCAAGCGCTGTGCTGCACTTCAACACTGTCCTCGCCGCAGGCGACTTCAACGGCGACGGCAAGGCCGACGTCCTGGCCCGGGAGAACTCCGGCTTCCTGTGGCTCTACCCGGGCAACGGCCGCGGCGGCTGGCTGGCCCGCAAGCAGGTGGGCTCGGGCTGGAACGGCTTCACCTCCCTCGTTGCCCCCGGCGACTTCAACGGCGACAGGCGCGTGGACGTTCTGGCCCGCGACGCCACCGGCGCCCTGTGGCTGTACCCCGGCAACGGCAGCGGCGCCTGGCTGGCCCGCGTGAAGGTTGGCTCGGGCTGGAACGGCTTCACCGCCATTGCCGGTGCAGGCGACATCAACGGCGACGGCAAAGCCGACGTCCTGGCCCGCGACACCACCGGCGCCCTCTGGCTGTACCCCGGCAACGGCCGCGGCGGCTGGCTCGCCCGGACCCAGGTCGGCTCCGGCTGGAACTCCATGACCGCCGTCGTAGGCCCCGGTGACCTGACCGGCGACGGCAAGGCGGATCTGCTGGCGCGCGACGCCGCCGGCGTCCTGTGGCGCTACCCGGGCAACGGCCGCGGCGGCTTCGGCGCCAAGGTCCAGGTGGGCGCCGGCTGGAACTCGATGACCGCCATCACCGGCCGCGGCGATTACAGCGGCGACGCCAAAACGGACGTCCTGGCCGTGGACACCAACGGCTCCCTCTGGCTCTACAACGGCAACGGACTTGGCGGATTCTCCGGCCGGACGGGTGCAGGATCCGGCTGGGGATAACCCTCCACCGAGCGCGAACGAACACTTAAGCCCGCTGTCCAGCTCGAACGTACACTCAAGCCTGTGAATGTTGGCGGTAAATGGCGGTCTTTTTACGGCGCTAAATGTCGCCCTGCTGGCCGGCAAGCGCTCTTGACCGCCGGTAGAAAGTCGCTCGCTGAGCGCAACACCAGACTGGCACAACGTACTCACGCGCCCGATCAGCTCAACAGCGGCTTGCCGCCCGACAGTGGCGGGAGCAGTGGTAGCACGGAAGCGAGGGGCGTATGCGCCGTCGCAGACTGGAAGTGCCGGTTCCAGAGAAGAAGGATTCCCGGTCTTTATGCCCCGCAAGCAGGGCAAACCACTCAAATACGCGTTCATGTGCTCTGGCCGAAACGGTTAGCCAAAGTGCTTATAGAGCAGACAGCCGGCGAGGTTGATGTGGCGAGGACGCGTGAGTCGGTAGCCTCGCGGTTCAAGTCTGCGTGACGCCAGGTGTCGATGCTCGAGGCTGTTCGGAAGCACGCTAAGGGATCGGCTAACGGGTGCACCTCGCGTCATTCGGGGTAATCTCCGAAACTCTTGGTTACTGGAGATGTGTGCCAGGGTATTTTGACCGAGAGTGTAACTTCTTTGCACCCGAAGGGTCGGGGCGGGCAAGGAGTGCATAAGGATGCTCTCAACTTGCCCGCCCCATGTTACGGGTGTTGCACTGGCCGTCTCAAGCTGTCGACGACCAGGTACTGCTGGTACTGCTGTGTCCGTCTCCTACTGCTTGACGGCCCGGTACTGCTGGTACTGCACTGGCCGTCTCAAGCTGTCGACGACCAGATACTGCTGGTACTGCTGTGTCCGTCTCCTACTGCTTGACGACCAGGTACTGCTGGTACTGCACTGGCCGTCTCAAGCTGTCGACGACCAGGTACTGCTGGTACTGCTGTGTCCGTCTCCTACTGCTTGACGGCCCGGTACTGCTGGTACTGCACTGGCCGTCTCAAGCTGTCGACGACCAGATACTGCTGGTACTGCTGTGTCCGTCTCCTACTGCTTGACGGCCCGGTACTGCTGGTACTGCACTGGCCGTCTCAAGCTGTCGACGACCAGATACTGCTGGTACTGCTGTGTCCGTCTCCTACTGCTTGACGGCCCGGTACTGCTGGTACTGCACTGGCCGTCTCAAGCTGTCGACGACCAGATACTGCTGCAACGGTACTTCCCCCCAAACAGGCAACTGCAGCTACTTTGAGCGGGGGAACTTCCGTTCACTTTTTCTTGCGAGAAAAAATATAGCCACGCACTGAAATCTCGTCAAGTCGCCTTGGGCGCTCTGATCTAGGCCGCCCGTTGCAGTTGGCTCGGGACCTACCTTGTAGGACGCCCAAGCGGCAGGCGGGCGCGCCCCACTATAGAGACCTACTTACAAGAGAGACCGCCTTACAAGCGTGCGGTGAAGGATCCGCTTCCGGGGCATCTCAGCTCAGGCGTCCATGCGATTGGTTTCACGCCATTCCGTGCCCGCTGAGCGTCCGGCTAACGGTGCAGGAGCTTCTGTCTCATCACTGGTCGGGTTGGGTAGGTGCGCCCGATCTCGCCGAACCCGGCTCGCTGGAACATGGCGAGTGTTCCAGTGAAGAGGGCAGATGGCGACGGGGCGCCGGCGAGACCGCTGGTGTCAATGGGGTGGCCTTCGAGTATGGAGGCACCATGCTGCGCTGCCCAGTCCACCGCGGCGTCGAGCAGCACAGTTCCGATGCCCTTCCCTCGGTATTCGCGGCGCACGACGAAGCAGGACACCCACCACGCGTCGGGATCGTCGTCAAGGATCCTGGCGAGTGCGCGGTTCTCGGTGACTCCCGGCAACGTCGAACGCGGTACCACCCGCGTCCAGCCGACGACGTCGTCGTCGAGGTAGGCCACCAACCCGATCGGGACCTCGGCTTCCTGCACTTCACGTCCTAGCGCGCTCCGATTGTCTGCCTCCTCGTGCCGAAGAAATCGTTGGCACCAGCATGAGTTTGGGTCCTTCTCTCGGGCTCCGAAGACGTGCCCCAGTCGTGGCCACTGCTCAGCAGTCGCTGGCACCACGCGCACGGCGGTCTGGTCGAATCCTTCCCCGGCTTCCAAGTCCATGTCTGTCCTCTGCTCTAAGGTTTTCCCTATGACGCTAGACCTCGATGAGCACGGCCGCACAGAGCCACCGTCTAACGGGCGGTTCGCAGCTTGGGGCCGGCCCACCGATGTCATTTTCCGAAGTCGTCTGCAGGGAACGTCAGGAGTCCTCTGCACTACAGGACCAGCTCATCTGGGGCGGGGCGGGTCGAGCAAGGATCCAGCGGGCCCGCCTGATTGGTGGTGCGGTTTGGCTAATTCGTTGGTGAGGCGTGCATGCCACAATGAGGCCCATGACTCGAATCCTCATGATCGGCATCCACGCGCGAGCCCTCGACTATAGCAAGCTGCCTCCTGGCCTCGACGAGGCCATGATGACCGAACGGATCGAAGCGGGGTTCGGGGCCACTACGGCCGCCGGCTTCGACGCCGTCAACTGCCTGATCGGCACCTCCCCGGACGAGGCCGAAGCAGAGATTCGCTCGGCGTTCGGTCGTGATCGTTTCGGCCTCGTGATGATCGGGGGCGGCATCAGGATGATCCCGGAGTACACCGAGCTCTTCGACGGATCATCAACGTGTGCAATGCGGAATCGCCCGGAATCACCTTCTGCTTCAACACATCGCCCGAGACGACTCTGGACGCGTTGGAGCGTCACGCCCAGCCGTAAACGTCTGCGACGCGATCCGGTGCGTCGACTAGCCTCGGCGTTTTGTGTCGGCGGTCATGAGATGCGCCTCTGCTCACGTGCGGCTGCGATGTATTGGGAATAGGTGCTCGCCTTACGGACACTATTGCGACACGGAGCGACCAAAAAACGCCGCCACGGAGCGACCAACTCCACAACTCAAGCCCCACCACGCAGCGCGAACGTACAGTTGCGGCCCTCACGTGTTGGCCGGATGGCTCGCCGGCCCACGGAAATGAAAAGGGAGTAGATTAGCACTGACAGATGCCCTTCAGCGGAACATTCAGATTATTGATTTCAGAATGTAGAAGTTGGGAAGTGAGGATTCGGTGTCTCACACAATTCCCCCGGGTGCCAGTGCCCGCCTGTACAACGACGACCTCGCGCCGGCCGAGAATCGCACGTGGGGTTTCTATTCGCTGTTCGCGATGTGGATGTCCGACATCCACTCGCTCGGCGGATACACCTTCGCCGCCGGCCTCTTCGCATTGGGTCTCGGCGCCTGGCAGGTTTTCCTTGCATTGGTTGTGGGGATCATTCTTGTCTATTTTCTGATGAACTTCTCCGGCTATGCAGGGCAGAAGACCGGAGTCCCTTACCCGGTGCTCGCGCGGATCTCGTTTGGAACATTCGGGGCTAACCTGCCGGCCCTGATCCGTGCACTGGTGGCCATCGCCTGGTACGGCATCCAGACCTGGCTGGCTTCCCGCGCCGTCATCATCATCGCCCTGAAGGTCTGGCCCGAATTGCGCGGGCTGACGGAAAACAACTTCCTCGGTGAATCCACCCTCGGCTGGCTTGCCTTCCTGTTAATGTGGTCGCTTCAGCTTCTGCTGCTTCGCAACGGCATGGAGACGATCAGGAGATTCCAGGACTGGGCCGGCCCGGCGGTCTGGGCAGTGATGGGCCTCCTGGTCATCTACATCCTGATCAACGCCGGCTGGAACGTGTCCCTAGACCTGCCGGGAGGAATTGCGCAGTGGGGCACCGCGCATGCCTTCTTTGCCGCCGTCGCGCTGACTGTGACCTACTTCTCCACCCTGATGCTTAACTTCTGCGACTTCTCCCGCTTCGCTCCATCCCGGAAGGCGGTGCGCACGGCAAATCTGTGGGGGCTGCCGGTGAACTTCATTGCCTTCTCGGTGGTCTCCGTCGTCGTCACTGCCGGAACATTCAAGGTCTACGGGGAGCACATCTACGACCCGGTCGAGATCGTGGGGCGAATCGACAGCATCTGGGCCCTCCTGCTCGGCGCAGTCACCTTCGCCGTTGCGACGCTGGGAATCAACGTCGTCGCCAACTTCGTCTCACCGGCCTACGACCTGGCGAACGTCTGGCCCTCACGGATCGACTTCAGGCGCGGCGGCCTTATCGCCGCAATGATCGCCCTGGTGATTACACCCTGGAACCTGTTCAACAGTCCGGTGGTGATCAACCTCTTCCTCGGCGGGCTCGGTGCGTTGCTCGGCCCGCTATTCGGAATCATCATGACCGACTACTACGTGCTCCGCAGGCAGCATGTGCTGGTGCATGACCTCTTCATTGAGCAGGGCTATTACACCTACACCGGCGGCTGGAACCGCAAAGCCGACATTTCGTTCGTCGTCTCGGCCGCGCCTGCAGTGGTGGTGGCGCTCGTCCCGCTCTTTGGTGCCCTCTCGGCCTTCTCCTGGTTCATCGGAGCAATCCTCGCGGCCGCGGTGCACTACATGATCTCGCGCAATGACACGACACTTGCCGCCTCGGTCAGGGCCGCAACCGAGGCGGAACTCGAACCAGATGCCTCGATACAGGTCCGGCCGGGGCGGAAGCTCTGACTCCCGCGCCTAGGAGGGCCGGCAGGCTTCGGCTCTCGGCGTCGAGGGTCTGGCCGCCGATCCAGGTGTCAATCAAGACAGCGGAATTCGCCCATCGTGCCAGCGTCCGTGCCGGTTCCGACGCCGGTGCCAGGCAGTGCAGGATCGCTCACCGTCACTGATCCCTTCAGAGTGTCAAACAAGGTGTCAGCCGCCCCGCAAGCAGAGCCGACAATTTGGTCCGCGGACCCTTGGCGGACGGGCGAAGGTGCCGTCTTGGGAGCACCATGCACCGGCGCGGGCCGTTTCGGGGCGCCTGCTGCCGGCCGTGTTTTTGCTGCGGCCGCTTTCTTCTTGGCTGCCGCCTTGTTCTTGGCTGCGGCTTTTTTCTCAGCTGCGGCGGCTGCTGCTTTTTCCGCTGCCGCCGCGTTGGCTGCCGTAGCCTTGGCGGCTGCCGCGGCCTTTTCGGCTGACTTTGCCTTGGCCGCTGTGGCTGGCTTGGTCTTTGCAGCTGCCTCTGTTTTGGCTGCTGCGGCCGGGGTTTTTGCGGCTGACTCAGCTTTGGCTGCTGCGGCCGGCTTGGTCTTTGCTTTCCTGGCGGACTCGGCCGCGTTCCACTGGGATATCCCGATTTCCGGCCGGCCGGTGGAGCCATCCCCGGTGCCGGAGCCATCCCCGGTGCCGGAGCCTATGGGGCGTGCGGGTTGTGAGGATGCGACTGGGGCGGGGGACCCCGCCCCGCATGCCGACGTGGCAAGCAGTACCGAGAGCATGGCGGCGGACAGCAGATATTTCCTGCGCATGAGAACTAAATCCTCTTCGGGGTGCGGAACGGGCAGGTCGATGCGAAAAGTCCTGCCCAAACTGGGCACCGGCATGAGGCAGGGAAAGGACACCGCCCCTTTGGCATCTACCATGCGAAACGGAATTCGGGATGTTCCGACGAGGGTGTGGGCCAACCGGTGACTAAAACGTTACATTGGCAGACATAGACAGGCCAACTTATGGAGCGCCCTTGTCGGTTGTTACCGCAGGATGCTGAAGGCCCTGGAGGAGAGTCTCCAGGGCCCTTGCCGGTTCTACCGCAGGATGTTGTAGCTGCTCCAGCCAGCGCCGGCGACGGTCCGCGCGCCCCAGATGCCCCTGCTGAAGGGGTAGTGGGCGAGGCGGCCGTCCGTGAGCCGGGTCATGAGGCCTGAGCTTCCCGTGGTGAATCCGTTCACGCTCGTGATGCTGTTGATGCTGTTCCACCCGCTGCCCACCGCGCGCCTGGATTCCGGAACGAAGCCGCCGTTACCGGTGGAGCGGAAGAGCACGAGCCGGCCGTCGCTGCGTTTGGCCAGGAGGTCCTGCGCCCCGTCCTGGTCGAAGTCGGTCATGGTGAGGTACAGGCCTCCCCAGCCAGTCCCGGTCTTGATGCGGGGTGCCAGCGATGTTCCGGCGCTGTTGCCGTAGTACCAGAGGGTCCCGGCGGCGTCGTAGGCGAGGATGCCCGGGTGCTGGTCGGTTTTACGCCAGCGGCCGACCGTGATGTGGTAGCTGCTCCAGCCGGTGCCGATGGCCCGGGCCGGTGCGAATCCGCCGGTGGGCCTTCCGGGGTAGAAGCTTAGCCGGCCGTCCTTCCACTGAGCGATGACATCGAACGTGCCGTCGCTGTTCCAGTCCGCCACGAATCCTTTGGCCAGCCCGGACCAGCCGACGCCGATCTTCTGCCGGGCCTGGAGCGTCCCCTGGCCGCTTGCCGGGTAGTTCCACAGCGTGCCGTCAGGACCCACCGCCACGACGTCCGCAGCACTGCGGATGGACGGAGTGGCGGCGCGAGGGGCGGCATTAATGACGACGTCGTCAATGTAGCTGTCGCCCATTTGGCGGTTGTGTTCCGCGCCGAGCTGGACCGTGTCCAGCGTGGTGGCTCCCGTGGCGACCTGGCTGCTGGAGTACACCAGTGTGCCGTCAAACCGCACGTCCACCGTTGACGCGGTGCCATTCGCCGTCGCCCGCATGGCCACGTGGTGCCACTCGCCGAGCGGGATGCTTGAGCCGAGCAGGCGGGTAAAGGCAGAGGTCCCGTCAGGTGCGGTGACGCGGAGCCAGAGCTCTCCGTTGTTGTTGTACCGGTAGACATCAGCAACCCGGATGCTGCCGGAGAAGAACCGGAGGTACGGGACATCATTGCCCAGCGCCCCGGCCTGGGTGATGTTAAACCAGCCGTCGGCATAGGCCGTCGCCGTCCCCGCCGGCAGAGGCGTGGTGAGGTTGGCGAGCGAGCCCGGGTCGGCAGTGACATGCAGGTGTGCGGCGCAGGTCCCCGAGTGGGCCTGGTCCGAGGAGATTTCCGCGCTTCCGGTGCCTGCGGTGGAGGATGTGAACCCGTCCAGGCTCCCGGATTCGAAATTATTGGCCATCACCGCTGTTCCCGGATAGGTGCTGGCCGGGGCGGGGGTTCCTGGCTGGCATGTCGCCGCCTGGGCCGGGACGGCCCCCGCCGCCAGCGCCCATATCAGGGATACCGAGGTACCGCCCACAACCCCATACTGTAAGAACTTTTTCATTTTTCCGCGCTCCGATGTGACTGAACTCGTGGTTCAGGCTGATAGAGCTGTTCGGCGACAGTGGCCACATCTCGACGACCAGTACAGGGCAAACTACCCGGAGGACGGGAGGCCGGACAACCGTGGTGGCTACGCAAGTTTTTCGCCCCACCCCTCCAATTACTTGGATTGGGTACTCGCATCGCCGGCACCGCTGTCCATATGCTGAAACTGCGGTCTCGAAATACAAGATGGCGACCTAAGCTGTGCTCATGGAAGAGAACCGCCTGATCCCGCCGTTCGTCGATCTCGCCTGGTGTGCCGGGCAGCGGCGGCGGATCGTGCTGGCGGACACACGCTGGTACCTCGACGGCGCCTCCGGCCGGGACGCCTACGAACGGGGCCACCTGCCCGGTGCAGTGTTCGTGGACCTCGACCGCTGGCTGTCCGGGCCGGCGTCGCAGGACGCGGGACGGAACCCGCTGACGGATCCCGCGGTGTTTGCCGAAGGCATGCGGGAGTGTGGCATTGGGGACTCGGACGTGGTGGTGGCGTACGACGATGCCGGCGGCGTCATCGCCGCCCGCCTGGTGTGGATGCTCAGGGCCACCGGCCATCACGCGGCAGTCCTGGACGGTGGCATCGCATCCTTTACGGGCCCGCTGGAAACGGAAGCCGCGGCCCCGGTCCGCTCCACCTTCACGGAGCGGCCCTGGCCGGAGCATCTGCTGGCGGACATCACTGACGCCACCAGCCGAACGTTTCAGGTGGTCGACGCCCGCAACCGTGACCGGTACCGTGGCCAGCACGATCCGGTCGATCCTCGGCCCGGCCACATTCCCGGGGCGGTGAATGTCCCGTGCCGCAAGAACCTTGATCCGGCCGGCCAGCTGCTGTCCGAGGCCCAGCTGCTGGGGAACTTCCAGCGGGCGGGCATCGAATCTGCGGACCGGACGGTGAGCTACTGCGGCTCCGGCGTGACTGCCTGCCACAACCTGCTGGTGCTTGAGCATCTGGGACTGGGCCGCGGCAGGCTGTTCGTGGGCGGCTGGTCACAGTACGCGCACGCCGTCGACCTGCCGGTAGCGACTGCCTGACGTTTCCCGGTGCTGCTTGAGGCGGTGAGTAGGGCAGCTGCTGGCCTGACCACGGCAGGCACCCACTGTGTGGCACGGGACCGTGTCAGGCAACCGCTTTCTCGACGAGCGCGCGAATCCTGGCCTCCGTCGCAGCATCCAGCGAGGTGATGGTCCACGCGACCGGGTGCATGTGGGCGTCCTCCTCGCGTGCGGGGTTCACAACTTCGCCAAAGCCGAATGCGATGAAGTCCTTATCCGGTTTGATGTAGCAGATGTCCTTGCCGTCCTTCACGTAGAACGGGAGTCCCCAGCGGACGATCGGCTCCAACGAGGGCGCGCTCTCCCGGATGATGCGATGCAGGCGTTCCGCTATCTCACGGTACTGTGCGGGGGCTTCGCTGAGCTTGCTGAGAACGGCTGCGTCACCCTTCTTCGTGAACATCGTGTTCAGGCCTCCTTCAAATTGTCATCAGGCACTTGTTGTAGCTTTCACACTAGGGGAACCGCCACCGGTCCGTGCTGGCCTCCAAACGGATCGATGAGGAGCACAGCGTATCTGTAGGAGGGGCGCGGCATCAGACTGAGGCCCGTGGACGCCGGAACCGGGTCCCCACCCGGGCCTGCGTCTGGCGCCAGGCTCGACGTTCCGCGCAACAGCTGCATTGCCCATGCCGGAGCCCCTGGGGGCAGGGTCGGTAGGCCCGTGGCTGTGACCGACACGGAGTGTCCGCCATGTGAGAGGGTGTGTGAAAACTCGAGGGTTGGCACGTTTCCGCGGAAGTCGAGCCAGGCCGGGGCGGAATACGGTCCCCAGGGTGACGGGATGTGTTCGTACTGCAGCCCGGTGGCGCGGATCTCGCTGGCGATGGCGATGTCTCCGGCCGCGAGGGTTGGCTCCGCCGGGTACCGGACACAGGCGGCGACGGCGGTTCGCTGCCAGGGACGTCCCCGGATGATGGCCGTGCCGTCAAACACGGCCGGGTCCTCGGGGGACGGTTCCAGCGTGAGGGTGCTGATCTGGGGCCAGAACACGGGTTCTGCATTGGCCAGGTACTCGACAAGGCGCGCCTGTATACGTGCCTCGGGTTCGCCGTCGATATGGAGGCTGGAAAGCATGGCCGCAGGTGGATGGGTGACGCGGACGGTGACGGCCGCGGAGCCGTCCTCGCGCGCGGACGTCCGTATGTCGGGCACGGGCGGGAAGTCGCTGAGGGGCACGACGACGGCGACGGGTTCGGTGCGTTCGAACGGGGTGGACACCGACTCTGTCGGCGGGTTTCCGTGGATGGTGGTGACGGCGACGGCGCGGGCGAACACCACGCCGTCGGTTCCGGCGGGCAGGTCGATGGTGGCCCGGGCAGCGCCGTCCTGGACTGTATACGTTTTCGCTGATGCCCATGAATAGAGGTTTCGTCGGTCGCGGCCGGCCATGGCGCGCCGGACGGTTGCGGCCCGTTCCGCGCGCGGTTCGGCGGGGTCCGGGGCAGGCAGGCCGAACGCCCTTCTGAGTGTGGTTTCGCCCGCGATGAGGACGCGGTAGGCGCGGGCGTTGGGGGCTGCGGTGATGGACAGTGTCACCGTGACGGACGGGCTGTTGCCGCGGCGGGTGCTCGCGATGAGCCGGGGGCTGGCCACTGGGGCCCGAATGGGGCGGGGATCAACGATCCGCGCGGTGACGGTGACCGTGGAGGAGGTCCTGCCGTCGGCGTCGGTGCTTTGCAGCGTCAGGGTGTCAACGGCCACTTCGCCCGGTGTCGTTTCCCGGGCCGGGAACTCGACTGTGCGGCTGATCAGTCCGTTCTTGACGTCACCTTGCCCGATATTCAGTACACGCGGCGAGGGTTCCGGCGGAACAGCGACGCGCAACCCGTTCAGGGGGACGGCCCCGGGGCCGGCCGGCCACTGCACGCTGATGTCGGCGCGCACCGTGGCGGAGGAGGCGGGGGCGATGCCGGCGGGGACAGCGCCCGGGATGACCAGAGTGCTGCCTTGGGGCGGGGGGACCGGAGGCCGGGCGGGCCGGTGGAGGATCACTTCGCCCATGTCGCCCCAGCGTCCGAGCCAGTCCTGGAGGCTGACGCCGACTGTGATGGATGGGTGCCCGCCGGGGATCCCGGCGGCTGTGAGAACGTGCCCGTGCGGTTTGGAGTACCCTGCAATCATCGGCTCGGGTGCGCCAGCGTGTCCTGGGTGCAGGGTGGTGCGTGTTGGTTCTGTCTGGACGAAGGCGACCTCGCCGCGGGGCACCAGCCGGTCAATGCCTACTGTGGCCGACCAGCGGCCGGTGGTGACGGCGTTCCAGGAGGCACCCAGCGGGAGAAGTTCGGGCGGCTCGGGCTTGTCCTGGGGGCATTCGCGCAGGTAGGGCAGGGGCACTGCAAGGAGTACGAGTTCCCACTGGCTGCCGTCTTCGAGCTGGGGAAAATCGCGCGTGACCTCCTGCAGGTGGAAAAATCCACCGATCCTGTCCTCGTAGAACGCCTCCGCGTCACCTGCTGGTGGGGCAGGAGACTGTCCGGGACGGAGCAGGCGGAACACGGGGACGAAGGCGGCGGCAAGCCCTATCCGGTTGGGGGCGTCGGTCAGATCCGGTTCCTGATCAAGCGTGCCCGAAAGGCCCTGCCAGCGTGCTACGCCGGGATCAATGGAGGCCTGCAGGTACACGTCGTCGGCGGGCTGGGACACGGTGGTGCCGTTGGCCACGCCGTCGATGGTTCCCTGCACGCCGCTGTTGAGGGCTCCGTATGCTTTCCGGCACCATGCTGCGACGCCCTGGACAGCGGTGCCGGTGCTGGGATCGGGCGGCGGGTCGATCAGCGTGCGGATCCGGAAGATCTCGCGGTCCGGGTCGGGGTCGGACTCTCCCGGACGTTCCGGGTCCGAGGGGAACCGCTGGATCGGCGCCGAGCGGCCGACGCGGGCTTTCCAGTCATCGCTGCCGTCGCTGGCGGGGAGGTAGTACGGGATGTCTTGTGCTGTGTCGTGTGCCAGCGAGGCACAGCTGAGCACTCGGGCCTGGTCCATGTTGACGCTGCTGCTGCCGATGTAAGCCCATGCCTCTGAGACCGTCCCGTGTCCGGTAATGCGCACGACCTGGCAATCTGCGGATGCGAGCCGCCAGCGGGTGGAATCAACGGGGCCAGGCCTTGACCGGGCCGCATTCACCGACCAAAGGCCCTGCCGGGTGAGCCAGGGATCGGAAGCCGACACTGTGAGTTCGCCGTCGCCCTGGATGAAGGCCCAGCCCAGCACCTCTGGCCCGAGTCCCGGTTGCTCGAAGACCAGCGTGAGCTCGTGGCCTTGGTCGGCGTCGATTTGCCAGCTGCCGAGTCCGCCCTGTCCGAAGTAACGCAGCAGGTTCCCTGGACGGCAACTGTCAGAGTTGGGCTTCAGGTCCACGATTATGGTGGGCCCTGCGGGCAGGCCCCCATTGGGCCCCATAGTGACGTGCCAGTGGACGCCGTCGGGTATCTGCGGGTCCGTTCCGTCGCCGGTCAGCCAGGCGATGTCACCGAACGCGGTGGCGCGGTCGCAGAAAACGATGCTCATTGGTCCTCCACAGCGGTCAGGATCGCGGAGGTGAAGCGGGGCGGAGCCGTGACCGTCACTCCGCAGGTGAAGTCAGTGAGCCGGTCGGTGGCCCGGACCACAAGGCTCACCGGGGAGCTGACATTCAGCGGCGTGGTGGCAAGCCAAAGTGCTGTGGTGCTCGCCCTGTTCACGACGCGGACCGGCAGCTCGGTTCCTGAGAGTTTCGCGTCCCGTAGACCCATTCGGCGGGACTCATCGCGGATAAATGGTTCCGTCGATTCCAGCAGCAGGCCGGCCAGGGCCCATCTGCCGCCGGCAAGCGCCCAGAGCAGGCTGGAGCGGTTGGCCCGGACGGGCCGGAGCGGGGGGAGACCGAGCGCATCAACCAGGCGCTCGAGTTCGGCGTCGTCCTGGACGTGCCCGGCCGCCGTCGTCACCGGGACCACCGCCAAGTCACCGTGTGCCGCCCCGCTCCCACCGGAAGCGAACCCGAACGAGTGCAGGAGGTCGGCGGGGCCGGTGTAGTTGGAGGTCGTGAAGGTGATGCCGCCGATGGAGGGTGTCCATTTGCCCGGGTGCAGGTTCCCCGCTTCCGGCAGAACGCAGGAAAGCTCGTAGCTTGCCCCCATTTGCAGGTCCTGTGGCAACGTGAGCGCGGACTCGGTGGGCGGGACCGGGCATCCCGCATTCTTGGCCGCCATTGCCACCGCGGACGCCAGGGCCAGTTTCGGTTTGGACTTGGCGGGCTGGGGGACCGGGACGGCGTAGATGTCGGGTGCTGCCTTGTCGACCCGGCGGACGAGCAGGCCGACATCCCTGCTGTAGAGCCCGGCGAGTTCGACGATGTGCATCGCCAGGAACTCGATTCCGGGGCGGTCAGCGGGGAAAAGGTATTCGGTGTGGTCTGCGGGGGTGAAGCCTTTGACGTACCGGGCCAGGTAGCCGGGCTTGAAGGTATCGAGCAGGACGGCGGTGGCGAGGTGGGCTTCAATCCGGGCCCCGGTGGCCGTGAAGGCCGGGGCGGCGGATTCGACGAGTTTCCACTTTGAGGAGTATCCGGAGGCGGTGCCGGCTTTCACCAGTTGTGTGGCCTGCTGTGGTGTTGCCGGTTTGGCTGGCGGGTTCGGGTCCCTTCCGGCGGTGGCGAAGTACCACGACTGGGTGAACGGGCCGGGGCCTGAGCTGTCCGGCGCAGCGTTGATCCCTGCGACGTTCAGCGCGCTCTCCCAGCCCAGGGTGGCGCTGATGCGGTATCGGTGCCCCGGCGTCAGCAATTTGCTTAGCTTCGCGGGGACGGCTGAGCCCGCCGCATCGGCGTTGTTTGAGGCCTTCTGCGCGTCCCGGCCGCGCATAGCCGCGGCGTGATCCTTGCCGGTGGTGGCTATCAGCCCAAGGATGTAGGCGGGCTGCCCCCAGGAGAGCTCGAAATCGATCACGGCGATTGGATCGTCGGGTGAGGGCGGCAGGGCCAGGGTTACAACCACGCCGGAACCGTCGGGTGTCTTGTCCCCGGGCTCAACCGACACTGCGACGGTGGTTCCACCTTTCGTGCGGGCCGATGCGGTGCCGGCGTAGAAGTCGTAGGGGTTCTCGCCGTCGTTCATGGCTAGGAGGAGGTGCAGTCTGCCGTCCACAACCGGCTCATCAAGCGTGACGGAGGTCCGCATCCACAGGAAGGGCTCGCGGACGATGAAGACCGAGCCGGTCAGGCGGAAGGCGCTCGCGAACCGTCGGCCGTCCGCTGTCGCTTCAGAGGAGAGGCCCGCCGGGCCGGCAGGGATGGTGGCGGGAGGAAGCTGGGACGGCGCACCCATGGGTAACACCGGTACGGTTCTGACGGTGAAGCCGGTGCCGTTAGCGAAGGTCAGCAGGGTGCGGGCATCCCACCCGGAGTGTTCGGCCGGGACATGCCAGTCCGCCGTATCCAGGGGAGTGGCATCCCTGCCCACGGCCCACCCCGGCCCTTCCGATGCACTCCAGAGGCAGGCGCCGCCGATGAGCTGGCCCGGATCCATCATCGGTTTCAGGTGGCTTCCGTCACCGGCGATGTGCGCCGCCCACGCCAGGAGCGTGCGGCGCAGCAGAACCAGTTCCCGTGTGTTGGACGTTCCGGCCGGCCACGTCCCCGTGTCCGCCGGCGGCTGCCAGCGTGACGTGTCGTAGAGCGGAATGGAGGTGATTGCCCCGGGGTTCGTCACGTCCTCGAGTACGACGTCCTGCAGGGTCCAGGTGATGGTTGCGCCACCGGAGCTGACCAGACCGAGGTTGATCGAGGGGGCCGGCGAGGTGATGTTCGCGGTGCCGACGGCCGGTGCGATCGGAAAGGCCAGGATGGGTACGACGTCGGGCCAAACCACGGGTGCCTTGGCCCACCCGCCGTCGGGGACCGGTCCGCTGCCGCTGGCCGGCCGTTGCTGGGAACCGGCTGCGCCGTCGGCGGCGGGGAGGGAACGCCCGAGCCCGTCGGCGAGGAACACGTCCGGCCAGGGCCAGTCTTCAGGGGCCGGGGCTGGTGCCAACGGGGCTGGTGCGGCGTCCAGGGTGTTGATCGTGATGCATTTGCGGAGGGTGTCGAAAAACAGGTCGATTTCGCCGCACACCTGCAGCTTGTAGGCATAAAGGATGTCGCCTTGCCGGTCAGACCATACCTGGAGGGTCACTTCGGCGGAAAGCCCGATATGGAAGGGCCCAATCCCCAACGTTCCACTGACGTTTGCGGTGATGCGGACCAACCGGGGCCTGGTGCTGATGAGTGCTGTCAGGCGGGCGGTGATCTCTGCCCACAGAATGCCCTTGGCCCCGATGACCACCTCTATGCCCGCCCCGAGTCCGATGGTAAAGCCCGTCGTCGCCGGGATGGCGGGGTCTCCCATCAGGCTCGGAGCGTTGATTCCGGCGCCGTGCACCATGAGGAATGCCCAGCCCCCGCACTCGAAGGGTGTTTTCGGCAGAACCCGGGCCCTGATGGGGCCGGGCGGACGGTTTGTTGGCGCCATTATTCCGTCGTCGCTGCCATTCCGGATCCACCAGTTGGCGCCGCGGAAGGGGAAATGCGCGGCCAGCGGCACATCCACCGCGACGAGATAATCAATGGTGAACTTCCCGGCCACTGCGATGTCGAGTGCGTCAGTAGTGGCGGCGACCCCGCCAAAGACGGAGATCGCAAGTTCTGCGGGTGGCGGATGATCCGCCCGATCCTTCAGCTTGTCCAGGATCGAGCGCGTCAGGGTCTTGCGCTTTGCCAACAGGTTCCCGTCAAGGCCAACGCGCAGGTCGAATGCGGGGACGGTGAGACCGAGGACGCCGAGGGAACTGAAGAAGAAGCCGTTGTCGGGTGCGGTGCCGATGCTGACGCCGATGCCGATGGTCATGTTGCCCGGTCCGAAGTCCAGCGGTACCCACGGCTTCCATTTCCGGAGCGACAGGAAGGGGTTGGCTGCATCGAGGGCAGGCATGCGAGCGTTGTAGCCGAAGGTTCCGAGCACTCCGTAGAGCCCTAGCCCTGTCGGGCCCAGGGGTATGGGGCCGGGCAGGTCGACGGCGAAGCCGAGTTCTGTCTTGCGGCCCTGCGGAAGGTCGTCGTAACGCAGGAAACCCAGGGCAGCGAGGCCAACGGGCGGGACCTCGACGCCCAGGACCACCGCGAAACCGCCCGGCGTGAAGGACACCTGGCCCTCGCCGCTGATCAGGCCGGGAACTTCGACGCCGGCGATCAGGCCCCGCAGCCCAAGCGAGACGTCGCCGTTTTCGAAGGTCGCGCGGACCGTGGCACCGCTGATTGTGATGGGGCCAAGCTCCACGACGAACCGCAGGTCCACCTCAAACCATGTAGAGCCGTGCCCGGAACGCGTTCCCACGATGTCCAGGAGCGACCCGGGCGTGTCGATGGTCCATTCACCCGGATCGACCACCTCAACCCGCGACCGGGAGAAATCCAGGGTCAGCATTTCACCGACGTCCGCGGCCGGATCCACTGCAGCCGCAACGTCCCGCCAGCGCACCCGAAGAGGTCGGGCACCGGGCCGCATGCCTACCGCCAGCGGGCCAGAGCGCCAAAGGTCGGCCGTCACCAGGCCCTCGACGTCCAGCAGTGCGTTGACTGTGCTGGACCCCTCAACGGAGGCGTCCAGCGTGACTGCATGCAGGGTGAAGCCGCCCTTGACCGCGAGTTCGCGGCCCACCAGGGCTGCTGTCGCGAAAAGCGCGCCGGTGGCAGCGGTCGGTGAATCGGCAAGAATTGCCGGGGCGATCGCCGTCGTGATGCCCGCAGCGATGGCGCCGGGGCTGGCGTCGAAGACGCTCAGGAGCCCGGAAGGGGCATCCGACTCCATCGTGACGGTCACGTGAAGCGCACCGGGATCTTCGGGCGGACGGGACATCCCGGCACGGACCCGTAATGGTGTGCTCACCGTCGGTCCGCCCGCTCCCAGGAGTCCGTCGCCCGTCGGAAGATCGAGCGTGAGAGAGACGGCGGTGGGGACAAGCTGGTCGAATGATTCGGCGTTGGGCAGATGCCATGAAAGCGTGCCCCCGATAGCGGGGGCATTTTGACCATCGGTGACAAGGGCTGGCTGAATGGTGAGGTCAAGATTCAAGGGACCCTTGCCGCATTCCAGGTCGGCCTCACAAGCGACACCACCGACCACAGGCACTGACTCAGGAAGTACGAACTCGGTTCCCACCATTTTGAAGCTCCCACCCTCGGCAGTGAAGGTTGCCGGGAGAGTCAAGCCGATATTGCCAGGTAGCAGCACGGTCCGGGGCTGTGGGGATAGCGAGAGCTGCGAAACATCAACCACAGGGGAGTGGCTTTGGGCCAGGATGATGCTGATGGTTCCCGTTGCCGTCACGCTGGCAGGTCCGCCCGCGTCTGCATAGCGGATCCGCCGGCGCTGGCCACTGGCCGTCACAGTTCGGGTAGCCGCCCGAACAGCGGACGGCAGGCTTAATGCCAGCCCGTCCAGCTTCAGTTTCACTGTGGCCTGCGCCGAGCCCGGGGAGGCTGCGGCTGAAATCGTCACAGGGCCCGTGAAGGTCGAACCGAGGACCGCAGGCATTGCCTGAGGAGTCGACACGGTTACTGTGCTTGGCACCGTCAAAGTTGCCGGCGCCGGCAGTGCCCTAAGAAATGCGGAGGTCGTGGAATCGACGACCATGCCCGTGCTGATGCCCTCCTGATCAAGCTTTTCAAGAAGATTCATCTGCGTTCCTTGAAGTTAGGCCACAACGCCCGAGAAGTCTGTTCGCCGCATCTATGTATCGACGCGGCGTAAACACCCACATGATGAACCCGATCAAGACGGGCGTCAATGCATAGTTTGTAAAGTCGCCCTGGTGGCAAAGCGACCTTCACAGCCTCCGCACAGCACCGGGACAGAAGGGCCAAAGGCCTGGTGGACAGGATCAGGGGGAAAGCTCCGGGAACCGGAGCGGTACCCCTGAGGAGCCACCCATGTACACGGAGACCAGCCACAATCCTGTCCCTCACACCGATGTTCCGCAGGGGACTGGCCCCGTGCCGACCGTTCCTCCTGTGGCCGTCCCGCCGGCTTTCGGTGGTGTGCCCCCGGTCCCGCCGGCCCGGCCGCTCCGGCCGCGGGACAGGAAGCGGGTGGGCCCGGCCGTCTTCGTCACGTGCCTCGTGGCGGCGGGATTACTGGGCGGCGGGGCGGCCACCGGGGTTGCGGCCCTGTGGCCTGACGCGCCGGCGCAGACCGCCACGGCGCAGGCCGCGATCAGCCCGGTCATCGTCAACAACACGGAGAGCGTCAACGCCGTCACGGCCGCCGCGCAGAAGGCCTCGCCCAGCGTGGTGACCATCAGCGTCAGCTCCGGCAGCTCCGGCGGCACCGGTTCGGGCATCATCCTGGATACTGAGGGGCACATCCTCACCAACACGCACGTGGTCACGCTGGACGGGGCAGCCGCGGACGCCGCCGTCGAGGTCCGCACCAACAACGGGCAGGTCTACACGGCCACCATCGTGGGCACCGACCCGCTCTCCGACCTGGCCGTCATCAAGATCGACGCCGAGGGGCTGACCCCGGCAACCCTCGGTGACTCCGGGGCCGTCAACGTGGGCGACAAGGCCATCGCCATCGGCGCACCCCTGGGACTGAGCGGCACCGTCACGGACGGCATCGTCTCCGCGGTGAACCGCACCATCGAGACGGAGTCGTCCGCCACGTCTGACGGATCCTCGGCGGAGGGCTCTTCACAGAATCCGCTCGGTTCCCAGTCCGGTGTTGCGGCCTCCGCCCAGGACTCCATCAGCGTCAACGTCATCCAGACGGACGCGGCCATCAACCCCGGCAACTCCGGCGGCGCGCTGGTCAACGCCCAGGGTGAGATCATCGGCGTCAACGTGGCCATCGCGTCCGCGGGATCGTCGTCGTCCTCGTCAACCCAGAGCGGCAACATCGGCGTCGGCTTCTCCATCCCGATCAACCAGGCGAAGCGGGTGGCGGAGGAGATCATCTCCACGGGCAAGGCGACCCATGGCCAGCTGGGACTGTCCGTTCAGGACAAAACGTCAGGGTCGTCGTCGGACTTCACGGCCGGCGCGGAAGTGGCCTCGGTGACCTCCGGATCCGCCGCTGACAGGGCCGGGCTGAAAGCCGGCGACGTGGTCACCGGACTGGCCGGCCGGACCGTGACCGACGCCTCCGAACTGACGGCCGCCGCGCGCGAGCAGGCCGCCGGATCCACCGTGAAGATCACCTTCCAGCGCGACGGCCAGGAACAGACCGCGGACATCACCCTGGGCGCGGCGTCCTAAGGAGGGCCACCTGACGGGCCCTCACCCGCGCCCGATCCCTGGGTAAACGAAGGGGACCTCCTCCGAGAGCTCACCGTTCCTTGTGATCGACAGCCAGCCTGGCAGGAACCTCAACTTCCAGCGGGTCTAGTTCCGGACGTACCCTGCGGAAGTGCAACGAGTGCCGGAAAGACTGCCCTGACCAGGCGGCATCTGCCTGGACTTCAACTACGACCGGATCAACGAGCGTCAGTTCAACTGGTGAGGCTTTCCCGGTTGAAACGGTCGAGGGTGGTTCCTTTGACCGTTGACGGCCACGGGTGGGGTCCGGCCGCGGGCCGGAGCCAACGGGCAAGCGTCCGGCTGTCTGCAGGTTTCAAGGGTGAGCTCCGGCCCACTATGCGCAGCTCACCACGCAGCGGCAGTCCCGCCACGATTTCGGTCGGCCGGTGCACAGGTCCCATGACGGCCCCGCACACAACATCCAGTTCCGAAACATGCTTGGCCTTAAGCCAGATCCTCTTCCCGCCCGCATAGGGCTGGACGCTGCTCTTGGCTACCAGTCCTTCCATGCGGACGTCAGCCAGGCCCTCAAACCACTGCTGGGCCAGCTCCCGGTCAGTCGTTTGAGGGGACAACGAGAGCGGGGGAGCCCAGACAGTAGCCAACTCCTCCAGCAGCGCGCGCCGATCCACCAGGGGCAAGCCCCTCGCGTCCTGTCCGGCAACAGCCAGGACGTCGAAGCCCACAAACGTGGCCGGCAGCTCGAGGACCATCGACCGCAGGCCTTCCTTGCCGGCTGACAACCTCCCCTGCAGGGCCTCGAAGTTCAACCTGTCCTCTGACCACACCACCGCCTCGCCATCGACAATGCAACCGGCTGGAATCATCGATTTTGACGCCTCGACCAGCTCCGGGAAGTACCCAGTGAGGTCCTTACCCTGGCGTGACGACAGGCTAACCCCATCCCGATCACTAAAAATCAGGACACGATAACCATCAAACTTGGGCTCGAAAAGCATCTGGCCAGGCAAGGCGGAAGCCGGCGGAATGCCCTTCACCCCCTTCGCCAGCGCAACCTCCAGCGGCGGGCGGAGCGCCGGGGGAATCATCTCACCGGACTGCGACATGCCCTCAGAATAGGCCCGCAGTTCGTGCGCCGGCAGCGTTCATATCAAGACCAGTCAGGAGGCAGCAGGCCTGGGCCACGCCGTTCGGATGACAAACCGCTGTTCTCTGAGACCGTCCAAGGAACTCCATCCTTCTTCCAAGGACGGCGGCGGAGACTTGAACCGGCCGGTGGCGGTGGTGGTCTTACCTCCACACTCCGGGACCGGGCTGCTAACCCAGTCCGCTGCCGGCCGCCAAATGGACCGCGGAGTCGTCTAGCATTCGTGTATGCGCCGGACTGTTGTCAACAACATCGTCTCTCTGGACGGATTCTACGCTGATCAAAGCGGGAACCCGACGGTACTGAACATGGATGAGACTTTCGACGCCTACAACCTTGAACGGCTGCGGTCGGCGGGAACAGTGCTGCTGGGCCGGACGTCCTTTGAAGGTTTCGGCGCCTACTGGCCAGGCATTGCTGATGCCGGCGAGGACCCCAGCAACCGCGCGTTGAGTCCGCACAACCGGGAAATCAGCCGTCTCTACAACCGCATAGCCAAAGTTGTGGTGTCGGACTCCTTGAATATTCCTGCGGACCACCCCTGGGCGGCCACCACGACCGTCATCCCGCGAGATGAGGCGGGCACATGGCTGAAACAGGAAAAACAGAACGGGACTGGGGACATCCTGATCTTCGGCAGTCGCGTAATGTGGAACGGCCTGCTGGCCCAAGGGCTTGTCGACGAACTGCATCTAACCGTTAGTCCGGTCGCCCTCACTGCAGGCCTGCCCTTGTTCCTCCGACCTGCGAACCTTTCCCTGCTGGAGGCACGGCCGTTCCCCGGATCCAGCAACGCCCTGCTGCGGTACCGCCCGGCGTCGACTTAGTTAGGCTTCCCCGAACCATCGCGGCAGGTTGCGGAGCAGGTCGTCCTGGTCGTCGCCGATCCAGGCGACGTGGCCGTCCGGCCGGAGGAGGACCGCAGGCACGTCCAGTTCCCCGCTGGCGTCCGCCACGTGGTCGATCCGGTCCGACCATCCCACCACGGAGAGCCCGCCCGTCTGGTCGAGCAGCAGCCCCCGGCCTTCGCGGGTGAGCTCGTAGAGACGGCCCCGTGACAGGGGGAGGTCGCGCAGCCGTCTGCCGAGCAGTTCGGGCCCCTCGCCGAAGTCATACCGGACCCCGATCGAGCTGATCCTCTCGGCCAGGAACCGGCTGACGTCGTCGAAGTCCATCAGCTCGGCCAGCAGGCGGCGCACGGCCTGCGGGCCGGGCTCGGGTGAGATCAGTTCGCTCTGGGCGCGGGTGATGGTCAGGACGCCTTCGGCGACCGGGTGGCGCTCGGCAAAGTACGTGTCCAGCAGCCCTTGCGGCGCCCAGCCGTTGACCTCGGCGGCGAGCTTCCAGCCGAGGTTGAACGAATCCTGGATGCCAAGGTTCAAACCCTGCCCGCCCAGCGGCGGATGGACGTGCGCCGCGTCGCCGGCCAGGAACACCCGGTCCGCGCGGTACTGCTCGGCCAGCCGGGTGGCGTCCGTGAAGCGGGTTATCCAGCGCGGTGAATGGACGCCGAAGTCGATGCCCGCGAAGGCACGCAGCTGGGTCTTTAGCTCTTCCAGAGTCGGCGGGACCGAGCGGTCCTCGGCGACGGCGGCCGCGGGCACCACGGCGCGGTACAGCCCATTCCCGGCCGGGCCGAGGCCAAACCCCCTGTGGGTCTTGCGGACCTCGTCCACCACCTCGGCCAGCTCGTCCGGCGGCGTGGTCACCTCCATCTCGCTGTGGATCCATTCGTTCGTGGCCGGGTCGCCGGGGAAGCCGATGCCGAGCTGCCTGCGCACCAGGCTGCGTCCGCCGTCGCAGCCGACCAGCCATCGCGCGCTGAGCCGGGCGCCGTCGTCGAGCTCGACGCTTACACCGTCGTCGTCCTGTTCGAAGCCCGTCACCTCGCAGCCGCGGCGGACCTGCGCGCCAAGCTCGACGGCGCGCTCCGCCAGCAGGCGGTCGGTGACCGGCTGCGGGATGCCGAGAATGTAAGCGTGTGCGGTGTCCAGGTTCACCGGCAGGGGCTTTTCGATGCCGGCGAAGCGGCCGACGCCGGGATACTGCTGCCCGAGCGCGAGGAACCGGTCCAGCAGCCCGCGCTGGTCCATGATCTCGATGCTGCGCGGGTGCAGGCCCAGCGAGCGGACCGCGTTGCTCGGCTCCGCGTCCTTCTCCAGGACGAGCACGTCCACGTCGTGCAGCCGCAACTCGCTGGCCAGCATCATCCCCGTCGGCCCGCCACCGCTAATGATCACGTCGAACATGTGAAACCCCAATCCAAAAGTAAGCGCGGCCAACCATTCTGGACGAGGGGAGGGGCCTTGCGGCAAGCCCCCCGGCGGGCGATATCCTGAAAGTGGCAGGGAGGTTGTGTCTCCTTGCCTTTCGCATGCACGGCGTTCAACCGCATTCAACCCCATGCACTGACGGCCACACAGGATCCCTCCCGCCCAGGAGGGCAAGGCTGCCGCTGTCAGAGTCCCAGCTCATTTGATAGGAGCCGCCGGCGATCGGTTCGTAGCCGTCGTCTGTGGTCCAGGAGCTCACCCGGGTTCCGATTCCGCTGAGACCGACCGCATAGACTGCGCCGCTGCCCGCGAAGAGGAAAGAGTACTCCCGCGCAACGGCCCGGCAGCCGTTCGGCCCTGCCGGTTCCAGCACGTGATAGGTGGCGCTCATGTCGCCCAGCGCCCCGGCCGCACTGCTCACTCCGACGGCGAAAACAACCAGCCGGTGCAGCAGGGTACTGGGCGCGTTTTGGCGCGTACCGCCCCTTCCTCCAGCCGCGCCCCCAGCCGCGCGACGGCTTATCAGGAGCAGTGCCAGCGAGGCTACGAGCAGGATGGCGCTAATCGCCCAGCCGGGCAGCACGCCTCCCGCGATCACCACTACCAGGCCGCCAAAATTCACCAACGTTGCCGCGGCAGCGAGCACCAGGCAACAGGTGGCCGCCCGGCGCAACAACGGCACGTTCAACCCGCCCAACAGATTTTCCCCAGTCTCCATCGGCGTCAGTCTAGCGTCAGAGACCGTCCGGAGCGCCGACGTCGGGATGCACCGTGTCATATTGACTTTCGATAGAAAAACCCAGATTATGAGGCCATGTCTATCGTTAGTCGATTGGTCCTCCCGCTACGGGTCCTGCTGGTAATGGTGTTCCTCGGGCTGCTGGTGGCCCAGGTCATGTCGTTTCCCGGCGAGTTTCTCTTCACAACCGAGGAGGGGCCAGGGATGGATCCCTGGCGGTGGCCGATGCTGCTGTTCTGGGAACTGGAAGCCCTGTGCCTGCAGATTGTGATCGTGTGCATCTGGCGGCTGCTGACCCTGGTCCAGAGTGACCGGATCTTCACCGCTGCCTCGCTGCGGTGGGTGGACGTGATCATGTGGGCGTTCGTCGGGGCGTGGCTGCTACTGGCGGCCATGGCCGCTTCCCTGGTCGCCTACATCTACTTCACCCCCGAACTGCGGGATCCCGGGATGCCTGCGGTGTTGATCGGCGTCACCCTGATCGGTGCGGTGCTGGTTCTGCTGATCGTGGTGATGCGGGATCTGCTGCGGCAGGCGACGTCATTACGGACGGACATGGAAGGGGTGATCTGATGGCAATTGTGGTGCGCATCGACGTCGAGCTGGCCAAGCGCAAGATGAGCGTGGGGGAGTTCGCCGAGCGCGTCGGGATCACCCCGGCCAACGTGGCGGTGCTGAAGAACGGCCGGGCCAAGGCAATCCGCTTCAGCACCCTGGACGCAATGTGCCGGGTCCTGGGTTGCCAGGCAGGCGACCTGCTCGAGTGGGTCGACGACGACTAAGCCCCGCGGGGCACCCTGTCCGGGTGCACCGCGTCGCCTAAGCCATGAACCATCCACCGGCCGTGGTCTGGCCGCCACACGAGCGTGATCAGCAGCGGGTCGTCCAGCATTGTGGTGGGTGTGCTGAACGTGTGCTCTTTGGCTTCCCGGACAACACGCATGTAGCAGACCTCAGGGTCTCCATCGGCGTAGACAGCTTCCTGGAGCATGCCGGGATCCTCGATGGAGTCCAGCAGTGCCGCGGCTATTTCGAAGGATCCCCACAACGGACGGGACTCCGGGGTCACGATCAGATGCAGGTCGTCGAGGTTCTTGGCCCTGTCATGGAGCGCTCTGAAGAACCAGTACCCAATCCGGCGCGGATCATTCGCGATCTCCTGCGATTTCTCCGCGTAAAGGTCGAAGTCTTCCGTCATGGCACAAAGCTACTCGCGGGGCCGGGCGCTGGCGAGACTTTCGCGGGGTATTCATCGCCGGGACGTTCCGGCGGAAGGTGACCGTCAAGTAGCTGACACATCTGGCGCCCGGTGCAAGAATGCCCGCATGCCCATATTCCTGGAGACCGAGCGGCTGGTGCTGCGGCAGTTCAATGTCCACGATGCAGATCTGCTCGTGGAGCTCGACGGCGACCCGCGCGTGATGCGGTACATCACGGGCGGTGCCCCGACGCCGCGGGACGAGGTTGAAAGCGAGTACCTTCCAGCATTCCTCGGCTACTACCGGAAATTCCCCGGCTACGGCTTCTGGGCCGCGATCGAGAAGTCAACCGGAGATTTCCTCGGCTGGTTCCACTATCGGCCCGCCCCCGGCGACCCGCCCGACCAGCCGGAACTGGGCTACCGGCTGCGCTGCGAGGCGTGGGGGAAGGGCTACGCCACCGAGGGGTCCCGTGCACTGATCGCCAAGGGGTTTACCGAGTTCGGTGTGCAACGGGTGGTTGCCTCCACCATGGCAGTGAACACAGCCTCGCGGCGGGTGATGGAGAAATCCGGGATGCGCCTCGTCCGTTCCTTCGTCGCTGACTGGCCTGTGTCCATCCCGGGCGATGAACATGGCGACGTCGAGTACGCGATTTCCCGGAGTGAATGGGAGCTGAATTCCGGCATCAGATGACGGCGAGGGCGCCCTTCGCGCTTTCCACCAGAACATGGGTGGCGGCGGGAAGGTGCCTGACCTCGCCATCGATCTGGCAGGGAACAGCATCCCGCGTGGTGAAGGCGTAACTGCTGACGCTCGGCTGATTCCCGAGTCCCAGCGTCACGGCCCGAAGAGTCATCAGGGCCATCTTCCAGCGCCCGGAGTGGGGGAGTGTCACAACCTCGAACCGGCCGTCGTCGGGGCCGACCGACTCGCTGACCGTCCCATACTTGGCCATCCGGGAAATGTTGGCCAGGATCAGGCTGTCGAAGCGGGCGGTGGCGCCGTCGGCCCGGACCAGCTCGAACGGCCTCAAATGAGAGAGCGTGCGGGCGACGGACACAAGTTCCAGGATTTTGCCCTTTCCGCCGCTCTCGATGCCGATCGCCATCAGCGGTGTGAGCCCAAAGCCTACGTAGGAGTGGGCGTAGTGAACCTGTGCCGGCTGCTCCTCCCCGAACGTGATGCGCAACAGGTCGATATGCCGGACCCGGCCTTCCCGGACAGACTCCGGCAACGGCTTTGCGGGCATGCTCCGGTGGTGGTCGTTGGCGTTCCCTGCCGCGAGCACGGTGCACACCGCCCTGCTGCCGGGGACATCCATCACCCCGTTGACAACCTCGTTGTACCCGCCGTCGCCGCTGACGGAAACGATGAGCGGGGACCCGGTGGCCGCCACGGACCGTGCAAGGTCCCGTGCATGCCCGGCAAAGTCCGTGGGCAGCAGATCAACCTGCAGATCCGGCACTCCGGCAGCCAAGTCCCGTTGCAGTTGGTTGATCCTGGCGGTCATGCCGGGCTTGCCGGGATTGAAGACCAGGGCAGCCCGGTCAAAACTGGCTGCAGGTGGCCGGCCGGGGCCGCTCGCTGTCATCGGCCTTTCAGCCCTGTCGATCCACCAAGTCGTCCGCCACGCGGCGAAGGTCCTGGACCCAGCCGGTTGAACGGTTGCGGACCCCCGATCCGGCCTCGAAGTTCGTCAGCGCTTCCGCTATCCGGTCCAGTGACTCCGAGATATTGGCTTTGACGGCCGCATAGCCTTCCTCCGAGCGGGGGTCAGAAGAAGCCGCAGACAGCAGTTCCGCTCCGGATTTGATGACCAGTGAGGCCTCGTACTCGTTCACACTCACACCTCGCGGCTTCCTCGTGTTGGACATGCGGGGACTGCTCGTCAGCACAACCCTACATCCGCAGTTGCTGCCCCGCGGGGAGCCGGAAGCGGGCTGGCCCTTTACGGAAGATGTCCGCCACGTACCGGGGTGCGCTGTGCGGCGGCTGGCGTGCGCATCGGGATTCCTCAACATCACGCGAGGATTTCCGCAGTTCGGGAGGGGGCCCGGTCAAGATTTTCCGAGCTTATCCACATAAGAGGCCGAAGCGGTTTCGCGGGCCTGCCCGGCATGCTCCCATGTTAGGAGCATGCCGCCATCCACCAGCCTTATCGACCAGCACCCGGCGGCCTTTATGGGGAGATCTAATGTCAAAGCATCTGGCGCCTTCCGCTGTCCGGCGCACACCGCAGGTCCTGCGTCCAGCCGTTCTGAGTCGTCCCGTCCTGACTCGTCCCGTTCTGAGCCGTGCCGTTCGGATAGGCGCGGGCGCGGCGTTCCTGGCGGTCTATGCCTTTGGATTCCAGGGCACGGCCCCGGTTCTTTCGTCCGGGCAGACGTCCGCTGGGATGCCCGGTGATGTCTCCGTCAACGCGCCGCTCGTATCCGCTGCCATCGCCTCTTCTACGGTCGCCTCGAATGCAGTTGCCTCGAATGCAGAGGGGTCCGTTGCCAGCGCCGGTGCTGTCTCGGCTTCCGCGGACGCGTTCCTGTCCTACAGCCGTACATTGGTCTTTACCGAAACGAAGCTAGCTGTGCAGAAAGTCGGTGCGGCTTCAACGCAACGGCGGCGTCCCGCGGCTGGAACCCTGATGGCTCCGTTGGAGGTCCTGGTTCCCACGTCGCACTTTGGGCTGCGGACAAGTCCGATCACCGGCTCGGCCGGCGAATTTCACTGGGGCCAGGACTTTGCCGCCGCCTGCGGAACCCGCGTATTCGCAGCGGATGCCGGCGTGGTGCGGGCAGTGGGATGGCATCCGTGGGGTGGCGGCAACCGGGTGGAAATCGATCACGGCAACGGCCTGATCACCACCTATAACCACCTTGAAGGCATCGGTGTGAAGAAGGGCCAGTCGGTCCAGGCCGGGGAACTCATCGCCCGGGTCGGGACCACCGGATCCTCAACCGGATGCCACCTCCATTTCGAAACCATTCTGAACGGCAAACACACAGACCCCGACAACTGGACTCTGCTCCGGCTCCGTCACTCGGGACCTGTTGCCAATATCAAGATGACCGACTACCGGAAGCCCGGCGCCGCGTCGGAGACAGCCTCCTGGGCTGTTCCGGTCGGAGCCAGCGCTCGCCACACAGCGGTGAACGACGAGCACGAACCATCCGCGCAGAGCCTTTCCGGGGTGAAGTCGTCTTCTCCTGCCAAGGTGTCTGTTGCCGCCGCGCAGCCTTCGGGTAGGCGGGCAGCGAAGCTTGCAACGAAGGTGGCCGCGCCTAAACCGGCAACTTCGCCTCCGGCACCGGCCGTCAAGCCCAAGCCGGTAAAGCCAGCTCCGGCACCGGCCGTCAAGCCCAAGCCGGTAACGCCGGCTCCGGCCCCGGCTGTCACGCCCAAGCCGGTAACGCCGACGCCGGCTCCGACTGTCACGCCCGCTCCCGCGGTAACGCCGGCTCCGGCAACGGCTGTCACGCCAGCTCCCGCGGCAACGCAGGCTCCGGTAACACCAGCTCCGGCCTCTTCACCCAGTGCTGCACCCAGCCCCACAACGGAAGCGGTGCCAGCACCGGCGGCTATACCGGCTGATGTGCCGGCTGCCATTGAGGCAGCAGCACCGTAGGGAGGCTCCTAGCTGTGATTCGGCAAGGTAAGGATTTCGGCTCCGTCGTCAGTGATGGCGATCGTGTGTTCGCTGTGGGCCGTCCGGCAGCCTGTCGCACTTCGGAGCGTCCACCCGTCTGCATCAGTGACGAGCTGGGCCGTGTCCGCCATGACCCACGGCTCCAATGCGAGCAGCAGCCCAGGCCGCAGTTTGTACCCGCGGCCGGGCCGTCCGTTGTTGGGAACGTGCGGGTCCTGGTGCATGGTCGATCCGATGCCATGACCACCGAACTCGGTGTTGACCGGATACCCCGCCTCGGTGAGGACCGATCCGATGGCATAGGAAATATCACCGATGCGGGCGCCTGGTCCGGCGGCTGCTATCCCTGCCCTCAATGCATGCTCGGTGGCGTCGATCATCGCGACGCTTTCCGCAGGCTTTGATTCGCCCACGATGAAGCTGATGGCGGCGTCTGCAGCAACTCCGTCCTTGGAGACGGCGAGGTCCAGAGTCAGCAGATCGCCGTCGGCAAGCGTGTAGTCGCGTGGCAGCCCGTGGAGCACGGCGTCGTTGACGCCCGTGCAGATGTAGTGGCCAAACGGTCCGCGTCCGAACGACGGCGCATAGTCGACGTAGCAGGACTCCGCTCCGGCCTCCAGGATCATGGCCTGGGCCCACCGGTCGATGTCCAGCAGGTTCGTGCCGACAGCGCTGCGGTTCTTCAGCGTGTGCAAGATGTCAGCGACCAGGGCGCCTGACACTTTTGCGCGGCCCAGTTCGGCGGGGGTGAGAATCTCGATCATGCGGCGCGCCCTTCTCCTGCTGCCAATAACTATACCGGCCATATTATCCCGGTATTAGAATTGGAGCCATGGTCAGGTTGCCCCTCACATCCGGAGAAGTCGAGCGCGGACAGCGCCTCGGCGCCCTGTTGCGTCGCGCCAGGGGGGAGCGCTCGATGCTCGAGACCGCGCTCGCTGCCCGTGTCTCACCGGAGACCCTCCGGAAGATCGAGTCAGGCCGCGTGGCGACGCCTGCCTTCCCGACCATCGCAGCGATCGCCGATGTCCTCGGACTCTCCCTCGACGCAGTGTGGGCCGAAATCACCCAGCCCGAGCATGGTGTTGGACCGGCTGGCTCTGGGCACAACGCAGGGGAGAGGCTGGCTTCGTAAGGCGCTGCTTATGCGCTCCGCCGCCTATGCGCTGCGGCGCTCCCGGGGGGCCACGCCGCCGAGGCGCTGCGTGACCTGGCGGGCCGCGCTGGCGCAGGCCTCGCCGAGGCTCTGCAGGGTATCGGGGGAGACTCGGAACTTGGGTGCAGGGATGAGGACGGCGGCCACGATGTCGCCGCGGTGGTCATAGACGGGGGCGGCAATGCCGACTTCCTCGATGGACGTCTCGCCGTAGTTGATGGCCCAGCCGCGCTTGGTGACTTCCTCGAGGCGCTGCAGGTACTCCTCGACCGAGTGGTCGTCGAGGCCGGGCAGGGTGATGGTGCCGCTGCGGAGGAGGGCATGCACTCGTTCGGCCTGTTCCCCGGCGAGGAAGATCTGGACCGAGGCGCTGAGGGCATCGTTGTAGCGTGCGCCCAGCGGGGTGGTGTGCTTGACCTGCTGGCGGCTGGCGATCTGTTCCACGCACATGGACTCGGTGCCGTTCCAGACCATGAGGGCGCTGGTTTCGCCGGTGCGTTCAGTGAGTTCGCGCAGCACCGGATAGGCCACGCGGCGTTCCTCGAGTTCTGCCAGCAGCGGACCGGCCACCGCGATCAGGCCCAGCCCCAGCCGGAAGCGGCGTGTGTCCGGGTCCCGCTCCACCAGGTGCTCCTGCTCGAACGTGGCCAGGATCCGCGACACCGTGCTCTTGTGCAGGCCCACCCGGCTGGCGATCTCGGTGACGCCCAGCATGGGCTCGTCCGCGGTGAAGCTGCGGAGCACGGCGATGGCATTGACGATCACGGAGGCGCCGCGGGCGTCGCCGTTGCCGGCGTCTTTGCCTGCGTCAGGGGCTGGGTTCGCGGGTTTTGCCGGGGGAGTCATGGTGTTCACTATATTTCTTCGCTGTCGTGCTTCCGGCCTTTTATTGCCTAGCGGAAGCGGGGGCGGCCATGCACTCCCGGCCGCCCGCCGTCGTCGTACTTAACCCAAGGCTGCTAAAACAAAAGCCTTGGTGACAACGACCGGCGGGGGAGGGCATGCCCTGTTGTTAGCCAACCGGGTTGTTGGCCAACCGGAGGTGTCAGGCGCTGATGATGTTGTACTCAGGGCCGAACGGGAACTTGGTGATGTTCTCGGCGCCGTCCTCGCCCACCACCAGGATGTCGTGCTCGCGGTAGCCGCCGGCGCCGGGCTGGCCGTCGAGGACCGTGATCATCGGTTCCATGGAGACCACCATGCCCGGTTCGAGCACGGTGTCGATGTCCTCGCGCAGCTCGAGCCCGGCTTCGCGGCCGTAGTAGTGGCTGAGGACGCCGAAGGAGTGGCCGTAGCCGAAGGTGCGGTTGGCGAGCAGGCCGTGGGACACGTAGATCTCGTTGAGCTCGGCGGCGATGTCCTTGCAGACTGCGCCGGGCTTGATGAGCTCCAGGCCGCGCTTGTGGACCTCGACGTTGATGTTCCACAGCTCGAGGGAACGGGCATCCGGTTCGCCGTAGAACAGCGTCCGCTCGAGGGCCGTGTAGTAGCCGGAGGTCATGGGGAAGCAGTTCAGGGACAGGATGTCGTGCTCCTGGATCTTCCGCGTGGTGGCCCAGTTGTGCGCGCCGTCGGTGTTGATGCCGGACTGGAACCAGACCCAGGTGTCGCGGATTTCGGAGTTGGGGAAGGTGCGGGCGATCTCGTGCACCATGGCCTCGGTGCCGATGAGCGCCACCTCGTACTCGGTGATGCCGGCGGTGATGGCGTTGCGGATGGCCTCGCCGCCCAGGTCGCCGATCCGGGCACCGTGCTTGATGACCTCGATTTCCTCGGCGGACTTGATCATGCGCTGGCGCATCGCGGCCTGGGCCACGTCCACCAGGGTGGCGGACTGGAACGCGGCCTGGATCTTGTTCCGGTTGTCCAGCGGCAGGGAGTCGTCCTCGACGCCGAGCCGGCGGACGCTGATGCCGCGGGTGCGCAGCACCTCCTGGATGCCGAAGATGAAGTTGTCCCGGCGCCAGTCCGTGTACACCAGGTTGTCGCCGTAGCTGCGGCGCCAGGGCATCCCGGCGTCGATATTTGCGGTGACGGTGACCGTGTCCTCCTTGGTGACCACCATGGCGTAGGAGCGGCCGAAGTAGGTGAACAGGAAGTCGGAGTAGTACTTGATCGAGTGGTAGCTGGTCAGGACGACTGCGTCCAGGTCCTTTTCGGCCATGATGCTGCGGAGGCCGGCGAGGCGGCGCTCGAACTCGGCGCCGGAGAAGGTCAGCGAGACCTTCTCGCCGTTGTTGAGGACCTTGAGGCGCTCGAGCTTGGCGACGTCGTTGACAGCGTCGCCACTACGGGTGAGGTTCTCGGTGATGGTCATTCTGTTATTTCCTTTTCTTTCTCAGGTGGGTGTTGTTGTCAGTGCTGCTGCAGGGGCTTCTTGGAAGTCTCCACGGCGAACAGGACTGCGATGAGGGAAACCATTGAGGCGGCCACGAGGTACCAGCCGGGGGCCAGCTTGTTGTGCGTGAGGCCGATGAGGAGGGTGGCCATGAACGGGGCGGTGCCGCCGAACAGGGCGTTGGAGAGGTTGAAGCTGACGGCGAAGCCGCTGTACCGGGTCGTCGTGGGGAAGAGTTCGGCCAGGAAGCTGGGCAGTGTGCCGTCGTTGAGGGTGAGCATGCCGCCCAGGAGAATCTGGACCAGGACGATCACCAGGAAGTTGCCGCTATCCAGGAGCATGAACGCCGGCACCGTCAGCAGCATGAACAGCACGGACGCGGTGATCAGCATCCGCTTGCGGCCGAACCTGTCCGAGGCGATGCCGGTGAGGAAGATGAAGCCGATGTAGCTGGCCAGCGCGATGGTGGTGGCCAGGAACGATTCCCCGGCGCCAAAGCCCAGTTCCTCGGCGAGGTAGGTGGGCATGTAACTGAGGATGACGTAGAAGCCGACCGCGTTCAGCAGTACCGCGCCGGTGGCGATGATGAGTTGCTTCCTGTTGTTCCGGAACATGTCCCTCGCGGGGGCCTTGCCGTGCTCTTCCTGTGAGAGGGCGCGGAACACCGGGGTGTCCTCGAGCTTGGTGCGGATGTACCGGCCGATCAGGCCCATGGGGGCCGCGAGCAGGAACGGCAGGCGCCATCCCCAGTCGTGCAGCTGGCTTTCGCTGAGGACCGACGTCAGCAGTGCTGCCAGGAGGCTGCCCAGCAATAGTCCCGCCGCGGTGCTTGCGGGTACGACGGCGGCATAGAGTCCGCGGCGATGTGCGGGAGCGTACTCCACCAGGAAGGCGGAGGCGCCGGCGTACTCGCCGGAGGCGGAGAAGCCCTGGACGACGCGGACCAGCAGGAGCAGTACCGGTGCCAGGATGCCGATGGTGCCGTAGCCGGGGATCAGGGCAATGCAGAACGTGGCCACGGACATGATGACGATCGAAAGCGACAGTGCTTTCCGCCGTCCGAGCCGGTCGCCGATGTGGCCCCAGAAGAAGCCGCCGAGGGGACGGACGAAGAAGGAGATGGCGAAGACGCCGAAGGTTGCCAGGAGTGCTGTCTGGCGGTCGGCCTCGGGGAAGAAGACCGTGGAGATGATGCCGGCCAGGTAGCCGTAGACGGCGTAGTCGAACCATTCGACGAAGTTGCCGATGAAGCTCGCGGTGATGACCCGCCGCCGGGTGTCCTTGCTGACCTGCTCGACTTTGAGCTCCGGGTCAGCCGCTTCGGAAGTGTGAGTTCGGGGGTGTTCCATGTGTCCACCAATGAATACTTGGGGTTGCTTCTGTTGCAACGCTGTTGCACCAGACTAGGCGTGATGCGGCTCACTCGTCAATGGGTATTAGAAGGTTGTTTTGAGTCCCGGCCCTTGGGTGGCTGCAAATTGGCACGTCACGCGGCGAATCCGGTCAGTTGCTGCAGCTGCAACAAAGTTGCCACGAGGCGTGCGATGCGGGCACGCCAAGATGAAACGCGTCCTCACTTTTCGTCGCCTTTTCGCTGACGCGTCCTCAGGTTTGGTCGGGTTTTCCCTGACGCGTCCTCAGGAGGTGAGGACGCGTTTGGTTAAAAACGGCAGGGGGTGAGGACGCGTTTGGTTAAAAGCGGCAGGGGGTGAGGACGCGTTTGGATGGGGGCGGCGGGAGGTGAGGAAGCGTCAGTCGTTGCGCACGGAGTAGGTGCTGACGACGTTGCCCTTGCTGGTCCTGTACTGGTCCTTCAGTTCCAGCCTGGTCAGCGGGTCGCCGGCCTCGAAAAGGCGCCGGCCACTGCCGGCAACCACGGGGTGCGTCATGAGGGTCAGCTCATCGAGGAGGCCCGCGAACAGCAGTTGCCGCGTGACTGAGATGCTGCCGCAGACGGCGATCTCGCCGCCGTCGCGCTTTTTAAGATCGGTGACGAACCCTTCCAGCGGTCCCTCGATCAGGTGCGAGTTTTCCCATTCGAGCGGCTCCGACAGGCTGCGCGATGCGACAAACTTTTCCACCGGATTGATGAAGGCGGCGAAGTCCTCATCCTGGGAGGCGTTGGGCCAGTACCCGGCCCACTCCTGATAGCTGACCCGCCCCAGAACGACAGTGTCCACGGTGTTGATCATCTTGGTCAGTCCCTTGCCCAGGTCCTCGTCGAAGCTGTCGAACTGGAACTTGAACGGGTCCTGCACCACGCCGTCGACGGAGTGGAACAGTCCAGCGGTCACTTTGCGCATCGGGTCCTCCAAATCGGGTCGTCAGGCATTACCGTATTCCGCCGCGGCCGCCGTGGGAAGGTTTGGCGTCTCGAAACTGACAGCGCCGCCATCATCATCTTGCCGGAACGCCACCGTGCTCAACCAGGCACTTAGCGGCCCGTGGGTCAGCACCGTGCTGGTGATCTCCACCGTGGGACAGTGCTTCTGCGGTTCGGGTTTAAGCGACGGAAAGTGAGGAAGCGTTCGGAAAAGGGGAGTCCTTCAGGTCCTGCCGCCAAAGACGCCGTCGCTATTCCAACGCTTCCTCACATCTTGTCGCTTCACGCCAAACGCTTCCTCAGCTTTCGTCGTCGTCCTACCAACGCTTCCTCGCTGGACCCCCTTGCGCCTCCGCTACCTAGCGTTACTATGTACTGGTAGCTAGTAATACTAAGTAGCTGGAGGAGGTGTCCGGTGGGCAAACAAATGACGGAGATGCTCAAAGGGACGCTGGAGGGCATCGTTCTTGCCCTCCTCACCGGGAAACCGGCGTATGGATACGAGATCACGACGCTGCTCAGGGAGAAGGGCTTCTCTGATATCGCCGAGGGAACCGTATACGCGCTGCTGGTGAGGATCGAGCAAAAGGGTCTTGTCGACGTCGAGAAGCGTCCGTCAGAGAAAGGACCCCCGCGCAAGGTGTACACGCTCAACGCCCAGGGCGATGAGTACCTGGAGGAGTTCTGGAGAACATGGAGCTTTCTGGCCGAGCGGCTCGAACAGCTCCGAGATGGAGGGAATTAGACATGGCCATGGGATGGATCGAGCAGGTCACCGGCTCGCTCGAACAAAAGAAGCAGTACCGACAGTACAAAGCACGCACCAAGCAGCTTCCCCCGAACTATCGCGCAGCCATCGACGCGTTGGAGCGGTACCTGACGTACTTCGGGGCGATCACGAAAGGGGAGACCCTCGTGAAGATGCTGGAGGATCTGGCGGATCTCTTCGAGCAGAGCGCGGCGAGCGGAACCCCGGTCCGGGACGTCGTCGGGGAGGACCCCATCGAGTTCGCGGAGACGTTCCTTCAGAACTACTCGGAGGGGCAGTGGATCAACAAGGAGCGGAAACGGCTCACAGAAGCGATCGAGAGCATCACGAAAGAGGAGGAAATCCCGTGAGCATCAACGCCTCAGCTCCGCCGGACCGCGAACCTGCCATCCGTGTGCAGGGCCTGGAGAAGTCCTACAAGGAACTGCATGTGCTGCGCGGCATGGACTTCGACGTGGCGCCGGGCAGCATTTTCGCCCTTCTCGGCTCGAACGGAGCAGGAAAGACCACCATGGTGAGGATCCTGTCCACACTATTAAGGCCCGACGCCGGCACAGCAGCCGTGAACGGATTCGACGTCACGACGCAACCCGTCCGAGTTCGGGAATCCATCAGTCTGACCGGCCAGTTCGCTGCGGACGACGAGATCCTATCGGGCCGGGAGAACCTGGTGCTGGTAGCCAGGTTGCGGCAGCTGAAAGACCCTGGCGCGGTGGCGGATGAACTCCTCGCACGCTTCAACCTCGCCGAAGCAGGAGCGCGAAAGGTGTCCGCCTATTCGGGAGGCATGCGCCGTCGTCTAGACATCGCCATGAGCCTGATCGGGCAGCCGAAAGTGATCTTCCTCGATGAGCCGACGACGGGACTCGACCCCGAAGCGCGCATCGAGGTGTGGCAGGTGGTCAAGGAGCTGGCCCGGCAGGGGACGACCGTCCTGCTCACCACGCAGTATCTCGACGAGGCCGAGCAGCTGGCAGACCGAATCGCCATTCTTCATGAGGGGCGGATCATCGCGAACGGCACCCTCGCCGAGCTGAAGCGGCTGCTGCCGCCGGCGGAAGTCGAGTACGTCGAAAAGCAGCCAACCCTGGAAGACATCTTCCTCGCACTGGTGGGGAAGGACGACAAAGTCGGGTCAAGTAAGGACCAGCCATGAGCAAGCATTTCTTCGGAGACACGGCCGTCCTGCTGGGCCGCTCCCTGCGCCATATCAGCCGCAGCCCAGACACGATCATCACGACGGCGATCACGCCGATCGCGCTCATGCTGCTGTTCGTCTACGTGTTCGGCGGCGCTATCACGACCAGCGCCGACAACTACATCAATTACCTGCTCCCCGGCATCATGCTGATCGCGATCGCGTCCGGCATCGCGTACACCGCCGTCCGGCTGTTCACCGACATGAAGAGGGCATTTTCGAGCGGTTCCAGTCCATGCCGATCGCACGATCGTCTGTGCTGTGGGCCCATGTGCTGACGTCGATGGTTGCCAACGCGCTCTCGCTGGCGATCATTGTGCTGGTTGCCCTCCTCATGGGCTTCCGCACCTCGGCAGGCCCCCTGGCGTGGCTTGCCGTCGTCGGGATCCTCGCGCTGTTCACCCTGGCACTCACCTGGATCGCGGTCATTGCCGGCCTGTCGGCGAAGTCCGTGGACGGCGCCGGCGGCTTCTCCTACCCGCTGATCTTCCTGCCGTTCATCAGTTCGGCTTTCGTCCCCACGGCCACCATGCCGGGTCCCGTGCGGGCGTTCGCCGAGAACCAGCCGGTCACCTCGATCGTCAACACCATCCAGGACCTGTTTGCGCAACGGCCGGTCGGCGTCGACATTTGGATCGCCCTGGCTTGGTGCCTCGGGATCCTCGTTCTCGCTTACGTCTTCGCCATGGCGGCGTACCGGCGCAAGATCTCCTAGGGGAGTTTCTCTTCCGGCCGCCAGGGCCGGGGACCGTTCATGGCGTCAGGGGACCGCGGATGACGCGCAACGCAAGGCCGGCGTCGCCGTCGATGACGGCAATGTCTGAAAAGCTGGAGCGGCCCCAGAGGCCCAGATACATTTCTCTTGGTGTTGCGGTGACTGATGCCGCGACGCCCCCGTTGCCGACAGTCCACGCGGTGCCGCCGGATACCCGGAAGGTCACGGCCTTTCCCGGATCGGCCATCCGCTGCAGCCGCAGCTGGCGCGGGGCGAACATTGCCAGGGCTTCATCAATACCGTCGAGCAGGAAGTCCTCGGCGAACTCCGGGTCAGCCAGGCCGGACGCCTGGTGGGCGTCGACCAGGTGAATGGCGTGTTCGTGTGCCTGCCGGCGCAGCCAGAAACCGGCCGTGCGCGGGGGAGGGCCGAAGTTCCAGCACGGTGCCGCGGGGTCCAAGGCGGTCATGGTGGCCAGGAAGCCGGGCGCACCCTCGAGGAACCAGGTTGCGGCTTTGTCTCGAGGCGGGGCCGGTTCCTCGACATACTCGCCGGCACGAACAATAGCGGCAGCCCAGCGTTCTATAGAACCGATGTGCCCGAACAGCGCATCGAGAGTCCATCCGGGACAGGCCGGAACTGAACGGCCCAGCGTACTCTCCGGCTGGCGCGCGAGCGTTTCGAGCGAACTTAGGGTTCGTGCGAGTTCGGCAAGGTAGCGTTCGGGCAACATCTGTCGAGCATATCCAGACCGCCACCGCGGGCCTCGGGACTGTGCACCAGCGGGAGGGTTGGGATTGAGGCGGCAGGAGGTGAGGGAGGGTTTGGGGTTTTGCGGCAGGAGGTGAGGAAGGGTTTGGGGTTTTGCGGCAGGAGGTGAGGAAGGGTTTGGATGGGTCCTCACCTTGGTCGGGTCGGTGGGCGGAGAGCGGTTCGTCAGGGCTCTTTCCGGTGGCGCTCCAGCTCCTGAGGAAGTTGAGTTGTTCCTGGGCGTGTTCCCCGGGCGTAGGATTCGGTACCCGAACGCCAGCCAGAAGGTGGGAACAATGCAGCTTGACGAGGTCGTCGACCGGTTTCATCAAACGATGAATGAGTTTGCCAAAGGAGACCCGGAACCAGCCAAGGCCATTTTCTCCCACGGCGACGATGGGTCTCTTGCGAATCCCTGGGGTCCTCCGGTTGTGGGCTGGGACCAGATATCCAAGGCCCTCGATTCAGCCGCTGCCCGGTTCAAGGACGGACATCTCGCTGCTGTTGATCGCCTCACTAGGCACGTTACTTCCGATCTCGCCGTCTTCCTCGACATAGAACATTGGCAGGCCAAGCTTGGAGGAGGAGCCGAAATATCGCAGTTTGATTTGCGTGTAACGAGCGTCTATCGGCCTGAAGGCGACACCTGGGCACTGGTGCACCGCCATGCAGACCCGGTAATGGCGCCACGTCCCCCGGACGCTGTCCTGTGAGGAAGCGTCGGGTTGGAGGCGGCGGGATGTGAGGAAGGGTTTGGGTTCAGGCGGCGGGACGTGAGGGAGCGTCGGGTTGGAAGCGGCGGGATGTGAGGAAGGGTCCGGTTGGAAGCGGCGGGATGTGAGGAAGGGTCCTAGGGGAGTGGGGCTAGGCGGGTTGCCAGGTGCAGACCGGCGAGGCGGCCCGTTCCCCGGGGGTCGCCGCCGCAGAGGTCGAAGATGCGCTGCAGCCGGTGGTACATCGACTGCCGTTCCAGGTGCAGCTCGCGTGCTGCCTGCGCCGTGTTGCAGCCGGAGTCCAGCCACACCGTCAGGGTGTGCAGCAACTGCGAGCTCCGCTGCTCGTCGTGCTCGAGAATGGGCCCCAGGGTCCGGCGGACGAAATCGCGGCGGGCACCGCCGTCGATGCTCTCGGCAGCCAGCCGCTCGGCACTGAACGCATCCGCATCCCGCACCTGCGGGGGTCCGCCGGCGGATCGGCCAGTCCGCGGCGCCAGATCCAGCGTCCGGCGGGCCTCCGCCATGGACCAGGCGGCCTCGCCGATGCCCTGCCCCAGAGGTCCGACGGCGATCGCGGAACCTTCCGGGACATCGAGGTTCCCCAGCGCCCCGATCAGCGACGCCCGCGCGGCACGGGTTCCCTCGGACGGGAGGCCGGCCAGTGCGATGAGCTCCAGCTTGTCGGCATAGCTGGCAGCACGCGGGACCGACTCCGCCAGAGCCTTGTCCAGCTCTGGGCGCAGCCGGCCGGAAGCGGCGGAACGGATCATGACGGCGGCCACCGGACCGTCGACGGCGAACCCTGCCGCAGCCCCCAGCTGCTCCAGCCGCCACGGCTGGGCGCCGGAATGGACGGCACGCATCAGCTCCGCTCCCGCCAGTTCCTTCAGGCCCGGCGGCATCCGCTGCAGCAGCGCCAGGCCAAGAATGTCGACGGACCGTTCGCCGGCCACCCGGACAAACGCCGGGTCGATGCCCTCGGGCGCCTCCAGTTCCAACCGCGCGGCCAGGACACCGCGGACCGGAACGTCGACCGCCGTCGTACTCGCTGCCCCGGGACTGACCGTCCCCGAACCGCCGGCAGTACCGCCGCCGTCGGCACCCGCACCCGCACTCCCCAGCGTGAGCCCTGCCGGCGACACCAGGCGGACGCTGGTCCCGGTCTGCCCGGCGAGCACGGCGAGCACCTCATCGAGCCCGCCGCCGTGGGCGAGTTCGGCCGCCATGGCGTGGCTGATCTCGTCGCCGCGCTGCAGCAGCTCCACGGACTGGCCCACTAGGATGGAGTTGATCTCCTGCATGATGCCCACGAAGGGCGCCACCTTGCGCAGCTCGAACAGCGGCAGGCCGTTGGACTCCGCCGTGACGAGCATCGACTCGGGAATGTCGGGCAGCGTCGGCCCGGTCTCGATGGCCAGCGCGGCGACGCCGCGTCCTGCCAGTTCCCGGACGTAGTCCACCCGCCGCTTATCGCTAGCGGTGGCCAGTGCCTGGCCGCCGGTGAGGAGGAGCTCCCCGCCGCGCAGCAGGGGAGCGATGTCCAGAACCTCGCTGGAGTGGACCCACCGCACCTGCCGGCCGGGCACGCTGCCCGGGGCGGCCCGCAGCAGCGGGTCAGCGGCTTGGACGGTCCGGTGCTTCAGGACGTCTTCGAGGAACACTGATCTTACACTCCGTCATAGGCAAGGGAATTCTGATAGACAGATCGTACCTTGTTGCTGTGATGTGGCGCACATACGCTTAATGCATCCCTTCTTCCCGGAGGCTCTTCTTCCTCATATGGAGGCTTTTCCGATGCACAACTCCTCAACACCGCAGTCCGGGCCCGCAATGGAGCAGGCCGAGGACTTCGAAGCCTGGCTCCAGCCCATTCCGGAATCCGCGCGCACCCGCAAGGTGTCGGGCCAGTTCTGGATCTGGGCCGGCGCAAACCTTGCCCCGATCAACTGGGTCCTCGGCGCCCTGGGCATCAACCTTGGCCTGGGCTTCGCCGACACCGTCACCGTCCTGGTCCTCGGCAACCTGATCGGCATGCTGCTCTTCGGCTGCTTCGTCCTGCTGGGCCAGAAGACCGGCGCCACCGGCATGGTCCTGGCCCGAGCCGCTTTCGGCCGCCGCGGCAACTACCTCCCGGCCGCCATCCAGGCCCTGCTGGTGGTGGGCTGGTGCGCCGTCAACACCTGGATCATCCTCGACCTCGTCATGGCGCTCTTCGGCACACTCGGCTGGGTGGATCCCGCCGCCCACAACTACGCCTGGAAGATCGGCGTCGCCACGTTCATCATGGCCGCCCAGGTTGCCATCGCGTGGTTCGGCTACAAGGCGATCGCCGCCTTCGAAAAGTGGACCGTGCCGCCCACCATCATCATCCTGGTGGTCATGTCCGCCGTCGCCTGGTTCGGCCTGAAGATCGACTGGACCTACGCCGGCCCCGCGGGCAACATCCTGGAAGGCTCCGAACGCATCGCAGCCATGAGCGCCGTGATGACGGCCATCGGCATCGGCTGGGGCATCACCTGGTTCACCTACGCCGCCGACTACTCCCGCTTCGTCAGCACCACCGTGCCCAAGAAAAAGGTCTACCTGGCCTCCGTCCTGGGCCAGTTCATCCCCGTCGTCTGGCTCGGCGTCCTCGGCGCGAGCCTGGCCACGAACAGCGGCGAGGTCGACCCTGGCAAGCTGATTGTCCAGAACTTCGGCGCCATGGCGCTGCCCGTGCTCCTGATGGTGCTCCACGGACCCATCGCCACCAACATCCTGAACATCTACACCTTCTCGGTGGCCACGCAGGCCCTGGACATCACCATCAGCCGCCGGAAACTCAACTTGTTCGTCGGCGTTTTCTCGCTCATCGCCGTCGTCTTCTTCATCTTCCAGGAGGACTTCGCCTCGGTGCTGGACGCCTGGCTGATCGGCCTCGTGGCCTGGGTGGCCGCCTGGGGTGGAGTGATGTTGGTGCACTACTTCTGGCTGGAGAAGCGCTGGCCGGGCAAGGTGGAACGGCTGTTCGACGGCGTCGGCACCCGCCGGCTGCCTGTGGTCAACTGGGCCGGCGTGACCGCGCTGCTCGCCGGGATCGCGGCCACCTGGCTGTTCATGTACGGGCTCATCCCGATCATGCAGGGCCCCATCGCGGTTGCCCTGGGCGGCTGGGATCTCTCCTGGCTCGCCGGCGGACTCACCAGCGCCGCGGTGTACGCAGTTCTCGGCCCCCGGCTGCACCGGCCGTACGTGACGGTGACGGACGACGGCGGCACCACCTCCGCGGTCAGCGCACCTGACGCTGCGCAGGCACCCCAGCCGGTTCCCGCCGTCGAACTCTAAGTCCTTCAGCACCTGACCACTTCGCCCTCTGACGAAAGGAATTCCGGCATGAGCAGCAGCGCCTTCGCGGATTCCCAGCACCCCATCACCTGGCCGGACGGATTCACGGCCGCAGCATCCTTCACCTTCGATGTCGACGCCGAGTCCTGCGTCATCGCGCACGACGCCACCAGCACCCGGCGCATGTCGCTCATGAGCCACCAGTCGTACGGGCCCAAGGTCGCGGTGCCGCGGCTGCTGCAGATCCTCGCGCGGCAGGAGATCCGCGGGACGTTCTTCATCCCCGGCTTCACCGCCGAAAGCTACCCCGACATAGTGCGGCAGATCGTCGACGGCGGCCACGAGGTGGCGCACCACGGGTACCTGCACGAGCCGATGCAGGGGATCGACGCCGCCACCGAAGCGAGCTACATCGACCGGGGACTTGAGGCGCTGGAGAAGGTCGCGGGGCTCCGGCCGGTGGGGTACCGGGCACCGTGGTGGGAGTTGAACTGGCACTCGCCGGCGCTGCTCGCTGACCGCGGCTTCCTCTACGACTCCAGCCTGCTCGACGGCGATGCGCCGTACCGGATGTCGGTCTCCTCGGGTTCTCCTTCCGGTGCCGGCGACACCCGCGACATCGTGGAGATCCCCGTCGACTGGACGCTGGACGACTGGGAGCAGTACGCGTTCTATCCCGGCGTGACGGGCAGCGGCGTGATCGAAAGCCCGGCCAAGGTGCTGGAAATGTGGACGCTCGAGGCGCAGGCGCACCACTCGCAGGGAAGCTGCTTCGTGCTCACGAACCACCCGTTCATCTCGGGCCGGCCGTCCAAGGCGGTGGCCCTGGAACAGCTGATCGAGCGGGTCAAGGGCATGGACGGCATGTGGGTGACCACCCTGGAGCAGATCGCGGAGCACACCAAGGCGACCCTCAGCGAAGTCCACACGCACGCGCGGATCGAGGTGCCTGTTGCCCCTGGTTTCGGCGCCCGCTTCAAGCCGGGCCAGGTGCAGGTGCCCGCGCTCAGCTAGCGCGGCTTCATCGAGCGCGAACGGATCCTTGAGGCCCTGCGGGGCCGCACGGACACTTGAGACCCTGCGGGGGCGCAAGTGTCCGTTCGCGTTTCCGAGGGTTCCGCACGCGCGGCGATTTGCCAGAAAAGGCCGCTTCGAAGCCCTTCAGGCGGCCGTTTTTGGCGAAACGGCGAACTAGCTTCCGAGGGTTCCGCACGCGCGTCGCCTCGGAGCCGGAGCGAGCGAAACTGCAATGATCGGACCATGAGCAGAGTGGACGGCATTGGACGCGGGGCATCGAACTTCGACCGGCCGGCGCATCATTCACGGCTCCGTCTGCTGGTGATGGCCGTCGTCGGTCTGGCGACGGCTGTGGCAGTGGGGCTCCTGCAGTCGCCGACCTATGCGCCGGCCATTGGCTGGGCGGCCGCGTCCGCCACCTACCTGATCTGGGTGTGGGCCATCATCGGGCACCTGCCGGCCTCGGCCACAGCGGCCCATGCCCGGCGCGACGATCCCGGGCGGGCCGCCTCTGACGCCCTGGTGCTGGCCGCTACGGTGGCCAGCTTCGGCGGCGTGGCCATGATCCTCGGCGACGCCTCCAACACTGAAGGCGCAGCCAAATCGGGCATCATCGCGGTTGCCTTGGGGACCTCGACACTGTCCTGGTTCCTGGTTCCTGGTTCCTGGTGCATACGCTGTACACGTTGCGCTACGCCTCCATCTACTACCGCGACAAGACCGGTGTCGATTTCAATCAGGATAATCCGCCCCGCTACACGGACTTAGCCTACCTGGCCTTCACCGTGGGCATGGCCTACCAGGTCTCGGACACCAACCTCAAGACAGATGCAATCCGCAGTACGGTGCTCCGCCACGCGCTGCTGTCCTACCTGCTGGGCGCGATCGTGCTGGCCACGACCATCAACCTGGTCTCCGGCCTGGTCGCCTGACGGGTCCTCGCCTCGTCGTTTCGCCAGAAAGTGTCGGTTCGCGGTACCTGGGCTCCTGTGCGTGCGTCCTTTCGCCCAAAGTGGCCGCTTCGAAGCCTTCTCGAGCGGCCTTTTTGGCGAAACGGCAAACAAGGCTGCAACATCCCTCTAATGCCCGGCCTTCACTGTGAGCACTTTCAGGGCGGCAGCGTTGACCGTGGCAGCGAACGCCGGATTGCGCTGGGCGAGCTGCAGCACGGCGGTGTACATGGCCGGAATGGCGCGGGGGCTCGCGCACAACACCATGGTCCCGCCGGCGTTGATGAAGTTCGTGGCCCGCGTGCCCAGGGCCCACGGACCCAGCTGCGCCGCGTTGCACAGGTCATCGGAGAGGACGACGCCGGTGAAGTGCAAGTCCGTGCGCAGCATCGTCCGCATGATCAGAGGCGAGAACGGGGCGATGTGGCCGGCGTCGATGCGCGTGTAAAAGGCGCTCGAGACCATGACCCACCGGGCACCCGCCTGGATCGCCGTCCGGAACGGCAGCAGGTACGGATCGGTGCGCGTGGTCACGGTGTCCTTGACGTTCCGGCTGGTGTCCGTGTTCAGGAGGACGCGGCCCAAGCCGGGGAAATGCTTGATCACAGGCGCGATCCCGGCCGAACGCATTCCGGCCGCGAAGGCGCCGCCGTGGGCCGAGACCGCCTGCGGCGTGAACCCGTATTCGCGGGCGAAGAACCCGATGGGTGCGTTGCGCGGGGCGAACTGTCTGCTTGGCACGGTGTCCAGAACCGGCGCCAGGTTCATGGTGAGCCCGGCCGAACGGAGCTGGCTTCCCCACACGCGGGCGTTTGCCTGGAGGGCCGCCGTCGTCTGTGTTCCCTGGGACAGCGCTGTGGGGATGGCCGAGAACCCCGGACCGCTGAGGACCTGGACGAAGCCGCCCTCCTGGTCCGTCGCTACGGCAAGGCGGATGCCGCCGGTGGTGGCCGCCGACACGGTGGCGGTCATCCGGCGGACGACGGCGGCCGTCGCGCCGGTGCCCGCGCGGCTGCGCCCCGCAAGATAGACATTGCCCACGTGGAACCGAGTGAGGTCGGACATGGTGTTGGCGTCCGCTCCGGTGGCCGTGGCCGCCACCATGAACAGCTGTCCGACGCGCTGGGGCAGTGTGAGCCGGGCGAGCTGCTGCGCCGGAGTGGGCTGCGCCGGAGTGGGTGCGGCCATCACGGCGGCAGCATGGCGGACAGCGAGATGCCGGACTGTACGGGGGACAGGTGATCGCTGGCTTGGTGCCGGCCGGTTTGTTGCGGGCAGGCTCGTTGCAGGCAGGAACCCCGCGCTCGTCGCCGATGGGGATTTACTCGTTGCGGACTGGGGCGGGCCGCCCGCTGCAGACAGAGCAAGCAAAAGGGCTGCTCCCAGGACTGCCAATCTACTGAGTTGACGCATGTTTACACGGCTTTGCTGGGGCAAACAATATATCAATGAGAGTACGCCGTTTCCACCGAGTCGGAGCCGCCCGGCGGCACAGCGTCGTTTCACCAAAAATGGCCGCCTCGGATCGTAGTTAAGCGCGAACGAACACTTGAGGCCGTTTAGACAAGGGCGCCAAGTGTCCGTTCTCGCTTCGTGGGTTCTGCATCGTGCGTCGTTTTGCCAGGAATGGCCGCTTGGAAGCACTTTAGGCGGCCTTTTTTGGCATAGTGGATGGCCTGCTTCTTCTTTTGCTTCCCGGCGGGAGGGCATCAAACCGCCGGAGGGCATGGAAATGCCGCCCTGCGGTGTTGGGGGCCATCGCAGGACGGCATGGATCCACGGTACTGTGCCGCCCATCGCCGCAACAGCAGTTCCTCCGCTGGCGGCGCAAATCTTAACGTTTTTTTAACGCCTCTAACCCTTAGAACGTCCGGGGCCAGTCCGCGGACGCGGCGAGGCCCTGTCCGCTCTTACCGGACAGGGCCTCGAGCTCTAACGCGGGACCTTAGTGCCTCCTGAAGGCGTCCTTGATCTTTTCGCCGGCCTGCTTGAGGTCGGCCCTGATGTGGCGGGCCCTGCCTTCGGACCGGAGCCGTTCGTCTCCGGTGGCACGGCCGGCCGCTTCCTTGCTTCTGCCGTGGAGTTTTTCGGCGGCGTTGTGGATCTTGTCACCCAAACCCATCGTGACCTCCTGTTCGGGAAAGCCGGGGCGGCCTGCTGCCGCGGCGGCCATTCTCAGTCTATCGACGGCGGGCCGGGGCGGCCATGCCCACTTTGCGCGCCAGGGCGCTACCGGGAATGCGCCTGCTCGGGTTCCTCTCCCGCTTCCGGTTCCGGTTCAAATGGACGAGCGCCTGGCTTCCGCTATCGCCGCACCCAGGAGGATGAAACCGAGCAGGCTCCAGCCAAGGAGCGGCAGGAACATGCCCGCGAGGACCATCGCCGTGATCGCGGCCAGGACGCCCGCCCAGTGTCCGCGGACGAAAGCTCGCCGCGGAGCCGGCCGGCCCATGGCCCAGGCGCTGCCGCGGGTAGGGCGGCGCTTCCACCACATTGCATAGCCCCAGACCAGGCGCGGGCCAGCCCCCGCAGGGCCTGGTTGCCGCGCGGCCCAGCTGACGCGGTGCCTAGTCGCCGCGGCTGGCGCGGGTACGGGCCAGCGCTGTCACGCCCGCGGCAAGGCCGATCAGTCCTGCGGCCAGCCCCACCCACCCGGCGGTGTCGGCACCGGAGGAGGAAGCCGAAGCGGCCGGCGTCACCGCCGACGCCTGCGTGGCCGCCGGGCTGGCCGCTGCGTGGGCGCCCTCACCGTCGGCTGCCGTGGTGACGAAGGTCGGTGCAGGGCGGGACTTTTTAGCTTCCGCGGCGGGCGCGGACGACGTTGCGGAGGCGTGGTGGTGCTCGGCTGCGGCGTCGGCCCAGTTGACGGTGGTCCCGTCCGTGTAGCCCTGCGCCGCGGGCAGGATCACCGTGGTGCCGGCTGCGGGGAGGCGGCCGACGGACAGGGTGAACATCTGGAACTGGTTCTGCCCGATCTGGTGCGCGGCGTCGGCAGTCCACACCACGCTGGTGGGCGCCTTGGTCACGGTTGCCCCGGCCACCTCGACCGGCTTGGGCAGGGTGGTGGTAATGACCTGGGCCTTCCATCCGTCAATGGGCAGGACCGAGACGGAGGTCAGCGGCGTGTCCGTGGGCAGCTTCACTTCGAGCCGGTTGGTCTTGGCGGTCTCGGATTCGTTGGGGACGCTGAACGTCAGCTTGGTGAAGCCGCCCTCCGAGGTGGCGGAGGGGTCAACGGTGACGTGGGCGGAAGCTGCGGCCGCGCCGGCAGCCAGGAATCCGGCCGCCAGTGTGGCGGCCGCGGTGCTCTTGAGGGTACGGCGAAGGGAGGTTTTCATGGCAGGAGTGCCTTTCACAGGTTTTAGGGGTCAGAAAAATCAGGCCTTGGGCCTGTCCGGGAAGCGGAAGAACCGCCGTCGGAAGTTCCTGCCAGTTGTGAAAGGAACTGTCTCTATGCGGCGGCTGCGAGCAGCGGAGGTCCGCGCCGGGAAGGCAGGCGAACCGAGTGGTGCTTGGGCGGAAGGACTGCAGCAGCGGCGCATGGGAAGGGGGCACGGGCGGGAACGATGACGGACGGTTCGGCGTCCCAAAACAGCGGGCCCAGCCAGTCGGCCAGTACCCCGAGGGCGCGCTCGCCATGGGCAAGGAGCAGCGCTGTGGCCAGGGTGGCGACGGCGTGAGCGGCGAACATGAGTCCGTCGGGTGCAGAGCCGTGGGCCGGGGCGGCCATCACCAGCGCCTCGTGGTTCAGGGACGACGGCGTGTGTCCGGCGTGTCCCGAAAGCAGCGCCGGGGAAATCGCCGCCGGGGTCTCCGCGGACATGGCGTCGAATGCCCAGTGGAGCCAGGCCTGTCCGCCGCCTATTAGCCCGGCGAGAACCGGCATTGACAGTTTGAAACGCGTCAGGGCCGCGACCGGAACCATGGTCACGGCGCACAGGGCGGCGAGGATTGCCGGCGTGGGCAGCTGGCCTCCACCGGCAAGGTGTCCGCCGGCGGCCAGGCCCAGCACAATGGATCCGATCAGCCCGGAGCGGAACAAGCGGAACGAAGCATGAGGCTTCACGGGCTGTCCTTTCTCCTGGGCGACGACATTGGCTTTTAGCAGAATACATTCTTTGACGTAGTATGACGCGGATCACACTGCAGGGCGTTTATGACGGTCTGTCCACCTCCGCGCTTCTCCCGTTTAACGCGGAACGGCCGCTGCAGCCCAACTTGGAGCCGCAGCGGCCGCTGATCTGCCGCGTTCGTGGCCGTACGACGGCGGTTAGCCCACCGGAGCCGGCTCACGCACCGTCATTGTCGGCGTCTGGGCGGAGGTTTTCACCGCCGTCGTAAAGCCGGGCTTGGAGCCCGTGACACTGACGCTGATCGCGTCTCCGGGAAGCATCGGCGTATAGGTGGTGCCGGTGGCCCCGGAAAGAGGCATTCCGTTGAGGTACCACTGGTACTTCAGGGTGACCGGTGCCGGCCCCCACGCCCCAGGAACAACCGTGAGCACCGATCCCGGTGTTGGCGAACCCGAGATGCTGGGCACGGGGGCCGTCAGTACGCCAACCGCCACCTTGACCGACACCGCGCTGGTCTTGGCAACCGTGGTGAAACCGGCCTTGGAACCCGTCACCGTCACCGTGAGGGTCTTGGCCAGCACCGCGGTTGTGGGCGTGTAAGTGGCTGCCGTGGCACCCGTGATGGCAACGCCGTTCGCCTTCCACTGGTACTTCAGGGTGACCGGAGCCGGACCCCAGGCGCCTGTGGCCGTGAGGGCGGACCCCACCCTGACGGCGCCGCTGATCACGGGAACCGGAGCGGTGAGGGTCCCGACGGCGACCCTTGCGGTCAGTGCCGACGTCCTGGCCGCCGTCGTATAGCCCGCCTTCGAGCCGGTGACCGTCACGCTGATGGTCTTGCCGATCACAGCCGCAGCCGGCTTGTAGGTGCTGGCGGTGGCGCCGGTAATGGCAACGCCGTTCGCCTTCCACTGGTACTTCAGGGTGACCGGAGCCGGGCCCCAGATGCCGGGAACCGCCGTCAGTGTATAGCCCACCTTGGCGGTGCCCGTGATCCTGGGAACCGTTGCGGTGAGGGTTCCGACGGCGACCCTTGCGGTGAGTGCCGACGTCTTGGCCGCGGTGTTGTAGCCGGCCTTGCTGCCGGTGACCGTGACACTGATGGTCTTGCCGACCACCGCCGCGGACGGCTTGTAGGTGCTCGCCGTGGCGCCGGCGATCGCGATCCCGTTGGCCTTCCACTGGTATTTCAGGGCAACGGGTGCCGGTCCCCAGGTTCCCGGAGCGGCGGTCAGCGTGTAGCCCACCTTGGCCGTTCCGGTGATCTTGGGAGTCGGCGCGGTCAGGACCGGGTTGAGGGCCATGACCGTGCCGGTGGCGGCAGAGGTCTTGGTTGCCGTGGTGTATCCGGTCTTGGTACCCGTCACGCTGAAGGTCAGCGTCTTGCCCACCTGTGCCGCCGTCAGCTTGGACGTGGCGGCGGTGGCGCCGGTAATGGCGACGCCGTTGGCCTTCCACTGGTACTTCAGCGTGACACCTGCAGGTCCCCAGGTTCCGGGAACCGCCGTCAGCGTGTAGCCCACCTTGGCCGTTCCCTTGACCGTGGGGGTGGGCGCGGTCAGGGTCTCCACTACTGCCGCGTAGGACAGGTCGTGCGTTGTGGCGCTGCCCCTGACCACGCCGACCTTGGTTGCCGTGGCCTCCGTGGTCTTGTTGCCGGAGTAGAGGTCACCGCGTCCGGACAAGGCTCCGTGCACCTTGATGATGTAGCTGCCGGTGGTAAGACCCTTCAGGGTGTACTTGCCGGTGGCGCTGGTGCCCGCGCTGCGGGTAACCAGCGAGCCGTCCGGCGTGTAGGCCTGAATCTGGGCATTGACGACCGGCTTGCCGGCCTTGTCCAGCACGGTGCCGGTCACGGAGCCGCCGGCTGTGAGGCTGGCGTTGATGTTCGGCACTGTCTGTCCGGAGGTGACCGGGATGGACTGTGCCTGCCCCGCGGCGGATTCCGGCTGGTTCTGGTAGTACTGCGCCTCGTCCTGGGTGAACCCGCTGGAGCGGTTGAACGCCACTTTGTAGGATCCCGCAGCGAGGCCGACCACGCTGTAGTTGCCGGCCTCATCCGAGTAGCTGTTCTTGACCAGCTTGCCCGCTGAATCAAGGACGCTGAGCAGGTAGCCGGGCTGGCCGCTTGCCCCGGCGACGTTGCCGCTGATGGTCGCCCCCGTAACAACCGTCAGGTCCGCGCCAGTGACAGTCTGCCCCGCGGTTACCGCTACGGATTTGGCGGTGGCGGCTGTTGTTCCTCCGTACCAGAGGTCCTCGGCACCGCTCTGGCCGCCGAGGAAGCGCAGCTTGTAGGTGCCCGTTTCCAGTCCGACAATGCTGTAGGTACCGTCCGGGTTGACATAGCCGTAGACGGCCGAATCATCGATGGTTCCGGTCTTCGTGGCGACGACCTCCGACGCCGTCAGCCGTGTCCCCGCCGGAGCCGTGATCTTGCCGCTGATCACGCCGCCCTTGACGAGGGTGGCGTTGATGGCCGTGAGGGTCTGGCCGTCGGTGACTGTCACCGGAGTGGCAGTGGCCAGCGTAGTGGCATTGGTGTACCATCTGGCCAGCAAACCGGTGCTGCTGTATCCGGCGAACCGAAGCTTGTAGCTGCCTGCCGGGACTCCGCGCAGCGCATACGTGCCGTCGTTGTTGAGCTGGACAGAACTGACCGAGGCACCGTCGGCTGCCTTGAAGAGGCCGGCGGTGACGTTAAAGGCGTTCACGCCAGCGGGCAGGGTGACCTTCCCGCCGATGGTTGCGCCCTTCGCCAGTGTTGCGTCGACGGCCACCTTGTCCTGGCCCGCGGTCAGGACAATGGGCGCGGCAGCGGCCTCGGTCTGCACGTTGTTGTACCACTCGTCCAGCGCCCCGGAGTTGTAGTTGGAGAATTTGACCTTGTAGCTGCCAGCCGGGAGGCCCTTCACCTTGTACGTGCCGTCCGCGTTCACGCTCGCGTACGTGCCGTAGGGGCTGCCCTCCCCGCTGGCAGACACGGACACGCCGGACAGGGTTACCCCGGCCGGAACCGTGACTTTGCCGCTGATGCTTGCACCCTTCACCAGGGTCGCATTGATGCCTGTGACGTCCTGGCCCGCGGCGACGGGCAGTACGGTGGCCGATTCCCGGGAGGTGGCATTCGCGTGCCACTGGTCCAGGGCCCCGGAGTTGTAGCCCGAGAACGAAACGGCGTAATCGCCTTGGGGGAGACCGGCGAGCTTGTAGCTGCCGTCGGCCTGCACGTTGGTGTAGCCGGGGTACGACAAGCTGCCTGTGGAGTTGTACGCATAGACGGAGACGGCGGAAAGGTCAACGCCCGCGGGCGCAGTGACTTTGCCGGAGATGGTTGCACCCTTGATGAGCACAGTGTCGGCCAGTGTCAGATCCTGGCTGCTGCTGACTGCGACGGGCGTGGCGGCAGATGCCGCGACTGCACCGCCGTACCACTGCCCGAGTGCTCCGGAGCTGCCCGTGCTGAACTGGATTTTGTACGATCCAGCGGCGAGGCCTGCGAATTGGTAGGAACCGTCCGCGCCGGGCTGCGTCCCCCCGGCCCAGGACATAGTTTCCGAATCATAGAGGTAGATCCATACTCCAGAAAGGTTGACGCCTGCGGCGGATGCGACCTTGCCGGTGATGGACGCGCCTTTCACCAGCGCAGCATCGACCCCGCTGTGGTTCTGTCCGGCCGTGACGGCTACGGGAATGGCTGTTCCAAAAGTTGACGCGCCGTCATACCACTGCTCCAGCAGGGCGCTGTTCGTCCCGAGGAACTGCACTTTGTAGCTTCCGGTGTTAAGCCCACCCACCGTGTATGTGCCGTCGGCGTTGACTGATGATGACGCAACGTAGTTCGGGTTGGGTCCGGTTGCCTCATAGACGGTGGCCTGGATCGAGGTGAGGTTGGTTCCGGCGGGGGCTGTGACCCTTCCGCTGACCGAACCGCCCGTGACGAGGGATGCGTTGATTCCGGTTTTTTCCTGGCCTGCGGCGAGGATCACCGGAGTTGCGGCGTCGAAGGACGACGCTCCCGAATACCACTGTTGCAGCAGTCCGGTGTCATAGGAGGAGAACAAAACCTTGTAGCTGCCGGCCGGAAAACCGCGGAGACTATAGGTTCCCTCGGAACTGATGCCGGAATAGCCTGCGGTGTTGCCGTTGATGTCCCGCGCCTCCACATGCACCAGGCTCGGATCGACGCCGGGAGGAACCGTGATGGTCCCGCTGAGGGATGCGCCCTTCACGAGGGATGCATTGATGCCGCTGAGGTCCTGGCCGGTTGTCAAGGTGATGGGGGTGGCAGCATCAAAGGAGCTTGCTGCCGCATGCCACTGCGTAACAGCGCCGGAGCTTCCGCCCACAAACTGGACCTTGTAGCTGCCGGCAGGCAGACCGCGGACCGAGTAGCTTCCATCCTGGTTGACCGATCCATATGCGGAGTACCACTCGTTGCCGGTGCTTTGGACTGATACACCGACAGAACCGATGTCCACGCCGCTGGGCACCGTGATCCGGCCGCTGATGGTGGCACCCTTGACCAGGCTGGCGTTAATGCCTGTGAGCGCCTGTCCGGCCGCAAGGGTAACGGTGGTGGCAGTCTCGAACGAGGAAGCTCCGGCATGCCACTGTTCGAGGGCGCCGGAGTAGTTGGAACCACTGAACTGAATTTTGTAGGTTCCTGCCGGCAGTCCGTTGATCGCGTAGGTGCCGTCCTCATTGACCTGGCTGTAGCCGGTGTACGAATAGCCGCCGGCGGTGTGTGCGTAGACCTGCGTAGAAGTGAGGTCAACCCCTGCCGGCGCCGTCACCTTTCCGCTGATCGAGGCGTCGGACAGGTCCACGGCGTTGGCCGGTGCCAACCCCGTGACTATGAGCGCCGAAAGTACCGATAATAATAATGCGATTCGCAAACGGAATCGCCCGCTCCTAGCGAGCATTTTTATCCCCCCATGGGTCAGCAAACGGCGCGGCCGTCACTTTAAATTGTCAAAGAACGACTCAGTCTAACTGTGGAATAGGCTTTGTCCAACGATTGTGTAACGGGCTGAATTTGTATATTGCGTTCCCGGATCCGTGGAAAAGTGAACGCGTAGGACGGCTATTGTTGGTTACGAACAATTTCGGGGGAAAGGCTGCAGGCTGCGCATGGAACGAGCAATCTCCCGTCTTCCCGGGGCCTGCATGATCCTGATGGCCGCCTCTCTCCTGGCCTTCCAGCCTGGCGGACTGTTCCGCTTCGTATGGGTCAAGCTCGTGGTGGTGATTCTCGCCGTCCTCGCCGGCCTGCTGTCGCCTGTTGGTGCGCGCCTCCCGCTGGCGGTGAAGGCAGTAACGGCAGCCTGCGTGCTGTGGATCGCCGTCGCGATGCTGCTCTCCGACACGCCTCTTGCGAGTATCGCGGGACGCTGGCCGCGCTATGAGGGCCTGCTGACACTGGCGGTGTACGTGGCTGTTCTCGCGGTGGGTGCAAAAATCCTCGGCAGTTCCGACGCGAGTCGGCGGCGCACGGTGCTCAGCCTGTCCCTGGCAGTCGCGGGCATCGCCTTGTTCGTCCTTGCCGTGCTGGAAAGCGCAGGTCTGCGCCCGCTAGGCGGCGCTGAAGATGTAAGGCCGGGAGCGACGCTGGGCAACGCAACCGACCAAGGCCTGGCCGGCGTCGTGATTGCCGGTGTCCTGGCTGCGCAAGGCGGGCCAGGCCGGAACTGGCAGGTTTGGCTGTGCCGTGCGGGTTTGCTGGCCGGCGCCGGAGTTGCTGTGCTTTCCGGGTCCCGGGCTGCGCTGGCGGCCCTCCTGGTCGTGGCTCTGTTCGTCGCCTTCACCTGGATGAAGGGCAGGTCCTGGCCCCCGCTGAAAACCGCCGCCGGAGCTGCGGCCGCCGCGGCGGGCATCGCCATCGTCGTGTTTCTGGTTCCCGCCGCCAGGGATCGGCTGCTGTCAGCCGGAACGGTGGATGGGCGGTGGCTGCTGTGGGACCGGAGCCTCGGGCTGATCGCCGACCACTCTGTCTCGGGCGTAGGTCCGAGCGGTTTCGTGGACGCGTTGCCCGCGTACCTGAACGGGGAATGGGCGCGGACTGTTGGTGACAGCTTTCCTGCCGATTCGCCGCACAGCTGGCCACTGCAGGCACTGGCAGCAGGCGGTTTTCCGCTGCTGGTGCTCGTTCTGGCTTTGATCGCCGTGTCAGTGATTGCTGTGATCCGGCGGTTGCGGGAAACCCCGGTATCGGCGGACCGAAGGTATCTTGCCGTGGTGCTGGCGACTGTCGCAGCCTACGCACTGGCCCTGCTGACCCACTTCACTTCGATCGGGACCACGGGCCTCGTTGCCTTCCTCTGCGGGGGCCTGGTGGGGTCCGACGTCGGGAATCCCGCCGGAGCCGGCAACCGGTTCATCCCGGCCCCTGCTGCCCGGAAATTGCGTGCAGTTCCGCGACTGGCGGGCGTGGTGTTGGTCCTCGCGGCGCTGGTCGTTGCCGTTCCCGCTACCCTCGCTGAATGGCCCATGGTTGCCGGAGCTCGGGCGGCCGCGGCGGGGAACATTGCCGGGGCGCAACAGGCGTTTGTGCAGGCCAGGCAGCTTCGGCCATGGGATAGCGACACCGCGCTGCTTGCAGCCCAGGCGTTCGCCGGCCCGGCGACGGCGGGGGACCAGGAGGCGGCCCGGCACGCCGTGGAATGGGGAAGGCTCGCCCGGGAACGGACGCCCGGTTCGCAGGAGGCGGGCACCGCCTTGGCGGTCGGCTACCTTTACAGCGGCGACGTTCCTGCGGCCAAGGACCTGTTGGACGCGATGGTCGCTGACGCCCCGTATTCGACGGCGCTCTACGTCCACCGCGGTGTGGCACAGTTCGGCCTGGGCCGTTCCGCCGAAGCCATCGCCGACTTGGAGCACGCAGCCTCGCTGGACCCGTCCCTGGAGACGCCGTGGCGGGTTTTGGCGAATATCCACCAGCGGCTCGGCCACGCACAGGAGGCTTTGGCTGCCAGTCAGCGGGCAGATTCCTTAGCGGGGAATTAGGCCGTTACTGTCCATGTATAGGGCGCGCGTCCATAAAGGCTTGGTGGCAATTACCGGATATTTCTGTAACTGAAGAGGCCCAAGCTAAGAATGCCGCAGGAAACGATCAAGATTGGCGCAGTTTTCAGGATTTTGGACTTATTTCTATTTCCTGCGTGTTAGTGAATCACATATTTTCCGGCGCTCTTATTCCCCGCCAACTGCGCATCCACTTTCCAAGGTGCGCTCGCAGGCTCAGCCGGTAACAGCGCAGACACACAACGCGACCTCACGTGAAACGTTTTGGAAAACATCGTGGTGCAGGCTGGTCCCATCGACATTCCAATGGAGGGGGACCGGCTGTGAACGAACATTTGACGCTTGAAGTGCAGTCCAGCGCGGAGCTGGCGGTGGGTGACGAGGTCGAGGCCTGGCACCGCGGCCGGCTGGCGCACCGGGGGACCGTGAGCAGCACACTCCGGGACATCGACCTGTTCTGGATCATCGACGCCCGGACCGGCGCCCGCCGGCTGCTGGATCTGGAGCAGCTCAGCGTGCGCCGGGTCCCGGCCGGAAAGGCGGCAAACGCCGTCGGGCATTCCACAGGTGCCGGGCTTTCCACAGGTGCCGGGAAGGTGAAGTCCGACGCCGGGAACCCGGCTAACGCCGTCGGCAAGCCTGCCGCCCGTAGGCGGGGCCCGGTCAGAAGCCTGAGCCAGGTGGTCTTTATTGAGGCGCCGGCCACGCGGTAACAGGCCACACGAGGTAGCCGGCCACCGGCAAAACCTACGTCATGTTGCTGAACCGCTCCGCTTGCGTCTTGCTTCCCTGCACGATGATCTGGTCGTCGTCGTACAGGACGGTCTGCGCGGTGGTGTGGCCCCAGATCCCGCCGGGGCGCTTGACCGCCACGATGGTGATGCCGTACTTGTCGCGCAGGCCCAGCACGCCGAGCGGACGGTCACGGGCCTCGGTGGGCGGGCTGGTGCGGATCATCACGAAGTCGTCCTCGAACTCGACGTAGTCCAGCAGCGAGCCGCGGACCAGGTGGGCCACGCGCTTGCCCATGTCGTGCTCGGGGCGGATCACGTGGTTCACGCCGAGCTGGTTGAGGATCTCGGCGTGCGGCTCGCTGATGGCCTTGGCCCAGATCTGCGGCTTCTTGAATGTGAGCAGGCGCGAGGTCGTCAGGATGCTCGCCTCGATGTCGCTGCCGATGCCCACCACGGCGCGGTCGAACTCGTGGACGGAGAGCTGGCGGAGCACCTCCTCCTTGGTGGAGTCCGCCCGGACCACGTGGGTGAGCCGGCCGTTGTAGGACTGCACGGTGTCCTCGTTGGAGTCGATGCCCAGCACCTCGGTGCCCTGCGCCTCGAGCTCCAGTGCCAGCGACCCGCCGAAGCGGCCCAGTCCGATGACCACCACCGAATCTGCCTGTGCCGTGGATTCGGGGGAACGGGAGAAGAAGTTCTTAGCCAATGAGGGGCCTTTCCTTCGGGTATTCGTACAGAAGCGGGCGTTCGCGGAGGGCCAGTGCGGCGCCCAGCGTCACCGGGCCCAGGCGGCCGATGAACATGAGCAGGATCAGCACCACCTGGCCAGCCGGCGGCATGGCGGCCGTGATGCCTGTGGACAGACCCACCGTGGCAAACGCGGAGATCACCTCGAACAGGATCCGCTCCTGGCCGAAGTCGGTGATGATCATCAGGAACATTGTGGAGGCGACTACCAGCCCGATGGCCAGCAGCACCACGGTGATTGCCTGCCGGTGCACGGCGCGGGAGAGCCGCTTGCCGAAGATGTTCACGGCCGTGCCGCCCTGCAGTTCCGTCAGGAGGATGAAGAACAGGACGCTGAACGTGGTGATCTTCAGGCCGCCCGCGGTGCCGGCCGGGCCGCCGCCGATGAACATCAGGATGTCCATGCCCAGCCAGGACACCTCGTGCATCTGCCCGATGTCGACGCTGTTGAATCCGGCGGTGCGGGTGATGACGGACTGGAAGAAGCCGGCCAGGACGCGTTCGCCCGGCTTGAGCGCGCCGAGGGTGGCCGGGTTGGACCATTCGACGGCGGTGATGAAGACGGTGCCTGCCGTGAGGAGCACTGCCGTGCCCACGAGGACCAGCTTGGTGTTCATGCTCCAATGGATGGGCCGCTGGTACTGCCGGCGCAGTTCGAAGAGCACCGGGAAGCCGAGGCCGCCGATGATCACCGCGGCTGCGATGGGCAGGCAGATCCACGGGTCCCCGGCGAAGCCGATGAGGTTGTCCGTGTGCAGCGCGAACCCGGCGTTGTTGAACGAGGACACCGCGTGGAAGACGCCGTGCCACAGCGCACGCCCGGGCTCGTAGCCATAGCCCGCGACCAACCTGGCGGCCAGCATCCCCGCGAGCACGATCTCCACGGTGAGGCTGATGGCCAGGACCCCGAGCAGCACGCGGCGCACGTCGCCGAATCCGGTGCTCCTGGTCTCCGCGGCTGCCGAGAGCCGTGAGCGCAGGCCCAGCCGGCGGGCCATGAGCACCCCCAGCAGCGTGCCGAAGGACATGACGCCGAACCCGCCGATCTGGATCAGGGCCATGATCACCACCTTGCCGAACCCGCTCCAGTACACCGGGGTGTCGACGGTGATCAGGCCGGTGACGCACACGGACGAGGTGGAGGTGAACAGGGCATCGAGGAAGGGCGCTCCCGCGGGGCCGTTCCGCGAGATGGGCAGCATGAGCAGGATTGTGCCGAGGGCGACCGCACCGGCGAACCCGAGCACAATCACCTGGGCGGGGTGCTGGGGTGCGAAGACGTTGAGGATGCGCGGGAAGACTTTGGAGCCGCCGGGCCACAGCCCGCCGAACCCACGGTCCGTTCCGGCCGCTTTCCGGTCTGTTCTGGCAGCCGCTTTGGCTGTTTTCGCTGTCGTCTTGGCCGCGAGCCTGGCAGTTTTCGCCGCCGGCCGGAGCCGTTTGCCGGGAGGCTGGGCGTTCCTGCCTGCAGGCCGGGCCTTCGGGGCAGGAACGTCGCGCATACGCGTCACGCTACCACCGGGGAAATCCCTGTGGCCGGTGTGAAGGACGAGGCGTTAAGAAAGCGTTAAGATCCCCGGTTTTGGCGCTTTTCGGAATCCGGCCGATGCTAGGCTCCCGTGGTCATCAGCAAACTGCCCATGTGAATCGAAGGACCCCGTGGCCACCTCAAGCACGCAAGGCCGTGTCCTGCCATGCTGACCCAAAGCGCCCCGTTGCTGTGGCTGATCCTCGGGATCGGCGCAACCGGCTACATGATCTACCGGCTCATCAGAGCAACGAAGTAGCCCCCGCCGTCGGGCGCCCCTTCCGCGGCCCGACGGCGGGCAAGCCGCTCCCGCTGCCCTACAGCGGCCCGAGGGCGGACCTTCCCCAAATCCAGAAAGACACTTCATGACCGCACCAGCCCAATACTCCGTTCCGGCCAGCGTGCCCAACCCAGAGCGGGAGAACGGCCCCGGCGGCGCGTTCACGCGGTGGCTGCTGGAGCACAAGGTGCACCAGCCGGTGGGGCCGGAGTCCGAGGAGGGCACGGGGCACCAGCAGAGCTGGTGGAAGGTCATGTGCCTGACCGGCGTGGACTACTTCTCCACCCTGTCCTACCTCCCCGGCATCGCCGCGCTCGCCGCCGGGGCACTGTCGCCGCTGGCCACGCTGCTGATCGTGGCGCTGACATTGCTGGGCATGCTGCCGATGTACCGGCGGGTGGCGCACGAGAGCCCGCACGGGCAGGGGTCCGTGGCCATGCTCGAGAACCTGCTGCCGTTCTGGCGCGGGAAGGTGTTCGTGCTGGTGCTGCTGGGGTTCGTGGCGACGTCGTGGATCATCACCATCACCCTGTCCGCCGCCGACGCCACCGTGCACATGCTGGAGAACCCGTATCTCCCGCCGTTCCTCGAGAACCAGGCCGTCCCCATCACGGTGGTGATGCTGCTGATCCTGGGCGGGGTGTTCCTGCTGGGCTTCTCCGAGGCGGTGGCCGTGGCCATTCCGCTGGTGGGCGTCTTCCTGCTGCTGAATGCGGTCATCATCGGCACCGGAATTTACGACGCCGTTACTCAGCCGGGTGCCGTCGCCGCCTGGATGTCGCAACTCACCTCCTTTGGCGGCGGCTTTGGCAACATCGCCGGGCCTGCGATCCTCGCGTTTCCGCTGCTGGTGCTGGGACTCTCAGGTTTTGAAACCGGCGTCAGCATGATGCCGTTGGTTTCCGCCTCAGGGTCCACACCGGAGGAGATGCTGCGGAGTCGGATCCGCAACACGCGCAAGCTCCTCACGACGGCGGCCGTGGTGATGAGCGTGTACCTGATCGGCAGCAGCTTCGTGACCACCGTGCTGATCCCGGCCGAGGCCTTCCAGGAGGGCGGGCCGGCGAATGGCCGTGCCTTGGCCTACCTGGCGCACGAGCGGCTCGGCAACGGCTTCGGGTCCGTCTACGACATCAGCAGCATCCTGATCCTGTGGTTCGCCGGCGCGTCCGCGATGGCCGGGCTGATCAACATCGTGCCCCGGTACCTGCCTTCCTACGGCATGGCGCCGGACTGGTCCCGCGCGGTGCGGCCCGTGGTCCTCGTCTACACAGCGATCAGCATCCTCATCACCATCGGCTTCAAGGCGGACGTCAACGCCCAGGCCGGCGCGTACGCCACCGGGATCCTGTTCATGATGGTCTCCGGCGCGGTGGCCGTGAGCATCTCCGCCGCGCGCAAGAAGAAGCGCGGGGCCGCCGTCGGCTTCACGGTCCTGACCCTCGTGATGCTCTACGCCCTGGCGGAGAACGTGATCGAGAAGCCGGACGGCCTGGCCATCTCCGGGTTCTTCATTCTGGGCATCGTGGTGGTCTCACTGGTGTCCCGTGTTTCGCGGACCACTGAGCTGCGGGTGGACCGGATCGAGTTCGACGAGACCGCACGGCGCTTCATCACGGACACGATTGACTACGACGGGCGGATAAACCTGATCGCCAACCGCCCTCAGGCCCGGGACGCCGCCGAGTACGCAGAGAAGGAAGCCGCGCAGCGGGAGAACAACCCCGTTCCTGGCACGGCCGACGTGATGTTCCTGGAGATCGACGTCACGGACCCCTCCGGGTTCAGTGACGTGCTCACGGTGCGGGGCGTGGAGGTGGACGGGCACCGCGTCCTTCGCACCGACAGCCCCGCCGCGCCCAACGCGATCGCGGCCATTCTGCTTGCCCTGCGCGATGCCACCGGAGTCCGGCCGCACGCGTACTTCGAGTGGGCCGAGGGCAACCCGCTGGCCCACCTGATGCGCTACCTGCTCCTGGGCCGCGGCGACACCGCCCCCGTGGTCCGCGAGATCATCCGCGAAAACGAGCCCGACCCCGCCCGCCGCCCCGGTATCCACGTCGGCTGACCCGAGACCCTCCCTCACCTCTCGTCGGGTTTCTCCGGACGCGTCCTCACGTTTCGTCGGGTTTGTCCGGACGCTTCCTCACGTTTCGTCGGGTTTGTCCGGACGCTTCCTCACGTTTCGTCGGGTTTGTCCGGACGCTTCCTCACGTTTCGTCGGGTTTGTCCGGACGCGTCCTCACCGCTGATCGAGCCTGTCGAGATCAAGGGTCGCGGCACTCCAGTTTTCGCCACGCTCAACCGGCGGCGCATGACATGTCCTGCTCACCGGCGCGTCAGGCGACGGTGGGCAAGCGTGAGCTGCCGGCAGGCAGGGTGGTGGGGCACGCCGTCGGACGTTCCCAATCCGGGAAGGCGCGGCCGCGTCCCCAACCGCACTGAAGGAGAAACCTGTGCTGCTCAAAAGCACCGTCACTGCCCTCGTAGCACTAACGGCCGTCCCGGCTTTCGGTGGCGTTCCTGGCCAGCTTGACGGCGGTGGCGCTCATCTCGTCCGAGAGGCGGACGACGTCGTGCATCCCGGCCAGCCGACGGTCCTTGCTGAAGGCAGTGATGGCTGTCCGCGAGTCCGTGGCGCTGAGGAAGAAGTGGACCGGCGCTCTGCGTTTCATGTGCGGGGCGGCATCACTGTGCCACCACTCCTCGGCGTGCCAGTCCTTGCCGAGCTGCACCCAAACGGTCCTGCCGATGAGGCGCGCCTCGGCGCCGGGCTGTTGAAAGAGCCGGACCAAAGCCTCCTGGGCTTGGGCGAGAGACAAGTCTGTCTCCCAAGTCTCGTCGTTCATGAAGCGGCTTGTGGCAGTGCCGCGCATGATGCCCATGGGGAGAGGGGCCGGCTGGTTCAGGACGGAGCCGTTCGTCCAGAGGACCACAAGGAGCGCCCCGCCTGCGTACAGGAAGAGGTTGGGAAGCAGGTTGAGCGGCAAATTCTCCGATCTGTCAAAGAGGATCTGGAGCAGTAGCCACACGACAAAGAATGTGAGCCCAGCCCAGAACCTGCGACGGCGGGAGTTCAGGAAGAGCAATGCCTTCTGTTTGCGGGTAAGGGGCTCGCGGTCTGGGTCGCTGGCGCGGTCCGGGCCTGGCAGGGTTGGTTCACCGGTCATGTTGTGCAGCTCGAATACACGGGGAGGCCAACTGCTGCGAGCCGGTAGATGGTCTGCTGTACCGCTGCTGATTTCCAGCCGCCAGGTCCTACCGCGACCAGAGAAAACGTACTCGTGCCGGCGTTGAGGATCTCGGGAGGCATGGGCGCACTAGTGTCCGTTGTTGTATTCGGGCCGGAGGGCGAGCCGCCCTGCGGCGTGAGAGTCCATTCATAACCGCTGACGGGCAGCAGTCCCTCCGTCGGCGCTCCCCATGAAAATGTAGCGTTCTTGAAAAGACCTCCGCTGCAGGTGAGTGACGTCGGCGGCATGACTGTCCCGGCCGTGAACGTCCCTCGTGCACCCTGCGGCAGCGTCCAGGCCGCCGTCGTCGGCTCTGGCGGAGCCACCACTAGTGCCGCCCCTACGGTGAGCAGTCCGACGACGGCGAGGCGTTTCCGCTTCACGGCGCCACTTCCAGGTGGTCGCTTTCATTTCGACGACGGCGTGGCTCCTCCCGTGGCCAGAAAGCCCACGTCACCACGACGGCCATTACGACGGTAAGGCCGCCAAGCACCAGGGGGTTGTTGGCAGCATTCACGGTGTACGCGAGCTCCGGCACAGACCAGAGAACGATCCGCACTGTCTGGACTTCGTAGGGCAAGGGATCGTCCGTTGGATTGGCGTCGCCGCGCATCGTGATTTTGGCCGCGCCGCCTTCAGCCGGCGAAACAGATTTAACCCGGTGCGTCACGGGCAGTGCCGATGCCCGGTCCACGGTGACGACGTCGCCCACGCGGACCTCGGACGCCGGGATTTTCTGCACGACGGCGAGTGAACCGGCAGGTATCGTCGGGCTCATTGAACCGGTCTTGAACATGATCAGGGTGATCTGGAAGAAGAACGCAAGGATCACCAGAATGATGCAGACAGTGCCGCCGAGGGCAGCGATGTTGAGGAGGGCGTTGCCTACGCGGCCGCCCGTCTTTCGACTCATGTCCTGTTCCTCCTTCGGCGGCCTAGTCCGAGGTTCCTGTAAACAGCCACGTGACTGTTGCGCCCTTGCCCTGATAACTGTTGTCGGCGCCGGCTTTGATTCGGACGTCGAAGCAGTAATGCAACTCGCCCAAGGGCGCGCCAACCGGCACTGCGACAGGCGTGCCCTGCACTGACGCTGCCGGGAGGTATGTCGATGAGGACCCAGCTATGTAGGCCGCCGCGCTGGAGAAGGCGCTCGAATCGCATGCCGCGTCCGTCAGAACCGCGCGGTACTCCAGCGCTGGCGACAAGTCACCATCGGGCGTCGACCTTGTCAGGGTGACTTTTCCGCCGACGGTTGAAGCCGCCGTCGTACGGATCTTCAGCCACGCGAACTTCGACGCTTCAGGTGACAAGCCAGTCGCGTTCACCACCAGGGAGGCGCCAGTCGATGTGCTGTCACGCCAAGCGATGGTTTCGGTGCTGGATTCCAGACGGAACGTGCTGGCTGTGAACTGGCCGGCTGCGTACTCGGAGTCCGACCAAGAAGCGAGTGTCACGCTGGCGCCCACGCCAAGGACGAGGGCGCCAGCCAGGACCGCGCGTACACGGGTGAAAGTGCGGTGCCGCAGTGGTTTCACGTGTTTGCGCATGGCGTCTTAAGAGGCTTTCGACTCCGCAAGCAGCTCCCACGTTGCCACGGCAGCCTTGTCCTGTACCAGGGTGCTATCTGCCGTCACCTGAAAGCACAGGTAGACGGGTGACCCGGGGTCTGTACCGTTGGAGGATTTAGCCAAATCGAACGCTACCGCGTTGGCCACTGAATCGAGGTTCGTTCCTGCTGGAACAATCTGAGTTCCCGACGTGGACGCTGCCGTGGCAGCGGGCGTGCAGTCAGTCCAGCCATCAACTGTGAAAATGCCGTACTTGAGGCTGCTCTCGGCGTCGCCCGAACCCGCAGCGGAATTGACCTTGACTGTTGCTGCGTAGTCAGTGGCCGCGTCAAGCTGGACAGCGTAGGTCGCAGCGACCGTCTGACTTCGCGTTAGGTTGCCGGCGTTGATTTGGAAGCTCAATTGGGCGCCCGAATCTGCGACATCGTGATTTGCAGGCGCTTCGTTCACAGCTGCGCTGCCTAACATCTGGAAATGGCCCCCGCCAAATTCCCCAAAGATGAACTCGGAGTCGTTCCAGGCGGCGAGCGTTACTGCGGCACCGATGCCAAGCACAAGGCCGCCAGCAAGAATCGCTTTGGCCTTCCTATGCTTCGAACTGCGATCAGAAGGCGAGGTCAATGCAGGCGTGATTTCGGTCGTGGACATAGTTCCCCCCAGGAATTATTTGTCTGATTTTTCCAACCGGATACATACTGTCACGGCGCTCTCACTTGCCTGCGTCCTCACGCCTAAGATCCGCACAGGATTCCATCAAGATTGGATCAAGCCTGCTTTGAGCTGAGGAAGCGTCCGGAAACAGGCGACGAAAGCTGAGGGAGCGTCGGGCGTCAGGCGACGAAAGCTGAGGAAGCGTTGCTACGGAGCGGGGGAGGCCGTGACCACCACGTTCTTGCCCCACGGGTCCTCCGTGTAGCAGCTGATCAGCACCACGCGGTTGGGCACGACGTTCCAGATGTCGCTGTCCTTGAGGGTGTTCTTGTCGTGCGTCGTCACCGAATCCACCACGTACTTCAGCGTGCCCTTCGCAGTAGTGACCGTGACCGCCTTGCCCACGAGCGACTTGTCGCTGAGCCTGTTAAACGGAGCATCCCGGCCGTCCCAGCTGTGCCCCACGATGTACGTCGTATTGGTCGATCCCGCACCCGGGACGCCGTAGCTGGTCAGCCAGTAGGCGTCGAGAGTCAGCGGCGGCACGAGCGATTCCGAAGCCAGCTCGTCTGCACTCGGCGTCAGCGGCAGGACCCGCACGTCCAGGTCGACGGCGTCGATCGACACCAACGTCGGCGCGGCCGCCTGCGGCCGCTTCGCCTTGCGGGCAACGGGCGCGGCACTCGGGGAACCCGCCACTGAAGGAGTCGCTGAAGGTACGACGACGGTGCTGCCGCCACTTGGGGGAACAGCGTTCGACGGCGCCAGGAAGAGAGCGGCCGCCAAACCCGCCGCAGCAATTGCGGGCACGGCAAGCCAGCGCCGGCGGACGGGCTGGCGCCGGCTGGTCGTCGTCTGCGGTTCCAAGGTGAACTGCCTAGTTGCGGCTGCGCTCCAGGCGGCGCATCCTCACGGCGACGGCTGCGGGCACGGCGATGCCCGCCGCCAGCAGCCCTGCGAGGAGGGCCAGTCCGGGGTGGACTCCCGGCTCGGCTTCTGCCGCGGTCTGCACGTTGAGGCCCTTGTTCGTGGCGGCCAACGCGGTGCCGGCCCCGGCGGGAGTCACGTTGACCGCATTGGCAACGGCCGGCGTCGTGCTTCCCGGCGCAGTGACCGGTGCCGACACCGGCGGCGTCACCGGATCAACGCCGGTGGAGTCCGGGTTGCAGGCTGCGAGGAAGGCCTCGAAGAGGCCCGCGAGGTCGGCGGCGGAAGCTTCATCGAGCGACACGGCGGCCAGCGCTGCGTCGAAGTCGGCCGCCGCCGCGTTGAAGGCGTCCTGGGCTGCGACGATCTCCGGCGTGTTGATGGCTGCGTCGTACGCCGCGGTCAGGTCCGTCACGGCCTGCCGGGCTGCGTCCTCGGCCTCCTCGGCCGCTGCCGTGGCGTCCTGGGCGGCAGTTATGGCGGCCGGATCGCCCGATTCCTCGGCCTCTTCCTGCGCAGCCTCGGCGGCAGCGGTCGCTGCGATGGCGTCGTCCAGCGCTGCCTGTGCCGTCGCGAGTTCGGCGGCGGGGACTGCCTCGGCAGCTTCGACCATCGCGAGATAGCTCGCCTCGGCGTCCGCCGCGATTGCGGCCTTGGACTCGAGATCGGCAATTGAGGCTTCGGTGATGCCAGCCGCAGAGAGGGTAGCCTCAAACTGGGCGGAGGCCTGCACACAGGCGGGGTCGCCCGGTGCTGCGGAGGCTGTGGGGGCTCCGAGGAAGAGCCCACCGGCGAACACGGCTGCTGACGAACCGGCGGCGACCCATTTGGATACGGTCATGGTGTGTGCGTCCCCAAACATGAAGTGGCCGCCGGGACAGCCCCGGCGGTTCAATGGCGGCTCATCGCTGTTGTCCGAAGTTTCTGGCGGGCTAGGCAGGAGAGACGCTCGTACTGCAAATCATCCGGAGTACGACGGCGAGACCTCAGTTTTACCTGAATGCCGCCCGGAAGATTGCTGTGACAGTAAAAATACATATCGATGGCGGTCGTGGCAAACGTCACTGACCTGCTATGGCATTCGGGCCGCCGGCCGTCCGCCGGACCACGTGCAGGGCCAGCGGATCAAGGAGCTTCCCGGTCCCGGTCCCGGACTCGAGAATCCAGAACATGCCAAGGACCGGCACGGTTTCCGTCACCGTTCCGACGTAGTAAAGCTGGCCGTTGTAGCGCGCCTCAATTATGTCGCCGGGGGAGAGGTTGCGGCAGTCGATGATGCGACCGGCCGCGCCGTCGGTCGCGGCTGAATCGTGCATGAAGGGCTCCATCCTGACGCCGTTGTTGCTTCGATCATGATGCGCCGTTGGCGCTCTTTCAGGATGGGGCTGCCACATTGCCGGGTGGTTTCGGCCGGGTGATTTCCGCGTGACCTGCTTTGGCCGCGAGCCGGTCGGGCGACGGGAGGTGAGGAAGGGTTTGAAAAGAGGCGGCGGGAGGTGAGGAAGGGTTTGAAAAGAGGCGGCGGGAGGTGAGGAGGGGTTGGGGGTGAGGCGGCGGGAGGTGAGGAAGGGTTTGAAAAGAGGCGGCGGGAGGTGAGGAGGGGTTGGGGTTGAGGCGGCGGGAGGTGAGGAAGGGTTTGGGGTTGAGGCGACGGGACGTGGGGAGGGGTTTAGGCGGGGCCGGGGGATTGGAGGCCGGGCGCCACGGAGAGGTTGGGTTCGGGCTGCGTCAGGTCGCGGGCGCGGAGCACCGCCATGGACTTCGCGGCCACCTTCAGCACCGAGCCGGCGTCGATGGGTCCGCGTTCCACTCCGGTCCCGGAGGTGTTGATCACCATGTCCCAGGCCTCGGCAAACTCACCGGCCGGGAGCGTGAATTTGATGTCGTCGTCGTGGGCGTTGAAGTACAGCAGGAAGTTCACGTCCGTGATGCGGCGGCCGCGGTCGTCCCGGCCCTGGATGCCGTCACCGTTGAGGAACACCCCGATGGTCCGGCCGAAGCCGCGGCCCCAGTCCTCGGGGAGCATCTCCATGCCGTCCTCGTTCAGCCACACGATGTCCGGCAGCTTCTCGCCCTTGCCGCGCCGCACCGGCCTGCCGTCGAAGAAGGTGCTGCGCCGGAAGGTGGGGTGCTTGGCGCGCAGCCGGTTCACGGCGGCCGTGAATTCCATGAGCGGCATGTCGACGGCGTCCCAGTTGACCCAGCTGAGCCTGGAATCCTGGCAGTAGACGTTGTTGTTGCCCTGCTGGGTGCGGCCGAGCTCGTCGCCGTGCAGGATCATCGGCACGCCCTGCGACAGCAGCATGGTGGCGATGAAGTTCCGCTGCTGCCGTGCCCGGAGCGCCAGCACCTTCGGATCCGTCGTCGGCCCCTCCACGCCGCAGTTCCACGAGCGGTTGTGGGATTCGCCGTCGCGGTTGCCTTCTCCGTTGGCCTCATTGTGCTTCTCGTTGTACGAGACCAGGTCGCGCAGTGTGAAGCCGTCGTGTGCGGTGACGAAGTTGATCGATGCCACCGGGCGCCGCCCCGACCGCTCGTACAGGTCGGCGGACCCGGTCAGCCGCGACGCGAACTCGCCCAGCGTGGCCGGCTCGCCGCGCCAGAAATCGCGTACGGTGTCGCGGTACTTGCCGTTCCATTCGGTCCACTGCGGCGGGAAGTTGCCCACCTGGTACCCGCCGGGCCCGACGTCCCACGGCTCGGCGATCAGCTTCACCTGCGACACGATCGGGTCCTGCTGCACCAGTTCGAAGAACGTGGAGAGCCGGTCGACGTCGTAAAATTCCCTGGCCAGCGCGGCGGCGAGGTCAAAGCGGAACCCGTCCACGTGCATCTCGGTGACCCAGTACCGCAGCGAATCCATCAGCAGCTGCAGGGAGTGCGGATGCCGCACGTTCAGGGTATTTCCGGTGCCCGTGTAGTCGACGTAGTACTGCTTGTCGCCCTCCAGCAGGCGGTAATACGCGGCGTTGTCGATCCCCTTGAAGCTCATGGTGGGGCCCAGATGGTTCCCTTCCGCCGTGTGGTTATAGACGACGTCGAGAATCACCTCGATCCCCGCACGGTGCAGTGAGCGGACCATCGCCTTGAAATCCTGGACCTGCTGGCCCATCTGGCCGATCGAGCTGTAGGTGTTCTGCGGCGCAAAGAAGCCGATGGTGTTGTAGCCCCAGTAGTTGCTCAGGCCCTTCTCCTGCAGCGTCCCGTCATTGACGAACTGGTGCACCGGCATCAGCTCGATGGCCGTGATGCCCAGCCGCTGCAGGTGCGCAATGACGGCGGGATGGGCGACGCCGGCAAAGGTGCCGCGCTGCTCCTTGGGCACCTCGGGGTGCAGCTCCGTGAGCCCCTTGACGTGTGCCTCGTAGATGACGGAGCGGTGGTAGGGGATCCGGGGCGGCCGGTCCCCGGCCCAGTCGAAGAACGGGTTGATCACCACGCCCAGCATGGTGTGCGGCGCCGAATCCTGGTTGTTGCGGGACGAGGGGTCGCCGAAATTGTAGGAGAACATGGCCGGGTGCCAGTGCACCTGCCCGGCGACGGCCTTGGCATAGGGGTCCAAAAGGAGCTTGTTGGGATTGCAGCGCTGGCCCTTGGCGGGGTCGTAGGGGCCGTGGATCCGGTAGCCGTACTTCTGCCCGGGCTGGATCTGCGGCAGGTAGCAGTGCCACACATAGCCGTCCGCCTCGAGGAGCTCCACGCGCGTTTCGGTGCCGTCGCCGGCTATCAAACACAGCTCGACGGCGGTGGCCGCCTCGCTGAAGAGGGCGAAGTTTGTCCCCATCCCGTCAAAGGTCGCACCCAGTGGATACGCGCTGCCCGGCCAGACTTCCATGATCACTCCTGCGGCTGTTCAGTTTTCCGAACCATACTCGATGTCCAGTTGGGGTCCGCGCGCCTCGCCCTCACTCAAGGCTAAGCACACTTATTAGTTTCGCCAAGCTCTGGTGCAAACCCGTGACGCTGTAAATCAAGTTGTTTGTGATTCTGGCCTCGTGGAGCCCGCGTTTCCGGGGTGCCGGCCGGGGCCGCGCCTACGATAAGGGGGATGATTCCGCCCGACAGCCCGCCGCCGTTCAGCCTCCGCGGGATTGCTGTTCCGGCCTTCGGCCCGGCGCTCCTGTTCAGCACCGGCCAGGGCGCGATCCTGCCGGTGGTGGCACTGTCCGCCCGTGAACTGGGCGCGTCCGTTGCCGTGGCCGCTTTGATCGTCACGCTCATCGGCCTGGGCTCGTGGTTCTTCAACCTGCCGGCCTCCATGATTACCCTGAAGTTCGGCGAACGTTGGTCCATCGTGGGCGCGGCCGCCGCCGGGGCGCTGGCACTGCTGGCCGCCGGGGTGTCCCTGGTGATTGGGAACGGACTCTGGCTGCTCGCGGTGGCGATGGCCGTCGTCGGGATGTCCGCGGCCGTCTTCAGCCTGGCCCGGCAGAAGTACCTCACCGAGGCCGTGCCGGTGGAATTCCGCGCCCGCGCCCTGTCCACGCTGGGCGGCGTGAACCGCATCGGCACGTTCATCGGTCCGTTCATCGGTGCCGCCGCCATCGCTTTCGTCGGCATCAGCGGCGCGTACTGGGTGGGCGTGGCCGGCATGGCCGCTGCCGCCGTGCTCGCCATTACCGTCCCCGACCTGGTGGCTGTGGACGGGTCCTCCGCCAAGACCGGTGCGGAGCCCACCTTGCGCGGCGTGGCCGTCTCGCACGCTGGCGTTTTCCTGACTGCCGGAATCGCCATTCTGCTGCTGAGCGCCCTCCGTGCCTCCCGCCAGGTGGTGATCCCTCTGTGGGCCGACCATCTGGGCCTCGACCCGACGCGTGCTTCGCTGGTCTACGGGCTCTCCGGCGCGATCGACATGCTGGTCTTCTATCCGGCGGGCAAGGTGATGGACCGGCGCGGGCGGCAGTGGGTGGCCATCCCGTCCACGCTGATCATGGGTGTGGCGCTGGTGCTGATCCCGCTGACCGGCGGGTTCACCAGCCTGCTGCTCGTTGCCCTGCTGATCGGCTTCGGCAACGGGATCAGCTCCGGCCTGGTGATGACGCTCGGTGCCGACTTCTCGCCCGATCGCGGCCGCGGGCAGTTCCTGGGTCTCTGGCGGTTCATGGCCGACGCCGGCACCACCGGCGGCCCCGTGCTTCTCTCCGCGGTGACGGCCGCGGCCTCCCTCGGCGCCGGCGTGACAGCCACCGGGGTAGTGGGGTTCGCAGCGGCAGGTGTGTTCGCCGTCGTACTCCCCAGGCTCAGGCACCGCCGCAACTACTGACCGGTGCTTCCGCTGGTGGGGAGCGAATCCTTGGTTTCGACAGGCTCAACCGGCGGCTTCCCATGGAATATGACGTTGGCCTCACACCGCCGCTTTGGACGATGAAGTTAGGTTAGCCTACACTCAGCATGGCCCATTTCGGCCATACGCTTTCCGCCTGCCGCGTGTGCAGGCTTTCATATCTAGGTGGTTTACCGTTGCGCTCTTCATTCCCGCTGTCCGTGTCCGTGGGACTCGTGGCGCTTCTATCCCTGTCCGCCTGCGGCTTCAGCGGCGAAGCCGGCAAATCCAGCCAGGCGGCCGACCTTGACCAGCGGATCGTCGTGGACAACTTCCGGGCACCCGTGGCGGACTGGGCTCTGGAGAGCGACGCCGCCTACATCCTGTCCCTGTCCGGATGCCTCGAGACCCTGACGCGCTACGACGAGACCCAGGGGAAGATCGTGCCGTCGCTCGCCACGGAGTGGAAGCAGGTCTCCGACCTCGAGTGGGACTTCACCATCCGCGAGGGCGTCAAGTTCCAGGACGGCGCCGCGCTCGACGCCAAAGCGGTGGTGACCTCGCTGCAGAACGTCCTTGACGCCAAGGTTCCCGCCCGCGCCTTCAGCCCGAAGGTGGTCAAGGCGGTCAAGGCCATCGACGACCACACGGTCCGCGTGACCACCCCGACCGAGAGCCCGCTGGTGCCCTACCGGCTCGCGAGCGTGAACACCGGCGTGCTGTCGCCGGCCGCGTTCAAGGGCCAAACCGTCGATCCCTTCGGCCACTGCACCGGCCCGTTCACGCCGGTGTCCGAGAAACCGAAGCAGTCCCTGACCCTGGACCGCAACGAGGATTACTGGGGCGGTCAGGTGAAGCTCGCCGGCGCCGAGATCCGGTTCATCACCGACGGCGCCACCCGCACCGCCCAGGTCCAGACCGGCGAGGCGGACGCGTCCCTGTCCATCCCGGTCTCCGGCCTGGCCGCGCTGGAGTCGGACTCCAAGGTGAAGGTCCTGAAGGCGGATTCGCCGCGGACCGCCACGCTGTACATGAACAACGGCAAGGCCCCGTTCGACGACGTCGACTTCCGCAAGGCGGTCCGCTCGGCTCTCGATCTGGATGCGCTCGCAGCCAGCGTCTACGAGGGCGCCGCGATCCCGGCCACCGGGCCCTTCGCGCCGTCGGAGCCCTGGGCCATCGAGGGTGCACAGGCGCCGAAGCAGGACCTTGACGCAGCCAAGAAGCTGCTCGCCTCTGCCGGCTACACCGCCGACCGGCCCCTGGAGATCATCGCGATCGTGGAGCGCGCCGAGTTCGCCGACGTTGCCACCGTCATCCAGGAGAACCTGAAGGCGGTGGGCGTCCCGGTGAAGATCCAGACCAAGGAATACGCCGCCGTCGAACCGGACCTGCTGTCCGGCAACTACGACATGGTGCTGAGCCAGCGCAACCGCCTGATCGACATCGCCGACCCCATTGGCTTCCTCACCGCTGACTACACCTGCGACGGCACCTACAACCTCAGCCACTTCTGCAACGCTGAGTACGACAAGAAGATCGCGCAGGCAGCCACGACGGCCGACGCCGAGGCGCGCTACAAGCTGTATGCCGAAGCCGGCAAGATTCTGCAGGACCAGGCCGTGAACGTGTGGCTGGTCAATGAGCAGGCCATCGACGCCGTCCGCACCGACCTGCAGGGGCACGTCCAGGACCCGCTGGCGCGCTACGTGCTCCGGGCCGAAACGGCCAAGTCCGGATCGTGACGCTCCGCTGTAGAGGACCCAAAGCGCTGGGTCAGGCATGATGCTGTTCCTCGCCAGGAGAACGGCGGCCCTGGTGGTCGCCGTTCTTCTGGCATCTTTCGTGGTGTTCCTCATCCCGTACGTCACCCCGGGCGACCCGGTGCGCAAGATCATCCGCTCGCGGGTGGCCGGCGACGCGATCGATGACTCAGCCGTCCAGGCATTAAGCGCCCAGCTGGGACTCCAGGATCCCCTGTGGACGCAGTACCTGCGCTGGCTGGGGCGCTTCGCCAGCGGCGACATGGGCCTGTCCTACACGAGCCGCACGCCCGTGGTGGACCAGGTGCTGCCCGCCCTCTGGGTCACGCTCAGCCTGGTGGTCATGACGCTCGCGGTGGCCGCGTTGATAGCGGTGATCCTCGGCATCGCCGCAGCCCTGAACGAGGGCCGGGCGGCCGACAAGGCCATCACCGCCGTCTCCCAGGCGTTCATCGCCATGCCGGAATACTGGCTGGCGCCGATGCTCGTGCTGGTCTTCGCGCTCGAACTGTCCGTTCTGCCGTCGGCCGGGTGGGAAGGCCCGACGTCGGCAGTGCTGCCCGTGGCGGTCCTCGCCCTGCGTCCGGCGAGCCACTTCACGTCCGCCGTGCGCGAAGGAATGCTGGACGCGCTGGGAGCCGAGCATGTCACCGCCGCGCGGGGCAGGGGACTGAGCTACTTCCATACAGTCCGGAAGCACGTGATCCCCAACGGCCTGCTGCCCCTCACCACCCTGGCGGCCGTCTGGTTCGCAGGCCTGCTGGGCGGATCGGTCATCATCGAGGTCATCTTCGCGATCCCCGGCATGGGGCGGCTGCTGTTCGACGGCGTCCTGAACAGTGACATTCCGCTGGCGCAGGGGGCCGTGGTGGTGGTCGTGGGGCTGGCTGTCCTGCTGACCACGGCGGCGGACCTGGTCCACGGACTCCTCAACCCCCAGGTCAGGCTGCGCCATGCGTAAACTTCCCCTGCACATCCGGCTTGCCGCCTGCGTCCTGGCCGTCGTGGTGCTGTCCGTGGCCCTGGCCGGCTGGATCGCGCCCTATCCGCCGGCGGAGCAGGACCTTGCCTCCCGGCTGTCCGCGCCCACCGCAACCCACTGGCTGGGCACCGACCACCTGGGCCGCGACACCCTGAGCCGGCTGCTCGACGGCGGGCGCTTCTCCCTGACCATCGCCGCCCTCGCCACGGTGCTCACCGCGGTCATCGGCACGGCGATCGGCGTGCTCAGCGCCCGGCGGCGGGGCTGGCTGGACGAGTTCTTCACCCGCACCAACGACATCCTCCTGGCCATGCCGGAAATGGTGGTGGCGCTGTTCCTGGTCGCCGCGCTGGGAGCGGGGTATCCCGCCCTGCTGCTGGCCCTGACAGTCACGGGCTGGACGCCCTTCGCGCGGCTTGCCCGGGCGCTGGCCTACGACGTCTCCGCCCGCGGCTTCATCGAGGCGGCCCGTGTGCTGGGCTGCTCGCCGTGGTTCACTGTGCGGCGGCACATCCTGCCGCACCTGGCCGGGCCGCTGCTGGGGCAGGCCACGCTCCGGTTCGGGCAGTTCCTGATCAGCGTCGGAGCCCTGTCCTACCTGGGCCTGGGGGTGCAGCCCCCGCAGTCCGACTGGGGCTCCATGCTCGCCGCCGCCCAGCCCTACGCCGTGAGGTCGCCGATGACCATCCTCGCGCCCGGCCTGGTGATCTTCACTGTGGCGCTGTGCGTCACTCTCATCGGCCAGCATCTGGCGCGCATGTCCAGCAGCCGGCTGCTGCTGGCCACCGCCCCTGCACCGGAGGTGACCCATGCCTGAGGGCCTGCTCATCGAGGACCTGTACCTCAGCGTCCGGGCGCCGGCTTCCCGCCCGGTGCTTTCCGGCGTCGGCCTTTCCGTGGCTCCGGGGGAGTTCGTCGCCCTGGTGGGGGCATCCGGAAGCGGCAAGACGATGACCGCGCTGTCCGTCCTGGGACTGCTGCCCCCGCAGATCCAGGCCGGGTCGGGGTCCATCAGCCTGGGCGGGACGGACCTGCTGCGGGCCAGCGGCGCGGAGCTCAACCGTCTGCGCGGCGGCCGGATCGGGATGCTGTACCAGCAGCCCAAGCGGATGTTCAACCCCCGCATGACCATTGGCAGCCACCTGGCCGAACCGCTGAAGCTGCACCGCGGGCTGCGCGGACGCCAGGGGAAGGCGCAGGCGCTGGGGCTGCTGGCAGACGCAGGATTCGACGATCCCGCGCGGATTGCCCGGGCGTATCCGCACCAGCTGTCCGGCGGCATGGCGCAGCGCGCCATGCTGGCCGTGGCAATGGCCGGACAGCCGGAGCTGCTGCTCGCCGACGAGCCGACGTCCGCACTGGACAAGGTGCTGGAGCGGCAGATCCTGGAACTGATCGACAACCAGCGGCGCCGGCACGGCCTCGGCGTCCTGTACATCACCCACGACCTCGCCACCGTCTCCGCGTTCGCTGACCGGGTGGTGGTGATGGATGCCGGCCGCGTCCAGGAGGAAGGCCCGGCCAAGACTGTCCTCGGCGCGCCCCGGACCGCATGCGCCAGGGAGCTTCTGGAGGCGTGCGCCCTCACCCGCCGCCGTATTGCGGCGGCGGGGGAGCCCGGACCGTCCCGCGACATCCTGGCGCTGCACGGTGTCACCAAGCGGTTCGCCAAAGGGCGCGGCGCCCGCCCGGCCCTGGACAACGTCTCGCTGAGCCTTCGGGAAGGCGAGATCCTCGGCGTCCTGGGCCAGTCCGGCTCCGGGAAGAGCACGCTCGCCCGGCTGCTGGTGGACGTCGAGGCCCCGGACAGGGGCAGCATCGCCCGGACGTTGCCTATGGCGGACGGCAGGAACGACGGCGGCGCCGCCGGTTCCGGCGTCCCCGGCACCGAGGTGCAGCTCGTCTTCCAGGAACCGCACGACGCCTTCGATCCCCGGATGAAACTGTTCGCCAGCCTGGAAGCCCCCCTGCTGCGGCAGCGGACGTGCACGGCTGATGAGCGCCGGGAGCGCATCCACCAGGCCGTCCGGGATGTTGAGCTGGAACCCGGCATGCTGGACAGGTACCCGAGCCAGTGTTCAGGGGGCCAGCTGCAGCGGCTGACGATCGCCCGGGCGCTGCTGCTGGACCCGGCGGTGCTGATCTGCGACGAGGCAACGTCGGCGCTGGACGCCGTGACGCAGCGGAAGGTCCTGGACCTGCTGCTGCGCCTGCACCGGGACCGCCGGCTTTCGCTGATCATGATCTCCCACGACATGAACGTCATCCGGTACATGAGCCACAGGGTGGCGGTGCTGTACCAGGGCGCCTTGGTGGAGCTGGCCGGCACTGCCGAGTTCTTCGCCAACCCCCAGCACCGGCACAGCAAGGAGCTGGTGTCGGCGGCCCGCGCCCACCCGACGGCTTGCGCTGCCCCGGTGGCCTGCAGTGACCTGGCGGCCTGTGCCCACCGGGGGGCCAGCAGGCCAGGGACTTCCCGTCTCCTCGAACTCGTCACCAGCCCGGACCCATAAGGACCCACCTGACCCATGGCGTACCTGCCTGAAACCCGCATCCTGCTCGGCACCCAGCTGGTGTTCAATTTGGGCTTCTACGCGGTGATTCCCTTCCTGGCCGGCGCCATGGGCGGGGATTACGGACTGGACGCCGCCGCCGTCGGGCTTGTTCTTGGCGCCCGCACCTTCAGCCAGCAGGGGATGTTCCTGTTCGGCGGGCTGCTGGCCGACCGGTGGGGCGCCCGCCGCGCGATCCTGACCGGCTGCCTGGTCCGCATCGCCGGGTACGCGACCCTGGCGGCCGCTTCGCCCCGGTGAGGATTGCGTCTTAGTCGTTCGAACCGTGGCCGCCGCTGTCATCACCCGGTTCGGACGCCTTGCGCTGTCCGCCATGGTCATCGCCCGGTTCCGGGTTGGTGCGCAGGCCGCCTTTGTCGTCGCCGTCGTCACCAGGTTTGGGCGACGGCGTCGGCAGCTGGCCGCTGCCGTCCACGGACGTCCCGTCCGGCGTCACTTTCACGCTGACGACGGCGGCCGGGGCCGGAGTTCTGCTGGCGTTATTCGGCAGGAGGACGCTGTTCGCCTTGCCGGTGCCCGCCGGCGGGCTGTTCAGTGCCTGGGTATTGACGGCGAGGGCGGCGGATCCGGTCACGAGGAACCCGGCCAATAGCGCGAGGGCTGCTCTGGTTTTCATGGTCCACTCCAGGGGCATCGGAAAAATTGCGTGTAGGCGGAAGTCCGCGAACCGGCAGGGTTCAGCCTCGCTCTTGGATCTCGTGCAAATGCGCCAGCATTGCCTGTTCGGGGTGTCCGGGATGTTCAGAGATGTGCCTGAGCAGCGACAGCCGGATCTCCGAGTTCAGGCCCTCGTCGCCAAGGATTTCGCCGATGAGCCGCATCAGCTGGCGCTGCAGTATTCCGCCCTGGGGAGTGCGCTGGGCTGCCCGTTGGCCCGCCCGTGGCGTGTCGGGGACTGCGGCGGGGCCTCCGGCGGCGTGCCGGGCAGGCAGGCTCTCCGGCGTGGGGGACTGCCAGTGGTTGTCACCGGGTGAATATGGGTCCGGGCTCATCATCTTATTTACCTTCCACCTGCGCCGCCCCGCGGGCCCTTCCGGCACGCGATGAGACCGGCGGCGTTGCCGGCAAATCCCGGTGTGAAGGGGAATGCCGTCTGCCGGTATTGTTCCGGCACTCCATGGTGGATTTGCTGGTGAACCTTGGAGTGCAGAGAAGGCAGGGTCCCCCCAATCGGAAGGCGCGTCGCTAGTGCGCGGCGGCATGCGGCCCCTGCTGGGTTGGGGGTCCGGGTTCCCCAAGGTTAAACGGGATTTTCCTAGGTACCGCTGGCACGATCTTTCCATCTGGTCCGACGCCACAGCCGCGAGTGGTCGTTTAGCCAGCTGGCCGGCCCGGCATTGCACCCCCCTGACATGCCGGGCCGGCAACCCCCAAGCCTTTAGCCGGGCCGCCCTGACGGGCCGCCGGGGAGGGGCCGCCGGCCCGCAAGCCCGCAACTCTGCCGGGACCCGCCGGACCGTACTCAAAAGCCTCTGCCGGGGACCCGCCGTCGTCCGTCAGAACACCTGTTCCACAACCGCCTGGGTGAGTTGCCGGATGATGGCGGTCTGCACGGGGATATCCGCGACGCTGGCGCCCAGGGAATACACCACGAAGGCGTAGGCGCGCTGACCCTGGACCAGGATGCTCGCGTCGTGCAGGTTCCCGTTGAGCAGCCCGTACTTATGGAAAACAGTGACCTCCGGAGGCACCGCAGCGGGGATCAGTGTCTCGTAATTGGTGTTCTGCATGTAGGACAGCAGCTCGGCGGTGTGGGCCGGACTGAGCAGGCGGCCGTTGTAGAGCAGGACCAGAATCCTGGCTGTCTCAGCGGGGGACAGCGTATTGAAGGTTCTGTCGTAGGGAATGCCGAGCGATGCCGCGTAATCATGGATCCCCTGGTAGCTGACGGCACCCAGGACCAGCGCCCACGACGTGTTGTTGCTCTGCTGGAGCATCTGCCGGATCTGGACGGCGGCGGTCTGGCCGCCCATCGGCGCCGTGAGGGACAGGACACCCGCCTCGGCAAGGTGGTAGTACGCGGCCGCGGCAAGGATTTTGCCCGTGCTGGCCGCCACGAACTTCTCCCGGACGCCGAACTGGCGGACAACGCCGTCGGACATGTCAACGAGGGCGACGCCCAGCTGGTACCGGCTGTTGACCGCGATGATGGCGTTGAGCTGTTCCTCGAGAGTTGCATCGGCGGGTGCCGCCGGCGGCGCCGGTTGGGGTGGCAGTGCGGGGGACGCTTTTGGTGCCGGTGCGGCGGGTGCCGGGGAAGGGCGGACGACGGCGGCGGGCGGGCTAGGTGCCGCCCGTTTGGGGGCCGTTGCCTTTGGGCTGGGCTGTTTTGCGCGGCTGGGAGATGGCGCCGGGGCCGCTGCCTGCGGGGCGGGCTTGGTTGTTTGCGGCGGCGCGGTCTTGGCTGGCGAAGGCACGGCCGCCGGCGCGGCCACCGGGGCGGCCCGTGAAGGTACCGGCGGCGGGGCCAGGGCTGACCCGTAGGCAGTGATTGCGGTCAGCACCATTGCCGCGCAGATGATCAGGAGCCGGCCGCGGGGCTCCGCCGGCCAGGGGACTGCCTGGGTGGGCTCTTGGCCCAGCCGGTGGCGGCGGCGGGCGCGGTGCCGGCCGGGGATCCTGCTCATAGCCCGGACCTCATGAGCCGGGACCTCATAGCCCGGACCTCAGCCCCGGACCTCATAGCCCCGGAACGGAAAAAATGTGTAGCGCCTGCCACTCGCCTCACCCCAATTCGCCTGCCGCCTTCGTCAGGGGCGGCACGCGGCCACGCTGGCACTCGGAGGTTGGGAAAAGGTGGGACTCTGGCCGGGAAAAGTTGACTCAGGCCACCAATAAGGGGGATGGCGCGGTCAGGGCAACAGTCTGGGGTTCGCGGGAATGACGGGGATCAGGCCCGTGGGCAGCTTGATTTCGGCGTCCTCGGGCCGGTCCTGCCCCGCCCGTTCGATGGCCGCCCGGAAGTGGGGCAGGCTGCGCTCCACCATGTCCTCGCTGGCCGTGAGGGAAATCCGGAAAAACCCCGGTGTCTCGAACAGGGTGCCAGGAAGCACAAAGACATCCTCCTGGCCCAGCGCCTCGGTGAAGGCCTCGTCATCTTGAATGGGGGACTGGATGAACAGGTAAAAGGTGCCCTCGGACGGCCGGAGCCGGTATCCCATGCCCCCTAGCTCCTGGACAAGCCGGTCCCGCTTCTGCTGCAGTTGGCCGACGTCGATGGTGAACGTCTCCAGCCGCGGCAGCGCGTACTGCAGGACGGCGTTGGGGTAGATCCAGCCCATGGCCAGCTGCATGGCCTCGACGGCGGTGCCGAGCTCCTTGCGGTCCGGCATGCTCGGCGGCAGCGCCAGGTACCCGATCCGCTCGCCCGGCGACAGGTGCGTCTTGCCGTAGGAGTAGGCCAGGAGCGTGTAGGGATAGAACTCCGCGGGGCTGTGGAAGCGGGTGCCGTCGAAGACGATCCTGTTGTACGGCTCATCGGACACCAGATAGATCCGCCGGCCTATCCGCTCCGACGCGTCGTCGAGGAGCGTGGCCAGCTTGCGGAGGAGCTCGGGCGGGTAAATCCTTCCGGTCGGGTTGTTCGGCGAGTTGATGATCACCACACGGGTCCGCTCCGTGATAACTGCTTCGATGGCCGTAAGGTCGAGGTCGAAGGTTTCGAGGTCGATCCGGACTTTGACAGGGACCAGTCCGGCCTCGACGGCGAGCGGCTCGTAGAGGAACCAGGGCGGCAGGCTGTAGATGACCTCGTCGCCGGGATCGGTAACCGCCTTCAGCGCAAGGGCGATCGCGGTGAAGCCTCCGGTGGTGAGGTACACGTCCTCGGGTTCGAACCGGACGTCGAGCAGCCGGCCCAGGGAATCCGCCGCCGCCTCCCGGGCATCCACCTCGTTGGTCTTGTACGCGAACCACTGGTCGTCGTGCGGGTGGAGCGCGTCCCGGAGGGCGTCAACGTAGGCCTCCTGCGGCATCTGGTGTGGGTTGCCCAAGGTGAAATCGCAGATACCGGAAAGGTGCTTGCGGTGGGCGTAGGTGGAATGGTTCAGGTGCTCGGAGATCCTCCGGAAGGACGGGATGGAGGCCACCTCAAGGGCACGCCGCGAGGCGGGGGAGTCCGTCACAGCCCGGTTTCCTGCGGCTTGGCATTGGCCTTCGCCGTGAGCAGGAGATACTCCCATTCCATCTGCGCGGTCGTATCGCCGTGGGCTTCAATGTAGGTGCCGGCAAGTTCCGTGAGTGCGTTGTCCAGGGCCTTGGCTTTCTCCTCGTCACCGGACAGGGACTTGTACACGGAGATGGTGGGGCCGTAGTGCGACTTGAAGTAGTGCAGGAAGTCTTCGGGCTGGCGGAAGCTGGTGATCGCGACTGTCCGCTTTTGTGCCCGGATCTCGCCCAGCCGGTCGCCGAACAGCTCACGGACATGGTCTTCGCTGCCCCACAGCGGCGCCGGCTGCGCGCCGGGCGGGGGCGGGGGAGCGAAAGGTTTCATAGCGGCGAACATCTGCCCGATGAAGCCCTCCGGGGTCCAGTGCAGCAGGCCGACGGTCCCGCCCGGCTTGCAGACACGCACTAATTCGCCGGCGCTCGCCTGGTGGTGCGGGGCGAACATGGCACCGAGGCAGGACATGACGACGTCGAACTCGCCGTCGGCAAAGGGGAGATTCTCGACGTCGGCCTCCACCCACTCGAGCTCAACGCCGCGGTCGGCAGCCTGCCGCCGGCCGGCGTCGAACATCTCCGGGGTGAGATCGCTGGCTATCACCCGGGCACCCATCATGGCCGCGGGGATGGCAGCATTGCCGGCGCCCGCGCCGACATCCAGGACGCGCTGGCGCGGTTTGATGTTGCAGGCCTCCACCAGGATGGCGCCCAGGTCCGCGACGAGCTCGCTGGCGAGGGCAGGGTAGTCGCCCTGCGCCCACATGGCCCGGTGTTTTTCCTTCAGGGCCTTGTCCGCCCCGGCTTGGTCGTTCATGTCCGCGCACCTCTGCTTTCGCGGGTCTAGTAACAGCGCCCAGCTGAGTCAGTGGAGGCTGTGGTGCGACTTATTGTGGGCTTCCCGGCGGGGCTTGTAAAGGTTGCCCATCCCGGCGCCCTAGGCCGCATAGATGTGCCCGTTGGCCAGAGGCAACCCAACTAGGTCGCAGCAGAGGGGGTTCTGAGGGCTGAGAACGCCCTTATGTGCGACCTAGTTGGGTGGGGGAAGGCGGGACGGTGAGGTCAGCGACTGGGTTAGTCCCGGCGTCGGACGGCGTATGCGAACAGGGTCGTCGTGGCCACGGTGGCCAGGTACCCGGCGATCACGATCAGCGAGATGCCCGCCCAGAAGTAGTTGGTGGTGCTGGCCTCCTGGCCGATGCCCGGAACGATCATGATCAGCGAATACACGGATACCGCAGTCGAGGCCAGCCCCAGCACCATGGGCAGCCCGATCCACAGCCGCGCCGAACCCCAGTGCCCGCCGAAGCCGTCCCAGACGTTCCACTCGTGGCCGTCATTGCGGAGAATCAGCCAGCCGGCGGGAATCATGAAACAGCCCACCACCAGGAACGCTGCCACCACATCCGCCGGCCGGTGCCACTGGTTCACGAGGGTGGACATGCCCGAGGCGATCGCAAACGTGCCGCCGACAAAGCCAGCCAGCGGACGCCACCGCGGGGACGCCATCAGGAACACGGCCGCCGCCGCGGACGCCGCCAGCGTGGTGTGCCCGGACGGCAGCGAATTCAGCTCCAGTGTCTCCACGCCCCGGTACGGCCTCAACGGCAGCAGATCCTTGAGTACCTGCGTGGCGATGTTCGCCGCCACGCACGCCGCAACGGCAATGCCCGCGGCCCGCCAGCGGCGGTGAATCACCGTCACCAGCAGAACGACGACGGCGGCCATCACCAGGGAGATGGTGGGCAGCCAGTCCAGGAACCGGGTGGTCACCTTGCCCGCGGGCCCGTGGATTTCCACGGCCTCCACGAGGGCGGACTCGTCGATGAACTGGCCCGTGGTGGTCCGGACGAAGTAGTAGTAGGTGGCGGCGAGCCCCGTGGCGCAGACCAGAGTGGCCACGGCGAAGAGGAAGCCGGTGCCCGCTGCCAAGCGCATCCGTCGGGCTGACGGCTGGCGGCGCGGCTTCTGACCGCCCTGCTTCTGGCGGCCTTGCTTCTTACGGCGGGGGTCCCTGAGCTGGAAAGTCATCGTAACAAGGGTGTCACAGTTTGCTGGCAGTCGCCTGTCCGCCCGGTGGGTGCGCCCTGTTGTGGCCCGCCTTTCCCGGCCCCCGTGGATGCTCGACTCGGCGGGGCAGGGGGCATTACGTTTGGGGCATGACCGAAAACCCAGAGGAAAGCCGCGCTGTGCCCGACGAACCGGTCCGCGACGAACCGGTCCGCGAAGAACCGGTCCGTGACGAAACCGGCCGCGAAGAACCTGCCAGCGATGAAACCGACCTCAGCACCAAACTGGACCCGGATTTCATCCCGCAGCAGGGCGAAACCCCCGACGCAAAGCGGGCCCGTGAGCACCCCGAGGAAACCGGCAGCTGACGTTCCGGAACGCCGCCGGCTGGCGGCTAAAGTTGGTGCATGGGCGGTATCGCGGATGTACTTGGCCCCATCCTGGAAATCATGACGTGGGTGGGCTTCCTCCCCGGCGTGCCGTTGCTGGTGTGGGGATTGATTATCGAACGGCGCCGCTGCGCCTGGACCAAAACCACGGGTGAGGTGTACACCGCCGGCGGCTTCACCGGCTTCCGCTGGACCGACCAGGAAAACGTCCCGCGCCAGACCCTGGTGGACTCCGACGTCGCGCGGGGCCTGGTGGCCGGAACCACGGTGGAGCTGCATTACGACCTCTGCCACCCGTCGCGCTGGGGCCTGAGACCTCCCAAGCACGACAACATCATCCTGATCCTCGGCTGGATCCTGACCGGAGTGGGCATCCTGAGCACCGTCGGGGGCTTCATGCTGCTGCTCTTCTGACGGGCCCGGGACCAAGGGCGACGGGCCCGGGACAAAGGGCCCGGTCAAACCAACCGGAAAGACCAACCCGGGCCGGACATGCGTCGGGTACCCGTGCCGCGGCGGGTACCCGGTCTGTGGGGCAGCTGAAGCTGCGTTTTCCGTTTGCTAGACGTGCGGATCGACTGTTGAAGCCCGGCCGGCGCTCGCGGAACGACCGCCGCGCCGGTTCCTGTCGCGCAGGTGGTCCAGTAGCGCCTGTTCAGGGTGCCCGGGGTTCTCTGCCAGGTGGCGCAGGAGCCGGCGCCTGACCTCGGACCGCGGATCGGCGGTGGCGAGCACGTTGTGGATGATGTCCAGCACCTGTTGGTGGAGTTCCGAGTCGTCCACCATCACCGTGGTGGGCTGGCCGTAGGGGGAGTCGACCGTGGAGCCCCATCGCTCCGGCGGAATGGGTTCATACAGATCGCGGAATTCCGTGTGCATCACTGGCTCCTTATTGCGGGGGGAAACTGCTTCTTCGGGTTGCCGCCGCGTGCGCTTATTCATTGCTGCTGCCACTCCTGCCGCTGGTGCGGGAGAGACCGCTGGTGCCGGAGAGACCGTTAGTGCCGGAGAGACCGCTCGAGGACGTTGAATCGTCAGTGGGTGCCACTGCCGGGGAAGTGACCTGGGCCGGTTCCACAATCTCGACGCCGGGATCATCGGAGGATACGACGGGGTCTTCGCTGGAATTGGCTGGGTCGTCGGGTGCCAGCCCGGTCTGGGATGGTTCCGCTGCCTTCGTGGAGAGAGGCGAGGAGGTGGCAGGACTCAGCGGCGCTGATTTGAGCGCCGGTGACGAGGCCTTGGGCGTTGCCGTGGGGTTGGTGAGCGGCGACAGTCGCGGGGTCAGGACCGAATCGCGGGGGTTCGGTTCACGAACAATCACGCCGGGTTCCTGACCTGTCGGCGCCCCGGTGACGGCCTGCGCCCAGACGGTGATGCTGGCTAGACCCACCAGCGGAATGCTCAGCAAGGACCACCTCTTCATCGGCCTGCCACACCTCCTTCGTGAAACAACTTTGAGGCGTGAAGGTGAGGCAGGGATGAGACGCGGATGAGAGTCTTCTCATGTACCCGGCGGACACGCGTCCGGTGGGCAGAAGCCTAAATCGAGTGGCCTTCCGCATCATCAACGGTGCCTGCTGCATCATCGGGAGCGGCTGCGGAAGGGCCGGTCAGGCACACGAGGCGGTAGCCCACGCCGCGGATGGTCTGGATGCGGTCCTGGCCGAGCTTGTGCCGCAGGTACCGCACGTACACGTCCACCACGTTGGAGGACCCCTCGAAGTGGTAGCCCCACACACGGCTCAGGAGCTGCTCGCGGCTGAGCACCTTGCCGGCGTTCTCCATGAACGTCCGGGCCATGACAAACTCCCGCGCGGACAGGTCAATCACGCGGCCGCCGATCTCGGCAGTGCGCAGGTTCACGTCGAGCGAGAGGTCACCGCAGACGAATGTCGGGGCGGAGGTCACCGCCTGCGCGCCCCGGAGCCGGAGCTTGATGCGGGAGAGCAGTTCCTCGAACCGGAAGGGTTTGGTCATGTAGTCGTCCGCGCCGCCGTCGAGCGCCGCCACCGTGCTTTCGAGGCTGTCCGCCGCCGTCAAAATGATCACCGGAATGGTCGAGTGCATGTCGCGGAGGTTCTTGAGGACGGTGAGGCCGTCCATCCTGGGCATGCCGATGTCCAGGATGAGGAGGTCGAACTCGCCGGACGTGGCGTAATCCAATGCTTTAACCCCGTCGGAGACCTGGGTGGTGGTGTAGCCGGCCGCGGTGAGGCCCTTGGCTAGGAAGGCCGCGATGCGCGGCTCGTCGTCGGCGATCAGGATCCGGGTCAAGGCGTACCTCCCGCAGGGGACACCAAGTCAATGCCCGACGCCGGTCCGGCCGGGTTCGGTTTGCCGCCTGCGGCGCCCGTTCCCTTATATCGCGGTCCCTTGGCAGGCGGGCCCTTTACGGCAGGGCCTTCGCTGCCGCTTCGGCCGGCGCTGTCCGCGGCGGCGGAATCGTCCGTTTTACCGCCGGCGTCCTTGCCGCCGGAGGGGATCCGGAGCACGAAGCGGCTGCCCTTGCCTTCCTCCGATTCCAGCTGCACAGTGCCGCCGTGCGCCTCGGCGATGGCCTTCACGATGGATAGCCCCAGGCCCGAGCCCTCCGAAGTTGCTGAGTTGCTGCCCTTGCCGAAGCGCTCGAAGATGCGCTCATGATCCTCTGCGGGGATGCCGGTGCCGGTGTCCGACACCCAGATCTCCAGCTCCCTGGATGCCGAGTCTGCCAGCTCCCGCACCACTGACGCCCGACCGCTTTGGGGGGTGCCGTCGTCGTTCTCCACCCAGGCGCCCCCGACCGATATCCTGTCCGACTCGGTGGTGTGTTTGACCGCGTTCGCGGCGAGCTGCTCTAGTGCCTGGGTGAGCCGGCGGCGGTCAACGCGGATCAGGCCGCCGGGCTTGGCGTCCAGGTGCCACTGGCGCTCGCCGAGGACCCGGACGCGGTTCAGGACGTCCTCCAGGAGGTCGTCGGCCTCCACCCAGGCGGGAATCACGAAGTCCGGCCGGCCGCTGCGGGCCAGGATCAGCAGGTCGTCCACCAGGACCTGCATCCGGTCCAGCTCGTCCAGGAGCAGCATGCGGGTCTGGTCCACGTCGTCGGGATCCCCGGCCCGGAGCAGCTCCAAGTAGCCGCGGATGATAGTCATGGGGGTGCGCAGCTCGTGGCTGGCATCGTGGACGAACCGGCGCTGGTTGTCGAAACCGGACTCCAGCCGTTCGAGCATGCGGTTGAAGTTCATGGCCAGCTGGGCGATGTCGTCGGTACTGTCCGGCACCTCCACCCGCTTGGTCAGGTCATCAAAGGTGGTGGCTTCCGTGGCCTCGCGGAGCCGCCGGACCGGACTCAGCAACCGCCCGGTAACCAGGTAGCCCACCAGGCCGGTCAGCGCGAGTGTCGCCAGGGACGCCAGGGCGAAGGTCCACATGGAACCGAAAACCTCGGCGCGCTGGGCACCGATCTCGCTTGAGGCAATCAGCAGGCCCTGGTCCTGGCGGCCGCCGGCGGTCAACGAAACGGACGTGATCGCCAGGCGCACCTGCCGGCCGTCCAGGTCAATGTCGCGCATCACGGTTTGGCCGGGGGAGCTCCAGTCCCAGACATGGTCCGTGACGGCGGGCGTGTTCAGGTTGGTCGGCTGTTCCGCGGCGGGCAGGATGACGTTGCCCCCGCGGAGCATCGTCATCACGGACTCGAAGCCGCCCGGAGCCCCGTTGCGCAGATAGGTCCTAAAAAGGTCGTGCACGGTGGTGTAGGGGGCGCCGCCGAAATTCGGCCGGCCCTGTTTGGCAAGCTCGTCCAGGTTTTTGCGCGGCAGCTGCAGCTCGGCGTTGACGCGGTCATTGAGGCTCTTCAACTGGGCGGCGTGGGTGGCAGCGCCGGCCACAAAGAGGCCCACCGCCATGAAGACGAGCAGCGTGGCCAGCAGCCGGAAGCGGACGGAATGGAGTTCCGTGCGCAGTGCGCCGGCCGCATTCATGGGACTACCCGGCCTCGTTTGATGTGTGCCCTGCGTAACGCGATGCACGGCCGGGGCTCCCGCGCAAAATATTTTTGAAATCCTGAGCGGCCGGCAAAGACGCTCATCGCCGAGTACTCGGAGTACTTGGTTGTACCCGGGCCGGCCATGGTCCGCCTCATTGGATCACCCATTTCATGCTGATTTGGCGGTCCTCCGGGGACGAGGATCGCAGTAGTACCGCTCTAACTGCGGTAATACGAATGTAGCCCCGGGTTCTTGGGAAAAACTTGGTGTTTCTGGACCCCGCTGCCGTCTTCCCGGCGGGTTTGAGGGGAGCCTCGGGCCACCCCCACCGGGTGGTGGCCGGCTCGATGCAAAAGCAACCAAGTAGTGCCCAGACCGAAATTCGAGTACTCGCTACTCGTGCCCCTACTTGCCCGAGTGACAAGTATGAATCCAAGCCATTCATGGGGAATGCAGTTCACATGGGGATAGTAGGTGCAGGCAAGATGGTTCAGACGGTTGCAGAAGATACTCGTTGGTCCCGGAGGGTCAACGACGACGAGTACATGCCTAACTCAATGGAAGACGCCGGTGGCACAACAACGAAGTTGTCCATCAATATCCTGGGTCCGCTCCGTGTCCGCCGCGGCGGCGTGGTGATCGGATCCCACGAACTTGGCGGTCCCAAGCCCCGCCAGGTCCTCGAAATCCTGTTGCTCAAGCTGGGGACCCCGGTCTCCAAGAACCACCTGATCGACGTTCTGTGGAACGGCCAGCCGCCGGCTGAGGCCCTGTCCACGCTGGAAAGCTACGTCAGCGTGCTGCGCCGGCACCTTCAGCCGGGAAGCGGCAAGGGCGGTGCCCTCCGCACGGTCACCGGCGGCTACATGATCGACCGCAGCATGGTTGACCTTGACCTCGACCGCTTCGATGACCTGCTCAAGCAGGCCGGACATGCCTCTCCGGAGGAATCCTTCCGGCTGCTCGAGAAAGCCCTCGACATCGCTTCGGTGCCGCTGCTCGGCGATGAGCTGCTGGCCGGCTGGGCCGAGGAGGAGCGTGCGCTCCACTCCGCCCGCGTCGCCAGCATCAAGGCACGGGCCGCGGAAGCCGCCGTCGCCGTCGGACACCCGGAAACGCGCGGTGGCCCTGGCCAGTGAACTGCTGGTGGACGATCCCATCAACGAGCGCGCCTGGACCGCCCTGGTCCTGGGCCTCGAAGAATCCGGGCAGTACATGGAAGCGCTGCGGGCCTACGGGCGCTGCCGCCGGGTCATGGACCAGGAGATCGGCTGCCTCCCCGGACGCCCGCTGCGGGAAGCACACGCCCGGCTGCTGCAGGCAACGGCCGCCAGCGAGGACGAAATGGACCTCTCGGATTCTGAAGCTCGCATCCCGGCAACATCGCAGATCACCCGGGAAATCAGCATCCTGACCATCGACGACCACAGCACGTTCACCGAACTGCTGACGGCAGCCCTCGACCGCGAACCGGACCTGCGGAGCGTCGCCTCGGCCACCACCGCAAAGAGCGGCGTGGAGCAGAGCATCGCCCTCAAGCCCGACGTCGTGATCATGGACTTCCACCTGCCCGACGGCGACGGCCTCACCGCCGCTGCCCGGATCCTCGCCGACGCCCCGAACACCCGGATCGTCATGCTCACCGGCGACCCGACGCCGGAAGCGCTGCGGACCGCCGCCTCGATGGGCATCTGCGCCTTCCTGCCGAAGGGCGGATCGCTGTCCACCCTCCTGGACACGCTCCGCTACGCACGGGCTGGCAACATGGTGGTCCACCCCTCGCTGGTGGCCCAGCTGGGCATGTCCACTCCCGCCCCGGCCCCCGCGGTCCGCGAAGTGGAGCCTGGTGGACCCGTCCTGACGCCCCGTGAACTGGACGTGCTCCGGCTCATGGCCGGCGGCCACGGATCGAAGGAAGTGGCCAGCAAGCTGGACATCTCCCTCAACACCTGCCGCGGCTACGTGAAAGCAATCTTCGCCAAGCTCGGAACCCACTCGCAGCTCGAATCGGTCATGGAAGCCTCACGGCGCGGCATGCTCGAGCAGCCGTCCCATGGCTAGGCCATCGCTCCGCAAACCTGCCCTGTTTCGCCCGTTCGAATCGCCGGCCTACCACAATTCCGAGGTTTTCAGGGCCGTACGCCGGTTCCTGCTGATGGGGCTGGTTGCCCTGGTGGTGGTCACCACCCCGGTGGCCTTCTGGATCTGGTCCGAGGCTGAACGCCACGCACTGGAGAACTCCAAGGAGGCCACCGACCACTTGGCCAACAACGTGGTGGGGCCGCTGCTGGACAAAGAAGTCCTGTCCGGCGATCCCACAGCCGTTGAGCGGCTCGACGAGCGCCTCCGCCCGTGGATGGGGGAGACGTCGGTTTTTGAGATCAGGCTGTGGGACAAGAACGGGCGCATCGTCTACTCCGAGGATCCCAAGCTCATCGGCCAGACCTTCGGCCTGCCGCACGAGGCGCAGGAGATCCTGGCCGGCGGGGACGTCCCCGCCAACCTGGAGATGCAGAAGGACGAGGTCAACACGCCCAACGTCGAAAACGGCGAGCTCGTGGAGGTTTACGTGCCCGTCACTGCCCCCGACGGGCAGAAGCTGGTGTTTGAGACGTATTACGACGACGACGGTGTCCGCCAGGAGCAGGCAGCCGTTCTGTTCGGCATGGCCCCGCCGTTCCTTCTGTCCCTTGCCGTCCTGCAGCTGGCGCAGCTGTTCCCGGCTGTCCAGCTGGCCCGCAGGATCCAGGCGTATGAAGCCGGCCGGAGCCGGCTGCTCCGCCGGGCCATCGAGGCCTCCGAGCTGGAGCGGCAGCGCATCGCCCGGGACCTGCACGACGAAGTGATCCAGGAACTCTCGGGGCTGTCCTACGTGATGGAGTCGGAGGAACTGCACAGCCCGATGGGCCAGCGTGCGCTGTTCTCCGACGCCCGGCGGATCCTGCAGGACAACGTCCGCAGCCTGCGGGCCATGACCAGCGAGCTGTACCCGCCGGACCTCAACCGGCTCGGCCTCTCCGGGGCGCTTGCCCGGCTGGGTGATCCGCTCGAGGAACGCGGGATCAGCCTGGAGCTCGACCTGCCTGACCAGTGCGAACTGGACCGGGACCGCGCGGCCCTGTTCTACCGGGTGGCCCGCGAGGCCCTGGCCAACACTGCCAAGCATTCCCGGGCGGCCAAGGCCGAACTCCACCTGCATCAGGACGGCGACCGTTCAGAGATCCGCATCCAGGACGACGGCTGCGGCTTCGACCAGAGCGAGGGGTCACCGGAAGGCCACTTCGGCCTGCGCATCATGAAGGACACCATCGGCGAGGCAGGCGGCACGCTCCAGGTGACGTCCGCTCCCGGACGGGGGACCACTGTGGTCGCGCGCTTCGGAGTCGGGGGCAACAAAGTCCCGGCCTCCTTCGACCACGAGCCGGAACCGGTGCCCTCGGGGTAACTCCCGCCTGGTCGCCCCCCAAAGGCCGCCGGCCCCTCCAATGGAGTGGGGGCCGGCGTAGTTTTGCGCCGGTACAGTGAATCCATGCCCCACCAGTACCCGCCCCTCGAGGACCTGCTGCAAAGCGCCCGCGTCGTGGTTCTGCCCATGCGCGTGAAGTTCCGAGGCATCCTGGAACGCGAAACGCTGCTTCTCCGGGGCCCGGTGGGGTGGGGCGAGTTCGGTGCGTTCCCCGAGTACGGAGACGCCGAGGCCTCCCGCTGGCTTGCCTCCGCCATCGAGGCCGGCTGGCACGGCTTCCCGGAGCCCCTGCGGACCAGCATCCCCGTCAACGCCACCGTGCCCGCCATCGAGGCCAGCCGGGTCCCGGAAATACTGGCTCGATTCGGCCGCGTGGACGCCGTGAAGGTCAAGGTAGCCGAACCCGGCCAGTCGCTCGACGACGACGCCGCCCGGGTTGCCGCTGTCCGCGCAGCGCTTCCCCACGCAGCCATCCGCGTGGACGCCAACGGCGGCTGGGACGTTCCGACTGCGGTGACGGCGCTGAGCCGGCTGGCCGACGTCGGGCTCGAATATGCCGAGCAGCCCGTGCCCGATATTGATGGCCTGGCGGAGGTGCGGCGGCGGCTGCGTGCCGCCGGGGTGCCGGTACTGATCGCGGCCGACGAAAGTGTCCGCAAGGAGGAGGATCCCCTCAAAGTGGCGCGGGCCGGCGCGGCCGATCTCCTCGTGGTGAAGGTGGCGCCGCTCGGGGGAGTCCGGCGCGCGCTGGAGCTGGTGGAGCAGGCGGGGATGCCCGCCGTCGTGAGTTCCGCCCTCGACACGTCGGTGGGGATCCGGGCCGGGCTCGCGCTCGCCGCTGCGCTCCCGGAACTGCCGTATGCGTGCGGGCTGGGAACAGTGTCGCTGCTCGCCGCGGACGTCACCAACCAGCCACTGGTGGCCGACGACGGCGCCATCACCTTGCGCGATGCCGTCGCCGACGAGGAGCTGCTTGAGCAGTACGCCGCCCCTCCCGAGCGCCGCGACTGGTGGCTCGCCCGGCTCCGCCGCGCATACGCCGTCCTGCAGGACCCGGCGTAGATCTTCCCCGCATCAGCCCACAGACGCTTCCTCAGGTCCTGCGCGTTTTCCCGGGACGCTTCCTCAGGTCCTGTCGGGTTTTCCTGCGACGCTTCCTCAGGTCCTGTCGGGTTTTCGGCGACGCTTCCTCAGGTCCTGTCGGGTTTTCGGCGACGCTTCCTCATTAGGGTGCCGAGTTCACCGCATCTTCATCTGAGTGTCGGCCTCCGGTTGGCTTTCGCTGCAAGGGTGGCGGTGCCGCATCTAAACCCTTGGAAGGTCTCTCTCCCATGTCTGAAATCTCCGGACGCAAGTTCGCTCTGCTGCCCATGCTCGGCCACACCAAAGGCAAGCGCAGCCCTGTCACCTGCGCGCTCAAGTGCGACAACGCCTGCGCGGGCGACGTCTGCAACACGAGCGCGAACAGCTACTTCCGCGACATTGCCTCCACCACGCTGTCCCGCCGCGCCGCCCTGGGCTTCGGCGCCGCCGGTGCCCTCGCCGTCGTACTTGGCGGCGCCGCATCCTCCGGTGAGAAGGCCGTTGCCGACGGCGGAACGGGACTGTCTGCCGCCGCAAAGAACGGTTTTGGCCAGGGTGCGTCCAAGCTGCAGTTCACCGCCATCCCCGCCGTTGCGTCGGACGTCGACGCCTTGACGGTTCCGGCAGGCTTCACCTGGCAGCCGGTGATCCGCTGGGGTGACCCGATCTTCAAGGACGCCCCGGCGTTCGAGCTGGGCAACCAGACCGCAGCAGCACAGGAGCGCCAGTTCGGCTACAACAACGACTACTCGGATATCCTCGAGATCCCCGGCAGCAAGGGCCGGCGTGCGCTGCTGTTCGCCAACCACGAATACACGAACGAGAACATCATGTTCCCGGCGAGCATGCCCGCCGAGCAGATGCGTGCGGTGGGCGCGGCCGCCCACGGCCTGACCGTCGTCGAGCTGGAGCGCAAGAACAAGAACCAGCCGTGGAGCTACGTCCAGGGCGCCCCGCTAAACCGCCGCTACCTGAACAGCACCCGGTACGAGCTGACCGGTCCCGTCGCCGGCTCGGATCTGGTTAAGACCGTGGCCGACGCCGAGGGCCGCTGGATCAATGGCACGCTGGGCAACTGCTCCGGCGGCACCACCCCGTGGGGCACCATCCTCTCGGGCGAGGAAAACTTCAACGGCTACTTCATTGCTCCGGGCACGTCCGCCGCGGACAAGCGCTACGGCCTCACCAAGAAGGCCACGGCGCGGCAGTGGGAACTGGACGACCCCCGCTTCAACGCCAACAACGCCGGCTACGAATACGAGACCAACCGCTTCGGCTGGATTGTGGAGGTGGACCCGTTCGATCCGACGTCCACGCCGAAGAAGCACTCATCGCTGGGCCGCTTCAAGCACGAGGGTGCCAACGTGATCGTCGCCAAGTCCGGCCACGTGGTTGCCTACTCCGGCGACGACGAGCGCTTCGACTACCTCTACAAGTTCGTCTCCAAGGCCAAGTACCGCGAGGGCGACCGCAAGCACAACATGACGCTCCTCTCCGAGGGCGACCTGTATGTTGCCAAGTTCACGGGCAACGCCCCGGCCGCGGAAATCGACGGCAAGGGCACTGTTCCGTCGGACGGCTCGTTCGACGGCACCGGCGAATGGCTTCCCCTGGTGGTCGGCGGCAAGTCCATGGTTGCCGGCATGTCCCTCGAGGAAGTGCTCGTGTACACGCGACTGGCTGCGGACAAGGTGGGACCCACCAAGATGGACCGCTGCGAGGACGTCCAGCCCAGCCTGCACACCGGCAAGGTCTACGTCGCATGCACCAACAACTCGGACCGCGGCAAGACCGGCAAGGAAGGCGCCACCGAGGTCAACCCGCGCAACGAGAACCGCGACGGCCACATTGTCGAAATTACGGAGACCGGCGACCAGACCTCCACCAAGTTCACCTGGAACCTGCTGATGGTCTGCGGCGATCCCTCCACCGGCGACGTCACCTACTTCTCCGGTTTCCCGGCCGCCCAGGTCTCGCCGATTTCCTGCCCGGACAATCTGGCCTTCGACTCCGTGGGCAACCTCTGGATCTCCACCGACGGTGCCCCGTCAGGCATCGGCAAGGCCGACGGTCTGTTCAAGGTCACGCTGGAAGGCCCCGAGCGCGGCCGCGTGGAGCAGTTCCTCGCAGTGCCCCGCGACGCCGAAACCTGCGGACCGATCATCCACGACACCGAGCGCAGCGTCTTCGTCTCCGTGCAGCACCCGGGCGAGGAGGGCACCTTCGATGCGCCGCACTCCTACTTCCCGGACTACGTTGCGGCGGGCGCGACGCCCCGCCCGGGCCAGGTCCGGGCTCCCCGCCCGGCCGTGGTCCAGGTGTTCCCCACGGACGCCTAGCCTCCGCAGCGCCCTGACGCCGACGCTCCCACAGTTCTCCGGTTGAGAAGTGCGGGAGTGTTTGGCGTTCGGCGACGGGGTGTGAGGAAGGGTTGGGTGTGGGGCGACGGGATGTGAGGAAGGGTTGGGCGTTTGGCGACGGGATGTGAGGAAGGGTTGGGCGTTTGGCGACGGGATGTGAGGAAGGGTTGGTGGCAGACTGGTTCGGTGACTTCCCAGGAACCTACCGAGCCTTCCGCCTCCAGTGTCGGCACCCCAGACCACGCTGGTCCCCAGGCCAACCTGACCTCCGTGGCTGCCGCACGGATTGCCGTCGCGTCGCTGCTCGACGGCGGCGTCCGGTATGTCGTTGTGGCGCCGGGCTCGCGGTCGGCCCCGATGGCCTACGCGCTGGCGGAGGCCTCTGCGGCCGGGAAAGTCGAGCTGCTGGTCCGGATCGACGAGCGCTCGGCCGGGTTCACCGCACTCGGCCTGGCCCTGGCCACGGGCGCCCCGGTGGCCGTGCTGACGACGTCGGGGACCGCCGTCGGGAATCTTCTTCCGGCGGTGATGGAGGCCAACCACGCCGCCGTCCCCCTGGTGGTGGTTTCGGCGGACCGACCCGAGGAACTGCGCGGGACGGGCGCGAACCAGACCACCGTGCAGCTTGACCTGTTCGGCGAGCACGTCCGCTTCGCCGTCGACGTTCCCGCCGGCGAGAGTCCGCAGCGTGCGGTGGAAACATCGCTTGCCGCCGCCACCGGGGCTTTCGAGGACACACCGCCGGGACCCGTGCAGCTCAACCTCGCCTTCCGCGACCCCCTCGTTCCCGAAAAGGGGGAGAGACTGCCGGAGCGGCGCGGCCACGGGACCTTCCGGATCGGCACCGAACCGCTCACCATGACCCTCGATCCCGCCGCGGCAGACCTTCCCGGTCGGCGCACCGTGGTCCTCGCCGGGCACGACGCCGGTCCGGTCGCCGAGGCCTTCGCCCGCGCCCATGGACTGCCGCTGCTTGCCGAGCCGTCGTCCAACTCGCGCTTCGGCCCCAACGCCGTGGGACCGTACCGCCTGCTGCTGGAGCACTTCGGCCCGGACTCGGCGCTGCCGATCGAGCGTGCCGTGGTGTTCGGGCGACCCACGCTTTCCCGGCCCGTTTCGGCACTGCTGGGGCGGACGGACATCCCGGCAGCCCTCTATGAACCAGTGCCGGTCGCCTGGTACGAGCCCGGGCGGCGCCGGGAAACGCCCATCGCCGGCCTGGCCGAGCTCGCGGAGTTCGCCGGCCGGGGCACATCCGCCTGGCTCGACGCCTGGCTGCTCGCAGGCGCCGCGGCCCAACATGCCGTCGACGGCATACTCGCCGCGGGAGAGGCAGCAACCGGTCCCGCCGTCGGCTCCCTGGTCTGGCAGCACACCCGGGGCCAGCTGGTCCTCGGCTCGTCCAACGGCATCCGCGACGTGGACCTCGCCGGCCAGCCCACGTCCGAGCCGGCCGCCACGGTCTTCGCCAGCCGGGGCCTTGCCGGCATCGACGGCACCATTTCCACCGCCACCGGCATCGCCCTCGGCGGCCACCAGCAAACCACCCTGCTGCTCGGTGACGTCACCTTCCTGCACGACGCCGGCGGCCTCTTCCTCGGCGCCGGCGAGGAACAGCCGCAGCTGCGCATCGTCGTCCTCAACGACTCCGGCGGCGCCATCTTCAGCCTCTTGGAACACGGCGCAGTCGCCGAGGCCGGCGGCTACGGGGACGCCGTCGAACGCCTCTTCGGCACCCCGCACACAGTGGACATCGCGGCACTCGCCGCGGCGTACGGCGTCGGGCACTGTTCGGTGAGTACGACGGAGGGACTCGCCGAGGCGCTTGCCGCACCGTTCACCGGGCGCACCATCATTGAGGTGCGTACGGACCGGCACGGCCTCCGGGACCTGCACGGCAGGATCAAGGCCGCGGTGGGCGCGGCCGTGGCGGGCGTGCTCGGCGGCTAGGACGCTGCGACGCGGTGCCTGACGCGGTGCCTGACGCTGCGACGCGGTGCCTGTCCCGCGACGCGCAAAGTACCTGTCGCGTGGGTAAATATGCGCGTCGCGGGCTAGTTTCCGCGTCGTCGGGATGCGTGCGCGTCTTGGAGCGGCAGCGATATCCACATGGCGCCGCGCACTGCTATCGGGTTGGCTCAACGACCTGCGAGAGTACGAGCCATGGCGGAACTACCAAGGCTCGTCCTCGCCCGCGAGCACATTCAGCAGGGATTGACGCCCAGGACACTCACCCGGCGCTGCAGTTCCGGTGCGCCCGTCCGGCTGCGGCACGGGGTGTACGTGGACGGGGAACAGTGGCGCTCCCTCCAGCCGTGGGAGCAACCATCCGGTGCATGACGCCGGGGCGGCTGGAACGGAAGCTGTCGGCGGCAGGAGTGCCCCGCCGTCGTGCCCGCTCCGCACGGTGACGCGGCTGCTTCTGGGGACGCGCAAAATTCCTCATGACGCGGAAATGCCCCGGCGCTACCGGAATTCCAGTAGCGCCGGGGCATTTGCGCGTCGCCTGACAGGAGGCGCGTCGCAGGAGTGTCTACTCGGCGATCTCGATGTGGGTCGGGTCCAGCACGCGGCGGAGGAATTCCTTGGTGCGTCCCTGGGTGGGGGAGGAGATGACGTGTTCAGCCACCCCTTCCTCGACCACCACGCCACCGTCCATGAACACCACGCGGTCCGCAACTTCGCGCGCGAAGCCCATCTCGTGCGTGACCACCAGCATGGTCATGCCTTCCTTGGCCAGGTTCCGCATGACCGAGAGCACGTCGCCGACCGTTTCCGGGTCGAGGGCCGAGGTGGGCTCGTCGAAGAGCATCAGTTCGGGGTCCATACTGAGTGCGCGGGCGATGGCCACGCGCTGCTGCTGGCCGCCCGAGAGCTGGTCCGGAAACCGGTCCGCGAGGTGACCCAGCCCGACGCGCTCAAGGTTGGCGCGGGCGATCTTGTCCGCTTCGGCCTGCGGGCGCTTGAGCACCTTGGTCTGCGCGATCGTGCAGTTGCCCAGCGCGTTCAGGTGCGGAAACAGGTTGAACTGCTGGAACACCATGCCCACCTTGCGGCGCATCTTGTCGATGTCCACGTCGGGGTCGGTGGCATCGAAGCCGCCGACATGGATGCTGCCCTCGTTAGGCTGCTCCAGCAGGTTGACGCACCGCAGCAGGGTGGACTTGCCGGAGCCGGACGGACCGATCAGGCACACCACTTCGCCCGGCGCAACGTCCAGGCTGATGCCCTTGAGGACCTCGTTGGAGCCGTACGACTTGCGCAGGTCCTTGATGGCCACACCGGCGGCGTGGACGCGCCCGCTCTGGGCGCGGGAGTGGATTTCGACGTCGTTCATGACTTCTCTGCCTAACGCTTGGTCCGCGCGGAGCGGCTTTCGAACTTCCGGGCCAGGAGGCTCAGCGGGATGGTGACCACGAGGTAGAACGCACCCGCCACCAGGAGCGGAGTGAGCCCGGCCCCGAGGCTGGAGATGCCGTCGCGGCCGAACTTGGTGAGCTCGTACTGCGACGCCGTCAGGCCCAGCACATAGATCAGCGACGAGTCCTTGGTCAGCAGGATAACCTCGTTGGTCAGCGGCGGCAGGACAATCCGGAAGGCCTGCGGAATGACGATCGTCACCATGGCCCGCCACTGCGGCATGCCCAGCGACCGCGCGGCTTCCGTCTGGCCCTTGGGTACGGCCTGCAGGCCGGCGCGGAGCGTCTCGGCGATATAGGCGGCCGCCACCATGCCCAGGGACACCATCACGACGATGGCCACGTTCCACTGGACACCGAATGCCAGGGGAACGCCGTAGCCGAAGGCGATGAAGACCAGCAGCGCCGGGATGCCGCGGAAGAATTCAATGTAGCCGGTGGCGATCCAGCGGTACAGCGGGAAGCTGGAGAGCTTCATGAGGGCCAGCAGCAGACCCCCGGACAGGCCGACGATGAACCCAAGGAAGGTGTAGATCAGGGTGTTCTTCAGGCCCGAGAAGAAGATGTCCGGGAACATCGGGCCGATTTTGCCGAAGTTGAAGACGTTGGTGGTGACGGTCTTCCAGTCAGTGGCCAGAATCAGCGCGGCCACAGCCACAACGAAAATCCCGGCCTGGACGTACAGACTTACTCTGGCCCGCTGTCGTGCGGTCATTGCCATGGTGTACTCACATTCGTTTTTGCGCAGTTGAGGCCCCGCACGGACTGCTGAACAGATCCCGGACGGGGCCCCTGCCGCGTAGGTGTCAGGCGCGCCGGTTACTTGGTGGCTTCGCCGAACCAGCTGGTCTCGAACTTCTTGAGGCTGCCGTCGTCGGTCAGGCGCTTCAGCGTGGTGTTGACCTGGTCGAGCATGGCGGTGTTGCCCTTCTTAACCGCGATGCCGAGCTTTTCCCCGGTGGCGTAGTTCTCGACGCGCTTGTACTTGGCGTCATCCTTGATCGCGTAGCCGAGGACCGACTGGTTGCCCAGGGCGGCATCGATGGTGCCGGCCTTGAGCGCCTGGACCAGGAGGCCGGTGTCCTCGAACTGCTGTGCGTCGAGGCCCTTGTCCTTGGCGTACTTGGCACCCGTGGTGGCCTGCTGGACGCCCACCTTCTTGCCCTTGGCGCCGTCGAGGTTCGTGATGCCGGACGCATCGCTTGCCACGAGGGTCAGGTCGTCGTTCAGGTACGGATCGGAGAAGTCCATGACGGCCTTGCGGGTATCCGTGATGGACACGGAGGAGATGGAGACGTCGCAACCGGTGAGTGCGGTGCCGGTTTCGATGGCCTCGAAGGAGCTGTCCACCACGTTGAGCTCGGCGTTCGTGTCCTTGGCCAGTTCGTTGGCGATGTCCATGTCGAAGCCGACGATCTTGCCGTCCTTCTGGAATTCGAAGGGCTCGTAGGGGACGTCCGAGCAGACGGTGAGCTTTCCGGAATTGATGAGCTGCACGCCGCCGCTGCTGCTGGCAGCCGGGGTTGCGCTGCCGCCGCCGCAAGCGGTGAGGCTGATGGCCCCGACGGCGAGTATCGCGGCTGCCTTGGCGCTGAGTTTGGCCGTGGCAAGGGACTTGAGCTGCATTTCTTTACCTTTTGTTGCAGGGGTATGCGGAACTAAATCGGTTCATAGTGTAGCGCCGATGAAGAGATGTGCATCACAGAAAACTAAGTTTTACTATCTGATAACTAAACCACAGCACTTTTCAAGGGGTTTAATTCCCCGGGTGTCTGGGATGCCGGACGACCACGGCAGCACAACTGCTTCTTAGCCGTGCGAAATCAGCTGCTGATCCCCAGAGACTCAAGCATCGGCCGAAATTTGGCCCACGTCTCCGCGAGCTCCGCCTCAGGGTCCGATCCTTCAACGATTCCGCAGCCGGCATATAGCCGGACGGTCGTGGGGGACTCGATCACGGCGCCACGCAGCGCGATGCCCCATTCCCCGTTGCCAGCGGCGTCCAGCCACCCCACTGGGCCGGCATACGGCCCCCGGTCCAGGTGCTCGAGTTTGCGGATCAGCGCACCCGCAACCAAGGTGGGCGTCCCGCACACGGCGGCGGTGGGGTGCAGCGCGTTGATCAGGGCAAGGCACGTGGGGACGTGACCCTCCACCTCGGTGAGCTCGGCCTTGACGTCGGACGCGAGGTGCCACACGTTGGGCAGCTCCAGGATGAACGGCTCGTCGTGGGCATTCATGGCCTCGGAGAAGGGCGCGAGCTGGCTGGTCAGCGACTGGATGGCGATCTCGTGCTCGTGCCGCTGCTTCTCCGATCCGGCCAGGACCCGTTCGGCATAGTCCAGCGGCAGCCCCGCCTCGCCCACGGCGTCCCGACGGTCCAGCGTCCCGGCGAGCACCCGCGCCTGGGCGGTGCGGCCCTCCACCTGGATGAGCATCTCGGGCGTGGCCCCCACCAGGCCATCGACGCCATAGGTCCAGCACTCCCGGTACCGGACGGCCAGCTGCCGCAGCACTTCCGCCGCGTTCACGCCCTCGGGAACCGTGGCCACGATGTCCCGGGCCAGGACCAGCTTCTCCAGCTTTCCGGTGCGGATTTCGGCGACGCCGGCGGTCACGGCGTCCATCCAGTCCTCTTCGCTGAGGGATCCCGTCTTCAGTGTGGCCTGGTTCGGACTCGTGGTCGGGTCGGTAGGGACGACGGCGGGGGCCGGGTCCGACTCCAGCCACCCCTTCAGGGCGGCGAACGCACCCGCCTCGGTGAGCTCGCCGTCGTCGGCCGTTATCTGGGTGAGCCAGGCACGGCCGTCCCGGACGCCCACCACGATCTCCGGCACGATCAGGCGGGATTCATGGTCTGAAGCCTTGGAGAATGCGAAGGACCCGAACGCCACCGGACCGGTGCCGGGGCACTCCACATGGTCGGTGATGTCAGCCTCGATGACCAAGTGCCGCCACCAGATGTCCGCCTCGAGGAAGCGCTCGGGGCCGGTGGCGGTGAAGCGCGCCGCCTCCCCGAAGCCCACCAGACCGGCCTCGCGGCGGGTCCAGCAGAGAACGTCGTCGCGGACCAGATACGACGGCAGCCCCTCGGGAGCCGATTCTCCATCCAAAGGGACTGTCAGGGTGCGGAGCGTTCTGGTCATGATGGGTCAACAGTACTCCGGCGCGGTAATTTCAAGTGATTCCGGGTGATCCAGCACGCCCACCACGCCCGGGGATGCCCGTGTCACGGAGCCTGCGGAACTTTTGAGACAATGACATGGTGAACCGAGCATCCTTGGATAAGCGTCCGGACGAAGTAGCCACGATGTTTGACGACGTCGCACCCAAATACGACGTCGTCAACGATGTCCTCTCGATGGGACAGACGCGCCGGTGGCGCAAGGTTGTGGTCGAAGCCATGGACGTCCGGGCCGGCCAGCGCGTGCTGGATCTGGCCGCGGGAACGGGAACCTCCAGTGAGCCATATGCCGATGCCGGCATAAACGTGGTGGCCTGCGACTTCTCCCTCGGCATGCTCAAGGTGGGCAAGCGCCGCCGCCCCGACATCGACTTCATCGCCGGGGACGCCACCAACCTGCCGTTCGCCGACAACACCTTCGACGCCAGCACCATCTCCTTCGGCCTGCGTAACGTCAATGAGCCCAAGAAGGCCCTGGCCGAGATGCTCCGGGTGACCAAGCCGGGCGGCAAGCTGGTCATCGCCGAGTTCTCCCAGCCAGTGGTTCCGCTGTGGCGCACCATGTACACCGAGTACCTCATGCGCGCCCTGCCGGCCATCGCCACCAAGGTCTCCTCCAATCCGGACGCGTACGTCTACCTCGCCGAGTCCATCCGCGCCTGGCCGGACCAGGACCACCTCGCCGCGTGGCTGCAGGACTCCGCCTGGCAGGACGTCACCTACCGCAACCTGAGCGGCGGCATCGTGGCCGTCCACCGCGCCCACAAGCCGCTCACCGGCAACGGCTCGGCGGAGGCCATCGCCGGCCACACCGGCCCGGTGGCCAAGCTGCGCCGCAACCTTCCGCGGACCGCCCGCTGACACTGTGAAAGTACTGATTGTTGGCGCGGGTCCCGCCGGATCCACCGCCGCGTATTACCTCGCCAAAGCCGGCATCGACGTCACGGTCCTGGAAAAGACCACCTTCCCGCGCGAAAAAGTGTGCGGCGACGGACTCACCCCGCGGGCTGTCCGCGAGATCCAGAAGCTCGGCTTGCCGCACCCCGAACAGGACGGCTGGCGCCGGAACAAGGGGCTGCGCCTCCTTGCCGGCGGCCGCAGCCTCGAACTGCCCTGGCCCGAGGTCTCCGACTTTCCGCAGTACGGCCTGATCCGCACCCGCCTCGGTTTCGACGAGGAACTCGCCCGCCATGCTCAGGCCGCCGGCGCCACCGTCCTGGAACGCCACAGCGTGACCGAGGCGCTACGCAACGGTGACGGTCGGGTGACCGGCGTGCGCGCAGCGATCCTGGACGAGTCCGGACGGAAGACGGGGGAGACGCTCGACTTCACCGCTGACGTCGTGCTCGCCGCCGACGGCAACTCGACCCGCACCGCCGTCTCGCTCGGCATCCAGAAGCGCGACGACCGGCCCCTGGGCGTTGCCGTGCGGACGTATTTCCAGAGCCCGCGGCATGACGACGACTGGATGGAAGGCTGGCTGGAACTTCCCGGCCGCGATGGCAAGCTGCTGCCCGGCTACGGCTGGGTGTTCGGCGTCGGCGACGGTACGTCCAACGTGGGCCTGGGCATCCTCAACTCGTCCAAGGAATTCGGCAAGCTGGACTACAAGCAGGTCCTCCGCGAGTGGACCGCAGGCATGCCCGCCGAGTGGGGCTTCACCCCGGAGAACCAGGTGGGGGAGATCCGCGGCGCCGCCCTGCCCATGGGCTTCAACCGCACCCCGCACTACTCGCCCGGCCTGCTGCTGCTCGGCGACGCCGGTGGCATGGTGTCCCCGTTCAACGGCGAGGGCATCTCCTACGCCATGGAGTCCGCCCGCTTCGCGGCCGAGTTCATCGTTGACGCCGCCTCGCGCTCAGCCTCCGGCGGCTGGAACGCGTCCGACGCCGACTCCCGGCTCGCGGGGTACGCGGACTATGTGCGGGAACAGTGGGGATCCCACTTCACGCTGGGGCGTGCCTTCGCGGCGCTGATCGGCAAGCCCGCCGTCATGAAGCTCGCCCTGCGGACGGGGATGCCCATTCCCGTGCTGATGCGCTTTGTGGTCCGGTTGCTGGCCAACCTGACCGACCCGTCGGCCAAGGGCTTCGAGGACCGCGTCATCCGCGTGCTCGAACTGCTGGTCCCGGCCACCTCCAACACCTCCGCCCTTGCCCCTTCCGGCCTCAAATCAGCGGTTTCCGCAACAAAAAGTTAGGGTTAACCAGTGACCAACTCCGCGAACCACAGCTGGACGCACGCCGGGCACGGCCTGCCGGACTCCGAACCCAGCCTCAACACCACCGCCATCGCCACCGGACTGCAGCTGCCGGCAGGTTTCGCGGCCATCGCGGAAGACCCCGACCTGGGTCCTGCCATCACCACCAATCTGGCCAGGGTGGAGAAGAAACTCCGCGAAGCGATCGCCAACTCCGACCCCTTGGCTGACGCAACGTCGCGCCACCTCGTGGAGGCCGGCGGCAAGCGCATCCGCCCCCTGCTGACCCTGCTCTGCGCACACCTGGGCGACGCGTCGCTGCCCGCCGTGGTGCAGGCCGCCGTCGTGGTTGAGCTGACGCACCTGGCCACGCTGTACCACGATGACGTCATGGACTCCGCGCCCTTCCGCCGCGGTGCGCCCACGGCCCACGAGGTCTGGGGCAACTCCGTCGCCGTCCTCACCGGCGACCTCATCTTTGCCCGCGCCTCCATTCTCGTGTCCGAGCTCGGCTCCCGTGCGCTCGGCATCCAGGCCCGGACCTTCGAGCGGCTGTGCCTCGGCCAGCTGCACGAGACCGTCGGCCCGCGCCCGGACGAGGACCCGGTGGAGCACTACCTGTCCGTGATCGCGGACAAGACCGGTTCGCTGGTGGCGGCCTCCGGTCAGTTCGGCGCCATCTTCTCCGGAGCCGACGAGGCCTACGAGAACGTCCTGGTGGAGTACGGCGAGAAAGTGGGCGTCGCGTTCCAGCTCGCCGACGACGTCATCGACGTCACGGGCGTCAAGGTCAAGTCCGGCAAGTCCCCGGGCACTGACCTTCGCGAAGGCGTCCCCACCCTTCCAGTGCTGCTGCTCCGCAAGGCGGCAGCGGACGGTGACCTGTCCGCCGTCGAACTTCTCAAGCTGATCGACGGTGACCTCTCCTCGGATGAGGCCCTCGCTGAAGCCGTTGCCGGGCTGCGCGCGCACCCGGTCACGGCGGAGTCCTGGGTGGTGGCCCGTGCCTGGGCGGCCGACGCCATCGCGGCGCTTGCCCCGCTGCCGGAGGGTGTTGTGAAGGCCTCGCTGTCCAGCTTCGCGCACGCTGTGGTGGACCGCGCCAGCTAGCAGCAGTACTGGCTGGAGCAGACCAGCCAAGGAAGGCCCGCCCCCCAAGGTGCCGGGCCTTCCCTGTTTTCACCGGCCCTGCCCCTTTAACCGGAACGGCCCCGGTTTCAAGCAGCGTCACGAGTCATACGCTGCCCGGAACCGGGGCCGCCTCTCCGTTCGCATCAAATCCACCGGAGGCATTCAGTGGATCCGAGAAACACTCTATGACAGCTTTGTCACATCCGCCAAATCTTCTGTTAATCGGCGTGTCACACGCGCCCTGGTCATCCCTCTGCCGGCCGCCGCGCCGTCGTGGGGCACATTGCGGCGACCGAGGGCCGGCCCAGGCCCAAACCTCGGCGTGTCCCGCGCCAAAGTGCCCCACGACGGCCGGGTTGTCCACATGGCGCAGTCCGGACCTCCCGGTCTTCGGGGCCGCACGGCACCTTGGAGGCATGGAGATTGAGGCTTTCCTCAGCACCCGGGCCGGGGCGGCCAGGGCGTCGGCGCTGCAGGCTGCAGGGTTCACGCGCACCTCGTTGGGCAGGGCGGTGGCCGCGGGGCGCATCGTGCGGATCAGGCGGGGCGTCTACAGCCTGCCCGGGGAGGCATGCGTCCTCGGGCTGGCGCTGCACCACAATGCGCTGCTGACGTGCCTGTCGGCTGCCCCCACCTACCGGCTGTGGACGCTGCATGGGGCGGGTCTTGTGCACCTGAGTCCCGGCCACAAGGCCACCCCTCCGGGAGCGCTGCCCCACGGCCGGTGCCTCCATGCGCGCCATTCCTGGCTGCCGGTCGCTGGCCTGGCGGACGTCCTCATTCACGCATTGCGCTGCCTGCCGGAGCTGGAGTCACTGGTGATGGTCCAGTGCGCCGTCCAGCGGGGCGACATCAGCGTGGAGTTCCTGCGGCGCAAGCTTCCGGGAAACCGCAATGCCCGCGCCCGGGCCGTCCTGGACCATGTGATCCCGCGGGCGGACTCAGTTCTTGAGGTCCTGGCCAACTTCCATTTCCGGCGGGCGGGGCTTCATGTCCGCCGGCACGTGCAGCTTCCGGGCGTGGGCGAGGTCGACTTCCTGATCGAGGACTGCCTCGTGGTGGAAGCCGACGGCGGCACGCACCTGGAGCCCCGGCAAGTGAAGAAGGACCGGAAGCGCAACAACGCCACGGTCATCGGCGGGAACCTTGGGCTGCGGTACGGCTACGACGACGTCGTCAATCACCCTGCGCGGATGGTGGCCGAAGTGCTCGAGGTACTCGAGTTGCGCCGGCGGGGAGCCTTCGACGCACGGTGACTCCCGCCGTCGTACTTTCCCTAGAGGACGCCGCGTGGCAGCCGCTGCCGTCGTGGGGCACTTTGCGGCAGGTTATGGCCTCTTCAGCCCAATCCGCGGCGTGTTCCGCGTCAAAGTGCCCCGTTTCGGTCGCGGGGCCGGATTGCTGGGAGGGCAGGAGAAGCTAGTCCTCGTCGTTGAAGGCCCAGTCGAACATGTCGAAGACGAACTCCGAGAAGGTGCCTTCCTCGCTCTTCCACTGGCCGCGGGCGTTGTTCCGGCGGTACACGATGGGGTCCGGGACGCTCAGGTCGCCGATGCGGAAGCCCCAGGTGAAGTTTTCTTCCTCGTCCTCGAGGAACATCAGGAAGCCCTCGTCGTCCACTTCGAGTTCCTCGGGGTCCCAGAAGTAGTGGTAGGCCTCCATGAGGTCCTCGCACCCGCCGAGCGCCAGGTAGAACTCGCGCAGCACCAGGGGGATAGTGAACTGGTGATCGGAGAGCTCTGCGTCCAGTTCCTCGGCGGATAGCCCGTCCTCTTCCTGCCATTCGTCTTCGAGATACTTCGGAACAAGCGCGCGGAACTTCTCGAGGAACATGTCAGTCATGGCTCTTATCCTAACTAATCCCGGCCCCTCGAATTCCCGGGTTCCAGACCGAGCCGGTGCCACCCGCGGACCGCCAGCGGAATGCGCCACGAGCGGCGCCAGGCCACCACCCGGAACGCGAAGACCAGGGCCGCCACGGCGCACGCCGAGAGGGGATTAAAGGCGCCCATGAGCCACAGGAAGGTGGTGAGCGCGGCGCCCGTGAAGGCAGGCAGGGCGTAGAGGTCCCGGGCATCGAACAGCTGCGGCACTTCGTTGGCGGTGATGTCGCGCAGCAGCCCGCCGCCCACCGCCGTCGTGACGCCGAGCAGCACGGCGGCGACGGGATTCATGCCGAGGGACAACGCCTTGAGCGTCCCTGTGATGCAGAAGAGGGCCAGGCCGGCGGCATCGAACAGGGTGAGGAGTGACGTGAAGCGCTGGACGCTGGAGAACAGGTAGTACACCAGCCCGGTGGCCAGCAGCGGCGGCACCAGGTAGGCAGGGTTGCTGAACGCAGCAGGTGGGCCGGAATTGAGGATAATGTCGCGGATCACGCCGCCACCCAGGGAGACCAGGGAGGCGAGCAGAAGGGACCCGAGGAGGTCGAACTGCTTCCGTGCGGCGAGCAGCGATCCGGACACCGCGAAAAAGAAGATGCCGGCCAGGTCCAGCCATGCCAGGGCGATGTCAAAAGAGAATGTCATGGAGCGTCCCGGCATATTTCAAGGGGCGGACAGTGCAGCACCAACGTTACGCTAGCCCCTATGAATAGCCCGATCCTGATCGCCTGTGCCCATGGGACCTCCAACGCGCAGGGAGCCGCCGAGGTCAACGCCCTCCGTGACGCCATCGCCGCGCTGCGTCCGGGGCTTGACGTCCGCGAAGCATATGTGGACGTCCAGCAGCCCGATCTGGTGGACGTGGTGGCCGGGCTCCCCGCGGACCCCGCCGCCGTAGCACCCCAGGCCGGCGGCGAGCCAAGCGCCGCCGGTGCCTCCGCCGTCGTCGTTCCCTTATTGCTCAGCGTGGGCTACCACGTGAAGGTGGACATCGCGAAGGCCGTAAAGAGCCGGCCTGGCACGGTGGCCGCGGCGCCGCTTGGGCCCGACCCCCGACTCGCCGCCCTGCTGGACCAGCGGCTGCGGGAGGCAGGTGTTACGGACAACGACGCGATCGTCCTCGCCGCCGCTGGCTCATCCAACCCGAACGCCGCCCTCAGCGTCGAGGAACTGGCCGGGCAGCTGAGGAACCTCCGCTCCAACCGGATTGCGCCCGCGTATGGCGCCTCGGCCAAACCGTCGGTGCCCGAAGCCGTCGCCATGCTCCGCGAGGAAGCCGCGGGCGGCGCCGGCGCGGGGGAGTCGGCCGGGGGCGTGAGCGTTGGCGGGCGCGTGGTGGTGGCCTCGTATCTCCTGGCGCCGGGCTTTTTCCACGACCAGCTCGCCAAGGCCGGGGCGGACCTCGTGACCGAGCCGCTGCTGCCCTCGCCGGTGCTCGCGGAGATCGCGCTGGAACGGTACGACGCCGCCCTGGCCGCCCACCCAGTCAAGTCCTGAAAAGCGGCGGGAAGCAGGCCGCCGGAAAGCACAGCCGGCGGCGCCGTTCAAGGCCTCCCGGCGAGTCATGACGAAATGTTTCCTTAGGTGACTTAGCATTTCCGGTCCTTTGTGACGTATTTCGGCGCGGCTCTACAGTCGATGCATGACTGATACAGCTCTAGCCGGAGCGTCCACGGACAAGCCCGCGCGCCCCGCCCGTGCCTCCCGACCCGCCGCCAAGCCTCACGGCCAGTGGAAGGTGGACGGAACCACGCCGCTTAACGCCAACGAAACCTGGAAGCAGGAAGACGACGGCCTCAACGTCCGCGAGCGTATCGAGTCCATCTACGCCAAGGAAGGCTTCGACGCCATCCCCGGCCAGGACCTGCACGGCCGCTTCCGCTGGTGGGGCCTGTACACGCAGCGCAAGCCCGGGATCGACGGCGGCAAGACCGCAACGCTGGAGCCGCACGAGCTTGAGGACAAGTACTTCATGCTCCGCGTCCGCATCGACGGCGGTGCGCTGACCACCGAGCAGCTGCGCGTCATCGGCCAGATCTCCGTGGACTTTGCACGGGATTCCGCGGACCTCACGGACCGCCAGAACATCCAGCTGCACTGGATCCGCGTGGAGGACATCCCCGAGATCTGGCGCCGCCTCGAGAGCAACGGCCTGTCCACCACCGAGGCCTGCGGCGACGTTCCCCGTGTCATCCTCGGCTCCCCGGTAGCAGGCATCGCCAAGGACGAGATCATCGACCCCACCCCGCTCATCGAAGAGCTGGGCGAGCGGTTCATCGGCAACCCGCTGCTCTCCAACCTGCCGCGCAAGTACAAGACCGCCATCACCGGCCACCCGAGCCAGGACGTGGTGCACGAGATCAATGACTTCGCCCTGGTGGGCGTCAAGCACCCCGAACTCGGCATCGGCTACGACCTGTGGGCCGGCGGCGCGCTGTCCACCAACCCGATGCTCGGCAAGCGCCTCGGTGCCTTTGTGAAGCCGGAGCAGGCCGCGGATGTGTGGCTCGGCGTCACCAGCATCTTCCGTGACTACGGCTACCGCCGCATGCGCACCAAGGCGCGCCTGAAGTTCCTCATGGCCGACTGGGGTCCGGAGAAGTTCCGCCAGATCCTCGAGGACGAATACCTCGGCTACAAGCTGGCCGACGGCCCCGCCGCACCCAAGCCGTCCACCCCGGGCGACCACGTGGGCGTGCATGAGCAGAAGGACGGCAAGTTCTTCATCGGTGCCACCCCTGTTGCTGGCCGCCTCTCCGGCGCGCAGCTGGTGAAGCTCGCGGACACCCTCGAGGCCCGCGGCTCCTACCGCCTGCGCACCACCCCGCACCAGAAGATCGTGGTGCTGGACGTGGAGAAGAACGAGGTGGAGCCGCTGGTGGCCGAACTCGACGCGCTGGGCCTGTCCGCCCGCCCGTCCGTGTTCCGCCGCGGCACCATCGCCTGCACCGGCATCGAGTTCTGCAAGCTGGCCATCGTCGAAACCAAGGTCACCGCGGCCACGGCCGTCGCCGAGCTGGAACGCCGCCTGGCCGACCTCGCAGACAGCGGCCAGCTCCCGCAGGCACTGTCCCTGCACATCAACGGCTGCCCCAACTCCTGCGCCCGCATCCAGACCGCGGACATTGGGCTCAAGGGCATGATGCTTCCCACGCCCGACGGCGACCCCACCCCGGGTTTCCAGGTCCACCTGGGCGGCGGGCTGGCTTCCGCCGACCGTGAAGAGGCAGGCCTGGGACGCACCGTCCGCGGCCTGAAGGTCTACGTCGCTGACCTGCCTGACTACGTCGAGCGGGTTGTCCGCAAGTTCGTCGCCGACCGCGCCGAGGGCCAGACCTTCGCCGAGTGGGCCCACGCAGCAGACGAGGAGGCACTCCAGTGAGCAACGAATCCCCGGTGGTAGAGCCTGTCGAAACCCAGGCCCCGACCAACGGAACCAAGCGCTCCCACGAGGAGCTCAAGGCCCTGGCCGAGGCGGGCGCTGCCGAGCTCGGCTGGGACGCCCCTGCCCGCGACGTCATCGCATGGGTCGAGCGTAACTTCGACATGCCCGCCGTCGCCGTCGCGTGCTCCATGGCCGACGCCGTCCTGCCGGCACTGGTCGCTGACCAGCTTCCCGGCGTCGACGTCCTGTTCCTGGAGACCGGCTACCACTTCCCGGAAACCTACGCCACGCGCGACGAGGTGGCCGCGAACCTCCGCGTTAATGTGGTGGACGTGCTCCCCGAGAACACCGTGGAGCAGCAGGACCGGCTCCTGGGCAAGGACCTGTTCGCCCGTGACGCCGCCCAGTGCTGCGCCCTCCGCAAGGTGGCCCCGCTGCGCCGCACGCTGTCCGGCTACGAACTGTGGTTCACCGGCGTCCGCCGCGACGAGGCCCCCACCCGCACCAACACGCCGCTGGTGACCTGGGACGAGGCCAACGGCCTGGTCAAGGTCAACCCGATGGCCGCCTGGACGTTCGACCAGCTGGTGCAGTACTCCGACGACAACCTCCTGCCCGTCAACCCGCTCCTGTCCCAGGGCTACCCGTCCATCGGCTGCCAGCCCTGCACCCGCAAAGTGGCTGCCGGCGAGGACCCCCGCGCCGGCCGCTGGGCAGGAACCAACAAGACAGAATGCGGACTACACGTATGAGCACTTTCCTAACTGAGGAGACCACCCTGGTGACCGACGCACCTGCCTCAACGCGCCTCTCCAGCCTGGACACCCTCGAATCCGAAGCGATCCACATCATCCGCGAGGTTGTGGCCGAGTTCGAGAAGCCGGCGCTGCTCTTTTCCGGCGGCAAGGACTCCGTGGTCATGCTGCACCTGGCCACCAAGGCGTTCTGGCCGGGCAAGGTCCCCTTCCCGGTGCTGCACGTGGACACCGGCCACAACTTCCCCGAGGTCATCGACTTCCGCGACCGGACGGTGGAGCGGCTGGGTCTGAAGCTCGTCGTCGGCAGCGTCCAGGAATTCATCGACCGCGGCGAGCTGGCGGAGCGTGCCGACGGCACCCGCAACCCGCTGCAGACCGTTCCGCTGCTGGACGCCATCCAGTCCAACAAGTTCGACGCCGTCTTCGGCGGCGGCCGCCGCGACGAGGACAAGGCCCGCGCCAAGGAGCGCATCCTGAGCCTGCGCGACGAGTTCGGCCAGTGGGACCCGCGCAACCAGCGCCCCGAGCTGTGGAACCTGTACAACGGCCGCCACACGGTGGGCCAGCACGTGCGTGCGTTCCCCATCAGCAACTGGACCGAGCTGGACGTGTGGCGCTACATCGAGCGCGAAAACATTGAACTTCCGGGCCTGTACTACGCCCACGAGCGCGAGGTCTTCGCCCGCGACGGCATGTGGCGCGCCGTGGGCGAGGTGTCCCAGCCGCTGCCGCACGAGGAAGTCATCACCAAGACTGTCCGCTACCGGACCGTCGGTGACATGTCCTGCACCGGCGCCGTCGAGTCGGCCGCCGCCACAGTGCGCGACGTCGTGATCGAAGTTGCCGCCTCCACCATCACCGAACGTGGCGCCACCCGTGCGGATGACCGCATCTCCGAGGCCGCCATGGAAGACCGCAAGAAGGACGGCTACTTCTAATGACTACCGACATTGACACCGCCCGCGCCGCGGCGCTCCTGGACGAAGCCCCGCTCGCTTCCGCCTCGCTGTTCCGCTTCGCCACCGCAGGATCGGTCGACGACGGGAAGTCCACCTTGGTGGGCCGCCTCCTCCACGACTCCAAGGCGATCCTCGCCGACCAGCTCGACGCCGTTGCCCGCACCTCCGCGGACCGCGGCTTCGGCGGCGCAGCCGGCGGCATCGACCTGGCCCTCCTGACCGACGGCCTGCGTGCCGAGCGCGAGCAAGGCATCACCATCGACGTCGCCTACCGCTACTTCGCCACAGACCGCCGCAGCTTCATCCTGGCGGACTGCCCCGGGCACGTGCAGTACACCAAGAACACGGTGACCGGCGCGTCCACCGCGGATGCCGTCGTCGTACTCATTGACGCCCGGAAGGGTGTCCTGGAGCAGACCCGCCGGCACCTGTCCGTGCTGCAGCTGCTGCGCGTGGCCCATGTCATCGTTGCCGTGAACAAGATCGACCTGGTGGACTTCAGCGAGAGCGTGTTCCGCGAGATCGAAGCTGACGTGCAGCAGGTGGGCCGCGAACTGGGCCTCGGCTCCGACGGCATCACCGACCTGCTGGTGGTTCCGGTGTCCGCGCTCGACGGCGACAACGTGGTGGAGCGCTCGGAGCGCACCCCCTGGTACACCGGCCCGGCGCTGCTCGAGGTGCTCGAGACGCTGCCCGCCGCCGATGAACTCGAAAGCCACCTGGAGAGCTTCCGATTCCCCGTGCAGCTTGTGATCCGGCCGCAGGGCGCCCTGGCACCGGACGCCGTTGCCGGCGGGCTCGACGTCGAGGAATACCGGGACTACCGCGCTTACGCCGGGCAGATCACCGAGGGGTCCGTGAAGGTGGGGGACAAGGTTTCTGTGCTCACGCCGGGCCAGGATGCGCGCACCACGACAGTCACCGGCATCGACTTCGCCGGCGCTTCGCTGGAGGAAGCCTCCGCCCCGCAGTCGGTGGCGATCCGCCTGGCCGACGAGTTCGACGTCGCCCGCGGTGACACCATCGCCGCCGCCGGTACCGTCCGCGAAAGCTCGGCGGACCTGTACGCGCAGCTGTGCTGGCTGTCGCCGAAGCCGCTCCGCGAGGGCGCCAAGGTCCTGGTCAAGCACGGCACCCGCACCGTGCAGGCCCTTGTCCGCAGCGTCAACGGCAAGCTGGACCTGGCCACCTTCAAGCTTGAGGGCGCCTCCAGCCTGGAGCTCAACGACATCGGGCACGCGCAGCTCCGGCTCGCCGCCCCGCTGCCGCTCGAGAACTACCTGCACCACCGCCGCACCGGCGCGTTCCTGGTGATCGACCCGCTCGATGGCAACACCCTCGCCGCCGGCCTGGTCAAGGACCACCCGGGCGACCACGAGGACGAGCGCTACTCGATCTAATCGGCGCCGAAATCCTAATCGGCGCCGAAATCGCCGGAAACACGTGAGATCGCCGAACTTGCGGCGATCTCACACGTTTCCGGCGATTTCGCGGTTTCCGGGCCCTTGCCATGCCCAGACTGGCCCACCATCATCAAGAGTGGGAGGCCGCTCGTGGAGACCATCAACAGCAAGCTCATTAACTGGGCATCGATCCTGGACGAGAAGACCCGTGAGCAGGCCCTGACCACCTCCCGCCTGCCCTTCATCTATCCGCATCTGGCACTGATGCCGGACGCGCACCTGGGCAAGGGAGCAACGGTGGGATCCGTCATCCCGACGCTCGGCGCGATCATTCCGGCCGCCGTCGGGGTGGACATCGGCTGCGGCATGATCGCGGTGCGGACCCAGTACACCCTCAAAGAGCTGCCGCGGGACCGGAAGCCGCTGCGTGAAAGCATCGAGCGCGCCATCCCGCTGTCCGCCGGCCACAACAACCGCTGGGTGGCGGCCACCGCGGAGCCACGCATCGCGGAGCTGCACAGGCGGGCCGAAAAGGCCGGGTTCAACCCCGCGCAGTATGTGGCGAAATGGGACCTGCAGCTGGGATCGCTCGGGTCCGGCAACCACTTCATCGAGGTCTGCACCGACGAGACTGACGCCGTCTGGCTGTTCCTGCATTCCGGCTCGCGCGGCATCGGCAACAAGATCGCCCAGCACCACATCAGGGTGGCGCAGGGAGTGGCCCGCGACAAGCGCATCACGCTCGAAGACCCGGACCTCGCGTACCTGGAGGAGGGCACGCCGGAGTTCACCCGGTACATCAAGGAACTGCGCTGGGCCCAGCACTTCGCCCTGCTGAACCGCGAGGAGATGATGGACCGCGTGATCCGGCAGTTCGGCGATTGGGTCGGCGGAACAGTCAGGGAGACGGAACGGATCAACTGCCACCACAACTTCACCCAGCAGGAGACGCATTACGGCAAGTCGGTCTGGGTGTCGCGCAAGGGCGCCATCAAGGCCGAAGCCGGAGACCCCGGCCTGATTCCGGGGTCCATGGGGACGGCGTCCTACGTTGTGGAGGGGCTCGGCAACACCACGTCCCTGAACTCCTCGCCGCACGGCGCCGGCCGGGAGTATTCGCGTAATGCTGCGCGCAAGGCCTTCTCGCTGGCGCAGCTCAAAGAGGCCATGCACGGGATCGAGTTCCGGGCCACCGAGGCGTTCATCGACGAGATCCCGGCAGCCTACAAGCCCATCGACCAGGTCATGCGCGACGCCGCGGATCTGGTGAAAGTACGGCACCGGCTGCGCCAGCTGGTGAATGTCAAGGGGGATTAGCCCCGAAATTCCAAGGGCCCGCACGCAGGCGGATTTTTGTGGCTGAATGTGACGCTGCATGAACCTGCGTGACCCCGGGTTTCCGCTCCGTTGAACCCCGTTTATGCCAGTCCCTATGGTGAATCCATGAGTACTTCCAGGCCGGGCATGACCCGCATTGTGGCCGGCGAAAGCCAGACGCCCAAGCGCCGCCGCGCCCTGGAAGTGGCGCTGGCCGTTGGCCTCGTCCTGCTGATCAGCGTGGGCGCCGTTGTTGCGTCGGCTGTGGCCCGGGATTCCAATGCCACGGCGGCCCCCAACGCCACGGGCACCCCAGCGGCCGAGCTGAAGCTGGGCTACTTCGGGAACATCACCCACGCCCCGGCGCTCGTCGGCGTGAAACAGGGCTTCATTGCGAAGAACCTGGGCGGCGGCACCAGGCTGAGCACGCAGGTGTTCAACGCGGGCCCGGCGGCGATTGAGGCGCTGAACGCCGGCGCGATCGACGCCACTTATATCGGCCCGAACCCGGCCATCAATTCGTTCGTCAAGAGCAAGGGCGAGTCCGTCAGCATCATCGCCGGGGCAGCCTCCGGCGGCGCGCAGCTGGTGGTCAATCCGGAGATCAAGACTGCGGCGGACCTCAAGGGCAAGACCCTGGCGTCGCCGCAGTTGGGCGGGACCCAGGACGTGGCGCTGCGCGCGTGGCTGGGCAAGCAGGGCTACAAGACCACTCCCGACGGCGGCGGGGACGTTGCGATCAACCCCACCGAGAACGCGCAGACCCTGAAGCTGTTCCAGGACGGCAAGCTCGACGGCGCGTGGTTGCCTGAGCCGTGGGCCTCCCGTTTGGTGCTCCAGGCCGGAGCGAAGGTCCTGGTGGATGAGAAGGACCTGTGGGACGGGTCGCTGACGGGCAAGCCCGGCGAGTTCCCCACCACCATCCTGATCGTGAACAAGAAGTTCGCCGCGGAGCACCCGCAGACGGTGGAGGCTCTGCTCAAGGGCCACGTCGAGGCCGTGAAGTGGCTGAACGACACCCCGGCCGCCGAGAAGGCCGCCGTCGTCAACGCCGCCCTCAAACAGGACGCCGGTAAGGCGCTGGCCCAAAACGTTATTGACCGCTCGCTGAAGAACATCGTGTTCACGGTGGACCCGCTGGCGGGAACATACAAGAAGCTGCTGCAGGACGGCGTGGACGCCGGCACCACCAAGCAGGCCGACCTCAACGGCCTCTTCGACCTCCGGGCGCTGAACTCAGTGGCCACGGAAAAAACCACAGCTGCAGGGCTGGGCCAGGACTAGCCCGGCCCGCATCTGCACCGCCGCATTTAACGCACCACGAACAAAGGACGGGACCATGCCAGTCGTACTGGAAAACCTGGGCAAGCGCTTCGGCGAGGGCGCCCCGGTGCTGGACGACGTCAACGCCACCATCGGCAAGGGCGAGTTCGTCGCCCTCCTCGGTGCGTCCGGCTGCGGCAAGTCCACCCTGCTGAACATCATGGCGGGACTGGAACTCCCGACGTCGGGCGCTCTTGAGGTGCCCAGCGACGGCGCCGCCTTCATGTTCCAGGACTCTGCCCTGTTCCCGTGGCTCACCGCCCGCGAGAACGTCGAGCTGGCGCTGAAGCTGCGTGGCGTCGGCAAGGCCGAGCGGCGTGTCAAGGCCGCGGAACTGCTGGAACTGGTCCACCTGGCCGAGGCAGCCGACCGGCGCCCGCACGAACTGTCCGGCGGCATGCGCCAGCGTGTAGCCCTGGCCCGCTCGCTCGCGCAGGACCGCCAGCTGCTCCTCATGGATGAGCCGTTCGCGGCCCTGGACGCCATCACCCGCGACCTGCTGCACGACGAACTTGAGCGCATTTGGAAAGAAACCGGACGCACTATCGTCTTTGTGACCCACAACGTCCGCGAGGCGGTCCGGTTGGGCCAGCGCGTCCTGCTGTTGTCCTCCCGGCCCGGCCGCGTGGTGCAGGAATGGGAAGTCACCGAAGAACACCGTACCGACGCCGGTCTTGCCGGACAGCTGACCGGGGTCATCACCGCCCGGCTGCGAGAGGAGATCCGCCGCCATGCCAAGTAATTCATCTCCCTTGGCCGAGCCTGAGTCCCCGGTGGCCGAGCCTGAGTCCCCGCTGGTCGAGCCTGTCGAGACCAAGATTTCGACCAGCTCAACCAACGGTTCAACCAAGGTCCATGCCGCGCTGACCCGGTCCTCTACCGGCTCGGCGGACCTGCGCGAACTGGAGTCCGGGCTGGACTCGCTGCAGTCGGACGCCGTGCGCAAGGCCCGGGTCGACTGGAGCCGCGTTCTGCTGCCTGTCGCCGCCGTCGTGGTGCTCATCATCATCTGGCAGTTCTACGTCTCGCTGGGCCTCAAGCGCCGCGACCAGGTGCCCGGCCCCATGGATGTGCTGGAGCAGTTCGGCACGCTGTGGGCTGAGGGATCGCTGCAGGAGGCCGTCTGGACATCGCTGCAGCGCGGGCTCCTGGGGTTCCTGATCAGCGTGGCGATCGCCACGCCGGTCGGACTGCTGCTGGCCCAGGTGGCGCCGCTGCGCAGGGCGTTCGGCCCTCTGATTTCCGGCCTGCAGGTTCTGCCGTCTGTCGCCTGGGTGCCGGCCGCCATCATCTGGTTCGGCCTCACCGACGCCACTGTGTACTTCGTGGTGTTCATGGGCGCCATCCCGTCGATCATTAACGGCCTGATCTCCGGTGTTGACCAGATCCCGCCGCAGTACCGCAGCGTGGGCACTGTCCTCGGCGCCTCGCGGCTGCAGATGGCCGTTCAGATCATCCTTCCCGCAGCACTGCCGGGCTACCTCAGCGGCCTCAAGCAGGGCTGGGCCTTCTCATGGCGTTCGCTGATGGCCGCGGAAATCATTGCGGTGGGCGGCACCATCGGCTTCGGCCTCGGCTCCATGCTGAACCAGGGCCGCGACCTCGCCGACATGACCATCGTGATGTCCGCGATCCTCCTGATCCTGGCTGTCGGCATCCTGATCGAGCTGCTGGTGTTCGCACCGATCGAGAAGCGCCTGCTCCAGCGCCGCGGCCTCCTGGCAGGCAGCACCCGCTAAGCACCTCCAGACTGAAGGTGAAAGCCCGACGGCGACCCCCGCCGTCGGGCTTTCTGCTGCCCGGCCTGCCTTGGACGCCTGTTCGGCGACCAAACTGGGGCGCATTGACCCGGGACACGCCGAGGATTGGCCGGATTCAGGCCCATATCCCGCCAAAGTGCCCCACGACGGCGTCCGTCCAGCGACCAGCTCCAATGTGACGCAGCGTTACCTTGCGTGAACTGGTGTTTCCGCGCCGTTGGCCGGGCCCGTAACACAGCCCTACCGTTGATCCATGGCAATTCAGGACATTTACCCCACGGCGCTGCGCCTCCTCGGCCGCCCCGTGCTGGTGGTGGGCGGCGGGCGCGTTGCGGCGCGGCGCGCGAAGGGCCTGCTCGACGCCGGTGCCCGCGTCACCGTGGTTGCCCCCGAGGCCACAGCCGCGCTCCGCGAACTCGCCGACGCCGGCCTTCTCACCTGGGAGCCCCGCACCTACCGGTCCGACGACGTCGACGGCGTCTGGTTCGTTCAGACCGCCACCGGCGATCCCGCCGTTGACACCGCGGTAGCTTCCGACGCCGAGGAGCAGCGCGTCTGGTGCGTCAACGCCTCCGACCATGAGTCCTCCGCCGCGTGGACGCCCGCCGTTGCCGTGGTGGACGACGTCAAGATCGCCGTCAACGCCGGGGGAGACCCGCGCCGTGCCATGGCCCTGCGCGACGCCGTTGCCACCGCCCTGGAATCCGGTGACCTTCCGCTGCGCCGCCGCCGTATTTCGAAGGACAGTGCCCACCGGGGATCGGTAGCCTTGGTCGGTGGCGGCCCCGGCGACACCGGCCTCATCACCGTTCGCGGCCGCCGGCTGCTCGGCCAGGCGGACGTCGTCGTTGCTGACCGCCTGGGCCCGCGTGAGCTGCTTAACGAACTTGCGCCGGACGTTCGCGTCATCGAGGTAGGCAAGACCCCCGGCCACCACCCGGTGCCGCAGGCCGAAATCAACCGGATCCTCGTCGAGGAGGCGCTCCAGGGCCACCGCGTGGTGCGCCTCAAGGGCGGGGACCCTTACGTCCTGGGCCGCGGCGGCGAGGAAGCAGAATTCTGCCGCCAGCACGGCGTCGAGGTGGAAGTGGTTTCCGGTGTGACATCCGCGATCTCCGTCCCCGCAGCCGCCGGCATCCCGGTCACGCACCGCGGCCTGGCGAAGGGCTTCAGCGTGGTCACCGGCCACGAGGAACTCTCCGAGGTCCCGGCCCGCGCCGACCACACTGTGGTGCTCCTCATGGGCGTCGGCCAGCTGCGCGAATCCGCGTCCGCCCTCGGCAGAGCCGGGCTGCCCGGTGACACACCAGTTGGTATTGTGGAAAACGGCTACCTGCCGGACCAGCGCGTCACGATCGGCACCCTCGGCACCATCGCCGACCAGGCCGAGGCCGCCGGCGTCGCCAATCCTGCAGTGATCGTCATCGGTGACGTTGTCCGCGTCAGCCCCTTCGCGCCGCCGCACTTCAAAACCGCCGACTACAGCACCACCAGCCCCAACAAGCCCCGCACCAGCACCACCCGCGTTCTCACCCCCTGAAACCCATCGATTGCTCCATAACTGCCCTTATGAAGGTTCAAAAGGGCGTCTACGGAGCAACCGATGCAGAAGAAAAGGAACACAGCCGTGTCAACCAGCACCACCGTAGGAACCGCCGCCCGCCCGTTGCGCGTGGCCGTCATCGGATCCGGCCCGGCCGGCGTCTACGCAGCGGACATCCTCACCAAGAGCGAGGCCGTCAAGAGCGGCGAGCTGACCGTGAGCATCGACCTCTTTGACCGTTACCCGGCACCCTACGGCCTGATCCGCTACGGTGTGGCCCCGGACCACCCGCGCATCAAGGGCATCGTCAACGCCCTGCACAAGGTCCTGGACCGCGGTGACATCCGCTTCTTCGGCAACGTCGACTACGGCACGGACCTCTCCATCGAGGACCTGCGCACGCACTACGACGCCGTCATTTTCGCCACCGGTGCCATCAAGGATGCAGACCTGAACATCCCGGGCATCGAACTCGAGGGATCCTTCGGCGGCGCCGACTTCGTCTCCTGGTACGACGGACACCCGGACGTTTCCCGCGAATGGCCGCTGGACGCCAAGGAAATCGCCGTGATCGGCAACGGCAACGTGGCCCTCGACGTGGCCCGCGTCCTCTCCAAGCACGCCGACGACCTCCTGGTCTCCGAGATCCCGGACAACGTCTACGCCGGCCTGAAGGCATCGCCCGTCACCGACGTCCACGTCTTCGGCCGCCGCGGCCCCGCCCAGGTGAAGTTCACCCCGCTGGAGCTGCGCGAGCTGTCCCACTCCAAGGACGTGGACATCATCCTGTACCCGGAGGACTTCGAGTTCGACGAGGAATCCGACCGCCAGATCCAGAGCAACAACCAGACCAAGACCATGGTCGGAACGCTCACCAACTGGATCGCCGAGCAGCCCGAGGATGTCTCCGAGCTCAAGGCCTCCCGCCGCCTCCACCTGCACTTCCTGCACAGCCCGGTGGAAATTTACGACGACGCCGAGAACCCCGGGCGCGTCAGCGGCATGAAGTTTGAGCGCACCGAGCTGGACGGCACGGGCAACGCCCGCGGCACCGGGGAGTACATCGACTACCCGGTCCAGGCCGTCTACCGCGCCATCGGTTACTTTGGTTCCGCCCTGCCGGAGATCGAGTTCGACCACAAGAAGGGCGTCATCCCGAACGCCGGCGGCCGCGTCCTGGACGCCTCCGGCGAGCACGTCCCGGGCATCTACGCCACCGGCTGGATCAAGCGCGGACCGGTGGGCCTGATCGGCCACACCAAGGGTGATGCCCTCGAGACCGTGACCTTCCTGCTGGAAGACCGCGAGAACCTGCCGGTTGCCGAGGCACCCGCTGCCAGCGCCGTCGTCGACCTGCTCGAAAGCCGCGGCGTGGAATACACCACCTGGGAAGGCTGGCTGGCCCTGGACGCCCACGAGCTCGCCCTGGGCGCCGAGGCCACCGCTGCGGGCGGCTCGCACGGCGTTGAGGTTGTGCGTGAGCGCATCAAGGTGGTGCCGCGCGAGGACATGGTCTCGATCTCCCGCGACGGGATCGCCGCCAGCGTCTAGCTTCTCAAAGAAACGCGGGGTCATTTCCCGCCCAATAATCCGACTGGATTGGGCGGGAAGTGACCCCGCGTTGGTTTAAGCTCCCGCGCCGCCGGCGGCCATGAGCTCGAGGCGCTGCAGGGTTTCCCGGTTCCGCACCGTGATGATCGGATCCCGCAGCGCCTTGGGTACTGCCAGGCCGGGGCCCCGGACCGCGTCCTCGGCCATCGTGACCCGGCACTGCTCGCCCAGGTCCTCGAGCGTGATGGCCACCTTGGCCTCGCCGATCGGCCAGCCGCGGGCAATCAGCTCCAGCCGCTGCCCCGGTTCGGCCGCCGTCACCTTGGTTGAATCGTTGATGAGCAGCGGCCAGGCGCCCACCGAGTGGTGGAGCAGGGCGCCGACCTCCGGCCAGCGCGCGTCCACGGAGCGGATCCTCGAGGCACCTACCACCCAACCGGAATAGAGCCAGCCGTCGGCGATCACGGTCCAGACTGCCGAGGCCGGTGAATTGAAGACCTGTGTGACGGTTGACATGGTGTTCCTTTCGTCGGCCGAACCCTGACGCCTGCTGGCGGAGTCCGCAGCTTTGAGCCCGGCGGGATGCGGGTCGCCGGAAACGCGCGGAGCGGGGCGCCGCGCGGCACGGTACGAGCGCTCCCGGAGCCGGCGGGCCCAGGGGTATGTCCCGGCACCGGGCAGGGGATGCTTCAGGGGATCGAAGCGGATGGCCGTGTCTCCGCCAGCCGTGTCTCCGCCAGCCCTGTCTCCAATAGCCGTTCCCCCGCTGGCGGGAGCGGCCCTCAGGTGCAGCACGCCGGCCTGCACCCACCGGCCCGCCGGGGTGGCGTACGACAGCGCCAGGGTCCAGTCACCGGTGGCCAGCGACTCCTTGAAATTTCCGTCCGTGTCCGCCCTGCCCGTGGCGCCCCCCGGCAGGGACAATGTGCGCAGCCCCAGCAGGACGGGGCCGTTGGCACCCTTGTACGGCATCAGCGTGGTGAACCTGGCTGTGCCAGCATCCAGCTTGGGCAGCAGCATGAACCGGGCCGGCACGCCCCAGCCGGTCGAGGCGAACAGGATATCGGCGACGTCGTCGGAGCCGCCAACACCTGTACCCACCCGGAGCGCCAGGCCCAGAATGTCCGGCAGCGACCCAGGGAGCCCGACCGAGCGGGAAAACCGCCCGCGCACCTGGCGCGTCCCGGCGTCGTCGAGCCAGGAGATTCCGCTGGGCCCCGGGAGACCTGCTGCTGTGCGGCCCGCGGCACCGGTGAGAGTCAGTTCCCCAACCAGGCTGACACCCCGCGGGTGAATGGGGCGGAAGGGGCGCACTGCCTTGACGGCACGGAACACCGCGGCAAAACCGCGGCCGGCGACCTCGGCTGCCCGCTCCGTCGCCCCTTCTGCCTGAGTACCCGTGCCACTGCCGGATTGTCCCGTCATGCGTCTCCTTCCCATGGCTACATCCTGCCGAACTTTGACCGGACCAGTGCGAAGATTCCGTAGCAAATGAAGCCTGCGCCGATGGCAAACAGCAGGTAGGGTCCGTACTCGTGGTCGCGGAGGGCCTTCAGGCTGCCGTCGAGGCCGGTGGATTCTTCGGGCGTGTGCTTGGCGGCCGCGATGGCGAAGAGCAGGCCGGCGAGGAACAGCGCGATGCCTTTGGCCACATGTCCGGTCACACCCAGGGAGTCGATGATCTTGCCCCGGCGCGTGCCGTCGAAGTGGAAGAGTTCCTCCTTGAACCCACGCCGAAAACCCTTTACCACGAAGTAGATGCCCACGCCGATGACGGTCAGGCCCAGGGCACTGAGGAGCACGCCGCCGAAGGGATTGCCGAGCAGGGCCGCGCTCACGTCCCGTGTTGATTCGCCGGAGTCGCCGCGCAGCCCCACCGCGAAGCCGGCGAAAGTGAGCCCGACACTGCCGTAGGCGATCGCTAGGAAGCCGGAGGAAATCAGCTTCCCAATCCGCTCCTTGCGCGGCAGTCGGCGGGCCCGGAGGGTGGCCTCACTCAGCTGCCAGAGGGAGAGGCCGGCACATCCGATCAGGCAGGCCCACATGACAGCGGGACCCCAGGGATTGGCGGCCAGCTGTTCGATGGCACCGGTGGGCTCGGCGTCGCCTGGATGGCCGAAGGCCAAGGCAATCGCGATGGCGCCCACGATGATGTGCAGCAGGGCCATGACAGCGAAGCCGGAACGCGCGACGACGTCGAGCGCCTTGGTGTTTGATACAGCCTCCGCGGCGTCGGCCGCCTCGCTGATCGTCGATTCGTTGTCCGTCGTGTCCTCCGGTTAGCCGCCGTACTTTTAGCCGTTCATCGGCCCTTCAGCGTGGATGCGCTCCGAGCCCTCACCCACGAGTTTCACCGTGCAGCGCACCACGAGGTCGTCGGGTGCCGTGTCGATGTCGACGAGGGCTTCACCCGCGCTGAGGACGGTGAATACTTCCGAGCCAGCCTCGACGTCGAAGCCCTTGCTCTTGGCAGCCTGCGTTGCGTTGGCCAGCGCCTCGCGCTTCAGCCCGTCTACGTATGCCCGGTCGTCCTCGCGTTCGGAGTCGCCGAATGCCCAGCCGAACAGTGTTCCTGTTGATCCCATGGCGTTGATTTTACGCACAGAACCATTGATATTACGGGCTATCGTAACGTTAGTAAGTGTGCTTACCATATGGGGACCATGTCTTTGGTACGGCTGGCAGGCTCCTGATCGTAGGGTCCGCGGCAGCCGCTGTTCCGGATTGAACCTCTCGTATTAGGAAGGACATCATGGCGGGAAATCTTATTGCTCGGTCTGTTCATGACCTCACGGCAGCAGCCTGGTTTGGCGGCTCGCTGATGGGGGCGGTCGGCCTCAACGGAGCTGCCGCAGAGGCGAAGGATCCGGCTGAGCGCACACGCCTTTCGAGTCGCGGCTGGATGAAGTGGGCGCCAGTGCAGACGGCTGCCTTCGCAACCCACCTGCTGGCGGATCTGTTCATCGCACTGGAAAACAAGGACAGGATCGCCCAGCAGGATGGCGTGGCCCGGGACACCATCTACAAGACGGCAGTCACGGTGGCCGGGGCAGCGGTCACCTTGTACGCCGGCGTGCTGGGGAAGAAGGTTGAGAAGCTGTCCGGGGAGGGCGGCGAGGGGGCCACTGAACCCCGGGCTGGCGCTTCGGAGAAGCTGCAGTCGGCGCAGAAGCAGCTGAAGGCCCTGCAGTGGACCATCCCCGCCTTCGCCGCCTCGGTCATCGTCCTGGGCGCCAAGCACGGCGAGATGCAGCGGCCCAAGAATGTGTTCAAGGGCCTGCGCTGACGGCGTCCTCAAAGCCCAATAGCGGACGACGGCGGCCGGGCACCTAAGTGCCCGGCCGCCGTCATGCTTGGTTCAGCTCAGTTGAGGCGGGTGTCTAGGTCGGCTGGCTGTCAGCCGGCGGCAGGTCTGGGTTCATGTCCTGCATGTGGGGGTCCTCGGCCGTCCACACCTGGATGATCGCCCACGTCACCGCCGCCAGGGGGACGGACAGGACGGCGCCGATAATGCCTGCCAGGATGGTGCCCGCAGCCAGGGCCATAAGGATGACGAGGGCGTGGAGTTGCAGCGACTTACCCATGACGATGGGCTGCAGCAAGTCGCCTTCGAGCTGGTTGACCGCGATCACCACTGCCACCACGATCAGCGCCACGACTGGCCCGTTGGCGACGAGCGCCACCAGGGCGGCGAGGATCCCGGCCACGGTGGCCCCGACGAGGGGAACAAAGGCCCCGATGAACACGATGATGGCCAGCGGGATGGCCAGCGGCACCTGCATGATCAGCAGCGCGGCGCCGATGGCCACAGTATCCACCAGCGCCACGATGGCCGTGCCGCGGACGTAACCGCCCAGGACCTCCAGCGTCCGCTTGCCCACCCGCCGCAGCCTGGCTTCCCGCTCCCCGGAGAAGGGCCGCAGGAGGAAGTTCCAGATCTTCGCGCCGTCCTTGAGGAAGAAGAACAGGATCACCACCATGAGGCTCGCCCCGGCCAGGAATTCCGTCACCGCCGATAGGCCGGTGATGGCGCCTGACCGGACCTGGCTGCTTGTGGCGAACTGGACGGCGCCTTCCCTGGCCTGGTTCAGCTGCTCGCGGTCGATGGGGACCGGGCCGGAGAGGAGGAAGTTCTCAAGTTCGTCGAGCCCTTTGGACGCCTGCTGCACCAAGTCGCCCCACTGGCTGCGGACGGAGAAATAGATCAGGGTGCCGACGCCGGCCAGGAGCAGCAGCAGGGCCACGAAGGCCACGGCGGTGGCGGCCCCGCCGGGCAGTCCCCGGCGCCGCAGCATGTTGACGAATGGCCCGATGGCGGCTGCGAGGATCAGGGCAATCAGGACCGGAATGACCAGCAGCCGGATCTGCAGGAGGCCGTACACGGACACGGCCGCCACGGCAAGGACCAGCAGGACCTGGGCGCACCGGATTCCCACCCTTCCCAGGCTGTCGGACCAGAGCTCCCGGGGCGGTTTGTGGTCGGGCTGCCGGGCTGCCGACCGCGGCGTGAGCGGACGGGGCGCTTGCTCTTGAAGCGGATCTTGCTCGGACAGTGGGGCTGTTCGGGCCATCGGAACTCCTCGTTATCAGCGGGCAACGGACACTACCGGGCGACCCAGTCAGATAGTAAGCCTACTGATGTAATGGATGGCGGCGAAACCCGTTGGGGGGTGCAGCTACTCCCGCAGCCACTCCGTGCAGGAGTTGAGGTTCCGGTGCACGGTGGCCACGGCGGCGTCGCCGTCGTGTGCTTCGATGGCATCCACGAGGTCCCCGTGGCCGGCCTGCGGCAGGCCGTTGAAGCCGGGGCGCCCGTGCTGCTTCAGCAGGTCGGCGTGGAACACGTCGCCAAAGCTGACATAGAGCTCGAGGAGGAGCGGATTGCCTGAGGCCTGCGCCACCCGCTCGTGGAAGCCCCAGTCGGCGGCGGCCCAGCGCGCATAGTCCTCGGCGTTCCAGGCCTCCTCACGCTCGATGAGCAGCGCGCGCATGGCGGCGACGTCGCCGGGCGTTGCATGCCGGGCGGCGAGGCGGGCGGCCTGCGTGTCCAGCCCCACGCGGACCTCGAGGACGTGTTCGTCCGTGTGTTCCTTGTAGAGGCGACGGGCGGCTCCCGAGATTTCGCTGGTGGCGCGGACGTAGGTTCCGTCGCCGCGGCGCACCTCGAGCATCCCGCTGTGGGCCAGGGCCTTGACGGCTTCCCGTAGCGTCCCGCGGGACACGCCCAGCCCGGACATGAGCTCGGTTTCGGAGGGTATGCGCTGCTGCAGCGGCCATTCGCCCGTCTGGATCATTTCGCGGAGTTTGGCGGTGACTTCGTCCGCGAGTGGCGGGCGGTGCGACGTGCTCAGGGTCATGGCGTCCTATTCTTTCATTCCCGCGGTGTCAGTTCCCGCTGTGCTCGTTCCCGCTGTGCTCGTTCCCGCTGTGCTGGCGCCGCTGGCGCTCACTCCGCCGGCCCGGCCGCTGCTGAGCAGGTGCGCTACAACGATCTGAACCAGGGCGATGACCAGGAGCAGTGCCAGCGGCAGCGTCCAACTTCCCGTCGCGCTGTGCAGCAGGCCCATGCCGAACGGGCCGACCGTGGCCAGGAGGTAACCGGTGGACTGGGCCAGCGTGGAAAGGGCGGTGGTCTCGGCGGTGTTCCGGCCGCTGCGGCTGATGATCACCATCACCAGTGGGAAGATGCCCAAGCCGAAGCCCAGCAGCACCGCGGGGATGACGGCCAGGGAAACGGGAAGCAAGAGGAGCGCGGCAATGCCGGCCGTCATGGTGAGGGTGGCCAGATAGACGGCGGGACGCAACATCCGCGGCCGGGAACCGATGGCGATCAGCACCATGCCGGCCGGAACCGAGACCAGCTGCATGATTCCGAACATGAGGGCGCTGTCCGCCGGGCTGAGGCCCATGGTGGTGAGCATGTACGGGAACCAGCTGAGCAGCGCATAAGCGAGCAGTGCCTGCAGGGTGAAGATGCCGGTGAGCAGGAGGCCCTTCTTGGTGCGCAGCAGCGGCCACGGGGAGATGTGTCCGGCCGGTTTCCGGGCAGTGTTGCGGTGGGCGTGCAGGGTCACGGGCAGGAAGCCCAGGAATGCGGACAGGGCCAGGATCCCGATGGTGCCCAGCCCGGCCGACGGCGATCCCAGCAGCTGCGAGAGCGGAACCACCAGCACGGCCATGACGGTGGCGCCGCTGGTCATGGTCACCGTGTAGACGGCCGTCATGAGCGATGTGCGCGCGGCGAAGTGCTCCCGGATGAAGGACGGCATGGACACGTTGCAGACGGCCAGGCCGGACATCCCCACCACCGTGCCCACCACCAGCATGCCGGTGGTGGGAATGCCCCGGACCAGCAGCCCGGCTGCCAGCATGCCGAGCGAGAGCAGGATGGCCTTCTCGACGCCGAGCTTCCCCGTCAGCCAGGAAGTGGCGGCTCCGGCCACGGCGAAGCACAGCGTGGGAATGGAGGGGATGAGCGAGGCGACTAGCGGGCCGTAGCCCAGCACCTGCTGCAAATCATGCAGCAGGGCCGAGGCGCCGGTGATGCCGGCCCTCAGGTTCAGGCCGATGAGCACCAGGGCAATGACGCCGGCGACGACGGCGGTGCGCGGCTTGGTTGGGTACGTTGCTGGGGCCGGGGGTGCTGAGGAAGTGGTCGCCATGCCTTAACGTTAGACGTTTGACGTTTGATGTCTAGAACTTTGTGGGGAAACTCTCGCGGGCCTTCCGGCCCGGGAATAGACTCGGGCCAGCAGGCGCATCACGCGCAGGAACCCGGCAACGGAAAAGGACGCCGCCCAGCCATGACTGCCGAAGGCCTTGAAACGGAGAAGAAGTACGACGTCGACGCCGGCGCGTCGCTGCCCGACCTCACCGCCGTTCCCGGTGTGGGGCGCGTGGGTGATCCCCATCAGGCTGAACTGGAAGCCGTCTACTTTGACACCGGGGACCTGGTTCTCGCCTCCCGCCGGATCACGCTGCGGCGACGCAGCGGCGGGGCTGATGCGGGCTGGCACGTAAAGCTGCCGCCAGATGCCGGGGCTGCGGGCGGGACCGGGTCCGCGTCGGAGGAGGGGCCGGGACCCCGCCGGGAGATCCACGCCCCGCTGGGCCAGGCCGACGTCGTTCCCGGGAAACTGCTGGCCCACCTGCACGCCTACCTCCGCGGAGCGGATCCCGTGCCCGTGGCCCGCCTGAATACCCGGCGAACCACCCATGCACTCTACGGGGACGACGGTGTGCACCTCGCCGACTTTGCCGATGACTCCGTGGAAGCCGAGCTTCTTCAGGGGGCGGGTGGGAAACCCGCAGGCCAGAAGCAGCAGTGGCGCGAATGGGAACTCGAACTGGTTCACGGCGAGCGGGAGGTGTTCAAGTCGGCAGCATCGGTCCTGGCGGCGGCCGGCGCCCGGCCGTCAGCGCACGAGTCCAAGCTGCGGCGCGCACTGGGGGCGCCGCCGACAGCCCAAGCCAGGGAAACTGAAGGCACTGTCGAATCTGAAGGCACTGTCGAAACTGAGGGACCTGTCGAAACTGACGGCACGGCAGCAACCAAAGACGGCGGAAAGCAGCCCGGCGGCAGGAAACCGGGCAAGCAGTGGCCGGCATCCGCCGTCGTAAGCGCGTACCTGGCCGGGCAAATCAGCGAAATCCTGGCCAATGACGCCCGGGTGCGGCTGGAGGAACCCGATGCGGTGCATGCGATGCGCTCGGCCACCCGCCGCGTCCGGTCGGCCCTCGCGGTCTACCGGAAGCTCTACGGCCGGGGCGCGGTTGGCCGGTTGCGCGACGAGCTCAAGTGGCTGGGCCGGATCCTGGGCACGCCCCGTGACGCCGAAGTCATGCTGGACCGGCTGCGGGCAAACACCGGCAACCTTCCAGCGGGGGAGGGGGCCGACGACGTCAAGCAGCGGATCGAGCGCGAGCTGGGCACCAGGCTGGACGCCGGTTACCGCAAGACGCAGGAAGTGCTCCTGACGGACCGCTACTTCCGGCTCCTGGACGACCTCGAGGACTTCCGTGACCATCCGCCCGTCCTGCCGGCGGCCGGGGCACCCGCGCGCAAGACGGCCCGCAAGCTGGTGGGCAAGTCTGCCAAGCGGCTGCGCCGCGCCCACAAGGCTGCCGCCCGGGCCAAGGACGGCGCCGGTGACAGGCCAGGCATGGAGCTCAAAGAGGCCACAGCGCACGAAACCGCACTGCACCAGATCCGGAAGGACGCCAAGCGGCTGCGGCACGCGGCAGAGACCGTCGATCCCTTATTCGGCAAGCGCGCTGCGAAGCTCGCGAAGGCCGCGCACAAGCAGCAGAAAATCCTCGGCGACCACCACGACAGTGTGATGGCTCGGATTTTCCTTGGGAAGCTCGCCGGCGGCCCGGACCTGCCGGAGGCCCGTGGCCGCGGCCTACGGCTCGCTCCTGAGGCGGGAACAGAAAAGCACCGCCAAGGCCGAAGGCAAGTACCGCAAGGCGCACCGGAAGTCCCGGAAGGCAATCCGGCGCGGAGTGGGATAGCGGGGCAGCCGGTGGATGAGCACGCAGACCGGCCCGCATCGCGCCCGGGGAACACAGTCATCAGCCTGGCCCAAGTGGACGCGGACATGGTGCTTGAGGTGGGCGGCAAGGCTGCCAACCTCGGTGTGCTGCTGGCCGCCGGATTGCCGGTCCCGCGTGGCTTCTGCGTCACCACCGCGGCCTACCGGCGGGTGGCGGCCGCGGCAGGAGTGGAACCATCCGAGCCGGCAGAGCAGACGCGCAGCAGGCTGGCGTCGGCTTCCTTGCCCGGGGACATCGTCGAAGCCATCCTCGCCGCCTACGCGGGTCTGGGCGAGGACACTCCGGTGGCCGTGCGTTCCTCCGCCACGGCCGAGGATCTCCCCGAAACCAGCTTCGCAGGCCAGCTGGACACGTACCTCAACATCGTCGGCTCCGCCGCGCTGTGGGATGCGGTCCGCCGCTGCTGGGCCTCCCTGTGGACGGACCGGGCCGTTGCCTACCGCGCCGATCACGGGATTGACCAGCGCTCGGTCGGCATCGCCGTCGTTATTCAGGAAATGGTGGACGCCAGCGTGGCCGGGGTGATGTTCACGGCGAATCCGCTGACCGGCCGGCGTCAGGAAACCGTGATCGACGCCGCACACGGACTCGGCGAGGCGCTGGTCAGTGGGGCTGTGAACCCGGATCATTTCACGGTCGATGCCGCCACCGGGGAGATCCTCCAGCGCAGCCTGGGTGACAAACTCATCGAAAGCGGGCCCGCAACGGGAGGCGGAACCCGGTTGCTGGATCGGCAGGACGGCGCGCGGCAGGCGTGCCTGACGGACGAGCAGGTCCGCTCGCTGGCCAGGGTCGGGACCCGGGTGGAAGATCTCTACGGCGAGCCGCAGGATCTGGAGTGGGCCATCGAACCGAGCGGCGGGATCCGGGTGGTGCAATCCCGTCCGATCACCACGCTGTTTCCCCTGCCCGAGCCCCACAACCACGACGGCGGCGCCCGGGCCTACCTGTGCGCCAGCCTGCTGCAGGGGCTGACCCGGCCGCTGACGCCCATGGGCCTGGCATCCTTCACGCTGATGAGCGACAGCTACCGGTCGACATCGGCCGCCGACGGGCTGGGGGCCTACCGTTCCGCCCAGATCGGGATGCGCATGTTTGTCGATGTCACGTCCCTGCTGCGCAGCAAAGGCGGGAGACGCAGTCTTCAAAGAGCCATGAAAGTGGCCGACGCCAGGTCCGTGGATGTGCTGGCCTATCTGGCTGCAGACCCGCGCTTCACCCTCACCAAGGCCTCCGGCGCGGCGTCGCTGAAAGCGGGGCTCCGGGCCACGCCGCCCTTTGGCCTGCTTGGGCACGTCCTGGCCGCGATGGCCAACCCCGCCGCCGCGCTGGAACGGGTCAGGGAATCGGACCATGAGTCGGACCGGATGCTGGTGTTGCCGGAGCCGGCCTCCGGCGCCCTGCGGCTCGATTTCGTGGAACGCCTCCTCACCAAAGACATCACGCCCGCCGTGATGCGGGTATTGCCGCCGGCAGCCGCAGGGTATATCTGGCTGGGTCTGGCACGGCTGCTGCTGGGCCGGCTGGTGCAGGCCGGTGAGCTGCAGGCCGTACTCCGCGGCTTGCCGCACAATGTGACCACCGAGATGGATCTGGAGCTCTGGCGGACGGCCACCTCAATCCGGGAGGACCCGGAGTCGGTCCGTACACTCACCGGGGAAGACCCCCGGATGCTCGCTGGCCGCTACACACAAGGATCACTGCCCGCCGTCTGCCAGGGCGCTCTGCGCGGCTTTCTCGCGAAGTACGGACACCGCGCGGTGGCGGAAATTGACCTCGGTGTTCCCCGGTGGGGCGAGGATCCCGCCCACATCATTAACGTCCTGGCCAACTACCTGAAGCTGGAGGACCCGGAGCTCGCCCCGGACCGGCGCTTCCGGCGGGCCGCAGAACAGGCCGAAACCAAGGTTGCCGAGCTGGCCGAACGGTCCGCCCGATCCAGGGGAAGGCTGTTCGGCAGAATCGTTGCCCATAGCCTGCGGCGGGCACGGGAAACCGCCGGCGTGCGCGAGTATCCTAAGTTCCGGCTGATAACGGCCTTCGCCGTTCTCCGCCGCCAGCTCCAGCTGGTAGGCGATGAACTCGCGGGCGCGGGCCGGATTGCGGTACCGGACGATGTCTTCTTCCTGGACCTCGCCGAAGCCCGCGTGGCACTGCGCGGCGCGGACCTTCGCGGACCCGTCGCCGAGCGCCGCCGGAGCTACGACCGCGAAATGTGGCGCCGGCACATCCCCCGCCTGCTGCTTTCCGATGGGACCGACGTCGAGGCGGCCATGGGCGCGCAGACCCGTGCGGCGTCGTCCGCGGACGGGCAGCTGCCGCCGGGAATCCTGGTGGGAACAGCGGCCTCGGCCGGCAGCATCACGGGCACAGCCAGGGTAATCCTGGACCCGGCCGGCGCGCTCCTGGAGCCGGGCGAAATCCTTGTTGCGCCGTCGACGGACCCGGGGTGGACGCCGCTGTTCATGACTGCAGGGGCGCTGGTCATGGAAATGGGCGGACCCATTCCCACGGTGCGAACCGGGGACACCGTGACCGTGGACGGAGCCGCGGGGACGATTGTGGTGGAGACGGAGAGGCAGGATGGCCCGTGAGCACTTTCGTTCTTGTCCCGGGTGCCGGGGGAGTGGGCTGGTACTGGCACCGGCTGGTTCCCGAGCTGGAACGGCTGGGGCACCAGGCCATACCGGTCGACATCCGCGAGGACGACCCCCGTCTGGGACTGCAGGACTACGTCGACATCGTCGTCGCGGCCGCCGGGGATCACCGCAATGTGGTGCTCGTGGGCCAATCCCTGGGCGCCTTCACGGTCCCTGTTGTCGCGGGGCGCGTGCCGGTGGAGCTCATCGTCCTGCTCAATCCGATGGTTCCTCTTCCGGGTGAGACGCCCGGAGAATGGTGGGAGGCCACCGGCCAGCCCCAGGCCCGCGAGCTCAATGACAGGCTGAACGGGCGCGCCGGCGATTTTGATGAGCGCGTGCACTTCCTGCACGACGTTCCCCCGGAGGTGATCGCCGCGGGCGCCGGCGAGCAGCGCGCTCCATCCGACACGCCCTTCGGGCAGCCCTGCGGGATCGACCGCTGGCCCGACGTGCCCACCAGGGTGCTGGTTGGACGTGATGACCGATTTTTCCCCTTGGACTTTCAACGCCGCGTGGTCAGGACCCGGCTTGGCCTGGGGGTTTACGAAATCCCGGGCGGACACCTGGTCGCCCTGAGCAACCCGGCTGAACTCGCAGAACGGCTGGATGGCTTTGCCCGCGGCTCCCTGTGACAGAGAGGTGAACCGGCTCAGCCGGCGTGCCGCGCCCCGAGCCGGGCGACCGCCAGGGCCAGCCACAGCTGCACCCGGTCGGCAGTGATGGAGGGGTCGTACCCGGTGAGTTCGGTGATCTGCGCCAGCCGGTAGCGGACCGTGTTCCGGTGCAGGGTGAGCGCCTCGGCGACCGCGGCAACGGAGCCGTTGTTGTTCAGGTAGCTCTCCAGCGTGGCCATCAGCTCGGCGCCGTGGGCGGCATCGAAGCTCCGGAGCGGGTCCAGTGATTCGTTGGCCATGTCCGCCAGCGGCACGTCTTCACTGGCTAGGAGCAGGGAGGTCAGGCTGAGCCGTTCGGGCTCGTTCACCGGCAGCCCGTGGCTGGCGGCGTCACGTGCCTCGAAGTAGCTCCAGCGCAGGCCGTTCGGCTTGGTGTACGCGCCGCCGATGCCGATGGTGGCGTGGATGCCGGCCTCGGCGAGGTGGTCGCTGAGGCTTTTGGCCATTGCCGTGGCGCCGCGACCGTCGTCGGGCACCACCGTGACCAGGTCCTTTCCGACGACGGCGGTCACCGCGTTCTCCAGCGACTGAGGCAGCGAGGAGCTGACCAGCTGCTTGTGGTGCGCCTCGGAACCCGCCAGGATCACCACGTTTTTGCGCGTGCTGTTGATGCCCGTCCCGGCGAGGCGGCGCTGGGCCTCACTGGGGTCCAGGGTTCCGTGGATCACGTCCTCGAGCACCTGCCCGCATAGCGCCCGCTCCGCCTGGCGCTGCTTGACCATGTTGTTGAGTTCCACGCTGATGAGGTTCTGCGCGTAGCCGATGATGCCGGAATCCTCGAACGGCTGCTTCACCCAGAGGGTGCACGCATCGCGGCGCCCGGTGGGAATGGGGTAGGTGGTCCAAGAGTCAGCGGTTGGCGGTTCGCTGCCGCTGTTGTACAGCTGGGCGGTGAACTGGGTGAGGGCGATTTCGGTGCGGAGCATGCCGCCCAGGTGCCGCAGGAGCTCCGCGAGGCCGCCGCCGGTCAGCAGCGCACGGGCCAGGATCTGGTGCCCGGCGATGAGACGCTCAAGCTTCGAATAGTGGTCCGCGGACTGCGCGTCTGCCACGAGTTTGCTGATGGCGATGAATGGGGTGCCGTATGGCACTTCGACTACCGGTAGCCCCCAGCGGTTCGCCTCCGCGATCAAAGCCGGGGGGACGGCGTCGTGCGAGAGCCCCACGCCGAAGCCGATCCCGACGGCGCCGGCGCGCTGGACCTGGCGCACGAAGCGGCGCTGTTCGGGCGCACTTTTCATCCGCAGCCCGGTGGTCAGCACCAGTTCGCCGCCGTTGAGGAAGCGCTGCGGGTCCTCCAGTTCCGTGACCGCAACCCAGCGGATGTCCTGGTGGGAAGTGGTCTCCGCAAGGCTGGATTTCTTGAGTCCCAGAGACTGCACGGCCAGCAGCGCCGCGAGGGAAATTGCCATGGATCAAGGGTAACGGGATGCTGGCCGATCGCACTAAAGCCTTGGTTCAAGGGTGTGCAGGTGGCTATTCCCCGCGGTGTCGGGCTGGAATAGGCTCGAGTCAGCCGCATCACACCATTCAGGACGAAAGAGGTTGTACACCGTGGTTCAGACCTTGCAAAACTTCATCAACGGAGAGTTCGTCACGCCTGCGGGCACTGGCCTGCTCGACATCGTGAACCCCGTGACCGGCGACGTGGTGGCCAAGTCACCTGTATCCGTGGAGGCCGACGTCGAGGCCGCCATGGCCGCCGCCAAAGACGCCTTCAAGACCTGGAAGCACGTGACCCCCGGGCAGCGGCAGCTCATGCTGCTCAAGCTCGCCGACGCCATCGAGGCCAACAGCGACGAACTCGTCGATGCCCAGCACCGCAACACCGGCCAGGTCCGTTCCCTGATCGCGTCCGAGGAAGTGGCGGCAGGCGCCGACCAGCTGCGCTTCTTCGCCGGTGCCGCCCGCATTCTCGAAGGCAAGTCCGCCGGTGAGTACTTTGAGGGCCACACCTCCTTCGTCCGCCGCGAGCCGATCGGCGTCGTGGCCCAGGTGGCACCGTGGAACTACCCGTTCCTGATGGCCATCTGGAAGATCGGCCCCGCGCTCGCGGCCGGCAACACCGTGGTCCTGAAGCCCTCCGACACCACGCCCGAATCCACCCTGGTCCTGGCGCGCCTGGCCGCGGACATCCTGCCGGCCGGCGTCCTGAACGTCATCCTCGGCACCGGCGAAACCGGCGCGCTGATGGTGGAGCACAAGGTCCCGGGCCTCGTCTCCATCACCGGCTCCGTCCGTGCCGGCATCGCCGTCGCGTCGGGCGCCGCGAAGGGCCTCAAGCGGGCGCACCTGGAACTTGGCGGCAAGGCCCCGGCCATCGTCTTCAAGGACGCCGACATCAAGAAGAGCGCCGCGGCCATCGCCGAGTTCGCGTTCTTCAACGCCGGCCAGGACTGCACGGCCATCACCCGTGTCCTGGTGGAGGACTCGGTGCATGACGACGTCGTGGCCGCCATGGTGGAACACACCAAGACCCTGCACACCGGCTCGCAGAACGACGAGGACAACTACTTCGGCCCGCTGAACAACGTCAACCACTTCAAAGCGGTCAGCGCCGTCGTCGATTCACTGCCGGCGAACTGCCGGATCGAGACCGGCGGCCACCGCGCGGGGGAGAAGGGGTTCTTCTTCGAGCCCACCATCATCACCGGCGCCAAGCAGACGGACGACATCGTGCAGAAGGAAACGTTCGGCCCGGTCATCACCGTGCAGAAGTTCAGCACGGAACAGGAAGCGGTGGAGCTGGCCAACGACGTCGAGTACGCCCTGGCGTCCAGCGTCTGGACGTCCGACCACGGCACGGCCATGCGGCTCAGCCGCGATCTTGACTTCGGTGCGGTCTGGATCAACACGCACATTCTCCTCACCGCCGAAATGCCCCACGGCGGCTTCAAGCAGTCCGGTTACGGCAAGGACCTCTCCATGTACGGCGTCGAGGACTACACGCGCATCAAGCACGTCATGTCCGCCCTGGATGCCTAACCGGCCCGTTGGTTGAGCTTGTCGAAACCCCCGGAATCGTAGAAAGAAAAGAAACCCCATGACCACCACCGCCAACGAAATCACCTACCGCCTCGAGCAGAAGCGCCGCGTCCAGGCCGACTTCCCGGGCCCCAAGTCCGTGGCACTGACCGAACGCCGCAAGGCAGTCGTCGCCGCCGGTGTCGCCTCGAGCGTTCCGGTCTACGTCGCAGACGCCGACGGCGGCATCATCCACGACGTCGACGGCAACTCCTTCATCGACCTCGGCTCGGGCATCGCGGTGACCAGCGTCGGCGCGTCCGATCCCGCCGTCGTCGGTGCGGTGAAGGAGGCCGTGGAGCACTTCACCCACACCTGCTTCATGGTCACCCCCTACGAGGGCTACGTCGCGGTCGCCGAGCAGCTGAACAAGCTCACCCCCGGCACCCACGAGAAGCGCACCGTCCTCTTCAACTCGGGCGCCGAAGCGGTGGAAAACGCCATCAAGGTGGCCCGCCTGGCCACCGGCCGGGACGCCGTCGTCGCTTTTGACCACGCCTACCACGGCCGCACCAACCTGACCATGGCGCTGACCGCCAAGGCCATGCCGTACAAGACCAACTTCGGGCCGTTCGCGCCCGAGGTCTACCGCATGCCGATGAGCTACCCGTTCCGCGAAGAAAACCCGCAGATCACCGGTGCCGAGGCCGCCAAGCGCGCCATCATCGGGATCGAGAAGCAGATCGGCGGCGACCAGGTGGCCGCCATCATCATCGAACCGATCCAGGGCGAGGGCGGCTTCATCGTTCCGGCCGAAGGCTTCCTGCCGGCCCTGTCCGCCTGGGCCAAGGAAAAAGGCATCGTCTTCATCGCCGACGAGGTCCAGTCCGGCTTCTGCCGCACCGGTGAATGGTTCGCCGTGGACCACGAGGGCATCGTTCCGGACATCATCACCATGGCCAAGGGCATCGCCGGCGGCATGCCGCTGTCCGCCATCACCGGCCGCGCGGACCTGCTCGACGCCGTCCACCCCGGCGGCCTCGGCGGCACCTACGGCGGCAACCCGGTGGCATGCGCCGCCGCCCTGGCCTCCATCGGCTCCATGCAGGAGTACGACCTCAACGCCCGCGCCAAGCACATCGAGGAGCTGTCCTTCGGCAAACTGCGCGAACTTGCAGCTGCGCTTCCCGGCGGCGCCGGAGGTTCCGTGATCGGCGACATCCGCGGACGCGGCGCCATGCTGGCCATCGAGCTGGTCCAGGCCGGTTCCAAGGAGCCCAACCCGGAACTCACCAAGGCCGTTGCCGCCGCCTGCCTCAAGGAAGGCGTCATCATCCTCACCTGCGGAACCTACGGCAACGTCATCCGCCTGCTGCCCCCGCTGGTGATCAGCGACGAGCTGCTGCTGGACGGCCTGGAGGTCCTCGCCGCGGCCATCAAGGCCAACGCCTAATTCCACTGCGCTTTTAGCGCGAACGAACACTTAAGCCCCACCCGCTGGGGCTGGACGCCGACGGCGGGCCGGGTACCAAAAGGTGCCCGGCCCGCCGTCGTTTTTGCCGCCGCCGTACTCCGCGATGTGTTCCGGCCCGCCGCCCGGAGAGCCGCGGTAGAGTCATCCTCACCACTGCACTTCACGCCGCAGGCCGGGGAGCGCCGCCGGGAGCCGGGCATCGGTCTGCACTACCCAAAGAGGGGTTTCGCATGCGATACGTAGTCGGTTACACACCCACCGAGCGCGGCGCAGACGCCGTTGCCCTGGGCACGTCACTGGCCCTGGCCCAGGGCGCCGAACTGGATCTGGTCTATGTGGTGAAGCCGGGCACTCCCTACGTGGCCCTGAACCCGGAGGGCAGCCGGGTCAGCGCCGCGGAGCAGGAGGTGCTGACGGCGGAGCGGGAAGGCCTGGCCTTGGTTCCGCAGGGGTTGCCCGCGAAATTCCATGTGCGTGAGGCCGATTCCTTCGCCGGCGGTCTCATCGACGCGGCGGTGGAGTTCGAAGCCGGGCTTATCGCTGTGGGCGCCGCCAGCGCCGGCCTGTTCAAGCGCTTCACGGTGGGGTCTGTGGCCAACGCGCTGCTGCACGCCTCGCCGGTACCGGTGGCACTCGCGCCGCGCGGCTACCAGCGGACGGCACCCGTTACCCGCCTTACCCTCGCCGTGGGGCAGCGGGCCGGTGCTGAGGCTGCAATCGAGACCGCCATCAGGGCAGCGAAGCGGCGAGGTGTGCCGCTGCGGCTGGTGTCGCTGGTGGAGCTCGACGCCGCCGGTGACGCCGGGGAGGCGATCAACGCCGCACACATCCACGCCAACACCGTCCTGACAGCAGCATCGGGGAAGGTACCGGCAGGGCACGAGGTCGGCGTGGCTGTAGCCCATGGCCGCACGATTGAGGAAGCCATCGACGGACTCGAATGGGACGACGGCGAGATCCTCATCGTCGGGTCCTCGCGCCTGGCCGAGAAGAACCGCATGTTCCTCGGCAGCACGGCCAACAAGGTCCTGCGCGCGCTGCCGGTGCCCATGGTGGTTGTGCCGCGGGACTATGACCGCTCTGACTCGGCGCCCTGACCTGCCCTGCCCTTCCGAGCGCGAACGGACAGTTCAGGCCCTTCCGAGCGCGAACGAACAGTTGGGGCCCGCCCCGGGGGCTTAAGTGTTCGTTCGCGCTTCCCTGCGGGCAAGCCGCTTGGCCGCTGAACTCTTGCGCGTCGCAGCCAGCATGTCCACGGTGAGCACCAGCAGGGCAAGCCACACGACGCCGAAGCCGATCCACCGGTCCAGCGTCATGGCCTCACGGAACACCACCAGGGCAACGATGAACTGCAGCACGGGTGCGAAGTACTGCAGCAGCCCGATGGTGGTCATGGGCAGCCGGCGGGCCGAGGCGCCGAAGAACACCAGCGGTACGGCCGTGATGACGCCCGACGCCAGGAGCAGCCAGAAGTGCCCGGGGCCGTGGGTGGTCAGCGACGCAGTGCCGCCCACCGCGAGGAAAATCATGGTGGCCGCGGCCAGGGGAGCGAGGACGATGGTCTCCACGGTGAGGCTGGTGATGGCATCGGCACGCGGCCCCACCCGCTTCTTCACGAAGCCGTACAGGCCGAAGCTGACGGCCAGGGTCAGGGCGATCCAAGGCAGTTTCCCGTAGGAGACGGTGAGCACGCCCACGGCGATGAAACCGATTCCGACGGCGGCCCACTGCAGCGGCCTGAGCGTCTCCTTCAGGACGAACACGCCGAGGAGGACCGATACCAGCGGGTTGATGAAGTACCCAAGCGAGGCCTCGACTGCCTGCCCGGTGGTGACGCCATAGGTATACGTCAGCCAGTTCACCGCGATGAGGCCGGCCGCGGCCGCCAGGGTCCAAAGCATAGAGCGGTTGCGCAGGGCAGCGCCCAGGACGCGCCACGCCCGGGTCACCGTGATCAGGAGGGCGCAGAAGATCAGGGACCAGACCACCCGGTTGGCCACGATTTCCACCGCACCGGCCGGCTGCAGAACGAAGAAGTACAGCGGAAGCAGCCCCCATAGCCCGTAAGCGCCGATGCCGAAGAGGATTCCCGCCGTCGTCTCCTTGTCCACCGCCTTGGGTGCGCCAGGCAAACTGGGTGCGCCAGGCAAACTGCCGGTGCCAGGCTTGCTTGGTGCCCCGGGACTGGTCACGCCTGAGGGCGCGGCGCCGCGTGAAGGGACAGTCGTCGGAAGAGCGGAGGAGACGGATCCATCGGGGTTAGGCACAAGACCCATAACACCATCTTAGGGAGCGGTATTCCGTCTGCACGGACCAGTGGTTGCCTGCCGAGGCAATTTAGTCAGTAGGCTTGCCATTATGAGTACGACTCACCGCCGGGCGACGGCCCGATGAGGCTCCGCCACAGCAACGCTTCCGGCCGCGGTTACCGGCGGGTGCGGGCCGGCTCCGGCTTCAGTTACAGGGACCTGGACGGGTCCACGCTGCCGCCCGGACCGGTCCGGGACCGGCTGGAGAGCATCGGTATTCCGCCCGCCTGGACAGACGTGTGGATAGCGCCTTACGAGAACGGGCACATCCAGGGCCACGGGGCTGGACGCCGTGGGCCGCCGGCAGTACATCTACCATCCGGAGTGGCGCGAACGGAAAGACCGCGCGAAATTCGACCGCGCGCTCCAGCTCGCCGAATCGCTGCCCACCGCCCGGCGGCTGGTCACCATGGATTTGAGGTCCGACGGCATCACCCGCCAGCGCGTTTTGGCCGCGGCTTTCAGGATGCTGGACAGCGCATCCCTGCGGGTGGGGTCGGAGCGGTACACGAACGAAAACGGCAGTCACGGTCTGGCCACCCTGCTGTGCGCCCACGTCCGTGTCCGGAACGAGTGCCTGTACCTGAGTTTTCCGGCCAAAAGCGGCAAAACCTGGGAATCCCAGATCGTGGACCCGGACCTTGCCCCGCTGGCCCGGACCCTGAAGCGGCGCGGCGGCAACGCGCGCCTGCTCGCCTACAAGAACGGCCGGACATGGCATCCGGTGACCAGCGCCGAAATCAACGCCTACGTGAAGGAACGCACGGGCGACGACTTCACCGCGAAGGACTTCCGGACCCTGCGCGGCACCGCCGCGGCCGCCGTCAGCCTCGCCCGGAGCGGTCCGCAAAAAACCGAGGCGAAGAGGAAGCGCGCCATCAGCGTCGCCATGATGGAGGCGGCAGCGGTGCTCGGGAACACGCCGTCGATCGCCCGCAAGAGCTACGTGGACCCGCGGCTGCTGGACCACTTCGCCGCCGGCGAGACCATCGATCCGAAGCGGCTGGATTCAGTGGAGTCGGAGCTGCGGGCGCTGCTGTACCGCGAGGGCGATGTGGTGGCCCTGCGCAAGAGCGGCTGACGCGGGCGGGCCGGCCCCGTAACGCGGGCGGGCCCGTGACCCGCGCGCCCCGTGAACCGTCCAAGGCCGCCAACCGTCCCTGGGCCGGGTTCCCAGGCCGCAGGCCGTCACGGACCGCCGCTCGCCGTCACGGGTGGGACGCCCGACCGGGCGGACAATTAGAATTGAAAACTGCGCGCCGGTGGGGCGCGGTCTCCCGTTCCGGAAGGGCTTACGGTGTCCAACACAGCTGAATCCACGGCCAAGCGCCCGCTCCGCGTCGCAATCGTCGGCGCGGGGCCCGCAGGCGTCTATGCCGCGGACATCCTGACCAAGTCCAATGAGGTCAAGGACGGCGACTTCGAGGTCAGCATCGACCTCTTCGAGGCCTACCCGGCACCGTACGGCCTGATCCGCTACGGCGTGGCCCCGGACCATCCCCGCATCAAGGGCATCGTCAACGCCCTGCACAAAGTCCTGGACCGCGGCGACATCCGGTTCCTGGGCAACGTCACCTACGGCCGGGACCTCACCCTTCACGACTTCCGCGCCTTCTACGACGCCGTCATCTTCTCCACCGGCGCCATCAAGGACGCCGACATGGACATCCCCGGGATCGACCTCGAGGGCTCCTTCGGTGCCGCCGACTTCGTGTCCTGGTACGACGGGCACCCGGACGTCTCCCGCGAATGGCCGCTGGACGCCAAGGAAATCGCGGTCATTGGCAACGGCAACGTGGCTCTGGACGTCGCGCGGATGCTGGTGAAGCACGCCGACGAACTCCTCGTCACCGAGATCCCGGACAACGTCTACCAGGGTCTGAAGAACTCGCCGGTCACCGACGTCCACGTCTTCGGCCGCCGCGGTCCCGCCCAGGTCAAGTTCACCCCGCTGGAGCTGCGCGAACTCAGCCATGCCCGCGACGTCGACATCGTGCTCTACCCGGAGGACTTCGAATTCGACGAGGCCTCCGACGACGCGATCCGGAGCAACAACCAGACCAAGACCATGGTGAACACCATGACCAACTGGCTGGTCGAGGAGCACGCCGAGGCTGAGCAGCCGTCGTCGCGCCGCCTGCACCTGCACTTCCTGCACAGCCCAGTCGAGATTTACGACGACGGCGGGTCCGGCAAGGTCGCCGGCATCAAGTTCGAGCGCATGCAGCTTGACGGCACCGGCAACGTCAAGGGCACGGGGGAGTTCATCGACTACCCGGTGCAGGCCGTTTACCGCGCCATCGGCTACCACGGCTCTGCGGTGGACGAACTGGAATACGACGCCAAGCGCGGGGTCATCCCCAACGAATGCGGCCGTGTCCTCGACGCCGACGGGAACCCTGTCCCCGGCATTTACACCACTGGCTGGATCAAGCGCGGGCCGGTCGGCCTGATCGGGCACACGAAGGGCGATGCCCTGGAAACCATCGGCTTCCTCCTCGAGGACCGGCTCACCCTGCCGCCGGCACAGAACCCCGACCCGCAGGCAATCATCGACCTGCTCGAGGAGCGCGGCATCGAGTACACGACGTGGGAAGGCTGGAACAAGCTGAACGCCCATGAGGCCGCCCTCGGCGCATCGTGGACGGAATCCGCCGCCGGGAACGACGGCGTCGTGCGCGAACGCATCAAGGTGGTGCCGCGTGAGGAGATGATCCAAATCTCCCGCGGCTAAACCCAACTAGGTAGCAGCACAGGGCGTTCCCAGCGCTGGGAACGCCCTCTACTGCTACCTAGTTGGGTGGACTAGACTGTCGCGGGCAAGCGTTTGGGCGAGTGGGAGTTCGATGAAGAACCTGATCCAGCCGGCGGCACCCGGATCCATAGATTCGGTGCTGGTGCAGCGCCGCGCCCTGGCAAGCCACGAATTCCTGGACAGCCACGCGCAGAGCGAAGCGTTCCCCGACGCGGATGAAATCCCCGGCCTGCGCCGCCTGATCCGCGAATCCTGGCAGCGGTCCGCCAAGCTGCGGGCCAACCCCGACAACCCCGAGGCGCCGCTGGCCATCGCCGCGGACGAGCTGGAGGAATACCGCCGCCAGCACCCCCTGGCCGCCATCATGCCCGTGATCCAGAAGCTCCTCATCAGGCCCAGCCACGACTGTGGACTGCTGGTTGCCGTGGGCGACGAGGTGGGCAGGCTGCTCTGGGTGGAAGGCGATACCGGCGTGCGCAGCCGCGCCGAAGGCATGATGTTCGTTCCCGGTGCCGACTGGTCGGAGGCCACTGTGGGGACCAGCGCCCCCGGGACCGCCCTCGCCTTGGGCCGCGGCATCCAGATTTCCGGCGCCGAGCACTACAAACGTTCAGTCCATCCCTGGAGCTGCACAGCGGTGCCGTTCCAGGACCCCGATTCCGGGGCGCTGCTGGGGGTCGTGGACATCACGGGCACTGAGGCGGCCGTGGCGCCGCACACGCTCTCCCTCGTGGAGGCCACAGTGGCGGCGGCCCAGGCCCAATTGCGCGTGGAACGCCTGCAGCTCGCGGCTGCCCAGGAACGCGTTAAAGCACGACGGCGGCACCCGGGGTCCGGGGCGGCCGGCGGTTCGGCGCGGGAAGGCAGCCTGTACCGCAACAGCCTGCAGCTGCTGGGCCGCGACCAGGCGCTGCTCAGCATCGAGGGCCGCAGCGTGGTGCTGTCCGCCCGGCACAGCGAGATCCTGGCCCTGCTCAGCACCCACCCGGACGGCCTCAGCGCCGAGGAACTGAGTGTCCTGTTGTACCCGGGGGACGGCTCCACGATCACCCTGCGCGCTGAGATGGTGCGGCTCCGGAAGGTCCTGCAGCAGCTGAACCCCGCCGCGGTTCCGGAGTCGCGGCCGTACAGGCTGGCGATGGAGCTCCTGCCGGACAGCAGCCAAGTGCTCACCTGCCTGCAGCGCGGCGCCCACCGGATCGCCCTGGAAATCTACCGCGGCGCCGTCCTGCCGCGCTCGGAGGCGCCCGGCGTCGTCGAGCTCCGGAACCGCGTGTCCGCACTGGTGCGCGAGGCCGTCCTGACGGACGGCAGCGCCGAATCGCTGCTCAAGTACGCGGAACTGCCGGAGGCGGCGGACGACGTCGACGTCCGCCGTGCCGCCCTGAAGCTCCTGCCGCCGCGCTCGCCCAAGCGTGCCGCCGTCGTCGCCGACCTGGAGCGGCTGGAAACGGAGCTGAGCGCCTAACCGTCGGCCCCTGGCGGCGTCTAACCTCCCCGTCGGCCCAGCCGGGTTTTTGCGAGGCTCAATCAAGGGTGACCCTGGTTACACGGTTGCAACCTGGCTGCAACCTGCCCCCTCCTAGGCTCGATGCATCGGCGATCACCATGACACATCGCCACCGTGTTGCAGAGCAAAGGAGCTAGCAATGACCGTTTACGCACAGCCCGGCACCGAGGGTTCGAAGGTCACGTTCAAGGACCGCTATGAGAACTGGATCGGCGGCGAATGGGTTGCACCCGTGAAGGGCCAGTACTTCGAGAACATCACGCCCGTCACCGGCAAACCGTTCTGCGAGGTGGCCCGCGGCACTGCCGAGGACATCGAACTCGCCCTCGACGCCGCGCACAAGGTGGCTCCCTCCTGGGGCCGGACCTCGGTGGCCGAACGCGCCGCGATCCTGAACAAGATCGCCGACCGCATCGATGAGAACGTCGAACTGCTCGCCGTCGCCGAGACCTGGGACAACGGCAAGCCGGTCCGCGAGACCCTCAACGCGGACATCCCGCTCGCTGCCGACCACTTCCGCTACTTCGCCTCCGCCGTCCGCGCCCAGGAGGGCCGGCTGTCGCAGCTCGACGACGACACCACGGCTTACCATTTCCACGAGCCGCTCGGCGTCGTGGGCCAGATCATCCCGTGGAACTTCCCCATCCTGATGGCCGTCTGGAAGCTGGCCCCCGCGCTCGCGGCGGGCAACGCCGTCGTCCTCAAGCCTGCGGAACAGACGCCGACGTCCATCCTGGTCCTGATGGAACTGATCGGCGACCTGCTGCCGGCCGGCGTGGTCAACGTGGTCAACGGCTTCGGCGTCGAGGCGGGCAAGCCGCTGGCCTCCAGCCCGCGGATCCGCAAGATCGCCTTCACCGGCGAGACCACGACCGGACGGCTGATCAGCCAGTACGCCTCCAACAACCTGATCCCCGTGACGCTGGAACTCGGCGGCAAGAGCCCGAACATCTTCTTCAACGACGTCGCCGACTCCAACGATGCGTTCTATGACAAGGCTCTGGAAGGGTTCGCGCTGTTCGCCTTCAACCAGGGCGAAGTCTGCACCTGCCCGTCCCGCGCCCTGGTCCAGGAAGGCATCTACGACTCCTTCATGGCCGACGCCCTGGCCCGGACCGAGAAGATCATCCAGGGCAACCCGCTGGACACGGAAACCCAGATCGGTGCGCAGGCCTCCAACGACCAGCTGGAGAAGATCCTTTCCTACATCGACATCGGAAAGCAGGAGGGCGCCAAGGCGCTCACCGGCGGCGCCCGTGCTGAACTGTCCGGTGACCTGGCCGGCGGCTACTACGTGCAGCCCACGATCTTCGAGGGCCACAACCGGATGCGCATCTTCCAGGAGGAGATCTTCGGCCCGGTGGTCTCCGTGACCCGCTTCAGCGACTACAACGACGCCATGGGCATCGCCAATGACACCCTCTACGGCCTTGGCGCCGGCGTCTGGTCCCGCAACGGCAACGTCGCGTACCGGGCAGGCCGCGAGATCCAAGCCGGTCGTGTCTGGGTCAACAACTACCACGCCTACCCGGCCGGTGCCGCATTCGGCGGCTACAAGTCCTCCGGCATCGGACGGGAAAACCACGCCATGATGCTGGACCACTACCAGCAGACCAAGAATCTCCTGGTCAGCTACAACGAAAACAAGCTCGGCTTCTTCTAAGGATTGGGGCGCTCCCGTGAAGGATCAGGCCGAGGGCCCCGCCGCGAGCTTGCGAGCTGCGGGAAGGGCTGATCCGGCGACTCCGTCGCCACGAAGGGGCCCTCGCGCCCCACTCCCGTCCCAATCCGGGCGGGGAGGATCAGCTCCATCCGTCCCCGCCCGCACCATGCTTCCCGCCCTTACCGCGGCGGAAGAACCACCCCTGGCCACCCCTCAGGGAGGCAGCACCACCTTTTCCGCACCACCCATACAACGCTCTAATGACGCAAGGATTTCGCCAATGACGACGACAATGCAAGCAGCCGTAGTATCCGAATTCGGCAAGGACCTCCAGATCCAGGCCATTCCCGTCCCAACGCCCGGCCGCGGACAGGCTCTCATCAAGGTGATCACCAGCGGGGTCTGCCACACCGACCTCCACGCCGCGGAAGGGGACTGGCCGGTCAAACCGTCCCCTCCGTTTGTGCCCGGCCATGAAGGCGTGGGCGAGGTGGTTGCTCTCGGCGAGGGCGTCACCGATCTCACGGTCGGGGACCTGGTGGGCAACGCCTGGCTCTGGTCCGCCTGCGGCGACTGCCAGTACTGCCGCACCGGCTGGGAAACGCTGTGCGAGGCCCAGAAGAACGCCGGCTACAGCGTGGACGGCTCCTTCGGCGAGTACATGCTGGTGGACAGCCGGTTTGCCGCCCGGATTCCGGCCGGCTCGGATCCCGTGGAGGTCGCTCCGGTGCTTTGCGCCGGCGTCACCGTCTACAAGGGACTCAAAATGACCGAAGCTAAACCGGGGGAGTGGGTCACCATCTCCGGCATCGGCGGGCTGGGGCACATCGCCGTCCAGTACGCCGTGGCCATGGGCCTGCGCGTCGCCGCCGTGGACATCGCCGACGATAAACTCGCCCTCGCCAGGAAGCACGGTGCCGAACTCACCGTCAACGCGCTCCACGAGGATCCCGCGGAAGTCATCCAGCGTGAAACGGGCGGCTGCCACGGAGTCCTGGTCACGGCAGTGCACCCGTCGGCCTTCGGCCAGGCCATCGGCATGGCCCGCCGCGGCGGCACGATCGTGTTCAACGGCCTGCCGCCGGGTGACTTCCCGGCACCGATCTTCGAGATCGTGCTCAAGGGCTTGACCGTCCGCGGCTCCATCGTTGGGACACGGCAGGATCTCGAGGAAGCACTGGATTTCTACGCGCAGGGCAAGATCCACCCCACCGTCTCCATAAGGGAACTCTCGGAAGTCAACGCTGTCTTCGACGAAATGAAGCACGCCAAGATCGACGGCCGTGTTGTGCTGAGGTTCTGATGCCGGGGACCAGGCTGGACGCCGCGGCGACGCTGCCCGGGGAGGACTTCTCCCGGGTGGCGCTCACCGCAAAGGCGGTGGGGCTGCTGCTGAAGCTCTGGGCGCAGCACGGCCCGCTCATGTTCCACCAGTCAGGCGGCTGCTGTGACGGCTCCGCGCCGATGTGCTACCCGGCAGGGGACTTCCTCACGGGGGAGTCGGATGTGCTGCTGGGGCGGTTCGACCTCTCGGCGGACGCCGGCGGACCGCCCGGTTCGGTGGACGACGACGGCACCCGCGGCGCTCACGACGGCGGCCGGCCGCTGGAGTTCTGGATGTCCCGGGAACAGTTCGGCTACTGGAGCCACACCCACCTGACGGTGGACGTGGTGCCGGGCCGGGGGAGCGGATTTTCCGTCGAGGCGCCGGAAGGCAAGCGCTTCCTGATCCGCTCCACATTGATGGACTGGCCGGCCTGAGCGAACCCAGACCGGACGTAATACTCCTTGGCAAATGACACTCAGGTGGGGCCGCGAACTAGCGGCCCCACCTGAGCGCTGCCGGTTAGTTGACTGGTTGAAAACCCCCAATTTGGGTGGCTCAACAGGGCAAAGAGCTCCGGTTCGGCCGCATCCACAAGGTTTTCACGGGCACGCCACCGCACGATGGCACGGTTACATCCCTCCTAGCGGCAGGTGTGCCATGAAACTCTTAGCCTGGAAGTCAGACGGGGGCGCGGATCAAAGTCGATCTGCGTCACCCACCGATCCACCAACAAACCGACGTCAACGTCGCAAAAAGCACGGCAAGCAGGCCATCTCTTTCCGGACGGTGGCTGCTGTAACCACACTCATGATGCCAATCGCTATGGGGTTGCCCGTGGTGTCAGCCAACGCGGTGCAGGCACCGGTGGGGGAGGGTTTTACCGTCACCCCCTCAGATCTCTCCTTCATCCTGAAGCAGATCAAGATTGCTGAAGCCCACGTGGCCAACACGACCTCAGCCACCGGCCCCTGTGGTGCGCTGATCGGGACAGGCCCCAATCAAATTCCGAGCCCCCTCGTCTCTCAGGGGCTCCGGACGGTGGACGGGTCATGCAACAACCTTCAGCCCGGCCAGGAGACGTTCGGTGCAGCCGACCAGAAGTTCCCGCGCCTGACCACACCGGTGTTTAAGGGTGCCGAGAACGCTTCGGCCTTCGGCGGCCCGGCCGCCTCGTCCTACGCCCAGAAGTCCGGGACAGTCGTAGACTCCGAGCCCCGCGTGATCAGCAACCTGATCGTGGACCAGACCTCGACCAACCCGGCAGCCGTCGCCGCGGCCGGCAACCCGGTCCGGACGCAGGGCAACACGGGCGTCGTGCCCTGCACCACGGACCCGGATCCCCTGGCCACTCCGCCCGTCGCTGGCGTTCCCGCAGACTGCGTGCCGTCCTACAGCACGCTGTTCATCGAGAACGTGACCACTGACGTTGGCCTCTCCCCGCCCTACAACTCGATGTTCACCCTCTTCGGCCAGTTCTTCGACCACGGCGTTGACCAGACTGTCAAGGGCGGCGGCACGGTCTTCGTGCCCCTGAAGGCTGACGACCCGCTGCGCACCGTTGGCCCTGACCGCAAGGCAAACACGGGCGACGAGGTTCCGGCGAGCCAAGCCTTCATGGTCCTGACCCGCGGCCAGAACCAGCCCGGTCCGGACGGAATCCTCGGCACCGCGGACGATCTCCAGGACGCGAACAACACGGACTCGCCCTGGGTCGACCAGAGCCAGACCTACACCTCGCACTCATCACACCAGGTGTTCCTGCGGGAATACGTCAACAACAACGCCGGGAGGCCGGTCGCCACGGGCAAGCTGCTCGGCGGACCTGCCGGCCCGACCGCCGGCGGCATGGCTACTTGGACAACGACCAAGGCCCAGGCTTCGGCGCTCCTCGGAATCCAACTGCGGGACAAGGACGTCCTGAACGTGCCAATGATCGCAGCGGACCCCTACGGCAAGTTCATCCCCGGCCCCCTGCGCGGGCTGCCGCAGTTCGTGACGGCGACCGGACTCGTGGAAGCCAACCGCGCCGACAACGGCGGCCTTGGCACGCTGGTGCCGGCCAACGTCAAGTACTTTGACACCCCGTTCCTGACGGACATCGCGCACAACGCGGACCCGTCGCCCCAGGACACGGACCGCAACCCCGCGACACCCAAAGTCTCTCCCACTCCGGATACGAACACCACGGCCTCGGCCGACTTCGCCAGCCAGGCGCCCGGCACCTACGACGACGAGATGCTGAACGCGCACTTCATCGCCGGTGACGGCCGCGTCAATGAAAACATCGGCCTCACCGCCATCCACCAGATCTTCCACTCCGAGCACGACCGGCTTGTCGATGACATCGAGAATGTGCTGACCAACGACACGTCCGCGAGCGGCACGGCTGCCCTGGCCGAATGGAAGCTGGCGTCCGGCGCCAGCGGCTGGAACGGCGAGCGGCTCTTCCAGGCCGCACGGTTCATCACGGAAATGGAGTACCAGCACCTGGTCTTCGAGGAGTTCGCCCGCAAGGTCCAGCCTGCGATCAACCCGTTCGAGCCGTTTGCATTCACCCAGACGGAGCTCAACCCCGCCGTCAAGGCTGAATTCGCCCACGCCGTATACCGCTTCGGCCACTCCATGCTGACGGAAACGATCTCGCGCAGGAATGAGGACGGAGCCGGCACGGACACGGTGTTTGGCACTTCTGATGACACGAAAGGCAGCCAGAACGACATTTCGCTGCTCGAGGGCTTCCTCAACCCGCCCGAGTACACCAATGGCGGCCCTGCTGGTCCGTTGACCTCGGAAGAGGCTGCCGGCAGCATCATCATGGGAATGTCGGACCAGGCAGGCAACGAACTGGACGAGTTCGTGACGGACACTCTCCGCAGCAACCTGCTGGGCCTGCCCCTGGACCTTGCCGCGATCAACATGACGCGGGCACGTTCTGAAGGCATTCCGCGGCTGAACGTCCTTCGCAGGGAGCTGTTCAACTCCACGAATGACGGCCAGCTCAAGCCCTACATCAGCTGGGTCGACTTCGGAGAGAACCTCAAGCACCCGGAGTCCCTCGTCAACTTCGTCGCAGCCTATGGCCAGCACCCCTCCATCACCGGCGCGACAACGCTGGCAGGCAAGCGGGAGGCGGCACGGCTGATCGTCAGCCCCGCTGCCGGGGATGTCCCTCCGGCCGATGCCGCAGCGTTCATGAACAGCACCGACGCCTGGGCCAACGACGGCGTCAACTCGAAGACCGGCCTCGACAACGTCGACCTCTGGGTGGGCGGTCTTGCGGAGCAGACGGTGGTGTTCGGCGGCCTGCTGGGCAGCACGTTCAACTACGTCTTCGAGAACCAGCTGACCGACCTGCAGAACGGCGACCGGCTCTACTACCTGGCGCGCACCCCGGGCATGAACCTGAGGGCGCAACTGGAGGGCAACTCTTTCGCAGAACTGATGATGCGCAACACGAACGTGCACAGCCTGAAGGCCGATGCGTTCGCCACCTCGGACTGCAAGTTTGAACTGAAGAAGCTGGCAGGCACCACCGCCGGCTTTGCAGCATCCGGCAACACCGTGGCGGATGACCCGGACTCAGACTGCAGTGAGGCGGATCTGCTGATCCGTATGCCCGACGGCACGATCAAGTACCGTGCAAGGAACACAGTCGACCCCTCCGGAATCAACGGACAGAGCGTCTACAACGGCACCGCCGGCGTGGACCGCATCTTCGGCGGAAACGACAGCGACACTTTCTGGGGCGGTGAAGGCAACGACGTCATCGAAGGCGGCGACGGAGCCGACGTCGCACTCGGCGGCGACGGCGACGACATCATCACCGACCTCGCCGGCGACGACGTCCCGAAGGGCGGACCCGGCAACGACGCGATCGACGCAGGCCCGGGCCTGGACATCCTCATGGGTGGCGACGGCAAGGACTTCACGAACGGCGGAGCCAATGCCAACGAGACCTTCGCCGGAGCCGGTGACGACTTCGTCATGCTCGGTCAGAGCCTTGACGCCGCGTTCGGCGACAGCGGCGACGACTGGGAAGAAGGCGGCGACCAGCCGGACCTGATGCAGGGCGACAGCGGCAACCTGTTCTTCCTGGATGATTCCCAGAAGCCCGGACACGACATCCTCGTCGGCCAGGGCGGCGACGACGACTACGACATGGAGGGCGGCGACGACATCGGCCTCGGCGGCCCTGGCATCGAGAAGGTCGCCGGAGCTTCGGGCTATGACTGGGAGACCGGTCAGGGCGATCCGCAGCCCCAGGATCTGGATCTTGACCTCCCGCTTGTTCCGCTGGACATCCTGCAGACCGATGTCCGCGACAAGTTCAACGAAGTTGAGGCCGCCTCTGGCTGGAAATTCGATGACAAGATCCGCGGCGACGACGTAGTCCCCAGTGGTGTTGGCGGCGGCGGATTCATCGGATGCAACGTGCTGAACCAGGAGGGTCTTGACCGCATTGCCGGTCTCGACGACCTGGTGCCGGCGCTGACCACTCCGGCGGACACGGTCATTGCGGCATCAGCCGGCAAGGACTGCCCGCTGCTCACGGCCGGTTCGAACGTCTGGGGCGATGGCAACATCCTCCTTGGCGGCGGCGGCTCGGACCTCCTTGAGGGACGCGGCGCTGACGACATCATCGATGGCGACCGGTACCTCGGCGTCCGGCTGAGTGTCCGCACCGACCCGAACAATGCGGCAACCGAGATCGGCAGCGCCAGCATTGAAGCGTTGGGCCAGAGCGCCATGACCAGCCGGTACCTGAAGGACGCCAACGGCAACCTCACCGGGCCGACGCTCCAGGAAGCCGTCTTCGCGGGAACCGTTAACCCCGGCAACATCGTGGCCGTCCGCGAGATCCTCACGGGCTCCGGCGGCACCGACTCGGCAGTGTTCACCGGCCCGCAGGCCGACTACACGGTCACCACCACCGGCGGCGACGGTACCCTCGGCTCCCCGGGATCAGTCACCACGGTGACCGACAACGTGGGCACTGACGGTACCGATACCGTGCGGAACGTCGAACGGCTCGTGTTCGCCGACACCGTTGCACCGTCGGCGCCGGTCATCGGCGCGGCAACGGCCGGCAACGGCCAGGCAACGGTCAACTTCACCCCGGCAGCAGGCGGCGCCGCCACCAGCTTCGAGGTTCGGGTGGTCAATGCAGCCGGAACCCAGGTCGGCGCACTTCGGACGGCAGACGCCGGTGCCACCAGCCTGGTGGTGACGGGTCTGACCAACGGAACCCCTGTCCGGTTCCAGGTCCGGGCCGTGAACGCGATCGGCGCCAGCGCCTTCTCGGCACTGTCCAACTCGGTCACTCCGGCAGCCCCGGTTCGACCCGGAGCGCCGCGAATGGGCGTACCAGTTGCGGGGAATGCCCAAGTCACGGTCAACTGGCAGGCGCCGTTGCCCGTGGTAAACGCTGCACCTATCACGGAGTACAGGATCCGCACCTTTGTCGGGACCGGTACAACGCCGGTGCGGACGACAGTGGTGGGCAACGTCACCAGCGCGGTGATCGGTTCGCTCATCAACGGAACGGGTTATACATTCGTCATCAACGCCGTCAATGCGGCCGGGGCGAGCGTCAATTCAGCCCGCTCCGCAGTCGTCACTCCGCGCTCTGAGTTTGTGGCACCGACGGTCACCGCCAGGACGCCGGCCGCGGGCGCCACGTCCGTCAGCCAGACGAACAACCTGAGCGTGACGTTTAGTGAGCCGGTGGCGAATGTCACCACGGGCACCGTGGTGCTCCGGCTCGGTACCACCGTTATTCCCGCCACCGTCACGTACAACAACACGACGAGGACGGCGACGGTAAACCCGAACGCCAACCTCCTGGCTGACCGCACGTACTCGCTGGCTGTGTCTTCAGTCCGCGACACTGCCGGCAACACCATCGCGTCCACGTCGTGGCAGTTCACCACGGGTCCCGCTCCGACAGTTGTCTCCGTATCACCAGGTATCGGTGCCACCGGAGCGAGCCGTACGGCGAACATCACTGTCCGCTACAGCGAGCCGGTGACGAACGTCAATACCGGAACGGTGGTGCTGCGGCAAGGCGGCTTGACCGGTCCGGTCGTAGGGGCCACTGTCACCTACAACGCCACGACGCAGACGGCGACACTGAACCCGTCCGCGACGCTGGCGGCCAACACCACCTACACGATGGCAACGTCCTCCGTACGGGACTTGGCCGGCAACCCGCTTGCCTTCCGGTCCTGGACCTTCCGGACGGGCGCCGTGTAACTCAGCTGGCCGGTTGGCGGCTCCTGACAAGGGGCCGCCTACCGTCCGCCGGGACCCACGCCCGGCCCTCCACCACACCGCGCAGCCGCAGCGCGGAGGAGGGCCGGGCGTGGGTTTTTGTGCGCCCATCTCAGTATTCGGGACAAATATGGCCGTCCACTGGATGGACACTACACTTGATAGGTCTGTTTCCATCCCCTATCAGGACTGTGGACTTCCAATGAATCTTTTCCGGACCAAATCCATCGAGCAGTCAATAGCCGACGCCGATGAGCCCGGACGCAAGCTGAAGCGCTCCCTGAGCACCTGGGATCTGATGATCATGGGCGTCGCCGTTGCCGTCGGCGCCGGCATCTTCTCCGTAGGCGCCAAAGCCGCTGCAAACTTCGCCGGCCCCGCCGTCACGCTCTCCTTCGTGGTCGCCGCCGTCACCTGCGCGCTGGCGATCATGTGCTACGCCGAGTTCGCCACCGCCATCCCGGTGGCGGGCTCCGCGTACGTTTTTACTTACGCCACCATGGGCGAGATTCTGGCCTGGATCATCGGCTGGAACCTCATCCTGGAGCTCTTCACCGCGGCTGCGGTGATCGCCAAGTATTGGGGTATCTACCTCAGCAAAGTCTTCGCCCTGATGGGCGTGGACGTGCCGCCGGCCATCTCGCTCGGCGGGGTTGACCTGTACTGGGGCGCCTTCCTCATCGTCGCCGTGTTCACCGTGCTGCTGGTCCTCGGAACCAAGCTGTCCGCCCGCGTCGGCAACATCTTCACGCTGATCAAGATCGGCGTGGTGGTGTTCGTGATCATCGTCGGCTTCAGCTATGTGAAGCTTTCCAACTACACCCCCTTCGTCCCGGCCTCCGAACCGACGGCCAATGCCGGCGCGGCCGACGTCCTGAAGCAGTCGTTCTTCGGCTTCCTCACCGGAGCCGCGCCCGCGCAGTATGGCACCCTTGGGATCTTCGCCGGCGCCGCGCTGGTGTTCTTCGCCTTCATCGGCTTCGACGTCGTGGCCACCTCCGCGGAAGAGGTCAAGAACCCGCAGAAGACCCTGCCCCGCGGCATCTTCGGCGGACTGGCGCTGGTGACGCTGCTGTACATCCTGGTGTCCCTCGCACTGACCGGCATGGTCTCGTACACGCAGCTTGCCGAGGCTGAGAGCCCCACGCTCACCACGGCCTTCGAGGCCGTAGGCAACACCGATGCCGCGAAGGTGATCGCTTTCGGATCCCTCGTGGGCCTGACTACCGTGATCATGGTGCTGCTCATGGGCCTGGCCCGTGTCGTGCTGGCCATGAGCCGCGACGGCCTCCTGCCGCGCTCCCTGTCCAAGACCAGCGAAAAGCGTTCGACGCCGGCCCGCCTGCAGATCATCTGCGGCGCCGCCGTTGCCCTGGTTGCCGGACTCACCAACGTGGACCTGCTCGAGGAAATGATCAACATCGGCACCCTGTCCGCCTTCGTGATGGTCAGCCTGGGCATCATCGTGCTGCGCCGGAAGCGCCCCGACCTGAAGCCGGCCTTCCGCGTGCCGTTCGGCAAGGTAATTCCCGTCCTGTCCGCGGTGCTGTGCCTGTACCTGATGACCAACCTCGCCGTGGAAACCTGGATCTTCTTCGGCATCTGGCTGGTGGTGGGCATTGCCATCTACTTCGCCTACGGACAGCGGCACTCCCGCCTCAACGAGAAGTTCGCCGGCGCCAAAGCCGCTGTGAATGGCCCTGCAGGGGACCGCGACGACCGGGACAACGACGCGCTGACCAAGGTCTAGCCGGACCCGATCCACGTGGGCGACCGCCCGCTGGTGGTGCTGTTACGGGGCGGCATGCCTCCCCACCCAGTCCACCAGCGGGCGGAGCTGTTCCCAGCGGGTGGCAATCTCGCGTTCCGCCTCCGCTGAGCCGAGCCATTCGGGCTCCCCAAGGGTGACGCCGGCGGAGAGGGACTTGTGCTTCAGCAGCTCGGCGCGGGGATGGTCCTTGGGAAAGCCCCGCGGCACGGTTTTCAGTTTCTCGCCTTCGATGGCGAATCCGCCGGCCGCGATGGCATCCACGATGTGCTGCAGCTGTTCGCCGGTGTTCCCCGCGTCCACGGAATTCCGGTAGCGGACCAGCTGCGCGGGTGAATGCGAGTGGTAGCCGCCGCCAACAAGCAGGCCGTCTGCGCTGATCTGGAGGTAGTAGCCCACACCTTCCTGGTAGGAGGCGAAGGCCCCCTGGGCGATCTTGTAGGGGGACTTGTCCGGGGAGAAGCGGACGTCACGGTTGGGACGGAAAATCTTGCCTGGGCCAAAGCGCGGCTCAAGGTCGGCGAGGAGGGCCTGGAGCGGGCCCTTGACGGATTCCTGGTACACCGCGGAATGGGCCTGCCACCAGTCGCGGTTGTTGTTCTCCTCCAGCTCAGCGTAGAACTTCGCTGCCGCGGCGGGGATGCCCTCGAATGTGCTCATGGATGAAGCCTAGGGTTTGCCGGCGCCTCCGGCCACGGCCGCATCCGCCTATGTGGAACGCCCGCCTATGTGGAAGCCGTGCCTATGTGGAAATCAGCGGCAGGCCGTGATGCGGTACAGCGTGCGGCCCGCTGCAGAAGCCACTTTTTCAAAGCCCCGGTCCGTGGGGACGTTGTAGAAGCCCGGCCACCGGCTCAGGCTGACGCTGCCGTGCGACGTGCCGGGGGCGTCCTCGTAGAAGTAGGTGGCGCCGACCTTGCGCACCGCCTCACAGATCGCAGGGTCTGTTGCCAGCCGGTTGAAGCCTGTGCGGAGCAGTTCCTTGGCAGCGCTGCCGGCCGTTGGTGCACCCAGCTGGGTGTAGACAACATGCCGCCCCGTCAGCGCATAGAAGTACGTTTCGCCGTTGAACGGATCCCCGATCACCACCGCATCTGCAGGCAGCATGGCACCCGACCGCTCGATAAAGGCCTGTTCTCCGCTGGATAGCACGCCGGTTCCCGGATTGTTCGAGACAGCATAGTTCTGTGCGGCCACCGCCACGCGTTCCACTGACCGGTAGCTTCCGGAACCGACGTAAAGCGCACCCGTGACCGCGACCACGGCCACGGTGAAGAGGATGGCGGGAACGGGCCACCGTCCTGATGTGTTTTCCCGTGGAAGCCGGGAGGACAGGGCCCGGACCACTGCCCGCACTAGGGCACCCGTCACCACGGCAATGGCCAGGGCCGCCAGCAGGCTCCCCGTCATGGCAATGAACGGCGCGATCCGCTGGGTGTCCTTGTACCACACGCCTGTCAGCCACCGCAGCCCGTTTTCCGGTCCCGCAGCCAGCACATAGAGCCCCACGAAAGCCAGCCAGGCGACGGCGAGCGGCCTCGCTTCCCTGACAAAAACGGCTACCACCGCGCCAAGAATCACCAGCAGCCCCACGGCCATGTTGAAGTCGTCCGGCGCGGGCGGGGAGAGGGCCGGAAAGCGCGGCAGATCGAAGAACGCAAGGTTCAGGGAGTCCGGGACCACGGCCCGCACGGCCCGGCGGTAGGCCATGACACCCGCCAGCAGGCGTGAGTTGGCCAGCCCCGACCATGCCGCTGTGGCAAGCACTGCCGCCGCCAGCACAGCCCCCAGCGTAAGCAGGGGACGGCGCCGCACGCCGCGCACGAGCAGCGGCAGGAAGCGGGCGGCCACAAAGGGCAGAAGCGCGACGTCTGTGGCAAACAGGGCACTGGGGTGCGCCGCGGCACAGCCGCCGAGGAGGGCGAGAAGGATGGCTGCCAGCAGGATCTTTTCCCGGGCCGGCGTTTCAGCCCGTCCGGCGGACGTCAGGCGGCGCAGCAGCAGGACGGCCACGGCCAGGGTTGCCGGCACAAGGGCGGTGGCCAGGCCGTTGGGCCACTGGCCGCTGCGGAGGAGCTGCGAGAAGGGGAAGCTGACGAAGGAGGCCCCGATCAGCGGCGTCAGCGCCCAGGCCGCAGGGTGCCGCGGCAGCACGGCTGTGGCCAGGAAGGCCAGGCCGGCCGGCCAGATCAGCCCGCCGATGACGATCGAGGACAAGTTGGCCGCTTCCGCCACACTGCCCGGAATGAGGGCCACAGCGCCATGCCAGCCTGCGGGGTAATAGGTGGCGGTGCCAGCGCCGAAAATGGGGGCGATGCTCCACGGGGTGGCCTTGCCGCTTTCCTGGATCCACCGCAACGCGTTCAGGTGGAAGACCGGGTCCCAGCCCTGTGAGGCAGTGGCAGGGTCCCCGATTCCGCGGAGGATGGCCAGGCAGGTCACCCCGGCTCCGACGGCAACCCCCGCGGCCACCGCCAGTGTCGCCGGCAGGCCCAGGCCTTCAGGCCACAGCGGCGTTCCAAAGGCGAACCGCCTGCCGGCCAGCCAGGCGGCGACGACCAGCGGCAGGGCAACAAGCGCTGCAGTGCCGGCGTTCCATGGCAGGCCAACGGCGGCCGCCAGGAAACTGCCGGCCAGATACATCAGCAGGGTGACGGCCGGACTGAGCGCGACGGCCGCCGGCCAGCCCGGCTTTAGCGGCAGCAGAACCAGGAGTCCCGGCAGGAAAAATGCGGCGGTCAGGAACAGGACGGTCGGGGCCGAGGAGGCCAGCCCGAAAAGCCAATCAAGCATGGTGGGTTCAGAGCGCTCCGGGCCGAATCTTGTTACGCCGCGGTGCCGCGAGTGCCTTGTTAAACAGCCTGGCCTTAAGCGACCCGGCCGTCGGGGGTCCCGGCGTCTCGGACGCGGACTGGCCCGGCAGCGGCGGATAGATTTTATCCGCCTCGGCACGCTTGCGTGCGATAAGGGCCGGCAGCTCGTCGCGCAGCGAACCCCGGCTCTCAGGGATTCCGGGGTCCTCACCATCCAGCGCGAGCGACCAGCCGCTGCCCAGTGAGGCCAGCGACTCGTGCTTGACGTCGTAGTACCCCTTCTTCATACCGACGGCGAGGCCGCGGGCCCCTGCCGACGCTGCCAGCAGGTGGAAGTGGAAGCGGCTGGTTACCCATGTCTGGTCGGCGGACAGCGGAAGGCCGTGGGCCCAGATGTGCAGGAACGGCAGGAACCGTTCTTCCGGAATGAGGTCCGCCAGCTGTTCGTAGGCGACGCGGTCGGCGCCAGGGATGGCTTCCACGTAAAAGGCCTTGGTTCCGCCGGCCACGGCCTTTTCGACGGCGGCCCTCGCCAGATCCACGGCCGTTCCGAACCGCTCCGGATCGGCAGTGTCGCTTTGGATGCAGACGTAGAGGCCGGGTTCGGCGGTGGAACGCGCCAATTCAGCGGTGACGCCCAGGAAGGCGTCGTCCAGCTCCTGGGTGATCCCGTAGGCCACCGCGCCGGCTTCGTCCCGGGCCGCCGCGTGCGCAAAGTCCTGGAACAGGGGCAATTCGGCCGGGGCAGAGGTCAGTGCGGGCATGAGTCCCTGGCCGGTAGCGATGAGGCGGGCGCCCGTCATCCCGTGCACGGCACGCATCGCCACTACGAGTCCGACGTGGTGGGACCAGTTCTCATTGATGAAGCCGCCGCCGATGAGGTGCAGGGACTCGGCTTCCCGCAGCTTGAGGAGGCCTAGATCGTAGGAGGGGGAGCCCAGGCCGGTGACGCGGGCCCTGATAATCTCCGCTGCGTCCTCCAGTGGCAGTTCAGCGGTCTCGTGCACCAGCCGCCACACGGTGTTGGTGACGCGCAGGCGCGGGTGCAGTCCATCGAAAAGGACCTGCGCCAGGCCCGGCTGCGGGCAGTCGAGCCAGACGTCGGCGTCCGGCCGCACTTCGGCAAGGTATTTCAGCCATGCGGCGGCGATGAACTCGTCGCCAAAATTGGGGTTGCCCGAAGGGCCGATCAGATAAATGGGACCCGACTGCATGCTGATGACTATATCGTCCTGCAGCGGGGAAGCCGGCCTCGGCGCCGGGGCCGGGGCCGGCTCAGCCTGCGTTGCCAAGACGCAGGAAACCCCGCCGCGGCCGTGAACGGGTCACTGTGCCGTGGCAGGGTTCCTGTTGCTATCTGGTGCTGTTAGCCGATCTTGTTGGCGGCTTCAGCGTCGGAGAGCGGTGCTGCGCCGAGGTTTGCGCGGAGCTTGGCGCCGAGTTCGGCGTCGACGTAGGTCCAGTACTGGATGGCGCGTTCCTTGATGTCGGCGCGCTTCACGCCGCCCACTGCACCGGTGATGGTGTCCAGGAAGCGGGCCTTTTCGCCGTCGTTGTAGACCTCGCGGTACAGCGTGCCGGCCTGGACGAAGTCGCCGTCCTCGGCGTGCAGGGAGTGCGCGGCGTGCGTCAGCTCGCCGTCGTTCTCCCAGCCGCCGCCGGCAACAGCCGGCTCAACCGCAGCCGGGCCACCCAGCGTGTTCGGTGCGTAGACCGGCACGGAAGGAGCGTTGAACAGGAAGCGTCCTGCGCCGTCCTGGCTGTAGTTGTTGACCTGGTTCTTGGGCTGGTTCACCGGGATCTGGGCGTGGTTGGTGCCAACGCGGTAGCGGTGTGCGTCCGCGTAGGAGAAGATGCGGGCCTGCAGCATCTTGTCCGGGGACGCGGCGATGCCGGGCACGAAGTTCGACGGCGCGAAGGTGGCCTGTTCGATCTGCGCGAAGTAGTTCTCCGGGTTCCGGTTCAGTTCCATGGTGCCCACCTTGATCAGCGGGTAGTCCGCGTGCGGCCACACCTTGGTCAGGTCGAACGGGTTGAAGCGGTAGGTCTTGGCATCCTCGTACGGCATGACCTGCACGTGCAGGTCCCAGGACGGGAAGTTGCCGGCTTCAATGTTCTCGGACAGGTCGCGGATGTAGAAGTCCGCATCCGAGCCGGCCAGCTGCTCGGCCTGCTCGCTGGTCATGGACTTCACGCCCTGGTTGGACTTGAAGTGGTACTTGACCCAGAAGCGCTCGCCTTCGGCGTTGATCCACTGGTAGGTGTGCGAGCCGTAGCCCTGCATTTCGCGCCAGGAGGCGGGCAGGCCGCGGTCACCCATCAGCCAGGTGACCTGGTGGGCGGACTCGGGCGACAGGGTCCAGAAGTCCCACTGCATGTCGGCGTCACGCAGGTGCGTGCCGGGCAGGCGCTTCTGGGAGTGGATGAAGTCCGGGAACTTGATGCCGTCGCGGATGAAGAACACCGGGGTGTTGTTGCCCACGAGGTCGTAGTTGCCCTCGGACGTGTAGAACTTCACCGCGAACCCGCGGGGGTCCCGCCAGGTGTCGGGGGAACCGTTCTCGCCCGCGACGGAGGAGAAACGGATCAGCATCTCGGTCTCCACGCCGGGCTGCAGGAACGCTGCCTTGGTGTACTTGGAGATGTCCTCGGTGGCCTTGAACGTGCCGAATGCGCCGCCGCCCTTGGCGTGCACCACACGCTCCGGAACCCGCTCGCGGTTGAACTGGGCGAGCTTCTCCACGAGGTAGTGGTCCGTGAGGATGATGGCGCCGTCAGCGCCGACAGCCTTGGAATGGGCGTCGGACGTAACCGGGGCACCTGACTGGGTCGTCGAAATTGCAGTCATTGTTCTCCTATTTCTTAATTACTTGTCATTTACGTTTGCAGGAAGTTTTTGGGCCCGCTGGCACTCTCCGCAGATCCCCTGGTACATGACATCCGCGATCTGGATGGTCATGGGGTGGGAATCCTCGTTCCAGTGCGGGGTCAGGCACGGGGCATGGCCGACAGCGCAGTCGACGTCCTCCACCCGCCCGCAGCTGATGCAGATCGCGTGGTGGTGGTTGTCGCCCACCCGCGTCTCATACAGCGCCGGGGAATGCGGAGGTTCGAATCTGCGCAGCATCTGCAGGTCAGTGAGATCGCCCAACACCACGTACACGGACTGCGCCGTCAGTTCCGGCAGTTCCTCGCGGGCAGCCGCAAGGATGTTTTCCGCCGGGGAGTGCGGGTGATGCTCGACGGCGGCCAGGACCGCCAGCCGCTGCTTGGTCACCCGGCGGCCGTGGGCGCGCAGGGCCGCGGCCCATGCTTCGTGGCTTTCCGGGTGATCGGTCATGAGTCCATTGAAACACTTATTTTGACTAGATCACAATAAGGCGAGACTAAGTTCCTGCTGAGGCTAGAGTTGCCGGGTGGGAAAACTTCTGGCTGACATCACTCCGCTGCGCGAGAGCCCAGATTTCAGGCGGCTTTGGCTGGGGTCGGCGGTCTCCAATGTGGGCAGCCAGCTCACCCTCGTGGCGGTGGGCCTGGAGGTATACCGGCTCACCCAGGACAGCCTGTACGTCGGGCTGCTCAGCATCTTTGCCCTGGTGCCGCTGGTGCTGGGCGGCCTGCTCGGCGGATCCATCGCCGACTCCCATGACCGCCGGACGGTGGCGCTTCTGTCGTCCGCGGTGCTGTGGCTGACCACCGGCGGGCTCGCCCTTCAGGCGTGGCTGCAGGTGGGCAATGTGTGGCTGCTGTACGCCCTCGTGGCCGTGCAAAGCGGTGCCCAGGCGATCAACCAGCCTGCCCGCAGCGCCATCATTCCCGCGCTGCTGCGGAAAGAGCTCCTGCCGGCCGCCAACGCACTGAACATGGTGACGTTCGGGCTGTCCATGACGGCGGGGCCGCTGCTCGCCGGTGTCCTGGTGGCCAGCGTCGGCTTCGGGTGGACGTACACGCTGGACGTGGTCAGCTTCGTCTTTGCCTTCTGGGCCCTGCTGAAACTTCCCCCCATGCCGCCCGGCGAGGCGGCGGGCCGGGCCGGGGTGCGGTCAGTCGTGGAGGGCTTCCGGTTCCTGGGCACCCGGCCCAACCTGCGGATGACGTTCATCCTCGACCTCATCGCGATGATCCTCGCCCAGCCGCGTGCACTGCTGCCGGCCATCGGGGCCCTCATGATCGGCGGCGGGGAAGCCACGGTGGGCATCCTGCTGGCGTCCGTCGCGGTGGGCGCCTTCCTCGCCGGCCTGTTTTCCGGACCGCTCGGCGCGGTGCGGCGGCAGGGGAGTGCGGTGGCCTGGTCGGTCATGGGCTGGGGCGCTTCTTTTGCAGCGTTCGGCCTCGTGGTGGTGCTGGCCGGGCGGTCCGGCTCCGGCGGCGTGACCTTCTGGCTGGTTCCGGCGGCGATATGCTGCGGCCTGGCGGGCATTGCAGACTCGGTGAGTGCCGTCTTCCGCACCACCATCCTGCAGGCCGCCACCCCCGACCACCTGCGCGGCCGGCTTCAGGGCGTCTTCATCGTGGTGGTCGCCGGAGGGCCGCGGCTCGGTGACATGCTGGCAGGCGTCGGCACTAAAATTCTGAGTGAGGGCTGGGTCCTGCTGCTGGGCGGCACCCTGTGCATCGTGGTGGCCTGGATGGTGGCGCGGTGGCAATCCGGTTTCCTGAAGTACGACGCGCGGAATCCCGTTCCGTAGCGGCGGTGCCGGTTCCGACTTCTGAGCTGTGGAGGAAAAATTGCACCAACACCACAACGGACTGAAAACGGCGGCGCTCTTCGGCGTGCTGTGGGCGATCCTGCTGGGCCTGGGCGCCCTCATTGCCGCCAATACCCGCAGCTCGGCCCCGATCCTGATCATGGCGCTGATCGGCGTCGGGACCACGGCCTACGGCTACTGGAACAGCGACAAGATCGCGCTCCGCTCCATGCAGGCCTACCCCGTCACCGAAGCCCAGGCACCGCAGCTGTACCAGATGGTCGGGGAGCTCTCCGCCCGCGCCAGCCAGCCGATGCCGCGGATTTACGTCTCACCCACCATGGCGCCCAACGCCTTCGCCACCGGGCGGAACCCGCAGAACGCGGCCGTCTGCTGCACGGAGGGGATCCTGCAGCTCCTCACACCGCGGGAACTGCGGGGTGTCCTCGGACACGAGCTCATGCACGTCTACAACCGCGACATCCTGACCTCGTCCGTGGCCGCGGCCGTTGCCGGGGTCATCACCTCGGTGGGGCAGATGCTGCTGTTCTTTGGCGGCGGGGACAGGCGCAATTCAAACCCGCTGGCCCTCATCGCCATGGCGCTGCTGGCACCGCTGGCAGCCTCACTGATCCAGGTTGCCATCTCCCGTACCCGGGAGTACGACGCCGACGAGGATGGTTCGCAGCTCACCGGCGATCCGCTGGCACTCGCCTCCGCCCTGCGCAAGATCCACCAGGGCGTCCAGGCTGCACCGCTCCCGCCGGACCAGCGGCTGGTCAACGCCTCGCACCTGATGATCGCCAACCCGTTCCGCGGCGGCGGGCTCAGCAAGCTGTTCGCAACGCACCCGCCGATGCAGGACCGCATCAGCCGCCTCGAGCGGATGGCTGGCCGGCCGCTCAGCTGACGGCCGCCGTCGTAAGCCCTGCTCTGCGACGCGCACCGCACCCTGCGACGCGCATAATGCCCGGCGCGGCCGAAATACCCGTAGCGAGCGGAAATTTGCGCGTTGCGTGATCAATTGCGCGTCATCAGACCAGCGAGCGGGCGTAGCAGACGGACAGCGGCTCGCCCGCGTAGGGCCCGAAGTTGTCGATCAGGCGGTAGCCCTCGCGCTCGTAGAAACGTATGGCGTCGGGCTGGGCTGTGCCGGTTTCCAGTTTGAGCTCGCTCAGGCCCAGGCGGGCGGCCTCGGCTTCCAGGCTTCGGAGAACCGCCGTTGCGGCTCCGCTTCCGCGGTGGTGGGGCAGCACGAACATCCTCTTGATCTCCGCGGATGCGGCGTCCAGCCTGCGCAGGGCGCCGCAGGCAACGGCCGTCCCTTCGTGGTTCCGGGCCACCAGGAACACGGTGATGTCCTCGGCGCTGGGCGCGGAACCCGGCTCGTGGTCATCGCTGCCGTAGCGTGCATCCAGTTCACTCCGCTGCATGCTGCGGAGCCTCGCCCCGTCCTCGGCGTCCCACGGCTCAGGGGTGACCGCGAACTTCATGCTCTGTCCTTTCGTTGCGACACAGAAAGTTACCCATGACGCGCTAACAGGCTGCCGACACCGGAATTCCAGTGTCGGCAGCCCGTTTGCGCGTCGCCAGACCGTTTCCGCGTCGCCACGTGTGCGGTCGGCGCTCGGCGGGAGCGGCGGAAGTTTCCTAGCTGCGGAAGTTGACGAACTGCAGGTCTGCCTCGTCGAAGTCCTTCAGCAGTGCCATGGTGGCCTGCAGATCGTCGCGGGACTTGGACGTGACGCGGAGTTCATCGCCCTGGATCTGGGACTTGACGGACTTCGGGGCCTCGTCACGGATGAGCTTGTTGATCTTCTTGGCGAGGTCCTGTGCGATGCCTTCCTTGATAGAGGCCTCCAGCCGGTATTCCTTGCCGGATGCGTAGGGCTCGCCGGTGTCCAGGGACTTGAGTGAGATGCCGCGGCGGATGAGCTTGGACTGCAGCACGTCGAGGACTGCCAGGACGCGCTCCTCTGAGTTCGCCTTCATCAGGATCTTTTCGCCGCTGAAGTCGACCTCGGCGCCGACGCCCTTGAAGTCGTACCGCTGGGCGAGTTCCTTCTGCGCCTGGTTCAGCGCGTTGGCCACCTCCTGCTTGTCTACCTTGCTTACGACGTCGAATGTGGACTCGCCTGCCATGACTCTCCTTTGCTGGTGCATGCGTCGCCCGGGCGGGAGGCTCAGGCGGGTGTGGATATCTGGATTCCAGCGTAGTACGGATGGCAAGGATGTGAAGGTGGGCGCCATTCACAGTTCACTCATAGCCGAGTCATGGCGGGAACGAAGTTTCGGCGCCCACAGTTGTAGCAGTTGGAAGCCGCTCGGAAGGAAAGCAATGACCCATAAGGCCGTCCGCTACGTCACCAGGTCCACCGCCGCAGCCGCCGGGACCATCGCCACCGCCGCCTCATCCGTGGCCGCCGCTGCCGTGGCGGCATCCATCATTCTCAGCCCCGTCGCTGACGCCTCGACCCGGCTGGAAGGAGTGCAGGCGGATCTCCAGCGGGCAGTGCAGCTCAACCAGATCACCGAGGAGCAGGCGCTGCGGTTTGAGGCCAAGCTGGCCGGCCGGATCCTTGGCGAAGCCTGATTTTCCGCGGATTTTCGGACTGCGGATCCCCGATTTTATTCTTCGGCAGAAGTTCTGTAAGGTTGTCTTGCCGCGGTGATGGAAACAAAGCCGTGGTGATCTTCTTTTGAAGTTCGGCAGATTACCCGAGCGGCCAAAGGGGGCTGACTGTAAATCAGCTGGCAACGCCTACGGGGGTTCGAATCCCTCATCTGCCACCCATGTGATGAGTCGAGACATCCTTTACGGATGAGTCGAGTCATCATTGACAAAAACACCCCGGTCTTCGGACCGGGGTGTTTTTCTTTGTCTGGGCTGGTAGTCCCGGGTTGGGTCGATGGTGAGCTCCCGGATGATCTCGCCGGTGGCGGTGTCGCTGATGGTGACGTCGGTGTCGTGGATGAGCATCAGGACGTGTTTGCCGGCGTGGACGCGGCCGATGCCGATGTGATGGAGCCGGCCGGCGTGGCGGAGGGTGAGTTTCCCGAACCGGTCCACTCGATCGATGCGCTGGCGCCAGTGATCGCCTTGCCTGGCGACCGCGGGGGCGGCTTTGGGTGTTGCGGTGTAAGCGTCGGCCGGGGTGCTCCGGTCCAGGGCCCGGTGCGGGCGTTCGTGGTTGTAGATGTGCCGGAACTTTCCCAGCTGTTCGTTGAGGTCCTGGAGGGTGTGGGCGCGGGGCTGCCCGGTCAGCCAGCGTTTGAGGGTCTGGTGGAACCGTTCGATCTTTCCCCGGGTCTGCGGGTGGTTCGGGGAGCCGTTCTTTTGCGTGATGCCCAGGGCGTGGAGCTGGTGTTCGAAGGCGTTCCGTCCGCCTTTGCCACCGGCGAGGCGGGTCGTGTAGACCATGCCGTTGTCCGTCAGGGTCGAGGCCGGGAGTCCGTACTCGGCGGCGCAGGAGAGGAAGGTCGCCACCACGGCGCTGACGGTCACCGGCCGGTAGGCGGTGCAGGCGAGCAGGTAGCGGGAGTGGTCATCGAGGAAGTTCAGGATCTCGGTGTCGGTGCCGTCGGCCAGGGCCCAGTGGGTGAAGTCGGACTGCCAGGTTTCGTTGGGCTGGTGCGCTTCGAAGCGGTGCAGCGAGGCTTTGGGCCGCTTCTTCGGCTCCGGGGTGATCAGGCCTGCGGCGTGCAGGATCCGGCGGATCGTCGAGGTCGAGGGCGCCCGCAGATTTTCGCGTTCGAGGTGCCAGGCGATCGTGACCGGGCCGGCGTCGAGGCCGGCCGCGGTCAGTTCGTTGCGCAGCCCGAGAATGCGTTCGGCGATACCGGCCCCGGTAGCGCGGGGATTGCTCTTCGGGCGCCGCGATCGGGGTTCGACGGCCGGGAGTCCGCCGGCGCGGTGGCGATCGAGGAGTTCATGAACCCATTGACGGCTCACCCCGTACCTGCGCGCGGTCTCGCTGACCGATAACCCTTGGACCGTGACCGCCAGGACGATGACTTTCTGCTTCGACATGAGCCATCCAAGCAACACCAAAGTGTCAACGATGTCCCGACTCACCGGACAAGCATCACCTGTCAACGATGTCCCGACTCATGCGTCAACTATGTCGTGAAACTAGACACCTCATCTGCCACCCACGGAAAAACCCGTCTGACCTACTGAAAGGTAGGAAGGCGGGTTTTTTCATGCCCTCCAACGGGAGGAAGAAGAAGGCGGCGGTCTTTGCGGCTCTTACTACGGTGCAGGATGCGTGCCTGCGTCCGTGCCAGACCCGGACGTTGGAACGAAGTTCCAGTCGAAAGACCCGTTGGCGCGGAGTGTCATCCTTAGGAAGCCGTGAGTGTCGCTGAACCGCTTCACGATGTACGACGGACTGCTAGTGAAGGATCGGAGACCGATACCTCCCGTGGAAACCTGGAACGCAGTCATCCCGTCACTGACGCACTGGTCAGCGTTGTTGACCGGACATGAGCGTTCGTAGTTGTGTTGTGAGCCTGACAGGGTGAGTCGCACCCGGTGCTTCCACATCACGTCGATCCACGGTTTGAGGTCAGCGGACCGGCTATGTCCGTCGGTGTCCGACGTGAAGTACGGGTCGTGGTGCACGACCGCCAGGTGCTTACCCGCGGCCCGCGCGGCAGCGAGGTCGTCGTCCAGCCACGTCGTCAACGTCCGAGCCTGTGTCGGGCTGTACCGCCACTGCGCGGACGACAGGAACGCGAAGTGCCAGTTCCCGAAGTCCTTCGAGTACGGTTGCCCGTTCCTGATGAACCCACGCTGCTGGTTGATTGCAGCCTTCGCGGGGGCGCCCGGGCATTGGCCGTTCATAAAGTTGTCGAGGTCTTCGTTCCGTCCGGGTTGCCAGTCATGGTTGGGTGCGGACACCCAGTACAATTTGGGTTTCGTGCCACCCCAAAGCGGCGTCCAGTACTTCACGTAGTCAGCGCAGTACGGCGTGTCGTACTGGAAGTCCCCGAGCCCCAGGAACGCGTCAATCTGCTTGTTCTGCACGAGCGCAGTGATCGCCGCACCGTTCCGCCCGGACGGGCTATCCGGTGCAAGCGACTTCTCGCCGTTCATGTCACCGACAGCGGCGATCCTCACGTCACCGGAATGTAAGGCGGTCTCGGTGGGTAACGGTGGGCGTGGCCCAGCCTGAGTCGCAGTTGGTTGTGGCACTCCCTCAACGTTGCTACCACCGCCGATAGCGAGGGACACGGCCCACAGACCAGCGACGCCCAGGAGGAAAACGGACGTTCCAGCGATAAGACGATTGCGGCGCATGGGGTGCCTCCCGTCATTGGGGTGCGATGTGTGCTGCTGAGGTTACGCCCGGTGGGTCTGCCTTCGAGTGTAGAGCAACTCCCGGCCGGGCTTGGGGCACGGAGTCGTCGGCGCGGTCAGTTGAGCGCGATGACAAGCATCTGGGTGGTGCCCGGAATGCAGGTTTGCAGGACTGCCCGGGGGAACCCGCCGAACACCGCAGCGACGTCGTTGGTGGTGCCGGGGTTCGGCACCTGGCCCCGGGCCGAGACCCGGTACGAGCCGTAGCCCGGGAGGTCCACGCGCTCGCCGACGCCGATTCCTGAGAACCGGGCCCAGCCGCCACAGAAGTCGTGCTCGGTGATGAAGAGCGAGTATCCGTCGGTGGGCGTGAAGTGGATGGGCCCGATGCAGCTGTCCACCATCGCCTGGCCGCCGGCGCCAGCCACATAAATGGTCCTCACGGCAGGAGCCGGTGCCGGTGCAGGAACGGGTGCGGGCGCTGGAGCCAGAGCGGGAGCCGGTGCGGGTGCTGACACCGCGGGGCCGCTGAGCTTGAGCACCTGGCCCGGAACAATGACGGAGCTGGGGCCAAGGCCGTTGGCTGCCAGCACACCGCCGGTGCTGACGCTGAAGCGTGCCGCGATGGAGCTGACCGTGTCGCCGGCAACCACCCGGTAGGTGGTGGGCTTGGGCGCAGGGGCCGGCGCAACCTTGCGGACGGTTGCGGTTTTCAGGGGTGCCTTTACTGTCGCCTTGGTTGGCGGCTTGGCAGCTGGCTTCGAAGGTGCTTTTGCCTGCGCTGTGGTGGCGGGTGCCGCGGCCACGGCCCTGGCCGGCACGCTGGCAGCCGGCACGCTGGCGGCCGGTGCGGCGGCTGCCGCGGACGACGTCGCGAGCGCCGGCTGTTCGACGGCGGCCGGCTGGCCGACGGCGGCAGCCGGGCTCCCGCCGTCGGACGCCACCAGCGCACTGACGCCCGCCGACGCCGCCAACAGCGCGGCGGACACTGCAGCGGAAATGAGCAGCAGCCGGGCAGCGGGCCTCCCGGCCAGCGGCGCATGCCGGCCCCGGACAGGGCTGACGAAGCTTTCCGGCTCCGGTGTGCTCAGCGCCGATGGAAGGCGCCGCTGATCGTTGTCGGGGCCAGACGTGTTCTGGGGATCTGGCGTCTCCTGTTGGTTCATGGCCGACCTTTGCTTCGTGCGCAGGCGGGTTTCCGGGTGCGCGGCGGACGGTGACGCGCAGACACAGGAGGCGCTCGGGCCCAAGGGCGGAAGCGGGGCATATGGGGCGCATGACCGCTATTCATGAGTGGTGCACGCTGCTCGCTAACGTGCCGGCCCCAGCCCTGATTCGAGTGTAGGAAGCACGGCAGGGCCCCGCACGAGTAGGGAATACCTGTTTTTCCAAGAGAGGGCACTTGTTTTGCCGCATTAGCCGCAGGTTTTGCGGGAAGCGCCCGGGAGCGCAGGCTGCCCCGGACGCCTGAGCCCGAGTCGCGGGCCCAGAATATTCCCGGTGACGCGGGGAGCGAACATGGCTCCCGCCCGCGGGACTTACGGACACGCCTCGCGTACGGTTAAACCATGGCTACCGTCGACATCACAGGTGAACAGTTCGCATCGACCATCGAGGGCAACGACATTGTCCTGGTGGACTTCTGGGCTGAATGGTGTGGCCCGTGCCGCCAGTTTGCTCCCACGTACTCCGCCGTGTCTGAGAAGCACCCGGACGTCGTCTTCGCGAAGGTGGACACCGAGGCGGAGCAGCAGCTGGCAGCGGAGGCGGGCATCTCCTCGATTCCCACGCTGATGGCATTCCGCGAGAAGGTGCTCGTCTTCTCGCAGCCGGGTGCGCTGGCCGCCCCGCAGCTCGAGCAGGTCATCGACGCCGTCAAGGCGCTCGACATGGAGGAAGTCCACGCGCACGTGGCCCGCTCCCAGGCCGAGGCCGCCGCAGCGGCGGGCAACAGCGCCAAAACTGCCGGGCCCCAGGACGGCTCGCAGATCCCCGACTTCTAAAGACCGCTGACTTCCAAGCGCTCGTTAATCCAAGCGCTCCTTAAACAGCAACGTGGGCCCACGCCGCCAGGGAAACCTGCGGGTGTGGGTCCACGTCGTTTTGGTGTGGGGGACTAGAGGCGTTCCACCTGGACCGGTTCGGCCAGGAGGGCGCTGAGGGATTCATTCAGGTCCTGCAGGGCGATGCCCTTGGAGTGCGCGTCGAGGGCCTCTTCCGACTCCCACCGCTCGGTCAGGACCAGCTTCTCCTCCGTCGCCTCGGTGAGCTCGTAGCGGATGCAGCCGGGCTCGTTGACTACCTCGTCAATGGCGATTTCCAGGGCGAGCTTCACACGGTAGAACTCGCCGTCGTTGGGGATGAACGTGGCCTGCAGGTCGATGGGTGCACTCATGGATTTCACAATACCGGCCCCCAACGGCGTGCCCGGACCTGTTACACCGAACCGGTCGGCCGTATTGCTTCTCTAGCACCGGGCTGCTTGATAGCGTGCCATCATGCGCGCTTACACCGCCGGGGACGCGGACGTCCCCCTGCTCGAGGAAACCATCGGCGAGAACTTTGAGCGCGTGGTGGCGCAGTTCCCCCTGCATGACGCGCTGATCGAGGCCGCCGCCGTGCCGGGGGCGGACGCCCGCCGGTGGAGCTACACCAAACTGAACGACGACGTCGACCGCCTGGCCCGCGCACTCCTCGCCCTGGGCGTCGCGAAGGGGGAGCGGGTCGGCATCTGGAGCCCGAACTGCGCGGAATGGACCATCCTGCAGTACGCCACGGCGAAGATCGGGGCGGTCCTGGTCAACGTGAATCCGTCCTACCGCAGCCACGAGCTGGAGTTCGTGGTGAAGCAGAACGGCATGCGGACGCTGGTCACGGCGCCGTCGGACCGGAACAGCGACTACGTGGGAATGGCACGCCAGACGCTCGCCGGTTGCCCCGACCTCCGTGAGCTTGTGTTCCTGCCGGACTTCGATATGGAAGGGCTCGACGCCGGAGTCCCGTTGGGTGAGCAGGAGCTGACGTACGCTGAGCTGCTCAAGCGGGCGGACGCCGTCGGGCATTCCGAACTGAAGGCCCGCATGGCGGGCCTCGACCCGCACGATCCCATCAACCTGCAGTACACGTCCGGAACCACGGGCTTCCCCAAGGGCGCCACGCTCACGCACCACAACATTCTCAACAACGGGTACTCCATTGGCGAGCTGCTCAACTACACCGAGCGCGACCGGGTGGTGATTCCGGTGCCGTTCTACCACTGCTTCGGGATGGTGATCGGCAACCTGAACGCGCTGAGCCACGGTGCCGCGACGATCATCCCGGGACGCGGGTTCACGCCGGCCGCCGCACTGGAGGCGGTGCAGGATTTCGGCGGCACCTCCCTGTACGGGGTTCCCACCATGTTCATCGCCGAGCTCGCGCTGCCCGACTTCGCCTCGTACGACCTCTCCACCCTCCGCACCGGCGTGATGGCCGGCTCGCTGTGCCCCATCGAGGTGATGAACCGGGTGATTTCCGAGATGAACATGAAGGACGTGGCCATCTGCTACGGCATGACCGAGACGTCGCCCGTGTCCACCATGACCCGCGCCGGGGACACGCTGCAGCAGCGGACGGAAACCGTGGGGCGCACCATGCCGCGGCTGGAAAGCAAGATCGTGGACCTGGCCGGGGAAGTGGTGGAGCGCGGCGAAATCGGTGAACTGTGCACCCGCGGCTACGCAGTCATGCAGGGGTACTGGAACCAGCCGGACAAGACTGCCGAGGCCATCGACGCGGACGGCTGGATGCACACCGGCGACCTGGCACGCATGGACGACGACGGGTACGTGGTGATCGAGGGCCGAATGAAGGACATGGTGATCCGCGGCGGCGAGAACATCTACCCGCGCGAGATCGAGGAGTTCCTCTACACGCATCCGTCCATCCAGGATGTGCAGGTGATCGGGGTGCCCGATGCCAGATACGGCGAGGAGCTCATGGCCTGCATCATCCTCAAGCCCGGGGCCGAACCGCTGGACGCGGCGGCGGTGGCCGAGTTCTGCCGCGGCAAGCTGGCTCACTACAAGGTGCCCCGCTACGTCGACGTCCGCGACAGCTTCCCCATGACGGTGTCCGGGAAGGTCCGCAAGGTGGAGATGCGCGAGGAAGCCGTCGCCCGGCTGGGCCTCTGAGCGCGAACGCACACTTGCGGCCCGGCAGCTGAGCGCGAACGCACACTTGCGGCCCGGCAGCTGAGCGCGAACGCACACTTGTGCCCCGCAGCCGGGGCTTAAATGTCCGTTCGCGCTCAGTTTGTGGAGCGGATTCAGTGGCCGCGGTGGTCCTGGATGGTCATCCGCGGACCGAAGGTGGGCTTCCGGAAGCCGCTCAGGCCGAGCATGCGGACCACCCGCTGCCGGTGCCCTGTCCACGGTTCCAGCAGCGCCAGCATGCCGGCATCGTCCGTCCGCCGTCCGGTCAGCGCCGCGCCGACGTATGCGGCCAGATGGTAATCGCCCACCGCGATGGAGTCGGGGCAGCCGTGCGTCCGCTGCACCACCTCGGCGGCCGTCCACATCCCGATTCCCGGGATGGTCTGCATCTTGGCGGCTGCTTCCGCCGCGGGGAGGGAAGCCAGCCGTTCAAGCGCGACGGCGGAGCGCAGGGCGCGCATGACTGTCGCCGAGCGCTGCGGGCCGACCCCCGCCTTGTGCCACTCCCAAGACGGAATGCGGAGCCACCCCTCGGCGGTGGGCCGGACCAGCAGCCCGGGAGGCGCGATGGTGCCGGTGCCGGGGGCGGGCGTTCCGTGCCGGTACATCAGGTAGCGGAAACCCCGCCGCGCCTCAATGACGGTGACCTTCTGCTCCAGAATGGTGGGCACGAGCGAGTCAACCATCCGTCCGGTGGAAGGAAGACGGACGTCGGGGTTCCGGCGCCGGGCTTCACGGACCATGTGGGGGAGCGTCGCTGCGAACGAAGGCTCGTCAAACGCCGACCAGTCATCAGCCTCGCCGAGGAGCCGCGGCACGACTGCGAGGGCGGCACCTGACCCGGGGCCCCAGGCCTGGGCATCGACGCAGGGGACAACGGCGGCCAGGTCCCCGGGCCTGCCACCGGCGCGGTCATCCGTCACGGTGAGCCGCAGCGTCACCGGGCCCTCCGGCGTCGTGAACGCCATCCACAGCCCGTCCGGCCGCGAGGAGAAGGAGGGGTCGCCGTTGCCGCGCATCAGGATGCCCAGGGTCCGGTGCAGGTCATACGGGCCGCCCGGATGCCACCTGAGGGACGCGTCCGCCGCGGCTGCCAGCCGGGCAGGGGCGTCAGCAATGGTCATGCAAACATCGTCCCACGCCGCGCTGACAAACCTGCCGCCGGGCCGCCGGCAGCCTTTTTCCGGGACCCTTATCCCGCGCCTGCGGCAGGACTACAATCCCCTGTGTGGCGCGGGTCGGCCGCGCTACTTTCTTAGAGTTGCAGGTGAGCGCAATGGGTGGAGTAGTGCATTTCGAAATCCCGGCGGACGACCAGGACCGGGCCAGGAACTTCTACAATCAGGCCCTCGGCTGGCGGATCGACCCCATGCCGGAGATGGACTACAACGTGGTGATTACCACGCCGATGGACGAAAAGAGCGGCAGGCCCACAGAGCCGGGCGCCATCAACGGCGGCATGATGGCCAGGGACGGGGAGCTGACATCGCCCGTCATTACCGTGGACGTTGAGGACATCGACGCGACGCTGCGCACGGTCGAGCAGTTGGGCGGTTCCGTGGTGAAGCCGAAGGAGACCATCCCGGGCATGGGCCACTACGCGTACTTCAAGGACACCGAGGGCAACATCCTGGGGCTGTGGGAGAACCTTCCCGCTGATGCCGGCGGTGCTACCGGCTGACCGGGCGCGGATCCGCGCAGGTCCCGCGGTCCAAGACTGTAAGTTGGTACCCATGAAGTACGCCCAGTCTGTCCTGGACCTCATCGGCAACACCCCGCTCATCAAGCTCAACCACGTCACCGAGGGCATCAAGGCCACCGTCCTGGTGAAGCTGGAATACGTGAACCCGGGCGGATCCATCAAGGACCGGATCGCCGCGAAGATGGTCGAGGAAGCCGAGCGCGACGGCAAGCTCAAGCCCGGCGGCACCATCATCGAGCCCACCTCCGGGAACACCGGCGTGGGCCTTGCCCTGGTGGCGCAGCAAAAGGGCTACAAGTGCATCTTCGTGGTCCCGGACAAGGTGGGCGAGGACAAACGCGCAGTCCTGGAGGCCTACGGCGCCGAAGTGGTGGTGACGCCCACCGCCGTCGAACCTGATAGCCCGCAGAGCTACTACGGCGTGTCCGACCGCCTGGTCACCGAGATCCCAGGCGCGTACAAGCCGGACCAGTTCTCCAACCCCGCGGCACCGCGGAGCCACTACGAGACCACCGGCCCCGAGATCTGGCGGGACACCGACGGCAAGGTGACGCACTGCGTCATCGGCGCCGGCACCGGCGGCACGATCACCGGCACCGGCCGCTACCTCAAGGAGGTGTCGGCGGACCGTCCGGAGTCCGACGGCGGCCGGGTCAGGATCATCGGGGCCGATCCCGAAGGCTCTGTCTACTCAGGCGGCACCGGGCGCCCGTACTTCGTTGAAGGCGTGGGCGAGGACATGTGGCCCGCCAACTACGACAAATCGGTCCCGGACCAGGTCCTCGCCGTCAGCGACGCCGACTCCTTTGAGATGACCCGGCGGCTTGCCCGCGAGGAGGGCCTGCTGGTGGGCGGCTCCTCCGGCATGGCCGTGGTGGCTGCCCTGCGCACCGCCCGGGACCTCCCCGAGGACGCGGTGGTTGTGGTGATCCTGCCTGACTCGGGCCGCGGCTACCTCGGCAAGATCTTCAACGACCAGTGGATGCGTTCCTACGGCTTCCTCTCCGGCGGTGAGGAAGCATCCGTGGGCGAGGTCCTCAAGTTCAAGACGGGCGAGCTGCCTGACCTGGTGCACATCCACCCCAATGAAACCGTCCGCGACGTCATCAACATCATGAACGAGTTCGGCGTCAGCCACATCCCCGTGCTCTCCCAGGAGCCGCCCGTGGTGATGGGCGAAGTGCTCGGCGCGGTGGACGAACGGACCCTGACCGCCAGGCTCTTCCGTGGCGAGGCCAAACTGACGGACAAGATCGCCGAGCACATGGGGGAGAAGCTGCCGGTGATCGGCTCGCTCGAAACCATCTCCGCCGCCCGCGAGCTGCTCTCCGACGTCGACACCGTGATGGTGACCTTCGTCGGCGCCCCCATCGGCATCCTGACCCGCCACGACCTCCTCGCCTACCTCAGCAACTGACCCGGTGGTTGAGCCTGTCGAAACCTGGATCTCGACAGGCTCGATCAGCGGTTTTCAAGCTCGATCAGCAGTTTCACGCTCAATCAGCGGTTTCAAGCCGAAAGGAAATCCCCATGCCTGTCTCTGAGAACCAAGGATTCAACACCCGCGCCGTGCACGCCGGCCAAGCCTTCGAGCCGCGCACCGGCGCCGTGGTTCCGCCACTGCACTTCAGCTCCACCTACGCCCAGGACGGCATCGGCGGGCTGCGCGACGGCTACGAATACGGCCGCGGCGGGAACCCCACCCGTGATGCCCTGCAGGAACAGCTCGCAGCGCTCGAGGGCGGCACCCACGCCTACTCCTTCAGCTCGGGACTCGCGGCCGAGGACTCGCTCATCCGCGCCCTGATGCGGCCCGGCGACCACATCGTGCTCGGCAACGACGCCTACGGCGGAACCTACCGGCTGATCAGCCGCGTGCTGGGCGAGTGGGGTATCGGCAACACCCCCGTCGACATGTCCGATCTCGATGCCGTTCAGACTGCGGTTGCTGCCAACAAGACCCGCTTCGTCTGGGTGGAAACACCGTCCAACCCGATGATGAAGATCACCGACATCGAGGCACTCGCCAAGGTGGCGCACGACGCCGGGGCCCTCCTGATCGTCGACAACACCTTCGCGTCGCCCTACCTGCAGACCCCGCTCGACCTGGGTGCCGATGTCGTGGTCCACTCCACCACCAAGTACATCGGCGGCCATTCCGACGTGGTGGGCGGTGCGATCGTGGTCAAGGACGCCGGCCTGGCCGAGAAGATCGGCTTCGTGCAGTTCGCCGTGGGTGCCGTCTCCGGCCCGATGGACGCGTTCCTCACCACGCGCGGGCTCAAAACCCTGGGCGTGCGCATGGACCGGCACAGCGACAACGCCCAGGCCGTGGCCGAATGGCTCCTCGAGCGGCCGGAGGTGGAAGCGGTCCTGTACCCGGGCCTGCCCTCGCACCCCGGCCACGAGCTGGCCAGGAAGCAGATGAAGAAGTTCGGCGGCATGATCTCGGTGCAGTTCAAGGGCGGCGAGGCCGCTGCACGCAAGGTGGCCGAATCGACGTCGGTCTTCACCCTGGCTGAATCGCTGGGCGGCATCGAATCGCTGATGAACTACCCCTCGGAGATGACCCACGCCTCGGTCAAGGGCACCGAACTGGCCGTCCCCGTGAACCTGATCCGGCTCTCCTGCGGCATCGAGGACGTCGAGGACCTCATCGCCGACCTCGAGCAAGCCTTCACGCACATCCAGTGACGGCCTCCCCGCAGACGCAGGAAGGGGCCGGCACCCGGCAGGAGACCGGCAGTCCGGGCAAAGCGCGCCGGCAAGTCCTTGGCTGGCTCGCGACGGCGGGCGGTGCTGCCGCCGTCGTCCTCGCCCTGGCGTGGCTGTATGCCGGGTACGCCCCGGTCATGAACGACTTCGAGGTCTACTACTACGGCGGCACCAGGGTGCTGCAGACCGGCGAGGCCGGCATCAGCGAACTGTACGCGCCCCGGGACGGCCTGCCGTTCACCTATCCGCCGTTTGCCGCGCTGCTGTTCGCCGGCCTGGCCACCATGAGCCTGGGCCAAAGCGGGCAGCTCTTCATCTGGGCCGCGCTCGGCGGGGCCGCGGTGGTTTCGGCGTGGCTCGCCCGGCACTACTTCGCAATGACCCGCTGGCGGGACGCCTTCGCGGACTGGCGGTTCCGGACAGTCGCGCTGGCCGGGACCGGGGCCATCGTGCTGCTGGGACCGTGGCGTGACACCTTCGTCTTCGGGCAGATCAACATCATCCTGATGGGCCTGATACTGGCCGACTTCGCCCTGCACGGAAAAGCCCGGGCAGGTGAGATCCGCTGGCCGGCCGGCCTGCTGATCGGCGTCGCTGCCGGGATCAAGCTGACACCGCTCGCATTCGGTCTGTACTTCCTGGTGCGCCGCGACTTCAAGGCCCTGGGCTGGATGGCGGCCGGGTTCCTCGGCTCCGTCGCCGTGGCATGGGCCGCCCTGCCGCAGGCGTCCGTGACGTTCTGGACCAAAATCCTGCCCAACACCGGACGCATCGGCGATCCGGGGTACGTGGACAACCTGTCGCTGAAGGGGCTGCTGCTCCACGTCGGACTGCCGGACTCGGGATCCACCAGCCTGCTCTGGCTCGTGCTCGCGTTGGCCCTGGCCGGACTCACTGCGCTTGTGATCAGGTGGGCGGTGGCCGTGGAGGAAAACTTCGTGGCCGTGTCCGCGACCGCAGTGCTCATGCTCCTGGTCAGCCCCGTCTCGTGGTCCCATCACTGGGTGTGGATCGCGGTGGCACTGCCGTCCATGGCCTTCGCCATGCACCGCGTTCCCTCCCGGACCGGCATGATGCGGCTGGGCGGCTGGATGGTGGTGTCGGCCTCGGCCGTGGCCTTCTACCTCGCACCCAAGGACCTCGCCATGGCCGCCGGGGCCGAGGTGTGGGGCGTGAACCCACAGACGCAGTGGCCGCTGATGGTCTCCAGCCTGGGCGTGGTGTGCGGTGTGGCGCTCCTGGTCTATTGGGCCGCCGCGTACCGGCCCTCGCGGACGGGGATCGGGGAGCACCGCTGGGCTAGCTTTCTTCAAGAAAGTCAGCTATGGTCGCAGCATGGCTCTCCGCTCCGACTGGTCCCAGCGCAACTGCAGCATGGCCCGCGGCCTGGACATTTTCGGCGATCCCTGGGGCATGCTGGTCCTCCGCGAGGTCTTCTTCGGCAACGGCCGCTTCGACGCGATGAAAACACGACTCCAGGTGGCTGACTCCGTCCTCACCCGACGGCTTGCCTCCCTGGTGGAGTCCGGCCTGCTGGCCAAGCAGCCCTACGACGACGGCGGACGTACCCGGCAGGAATACGTCCTCACCGCCAAGGGCGAGGACGCCCTGCCGGTGCTCAACGCCGTCGTGATCTGGTCCGAAAAGCATCTGCAGGCGCCGTCGGAGCAGGCCCACATGTACGTCATCCACGCCACGTGCGGGCAGCGCACGGGCTCGGCGGACACCTGCACCGAATGCGGGGAACGCCTCACCGCGGAGAACACCAGCTGGCACAGCCTGACCCGCAGCAGCGCACCGCTCCCGCTGGCAACTGCCCAAAAGCCAACCGACAAACCGGCCACCCGCGTTCGAGGCGGCGGAGAAGAAGGAACAGCCGCATGACCACCCCCGAGGACCCCGGAGTTTTTGTACAGATATCGCGCCCTGAAGGGGCCTTAGAGGCCGATATCTGTACAAAAACTCCAGAAGCGGGGCCCAAGAATCCCGAGGAGCGGCCGAAGAAACTGCGGCGCCTTCATCCGGCGTGGGCCGTGGCGGCGGTGGCGTTCCTGGCGCTCGTGGGTGCCGCCGGGTTCCGTGCCGCGCCCGGCGTGCTGATGGTGCCGCTGCAGCAGGAGTTCGGTTGGTCCACCACGGTGCTGTCGTCCGCGGTAAGCATCAACCTGGTGCTGTTCGGCCTCACGGCTCCGTTCGCCGCGGCCCTCATGGAACGGTTCGGCATCCGGGCCGTCACTGCCGTCGCCCTCGGACTGATCGGCGCCGGCAGCGCCCTGACCGTGCTGGTCAACCAGTCCTGGCAGATCCTTCTCACCTGGGGCCTGCTGATCGGACTGGGCACGGGCTCCATGGCGCTGGTGTTCGCGGCGACCATCGCCAACACCTGGTTCACCAAGAGCCGGGGCCTGGTGATCGGCATCCTGACCGCAGGCAGCGCCGCCGGCCAGCTGGTCTTCCTGCCGTTCATCGCGATGCTCGCCCAGGACCCGGGATGGCGGCAGGCGTCGCTGCTCATCGCCGCCGGAGCCTTGGCCGTGGTTCCGCTGGTGCTGAAGTTCCTGAAAAACTCACCGGCCGACGTCGGGGCGTTGCCTTACGGGGCAGACGAACCCGCCGCCGACGCGAAGACGGAGGCCGCCCCTGCCGGGGCCGCGAACAGGAGCGCCGGTTCCGGGGAGGCCTTAGAACCGCGCCGCAACGCCGCCGTGCGGGCGCTGCAGGTCCTCAAGCGCGCCAGCAGGGTGCGCACATTCTGGGCGCTCGCCGCCGGGTTCGCCATCTGCGGCGCCACGACGAACGGACTCATCGGCACCCACTTCATCCCGTCCGCCCACGACCACGGCATGCCGGAAACCACCGCGGCCGGCCTGCTCGCCGTCGTCGGAATCTTCGACATCCTGGGCACCATCGCCTCCGGCTGGCTGACCGACCGGTTCAACCCTCGGATCCTGCTGGCCGTGTACTACCAGTTCCGCGGGATCGGGCTCCTGGTGCTGCCGCTGCTGCTGGGCTCCTCGGTCCAGCCCAGCATGATCGTGTTCGTCGTGATCTACGGACTGGACTGGGTGGCCACGGTTCCGCCCACCGCCGCGATCTGCCGCCAGGTGTTCGGCGCCGACGGCAGCGTGGTGTTCGGCTGGGTGTTCGCGGCGCACCAGCTGGGCGCCGCCGCAGCCGCCCTGGCCGCCGGGGCCATCCGCGACGCCACCGGCCACTACACGTATGCGTGGCTGGGCGCCGCCGCGATGTGCACCATCGCCGCGGTCATCAGCGCCACCATCCGCAAGGACGCCGGACGACGAAAGCCCGCAGCAGTGGCAGTCGCTTCAGTAGACTGAGCGGGACGCCCTCGGGCGCGGCTCTTGCGGCAGAACGCGCTACGCGTCCCGGAGGCGCACACTGCCGGACTACAGCTGGGGGACATTGCATGGCACTGCTTACTGCCCGAACAAAGAACGACAGACCTGCCGGGAGTGCCGAAGGACCCGATCAGACAGCGGATCAGGCGGCGGCACCACGGCTGCCTTCGGGTCTCCGGCTGCTTTCGGGTCTCCGGCTCCGCCGGCCATGGCCCGCGGTGGCCGCCGTCGAGCTGGTGTTCCTGCTGGCCGTGCTCGGCGCCGGGATCTTTGTCGCATCCCGGCTGGACGCCTGGGGCGACAAAGGCCTGGACTTTAGCGTCTATTGGTACGGCGGCAAGATCCTCAACGACGCCGGCCTGTCGCCGTCGGGCCTCTACCAGCCCACGGTGAACTGGGCAGGCGGGCCGGAACTGCCCTTCACCTACCCGCCGTTCGCGGCACTCCTTTTCAGCCTGCTCGCCAACCTGCCGCAGGCCACCGCGCTGCTGCTGTTCAACGCCGCCGGCGTGGCAGTGGCCGCCTGGGTGGCGGCGCTCGGCGTCCGCTACTGGAACAGCAAACCCAGCTGGCGCAGCACCTTTGCCGCCCCGACCTTCCGGTCCGCGCTGAACCGGCTCGGCGCCGTCGTGCTTTTCCTGGCTGTCCTGAACCTGGGCCCGTGGCGCGAAACCCTGGTCTTCGGCCAGATCAACATCCTGCTGCTGGGACTGATGACGGCGGACCTGCTGTCCCGCAGCCCGCATTGGCGGAATGGCGTCCCCGGCAGCGGCTTCCTGGTGGGCATGGCAGCCGGCATCAAGCTCACGCCCCTGGTCTTCGGCCTGTATTTCCTGGTGCGCAAGGACTGGCGCGGACTGCTGAACATGGGCGCCGGCTTTGCCTTCACCGTGCTGCTCGGCTGGGTGCTCCGCCCGGCCGAGTCCCTCAGCTTCTGGCTGGAAATTCTTCCCGACACGTCCCGGATCGGCGGCGCCGGCTACGTGGACAACCTCTCCATCAAGGGCGCCCTGCTCCACTTCGGGGTTCCGGCGGACGCCGTGACCGTGCCCTGGCTGCTCCTGGGCCTGCTTGTTGCGGGTCTGGGCGCGGCCGTCATCCGGACCGCCAGCAGCCAGGGCGCCAGGGTGGTGGCCATTTCCGCCACAGCACTCACCATGCTCCTGGTCAGCCCCGTCTCGTGGTCGCACCACTGGGTCTGGATGGCGGCAGTGCTTCCGGCCTTCGCGTGGACGCTGCGCGAAATGCCGCAGCGGCACCGGCTGTCGCGCTGGGTGATGGGAGCCGTCCTGGGCGTGTCCACGGTGGTTTTCCTGTTCTCGCCGAAGACCATCGGCACGGCCCTGGGCGCCGGCAACCTTGACCTTCAGACACCGGTGCCGTGGATCATGGCGTCCAGCGCGGGGGTGTTCTGCGCGCTCGCCATCATGGTGTGCTGGCTCGTGGTCCTTCGGCGCGACGACGTGGCGGAGCTGGCGGAATGAGCACCGCACTATGAGCACCGCACTGGTCACCGGCGTCGGGCGCCTCGCCGGAATCGGCGCGGGGATCGCCCGCCAGCTGGCCGCGGACGGCTGGGACCTGGTCCTGACCTACTGGCAGGACTACGACGCCCGCATGCCCTGGGGAATCCAGCCGGACGACGTCGGCCGGCTCACCGCGGAACTGAAGGCCATCGGCTCCAAGGTGGTGGCGCTGCCCGCCGACTTTCAGGACCCCGGCGCAGTGGACCGGCTCATGGCAGAGGTAGCCTCGCAGGCAGGGACGCTGCACGGGATGGTGCTCAGCCACGCCGAAGCCGTGGACTCGGGCATCCTGGACACCACCCTTGAAAGCTTCGAGCGGCATTTCGCCGTGAACACCCGGGCCAGCTGGCAGCTGATCCGTGCCTTCGCGCAGCAGGCAACGGACGACGGCGGCGCGATCGTTGCGCTGACCAGTGACCACACAGCGTTCAACCTGCCGTACGGCGCGTCCAAAGGGGCACTGGACCGGATCGTGATCGCCGCAGCTCGGGAACTCGGGCCGCAGGGCATCAGCGCCAATGTGCTGAATCCCGGTCCCGTAGACACCGGCTGGATGGATGACGAAACCCGCGAAGGGCTGTCCCGGCACCAGCCCGGCGGCAGGCTGGGCACCCCCGCGGACGTGGCGGGAACGGTGGCTTTCCTGCTGTCCCCGGGCGGCCGCTGGGTGTCGGGTCAGCTCATCAAGGCCGACGGCGGGTTCTCCGCCTGACGTGCCGGCGCACCCATTCACGGGGCCGGTTCACCGCGGCGTGTTTAGCGGCGATGGAAACGTACATGGGATTCCGGACGTAGCGGTACAGCCCGCTGACCACCAGGTGCTTTGGCGGAGCGAAGGGCGTCGGCGTTCCCACGCCTTCAACCGCAAACCGCACAAAGGAGTTGGCAATTACCGAGGCACCCGCCCCCATGAGGAGTGCGCCAGTCACTTGGGCCACCACGCCGCCCGGCACCGGGCGCGGCACTTCCCAGCGCGTCAGCAGCCAGGGAACCAGGCCCGCCACCGTCGCAGGGGCCAGGGCGAACACCGCCGTGCCAACGGCTGCCCGTTTCCTCTCACGACTCGTATCTGCCGGGTGTGCCATGCTGGCCATTTTCCCCATCGGCACCCTGACCTCGCAAGCTCGGCCAGGGGACCCTGCCGGCGTGGGCCCACCGCTCAACCAGCGGTGCCGGGTGGGGGGCAAGGGGGCCGCACCCCGCTGGTCGAGCTTGTCGAGATCCAGGCGGTTCGGCGCCCTGTGCCGGCGAGGCCCTCGCGGCGGCCTACTTGCTCGCCTAGAACGGGCTGGTGCCGCGCATCCGGCGGGGGCGCCCGTCCGGGTCCACTACAAGTCGGTTTGCTGCGTCCGCCCAGAGACGCTGAAGGGGCGGTACGGGTTCTGTAGTGTGGTGCCGCACATGTCCCTTGGGACGGAGCGAGTGGCGGCCGGTTTTATGCCACTGGTCCAGAGCGTCGGCGGCGGCGTTCCAGAGTTTGAGCCCGGCAGCCGGGGAGTGGAGCTGAGGGTCATTCTGGTCCAGGCCAAGGTGTTCGGCCCAGAGTTGGAGCCGCAGCCTGTAGGCCAGCGGCCGGGAACCGACGGCGCCCGTGTCTGCGGCGGGCGGTTCCCCATGACTGGCAGAAGTGTCGAACACGGCGCAGGTGAGCTCGCTGTCGGTGGTCCAGGACCGACGGTTGAAGTTGTCCGATCCGCAGGTGAACCAGATGTCATCGATGATGCAGATCTTGGCATGGACATAGATCGGAGTTCCGGCGCTGTTCTCCAGATCAAAGACCCCCACCCTGTCGGGCGCAACTTGGCACATCCTGCTGATGGCACGCATCTGCCCGACCCGCTTGGGCGGCCCTCCGAGAACACCGTCAGAGTCCGGGTAGCGGGGCACGACGGCGATCACATTCAACTCGGGGTTACGTTCGAGGGCCGCTGCGATTCCAGCTGCGACCTCTTCCGACCACAGGTACTGGTCCTCGATGTAGATCAGCGATTGGGCCTGGGAGAAGGCTTTCGTGTAGGCCCGGGCGATGCTCCGCTCACCGCTTGGCGCGAAGGGGAACGGCGGGTGCTTCATGCCGTAGGTGCGCAGCAGCTGCACGGCATGAGGTCCCGCAGGTGGCGGTGGCGGCGCAGTGGCCGGGAGCGGTTCCGGGTGCCGGGGCATATCGGCCAGACGCTGCAGCAGCATCCGGTAAGGTGTGCGATGGTCCAAGGGATGGGGGTCATTCCACCGTTCAGCGAACAATTCCAGCACATCTGCCACAACCGGGCCACGCAGCTCGAGTGCGGCATCGTGCCACGGTGGTCGTTTCCCGTACCGGGAATCCATGGTCACCGCCTGCGGGTCGCCCCCGTGATCGGCATCGTCCCGGCGGCTGTGCGAAAGGTCGATTCCGCCCACGAAGGCGACGTCCCGCGAAGGGTCGTCACGCCGGCGGATGACCACCAATTTCTGGTGATGGCAGCCGAAGAGGCGTACACGCTGATCCAACAGAACCTCGCCGCCGGCATCGTTGACCTGACGGCTGAGGAGCTCGTTGGACCGCCAACTCATCGGGGCAGACACGCGCTCTCCGTGGGATCTCCAAATCAGGCCGCGCACTTCCACTCCCGCTTTGGCTAACCGCGCCAGCAACTCACCGATCGTCGGTCCCTCCGCCGTCAGCCGCTCGTCGGAATCGCCACGCCAGTCAGTGAACCACACACGGTCTCCCGCTTGCAGAGCCGACAGCTCCTCATGCAGCCGCGCGAAGTAGGTCGCGCCATGAATCAGGGGCCGCACGAGGTTGCCCTCCGACCAGGGCGGTGATCCAGCGCCGCCAGCGTGCACGACGGTGGCTGCATTCCCGCGCTCAGCACCACTCAAGAACCAGGCACCAGCATTACTGTCCACCCGATGTTCCTCGGTCCTTCCCAAGGCCGGGAAATCGTCAGCGTCAGCCATGTGCCCAGTATGCTCCCGGCCATGCGGCCGGGGCGAGAGTTAAACCTGTTCGGGGTGCCCGCTGATCGAGCTTGTCGAGATCACCGGCGTGCGCTTGGTTTCGCTCCCCACCGGCACCCTAACCTCGCAAGCTCGGCCAGGGGACCCTGCCGGCGTGGGCCCAGGCTCAACCAGCGGTGCTTGGTTTCGACAGGCTCAACCAGCGTGCGCTTGGTTTCGGCAGGCTCAACCAGCGGTCAGCGGAACGCCGGGAGGCCTGTGATGTGCTGGCCCAGAATGAGTGTGTGCACCTCGTCGGTGCCTTCGTAGGTGCGCACCGACTCGAGGTTGGCAGCGTGCCGCAGGGGAGAATAGTCAAGCGTGATGCCGTTGCCGCCCAGGATGGTCCGGGCTTCCCGCGCCACTTTGATGGCCTCGCGGACGTTGTTCAGCTTGGCCAGCGAGATCTGTTCGGGGCGGAGGCGCCCGGCGTCCTTGAGCCGGCCCAGGTGCAGGGCGAGCATGGTGCCCTTCTGGACCTCGACCAGCATGTTGACGAGCTTCTCCTGCGTCAGCTGGTACCCGGCCAGCGGCTTGCCGAACTGCAGGCGCTCCATCGAATACCGCAGCGCCGCCTCATAGGAGTCGCGTGCCGCGCCCATGGCACCCCAGGCAATGCCGTACCGGGCCTCGTTGAGGCAGCTGAACGGGCCGCTCAGTCCCCGGGCACCCGGCAGCAGCGCCTCCGGACCCAGCCGGACGCCGTCGAACGTCACGTCGCACTGGATCGACGCGCGCATGGACAGCTTTCGCCCGATCGGCGTGGCGGTGACGCCCGCGGTGCCGGCGGGCACGAGGAAGCCGCGGACGCCGTCGTCGGTCCTGGCCCAAACCACCAGGACGTCGGCCACGGAGGCGAGACCGATCCAGCGCTTGGCGCCGTCCAGGACCCAGCCGGCGTTCTCGCCTGTCCCGTCCCGCCGCGCGGCGGTGGTCATTGACGACGGGTCAGAGCCCGCCGTCGGCTCGGTCAGCGCGAAACAGCCGATCACCTCCCCGGCGGCCATCCGAGGGAGCCACTCCTGTTTCTGGTCCTCCGAGCCCCATTTGTGGATGGCGCTCATCGCCAATGAACCCTGGACCGAGACGAACGTGCGGATTCCGGAATCGCCGGCCTCCAGCTCCATGGCGGCCAGGCCGTACTCGACGGCGGACCGGCCGGGGCAGCCGTAGCCTTCCAGATGCATGCCCAGGACGCCCAGCTCGCCCAGCTGCGCGGGCAGGTGCATGGGGAAGACGCCCTGCTCGTACCAGTCCGCGATGTCGGGACGGATCTGCTGGTCGGTGAAGTCCCGGATCCGTTGCCGCAGGGCCAGCTCATCCGGGGCCAACAGGGAATCCAAGGCCAGGACATCCGAAGGGTCCGGGAGACCGTACTCGGCCGAAGCTTCCGCAGGATCAAGGGCGTCATTGCTCATTGCAGCATTTTACGTGCCCGGTCATTCCGTGCCGCGGGTTGCCGGCTAAGGCGGGCCGCGGCCACCGATCCGCAGTTTACCGACCCGAGGGAACCCGCGTCCCGTCCAGGAAGTACTCGCGGGTTGACGGCAGGAACCGGCAGACCGCGGCCAGCACCACGCCCAGGGCGAGCAGCACCACGCCGCTGACAAAGGCCCCGCCGACGCCGAAGATCTGCGTATTCCCGTAGGCCGGGTCCCACATCTGCGCCGCAGAGATAAAGAAGGCCGCGGTCAGCAGCAGCGCCCCGAGCAGCGGAAGAATCCCGCGGAACCACAGGTTGCGGGCAGACCCGCGCAGGGTGTCCCGGAAGTACCAGGCGCAGGCAAAGCCGGTGAGGGAGTAGTAGAAGGCGATGAACAGGCTGATGGAGCTGATGGAATCGGACAGCAGGTTCTCGCTGAGGAAGCTCATGGCCACGTAGTACACGATGGCCGCGGCGCCCATGACCTGGGTGGAGAAGCCGGGGGTCTGGTTGCGTTCGTGGACCTCGCCGAACTTCGGCGGCAGGGCCCGGTGGACACCCATGGACAGGGTGCCGCGGGCTGTGGGCAGGATGGTGGTCTGGGTGGAGGAAAGCACGGATGCCAGCACCGCCACCACGATCACCCAGCCCCAGGGACCCAGCACCACGTCCTTCATCGCCAGGAACACGTCGTCCTGGTTGTCGGCGTTGGCCAGCCCGATGCCCTCTGTCCCCACCGAGGCGTACATCATCACCAGCAGCGCGACAGAGACATAGATGGCCACCAGCACAAATGCCGAGATGACCGCCCCGCGGCCCGGGGTGGTGGCCGGGTTTTCGGTTTCCTCGTTAACCGCCAGGCAGGTGTCCCAGCCCCAGTAGATGAACAGGGCCAGCACGATGCCGTGGACCACCGCGCCGGGATCGGCGAACGCTCCGGCCGGGTTGAACCATTCGACGTCGAACGGCTGGCCCGCCGGCGCCCCGCCGGTCAGGCCGGCGATGCGCAGGATGATCGCCACGGCGAAAATGCCCAGCGAGATGTACTGCACGTACGTCAGTGTGCGCTGGACGTGCTCACCCAGCCTGATCCCGCGGTAGTTCACGAGGGTCATGAACGCGATGAAAACGACGCCGGTGGCCGTCACCACCGCCTTGTTCCCCGCCAGCGATCCGTCGCCGATGAGGAGCCAAAGGTACTGGCCCGCCACCTGCGCCAGATTGGCCAGGACCACGACGCCGGCCAAGGCCACGCCCCAGCCGCCCAGCCATCCCGCCCACGGGCCGAAAGCGCGGCGGGCCCAGATGAACGTGGTGCCGCAGTCCGGCATGGCGCTGTTGAGCTCGCGGAAGGCGTAGGCGATGAACAGCACCGGGATGAAACCGAGGAGCAGGATCAGCGGCGTGTAGTTCCCGTTGACGGCCACAATCAGTCCCAGCGTCGCGGCCAGCGAGTACACCGGGGCGGTGGAGGCGAGCCCCAGCATCACGGAGTCGCCCAGGTCCAGGATCCCGGCGCGGAGTCCCTTGCCGGGAACGGCATCGCCGGGCTGGCCGCCGGCGCCGCCGGCCGTCGTCGTCGTCGTTCGGGTTCTCATAGAGCACCTGTTCTCATAGAGCTATACCTGCCTTGTTCGCGTTGGCCTGTGCCGCCTGGACGCTCAGCGGCGCCGGCGCGTCAATGGTGTTCGGGACGAAGCGGCAGAAATAGTCGGTGACCGGCCCATCGGACTCGCGGATGCCGCAGCCCACCGATTCGCCGTCCACCACCCACAGGCCCAGGACCGGATGGCTGCCGTCGAAGTCCGGGAGGGAGTGATACTGCTGGTAGCACCAGCCCTCGCGGCCGTACCCGCCGGGCTTCGCCAGGCTGATGCCCTCGGCGTGGATCCGGATGTTATCGCCTTCGCGGCCGTGCAGCGGCTTGGCAACCCACTCCCGCAGCGGGCCCGGATCATTGAGGAAGGCGGGCAGCAGGTTCGGATGGTCCGGGTAAAGGTGCCACAGGGCGGCCAGGAGCGCCTTGTTGGAGAGCAGCATTTTCCAGGCAGGCTCCACCCAGCGGGGATTCTGCGAGCGCTGCAGCAGACGGTGGCCGAACGGCTCCTTCATCATCAGCTCCCAGGGGTAGAGCTTGAAGATGGTGCTGATCATGAAGTTGTCCATGTCCACGAACCGCTTCAGGTTCGGGTCCCAGCCGATGTCCGACATGTTGATACCGATGGTGGTCCACCCCGCCTGGCTGGCCACGTCCCGCATGTAGGCGGCTGTCATCCAGTCCTCACCTGACTCCTCAGCCTCGGAGTGTGCCACATGCAGGGTGCTCATCCCCGTGCGGTACTGCAGCTTCTTCCACTGCCGGATCAGTGCCTCGTGGATGCCGTTCCACTGGTCCTTCTCCGGGAAGACGTCCTGCAGCCAGAACCACTGGGCCACTGCCGCCTCGATGAGGCCGGTGGGCGTGTCCGCGTTGTACTCAAGCATCTTGGCGGCGCCGCCCTGGCCGTCATAGATGAAATCGAATCGCCCGTAGATGTCCTGGTCCCCGGCCTGCAGCGACTCGGCGGCCAGTTCCAGCGCCTGGGGGCCGATGCCGATGGGGCCCATGGCGCCCGTGGCCAGGAACTTCGCGGCTTCCAGGCACATCCTGTGCATGTCCTCGGCCGTCTTTTCGAGGGTTTCCACCTCGTCCATGGTGAATTCGTAGTAGGCGGCCTCATTCCAGTACTCGATCTTCTTGCCACCGGGAAGGGTGGTGGTGGAAAAGACCAGGCCCTGTTCCTCGATTTTCTGCTTCCAGTCCGGGCGGGGCTCCGAGAGTAACCGCTTCACGCCTAGCCTCCCGTGCTTCCGCCCTTGGAGCTGCTGCCGAAGCCGCCCCTGCTGACCGTGCCGCCCTTGCTGCTGTAGCCCGTGGCCGTCTTGGCCCCCTGCGGCACAGTCCTGGTGAAGTTCGGGTAGGCCGTCCTGTTCTGGCCGATGCCCGGAACGCTGGCCCCGCGCGCATAGAAGTACCAGGCATAGAGGGCGCCCCCGCGTCCGGCCGAGCTGTTGCACTGGGTGTCCTCAACGCGCTCGCCCGTCTCCTCGTTGAAGCAGACCTGGGCGTAGTCAGGGTCCTGCTCGTTGCTCGCCACGATCGCCGTGATGGTGCCGGCCAGGAGCGCGGTGACGCCGAGGCCCACCACCACCGTGCGGCGCTGCGACCGTTTCTTTCGAGCTGCCGCATCGCGCTCGCGGTCACGCGCGAACGGATCAAAGACGGGGCCGGGCTGGGGGAATCCGGTTTGGTTCCTGTTTCCTTCTCCCGGGGTTGCTTTGCCCGGGGTTTCCGTACGGGGCTTTCCGTTGCCGGGCTTTCCCCGGGTTTCGTCTCCCGGTGTGCCGGGGGTCAGCAGTTCGGGGTGGAGCTCAGGCTTGGGCACCTGCCAGGGCGGCGGCTTGGCCGGGCCGCCGGGCAGGGCGCCCCCGCCGGACCTGTCGTCGTTCCGGCCGGACCTGTCGTCGTTTTGGCCCCCGTCAGCGTCCTTGCTCGGGTCCTTCTCCGGGTCCATGGTTCCCCCTGCTGCTCCATGCTGTTGGTGGCCGGAACGCTGGGCCGCGGCCGGCGGAACCGGCTGTCCGTCCCGCCGGTAAATACTGCAGCAAGCCTAGTGGCTGGAGGGTGCCGCGGTGAATAACTTTCGACTCCCGGCCGTCCCGCCGGAATCACCAAAGGCGCCGGTCAGGCCGAGAACCTACACTGGTGCCATGCACACAGCCACACTTCTTGCCGTTTGCCGGGTCCACCAGCTCCTTCCGGACGAGGGAAGCGTGGGCGTCACTGCCATCGACAAGCGGCCCGTGGACGGGCCGGTGAAGGTGCACAAGCTCGGTTTGCACGGCGACATCCAGGCCAGCCGCATCCACCACGGGGGAGAGGACCAGGCGCTCTACGCCTATTCCCAGGCCGACGCCGATTACTGGATCGGTGAGCTGCAGCGCGAACTGCCGCCGGGGATCTTCGGTGAAAACCTGCGCGTGGCAGGGATCGAAACCACGGGTGCCGTCATCGGTGAGCGCTGGCGGATCGGGTTGGATGTTGAGGTTGAGGTCACCTCGCCCCGTGTTCCGTGCGCGACCTTCCAGCGGCGCATGGACGAGGCCCAATGGGTTAGGCGCTTCACGGCGGCAGGCCGGGTGGGCGCCTACCTGCGCGTCATCAAGACCGGTTCCGTGCAGGCAGGCGACCACATCCACCGACTCTTCGTGCCCAAGCACGGGGTGACCATCGGCCGCTGGTTCAGCGAGCCCGACGTCGACGCCATCGAGGCACTGCGCGACGCCGAGGCCGACGGCGAAATCCGGCTGCAGCCCGAGTACCACGAACGGTTCGAGAAGATGCTCCGCCGGGTGGGAAGCTAGCACGGCCGAGACGGCCCGGCGGCGCTGCCGGGTTGCTGCAAAAATGCCGCGTGTGCGCAAGCTCACCGCCCTTGCTGGCCCCTCGGTTCGCTAGTGCGGGTAGTCATGCTTTACACTGGAAACATCCCCCACTCCGGAAATCCCTTATTCCTGCCCAATTTTTGAGGCAGGACTGGCAAGTGTTGGGGCCCGCAAATGTGATGCGGGCAGTTTCATAGGGAGAGCCGGCTGAAGAAAACGCTGTACAGACTGCTGGGATAGCAGCCAAGAGATGCAGTGTGAAGTCCTGCCACGGGATTGCGAAAGCGCCGGACTTCTAGTGACCGGCCGGTCAATGTTTGCCCGGCGACCACGGCACATGTACTGCGGCTCCGCTCACCTCGGGTTGTGCCGCCTGGCCCCCTATGGATGAGGAATATCTCCCTATGCCCGAAAATCACGACAACGCCAACCAGACGGCGACCGCCGAAACCGCCAACGTTGAATTCACCGAGGCTGCTGTCCCCGCAGCCGAGCCTGCTGTCGACGCTCCCGCCGAGGCCGACGCTCCCGCCAAGGCCGACGCTCCCGCCAAGGCTGAAGAGCCGGAAGAAGAAGGCGTCCGCTTCACCGACCTTGGCATCGACGGCCGCGTCCTCGCAGCCCTGCAGGATGTCGGCTACGAAAAGCCTTCCCCGATCCAGGCAGCAACCATCCCGCTGCTGCTTGAAGGCCGCGACGTCGTGGGCCTCGCCCAGACCGGCACCGGTAAGACTGCAGCATTCGCAGTACCGGCACTGTCCCGCCTGGCCGAGCTCCACGACCTCAACGGCCCGTCCCGCAAGACCCAGGCACTGGTCCTGGCCCCGACCCGCGAGCTGGCGCTCCAGGTTGCCGAGGCCTTCACCTCGTACGCCAAGCACATCGATGACTTCACCGTCCTCCCCGTTTACGGCGGCTCCGCCTACGGCCCCCAGCTCGCCGGCCTGCGCCGCGGTGCACAGGTTGTCGTCGGTACTCCCGGCCGAGTGATCGACCACATTGCCAAGGGCTCCCTGGACCTGTCCGAGCTCCAGTACCTGGTGCTGGACGAGGCCGACGAAATGCTCCGCATGGGCTTCGCCGAAGACGTGGAGCAGATCTTCCAGCAGACCCCGTCGGACCGCCAGGTGGCACTGTTCTCCGCCACCATGCCGAGCCAGATCCGCCGGATGTCCAAGCAGTACCTGAACAACCCGGCCGAGATCTCGGTGAAGTCCAAGACCACCACCGGCGCGAACACCCGTCAGCGCTACCTGCAGGTTATGGGCCCGCACAAGCTCGATGCCATGACCCGCATCCTCGAGGTCGAAGAGTTCGACGGCGTCATCGCGTTCGTCCGCACCAAGATGGCCACCGAGGACCTCGCCGACAAGCTGCGCGCCCGCGGCTTCCAGGCTGCCGCCATCAACGGCGACATCCCGCAGCAGCAGCGCGAACGTACCGTTGACGCGCTCAAGGAAGGCCGCATCGACATCCTGGTTGCCACCGACGTCGCCGCCCGCGGCCTGGACGTCGAGCGCATCAGCCACGTGGTCAACTACGACATCCCGCACGACACCGAGTCTTACGTGCACCGCATCGGCCGCACCGGCCGTGCCGGCCGATCCGGCGACGCGATCCTGTTCATGACTCCGCGCGAGAAGTACCTGCTGCGTTCCATTGAGAAGGCCACACGCCAGCCTGTGGAGCAGATGCACCTGCCCACCGCTGAGACCGTCAACACGCTGCGTCTGGGCAAGTTCGCCGAGCGCATCACCGAGACGCTCGAGTCCGAAGACGTGGCGGCATTCCGTGACCTGATCGCGTCCTACGAGGAAGAGCACAACGTGCCGGCAGCAGAAATCGCTGCGGCACTGGCCGTGATGGCCCAAGGCGGCCAGCCGCTGCTGGTCAAGGAACTCCCCGCAGCTCCCGAGTTCCAGAAGCGCGAACGGTCCAAGGATGGCTTCGGTTCACGCGGTCCGACCCGTGCCCTGACCGAGGGCAACGCCACCTACCGGATCGCCGTGGGACGCCGCCAGCGTGTCATGCCGGGTTCCATCGTGGGCGCCATTGCCAACGAGGGCGGCATTTCCTCGTCGCAGATCGGCGGCATCGACATCCGCTCGGATCACTCGCTGGTCGAGCTGCCCGCTGACCTTAGCCAGGAGCAGCTGCGCGCCCTTTCCCGCACGCGGATCGGCGGTGAGCTGATCCACCTCGAGCTGGACTCCGGCCGCAAGCCCTCAGGTGACCGCGGCGGCTACCAAGGCAACCGTGGCGGCGACCGCGGCGGCAACTTCAAGGGCAGCGGCGGCTTCAAGAAGGAGTTCCGCAAGAGCGACGGCGAGCGTTCCTCCGCCGACCGCGGCGGCCGTTCGTACAGCGAGCGTTCCGAGCGCGGCATCGGCACGGACGACCGTGGCCAGTCGAGCGACTCCCGCTTCGGCGGTCACGGCAACGGCGCACGCAAGCCGCGCCACGGTAACGAAGGCGGCCACCGCGACTTCAACCGCAAGGGCAAGTGGTAATCACCGTCTGGTGATGAACCAAGCATCCGAATAGAAACAGGCCGGCTGATCAGCCGGCCTGTTTCTGTTTAAGGGCGTTCCCCGCCGCCCGTGTGTACGCTTCGTCACATCTGCGTCCGGAAAGGCTCTGAAGGGGCATCCAAAGGGGCCCGCAGCCTGCTCCAGGCCTGTGTTTCCGGGGTTTTCTGACCCTAGGAGCCCCGTTCCGCCGCCGATTTGTTGAGTGCCAAATCTTCCGGTAGAGTATTTACTCGTTGCCCCCCTAGCTCAGTGGTAGAGCGCGTTCTTGGTAAGAACGAGGTCACCGGATCGATTCCGGTGGGGGGCTCGGAATGAGGGCCCTGTGTCAAGGCGGTCTTGACCGGCTTGACACAGGTTTTTCTCATTCGTGGCGGTGTAGCTCAGTTGGTTAGAGCGCACGACTCATAATCGTGAGGTCGGGAGATCGAGCCTCCCCACCGCTACCGAATCTGCAGGCCAGAGGCATTCAGCCCCTGGCCTGCTTTTGTTTTTGGCCCATTGGGCACCCGGCCCAAACCGTCGCGGGGCACTTTGGGGGAGCCGGCGTCGTAATTAACGACGTCGGCTGGCGTGTCCCGCGCCGAAGTGCCCCGTCTTGGGCTGGCTCCGTCACCCGAAAGCATGTGTGCCACCCCCCCCAATCAGGGCTGGCGGCCACAGCGTAATTCCAAGTTTTCGTTCTTAGGCTCGGCACCATGACCGGCCGAGGTGTACACCCCGGCCGCAGAATGGTGCCCGTGGGGGGAACACAGTGGAGTGGTTTGGTGAAGGCGGCGTGGAGCGCCGTGCGGTTCTGAATCTGGGGCGGATCGCGGCGGCCGGCGGAGGTCTCCTTGCCTTGGCCACCGTCACCGCGGGGCCGGCATCGGCAACAACCGTTCCAACGGTGCCGCCGCCGGAGGTGGCCCCAACCCCGTCCGGGCCAGCCACTGATCAGCCGGTCAGCCCAGAGCAGCCTGCCCCTGAGACCGTCCCTGCCCTGACCAAGGCGGACGTGGGACTCTCGGAGGTGGACAATACGGCCGACGCCGACAAGCCCGTTTCCGCCGCGCAGCAGGCCGCCCTGGATCTCAAGGCAGACGAAATGGGCATCGTCCGCGGCACGGACGGCCGGCGCTACCGGATTGTGGCCTGTGCGGTCCGCAACAGCGGCCTGGGGTTCTCCTTGATTGACGACGACCGGCACACACCCGTGGGGGTGGTGTCGACGGAAAGCGCCCTGGACGACATGTCGGTCACCATCAGAATGGGGTTCGACGGCCTGAAGGTGAGCTCGGTGGTGGTCGTTGCCGACGAGACGCTGTCTGCCGCCGGCTACCAGCTGGGCGCGTCCGTCGGCCTGAACAGCATCACCATCCAGGCCTCGCAGCCCGCAGGGTTGGGGGACTACGTCTCGTGGAACGGTTCTGCCTGGGTGTCCCTCAACGGGCTGGTCACGTCCACAACCATGAACAAGAGCACAGGCCTCATTACCTGCACGCACGCAGCCATGTCCTCGCCCTACGGCGGCTCCGCCACCTCCACGAGCCTTTACCTGGTGGACAACGCCGGCATTCCGGTCAAGACCCCCACCAAGGACAACAGGTTCTGGCTGACCCGCACGGGTGCCCGGAGGGTGCCCATGTCCGAGCTCGCCCTGGGGTCCGCGAACATCTGGGTCTACGGGATGTTCGAGGTCTGACGAAACAGCCCCGCGCTGCCTTTCCGGCGGTGCGGGGCTGTTTGGGTTCGGGGTTGTTTGGCTGCCGGTTTCCGTGCAGGCCTAGGCCCGGGTGACGCTGATGCGCACGTTCGGGCAGGAGTCTGCATAGCGGATCAGGGCTGCCTTCTCGGCGCTGTCAACCCGCAGGCCCCACCGGATCTTCACCGCAATCCAGTTGCCGATGTACTCGCAGCGATTCGCCGGCGGCATCCACGCCTCCGGACCCTTGGCCTGTTTGGCGGAGTTCAGTGCCGCCGTCTGCGCGTTCAGGGACCGGCCGTCGCCGAGGTCGTTGTAGAACGCTACCCGGCGCGCCTGCGACCAGTAGCGGGCGCCGGAGCCCCACGCCTCATGGACGGGAACCGTATGGTCGATCTCCACGGCCGACGCCAGGGTGTGCGTGCGGTTGTCCCACCTGGTGACCCAACGGCCCGTGCGCACGGTGCACCGGCGCGCGGTGGTGTACGTCGCGGTGGCCTTCGCCTCCTGCAGCAGAACCTCGGCCCGGGTGTTCTGGCAGTCGCGGTTGGTGTCCAGCCAGCTGCCGAAGTAGCGGGTCCGGTCGTAGCCGGCGTTGTTCTCCGCGGTCACCGTGAGGGCACGGGCAGCGGTGCGCAGCGGCGCGGAATAGTACGTGGCAGCCTCGGCGGGGACTGCCAGCCCGGTGAGCAGTAGGCCGGTGGCCACGGCCGTGGCGGACAGCGACCGGACCCAAAGGCCGGACCTGACGGATGCCGTGAAGGCCACCACCCGGCGTAGAGCGCGTTTGGACGGGCCTGTGTGCTTGTTCGAGCCTGTTTGCCTGTTCGAGCCTGTGTGCCTGGTCGGGCCTGCGTGATTGAACGTGCCTAGCGGCATGATCCCCCCATGATGATTCCTGGAAACGGTACGAGTTGCTTGATCCGTCAACCAGCATGTCAGCCGGAACAGGGGAGAACCGGGTCCTTGATCAGGTCTTGATGCAATCCTGTGGCAACGCTGAGAATGGCTCCGGAACCAGCGGAACCGTTGTCATCCGGGCGACATGAGCCTAAGGTCGGGACTGCACACCGCCGAGGACAACAGGAGCCGGCATGGCCAGACTGATCTACTCGGGACTCATGTCCCTCGACGGGTACATCGCGGACCGGGACGGCAACTTCGGCTGGGCCGAGCCGGACGCTGAGGTGCATTCCTTCGTCAACGAACTGCAGCGGCCGGCTGGCACCTACCTGCTCGGGCGCCGGATGTACGAAGTCATGGCCGTCTGGGAGCATCCGGAAGACTTCGGCGAGATTCCCGACTACATCCGGGACTTTGCCGACCTCTGGAAAGCAGCGGACAAGGTGGTCTTTTCCCGCACCCTGAAGGACATAGCCACTGCCCGGACCCGGATCGAGCGGGAGTTCAGCGCCGACGCCGTCGGACGGCTCAAGGCCGACGTCGGCCGGGACCTGGCGGTGGGCGGCGCCGACCTTGCCGCGTCAGCCATCCGGGCCGGGCTGGTGGACGAGTTCCAGATGTTCCTCTCGCCCGTGGCAGTGGGCGGCGGCAAGCGCTTCCTCCCGGAGGACGTCCGCCTCCGGCTTGAGCTGCTCGAGGAGCGGCGGTTCGGGAACGGCACGGTCTTCCTCCGCTACGCCAACCGGACGGACGACCGGTCCGGATGACCGGTCCAGATGAAGGGAAGGGCGGCACCAGCTGGCGGCGCGGAGCGCCTGCGACACGATCCTGCGACACAATGGGGGCATGACCCGTATCGCAATCATCGGCGGCCACGGCAAGGTGGCCCTGCATCTGTCCGCCCTCCTCACGGAACAGGGGCACAGCGTCACGTCCTTCATCCGCAACCCGGACCATGCGGCAGATGTCGCCGCCACCGGTGCGTCGCCGTCGGTCCTTGACGTTGAAAAGTCGACGACGGCGGACATCGCCGCCGCGCTCCGGAACCACGACGCCGTGGTCTGGTCAGCCGGTGCCGGGGGAGGGAACCCGGCCCGCACGTATGCGGTGGACCGCGACGCCGCCATCCGCTCCATGGACGCGGCCGCAGAGGCCGGCGTCGGGCGCTATGTGATGGTGTCCTACTTCGGCGCGGGCCCGGACCACGGGGTTCCCGAGGAACACAGCTTCCACGCGTACGCCGAGGCCAAGGCCGCCGCCGATGAGTACCTCCGCGGCACCAAGCTTGCCTGGACCATCCTGGGGCCGGGCTCCCTGACCGAGGGGCCGGGGAACGGGCTGATCGAGGCTAACCCCGACGACGCCAGTTCCGGCACGCAGACGTCGCGCGCCAACGTGGCCATCGTTGCCGCCGCGGTGCTGGGCTTGCCGGGAACCGCCGGCCGGACCATCCAATTCCGCGACGGCACCCAGCCGGTCGCTGCCGCGCTGGACGCCCTGCAGCAGTAGCGCCGGGCAGGCGAAGGGCCACAGCGTTCCCGGTAGGGTTGAAAGGCACGGCCGCCCTCCGTCCGAGGCGTGGCGCACTCCGGGGAAAGTGGGCACATGGACCAGCTGGCACTCATTATCGGGCTCCTGCTCGCCACCGTGGTGGCCGTGGGCCTCGGGGACCGGCTGCGGCTGCCCTATCCGGTGCTGATGCTGCTCCTGGCCGTGGCGCTGACGTTCATCCCGGGCTTCCCGGACATCGAGATTCCGCCAGAGCTGATCCTGCCGATCTTCCTGCCACCGCTGCTGTTCGCCACGGCGCAGCGGAGCTCCTGGGCCGTCTTCCGGGTCCGGTGGCGGACGCTGATCATGCTCGCCGTGGCCCTCGTGGTCCTCTCCACTGCCGTGGTCGCCGGCGCCGCCTGGCTCATGATTCCGGGGATCGGCATCCCCGCCGCCATCGCGCTGGGAGCCATGGTGGCACCGCCGGACCCCGTTGCGGTGGAGTCCGTGGCCGGCCGCGTGCACATGCCCCGGCGCCTGATCACGGTGCTGCAGAGCGAAGGGCTCTTCAACGACGCCGCCGCCATTGTCATCTTCCAGGCAGCTGTTGCCGCCGCGGTCGGCGGCACCAGGATAGGGCCCGACGTCGTCCTCAAGTTCGTCGTGGGAGCGGCACTTGCCGTCGTGGTCGGCGTCGCCATGGGCTGGCTGACGTGGCTGGTCACCCGGCTGGTGGCGTCCATGGTGGCCCGCAGCGCCGTGACCCTGGTGGTGCCCTTTGCCGCGTACATCCTCGCGGAGGAATTCCACGCCTCCGGTGTGATTGCCGTCGTGGTCACCGCCCTGGAGATGCAGCGGCACGCCCGCCCGCAAGACGCCGCCGAGCGGGTGACCCGGACCGCCTTCTGGGACGTGGTGGAGCTGCTGGTGACGGGCCTTGCCTTTGGGCTCGTGGGGCTCGAGATCCAGGATGTTGTCCGCACAGAGGGTTCCGCGATCTTCGGGATGGCGGGGACCGCCGTCGTGGTCTGCGTCCTGGTGTTCGCTGTGCGGTTCGGCTGGCTGGGACTGTTGGCCGTGTCCGCCCGGAAACGTAAGAACCTGCTGCAGCCGACCTCCGCCAAAGAGGTCCTGATCCTGACTTGGTGCGGCATGCGCGGGCTGGCCACCCTGGCCCTGGCGCTGGCCCTGCCGGTTGCGCTTGCCGACGGCACGCCCTTCCCGGCGCGTGACCAGGTGCTGGTCACGGCGTGTGCGGTGCTGCTGGCCACGTTGGTGCTGCCGGGGCTGACCCTGCCGTGGCTGATGAAGGTGCTGAACGCGTCCCAGGATGGCACGGAGGAGCGCGACGCGGCGCGGCTCCTGGCCCGCCGTGCCCAGGCGGCCGCCGTGGCCGCGCTGAAGGACCACGAGCTCGTGAAGGAGCTGCCGCCGGAGAAGGTGGCCCTGGTGAAGGAAAAGATGACCAGGCTGCACGCCGAACTGCTGGACGGGAGCCTCCGCAACGAGAGCCTCGCCGAGAAGCGTGAGCGGGGCAGGGAGCTGGCCATCACGGTCCAGACCATCGCCCTGGACGCCGCGCGGCAGGAGGTCGTCGCGGCCCGGAGCGAGCCGGACATGGACCCCGAGGTGGCGGACAGGGTGCTGCGCCAGCTCGACCTGCGGACCATGATTATGCCGGAGTAGGGATCACGCCGGAGCGGAACAGCGCGAGCGTACAGTTGGGCACCAAATGCGTGTGATTTTGCGGCCCCAAGTGTACGTTCGCGCTTGTCGTGGTTCGCGCCGGTCTCGGCTCAGGCCGGGACGTTCAGCTCCAGGTCCAGGCTATTCGTCTCCACGTAGTCCAGGGCCCGCCGGACCGCGCCCACGGTGACGATCGAATCACCCAGCGGTGAGACCGCCACCCGCGGTGGGGTGACGGTGAACTCCGGCAGCCGGGCCGCAATCCGCTCGAGCAGGGCCCCCGCAGAGTTGGCCACGGCCCCGCCGATCACCACGAGCTCGGGGTTGACCATGGTGGCTACAGAGCCGATGACCCGGGCCATCCTGTCGGCCAGCCGGTCAAGGATCTTCAGTGCCTCCGCGTCGCCGGCAGCCGCCGCGGCAAAGACGTGCTCCGCCTCGGCCCCCGACGCGGCGTGTTCGCGGAGGGACGTCGCGGCGGTGCCCTCAAGCGCCTCCGCAGCCCAGACCCGCGCCAGCGTCGCGATACCGAAGGTGTCGCCCACTCCCTCCACCAGGTCCAGATACGCGAGTTCACCCGCGGCGCCGCCGCTGCCGTGCAGCAGGCGGCCGTCTTCGATGACGCCCGAACCGAAGCGTTCACTGGCCAGGATCACGACGACGTCGTCCACGCCCGCAGCCGCGCCACGCCACCGGTCACCGAGGGCGGCGAGGTTGGCGTCGTTCTCCAGCAGCACCGTCCATCCGTGCAGCTTGTCCAGCGCGGACTTCAGTCCGACGTCGAACAGCCCCCAGAAATGCTGGACCGCCAGGATGTTGCCCTTCCGGTCCACCGGGGCGGCGATGCCGGCGCACACGGCCAGCACAGCGTCGGGGGAGGCCCCCACGCTGTGCAGCGCCATTAAGGCAGCCCGGTCAATGACAGCCACGCGTTCCTCGGCGGAGATGTCCTCAATCTCAAACGGCTGGCTGGCGCGTCCCAGCGCCTTGCCGCGAAGATCGGACACCACCACCGTCGCCTTCGAGAAGCCCACGTCCATTCCCAGGACATAGCCTGCCCGCTCGTTGAGTTCGAATCTGCGGGCGGGCCGTCCCTTCTGGTAGCCGCCAAAGGCGCGCTGGTTCTCCAGCTCGGTAATCCACCCGCGCTGCATGAGGTCCTCGCAGACGGAGATGGCGGTGGCCCGGGTCAGGCCGGTGGCCTGGATGACGTCGGTAACCGTCACCGCGCCCGAGGCGCGCATGTAATCCAGGACTGCTCCGGCGCTCACGCGGCGAAGCAGCTGCGGCGTGGCCGCCGTCATTTCGGACATGGTGTTGACCTCCTTGTGCTCTGCCCCACATAATACTTGAGGAACTAAATTTAGATTCCATATAAATAAGCCACGTGGGCCGGACGGCCGCCGGCCACGGGATTCCCCTTCCAGCTTTTTCCTCAGCCTTTTGCAAAGGAGCAACTGTGAACTGCCCTTCGAAGCACCGCCATTTCCGGAGTCCGCAACGCCGCGCCACCTGCCAGTACGCTGCCCCGGCCTCCGCACTGTGAGCGCAATCCCGCTCAGCCGCGAGACCCCGCTCAGCCGCCGCGCGCTGTTCAAGGCGGCCGGCCTCGCCGGCGCTGCAGCTGTCCTTCCGCTGGCGGGCTGCGGCTCCGTGCCCAGCAGCCAGAACGGCGTCACCACGCTGCGCTTCATGCAGAACAAGCCCGAGGTGGTGGCCTACTTCAACCAGGTGATCAAGGACTTCGAGGCGCTCAACCCGGACATCCGCGTCATTCAGGACTTCAATGAGGGCAACTTCGTTCCGGGCCTGGTCCGTAACGACCCGCCCGACGTCGTGACCCGAGGCTTCGCCCAGGCCACCGCCGACTTCGTCCGCAAGGGCGTGTTCGCAGACCTTTCTGACCATCCGGCCGCAGCCACGATCGACCCCAAGGTCCAGGACCTGGTCAGTTCCTGGGGACAGTACAGCGGGCACGAAACCAGCGCCCTCCCGTTCTCCCTGGCAGCCGCCGGAGTCATCTACAACCGGGACATCTTCGAGGCCCAGGGTGTGGCCGTCCCCACCACGTGGGACGAATTCGTGGCGGCCTGCGAGAAATTCAAGGCCGCCGGCATCACCCCTATTTACGGCACCTTCAAGGACAGCTGGACCCTCGGCCAGGGCATGTTCGACTACCTCTCGGGCGGTTCCCTGGACGTCGCCGGCTTTTTCGCGGAGCTCACCGCCAAGGGTGCCGCCATCAGTGAAGACGCCAAAGAGTCGTTCACCAGCAACTTCGGCCCGGTCCTGCCCAAGATGCTCGAGCTGGCAGCCTTCTCACAGAAGGGCGCCACGAGCAAGAACTACGCGGACGGCAACGCCGCGTTCGCCAAGGGCCAGGCGGCCATGTACCTGCAGGGTCCGTGGGCGCTGTCCCAGCTGGTGGCCGCCAACAAGGGCGTCAGGCTCGGCAGCTTCCCGCTGCCCGTCACCAACAAGCCCGCGGACACCAAGGCCCGGGTCAACGTGGACATGGCACTGTCCATCACACGCAACACGCCGAACATGGCCGCGGCACGGCGCTTCGTCAGCTACCTGCTGGACCCCTCCGTCGTGAACGCCTACAACGAGAAGAACGCGGCGTTCTCGCCGCTCAAGGAAGCACCCGCCGTCGAAAATCCCCAGATCACCGGCCTCGCCGCCTCTGTGCAGGCTGGGCGGTACTACCAGGGAGCCACCACCTACTTCCCGCCGTCAGTACCGCTGTACAACTACATCCAGTCCTTCGTGTACGGCAAGAACGGTGAGCAGTTCCTTTCCGCCCTCGACGACGAATGGCGCCGGGTCGCCGAGCGCACCGCGGTCTGACCCGCCCGAATCCAGGAGCCCCCCATGACTACAACCTCCGAGACGGCGCGGGCAGCCCAGCCCGCCGCGTCGACCGTTCCCCCGAAGGCCCCGCTGCGGTCCGTCCGTGCCAAGGGCCGCATCGACCCTGCGTACTACTGGATGGTGGTGCCGGTCCTGGCGCTGTTCGCCTTCTTCATCACCCTGCCGGCCCTCGTGGGCGTGTTTTTCAGCCTGACGAACTATGCCGGCTACGGCGACTGGAAGTTCATCGGACTGTCCAACTACGTCAACATCTTCAAAGATCCGGCCATCCTGCAGTCCTACATCTTCACGTTCGTCTTCGCCCTGACCACCACGGTGGTGGTCAACATCGTGGCGCTGGCGATCGCCCTTGGCTTGAACGCCAAAATCAAGTGGCGCACCGGCATCCGCACCGTCTTCTTCATCCCCATGGTGCTCTCGGCCCTGGTGGTGTCCTTCGTGTTCAACTACCTGTTCTCCAACACCCTGCCCGTGCTGGCGGACCGCTTCGGCGTGACGCCCCTGGCCACGAGCATCCTGGCCAACGAGAACTACGCCTGGCTGGCCATCGTGCTGGTCACGGTGTGGCAGGCGGCTCCCGGCGCCACCATCATCTACCTGGCCGGGCTGCAGAGCGTCCCTTCCGAGGTGTACGAAGCCGCGGATCTCGACGGGGCCGGCAGCTTCCGGCAGTTCCGGAGCCTGACCCTGCCGCTCATCCTCGGCTACCTGGTCATCAACGTGATCCTCGGCTTCAAGGGCTTCCTGGGAACCTACGAAATCATCGTGGGCCTCACCGGGGGCGGGCCGGGCATGGCCACCCAGTCCGTGGCCATGCGCATCTTCTCCGGCTTCACCGGCGGGGACTACTCCTACCAGATGGCGAACGCGGTCATCTACTTCCTGATCACCCTGCTGATCTCCGTCATCCAGCTGCGCCTCATCCAGCGCCGGGGGGTTTCACTCTAATGACAGCTTTTCCGCTTACCGCTCGCCGCGCCTCGCACGCTCCAGACCGCCCCGCACTCCGCCGGAAGATCCGCTCCGGCCGGGAGGGCTACAAGGTCAACTGGTGGCTGACCGGGCTGATGCTGGTGGCCTCCCTGACCGTGCTGCTGCCGCTGTACTTCACCGTGGCCATGGCCCTGAAGTCCCCGGACCAGATCGGAACGGGCACGGGCCTTGCCTGGCCGAGCCCGGTGAACTGGGAGAACTTCGGCGCCGCCTATGTGGCAACGGATTTCCCGCGGGCTTTCATGTCGACGGCGTTCGTCACCGTGTTCAGCGTCCTTGGTTCCCTGGCGTGCAGCTCGCTGGTGGCGTATGCCATCGCCAGGAACTGGAACCGGAGGTTCTTCCGGGGCTCCTTCGTGTACCTGCTCTCGGCCATGTTCATCCCGTTCCCGGTGATCATCCTGCCCCTGATCAAGCAGACGGCCCTCCTCGGCCTGGACAACCCGGGCGGAGTGGTGTTCCTGCACGTGCTGGGCGGCATCTCGTTCAACACGCTGCTGTACATCGCCTTCGTCCGCTCCATCCCGGTGGAGCTCGAGGAATCAGCCAGGCTCGACGGCGCCACCACGTGGCAGGTGTTCCGCAGGATCATCTTCCCGCTGCTGGCCCCCATGAACGCCACCGTGGGCATCTTCGCCTTCCTCGGCTCATGGAACGACTTCCTGCTCCCGCAGATGATGATCGCCGATCCAGCCCTGCAGACCCTCCCCGTGGTGCAGATGCTCTTCCAGGGAGAGTTCAACACCAACTACAGCCTCGCATTCGCGTCCTACCTGATGGCCATGGCACCCACTTTGGTGGTTTACATCCTGGCCCAGCGTTGGGTACTGTCCGGAGTCATGCGCGGGGCCGTCAAGTAGACCCATCAAACCAGTCCAGCAACAACCCCAACCACAAGAAAAGGATCATCCCTTGTCCACCACCGCCACGCTGGCAACCCTTTCCGATTCCGACCGCCTGGCCGATCCGAACTGGTGGCGCCAGGCGTCCGTCTACCAGATCTACCCCCGCAGCTTTTCCGATTCGAACGGCGACGGCCTGGGCGATATCAAGGGCATCACGGCCAAGGTCCCGTACCTGAAGGCGCTCGGAATCGACGCCGTCTGGCTCAGCCCGTTCTACCCTTCGGCGCTCGCCGACGGCGGGTACGACGTGGATGACTATCGCAACGTGGACCCGAAGCTCGGCACCCTGGAGGACTTCGATGAGATGGCCAACGCCCTCCACGCCGCCGGCATCAAGCTGATCGCAGACATCGTCCCGAACCACTCCTCGGACCGGCACGAATGGTTCAAGGAAGCCGTGGCCTCCCCGAAGGGCTCCCCGGCCCGGGACCGCTACATCTTCCGGGACGGCAAAGGCCCCAACGGAGAGTTCCCGCCCTCGGACTGGGACTCCGTCTTCGGCGGCCCCGCCTGGGAACGCATCACCGAACCGGACGGCACCCCCGGCCAGTGGTACATGCACATCTTCGCCAAGGAGCAGCCGGACCTGAACTGGGCCAACCGGGAAATCCGCGACGACTTCCTCAAAACCTTGCGCTTCTGGTCGGACCGCGGCGTGGACGGATTCCGCGTGGACGTGGCGCACGCGCTCACCAAGGACCTCACCGAACCGCTGCTCTCCAAGGTTGAGCTGACCGAGGCCAACACCGGCACTGACGGATTCCCTGACGGCTCGCACCCGTTCTGGGACCGCGACGAGGTGCACGAGGTCTACGCCGAATGGCGCGAGGTGTTCAACGAGTACAACCCGCCGCGCACCGCCGTCGCCGAGGCCTGGGTGCATGCCACCCGCCGGGCCCGGTACGCGAGCCCCGAGGGACTGGGCCAGGCGTTCAACTTCGACCTCCTGCAGGCGGACTTCGACGCCGAGGAGTTCCACGAGATCATCACCCGCAACCTGGCAGAGGCTGCAGCCACCGGCGCGTCCTCCACCTGGGTGTTCTCCAACCACGACGTCGTCCGGCACGCCACCCGCTACGGCCTGCCCAAGGGCTCCAAGGGCAAGCACGCCAAGGGCCAGGACGGCAAGGACTGGCTGCTGGCCGGCGGGCCGGAAAAGGATCTCGACGTCGAGCTCGGCAAGCGCCGCGCCCGCGCCGCCACGCTCCTCATGCTCGCGCTGCCCGGCTCCGCCTACCTGTACCAGGGCGAGGAACTGGGCCTGCAGGAAGTGGCGGACATCCCGGAATCCGAACGGCAGGACCCGTCGTTCTTCCGCAACAGGGGAGTGGAAGTGGGCCGCGACGGCTGCCGCGTGCCGCTGCCGTGGTCCGTGGAGGGCACATCCTTCGGGTTCGGCGACGGCGGCGCTCACCTGCCGCAGCCCGACTGGTTCAGCAGCTACGCCGTTGAGGCGCAGGACGGCACCCAGGGCTCCACGCTCGAGCTCTACCGCACGGCCCTGAAGCTCCGCCGCGAACTGCAGACCGCCGAAGAGCTGGAATGGATCGAAACCGGAAATCCGGAGGTCCTGCACTTCAGCCGGCCGGGTGGCTGGCAGGCAGTGACCAACTTCGGGGACACCGCCGTCGACCTTCCCGCGGGCACGGTGCTGGTGAGCAGCGCACCGCTGGAAGGCGGCAAGCTGCCGGCCAACACCACCGCCTGGCTGCGCTGACCCGCAACCGGCTGACACGCCGCTGGCGCACCCCGGTTCTGACCGGGGTGCGCCAGCGGGTCCGTTTAACCGCCCTCCGGGTGCCGGGCCCGGCCTCTGTGCGGGGCCCGGAACAAATGAAAGAGTGATGCCATGACTGAACAGACTGCAGTGCCCTACGGCCGGCTGCTCTACGGCTGCATGGGCCTGGGCGGGGACTGGTCGACTGAACCCCACGAAATCACCGACGTCGAGGCCGCGGCCGAGGCCATCGATGCGGCGCTGGACATCGGCGTCACGCTCTTTGACCACGCCGACATCTACCGGCACGGAAAAGCCGAGGCCGTCTTCGGCGAGGTCCTGGCCGGCACCAGCGGGCTGCGCGAGCGCCTCCAGCTGCAGACCAAATGCGGGATCCGGCTGAACGAGCGGGGATTGGAAACCCACTACGACCTGAGCGCGGACGCCATCATCGAGCGCGTGAACGGCAGTCTCGAGCGCCTACGCACCGACTACGTGGACATCCTCCTGCTGCACCGCCCGGATCCCCTGATGGACCCCGCGGAGGTGTCGGCCGCCGTCGGGAAGCTGATGGCGGAAGGTAAGGTGCGGGCGCTCGGTGTGTCCAACATGTCCGCCGCCCAGATCGAGTTCCTGCAGGACAGCCTCGAGACCCCGGTGGTGGCCAACCAGCTGGAGCTCAGCCTGCTCAAGCGCGACTGGCTGGAAAGCACCGTGCTAGTGAACCATCCCGATGCCCACGGCTACAGCTTTCCGCACGGGACGCTCGAGTACTGTGCCCGGCAGGGGATCACGCTGCAGGCCTACGGCGCCCTGGCCCGCGGCCACTACACCGGCAACCCGCCCGAGCGGCCCACTCCGGCCGAGAGCGCCACAGCCGCGCTGCTGGCGGAGATGGCGCGGGAGAACGGCACCACCGTGGAGGCAGTGCTGCTGGGCTGGCTCATGAAGCACCCGGCCGGGATCGCGCCGGTTATCGGGACCGCCAACCCGGACCGGATCCGTGCGTGCGCCGGGGCCGCCCGCGCGGCCGAGACCATGACCCGCGCCGAGTGGTACCAGCTGTGGGTCACGGCCCGGGGAAGCAACATCCCTTAAACCCAACCAGGTCGCAGCTGAGGGCGTTCTGAGTGCTCAGAACGCCCTCTGCTGCGACCTAGTTGGGCGGACAGCCCTAGAGCGGGGCGATCTCCGAGTACGTGGATGCATCACCCTTCAGGGCCTGGCTCTGCTTGCCGTCCACGCCCACCGGGATGTCCCCGGCGATGGTGACGCGGTTGAGCTTGCGCGGCTGGCCGTCGTAGTTGTCCGGTGCGTAGTGCTGGGTGATCCGGTTGTCGAAGAGCACCAGCTGGTTGGGCTCCCAGTTCACGCGGACCACGTTTTCGGGACGGGTTACGTAGGCCTGGAGCAGGCGGATGATGTCCCTGGACTCGGTGTTGGACAGACCAACGATCCGCAGGCGCTGCGCGAAGCCCCCAATGAACAATCCGCGCTCGCCGGTCAGCGGGTGGACCCGCACCACGGGGTGGGCCGTCTCGAACTTGAGCCGGGTGAACTCCTTGCGGCGCTCCTCGGCGTTGGCGTGTTCCAGGTTCTTGGGCACGGAGTAGTCGTAGTCGTTGGTGTGGATGGCCCAGAGGGTGTCGGCGAAGTTCCGCAGCTCGTCCGGCAGGTCGCTGTACGCGCCGGCGGAAGACGCGATCAGTGTCTCGCCGCCGTACGCCGGCAGGTCGATGCTGCGCAGGGTCGACGCCTGCGGCGGGTTGACCACGAACGTGACATCCGTGTGCCAGTTGTTGGCCGAACCGTTCTCGCTGTCCACCGGCAGGACGTTCTCTTCGCCCTCCACGGACGCCACGGTGGGGTGCGCCTTGGTGAGCGGGCCGAAGTGGCTGGCGAACTTCACCTGCGCCTCGTCGGAGAGGATGTTGGCTTCACGGAACACCAGGGCTTTGTGCTCGTTGAGGGCCGCACGGATCTCTGCAACGGTCTCTGCCGGCAGGTCGCCGCTGAGGTCCAGGCCGCGGATCTCGGCGCCGATGCGGGAGCCCAGCTTGGAGAATTCGAGCTTTGTTTCGGTAATGACAGTCATCGTTCTTTCCTCACTTTGTGCTGCGGTTATTTGAATCAGCGGTTATTTGAATCAGCGGTTATTTGAATCAGCGGTTACTTGAATCGGGCGTTACTTTGAATCGGTCAGGAGACCGTTGAACTCGTTGGTGTACAGCTTCTTGGCGTCCAGGCCGGACTTGATGATGCCTGCGGACTTCAGGTACTCCTCCCAGCGGGTAAAGTCCTCATCCTTGATTTCGCCCTTGGCCGGGACGCCGACGCTCTTCCAGTACTGCAGGGCTGCGGGGTTCTCATTGCGGCCGCGTTCCTTCAGGATCTTGGTGAGCCGGGCAATGACTTCCTTGCGGGGCGTGGCCCGCTCCCACTCGATGGCCTTCGCCACACCGGTGGTGAAGGTCCGGACCGTGTTGGGGTTCTGGGCGAGGAAGTCCTCCCGGAAGACGTAGGGTCCGCCGGCAAACGTGCCGAACAGGTCAAAGTCGCTGAAGACGGACCTCAGCCCGCCGTTGGCGACGGCCTTGTCCTGCAGGATGCTGCCCAGCGAGCCGGCATCCACCTGGCCGCGGCGGATGGCTTCCTCCGTGTCGTTCGGCGGAACCACCACGAGTTGGACCTGCTTGATCTCGTCCGCGCTCAGGCCGTTCTTGCGGAGGTAGGTGTTGATGACCGCCTCGGAATGGGCCCCGAGGGTGTTCACGGCGATCTTCTTGCCGATGAAGTCCCGGGCCGTCTTGATCGGGCTGTCTTCCTTCACGTAGTAGCCGTTGAAGGTCTTGCTGTCCTCGCCGTAGTAGTTGATGACGGCCTTCACCGGTGCGCCGGCCTCCACGAGCTTCACCACGGCGCCGGCGAACGCGCCGCCGAAGTCGGTCTGGCCGGTTGCTGCTGACTGGATGTCCTGCGGCCCGCTGATGGTGTTGCCCACCCAGTTCAGCTTGACGTCGCCCAGGTAGCCGAGGTCCTGCGCCAGCTCGGGAAGGGTGACGTTGTTGGCCCCAGCCCTGGTAGCGGAGCTCCTTGACTTCATTGGCGCCGGGAGCACCGGTGCCGCTTGTGTCATCGCCGGCGGCGCTCCCGCCGCAGCCGGACACCGTCAGGGCGATGACGACGGCGGCCGCAGCACTCAGGATGGTCAGGTGTCGTTTCATTGGGGGGTTCCTTCAGGGGGTTGGTTGGCTGGTGAGCCAGGTACTTGGCGGCCGCTGCAACGGCCGATGGATCGATGTAAGCGCACTCGGCGGACGCAGAAAAGTGCCACGGTCACGGCGGGCAACCGTTGGAAATCCGCGGAAACACGGCGCAACAGCGGGTCATGAGGCGCCCCGTTGCAGCCGGTGAATCCCCGTGACGGGCGGTGCCGGGGTGTCGTTCCGACGGCGGTACACTCTTGCTTTTGTTCGTATTGGTCTGCCCTGCGGGGCCGATCTGCGTCGCGCATACGGGCGCGCGCCCGATACGGTAGAACCATGACGTCTACTTCCACAGCCGAGATCATCCGGCACGAACGCAATATCCCCGCCGAGATCGCCCGGTCGTGGCTGCTGGTCAACGCAATGAAAACCGAGCTTTTCGACCAGTCCGCCGTGTCCCGCGCGGACTCGGTCATCCTGGACATCGAAGACGCCGTTGACCCCTCGCAGAAGGACGTCGCACGCGAGAACGTGGTGAACTGGCTCTCCGGCGGCGGCCGGGCCTGGGTGCGGATCAACGACGCCACCAGCAAGTTCTGGGCCGACGACCTCGCGGGCCTGCGCGGCACGCCGGGGCTGCTCGGCGTCATGCTGGCAAAGACGGAGTCGGCCGACCAGGTCACCGAGTCTTTCCACCGCATGGACGGCAAGACGCCAGTCATCCCGCTCGTGGAATCGGCGCTTGGCATCGAAGAGGCCAACAACATCGCCAAGGCCCAGGGTGCGTTCCGCCTGGCCTTCGGCTCCGGCGACTTCCGCCGCGACACCGGCATGGCGAACACCCAGGAGGCCATGGCCTACCCGCGCGCCAAGCTCGTCGTCGCCAGCCGCGTCGGCAACCTGCCGGGCCCCATCGACGGACCCACGGTGGGCACCAACCACCCCATCCTGCGCGAGCAGACCGGCGTCACGGTGATGATGGGCATGACCGGAAAGCTCTGCCTGGCCATCGACCAGACCAGCGTCATCAACGAGGTCATCAGCCCCACGCCGTCGGACGTCGCCTGGGCCACCGACTTCATGGCCGACTTCGAGGCCAACGGCCGTGTCATCCGCGACGGCTCCGACCTGCCCCGCCTCGGCCGCGCAGAGAAGATCATGAAGCTCGCGGTAGCGTTTGGCGTACAGCCCGCGCTCTAACCTGCATCGGCATTACCCAGGAGACCCCGTGACCGATACCCGTTATCTGGTGCACGGGGTCTTTTGGGATGGGCCGCCGGCCGTTTCCGCAGCGTCCGACGGCGGCAGGCCGGTTCTGCGCCTCCAGCACCGTTCCGGCGCGTTCACTGAGATGACGCTCGACGCCGGCACCCGCCTCGGCTTCCGGGTAGCGGACGGGGCCAAGCACTGCCTCGGCCACACCAGGGTTTTCTCCGCAACCGAGCGCCGGCACGTGACGTGCCCGGCCAGTGCCGATGCGTTCCGCGGCAGCCAGTGCGGGGCTTGCCAGCTGGCAGACGATACTGCCGCCCTGATGGACCCGCTCCCGGGCGATGAGCTTGAGCTGCTCAACCGGAGCCGGGCGGAGGACGTGCGGACGCTCCTGGCGGGCACCGCCGTCGGGGGTTTGCCCTCGGGTTGCTGAAGGGCCGCATGGTGGAACCGGGGGAGTACAGCTCGGAAGTGCCGGCGGTGCAGGAAGCCCTTTTCTGAGGGCACACAGCCTGACTGGGTAAACTGGCACGGTGCTGCACGAATTCTGGGCCACCGCGCCCAAGTCCTACAAAATCCTGGTCTTCACCGCGATGGGCCTCATCGCCGTCGGACTCATCCTCAACATCGCAGGCAACGTCGCCGCCAACCAGGGGCTCATGATCGCGTCCCTGCCGGTGATCGGCCTGGGCCTGGTGCTGCACATGGTCGGTCTGGTGGTCCGCGGCCAGCGTGTGCGGAAGAACATCCCCAAGTAGGAAACCCGCACGCCAGCCCCGATAGGCTTGAACCCATGACTATCAATCCGGACCTGCAGGGCCGAAGCTACCCTGCCGCAGAGGTGTATGACGTCGGCCGCGAGAAAATCCGCGAGTTCGCCCGCGCCGTCAAGGCCACCCATCCCGCCCACTTCGACGTTGACGCCGCACAGGGCCTGGGCCACCCCGACCTCGTGGCACCGCCCACGTTTGCGATCATCATCGCCCAGCGCGCCGACGCCCAGCTGGTCGAGGACCCGGAAGCCGGCATCGACTTCTCCCGCGTGGTCCACGCGGACCAGCGGTTCACCCACCACCGCCCCATCTTCGCCGGCGACCGGCTCGTCGCCGAACTGCACGTCGACGGCGTGCGCGGGATGGGCGGCGGCGCCATGATCACCACGCGCAGCGAAATTTTCGCGCTCAAGGACGGGGACGGGCGCGAGCGGGTATCCACCACCAAGTCATCCATCCTGGTCCGCGGAGAGGGACAGTAGCCATGAGCCCCACATTCGAAAAACTCAGCGTCGGCCAGGACATCGGCAGCCGCAGCATCGAGGTGACCCGGCAGGACCTGGTCAAGTACGCCGGCGCATCGGGCGACTTCAACCCCATCCACTGGAACGAAGCCTTCGCCACGGGCGTGGAGCTTCCCGGCGTCATCGCCCACGGCATGTTCACCATGGGGGCGGCCGTGCAGCTGGTCAGCGACTGGGCCGGTGACCCGGCCGCCGTCGTCGACTACCAGACCCGGTTCACCAAGCCGGTCCTGGTTACCGACACCACAGGAACCGGCGACGCCGGTGCCGTGATCGACGTCAGCGGTGCCGTCGGCGCGCTGGATGCCGACGCGCGCACCGCTCGCGTGGACCTGACCGTGGTGTTCGACGGGCAGAAAGTCCTCGTGAAGGCCCAGGCCCTGGTCCGGTTGGCCTGACGTGATGCTGTCTTGAGTTCCACCGCCGTCCAGGCGCGGGAAGTCACCCTCTGGCGCAACGCCGTCGTGGTGGCCTACGCCGCCAGCGGGCTCGCGTTCGCGTCGTGGGTTTCCCGCCTTCCCGCGATCCGTGACGGCCTGAATCTCACGCCCGGCACGGTGGGACTGCTTCTGCTGTGCATGACGGCCGGATCCTTCCTCTCGGTATCCGTGTCGGGGCTGATCGTGCTCCGGCTCGGGTCCCGGCGGACCATCCAGACCGGAAGTCTCATGGTGGGCTGCGGCCTGGTCCTGGCCGGCTTCGGCACGTCCGTCCTGTCCAGCCCGGCCGCGGTTGCCGCCGGCCTCGCCGTCGTCGGACTCGGCACCGCCAGCTGGAACACGGCGTCCAACGTGGAGGGAGCCGCCGTCGAACGGGCCATGGGCCGGCACATCATGCCCCGGCTGCACGGCTCGTTCAGCCTGGGCACGGTCGCCGGCGCCGGGCTGGGCGCTTGGGCCGCCGGCGTGGGCGTGCCGGTCCTCTGGCACCTCGCCGCCGCCGGGCTCGTCGTCGCCGGTTCGGTGACGACGGCGGCACGCTGGTTCCGTGCCGATGTCACCCCTGTGGAACGCACGGCACCGTACCGGCCGGACAACTTCGAGGACCCGTCCACCGGGCCAATCCCCGTCATCCGCGCGGGAAACGACGGCGGCGAGAGCCCGCTGGACAACAAGCGCAAAATCGCCCAGGCCTGGCGGGACCGGCGGACGCTGCTCCTGGGCGTCATGGTGCTGGGCCTGGCGCTGGCCGAAGGCGCGGCGGGGGACTGGGTGGCCCTGGCGCTGGCCGACGGACACCACCAGTCGGACGCAGCGGGCGCAGCCGGGTACGGGCTGTTCGTCACCTTCATGACCATTGGCCGGTTCGCCGGAACAGTGGTGCTCGACCGGTTCGGCCGGGTCCCCGTGATGCGCTGGTGCTCCGCCACGGCCGTCGTCGGGCTCGCGCTGTTCGTGTTCGCTCCGGCGCCGTGGCTGGCCTACGCTGCCCTGGCTGTCTGGGGGCTCGGCGCCTCGCTGGGTTTCCCGGTGGGCATGTCCGCCGCGGCCGACGACCCCGCCAAGGCCGCCGCCCGGGTGTCCGTGGTGTCCACCATCGGGTACGGGGCCTTCCTGTGCGGCCCGCCGCTGCTGGGGCTGCTCGCCGAGCACGTGGGCATCCTGCACTCGCTGCTGGCTGTCATGGCCGTGCTGGTGGCGAGCTTCCTGCTGTCCCCGGTGGCCCGCAAGCTTCCCTAATTTTCCCTGCTTCTGTTCCCTATAGGCTGGACTGGTGACCTCCCCAATGCTTTCCGATCTGACCACGGCCGCCGTCGGCGGCCCCGCCGGCAATTATGTCCAGGCCCGCACCGAGGCCGAGATCATCGAGGCGGTGCGCGCGGCGGACGCCGCCGGTGAGCAGCTGCTGATCATTGGCGGCGGTTCCAACCTCCTGATTTCCGACGACGGGTTCCCCGGAACCGTCCTGAAGATCGCCTCCGAGGGGTTCACCGTCAACGCCGAGGACTCGTGCGGCGGCGTATCCGTGGTGGTCCAGGCAGGCCACAACTGGGACGCGCTGGTGGAGCACGCCGTGCTCCACGCCTGGTCCGGCATTGAGGCGTTGTCCGGGATCCCCGGCGCAACCGGAGCCACGCCCGTCCAGAACGTTGGTGCCTACGGCTCGGACGTCTCGCAGACCATCGCCGCGGTCCGCACCTGGGACCGGGAACGGAACGCTGTGAAGACGTTCACCAACTCGGAGCTGAAGTTCGGGTACCGGGACTCCATCCTCAAGCAGACCACGGTCAACGGCTCTCCGCGCTACGTTGTGCTGACCGTCGAGTTCCAACTGCCGCTGGGCCGCATGAGCGCACCCATCCGCTATGCCGAGCTGGCGCGGGTCCTGGGCGTCGAGCAGGGCAAGCGAGCCTACTCGAACGACGTGCGCCGCGAGGTCCTGCGCCTGCGCGCCTCCAAGGGCATGGTGCTGGATCCGGCGGACCGGGACACCTACTCCACAGGCTCGTTCTTCACCAACCCGATCGTCCCTGCTTCCGTTGCCGACGGCCTCCCGGAATCCGCGCCCAGATACCCGGGTGGCGCCGACGGGCAGGTCAAGCTGTCCGCGGCATGGCTGATCGACCATGCCGGCTTCGGCAAGGGCTTCGGGTTGGAAGCCGGGAGCGTCTCCGGCGGCCGCGCCTCGCTGTCCACCAAGCACACGCTGGCCATCACCAACCGCGGCTCGGCCCGAGCCGCGGACATGGTGGCGATCGCACGCGAGGTGCGTGCCGGCGTCGTCGGGCGCTTTGGCATTGAACTGCACCCCGAGCCGCTCCTGATCGGCCTCTCGCTCTAGCGCTGCGGCCCTAGGATGGGGTCATGGCAGCTGCGGTGAAGATCCGGGTTTCGACCAAGGTGATGGGCCGGCTGAGGCTGGCGTCGCAGGGGCTGCTGGGACCCGGGTTCGACGGCGTGCCGGAGGCCGTCCGGGCGATGACCGCGATGCAGGCCCAGGATCTCCAGTCAGCGCTGTGGGCCGTGGGTGTCCGTGTTCCCGGCGCAGGCCTGAGCGACGTCCGCCGGGCCCTGGAAGACGGTTCGGTGGTCCGGTCGTGGCCCATGAGGGGCACGCTGCACCTGCTGGCGCCCGAGGATCTGCACTGGATCCTGAACATCACCACGGCCCGGATGATCCAGGGCACGGCCCGCCGGCACCGGCAACTGGAAATCACCGGCAGTGACGTCGAGGCCTGCCGGGAGACAGCCCTGGGCCTGGTTGACGGCGGACGGGCCGCGACCCGGGAGGAGCTGTTCACGGCGTTCGAGGCCGCCGGACAGGCCACCAAGGCCCAGCGCGGGGTCCACCTGCTGTGGATGCTGTGCCAGAGCGCCTCGCTGGTGCACGGGCCGCTGAACGGCAACCAGCAGAAGTTCGTTGCGTTCGACCGTTGGATCCCCTCGTCACGGGACGTGGGCCGTGAGGAAGGGATCGCGGAGCTGCTGTTGAGGTACCTGCGCAGCCATGGACCCGCCACGCTGCGCGACTTCGCCTGGTGGTCCAGCATTCCTTTGACCGAGGTGCGGCGTGCCCTGCCAGCGGTGAGCGGCGAGCTGGTGGAGCTTGACCACGATGGAACCCAATACTGGCTGTCGCCCGAGGTCGCCGCACTGCTGGACGACGGTGTTCCTGGCCAGCGTACGGTCCTTGCCCTGCCGGGGTTCGACGAGTTCGTGCTTGGCTACACCGACCGGAGCATCGTGCTGGCGCCGGAGCATGCGCAAAAGATCGTCCCCGGCGGCAACGGGGTGTTCAGGAAGGCCATCGTGGCCGGCGGCGAGGTGACCGGCACCTGGGCGAGGCAGGGGAGCGGGCGGACGGCCGCCGTCGTACCCGTTCCCTTCGACGACACGAAGCCCCTAGGCCCAGCCGCGCCCTGGCGGGGTTCCGGCGCGCAGTTGAAAGGTACGAGCGGTTCCTTGCGTCCTGACGGGCTCCAGCCCGCGGCTATTGCGACGCTTCCTCAGGTCTGGTCGCCTTTTTGGCGACGCTTCCTCAGGTCTGGTCGCCTTTTTTGGCACGCTTCCTCAGGTCTGGTCGCCTTTTTTGGCACGCTTCCTCAGGTCTGGTCGCCTTTTTTGGCACGCTTCCTCAGGTCTGGTCGCCTTTTTTGGCACGCTTCCTCATCTCCTGTCGCCAAAGGGGAAACGCTTCCGGCAACTTGTAAGGAAGCGTTCGGTTGGAAGCGGCAGGACGTGAGGAAGCGTGGGGTTGGAAGCGGCAGGAGGTGAGGAAGCGTCCGGCAGACGCAAAACCGGCCCCGCTCCGCATGAACGGCCCCGGGGGGCGGGGCTGGTCCTGCGGGGGAGGGCCGGTTAAAGGCGAAGCGTGGTTACAGCGTGCCGGTGGCGATGTTGAGCATGCGGCGCAGCGGCTCGGCGGCGCCCCAGAGGAGCTGGTCGCCGACGGTGAAGGCGCTGATGTACTGCGGTCCCATCTCGAGCTTGCGGATACGTCCCACCGGGATGGTCAGCGTGCCGGAAGCTGCCACCGGCGTCAGGTCGGCCATCGAGGCTTCCTTGGAGTTGGGCACCACCTTGGCCCATTCGTTGTCCTCGTCGAGCAGCTTCTCGATCTCGGCAACGGAGAGGTCCTCGCGCAGCTTCAGGGTGAGCGCCTGGGAGTGGGAGCGCATGGCCCCGATCCGCACGCAGAGGCCATCCATGATCACGTGGTTCTCATCCGAGGTGCCCAGGATCTTGTTGGTCTCGACGCCGGCCTTCCACTCTTCCTTGGACTGGCCGTTACCGAGGTCGGCGTCGATCCACGGGATCAGGGAGCCGGCCAGCGGCACACCGAACTGGGTTGCTTCGATGCCGGTGCGCTGGTGGGCCAGCACCTTGCGGTCGATGTCCAGAATGGCCGACGCCGGGTCGTTCAGTTCCGTGCTGACCTCGGCGTTGAGGGTGCCGAACTGGCTGAGCAGCTCGCGCATGTGGCGCGCGCCGCCGCCGGAAGCCGCCTGGTAGGTCATGGACGTGCCCCACTCGACGAGGCCGTTCTTGAAGAGGCCGCCGAGACCCATGAGCATGCAGGAAACCGTACAGTTGCCGCCGATGAAGTCCTTGACGCCGTTGGCGAGTCCTTTGTCGATGACGTCGCGGTTGATGGGGTCAAGGACGATGATGGAGTCATCGTCCATGCGCAGGGTGGAGGCGGCGTCGATCCAGAGGCCGTCCCAGCCCTGGTTGCGCAGCTCACCGTGGACCTGCTTGGTGTAGTCCCCGCCCTGGGCGGTGACAATAATCGGCAGCTTGGCGAGGGTCTCGACGTCGAACGCGTCCTCGAGCTTGCCGGCCCCGTCAGCAAAAGACGGGGCGGCACCTCCAGCGTTTGAGGTGGAGAAAAATACCGGGTTGATGCTGGCGAAGTCGCCCTCGTCCTGCATACGCTGCATCAGGACGGAGCCGACCATGCCGCGCCAACCGACCAGTCCAACGGACGGAGTAGCTGCTGTAGTCATTTAGCTAGTTTATCTTTGGATTTGGCGGGCCGCAGTCGGTTACGTCACCGCCGCGGGTGCGCTGGGGTGCAAAGACCTCAGTCGACGGGCCGCGGAAGGTTGCGGGCTTTGCGCAGTTTCTCTGCGCGGCGTTCCTTAAAGTAACCGGACCAGCCAGCAAACAACGGGATCAGCACCAACAGGTACATCCACCAGACTTCGCCCAGAATGTGCCACTGATCCGTTAGTGCCATTTGCACGATCCCATACAGCATCCCGCCGAAGCAGATGGTTATCAGGATGGCGAGGAACAGCAACCCGCCGGAGCTGTTGACGGGCTTGACCAGGCCGCGGCCGTCGTCCTTGCGCACGCCGTATTCGGCCGGCGTGTAGCCCACCATCTCGCCGTTGCCGGCCCGGCGGTAGATCAGCTTGTCGTCCGGGGTCTGGGACGGAATGTACCCGGGCTCCTGCGGGACACCCTCGCTACGCCTCGCCACGGGCATCCTCGATCGCGGCGAGCAGGCCGGCATCATCCAGGCCGGCTGTTTCATCGACCTCGTCCTTATCGAAATCCGGAACGCCGGTGGTCCAGGAGGACTCCTCACGCCGGATCAGCAAGTGCTGTTCGGAACCCAGGGTCTTGAAAACGAGGTACGCGGACCCGCCCTGGTTCTGCTCGGCATGCTGGCGGACCACCCGGAGCGTCGCTTCAGCCGAGGAGATGGCCGGATCCTGGGCGAAAACGAACCAAGTGCCCAGAAGCCTGGGCTGGAGCATCAAGGAAACGCCCGGTGCTTCCAGCATTGCCACGTTGTCCATTGCTTCGCCGGTCAAGAGGGAGATCTCCGTCCACCGGGTCGCCTGACCCAGGGCAGTGGCGACGGCAGCAGCTACGCCCTTCACGCCCAGGTCACCGTCGTCATCAACCGCAGCCAGGTCACGTGCCAGCAGCGACGACGCTCCCGCGGTGGACAGGGTGACGTCGTCGATCATCTCTTCGGCACGGAAGACGCTGACTGAACGGTCGCGGGCAGGGCCCTCGAAAACGTTCAGCAGGTAGGCGAACTCGCCCACGCCGAAGCCGATGACGTCGATGCCGAGGCGCGGTTCCTGCTGGGTTGGGTCCTGAACAGTCATGCTTGTCTCCTAATCGCCGAATCCGAAGAAGTTGCCCACGGACTTGCCTGCATCAACCAACGTATCCTTCGTGTCGCTGACGAACTTTCCGGGGTCCTTCACGGCGTTGACTACTCCCTCGCCGATGTTCTTCCCGACGCTGCTGATGGTGTCCCAGTTCTCGTACACAGCAATGCCGACGCTGGCTACCTGGCAGACAGTCCCGGCGGGAGGCGGCAGGAAGCAGCCAACGCCAAGGGCCGTCTTGCCGGCGCCCATGAGCCCGCCCTTGATGTCGCCGTCGGAAAAGCTCTTCACGGAGTCATAAGCGCTGAAGCCGACGCCTGCCCAGCCGAGTCCCCGCGCGAGGCCCGACTTGCCCAGCCATTCGAGCTTGGTGCCGGCCCCGATCCACGGTTTCTCCTCCAGGAGGGGACCGAACTTGGAAAGGACGCCAATGTGTTTGTTCAGGTTCTTCAGCGACGCAATGTCAGTCGCCTTGTCGATCAGTCCCAACCCGCGATGGGCGGACGCCGATCCCTTCAGCAGGTCGTCCAGGGCCGGGTTGCCGAGGAGCCGATGTGCAGCAAAGCCGGGGCCGCCGATGCGGTGGCTGCCCTGCAGGAAAGACTTGACGAAATCGGCGCGCTGGTTCTTCAGGACCCAGCCGTACTGCCCGAGGTGCTTGGCAAGGGTGAACGGGGCCTTGATGAACTTGTGCAGGGTCATGCCCGCCCTGAGCGCTCCGATGCCCCCAAGCAATACGCCGCCCAGTGTTCCTGCCCATGAGCCGCCCGGATCGCCAAGGGTCACGGGACCGCCGCCGGAGCCCGGGGCGGCGTCGCTGGCCTTCTCCTGCTGGTTGGCGTTATCCAGCAGCTTCCTGGACTCGTCCTTGAGGGCCCGTGCCGTCCGCTGGATGAGCGCCCGGTGGTTGCCGTTCCAGTCCGAGCGGAACTGGGTGGCGTCGTTGCCCTTCCACGAAGGGTTGTTGTTGATTTGGTTGGTCAGCTGCGATGACGTCTGCAGCAGGGTGTCCGAGACCTTTCCGAACTGCTGTGCGAGGGTGCGAAGCTGCGTGACATCGGCGCCCCACAAATTACCTGTCACTGCGGCATCATCCCCCAAATCCTGACCGTTCCGCGTTGGCACGGTTGCTGCTAAGTCCAGCCATCACTCTAGTTCGGGACCCAGGCCGCCGCGATGGGCAGCACTCCCCACCCGGACGCTACGGACGCTACGGGCGGTCGGGCTCCTCCAGCAGCGCGTTCTTGCGGGCCCGCAGGGCAAAGAAGGAGCCGAAGGCAAATACCTGCGTCACCACCACCAGCACGATGATGCCGGCGATCTTGTTGCCGCCCAGGATCATGGTCAGGCCCACAATCGCGGACAGCAGTGCCAGCAGCGGCAGCAGCATGTAGCCGAGCACAAAGAGGGTTTCGGGTTTGCGCAGCATGTTCTAACCTTCCGAACGGTTCCACTTGGTGAACCGGTAGCGTGTGCCGTTGGCCGCCGTCAGCCAGCCGTCGGCGGGCACGGACGTGTCCGCCACCCAGCCGTCGCCGAGCTCCGGGGCATACGTGTCGCCGTCGGCATCCACATCGATGGTGGTGACCACTGCGACGTTGGCCAGGCCCGTGGACTCCTTGAAAATTTCGCCGCCGCCGAGAATCCAGACTGCTTCGCAGCCTGGGGCGAACTGGGATTCCAGCAGGGCATCATCGAGGGATTTAACGACGACGGCGCCCTCCGCCTCGGGCGAGTTGCCCCAGTTCTCCTGCCGGGTGATGACGATGTTGGTCCGGTTGGGCAGCGGACGGTACTTCGCCGGGAAGGACAGCCAGGTCTTGCGGCCCATGATGACGGGATGGCCTGTGGTGACCCTGGTGAAGTGCTTCAGGTCCTCGGGTAGGTTCCACGGCATATCGCCGTCCTTGCCGATGACGCCGGCAGGCGTCTGGGCCCACACCAGTCCGATTCCGGACATCCCCGCGGCGATGTCCTCGCTGAAAGCCTGCCCGTCCATCGTGTCCTCCATGCTCATACGGCGATCGGCGCCTTGATCGTGGGGTGGTGCCGGTAGCCCACCACTTCGAAGTCGTCCAGGGTGTAGTCGAAGATCGACTCCGGCTTGCGGGTGATCTTCAGCTGCGGGTACTCGTACGGTTCCCGCTCCAGCTGCTTCAGGACCTGGTCCATGTGGTTGTCGTAGATGTGCACGTCGCCGCCGGTCCAGACGAATTCGCCCGGCTCGAGTCCGGTCTGCTGCGCCAGCATGCAGGTCAGCAGCGAGTAGGAGGCGATGTTGAACGGAACGCCCAGGAACATGTCCGCGGAGCGCTGGTACAGCTGGCAGGAGAGCTTGCCGTCCGCGACGTAAAACTGGAAGAACGCGTGGCAGGGCGGCAGGGCCATGTCCTTGAGTTCGCTCACGTTCCAGGCCGAGACGATGTGCCGGCGCGAGTCCGGGTTCGACTTCAGGCTCTCCACCAGCTCGGCGATCTGGTCGATGTGCCCGCCGTCGGGCGTGGGCCAGCTCCGCCACTGGACGCCGTAGACCGGTCCGAGTTCACCGTCGGCGTCAGCCCATTCGTTCCAGATGGTGACGCCCTGGTCCTGCATCCACTTCACGTTGGTGTCGCCCCGCAGGAACCACAGGAGCTCGACGGCCACGGACTTGAAGTGCACCCGCTTGGTGGTGATCAGCGGGAAGCTTTCGCCCAGATCAAAGCGGATCTGTCGGCCGAAAACACTGCTGGTTCCGGTGCCGGTGCGGTCTGATTTGTGCGTGCCGTTGGCCATGACGTCGCGCAGAAGGTCTTCATAGGGCGTTGGGATGCTCACGCGTCCAGTCTAGTCGGAGGCCGCGGAAGGGGCCGAAGGCAGGCCGCGGCGGCGCTGGAGACTGAGACTAACACGGAGCAGCGCCAGAAGCTCCTCGTCGGGCAGGCCCACCTTGGTTCCAGCCTGGATGAGACGCTCGACGGCGGCGCCTACCTCCGCTGCGGCGGCAGCCGAGCCGGCGGCAGCGGACCCGGCCGTTCCGGAGCCGGACGCCCCCGAGTCCGCTTCACCGTACGCCGGCAGTCCGACGACGACGGTGCCGTTCCGGCGCCGGGTTTCGATCAGGCCGGACTGTTCAAGTTCCTTGTACGCGCGGGCGACGGTCCCGGCCGCAAGCCCGAGGTCTGCCGCCAGGCTGCGGACCGCCGGCAGCCGCGTTCCGGCCGTGAGCCCGCCCGCGGCGATCAGCGCACTGATCTGCAGCCGGATCTGCTCGTACGGGGGAGTGGGCGAGCCGACATCCACGGAGATGCCCGCTGTCATCGCGCGGGTTCCACCGGTGCGCGGCGGGCGGCCGGCACGCCCCTGGGGCCGAAGGCGTTCACGGGCATCATGTAAAGCACCACGGCGGCTGCAACCAGCACGTTGCCGACGGCGGCCGCAGCCCCTTCCCAGATTTCGGCCGGAACCGCCTGCGTTCCCAGCAGCACACCCCATGCCCGGTTTGCCGATATCAGCAGGCCGCCCGCCTGTGCCAGCAGAAAGGCGGCCAGAATCCGCACGATCCTGTTCAGCGTGACGGCGCGGAGCGCCGCGTCCAACCCGTCATCCGGGGCGACGATGCCGCGGCGCCGGCGCACGGCAAGGGTTACGGGCACAGCCGTGACGGCGACGGCGGCCGTTGCCACCGCCGTCGCAATCCAGACCGGGGCCACCGGCGTTCCGTCAGACGCAAGCGCTGCTTCTCCAACGGAGGTCGGCACCATCACGACTGCGAGCAGCAGCAGGCCCATGATCGCGGCGGTGAGGAGGGCAGGCGCCACCGGCTGGACGGGCCAGCGGCGGACGGCGGAGGAAGAGCCGTAATTCCGTTCGAGGAGCAGTTCGCCGGCCAGGATGGCCAGAAGGACGCACACGGCCATCACAGCTGGGACGATGGCGGCCCGGACCGGGTTGGTGGAGCCCAGCAGAAACAGGACGGCCATCCCCGGCGCCACCGCGGCCAGCCCGAGGAGGGCTCCGAGGGACACCGTGAGCACCGCGGCCGGGTGCTTTTCGGTGCGGAGGTTCCGGACATTTTTCCTGCCGGAGGACCACGCCCGGCGGACACGGACTTTGCTGGCCTGGAGGCTGGCCAGCTGCGGGGGCTTCCAGATCCACATCGCGAACAGCACCGCGGCTGCCAGCAGTCCGACGGGGTTGGTCCATGACGTGGCAGTTGCGGGTTCCGGACGGGATGCGAAGTTGCCGGCGATGGCCGCGAGCCCGGCGGCAACGGTGGAGACAGTCCGCAGCAGCCGGTTCATTGCAACACTGCGGAGAATCGCGTTGTCCGCAGCGTCGAGAGCTTCCAGCTGGCGGCGGCGGGAAATCAGCCATAACACCACAACGGTTCCGGCCGCCAGCAGCAGGAGGGCGGCGCCAAGGCAGGACGCCAGGTCGGTGCCGGCAATACGTCCGTCCTGGAAAAAGCTTGGGCCAGTTGCACCGTCCGAGGGAGTGACGGGCGGCACCGGACGGTAAGCCGGCTGAACGGCCGCCCACAAGATGGTTCCGGCGGAGGCGGCGAAAATGCCGAGCGTGGTCCACGCGAGCGGCCGCGGAAGAAAGTCCCGGACGCGCCGGACGGACAGCGTTGCCTGCCGCCGCGAACTGCGGGGACCCGGATAGCTGAGCTGGCCCAGCGCATGGACACCGAGGCAGCCGAGCACCGGCCAGGTCAGCGCCTGCAGGATGTCGGCGGGCTGCTGCAGCGACGGCGTCTGCGGGTGGGAGGGGATGATGCCGGCGTTCGCGGCTCCCTGCAGCGTGCTGGCCAGCCAGCCGATGACGCCGACCCAGAGCGCGTGGTCTGAAACTGACTGGGGCGAGGTGCCGCCGCCCGGCGCCCAGACAACCCAGCGCAGCAATCCGTAAATGCCCAATGCAGCCAGCAGCGGTCCCAGCAGCGCCATGGGCGGCAACTCAAACTGTATTGGCATCAAATCCCCCAAATGATCCCCAAAGCGCCTGTGCCGCAGCGCCATCTTTTGTACCAAGCATTTGATACAAAAATCGGGCGGTCAAGGCGCGGCCCGGAGGGACTCAGTCGTCGAAGGGCTTGAACTGCTCCACGGACACGATCCTGCTCTTGCTGCCATGCGCCACGTGGCAGATGATCATTTCCCCCGGAGCGAGGTACGGGTCCGCGACCGGCAGCAGGCCCTTTAGCCGGGGGGTCATGTAGCCGGCAAGCTGGCCCAGGACGGTGGGGAGGGCAGGCCGGTGGGTGCACAGCACCACTGCACGCTGCTTGTCGAATAATGCGTCAACGACGGCCGCCGTCTTCTTGGGGTTGCGGGCATGCCGGTGCTCCGTGAGCGCATCCACCAGTTTTATCTTGGCATCCGAGGACTTTGCGTAGGGGGCAATGGTTGCCACACAGCGCAGCCAGGGGCTGGTGACCACGCGCAGCGGCTTCCACGCCTTCAGCAGCCGGTGCACCGCCTGCGCCTGGCGGATGCCGGTGGCGGCCAGGGGCCTTTCGCCCTCGGCCTTGGTCCACGAGGAGCGCGGTTTGGCCTTGGCGTGGCGCACGATAACGAGCGGCCAGGTCTGCAGTTCCTTGCGGGCATGCGCCGCTGCGAGGTACTCCAGCGGCGCCCGGTCCGAGGGGTTGGACAGCAGTCCGGCGGCCCGTTCCGGGGCGCACCACATGACGCTGTCCACTTCCTTACCATCCGGTCGCAGGGAATTGCCCGTGACCTGAACGGCCCAGTAATGCACAACCTTCAGCCCCGCGGAGACGTGGTAGTGGATGGGCGGGAGCGGGATGCCCAGCGGCGCCACGAGCCCGATCTCCTCCTCCACCTCACGGACGGCGCACTCGGGCACCGTTTCGCCTGGGTCGAGCTTGCCCTTGGGCCAGGACCAGTCGTCGTACCGTGGCCGGTGGATCAGGAGGACTTCCAGCTGGTCCTTCTTGACGCGCCAAGGAAGGGCGCCGGCGGCCGTGACGGCTACCGGCTCGCCCGGGTGATCGGTCTGATCCGCTATGGGTGAGTCGCTGCTCTTCAAAGGCCGGGTTCCTACCGCCGGGCGACGGCGCGCTGCCGGGAGCGTGATGCCAGGAGCCATGACTGGACATCGTCCAGCTTCCTGCCGTCCTCGCCGATGTGGTGGCGGGTCCACTCGCCGTCGTTGTCCAGGTGCCAGCTGGAGGTCTCGGGGTCCATGTACCGGCGCATCAGGTCCAGGACGTAGGCGGTGTCTTCGCCGCCGGACAGCTGTACCAGCGCTTCCACCCGGCGGTCCAGGTTGCGGTGCATCATGTCCGCGGAGCCGATGTACGCCACAGGGTCGCCGCCGTTGCCGAAGGCGAAAACGCGTGAGTGCTCAAGGAAGCGGCCCAGGATGGAGCGGACCGTTATGTTTTCGCTCAGGCCGGGGATGCCGGGGCGCAGCGAGCAGATGCCGCGGACAATGACGTCCACCTTCACTCCGGCCTGGGAGGCGCGGTAGAGGGAATCGATGATGGACTCATCCACCATGGAGTTGACCTTGATCTGCACCCGCGCGGGAATGCCTGCGCGGGCGTTGCTGATCTCGGTTTCGATCCTGTCGATCAGTCCCGAACGCACGGACCGGGGGGCCACCAGGAGACGCTTGAACGTTGACTTCGGAGCGTACCCGGACAGCTGGTTGAACAGCTTGGAGAGGTCCTCGCCCACCTGTTCGTTGGCGGTCAGGAGTCCGAGGTCCTCGTAGTAGCGCGCGGTCCGCGGGTGGTAGTTGCCGGTTCCGATGTGGCAGTAGCGGCGCAGCCCGTCCACCTCCTGGCGGACCACGAGGGAGAGCTTGCAGTGGGTCTTAAGGCCCACGATGCCGTAGACCACGTGGACGCCGGCCTGCTCCAGCTTGCGGGCCCAGGAAATGTTGGCCTGCTCATCGAAACGGGCCTTGATCTCCACGAGGGCCAGCACCTGCTTGCCGGACTCGGCGGCGTCGATGAGGGCATCGACGATGGGGGAGTCGCCCGAGGTGCGGTACAGGGTCTGCTTGATTGCCTGCACCTTGGGGTCCGCCGCCGCCTGTTCCAGGAACGCCTGGACGGACGTGGAGAACGAATCGTACGGGTGGTGCAGGAGGATGTCCCGGCGGCGCATGGCGGCGAAGACGTTGGCGGCCTTGGACGTCTCGGACTCATTCAGGTACCGCGAGGTGTGGGGCACGTGCTTGGGGTAGTGCAGGTCCGCGCGGTCAATGCTGCCGATCACGGAGAGGCCGCGCAGGTCCAGGGGTGCCGGAACGGAGTAGACCTCCGACTCGTCCACGCCGAGCTCGCGGATCAGGAGTGCGCGGATGTTCGGGTTGATGTCGTTGGTGACCTCAAGCCGGACGGGCGGGCCGAACCGGCGTCGCAGCAGTTCCTTCTCGAGCGCCTGCAGAAGGTTCTCGGCGTCGTCCTCTTCCACCTCAACGTCCTCGTTGCGGGTCACCCGGAAGGTGTGGTGCTCCAGTACTTCCATACCGGCGAAGAGCTGGTGCAGGTGGACGGCGATGACTTCCTCGAGGGCGATGAACCGTGCCACGCGGCCGGGCACCGAGCCGGCCCGGGGCCCGTCGATGGAGATCAGTCGGGGCAGCTGGTCCGGCACCTTGACGCGGGCGAAGAGCTCCTTGTCGCTGACCGGGTTCCGGACCACCACAGCCAGGTTCAGGGAAAGGCCCGAGATGTAAGGGAAGGGATGGGCGGGGTCCACGGCCAGCGGCGTGAGGATCGGGAAGACCTTCTCCGCGAACATGGCGCTGAGCCGGTGCCGGGCTTCGTCGTCGAGTTCGTCCCAATGCATGAGGTGGATGTGCTCATAGGCCAGGGCCGGCCGGATCTGCTCGGCGTAGACCTGGGCGTGCCGCTGCTGCAGGCGGTGGGCTGCCTCGCCGATTTGTTCCAGGACCTGGACGGGGCTTAGCCCGGCGGGGGAGGGGACAGCGAGTCCGGTGGCGATGCGGCGCTTCAGGCCGGCCACGCGGACCATGAAGAATTCGTCGAGGTTGGAGGCGAAGATCGACAGGAAGTTGACGCGTTCCAGCAGGTACAGGTCAGGATCTTCGGCGAGTTCGAGGACCCGGGCGTTGAACGCGAGCCAGCTCAGTTCGCGGTCCAGGAACCGGTCGGGGCTGATCTCGCCATCCGGTTCCAGGATGGCGGCGAACTCGGGGATGTCGATCCGGTCCTGCGTGGCGCGGGACGCCGGAACTTCGGAGGAGCCGAACCGGGCGCGCACAGGGGCCGCCTTGATTTCGGTGGTGGCTGTTCCGGCGGATTCCGGTTGCATGCGCTCTCCTTGAGTACTGGCGGGTTTAGTTTCAACCTTACAAGCATTCACCCGTCCAGGACCCGAAGATTTCGAGGCCGGCGGCGCGCGTGCAGGAGGGGGTGATCAACGCCCCTCAAGCGGCCCGTACATGACATCCATATCCCAGCGCGTGAAGCCCAGCCGCCGGTACAGCGAGACAGCCGGGGCGTTGTCCGCATCCGTGTACAGCATGACGGCGTGCAGGCCCTGCTGCTGGAGGTACCGGATCCCGGCGATGGTCAGCGCCTTGCCCAGGCCCATGCCCTGGGCGGCGGGCGTGACGCCCACGACGTACACCTCGCCGATGGCCGCATGGGTCCCGTGCTGCGGGTGCACTTTGGTCCAGTGGTAGCCGAGCAGCCGTCCGTCCCGGTCCTCAGCCAGCAGGAAGCCAGCGGGGTCGAACCAGGGTTCGTCCATCCGGGCCTGCAGGTCGGCCCTGGTCAGCGAGCCCTGCTCCGGGTGGTGCGCGAAGGCCTCACGGTTGGCGGCGAGCCAGGCGTCTTCGTCCTTGCCCGGCACAAAGGCGCGAATCGAGACCCCGTCCGGCAGGCCGGCGTCGGGCAGCTCGGCGGTGGCCGTGGTGAGCCGCATCTTCCACAGCTCCCGAACCGGTCCGTAGCCATACCGGGCAGCCAGGTCCGCTGCTGCCTCATGGTTGCCGTGCGACCAGGCCTTGAGCCCGTCCAGGCCGCGGGAGGACTTGAGCGTGCCAACGAGCCGGTCCGCCACGCCCTGGTTCCGGTAGCTGGGGTGGACCGCGATCTCCACCACGCCCGTCCCGTCCGGCTCCTCCACGACCACGGCGAAGCCTGCCAGGTCCTGTGCCGTGGCGGGGTCCGACTGCTCGTCGGGGGCGTAGAGGGCAAGGGTCAACAGCGAGTGCGGCCCGGTATCCGCTGCGCGCATGGTTACGAGGGTCTGTTCGGAAACGGGGGGATTGCCGTCCGATTCCTCGGCGGCGGCCAGCAGGACGCGGACGTCCCGCAGCAGGTCTTGATCCACGCCGCCCTTGATGACAAGGACGGGCCATTTCTCCGGGTGCGCAGAACTCATGCTGTAAGGCTATACGGACGCCACCCGCGCACGCCCGATTTGGAACCGGCCGTGGTGCCCCGTATAGTCGTTACCTCAGCCGGCATTCATGGCAGGTTGTGAGGGGGATCCACCACTGGGGTGGCCTGATACGTTCGACCCGTATGTCCTCCACTTGTAGTTCCAAATGCAGAACGGCCCGGCTCTGGTGAGCCGGGCCGTTCTGCATTCTGCTGCGGGCGGTGCCGGGAAGCCGGCACCCTTGGGCGGGCCCCCGAGGCCTACGCCTCGGTGAGTTCGTCCTCCTGCTGGCGGATCAGCGTGAGCCGGTAGCCCACGTTGCGCACCGTGCTGATGAGGTTTTCGTGGTCGGCGCCCAGCTTGGCGCGCAGCCGCCGGACGTGGACGTCCACGGTCCTGGTGCCGCCGTAGTAGTCGTAGCCCCACACCTCGGTGAGGAGCTGCTGCCGGGTGAATACGCGGCCAGGGTGCTGCGCCAGGTACTTCAGGAGTTCGAATTCCTTGAAGGTCAGGTTCAGTGCCGCGCCGTTGACGCGGGCCGTGTAGCTCGCCTCGTCAATAACGACGCCGGCAGCCCGGATTTCGGAGGGAGCCTCCTCCTGCTCCGGTACAGCCCGGGCGACAGAGAGGCGGATCCGTGCCTCCACCTCGGCGGGGCCGGCGGAGTCAAGCACGATGTCATCGACGGCCCAGGCGGAGGAAACGGCCGCCATGCCGCCCTCGGTGAGGATCAGCACCAGAGGTGCGCTGAGGCCGGTGGCCTTCAGGAGCTGGGTCAGTGAGCGGGCGCCCACGAGGTCTTTGCGCGCGTCCAGGAGGACGATGTCGCAGGGGTCTGTCTCCAGCAGTGCGGTGGGCTCGGCCGGGAGGATGTGCACCCGGTGGTTCAGGAGCTCCAAGGCAGGCAAAATGTCCACCGATGACCCGGTGCTGTTGGTCAGTAACAGGATGTGCGACATTGTTCCTCCAAGGGGCTGTCCGCGCATCGTCGGGCGACTGAGCTGATGTTTGAGTATACCCAATGGCCCCCGGACCGATACTGACCGGCCGCACCCGCGCGCCTTGTTTACGACATATGGCGGTCATATAGGGCAGGATTGAAACCGTCAGGGGGCCGAGCCCTGCCCGTCAACGGCACAGCCAGGATGAGGTCGCAGCAGATTTGAGTGCAGAGTCCGAGATGAGTACGCCGCGGCCTGCTCCCGAGCTGGGCGCTCCGGCCGCTGCAGGCCGGCCGCTCCAGTCGTGGAGCATCGGAGTGGTTGGCCTGGTGGGCCTGGCGACGCTGGTGGCCAGTGTCTTCCGGACTCCGGATGTCCTCCTGGCGGTTGCTGTGCTATTTGCCCTGGGTATCGGTGTCGGCTGGCCGCACTACCTGGAAATCCCCGCCAAGAAAACCCTGGCTGCAGTGATCGGGCTGTCAGGGGCCGGCTCGGCCGTTGCAGCCTCTTTCGCCGCCGCCCCCGGCTACCTCAACTGGACGCCCGGTTTCATTGCTCTGGGTGTCGGTGCAGTCTTCCTCGTCCAGCTGGTGCGCGGCACCGGCCAGGCGCAGCGCCTCGAGTCGACGCTCGGCTGCAGCGTGGGGGTCGTCCTGTCCTGCCTGGGCTCCGGGTGGATCGCCAGCGCCAGGTTCAACGGCGTCAAGGAGATGGTGCTGGTGGCGGGCATCAGCGCCGCCGTCGCACTGCTCGCCGGCCTCATCCGCTGGCCCGACCGGATCATTGCGCCACTGGGCATCACCCTGGCCGGACTGGCCGGGCCGCTGGCCGGGCTGGTGTTCTCCGACATCGCCGTTTTGCCCGCCGCTGTGTTCGGTGTTGTGGTGGGTGCGGTGCTGGTCAGTTTCCGCAGGCTGGTGACACTCCGGGGCGCTCCGCTGAACTTTCCCGCTGCCCTGGGCATGGGTCTGGCACCGATTGCGGCGGTCGGTTCGCTCGCCTACTTCATAGACAAACTACTCATCTCCTGACGGGTTAGGATGGCATCATGTCCGTACTTGCATTTGAAATCTTCTTCCTTGTCCTGCTCGGCGTCGCCAGCCTGTCCATGGCCTGGTTTGCCGGTTTTGTTGTCTACCGACTGTTCAAAGGACAGCGGTAACCCCTGCTTAGCGGTTTCGAGAGGTAGCGGCTGTGCCTATTGAAATTCCTACAGACCTGACCCCCGAACTGGTTCCCCTCTCCTGGCTCATCGGTGAGTGGGAGGGCCGTGGCCGGCTCGGGGCCGGAGATGAAGGTTCAGAGCACTTCCTGCAGCATGTGTCCTTCACCCACAACGGTCTGCCGTACCTGCAGTACCGTGCGGAAAGCTGGCTGACCGACGAGGACGGCACCAAGCTCCGGCCGCTCACTGTAGAGACCGGATTTTGGGCCCTGGAGCGCAAACAGCTGGAGGCCGACAGCGGCCCCGGCCTGGTTCCCGGGGACATCGTGCCCGTGCTGAAAAGCGCCGACGAGGTCGAGGCCCTCCGCAACAAGGATGGCGGCTTCGACATCTCGGTCTCCATCAGCCACCCGGGCGGCATTTCGGAGCTGTACTACGGGCAGATCAGGGGTCCGCAGATCCAGCTCAGCACCGACATGGTGATGCGCGGCAGCCACTCCAAGGACTACAGTGCGGCAACCCGGATCTTCGGGCTGGTGGATGGCAACCTGCTCTGGCGGTGGGACGTGGCCACCGGCCGCCCGTCGGCAACCGGCGCGGCTGCTGAACCGGCTGCTCAGGCTGGCAACGGTCTCGAGGCGCACGCCTCGGCGTTCCTTAAAAAGGTCAGCTGACCGCAGCCACCCGCTGTTCCGCGCCGCTGCTTCCGCGGCACTGTTCGCTGGCCCTCCCTTCGGCTACTTTGGCCTCAGGTCTTCAACCCTGAGTCCGCAGCAACCCGATGGAGTGTCCGATGGATGAGTCCCAGCCCCCGGCTGACTACAGCGACCTCAAAGCCGTGTACTTCAACGGCACGCTCAAGCGTTCGCCGGAGAAGAGCAACACCGAGGGCCTGATCACGGTGAGCCGGCTGATCATGGAAAAGCAGGGCGTGGCCACGCAGGTCATCCGTACCGTTGATCACGACATCGCCAGCGGCGTGTACCCGGACATGCGGGTTCACGGCTGGGGAACTGATGAGTGGCCCGAGCTGTACCCGGCCGTCAAGGAAGCGGACATCGTGGTGGTGGCCGGACCCATCTGGCTGGGGGACAACTCCTCGCAGACCAAGAAGCTCATCGAGCGGCTCTACGCCCATTCGGGCGAGCTCAACGAGAAGGGCCAGTGGGCCTTTTACCCGAAGGTGGGCGGCTGCCTGATCACCGGCAACGAGGACGGCATCAAGCACTGTTCCATGAACGTCCTTTACAGCCTGCAGCACATCGGCTTCACCATCCCGCCGCAGGCCGATGCCGGCTGGATCGGCCCCCGTCGGGCCGGGACCCAGCTACCTCGATGAGGGATCGGGCGGCCCGGAGAGTGACTTTACGAACCGGAATACCACATTCATGACCTGGAACCTCCTGCACCTGGCCCGGACGCTCAAGGACGCCGGCGGAATTCCCGCCTACGGCAACCTTCCGGAAGAATGGAAGGCCGGAACCAAATTTGGTTTCGAAAACCCGGAGTACCGCTAGGTGGCCGGAATACCCTCCCAGCCAAGGACGTTCCCCTTCATATGACTACCAAGAGCCCTCTGTTGTCGCGCCCTGGCGCCGTTGAAGCGGCAGGCGCCGACGCCGGCGTCGCATCCCACTACGGCGAACCCCTACGGGAGCAGCGCGCCCTGGCGGCCGGAACCGCCGTCGTCGATCTTTCCCACCGCGGCGTGGTGACGGTCACCGGACCGGACCGGCTGAGCTGGCTCAACACGCTGTCCTCCCAACAGCTCACCAATCTCCAGCCCGGTGAGTCCAGCGAGCTGCTGCTCCTGAGTGTCCAGGGCCGCATTGAGTTTGATGCGCGCGTGGTGGACGACGGCGGGACCACCTGGCTGATCGTCGAGGCGGCCGAAGCGGGTCCCCTGGCCGAGTGGCTGACCAGGATGAAGTTCATGCTCCGCGTCGAGGTAGCGGACGTGTCGGCCGAGTGGGCAGTGGTGGGATCCACCAAGGCTGTGCCCGAATGGTCCGGCCTGCTGGTGTGGGAGGACCCCTGGCCCCACGTCGGCGCCGGCGGCTACTCATACGCCGTGGTCCCGGAGGATACCCACCCCGGCGCCGAACGCCCGTGGTTCGAATACCTCGTGCCGGCGGCGGAGCTCGAAGAGACGGTGGGGGACCGCAAGCTCGCAGGCGTCCTCTCCGCCGAAGCCCTGCGCGTCGCCGCCTGGCGTCCGAGGCTCGGCGCTGAAACGGACGACAAGACCATTCCGCATGAACTGGACCTGCTCCGCACCGCCGTGCACCTGGCCAAGGGCTGCTACAAGGGCCAGGAGACGATCGCCCGCGTACACAACCTTGGCCACCCGCCGCGGCGCCTCGTGTTCCTGCAGCTCGACGGTTCCCAGCACACCCTGCCGGCCGCCGGCAGCGAGGTCCGGGTCGGGGAGCGCAAGGTGGGCAACGTGACGTCCGTGGCGCAGCACTACGAGATGGGCCCGATCGCGCTGGCAGTCATCAAGCGTTCGGTCGCCCCGGATGAAATACTGACGGTAATGGACGGGGATGAACCGTACACAGCCGCGCAGGAAGTGATCGTGGCGCCCGACGCCGGACAGGTCGTCGGAAGGCAGACAGGATTTCTGAGGGGGACCCACAAATGACAGACTCCACCGCACCCGATGCCGGGGCTTCGGAGCAGCCCGCTTCGCAGCAGCCCGACGAGGAAACCCTCGAATTGGCGCGTACCCTCCTGGACGCTGCCCGCAAGGGCGACACCGAGTTGCTGCGCAGCTACCTCAACGCAGGCGCCCCGGCCACGCTGACCAACCACGCCGGCGACTCGCTGGTCATGCTTGCCGCCTACCACGGCCACGCCGAGACAGTGCAGCTCATCCTGCACCACGGCGCCGACGCCAATGCCGCCAACGACCGGGGACAGACCCCGCTGGCCGGCGCAGTGTTCAAGGGCTACCCGGACGTCGTCCGGGCGCTGGTTGACGCGGGAGCAGATCCCGACGCCGGTTCCCCCTCAGCACGTGACGCCGCCCGGATGTTCGCCCGCGACGACATCCTGGAATTGCTGGGCTAGGCATTTTGGAGAATGTCAGCAGGCCCTGGCCTGCACTCTGGTCCCTCGTCATCGGGTTCTTCATGATCCTGATCGACACGACGATCGTTTCGGTGGCCAACCCGCGGATCATGGAGGGGCTGGGTACGGACATCAACGCCGTCATCTGGGTCACCAGCGCCTATCTGCTGGCGTATGCTGTGCCGCTGCTGATCACCGGCAGGCTCGGCGACAGGTTCGGACCCAAGCGGCTGTACCTCGCAGGCCTCGTGGTGTTCACCCTCGCGTCGCTGTGGTGCGGGCTGTCCGGCACCGTGGGCGTGCTCATCGCCGCCCGCGTCCTGCAGGGCCTCGGCGCAGCGCTGATGGCCCCGCAGACCATGGCCGTGATCACCAGGATCTTCCCGCCGGACGGGCGCGGCGCCGCCATGGGCCTGTGGGGTGCCACCGCCGGTGTGGCGACACTCGTCGGCCCCATCCTGGGCGGTGTGCTCGTGGACGGCCTTGGCTGGGAGTGGATCTTCTTCATCAACGTGCCCATCGGGATCGTGGGCTTCATCCTTGCCTGGCGCTTCGTTCCGTCCCTCACCACCCACCCGCACCGGTTCGACATCCCGGGCGTGGTGCTCAGCGCCGTCGGGCTTTTCCTCTTGGTCTTTGGCATCCAGGAAGGCGAGACGTACGACTGGGGAACCATCACGGGGCCGGTGACAGTGTGGGGGCTGATCATCAGCGGCATCGTGGTGCTGGCGCTTTTTGTCGGCTGGCAGGCGGCCAACAAGGGTGAGCCGCTGCTTCCGCTGGCGCTCTTCCGGGACCGCAACTTCTCGCTGGCGAACATCGGGATCACCACCGTGGGATTCAGTGTCACGGCTTTTGGCCTGCCGCTCATCTTCTACTACCAGATCGTGCGGGACATGACGCCTACCCAGTCTGCCCTGATGATGGCGCCCATGGCGCTGATTTCCGGCGGGCTGGCGCCCTTGGTGGGCAAGATCATTGACCGGGTGAACCCCAAATACATCACGTCCACCGGCCTGCTCCTCATGGCGGTGGCGCTGTTCTGGAACTCAGCACTCATGCATCCGGACACTCCTGTGTGGCTGTTCCTGCTGCCCAGCGCTGTGCTCGGCTTCGCGAACGCAGGCATCTGGGCACCCTTGAGCTCCACCGCCACGCGCAACCTGCCGATGCGGCAGGCAGGGGCGGGTGCGGGGGTCTACAACACCACGCGGCAGATCGGTGCCGTCCTCGGCAGTGCCGCCATAGCCGTCCTCATGCAGGCCAGGCTTGCGGCGGAACTTCCGGCGGCACCCGGCGGGACGCCCGGCGGTACGGGTGAGGCCGGTGGCTTCGGCGGCCAGTTGCCTCCCGCCCTGCATGACGGCTTCGCGACGGCGATGGGCCAGTCGATCATGCTGCCTGCGGCAGTGATTGTGCTCGGCGCCGCGGTGGCCCTGTTCTTCGCCCGGCCTAAGGCGGTCCAGGGCTGGGGTGGGCAGCGGCCCGCTGCCGGCCAGGACGCGGAGGCGGCGACGCGCTAACGCTTTTGGCCGAGCAGCACGCTGGTTTGGATGCCGCCGGTGGAAAAGCCCAGGCTGCGTGCCGTCGCCAGTGAGCCCTTGTTGCTGACGTCGGTGCGCCACTGCAGCGTGAGCCCGGAGGCCAGGGCTTCGTGGGCGGCCACCGAGGCCGCGAGCGATCCCAGTCCGCGGCGCCGCCACTCGGGGGCCACGAGAACCCCCATGTGGGCCAGGATGCCTTCCCATTCCGAGTAGGCGCCGCAGGCCACGGGCACCCGCTGCCCCTCGTCGTCGTGAATGATGGTGTAGCGGTTCTCGAGGTCGGACAGGCCCACCTCGTTCACGTCATCGGGCGGGCACAGACCCTCAAGTTCGATGGCCTCCGGGTTGCCGTGCGACACGGTCAGCTCCTCCGCGGACTGCAGCAGCGGCAGGTCGTCGGCGAAGAAGAGCGCCGCCGAGCCCTGGCCGTGGCCCCCGTGCGTCCGGGTGATGGTCAGCAGGGTGACATGCTGGGCCATCTCCTCATCCGAAATGCCTGCCGCGGCATCCAGGGCCCACTCAGGACCCACCAGGGCCGAGCTGCCGAACAGGCGCACGAACTCGACCGAGTGCGCGGAGTCGTCAACCCTGGTGATCCGCTCGCCGGTTTCCAGGGCGCGGGCGAAAGCGCCGTCGTCGAGCCCCAGGCGGCGCGCCCAGGCAAGCTGGATGATGGCGACGGATCCGGGGTCAAGACTCATGATCCCAGCCTACCGATCCCTGCCGCCCCTCAGGCGCGAACGGACAGTTGTGGCCCCTGACTCCGGAGAATCAGGGGCCACAACTGTACGTTCGCGCTGTTCGTTGGCGCCGAGAGAAGCCAGCCGGGGGAGCGGGCTTAGCCGAAGAGGACCGCGGCCTCGTCGTAGCGGTGCTGCGGAACGACCTTCAGCTTGCCCAGCGCGGCTTCGAAGCCAACGTGGTCAATGTCGGTGCCGTTGAGCGAGACCATGGTGCCCCAGCGGCCCTCGACCACGGAATCGACGGCGGCCATGCCCAGGCGGGTGGCCAGCACGCGGTCGAAAGCGGAGGGAACGCCGCCGCGTTGGATATGGCCCAGGATGGTGGCGCGGGTCTCGATGCCGGTCCGGGCTTCGATCTCCGGTGCCAGCTGGTCGGCGATGCCGCCCAGCCGGGGACGGCCGAAGGTGTCCAGGCCGCGTTCGGAGTGGGGCGATTCCATGTGCTCCGGCACGAACCCTTCGGCCACAACGACGAGCGGGGCACGGCCACGGTCATGGGCCTCGGTCACCCATTTAGTGATCTGCTCGATGCTGGTCTTCTGCTCCGGAATCAGAATGGCATGGGCGCCGGAGGCCATGCCAGCGTGCAGGGCGATCCAGCCGACGTGGCGGCCCATGACCTCGGCGATCATGCAGCGGTGGTGGGACTCGCCGGTGGTCCGCAGCCGGTCGATTGCCTCGGTGGCGATCTGCACGGCCGTATCGAAGCCGAAGGTGTAGTCCGTGGCGTCGAGGTCGTTGTCAACCGTCTTGGGAACGCCGACGATCTTCAGGCCGGCGTCAGTGAGGCGCTTGGCGGCCGCGAGGGTTCCTTCGCCGCCGATTGCGATGATGGCGTCGATCCCCAGCCGCTCCAAGTGGGCCTTAATGACGTCGGGTCCGCCGCCGTTCTCGAACGGGTTGGTCCGCGACGTTCCCAGGATGGTGCCGCCCTGCTTGGCAATACCGCGGACAAGCGTACGCGGAATGGGGATGACGTCACCCTCCACCACCCCGCGCCAACCGTCGAGGAACCCCACGAATTCGTGGCCATGGATGGCAATGCCTTTGAGGACGGCGCCGCGGATAACCGCGTTCAGTCCGGGGCAGTCGCCGCCGCTGGTGAGGATTCCGATTTTCATTTTCTTGGCTCAAATCCTGGTTCGAAGGTTTTACGGGCAGAGCGCCACGCTGAGCTCAATTAGAGATTCTAGTGGGGAGTGTGGGGTAGGACACAAACGGTTACATGGCCGGGAACCCCGGACGCCAGGGCCGGCATGGTGCGGGACAGCAGAGTGCCCCGTTCCGGCGGGAACGGGGGCACTGCATGACGGACGACGGCGGCTGCCGGCCCGGGGCGGTCACTATCGGCCCGTGCCGCGCTTTTCGAGGAAGGATTCAAGGGGAATCGTGTTGTTCTGGTCCGGCAGGATCAGCCACGCCGCGAGGTAGAACACGATGGCCGGTCCGGGCAGCAGGCAGAAGAGGAGGAAGCCGATCCGGACGAATGCCACATCCACGTTCAGTTTCTCGGCTATACCGCCGCACACACCGCCCAACCAGCGCTGCGGTCCGCGCTTCAGGCCAAGGCCCCTGACAATGCTGTAGAACTTTTCCATGGCTTAAGACTTCCCGTTTGTTGCGCTGTTGTCACGTTTCCGTGCTGAGAGCAGCCCGCCGACCACCAGGGCGGCCCCGGCCCCGATCATCAGGCCGATCAGCACATATGTCCCGTTCAGGACCACGATCCCCAGCTGGGAGATGACGATCAGCACGGCCAGGGCGACGACCACCAGCCCCCAGACGATGGTGCCTACGCGGGCCGGCGCTTCGGCGGTTTCGTCCGGGGCCCCGGTGGACGGTTTGGGCACAGGGTTGGTGTCCGGTGCCGGATCAAAACTGCTCATGTCAGTTTCCTTCCTGGATGGCGATGTTGCTCACGGTGCCGTCGATCTGGAGAATCAGCTTGGCGCCGGGCTTGTCCGAGTTGTAGCTGCTTTGCCGGGACGTGATGCCGCTCCGACTGTCTGTGCCCTCGTTCAGGTTGCCCAGGGTCATGTCGGCGCGGACATCCACCGGCACGCTGCGCGGAATGATGACCGTCACGTTGCTGGCTGTGGCGTCCAGGGGGATCACGACGTCGGTGCCCAGCGGCGGGTTCAGGTTCAGGCCGGTCAGGTCGACAGTTCCGCGGCCTCCGGTGATCTGGAAGCCCTGGCGGGCCTGCTCGATGGTGACGGGATTCCAGTCCGCATTCTGGAAGCGGAACCGGTCACCGTTGGGCACGGCGCTGAAGATGCCACCCACGATGAGCGCCACCACGGCAAAGAACCCGAGGACGCCCGAGGTCCTGCCGCGCATCCCGGCCAGCAGGATGCCTAGCCCAAGGACCGCTGCACCGGCTGCCCAGACCACGGCGTTGGCCGACTCGCCGAGATCAATCAGGTTGCCGGCGTCGAGCGCTTTGAGCGTGCCGCCCGCCAGCAGCGCCAGTCCGGCGGTGATGGCTACGGCCGGCGCGCCCGGGCCGCTCGGCCTCGGCTTGGGCGCCGGGACCGGGGAAGGGACCGGAGCGGGCCGGCGCGGCGGAAGGCCGCCGCTGTAGGGGCCTGTGGGGGTTGCGGAGCCGTACGGTTCATTGACGCCGTAGGACGGGATGGCGTCCGGAGTCGGCGGTACCGTGTAGGGCTGGGTTGGCCCATGGCTGCCGGCAGCGAAGGATGACGCCGTGAACGGTGATGTGGCGGATCCCGCGGCGGCATTCGCTGGTGCGTTGCCGGGGGTTGCGTAGCCGTAGGGCGTCCCGCCCCCGGTGGTGCCGTTCACCGTTGCACCGGTGCGGTTCTTGTTGCGCTGCGTCAGGAAGTAGATGAGGTAGATGACGCCGCCGATCCAGAACAGGGCCCAGAAGAAGCCGAAGCCGTCGTGGCCCCACCCCCAGAACCCGCCGCCCATGCCGGTGAGGCCGACGATCGAGGTGATGAGCGCGCCCGTCATACCGGTGCTCCAGCGGCCGGTGCCCGCCTCCTGAGTGTGAATCCGGCCGTCGGGCTCGGGCAGCAGGGCCCAGCCGAGGCCGTATAGGAGGACGCCGATTCCTGCGAACAGCGTCAGCACGATGAAAATGCCGCGCACGATCAGTGGATCGATGCCCATCCGTTCCGCGATGCCGCCCGAGACGCCGCCGATCCAGCGGTCGCGTCCCCGGTGTACGCCGTGGCTACGGATCCAGCCGAAGAAGTTCAGCGGCTGGGCGGGCCGGCCGTAACCGGGAGCTGAATACGCGGGAGCGCGGTGTGCGGGTGGCGGGAACAGCGGTTCAGTGGGGTTTTCCGGCTCTGTGTGGTTCGTTGGCGCTGTGTTTGCCGGTTCCGTGGGTTTTGCCGGCCCGGTGTTTTCCGGTTCCGTGTGGGTGGCCGGTTCTGTGTTGTCCGGTCCGACGGGGTGCTCCGGATCCTGGCCGGTGCTGCCCTCGGACGGGGTGCCCGGCTGCTGGCCTTCATTGGGGTTGGGGTTCTGCGAGTTCATACTTCGATACTGCCGTTTGTGCTGGTCAGTCCTCTATTGGGGAACACCCTGAGCTGTCCCTGACTTACCCCGGGTTCACCCTCACAACGGGACCCGGGAACCCTGATCCGTGTTTGGATTGATGCATGACCGCAGCTCCTGTCCGCCCGCCTCTGGTCCGCAGCAGCGACCGCCTGATCGCCGGCGTCTGCTCCGGCCTGGCGGTTCATCTTGGCTGGCCGGTGCGCATGGTCCGGATCGGCATGGTGGTGGCTGCTTTCGCCGGGGGCGCAGGGCTCGCGTTCTACGCATGGCTGTGGATCATGGTTCCCACCGCGGACGAGAACGCCAAGCGCAATGCCCGCCGTCCGGCGTCGCCCATTGCCCCCGCCGTGAGCCTTCCCCCGGTGAGCCTCCAGTCCGGCCCGGCCCCCGCCCCTTTCCCGGGCTCTGGTCCTTTCCCGGGCCCTGTTCCTTCGTTCTCCGCCGTCCCCCCGCCCGCGGGGGAGTACGACGCCGGCACCGATTCCCGGCCCCCCGCGACTGCCGCCGCTCCCGGCGGCACATGGTTCCGGATCCGGGGCATGCGCTACGGCAAGGAGATCCTGCTGGGCGCCGGGCTCCTGCTCGTCGCCGCGATCCTGATCGCCAGGCTGCTGGGCGTGGAAGTGCCCCTGGGCACACTGATCCCGGCGGCGGCCATACTCGGCGGCGCGGCCATTGCTTGGATGCAACTGGATGAAACCCGCCGGGCCGGGCTCGTCGATAAAACCAAGGCGGACCAGGCCGGTGGATGGGCGCGGCTGGCAGCGGGCCTCGCGCTGGTGGTAGCCGGGGTTCTGGTCATGGTCTCCGGGTCGGGGTCATGGCAGCAGACCTGGCTCGCGCTGCTCGCGTCCGTGGCTGTGCTGGGCGGCGTGGCGCTGGTGCTGCTGCCCTGGGGCCTGAAGTTCTGGCGCGACCTGGAGACAGAACGGGCCGGCCGCGTGCGGGAGACGGAGCGGGCCGAGATCGCCGCCCACCTGCACGACTCCGTGCTCCAGACCCTTGCCCTGATCCAGCGCCGTGCCGGCAACGAGCACGACGTCGTCCGCCTGGCGAGGGCGCAGGAGCGCGAGCTGCGGGGCTGGCTCTTCAAAGACCCAGCCCGAGATGCCGGCCAGCTCTCGGACCGGATCAAGGCCGCCGCTGCGGAGGTGGAGGACGGGCTCGGAAACGCCGTCGACGTCGTGACCGTGGGCGACACGGAGATGACCGAGCGCCATGAGGCGCTGGTCCAGGCCAGCCGCGAGGCCATGCTGAACGCTGCCCGCCACGGCGGCGGTCCCGTCTCTGTCTATCTGGAGGTGTCCCGCGGCGGCGCGGAAGTCTTCGTCAAGGACCGCGGCCCGGGCTTCGAACTGAGCGCAGTCCCGCACGACAGGCTGGGCGTGCGGGAATCAATCATTGGCCGGATGAAACGGCACGGCGGCAACGCCGCAATCAACAGCGGACCCGACGGCACAGAGGTGCGCCTCAGGCTGCCTGCGGACGTCGCGGACAACGGGGAAGAAAAATCATGAGTACACCAGCAGGGGCAGCCGCGGCGGGAAGAACCGTGCGGGTTGTGATCGTGGATGACCACGGGATTTTCCGGTCCGGCCTCAAGGCTGACCTCGACCCGAGCGTGGTGGTGGTCGGCGAGGCCGGCACCGTGGAACAGGCCATCGAGGTTATTGCCGCAGCACGGCCCGACGTCGTGCTGTTGGATGTGCACCTGCCCGGCGGCCGCGGCGGGGGCGGGCGGGAAGTCATCACAGGGTCCGCGGCGCTCCTGGGAACCACGCGTTTCCTTGCCCTTAGTGTCTCCGATGCGGCCGAAGACGTCGTGGCCGTCATCCGGGCCGGTGCCCGCGGCTATGTTACGAAGACGATTTCCGGCGCGGAGATCACCGACGCCGTGTTCCGGGTTGCCGGTGGCGACGCCGTATTCTCCCCACGCCTGGCAGGCTTTGTCCTGGACGCCTTCGGCACCGCCCCGGCAGACATCGCCGACGATGAACTGGACAAACTCTCAGCCAGGGAACTCGAGGTGATGCGGCTGATCGCCCGGGGTTACAGCTACAAGGAGGTGGCCAAGGAGCTGTTCATCTCGATCAAGACCGTGGAAACCCATGTCTCGGCCGTGCTCCGGAAGCTGCAGTTGTCCAGCCGCCACGAACTGACCAAGTGGGCCGCAGAGCGCCGCCTCCTCTAGGCCCCAACGCTTCCTCAGTTCCCGTCGCCGTCTCCCAAACGCTTCCTCAGTTCCTGTCGCCTTCTCCCGAACGCTTCCTCAGTTCCCGTCGCCGTCTCCCAAACGCTTCCTCACGTCCGGCCGGTTACTCACTGCTGCCGCTGGGAGTGGGCCACTTCCAGGGGCCGTCAGGCATGGTCTCGCCGATCACTTGGCCGAACAACAGGTCGCTGGTTCCCTCTGGATTGCCACCGGCAGCCACGTAGGCGGCCTTAGTCTTCACCGTCCTCGCACGGATTCGGGAGTCGGTGTGGCTGTTGCTCCCGGCCAGAGTGGCCAGGTGGGGTTCCCCCAGAAGAAACCTGGCAACCTTCCGATCACGCCCGTCACGTCCTCGATTAAAGGCCAAACGCTTCCGCACTTTTTTCGGTGCGGAAGCGTTTGGGTTTTTTCTGCAGGATCTGAGGGAGGGTCCGTGGTTTTCCTGCAGGACGTGAGGAAGCGTCTGGGGTTACTGCGCCTTGCCGAGGAAGTCCTGGAGGCGGCCGACGCCGGTGGCGAGGTCTTCATCGCCCAGGGCGTAGGACAGGCGCAGGAAGCCGGACGGGCCGAAGGCCTCACCGGGAACCACGGCGACCTCCACCTCGTCCAGGATCAGCGCGGCAAGCGCGGCCGAGGTCTCCGGGCGGACCGTACCGTTCGCCGTCGGGAATTCCTTACCCAGCAGCGCGCGGACGTCCGCGTACACGTAAAAGGCACCCTTCGGCGTCGGGCATTCAACGCCCTCGATTGCGTTGAGCCCATCCACGATGGCCTTCCGGCGGCGGTCGAAGGCGACCTTCATCTCGTCCACCGCGGTGAGCGGACCGGAGACTGCTGCCAGGGCGGCGATCTGCGGGATGTTGGACACGTTGGACGTGGCGTGCGACTGCAGGTTGGTGGCGGCCTTGATGACGTCGGCGGGTCCGATCATCCAGCCCACACGCCAGCCGGTCATCGCATAGGTCTTGGCAACACCGTTCAGGATCACTACCTTGTCACCCAGTTCGGGGGCGGCGGTGGCGATAGAGGTGAAGGGCACACCGTCGTACGTCAGGTGCTCGTAGATCTCGTCGGTGACAACCCACAGACCCTTGGCGGCAGCCCACTTGCCGATTTCGGCGACCTGCTCGGGCGAGTAGACGGAGCCGGTGGGGTTCGACGGCGACACGAACAGCAGGATCTTCGTGCGGTCCGTGACGGCCGCTTCGAGCTGCTCCACGGTCACCAGGTAGTCCTGCTCCGGGCCGGCAAAGACCTCCACCGGGACGCCGCCGGCGAGACGGATGGCCTCGGGGTAGGTGGTCCAGAACGGCGTGGGCACGATCACTTCGTCGCCCGGATCCACGAGCGTGGCGAACGTGTTGTAGACGGCCTGCTTGCCGCCGTTCGTGACCAGCACTTGGGACGGGTCGGCCTTGTAGCCGGAGTCCCGGAACGTCTTCTCGGCAATAGCCTTCTTCAGCTCGGGCAGGCCGGCAGCGGGGGAGTAGCGGTGATACTTCGGCTGGCTGGCGGCGTCGATGGCGGCCTGGACGATGTAGTCCGGGGTGGGGAAGTCGGGCTCGCCTGCACCGAAGCCAATCACCGGCCGGCCGGCCGCCTTCAGCGCCTTGGCCTTGGCGTCGACAGCCAGGGTGGCGGATTCGGCAATGGCGGAAATGCGTTGGGAAACGCGGGCGGAAGACATGGCAGGTCCGTTCTTCGCTTGCAGCTGGTGAGCTGAATGGTGGATTTCGACGAAATCTACTCTATGCTGTTCACCGGATCGTTCGAGGTGGAACACGGATTTGTGACTGCGGTGCAGCGCGGATCCAGAAGCTGAAAACGGTCCGAAATGAGGCTGGTTCGACGTAAGCGCAGTTGTTGCGTAGACTAGTTCTCCGGTGTTGAAACACGGATGATGACGTGCGCCCCAGATGGCCTTGGGGAAAGTGCGGCCTCATCGGTTTTTGATCCATAGGGTAGTGGCGCAATTGGTAGCGCAGCGGTCTCCAAAACCGCAGGTTGCAGGTTCGAGTCCTGTCTGCCCTGCGCAGGCTGTTCCGGCGAAAAGCCGGAGCAAGCGCAGCAATCAAAGGTTCAGTTCAGAGCCGGGTAATCCGACTTGCGAGGATGAGTGAGGAACAGGTGACCGAAACAGCTGCAAGCAGCTCCAAGGGCCGCCCCGCAAAGAAGGCCGCCAAGGCTGGCTTCTTCGCTCGCATCGCACTCTTCATCCGCCAGGTCATTGGCGAACTGAAGAAGGTCGTTGCCCCCACCCGCAAGGAACTGATCAACTACACGCTCGTGGTGCTCGTATTCGTAGTCATCATGATGGTGATCGTCACTCTGCTGGACCTGGCGTTCGGCAGCGCGGTGAGCTGGGTCTTCAGCGGTACAGGCGCCACGGACAGCTAAGGCGATCGGTCCGCAGACTGCGTGGGCTCCCCGGCCGGATTTCGGCAAGGAGCTGCGGGGTGTGCGGAATTGAGCCATTTAAATAGGCAATTAGGCAATGAGGAAGCAGGAGACCAAGTGTCTGAGCAGGAGCTCGAGGTAACTGAGACTGAGCTGGATGAAACCCAGAACCCCGCGGCTGAGTCCGCTGAGGGCTCCGAGGTTGAGTCTGCTGCGCCCGATTCCGAAGGCGACGCCGATTTTGAAGACGACGCTGAGACCGACGCCGACGACGAGACCGACGCTGACGACGCCGACGACGTGACCGGAGAGAGGACGCCGAGGAAGGCGCCGAAGGGACCGACGTCCTGGCCGCTGCCGCCGCCCAGGCCACCGACCCGGCCGAAGAGTTCAAGTCCAAGCTGCGCCGCCAGGAGGGTGACTGGTACGTCATCCACTCCTACGCCGGCTACGAAAACCGCGTCAAGGCCAACCTTGAGACCCGCATCCAGACCCTGGACATGGAAGATTACATCTTCGAAATCCAGGTTCCGATGGAGGAAGTCGTTGAGATCAAGAACGCTCAGCGTAAGGTCATCAACCGCGTCCGCATCCCCGGCTACGTGCTGGTCCGCATGGACCTGACCGACGCCTCGTGGGGCGCCGTCCGCCACACCCCGGGTGTCACCGGCTTCGTGGGCAACGCCCACAACCCCGTGCCGCTGCGCCTCGACGAGGTCTTCTCCATGCTGGCCCCGGTCTTCGAAGAGGAACAGGCCGAGAAGGGCAAGCCCACCAAGCAGGCTGCCGCTCCGGTGAATGTCGACTTCGAGGTCGGCGAATCGGTCATCGTCAAGGAGGGCCCGTTCGAGACCCTGCCCGCCACGATCTCCGAGATCAAGGTGGATTCCCAGACCCTCGTGGTTCTGGTGTCCATCTTCGAACGCGAGACCCCGGTCACGCTGGCCTTCAACCAGGTCACCAAGATCTAGCTGATCACCCCAGATTTCGCTCCGGAGCGGCCCGCTTTAGCAGTTCCGGAACGGCCGACCGCCTCGCCATGGCGGTCAACCACCTGAGGCACGCTCCTGTGTCCCAGGACGCATTTGAGAGAAGGACCCTACATTGGCTCCCAAGAAGAAGGTCACCGGCCTCATCAAGCTGCAGATCCAGGCAGGTGCCGCTAACCCGGCCCCGCCGATCGGTCCTGCGCTTGGCCAGCACGGTGTCAACATCATGGAATTCTGCAAGGCGTACAACGCCGCGACGGAAGCCCAGCGCGGCAACGTTATTCCGGTTGAAATCACCGTCTACGAAGACCGTTCGTTCACGTTCATCACCAAGACCCCGCCGGCTGCAGAGCTCATCAAGAAGGCTGCAGGCGTCGCCAAGGGTTCGGCTACCCCGCACACCGTCAAGGTTGCCAAGCTGACCCAGGCCCAGGTCAACGAGATCGCTTCCACCAAGATGGAAGACCTCAACGCCACCAGCCTCGAAGGCGCAGCGAAGATCATCGCCGGCACCGCCCGCTCCATGGGCATCACCGTCGAGGGTTAATTCCCCGCTGATGCGGCGCCGGATCCGGGAAACCGGGAACGACGCCGGGCAGCACCGCCGGGAAACCGGCACCACTGAAACATTGAAATGCCGCAAGTCCGCACGGATAAGAACAGTCGGACTCGCGGCTGTGGCAGGGCCCAGCGCGGTCCGCAGACCACAACTGCACAAGGAGAAATAAGCAGCATGGCAAAGCGCAGCAAAGCATACGAGGCAGCCGCAGCCAAGATCGACGCGGAGAAGTTCTACGCGCCGTTCGAGGCAGTGACGCTCGCCAAGGACACCAACCCGTCCAAGTTCGACGCCACCGTTGAGGTCGCCTTCCGCCTGGGCGTTGACCCCCGCAAGGCGGACCAGATGGTCCGCGGCACCGTCAACCTGCCGCACGGCACCGGTAAGACCGCCCGCGTCCTCGTGTTCGCCACGGGCGAGAAGGCTGAAGCAGCAATCGCTGCCGGCGCCGACTTCGTTGGTTCGGACGACCTGATCGAAAAGATCGCCGGCGGTTGGACTGACTTCGACGCAGCCGTTGCCACCCCTGACCTCATGGGCAAGGTTGGCCGCCTCGGTAAGGTCCTGGGTCCGCGTAACCTGATGCCGAACCCGAAGACCGGCACCGTCACCCCCGATGTCACCAAGGCTGTCAACGACATCAAGGGCGGCAAGATCGACTTCCGCGTCGACAAGCACTCCAACCTGCACTTCATCATCGGCAAGGTTTCGTTTGACGCCACCAAGCTGGCCGAGAACTACGCCGCTGCCCTCGAAGAGGTGCTCCGCCTGAAGCCGTCCGCTTCCAAGGGCCGCTACATCCAGAAGGCAACGGTTGCCACCACGTTCGGTCCCGGCATCTCCGTTGACCCCAACGTCACCAAGGTTCTCATCGAGGCGTAACCCTCGCGAACCTGCGGCCGGATATCCGGCCAGCAGCAAAAGGACCGTCCGGCATGTGCCGGGCGGTCCTTTTGCATTGCTGCGGCCCTTTTCGTTACCCCTGAAGTACGACGGCGGGACTCCCGTCAGGCGCGTCGGCTCGCTCTGTTGGACTCGGGGCGTTGCGGCTAGGCTGATCCGGTGACGACGCCCTCCTACCGGATCGAGCCGCTGGTCCTGCCTGCGTCGCTTGACGCGCCCGACGCCACAGACTTCCTCGAATTCAGCGACCTCAGCGACGCCCTGGTGCTGGAGACCTGGGGCAACCTGGACCGGGCAACGCCCCGCAGGGCCAGGCTGGAGGCGTGGCGCGACGACGACTACGAGAAGCTGCGGCTCTTCTTCGTACGGCTGGACGGCCGCATGGTGGCAAGGTCCTGGGTGCGGCTTACCCAAAGGGAGAACCTCCAGGATGCGTTCCTCAGGGTGGACGTCCTCGACGGGTACAGCGGTCGCGGCATCGGCCAGGCTCTGCTGCGGCACGCAGAGGCGGTGGCAGGGGAGAACGGCCGCAGCACCCTGCAATCCTTCACCGAGCACGCGCCCGGGTTCGATCCTGACGGGCCGGGAATCCTCCGGCCCGGAACGGGGACGGGCGGGGTCCCGGCCGCGGCCCGCGGCGTACGGTTCGCCGCGGCGGCCGGTTACACGCTCGAGCAGGTGACGCGTTTCAGCGCACTGGACATGCCGCCGTCGGACGGTGTCCTTGACGCGCTGGAAGGCGAGGCAGCGCGCATCGCGGGGGACCAGTACGAGATTCTCGGCTGGACCGACCGCTGTCCGGATGAGTACGTCGAAGAGATGCAGTGCTCATGTCCAAAATGAGCACGGACACCCCGGCAGGGGCGCTGCACTACGACGCCGAAGTGTGGGACGCCCCGCGCGTCCGGCACGTCGAGGATGAGTGGAAGCGGACGGGCCTGGAGTCGCTGGTGGCAGTGGCCCGGCACAAGTCGAGCGGCGAGCTGGCCGCCTACTCGGTGCTGCAGCACTCGGACGAAAAACCGTGGTTGGCAGAGCAGGACGACACGCTCGTGGCCCAGGCACACCGCGGGCACCGGCTGGGGATGCTGGTCAAGGTGCTCAACCTCCGGCGCCTGCAGAAGGACCATCCCGAGGTGGAACGGGTCCTGACATTCAATGCCGCGGAGAATGACCATATGCTGGCCATCAATGTAGCCCTGGGCTTCCGCGCGGCAGGGTATGACGGCGAGTGGCAGCGCCGGCGTTAACCGGCATATGCTGGCGACGGATACACCGCATGGACTCAAGCCCGCTGCCTTCAGGGCAAGCGGCGGAAACGGCTGGGGATGATGGCAATAGAGGTGCGGATCGAGCGGCTGTGGATTCCTGACTCCGTGGACGCTGCCGACGCAGCGGACTTCCTCGCCGCAGTGGAGGTGGGGCGCAAGGTCCGCATGGATACCTGGGGCAGTGACGACCTCGCCTACACGCCGTTGGAAAAGCTTCTCGAACTGGACGACCCGTACGAGCGCCAGGTGATTCTCGTGGCGAAGATCGGCGACGAGATCGTGGGCACCGTAGACATCGCCCTTCCCCTCACTGACAACCTGGACCTTGCCGAATTTACGCTGGACATCCTGCCCGAATACCAGCGCCAGGGCGTGGGCAGGCAGCTGCTGGAGGCCGCCGAGCACTTCGCCCGGGAGGAGGGCCGCACCATGATCCTGGTGGACACCAACCACCCCGGCGCCTCCCTGCACGAATTCGCGCCCGAGCAGCTGGTGCCCGGATCGGGCCAGGGGTATGTGCCGCTGGGCAGCCGCGAGGTGGATTTCGCCCAGCGCACAGGGTATACGCTGCAGCACATTGAACAGTTCAGCTCGTGCGCGCTGCCGCTGGACAGCAAGCTTGTGGCCGAGCTAGAGGCGGAGGCGCAGGAGGCCAACAACGGCCGCTACCGCCTGCACCACTGGACCGACCGCTGCCCGGAGCGCTGGCTGGAAGCGGTCGCTGCGCTCGAAAACCAGGCCGGCGGTGACGCCGGGCCGGCGGACGACGACAGCATGGTTGTCGACGCCAGGATCCTGCGTGAAGCCGAGGAAGTCACCATCTCCCAGGGACGGCGCACGGTGGTGACCGCCGTCGAACATATCGCCACGGAGACGCTCGTGGGGCTGACCACTATCAGCGTCCTGGCGCAGCGGCAGGACGTCGTCTTCCAGGACGACACGGTGGTGCTGCAGGCGCACCGCGGCAACAAGCTCGGCCTGCTCATCAAGGTGGCCAACATGGAGCGCCTTACCGAACAGTTCCCCGATGCGCGGGTGATCTACACGTGGAATGCACCGGAAAACCGGTACCTGCTCACCGTCAACCGCCAGCTCGGGTTCACGACGGCGGGAGTCACCGGGATCTGGCAGAAGGAACTGCCGGACCTGGGACCCAGCAGAAGCTAGCCCGATTTGGTTATCCGCAGAACCCTCCCGTAAGCTTGAACTACCAAAGACCGTCGGTTGTTGGAATCCCACTCTTTCGAGCTCAGCTCAACTCTGCAGTTGTGTGCGAAAGGGCTAGTGGGTTTCCGGACGAAGGACCCTGAACATAGGGCGGCCGGCGCAGGTGAACGAAGCAAAGCTCCGCTGAACAGCGTTGAGCCAAGCCCCGTGCATCTGCGCGGGGCGTTTTTAGTTTTAGCTCACCTGAGCGGGGACCCGGAATACCGGCACTATCCCCGGAAGGAGGGTTATGGCAACGCCTACCAAGGTTTCAGCAGTAGCTGAGATCACTAACGATTTCAAGGAATCGAACGCCGCTGTCCTGACCGAATACCGTGGGCTCACCGTTGCACAGCTCAAGCAGCTGCGTGTTTCTCTCGGCCAGGACACCAAGTTCGCGGTCGTCAAGAACACCCTGACCGCCATTGCAGCCAAGGAAGCTGGTGTCGAAGCATTCGACGGCCAGCTCGCCGGCCCCACTGCAATCGCGTTCATCAAGGGTGACGCAGTTGCAGCTGCCAAGAGCCTGACGGATTTTGCCAAGGCCAACAAGCAGCTGGTCATCAAGACCGGTTACTTCGAGGGCAAGGCACTGAACGCCAGCGAAGTTGCTGCCCTGGCAGCACTCGAGTCCCGCGAGCTGCAGCTCGCCAAGGTTGCAGGCATCCTCAAGGCCCCTGCTGCCGCTGCTGCACGCATCATCGACGCACTGCGCCTCAAGCTTGAAGAAGAGAACGGTGCTCCGGCTGAAGCCGAAGCTCCCGCCGCTGAAGAAGCTCCGGCCGCAGAAGCAGCAGCTGAGGCTCCGGCCGAAGCCGCTGCCGAAGAGAACTAACTCTCTCCCAAAAAGACTCCGGTGGAACGGAAGGCATTCAGCCCCCGGCCACCTTTATAGGAAGGACGCCACACCATGGCGAAGCTCAGCAACGAAGAGCTCATTGAAGCTTTCAAGGAACTGACCATCATCGAGCTCTCCGAGTTCGTCAAGCTCTTCGAAGAGACCTTCGAAGTTACCGCTGCTGCTGTTGCGGTTGCCGGCCCCGCCGGTGGCGCTGCCGCTGAGGAAGTCGAAGAGAAGACCGACTTCGACGTCATCCTCGAAGCTGCTGGCGACAAGAAGATCGCAGTGATCAAGGAAGTTCGCGCCATCACCTCCCTCGGCCTCAAGGAAGCCAAGGACCTGGTTGACAGCGCTCCCAAGGCTGTTCTCGAAGGCGCCACCAAGGAAGCTGCCGAGAAGGCAAAGGCTCAGCTCGAAGAAGCTGGCGCCACCGTTACCCTCAAGTAACACTGCTTGTCCAGGAATCCCCGTCCACTCCGGTGGGCGGGGATTCCTGCGTTTTAACCCCACCCGCACCCTAGCCTCCCAACAGGTAGCAGTTGAGGGCGTTCCCAGCGCTGAGAAGGCCCTCATGTGCTACTTAGTTGGGTTCGCTGATGTCCGCGAGCACCGCGCCGAGGGCCGAGACCAGGGCGTCGGCGTCCACGAATGCGCTGTAGCCGTGCTGGCCCGCGCCCATGGATATCCTCCTGCCGGCGATGGTCCGGTCCGCGTAGACAGGCCATGCCGTGGTGCTGCCGAGCGGCGTGATGGTGCCGCGCTCATAGCCGGTGGCCTCCAGCGCCACGTCCGCGGCCGGGAGCGAGAGCTTGTTGACGCCCACCAGGCTGCGCAGCTTGGGCCAGGAGATCTGGCGGTCGCCCGGGATGAGGACGAAGAGGAAGCTGCCGTCCTTGTGCTTCACCACGAGGGACTTCACGATGTCCGCCGGGCTGATGCCAAGGATCGCGGCCGCCTCCTCGAGGCTGTGGGCCGCCAGCCGTTCGACGAGCTGGACGTCCAGGCCGCGCGCCGCGGCGTCGGCAAGGAATCGCTCCCTGCCGTTCCGGCCGCCGTCGGTCCCGTTAGGGCCCGACGGCGGAACGCCGTTCATCAGTCGCGGAACAGCAGGAGGGCCTCACCCTGGCCGCCGCCTCCGCAGAGCGAGACCGCCGCCTTGCCCTGGCCGCGCCGCTTCAGTTCATGCGCCGCGTGGAGTGCCAGACGAGCACCCGACGCGCCGATCGGGTGGCCCAGCGCGATGGCACCGCCATGGATGTTGCATTGCTCCAGCGGGTAGTCCAGATCCTTGAGTGACTGCACGGCCACCGAACCGAACGCTTCGTTGATCTCGATGAAGTCCAGGTCCGCGGTACTCCAGCCGGCCCGGTCCAGCGCGTTCCGGATGGCGTTGGAGGGCTGGGAGTGGAGGGAGTTGTCCGGCCCGGCCACCTGCCCGGGCTTGCCCACAACGGCCAGGTACTCCAGGCCGTTTTCCTCCGCGAACTTGCGCGAAGTCAGGACCAGGGCGGAGGCGCCGTCGGACAGGGGAGAGGAGTTGCCGGCCGTGATGGTGCCGTCGGTGACGAAGGCTGCCCGCAGGCCGGCCAGGGACTCGACGGTGGTGTCCGGCCGGACGCCCTCGTCGGTGGAAACCACCACCGGATCACCCTTGCGCTGCTTGACGCTGATCGGGGAGATCTCGTCGTCGAAGACGCCGTTCTTCGAGGCGATCGCGGCGCGCTGGTGTGAGTTGGCGGCCACGGTGTCCTGCGCGGTCCGGTCAATGCCCAGCGTCAGGTTCTTGGATTCGGTGGACAGGCCCATCGAATGGCCGTCGAACGCGTCGGTCAGGCCGTCGTGGGCGGCAACATCCAGCGCCTGGACGGTGCCGTAGTTCCAGCCCTGGCGGGAGCCGGGGAGGACGTGGGGCGCCCGCGTCATCGACTCCTGTCCGCCGGCGACGACGACGGTGGCGTCGCCGGCACGGATCATCCGCGCCGCGTCGATCACCGCGGTAAGCCCGGAGAGACAGACCTTATTAATGGTCACGGTGGGGACGTTCCAGCCGATGCCCGCGCCGATGGCGCTCTGGCGGGCCGGGTTCTGCCCGGCCCCGGCCTGCAGGACCTGGCCCATGATGACGGCGTCCACCTGGCCGGCGTCCACCCCGCTCGCCGCAAGGGCCCCCTTGATCGCGTGCGCCCCGAGTTCGACGGCGGTGAAGCTCGCCAGTTGCCCGTTCAGCCGGCCCTGCGGGGTGCGCGCGCCGGACAGGATGACAACGTCGCTGTTGTCCACGGAATTGCTCATGGATGTTCTCTTCCGATCTTTTGGTCGATGGTTGGCCTAAGGGTATCGTGAGCCCGGTCACCTATCCATTCAACGCTGGGAAGGCGGGGTGCATTCCGGTTAGGTGCCCGTGGCAACGGTGCTTGCATTCTGCTGGCAAGTGGGGTAGACACGCGTGGAGTTTTGCCGTATCGTAGATATTTGCGTCTTCCCTGTTTACCTTCAGCCTTCATATAGCGGTGGGCTTAGCCTGTTAGCTGTTCCATCAATGTGCCGTGAACAACGTCACCAGCATGGGCAGAACCAGGTTCCGGGTCATATAGCGGAACCGGATGGTAGCACTGCGGAGTCACTTCGCAGGGTGAAAAGCGGGGGAGATCTGAAAACGCCTGAAGGTCTGTGGAAGGATCCCTCTTGGTCGCCTCGAGCACCTCTAATAACGAAACCGCTAATACGGCAAGCACCGATGGTGCGACTCGCCGGCTCTCATTCGCAAAGATTCACGAACCTCTTGACGTTCCGAATCTGCTTGCCCTGCAGACGGACAGCTTCGACTGGCTGGTCGGAAATGAACGCTGGCAGGCCCGCGTTGCGAAGGCCGTCGAAGAAGGCGACCTGAGCGTCGCCACCACCTCCGGTCTTTCCGACATCTTCGAAGAGATCTCCCCGATTGAGGACTTCCAGGGCACCATGTCCCTGAGCTTCTCCGATCCGGAGTTCGCTGATCCGAAGTACACCATGGCTGAATGCAAGGACCGGGACGCTACGTACTCGGCACCGCTGTACGTCAAGGCCGAATTCATGAACAACAACACGGGCGAAATCAAGCAGCAGACCGTGTTCATGGGTGACTTCCCGCTGATGACCGAGAAGGGCACCTTCGTCGTCAACGGCACCGAGCGTGTCGTCGTTTCCCAGCTGGTCCGTTCCCCGGGCGCCTACTTTGAGCGCGCCGCTGACAAGACCAGCGACAAGGACATCTTTACCGCAAAGATCATTCCGTCCCGCGGCGCCTGGTTCGAGCTCGAGATCGACAAGCGCGACCAGGTCGGCGTGCGCCTCGACCGCAAGCGCAAGCAGTCGGTCACGGTGCTGCTGAAGGCCCTCGGCTGGACCGAAGGCCAGATCCTCGAGGAGTTCGGCCAGTACGACTCTATGCGTGCAACGCTGGAGAAGGACGCCACCGAAACCCGCGAAGACGCCCTGCTGGACATCTACCGCAAGCTGCGTCCGGGCGAGCCGCCCACAGTCGAGGCTGCCCAGTCCCTGCTGGACAACCTGTACTTCAACTCCAAGCGCTACGATCTGGCCAAGGTTGGCCGCTACAAGATCAACCGCAAGCTTGGCATCGACCGCTCCCTTGGCGACAAGGAAGCCTCGGTCCTGCACGTTGAAGACATCGTGGCCATGATCAAGTTCCTCGTCGCGCTGCACGCCGGCGAGAAGACCCTCATGGGCAAGCGCGACGGTGAAGACCACGAGCTGCGCGTCGAGATCGATGACATCGACCACTTCGGCAACCGCCGCATCCGCGCCGTCGGTGAGCTCATCGAGAACCAGGTCCGCACCGGCCTGTCCCGCATGGAGCGCGTCGTCCGCGAACGCATGACCACGCAGGACGTCGAGGCCATCACGCCGCAGACCCTGATCAACATCCGTCCCGTTGTGGCAGCCATCAAGGAGTTCTTCGGAACCTCCCAGCTGTCCCAGTTCATGGACCAGAACAACCCGCTCTCGGGTCTGACCCACAAGCGCCGCCTTTCCGCGCTTGGCCCGGGCGGTCTGTCCCGTGACCGTGCAGGCATGGAAGTCCGAGACGTCCACCCGTCCCACTACGGACGTATGTGCCCCATCGAAACCCCTGAAGGCCCGAACATTGGTCTGATCGGCTCGCTGGCATCCTACGGCCGCATCAACCCGTTCGGTTTCATCGAGACGCCGTACCGCCTGGTCAAGGATGGCGTCGTTTCCGACGACGTCCAGTACCTGACGGCCGACGACGAGGCAGAGGTCCTGATCGCACAGGCCAACGCTCCGCTCGACGAGAACAAGCGCTTCGCTGAAGAGACCGTCCTGGTCCGTGCCCGCGGTGGTGGAGGCGAGCCCGTGCTCGTTCCCGCCGCTGACGTTCAGTTCATGGATGTTTCCCCGCGCCAGATGGTGTCCGTGGCAACCGCCCTGATCCCGTTCCTCGAGCACGACGACGCCAACCGTGCACTCATGGGTGCCAACATGCAGCGCCAGGCTGTGCCGCTGGTCCGTTCCGAGGCCCCGTTCGTGGGTACCGGCATGGAGCGTGCTGCCGCCGTCGACGCCGGTGACGTCACCATCGCGAAGAAGGCCGGTGTGGTCACCGAGGTCTCCGCCGAGCTCGTTGTCATGCTCAACGACGACGGCACGGAAACCAACTACCGCATCAACAAGTTCGCCCGCTCCAACCAGGGCAACTGCTACAACAACCGTGTCCTCGTGAACGAAGGCCAGCGCCTGGAAGTTGGCGGCATCATCGCCGACGGCCCGGCAACGGACCAGGGCGAGCTCGCCCTCGGTAAGAACCTGCTCGTGGCATTCATGTCATGGGAAGGCCACAACTTCGAGGATGCCATCATCCTGTCCCAGCGCATCGTGGCGGAGGACGTCCTGTCCTCCATCCACATCGAGGAGCACGAGATCGATGCCCGCGACACCAAGCTTGGTGCCGAGGAAATCACCCGTGACATCCCCAACGTGTCCGAGGAAGTCTTGGCAGGCCTGGACGAGCGCGGCATCATCCACATCGGTGCCGAGGTTGAAGCCGGCGACATCCTGGTCGGAAAGGTCACCCCGAAGGGTGAAACCGAACTGACCCCGGAAGAGCGCCTGCTCCGCGCCATCTTCGGCGAGAAGTCCCGCGAAGTCCGCGACACCTCCCTGAAGGTTCCGCACGGCGAGTCCGGCACCGTCATCGGCGTGCGCGTCTTCGACCGCGACAACGACGACGAACTGCCCCCGGGCGTCAACCAGCTGGTCCGCGTCTACGTGGCTGCCAAGCGCAAGATCACCGACGGCGACAAGCTCGCCGGCCGCCACGGCAACAAGGGTGTTATCTCCAAGATCCTCCCGATCGAGGACATGCCCTTCCTTGCCGACGGTACCCCCGTTGACATCGTGCTGAACCCGCTGGGTGTTCCGGGCCGTATGAACGTCGGCCAGGTGCTGGAAACGCACCTCGGCTGGGTTGCCAAGACGGGCTGGAAGATCGAAGGCGAGCCGGAGTGGGCCAAGCAGCTGCCGAACCTGCCGCGCGAGAGTGGCCAGACCACTGTTGCAACGCCAGTCTTCGACGGCGCCCGCGAAGAGGAAATCACCGGGCTGCTGGACTCCACCAACCCGACTCGTGACGGCGAACGCCTGATCAACTCCTCGGGCAAGACGCGCCTGTTCGACGGCCGCTCCGGCGAGCCGTTCCCGGATCCGATCTCGGTCGGCTACATGTACATCCTGAAGCTCCACCACCTGGTGGACGACAAGATCCACGCCCGCTCCACCGGCCCGTACTCCATGATCACGCAGCAGCCGCTGGGTGGTAAGGCACAGTTCGGTGGCCAGCGCTTCGGTGAAATGGAAGTGTGGGCGCTCGAAGCTTACGGTGCCGCCTACACGCTCCAGGAACTGCTCACGATCAAGTCCGATGACATCCACGGCCGTGTGAAGGTCTACGAGGCGATCGTCAAGGGCGAGAACATCCCTGAGCCGGGTGTTCCCGAATCCTTCAAGGTGTTGATCAAGGAAATGCAGTCGCTGTGCCTGAACGTGGAAGTGCTTTCCACGGACGGAACCACAATTGAAATGCGTGACTCTGATGACGCAGTCTTCACGGCTGCGGAAGAACTGGGCATCGATCTGTCTCGTGCAGAGCCCAGCTCCGTAGAAGAGGTCTAGCAGGGGTCCCGACGGCGGGTGGTGACCACCCGTCGTCGGCCTCTCCCTCTCCCCGTAAACAAGACTTCAGAATTTAGAGAACAAGAGAGAACAGGGACCATATGTCCAGCGAATCCTCCTTCGGCCTCATGCAGATCGGCCTCGCCACCGCGGAAGACATCCGCGGCTGGTCGTACGGCGAGGTTAAGAAGCCGGAAACCATCAACTACCGCACGCTCAAGCCCGAGAAGGACGGCCTCTTCTGCGAGAAGATCTTCGGCCCGTCCCGTGACTGGGAATGCTACTGCGGCAAGTACAAGCGCGTGCGCTTCAAGGGCATCATCTGTGAGCGGTGTGGCGTCGAGGTCACCCGCGCCAAGGTGCGCCGTGAGCGCATGGGCCACATCGAACTGGCTGCTCCCGTCACCCACATCTGGTACTTCAAGGGTGTTCCGTCCCGTCTGGGCTACCTCCTTGACCTGGCTCCGAAAGACCTCGAAAAGGTCATCTACTTCGCTGCCTACATGATCACCAGCGTCGACGAAGAAAACCGCCACGCGGAACTGCCCAACCTGCAGGTTGAGCATGACGTCGAGAAGAAGCAGCTGATCGACAACCGCGACTCCGACATCGCCACAATCGCCCGCGACCTTGAGAACGAGCTTGCCCGTCTCGAGGGCGAGGGTGCCAAGGCTGCCGACAAGAAGAAGGCACGCGACTCCGCTGACCGCCAGATGGCGAACGTGCGCAAGCGCGCCGACGCGGAGATCGAGCGCCTCGAGCAGGTCTGGGACCGCTTCAAGAACCTGAAGGTCGCCGACCTCGAAGGTGACGAGGGCCTGTACCGCGAACTGCGCGACCGCTACGGCATGTACTTCGAAGGCTCCATGGGTGCCGAGGCCATCAAGAAGCGTCTTGAGAACTTCGACATGCAGGCCGAGTCCGACAACCTGCGCGACATCATCGCCAACGGCAAGGGCCAGCGCAAGACCCGCGCCCTGAAGCGCCTGAAGGTGGTCAACGCGTTCCTGACCACCAACAACAGCCCGCTCGGCATGGTGCTGGACGCCGTCCCGGTGATCCCGCCGGAACTGCGCCCGATGGTCCAGCTGGACGGTGGCCGCTTCGCGACCTCCGACCTCAACGACCTCTACCGCCGCGTGATCAACCGCAACAACCGACTCAAGCGACTGCTTGACCTGGGTGCTCCGGAGATCATCGTCAACAACGAGAAGCGCATGCTTCAGGAAGCTGTTGACAGCCTCTTCGACAACGGCCGCCGCGGCCGTCCGGTCACCGGACCGGGCAACCGTCCGCTGAAGTCCCTGAGCGACATGCTCAAGGGCAAGCAGGGCCGTTTCCGCCAGAACCTGCTCGGCAAGCGCGTCGACTACTCCGGCCGTTCGGTCATCGTCGTCGGCCCGCAGCTGAAGCTGCACCAGTGTGGTCTGCCCAAGCAGATGGCGCTGGAGCTCTTCAAGCCGTTCGTGATGAAGCGCCTGGTTGACCTCAACCACGCCCAGAACATCAAGTCGGCCAAGCGCATGGTGGAGCGTTACCGTCCGCAGGTCTGGGACGTGCTGGAAGAGATCATCACCGAACACCCGGTGCTGCTCAACCGTGCACCTACCCTGCACCGCCTCGGCATCCAGGCATTCGAACCGCAGCTTGTTGAAGGCAAGGCCATCCAGCTCCACCCGCTGGTTTGTGGCGCGTTCAACGCCGACTTCGACGGCGACCAGATGGCAGTCCACCTGCCGCTGAGCCCCGAAGCCCAGGCTGAGGCCCGCATCCTGATGCTGTCGTCCAACAACATCCTGAAGCCGTCCGACGGCCGTCCGGTGACCCTGCCTTCGCAGGATATGATCATCGGCCTCTACCACCTGACCACCAAGCGTGTGGGTTCAGCCGGTGAAGGCCGGATCTTCGGCTCCGTGTCCGAGGCCATCATGGCGTTCGACGCACACGAGCTGCACCTGAACTCCCAGGTCAAGATCCGTCTTGAGGGCTTTGTTCCTTACGCCGGCTGGGAAGCTCCGGAAGGCTGGGAGCAGGGTCAGCCCGCACTGGTGGACACCTCCCTGGGCCAGGTTCTCTTCAACGAGACCCTGCCCGAGGACTACCCGTGGGTTGAGGCTGTTGCCGACAAGGGCGAGCTGTCCCGCATCGTCAACGACCTTGCGGAGCGCTACCCGAAGGTTGTCACGGCCGCAACGCTGGACAACCTGAAGGACGCCGGTTTCTACTGGGCCACCCGCTCAGGTGTCACCGTCGCCATCTCCGACATCGAGGTTCCGGAGGCCAAGCCGGCCATCCTGGCCGGATACGAGGAGCGCGCCGCCAAGATCCAGGGACAGTACGACAAGGGCCTGATCGACGACGACGAGCGTCGCCAGGAACTCATCGAGATCTGGAACAAGGCAACCAACGAGATCGCCCAGGCCATGCGCGACAGCCTGTCGCCCATGAACACCATCAACCGCATGGTGTCCTCCGGTGCACGTGGTAACTGGATGCAGGTCCGCCAGATCGCGGGTATCCGTGGCCTGGTGGCCAACCCGAAGGGTGAAATCATCCCGCGTCCGATCAAGTCCTCCTACCGTGAGGGCCTGTCGGTGCTGGAATACTTCATCGCCACGCACGGTGCACGTAAGGGTCTTGCCGACACCGCGCTGCGTACCGCCAACTCGGGTTACCTGACCCGTCGTCTGGTGGACGTTTCGCAGGACGTCATCGTCCGTGAAGAGGACTGCGGCACCGAACGCGGCCTCGTCACGCCGATCGCCGTGGCTGACGCCAACGGTGAGCTGACTCTGGACGAGAACGTCGAGAACAGCGCCTACGCCCGTACGCTGGCCGTGGACGTCGTCGACTCCAAGGGCAACGTCTTGGCTCCGGCCGGCACCGACTGCGGTGACGTCGTGATCGCTGAGCTGTTCGCAGCCGGCATCACCGAGGTCAAGGTCCGCTCCGTGCTCACCTGTGAGTCCAGCGTCGGAACCTGTGCCCTGTGCTACGGCCGTTCGCTGGCCACCGGCAAGACCGTGGACATCGGTGAAGCTGTGGGCATCATCGCCGCACAGTCCATCGGTGAACCCGGTACCCAGCTGACCATGCGTACGTTCCACACTGGTGGTGCTGTTTCGGCCAGCGGTGGCGACGACATCACCCAGGGTCTGCCCCGTATCCAGGAGCTCTTCGAAGCCCGTACCCCGAAGGGTGTGGCGCCGATTGCGGAAGCAGCCGGCCGCATCACCATCGAGGAATCCGAGCGTCAGATGCGCCTGGTGATCACTCCGGACGACGGTTCCGAAGAGATCGCCTACCCGGTCCTGCGCCGGTCGCGTCTCCTGATCGAGGACGGCCAGCACGTGTCGGTGGGCCAGAAGCTCATCAACGGTCCGGTCGACCCGAAGCAGGTCCTGCGCATCATGGGCCCCCGTGCCGCACAGAAGTTCCTCGTGGACGAAGTGCAGGGCGTGTACCGCAGCCAGGGCATTGGCATCCACGACAAGCACGTGGAAGTCATCGTCCGACAGATGCTGCGCCGCGTCACGGTCATCGAATCCGGCGACTCCGACCTGCTCCCGGGTGAGCTTGCCGAGCGCAGCCGGTTCGAGGATGCCAACCGCCGCGTTGTATCCGAGGGCAAGACTCCGGCTTCCGGACGTCCCGAGCTCATGGGTATCACCAAGGCGTCGCTGGCCACCGAGTCCTGGCTGTCCGCGGCATCCTTCCAGGAGACCACCCGCGTCCTGACGCAGGCGGCCATGGAAGGCAAGAGCGATCCTCTGCTCGGCCTCAAGGAGAACGTCATCATCGGTAAGCTGATCCCGGCCGGCACGGGTCTCCCGCGCTACACCGAGATCACGGTGGAACCGACTGAAGAAGCAAAGGCCAACCTGTTCACCGGCCCGAGCGCATTCAGCGATTTCTCCTACGACACGCTGGGCGGCGACGGAGCTCCTGAGTTCCACGCCATCCCGCTGGATGACTACGACCTGGGCAACGACTTCCGGTAAGGGGAGGGCCAGGCCCTTTCGTGTCGCGTTCCGCGCCACGTAGGGACCCTGCTGCTCCGCCCTTGAATGACAGCCTGACGACGGATGGTCCCGCACCGCAAGGTGGGGGACCATCCCCGTTTAACGAGTGCTCCGGCAACGCCCTTTTGGGAACCCTAAACGGCGTTGCCGGAGCAATCGATGAGGGACGAGCGGCCGATTAAGGCCTCAGGGCAGTCCGTGCTAAACTTGAGACCAATTGTTATTGTGGCAGTGGATGAGTGCGCCCGGTGTTAGCTAGAAGGCTGTATCAGCTGAAAGGCAGAACCGAGAGCGACGTTTCCGGTTTGCAGGGTTCTTGTGCAACGTATGCCACATTTTCGCATGCCTAGGGACAATTGCGGCCGCGAGCCGCAGCGTCCTCCGTATGCGAATCCGACATCAAGGCTTCGCCTCAGCTGCTCTGGAGACTTCTTCAAAGCTCGGGCGGCGAGGCAAAGAAACAGGAGAGCGGCTGTCAGAGGCCGCTCCGGATAAAACGGAGAACACGAAAGTGCCTACGATTAACCAGCTGGTCCGCAAGGGCCGCACGCCGAAGGTCTCAAAGACCAAGGCTCCCGCGCTTAAGGGCAGCCCGATGCGCCGCGGTGTTTGCACCCGCGTCTACACCACCACCCCGAAGAAGCCGAACTCGGCTCTGCGTAAGGTTGCACGTGTGCGCCTCAACGGTGGCATCGAAGTTACCGCCTACATCCCCGGTGTTGGCCACAACCTCCAGGAGCACTCCATTGTGCTTGTCCGTGGTGGTCGTGTGAAGGACCTCCCCGGCGTCCGCTACAAGATCGTCCGCGGTGCCCTCGATACCCAGGGTGTCAAGAACCGTAAGCAGGCACGCAGCCGCTACGGCGCAAAGATGGAGAAGAAGTAATATGCCTCGCAAGGGTCCGGCCCCCAAGCGGCCGCTCGTATCAGATCCCGTCTACGGCTCCCCGCTGGTCACCCAGCTGATCAACAAGGTGCTCGTTGACGGCAAGAAGTCCACCGCAGAGCGCATTGTTTACGGTGCCCTCGAAGGTGCACGCGCGAAGTCCGGCGGCGACCCCGTCGCAGCCCTCAAGAAGGCCATGGACAACGTCAAGCCTTCCCTCGAGGTCCGCTCCCGCCGTGTCGGTGGCGCCACCTACCAGGTTCCGGTTGAGGTCAAGCCGGGCCGCTCCACCGCCCTCGCCCTGCGTTGGCTGGTCGGCTACTCCAAGGCCCGCCGCGAAAAGACGATGACCGAGCGTCTCCAGAACGAAATCCTGGATGCCTCGAACGGTCTCGGTGCCGCTGTGAAGCGTCGCGAAGACACCCACAAGATGGCCGAGTCCAACAAGGCCTTCGCCCACTACCGCTGGTAAAACTTCCCGTACGCCGCCGGCTCAAACGAGCCGGCGGCGAACGCGTAGTCCATCCGAAAGGGAGACACCGTGGCACAGGACGTGCTTACAGACCTTAGTAAGGTCCGCAACATCGGCATCATGGCCCACATCGATGCCGGCAAGACCACCACCACCGAGCGCATTCTGTTCTACACAGGTGTGAACCACAAGATTGGCGAAACGCACGACGGCGCTTCGACCACTGACTGGATGGAACAGGAAAAGGAACGCGGCATCACCATCACGTCTGCCGCCGTGACCTGCTTCTGGGAAAACAACCAGATCAACATCATCGACACCCCGGGCCACGTGGACTTCACGGTTGAGGTTGAGCGCTCCCTGCGCGTCCTCGACGGTGCCGTCGCCGTCTTCGATGGCAAGGAAGGCGTCGAGCCGCAGTCTGAGACCGTTTGGCGCCAGGCTGACAAGTACAACGTTCCGCGTATCTGCTTCGTCAACAAGATGGACAAGCTCGGCGCTGACTTCTACTTCACCGTAGACACCATCGTCAGCCGCCTCGGTGCCAAGCCGCTGGTCATGCAGCTGCCCATCGGCGCCGAGAACGACTTCATCGGCGTCGTGGACCTGCTCTACATGCGCGCACTGGTGTGGCCCGGCGATGCCAAGGGTGACGTCACCATGGGCGCCAAGTACGAAATCCGCGAGATCCCGGAAGACCTCAAGGCCAAGGCCGAGGAATACCGTTCAACCCTCGTGGAGACCGTTGCAGAGGCCTCCGAAGAACTCATGGAGAAGTACCTCGAAGGTGAAGAACTCACCATCGACGAACTCAAGGCCGGCATCCGCAAGATGACGATCAACTCCGAGCTCTACCCGGTGTTCTGTGGTTCCGCGTTCAAGAACCGTGGCGTTCAGCCGATGCTCGATGCAGTCGTCGACTACCTGCCGAACCCGCTCGACGTCCCGCCGATGATCGGTCACGATCCCCGTGACGAAGAGAAGGAACTGACCCGCAAGCCGTCCGCCGAAGAGCCGTTCTCCGCTCTGGCGTTCAAGATTGCTGCGCACCCGTTCTTCGGCCAGCTCACCTTCATCCGCGTGTACTCCGGTCACGTGGAAGCAGGCGCACAGGTGGTCAACTCCACCAAGGGCAAGAAGGAGCGCATCGGCAAGCTGTTCCAGATGCACGCCAACAAGGAAATGCCTGTTGAGGGCGCTACCGCCGGCCACATCTACGCAGCGATCGGTCTGAAGGACACCACCACGGGCGATACCCTGTGCGACTCCAGCAACCAGATCGTCCTCGAGTCCATGAGCTTCCCGGAGCCCGTGATCTCGGTTGCCATCGAACCCAACACCAAGGGTGACCAGGAGAAGCTCTCCACGGCCATCCAGAAGCTCTCCGCTGAGGACCCGACCTTCCAGGTCTCCCTCAACGAAGACACCGGCCAGACCATCATCGCCGGCATGGGCGAGCTCCACCTGGACATCCTGGTGGACCGCATGCGTCGCGAGTTCAAGGTCGAGGCCAACGTTGGCAAGCCGCAGGTCGCTTACCGCGAAACCATCAAGCGTGCCGTTGAGCGTCACGACTACACGCACAAGAAGCAGACCGGTGGTTCCGGCCAGTTCGCAAAGATCCAGATCGCGATCGAGCCGCTGGACACTGCGGAAGGCGAGCTGTACGAGTTCGAGAACAAGGTCACTGGTGGCCGTGTTCCGCGCGAGTACATCCCGTCGGTCGACGCCGGTATCCAGGACGCACTGAATGACGGTGTCCTGGCCGGTTACCCGGTTGTTGGCATCAAGGCAACGCTGGTTGACGGCGCCTACCACGATGTTGACTCCTCGGAAATGGCGTTCAAGATCGCCGGCCGTATGGCTTTCAAGGAAGCCGCACGCAAGGCGAACCCTGTTCTGCTCGAACCGCTGATGGATGTTGAGGTCCGCACCCCTGAGGAATACATGGGTGAAGTTATCGGTGACCTCAACTCCCGCCGTGGCCAGATGCAGTCCATGGAGGATGCCCAGGGCGTCAAGGTTGTCCGCGCACACGTACCGCTGTCCGGCATGTTCGGCTACATCGGTGACCTGCGTTCGAAGACCCAGGGCCGCGCTGTGTACTCCATGACGTTCAACAGCTACGCCGAGGTCCCGAAGGCAGTTGCCGACGAGATCATCCAGAAGTCCCGCGGCGAATAGTCCCAGGACTGTCCACGCGACAAGCTGCGAAAAACCAGGTGCGTTTCCCCTGCGGAACACACTTAGTGCGGATGGCCGGAACACTGGTTCCGGCCCGGTTCCGGCCATCAGCACGAACAGGCTCTAGGCACTAGTATTAGTTCCTGAATCTGCAATTTCATCAATCCAAAGCCCCCAAGTAGACTTACTGGAGTTTCTGCCGCGATAAGCGCGGTCGAAGGTAAGCCATTTGAAAAACGTTCTAGGAGGAACCTGTGGCAAAGGCAAAGTTCGAGCGGACTAAGCCGCACGTTAACATCGGTACCATCGGTCACGTTGACCACGGTAAGACGACGTTGACGGCCGCCATTTCCAAGGTGCTGTACGACAAGTACCCGACTCTCAACGAGAAGCGTGACTTCGCGTCGATTGACTCTGCTCCCGAAGAGCGTCAGCGCGGCATTACCATCAACATCTCCCACGTTGAGTACCAGACCGAGAAGCGCCACTACGCACACGTAGACGCTCCGGGTCACGCTGACTACATCAAGAACATGATCACCGGTGCTGCTCAGATGGACGGCGCGATCCTCGTGGTTGCCGCTACTGACGGTCCGATGGCTCAGACCCGCGAGCACGTTCTGCTCGCCCGCCAGGTTGGTGTTCCCTACCTGCTGGTCGCGCTGAACAAGGCAGACATGGTTGACGACGAGGAACTCCTCGACCTCGTTGAAATGGAAGTTCGTGAGCTCCTGAGCTCGCAGGGCTTCGACGGCGACGAAGCACCGGTTGTCCGCGTTTCCGGCCTGAAGGCTCTGGAAGGCGACCCGGAGTGGGTCAAGTCCGTTGAGGACCTGATGGCTGCTGTCGACGAGTCCGTTCCGGACCCCGTACGTGACCGTGACAAGCCGTTCCTGATGCCGATCGAAGACGTCTTCACGATCACCGGTCGTGGCACCGTTGTGACGGGTCGCGCCGAGCGCGGTACCCTCGCCATCAACTCTGAGGTCGAGATCGTCGGTATCCGCCCGGTCCAGAAGACCACCGTTACCGGTATCGAGATGTTCCACAAGCAGCTCGACGAAGCATGGGCCGGCGAGAACTGTGGCCTCCTGCTCCGCGGTCTGAAGCGCGACGACGTCGAGCGTGGCCAGGTTGTCGTCAAGCCGGGTTCCATCACCCCGCACACCGACTTCGAGGCCAACGTCTACATCCTCTCCAAGGACGAAGGCGGACGTCACAACCCGTTCTACTCGAACTACCGCCCGCAGTTCTACTTCCGTACCACGGACGTAACCGGCGTTATCACACCTGCCGGAAGGCACGGAAATGGTTATGCCCGGCGACAACACTGAGATGACCGTTGCGCTCATCCAGCCGATCGCTATGGAAGAGGGCCTCGGCTTCGCTATCCGTGAAGGCGGCCGCACCGTTGGTTCGGGACGTGTCACCAAGATCATCAAGTAACTCTTGCTGATTGCGGACCGTTTATCGGCCTGATCTTCGAAAACAGCCCCGCTGCTCTTGGCAGCGGGGCTGTTTTTGTGTCTGCAGTAACTGCCTGTGGAGGGTACCCTGCCCCTGATATGGTTGGTGCTCGCGACAGATGACAAAGAGGGAGCATCATGGGTTGGCTAATTTTCCTGCTGGTGGTTGCCGCCGTGGTGGTGGGCGTGGTTTGGGCGAAGAAGCACTTCCGCCACGAGATTGAACGCGCCAAGCGGATCAACCGGGCGAACAAGAACCAGTAGCTCCCAAGAACCAGTTGCTCCGGCGCCCGCGCAGCAGCCCGGCCTCAGGCCGTGCGAGCCCGCGCCCGGCTGAGTGCCTGCAGCCAATAGAAGGATTTCTTGGGCGTCCGTTTGAGGGTTTCGAAGTCCACATGCACCAGGCCGAACCGCTGCGAATACCCGGCCGCCCATTCGAAGTTGTCCATGAACGTCCACACGAAGTAGCCGAGGAGTTCCACGTCGTCCGCGATGCCGCCGGGAGCCGTGGCGTTCATCGCCTGGTCCAGATGATGCGCCAGGTAGTCGATCCGCCCCGAGTCCGCGATGGGGCCGGTGACATGCTCGGGCTCCGGAAAGCTTGCGCCGCTCTCGGTGATGTAGACCGGCGGCAAGGCCGTCCCGTACCTGTCCTTGAGCTCCCGCAGCAGGATGCCCAGATGCTCCGGCGCCACCGGCCAGCCGAATCCGGTGGTGGCGTATTCGGGGAAGGCCGCGAGATGGAACGGCACCCGCGCCATGGCCTGCGCATTGCCTGCCGGTGTGTCCGTCGGTCCCTCGCCTGCGGCGACGCGAACGGGATAGTAGTAGTTCACCCCGTAGAAGTCGAGCGGCTGGCTGATCAGGCGGAGGTCGTCGTCGGACGTCCGGGACAAAAACCTGAACCAGGGGCGGGCGGCAAGCGGCGGGGCGGGGTAGCGCCCCAGGAGGATGGGATCGGCGTAGACACGGTTGAGGACAAGGTCGCAGACCTTGGCCAGCAGCCGGTCCGCCAGCCGCCGGGTGGCAGGGCGCACAGGGGAGTGCAGGTTGGTGACGCCGATGGTTCCGGCCACGCCGGCCGCGCGCAGGGCCTGGACCGCGAGCCCGTGGCCGAGTAGCTGGTGATGGACCGACGGCAGCGCCTTGAACAGCAGGTCGCGGCCCGGTGCATGGACGCCGAGTGCGTAGCCGTTCAGCGTGACGGATACGGGCTCGTTGAGCGTGACCCACTGCGACACCCGGTCGCCGAGCCGCTTGCCGGCAGCCGCCGCGTACTCTGCGAAGCGCTCGGCTGTGGTGCGGTTCATCCACCCGCCGTCGCGCTCAAGGGGGAGGGGAGTGTCCCAGTGGTAGAGCGTGGCCATGGGGGAGATGCCGGCCGCCAGCAGCAGGTCAACCAGCCGGTCGTAGAAGTCCAGGCCCCGCGGGTTGGCTGCGCCGTGGCCCTCCGGATGGATCCGGGGCCATGAGATCGAGAAGCGGTAGGAGTCGACGCCGAGTTCGCGCATGAGGGCAACGTCTTCCGGCACGCGGTTATAGTGGTCACAGGCCACGGCCGGCGAATGACCGTTGAGGATGTTGCCCGGTGTGGCCGCAAAGGCGTCCCAGCCCGACGGCCCGCGGCCGTCCGCCGCCAGGGCGCCTTCGATCTGGAAGGCGGCGGCAGCAACGCCGAGCGTGAAATCCGGGCGCAGGCGTCCGGCGAGGTTTTGCACTGACGCGGCAAGGCCGGCGTCGGTGTTCTGCACAGCCATTTACCCATCATCCAACCGATGATTGCCGGCGGCAATGACGCCTGAGGCGGCGGAAACGGGACTGCAGAGACCCCGATTCGCATCCTCGGACAAATTCCGGCATACTAGTTGAGTTGTTCAAGCGCTTCTTCGCGTCCCGATCCGGATAATGCCGGGTGTCAGGGTCCAGGCTGAAGCCCAAACATAACCCAATTCCCCAAGGAACTGCGGGCTCGCGCGCTTTGCAAAGCGCGACACGCCCGACCGCGGGGGTCGGGTGCGCCGGCAGGTTGAGGAACCCGGATTCATCCGGATTCAGCTTGTGCGGCGGATGGTAGTTACGACTTCAAATGCTTCGGCAGCCATACAACACGCAAGTAAACAGAGCAGCACTTACTGAAAGAGAGTCAGGCGACATGGCGGGACAAAAAATCCGCATCCGGCTGAAGTCATACGACCACGAGGTCATTGACGTTTCAGCACGGAAGATCGTTGAGACGGTCACGCGCGCAGGCGCAACGGTAGTCGGCCCCGTGCCGTTGCCCACGGAGAAGAACGTGTACTGCGTTATCCGCTCTCCGCACAAGTACAAGGACAGCCGCGAGCACTTTGAAATGCGCACGCACAAGCGTCTGATCGACATCATCGACCCCACGCCCAAGGCTGTTGACTCGCTCATGCGTCTCGACCTGCCGGCCGACGTGAACATCGAAATCAAGCTGTAGGGAGGTGCTGAGAGACTATGACCGCAACCCGTAACGTAAAGGGCCTGCTGGGCACGAAGCTCGGCATGACCCAGGTCTGGGACGAGAACAACAAGCTCATCCCCGTCACTGTTGTCCAGGCTGACTCGAACGTCATCACCCAGCTGCGCAACGCAGAGACTGATGGCTACGTCGCCGTTCAGATCGGCTACGGCCAGATCGATCCCCGCAAGGTCACCAAGCCGCTGGCTGGTCACTTTGAAAAGGCAGGCGTCACGCCTCGCCGCCACGTCGTAGAACTGCGCACCGCAGATGCTGACTCTTACGAGCTGGGCCAGGAGCTTTCTGTTGAGCTCTTCGAAGCCGGCCAGAAGATCGACGTCGTTGGCACCACCAAGGGTAAGGGCTTCGCCGGTGTTATGAAGCGCCACGGCTTCCACGGCGTTGGAGCTTCCCACGGTGCCCACAAGAACCACCGTAAGCCCGGTTCTATCGGTGGAGCATCCACCCCGAGCCGCGTCTTCAAGGGCATGAAAATGGCCGGCCGCATGGGCGCCGTTCGTCACACCACGCTGAACCTCACGGTCCACGCGGTTGACGTCGAGAAGTCGCTGCTCCTGATCAAGGGCGCCGTTCCCGGTGCCCGCGGCCAGGTCGTACTCGTACGCACCGCCGTGAAGGGAGCCTAGTTCAATGGCTAACACTGTCAAGGTTGACCTGCCAGCAGAGATCTTCGACGTTCAGACCAACGTGCCGCTGCTGCACCAGGTCGTCGTTGCCCAGCTCGCTGCTGCTCGCCAGGGTACCCACAAGACCAAGACCCGCGCCGAAGTTTCCGGTGCAGGCCGCAAGCCGTTCAAGCAGAAGGGTACCGGCCGCGCCCGTCAGGGTTCGATCCGTGCTCCGCACATGACCGGTGGTGGCGTTGTCCACGGTCCCACCCCGCGTGACTACAGCCAGCGCACCCCCAAGAAGATGATTGCTGCTGCACTCCGCGGCGCACTGTCTGACCGCGCCCGTAACGGACGCATCCACGTCGTTGCTGACCTGGTTGCCGGCGACAAGCCGTCCTCCAAGGAAGCACTGGCAACGCTGCGCGGCGTCTCCGAGCGCAAGAACCTGCTCGTTGTCATTGAGCGCGCCAACGATGTTGCTGCACTGTCCGTGCGCAACCTCGAGGAAGTTCACGTTCTGTACGCAGACCAGCTGAACACCTACGACGTTCTCGTTTCTGACGACGTAGTCTTCACCAAGGCTGCCTATGAAGCATTCGTTGCTGACAAGGCTGCAAAGAACGAGGAGGATGCCAAGTGAGCGCAGCCACCATCAAAGACCCGCGCGATGTTGTGCTTGCACCCGTCGTGTCGGAAAAAAGCTACGGCCTGATCGACGAGGGCAAGTACACCTTCCTGGTGGACCCCCGCTCGAACAAGACCGAGATCAAGCTGGCCGTGGAGAAGATTTTCTCCGTCAAGGTCGAATCGATCAACACCATTAACCGTGCAGGTAAGCGCAAGCGGACCAAATTCGGATGGGGTACCCGCAAGAACACCAAACGTGCAATTGTGACCCTCAAAGAAGGCACTATCGACATCTTCGGCGGTCCGCTCGCGTAGCGGAGACCACTTTAACGAGGAAATGAATTATGGGAATCCGTAAATACAAGCCGACTACCCCGGGCCGTCGCGGCTCGAGCGTAGCGGACTTCACCGAAATCACGCGGTCGACGCCGGAAAAGTCGTTGGTACGTCCGCTGCCCAAAAAGGGTGGCCGTAACAACACCGGTAAGATCACGACCCGTCACAAGGGTGGTGGACACAAGCGTCAGTACCGTCTGATCGACTTCCGTCGCCACGACAAGGACGGCGTCAACGCCCGCGTTGCCGAAATCGAGTACGATCCGAACCGCACGGCTCGCATCGCCCTCCTGCACTACGTTGATGGCACCAAGCGTTACATCATCGCCCCGAACAAGCTCTCCCAGGGTGACTTCGTGGAGGCCGGCGCCAACGCTGACATCAAGCCTGGCAACAACCTGCCCCTGCGCAACATCCCCGTAGGTACCGTTATCCACGCAGTTGAACTGCGCCCGGGTGGCGGCGCCAAGATGGCACGTTCCGCTGGAGCTTCTGTTCAGCTCGTCGCCAAGGAAGGCCGTTTCGCCCAGCTGCGTCTGCCTTCCGGCGAAATCCGCAACGTTGATGTGCGCTGCCGCGCAACCATCGGCGAGGTCGGCAACGCTGAGCAGTCGAACATCAACTGGGGTAAGGCCGGCCGTATGCGGTGGAAGGGCGTTCGCCCGACCGTCCGTGGTGTCGCCATGAACCCGGTCGATCACCCGCATGGTGGTGGTGAAGGTAAGACCTCCGGTGGACGTCACCCGGTCAACCCGAATGGTAAGGCTGAAGGCCGTACCCGCCGTCCCAACAAAGAGAGCGACAAGCTTATTGTTCGTCGCCGTCGTACTGGCAAGAACAAGCGATAGGAGCCTGGACACATGCCACGCAGCCTGAAAAAAGGTCCTTTCGTTGACCAGCACCTCTTTGTGAAGGTGGACAGGGAAAACGAAAAGGGCACCAAGAACGTCATCAAGACCTGGTCCCGCCGCTCGATGATCATCCCCGATATGCTCGGGCACACGATCGCCGTGCACGACGGACGCAAGCACATCCCGGTGTTTGTCACCGAGTCGATGGTCGGGCACAAGCTCGGCGAATTCGCTCCGACGCGGACATTCCGCGGCCATGTCAAGGACGACCGTAAGGGCAAGCGCCGCTAGGCGCCTGCACTTACGTCAAAGACGAGAGAAGGAAAGCAATGGAAGCCAAGGCAATTGCGCGCCACATCCGCGTAACGCCTATGAAGGCCCGGCGCGTCGTCAACCTTGTTCGTGGAAAGCAAGCGAACGAGGCTCTGGCAATTCTGAAGTTTGCCCCCCAGGCAGCTTCAGAGCCGGTATTCAAGGTAGTTCAGTCGGCAATCTCCAACGCACGGGTCCTCGCGGACCGCGACGGTGTTGCGTTCGACGAAGGTGACCTCATCATCAGCGAAGCGTTTGTTGATGAAGGCCCGACCATGAAGCGGTTCCAGCCGCGTGCTCAGGGTCGTGCATTTCAGATCAAGAAGCGCACCAGCCACATCACCGTGGTAGTCGCTACCCCGGAGAAAGAGGAGGCTCGCTAAGTGGGACAGAAAGTAAACCCGCACGGGTTCCGACTCGGCATCACCACCGATCACGTATCGCACTGGTTCGCTGACAGCACCAAGTCCGGCCAGCGGTACAAGGACTTCGTTCGCGAAGACATCCGTATCCGCCAGCTCATGTCCACGGGCATGGAGCGCGCCGGCATCGCCAAGGTAGAGATCGAGCGCACCCGTGACCGTGTCCGCGTGGACATCCACACGGCACGTCCGGGCATCGTCATCGGCCGCCGCGGCGCCGAGGCAGACCGCATCCGTGGCGAGCTCGAAAAGCTCACCGGCAAGCAGGTCCAGCTGAACATCCTCGAGGTCAAGAACCCCGAGATGGAAGCCCAGCTTGTTGCCCAGGGTGTTGCAGAGCAGCTGACTTCCCGCGTGGCATTCCGCCGTGCGATGAAGAAGGCCATGCAGTCCGCACAGCGTGCCGGTGCCAAGGGTATCCGTATCGCTTGCTCGGGCCGTCTGGGTGGCGCAGAAATGTCCCGCTCGGAGTTCTACCGCGAAGGCCGTGTGCCCCTGCACACCCTCCGCGCGAACATCGACTACGGCTTCTACGAAGCCAAGACCACCTTCGGCCGCATCGGCGTGAAGGTCTGGATCTACAAGGGTGACGTCACCTCCAAGGAACTGGCTCAGCAGGCAGCTGCTGCTCCGTCCCGTGGCCGCTCCGGCGACCGTCCGGGCCGCCCGGGTGGCGCTGACCGTGGTGACCGCCGCCGTCGTAACGACCGTCCGGCAGCTGACGCAGCACCTGCTGCTGCAGCTCCGGCAGCCGAGGCAGCAGCACCGGCACAGGCAGCAGAAGGAGGACAGGCTTAAATGCTTATCCCACGTCGAGTCAAGCACCGTAAGCAGCACCACCCGGGTCGTTCCGGCGCTGCTACGGGCGGTACCAAGGTCTCCTTCGGTGAGTACGGCATCCAGGCCCTGAGCCCGGCATACGTCACGAACCGTCAGATCGAATCTGCCCGTATCGCGATGACCCGCCACATCAAGCGTGGCGGTAAGGTCTGGATCAACATCTACCCGGACCGTCCGCTGACCAAGAAGCCTGCCGAAACCCGCATGGGTTCCGGTAAGGGTTCGCCGGAGTGGTGGGTCGCCAACGTCAAGCCGGGCCGGGTTCTCTTCGAACTCTCCGGTGTCAATGAAGAGGTAGCTCGCGAGGCCCTGCGCCTGGCAATCCACAAGCTGCCGTTGAAGGCACGCATTGTGCGTCGCGAAGGTGGTGAGTAGAAATGGCAGTAGGGTCGAAGGATCTCGCACCCGCACAGCTGGACGGTTTCGACAACGAGCGTCTCGTTGAAGAACTCCGCAAGTCCAAGGAAGAGCTGTTCAACCTGCGTTTCCAGTCCGCCACCGGACAGCTGGAGAACCACGGTCGTCTGCGCGCGGTAAAGAAGGACATCGCACGCATCTACACCGTTCTCCGTGAGCGCGAGCTGGGCATTCGTGCCGAGGTTGCCGCACCGGTTGTGGAAGCCAAGGAAGAAAAGAAGTCCAAGAAGTCTGCAGCTAAGAAGGCTGAAAAGCCGGCCGAGGCTGAGACCGAGGAGGACGCCAAGTGAGTGAAAAGGACGAGAACGTGACGGAAACTGCTACGGCAGCTACGGCTGAGCAGCGCGGTTACCGTAAGACGCGTCGCGGCTACGTGGTCTCTGACAAGATGGACAAGACCATCGTTGTTCAGGTTGAAGACCGCGTGAAGCACGCCCTGTACGGCAAGGTCATCCGCCGCACCTCCAAGGTCAAGGCACACGACGAGCAGAACACCGCCGGCATCGGCGACCTGGTTGTCATCGCCGAGACCCGGCCCCTGTCCGCCACCAAGAACTGGCGGCTCGTGGAAATCCTCGAAAAGGCCAAGTAACACCCGCAGCACCGCCCTTGGCGGCTGCACCGGACACCCCCGTTCCCTTTGGGAGCGGGGGTGTCCGCGTTCCTGCAGGAAGTTGGTGCCCGGGTAGGTCACGCGGGGCATGCTTTTGGGGACCGCACGACGGCGGCGGGCCGGGGATTGCGGGGGGAGCGGCACCGGCGGTGCGCCGAAAGGCTGCCGTGCGTGACGCCGTCGTACGTTGCGGGGGAGCCCCGGCAGGTGATATGGAGCTGAGCCCCAACTGTGCTAGGATATTGAGTTTGTATGGCGCCTGTTGTGCGCCGACAGCAAACCTCGTAAACAATCGTGCCACGGCATAGTGCCCCCTTGTGCCTCCGCGGGCTTGGGAAGCAACTGTTTGTGGCACGGGCGTTTAGGCCTGGTCTGGCAAAATCCAGTCAGGTCAAGAGACACCCCGATCAACCGTTCCGCAAGGCTCATTCCGTAGGAAGATTTTCGGTCTGAGAACCGGCGCGACGCAAGGAGTAAATAGTGATTCAGCAGGAGTCGCGACTCAAGGTCGCCGACAACACGGGTGCTAAGGAAATCCTTACCATTCGCGTTCTCGGTGGATCTGGCCGTCGCTACGCAGGCATTGGCGACGTAATCGTCGCAACCGTCAAGGATGCAATTCCGGGCGGCAACGTAAAGAAGGGCGACGTCGTCAAGGCTGTCATCGTCCGTACCAAGAAGGAACGCCGCCGTGCGGATGGTTCCTACATCAAGTTTGACGAGAACGCAGCCGTCATCCTGAAGAACGACGGTGACCCCCGCGGTACCCGTATCTTCGGACCGGTTGGTCGTGAACTCCGTGACAAGAAGTTCATGAAGATCGTTTCTCTGGCTCCGGAGGTGCTCTAGTCCATGGCTAAGATCAAGAAGGGTGACCTGGTTCAGGTCATCACTGGCGCCAAGGCTGAGCGCGGCGGCGACCGTGGCAAGCAGGGCAAGGTTCTGCGCGTGTTCCCGGACACCAACCGCGTGCTGGTTGAGGGTATCAACCGCGTAACCAAGCACACCAAGGTCGGCCAGTCGCAGCGCGGCACCAAGACCGGCGGCATCGAGGTTGTCGAGGCTCCGATCCACGTTTCCAACGTGGCTCTCGTTGACCCGTCCACCAAGAAGCCGACCCGCGTTGGTTTCCGCCTCGACACCGTAGAGAAGGACGGCGTCAAGAAGACCGTCCGCATCCGCGTGGCCAAGAGCTCCGGGAAGGACATCTAATGACTGAGACTCTCGAGACTCCGGCAACGAAGATCGTTCCTCGTCTGAAGACCAAGTACGCCGATTCCATCAAGAGCGCGCTTCTTGAGGAATTCAAGTACGAGAACGTGAACCAGGTTCCCCGTCTGGTCAAGGTTGTAGTGAACATGGGTGTTGGAGATGCCGCTAAGGACTCCAAGCTGATCGACGGCGCTGTCCGCGACCTCACCCTGATCACCGGCCAGAAGCCGCAGGTCACCAAGGCCCGCAAGTCGATCGCCCAGTTCAAGCTGCGCGAAGGCATGCCCATTGGTGCACACGCAACCCTGCGTGGCGACCGCATGTGGGAATTCGTGGACCGTCTGGTCACGCTGGCTCTGCCCCGTATCCGCGACTTCCGCGGCCTGAGCGGCAAGCAGTTTGATGGCAACGGCAACTACACCTTCGGTCTGACCGAGCAGGTTATGTTCCACGAGATCGACCAGGACTCCATCGACCGCACCCGCGGTATGGACATCACGGTTGTGACCACCGCCAAGACCGACGACGAAGGCCGCGCGCTGCTCAAGGCGCTTGGTTTCCCGTTCAAAACCGAAGCTTAATTAACTACGTAAAAGGTCCGGCCGCTCGGGTCCCCCAGGGACAGAACGGCGGAAACCGTTACGAGGAAGGGCAAGTGCCCAAATGACAATGACAGATCCTGTCGCAGATATGCTTACGCGCCTGCGTAACGCAAACTCGGCATACCACGACTCCGTGTCTATGCCTTACAGCAAGCTCAAGGCCCGCGTTGCGGACATCCTGAAGGCCGAAGGTTTCATCGCCGGCTGGAAGGAAGAGGACGCTGAGGTCGGCAAGAAGCTGACCATCGACCTCAAGTTCGGTCCGAACCGCGAGCGTTCAATCGCTGGTGTCCGTCGCATCTCCAAGCCGGGTCTCCGCGTTTACGCGAAGTCCACCAACCTGCCGCACGTGCTGGGTGGCCTGGGTATCGCAATTCTGTCCACCTCTTCCGGCCTCCTGACTGACAAGCAGGCCGGCAAGAAGGGCGTGGGCGGCGAAGTCCTCGCTTACGTCTGGTAACGGGAAAGGAAGAGAATAATGTCACGTATTGGACGTCTCCCCATCACCGTTCCTGCCGGCGTTGAGGTCAAGGTTGACGGCTCTGTCGTCAGCGTCAAGGGTTCCAAGGGCGAGCTGAGCCACACTGTGGCCAGCCCGATCGAGGTTGCGCTGGAAGACAGCACCCTGACCGTCACCCGCCCGAACGACGAGCGCGCCTCCCGTTCGCTCCACGGCCTGACCCGCACCCTGATCGCCAACATGATCCAGGGCGTCACCGCAGGCTACGAGAAGAAGCTTGAAATCGTCGGTACCGGTTACCGCGTTCAGGCCAAGGGATCTGACCTTGAGTTCGCTCTCGGCTACAGCCACCCGGTCAGCGTTTCCGCTCCGGCCGGCATCACCTTTGCAGTAGAGGGGCCGACCAAGCTCTCTGTCTCAGGCATCAACAAGCAGCAGGTCGGCGAGGTTGCTGCCAACATTCGCAAGCTGCGTAAGCCTGACCCGTACAAGGGCAAGGGCATCCGCTACGCTGGCGAAGTCATCCGCCGCAAGGTCGGAAAGGCTGGTAAGTAACCATGGCCATCGCCATTAACAAGAAGCGTACGAACAAGAGCAAGTCTGCTTCGCGCAGCCGCCGCCAGCTTCGTATCCGCAAGCGCATCTCCGGAACGGCTGTACGTCCTCGCCTGGTCGTCAACCGCTCCGCACGCCACGTATTTGTCCAGGTTGTCGATGACACCATTGGCCAGACCGTAGCGAGCGCGTCCACTCTGGAAGCTGACCTTCGTGCATTCGACGGTGACAAGACCGCCAAGGCCAAGCGCGTTGGCGAGCTCGTTGCCGAGCGTGCCAAGGCTGCCGGCGTCGAAGCTGTCGTGTTCGACCGTGGTGGTAACAAGTACCACGGCCGGATCGCTGCCGTCGCTGACGGTGCACGCGAAGGTGGGCTGTCACTGTGACCGAAGCAAACAAGGAAAAGGACACTGTGTCTGCAGAAGAGAAGGCGACCGAAGCCGCAGCTGCTGAGACCACTGCCCCCGCCACCGAGGACCGCCGTGGTGGCGCCCGTCGCGGCGAGCGTGGAGACCGTGGCCAGGGCCGCGGCGACCGCGGTGGCCGTGGCGGCCGCGATGGCGGACGTGAAGCCGAGAAGAACCAGTACATCGAGCGCGTAGTCACCATCAACCGCGTTTCCAAGGTCGTCAAGGGTGGTCGTCGCTTCAGCTTCACCGCACTCGTCGTCGTTGGTGACGGCAACGGTCTGGTCGGCGTCGGTTACGGCAAGGCCAAGGAAGTTCCCGCTGCTATCGCCAAGGGCGTTGAAGAGGCCAAGAAGTCCTTCTTCCGCGTTCCCCGCGTTGGCAACTCCATCCCTCACCGCGTTCAGGGTGAAGCCGCTGCAGGCGTCGTAATGCTGCGTCCGGCTTCCGCCGGTACCGGTGTTATCGCCGGCGGTCCGGTCCGCGCAGTACTGGAGTGCGTGGGCATCCACGACATCCTCTCCAAGTCGCTCGGTTCCTCCAACGCCATCAACATCGTTCACGCGACCGTTGATGCCCTGAAGCGCCTCGAAGAGCCGGCAGCCGTGGCAGCACGCCGTGGCCTGCCGCTGGACGAGGTCGCCCCGGCGGCACTGGTGAAGGCTCTGATGAGCCAGAAGGCAGGTGTCTAAGTCATGGCGAAGAACCTGACTCCCTCCGACGCCAAGTTGGAGATCACCCAGATCAAGGGCGTCATTGGCGCCAAGCAGAACCAGCGCGACACCCTGCGGTCCCTCGGCCTGAAGCGGATCGGACACACCGTTGTCCGCACCGCCGACGCCGTGACCGTTGGAATGCTCAACACGGTTCCGCACCTCGTGAATGTTGAGGAGGCGAAGTAATGGCAGAGAAGAACACGGCCGAGACCGCAGCTGCTGAGAAGCAGAGCGCTCTGAAGGTTCACCACCTGCGTCCCGCCCCGGGTGCCAAGACCGCCAAGACCCGTGTTGGTCGTGGTGAAGGCTCCAAGGGTAAGACCGCCGGTCGCGGTACAAAGGGTACGAAGGCCCGCTACCAGGTGAAGGCTGGCTTTGCCGGCGGCCAGCTGCCGCTGCACATGCGCCTGCCGAAGCTTCGCGGCTTCAAGAACCCGTTCCGGGTTGAGTTCCAGGTTGTGAACCTGGAGAAGCTCAACGAGCTGTTCCCGGAAGGTGGCACTGTCACCGTGGAGGACCTGGTTGCAAAGGGTGCTGTTCGCAAGAACCAGCCCGTGAAGGTGCTTGGCACCGGCGACATCACCGTCAAGGTTGACGTCACCGCCCACGCCTTCTCAGCCAGTGCCACTGAAAAGATCGCTGCAGCCGGCGGCAGCACCACCGCGCTCTAAGGGATTCCGTCCCGGAGCCGGTGGGCGCTAGCCCGCTGCACAAACTCCCGGCACGGGGGCCGAGGCCCCTGTGCCGGGAGTTTTTTCATACCCATTGGGTCTTCCGGATTGTTCGCATGCCGCAAACACCGGTTAGACTCGGTTCTTGGGTTTATAGACCTGCATCTCGAGACTTATTAACTACTGAGGAGGACGCTTGCTAAGCGCATTCGGCCGGGCGTTTCGAACGCCTGATCTGCGACGCAAGTTGTTGTTCACGCTGGGAATCATCACAATCTTCCGCTTGGGAGCGTTTATCCCCTCGCCCGGTGTGAGCTACCAGAATGTCCAGCAATGCTTGTCGAACGGGCAGACCCAGGGCGGGATCTACCAGCTCGTCAATCTTTTCAGCGGCGGTGCATTGCTGCAGGTCTCCATCTTCGCCCTGGGCATCATGCCGTACATCACGGCGAGCATCATTGTGCAGCTGCTGCGCGTGGTCATCCCGCGGTTCCAGCAGCTGTATGAAGAGGGCGCCTCCGGGCAGTCCAAGCTGACGCAGTACACGCGGTACCTGACGATCGCCCTCGGCCTGCTGAACGCCACGACGCTGGTGTCGCTGGCGCGGTCAGGCCAGTTGCTGCCCGGCTGCAACCTGCCCATCATCCCGGATCAGGGCGTCATCACCACGATCCTCATCATCATCACGCTGACGGCCGGCACCGGCCTCATCATGTGGATGGGTGAGCTCGTGACCGAGAAGGGCGTCGGCAACGGTATGTCGCTGCTGATCTTCACGGCCATCGCTGCCGGCTTCCCCACCTCGCTGGGCGCCATCTGGTCCGCACAGGGTCCGGGCACGTTCTTCATTGTGCTGGCCATCGGCCTGCTGACGGTTGCCCTGGTGGTCTTCGTGGAGCAGTCCCAGCGCCGCATCCCGGTGCAGTACGCCAAGCGGATGATCGGCCGCCGCACGGTGGGCGGCACCAGCACCTACATTCCCATCAAGGTGAATATGGCCGGCGTCATTCCCGTCATCTTCGCTTCCTCGATGCTCTACCTTCCGGCGTTGATCTCGCAGTTCAACCAGCCGAAGGCAGGGGAGTCGATCCAGCCGTGGGTTGAGTGGATCAACAACAACCTGACCCGCGGAGACCACCCCATCTACATGGCGCTGTACTTCGCCATGATTGTTTTCTTTACCTACTTCTATGTCGCGATCACCTTCAACCCTGAAGAGGTCAGCGACAACATGAAGAAATACGGCGGCTTCATTCCGGGTATCCGTGCCGGCAAGCCGACCGCGGATTACCTGCAGTACGTCCTGTCGCGCATCACGCTGCCCGGAGCCTTCTACCTTGGCTTCGTGGCACTGATACCGCTGGTGGCGCTCGTGCTGATCAACGCAAACCAGAACTTCCCGTTCGGTGGCACCTCGATCCTGATCATGGTGGGCGTTGGCCTGGAAACCGTCAAGCAAATTGACGCGCAGCTACAGCAGCGTCACTACGAAGGGCTATTGCGATGACCAGAATGTTGATTATCGGACCACCGGGTTCGGGCAAGGGCACGCAGGCGGAGCGCATTTCAGAACGCCTCGGCGTCGTTGCGATCTCCACCGGCGACATCTTCCGCGCCAACGTGAAGGGCGAGACGCCGCTCGGCGTTGAGGCCAAGAAGTACATGGACCAACGGGGACTTCGTCCCGGACAGCGTGACGAACAAGATGGTCCGCGACCGTCTTAGCGAAGGCGACGTCGAGGACGGCTTCCTGCTGGACGGCTACCCCCGCACCACCGCACAGGTTGACTACCTGGACCAGATCCTGGCCGACGGCGACCAGAAGCTGGACGTGGTCCTGCAGCTCACGGCTGACGACGAGGAGCTCGTGTCCCGCCTGCTGGGCCGCGCGAAGGAAACCGGACGCAGCGACGACAACGAAGCCGTCATCCGCCACCGCCTGGACCTCTACCACGAGCAGACCGAGGCCGTTGTGGCCAAGTATGCCGAACGCGGCATCCTGACCCAGGTGGACGGCATCGGCCAGATCGACGAGGTTACCGACCGCGTCATGCAGGCAATCAAAGAGGCGCAGGCCGCCTGATATCAGTTCCAACGCTGCGAGGCTCCTCCCGGACCATGGGGAGGGGCCTCCGGCTTTTAGCCCGCGCCTTCTGTTCCATCCGGCAACCGGAACGGCGAGGCACATTGAGAGGAAACACCGCTGATGGCATTCGGCCAGCCACGGATTGAATACAAGACCAACGCCCAGATGCGCACCATGCACGAGGCCGGGCTCGTCCTGAGCCGCGCCCTCGACGCAGCCGTGGCCGCAGCAGCTCCGGGTGTCACCACGAAGCAGCTGGACGAGGTCTTCGCCGCGGTGCTGCTGGAGGCTGGCGCCAAGTCCAACTTCCTGGGCTACCACGGGTTCCCCGCCACCATCTGCACGTCGGTCAACGAGGAAGTGGTGCACGGCATCCCGGGCGATAAGGTCCTGCAGGACGGGGACATCATCTCGATCGACGGCGGGGCCATCGTCAACGGCTGGCACTCCGACTCCGCGCGGACTGTCATCGTGGGAACGCCGGACCCGGAGGACCAGCGACTCTCCGACGTCACGGAGACGGCCCTGTGGCACGGCATCGCCGCCCTGGCCAAGGGCAAGTTCGTGGGCGACATCGGCGCGGCCATTGATGACTATGTTTCCTCGGTGCCGGGCAAGCCCCTGGGCATCCTTGAGGACTACGTGGGCCACGGCATCGGCTCCGAGATGCACATGGCCCCCGACGTGCTGAACTACCGCACCAGCCACCGCGGTCCGAAGATCCGCCCCGGGCTGTGCCTGGCCATCGAACCGATGCTGGTGCGCGGCGGCATCGAGACGGCAGTGCTGGAGGACGACTGGACCGTGGTCACCACGGACGGTCAGCGTTCCTGCCAGTGGGAGCACTCCGTGGCGGTCCACGAGAAGGGCATTTGGGTGCTGTCGGCGCCCGACGGCGGTGCGGCCAGGCTCGCGCCCCTTGGCGTGGTGCCGGTCCCGATTCCCTGAGGACACGCATCTAGCTGGGCGAACTTAGCTGGGCGATGCGCAAAATCCCTGGCGACACCGGAATTCCGGTGTCGCCAGGGATTTTGCGCGTCACGGGCGATTATCTGCCTCGCCATGCCAGCTCCCGGGGCAGAATGGGAGCCATGGGACCGAGTGATGGAGCCGGAGCACAGGGAAAGATCACCGATGTGCCCGGCGTGCGTGTCGGGCAGGAGCAGAAGTCCGACGGCGGGTGGTTGAGCGGGGTGACGGTGGTCCTGCCCCCTGCGGGGACAGTCGGTTCGGTGGACGTCCGCGGGGGAGGCCCCGGCACCCATGAAACCGATGCGCTGGACCCCACCACCCTGGTTCCCACCGTGGACGCCGTGGTACTAACCGGCGGCAGCGCCTACGGCCTGGTTACTGCACACGGCGCCCAGCGATGGTGCGAGGAGCAGGGCCGCGGATTCGCCGTGACGGGAGGGGTGGTACCCATCGTTCCGGCGGCAGCCATCTTCGACCTCGGCCGCGGCGGTGACTTCAGTGCCCGCCCGGATGAGGCCATGGGCTACGCGGCCACCGCAGCTGCGGGGGCACAGGCGGAAGGGCACGACGTCGAACGCGGCAACGTGGGAGCCGGCACCGGAGCAGTCATCGGACGCGGACAATACAAAGGGGGAGTGGGCACAGCGTCGCTCACCCTGGTAGACATTTCTGATGGCGGACCGATCGTTGTAGGTGCGGTAGCGGTAGTGAATGCGCTTGGCCTTCCGCTGGTTCCAGAATTGCCTGGTGAGCCTGGCACACCGGAGCGGCGGGCTTCGGCCGTTGGGACGGGACCCGGCCCGGCTCTCAACACCACGCTCGTGGTCGTCGCCACGAATGCGGTGCTGGATGTGGCCGAGTGCAAACGGACCGCCTCGGCTGCCCACGCGGGGCTGGCGCGGGCGCTGAATCCGAGCCACACCCTGGCCGACGGTGACACCGTGTTCTGCCTCGCCACCGGTAGCCAGGAGCTGGACAGGAGTACGGAAACTGCCCGGCAGAAAAGTCTCATGACGCTGCAGAGTGCGGCGGCCGACGTCGTACGTTTGGCGATCCTGGACGGGGTCAGCAGCGCCCAAGCGGTGACAACTCCTGCGGGCGAATTTGGTGCATACCCGGGCAATGTGCGCTAACATAGCTGGATTTAACTTTCCGGCCCTAATGCCGTAGAGTTGCATGTTGGTTGTCTGCCCTGCCACGCCCATTTGCGGCCGGAGGGTGACGATCAATCAAATCAAAAACGTCCGCAGTCATGCCCGGCGCCAGCCGGAGGTCTGTGGCAAACAACAGTTAGCGGAGGATATGGCCAAGAAGGACGGGGTCATAGAGATCGAGGGCGTAGTGACTGAGGCGCTGCCCAACGCGATGTTTCGTGTTGAGCTCACCAACAAGCACGTCGTCCTGGCACACATCTCTGGAAAGATGCGCCAGCACTACATCAGGATTCTCCCTGAGGACCGCGTAGTGGTGGAGCTGAGCCCTTACGACCTGACACGTGGTCGTATCGTCTACCGCTACAAGTAAACGTTGGGCGGCCAAGGCAATTGCCTAAGGCCGCTCCATCGGCCCAACTGCTATCACGCAAAGGAACGCCATGAAGGTCAAGCCGAGCGTCAAGCAGATCTGCGAAAAGTGCAAAGTGATCCGCCGTAACGGCCGGGTCATGGTGATCTGCGAGAACCCGCGCCACAAGCAGCGCCAGGGCTAATTCCCGTCAGGGAATCCCTGGGTTGCTAACCCACGCAAGTAAATAAAGGCAGCACAAGCTGAACTGGGACGTATGGGCCCGGACAGCTAACCCCCGGTCGGAGGCTGGGGCCGCACTGAAAGTGCGGGTGTACTGCCTACGACCTCCGGTTTATTCAAGGAGCACTGCCACTATGGCTCGTCTCGCTGGCGTAGACATTCCCCGCGAAAAGCGGTTGGAAATTGCGCTTACTTACATCTACGGCGTGGGCAAGACCCGTGCACACGAAACCCTGGCTGCCACCGGCATCAGCGCTGACGTTCGGGTCAAGGACCTGACGGACGCACAGCTGGTAGAGCTGCGTGACTACATTGAAGGCAACTACAAGGTTGAGGGTGACCTTCGCCGCGAAGTAGCCGCTGACATCCGCCGCAAGGTTGAGATCGGCAGCTACGAAGGTATTCGCCACCGTAAGGGCCTGCCCGTACGCGGACAGCGCACGAAGACCAACGCCCGTACCCGCAAGGGCCCGAAGCGTACCGTCGCCGGCAAGAAGAAGGCCCGCTAAACCGCATTTGCCTGACGGCAAATGTGGGATCAGCACGGCCTTCCCCCAAAATAACTTTCTGTAGGAGAAGAAATGCCCCCGAAGACTCGTGGCGCGGTTCGCAAGCCGCGTAAGAAGGACAAGAAGAATATCGCGCTTGGCCAGGCGCACATCAAGAGCACGTTCAACAACACCATCGTGTCCATCACGGACCCGAGCGGTGCTGTAATCTCCTGGGCTTCCGCCGGTGAGGTTGGATTCAAGGGCTCGCGTAAGTCCACCCCGTTCGCTGCGCAGATGGCTGCCGAAGCCGCCGCCAAGCGTGCACAGGAGCACGGCCTGAAGAAGGTTGACGTGTTCGTCAAGGGACCGGGTTCCGGACGCGAAACCGCCATCCGTTCGCTGCAGGCTGCCGGCCTCGAGGTTGGCTCCATCCAGGACGTGACCCCCGCCGCGCACAACGGCTGCCGTCCGCCGAAGCGCCGCCGCGTCTAAGTACTTTCCGCAGCCGGAGCTTGCCCGGACCCGTTTCGGGTCCGGGCAAGCCCGCCGCGTTAAGTCCTCAGACCGATTTTCCACCACCTGTGTTGCGTCATATAGCGGATGCTCGCCGAAAGGAAACCTAAGTGCTCATTGCACAGCGCCCCACCCTCTCCGAAGAGGTCGTCTCCGAAAACCGCTCCCGGTTCATCATTGAACCGCTGGAGCCGGGCTTCGGTTACACCCTCGGAAACTCCCTCCGCCGTACCCTGCTCTCCTCCATCCCCGGTGCCGCTGTAACCAGCATCCGGATCGATGGCGTGCTGCACGAGTTCACGACGGTTCCGGGTGTCAAGGAAGATGTCACCGAGATCATCCTCAACATCAAGAACCTGTCCGTGTCCTCCGAGCACGACGAGCCGGTTGTTGCCTACCTGCGCAAGCAGGGCCCCGGAGTCGTCACCGCCGCGGACATCGCTCCGCCGGCCGGCGTCGAGTTCCACAACCCGGATCTGCACATTGCCACGCTGAACTCGAAGGGCAAGTTCGAACTCGAACTGACCATCGAGCGCGGCCGCGGCTACGTTTCGGCAGCTCAGAACAAGTCCGGCGACGCAGAGATCGGCCGCATTCCGGTTGACTCCATCTACTCGCCGGTGCTGAAGGTTACTTTCCGCGTGGAAGCTACCCGTGTTGAGCAGCGCACCGACTTCGACAAGCTCATTGTCGACGTCGAGACCAAGCAGGCCATCGCCCCGCGCGATGCCGTTGCGTCCGCTGGCACAACCCTGGTGGAACTGTTCGGTCTGGCCCGCGAGCTGAACACCGCAGCTGAGGGTATCGAGATTGGCCCGTCGCCGACGGATGCTGCCCTGGCAGCAGACATGGCTCTGCCGATCGAGGATCTGGACCTCACCGTCCGTTCCTACAACTGCCTCAAGCGTGAGGGCATCCACACCGTGGGTGAACTCGTTGCCCGCTCCGAGGCTGACCTGATGGACATCCGCAACTTCGGCGCGAAGTCCATCGATGAGGTCAAGGCAAAGCTGGTTGAACTGGGTCTGTCCCTGAAGGACTCGCCTCCCGGTTTCGACCTCGCCGCCCGCGCCGCAGCCATCGAAGAGGACGACGCCGCGTTCAGCGACGACGAGCTCTAACAAGCAGATCTTGGCCGAGGGGCTGGCCAGCACCGCGTTGTGCGCAGCCTCCCGGCTTCCATATGAGGAGAAACAATTATGCCTACCCCCACTAAGGGTCCGCGCCTCGGAGGCGGCCCGGCTCACGAGCGTCTGATGCTCGCGAACCTGGCTTCCGCACTGTTCGAGCACAAGCGGATCACCACCACGGTCACCAAGGCCAAGCGCCTGAAGCCGTACGCAGAGCGCCTGGTCACCTTCGCCAAGCGCGGCGACCTCGCTTCCCGCCGCCGCGTTCTCGGCCTGATCAGCAACAAGGGCGTCGTCCACGAGCTGTTCACCGACATCGCCCAGGCTGTGGAGAACCGCAACGGCGGCTACACCCGCATCACCAAGATCGGCAACCGCAAGGGCGACAACGCTCCCATGGCTGTCATCGAGCTGGTTCTTGAGCCGGTTTCCGCCAAGCAGGCTGTTGTAGCCGAGGCTACCCAGGCCGCTGCCGCTGCTGCTCCGGCCGCAGAGGAAGCTCCCGAGGCAGAGGTCGTTGAGACCGAAGCTGCTGCAACCGAAGAGGCCCCGGCCGCTGAGGAAGCCGCCGCTGAGGAAGCTCCGGCTGAGGAAGCTGCTGCTGAAGAGGCTCCGGCCGAGGAAGCTGCCGCTGACGAGGCTGCTGCCGACGAGGCCAAGGACGCGAAGTAATTCGCTAAATCCTTCGCATAGACTTGAGTCTATGAACCACCAAAAACCCGCGGCCCCCGTTTTGGGGGGCGGCGGGTTTTTGCGTATCCGGCTCGATTTGGCGTACGACGGCGGTCCGTTCAGCGGGTGGGCAGTGCAGCCAGGTCTGCGTACCGTTCAGGGTGTATTGGAAGGCGCGCTGGAGCTGCTGATCCGCCGGCCGGTGCGCGTCACGGTTGCCGGGCGCACCGACGCCGGCGTGCATGCCCGCGGCCAGGTGGTCCACCTCGACCTGACGGAAGCCGAGTGGCTGGGACTGAGCCGTGGTGCGGCCGTCGATCCCGCCGTCGCCCTTCTGCGCCGCCTGCGGGGTACGCTCAGCCGCGGGCTGGGGGACCAGACCGGCTCCATTGTGGTGCACCATGCAGCCGTCGCCCCTGAGGGATTCGACGCCCGGTTCTCGGCCCTGTGGCGCCGCTACAGCTACCGGATCGGGGACGGCCCCGATAAGTGGGATCCGCTCAGCCGGTACGACACTCTCTGGCACAAGACGCCCCTGGACGTGGACCTGCTGAACGAAGGCTCCACGAAGCTGCTTGGCCTGCACAACTTCCTGTCCTTCTGCAAGCCACGGGAAGGTTCCACCACCGTCCGCGAGCTGCAGCGGTTTGAGTTTTCCCGCGGGCCGGACGGCGTCATTGTTGCCACCGTCCAGGCCGATGCCTTCTGCCACAACATGGTCCGCGCCCTGGTGGGCTCGGCTCTGTACGTGGGGGAGGGGCAGGAGCGTCCGGAGTGGCTGCACGAGCGCCTGCTGGCGCGTAAGCGGGACGCGCGTTCTGTGCTGGCCGCGCCGCATCCCCTGGTGTTTGAAGAAGTGGCCTACCCCTCCGATGCGGAACTGCTCGCCCGGGCAGAGCTCACGCGGGCGCTGCGGGAGTAACCCTGCCCCGTTGGTCAGCGACAGACCGCCTATGTGTTTGGGGATCCACAGGCACAGCGTGTGTGGTCTACGTGGAGATGGCCCGAGACTGGAGAAGCAGGGCATCCAAGGCATCGGCGTTCACACTAAAGTGACCGTCGTCGTGGAGGAGGAGTCCGAGCTCCTGTAGCACTGCTAGGTGCGGCAAGGCTTCCTGTGCCGACAATCCGAGTAAATCTTCGATGTCTCTGCCCGTATGCCATTCCCCGGCTCTGATACTTCTCAGGATGGCCATTCTGGGTGCCCGTTTTATCGCGTTCAGCGCGTGCAGAGCTGTCCCGCGGCCTCCGTTGGCCGGCGTCGGATTCTTGATTAGTGCCTTGTGCATGTTGTCCTCTCTGTCCTGCACCGCAGACCCGGGGAGTCAGCCGAAGCAGGAGCGTCACTCTATAGACCGGACAGCGGCGGATTCGTGACGCAATTGGCATTGCCAGGTGGATGGGGGTCCCTGGACCCGTGCGCCGTCACGAAATGCGCTGAGGCCGGTAGTTATCTGTGACGGTTTCGTTGGAGTCGGGGCATGCAGGCTCCGCATCATGTTAGGAGAACGCCATGGCCGCTAGTTTTGAACTGTATTTGGACGGGGATGGTTGCCACAGGTTCCGACTGGTCGCATTGGATGGTTCCCTGATGCTCACCTCGGAGGCTTTCGCCCATGAGGATGCCGCGATTGCCGGTATCTGGGCCGTGCGAGAAGTTGCGGTCGCCGGGAGAATTGTGGATCTCACCGGCCCCAGCGCCGATTTTTAAAGACAACCGGCTCTTAGCGGACCGCCTATTAGGACCACGAGCATCTGCCGAGGGTGGATGTCCCCGCGACGGCGTTAGCACCGCCCTCGTGCGGCTGTAGATCTGAGTGGTGTATGACCAGAACGCTCGCCAGGCGCCGTCGGCCAGCTCAGGCGTGTCCGTGTGCCAGTAGCTGGCTGGGGGCATTGGAGATCCTCCGAAAACCGCGGCGGGCCCGGTACCTTAGGGCGGCGGCGCTTCCGTGAAATCGTATGAAGAAAATTCGATGGATTTCCTAGGTGTGAGTACGATCACTAGGAGGGGGATACGGCACAGTCTCAGCGTGGAGGGCATGTGGAAAAGATCCGCCTCAGTGCAGCGACGGCTTTGATGTGAGCGCTCACCAGCCCCACTCCGATGCGGATGTCACGTCCTTCACTCCCGGGCAAGACCCCGACGGGGAGGCCGGAATTGTCCGAGCTAGCGCTGCGGCGGACCCACATGCAATGACGGTGCTCCACCTGAAACATTGGGATGCCGGCGTTGCCTTTGCCTACAGCCTTACCAGGAACCATAACGACGCTGAAGATCTGGCGGCGCATGCCTTCCTCAAAGTCCTGTCCGCTATACGGTGCGGAAAGGGGCCCACAGGTCCCTTTCGTCCTTACTTTTACCGTGCCATCCGCACCAGCGCGGCGGATCACTGGCGCAGGCGCAGCTACGAATACGCCGTGGAGCACCTCCCCGAAACTTCTGCCGAAGACGGCGGATATGCCCATGTCGACGGGACGGCTGAGCGTGAAATGGCGGCGCGGGCCTTCTCCACGCTTCCGCCGCGATGGCAGCAGGTCCTCTGGCACGTGGATGTGGTTGGGCTCCGGCCGCGGCAGCTGGCGCCGATCCTGGAAATCGAGGCTAACGCGGTTTCTGCGCTATTGCGGAGGGCGCGCCGGGGGCTGCGCGAAGCCTACCTTGTTGAATATATCGGGAGCGCAGCCAGCGAACAATGCCGGAAGTATCTGCCGATCCTCGCCCGTATGGTGATGGACACGGCCTCACGCCGAGAGATTCTTAGGGTGAACCTGCATCGTCGGACCTGTTCGGACTGTACAGCGGCCGTGCATGGCCTGCACGAAGTGCATTCAAGCATGCGGGCTACAGGCACTCCCGTGGCCTTGGGCGCGGTGGTTTGGATGCACGCTGCGGGCTACTTGGGTTCTGGTATATCCGTCCACGGGCTTCTTCATGCTTCCGGCGCAGCCGGTGTTGTGGAGCGGATGATCACCCTCTCGGACGTGAAGAGGGCGATTCTCGGGTGGGCATTGCCAGTGTTGCATGCGTTCGCGCGCACAATGGGGCTTCGGTAGCCGGCGGGGTCGTGCCTCGTTTCCGGGTGCACGGCTAGTAGGCTGAGACGCAGTCTTTAGTCATGCGGTCCTTACAGGGGGTAAGGGATGAATGATCGTCGCATCGTTGTCGTCATCGACAGGGATGAGGAAGTCCGGTCCTTGTTGCGGGCAACGCTCGGGGAAGCCGGATTCGAGGTGCACTGCGCTGCCACTGGCGAATCCGGGGTGGCGCTGGTGCGTGCCAAGCGGCCGGACACTGTCACGCTGGACCTGGTGCTTCCGGACACCGACGGCTACGACGTGCTACGGCGCATCCGCGAGTTCAGCCACACGTACATCCTGATCATCACCGCGCGGAATGACCTCCGGACAACCCTGAAGGGGTTCGACGCCGGGGCAGACGACTACATGGTCAAGCCCATCCGGCCGCGGGAGCTCCGGGCCCGCGTTGACGGCATGCTGCGAAGGCCACGGCAGCTGACGGTCCCGCCGATCGTGACGCCGCGGGAACCCCCGCTGGTGTCGCCTCGGCTGCGGACCGCGGCCACGGCGAAGCCTGTGCAGGCACCTGACCCTGCCCAGGGGCTTGCGGCCGTCCAGCGTGTTGCAGCAAATGGCCGTGCACCCGCCCGGGGCTACGAGCGCAGCTACGAGCACAAGGGGCTGGAGCTCGACTGCGCAACGCGGGCGGCTACCCTCGGAGGGCGCGCGCTGCAGCTGACGCGGACCGAGTTCGACCTGCTGCACATCCTGTTGCAGCGCGGCAGGGGCGTGGTCACCAAGGCGGAACTCGTCGGACTTCTGGGCCTCGTGAAGCGGGAAACAGGTAACCCGGAAGTCGCCGTAATCGGGACGCGGGACCCCGGCCGAATCATCGAGACCCACATCGGCAACCTGCGCCGGAAGCTGGGGGACGACGCAAGGAAACCGCGCTGGCTCAAGACGGTTCGCGGGTCCGGCTACACACTCGCGTAGGGGAAGCTGCGCACGCCTTCGGTGCGCCCCTTCAAACGGGGGACACACCGGAAAGTTACAAGAAAATAACAAGGCGCCAGGCGCACAGTTGGAACATGAAATCACTAACAAGCGACGACGTCGTCGCAGTCCGTGGCGTTCTCACCGATACGCATCCGGTTGATTTCTATGCGCTAGGCGTCGCGGGGGCGATTGACCGTTTGGCCCTCCCGCTGCGCGAGCGCGGGATCACTGTGCACCTGGAGGCGCCCCACCATGGAATGGAAGTAGATAGGAAGTCCGCCACGCTGCTTTACCGGGCGGCGCAAGAGCTCCTGAGCAACATCCATAAATATGCCGACGCGTCCTCCGTGACAGTCCGGCTCTGCTGCGTCTGCCGCTCCGGCGACAACCATGCTGTCCAGCTCCGAGTGACCGATGACGGCAACGGCTTCGACGTTGAAGCCGCCACCCACGGCAGGCGCTCGGGCATGGGGCTGCGTCTCATGCGACTGGCCGTCAGTTCTGCCGGCGGCCGGATGACAATCGAGTCGGCTCCCTCCGCGGGGAACCTGCGTCACGGTGAACTTGCCGCTGGATTAGCGCGTCACCAGGTTGGCGCGCCTTTTACGCTGCCGTGGATGATGATGCCCAGTAGGGCCAAGGATCCATAGGCAGTGGTGGTTCCGGGTCGTTGAGGGCGTCGGGGCCGCTGTCGTCTTTAGAACCGTCCGGGCTGTCTGTCCAATCTGGCGGTTCAGAGCAGTCTGGTGGTCCTGGGGTGTCGGACGGCTCAGGCCAGGCCGGAGGCTCATGGGTCTCGGGCTCGAGGAAGGCATCGGGGAAGTCCGGCCATTCCGGTGGTCCGGGCAAGTCAGGCGGTCCTTGCCGATCCGCCAAGGACCGCCCTTCTGGCCAGTATGTTGGTTCCCAGTCCTGTTGTTCGCTCGCGTAGCAGCGTCCGGTGGGTGAGATCCAGCCCGGTGGTGCGTCCCGAGTGGCTCCCACCGGTCTCCACGCCGTGTTGTGTTTCAGGCGGTGGTGTCTGGGGCATGGCTGGCCGAGGTTGGTGATGCCGGTGGTCCCGCCGTCGGCCCAGGCCAGGATGTGGTCGGCGTCGTTGTCCAGGGAGTGATTGTTGCAGTTGGGGAACGTGCAGCGCGCGTCCCTGAGGTGCAGCCATTGGCGCATCGGCTTCGTCAGCCGGTAGCTGGTGCGTCCGATCTCCAGCGGCGCGCCGTCCCGCGGGTCGGTCAGGACCCGCAGAAATGACGTCGCCCCGTCGGCAACGAGCCGGCGGGCCATGGACGGCGGGATCGGCCCGTATCCGTCCAGCGTGGCAGGTTCGGTGCCGGCACCGAGCAGCGAAAATACCGGGACGGTGACCAGGACCTGCGCCGCCGGGGACGGGATTCCTTCGGCCATCCCGCCCAGCAGCCAGGCGGCGGCGACATCGGCCCGCAACTGGGTCAGGGTCCGTGACTCGGCCGGGCCCTGCAGGGTCCGGGCGGCGGCGGTGGTACGGTCCCAGATCCCGGCCGCCTGGTCCGCGGGCAGATACGCCGAGAGCCAGGCCATGCCGTCCCGGTCCGGGACGTACTCCAGCCGCCGGTCCTTCGCACTCTTGGTGTGGCGGGCCTCGATGCTGACCGGGTGGTGCCGTTCCCGCCAATACCGTGCCTTGGCCCGGAACCTGCCCGGTGTCAGATCCCCGGCCGGGAACCCCCGCGCCGGGTTGGGAGCGTGCGGGTCCAGGAAATGCGCCTCCAACGCCGCGGCGGCCGCCGGATCCAGCCCGTCGGTTTCGTCGCACATCACCCGCGCGTGCTGCCACGACACAGTCCCCGCCTGAAGGGCGGCCAGCGTCAACGGCAGGTCCGTGCTCACCTTCGCGGATTCGGACAGAAGCCGAGCCGCCGACCCCTCGCTCACAGTCAGGGCGCCAGCAACCTCCGCGGTCACGGACATCCGCCGGGCGGCACGGTCCTGCACGGACGCGTCAGGCGGGGTCATGGCCTCCTCCGCCTCAGCGAAACCGGCAGCGAGGTGCACCTTCACGGCCGCCAGCCGGGCCTCCATCCCAGCCACCTCGGCCAGCCCGTCCAGGCACGCATCCGCCTGATCCCGCAGTGGATCTGCGCCATCCGGCTGCGGGTCCGCGTCCGCCGTGCCCGGATCAGCCGCCCGGCGAAACTCAGCAGCGAGTGAAAGAGAGGAGGCACCGATGGCCTCCAACGTCTTCACAACTGCCGCGCTATCCATACCCACAGAATGACACCGGCCTGTGACAAAAACGACGCTGCCTCGGGTCGTTGTGGAAAACCGGTCGTTGTGGAAAACCGGGTCGTTGGGGAAAACGGATCTGACTTAAACTCGCGTCAGGATCCGGGGGTTCCCTCGGCCGGCAGTGTGAGCGTGAAGGTGGTGCCTGCACCGGGCTTGCTGTCACAGGAGATGGAACCGCCGTGCCGCTCCACGATGGTCTTGGTGATGGACAGGCCCAGCCCGACACCGGGAATGGCCGCCTGGCGTGCGGCCTGGCTGCGGAAGAACCGGGTGAAGACGCGTGATGTTTCCTCTTCGCTAATGCCCATGCCCGTGTCCTGGACCTTCAGCTGCACCCAGGAGTCACTGCGCCGGGCACTCACGGTGACCTTGCCGCCGTCGGGAGAGTATTTGATGGCGTTGGACACCAGGTTGTCCAGGGCCTGGCCGATGCGGAGCGGGTCGGCGTGCGCCCAGAGGGGCGCCGGTACGTCGGTGGTGAGGGAGACGTTGCTGGCGTCGGCCTGGGCCTGGACGGAGCCGATGCTGTTCTCGATCAAGCCTGCGAGGTCCGTCCGGCGGGGATGCACAGCCAGGACGGCGGACGCCGACACAAGAAGCTCGGAGACGAGGGACAGCAGCCGCTCGGCGTTACGCTGCACCACTTCCAGCCGGTGCACGGAGTCAGCGGACAGGCCGTCCGCTTCATCCAGCACCAGATCGACATTGCCGAGCACCGACATCAGCGGACTGCGGAATTCGTGGGAGACGTTGGAGATCAGCTCTTCCTTGGCAGACAGAGCTTCTACGAGACCCGTGACGTCACTGTAGACGATGACCGCTCCGCTGAACCCGCCGTCGTCGTTCTTGATGATCCGCGCGGCGGTAGAGACCGCCCTTTGCGTGGATCCCTCGCCCAGCCACACCAGGTAGTCGGCGAAAGTCTCACCGGCAACGGCGCGGCGGATGGGGCGCTTGTCCAGCGGAAGCGGGGTTACCCGGTCCTGGCCGAACATGAGCTGCTGGGCCTCCAGCGGCTGCTCCGTGCCGGCGGGGGCTGCCGCCTGCCTGAACGTTTTCTGCTGGTCGTTAACCAGCACTTTCTGGCCCTCGACATCCACGGCCACAATGCCTACGTCCGTGGTGTCCAAAATGGTCTTGAGCAGCCGTTCACGGTTCCTGCTTTCCACGAGAAGTTCGCGGAGTTCGGCGTCCTTCTCCTCCAACCTCCGGCGCTGGAGCCGCACGTTGGCGCTGGCGAACCTGATCGCCAGTGAGATCGCCAGCATCATTAGCGGCAACAGGATCGTAGTGGCAATGTCCGAAGGTGAAATCCTGGGGAACTTTTGCACCAGCGATGGAAGGCTGATCAGGAGCGTGCCGAAAAAGCTCAGGAATACGGTGGTTCGCGGGTAGGCTTCGGAGCTGGAAAGCCAGATCACCGGGAATATCGCCAGAACTCCCAGCCCGGCAACGGCAGGAACGGCACCGTTACGGGCGAGCCCGATCAGCACCAGGTCGAGTATCGGAATTACCAGATAGGCGTTGGCAGGCAGCCGTTCCCAGGGAACAAGAAAGCAAGCGAGAAACAGCGCTACCATCAGGATGATGGAGGCGATAAAAACACCACTCTCGATGAGCGTGGGCCATACTGCTGGGGCGGCGATCGCCAGCACAGCGAGCAAGACTGTTACCGGGAGCTGGCAGAGTGCCACCTGGACGCGCGGCTGCAACCGCCTGAAGAATCGGTCCGTGCTGTGGACCAGCACCTGCTCACCCAATGCGACTGCGTCCAGTAATCGCCCTGCACTGCCGAATTCCGGGACCGCTCGTAGTTAAACGAAGACATGAAGCCCATTATGCACAGCTATTCTTCGGCAATTGGAGGGGACGGCAGTACTGCGCGGTATGGGTCTAAAAGATATCTGCAATTTTCGGTCTTTCGGCCTCTCTACGTTGTAGCGTAGGTAATCTGGTAACGCTTACCGCATTGCGCTGGGCTGTGCGGTGGTTTTACCTGGATATGGGGTTGTGGTGGGCGATCTTGGTGTTGCCGTGGTCATCGAGGATGATGTTGACGTTCGGAATCTTCTCGACGCGGTTCTGCAGCAGGCTGGTTTTGAAGTGCATTCAGCAGGGACCGGCCGTGACGGGGTTGATGTGGCGAGGCAGCGCCAGGCAAACGTAATAACTCTCGACGTCGGTCTGCCGGACATCGACGGCTTCGAGGTCCTGCGCCGCATCCGGCAGTTCAGCGATGCCTACGTGGTAATGCTGACCGGCCGGGGCGAAGAGCTGGACACGATCACTGCGTTGCAGGGCGGCGCGGACGACTACATCGTCAAGCCCTTCCGGCCGCGCGAGCTACGGGCACGGATCTCGGCCATGATGCGCCGGCCCAGGGTTTCGTCCGGTGAGGCCACCGCCTCCTCTGTCGCGGACTCCGGGTCCGGCGGTCCTTCCGGTTCCGCCGGGTCGCGCCGTGGAAAAGTGTTGCAGCACAACGGCCTGGCACTGGATACCGAGACCAGGACCGTCGCGCTCCGTGGCACGCCCCTGGGCCTGACCCGGAGCGAATTCGACCTGCTGCACGAGCTTCTGAAGGGAACCGGCGCGGTCCGCACCCGGGCCGACCTGGTGCGCGTAGTGCGGGGCGAGTACTACGGCGAGGACACCTACATCAGCGAAGCCGACGAACGCGCGGTCGAGGTGCACATCGGCAACCTGCGCCGCAAGCTCCGCGAGGACCCGCAGGATCCCCGGTGGCTGGTCACGGTCCGCGGGGTCGGCTATCGGCTGGCGCCGAAGCGGGCGGAGTAGGTTACGCCTTCGCCGGGCTGTTCAGACGTTCGGCAGCTGCTTAGACCTCCGGCGGGAGGTAACCCAGCTTCAGGCCGCTGACGGTCTCTTCGCCCGTGAGCGCCACGCATGGGAGCAGCTCCCGTGCAGCTGACAGGTCACCGCGCTTGACCAGCCGCTCCAGGTCCACGGCCAGCTTGGCCAGCCGTGCGGCGCCCACCATCAATGCTGAGTTTTTCAGGCTGAGGACGGCGTCCATGGCTGCTTCTGCGTCGTCTTCTTCAACGGAGGCTTCAAGATAGGTCCGGCGCTTGTCCCAGATCTTGATGTAGTCCCGGGCGAAGTTGTGCGCCACGCCGGTGCTGCCCATGTCTTCTTCGAGGTCGTGAAGGACATCCAGGTCCAAAACGGGCAAAGTGGCACTCTCCGATTCGTTGTGAGCCATGCCACTGAGGCGGCCGGACACCGGGACGCAGACGCCGTTGGCGCTGCTGTCGGCTGCTCCGGAACCTGAAATGGACATGACTTAAGGCTACTTTCTGAGGTTGGGAAAACCCTGATCGAACTTGGATCCTGTGGAAACCCTGCGGGTACCTTGTGGTGGGGAGAAACCTGCGGAAGTCCCCACCTTACTGGTTGGCGAAGGTCTCGATGGTGTTGATGACTGCAGGGCCCAGGATGGCAATGAAGAGGACCGGAAAGATGAAGAACAGCAGCGGAAACAGGATCATTACCGGCAGCTTCATCGCTTTTTCCTCGGCACGCTGGCGGCGCTTCACGCGCATCACCTTGGCCTGCACGCGCAGGACGCGGCTGATGGCAATGCCGTACGTGTCCGCCTGCACCACGGCCTGCACAAAGCTACGCAGTTCCGGGATGTTGGTCCGCTCAGCCAGCGCGAGGTAGGACTCGCGGCGGCTCCGGCCCACCTGCATGTCCTGCAGTGTGCGGACCAGTTCTTCCGCGAGCGGTCCTTTGCCGTTCTCGCCGGCACGGGACATGGCGCCCTCGAAACCGAGACCCGCCTCGACGGAGATCAGCATCTGGTCCAGGGTGTTGGCAAGCTCAAGCTGCATGGCCTTCTGCCGCTCCTGACCCTTGCTGTAGAGCATCAGGTCCGGGACGAAGTAGCCCAGGAAGAGGACAAAGATGCCCACTAGCTTCATGATCGGCGTCGTCCCGATGGAGCTGATGTATAGCCCAAGGAGACCACCGATCAGACCCAGCGCCGGTTTCGCTGCCAGTAGCCTGCCAAGCGGCATGGACGCCGGGCGGCCGGCCAGGGAAAGCAGCCTGTCGAGCTTTGCGACGTAGGCGGCAGGGGTCAGCCGATAGCCGATTTTCTCGACCACACCGTTGTTGGGTTTCTTCTCCGCCTCAGCCCGGTGGATGCCCCGGGAGAGGAGCACACGGGCGTTCGCCGCCCCTTTCCGGTCAACGGAGAGGAAGGACCAGGCCAGGTAGGCGAGCGGGAGGCAGATCAGGAGCAGCGCGAGTATGATCAGGGGATTCATGGCCACCTCAGAACTTCAGGTTGACGATTTTGCGCATCCACAGACCACCGATCGTCATCATGATGATGGAGGCCACGATCATGATCCAGCCCAGCGGGTTGGTGACCATCTTGTCCATGTAGCCGGGATTGACCAGCATCAGCATGACGACGATTCCGACGGGCAATGCCATGAGGATATAGGCGGAGAACTTGCCTTCGGCCGCCAATGACTTGATGTGGCCCTTGATCTCGCTGCGCTCGCGGATGGTCTCGTTCACTTGGTCGAGCACCTCCGCCAAGTTTCCGCCTACCTCGCGGTTGATTTGGATGGCCTGGGAGATCCAGATGAAGTCCTCGTTCTTCATGCGGTCGGCGGTGTCGTTGAGCGACACGAGCAGGTCTCGTCCCAGGCTGGTCTCCGAGACGATGCGGCGCATTTCTTCCGACGTCGGGGCTTGGGATTCGTTGGCGGCGGCGTCGATGGCGCGCAGGATGCTGTGACCCGCCCGGAGGCTGCCGGACAGCAATTGCAGGGTATCGCCCAGCTGCTCATCGAACCTGGCCCGCCTCTTGCCGGCCAGGAAGCCCAGCACCAGGTGTCCCACGAAAGGGGCCGCCACGACCAGCAGGAACGCCAGCAGCGGCCCAGCGACGACGAGCCCGATGAGGGCACCGACGAAGGCACCCACCAGGATAAGGAGGATGAACTCCGCCTGGCTGAGCCGGAGACCGGCGTTCTCCAGGTTCTCGCGGTTGAAGTAACGGACATTCCTCTTGGCAAGCACGCGGTCGATGGAGCCGACTGCATTGCCGGCGAAGCGGGTGAGTTGGGAGTCGGCTTCCGTACGGAAAGGACGACGCCGGTCCAGTGGCACCGTGGGCGTGCGCGGGATCAGTACGGCAACTCCGCCCAGTGCCACCGAGGTAACCACGAGGACAACGCCGAGTGTCACAATCATGAGTCAGTGCCTTTCCGAAGGGACCACGGGCGCCCCGAAGACGCCGGCTGAAACGTGTATTCCAAGGTCCTCGAACCGGTCGATAAATCGCGGGCGGATGCCGGTCGGGACAGGCTTGCCGAGGAACCTTCCGTGCTGGTCGACTCCTGCGGAGTAGTCGAAGACGAAGGCATCCTGGAGGGTGACGATGTCGCCCTCCATGCCCTGTACCTCCGTCACATGAGTGATGCGCCGGGTGCCATCCCGGAGACGCGAGATCTGGACGATGAGGTTCACGGCAGAGGCGATCTGCTCGCGGATGGCCCGCAACGGCAGGTCCATGCCCGCCATGAGGACCAGGGTCTCCAGACGGGCGATGGCATCACGGGGCGAATTGGAGTGGACTGTGGACAGCGAGCCGTCGTGGCCGGTGTTCATGGCCTGCAGCATGTCCAGGGATTCCCCGCCACGGACCTCGCCCACCACAATCCGGTCCGGACGCATACGCAGGGAGTTGCGGAGCAATTCGCGGATGGTGACTTCACCTTTGCCCTCCGTGTTGGGCGGGCGGCTTTCCAGCCGGACCACGTGTTCCTGCTGGATCTGGAGCTCCACAGCGTCCTCGATGGTCACGATGCGCTCGTCGGACGGAAGGAATGAGGAAAGGACATTGAGGAGGGTTGTCTTGCCAGTACCCGTACCGCCGGACACGATGATGTTGAGCTTGGCTTTGACGCACGCGTTGAGCAGCTCGGCCATCTCCGGGGTGAGGGTTCCAAAATCGATGAGGTTCTGCACGGTAAGGGGCACCTTGCTGAACTTACGGATTGTCAGCGAGGAACCGCCGACAGCAAGCGGCGGGATCACAGCGTTAACACGGGAACCGTCTTCCAGACGCGCATCGACCAGCGGTGAGGACTCATCGATGCGCCGGCCCACCTTGGACACGATGCGTTCGATGACCTTGCGCAGGTGCTCTTCCGAGCTGAAACGCGACTCCGTCAGAGTCAGCTGCCCCTTGCGTTCTACATAGATCTGGTCCATCCGGTTCACCATGATTTCGGTGACGGCGGGATCGTCAAGTAGGCGCTGCAGCGGGCCGTAGCCGAGCACGTCATCAGCAACGTCTGCCACCAGGCGCGTCCGCTCGTCTGGGGTCAGCGGCACCTGCTCGGCGTCGATGATGCGGATGAGCTCTTCACGCGCCGTGCTGCGCAGCTCGTTCTCGGTAATGGCGGAGTCGTTAAACCGGGCTCCCATCCGCTCGAACAATGCGGTCGCGGCACGCTGTTTCAGGGCAGCAAATACGTCCACCGGCTGCTGGGGCCTGGGCTTATGGACTTCCCTTTGCGCAGCCGCCGGGGGGAGAGGCTGTGCTGCCGGCGCCTGCCGCGCCGGCATTGGCTGGACGGACTCAGAACGGACTGACGGTGCAGCTGCCAGCGGCTGGGCGTTTGCCGCAGTCACCTTCGTCTCGATCCTTGGCTGCAAGTCTGTCACGCCAGTGCGCGGGGAGGAAGTGGCAACCGGGGCCGCCGCCCGTGCTTGGATGGCAGCAGGCTCTGACTTTGCCTGGGCCGCCTGGATACGTTCGGACAGCTTCACCTAAACCACAACCCGTCGGTGGCTTTTCCGCTGGCTCCTCGCCTGACCATGCGGGCTGAATCGCTCTACAAGCTGATTGAGTCCTTTGACTGCGGGATCCTTTTTACCTTCCTGCAGGACCGGAACGCCACGGTTGGTGGAAAAAGCAACCGCACGGGAGCGTGGAACACTGACGTCCACGGGCGCGCCGATGGTCGATTCAATATCCTGAACGGAGAGACCGCATTTGGCGTCTGCCATGTTTAAGACCACGTGCCTTCCATCGGGCAGGATGTCGAGCTGGCGGAGAATGTCCAAACCAGAGCGCAGGCCACGCACGCTGGGGATGTCCATGGCGCTGACCCAGACCACGTCGGTGCAGGCTTCCATGGCAGCAAGTCCTATCTCGGGCAATCCGGGGGCGGTGTCCACAACAACGTATTGGAATTCCTCAGCCAGCTGCTCCAACAGGCGAGTGACCTGTTCAGGTGCGATATGGTCGGCTTCGACCGGGTTATCCGGTGCGCACAGGGCGTAGATGCTCGATGGGTGCACTGTGAGGAACGCCTTGAGTACCAAGGTGTCCTGGCTGGCGGCAGGAGAGACGGCGTCGGTCACCGTGTGCTCCGGATCGAGGTAGAGTCCGGATGCCACGTCGCCGAACTGCAGGTCGAGGTCCACCACCACCACGCTCATCGGTGCGACCCTCCCCAGTCCTACTGCGAGGTTGGTAGCGATTGTGGTTTTGCCGACTCCACCCTTGGGCGAGAAGACGCCAATTACGCGTCCCTGATTGTTCTGGGCCTGTTGCGGCTGTCCCATCCGGTGGCGGCTGGCGAAGGACTGGCAGGCCCGTTCCAGGAGTACCCGTAGCTGGGCAGGGTCTGCCGAAGGGCTGAGGATGTCCCGGACTCCGGCACGCATGGCCTGCAGGATGAGTTCGGGGTCGGGTTCGCTGACCAGGAGAACGGTAAGGTCCGGCACCTGGACATCGAGCACCGTGGCCAGGCGGAGAGCTTCGTCGAGCGGTACATCCGGGCCGAGGATAAGCACCTCCGGCTGCTCCTGGTTGAGCTGGGCGAAGAGGTCGTAGGGGCCGGCGGGCAGCACGTTGGTGAGGAAGGTCTGGACGCCACCCTGAAGACCGCCCGCAACAGCCTGCCGTAAACGAGCGTCAAAGTCCGCGTTCGGAGTGATCAAGACGAAGCGGCTCACTTGTACACCTCACTCCTCTGAATAATGCGCGGACCGCTGTCCTTGGCACTGGTGGGCTCCTTACTGAGCCACATCTTGGCGTATTCGGCAGCGAAGACGATCTTGGCAGCGTCAACGTCGCTCACAGCGACAGTTAGCATGAGAGAACCGGTCGGGAGGGTAGTGTCCTGGGGATCGGCAGCGTTTGGATCGGCGCTCGCCGTCGGCGCCGGCTGCGCCGTGGCTGCAGGCTCCGGTGCCCGCTGAACAGCCGTGACCAATGCTTTGCGGACGGTCAGCTTGGTTGTTTCGGCGTCCAGTTTGTCATCCAGTCCGCCCTTTTCCAGGTTGACGAAGACTCCCACGTGGTCACCCGGAGCCAGCCGTCCACCGACGACGCGATCCGGTTCGAGCTGGAAGGAAACTTCCTGCAGTCCAGCCGGAATTTGTACGGATCCTGAGACTTTGACGTCTTCGGGAGCCACCAGACGCTCGGTAACGAGCTGCTCGCCGGGAACCAGGTCCACGGCCGCGACTTTGCCTTTGGAAGCATCCAGCGACTTCAGCGAAGACCCCGTCACTGCAGATGCAGGCACCTGTTCCGTGACCAGGGAAGCAGCCATGGATTCAACGGGAGTGCCGGCAGGAATCGCAGACTTGACGACGAGCACGTCAACAGGCTCGAGGTTTTTGACGGCACGCTGGTCTGCCCCCTGAGCGTAGGAGATAACCAGCATAGCGCCCACGAGGGCGAGGACTACCGCTGCCGCGCCTGCCAACAACCGAGACTTCACGAACTGCTCCTGAGGGTTTTGGTTCACTGAACTGCGTTACTGCAGAGGACTAGCTGGTCATTTCGACGACGGTGGCGCCATTGGGACTGACCGGGCCCAGCTTGTAGCCGTCCGCGAGGGAGACGTATTTGACAAACTTCCCGATAATGCCCCGGCAGTTGCCTTTGCACTCCAGCCCGGAGGTTGCAGAAGCGTTGTAGACCATGGGCAGTTTGTCCGAGCCGCTGAAGGCCCAGCCCTGGACGCTAAAGGCGACAAAGCTGGTGAGGTGGTAGGAGGCGCCCGAGCCCGTTCCCGTGGCGTCGTCGTAGACGGGTAACAGGACGATGACCGGTCGTCCGGCTCCGAGTTCACTGGCCCACTTATTCAGGACGGCGTCGCAATTCGATGGGCCATCGTTACCTGTGTCGCTGCCACTTTGATTGATGGCCAGATTTACCAGGCCGCCGCACTGTCCGGAATTCTGAACCGTCCAGGCGAATCCGCCCGGCACAGTCTTCCCCGCCGGCCCTAGTGGACAGTCCGCGTTGGCGTCAGCGGAATGATTCTGCAGCAGTTGCGCGGCACCGTCAACCATCCCTGAGACCTGGCAGATGGAGAATGCCAGCGGAAAGATGGTAGTTCCCTCCACCGGGCTGCCCCACCTCACACTGGAACTGGCGTTCACCTCGGCGCTCGGAATACCCAGGATCCCAGCGAAAAACAGCGATACGGAATTCGCGGAAGCACCAGTTTCCTTGGCCCCCGCAGTTACTGTCACGGTGCGGTTTGTCTTGTCCAGTGCGATGGATTTTACGTTGCTCAATCCGTCGATGGCGTTCTTGTTTGCCAGGTCAGCAGCGAGCGGTGACGTTGTTGAGCAGTTGGTATCGGTGTCATTCTTGGCACACTTCTGCGCCATCATGAGAGCGGCGGCGTCGGAACCGTTCTGCAATTGCGCTCGTTCTGAATACAGCTTGGCAGCGTCGATGGCAAGCGCGGCAAAACCGAGCATCATCACCATGAGAAAAGCGACGATAACCGCAATTCCGCCGCGCTCTCCGTCAGAAGAAGCCCTTAGCCTCCGCACAGCATGGTTCCTTTCCCTCTCATAGCAAATGGGCCGGCGATCCCAGTCAATGTGTTGAGGTTGTAGCTCACGGTGACCGTCATCTGAGTACCGACCGTGCAATCGGTGGCGCTGAATGTGATGTTGCCGTCGGCCAGGGCTGCGCCCAGCTGAGATGCCGCGTTTTTTGCGGCCGACCTCGCAGTGGTCTGGCTATTGTTGATGGCCATTGATCGTGCGCTTTCGCGGGCCGCATTCGTTAGCATGACTTGGGCGTTGTAAGCGCGCCCGAACTCCATTATTCCTAGCACCAACATGATCAAAATTGGGACTAGGAGCGCGAACTCGACGGCCACGGCCCCGCGTTCGGCATTCCTTGACAATATTGATCACCCTTCTGTGCGCGTGGAGTAGCGGGCCGGTCCTGTATGAAACCATTCGGGCGGTAACGCGAGTGCGCTACCGCCCGACGACTTGCTGCGAATTACCTGCAGCCGGCGGCTGCCGACTCATCAACACCGGTCGTTGCCGGATTGTCCGCAACTGCTGCAGCGTACGTCTTGCCCTGTACCTTGCACGCAACATCGTTGAACATCGAATTCAGGTTGCCGCCAAGGAGAGTCACGGCGACGATGATGACGACGGCGATGAGGGCGACCATGATGCCGTATTCGACGGCGGTCGCGCCCTTTTCGTCACGACGGACACTGGCGGCATTCGAGAAGAAAGCAAGCATTTTTACTCCTGTACGGTGAATGGAGACTGCCCAGTCCTACTTGTTGATGCGGGCAGTCGTAGTGGCATCCCACTTCGTCCCGCAACTGTCGAAGCTACGCGACGGAGCAGGTGCCAGCTGTAGCCGTACCGGTCGGCGCCGTGTAAGTGCCGCCCTTGATGTTGCAGGCAGTTTTGTCGAACGTGCCGCGGAGATTGCCGCCGAGCAGGGTGACAGCAACAATGATGACGACTGCGATAAGGGCAACCATGATGCCGTATTCAACGGCGGTGGCACCCTTTTCGTCGCGACGGACCTTGGCAGCAGCGTTAGAGAAGAAAGCAAGCATTTTTTACTCCTGAGCGAGTGTTGGGAAGCTGGTCCATCACCAGCTCTGTAAAAAAGTTAGCAACGCAATTGGCTGATAAACACCGATCTTGCAGCATCTTGCGCCAAGCCTTGCCAAGCTGTGCGAATCCCCTGAATACTGCGCTAATTCTGCGCATTTGGTGCGCGAACAGAGGGGGTATTTGCCGGGTGCGGACACGTAGAAGGACCCCTCGGGCAGGGGGAAGCCCGAGGGGTCCAGTCTCAAAAGGCGGTTCCGGCACTTAGCCGGGAGCCGCCGTCGTCCATTCAATGGACGGATTCAATAAAGCCGGGCAAGAAACCCGGGAAAAGAGAACCTACCGAGTGAACAGCGAAATGATGCTCATCACCGTCGGCCCCAGGACCATGATGAACAGCGTGGGCAGGATGAAGAAGATCAGCGGGAACAGCATCTTCACCGGCATCTTCATGGCGTGCTCCTCGGCGCGCTGCTTCCGCTTGACCCGCATGTCGCCGGCCTGCGCCTTCAGCACGCCGGCAATGGCAACGCCGTACGCGTCCGCCTGGACCACTGCGCGGATGAAGCTGCGGACGTCGGCCACATCAACCCGCTCTGCCATGGCGAGGTAGGCGTCTTTCCGAGACCGGCCCACCTGGATGTCCTGGAGGGTGCGGATCAGCTCCTCTGCCATCGGTCCTTTGCCATTCGTGCCGGCGCGTCCCATCGCCGCTTCGAACCCGAGGCCTGCCTGGACCGAGATCAGCATGTGGTCCAGGGCGACCGGCAGCTCCAGGCGGATGGCTTCCCGCCGCTTCTGTGCACGGTTACGTACCAGCAGGTCAGGGGTGAAATAGCAGAGGGCCATCAGCCCGACCATGATGAGGAACCGCTGGGCCGATGGGCTTCCAACAAAGAACAGGTACCCGGCGACTGCGCCCGCGAGGGCAAGCAGCGGCTTGACCATGATGACCCGGGCCAACGGCCAGTCCTTGGGCCGACCAGCGCCCGCAAGCTGCCTGTCCAGCCACGCCACGTAGCCCTTCGGCATGATGCGCTGGCTGGCCAGGGTCAGCTTCTCGCTGACGCTGAGCGCCGGCCCCTTGGCCCTGGAGACACGTCCGAGGTTTGCCTGGATGTTCCGGAGCCCCGCCCGGTCGCCGGTGAAGACGAACCACGTCATGACTGTCACAGGTACGATCACTGCCAGGATCGCCGCATAAGCCACAGGCTGCATGCTGACCACCTTCTTTCTAGAACTTTGGTTTGATGATCCGGCTGAGCCAGAAGCCGCCCGCGGTGAGCAGGACGACTGCCGCGGCGATCATGAGGTAGCCAGGCAGGGTGGCGGTGAAGACCCGGGAGTAGAGGTCGTTGAACGTTGTGAGGCCAACGAACATCACGATCGGGAGAGCCATGAGCACGATCGCCGACATCCGGCCTTCAGCGCTCAGCGCCCGGATCTGGCCCCGCACCTGGTTGCGGTCGCGGACAGTGTCACCCAGGTGGTCCAGCACCTCCGCGATGTCACCGCCCACCTCCCGGTGGATCTCGATGGCCTGCGAAATGGAGAGGAAATCCTCGCTCCGGGTGCGCCTGGCCACGTCCGCCAGGGACTCGCCGAGGTCCCGGCCGATCCTGGTTTCGTTGACAATCCGGCCCAGCTCCTCGGACATCGGCGGCTGGCTTTCCTGCCCGGCCGCATCCACCGCCCGCAGCAGGCTGTGGCCAGCCCGCAGACCGCCGGAGAACATCTGCAGCGTGTCCGGCACCTGCTGGTCAAACTGCCGACGACGGCGCGCTGCCAGGGCGTTCAGCAGCAGGTGCAGTCCCAGCGGGGTCAGCAGAGTCAGGAGGACAGCGGCGAAAACGCCGCCAAGGATAAAGCCGACGACCCCGGCCGTCAGGGTGATCACCCCCGACATGATCAGATAATCGCCAGGTTCCTTCTTCAGCCCGCATTCATCCAGCCGTTCCTGGGTAAGCAGGCCCGTTCCGCGCTTTTTGAGGCCCTTGTTCAACGCGCCCACGGCTTGGTCAGTCAGCCGGGTCAGCGAAGAGGCCTGGACTGGGACATCAGGCCTGCGGCGGGACATTGGAAGGCCAGAATTTGGCCTGAGGGCTACCCCGAAGACCAGGAAGATGGCGAGGTACAGGAGGACTAGTGCCACCACGAAAACGCCGGAGTCGCCTTGCACTGTCACCGCCCCCTTGACGGCGCCACACCGATGAGGGACGCTCCGAACACGGCCGGCGAAATCTCGATGCCGAGCTCGGCGAATCGCTCCGTAAACCGTGGCCGGACGCCCGTCGGCACCGGCTTCCCGAGAAAGCGGCCGTTGGCGTCCATGCCTGCCGAGTAGTCAAACACGAAGGCATCCTGGAGTGTGACGATGTCGCCTTCCATGCCCTGCACCTCGGTGATGTGGGTGACCCGGCGAGAGCCGTCGCGCATCCTGGTGATGTGCACCACCAGGTTGACGGCGGAGGCGAGCTGTTCCCGCACGGCACGAAGCGGAATGTCCATTCCTGCCATCAGCACCAGCGTCTCGAGCCTGGCAATGGCATCCCGCGGCGAATTGGCGTGCACGGTGGAGATGGAACCGTCGTGGCCGGTGTTCATCGCCTGCAGCATGTCGAGGCATTCGCCGCCGCGGACCTCACCCACCACAATCCTGTCCGGCCGCATGCGGAGCGAGTTCCGGACGAGGTCCCGGATGGATACCTCACCTTTGCCCTCGATGTTCTGCGGGCGGCTTTCGAGCCGGATGACGTGCTCCTGCTGGAGCTGGAGTTCCACGGCATCCTCGATGGTGACGATCCTGTCCTCGGGCGGGATGAATCCCGACAGCACATTGAGGAGCGTTGTCTTTCCGGTTCCGGTGCCACCGGAAACGATGATGTTCATCCGGGCCACGACACAGGCGTTCAGGAGCTCCGCCATCTCGGGCGATAGGCTGCCAAGGGACACTAGGTCATGGACTGTCAGAGCCTCCCGGCCGAACTTCCGGATGGTCAGTGCCGGCCCGTTAACGGCCAGCGGCGGAATGATGGCGTTGACGCGGGAGCCGTCCGCGAGCCGCGCGTCCACCAGTGGGGAGGATTCGTCGATGCGGCGGCCCACCTTCGACACGATGCGGTCGATCACCCGGCGCAGCGCGTCGTCCGAGGTGAATTTCGTGTCCGTGGGCAAGATGCGGCCCTGGCGTTCCACGTAGACCTGGTCGTAGCGGTTGACCATGACCTCCGTAATGGAGGGGTCATCGAGGAACCGCTGGATGGGACCATGGCCCAGGACGTCGTCGATGATGTCCCGGATGAGCCGCTGCCTCTCGGGGCCGGACAGTGGAACCTGCTCCTCGTCTACGACGATTTTCAGTTCATCCCGGACAAACTGATGGAGTTCCTCGTCCTCGAGCGTGGAGTCGGTGAGCCGTGAACCCAGCCGTTCAAAGAGCGTCTGCGTTGCCCGCTCCTTAAGGGCATTCAGGGCCTCGCTGGCAACGGAAGCGACGGCTGGCATCTCCAGGGCTGCAGTGGCGCTCGCCGCCGAGCCTGCGGCCTGCTCGTCATGTTTCTTGCCAAGGGTGGCGGCTGCCGGCTTTGGCTTGAAGACGTCAGCGGGCTGTGGCTTCTCGGGGTTGGGCTTGGGTTCGCCCCGGAGGTTCTGGAACCGGTCTGTGAGGTTCACTGGACTACCGCCCTTCTGTGCAGCTTCTTGTGGGGTCTTTCTTCCCAGTTCGGTTTGAAGCGCTCCACCAGTTGGCGGAGCCCTTGTGCGGCTGAGTCCCGGCTGCCGTCCTGGAGGATGGGCACTCCCTTGTTGGTGGAGAAGGGAAGCGTCTTGGAGCGGGGGAGTGCAACGTCCACGGGGGCGCCGATCGTGGCCTCGATGTCCTGCAGTGTGAGGCCTGCCCGACGGTCCGTCATATTCAGCACCACATGCCGTTTCTCCGGCAGCAGTCCGAGCTCGGCCAGGATCTGGAAGCCAGTCCTGAGTCCCCGGATGCTGGGAATGTCCATGCCGCAGATCCACACGGCGTCCGTGGCCTGTTCCAGCGTCGCCAGCACGTGCTCCCCCAGGCCCGGTGCCGTGTCCACCACGATGTAGTGGAACTCCTCGCGCAGCTGGTTCAGGAGCCGGCTGACCTGTTCACCGGAAATCCTGTCCATCTCAATGGGGTTCCGCGGCGCGCAGAGGGCGTAGATCCCGGCGGGGTGGACGGTGAGGTACGCCTTCAGGACCATGGAGTCCTGGCTGGCCGCGCCAACCACGGCGTCGGTGATGGTGTGTTCCGGATCCAGCATGAGTCCGCTGGCAATATCGCCGAACTGCAGGTCCAAGTCCACGATCACCACGCTCATGGGCGCGGATTTGCCAAGGCCGACGGCGAGATTGGTTGCCACAGTGGTCTTGCCGACCCCGCCTTTGGGGGACATGACGGCAATGACACGTCCGCCCTCTCCGTGGTCGGCGTGCTCGGACGCCCCCGGAGCCAAAACACGACGGCGGCCCGCGGCGGCGAGGCTGGCCCGCTCCAGCAGGACGCGGATGGCATCGGGGTCGGCGGCCGGGTCCAGCAGGTCGCGGACCCCCGAACGCATTGCCTGGAGGACGACTTCCTTCGTTTCGGGCACCACCAGGACAACGCTGATTTCGGGGTACTGCAGATCCATGACAGAGGCCAGTTTCAGGGAGCCGTCAACGGGCAGGCCGGGTCCGAGGATCAGCACCTCCGGCGGCTCACCGACGAGCTGCCGGAGGAAGTCCTGCGGGCTCTCGGGCAGATAGTCCGCCTGGAACACCCGCAGCGACCCGTGCATGCCGGACACAGCCAGCTGCATGCGGCGTTCGAACTCGGCGTCCGGCGTGATGAGGACGAAGCGGCTCATCGGAACAGCCTTCCGGTGTTCACTACGCCGGATGTACCCTCCACAGCGGTCGCCGGCTCCTTGGAAAGGTAAACGCTGCCGAACTCGGTGGCGAAAACGATCCGCTCAGCGTCGGCCGAGCTTCGGGCGAGAGTGATGAGGTAGGTGTCATCTGACGAAGCGGACTTCTTCGAGTTGAGGGAACCCTTCGCTGAATCCTCCTCGGCGGCGGCTTCCTGGGACTTGGCAGTGCTGCCGTTGCTGAACTGGGCCGCCGTGACCAGGACCTTGTGAAAGGTCAGTTGGGTTCCGCCGGACTTTGCAGCGGTGTCCTCCACGGACAGGAAGACACCAACGGTGTCGCCTGCTGCCAGCGTGCCGCCAACCACTCGCTCGATGGGAAGCTTCAGTGTGATCTCCTGCATGCCCGCGGGAACCGGTACTCGGGCCGGCCCGAGGATGGAATCGGCGTCCACCATGCGGGTTGTGAGGAGCTGCTCGCCCGGCATCAGGTCCACGGCGGCGACCTTCTGGCCAACCTGGTTAAGGTCGGTCACGGCGCCTGCGGCCACAGCCAGTTTCGGTACTTCTTTACGAACGACGGCGCCGGCAGCCTTACCGATTCCGGTGCCGGCCGAGATGGTCTTCTCCACCACATAGACGGATTCGGTTTCAGTGTCCGCCAAGGCACGCTTATCCGCATTCTGTACGTAATTGACCAAAAGAACTGTCCCGATAATTGCCACCAAGAGCGCGGCAATACCTCCCACTAAACGAGCTTTCACTGGTTTCCCCTTAAGAAATGTCTATTTCGATTGTCTTTTGCGCGCCCTAATCGATGAGCTTGATGTTCACGGTTCCCAAATCCGCTCCTCCACCCGACCCGCCGAAGGCGTCAATTGACTCGAATTTGACGAACTGGCCGATAATGCAGCGGTTGTTGCCTGCCGCACAGGCTAGGGCGGCATTCATGCCAGGATCAGTTGCCGTGTTTCGAAATTCGTAGTCGTGGTTGTTGCCGAACTTCCAGCCCCAGATCTTGAACGTCGCATAGCCGATGATGTGAAACTGGCCGTTTTGTCCCTGGTTTGTGGCGTCATCGAAGATGGGGAAGGCCACCTTGACCTCTCCGCCGGCCAGGATGGTGCTCTTCCAGCCATCGAGGACGGCGGCGCATCCGGACGGGGGATTGTTGCCCGGGTCCGAACCGATCTGATTAGCGCCGGTTTGCGTGGCTGCCTCGCACGGCGAACTCTGGTCCAGCCAGCCCCATCCGCCAGGAATCTGTGTGCCCGACGGTCCGGTGCAGGTTCCGCCCGGCTTATAGGAAATCTTCTGGACCTGCGCGGTCGGACTCGCCTCCGAAAGGTTGTAGCAATTGTCTGAAATCGCCAGCGGGAAGCCTTTGCCGCCCGAGGGCGGTTCCGCGGAGGCTATTGCGAAGGCCCCCACAGAGACCGGCGGTGCGTTCAGGACGCGCGCGAACAGCTTGCTCAGAAAGCTGTTGCTGCCGTTCTGAGTGGTGGTCCTGACGGTGACCTGGTCTGCTACAGACAAATCAACCTCGGAAACGTTGGACTGTCCGTCGTTGGAATTTCCGTTCGCGAGTGCTTCTGCAACCGCTTCGGCGTCCGCCTGGCTACACCCGGTGGCATGACAGGCCTGGGCCACAGCAATCGCGCCTGCATCGGCGCCGTTCTGGAGTTGCGCCCGCTCGGCATATATCTGGCCTACGTCCACTGCAAGGGCGCCGGCCCCGATGAGGACCAACATCATGACGGCCACTAGGACGCCGGCGGCGCCACGCTCACTGTCTTTTGGGGTATTTTTTAGCCGCCGCATCGCATGGCTCCTACTCCGGTCACGGTGACGGAACTTCCGAAGAGCCCCGTCAGGGTAGCTGCGGGGTATGTGATGGTGACGGTCATGTTGTTGCCATCGGCGCAGGCGGCGGGGCTGAATGAGTACTGGAAGTCACCGGTGCTGAGTCCGGGTGCGCCGGCGGCCGCGGCGAGGGCTGCTGCGCCCTGGTCGTCCTCGATGGCCATTTCCCTGGCTGCTTCCCGGGCGGCCTGGGTGACCGATATCTGCAGGTTGTAGGCGTGTGAGAACTCGACGATGCCTGCCACCAGCGCCAGAAGGATGGGCGCAACCAAAGCAAACTCGACGGCAACCGCGCCGCGATCTTTCTGGGCACGGACTCCCCTGGTGGAGCGTGAACTTCTGCGTTTCACTGGACCCTCCGCGAATAGGGACAGCTGGATTGGGGAGCGTGCCGCGTCCGCTTTAGTGGACGCGGCACGCGGGGGGAGTTGAGAAACTGCTTGGTTATCTCGCTAGTTGGCCCAGGCTGCGACGTGTCCGCCGAGCTCCGCGAACCAAGCGCTGAGGCCGTTGCCGAACGTCGTGACGCCGGCAACGATGATGAACGCGATGAAGGCCACGAGCAGTGAATACTCGGTGGCGGTGGCGCCTTTCTCGGAATTCAGCCGGTCCTTGATTCCGGACACGAAGGCAAGAACGGAGACCATAAGAGTAGTCATTGTTATTTCCTTAAGTTCGATGGAATAAATGCACCGAATTCCAGCCTCCCCCATACCGCGAAAGGGCTGGCACTTCGATAGCTAAAGAATCCACCTGACCGACGCCGGCAACAATGCGTAGTTCTACCCGACTTTCCCCCCAAGGAAATAAGTATTCCCCCCAAGCAGGTACTCGGATTAGGAAAAATACAAGCACTGGTCTACTTGGACACCCAAGAATTCATCAAGGTTCTTGTAGGAAATTCAACGTTTCACCTGCAATGCCGATCTTTACGATGCCAATAAAACAGTGCCTAAGGCAGCAGCCAGCATCGACGGTCCAAATGCGACTTCCGAGCTCAAATTGGCGCGTTTTAGCCTAATCAAAACGACGGATAAAATCCCGCCCAGGACGAAGCCGAGTGCTCCGCCGTAGAACAGCTGGCTCCACCCCAAGTAGCCCAAGTAAAGGCCCACCGGGGCGGCAAGCTTGACGTCCCCCATGCCGATACCGTTTGGCGAAATCAGGGCCAAAATCAGGAAAGTGACGAACAAAGCGGCGGCCCCTGCCGCCGCGCGAAGCAGTTCGTCCCACTCTGCCGCGGCGGAGCTGCCCAGAAAGAGGAGCGCGAGACCGGCCACCAGCAGCGTTAGCACGAGGGGATTCGGCAGCAAATGGTGAGCCAGGTCAATGCGGGCCAGCTGCACGCCGAGGACAGCCAGCAGTAGAAAAGCCGGCAGTGACCACTCCATCCCCAACCTCAGCGCAAGGGCGCCGCACAGCAATCCGGTGAGTGCCGCCGTCGTAATTCTTGTCCGTGCACCCGGCAATCCACCCAGGCGAGGGAGGGTGCGGGCGATGAGGAATTCAGCAAGCGGGCTCAGTAGAATGCCAAGGAGTCCAATGGCCACGGCAAAGAGCGGCCCGGCACTGGCGGCGATACCTGCTGACGACACATGGACTCCTGGCTGGAAGGGCCCGGCACTGGCGCAGGACCCCAAGCCCCCGCCACCGGATACCCCATTTTGACCCGGGCCTCCGGTTGGCGCTATTCTTGGTAGTCGTTGTGCGTGTCCTTTCTCGATGATGCGTGCCCGCTTGGGGATCCAGTTGCAGGATCGCTACCCAACGGGCATTTTCGGGACTAGGGGATAACTGGTCCATAGAGCCCTCACCTCTGTTCCGGTCGCGCATAGATAGTAGGCGCACCCCGCGTGACGCCTAAAACAAGAACGCCAGAACAAGAACGAGGCAAACACCGTGCGTACGTACACCCCGAAGCCCGGCGATATCAACCGCCAGTGGCACGTCATTGACGCCACCGACGTTGTCCTGGGTCGTCTTGCCAGCCAGACCGCAACACTGCTGCGCGGAAAGCACAAGCCGACCTTTGCGTCCCACATGGACATGGGCGACTTCGTCATCATCATCAACGCTGAAAAGGTTGCCCTCACCGGCGCCAAGCTGGAGCAGAAGCGCGCATACCGCCACTCCGGTTACCCGGGCGGCCTGACCTCCGTCAACTACGCGGAACTGCTTGAGTCCAACCCGGTCCGCGCCGTTGAGAAGGCCATCAAGGGCATGCTCCCGAAGAACTCCCTCGCTGCCCAGCAGCTGAGCAAGCTGAAGGTCTACCGTGGCGCCGAGCACCCCCACGCAGCCCAGCAGCCCAAGACTTTCGAAATCACCCAGGTCGCCCAGTAGTCCTGGCCACCAACACTTTTATCTACAAGGAGAACCGTGGCTCAGAACGATGAACTGACCACCGAAGCCGTTGAGGCTGAGGAAAACCTGACCAGCTACACCTCGGAAAGCGGCGCTGCTGAAGCTGCCCCGAAGAAGGAGCGCCCGGCACTGACCGTTGCCGGCGCAGCTGTTGGCCGCCGCAAGGAAGCCGTTGCACGCGTTCGCGTTGTGCCGGGCTCCGGCAAGTGGACCATCAATGGCCGCGAGCTGGATAACTACTTCCCGAACAAGCTGCACCAGCAGGACGTCAACGAGCCCTTCAAGATCCTGGATCTCGAAGGCGCCTACGACGTCATCGCCCGCATCCACGGCGGTGGCCCCTCCGGCCAGGCCGGTGCACTGCGCCTCGGCATCGCACGTTCGCTGAACGAGATCGACGTCGAGAACAACCGCGCCACCCTGAAGAAGGCCGGCTACCTCACCCGTGACGCCCGCGTCATCGAGCGTAAGAAGGCCGGTCTCAAGAAGGCACGCAAGGCTCAGCAGTACTCCAAGCGCTAAATCCGCTTGCGAAGCGCCGTCAGGCGCTTTCAGAAGCCCGTTCCGCCATTGGCGGGGCGGGCTTCTGCCGTTAATTCCCGTCCGCCGTCGAGCAGCGATTGGGTAGCCTGCCGCGTGTGACGCGCTGCCATGAGGCTCTGAACAGGACAAACGCCGACGCGCGGTGCCGCGGCAGCTACCAGGGGCCGGGACGGGCAGCTGAATCGTCTAAACTTGACCCCGATGTCTACATTATTTGGAACAGACGGTGTCCGGGGCCTGGCGAATGGCCTGCTGACTGCCGAGCTCGCATTGCAGCTGGCCCAGGCCGCCGCCGTCGTGCTTGGCCATGAACGCACCAGCGAAGGTGCACGCCCGCGTGCCGTCGTGGCGAGGGATCCCCGCGCAAGCGGTGAGTTCATCGCGGCGGCCGTGGAAGCCGGGCTCTCCAGCTCCGGCATCGACGTCTACGACGCCGGCGTCCTGCCCACTCCCGCAGCCGCCTACCTCGTGGCAGACCTGAACGCCGACTTCGGCGTCATGATCTCCGCCTCGCACAACCCGGCTCCCGACAACGGGATCAAGTTCTTCGCCCGCGGCGGCCAGAAGCTCCCCGACGAGGTGGAAGACGCCATCGAGGCCCAAATGGGCAAGGAAGCCTTCCGCCCGGTGGGCGGCGAGGTGGGCCGCATCCAGCGATTCTCCGACGCCGAGGACCGCTACATCGTCCACCTCCTGGGAACCCTCCCGCACAACCTCAACGGCCTAAAGGTGGTCCTCGACTGCGCGCACGGTGCCGCCAGCGGCTGTTCCCCCCAGGTCTTCAAGGACGCCGGCGCTGACGTCGTCGTCATTGGCGCCGAACCGGACGGCCTGAACATCAACGAAGGTGTGGGCTCCACGCACCTCGGCCCGCTCAAGGCGGCCGTGGTGGAGCACGGCGCCGACCTCGGCATCGCCCACGACGGCGACGCCGACCGCTGCCTGGCCGTGGACCACGAAGGCAACGAGGTGGACGGCGACCAGATCATGGCCATCCTCGCCGTCGCCCTGAAGAAGGCCGGCAAGCTTACGGACAACGTCCTTGTGGCCACCGTGATGAGCAACCTCGGCCTCAAGATCGCGCTCCGCGACGCGGGCATCGCCATCCGCGAGACGGGCGTGGGGGACCGCTACGTGCTGGAGCAAATGCGCGACGGCGGCTACAACCTGGGTGGCGAACAATCCGGCCACGTGATCCTCGCCGACTACGCCACCACCGGCGACGGCGTGCTGACTGGCCTGCAGCTGGCGGCACAGGTGGCCCTGACGGGCCGTCCGCTCAAAGAGCTCGCCACGATCATGACCAAGCTCCCCCAGGTCCTCATCAACGTGAAGGACGTGGACCGGAGCCGCGTCAGCGGTGACGGGACGCTGGCTGCAGCCGTCAGGGCCGCCGAAGCCGAACTGGGCGACACCGGCCGAGTGCTCCTGCGCCCCTCCGGCACTGAGCCCGTTGTGCGCGTCATGGTGGAGGCCGGCGACCAGCAGACCGCCCAGGTCATTGCCGAACGCCTCGCCCAGGTTGTGAAGACCCAGCTGGCACTGCAACTCGTCGACTGAGTTTCGCACTGACTGCAAAGCAGCCCGCCTCCCTGACGGAGGCGGGCTGCTTTTTTCGTTGCCTTGGGGCGCGCGTAGTTGCCTTGGTGGCCGTTCGCTGGCCTGTGGGGCCAGGCTGGTGCGGCTGGCGCTATTTGGCCGCCTGGTTCTGGGTCTGGTTCTGGCGCTGCAGGGCGTCGCGGATTTCCTTCAGCAGGGCTATCTGCGGATCCTCGGCCGCTTCCTTCTTGGTGTCCTGCCCGATGCCCAGCTTGCGGTTGCGGTGCTCGATCAGCCGGTTCATCGGGGCGACGATGACGAAGTAGAGTGCGGAGGCAACCAGCAGGAAGTTGACCATGGCGGTAAGCAGCACGCCGAACCGGACGTCGCCGAACGCCAGGAAATCATCAAAGTTCGGCTCTCCGACCAGCAACGAGATCAGCGGCATCAGGACACTCTTGACCAGCGCATCCACCACGGCGCTGAACGCTGATCCGATGACCACCGCCACGGCCAGGTCAATGACGTTTCCCTTGAGAATGAACTTTTTGAATCCACTAAGCATGCCAACCAAACTACCGCACCCTGTTTACGGGACGGTTTACGGGACGTTGACCGTCCCACGGTGGGCAGGCAACAGCGCACCAGCGTCAGCGGTAGCCGGGAGCGGCCGGCAGGCCGAAATACTGCTCCAGGGTGGCGATGCCGTGCCTCCGCATGTCCGTGGCCGCCTCCGCACCGATGTACCGCAGGTGCCACGATTCGTAAAAGTATCCGGTGATGGTGTGCTGCATCCACGGATACCGGACCACGAAGCCGAAACGGTGCGCGTTTGCCTTGGCCCAGACGGCGGCAGGCTGCTCGGCGAAGCAGGGCTGGAAGCTGCAGGCGCCGCCGCCGTCGCCGATGTCGAACGACCATCCTGTCTGGTGTTCGGAATAGCCCGGCCGGGCCGAGGCGGTGTCCGCCGCGGCCCGCCCCTGGGAGCTCACCCAGCCGTTGTACGTGACGGTCTGCGTCGCGTAGGACCGGTAGCCGCTCGCCAGCGTCATGGTGACGCCGTCCGCCGCTGCGGCGGCGAACATCCGTTCTGCGGCAGCCGCCGTCGTGCTGTTCAACTGGGCCGCCTCGCCGGTGACGGCGAGGGCCACGCGCGGTTGGACCAGATCGGCGGGAACGTAGTTGGCCGGCTTGAGCGGGCGGTGCTTATTGACGATCACCCAGGGGCTGGCGGGCGCGGTCAGGGAGTGCTGCTTGGCCAGACGTGACGCGGCCGACGGCGGGGCTGCCGCCGCCGTCGTCGTCGCCGTCGGCGACTTTGCGGACGGGGTGGCCGACGACGCAGCGGAGGCCGCCGGGGAAGCCGTTACGGATGCCTTGGCAGAGCTGCCGGCGGTCGCGGAGCCGGACCCCGGGGTGGACGCGGCCGGTGAGGCTTTGCCGGAAGTACTCGACGACGCCGTGCCCGAGGCGGTCGAACCCGTTGTCGGAGCGTCCGGTGCAGGGCCGGGGGTGCAGGCCGCGAGGGCCGACAGGCCGGTGCCGGTCATCAGGAGCCGCGCGACCGCGCGGCGGGTGGGGTGTTGTGGTCCGGGCTGGGCGTCGGCGGAGGGCCCCGGAGAGCAGTTACAGCACATGCGTGCTAGACCTTCCTCAGTAGCATCCTGCGGACGGAGTGGTCCGCTTCCTTCGTGAGTACAAGCTGCGCCCGTCCCCGGGTGGGCAGCACGTTCTCTTCCAGGTTGGGCTCATTGATGCGCTTCCAGATGTCGCGGGCCGTCGCTTCGGCTTCGGAATCGGACAACGTGGCATAGCGGTGGAAGTACGACTCCGGCTGCGCGAAGGCGGTGGAACGGAGTTTGCGGAACCGGTCCACGTACCATTCCTCGATATATGACGTCTTGGCGTCAACATAGATGGAAAAGTCGAAGAAGTCGCTCAGCGCCAGCCCCTGGCGGCCGTCGTGCCGCGGCCGCGCGGGAGCGAGCACGTTCAGGCCCTCGACAATGAGGACGTCCGGACGCCGGACCACCACTTCCTTGCCGGGGACGATGTCATAGGTCACGTGCGAGTACCAGGGTGCCCGCACCTCCTCGGCGCCGCCCTTGATCTCGCTCACGAAACGCAACAGCGCGCGGCGGTCGTACGACTCCGGGAAACCCTTGCGGTCCAGCAGCTGCCGGCGCTTGAGCTCGGCCAGGGGATACAGGAAACCGTCGGTGGTGATGAGCTCGACGTTCGGCGTGCCCGGCCAGCGCCGCAGCATCTCGCGGAGGACACGCGCGATGGTGGACTTGCCCACGGCCACGGAACCGGCAACGCCGATTACGAACGGCGTGCGCTGGGTCTTCTCGCCAAGGAATGTTGTGGTGGCTGCATGCAGCTGACCGGCGGCTTCCACGTACAGATGCAACAGCCGTGACAGAGGGAGGTAGACCTCGCGCACCTCGCTGATGTCCAAGGGGTCACCAAGGCCGCGAAGGCGCAGCACGTCCTCTTCATTAAGGGGCTGCTCCATCTGGGCCGAAAGCCGGGACCAGGTCTGCCGGTCCAGCTCCACGAACGGGGAAACACCCTCTCCGTTCGCTTCGTTGCGTTGCAAAGTCACCCTAGAGATTCTGCCCCTCCCGGCGCCGAGAGCGAAATGCGCCCCTTCTTGGGTGCATCTTGACCTTTTGCGTTACCGCGGCCCCATCGGCCAGTGCGTGCTGCTCGCCGTCCTGGGCGTCCGTACGCGGCGATGACGCCACGGGCGCGCTGACGAAGGACGTCGGACTGAGACGCAGGAGAAAGTCATCCGACGTCGGTTCTCCGCAAAGCCAGTTAGGCTTATACCCATGTGTGGAATCGTGGGTTATGTTGGCCGTTCGTCGGGCCGGGCTGATGCCGGGCACGGCGCGTTGGATGTTGTTCTTGAGGGATTGCGCCGCCTGGAGTACCGGGGCTATGACTCGGCCGGTGTTGCCGTGGTGGCTGACGGGGAGATTTCCTCGCGGAAGAAGTCCGGAAAGCTGAGCAACCTGCTGGCCGAGCTGGAGGAGCGGCCGTTGCCGGAGTCGCTGACCGGTATCGGGCACACGCGGTGGGCCACGCATGGTGGCCCGACGGATCAGAACGCGCACCCGCATCTGTCTGATGGCGGGAAGCTCGCGGTGATCCACAACGGCATCATTGAAAACTTTGCTGAGCTGAAGCAGGAGCTGCTGGCCAAGGGTGTTGTCTTCGCGTCGGAGACGGACACCGAGGTGGCCGCGGCGCTGCTGGGTGACATTTTCCGGAACAAGCTGGGCGGGGACGTCTCGGACGGCGGCCTGACCCGGGCGATGGAGCTGGCCTGCCAGCGGCTGGAGGGCGCGTTCACGCTGCTCGCGGTGCACGCTGACCAGCCTGACGTGGTGGTCGCGGCCCGCCGGAACTCCCCGCTGGTGGTGGGTCTGGGTGAGGGTGAGAACTTCCTGGGCTCGGACGTGTCCGGGTTCATTGACTACACCCGCCGTGCGGTGGAGCTGGGCCAGGACCAGATCGTGACGATCACCGCTGACACGGTGGAGATCACGGACTTCTTCGGTGCCCCGGCGCAGGGCAAGGAATACCACGTGGACTGGGACCCCGCCTCGGCGGAAAAGGGTGGCTTCAGCTCCTTCATGGAGAAGGAAATCCATGACCAGCCCGACGCCGTGGCGCAGACCCTGCTGGGGCGTTCGGACCTGAACGGGAGGCTGACCCTGGATGAGCTGCGGATTGATCCGGAGCTGCTGAAGAAGGTCAACAAGATCATCGTGCTGGCCTGCGGCACTGCAGCGTACGCGGGCCTGGTGGCCAAGTACGCGATTGAGAACTGGTGCCGGATCCCCACCGAGGTGGAGCTCGCGCACGAGTTCCGTTACCGGGACCCGATCGTGGATGCGAACACCCTGGTGGTCTCGATCAGCCAGTCCGGCGAGACGATGGATACGCTGATGGCAGTGCGGTACGCCCGCGAGCAGGGCGCCAAGACGGTGTCGATCTGCAACACCAACGGCTCCACGATTCCGCGGGAGTCCGACGCGGTGCTGTACACGCACGCCGGCCCGGAGATCGCGGTGGCCTCTACCAAGGCGTTCCTGGCCCAGATCACCGCGGCGTACCTGCTGGGCCTGTACCTGGCGCAGCTGCGCGGGAACATCTTCTCCGGCCAGATCAAGGACGTCCTCGCGGACCTGGGCAAGATCCCGGCCAAGATTCAGAAGATCCTGGACAACGCGGGCCCCTTGCGTGAGCTTGCACGCAGCATGAAGGACGAGAAGTCCGTGCTGTTCCTGGGCCGTCACGTTGGCTTTCCGGTTGCCCTCGAGGGCGCTTTGAAGCTGAAGGAAATCGCGTACATCCACGCCGAGGGCTTCGCCGCCGGTGAGCTCAAGCACGGCCCGATCGCGCTGATCGACGAGGGCCAGCCGGTGTTCGTGGTGGTCCCGTCCCCGCGCGGCCGCGACTCGCTGCACTCCAAGGTGGTGTCCAACATCCAGGAGATCCGGGCCCGCGGTGCCCGCACCCTGGTGATCGCCGAGGAAGGCGACGAAGCGGTCCGGGACTACGCCGAGCACGTCTTCTACGTCCCGGAAACCCCGACGCTGCTCATGCCGCTGCTCACCACGGTCCCGCTGCAGATCTTCGCGTGCGAACTTGCCGCCGCCAAGGGCTACGACGTGGACCAGCCGCGCAACCTGGCCAAGAGCGTCACAGTAGAGTAAGCCCATGATTGTTGGCATCGGCGTAGACGTAGTGGACATCGAGCGCTTCGGACGGCAGCTGGAGCGCACCCCCGGGCTGCGGGACCGGCTGTTTGTGCCGGCCGAACGGGACCTGAACACCCGCTCCCTGGCGGCGCGGTTTGCCGCCAAGGAGGCTGTTGCCAAGGTCCTGGGTGCGCCTGCAGGCATGAACTGGCAGGACTGCTGGATCGGGCTGGACCAGAACGGCCCGACCATCCAGGTCAAGGGAACGGTGCTCGCCGTGGCCGAAGCCAAGGGCGTCAAACGGTGGCATCTCTCCATGAGCCACGACGGCGGCATTGCCACGGCCACCGTGCTGGCCGAGGGCTGACCCCGGACGGACTGACCATATGATCAGCGCCTATACCGGAACCCAGATCAGGGAGGCTGAAAAGCCCCTGCTGGATTCAGGTATGGGCGCTGTTCTCATGCAGCGGGCTGCCCGCGGCATGGCCGGCGCTGCCATCGCGGAGCTGCGCAGCCGCGGACGCCGCCTCTACGGCTCCAGCGTCGCCGTCCTGGCCGGCAAGGGCAACAACGGCGGCGACGGCCTCTTCGCTGCCGCGCACCTCGCCGGACGGGGAATGCGGACGACGGCGGTCCTCGCCTCTGACTCGGCCCACCCGGACGGTCTGGCCGCCTTTCGGCGCGCCGGCGGCCGGGTGCTGACGCTGACTGACGCGAACGCCGGTGAGCTGGCAGCGCTGGCCGGCAGGGCCGACGTCGTTATTGACGCGCTGCTCGGAACCGGCGCCCAGGGCGGACTCCGGGGAGCCTCGGCGGACCTCGTGTCCCGGCTGGCGGAAAGGTCCCACGGCCTCGTGGTGGCGTGTGACGTGCCCAGTGGCGTTGATGCGGACACCGGCGAGGCCGGCGGCCCCGTGCTGCCCGCCGACGTCACCGTCACGTTCGGTGGGGCCAAGGCCGGTCTGCTGGTGGACCCGGGAGCGGATTTCGCCGGCCGGGTGGTGGTGGTCCCGATCGGCATTGAGGACGCACTCCCGTGGCCCGCCCTGCGCCGCCTGGAGGCCGCCGACCTGGCCGCCCTGCTCCCGCGTCCCGCACGGCGCGCCCACAAGTATTCGCGGGGCGTCCTCGGAGTGGTGGCCGGATCCCCGGCCTACCCCGGCGCCGCCGTGCTCGCCTGCCGCGGGGCGCTCTCCGCGGGCGTCGGGATGGTCCGCTACGTCGGGCCGCCCGAGGTCGCCGACCTTATCCGCCACAGCTGCCCCGAGGTGGTCTGCAGCACCGGCACGGTGGCAGAGACCCACGTCCAGGCCTGGCTGGTCGGTTCCGGGATGGACGGCAAGGACGAGGACGAGATGCAGCGGGTCCGCGACGCCGTCGACTCCGGCCTGCCCACCGTGGCCGACGCCGGTGCCCTGCCTGTGATGCCCGACGTGCTGGCTCCGCAGGTGGTGCTGACGCCGCACGCCGGGGAGCTGGCCACCCTGCTGCAGCGACTCGGCGCCGACCTGGACCGCGGGGCCGTCGAAGCCTCCACCCTCGCTGCCGTGCGCCGCGCCGCCGGCCTGACCGAGGCCACAGTGCTGCTGAAGGGCGCCAGCACGCTGGTGGCGTCCCCATACCAGGATTTCTACAGCCAGTCCGAGGGCACGCCCTGGCTGGCCACCGCCGGAAGCGGTGATGTGCTGGCCGGAATCATCGGTGCGCTGCTCGCCCAGGTGGGGCCCGACGTCGGACGCTTCCGAGAAAGGGGCATCGATCCGGACGAACGCTGGGCGGCCATTGCCGCCATGGGGGCAAGCCTGCACGGCCATGCCGGAGCCGCAGCGGCGGCCGGCGGTCCGCTGACGGCGGGGCGGATATCCGACGCCCTACCCGAAATATGGGGTAAAGTCAGCACGCTTAGTAATTAGCGATGGGTCGCGTAATAGTCACACCCACCCGCTACGGTAAGACAAGTTACCTGCAGGTAGTGCGTGATGACCTGCGGTACGCAGTGTTGGACGATGTATAGGAGCACGAATGGAAATCTGGCCCGGATCGGCTTACCCGCTGGGAGCCACATTTGACGGCACTGGAACCAACTTCGCATTGTTCAGCGAGCACGCAGACAAGGTGGAACTGTGCCTCTTCGACGACGAGGGGACCGAAACCCGGGTCACACTCCGCGAAGTCGACGGTTATGTGTGGCACTGCTACCTGCCCCAGATCCAGCCAGGGCAGAAATACGGGTACCGGGTCCACGGACCCTATGACCCCGCCAAGGGCCAGCGCTTCAACGCCAACAAGCTGCTCCTTGACCCCTACGCCAAGGCAGTCTCCGGCCAGATCGACTGGGATCCGGCCCTGTTCTCGTACAACATGGGCGACCCCTCCTCCAAGAACGACGCCGACTCCGCGCCGCACATGATGATGGGCGTGGTCATCAACCCGTTCTTCGACTGGGACAACGACCAGAACCTGCGCATCCCGTACCACAAGTCGGTCATCTACGAGGCGCACGTCAAGGGGCTCACCGAGCTGCACCCGGAGATTCCCGAGGAGCAGCGCGGCACGTACGCCGGCGTGGCACACCCTGCCGTGATCTCGCACCTGCAGAAGCTGGGCGTCACCGCGATCGAGCTCATGCCCGTGCACCAGTTCGTCAACGACGGCACCCTGCAGGAGAAGGGCCTGAGCAACTACTGGGGCTACAACACCATCGGCTTCTTCGCGCCGCAGAACACCTACAGCTCCACCGGCGACACCGGCCAGCAGGTCCAGGACTTCAAGGCGATGGTCCGCTCACTGCACCGGGCAGGCATTGAGGTCATCCTCGACGTCGTCTACAACCACACCGCCGAAGGCAACCACCTCGGCCCCACCCTGAGTTTCAAGGGCATCGACAACGAGGCCTACTACCGCCTGGTGGAGGACGACAAGCAGTACTACATGGACTATACGGGCACGGGCAACACCCTGAACGTCCGCCAGCCGCACTCCCTGCAGTTGCTCATGGATTCCCTCCGCTACTGGGTCACCGAGATGCACGTGGACGGATTCCGCTTCGACCTCGCCGCGGCACTGGCCCGTGAATTTTACGACGTCGACAGGCTCTCCACGTTCTTCGAACTCATCCAGCAGGACCCGGTGGTGTCCCAGGTCAAGCTCATCGCCGAGCCGTGGGACGTCGGGCCCGGCGGGTACCAGGTGGGCAACTTCCCGCCGCAGTGGACCGAATGGAACGGCAAGTACCGCGACACCGTACGCGATTTCTGGCGCGGCGAACCCGCCACGCTGGGCGAGTTCGCCTCCCGCATCACCGGCTCGGCGGACCTCTACGAGCACTCCGGCCGCCGCCCGGTGGCGTCCATTAACTTCGTCACCGCACACGACGGTTTCACGCTGCGCGATCTGGTGTCCTACAACGAGAAGCACAACGACGCCAACGGCGAGGACAACAAGGACGGCGAATCGCACAATCGGTCCTGGAACTGCGGGGCGGAGGGCCCCTCGGACGATCCCAAGGTCCTGGGGCTCCGGGCACGGCAGCAGCGCAACTTCATCGCCACGATGCTGCTCTCCCAGGGCGTGCCCATGATCCTGCACGGCGACGAGCTCGGCCGCACGCAGCAGGGCAACAACAACGGGTACTGTCAGGACTCCGAACTGACCTGGGTCAACTGGGACAGCGTGGACCAGCCGCTCATCGAATTCACCGCAGCCGTCAACTCGCTGCGCGCCAAGCACCCCACCTTCCGGCGCAGCCGCTTCTTCGACGGCCGGCCCGTGCGGCGAGGCGAAGGCGAACGACTGCCGGACATCGTCTGGCTCGACCCCGACGGCAACCTCATGCAGCCGGAGGACTGGGACAGCGGCTTCGGCCGTTCCGTGGGCATGTTCCTCAACGGCGACGGCATCCAGGGCCACGACAGCCGTGGCCGCCGGATCACGGACGTGAACTTCCTGCTGTACTTCAACGCGCATGACGGCGACGTTGAGTTCACGCTGCCGCCGGACGAGTACGCACCGGCCTGGGACGTCATCATCGACACCGCAGGCGAAGGCGCAGACTCCAAGCCCGCGGACGCCGGCACCATCCTGTCCGTCGCCGCCAAATCCCTGGTGGTGCTGCGCGCCCACAGCGCACCCGAGGAGGAGCCGGACCATTCCGTGGCCGCCTCGCTCGCAGCGCTGACCCAGACCGCTACCGCTGAGACCGCGGCCCTCACCGCACCCGCTGTTCCCGAGCCGGCCAGGACGAAAAAGCCGGCTGACCCGGCTGCAGACCCGGCAGATACTGCTGCGGCTGAACCTGCCGCGGACCCGGTTGCAGAGCCTACTGCTGACCCGGTTGCAGAACCTGATGCAGGGCCGGCTGCGGCGCCTGCGAAGGCCGCAGCGGAGCAGCCGGCAAAAAAGCCGGGCACCAAGCCTGCTGGTAAGCGCGGCGGCCACTTGAAGGCGGTTAAGCCCGCAGGGGAGGACGCATGAAAACCCCCGTCTCCACGTACCGGCTGCAGATCCGGCAGGGGTTCACGCTGTTCGACGCCGCTGAAACCGTGCCGTACCTGCGCTCGCTCGGCGTCGACTGGGTCTACCTGTCACCGGTCCTGACCGCGGAGCAGGGCTCCGATCACGGGTACGACGTCACCGACCCCTCCGCCGTCGACCCCGAACGCGGCGGCCCGGAGGGCCTGGCCGCCGTCTCCAAGGCGGCCCGGGCCGCCGGCATGGGCGTGCTGATCGACATCGTGCCCAACCACGTCGGCGTAGCCACGCCGGCGCAGAACCCCTGGTGGTGGTCGCTGCTTAAGGAAGGGCGCCAGTCCCGCTACGCGGAAGCGTTCGATGTCGACTGGGACCTCGCCGGGGGACGCATCCGGCTCCCGGTCCTCGGCAGCGACGACGACCTGGACCAGCTCGAAATCAAGGACGGGGAGCTGCGGTACTACGACCACCGCTTCCCGCTGGCCGACGGCAGCTACACCGAGGGCGATTCTCCGCGTGACGTCCACGCCCGGCAGCACTACGAACTCATGGGCTGGCGGCGCGCGGACAACGAGCTGAACTACCGCCGCTTCTTCGCGGTGAACACGCTCGCCGGCGTCCGCGTGGAGATTCCCGCCGTCTTCGATGAAGCCCATGAGGAAGTGGTGCGCTGGTTCCGTGAGGGGCTCGCGGACGGACTGCGGATCGACCACCCGGACGGCCTGGCCGACCCCGAGGGGTACCTGAAGCGGCTCCGGGAGGCCACCGGCGGCGCCTACCTGCTGATCGAAAAGATCCTCGAGCCGGGAGAGGAGCTGCCGGCCAGCTTCGAGTGCGAGGGCACCACGGGTTACGACGCTCTCGCGGACGTGGACCGGGTTTTCGTGGATCCACGCGGCCAGGAACCGCTGGACCGGCTGGACGCCTCGCTGCGCGGCGGGGAGCCTGCCGACTACGAGGACATGATCCGGGGAACCAAGCGCCGGATCACTGACGGCATCCTGCACTCGGAGATCCTGCGGTTGGCCCGGCTGGTTCCGGACGACGCCGGACTCCCCGCCGATGCCACGGCGGACGCCATCGCGGAGATCATCGCCGCCTTCCCGGTCTACCGCACGTACCTGCCGGAGGGCGCGGAGGTCCTGAAGGAGGCGTGCGAGCTTGCCGCGCGCAGGCGGCCGGAACTCGACCAGGCCATCCAGGCCTTGCAACCGCTGTTGCTGGACACGGACCTGGAGGTTGCCCGGCGCTTCCAGCAAACCTCGGGAATGGTCATGGCCAAGGGCGTGGAGGACACCGCGTTCTTCCGTTACAACCGGCTGGGCACCCTCACCGAAGTGGGCGCCGACCCCACCGAGTTCTCCGTGGAGCCGGACGAGTTCCATGCCCGGATGGCCCGCCGGCAGGCAGAGCTTCCGCTGTCCATGACGACGCTGAGCACGCACGACACCAAACGCAGCGAGGACACCCGGGCGCGGATCTCGGTCATCTCCGAGGTCGCCGGCGAATGGGAGCGGGCCCTGAACCGGCTGCGCGAACTGGCCCCGCTGCCGGACGGCCCGCTGTCCGCTCTGCTGTGGCAGGCCATCGCCGGCGCCTGGCCCGCCAGCCGGGAGCGCCTGCAGTACTACGCGCTGAAGGCCGCGCGCGAAGCCGGGAACTCGACCAACTGGACCGATCCCGATCCGGCGTTCGAGGAGAAGCTGGCCGCCGCCGTCGACGCCGCGTTCGACAACCCCGCGGTGCGGGCTGAAGTCGAGTCGCTCGTGGAACTCCTGGAGCCGCATGGTGCCTCCAACTCCTTGGCGGCCAAGCTCGTGCAGCTGACCATGCCCGGCGTCCCGGACGTGTACCAGGGCACGGAGTTCTGGGACCGGTCGCTGACGGACCCGGACAACCGTCGCCCATTCAGCTTCGATGACCGGCGCGCCGCGCTAGAACAGCTCGATGCCGGCGACGTGCCCCCGCTATTTACGGATGAGCGGACAAAGCTGCTTGTGACCTCGCGCGCGCTGCGGCTGCGCCGTGACCGGCCCCAGCTGTTCACGGGTTACCGGCCGGTCAATGCCGCTGGCCCCGCGGCCGGGCACCTGCTCGCCTTCGACCGGGGCATCCCGGCAGCGCCGGGGGCGCTGACCCTTGCCACCCGGCTGCCCTACGGACTGGAACAGTCGGGCGGGTGGCGGGACACCGCCGTCGAACTTAAAACCGCCATGAAGGATGAACTGACCGGTGCCGGCTTCGGACCGGGGGCCGTGAAGATCGCTGACATCTTCCGGGCTTTCCCCGTCGCGCTGCTGGTGCCGCAGACAGGAGTGACGCAGACAGGAGGGAAATCATGACGCACGCAGGCCAGACAACATACCCCCGTGAAGCAGCGAAACCCGTACAGGGCCCGGAGCGCTTCGACGTCTGGGCACCCTTGGCAAAATCCGTTACGCTGCTGGCCGGCGGGGAGCGCTACGCCATGCAGCGCCGGCCCGGCACCGGACCGGAAGATGACGGCTGGTGGAACGCCGCCGACGCACCCGCAGCCGGCGAGGTTGACTACGGGTACCTCCTGGACGGCGACGAAACTCCGCTTCCGGATCCGCGGACCCGGCGCCAGCCCGACGGCGTCCACTCGCTGTCCCGCACGTTCGACCCCGGCGCGCACACCTGGCAGGAGGACGGCTGGCAGGGCAGGGAACTGCAGGGCGCGGTCATCTATGAGCTCCACGTGGGCACGTTCACGCCCGAAGGGACGCTGGAGGCGGCCGCCGGCAAGCTGGACTACCTGGCCGGCCTGGGCGTGGACTTCATCGAACTGCTGCCCGTGAACGCGTTCAACGGCACGCACAACTGGGGCTACGACGGCGTGCAGTGGTTCGCCGTCCACGAGGCATACGGCGGACCGGAGGCGTACCAGCGGTTCGTGGACGCCGCCCACGCGGCAGGTCTCGGCGTGATCCAGGACGTGGTCTACAACCACCTCGGCCCCAGCGGGAACTACCTGCCGCGGTTCGGGCCCTACCTCAAGCAGGGCGAGGGTAACACGTGGGGCGACTCCGTGAACCTGGACGGGCCTGGCTCCGACCATGTGCGCCGGTTCATCCTGGATAACCTGGCCATGTGGCTGCGCGACTACCGCGTGGACGGCCTCCGGCTGGACGCCGTCCACGCCCTGAAGGACGAGCGGGCCGTCCACATTCTGGAGGACTTCGGGGCGTTGGCCAGCCAGATCTCCGCCGAAGTGGGACGGCCTCTGACGCTCATTGCAGAATCCGACCTCAACAACCCGCGGTTGCTCTATCCGCGGGACGTCAACGGGTACGGGCTGGAAGGGCAGTGGAGCGACGACTTCCACCACGCGGTCCACGTCAACGTCACCGGCGAAACCACGGGCTACTACGGTGACTTCGACTCGCTCGCGGCCCTGGCCAAGGTGCTCCGGGACGGCTTCTTCCACGACGGCAGCTACTCCAGCTTCCGGGAACGCCATCACGGCAGGCCGATCAATTTCAGCGCCGTGCACCCGTCCGCCCTGGTGGTCTGCTCGCAGAACCATGACCAGATCGGCAACCGCGCCACGGGGGACCGGCTTTCGCAGACGCTGCCTTACGGGAGCCTGGCCCTAGCCGCAGTGCTGACCCTGACCGGACCCTTCACGCCGATGCTGTTCATGGGCGAGGAATACGGCGCCACCACGCCGTGGCAGTTTTTCACCTCCCATCCTGAGCCGGAACTCGGCAAGGCCACCGCGGAAGGCAGGATCAAGGAGTTCGAGCGCATGGGGTGGGACCCCGCCGTCGTGCCTGATCCCCAGGATCCCGAGACCTTCCGACGGTCCAAGCTGGACTGGACGGAAGCCGCCGACGGCGATCACGCCCGGCTGCTGGAGCTGTACCGTTCGCTCACCGCCCTGCGCCGCTCCACGCCGGACCTCACCAAGCTGGGCTTTGAGGAAACGCAGGTGGAGTTCGACGAGGACGCCCGTTGGCTGCGGTTCCGGCGCGGTGGCGTGCAGGTGCTGCTCAACTTCTCCGAGCAGCCGGTGAGCCTCGGGGGCGCGGGGACGGCCCTGCTGCTGGCCACCGACGACGCCATCCGGCTGGAAGGTGAGCGTGCGGAGCTCGGGCCGCTGAGCGCCGCCGTCGTCAGTGACTGAGTGAACTGCCAGGGGCGGCGTCCACCGCCGGTGACCGGATGGTGGACGCCGGCCCCGCAGCCGTGACGCGGCTGGCAGGATGGAACGTATGACTTATGTGGCCTCGGACACCCGCTATGACACCATGCCGTACCGCCGCGTCGGACGCAGCGGCCTGAAACTGCCGGCCATCTCGCTGGGCCTGTGGCACAACTTCGGCGACGACAAGCGCTTCGATGAACAGCGCGCCATCCTGCGCCGCGCCTTCGACCTCGGCGTCAACCACTTCGACCTCGCCAACAACTACGGGCCGCCGGACGGCTCCGCCGAGACCAACTTCGGCCGGCACCTTCAGGACGACTTCAAGCCTTACCGCGATGAGCTGGTCATCTCCACCAAGGCCGGCTACTACATGTGGCCCGGTCCGTACGGCGAGTGGGGCTCCCGGAAGTATCTGATTTCCAGCCTGGACCAGTCGCTGCAGCGGATGGGCCTGGACTACGTGGACATCTTCTACAGCCACCGCCCGGACCCGGAGACGCCGCTGGAGGAGACCATGAGCGCGCTGGACTACGCGGTCCGCTCGGGCAAGGCCCTCTACGCGGGCATCTCGTCCTACACCCCGGAGCAGACGCTCGAGGCAGCCCGCATCCTGAAGGAACTCGGCACGCCGCTGCTCATCCACCAGCCCAGCTATTCCATGCTGAACCGCTGGACCGAGAACGGGACCCCCAACCTTTACGAGGCACTGGACCAGGTGGGCGCCGGCTCCATTGCGTTCTCGCCGCTGGCCCAGGGCATGCTGACTGATCGCTACCTCAACGGCGTCCCCGCCGACTCCCGTGCCGCCAAGGCGAGGTTCCTCTCCGAATCGGCCCTGACCGAGGACAAACTGGACAGGGTCCGGGGGCTGAACGCCATTGCCGCCGGCCGCGGACAGTCGCTGGCGCAGATGGCCATCGCCTGGATCCTGCGCGACCAGCCCAAGGGCTCCCCGGTGACCTCGGCGCTTATCGGGGCGTCCAGCGTCAGGCAACTCGAGGACTCCCTTGCCGCCATCAACAACCTTGAGTTCAGCGGCGAGGAACTGACGGCGATCGACGAGTTCGCCGTTGAATCCGACATCAACCTGTGGGCGCAGCGGGTCTGAACCACGACTTTAACGCCGACACGTAATCAAGCGGCCGGGGACGGCGGGAACAAAGCCGGCCCCGGCGGCGTTTGGTTAGACTGATAAGCGCGCCGCGTGGCGCGGTGCCCGTCAGACGCCGTCGTACAGCAAGTTACAGACGCGCAGGGCACATGAAGTTTTGTTCTCAAAGGAGTTCCGTGTCTTCAAATCCGATTCGTGTAGCCATCGTCGGCGTGGGCAACTGTGCCGCTTCGCTGGTTCAGGGTGTTCATTACTACCGCGACGCCGACCCCCAGGCCACGATTCCGGGTCTGATGCATGTTGAGTTCGGCAAGTACCACGTCAACGACGTCCAGTTCGTGGCCGCGTTCGACGTGGACGGCAAGAAGGTTGGCATCGACCTGGCCGATGCGATCCTGGCCAGTGAAAACAACACGATCAAGCTTGCCGAGGTCCCGCCGACCGGCGTGACCGTCCAGCGCGGCCACACGCTGGACGGCCTGGGCCGGTACTACCTGGAGACCATCGAGCAGTCCACCGAGGATCCGGTCGACGTCGTACAGGCCCTGAAGGACGCCCAGGTCGATGTCATGGTCTGCTACCTGCCGGTCGGATCCCAGCAAGCTGCGGAGTTCTACGCCCAGGCCGCGATCGACGCCGGTGTGGCGTTCGTGAACGCGCTGCCGGTGTTCATCGCGGGCACGAAGGAATGGGCGGACAAGTTCACCGCCGCCGGCGTGCCGATCGTCGGTGATGACATCAAGAGCCAGATCGGCGCCACCATCACCCACCGCGTCATGGCGAAGCTGTTCGAGGACCGCGGCGTGACACTGGACCGCACGTACCAGCTGAACGTGGGCGGCAACATGGACTTCAAGAACATGCTGGAGCGCGACCGCCTTGAGTCGAAGAAGATCTCCAAGACCCAGGCCGTGACTTCCAACGTCGAGGCCGAGCTGGCCGCGAAGGACGTCCACATCGGCCCGTCCGACTACGTGCAGTGGCTGGATGACCGCAAGTGGGCGTTCGTGCGCCTGGAAGGCCGCAACTTCGGCGACGCCCCGGTGTCCCTGGAGTACAAGCTCGAGGTGTGGGACTCGCCCAACTCGGCCGGTGTGATCATCGACGCGATCCGAGCGGCCAAGATCGGCCTGGACCGCGGCATCGGCGGTCCGCTGCTCTCGGCATCGAGCTACTTCATGAAGTCCCCGCCGGAGCAGTTCAACGACGACCTCGCCCGCGACAAGGTTGAGGCCTTCATCCGCGGCGACCTCGACCGCTAACCCCGGATGCTTCCTCACGTCCTGCAGGTTCTGACGGGATCCTTCCTTACGTCCTGCAGGTTTTAACGGGACCCTTCCTCACGTCCTGCAGGTTTTCACGCGATGCTTCCTCACCTTCGGGTGGGGGAGCATTGCTGTTTAAGGACCCTTTTCGTAGCGCCGGATGGCGTGGCTCGCATGCGCGAGGGCGAGCAGCTTCAGGACAAGTTGTCCATGCAGATGCATCCCGACGGCCGCCATCATGATCAGCTGGTTGACGTCTTCCGGCGCGGTTGTGGCCGAAATATTCACTGCCGCGATGGCATCCACCGCCTGGCTGTAGGCGTCGAGCAGCTCGGCTGTGACAGGTACGCCCAGGCTTTCCATCCGGGCCAGTTGGGCATTGAGGGCGTTCCTGGCGTCGCTCGGGACGTCCGGCCAGTTCCGGAAACGCACGACGGCGTCAGCCGCAGGTGTGCGCAGGTCGCCGTGCTCCGTGCCCACCTCGTCGAAGCCCAGCACCGTGCGCTGGATCGCGGCCAAAAGCTCCAGGCGGGGTGCGCCGCCGTCGGCCATTCTGAGCAGGGAGCCGATCTGGGCGATATTCAGTCCGACCACACGCCGCAGCGCCTGGATGAGTTCCAGCCGGCTCACGTGATGCTCTGAATACTCTGCCCGGGTGGCGTGAATAGTACGGCCCGCGGGCAGCAGGCCTTCGCGGAGGTAGAACTTGATGCTGGCGGGGGAGACTCCCGTCCGCTCGCTGAGCTCCTTTAGCTGCATGGCCGCTCCATTCCTCGGCGGATGACAGCCCTTTGGATAGCTGCTGCCGCGCTGGCTATCTTGGTGTACATCCTAGGATAGTGCTCCTATCCTAGGTGCATGGAGCCTTGGAATGTACTGCTTGCCAGCCACGTCATAGCGGCCCTTTTTGTCCTTGCCATCGGACCGGTCCAGATCCTTCGGCGCCGCCGCGACCGCATCCACCGCACCATGGGACACCTGTGGGTCGCGGCCATGTACTACGTCTGTTTCAGCAGCTTCTGGATCGTCAGTGACGGGCATTTCAGCTGGCTTCACGGGCTCTCGGCGTTCACGATTGTGACCGTCACGCTCGGCCTCATCAGCGCCGTGCGCCGGAACTTCCCCGCGCACCGGGGGAACATGATCGGCAGCTACATCGGCATCGCTGTGGCGTTCGGCTTCGCCATCTCCGTGCCGGGCCGTGCCATTCCCAGCCTCTTGGCCGAGGACCTGCCGACCGCCCTGTTCGTTGCCGCTCTTGTGGCGCTCAGCGTCGCCGTCGTCTTCATTTCTCTGCGGCGCGGTGAGGGTCGGCGGATCCAGCACGCGGGGCGCCGCGTGGACCGGCCCGTGGCAGCTGCATCGTCAGCAGGGGCCGTGGCGGGCCCAAAGTAAACCCGCACCGCCAACCGCTCCCTCACCTTTCGTCACTTGGACCCAAACGCTTCCTCACCTTTGGTCGCTTGGACCCAAACGCTTCCTCACCTTTGGTCGCTTGGACCCAAACGCTTCCTCAGGTGTTGTTGGCGCAAGCCCTGCCTGTGGATAACTTCTGCGGGTCGGGTCGGTTTCGAGTAACAATGCCGTATGCAAAAACGTACCGATCTTCCTGACAGCCTGGTGTCTGCCCCCTTCACGCTGGGATCTGCGAAAGCGTCCGGAGTTCCACCCAACAGACTCCGACGGGCCGACGTCGCGCATGTCAGTCGTGAACTGTACCGCCCGACTGGCTGGAGCTTCGAGCTTGAGGCCGCGGCACGGGCACTGTCTGCAGCATCGCCGGGTGCCTGGATCTCGCATGTCACAGCCGCACGGATTCGAAGCCAAATCCTGCCGGCATGGCTGGCAGATTCGACCGAGTTGCATTTGAGCAAGCCCCATTCCCTGCCGGAGGTGCGGCGAAAAGGCGTGATCGGGCACTCGTTGTTGGCATCGCAGGACGAGATCGAATTCGTCGACGGCATTCGAATAAGCAGCAGGTCCCGCACCTGGCTCGATATGGCAGGACGGCTGTCGGAGAGCGAGCTGGTCTGCATGGGCGATGAACTGATTCGCGTTCCCAGAGCGGAGTTCGAAGACCGCACCGAGCCGTTCGACACGGTTGAGGGACTCCGTTCCCTCGTCGCCCGCCATCCGAATCTTCAGGGTGTGGTTCGGGCGCGCGCCGCGCTCGAGCGGATGCGTGTCGGAGCGGATTCTGCGCCTGAGTCGCTACTCCGCCTCGCGATGGAGGACGCGGGCCTTCCGGAGCCTCAGCTGCAGGTGCCGCTGCGAGAAGACAAGACGATCGGGCCGACTGCCGATCTCGGTTACAGGCATCGGCGGCTGGCCATACAGTACGACGGCGGCCATCACCTTCTCGAGCCCCAAATCTTCAGCGACAGGCGGCGTGACAAAGCATTCGAGGCCGCCGGGTGGACCGTTGTTGTGTTCGGCAAGAAGGATTTGGCTGACGGCTTCGAGCAGGCCATCCGCCTGATCAAGCGTGCGTTACGAACGAGCCGGCTGGACCATCCTCAGGCGTCCGGATTTGCCGATGCGGTCTGAGGAAGGGTTTTGGTTGAAGCGGCGGGAGGTGAGGAAGGGTTTTGGTTGAAGCGGCGGGAAGTGAGGAAGGGTTGGGGTTGAAGCGGCGGGAGGTGAGGAAGGGTTGGGGTTGAAGCGACGGGAGGTGAGGAAGGGTTGGGGTTGAAGCGGCGGGAGGTGAGGAAGGGTTTTGGTTGAAGCGGCGGGAGGTGATGAAGGGTTGGGGTGAAGCGACGGGAGGTGAGGAAGCGTTTAGAAGAGGCCGACCGGGTTGCCGTCGTCGTCGACGTCCATCCGCATTGCCGCGGGAACGGCCGGAAGCCCGGGCATGGTCATCACCGCTCCGGTCAGGGCCACGATGAAGCCTGCGCCGGTCTTGGGGATGAGGTCGCGCACATGGATGGTGAAGCCCTTGGGTGCCCCCAGCCGCGAGGCGTCGTCCGTGAACGAGTACTGGGTTTTCGCCATGCAGACAGGCAGCCCGGACCAGCCGTTCTTCTCAATGTCCGCCAGCCGGCGCAGTGCAGGGACTGAAAAGTCCACGCCGTCGGCGCCATAGATTTCCTGGACGATGGTGCGGATCTTGTCCTCCACGGACATGTCCAGCGGGTAGAGATGCCGGAACGACGACGGCCCGTTCACCGCGGCGGCGACCTTGGCAGCCAGCTCATCGCCGCCGTCGCCGCCCCCGCCCCGTCCCCAGATGTCCGCCACCGATGCCTGGATGCCCTCGCCCGCGCACCAGCCGAGCAGCCAGTCGAGCTCCTCCTGGGTGTCCGCGGGGAACTTGTTGATCGCCACCACGGGCGTCACGCCGAACCGCTCCACATTCTGGACATGGCGGCGCAGGTTGGCCGCACCCGCCGCCACGGCCTCCACGTTCGGCTCGTTCAGCCGGTCCTTGGGAACGCCGCCTTGCATTTTGAGTGCGCGGACGGTCGCCACCACTACGACGGCGGATGGCGCCACATCTGCGATCCGCGCCTTGATGTCCATGAACTTTTCCGCGCCGAGGTCGGCCCCGAATCCCGCCTCCGTCACCACGATGTCGGCCAGCCGCCGGGCGGTCTGCGTGGCGATCAGCGAGTTGCACCCGTGGGCGATGTTCGCGAACGGCCCGCCATGAACCAGGGCCGGGGTACCGGCGATGGTCTGGACGAGGTTCGGCTTGATGGCTTCCTTGAGCAGCAGCGTCAGGGCCCCCTGCACACCGAGGTCCGCCACCGTAACCGGCGCCCGGTCGTACGTGTAGCCGAAGGTGATGCGGCCCAGCCTGTCCCGCAGGTCGGCCAGGTCGGTGGCGAGGCAAAAGACCGCCATGATCTCGGACGCGACGGTGATGTCGAAGCCGTCCTGGCGCGGTACGCCCTGCGCAGGCCCGCCGAGTCCAATCACCACCTCGCGAAGTGAGCGGTCGTTCATGTCCAGGACCCGCTTGAACGTCATGCGGCGCGGGTCGATGTTCAGTTCGTTGCCCTGGTAGATGTGGTTGTCCACGAGGGCCATGAGTGCATTGTTGGCGGACGTGACGGCATGGAAGTCGCCGGTGAAATGCAGGTTGATCTCGTCCATCGGCAGAACCTGGGACAGCCCGCCGCCCGTGGCCCCGCCCTTCATGCCGAGGATGGGGCCCAGCGAGGGCTCCCGCAGCGCGACCATCACCTTGTGGCCCGCCCGTGCAAGCGAATCTGCCAGCCCCACAGTCGTGGTTGATTTTCCTTCGCCGGCCGGCGTGGGCGACATCGCGGAAACCAGAACCACCTTTCCGGCTGGCGCGGGGGCTGACAGCTTCGCGGGGTCGATCTTTGCCTTGTAGCGGCCATAGTGCTCCACTGCCCCGGCATCGATGCCCGCAGATGCGGCGATTTCCTCGATCGGCCGCAGCACTGCCCTGCGGGCAATGTCCAGGTCGCTCAGGGGAGTGCTGCTCAGGCCGGTACCGCTCAGGGGAGTGCTGTCAGACATCGTTGTCCTTTCCGGAAGGGTTAGCCGGTGAGCCGTGACCCGTAGACGGCGGCCATGGGGTGGCTGGAAGCGTATTCGTCGACGGCGGCGTGGTAGCTGTCGAGGGTGATGGCGGCGGTGCGTTGCCAGCCGGAGTTTGCTGCATGGATGGCGGCGGCGGTGCCCATGTTGTGGCGGGTGGCGGGGTCGTCGTGGAGGGCTTCGAGGGCATCGGCCCAGTCGGCGGCGTGGTGGCCGTCCACGAGCAGGCCGGTGCGGCCGTGGCTGACTGCGCGGGTGAGTCCGCCGACGCGGGTGGCGACGACAGGGGTGCCGCAGGCCTGGGCCTCAAGGGCGACCAGGCCGAAGGATTCGCTGTAGGAGGGCATGACGACGACGTCGGCGGCCCGGAACCAGCCGGCAAGTTCGGGTGCGCTGACGGGAGGGTGGTGGGTGACGACGTCGTCCAGTTCGGCGGCGCTGACGAGGGTTTTGAGGTTAAAGTCCTTGGCGCCGCTGAGCGCGCCGAGGATGGTGAGTTTGAGGTCGATGTCGGGGCGGCGGCGGCGCAGCAAGGCGGCGGCCTTGAGCAGGATCTGCGGGCCCTTGAGGCGTTGGATCCGGCCGGCGAAGAGCAGGTGGAAAGTGCCGGCGGCGATGCCGTGGGCGGTTCGGGACTGGGCACGGAACGCGGGGGTGAACACGGAGAGGTTCACGCCGGGGGGTGCGACGTCGATGTGGTCGAAGTCGGCGCCGTAGTGGGAAACGAGTTCGGCGGCTTCGGCGGTGGTGTTGGCGATCAGGCGGGTGGCGCCGTCGACGATGCGGTGTTCGCCGTCCTCGCGGCGCCGGGGTTCGGGTTGTTCGCCGGAGTGCAGGAGGAGGTTTTTGACTTTGGCCATGGTGTGCATGGTGTGCACCAGGGGGACGTTCCACAGCTGGGAGAGTTCGAGGCCGGCGACGCCGGAGACCCAGTAGTGGGAGTGGATCAGGTCGTAGCGGCCGTGGGGCTGCTGGCCGCGGATCCGTTCGATTTCGGCGACCATGCTGTGCAGCAGTTCGGGGAGTTCCTCTTTGGGGAGTTTGCGCGGCGGCCCGGCCAGGACGTTGTGGACGCAGACGCCGGGGTCGGGGTGTTCGACGGCGGGCTGCCCGGTGGCGGTGGAACGGGTGAAGATCTCCACTTCGATGCCGGTTTCGGCCAGGGCGGAGGCAAGGCCACGGATGTAGACGTTCATGCCGCCGGCGTCTCCGGAACCGGGCTGTTCCATGGGGGAGGTGTGCAGCGACAGGAAAGCCACTCGCTTGATCACAGACATGAGCCTCCCTCCTCTCCGGACTGCTGGAACTGCATCGGATAAAACACTACTCCTGAACCGTCAGCGCAACGGTGGCGTTGCAAGTGCTGCCAACGTGGCGTTTCACACGCCAACTGCCGCGGGCCGCGGATGTAGCACGGCCCTGCTAAATCCGGCTCCGTGGCCTCAATGTGCCCCGGAGCGCCCCGTCACCGGCGCCACAACCCGGCCAAATCCGGAAACGCGCCTTCGTAGCCGGTGAGCAACGCGTTGGCGAGCTGAGCCGAGCCGACCAGCGGGTGTTCGGCGAAGGCTTCCAGCGCCGCATCCCGGTCCCCGCCAGAGGCCGCACGGACGGTGAGCAGTTCCACCTTCTTGACCTGCCGCAGAAGGCTGAGTTGCGGTTCGGCGGGCCTGTCCTGCTGTATCGGCACCGCCCCGTCCGGCGTGACTGTGCAGGGAACTTCGACGACGGCGTCCGGCGGCAGCCCGGGAATAGCGGCCCGGGGGCCGCCCGCCCCGGGAAAGGACTGTCCAGGGGCGGGGGACCGTCCAGTGAAGGACTGTCCAGGGGAGTTCGGCGTATTGAGGATCAGCTCGGTGGCAGCGCCACGGGCGCCGCCCCCAACGTCCCCCATGCCATCGACGGCGGCATCTCCGGCCAGCGCCCGCATCACGGCCAGGGCCACCTGCTCATAACCGCCGCCCGCAAGATCCTCGGGGTTCCGGGCCTCGCCGCCGGTCCTGGCCTCGGCCAAATACCCCTCCTCGCGGGACTGCCGCGCCGCTTCCCACAAGCCGTACGCTTCGTCCCCGGCGGTGGCCAGCCGCGGATACAGCTCCGCCTGCTGGCCGTGGATCGACTCACCCCGGGTCCTGGCCATGGCGCGCATGCCCGCCGTCGCCCGCGCCGCTTCGTAGTAATAGAACAGGTACTCGTTCGGCAGCAGCCCCAGACCGCGCAGGAAAGACTGCGGAAACAGCCGGCCCTCCTCGAAGCTGGCCAGGGCTTCCCGGTCGGCCAGCAGGCCCGGAAGGAAGTCCCGGCCGCCGCTCTCCAGCCGGTACAGCCAGCCGAGATGGTTCAGCCCGTAGTAGCCCACGCCGTCGAGCTTTCCCGCCGGCAGCAGCACCCCGGCCGCCCGGGCAGCGCGGTGCACCAGGGCACTCGCGGAATCACAGATCCCGATCACCTTCCGGCCCAGCACGGGAGCCAGCGCCTGGGTGACCATCCCCGCCGGATTGGTGAAGTTGATCAGCCAGGCGTCCGGGCAGTGCGTCCGCATGTTTGCGGCCAGCTCCAGCATCGCCGGGATGGACCGCAGCGCGTAGGAGATGCCGCCCGCACCGGTGGTTTCCTGGCCCAGCAGCCCGAGGTCCTGGGCCACCCGTTCGTCGGCAACCCGGCCGGCCGTTCCGCCCGGGCGGATGGCAGCGAACACGATGTCCGTCCCGTTGAGGGCATGGGGGAGGGACGTCGTGGACGTCACCGTGGGCGGGCGGCAGGAGGAACCTCCGACGTCGGGACTTCCGTCCGGAGCGCCGCCCACCTCCGAAGACCGGCTGAACTCCCAAGACATGGACCGCAGTACAGCCTCAATGGCGGCCAGGCGGCCGCCGTCGACGTCGAACAGCACCACCTCGCTGACCAGGCCGGCATAGCGCCCGGAACACAGGGCACGGTAAACGAGGGGAACCCGGAATCCGCCGCCGCCGGCGATCATGAGCCGCATGGCAGGAGTCTATGCGCAGCAGCCAGCAACGCACCCGGGCCTGCAGCGCCGGAGGCCAGCCGCACACGTGCCGACCCCCACATCGCGGGGTTTCAACGCCAGGGTACACAGCGTAATGTGCCGAACATGGAGGCGAATCCCGTACGCCGTTTCGACCCGCTCTCGGCCGTCCGTACCCAGGCGGCCGGAGAGTTCGACCTGCTGCTGGCCGGGACCGTTTTTCAGGACATCATCTTCACGGGGCTGCCGCACGCGCCCGAGCCTGGAACCGAAATCTGGAGCGAGGGGATGGGCAGCTGCCCGGGTGGCGTGGCCAACCAGGCCATCGCGGCCGCGCGCCTCGGCTTGCGCACCGGGCTGGCCGCGGCCTTCGGCGACGACGGCTACGGCGACTACAACTGGAAAGTCCTGGACCGGCAGGAGCACGTGGACCTGTCCCTGTCCCGCCGGATGCCGGGCTGGCACTCGCCGGTGACTGTATCACTCAGCGTGGACCACGACCGCTCGATGGTCACGCACGGGCACCCGGCACCGGTGACCTCCTCCGAGCTGATCGGGAAGCCGCCCCGCGCGCTGGCTGCTGTGGCAGACCTCGGCCATGAACTGGAGCCGTGGGCGCTCGCGGCGTACAAGGAAGGCGTGAAACTGTTCGGCGACGTCGGCTGGGACCCCACCGGCGAATGGGCCCACGCGCGGCTTGCCAACCTGCAGTACTTCCATGCCTTCATGCCCAACCAGCGCGAGGCCATGGCCTTCACCGGCAAGAGCGATCCCTGGGCGGCGCTGTACTCCCTGGCGGACCGGGTGCCGGTGGCGGTGGTGACCCTGGGGGCGCAGGGGGCCGTGGCGGTGGACTCGGAAACCGGCGAGGAGGAATGGGTGCCCTCCCTGCCGGTGGCCGCCTTCGACCCGACCGGTGCCGGGGACTGCTTCGGGGCCGCGTTCATCGTCGGGAGCCTGGCGGGGTGGCCCCTCAGCGACCGGCTTCGGTTCGCCAATCTGTGCGCCGCACTGGCGGTCCAGGAAGTGGGCGGTTCCCTCGCGGCGCCCGGCTGGGGAGACATCGCCGACTGGTGGAAGCGCGCCAACGCCCGGCCGGAACGCCGTGGCAGCCAGTGGCTGCGCCGCTACGCCTTCCTCGCCGACATCGTCCGGGACGTTCCGCAGGAGGCCCAGCGGCGGGCGGCCGCCACCATCGCACATCTCTCGGACGCCTGAGCAGGCACCCGGCACGCCGTTTCCCCGGCAATTATTCGGCCCGAAGCGCCAGCACTAGAATCAGTAGAGTGATTTATCCAGCAGCAACAGGAGACCGCCCGGCAGTGGCGGGACCGGTCGGCACGTCCCGAGGATACGACCGGACGGCCCACGAGCGTTCCGCCGTGATCGACCTCGAGGCCATCCGGCACAATGTCCGCCGGCTCGCCGCGGCTGCCGAACCGGCCAAGGTCATGGCGGTCGTCAAGGCCGATGCGTACGGTCACGGCGCCGTGCCGGTGGCACGCGCGGCCCTCGAGGCAGGCGCAAGCTGGCTGGGCGTCGCGCACATCTCCGAAGCTCTGGCGCTGCGCGCCGCGGGCATCGAAGCGCCGCTGCTCGCCTGGCTGCACACCCCGGAAAGCAACTTCGGCGCGGCGGTGGCCGCCGGCGTCGACATCGGGTGCTCCGGCTGGGAGCTGGAACAGATCGTGGCTGCGGCCCGGGAACAGGAACGGCCCGCACGCGTCCACCTCAAAGTCGACACCGGACTTGGCCGCAATGGCGCCACGGTCGAGGTGTGGGACCGGCTGGTGGGCGAAGCCGTGGAGTACCAGGACCAGGGGCTGCTGCGCGTCGTGGGCATCTTCTCCCACCTTGCCGTGGCCGACGAACCCGAGCGCCCGGAAACCGATGACCAGCTCGCAGCGTTCCGCGAGGTCCTGGCCATCGCCGAAGACGCCGGCGTGGACCCCGAAGTCCGCCACCTGGCCAACACCCCGGCCACCCTGTCCCGGCCCGACACGCACTTCGACATGGTCCGCGCGGGCCTGGGGATCTATGGACTCTCGCCCTTCGAGGGGCAGACCTCCGCGGAACTGGGCCTCCGCCCCGCGATGACCCTGCGCACCGTCGTGTCCCACTGCAAGGACGTGCACTCCGGCCAGGGCGTCTCCTACGGCTTCAACTACCACACGTCCGGCGAGAGCACGCTGGGGCTGATCCCGCTCGGCTATGCCGACGGCGTTCCCCGCGTCGCCACCGGCGGGCCTGTCCGCGTGGAGGGAGTCACCTACCCCGTGGTGGGACGGATAGCGATGGACCAGATGGTGATCGACCTCGGCCCTCTGGACGTTTCCCGGGGCGGCCACAGCGTCCTCGGAGCAGAGGCCGTCCTCTTCGGAAACGGCGCCGACGGCGGCCCCACGGCCGATGACTGGGCGCGCGCCGCCGGCACCAACAACTACGAGATCGTTACCCGCATCAGCCCCCGTGTGCCCCGCACCTACATCAACGAATCACCCATCAGCAATGCGCCCGGCGAAATGCCGGCCACCGGATCGACCGCGACTGGAACGCCGAGGCCGTGAACATCCCCGAAACCGGCAACGCTCCGCTGTGGGTCCAGACCCTGACGGTCACGACGGCGGACCAGACCCACGCGCTCGGCGCGGCTCTGGCGGAGGTGCTCCGGGCGGGGGACCTCCTGGTGCTCACGGGCGAACTGGGCGCCGGCAAGACCACCTTCACGCAGGGCCTCGGCGAGGGCCTGGGCGTCCGCGAGGGCATCATTTCCCCGACCTTCGTACTGGTACGCATCCACCCCAACCTCCCCGACGGGCCGCGCCCCGGCGGGCCGGACCTGGTGCACGTGGACGCCTACCGGCTGGGATCGGCGTCGGAAATCGACGACATTGACCTGGAGAACACGCTGGACTCTGCCGTGACCGTGGTGGAGTGGGGCCGGGACCGCGTGGAGCACCTGACCGAGAGCCGGCTCGAGGTGGAACTGCACCGCCAGCTGGGCGGCGCCGCTCCCGCGCACCTTCACACCGGTGGGGATTCAACAGGACCCGGCCCTGACGCGCCCGTCCTCGACTTCGAGTCGGAGGACGACGACGAACCCCGCACCATCATCATCCGCGGCTTCGGGCCGCGCTGGGCAGAACAGCCCGTTCTGGCCGCGGAAGGAATCTCCTGATGCTCATTCTTGCCATTGACACCTCGGCCGTGGCCAGCGCCGCGCTGGTGTCGGACGACGCCCTGGAAGGCGTGGTGGGCAACTTCTCCACCGAGGACACGAGGAGCCACGCCGAGGTCCTCGCGCCCGGAATCGAGCGGCTGCTGGCAGACGCCGGAGTAACCGGAGCCGACATTGACGCGATCGTTGTGGGCGTTGGTCCCGGCCCCTTCACCGGGCTCCGGTCCGGCATCGCGACGGCGCGCACTCTGGCCTTCGTCTGGAACACGCCGCTGCACGGCATGATGAGCCTCGACGCCGTCGCCCTCGAAGTGGCCGAATCCACCGAGGCGCCGCCCGAGTTCCTCGTGGCCACCGACGCCCGGCGCAAAGAGGTCTACTGGGCCCGCTACACCCTGGCCGCCGGCCAGCTGCCAAAGCTCACGGACGGTCCGCACGTGGGGTTCGCCGCCGACCTTCCCGACCTGCCGGCCTACGGCGCGGGCGCCGGGCTCTACCCCGACGACGTGCACGCGGATCCGGACTTCAGCACAGAACAGCCGGACGCGCTTTTCCTGGGCCAGTTTGCGCTGGCAAGGCTGGCAGCGGGCGAGCAGCTGCTGGACTCCACGCCCCTCTATCTGCGGGAATCCGACGCCCAGGTCCCCGGCCCCCGGAAGCGTGCCCTGTGAACCTGCTGCCCGAACCATCCGGCAACCCGGCACCCGGCAATCCGGCACCCGGCAACGCGCCCGTCCTGCCCCGCCGGCTGGCCTCGGGCGTGACCATCCGCGACATGCTTCCCGCCGACATCCCTGCCGTCCACGAGCTGGAGGTCCGGCTGTTCCCGGTGGACGCGTGGCCGCTGCAGATGTTCACGGACGAACTGATGCAGCCGGAGACCCGCAGGTATCTCGTGGCGGAAGCGCCGGAGGGCATCGTTGGCTATGCGGGACTCATGTGCGTCGAACCGATCGCCGACGTCCAGACGATCGCCGTCGTCCCCGAATATGAGGGCAGGGGCATCGGCACCGCACTCCTCACCGACCTGATCGCCGAGGGGCAGCGCCGCGGCGCAGCCGACATCCTGCTCGAGGTCCGCGCCGACAACCCGCGCGCCCAGCAGCTGTACATCCGCTTCGGCTTCGAGCAGATCCACGTGCGGAAAAGGTACTACCGCGACGGCGTGGACGCCCTGATTATGCGGCTTCAGCTGGAGGACGTGCTCGCCCTCCACAGTGGGATCCTGCACCAGGACATCGTGCCCGGCGCCGGACCCCGGCCCGTGCAGATTGACGAAGCCGGCCGCGCCGGCGAGACCGCTCCGACGGAGGCAGACCAGAAATGAACCGCTCGCAGCCGCTAGTACTGGGCATTGAGTCATCGTGCGACGAAACGGGCGTAGGCATCGTCCGCGGCACGGATCTCCTGACCAATACCGTGTCCTCGTCCATGGAGGAGCACGTCCGGTTTGGCGGAGTCATCCCGGAAATTGCTTCGCGCGCCCACCTGGACGCCTTCGTTCCTGCCCTGCAGGCCGCCCTCGCCGAGGCCGACGTGACGCTCGACGAGGTCGACGCCATCGCAGTGACGTCCGGACCCGGACTGGCCGGAGCACTGATGGTCGGCGTCTGCGCCGCAAAGGCGCTCGCCGTCGCGACGGGCAAGCCGCTCTATGCCATCAACCATCTGGTGGCCCACGTGGGGGTCGGCCTGCTGAACCCGCGCGGCGGCTCCGGCGGCGAGGGCGCGGACAAGCCAATACTGCCCGACAACCTCGGCGCCCTCCTGGTCTCCGGCGGCCACACGGAGATCCTGCGGATCCGCAGCATCACGGACGACGTCGAGCTGCTCGGTTCCACCATCGACGACGCGGCGGGCGAGGCCTACGACAAGGTCGCCCGGATCCTGGGCCTGGGCTACCCCGGCGGCCCGGCCATTGACCGGCTGGCGCGCGACGGCAACGCCAAGGCCATCCGGTTCCCGCGCGGACTGACCCAGCCCAAATACATGGGCACCGCGGAGGAGCCCGGCCGCCACCGGTACGACTGGTCCTTCAGCGGACTGAAGACCGCGGTGGCCCGGTGCGTGGAGCAGTTCGAAGCCGCCGGCGAGCCCGTGCCGGTGGCGGACATCGCCGCAGCCTTCCAGGAAGCCGTGGTTGATGTCATCACGTCCAAGGCGGTCCTGGCCTGCCGCGAGCGAGGCATTACGGACGTGCTGCTGGGCGGGGGAGTGGCCGCCAATTCGCGGCTGCGGCAGCTGACCGAACAGCGCTGCTCCGCCGCAGGCATCACGCTGCACGTTCCGCCGCTGGACCTGTGCACGGACAACGGTGCGATGGTGGCCGCACTCGGCGCGCAGCTGGTCATGGCCGGCATCGAGCCCAGCGGCATACACTTTGCGCCGGACTCGTCCATGCCGGTCACCACGGTTTCGGCGCCAAGTAGGTCGCAGGACAGGGCGTTCTCGGCGCTGGGAAGGCCCTCAACTGCTACCTAGTTGGGCCCGGGGCCACAAAAAGGCGCCTTACGCGGTGGGGCCGTTCCGCATCTGCTTTACGAGGTCCAGGACCACGGCCTGAAGGTTTCCGCCGCTTTCGGCAGCCACGCGCCGCTGGCGCTGGTACCCGGCACCGCGGCTGATGATTTTTTCGACGTCGGCCAGCTCGTCCAGGCAGCCGAGCTTGGCCGCGATCGGTTCGAGCCGGTTCAGCGTCTCCAGCAGGTGGTCGGTGACGAGCTGCTCGTGGCCCTCGGCGTCGAGGATGATGATCGCGTCCAGGCCGTAGCGGGCGGCCCGCCACTTGTTTTCCTGGACGTGCCACGGCGGCATGGTGGGAATGCTGCCGCCGGCGTCGAGGGTGGTGGAGAATTCGTGGACCAGGCACTGCGTCAGGGCGGCCACGGCGCCCACTTCCTCCAGCGTGGCCAGGCCGTCGCAGATGCGCATTTCAATGGTGCCCAGGGCCGGCACCGGGCGGATGTCCCAGCGGATCTCTGAGATGGTGTCGATCACGCCGGTGGTAAACATGTCCTGGACGTAGGACTCGTACTCCTCCCAGCTGGGGAACTGGAAGGGCAGTCCCGCCGTCGGCAGCTGCTGGAACATGAGGGCCCGCTGCGAGGCGTAGCCGGTGTCCTCGCCGCCCCAGAACGGGCTGGACGCGGACAGTGCCTGGAAATGCGGGAAATAGTTGACCAGGCCGTCGAGCACGGGGAGGACCTTGCTGCGCCGGTCCAGGCCGACGTGGACGTGGACCCCGTAGATAACCATCTGTCGGCCCCACCACTGTGTGCGGTCGATCAGCTTGGCGTAGCGTTCCTTGTCCGTGACCGGCTGCAGCTGCGGCGGGCTGAACGGGTGGCTTCCGGCGCAGAACACTTCCACGCCCATCGGGTCCGTGACTTCACGAACGGCGGCGAGGGAGCGGGCGAGGTCTTCCTTCGCTTCCGCGGCGGTCTCGCAGATGCCGGTGACCAGCTCCACCGTGTTAAGGAGTAGCTCCTGCTTGATGTGCGGGTGCTCGTCATCCTCGTTCAGCTCGGGATGCCGTGCCACCACCCCGCGCAGGACCTCGTTGGCCACGGACGACAGTTCACCGGTCTGCGCATCCACCAGCGCGAGTTCCCATTCCACACCAAGAGTTGATTGCCTGGATGAAGCGAAATCAATCTTCATGTGTTCCTCGCTGTGTGCTGGCCTAATGACGCCTGGTCCGGGTGCCGTCCGTTCCTGGCGAACGGCTGGCAGGGGAACGGTCATCCAAGTCTAGTGCAGGGGTAGCATCGAAGAGATGGCTTGGCTACACAGGGCGCGTGAGAGTGTTCACACAACCAGCCGCCCCAAATCCCCCCAACAACGTTCCGGCGTTGCATCCGCCGGGACAGCGGCAGCGCTCGCGGCGCTGTTCGCCGTCGCGTCGTGCACGGCGCCGCCAGCACCTGAACCGGAACAACGTACGACGACGGCGCCCGCGACTTCCGCTTCCGGCTCACCTGACACGCCCCAGACCGCTTCACCGCAAACCGGGACGCACAGCGCGGACCCGTCCGCGGCGAAGCCTGCAACGAAGGAAACTGCGGCGCTGGGCTGGGGCCCGCAGCACCGGGATGCCGAGGCTGCCGCCGGGGCGGTGGCGAAAATGACCCTGGAGGAGAAGGCAGGGCAGGTGCTCCTGCCCTTCTACACCGGCCTCAACCATGAAGCCCAAGCTGCCATGGTGGAACGCCTCCACCTCGCCGGATCCATGATCATGGCCGACAACGTGCCCGGAACAGCCACTGGCCTAGTGGACGTCCCGGCGCTGGCCGGAGTGACGCGCCGGCTGGACAAGGCCTCCCGCGCCGGCGGCCGCACCTGGCCCGGCCTGATCGGCGTTGACCAGGAAGGCGGAGCGGTGAGCCGTGTCGGGACGCCGCTGACCCGCTGGCCCACCCCCATGAGCTACGGCGCCGCCGGCAGCGTGCCCCTGGCCGCGGAAGCCGGCACCGGGCTCGCGGCGGAACTCGCGCCGCTGGGCTTCACCGTGGACTTCGCGCCCGCGGCCGACGTCACGATGGGCCCCGCCGATCCCACGATCGGCGCGCGCTCCATGTCCGCCGACGCCCGTGCCGCGGCAGCATTGAGTGCCGGCTTCGCCAAAGGCATGCTGGCCGGCGGCGTGCTGCCCACTGTCAAGCACTTTCCCGGACACGGCTCGGTGACCACCGATTCGCATAAGGGCCTCCCCGTCCAGAACGCCACCCTCGCGCAGCTGAAGGCGCGGGACTGGCAGCCGTTCCAGGCCGCCATCAAGGCAGGAACCCCCATGATCATGACCGGACACATCGCAGCACGGGCCCTGGACCCGGGCGTGCCCGCGTCCATTTCGAAGGCAACCTACAAGGCGCTCCGCGGCCTGGGCTTCAAGGGCGTGGCGGTCACGGACGGGCTCAACATGGGCGCGGTGGCCGGCCGCTATCCCCGCGGTTCAGCAGCGCCGGCCGCGCTGGCGGCCGGGGCGGACCTGCTGCTGATGCCGGCTGATGCCCCCGCCGCGCATGCCGCCGTCGTCCGGGCTGTCACCGAGGGGAAGCTCCCGCTCTCGCGCCTCGAGGAAGCGGCCCGCCGGGTGGTCACCATGATGATCTGGCGGGGACGGACGGCACAGCGGCAGCCTCCGGCGGCGCCGGGGAGCGGCGAGGCGCTTTCCGCGAAAATTTCGGCACGGGCCATCACTGTGGTGGCCGGCCGGTGCAAGGGCGCTTCCGTGCGCGGCCACGTGCGGGTGGCCGGGGGCACGCCAGTGGACCGGGCCCGGTTTGCCGCTGCGGCCAAGGACGCGGGGATCGCCTTGGGGACGGGTCCGCTGGTCACCCTGATCGGCTACGGCGGCGGCCCTGCGAAGGGCGATGTTGCGGTGGCCCTGGACGCGCCGTGGCCCTTGGCGCAGTCCGCCGCGCCCACGAAGATCGCCCTCTACGGCCGGACACCCGGAGCGTACAAGGCGCTGCTGGCCGTCCTGGCAGGCAAGGCCACCGCCCCCGGAAAGCTGCCGGCCGCCGTCGGACCCCACCGCCCCGGCACCGGCTGCAAATAGCAACGGGCTGCAGATAGCACCGGGCTGCAGGTAACGGGCTGCAGGGAACAAAGGCAGTGCCACCGTTTAATGGAGGAGTGCCGATACTGAACAAAGACATGACCCTGTGCATCTCCCTCTCGGCCCGGCCGAGCAACAACGGGACCCGCTTCCACAACTACCTGTACGACCAGCTGGGCCTGAACTGGATCTACAAGGCCTTCGCGCCCACCGACCTGGCCCAGGCGATCGCGGGCGTCCGCGGCCTGGGGATCCGGGGCTGCGCCGTCTCCATGCCCTACAAGGAGGACGTGATCGCCCTGGTGGACGCCATGGACCCGTCCGCCAAGGCCATCGATTCCGTCAACACCATCGTCAATGACGGCGGGCGGCTGACGGCGTACAACACGGACTACACGGCGATCGAGCAGCTGCTGCAGCGGAACGCCGTGCCGGCGGAGTCATCGGTGCTGCTCAAGGGCGCAGGCGGCATGGCCAAGGCCACGGCCGCAGCCTTGCGCGACGCGGGGTTCAAGGACGTGACCATCATCGCCCGCAATGAGGCAGCCGGCCGTGCGCTCGCCGACCTCTACGGCTTTGCCTGGCGGGCGGACCTGGGCGCCGGCCCGGATGCCACCGCGGACATGGTCATCAACGTCACGCCTGTGGGAATGGCCGGGGGACCGGAGGCCGACGCGCTGTCCTTCCCCGCCGAAACGATAGAGGCAGCCAAGGTGGTCTTCGATGTCGTGGCCCTGCCGGCGGAAACGCCGCTCATCAAGGCGGCGAGGGAGGCCGGCAAGCAGGTCATCACCGGCGCCGAGGTGGCTACCATCCAGGCGCTGGAGCAGTTTGTGCTGTACACGGGAATCCGCCCCACCGAGGAGCAGGTCCGGGATGCCGAGGCGTTCGTCCGCGCCCAGTAACTGACGCGCCCAGTGATTAAACGGGCTCCACGGAGACAGCCACTCTCTCTTCCCCGATCCGGGTGAGGACCAGGGTGGCTGTCTTTTTACCTGCGGCCTTGCCGCCGGTTTTGCCGCTGGCCTTACCGCCGGTTTTGCCGCTGGCCTTACCCGCAGGGAGCAGCTGCTTGCGCAACTCCTCCGGCGTCACGGACGTGCCGCGCTTCTTGATGTCCAGCACGCCGACGCCGTTCTCCCGGACCCAGGCCTTGAGCGCCCTGACGTTGTACGGCATGACCTCCAGGACCCGGTAGGCCCGGGCATACGGAGTGTCCACCAGTTCCGGGGCGCAGATGTAGGCGATGTGCTCGTCCACGAGGTGGCCGCCCAGGTCGAGGGCCAGGTCGGCCACGAGCCCGGCACGGATGACGGCACCGTCCGGCTCGTACAGGAAACCCTCCACCGGCCCCACGGGGGCCACTGGTCCGGCGTCGAAATCCTCCCTGCTGGTGAGCTCCGCGGCACCCTCGGCGCCGATGACCAGGGCGGCCCGCCGGATTCCGGGGCGGGCCACGGCGTTGAACCACAGCGTGACTTCCGTGACGTCGCCGCCCACCGAGACCCACTGCGCTTCGCAGCCGCCGGGCACCGACTCGTGCGGCATGCCGGGTCCCATTTTGACGCCGACGGCGCGCCCCGCGGCCGCCAGCGACTCCACGAAGGACAGTGGCGGAGAGAAAGCCTCGGGGTCCCAGATCCGCTTGGTGCCGGACGTGGTGGTGGTGCGCCGGGCAGGGTCCAGCCAGACGCCCGCCCCGTCCTCCAGCGCCACTGATGTCGCGTCCGAATGGACCACAGTGGCGTGCGGAAAGGGAATGAGGTTGATCGTGGCGCAGGCGGCGGTGGTCTCATCGACCTCCACAGCGGTCACAGCGATGTCCAGGGACGCCAGGGCCATGGCGTCCGCACCGAGGCCGCAGCCCAGATCGGCTACGTGGCGGATGCCCGCCTGGGCAAAGCGCTGGGCGTGCCGGGCTGCGACGTTGAGCCGGGTGGCCTGCTCCAGGCCGGCCTGGGTGAACAGCATCTGCCGGGCGAACTCGCCGAACTTGGCCTCCGCCCTGGTCCGGAGCCGTGACTGCGTCAGGACCGCGGACACGAGTTCGGGGGAGTGGCCGGCCTTGCGGAGGCTCGAGTTGAGGGCGAAGGAGCGGTCCTCCCGGTAGGGTCCGAGCGAGGCCAGCAGCTCCCATCCTTCTTCCGTGAGGAGCGGGGCGATCTGGTCCTGCGGTGCTTCAGACATGGGATCAAGCCTAGTGGAGCGGCCGCCCCAAGCTCTTCCCGCTAGGGTGGTCTGAATGGAATCCAGCGAAACGCCCACCCCCGATCAGCCCGAAAGCACCAACCCCGGTCCGGCGCAGCACAGCCGCCTGGCCCGGTATGCACGCCCTGCGCTGATCGCCGGAGCCGTGGTCGCCGTCGTTTGTCTTGTCCTGCTGGTGATCATCTTCCTGTTGGACTCCTTCAATGCCACCGTCTACTCCGTGGGCGGCAAGAACATCAGCGACGCCACCGAGGAAGCCCGGCAGATCCGGGACCTGTACCTGGGCGCGCGTGTCGGCGGCATCGTGGTGCTCATCGTGTCGGTCGTGACCGCTGCAGCGGCCGCCGCCGTGCTTGTCCGCGCACAGCGGAAAACGGGGGACGACGACGCTGACGGCGGCGAGGACGTGGGGTTCGACGACCTCGCCGGGCGCTGACCGAAGGGGGTCCCGCGGGTTACGGCGGATGAATTTCTGGCACTCGCCTTGACCGAGTGCTAACCCCTTACATAGAGTCATCATTAGCACTCTCCCTAGGAGGGTGCTAACACACGAAGAGCTGCCAGCCTGGCTGCTGCCGGCACCGCGACGACGGTCTGCCGCCATGGCGCAACAGTTTTAATGTCCATGAATTTTGACGAAAAGGAGAGGTCCGAGTGTCGGTCTCTATTAAGCCTCTTGAGGATCGTATTGTTGTCCGCCCGCTCGAAGCCGAGCAGACCACGGCTTCCGGCCTGGTCATCCCGGACTCCGCCCAGGAGAAGCCGCAGGAAGGCGAAGTTGTTGCAGTAGGCCCCGGCCGCTTCGAGGACGGCAACCGCGTACCGGTCGACGTAGCCGTTGGCGACGTTGTCATCTACTCCAAGTACGGCGGAACCGAAGTCAAGACCGGCGGCACCGAGTACCTCGTGCTCTCCGCCCGCGACGTTCTGGCGATCGTCGTTAAGTAACTCTTTGGATCCCCGTGCCGCCGTCCGCGTCTGATTTCTGTCTGACCGGGCGGCTGCACGGGGTTCTGTCTTGAAAGGACAAACCATGGCAAAGCAGCTTGCGTTTAACGACGCTGCCCGCCGGTCGCTTGAAGCCGGCATCGACAAGCTCGCCAACACGGTTAAGGTGACGCTTGGTCCCCGCGGCCGCAACGTCGTGCTGGACAAGAAGTGGGGCGCCCCCACCATCACGAACGACGGCGTAACCATCGCCCGGGAAATCGAGCTGGACGACCCGTACGAGAACCTTGGCGCCCAGCTGGCCAAGGAAGTCGCCACCAAGACGAACGACGTCGCCGGTGACGGCACCACCACAGCTACCGTGCTCGCCCAGGCACTGGTCAAGGAAGGCCTGCGCAACGTTGCTGCCGGCGCCGCTCCGGGCCAGATCAAGCGCGGCATCGAGGTCTCCGTGGAGGCCGTCGCAGCACGACTGCTGGAGAACGCCCGTCCCGTCGAGGGCACCCAGGTGGCCAACGTTGCCGCCATCTCCGCCCAGAGCGACGAGGTGGGCGAGCTGCTCGCCGAGGCATTCGGCAAGGTGGGCAAGGATGGTGTGATCACCATCGAGGAATCCTCCACCACGCAGACCGAACTGGTTCTCACCGAAGGCATGCAGTTCGACAAGGGCTACCTGTCCCCGTACTTCATCACCGACACGGAGCGCCAGGAAGCCGTCCTCGAGGACGCCCTCATCCTGATCAACCAGGGCAAGATCTCCTCGGTGCAGGAATTCCTGCCGCTGCTGGAGAAGGCGCTGCAGAGCTCCAAGCCGCTGTTCATCATCGCCGAGGACGTCGACGGCGAGGCCCTGTCCACGCTGATCGTCAACCGCATCCGCGGCACCCTGAACGTGGTTGCTGTCAAGGCTCCGGGCTTCGGCGACCGCCGCAAGGCCATGCTGCAGGACATCGCCACGCTGACCGGCGCCCAGGTAGTGTCCCCTGAACTGGGCCTGAGCCTGGACTCCGTGGGCCTCGAGGTGCTGGGTACCGCCCGCCGCATCACTGTGACCAAGGACAACACCACCATCGTTGACGGCGCTGGTTCCGCCGAGGACGTCGCAGCACGCGTTGCGCAGCTGCGCGCCGAGCTGACCCGCACCGACTCCGACTGGGACCGGGAAAAGCTGCAGGAACGCCTGGCCAAGCTGGCCGGCGGCATCGGCGTGATCAAGGTCGGCGCAGCCACCGAGGTTGAGCTGAAGGAAAAGAAGCACCGCATCGAAGATGCAGTGTCCTCCACCCGCGCCGCCCTCGAAGAAGGCATCGTGGCCGGTGGCGGTTCCGCCCTGATCCACGCACTGAAGGCACTCGACGAGGACCCGGCTGTCACGGCACTCGAGGGTGACGCGGCTGCTGCCGTTGGCATCGTCCGCCGTGCACTGGTCCAGCCGCTGCGCTGGATCGCCCAGAACGCCGGCCACGACGGCTACGTTGTTGCGGCCCGGGTTGCCGAGCAGGACAACAACCACGGCTTCAACGCCAAGTCCGGCGAGTACGAGGACCTGATCGCGGCCGGCGTCATCGACCCCGTCAAGGTCACCCGCGCCGCCCTGCGCAACGCAGCCTCCATCGCTGCGCTGGTGCTCACCACCGAGACCCTCGTGACCGAGAAGCCCGCCGAGGAAAACGAGCACGCAGGCCACAGCCACTAGGCTGCTGCCCGCTCTCGCGGTTTTCCAAGGAGGCCCGGTCCAGCTGTTGCTGGCCGGGCCTCCTTTGCGCTTCCTGCGTCCGGCGTTTAGCGCCCTCTACCTCCGGGCGCGAAGCGCCTGCCCGCGCAGCCGCAGCGCGACGCCGTCGGGAAGCCGTTTGGTGACCAGCCGGTAAAAGTACAGGACCGCGACGGCGGCGGCCGCGATGCCGCCGAGGTTCACCAGCAGCTGCAGGGCAGAGCCGGCCGCCTTGCTGAACTCGCCTAGGACCAGCGCCACAGCAACAAAGCCGGCCGCGGGCACGGTGGTCACTGAAATAAAGACGCCGATCAGGGCGGCCGAGCGCCCGCTGATCACGGAAAGCATCCCGGCAGCGCCGGCGAGGACAGCCACGATCAGCGAAAACGGCCCCGGGTGGTAGATGAACTCCGCCGCCCGGGGCGCGGTCCAGCACGTTACGCGGAAAGAGGTCCGCGGGCAGCGCAAGCCAGGTGATCAGCGCGGTGCTGAGCATCGCGATAGGGAAGCCCACACCGAGGGCAAGCGCCGCGCGCCCGCCGAGGCTCCAGTTTCCCCGCACCACAGCCACAGCCAGCGCCGCTAGCGGCCCGAACTCCGGCCCCACGGCCATGGCACCGACGATGGCGATGGTGGAGTCGGTGACAATGCCGATGGCCGCGAGCAGGGTGGCAAGCACAAGGAACGACAGGAAAGTCCAGCTGAGCCGGGACTCTTCACCGGTCTGCCGGGATACCTTGTCCCAGATCACCGTGTCGGCGCCTTCCCCGGGCGCCGTTTCCTCAGCCTTGTCGGCCCTGTCGGAGAGAACCAGGTCCGGAGCTGTAAGGGCAATCGAACCGAGACTCTCAATCTTAAGGGCCCGGAGCTTCTCTATCAGCTCCTCCACCGATTCCCGGGCAACGTGCACCACAATCACGTCGCCTTTGGGAAGGATCGAGGCGCCGGTATGCAGGGCAACCTCGGCCGTGCCGGCCTGCTGCTGGCACAGGTCAGCCACGAGAGTTGTCAGTTCGGCCGGAACGCAAATGCGCATCTGCACAATCACCGGGCTCTCCAATCCCACGCCGCTAAATTTCCCCTAGGGGCGACTCTATAGTGCCCATGAAACAGGTATCCGCCCTGCTGAGACGCGGGTCACACGCCGCGCGTTTGATTCGTCTCGAATGTCACAAATCGGTAACATGGGTACTTTGTGCTGCCGTTTGAGGGGTTATCTGTGCCAGAAGCGAGATCGACTGACCCGATGAGAAGCATGCCGCGCGAGGAGCCGGCAGGGGGACAAAACCATGAACCGCGGGCTGCCCGCCTGAAGGCCAAGCCGGGCTACCGGCCCGAGGTCCAGGGCCTTCGAGCCCTCGCGGTGCTCATGGTCGTCACCTACCACGTGTGGCTTGGCCGGGTTTCCGGCGGCGTTGACATCTTCCTCCTCATCTCCGCATTCCTGCTGACCCTGTCCTTCGTCCGCAAGGTGGAGAAGGGCACGCCGCTGCGGCTCGTGAGCCACTGGCTGCACCTCTTCAAGCGGCTGATCCCGGCCGCCGTCGTCGTGATCCTGGGCGTGCTGGCCGGAACCTGGCTGGTCCTGCCGCAGAGCCGCTGGCCCGACGTCCTCAATGAGGCGTGGGCGTCCCTCCTCTACGGACAGAACTGGCTGCTGGCCAACAGCGCGGTGGACTACTATGCGCAGAACCACTCCGGAGCCAGCCCGCTCCAGCACTTCTGGTCGCTGTCCATCCAGGGCCAGGTGTTCATTCTCTGGCCCCTCATCTTCGCCGGCTCCGCCCTGGTGTGGCGGCTGCTGCAGCGACGCCGGGAAGTCAGCTACCGGACCGTCCTGATGGTAGCCTTCAGCGGCATCTTCATCGCCTCGCTGGTGTTCTCCATCGACCAGACGGCCAGCAACCAGGCCTACGCCTACTTCGACACCCGGACCCGGCTGTGGGAGTTCGCGCTGGGATCACTGCTGGCCCTGGCGCTGCCCTACCTGAAACCGGGGAAGGCGCTGCGCGTGGTTCTGGGCTGGGCCGGGCTCGCCGCCATGATCTCCTGCGGCCTGCTCCTCACCGTGGACCGGTCCTTCCCGGGCTTCATTGCGCTGTGGCCCACGCTGGCCGCGGCTGCCATCATCGCCGCCGGACAAAGCGGGAGCCGGTTCGGCGTGGACCGGATCCTGTGCTCCAGGCCGCTGGTGGCCCTGGGGGACAACTCCTACGCCCTGTACCTGTGGCACTGGCCGGTCCTGGTGCTGGCATTGGCGAGCACCGGCATCGCGGCGCCCAACCTGGTCCAGGGCCTCGCCATTGTGGCTGGTTCTGTGGTCTTGGCCGTGCTGACCACCCGCTTCGTGGAAAAGCCGCTGCGCGAATGGCACTGGCCGCAACTGCGGGCCTGGCGCACCGCCGTCGTTATTGTTGCCTGCGGCGCCCTGCTGGCCGGGCCGGTCGCGCTGTGGCAAACCAAGCTGAGTGCCGAGGAGGCGGCAGCAGCGGCGCAGCCGCGGGAGCTGACTCCGGGCGCCGCCGCACTGGCACCGGAGAACGCCGGCAAGCCTACGCCGGAGGCCACCGTGATTCCGGCACCGGCCGCCATGAAAAACGAGTGGGCGGACATCGACGGGCTGTGCACCGACGAAAACGTCCCCAGCGACCCGCTGCTCAACGGCTGCCTGCAGAACAGCAAGCCGGACAAGGTCACCAAGCGGATCGTGGTGCTCGGCGACTCCCATGCGCAGCAGTACATGGCCGCGCTCGGCCCCATCGCCAGGGACCACGGCTGGGAGGTGGTCACCCTCCTGAAGGGGAACTGCCGGTTCGGCGCCGAATCCCCGGAGCGTGACGCCGAGTGCAATGCCTTCAACAAGGCCAGCGCCGCGTACGTCATGGAGCACCAGCCGGACGCGGTGTTCACCGTGGCATCCCTCACGCACAAGGAAGCCCCGTTCGAAACCGATGTGCCCGGCTACCTGGAGGGCATCAAGCCGTTCACCGACGCCGGGATGGACGTGGTGGGCGTCCGGGACAACCCCCGCTTCGCCCTCAACATGCCCGAATGCGTCCAGAAGTACGGCACCGACGCGCCGGAGTGTAACCCGCCCCTGGGTGAATCACTGGCCGCCAAGTCGCCCCTGGACGCGTACCGGGGCAAGGTGGACGGGCTGCACCTGATGGACATGAGCGACTTCATCTGTGCCGACGGCATCTGCCCGGCCGTGGTGGGCAACGTCTACGTCTACAAGGACGACAACCACCTCACCAAGACGTACGTCCAGTCCATGATTCCGATGTTCGAAAAGCGGCTTCTGGCCGCCACGGGGTGGAAATAGCCCGCATGTGTTGGGCCCACGCGCGCGAGGGTTCCCTGGCCGAGCTTGCGAGGAGGGAGCGGGCGCGGTAGTGCCCTTGCTCACAATGCCCGCGCGGAATATGGGGATCGCCGCCAAGGTTCTAGTATTAATTCAATTCCTCCAGAACCACCTCCTGGCCCCAAGCCAACCCTGCACAGGCCAGTCCCGTAATGACGGGCTGGTCATCGGCTGCAACCCCTACCCGTGAACCTGTAAACCAAGGTAAGAGGCGCACTCATGACCCAGCCCGAGCACGACCCCTTCGGCTTCATCGGCCTGACGTACGACGACGTCCTGCTGCTTCCCGGCCACACCGACGTGATCCCCTCCGACGCCGACACGTCGTCCCGGATCTCCAAGCGCATCACCGTCCAGACGCCGCTGCTTTCCGCGGCCATGGACACCGTCACCGAGTCCCGGATGGCCATCGCCATGGCCCGCCAGGGCGGCCTCGGCGTCGTCCACCGCAACCTCGCGATCGACGACCAGGCCGACCAGGTGGACCGCGTCAAGCGCAGCGAGTCGGGCATGATCACGAACCCACTCACCATCGGCCCCGAGGCCACGCTGCAGGAACTTGACGAACTGTGCGCCCGCTACCGCGTCTCCGGTCTTCCCGTGGTTGACGACGGCAACCGGCTCCTCGGCATCGTCACCAACCGCGACACCCGCTTTGTGCCGGAATCCGACTTCCCGATCCGCCTGGTCAGCGACGTCATGACCAAGATGCCGCTCGTCACCGGCCACGTGGGCATCAGCCGCGAAGAGGCCTCGCACAAGCTGGCCACGAACAAGATCGAGAAGCTCCCGCTGGTGGACGAGCAGGGGCGCCTGAAGGGCCTCATCACCACCAAGGACTTCACCAAGGCCGAGCAGTACCCGCTGGCCACCAAGGACGACGAGGGCCGGCTGCGTGTCGGTGCCGCCATCGGCTTCTTCGGTGACGGCTGGGAGCGGGCCATGAAGCTGGTGGACGCCGGCGTTGACGCTCTCTTTGTGGACACCGCGAACGGCCATTCACAGGGTGTGCTGGACATGATCCGCCGCCTCAAGTCAGATCCGGTTGCTGCGCACGTGGACATCATTGGCGGCCAGGCTGCCACCCGCGAAGGCGCCCAGGCGCTGATCGACGCCGGTGCCGACGGCATCAAGGTGGGCGTCGGCCCGGGCTCCATCTGCACCACCCGCGTCGTGGCTGGCGTGGGCGTTCCGCAGATCACCGCCATCTACGAATCGGCGAAGGCTGCCATTCCGGCCGGCGTTCCGCTGATCGCCGACGGCGGACTCCAGTACTCCGGCGACATCGGCAAGGCGCTGGTCGCCGGTGCTGACACCGTGATGCTCGGCTCCCTGCTGGCCGGCTGTGACGAGTCGCCGGGTGAGCTCATCTTCGTCAACGGCAAGCAGTTCAAGAGCTACCGTGGCATGGGCTCCCTCGGGGCCATGCAGTCGCGCGGCAAGAACACGTCCTACTCGAAGGACCGCTACTTCCAGGCGGACGTCTCCGGCGATGACAAGCTCATTCCCGAGGGCATCGAAGGCCGTGTGGCCTACCGCGGCCCGCTGGCGTCGGTGGCTTACCAGCTGGTGGGCGGCCTCCGCCAGACCATGTTCTACGTGGGTTCCCCGACCATTCCCGAGCTCAAGGCCCGCGGCAAGTTTGTCCGCATCACCCCGGCCGGCCTGAAGGAATCGCACCCGCACGACATCCAGATGACCGTCGAGGCGCCGAACTACGGTTCACGCTAATCCCCACCCGCTCCCTCACCTCGCAAGCTCGGTCAGGGAACCCGGCGGGCGTGGCCCCAGTCCGCTGGTTGAGCGGTCCCAGACAAGCTCAATCAGCGGTCATCCCCGCCGGGGCTAGGCTGGAGCCATGTCCCAACCACGCCATCCCGCCGAACTGAACCCGAAAAGGGAACCCCAGCGGCGGCTGGCACTCAAGCCCTATGCGCGTGCCGTCGCCCAGGTCCTCCGCGTCAGTTTCCGCGCGTCGCCAGGTGCCGTGCTCATGAAGGTGGCCGGATCGCTGATCTCGGCGGTCCTGCCCCTGGTCACCACGTACTTCGCCGGCCTGACCACCACTGCGCTGGCCGCCGCCTACAACGGGGACGCCGGCGCCGGGCAGCAGGCCATCGTCTACGTCATCATCACCGCCGCGCTGGGCCTGTTCTGGGGAGCCTTCAGCAGCGTGGACCGCTACATCCAGCAGCTCATGAGCTTCAGGGTGGGGGCCATCGTGGGCGACCTGATGTACGAGCGGTTCCTGGCGCTGGACTTCTGGCGGTACGACGACAAGGAAACGGTGGACCTCTACGACCGCGCCAAGCGGTTCTCCGATTCCTATGCCAGGGTCCTGGACCGGATCGCAGCCATCTTCACACAGCTGGTGTCGGTGATCCTGGCCATCGGCGCGCTGCTGCTGGTGAGCTGGTGGATCGCGGTGATCGTGCTGGTGGCGATCGTGCCCAGCGTCTACCTGCAGTTCAAGCTGTCCCGCGAGCAGATCGCGCACTGGAACACGCAGGTGGATTCGCGGCGGCAGCGGCGGATGATCGAGACCAACCTGCTCCGCCCGCAGCACATCGCCGAGATGCGCCTGTACGGGATCGTCGGATACCTGATGGGCCTGCGCTCCCGGCTCAGGGACGCGGACGAGAAGCGCCGGCTGGATTTCCAGAAGCGGTACATCCCCAAGCAGCTGGCGGCCGACGCCCTGCAGTACGCCGCGGAGGTTGTCTCGCTCATCTGGGTGGTGGGCCAGATCATCGCCCGGGCCCAGCCGGTGGGGCAGTTTCTCTACGTCCAGCAGATCGTCAGCCGGGCCCTGTCCACCGCGAACAACCTGGTGTCCTCGCTCAGCTCCATCGACGAGGACCTCGCCAACCTCAAGGACTATGAGCTGTTCATGGCGCTGCCCGTGCATTCCAGCCACGCGCCGCCGCTGCTGGAAGCTCCCAAGACGGTTGAGCTGCGGGACATCCGCTTCACCTACACCGGCAGCGACATCGAAGTGATCCGCGGCATCAGCATGACCATCCGCGAAGGCCAGCACATCGCCATCGTGGGGGAGAACGGCGCCGGCAAGTCCACGCTGATCCGCATCCTGGCCGGGCTTTACCGCCCGGACTCCGGCCAGGTGATGCTCGACGGCGTGGACCTCGCCGCGGTCGACGTCACCTCCTGGCACCGCCACCTGGCGGTGCTCAGCCAGGAGTTCCTTAAGTACGAGTTCGCCACCGCTGCCGAAAACATCCTGTTCGGCGATGTCGACTCGCCCCGGAACGACGAGCGGATCAGCCGCGCGGCCGCCGATGCCGAGGCCCTGGATTTCATCAACAAGCTGCCCAACGGCCTGGACAACCACGTCAGCAACTGGATGGAGGATCCGCGCGGCCGCAAGGGGAGCGGGCTGAGCGGCGGGCAGTGGCAGCGGCTCGCCATGGCGCGGAACTTCTACCGGAACGCCTCCTTCATGGTCATGGACGAGCCCACCTCCGCCATCGACGCGCTGGCGGAGCACCGGATCTTCACCCGGCTGTTCGCCGAGCGCAGCAGCACCATCATCGCCATCAGCCACCGGCTCGCCACGATCGAGAAGGCGGACATTGTGTACATGCTGGAGGACGGCCGGATCGTGGAGCAGGGCACGCACCGGGAACTGGTGGCACTCCGCGGCCGCTATTTCCGGATGTTCGAGTCCCAGCTCAGCGTCGAGGAAGCCGGCGGGATCTGACCTCCACCACGGTGGTCCGGACCCGGGCCAAGCTGGGCCGCGGCGGAACGCTGCTGAACCCGAACGTCACCGGAGCTGTGCACGGCAAGGGGCCCGGGTACCGTCCGCAGAAGTGCACCCAGGAGGGCCCGGCTCCCGATCCCGGCCCGGATCACCAGGGACCGGCGTCGACCCTTAGCGTCTGCCCGGTCAGCACGGCTGGGACGTCGACGATGCGGACCTCCTCGAAGCTGTAGGTGGCGGCAATGAACTCAGCCACGTCCCCGGTCGGAGCCAGCAGTATCCGCCGGCCCGACGGCAGCTGGACCATCGCATCCGCGAACGGCCCAAAGGGCGACTCCCGCCAGATCCCGACCACCGCGCGCAGGCCGGAGGCGGTTCCGATGCCGGCGATGTGGCCGCCGAAGATCCAGCGTCTGCCCATCCGGCCACTGTAGCCAACGCCCGCGTCGCCAGGGCGTGCCACCCGGTGTCCCGGTCCTCAGACAGGCGTTCGGCTGGGATAACCTAGAGCAGTGACTTACGAGATTGAGATTGGCCGTGGCAAGCGTGGGCGTCGTGCCTACTCCCTGGACGACATTGCGATCGTCCCCAACCGTCGCACCCGTGACCCCAAGGATGTCTCCGTCTCGTGGCAGATCGATGCCTACAAGTTCGACATGCCCGTCATCGCGGCACCCATGGACTCCGCCATGTCCCCGGCGACGGCCATCACGCTCGGCAAGCTCGGCGGCCTGGGCGTCCTGGACCTTGAGGGCCTCTGGACCCGGTACGAGGACCCGCAGTCCGTGCTGGACGAGATCGGGGCGCTTGCCGACGAAACCAACAGCCCCGCCGTCACCCGCCGGATGCAGGAGCTCTACCAGGCACCCATCCAGCCCGAACTGATCACCACGCGCCTTGCCGAAATCCGCGCCGCGGGTATCACCGTGGCCGGGTCGCTGACCCCGCAGCGCACCCAGGAACACTACAAGACCGTGGTGGCCGCCGGCGTCGACATCTTTGTGATCCGCGGGACCACGGTTTCCGCCGAGCACGTCTCGAAGGACCACGAGCCGCTGAACCTCAAGCAGTTCATCTACGAACTCGACGTCCCCGTCATCGTGGGCGGTGCCGCCGGCTACACGCCCGCCCTGCACCTCATGCGCACCGGCGCGGCCGGCGTCCTGGTCGGCTTCGGCGGCGGCGCCACCACCACCACGCGCCGCGCCCTCGGCATCCACTCGCCGATGGCCTCCGCGATCTCCGACGTCGCCGCCGCCCGCCGCGACTACATGGATGAGTCCGGCGGACGCTACGTCCACGTGATTGCCGACGGCGGCATGGGCACCTCCGGCGACATCGTCAAGGCCATCGCCATGGGCGCCGACGCCGTCATGCTCGGCACCGCCCTCGCCCGGGCGGAGGAGGCCCCCGGAAAGGGCTGGCACTGGGGTCAGGAAGCCCACCACCTGGAACTGCCCCGCGGCGACAGGGTCAACATCGGAACCGTCGGTCCGCTCGAAGAGGTGCTCTTCGGGCCGGGCCACCACACCAACGGAACCTCCAACCTGATTGGCGCGCTCCGCCGCTCCATGGCCACCACCGGCTATTCGGACCTCAAGGAGTTCCAGCGGGTCGACGTCGTGGTTTCGCCCTACGCCGGAAACTGATCCACAGCCCTCCACCCGCACCCTGCCCATCGGCAGACGTACGAAGTACTCTGGTGAACTACAGCGTTCGATGAGGATGGAGGCCCGTCATGACCGGTTTCGGTGAACGTCCGGGGGCGACCAGGGGAGCATTAGGCCCCGAGGCGCGGGAGGCCGCCCTTGCGGCGCTGAAGGCTTCGGCGGAGCCGGGCAAGGAACTGGACATCCTTATCGTCGGCGGCGGCATCGTCGGCACCGGGGTGGCCCTGGACGCCGTGACCCGCGGCCTGAACGTGGGCATCGTGGAAGCCAGCGACTGGGCCGCCGGGACATCGTCCCGGTCCTCCAAGCTCATCCACGGCGGCCTCCGTTACCTGGAAATGCTCGACTTCGCTCTCGTGAAGGAGGCGCTCCAGGAACGGGGGCTGCTGCTTTCCGAACTTGCGCCGCACCTTGCCCGGCCGGTGCCGTTCCTGTACCCGCTGACCAAACACGTCGTCGAGCGGCCGTACATTGGCGCCGGCATAGCGCTGTACGACATCATGTCCATTTCCGGCGGGCACAAGCGCGGCGTTCCGTTCCACAAGCACCTTTCGCGCCGGGGCACGCTGCGCGCCGCCCCGAGCCTGAAGGACGACGCCTTCATCGGATCGATCCGCTACTACGACGGCCAGGTGGACGACGCCAAGTACGTGGCAAACCTGGTGCGGACCGCCGCCTACTACGGGGCGCACGCGGTCAACCAGACCGCCGTCGTCGACTTCCTGCGCGAGGGTGAGCGTGTGGTGGGCGCCAAGGTGGTCAACCGCGAAGACGGATCCCACTTCAACATCCGCGCCAAGCAGGTCATCAACGCCACCGGGGTCTGGACCGACGAAACCCAGGCCATGGTCACCGAGCGCGGGCAGCTGAAGGTGCGCGCCTCCAAGGGCATCCACCTGGTGGTGCCGCGGGACCGTTTCCAGTCAACGGTCGGGCTGATCCTGCGGACCGAGAAGTCCGTGCTGTTCGTCATCCCCTGGGGGCGGCACTGGATCATCGGCACCACCGACACCGACTGGCGCCTGGATAAGGCCCATCCGGCCGCGTCCAGCAAGGACATCGACTACCTGCTGGAGCACGTCAACAAGGTCCTCAAACGGCCCCTCACCGCGGGAAGACGTGGAGGGTGTCTACGCCGGGCTGCGTCCGCTGCTGGCCGGGGAAAGCGACTCCACGGCCAAACTCTCCCGTGAGCACATTGTGGCCCATCCCGTGCCCGGTCTGGTGGTGGTGGCCGGCGGCAAGTGGACCACGTACCGCGTCATGGCCAAGGATGCCGTGGACGAAGCCGCCCGCAGCATGGACGAGCGCGTGCCCCCGAGCTGCACCGAAACCATCCCGCTGCTGGGGGCCAGCGGGTTCAAGGCTGCCTGGAACCGCCGCAACCGGACTGCCGAGGAATCCGGGGTGCACGTGGCACGCGTTGAGCACCTGCTGAACCGCTACGGATCCATGGCATCGGAGGTGCTTGCGCTCATCCAGGACCGGCATGAACTGGCGGAACCGCTGCCCGGCGCGGACGACTACCTGCAGGCCGAGGCTGTGTACGCGGCAACCCACGAGGGCGCCCGGCACGTGCACGACGTCCTGACCCGGCGCACCCGGATTTCCATTGAGGCGTGGGACCGCGGTGTGTCTGCCGTCCCGGTAGTCGCTAAGCTTATGGGAGAAATTCTTGGCTGGAGCGATGCGCAGCGGGAAAGCGAAATCAAGCATTACCTTGCGCGGGTGGAAGCCGAACGGCTCAGTCAGCAGCAGCCCGATGACGAATCGGCCGATGCCGCCCGGCTGGGCGCGGAGGACATCGTCCCGCTGCGCTGAGCTCGCAAACCGCCGCCGGACAGGCCCCGGCCTCACTGAAGGGACACCACTTGGCGGAACCACTGGACCGTTACGACGCGGAACTCACCACACCGGACATGGTGATCCTCGAAATGGACGCCGAGGACAAGGTGGACGCGGCCAGCCAGCTGGCCAGGAAACTCTACGATGCCGGCCGCGTCTCAGACCTCGAGGGCTTCCTGGCGCACGTCAACGCCCGCGAGCACCAGCTGGCCACCGGCCTGCCCGGGGGAGTTGGCCTGCCGCACGCCCGCAGCGAGTTCGTCTCCGAGACCTCGATCGCCGTCGGGATCACCAAGTACGGCAAGGCCCTGGACTTCGGCGCCTCCGACGGTCCGGCCACCGTGGTCCTGCTCATCGCCACGCCGGCGAGCTCGTTCTCCGACCACCTTGAGGTGCTCGCCACCCTGGCCAGGTCGCTGTCCAAGGAATCGTTCCGCGAATCGCTGCGCCGGGCCTACGACGCCGAGGTCATCGCTGAGCTCATCAACTCAAGCCTGGTCTTCTTCGACCATTAGAGATTGGGGCAGGCCCTTTCGTGTCGACTTCGTCGCCACGTAGGGACCCTGCTGCCCCACTCTCGTTTCGTTGTTCTACACAAGGACGAAGTAACGTTAAGGGGTGTGGAAAACAGCCCTCCAGCCCCGGTGGATCGCAGGCCTGGTCTTTGCGATCGCCGTTTCGGGTGTCTTTGTGCTCCTGAGCCAGTGGCAGTTCGGCCGTTCCACGCAGCCCGAGGTGCCGGTCAACCCCGCCACGGAGCAGGTCCAGGCCTTAACGAAAACCCTGCAACCGGGTGACTTCTTCCGTGGTTCGGTGGCGGACCAGATGGTCGAGGCGTCCGGCACCTACGACCCGGCGAAGCAGGTCCTGGTTGCGGGCCGGCTGAAGGACGGCAAGACCGGATACTGGGTGGTCACAGCGTTCGCGGTGGCGGACGCCCCCGTGCTCAAAGGGGCGGCAGCCTCACCGAAGACCTATATACCGGTGGCCCGCGGCTGGATCGCCGATCCCGCTGACGCCAGCGCCCCGCCGTCGGGCGTTATCCGGCTGACCGGACGGCTCCTGCCGTCCGAGGCGCCGGTGCCCAACGCCGCCCCTGAACCCGGCCGGGCGACGGCAGTCTCGGTGGCTGAACTCATCAATGCCTGGAACGTCAGCAGTTACCCCGCGTTCGTTTCCGCCACGGCGGAAAAGTCAGGAACGGCCGACGTCGGTGCTGCCGCCGGCAGCGGCCTGGAACCGCTCAGCATCGCCGCCCAGCCGCCGGCCGCGAAGGTCAACTGGCTGAACCTGTTCTACTCCGTGGAGTGGATCGTTTTTGCCGGATTTGCCCTGTTCATCTGGTGGCGGCTGGTCAAGGACGACTACCGCAGAAGCCTCGAGGACGCCGATGACCACGACGCCGGTGGCCACAGCCACGACGGACCAGAACCTACCCAACCCAACGAGATCCAACAAAAGGTACAGCCATGATCGAACCCAAGCCGGCCATCCAGCCCTCGAACCCCACCGGGGCGGCGAAGAAGCGACGCTTCGGCGGCACGGAGGCACAGATCCGCTCCGCCCTGAAGTTCTACAAGGTCATGGCCTACCTCACGGGTGCCATGCTGCTGCTGCTGTGCGCCGAGCTGGTGGCCCGCTACGGCTTCGGCCAGTACCTCTTCGCCGGCGGAACGGACGCCCTGACCGGCCAGCCGTTCGGCTTCGGCTTCGCGCAGGCGGAACCGAAGGGCGTCCTCGGCGGGTTCAACGTGTCCGTGACCGTTCTCATCGTCCACGGCTGGATGTACGTCGTGTACCTGATGTCCAATTTCCGGCTTTGGACGCTGATGCGCTGGCCGTTCGCCAAAATGATCCTGCTGGCACTCGGCGGCGTGGTCCCGTTCCTGTCCTTCATCGTGGAGAAGAAGTTCCACGCCGAGGTGGAGGCCGAACTCGCCGCCAACCCGCAGGCCGCCAGCCGCTACTGATCCCAGCCGCTGCTGATCAGCGTTCCGTGCGTCACAGCAGGCCCGCTCAAGATGCGTCGGGGCAATCGCGCCAAGTAGGCTAGTACGGTGACTACTCCCACTGCATCCCAAACTTCCCAGAAGCCGGTGCTGGTTGTTGACTACGGTGCCCAGTACGCGCAGCTGATTGCCCGCCGCGTCCGGGAAGCGAATGTGTATTCGGAAGTGGTTCCGCATACCTACAGCACTGAGCAGCTCCTGGCCAAGAACCCCGCCGCCATCATCCTCTCCGGCGGACCCGCCAGCGTCTACGCCGACGGTGCCCCGAGCGTCGGCGCCGACCTTTTCGAGGCCGGTGTTCCGGTCTTCGGCATCTGCTACGGCTTCCAGGCCATGGCCAACGCCCTCGGCGGCAAGGTGGACAAGACCGGCCTGCGGGAGTACGGCTCCACCCAGACCACCATCCTCGGTGAAGGCCGTTCCGTCCTCGAAGGAATGCCCCAGCACCAGAACACCTGGATGAGCCACGGTGACTCCGTCCATGAGGCTCCCGAGGGCTTTGAGGTGCTGGCCACCACAGCGGGCGCTGAAGTTGCCGCCTTCGCCAATGAGGAGAAGTGCCTGTACGGCGTGCAGTGGCACCCCGAGGTGAAGCACTCGGCCTACGGCCAGCAGGTCCTGGAGAACTTCCTGTTCAAGGGCGCCAAGCTGGAACCGAACTGGACCACGGGCAACATCCTCGAGGAGCAGGTGGAGCGCATCCGCAAGCAGATCGGCGATGCCCGGGTCATCTGCGGCCTCTCCGGCGGTGTGGATTCCGCTGTTGCCGCAGCCCTCGTCCAGCGCGCCGTGGGCGACCAGCTGACCTGTGTCTTCGTCGACCACGGGCTGCTTCGCGAAGGCGAGGCCGAGCAGGTGGAGCGCGACTTCGTTGCCGCCACCGGTGTAAAGCTCTACGTGGCCAACGAGCAGGAGCGCTTCCAGGCCGCACTGGCCGGCGTCAGCGACCCCGAGACCAAGCGCAAGATCATCGGCCGCGAGTTTATCCGTGCGTTCGAAGAGGCCGAACTGGCGATCATCGCCGAGGCAGCGGCACACGGTGAAAAGATCAAGTTCCTCGTGCAGGGCACCCTGTACCCGGACGTCGTCGAATCCGGCGGCGGCGAGGGCGCCGCGAACATCAAGAGCCACCACAATGTGGGCGGACTGCCCGAGGACCTGCAGTTCGAGCTCGTTGAGCCGCTGCGCGCCCTGTTCAAGGACGAGGTGCGCGCCGTGGGCGCCCAGCTCGGCCTGCCCCAGGAGATCGTTGGCCGCCAGCCGTTCCCCGGCCCCGGCCTGGGAATCCGCATCGTCGGCGAGGTCACCAAGGAACGCCTGGACCTGCTCCGCAAGGCAGACGCCATCGCCCGCGCAGAACTGACCGCTGCCGGACTCGACAACGACGTCTGGCAGATGCCCGTGGTTCTCCTCGCGGACGTCCGGAGCGTGGGGGTCCAGGGTGACGGCCGTACCTACGGCCACCCGATCGTGCTGCGCCCCGTCTCCTCCGAGGACGCCATGACGGCCGACTGGTCGCGGCTTCCCTACGACCTGCTGGCACGGATCTCCAACCGGATCACCAATGAGGTCGACGGCGTCAACCGCGTGGTGCTCGACGTCACCAGCAAGCCGCCGGGAACCATCGAGTGGGAATAGCGTTGTGAAAATGGCCGGCCTCCGCAGGGGGCCGGCCATTTTGCATTCCCGGGTATCGGATCAGGCATGGCGGGCAACGGTGCGAAATGCGCCGCAACTTGGGCCGACCCAGTGTTGCGGTCTCTCAACCGCGGCGGTTTCCGGCTACGCTCGAAACTATGCCCGTATGGTCCAAGGCGTCACGCGCAAGCTCAGAAAAGAAGGCAGTAGTGTCAGTAGGTCAGGTCGACTCCGAGGGTTCGGAGGAGCTCAGGAAGTGGCTGTCCGGGCTCAAGCCCGTAACGGGGGCAGACACCATGCTGCGCTTCACCAAAACGCCCGAGGGTTCCATCGACCTCACCCACGCGCACCCTTCGGGCCTGGCGCAGCTGATGGCCGGGCGCCGGACGCGGCTCTCCACGCTGATCCGCGACCAGCAACAGTACGTCGTGGCCGCCCGGGCCTGCCGGAACCTGCGCTCGAAGATTTTCGAACTGGCCAACGACCGCGGCATCGAGGCCGGGTACCTCTCGGCTGGCACCGTGGTGTGGACCTCCGCCGTGGGTGGGAAACCGCAGCGGGTCTCGGCGCCGGTGATGCTGACGGCCATGTCGCTCACCATCCGCCCCGGCGAAGACGACTACGAACTTCAGCTCACGGAGCAGGCCCGCATTAATCCGGCCCTGATCCGGCACCTGAAAAACATCCACGGGATCGTGTTCGACGTGAACGCCGTGACACGGATGGCGTACAGCACAGCGCGGTTCGACCCCCTGCCCGTGCTGGACCGGATCAGCACACTGGTCAAGCCGATCCACGGCGCCGACGTGGAGCACAACCTGCTCGTCTCGACCTTCGCGGACCTTTCCGGCAACCTTGACGATCCGTGGATCAACGGGCAGAACGCCCTGGTGGCCTCGCTGGCCAAGGCCGCGTCGGGTGAAATCGTCGACGTGCCCGCGCTCCAGCCCGGACGCTTTCCCAGCGTGGACGAGCGCGACCCGGCCGAGGAGCTGCTCCTCCTGGACGCCGACGCCGACCAGCAGTATGTGATCGACGCCGTCAGGGCAGGGGACTCGCTGGTGGTGAGCAGCCCGCCCGGCACCGGCCAGACGCAGACGGCCATCAACACCATCGGTGCGCTCGTGGACGAAGGCAAGACCGTTCTGGTGGTGGGGGACCGGCGTGCCAGTCTCAACGAGGTGGCCGGACGCCTCGAAAACCTGGGCTTGGACTCCATCCTTTTCCAGCTGTCCGGAAACGCAACACCGCAGCAGCTCAAGGGCCAGCTGGTGCGTGCCATCGTGCGCAACGAGAAGGCCCAGGAGCCGCAGCTCGGGAGCCTGCACAAGACGCTCACCGAGCACCGCCATGCGCTTGTGGACCACGTCGCGTCGCTGCACAACGTGCGGCAGCGGTGGGGCTGCTCGCCGTACCAGGCCATGCAGTCGCTCGCGGAGCTGACGTCCATCCAGCCTGCACCGGCCACCACCGTCCGTCTCAAGCGCAGCGTCCTGGACAACATCCGGGACCGCGAGGAGCTGGCTGGGCGGCTGAAGCGCGCCGCCGAACTCGGTGCGTTCAGCAGGGCATCGACCACCAGCCCCTGGCACGGTGCACGGCTGGTGACGCGCAAGGAAACCGAGGAAGCGCAGGAGCTTGTGCGTGCGGTGGCGAAGAAGCTGCCGCTGCTGCAGAAACGGATGAAGGACGTGGCCAGCCACGCCGAAATCCGCCTGGGCACCACCTTCGCCGAATGGGGCTCCCAGCTCAAGCTCCTGGTGGCCGTCCGTGAAAGCCTGGACAAATTCACCCCGGACATTTTTGACCGGCCCGTGACCGACCTGATTTCCGCGACGGCGTCCTCGTCCTGGCGCAGGGAGCGCGGCATCGACATGGCCTCGATGCAGCGGTCCCGCCTGCGCCGGGTGGCCAAGGAGTACGTCCGCCCGGGCGTGCATATTGCCGATCTTCACAGTTCGCTGGTGCTGGTCCAGGAACAGCGTGCCCAGTGGGCCGGGTACGCCACCACACAGCGGCATCCGGCGGTACCGTCCGGCCTGGCGGAAATCAGCATCATGCACCGTGGACTGACCCGCGAGATGAAGATGCTGGGTGATGCCCTGCGGCACACGGCTGCGGGCGGTTCGCTCGAAAATGTTCCGTACCCGGAGCTCATGGAGCGTCTGGAACGGCTGGTCGCGGACACCCAGACGCTGCAGACCCTGCCCGAGCGCACGCTGCTCATCGAAAACATGCGCGAGCACGGGCTGGGGGAGCTGCTGGCAGACCTCTCGGAGCGCGAGGTCGGGGCCGGGTCCGTCGCTGCCGAACTTGACCTGGCCTGGTGGCAGTCGGCGCTTGAGGCGATGATCAGCGGTGACGACTACCTGGCCATGTCCGATGGCGACGCGCTGCGCCAGCTGGAGGCGGAGTACCGGCTCGCGGACAACGCCCACATCGCCAGCGGTGCCGGGCGGCTGCGGTGGAAGCTGGCTGAGCGCTGGCGCGCGGGCATCGAGGAGCATGCCCGCCAGGCGGACCTGCTCCGGAGCCTGCTTAAGGACGGGCGGGTCACGCTGGCCGCGCTGACGGCGCAGGCACCGGGCCTGGTTCCCATGCTGGTGCCTGTCTGGTCGGTCAGCCCCTACCTCATGACCGGCCTCCTGCCTGCCGAGCAGAAGTTTGACGCTGTGGTGATCCTCGATGCCGAGGCAACCTCGCTGCAGGCTGTCCTCCCGGCCGTCGCCCGCGCCAAGCAGGTTATCGCCTTCGGCGACGACAGGATCGCCAGTCCCCGCACCTTCACCGTTGCCGTGGAGCGGCTCGCCGCCGGCGAACAGTCGCATCAGAGTGTCGAAAGCGCGTTCACCGCACTTTCGGCAGTGCTGCCGACGGCGCCGCTGCGCTCTGTCTACCGCGCGGTGGACGAGGACCTGGTGTTGCAGCTCAGCAAAAACTTTTATGACGGAGGCCTCCACCGGCTCCCCGAAGGGCAGTCGGCCACGGGGCTGGACCGTGCGCTGACGGTGGAGTACCTGCCCGACGGCACGGGACTGCCCAGCGCCGACCACGAGGGTGTCGAGTCGGTGGTGGCCGAGGTGAACCGGGTAGTGGAGCTCGTGTTCGAGCACGCGCGGCTCCGTCCCCGGACATCGCTGGCGGTGGTGACCGCCAGCCTCCGGCACGCGGCACGCATCGGCGAGTCTATCCGGCTGCAGCTGCCCAACCATCCGTCGCTGTCCGGATTCTTCACGGCAGGTGATGAATCCTTCCGGGTTGTGGACCTGGAGCGTGCCCAGGGGCTGGTCCGCGACCGCGTGATCTTCTCGCCGGGCTACGGGCGGACGCCGCACGGCCGCGCCCTGCACAGCTTCGGTCCGCTGTCCGCCGAGGGCGGCCGGGCCAAGTTCGCCCTGGCCATGACCCGGGCACGGCAGTCGCTCCACGTCCTGACGTGCTTCAAACCGGAGGATCTTGACCGGACACGGCTGGCCCACGGCGCCGTCGATCTCTTCGAACTTCTGGACCGGGAGATCTCCGGCAACACCGACCTGGGGACGCCTGCGTCCAGGGCAGCGGCAAGTGAACAGGCGTTGGGCGCTGATCCACTGGTTGCTGATCTCGGCGACCGGCTGCGTGCCCGCGGTGCCCGAGTATGGCACCAGTACGACGGCGTCATCGACGTGGTGGCCGCGGCCGATCCGCTCAGCACCATGGGCCAGGACGAGGCCGACATTCCACGGCCGGTAGCCATCGAATCGGACGGCACCGAGCAGTACCGGCAGATGACGGTCCGGGAACGCAGCAGGCTGCGCCCCCAGCTGCTGGAGCGGCTCGGCTGGAGGTATATGCCGCTGTGGACCATCGAGGTCTTCACAGATCCCTCGGCCTGCGCCGACAGGATCGGCGGGTACCTCGGGCTTGAGAAGCCCGCCCCTTCGCTGCGTTCCGTGGGCGCGCCGGAATTCTTCCTGGATGACGACGTCAGCACTTTTGCAGTGGGCGACCTGGAGCCCGAACAGGAGGAAGACCCGTACCAAGACATGGATGGCAGATTCAGCGACGACCCGATCGGTTACGATGCTGACCAGAGCGGCCGGGAAGCACGCGATCAGGGCACCACCGAGGCGGTCCTGGCGGACGCGCACTCGTCGGATGCGAATCAGACCGACGCTGATCCGACAGACGCTGGTCTGAGCGACGCTGAACTGACGGGCGCCGGTCAGACACACGCTAACCAGAGGGACGTGGATCAGAGGGGCGTGGATCAGGCTGGCACCCATCAGGCGGACGCCGACAGGGAGGATTCCGGTTCCGACGCTGCCCGCGCCGGAGTCGGCTTCGGTTCTGAGCCCGGCTTGGAACGGCCGGCCACGGGACGGAAGGAGGGCCCGCTGTGACATCCGACGGCGGGGCCGAGCGCAACAACGGCACCGAGCGCAGGGATGCTCAGTCCGCAGGCCGGGAGAAGCCCGCAAAGGCTCGCCGCGCCAAAGCGGGCGGGCCGCAGCGGACCGGCGTGGTCCCCAAGCGGGCAGCCGAGGACGATCCCCGGACCTGGGGCGACGCAGAATCCGGCAACGACCACGACGCTTGGCTGAAGGAGCAGAAGCCCCCGCACTGGGGCTGAGCAACCGGGCAAACACGTCGCGGAATCTCGCAAGCGAGGGGATTCCCACAAGCGAGGGGATTTCAACAAGCCAGAGGATTCGCACGGCCTGGCTCACCGGGCACCGGATGCTACCAGTACGAAAAACAGCTTTCCCTGGGTTGACGCGCCCGCCAAGGCACTGGCCTGGGCAGGGGTGGCGGCCACCACCAGCAGCCCGTCCGAATCCCCGGCAGCAAGCCACTGGCTGCCTTGGCCTTCCTGGCCGGAGGTCCACAGGACGGGCACTGCCTTGGCGAGTACCTTCGAGGCTGATGCCTGCTCATAGCCGTTGCCGCTTGTCAGGACAACGTTCACGAGTTGGCCGGGGGACACCAGCTGGATGGATGACGGGTCCGCCATCCGCAGCGGTACCGCAGCGGACCCGGGCGGCGCCCCCGTCAGCAGCCCTGGCCCGACGAGCTGCGCATCGGTGAGGAGCTGGCCCTTGCGAAGCGGCACTGCCAGCTGCTTGCCGTCCACTCCGGCGCTGTCAGCGAAAGTCCCGTCGGGCACCATAGCCGGCGGAACGCTGATGGTCCCGACATCACTCCCAGCCAGGTTCGCTCCGGCTGGTAGGTCACGGGCAGCGGCGAGGACGCTCACGGTCTGGGCAGGGGCAGGAGTGAGCTGGTGGACGGCGATCCCCGCGGCCGCGCAGAGGAGGAGTGCCACGGCAAGACGGCGGTTACGGTTCAGCCATCCCGCGAAGCGCCGTCCGCGCGGGCGCGGGCGGGCGGCGGAGCCGGGCAATGCCTTGCCCCGGCCGGGACGAACGGCTGGGCGGGATGCCCTTGCAGGGAAAATTCCGGTAGCTGGCATGCCGTCACGCTACGGGCCATCCCTCGCCTCACGACAGGTGCAGGCGGGCGTATGTGGAAAAGGCCCCCGAGGCGCATCGGAAGACTGCCCGAACCGATACTAGTAGCCGGGGGAAACCCTGCCGAAGGAAAAGAGTCCGGCCGGGTAATCCCGGCCGGACGCTATTAGCTTGAAGGCGGCAGGTGCCGCAGGAACTCGCCTAGCTCGCGGCTGCAGCTGCCGGGGCAGCGGATGATGCAGACGACGAGGAGGCGGCCGGGGCGGCCGGCGCTGACGCAGCGGGGGAGGGCGAGACGGTGCTTCCCTTGGAGTCGCGCGAATCAGTCCGGTAGAAGCCGGAGCCCTTGAAGACCACACCGACGCTGTTGAACTTCTTGCGGAGCGTGCCCTGGCATTCGGGGCAGGACGTCAGAGTGCTGTCGGTGAAAGACTGCACGATGTCGAAAGCATGGCTGCAATCTTTGCAGGCATAGGCATACGTGGGCACTGTAGATCCTCCTCTTGGACAAACGACAGGTCCCGTGCTGCCTGGCTTCATTTCCCCGGATTCTCCTTGACGGATCACCGCGGCGGAAACGCCTCCATTAGCAGTCGCAGGGCCTGAGTGCCAATTCTATCACCCCGCCCGGGCGAGGTCACGCGAAGGCTACCAGCCCGGAGGGCATGAGGACTGCCTCGACGGGGCGGTCAAAGTCTTCAGCCGGGATGGTCTGGGCGGGCAGGAGTTCGGAGTCATAGATGATGGCAGCCTTGGGAAGGTGCAGGCCGCCGGCGTTGGCCGCAGCCAGGAACTTGTCGTAATAGCCGCCACCCTGTCCGATCCGGTTGCCGCTGCGGTCCACAGCCGTAGCCGGCATGAACATTCCGGCCGCAGTCCGCACCACATCCAGGCCGTGGCGCTCACCGGCAGGTTCCTGGATGGGCGCATATCTGCTGCGGATAAACTCGCTGTCGGGCGTCCAGAAGACCCAGCTGAGTTCCCGGTCCGGTTCGCAGACAGGGAGCAGGATGCTGTGGCCGGCCTCATGCAGTGCGTGCAGCAGGGGAAGGGTTGGCGGTTCGAAAGCGACGCCGAGGTAGGCGGTGAACGTGGCGGGCTTGCCCGCAGCGATGGCTTCGGCCCACGGCAGCCCATGGGTGGCGATGCCGTCGCCGGCGATTGAGAGGTCTGTTGCTGTCATCGTGGCCCGGATCTGCCGGTGCCGCGAACGGATCCCGTCCTTCGACGGCATTGTCCCTGTTGGCATGGATGTCATCCTTTGTCGCAGCGGCAGGCGGCCGGGCCGCTGCCGGATGCATTTACCGTATGAATGTTCCCTCGGATAGATTAGACCAGTGACTTCCATTAATTGTTCAGTCCGCAAGGCCGTAATCCCCGCTGCTGGGCTCGGCACCAGGTTCCTGCCTGCCACCAAGGCCATGCCCAAGGAGATGCTGCCGGTGGTTGACAAGCCGGCCATCCAGTACGTCGTCGAGGAGGCTGTGAAGGTAGGCCTGAGTGACGTCCTGATGATCACCGGACGCAACAAGCGCGCGCTCGAGGACCACTTCGACCGCGTCCCGGCCCTGGAAGCGACGCTGGAGGCCAAGGGCGACACCGCCAAGCTGGAGTCGATCCAGGCAGCGAGCAACTTGGGCGACATCCACTATGTCCGCCAGGGTGACCCCAAGGGCCTGGGCCACGCGGTGCTGCGTGCGCGCCAGCACGTGGGCTACGAGCCGTTCGCCGTTCTCCTCGGTGACGACCTCATCGATGCCCGCGACGATCTCCTCAGCATCATGATCGATGTGCAGGCCAAGACCGGCGGTTCAGTGGTGGCCCTCATCGAGGTGGAGCCGTCCCAGATCAGTGCCTATGGCTGCGCGGACATCTCCGCAATTGATGGCGAAAGCTTCGTCCGGATCAACAAGCTGGTGGAGAAGCCGGACGTCGACGAGGCGCCCTCCAACCTGGCTGTCATTGGCCGCTATGTGCTCCACCCCGATGTCTTCGATGTGCTGGAAAAGACCGAACCCGGCCGCGGCGGCGAGATCCAGCTGACGGACGCCCTGCAGGAGCTGGCCAGCCGGGACGGTGAAGGCGGCGGTGTGTACGGTGTGGTTTTCCGCGGCCGCCGTTACGACACCGGAGACAAGCTCAGCTACCTCAAGGCCTGCGTGGAGCTCGCCATCGACAGCGACGACCTCGGACCCGGTCTGCGTGCCTGGCTTCCGGAAGTTGCCGCCCGTCTGTCCAAGTAACCCTTCATGAGGGTCAGCCACATCTGGCCGGTCACGCTGGAGTGCGGGGACCTTGTCCTGCGGCCGATCAGGTACCGGGACCGGAAGGAGTGGACTGAGGTCCGTTCCCGCAACAGCGACTGGCTGGCGCCCTGGGAAGCCTCCAATCCGATCCCGGGCGGCTCCCTGCCGGATTACCGCCAGATGGTCAGGTCACTTAACACGCAGGCGGCCCAGGCCACGGCGCTGCCCTTTGTGATCGCGGAGTGGACACCCGGGCACCGTGACCCCGTCATCGTGGGACAGCTGACGGTCTCCTCCATTGTGTGGGGGTCAGCCCTGATGGCGACGCTTGGCTACTGGGTGGATCAGGCGCGGGCCGGGCACGGGATCGCTCCCACGGCGGTGGCGATGGCGACCGATCACTGCTTCCGGACTCTTGGCCTTGCACCGGATGGAGATCAACATCCGTCCCGAAAACGGACCCAGCCTGCGGGTCGTGGAAAAGCTGGGCTTCCGGGACGAGGGCTACCGTCCGCGGTACCTGCACATCAATGGGGAATGGGCAGACCACCGCTCCTTCGCCCTGACTTCAGAGGAAGTTCCGGAAGGCCTCCTCAGCCGCTGGCTGCGGGTCAGGCCCGCCTGACCGCTGACCGGCGGAGCCGCTGGTCAGGGCCGGGTTCTGTGCATAAGTCCAATGATTTGAAGCTCGGCCGCGACACACCGAGACGAATGCCACAACAGCCCCAACATTCCTCATACGGTTTTGTGTGTGGACTTCCCCCTTAGCAGCTCAGTCATCCTTGTGGCTGCTGTTGCGCTCTGGATCGTTTGGGTTGCCCCTTACGTGCTCCGCAACGGCCGGCATCAGTTCCAGGCTGCCGGTGACCTGACGTTGGAAAACGCCGACGCCGAAACTGCAAACCCGCAAGCCGGGACGATCGTGTATATGGCCGCCCAGCAGGAGAAACGCATGGACACCAGGAAGAGCAGCGAACCAGCAACAGGCCTCACCCCGGGTCCGTCCGGCAATAGGCCTGCCGCCCAGGGGGCCGGTGTTTTTCGGATCCGCTACGGGCGGACGGCCATCGCTTTCGTCGGCTTGCTGTCCTTCCTGACGGCGATTGTGGCCGGAGTCCTGCGGCTGTTTGGGCTCGGCAACCCCTGGGTTCCGGCCGTGGCGTTCCTGGCCGGTGTTGCCGCCGTCGTGGTTTTGCGGCGGCTTGCCGTCCGTGACCGGCGCAGGAAAGTCAGCGCCGCCTTCCGGGCGGCCATGGGCTCGGCCGTCAGCCGGGAATCGTCCGTCGAGCACCCCGAGAAGGTGGCACCCGCCCCGGAGCCTGTGAAGCCCCGTGAAAGCGCCCTCTTCGACGCCGAGGCGGAGACGCCGAAGCCCAAGCCCCTCACGGCAGTCGAACTGCGCGAGGCGGCACTGGCAGTTGCCCTCGCGGCCGGCGACGAAAGCGCCGCGGCCCCTGTGCAGGGGCCGGCAGCCTCGCCTGAATCCAGCTGGGATCCGGTGGAGGTTCCCAAGCCGACATACGTTGAAGCGGCCAAAGCCGAGCGTCCCGCGCCCGAGCCCTTGGCGTTGCCCGAGGCGCCGAAGTCCGTGGGCAAGCCTTCACTCAAGCAGGGTACGGCCGCCGCACCTCCTGTAGCCTCCCCCAATGCCTCGCCCGCTAAGCCGCTGACCAAGGCCCAGAGCGCGCTGAGCAACCTTGATGACGTCCTGCAGCGCCGCCGCGCGTAGCCGGGCATCCGTGCCGGCCTAGGCGGCGCAGGGATGACTCGAATCTGCGTGGCCGGCGGCACTGGTGAGGCCGGCCGTGAAGTGGTGCGCCAGGCGCTTGGACTGGGGCACGCCGTCGCCGTTTTGACTCGGAACCCGCCGTGCCCGGGTGCCCGGGAGTATTACGACGGCGCCACGTACTTCCGCGCGGATGTCACCACCGGAGGAGGGGTGCCGGAAGCGCTGGCGGGTGCCGACGTCGTCATCGATTGCCTTGAAGCGCGGACCGGCAAAGCACTCAGGCACTATGCGGCCGGCGGCGCGCTGCTGCTGGGCGAAGCCGCGGCGGCTGGCGTGGCCAGGGCCGTACAGCTATCCATCGTTAACTGCGACCAAAGCGCCCTCACGTATTACCGGTCAAAGGCGGACAAAGAGCGCGTATACGCGAGGTCGCCGCTCGAAACGCGCACAGTGCGGGCAACGCAGTTCCACAGCCTGGTGGCGGGGATTTTCGGTGCGGGTTCCCGCGTTGGCCTCGTACCGGTGATCAAAGGTGCCTGGTTCCAGCCGATCGCCCCGTCCGACGTTGCGGCGGCGCTGCTGGAAGCCGCACTGGAACCGCCGACCAGTGACTCCCACGCGGTGCAGACAATCGGTGGGCCGGAGGTGCTGAGCATGGGATCGCTGGCCGGCGTCTGGAAACGGATAACCGGCGCCAGGGGCCTCGTGACCGAACTGCCGCTGCCCGGACAGATGGGAAGATTTCTGCGTGATGGAAAGAACCTGGCGCCCGAACAGCGTTACGGACAGACGACATTTGAGGCCTGGTTGGCAAACCGGCAAGAAAATTTGTAGCCTAGGGAAACCGGCGTTGAAGTTCCTCCGGGAAACGGCGCCACGGGGTTATAGCTCAGTTGGTAGAGCGCTTCGTTCGCATCGAAGAGGTCAGGGGTTCGAATCCCCTTAGCTCCACAGTTACACCCCGGTCTTCGGACCGGGGTGTTTTTTGCATCCCGGCGACATCCCATGGAAATGCCGACAGCCCCGCCTGCGGAGCCGAGTGGTGGAAAGGGGCCGGATTCAGGTACGGGCTACTCGGGTGCGAGCCGGCTTTCCGAGAGAGACTGTATTCGGCCGGTGGCGGCGAGTGCCTCCGAGAGTAGGCAACTCCCCCCAGCCGCCGCCGGCCCCCACACCGCGTCAGGACTAATGCTCAGACGAATGGGTATACGGGGAAGACCTCAGGGAGGTTCAGCTTCCGCTGCTTGGACGCGGGAGCTGCCTCCGATATGGCAGTCGACGGAGTTGGGCATCAGGCGTGAACGCAGTCGCGGGCTCGTCTTCGGAGACCTCGTTGGTGCTGTTCGTCGCTGGCCGGACTGTCATTGCTGGACTCCTTTGCTCCCGCCGGAATTCGTTCCGGATTCCTGTCTGGGTACCGCTCCTGCTGACTCTCCTCCACGTGTCTCAAGGGCATATCGGCAACTGATCAATACTGGATCAAGAAAATTGTCCAGCAGTTTTCGCTGCATCTGCTGCGGCGCAGGGTGGGGGATGCGCGGCTGCAGCTCAAGGACCCGAAGTTCCGTGGGATTTAGGCGGCAGATGGCCACGCCTGGATGCTTCCCGGACTACCTGCCGGATGTTGGCGAACAGTACTGCCTTCACTGCCGTCATGTCCGGGTTGTGCCCGTGCTTCAGCGCGCTCTCAAGGCTGCGGCAGTAGGCTTCGAGCCGCTGTGCGCCGGCCATCCCTGAGCTGGCCCTCAGGCTGATGATGGCCTCGAGGGTCGTGTCTGTATCGCCGCGGGTGAGGCCCTTGAAGATCCTGGCGGCCCGCACGGGGAGCATCACCAGATACTCCTCCATGAACTTCTGCGCTACCTCCTCCCCGGCTTCCTCCGTGAGGTCCTGCAGCGTGCCGTCATCCAGTACCGGAAGGTCCTGGCCCGAGTCCGGGTCCTCCTCCGCCATGCAGCCACCTCATCCATTTGTCCACGCCGTCCTGCGAGTCTCAATGAAATGGTCCGGGACACAGCTCAAGAACCTGACACTGTCATCGCAGGTTCGGATCAAGAGTTCGTGAGGTAATTGTCCGCCGGGTCCGGAGTACATGGGGGGAATGCGTTCCGGACCCGGCTGTTCTGAAGCGACGGTTCGCGGCTACCTTCTGCTTCAGGGACAGGAACAGTCTGCGGCCTGCACGTTATGAAACGCCGGAGCAACCTGAGAGTCAGACTTCGCTTTTACCCCTTGGGTGCGGGGTTGGACGCTGCACGCCCAAGGTTTTCCCAAGCTTGGGGCTGCAGCTGCGGTATCAGGAAAAGCGGGGCAGAGCCGGATTCTGCCCGCATCTTGCAAGGGCAGCCTTGTTTTGCCAACGCAAAAGGCGGCCAAGGGCAGGAGGAGTGCCCCGCCCGTGGCCGCCAGACGTGTAGGAGAAGCGGGCTACTGGCCGCCGCAGAACCTGCTGTAGGTACTGCCGGCTTGCTCGTAGCCGGTCTTCAGTTCGGTGAGCTTCGCCTCATCCGGCGTTTCCTTAGCGGACTCGTCCGTGTATTCCAGGATGGCCTGCAGCGCCGGGCGCAGCTCGTCCGAGGACACCGCCTCGATGGGGCGGATCTGGTTGGCCAGGCGGGTCATGCCGGTCTTGCCGACGGAGTTCGTGGGGTTCGAGACAACCGTCCTGATCCGGTCGCAGGTTTGTGCGGTGGTGAGCTGCGGTGCAGCGCAGGCGGAAGCGGAGAGGACGAACCCGGCGGCAAGCAGGGCGGTAGTGAGTTTCTTCATGATTCCCTCAGTAGTTGATGTCAATCGATTGTAAGCAGACACAACCGGCTCGGGACGGCAGGGTTACGGCTGTTGTTAGCAGCCGCCGGACTGCTCATCCGCCAACTCTTCGTCCGACTCGATCCTGCGAAGCACCGAGAGCCGCTCTCCTATGCGTGACAGCACGGCGGCCAGTTCCCCAGGAGCGCCGCCGCCGAGCGCACCAGAGAGGCTGCTAAACAGGACCGGCGTAATGAGGAACGGAGTGATGTCCCGGTCGTGGAGGACGTCCAGCAACGCCAGGAACCGCTGCCAGTCAGCCGGGCTGGCAGCGGACTCTGCAGAAGGTGAAGGTATGCCGTCCACCACCCAGGCCGGGAACGTCTCCGCCAGCAGAAGATAGTCCGCCGTCGACAGATCCCCGGCGCACAGCTCGGCAAAGCTGGCCCACAGCATGTCCGGGTCGGCACCTTTGACCGGCAGCGGACCGGCGGGCAGGGACAGCACGTCCCGCTGGGAAGGGGAAGGCCTGAAGAGCCCGCAGGCGCCCAATTGCCGTTCCGTGCCGGGCGTGATGACCAGGCCGCGGTGAAACCCGGCCATCAAAGCCAGCCCTTCCGCTTGAAGATGAGGTACATCAGCGCTGCTGTGGCGGCCATCAGCAGCATCGCCATGGGATAGCCGTAGGCCCAGTGCAGCTCCGGCATATGGTCAAAGTTCATGCCGTAAACGCCGGCCACGAACGACGGGGCGAAGAAGATGGCCGCCCAGGACGAGATCTTTTTTACCTGTTCGTTCTGCTGCGCGCTCGCCTCGTTCTGCCGGTTGGCGGTGAGAGTGCCGTCCAGGGTCAGCGCGTTCTGCAGGAGGTCACGGAATGAATCAGCCCGCGAAATCACCCGCTCCACGTGGTCCTCGACGTCCCGGAGATTGTGCTGGAGCTCGGCGTCGGCAGCAAAGTCGTCAAATCCCTCGTTGAGCTGCTGCATCATGGCGGGCAGCGGATGGATGGCCCGCTGGAACTGGATGACCTCGCGGGCGAGTTCATAGATGCGGCGGGACACCGCGGAATCCCCGGAAAACAGCTGGTCTTCGATTTCGTCGATGTCGTTTTCCAGCCCGGCAACCACCGGGGCGTAGTCGTCCACCACCTGGTCCAGCAATGCGTACAGTACCGCCGGCGGTCCGTGGCGGAGGAGATCCGGCCTGGACTCCAAGCGGCGGCGTACCTGGCCGACGCCGGACATCTCGGCATGCCGGACGGTCACCACGAAGTTCGTGCCAACGAATATATGGAGCTCGCCGAATTCCACGGTTTCGGTGTCATCGCGGTACCGGGCGGGCCTTAGAACAGTGAAAAGGCTGGCCCCGTAGCGCTCCAGCTTTGGCCGTTGGTGGGCCGATACAGCGTCCTCGACGGCCAGCTCGTGGAGGCCAAACTCCGCGGCGACGGCGGCCATCTCGGCTTGTGAGGGACGGTACAGTCCGATCCAGGCCATTCCGCCGTGGCTGCCCAGGGTTTCAAACGTCTGTTCCAGGTTTCCGGGCTCCGCGGTGCGGACCCCGTCGACGTAGACGGCGTTATCGATAATGGTCACAGTCTGCAGGTCTCCGTCTATTTGGGTCAGGACATCGCGTCGGGTCAGGACATCGCGCCGATGATGACTCCGGCGGCTGTCACAGCGAGGACATCGTGGCCGGAGTCGATGAGCGTCACCGCGGCAGGGCGTCCGGCGAACCCGTTGTGGATTACGTGGCCGCCTACGCGGAACACCACTGCCAGCACACAAGCGAACGATCCGCCGGCCAGCGCGTCGTCGAGTCCGAGCTTGCTGATCAGAACTGCGAGCAGGATGGCTGTCAGGGCTGCAGCTGCCATCATGGGAACCCAGATTCCGGCGCCGCCATCGGTGTTCCTGAGGTCCTCCTCCGTCGTGCCCACGGCCTCCATCCACCGCCTGCCGAGCACAGCGGGCAGGTACCAGACGAAGCCGATGGCCATGCTCGCGGCGAAGGCAAGAAGCACGGCAAGCCAGTTGACCTGAAAGAAATAAGAGAGCCAGTCCATGCTCGAATCCTATTCCGGCCGGAGGGGCGCAGGCCCCGGAGACGATTGAACGAGGCGGCTGATCAGCGGCTCGGTCCGGTACGGGATGTGCGTATGGAGGGCCAGCACCGTTTCGGTGCGGATCACGCCCTTGATGCGCAGGATCGAACGCAGCGCGCCCTGAAGATTCTGCGTGTCCGTGGCCACCACCCGGCACCAGACGTCGCCCCGGCCGGAGATCTCGTGCACTTCGAGGACCTGCGGAATCAGCCGCAAAGCGGCGATCACGCCGTCGAGCTCCCGGTGCGTCACTTCAATCGTCACAAAGGCGACGACGTCGTATCCCACCGCTTCGAGGTCGATCTCACGGCCGCCGTCGTGCAGGATGCCGGAGCGCAGCATCCGGCGCACGCGTGACTGGGCAGTGTTCCGCGCAATGCCGAGTTTTTCGCTCAGCTCGCCGATCTGGACGCGGGGGTCGCGGATCAGCTCGAGCAGGATCTTCAGATCCGTGGGGTCCAAGGTGTTCAAATCGTCACTCCGGTTCATGAATCCGGCCAAAGATTGATGGTTTTGCTCAATATTCCCACAGAATGACGCGTGGGTACTCACTCCTGCCGCATTCTTTAGGTACCAAGATTCCATCCGCGCGAGCAGCCCCCACAAGGGGCAGGTTCCGCGGACACACAGGCAAGGGCACGGGCATGACCGTCTTTAGCGAACTTCGAATGCGTCCGGCTGCGGCCACCCGCTTGGGCTGGGATGCGTCCACCACCGCACGGCTGGCCATGGCCGGCGTCGTCATTTTCACGCTCCTGGTGGGTGCGAACCTGGCGACCCCGCTGTATCCGCTGCTGCAGGTGCGGCTGGGCATCGGTTCCCTGGGCATTACTGTCGCGTTCGCCGCCTACGTCCTGGCGCTCGTGGCCACGCTCATCCTCGCGGGGCACTGGTCCGACCACATCGGGCGCCGTGCGGCCCTCGTCCTTGCCGTGCTGACGGGGCTTGCCGGTGGCCTGGTCTTTGCGAACGCGGACAGTCTTGCCGGGCTGTGCGGTGGGCGGGCGCTCCAGGGTGTCGCCGTCGCCCTGGCCACCGGGGCCAGCTCGGCGGCACTGCGTGAACTGCTGCCGGAGCGCCCAGGGTGGGCCTCCCGTTTCACGCTGCTGGCCTCGGCCGGGGGAGTGGCGGCGGGGCCCGCGATCGGAGGGATCCTCTCCCTCCTGCCGGGCTCCACCACCACGCCGTACCTCATCCATTCACTTGTCCTGGCCGTCCTGCTGGTTCCGCTGTACCTGCTGCGGGCCCGTCCCGCCATCAAGCCTGCCGCCGGCCCCCGCCCGCTGAAGGCGCTGGCACCGCGCCGGCCCACGGTGTCCCGCGAGGCCCGGGGTGCATTCTGGCTGGCGGCGGCCGTCGGCTTCCTGAGCTTTGCCGTCTTCGGCTTCTGCCTGTCCCTCGCCCCGGGTTATTTCGCGACGATCCTTGGCACTGATTCGCGGCCGCTGATCGGCCTGCTGGCCGGGCTGACGCTGGGATCGTCCGCCCTGAGCCAGCTGATCGCGGTGCGGAGCAGGTTCGCTGTGCCGGCGGGGCTGGCGGTGCTGGGCGGCGCGGTGGCGCTCCTCGCGGCCGCGGCTGCCGCCGGAAACCCGTGGCTGCTGGTTGCCGCGAGCGTGGCCGCAGGCGCCGGCCAGGGCGTCGCCTTCCGGACCGTTTTCAACGACGTGGCGGGCAAGGTGGAGGCGTCCCGGCACGCCCAGATCATCAGCACCGTTTATGTGATCACCTACCTCGGAAGTGCCGTCCCGGTGGTGGGGCTGGGTCTCGCGACGGCGGCCTACGGGCTCGACGCGGCCGTCGCCGGATTCGTGACAGCCTGCGCGTGCGCGGCGGGGCTGCTCGCAGCGATCACCTGGCGCCGCAGCCTCCGCCGATAGCAGCGCCCTCGAAGCAGCGGGCGGTACACGCCGCGGAGGTACGGGCCTCGCCGGGCAAAGAAACGGTTGCAAAGAACTGGTTGCAAAACAATCATTGCAAAGAAATCTTTGCAAGAGTAGCCTTGCGGTATGGCCACTAAGCCGAACTCTGAAGCCCCCGACGTGCAGGATCTGCCGTTCCCCGTCCGGAAGATGGATCCGGCCTCCCTCAAAGCCCTCGCGCACCCGCTGCGAGTCCAGATCCTGGAGATGCTTTCCCGGTACGGTGCGCAGACGGCGTGCAGCCTCGGCGAGCTGCTCGGGGAATCCAGCGGTTCCACGAGCTATCACCTGCGCCAGCTGGCCAAGCACGACTTCGTTCGGGAGGTGGAGGGCAAAGGCACTGCACGGGAGCGGTGGTGGGAGCGGCCGCGCGGCGCCATTGAGGTTTCGTCGCCTGAGCTCGCCAGTTCCCCCGCCACCCAGGAAGCGTCGCGGCTGGTAAACCGGGAATTCGAACTCCGCCGCCAGGCCGTGCTCTCCCACTTTATGGCGCACGGCGCGGACACCCTGGACCGCGACTGGCTGGAGGCCGCCACCGTAAGCACCGCCAATGTGCGGATGAACGAGGAGCAGCTGGGCGCCTACACGCGGGCCATGGAGGCCTTCTCCTACCGGCTGCTGGAGGAGATCCGCGGCGAGGGGGACCAGGAGGGCGCCCGGCCGGTCCAGATCCACTTCAATGCCTTCCCCATCCTCGGTGTCCCGGCATCCGCAGGCACCCGCGGCCAGCGCAAGACCCAGTACCCCGCCGAGGCGGAGTCACACAACACAGAACAGTCAATGAGCTCCGAAAGGAAAGAGCGATGAGCGCTCTATCGGTCAACCAGCCCATCCCCGGCTACCGCCGTGCCTCCATCTTGGAAGCCGTTGCCGTCCGCATCGGCGCCGGCCTGGTGGAATGGGCGGAACGGCGCCGGGTTGTTCCGGAGGAAGCCGTCCGGCAGCAGCGGGACGCCGCGCGGCGCCGCGACGAATTGAGCCTGTTGCGTGGAGATGTCCTCGGGGCAGCCCACTCGGGCCTGCTGCTTCCCCGCCGCTAGGCAGCGCCGGGCCGGTCCCGGCGCAGGGCTGGTTGTCCCGGTGGCCGGTCGCCCCGGTGCCCGGTCAGTCCTGTTCCGGCAGCGGCCCGTGGTTGCCCTGCATGTGGTCGAACACCAATGTGGTTTCGGTGTGCCCCACCACGGGGTCGGTGGCCAGGTTGTCCAGGACCCAGTCCCGCAGGTCCTCCGTGGTGGCGACGGCGATGTGCAGCAGATAGTCGACCGAGCCCGACGTGTGGAAGGTTGACAGCACGGCGGGCAGCTTGGGGACGCGGGAGGTGAACCGGTCGATCTGCTCCCGGTCGTGGGCGCGGAGCCGGACGGCGATCAGGGCCTGTACGGACCGGCCAATCGCGGAAAGGCTAAGTTTCGCTTCAAATCCCTGGATGATGCCCCGGTCCGACAGAGCTCGGGTGCGCATGAGTGCGGTGGAGGGGGCGATGCCTACGAGCTCGGCCAGCTGCTTGTTGGATATCCGGGCATCGTCCACCAAAGCCGCCAGCAGCCGCTCATCGATGGCGTCCAGCGGCTCGTGCCCCGCCGGCGGCCGAATATTCTTCGGGTTGCTGCTCACGGATCCTCCTGAAGTGTTCTCCGTTCATCTTAGCGGCGCCAATGTTGCCAAAGACATTCAGAGGCAGGGGGCACTTCCGAACATCTGCAGGTTTTCTGCCCGGTTCGGCGGCGAATTATTCAGGGATGCTGCAGGCTTGCCTTGTCCGGCTGGCGCTGCCGCCGCTGGCGCCCGGAAGAGGGATGTGCGACGGCGGTGATCACCGCCGTCGCGCAGCCCAGGACGATGACGGCGGCCGCCAGCGCCGGCCAGCCGAGGGACTGGAACACCAGTCCACCGGCCCAGCCCAGGATGCTGGAACCGAGGTAGTAGGCCAGGTTGTACAGCGATGCTGCCTGTGCCCGGCCTGACTGGGCGATGGCTCCGGTCCAGCCCGCCCCTATGCTGTGGGCCGCGAAGAAACCGCCGGTGAAGATGATGAGGCCGGCGAGTATCAGCACCAGCATCTGGGTGAGGGTAAGGGCCAGGCCTGCCGCCATCACCGCAATGCCGGCCAGCAGCACCGTGCGCTGGCCGAAGCGCTGCGTCAGGGCTCCGGCCCAGCGTGAGGTCACGGTGCCTGACAGATAGGCCAGGAAAATGAGGCTGATGAGCGTGGCCGGAAGGCTGAACGGTTCGCCGGAGAGCCGGAACCCGAGATAGTTGTAGACGGCCACGAAGCCGCCCATCAGCAGGAAAGCCTGCACGTAGAGTGCCAGCAGCCGGGGGTTGGCCAGGTGCCCGGACAGGGTCCTGGCCGCGCCGCGGAGACCTATGCCCCGGGCCGGGCTGAAGCCGCGGGCCTTGGGAATCAGGACCAGGAAGAGCACCGCGGCCACGGTGGCCAGGACGGAGACGGCGAGCGCGGCAGCGCGCCACCCCCACAGTTCCCCCGCCGGCCCGGCCACAAGCCTGCCGGCCAGGCCACCCAGGGTGGTGCCCGCGACGTAGCTGCCGGCCGCCACTGCGGCGTGTGCCCGGTCGATTTCCTCGTTGAGGTAGGCGATGGCGATGGCAGGGATGCCGCCCAGGGCCATGCCCTCCAGCATCCGGAGGCCCAGCAGGACGGGGAAGGAGGTGGCCAGAGGCACCAGCAGTCCCAGTGCCGTGGCCAGGCAGATCCCCCAGGTCATGGCTTTCACCCTCCCGATCCGGTCTGCAAGGAACGACCAGGGGATGACGGTGACGGCGAGGCCCACGGTGGCCAGTGAAATGGTCAGCGCGGCTTCTGCGGCGCTTACCCGAAGCTCGGCGGCCATGACGGGGAGCACTGCCTGGGTGGAATAGAGCTGGGCGAAGGTGGCCACCCCGGCAAACGCCAAGCCAGCGAGGATCCTGCCGTAGGCCTGTGAACCCTTCGGATGCCCGTTCCACTTGACGACTGTCCCTGCCACCGGTTCTGCCCCTGCCACCGGTTCTGCCCCTGCCACCGGTTGCGCCCCCGCTGCCGGCGCGGGCCGGGACTGGTTCGGCTGGGTTTCGGAGGCGTGGGTGTGGGGCGTTGGCATGCCTTCAGCGTAGATCTATGCTGACCTAGCATCCAATGCATGATTCATCGATAATTCATGCTGCAACGGATTGATTGACGGAGGAGACCGTGGACATCGAGCACAGGCAGCTCGTGCAGCTGCTGCCGGTTCTGCCGCTGCTGGCGGAGCTTGGGCGGACACAGCACATCACCGAAACCGCCGAGCTGCTTGGCGTTCCGCAGTCGACGGTCAGCCGGGCGCTGGCGCGCGCCAGCGCCGTGGTGGGAACCGACCTGCTGGTGAGGGACGGCAGGGGAGTCAGGCTGACGCCTGCTGCCGCGACGCTGCTGCCCTATGTGGAATCGGCGCTCGCCGAGTTCCGCGCCGGCCTTGACCTCGTCCGGCACGAGTCGGAGGTGGTGCGCGGCCGGATCGCCGTGACCTTCCAGCACACATTCGGCGAGGCGACGCTGCCGCTGCTCATCAGTGCGTTCCGGGGCCGCTACCCGCAGACGGAGTTCGACCTCAGCCAGGGCTCCCGCGACAGCTGCCTGGCGGAACTCTCCTCCGGCGCCGCCGATCTCGCCCTGACCGCACCCGTGGCACCCGCCGGAAGGACCATCGGCTCTGCCGCCCTGTACCGTGAACCGCTTCGGCTTGTGGTGCACCACCGGCACCCGCTGGCGGACCGGAAGTCGGTGGCTGTGGCGGAGATCCGGAAAGACCCGTTCGTTGCGCTCGGATCCGGCTACGGGCTGCGCTCGCTGACGGATGCCCTGTTCAGGGAGGCCGGCTTCAGGCCGCGGATTGCCTTTGAAAGCCAGGATTCACACACCGCACGTGGCCTGGTGTCCGCAGGGCTGGGGGTCAGCATCCTACCCCCGGAGGGCGGCAGCGGCCCGGGCCGCGGCGTCACGGCAGCCACCGGCGACCTGGGCTGGGTCGAAATTGCGCTGGAATCGGATCTGGCATACCGCGAGATCGGTCTGGCCTGGCGCGAGCGCCGCGGCGCGCGGGAGGGCGAACCGGACGCACTGCGCCTCTTCCGGGAGCTGGTGCTGGACGAGGGGCCGGCGCTGCTGGCGGGGCTGGTCCGGGCCCGGGCGGGCGGCTGACCGGCCGGGGCTCTTGCTCCTAACCGGGCGCCTAACTGTCCAGCAGCGCGCCCAGGGCCTCGGCCACGGGGCCGGTCCTGGCCGAGCGCCAGCCCTTTCCTGCCCAGAGGTTCAGCCGCTCCCGGTCACCCGCGGCCGCTGCTGCCGCGCGGATGGGTGCCGTCAGGTGGTGGATGGCGGGGTAGCCCTCAGGGGCGTCGGCGTGGTCGCGGACAAAGTCATTGACGAGTGCCCGTGCGTAGCGGCCGGTGAACGCCCGGGTGGGTGTTGTTTCGGTGAAGCTGTCATCGCCAAGTGCGTCTTTGTGCAGCTGCCGCGCGCCGCTTTCGTCCGTTCGCAGCAGCGCCGTTCCCACCTGCGCGGCAACGGCCCCGGCGGCTATGACCGATCTGACGGCGGCGGCGTCCGACAGTGCGCCGGCCGCGATCAGCGGAAGGTCGACGGCGGCCCGCACCTCCCGGATCAGGTCAGCCGTCGACGGCGGCATGCCGCCGGGTTTCGTCCCGGGCAGGAAAGCACCGGAGTGGGCGCCGGCGCTGCTGTGCTGGACGACGAGGGCATCGGCTCCGCGGTCCGCTGCCAGCTCAGCCTCGGCGCGGCTGGTGACCGTGGCGAGGACGGCCGACCCTGCCTTCCGGAGCGCCTCGACAACTGCGGAATCGGGCAGCCCGAACGCGAAGCTGACCAGTTCAACGGGGTGCTGCAGCAGGAGGTCGATCTTCGCCTGCCAGGCGTCGTCGTCGTCAAGCACCAGGGGCGGCACGGCCACGCCGTAGCGCCCGGCGTCCCGGCCAAGGCTGCTCCGGTACTCCTCCAGCCTTGCCACGGCGTCGGGGGAAGGGTTCAGCTGAGCACGGTCCGGCACAAAAACGTTGACGCCGAACCGGACGCCAGCCTCCCGGCAGGCGCGGATCTCAGCGCTGACCGCGTTCGCGCTCTTGTACCCCGCGGCGAGAAAGCCCAGTCCTCCGGCGCGGTGGACCGCCGAGACGAAGCCCGGCGTGGACGTCCCGCCCGCCATGGGCGCTGCGATAATGCGGGTATCAATCTGGGCGTGGGGCATGGCCGGCTCCTTGGGGCTAATCAGTAGTCTGTTCAGGTGACTAACTCTGACAACCTATCCGGTGCGGCCCCCGTCCCGTCCAGCACAGCCCCGTCCAGCGACGTCGTGATCGGCCTCGACATCGGCGGCACCAAGACACGGGGCGTCCGCTTCGAGCACGGGGAACCCGTAGCCGATGAGAGCGTGGGGAGCGCCAACGTCCAGAACGTCAGCCGTGAGGAAGCCGCCGCGCATCTCGCGGAGCTTTTCGCCAAAATCGGCCGGGGCATGGTGGCGCAGGTCTACGCAGGCGCCGGCGGGATCGACACCGATGAGGATGCCGCCGCCCTGGCCGCACTCATCGAGCCGCATGCCCCGGGGGCCCGGATTACGGTGGTCCATGACTCCCGGCTCCTGCTCGCGGCAGGGGGCGCCAGCACCGGCGTGGCAGTCATTGCGGGCACGGGCTCCGCGGCTTGGGGCGCGAACGGGGACGGCGATGAGGCGCGGGCCGGCGGCTGGGGCTACCTCCTGGGCGACGAAGGCAGCGGCTACTGGCTGGGCAGGGAAGCTGTCCGGCACAGTCTGCGGCGCATGAACCAGGGCCAGGAACCGGACGAGCTGACCAGGGCGCTGCTGGAGTCCTGCAACACCGACGACCCGAACAAGCTGATCGCGCTCTTCCACTCCCCGGACACCGGACGCCGATTCTGGGCGCAGCAGGCCCGGCTCGTGGTGGAGGCGGCCGAGGCCGGCCACGGGGTCAGCCGGGACCTGATCAACCAGGCGGGCAAGGACCTGGCGGACATGGCCGCCCAGGTCCTCCGGCAGCTGGGGCTGGACGGACCGGTCATTCTGGGCAGCGGCCTGGGCATGAACGTTGTCCGGCTCCAGGAATCGTTCCGGCAGCACCTGGCCGTGGCAGGAGTCCATGACGTGCGGATCCTGGAGCAGGACCCCGTTTTCGGTGTCCCGCTGCTGGTCCGCGACCAGGCCTGACACCATTCCGGGACAGGCTACTCAGCGCGAACGGGCACTTGCGGCCCTCCCGCCCGGCGGCACCTCACGTGCCGGCCATGCACGAGGATGGCGCGGGCTACGCTGGAGCCATGACCGTTCTCTTCGACACCCGCCCTGCCGCTTACGCGGTGATCATCCGCGACAGCGCCATCCTCCTGGCGTACTGGAAGCAGGACGGCAAGGAAGGCTGGACGCTGCCCGGCGGCGGGCTGGATCTGGCCGAGCACCCGGTGGACGGCTGTATCCGTGAGGTCTTCGAGGAGACGGGCTACCACGCCGAAATCGGTGCGATGCTCGGGATCGACGTCGGGCACTGGCCGGCGGATTCTCGGCTGGACGGGGCGGACCGCGACTTCCAGGCGCTCCGCCTGGTGTATGAGGCGAGGGTGACGGGCGGGAAGCTCACCCACGAAGAGAACGGCACCACCACGCACGCCGCGTGGATACCGCTGCCCGACGTCGCCTCGCTCAACCGGGTGTCCCTGGTGGACGCCGCGCTGCGGCTGTTCCGGGAGCGGCCGGTCAACGGGAAGCTGGACTGAATTTCGGCCACAGCATGGTTTCCCTAGCCAGCGGGCGCCCCGCTGGCTATTCTGGGGGAGTCCCCGGATGTTCTGTCCGGCGGCGGCCAGTCTGGCATGAACTTCGCACCGGGGAGGTGGACCTGATGACTGCAGAATTCGTGCGCGCTCCGCGCCTTGTCGAAAGCACTCTCATTACTCCTGCCCCCGCTGCTGCCCGCTCGTAACCAGTCCAGCGCTCTCTGTGCACAGCGCACTGCGCTCAGCTCACCACATGGACCACCGGCGGCGCTTCGGGGCCAACCCGAGGTTCACAGTGAAAAATTCTTCCGGCATTCGTGCCAACCAGCTACAAAACCAGACCCGTTCAATAAAACCTGACCCCATGCCTGGCCCGGTTCCGTACGGTTTCACGGAGGCGGTGGCGCAGCACTTTGCGGCCCATCCGGCTGTCACCGGCGAGGCGGCCGCCCGCGTCGTCCGGGTGGACCGTAACCGGATTGTCGCGGCTACGGCCGACGGTCTCGTGCACCTGCCGTACCCGGCCCATACCGTACCGGCCACCGGTGACTGGATCTGGCTTGGCCGCAACGGGGCAGCGGAACCGGCCGTCGTCGGGGTTCTTCCGCGCACGTCCGAGTTGAGCCGCAAGCGTGCCTTTGACCAGTCCACGGAGGCGCAGGTCCTCGCCGCGAACATCGACATGGTGGGCGTGGTTGTTCCCGTGGACCGTCCGCTGAGCCACAACAGGCTTGAACGGACACTGGTTGCCGTCTGGGATTCCGGCGCCACACCCCTGGTGATCATCACGAAGGCTGACCTGTCGGACATCGCCGATGACGTCGTCGGGAAGGTGATCCTGCAGGCAGCCGGCGTGGACGTGGTGACCACCTCGGCGGAGCAGGGGGACGGCATCGACGAACTGCTCTCCCGCGTGCAGCCGGCGTGGACGCTCGCCCTGCTGGGCCCCTCCGGCGCCGGAAAATCCACACTCATCAATGCGCTCGTGGGGCACCATATCCAGCCAACCGGCGACGTGCGGGCCACCGATGGCAGGGGCCGGCACACCACGACGTCGCGGGAGCTGGTGCCGCTGCCCAACGGCGCGGTGCTGATGGACACTCCCGGCGTCCGCGGCTTCGGGCTGTTCGACGCCGAGGACGGCATGGAGGAGATGTTCGGCGACCTGCAGGCGCTCTTTGAGCAGTGCCGCTTCTCCGACTGCGCCCATGACACGGAACCCGGGTGCGCCGTCCGGGCCGCGCTCGACGGCGGGTCCCTCGAGGAGAGGCGGTGGGCCAGCTACCTCAAGCTCCAGCGCGAGCTCGCTGCCCTTGAGCGGCGCCACGACGCTGCGGCGAGAAGGGCGTACCAGCGGGATTGGCATCAGAAGGTGGTGGTGGCCGGCCGGAGCCAGCGGGCCGCCGAACGCTACCGCCATTCCTGAGGCTGGAGTTTTTGTCCAGATAATGGCCCGTCCGGGGGCATTTGGGCCCAATATCTGGACAAAAACTCCTCCACCCATCCGGGCGGGGGAGGGCGCCGAATCACCAGTGTTGGTCTCCGAATGATTACGGTATCCGCGCCTGCGGCGGTTTTGCTTCGGGCACTGGTTACGCTGTGTCAAGACGTGCTTTACAGCCAAAAAACAGCGTGCTTATGATCAGTTCGCTTTACCGTCCGATGTTGCCGCCCAACAGTTAGGTAAGCCGGGTATGGCCGAAGCCATGATTGAGTTCCAGAGCGTCACCAAGCAGTATCAGGGCGGGCAACCAGCGGTAGACCAGCTGACCATGTCCATTGACCGGGGCTCCATCACGGTGTTCGTAGGACCATCAGGCTGCGGCAAGACCACCTCCCTCCGCATGATCAACCGGATGGTGGAGCCCACGTCCGGGACCATCACCGTGGGCGGGCGGGACGTCACCTCCGTACCGGCGGCCGAGCTCAGGCGCTCCATGGGCTACGTGATGCAGTCGTCCGGGCTGATGCCGCACCGCTCCGTGGTGGACAACATCGCCACCGTGCCCCGGCTGAACGGCGTCTCGAAAGCCGACGCCCGCAAGCGCGCGGAAGAACTGCTCGACGTCGTGGGGCTGGCGCCGTCGCTGGGCAAGCGGTACCCCTCGCAGCTCTCGGGCGGCCAGCAACAGCGCGTCGGCGTGGCCCGGGCGCTCGCCGCCGATCCGCCGGTCCTGCTGATGGACGAGCCCTTCAGTGCCGTGGATCCCGTGGTCCGCGACGAACTGCAGCAGGAGCTCCTCCGCCTGCAGCGCGACCTGGCCAAGACAATCGTCTTTGTTACCCACGACATCGACGAGGCCACCGTGCTGGGGGACAAGGTGGCGGTCTTCGCCGTCGGCGGCAAGCTGGCGCAGTACGCCACTCCGGAGGAGATCCTCCGGGCACCGGCGAACGAGTTCGTCGCTTCGTTCGTCGGCCGGGACCGCGGGTTCCGGCACCTCGCGTTCACCACGGCCGACGGCGTTGCGGTCCATCCCGTTGAAACGGTCACCCGGGGCGGGGACGCCGGTGCGCATCCGGAAAGCTGGCGCCTGGTGGTGGATGAACAGCAGCGCCCGCTGGGCTGGGAAGGCCCCGGCCTTGACTCCCAGCTCATTCCCGGCGGCTCACTGTTCCGACCGGGCGATACCCTGCGGCGTGCCCTGGACGCCGCGCTGTCTTCGCCGTCGGGGCTCGGCGTGGCGGTCGACGGAGACGGCAAGGTTGCCGGCGTCGTCAAGGGCGCGGAGGTGCTCTCCGTCATCGAGTCCGCGCGTCAGACCCGGCAGGGCGCACCCTGATGGAGTGGTTCCTGGCGAACAGCTCCATGGTCTTTGAACGGGCCGGCCAGCACCTGGTCCTGGCCCTGGTTCCGATGGTCCTGGGCCTGCTGATCTCCATCCCGCTGGCGCAGTTCTCTCGGCGGCACAGCGCACTCCGGCAGCTCGTGGCCACCGTGAGTTCCCTGCTCTACACCATCCCCTCGCTGGCCCTGTTCATCATCCTGCCGCCGCTGCTGGGAACCCGGATCCTTGACCCGCTGAACGTCATTGTCGCCCTGACCATTTACGCGGTTGCGCTGCTGGTGCGGGCCGCCATGGACGCCTTCGATTCCGTGGATGATGACCTCCGGCAAGCGGCCGTGGCCATGGGCTACAAGCCCGCCGCCCGGTTCCTGCAGATCGACCTGCCGCTTTCCCTGCCCGTGATGTTCGCCGGCCTGCGCGTCGTGTCGGTGAGCAACATTTCCCTGGTGAGCGTCGCCGCCCTGCTGGGGGTCGGGAACCTCGGGATGCTGTTCACGGACGGGCTGCAGCGGAACTTCGTCACCGAGGTGGTGGTGGGGATTGTCGCCATCCTGCTGCTGGCCCTGGTGATGGACGCCCTGCTGGTGATCCTGGAACGGATCCTCACACCATGGACCAGGGCAGGCTCCGTAAGGACCGGCGCGAACGCCAGGTCCGGCGCCGAATTCCTCGCCGACGCCAAGGTGCATGCGGGGGCCGGCTCATGAACATCTTCACGCAAACTTTCGCGTGGCTCGCCGACCCTGCGCACTGGTCCGGCCCGGGCGGGATACCCGTGCGCCTCCTCGAACACCTGCAGTACAGCGGCCTGGTCCTGCTCATCGCCGCGGCCATTGCCGTGCCGGTGGGGCTCTACATCGGCCACACGGGCAGGGGCCGCGTGGTGGCGGTGGCCGTAGCCGGAGCCCTCCGGGCGCTGCCCACACTCGGACTGCTGGTGCTGTTCGCACTCGTTGCCGGAAGCGGCCTCATGCCGCCGGTGTGGGCGCTGGTCATCCTCACAGTCCCGCCGCTGCTGGCCGGCACGTACGCTGGCATTTCCAGTGTGGATGCCAGCGTGGTGGACGCCGCCCGCGCCATGGGCATGAAAGAGCTGCAGGTCCTGTTCGGCGTGGAAGTTCCCAACGGGCTCCTCGTGATGTTCGGCGGCATCCGCACCGCCGTGCTGCAGGTGATCGCCACGGTGTCGGTGGTGGCCTACCTTCCGCTCGGCGGCCTGGGACGCTACCTGTTCGACGGGCTGGTGCTCCAGGACTTCCCTCGGATGCTGGCAGGTTCGCTCCTTATCGCGGCGCTGGCGATCGTCGTCGACCTCGTCCTGGCGGCCGTGCAGCGGCTGGTCGTTTCACCGGGACTTTCCGCACGTTCCAAGGGCGGCCGCAAGGCCGCCGCAGATCTCTCGGCTGCCGCGCCCGCGGCTGCCGCTGTTCAAGGAGGCACCGCATGAAGTACCCCGTCCGCACGACTCTTACCCGCCGTGGCCTGGGCGGCCTTGCCGCCGGTGTCGGCGTCGCCCTTGCCCTGTCCGCCTGCAGCAGCGGCAATCCGCTGTCTTCCCCCTCCACGAGTGCAACCGGCGGCGCCACCTCCGGCGGTTCCCTCGTCGTCGGCTCCGCGGACTTCCCGGAAAGCCAGATCATCGCCGAAATCTACGCGGGAGCTTTGAACGCGGCCGGAGTCACGGCCACCACCAAGCCGAACATCGGCTCCCGCGAGATCTACTTCAAGGCCGTCCAGGACGGATCCGTGGATGTGGTGCCCGATTATTCCGGCAACCTTCTGTCCCACGTCGACGCGCAGGCTGGCGAGGTCACGCCGGAGGACGTCTATAAGGCACTTCCGGGCAAACTGCCGCAGGGACTCGCCGTGCTTGAGCCGTCCAAGGCCGAGGACAAGGACGCCATGGTGGTCACCAAGGCCACCGCGGAAAAGTACCAGCTGAAGTCCATCGAGGACCTGGCCAAGGTCTGCAAGGACCTGACCATGGCCGCGCCTGCCACATTCGAAACCCGGTCCTACGGGTTCCCCGGGCTCAAGAAGAACTACAACTGCGAGCTCAAGGCGCTCAAGCCGTTCAGCGACGGCGGCGGCAACCTCACGCTGCAGGCGCTTCTGAGCGACGAGGTGCAGGTGGCCGACATCTTCACCACCACGCCGTCCATCGCGGACAACGACCTCGTTGTGCTGGAGGACCCGAAGAACAACTTCAAGGCCCAGCAGGTGCTCCCGCTCTACAACGACGCGAAGGTGACGGACAAGGCCAAGGAGGCGCTGAACAACGTCTCCAAGACCCTCACCACGGACGACCTGATTAACCTCAACCGTGCGGTGAGCGGAAGCCAGAAGCAGAACGCCAAGGATGCGGCTGCCGCGTGGCTCAAGGACAAGGGCATCGTCAAGTAGGCGCTGCGGCTTACTAAATGAGTACGACGGCGGCTGCCGGTTCCGCGCGGACCGGCAGCCGCCGTCCGCTGGCCCGTTACGTCCGCGGTTACTATGTGAGGCACGTCTCCCCGGAAGTACATCCCGCTTGTGGCATATTTGATGAATGGCAGAATTCAAGCAGTCCACCAAGCTTCATAATGTCCTTTACGACATCCGTGGACCGATTCTTCAGGCCGCCCAGCAGATGGAGGCAGAGGGTCACCGCATCCTCAAACTGAACATCGGCAACCCCGCACCCTTCGGTTTTGAAGCGCCGGACGCGATTTTGGTGGACATGATCCGCCACCTGCCCCACGCCCAGGGATACAGCGATTCCCGCGGCATCTTCTCGGCCCGCACCGCCGTCTCGCAGTACTACCAGACCCGCGGCATCCAAAGCATCCACGTGGACGACATCTACCTGGGCAACGGTGTCAGCGAGCTGATCACCATGTCGCTGATGGCACTGCTCGACGACGGCGACGAAATCCTGATCCCCACCCCGGACTATCCGCTGTGGACCGCCTCCGTGGCGCTGGCCGGCGGCCGTCCCGTGCACTACCTCTGCGATGAGGAGTCCGGCTGGCAGCCCGACTTGGAAGACCTCAAGGCCAAGATCACGCCCAGCACCAAGGGGATCGTGGTCATCAACCCGAACAACCCCACCGGCGCCGTATACCCGGAAAGCACGCTGCGCAAGATCGTTGCCCTGGCCGAAAAGCACGGGCTGGTGATCTTCGCCGACGAAATCTACGAGAAGATCCTCTACGAGGACGCCGTGCACGTGAACCTGGCCGGGCTCACCGGCGACGACGTGCTGTGCCTGACCTTCAGCGGGCTGTCCAAGGCCTACCGCGTCTGCGGCTACCGCGCGGGATGGATGGCCATCTCCGGACCCAAGAAGGAGGCCGCGGATTACCTCGAAGGCATAAATCTGCTGGCCAACATGCGGCTCTGCGCCAACGTCCCCGCCCAGCACGCCATCCAGACTGCCCTGGGCGGATACCAGAGCATCAGCGACCTCATCCTGCCCGGCGGCCGGTTGCTGGAACAGCGCAACAAGGCGTACGAGATGCTCAACGCCATCCCCGGCGTCAGCACCCAGCAGGCGCGCGGAGCCCTCTACCTGTTCCCCAAGCTGGACCCGGAGGTCTACAACATCCGGGACGACGAAAAGTTTGTCTTGGATCTCCTCAAGGAACAGAAGATCCTGGTCTCGCACGGCCGGGCGTTCAACTGGGTCCGGCCCGACCACTTCCGGATGGTGACCCTGCCGAACGTCAAGGACATCGAGGAAGCAATTGGCCGCATGGGAGACTTCCTCAGCAGGTATCAGGGGAATTAGCCTTTACCCACAGACAACAGTGGAAAGAGGTCCCCATGGCCGGCGTTGCGGAATTCACGAAGTTCCCCTCCGAATCCTTGAAAGTCGGCAAGAGGTTCAAGCTGGCGGATGTTGATCCGGACACCACCCCGGGTTATCCCGGGAACAAGGCCGACGGCGAGACGCTCCTTGAGGGGCTGGATGACAAGCTCGCGTCGCTCCAGGAAAAGCTGTTTGCCGAGTCCAAGTTTGGCGGCACCAAGCGCGTCCTGCTGATCCTGCAGGGAATGGACACCGCCGGCAAGGGCGGAATCGTGAAGCACGTCCTGGGCGCCATGGATCCGCAGGGCGTACAGTTCAAATCCTTTAAGGCCCCCACGCCAGAGGAACGCGCCTACGACTTTCTCTGGCGCATCGAAAGGGAAGTTCCGGGCGCCGGCATGCTGGGGGTCTTTGACCGGTCCCACTACGAGGATGTCCTGATCCACCGCGTCCACCGCTGGGTGGACCCGAAGGAAATTGAACGCCGCTACAGGGCGATCAACGAGTTCGAAGCCCGGCAGGTTGCAGTAGGCACGAAGGTCATCAAGGTCATGCTGCACATCAGCAATGACGAGCAGAAAGAGCGGCTCCTGGCCCGGCTGGACAATCCGGCCAAGCACTGGAAGTACAACACCGAGGACCTGAAACAGCGCGCCTTCTGGGACGACTACATGGCCGCCTATCAGGCAGCCTTCGATGCCACCAACACGGACCATGCGCCCTGGTACGTCGTGCCGGCCAGCAAGAAATGGTATGCGCGCATAGCGGTTCAGCAGCTGCTGCTGGAGGGGCTCGGCGAGCTCGAATTGGAGTGGCCCAAGGCCGAGTTCGACGTCGAAGCCGAGCGGCGCCTCGTCGAGAGGTCCTGAACCGGGCCTAACCTCCGGCTAACTCTCCGCCGGCGTTAGTTGTCCTTGCGGGCAGCCGCGAGCCTCTTCCTGGCGCCCTCCAGCCATTCCTCACAGCGCCGCGCCAATGCCTCGCCCCGTTCCCACAGGGCCAGGGAGTCCTCGAGGCTGGTCCCGCCGGCCTCAAGCTTGGAGACCACGGCCACCAGCTGCTCCCGTGCTTCCTCGTAGCTGAGGGCATCAATGTCCGGAGGAAGCGCGGGACCGGGCTGCTCCGTGTTGTTCGCCGGCTCTGTGTTGATGGTCGGGTCTGTCATGTTTTCTGGCCTGTCATGTCGGTGGTGATGTCATTAGGTGCTGGCGTCATGGCCGGCTTAAAGGTGCGTCTCGGTTCATGGTGCGCCTGTGGATTCCGCGCCGAACCGCCCGCCGGCCACCCGGACCGAGAGCGCGGCTCCGGCCGGGGCCTGGGCGGGCTGGCGGACAACTGCACCGCCGGACCCGGAAAGCTGCACCACGGCGTAACCGCGGTCCAGGGTCTGCTGCGGTGACAAGGCCCGGACCTGGGCCTGAAGGTGGACCAGCTGGTCGGAAGCCCTCGTGAAGGCGGCGCTGATGGCCGCCGTCGATCGTTGGGCCAGCCGTTCCACATCGTCCGCGCGCGCCGTGATCATGCTCTCCGGAGCCGCCAGGACGGGGCGGGACCGGACTGCCGCCAGACGGTCGGTTTCCCGGGCCACCAGCAGCGTGACGGAACGGCGCAGCTGGGCCTCAGCCTGCCGGACGCGGGCGAGTTCCTCCGAGACTTCCGGCACGATCCGCTTGGCTGCGTCCGTGGGCGTTGAGGCCCGGAGATCGGCGACGTCGTCCAGGATGGGCCGGTCCGCCTCGTGTCCGATCGCGCTGACCACCGGAGTCACCGCGGCGGCGACCGCGCGAATGAGTTCCTCGCTGCTGAACGGCAGCAGGTCCTCCAGCGCTCCGCCGCCGCGGGCGATCACGATGACGTCAACCTCGGGACGGGCATCGAGCTCGCGCAGCGCCTTAACCATCTGGGATACGGCGGTGTTGCCCTGCACCGCGACTTCGCGGATCTCGAACTCGACTGCCGGCCAGCGCAGGGCAGCGTTGCGCAGAACATCCTTCTTGGCATCGGAGTCGCGGCCGGTGATGAGCCCGATGCGGTGGGGGAGCAGCGGAAGGCGCTTTTTTCCGCGACTCGGCAAACAGCCCTTCCGCGGCCAGGGCATGGCGCAGCCGTTCTATCCGTGCGAGGAGATCGCCCAATCCGACCGGGCGGATGTCCTTCACGGACATGTTCAGACGCCCGGTCTTCAGCCAGAACTCAGCCTTCAGCAGGGCAACCACCCGGCTTCCGCGTTCAAGTGGCGTCTCCTGGCGGTCGAGTAACTTGGACCAGATGGAAGCGGGCAGGGAGATCTCGGCGTCAACATCCCGGAGGGTCAGGAACGCACTGCCGCCGCGCCGGTTCAGTTCGATGACCTGACCTTCAACCCAGGCTGCCGGTGCCCGCTCAATGTGGGTCTTGAGCTTCTGGGAGAGCAACTGCAGCGGCCAGGGGTTGTCCGGGCTCGTGTCCGCGGCGGTGGCCGGCACCGTGCTGGGGCCGGCTGCGGGGGCCGTGCCGGGTACAGGGACGGTGGCGTTTTCAGCCATGTGCAGCCCCGGTGGCGGCGAATGCCAGTTGCATGGTCACGGTCCTTTGCCTGTGGATGGTGCGTGCGCGGTGGGTTAATCCACTCTATCCATAGCTGTATCACCCGGCTCGGACATTGTTGAGAGCGCGGCATTGCTGATAAGCGGGCATTGCCGAGGGCCGACATTTTGGATTGCCCTACTTTTTCCATCGCGGGACCGGCGCACCTAGGATGGCAGTGTCCTGCTGACCAGCCGGGCATCCGACCAGCCGAGAAACCCGACCAGCTAGGAATCCCTTGCGCTCATTTCTTGCGGCCTTGGCCGTCATCCTTGGTCTTCTCCTCTCCGCCGCCGCGGTTCCGGCCATCTGGGTGGACCGCAACATCGTGCAGGAGGATGGCTTCGTTGCCCTGGCTGCACCACTGGGCAAGGACCCGGATTTCCAGAAGCGCCTGGCAACCGCCGCCGTCAGCAGTATTGATACCGGCGGCACCCTGCCGCCGCAGGTGGCCGCACTGGTCCGGCCGGTGCTGGAAAGGGCGGCAACCTCCCTCACTGGCCTGCCCGAGTACCCGGCTGCCTGGGAAGAAACACTGCGGAAGAGCCACCGCCTCAACTTCGCCGACCCGGCGTCCCTTCCGCCTGAGGCGGTTTCCAGCACCTCGCTGACCCTGGATGTGGCCCCGCTCGTCGCCCTGGCGGCCAAACAGATTTCCAGCCAGGTGGATGTTCCGCTGGAGGCCCCGGGCCAGACCCTGGTGAACATCGGCCAGACGAACCAGCGCCAGCTCATTGAAGGGGTTTCCGCATACTCTCCGCTGGGATACAGCCTGGCCCTCGGTGCCGGCGTGGCGTTTCTCCTGGCGCTCGTGACCGCCCGCCGGCGGTGGAAAGTCCTGGCCGGCATCGGAGTGGGCGCACTGGCGCTTTCCGGACTGTGGACGCTGGCATCCCGCTGGGCCGCCGACGCCGTCATGGGAACCGCGAGCGGAAACGAAATGGCAGACCTGTTCAAGCGGGAGTTCGTAGCGGCTTCCGCTGCCGGGTTTGCGTCCTGGACGCTGGCGGCGGCGATCGTCGGTGCGGCCCTGGTGGCGGCAGGCGTGCTGGTCAGGGTGGCCGGCGGTCCTGCCCGCAGGCGATGAGCCGCCCAGGGGCCTGCCGCCCAGCCGGTAGCATGGAGCAATGACTTCCTCTGCAGTTTCCCTTTCGATGCCAACCGTCCCGCGCCGGCGGCGTTCGCCGGAGGAAGTGCTCGCGGCGGCACCGGTCCCCGGCCCCAAAAAGGTTCTGCTGGCAGCCCCGCGCGGATACTGCGCCGGCGTGGACCGCGCGGTCATCGCCGTCGAAAAGGCACTGCAGCACTACGGACCGCCCGTCTATGTCCGGAAACAGATCGTCCACAACGTGCACGTGGTCAGCTCCCTGGAGGAGCAGGGCGCCATCTTCGTGGACGAAACGGACGAAGTGCCCGAGGGCGCCCTGGTCATCTTCTCGGCCCACGGCGTTTCCCCGGCGGTGGTCCAGTCCGCGGAGGACCGCGGGTTGCGGACGATCGATGCGACCTGCCCCCTCGTGACCAAGGTTCACAAGGAGGCTGTCCGCTTCGCCAAGGACGACTTCGACATCCTCCTGATCGGCCACGACGGCCACGAAGAGGTTGAAGGAACGTCCGGCGAGGCCCCCGAGCACATCCAGATCATCAACGGCCCCCATGAGGTGGATAAGGTGACGGTACGGGACCCTGAAAAGGTCATCTGGCTTTCCCAGACCACGCTCAGCGTGGACGAGACCATGGAGACCGTCAGGCTGCTCAAGGATCGCTTCCCCACGCTCCAGGATCCGCCCAGCGACGACATCTGCTACGCCACGACCAACCGCCAGGTGGCCATCAAGAAGATCGCCCCCCAGGCTGATCTGGTGATCGTGGTCGGTTCGGCGAACTCCTCTAACTCCGTGCGCCTCGTCGAAGTGGCACTCGAATACGGCGCCAAGGCGTCGTACCGTGTTGACTTCGCCAACGAGGTGGACGAGTCCTGGTTCGAGGGTGTCGCCACCGTGGGCGTCACCTCAGGCGCGTCCGTCCCGGAGGTCTTGGTCAAGGACGTGCTCCGCCTCCTGGCTGACTACGGATACGGCGCCGTCGAGGAGATTGTGACGGCAGAGGAGGACCTCCTCTTCTCCCTGCCCAAGGAGCTCCGCGCCACGCTCAAGGAAGCGGGGGACGTGTCCCGCGCCCTCGGCGGACGCCGTTCGCGCTAGCAGCAGAGCGCGGGCCGGCGTCCATCCGGCGGCTCCTCTAGGCGGCGTCCTCTTCCTCCACGGCCGGCCGCGGTTCGCCGGCTATCAGTTCGCCGGCGTCCGGTTCGGCCGCTGCCGGCCCCGCGGCGTGCAGTTCAGCGTGCTGCCGTGATTCGCCCTGCAGTTCCGGGGCCGCGGGGGAGCGCGGCGTGACCTGCACAGCCGGAGGCGTCACCAGTCCGGTGGCGTCCAGGGCATTCAGTTTCCGCGCGGTGGGAAGCACCCGTGCCTCCAGCGTGCCGACCATCGCGTTGTAACGGTCCACCGAGGTTTTCAGCGATGACCCCAGCTTGCCCACGTTGTCCCCGAGCGTGCCCATCCGCTCGTACAGCTGCCGGGCAAGTTCGAAGAGCTCCCGTGCACTGTCCGTGAGTACGTCCTGGCGCCACGTGAACGCCACGGACTTGAGCACCGCGAGCAGCGTGCCGGGGGATGCCAGCACCACATTCCGGGACAGCGCGTGATCCAGGAGCGCAGGGTCGGCGGAGAGCGCGGCGGCGAGGATGGACTCGGCCGGGACAAAGCAGATCACCAGTTCCGGCGAGTTCCCTGAAATATCCCAGTACTTCTTGGTGCTGAGGGCGTCCACATGCGCCTTCAGCGCCTTGGCGTGCGCCGCCAGGAGGTTTTGCCGCGCTGCCTGACTAAGCCCGGGCTTGTCACTGGCTGACTGCCCCAGCTCCTGCGCCTCAAGGTAGGCGGACAGGGGGACCTTGGCGTCGACAACGAGCTGCTTGTCGCCCGGCAGCTGGACCACAAGGTCCGGGCGGACGGTGGCCTCGGCGCCCGATGTGCCGTGGTGCTGCTCATGGAAGTCGACGTGCCTCATCATGCCGGCCGCCTCCACGACCCGGCGCAGCTGCACTTCGCCCCACTGTCCGCGGGCGCTGTTCGACCGGAGCGCCGACTCAAGGGCATGCGTGGACCGCATCAGCTGCTCGTCGGTGAGGCGGGCCTCCTGCAGCTGCTGGGCCAGCTGACCGTACTGTTCCAGCCGGTCCCGTTCCAGCAGGGATACCTGCTGCTGCACCGCCGTCAGCTTCTCAGCCACCGGCGCCAGGGCCCGCAGGACGCTGGCGTCCTGCTCACGCGACGTGCCCAACTCCCGGTTCTGGGCGGACAGGAGCTTCCGTTCCGCATCCGCGGCGGCGAACTGGGCGCTCACCTCCGAAAGGCGTGCCGAAACGCCGTCGAAATCCGCCTCCAGGGCGGTGCTCCGGCGGCGCAGCACCACGTACACCGCGCCCCCGCCGGCCACGGCGCCCAGCAACAGCATTAAAAGGGCCAGAATGACTGCAAAAGGTTCCATGCCTTCACTGTGGCACGGGGCTGTGACATTTATTGTGAAGGCAGCACCAGGCGGCACGGGATGCGGGGGTCGAACGGGTAGAATCAATGTCCGTGGCTCTTACTATTGGCATCGTCGGACTGCCCAACGTCGGCAAATCAACACTTTTCAACGCACTGACCCGCAACCAGGTGCTGGCCGCGAACTATCCGTTCGCCACCATCGAACCCAATGTCGGCGTCGTGAACCTGCCCGACCCCAGGCTCCAGCAGCTCGCCGGGATCTTCGGCTCGCAGCGCGTACTGCCCGCTGCTGTCTCCTTCGTTGACATCGCAGGCATCGTCAAGGGTGCCTCCGAAGGGGAAGGCCTGGGAAACCAGTTCCTCGCCAACATCCGTGAAGCGGAAGCCATCGCCGAGGTGGTGCGCGTCTTCGACGACCCTGACGTCATCCACGTCGACGGCAAGGTCGACCCCCGCTCGGACATGGAAACCATCAACACCGAGCTGATCCTCGCCGATCTGCAGACCATCGAGAAGGCCATTCCCCGGATCGAAAAAGAGGTCAAGATCAAGAAGCGGGAGGCCGCGGAGCTCGCTGCCATCAAGGCCGCGCAGGCCGTGCTGGAGCGCGGCGACACCATCTACTCGTCCGTCACGAGCGACAAGCTGGAGATGGAACACCTCAAGGAGCTCAGCCTCCTGACGGCCAAGCCCTTCATCTACGTCTTCAACGCGGACGAGGGAATTCTCGGCAGCGAGGAGAAGCAGGCCGAGCTGCGCGCCATGGTTGCGCCGGCCGACTGCATCTTCCTTGACGCCAAGCTCGAGTCCGACCTGGTGGAGCTGGACGAGGCCGAGGCGCGCGAAATGCTCGAAATGAACGGGCAGGACGAATCCGGGCTGGACCAGCTGGCCCGCGTCGGATTCCACACGCTGGGGCTGCAGACCTACCTCACGGCCGGGCCCAAGGAAGCGCGCGCGTGGACCATCCACCAGGGCGACACCGCCCCGCAGGCGGCCGGCGTCATCCACTCGGACTTCCAGCGCGGCTTTATCAAGGCTGAGGTTGTCTCCTTCGAGGACCTCATCGATGCCGGTTCCATGGCGGAGGCCAAGTCGCGCGGCAAGGTCCGCATCGAAGGCAAGGAATACGTCATGTCCGACGGCGATGTGGTGGAGTTCCGCTTCAATGTGTGAGTTTCCGCTGAGGTACTCAGTGATTGAGTATTAACGGCGAAAAAGCCCCGGTCCTTTGGACCGGGGCTTTTTCTATGATTGGCCCCGTACCCTCCGTGCAACACGGCGTCAAGGAAAAGGAGTGCTGGCTTTTCGTCCGGCAACAGGTTGGTTGCATCTCGATAACAACCTTTACTGAGGGACAACTTTCGGACCGCAGGTGCCGGGTTCGGGTCTAGGCTACTTGTCATGTGAGACTCGCCACATCTCACTGGGGGGATGTAGCGGGTCTGGCCAGCGCCCACAGCGAAGGTCTTTTCCACACTCACAGAAACATAGGAGGCGGAATGCGATTCAGTCGTATTTCCAAAGCAGTAGGCGTTGCAGCCGCGGCTGCACTGGCGCTCAGCGCCTGCGCGAGCACCAATGGCGGGACAACCCCGTCCAGTAATGCGGCCGGCAAACAGGGGGGAACAGCCACTGTAGTTGAGGTCAATGCGTTCAACACCTTCAACCCGAACACGGCCGACGGCAACACTGACATCAACTCGAAGGTCAGCTACGCCACACACTCCGGGTTCTATTACATCGACAACCAGCTGAACATCGTCCACAACGACAAGTTCGGCAAGATGGAAAAGACGTCTGACGATCCGCTGACCGTCAAATACACCATCAACGAAGGTGTGAAGTGGTCGGACGGCACGCCCGTCACCGCAGCGGACCTGCTCCTGCAGTGGGCAGCCTTCTCCGGGTACTACAACGACGCCGACGCCGAGGGCAAGGCGGGAACATCCTACTTCTCCTACGCCGGCGACCCCACTGGTCTCGCGCTCACCGATTTCCCCGAAATCGGCGACAACAACCGCTCCATGACCATCAAGTACTCCAAGCCGTTCGCCGACTGGGAGATCGCGCTGGGCGGACCGGGCATTGATATCCCGGCCCACGTCCTGGCCAAGAAGGCCGGCCTGGCCGACACGCAGGCGTTCATCGACCACCTCAAGAGCCTGCCCCGCGGCGACTCCAAGGCGCCCAAGGCCGCCGATGCCAAGCTCAAGGCCATGTCCGATCTGTGGAACACCGGCTTCGACTCCAAGACCCTGCCGAGCGATCCGAGCCTGTTCCTGTCCAACGGCCCGTTCGTTGTCCAGAGCATCAACCAGGACCAGTCCCTGACCATGGTCCGCAACAAGGACTACAACTGGGGCCCCGAGGCCAAGCTGGACGAGATCACTGTCCGCTACATCGGTTCCTCCCCGGCACAGGTCCAGGCGCTGAAGAACGGCGAGGCTGACATTATCGCTCCGCAGGCGTCGGCTGACACGCTCGAACAGCTCAAGGCACTTGAGAGCCAGGGCGTCACGGTGGAACAGGGCAACCAGCTCTCCTACGACCACATCGACCTGAACTACTCGGGACCCTTCGCCGACAAGAATGTCCGCGAGGCATTCATAAAGACGGTTCCGCGCAAGGACATCGTGGACAAGATCATCAAGAAGCTCGATCCGGAGGCAAAGCCCCTGGACTCGCAGCTGTTCGTTCCCGCGCAGCCGGCCTACGAAGCCTCCGCGCAGGGCAACGGCTCCTCGGCCTACCAGGACGCCGATGTTGATGGCGCCAAGAAGCTCCTGAACGGTGCGACCCCCGAGGTCCGCATCATGTACAACAAGGACAACCCGAACCGTGTGGACGCGTTCTCGCTCATCCGCGAGTCCGCAACCAAGGCCGGCTTCAAGATCGTCGACGGCGGACTTGCCGCCTCTGACTGGGGCAAGGCCCTGGGCAAGGGCGGCTACGACGCCACGATCTTCGGCTGGATCAACCCGGGCGTCGGAGTCTCCGGCGTGCCGCAGATCTTCCGCTCCGGCAACGGTTCCAACTTCAACAAGTTCAGCGATCCTGAAGCCGACAAGCTGATGGACGAACTCATTGTGACGACTGACCGCAGCAAGCAGGACGACCTCATCAAGCAGATCGACAAGAAGATCTGGGACTCGGCATACGGCCTCCCGCTGTTCCAGTCCGTTGGTGTTGACGCCTACAGCGACCGCATCACCGGCGTGAAGTTCATGCCGAACCAGACGGGCGTCTGGTGGAACTTCTGGGAGTGGGCCGAGAAATAAGCCCGTGCCACGAAGTGCAACTAGCTAGGTGAGGCGCCGGGACCATGCACCGCGGTCCCGGCGCCTTGCAGCGCCATCTCCCGGCAGTGCCTGTGTTGGCAGCACAAGCAGTAAGGCGCCGCCAAACCTGCGACCGGTCCGGGCAATCCCCGGGCCCGAATCCTGAGGTTCTATCACAATGGTGACCTACATAGTCCGGCGGCTCGTCACCGCCGCACTCATCCTTTTGGGCGCATCCTTTCTGGTGTATCTGCTGACCGCAGCATCAGGCGACCCGCTCGCGGAGTTCCGCGCCAGCAGCGCACCGAACAAGCAGCAGCTCATGGACTCGAGATCCGCACTGCTGGACCTCGATACGCCGGCGCCCGTGCGGTATTTCAAATGGCTGGGCGGCGCCGCCCAGTGCCTGGTGCCCTTCACCGGCTCCTGCAATCTCGGCAAGAACATCGCCGGCCAGCCCATCACGGACGCCCTCGGCCATGCACTCATTCAGACACTGACACTCGTCACCGGGGCCACCGTTCTGGCCATCCTCGTGGGCATCACGCTGGGCATCATCACCGCCCTGCGCCAGTACAGCACACTGGATTACGGCGTGACCTTCATGGCCTTCCTGTTCTTCTCCCTGCCGATCTTCTGGGTCGCTGTCCTGCTCAAGGAATTCGGCGCCATCGGCTTTAACAACTTCCTCCGCAACCCGGAGATACCCCTGCCGGTCTCACTCGGCGTCGGTGCCGTCTTCGGCGCCGTGGCCGTGATCGTGGCCGGCGGCGACGCCAGGCGCAGGGCACTCACCGGCGGCATCGTCTTCACCGCTGTCGCCGCGGTCCTCATCTACTTCTCCGTGACCCAGTGGTTCAAGACTCCCGGACTGGGGCCGGTGGTCATCGCCATCGCCGGCGCCGGCATCGCCTTTGCCGTGACCCTGCTGACCGCCGGCCTGCGGAACCGCAAAGCGCTGCAGTCCGCCCTGATTGCCGCGGGTGTGGGAGTGCTGCTCTACTTCGTCATCCAGCCGCTGCTGAACCAGGCCACATTCCTGATGATCGTGCTGCTGGCCATCGCGGCAGTACTGGTGGGCCTGGTCATTGGCTACTTCATGGGCGGTTACGATCGGGGACAGTCCATGCGGGCGGCGGCCATCACGTCGTTCCTCGTGGGCTTCCTCATGCTGCTGGACCGCTTCCTGCAGGCCTGGCCCGCCTACTTCAACAACAGCAGGGTGCGGGGACGGCCAATCGCCACCATCGGCGCCGGCACGCCGAACATCGAAGGCGATTTCTGGATCCATGGACTGGATTCCTTTACCCACCTCATACTCCCCACTACGGCGCTCGTCCTCATCTCCCTTGCCGGATACACGCGGTTTACCCGGGCCTCCATGCTGGAAATCATGAACATGGACTACATCCGGACGGCACGGGCCAAGGGCCTTTCGGAACGGGCAGTGGTGATGCGGCACGCGTTCCGGAACGCGCTCATTCCGGTGGCCACCATCGTGGCCTTCGACATCGGCGGTCTTATCGGCGGTGCCGTCATCACCGAAACGGTCTTTTCCGTCAGGGGCATGGGCTTCCTGTTCCTGGATGGCATTCTGCACGTTGACCCTAATCCGGTCATGGGCGTCTTCCTCTGCGTAGCCATTACGGCCATGGCGTTCAACCTCATCGCGGACCTCGCCTACTCCGCACTGGATCCACGAGTAAGGGTGAAAGCATGAGCCAGCCCAGTCAGCAGGATGAAATCATGGCGGAGCAGGCCGGCCTGCGGCAGGAAGCTGCCGGCATCGAGCCCGTCTCCGAAGCCCGGGGCCTGAGCCAAGGCCAGATTGTCCGCAAGCGGTTTCTTGGCCACTCCGGCGCCATTGTCGGCCTTGCCGTCTTCGCCATCATCTTCGTCATGGCCTTCACGTCAGTGGGCTACGCCGGGATCCCCGGCTGGTGGAAGTACACCCATGAGGCCGTCTCGCCGCTGGTCAACGACGGCGCTCCCACCGCTTCGCTGTGGCCGCTGGCCTGGGGTGAGCACCCCTTCGGCCAGGACCGGATCGGGCGCGACCTCTTCGCCATGACCATGCGCGGGGCCCAGCAGTCCATCACGATCATGGTGGTCATCGGCCTTATCGCCGGCCTGATCGGTGTGGTCGTCGGGGCACTGTCGGGCTATTTCCGGGGCTGGATGGAAGCCGTCCTGATGAGGCTCACCGACGTCATCATCATCGTCCCGGCGCTGCTCCTCGCCGCCGTCATGGCCCAGCTGGCAGGACGCCGGGATGAAGGCAGCTGGTTTGCGTCCTTCGCCAGCAGCAATGGTGTCCTCGCCCTTGGCATCTTCCTGGGGCTCATCAGCTGGGTGGGCCTGGCGCGGCTCATGCGCGGCGAGTTCCTCACCCTGAGGGAGCGCGAGTTCGTCGACGCGGCCCGGATTTCCGGGGCCAGCAACGCCCGGATCATCTTCAAGCACATCCTGCCCAATGCGGTGGGCGTCCTGATCGTCAATGTCACCCTGACCATGTCGGCGGCGATCCTTACCGAAACGGCCCTCAGCTACCTCGGCGTCGGCGTCAAGTCCCCGGACACCTCCCTGGGCCTGCTCATCTCCCAGAACCAGGAAGCCTTTGCTACCCGGCCCTGGCTGTTCTGGTTCCCCGGTCTGTTCATCGTCCTCATCTGCCTCAGCATCAACTTCATCGGCGACGGCCTGCGGGACGCCTTTGACCCGCGGCAAAAGAAGTTCAACGCCAAGAAGGCCAGGGACGCCGGGGAAACAGTTCCGGAGGCGACGCCGGTGGCGGCCCTGGACAGCAGGACAGATGACGGCCGGACCGCCGGCGGGGACAGGGGAGCCTGAGGTGCTGCTGCGACGCCGCGGGCGGGCGCAGCGTGGTTCCTGCCTACAGGACGGCCACGCTCCAGTAGCTGAGCCCGAGAAGGATCAGGGCGGCCGCGGCCTCGCGCCAGCGGAACTTCACGCTGACCGGAGTGGTCTCGGCTGCTCCGGCATCCAGGAGTCCCGACTCGACCAGCTGCTGCCAGCGCCCGCGGACCAGCTGCGCGGCTTGCCCCGAGTCGGTGGTCTTGAGGTCGCCGGGGCGGACGGAGTTCCCCGGCCCGTACGTGCTGTCCGGCAGTCCCCGGAGGTCCTCGGGGCGGGCGTTGCGTCCGCCCCAGATGCCGGGGGCCGGGGCTGCCCAGGCCCCGTAGCTTCGGGCGGGCGTGACGAGGGTCAGCGCGTACCGGGTGTCCACCTGCACCAGCGCCTCCCACGGAACCGTGATGGCGCGGAACGGGTTCTCGATGGTGACCCCGGCGTCGTGGACCACTACCGCCGGACGCCAGAACAGCAGCCAGCCCAGATAGGCGATGAGCAGCAGCGGCCCGGCACCGGCCAGGGCGGGGGCTCCGCCCGCCACAACCAAGCCGGCCAACCCGGCGGCGGCCACGAACCACGAGAATCCGGCAAACCATTTGTTGGTGCGCGCTTTGAAGATTGCGGCGTTCCCGGCATGCGGCACAGTGCTCATGCCCCCAATAATTCAGTATTCCCGGCCGCAGCACTAATCTCAGCTGCTCCGCTGGCCCGGGTGGAAGGAAAACCCCTACATGTCTGACTACATCAGCCCTGACCGTCCGACGTCGGACCCGCTGGAGCCGGACTCCATTGAGCCCGGCTCCAGGCGGCGGAGGGCAGACGGGAAGGGTTCTGTCGTCCTGGAGGTGCGCGACCTCAGTGTCGACTTCGGCGTGGAAAGGAAGTGGGTGCCGGCCGCCGTCGGCCTCAACTATGAGGTCCGCGCCGGCGAGGTCCTGGCCATTGTGGGGGAGTCCGGCTCCGGCAAGAGCGCGAGTTCCATGGCGCTCCTCGGCCTGCTGCCCAGCAACAGCCGGGTGTCCGGCAGTGTCAGGCTCTCCGGTAAGGAGCTGCTGGGCACGGATGCCGCCAACATTCGCAGCGTCCGGGGCAAGGATGTGGCCGTCATCTTCCAGGAGCCCATGACGGCGCTGAACCCGGTGTACACAGTGGGCGCGCAGATCGTCGAGACGGTGCGCCTGCACAACGAAGTGTCACCCGACCAGGCCAAGGAGCGCGCGCTGCGGATGCTGGAGCTCGTGGAGCTGCCGGACCCGGTGAAGGCGTTCAAGTCCTATCCGCACCAGCTCTCCGGCGGCCAGCGGCAGCGTGCCATGATCGCCCAGTCTCTGTCCTGCGATCCCAAGCTGCTGATCGCTGACGAGCCCACCACGGCTCTGGACGTCACGGTGCAGGCGGAGATCCTGGACCTGATGCGGAACCTGCGCAACAAGCTGGACAGCGCCATCGTCCTGATCACCCACGACATGGGCGTCGTGGCGGACCTGGCCGACCGGATCGCCGTCATGCGCAAGGGCCTGATCGTGGAGACCGGCACCGCCGAGCAGATCTTCCACAATCCCCAGCACCCTTACACGCAGGCGCTGCTTGCGGCCGTGCCGCACCTCGGACAGGGCGGAACGGACGCCGCACCGGACGTGGACGTGACTGCAGCGCTGGCCGCTGTCACCCACGCGGAGCTCGACTCCGTGGACCACGACGAACTGGTCCGCCGCGAGCGGGAGAACGCGGCGGCCCTGGCAGCCGCCGAATCCAGGGGTCCCGTGGGCGAACCGGTCCTGGAGCTGACCGACGTCGCCATCGAGTACCCGAAGCAGGGCCGCGTGCCGGCCTTCCGCGCAGTAGAGGGAGCCAACCTGACCATCCATCCCGGGCAGGTGGTGGGCCTCGTGGGGGAGTCCGGGTCGGGCAAGACCACCATCGGGCGCGCCGCCGTCGGACTGCTGCCGGTGGCGGCCGGAACGATGCGCGTGGTGGGGGAGGACATCTCCGCCGCGAAGAAGAACGGGAAGCAGTTGCACCAGGTGCGGCGCCACATAGGCATGGTCTTCCAGGACCCGTCCTCCTCCCTGAACCCGCGCCTGCCCATCGGCGAAAGCATCGGTGAGCCCATGTACCTCGCCGGCGTGGCCAAGGGCGCCGACCTGCAGAAGCGCATCGAGGCGCTGCTGGACCAGGTGGAGCTGCCGCGGAACTACCGGAACAGGTACCCGCACGAGCTGTCCGGCGGGCAGAAACAGCGTGTCGGCATTGCCCGGGCACTCTCGCTCAAGCCGAAGCTGATGGTGGCTGACGAGCCGACGTCTGCGCTCGACGTGTCGGTGCAGGCCAAGGTCCTGGAGCTGTTCCAGAACCTCCAGCGCGAGCTCGGGTTCGCCTGCCTTTTCGTCACCCATGACCTCGCCGTCGTGGACGTGCTGGCAGACCACATCTGCGTCATGCAGCGCGGCCGGATCGTGGAGCAGGGCACCCGCGACCAGATCCTGCGCAACCCGCAGGAGGCCTACACGCAGCGGCTGCTTGCCGCCGTGCCGCTGCCGGATCCGGAAAAGCAGCGCGAGCGCCGGGAATTGCGCGCCCAGCTGCTGGCCACCGGAACGGAGTAACCCAGGGAACAATAGCAAGGGAGCCGGTGGCCGCCTGATGGCGGCCACCGGCTCCCTTGTTTGCTGAAAAACTCCTAGGACAGGGCCAGCCCCAGCTTCGCGAGCCTGTGACCCAGCAGCTCACCCAGGGCGCGGTGCCCCTCGCCGTTCATGTGGACGCTGTCCTTGAGCTGCGACTCCAGCCCGTAGCGGGTGAGCCAGTCCCCGACACTGACAAACGGAATGCCGTGGTCCGCGGCGACAGTCCCCAGCAGGGCGTCAACCTCGGCCCGCCGGACGCCGCCGTGGTCCGCTCCCTTGCCCAGCGTTCCCACCATGGCCAGCTTCGCGCCCGGGTACCGCTGCTTGATCGTGGTGATAAGCCGGTCTGCGTTGGCCGAGATCTGCTCGTTGCTCGCCCCTTGTTTCGCGTCGTTTCCGCCGCCCTCGATGAGCACCAGCGGGGGAAAGCCGTAGGGCAGGTGCCAGTCGCCGCGCTGCAGGGCATCCACGTAGTTGCCTGTGGTGCCGTTGGAGGCGACGAAGCCGGTGCCGCCCTTGCCGCAGAAGAAAACGTCGTAGCCCAGTCCCGTGAGGGCCCGGCGCGGCCAGCTGGCCTGCAGCTCGGACTGCGAGTCGCCGATCAGCAGGGCGGTGTGGGCAATGTTGCCCACGATGACCTCGTCCCGTCCGTTGGCCGGATTGCGGTACAGCGCTCCGGCCGGAAGGCTGGCGGGGTCGACGGCGGCCCCCAGGTCGCTCACGACCGCCGAACCGGCGGCCACGGCCTCACCGGGGGCGGCCACGGGGGCGGCGGCACGAGGCGCCGCTGCGGCACCGGACCCCGGTTCTGTTGCTGCGCCGCAGCCCGTCAAAAATACGCTGGCGGCGATGACCGGGCCAATCAGGAGGGCCCGCGTCGAGGCTTGTAACATCCGTGGACTCCTGGCCTGTTCGTAAGTGGTCTAGCAATAGTGGTGGATCACTTTCGGAAAAGCCAGTGATTTTGCTCACATGACGTGCCGCCGGATTCACGATTTGGTAACGGGTCTGGGAAAGGGCGAAAGTGCACGTTTTAGGCCAATAAATGGCTCAGCGTTTAGACTGGCAGTAGGTGCCCTGTGTTAAGGGTCTGATCCGTCGTGCGTTCCGGTTGGAAATGTCGCGATACAACAGCTGACTTCACCACTGAATCGAGCAATAACGCATGTCTGAAACCACCACCAACACCGCGGTAGCAACTGCAGTTCGCAGTGACCTGCGCAACGTCGCGATTGTGGCCCACGTTGACCACGGCAAGACCACCCTTGTGGACGCCATGCTCAAGCAGACCAACTCCTTTGCCGAGCACAATCACCTCGAAGACCGCGTTATGGACTCCGGTGACCTGGAGCGCGAAAAGGGCATCACCATCCTGGCCAAGAACACCACGGTGGCCTACAACGGACCGTCCTCCAACGGCCAAACCATCACCATCAACGTCATCGACACCCCCGGCCACGCCGACTTCGGCGGCGAAGTGGAGCGCGGGCTGTCCATGGTGGACGGCGTCGTTCTCCTCGTGGATGCGTCTGAGGGCCCGCTGCCCCAGACCCGCTTCGTCCTCCGCAAGGCCCTCGCCGCGCACCTGCCGGTGATCCTCCTGGTCAACAAGACCGACCGCCCCGACGCCCGCATCGAAGAGGTCGTCCACGAGTCCATGGACCTGCTCCTGGGCCTGGCCTCCGACCTGGCCGATGAGGTTCCGGACCTTGACCTGGACAAGATTCTCAACGTCCCGGTGGTTTACGCCGCCGCAAAGGTAGGCCGCGCTTCCCTCGAGCAGCCCGCCGACGGCACTGCCCCGGAGAACGAGGACCTCGAGCCGCTCTTCAGCGCGATCATCGAGCACATCCCCGCTCCGACCTACAACCCCGAAGGTGTCCTGCAGGCACACGTCACCAACCTGGACGCCTCCCCGTTCCTGGGCCGTCTCGCACTGCTGCGCATCTACAACGGCACCCTCCGCAAGGGCCAGCAGGTTGCCTGGGCGCGAGCCAACGGCGAGCTCAAGACCGTCAAGATCACCGAACTCCTCGCCACCAAGGCCCTTGAGCGCGTTCCGGCCGAGTCCGCCGGACCGGGCGAAATCGTCGCCGTCGCCGGCATCGAGGAGATCACCATCGGTGAGACCCTGACCGACGTCGAGAACCCCCAGCCGCTGCCCCTGATCACCGTTGACGATCCCGCGATCTCGATGACCATCGGTATCAACACCTCCCCGCTGGCCGGCAAGGTCAAGGGCGCCAAGGTCACGGCCCGCCAGGTGAAGGACCGCCTGGACAAGGAACTGATCGGTAACGTCTCCATCAAGGTTCTCCCCACCGAGCGTCCGGATGCCTGGGAAGTCCAGGGCCGTGGCGAGCTCGCGCTGGCCATCCTCGTGGAGCAGATGCGGCGTGAAGGCTTCGAGCTCACCGTCGGCAAGCCCCAGGTGGTCACCAAGACCATCGACGGCAAGGTCCACGAGCCGATGGAACACATGACCATCGACGTGCCCGAAGAATACCTCGGCGCCGTCACCCAGCTCATGGCCGCGCGCAAGGGCCGCATGACCAACATGGCCAACCACGGTACCGGCTGGTGCCGCATGGAGTTCATCGTTCCCGCCCGTGGCCTGATCGGCTTCCGCACCAAGTTCCTCACGGACACCCGCGGCGCCGGCATCGCCGCGTCCATCGCCGAGGGCTATGAGCCCTGGGCCGGTCCCATCGAATACCGCACCAACGGTTCCATGGTGGCCGACCGTGCGGGCGTGGTGACCCCGTTCGCCATGATCAACCTGCAGGAACGCGGTTCCTTCTTCGTCAAGCCGACCTCCGAGGTCTACGAAGGCATGATCGTGGGCGAGAACTCCCGCGCAGACGACATGGACGTCAACATCACGAAGGAAAAGAAGCTCACCAACATGCGTGCGGCTTCCTCCGACAGCTTCGAGAACCTCACACCCCCGCGCGAGCTCACCCTCGAAGAGTCCCTCGAATTCGCCCGCGAAGACGAGTGCGTCGAGGTCACGCCGGAGGACATCCGTATCCGCAAGGTCATCCTCGACTCCAACGAGCGTGCCAAGGCCAACCGCGCCCGCGCCAAGGCATAACGGCACCTCCCGCAGGGAACTGCCAGCGTGAACAGAAGAGCTGCCGGCATGGCAGGCGGCCTGGCCGCCGCCGTGCCGGCAGCTCTTTTTGCTGCCTTCGCCGGAACCGCGCTGCACCGCCAGGAATTCGCCGCCGGCGCTGAGCTTCCGCTGGGGGCCGTCGCGGCGCTGCTGCTCCTGGCGTCACTTCAGTTGTTCCTCGGGGCGGCGTTCCGGACACTGATTCCGACGGCGGTGTGCGGCGGTCTCTGTTACGCCCTGGCCGGCTGGTGGTCAGGGATGGAGTCCGGCAAGCGGCTGATCGCCGGGGACTGGGCCGGAAGCATCTGGGTCTACGGGACCGTGGTGGTCACCGTCGGAATGCTGGCCTGGTGCCGGCGGTACAGCCGCCCGTCCTCCGGCGGTACAGCCACCCGTCCTCCGGCGGCACCGCCACCGGCGGTCCGGCGGCATGGCGCCGCTAGTCAGCCGTCGGGTCCCGGTGGTGGGCAATCATGAGTGAGGTGGCCTCGCCGTCGTCGTCGGCGGGAAGTGCCATGTACTCCTCGACGACGGCCCGGAGCTTGCCCAGCATTTCCTCCCGCCGTGCGGCGTTGAACTTCACGCCCAGCCGCCACACCTCGATGTCCTCAGGCGGCAGATCCCTGGTCTCCTGCAAGAACGTCTCGATGAGGATCGGCGCGACGTTGTCCACCGGCGTGCTCCACGACTTGCGGCTGGCGATGTAGGGCACCTCCGTGGCACCGCGCCGGCCCTTCCGGCGTTCCTCCGCCAGCAGGAATCCGGTCCGCACCAGGGTGCGGACGTGGTGCAGGCTGGAGGCTGGATTGAGGCCGAGCAGCTCCGAGATTTCCTTGTTGGTCCGCGACTGGTGCAGGCACAGCCGAAGAATTCTCAGCCGCAGCGGCGAACTCAGCGCGCGGCCCTTGGCCACCAGGTCCGCGTCATCGCCTTCCGGCGGGTGGTTCATAGACGCAAGTGTAACGAGCAATAACTGATTGACATATGCCAATCGCCCGCCGAGACTGAAGCCGTGACTGCCGAACCCACTGCCCCGGAGCCAACGGCAGGATCCCTGTGGCGGGACCGTAACTTCTCCACCTTCTGGGCCGGGCAGGCCTTGGGACAGTTCGGCGCGCAGCTGGGCCAGCTCGCGTTGCCGGTGCTGGCCGTCATCATGCTCCACGCCTCGGAATTCGAGGTGGGCTTGCTGAACGCCGCAGGCCTTGCGGCGTTCCTGGCGGTCGGGCTGCCGGCCGGGGCATGGGTGGACCGGTGGCTGAAGCGCAGGACCATGATCGCTGCCGATCTGCTGCGGATGGCCGCCATGGCCGCGGTGCCGGTCCTGTGGTGGAGCGGCGGCCTGGAAATCTGGCATCTTTCTCTGGTCGCGGGGATCGTGGGAACGGCAACGGTGTTCTTCGACGTCGCCTACCAGAGTTACGTGCCGGTCCTGGTGGCGTCCCCGCAGGTGAGGGAGGCCAACTCAAAGCTTGAGGCGACGGCCCAGGTAGCACGAATCGGCGGACCCGCTGCGGGCGGTGCGCTGCTGGCGGTCGTGTCGGCTCCCGTGCTTTTCGTGGGTGAGGCCGCGGGTTACCTGCTCTCCGCGGTGTTCCTTGCCCGTACCCGCGACTCAGAAGCGCGTGCGCCGGCGGCCGCACGGCGCCCCCTTCCGGTCGAGATACGGGAAGGCCTCTCGTTTGTTGTCCGGCATCCGCTCATCAGCCGCATTGCGGCCTGCACCGGCGGCATGAACTTTTCCGGCATGCTGATGTACACGCTGATGCCGCTGCTGGTGCTGCGCAACCTCGGGCTGGGGCCGCAGGGCATGGGCCTGATCATGACCGTGGGCGCCGCAGGCGGGCTGCTGGGCGCAGTGGCCGCGCCGCGGCTTGCCGCCCGGATTGGCGAAGGCACCGTGATTCCCGTGTGTGCCCTGGTCAGTTCGGTCTTTCTGGTGCTGGTGCCGTTCGCGGGCGTCGTTTCCGAGCCGGGTGTCGCACTGGCCCTGCTGCTCATCTCGGAGTTCGGGTTTGGCTTCAGCATCCTGGTGTACAACATCATGCAGCTCACCATGCGCCAGCGGGTTTGCCCGCCACGGCTGCTGGGCCGCATGAACGCCTCCATCCGGTTTGCGGTGTGGGGCGTGATGCCGCTGGCGGCCTTGGCATCGGGCTACCTGGGCGAACACCTTGGCCTGGTGCCCACCATGCTGATCGGGGCGGCCGGCAGCTTCCTGGCTACCGCCCCGGTCCTGTTCTCGCCGTTGCGAAGGATGCGCACTCTTCCGGACGAGGTGCTGGAGTACGGTGCCGCGGATGATGGGGCGTTTGATGACAGTGCGCCGGAGGAAAAGGACAGGGCCTAGCAGGGCCGGCGTCAGTTCGCGGCCGGCGGCGTCCGCCGTGAACCACGGCGCGGAGGTGCCGGCGGCACCTGTTTGGCGGCCACCACCCTGTCAAGGGGGATGCCGACGTCGGAACTCCGGGTCCGCACGGTGCACTCACTTTCGCCGCACTCCAGGAGGTCTCCCAGTGCGTCCGTGAAGCCGCCGTCGATCCTGTAGCGCACCACCACGCGTGTTCCGGCCGGGGCCGTGGCCAGGAACTGCCGGGGTGTTGATGGTGTCGGACTCACCTGTCCATCGTAAGACGCGTCGGGAGTGTGACGCGCCCGCTTCGTTCGCGGGACGGGCCTGGGAGATAATAGGCTCTGAAGTGGACAGCCCGGCATGCAGGCCGGATGCAGCAACCGGCCAGCCGCCGGGAATCAACGTGGAGAGGCAAGGGACGTGACGTACGTAATCGCGCAGCCGTGTGTAGATGTTAAGGACAAGGCATGCATTGAGGAGTGCCCCGTCGATTGCATCTACGAAGGCGAACGCTCCCTCTATATCCATCCCGATGAGTGCGTCGACTGCGGCGCCTGCGAGCCCGTCTGCCCGGTGGAAGCCATCTACTACGAGGATGACACCCCTGAGGAATGGGCCGACTACTACAAGGCGAACGTCGAGTTCTTTGACGACCTCGGCTCCCCGGGCGGCGCTGCCAAGGTGGGCAACACCGGCAAGGACCACCCGATGATTGCAGCGCTCCCGCCGCAGAACCAGGACCACTGAGGCGGACCCTTTCGTGACTACAGCTGTGCGCAGTTTCGGCCTTAGCCTGCCCGACTACCCGTGGGAAGCGATGGCGCCGTACCTCGCCAAAGCGGCTGAACACCCCGGTGGTGCGGTGAACCTGTCCATCGGCACGCCCGTGGACCCGACGCCGCCGGTCATTCAGGACGCCCTTAAGGCCGCCGCGGATGCGCCCGGTTACCCCACCGTCCATGGCACCCCCGCGCTACGGGAGGCCATCGCCGGGTGGTTCGCCCGCCGCCGCGGAGTGGAAGGGCTCGATCCCCGCGCCGTCATGCCGACCGTGGGTTCCAAGGAACTCGTGGCGTGGCTGCCGTTCCTGCTGGGCCTCAAGCCGGGCGACGTCGTCGTCAGGCCTACCGTCGCCTACCCGACTTACGACATCGGGGCCACATTCGCCGGGGCTACGGCGGTGGCGGCCGATGACCTCGACGAACTGGACGCGGCCACCCGGGCCAAGGTCCGCCTGGTCTGGGTCAACTCCCCGGGCAACCCCACCGGCAGCGTCCGGGACGCCGCATCCCTGAAGAAGATTGTGGACCAGGCCCGCGAAATCGGCGCGCTGGTGGCGTCCGACGAGTGCTATGCCGAGCTTGGCTGGGGGGAGTGGGACCTGCAGCGCGGCGGGCAAGCGGTTCCGAGCATCCTCGATCCGCGCGTCGCCGGTGCTTCCCACGACGGGCTCCTCGCCGTGTACTCGCTGAGCAAGCAGTCCAACCTGGCCGGCTACCGGGCGGCCTTCGTCGCCGGGGATGCGGCCCTGATGGCCAACCTCGTCAACAGCCGTAAGCACGCCGGCATGATCGTGCCGTACCCGGTGCAGGAAGCCATGCGGGTGGCCCTGGGCGACAACACGCACGTCCTGGCGCAGAAGGACCTGTACCGCGCACGGCGGGAGCGGCTCCTGCCGGCGCTCGAGTCCTTCGGTCTGACACTGCACCAGTCGGCTGCCGGCCTGTATCTGTGGTGCACCGCGGGCGAAGCCACCTGGGACACCGTGGCCCGCCTCGCCGAACGGGGAATCGTGGTGGGTCCGGGCGTGTTTTACGGCGACGCGGGGCACGGCTATGTGCGCGTGGCCCTCACCGGAACCGACGAACGGATCGACGCCGCGGTGGACCGCCTGGCCTAGGCCCGGTCCCCGGGCGTTGCGCCGGCGTCGTCATGGCCGCCCCCGCCGGGGCGACTTTTAACCCTCCGGGCGCCGTAACAATGGTGTGACTCGCGCCACAACTTGTCTGTTTTGGGGATAATTTGGCGCTCCCGGATTAGTGGCAACCTGCAAGTGGCGGTAGTTTTTTAACTGACTATCAATGGTGGCTTTCTACAAGAAGGCGGCAAGGCCGTTGGAATTCCCGTCTGGGGCGGGACCCCACGCGGCCCACCTGATGTTGGATCAAGCTTTCTAGAGAGGCCAGACGCCTCATGAAGGGGACTCCATGACTGAGACCACCAGCGCAACCCTGCGCCACGCAGGCGGCGAGCTCGAGCTCCCGCGCATCAAGGTTGTTGAGGGAAACGAAGGCTACGACGTTTCCAAGCTACTGAAGCAGACCGGCGCCGTTGCCTTTGACCCCGGCTTCATGAACACGGCCGCCACGACGTCGGCCATCACCTACATCGACGGCGACGCAGGCATCCTGCGGTACCGCGGCTACCCGATCGAGCAGCTGGCCCAGCACTCCAGCTTCCTCGAAGTCTCGTACCTGCTGATCTACGGCAACCTCCCGACGCCGACCGAGCTGGAGGACTTCGACCAGAAGATCCGCCGCCACACCCTGCTGCACGAGGAGCTCAAGGGCTTCTTCGGCGGCTTCCCCCGCGACGCGCACCCGATGCCCGTGCTGTCCTCGGCTGTGTCCGCGCTGTCCACGTTCTACCAGGACTCGCTGGACCCGTTCAATGACGAGCAGGTGGAGGTTTCCACCATCCGCCTCATGGCGAAGCTGCCGGTCATTGCGGCCTACGCGCACAAGAAGTCGATCGGGCAGCCGATGCTGTATCCGGACAACTCCATGAACCTCGTGGAGAACTTCCTGCGCCTGAGCTTCGGACTGCCGGCCGAGCAGTACGAGCTGGACCCGGTAGTGGTCAAGGCCCTCGACCTGCTCCTCATCCTGCACGCGGACCACGAGCAGAACTGCTCCACCTCCACGGTGCGCCTGGTGGGCTCCTCCAACGCCAACCTCTTCGCGTCCGTGTCTGCAGGCATCAACGCCCTCTTCGGCCCCGCCCACGGCGGCGCCAACGAGGCTGTGCTGAAGATGCTCCGCCAGATCCAGGCCGACGGCGTCAAGCCCGAGGACTACATGGAGAAGGTCAAGAACAAGGAGGACGGCGTCCGGCTCATGGGCTTCGGCCACCGGGTCTACAAGAACTACGACCCCCGCGCCAAGATCATCAAGGCCACCGCGCACGAGGTCCTCAGCAAGCTCGGCGGCCACGACGAGCTCCTGGACATCGCCATGCGGCTGGAGGAGAAGGCCCTCGGCGACGACTACTTCATCCAGCGCAAGCTGTACCCGAACGTGGACTTCTACACCGGCCTGATCTACAAGGCCATGGGCTTCCCGGAGAAGATGTTCACCGTGCTGTTCGCCATCGGCCGCCTGCCGGGCTGGATTGCCCAGTGGCGCGAAATGATCAACGATCCCAATACCAAGATCGGCCGTCCGCGGCAGCTCTACACAGGAGAGCCCGAGCGGCAGTACCCCGCCCGCTAATCCCCACCGGCTCCCAAACCACGACGGCGGCTGTCCACCTTCCCGGTGGGCGGCTGCCGTCGGCGTTAAGGGCAGCGCATGGGGCGGCAGCGCGCCGCCGCGGTTTCGGAGCACACCCGTGCTAAAAACAAGAGTGCCGAAAATCGTGGACGCCGCGCAGCGCCGGCAGGAGATCGTTGGCGCCGTGTGCAGGATCATCGCCACGGACGGCCTGGAACGCGCGTCGCTGCGGGAAGTCGCGGACGAAGCCGGCCTTGCGGTGGGCTCCGTGCGGCACTACTTCGACAGCAGCGATGACCTGCTGGCCTACTCGTTTACGGCGGTTTCAGACAGGCTCCTGACCCGCCTCAACAAAGCAATTGCCGGGCTCGGGCCCGGAGCCGATGACCCGGACACGAGCCGGGCGGTTTTAACACTCCTGGGCGAATTCCTGCCCCTGGACGAAGAACGTGCCCTGGACGCGTGCGCCTGGCTGGCGTTCAGGAACGCGGCGAGGATCCGGCCATTCCTGGCGGCCGAGGCGGACAGGAGCCACCGGGCCGTGGCCGCCGTCGTCGGCCAGGTGATCACCCGGCTCCTGCACGAGGACGATCCCGCCGGGGCCGATGCCGGGCCGCAGCTGGTGACGGCCGCCGAACACCTGCTGGCGACCCTGGACGGGCTGGCTATGCACGCCCTGCTGCAGCCGGGATGGATGTCCCCGGAAATGTGCCGCGACGTGCTCGAATCCCACATCGAGGGGCTTCGCAGGAGGGTCGGTGCCAGCCATTAACCTCCCCGGGCTGGGGGAATAGACTGAAAGCCGGAGAACGGGTTGCCGGCGCAACGGGGTGGAAAACAAGATGCCAAGGAGGCATACGCATGCAGCACACAGGCGGTCCAGGCTGGCGAATCACTATGGACACGTCGGGGCCCATGCTCATTGCCCTTTATATACGTGATGTTGCCGGGCTCGATGGCGCGGGCTTTCCGGCGCTTTCGCATGCCGCACCGAAGGTCCGCCATGTTGACCATCACCACCTCACCGCCGAAGTGGGCGGCATCAGCGCCCTGAAAACGGAGTGGGAAGCCTGGTGGCAGCAGCTCCTCAAGGCACACCCGCAGATGTCCCCTGAACTGTCGCCCCCGGGGTTCCGGTCCTTCGCCAACTCGCCGGCGCTGCGCAAGGTCCTGCAGGCGCACTTCGGGGCAGCCCTGACCTGGGCCAGGGAGCGGCGTGCGGAGTACGCCGAACTGGAGGCCGAACGGGTGGCCGGGGGCTCCGCGCATCTGCTCGAGGACATCGTGGAGGACCGGCTCCTGGAGGTGGGCCGGGACTCACGGGACTTTGCGCTGACCATCATCGAGCTGCCGCTGGATGAGCAGCGGGCGTGGTACCTGGAGCCGGACAAGATCATCATGAGCCACGAGCTGCTGTCCCAGCCCGAGGTGTTCCGCAGCTACGTGCAGCCCGTTGTGGAGATCCTCGTCTAGAGCTCGAGCGCCAGGCCGTCAGATTCAGGACCCGCCGGCTGCAAGCGTGATGGCCACCCGGGCGCCGGCGTCCGGTGCATCCTGCCATCCGTTACGCGACTTCCTGTCCCAACGCTTTCCGTCCACGTCGACGCGTTCCACCGAGAACTCTTTGGCGTTCGCCACTGCCCAGTGGGCCACGGACCAGGCAAAGCTGTCGGTGACATCGACCTCCAGCGTCTGGCCGGTCACCGTCGTCGGGATGTTTCCGTAGGAGGCTTCCAGCTCAACGAGCAGGGCGGCGGGGTCGCCGGCAGTGTCCGGTGAGCGGAGCGTGCAGTCCAGGGCAGCCGGGGACTCGCCCGTCAGCGCCGAGGCGAAAGACCGTCCCATCGCCTCGTGCTCGGCGTAGGCCGCCGGGTAGGCGGAGCGCTGGACCCGCTGGGCGGCGTCGGTGATCTCCAGCGTGGCATAGCCGGGCACCTTCACGAGGGCATCGTAAAAGGCGTTGGTGGCATAGATCGGGTCCATCACCTGGTCCTGGGTGCCCCAGCCCTGGGACGGGCGCTGCTGGAAGAGCCCCCTGGAGTCCGGTCCGGCCAGGTCGCCGTGGCCGATGTTCCGGAGCTTGGATTCCTGCATGGCGGTGGCCAGGGCGATGCTGGCTGCCCGCGGCGGGAGTCCGCGGCGCACCGAGACAGCCGTGATCAGCGCCGCGTTCGCAGCCTGGTCGGTGGCGAGGTCGGCCCGCTGTGCGCCGACGGCGGCCGTGCACTCCTCCGTGATGAGCTGTTCGGAGCGCTGCAGCAAGGTGGCCACGGTGTAGATGCCGCCCGCGACCAGGACGAGGGAGAGGCCGGTGATGGCAGCCCCGCGCAGCCTGCGTCTGCGTGTCACGTTGGTACTCCAGCAATCTGCCGGCACGCCTTTGGGTGGCGTGCCGGCTATGTCCTCACGGTCAGTTGGCGTGCGGTCAGTTGGCGTGCAGCGCGTCGTTCAGTTCCACGGTCTGGCCCTGGCGGGGCAGGACTTCAACTTCACCGGTGGTGGAGTTGCGGCGGAAGAGCAGGTTGGGCACGCCGGACAGCTCCACGGCCTTGACGATCTTGCTGGTGTCCTCGCCGTCGGCATCCTTGGGTCCGGCAACGCGGACGCGGGTGCCGGCCGTGACGTACAGCCCTGCCTCAACCACGGAGTCGTCCCCGATGCTGATGCCGACGCCGGAGTTGGCGCCCAGCAGGACGCGCTGGCCCAGGGATACCTTCTCCTTGCCGCCGCCGGAAAGGGTGCCCATGATCGAGGCGCCGCCGCCGACGTCGGTACCGTCGCCGGCCACCACGCCGGCGGAAATGCGGCCCTCAACCATGGAGGTCCCCAGCGTGCCGGCATTGAAGTTCACGAAGCCCTCGTGCATGACGGTGGTGCCCTCGGCGAGGTGGGCGCCCAGGCGCACGCGGTCGGCGTCGGCAATGCGGACGCCCGCCGGGACGACGTAGTCCACCATGCGGGGGAACTTGTCCACCCCGTAGACGGTGACGGCGCCGCGCTTGCGCAGCTTGGCGCGGGTCAGTTCGAACCCGTCCACGGCGCACGGGCCGAAGTTGGTCCAGACGACGTTGGGGAGCTTGCCGAAGATGCCGTCAAGGTTGATGCTGTTGGGCTGGACCAGGCGGTGCGAGAGGAGGTGCAGGCGCAGGTAGGCGTCGGCGGTGTCGGACGGGGCCTCGTCCAGGTTGATCTGGACGAACACCACCTTCTGCTCGGTGCCGCGGTCGGCGTCAGTGCCGGCGGCCGCGATGTCCGTCAGGGTTTCGTCGGCGTTTTCCACGGCGCGGAGGCTTTCGGCGGCCACACCGAGGGCGGGGGCGGGGAACCAGGCGTCCAGCACGGTGGCTTCGCCGTTCCGCGTGGCGATGGTGGCTACGCCGAATCCATAGGCCGAACGGGATTCGTCGGACAGTGTCTGGGCAGCGGGCACGGCGGAAGAAGCGGTTTCAGTCATGCGCCAAGTCTATCGAGACGAGGTGCGCGCACTGAAACCGGTCCGCGCGTATCTGAGTCGCATTTGAGGGCGTTCCCGGCGCTGGGAACGCCCTCAGCTGCCACCCAGTTGGGACGGGCAGGCGCGGGATACAGTGGGATGGTGATTGCCGAAACAGCCCCCGTAACCCTTGACCTGCGCCAGGATGTGGCACTGCTGACTTCCGCGCTGATCGACATCAACAGCGTCTCCGGGAATGAGCGCGAGCTGGCCGATGCCGTCGAGTCCGCACTCCGCCAGCTGCCCGGCCTCGAACTGGTACGTGACGGCGACTCCATCATCGCCCGGACCAATCTCGGCCGGAGCGAGCGGGTCATTCTGGCAGGCCACCTGGACACGGTGCCGCTGCCGGTCACGGAAGGCTCGCTGGGAACGGTGCCGTCCACCTGGCCGTCCGGCGTTCCCGGCGTCGGAGTCCTGTACGGCCGCGGGGCCACGGACATGAAGGGCGGCGTTGCCGTCCAGCTTGCACTGGCGGCTTCCATGTTCGACGGCGGGGCGGAACCGAACAAGGACGTCACCTTTGTGTTTTACGACCATGAGGAGGTGGAAGCCGTCAAAAGCGGGCTGGGCCGGCTGGTGCGGAACCACGGCGGGCTCCTCGGCGGCGACTTCGCCATCCTCCTCGAACCGACCGACGGCACCGTGGAGGGCGGCTGCAACGGCACCATGCGGTTCCACGCCACCACCGCCGGCGAGGCTGCACACTCGGCCCGGGCCTGGATGGGCCGCAACGCGATCCACGCCGCCGCGCCCATCCTGGAACGGCTCGCGGCGTACAGCCCGCAGACCGTGACCGTGGACGGCCTGGACTACCGCGAGAGCCTGAATGCGGTGAAGATCCACGGCGGCACCGCGGGCAACGTCATCCCGGATCGCTGCGTCGTGGAGATCAACTACCGATTCGCCCCGGACAAGACCCCCGATCAGGCCGAAGAGCACGTGCGCGCGCTGCTGGACGGGTTCGACGTGGTCCGCACGGACAGCGCCGCCGGCGCGCGGCCAGGACTGAACCACCCTGCCGCCGCGTCCTTCGTTGCCGCCGTGGGCGGCGAGCCCAAACCCAAATACGGCTGGACCGACGTCGCCCGCTTCAGCGAACTGGGCATCCCGGCGGTGAACTTCGGGCCCGGCGACGCGCTCCTGGCGCACAAGGACAACGAGCACGTGGAGGCCGAAGCCATCCGCACCTGCCTGCGGGCACTGCAGACGTGGCTGTCCTGAGCCTGCTGTCCTGGGTACTGGCAGATAAACACGAAGGGGTCCGCAGCCGGATGGCTGCGGACCCCTTCGCTTGTAAATGCCAGCTGTTTATTTCACCACGGTGGAGACTCCGGCGGTGGGGGCCTTCGCCACTCCGCCGGCGGCCTTCTTGGACCCGCGCCGCTCAATCCAGATGGCCAGCCGGGACACTGCCAGGTTGATGGCGATGTAGATGGCCGCTGCCACGAAGAAGACCGGGAACAGGAACTGCGGGCCCAGGAAGTCGGCCATCACCTGTACCGCACGCAGCAGCTCGCCGTAAGCCACGATGTAGCCCAGCGACGTGTCCTTCAGCAGGACCACCAGCTGCGCCACGAGGGAGGGCAGCATGCGGCGGACCGCCTGCGGCAGTTCGATGGTCAGCCGGGACTGGAAGCTGGTCAGGCCGATCGCCAAACCTGCTTCGCGCTGCCCGCGGGGGAGGGACTGGATGCCTGCCCGGATGATCTCCGCGAAGATCGCGGCGTTGTAGAGGACCAAGCCGGCCACCACGGCGATGAACGAGCTGGTGGCAAAGACCAGCAGCACGAACAGCATCATCAGGACCACGGGCATGCCGCGCAGGAACTCGAGCACGATCCTGGTCGGGACCCGGATCCAGGCCACATCGGAGATGCGCATCAGGCACAGCAGAAGTCCCAGCGGAAAGGCAATGACAGCTGCTATTGCCGCCGCGCTCAGCGTCGCACTGATGCCGTTGGCGAGGAGTGTCCAGACATCAGCCTGGCCGAAGATCGCCCAGCGCTGCGCCTGGAAGATCCCCTGCTGGCCCAGGGTCATGATGGCCCAGGCCAGCAGGGCGGCGATCAGCACGACGCCGATCACGGAGCCGATCAGCGAGACACGGCGGGCCTTGGGCCCCGGAACGTCATAGAGAACCGAAGTCATCGGGCGATCGCCACCTTTCGTTCGACCTGGTGGGCAAGGTAGCCCAACGGCACGGTGATCAGGAGATAGAAGAAGGCCACGCCCACCAGGACCCACATGACGGCATCGCCATGATCGTTGGCCAGCTGCTTGCCGTAGCCGAACAGCTCCAGCACGAAGAAGGCACCGGCCACGGAGGAGTTCTTGACGAGCGCGATGAGGATGTTGATCAGGGGCGGAACCACGGTGCGGAGGGCCTGCGGCAGGATGATCAGCGACAGAACCTGGCCAAACTTCATGCCGATGCTGCGGGCTGCCTCGGCCTGGCCGACGGGAACACTGTTGACGCCGGAGCGGACCGCCTCAGCGATAAATGCGGACGTGTAGGCGCTGAGGGCAATGATCGCCGCGATTTCGAACTGCTGGAAGGTCACACCGAGGCGGGGCAGGACCACCGCCGCGAAAAAGAACGCGATGGTCAGCGGGGTGTTACGCACCACCTCCACATAGGCCATGCTGAAGCCCCGGAGGGCGGCAACGGGGGAGACCCGGGCGGCGGCCAGCAGGGTGCCCACAACCAGTGCGATGATGCCGGAAACGGCGGCCAGGAACAGGGTTCTGAGAAAGCCGTCCCAGTATTGGGGGAGGCTTTCAATGATGACGTCCATAGGATCCTTTAGCTGCGTTCAGGGGAATGTGCGGAAAACGGAAGCGACGGTTACCGGCAGGCTATGGCATGCACAGCCGCCGGTAACCGCCACGATCGTTCTAGTAGCGGTCGATGGCCGGAAGTTCCGGTGCCGTCTTGATGACCGCGCCTGCGGTGTCCTCCCAGGCCTTCTTGTAGGAGCCGTCCTTGGCGAAGGCCTCAAGCTGGTCGTTGATCCAGTTGCGGAACTCGGTGTCGTCCTTCTTCACGCCGATGCCGTAGGGCTCCTTGGTGAAGGTTTCGTCGGATGCCAGCTTGAACGCGTCCGGCTCCTTGTTGACGAAGCCTGCCAGGATGACGTTGTCGGTGGTCACCGCTTCAACCTGCTTGTTGCGGAGCGGTTCGAGGCAGGCCGAGTAGGTGGCGGCCGGCACCAGGACTGCGCCGTACTTTTCCACGATGGTGGAGGCCGGGGTGGATCCCGTCACAGAGCAGACGTTCTTGCCCTTGACGTCCTCGGGCTTGGTGATGGACGTATTGTCCTTGTTCACCATGAGCGCCTGGCCGGCTTCGTAGTATGGGCCGGCGAAGGCGACCTCGGTCTTGCGCTTGTCATTGATGGTGTAGGTGGCCACGATCAGGTCCACCTTGCCCTGCTTGATGAACTGCTCGCGGTTGGCCGAAACAGTCTCGACCCACTCGATCTTGTCCGCGGCGATGCCCAGCTTGGCGGCGAGCAGCTTGCCGATTTCGACGTCGAAACCGACAGGCTTGCCGTCCAGGCCCTTCTGGCCGAACAGCGGCTGGTCGAACTTGGTTCCGATGGTCACCTTGCCGGCGGAGGCGAGCTTTTCCATGGTCGAACCTGCAGCAAAACTCGGCTTCTCGACCGGAGTGGGGTTGGAACCGGTCCCGGTGCCGCCGCCGCCGCAAGCGCTCAGGGTCAGAGCGAGGGCTGCGGATGCTGCTGCCAGAAGGGATTTCCTTCGGGTCAAAAATGCCTTCATGACATTCCTTTCATTGGGCGGCCGCCGGTGACGGCCTGGGTGCGAAATCGGGTGGTCTTGAAGTTGGTGGGGACTGCTGGATTGGTTGTCAGTGCGTGAGGAGCTTGGACAGGAAGTCCTTGGCGCGGCTGCTCTGGGGATTGGTAAAGAACTCCTCGGGAGTGGCGTCCTCCACGATCTGTCCGTCCGCCATGAACACGACACGGTCGGCGGCTTTGCGGGCGAAGCCCATCTCGTGGGTGACCACGATCATGGTCATGCCCTCCTTGGCCAGCTGGATCATGACGTCCAGGACCTCGTTGATCATTTCCGGATCGAGCGCCGAAGTGGGCTCGTCGAACAGCATGACCTTGGGCTTCATGGCGAGGGCCCTTGCGATGGCCACACGCTGTTGCTGGCCGCCGGAGAGCTGCGCCGGCAGCTTGGGTGCCTGGTGGCCCACACCCACCCGCTCCAGCAGGGCCATGGCCTCCTTGTCCGCCTCCGCCTTGGACATGCCCTTGACCTTGATGGGGCCCAGAGTCACGTTTTCCAGGATTGTCTTGTGCGCGAACAGGTTGAAGGACTGGAACACCATGCCGACGTCGGCCCGGAGCCGGGCGAGCTCCTTGCCTTCCGCGGGCAGCTGCTTGCCATCGATGGCGATATCGCCGTCGTCGATGGTTTCAAGCCGGTTGATGGCCCGGCACAGGGTGGACTTGCCCGAGCCTGAGGGGCCGATGACCACAACCACCTCGCCCTTGCGGACCTGGAGATTGATGTCCTTCAGAACGTGGAGCTGACCGTAATGCTTGTTAACGGCATTCAGGGAGACGAGTGCGTCGCCTGGCAGTTGAGTAGTCATAAGAAAGAATCTAGCGAACATTGCTCGGTTATGACCGCAATCACTCCAACTTCCGGTTGATCGTAATTCAAGAGATACCTGCTGGTCAGCAGGTTAGCCTTGGGGGATGAGCATCAACGCAGATCCGTCAAAATCAGTACAGCCCCGCCGGAAAGGGCCCCTCGAGCTGCGCCGCAAGCAGGCCGCGGTGGAAATGTCGGACCAGCGGCTGCTCGATACCAAGGGCCCGGGCCACTTCATCCATACCGATCCCTGGCGCGTCATGCGGATCCAGAGCGAGTTCGTCGAAGGCTTCGGTGCGCTCTCCGACCTGGGCCAGGCGGTCAGCGTATTCGGCTCAGCGCGCACCAAGCCCGGCAGCGCGTACTACGACATGGGCGTGGAGGTGGGCCGCAAGCTCGCCGAAGCAGGCGTGGCCGTCATCACCGGCGGCGGCCCCGGCTCGATGGAAGCCGCCAACAGGGGAGCCGTGGAAGGCAACGGAGTATCGGTGGGCCTCGGCATCGAGCTGCCCTTCGAGCAGGGCCTGAACCAGTGGGTGGACCTCGGCATCAACTTCCGCTACTTCTTCGCGCGGAAGACCATGTTCGTGAAGTACGCCCAGGGCTTCATCGTTCTTCCCGGCGGCCTCGGTACCCTTGACGAGCTCTTCGAGGCCATGGTCCTGGTGCAGACGCAGAAGGTGACCTCGTTCCCGATCGTCCTGCTGGGCGCGGGTTTCTGGGGGCCGATGATCGAATGGATCAAGGGAACCCTGGTGGCTGAGGGAATGGTCTCGGCGAAGGACCTGGACCTCATCCAGGTGGTGGACTCCCCGGAGGAGGCCGTGAACCTTGTCCTCCACGGCCACGTCCGGGCGCCCTCCACCAACGGCGACCAGCGGCCCGAATAGCACCAGCCCTGGCAGGCGGCCAGGGCGGCAGCTGCGCGGATAAGCGGCAGCCGGGGCTGCGTCTGGCACGATTGGTGGTGTGAGTTTCTTCCTCGTTTTCCTCGCCATCGTCCTGATTGGAGCCACCGCCCTCATCGGGACCGACCTCGGGGCGGGCATGCTGCGGAGGAAACGCGCCCGTGCGCCTCTCGCCAGAGACGGCTTCAACGACGGGTTCGATGAACCCGTGCCGTCGCTGCCTCCGGTGCTGCTTCCCGACGACGCCACACCAGCCGACATCGACCATGTCCGGTTTGCGTTGGGACTTCGGGGGTACCGGATGGACCAGGTGGACCAGGTACTGGACGACCTGCGGGACCAGCTGGCCGCCAGGAACGCCGAAATAGAGCGCCTCCGCGAGCAGCTGCGCGCCGGTGCCGGGCAATTGACGGCCGCCGAACAGCCGGCCGCCGAGGACCGGACGTGAGCTCGCCAGTGCCTCCGGGCCCCGTGCCGCCAGCAACAGCCGAGCCCCCGCCGTCGGATCACGGCACGCGGCTGGACACGGCGTTCCGGACCGCGGCGGCACGGCTCGGCGGCCGCCTGGTCCGCTGGCCGTGGTGGGCCCAGGTGGCGGCGGTGTACGTGGCCGCGCGGCTGGTCAGTGCCTGCATCTTCATGTCGGCCGCCCTGCACCAGGGATTCAACCCCTGGTTCCCGGCCAAGCCCGACTACTGGAACTTCATCAACATCTGGGATGCGCGCTGGTACGAGTCCGTCATGACCGGCGGGTACCCGACCGAACTGCCGGTGGATGCAGCCGGCAACGTGCAGGAGAACACCTGGGCCTTCTATCCGCTGTTTCCAACGCTGGGGCGGATGCTCTCCGCTGCCGCCGGCCTCAGCCCCGCTGCCGCCCTCATCCTGATCGCGATGCTCGCCGGACTGGCGGCCTCGCTGGTGGTCTACCTGCTGTTCCGCACCCGGGCAGGCCACTGGCCGGCCCTGTGGGGCGCCGCGTTCTTCTCCACCTTCCCCGTCTCGCCGGTGCTCCAGGTGCCGTACGCGGAATCCCTGAACCTCCTGCTGCTGGCCGCGGCGCTGCTGCTGGTGGTCCGGCGGCACTACCTGTGGGCCATTCCCGTGGTCCTGGCCATGTGCCTTTCCCGGCCCACGGGTGTTCCGTTTGCAGCGACCATCGGGTTCCTGTTCCTGTACCGCGCCGGTGAGGCATGGCTCGCCGCACGGAACCACAGGCTGGACGCCACGGCGAGCCAGCTCCACAGCCGGAACGAACTGTGGTCCCTCGCCGGGCTGACCGCCGTCAGCGGCGCGGGCGCCCTCGCCTGGCCCGTCATCGCATGGGCCGCCACCGGCGACATCGCCGCCTACACCAAGACCGAAACCGTATGGCGCGGGCACGACCTTGTGCCCTTCAAACCCTGGTTCGACACCGGCGTCCTGTTGTTCGGTCCCGTGCTGGGGCTCGTGGCACCGTTCGTCTTCGTGGCGCTGTTCGGGCTCTTTATGGCCTCGCCGCCAGTGCGCCGACTGGGAACGGAACTCCGGCTGTGGTGCCTTTGCTACATGGGATACCTCGTGGTGTTCCTGCATCCGCAGACCAGCACGTTCCGCATGCTGCTGCCGCTGTTTCCGCTTGCCCTGGCTGCCGCGCTCGTTTCCCGATCCAGGGCCTACCGTGGCGCCGTGATCACCATGTTCATCCTGCTGCAGATCGTCTGGGTCGTGTGGCTGTGGGCGTGGGCGCAGCTGCCGGGCGGAGGGGACTATCCGCCGTGACGGGCCGGGGTTTCCCCAGATCAGCCTGCCGAGGGGCGCAGGAATCCGCACGTGAACGAATTGTCCATCGATTAGCTACAGACGGGTAATTACAGGATAATAGGTAATAAGCAAGGACAAAAAGCATTCGGATTGTTCAGCCGAGGGCGGCTGCCGAAAGGACCGCCAGAGCGGCTTTGTTTTGACCACGCGGACTCAGCCCGGCCGGGCTGCTCGGTCCTGGGACTACTGGAGGGGATATTCCTCATGGCGGCTATGAAACCACGCACCGGCGACGGCCCTATGGAAGTAACCAAGGAGGGCCGCAGCCTAATCATGCGTGTGCCGCTCGAAGGCGGGGGCCGGCTCGTGGTTGAACTTAATGCCACGGAGGCGGCCAACCTCAAGGACTGCCTCGTCGGCGTCACCGAATAAGAACAAAGGCAGGGCCCGCAGCCGGAAGGCTGCGGGCCCTGCCTTTTTCGTATCCCTGGCGGGCCTGTGTTGGCCGGCCTTTTACGGACCAGCCTATTTCTTGACCGCCACCAGCAGCCCGTCACCGGTGGGGAGCATGGCGGAAGCCAGCCGGTCGTCGTCGCGCACGGCCCTGCCCACCTGGCGCAGCACAACGGTGGTTGCGTCGCGGGCCGCCGGGTTGGACACCCTGTCCTTGTCCAGGGCGTCATTGACGATCAGCAGGCCGCCGGTCTTGAGCAGGCGTACGGCCTGCTCCACGTAGCGGGGAAAGTTGGGCTTGTCCCCATCGATGAAGACGAGGTCATAGGCGGCGTCGGTGAGCCTCGGCAGGACATCGCCGGCGCGGCCAGAGATGGTGCGGGTGCGGTTGGCCGGACTGCCGGCCTCCTGGAACGCCTCCCGCGCGGCCTTCAGGTGCTCCACGTCCACGTCGATGGTGGTGAGTACGGCCTGCGGGCCGAGGCCGCGGAGCAGGCAGACGCCCGAGACCCCGGCGCCGGTGCCGATCTCGACGGCGGTCTGCGCCTTGGAAGCGGCGGCCAGCACAGTCAGCACGGCGCCAACGCCACGGCCGATGGGTGTCACGCCAAGCTCGAACGAACGTTCCCGGGCGCGCAGCAGGACCTCATCCTCGGCAGGCAGATCTTCTGCATAGGACCAGCTCGTGGACTTATCGGCGCTCATGGATTTCGCTTTCTGGGCGGCAGGGGGCATGTTCTTACAGCGTACTTGGTTGGACGGCGACCGAGGGGCAAGTGACAGCCGGGACGCCTGTGATGGCGCATACTCTCACGCTGTGCGGCGAATTGCGAAGAAAATCCCCGGAACCCGGCACGAAATTCCGGCCGGGAGTTGCGCTTTTAGCAAAGGGGGGCCCGGTAGTCAGGAAATTCCCAGCCAACTTTGACATGATAATAATCCGCTCATCCAAGTGGTGATCGGCGCCGAACCAATGATGTAAAGCACGTCAGGCGTTATTACATCCACGAGGGGAGTGGACGATGTCAGCATCCGTTGCGGCACCTGTCCCTGCAACTGAAGAGCAAGCTGCCGAGTGGGCCATGCCCACGTGGGAAGAAGTGGTCACCAACCACTCCGCCAAGGTGTACCGTCTCGCCTACCGGCTTACCGGTAACAAATACGACGCCGAGGACCTCACCCAGGAGGTGTTCGTCCGCGTCTTTCGTTCCCTGGAGAACTTCAAGCCGGGAACCCTGGACGGCTGGCTGCACCGGATCACCACCAACCTGTTCCTGGACCAGGCACGGCGCAAGAGCCGCATCCGCTTTGACGCGCTCGCCGAGGACGCTGAATCGCGGCTGCCCGGCCGGGAACCCGGCCCCGAGCAAAGCTTCGAACTCAACAACCTGGACCTCGACGTCCAGGCCGCCCTCGAGGAACTCCCGCCGGACTTCCGTGCCGCCGTCGTCCTGTGCGACCTGGAGGGGCTGTCGTACGACGAAGTCGCCGAGGCCCTGGGCGTGAAGCTGGGCACGGTGCGTTCACGCATTCACCGCGGCCGGACCATGCTGCGCGAAAAGCTTGCCCACCGGGATCCGCGCCCGCAGCAGGCACGCAAGCCGCGGCTGAAGATGCCCCGCATTGCCGGCGTTCTCTGATCGGCGACATGGGTCAGCTACATCGCTTGCTGGAGGGGCTCAGGACGAGGACAGGGTTTCCGCCGCTTGCGGGCGGACGGCACCCGCAGACAACGGACCATATCCGCGCGTGCGCCGAATGCGCCAGCGCGCTGCACCGGCAGCGCCAGTACATTGAGCGACTCCGTACTGCCGCAGTCCCGGCCGCCAGTGACGAACTGACAGCGCGGCTCCTGCTCCGCACCCAGCAACTGGCCATGGCGCCTGCCCCCGTTTCCCGGCCCAGCCGGATGAAGCTGGCGGGGCTGGCCGGCGGGGTGGCCGTGGTGGCGGCAGGCGCCGTTGCCGCCGGAGCCTACACGGTTGCGGGCGAACCCAGACAGTACGCCGCAGGCACGGCCTCGCTCTTTGGCCAGTCCGGGCACTCCCCCGGAACGGACAGCCGCCTCGCCGCGCTGCGGTCCTCCGGCTGGACCTGCCCTGAACTGCGTGCCATGGGCTTCCACCTTGTTTCTGCCAGCACCACGATGCTGGCAGGCCGGCCCACGGTTGAACTGCGCCTTACGGACGGGCAGCACACGGCACGGATTCTGGAACAGCACCAAGGATCGCCGGCGGCGCCCTGGCCGATCAACCCACTGACCGGCCACCCGGCGGGAAGCGACGGATACGTCGCCGCTGACCTGCCGGGAACGACGGCGGACGGCCAGGTCTGGGTCAAGGCGGGGCAGCCGTGGAGCGCGATCTACCAGACGCCGCGGAGCACCTTCACCTACGTGTCGGATCTGCCCGCCACCTCGGCCGACGACGCTGTGGCGATGTTCGCGGGGGCTGGGAGTGCTGCCGCCCCAGGCCTTGCCGCCGGGACGGACGCGGCCGGCGGCAGTGCCGCTGCGCAGGAGACGGTCGTCGACCGGGTTGAACGCGGCCTCCGCAAGATAGCCCGCCAGTTGGGGCTTTGAGACGCTTCGGCGTCCCTGCAGCATGCCCGCAGAGGGCGCTGGCCGGACCGAAATCGTCACTGCCTCCCCGGAGAGGGTAATCTTCCTAAAGTGTTTGGAATCAACGGCCCGGAGTTTATTCTTCTGCTGCTCATCGGCATTCTGGTGATCGGCCCCCAGCGGCTGCCCGAATACACCCAGAAACTGGCAAACCTGGTCCGTGAAGTGCGCCGGATGGCCTCCGGCGCGCGGGAACAGATCAAGGAAGAAGTCGGCATCGACATCGATGACGTCGACTGGAAGAAGTACGATCCCCGCCAGTACGATCCGCGGCGCATCATCAAGGAAGCGCTCCTCGAAGACGACACCAAACCGGTCAGCGCCGGCGGTCCGGCGGCAGTAGCCGCCGCGGCATCGGCCGCAGCTTCCCACACCGAGGAACGGCCGGCACGCAACATCGAAAGCCTGGGCGTGGGGGAGCGGGCCCCTTTCGACTCCGAGGCGACCTAGCCTCGATTTCGCTCCCCAACCGCCCCCTAACCTCGCAAGTCCCCACCGGCTCCCAGCCTTCGCAAACTCAGGCCGGGTCCCTCGCCGGCGTGGGCCCCGGCCAGGGAACCCGGCGGTCGTGGCCCCAGGCTCACTCAGCGGGGCCGGACGCGCACGGGCTCAATCAGCGGGGATGGACGTCCAGCTTCATCCCTGCCAGTCCCCGCGGCCTGGCCGCGAGCTTCCCGGCGATGCCGGACAGCGCAGCCGCCGCGGGCGTGTCCGGGCCGCCCAGCACGATGGGATTGCCTGAGTCGCCGCCTTCGCGCAGGAGAATGTCCAGCGGAATCTGGCCCAGCAGCGGCACCTCCGTGCCGGTCGATGCGCTGAGCCTTTCGGCGAGAACCTCCCCGCCGCCGGTGCCGAACAGGTCCATCCGGCCGCCGTCGGGCATTTCCAGGAACGACATGTTCTCGATGACCCCGGCCACTGTCTGCCCGGTCTGGGTGGCGATGGCGCCGGCGCGCTCTGCGACGTCGGCCGCGGCGGCCTGCGGAGTGGTGACCACCAGGATCTCGGCCTTGGGCAGCAGCTGTGCCACCGAGATGGCAATGTCGCCGGTGCCCGGCGGGAGGTCAAGGAACAGCGCGTCCAGGTCGCCGAAGTAGACGTCGGTGAGGAACTGCTCGAGGGCCCGGTGCAGCATGGGGCCGCGCCAGGCCACGGGCTGGTTGCCGGTGACGAACATGCCGATGGAAATGACCTTCACGCCGTAGGCCACCGGCGGGAGAATCATGTCGTCCACGCGGGTGGGCGCCTGGGTGATCCCCATCAGGGCCGGCACCGAGAAGCCATACACGTCCGCATCCACGATGCCCACGCGCAGCCCCTGTGCCGCGAGGGAACAGGCGAGGTTGACGGTCACCGAGGACTTTCCCACGCCGCCCTTGCCGCTGGCCACCGCAAAGACCTTGGTGAGGGATCCTGGCTGGTTAAACGGGATGCCCCGCTCGCCGCCGGGGCCGCGCAGCTGTTCCTTCAGCGCGTCGCGCTGCGCCTGCGTCATGACGTTCAGGACCACCTCGACGGCGGTCACGCCGGGTACGTCCAGCAGCGCCGCCTCGGAGTCCCTCGTGATCGTGTCGCGGAGCGGGCAGCCGGCAATGGTGAGCAGCACCGCCAGGCGGACGGTCCCGTCGTCGGAGATTTCCACGGAGTCCACCATGCCCAGTTCGGTGATGGGGCGCCGGAGTTCGGGGTCGATGACGGTTGCCAGGGCAGCGTTGACTGCCTGAATGAGGGTGGTGCTCATGCCGTGGTGCTCAGCTTTCGGGAGAAGTGGGTCGGTGGGCTGCCCGGCCGCGCGTTTTTTCAGACTTGACCTTGGGGATCTGCTGCGTGCGGGGATTGCGTTGCTTGTCCCGCTTCTCCTTCAGCTTTTCCCGGACCAGTTCGCGCGGCGATTCATGGCTTCCTGGCCCCGACGGCTCGTGCGTGCGGAGCTCCTCCTGGGCCTCCAGCAGGTCCTCCAGGAGGCTGCGCAGTTCCGCCCGGACGTAGTCACGGGTGGCGACTTCACGCAGCGCGATCCGCAACGAGGCCAGTTCCCGGGTGAGGTATTCGGTGTCTGAGAGGTTGCGCTCTGCCCGCTGGCGGTCCTGCTGCAGGGACACGCGGTCCCGGTCGTCCTGGCGGTTCTGGGCGAGCAGCAGCAGCGGCGCGGCGTAGGACGCCTGCAGCGACAGCATCAGCGTCAGGAGCGTAAACCCGAGTTCGACCCTGTCGAACTGCCAGGCCGTCGGGGCGAAGGTATTCCAGGCCAGCCAGAATACACAGAACACGGTCATGTAGAGCAGGAACTGCGGCGTGCCCATGAAACGGGCGAAGCCCTCCGTCGCGTGGCCGAACGCGTCGGGGTTCGGCGAAAACTTGGGGAGGATTCTCTGGCGGCCGCTCAGCGGCGTGTCCAGGCTTCCCTGGGTTGCCGGCTTTCCGCCCGGGCGGGTTCCCTTTGCCGTGTTCTCAGCCAATGCGGCCACCAAGCTTCCTGACCGGGGCCTCGCCGTCGTTAGCCCGCCAGTCATCGGGCAGCAGATGGTCCAGGACGTCGTCCACTGTCACTGCGCCCACCAGACGGCCGGCCTGGTTGACCACCGGCAGCGAGTTCAGGTTGTACGTGGCGAGTGTGCGGGCCACTTCGCTGATGTGGGCCAGGTCCGAGAGCGGCTCCAGGTTCTTGTCCACGAGGTTGCCCAGCGACTCGAACGGCGGGAAGCGCAGCAGTTGCTGGATGTGCACCACGCCAAGGAACCGGCCGGTGGGCGTTTCCAGCGGAGGACGGGCGATGAAGATGGACGAGGCGAGGGCAGGGGAGAGCTCCTCGCGCCGGACGTGGGCGAGGGCCTCCGCGACTGTGGCTTCAGGCGGCAGGATCACGGGCACGGGGGTCATGAGGCCGCCGGCGGTGTCCTCGTCGTATTCGAGGAGGCGCCGGACGTCCTCGGCGCCCTCGGGCTCCATCAGCTGAAGAAGTTCCTCCGCCTGGGCGGACGGGAGCTCGCCGAGGAGGTCGGCGGCATCGTCTGGGTCCATCTCCTCCAGGACGTCAGCGGCCCGCTGGACGTCGAGGGCGGAGAGGATTTCCACCTGGTCGTCCTCGGGCAGCTCCTGCAGGACGTCCGCGAGCCGCTCATCCTGCAGCTCGCTGGCCACTTCGAAACGCCGCTTGTCGCTCATTTCCTGCAGCGCCTCGGCGAAGTCCGCGGGCTTGAGGTCCTCGTGGTTCGCCACGAACTGGGTGGCTGCCTGCGGTTCTGTCTTTGCTCCCTGGTGCGCGTCGGCCCAGTCGATGATCATCGTTTCGTTGCGGCGCAGCCTGCTCAGGGGCGCCAGGGAATGTCCGCGCCGGACGAACAGCTTGCTCACGAACCAGTCGCCCGAGCGGTGCTGGTCCATGGCGATGTCCTCGATGGTGGCGTCGCCGCTGCCGTCAGTGAGGGTGACCCGGCGGTCGAACATCTCGGCCACCACCAGGGTCTCGGCGCCGCGCTGTTCGAAGCGCCGCAGGTTGACCAACCCGGTGCAGATGATCTGTGTCTGGTCGATGGAGGTGATGCGGGTCATCGGGACGAACACGCGCTTCTTGCCGGGAACCTCGACGACGATGCCCACCACGTGCGGGGCGCCCCGGGTTCCGCGGGAGAGCACGACAACGTCACGCAACCGTCCCAGACGGTCGCCCAGAGGGTCGAAGACGTCCAGTCCCAGGAGGCGCGCAACAAAGACGCGGGTAGGATTCGTGCTCACCTCTACAGGCTACCGAGTCTGCTCTCTTTTAGCTGAATTTTCAGCTTTCACCCATCCTTATGGGCAAGAATGGGGGTATGGCTAACATTTTTGGTGCTCCGAAGGCTGCGCCCAACGGCTCGGACGAGTCGAAGACTGTCCCCACCGGGGACACCGTCGGCTCGTATACCTCTTACCTGGACGCCCAGAAGGCCGTTGACTACCTCGCTGACCAGCAGTTCCCGGTGCACCTGGTGTCCATCGTGGGGAACGACCTCAAGATGGTGGAGCGCGTGACGGGCCGCCTCAGCTACCCGCGGGTGGCGCTCTCCGGTGCCCTGAGCGGCATGTGGTTCGGCCTGTTCGTCGGCGTCATGCTGTCCTTTTTCACGCCCGCCGGCGGGACGTTCTCCATCATCAGCTCGGTGCTGATGGGCGCGGCGTTCTTCATGCTGTTCGGGATCGTCACCTACGCCATGCAGCGCGGCAAACGCGACTTCACGTCCACCAGCCAGGTGGTTGCCACCAGTTACGACGTCATCGTGGCGTTCGAGGCGGCCCACGAGGCGCGGCGGCTGCTCCAGCAGCTGCCGATGACGCCGTCCGACGCCACCCCGGGTGCACGTCCGGCGCCGCACGCCCCGCACGACTACCAGGGCCAGCACGACTACCAGAACCAGCCTTACCAGCAGCCAGGCCAGCACCAGGGACCGCCGCAGGGCCCGTCCCAGGGCCAGGGGCCGCAGCGGCCGGCGGGCTGGAACGACCCCTACGGTCAGCGCAGCCAGGACGCCAACGGGCAGTCCGGTGCAAACCAGCAGTACGGCGCAGGGCAGCAGGGCCAGGGCGGGCAGCCGCAGGACCAGCAGTACGGTGCCAACCAGCAGGATCAGCAGGCCGGCGCCAACCCGCAGGATCAAAGCACGGAAGGCGCGCCGGCAGCGGGCCAGCGCCCGGCGTCCGTCCGTTACCCGGACCTGCCGGACGGCCGGCCGCAGTATGGCGTGCGGGTGGATCCGAACCAGGCCGAGCAGGGCCGGGACGGACAGCAGCAGCAGTAGCGAGATACAGCAATAAAGGGACGGCCACCGGATCACCCGGCGGCCGTCCCTTTCTGCAATTCCTAACCCTTGGCGTCGATCTCCTGGTAGATGCCGGCCATCCAGGCCTCGACATCGTCCGCGGTGCGGGGCAGCGCCGCGCTGAGGTTCACGGGGCCCTCGGCGGTCATCAGGATGTCGTCCTCGATGCGCACGCCAATGCCCCTGTACTCCTCGGGAATGGCGAGGTCTTCCTGCTTGAAGTACAGGCCGGGTTCGATGGTGAAGACCATTCCCTCGCGCAGCACGCCGTCCAGGTAGAGTTCCCGCTTGGCCTGGGCGCAGTCGTGCACGTCGAGGCCGAGGTGGTGGCTGGTGCCGTGCGGCATCCAGCGCCGGTGCTGCTGGCCGTCCTCGCTGAGGGCTTCCTCGACGGGGACCGGGAGCAGGCCCCACTCGGCAAGGCGCTCCGCGAGGACAGTGGTTGCGGCCGTGTGGATGTCGCGGAACTTCACGCCGATCTGGGCGGCCGCGAAGCCGGCGTCGGCTGCGTCGAGGACGGCTTCGTAGATCTTGCGCTGCACGTCCGAGAACTTGCCGTTGGCCGGGAGCGTGCGGGTGATGTCCGCGGTGTAGAGCGAATCGGCCTCAACGCCGGCGTCCAGCAGCAGGAGTTCCCCGGCGTTGACCTTGCCGGTGTTGCGGGTCCAGTGGAGCACAGTGGCGTTGTTGCCGGCGGCGGCGATGGTGTCGTAGCCGAGTTCGTTGCCTTCCTCCCGGGCGCGGGCGAAGAAGGCGCCCTCCACCACGCGCTCACCGCGGAAGTGGGTCAGGGCGCGGGGCAGCGCCTTGACCACTTCGGTGAACCCCTCCACCGTTGCGGCCACTGCGATCTGCATCTGCTCGATTTCCCACTCGTCCTTGGTCAGGCGCAGCTCGGAGAGTGCTTCGGAGAGCTTCTCGTCGAGGGCGTCCAGCACGCCAAGGTCCAGGTTGTCCGGGTCCTTGGCGGTGTTGTAGCGGGCGGTGTCCACGAGCGCGTCGATGTTTTCGTCCGCCTTGCGCACCAGGCGGATGGAGACGCCGCCGATTTCGGGGGCGCCGACGTTCTTGGTGATGGCCACCTCGAGTTCATCGATGTGGGCCGTGGGGATTCCGAGCCGGGCCTCAAACTCGGCCAGCGTGGGCCGGGCCCCGATCCAGAACTCTCCCGACCGTGCGTCGGCGTAGAACTGTTCGGTGTCCCGTCCGGCCAGCGGCCGGAAGTAGAGCGTGGCGCGGTGGCTGCCGCCGTCGTCGCCCTTGCCCTCCTCGACAGGTTCGAAGATGAGCACGGCGTCGGGCTCATGGTCCAGGCCGAGGCCGGTGAGGTGGGCGAAGCCGGAGTGCGGCCGGAAGCGGTAGTCGCAGTCGTTGGACCGGACCTTCAGGGGCCCGGCCGGAAGCACGAGGCGTTCACCCTTGAACTGGTCGGAGATGGCCCGCCGCCTCTTCGCGGCGTGGCTGGCGACGGCGTCCCGTTCAGCGGTCACCTGTGGCGCGGGCGCCCAGTTGCTGGCCATGAAGGCCTTGAAAGCCGCGGAACTGGGCCGCTGGGAGCGGTTGTTGACGCGCTCTTCCAGGGGCTGGGAAGCTGTGTTTTCACCGTTGTGGGTGTTGTCTGCAGAGTTCACCGTCCCATCGTCTCACCAGCCGAGCGGCTTAGGCCAACACCGGCGCGGGAGGGAGAATCATGGCCATCCCGGCCACAGGGGCGCGCCATCTACTAGGCTGGGCTGGTGAGGATAGATCTACACGCCCACTCGAATATTTCCGATGGCACGGAAACTCCGGCTGAGGTCATGGCGGCCGCGGCGGCTGCAGGGCTGAACGTCATCGCGCTGACAGACCATGACTCCACGGACGGGTGGGAGGAAGCGTCCCGGGCGGCGATTGAGGACGGCGTGGCACTGGTGCCCGGGATGGAGATTTCCTGCCGGACAGAGCACGGGATCAGCGTTCACCTCCTGAGTTACCTGCACGACCCCACGCACCCGGGCCTGCTCGAAGAAATCACGAAGGCCAGGGAAGCGCGCCTGACCCGCGCCGAACGCATGGTTACGCTCCTGGCGGAGGATTACCCCCTTAGCTGGGACGACGTGATCCACCATGTGGCGCCGGGGGCCACGCTGGGACGGCCGCACATCGCCGACGCCCTGGTGGCGGCGGGCGTGGTGGCGGACCGTTCCGAGGCCTTCACTTCCATCCTCACCTCCCACTCGCGCTACTTCGTGCAGCACTACGCGCCGGAGCCGGCCCTCGCCGTCGAACTGGTCCGTGCCGCGGGCGGCGTTCCGGTCTTTGCCCATCCCGTCGCCTCCGCGCGGGGGCGCATCGTGGGTGAAAGCACGTACCACAACATGATCGACGCCGGCCTGGCCGGGCTGGAGGTCAACCACCGGGACAACCCGGAGGAGGGCCGGGAATTCCTGCGGAAGCTGGCCGCCCAGCACGGGCTCCTGGTGACCGGGTCCTCGGACTATCACGGCGTGGGCAAGCCGAACCGGCTGGGCGAGAACCTGACTGCGCCGGACGTGTTCGAGCGGATTGAGGAGCTGGGCACGGGCACCGCCGTCGTGCGCTGAATCCCACCTTGGTGCGCTAAATCCCATCTGGGTAGCACTTCAGGGCGTTCCCAGCGCTGGGAACGCCCTGACGTGCTACTTACTTGGGCGGATGCCTACGCGGGCGGGCAGGACGCGATCTCGGCGTGCGCCCCGAGCCGCTTGGCCATGACGTCGATGGCCGGCTGGTTCTGGTCCACGCAGACGAACCTGCGCCCCATCTTGGCTGCCACGGCGCCGAGCGTGCCGGAACCGGCGAAGAAATCGAGGCACCAGTCACCCGGACGGCTGGAGGCAGCCACCACGCGGCGCACCAGGCCCTCGGGTTTCTGCGTGGGGTAACCGGTTTTTTCCTTGCCGGTGGGGGAGACGATGGTGTGCCACCAGACGTCGGTGGGCAGCTTGCCCAGCTCACGCTTGGCCGGAGTCACCAGCCCTGGCGCCATGTAGGGCTCCCGGTCCACCTCGGCGCTGTTGAAGTGGTACTTGGCCGGGTTTTTGACGTAGACGAGGATGTTGTCGTGTTTGGTGGGCCAGCGGTTTTTGGCGCGGGCGCCGTAGTCGTAGGCCCAGATGATCTCGTTGAGGAAGCACTCACGGCCAAAGATGGCGTCCAGCATGACCTTGGCGTAGTGCACCTCGCGGTAGTCAAGGTGCAGGTACAGGGTGCCGTCATCGGCCAGGAGTCGCCAGGCCTCCACGAGGCGCGGCTCGAGGAAGGACCAGTAGTCGCTGAAGGCGTCGTCGTACCGGTGCAGGGCGCCCTTGATCGTGTCGTAGGAGCGGCCCTTGAAGCCCACCCGGTCGCCGTCGCCCTCGGCGTTCAGCACCATCCTTGTTTCCTGGCGCTGCTGGGCCCGGCCGGTGTTGAAGGGCGGGTCCACGTAAATGAGTGTGAAGGCGCCGTCCGGCAGCGTGGGGAGGAAGTCCGCGTTATCCGCGTGCACCACCAGGTTGCTGCCGTCCGGCGCCCAGACAGTTTCAGTCATTGAGACTATGGGGCCTCGGTGCCGCCCGGCTGTGAGCCGGTTGATGCGGATTCGCTGCCGGAAACCACTTCGCCATTGCGGCGGCGCGTGCGGGTGCGGTTGCGGCGCGGGCGCGCCGGCTGCTCCGCTTCAACAGTCGCAGTGGAGGCGGGGCCGGTTCCTGCATCCGCGCCTGAGTCTGAAGAACGACGGCGGCGCTCGCCCGAACGCTTGCCCGCATCACCGCCGCGGCGGCTGCCTTCCCTGCTGTCGGAGCGGCCGGCGTCGCGGCCGCCGGAGCGGGTGTTCTTCTTGCCGGTCTCGCCCAGGTCCTCCAGGACTTCGGCGTCGACGCCGGCCAGCGTGCGCTTGTTGCGGGGCAGACGGCCCTTGGTCCCCTCGGGTATGTCGAGTTCCTCGAAGAGGTGCGGCGAGGAGGAGTAGGTTTCCACAGGCTCGGGAACGCTCAGGCCCAGTGCCTTATTAATGAGACCCCAGCGCGGCATGTCGTCCCAGTCCACGAACGTCACGGCGGTGCCCTTGTTGCCGGCGCGGCCGGTGCGGCCCACACGGTGCAGGTAGATCTTCTCGTCCTCGACGCACTGGTAGTTGATGACGTGCGTGACGTCGTCGACGTCGATGCCGCGGGCCGCGACGTCGGTGGCCACGAGGACGTCCACCTTGTTGTTGCGGAAGGCACGGAGGGCCTGCTCGCGGGCGCCCTGTCCGAGGTCACCGTGGATGGCAGCCGCGGCGAATCCGCGGTCCACCAGTTCCTCGGCAACCTTGGCTGCGGTGCGCTTGGTCTTGGTGAAGATGATGGTCCGGCCGCGGCCGCGGGCCTGCAGGATGCGGGAGACCACTTCGATCTTGTCCATGCTGTGTGCGCGGTAGATGAGCTGGCGGATATCGCGCTTGGTCAGGCCCTCGTCGTCCGGATCGGCGGCGCGGATGTGGGTGGGCTGCGTCATGTACCGGCGGGCCATCGCGATGACGGGGCCAGGCATGGTGGCGGAGAACAGGAGGGTCTGGCGGACCGCCGGGGTTCCGGCGATCAGGGTCTCGACGTCGGGCAGGAAGCCGAGGTCCAGCATCTCGTCGGCCTCATCGAGGACCACGATCTTCACGTTCTTGAGCACGAGGTGCTTCTGCTTGTAGAGGTCGATGAGGCGGCCGGGTGTGCCGACAACCACTTCCACGCCCTTCTGCAGCGCGTCGATCTGCGGTTCGTACGCGCGGCCGCCGTAAATCGTGGCGATGCGGACGTTGCGCTTGCGGGATGCAGTCTGCAGGTCGTTGGCCACCTGGACGGCAAGCTCGCGGGTGGGAACGATCACCATGGCCTGCGGCGCGCCGGGGGAGGGCAGCTTGTCGAACCCGGCGTCGTCCCGGCCCACCACACGCTGGAGGACGGGAATGCCGAAGCCAAGGGTCTTGCCGGTGCCGGTCTTGGCCTGGCCGATGATGTCGTGGCCGGACAGCGCGACGGGCAGCGTCATGGCCTGGATGGGGAAGGGGTGCGTGATGCCGGCGTCTGCCAGCGACTCAACGATGTCGGCGCGGACGTCGAAGTCGGCAAACGACTTTTCGGCTATTTCGTGCGGTTTCTCGTCCGAGATGATGGTCTCTTCCGGCTCGATGGTCTCGGTGCCGGTGTCGTCGGAGAGAAGCTGGTGGGTATGCAATTCACTCACAGGGGAGTTTCCTTATTCATTTAGGCATTGGCGCCGCCTGCTCAACGGGGAGGGCACGGGGGCCGTTCCGGAGCACGCTCAGACGCGCAAGCAATTCCAGTGGAAGCCGATCGCGGGCTATCTAATTGCCGGCACTGGGGACCGGCGGGTGGTACTCAAGATCGCGTAGGGGCGGGCTTGTTGAATTCAAATCGAGGAAATCAACGACCGGGCATCCATTACTACCCACCCAGTCTACTGGCAAACCCGTGTTTTCCTTGACTCACGCCGCCGCGGGGGCCCGTGGCGGGCGCAGGAGCGGATCAGCCGACGAGCTCGAGGTGGACCTCCCTGGTGGCGATGTCCGAGGAGATGAGCCGGACGCGGACCCTGGTGCCGGGCTCCATTTCGCCCGCACACCTGGCCGTCACGGCCGGTTCGGCGATCTGGACCACGCCGGAGGGCCCGGACCCGTTGGCTCCCTTGCCGTTCAGGCCTTTACCGTTGTTGCCATTCCCGTTGCCGGCGCCGTTTCCGTTGCCGTTTTTGGCCGGCTTTGACCCGGAGATCACCACGGCATCGAACTCCTGTCCGATGTGGTTGATCAGCAGCGCGGCTTCGACGGTATCCAGGGCAAGGCGTTCCATCCTTGCCGCCAGCTGGTCCGAGTACGCCATGATTTCGGGCAGCGAGGGGAGCGCCTCCCGGGCCCAGGCCGGCACCGGCTGGTTGTTGCTCAGTGCCTCGCAGATGACCAGAACAAACCGGTCCACGAGCCGGCGCAGCGGCGCGGTGGTGTGGGCGTACGCCGTGCCGATGGCTGACTGGACGGCGACCTCCGGGACGGTTCCGTCGAAATGCGTGTACGCGGCGCCGCGGAAGAGCATGCCGGCCGAATGGAGGATGGCCAGTTGCCGGTGGTCGGTGGGATCGAGGGTGCGCAGGTACTCGCCGTAGCTTTCCTGCCCGTCCCATGGTTTGCCCAGCGCGGCCGTCTGGCGCTTGAAGTGGCTGAGCGAGCGTTCATCCGGCGCCGGCATGGTGCGCAGGATCCCCACCCTGCCATTGAGCATCAGCGAAGCGGCGGCCATCCCGGTCATGAGCGAAATCTGGGCGTTCCAGTCCTCCACCGGAAGCTGGGGGACCGCCACGATCCGGTAGCCGCCGTCGGGAAGCTGGACAATCTCCTGCTCCGGCATGTTGAGGCTGGCCCCGCCGCGGGCCCGCTCCAGGTCCACGCGCTTGCGCCCCACCTCGCGCAACAGCTGCAGCATGGGAGGGGCGGTTCCGGCATCCAGGTCCGCCTGGACGCCCTTGTAGTTGAGCTTGGCCCGGCTGCGCACGGTGGCCCGGCGCACCACCACGGACACCACCTCGGCGGCGGCGTCGAGCTCGAAATCCCAGACAAAGGCGGAGCACAGCTGTCCGGCCAGCAGGCTGCCGGCGTTCTCGCTGATCACCTCAGGATGCAGCGGTATTCGGCCGTCCGGCGCGTAGAAAGTCTGCCCGCGGCGGCGGGTCTCGGCGTCGAGCGCGCCGCCCGGCTGCACGAAGGACGGAACGTCGGCAATGGCGTAGAGGATCCGGTAGCCCTCGCCGCGGCGTTCGATGAACAGTGCCTGGTCCAGGTCGGTGGACGACGGCGGATCGATGGTCAGGAAGTCCACCCCGGTCAGGTCCAGGTCCGGAAACTGCCGGTCCGCCACGGCGGCTTCGGCTTCCTTGAGCACATCCTCGGGGAAGTCCCCCGGAAGCTCCAGCTCCGTCCGCAGTGCGCTCAGGGCGTCCGCGAGCGCGTTGGTCTGCTCGTGGACGCTGGGCGACAGACGATGATGTGACACGAAAATCAGGTTAGCCCGAATTGCGCCGTTAGTCTTGGATTATGGGCACATCCTCGGCTGACACCGCTCGCTACGACCGTTTCGTCGCAGACCTGTTCGGTGTGATGGCATATGGCGAATTGTCCGCGTTCGAACGGCTCTCCTCCGACGCCCGCTACTCACCCACGCTGCATGACCGGGCCGTGATCGGCAGGATCGCGGTCATTGAATTCCAGCACTACGAACTGGTGAGCGCCAAGCTGGCGGAGATGGGCGTCGACGTCGAAAATGCGATGCTGCCGTTCCAGTCGGCCGTGGACCACTTCCACGAACGGACCCGTCCGGCAGACTGGTACGAATCCCTGATGAAGGCCTATGTGGTGGACACCGTTTCCGCCGATTTCTACCGGGCGGTGGCCCGGTTCGTTGATCCCGGAACGCGCGACCTCATCCAGCAGGTCCAGTCGTCGGAAGAAGCCACGGGCGTCCTCCGGGACCGGCTCAGGGGAGCGCTGGCGGACGACCCCCGGCTCGCGTCCCGGCTCGCGCTGTGGGGCCGCCGCCTCCTGGGTGAAGCGATAACGCAGGCCCAGCGCGTGGGCCACGAGCACGCCTTTCTTGGCGAGCTGTTCGTCGAGGCAGAGCCAGGCGCCACGGACGACACCGCACGCGAGCTGATGCGGGGCATCACCGCCGAAGTCGCGGAAAACCATTCCCGGCGGATGGTCCAGCTGGGACTGAGCGGGTAGCGGTCAGACCCGTTTTTCGGATTAGGAGATGGCTGCCGGCGCCGTTGCGTCGAGGGCGTCGAGCAGTTCCGCCGCGGCGGCTGCCGGGTCTGCCGCATCGGTGATGGCGCGGACGACGACGATCCGGCTGGCTCCGGCCGCCAGGACCTGCTCCACATTCGTGCGGTCGATCCCGCCGATCGCGAACCAGGGCAGCAGCAGGCCGCCCACCCGTTCCTCATTCGCGGTGCGGACAGCCTCCGCCGCGTAGCGCACCAGGTCGAGCCCGACGGCGGCGCGCCCAGGCTTGGTGGGCGTGGCCCAGAGCGGGCCCACACAGAAATAGTCCAGGCCGCTGCGACCGTGGGCGGCGCCGATGGCGGCATCCACCTGATCCGTGCTGTGGGTGGACAGTCCGATCACGGTGGCATCGTGCAGCAGCTTCCGGGCGGCGCGGAGCGGCAGGTCCTTCTGGCCGATGTGGAACACCGGCGCACCGGCGATGGACGCTATGTCGGCGCGGTCGTTCACGGCCCACAGCCGGCCGTGCCTGCGGGCGGCGGCATGGACGATTTCCAGCAGCTCGAGTTCCTCGGCCGCCTCGATGCTCTTGTCCCGCAGCTGGATGATGTCCACGCCGCCGGCAAACGCCGCGTCCACGAAGTCCGCGAAGTCCCCGCGGTCCTTGCGGGCGTCGGTGCAGAGGTACAGGCGGGCGGCGGTGTGGGCAGAGTGCTGGGTCATGGCAACCACCTTAGTTCCTCTAAACTGGGCAGGTACCGCGGGAGCCGTTACTGCTGTCATAAAAGGCGCAGGGCTGAGAGGGCGTCAGAGCCGACCGCTTGACCTGATCCGGTTAGTACCGGCGTAGGGAAGGATTATGCATGAACCCTGGAACCAACGGCGAAGAATGTGCCGCCACAAGGCTTGAGGCAGATGTGGCCGTCATCGGCGGCGGCGTGGTGGGCCACGGCATCGCCTGGGAGGCACGGCGCTCCGGCCGCTCGGTGATGCTCATCGATGAAGCCCCCGGCAGCGGCGCAAGCTGGGCCGCGGCCGGGATGCTCGCTCCGGTCAGCGAATTGCATTACCAGGAGGAAGGGCTCCTGGAACTGATGCTGGAATCCTCCGCCAAATGGCCGGGGTTTGCCGCCACCCTCACTGCCGGCGAGGACGCCGGGTACCTGACGACGCCGACCCTTGCCGTGGGTGCCGATCCCGCCGACCGCCGCGCCCTGATGGACCTGCGGGACGTGCAGCGGACCCACGGCCTGGATGTTGAACCGCTGACCATCCGCGAGGCACGTTCCCGGGAACCGCTGATCAGCCCCGCGATCTCCTGCGCCCTTGACATCCCGGCGGACCACCAGGTGGATCCGCGAAGACTGGTCCGGGCGATCGCTGCCGAGCTGGCCGGCGATGGCCAGGAGATTGCGGCAGCGGGGGGATACGCGGTACGGGAGCACGCCACCGGCCTGCTCTGGGACGGCGGGCGGGTCTGCGGGGTCCGGCTGGCCGGAGGCGGGTCCGTCAGGGCGGCCGAGACGGTGGTGGCCAACGGCCTGGCCGCGGCGCAGCTGCAGAACCTGCCGGAAGGCCTGCAGCTGCCGCTGCGCCCGGTCTACGGAGACATCCTCAGGCTCAGCGTCCCCGCACACCTGCAGCCCCTGCTCACCGCAACAGTCCGCGGCATGGTGCGGGGCGTTCCGGTCTACATCGTGCCCCGCCAGGACGGCACGGTGGTAATCGGTGCCACCCAGCGCGAGGACGGGGTGCCGGGCACCAGCGCCGGCGGTGTCTACCAGCTGCTGCGCGATGCGCAGGTCCTGCTGCCGGCAGTCGCCGAGCTCGAGCTGCTTGAAGCCACCGCGCGGGCGCGGCCGGGCACACCGGACAACGCGCCGCTGCTTGGCCGGGTGCCGGCCCGCGGGCAGGGGCCCGGGACGGACGTGGCCGGCCTCATCATCGCCACCGGCTTCTTCCGCCACGGCGTCCTGCTGACCCCGGCGGCCGCAGCGATCTGCCGCCAGCTCATGGATGGCGTCGCGGATCCGCGCTGGGCCGCGTTCCGGCCGGGCCGGTTTTCCCCCGGGCTCGCGGACCCGGTGGGAGCGGCCGCCGCACTCTCGCATTGACCCGCGTCACATTTGACCCGAACAAGGAACCAGCATGAACATCACTCTGAACGGTATTGAACAGGAAGTAGGCGAGGGCGCCTCGGTCACCTCGCTCGTCAGCCAGGTCACGGGACGCCGCCTGTCCGCCAACGGGCAGGCCGCCGACGGCCAGCGACTGGGTGTGGCGGTGGCGCGCAATGCAGCCGTCGTGCCGCGCAGCCAGTGGCACAGCACCGCCCTCGCCGAGGGCGATGAGATCGAACTAGTCACGGCAGTCCAGGGAGGATGAGCACGATGGCAGAAACACTGACTGAAACAGCAGACAGCCTTGTCATTGACGGGGTGGAGCTGACCTCGCGGCTCATCATGGGCACCGGAGGCGCTCCGAGCCTGGACGGTCTCGGCTCAGCGCTGGTCGCGTCCGGCACCCAGCTGACCACAGTTGCGATGCGGCGCTATTCGCCGGCCGAAACAGGCTCACTCTTCCAGCTGCTGGTGGACCACAACATCCGCGTGCTCCCCAACACCGCCGGCTGCTTCACGGCCCGGGAAGCCGTCATGACGGCCGAGCTGGCCCGTGAGGCGCTGGAGACCGACTGGGTCAAGCTCGAGGTCATCGCGGACGAGCACACGCTGCTGCCTGACGCCGTGGAGCTGGTGGACGCCACCGAGCAGTTGGTCAACCGCGGCTTCAAGGTCTTCGCCTACACCAACGACGACCCCGTTCTGGCGCTCCGGCTCGAAAACTTGGGAGCCTCGGCCGTCATGCCGCTGGGAGCACCGATCGGCACGGGCCTGGGTATCCTCAATCCGCACAACATCGAGCTGATCGTGTCGAGGGCTTCCGTTCCCGTGGTCCTGGACGCAGGGATCGGCACGGCCTCTGACGCGGCACTGGCCATGGAGCTGGGCTGCGACGCCGTGCTGCTGGCCACCGCGGTCACCCGCGCCCAGAAGCCCGCGCTCATGGCCGAGGCCTTCAAACACGCCGTCATCGCCGGTAGGCTGGCGCGTGCGGCCGGGCGGATCCCGCGCCGTGAGCATGCCCTGGCGTCGTCGGCCATGGAGGGCCGGGCGGAATTCCTCTAGGTCCGGCCGCCTCTGCCGGCCCGGCGCGCGGCAGGCTCAACAGGTCCTTCTGAGGAGTGCAACGTGGCCGCCAGAGATGACATTCTCACCCGACCCCAGATCGACGACGCGCTCACAGCGCTTCCCGACTGGCGCTACAGGCTGGGCGGCCTGGTCACTGCCTATAAAACGCCGACGGCGGCGTCCGCGCTTGAGCTGATTGCCGCCGTCGGGCGTGTGGCAGAAGACATGGACCACCATCCGGACCTGGACTGGCGCTATAACCGGGTGTTCATCCGGTTCAGTTCCCACGACGTCGGGGGCGAGGTGACCACGCGGGACACCCGGGCCGCGGCCTCGGTCAGCGACGCCGCGTCGGCGGCAGGCGCCGAGGCCCAGCCCGGCCTGTACCGGTCGGTGGACATCGGCATCGACACGGCTGACGCGGCGGCGATCTCGGAGGTCTGGCGCGTCGCCCTCGGTTACCGGAAGGGCCGGTCGGGGGACCTCGTGGACCCGTACGGCCGCGGTCCGGGCGTGTGGTTCCAGGAGACCCCGACGCCGAACGACAACCGCCTGCACCTGGACGTCCACCGCTCGAAGGCCGAGTCGGCACCCGCCCTGGAGAAGACGGCGGCCACCGGGGCGTTAATGAACAGTGACCACGCACCCAATTGGGTGGTGGTCACTGATGCCCAGGGGAACCGGCTCTGCCTGTGCACCGAGGAAGGCCAGGGGCCGGACATCGCCGGATCTGAGGGCGGCTAGATCTTCAGCGCTGCCGTCAGCCGCCGGGTGTCCTGTTTGGCGCGGGCACGGCCGAAGTAGACCGCCACTGCCAGGGCGGCAGCCGTCCCGGCCACCATGGGAAGGACCCACGGCAGCCAGGTCAGGCCCGGCCGGTAGCCCAGCCCCGCCCAGATGCAGATGATCCACGCCAGCACGCCCACCACCGCAGCGGTGCCGGCCGGCAGGAGGATGCCGTACTTGGTGTGGCGCCGGTCGTTGGCCCAGATGATGAAGCCGGCAGCAACGGTCACCAGGAGCACGATCACGAGGGACAGCACGGTACGGCCTACAGTGCGCCGAAGCCGACCCGGCGCACTTCCTCTGCGCCGATTTCGACGTAGCCGAGGACGTTGGCCGGGATAATGATCTGGCGGCCCTTCTCGTCGTTCAGGCGCAGCTCGCTGCCCTTGGCGATGGCCTCGGCCACGACTTTGGCCACAGCGTCAGCATCCTGCGCCGATTCCAGCACAATTTCACGGCCGACGTTCTGAATGCCGATCTTTACTTCCACAGCAAGGCCTCCCAGCCAGTCAAGGTTGAAATTTCAAAGGTAGTTTCAGTTGTAGTCTAGGTCTCTTTGGGGAAGCGAGAGATTCCGCGCCAAGCTAAACGGTAAATCAGGTCGCTGGCCACATCGAGGTCGAGGTCCCCGTCCGTTTCGAGCCAGTACCGTGCGCTGACCTGGGCCATGCCCGCGAGCCCGCGGCCCAGCAGCTGGGCCTCCAGCAGGGGCAGCTTGGTGTCCTCCGCAATGACCTGTGCAATGGCATTGGCGAACGTCTTGTTGAACGTCTCCAGGCGCGAGCTGACGTCGGCGTCGTTGATCAGGTCGGACTCAAACACCAGCCGGTGCGCCTGGTCGTCGCTGTCAATGAAGCGGTAGTAGGCGCGCATGACGGCCTGCACGCGCTCTTTGTTGTCCGTGGTGGAGTTCAGGGCGCCCAGCATGAGCTCGGTCAGCGCCTCGAGGTGGCTGTCCAGCAGGGCGAGGTACAGTTCCCGCTTCGAAGGGAAGTGCTGGTAGAGCACGGGCTTGCTGACGTGCGCCGTTTCGGCGATCTCGTCCATCGCGGCGCCGTGGTAGCCGTTGGCGACAAAAACCTCCTGGGCTGCGGCCAGCAGCTGGGCCCGCCGTTCGTCGCGCGGCAGCCTGGCGGAGCGCTGTCCGGCGGTGCGGGCCGGACCGGCATGGGATTGCGCGGCCTGAGTTCGATCAACCGGTGCATGATGAACCACTGTTGGCCTTCTTTCCTTTGCAGTTAACTTCACTTTACCCGGGGGTAATATGACCGCGCGGTATCTTCAGGCATACATTGAAGTATGGCTTCTCCGTCCACCGCAAATACAGTCCGCACGCTCCCGGGCCCCCTCGTCGATCCCGCGCCCGGGCTTTCCACCGAAGAGGTGGAGCGGTATTCCCGGCATCTCATCATTCCCGAAATTGGCGCCCTCGGCCAAAGGCGGCTGAAGAACGCGCGCGTGCTGGTCATCGGCGCGGGTGGACTGGGTGCGCCGGCGCTGCTCTACCTCGCCGCGGCCGGAGTGGGCACCCTCGGGATCGTCGACGACGACGCCGTGGACCTGAGCAACCTGCAGCGGCAGATCATTCACGGAGTCAGCGACGTTGGCCGTCCCAAGATTGAGTCTGCCCGGGACGCCATCGCGGAACTGAACCCGCTGGTGGACGTGCGCCTGCACAACGTCAGGCTCGATGCCTCCAACGCCCTGGAGCTGTTCTCGGGCTACGACCTCATCCTGGACGGCGCGGACAACTTCGCCACGCGCTATCTGGTCAATGACGCCGCCGCCATCCTCGGCAAGCCGTATGTGTGGGGATCGATCTTCCGCTTCGACGGGCAGGTCAGCGTGTTCTGGGAGCAGCATGGCCCCACGTACCGTGACCTCTACCCGGAGGCCCCGCCGGCCGGTTCCGTGCCGTCGTGCGGGGAAGGCGGCGTGTTCGGCATGCTGTGCGCGGCGGTCGGATCGCTCATGGTGACGGAGGCCGTCAAGCTGATCACCGGCGTCGGGCGTTCCCTGCTGGGCCGGGTGGCGCTGTACGACGCGCTGGGCGGCAGCTGGCGCGAGATCAGGGTGTCCAAGGACCCGGACGCCCCGCGGATCACGGAGCTCACCGACTACGAGGCTTTCTGCGGCATCGCCCCGGCGGAAACGACCGACACCGAGCACAGTGTGACGGCAACGCAGCTGGCCACGATGCTGGCTTCGCGGCAGGCCGGGCTGAAGGACTTCGACCTCGTGGACGTGCGCGAGGCGGGGGAGTACGACATTGTCCGGATCGACGGTTCCGTGCTGATCCCGCAGGGGCGCATCCTTTCCGGCGAGGCCTGGGGCGAGCTGCCGCAGGACAAGGACATCGTGTTCCACTGCAAGGCCGGGACGCGGTCGGCAGCGGTGCTGGCTGCCGCCCGGAAGGCCGGTTACCAGCGCGTCAGCCATCTCGACGGCGGCATCCTCGCCTGGGTCAGGGACGTGGAGCCCCAGAAACCCGTTTACTGATCCGGCAGTGGCTCGGCCCGGTGCTGGGAACGCCGGTCTCATCGCGGGGGCTCATGACCGCGACTGGGCAACCGTGAGCAGCGGCAGGGCGAGAACCTGGGCGGCGTCGTCTTCCAGACCCGTGTACTCGATCTCCATGGCAACGGAATCGTGCGGGGCCAGGTAGCTGATCCAGACCCGCTCAGTGGCGCCGGTGGCAATCGTGCCCGGCCCGCGGTCAGCGTCCTGCGGCGCCACGGTGATGCCGGACGGCAGCAGCTTGAGGCGCAACTGGCCGGGGCTGAACAGGACCGGCTCGGGACGGACATTAGTAAGCGCCACTTCGAGCACCACTACGTCGCCCCACGTGAAGTTTCCGGGCTGCGGCCAGTCGGAGTCCAGAAGGGGGTCGCCGTGGTGGTCGTCCACCGCTGTGCCCCGGCCGCTGGAAACGCGCTGGATCTGGATACCAGGCTGGCCCGCCGCATCGGCCCTGCGCGTTCCGTCCGTGACCTGCGATATGGCCGAGGCGAGCGGCCTGGCAGCAGGCTGCCCTTGTGCATCAAGCCTGGCCAGGCGCCCGGCGTCGACGAGCGAGAGGGTCCCGAAGGCCGTGGAGAGCCCTGCCCCGCCGCCAGGTCTGCTGCGGGACACCATCCCGTACGTCCCGCCGCCAACGAGCAGCAGGGCCCCGCCTCCCAGGATGAGCCCGAACTGCCGGCGGCTCAGAGGCGGGACGGCAGGCGCCGGTGAAGAAAAATTCATGGTGGCTCCCCAATATTGTTTTCACGGGCAACATCAATGCTGCGCGGGGAGCCTATGGAAAGCTTGTGGGGCCGTATTTGTCAGAACATACGCGGGCTAGGCGGAGTTCCTGCGTGCCTCATTTTCCTGCAGGTTGACGGCGCCCTGGAGGGGGCTGGCCGCGAGAGTACTGTGGTCCACGGGGCACTCGGGCTTGGAGGCCGCGGCCGGCTGCTCCACGGTGATGCCGTACAGGGTTTCCAGGGCTGCGACGTAGTCGTCCTGCTGGCCGTTGGACGCCAGCTCGCGGGCGCGCACGGTGGGGACATGGAGCAGTTGCTTCACCATCCGGCGAAGCGCAAATTCCACCTCTTCGGCAGCGGCGGTACAGCCGTGGCGGGCCCGCACCTTTTCCATTTCCGCGTCGAGCACGTTCATGGTGTGGCGGCGGAGGGCAACGATGGCCGAGTCCACGGACCGCGCTTCGCGCTCCTGCTCAAACGCCTGGGCAGCGCCGGTAACCATGGCGCTGGCCTGGGCGAGCGATTCCGCCTGCTCCTGGGGTGCCGCTAGCCGTACGGACTCCAGCGTCAGCAGCTCCACGCCGTCGAGCTCTCCCACGGCGGGATCAAAATCGTGGGTGAGCGCCAGGTCGATGGCGATCAGCGGCTGGGCGGACCCGGCGCGGACCTGGGCGAGCTCGGCGGCTTCCACCCTCGTGTCCGAACCGCTGCAGCCGATCATGACGTCGGCGGCGGCGACGGCGGCGTGCAGGGTGTCGCCGTCGAGGGCGGTCCCGCCGCGGGTGGCCACGAAGGTGGCGGCGCGTCCTGACGACGAGAACACCGAGATGTCGCGGCAGCCGCGTTCGCGGAGGAGGGCCATGGTGGCGCCGGCGTAGGCGCCGGTGCCGAACACCACGACCTTCTTCTTCGACCAGTCGGTCTCTTCAGACAGGTCGATGGCAAGGTCGAGTGCCACCGAGACGATGGACAGGCCGCGGGAACCGAGTGCTGTCTGCGCGCCGACGTCCTTGGCGGTCTTGGAAGCGGCCTGGAACAGGCGGACCAGTCCGGCGCTGGCCGTGCCCTCCTGCTGGGCGGTGATCAGGGCCCGGCGCACCTGCCCAGCGATTTCGCGCTCGCCAACCACTGCGGAATCGAGTCCGGAGCTCACGGCGAAGAGGTGCTGGCTGACACCGGGGCCGGTGTGCGTGCTGAACGACCGGGACACGAGTTGCTCGCTGAGTCCGCTGGTTTCGCTGATCTGGCCCACCAGGGCGGCGCGTGCGGCCTCCACGTCGTCGGCGTGCGGCGCCTCGCCGTAGATTTCGTAGCGGTTGCAGGTGGCAAGGACAACCGCGCCCTTGACCGCCGGCGATCCGGCGAGGGCGGACGTGGCAATGCCAGAAGAACCGTTGCTTAGCTGAGCAACGGTTTCGAGGTCGATGTCGGCGTGTGTAGCCACCAATGAGAAAAGAACCACAGCAGGACAATCATAGCTTTTTCGCGGCGGCGTAGAACAACCCTTCGCCCGGAACCGGAGATTCCAGGCCTGTGATTCCGGCCACCCGCGGATTGGGCTGCCGCGGGATGACAAGCTGTCGTTATCTTTTGGGTCCGATTTTGGGCACAATCAAAGGCATGACTTCTAGCGCTGTAACACCCGCCGGTACCGGACTCGACGCAGGCCATCCGCTTCGCGACGGACGCACTGCAGACTCTCCGCTCATCACGGCGTACCGCGGCGGCAAGCCAAGCCGCCGCCCGGTGTGGTTCATGCGCCAGGCGGGGCGTTCCCTGCCTGAGTACCTGAAGGTCCGCGAGGGCGTCGCCATGCTGGACTCCTGCCTCCGGCCCGAACTTGCCTCGGAAATCACCCTGCAGCCGGTGCGCCGGCATGACGTGGATGCGGGCATCTTCTTCTCCGACATTGTTATTCCGCTTAAGCTTGCCGGCGTCGGCGTGGACATTGTGCCCGGTGTGGGTCCGGTGCTGGACAAGCCCGTGCGGACAGCCGCCGACGTCGCGGCCCTGCCGCGCCTCACCGAGGAGTCGCTGGAACCCATCCAGGAAGCCGTCCGGCTGACGGTGGAGCAGCTCGGCAAGACCCCGCTCATCGGCTTCGCCGGCGCACCCTTCACACTGGCCGCGTACATGGTGGAGGGCCGGCCCTCCCGCGACCACCTTGGACCGCGCACCATGATGCACGCCGACCCCGAGACATGGACAGCGCTGGCCAACTGGGCCGCGGATGCCTCCGGCCTGTTCCTGCGCGCCCAGCTGGAGGCGGGCGCCTCCGCCGGCCAGCTGTTTGACTCGTGGGCGGGTTCCCTGGGCCTGGCCGACTACACCCGCTTCGTCGCCGCCGCCTCGTCCCGTGCCCTGGACCACGTCCGCGATCTTGGCGCGCCGCTGGTCCACTTCGGCACCGGCACCTCCGAGCTTCTGGTGGCCATGCGCGACGTCGGTGTTGACGTCGTCGGCGTGGACTACCGGCTGCCCCTGGACGAGGCCAACCGCAGGCTGGGCGGCACCGTCCCGCTGCAGGGCAACATCGACCCGGCACTGCTGTCCGCTCCGTGGGAGGTCCTGGAGGCGCACGTCCGCGAGGTCATCGCATTGGGGGCTGCGGCCCCCGGCCATGTGCTGAACCTTGGCCACGGCGTGCCGCCGGAAACGGACCCGGACGTCCTGACGCGCGTGGTCGAGCTCATCCACTCCGTCTCTCCGGAGTAAAGGGCCGTGGCTGCGGGCAGGCCTCCGGCTGCCGGACGCACGGCGCTGGTGGTCGGCGGTGGCATCTCCGGGCTCCTGGCCGCCCGCGAACTGGCACGGGCAGGCCTCAGCACCACGGTGCTGGAGGCTGCGGACGCGTGGGGCGGCTGTGTGGGCCGCCATGACGTGGCCGGGCTGACCCTGGACAGCGGGGCCGAGTCCTTCGCCACCCGTTCCACCGCGGTGGCAGACCTGGCTGCTGAACTCGGGCTGGGCGGACACATCGTTGCGCCGCGGCCCGGCGGCGCCTGGGTGCAGCTGCCGGGCGGACCCCGCGAACTTCCCAAGACAGGCGTGCTGGGCATCCCGGCCAATCCGTGGGACCCGGAGGTCCGCCGCTCGCTGGGCCTGGGCGGGTCCCTGCGCGCCTCGCTGGACAAGCTGCTGCCTGCCTCCGTGGGAACCACCGCCGAAGTTTCCAGCGTCTCCGCGCTGGTGCGGGCCCGGATGGGGCGCCGCGTCCTGGAACGGCTCGTGGAACCGGTGGTGGGCGGCGTGCATTCGGCTGACCCGGGCCTGCTCGACGTCGACATGGTGGCCCCGGGGTTGCGCGCGGGCATTACCCGGCACGGCTCGCTGGCGGCGGCTGTGGCCGCCCAGCGCAAGGGGACCGGAACCCGGGCCACGGCAACGCAGGGCCCGTCAGCGCAAGGTAGGCCGGCCAAGGCAGGTTCCGCCGTCGCCGGCCTGAGGGGCGGCATGCATACCCTCATCACGGAGCTCGTGGCGGACCTCCGGGCTCGCGGCGTGCAGTTGCTGCCGGGGACCGCGGCGACCGCCGTTGCACGGACCCCGCATGGCTGGGTGGTGGCGGCGGGGGAGGACAGCCACACGGCCGACGTTCTGGTGGTCGCCCTGGACGGGCCGTCCGCAGTTCGGCTCCTCGGGGATGCGGTCCCGGCGTTGACCGGGCATCAGCCTGGACCCGGGCCTGTGGTCAAGCTTGTGACACTGGTTGTTGATGTCCCCGCGCTGGATCGGCGTCCGCGCGGCACCGGCATTCTGGTGGCACCGCAAACCGACGGAATCCAGGCGAAGGCCCTCACCCACGCCACCGGCAAATGGGATTGGGTGGCGGAAGCGGCCGGACGCGGCAGGCACGTGCTGCGGCTCTCCTACGGACGCAGCGAGGGTGCGTCAGCCGTTTCGCCGGACGCCGCGCGGGGGCCGGAGTCGGCGTCGGATGAGGAACTGCTTGACATGGCTTTGCAGGATGCGTCAGCGCTGCTGACCGTGCCCGTCACACGGGACACGCTGGTGGACTGGGACGTCGTCAGCTGGGCGGGAGCCCTGCCGTTTGCCGCTGTGGGGCACCGCCAGCGGGTCGCCGAAGTGCGGCAGGTCTGCGCCGGCATCGACGGGCTGCTGATGGTTGGTGGCTGGCTGGCCGGCAACGGGCTGGCGGCTGTGGTGGCCGACACGAAAACACAGGTCGCGGCCTTCCTGGCGTAGGGCAGCTCCGCTCGCCCGGAACCCGCAGGAGGCAGGTTTCCTGCCGCCCGCGATACCTTCCGAGATGGCCTTCCGCAAGTTTTCCCCTGCGCGAAAATGTGTTTAGGGTCGATGACTATGGTCAATCAGAAGTCCGATGGTTTTCGTTCGCTGACTGGTTTCCATGGGGGTCTTCGGCGCGGCACCGCAGCAGCTGCGTTCGGAGCGGTACTGGTCTTGTCCGCAGGTGTTCCTGCATCCAACGCTGCTGCGTCCGAGCTGCCCACATCCGACCTGCTGGGCGATTCGGAACAGGCCGGCACGGGGCTCGGCGCCACCGTCGACGCGGCGGGCCTTGAGGCCTGGGCTGCGGCCGCGCTGTCCAACCACGGCAAGAGCGAAGGCACCCCGAACAACGGCAAGTCCAACAGCGGCAGGTCCAACAGCGGCAAATCGGGTGACAGCAAGTCGCGCGAAGGGAAGTGGGACGACCGCGGCGCGGCCGAACCCGCCGATCCCTCGCCATCGGAGTCGCTGCCGCCGTCGCTTGCGCCCGTGATTCCGACGCCGGACCCGTCCATGACCATCTCCGCCAGCCCGACGCCGGCCGTGCCGGTACCCTCGCCTTCTGTCACGGTCCCGTCCATTCCGGTTCCGACTTCGCCTGTCCCGACTGTTCCCGTACCGACTGCTCCGGCGCCGTCATCTCCCGCTCCATCGCCAAGCTCGTCTGGAAGTTCGGCGCCTGCCCCGACCCGGTCGGAACCGGCCGCGCCGCCCTCGTCGACATCCCCATCCTCGGCGGGAACGGCATCGCCCTCAGGAACGGCAGCAGGAACCGGAGGCTGGTCGGGACCCTCCACCGGCACCGGCGGCACGCCTGCCGGCCAGACTCCCGGCTCAGCGCCCGGAACCGCGGGATCCGCCGCGCCCGCCGACGGTTCCCAGGGTGCCGCGGCCAGCGGCTCTCCAGCGACCACCGAGAAGCCGTCTGCAGACGCCAGCCCGTTCCAGGACATCACCGGTCTGTCCGGCGGATCGGGCCTGCGGGGACGCTCGGCCGCGGGCGTCGCCGGCGGAGTCTGGGGTTCGGCGCAGCTCGCAGGACCGAACAACATGGCCACGATGAGTTCGCCCTACACGCGCGGACCGGCCGAGAGTGCTGTCATGGGCATTTCGCGGAGCGGAACCATTGAGCCGCAGGTGTGGTGGGGAGCAGGGCTGCTGGCGCTTGCCGGAGCGGCGGGTGTGGCGGCAGTCCGGATCCGGCGGTCGCTGTGAAATTAACCACTTCTACACGACGTAGAAGTTGAGTTTTTCGACTTAGGCCGCATCGAAGGGGCAGGATAGTAACCATGAGCCACACTCCTGCCGAATCTGTCACCAAAACCGAAGAATCAGCCGAGCAGTTCTTCACCCTCTGGACCGTTTTCAAGCGCTCCGCCGAGCTCCTCCGCAGCGCCGATGCCGCGGAGGATTTCGACGCCCTGGTGGCGCGCCTGGCCGAGGCTGGCGTGACCCACCGCGGAAGCTACGACGTTTCCGCCATGCGCGCCGACGCCGACGTCATGGTCTGGCTCCACGGTCCCCGGCCTGAGGCGCTGCAGCAGGCCATCCGCGACATCCGCCGCAGCAAGCTGTTCGCCGGGACCGAGCTCGTGTGGTCCGCCATGGGCGTGCACCGCGAAGCGGAGTTCGCCAAGAACCACACGCCGGCGTTTTCCCGCGGTGTGGAACCGGCCGAATGGCTGTGCGTGTACCCGTTCGTCCGCTCCTACGAGTGGTACCTGCTCCCGGACGACGAGCGCGGCAAGATGCTCCGCGACCACGGCCTGCTGGGCCGCGACTTCCCGCAGGTCATTTCCAACACGGTTTCCTCGTTTGCCCTCGGTGACTGGGAATGGATCCTCGGCCTGGAGGCGCCCGAGCTCGTGGACCTCGTTGACCTGATGCGCCACCTGCGTTCCACCGAAGCGCGCAACCACGTCCGCGAGGAGATCCCGTTCTACACCGGCCGGCGCATCTCCTCCCGTGAGATTGCCGAGGTCCTCGCGTGAGCCCGCTGGATCCCCAGGACGGTGCCGTGAATCCCGTCACCGAAACCGGCAGGTTGGCCCCCAAGGAATACGACGGCATCCTCCTCGCCTCCTTCGGCGGCCCCGAAGGCCAGGACGACGTGATCCCGTTCCTCCGCAACGTCACCCGCGGCCGGGGGATCCCCGATGAGCGCCTCGAAGAGGTGTCACACCACTACCGCGCCAACGGCGGCATCAGCCCCATCAACCAGCAGAACCGCGAGCTGAAGGCCGCCCTCGAAGCCGAGCTGGCGGCGCGGGGCATCGACCTGCCCGTGCTGTGGGGCAACCGCAACTGGGACCCCTACATCCCGCAGACCCTCCAGGACGCGTACGACGCCGGCCACCGCCGCCTGCTCATGCTCACCACGAGCGCATACTCCTGCTACTCCAGCTGCCGCCAGTACCGCGAGGACATCGGCATGGCACTGACCGAAACCGGGCTCGACGGCCGGCTGGAAGTGGACAAGGTCCGCCAGTACTTCGACCACCCCGGCTTCGTGGAACCCTTCATTGCGGGCACCGCCCAGGGGGTCGCCGACGTGCGCGCGCAGCTGGCCGCCGCCGGAAAGCCCGACGCCCCCATCCACGTTCTGTTCGCCACCCACTCCATCCCCACCCGGGATGCCGTGGCCGCCGGCCGCTCCGAGGACGAGCCCCGTGAGTTTGCTGAGGATTCCGCCTACGTGGCCCAGCACCTCGCCAACGGTGCCGAGATCATGCGCCGCGTCGAAGCCGACTCCGGCCTGACCGCGCCCTGGTCCCTCGTCTACCAGTCGCGATCCGGCGCTCCGCATGTCCCGTGGCTCGAGCCGGACATCAACGATGCGATCGAGGACCTCGCCAAGCAGGGCGTCGCGGGTGTCGTGATCGTGCCCCTGGGCTTCGTCAGCGACCACATGGAGGTGGTCTGGGACCTCGACACCGAAGCGCTGCAGACCTGCCAGGACCTGGGCCTCGCCGCCACGCGCGTGCCCACGCCGGGGACGCACCGCCGCTTTGTGGAAGGGCTCGTGGAACTGATCTGCGAGCGGACGGTAGCCAACAACATCGCGGACCGCCAGGCCGTGACCGGCCTCGGCCCCTGGTACGACGTATGCCGTCCCGGCTGCTGTGAAAACTTCCGCGGCGACAAGCCCGCCATTGCCGGAGCAGACACCACCGTGGGCCAGGGGCACGACCCCTACCCGGCAGCCGGGCAGGACGCGAAGTGACAGTACGGATCGGCACCAGGGCGAGCAAGCTCGCCCTGACCCAGACGCAGCAGACCGCCGACCGGCTGGCCGCCGTCGGAGGTTTCGACGTCGAACTCGTCCATGTCAGGACCGACGGCGACGTCCTCACCGGCTCGCTGTCCCAGATGGGCGGCACCGGCGTCTTCGTTGCCGCGCTGCGCGACGCGCTGCTGCGGAACGAGTGCGACGTGGCCGTCCACTCCCTGAAGGACCTGCCCACCGGTTCCGCCCCGGGCCTGACGCTGGCCGCAACACCGCCCCGGGTGGACGTCCGTGACGTCCTCTGCGCCCGCGACGGCCTCAAGCTGGCCGACCTGCCCAAGGGCGCCCGCGTCGGCACCGGCTCTCCCCGCCGGGCCGCGCAGCTGCGCGCCGTCCGCCCCGACCTGGACATCGTGGACATCCGCGGCAACGTCGACACGCGGTTGGGCCGCGTGCCCGGCCTGCCGGGCAACGCCACCGACGCGGTGGTTGACGGGAAGTCGTGCGACCTTGACGCCGTCGTCCTCGCCGCCGCCGGACTGGAACGGATCGGCCGCCTGGATACCGTCACGGAATATCTCGAGACGGACGTCATGCTCCCGGCAGCCGGCCAGGGATCATTGGCCATCGAATGCCGCACCGCTGAGGCGCCCCGCCGGGCCGGGTCCGCCGAGGGGTCGCAGGGCGTGCTCGCGCAGGCGCTGGCAGCCCTCGACGACGCCGACACCAGGCTAGCGGTCACGGCAGAACGTGCACTGCTCGCCCGGCTCGAGGCAGGCTGCGCCGCCCCCGTGGGCGCCTACGCGTACCGCAAGGGCAGCATGCTCCACCTGGAAGCTGTGGTCTGCGCCGTGGACGGCACTGCCTCGGTGCGGGACAAGCGTGCCACGGACGGGCTCACCGAAGTCGGTGCCACCCTGCTCGGAATCGAACTGGCCGAGGTTCTGCTGGCCGCGGGGGCTGCGGACATCGCGGACCTGACGGCGTCCTGACCGCAGCCGGCCACCGTATGGGAACGACGAACGGCGAGAACCGGACCGGCGGGCGCCCGCTGGAGGGGTGCCGCGTCCTCGTGACGCGCAGCCCCGAGCGGTCCGGGCCCCTGGCCGAGGCACTGCGGCTGGCCGGCGCCGTTCCCCTCCTGCTGCCGCTGACGGCTACCGAACGCGCGCCGGACCAGGCAGCGTTCGACGACGCCTTTGCGGCGCTGGGCGCGGGCCGCTTTGAATGGCTCGTGGTCAGCAGTGCCACCACCGTCCTCGCGCTGCAGGAAAAGGCAGCAGAGCGCGCCGTGAAACTGGGTGACTGGCTTCCGGCCGGAACCCGGGTTGCCGCCGTTGGCCCTGCCAGCCGGAGGGCGCTAGAGGCCGCGGGGATTGCCGTGCACTTCGAGCCGGAGCAAGAACACTCGGCCGCCGGGATCGTCAACGGATGGCCCGGCGGTCCCGCCGACGTGCTGCTGCCGCAGGCCGATATTGCCGCCCCTGCACTGGCCCGGGGGCTTGAGGCGAAGGGTGCGCGGGTCCGGACTGTAGTGGCCTATTCCACGGTGGACTTCCCGGCCGAGCCGGCGCGGCGCCTCGGCCGGAGCGGCGGCGAAGGACCCGATGGCGAAGTCACGGCCGCCGCGCTGCCGCTCCTGACGCCCGCCGAAGCGAAAGCCGAGGTCGACGACGGCGCCCTGGCCGCCGTCGTCGCCGCCTCACCCAGCGCCGCGCGGCGCATCGGCGCCACCCTGGCGCCCCTTGGCTCCTGCCGCCTCGTAGCCATAGGCCCGGCGACAGCGGCCGAGGCGGAAGCGCAGGGGCTCACCGTAGCGGCCAGGGCCCGGGAGGCCACCCCCGAAGGACTCGTGGCGGCCGTCATCCGGGCGCTTGCCCCTTAAACATCCACTCATCGACAGCAGGCCCACAGTGAAGGACAGGACATGAGCTTTCCGCACCACCGCCCCCGGCGGCTCCGCACCACCCCCGCCATGCGCAGGCTCACGGCTGAGCACCGGCTTGCCCCGGCAGACCTGATCCTTCCCGCGTTCATCCGCGAGGGGCTCTCAGAGCCCAACCCGATCGCCTCCATGCCGGGCGTCGTGCAGCACACCACCGACACCCTCAAACGGGCGGCGGCCGAAGCCGTGGAACTGGGCGTCGGCGGCATCATGCTGTTCGGCATTCCCGAGACCAGGGACGCCGAGGGAACGGCGTCCCTGGACCCGGACGGCGTGCTCAACAAGGCCATCCGCGACGTGCGCGCAGAGGTGGGGGACAGCCTCGTGGTGATGAGCGACGTCTGCCTGGACGAATTCACCGACCACGGCCACTGCGGTGTCCTCGACAGCGACGGCTACGTGGACAACGACGCCACACTGGAGATCTACGCGAAGATGGCGGTGGCGCAGGCCGACGCCGGCGCCCATGCGCTGGGCCCGTCCGGAATGATGGACGGACAGATCGGCGTGATCCGGCAGGCCCTCGAGGATGCCGGCCACGTGAACACCGCCGTGGTGGCCTACGCCGCAAAGTACGCGTCGGCGTTTTACGGCCCCTTCCGGGAAGCGGTGGACTCACAGCTGAAGGGCGACCGCAGGACCTACCAGATGGACGCCGCCAACCGCCGCGAGGCCATCCAGGAGGTGGAACTCGATCTCGCCGAGGGTGCAGACATGGTGATGGTCAAGCCGGCCATGAGCTACCTCGACATCCTGGCCGACGTCGCCGAAATGAGCCCCGTACCGGTCGCCGCCTACCAGATCTCGGGCGAGTACGCCATGATCGAAGCCGCCGCTGCCAACGGCTGGATCGACCGGCGGGCGGCCATCACCGAATCGGTGCTAGGCATCCGCCGCGCCGGGGCCAACATGGTCCTCACGTACTGGGCCAGCGAAATCGCCGGCTGGCTCAAGGAATCCTGATGCCGGGGCCGGCCCCGGGCCAGACCACAGCACCGACCGCCCCGGTGGGTCCCGGGCAGATCCTGCTGGGCCTGAACACCTTCGGCGACGTCGGGCTGGACGGCGAGGGCGAGCCGAAGCCGCATGCCGTGGTACTGCGGGAGCTGCTGGACCAGGCGGTCCTGGCTGACGCCGTCGGCCTCCACGCCTTCGGTGTGGGGGAGCACCACCGCCGCGACTTTGCGGTCTCCGCCCCCGAGGTGTTCCTGGCAGCCGCCGCGGCCAGGACCACCAGGATCCGGCTCGGTTCGGCCGTGACCGTCCTCAGTTCCGATGACCCCATCCGCGTGTTCCAGCGCTTCTCCACGGTGGACGCCCTCTCCGGCGGCCGCGCCGAGGTGATGCTGGGCCGCGGCTCGTTCATCGAGTCCTTTCCGCTGTTCGGCCTGGACCTTGCGGACTACGAGGTGCTGTTCGAGGAGAAGCTCGAACTCTTCGACAGGGTGCGGGCGCAAAAGCCGGTCCACTGGGAGGGGCGCACCCGGCCAGCGCTGGCCGGGCTGAGCGTCTACCCGCCGCTGGAGCACCACCTGCTGCCTGCCTGGATCGGCGTGGGCGGCACCCCGGAGTCCGTCCTGCGGTGCGCGGAATACGGCTACCCGATCATCTTTGCCATCATCGGCGGCCAGCCCCGAGCGTTCGCCCCGCTGGTTGACCTTTACCGCGAAGCGATGGCCAGGTACGGCCATCCGATGCAGCAAATCGCCACCCACTCGCCCGGCCACATAGCTGAAACCGACGAGTCTGCCCGCGAGGAGCTGTTTCCGCACTGGCTGGCCCAGCGGAACAGGATCGGGGCCGAGCGGGGCTGGGGCCCGGGAAACCGTCGGGAATTCGACGCCATGTGCGGTCCCGAGGGCGCCCTGTACGTCGGCTCGCCCGAGACGGTGGCGCAGAAGATTGCACTGCTCAAGCGGAACCTTGGCGTCGACCGCTTCGACCTGAAATACGGCAACGGCACGCTGCCGCACGAATCCATGATGCGCAGCATCGAACTCTTCGGCACCGTGGTGGCACCCCGGGTGGCCGAGCTCCTGTCCGGTGACACTCCCGCAGACTGAAAGAATGGGAACCATGACTTCCAGTACCCCTCGCAACGAGGAACTTTTCGACCGCGCCCGCCAGCTGATGCCCGGCGGCGTGAACTCCCCGGTCCGCGCCTTCGGTTCCGTCGGCGGCACGCCACGCTTCATGGTCGCGGCCAAGGGCCCGTACCTGACCGACGCCGACGGCAAGGACTACGTGGACCTGGTCTGCTCCTGGGGCCCGGCCCTGCTGGGGCACGCCCACCCGGCCGTCCTCGACGCCGTGCACGCCGCCGTGGACCGCGGCCTCTCCTTCGGTGCCTCGACCCCCGATGAGGCCAACCTCGCGGCCATCGTCAAGGAACGCGTTTCCGCCGTCGAACGGCTGCGCATGGTGTCCACCGGCACGGAAGCAACCATGACGGCGATCCGGCTCGCCAGGGGCTTCACCGGCCGCAACCTGGTCATCAAGTTTGCCGGCTGCTACCACGGGCACCTCGACGGGCTGCTCGCGTCCGCCGGCTCCGGCGTGGCCACCCTGGCCCTCCCCGGCTCCGCCGGCGTCACGGCCGCTACCGCCGCCGAGACCCTCGTGCTTCCCTACAACGACCTCGGCGCCGTTGAGGCAGCCTTCGCCGAGCACGGGCCCAACATCGCCGCCGTCATCACCGAGGCGGCACCCGCCAACATGGGCGTGGTCACGCCCGGCGAGGGTTTCAATGCCGGCCTCTCACGGATCACCGCAGCCCACGGCGCCCTGCTGATCGTCGACGAGGTCCTGACCGGCTTCCGCACCGGCTACTCGGGCTACTGGGGCCTCACCGGCGGCGCCGCCGACGCCACGGAGAAGTGGACCCCTGACCTTCTAACGTTCGGCAAGGTGATCGGCGGGGGCATGCCGACGGCGGCCCTCGGCGGACGTGCCGACGTCATGGATTACCTCGCGCCGCTCGGTCCCGTCTACCAGGCCGGCACGCTGTCCGGGAACCCGGTGGCCATGGCCGCCGGCGTCGCCACCCTGACGCACGCCACTCCCGAGGTGTACTCGTTTATCGATGCACGCTCGCTGGAGCTTTCCGCTGCCCTGTCCTCGGAGCTGGACGCGGCAGGCGTGGACCACTCCATCCAGCGCGCCGGCAACCTGTTCTCGGTGGCCTTCGGCACGTCCGGACAGGGGGTCCACAACTACAGCGACGCACTGAAGCAGGAGTCGTTCCGCTACGCGCCTTTCTTCCACTCCATGCTGGATTCGGGCGTCTACCTGCCGCCGTCCGTCTTCGAGGCCTGGTTCCTGTCCGCGGCGCACGACGACGCCGCCATGAACCGGATCTTCGAGGCTCTGCCGGCCGCCGCGAAGGCGGCCGCCGCAGCCAAGGCCTAAACCGCCGTCGATGCCGCCCGCCGTCGGGCTTTCCTTCCAATAAAAAACTCTGGCACCCGCCGCGGCGGGTGCCAGAGTTTTTGCTGTTCAGTGTCCCGGCTTGCCCAGACGTCTGCCTAGAGGACGTCCGAAAGGAAGCCCTGCAGCCGCTCCGTCTGCGGGTTTTCAAACACCTGTCCGGGCGGGCCCGACTCCACCACCACACCGCCGTCCATGAAGGTCACGGTGTCCGAGACGTTGCGTGAGAAGCCCATTTCGTGGGTCACCACCACCATGGTCATGCCGCCCTTCGCGAGGTCCGCCATGAGAGCCAGGACCCCCTTGACCAGCTCGGGGTCGAGGGCCGAGGTGGCCTCGTCGAAGAACATGACCTCCGGCTTCATGGCAAGGGCGCGCGCGATGGCTACCCGCTGCTGCTGACCGCCCGAGAGGGTGGCAGGACGGACATCGGCCTTGTGCCTGAGCCCGACAAGGTCGAGCTGGTCGAGGGCCTCCTCGCGTGCCTGCTCCTTGGGCAGTTTCCGCAGCTTGCGCAGGGCGAACGCGACGTTCTCGCCGACACTCTTGTGCGGGAACAGGTTGAACTGCTGGAAAACCATGCCGATCCGGCGCCGCAGCTCATCCGGGTTGTCCTTCAGGACTGACTTGCCGTCCAGGAGGATGTCCCCGGCATCCGGTTCGATCAGGCGGTTCATCACGCGCAGCAGGGTCGACTTTCCGGAGCCGGACGGACCGATCACCGAGGCAGTGGTGCCGGCCGGGACGCTCAGGTCGATGCCGCGGAGGACCTTGTTGTGCCCGAAGGCGAGATGGACGTTTTTCGCTTCGAGAGAGCCTGAGGTGAACTGGCTCATGCGTGGGCTCCCTTCCCGACGACGGCGGCAGCCTCGTCAGGTTCTTTCTTCTCCGGTTTGCCGGTGCGCAGGCGTGCGTCGATCCAGTTGACGAAGTGGGTCAGCGGAACGGTCATCGCGAGATAGAACACGGCGGCCGCGACGTAGCCGGACAGGTTGCCGCTGCGGGCGGCGGCGTCCTGGCCGATCTGGAACAGCTCCCGTTCGGAGGCCAGGAGCCCCAGGGTGAAGACCAGCGAGGATTCCTTGATCAGCGCGATGAACTGGTTCACCAGCGCCGGGAGCACACGCCGGATGCCCTGCGGTACGACGACCATGCGCAGCGAGGGACCGTAGCCGAAGCCCAGGGCGCGGGCGGCCTCGAGCTGGCCCTTGTCGACGCTTTGGATGCCGGAGCGGAAGATCTCCCCGATGTAGGCGCTGGACATGAGTGAGAGCGCGGCGATGCCCATGGGGTAAGGGCTGGCGATACCCGTCAGCTCGCGGAAGATGGGTCCGAAGCCGAGACCGATGACGAGGATGGTGAGAACCGCCGGGAGTCCACGGAACACGTCCGTGTACACCCGGGCGGCCCACCGCGCCACAGGATTGCGCGAGATGCCCATGAGGGCCAGCACCATGCCGACCACGCAGCCGATGATGCCCGAGACGATTGCGAGGACGAGGGTGTTGGGCAGACCGACCGAGAACATGGCCGGGAGTACCTCGGCGATGGCCTTCCAGTCGAGGAAGGTCTCGGCGAGCCTGTTCAGATAATCCATGTGGCGCCTGTCAGTTGGTTACTTCGTGGGGACCTGGACGGCCTTGCTGCCCGGCTTCCAGCCCTCAGGAGTCTGCTCCTTGATGGTGGGGCGGTCCGTGTACCACTTGCTGGTGAGCTTGGTCCACGTGCCGTCGGCGATCACGGCGTCGAGCGCCGAGTTGAGCGCGTCAGCAAGGGGCTTGTTGTCCTTGGCCACTGCGTACGCCGTGAAGTTCTGGGTGTTGACCTTCTTCTCGGCGATCTTCGTGCCGTCGCCCGACTTGACCTGGCCCTCGGCCTGCTGCGAAGGGGCAACCCAGGCGTCGATCTGGCCGCTCTTCACGTTCGCGTAGACCGTGTTGTAGTCCGGGAAGCGGACCGGCTCGAGCTTCAGCGTGTTCGTGACGAAGTCGTCCTGGACGGTGCCCTGGACGACGCCGATGCGTACGCCCTGCTTCAGATCGTCGAAGGACTTCACCTTCGCGTCATCCTTGGTGACGATGGCCATGTAGCCGAAGTCGTAGCCGTTGGTGAAGGCCACGGTCTCGCGGCGGGCGTCCGTGGTGGAGATGGAGGAGGAGCCGACGTCGAACTGCTTGTTCTTCACCTGTGCCAGGAGGCCCTGGAACTTGGTCGACGCGAACTCCACCTTGAGGCCGAGCTTGGCCGCCATGGCCTTCAGGAGTTCGTTGTCGTACCCCGTGAAGTTTCCGTCCTTATCGATGAAGATGTTGGGCGGCGCATCGGAAAGGGTGCCGACCTTGAGGGTGCCGGGAGTGATCAGGCCAAGCTTGGACTTGTCGATCTTGTCCAGAGCGGTGACGTCCTTGGTGGTGTACTTGTCCAGCGCCTGCTGGTCGCTGCCGGCGAGGGCGTCGGTCGACGTGCCACTGGGAGCAGCGGTGCCTCCACCGCAGGCAGCCAGGGATACGGCCATGACTACGGCCACGGGAACCGTGGACAGCCACTTCAAGGCTTTGATTTTCATCGCGCATCACTTTCATTGGGATAATCGAGGGCGGGCAGTCAAGCCGTCTGTAGCCGAGATCCGGTCCCGCAGAGGGCGCGCCCGCAAAACTTAATTGTCTCACCTGCCGTTAACACGGCCGTTAGGTGACGTAATGAATGAGTTTCAGCCCGTTTTGCCGAATATAATGCAGGTTTTCGCTGGCAGGCTATCCAATAGCAATGAAATGGATTGCTGTCACAGAATCAGGAAGGCATAGTTAGGGCGCTGGCAGTGGAACCCGTTTTTGTGAATTGCGTCGCACCGGTCAGAAGCCGCCGCGGCTGGCGTCCTCAGGAGGCAGCACGGGCCAGTCACCCTCGATGACGGCGGCGGGCTTGGTCTTGCGGAGGTACTGCTGGAAGTCGGCGGCCTGGCTGACGGCCCAGTCCACCTGAAGCTGGTGCAGCTGGCTGGCCGGCATGCTCAGTTTGGGGAATTTTCCGGCCATGGCGTCGAGCATGCGCAACGTTGCCAATGCGTCCGCGGCCGATGTGTGGGCGTTTTCGAGCTCCACGCCGTACTCCTCGCACAGGGCGGTCAGCGTCCTCTTGCCCTTGCGGTACCTGTCCACCTGCTTGTTCATGATGTAGGGGTCCAGGACGGGGAACCGGCTCAGCTGCGGCACGCCGTAGCGGGCCGACTCGGCGGCCAGGACGGTGAAGTCGTAGCTGGCGTTGAATGCGATCACAGGAACGCCGTCGTCGAAGAGCCCCTGGAGCACGGCGGCGACTTCCTTGGTGACCTCCGCCGCAGGCCGGCCGTGGCTGCGGGCGTGTTCAGTGGTGATCCCGTGGACATCGCTCGCCTCCGCAGGAATCTCAACCCCCGGATCGGCCAGCCACTCGTGTTCGCGGATCACGTTGCCGGAGCTGTCCACCACGGTGACAGAAGCCGTCACGATCCGGGCGGCACGGGAGTTGCGGCCCGTGGTTTCGAGGTCGAAGGCGGCCCGGGGGAGAGTGTTCCAAGTGCTCATGGCTCCAAATTACCCGGAGCCACCGACAGTAATGGTGCTTGCCCCGCGCGTGTCCGGCATGGTGTGGGAAGACATGGTGTGGGAAGACGCACACGGCGCCCGTCCTGACCGCTGATGGTGCGTGCCGGCCGATAGTCTGAGGGCATGCGGGCGGAGTATGTGGAGGCGGTTTTGGCGGTGGTTGACTTCATCCCGGCCGGCTCGGCAGTGGCTTATGGCGACGTCGCCGAGCTCCTTGGCACCGGAGGACCGCGGCAGGTGGGGTCCGTGCTGAGCCATTACGGCAGCGGCGTCCCATGGTGGCGGGTGCTGCGGGCCAGCGGACTGGCCCCCGATGGCCATGAGGCCGAGGCCCTCAAGTACTACCTGCAGGAGGGCACGCCCCTGCGCGGGGACTATCGCGGGTTTGCGAGGACAGGCGAGGGACGGTGGCGGGTGGATCTGACCGCCGCGCGGTGGGCGCCGTCCGACACCGATTTTGACGCCTTGGACAGGATCGCCGAGCGGCTGGAAGCGTCGCTGCGCAAATTGTCAGTGCCGGATGATGGAATGTCCGTGTGACCGCAACAGTCGACCAGACCTCCGCCGATCCCGCATCCGCACTCACTTCGGAACGGGACCACGAAGGCTCAGTCTCCGCCGCCCCCTTCCCCTCCACCGGTCTTCGTTTGCTGCCCCCTCGGCAGGTGCACTCCCGCGTTCCGGTCCTCACAGCGGACCAGCTGGCCGCCGTCGAAGTGCCCCGGGGAACCGGCCCCGTACTGGTCCCCGGAGCGCCCGGAACCGGAAAATCCACCGTGCTCATCGAGGCGGCAATCCGCCGGGTGGAGGCGGAAGGGGTGGACCCCGAACGGATCCTCATCCTCGCCCCGGGACGGCTTGCCGCGGACACCCTCCGGGACCGCTTTACCGCCAGGCTGAACCGGAGCCTGAGCACCACGCCGGCCCGCACCTGGGCAGCGTATGCCTTCGACCTCATCCGCCGCGCCAAGGCGGAAGGGCTCCTGCCGCTGTCGAAGGCCCCGAGGCTCCTGTCCGGCCCCGAGCAGGATCTCATCATCAAGGAACTACTGGAGGGCCATGCCCTGCCGGGCCTCGGGCTGCCCTGGCCCGATGACTTGACGGCAGCCCTGCCCACGCGCGGGTTCCGGCACGAGGTCCGCCAGCTCTTCGACCGCATTACAGAGACGGGCCGCACCGCTGAGGACCTCGCGGGTCTGGGCGACGCCTGCGGACGGCCGGACTGGATTGCCGCTGCGGCACTCTACGCCGAGTACCGCGACGTCCTCGACCTGCGCATGCCTGAGGCATTCGATCCCGCGGGCATCATCACCGCCGCCCGCCAGCTCTTTCAGGATTTCCCCGGCTTCCTGGCGGCGGAACGCGACCGTCTCCAGCTGATTCTTGTGGACGATATCCAGGAGGCCAACCCCGCCGTCTTCGAACTCCTGGCCGACGTGGCTGCTGGCAAGGATGTCTACGTGACGTCCTCGCCGGACACAGTGGTGCAGGGGTTCCGCGGGGCGCGGCCGGATCTCGTGGCCGAGCTCCCTGGCCTGCTGGGCGGCCAGGAACGGACAGTCGTTGAGAAGCCGCTGTCCCACGCCCACCGCCATCAGCCGGCGGTGGCCCAGGCCTGGCTGGGGGTCGCTGACCGGATCTCCGTCAGGTCCGGCGGCCAGCTCGCCCGCCGTCTGGACCCGGTTGGCTCCATTCCTGCTGAAAATGCCGGGGACCCCGGTCACACTGCTTCGGGTGACACTGCCCAGCCGGCAGGCGGCACCGTGGAAGCGCACCTTCTGCCCTCGGCCGTGCATGAGTTGCGGTACGTCGCCCAAAGGATCCTCGAAGCGCACCTGAGGGACGGGCGGCCGCTCGAAGACATCGCCGTCATTGTCCGGAACGGCGGCCAGCTGAGCCAGCTGCAGCGCTACCTCTCCGGCCAGGGAATCCCAGTGCGGATTCCGGTGGCCGAAGCCGCCGTGCGCGATGAAGTGGCCGTACGTCCGCTGCTCGACGCCTACGCGGTGGCCCTGGATCCCGCGGTCCTCACACCGGAATCGGCGGTGTCGTTGCTGACATCCCGGGTCGGCGGTGCGACGTCCCTGGAACTGCGCCGGCTCCGCCAGTCGCTCCGGCGGGAGGAGCTGCTGGGTGGCGGCGGACGCTCCAGCGATTCCCTGCTCGTGGAGGCGCTGCTTGAGCCCGGCGCGCTCGGCTCACTGGGGATCGAGGGCCGGTCGGCGCGAAGGGTCGCGCGGATGATCCAGGCCGGGCGGACGGCCGTCGCCGAACCCGGCGCCAACGCCGAGACAGTGCTGTGGGCACTCTGGCACTCCACCGGGCTCGCGGCAGCATGGACGGCCGCCGCCCTGGCCGGCGGACTCGTCGGAGCGCGGGCGGACCGGGACCTGGACGCCATGATGGCACTGTTCCACACCGCCGAGCGCTACGTGGACCAGATGCCCGGATCCGGCCCGGAACAGTTCCTCGAATACCTGCTGAACCAGGAACTGCCCATGGACACCCTGGCGGCGCGGGCCCAGGTTGACGACGCCGTGGAACTCATGACGCCCGCCAGCGCCGCCGGCCGGGAATGGCCGTTCGTCATCGTCGCCGGCCTGCAGGAAGGCGTCTGGCCCAACACCCGCCTCCGCGGCGAGCTCCTGGGCAGCACACTCTTCGCGGACGCCGTCGAACACGGCGTGGAGTATGCGCTCCAGCTTGGCCCGCTGAGCCGGCTGCGGGAGATCCGCTACGACGAACTCCGCAGCTTTTCCACGGCGGTGTCCCGGGCCAAGGACGTGCTGCTGTGCACCGCCGTGTCGTCGGAGGACGAACAGCCGTCTTCCTTCCTGGACTACGTTGCGCCGCTGCTGCCGGGCCAGGAGGGGCGCGGCTACACCCCCGTGGAACGGCCCCTGACGCTGCGTGCACTCGTGGCGGAACTCCGCCAATACGCCCAGCTGGACGCCAGGTTGGCCGCCGAGGCCGACGAAGCCGTGCGTGTCCTGGCCCGCCTTGCCACGGCCGAGCCGCCTGTTCCCGGAGCCCATCCGGACACCTGGTGGGGGTTGGCCCCGCTGACGTCCGTGGACAGGGTTGTGCCGCCGGGCGGCACGGTCTACGTTTCGCCGTCCAAGGTGGAGTCGGTGCAGAAATCCCCGCTGGATTGGTTCATCCAGGCCGCGGGCGGCGAAGCGGCCACGGACTTCGCCCGCAGCCTGGGCACCCTGGTGCACGCCATCGCCCAGGACCTCCCCGATGCCAGCGGAACTGAATACCTCGCCGAACTTGTCCGGCGTTGGCCGGCCCTGGGCATGAAGGACAACTGGGAAGGCAAGCTGGACTTCCGCAGGGCAGAAGCCATGGTCCGGAAACTGGCGCAGTACATCCTCGTCATGCGCAGCGAGGGCCGGCGCCTGGCCGGGGTCGAGCAGGACTTCGAGGTAACCCTGCCCGAACCCGGTGCTGTTCCCCGCGAGGATGTTCCCACGGATGAGGGTCCCCGGTCGGCCGTCCTGCGCGGGCAGGTGGACCGGCTGGAGATCGACGCCGAGGGGCGGCTGGTGATCGTGGACCTCAAGACGGGCAAACGGCAGCCGGGCAAGGCCGAACTGGGCAGGCACCCGCAGTTGGGCGCCTATCAGGCGGCCGTGCTGGCCGGGGGCTTTGGCGCCTCCGAGGCCGCCGGCGCCGAGCCCCGGCCCGGTGGTGCCGTGCTGGCCCAGCTGGGCACAACCACCAAGAGCCCGGGTATCCAGCACCAGGACCCGCTGGACCCGGGCGACAACTGGGCGATGGAAATGGTGAACGACGCCGCCGCGGTGATGTCCGGCCACGAATTCGAGGCAAGGCACGATCCCGCCAAGGCCGGTTTCGGCGGCCTCGGCTGCCGGCTGCCGGAGGTATGTCCGCTGTGTGCGCGGGGAAAGCAGGTTACCGAATGAGCCGGACGGCAGAGCTGCCCGAGCCCAGATTCAGTCCCGAAGAGCTGGCCGTCCTGCTGGGTGAGAAGAACCTGCCGACGCCGGAACAGTCGGCCATCATCTCGTCGCCGCTGGCGCCCCGGCTGGTCATCGCCGGCGCGGGCTCGGGCAAGACCGCCACCATGGCCGACCGCGTCGTCTGGCTGGTCGCGAACGGCTGGGTCAAGCCGGAGGAAGTCCTCGGTGTCACGTTCACCAGAAAGGCCGCCGGCGAACTGGCCAGCCGCATCCGCGCCAAACTCAGTGCGCTGCAGCGGACGGCCACCGGTGCCGCCGGCGGCGCCGTGGCAGGGGCGCTGCTCAGCGCCGACGCCCTGGAGCCGAAGGTTTCCACTTACCACTCGTTTGCCAGCGGCATCGTCTCCGACTACGGCCTGCGGCTCGGGATCGAGCGGGACGTCGTGCTGCTGGGTGGCGCACAGGCCTGGCAGCTGGCCAGTGAGGTGGTTGAGGCGTTCGACGGCGAGTACTCGCATTTCAGGGTGGCTAAGTCCACCCTCGTCAAAGCCGTCATCCAGCTCGCGGGGGAGTGCGCCGAGCACCTCCAGGACCCGGACGGTGTGCAGGGCTGGCTGATGCAGCGGCTCGCCGAGTTCGAGGCGCTGCCGTATGTGGCCGGGGTCAAGAAGAACCCCAGCCAGGCCGCCGGTGAGCTCGGAGCCATGCTGCGGACACGGGCCAGTGTGGCAGAGCTCGTGGGGCGGTACGCGGAAGCCAAAAGGGCGCGCGGGGCGCTGGACTTCGGCGACCTCGTGGCGCTCGCGGCACGCGTGGCCCGCGAGGTGCCCCTGGCCGCCGAGATGGAACGGCAGCGCTACAAGGTGGTGCTGCTGGACGAATTCCAGGACACCTCACACGCCCAGCTGGTGCTGTTCTCCAGGCTCTTCGGGGACGGCCACGCCGTCACCGCCGTCGGTGATCCGAACCAGTCCATCTACGGCTTCCGCGGGGCTTCCGCCGGACAGCTGTTCCACTTTGTCAACGAGTTTCCGGTCTGCATGCAGGATGGCGAGCCGCGAACGGCGTCCCGGCGTCCCGCCCCCGTTTCATACCTGACCACCGCCTGGCGGAACGGCCGCAACATCCTTGCCGCCGCCAACCTTATCTCGGCTCCGCTCAGCGCCGCCGCGGCGCAGGCCGGACCCGCAGGTCAGCGGTCTTCCAGCGCGGCCGTGGAGGTGCCCGCGCTGCGGCCGAGCCCGGCAGCGGTGCAGGGCCGGGTGGTGATTGGTCGTTTTGCCACGGATGAAGATGAAGCAGCGGCGATCGCCAAGGATCTCCTGAGGTTCCGGGCCACGGATTTCGACGGTTCTTCCCCGGAACCGCGCGTCCAGCCTGCCATGGCCGTCCTGTGCCGCAGGCGCGCGCAGATGGAATGCCTGCGCAAGGAGTTCGAGGCCACAGGGATCCCGTACGAGATTGTGGGCCTGGGCGGACTGCTGGACACTCCCGAAATCGTGGACCTGGTCTCCACCCTGCGGGTCCTGGCCGATCCGGGCCGGTCGGATTCGTTGATGCGGCTCCTGGCCGGTGCCCGGTGGAGGATCGGCCCCGCCGACCTCATGGCGTTCCGGGACTGGTCCGCGTTTCTGGCCCGGCGCCGCGGCATGGTCGATGACGGCCGCGGGCTGGGCGTGAACGATCCGTCGGGTGACGACGATCAGGAAGCCGCGGACGTCGTCATCGAGGGCGATATCACCGACGCCGCCAGCCTCGTCGAAGCCTTGGACTGGCTCCCCAAGGAGGGCTGGACGTCCGCGCACGGCCGCAGCCTGACCCCTCCCGCCCGGGAACGGCTGCAGCGCCTGGGCACAGAGCTGCGGCAGCTTCGGGCCCTGATGGGGGAGGACCTGACCACCCTGCTGGGCGAGGTGGAACGAGCCATGCTGCTGGACATCGAAGTTGCCGCGAGGCCCGGATTCAGCATTCACCAGGCGCGGCGGAACCTGGATGCGTTCCAGGACGCGGCCGCCGGGTTCCTGCAGACATCGCACCGGGTGGACGTCCTGGCCTTCCTTTCATGGCTTGAGGCGGCAGCATCGGAGGAGGGCGGCCTGGATGTGCCGCCCGCCGACGTCAACCACGAGGCCGTGCAGTTGCTGACGGTGCACGCCTCCAAGGGTCTCGAATGGGACGTCGTGTTCGTGCCGGGCCTGAACTCGGGAGCGTTCCCCAGCAGCCGTGACTCGAGGTGGAGCAGCGGTTCCGCGGCCCTGCCCTGGCCCCTCCGGGGCGACCGTGCCGATCTTCCGCAGTGGGATCTGGACCAGCCGGACCAAAAGGGGTGGCTGGACGCCGAGAAGGTGTTTAAGGGAGACGTGCAGGCCCACGGCGAAGCTGAGGAACGGAGGCTGGCTTACGTTGCCTACACCCGCGCCAAGCACGTGCTCTGGGTTTCCAGCGGAGCGTGGGTCGGCGGGCGCGGCGGGATGGCCGAGATGTCGCCGTTCCTTGCTGAGCTGGCGCCGCTGGCAGAACAGGGAACTGCGGAAATCCACCCTGGCTCTGTCAACGAGGAATCCCTGCCCCAGGAAAGTCCCCTGACCCGGGAGCTGGAGGTGGCTTCCTGGCCATATGATCCGCTGGAGGGTCCTGTGGACCCCCGCAGCGGCAACCGGCTCCGGCTCGTACCGGGACGGCGGGCGGCCATGGACCGTGCAGCGGAACGGCTGCTCACCGAGATCGCCGCTATCGAAGCCGGTGCGCCGGGGCTCCCTGAGGGCACGGGACTCCGTGCGCAGGCCGCGGGCTGGGAACGCGAAGCTGCCCTCCTTCTGGAACGCCGTGCCAGGCGGGCCCGTAGCCGCGACGTGCATCTGCCCGGGCATATCTCGGCGTCCACCCTGGTGGACCTGGGGGAGGACGCCGAGGCTGTGGTCCAGCGGCTCAGGAGGCCTGTTCCGCGCGAACCGGGCATGTCCGCGCGCAAGGGCACCGCCTTCCATGCCTGGGTGGAAGAGTACTTTGGAACGGCAGGAATGCTGGATCTGGGCGAAGCGCCCGGCTCTGATAACCACATTGATGAGGCCTACGGCCTCGACGACATGGTGGCTACCTTCAAGGACTCCCGGTGGGCGCACAGATCGCCTGCTTACGTGGAGGTCCCCGTGGAGACCCGGATCGGCGACGTCGTCGTGCGCGGCCGCATCGACGCGGTGTTCCGGGACGCCGACGGCGGCTGGGACCTCGTGGACTGGAAGACGGGCCGGCGGCCGTCCGCAGGGCAGCTGAAGACCAAGAGCGTCCAGCTGGCTGTCTACCGGCTGGCCTGGGCCAGGCTCAAGGGCGTGCCGCTGGAGGAGGTCCGGGCTGCCTTTTTCTACGTAGCGGACAACCATGTGGTGCGCCCTCACGACCTGGCGTCAGGCGCCGAACTGGAAGGGATCGTGGCCGCCGCCCTCGCCAGTTAGGAAGCTCGCCAGTTAGGAAGATTCCGGTTAGGTCGTCTTGGCGTCGACCACCGTGAGGGCGACGGTGGACGTGTCGGCGCCTGAGGGCTTCGCGGCCGGGGCATCCTCCTGTGCCGGGTCCTGCGTCCCGTCCGCGTCGGCATCGTCAGATACGCCAGCGTCGTCTGCCGTGCCAACATCAGCGGCGTCCTGCGACGCGTCCTGCCCTGACGGCTGGTCTGCGTTCTCCGCGGAGTCCTCCTCGGCCGGGATGGGCGTAACCACGACCGGAAGGGGCTTCACGTCAACCGGGATTGGCGTGACATGCACGGCGGGCATGGCCTCGGAAACGTCGGTGGCCGCCGGGGCGTCAACGAGGCCGGGTGAGGCCGGTGCCTGGCCGGTTGGCGGGGAGTCGGGCTGGGCCGGCGGCAGCGGTTCGACGCTGATGGGCTGGCCGCCGTATTCGGCGATGTCGTCGGCCAGCGTGGACAGCATGCCTTCGGCCTCGGCGATCATATCGGCGTCGGCTGCTGCGATGCCCTTGACGAGGTACTGGGCTAGCGCAAATTCAGCCGAGAGCGCGGCGCGGCGCAGCAGGTGGTTGTCCGGCGCGTCCCGGCGCTTCGCCGTGTAGTGCTTGACCACGGCGTCGACGAATTCGTGCTCGTTGGATGCCACGAGCCAGGCGAGGTCGTCGGCGGGGTCGCCGATCCGCAGGTCGGTCCAGCCGGTGACGGCAGTGACGCGGTGGTCCTCGACCAGCAGGTTATCCTCGTGCAGGTCACCGTGCACCACGCAGGGGTTGAACCGCCACAGTGAGACGTCTTCCATGGCGTGCTCCCAGCGGCGGAGCAGGAGCGCCGGAATCTTGCCTGTGGTCGCGGCCTGGTCGAGTTCGTTGAGCCTGCGCTGGCGAAACTCGTTCGGCGTGTAACTGGGCAGGTCGGCGTTGCTCACCAGCGTCCGGGGCAGGTCGTGAATGGCCGCCAGCGTCGTGCCGATCTCCTTCGCCAGCTCCTGCGGACCGGCCGTCAGCTCTTCGACGGTGCGCGTGGCGCCGTGCAGGTGCGAGTACACGAAGGTGGTCAGGTTCTGCTGCCGGACGGTGCCTGCCACGGTCGGCATGAGAAACGGCAGTTCGGCCCGGATGGCGGGTGCGAACGCGCGCAGTACCAGGAACTCGGTCTCCAGCCTGGTGCTTGCTTCCGCGTGCCGGGGTGAGCGGACGCGCCAGCGCTTGCCTTCGGCATCAAGAAGGAGGGCCGAATCAAAGTCTGCCGGGTCATCCGGGGCAGAGCTCACAGCGGTCGGGCTCAGTCCGGGGACTGCCGCGGTGGCCACAGCTGCCAGTTCGATTGGTTCTCTTCTCACGGTTCCACGGTAGATTGAGCGGCGTCCAAGACAATGATGTGTCGCGGCGAGTCTCCAGATCCGCCTAAATATGGATGCCCCGGGCCAAGCGGTGACGCGCTGTCCGGGCCTGCCGGTGCCCTCCCGAAATGTAAATTGTCACTGCGAGTCAGTACGGTGGATACATGAGTCATGCGGAGGCCGCTGCGCCGGTCGGTCAAGCGGCGGGCACCATGCCGGAACATCAGCTGCCGGCAGGCGAACTGCCCGCCAACCATCTCTTCGACACCGTGCTGCCGGTTCGGCCCGCAATGGTCAACAGGGGGTCGGTTGAACGGATGAGGCCCGGCCTCGTTCCGGAGCTGCTGGCGGCGGGAACCGCCAAGGCGATGCTCCTGTCCGGCCGGCATGCGCTGGTCCACGGGGACGCGCTCGTCCTGGCAGAGGCCGGACCGTTGCTGGACCGTCTCAAGAGGTCGGCGTCCAGTCCGGCGCACATCATCTATCTCGGCGCGGCCCTCGGCTCCGAGGACCTTCCCGCAGGAACCGGCGTCCTGCTTTTCATCCTGCCGGAACCGGTGGATCCCGGTCTGGCCGGCTTGCCCGCCGGAGCCACCTGGGAAGGCTTCCGCGACGTCGCCGCGCAACTGGATGCGACGCACACCGCACTGTTCGTTGAGGCCAGTGCCATTGCCAACTGGCACGCCACCCACACCCACTGTCCGCGGTGCGGCACCGTCACAAATGTGGAGGCCAGCGGATGGGTCCGGCGGTGCCCGGCTGACGCCTCCGAACACTACCCGCGCACGGACCCGGCCATCATCGTCACTGTGGTTGGCCCGGATGGCCGTGTCCTGCTGGGCGGCGGCGGTCCACTGGACGCAAAGAACTACTCCACACTGGCCGGATTCGTCGAGCCCGGGGAATCCCTCGAACAGGCCGTGGTCCGGGAAATCCAGGAAGAGGTGGGCGTGCGGGTCAAGGCGTGCCAGTACCTCGGCTCCCAGTCGTGGCCGTTCCCGGCGTCCCTCATGCTCGGCTTTACAGCCGTCACCGACGACACAGAAGCAAAGCCCGACGGCGTCGAGGTTACCAGGGCGCGCTGGTTCAGCCGGGAGGAAGTCCAGGAGGCCGTGCTCAGCGGTGAAATCGTCATCTCCACCAGGCTCTCCATCGCCCGGTCCCTCATTGAGCACTGGTACGGCGGCGTGATCCAGGACCGTCCGGTGGACGGCTGACCAGTTACGCCGGCTGGCACCACACCTCCCGTCGACGCCTCCAAGGCGGAGCGGCCCATCCATCCCCATAAAGCAAGCAGCAAGAAGTGACGACAGAAAATCCTGATGGCAACGCCTCCCTGGAGGACCGGATCCTTGGCGGCCTCGACGCGGAGCAGCGGGAAGTGGCCACCACCCTGACCGGTCCGCTCTGCGTGCTCGCCGGAGCCGGCACCGGCAAGACCCGCGCCATCACCCACAGGATCGCCTACGGCGTGCACTCGGGGGTGTACAGCCCGCAGCGGCTGCTGGCGGTCACGTTCACGGCGCGTGCGGCAGCGGAAATGCGCAGCCGCCTCCGCGACCTCGGGGTCGGAAACGTGCAGGCCAGGACGTTCCACGCGGCCGCGTTGCGGCAGCTGCAGTTCTTCTGGCCGCAGGCGGTGGGCGGGGCGCTGCCCAACCTGCTGGACCACAAGGCGCAGATGATCGCCGAGGCCGCCCGCCGGCTTCGGCTGAGCACCGACCGTGCCTCTATCCGGGACCTGGCGTCCGAAATCGAGTGGGCCAAGGTATCCATGCTCACCCCCGCCAACTACCTGGAAAACGCACAGGACAGGGGCGCGCCGGGAGGCTTTGACCTCACCGCCGTGGCCCGCGTGTTCCAGGCTTACGAGGACGTCAAAACCGACCGCAACGTTATCGACTTCGAGGACGTCCTCCTGATTACCGTGGGCATCCTGCAGGAAGACCCAAAGGTGGCGGCGACGGTCCGGGAGCAGTACCGGCACTTCGTGGTGGACGAATATCAGGACGTTTCCCCGCTGCAGCAGCGGCTCCTGGAACTGTGGCTTGGCGGCCGCAACGAACTGTGCGTCGTGGGTGACGCCAGCCAGACCATCTACTCGTTCACGGGAGCGTCCCCGAAGCACCTCCTCGGATTCAAGGCCCAGTACCCGGACGCGAACGTGGTCAAGCTGGTCCGGGACTACCGGTCCACTCCGCAGGTGGTCAAGCTGGCCAACGATCTGCTGGCCTCACGGCGGAGTGGTGGCCCGGCGGCCGACGCCGCGTGGGCCGCGCCGCTGAAGCTGGTGGCCCAGCGGAACCCGGGACCCCAGCCGCAATTCACTGAATGCACGGACGACGAAGCCGAGGCTGCAACGGTCGCGGGCAAGATCCGCACCCTCCTCGACGACGGCGTGCCGGCGAGTGAGATCGCTGTCCTGTTCCGCACCAACGGCCAGTCAGAAGCCTACGAACAGGCTCTGGCATCCGCCGGGATCGGCTACCAACTGCGCGGCGGCGAGCGGTTCTTTGCGCGGAAGGAGGTCCGTGACGCGATCCTCCAGCTGCGGGCGGCCACCCGTGCCGTCTCCGAGTCCGAGCCCCAGCCGCTGGGGCAGCTGGTGCGCGACATCGTCGCGTCACTTGGCTACACGGACACAGCTCCGCACAGTGGCGGCGCCCTGCGGGAACGCTGGGAATCCCTTGCCGCGCTCGTGGCCCTGGCGGACGAGCTGGCGCAGAACCGGGGGCCGCAGTTCGGCCTGGCTGACTTTGTCAACGAGCTACAGGAGCGCTCCGTTGCCCAGCACGCCCCCACCGTCCAAGGGGTCACGCTGGCGTCCCTGCACGCGGCGAAGGGCCTTGAATGGGACGCGGTATTCCTCGTGGGGATGAGCGAAGGCCTCATGCCCATCTCCTTTGCAGACACTCCCGCCGCGGTGGACGAGGAACGCCGGCTGCTCTATGTGGGCATCACCCGCGCCCGCGAGCACCTGTCCCTCTCCTGGTCCACCGCCCGGACCCCCGGGGGCCGCGCCAACCGGAAGCCGTCCCGCTTCCTCGACGGGCTGCGCCCGGACTCGGTGGCAAGCTCTGCCGCCCGGGGGAGGGGAGCAGCGCCGCGCCGCAAGGCGGCCGCCCCGGCATCCTGCCGCGTCTGCGGCAGCATGCTGGCCAGCGGAGCCGAGCGGAAGGTGGGGCGCTGCAGCCAATGCCCGCCCAGCTATGAAGAGCAGACGTTCAACGCCCTCCGTGAGTGGCGCAAGGATGTGGCGCAGTCCGCCGATGTCCCGGCCTTCGTGGTTTTCACCGACGCAACCCTCACCGCCATCGCCGAGGCCCGGCCGTCCTCCCTTGAGGAACTGGCCAGGCTTGCCGGCGTTGGCCCGTCCAAACTGGAGCGGTACGGCGAAGCAGTCCTCGCGGTGCTGACGGAAAGCAGCACGTTCTGATGCCCGGAAAACAACAGACCCTCACGCCCCTGACCACCCACGAAGGGGCTCCGGTAGAGGTCCGCCGCTCCGCCCGCCGCCGCCGCACAGTCGCAGCCTTCTGGGAGAACGGCACCGCCGTCGTCGCAATCCCCGCCCATTTCAGCAGGGCGCAGGAAGCGGACTGGGTTCACCGGATGCTGGAGAAGCTCCGGACCCAGGGGGAGAAGCGTTCCAGCGGTGCGGGGCGGCGGCCTTCCTCGGACGCGGCGCTGGCCGCCCACGCTGCGGAGCTCTCGGCCAGGTACCTCGGCGGCAGGTCGGCCCCGACGTCGGTCCGGTGGGTCAGCAACCAAAACTCCCGCTGGGGCTCAGCCACCCCCTCGGACGGGTCCATCCGGCTGTCAGACAAGCTCCGGCCCATGCCGCAGTGGGTCATCGACTATGTGCTGCTGCATGAACTGGCGCACCTGCTGGTGGCTGGACATAACGCGGCGTTCTGGAAACTGCTGGAGGCTTATCCCGAAACGGAACGTGCCAAGGCTTTCCTGGAGGGTGTGTCGTTTGCCACGTCGCGCGGCCTCGCGGCCGGTGAAGCAGAGGAACCGGCTCTTTAAAGACCGCTGGGTGAGCTCCGGAATGGTTTCGACAAGCTCAACCAGCGGGGGGTAGGCCTAGCTCTTCGGAGCGTCGCCCTCGTCGCCGCCGGCCTTTTCGCCGTCGCCGTCGCCCTCGTCGCCGTCAGTCTTTTCGCCGTCGGTGTGGGCGGGGCTGTCAAAGCCCCCGTTCAGCAGCTTCTGGAGGGCGTCGTCCACTTCGCTGTCACTGGCCTCGGCGAGCTTCCGGCGTTCGCTGAATCCCTTGGGATCGTCAAGATCATCGGCAGTGGGGAGCAGGTCGGGATGCTTCCAGATGGCGTCGCGGCCGTCGATGCCGCGCTCGGCCTTGAGCGATGCCCACAGCGTGGCGGCTTCGCGGAGGCGGCGGGGCCGCAGTTCCAGCCCGACGAGGGACGCGAACGCATGTTCCGCGGGGCCGCCAGTGGCGCGGCGGCGGCGGACCGTTTCGCGGAGCGCCGCCGCGGAGGGAAGCACCTTTTCCGTGGCCGCAGCGGTGAGCTCGTCCACCCAGCCCTCGACGAGGGCCAGCGCAGTCTCCAGCTTCTGCAGTGCCTGGTCCTGTTCCGGTGTGCGCTGCGGCATGAAAACGCCCTGCGACAGGGCCTCCTGGATACCCTCCGGGTTGCTCGGGTCAAGGTCCCGGGCGAGCTCCTCGATCCGCGACGTGTCGATGTGGATGCCGCGGGCGTAGGCCTCAATGGCACCCAGCAGATGGCCGCGAAGCCACGGAACCTGGACGAACAGACGGGCGTGGGCCGCCTCGCGGACGGCAAGGAAGAGCCGGATGTCGTTTTCGGGAAGGCTGAGCCCCTCGCCGAACTTGGTCACGTTGCCGGGAAGCAGCGCCATCTCCAGGTCGGCCAGCGGAACGCCGATGTCCGTGGAGCTGACCACGTCGGTGGAGAGTGCTCCGATGGCCTGGCCCAGCTGCATGCCGAAGATGGCGCCACCCACGTTCTGCAGCATGGACGAGGCGCCGCCCATCATGGACTTCATCTCCTCCGGCATCTGCTCCGTCATGGCGGTGGAGAGGGCGTTGGCCACGCTGTTGGCCACGGGCTCCGTCAGCCGCTTCCAGGTGCCGAGTGTTTCCTCCACCCATTCGGCGCGGGACCACGCCTTGCCGATGAGGCCGGTAGCGGGCAGGTCCGTGACCTGGTCCAGCCAGAGCTCTGCAAGCCGCAGCGCCTCATCCACTTCGCGGGACTGTGCGGACGTGACGGAGGGGTCGGAGCTGCCGGCAGCCACGCGGCGGGCGTTGTCGTGGGCGAGCTTCCAGTTGACGGGGCCTTCCGAGGGCGCGCTCATCATGGCCTGCACCTGGGAGAACATCTGGGCCAGCAGGTTGGGATCGTTGGGCAGCCCGGCGGCTTTGGCCAGTTCGGCGGGGTCGATGTCACCCAGGCCCTTGCCGCCCATGAGGTTCTGCAGCATCTCCGCCAGCGGATCCTTTGGATTTTCGTCGCCGTTGGACGGATTGAGTGGATTGGAGGTCATGATCTCGCCGATCGTCGGTGTGACTATTGATCAAACTTCACGCTACCCCTGTGCGGGAGCGGCTGTCTGCCGAAAGCAGGGACGTTCGCTGTAGGCAAAGAGCTAACGCCAGGCCGGGACGCGTAGTGTTAGAAGCCGGAACGTATGTAGGTTGCGCCCCGGCCGTCCGCCGGGCTGCGGCCGCGGTGCAGCGCTGAACGACGCGGTGCGGAGAGGTCCTTCAGTGACGATTACCAAGGGCGGCCAGCCCGCAGAGGAGTCCCCGGCGCCCGCCGCCGGTGGCGGGAATCCCGAGGGAACTGAGGATTCCCGCCGGTCCCGGCGTGCCCGGGGCAGGGATCCCCGCATCTCCGCGATGGCACTGTCCGGGCTTCTTGCGCTCGGGCTGGGCGTGACGGCGGCGGTCCTGCCGGTCCCGTATGTGGTGGAATCGCCCGGGCCCACGTTCAACACACTGGGCACGGAAAATACGAAGCCCGTGATCAGCGTTTCCGGCCGTGAGACGTTCCCGGCCAAGGGAAACCTCGATCTCACCACTGTCTATGTCGACGGCGGTCCCAACGGTCCCGTCAGCGTCTTTGAGGCGTTCTCGGCGTGGCTTGACGACTCCAAGGCGGTGTACCCCGAGGAACTGATCTTCCCGACGGGCGTAACCAAGGAGGAATCACAGCAGGAAAGTGCCGTGGCCATGGCCACGTCGCAGGAGAACGCTGTGGCGGCGGCCCTGAAGGGGCTCGATATTCCTTACGGGCAGAAGCTCGAAGTGGCGGACCTGTCCGAGGGCTCGGCCGCGCAGGGCAAGTTGCAGAAGGGTGACGTCTTCACGTCCATCAACGCCAAACCTGTCACGTCGCTGGAGGTGATCCAGGAAGAACTGGCCGCCGGAAAGGGGAAGCCCGCCGTCGTCGTCGTAAGCCGGGACGGCAAACAGGTCACGGAAACCGTGACGCCGGCGAAGAACCCGTCCGGACGGTACATCCTGGGCGTACTGCTGCAGTACCGCTTCACTTTCCCGTTCGACGTGAAGATCTCCCTGGACAAGGTGGGCGGCCCGAGCGCCGGGATGATGTTCGCCCTGGGAATCATGGACACCCTGACGCCCGGGGATCTCACCGGCGGAAAGCACATCGCGGGAACCGGCACCATCAGCCCCGACGGCGTGGTGGGCCCGATCGGCGGTATCGCGGTGAAAATGCACGGTGCCCGGGCTGACGGCGCCTCTATGTTCCTGGCCCCGGCGGCGAACTGCGCCGAGGTTGCGGGGCATGTTCCGGATGGCCTGCAGGTGGTCAAGGTGGAAAACCTGGACGAAGCAAAGTCCGCCGTCGAGCTGGCCGCCAAGGGTGCCGACACGTCGGGACTTCCGGGCTGCACCAACAACTAGACTAAATCGAGGAACTAAGGCTCCGGTCCGCTCGTGGCACTAATTGACAGCCGGTGCCGGCGCTATGCAGGCCCTCCACTGAAAACTTAAAATTAAAGATCAGCAACTGAAAAGCTATGAGGTACGAGTTTGTCCCGTCCTGCCAGCCCCACCCCGCCCGGAAAACTCCAGACAAGGCGCGGTGCTTTAACGCCCACGCTCATCGTCGTTGCGCTGGTTGTTGTCGGGTTCATCTTCTTCGCCAATGTGTGGACGGACGTCCTGTGGTACCAGCAGCTGGGCTACTTCCAGGTGTTCCTGACGGAGAACCTGGCGAGGATCGCCATTTTTGCCGCCGGCTTCCTCCTCATGTTCGCGGCCGTGTTTTATGCGATCCGCATCGCCTACCACGTCCGCCCGGTGTACGCGCCGGACTCCGAAATCCGGGATAACCTCAACCGCTACCAGGCGCAGCTGGAACCCGTCCGGCGGGTGGTCATGATCGGGCTGCCCGTGCTGTTCGGGCTCTTCGCCGGCAGCGCCGCCTCCAGCCAGTGGCAGAAGGTAATGCTGTTCTTCAACCAGGAGTCCTTCGGCCAGAAGGATCCTGAGTTCGGGCTCGACATCGGCTTCTACCTGATGACGCTGCCGTTCCTGGGCTTCGTCACCGGGTTCCTGATCAGCGTGGCAATCGTGGCCGGCATTGCGGGCATTCTCACGCACTACCTCTACGGCAGCATCAGGATCATGGAACGTGGCATCTTCACCAGCCGTGCCGCGCAGATCCACCTCGCCGTCACCGGCGCCTCATTCCTGATCCTGCTGGGCATCAACTTCTGGCTGGACCGCTACTCCGCCCTGCAGAACAGCGGCGGCCGCTGGGCAGGCGCCCTGTACACCGACGTCAACGCAGTGATCCCCACGAAGGCGATCCTGGCCGTGGCGGCGGCCCTCGTCGCCATCCTCTTCATCATCGCAGCCGTCATCGGCAAGTGGCGGCTTCCGGTCATCGGTACGGCGATGCTGGTCATCACCTCCATCCTGGCCGGCGGTGTCTACCCGTGGGTCATCCAGCAGTTCCAGGTCCGCCCTTCCGAGCAGACCCTGGAACGGAAGTACATCGAGCGCAACATCGGCATGACGCGGGCAGCCTACGGCCTGGACCAGGTAAAGGTGGAGCGGTACAACGCCACGACCACCACCACGGCCGGCGCCCTGGCCCCGGACGCTCAGACCACTGCCAACATCCGGCTCCTGGATCCGAACCTGATCTCGGACGCCTTCTCGCAGCTTGAGCAGTTCCGCCCGTACTACCAGTTCCCCAAGGCACTCAACGTGGACCGGTACATGGTGGATGGCAAGATGCAAGACACCGTCATCGCGGTGCGCGAGCTGAACCCGGACGGCCTCGCCGCCGACCAGCAATCCTGGCTGAACCGCCACGTCGTCTACACCCACGGCTACGGTGTTGTTGCCGCGAAGGGCAACAAGTTCACGGTCGACGGAAAGCCGGAGTTCCTGCAGTCCGGCATCCCGTCCACCGGCGTCCTCGGCACCGACGCGACCTACGAGCCCCGCATCTACTTCGGCGAGGACTCCCCGGAGTACTCGATCGTGGGTGCCCCGGAAGGCGCACCGCACCGTGAGCAGGACCGTCCGGCGTCCAAGGAAGGCGGCGAGACGCAGTACACCTTCACCGGAAACGGCGGCCCGAACGTCGGCAGCTTCTTCAACAAGGTCCTGTACTCGATCAAGTTCCAGTCCTCCGACCTACTGCTGTCCGACGGCGTGAACGACGCCTCCCAGATCCTGTACGAACGCAACCCTCGGGAACGCGTGCAGAAGGTGGCGCCGTACCTGACGGTCGACGGCAACGCCTACCCCGCCGTCGTTGACGGCCGGGTCAAGTGGATCGTGGACGGCTACACCACCAGCCAGTACTACCCGTACTCGCAGCAGGAGCAGCTCTCCGACGCCACCACGGATTCACAGACCACCGCAGGGCGCAACGTGGCACTGCCCAACAGCTCCGTCAACTACATCCGCAACTCGGTCAAGGCCACTGTGGACGCCTACGACGGTTCCGTCACGCTCTATGCCTGGGATGACCAGGATCCGCTCCTGAAGGCCTGGCAGAAGGTGTTCCCTTCCACCCTGAAGCCCTACTCGGAGATGTCGGCCGCGGTCATGAGCCACGTCCGTTACCCGGAGGACCTGTTTAAGGTGCAGCGTGAGCTCCTTGGCCGCTACCACGTGACCGATCCCGTGAGCTTCTACAAGAACGACGACGCGTGGAGCGTTCCGAACGATCCCACCGTGTCCCAGGAAGTCAAGCAGCCTCCGTTCTACATGTCGCTGCAGATGCCCGACCAGAAGGCCCCCGCCTTCCAGCTCACCTCCTCCTACATTCCGCAGGTGGTCAACAACAACGCCCGCAACGTCCTCTATGGGTTCCTCGCGGCCGATTCCGACGCGGGCTCGAAGAAGGGCGTGAAGTCGGAGAACTACGGACAGCTCCGGCTGCTGCAGGTCCCGCCGGAAGCCCAGGTGCCCGGCCCCGGCCAGGCGCAGAACAAGTTCAACTCGGACCCTGCAGTCTCCCAGGCGCTGAACCTGTTGCGGCAGGGTGCGTCGGATGTGCTCAACGGCAACCTGCTGACACTTCCCGCCGCCCGGGGCATGCTCTACATCCAGCCTGTCTACCTCAAGTCCACGGGTGAAACCTCCTACCCGACCCTGCAGAGGGTGCTCGTGGCCTTCGGTGACAAGATCGGCTTCGCGCCCACCCTGGACGAGGCCCTCAACCAGCTGTTTGGTGGCCGGTCAGGCGCCCAGGCCGGAGACGCGACCAACGGCAAGACACCCACGTCTCCAGGCAAAACGCCGCCTTCAACGGGCTCAGCGGATGCCAAGGCGGCCCTGAAGGCAGCCCTGGATGAAGCCAACGCGGCCATCAAGGCCGGCCAGGAAGCACTGGCCAAGGGCGACTTCGCGGCGTACGGCGAGCAGCAGAAGAAGCTGTCAGACGCGCTGAAGAAGGCGCTCGACGCCGAGGGGAGGCTTGGCAGCACCGGAACTGCCAGCAGCCCGACGTCGCCGTCCGCGACGCCGACGCCGTCACCCAGCAGCTGACCGACAGCCGACTGAGAAGAGGCCGGCCCTCCCCGCAAATGAACTGCTCCCCGAAAGTTGGACTGCGAAATCAGTCCATACTTTCGGGGAGCAGTTTTATGCAGGAGAGCAGTTCGTTATCGGAGGAACAGCGCGAGGCCGCGATAGCGTTGTTCGAGATTCGCTAGTGACCAAATCAACCAAGCGGAAGTTCACGTTTGAGTTCAAACTCGATGCGGTTCGCCGGTTCCAAGCCGGAGAGAGCCAGGTCGCTTTGGCTAAGGAGCTTCCGCTCTCCTCAGTCTGACCCAGTATCGTGCGCAGAGCCTCGCGGCTTAGTCCCTTCGTCCACGTCGACTCCATCAACTAACGCCAAATCCTAGACACGGACAAATCCAGCTAGCTGAATCCGTAGATTTCCTTTATCGAGGAGAACGCAGAAGGGACGGCTCAAATAGCCGGCCCTTCTTGTTTCACCGACACCGCTGCGCGATTACGTGAACTGCCGGATCCGGGCCGGGACATTCCGGGGATCATTGCCGTAGCTGTTCTTGGAGCCGATCTTTCCGTCCTGGTTCTTGATCACGTGCTCCACGCTGCCGGCCTGGACAGCGTCCCGACCGGCAGCTTCTGCCTCATCCTTGGTGCCGTAGTCAGCACCGAAAGCACGGCCAGTGCCCGCATTATTCAACGACGACTGCCTGTACCGCGTGAATACTACGACCAAAAGGGAGTTGATACTGGTGAGGCCAACCCCACCCTGGTCGGGAATCGAGTACTACAGTGGATGCATGGCTGCCAGCCGCAATCCGCTCGACGACCTGCGCGAAACCATCGGCCATCTGACCGATCAGCTCAGGCTGCACGGTTCGGAGCGCGTCGACGACCTGGTCGGCGATCTCATCGGTGCGAGGCCCGGGCCGGCCCGGCCGCTGTCCGAGGTGCAGGCCGAGCTCGACGCGCTGGTCGGACTGGAGACCGTGAAGGAACAAGTACGGGCGCTCGTCGCACTGCTCCAGGTCCAGGCCCGCCGTAAGGCGCACGGCCTGCCGGAGGTGGCCACATCACAGCATCTGGTGTTCCTCGGAAACCCGGGCACGGGCAAGACCACCGTGGCGCGGCTCCTGGCCGAGATGTACCGCGCGGTCGGTCTGCTGCAGAAAGGCCATCTGGTCGAGGTCGACCGTTCGGGCCTGGTGGGGCAGTATGTCGGCGCGACCGCCATCAAGACGGACCGGGTGATCCGGCGTGCGCTGGACGGCGTCCTGTTCATCGACGAGGCCTACGCGCTGGCCCCGGAGGACGGCCGGACGGACTTCGGCCCCGAGGCGATCGAGGTCCTGCTCAAACGGATGGAGGACCACCGCCACCGCCTGGTCGTGATCGTGGCCGGGTACCCGCGGCTGATGGAGTCCTTCTTGCTCTCGAACCCCGGACTGCGCTCCCGGTTCGCCCGCGAGATCACGTTCCCCGACTACTCCGTCGACGCACTCCAGACGATCTTCCACCAGATGCTGGCCCAGCACGAGTACACGCTGGAGCCGGGTGCGGACCAGATGCTGCGCCGCATCCTCACCGGGCTCCACGCGGGCGAGGACTCCGGCAACGCACGGTTCGCCCGCACGCTGTTCGAGCAGGCGCTCAACCGCCAGGCGCTGCGGCTCTCGCTCGACGAGGAACAAAGTCTCGACGCGCTCGATCGTGAGGCCGTCATGACGCTCACCGCGGACGACATTGTCGAGGCCGCGCTGGCCTTGGGCGAGAAGCCGGAGCCGGAGCCGGAACCGACGCCGGAACCGGAGCGGTCACGCTGGTGGCGCTGGCTGGTCTGACCGGATCTGCGGCGGCTGCCAGGCGAAGGCCCGTCCCGCACCCGAGGGGGAAAAGCACAACTATTCCACTGTCGTGCAACCGGAGGACAGCTTTCCGACCCGCCCCAAGCTTGCTCGGGGAGCAGTTCAAAAAGGGGATGGGCCGGCCTTTCGCTTTGGCGGAGACGCAGATCACGTCGTTTGGATTTGGCCTCCTGTTCACCGGCCGGTAGAGTAGTTCTTGCGACGCGGGGTGGAGCAGTTCGGTAGCTCGCTGGGCTCATAACCCAGAGGTCACAGGTTCAAATCCTGTCCCCGCAACTGAAGAAAAAACCCGGATCACCGTTTGGTGGTCCGGGTTTTTTGCTGTCCGGCTGGCGGTTGCACTCCCCGGGGTGCCGGCCCCGGTCCGGGCGAAGCGGCGTGGTCAAAGCCGCCGCGAAAGTAGGGTACAGTTGATCAAGCGACGCGGGGTGGAGCAGTTCGGTAGCTCGCTGGGCTCATAACCCAGAGGTCACAGGTTCAAATCCTGTCCCCGCAACCATGAAGAGGCCCCGACCGGTGATAAACCGGTCGGGGCCTCTTGCTTTTACGGTAGCTTTTGTTCACGTATTGGCTGTTCCTAGTATTCTCTTTCGCAGGGCCTGAGCGTTTCCGCGCGGCAGATGCCCGACCAGCCATCCTCGAGAGGAATGTAGTTTCGATGTCCACAACGAAGAACAAAACCGGCACTGCGAAAGGCAAGCGGTCCAGGCTTTACTGGACGGTGCCGGCGGTCCTCGTGGCTGCAGTGCTGGTGGTTCTGCTCGCAAAGTGGGCCACGGGCCTTGCCGGTGTACAGTCTTTCCTGGCTTCGTACCCGGGGCATTCGGAGCTCCCCGCCGGCGCCCCCGTCGGATTCCCTGCGTGGCTGGCCTGGCAGCATTTCCTGAACGCCTTCTTCCTGCTGCTCATCATCCGTTCGGGCTGGCAGGTCCGCACCACCACCCGCCCCGGCGGCTACTGGACCCGAAACAACAAGGGCCTCATCAGGACTAAGACGGCTCCCACCAAGATCAGCCTGGAACTCTGGTTCCACCTGACGCTGGATGCGCTGTGGATCCTGAACGGGCTCGTCTTTGTGATCCTGCTGTTTGCGACCGGCCAGTGGACCCGGATCGTCCCCACGTCCTGGGATGTTTTCCCGAACGCCGTCTCGGCCGCCCTGCAGTACGCCTCGCTGAACTGGCCCACGGAGAACGGCTGGGTCAATTACAACGCCCTGCAGCTGCTGACCTACTTCGCCACCGTGTTCATCGCTGCTCCGCTGGCCTTCATCACGGGCCTGCGGATGTCCGCCGCGTGGCCCAAAAAGGCCACCGGGCTGAACAAGGCCTTTCCCATCGAGGCCGCCCGCGCAGTGCACTTCCCGGTGATGATCTACTTCGTGGCCTTCATTGTGGTGCACGTGTTTTTGGTTCTGGCCACGGGCGCGCTCCGGAACCTCAACCACATGTACGGCGGGAGCGACGACGTGAGCTGGGTCGGTTTCTGGTTCTTCGTTGCATCAGTCGCGGTCATGGTTGCGGCGTGGTTCCTGGCCCGGCCGCTGTTCCTGCGCCCCATCGCGTCGCTGATGGGCAAGGTCACCAGCCGCTAGGGTCTCACCCCTCCTTGAGCCGCTGGTAGGTGTCCAGCGCCCGTTCCCGGGATTCCTGGAGGCCCACCAGAGGCTCCGGGTAGCCGGGCGCCGCTGACGGGTTCTTCCACGGCTCGTGCACGGTGCGGTCATCCAGGTCCTCCAGTTCCGGTATATAGCCGCGAAGGTAACTTCCTCCGGCGTCGAACTTCTTGCTCTGCGTCACCGGATTGAAGATCCGGAAGTAAGGGGAGGCGTCCGCGCCTGAGCCCGCCACCCACTGCCAGTTGGCCGGGTTGTTAGCCGCGTCGGCGTCGACGAGGGTGTCCCAGAACCAGGCTTCCCCCACCCGCCAGTCGGCAAGCATGTTTTTCACCAGGAATGACGCCGCAGCCATCCGGACCCTGTTGTGCATCCAGCCGGTCTGCCACAGCTGCCGCATCCCGGCGTCCACCAGGGGATAGCCGGTGCGCCCCTGTTGCCAGGCCTCCAGTTCAGCGTCCGACGGCGTTTGCCAGGCAAAGTGGTCGAACTCCCGGCGGTAGTTTTGCGTGGCCAGGTCGGGATTTTCGTACAACAGCTGCCAGCAGAATTCACGCCAGCCCAGCTCGCTCCGGAAGATCCCGACGTCGGCTGGTGCGTGGCGCGGGAAGCATTCCCGGAGGGAATGCCAGACACGGAAGGGACTGATCTCGCCGAAGCGAAGGTGCGGTGAGAGACGGCTGGTGCCCTCGACACCGGGCAAGTCCCGTCCCTTGCCGTAGTCCTCCACGGGACCGTCCAGGAAATCTTCCAGCCGTTCGTGGGCGCCATCCTCGCCCGGGGTCCAGGTCGCGGCGAGGCCGCCGCTCCAGTCCGGCCGCCGGGGGAGGAGCCGCCAGCTGTCCAGCCGGTCACCGGCCGGCGGCCGGCCGGACGTTCCGGCGGCCGGCTGCGGCACACCGTCCGGGGGATCGGCGGGAAGGCGGGGTTCGGCACCGGCCAGGCAGGAGCGCCAGAACGGCGTGAAGACCTTGTACGGCCCGCCCGAGCCGGTGCGCACTGTCCACGGCTCGAACAGCAGGTTTGCCTGGAAGCTGGTGGCTTCAATGCCCTGCCCGGCAGCCCGTTCCTTGATACCGGCGTCGATGCTCCGCTCCGGCTGGCCGTACCGCCGGTTCCAGAACAGCCTTCCGGCGCCGGTCTCGGCTGCCAGCTCCTCGATGACCGGAGCGGCGGCGCCCCGGCGGAGCAGCAGCCGCGACCCGCGCGCCTCGAGGCCGGCGCCGAGGGCGGACAGGGAGTGGTGAAGCCACCACTTTGCCGCAGCACCCAGCGGGCGGATGCCGGGGGAGTCCTCGTCGAGAATATAGACAACCGTCACCGGATCCGGCAGCGCGGCCGCGGCGGCGAGGGCGGGGTTGTCGTCGAGGCGCAGGTCATCCCGGAGCCAGACAATGGTGGAGGCCATGCTTTCACGCTACACGGCCGGGACACGGCAGAGGCCGGGACCCCTGTGGATCCCGGCCTCTGCCGGTGACGCTATCAGCGACTCAGGTTCAGTACATACTTACAGCTTGTCGAAGTCTGCCTCGTCCACCGTGGAATGCGACGCCGATGCCGCGGTGCCGCCGGCCCCGATGGCGGGCTTGGCGTTGCCTGACTTCAGCGCCGCAAGCCGGGCCTCGATCTCGGTCTGCTCGCCGAGGTCCTCGAGCTGGTTGAACTGGGCGTCGAGGCTGGACGCGGCCAGTTCCTGCTGGCCGCGGACCTTGGCCTCTTCGCGGCGGATCTTTTCTTCGAAGCGGCCCACCTCGCTGGTGGGGTCCATGAAATCGATGCTCTTGAGCGCATCGTGAACCTGTGACTGGGCGGCAGCCGTCTTGGACCGGGCCACGAGTTCGTTGCGCTTGCTGGTGAGCTGGTTCAGCTTCCCCTTCATCTGGTCCAGCCCGGTCTTGAGCCGGTCCACCACCTCGGTCTGGGATGCGATGTTCGGCTCGGCGGCCTTTGCTTCGTTCTCCGACGACATCTGGCGCTGCAGGGCCACCTTGGCCAGGTTGTCGAACTTCTGGGCGTCGGCCGCGTTGCCGGTGCTGCGGAACTCGTCAGCCTTACGGGACGCGGCCAGGGCCTTATTGCCCCAGTCCTGCGCGTTCTTGATGTCCTCGTTGTAGTCGTCCTGGAGCATGCGCAGGTTTCCGATGGTCTGGGCCACCGCGGACTCGGCTTCGGCGATGTTGTTGGTGTAGTCCCGGACCATCTGGTCCAGCATCTTCTGCGGGTCCTCGGCCTGGTCCAGCAGCGAATTGATGTTTGCCTTTGCCAGCTGCGCCATGCGGCCGAAAATGGACTGCTTCATGGTGTTACCTTTCGTCCTGCTCAGTGTTTCCCACTGAATTCAGTGAACAGTTGATGTACCGCTTCTTCCCGCCGGCCCGATCGAACGGGCCGGCGCTTAGTTTTGCTGGCTAGAAACTGCCCGAGTCCCCGCCGCCGAAGTCTCCTCCGCCGAAGTCTCCTCCGCCGAAGTCTCCTCCGCCGAAGTCACCGCCTGAGTCGCCGCCCCAGCCACCGCCGTCGCTGTGGCCGCCGCCCCAGCCGCCGCCACTGCCGCCGTTCAGGATGGAGTTGATGAGGATGCCACCGAGGATGGCACCGCCGAGGCCGCCGCCTCCGCCGCCGCCGAACATCCCGCCCCGCCCGTATCCCTGGCCGTACCCCTGGTTGGCGTAGCCGAAGCTGTCGACGTCGGACTGGGCCAGCTGGGCCGCCTGGGCAGCCAGCGCATGCGCCTGCTGCGCGTAGGTCAGGGCGGTCACGGGGTCGTTGCGTGAGATGGACAGCGCGTAATCGAGGTTGCGCTGGGCTTCCGCGAGTCGGGTCCGCGCTTCCGTGCCCACGCCGCCGCGGCGGGCCGTGATGTAGTCCGAGGTGGCGCTGATCTGGGCCTGCGCCGACATGATGGTCTGCTGCAGTGAAGCCTGCGCCCTGCGTGCCTGCTCCTGCTGGTCCCGGATCCCGCCCAAGGCCTGATCGAGGGTCTGGTGCGCCGACTCGACCCGTTCGAGAGTGGCGATGGGATCAATCTTGCCGCTCTGAATTTCGCCCTTCACACGGGCGAGGGCCGCTTCGACTCCGGCCACGGGCCCCTCAAGCTCGGGGTGGGCGCCGGACTGGATCATGGCCCGCGCTTGGGCAAGGTCCTGGGACGTGTCCACAACAGCGGACTCCAGTCCCTGACGGGCCGAGTCCAGGTTTCCGGCGACCTTGGAGATAGCGTCCAGCAGGACGTTTGTCTGGTGCAGGCTCTCCTCTGCTGCCCGGACCGCTACCGCGGCGAGGCTTCCCTCTCCGGAAGCGAGCTTTTCGCGGGCCGTGGCGCTGGCATTTTGTACGAACGCCAGCCGCTCTTTGGCCTGGGTGATGTTGTCCGAGATCTGTGCCAGGGCGGTATCTGCGTACTTGCCGCGCAGTTCCGCCAGGGTCTGGTCGGCGCGGGCGATCTTTGTATCGGCCTCAGCTGCGCCGGCGTCCACTGCCGCGAGGGCCTGCGGCGCATTCTTCTCGAGTTCACGCAGCGAGTCGAAGTCCGCCTTCTGCTCCTGCAGGGAGGCCAGGGCAGCCTCCGACCTGCGGATGATTTCGCCAAGCCAGCTGCGCTGCTGTTCTTCGGTGTCCGGGATGTGGTCGTCCAGCTGCTGCTGGAGCTTGAACGACTCGGACATGTGCGCCTTCGCCTCCTGGAGCGCCTTGGTGAAGTTGCCCACCGCCGCTTCCCCGTATTGCGCCTCGGCGAAGCCCAGCTCCTGCTCGCTCGACTTGATAGCGTCATCTGCCTCAATCAGCAGGGAGCCGCTCTTCCTGCGCAGGTCCTCGATGCTCATTCCGGCCAGGGGATCGAGTTCGGCGCCCTGCGGGCCGTAGCTTGCGCTGGATGCCTGGCCGGCCTTCTTTCGTCTGTTGCGCAGGTAAAGATACGTGCCGGCGCCGCCGGCGGCTACGATACCGGCACCAACGAGGACAGCCGTGCCCGCACCGGCACCGGAGGGGACGGTTCCGCTTCCGCCGCCCGCAGCGTCACCGATGGCGGCCGCGGTGTCAATGGCCGCCTGGGCAAAGTCCTTCTTGCCCGCACCGAGGTTGGCCGCGATGGCGTTCTGCGTGATGGTGGTCCGTTTGGGGTAGATTGCGCTGGAGGTATTGGGCGCGAAGTAGTATTTGCCCTGGTCGGTAGCGATGGCGAGGATCACGTCAGCGGGGCCCATGCCCTTTTGCTTTGCGACGGTATTGCCCCACGCGGCAGGGTCAGCCGGATTTTCAAAGGACTTAACGGTGACCACGTACAAGTTGTACTTGTGGTCCTTGAGGAGCTTCTGGATGGACTCCTCAACGTCGCCCTTGCGGCTGCCGAGGACATTCGCGTCGTCGACGATGTTTTCGCCAGAGGGGATGTTTACCGGAGCCTCGGCCCAGGCTGCGGCGGCCGGAGCCACCAGCATTCCGGTCAGGCCGATCACGGCGAGTACACGTTTCAACATTGACCGCATGGCAACCCTTCAGCACGCCGCGGCTGGTTCGGGACGAACAGCCGTCACAGAATGCAGCAGCGCCCCCACGCCGGGTGTAAAGCCGCAGGTCGCTGTGGCAATTCTTCTTGATTCTATGGTGCACCAGCAGGACCGTCCACGGCGGGGAATATGCCACCAGCGAAAAGCGCTGGAGAGCTTAGTGGCCGTTTAGAACAACGGCAGCGGCAGCGTCACGGAGGGCATTCAGGAACCTCCCAGCAAACGTCCGTTTTAGTTTCAGTCCGATCGTCCATAGTTAATACAGACGCGGATGAAAGGAAGTCCAATGACCGAGCACCCAGTACCGGGCGCAGCACCTGAGAACCGAGATCCTTCAGGGCGCCCTGTTGATCCGACCCCTCGGCCTGAGCCCGACGAGGGTCTCCAGCCTCCTGCACGTCAGGACGGCGAATTCCGCACCGCAGGCGGTTCCGAGAACCCCACGGTACGCCTTGACTCCGACAGCAACCCCACCCGGCCGTTGTACCGGCCGGCGCAGGACGCAGAGCAGCAGCGTTCCGGCGGTCCGCATCCCGTTTACCCCCGGCACGCACCCTTCTATGGGCAGCAGTCCGCACCGGCTCCCCAGCCCACCGGTGCCCAGTACTCCCAGCACAACACCCATTCCGCTTTCCAGGACAACCGGGCCAGCCAGCCCAAGCGCAAGGCGACGTTCGGCGTGGGCACCCTGGTTGCCAGCATCCTGGCCGCAGGGCTCGTGGGCGGCGGGGTTGCGACGGTAGGCTCCGGCAACCTGTTCGACGCCGGCGGCACCGCGCCGGCCGTCAGTTCCGGCAGCCAGCCCGGAACGGTGATCGTCAACAACCAGGACTCGGTCAACGAGATCACGGCCGCAGCCGTCAAGGCATCACCAAGCGTGGTGACCATCAAGGCCACAAGTGGCAGCGAGGGCGGCACCGGCTCCGGGATCATCCTCGACGACCAGGGCCACATCCTCACCAACACCCACGTGGTGACACTGGACGGCACCACCGCGAGCGCGGACATCCAAATCCGCACGAACGACGGCCGCGTCCTCACCGCCAAGGTGATTGGCACCGACCCGCTCTCCGACCTCGCGGTCATCAAGGTGGACAACCCGTCGGGCCTCACTCCGGCAGCGCTGGGTGATTCCAGCAAGCTGAACGTCGGGGACACGGCTGTGGCCATCGGGTCCCCGCTCGGCCTCACCGGCACGGTGACGGACGGTATCGTCTCCACGCTGAACAGGACCATCAGCGTCGCGTCCTCGGCAGCCCCGAAAGAAGGCTCGGACAACTCCCAGGGTGGCGACCAGGGCTTCGAGTTCGCTCCTCCGGGCCAGGGGCAGAGCCAGAGCTCGGCCAGCAAAGGATCGATCGCCATCAACGTCATCCAGACCGATGCGGCCATCAACCCGGGCAACTCCGGTGGCGCACTGGTGAACAGCAAGGGTGAAGTCATCGGCGTCAACGTCGCGATCGCCTCGGCCGGCGGCAGCTCCGCTGCAAGCGGAACAGGCAACATCGGCGTGGGCTTCAGCATCCCGATCAACAATGCAAAGCGCGTGGCCCAGGAAATCATCGACAACGGCAAGGCCAGCCACGGCCAGCTTGGCGTGAGCGTCCAGGCGAAGTCGGCATCGGATGCCGGGTTCTCGACGGGAGCCGATGTGGCCTCGGTGGAGCAGGGCTCGGCGGCGGCGAAGGCCGGGATCAAGGTGGGCGACGTGGTGACGCGCTTCAACGACCTGGCCATCAGTGACCCGAACCAGCTGACGGCAGCCGTCCGCGAGCAGCCCTCCGGCTCCTCGGTGAAGATCACGGTCCTGCGCAACGGCCGTGAGCAGCAGTTGGACGTCACGCTCGGCGCAGCCGCAGAGCAGTAGGCAGCCGCAGAGCAACAGGCAGCCGCAGAGCAGGAACTGCGCACAGTACGACGGCGGGCCGCACCTCTTGAGTTCCAGGGAGGGGCGGCCCGCCGTCGTTGGTCCTGCCGCTGACTCAGGGCTTTGACACAGGCGTTAACGGGGCGTCATATGACGGGCCCAATATGGTTAGCTAGGAGCTACCCGTATCCCGGGCGTTCCACGGCCATGACCTCACCCGGCTGGCTATCCACAAGCACGGAAGGCTGCTGTAAATACAGTGGAAGAGACATTGAAGATCGTCGTCCTGGTCAAGCATGTGCCGGACGCCCAGTTCGACCGGCACCTCAGCGGCGAGGGCCACACCACGGACCGCGACGAAAGCATCCTGTCTGAACTGGATGAGTACGCCCTGGAAGCCGCGCTGCAGCTTGCCGAAGCGCGCGGGGGTGCCAAGGCCGGCAACAAGGTGATCGCCTTGAGCATGGGACCTGCCGGTGCCGTGAACGCCATCAAGAAGTCCCTGCAGATCGGCGCCACCGAGGGCGTGCACCTCACCGATACCGCACTCGCAGGCTCGGACGCAGCGGCAACCTCTCTGGCGCTCGCAGCGGCAGTTCGCCACCTCGGCGCCGACAGCCCCGTGGACCTCGTGCTGACCGGCATGGCCTCCACCGACGGCGAGACGTCCCTGGTGCCCGCGCAGCTCGCCGAGCGTCTGGGTCTTCCGCAGGTTACTTTCGCCTCCTCCCTGGACGTGGATGGCGGACGTGTCTCGGCGCGCCGCGACGCGGACACCCACTCGGAGACGGTTGAGGCGTCCCTGCCCGCGGTGGTTTCCGTGACCGACCAGATCAACGAACCGCGCTATCCCAACTTCAAGGGCATCATCGCGGCCAAGCGCAAGAGCATCACCACTCTTTCCCTGGCTGACATCGGAGTCGATTCCTCCCAGGTGGGCCACTCCGGATCCTGGACGCGCGTGACGGCCGCCGAGGAACGCCCGCCGCGCACTGCCGGCACCATCATCACGGACGAAGGCGACGCCGGCATCAAGCTGGTTGACTTCCTGGCCGCCCAGAAGCTGCTCTAAGAGGACTCCACAACATGGCAAACGTACTGGTATTCATTGACAACCCCGGGCAGGCTCTCAAGAAGAGCAGCCTGGAACTCCTCACCATCGCCCGCTCCCTCGGGGAAACCGCCGTGGCGGTCAATGGCGAACTGTCCGACGACGTCGCCGGCACCCTGGGTGCCTATGGTGCGGCCACCGTCTTCCGGCCGTCCGCAGCAGACCTCGACGACTACCTCGTTGCGCCGAAGGCCGCCTTCCTGGCTGCCGTGGCGGACAAGTCCGGTGCCACCACCGTCCTGCTCGAGAACTCGCCCGAGGGCAAGGAAATCGCGGCACGGCTCGGCATCCGGCTGAGCGCCGGCGTCATCACCGACGTCGTCGCGGTCGACGCTGACGGCACCGCCCACAAGTCGGTGCTCGCCGGTTCCTACACCACGACGGCGAAGGCCACCACCGCGGTCACCGTGCTGTCCGTGAAGGCCAACACCGTCGACCCCGAGCCTGCGACCGCCCCCGGCACCCCCGAAACCGTGACCGTTGACGCCCCTGCCGACGCCACCGCCGCGGCAGCCCGCATCACATCCCGGGAACAGAAGGTCGCCAGTGGCCGCCCCGACCTCACCGACGCCCGCATCGTGGTGGCCGGCGGACGCGGCCTCGACGGCGACTTCGGCCCCGTCGAAGAGCTGGCGGATGCCCTGGGTGCGGCCGTGGGCGCCTCCCGCGCGGCAACGGACGCCGGCTGGATCAGCCACGACGCCCAGGTCGGCCAGACCGGCAAGACCGTCTCGCCGCAGCTCTACATTTCCGCCGGCATCTCCGGCGCCATCCAGCAGAAGGCCGGCATGCAGACCGCCAAGGTGATCGTCGCCGTGAACAAGGATGCCGAATCGCCGGTGTTCGAAATCGCGGACTTCGGCATCGTCGGCGACCTCTTCCAGGTGCTGCCGCAGGCCACTGAAGAAATCAAGAAGCGCAAGGGCTGAATCCTTGACCCCAAACGCTGCACCAGCGCAGAGCCCGTTCAATCCGGAAAAGCACCGGATTGAGCGGGTGCTCTGTTTTTCAGCCCATCCCGACGACGTCGATTTCGGCGCGGCCGGCACCATCGCCGCGTGGACGGCGGCCGGCGTCGAGGTCAGTTACTGCATCATGACCGACGGCGATGCCGGCGGCTTCGATCCCCAGCAGCGTGCCGAAATCATCGCCCTCAGGGCGGCCGAACAGGAACGTGCCGCGGCCCTCGTCGGCGTCACGGACATCCACTACCTGCACCAGCGGGACGGGTACCTTGAGCCGAACCACGAGGTGATGCGCGGTGTGGTGAAGCTGATCCGCGAAGTCCGGCCCGACGTCGTGCTTTCCATGCATCCGGAGCGCAACTGGAAGCGAATCCAGAAAAGCCATCCGGACCACCTGGCGGTGGGGGAGGCCGTGACCCGTGCCATCTACCCCGCAGTGGAAAACCCGTTCGCGTACCCGGACCTCGCCGAGGCCGGCCTGGAGGCCTTCAAGCTTCCGTGGCTGTGGCTCTACGCCGGTCCGGAGGAGCGGGAAAACCACTTTGTTGATGTCACGAAGCATGTGGAGAGCAAGCTCGAGGCGATCCACGTGCACGTCAGCCAGCACCCCGATGCGGAGGCCATGGAGGCCACCGTGCGGCGCGGCATGCAGGCAAACGCCGAACGTGCGGGCCTGCCCGCCGGCCGGAGCGCAGAGGCCTTCCACGTGGTCATGGTCAACGGTCCAGGGACCATCGCCGGCTTCTAGGCTGTGCTTTGGCCTCCGGCCGAGCTGAGCCGCGACGCCGCGTAGACCTTGATCCCCTCCAGCAGGTAGGCGGCGAGGCCTGCACGGCTATTGTCGTAGAACGCGGTGAACCGCGGGTCCTCGACGTACATCCGGCCCAGACCGACATAGCTGTCCGCGTCCGGCGTCCAGCTGACGCAGATCCACCGGTAATGGCGTTCGACGGCGGCCTGCACCCGGGCGTCGTCCGCCGGCAGGCCGGCGGCCAGGCACCGGGCCAGCTCTTCGTTGATCGCCCCGGCTTCGGCCATGAAGGCCTGCTTGTCGGCAGCGCTGAGCGCTGCATGCCGCGCTTTACTGTCGGCAACGGCCTGGTCGCCCCACCTCTGGCGGGCCTCCTCCTCGTACGGGTTGGTGTCAAAATCCTTGAAAATTTCCTCGCCTGACATCGCGTCTCCTTGCTGCAGTGCCGATATGGTTGCCCCGACGGTCCGGGCCATCCGGTCCAGGCGGTCGCGCTCGGCCAGGAGCCACTTCCGGTGCACGCTCAGCGCATCCAGTTGGTCTGCCTGGCCGTCCAGGACCTGGCCAATGGTTTCAAGGCCCAGGCCAAGTTCACGGAGAAGCAGGATCCGCTGAAGACGCAGCAATTCAGGCTGCGTGTAGTAGCGGTAGCCGTTGTGCCCGGTGTAGGCAGGCGGCAGCAGTCCCACCTGGTCGTAGTGCCTGAGGGTCCTGGAGGAGACCCTGCTCAGCTTCGCCACTTCGGCAATGGACCAGCTCCGGAGTTCTTCCTGCTTCATGCCTCCAGCGTAGAAGTTGACGCAGCGTCAACGTCAAGCTCATCACAGGTAGCCCGGTGAGGCGCTGCGTCTCAGGTGTTCAGCGGAGCGGCGGCCACGGTGGGGAGGGTCGGGGTAGCCGATCCGCCGGCAGGCTCAACCGTGATGCCGAGCGCGGCGGCCGAGCCGATGCCCTTGACCAGGGCCGGCTTCGACAACGCCTCCGCATCCATCAGTCCCTGCGAGACGGGAGTGGAGCCATCCTTGGGAATCAGCCACATCTGGTACACCTTGCCCGCGGGCGGTGGCGGCACATCCTTCATCCGCACCACCAGCGCATCATGCGACGGCGAGATCGAAACCGTGGCCGTGCCTCCGCCGTTGACGTCGACAGTCGCCTGTCGCGCGTCCTGCGCCTCGATGACCTGGTTGAACGGATCGTTCTGGTTGGCCACATAGGCCCCGATGCCCACACCGCCGAGCGCGATCACGGCAGCAGCCGCAACCCCGATCAGCCAGTTCCGGAGGCCGGCCGGCCGGCGTCGTACTTCACGGCGCTGGCGCGCAGCGGAAAATTCGTCGGCAGCGGGAGCCGGCTCCGCCGTCGGCACGGCTGCCGGCGCTGCGGGCGCCTCCGCGGTGGTTTCCGGCCTGGGGGCTTGTGCCCTGGCCGGCTGTTGGGGAAGCTGGGCAACGATCCGGGCGAACAGGTCCGCAGGCGGCTCCTCCTCGGCCGTAAAGGACATTGCCAGCGTCTCCCTGGCCTGGCGGACGCGTTCGTTGAAGGACTCGCGTTCAGCCTCGGGAGCACCGCTGACATAGGCGTCGATGGCTTCCCGCTCGGCGTCGCTGATGGCGTCCAGAGCGTAAATCTCGGCGAGTTCAACCGCCCGGCCGGCCGCAAGGTCGGTGGGTATGTCGGCAGCAAATGCCCGGGGCAGCTGGCGTCCGCGGGAATCATTCGTATCGGTCACTGTCAGCTCACCCCCAGGCAGGATTTGAGTCGGATCAGTCCGTCGCGGATGCGGGACTTGATGGTCGGAATGGCCGCGTTCAGCTTTTCAGCCACTTCACGGTAGGTGAGGCCGCCGTAGTAGGCGAGCCGAACGGATTCCTGCTGCGTCTGGGTCAGGGTCTCCAGGCAGCGCACCACGGCTTCGGCCTCGAGCCGGCTGTCCACCTGGTCCGACACCGAGTCGTGGTCGATGTCCTGGCTGCTGGCGCCGTACCTGGCCTCACGCTCGGTGGCGGACTGCGATGACCGGACTCTGTCCACGGCCCGGCGATGCGAGATGGTCATGAGCCAGGCCAGGGGACTGCCGCTCCCCGGATCGAACCTCGCGGCGTTCTGCCAGACCTGCAGGAAGACCTCCTGCACGGTGTCCTCGCTGAGCTCCGGATCGATCAGCACCCGGCGCGCCATGCCGAACACCCGCCGCGACGTCAGCCGGTAGAACTCGGCGAAGGACGCCTGGTCGCCGCCGGCAATCCGCTCCAGCAGCTGTGCCAGCTGCTGGTTAAGGTCGACGGCGGTGCCGGGCGGCGCGGTGGCGTCAAAGTTCGGCGCGTTGGGAGTATCCATCACTCTCAAGCATAGGTCGCCGGCCGGCAGGCGCTGCACACCGTTTCCGGCCACGGCAGCATCGTGCCGGGCAAAACGGAATGCCGTGTTGCCCGGCCTTTGTGTTGTCACCTGCCGCTCCTTACGCCCTGTGGATGTGCACGCCCTGTGGATGTTGTGCTCAGGAGTGATTCGGTGCGGGACGGGCTTCGGATGGGTGCCTGTGCAGCTGGGCATTCAAAGCTGTGCGCCGGTGAAACCCTGCTGCCGCCAGGCCTCGTAGACGGCGATGGATGCCGCGTTCGCCAGGTTCAGAGACCGTAGTGAGGGCAGCATGGGCAGGCGGACCCGGGACGTGACGTGGGGATCGCGCTTCAGGTCGTCCGGCAGGCCCACGGACTCCGGGCCGAACATCAGGACATCACCGGGCCGGTAGGCGATGTCGGTATAGGACACCTCGCCGTCAGAGGTGAAGGCGAAGACTCGCTCGGGCTGCAGTGCCTCCCAGGCCGCCTCGATGTTGGGGTGGACGGTGACCACCGCCAGGTCGTGGTAGTCCAGGCCGGCGCGGCGGAGCTTGGCATCGGAGAAGTCGAAGCCCAAAGGCTCTACAAGGTGGAGTTCGGCGCCGGTGATGGCGGCGAGACGGATGGCGTTGCCCGTATTGCCGGGAATTTCGGGCGTGTGGAAGAGGATGCGGAACACGGTTCCATCCTAGCGTCGGCATAACCGCGCCCTTCGGGCGTGACCTCAGTGCATGCCCCTCAGCAGTCTCGCGAGCACCGGAACGTTGACGGTGTTCGGCGCCGGACCGGAGGACAGGAAATCCTTGAGCCCGCGGGCCAGGCCGGCGGCATTGACCACTTGGATAATTTCGGAGCCGCCCCTGGAGCGGCGATGGCGGTCGATGACGGGTTCGTGGAGGTTTCCGTCCGGGCTGTGGACCACTGTCCACCCGGTCACGTTGAGTTCGGGAAAGATGTCCTGCATCCGCCGGACCACCTGGGCCAGCTGCGGCGGGGCGATCGACCGGCCGCCGTGGTTCAGCGTGTTCCCGTCCCACGCATAGGCCCCCTTGGGCAGCAGCATGGAGCCGATCAGGGCAAGCCGGTAGCCCGAGAGCAGCGCATGGTCAATGTGGCTGTTGTCCGCCGGGGACTGCAGCCCGTTGATCAGGCGCGCCGCAGGGATGGCCGGCAGGACCTGCCTGCTGATCAGCTGGACCGTGCGCAGTTCGCGCTGGATCCTGGCTTCGGCGCCGAAGATGCCCCGCTTCCTGGGCATGCCGTGGACCTGCTGGCCGGCCAGCTCCGGCGGAAGGAGCGGTACGGCGCCGGGCGTGTCGAAGGGCGGCACGTAGACGGGGGCGTCGGCTGACGTGTTCCGCGGCGTTCCCGGCTTGTGGATCGTCGCGGAGGCGTGGCTGCCGGCAGCAGGGGCGTCGAAGTGCGCCTCATCGCCGTCTGCGCGGCCCCAGCGCGGGCCGGCCGCGTAGGAGCGGTCATAGGCGGCCCGCCGCTGGGGATCGATGAGCGTTTCATACGCAAGGGTCACCTGACGGAACGCCGCGGCGTCGCCTCCATGGTCGGGATGCGAAGCGCGGGCAGCCTTGCGGTAGGCCACCTTGATCTCCCTCTCCGTCGCGGTCACCGCCACGCGGAGCACCTCGTAGTGGGAACTGCTGCCCTTGGTCAAGCACGGTCCTTAAGTCGTTGTTGCCGGCGTGCATGCGCGGCCCAGTGTGCCAAGCATATAAGCCGGTCTGGACGGTCTTCTGGAACAACGACCGCAGCAGGGGTGCCGGTTCCCGCCGGTGATAACGCAGGGCGTCTAGACTTTTCGGAATGGGAGTCCGGACAGGTCGCGGTGGTGCCCGCCTTGCATGCGTGGTGGTGGCAGCCGGTGCAGCTGCTGCCCTTGTGGGCGGCTGCAGCGTCGGTGTTCCCGATCCCGCCGCCCCGAGCATCCCGCCGGTCACCAGTGGACCTGGCACGCCGACCATCACGCCTGGACACGATGCGGATGCGGTGGCTGCCCGCGACATGCCCTTCTCGGCGGGGGCCACGCTGGCGCCCGGTGTTCCCGTCGGGCTGTCCGAGGCCCTGGCCGAAGCACCGCAGTGGAAACAGCTGGTCGGCAACGCGGGCGGCGCAAGCCGCTACGAAAAGTCCGACGGCTGCCAGGTTGCGGCGCAGGTGCGCCAGAACCAGTGGCCGCTGGTGGCGGCTGATGACAGGGAATCGACGGCCGCGTTGTTTGCGTATCTGGACCCCGCCATCCTGCCCGCCTATCTGAAACCGGCGTCGCTGCGCTGGGGCGGGGAACGGGGCAAACCCGGGCCTGCCGTGGATGTACTGGTCCTGGAACGTGCCGCCAAACCAACAGGCCGGAAAGCCGGCAGGGCCACTGCGGTGCTGGCCCGGGTTTTCGGTACGGCCGGCTCATCCGTGTACGTGTCGGCGTCGTGCCCGACGGCGGCGGCGCTCGCCGCCGCCCGGGCAGACATTGCTCAGTGGTTGACGGTGGTTCCGCCGGGCTGATGAGGTGCTGCGGCGGTGGCCAGCCGGTTGAGGGCCAGCGCACCCACGAACAGCCCGAAGTCGCGCAGTGCGACGTCGTAGAAGGCCCCGAGGATGATCAGGTTCACGATGATCCCCAGGAGCCATGCAGCCACGACCAGCGAACCAATCCGGGGCCGGAGGGCCACCAGGACGCCGGCGATTATCTCGACCACGCCCACGACATACATCACCGTCTGCGCGGGCAGATGCAATGTCGCCGGAACCATGGGTGCGAGGTAGCCGGTCCATTCGGTCAGAAGGTTGGTGAACTTGTCCAGGCCGAACAGGATGGGCGCCACGGTAAAGACGGTGCGCAGAAGCAGGAACGCCTGCCGGGCGGGATCAGCCGCGAGCGTATGCAGGCGTGCGGGCTCCTTCAGTGCTGTGCTTTTCATGAGGAACTCCTTTCTAAAAGTAGATAATTTGATTTTAGAGCCGGCGCTCCTTCTTTAGCAACAGATCTTGATTTTAGAGTTAAGCTGGACACATGAGCCGACCAGCCGAGAACCGTGAATCAAAGCCCGCTCTGTCGTGGACCAGCCGCCTGGCCGCCCTGGCCTCGCTTGGTGACGCCGGCAGGCGGCGCCTTTTTGAATACGTCGCCGGGCAGCCGTCGGCCGTGGGAAGGGACGACGCTGCGGCTGCGCTGGATATGCCCCGGTCCACAGCGTCCTTCCACCTGGACAGGCTGGTCCGCGACGGGCTGCTCGCCGTCGAGTTCCGCAAGCTCGGCGGAAAGGCCGGCCCGGGGTCGGGCCGTCCGGCGAAGCTCTACCGCCCGGCGCTGGAAGAAGTGGGTGCGTCGGTTCCGGACCGGAGCTACGACCTGGCCGGAGAGCTGATGGCCACAGCGATTGAATCCGCAATGACCGGCGGGGGAGGGGTGCGCGAGGCGCTGACTGACGCGTCCTACTCCCGGGGCCGTTCTCTGGGCGGGAACGGTGCGTCCCTCGACGATCTGCTCGGCGGCGTCGGCTATATGCCGGAACGGGACGCTGAAGGCGGAATCATCCTGATGAACTGTCCTTTCCACCGGCTCGCCGATGGGCATCCGGACGTGGTGTGTGCCATGAACGGGGCGTTCCTGAGTGGTGCCGCCGCCGCGTGTGGAGTGCCGGAGGAGAAGGTGGAGGAGGACCGGGCGGCCGGGCGCTGCTGCGCCAGGATCAGGCCCTGACTGCGGCTGAAGACACCGCGGTGTTCGGCATCCTGCCGGCTCCCGATATTCTGCGGCGTTCAGAATTTAGCGGCGTCTAGAATTTAAGCGTGCCTGTTTACCTGGACCATGCCGCCACCACACCCATCGCCGCCGAAGCGCTGGCTGCCCTGACGCGCGAGCTGTCCCGGACCGGGAACCCCTCGTCACTCCATGGCTCCGGCCGCCGGGCGAGGCGCTCGGTGGAGGACGCGCGGGAAACCCTTGCTGCCGCGGCAGGCGCCCATCCCTCGGAGGTCATCTTCACCTCGGGCGGCACCGAAGCGGACAACCTGGCCGTCAAGGGCCTGTATTGGTCCCGGTTGGCTGAAAACCCGCGCCGGCGGCGGATCCTGTGCTCCGCCGTCGAACACCATGCCGTGCTGGACACCGTGGAGTGGCTGGAGCGCCACGAAGGGGCGGAAATTGCGTGGCTGCCCGTCAACCAGGACGGCGTCCTGGACCTCGAATCGCTGCAGACGGAACTGCAGCGTGAGCCCGAGTCCATTGCCCTGGTGACGGTCATGTGGGCCAACAACGAGGTGGGGAGTATCCAGCCCGTCCACCGGGTAGTGGAGCTCGCGCACGCCGCCGGCGTTCCGGTGCATTCCGACGCCGTGCAGGCGTTTGGCTCCGTCCCCGTGGATTTCCGGGCCTCCGGGCTGGATGCCATGTCCATCTCAGGACACAAGATCGGCGGGCCGGTCGGCGTCGGAGCGCTCATTCTTGGGCGGTCCGTAAAGCTCACGCCGGTGCAGCACGGCGGCGGCCAGGAGCGCGACGTCCGCTCGGGGACGCTCGACACGGCATCCATAGCGGCCTTCGCCGCCGCTGCTGACTCCGCCACCAAGAACCTTGAGGCCGAGGCAGCGCGGATTTCCGGGCTGCGCGACCGTCTCATCGCCGGGGTCCGGGACGCAGTTCCGGCCGCGGTGTTGCGCGGTCCGGAGGGGGAAGGGCGGCTACCCGGCAACGCCCATTTCACGTTCCCCGGCTGTGAGGGTGACTCCCTGCTGTTCCTCCTGGACCTCGCCGGGGTCGAATCGTCCACAGGCTCCGCCTGTACGTCGGGGGTCCCGCGTCCGTCGCATGTCCTTCTTGCCATGGGCCTGGACGAGGAGACCGCGCGTGGTGCGCAGCGCTTCACCCTGGGGCATCCGTCAACGGACGCGGACGTGGATGCACTCTTGGCGGCACTGCCCGGCGCTTATGCCCGGGCGCGGCAGGCCGGAATGGCCGGACACGAATCCTCCATTCAGACGGCTGCAACTGTTGCCCGTCAGGGCTCCGGCATCAGCTGAACCCGTATCAACTGTTCCCCGTATCAGCTGAACCCCCTGTCAGCTGGCCGCCGGCATCAGCTGATCGAGTGGAACCGCCTCGTCGGCCAGGCGCTCGGCAGGCACCTCGGCCCGGGCGGAGATGAGCGCTTTGATAGTCTTCTGGGCACTGGGTTTGACGGACCGCGGCCAGTTGACGCTCATGCCGGCCACAACGCGCCCGTCCTGCTGCCAGAACGCCACGAACTCTTTGCTGTCGAGCGAGCCGCGGATGACCGGAGCCGCCTTTGCTGCGAGGGACGGGAAGCCCGAGTACTCCATGCTGACGTCGAACTGGTCGGTGTAGAAATAGGGAACCACGTCCAGGGCAACGTCCTGGCCGAGCATGGCCTTGGCCGCCACCTTGCCGCCGTTGAGAGCATTGGACCAGTGTTCGCTGCGGTGGTGCTCGCCCGTGAACGGATGCAGCGCATTGGCGGCGTCGCCGGCGGCAAAAATATCCGGTGCGCTGGTGCGCAGGGAAGCGTCGGTGAGGATGCCGTTGCGGACCTCCAGCCCGGCCGCGGTGGCGAGTGCCGTTTCCGGAACCACACCCACGGCGATGATCACGATGTCTGCGGGCAGGAGCTCACCGGAGTCGGTCATCACACCGGTCACCTTTCCGCTTTGTCCGGTGATCTCCGCGGCGGAGGCGGGAAGCCGGAAGCGGACTCCGTTCTCCTCGTGCAGCGCGCGGAAGAAGCTGCCAAGCTCCGCGCCGATCGCCGCCGCGAGCGGGATGTCCTCAAGCCCGAGCAGTGTGACGTTGTTGCCGTAGGTGCTTGCGGCCGCGGCCAGTTCCATTCCGATCCACCCCGAGCCGATGAGCACAACGTTCCGGCCGCCGGGCGCCAGCTGTTCGCGCAGGCGGCGGCTGTCATCGAGCGTGCGGAAGGTGCTGACGCCCTCCAGTTCCGCGCCGCTCAACGGCAGCGTCCTTGGCGTTGCGCCAGGCGCCAGCAACAGTGCCCCATAACCCTGGACTGTGCCATCTGCGAAGCGGACATTGTGTGCCCCGGGATCAACGGATGCCACCGGATTATCCAGCATGAGGCTGACGTTATTGTCGGCGTACCAGCTCTCCGGCACGACCTCGACGGCGTCCTCCCCGGCTTTGCCGAGCAGATATTCCTTGGACAGCGGCGGCCGGAGATACGGAGGGTGCGGTTCGGTGCCCGCGATGGTGATGTTCCCGGCGTACCCTTCGGAGCGCAGGGTGCGGGCCGCCGTCGCTCCGGCCAGCCCGGCGCCGGCGATGACAATGCTTTCAGGGGTCATGGCGCTACTCGATTCGCCCGGGCAGGCCAGCGGCCCGCATTTCTAAAAACGGTACTCGTGACTTTAGAAGGGCGGGCGGGAGCCGTCAAGGACATTTAGGCCCTGATTCCGCCGGGCAGTAGAATGGTTCGGCCACCCGTGTCAAAAGAAAGGCATAATGCGAGTTCTAGCAGCCATGAGCGGCGGAGTTGACTCCGCCGTTGCAGCCGCCCGCGCCGTCGAGGCGGGGCACGACGTCGTCGGCGTTCACCTCGCGCTGTCGAGGATGCCGGGCACCCTGCGCACCGGCAGCAGGGGCTGCTGCACCATTGAAGATTCGCGCGATGCCTGGCGGGCCTGCGACGTCCTGGGGATCCCCTACTACGTGTGGGATTTCTCCGAGCGGTTCAAGGAGGATGTGGTCCAGGACTTCATCGACGAGTACGCCGCCGGCCGCACCCCCAACCCCTGCATGCGCTGCAACGAGCGCATCAAGTTTGCCGCCCTGCTCGAAAAGGCGATCGCCCTCGGGTTCGATGCCGTGTGCACCGGCCACTACGCCAAGGTCATCGAGGACGCCGACGGAAACCGGGAGCTGCACCGCGCCGCCGACTGGGCCAAGGACCAGAGCTACGTCCTGGGCGTGCTCACCCACGAACAGCTGAAGCACTCCATGTTCCCGCTCGCGGACACCCCGTCCAAGGCAGAGGTGCGCGCGGAGGCCGAACGGCGCGGTCTGTCCGTGGCCAACAAGCCGGACAGCCACGACATCTGCTTCATCCCGGACGGCGACACCGCCGGATGGCTCGCGGAAAAGATCGATATGACCACGGGTGACATCGTGGATGAAACCGGTGCCAAGGTGGGCGAACACGGCGGGGCGAACGCGTTCACCGTCGGGCAGCGGCGGGGGCTGAAGCTTGGCCGGCCGGCGGCGGACGGCAAGCCGCGGTTCGTGCTGGAGATCCGGCCGAAGGAAAACAAAGTGGTGGTGGGGCCCGAGGCGCTGCTGGCCATCGACGAGATCCGCGGCATCAAGGTTTCCTGGGCCGGCCTGCCCATCGACGAGGTTGGCTCCGGCTCCGACTTTGATTGCCATGCGCAGGTCCGCGCGCACGGTGACCCGGTACCCGGCATTGCGCGGATGGAGCGCATCGCCGATGACGCCGGGATTGAGCGGGACAGCCTCGTGGTGACGCTGACGGATCCCCTGCGCGGTGTTTCACCGGGCCAGACCGTGGTGCTCTACCAGGGCAGCAGGGTCCTCGGACAGGCGACCATCGACGCAGCGCGGTCCCTGCAGCGGGCGCAACTTTGACCGTGCTCCGGTTTCCGGAGTGAGAGCGGCCGGCGGATTGTTCCGCCGGCCGTTTTTTGTTGCCATTCGCCGGTTTCCGACCGTTCGGTCAGCTGAGCGCATCCCCTTCTGGTAAATTTTGTGTCTCAACTCACACGATGCAATGTTTCACCGGGCAACCTTCTGGTTGAATCAGGGGCATCAGCGGGATGCCCGCACACGAGTCAGATCGGGCACCCCGCGCGTACTCACCGAACAGAAAGTTCATAGATGGCAAAGAACCAGAGGGCCTTGCGGAGCGCTATCGCGCTGGCAGGCGTTTCCGCTTTCGCACTCACAGCCTGCACCGGCCCGTCCGGAGGCGGCGGCACATCCACTGGCGGTGCCGGCGGAGGCACCATCACTTACGGGACCACGGACAAAGTCGTCACCCTGGACCCCGCCGGTTCCTACGACGCCGGCTCATTCATGGTGATGAACCAGGTCTACCCCTTCCTGATGAACTCCAAGCCGGGCAGCTCCGACGCCGTCCCGGACATCGCCGAATCGGCGTCGTTCACCACCCCCACCGAGTACACCGTCAAGCTCAAGCCGGGACTCAAGTTCGCCAACGGCCACGCGCTGACCTCCTCCGACGTCAAGTTCTCGATCGACCGCGTGGTCAAGATCGCCGACCCCAACGGCCCGGCCGCTCTGTTGTCGAACCTGAAGTCCGTGGCGGCCAAGGACGACTCCACCGTGGTCTTCACCCTCAAGGCAGGCAACGACCAGGTCTTCCCCGGCGTTCTGGCCGCCAACTCCGGACCGATCGTCGACGAAGAGGTCTTCCCGGCGGACAAGGTCCTCGGCGACGACGAGATCGTCAAGGGCAAACCGTTTGCAGGACCGTACACCATCGAGAGCTACAAGAAGAACGAGCTCGTCAGCCTCAAGGCCAACCCTGACTACCAGGGACTTCTGGGCAAACCCGCCAACGACGGCGCCAACATCAAGTACTACGCCGACTCCAACAACCTGAAGCTGGATGTCCAGCAGGGCAACATCGACGTCGCCGGCCGCAGCCTGACGGCCACCGACGCCGCTGACCTTGAAAAGGACTCGAAGGTCAAGGTGCACAAGGGCCCCGGTGGCGAACTTCGTTACATCGTCTTCAACTTTGACACCATGCCGTTCGGTGCCAAGACGGCCGACGCCGATCCCAAGAAGGCGCTCGCCGTGCGCCAGGCGATGGCGGACATCGTGGACCGCGACGCGATCGCCACCCAGGTCTACAAGGGCACCTACCTGCCCGCCTACTCGGTTGTTCCGGACGGTTTCAACGGCGCCATCCAGCCGCTCAAGGAAATGTACGGCGACGGCAACGGCAAGCCCAGCCTGGACAAGGCAAAGAAGGCCTTCGCTGACGCCGGCATCACCGGCACCGTGAACATCAAGCTGCAGTACAACCCGGACCACTACGGCAAATCCTCCGGCGACGAGTACGCCATGATCAAGGAACAGCTGGAAAAGTCAGGCCTGTTCAAGGTGGACCTCCAGTCCACCGAATGGGTCACCTATTCCAAGGCCCGGACAGCCGATGCCTACCCCGTCTACCAGCTCGGCTGGTTCCCGGACTATTCCGACGCCGACAACTACCTCACGCCGTTCTTCGTCCCCGGCAACTTCCTGAAGAACCACTACGAGAACTCCGCTGTCACCGAGCTGGTAACCAAGCAGCTCACCACTGTGGACAAGGGCGAACGCGAGAAGGTGCTGGGCGAGGCCCAGACCGCCGTCGCCAAGGACCTCTCTACCCTGCCGCTGCTGCAGGGCGCGCAGCTCATGGTTGCGGGGGCAGACGTCAAGGGCGTGGAGCAGACCCTCGACGCTTCGTTCAAGACCCGCCTCGGCGTGATCTCGAAGTAAGGCTCCACCCCATCAGGTCCTGACCAGCCACGGAGGCGGGACGCCTTCCGGGCGTTCCGCCTTCCTGCTGGCCAGTGAACAGCCGATTCCGGGTCCGCCACGGACCCGGAAACACAGAATCAGGCAGTAATGACAACTCTCATTGAAGCGCCGCCAAGCGACGCCGACGGCCTCTTGCCGACAAAGAAAAAGAAGTCCGGCGGGGGACTGGGCCAATACCTCTTGATCAGGTTCCTCCTGATCTTTCCCACCATCTTCATCCTGGTCACCATGGTGTTCTTCCTCATGAGGATCACCGGCGATCCCATCACGGCCGCACTGGGCGGCCGGCTGCCCCCGGACCAGCTGCAGGAACGGATTCATGCGGCAGGCTATGACCGTCCGCTTCCCGTGCAGTACTTCGAGTACCTGGGCCAGCTTGTCACGGGCAATTTCGGCACCACGCTGTCCGACAACCGCAAAGTCATCGAAATGCTGGCCACGTACGGTTCAGCCACCCTTGAACTGACCATTAATGCGCTGATCGTGGCGCTGCTGGTCGGCATCCCGTTCGGGATGATCGCCGCGCACCGCCGCGACCACCTTCCCGACGCGGTGCTGCGCGTCTTCGCCATCCTCTGCTACGCCACTCCCGTGTTTTTCGCCGGCATGCTGCTAAAGCTGACCTTCGCCGTATGGCTCGGCTGGCTGCCCGTGGCAGGTCGGGCCAGGACCTCCAGCGAACTTGCCCTTACCGGACTGCAGGCGCCAACAGGGATTTATTGGCTCGATGCGCTCAGAAGCGGCAACATGGCCGCTTTAGGCGACGTGATGGCGCATGCCGTCCTGCCCGCCCTCGCCCTGGGCCTGCTGACCGCCGGAATCTTCCTGCGGCTGGTACGCACCAACGTCATCGGCACCCTGGGCCGGGACTACATCGAGGCCGGACGCTCGCGGGGCGTCAGCGAATTCCGGCTGGTCACCAAGCACGCCTACAAGCCGGCCCTGATTCCCATCATCACCGTGATGGGCCTGCAGATCGCGGTGATGCTCGGCGGCGCCGTGCTCACCGAGACCACCTTCGAGTGGAAGGGGCTGGGCTTCCAGCTGGCCAACTACCTGACGGCCCGTGACTTTGTGGCGGTCCAGGGCATCGTGGTGCTCCTCGCCGTCATCGTCGCCGTCACCAACTTCATCGTGGACATCGTGGCCGCGCTGATCGATCCCCGCGTGAGGTACTGACATGAGCACCACCACTCCACTGGAAGCCACGGCAGACCGCAGGGCGCCCCTGCTCAGGCGGCTGCCCGTTATCTCCCACTTGAACAAGAGCGTCGGACTCCAGCGGGGGATGCTCGTCGTCGGCCTTGTCCTGACCGTGGTCTTCCTCCTGACAGCCATTTTCGCACCGCTCCTTGCCCCCTACGGATTCGCGCAGCTCTCCGACGCCGACGGCAGCTTCCCCACACAGCAGGCTCCCGGCGGAAAGCATCCGCTGGGCACCACCGTGGGCGGCTACGATGTCCTGTCCCGGGTCATCTGGGGCTCCCAGACCGCCATCCTCGTGATCGTGGTGGCCGTCGTCCTGTCCATCTTCGCCGGTGTCATCCTCGGCCTGGTGAGCGGATACCTCGGCGGCTGGCTCGACCGCATCCTCGTGGTGGTGGCAGACGCCATCTACGCGTTCCCGTCCCTGCTGGTGGCCATCGTCATGGCCATCGTCATCAGCGGCGGCGAGTCCAGCCTCTTCGGTGGCGTGCTCGCCGCGGCGATCTCCATCACCGTGGTTTTCATTCCGCAGTACTTCCGGGTCATCAGGGCGGAGACCATCAGGCTCAAGGCGGAACCCTTCGTCGAATCGGCGATGGTGGTGGGCGCGTCAAGCATCCGCATCATGGGCAGGCATATCTACCGCAATGCCACCCGCACCCTTCCGCTGATTTTCACCCTGAATGCCTCCGAGGCAATCCTGACCCTGGCGGGCCTGGGCTTCCTGGGATTCGGCATCGAACCCTCGTCCGCCGCCGAGTGGGGCTTCGACCTTAACAAGGCACTCGCGGACACGACGTCCGGCATCTGGTGGACCGGCGTGTTCCCGGGCCTTGCCATCGTCTGGACAGTCCTTGGCCTCACGCTGGTGGGGGAGAGCATCAACGACCTTAACGATCCCCGCCTCCGCGGCCGCAAGCGCGCCGGGAACAAGGGCGGACCGGATAACACCGTGGCGGCCCAGGCGGCCATTTCAGCAGATGTGAGAAGCTCATGACCATCAACATCGGATCGGTTTCAGACCGGCACCCGGCCGGCACCGGACCCGTACTGGACATCGACCACCTCAAGGTCACGTTCGCCACCGACTCCGGGGACGTGCACGCCGTCAAGGACGTGAGCCTTGAAGTGAAGGCGGGGGAGGTGCTCGCCATTGTCGGCGAGTCCGGCTCCGGCAAGACCGTGACCGCCAAGACCATCCTGGGCCTGCTGCCGGAAACTGCCATCAGCTCGGGAGCGGTGCTGATCAACGGCAACAACGTCATCAGCGTCAGCTCCGGGAAGCTCCGCCAGATCCGGGGACGGGACGTGGCCATGGTCTTCCAGGAGCCGTCCACGGCACTGAACCCCGTGTTCACCGTCGGCTGGCAGATCGCCGAAGGGATCCTCGCCCACTCAGGCCGGGACGGCGGCAAACGGGTCACGGCGAAGGAGGCAAAGGCCAGGGCCGTCGAAGCCCTGCGCAAAGTGGGCATCCCGGACCCCGAAACGCGCGTCAACTACTACCCCCATCAGTTCTCCGGCGGCCAGAAACAGCGCGTGGTCATCGCCGCTGCGCTCGCCCTGAACCCGGGGCTGATCGTGGCTGACGAACCCACTACCGCCCTGGACGTCACCGTGCAGGCGGAGATCCTTGAGCTCCTGCGGGACTTGAGGGACAAGTACGGAACGTCCATTGTGCTGATCACGCACAACATGGGGGTGGTGGCCGACCTCGCTGACCGCGTCGTGGTGATGTACCGGGGCGACGTCGTCGAGGAGGCATCGGCGAAGTCCCTCTTCGCCGAGCCGCGGCAGGACTACACCCGGAAGCTGCTGGCCGCCGTGCCGCACCTTGGCCGGCATTCGGCGTCGGAAGGGATGACGGAACGGGCGCATCAGGACGGCAAGGTCCTGGTGGAGGCGAAGGGCCTCACCATCGAATATCCCGGACGGCTGGGCAGTCCCGCCTTCAAGGCCGTAGACGGCGTCAGCTTCACGGTATCCGAGGGCGAGGTGTTCGGACTCGTCGGCGAATCGGGGTCGGGCAAGACGACCATCGGCCGGGCCATCGCCGGCCTCAACCGGACCACCGGCGGAAGCCTGAACGTGCTGGGCTACGAGATGCTGAACTTCAAGGAACGGAGCTTCAAGCCGCTCCGTAAGGAGATCGGGTTCGTCTTCCAGGACCCGGCGGCGTCCTTCAACCCGCAGCTGACCATCGGCGACTGCGTCGCCGAACCGCTGGTCATCCACACCAACCCGTCACCGGCACAGGCGCGCAAACGCGTCGGTGAGCTGCTGGAGTCAGTCCAGCTGCCGGCGTCGTACGCTGACCGTTTCCCGCATGAGCTCAGCGGCGGGCAGCGCCAGCGCGCATCCCTGGCGCGGGCGCTGATCCTGAACCCGAAACTGCTCATCGCCGATGAGCCGACGTCGGCGCTGGACGTTTCGGTGCAGGCGAAAGTATTGGAACTCTTCCGGGAAATCCAGCAGGAGTTCGGGTTTGCGGCGCTGTTCATCAGCCACGACCTCGCGGTGGTGGACATGCTGTCGCACTGGGTCGGGGTGCTGTACAAAGGCAAACTCGTTGAGCAGGGGATTGGCCACCATGTCATGGGTGCTCCGCAGCATGACTACACGAGGCGCCTGATCGCGTCGCTGCCTGTCCCGGATCCCGCCGAGCAGGCCAAGCGCCGGGAGGACCACCGCGCACTGCTGGGTATCTAGAATGCTGAGCATCTAGGGTCCGGAAAATCGCACGGCAGGCCCGTGTCCCACCTTTCGCCAAGGTCCGGGATACGGGCCTGCTGCTCTATTCAGAGACCACCTTGATGTTGAACACGCTGTTCCCCTGCTTCAGGAAAATCCGCAGCCACAGCGGCAGCCACATCTCCAGGCCCCGTGCCGCCTCGAGCGCGCCCAAGTCCCTGATGTGTTCGGTCCGCCAGCCGAATTCCCGCAGGAGTCCGGCCACCACTTCCTTGGCCTCCGCGTCGTCCCCGGCCATGAACACGTCGTGATCCCCGCCCGCCAGACGGTCCGGCGCCACCATGACATCGGCGCGCATGGTGTTCAGGGCCTTCACCACGCGGGCCGTGGGAAACGCCCGCTGGATGGTTTCGGCCAGGCTGTCGGTGTTCGAGATGGAGAGCGACGGCGGGAAGCCGGCGGAATGGTCCAGCGGATTGGCCACATCGATCAGCACCTTGCCGGCGAGGTTCTTCGTGCTGGCCGCGGCCAGCACTTCGAGCGAGACAGCGCCGGGCGTCGCATTGATGACCACCTCGGCTTCCGCCGCGGCGTCGAAGAAGGTCGCGGCCTTGGCCCTCGGCCCCGCTTCCGCTGCCCACCCGACGGCAGCCTCATTGGTGGCGCTCCGCGACCCGAGAACGACGTCGTGCCCGGACTCCAGGAGTTTTCCCGCGAGGCTCCTGCCCACCACTCCGGTACCAAGAACTGCGATCCTCATGTGAATCCTTCCTCATCGGTATGTGCGAACTCCTACATTCTCTGCCAGCATCCTTAACACGGGCAGAGAGTCCTGCGGTGCCCATAGACTGGAACCATGACCGAGCTAAACCATGATCTGCCTGACACCGACTCCTACAATCCCGCCGCCAGTTCACTGGCCGGGCATGTGGATCCCGCGGTGATGGCGGAACTGCTGTCAATCCGGTCGAGCATCGACAACATCGACGCAACCCTCGTGTACCTTCTGGCCGAGCGGTTCAAAGCGACGCAGAAGGTGGGCTTCCTGAAGGCTGCCCACCGTCTTCCGGCCGGGGATCCCGGACGCGAAACCGCCCAGATTGCCCGGCTCCGCCGCCTTGCCGAGGACGCGCAGCTGGACCCGGCGTTTGCGGAGAAGTTCCTGAACTTCATCATCGGCGAGGTGATCCGGCACCATGAGGCGATAGCCGAGGACCACAATGCCGCCGGTGGAACTTCCAACGGGACGGCCAGCCCAACAGCTCCGCTGACCGCCTAAGCCGTGCCGGACTCAGACATCCAGCTGCCGGCCCAGGTCACGGCCACCGCACTGGGACCGTGGCCGGGCCAGGATCCCGTGGAGGCTACCCGCATCATCCGCGGTGAGCTCGGCAGCCCGCACCTGCCCTTTCTGGCCGAGCTGCCCGACCGTGGCGTCGGTGCCGACGCCATAGGCCGCACCGCCTCACTCCTGGTGGACCTGGCCGTGGATGTCCAGCCGCACGGCTGGCGGATCGTTGACCGGCCCGGGCGCGACCTGGTGCGGGCAAGATCCGCACTGTCCACGGACATCAATGTGCTGGCCGATATCGCGGGCGCAGAGGACAGCGCCGCTGACGAATTCAAGGTCCAGCTGCGGGGCCCCCTGAGCCTGGCTGCCGGACTGCACCTGCACAACGGCGAGCGGGCGCTGATCGACTATGGCGCCCGCCGCGACATCGCTGCTTCCCTTGCGGCCGGGGTTGGCGCGCACCTGGCCAAGGTGTCCGCCGCCGTTCCCGGGGCCAGGCTCGTGGTGCAGCTCGACGAACCGGACATAGCGTCCGTCCTCGCCGGCAGCATTCCCACCTCCAGCGGCTACCGGACCCTGCGCTCCGTCGCCGGGCAGGAAGTCACGGAGCTCTGGCGCGTGGTGATTGACGCCCTCCGCGAGGCCGGCGCCGTCGAGGTCGCCGTTGCGGTGCCGGAAATCGAGGCCCCGTTCGAACGGATCCTGTCCGCCGGCGCGGACGCCATCGCCGTTCCGCTGCGGGCCCTGACCACCCGGCAGTGGGAACAGCTCGCGGAGGCGGTCGAAGCCGGCAAGCGGCTCTGGGCCGGAGCCCTGCAGGCTGACGGACCGGACGGCGTGCCGAAGGCATCCGAGGTTGTGGACTCTGTCCGGCGCCCGTGGCAGCAGCTCGGCCTGCCGCTGGCGGCGCTCGGCACGGTGCGGGTCACGCCGTCGGGCGGCCTTGAAGGGCAGTCGCCTGCCGCCGCAACGGAGGTCCTCACCCGCCTCACCCAGGTCGCCGACGGCCTGAACCAGCTCGCATTCGGCTAGGCGCGCCGCTACTTCCTCAGCTTCGTCGCTCCCAGCGGTCGGGCCTGGCATGCGCCGGAAGGAAGCCCGCCGGAGAACTTCCGGACGGATAGGGTTCCAGCCGGTAGTCGAAGTGGCCCGCATAAACCAGGACGAGGCCGAGCTGCGGCTGGATCACCTTCACCTGGATCCTGTGACGTCCGGTTTCCCCCGCGGCCGGGTCCCACCACTGCTCGGCGTAGGCTTTGGCATCAAGGGCCGCCGGCAGCGGCAACCGGAGCGGGCCCAGGAACAGCCGGGATACTTCGGACACTCCCCGCAGCCGGCCCTCGGCCGTCACACCGAGGTTGAGGTCCGTGACCAGCCGCCGGTACCGGCCCACGTAGTCCACGAGGCGGGCCTGGGAGCCGGCGCCGCCCTCTTCCGCACTGGTGGTGTCCTGAAAGATCCTGGTCCTGCCGGGGAAGTATATCTCCCGCCGGGCAGTCAGGCTGGAGCGGCCGAACGGATCGAGATGCGCGTGGTTTTCAATCCGGAACGGGATGCCCTCGCCGTATTCCGGAAAGAACGCCTGCTCGCGTGCGGTCAGCCGCAGCATCGGCCGCAGCCACCGCTGCCTGCAGCCCACCACATCGAAGACGCCCTCGCCCACGCCGAAAGTGCCGGATCCCGGGGCAAGCGAAAAGTACTCCTGCAGTTCCGGCTGCAGCCGGAAGAAGCCGGCACCCAGGGCCTGGCGGTAGATCGGGGCATTCATGGCGGCTCCTGACATCTGGTCTGGTGATTCGGTCTTCCGGCGGAAACTCACAGCCGTCCCGCCGCCTTGAGCCGTATATAGGCGTCGGCCAACGCGGGCGGCAGCTCGTGCGGTTCCGCGTCCACCACTTCGACGCCGAGCTGGCGGAGCTCGACACTCACGGCTTCCCGCTCGAGGAGGGCGCGTTCCGCGGCCGCAGCACGGAACACCTGGGCCGCCGTCGTCCTGTCCTGGAGCATTTCGCCAAGCAGGGGGTCGCGGACCGATGCCACCACCACCACGTGCTGCTGGGCCAGGCGCGCCGCCATTGGAATGAGCCCTTCCTCCGGGGCGCCGCTATCCAGCGAGGTCAGCAGGACCACGAGGGAACGGTGCGCCGAAACCGCACGGACCTGGGCAGGCACCTGTGCCCAGTCCAGTTCGATGAGTTCTGCCTGCAGCGGCGCCACAGCCTGCACCAGCTGACCCAGCAGGTTGCCGCCCGCCGTCGTGCCTGCCCGGGCGCGCATCCTGCGGTCGAAGGCAAAGAAATCGACGCGGTCACCGCCGCGTTCGGCCAAGACGCCCAGCAACAGTGCGGCCTCGATGCCGGTGTCCAGCCGGGGTTCGTCGTTCACGCGCGCAGCGGCGGTCCGGGATGTGTCCAGCATGATCACCACGCGGCGGTCGCGCTCCGGCCGCCAGGTGCGCACGACGACGGCGGACCGTCTCGCCGTCGCGCGCCAGTCAATGGAACGGACATCATCGCCGCGGACATAGTCGCGGAGGGAGTCGAACTCCGTTCCGGCGCCGCGGATCTGCACTGCGGCCTTGCCGTCGAGCTCCCGCAACTGGCGCAGTTTTGACGGCAGGTGCCGCCGGGAATTGAAAGGCGGCAGCACCCGCAGCGATCCGGGAGCGTGCACCGTTTTCTGGCGGGCGGCCAGCCGGAGCGGCCCGAAAGAGCGGACGGTGATGTGGGGCGCCCTCAGGTCACCCCGCCGGACGGGCCTGAGCCTGACACTCAAACGGCGCCTTTCACCGGCCGGAACCTCCGCCTCCTGGACCGGGTTTTCCGCCCCGGCGGAAGGCTGCCAGGCGTCACGTACCACGGCTCTGAGCCGGCGCGTGCCGCTGTTATGCACCGTCAGCACGGAATCCGCCGTGCCTCCAAGCGTAACGTTGGTGGGCGCTGACCTTTCCACCGAGACCTGCTGCAGTGCCGCGGCCAGCAGCACGTCCAGCAGGATCAGGGCGCCAAGGACCAGAAGCACGGCGAGCACGGTCAGCCAGCCGGGAAAGAGCAGCACCGGCGCCAGCCCGGCCGCCGCCAGGAGTACCAGCCGTCCGGAAATCGCCACGGGATCAGCGCGGGACCGGTACGGAGGCCAGGATGCTGCCCAGCACGTCGTCCACCTCTACGCCGTCCATCAGGGCTTCGGGCCGGAGCGCCACACGGTGCCGCAGGCACGGCTGGGCCAGCGCCTTGACATCATCCGGGGTGACGAAGTTCCGGCCGGACAGCCAGGCCCAGGCCCGCGAGGTGTTCAGCAGCGCGGTTGCACCGCGTGGCGAGACGCCGAGCTGGAAGGACGGGGCGGCGCGCGTGGCCCGGACCACGTCCACGATGTAGCCCAGCACCTCTGGCGACACTTCGACGGCGGCCACTGCCCGCCGCGCCCGTTCAAGTTCGTCGGCGCCGGCCACCGGGCGGATGCCGGCCGCGGCGAGGTCGCGGGGATCGAAGCCGGCGGCGTGCCTGCGGACCACCTCGATTTCAGCGGCCCGGTCAGGAAGTGGCATGGTCAGCTTGAGGAGGAAGCGGTCCAGCTGGGCCTCGGGCAGCGGGTAGGTGCCCTCGTACTCCACGGGGTTTTGCGTGGCCGCCACGATGAACGGCACCGGCAGCGGGCGCGACACGCCGTCCACGGACACCTGGCGTTCCTCCATGGCTTCCAGCAGTGAGGCCTGGGTCTTGGGCGGCGTCCTGTTGATTTCGTCCGCCAGGAGCATGTTGGTGAAGACGGGGCCTTCGCGGAAGCTGAATTCGGAATTGGCGGCGTCGTACACGAGGGACCCGGTGACGTCGCCGGGCATGAGGTCAGGGGTGAACTGCACGCGTTTGGTGTCCAGGCTCAGGGCCGCGGAGAGGGCACGGACCAGCAGCGTCTTGGCCACGCCCGGCACGCCTTCCAGCAGCACATGTCCGCGCGAGAGCAAGGCGATCAGCATGCCGGTGACCGTGGAATCCTGGCCCACAACTGCCTTGGCCACCTCATGCCGGACGTCCAGCAGCGCCTGCCGGACAGGGTCCGGCGCGTGTGGAGCGGCCATGGTGCCCACCGGCGCCTCGCCGTAGGTGCCGTGCTGGTGGCCGTTTGGCTGCTGGCTCATCTGGCCTTTACCTCTTTCTCTAGTCGGACAAGGTCCTGGGCCCAGCGGACAAGCTGGGCCTCGGTTGCGGGACGATGTTGCAGGATCTGCTGTATTTCTGCGGCGTTGCGGTCAAGGTGCCGGGCTGCGGCGGCTGCCACTTCGGGGCCGGCCACGTCAGAAAACCCGGCGGCGGTGCCCACCCGCAGGGCCGAGGCAAGCCGGACGATGGTGCCGGCACGGAGTGTGTCCGCCGCACGGGCAACGTCGTGGGCCTCGTGGTAAAGACGGGCCCTGCCCTCGGCCGTTTCCGCGGACTTCACGACCACCGGCAGGGGTTCGAAGACCAGCGGGCCGAGGCGGCGTCCGCGCCACAGCACGGCAAACAGGGCCACCACAATGAGCCACGGAGCAACGAACGCCGACCACGCCGGTGCAAGTTCGGCCAGGGTCTTCGGTGCGGGATTGCCCCCGAGGTCCCCGGGACCCGGCAGGTACCAGACGAGGTGTCCCTGGCTGCCCAGGGTCCGCAGGGTGAGCGCGGCGTTGCCATTGGCGGCCAGGAACTGGTTGCTGATCACGGCCGTGCTCCCGATGACCACGAGCTTGCCCTTCTCTGCCGTGGCGTAAAGGCCCCGCCCGCTGCTCCCGGCGGGGCCGTAGCACACGGTGCCGCCGGTGTAGAGGAAGCCTCCGTCCGGGCTGATGTCACCGGCGGCCTGGGCATCGGCAACGGCGCATCCGGGCTGGAGGGTCTGCTCCGAGCCGGGAACCACCCCGGCCTGCCGGATGGTGCTGCCCAGGCCGGTCAGTGTGGCCAGGCGCGGCGAGACCACCACCAGCCGGTCAGTCTCTGCGAGCAGCCGGCGGAGCCGTTCGGGCGCAAGGAACCCGCGTTGGTCGTAGACCAGGACCGTCGAGCCGGACCCGCTGCTGCCGGCCGCACGCGCCGCTGCCATGGTTTCTTCGAACGACGCCGTCTGTGCAACAGTGACGCCTTGCGCACCAAGGATCTGGGCGTGCTGCCCTGGCCCCCTGCGGGCCGGGGTTGCTGACGGACAGTTCCTGGTTGTCAGCCCGTTGCGCCGACTGGAGCACGAGGATCACCGCCAGGGCAGCGGCCATGGCAACGCCGAACAGCACCCCCGCCCGGTGCCTGCGGATCCAGCCGGTTCGCCTGCGCAGGGGCGCGACAGGGACACCGGGGTCGGTGCGGGGGAGTTGCGTCATCTGGGCACCGCCAGTCCGCCGGGTGCGGCCTCGGCGTAGGAAGGCGTGAGCCGTTCCAGCGCCGAGTCCAGTTCAACCATCGCGGCGTAGTCGGCTGGGAGGGCGCTCCCGCTGCCGTAGCGGACAGCGTCGAAGATGCGGGAAGCGGCGTCGAGTTTGTCGCTCGCCGCGGGAAACGCGCGCGTCAGCTGTCCGGCAGCCTCGTCGGCTGTCCGGCCAGGCCGGGGGTCCAGGACGGCCCGGTCCTCGGCGGAACTCACCAGCGCGCGGAACTGTTCGACGACGGCGGCCGCCCAGTCGCCGCGGGCGGCTGCGGCCTCGGCGCGCCCCCGGTAGTCGGCGGCCGTCGCGGCTGTCCCGGCGTCGAAGATCTCCTTGGGTGCGCGGCGGCGGGCATTCAGCCGGGGCCGTGCCAGGATGATGGCCACGCCTATCAGGATGGCGATGCCCAGGCCGATGAAGGGCGCGACCGGAGGTCCATCGGCGGGGGACTGGCCATCGGTCACGGACTGCAGCCAGTCGAGGAACTGCTGCCAGAGGGTTTCCAGCCAGTTGGGTGCCGCCTCCCGGTACTCGCGTTTGGAGAGCTCCTCCGCCGCCCAGCGGCGCGCTTCGTCCCGGTCAGGCTGTACCGGCGGTTCCAGGATTCGCTGCAGCAGCCCCGTGGCGCCTTGCAGGCCCGGGAGGAGGCCGACGGCGATCATCCCGGCATCGTCGGCGGCGGCCCCGGGGGCGGCGGCCAGCCTGCTGAATTTCCGTATGGGCCGGTCTGGTGGTGCCCCGGCTGGTGGGGACCCTGTTGGTGGGGCCCAGGTTGGTAGGGGCCGCGGTGGTAAGGGCCCTGTTGGTAGGCCCCGGGCTGGGAAGGCCCGCGGTTTCGGTCCGAGCTGTAGACGGGCACGCCGCGGCCCGGGATGCCGCCGTCGTCGTTCCCGGTTTCCAGCAGCCGGAGCAGAGCGATATCCAGTCCGTCGTTGCGCATCCGCAAATCCATGTAAAGCAAGGCCATGACCGATGTCTGGAAGGCGAACGCCACCGCGCCGACGGCGGCAGACACAACCGCCGTGGCCACACCGGCCACCACCTGCAGGGTGGCCGTCTGGCTGGCCGGATCCTGGGAACCGGCGACGGTGGTGAGCAGCCCGGAGAGCAGCGTGACCGGGATGAGGACGATCTGGGCAATGATGCCCACGAGCAGCGACACCACGAGGACGATGCCGAGGACCCTCCACCAGCTTCCGCGGGTGACGGCCCAGGAACGCCGGATGCCGTCCAGCGCTCCCACGTCCTCGACGACGATGACCGCAGGTGAGACCGTCAGCTTGACGGACACCCAGATCATGGCTGCAATAAAGGCCAGAAACAGCGGAAGTACGATGACCAGCGACCCTGTGCCCATCGAATTGGCCAGCAGCACGGTGGCCAGCGCGATGAGGGCCGCCGCCAGCAGCACGGCTGCCACCCCGATCCCGGCCAGGCGCACCAGCGCCCAGGCCCGGCCGCGTGCCAGCAGCCACATCTCCCGGAATCCGGTGTGCCGGTTGAGGATGGACCTGGCCACAGGGACCACCATGGCCCCCTGCATCACCACGGAGATAAACACGGAGACCAGGCTGAAAAGTACCAAGCCGCCCACCACGCCCGTGACGAGGCCGGCCATCTCGGAAGTGCTGAGGTTCGCCAGCCAGGCCTCCGCGGACGCGTCGGAGGTCGGCGTGACCAGCGGGAGAACGCCGGCGATCACGGCGCCCAGTGCCTGCGCCAGCAGGCCTGCCCCGAGCATGGCTTTGGGATTCCGCCGGATCGTCTGGAAGGCGCCGTCCATGATTTCGCCGAACATCAGCGGCCGCAGCGGCACCACACCGGGCTTCGGCGGGGCCGCGTACATGGGATAAGGAACGGCGGGGTTCGGCCTTGGAGGACCGGCGGGATTCGTGCCTGCGCCCCACTGGTGCGGCGGCCCGTAGTGCTGGTGGGCGCTGGGTGGGAAGGAGCCGGGCTGCTGGCTGCCCCACTGCGGGGGTGCGCCCCAAGGCTGCTGCTGCGGCGGAGCCCACGGCGTAGGGGGCTGGTTGGTGTTCTGGCCAGCGTTCTGGGCGGTGTTTTCGGCGGGCTGCGGTGGCAGGCGGTCCGGAGGCAGCTGGCCGTATGGGGAGGGTTCCGGCGGGCGGTGTTCAGGCGGCCTGTGTCCGGGTGGTTCATGGCCGGACGGCGAATGCTGCGGATCCTGCTCTGACAACCTGTTCCTCCCCAAGGTGCGCATCGGCCAACGGCCGGGCACCTCCAGACTATAGTTCCGCCGTCGGGCAACCTAGCTTCCGGGCCGGATGGGACCGGGCCGGACCGCCGATAGCCGTGTCCGGTGCCCCGGCACGCGCCCCGCCGAAAACTCCATCAATAAGACAAAGCAACAGCAATAAGGGAATATATAACTATGAAGGCACGCATTCTGGTGGTTGATGATGACGAGGCGCTCGCAGAAATGATCGGCATTGTCCTGCGCAACGACGGCTTTGAGCCCGTCTTCTGCGCGGACGGCGGACAGGCTCTGGACGTCTTTCGCTCGTCAAAGCCGGATCTCGTGCTCCTTGACCTGATGCTGCCGGGAACGGACGGCATCGAGGTATGCCGGCAGATCCGCTCCGAGTCGGACGTTCCGATCGTCATGCTGACGGCCAAGTCGGACACCTCCGATGTGGTCAGGGGACTGGAATCAGGTGCCGACGATTACGTGCCCAAGCCCTTCAAACCCGCAGAGCTCGTTGCCCGGGTGCGGGCGCGCCTGCGCCCCGGCGACCAGAAGGCGCCCGAGACGCTGCGCATCGCGGACATCACGATCGACGTCGCCGGCCACCTCGTGAGCCGCGGGGATGAGCGGATTTCGCTGACCCCCCTTGAGTTCGATCTCCTGGTTGCCCTGGCGCGCAAGCCCTGGCAGGTTTTCACCCGCGAGCTGCTCCTGGAGCAGGTCTGGGGTTACCGCCACGCGGCTGACACCCGGCTGGTCAATGTCCATGTCCAGCGGCTGAGGTCCAAGATTGAACGTGATCCGGAAGCCCCGGAAGTTGTAATGACGGTTCGTGGTGTCGGCTACAAAGCAGGATCCTGAATCCCAGGGCCAGAATCCCCCTGAGGCGCCCGTGGGATCCGGTTCCGAAACCCCCGGAGGCGCTCCCGCGGCGGAGCATGCCCGGGACGGTTCACGCAAACCCGGTTCCCGTCCGGTCCCGGAGCACACCGACGCCTTTGGCGCCGGGCTCGCGCGGCTGCCTTCGCAAGCACGGATCTGGCGGCGCCGCGCCCTCATAGTCGTGCTGCGGGTCGCCCGCCTGGTGCGCACCGGCGTCGACCGCATCTTTCCCGGCATCCGGTATCTGCTGCATTCCCTGCAGCGGCGGTGGCGCCGCTCGTTGCAGTTCCGCACCGTCCTGACCACCCTGCTGCTGTGCATCAGTTCGTTTGCGATCGTTGGCGCCTACCTGTCCAACCAGATTGCCAACAACCTGTTCCAGGAGCGGCTGACGCAGGCGGAGTCCGAGACCCGTTACAACGTCAAGCAGGTGCAGGACACGTTCGACGGCGCCCAGGTCACCGACCAGTCCAGCGTGATCACCCTCGTCTACGACACCCTGAACGCCGTCGAGGGCAGGGGCTCCGTGATCCAGCGCCGCTACGTGTTTGAGGCGATGCCGGAGCAGACCAAACCCCGCAACCGGTGGGTGGAGTCGCGCGCATCCGACCAATTGACCATTAGCGTCATCCCGCCGGACCTCCGGAAGGCAGTCCAGGATTCCGGCAAGGAACAGTTCTGGGCTTCGACAGAGTTCCCGGTGGGGACCGAAGACCGGCCAGGCATCGCCGTCGGGAACAAGGTGACCTTCAACGGCACCGTTTACGAGCTCTACCTGATCTACGACCTCAACACCGCGCAGCAGACCCTGAACGAAATCCAGAATGTCCTCTGGGCCGGCGGCGCTGCGCTGATCCTCATGATCGGCGCCATCGCCTGGTACGTCACGCGCAACGTGGTGAGCCCCGTCAGCCATGCCGCCGTGGTGTCGGAAAAGCTGGCAGCAGGCCAGCTGCAGGAACGCATGGTGGTCAAAGGCGAGGACGAGGTGGCACGCCTCGGGGCGTCGTTCAACCACATGGCAGCGAGCCTGCAGGAGCAGATCACGCAGCTGGCCACGCTGTCACAGATGCAGCAGCGGTTCGTCTCCGACGTGTCCCACGAGCTCCGCACCCCGCTGACCACTGTCCGGATGGCCGCAGAGGTGCTGTACGACGCCCGCGACGACTTCGACCCCATTAACAAGAGATCGGCTGAGCTGCTCTACAACCAGGTGGAGAGGTTCCAGTCGCTGCTGGCGGACCTGCTGGAGATTTCCAGGTTCGACGCCGGCGTCGCCATGCTCGATGCCGAGGCGACGGACATCGTCCAGCTCATCTCCCATGTGATGGAGGGCGCGGCACCCGTCGCCGAAGAGTACGGTTCGACGATGCTGCTGAATGCGCCCGAAGGCAGCGTCGTGGTGGAAATGGACTCACGCCGCATCGACCGGATTCTGCGGAACCTGATTTTGAACGCCCTTGAACACGGCGAGGGCCGGCCCGTCAACATCTCCGTCGCCGCCAACGCGGACGCCGTCGCCGTCACTGTCAGGGACCACGGAATCGGTATGAGTCCTGCCGAGGCGGCACGGGTGTTCGACCGGTTCTGGCGCGCCGACCCTGCACGGGCCCGCACCACGGGCGGCAGCGGGCTGGGCCTGTCCATTGCGACCGAGGACACCAAACTGCACAACGGCTGGCTGCAGGCCTGGGGAAACACCGGCGTCGGCTCCAGCTTCCGGCTCACGCTTCCGCTGAAACAGGGCGGGACCATCACGAAGTCGCCGCTGCCCCTTGGGCCTGCAGACGTGGCACTGGGCAGCCCCGGCGACCACAGTGTCCTTGTCTTGGGACCTGGCGCCGCCGCTGTGCCGAACTCCACGGCAGGGGAGCCAGTTGCCGTGGACTCAGCTGCCGTTGACTCAGTACCGGTTGACTCAGCACCGGCAGGTGGCCCCGAGTCCGGCGCTGCGCCGGAAAGCGAGGCCGGGCCTGCTGCGGGTGCCCGGGCGGGCACACCGGAGGCAGCGCGCACGGGGAAGCGATCGTGAGCCGGGTGCGCCCGGCGGCCCGCGGACTGGCCGCGGGCCTGCTGGCCGTCCTTCTGCTGTTCCTGGCATCCTGCGCCCAGATCCCGCGGTCCGGCCCCGTTGGAAGGAGCACGGACGAAAGCGCCGGAAATCCCAACGCTCCGGTGTTCTTTCCCGTCGCCCCGCGCACCGGGTCCAGTCCGGAAGCGGTCATTGAGGACTTCTACCTGGCAGGCAGCGGGTACGAGGACGACTATGCCGTGGCGCGGCAGTACCTGACGCAGGCGTCCTCGGTTGCCTGGAAACCGGACCAGCGGACGCTGGTGTTCCGCTCCGAGCGGGTGGTGAAGACGGGCGTCGAGGGCGTCTACAACTACGAACTGGACGTCGCGTACTCGGTGGATTCCGACGGCGTGGCCACCCAGATGCCGGCGGGAACCAAGGAAAACATCCCCGTGACGGTGGTGCAGGTTGACGGCGAATGGCGCATCTCCAAGATCCCCGACGGCACCGCCATTCCCGAGGAGACCTTCAAGGTCATCTACGGTGCGTACCCGATCTATTTCTACGACCCCAGCTTCACGTATGCCGTTCCGGATATCCGCTGGTTCATTAAAAAGAAGACAGTGAAATCCATGACGAGCGCCCTGCTCGGCGGACCCGCCCCGTATCTGAAGGGCGCCGTCGTCAGTGCGTTCCCGTCCGGCATGAAACTCGCCCGGGAGTCGGTGCCCGTCGTTTCGGGCGCAGCCCAGGTGGACCTGTCGGCCAAGGAGCTGACCGACGCGTCCACCGAGGACCGGCTCAGGATGCAGACGCAGCTGGCCCTCACGTTCCGCAGCCAGCCGGACGTCATCAACGTGGAGCTGCGGGCTAACCAGGACCTCGTCCGGGTAGAGGACAACGGCTCCGTGCTGCCGCCGGTCCAGAACAGAAATGTGCCCGCGCGCCAGATCGCCGTCAGCAACAACGAGCTGGTGCGCTACGAGAACAACAGGGTCTCACCGTTGCCCGACATGCAGCCGGTGGCGGCGCTGAAACCGCGCTCGCCGGCCGAGTCGCCCGTCTCGCAGACAGTAGCGTTCCTCAACGGCAGCCGCAGCACCCTCTATTCGATGGTGCCCGGCCAGCCCGCGCGTGCCCTGACCACCCGCAGTACATTGACGCACCCCTCGTTCAGCCTGCATGACTGGGTGTGGACCGCGGGGCCGGGGGCCCAGGGCGTCACGGAGCTGACCGCCTTCCGGCCTACCGGAATAGCCCAGGGAGCGGCGGTGCCCACCGTAACGCTGACGCCGTCCTGGCTGGCCGGCCGCATCGTTAAGGACTTCCGGGTTTCCCGGGAAGGTGTCCGGGCGCTGGTCATCTCCGAACAGAACGGCACGACGCGGGTGCAGGTAACGGGGATCATCCGGGGTGCTGACGGCACACCCAAGGAACTGACCGCGCCCATCACGCTGCAGGCGAGCGGCAACCCGGACCAGGGAGTGTGGGTGAATGACACCACAGCTGTGGTGATGAAGGGTGACGACACGGCGAACGTTACCCCCGAACTGCTGTCCCTGACCTCGTCCCAGCCGCAGAAGCTTGCACCGTGGCCGGGGCTGGTTGCTCTCAGCGCCGGCAACGGTCCGGAGGAGATCTATGCCCAGTCCAGGGACGGCATCTTCCAGCGGCTGGGCAACGGATGGTCGGCGCAGTTGCGGGGACCCACGGACCCGTCCTTCCCGGGCTGACCATTCGGCGTCCTCCCTGCGTGCGGCTCCTTCTGCGTGCGGCATTATCCACATGGAGGCCGCCGGGCCTTTTGCCGGCCGGCTCCACGACGCACCCTTGAACCATGGGGAGTCACAGGACAGGCGACGGACAGAGGACTTCGGCGGATCCCGATGTCCTGGCCCAGCCGCTGTGGCACGCCCGCCACCGAGGGGAGCACCGGCAGCGACTCCTGCAGGCCTGGGACCTGCTGGCGGGGGCCGGTGCCGACATCGTGGCCCTGGCGCTGCCCGTGGAATGCGTCTGCTGCGGCAGGGAGGATCTGGCGCTGTGTGCCGGTTGCGAGCGCAGGCTGCGGATGCTCACCCGCCATCCCTTCCGGGCGGAAACCGGGGCACCTGCGCTCATGGATACCGACGGCTCCGTGATCCTGGCCTGTGGTCGCAGCGGGCATCTACCGCGAGGAGCTCTCACAATCCATTCTGGCCTTCAAGCGCCACGGCCAGGCGCAGCTGCGACGCGTGCTGTCGAAGATACTCGCCGGGACGCTTGCGGCAGCATATGCGGGAACGGATGGCGTGGTCCTCGTTCCGGTCCCAACCAGCGGCAGCGCGTACCGGAAACGCGGTTTCAGTCCCGTTCACCTGCTGCTGGCCGGCGTCCGGCGGAGCTTCAACGACAGCCACGTGGAATGCACCGATGCGCTGCGCAAAGTCTGGAACCCCGGAGCCGGGGGTGGCTTGCCCGGAGGGCAGAAGGGACTTGGCAGGGGAGACAGGTCCCGAAGGGTCCGCGGCTCCATGCGCACCGGACATGGCGCCCGGGGTCACTCGCTGCGGGGAAGGCAGTGCATCATCGTCGACGACGTCCTGACCACCGGCGCCACCCTGGCGGAAGCCGCCCGGGTCGTCCACGAAGCCGGCGGAATTGTGCGCGGCGCCGTGGTCCTTGCCGCCACCCGAGCCCCCGATGCGGCGGCCGCCCCGGGCACAGTCGAGGCATCCTGGGGACTGCCTGGGGCGTACCTGAGACATAGAAAAAAATAAACTGCGAAAGGATGAATAACTTGTTGCTATGAACTAACGTCGGATATGGGTACCAAGATCAGTTGTACCTTTCGATAGCGGCTCGGAAAGGGGCTCGACTGTCAATCAGATCGTCCCCGGGAAGTGCCGCCGTCGTGTCACCGAAGTCATTTGGAGGGCACCATGGAGTTCATGATCAGCGGACGAAATCTGACGGTCTCGGACCGATTCCGCGAATATGCCGGCGAGAAGATCTCGAAGATCGAATCGCTTGGGGACAAGGTCCAGAGGGTCGACGCGAAGGTTTCAAAGGAAACAAATGCGCGACAGACCGGTGACCAGCTCACGGTTGAAGTGACAGTCCTGGGCCGCGGCCCCGTGATCCGTGCCGAAGCAAGCGCCGCAGATAAGTTCGCCGCGTTCGACCTCGCCTACAACAAGCTGCTTGAGCGGCTGCGCAGGGCCAAGGACCGCAAGAAGGTCCATCACGGGCGCCATACGCCGAAGGCCGTACGCGAGGCAACTGCAACACTGGAGCCCGCGAGCTCCAACCAGCCGATCTACGTCGAAGCGAGCAACAACAGTCAGGCCGCTCCGGAACCGGCTGAGAAATCGCCGTACGACGTCGAGAACGACATCCCTGCCGGCGACTCGCCGGTGCTGATTCGGCGTAAAGTGTTCCCGGCCGCGTCCCTCACCCTTGACGACGCCGTGGACAACATGGAACTTATCGGTCACGACTTTTACCTTTTCGTGGACAAGGCCACGAACGCACCATCGGTCGTGTACCGTCGCCGCGGCTGGACCTACGGGGTTATCACCCTGGACCACTACTGCGAACCAGGCGAGAACACGCATGAGGAGAAAATCCTGGCGTACCGCTCGGACGATGCGGCCGCAACTGCATAAGATGGAGCCCAGGCAACGAAAGGGCTGACATGGGTGCATCGCTGAGCCTCTCGCAGGCCCGGCGGATCGCACTGGCAGCCCAGGGACTGGACAAAGGACGGCCCGCCGGCCCCGTGACCTCACGGGCGGTGGGCCGGACCTTTGCCCGGATCCAACTCGTCCAGATCGACTCCGTCAACGTTTTGGCCCGGAGTCACTTCCTCCCGTTCTTTTCCAGGCTCGGCGACTACGACCGCTCCATCCTCCAGCAGATGGCAGGCAGGCACCCGCGGCGAATGCTGGAGTACTGGGCCCACGAAGCCAGCTACATCCGCCCGGAACACTTCCTGGACCTGGTGGTGTGGCAGAACCGCAAGTGGGTCGGGGCGGCAGGCATGGACCCCGGGCTGCGCTCCGGCGTAACCGGCAGGGTCCTTGATGCGCTCGCCGACGGCAGGCCCATGACTGCCGCCGAACTCACCGCCAGGCTCGGGCACGTTGAAGACCGCCAGCACGTGAACTGGGGCTGGAACTGGAATGCCGTCAAACGGGTTCTGGAGCACCTGTTTGAAGAGGGAGTCGTTTCGTCGGCGTCAAGGACGGACCAGTTCGAACGGCAGTATGCCCTGACCCGCCAGGTTTTGCCCGGGCATGACCTCGACGCGGTACCGGATCCCTCGGCCGCCATGGACCGGCTCATCGATGCTGCGGCGCAGGCCCACGGGATCGGGACCGTGCGGTGTTTCGCCGACTACTTCAGGACTCCGGTAAAGGCAGCCGCGGACTCGGTTCAGCGCCTGGTTGATGCCGGACGCCTGGAACCGGTGACAGTGGCAGGTTGGGACCGGTTGGTGTACCGCCACGCCCAGGCGCGGCTGCCGCGTCAGGCTGCTGGCAGGGCGCTGCTCAGTCCATTCGATTCGCTGGTGTTTGAACGGCGCAGGCTTGAAGAGCTCTTCGGATTTCATTACCGCATCGAGATTTACACCCCGGTGGCCAAGCGGCGCTTTGGCTATTACGTGCTTCCGTTCCTGCTCCGCGACCGCATTGTGGCCCGGGTAGACCTTAAGTCAGACCGCGCCGCGGGCCTGTTGCTTGCCAAGGCGTGTTTCGGCGAGCCGGACGCTCCGGCGGACACCGCCGTCGAACTCGCCGCTGAGCTGCAGCTGATGGCACGTTGGCTGGGACTGGACGGCGTAGCCGTCTCGCCGGTGGGAGATCTTGCTCCCGCGGTCGCGGCCGCCGTCCACGGCTATCCGCTGTGAGGGAACAGGGCAACGTGCCAAGCGTCTCTCCCGTAGACTAAATCACGCCAGAATTCGGCAGCATGAGACTGGGAGCAACTTCACGTGGCATCACTAATCGAAAAAATTCTCCGCACAGGTGACAAAAAACTCCTGAGGCAACTGCGGAACTATGCTGATTCCATTAACGCTCTTGAAGACTCGTTCCAAACCTTTACGGATGCGGAACTGCGCGAAGAAACAGACCGGCTCCGTGCGCGCCACCAGGATGGCGAGAAGCTCGACGACCTTCTGCCGGAAGCCTTTGCCGCCGTGCGCGAGGCGTCCTCGCGCACGCTCGGCATGCGGCACTTCGATGTTCAGCTCATGGGTGGTGCCGCCCTGCACATGGGCAACATCGCCGAAATGAAGACTGGTGAAGGCAAGACTCTGGTGGCCACTGCTCCGGCCTACCTCAATGCCCTCACCGGAAAAGGCGTGCACGTTGTCACCGTGAACGACTACCTGGCCGAGTACCAGTCTGAGCTTATGGGCCGCGTCTACCGCTTCCTGGGGCTCACCAGCGGCTGCATCCTCGCCAACCAGGACCCGGCTGTCCGCCGCGAGCAGTATTCTGCCGACATCACCTACGGCACCAACAACGAATTCGGCTTCGACTACCTCCGCGACAACATGGCGTGGGACAAGTCAGAACTGGTCCAGCGCGGCCACAACTTTGCGATCGTCGATGAAGTCGACTCGATCCTCATCGACGAGGCCCGAACGCCGCTGATCATTTCCGGTCCGGCCCAGGGTGACACGAACCGCTGGTATAGCGAGTTCGCCAAGGTTGTCCTGCGCCTGCAGCCGGAGAAGGACTACGAAGTCGACGAGAAGAAGCGCACCGTCGGCGTCCTCGAAAGCGGAATCGAGAAGGTCGAGGACTACCTCGGCATCCAGAACCTCTACGAATCCGCCAACACGCCCCTGATCGGCTTCCTCAACAACGCCATCAAGGCCAAGGAGCTGTTCAAGCGGGACAAGGACTACGTCATCCTCGACGGCGAAGTCCTCATCGTTGACGAGCACACCGGCCGTATTCTGGCTGGCCGCCGCTACAACGAAGGCATGCACCAGGCGATCGAAGCCAAAGAGGGCGTCGAGATCAAGGCTGAAAACCAGACCCTTGCCACGGTGACGCTGCAGAACTACTTCCGCATGTACGACAAGCTCTCCGGCATGACAGGCACGGCCGAGACCGAAGCCGCCGAATTCATGAGCACGTACAAGCTCGGGGTAGTGGCCATCCCCACGAACCGCGACATGCAGCGGATCGACCAGTCCGACCTGGTGTACAAGAACGAGGTTGTGAAGTTCGAGGCCGTGGTCCGGGACATCGCCGAACGCCACGCGGACGGCCAGCCGGTCCTGGTGGGCACCACGAGCGTCGAAAAGAGCGAGTACCTCTCGCGCCTGCTGGCGAAGGAGGGCATCCGGCACGAGGTTCTCAACGCCAAAAACCACGCCCGTGAAGCTGCCATCGTGGCCCAGGCCGGACGCAAGGGGGCGGTGACTGTCGCCACGAACATGGCTGGCCGCGGCACGGACATCATGCTGGGCGGTAACGCCGAGTTCACCGCCATCGCCGAACTCGCACAGCGGGGACTTGACCCGGAGGAAAACTCGGAGGAGTACGAGGCAGCCTGGGCCGGGGCGCTGGAGGCTGCGAAGAAAGCCGTCAAGGACGAGCACGAGGAAGTGCTGGGCTTGGGCGGACTGTATGTGCTGGGAACTGAGCGCCACGAATCCCGCCGCATCGACAACCAGCTCCGCGGCCGCTCAGGCCGCCAGGGCGACCCCGGCGAATCCCGCTTCTACCTTTCGCTGACCGACGACCTCATGCGCCTGTTCAATTCGGGTGCTGCGGAGCGGCTGATGAACAGCTCCGTACCCGACGACGTGGCGCTGGAATCCAAGCTGGTCTCGCGCGCCATTGCCTCGGCCCAGGGGCAGGTCGAGGGCCGGAACGCCGAGCAGCGCAAGAACGTTCTGAAATACGACGACGTCCTCAACCGCCAGCGCGAAGCCATCTACGGCGACCGCCGCCGGATCCTCGAAGGCGACGACCTTCACGAAAAGGTGCAGTTCTTCCTGGAAGACACCATCAACGCACTGATCGACGAAGCGACCGCCGAAGGCAACGGCGACGACTGGGACTTCGAGCAGCTCTGGACCAACCTCAAGACGCTCTACCCCGTCACCGTGACGCCGCACGATGTCATTGACGAGGCCGGCGGCAAGTCGCGCATCACCGTGGAGTTCCTGAGGGAAGAAATCCTGTCGGATGCCAAGCTGGTGTATCAGGCACGCGAGGAGGCGATCGGCTCCGAGAGCATGCGTGAACTCGAGCGGCGTGTTGTGCTCTCCGTCATCGGGCGGAAGTGGCAGGAGCACCTGTACGAGATGGACTATCTCAAGGAGGGCATCGGCCTGCGTGCGATGGCCCAGCGTGATCCGCTGGTGGAGTACCAACGTGAAGGTTTCACGATGTTCCAGTCCATGATGGAAGCCATCCGGGAGGAGAGCGTCGGCTTCCTCTTCAACCTCGAAGTGGAAGTCACCCCGGCCGAGGACGTCGTGGTTGCCGATGCCGCCGGAGGCCATACCGAACACCACGAGCCGCAGATCCGTGCCGCCGGTCTTGAAGCCCCGGAGAAGCCCGCCCAGCTCCAGTACACCGCACCACGGGAAGACGGCGGAGCCGAGACCCGGATCGAAGGCCGCGCTGCAGGCCGTTCGGGCAACCCCGCCAAGGCCGCTTCGCAGGAGCGGCGTGACGGGAAGAAGAAAAAGCGCTAGCCAGCGGATATGACAGGAAAGGACCGGAGCCCGTGCTCCGGTCCTTTCCTGCATTCGCGTCAGCCAATCTCCAGGGCGGTCACGCGCCAGACATTCTTGCTGCGTTCCAGCCGGACGGCTACTGCCCGGACCCGCAGTTCATCAATCACCACCGCGCTGGCCTCGTAAACGTCAGGTGTCACCGCGCAGGCGCGGACCGAGCGGACTGACGCGTTGCGGTGGAGCAGCCCCATCTTCCGTGGAGCCCGGGCAGCCACCCGCCGGGTGAGGGCTGCCCTGTGCTGGAGCACGGTGAGGCAGCGCTGGTCCAGCCGCCGCGCCAGCTGGTGGATGGGCCTCGTTCCAGCCAGGACTTCAACGGCTGCCTGGACTGTGGCCCTGGTGATGGCGCATATTTCGCGCGCCTCGTCTCCGGGTGCCGTCGCAGTGCGGGCCGGCGCCGCCGGGAGTGGCTCAGGAACAGCGCTTCCTGCACGCCGTAGTGGAGTTACTGCAGTCATGATCGGTCCTTCGGTATTGGCTGGCTTGGGAAGGCCGCGAGACGGGCGGCCGCGGGGTTCGGTGGCGCGGGAGGAAAGCACGTCGCCGCCGCTTATGGCGGCGGTGGGCTGAGGAGCTGGCCCGGGCGAAGGACGTTGGGATCGGCTCCGATAACAGCCCGGTTGGCCTGATACCAAAGCGGCCAGCGGGCTGCTATTTCCACCTCGGAAGCACTGGGCCCCAGTTCGCGTGCGGCGATGGTCCACAGCGAGTCACCGGCCCGGACGGGCAGCTCGCGGCGGGCGCCGGCCGGCTCAGCCGTTGCCCTGGCTGGCAACGAGGTGACGAGGCCGGGTTCCACAACCGGGACGCGCGGCTTCCACTGAGGTTGCAGTTCGCTGCCCATCGCGGCGGATCCTTCGCTGACGCCGGAGTCCTCGGAATGGCCGGCGGGCAGGTCCGGCCGCTTGTCAGCCAGGGGCGCCCAAGCCGCGGACAGGGACGATCCGTCGCTTGAGGAAAGGGCAGCAGCGGGCAAGGCATCCGCATGGGCGAGCGGTGCGCCGAGAAGCTGCACGCCCACCGCGGCCATCGCCAGCCTGCGCATGAAAACAGGGGTGAACCGCCCCGTGGCGCGGGCGGCGGAATTGTGCCCGGTCCGTTCCAGGAGTGCTGACGCAAAGGCCAGAGCCAGGGACAGCAGCCACCAGGCGATGACGGTCAGTCCGGCAGCGAGGGCCAGCAGGCCAAGCAGGTCGTCGAAGAGCAAAGCCTGCTGGCGCGCAGCGGACCGCCTCCAATGATCGACGACCCCGGCCCCGGTGAATGCCAGAAAAACTCCGAGCCCGAGAATGACAACCGCCAGGGCGGCTTCTGCCCTCACCGGGCGCTGAACCTCATCCGCCATGACTTTCCCCCAACCAGTCCATTTGATGCAGTTTGATCCACTTTGATGTGTTTAGTGCCGATGGAGACAGTTTGCAGCAAGTGTGTTGATGCTGTCTACGGAGATAGGAAAGTTTGTGGATTAATTGACCGCCCTCGTGTGCGCGCCTACGCTGTCGCCATGCGATGGAATGCTCTCTTTCAGGATCTTGAGCTGCAGCTTGCCGAGGCCGCGGTCCTGGGCCTGGAGTCCGAGATTGCCGAGCGCTCCCGGGCAGACACGGCCGCCATCGCGCTCGACGACAGGCTGCGCGGATCCTTGGGCTGCCACGTTGGCATCCATCTGAGTTCGGGGCCTGTCTTTGCCGGCACGCTCAGTCATGCGGGGTCCGAAAGTCTGGTCCTTGACGACGCGGCACACCAGGTGCTGATTCCGTATGCCGCCGTCGGCCACTACACCGGACTCGGCCGGTTCGCGGTGGGCGAGGCATCCCCGGTGCGCCAGAAACTCGGCCTTGCCAGCGCGCTGCGGGGCCTGGCGCGGGACAGGGCCGAACTCACCGTCCTGCTGGCAGGCCGGTCAGCGGACGTTCAGCTCTCGGGCGTGATGGACAGGGTGGGGCGGGACTTCTTCGACCTCGCCATGACACTGCCCGGCGAAGCGCGCAGGGCCGGCCGGGTTGCCGAGGTGGCGACGGTCCCGTTTCAGGCGCTGGCTGCGCTCCGCTCAAGGCGCAGCGGGGAACTCTGACGGGAGGCGTCAGGAATCCACGGTCCGGCCCGGAAGCCGCCCGTGCTCAAACGGACTTGGACTTGGCCTCTTGAATCATGCGGCTTGCCTCGGCGTAACGCTCTTCGATGTACTGCTCAAGCATCTTCTCCTCGACACGCCACTGGCCGCGGCCACCCACCTGGATTGCCTTCAGTTCGCCGCTGCGGACCAGGGCGTACGCCGCCGGCGCATTGATCTGAAGCTGCTCGGCTACATCTGCAAGCGTAAGGAATCGGGGCATAGCCCAATTGTGCCACCGTTGGGCGCGAGTGATGCCGTTATCCACAGTTTGATGTTGTTTGCCTGAACACCCTTCCGATTGAGCAGGCATGCCGTAACAATGATCATGACCGGCGCGCGATGGAAGCGCCCAGGCGCCAAGGGGGAGCAGTACGCATGAGTGCAAGCACGGCGGCCACCGGAGCCCGGCTGAAGAAGCCTTCCTGGAAGGACCCGAGGCTTCTGGTGGGTGTGCTCCTGGTCTTCGCCTCCGTGGTGGGAGTCGTTGCCCTTGTCGGCAGCGCGGACCGCACCACAGAGGTATTTGCCGCCCGTGAGCCAATTGCCGTCGGCCAGAAACTGAGTCCTGAAAACATCAGCCGGGTCAAGGTGCGCCTGGGCGACGTCGAAGCGCACTATGTGACGGCGGAGTCAGGTATCCCCGAAGGCCAGGTGGCCGTCCAGCGGATCGCCAAGGACCAGTTGGTTCCCCGTGAAAGCCTGGGCAGTGTCGACGCCCTGGACCGAAAGCCCGTGGCCGTCACGGTTCAGGAGGCCTTGCCTGAGCAGGCGGTGGCAGGCACACGGGTCGACGTCTGGGTTTCCATGCCCGACGCCCGCAACGGATTTGCCGAGCCCAAGCTGCTGCTCCCGGGCGCGGAAATCGCGGAGGTCTCACAAGGATCCACCGCCCTGGGCGCTTCGAAATCCACGGTTCTGATGGTCCTGGTGGGGGACGGGCAGATGGCCTCGCTCCTTGGTGCGCAGGCTAACGAGGCCAAAATCTCCGTGGTGTGGAATCCCGGCGGGGCCGCCAAGTGAGCATCCCGGTTGTCACTGTCGGCGAGTCGCAGGAAGACCTGGTTGGCGGACTGGAGCGGTTGCACGGTCCCGTCACCGTAGTCCGGCGCTGCGCGGAGCTCGCAGAACTGCTGGCCGCCTGCCAGAGCGGGCTGGCCCGGGCGGCCGTTGTTGCGGAGGGAACTGCGGACCTGACTGCCTCGCTGGTGGACAGGCTCGCCGCCGTGGGCGTAGTCATCATTGCACTGACCGACAGCCCCGAGGAGCGGTTGAGGCTTCGCGGCATCGGAGTCAGTGCGGCGCCCTCGACCGTTGAGTCCACAGCACTGGCGGAGAGTATTGCCGATGCCGTCAGCAGGCATGCGGGCTCGGGTCCGGCAGGACTGAACCCCGGCGCCGGACCCGGTTACAGCACGGGTTTCGCGGATGCCGGCGCGGCCCTGCGCCCGGAGGCTGTCGACGCCGCACCGGAACCGGCAGTTGTCGGAACCGGCACGCTCCTTGCGGTGTGGGGGCCGTCCGGCGCGCCCGGCAGAACCCTGGTTGCCGTCAACATCGCAGGGGAGCTGGCTGCGCAGGGCAAGTCTGTCCTGCTGGTCGACGCCGACAGCTATGGGGCCAGCGTTGCCGGAGTCCTGGGGCTCCTCGACGAAGCGGCGGGTCTGGCACAGGCTTGCCGGCTGGCCGACCAGGGACTCCTGGACCGGGAGGCACTGCTCCGGGTCGCCGTACCGGTTACTGCCACGGCAGGAACCTTCCGGGTTCTGACCGGCATCACCCGGGCCGACCGCTGGACCGAGCTGCGCGCGGCCGCGCTGGCGCTTGTTTTGGACCGGGCGCGGGAAATGGCGGACGTCATCGTGGTCGACGCCGGCTTTTGCCTTGAGGCCGACGAGGAGCTGAGCTTCGACACCATGGCGCCGCGGCGCAACGCCGCAACTCTCAGGAGCCTTGAGCTGGCCGATACCGTGATCGCCGTTGGCTCGGCGGATCCCATTGGTGTTCCCCGCCTTGTCAGGGGGCTGGCGGAACTCGAAGGCTCACTGCCGGGGGTCAGCCCCGAGGTGGTGCTCAACAAGGTGCGGGCCTCGGCTGTGGGCCGTTCGCCGGAACGCCAACTCCGCGAGGCGTGGGACCGGTTCGGCCCGCCGGCGGGCATCAAGGCCTTCCTCCCGTGGGACCCGGGCGCAACAGACGCGGCGCTGCTGACCGGGTCGTTATTGCTGGAATCGGCCCCGGAATCCCGGCTCCGGTCGGCGATCGCCGAGTTGGTTTGTGCACCTGCCCAGCAAAAACGTAGATCCTCTGTGTTCTCATCCACAGCAAGGCGCAGGCTGACGGACTAGGCTCACGGTGAGGGCTGCAAGGAAGCAGCCGCAAACTGTGTGATGGAGGCGTGTGTCGATGTCGTCTGGGTCCAGCGTGGAGGATCAGTCCCGTTCAATCGGAGCCGAGGAAGGCTTCTTTGCGGACTACTACGAGCATCTGGCGGAGGAGGACGCACGCGCTTACCCGCACGAGCTGCTGAAGGCCCGGGCCGAGACCCACCGCGCAGTGGGTTTCGAGCGCCGGCCGGGCAGCGCCAACATCTCCATCGTTCCTGAGGGCGACCGCAGCGTTGTCTATATCGTCACCGACGATATGCCTTTCTTGGTGGATTCAGTCAATGCCGAACTGGTCCGGCAGAATTCGGCCATCCACCTCGTGCAGCACCCCATGTTCGTGGTCACACGCAACCGCGAAACCAACGAACTCGTCAAGGTGGACAGGGTCCCGTCCAGCATCGGCATTTCCAGCGGCGACACCGCGGCGCTGCCCGTCCTGTCCCACCTCATTGCCCAGGGCGACAACGCGTCCCACATGGAGTCCTGGATTGCCGTCGAGATTGGCCGGGCCACTGATGAAGCCGCTGAGCAGCTGCAGCAAGGGCTGGAGCGGGTCCTTGGAGATGTCAGGGCCGCAGTCGAAGACTGGCCGAAAATGCGCAACAAGGCACTGCAGATCGCCCAGGACCTGGATAACGTAGCGCATCCGACCCAGATCGCAGAGCTGCGCCAGGCCCAGGATTTGCTTCGCTGGCTGGACGAAGGCAACTTCACGTTCCTCGGCTACCGGGAATATGACCTGGTCAACGAAGAGGGTGAGGATGTCCTGGAGTTGCGCGAGGACAGTGGCCTGGGTCTGCTGCGGGCGCACCACGATACCCATCAGGTGCAGCATCTCACTGACGCGGGCAGGCGGAAAGCCCGTGAAAAGCGTGCTCTGGTCATCACCAAGGCAAATTCCCGCTCAACGGTGCACCGGCCGGCATACCTGGACTACATCGGCGTGAAAAGCTTTGATGCTGCCGGCAACGTCAACGGTGAACAGCGTTTCATTGGACTGTTTGCCACCAGCGCCTACACCGATTCCGTGCGCAATATTCCGATTGTCCGGGAAAAGGTAGAGGCCGTGCTGCGCGGCGCCGGTTTTCCGCCGGATTCCCACTCCGGGAAGGACCTGCTGGGCATCCTGGAAACGTACCCCCGTGACGAGCTGTTCCAGATCGAAATTCCCGACCTCGCCGCAACGGCAACGGGAATCCAGCGGCTGCAGGAACGGCGCCGGACCCGGCTCTTCCTCCGGCCGGATATTTACGGACGGTTCATGTCCGCCGTCGTCTACCTCCCTCGCGACCGGTACACCACCAACGTCAGGCTGAGGATCGAGCAGGAACTCCGCGAGACGTTCCACGCCGAGTCCATTGACTATGAGGCGAGGATGACGGAATCGGCGCTCGCCCGCCTGTTCTTCCGGATCCGCCTGCCCAAGGGCGCGGATGTCAGCCACGTCAACACCGATGCGTTGGAAAAGCGGCTCGTCCGTGCCGCCCGGTCCTGGAGTGAAGGGATCGCCGAGGTACTCCGAGAGCGGAGCGCCGACGACGGGGCCAATGAACTGGCGGCCATTTGGGCCGAGGCCTTCCCGGCGAGCTACCGCGTCGACTATGAAATCGAGGATGCCCTCGAGGACATCGCCCGGTTTGAACAGTACGGGGCCGAAGCCGAACGCGTGCTTGGCGCCCGGCAGGAACGGCCGGGAGTCCATGTCTATCTTCCCGAAGGCGCCGGCGCCACCCTTGAGGAGGACGCCAGGGTCAAGCTGTACATGCTGGAGCCGAAGAGCCTAAGTCAGATCCTTCCCTACTTCCATAATCTGGGGCTGGAGGTGCTGGACGAGCGGCCGTTCGAGATCGAGACCGCCGACCGCCGGGACTTCTTCCTTTACGACCTCGGACTGAAGTACCCCGCCGGGGTGGACCCGGTGTCCACGGGCCGGCTGCTGGCGGATTCCTTCGGTGCGGCCGTTTCCGGTGCCGTCGAATCCGACAGTTTTGACCGGCTGGTGCTTCGCGAGGGCATGACGTGGCGACAGGTCATTGTGCTGCGGGCCTACGCGAAGTACATGCGGCAAATGGGAAACACCAACTCGTTTGAGTTCATGGCCGATACGCTGCTGGCCAATCCGGAGGTCACCCATGGACTCATTGAGCTGTTCGAGGCACGCTTCGACCCCAGCCTGACCGAGGCCGATCGGGCGCAGACGCAGGCGGCCGTCCGCGCCCGGCTGGCGGCATCGATCGAAAACGTCGCCACCCTGGACGCCGACCGCGTGGTGCGGACGTTCACGAACCTGATCGAGTCAACGCTGCGCACCAACTACTACCAGGACAAGCCGCACCTGAGCTTCAAGCTCGACCCCTCAGCCATCGAAGGACTGCCCTTCCCGCGGCCCATGTTCGAGATCTGGGTCTACTCTCCCCGGGTCGAGGGCGTTCACCTGCGCTTCGGCAAGGTGGCCCGCGGCGGGCTCCGCTGGTCGGACCGGCGGGAAGACTTCCGCACGGAGATCCTGGGTCTGGTCAAGGCGCAGACGGTTAAGAACGCCGTGATCGTTCCAACGGGCGCCAAGGGCGGGTTCTTCGCCAAGCGGCTGCCCGATCCCGCCAAGGACAGGTCGGCCTGGATGGCGGAGGGCGTCGAAAGCTACAAGACGTTTATCCGCGGACTGCTGGACATCACGGACAACCTCGTTACGGGAGCCGACGGCGAACGGCTCGTCCCGCCGTCGGACGTTGTACGGCACGACGGCGACGACTCCTACCTGGTGGTCGCGGCGGACAAGGGCACGGCATCCTTCTCTGACATAGCGAACGGATTGGCCGCGGACTACGGATTTTGGCTGGGCGACGCCTTCGCCTCCGGCGGTTCCGTGGGATACGACCACAAGGCCATGGGCATCACCGCCCGGGGTGCCTGGGAGTCGGTCAAGCGGCACTTCAGCGAGCTGGACCTGGACACCCAGTCCGAGCCCTTCACCGTGGTCGGCGTCGGCGACATGTCCGGGGACGTCTTCGGCAACGGAATGCTCCTGTCCAAGCACATCCGGCTGCTCGCGGCGTTCGACCACCGGCACATTTTCCTCGATCCGAATCCGGACGAGGCAACCTCCTACACGGAGCGGCAGCGGCTGTTTGAGCTGCCACGGTCGTCCTGGGATGACTACGACAAGAGCCTGATCAGTGAAGGCGGCGGGATCTACCCGAGGCAGGCCAAGTCCATCCCCGTCTCGGTCCAGGTCCGGTCCGCGTTGGGCCTGCCCGAGGACACGACGCAGCTCAGCCCGCCCGAACTGCTGCGCGCCATCCTGCTCGCACCCGCCGACCTGCTTTACAACGGCGGCATCGGAACCTACGTGAAGGCCAGTTCCGAGACGCACGCCATGGTAGGCGACAAGTCCAACGATGCCATCCGCGTGGACGGCCGCGACCTTCGCGTTAAGGTAGTGGGGGAGGGCGGAAACCTCGGCATGACACAACGGGGCCGTATCGAGGCGGCGCTGCAGGGGGTCATCCTGAACACGGATGCCATCGACAACTCCGCCGGCGTCGACTGCTCCGACCACGAGGTCAACATCAAAATCTTCGTGGACCGGATGGTGGCCGCCGGCAAGTTCGACGCCGCCGAGCGCTCGGACTTCCTTGCGGCAATGACCGACGAAGTGGGGCGGCTGGTCCTGGAAGACAACATCGACCAGAACATCCTGCTCCTGAACGACCGCCAGAAGGTCGCCGAATGGAGCCCGAGCTACGAGCGGCTGATGGACTGGCTGGAGAAGACGGCGGACCTGAACCGGGACCTGGAGGCACTGCCCTCCACCGCTGTCCTGCGCGAACGGCTGGAACAGGGGCAGGGCCTCACGTCACCCGAACTGTCCGTGCTGGCGGCCTACGCCAAGATTGAACTGGCGACGGCCCTGCGCGACAGCGACCTGGCCGACGACCCCTGGTTCCGCAGGACGCTCAGGCAGTATTTCCCGGTGCAGCTCCGGGAGAAATTCGACGCCGAACTGGACACCCATCCGCTGCGCCGGGAAATCATCGCGACGGTCGTCGCTAACGACATGATCAACCTGGGCGGCATCACCTTTGCCTTCCGGACCATGGAGGAGACCTCTGCGAGCGAGGTGGCCGTGGCCAAGGCGTTCGTGGCGCTGCGGGAGATCTACGAACTCGACGTCATGGTGTCCGAGCTCAACGACCTGCCTGCGTCATTCCCCACTGAGCACTGGAGCACAGTCCACCTGGATATCCGGCGGCTGCTGGACCGCTCGGTGCGCTGGGTCCTGGCCCAGGGCAGCGCGTCGCGGCCCATCGCCGACATCGTCGCCGAGTTCCAGCCCCCGATGGAACCCATGCGGGCCCGGCTGCTGGACTACCTGCGCGGTGACGACCGCGAGCGGGTTGCCTCCTGGCTTGAGAAGGCGCGGTCGTGGGGCCTGCCCGAGGACCTGGGCCACCGGTGGGCCGAGCTGTTCGAGAGCTTTGTGCTGCTGGACATCGCGAAAATCGCGCACAGCCGCAAGGAACCGGTGGAGGACATCGCCCACGTCTACTACACGGTGTTCAACCGGTTCCACGTGGACTCCCTCCTGGAGCGGATCAGTTCCCTGCCGCGGAGGGACCGCTGGCAGGCCCTGGCCCGTGCCGCGCTGCGCGATGACCTCTACTCCACCGTCTCAGACATGACGACGGCGGTCCTGGACTCGACCGAGGAGGGGTCGCCGGCGGAGGACAGGCTCAAGGCCTGGGAACAGCTGAATGCGGAACATTTGGGCCGCGCGAAGAGCATGTTCGATGAGGTCAACGCCCTCGAAGCGGACGACATGGCCTCGCTCTCGGTAGCATTGAGGCTCTTGAGGTCAATCGTCCGACGGTAGGACACCGGTTCCGCCGTCGAAAAACTGGAGGTGCAGTGGCAATCTTTACGGACCCCATCAGGGAGCACGCTGATTTCGGGCCGGGGGATGCCGAGTGGCTGCACCTTCTGGTGGGCGACTGGCAGATGGTGGCCGACCTCGCGTTTGCCGACCTGGCCCTGTGGTTTCCCCATCCGGAGTACGGCTACGTCGCCTTGGCACACGTCAGGCCCTCCACGACACATACGGTGTTCCACGCCGACTTCGTCGGGGAGGGCATCCGGTCGGACCTGCGGCCGCTGGTGGACAAGGCGTGGGAGAGCCGCACCATCGAGCGTTCCAGTGAGACGAACTGGAGCAGCGACATGGCACTGCGGGTTGAAGCCGTACCGATGGTCAGGAACGGCCGGACCCTGGCGGTGGTCACATCCCACATGGACCTGTCCAGCTCGCGGATGCCGTCCAGGCTGGAGCTGACCTACCGCCAGTGTGCCTATGACCTGTTGCGCATGGGCACACTGGGGCTCTGGCCGGACTTCGCCTCGCCGACGGGATCCCGCCGCGGCGCCCCCCGCGTTGGCGACGGCCTGATCCGCCTCGACGCCGAGGGGATCGTGCAGTACGCCAGCCCGAACGGGGTCTCGGCATTCCGGCGCCTCGGCGACGGCGAATCACTGGAGGGGCGCTCGCTGGCCGAGGTCACGGCGGGCCTGCTGAAGGACCGCCGCATGGTGGACGAGACGCTGCCGCTGGTTGTCACCGGGCGGATGCCGTGGCGCAGCGAGATTGAATCCCGCGGCGTAAGCCTGTCGCTGCGCGCCATCCCGCTCCGCGACGAGCAGCAGCGCTTCGGTGCGCTGGTCCTCTGCCGCGACGTGTCCGAACTGCGACGCCGCGAGATGGAGCTGGTCACGAAGGATGCCACCATCCGTGAAATCCACCACCGGGTCAAGAACAATCTGCAGACTGTTGCCGCGCTGCTGCGCATGCAGTCCCGCCGAATGGTCAGCGACGAGGCAAAGCAGGGGCTGGAGCAGGCCATGCGCCGGGTGGCAACGATTGCCCTCGTGCACGAGACGCTCTCGCAGGGGCTGACCCAGAGCGTTGACTTTGATGAACTCATCGGACGCCAGTTCCGTCTTTCCGCAGAAGTGGCGTCACCGTCCCAGCAGGTGCGGACGCAGCGGTCGGGGTTGTTCGGTGAGCTTCCCAGCGACTTCGCGACGCCGCTGGCACTGGTGATCAACGAGCTCGTCACCAACGCTGTTGAGCACGGGCTGGAGGGACGCACGGGCACAGTGTGGCTGCTCGCCGACCGGTCGGCCGGCGAGGACGACGAGGAACTGCTCACCGTCACCGTCGCGGACGACGGCGTCGGCCTGCCGGAGACACCGCATGTGGAGGGCCTCGGGCTTCAGATTGTCCGGACGCTGGTCACGAGCGAACTCGGCGGCACCATACAGTGGCAGCCCCGCGAGGGCGGCGGCACTGCGGTGCAGATTGTGCTGAGCCTGGCAAACCGTTAATAACAAGGCGACTAATAACAAAGGCGACGGCCGCGGACCTTGGGTCCGGGGCCGTCGCCTTTTGTTTTGATGCGTTTACTGCTGGGGGGCCGCGTCAGGAAGCGCGGCGGGCCCTGGCGGCCCGGCGCTTCAGTGCACGGCGCTCGTCCTCGCTCATGCCGCCCCACACGCCGGCATCCTGTCCGGACTCCAGCGCCCACTGCAGGCAGGTGTCAACGACCGGGCACCGGCGGCAGACACTCTTGGCTTCTTCAATCTGCAAAAGCGCGGGGCCGGTGTTGCCCACGGGGAAAAACAGCTCCGGGTCCTTGTCGAGGCAGGCCGCGCGGTTACGCCAATCCATGCTGATCAGTCACTCCATTCCTGGGAAGTCAATACCCTTTGTGAAAATATTCACTAGGGCTTACATAGGAAAGGGGCCCTGCAGGGCCCCCTTGGTCATCTGGATCAAGCGTTTCATGTTAACGCTGTGTAAACAAGGGGTAGTGGACCACGAAATCCCCAGGAAACGTGAGCGATGCATCACATCGGCGGGCTGCCCCGCCGTGTGTCGACTATCTCGGGTAGTGTGCCAGTGTGTCAAGACCCCCAAAGGACCCGTCCGGCCCGGCCGCTGACGCCGGAGACAGTGGAATGCCGGAGGACCGGGGCCCAGCCAAACCAAGGCCTTCGAGCCGCGTCCGTCCCCGCGCCGTCGCCGTGATCTCCGGGATTGTGGCCGCCGAGGCCACGGCCCTGCTGGCCGCGGCAGCCTGGTACGGATTCCAGCTGGCCAGTGGGGCGCCGGTGATGTCCTTTTGGGGTGCCGTTTTCACGCTAGGCCTGCTGCTGGCCTTTGCATCGTGGCTGTTTGCCGTTGCCGTGTTCCTGTTCCGGGGCTTCCGCTGGCCGCGGGCCGGTGCGCTGGTGGCCCAGCTGTTCGTGCTGACTATTGGCTTCCCCACGCTCACTGGCGGACTCCCCGTGGCCGGCGCCGCGATGCTGATCCCGGCCGCCACAGCGATCATCCTGCTGTTCGACAAGCGCGTGATTCGCTTCGCCTCCCGCGCCGCTTCCGATCCGCCGGCACTCTAGAGCCTCCTGACATCTTCGGACACCGCCAGCTGGACGGGGATTGCCGTGCCGTCTGCCACGAGCAGGGCGCGTCCTGGCGGGGGATGGGAATCCAGCTCAATCCGCAGTCCAAAGATGTCGCCGTCAAGCGGACTGCGGGGCGCAATAAGGATGCCCCTGCCGCCACTGCGGGCGGCCAGCGCGAGCGGGACACGCTGCAATAACGACTGGCTGAACGCGGCTGAAAAAATTACCGCCCAGCCGCGGGAATTCAGCTCCACGAGCTGCTGGTGGCAGGTGGCGGGCAGCATGTCGGCATCGTCGACAAGGAGCAAGGCGTCCCCCGGCAGGCGTCCCGCCGCGGCATCGCGGTGGACCTCTGTCCAAAAGTCGGCCGGACTGGGCTCCGGGCCGGGGTGCAGCCACCCGGAGACCGACGGGTTGAGCGCAGGCAGGGAAGCCAGGAACGATGACTTGCCCGAACCCGCGCTGCCCAGCACGGCAAGGACGGTTCCTCGTGGCAGGCGCACGGCGGCAGGGGCCGGTTCGTCCCCGCCCAGGCCGACGATCAGCTTCCGGGCGGCTGTACGCATCGGGTGGGGCGCTTCGGGATCTGCTCCGTTCACAGGTGCGTGTAAACCAGGGGTGCCTGAGGTAGGGGCGTCTGAGGCCCGGCTGCCTGATTCCGGTTCGGTTCCGGGCACGCGGGACAGTACGTCTGCAACAGAGAGCTGCACCGGAAGGGGATCCACGCGGAAGGGCCTGACCTGCACCGGCCCCTCCAGCGCTTCGACGGAGGCCATTGCCCGTCCCGGACCGCGCCCGGCTCCAGGGCCATAGAGCTGGCAGACCGCCTGCCGCCCGGCGGACAAGGCACCGGACGCGACGGCGCGCCCCGGAATCGGCGGAAGGTCTGGCATTTTGGGCCATGCCAGCCTGCTCTCGGCGCTGGCGCCCCGCGGGCAGTAGATGCGGTTGGGTATGGATGGAAAGAACCGCGACGTCACGAGTTCGCGGTCGCCGGAGATCACGACCGTGATTCCGGCGGGGCGGCCGTCCCGGACGATGTCCTGGACATGGTCTTCGGCGCGGGTCAGGGGGCCGGAGCGGAGGGCCGACAGCCAGGAACCCCAGCCTGAAATGGCCAGCACCAGTGGCGCGCCGGAGGCCGCCGGGAGCCGGCTGAGCCGCTGGGACATTTCGGCCGCCAGGCGTTCCAGGACACGCACGCCGCGGCGGAGGTCGTGGAGGTTCACAAAGGATCCGGTGCGTTGCGCGCCCGCCAGGCCAGTCAAGGACCCGTCCGCATCGAGGACGTAGAAGTGGCATTCCGTGGGATGGGATAGGAGCTGTCCCATTGCTGTTGACATGGCGTGGGCGGCATCCCGGGATCCCGCGCCGATCAGGGCCAGATGACCATCGGCTCCGGGCCGCCAGGTGAGAGCGGCAAGCCGCTGCTCCTCGGGCAGGTCCAGCAAGCCCAGCCCTACAGCCCAGTCGCCAGCCGTTCCGGGGCCTTCCGCGGTGAGCGCGGCCACGTCATCCGGACTCGCCAGCACGTCCGGCAACGGCGGAGCCACCGGACGGCGCGCCGCGGAACCATCCATCCCGGCCCACAGAGAGGCGGCCAGCTCCACGACCGGCCGGGCTCCGTCCAACGGGGTTGCCGGCGGAGGGCTGACGCCGTTGACGGAAGGCGGCATTGCGAGCGCAACGGCGGTCTCCAGCACCCGGACGCGGCAGGACGCAGAATCGTCCTCGGTGCCGGCAACCGACGCCGACTGGAACTCCTCGGCAGCCTCGGCACCCCTGGCCAGGTAGGCGCGGCCGGGCCGGTTGACGGGTATCGCCGAGGCCGCATTCGTGCCGATCACATCGGCTGATTCGTGCGCGGACTGCACACGCAGGGCGATGCTCGTTGTGACGTTCGCGCGGATGTCCGCCGTGAGAGCTCCCTGCGGGCGCTGTGTCGCCATGATCAGGTGGATGCCCAGCGACCGGCCAATGGCGGCAACCCTCATCAGCTCGGCCAGGGTCTCAGGAGCGTCCTCGACGAGCATCCGGAACTCATCAATGATGAGGATCAGCTGGGGGAGCGGCGGTCCGCCGGCCGGGGACAGGCGATAGGCGGCCAGGTCCGGGGCATCGGCGGCGGCCAGCAGCTGCTCACGCCTGCGGACTTCTGCCCGCAGTGACACGATCGTGCGCTCCAGCTGACTGCTGGCAAGGTCCGTCAGCATGCCGACGCAGTGCGGGATGCCAGTCAGCGGGCTGAGCCCCGTCCCGCCCTTGAAATCGAAGAAGAGGACATTAACGCGGTCCGGCGGATAGCACAGAGCGAGCCCGGCGGTAATGGTGCGAAGCAGCTCCGACTTCCCGGAACCTGTGGTGCCCGCAACGAGGACGTGCGGGCCATCTGCTTCAAGGTCCAGGACGCGCACCCCCCGGGCTGTGCGGCCCAGGGGGGATGGTGAGGCCTGGCTTCAGCCTGCCCGCCGCCCAGCGCTTAGCCGTCGCAGCTGCCGACAGGTCAAGGAGATCGCCCAGTCGGGAGCGTGTCGGCACGGATTGCCCGCCGGCCGATACGTCAGGGAGCGACTGCCCGTGCATCCGGCAGTAGCGGTCGAAAACGCCGGACGGCACGAGGTCTGCGACGAAGCGGTGACATGAACCGCGCGCCCGAAATACTGCCCCGCGCCCGCCGAGCTCAATATCGGTTTCCGCTGGCTGCTGTCCCCGGCCCGGGAGGTGCACCACCCGCCAGCCCAGCCCCCGGGCGGTCGGGATGATGCCGGCTTCGGGGGTGCCGTCTGCCGTGCCGCCAAACAGCAGCAGGATGCGGGGCACGCCGTTCCCGCCGGACGTGTCCGTCAGGGCCGCCATGGTGTCCGCCATCCTTGAATGGAGGGAGACCCCTGGCAGAAACCGTGCTGCGAGCGGAAGGACGGAAGCCGGTCCGTGAATCGCGATCCGGGTACCCCTGGCCAGCGGATACCCGGTGAGCTGCATCAGGATCGAGTGGGCCAGGCCGTGAACCTCTGATTCCGGCCCCCGGACCGAAACGACCGCAAGGCCCGGGTCGAGGAGGAGCGGCACCGCCCCGAGCCGAGGGGGTTTGAAGCCGGGCTGGTCCGGCTCCAGGCGTATGTTGGCCGGTTGATCGGCCAGGCCGAGTCTGAGCCAGACGCCGGGCGGAGGCATCGGCGCCGGATCTTGGGTGTACTTCGATGGCTCCCATCCGGTCTCCCGGACGGGAGCGGCGGGGCTCGGTCCGGGAACCCCAGCGCCCAGCGCAAGGGCGGCAGCCGACGGTGCGGACCGCCGTCGTCGTTGCAGATCCTGCGCAGCTGCCGCTGCGACTGCCGATCTGAGTTCACGGCGCTGCCGTGCGCCCGAGACCAGGGGGACAAGGAGAGTCACTGCCGATACCGCCGTGAAGGCCAGAAACATCCACGACCCCGTCACCAGCGCCAGCCCCACGCCCATGATCACGGGGAGAACGGCCCCGAGAACCAGCACTGACCGGCCCGCCGGCGCGACCGGGCGCGACACGGTCAGCGGCTCCGCCACGGGGCTGCCGGCAAACCCTAGGTCAGCGTCCCGTGCGTCCGACGGCGCAGCCAGCACAACAGACATGGAGGAATTGCCGCAGCGGATGCGGGAACCGATCGCGACGGCCGTTTTTGATACCCGTTTGCCGTCGACTTCGGTTCCGTTGATGCTGCCAAGGTCCACGAGGGTCAGGGCTGTATCCGAAACCTCAATTCTGGCGTGCTCGCGGGAAAGATCGGCATCCGGAACGGTCAGCTCAGCGTTGGTCCGGCCGATCCTGTAGCTTCCCCGGCGCAGGGGAAGAACAGAACCTGCTGCGGGGCCACTGTCCACCGCGAGGAGCACGGCAGCGGGCAGTTCGCCGGCAGTTCCCGGCTCGGAACCAGGGCCGTCGGCGCGGCCGTCCACCAGGACAGCCCCGTTGACCAGGGGCGCCGTGCCGAGGGTCAGCCCTTTGAGCGGCAGGCTGGCCACAGTCAGTCCGCGCGTCTGGAAGCGGCGCGACAGCTCCGCCTCCATGTCCGTGCCCGGGCAGCCGTCCGGGGCCGCAACCGTCAGCTCGACCGGCCCGGCCGGGGAGCCGGACCCGGTGGAAACGGCCCCGGGGGCGCGGACGAGAGTGCATTGCAGATGCACCGGCGACCTCCGTTCCTCGGGAAAACCTGGGCACCACGCTAGTGTCGGCGCGGCCGGAATGGACGCGTGAATTTGTCCATGTGGAAAACCCCGCGCGCTTCTGCGGGCTGCAGAGTCCGGCTACGCCGACGAGGTCGCGGAATCGGCGTAAGGTCCGGTCAGCGGATAGTGTTAAGCAAAACCGGGTGTGGCAGCGTGGCTGCCGCCTGCCAGTCCTGAGAGAAAAGGCTTCTGACTCGTGAAGATTGCTGTAATTGCGTTGGGAAAGATCGGGCTGCCGCTGGCCGTCCAGTTTGCTTCCAAGGGCCATGACGTCGTCGGCGTCGACGTCAACCAGCAGGTCGTGGAGCTGATCAACGCGGGGACCGAGCCGTTTCCGGGCGAGGCCCACCTGCAGGAGAAACTTTCCGAACTGGTGCCGGCGGGCAAACTGCGCGCCACCACGGACTATGCCGAGGCTGTCCCCGGCGCCGACGCCGTCGTGCTGGTTGTCCCGCTGTTCGTGGACGCCGACGCCAAGCCTGATTTCGGCTGGATGGACGGCGCAACCGCTGAGCTGGCCAAGCACCTGACCCCGGGCACCCTGGTGTCCTATGAGACAACCCTGCCCGTGGGAACCACGCGTACGCGCTGGAAGCCCGCACTGGAGGCTGGCTCCGGGCTGGTTGAAGGCCAGGATTTCCACCTCGTCTTCTCCCCGGAACGCGTGCTGACCGGACGGGTGTTCGAGGACCTGCGCAAGTACCCCAAGCTGGTAGGCGGTCTGTCCGAGGCGGGCGCAGCCAAGGCCGTTGAGTTCTACGAAGCCGTGCTGGACTTCGATGAGCGTGCTGATCTTCGCCGGCCGAATGGTGTGTGGGATCTGGGATCCGCGGAAGCGTCCGAGCTGGCCAAGCTTGCCGAGACCACGTACCGCGACGTGAATATCGGGCTGGCCAACCAGTTCGCCCGGTTCGCCGGAACCGCGGGCATTGACATCTACCAGGTCATCGAGGCCTCCAACTCGCAGCCGTACAGCCACATCCACCAGCCGGGCATCGCCGTCGGCGGCCATTGCATCCCGGTCTATCCGCGCCTGTACCTCTGGAACGACCCCGAGGCGACGGTGGTCCGGGCCGCCCGTGCCGCCAACGCAGACATGCCGGACTACACTGTTGGCCTCCTTGAAGGGGCATACGGCGACCTCACCGATGCCCGTGTGGTGGTGCTGGGCGCCGCCTACCGCGGCGGTGTGAAGGAGACTGCCTTCTCCGGCGTTTTCGACGCCGTTGCCAGCCTCGAGAAGCGCGGCGCCGTCGTGACGGTCCACGATCCGCTTTACACGGACGCCGAACTCGAGAAGCTCGGCTTCACCGCGTACCACGTTGGCGAACCCGTCGACGCGGCCATCGTGCAGGCCGACCACGCCGAATACCGCACGCTGTCCCCAGCTGACCTCCCTGGCATCAAGGCATTTATTGACGGCCGCCGGGTGAGCTCCGCCGACCAGTGGGACGGCGTCGTTTACCGCGTTATCGGCAAGGCCTGAGAGCGCTTCGCGGCAGCCTTTGCCGCTGCGGCCCGGCCGCAGCGGCACTTCTGAGAGGAACCAAAGTATGACGACGACCATTGCTCCGAGCGCCGACGTTTCGGACCAGGCGATCCTCGGCGACGGAACGAAGATCTGGCACCTGGCCCAGGTGCGCGAACAGGCGAACCTTGGTGCGAACTGCATCGTGGGACGCGGCGCCTACGTCGGCACCGGCGTGCAGATCGGCGAGAACACCAAGATCCAGAACTACGCCCTGGTGTACGAGCCGGCCAAGCTCGGCAAGGGTGTCTTCATCGGTCCGGCCGTAGTCCTGACCAACGACACCTACCCGCGGTCGGTCAGCCCCGACGGCTCCCTCAAGAGCGCCCACGACTGGACGCCGGTGGGTGTGACCATCGAGGACGGCGCCTCCATCGGAGCCCGGGCCGTGTGCGTTGCCCCGCTGACGATCGGGCGTTGGGCCACGGTTGCGGCCGGGGCCGTCGTCACCAAGGATGTCCCGGCCTTTGCCCTGATGGCCGGTGTCCCGGCCCGCCGCCTTGGCTGGGTGGGCAAGGCCGGCGAGCCGCTGCGCCAGGAGGGCGACTTCTGGGTCTGCCCCGCCACCGGCGCCAAATACATTGAAGACGGAAATTCCCTGAAAGAGTCTGAGGAGAACGCATGAGCTACGACTTTATCCCCGCGGCGAAGCCGATCATCGGCGACGACGAGCGGGCCGCCGTCGACGCCGTTCTGGCCACCGGAATGCTGGCCCAGGGCCAGCAGGTCGCCGAATTCGAGAAAGAATTCTCCGAGGTACTCCTCGACGGCCGCCCATCCGTGGCCGTGAACTCCGGCACCTCGGGACTGCACCTCGGGCTCCTGGCCGCCGGCGTCGGGGCGGGCGATGAAGTCATCGTTCCCTCGTTCACCTTCGCCGCCACCGGCAACTCCGTGGCGCTGACCGGCGCCACCCCCGTGTTCGCCGACATCGAACTGGACCACTACACACTGGATGTGGACCACGTCGCCTCGCTGATCACGGACAAGACCAAGGGCATCATGCCCGTGCACCTGTACGGCCACCCGTTCAACGTCGAGGGACTCGGCAAGCTCGCCGCAGAGCGCGGGATCGACCTCTACGAGGACGCCGCCCAGGCCCACGGCGCCAGCTTCAACGGCCAGAAGGTCGGAACGTTCGGCAAGTTCGCCATGTTCAGCCTCTACCCCACGAAGAACATGACGTCCGGCGAGGGCGGCATGGTCTCCACGCCGGACAGCACTGTGGAGCGGAACCTGCGCCTGCTGCGTAACCAGGGCATGGAAAAGCAGTACGAAAACGAGCTCGTGGGCTTCAACGCCCGGATGACCGACCTGCACGCCTCCATCGGCCGGGTCCAGCTCAAGAAGGTCCTCGGCTGGACCGAACAGCGCCAGCAGAACGCGGCCTTCCTGACCGCCAACCTTCAGGGCGTCGGCACACCCAAGGTCGCCGAGGGCGCTTCCCACGTCTACCACCAGTACACGATCCGTGTGCCGGAGGACCGCGACGGACTGGCCAAGGCGCTCCGCGAGGAATACAACATCGGCACCGGCGTGTACTACCCGGTTCCGAACCACCGGCTGCCCTCGTTCAACCGCACCGAGGATCTGCCGAACACGGAAATTGCTGCCAAGGAAGTCCTTTCCCTGCCGGTGCACCCGTCCCTGAGCCAGAACGACCTGGACCGCATCGTCACCGCCGTCAACAAGCTCGTCCAGGCAGGTGCCTGATGGCTAACCTGCGCGTCGGCCTTATTGGCCTGGGCATGATGGGCCGCCACCACGCGCGCGTGGTGCGGGAGCTCGACGGCGTCGACCTGGTCGCTGTCGCCGACTCCTTCGGCGACCCGCACGGCGTTGCCGGCCAGCTGGATGTCCTGTCGTCCGTGGAAGAGCTCATCGCCGCCGGCATCGACATGGCAGTGGTGGCCGTCCCCACCGGCCTGCACGAAGAAGTCGGACTCGCACTGGCCGACGCCGGCGTCCACACCCTCGTGGAGAAGCCGATCGCCTCCAGCGCGGAGGCCGGACAGCGCCTCGTCGACGCCTTCGAAGCCAAGGGGCTGGTCGGCGCCGTGGGCCACATCGAACGGTTCAACCCGGCACTGCAGTCGCTGCGCAAGCGGATCGAAGCCGGCGAGCTGGGCGAGGTCTACCAGATCGCCACCCGGCGCCAGGGCCCTTTCCCGGCCCGGATCGCCGACGTCGGCGTGGTCAAAGACCTCGGCACTCACGACATCGACCTGACCGCATGGCTGGCGCAGAGCCGCTTTGAGTCGATCTTCGCCCGCACCACCACCCGCAGCGGCCGCCCGCACGAGGATATGGTGGCCGCGACAGGTCAGCTGGGCAACGGCGTCATCACCAACCACCTGGTCAACTGGCTGTCCCCGATGAAGGAACGCCTCACCATCGTCACCGGTGAGAAGGGCGCATTCGTCGCTGACACCATCACGGCAGACCTGACGTTCTTCGAGAACGGCACCGTCGCCACCGAGTGGGAGTCCATGGCCGCGTTCCGTGGCGTTTCCGAAGGCAACGTCACCCGGCTCGCCATCGCCAAGCCGGAACCGCTGCGGACCGAACACGAAGCATTCCGCGACGCCGTCCTCGGACTGCGCAGCGATGTCGTCACCATGCGCGAAGGCCTGGACACGCTCCGCGTGGCCGAAGCCGTGCTGGAATCCGCCACCAACCGGCAGATCGTGAAGATTGCTGCTTCGTGAGTGAAAACCGACCTGTCAGGGTCACCGTGGCAACCCGGCTCTTCACCCCGGAAGTGGGTGCGGCCTCGTTCAGGCTGAAAGCCCTCGTGGACGGCCTGGCGGCCAAGGGCGCCGACGTCAGCGTCGTCACCACCAGGCCGCCCAAGGGATCGCCGGAGTTCAAGCCCCGTTACCAGGTCTCCCGGTGGCCCGTGCTGCGGGACGCCGGGGGCAATGTGCGCGGCTATGTGCAGTACATGAGCTTTGACGTGCCCGCCTTTTTCCGGCTGCTGTTTTCGCGGGCCGACGTGGTGGTCTCGGAACCGCCGCCCACCACCGGCGTCGTAGTGGCACTGGCATCGGCCCTGCGGCGCAGGCCCTTTGTCTACTACGCGGCCGACATCTGGACTGAAGCTTTGTCCGCCACAGACGTGCCCGGCGTCGTCATCCGCGTGATGCGCGCCGCCGAAGGCTTTGCGCTGCGCAGGGCGGCCAGGGTGATCGCCATCTCGGATGCCGTGGCTCAGAAGGTCGAGCAGTTCGGCGTCCCGCGGAACCGCGTCACCGTCGTCGGCAACGGGATCGATACCTCGGTGTTCGGGCCCAAGGGGGAGACCGCCGGGTCCGACGGACCCTATTTCGTGTACACCGGAACCATGTCCGAGTGGCAGGGTGCCGACATCTTCATCCGTGCGCTGCCCGCCGTGCTCGCCCAGCACCCCGGCGCCAGCATCCGTTTCTTCGGCCAGGGTGCCGACGAACCCCACCTCAGGGAGCTTGCAGAGAAAACAGCGCCCGGCCGTGTGACGTTCGGCGGGGTCATTCCCCCCGCCGATGCGGCCCGCTGGATCCGGGGGGCAGCCGCAGCCCTGGTCAGCATCAAACCGGGCCAGGGCTACGACTTTGCCAAGCCCACCAAGATCTATGCCGCCGCTGGCTGCGGGACGCCCGTTGTCTTCGCGGGAACGGGGGAGGGCGCGGCGCTCGTCTCCGGCAACGGACTTGGCGAAGCGGCCGGCTACGACGTGGACAGCGTCGCCGCCGCCATGTGCCGTGCCGCGGCCGGTGCAAAATCCGGCGGCAACGCGGACGGCCGGAATGCCAGGGCCGGCTGGGTGCTGCAACATGCGTCGCTGGCAACGTCAGGACAGCATGCCGCCGCTGAAGTGCTGGCCACCGTTCCGTCCGGGGCATAGTCTGCGGCGTCAGACCAGCGCCGGGATGGCCGCCCTCGCCGCCGGTGAACCGCATTCGGCGCCGTCGGGCCGGCATGCGGCGGCCGCCCCGGAATACGGGACGCTTTTTAACTTCGGGTAGTCTAGACCCGGCAGATAGGGCTGCTGAACCCTGCCACCAAAACACACAGGAGAGTTGTGAACGCTGATCTCGTCGTAGTCGGTTCGGGTTTTTTTGGCCTGACAATCGCGGAACGCGCCGCCACGGAGCTGGGGCTAAAGGTTGCCGTCCTGGACCGCCGCCACCACATCGGCGGCAACGCGTACAGCGAAAATGAGGCCAAGACCGGCATCGAGGTCCACCGGTATGGCGCCCACCTCTTCCACACCTCCAACGAGCGCGTCTGGGAGTACGTGAACCGCTTCACCGCGTTCACCAGTTACCAGCACAAGGTCTACACCAGCCACAAGGGCGAGGTGTACTCCATGCCCATCAACCTGGGCACCATCAACCAGTTTTTCCGGTCCTCCATGGGGCCTGGCGAGGCACGTGCCCTCATCCAGGAGCAGGCCGGCGAACTCGCAGGCACCGATCCGCAGAACCTGAACGACAAGGGCATCCAGCTGATCGGCCGGCCCCTCTACGAGGCGTTCATCAAGTACTACACGGGCAAGCAGTGGCAGACCGACCCCAAGGACCTGCCCGCGGAGATCATTTCCCGGCTCCCGGTCCGCTACAACTACGACAACCGCTACTTCAACGACACGTATGAGGGACTGCCGGTTGACGGCTACACGGCGTGGATCGAGCGGATGGCAGACCACCCGAACATCGAGGTCCACCTCAACACGGACTTCTTCGACGGCGGCGAATTCGGCCGGGAGGCCGTGCGCGGCCAGGTGCCGGTCATCTACACGGGCCCCGTGGACCGTTACTTCGACTACGCCGAAGGCGACCTGTCCTGGCGCACCATCGACCTCGAGGAAGAAGTGCTCCCGATCGAGGACTTCCAGGGCTGCTCGGTGATGAACTACCCGGACGAGGACGTCCCGTACACCCGGATCCACGAGTTCCGTCACTTCCACCCCGAGCGGGACTACACGAAGGACGCCACGGTCATCATGCGGGAGTTCTCCCGCTTTGCCGAGAAGGGCGACGAGCCCTACTACCCGGTGAACACCGCGGTAGACCGCGAAAAGCTCCTGGCCTACCGCGACCTGGCCCGCGGCGAGGAGTCCGTGCTGTTCGGCGGCCGGCTGGGAACCTACAAATACCTCGACATGCACATGGCCATCGGATCGGCACTGAGCATGTTCGACAACAAGATCAAGCCGCACTTCAGCGGCGGTGCGAAGCTGGAAAGCGGAGGAGTAGACGCATGAGCGTAGCGACGGAGTTCCGGCAGGGAACCGAACCGGGCACTGACGGGACCGTGTGGAAGACAGTCCACCGCGTTGTTTTCCCGGTCGACGGCGATACCGACACCCTCCCGCTGTACGTCGACTTCGACGCCGCACGCCGTGTGGTGGAGTCACAGGAGGCCGGCAGCAAGAGCGGCGCAGCCTCGCCGATGGTATCCCAGCGCAGTGAGATGCGTTCGGACTTTATCCTTGGCCGCCGCGAACTGTCGCTGCCTGCACACCGCCGAGTTTCCTTCGGCACGTACTTCAACGCGTTCCCGGCCAGCTACTGGCGGGCCCACACCGACGTGCAGCAGGTCCGCCTGAGCATCGAGGTGGACGCCGAGGCGACGGTCATCGTCTACAAGTCCAGCCCCCGCGGCAGCTCAAACCGGGTCCAGAGCCTGCACGTCACGGGCGGCACCACCGCCACCTGCGACCTGTCGCTGGCCACTTTCGCCGACGGCGGCTGGTACTGGTTCGACCTCGTCGCCCACGGCCAGGATGTGAAGCTGAAGCAGGCCGACTGGTCTGTTCCCCAGCCCGAGGGGTTCACCCCCGGGTCACTGTCCATTGCAGTGACAACGTTCAACAGGCCGGACTACTGCGTCAAGCATCTGCGGACGTTTGCCGAGTCCGAGGATCTGCTGGCGGTCATGGACCGGCTCATCGTCACCGACCAGGGCAACCAGAAGGTCCGGGACGAGCCGGGCTTCGACGAAGCCGCAGCGGTGCTCGGCGACAAGTTCAAGCTGGTTGAGCAGGGCAACCTCGGCGGATCCGGCGGCTTTGCCCGCGGCATGCACGAGGCCGTCGAAGGCGGCGAGAGCAAGTACGTCATGCTCCTTGACGACGACGTCGTCGTGGAGACCGAAGGCGTCCTCCGGGCCGTCAATTTCGCCGACTTCACCCGCAGCGCCACCATCGTGGGCGGCCACATGTTCAACCTCTTTGAACGCTCCGTCATCCACAACTTCGGCGAGGGCATCAACGAGTACCGGTTCCAGTACCAGCCGATCGGCGAGGGGCAGAGTGCCCATGACTTTGCCGCCAGCAACCTGCGCACCACCCCGTGGATGCACCGGCGGATCGACGTCGACTACAACGGCTGGTGGATGTGCCTGATCCCGACGTCGATCATCAGGGAAATCGGCCTGGCACTGCCCGTCTTCATCAAGTGGGATGACGTCGAATACGGCATCCGTGCCAAGGCAAACGGCTACACGACCGTGAGCCTGCCCGGTGCGGCGGTCTGGCACATGCCCTGGACCGAGAAAGACGACACCATCGACTGGCAGGCCTACTTCCACCAGCGCAACCGGTGGGTGGCGGCAATGCTGTACTCGCAGTACGAAAAGGGCGGCCGTCTTCCCATCGAGAGCTTCCTCCAGGATGTCCGGCACCTGCTTTCACTCCAGTACTCGGCGGTGGAGCTGAGGAACCGTGCGCTCAAGGACCTGCTCGACGGGCCCTCGCACCTGCACCGGACCATCGGCGGCAAGCTCCCCGAGATCCGCAAGGTCCGCTCGGAATTCCCGGATGCCCAGGTCAGCAAGGACCTCACCGAGTTCCCCGCCGTCAAGCGGCTGCACCTGCCGAAGTTCGGCATGGTTCCCACCCGGCCCAAGAACTTTGCGCAGACCCTGTCCAGCGCGCTGTCCGGGGCGATCCGCCAGCTCCGCCCCGTGGACCCGGCCGCAACACAGCACCCCGAGGCAGTGGTACCGGCGGCGGATGCGCGCTGGTGGCGCCTGTCGCACCTGGACTCAGCACTGGTGTCGGCTTCCGACGGTACCGGCGCCTCCTGGTACCGCCGGGACAACGTCCGCTTCCGCAAGGAGTTGCTGCGCAGCCTTGCCCTGCACACACGCGTGCTGGCCCGTTGGGACGAGCTCTCCGCGTCCTACAAGAAGGAACTGCCCAACTTCACGTCCCCGGATGCCTGGGCGCAAGACCTTCGCGGCCAACTCCGGCTCCGGCGCTGAACAGCAGAAGCCCGGTCAGTGACAAACGGACGAACCTCTCCGACCCAGCAGGACTCCGGCCGGGCGCTGGTGGCGCCGGGAACCGGGAACGGGCTCGTTGACGTGTTCCGTTCCCGGTTCCTCCTGAAGCTGCTTGTCCGCAAGGAGCTCAGGATCAGGTACCGGGGTTCGGTTCTTGGACTGCTGTGGACCTACGTCAAGCCCGGGGTCCAGTTCATCGCCTTCTACATTGCCCTCGGCGTTTTCCTGGGACTGGAGCAGAGCCCGACCAACAGGGGAGGACTGCCCAACTACGCGGTCTACCTGTTTTCCGGGATCATCCTGGTGAACTTCTTCACGGAGTCCCTGAGCACGGCGACCCGGTCGATCGTCAACAATAGCGGGCTGATCAACAAGATCTACCTGCCGAGGGAATTGTTTCCGGTTTCCTCGGTGTGGGTCTCGGCGGTCCATTTCTTCCCGCAGCTGTTTGTCCTCGTGGTGGCCAGCCTGTTCAGCGGCTGGCGCCCCGGCCCGCTGGAGGCGGTCACCGCCGTCGCCGGTTTCGTCATGATTGCGCTGCTTGCCACGGGTCTGGGCCTCTTTTTTGGGTCAGTTAACGTGTACTTCCGCGATTCGGAGAACCTGGTTGACCTGATCCTCCTGATCGCCACCTGGGTTGCTCCGGTGCTGTACTCCTGGCGGATGGTGCTGGACAAGGCAGGCGAAGCCTGGTTCGCCGTTTATCAGCTCAACCCGATCACGATTGCGGTGGAGTGTTTCCACCATGCCTTCTGGCTGCCCACAACGGCAGGGGCTGAGGGAAGCCCGCCCAATCTGGTCACGGTATGGGTACCCGTGGGGCTGCTCGTCTCGCTAGCCATCCTTTTCCTCGGCCAGTGGACTTTCCGCCGGCTCGAGGGCCGCTTCGCACAGGAGCTGTGAGTCTTGACCACCGCAATTGAAATCCGCAACATCAACAAGCAGTTTGTCCTGCGGCACACCCGGTCACTCAAGGAAGCCCTCGTGTGGCTCCTGCGGGGCCGCAAAGGTGATCTGTCGAAGAAGTTCCATGCCCTCCGGGACCTGTCCATCGACGTCGAACACGGCGAGACGGTGGCACTCCTGGGACTGAACGGCTCCGGAAAGTCAACGCTGCTGAAGCACATCTCCGGCGTCATGCTCCCCGATTCCGGCACTGTCCGCACCGGCGGACGCGTTGCCGGCCTGATCGAAGTCGGCGCCGGGTTCCACCCTGACCTTTCGGGGCGTGACAACGTCTTCCTCAATGGCGCAATCCTCGGGATGACCGAGGCCCAGATCAAGGAAAAGTTCGACTCCATCGTCGAATTTGCCGAGATCGGCGAGTTCATCGACACCGAGGTCAAGTTCTATTCGTCGGGAATGTACCTCCGGCTGGCGTTCTCGGTGGCAGTCCACACGGACCCCGACGTTTTCCTGGTCGATGAAATTCTCGCCGTGGGCGACGAGCCGTTCCAGAAGAAGTGCCTCGCCAAGATCAAGGAACTCGCGGCGGCTGGCAAGACGCTGGTGGTGGTCAGTCATGACCTGGACCTGGTTGCCCATGTCTGCGAACGCGGAGTACTTCTCGAACACGGCCGGGTCATCATGGATGGCCCGGTGGGCGACGTGATCAGCCGGCTCCGCGGCAACTAGCGTCCTGACCCGAAAGCTTTACCTGCACTGCCGTAAGCTTCAACTGCTGCCGTAGGCTTCACCGCTGCCACGGTCCAGCCGAACCCGGCCCCACCGTAATCACTCTTGGAGGAAATTTGTCCTGGCTGACTTCGCTGCCGGCCCTGCTAGCGGCAGTGGCCGTGGTGCTCCTTCCCGGTGCTGCGCTTGCCTGGTCTCTCGGGTTCCGGCGGACCAGCCTGCTGGGACTCGCGCCCATGCTGTCCCTCTCCATCGCAGGTGTAGGCGCCGTGCTGGCACCGTTCGTCCGCCTGGAGTGGGGGATCGGCGTCGTGCTCGTGACGGCCGTCCTGGCGTCCGCGGCAGCATGGGCCCTGACGCGGCGCCCGTGGCAGCGCCAGGAGGCCACGGAAGTGCAGCGCGCAGTGCAGCAGGGCGACGGCTGGCCGACCCTTGCCGCCGGTGCCATCGGCGTTGCCGTCGGTGCGCTGCTCATCGCCCGACGGGTCATCCAGCTGGTGGGCGAGCCGGACAACATCTCCCAGCGCTACGACAACGTCTTTCACCTGAACGCCGTCCGCTTCGTCCTGGACACCGGCAACGCCTCCACCCTGAACCTCGGCAGCATGGCCGGCGGTACCGGAGGCCTGTCCTCCGTGTACCCTGCCGTGTGGCATTCCCTGGCCGCCCTCGTCTCACAGCTGACCGGCGCTTCGGTTCCCGTGTCAGTCAACGTCATCAACCTCGTTGCCTCGGCGGTAGTCTGGCCGATTTCCGTGGTGTTCCTGACCCGCGTTGTCATCGGCCCGCGTCCGGTCGGCCTGATGGCGGCAGGGGTCATGTCGGCGGGCTTCCTTGCCTTCCCCTACCTGCTGCTGGTGTGGGGCCCGCTGTACCCCAACCTGCTCTCTGTCAGTGCATTGCCCGCCGGCGTCGCGGCGGTGATTTTCGTCTGCCGGCTGTCCCCGACGCTGCGTGAACCTCCGCTGCGGGCGTGGCTTGTCCTGCTGGTGGCAGTTCCCGGGCTGGCCTTGTCCCACATGAGCGCTGTCAACGCGCTTCTCGCCTTCAGCATTCCGTTGGTCCTGGCCCGGCTCTTCCTCTATGTCAGGGAGATGATCCGCACCAAGGCGCCAGCGCGGAGATTTGCGCTGGTGGCCCTGGCCTCGGTTGCAGGTGCGGTTGCCGTTGTGGTCGCGTGGCAGAAACTTCGTCCGGCGCCATACAACGGCTGGACCCCGCACCAGACCGTGCCCGGCGCTATCGGCGAAGTGATCGCGAACGGCCCCATGAAAACGGACGCCACACTCCTCATCTCGGTGCTGGCCCTCATCGGCGTGGCCCGGATTATCCGCCGGCGCACTCAGCTCTGGCTGCTGGGATGCTACCTGGTCGCAGGGTTCCTTTACGTTGTGGACGCCGGATTTGCGGCCGGTTGGGCCAGGGCGTTCTTCACGGGCACCTGGTACCAGGACACGTACCGCCTCGCGGCCTACCTTCCCATCTTCGCTGTGGTGCTTGCAGCCCTGGGTGTGCTTGCAACGGCCGACACCGTCAAGTCAGCCGCCGGCGTCCTGGCGCTCAAGGTGCCGCGGGCCGGGATGCGGCTGAGCGGCGTTGCGGGCTTCGCCGGCATTCTGGTGGTCTGCCTCGCTCTTGGCTGGGCCACCCAGACAGGCCCGGTCCGCGGATACGTTGCGTCCAGCCAGTACTTCTTCGAACGGGACACGAAGGACTCGATTGTCTCCTCCGACGAGTACGCCCTTTTGGCCCGCCTCGGTTCGGAAGTTCCGGAGGATGCGGTCATCGCGGTGAACCCGTGGAACGGCGGGGCGCTTGCCTATGCATTCGCGGACCGAAAAGTACTGGAATTCCACATGGGCCAGCGGGAGACCAAGAGTATGCGCGTCGTGGCGGAATCGCTCGCCAAGGCAGACACCTCACCCGCAGTTTGTGACGCCGTACGGGAAACCAAAGTGTCCTATGCGCTCGACTTCGGCACGCAGTATCTCCTGAACCACCCGGAGAGCAGGACCTATCCGGGCCTGCAGAATCTCGCGTCGTCGGGAGCCGTGCAGCTCGTGGACCAGCAAGGCAACGCCAAACTCTTCAAAGTGGTGGCCTGCGGCTAGCGGCAACGCCACAAGCAAAAACCTCCGGAACGGGCGTCCTGTGGGCGCCTGTTCCGGAGGTCTCTGTTGTTAAACGGTCTGTGCGTCAGCTTCCGAAGGCCTGAATCAGCGCTTCCACGGTGCGTTCGGCGGCATGGCCGTCGCCATAGGGAGTGGCATCCGTCGCCGCAGGTGCCGGCCGCTGTACGGTGTCGGCCAGGATGCTCAGGTCCTTGCTCACCAGCACGTTCCAGCCGAGCTCCACGGTTTCCACCCATTCGGTTTCGGGACGGATCGTCGTGCAGGGGGTCCTGAGCAGGAAAGCTTCCTTCTGCAGTCCGCCGGAGTCGGTGATGACGCCGGCGCTGTTGCGGACGGCGTGGACCAGCTGCGGATAGGCGAGCGGCGACGCAACGCGCACCGCTCCCTGCTCCAGCTCGATGCCGTGCTTGGCAGCAAGGTTGACGAGCCGGGGGTGGGCCAGCAGGAATACCGGCTTCTCCAGGCTGGCCAGGGACCCGACGATGGCGGCGAGGCGTTCCGGGGAGTCGGTGTTGTCCGGACGGTGGATGGTGCAGACGTAATATTCGCCCGGAGCCGCATCGACCGGCAGAGGCTGGTCGCCGCCGTCGAGCATGTCGCGGACCTTGAAGAGGACGTCCGTCATGACATCGCCCACCAGGACGGTCCTCTCGGCGAGGCCCTCGGTGGCGAGGTGCTTGACGGCCACCTCGGTGGGAGCCAGCAGGAGGTCGGCGCTGTGGTCGGTGAGGACGCGGTTGTGCTCTTCGGGCATGCGGCGGTTGAAGGACCGCAGTCCGGCCTCGAGGTGCGCAACGGGGATGTGCATCTTGATGGCGGCGATGGCCGCGGCGAGGGTGGAGTTGGTGTCACCGTACACGAGGACGCAATCAGGGGCAGACTGTTCCAGGATTTCTTCCAGCCCGTGCAGCATGGCACCGGTCTGGGCTCCGTGCTTGCCTGAACCCACGCCAAGGTTAAAATCGGGGGCGGGAATGCCGAGATCGCGGAAGAACACATCGCTCATGAGCTCGTCATAGTGCTGGCCCGTGTGGGCGATCAGGTGTTCTGCCTGGCCTTCCATGGCCGCCGCAATCGGCGCAAGTTTCACAAACTGGGGACGTGCGCCAACGACGCTGAGAATTCGCATGGGTTCCAGTTTAGTTGCAGGCCGCGCAGATTTCCGCCCGGGGCCGCCTGCGCACCATCAGGACCGGGAAAAGACGCCGGCCCGGGTGCGCAGCCGTTCCGTCAGGTAATGCCGCAGCACCGAGTCCCGGGACAGGATCGCCGCGGGGCTCGCCGGGACAAGGTCGCCCAGGCGGCCCGCCGCCCGGTGGCGTTCGACGGCGGTGCGCAGCGACTGAACATCGGCCGCCGCGGCGGCCGCCTGCGTCAGTTCCGCGTCCCGGCGGCTCAGTTCCGGCAAGGAGCCGCCGGCAAAGGCATACAGCCGCGAGGAGATATCGGACCAGTAGGCGCGTTCCGCCTCGTTCCAGAGGGCATTGTCCGGGACGCCGGACGCGCCGGCACGCCGGAGCAGCGCGCCGATCCCGTGGACGCGCAGGACCTTCAGTGCCACGGCGCGCCGCTCGGCGACCTGGGCCTGCTGCAGCCACTCAGACCCGAGCAGCCGTTCCAGCCACCTGAATTCGTCCGCCAGGTTGCTGAGGGAACTGGTGACGCGGCCGGCACCGGAATCGTCGGTCTGGTGATAGGCGGGGGCACCGTAGGGATAGCAGACGGGGCCGGAGCGGAACCAGAGCTTTAGGGTGGCCTCGATGTCCTCACCGGTCCGCAGCCCCTCCGCGTACCGGAAACCGATGTCTGTGAGCACTGATCGGCGGAGCAGGCCATACGGCACGCTCCGGTAGGCCAGCCCGTCCTTGAGGGGATCCAGGACGGCCGGCTTCGAGGGCCGGATGCGGGGGGCCGGCAGGATGGTTCCCTCCGGAGTGCGCAGCGGGGCGATGACTGCCGAAGCACTGTCCGGCTGGGCGGCCTTCCACCACGCAGCCAGCGACCCGGGTTCCAGATGGTCATCCGAGTCAAGGAAGCTCAGAAACGTTGCCGTGCTTTCGTCCAGCGCCCGGTTCCGGGGTCCGGCGGGGGACGGGACACCGTCGTCGCACGTCAGCCAGGTGACGCCGTCGAACGCAGCGCTGGCCGCAGACTCAGAACCGGCTTCGGCACCCTTGCTGACCTCCCCGGCGGCGGCACCCAGGTTGTGCAGTACCACTGTCACCCGGAGTTCAACACCCAGCCGGGACAGCTCGGCGCGCTGTTCCAGGGCGGAGCCGACAGCGCGTTTGAAGGGTCGTTGTACATCATGGACGGGAATGACCACTTCGATGCTCTGGCTCATGGGGGTGTGCGTGCTCCTCGGCAAGGTTTCATTGGACCCGCGATAACCTTACTGGGTGGACAACGAAACACAGGACTCCGTGCTGCTCGACGTGGTGATTGCCGTGCACACCCCGGACCGGCCGGTAGGGCGGGCCGTGGCATCCCTGCTGGAGGGCGGCCTGGCCTTCGCGGACGGCACGCCGCGGCGCCTGCGGATCAACGTGGTCTGCCACAACACGGACGTGGAGCCGATCCGGGAGCGTGTGGCCCCCGAGCACCGCGGGCTGGTCCGCTTCCTGCACTACGTGGACGGCATCAAAAGCCCGGCAGGTCCTTTCAACCACGGTATCGCCGAAGCCACGGGCACCTGGGTGGCCATCATGGGCAGCGATGACTCCGTCGAACCCGGGGCCCTGGCACAGTGGGTGGAGGCTGCGGAACGGGACGGTTCCGACGTTCTGATCGCCCCCATGGCGCATGCCGGGGGCGGCACGATCCGCACCCCCGTGCTCCGCCGTACCCGGCGCGGCCACCTGGACCCGGTGGCGGACCGCCTCACCTACCGCACCGCGCCGCTGGGACTCCTGAAACTCTCACTTGTCCGGCAACTCGGCCTCACGTTTCCGCCGCGGTACGCCACGGGGGAGGACCAGTCCTTTTCCGCGAAGCTGTGGTTTTCCGGAGCGAAGATCAGCTACGGCCGGGGCCTGCCCCGCTACCTGGTGCATGCCGACGCCGCCGTCCGCGTGACCCATACGCCGCGGCCGGTCACGGAAGACCTGGCCTTCGCCACCGACCTCGTGCTGTCCGAGTGGTTTGCGGGGCTTCCGCCGCGCGCCAGGGAAGCGATCGTCACGAAGATCCTCCGCGTGCATGTCTTCGGGCATGTCCTGCTGCGCGCCGAAGCCGGAACCTGGGACCAGGAAGACGCCCGGGAGATGGCCCAGGAGCTGCGGAAGCTGCTGTTCGGGGCGCCGAACGCTGCCCGTCCGCTCTCGCTGGCGGACAGAAAACTGCTCGACGCCGTCGCGCGCGAGGAGTCGGACGTGGAAGTGATGAAGTCGCTGGCACTGGCCCGTCGCCGCTTTGTCAGCCCGCAGACGTGGGTGCCCCGCGACGTCACCAGGGTGCTGCACCCGGAAGCGCCCTTCCGGTTCATGAGCGCCTCGGCCCTCGTGTAGGCCCCACCCGCATAATTCCCAGACACGTCGAAGGAACACATGAAGATCCTGGTAGTTGCCACGTGGTACCCCCATGACGAAAACCCCACCGAGGCGCCCTTCAACGCCGAACATGTGGAAGCCATCCGTGGCCGGGGACACGACGTGCGGGTGGTCCATGTGAGGCTCGGAAGCGCGCTCGGCATGCCAGGGAAGGCGTCCGGCCTGTGGGAGGGAACGCCGGTGCGGCGCATTGCTGCCGATCCAAAACGCCCCTTCACCCTCGTGCAGGCGGCACGGATGCTTGCCCGGGAAATGGCCTGGGCGGACGCCGTCCACACCATGGCGTTCTCCTCCATCCTCGTCACGATGCTGCCATGGGCTGCCCGGACCCTTGCCGGCCGTGGGCGGGCGTGGGTGCATACGGAACACTGGAACGGCGTGGTCAACCCGGCGAGCGTTTCACCGCTGTGGGAAAAGCTGGCCGGAGTCCGGGCGGTTCTGCGGCTGCCCCATGTGGTCACCGGCGTTACCGGACAGCTGGCCAGGGAGATGCAGCGGTTTGCGCGGCCGGGCGCCGCGGTGGTGGTGCCGTGCGTGGTCAAGGGGCGGGGCGCCGTCGTACCTGCATCATTCGGGAATCCGCTCCGGCTGGCCGCCGTCGGAGGGCTGGTTGCCAGGAAGCGGCCGCTGGAGGCGGTGGAAACGATAGCCTGGCTCAGGGAGCACGGTACGGAAGTCCATCTGACCTGGGTGGGGGATGGGCCGCTGCGGGCCGCGGTGGAGTCCCGTGTTGCGGAGCTCGGACTGGGAGACCATGTGACGCTGGCTGGCTCGGTCCGGCCCGCCGAGGTGGCCCGGCACCTGTCGGCCGCCGATCTCTTCTTCCTTCCCACGGCCCAGGAAAATTTCTTTACGTCCGCGGCGGAGGCCCTTGCTGCCGGCCGCGCCGTGGTTGCCACCCGGGTGGGAGGCTTCAGCGACTACGCCGACGCTGCCAACAGCAGGCTGGTGGAGGACGTGACGCCGGAATCACTGGGACGTGCAGTGCTGGACGCCAGGGAGGCGTTCAAGGGCGTGCCCGCCGAGGACATTGCCCGCCCCATCCGGGAGAGGTTCTCACCGGAGGCCGTGGGCGAGCTGTTCGACCGTGCCTATACGGCGGCGTTGGCACGTGCCTGACAGCCGACCAGCCACAACGAGCCAGGCGAAGGGAAATTCTTGAGGTCCGAACCCAGGGTTCTTCAGTTCAACGACTGTGCCTTCGTGGCCCGCAACATGGTGCGGGCCGCGGCGAGGGCCGGCATCGAGTGGTCGTACATGCCGCCGGAGCAGGTCCGGCCCATGACCGCTGCTCCGGGGAACCCGCTCCTTGCCCGGGCGCGGTTCGTTCCCTTCGTCGCGCGCCGGGCGCTTCGGCTCCGTGCGGCCGACGTCGTGCATGTCCACTACGGAACGAGCGCACGGCTGCTCCGGGAGCGCGGCATGCCGCGCCGGCCGTACGCCCTCACCCTGCACGGGAGCGATATCCGGAAGCAGTGGGCGGATGCGCAGTTCCACGGCGAGATCCAGCAGGCGATCGACGGGGCGGCCCATGTTTTCTTCGCAAATAACGACACCGCAGAGAACGCCCGCCGGGCCCGGCCCGACGCCGAGTTCCTCCCCGCACTGGTGGATGCCGCGGCACTGCCCGAGTGGCACCCTGGCGGCCGGCCCTCCATTCTCTTCGTCTCACGCTGGGATGACGACAAGGGCGTGGAGCGGCAGCTGGAGCTGGCTCGAAAGCTCAGCGCCGCCGTCGGGAACCGGGCAGAAATCCTCGGCCTGAACTGGGGGCCCGGCGCGGAAGCTGCGCGCCAGAACGGGGTGACCCTGCTGGAACGGATGCCGCAGGACGACTTCCACCGGATCATGGCGCAGGCACACATGACCATTGGCCAGGCCACCAACAACTTCGCCACCAGCGAGTTCGAGGCCCTCTGCATGGGTGCCCCGCTGGCTGCCCTGGGATCCCGGCTCCCGCGGCCCGACGACGGGACCACGCCGCCGGTGATCGAGGGAACCGATGAGGACGTGGTGGAGCAGGTCGTGGCGGCTCTGGATGACCCCGTTGCGGCCACCAACCGGCTGGGCGGACGCGAGTGGGCGCTGCCCCGCTACGACGCGGCAGCCTTCATACCGCGCCTGAGGGCGCTGTATTCGGATATCGCGACCGACCGGGCCTAGCTGCCTGCTGCGGTAGCTCCGGCGGGGGAGTGCAGTCCGGCCAAGGCTGCCTGCTGGGCAAAGTCCGGGTTGGCGCGGACAACCTCGTCGAAGGTGCCCTGGGCGAGGATGGTGCCTTCCTTCATGAAGCACACCTGGTCGTTGTTGCGGATGGTCGACAGGCGGTGCGCCACAGAGATGACCGTAATCTCGCCGTGCAGTTCACTGATGGCCTGGGCTACCGCCGCCTCCGTGGCCGTGTCCAGGGCGCTCGTCGCCTCGTCGAGCACCAGGACGAGCGGATTCATGTACAGGGCGCGGGCTATTCCGAGTCGCTGGCGCTGGCCGCCGGACAGAGCCAGCCCCCGCTCGCCAACCCGGCCGTTGATGCCGTCCTTGCGGGACTCAATGGTTTCCAGGAGCTGGGCGCGCTGCAATGCTGTACGGACGCGGTCCTCGTCGATGTCACTGCCCCAGGTGAGGGCGACATTCTGGGCGACGGTGCCGTCGAAGATGGCGACTTCCTGGGGCACGTAGCCCACGCGCTTGCGCCAGTCGGCCAGAACATCCTCGAGCGGAACGCCGTCGAGGGTCATAGTTCCGGCGGAAGGCGTCAGCAGGCCCAGGAAGATATCGATCAGGGTGGACTTGCCGGCACCCGACTGTCCCACCACACCGATGGAAGAGCCCATGGGCAACTGCAGGTTGATGTTGCGGACGGCGGGCTGTCCGGCGCCAGGATAGGTGAACTCGACGTTCTTGAGCTCCAGCATCTTCGGCTCGTCCCGGATGGGCGTCCTGCCCAGTGTTTCCGCATGCTTCCGGAATTCTGCGGCGTCCTTGATGTCGCCCATTACCGTCTCAGTGTAGGGAAGCGTTGACTGGACCAGCGTCAGCTGGGACTGCATCTGGGTCAGGGCCGGGACCATCTTGAAGCCGGCAAGGCCGAAGATGGCCACAGAAGACATCGCAGCCTCGATACCGCCGATGAGGTAGCCGACGGTGCCGATGAGAAGGAAGCCGCCAATCAGCGCCATGTCGATCACGAACTTCGGGACCGAGCCCATGAAGCGAATATTGGAGCGGGAACGTGCGGCCCGCTCGCGGCTTTGCATCACAATGCCGCCAACCTCGTCGGCCTTGTCCCGCAGCGTGATTTCCTTCAAGGCAGCCAGCATTTCCGAAACCAGCGTGGACATGCGCATGGCGGCGTCGCGGTTCACCTTGCCGGCTTCGTAGGACTTCTTGGAAAGCCAGAGGTAGAGGAACGCGGCGATGGCGCCAAGGTATACAAGGGTGGCCAATGCCGTCTGCCAGGATGCGCCGACGAGGACCACCAGGACGGAAGCGAATGTCAGCGCCTGGGCAGGCAAGACCACCGCAGGGAAGAGGACCCCAGACACGGTATTGGCGATTCCGACATCGATCATGCGCACCAGTTCGGTGGTGGACCGCTTCATGCGTTCCGTCCACGGCGCGCGGATGTAGCTTTCGAACAGGACGGTTCCGATCTCCATCTCGTACTCGGCAAACCGTCGGGTCGAAACCCACTGGAGCCAGATGCTGAGTACGGACTTGAGGATCATGACCATCGCTGCCCCGACGAGCAACGCCAATCCGAACTCCTGGCTTACGGAGCCGAAGACGGGCAGCACCATGGTTCCGCCCTTAAGGATTTGGTTAAGAACCAGAGCGAACACGCCGAGGGCACCTGCATCGAGCAGCGCCAGAAGAGCTGACAGCACGCCGAAGAGCAGGAGAAATCTCCGCGCATTCGACGGCAGAAGGGGCAGCAGTTCGCGCATGGTACGGCGCAGGTGTCTCAAGAATTACTCCAGAACGGAAGGGACGGAATCCATCCCCATACTACGCGCCGCCAGTAGGGCGAGGGCGTTGGCATAAACTGGGTAACTGGCGCGGAGGACTCGCCCGGATGGGTGCGACCGGCAGTGGCCGGGTCCCTGCTTGAGCCTTTGACGCTGTCACCGCAGTTGAATGGGCCAGCCTGCGTCCGGAACAACCACACTGCATCGGTCCTGCTGCCAAACTGGAAGCAGGCTACGCCAAGGTTTTAGGAGCCACTGAGTGACCAAGCCCCACCTGCTCTATATCGCTTTCGCCTTTCCCCCCAGCACCGCATCATCCGTATACCGCTGCACCGCGGTGGCCAATGCGTTCGCCGAGGACGGATGGGACGTCACGGTCCTCACTGTCGACCCGCAGGTCTGGTCTCAGATTTCGGGAGTGGATGAGAAGCTGGCGGAATCGGTTCACCCGGACATCCGGGTTGTCGCAGTGGACGACGGCGGCGCGGAAGAACCGGCCAAGGGAGACCTGCGCCGGTACTCACGGTTCAGGATTGAGGCTCCCTACCTGTGGAAGGATGCCCTGCGCCGCCGCAGCCGGCGGAACTTCCCCGAGGACTTCCATGGGGCGTGGCTGAAGCCCGCCAGCGAGGCTGCCCGAAGCATCCATGCGGAGAAGCCCGTCGACCTGGTCATGGCCTCCGCTAGTCCCTACGTGGCATTCGGCGTCGCCCGGGCGATTGAGGGTGTTCCGTACGTCATGGACTACCGCGACGCGTGGGCCTTCAACACCATTTCCGGGGCCGAAGACTTTACTCCGGACAGTGCCGTGGGGAAGCGCGAAGCCCAATATCTGCACGAGGCCGCGCAGGTCTGGTTCGTCAACAGCCAGATCAGGGACGAATACGCCCGCCGCTATCCCGAGTCGGCCCACCTGATGCGGGTGGTGGCCAACGGCTTCGACCCCCAGCCAGGCCACGCCAGGCCGGCTGTGCAGCCTGCGGAACGCCCAAGCTTCGGTTACCTCGGCACGCTGCAGTACGTGAACATGCCGCTGCAGGAATTCCTGGACGGGTGGAGCGCCGCCTTCGGTCGGGACAGCCCGCAGGCGGAGGCGGTGTTCCGCGGGAAGCTGAGCGCTTCCGGGGCGGCAGGCGCCGAGATCCTCGAGATTTTTGGAAGCGGGCGCCAGAATGGCCTCCGCTACGACGGGCCGATCTCCAAACGCGACGTCGCCGGGTTCTACGGCAGCATGGATGCCTTGATTCTCCTGCTGTCCAGCGGCAAATACGTGACCGGCGGCAAGACCACGGAGTACCTGGCCACCGGTCTGCCGATCGTCTCCGTGCACGACATGGAAAACGCAGCCACGGACCTCCTTCGGGATTATCCGCTGTGGTTCCCTGCAAAGGAGCTCACCCCTGAGGGCATTGCGAATGCGCTGCGTGACTGCGCCGAGGCGTTGCAGGAACCGGACGAAAAGCGCTGGGCCGCTGCCTGGACCTACGGCCAGCAGTTCCTGCGCAGCACCATCCTCGAGCCGGTCATTGCCGAGCTGCGGGGTATTGCAGGGTACGGCGCGGCGAATCCGCAGCCGGCCACCGAAGAAAGGAGCCAGGCGTGACTTCCGCCAAACCGCTGCACGTAAGTATCGTCGTCGGCCGCAGCAGCCACCCGCAGGCCGTCATTGATGATTTGTGGAACCGTGCCCTGGGCGCGGTGGGCCAGCAGGCTGGCCAGATGACCGGGACGGCCGTCTACGCGTATGACCGCGACCCGACCGTCACGACCGGGGACCAGCGCCTGACGGTGGTGCCGTTGGCCAAGCCCCGCGGCGGGCGGTTCGCCTCGCTGGTGTCAGCCGCCGCAGGGAAGCCGGGGCCGGTGGGTGTTGCCGGACGGCTCCTCAGGGACAACCTTGAGTCCAGGGGCCTGGCGCGGACCCTGGCCGGCCGTGCGGACCTTCAGGAAAAGTTCCGGAGTTCGGATGTCGTTGTGGCCGCTGACCTCACCGCGGACCGCTCCGTCTGGCATTTGCGCAACAGCACCGGTGCTGGGCTGGTGCACGGCCCCATCGCCATGCTGCATGCACTCCGGGAGCCACTGCGGAAGTGATCGTCCGTCAGGCTCCGCCGATGAGTCCATGGCATGTCGCCTGTGGAATACTTGACGGGTGAGTCGAACCTGGATAGTCATACCCATGTACAACGAAGCGTCCGTCGTCGGCACCGTCATCGAGGGGCTGCGGAAGGAATTTCCGCACGTTGTTTGTGTTGATGATGGCAGCACCGACGGCTCGCAGGACATCGCCCGTCAGGCCGGCGCCGTCGTTGTCCAACACCCGGTAAACCTGGGCCAGGGTGCGGCGCTGCAGACAGGAATCGAGTATTCGCTGCAGGACCCGCAGTTAGACTGCATCGTTACCTTCGACGCCGACGGCCAGCACCGCGTCGTCGACGCACTGGCCATGGCCGACCGGATCCGTTCGGGCGAGGCCGACGTCGTCCTCGGATCCCGGTTCCTTGATGACCGCACCAAGCTCTCGCCCCTGAAGCGGCTGGTTCTGCGGACGGCCGCGGTGCAGTCCCGGATGTCCACCGGCATGGCCCTGACGGATGCCCACAACGGCCTGCGCGCCTTCAGTCCGACCGTTGCCCGCGGCATTAACCTGCGGCAGAACCGGATGGCCCACGCCTCCGAACTGGTCCATCAGCTTGCCGAAATGAATCCGCGCTGGGTGGAGCACCCGGTCGAGATCATCTACACGGACTACTCGAAATCCAAAGGCCAGTCGTTGCTGAACTCGGTCAATATCGTCGCTGACCTCTTCTTTAGGTGAAATTGTGCAGATCATTGTCCAAGTAGCACTCGTCCTTGCTGTCATCATCGTCTCGCTGGCATTGATGCGCGGCGGCTCCAATGCCAGGCACCTTGCCATCCGCCGCATCATGCTGGTTCTCTTTGCCTTCCTGGCAGCGCTCTCGATCTTCTTCCCTGAACTGCTGACCCGCGTGGCCCGGTTGCTCGGCATCGGCCGCGGAACGGACCTGGTGCTGTATGGCCTCATCGTGAGTTTCCTGGTCTTCATGGCAACGACCTACCAGCGGTTCCGGCACATGGAATCCACGCTTACCAAGCTCTCCCGACGGATTGCCTTGGACGAGACGCCGCCACCCGGCGTTGACGGGCCCCCGGAGCGCAAGGAAGCGGAGCCGGACCGGCGCCTGACCCCTCCGGCGCACGGAGGGCAGTAGTGCCGGTTCTGTCCGGCACAGCCCATACCGCGGGCCCTGTTCCGGAAACGGCGCCCACGCGCGAATACGGCCTGGACATTCTCCGGGTCGTGAGCATCTGCGGAGTGGTCGCGATCCACGTCTTCGGCCACGTACTGGGCCGGGCACCGCGCGAGAGCCGGCCGTGGTGGACCGCTGTGGTGCTGGACGTGAGCTGGATCTGGGTCGTTCCCGTCTTTGTGATGATTTCCGGGGCGCTCATCCTCGGTTCCAGGCTGGTGGCGGAACAGCCGGGCCTCTTCTACCGCCGCAGGGCATTGCGGCTCATTCCCGCGCTCGTCGCCTGGAACCTCATTTACCTCGTCGGAGTGCGCATCTGGATGCGAGGCGAGGACCTGACCCCGCAGCGGACGCTCCAATTGCTGGTCGATGGCTCGGTGTTCACGCAACTGTACTTTCTCTGGCTCATCGCGGGGCTGTACGCGGTTGCCCCGGTGCTGGCAGGATTCCTGCGCGGAGGCGGCGGGCCTCGGGCCACGAAGGCCGCTGCCGCTTTCCTTGCCGCGTCGCTGCTCTTTTACATGCTTCCCGGGATTCTTGGCCTTGTCGGTGTCACGAGTCCAGTCCGCCTCAACTTCCTGACGCACTGGATGCCGTACGTGGGCTACTTCCTGGCGGGGTACGCGTTGCGGAATGTCCGCCTCACCGGGACAAAACTGACCGTGACCGCCCTGGCAACGGCCGCCATCATCGCCGCAACGGTTTGGCACTACGGCAACAAGGGAGAAATTCGACTTCTGGATGCCGTTGTTTCTGTCTCCTACCTTGGAGTCGGAGTGGCCCTGGCGGCGCTGGGCGTATTTGTCGTGACCCTGTCGCTGGCTTCGAACCTGAGGGTCAGGCGGGCGGGGAAGCCCCTGACGATACTGTCGAACGCAACCTTCGGGGTCTTCCTTGTGCACCTGGTCATCTTCGAAGCCATCCGGCTGCAGTTTCCGGCGGTGGCGGCCGGGATGTCGATTAAGGCCATGGTGCTCGCCTACGCCGCCACACTGGTGGGAAGCTTCGCGGTCTCAGCCGTTGCCCGCCGCGTTCCCGTGTTGCGGAGCATCTTCTAGGGCCCCAACCGTCCCGCCTTTCCGGCGCCTCCCGTGCCGCACGGATGGCCGTACGGCCACTTTCGTCCACTGCTGTCTGGGATAATGAATCATATGACTGAGCTGCCCTCGCTGTTGATCCTGACCTTTTCACCCATTCGCTCGGATCCCAGGGTCCTCAAGCAGGTTGAGCTGTTCAAAGGCAAGTACCGCGTTTCAACGTGCGGCTACGGTGACGCCCCGGAGGGCGTGGACAACCATTTCGCGCTGCCCGCCGATTCCCGTGGCTGGCCTTCGGACAAGCTGGGCCTCGTCACGCGCCGCTATCCCCGCGTCTATAACGGGCTGACCGCCGTTTCGGCTGCGCGCCGCATCATTCCGCGCGGGGAGTTCGACGTTATTCTGGCCAACGACCTGAACACGCTTCCCCTGGCACTTGAACTTCAGCCCCGGCTGGGCGTCCACGCCGACCTGCACGAATTCGCCCCCCGTGAAAAAGAGGATGACCTCAAGTGGCGGCTGTTCGTGGCGCCCTTCATGCGCTGGCTCTGCCGGCGGTACCTGCCCTTGGCCGAATCCGTCACCACGGTATCCCAGGGAATAGCGGACGAATACACGAAGGACTATGGTGTGGCCGCCGGTGTGGTGACCAATGCCGCGCCCTACTCCGAACGTGACGTCCGGCCCGTGGGCACGCCGGTCCGCCTCATCCACAGCGCTGCCGGCCAGCGTTACCGCAAGCTCGAAAACTTCATTGAAGCCATGCGGGATGCGCCCGAGTGGCTGACGCTGGACATGATCGTGATGCCCAACGAGCCGGATTACGTGGCCGAGCTGAAGGAGAAGGCCGCTTCGGTGCCTGCCATCCGGTTCCGTGACCCGGTGTCCTACAGCCAGCTGGTAGCTACGCTCAGTGAGTACGACGTCTCCCTGGTGTTCCTTCCCCCTACGAACTTCAACCTCAAGAACGCCCTGCCGAACAAGTTCTTCGAAGCCGTCCAGGCACGCATCGGACTCATTGTGGGCCCGTCGCCGGCGATGGTCGCGCTCGTGGAGCAGTACGGATTGGGTGCAGTGACGGCTGATTTCTCGGCGGACTCGCTGCGAACCACCCTGCACGGACTGACGGCAGAGAAGATTTCGGAGTGGAAGCGGGCGGCAGACGCAGCAGCCCGTCCGCTTTCGGCCGAGTCGCAGGTGCTCGCCTGGCAGAAGGCTGTGGAAGAGATTGTGACTTCCCAGACAGCGCGGGCCTGAGGCCTAGCGCCGGCACGGACAACCAAACAGAAAAGGCGGCTTCCCCGGGGTGTTCGGGGAAGCCGCCTTGTGTTCGGAGGATTTAGCTGGCGCCGGAGGTGGACGACACGGTGGAAGCCGTTCCCACCGAGCCGGCGATGAAGGAGGTGCCCCACCGGCTTCCGGCCACCACCGGGTAGTAGCGCAGCTGTCCGTCGCTCTGGACGGCCATCACGCCCTTGCTGGTGGTTCCGGCAAAGCCCTTGTTGGCGGAGAACTGGCGGAATGACTGCCAGCCGCTGCCGACGGTTTTCCTGGTTTCCGAGATGAACCTGTTGGCACCGGTGGAGCGGTAGAGCCGCATGGCTCCAGTGCTGTTGACGGCCAGCAGATCCTGCCTGCCGTCGGAGTCGTAGTCGATCATGGCGAGCTTGAGGCCTGACCAGCCGGCTCCGATGCGTACCGGGACGCTGACGGTCCGTCCGGTGGCATTCGCCCAGTAGTAGAGGGCGCCGTCGGAGCCATAACCCACCAGGCCCGGATACCGGGATCCGGAGACCCATTTGCCGGTGACCAGGGTGGTCTGGGCGAAACCCGATGAAGCAACCGTGAAGGGTGCCGAAAATCCGCCGGACGCCGAACCCGGGTACAGGGACAACATGCCGTTGGACCTTTGGGCCAGTACGTCGGCGACGCCATCGCTGTTCCAGTCCACAACATTCAGTGACTTCATTCCGGACCAGCCCACCCCGATCTGGTAGGGGCTGCCGACGGAGGAGTTCCCCGCCGGGCGGTTCCAGAGCCCGCCGGCGGCGTCAACGGTCAGGATGTCCGCGGTGCTGGTGATGGCCCGTCCCGGCACGAGGAGGCCGCTGCCCCCGATGAGGAGACCGTTCCAGCCGGACGGCAGCACTGACTTGGCACCGAGGGTGCCCGCCGTCAGCGGATAGTAGCTCAACTGTCCCGAGCGGTCGCGGGCCAGAAGCCCGTTCGATCCGGCGGCTGCGAAGCCCCTGGCCGGGCTGATGCTGTTCATGGTGTTCCAGCCGCTGGCCAGGAGCTTGCGGGCTTCGGAAACCAGCGTTCCTGTTCCGCCGGAGCGGTAGAGCGTCATCCGGCCCAGGTAATCGACCGCCACAAGGTCCTGGTTCCCGTCGCCGTCGGCATCTGCCATGGAGACGTCCGTCCGGGCAAACCCTGAGGCGAGTGTGGTCGCAGGGGCGGGCGCGCCGCCGGAGGGGTTCGCATGGAACTGGACCGAGCCGTCCGCCCGGCGGACCACAACGCCTGGATATTTGGCGGCCTTGAGCCACGGGCCGAAGGTGACATCGGCTCCGGAGAGACCCGAGGCGAGAACAGTCCGTGCGGCAAAACCTCCGGCGGGCAGCCCGGTTTGGATTCCCAGTACCCCGGTGGTGCTCAGCGTGGCAAGGTCCTGGATGCCGTCGGCGTTCCAGTCGGTGACGTGGACGGACGCCAGGCCGGTGAAGCCGGTGCCGATCTTGGCGGCGGTCCCCAATGTTCCGGTTCCCGAGCTGCGGCGGTAGACATTGCCGGACGGATCAACGGTGACGACGTCGGAGGCCGAGGTGATCGAAGGTGTCACGGCCGGCGGTGGGGGCGGGGTCGTGGCGAGGTTGATGGTTTCGCCACCGGCGATGAGGTAGTTGTTCCAGCCCGTTCCGATGGCGGTGACAGGTCCCCAGGCGGAGTTGCCGGGAACCGGATAGTAGTAGAGCTGACCGCTGGTGTTGCGGGCCATGAGGCCGTTCGTCGCGGCACCCTTGAAGTTCGTGGTGACGGTGACGCTTGTCATGTTGTGCCAGCCGCTGCCGATGGTCCTGCGGGCCTCGGCCATGAAGGTCCCGCTGCCGTTAGTGCGGTACAGCAACATTTGGCCGGCCGGGTTCTGGGCCAGGATGTCCTGGTTGCCGTCACCGTCGAAGTCGATCATGGTGAGGTTGAGGCCGCCCCATCCCTGGGCGATGGCTGTTCCGCCGCTGACACCGGCACCCGAGGTGTTCCGCCACAGGCGCAGCACGCCTGAGTCGTCACGGCTGATGATTTGCGGGTAGTAGCTGCTGTTGTACCAGTAGCCCACCGTCAGCTGGTAGCCTTCCCAGCCCGACGCCGCGAGCACAGGGCCGGTGGCAAACCCGCCGGCGGCGATCCCCAGATAGACATTGACCCGCCCCGTGTTCCACTGGGCAATGAGGTCAAGAACGCCGTCGGCGTTCCAGTCGATGGCGTTGATGGACCGCAGTCCGCTCCAGCCGGCGCCGATCTGCTTCCGCGTGCGGAACGTCCCGGTGCCGGTCGCCGGATAATCCCAGAGGATTCCGGAGGAGTCTGCGGCCACCACATCGCCCAATGACGTGATGGAGGGCGTGGGCACTGCGCCGTCGGCCGTCGCGGCAAACTTCTGCAGGCCGGCGAGCGTTCCGTTCCACGCATTGGAGTCGCCGGCGAACGGACCGGTGGCGCTGTACTGCCAGACGCTGTACGTACCCCAGCCGTTGGGCATGGAGCCCACGTAGCGTGAGTAGGAGGCCAAGTGCAGTGGCTGGCGGCTGAAGGCGCCGGAGTTGCCGGTGCACTGGGTCCACCAGTCGGTGGTCGTGTAGATCATCGGCAGGCGCCCGGTCCTGGCCAGCACCCTGTTGGAGAAAGCCGCGATCCAGTTGACCATCGCCGTTTGGCTCATGTTGTAGCAGGTGTTTCCCAGCGAGGCGTAGGGGTTGTACTCGATATCCAGAAGCGGCGGCATGGTTTTCCCGTCGCCGGTCCAGCCGCCGCCGTTGTTGACGAAATAGTCGGCCTGGGCCGCGGCGGTTGAAACCCCGGGGAGGGCAAAGTGGTAGGCTCCGCGGATCATGCCCGAGGCCAGCGCTCCGCCGTACTGGGTCCCGAAGTAGGGGTTCTTGTACGTGGTCCCCTCGGTGGCTTTCACATAGGCAAACCGTGCCCCCATGCTGTATTGGGCCGGCCAGTTGACAGTTGCCTGGTGGCTGCTGACGTCCAGGCCCTGCACGCCGGGTGCCATCCAGGTGTTGGCCGCTTCGGTGGAGATCGCATTCAGGGACGATGCAGTGGACTGCTTTGCGAACGTCGCGGCCCGGCGTTTGACGCCCTGCCCGAGGTAGGCACCGTCTTTTCCGATTTCGGCGCGCAGGGCAGTCATGTCGATCTGGCCCGGCTCGGGCTCCGTTGCGGAAGCTGTGGGTGACGCCGGAGCGGTTGATGCCGGCGCTTCGGGAGCGGGCGGAGCTGCCGGGGAAGCGGGATCTGCTTGGGCCGGAAGACCACCGCCCAGGCAAAGCATCGTGGATAGGAGGGCCGTGCCGCTCAGGAGGGCAACGCGCCTTGCCTTCAAGGCGAGAGCCGCGGAGATTTTGCTATTCGGGGAACAATTCATGTAATACTCCGTAGCCTTCGAATTCCGGGCAGAGAGCCGGCTCGTGGCTGACGTCTTCGCCGTCTTGAGTCCCATCACGCCGGCGGCGATGTAGGCGGCCCATCCTAACACTGAAGGTACTGATGTTACTAATGGTGCTTATGTGATCCCTGTAACCAAAGGCGTCCGCAGTCCCGACTTACGTCTAACCCGTGCTGTGACGCGCGTCTTAGTTAACTGCGGCGCCGAAGCCCCGCATAAAATGGGGGCCATGAAGGTTTTGGTTACCGGCGGCGCCGGCTATATCGGTTCACACACGGCTCTTTGCCTGCTCGAGGACGGGCACGACGTCGTCGTGCTGGACAACCTCATGAACTCGAACATCGAGGCAGTCCGCCGTGTTGAAGAGCTCGCCGGCAAGAAGGTGGAGTTCCGCGAGGCCGACCTGCTCGACGCTGAGGCTGTCGACCGGGTCTTCGCGGAGGGCGGGTTCGACGCCGTCATTCACTTCGCGGGCCTGAAGGCCGTCGGCGAGTCCGTGGCGAAGCCGCTCTGGTACTACAAAAACAACGTGGTGGGCACGCTCAACCTCCTCGAGAGCATGGAGAAGGCCGGTGTTCGGCGGCTGGTCTTCAGCTCATCGGCCACCGTCTACGGCGCCTCCGAGCACGTTCCCCTGATCGAGAAGTCGCCGCTGGACGCAACGAACCCCTACGGCAGGACCAAAGAGCAGATCGAGGACATCCTGTCCGACCTGAGCGACGCCGACCCCCGGTGGAGCATCGCGCTGCTCCGCTACTTCAATCCCGTGGGTGCGCATGAATCAGGTCGCATCGGCGAGGACCCGCACGGGATCCCCAACAACCTTTTGCCCTTCGTTGCGCAGGTCGCGGTGGGACGGCGCGAGAAGGTCATGGTGTTCGGCAACGATTACCCCACTCCCGACGGCACGGGGGTCCGAGACTACATCCATGTTATGGACCTCGCAGCCGGCCACCTGGCGGCGCTGAACTACCTGCAGTCGAAGACCGGCTCGTTCCGTTGGAACCTTGGGACCGGCCGTGGTTCGTCCGTCCTGGAGGTCATCGAGGCCTTCGGCGCTGCCGCAGGGCATCCGGTTCCCTATGAGTTCGCACCCCGCCGGCCGGGGGATGCGGCCGTGAGCTACGCCGACGCCTCGGCAGCCTTGGCGGACCTGGGCTGGTCCGCGCACCGTGACCTGGCGCAGATGTGCGCTGACCACTGGCGCTGGCAGAGCGCCAACCCCTACGGCTACGGGGGCAACGACTAAGCACCTTCCTGCAAAGCTGCCCGGCGCCGGGCGTAAAGCATTGACCCCGCGCCGCCTCGTTGGGAGGCGGCGCGGGGTCTTCGCAGTTCTGGGGATCCGCCCGCGCCTATAGCGCGGCCCTTATGGAACGCAGCTCTTATGGAAGCTGTTTGGCGATGTAGGGTGCCAGCGCGCGAGCATATTCTGCGCTGATGTGTGAAAAGTCCCGGTACACGATCATGGATCCCACCACGGGGTAGCACAGCTTGTTGTCACAGAACTGGTTCCGCAGGACGACCCGCTTCACGCCTTCTGCGGACATGGCTTTCGCCGCGTTCGTGATGGCGGTGTTCGGGGGAATTGCCTTGTTCACTGGAACTGCGCAGGCGAGAGCGTCCTGCTGGCGTGCGAGGCACGTCGGAACGTATTCACCGGTTGTCCGCGGAACGTCGTCGAACACCACGACCTTTTTTCCCGCGGCGAGCCACTGGCGCCACACCTTTGCGAATCCGTCAACGGCCGGATCCCTGAACGACTCATTGTCCGGGGATTCGAAGGAAAACGCGGTCGAATAGGATGCCGCGAAGATCGTACTCACGGACTTGTTGCCGGCCAGCTCCCGGGCGACCTTTTGACCCCATGCCAGGCAATCCCGCTGATTTGAGTCAGTCTTCTCGGAGGCCTGGATCCGGACGGCCGCCGTAACAGGGCAGGAACTCTTCGTGTAGGTCTTGATATGCCAGCTGCGATCTTTTGCCAGAGTCTCCAGGGCCGGGTACCAGGCAGTGGCATGGGAGTCGCCGACGATGGCCACGGTTTCCTTCGCCTGGGAAGCGTCGACACCAAGGTCGCAGCTCACGATGTCGGTACCGACGGCGTCGGCCTGGCACCCGGGATGCAGTGGCTGCGTATTCTGCTTGGCGACCAGGGCGGGCGCAGGACTGGGCGTTTCCCTGCCGATGACAGGACCGCAGCCGTTGGCCGGTTCCAGCGCGCCGGGCCCGTAGCAGGCTCCGAGCTCTGCGGAACGGTCCGGGCTTGACTCTGAATATGCGGCCGAAGTCAGCCCGAAGCACATGGCCACCGTGAGCGCCATGCCTACGGCGCCGAACAGGTATGCCCGCAGGGATTTTTTCAGCAGCCTGCCGCGCCGCAGCGGATCCTCAACCGTCAGTTTTGTGATCCACGCCAGCAACGTGGAGGCCAGCAATATGAGCAGCTTCTCCAGGGTCCCCAGGTCATGGCGAAGGACGAACGGAAGGACGACGATCAGCGGCCAGTGCCACAGATATACGCCGTAGGAGACGTCGCCCAAAAAGATCGCCGGGCGGCGCGAGAGCCACCAGCGGGGTGTCATCCGGGCGGGATTTCCGCTGCAAATGAAGACCAAGGCGGTGCCAAGCACCGGAATCATGGCCGTCCAGCCAGGGAACGGGGTGGCGCTGTCGAACGTCAGGGCAGCATATGCGATCAGGGCGGCTCCGGCCCAGGCGAGAGCTGTCGCCAGCCGTCCGGAGTATTGCCGTCCATTGAAAATGAGCGCGGCGAGACCGCCCGCGGCGAACTCCCAGACACGGGTCGGGGTAACAAAGTAGGCGACAGACGGGCTCTGCGCCGTCAGAACGACCGAGTAGATCAGCGAGGTTGCGCCGACGAGCGCTATACCGGCGATCATCATGCCCCGAGGGGAAGACAGCGGACCCAGTTTGGATGCCACGGCCGGCCTTCGGGCGATGTACAGGAGCAGGGCCACCAGCAGGGGCCACACGAAATAGAACTGCTCCTCAACCGAGAGTGACCAGTAGTGCTGAACCGCGGAGGCATCATTGTGCTGGGCTGAATAGTCGACGGAGTCAGTGGCCAGGACCCAGTTCTGAACGTACAGGGCGCTGGCGCCGACCTGGCGGGCCGCAACTTCCCATAGCGTGGAGGGGATCCAGAGGAAGGCCGCGACCAGGGACACCAGCAGGACCAGGAGCGATGCCGGAAGCAGCCTTCGGATTCGCCTCGCCCAGAACCGGGTCAGCCCCAGGGCTGACCCGTCCTGGACTTCGCGGTACATGTGGGAAGTGATAAGGAAGCCTGAGATGACGAAGAAAACGTCGACACCGACATAGCCACCTGTGAGGCGCTCTGGCCAGAGGTGATAAAGCACCACCAGGAGGACGGCAACAGCTCGGAGGCCTTGGATCTCTGGCTGGAACTGGCTTGTTGCCGGGGCCTCGCGGACCGCTGATGGGTGCTTCCTGGACGTCTCGAGGGTTCGGATGGCAGGCACAACGACCAATTTTATCGCGAAACCGCCTGCCGCTGCGAATAAGGGAGATCGCGGCAGATGACCGGCGGACATTCAGTTATCCACAATTGCCCTTTTTCTCTGTATTCGCCGGAAGCAATCCCTTAGCTTTAACCCAGATGTTCTGCCTCCGCTGGGGCCGGCAGTCATTCGGGGGAATTCATGGATGCAGTACGCATTGTCGAGGATGAAGTCCGGGAGCTGATCCGGAGGCGCGGTCTCGATCCGTTGCACCAGGCTGCCGAGGTCAGGCGGCTCGTGGAAGCGGCCGTGACCGACTATGACGAGCGCGCCCTTATGGGTCCGCTTCCGCCGCTCGGACCACTGGAGTCAGCACGGCGGTTTGTCTTCGACGCCGTGGCCGGGTTCGGGGCCCTCCAACCGTTGCTCGATGATCCGGGGATTGAGGAAATCTGGATCAACGCACCGACGGAAATCTATGTCGCACGGAACGGCGAATCCGAACTCACATCACTGAGTCTTACCGATCAGCAGGTCCGGGACCTGGTTGAGCGCATGCTGAAGAGCTCGGGCCGGCGGTTGGACATCTCATCGCCCTTCGTGGATGCGGCCCTGCCTGACGGATCCCGCCTGCACGTGGTGATTCCGGATGTCACCAGACGCCACTGGGCCGTCAACATCCGCAAATTTGTTGTGAAGGCAACGCGGCTGGATCACCTCGTGGAGCTGGGCACCCTGACCCCGCAGTCCGGGCGCTTCTTGGGCGCCGCCGTCGCGAGCGGACTCAACATCCTGGTCTCAGGTGCCACACAGGCGGGAAAGACCACGCTGCTGAACTGCCTCGCGGCCAGCATAGGCAGCCGGGAGCGCGTCGTTACAGTCGAGGAGATCTTCGAACTGCAGTTTCCGCTGCGCGATGTTGTCGGGCTGCAGTGCCGGCAGCCCAATCTGGAAGGCGAAGGAGAAATCCCGCTCCGCCGGCTGGTCAAGGAAGCCCTCCGGATGCGGCCTGACCGCCTGGTGGTGGGCGAGGTCCGGGAAGCAGAGAGCCTCGACATGCTGATCGCCCTTAACAGCGGGCTTCCGGGGATGTGCACCGTCCACGCAAATTCAGCGCACGACGCCGTGACCAAGATGTGCACGCTCCCGCTGCTCGCCGGCGACAACATTTCCAGCGCGTTTGTGGTTCCGACCGTGGCCTCGTGCATCGATCTGGTGGTTCACTGCAGCCGCTTGGCGAACGGCCGTAGGCAGGTGACCGAAATCCTCTCCCTGGGCAGACGGGTCGAGAACGGAATTATCGAGTCCTCGATGATTTTTTCCATGATCGGCGGCCTGCTGGAGCCGACGGCCAACACCATGCCGGCGGAGGAAAAATTTGCGAGGGCCGGTTATGAAGTCGCGGCGCTTTTGGACCCGCGCTGATGGCTGCGCTGCTGGGACTTCTGACGGGTGCCGGGCTGTTCCTCATCTGGTGGTCGGCCTGGGACCAGCCCGCGCGCCCCAAACGTGGACCGCGGACAAGCCGTCTCCATGACCTCTTGCTGTCTGCCGGCATTGAGAAGGTCACCGGTGCCGGTCTCATCGGCAGCTGCCTGGGCCTTGGCGCCTTTGCGACCCTGGCCTTTTTCGCCGTGAGCAGGTCCTGGCCCATTTCCGTTTGCTTTGGCCTGTTCGGTGGCTGGCTTCCGGTGGCGGTGGTCAAATGGCGGGCCAAGCGACGCACCGCCGTCCTGCGGCGGGTCTGGCCCGACGTCGTCGATCACCTGCGGTCGGCCATCCGGGCCGGGCTGTCTTTGCCGGAGGCACTGATACAGCTGGGCGACAAGGGACCCGAGGAGCTGCGGCACGTGTTCCGTGACTTCGGCTCGGATTACCGCTCAGGCGGTCAATTCGACGCGTCCCTGAACAGGCTCAAAGACCGGCTGGCGGACCCGGTAGCCGACCGCATCATCGAGGCCCTCCGGCTTACCAGGGAGGTGGGCGGCTCCGATCTCGGCAAGCTGCTCGGGACGCTCGCAGAGTTCCTGCGCGAAAGCGCCCGGACCCGCAGCGAGCTTGAAGCGCGGCAGTCGTGGACAGTCAACGCTGCCCGGTTGGCAGTCGCGGCCCCATGGATTGTCATGCTGCTACTGGTCAGCCGCCCGGAGGCCGTGGCTGCGTACAACACCCCCATTGGAGCGGCCGTGCTGTTGGGAGGCCTGGTGGTGTCGCTGGTGTGCTACGCGGTCATGCTGAAAATCGGAGCCCTCCCGGAGGAAGAGCGGGTATTGCGATGACCACCGTTGCTGCCATGACCACCGTCCCAGCGGCAGCGATACTCTGCGGCGCACTCCTCGGTGCCGGTCTGTGGCTGCTCCTTGTCCGGCTCCCGTTCATGCGGTCCGTCAGTTTCGTGGAACGCATCGAACCGCAGTTCAGGTCCCAAAACCTCGAATCAAGGCTCCTGCGGGCGGAGGAGCACGTCCTCACTCCGTTTGGTCCCCTCGAACGCATACTCCATCCGCTGATCAGGGAAGCCACCGCCAAACTGGCCCGGTTCAATCTTGGCTCCGCAGCCCTCAGCCGCAGGCTCGCCCAGGCGCGCACCGACAAGTCGCCCCTGGACTTCAGGGCCCAGCAGCTCTTTTGGGCACTCTCCGCGTTCATTGCTGCGGTCAGCGTCGTCGTGGTGGCAGCCCTGGCCGGGAGGTTCAGTCCTGTCCTGGCCCTGGCGGTCTCAGTCGGCAGCGGGATCGGCGGTTTCCTCTTCCGTGATTACTGGCTGGGCGTGCAGATTCGGCGGCGGGAGGAACGGATGCTGGCAGAGTTCCCCAGCTTGGCGGAGATGATTGCGCTCGCGGTGGGCGCCGGGGAAAGCGCCACCGGTGCCCTCGACCGCGTCTGCAGGACAGCCAGGGGCGAGCTCTCCAAGGAATTCAGCCGGGTCCTGGCCGAAACTCGGGCGGGGAAGCCCCTGGTGGAGGCGCTTCAGGAGTTTTCCGCACGCACGGATCTCGGGCCGCTGATCCGCTTTGTTGACGGCATCATCGTGGCGGTGGAGCGCGGAACGCCATTGGCCGAAGTCCTGAGAGCCCAGGCCCAGGACGTCCGGGATACGGCCAAGCGTGAGCTGATGGAGTCCGCCGGCAAGAAGGAAATCGCAATGATGGTGCCGCTTGTTTTTGGCGTGCTGCCCCTGACAGTGGTGTTTGCCGTGTTCCCTGGAATAGCGGCACTCAGCCTGAATTTTTGACCCCGCTGCTCCGGCAACCGCCGGCAGTGGCCATGCCCTACAACAAACAAACTCGCAGAAAAGGAAAGCACATGACATTCATGGCCAGGCACGGACTTGCACTTGTCGCCGCGGTGACGGCCCTGATCGGCCACTCCTTGGCTGCAGTCCCGCGCCCTCGGAAGATCGGGACGTTGGCGGACCATCCTGAGCGCGGGGATGTGCCCGGCTGGGTCATGATCACCCTGATGTCGGCGGTCCTTGTCGCCGCGCTGCTGGCCCTGGCCGGTCCTGCCCTGGAAGCCATGTTCAACCAGGCAATGGACACGGTCGGAAAGTAGCCCGTGGACGGGACCGGCGCGGACACCTCCGGGCGCGAGAGCGGCGCTGCTGCGGTCGACTTTGTGCTCGTGGGTGCCCTGCTGACCATGTTTTTCGTGTCCATCATCCAACTCGCGCTCATCCTGCACGTCCGGAACACACTCATCGACGCTGCGGCGTCCGGCGCCCGGTACGGGACCCTCGCCGACCGCAGCGCGGACGACGCCAGGCGCCGCACCGGCGAGCTCATCGGTACGGCGCTCAACGCGGACTTTGCCCGCGACATCGAAACGCGCGAAGTCACATTTCAAGGGCTGCGGACGCTGGAAGTGACTGTCAGGGCCCCGTTGCCGGTCATCGGTCTGATTGGTCCCCGCGAAGGGCTGGAGGTCACCGGACATGCCGCGATCACCGGCTGACCGCGAGCGGCGGCACCTCACCAGCAGCGTTGCGGGCAGGCTCCGGGAGGCTCTGTGCCTTGACGGCCGTGGGCGCCCCGGCACTCTCGGCGCCCACCGCGCCCGCGACCCGGAAAGCGCAGGGTGCGACCCGGACCGCGCCCGCGACCCCGAAAACACTGGGGGCGACGGCGGGCAGCGGGGGAGTGCGGTCGTCGAATTCACGTTCCTTGGACTGCTTCTCATGGTGCCCGTGGTCTACTTCATCATCACGGTTGGCCAGATCCAGGGCGGCTCCTTCGCCGTGGTGGGTGCAGCTGACCAGGCGGCCAAGGTCTTCGTAACCCAGCCCGATGCATCGTCTGGCCGGGCGGCCGCAGAGCAGGCCACCATGGTGACCCTTGCCGATTACGGCCATCCCGCCGGGAACGCCAGCGTTGAGATCCGCTGTGAATCCGGCGGTGACTGCATGGCGGCGGGCTCCGCGGTCACCGTCACCGTACGGCTCACCGTGCCGCTGCCTTTCGTGCCATTTGGGGAAGCACTTCGGCTCAACGCCGGCCAGCTGAGCGCTTCGGCCACCCAGGTCGTGGGCAGGTTCCGTTGATGCTTCCTGCAGCTGGCCGCACCCCCATCCGATCAGCGCGAGCGGCTCGTGATGAGGCCGGGCAAATGACAGTCCTCATCATCGGATTCGTCATGCTGGCCCTGCTGGTCAGCACCGTGGTGATGGCGGCCTCCAGCCTCTACATCGAGCACAAGAAACTCCTGTCGCTCGCGGACGGCGCCTCGGTGGCCGCAGCCGACTCCTACACGCTCGGCCAGGTCGAAACGGCCGGCGGCACTCACTCGGCCCTGCTGAACGGTGACAGGGTCCGGAACGTCGCGTCCGACTATCTCAGCCGCAACGGCGCCTTCGGGCGGGTCGCCGGGCTGGCCGTCGCAGCCGGAACGGGTACGCCCGACGGGTCCACCGCCGTCGTGGTTCTCAGCGCCACCGTGCACCCTCCGGTGGTCAATTTCCTCATCCCGGACGGCATCACCATTGCAGCTTCATCCACCGCACGCTCGCGGCTGACCCGCTAGCCGAGTCCGCCGGCGCCCCGAGTCGCCGCTGCCCCCGTCCGGCCGGTCGCCGCACCTGCCATCGGCGCAGCTGGTGAGGGCGGATAGCGTACGCTTAAACAACCATGGCTCAAATTGATTTTGCTGCAGAAATCCGCGCGCTGCGCGGCACCTATACCTCCATCGAAAATGTCACCGATGTCGAGGCGCTCAAGGAAGAGATCGCAGAACTGAGCGAGCGTGCCGGCGAGCCGGACCTCTGGGATGACCCTGCGGCTGCGCAGGTCATCACCTCACGGCTGTCGCACCGGCAGTCCGAACTGGAGCGGCTCAACACCCTGGCATCCCGCATCGATGACCTTGAGGTGCTGGTGGAGCTCGGCCAGGACGAGGGCGACGCCGACTCCATGGGAGAGGCGGAGGCGGAGCTGGAGTCCATCCGCAAGTCTCTGAAGGACCTTGAAGTCGTCACCCTGCTCTCCGGCGAGTACGACGAGCGTGAGGCCGTGGTCACCATCCGCTCCGGTGCCGGCGGCGTCGATGCCGCGGACTTTGCCGAGATGCTGCTGCGCATGTACCTCCGGTGGGCGGAACGCCATGGCTACCCGACCACCGTTATGGACACCTCCTACGCGGAAGAAGCGGGCCTCAAGTCCGCCACCTTCGAGGTCAATGCACCGTACGCGTTCGGCACGCTCAGCGTCGAGGCGGGAACACACCGGCTGGTCAGGATCAGCCCGTTCGACAACCAGGGGCGCCGGCAGACGTCCTTCGCTGCAGTGGAAGTCATTCCACTGATCGAACAGACAGACTCCATTGACATCCCGGACAACGAAATCCGCGTGGACGTCTTCCGCTCGTCCGGCCCCGGCGGCCAGTCAGTCAACACCACCGACTCCGCCGTCCGCCTGACGCACATACCCACCGGCACAGTGGTGTCCATGCAGAACGAGAAATCGCAGCTGCAGAACCGCGCCGCCGCGATGAGGGTCCTCCAGTCGAGGCTCCTGCTGCTCAAGAAGGAGCAGGAAGACGCCGAGAAGAAGGCCTTCGCCGGCGACGTCAAGGCGTCCTGGGGCGACCAGATGCGCTCCTACGTCCTGAACCCTTACCAGATGGTCAAGGACCTCCGCACCGAGCACGAGGTGGGAAACACCTCCGCCGTGTTGGACGGCGCCATTGACGACTTCATCGAAGCCGGGATCCGCTGGCGCACCGACAACCGCAACGCCGAACGCTAGACGCGCCAGGGGCAAGGGACCAATCCCGCGACACGCCCCCTGACTCCCGCCTGAGCATGGCAGCCCGTGCGTATAGTCGAGAGGCCGGAGCTCTACTTCCCCCTAGCGAAAGCCCCCGCACCGGTTGCAGACCATGCCCTTAAAGCCGTGTCCTGCAGGGTTTTAGGGTCATGATCCGTTTCGAAAATGTCACCAAGGTCTATGACCAGAAGGCCAGGCCCGCCCTGGATTCTGTCAGCCTTGAAATTGACCGTGGTGAATTCGCCTTCCTCGTCGGCGCGTCAGGATCCGGCAAGTCCACGTTCCTGCGCCTGGTCCTCAAGGAAGACCGCGCCACCTCCGGCACGGTCTACGTCGCCGGCCAGAACGTAGCCAACATCTCCAGCTGGCGCGTGCCCCGCCTGCGCCGCGGAATCGGCGTGGTGTTCCAGGACTTCCGCCTGCTGCCCCAGAAAAACGTCTTTGCCAACGTCGCCTTTGCCATGCAGGTCATCGGCAAGAGCCGCAGCGTCATCCGCGACACTGTCCCTGAGGTGCTCAAGACCGTAGGCCTGGAGGGCAAGGAGAAGCGCATGCCCCACGAGCTCTCCGGCGGTGAGCAGCAGCGCGTTGCCATTGCCCGCGCCGTGGTCAACCGCCCCGGCATCCTGCTGGCCGACGAGCCCACCGGCAACCTGGACCCCACCACGTCCATGGGCATCATGGGAGTGCTGGACAAGATCAACCAGAACGGCACCACCGTGGTCATGGCCACTCACGACGACGACATCGTGAACGAGATGCGCAAGCGAGTGGTGGAGCTCAAGAACGGCAAGGTCATCCGCGACGAAGCCAAGGCCCTCTACACGTCGATGATCCCCGTCGTCGGCCAGTCCCGCAGGCTTAAGGACGCCAGCGGACGCGACGACCAGGCAGTCCGCGACCAGGCAGGGGAGGGCCGGCGGTGAGGCTCCAGTTCATCCTCGGCGAGATCGGCGGCGGCCTGCGACGCAACCTGTCGATGGTCGTCTCCGTCATCCTGGTCACCTTCGTGTCCCTGACCTTCGTGGGTGCGGCGGGGATGCTCCAACTCCAGATCAACCAGATGAAGGGCTACTGGTACGACAAGGTCCAGGTGGCCATCTTCCTTTGCGGGGAAGGGTCGACGGCGGCCGGCTGCGCCTCGGGTCCGGTGACGGCCGAACAGCAGGACAACGTGCGGACCCTGCTGGAATCGCCCGCAGTCGCCCAGTACATCAACGACTTCCAGTTCGAGTCCAAGGACGACGCCTACAAGCACTTCAAGGAGCAGTTCTCGAACTCTCCCATCGTCGATTCGGTCACGCCGGACCAGCTTCCCGCCTCATTCCGGATCAACATGAAGGACCCCGAGAAGTACCAGATCATCAGCGAGACTTTCGCCTCGCAGCCGGGCGTGGAAACCGTCATCGACCAGAGGCAGGTCCTGGAGCGGCTCTTCTCCGTGATGAACGCGGCGTCCCTCGTCGCGGTGATCATCGCCGGAGTGATGACGGTGTGCGCTATCCTGCTCATCGCCACCACGATCCGGCTCTCGGCGTTCAGCCGGCGCCGGGAAACCGGGATCATGCGGCTCGTGGGAGCGTCAAAGACAGTGATCCAGCTGCCCTTCATCCTCGAAGGCGTAATCGCCGCGGTCATCGGCGCGGCCCTCGCGTCCGGAACGCTGTGGGCCGTGGCCCACTTCTTCCTGGGCGAGTACCTGTCCAAGCAATATCCGGACACAGCGTTCATCTCGCCGGCACAGACCCTGCTCCTCGCCCCGGCCCTGGTGGGGCTGGGTGTTGTTCTGGCGGGCACTTCATCTCTGCTCACGCTCCGCCGATACTTGAGGGTGTAGGCCATGCTCACCGAAGGAATGCCCATGACGAGTTCCGGCAGGCCCATTCGAAAGAGCCCGGCGGGGCGCCAGCGCAGGATTCTCAGTGCCGCAGTGGCACTCATGCTAGCCGCGAGCCTGGGTGCGTCAGCGCCAGCCGCCTTCGCGGACGACCTTGAGGACCAGCAGGCCGCCCTGAAGGCCGAAGCCGTCCGGGTCCAGCAGTCGCTCGAATTCGTCGATGCAAAAATTTCCAAGGCGGCCGGGGACCTCGTGATCTACCGCGGACAGCTTCCGGCCGCGCAGCAGGCGCTGCTCGAGGCCCAGGGCCGCGTGGCGAGTGCCGTCAAGGAAGTGGAAGCCCTCGCGGCCAGGGTGGATCTCGCGCAGCAGAACAAGGCCAAGATCACCCAGCAGTTGGATGCGGACAAGCAGAAGATCGCCAGCACGAAGAAACTGATCGGCCAGATCGCCACCCAGGCCTACAAGTCCGGCGGCGTGCCCTCGGACCTCACCCTCTTCTTCGGTTCCAACAACACCGGCAGCCTCACAGAGACGATGGACCTGGCCGACCAGGCGCTGCGCAGCCAGAACTCCGCGATGGACAAGCTCACCCAGCAGAACGCCACCAACGTGAACTCGCAGGCCCGGCTGCAGGCAGTCGAAGCCGAGATCAAGGACCTCAAGGCGAAGGCTGACGCGGCGCTTGCCAAGGAGAAAGCCGCCCGCGACGAGGCCGCCGCCAAGAAAGCCAAGGTGGACAAGCTCATCGCCGACACCACCCGCCTGAACAACCAACTCGAGGCCGCCAAGCCCGGAATCAAGAAGAAGCTGGCAGCCGTCAAGGCACGCCAGGACGCCGTCGCTGCCGAAATCGTTGAGCGTGACCGCAAGCTGCGCGAGGCGTGGCTCGCCGAGCAGCGCCGGATCGCCGCCGCTGCCGCCGCGGCAGCGAAGGCCAAAGGTGAAGAACCAAAGCCTTACGTGCCGCCCGTGGCAGGGCCGCCGTCGGCCTTTGGCCTCCGCCACCCGTTCCCGGACAGCGTGCCCATCACCTCCGGGTTTGGATGGCGTGCGACGCCGCCCGGCACCATCGACTTCTACGGCACGGGCGGCTACATGCACACGGGCATAGACTTCGGCGCCGCCTGCGGCACGCCGGTGTACGCGGCCGCAGCCGGGACCGTTTTCTCAGCCGGCTGGGCGGACGACGGCGGCGGAAACAACGTCAAAATCTCGCACGGCGTGGTCCAGGGCAACTCGCTGACCACGATCTACTACCACAACACCAGCGTGGTGGTCTCCGTCGGCCAGCAGGTCAGCCAGGGGCAGCTCATCGCCTACTCAGGTACCACCGGAAACTCCACGGGCTGCCACTCGCACTTTGAGACCTGGCTGAACGGCGAAGCGGTTGACCCGATGCGCCTGCTCTGACGTGGGGCGCCGGCTGCCTGGCGACGCGGGCCAGCCGGCGCACCTGCCGTAGAATAGTAAGACTTTGTTCCGGTGCCGCCGGAACAGCCAGTACCGAGAACTGAGGAGTTGAACCGTGCCCAAAGAAAGTGGCCGTAAAGTCGTGGCCACCAACCGGAAGGCCCGGCACGACTACCACGTCATGGACACCTACGAGGCGGGCATCGCGCTCATGGGGACGGAGGTGAAGTCCCTCCGCGAAGGCCACGCGTCCATGGTCGACGGGTTCTGCACGTTCTACAACGACGAGCTCTGGATGGAAGGCATCCACATCCCTGAGTACAACCAGGGCAGCTGGACCAACCATGCAGCTCGCCGGCGGCGGAAACTCCTGCTGCACCGCGAGGAGCTCATCAAGATTTCGCACAAGATCCGCGAGTCGGGCTTCACCATTGTGCCGCTGCAGCTGTATTTCGTGGACGGCCGGGCCAAGGTGGAAATCGGCATCGCGCGCGGTAAGAAGGACTACGACAAGCGCCAGACCCTTCGCGAACAGCAGGACAAGCGCGAGGCCCTCCGCGTCATGCGGGAACGCAACCGGCGCTAGGGCTGCACGGCCGACGCGCGGTGCACCGGCTGGAATGAATTGGCGTCCCGATGCGTTATGATTGGTAGTCCGGCAAGGATGAGGTTCTGAACCTGCGCCTGGCCGGTTTGGTAACAAAATACGGGGATGATCGGTTTCGACGATGTTAGTCGCGACAGGTGAAGCGGGCCGAGGATGCAGAATTATCTCGTAAACGCTGTCTGCAAACCAATAAGTGCCGAATCTAAGCGCACTGACTTCGAACTCGCTGCCTAAGCAGTAGTTCAGTCCGTCAGCCCGGGGATGCTATCGCCCCGGATCCTGGCGTCATTTAGATAGCCACTGCTGTTTGCTCCCGTCATCGGAGTAAACGGGACTCTTAGATGACTGGGCCCGGATCAGCCGCCTGTTTGCAGGACGGCTGGGGCCGAGAAAATCCGACGCAAACTGCGCCCGGAGAAGCCCTGACAACACGACATCGGACGGGGGTTCAATTCCCCCCATCTCCACCAAATCCCGTTACCTGACGGGGAACGCCCGGACCTCGGTCCGGGCGTTCTTTGTTTAAGCTGCTGACCCGGCCGGCTGCAACCGTCGCTGTTCACCCACGGCGTAGCCCGCACGGGACTACCCGCCCTGCCGGCGGGGTTGTGACAGGTATCACGAATCCAGCGATTCCAAACCCAGCGGTAGGGAGGCAAGCCATGTCCACGGCGGCTGCAAACGAACCGGGTCCCGTCGACGACGGCGCGGCTCTCGACTCCTATTCGGAGACCGTTATCAGGGTGGCCAGGACGGTCACACCCCATGTGGCCGCCATTGAGATGACGGGGAACCGGCGCAACGGACGGTTCCGGGTCGGCGCGGGATCCGCGGTCCTTTTCACCGAGGATGGCTACCTGCTGACCAACGCCCACGTGGTGGCCGGGACTCAGAAAGGACGTGCCGTCTTCGGTGACGGCTCCGGTACTGATCTTGAGGTGGTGGGCGCGGATCCGTTGTCCGATCTCGCTGTGGTCCGGGGCCGCGCCCCGCATGTCGCGCCGGCGGAGTTCGGTGATGCGGAGTCTCTGCAGGTGGGGCAGCTGGTGATAGCGGTCGGGAACCCGCTGGGACTGTCGGGCTCGGTGACGGCAGGTGTGGTCAGCGGTCTGGGGCGCGCCATCCCGGTCTGGGCCGGACGCAACCGCAGGGTCATTGAGGATGTCATCCAGACCGACGCCGCCTTGAATGCCGGCAGTTCCGGCGGGGCACTGGCTGACTCACGAAGCCGGATCGTGGGAATCAACACCGCGGTGGCCGGTGCCGGGCTGGGGCTGGCCGTTCCCATCAACAGCACGTCGCGCCGGATCATCTCCGCGCTCCTGTCGGACGGCCGGGTCCGGCGCGCCTATCTCGGCGTGGTCAGCACGCCGATCCGTCTGGGTGCGAGCGAGGTGGTCCGCACCGGCCAGAGGGAGGGGCTGCGCGTGGTGGAGGTCCTGCCCGCTTCCCCTGCGGAGCAGGCAGGTCTGCGGACCGGCGATGTGCTGCTGCGGGTAGGCTCCCGTGCTGTCAGCAATGCCGAGAGCCTGCAGAAACTGCTTTTTGCCGAGGCCATCGGCGTCCCGATGAACATATCCGTCCTTCGCGACGGGCACCTGACCGACGTGTCAGCGGTTCCGGGGGAAATGGCGGACTGGGGATAGGTACAGGAACCGGACACAAACAACGGGGTGGCCAGGAGTTCCCTGGCCACCCCGTTGTCTGTGTTTTCCGGCAATCAGCGTTTCTTCAGATGCGCCACAGGGTCCGGGGCTCCTTCGATGGGGGCCTTGGCCTTCTTGTCCGCGCGTTTCTGCTTGATGGTCTTGGCTGCTTTTTTGTGCTGCTGCTGCTGGTGCGGCGACTTGTCCGGCATGGCGTGCTCCCTCGTCTGAGGGGCAGGAGGGTGCCCCTCCCTACGTAAATTACGCCTGTTCCAGCCCAAATGTAACTGCCCGGCTTCGCCCCCTGCACAGGCCACCCGTCAGCCAGCGACTCCCGCGTCAGCCAGCGACGTCGGCGATTCCCACGAACCTGGTGCCCACGCCGTCGAACTCGCTCCGTATGAACCCGGGCGCCGGCCGGGGAACTTCGGAGGGCCGGTGATGGTCGCAAACGACATACGTGAACTCGGGCCACCACTTCTTTGGCCGGGCCGCCTCCTCGTAACCACAGACCGCGCAGACGAGATGCACCCACACCGGCCTTTTCCCTGTCCGGTTGGCGCGGGACTGGACGAGCCAGGCGGGGGGATTGTCCAGCAGCTCGCCCAGCTCGGCTTCCGTCAGAAGCTTGGGAATGCCGTGGCGCTGCGCCATTTCCAGTGGTACATCCAGGGCAATTGCCGCATCACGTCTGCTGATCATCCAGTCCACGATACGGTAAGTCATGAGCGATGCCAGCCAGACCACCGCGCCCACACGCCTCCAGCGACAGGTACTGACGGTCGCGATAGTGGCGTCCTTCATGGCGATCCTCGACAGCTTCGTCGTCAGTCTGGCGCTGCCCGCCATCGGCAGGGAACTCGGTGGCGGGCTGCGCATCCAGCAGTGGGTGGTGGATGCCTACCTCCTGACGCTGGGCGCTCTCATCCTGGCGGCAGGCTCGCTGTCGGACCACTTCGGGCGGGTGCGTGTGCTGCAGTGGGGGCTGGGCGGCTTTGCCCTCACCTCGATCCTCTGCGGGGCAGCGTGGACCGGGGAAATTCTGGTCGTCAGCCGGGGGCTGCAGAGAGTGGCGGGAGCACTCCTGGTGCCCAGCTCGCTGGCGCTGATCGTCAGCCACTTCGACAGTGCCGCGCAGGGGTCGGCCATCGGTAAATGGTCGGCGTGGACAAGCGCCGCCGCCGTCGTGGCCCCTTTGATTGGGGGCGTATCGGTGGACCTGCTCTCGTGGCGGGTCATCTTCTTCGTCAACGTCCTGCCGGCGGCCGCCATCTGGCCTGTCCTGGCCAAGCTGCGGAAGGCGGATGCTGCCACCAGCTCTGCCGGCATCGACATTGCCGGGGCACTCCTGGCGGTCGTTGCGCTTGGCGGACCGGTCTATGGTCTGATCGAGCAGGGGAGCGCGGGGTGGGGCAGCCCGCAGGTCTGGCTGCCGCTGGCCGCAGGTCTCGTCGCCACGGTGCTTTTCCTCGTCCATGAATCGCGGTCGGCCGCGCCGCTCCTGCCCCTGCGCATGTTCACGGTGCGCAACTTCGGCTGGGGCAACATCGCCACCGCCGCGATCTACGGCGGGTTTTCCCTCGGGTTTTTTGCACTGGGCATCTACATCCAGCAGGTGGGCGGCATGAAGGCGACCACCGCCGGCCTGGCTCTGCTGCCCTCCACGGTGATCCTGATGCTGCTGGCATCGTTCTTCGGGGGCCTCGCCGGCAAGTACGGGCCGCGGTGGTTCATGACTGCCGGGCCGGTGCTGTGTGCGGCCGGTTTCCTGCTCACTCTGTCCGTTGGCGGCTCCCTGAACTACTGGACCCAGATCCTGCCCGGGCAGGTGGTTTTCGGCCTCGGCCTGTCCATGACGGTGGCACCCCTGACGGCGGCCATCCTGGGATCCGTGCCTGAGAAGCAGGCGGGCGTGGGCTCCGCGGTGAACAATGCGGTCTCACGAATCGCCGGCCTGGTCTGCATCGCGTTTGCGGGCTTCATTGTCGGTCCCGAGCTGACGACGCCGGGCCTGCACCGTGCGCTGCTGGCTACGGCGGCGCTGCTGTTGCTGGGTGGGGTCTGCTCCGCCGTCGGAATCCGCAACCCGGTGCCGGTTAGCCCCGCTAATCCGGCTAGCCCCCGCTAATCCGGCTAGCCCCCGCTAATCCGGCTAGCCGCCGCTAATGGCAAGCCCCGCCGCGGCCGCAGCCAGCCCCAGCAGCAGGTTGGCGAGGATGTTGGCGGCGGCGGCGAGGTAGCGCCGTTCACTGGCCAGCCGCACCGTGGCAGTGGTCCAGGAGCTGAAAGTGGTCAGGCCGCCGGCGAACCCGGTGGCCAGGGCAGAGTGCCATTCAGGGCCGAAAACCGCAGTGACGCCCACGGATAGCCCGATCACGAACGAGCCGGCCACGTTGACCAGCAGGGTAGCCCAGGGCCAGTGCCGCCGCGGCGACGGGAGCCCGGCCAGCCAGCCATCCACGGCGAACCTGGTGAGGGCCCCGGCGATGCCGAAGAGGCCCACGAGGAGCGCCGTCACGGGCTCACCGCACCAGTGCCGTCGAAGCTACCGGGAGCACCCAGCACCCTGCCGGTCCGCCACCCGGCGGCGGCCGCCGCCAGCCCCAGCAGGACGGACAGCCCCAGATAGAGAAATCCCACGGCGGGGAGCCCGAATCGGGTCAGCTGGTCCGCGGAAAATACGACGGCGGAAAAGGTGGTGAAAGAGCCCAGCACGCCCGGCCCGATCGCCGCACGGAGCCAGAACGCGGTCTGCGGCCGCGCGATCCAGATGGTGGTGAGGGCAGCCAGCACGAAGCTGCCAACGATGTTGATGCCGAGCGTGGCCCACGGCAATTCTCCCGGCTGGTCCGGGAACAGCAGTCCGAGCACGTACCGGAGCTCCGTGCCCAGCAGCCCGCCGGCGGCCACCGCAGTCCAGACCCGCCAACCGTAGCCGGAGCCCGTCTTGTGGGCGGCGCCGGTGCGACCGGCCTGGGGAGCGCGCACCTGCGCCTACAGGCCGGCCATGCGGCAGCCGGGATGCGCGGAGTCGCTGTGGATCCACAGCGCGGAGGCCACTTCGTCGGCGAGGTCAACGTCGCGGCTGGTCCCGGGGGAGCCGATGCGGACCACGAGCGCACCGCCGAAGGGCTTGCGGCCGCGCACCTCGACGTCGGCGTCGAGGCTGATCTTTTCGGCGGCGAGGTAGCGCAGCAGCTCCGGGTTCTCATCGCTGATCCGGGTGATCCTGCCGGTGTGGCCGTCGTCGAGCTCGATCATCCGGTGGGCCGACGGCATCCGGACGGTTCCGTCAGCCGCGGGGATGGGATCGCCGTGCGGGTCCCGTGACGGGTTGCCCAGCCGGGCTGCCAGCCTCTCAATGAACGTGCCCGAGACCGCGTGTTCCAGCTGTTCGGCCTCGTCGTGGACTTCGTCCCAGCTGTATCCCAGGTCCTTGACCAGGTAGGTCTCAATGAGCCGATGCCGCCGGACCATGGAGAGGGCAAGCCGGACGCCCTGGGGCGTGAGCGTGATGGCGCTGTAGGGCTTGTGGAGGACCAGGCCCTGGTCCTTGAGCTTGCGCACCATCTCGGAGACCGAGGAATTGGCCACCCCGAGGCGCTGTGCAAGCTGGGTGGAGGTGATGGGCTTGTCCTGCCATTCCGTGAAGGAATAGATGACCTTAACGTAATCCTCGATCGAGGAGGAGGGCGTACTGGTCTTCACAGCTTCAAGCCTACCTGCTGCCACCACGGCTCTCCGCCCTGACAGCCCGCCAGGTCTGGGTGAGGTAGGGGAGTTGCAGCAGTTCGCCCTCGGCATGCCCCAGGTGCTCGTGCAGGTACCAGGCCAGGTTGCCGGCCACCTTGGCGCGGGTGGCGTCGTTGGCCGCGAGGTAGTAGCTGCGGGACTTGGCCAGTTCGAGGATGTCGGCCGGGGTAACGGTATCTTCCCAGCGCGTTAAATGGCTCTCCAGGGACGTGAATTCCGGGCCGATTTTGGGGCGGAAATCGGGTTTGTGGACGTCACCGGCGTGCATGATGCGGGACAGCCGGTGCACCCATGGCACTGACGTGTCCAGCTGGTTCCAGATCAGGCCCAGCACCCCGTGGGGCCTGAGGATCCGGGAGATCTCGGTGCTGGCCCGCAGCGGGTCGCACCAGTGCCACGCCTGGGCAACACTGACGACGTCGAACGACGCCTCAGGCAGTCCGGTCTCCTCCGCGGTTCCTTCCAGGGCTTGAACCCCGGGAAAGGTACGGCTGAGCTGCTCCAGCATGTCCACGGAAGGGTCCACGGCACTGACGTTCAGCCCGCGTTCCACCAGCAATGCCGTGAATTTACCGGTTCCGGCGCCGATGTCGGCAGCAGTGCGGGCCCCGGCTGGAATGAGCCAGTCCGCGGAATCGCCAGGGTAGCCGGGACGGACGCGGTGGTAGTGCTCGCCACCGTCCTGGAAGCTCTGCCCAAGCTCCAGCCGCCGTCCGTGATGAAGTTTGGGACCGCCCCGTGCCACGCACAGTCTCCTTAGCCCGACGTCGAAAATTACCTTTCGAATTTACCGTACGGGGACCCCGGCCGCAGCAGGCGGGGTGGAGATCAGTCCTGTGTGCAGGGTGCGGCGCCGGCGGTGCCGGGAGTGTTGGGCGCCCACTCGGGGTAGGTGCGGGTGTCGTTCGCCGGAACCCAGCGCCCGGCGTCCACCACGTAGTCCCAGCCGAGGCCGGAGCGGCGGAGCTCCTCGATGCCGGCGAGCAGCCGCTGGACGTCCTCGAGCCGTGATCCCACGCCGAAGCTGGCGCGCAGGGAACCGGACGGCAGGCCGAGGCGCTTCAGCAGCGGGTGCGCGCAGAAGCGGCCGTCGCGCAGGCCCACGCCGTGTTCGGCCGACAGGTAGGCGGCCACCAGGCCGGCGTCGTAACCCTCCACGGAGAAGTTGACCACCCCAATGGCATCGTCCGGGTCGCTGTCCTCGAAGATCTGGTGGACAGTGACCCCGTCGATCTTGCGCAGCCCCTCGACGAGGAAGGACCGGATGGCGGCCTCGTGGGCGTGCCAGTGCTGCGGATCAAGGGCTGCGATGACCTGGGTTGCCCGGGCCAGGGTGGCAGCGCCGAGCACGTTGGGTGAGCCGCCCTCGTGGCGCGCGGGGCCGGTGGCCCAGCTGACGCCGTCGAGCCTGGCCTCGCTCACGGCGCCGCCGCCGGCGAGGTGGGGGGTGCCGGCGTCGAGCCAGTCGGGGCGGCCGATCAGGACGCCGGCCCCGAAGGGGGCGTAGAGCTTGTGGCCGGAGAAGGCGAGGTAATCGACGTCGTCCGCGGCGATGTTGATTCGGCGGTGCGGCGCCAGCTGGGCGGCGTCCACCACGATCCGGGCGCCGTATTCATGGGCCAGCGCAGCGAGGCGCCGGATGGGAAGGATTTCGCCGGTGACGTTGGAGGCACCGGTCACGGCAAGGAGGCTGACATCGCCGTGCTCAAGTTCGGTGCGCAGGCTGCTGATGGTGGCTTCCAGGGTGTCCGAGGCCACGACGCTGCGGTGCGGCACGCCCTGCCACGGCAGCAGGTTGGCGTGGTGTTCGATGTCCAGGTACAGGACTTCACCGGTGTGGTGGTGGTCCTCCACGGGCAGGCAACCGGCCAGGAGGTTGAGGGAGTCGGTGGTGTTCCGGGTGAAGATGACGGCGTCATCGGCGCGGCCGCCCACGAATTCCCGCACGATGCTCCGCGAGTTCTCGTACACGGACGTGCTGATCTGCGAGGCATAGCCGGCGCCGCGGTGCACGCTGGCGTAGTACGGCAGGATTTCGTTGAGGTACGCAGAAACCACCGACAGTGCGGGCGCGGAGGCGCCGTAATCGAGGTTGGCGTAGCGGACGTGGCCGCCCTGGATCAGCGGGGCCTGGATTTCTGCGCCGGTAACGGCAGCCAGGGGACGGCCGGCGGCGGCAAATCGGCCGTCCAGCACGCCAGCGTCGGTGGTGGAAGAGATGATTGCAGTCGTCATGGGACCTCACTGAGAAAGGACCCCGTGTGACGGGGATCCGCGCTTGCCGGGTCCGTTCCGGATCGGCCTGGTCGTCACCCGGGGCACCCCACCGCGAATGGAGGGTTGCCGGCCAGCTAACCGGGGTTTAGCGCTGGCACTCGTGACCTGTTACGAGACTAGGACATCGGGACGGGCGATGAAAAAGCCGGACAGGAATGTTAAGCGGATTATTACGCATCCCGGATATCGGGGTTACGGCCGAATAAACGACGCCGGGCGCCACCAAAAGGGGGCGCCCGCCGTCGTAATATTCAGCGCCGAGGCGCCGGGGGAGGAGAAAGGAACTAGAACAAATCGTCCAGCTGCGGGTTCAGGCGCTTGAGGACTTCGGAGTGCAGAATCGAATTTGTCGCCAGCGCGTTGCCGCCGAACGGGCCGTCGGTGCCTTCGAGGGAGGTGAAACGGCCGCCTGCCTCCGTCACGATCGGCACCAGTGCCGCCATGTCATAGAGGTTCAGCTCCGGTTCGCAGGCGATGTCCACCGCGCCTTCTGCCACCATGCAGTAGGACCAGAAATCACCGAAAGCGCGGGTGCGCCACACATCCTCGGTGAGCTGGAGGAACTCATCGAGATTGCCGCGGTCCTTCCAGCCCCCGAGGCTGGAGTAGGACAGCGAGGCGTCGGCGAGGCTGGACACGTTGGATACCTTGAGCCTCGTGGCGGCGGCGAGGGAACGGCCCGAGTAGGCGCCGGCGCCCTTGGCGGCCCACCAGCGCTTGCCCAGCGCAGGGGCGCTGACCACGCCCACCACGGGTTCGCCCTCGTCGACGAGGGCGATCAGGGTGGCCCAAACCGGCACCCCGCGGACAAAGTTCTTGGTGCCGTCGATGGGGTCGATGATCCAGCGGCGGGAACCGTGGCCGGAACTTCCGAACTCCTCACCGAGCACGGCGTCGCGGGGACGGGAGCGGGACAGCTGGCCGCGGATGGACTCCTCGGCGGCCTTGTCCGCATCGGTGACCGGCGTCAGATCCGGCTTCGTCTCGATCTGGAGGTCCAGCGCCTTGAACCGGCTCATGGTCTGGTCGTCCACGGAATCGGCCAGCACATGGGCCAGACGCAGGTCATCGTTGTACGTTGAAGCGGGTTGGGTCATGGTTCCAAACTACCCTCAAAGGCCCGGCGGGGCGGGGAGGCGGCGGCCGGGCTGCGCCGGGGAAGGCTAGCCGACGCTGCCGAGTTCCTTGGTTTCCTGGGCCTCCATGCGCGGGTCGGTGCCCAGCAGGCGGCGCAGGGACGCCAGCCTGGCTGCTCCGGTGGGGCCGGCATGACCTGCCGCGACCCAGGCATCCACGCCGCAGTTGACGGCGGTGGCGTCGTGCTTGCAGCCGCGTTCGCAGGCTTCGGTGCCCGGCTCAAGGTCGGGGAAGGAGCGCAGGATGCGGTCCGGGTCGACGTGGGCCAGCCCGAACGAGCGGATGCCCGGCGTGTCGATGATCCAGCTCCCGGCCGGGGCGTCAGCGAGCTTGAGCGCGAGGGCCGACGACGACGTGTGCCGGCCGCGGCCTGTCACGGCGTTGACGCCGCCGGTGGCACGTTCGGCCCCCGTCAGCGCATTGACCATGGTGGATTTTCCGACCCCGGAATGGCCCAGCATCACAGTCACCTTGCCGTCCAGATGGGCGCGGAGTTCGGACACTGCGGCAACATCGAGCCGGGCGGAGAGGCCGTCGTCGGACCGGGCGTCGATGCCGGATGCTTCCGAGTCAGCCGTGCGGCTGATGATGACCGGAAAGTCGAGGTGGCGGTAGTTGTCCAGCAGCTCGGTGGGGTCTTTGACGTCCGCCTTGGTGACCAGCAGCAGTGGTTCGATCCCGGCGTCGTAGGCTGCCACCAGCGCCCGGTCGATGAAGCCGGTGCGGGGTTCCGGGTTCGCGGCAGCAACCACCACCACCAGCTGGTCCGCGTTGGCAACAACAGCGCGTTCCACCGGATCGGTGTCATCGGCGCTGCGGCGCAGCAGGGTCTTGCGGTCCTGGATTTTCACGAGCCGGGCCAGGGTGTCCGGCGCGCCGGAGACATCGCCCACGAGGGACACGAAGTCGCCGGCCACCACGGGGGAGCGGCGCAGTTCCCGGGCGCGGGCGGCGATGACCGTCCGCTCGTGCCCGGAATCCTCGCCTACGACTGCTGTGTAACGGCCCCGGTCGACGGTGATAATCCGCCCGGTGACGGCATCCTCATGGCTGGGGCGGTCCTTCGTCCGGGGGCGGGAACCTTTTTTGTTCGGCCGGATCCGGACGTCGGATTCATCCCAGGAATCAGTGCTGCGTGCCACCGGTGGTCCCCGCGGTGTTGGTCACGGCGCCGGTCCGCTGCCCGAGCATGTCCGCCCACAGCTGGGGGAAGTCCGGCATGGTCTTGGACGTCGTGGCGATGTCCTGCACTTCCACGCCCCTGACCGCCAGGCCGAGAATGGCTCCGGCGGTGGCCATCCGGTGGTCGGCGTAGCTGTGCACGACGCCGGCGTGCAGTTCCGATGGCCGGATGATGAGGCCGTCGGCGGTTTCCTCGGCATCGCCGCCGAGGCGGTTGATCTCCTTGACAAGCGCGGCGAGCCGGTCCGTCTCGTGTCCCCGGAGATGGGCGATGCCGCTCAGCCGCGAAGGGCCGGAGGCCAGCGCGCACAGTGCCGCGACGGTGGGTGCCAGCTCACTGGTTTCGGCGAAATCCGCGCCTTTGATTTCACTGCCGCCGGTCACCGTCAGGGTGCCATCCTGCAGGGTCACGGCAGCACCCATGTCGCTGAGGATGCTGCGCCACATGTCACCGACCTGCGTGGTGTGTTCGGGCCAGTCCGGAATCCGCACCGTGCCGCCTGTTGCGAGGGCAGCGGCCAGGAACGGGCCCGCGTTGGACAGGTCCTGTTCGATGCGCTGGTCGAACGCACGGATCGGGCCGGGGCTGACAATCCAGTGGTTGGGCGTGGAGTCATCCACCGCCACGCCTGCCCCGCGCAGCACGGCGACGGTCATGTTGATATGGTCCAGGCTCGGTACGGTGCTGCCGGAGTGTTCCAGATGCAGGCCGTCCATGAACCGTGCCCCCACCAGCAACAGGGCGGAGACGAACTGCGAGGACGCGCTGGCGTCAATGACAAGGTGCCCGCCGCGGACCTCCCCCGTTCCTTCAACGCGGAACGGCAGCGAAGCGGGCGTTCCGCCGTCCTCTCCGCTGACGGTTACGCCGAGGCCAGTAAGCGCCTCGATGATGGTCCCCATTGGACGCTCCCGGGCGTGCGGATCGCCGTCGAAAATGGTGGCGCCGCTGCGCAGTGCCGCCATCGGCGGAACAAACCTCATGACGGTTCCGGCAAGACCGCAGTCAATGTCGACGTCGTCACCGCCGGAGTTGGCCGGAACAGGCGTCACCTCCAGGTCCGGGCCGAACGCGCCGTCGCCCGGCACTTCCCGGATGTCCGCTCCCAGCTGGCGCAGGGCTGCGATCATCAGGGCTGAGTCTCGGGAATGCAGCGGCGCCCGGAGCCGGGACGGCCCGTCGGCCAGCGCGGCGAGCACGAGGTACCTGTTGGTCAGCGACTTTGAGCCCGGCACGCGGACCGTGGCGTCAACCGGCTGCTCCGCAAACGGTGCAGGCCAGTGCGGAGCAGCGCCGGAGGCTTCAACGGACGCGCCCATGGGTGATGCTGTCATTCCTGCTTATGCCCCCACCGCGTGGTCAACGGCCCTGCGGACAGCCTTGTCGGCGGTGTGCAGCTTCTTGCCGGTGGTCTTGCGTGCGTCCGCGGCGAGGTGGCTCGCGGTCTTGCGCGCGTCGGCAGCGAGGTGCTCTGCGCGCCAGACCAGGCTGGGCTTGCCGGCTGTGTCGACGGAGGCGAGCAGCACACCGCCGGTGAGGGTGATGTTCTTGAGCAGCTGGTTGCGGCGGGCTTCCCGGCCCTCCTTGCTGCTGATGTCGGCGCTGCGCCATTCAACGAAGGCGTTCAGTGCCGAGATGACTGCCAGCACCGAGGCCGCCAGCCGCGCAGACTTGCCGAGCGCGAAGAGGACGCCGGCGCCCACCTGCGTTCCGCCGATGATGCGTGCCAGAACCTTCTCGTTCGTCTGGAACGGCAGGGCCTCAGAGGCACGGCGCAGGAGGGGCGACAGTTGCTGCGCGGTGTCGTCCGCATTCCTGAGCTTGTCCGTTCCGGCGAGGATGAAACTTGAGGCCAGCATCGGCCGGGCAAAAAAGCGGGCAAAGGACATGAATTTCCTCCTGGATGGCCGAGCCGCGGTGGCCGCGGCGGAGTCGGTTCTAGTCTTGCACTTTTGCGGAATATTTGCCCACCGCACGCCGTTGTGCTCTTCAGACCGGAAGCAGCCTGTGGATGGTGTCCTGTGGGGTTTCCGGTGTTCAGCGGCGGCTGGGGCATGGCCGGAACCGGCAAGAGCGCGGACCGTAGCTCGAACGCGGGTCTTAACAGGCGGGCCTTACTGGGCGGAGTGGAGATGGAGCATTGACTTTGGTGAAGGAAGCTGTGGGGGTACGAAGTCCCGCCAAGATGCGGCCGTTCGTGGTCCCGGAAACCGATGCGCTAGAGGCATTCCCAGGCAACGGCTTCCCCGCCCCGGACTACGGTACGGCACGCCGTCCGGGGCGGCCGGCGCCGGTCAAAGTAGACTTGAAGGCAATGAGCACCGTGGACCCGGCCTTACAGGCCACACAGGAGGATGCCGCCGACGGCATCCAGGATAATGGCACGTCACCCGCCGCTGAAGCGGCAGAGGATATCGACGTCGGCTCGGAGGACGCGGAAGCGCGCCGGGCCCGGTTCGAGCGTGACGCCATGCAATACGTGGACCAGCTGTATTCAGCGGCCATGCGCATGGCGCGGAACCCGGCCGATGCCGAGGACCTCGTGCAGGAGGCCTATACCAAGGCGTTCTCGGCGTTCCATCAGTACAAGCCAGGTACCAACCTGAAGGCCTGGCTGTACCGGATCCTGACGAACACCTACATCAACCTGTACCGGAAGCGGCAGCGGGAACCCCTGCAGTCCAATTCGGACACCATCGAGGACTGGCAGCTTGCCCGTGCCGAGTCCCACACCTCCAGCGGCCTGCGGTCCGCGGAGGCCGAAGCTTTGGACCACCTGCCGGATTCGGACGTCAAGCGGGCGCTGCAGGCCATCCCGGAAGAGTTCAGGCTGGCCGTGTACTTCGCCGACGTCGAGGGCTTCGCGTACAAGGAAATTTCGGACATCATGAACACCCCCATCGGCACTGTGATGTCCCGGCTCCACCGGGGCCGGAAGATGCTGCGGGACATGCTGGCGGACTACGCCGCCGAGCGGGGATTCAAGGCTGCTGCAGACGCCACGGCGGCAACGGAAAGCAACAAACAGGAGAACGGGAAATGAGCGACTGCCAGGGATTGGGCGATTGCGACGACACAAGGATGCAGCGCATCTACGAGTATCTGGACGGAGCTTTGACCCGCAGCGACCTTGCGGAGATCAAGCACCACCTCGACGAGTGCCCTGAATGCGCTCAGCAGTACGATCTTGAGTGCGTCATCCGGAAAGTGGTGAAGCGCTCCTGTACCGAGGCGGCGCCGGAAAACCTTAAGAACGCGATTCTGGACCGGATCCACGCCATCCGGCCGGTGGAAGCCTGACGGGATTCCTGACGTAAACGCGATGCCCCCGCTACCTTGCTGGTAGCGGGGGCATCGCGTTTAAGCTTCGGTTCAAGCCGTGGCTTAGGTGTTGGGGCGCTTCCCGTGGTTCGCGCCGCCACGCTTACGGTCACGACGCTTACGTGCACGCTTGCTCATAGCTGGCCTCCTTAATTTCGTTACCCAAAAGAGTTGCCCTCCAGTCTCCCATATCAGGGGACAGGCCGCGAACCGGGGCCGGTGTTGGGGGTGCCGGGAGACGCGGCGGTGCCCGGTCCGGCCGCCTCACAGTGGTGTCCGGCCTACAGCGAGTTGCGGATCGAGACCCGGGCTTGGTCGAGGACAGTCCGCACCGTTTCCAGAGCCACCGGCGTCATGGGCCGGGCGCTGGTCTGCAGGCGCAGCTCGGTCCGCATGTCATCGCGGAACGCCTGCAGCAGCATCTCGGCCTCCATGAGCATGCGCTGCCCCTCGGCGGTGTAGCGGCCCTGGCCGGCCGGGGCCGCCGATCTGGCAGCGGTGCGTGCCGCCTCCGCTGTGGCCGCCAGGTCTGCGCGCAGTCCGCGCATGTTGCTGCGGATATCGGCGCGGAGGTCATCGGCCAGTCGGCGGACGGATGCCGCGATGTCGTTCTCCACGTGCTCCAGTTCCTCGCGCCGGCTGTCCAGTTCAGCCAGGCCCGCGGCGGTGATGCGGTAGTTGGTGCGGCGCCCCTGGGATTCCGTGGCCACCAGGCCCTCCTCTTCCAGCTTGCCCAGGCGCGGATAGATGGTGCCGGCACTGGGGGAGTAGGTGCCGCCGAACCGGTCGCTGAGCGCCTTGATGAGTTCATACCCGTGCTTCGGCCCAGCCTCAAGGAGTGCCAGCAGATAGAGCCGGAGGGCGCCATGGGCAAAGACGGGAGGCATCAGAGCGCCTGTTCCGCGGTGGCCGGCGCCTGGCCGTGGAAGATAGACGTCTTGCCGGATACCGAGTTGGTCCGGACCAGCATGAGTTTGGTGTCCGGGCCCGAGATGGTCTGCACCTTGCCGCCGGGGTGGCCGTACTTCCGGTCGTCGATGACCACCGGCCCACTGGCGGACTGGGCCACGATGTCCACGCCGACGTCGTGCGGTACGCGGACGGTCAGGTCACCGGACACCGAGTTCGCGCCGAAGTCGTGGGTGAAGCCCCGCAGGTCGAAGCTCATGTCGCCGCTGACAGTGTTGGCCCGGATGTTGGTGAAGTCGCCGGACGCCGTGACTTCGCCCGAGACGCTCTTGGCTGTCAGGACGCCGTTGTGGTTGCGGGCGATCACTTCGCCGCTGACGGTGTTGACGTGCAACTCACCGGAGGTTCCGTCGGCCAGCAGGGATCCCGTCACGGTGCTCAGCCGGGTCCGTCCGCGGACACCAGAAACCAGTCCGTCCCCGCTGACAGTGCCCGCCTCGACCTCGACGCCGGCAGGGACGGCGATGCTGATGACCACGGAGTTGTTGCTGCTGTTGCTGACCGAATCCATCAGGTTTTTGAACCAGCCCTGCGGTCCGTGCAGCTGATGGCGGATTTCGAGGCGGCCGCCGGTCACGGAGATCGCCAGCGGATCACCGAGCACCTCCGACACCTCGATGCGGACCGCGGTCTCGTCGTGCGTGACGATGTCCAGCCTGCCGCGGACAATGCCCACCTTAAGGTGCGAGACGCCGTCCACGTCCATGGTCTGCGGGCCGGTGACGGTCCAGGAATTCTCTTCCATGATGCCCTCCACTTGCGATATATCGTGTCCGTGGAAGCCACGCTAGTCCGTTGGTGCCGGAAGATCAAGATATATCGTGAGTGGTTTTTTCTAGTCCGGGGTGTCCATCCCGAGCCACTGGAACCAGCCCCGGTGCAAGACCAGCCATGCCATCAGCCCGTACCCCGCCTGCCCGGGCGAGCCGCCGTTGGCAGCGAGGTCCTGGCGCCACTGCTCATGGTTCAGCAGCGGCGAAAACGTGTCGACATAGAGGTGCTTGCGCCGGGTGGTCACATCGGCAAAGGCTGTGTTCAGCTCGGCGAGCCGGTGGTTCTGTACCGGGTCCAGTGTGGGCGGCGGACCCACGACGAAGACCTCCAGCCGCTTCTGGGTGGCGGAATCGAGGATGTTTGCTAGATTGAGCCGGCTCCGGGCGGTGGACAGCCCGAACTCAATGTCCCGGCCGGAAAGCCCGATGACCAGGCGGTTCTCGTGAGCGTCGCTGAACCTGCGGCCAGCCTCCTCGAGCCAGCGTGCCGACAGGCCCTCGGTGCCTTCCTGCGGGCACGGAAGGGAAAAGCTCTCCACGGTGACGCCGTCCTGCGGAGTACGGGCGAGCACCCGGCCCAGCCACCCGAGCGCCCGGGGATCGCCGAGCCCGGCGAGCAGTTCATCTCCAACAGCTGCAATCCGCAGCTTCCTGTCTTCCACTACTACCTCTTCACTTGTTGGGAGGGCGTGTCCCGGATACGGACCGTTTGCATGCCAACACTCAAGGTCCATTAACTCACGCCGATTAAACAGAACTGCCCGGCTGGAACGGTATGTCACCGTCCGGCCGGGCAGCTGTTCTGCTACTTACGGGCGAAAGCCTGCTTCAGAAGCGCATCCTGCTCCACAGCGTGGCGCTTCATGGAGCCGGCCGCGGTGGAAGCTGAGGCCGGGCGTGAAACCAGGCGCACCTTCCGGTCCAGGGCGGTCGGCAGGTGCAGACCCATGAACGGCCACGGGCCCTGGTTGGCGGGCTCGTCCTGCGCCCACACAACTTCCGCGTTCGGGTACTTGGCCAGTTCGGCTTCGATCTCCGCCTGCGGCAGCGGGTACAGCTGCTCGACGCGGATGATGGCCGTCGACTTGTCGCCCGTCTTCTGCCGCGTGGACAGCAGGTCGTAGTACAGGCGTCCGGAGACCAGGAGTACGCGGTCGACGGCGTCCGCCGGCAGCTGCTCGTGTTCACCGATCACCGGGCGGAAACCGCCGGTGGTGAAGTCCTCCACGGACGAGGCAGCGGCCTTGAGGCGCAGCAGCTGCTTCGGCGTGAAGATGATGAGCGGCTTGCGCGGCCGGCTGTAGGCCTGGCGGCGCAGCAGGTGGAAGTGCGAGGCCGCCGTCGTCGGGTTGGCGACTATCATGTTTTCCTCGGCACACAGCTGCAGGAAGCGTTCGATGCGGGCCGAGGAGTGGTCCGGGCCCTGTCCCTCGTAGCCGTGCGGAAGCATCAGCACGAGCGACGAGCGCTGGCCCCACTTCTGCTCGGCGGACGAGATGAACTCATCGATGATGGTCTGCGCGCCGTTGACGAAGTCGCCGAACTGCGCTTCCCACAGGACCAGGGCGTCGGGGCGCTCCACAGAGTAGCCGTATTCGAAGCCCATGGCGGCGTATTCGGACAGCAGGGAGTCGTAGATCCAGAGCTTGGCCTGGTTGTCCGACAGATTGCCGAGCGGCAGCCATTCGTTGCCGTTGGCGCGGTCGTGGAAGACAGCGTGGCGCTGGACGAACGTGCCGCGGCGGGAATCCTGGCCGGCAAGGCGTACGGGTACGCCCTCCATGATCAGGGAGCCGAAGGCAGCGATTTCGCCGAAGCCCCAGTCGATGCCGCCTTCACGGGACATCTGTTCACGCTTCTCCAGCAGCTGCTTGAGCTTGGCGTGGACGGTGAATCCTTCGGGGATCTCCACGTGTGCCTTGCCGATGCGGGCCAGGGTGTCGGCCGAGATCGCCGTCGAAGCCGGGGCGTTCGTTCCGATGTCCGACTGCTGTGCCTGGGGACGCTCGATGTCCGATACCGCTGCCGAGTCGGCGGTGATGATCGGAATGGGAGACGTCTGGGCCGCGTGGGTTTCGGCGAAGACGCGCTCGAGGCGTTCCTGGTAGTCGCGGAGCAGCTGCTCGGCTTCTTCCTCGGTGATGTCACCACGGCCGATCAGAGACTCGGTGTAGAGCTTGCGCACGGACCGCTTGGCCTCGATGAGGTTGTACATCAGCGGCTGCGTCATCGAGGGGTCGTCGCCCTCGTTGTGGCCGCGGCGGCGGTAGCAGACCATGTCGATGACGACGTCCTTGTGGAACCGCTGGCGGAACTCGTAGGCGAGCTGGCCGATGCGGACAACTGCCTCGGGGTCGTCGCCGTTCACGTGGAACACCGGAGCCTGGATCATCTTGGCGACGTCCGTGGAGTACGTGGACGAACGCGAGGAGGACGGCGCAGTGGTGAAGCCGACCTGGTTGTTGACCACGATGTGGATGGTTCCGCCGGTGCGGTAGCCGCGCAGCTGGGACAGGTTGAGCGTTTCCGCCACAACACCCTGGCCGGCGAAGGCTGCGTCACCGTGAACCATGATGGGCAGCACGGGGAACGACTGTCCCTGGTCCAGGCGGTCCTGCTTGGCGCGGACGATGCCCTCCAGGACCGAATCGACGGCCTCGAGGTGGGACGGGTTGGCGGCGAGGTAGACCTTGGTCTCCTTGCCGTTGTCCGACGTGAACGTGCCTTCGGTGCCGAGGTGGTACTTGACGTCGCCGGAGCCCTGCACGGAGCGCGGGTCCTGGGTGCCTTCGAACTCGCGGAACACCTGGGCGTAGGTCTTGCCGGCGATGTTGGTCAGCACGTTCAGGCGGCCGCGGTGGGCCATGCCGATGGCAACCTCGTCCAGTGCGTCATCGGCAGCGTCGGAGATGATGGCGTCAAGCAGCGGAATCAGCGATTCGCCGCCCTCAAGCGAGAAGCGCTTCTGGCCCACGAACTTGGTCTGCAGGAAGGTCTCGAAGGCCTCTGCGGCGTTCAGCTTGGAGACGATGCGCAGCTGCTCGTCACGGCTCGGCTTGGAGTACGGGTGCTCCAGCTGGTCCTGGAACCACTTGCGCTCGGCCGGGTCCTGGATGTGCATGTATTCGATGCCCGTGGTGCGGCAGTAGGCGTCCCGGAGCACGCCAAGGATGTCGCGGAACTTGAGCATCGGCTTGCCGCCGAAGCCGCCCGTGGGCCACTCGCGGTCGAGGTCCCACAGCGTCAGGCCGTAGGTGAGCACGTCGAGGTCGGGGTGCTTGCGCTGGACGTACTCGAGGGGATCGGTGTCCGCCATGAGGTGGCCACGAACGCGGTAGGAGTGGATCAGCTGCTGGATCCGGGCGACCTTGTTGATCTGGTCGGACGGGTCCACCTGCAGGTCCGGGCTCCAGCGCACAGGCTCGTACGGAATGCGCAGGGCTTCGAAGATCTCGTCGTAGAAGTCCTGCGCGCCGAGGAGCAGCGAGTGGACGAGCTTGAGGAATTCGCCGCTGCCGGCACCCTGGATGACGCGGTGGTCATAGGTGGAGGTCAGGGTGAGGATCTTGCTGATGGCGTTCTGGGCGATGATCTTCTCGCTCGCGCCCTGCCATTCGGCCGGGTAGTCGAGGGCGCCGACGCCGATGATGGCGGCCTGGCCCTTGGACAGCCGGGGCACGGAGTGCACGGTGCCGATGCCGCCCGGGTTGGTCAGCGACACGGTGGTGCCGGCGTGGTCGTCAGCCGTCAGCTTGCCGTTTCGGGCTCGCTTGATGAGGTCTTCATAGGTGTGCCAGAACTCAGCGAAGTTCATGGTTTCGGCCTTCTTGATGTTGGGAACCATCAGAAGGCGGGTGCCGTCGGGCTTGGGCATGTCAATGGCGATGCCGAAGTTCACGTGGGCCGGCTGGACCGCCACGGGCTTGCCGTCGACCTCGTCGTAGTACACGTTCATGGACGGGAACTGGGACAGCGCCCGGACGACGGCGTAGCCGATGAGGTGGGTGAAGGAGACCTTGCCGCCGCGTGCGCGGGCCAGGTTGGAGTTGATGACAACCCGGTTGTCGATCAGGAGCTTGGCCGGAACTGCCCTGACGCTGGTGGCGGTGGGCACCTCAAGGCTCGTGACCATGTTCGACGCAATGGCCTTGGCCGGGCCGCGGAGGACGGACACGACGTCTTCCTCGGGCGCGGTGGGAGCCTTGACGTTCTTCGGCAGCTGGGCCGGGATGGGCTGGGCGCCGGTGCCCGCCTCGGTCTTCTTCGCGCCGTCGCGGGCCACCGTTGCCGGGGCCTTCTTGGCGGGTGCGGGCTGGGCGGGGGGTGCTGCCGGCGCCGGTGCCGGAGCTGCCGCTGGCGCCTGGGCCGCGGGAGTAGCGGATGCCGGTGCCTTTGCGGGCGCCGGGGGAGTGACTACGGGCAGTTCGCGGGTAGCCGGGTTGGCCGCCGGGGCCGTCGCGGCCGGCACGCCGTTGGAAGATGGACCGTTGCCGCTGTCGAATGATTCGAACAGGGGCCACCATTTGGCATCGACCGTATTCTTGTCCTGTTGGTAACGCTCGTACAGTTCGTCAACGAGCCACTCGTTTCCACCAAATTCCTCTGGCAGACGGTGGCTAGGCTGCTCTGGCACTTGAAATACGCCTCTTCCATGAGTTTGATTTCCCTCTGGTCGCCTTAGGTGCCACGGCACAACAATCGAACCAGTTTCTGTGTCCTATGAACCCAGACCTTTGCCAGTCTAGTGACCGTTCCGGGTTAACTGCCAATAAGGGTGACCCAAATCATGTACCGTCCGATTTATGGCGAAACAGCCGTCCAAACGAGGCCCGAACAGTGTCCTTTCCACCCTGCGCGGCGCCGGTTCCGGACGGGCGGGATGAGCGGCTTCCGTCCTCTGTGGTGGCACATCGCTCCTGTAGACTGCAATCCTTATGGACAGTAAATATAGGTGCCATGGACGGTAAATCCAGGTGCCGGCCTGGGGGCTTTCGCCCATGATGGAGTGGCTCCTTGTCGCCGCCGGCCTGTTGCTCATCCTCGGAACCGGCTTCTTCGTCGCCGTCGAATTTTCCCTTATTGCACTGGACCAGCCCACGGTGCAGCGTGCCGTTGACGACGGCGACACCGCGGCAGTACCGCTGCTCAAGTGCCTGAAATCCCTGTCCACGCAGCTGTCCAGCTGCCAGCTCGGCATCACCATGACCACGCTGTTGACGGGGTACGTCATGGAGCCGTCCGTGGGGGCGCTGCTCGAGGTGCCCCTTGCCGCCGTCGGTGTTCCGGAGCCGGTCGCCGGTTCGGTCTCCCTGGTGGTCGCGATGGTGATCGCGACCGGGCTGTCCATGCTCCTGGGTGAGCTCGTTCCCAAAAACATGGCCATTGCCCTAGCGTTCCGCATCGGCCGCACCCTTGCGCGGCCGCAGCTGATCTTCACCACCATTTTCAAACCTGCCATCGTGGTCCTGAACGGCTTTTCCAACAAGGTCCTGAACGTCTTCGGGCTGGAGGCCAAGGAGGAGATTTCCGGTGCCCGCACCCCGGCGGAGCTCGCCTCCCTGGTGCGCCGGTCCGCGGCCATGGGCACGCTCGACCCTGGGACAGCGAACTTCATTGCCCGCACGCTGAACTTCTCCGGCCGCAGCGCGGCAGACGTGATGACTCCGCGCATCCGCGTCGAAACCATCGACGCCGACCAGCCGGTTTCGGACATCATCGATGCCGCCCGCCGCAGCGGATATTCGCGCTTCCCCGTCATCGGTGAGTCGGCGGACGACATCCGCGGTCTGGTGCACGTGAAGAAGGCCATCGCGGTTCCTCCGAACCGGCGGCGAAAGCTTGAGGCGGGCGCCATCATGACGGACGTCCTCAGGGTGCCGGAGACCATTCACCTCGACGCCCTGCTTGCCGAACTGCGGGAGGGCAACCTGCAGCTTGCCGTGGTGCTGGACGAGTACGGCGGAACTGCCGGGATCGCCACGCTGGAGGACCTGGTCGAGGAAATCGTGGGCGAAGTGGCCGACGAGCACGACAAGGTCCGGCCGGGGCTGCTGCAAAGCGCTTCCGGTGACTGGTACTTTCCGGGCCTGATGCGGCCCGACGAGCTTTCAGAACAGATTCCGGGCCTGACCGTTCCCGACGAGGCCGCGTACGAGACGGTGGGCGGGTACGTCATGAGCGAGCTTGGCCGGATACCCGAGGTGGGGGATGTGGTGGAAGCGGGCGGCGGAACGCTCAGCGTTACCAGGATGGACGGCCGGCGCATCGACCGGATCTGTTTCCGGCCCCATCGTGAACCGGACGCCGGTCCCGCCGTCGACCAACCGTCCGGAAATACCGCTGCTGAGCATGCGTCCGCCAACGGAGCAGCCAGAAAAAGCCCGTCCGCACACGGCCAGCCGAGGCGCGGCCCGGCTAATAACGGAAAGTCCGGAAACGGCAACTCCTGGAACGGCAACTCCCGGAACGGCGGCCGGTCATGAGCGACTGGGCAGGACTGCTGTGGTTGGTGCTGCTGCTCCTGGGCAACGCTTTCTTTGTGGCCGCGGAGTTCGCCGTCATGTCCGCGCGCCGGAGCCAGATTGAGCCGCTGGCGGACGAGGGCGTCCTGCGCGCGCAGACCACCCTTCGGGCCATGGAGAACGTCTCGCTGATGCTGGCGTGCGCGCAACTCGGAATCACCGTGTGCTCGCTGCTGATCCTGCTGGTGGCGGAGCCGGCCATCCACCATTTGCTGGCGGTGCCCCTTGCCGGGTTGGGCGTGCCGACGGAAATTGCCGACGTCTCGGCGTTCGCTGTGGCCCTGATGCTGGTGACGTTCCTGCATGTGACGTTCGGCGAGATGGTGCCAAAGAACATCTCCGTGTCCGTCGCCGACAAGGCAGCGCTGCTCCTGGCTCCGCCGCTGATGTTCATTGCAAGGATTGTGAATCCGGTCATCGCCGCGCTGAACTGGTCCGCGAACCACATCCTGAGGCTGATGCGCATCGAGCCCAAGGACGAGGTCAGTTCCACGTTCACGCTGGAGGAGGTGCAGTCCATCGTGCAGGAGTCGACGCGGCATGGCCTGGTGGATGACGACGCCGGCCTGATCACCGGTGCCCTGGAATTTTCGGAGTACACCGCCGGCGACGTCATGGTTCCGCTGGAACGGCTTGTCATGCTGCGGTCTTCAACGTCCCCGCTGGAGTTTGAAAAGGCTGTCAGCCGCACCGGATTTTCCCGGTTCCCGATGCTGGACGACGACAATATGCTGGCCGGCTACCTCCACATCAAGGACGTGCTCGCAATTCCGGAATCCGGTTATGAGAAACCGATCGCGGAAAGCCGCATCCGGTCCCTGGCCAATCTCTCGCGGGACGACGAGATTGAAAAGGCGATGTCCGTGATGCAGCGCTCCGGCTCGCATCTGGCGCGCGTCATCGGGCCGGGCGGCCAGACAGAGGGCGTGCTGTTCCTGGAGGACGTGATCGAGCAGCTCGTGGGGGAAATCAGGGATGCTACCCAAGCTAAGGGCATCCGGCGGCTGGGCAGGCCCGACGGCGGATAGCCGGGCAGGTGCCGTCGGCACTGCCTGCCGTCATTAGTTCTAAATAGGAATCATTCCCATTTAGCGCTACACTCGACTTGGGGTTGCTCCTCCCCGCAACCTGACCCGTCCAGAACCGAGGTTTCTCCGTGCCTGTCAACGCCCGCATTTCCTTTACCGCCGCCCTGGCCGGCTTCGGCCTGCTCCTCACCGGCTGTGGTTCGCCGGCGGCTGAGACTCCAGGCAGAGACGCCAAGGACCGCATCGCCGTGGTCACGTCGACAAACGTCTACGGGGACATTGTTGAGGCGATCGGCGGGGACAAGGTCAACGTCGCGGCCATCATCTCCCGTCCAAGCCAGGATCCGCACTCCTACGAAGCCAACGCCCAGGACCGGCTGACGGTGTCCAAGGCCAAGTTGGTGCTGGAAAACGGGGGCGGCTACGACGACTTCATCCACACCCTGGCGGACGACGGCAACGTGCCCCACGAGAACATCATCAGCGCCGTGGAAGTGTCCGGACTGGCCCCGGAGGCGGCGGGCACCGCCTCCGCCCACGCGGAGGACGGGCATTCCCATGACCACGGCGACTTCAACGAACACGTCTGGTACAACTTTGATGCCATGTCGCACCTTGCCGATGCCGTGGCAGCCAGGCTCAGCGCCCTCGACTCCGCGTCCGCCAGCCAGTTCACCGCCAACGCCGATGCGTTCAAGGCCGGGCTCACGAAGCTGGAGAGTAAGATTTCCGCAATGAAGACCTCACATGGCGGCGCCGGCGTCGCCGTGACCGAACCGGTTCCGCTCTACCTGCTCGAAGCAGCCGGACTGGAGAACCGCACCCCCGCCGAGTACACGGCCGCCGTCGAGGAAGGCGCCGACGTTCCGCCTGCAGTCCTGAAGGCGGCCACCGCGACGGTCGCCTCAAAGGACACGAGTTTCCTCGCCTACAACGAGCAGACGGAAGGCCCGCAGACACTGGCCGTGAAAAACGCGGCCAGTGCCGCGGGCACGCCGGTGGTGAACTTCACCGAAACGCTTCCCGACGGCAAAACCTACCTGGAATGGATGGCGGACAACGTGGACAACGTCAGCAGCGCGCTGAAGAGCCAGCGTTGAACCCAGTCATCAGCCTGAAGCAGGCGTCGCTGAAGTTCGGCCGGCGTGCCCTGTGGGAAGACCTGAACCTGGACATCAACCCGGGGGAGTTCTTCGCGGTGCTGGGGCCCAACGGCAGCGGCAAGACCAGCTTCCTCAAAGTCCTGCTGGGGCTGCAGGAGCTGCATTCCGGCCATGCTAATCTCGGCGGTTACCCCGTGGAGCGGGGCAGCCATATGATCGGCTACATTCCGCAGCAGAAGCCCTTCCTCCCCGACACGCCCATGCGCGCCCGCGACCTGGTGGGGCTCGGCGTCGACGGGCATCGCTGGGGCATCCGGCTCGGCAGCGCCAAGGCCAACCGCAGGATTGACGAACTGCTGGAGCTCGTCGGGGCCAGCGACTACGCAAAGGTGCCCGTCGGACAGCTGTCCGGCGGTGAGCAGCAGCGCCTGCGGGTGGCTCAGGCACTTGCCACCGACCCGAAAGTGCTGCTGTGCGACGAGCCGCTCCTGTCGCTGGACCTGCACCACCAGCAGGCTGTCAGCGCCCTCATCAACAAGCAGTGCCATGACCGGAAGAGCGCCGTGGTGTTCGTGACCCACGAAATCAATCCGATCATCGACTACGTGGACCGGATCCTGTACCTGGCCGGCGGCAGGTTCAGCGTGGGAACGCCGCACGAGGTCATGACCACAGAGGTCCTTTCCGACCTTTACGACAGCAACGTGGAAGTGATCCATGCCAACGGCCGGATCGTCGTCGTCGGCCTTCCCGACGCAACCACGCACCACCATGACGACGCGCACGCCACTGCCGGGGAGGGTTCCTGATGGATCTGGAATCGATCCTGCAATCGGTGTTCAACTTTGAGAACTATGGCGAATTGCTGCTGCTGGTGCAGAACTCGCTGTGGGCCGGGGCGGTGCTTGGACTCCTCGGCGGCCTCGTGGGGACCTTCGTGATGAAGCGTGACCTGGCGTTTGCCGTCCACGGAATTTCCGAGCTGTCGTTCGCCGGCGCCGCCTTCGCGCTCCTGATCGGCACCGATGTGGTGTTCGGCTCCCTGGTGGGGTCCGTGGCGGCTGCGCTGCTGCTCGGGCTCATGGGTGTGCGGGCGCGGGACAAGAACTCCATCATCGGCGTGATCATGCCCTTTGGCCTGGGGCTCGGGATTCTCTTCCTGTCGCTCTACGAGGGCAGGGCCGCCAACAAGTTCGGACTTCTCACGGGGCAGATTGTGTCGGTGGACACCGTCCAGCTTCAGGTCCTGGCGGGGACCGCGGTGGCCGTCATGGCGGCGCTGTGCGTCATTTGGCGCCCGCTGAGCTTCGCCAGCGTCGATCCCGAACTGGCCGAGGCGCGCGGTGTTCCCGTGCGGTCGCTCGCCCTGGTTTTCATGGTGCTCCTCGGCGTCAGCGTTGCGCTGTCAATCCAGATCGTGGGCGCTCTGCTGGTTCTTGCCCTGCTGATCACGCCCGCGGCTGCGGCCCTGCGGGTGACCTCCTCGCCGCGCCTCGTGGTGCTGCTGAGCGTGGTGTTCGCTGTTTCGGCGACGGTGGGGGGAATACTGCTTGCTCTCGGGGGCCGCATCCCCATCAGCCCCTACGTCACCACGTTGTCGTTCCTGATCTATGTCGTTTGCAGGGTCATCGGCAGCATCCGCGCCAAGCGCGGCCTCAACGGGCGGGTTATGCGGACCGCCTAAACAGGCTGGGAGTGGCGCCTACTGCGCTGCGGCCTTGCGTGCGGAGCAGTCGGGGCAGAGGCCGTAGATCTCCACCGTGTGGGCCACTTCCGTGAAGCCGTGCTCCTGCGCGGTCCGCGCGGCCCAGGTCTCGACGGCGGGGGCCTCCACTTCAACGGCCTTGCCGCAGTTGCGGCACAGGAGATGGTGGTGGTGCACCGTCACCGCGCAGCGCCGGTAGACGGCCTCGCCGTCACCGTTGCGCAGCACGTCCACGAGTTCCTCATCGGCCAGTGACTGCAGGATCCGGTAGGCGGTGGCCAGGGAAACCGATACACCCTTGTTCTGGAGTATCCGGTACAGCTCCTGGGTGCTCACGAAGTCATTGAGTTCGTCCAGGGCGGCGCTGACAGCGATCCGCTGCTTGGTGACGCGCTGCTCTTTCCCGCCGGCCGCCGTCGAAGGTGCCTGTGGTCTGCCGTCAGCGCTGGCGCGTTGTGGCATGGATAAACTCGCTTTTCTTTCGGGTGATGGCAAGCTTTAACGTTACCAGTCGAGCCGCGTGGACACTGCCCGGGCCCGTCCCTAGGCTGGCTTCATGAAGCTGACAAAATACACGCATGCCTGTGTCCGGCTCGAAAAGGACGGCCGGGTGCTGGTCCTGGATCCGGGGACCTTCTCCGAAACCGCCGAGGCGCCTGGAGGGTGTACACGCCGTCCTCATCACGCATGAGCACGCCGACCACATCGATGTCCCGGCCGTGGCCGCTGCCCTTGGTGATAACGGAGGGCTAGAGCTCTTCGCGCCGGAGGGCGTGGCGCAGAACGTGCGCAAGGAAGCGCCGGACGCCGCTGACCGGGTGCAGGCCGTGGAGTCGGGGACGGCCTTTGACGCCGCAGGCTTCGCGATCCGCAGCTTCGGCGGCCAGCACGCGCTGATTCACCCCCAGATTCCGGTGGTCGCCAACATCGGCTACCTCGTGGATGAGAACGTGTACCACCCGGGCGACTCATTCATCATCCCGGACGGCGTCAGCGTGCGAACGCTTCTGGTCCCTATCCATGCCCCGTGGAACAAGGTCAGCGAGGTGGTGGACTTCGTGATCGGCGTCCGCGCAGAGCGGGCATTCGCCATTCACGACGGGCTGTTGAACGACACCGGCCTCGGCCTGGTGGAGGGCCATGTCAAGCGGATCGGGGCCAGGTACGGCACCGAATACACCCATCTGTCCGCCCGCGAATCCGTGGAGGTCTAGGGCCGCCAGACACCCGTGTCGAAGAATGCCTTCAGTGTGTCCTCGTGTGGCTGCGGATCCAGTCCCTGGGCCGCCAGCCACGCAGGACTGTAGTGGCTGCCGGCGTACCGGTCACCGCCGTCGCACATCAGGGACACCACGCTGCCGCGTTCCCCGTGTGCCACCATCCGTGCCACGAGCTGCCAGACGCCCCAGAGGTTGGTGCCCGTTGAGGGCCCGGCGTGCAGCCCCGCCAGCGTGTGCAGGTGCCGCATGGCTGCGACCGAGGCGGCGTCGGGAACCTGGATCATGTGGTCGATGACCGAGGGGACGAAGCTTGGCTCCATGCGGGGCCGGCCGATCCCTTCAATCCGGGACGGCATGCCGGTGCTAAAGTCCGCAGCACCGCTCCGCCACCCGGGATAGAAGGCGGAATTCTCCGGATCGACCACCGCCAGGGAGGTGGCGTGGCGGTGGTAGCGGAGGTAGCGGCCGATCGTGGCGCTGGTTCCGCCTGTGCCGGCTCCCACCACAATCCAATGGGGGACCGGGTGCTCCTCCAGCGCCAGTTGCTCAAAGATGGACTCGGCAATGTTGTTGTTGCCGCGCCAGTCCGTGGCGCGTTCGGCGTAGGTGAACTGGTCCATGTAGTGGCCGCCGCTCGTGGCGGCAACCTCGGCGGCTGCCGCGTACACCTCTGAGGCATGATCCACCAGGAGGCAGGCGCCGCCGAACTGTTCGATCAGGGCGATCTTTTCCTGGCTGGTGGTGCGGGTCATCACGGCGATGAACGGCAGGCCCAGGAGTTGCGCGAAGTAGGCCTCGGAAACGGCGGTGCTGCCGCTGGAGGCCTCCACGATGGTGGTGCCCTCCTGGATCCATCCGTTCACCAGCCCGAACAGGAAGAGGGAACGGGCCAGCCGGTGTTTCAGGCTTCCGGAGCGGTGCGTGGATTCATCCTTGAGGTACAGCTGGACGCCCCAGTGTTCAGGCAGCGGCACCGAATACAGGTGGGTGTCTGCCGAGCGGTTGTTTTCCGCATTGATCTTGCGGACAGCCTCATCCGCCCATGCCCGGCCCCGCGTCCCTGCCCTGTTCACTTAAGCTTCCCGTTCACTGAATCGCCTGCTCACTGGATCAGCCTACCGGCGGGGGCAGCCGGGGCTAGAGTTGGACAGATGGACACTCTCATTGACGTGGCGGGGCTGAACGCCCGGATGGCGGCCGGTCAGCGGACCGTGGTGCTGGACGTCCGCTGGGCGCTAGGGGATCCGAAGGGCCACAGCCACTACCGGGAAGAGCACATACCGGGCGCAGTGTACGTCGACCTGCCCACCCAGCTGGCGGAGCCCGCAGATCCGGGCCGCGGGCGCCACCCGTTGCCTTCGCCGGCCCGATTCCAGGAAGCGGCCCGGTCCTGGGGAATCTGCGACGGCGACGTCGTGGTCGCCTATGACGATGCCGGCAACACCTCCGCCGCCCGGCTGTGGTGGATGCTCCGGAATGCCGGCGTGCGCACTGTTTACCTGCTCGACGGCGGCCTTGCCGCCTGGCGCAGGGCAGGGCTGCCCGTGGAGGGCGGCGAAGTGCAGCCGGACGCCGGAGACGTGACGCTTGCGGGCGGCGGCATGCCGGTGACCGACGCCGACGGCGCCGCAGACTGGGCCGACGGAGGCGTGCTGCTGGATGCACGCGCCGCAGAACGGTACCGCGGGGAAGTCGAACCGGTGGACCCCCGGCCCGGCCACATTCCCGGCGCCGTTAGCGCCCCCACCGCCGGAAACCTTGACGACGACGGCCGCTTCCTGCCGGCAGAGAAGCTGCGGGAACGCTTTGCAAGCCTTGGGGTCGACGCAGCGACGCCCACCGCCGTCTACTGCGGCAGCGGCGTGACAGCCTCCCACGAGATAGCGGCCCTGGAGATCGCCGGATTCAGCGCCGCTCTATTCCCCGGCTCCTTCTCCCAATGGTCCAACGACGCCTCCCGCCCGGTGGCCACGGGTGCCCATCCAGGAGAATGATCCCCGGGGTGGTTGAGCTTGTCGAAACCCGGCTTGATTTCGACAAGCCCAATCAGCGGTGGGACGCCATACGCAGTGCACCGGCAATTGGAAGTCGCCGGGGAGCCGCGGTAGCGTCGCCATATGACTCCTGGACGCCCCGTACCCCCGCCGCTGAACCTGCGGATCCCGCTGGAAGAAACCGCCGTCGGACCCCTCGAAGGGCGCCTTGCCGCCGCCCGCGGCGCGTCGTCCGCCACGAGCGGCCTGGTTGGCCTGACCGTTGCCCGCCGCGCGCCCAAAGCCGACGACGTCGAAATTGCGATCGACTTCTGCGGTCTTTGCCACTCGGACGTTCACGCCACCCGGGGTGAGTGGGGCACCCAGAACTACCCGCTCGTACCGGGCCACGAGATTGTGGGCAGGGTTAACCGCGTCGGTTCGGATGTGAAGGACTTTCAGCCGGGAGACCGCGTGGGCGTGGGCTGCATGGTGGACTCCTGCCGTGAATGCGAGAGTTGCCTCGAAGGGCTGGAGCAGTACTGTGAACGTGGCCTGACCGGGACGTACGGTGCCAAGGACGCCCGGAACGGGGATGCCGTCACCCAGGGCGGTTACGCAGCATCCGTGGTGGTGGACCGGCGGTACGTCCTGCGGGTGCCCGAAAACCTGGATCCCGCGGCGGCTGCCCCGCTGCTCTGCGCGGGCATCACCACCTTCTCGCCGCTGCGACACTTCGGTGTCCGGGAAGGCCACGTGGTCGGCGTCGTGGGCCTGGGCGGCCTGGGCCACATGGCCGTCAAACTGGCCAAAGCGATGGGCGCCCAGGTGAAGGTCTTCACTACTTCTGAATCCAAAGTATCGGCGGCGCTGGAACTGGGCGCTGACGAAGTAGTCCTTTCCCGGGACGAGGAAGCCATGGCCGCTGAGAACCGGAGCATCGACGTCATCATCGATACGGTGGCAGCACCGCACGACCTCAACCCGTTTTTCCGGACCCTGCGCCGTGACGGGGCCCTGTTCCAGCTGGGGCTGCCCTCCGAAGCCATGCCGCCGGTCAACCCCGGGGCACTGATCAGAAGGCGGATTTCCTATGCGGGTTCCCTGATCGGAGGTATCGCCGAGACGCAGGAGATGCTCGACTTCTGCGCCGAGCACGGGGTCGTCTCGGACATCGAACTGGTTGGTGCCGAGCAACTTAACGACGCCTATGACCGGATGGTCGCCGGTGATGTGAAGTACCGTTTTGTCCTGGATACATCCACGCTGCAGGAACCGTCGGAAAGGGCTGACGCATGAGCACGCTGTTCACCAAGATTCTCAACGGGGAGATCCCTGGCCGGTTTGTCTGGCGCGAGCCGGACGTCTCCGCGTTCCTGACCATGGGCCCGCTGGCTGACGGGCACACGCTGGTGGTTCCGACTGAGGAAGTGGACCGCTGGACGGATGCCTCACCTGAGACCCTGGCCAGGGTCATGGAAGTGGCGCGTCGCATCGGCGCGGTGCAGGTGGACACGTTCGGGGCTGCCCGGGCAGGACTCATCGTGGCTGGTTACGAGATCAACCACATGCACGTGCATGTGTGGCCTTCCAACAGCATGGCGGAATTCAATTTCGCCACCGCCGAACACAACCCGGACCCAGCGCGGCTGGACGCCAACGCCGAAAAGCTGCGGGCAGGCCTGCGCGACGCCGGCTACGGGGAGTTCGTGCCGGAGGCTTAGGAGGAATCCACATCGGCAATTCGCGCCCGTTCCAGACTGACTGATTCCACGACTATCGGTGCCCGCTAACCGCTCCCTGGTAGCGGTGGTGCCGTGGATCGGTAGCTGTGGCCGGTGGGTGTGGTGATTTCGATGGTGTGCCTCGGTCCCGGTCTGGGTTGGGCTTTCCAGCCGGGGAGTTCTTTGGTGTGGTTGCATGGTTCGCACAGGCCGGCGCCGTTGGCCAAGGTGGTGGTTCCGCCGTCGTGCCAGGGGATGATGTGGTCGTGGTGGCGGATGCGGGCGTCGCAGTAGGGGGTGCGGCAGGTGTCGTCGCGGATCTGGATGAAGCGGCGCAGCGGTGCCGGGAAAAGCCGCCGCCGTGATTCCATTTCTACGAGGTCGCCGGTTCCTGGGGCGGTGTAGAGCCGCCGGATCCAGGTCTTGAGCTCCTCGCCTCCTTCTCCCGGTCCGTGGGTGAGGAGGTTGCGTGCCCAAGCGCCGGGGACGGTGCCGTAGCCGGGGATCCGGGCGGGTTCGGTGTCGCCCTGGAGGAGGGTGCGGTCGGTCATGACGAGGTTGATCTCGATGCCGGTGATGCCGGCGTGGGTGCCGGTGGTGCATTCGACGAGGGTGTCGGCTTTGATCTGGTCGCGGGAGCGCGGGTCCCCGGCGCCGTGGAGGGCATCGGCCTGCCGGGACAGTGCTGCCCAGACCGCGACGCCCTGCTGGACGGGCAGCAGCGCGGTCAGGTACGTCATGGTGTCCGGGGCCGGGCGCAGGCTCACGGTCCGCTCGGACGCGGCGTGGCTGGCGCGCTGGGCGACGGAGCTGGGGCCCCTGCGGGTGGCGGCGGCCCGGGCCGCGGCGATGACGGTGCGGGTCCCGGCGCCGGTGAAGGTTCCGGTGTCGGCGGCGAGTTCCTCGTCGACGGCGGACCGGTCGGCGGGACTCAGGCAGGCGGTCTCTTTCACGATGTGCATGGCGCGTTCTTCGTTGAGCTGTCCGGTGTCCAGGGCGGCCAGGGTGCGGGGCATCTGCACCAGGGCCTTGGCTGTGCTGAACAGCCGGGCGCCGCGGTTTGGGGACTCGCCGCGGGCGAGGGCGATCTGCTCGGCCGCGCCCGGGCCCCGGTCATTGCTGCGGTCTTTGCCCAGATCCTCGGCGGTCAGTGTCACCCGGTGGGCGTGCTCCTGGCTGTGCCGGGCCTCGAAGGTCACGGCAAGCCTCGCCTGTTGCCCGGCAAGCATGTTTTTGATGTTCTCGTAGGCGTGCGTCTGGTCGATCAGCCCGGCACTGTCGGCGCTGAGATCGGCCCGCAGAAGGGCGGTTGCCGCCGCGACCCGGTCCGGCAAAGCCGGCCGCGGCGTACGGGGCCCGCGCCCGTCAGTGCCGGTGGCTGCGTTGGTGGCTGCGCCGTCGGCGAACAGAACGTCCGCATAGAGGGCCTCGGGAAATGGGTCCTCCGGGAACTCAGCGTCAGCAATCAGGGTCTCGGGGAAGGGGTCCTCCGGAAGAACGTCGTCGGGGTCCACGAAGTTGGGGTCGTCGTCGTAGGGAAACCGGTCAGGAACTGCGGCAGCCTGCAGAACGCCGCCGTGCGGCGCCGCTGCTGGCAGTGCCGAATTCCTGATGCCTTCCATGGGTACAGTCTGCCAAGGGGGACTGACAATTTAGGGCGGATCGGGCACCGGATGAGGGCGGGATCCAGAAAGTTTTTGAGCTCCGCCACAGAACGAAAACTGGGTAGCAGGTCAGGGCCTTCCCAGCCCTGAGAACGCCCTGAAATGCTACTTAGTTGGGGGAGGCTACGCCGCGAGCACCTTGTTCAGCGCCGTCCGGATCCGCTTCTCGGACACCGAATAGGCCGTTCCGAGTTCGACGGCGAACAGGCTCACCCTGAGCTCTTCGATCATCCAGCGGACCTGCGTCAGCTCGGCACCTGCCCGGCGGCCGGGCAGCAAAGCCGACACGGCGTCGTCGTAATCATCCTCCAGCTCCTGGACCGCCGCCATGTTGAGCGCATCGCGCTGCACGTTGCCGGGCAGCTTCTCCAGGCGTTTTTCAATGGCAGCGAGGTAGCGGGGGAGCTGGCTCAGCTGGGCATAGCCCGTCCGGGCCACAAAGCCGGGGAAGACCAGCTGTTCAAGCTGGCTGCGGACATCGTTGAGCGCGCTGATGAGCGCCAGGCTCGTGGTGCCCCTGAGCTGCTTTTCGATCCGGCGGGTGCTGGCGAGGATGCGCTCCACGATGGCCGTGACGCTGAAGACGGTGTCGATCAGCTCCGCCCGGACATGTTCGTACAGGGCATCGAACGCTGCCTGGTCCCACGGGAGCTCAGCCGGAGTGAGCTTGTCCACCGCCGCCAGGACGCAGTCGGCGATCAGGGCAGACACGGACCCGTGAGGGTTCTGGCTGAACGTCAGCTTCTCGGTGTTGTTCAGGTGTTCGAGGACATAGCGGTCCGGTGCGGGCACGCGAAGGGCGAGGAGCCGGATGACACCGCCCCGCATGGATTCCTGCTGCTCCGACGCCGTCTGGAAGATGCGCAAGCCAACAGATTTTCCTTCGTCCACCAGCGCGGGAAAACCGGTGACGGTGTGACCCTTGACGGTGACGCTGGCTTGGCGCTGAATGGTGCCGAACCGCCACTCGGTCAGGCCGGACTGTTCCGTGAACCCGGCCTGTGCCTGTGGCCGGCCGTCCTGAGGGGCAGCCTGCTGCTGGCTCTTCTTCGACGACCGCGGACCGGCAGTGGCGGGGGTGGCGCCCAGCGACTCCGCGATGGCCCGGCGGGTGGCCGGCGCGAGCCGCTCCTGCAGGGCTTCCAGGTCCTTGCCCTCGTCCAGGACCTTGCCCCGGCTGTCCACCACCTTGAAGCTCACCCGCAGGTGCGGCGGAACCGCTTCCCAGTTCCAGGATCCGGGCGGGACGATCTGGCCCTTGAGCCGGCGCAGGACAAGCTCCAGCGAGCTCTCCAGCTCGTCCTCGGCCGGGTCGAAGTCCGCTTCCAGCGCCGCCACGGCCTGCCGGGCGACGTCCGGGGCCGGCACGAAGCTCTTGCGGACCTGCTTCGGCAGCGACTTGATCAGCGCCGTGACGAGTTCCACGCGCTGGCCTGGGATCAGCCAGCGGAAGGGTGCGTCTTCGAGCTGGTTCAGGAAGAGCACCGGAACTTCCGCGGTGACGCCGTCGGACGGGTTGGGTGTCGAGCCGGGTGCCACCGGATGGAATTCATAGCTCAGGGGCAGTTCGAAGCCCTTGTGCAGCCACGTCTTCGGGTAGGCGGACTCGTCCAGCGCGTCGGCGTCCTCGCTCAGAAGCAGGGCCTCATCGAAGTCCAGCAGCGCCGGATCCTGCTGCCGGGCGTCCTTCCACCACTTGTCGAAGTGCCGTTCGGAGACGACGTCCTTGCCGACGCGCGCGTCATAAAACTCGAAGAGCGTCTCGTCGTCCACCAGCAGGTCCCGGCGGCGCATCCGTGCCTCGAGTTCTTCCACTTCCTGCAGCAGGGCCCGGTTGCGGTGGAAGAAGTTGTGGTGCGTCTTCCATTCGCCCTGGACCAGCGCATGCCGGATGAACAGCTCGCGGGCCAGGACGGGATCGACCCTGCCGAAGTTGATCCGGCGCTGCGCGATGATGGGTACGCCGTACAGTGTGACCTTTTCATAAGCCATCACCGCGCCCATCTTGGTGGACCAGTGGGGTTCGCTGTAGCTGCGCTTGATCAGGTGCGGCGCCACCTGCTCGGCCCACGACGGCTCGAACTTGGAGGCCACCCGTGCCCACAGCCGGCTGGTCTCCACGAGTTCTGCTGCCATGACAAACGTGGGCGACTTCTTGAACAGTGCCGAGCCCGGGAAGATGGCAAATCGTGTTCCCCTGGCGCCCGCGTATTCCCGCTTGCGTTCATCGAGGATGCCGATGTGGCTCAGCAGGCCGGAGAGCAGGCTGATGTGGATGCCCTCGTGGTTGCCGACGGCGTCTGCCTGGCGCTTGTTGTCCAGGCTGATGCCCAGCGGCCGGGCCAGCTGCCGTAGCTGCGTGAAGAGGTCCTGCCACTCGCGGACGCGCAGGTAGTTGATGAACTCGTTGCGGCACAGGCGGCGGAACTGGGTGGAGGACAGCTCCTGCTGCTTCTCGTGGATGTAGTTCCAGAGGTTCAGGTAGCCGGTGAAGTCGGAATTCTCGTCGCGGAAGCGGGCGTGCTTCTCCGCCGCCAGCTGCTGCTTGTCCGTTGGACGCTCGCGGGGGTCCTGAATGGTGAGGGCAGCCGCCAGGATCATGACTTCACGGACGCAGCCGCGCTTGCCGGCCTCCACAATCATGCGGCCGAGCCGCGGGTCCACGGGAAGCTGGGCAAGTTTCTGTCCGACGGCGGTCAGGCCGCCGCCGCCGTTGCGGCCCGCATTCCTGCCGCTTTCGGCATTGGCCGCCTGGGACGAGCCAGTGGCGGCCTGCGGCGCCGGCAGGGCGCCGAGCTCCCGAAGGAGGGTCACGCCGTCGTTGATGGCCCGGGAGTCCGGCGGCTCCACGAACGGGAAGTTTTCGATGTCCTTGGGCCCCCGTGCGACGCCCATGGCGGTCATCTGCAGGATGACCGCAGCCAGGTTGGTGCGCAGGATTTCCGGGTCCGTGTAGAGCGGCCGGGACTCGAAGTCCTCCTCGGAATACAGCCGGATGGCGATGCCGTCCGACACGCGGCCACAGCGTCCGGAACGCTGGTTGGCAGACGCCTGGGATACCCGCTCGATGGGCAGCCGCTGCACCTTGGTGCGGTGCGAATAGCGCGAGATACGGGCGGTGCCGGTGTCGATGACGTACTTGATGCCCGGCACGGTAAGGGAGGTCTCGGCCACGTTGGTGGCCAGCACGATCCGCCGCTTGCCGCCCGGATTGAACACCCGGTGCTGTTCCTGAAGGCTCAGCCGCGCGAACAGCGGCAGGACCTCGGTGCCGGCCAGCCGCCGGTTGGACTGGATCCTGGCCTGCAGGGCGTCCCCGGCGTCGCGGATTTCCCGCTCGCCGGAGAAGAAGATGAGGATGTCGCCCGGCGCTTCAAGGGCGAGCTCGTCGACGGCATCGCAGACCGCGTCCAGCGGGTCGCGGTCCTCCTCGAGTTCATCGTCGGAGGAGTTGTCCTCGTCATCACCGGTGGACGGGCCGCCGGCCGGCTGGGAGAGGGGCCGGTAGCGGATCTCCACCGGGAAGGTCCGTCCGGACACCTCAACGATGGGTGACGGTTCCTCGTCCGAGCCGAAGTGCTTTGCAAAGCGTTCGGGGTCGATGGTGGCGGAGGTGATGATCACCTTCAGGTCCGGCCGCTGCGGCAGGATCCGCTTGAGGTAGCCGAGGATGAAGTCGATGTTCAGGCTGCGTTCGTGGGCCTCATCGATGATGATCGCGTTGTATTTGCGGAGCAGCTTGTCGCGCTGGATTTCGGCCAGCAGGATGCCGTCGGTCATCAGTTTGACCTTGGTGGACTTGCTCACCTCGCCGGTGAAGCGGACCTGGAAGCCCACTTCCTGCCCGATGTCGACGCCGAGCTCGGAGGCAATGCGCTCGGCCACCGTGCGGGCTGCGAGGCGCCGCGGCTGGGTGTGGCCGATCAGTCCGTTCTCACCCAGGCCCAGCTCCAGGCACATCTTCGGGATCTGGGTGGTCTTTCCGGAGCCGGTCTCGCCGGCAATGATCGTCACCTGGTTGGCGGCAATCGCGGCCATCAGGTCCTCGCGGCGCTCGGAGACCGGCAGCTCGGCGGGGTAGGAGATGTGAAAAGTCATGGCTCCCACAAGTCTACTGCCGCGTAAAAGGACCCGGCGTGCGCCGGGTCCTTGGTTGGATGGACGGTTTGCTAGAAGATGCGCATGGTGTAGTTGCTGCTGGGCAGGTCCAGCGCGGACCAGTCACGCGCCGAGTGCTCGGGAGGGGTGTGGCCGCGGCCATCCCGCAGAATGGCGCCGACCGTAGCGGCAGCTGCAACGAGGACCAGAACAAGGAGGGCGATTCCGAAGATTTCCATGTCTCCATGGTTCTCCTGGGGAAGCCCCGAAAGAAGTGGCAGAAATGCCTAAAAAGTACAAATTTCTGCCATACTGGAAACATGCTCAAAACAGTGGCAGTCATTGTGGTTCCCAACTTCTCGATCTTTGAGTTCGGTACCGCTTTTGAGGTGTTTGGCATCGACCGTTCGGACCGGGGAACAGGCGTGCCGCAGTTCGACTTCCGGGTGTGCACTCCGGTGCCGGGAGACGTTCCGCTGAAGTCCGGCCTCACCATGAATGTCGGCCTCGGCCTGGAAGCCGCCGCCGATGCCGACCTGGTGATCATGACGCCCTATGGCAGGGACGAAGACGTCCCGGAATCCGTCCTCGATGCCCTCCGGGCGGCGCACAACCGCGGCGCCTGGGTGATGTCGATCTGCTCCGGCGCGTTTGCACTGGCGCGGGCAGGGCTCCTGGATGGACGCCGGTGCACAACGCACTGGCACTACTCGGGAGAGCTCGCCGCCCAGTACCCCAAGGTCCTGGTGGACGAGAACGTCCTTTATGTCGAGGACAGCAGGATCATCACCAGCGCCGGGACGGCGGCGGGCATTGACGCCTGCCTGCATCTGGTGCGGATCGAATTCGGGGCGGCCGTGGCGGCCGCCATCGCCAGGGATATGGTGGTCCCGCCGCACCGCGACGGCGGCCAGGCCCAGTTCATCGACCGGCCGATGCCCGAGTGCGGCTCCCAGCCCATGGAGGAACTCCTCCGGTGGATGGTGGAGAACCTGGACGAGGAACATCCCGTCCACGAACTGGCCGCGCGCGTGCACATGTCCCCGCGCACCTTTGCCCGGCGGTTCCGTGCTGAAACAGGAGCCACCCCGGCTGCGTGGCTCAATTCCCAGCGCGTCCTGCGCGCCCAGGAGCTTCTGGAATCCACGGAGCTGAATATCGACGAGGTGGCGCGGCAGTCAGGATTCGGCCACCCCGTGCTGCTCCGGCACCACTTCGCCAAGGTGCTGGACACGAGTCCGCAGTCCTACCGCCGGACCTTCCGCGGCCAGATGGTCCCGGCAGGCTAGCTAGCGTCGAAAACCGGATTTGCCGCTGCCGGGCCGCGATTCCTCAGCGGCAGTCCGGGTCGACTCCACGAGCACGCGCCAAGGACCGGTGACTGCCGTTTCCGGGAGAGTGGCGCGGCGTTGGCCGGCGCGGATGGAGTACATGAAGCGGTCCGGCTGCCCGTCCGGCGCCTGCCGGGGGTCGTCGACGGCGTCCCATGGGCACGCTTCGACGAGGGGCTGCCAGCGGCTCTTTTCACTGGTCGTGACGGCCTGTACCGTCCAGACGCGGGTGAGTGCGGCTATCCCGCCGCTGCGCTCGACTGTGATTTTCATGGCGCCGTTCCCGGGGTTCCGCGACTGCCGGGAAGCGGAAGGCCACAGTCCCGGCGTCGGTTAGAGCTTTACCTTCACAGTCTCCCACGCCCCGCGCACGGCGTCATGCTCTGCGGACTCCTCGCCGAATAGTTCCTTCGCCGTTGCGGCGGTGGCTTTGGCGAAGGCGGCGAAGGTGGTGGCGGGGCTCAGCGAGCCGCCCGTGAGTGTCTCGTACCAGATCTGCCCCGGCGCATCCCAGGCGTTGCCGCCCAGCGTCTGGGCGACGAGGCAGAACGCCCGGTTCGGAATGCCGGAATTGATATGGACTCCGCCGTTGTCCGATCGTGTGCGGACGTAGGAGTCCATGGAGTCCGGCTGCGGGTCCTTGCCGAGGACGTCGTCGTCGTAGGCCGTTCCCGGCGCTTTCATGGAGCGCAGGGCGGACCCTTCAACCTGCGGCGTGAACAGGCCCTCGCCGATCAGCCAGGACGCTTCGGCCGTGGTCTGCTTCCGGAAATACTGCTCCACGAGTGCGCCGAAAACGTCGGAGACGGACTCGTTGATGGCACCCGCCTGGTTGCGGTAGGCGAGTCCGGCCGAAAACTGTGTCACCCCGTGGGCCAGCTCGTGGCCGATCACGCTGAGCGACCTCGTGAACCGCTCGAAGACCTCTCCGTCCCCGTCGCCAAACACCATCTGCTGTCCATCCCAAAACGCATTGTCATACATCCTGCCGAAGTGGACGGTGGCCTTCAGCGGCATTCCCAGCCCGTCGATCGAGTTCCGTCCGAAGGCATCCGCGTAAAGGCTGTGTGTATGGCCCAGACCGTCATACGCCTCGTCGACGGCGGGATCGCCGGTGGCGGCGTCTCCCTCTTTCCGGACAACCTGCCCGGGCAGCGACTCGCCGAATTTCGCGTCGAAGACGGACCTGTTGACCGGAGCGGGCTCCAGCAGCCTGATGCCGGCAGGAGCCGACGGCGCCGACATCCGTGCGGCGTGCATGGCGCCAACGTGGAGCAGGGCTTCCCTGGCGGCGCGTGCAACTGCCGAGAACCGGGGCGATCCCTGGGTGGCCAGGCGGCGGAGGATGTACGGCGGAACGATTGAACAGACCATGCCACTCACACTACGAACGGCCTCTGACATTCCGGCTCAGGCACACGGGAGATACAGGAAACCCCCGTCCGCTTTGAGTAAGCGGCGGGGGTTTCTTCTGTGCCCTCGATAGGATTCGAACCTACGGCCTTCTGCTCCGGAGGCAGACGCTCTATCCCCTGAGCTACGAGGGCATCCAGGGATCCTGCCGTTCCCGGCCGGACGTCCTAGAGCTTAGCAGGAAGGTGGGCCGGAACGGAAAACGAAACCCGTTTTCCTGCCCCATATCAGTATCCCGCGAACGAATCCACGTGCATACGGCGTGCGCCGGCATGCCGCGCGGCGCGCCGCAGCGAACCGACGCTGGCCGGTGAACCCGAGATGAAAACCCTGCGCTGGCCGATATCCGGCACCAGCCGTTTCAGCGCGTGGCCGTCCAGCCGTGCCCCCGGGGCAAGCAGCGCGCCGGCGTCCTCGATGAAGTCCGGCGGCACCGAGCCGTCGGCGAGCCGGGCGACGATGCGGGCACCGGAATCCTGCAGTTCCGCCGCATAAGCGAGTTCCGCAGCACTCCGGGCGAGGTAGAGGAGCACGGTGTCGCGCTCGCGGGCCACGCCGCCGGACAGGTGCGCCAGATATGGCGTGATGCCGATGCCCGCGGCAATAAGCAGCACAGGATCCGAACCTCTCGGCAGGACGAAGTCGCCCGCCACGGTGGTGGCTGTGAGCTCCTCGCCGGGCTTGAGGGACAGCAGCTTGCGTTTGGCGGCGGAAACGGGGTCAGCCGTACCGACGCCGATCTTCACATGTTTTGCCTCGGGCGGGCTGGTCAGGCTGAAGACGCGGCGCCTGCCCCGACCGTCCGGCTTGGCGTGCGGAAGATCCAGCTCCAGGTACTGGCCGGGCGCGTGGCGGAGCGGGCGCTGGGGGCGGAAGACGAATTCCGTCGTCGTCGGCGTCAGGCTGCGGGAGTGGCTGAACAGCAGCCGGACACTTCCACGCTGGCCTGCCAGGAACGCGAGCAGGTTGCCGACGAGCAGTGCCAGTTCGGGGGAGTTCGCCATGAAGCCGAAGTTGAAGGGCGTGGCCAGCAGAACCCCGACGACGGCGGCCATCGCCAGCTGCTGCCGGCGCCTGGGCGGCAGGGTGAGCGGCTCAGTGAGCATGAATCCGGCAAAAAACAGCACGGGGCCCTGCGCCAGGGTCTGCCACACTGCACTTCCGAGGTCGACGCCGGAGGGTACCTGCACCGCGGCCAGGACGGCGGTGGCCACCAGGATGAAGACTGCGGCCATGGGCGTTTTCCGGGTGCGGTAGAGCACCAGCACGACTCCCGGGACCAGGAGCCACAGCATGGCAGGTGTGCCGGCCCACCACGTGGCGATGTTGAGGCCGGTCAGCCCGGTGATGAAGGCCCCGGCGGCCGCGGGGTTGAAAACGTGGCGGCCGCGCCAGGCGAGTGCGTACTTGGAGGCTGACGCCAGGACGCAGGCCAGGGCCACTCCGGCCAGGTCCATTGGCGCAAACGCCGGTCCGAGCTGCGTGGGCCAGAACAGGAAGTAGAGCAGCAGGCCCGTAATCAGCGAGGATTCCGAATGCGGCTGAACGCGGAACAGCGCGGCCAGGCCGCGGTTGGAAATGTATGTCAGCCCCAGGCAGAGGGCCAGATGGGCGAGCAGGTTCGGGATGCCGAACGTCATCCAGCCGAGGGCGTCGAGGAGGAGGCTGTAGGCCGCCAGCACGGCAAGCACCAGCAGCACCAGCCTGTACCTCGTGAAGCGGCCCAGGTACGCGTCCAGGGCGCTGCCGAGTGAGGCCTGCTGCCGGGAGGTGGTTGAACTCATGTGAACAGGGCTCCTTCGAATTCCGCGGAGTACTCCGCGCTGCCGTTGGAAAAAACCTTGAGCCAGGAAAAACGGAAGTGGCGTTCCAGGTCCTCGGCCGGAACCAGGAACAGGGCGGTGGCGAGGGCGTCCGCCTCCATGGCTGTGCCCGCCCGGGCCCAGGTGGCAACGACCGTCCTGACCGGCGCCCCGGTGGTGCCGTCCAGGACATGATGGAGGCCGTCTCCCCAGGCCCGCCGGTTCGACGCCGAAGCACAGAGGGCGCCGGATCCCAGCGCCACGGTTGCTATCGCCTTGCTGGGGTCATATGGATGCTCCAGGGCCACCTGCACCGGCTCCTGCCCGCCGTTCAGCAGGTCGCCGCTGGCGTCAATGAAGAAGTCCGTCACCCCATGGCCCCTGAGCTGTTCGGCCACGAGGTCCGCGAGTTGCCCCTTGCCGGCCGCGCCAATGTCCAGCACCACGGGGGCAGCGGTGCGCAGTGAGGTTCCGCGCCATTCCAGGACGGTGTCCCAGACCGGGGGTGGTGCAGCTTCTCCGCGCGGCTGTAGTGAATAGTGCGGATCGTAGCCCAGCCGCTCAAGGCTTTCACCGATGAGGGGCGTCATGGCTCCGCCGCTGAGCATGTAGAGCTGCCGGTAGAGGGCGGCCAGGCCGGTGGCTTCGGGCGGCAGTTCATACTGCCCGGGCGTCACGGAGATCCGGGTCACCAGGGAGTCTTCGCGGAACCTGGACCACGTGGAGTCGTAGCGCTCCACTTCAGCCAGAACTGAGCTGCGCTGCCCCGGGGACAACGGGACAGGGGTGGAGATTTCCCAGCTGGTTCCGATGCCGTCAAACCGGAAGTCCTGCCAGCCCGCATGCGGCATGGCGGCCGCCTACAGGGCCTGCGCCTTGATCGCTTCGACCGCCTGGTTGAAGCCGCCGCTGGTCAGGGAGGAGCCCGCTACTTTGGAGACCTTGATCTCATCCAGGCTCTTGCCCACCACCTGGTCAGCAATGCCGCCGGCGAACTGGCCCTGGAATTTCCGGGTGTTGGGGTTGGACGGGTGCTCGGTGATCTCCACCGCGGACACCGTGCCGTTGGCCAGCGTCAGCTGGACGCCCACGGTCTCGGTGCCATTGGGGGACTTGTAGTTGCCGTCCGCGCTGTAGGTCCCGTCCTTGTAGCCGGCGGCGGAACCCGGCGCGGCAGCGGAACCCGACGCTGTTCCCGACGCCGAAGCGGATGCCGCCGCCGAGGGCTCGGTCTCCTGCGCGGCAGGCTGCTGGGTGGAAGGCGCGCAGCCGGCCACCGTTCCGGCGAGGGACAGGCCGGCCATTCCGGCGAAAACAGTTTTGCGGATTGAAGTCTTCACGGGGTCTCTTTTCGTGGTGCGGGCACGCCAGGGACAGCGTTGAGTTCAGTGTTCATTTTTCGGCGTTGATGTTTCAACAATTTCGTTGGTGACTAAAGGCTAAGGGCATTTCCTGTGAATTTCCCTACTATTTGCTGTGACGCCGGGGGAGTGTGCCAGGCCCATCGGATTCCGCGCGGCGACGGGCTCCCCGGTAGGCTAGGAGTGTGACTCCCGAAGAACTCTCCCTCGCAATATCCGCCTGCCTGAAAGACGCCGTTGCCGCCGGCGACATTGCCCTTGCCGAGGCGGCTATACCGGACTCCGTCCTGGTGGAGCGTCCGAAGAACCGGGAGCACGGCGACTGGGCCACCAACATCGCCCTGCAGCTGGCCAAGAAGGCCGGAACGAACCCGCGCGAATTCGCCACGCTGCTCAGCGCCCGGCTCAAGGACATCAACGGCGTGGACGGTGTGGAAATTGCCGGTCCCGGCTTCCTGAACATCACAGTTGACGCCGCCGTCGCCGGAGCGCTGGCGAAGGTCATCGTCGAAGCAGGCAGGGAATACGGCACCAACGCCGCGCTCGCCGGCCACACCGTGAACATGGAGTTTGTTTCCGCCAACCCCACCGGGCCGCTGCACATCGGCCACACACGCTGGGCAGCCCTGGGCGACTCGATCGCCAGGGTGCTTCGCGCCTCCGGTGCCGACGTCACCGCCGAGTACTACATCAACGACGCCGGCTCCCAGATGAACGTGTTTGCCAACTCGGTGTTGTCTCGCCTGCACGGCCGGGACGTGCCTGAGGGCGGCTACCCGGGCGAATACATCCGCGATCTCGGCCATGAGGTCCTGACCCGGCACCCGGACATCCGCGAACTGACGGATGCTGCAGCGCTGCCCGTGATCCGGGCCGCGGCCTACGAGGCGCAGCTCAAGGACATCAAGGACACCCTGGCGGACTTCGGGGTCTCCTTCGACGTGTTCTTCTCCGAGCAGGAGCTTCACGACGCCGGCGCCATCGAAAATGCCGTTGCCCGCCTTCGCGAGCAGGGCCACGTTTTCGACGACGGCGGTGCCGTCTGGCTGCGCACCACCGACTTCGGTGATGACAAGGACCGCGTCATGATCCGCGCGAACGGCGAACCGACCTACTTCGCCGCCGACGCCGCGTACTACCTGTCCAAGAAGGACCGCGGCTACACGGAAAAGATCTACCTCCTGGGAGCCGACCACCACGGCTACATCAACCGGCTCAAGGCCATCGCCGCCGCGGCCGGGGACGACCCCGAGGTCAACATAGAGGTCCTCATCGGCCAGCTGGTGTCCGTCAACGGCGCCAAGCTCTCCAAGCGCGCCGGCAACATCATTGAGCTCAAGGACCTGATCTCCTGGCTGGGAACGGACGCGGTCCGCTATTCGCTGGCACGTTTCCCGGCCGACTCCCCGCTCACGCTGGACCCCGAGCTGCTCAAGAAGCACTCCAACGAAAACCCCGTGTTCTACGTGCAGTACGCACACGCCCGCTCGTGCGGCACCGCCCGCAACGCCGTGGCTGCCGGAGTGGACCGGAGCGCCTTCGACGCGTCCCTGCTGGACCACGCCACGGAGAACGAACTGCTGTCCTACCTGGGCAGTTACCCCTCCATCGTGGCCAAGGCGGCGGAACTCCGCGAGCCGCACCGCGTGGCACGGCACCTCGAGGTCATCGCCGGCGCCTACCACCGCTGGTATGACGCCTGCCGGGTGGCGCCCATGGGCGACGAACCCGTCACGGACACCAACCGCACCAGGCTGTGGCTCAATGACGCCACCAGCCAGGTGCTCGCCAACGGGCTCGAACTGCTGGGCGTTTCGGCGCCGGAACGGATGTGATCGGCTTGCAGGAAACCACCAACAGCACCGAATCGAACAGCCCAGAGCCCAACAGCACCGGGTCCAACAGCCCAGCCTCGCCGCTGGCTCCGGATTGGCTCTCCCTCCCCGCGGACCTCAATGCCCTGCACACCCCGGTGTGGGCCGGCGGAGTGGAGCGGAACGCCGGCGGCGAACTTGCCATTGACGGCATCCCGGTCAGCAGCCTCAAGGAACAGTTCGGCACGCCCCTTTTCGTGATGAGCGAATCGGATTTCCGCGCCCGCGCCAGGGCGTTCAAGGATGCGTTCGACGACGCCTTCGCCGACATCTGCGGGGGAGTGGACGTCTACTACGCCGGCAAGTCCTTCCTGTGCACCGCCGTCGCTACCTGGGTGGCCGATGAGGGGCTGCGGCTGGATACGTGTTCGGGCGGCGAACTTGCGGTCGCAGCCCGTGCCGGCATCGACGGTGCCAACCTGTCGCTGCACGGCAACAACAAGTCCGACGCCGAGATCAACCGGGCGCTGGACATGAACCTCGGCCGCATCGTGGTGGACAGCCTGGACGAGCTGGAGCGCGTGGCAAAAATCGCCTCCGGCCGCGGGGACACCGCCAAGGTCATGCTGCGGCTGACGCCCGGCGTGCACGCCCACACCCACGAGTTCATCGCCACCGCCCACGAGGACCAGAAATTTGGCCTCTCCATGGCGGAGGATACGACCGACGAAGCAGGCCTGTCTGCCGCTGAGGAAGCCGTCGCCGCGGCAACGTCCTACGCCAGCGTGGAGCTGCTGGGCCTGCACTGCCACATCGGTTCGCAGATCTTCGAGCCGGACGGCTTTGCGCTGGCCGCGCAGAAGCTCCTGACCTTCCTGGCCGCCGTGCAGGCCAAATATTCCATCACCCTTCCCGAGCTTGACCTCGGCGGCGGCTACGGCATCGCCTACACGCCCGTGGATACGCCCCGCCCGGCAGCCGACATCGCGCAGGCGATGGCCGCCGTCGTGCGTTCCAAGTGCTCCGAACTGGGGATTGCAGCCCCCCGGATTTCCATCGAGCCGGGCCGCGCCATCGTGGGCAGCAGCACCTTCACGCTGTACGAGGTGGGCACGCTGAAAACCGTCCGCGTGGACGCCCCGGCAGACGGCGACGGCGAAACAGCCGATAAAAACGTTACGCACCCGCGCCGCTATGTGTCAGTGGACGGCGGCATGAGTGACAACGCCCGTCCGGTGCTGTACGACGCGGATTATTCGGCCATTCTCGCGTCGCGGACCTCCGCCGCGGCCCCGCAGCTGTCCCGCGTAGTGGGCAAACATTGCGAGAGCGGCGACATAGTTGTTAGAGATGTATATCTGCCCGAGGACGTGGCAGCCGGTGATCTGCTCGCTGTACCGGGTACCGGCGCCTACTGCTGGGCCCTGTCAAGCAACTACAACTATCTGGCCCGGCCGGGCGTTGTCGCTGTGCGCGATGGATCCGTCCGGCTGATTGTCCGCGGGGAAACCGAAGAAGATCTGCTGAACCGCGACATGGGAGTCTGAATGACTGAATTGCGAACCCTGAAAGTAGCCCTGCTGGGCTGTGGCAACGTTGGGGCCCAGGTCGCGCGGATTCTCATTGACGACGCTGAGAACCTGGCGCCCCGGACCGGCGCCCACCTGCAGCTCACCGGCATCGCCGTGCGCAACCTGGACACCAAACGTGACGTGGAGCTCCCGCGCGAGCTGTTCACGACCGATGCCGAAACTCTGGTCAAGGACGCCGACCTGGTCATCGAGCTGATGGGCGGCATCGAACCTGCCCGCACCCTGATCCTCGCCGCCATCCGGAACGGCGCCAGCGTGGTCACGGGCAATAAGGCCCTGCTTGCCGCCGACGGTCCGGCACTCTACGAAGAAGCGGACAAGGCCGGCGTCGAGCTGTCCTACGAAGCCGCCGTGGCAGGCGCCATCCCCATCCTGCGTCCCATCCGCGACAGCCTGTCCGGTGACCGCATCACCCGCGTGCTGGGCATTGTCAACGGCACCACCAACTTCATCCTGGACCAGATGGACTCCACCGGCGCGCAGTTCGCGGACGCACTGGCCGAGGCCCAGCGGCTCGGCTACGCCGAAGCTGACCCGACGGCCGACGTCGAGGGCCACGATGCTGCCGCCAAGGCCGCGATCCTGGCATCCCTGTCCTTCCACACCCGCTTCGACCTGGAGCACGTCTACTGCGAGGGAATCACCCGCGTCAGCGCCGCCGACATCGCCGCCGCGAAGGAAGCGGGCTTTGTCATCAAGCTGCTGGCCATCGCCGAGAAGATCGGCAACGGCGACGGCAGCGAGGGCGTTTCCGTGCGCGTCCACCCGACGCTCCTGCCGCGCGAACACCCGCTGGCAGCCGTCCGCGGTGCCTTCAACGCTGTCTTCATCGAGGCGGAGAACGCCGGTGAGCTGATGTTCTACGGCCAGGGTGCCGGCGGAACCCCGACGGCGTCTGCCGTGCTGGGCGACCTCGTCTCGGCCGCCCGCCGCATCGTCCTGGGCGGTCCCGGACGCATCGAGTCCACCACCGGCCACGTCCCGGCGCTGCCCATCGATGCCGCGACCACCAGCTACTACATCGGCCTGGACGTTGCGGACCAGCCCGGCGTGCTGGCCAAGATTGCCCAGCTCTTCGCCGAGCACGGCGTCTCCATCGAAATCATGCGCCAGACCATCCACCGCGATGCCGACTCCAACGTGGAATCGGCCGAGCTGCGGATCGTCACCCACCGCGCAAGCGAAGCTGCACTGGCAGCGACCGTCGAAGCCGTGAAGGGCCTTGACGTGATCAATTCCGTTACATCCGTACTTCGGGTAGAAGGAGCTTAAGTGGCTCACCAATGGCGCGGTGTCATCCGCGAATACGCTGACCGTCTGCCCGTAACGGCAGCCACCAGGGTCATCACCCTCGGCGAGGGCGGCACGCCGCTGGTCTACGCCCAGAAGCTGTCCGAGCTGACCGGCTCGGACGTCTACCTCAAGGTCGAGGGCATGAACCCGACCGGCTCCTTCAAGGACCGCGGCATGACCATGGCCATGACCGCGGCCGTGGAGGCCGGGGCCAAGGCCGTTGTGTGCGCCTCCACCGGAAACACGTCAGCTTCGGCTGCCGCGTACGCCACCGCCGCCGGCCTGACCTGTGCCGTGCTGGTGCCCGAGGGCAAGATCTCCATGGGCAAGCTGAGCCAGGCCATCGCGCACGGCGCCACGCTCCTGCAGGTCGACGGCAACTTCGACAACTGCCTGGACATCGCCCGCAAGCTGGGGGAGTCCTACCCGGTCTTCCTGGTCAACTCCGTGAACCCGGCCCGCATCCAGGGCCAGAAGACCGGTGCCTTCGAGATCGTCGACGCCCTGGGCGACGCCCCGGACATCCACGTGCTCCCGGTCGGCAACGCCGGAAACATCACAGCCTACTGGAAGGGCTACAAGGAGTACTCCGCCCCATTCGAGTCCGAGACCGCCGGCACGCTTGCGCCCGTCGCCACCAAGACCCCCGCCATGTGGGGCTTCCAGGCCGCTGGAGCCGCGCCGTTCGTGGCCGGCCACCCCATCACGGAACCGGACACCATCGCCACCGCCATCCGGATCGGCAACCCCGCCTCCTGGGACGGCGCCATCGCCGCCCGTGACGAGTCCGGCGGATTCATCGATTCCGTCACTGACGAGGAAATCCTGGACGCCCACCGCTGGCTGTCCTCCCGCGAAGGCGTCTTCGTGGAGCCCGGCTCGGCCGCCGGCGTCGCAGGCCTGCTCAAGAAGCACGCCGCAGGTGAGGTGCCGTCCGGCAAGACCATCGCCATCACCGTCACCGGCCACGGCCTCAAGGACCCGCAGTGGGCCCTCAGGACCCAGGATGGCAGCGATGTCCAGCCCGTCAAGGTGCCGAACGACGTCGTGACCGTTGCTGCAGAACTGGGACTGGAAGACAAATAACAGTGGAAACCATGCTGCCGCAGACCGCCCAGCTGCCCGCCATCCAGGCCGGGCAGCAGGTGACGGTCAGGGTTCCGGCCACCAGCGCCAATCTTGGCCCCGGCTATGACAGCCTCGGGCTGGCACTCACGCTGCACGACACCCTCACCGTGGAGAGTTTGGACAGCGACGAGCTGGTCTTCGAACTCAGCGGCGAGGGTGCGGATTCCCTTCCGCGGGACGCCAGCCACCTGGTGGTCCGGGCGATGAATGCCGCCTTCGGACGGGTGGGCTATCGTCACACCGGCCTGAAGATCACCGCCGAAAACGTTAATCCGCACGGCCGTGGCCTGGGCTCATCGGCCTCGGCAGTCGTGGCAGCCGTGACCGCGGCCAATGCGCTGCTGCCCGCGGGGGAGCAGCAGGACCGGAACTGGATCCTGCAGCTGACCAGCGAGCTGGAAGGCCACCCGGACAACGTCGCCCCCGCGATCTATGGCGGACTGGCGCTGTCGTGGCAGGACAGTGACCAGTACAGCAGCACCTGCGCCACAGTCGACGCTGCCGTCATCCCCATCGTGGCAGTTCCGGACTACGAGCTCTCCACCGAGGCCGCGCGCGCCCTGCTCCCCGCGTCCATCGGCCACCACGCGGCCGCGATGAACTCCGGCCGGGCAGCGCTTCTGATCCATGCGCTCACGCAGAAGCCTGAATTCCTGCTCGCCGGCACTGAGGACTTCCTGCACCAGAGCTACCGCGCGGAGGCCATGCGGCCCAGCGCCGGCCTGATCAAGGCCCTCCGCGGAGCCGGCCACGCTGCCGTTGTCTCCGGAGCAGGACCCACGGTTCTGGTCCTGGCCAACGGCGAGGCAGAGGCCGCCACCGTTCTGGAATTCATTGCCGCGTTTTCGGAGGCAAACACGCCGGACATCAACTGGCGTGTGATGAAGCTGGCAGTCGACGTCGAAGGTGCTAAAGTGGGAGTGCACCGGCGGTAACACCGCATGCAGTCTCCGCAGTCATCACCGCATTCACTGAATCGCCACATCATTCATTGATGCAGCCCGACGGCGACTCTGCAGTCGAGAGGGCCCTGCAGCCAAGAGACCGTGCAGCCAACGACTCCGAGAATGGCCTTAAACGGCCACCGGGTCAGAATCTGCTTCGATCTGCTGCTGCTGCTTCGATCTCTTATTGCGCAATATTTTCCGGTGCCGCCTGCTTGGCCTGGCCAGGAACCTACAGATGCGTAGCTGTTCCCTGAACCGCCAGTCCGCCGCCCCGCCAGTTATGCGGAGCGTTTGAAGGTGATCAGTATCCGGCCCTGCTGGCCGAACTCCAACCGGCAAGGCCGACATCCCGGCTGCAGATCTGAACTGCAGCCCAGATCCAATCATCGCGTCCAGCTCACAGTCTGGACGCCGTCGAGGGGGAAGGATCCTTCGTGACCGAAACCACTGAGCTGTCGCCAGCTGTGGACACACCATCTTCTACTTCCGGATCGTTGACGGAAGCGCCCGCCAAGAGCAGCGGCCTTGCCGGCCTGAAGCTCGCCCAGCTGCAGGCTCTCGCCAGCCAGCTGGGTATCTCCGGCGGATCCCGCATGCGTAAGGGTGACCTGGTGACGGCCATTTCCGCGCACCGTGCAGGCACGTCCGCCACCGTCACCAAGGCACCGGCACGGACGGCCGCCAAGGCTGCCGGAACCAGCCCTGCCGCTCCCGCCGCCGAAACCGCCGCAGCAGCCCCGGCTGCAGAAGCAGCCGAGGCTCCGGCGCAGGAAACACGTACACGTGGCCGCGGCCGCAGCCGCCGGGCAGTAAGCGACGGCATTATTGCAGCACCCGCGGCGGAAACGGCCGCCGCAGAGGCTCCGGCAGTTGCGCCGGCCGCTGAAGCACCGGCCGCTGCCGAGGCACCCGCCGCCGCTCCGGCCGCCGAGGGCGCAGCTTCCACCGAGGCAGAAGGCGCAGAACGCCGCCAGCCGCGCACCCGCAACCGCCGCCGTGGCGAAGCAGCCGCAGCGGCTCCCGCCGAGGCACCCGCTGCTCCGGCCGAAGCTGCCCCCGAGGCCCGCGGTGCTGAAACCCGCGGTGCTGAAACCCGCGGCACTGAAGCACGCGGTGCCGAGGCTCGCGAGCAGGCACCCGAAGGCGAAGCCGGGCAGCGCGAACGCCGGGACGCCCGCGGCCGCGGTGGCCGTGACGCCGGCGAAGCTGGCGGACGCGACAACCGCCGTGACGACAGCCGGCGTGACGATAACCGCCGCGACGACACCCGCGACGCCGACGACGACGGCGGCAGCCGCCGCAACCGGCGGAACCGCCGCGACCGGAACGACCGCAACGAGCGTTCTGACAGCCGCGACAACTCGCGCAACGACCGCTTCCGCGACCGCAACGACCGCCGTCGGGGACGCGCCCAGGGACCGGACGTCGACGACGTCGAGGTCACTGACGACGACGTGCTGCTGCCGGTGGCCGGCATCCTGGATGTCCTCGAAAACTACGCGTTCATCCGCACCTCCGGTTACCTCCCGGGCCCGAACGACGTGTACGTTTCCCTGGCCCAGGTCAAGAAGTACAACCTGCGCAAGGGCGACGCCGTCGTTGGCGCCATCCGCGCACCGCGCGACGGCGAAGACCGCGGCCAGCAGTCCGCCCGCCAGAAGTTCAACGCGCTGGTCCGCGTCACCTCCGTGAACGGCAAGACCGGCGAGGACCTCAAGGACCGCGTGGAGTTCGCCAAGCTGGTTCCGTTGTACCCGTCCGAACGCCTGCGCCTCGAGACCGATCCCAAGAAGATCGGCCCCCGCGTCATCGACCTGGTTGCCCCGATCGGCAAGGGCCAGCGTGGCCTGATCGTCTCCCCGCCCAAGGCCGGCAAGACGCTCATCCTGCAGTCCATCGCCAACGCGATCACCACCAACAACCCTGAGGTCCACCTCATGATGGTGCTGGTGGACGAACGGCCCGAAGAAGTCACGGACATGCAGCGCACCGTCAAGGGCGAGGTCATTGCCTCCACCTTCGACCGTCCCGCCGACGACCACACCACCGTGGCCGAACTCTCCATCGAACGCGCCAAGCGCCTCGTGGAAATGGGCATGGACGTCGTGGTGCTGCTGGACTCCATGACCCGTCTGGGCCGCGCCTACAACCTGGCAGCGCCGGCCTCCGGCCGCATCCTGTCCGGTGGTGTGGACTCCGCTGCACTGTACCCGCCCAAGCGGTTCTTCGGTGCTGCCCGCAACATCGAAAACGGCGGCTCGCTGACCATCCTGGCGACGGCCCTCGTGGAGACCGGATCCAAGATGGACGAGGTCATCTTCGAAGAGTTCAAGGGCACCGGCAACATGGAGCTCCGCCTGTCCCGCCAGCTGGCGGACAAGCGCATCTTCCCCGCCGTGGACGTCAACGCCTCCGGCACGCGCCGCGAAGAAAACCTGCTCTCGGCCGAAGAGGTCAAGATCATGTGGAAGCTGCGCCGCGTCCTCTCTGGCCTTGAGACCCAGCAGAGCCTGGAACTCCTGACCAACAAGATCCGCGAGACCCAGAGCAACGTCGAGTTCCTCATGCAGGTTCAGAAGACGACGCTTGGTGCGAAGTCGGATAACGACAAATAGCGTCGCGTAACCGCTGGTTTCTGGCGGTTCCGCGCGCTGGCGCCGCACGGATTTTCCGCCCCCGCCCCTACGCTGGGAGGCTTGCGATCTTCGATCGCGAGCCTCCCAGCTCCGGCAGGCCCGATGCCACTCCCGGGGCGGAAAAATCCGTGCGGCTTCGTCGTTAACTCCCCACCTGCGGTCCATCACTAGACTTGGTTACAAGTCGAAAGAGGTTTTGAAAATGTTTGAGTCCGTACAGGGCCTGTTGGATGAGCATGATGCTATCCAGGCGCAGCTGGGGGATCCGGCTGTTTATGCTGACCAGAAGCTGGCGCGGAAGCTGGGGCGGCGGTCTGCTCAGTTGAATGGCATTGTGGACGCCTACCACAAATGGGAGGCTCTTCGGGATGACCTCGCGGCTGCCAAGGAGATGGCTGACGAGGACCCTGACTTTGCTGCCGAGGTGCCTGAACTGGAGGAAGCCCTGGAGACCGCGGCGGCGCGGCTGCGCCGGCTGCTCATTCCGCGGGACCCGGACGATGCACGCAACGTGATCCTTGAGGTCAAGGGCGGCGAAGGCGGCGATGAGGCTGCGCTGTTCGCCGGTGATCTCCTGCGGATGTACACCCGCTACGCGGAATCCCGTGGGTGGAAGACCGAACTTATCTCGGCCACGGAATCGGATCTCGGCGGCTACAAGGACGTCCAGATGGCCGTCAAGGGCAGCTCGAACGATCCCGCCGAAGGGGTCTACGCACGGCTGAAGTTCGAGGGCGGTGTGCACCGTGTGCAGCGTGTGCCCGTGACGGAGTCCCAGGGCCGCATCCACACGTCGGCCGCGGGTGTCCTGGTCCTGCCCGAGGTGGATGAGCCCGAAGAGCTTGAAATCAACCAGAACGACCTCAAGATCGACGTCTACCGGTCCTCAGGTCCTGGCGGCCAGTCCGTCAATACCACTGACTCCGCGGTCCGCATCACCCACCTTCCCACTGGGATTGTGGTGGCCATGCAGAACGAGAAGTCGCAGCTGCAGAACCGCGAAGCCGGCATGCGCGTGCTGCGCGCCCGGATCCTCGCGCACCAGCAGGAGCAGATCGACGCCGAGAATTCGGCCCAGCGCAAGTCGCAGATCCGTACCATGGACCGGTCGGAGCGGATCCGCACGTACAACTACCCGGAAAACCGGATCGCCGACCACCGTACCGGCTACAAGGCCTACAACCTTGACCAGGTCATGAACGGTGACCTCGAGCCGGTCATCCAGTCCGCCATCGAGATGGACGAGCAGGCGCGCTTGGACGCCATCGGCGACTAGGAGCCCCGGGATCACATGACGTCCGAGCACACTTCGGAGCAGCCTGCCCAGTCCCTGGCTGCTGCGGTCCGCGAGGCGACGGAACGCCTGACCGAGGCTGGCGTGCCCAGCCCCCGGGTGGATGCCGAGTTGCTGGCCGACCATTTGCTGGGCGTCGGCCTGGGCCGGCTCCGGGCCATGATGCTCGGTGATGCGCCGGCTCCGGCGGGCTACGCCGAACTCGTTGCCGAGCGCGCCACGCGGATTCCGCTCCAGCACATCACCGGCGTGGCGCACTTCCGCTACCTCCAGCTCGCGGTTGGCCCCGGCGTCTTCATTCCCCGCCCGGAGACCGAGTCCGTGGTGCAGCTGGTCATCGACCGGCTGCAGGCACTGGAACGTGCCGGCGTGGTCCGCCCCAAAGTGGTGGATCTTGGCACCGGCTCCGGTGCCATCGCCGGATCAATCGCGCACGAGGTGCCCGAGGCCGAGGTTTACGCGGTGGAGTTCAGTGAATTCGCGCACGCCTGGGCGGCGAAGAATCTCCGGCCGCTGGGGGTCACTCTGCTGCTGGGGGACCTGCGGAACGCGATGCCGGAACAGAACGGAACGTTCGACGTCGTGGTGTCCAACCCGCCGTACATCCCCGCCGAAGCCATCCCCAATGAACCGGAAGTGGCGCTCCACGACCCTCCGGAAGCGCTCTACGGCGGCGGAGCGGACGGCATGGAACTGCCGACGGCGGCCGCCGCCTCGGCGGCACGGCTCCTGGTTCCCGGCGGCTACTTCGTGATGGAACACGCCGAAGTCCAGGCCGGCTGGATATCGGCGATGCTGAAGCGAACGGGGCTCTGGACTGACGTCACCACGCATTTTGACCTTAACGGCAAGGAACGCGCCACCAGCGCCGTTCTTGCTTTCCCGCCCGCGGAGTAATGAAAGAATGAGGCAGTGACCACTACGTACAACTGCACGGCCGACGACGAGCGGACCGCCGGAATCGCCCACGCGCGGCGGGCGATCCTCGAGAAGAAGTGCGTTGTCCTTCCCACGGACACCGTCTACGGAATCGCTGCCGATGCTTTTTCCCCGCAGGCCGTCACCATGCTGCTGGTCTCCAAGGGCCGCGGCCGGAACATGCCGCCGCCCGTCCTGATTCCGCGCCTCAACGCGCTCGACGGGCTGGCCACCGATGTCTATCCGGATGCCCGCGACCTTGCCGAGGCCTTCTGGCCCGGCGGCCTGACCCTCATCTTCCACGCCCAGCCGTCCCTCGACTGGGACCTGGGCGAGACCAAGGGCACCGTCGCCCTTCGCATTCCGGACGATGAGGTGGCAATCGACCTGCTGACGGTTACCGGCCCCCTCGCCGTGTCCTCGGCAAACAGGACGGGCCAGGCTCCGGCGCAGACAGCCTTCGAAGCACGGTCCCAGCTCGCGGAGTCCGTGGAGGTCTACCTTGAAGGCGGCTTCCGGCCCGTCGAGGGAACCGACGCCCGGCCGTCCACCATCGTTGATGCCACCTCGTTGCCGCTGCGCGTGGTCCGTGATGGGGCCATCAGCATTGAGCGGCTGCGCGGGGTGGTTCCCGGAGTTCTCGACATCAACGGCAACGCGGCGGATGAGCCTGAGGTTTCCCAGGACGACGCCGAGGTATCCCAAGACGACGCCGAGCCCGCCGCTGCGGATGCTCGGGTGCAGCCCGACGCCGGCGAAAAGCCCGCAAGCGCCGAATGACGCTGCAGAGGCAACCGATACCGGTCCTCGGAGTGGATGCCACGCCCCTGGACGTCGACGGACTCACCGCAGTCCTCGACAGATTCGTGGCTGACGGCACCACCAGGACCGTCGTCGGACACAATCTCCACAGCGTGACGCTTTTCCACTCCGAACCCGAGTTCAGGAAGTTCTACGAGAACAGTGACGTTGTCCTTCTCGACGGTGCGCCTGTCCTCTGGCTGTGGGGGAGGGGCCGGGCAAAGACGGGTCAGGCAAAGACGGGCCGGGACACGCGGCCCGTCATGGACTACCGTCTTGGTTCGACGGACTGGATTCCCGCGCTGGGCCGGTTGGACGGCCTCCACCGCATCGCCGTCCTTGGGGCCGGGGCGACGGCCAACGCCAAGGCCGTGGAGAAGCTGCAGGGCATCGTGCCGGGCGCTGCTGTCTCCGGAATGCCGGGGGAGGGCTGGGATTCGGATTTGGAAGAGAAGGCCGCGGCGTGGCTTGCGGAAGTCCAGCCGCAGCTGGTGCTGATCGGCCTTGGCATGCCGTTGCAGGAAGAGGTGCTGTGGCGCCGCCTGCCGTCGCTCCCGCCCGCGGTGTATTGCGCCGTCGGGGGAGCCATCGAGCAGATCGCCGGCATCCAGAAGCTGGCGCCCCGTTGGCTTGGCCGGCTCGGCCTGGAGTGGGCCTGGCGGCTGCTGCTGCACCCGCGCCGCGTCGCGTACCGGGTGTTTGGCGAGCCGTGGGTCCTGCTGGGACTGCTGCTGCGGCGCCGGCTGCGCGGCCAAGGCTGACAGACCAGGGCTGACAGAACACGGCTGACAGGCCGGGCAAAACAGGCCGGGCAAAACAGGCCGCCCGGCCCCCTGCGTTAGAACTTCTGGTCCTTCAGCGGGCCAAAGCCCTTGCCGCGGAGCCCCGTGGAGAAGGCCCGGAACCAGTCCGCGAGCCCGCGGAGATCGCCCCGGCGGAGGAAATAGCCGAGGTAGCCGCCCACATCGGCCACCAGGGACTTCACGCGGAAATGGCGGCGAATCAGGTAGCCGCGGTTGCGGTAGTAGTAGTAGCGCTTGAAGGCGCCCTCCGGGACGATGACGTGCCAGCGGGCCCCGAATACGTGCTTCGTTTCGGAAAACGCGTGCGGGTGCATGATCGCCGCCGTGGTGACGGTCCCGAAACGGATGCCTGCCTTGCGCAGCCGGATGGTGAAGTCCACCTCGTCGCCGCGGATGAAGAGGCGCATGTCCGGCAGGCCCACCTTGAAGAAGACATCGGAGCGGATGAGCGCACCGTTGAAGAAGTGGCCGTCGTTCGGTAGGAACCCGACCTTTTCCAGCGCGGCCCGGTCGTGGGAGACCTTGCCGTCCAGCCTGAAGAAGAAGGAAAGCTGGTCGGGATGCCCCGGAGCCACCACCAGGGGGACAACAGCCTCCAGGTCCCGTGCCTCCGCTTCCCGGATCAGCGTGGCCAGGCACTCGGCATCCGCCGGTTCGGCGTCGTCGTCCATCATCCAGACCCAGTCGGCGCCGCTGGCCACGGCCTTGAGCGCCGCAAGGGAGAAGCCGCCGGCACCACCGAGGTTGGCTTCCGAACGGATGTAGTCCACATTTGCATGCTGGTCGGCGACGTCCTTTGCCGGCGCCGTGCCGCTGTCAACGAGGCAGATTGTGGACACGGGAGCCGTCTGCCCATTGATGGCTTTCAGCAGGACGGCGAGCTCATGGGGACGGTCAAACGTCACGGCGGCAACTGCGACCGACACTGGCATTGCGGGGATCCTTTCAGCACAGCCGTCGGCAAGTTTCCCGCCGGCGTAAGGCCGTGTGACGCGAAGCGATGTACCCGTTGGCGTTAGTATCTTGACTAGAGTCCACTGTAATACAGCCCCGTCAGGCACTATGCACTGCCTGTCTGTGCGCATGGCGACGGAGAAGTTTCATTTATTGCACGTCAGATCCACACCCAACGAGCCCGCATGGTCCGCCCGGCCTGACCCCGAATCCGCATCCGTATAGCCCGCAGCATTCCAGCTTGCACCGCGGCAGCGTCGTGCGCTGCGTCAGCAGCAAGCACTGCACCAGCTGGCACAGTGCCACAGGAACGGTGGCCGCGCCATGATCATGTACCTGTCCATGATGCTGACAGCGGCGATCGTCTCCTACGGGGCAACCTGGGGTGCGCGGCTGGTCGGCAACCGGCTTGAGCTGTTCGCCCCGATCCGCAGCCGGGACATGCATTCCAGCCCGGTCTCGCGGCTCGGCGGGCTGGGGATTTTCGCCGGCGTGCTGGTGGCGCTGGCCGTGGCAAGCCAGTCCTTCTTCGTCAAGGACATCTTCCGGAACAACGGCGCTCCGTGGGGTGTGCTGGCGGGTGCTGCCGTCATCGTGCTGGTGGGAGTGGCGGACGACCTCCTGGACCTTCGCTGGTGGGTCAAGCTGATCGGGCAGGCTTTCGCCGCGCTCGTGGTGGCCGTCTGGGGTGTGCGCATGACCATCATCCCGTTCATTCCGGAGCCGATCCGCTTCGACTCGGACCCGATCAACATCGTCCTCACCACAGGCCTCATCGTCGTCACGATGAACGCGTTCAACTTCATAGACGGGCTGGACGGGCTGGCAGCGGGGGTAGCCATCATCGGCGGGTCTGCCTTCTTCCTCACCGCTTACTGGGTCCACCGCAACGCGCCGATCCTGGACCGTTCTGACCTCGCCACGCTGCTGACTGCAGTCCTCGTGGGCAGTTGCCTGGGCTTTCTGCCACACAACTGGTTTCCCTCAAAGATCTTCATGGGCGATTCCGGCGCCATGCTGATAGGCCTGCTGATGGCGTCGGCCGGTGTGGTCTCCACCGGTCAGATCACATCTGGGCTTTATGACCGCGTCAACGGTATTCCCACGATCATCCCCATCCTGCTGCCGTTTGCCGTGCTGTTCCTGCCGCTCCTGGACCTGTGCCTCGCGGTGGTGCGGCGCACCGCCGTCGGCCGTTCACCATGGTCCGCCGACCGCGGGCATCTGCACCACAAACTCATGGACATCGGTTACTCCCACCGCACCGCGGTCATGCTCCTGTATTTGTGGGCGGCAGTGCTGTCCTTCGGCGGCCTGGCCTTTGCCGTCTACCCCTGGCAGGTCGTGCTGGCAGTAATGGTCGCCGCCACGCTGATCATGGGCCTGGTCACGGCCTGGCCGTACCTGAGCCGCCGCGGCGAGAACACCAGAATGGGACAGGCGCCGGAGTAATACACGCTTTTTGGAAAATTTCTATCTCGTGTAGAATTCAGGTGCAGGCTTTTCCTGCACCACTCCACCCTGCCCCGAAGATTGGGTTCGCATGACCTCCAACGCCGAGCCCGGACCTGTGTCCGGCAAAGGACCCGTTGGCGTCTCCGGGCCCACGCGGTCGCTCTGGCTCGGTCTGCTTGGACTGAGTTCTGCAGTCGCCGGCGGCGCCCTGGTCCTGACCGGCGTGGTGGCTGCCTTGCTGAACGGCTGGACCGGCGTTGTGTCCAGCAGCCTCGGCGGCCTGCTGGTGGTCGTATTCTTCGCGATCAGCCTGTTGATCGGACACTTCGTGGGGCGCAACAACCCCTCGGGTGCCGTTGGCCTGTTCGTGGCGACTTACTTCGTCAAGGTCATCGGTTTCGCCGTGGTGCTGTTCGCTGTCGGTGCTCCCGGCTGGCTGCACGGCCGCTGGTTCGTTATCGGCGCCGTCGTGGCCGTGGTCACATGGCAGGCGGCTGAGATCTACGGTTTCAGCAAAGCCCGGCTGCAGATCTTCAACGACCCCGAACCGGACGGCGACGCCAACGGGAACGGGGGGAAGCGCTGATGTCCAAGGACAAACACCCCGGGAAAAACGAGCCCGGAGCACCCGAACCGACGCCCGGTCCTGCGGCTGTACCCGGCGAAAATTCCGACGGCGGTTACAACGCTGGAATGGCCGTCTTTAGCTACATAATTGGCGGAATCATCGTCTGGAGTTTGATAGGCTGGGGACTGGATTATCTGTGGGGAACCCGCTGGATTGTGCTCGCAGGCGCTCTGCTTGGAGCAGCGGGAGGGTTCTATCTGTCCCATATGCACGGCCTCACCAGTTCAAGGAAACCAGCTGGTGGGAACAGTGCAGCCAGCGGCCCGTCCGAGGACGGGAACAGTAATGCCAAATAATTTCACGAGGGGGAGGGCAAGCATGACGCGCGCCGGAACCCGACCAACGCCCAACGATGGACACTGCAGAGAGGAAACGCGTTGATCGCGCTTGCGCTCCCGGCCCAAAATTCAGGAGAGTTCACACCTCCCGGAATTGAAGAAATGCACCTGCCGGCAATCCTGCCGTGGGGTGCGGCAGACGGATTCTCCAAGCAGATGCTGCTGGTTATCCTGTCCGTCGTCATTATCGCCACATTCTTTGTGCTCGCTGCGCGGAAGCAGCAGCTCGTTCCCGGCAAGCTGCAGTTCGCAGGTGAAGCCGCCTACGGCTTCGTCCGCAACAGCATCGCCAAGGACATCATCGGCGGCAGGGACTTCATCAAGTACGTCCCGCTGCTGTTCAGCCTGTTCTTCTTCATCCTGGTGAACAACATCTACGGCGCAATCCCGCTGATCCAGCTCCCGAGCTTCTCGCACGTCGGCGGCGCCTACGTGCTGGCAGCCATCGTGTATGTCACCTGGATCGGCATCGGCATCAAGAAGAACGGCCTGCGCTACTTCAAGCTCGCCACCGTTCCCTCCGGTGTCCCGGTCTACATCCTGCCGATCGTCATTCCGATCGAGATCATCTCCAACTTCCTGGTCCGCCCGGTCACGCACAGCCTCCGTCTGTTCGCCACGATGCTGGCCGGCCACCTGATCGTCATGATCGCCGGTTCCGGCATCGAATACCTCGTCATGCAGGAGAACGTCCTCCTCAAGGGCACCTCGGTCCTGGTTCTCGCCGGTGCGATTGCCATGTACATGCTGGAAGCGCTGATCATGGCCCTGCAGGCGTACGTGTTCACCCTGCTGACCGCGATCTACATCGAAGGCGCACTCCACGCCGACAGCCACTAGGCACCTCAAACTTCCCCTCGCGGGGATGAAGCAACCCAAACAACCTGCCATATACATGGCATCTTGAAAGGAAGAAAAATGGAAGGCTCCATCAACGGCTCCCTCAACCTCATCGGCTACGGTCTCTCGGCCATCGGCGGTGGTATCGGTGTGGGTCTCGTGTTCGCCGCCTACATCAACGGTGTGGCACGTCAGCCGGAAGCTCAGCGCGTCCTGCAGCCGATCGCATTCCTCGGCCTTGCGCTGACTGAAGCCCTCGCCATCCTGGGCCTGGTCTTCGCTTTCGTTCTCAAGTAAACCTTCAGAACTAAGCGAACATTCAGAACCGAGTAGATAAGGACGGGTGAAACATGAATCAGCTGATCATCTCAGCCGCCACTGAAGGCGCCGAGGCGGCTAACCCGCTCGTTCCCAATGTTTGGGAAATGGGCGTCGTCCTCGCCGGCTTTGCTGTCCTCTTTTTCATCGTGGTCAAGTTCGTTGTCCCGATGTTCGAGAAGACGTTCGCAGAGCGTGCCGAGGCCATCGAGGGCGGCATCGCCAAGGCTGAGAAGGCACAGGCTGAGGCTTCTGCCGCACTCGAAGAGTACAAGCAGCAGCTCACTGATGCCCGTGCCGAGGCCAACCGCATCCGCGAGGAAGCACGTGCCGAAGGCGCTCAGATCCTGGCGGAACTGAAGGAGAAGGCTGCAGCCGAGTCTGCGCGGATCACCGCCCAGGCACACGTGCAGATCGAATCCGAGCGCCAGGCGGCAGTTGTGTCGCTGCGTTCAGAGGTTGGCACTCTTGCCACCACGCTTGCGGGCCGCATCGTTGGGGAGACCCTCGAGGACGACGCACGCGCAGCACGCGTTGTTGACCGCTTCCTGGCCGATCTGGAGTCCCAGAACGCAGGTGTAGCTAAGTAATGGCAGGTGTATCGAGCGAATCTCTGACCAAGGCGCTGACCGAGCTGGAGCCAAAGCTTCCGTTTGCATCGCTGCAGTTGGCAAAGGAACTTTTCGGGATCCTGGCAGCGGTAGACAGCTCGGCTGGCTTGCGCCGCGCCCTGACTGACCCCTCCCGCAGCGGTGAGGAAAAGTCCGGGTTGATCAAGCAGCTCTTTGGCGGAAAAGCTTCCGCCGAAGCCGTGGACATCGCCGCCGGTCTGGCCAGCTCACGCTGGGCATCGGCGCGGGACATCGGCGATGCACTCGAGACGCTTGCCGCAACGGTGGTTATCGCCGTTGCCGAAAACAAGTCGGCCGTTTCTGCCTCCGGTATTACCGGTCTGGAAGAACTGGAGAACGATCTTTTCTCCTTCAACCAGGCCGTGGCTTCCAGCCACGAGGTGCAGCGTGCCCTGTCTGAACCGCAGGCCAGCGCCGCAGCAAAGATCACACTGGCCGAAAGGCTGGTTCCTTCCGCAAGTGAGGAAGCCAAGGTCCTCATTGGACAGGCGGTGACGCAACCCCGTGGCATCAAGGCGACGAGGCTCGTAAGCCGTTTCGCCGAGCTCGCCGCCAAGCGCCAGCAGCGCTGGATTGCGACGGTCAGCGTCACGCGTCCCCTCACGGAGACGCAGGCAAGCCGCCTGCAGCAGGGACTGAACTCCCTCTACGGGCGCGAGCTGAAGGTCAACATCAACGTTGATCCCACGCTGATCGGCGGCATCCGTGTCCAGGTGGGGGATGAAGTGGTAGACGCTTCGGTCCTCGCCCGCCTGAACGACCTTCAGCGCCAGCTGGCCGGCTAGCCGGACAAGCACAACACAACTGATAGAAACCCCGGTCATCGTGAGCAACGATGATCACGAATACAGGAGAGCAGGGACTGCAGATGGCCGAATTGACCATCAACGCCGACGACGTCCGTAATGCGTTGAACGAATTCGCGGCGTCCTACGAACCCGGAAACGCAGAGCGCGTAGAGGTCGGCCGTGTGACCGCCGCAAGCGACGGCATCGCCCGTGTTGAGGGTCTTCCCTCGGTCATGGCGAACGAGCTGCTTCGCTTCGAAGACGGCACCCTGGGCCTCGCCCAGAACCTCGACGTGCGCGAGATCGGTGTCATCGTCCTCGGTGACTTCACTGGCATCGAAGAGGGCCAGGAAGTCCACCGCACCGGACAGGTTCTGTCCGTGCCGGTCGGGCGACGCCTTCCTCGGCCGCGTAGTGGACCCCCTGGGTGTGCCCATCGACGACCTCGGCGAGATCAAGGCCGAGACCACCCGTGCCCTGGAACTCCAGGCACCGGGCGTTACCCAGCGCAAGTCTGTGCACGAGCCGATGCAGACCGGCCTGAAGGCAATCGACGCCATGATCCCGATCGGCCGCGGCCAGCGCCAGCTGATCATTGGTGACCGCCAGACGGGCAAGTCTGCCATTGCCATCGACACGATCATCAACCAGAAGGACAACTGGGCTTCCGGTGACGTAACCAAGCAGGTCCGCTGCGTTTACGTTGCGATCGGTCAGAAGGCTTCGACGATTGCAGCAATCCGCCAGACCCTTGAGGACAACGGAGCGCTCGAGTACACCACGATCGTCGCCTCCCCGGCTTCCGACCCGGCCGGCTTCAAGTACCTTGCCCCCTACGCCGGTTCGGCCATCGGCCAGCACTGGATGTACGGCGGCAAGCATGTCCTCATCGTGTTCGATGACCTGTCCAAGCAGGCCGAAGCCTACCGCGCCGTGTCGCTGCTGCTCCGCCGCCCGCCGGGACGCGAAGCCTACCCGGGCGACGTCTTCTACCTGCACTCCCGCCTCCTGGAGCGTTGTGCCAAGCTCTCCGACGAGCTCGGGGCGGGTTCGATGACCGGCCTTCCGCTCATCGAAACCAAGGCAAACGACGTTTCGGCCTACATCCCGACCAACGTGATCTCCATTACCGATGGCCAGATCTTCCTGCAGTCGGACCTCTTCAACGCCAACCAGCGTCCCGCTGTTGACGTTGGTGTCTCGGTGTCCCGCGTTGGCGGTGCCGCCCAGGTCAAGTCCATGAAGAAGGTCTCCGGTACCTTGAAGCTGGACCTCGCCCAGTACCGCGACATGCAGGCGTTCGCGATGTTCGCATCGGACCTCGATGCCGCATCCCGCCAGCAGCTGACCCGCGGTGCGCGCCTGATGGAACTGCTCAAGCAGGGCCAGTACTCGCCGTTCCCGGTCGAGAACCAGGTTGTGTCCATCTGGGCCGGTACCCAGGGCTACCTGGACGACGTTCCGGTTGAGGACATCAGCCGCTTCGAGTCCGAGTTCCTGGAGCACCTCAAGCACAAGTCCTCGATCCTCACGACGCTGGCGCAGACCAACGTCCTGGACGATGACACCGTGGCAGCACTGAAGACCGCCATCGTGGACTTCAAGAAGGGCTTCTTCGGCGAGGGCGACGACAAGCTGGTAGGCGCAGGCCACGAGGAGCATGAAGCTATCTCGGAGGGTCAGGTCGACCAGGAAAAAATCGTCAGGCAGAAGCGCTAGTTTCGCTGGCAGGGACTGCCGGAACCCTTCTGGGATCCGGCAGTCCCGGCCATCGGGATCTTAGGAAAGGATAAGTATGGGAGCCCAGATCCGGGTCTACCGTCAGAAGATCAGCTCGACGACGTCGATGCGCAAGATCTTCAAGGCGATGGAACTGATCGCTACCTCGCGCATCGGCAAGGCCCGCGCCAGGGTAGCAGCTTCACTGCCTTACGCGAACGCGATCACGCGCGCTGTTTCCGCCGTTGCAAGCCAGAGCGAAATCGACCACCCCTTGACCACCGAGCCGGAGAACATCCGCCGGGCCGCCGTCCTGGTAATTACCTCGGACCGCGGCCTCGCAGGCTCGTACTCCGCCAGCGTGCTCAAGCAGGCCGAAGGCCTGAACGAACTGCTCCGTGCCGAAGGCAAGGAAGTCAAGACGTATCTGGTGGGCCGCAAGGCGCAGGCTTACTTCGATTTCCGGAGCCGCCCTTACGGGCGCGTCTGGACCGGCAACACCGATGCCCCTGAGTTCGCCACGGCACGGGAAATCGGCGCGGCACTGCTTGAGGACTTCGCCATCGATTTCGAAGAGGGCGGCGTGGACGAGATCCACGTTGTGTACACCCGCTTCAAGTCCATGGTGACCCAGGAGCCGACCGTCATCCGACTTCTTCCCCTCGAAGTCGTGGAAGAGCAGGCGACGTCCGAATCGGAACTGCTGCCGCTTTACGAATTCGAACCGGAGCCGGAACAGGTGCTCAACGCGCTGCTGCCGCGCTACATCGAATCCCGTATCTTCGCGGCCATGCTGCAGGCAGCGGCTTCCGAGCTTGCTGCCCGCCAGCGGGCGATGAAATCCGCCGGCGACAACGCCACGGACCTCATCAAGAAGTACACGCGTCTGCGCAACACCGCCCGCCAGGCAGAGATTACGCAGGAGCTTTCCGAAATCGTGGCCGGCGCCGACGCACTCGCGTCGTAGCCGGACCGGTCCCGGACCCCTGCAACAAAAGATAAACTTAACCCCACGCCATCTACGAGTGAAGTGAGAGAGATGACTGCCACCGCTACCGAACACGTAGCAGCAACGGCCGGTGCCACCGGCCGTATCGCACGTGTTATTGGCCCGGTTGTCGACGTCGAATTCCCGGCTGACGCAATCCCCTCGATTTACCACGCACTCACCACCGAGATCACTCTCAACGGTGAGACCAAGACCATCACGTTCGAGACCTCCCAGCACCTGGGTGACAACCTCGTCCGCGCTATCTCCCTGCAGGCCACCGACGGCCTGGTCCGCGGCACGTCCGTGGTGGACACCGGTTCCCCGATCACCGTGCCTGTTGGCGACGGCGTCAAGGGCCACATCTTCAACGTCCTCGGCAAGCCGCTGGACGTCGACGAGTCCGAGATCCAGGCTTCGGACCACTGGCCGATCCACCGCAAGGCCCCGTCCTTCGCGTCCCTCGAGGGTTCCACCGAAATGCTCGAAACGGGCATCAAGGTCATCGACCTCCTCACCCCGTACATCAAGGGTGGAAAGATCGGCCTGTTCGGCGGCGCCGGCGTGGGCAAGACCGTTCTGATCCAGGAAATGATCACCCGTGTTGCCCGCAACTTCGGTGGTACTTCCGTGTTCGCCGGTGTCGGCGAGCGTACCCGTGAAGGTAACGACCTCTGGGTTGAAATGGAAGAGGCAGGCGTCCTCAAGGACACCGCCCTTGTGTTCGGCCAGATGGACGAGCCGCCGGGAACGCGTCTGCGCGTGGCACTGTCCGCCCTGACCATGGCGGAGTACTTCCGCGATGTCCAGAACCAGGACGTGCTGCTCTTCATCGACAACATCTTCCGCTTCACGCAGGCAGGTTCCGAGGTTTCCACTCTGCTGGGCCGCATGCCCTCCGCTGTGGGTTACCAGCCGAACCTTGCCGACGAGATGGGCCTCCTCCAGGAGCGCATCACGTCCACCAAGGGCCACTCCATCACCTCGATGCAGGCCATCTACGTCCCCGCAGATGACTACACCGACCCGGCACCGGCCACGACGTTCGCACACTTGGACGCCACCACGGAACTTTCCCGTGAAATCGCCTCCCGTGGTCTGTACCCAGCTGTGGATCCGCTGACGTCGACGTCCCGAATCCTGGACCCGCAGTACATCGGCAGGGACCACTACAACACGGCTGTCCGTGTAAAGCAGATCCTGCAGAAGAACAAGGAACTCCAGGACATCATCGCCATCCTCGGTGTCGACGAACTGTCCGAAGAGGACAAGATCGTCGTGTCGCGTGCGCGCCGTATCCAGCAGTTCCTGTCCCAGAACACCTACACCGCCAAGCAGTTCACCGGCGTTGAGGGCTCCACCGTTTCCATCAAGGACACCGTGGAAGGCTTCGCGGCGATCTGCGACGGCGAGCTCGACCACATTGCAGAGCAGGCGTTCTTCAACGTCGGTGGCCTGGATGACGTTGAGCGCCAGTGGGCCAAGATTCAGGAACAGACCAAGTAATATGGCTGAGCTTGAGGTTGAGATTGTCGCAGCGGACCACTTCGTGTGGTCCGGGGCGGCCAAGATGGTCAAGGCCCGCACCAGTGATGGTGAGATCGGAATCCTGCCCGGCCACTCGCCCGTGCTGGCGATTTTGGCCGAGGGACAGCTGGCAATCGAGCCGGTTACCGGCGACCGCATTGCCGTAGATGTCGACGGCGGGTTCTTCTCCGTCGACAACAACCGGGTGGTCATTGTTGCTGACAACGCCCAGCTGGGTGACGCGGCCACTGCGGGGATCCGATAGCACAACCCTGATGGACGTTTCTTCCTTTCCGTTCATCGCCATAGCAACCGTGTTTGCGGTGCTGATTTTTACGCTGTGCCTGTTTGGGGTGCGCCGCTTCAACCTGCGGCGCGCCCTGGGCACGGTGGACGCCTCCATTCGTACGGCTGGAAAAAGCTGGCGGATGGGGGTTTGTCGTTATCAGGACAATGAACTTGAGTGGTTCAAACTCCTGTCGCTGAGCGTCCGGCCCCGCCACCGCTTCAAACGGAGCTCGCTTGAGCTGCTGGGCCGGCGCCAGCCCACGGAGGCGGAGCTGGTCAAGGTGCAGCCCGACGTCGTGATCGTGGAGCTCCGCTACGAGGGCCAGGACGTCTTCCTGGCCATGAAGTTCGACGCCTACACAGGCTTGTCCTCGTGGCTGGAAGCCGGGCCGGTCATCGGAGTGGGGACCTGGCGCTGAGGGCTCCCGCCACCGGCCCGGGCCAACATGGGGCCAATACGGCCCTAAGCCAATAGGCCGCGGCGCCAGTACGGCCCTAAGCCAATAGGCCGCCGTGAATGTTTCAGGATCTGAAAATATTAGTGACACAAAAATGATCCCCGGCACGAATGCCGAGGATCATTTGTTTTGGAACTAATTAGACGACGGTTACGCCCGTAGCCTGGGGGCCCTTGGCGCCCTGGCCGATTTCGAACTGAACGCGCTGGTTCTCGTCGAGGGTCTTGAACCCGCCGGTCTGGATCTCGGAGTAGTGAACGAAGACATCGCCATCGGAGTCGTCCGGGGTGATGAAGCCGAAGCCCTTTTCAGCGTTGAACCACTTGACGGTTCCCTGTGCCATTTATTTCTCCTCAGTATGGAACTTTTTAAGGCCAGCACACCTCGTACTGGTCTTGGTTACTCCGCGAGAAGAATCCTGGCCTGCACCCCCGATATAACCGGAATTGCGTTGCAGGAGCTTCGCGCTCGCAACATGTCTTGCGAGCATGAAAAACACCTACACAAAGACTGATACAAGAATTTCATGGGCAAACCGTCTGGTCAACGGGCAAAACGCGAATTCCGGCAAATTTTGGGCAAATCCGGAGTAAACGCCTGATCACCCCATGGCTACGGACCCGTCCAGTCAGAAAAGCCGGGATTCGATGTCGTCAACGCCCCGCATCGCGTCGTAATCCAGGGTCACGCAGTCAATGCCGCGGTCCGTCGCGAGCACTCTGGCCTGCGGCTTGATTTGCTGGGCGGCGAATATGCCTCGCACCGGCGCCAGCAGCGGATCCCGGTTCAGCAGTTCAAGATACCGCGTCAGCTGCTCCACGCCGTCGATGTCGCCGCGGCGCTTCAGTTCAATGGCCACCGTGGCGCCGCCGGCATCCCGGGCAAGGATGTCCACGGGCCCGATGGCGGTGAAGTACTCCCGCCGGATCAGTGAGAACCCCTCGCCGAGGGTTTCGATCTGGTCGGCGAGGAGCCGCTGCAGGTCGGCCTCGACGCCGTCCTTGATCAGGCCGGGGTCGTGTCCCAGTTCATGGGAGCTGTCGTGGATCTGCTCATGGATGTTGATGATGAGCCTGTCGTCCGTCTTGGCCGACTGCACGGTCCACTGCTCGACGACGCCAACTTCGACGTCGGCGTCCTCCGGGGAGGTGACGCGCAGAACGGCGGGCGGGCTCATCCAGTTCAGGGGCTTGTAGGAGCCGCCGTCGGAGTGCACCAGCACGGAACCGTCGGCCTTCACCAGCAGGAGCCGGGTGGCGAGGGGGAGATGGGCTTTGAGCCGGCCAACATAATCAACGGAGCAACGGGCTATGACGAGACGCACGCCCTACACCATACCTTCTCCGCAGAACCCCAACGTGCAGTAGCCCGGTGTCATGCAGGGCAGGGCAGGGCCACCGGCTAAGGCAGAAATGGAGGCATGCCCCGCTCCAACCGTCCCCGCCGCGCCAAATCCGGGCGCGGTGCGGCCGGCAATGCCCAGGGCGGAGGAAAGCACGGCGCAGGTCCCGCGCCGGAACTTGACCTGGAGCGGGCCCGCGCGGGATTCGCCCGCCGGGAAACTGCGCCGGACGGCGACTGGATGGTGCGGACCATGACGGCCCGCAACGCCGAAAAGAAATACATCTGCCCGGGCTGCTCCACCGCTGTGCTGCCCGGGATCGCCCACCTTGTGGTCTGGGCGGACGATCACCTGTTCGGAGCTGCCGCGGGGCTGGCCGAGCGGCGCCACTGGCACACCAACTGCTGGACGTCCCGCAACTTCCGGTACCGGTAACGTTAGGTGACCCGTGCCGGGGGCAACCCGGCCGGAAGCTAAGCTGGTGCGCATGACTTTTGACCCGGCGTCGTACGTTTTCAGCCAGCCATCAGCAGCCACCGCGATCCGCGCCTCCACGGTGCTGCCCGCCCGGCGCGAGAACATCGAAATCCGTACGGAGGACGGCCACACGCTGGTGGGCGAACTGGCGCTGCCGGAATCGGGTCCGGTCACTGCCACGCTGATCACCCTCCACCCGCTGCCCACGCACGGCGGCTTCATGGATTCCCACGTGTACCGCAAGGCGTCCTACCGGCTGCCGGCGCTGGCAGGCGTGGCCGTACTGCGCTTCAACACCCGGGGCACGTCCTCGCCGCGCGGAACCAGTGACGGAGCGTTTGAAGAAGGCATCGGCGAGCGGTACGACGTGGAGGCGGCGGTGCGATTCGCCGTCGAACGGGGGCTGCCCAACCGCTGGCTCGTGGGCTGGTCCTTCGGCACCGAACTCGCGCTCATGTACGGCGCCGTGGAACCGGTGGCCTCCCAGGTGGAGGGCGCCGTGCTGCTGTCCCCGCCGCTGCACCGTGCCACCGACGAGCACCTGCGGCAGTGGGCGGACGCCGGCAAGCCGCTGACGGTCCTGGTGCCCGAGCACGATGACTACCTCCGGCCCGCCGCCGCCGAGGCGCGGTTCGGCCTTGTGCCGCAGGCCAGGGTGGTGGGGGTCGACGGCGCCAAGCACCTCTGGGTGGGGGAGAAGCAGGCCGCCCGGGTGCTGAATGAGATCGTTGACGACGTGACGCCCGACGGCTCAGGAGCCGCAGGCCTCCCGCAGGAGTGGGAAGGCCCGGTGGCGACCGCCGCCGTCTAAGGCTAGTACCTGCCTGTGCCTGGTGCTTGTCTGTACCTAGTGCTTGTCCTGGCGGACGATGTAGATCTCCTTGATGAGCAGCAGGGTGGCAGCCGCCGTCGGGATGGCAATGAGTGCCCCGAGGACGCCGAGCAGGCTGCCGCCGGCAATCACCGAGATGACGGCGACGGCGCCAGGCACTGCCACGGCCTTCTGCATGATGCGCGGCGAGATGAAGTACGCCTCGAACTGCAGGTAGGCGAAGTAGCAGATGGCGTAGGCCAGGGCGGACTGCCAGCCCAGCGTCAGGGTGATCAGGATGACCACCACCCCGGCGATCAGTCCGCCCACCAGCGGAATGAAGGCCAGCAATGCCACGACGAAGGTCAGCAGCACGGCGAACGGCACGCCGATGATCGACATCACGATGAAGGCGAAGGTGGCATTCAGGAGGGCGACCACAGCCTGGCCGATGACGTAGTTGCCCACAGAGCGGGTGATCTCCTCGGACAGCGCCTCGACGCGTGCCCGCCGGGACCGCGGCGCCAGCCGGTAGCCCCACTTCTTCATCGCCGGCAGGGCGGCGAGGAAATACAGGCTGAGCACCAGCACGATCAATGTGCCGAAGAGGCCGTTGGCCACCGTTGATCCGAAGCCGAGGACGCCGCCGAAGATGCCGCTCATGGCCTCGGGGTTCTTGACGAACTTGTCCAGTTCCTCGCTGATGCGGTCGCGGACGCCGAACTGGTTGTCCAGGGTCCGGAAGAAATCGGAGTTGATGAAGTCCCTCACCCACACCGGGGCCTGCTTCACCAGCTCGGTCACCTGCTCCACAATCGTGGGGATGAGGGTGGCAAAGAAGCCGACCACGGCGATCATCAGCACGGACACCGACACGAGGATGCCGGCGGGCCGGGGAATCTTCCGGTCCTCCAGCCAGCGCACCACCGGGTCCAGGCCGAGGGCGATGAACAGGGCGGCCACGATCCACAGCAGGAGCTGGGTGGTGTGGGAACCGATCCAGTAGACCAAGAGGGCCAGGCCCACGCCCACGGTGCCCATGAACCCCAGGTACAGAGGGTGCTGGGCCGAGATGCGGGGTCCGGGGGAACCGAAACGTGCGGTGTCCTCGGGTTGCTCTGCCCCGACGTTGTCGGGATGCTCCGGCGGGAACTCAAACCGGAGCCTGGGCTGGGCGCCGGGGATTGGCTGGCGAAGGCGCCGCAAGACCGCGCCCAGGGCAGCTGGCCGGCCCTTTGTCTTTGCGGGCTTCTGCGGCGGTGTGGGCTGCGGCGCGGTGCCGGCTGCTGCCGCCTTGTGTGCAGCAGTGGCCTGTGATGCCGGCGGGCTCTGGGGGGAGTCGGCGTCGGGCAGATCTTCGGGGCCGCGCATGGACGGATCCGTGTGTTCAGTCACTGCTTTTTGATGCCTTTACCGTCCGTGGCGCCGCGGCTGCGGGCCTGGTGTGATGATCATCGCAAACACTATCAGCAGCCTTGTGAATAGCCGGGCGGGCGGCGTTTCCCCGGGGTGCCGGCCAGGCTCCTGAACCCCCCGATCCGGCCTATTGGTAACAAAACGGTTACTATTGGAGGTAAACCCCCGCTGATGATAGGTATTCCTTTGCGTTTCAAGACTGCAGTTGCACTTGTGCTGCTCGGCCTCCTGACACTGCTGGCCGGCATCGGGCAGAAGACCTTCTGGGCCCCCGCCGACACAGTGACGGCAACGGCTTCCGCCGGCGAAGCCGCGCCCCTGACCGTTATCGACCAGAAGCTGCGCACCCTCGAAGGTGGAACGGTCAGCATCAAGGTCAAGGGCGAGGGCAGCTTCCTGCTCGCGGCAGGACGCCCGGATGACGTCGACGCCTGGGTGGGCAAGACCGCCCACAACACGGTCACCGGAATCTCCGACGACAGGAAGTCGCTGCAGGTAAAGCACACCGACGGCGAAGCCAGCGCGCCGTCGCCGGCCGGCTCTGACCTTTGGGTCAGCTCCGAGAACGCCAGCGGCGAGCTTGACTACACCTGGTCCGCCCCGGCCGACGGCGACTGGTCCCTGCTGCTCGCAGCAGATGGAAAGAAGCCCGCGCCGTCGTCCATTTCCATGACGTTCCCCAATGACACCTCCATGCCGTGGGCCGTGCCGCTCATGGTCCTCGGCGGGCTCCTGGTCCTTGCCGGCGGGGCACTGCTGGTCCTCAAGCCCAAGGGCGGGGCGTCTCGCGACGGCGGATCCTCCGAGGGCGGGTCCTCAAGCAACGGGTCCGCTGGCAAGGCCAGCGACAAGCTGGGCAGCCCTTTCGCCCGGCGCGCCCGCGCCAAGGCGGCAGCCAAGGCCGGCGAACGGTCCTCCTCTGCCCGGCTCAGCGTGGTGGTTGCGGCCACCACGGCCGCTGTCCTTGCCGGCGGCGCAGCTGCCGCGCAGGCCAGCACGTCGTCTGCCCCGGCTTCTACGTCCGGGGCACCCACCACGAGCGCGTCCGCGGCCCCCGAGGCCGGCGGCACGCCCGTGGTTCTGGACGCCCAGTTCCGCCGCATCCTGGAACAGGTGGCCAGTGCCACCGACGCCGGCGACGCCGCGAAGGACGCCAAGAAGCTCGCCGCCCGCGTTTCCGGGACGGAACTTGAGGTCCGCACCCAGAACTACAAGATCAGGTCGCGTGTGGCCTCCTACGACGCACGCATGCCCGTACGTTCCACCAAGCTGCTGACCACGGTGGTCACGGACAAGCGCGAATGGCCGCGCTCCGTCCTGGCCGTCACGCAGGGTGAAGGCAACGTTGTGCCGCAGCTGCTCACGCTCGTGCAGAAGTCCCCGCGCGAGAACTACAAGCTCGTCGGCACGTCGCCGCTGCAGCCCGGCACCACATTCCCGGCGATCGTACGCGGCGGCACCGAGTCGCTTGCCGCGGGCGACAAGTCCGGCCTGCTCTACAGCGGGCAGGAAGCGCTCGCCGGCCTGGCGGACCGGCTGACCAAGTCCAACTCCACCTTCAAGAGCAAGCTGGTGGAAGGGGAGTCCTCCCCGTACATCGCGGACACGCTCTCCTACCAGGCTGACATTGTGAAGGACGGCGTGGACGGCAAGTTCGCGTTCACGCACAAGGTCGTGCCGGAGAACACTGTCGTGTTCCGCACGGAGGACGGCGGGGCCCTGGTCCTCGGCCGCCTGACCTTCAACTTCGATGGCACCCCCAAGGCGGAAGGCGACAAGCTGTCCATCGGCAACGATGCGGCCGTCCTCGCCGGCGGCAAGGAAACCACCACCGGCATGGTGCTGAAGTTCGCCGAGTCCGTGGCCGTGTACGTGCCGCCGGCCGACTCGAAGGATCCGATGAAGCTCGTGGCTGCCACGCGCGGACTGGTTGGCGCCAGCTTCAAGTAGGGAACGGCTTTCCGTAAACCTGCCGTCACTGGAGCGGCCGCGGTGCTTACCGCGGCCGCTCTTGTGGCTAGAGTGGGAGCTATGAGTTCGCCAGCTTCCCGCCCTGTCCCTTCGGCCGCGAGCCAGCTTAACCTTCGCGGCGCCGTCGACCTCTCCTCCCTCAAGCAGCGGCCGGCACCGCCGGCGCCGAACAATGCCCCCGCGGCCGGCGACCCACAGGCCCAGGCGGCCGACGGCGGACCCGCCCTCCGGGTGGAGGTCACCGAGGCAAACTTCCAGAGCCTTATCGAACTGTCCGCCCAGGTGCCTGTGGTGTTTGCCCTCTGGGCCGCCTATTCGCCAGAATCAGCCGGCGTGCTGGATGCGCTTGACCGGAACATCCAGAGCTACGGCGGCCGGCTGGTCCTCGCCGCTGCGGACGTCGAAGCGTTCCCGCAACTGGCTCAGGCCTTCCAGGTGCAGGCCGTCCCCACCGCCGTCGCCGTGCTCAAAGGCCAGCCGGTTCCGCTCTTCCAGGGTGGCGCGGACGAGCAGCAGATCCGCCCCCTGCTGGACGAACTGCTGACGGTTGCCGCCGCCAACGGGGTGACCGGCAACGTCGGAGGCGGCGCAGGTTCAACTGAAGAACCCGCCCCGGCTCCTCTGCCACCGCTTCACCAGAAGGCCTTCGACGCCATTGAAGAGGGCGACTACGCCGCTGCGGCCGCTGCCTACCGGCAGGCGCTTGCCGAGATGCCGGCGGACGCCGAGGCCAAGGCGGGCCTGGCGCAGGTGGAGCTCATGGAACGCCTGCAGAGCCTTTCCGGACCCGAGGGCGAGGCCCTGCGCCAGCTCGCCGCGGATGAACCCGACAACCTCACGGCCCAGCTGGGCGTGGCCGACCTGGATCTCGCCGGCGGCCACGTGGAGGATGCCCTGAACCGTGTGGTCGCGTTCATTGGCAGGAACTTCGGGCCGGAACGCGAGACCGCCCGCGTGCGCCTGCTCGAGCTGTTCGAAGTTGTCGGGACCACGGACGAACGCGTGGGCAAGGCCCGCCAGGCCCTGGCACGGGTGCTGTTTTAGTGGCGGTGCCCGCGCTGTTCCAGCCCCTGAAGCTGCGGTCCCTGGAACTGCAGCACCGCGGCTGGGTTTCGCCGATGTGCCAGTACAGCTGTGAACCAGACGGAGCCCCCGGGGTGCCCAACGACTGGCACCTCATGCACCTGGGGTCGTTCGCCGCCGGGGGAGCAGCCCTCATCCTGACCGAGGCTGCGGCAGTGAATGCCGAGGGGCGCATCAGTCCGCGGGACGCGGGGCTGTACAACGACGAGCAGGCGCTGGGCTGGGAGCGGATCGTCCGCTTCGTGCACCGCCACGGTGTCGCCGACACCAAGATCGGTGCGCAGCTCGCCCATGCAGGACGCAAAGCATCCACGTACTGGCCGTTCTCCGGCCGGAGCGGATCGGTTCCGGCGTCCGACGGCGGCTGGGAGACTGTGGGTCCGGGCGCCCAGGCCTTCGACGGCTACGCGCCGCCCGCCGCCATGACGGAGGATGACATCCAGGGCGTCATCGCCGACTTTGCCGCCGCAGCGTCCCGTGCCGTGGACATCGGCTTCGACACCATCGAACTGCACGGTGCCCACGGATATCTCCTTCACCAGTTTCAAAGCCCCCTGATCAACGACCGCACTGACTCCTGGGGCGGCAATGCGGAGGGGCGGAACCGGTTGACCCTGGCCGTCATCGACGCTGTCCGCCGCGTCATCCCGGAGTCCATGCCGCTGCTGCTTCGCATTTCGGCAACCGACTGGGCAGAGGGCGGAATCAGCGTCGAGGACTCGGTCAGCCTGGCCGCGCAGGCCGCCGAGCGGGGCGTGGACCTCGTCGACGTGTCCAGCGGCGGGGCCGTGGCACACCAACAGATCCAGCCGGGACCGGGCTACCAGACGGAATTCGCAGCCCGGATCCGCCGCGAAACAGGAGTCGCCACCGGCACCGTGGGGCTGCTGACGTCCCCGGACCAGGCGGAGCATGTGGTGGCTACCGGACAGGCCGACGGCGTGTTTATCGCCCGGGCGGCACTGCGGGATCCGCACTGGTGGCTCCGGGCCGCGTTTGAACTCGGCCACAACCTGCGCTGGGTGCCGCAGTATGAACGGGCCGTGCCGCGCCGTTCTTTCTGACGGCCGGCCCTACTGGGTTTTCTACTCCTTCCGGAGGATCCCCCCGGTGACAGGCCGCGGCTAGGGTAAGTGCATGAGCACTCCCTTAATAGCCCTCTCGATCAGGGGGCTTGCCAAGCGCTTCGGCACCAAGATTGCGGTGGACGGCATCAGCCTCGACGTTCCCGCCGGTTCGTTCTTCGGCATCGTCGGGCCCAACGGCGCCGGCAAGACTACCACGCTCTCCATGGCCACGGGTCTTCTCCGCCCGGACTTCGGAACGGCGGTGGTCCATGGCGTGGATGTCTGGGCGCAGCCGCTGCAAGCCAAGAAGCTGATGGGCATCCTGCCCGACGGGGTGCGGCTCTTTGACCGGCTCAGCGGTGAGCAGCTGGTCACCTACGCCGGCCTGCTCCGGGGCATGGACCGGGACGTCGTGGCCGCCCGGGTGGGGGAGCTGCTCGCAGTTTTGGACCTCAGCCAGGACGCGGGCACCCTGGTTGTGGATTACTCCGCCGGCATGACCAAGAAGATCGCGCTGGCCTCCGCACTGATCCACGCTCCGAAGGTCCTCGTGCTGGATGAGCCCTTCGAATCCGTGGATCCAGTCTCCGCCGCCAACATCAGGGACATCCTGGACAGGTATGTGGCCACGGGCGGCACCGTGATCGTGTCCAGCCACGTGATGGACCTCGTGCAGCGGATGTGCGACCACGTGGCCGTTATTGCCGGCGGCCGGATCCTGACCGCCGGAACGGTCGACCAGGTGCGTGCCGGCGCCACCCTGGAAGAACGCTTCGTGCAGCTCGTGGGCGGCAGGAGCCAGACTGAGGGGCTCGAATGGTTGCGCACCTCCTGAGGCTGAAGCTCACGCTGCTCCGGAACGGACTGCGGCGGAGCCCCTGGCAGCTGGTGGGGCTGGCGTTCGGCGGACTGTATGCGTTCTTCATCGTCGGCATGTGCGTGGTGCTGCTGGTCCTGCTCCGGCAGGAGGACCCGGGCCTGGCCCAGACCGTTGTGGTGCTTGGCGGCTCGGCGGCCCTGCTGGGCTGGGGAATTGTGCCGGTCATTGCCTCGGCCGTGGACATGACGCTGGACCCTGCCCGGTTCACGACGTCGGCCGTGCCCATGCCGCAGCTTCTGGCCGGCCTCGCGCTCGGCGGCCTCATCGGGCTTCCGGGGCTGGCCACCTCGATCGTCGCCCTGGCCACCGTGGTCACCTGGTCCCGCGGTGTGCTGCCAGCTGCGGGCGCGCTGGTCGGCGCCGTCCTTGGCGTGCTGACCTGCGTCGTGTTCTGCCGGGTCGTCACTACGGCTACGTCGAGCCTGGCGGCCTCACGGCGGTTCAAGGACGTCAGCGGCATAGCCTTCATGGTGCCACTGGTTCTCCTGGGTCCGATCACCGCCGGCATCTTCCAGGGCATGGCCGGTTCCGGGGCCTTCCTGTCCGAACTGGCCGGCAGGGTTTCCTGGACGCCGCTGGGGGCTGCGTGGTCGCTGGGCGGCGATCTCGAAGCCGGACAGCCGGGCCACGCGGGACTCAAACTGCTCATTGCCGCGGCCACGCTGGCAGGGTTTTCCTGGTGCTGGAAGCTGCTGCTGGAACGTGCCCTGGTCACGCCGCCCTACAGCGGAAGCAGCCGCCGGAAGGGCGGGCGGCTGGGGCTGTTCTCCCTTCTGCCCGCGACGCCGGCCGGTGCCGTCACGGCGCGGGCCCTGACCTACTGGTTCCGTGATCCCCGGTATTCAGGTTCGCTGGTGGTCATTCCGCTGCTGCCGGTCGTGCTGGCTTTCCAAGGCAGCCAGACCAACGACTACGGCGTTCTGATGATCACCGGGCCGCTCACGGCGTTCCTCCTGGCGTGGTCCATTTCGGGGGATGTGTCCTACGACAACACCGCTTTTGCCCTACACGTCGCGGCCGGGGTGCGGGGAGTCCATGACCGGCTGGGGCGCGCGCTGGCCTGCCTGGCGTTCGCGCTGCCCACGGTGCTGATCCTCGCCGTCGTGCCGTTCTTCATCACGGCCGACTGGGCGTGGTGGCCTTCCATCCTCGGGATGTCCGTGGGAGTGCTGCTGACCGGGCTGGGCCTGTCGTCCGTGGTGTCCGCCCGTTACACCATCGCCGTGCCGCTTCCCGGCGACAGCCCGTTCAAGAAGCCCCCGGGCAATGTGGGGCAGACACTCGCCGTCCAGTTCGGCGGAATGGGTGTCCTTCTGGTGCTGGTCCTCCCGGAGGCCGGCCTGGTCCTCGCGCAGGTGCTCACCGGAGATCCGCTGTTTGGCTGGATCAACCTGGCACTGGGGCCCGTCCTTGGCACTGCACTGTTCATTGTGGGGGTCCGGGTGGGTGGGCGTTGGTTCGATGCCCGCGGCCCGGAGCTGCTGGCCCAGGTCACTGTCAACCGCTGAGAACAGCCAACCGCTGAATTCATCTGCCGGGCGGCGGCCCGCCGTGGTTGACTGGCAGGACAGCTGAGAGAAAGGCCGAAAATGGAGGTCGTCATACTTCCGGGCGGCAGGCAGATTGCCTCCCTCGTCGCAGACGCAGTGGAGAGCCTGCTGCGGAACAAGCCCGACGCCGTGCTGGGACTTGCCACGGGATCATCGCCGCTGCCGGTGTACGACGAACTCGCGCGGCGCCACGAGCAGGCCGGCCTGGACTTCAGCCGTGCCTGCGGATTCACCCTGGATGAGTACGTCGGGCTGGAACCCGGACACCCCGAGTCCTACCGGGAGGTGATCCGCCGCGACTTCGCGAACAGGGTCAACATCGACCCGGACAACATCCTCGGGCCGGACGGAAGCGCCCAGGACATCCCGGCGGCCTGCCGTGCGTACGAGGACCGGATCAGGGAGCGCGGCGGCATCGATCTGCAGCTTTTGGGCCTTGGCACCGACGGACACATCGGCTTCAACGAGCCGGGGTCGTCCCTGGCATCCCGCACCCGGATCAAGTCGCTCATCGAGCAGACACGGCGCGACAACGCCCGCTTCTTCCGCAGCCTGGACGAGGTTCCACACCACGTGGTGACCCAGGGGCTGGGCACCATCCTCGAGTCGCGGCACGCCATCCTGCTGGCCACGGGAGCCCAAAAGGCGCAGGCCGTCCACGACCTGGTGGAGGGACCCCTCGCCGCGATCTGCCCAGCCTCGGTGCTGCAGCTGCACCCGCACGCTTCCATCGTGTTGGACGAGGCCGCGGCGTCGTCACTGAAGCTCGCCGACTACTACCGGCACACCTACGAGCACAAACCGGCGTGGCAGGGCCTGTGACCGGAACCTGCGCCCGGGTCCTCCCGCGGCCGCAGCTGCGGAACGGCTAAGATGGATGCCATGAGTAGCATGACGGATCCTCTCGACAACGACCCCATGCGTGAGCTTTCCGGCGCCGGATCGTCCACCGCAACGATTGAGCGCGAGGAACTGCGCCAGGAAGTGGAGCCCGGCGACCGTGAGCGCTTTGCACACTATGTGCGCAAGGAAAAGATCATGGAGTCTGCCATGACCGGCGAACCGGTCATCGCGCTGTGCGGCAAGGTCTGGACGCCCGGACGGGATCCGCAGAAGTTCCCGGTCTGCCCCATGTGCAAAGAGGTCTATGACGGCCTCCGCCCGGGCAACGACGGCGGCAGCGGGTCCGGCGGAGACTCAGGCAACAACAAATAGTGACGGAGACACTCTTCGGCGGACCCACCCTGCCCCCGGCTTATCCGGAACGTGCAGCCTGGGGAACCGCCCCGAAGCTCCGTGCCTGGCAGCAGGAAGCCCTGGACCTGTACTTCAGCAAGGCTCCGCGCGATTTCATGGCCGTGGCCACTCCCGGCGCCGGCAAGACCACCTTTGCGCTCAGGGTGGCCTCCATGCTGATCGAGGCCGGCACGGTGAACCGCGTCACCATCGTCGCGCCCACCGACCACCTGAAGCGGCAGTGGGCTGACGCTGCCGCGCGGGTCGGCATCGCCATTGACCCGAACTTCAAGAATTCGGACGGCCAGCACGGCCGCGGGTTCATCGGCGTGGCCGTGACCTACGCGCAGGTGGCCAGCAAGCCCATGCTGCACCGTGCCAAGACCGAGGCCGCCCGCACTCTGGTGATTCTCGACGAAATCCACCACGGCGGCGAGGCGCTGTCCTGGGGCGACGGTCTCCGCGAGGCCTTCGACCCCGCGGCCCGGCGGCTGTCCCTGACCGGTACGCCGTTCCGGTCGGACACCTCGCCCATTCCGTTTGTGGAGTACACCGAGGACCGCGAGGGCATCCGCCGCTCGAAGTCGGACTATACCTACGGTTACGGCAACGCGCTGCGTGACCACGTGGTGCGTCCGGTCATCTTCATGGCGTATTCGGGGCAAATGCGATGGCGCACCAGCGCAGGCGACGAGATGGCCGCCTCCCTTGGCGAGGCGGCGGTCACCAAGGACATCACGTCACAGGCCTGGCGGACCGCCCTGAACCCGGCCGGGGAATGGATTCCCGCCGTCCTGGCAGGAGCGGACAAACGGCTCAGCGAGGTCCGGCGGTCCGTTCCCGACGCCGGCGGCCTGGTGATCGCCACCGACCACGAGGACGCCCGGGCGTACGCCGGCCAGCTCAAGAAGATCACGGGCGAGTCACCGACGGTGATCCTGTCCGATGATGCCAAGGCCTCCAACAAGATCGAGGAGTTCAGCGCGGGCGACAAGCGCTGGATGGTGGCCGTGCGCATGGTGTCCGAAGGCGTGGACGTGCCGCGCCTTTCGGTGGGCGTCTACGCCACCTCCACATCCACCTCCTTTGTTCTTCGCCCAGGCAGTGGGGCGCTTTGTGCGTTCCCGGAAACGGGGCGAGACGGCCTCTGTCTTCCTCCCGTCCGTTCCCCAGCTGATGGCGCTGGCCAACAGCATGGAAGCCGAACGTGACCATGCCCTGGACCGGCCGCAGAACGATGACGGTGACGGCCTGATGGACCTCGAAGAGTCGCTGATGGACGAGGCGAACCGCGAGGAGAAGGCCTCGGACAGCCTGACCAAGGGCAAGTTCGAGGCACTGGATTCGCAGGCGTCCTTCGACCGCGTGCTGTTCGACGGCGGCGAGTTCGGCACCGGAGGCGACATCGGCTCCGAGGACGAACTCGACTTCCTCGGCATCCCGGGCCTGCTGGACGCCGAGCAGGTGGGCATGCTGCTGCGCCAGCGGCAGCACGAGCAGCAGGGCCGGAAGAAGCGCCAGGGCCCCGCAGCTGAGCCCGCCGCCCCCGCAGTACCGGACCACCGGATGCTGATGGACCTGCGGAACGAGCTTGCCAAGAACGTGGCGGCCTGGTCTGCGCGGACGGGCACCCCGCACGGCGTGGTGCACACGAAGCTCCGGACCGTCTGCGGCGGGCCCCCCGTGGCACAGGCGAACGAGGAGCAGCTTCAGTCCAGGCTGAAGAAGCTCCAGGACTGGTTCATCGGCAGGAAGTAGCCCGGCCGGAACCTACTCGAGGTCCACGCCGCCCAGCTCCATTTCGGCGTAGGTGTCGTCGAGGTCGTCGGCAATGCCCGCCGTCAGCCGCTTGATCACGGTGACGGAGTAGCCGGCCTGGACCGCATCCAGCGACGTGGCCATGACGCAGTGGTCGGTGGCGAGGCCCACCACCACGACGTCCTCCACATCGTGGCTCTGGAGCCAGTCGTCGAGGCCGATCGCGTCTTCCTCCGGCGCGTACCCGGGGTCCGCCGCTGCGGGCAGCGAACCGGGCTGCCGTTCGCCGGTGGGGACGGCGTCCTCCGGCGCCAGCAGGGCCTCGAACCCGGAGTAGGCCGCGGTGTACAGCCCCTTGTGGAAGTACGCCTGGATGTGTTCGGTGTCGAGCTCCGGATGAAGCTCGGCGCCCTGGGTCCCGGCAACGCAGTGCGGCGGCCAGGTGTCCTTGAAGTCCGGGGCTTCCGAGAAATGGGCGCCCGGTTCGATGTGCCAGTCCTGCGTGGCCACGATGTGGTCGAACTGGCCGTGGTGGTTCTCGACGTACTCGCTGATGGCCCCGGCCACGGCGGCCCCGCCCTCCACCGGCAGCGCGCCGCCCTCGCAGAAATCGTTCTGGACGTCAACGATGATGAGTGCCCTTGCCATCAGTTGTCCTCAGTTCTCTTCGTAGATTGTGGGGATCGCCGGTTCGCCGCGGTGCAGGCGGTGGACCACCGTCGGCAGCTCGGCCAGCGAATCGGCGTGGCGCTGCCGCGCCCGCAGGACGCCTTCGTGGCCGGTCCAGCCCGGCAGGAGTTCGCCGTTCTTGATGAACTGCTGCAGTAGCGTCCGGTCATTGCCGTCGTCCGCCGGCCGGTGGCCTACGCCAATGAGCTCCTGGGTGGCCGTGCCGTTGTCGTTGAGCCGGCGGAGGGCGTACTTGCGCCCGCCCTTGCTCGTCTTGTTCTTTGCGGCCTTGGCCACGGAGACGAACTCCCCGGCGTCGTTGGTCCGGCTGACCAGCTTGTAGACCATGCTCGCGGTGGGTGCCCCGGAGCCGGTCACGAGGGAAGTGCCCACCCCGTACGAGTCAACGGGGGCGGACTGCAGTGCCGCAATCGCGTATTCGTCCAGGTCCGAGGTCACCGTGATGCGGGTGTGCTCGTTGCCCAGATCATCGAGGAGTTGCCGGACCCACTGCGCCTGCTCCACCAGGTCGCCGGAGTCCAGCCGCACAGCGCCCAGCTTGTCCCCGGCGATGTCAACGGCCGTACGGACGGCGGCCTCGACGTCGTACGTGTCCACCAACAGCGAGGTGCCGGCCCCCAGGGAGGCGACCTGCGCCTCAAAGGCGTCCCGCTCGGTGTCATGGAGGAGCGTGAAGGAGTGGGCGGCGGTACCCACGGTCTTGAGTCCGTACCGCAGCCCGGCCTCAAGGTTTGAGGTGCTGTCGAACCCGGCGATGACGGCGGCACGGGCGGCAGCAGTGGCTGATTCCTCCTGCGTCCGCCGGGACCCCATCTCGATGCAGGGCCGCTGGCCGGCGGCCATCACCATGCGTGAGGCCGCCGATGCGATGGCGCTGTCGTGGTTGAGGACGGACAGGACGTACGTCTCCAGGATGCACGCCTCGGCGAACGTTGATTCGACGATCAGGATGGGGGAGTTGGGGAAGTACGCCTCGCCCTCGGCATAACCCCAGATGTCGCCGGTGAAGCGGAAGTCGGCCAGGTAGTCGAGAGTCTCCTTGTTAACCACGCCGGTGCGCGCCAGGAATTCGAGCTCCGCCTCGCCGAACCGGAACGCCATGATGCCTTCCAGCAGCCTGCCCGTACCGCCCACAATCCCGTAGCGGCGCCCGTCCGGGAGCCTGCGCGCGAAAGCCTCGAACACGGCCTTGCGGTGCGCGGCGCCGGAATGGAGGGCCCCCTGCAGCATGGTCAGCTCGTAATGGTCGGTAAACAGGGACGTGCGGGGCTGCTCCCAGCTGGCGGAGTTACTCACAAAAATCACTCTAGTCCCCACCGGCTCCCACGTCTCGCTTCGCTTCGCCGCGGGGCCCTCCCCACCGGCTCCCACGTCTCGCTTCGCTTCGCCGCGGGGCCCTCCCCACCGGCTCCCACGTCTCGCTTCGCTTCGCCGCGGGGCCCTCCCCACCGGCTCCCACGTCTCGCTTCGCTTCGCCGCGGGGCCCTCCCCACCGGCTCCCACGTCTCGCTTCGCTTCGCCGCGGGGCCCTCGCCGGCGTGGGCCCAGCATCGCCATAGAATGGACAGATGACCTTAAGCGTTGCGCTCGGCCCTGACACCCAGGAGAGCATCCAGACCGGAACGGCGGTGTCCACCGACGCCCTGACCGCCCCGGACGTCCCTTGGAACCTTGTCATCTGGAATGACCCCGTCAATCTCATGAGCTACGTCAGCTACGTCTTCCAGAGCTACTTCGGCTACTCGGAGACCAAGGCCAACAAGCTGATGCTCGAGGTGCACAGGAAGGGCCGGTCCATCGTTGCCCACGGCAGCAAGGAACAGGTGGAGCAGCACGCGGTCGCGATGCACGGGTTTGGCCTGTGGGCCACCGTGGAGAAGGCCACCGGCGGAGACAGCGGGGGCGGCAAAAGCGGCGGCCCGGGCAAGGGCAAGGGAAAACGTGGCTAAGGCTTTCAAATACGGACTCAAGGGCATCACCGGTTTCCTGGAACCGGCCGAAAGGGAGCTGCTGCGCAGCCTGTTCGCCGACGTCATTTCCATGCTGGAGCCGGCCGACCGCGGCTCCGAGGATCCGCTCGCCGCGATGATCGGACTGGACATGGAAGTCCGGGAACCGTCGGACCGGGCCCTTCGCCGGCTGCTGCCCAACGCAGTGAAGGACGACGCCGCGGCTGCGCTTGAGTTCCGCCAGCTCACCGAACGCTCGCTGCGGGAGAGCAAGATCGGCGCGCTGCGCGCCGCCGCGCTGGGCCTGGACAAGGACGAGCTCCTCCTGACCCCGTCGGATGCGCGGCACTGGTCCACCGCGCTCAACGACGTGCGGCTGGTGCTCGCCGAGCGGCTCGACATCCGGGACGAGGCGGATGCCGACCACGTCCACCAGATGCAGGACTGGTCCCAGGCCGAGGACGTGGAAAGCTACCTCGCCCTCGTCTACAACTTCACCACGTGGCTGCAAGAGTCGCTTGTGCAGGCGATGCTGCAATCACTGGACGCGCGGCCCTAAGCGGTTCCCCCCGCCGCGCTCCGGCTGCATGGGCTTCCGGCGGCGGGGTTTTCGGCCGCCGGATGTGACAAATTCGACATGAGTCGCTCGCCACAAGTGATGGCCGCACCTCACGGGAAGACCTATCCTCAAATAATCATGACTTCAGCATCGAGCATGGATCCGGCAGCAGGAGCTGCAGCGGAGTCCGCACCGGCCGACGGCGTTAATGTGGGATCGCTGCCGATCGGCGTCTTCGACTCCGGGGTCGGCGGCCTCACGGTGGCGCGGTCGATCATCGACCAGCTGCCGAACGAATCCATCCTCTACGTCGGCGACACCGCCCACGGCCCGTACGGGCCGCTGCCCATCGCGGAGGTGCGCGCCAACGCCCTCGGTGTCATGGACGAACTCGTGGACTCCGGCGTCAAGCTGCTCACCATCGCCTGCAACTCGGCGTCGGCCGCGGTGCTCCGGGACGCCCGCGAACGCTACACGGCGCGTTACGGAATTCCGGTCATCGAGGTGATCCAGCCGGCCGTGCGCCGCGCCGTTGCGGCGACCCGCACCGGCCGGGTAGGCGTGATCGGCACCTCCGCCACCGTCGGGTCCCGGGCCTACGAGGACACTTTCGCCGCAGCGCCTGACCTGGAGATCACGTCCGTGGCCTGCCCGGCGTTCGTGCCGTATGTGGAGGCCGGCATCACCACGGGGCCGGAACTGCTTGACATCGCCCGCGAGTACCTGGAGCCGCTGAAATCAGCGGGAGTGGACACCGTGGTGCTGGGCTGCACGCACTATCCGCTCCTGACCGGCGTGATCTCCTACGTCATGGGCGAGGACGTCACCCTGGTCTCCAGTGCCGAGGAAACCGCCAAGGACGTGTACCGGGCGCTGGCCAGCAACGGCCTCGAACGGACGGACCCAACCCCGCCGGAGCACAGCTTCATCGCCACCGGGGACCCGGGCCAGTTCGAAGCCCTGGCCCGCAGGTTCCTCGGGCCCGAGGTGCTCAGCGTCAAGCACGTGGACCACGTTGCGGCGCAGTACCCCACGGGCAGCCTGGCGCGGATCACCCCCGAAATGATCGCCGCCGCACGGAAGGCGGCAGCACGCCCGCGCATCTCCAACTTCGTCGGGCAGGCCGCCGGCAACGGAGCAGCCCCCGGGGGGTCCTTCCTGTGAAGCTCACCATTGTCGGCTGCACCGGCTCATTTCCCGGCCCCGGATCACCCGCCTCCTGCTATCTGCTGACCGCCAACGACGGCGAACGGGTCTGGAAGGTGGTCATGGACCTCGGCAGCGGTGCCCTGGGCGCCATCCAGCGGTACACCGACCTCGAGGACATCGACGCGATTTTCCTCACACATTTGCACCCCGACCACTGCATGGACCTATGCGGCCTGCACGTGGCGGTGCGCTGGAAGCCGGGCGGTTGGGACCGGGGAAGGATCCCCGTCTGGGGCCCCGCCGCCACCGCCGACAGGATGGCAACTGCCTACGGGCTGGACCTTGATCCGGGGATGCACGAGGAGTTCGACTTCACCAACTGGACCGAGCGCCAGTCCGTCACAGTCGGCCCTTTCACGGTGACGCCGTTCGCCGTGAACCACCCCGTCGAGGAGGCCTACGCGCTGCGCGTGGAGGTGACTGAGCCGGACGCCGCTGGGAATGCCGTGACCCGTGTGCTGACCTATTCGGGCGACACCGATTCCTGCCGGGGGCTGGAAGAGGCGGCCAAGGACGCCGACCTCTTCCTCTGCGAGGCGGCCTTCGAGGAAGGCCGCGACGACGGCATCAAGGACGTCCACCTGACCGGCAAACGGGCCGGGGAGGCAGCCACCGCCGCCGGCGCCCGCCGCCTCCTCCTCACCCACATTCCGGTGTGGACGTCACAGACCAAGGTCATGGCCGAGGCGCGTCCCGCCTTTGCCGGTGACGTGGCCGTGGCCGTGGCGGGCGTGCACTACACCGTCTGACCTGGCAGTGTCTGATGTGGCACTGTCCCGCCTGCGTCATCGATAAGCTAAAGGCATGACTTCCGAAGCAACCACTGCCCCCGTCATCCGTGCCGACGGCCGCACCCCGGACCAGCTCCGGCCCATCAGCATCACCCGCGGCTGGTCCAAGCAGGCCGAGGGATCGGCCCTCATCGAGTTCGGCAACACCCGGGTCCTGTGCACCGCTTCCCTCACCGAAGGCGTTCCGCGCTGGCTCAAGGGGGAAGGCCGCGGCTGGGTGACCGCCGAATACGCCATGCTCCCGCGTGCCACGAACACCCGGTCCGACCGCGAGTCCGTCAAGGGCAAGATCGGCGGCCGCACGCACGAAATCTCCCGCCTGATCGGCCGCTCGCTGCGTTCGATCATCGACACCAAGGCCCTGGGCGAGAACACCATCGTGCTGGACTGCGATGTGCTGCAGGCCGACGGCGGCACCCGGACGGCCGCCATCACCGGGGCCTACGTTGCGCTCGCCGAGGCCATCCGTTTTGCCCGTGAGAACAAGATGATCGCACGCAACGCCCAGCCCCTGATCGACACTATCGCCGCTGTGTCCGTGGGGATCATCGACGGTATCCCCATGCTGGACCTGCCATACATCGAGGACGTGCGGGCCGAAACCGACATGAACGTCGTGGTGACCGGCTCCGGCAAGTTCGTGGAGGTCCAGGGCACGGCCGAAGGCGCACCCTTTGACCGGGACGAACTCAACAAGCTGCTTGACCTGGCCCTGCTGGGCACGGAACAGCTGGCGGCAATCCAGCGTGAGACCCTCGCCGAAGCGCCGTGAGCGGGGACAACGCTGTGACCGGGGACAACGCTGTGGGCGGCGGACCTGCACCCCGGCTGGTGCTGGCCACACGCAACGCCGGCAAATTGCGGGAGCTGCGTGAGCTGCTGCGCGGGCAGGTCCCGGGGCTCGACGTCGACACGCAGGTAGTGGACGCGGCCGCCGTCGGAGCCCCCGACGTCGCGGAAACCGGGGTGACCTTTGCGGAAAACTCGCTGCTGAAGGCACGGGCGGTGGCCGAGGCCACCGGGCTGGTGGCCATCGCCGACGACTCCGGGCTGTCCGTGGACGTCCTCGGCGGCGCCCCGGGGATATTCTCCGCGCGCTGGGCCGGACGCCACGGTGACGACGACGCCAACCTGCGTTTGCTGCTGGCCCAGCTGGCGGACGTGCCGGATGGCCACCGCGGCGCCGCCTTCGTGTGCGCGGCGGCCCTTGCCGTGCCGGCGTCGGCATCCGGGGACGGGGCCCGCGAAGTGGTGGAGTACGGGCAACTTGCCGGCACGCTGCTGCGTGAACCGCGGGGCGAAGGCGGGTTCGGCTACGACCCCGTCCTGGAGCCCCTAGGCCTGGACCGCAGCTGTGCTGAGCTCAGCCCCGAGGAGAAAAACGCCATCAGCCACCGCGGACTGGCGTTCCGTGCGCTGCTTCCCTCGATTGTTGAGGCCCTGCGGTAATTTCCGCAGACAGCCGATAGCCACACACACACACAGAAAGGCACCTCAGTTCTGAGGTGCCTTTCTGGAATGGGGGTGTCCGCCTCTTTGGCGAAGCCCGGCCGGTCAGTCGAGGTTCGTTTTGCGCTCGGCCTCGGGCTCGTGCTCCTCGATGAACTCCTCCACTGGATCTGTCCCGAAGGCCACGGCCTCGCGCTTGGCGGCCATGCCGCGGAGAACTTCAATGGCCACCGGGATCACCGAGAGCAGGACTATGACGATGAAGATGATGTCGAGGTTGTCCCGCACCCACGGGACCTTGTCGCCCAGCAGATAGCCGAGAAGCGTCACACCGCCGCCCCACAGGACAGCACCGATGACGTTGAACAGGAAGAACTTCCGCTTGTCCATCGCGGCGACGCCCACGATGACGGGAACGAAGGTGCGGATGATGGGCACAAAGCGTGCAAGGATCAGGGCCTTGCCGCCGTGCTTTTCGAAGAACTTGTGGGCACTGTCGACGTTCTCATGCTTGAAGAGCCTTGAATCCGGCTTGTTGAAGATGGCAGGGCCGGCCTTGGACCCGATGAGATAGCCCGTCTGGTTGCCGATAATGGCGGACACGATGATCAGCGCGGCGAAGAGCCAGATGTTGAATTTGATCGTGTCCGTGGCCACCAGCAGGCCCGCCGTAAACAGCATGGAATCACCGGGCAGGAAGAATCCGATCAGCAGCCCGGTTTCGGCGAAGATGATCCCGCAGACCAGCAGGACAACCCATGGGGCAAGGGCCGGGTCGGCGAGGAAGACCTGGGGGTTGAGCCAATCGGGCAGGAATGATGCCAGATGCGGCTGGACGGGGCCGGCGCCACCCAGCGCGGGCACGGCAAAGTCGCTCAATGCATTAAAGTTCACGTTTCAAGGGTACTTGACGGGTTCCGCGCCCCCGCCGGGCTACAGTTGTCCCCGTGGGTTTGGACTTTACGGCGATCGACTTCGAGACTGCCAACGGCTTCCGCGGTTCGCCGTGCGCCGTTGGCCTCACCAAGGTCCGTGGCGGCGTCATCGTCGAGGAGGCCTCGTGGCTGATGCGGCCGCCGGAAAACCACGACACCTTTGACTACCACAACGTCCGCGTCCATGGCATCAGGCCCGAGCAGGTGGCAGGCCGGCCCCGTTTCGGGGAGCTCTTCCCGGAGATCGGCGCGTTCATCGGCGGCGACATCCTTGCGGCCCACAACGCTGCCTTCGACCTCGGGGTGATCCGCTCCGGGCTTGAGGTCTCGGGGCTTCCCGGCCCCGCATACGACTACGTGTGTACGGTGATGCTGTCCCGGCGCTGCTACTCCCTGGTTTCCAATTCCCTGCCCTTTGCCGCAGAGGAAGCGGGCGTGCCCCTTGTGAACCACCACGACGCGGCCGAGGACGCCCGGGCATGCGCTGGCATCCTCATCGACATCGCGGGGCGCAACCGGGCCAACAGCATCGCCGAACTCTACCTTTCCCTGGGGCTGTCCATACCGCAGCAGCCGGCGTTCGACCCCTCCAGCGGTGAGCTGTCCAAGGCGACCGCCGCAGCACTCGCCGCCGTGTCCGGCGGCAGTGCAGCCCGGCCGTTCCGCAGCGGGTGGCCCGAGGAAGGGCCCAACCCTGAGCCCAATCCCGACGCCGAACCCGGGAATCCGCTCTTCGGCCAGACCGTCGTGTTCACCGGCTCACTCACGATGCCGCGGCCCGAAGCGAAGATGCGGTCCGCGGAACTGGGGGCGCGCCCCGAAAGCCGGGTCACGGCGCGGACCAGCGTCCTGGTGGTCGGGGACGGCTTCGTGGCCGGCGACCTGCGTTCCGGCCGGCTCACCGGCAAGGCAAAACGCGTCCTGGAGTTGCACGACCGCGGCCAGGCCATCGAGGTGATTTCCGAGGGGGAGTTCCTGCAGATGGTGGGCGGCGCGCCGGTGCACATGGCGCAATAAGGCTTACCCCGCCGCCGGCTCTGCAGCCTGTTCCCTCACGTCCTGCAGGGTTTCCTCAAACGCTTCCTCACGTCCTGCAGGGTTTCCTCAAACGCTTCCTCACGTCCTGCAGGGTTTCCTCAAACGCTTCCTCACGTCGCTGGCGCACATAAGGCCACCGACCGGTCCTGAGGAAGGGTCGCGCGCGGTAAACGCGACTGGATGTGAGGAAGGGTCGCGGTAAACGCGACGGGATCTGAGGAAGGGTCGCGGTAAACGCGACGGGATGTGAGGACGCGTTTTTGAACGCATCGGAGGGTCAGCGGCGTGCCGGTACATATGGCGCAATAAAGCTTCCCCCGCCGCCGTCCCTCTCCTAGCCTTGCCGCATGGCCAAACCAAGCAAACTGGGCAAACTGAGCGTTCCTGAGAAACCGCGCAGACCAGGCGGACTGGGTGCTGCGTTCGCCTTTCCCAATCCGGTCAACGAATACGCAGCCCGCATCACCGCCGGGTTGGTGGTCCTGCTGGCGGTCACGACACTGCTCACCGGATTCGGGTGGGGACTCGCGGCCATTGCATTGGGGTTCTGGCTCCGGGTGCTGTTCGGACCGAGGATTTCCCCACTGGCCCTGCTTTCGGTCCGGGTCCTCGCCCCGCGGCTGGGACGGGTCAAGCTGGTGCCCGGGCCGCCCAAGCGTTTCGCCCAGGGCATCGGCGCCGCAATGTCCACGGCGGCCGCCATCCTGCTGGCCGCCGGCTTGGCACCGGCCGCGTGGCTTTTGCTGGCCGTGCTGATCGTTGCCGCCTCGCTGGAGGCATTCGCCGGGTTCTGCCTCGGCTGTGCCATCTTCGGCCTGCTGCAGCGCCGCGGCCTCATCCCCGAGGATATTTGCGAGGCCTGCAACAACATTCCGCTCAGGCAGATGTGACGGCAACCAGCTGCCCGGCCATGCCACGGATTACGTCGGGGGCTTCGAGTGCCTCCAGCCAGTCCGCGGGCAGGCACGCCGTCCCGTAGTAAGAGCCCAAGATGTTGCCCGCGATGGACCCCGTGGAATCGCTGTCGCCGCTGTGGTTGATGGCCACGGCGATGGCGGCCTTGAAATGGGCCACCGGATCAGGCGCGCCATCTCCCTCTGACGGGACGGCAGTGGCCAGCACCGCATAGAGCCCGACGGCGAGAGCCTCCTCAGCCACCCAGCCCTCACCGAGTTCACGGACCAGGTCCTCAGGGCTGAGCACCGTGCCGGGTCCGGCTTGGCCTGCGAGCCGGATTGCGGCCTCCAGCCGCTCGCGGAGTTCGGGCGCCGCCTCGTCATCGGCCAGCACACGGGCGAGCGCAGCCTGCGCTGCTTCGGCGAGGCCGCTGCCCTGCACCAACGAATGGATGAGCAGGCTGAAAACGCCCGCACTCTGCCGGGCGGAGGGATGTCCGTGGGTGAGCGAGGCCGCGTCGGCGCTCAACTTGTATACGGACTCCGCCGGGATGTGCGGAAGCAGTCCGAAAGGCGCCGAGCGCATCACGGTTCCGCAGCCCTTTGAATCAGCGTTGACCGGGCGGAAGACTGTTCCCATTTCGCCGGTGGCCAGCCCGCTCAGGCACGCATTGCCGGGAGCCCGCCGGTGCCGCAGGACTTCCTGTGCGTCAATCCAGCGGGGCTGGGGCCGCGGCGCCGATTCGGGGACCGGAACGCCCTGTGTGTCGAGCCAGCGCAGGTACGCAAGCCACACGCAGGCGTTGGCGTCGGCACCGACACCCGAGTTGGCCCATTCCAGGGCCTCGACGATCCCGTCGACCGTGTACAGCGTCATCTGCGTGTCGTCCGAGAAGTGGCTCCCGCCGTCGAGCGCGGAAAAATCCCGGAGTCCGGCCGCGCCGAAACGGCGCCGGATCTCCTCTATCGGATCGAACTCGACGGCGTAGCCGAGCGAGTCTCCCAAGGCACCGCCGAGCAGACAGCCATGGATGCGGGACTCGGGGGTCGGAGTGGGGCCGGGATCATTGCTCATGCAGGCAAATTTACCTGCCCGCCGGCTTTGCCCCGACTCTGTGATTTCGGTTGCTGTAAACCGGTACCCTTGCTGTGACATTCCACTCTGTGTGCCGGGTGTCCGGCCACCGGACGATAAGCTCGGATTCAGCAACCGTCCAGACTTTGCTGCCAGACTGCTGGGGCCGGCTCCCGAAGCGAGCGGCATTCCCCGCTGACCGAAACAAAGGAATCCCCTGCCATGAGCACCCCTGTGTCCGTCCCCCCGACCGAAAACCGGAGGCCTTCTGCCGGTGACGACGGATTCCGGCCCGGACTCCTGTCCAGGCTCGGAGCGGAGGCGTTCGGGACGCTCTTTCTGGTGGTCGCCGGGCTGGGCGTTCCGCTCTTCACCCTCCCGCAGTCCAACCCGCTGCCCGGTGCCCTCGCCGGTGGCCTCGCCGTGACAGCGGCGATGCTGGCCTTTGCGTACATCTCGGGCGGGCACTTCAACCCGGCGATCACGCTGGGCAACCTGGTGGCGGGCCGGATCGGCATCGCTGCCGCAGCGGCCTACATCGGCGCGCAGATGGTCGGCGCAGCGGCGGGCGCGCTCGCGCTGTTTGGCATCCTCCGCACGGTGCCCAACATCCCCGACGCCCGCACGGCGTTTGACACCGTCACCGCCGGATTCGGCGAGCACTCCGTGATCCAGACGTCGATGGCCGGCGTGCTGCTCGCCGAAGTGCTGGGATCAGCCATCCTGGTCGCCGTATTCCTTGGCATGACGGCCCGCCGCAACAACAACGCGGCTGCCGCCCCCTTCGCCGTCGGGCTTGCATTTGCCGTACTGCTGCAGCTGGGCCAGGCCATGGGCAACGCGCCCTTCAACCCGGCCCGCGCCACCGCCTCCGCGCTCTTCAGCAGCAGCTGGGCGCTGGGGCAGCTGTGGCTGTTCTGGGTGGCCCCGATCGTCGGTGCCGGCATTGCCGGCCTTGTTTTCCGCGGTTTCGCCGACGCCCGGGACCCCAGGGCCGCCACCGCCACCGCGGACGCGGACCACGCCGACGTCGAGGCGGAACCCGGGTCTGACCTCACGGACGACTTCGACGACGCCCCGGACGAGCAACCCGCGGCCGCACCGGCTGATGCAGGCAGCGACGAGGCGCGCGACTTCTTCGACGGGCAGCGCAGCAAGGAGTCCTGACGCGCCGAAGCGCGGGGTCGGCTATTTTGTCAGTGCCCGCGTCTAGCTTATGAATATGCGGTTATTGCACACTTCCGACTGGCATCTGGGCCGGTCTTTCCACGGCGTCGGCATGCTGGACGCCCAGCGCGCCTTTGTCGACCAGCTGGTTGCCCGGGTCAGGGAACTCTCCGTCGACGTCGTGCTGATCGCCGGTGACGTTTACGACAGGGCCCTGCCCGGCGTCGATGTCGTCAACCTCCTGGACGACGCCCTGGTCCGGCTGACCGGGGCAGGCGCCCAGGTGGTGCTCACCAGCGGAAACCACGACTCCGCCATCCGGCTCGGCTTCGCCTCCCGGCTTCTGGAGAAGGGCGGCGTTCATCTCCGCACCCGCCTCCAGGAGCTGGACGTCCCCGTGATCCTGCCGCTCGGCGGGGCAAGGACTGACCAGCACGGCGATGATGGCCCGGTACTGGCGATCTACGGCATCCCCTGGCTCGAACCCCGGCTCGTGGCCGAGCAGCTTAGGGTGGACACCGCCAGCCACTTCGAAGTCACGCGCGCCGCCACGGAACGCATCAGGGCCGACGTCGCCGCGCAGGCCGAAGCCAGGACTGTCCATTCGGTAGTGCTGGCACACACCTTCGCCAGCGGGGGCATCAGCTCGGACAGCGAACGCGACCTGAGCATCGGGGGAGTGGGGGCCGTGCCGCTGGACCTGTTCGACGGCTTCAGCTACACGGCTCTCGGCCATCTGCACGGCCGGCAGTCCCTGTCCACGCGGGTGCGGTACTCGGGCTCGCCGCTGGCCTACTCCTTCTCGGAAGCGAAGCACCAGAAGGGCGGCTGGCTCGTAGACGTTGACGAGTCCGGGGTCACCGCCGTCGAGGAGGTCCTCTGGGACGCCCCGCGGAAACTTGCCGTCCTTCGGGGAACGCTCGACGGGCTGCTGGAGTCACAGGAGCATGCCTGGGCTGAGCAAGCGTACTGCCAGGTGACCCTGACGGACGCCCAGCGGCCGGCCCAGGCCATGGACCGGCTCCGTGCCAGGTTCCCGGACACGCTCGTCCTCGGTTTCGAGCCGGAGGGGGCGCCCGCTGCCTCCGGCGCGAGCTACAGCAGCCGGCTGGCGAAGGCAGAGGATGACCTTGCCGTGTGCTGCGGATTCCTGGAACACGTCCGCGGCCGGGAACCGGACACCGCGGAACAGGCCGCCCTCGCCGAAGCTTTGGAGAACGTGCGTCTGCAGGAGGCATCACTGTGAGGATCCACCGTCTGGAAATCTCCGCGTTCGGGCCGTTTGCCGGAACCGAGGAAATCGATTTTGACAGGCTGAGCGCCCATGGGCTGTTCCTGCTCAATGGCCCCACCGGCGCCGGCAAGACCAGCGTGCTGGACGCCATCTGCTATGCCCTCTACGGGTCCGTTCCCGGCGCGCGGCAGGATGGCAAGCGGCTGCGCAGCGACCACGCGGACCCGGCTGCCGAACCCCGCGTGACCTGCGAATTTACGGCCCGGGGCAGGCGTTTTGAGGTTTCCCGGACGCCGGCCTGGGACAAGCCCAGCGCCCGCGGGCGGAACGGGTTCACCACGCAGCAGGCCAAGACCCTCCTGCGCGAACGTGTGGCAGGCGCATGGGTGGAAAAGTCCGGCCGGAACGACGAAGCCGGGGCGGAAATCACCGCGCTCCTTGGCATGGACCGGGAGCAGTTCACCCGCGTGGTGCTGCTTCCCCAAGGGGACTTCGCCGCGTTCCTCCGCTCCAAGGCTTCTGACCGCCTCGAACTGCTGCAGAAGCTCTTCGGAACCGAACGTTTCGAGGCAGTGGAGCGGGAACTTGCGGTGCAGGCCGCCGGGGCCACGCGGGAAGTAGCCGATCTTGAGGGCAGGCTCGACCTGCTGGTGGAGAGGGCCAGGGCGGAGGCCACGGCGCTCGAAGTCGATCCCGACGCGGCACCGGAATCTGCCGGCGGTCCCGGCCTCCTGTCGTGGCTGGAGGCTGCAGCCTTGGAGCGCGCCGCGGCACTGGCCGGGGACGCAGAAGCCTGCGAGGCGCAGCGCCGCGGATGCACGGAGCGGCTCGAGGCGGAGCTGGCCAGGGAAGGGAGGCGCGTGAAGCTTGCTGCCGCCCTGCGCCGGCGGGCAGACGCAGAAGCCGCCGCCCCAGGACTGACCAGCGCGGGGGCAGCGCTTGACCTGCACCGGAGGGCCGAGCTCCTCGGCGGCCAGCTGAAGGCCGTGACTGCCGCCGAGGCCTTGTTTGCCCGGGCGGAGGGGGCCATGGACCTCGCCTCTGCGGGCGTGCGGGAGGCAGCGAGCTGCAGTTCCGAGCTGGCCGGCATGGAACGCGGCGCTGTCGTGGAACACGGCTCCGTCGACGTGGCCGCGGAGCTTTCGCGTCTGCGGGCGTTGGCCGCTGTGATCGGCGAACGGCTTGCGGACGAGGACAGGCTGGGTGGCCTGCAGGCACGGGCCGCCGGGCTAGCGCTGCGGCGGCAGGAACTCATCCGTGCCGGCGATGACCACGCCGACCGGCTGCTTTCCCTCCGCACCGATTTGGAGGCGCTGCGTGCTGCCCTGCAGCCGCTGGAGCAGCTGGCAGGGGAATCCGTGCTGCGCACCAAGGAGGCGGCAGCCGCCGACGAGCTGGTGGACGTTGTTCGGCGTTACGGAATCGCTGCGGCCGGGTGCGCCGCCGTCACCGACCGGCACCTCAAAGGCAGGGAACACCACCAGGAACTGCGCCGGCAATGGCTGGACGTCCGCGAGGAACGGCTGTCCAATGCGGCGGCCGAATTGGCGTCCCGCTTGGAAGACGGGGCGCCCTGTCCCGTCTGCGGCAGTCCGGAGCACCCCGAGCCGGTTCCCGCCGGGGACACCGTCCTGGGGCTCGCCGAGAAAGAGGAACGAGCCAAGGAGCGTAGCGAGGCGGCCGAGAGGGCGCTGTCTGCGCTGGAAACCGAGCTCTCCGAGGCCAGGCAGCTGGTAGCGGTTCTCGCCAGCCAAGGCGGCGACACCGATCCCGCCGAAGCGGAGGAAGCCGCCCGGGCTGCGCGGGAAGCAGCTGCCGAGGCGGCCGCGGCCGTAGCCGACCTGGCGGCCAGCAGGAGCCGGCAGGAGGAACTGGCCGAACGCATCGACGCCACGGAGCAGGTGCGCGTGGACATGCTGTCACAGTTGGCGCAGACGGAATCCGCCCTGACCGAAATCGAAGGGCAGTCCGCCGCCCTGGAATCGTCGCTCGAAGCGCTTCGTGCCGGCCACGCCAGCCTTGGTCTCCGCAGCGATGCCGTCGGCCAGGTTGTCAGCATTCTCGAACAGGCTGACGCTGCCCGGTCGCAGCTGGACCAGGCTGCGGAGCGCCTGGCTGACGCACGGAGCGAGCTGGACCGCGCCCTTCCCGAGGCCGGATTTGCATCGGCCGCCGAGGCCCGCCAGGCCCTGCTGCCGGGCGCGGAGGCGGCGAGGCTGGAGTCGGCTGTCAAGGCCGGGCGGGACGAGGAAATACGGCTGGAGGAACTGTTCGCCAGCGAAGAGCTCGTTGTTGCAGCAAAGGAACAGGCAGCCATGGAGCACGACAGCGGCTCCGCCGTTACCGCAGCAGACCTGGACCTGCTGCGCACCGAAGCCGAACAGGCTGCCCGGGCCGCAAAGGACGTCGAATTGGCGGCGGGCATGGCGCGCCAGTCCGTCACGACTCTGGGACGCCTCCGCGCGGAGTATCAGGAACTCGCTGAATCCGGCCGGGAGCCCCGGGAACGCGCTGACGTCCTGAAAGGCCTCGCCGAAGCAGCCCGCGGCTCCGGTGACAACAGCTACCGCATGAGCCTGAACGCGTACGTCCTCGCGGCACGGCTCGAGCAGGTTGCCATTGCCGCATCGGAAAGGCTCGTCGCCATGAGCGACGGCCGCTACACACTGCAGCACTCGGACGCGAGGGCAGCCCGGAACGCCAAATCCGGGCTGGGCCTGGAAGTCGTGGACGAGTGGACCGGCCGCCGCCGCGACACCTCGACGCTCTCCGGCGGGGAATCCTTCATGGCCTCGCTGTCGCTTGCCCTGGGCCTCGCGGACGTGGTGCAGCAGGAGGCCGGCGGTGTTGACATTGAAACGCTGTTCGTCGACGAGGGCTTCGGCAGCCTCGACGAGCAGGCACTGGAGCAGGTCATGGATGCACTGGAGGGCCTCCGCGACGGCGGCCGCGTGGTCGGCCTGGTGAGCCACGTGGGGGAGATGAAGCAGCGCATCGGTAGCCAGCTCCAGGTGGTGAAGCAGCGCAACGGCTCCACGGTTCATATCGTGGATGCACTCGTAACGGTCTGAACCCGGGCACGCCGTCAGGACTTCCGGGGCCCGGCCTCACGTGTCCACTATCATGGGACTGTTACCGGGTTCGGCGCATCGGGAGGAGGGACGATGCGCACGACTGAACGAGCCCGCATACATGAGCACTTCAACGGCGCCCCAACCACCCGCCGACCCCCGTCCCATCGCCCCGGCCGCCAGCACGAAGGCGCGCACCCCGCAGTTCGGCGGCCGTTTCGCGCGCCTGCCGGCGCTGGCCGGCAGGGGATTCCTGCCCGTAGGTCTGTTTGCCCGCCTGTCCCTCGCGATGCTGACGCTGGGAACCCTCACCCTTGCCACATCGGTCACCGGCTCGTATGCCGTCGGCGGAGCCGCTGCCGGCGCCGTCGGTATCGGCTCGGCCGTCGGGGCGCCGATCCTCGGGTGGCTGGCCGACCGGCTCGGCCAGCGCCCGGTGCTGCTGATCTCGGCGGTCCTGAATGTTGTGGCCGTGCTGGCCGTCATCGCCACCGCATATTTGATTCCCGGGGTGCACGACGTCGGCGCCGCCTGGGGCGTCATCGCAGCCGCCTTGGCGGCGGGCCTCAGCTGCCCCCAGGTCGGACCGCTGGCCCGCGTCCGGTGGATGGCCCTCACAGCCGAAGGCCGGCGGACCGGGGGCAGCACCGATCTGGACGTTGCGCTGTCCTATGAGAGCACGGCCGACGAACTGACCTTTGTGCTCGGTCCGGCCCTCGTGGGCGTCCTGGCCAGCCTGGTTGCACCTTGGCTGCCGCTTGCCCTGGCCGCCGCGCTCACGCTCACGTTCGTTCCGGCCTTCGCCGTCCACCGTACCCACACGTCTGTTCCGCGGCGGGCTGCCGCCGGCACCCGCAGTACGGGCAGTGGGAGTGCTGAAACCCGGGCCGGCAGCCGGCTTGCCGGCTTGGGCCCCGTGGCACTTCCGGTCCTGGCCATGGTATGCATGGGCACATTTTTCGGCTCCACACAGGCAGCTTTGAGTGCGTTTGCCGCCGGCTTCGCAACATCAGAGGCGGCCGGAGTGCTGTACGCCGTCATGGGCATCAGCTCGGCCGCGGCCGCGATCTCGGTGGCCTACTGGCCGGCCGGCTTCCCGGTGACCGCGCGCTGGGTGACCGGGGCGGCGGCCATGGCCGGGTTGTCGGCCCTGCTGTTCCTTCCAACCGACGGCTGGGGCATGGTGCTGGTACTGCTCGCACTGGGCCTGCCGGTGGGCCCGGTCATGGTCACGGTCTTTGCCATCGGCGGGCTCGTGGCACCGGCGGGCCGGCTGGCCACCGTGATGACGGCGCTCGCCAGCGGCATCGTCGCGGGCACCGCCCTTGGTTCGTCCATCGGCGGCCAGCTGGCACAGGAAGGGGGCCACCAAGCCGCCTTCCTCGTCTCGGCAGCCGCCGCGGCGGCGCTGTCCGCTCTCGGGGCGGCGGCCGCCGTCGTCGTCCGTTCCCGGAAGCGGTCTGCTCAGGCGAGCTGACCTTCGATCCGGGCCGCGCTGGCGGTCAGGGCAGCGGCCACCTCGGACGGATCCTGCGATGAGCGGATGTAGACGACGGCGACCGCCGCGGGGCGTCCGCCGGGCACCCGGACCGGTGCGGCAAGCGAGGAAACGCCGGCGATAACCTCGTCGTGGCTTGCCGCGTAACCGCGCTTGCGCGCCTCGCCAGCTTCGGGGCGGTAGGGCACCGCGGGGGCCAGCTGGCTCCACTCATGCTCCGTCAGGGCGGACTGGATGGCGATGCCGGGTGCACCGGAGCTGATCGGATGGCGGGACCCCGGATGCTGGACCACTGTGGCGGCCGAATGCCGGGGTTCAACCGTCACGAGCGTCACGCAGTCCTGGTGGTCCCACACGGCCACGAAGGCCGTCATGTTCAGTGTGTTGGCCAGCTGGGTCAGTTCCGGAAGGGCAGCGGTCTGCAGGTTCCGCGAAACGCCGCGCGCCAGCACCGCGAGGCCGGGCCCGGGCTGGACCCGGCCGGCGTCGTCGCGTACCAGCAGGGAATGGTCCTCAAGGGTCCGCAGAATCCGGTAGGCGACGGAGCGGTGGACGCCCATGGCCTCCGAAAGCTCGGCGATGGTCAGCGGGCGGTCGGCTTCGGCGAGGATTTCCAATGCGCGGATGCCCCGGGAGAGGGTCTGCGACGGGGAGGCCTGGGCGGGCGCAACCTGCGCTGCGGCACCGGCGTTGGGAGTCATGCTGTCCATCCTAGGCAGATAAGCGGGGCGGGTAGCGGCAAGGGCTTGTGTGGCCCGTCACGTTGGGCTACCGTTCCATATAGGAATTGCCTGTTCAACTATAGAACAGTGCATCTACGGAACAGTTTAGAGCGACTGCGGCACGGTGCGCCAGAGACAGGAATCGCGCACCCAGAGGATCAATGAAGATGGCCAATCCAGCAGCGGGCCCCGGTATTCCGGGCAGGACCTCGGTGCCCCGCGCCCACCGCTTCCGCGGCAGCCTGGGCCGGTTCGCCACCGGTGTCGCCATCGTCACGTTCGACGGCGCCACCAAGCGGCACGGCATTACTGTCAATTCCTTCACGTCGGTCTCCATGGACCCGCCCCTGGTCCTGGCCAGCATCGCCCGCACCGCCAAGGCCCACGACGAGCTGGCCGGCCGACCCTTCACCGTCAACATCCTGGGGGCGGAGCAGCGGCAGCTGGCCGTGCACTTTGCAGGGCGTCCGGGCCCGGAGCCCAGGTGGGTGGAGGGGGCTACGGCGCCCCGGCTCTCCGGCGTGCTCGCCTATTTCGAGTGCCGGCCCTGGGCGGCCTACGACGGCGGCGACCACACCCTTTATCTCGGTGAGGTGGTGGACTTCGACCACCGCAGCGGCGATGCCCTGGCGTTCGCCAACAGCGCCTTCACCACCATCCCGGAGAGCCAGCTGGGGATAGAGGACCTGCTGTAGGCGGCACTTTTCACCACCAATGGACAGTTCAACGACGAATGGAGGCAGCCATGGGCATCAGAACCGGTCAGCAGTACCTGGACAAACTCAACGCGATGACCCCGCACATCGTGATCGACGGTGAAGTGGTCAGCGAAAAAGTTGCCGAACACCCGTCCTTCCGCGGCGTTGCCCGGCAGTACGCGAAGCTGTTCGACATGCAGCACGACCCGCGGTACCAGGGGGCGCTGACCTATGCCTCGCCGACCACGGGGGACCTCGTCAACGCGTCCTTCCTGGTGCCCCGGACCATCGAGGACCTGCAGCACCGGCGCCGGGCGACCTCCACGTGGGCTGAGGCGACCAACGGATTCCTCGGCCGCACGGGTGACTACATGAACTCCGCACTCACCGCCCTGGGCACGGCCGGGAAGTGGTTCGCCCAGGCGGATCCCAAGTTTGCCGAGAACATCGGCAACTACTACGAGTGGGCCCGCGAAAACGACATGCTGGCAACCCATACGCTGATCCCGCCGCAGGTGAACCGGTCGGTATCCGGCTCGGAACAGCTGGGCGGACAGCTCACGGCCCACATCGTGGAGGAGCGCGACGATGGCATCGTAGTCCGCGGTGCGCGCATGCTCGCCACGATCGCCCCCATCGCGGACGAACTGCTGGTCTTCCCGTCCACGGTGCTGCGCGGCACGGCCGAGGACGCACCTTATTCCTTTGCCTTCGCCATCCCCAATGACACGCCGGGGCTCCGGTACCTTTGCAGGACCTCGCTGTACAACGGCGGCAGCATCCACGATGAACCGCTGGCGTCCCGCTATGAGGAAATGGACGGGGTGGCCGTCTTTGACGACGTCTTTGTTCCCAGCGACCGCATCTTCATGCTCGGCAATCCGCAGCTCTGCAACTCGTTCTACGCCGAGACCGGTGCCGGTGCCCTCATGACCCACCAGGTGGTCACCCGGACCATCGCCAAGAGCGAGTTCTTCCTCGGCCTGGCCTCCGAACTCGCCGATTCGATCGGCATCGACGGATTCCAGCACATCCAGGAGGACATCGCCGAGCTGATCATTGACGTCGAAATCGGCAAGGCGCTGGTCCGCGCATCGGAGGCCGACGCCGAACTCAACGAGGCCGGCATGATGCTGCCCAAGTGGACCACCCTCAACGCCGCCCGCAACTGGTATCCGAAGGTGGCACAGCGCTTCCCGCAGATTATCCGGAAGTTCTCCGCGTCGGGGCTGATGGCCCTGCCCGGCGAAGCGGACGTCAACAGTGATGCCAGGGCGGACATCGACCTGTACCTGCAGGGGAAGACGCTGACCGGGCCCGAGCGGGTCCGGCTGTTCAAGCTTGCGTTCGACGCCTCGATCTCGGGTTTCTCCGGCCGGCAGTCCCTCTACGAGTACTTCTTCTTCGGGGATCCGGTCCGGATGGCCGGGGCACTCGTCAACACCTACGACCGCGAACCGGCCAGGGCGCGGCTGCGCGAATTCCTGCACCGGACCGACTGAGAGGGTGCGCCAAATCACATTTTCGTAGTATCCTTCACACTAACTGACCGTTCGATCAGTAAATCGGACAGTCCTTCACCACCTCCGGCAGTAGCACTGCCCCCAGCCACGGAGTTTCAATGACCGCAACTTCACCCGTAGATTCAGAGGCAGGACCGAGCAGCAAGCGCGAGGAACGCAAAGTCCTCGCCGGCACGCTGGTGGGCACCACCATCGAGTGGTACGACTTCTTCATCTTTGCCCAGCTGACGGCAACGCTGCTGTCCCCACTGTTTTTGGCCCCGCTGAACGAATCCAACCCGGGCCTGGCGCAGATCCTCTCCTTCGCCCTGATCGGCATCAGCTTCCTGTTCCGCCCGCTCGGCGCCATCGTTGCCGGACACCTGGGTGACCGCCTTGGCCGCAAGGCCATGCTGGTGTTCACCCTCATCATGATGGGTGCCGCAACGGCGCTGATCGGCATGCTCCCCACTTACGGCCAGATCGGCGCCTGGGCTCCGATCCTGCTCATCCTCCTCCGCGTCCTGCAGGGCTTCTCCGCCGGCGGCGAATGGGGCGGCGCGGCCCTGATGGCAGTGGAACACGCCCCGAAGAGCAAGCGCGGCCTGTTCGGTGCGTACCCGCAGATCGGCGTTCCGGTGGGCATGATCCTGGCCACCGGGCTGCTATTCTTCCTCACCTCCGGGATGCCGAAGGAAGACTTCGCCTCCTGGGGCTGGAGGGTTCCCTTCCTGCTCTCCATAGTGCTGATCGTCGTGGGCTACGTGATCCGGCGGGCAGTCGGCGAGAGTCCTGTCTTCAAGGAAATGACGGCCCGCCGGGAAGAGAGCAAGGCGCCCCTCGGTGAGCTCATCCGAGGCCACAAGAAGGCGGTCCTCTACTCGACCATGATCTTCATCGGCAACAATGCCGCCGGCTACCTCCTGATTGCCTTCTTCATCTCCTACGCCACCAGGTCGCTGAAGATGCCCACACCGCAGATTCTGCTCGCCACCACGCTGGCCTCCTTCGGCTGGCTGATCTTCACACTCGCCGGCGGCTGGCTCTCCGACCGGATCGGCCGGGTCAAGACCTTCCTGACCGGCTACGCCATCGTGTTCGTCTGGATGATCCCGATGTTCGCCCTCATCGACACAAAGAACATCTGGCTCTACGGCGTGGCGCTGTTCGTTCTCACGGTGGGCCTGGGCCTGTCCTACGGCCCCATGTCGGCCATGTATGCGGAGATGTTCCCGGCCAACGTGCGGTACTCGGGCATCTCGATCGGCTACGCCTTCGGCGCCATCCTGGGCGGTGCGTTCGCCGCCACCATCGCCGAGTCACTCCTGCAGAGCACCAAATGGACGGGCTCTATCGGCATCTACATCATGATTCTGTGCGTCATCTCGGGCATCGGTGTGATCCTGGCCAAGGAGACGAGGGGCCGGCCGCTCGGCGTCAGCCGGCACTAGATGCGGGCGCCGTGCAGCAGGGCAATGGCGTCCTCGTCGCTCAGCTGATCGAAGTGCCGGTAAAAGGCTCCCACGGCCCGGAATCTTCCTGGCAGGTGGAGGCACAGGACGTTGCAGACCCGGGACAGTGATTTCTCTGCCTCGAGCGAGCCGACCGGCGCTGCGGCCACTACGGCTGCAGCGCCGGCCATCCGTACCGCCTCGACCGCTGCCCGCATGGTGGCCCCCGTCGCCAGGCCGTCGTCCACCAGCAGGGCCGTCTTGCCATGCACATCGGGGTCCACGGCCGGATAGCTGTCGGCGCGGCGCATCAGTTCGGTCCGCTCCCGGTGCTCCACCTGGTCGAGCCACTCCTGCCGTACGCCGTCGTCAAGAAGTCGCTCCACGAGCGGCCTGTTGAGAAGGCGGACGATCCTTCCGCCTGAGTAGGCGAGCGCACCGAATGCGGTCTCGTCGTGGCCCGGGATGCCAAGCTTGCGGACCAGCACGGCCCCGAAGGGAAGGTGGAGGACCTCGGCCGCGGCGGCGGCCACCGGGATACCGCCGCGGGCCAAGCCCAGCACCAGGGTGTCCGGGCGCTCGCGGAATTGCGGAAGGGCGGCTGCAAGCTGCCGTCCTGCGTCTTCCCGGTCCTCAAAAACCATGGCCATGGGTTCCTCTTCCGGAGTCTCCGCCCCCAAAGTCCAGCCTACGCCCGTGGGCCCCGGCGGGAGCCCCTAGCTGCTGAGGAACGCGATGGCCGCCTGCTTGAAGGCCCGGCTGGTGATGGCGTTGGTGTGCGTGCGCCCCGGCAGGATGAGCTGCTCGGCCATGGAGCCGGCCTTCAGGGCCAGCTCGGCAAGCTGCGGCATGGACGCGGCACGCTCATCGTTCTCACCGGCCACCAGCAGCACGGGCATGTGCGGCACGGCCTCGGCCGGGTCGTACGGTTCACCCTTGATCGCCTCAACCAGGGACAGCAGCGCGAAGATGTTGTTGCTCGGCAGCGCCTGGGCCATGCTGAGGAGTCCGGCCGTGGACGCGTCAGCAATGGGCGAGCCGTCGGCCAGATACCGCTGGGCGGCCACGAGGTCGAAGTCCGCCAGCGGGTCGGCCATGTTCGGGCCGCCCAGGACCAGCCGGTGCACCAGCTCTGCCTGGGTGGCGCCAAACTCCCAGGCGAGCCGGGAACCGAGGGAATAGCCGATCACGTCCAGCCCGCTGGCGGGGTCACCGTCGCGCAGGGGCCGGGCGCCGGCGTCGAACGCGATCTGCAGGAGGTCCGCCCTGATCCGGCTGGGGGAGTAGGAGTCCATGTCCTCGGGCGCGCCGCTCCGGCCGTGGCCGGGCAGATCGACGGCGATGACGCGGCGGCCTGCCTCCAGGAGCGCCGGGATCCAGCCGGTGTCCTCCCAGTTCAGCTTGCTGGACGCAGAGAAGCCGTGGATGAGGAGGATGGGGCGGAGGCCGGCGTCGTTCGCGGGGTCGTGCACCTCGACGTATAGCTGCGGGTCGGTGCCCTCGACCGTGTGGGAGTGCTGTTCGCCCGTGTGTCTGCCGCTCATCGCCTCAGTCCTCGTCAAGTCTCAGTCCTTGTCAGGTACAGGGCTCGCCGGGACTGCTCCGTCGCCGGTCCGCCGTGGATGGGCACCACTCTACCTGCCTGCGGACCGGGGAAATTCACGGCTTCCCAACTGGGTGGCAGCACAGGGGGTTCCCAGCCGTGAGAACCCCCTGTGCTGCTACTTGGTTGGGCGCGAAGCCGCGAACCGGGCACCTGCCCAGCAGGCGGCGGCGATGCCGGCAATGAGCAGCAGCGTGCTGATCAACTGGATGCGGCTGCTCTCTGCGCTGAAGCCCACGGCAAACACCAGCCCAAGCAGCACGAGGCCGAACACGGTGAGTCCGGGGAAGCCCGTCATCCGCAGCGGCAGAGGGGTGCCGTTGCGGTCCGCCCGCCGGCGCAGGATGAGCTGGGACACCAGCGCCGAACCCCAGACCACGAGGCAGGTGGACCCCACCAGCTGGAACAGGGCGGGCAGGATGCGCTCGGGGAAGAGCAGTTCCAGGACCGTGGCGATAAAGCCGAAGGCTACGGAAACGCCGACGGCGACCATCGGCACGCCTGCGCGGCTGAGCCTGGACAGGAAGCCGGGAGCCTCGCCGCGCTCTGCGAGCGAAAACACCATGCGGGACGCCCCGTAAAGGTTGGCGTTGAGGGCGGACAGCAGGGCGACGACGGCCACCAGGGTGATGGCGGTGGCGGCACCCGGGATGCGGGCGGCGCCCAGGACGCCTGCGAACGGCGAGGACAGGGCCTCCGAGGTGGCCGGAAGGACGGCCGCGATCACGAAGACGGAGCCGATGTAGAAGACGAGGATCCGCCACACCACCGTGCGGATGGCCTTGGTGACGCTATGCTCGGGGTCTTCGGTCTCAGCGGCTGCGACGCTCACGATCTCCGTGCCGCCAAACGCGAAGATCACCACGAACAGTGCCGTGGCAATGCCGGCCAGGCCCGAGGGCGCGAAGTCTGTGGTGATGTTGGCCAGGCCCGGCGATGCCACGTCCGGCAGGAGCCCCAGGAGCAGCGCGGCGCCGATGCCGAGGAACAGGACGATGGCCGCCACCTTGAGGATGGCAAACCAGAACTCGAACTCGCCGAAGTTCTTCACGCCGGCGAGGTTGATGCCCGTGAACACCACCATGAACACCAGAGAGAGTGCCCACACCGGAACCACCGGCCAGACCGAAAACAGCAGCCCCGCGGCACCGAGCGCTTCGGCGGCGATGACCACCACCAGCTGCAGCCACCAGAGCCAGCCCACGGTTGCCCCGGCGGTCTTGCCCATGGCGCGTTCGGCGTACACGGAGAAGGCGCCGCTGTTGGGGTTGGCTGCTGCCATCTCGCCGAGCGCCCACATGACCAGAATGATGAGCGTGCCGGCCACAAGGTAGGAAACCAGGACGGCGGGACCTGCCGCCTGCACGCCGGCGCCGGAACCCAGGAAGAGCCCGGCTCCTATGGCGCTGCCCAGGCCCATCATGGTGAGCTGGCGGGGCTTCATGCTGTGGCGGAGCTGAACTGCGGGTCGCTCGGCTGTGGACTTCATCGTCATGCTGCGCACCTTCTTGGGGTTGGGGGGAACTGGTCCTTTTGGGACCTCTCGAATTTACACCGAACCTCGGGCGAAACATTTTGCATCCCGGGCCGCCAGCCGTAGAATCAGTTTGAGTCAACTTGACCATAACTAATCCAGGGGCCAGTCCGGACGGGCTGGCCGATCGCAGCGAAGCGGGTGATTACCGTGTACACCACCTCAGCCAACGTGGCCGAGCGGCAGTCCGCGCCGCCTTCACTTGCCATTTCCACGGTGATTTTCGCGCTCCGCCCCAGCGAGTCTTCCGGCCGCCCCACGCTGTGGCTCCCGCTGGTCCGCCGGATCCGGGAACCGTTCAAAGGCCTGTGGGCCCTGCCGGGCGGTCCGCTGACCCACGCTGAATCTCTGCAGGACGCCGCTTCACGGAACTTGCGGGAAACCACGGGGCTGGCACCCAGCTACCTCGAACAGCTCTACGCCTTCGGCGGGGTGCACCGCTCACCCACGCAGCGCGTGGTGTCCATCGTCTACTGGGCACTGGTCCAGCCCACCGAAGCCGCACTCGCGGACGAATCCGAGAACGTCAGGTGGTTCCGCGCCGACAAGCTCGGAAGCCTGGCCTTCGACCACAACGCGATTGTGGACTACGCCCTCTGGCGCCTGCGGAACAAGCTGGCCTACGGCTCCATCGCCTACCACTTCCTGGGGGAGTACTTCACCCTCGCCCAGGTCCGCGAGGTCTACGAAGCCGTGCTGGACACGCAGCTGGATCCCGCCAACTTCCGCCGGCAGATCAAGTCGACGCCGGAAATCGAAGAAACCGGTGAATACCTCCAGGGCGGCAAGCACCGCCCGCCTCGTCTTTACCGATTTACCGGCCGCCCCGGCCTCGACCCAGATAACAGGAGCACCCCATGAGCAGCGTCAACACTGCCATCCAGCTGATCACGCGTGAACAGGCCGAAAAGGCCACGGCAGCCGGCACCGGCGGCACCTGCAGCCCGGCGCTTGCCAAGGGGCCCTGGGAGTATGACCTCGCGGAAACGCTCGCCGGTGTTCCGGCCTACGGTCCCGGGGCCTCCAGCGCGGACGTCGCACCTGCCTCCACCCCGCGGCAGGGCCAGCTTCCCGAGGAGTACAAGCTGGCCGGCGAAGCTGAGCTCGATGCCCGGATCCGGGCTGCCAAGGCGGCGCTGGGTGACCGGGCCGTCATCCTGGGCCACTTCTACCAGCGCGACGAGGTGGTCCAGTACGCAGACTTCGTCGGCGACTCCTTCCAGCTGGCCAACGCCGCCCTGACCCGGCCGGACGCCGAAGCGATCGTGTTCTGCGGCGTACACTTCATGGCCGAAACCGCTGACACCCTCTCCCGGCCGGAACAGGCGGTCATCCTGCCCAACCTCGCCGCCGGCTGCTCGATGGCGGACATGGCCGACGCCGATTCCGTGGAGGACTGCTGGGAGCAGCTCGAGGAGATTTTCGGCACCGAGCCCGACGCCGACGGCCGGGTTCCGGTCATCCCGGTCACCTACATGAATTCCTCCGCGGCGCTGAAGGCGTTCTGCGGCCGGAACGGCGGCATCGTCTGCACGTCCTCCAACGCCAGGACGGTCCTTGAGTGGGCCTTCGAGCGCGGCCAGCGCGTCCTGTTCTTCCCGGACCAGCACCTCGGCCGGAACACGGCCAAGGCGCTGGGTGTTCCGCTCGAGCAGATGCCGATGTGGAACCCGCGCAAGGAACTTGGCGGCAACGACGAACAGGCCCTGCTGGACTCCCGCGTCATCCTCTGGCACGGATTCTGCTCGGTCCACAAGCGCTTCAGCGTGGCCCAGATCGAAAAGGCCCGCACCGACTTCCCGGGCGTCAACGTCATTGTGCACCCCGAATGCCCCATGGAAGTGGTGGACGCAGCCGACTCCGCAGGGTCCACGGACTTCATTCAGAAGGCCATCGCGGCAGCCACCGAGCCCACGGTGTTCGCCATCGGCACCGAGATCAACATGGTGAACCGGCTCGCCGCCCAGTACCCGCAGCACACCATCTTCTGCCTGGATCCGGTCATCTGCCCCTGCAGCACCATGTACCGGATCCACCCCGGCTATCTGGCCTGGGTCCTCGAAGAGCTCGTCGCCGGCCGCGTGGTGAACCGCATCACCGTGGACGATGACGTGCAGCAGGACGCCAGGACAGCACTCGAGCGCATGCTCGCCGCCAAGCCCCAATAGGGAGCCCACAATGACCAGCGAAAACGGAACGGCCGGCCGCCGGCGGCTCGCCGTCGTCGGCAGCGGCATCGCCGGCCTCTATGCCGCGCTGCTCGCGGCGGAGGCAGGCGCCGACGTGGTGCTGCTGACCAAGGGCGCGCTCGCGGACAGCAACACGTACTTCGCCCAGGGCGGCATTTCCGCCGTCCTCGATGAGCCGTCGCCCGGCGACACCGTGGCCGCCCATATCGCCGACACCCTGAAGGCCGGCGCCGGGCACTGCAACCCGGCGGCTGTCCGGGTGCTCTGCACCGAGGCGCGCCGGGACATCGCCGGTCTCGGACGCTTCGGCGTCCGCTTCGACCTGGACGACGACGGCGACCCCGCCTTGGGGCTCGAGGCCGCCCACTCCGCGCCGCGGATCCTGCACGCCGGCGGCGACGCCACCGGGGCCGGCATCGCCAACGCCCTGATCTGCGCCGTGCTGGCCGCGCAGGCCTCGGGCAGGATCCGGCTGCTGGGCCACGCCAGCGTCACGGCCCTTCTGCAGCAGGGCCGGCGGGTCACGGGCGTTGAGTTCCTGCAGGCAGGCCGGCCCGGCAGGATCCAGGCCGACGCCGTGCTGCTGGCCACCGGCGGGGCGGGGCAGCTGTTTGCGCAGACCACCAACCCTTCCGTTGCCACCGCGGACGGCTTGGCCCTCGCTTGGCGCGCCGGTGCGGCGGTCGCGGACCTGGAATTCTTCCAGTTCCACCCCACCTGCCTGGTGCGCCCCGACGGGGGAGGGGCAGCCGGGTCGCCAGGCACCGACGACGGCCAGGATCCGCTGCTGATCTCCGAGGCAGTGCGCGGCGAGGGTGCCATCCTCGTTGACGCGCACGGCCGCCGCTTCCTGCACGGTTACCACCCCGACGCCGAACTCGCCCCGCGCGATGTCGTGTCCCGCAGCATCGCTTTGCACCTGGCCGCGCTCGGCGACCCCAACGGCCACGTCTACCTCGACGCCCGGGTCATCGAGGACGCCAGGGGAGCAGGATTCCTGGAGCGCCGCTTCCCCACCATCACGCGGCGCACCCGCGAGGCCGGCATCGACTGGACCCGGGAACCCGTCCCCGTCGCACCGGCCGCGCACTACTGGATGGGCGGCGTTTCCACCGACCTGCATGGCCGCACCACGGTCCCCGGGCTCTTCGCAGCCGGCGAGGTCGCCTGCACCGGAGTCCAGGGCGCCAACCGCCTGGCCAGCAACTCGCTCCTCGAAGGGCTGGTTTTCGGGCGGCGGGCGGTTGAGACGTTTCTTGGTGAGCCGTCGGTTCCGTCTCCCAACGGCACCCCTCCGCGTCCCCACGATCTCCCTAACCTCGCAAGCTCGGCCAGGGAACCCGGATCGCGTGGGCCCACGGCCGCTGGCGGCCTCCCTTTGACGCACGCTTCCGGGGCACCGTCTGCCGACGCTTCCGCGCCACTGTTCCGCTACTTCGAGGCTCATCACCGAAGCGCTGAGCCATACCCCGGGGAGATATTGGGAGATGCGGACTCCGCTGAGTTCTCACGTGGTGCCCTGCGGCGGCTGATGACTGCCAAAGCCGGGGTGCTCCGTACCGGCGGGCTGCTGCGGGAGGCGGGTGCCGTGCTTGCCGGGTGGTCCGCCGTCGTACGACCTGACCGCGTGCCGGGAGCGGGCGATCCCCGCGCCCATGAGGACGCCAACCTGCTGCTCGCCGCGCAGCTGCTGGTCCGTGCCGCCCGCGAACGAACCGATTCCCTGGGGGCCCACTACCGGGATGACAGCCGGCCGGAAGCCTTTATGGCGCGCGACCTAGACGAAGAATTCAGAATGAGCCCGAAAGCGAGCCTTGTCCATGACTAGCCTGACCCTCCCCGCAGCACCCGTCCGCGAGATCCTGGAGCGGGCCTTCGCGGAGGATGCGCCCAGCGGTGACATCACCTCGCAGCTGCTGATCCCGGCCGAAGCCCGCGCCACCGCTGTGCTCAACGCCCGCGTCCCGGGGGTCTTCAGCGGCGGCAGCGTGTTCCGTGACGCCATGCTGATGGTGGACCCGGATACGCAGGTGGAGCTGCTCGTGGCCGACGGCGAGGCGTTCGCGGCTGGAACAAAACTTGCGCGGGTCACCGGCCGGGCGCGCAGCGTGCTGTTGGCCGAGCGGGTCGGCCTGAACCTGGCACAGCGCATGAGCGCCATCGCCACCAAGACGGCGGAATTCGTGGCCCTGGCCGCCGGCACCAAGGCACGCATCACAGACACCCGCAAGACCACCCCCGGACTGCGCGTCCTGGAACGGTACGCCGTCCGTTGCGGCGGCGGCGCCAACCACCGCTACAGCCTTTCCGACGCCGTACTGGCCAAGGACAACCACCTGGCCGTCATGACCGGGGGAGACCCGGCACGGCTGACCGCGCTGCTGGCCGACGCGAAGGCCCAGCTGGGACACACAACGCACTTCGAGGTGGAGGTGGACAGCGCCGACCAGATCGAACCCGTCCTGGCCGCCGGGGTGGACACCATCATGCTGGACAACTTCAGCCTTGAGGAACTCCGCGCCGGTGTGCGGCAGGTCGCCGGGCGGGCCGTCGTCGAGGCCAGCGGCAACGTCAACCTCCGCACCGTGGCGGACATCGCCGGCGCGGGCGTGGACGTCATCTCGGTCGGTGCCCTGACGCACAGCGTCACCGCTCTGGACCTTGGCCTGGACGTCGAACTGACAGTGGGGTGAACACACCATGATCTTCCTGGACGCAGCAGCCACATCACCCGTCCGCCGCGAGGTGCTGGAGGCGATGTGGCCCTACCTCACCGGCGACTTTGGCAACCCGTCAAGCCACCATTCTCTCGGTGACTCCGCCGCGCGGGCCCTCACGGATGCCCGCAAGACCGTGGCCGCTGTGCTGGGCTGCAGGCCGGGAGAGATCACCTTCACGTCGGGCGGCACGGAGGCGGACAACCTCGCGGTCAAGGGCATTGCCCTGGCGCGGCAGGCCGCGGACCCGGCGCTGAACCGGGTGGCGATCAGCGCCGTCGAGCATCCCGCCGTGGAGGAGTCGGCGCGGTACCTCGAACGCTTCCACGGCTTCGCCGTGGACGTGGTGCCTGTCGACGGGAACGGGACGGTGACTCCGGAGGCGCTCGCTGCGGTCTTGCGGGACGAAACCGCGCTGGTCAGCATCATGTACGCCAACAACGAGGTGGGCACCGTCCAGCCGGTGGCCGAACTGGCGGCCCTGGCGAGAGGGCGGGGGATCCCCTTCCACACCGACGCCGTGCAGGCCGCCGGCTGGCTGCCGCTGGATGTGAAGGCGCTCGGAGTGGACGCGCTGAGCATCTCCGGGCACAAGCTCGGGGCGCCCAAGGGCAATGGGGCCCTGTTCGTCCGGGGCCGGACCCGCACCGAGCCGCTGCTGCATGGCGGCGGCCAGGAACGCGGCAGGCGCTCCGGCACCGAAAACGTCGCAGGCACCGTGGCACTGGCCACCGCACTCACCCTGGCGCACGCGGACCGGCCCGCGCTCGCGGCGCGCGTCACCGGCCTGCGTGACCGTTTCATTGCTGCCGTGCTGGGCAGCGTTCCGGGAGCGCTGCTGACCGGCCATCCGTCCGAACGGCTGCCCTCGGTGGCGTCCTTCTGCTTCCCGGGCACCAGCGGCGAATCCGTGCTCCTGGAACTCGAGCGCCAGGGCGTGGTGTGCTCCAGCGGCTCGGCGTGCGCGGCCGGATCGGACGCTCCGTCACCGGTGCTGGTGGCACTCGGCATCGAAGCGGAGGTGGCACAGACGGCCGTGAGGTTCAGCTTTGATTCGTCGGTGACCGCCGCCGACCTGGAGGCTGCCGCCGCGGCGGTGACGGCCGCCGTCGGAAGCGTCCGGAACCTGGGCCTGATCCCGGGTTAGGGTATCGGTCAGCTAGCGGCTGTGACGGGATTGGAGAGCTCTCCGATGCCGCCCACCCGGCACGTGACGGTGTCGCCCGGCTGGATGCCGGTGCTTGCCGCCGGGAAACCGGTGAGCACCAGGTCGCCGGGGTGCAGGGTCATGAACGAGGTCAGGTAGACGAGGATCTCGTCCACCTTCCAGCCCAGGTTGGCGGTACTTGCCGTGGGCAGTTCGGCGCCGTTGTGGACGACGCCGATGGTCTGGTCCGCATGGTCCAGCCCGGTGACGATCCAGGGGCCGGCCGGCGTGAAGGTGTCCTGGCTTTTGGCGCTCAGCCAGAGCTCATCGGACTTTTGCAGCCTGCGCGCGGTGACGTCGTTGCCAATGGTGTAGCCCAGAACCGCGGTCCGCGCATTGTCGAGGGTCAGGTTTTTCGCGGTCCGCCCGACGACGACGGCCAGCTCCGCCTCCGGCTCCACCAGCCCGATTCCGGCCGGCAGTTCAATCGCCTCGCCCGGGCCGATCACGCTGGTGGCTGCCTTGTGGAAGGCCTGTGCCGGAAGGTCCCGGCCAGCCTGCCCGGTGTTGTGGGCCATCCCCAGGACATTGGCCGGCACACTCGGCGCCAGGAACGCGAAGCTGTCCTCGGAGACCTCAGCGCCGGCTTCCCAGCCATCACGGTGGCCGCTGCCGGAATTGGCGCGCGAACCGGGGAACGGGGACTCCACCACCGTCCATGTCCGCCCCGCGGTGCTCGCGAAGTCCGCGGCGTCGTTGGCCACAAAGAACTGTTCAGGAAGCCGTGCTGTGGCTGAATCCGGGGACGCGGCTGGGGACGAGACAAACGCCGGGGAAGGGGCGAGGGGGCGGACGCGGGCGATCCGCCTCGGGAGAGCTGGGGTCATTCAGCCATCGTAGGGGTCCGGTGGGGCCGTCCGGAACTGCGTGACGTCAGTACAGCTCGCCGACCGGGATCTCCACAGCCAGCCGGTTGGCCGGGCCGGCGAGCGGGCAGGCCCAGGCCTCGTTGTAGGCGCACGACGGGTTGTAGGCAAAGTTGAAGTCCAGCACATACTGGACTTCCGGACCCGGGCCGCGGACGACGCCGTGGAATGCGCCCTTAATGGTGTCCAGGAGGTAGCGGCCCGCGCCGTAGCTTCCGCCGGGCTGGCCTGCAGTGGCGTCCCGGAACGGGACGAAGATCCCGCCCCCGTAGCCCATCAGCTTCCAGACGGCCAGTTGTCCCAGTTCCGGCAGGTCGAAGGTTCCCAGCCGGACAAACCGGACCACACCGTCTGTCCCTGTTTCGACGTTCATTTCCCGCCCCGCACCCTGCTTGGTCAGGGGGACGTAGAAGCGGTAGATGGGATCATAGTCGGCCGTCTTGAGGCCGTAGAAGGACGCCTTGGCCTCATCTGTCAGGGCCGACGCCGGATGGGTGCCGAACATGCGGTCGCGCTCCTGGCGCCAGTAGGCGTGGGCCTCTTCCGGGCTGTCGGCGGCGATCTTGCGCACAGTGTCGTAGAGGGCGAAGGTCCGCAGCCGCCAGTCTGCAATGTCGAGCGCGGACATGTTCGCCAAGGTCTGCTCCGCTGCGTCCAGCTCATGTTCGGCCATGACCTCAGCCTAAACCCTTTGTGATGCCCGTCCGCCCAGGCCGCTGGGAGACCGCGAAACGCTGCACGGCAGCCCCCGGATGGGACCGGCGTCCCGGTTAGGCTGGAGCCATGACAGGGATCACGGCTTCTGGACGTAAGGGGATCGCCGCCGTCGTACTGTTGACGGCGGGACTGATGGCCGGCTGCAGCAGCGACGGCAAGGGTGCTCCCGCCTGGACCGCCGAGCCGGCCACCGGTCCGGCATCGGGTTCCGCGGCCCCTTCCGCAACCGCATCGGCCAGTGCCAGCGCGACAGCAGGGGCCACGGCGGCTGCCTGGAAGGTCTTCACGGACCCCGCCAAGACCGTGAGTTTCGAGCTGCCGCAGGATTGGATTGCCCAGTCCGTTGACCCCGACAAGGGAACCCTTCCCGGCGCTGTGAAGATCGAGGTCAAGGATGCCGAAGGCGCCTACCTGGCCACCCTGCAAACAGGCCTGCCCGAGACCAGCGCGGCGAGCTGCGCCGCTTCCGCCCGCAAGCCCTACGTCGTCGTCAGCAGTGTTCCGGTGGAGCTGCCGCACAGCGGCGGGCAGGGGACCATCGACCCGCACGTGGTGTTCAGGGTGATCCAGGGCTACCGCTACTTCGGCTCCTACGGCATCACCAACCTGGTGGGCGGCACCGACTCCAAGGCATGCCAACTGCAGAACGTGGTGCAGGGCCTGGCGGGCAAGGGGAACTACTCGTTCAGCGATGTGCGCTCGCTGAAGGCGTTCGCGACGGATGAAAAAGTGGCACCGGCCAAGGCTTTCGACACCCTTGACCAGGCAGCCGGCTACGTCAACAAGGGCTCCGAATTCGCCAACGTTCAGCGGATGCTAATGTCTCTGGAGATCAAGAGCTAGTCCCGCTGCCTCCGGCACAACCCAGCCCGCAGCCGCGACTGACCGACGCCACCTCACACCCCGGAGACCAATGGAACGAACTGTTGCTGCCCGCCTGGTATTTAAGACCGTGGCCGACACAAAGGTGGCGATGGCCATCTCCGTGGCGAGGAATGCCGGCTACACGTCGTTTGACGAGAACCTCAGCGTGACGGCCGGTGGGGAACAGGTTCCTCTGACGGAGCTTTCGGACCACCACGGGGGCAGATTCCATTACATGGAGTTTGCTGACCCCACTGAGGTCACCGTGGATTACTCGGCCAGTGTTGGGGGCCTCGCGGAACCTGAGAAGCCCTCCCTGATGGAGCTGATCCGCTATGTCCGGCCCAGCCGATATGCCGAGTCAGACCGGCTGCTTCCCACGTCCTATGCGGAGTTCGGCGCACTCCAGGGTGAGGAACTCCTGCACGCCGTACGCAACTGGGTGTTTAACGAACTGCGCTATGTCAGCGGCTCCTCCCGGGGGACGGACGGCGCCGTGGAGACCCTCCTGAACCGGCGGGGCGTCTGCCGCGACTATGCACACTTGGCGATCTCGCTGCTGCGTGCCAAGAACGTGCCTGCGCGGCTGGCGGCTGTTTATGCGCCGGGTCTTTCCCCGATGGATTTCCATGCTGTGGCCGAGGCCCATATCAACGGGGCCTGGCACGTGATCGACCCCACCGGCCTGGCGCCCAGGGATGCCATGCTGCGCATCACCGCCGGTCGCGACTCCTCGGACACGGCCTTCCTGTCCACCGTGGGCGGAAGCCTCTCCCTCCGGGAGATCAGAGTCTTCGCGACGGTGAACGGGGAGCTGCCGGCGGAGGATCCGGACAAACTGGCCGTCATCCGCTGACTGCAGGGCGGGAGAGGTGAGCGACGACGGGTCCGGTGTCCCGCCGTCGGCCGTCCGACGGCGGTGCCCCTCCGCTGCCGTCCGACCGCGGCGATTCCAGAGGCCGTTCCGGTAACGGAACCAAAGCCCGTCCCGCTAACGGGACGGCAGGGACGCGCGCAGCTTCTCCGTGAGGCGCAGCAGTTCCCGCTGCTCCGCCGCCGTCAGCGCCGGGGCAACGAGCTCGGCGATGTCCCGCACGTGCTCCCGGCCGATTTCCTTCTGCAGCGCGGCGCCCTCCTCCGTGAGTTTGAGCAACACGCCCCGGCCGTCGTCCGGGGCCGGCATGCGCGCCACCAGGCCGCGTTTCTCCAGCCGGTCCACCAGCCTGCTCAGGCTGGACTGGCTCAGGAGCACGTTGTCGTTCAGTTCATTCAGCCGCAGCCAGCCGGACGGGCACCGTGACAGCGTGAACAGCACGTCGTACTCGTTCACCGCCAGGTTCCGGAAGGCGGGGCCGGACTGCAGCCTGCGCATCACGGCCACCTGCGCGCGGAACAGCGACTCCCAGGTTTCGGCGGCCAACCGGACGTCGGACGTCGCCTTCCGGGGTGACATCACGCCTCCGTCGGGGAGGAAACGGCAGCCGTGTCCTGGCCGATCCCGGCACCTGGGGCAACGCCCTCACCTGCAGCGCCGTCGGCGGCGATCCGTGCGGCGACGCGTCCGGCGTGCGTGGGCGGAGCCGGGATGTGGGCGGGCGTGCGCTCGGCGTACTCCTTGCGCAGGACGGGCAGGACCTCCTCGCCGAACAGGTCCAGCTGCTCCAGGACGGTCTTCAGCGGCAGGCCGGCGTGGTCGATCAGGAACAGCTGGCGCTGGTAGTCGCCGAAGAACTCGCGGAACGTGAGGGTCTTCTCGATGACCTCCTGCGGGCTGCCGACGGTCAGCGGGGTCTGGGAGGTGAAGTCCTCCAATGACGGGCCGTGGCCGTAGACGGGGGCGTTGTCGAAGTACGGCCGGAATTCCCTGACGGCGTCCTGGGAGTTCTTCCGCATGAAGAACTGTCCGCCCAGCCCCACGATGGCCTGGTCCGCCTTGCCGTGGCCGTAGTGCTCGTAGCGCTCGCGGTACAGGCTGATCAGCTGCTGGTAGTGCTCCTTGGGCCAGAAGATGTTGTTCGCGAAGAACCCGTCGCCGTAGTAGGCCGCCACCTCGGCGATCTGCGGGCTGCGGATGGAGCCGTGCCACACAAAGGGGGACACACCGTCGAGCGGGCGCGGGGTGGAGGTGAAGTTCTGCAGCGGCGTGCGGAACTTTCCGGACCAGTTGACGGTGTCCTCATCCCACAGCTTGCGCAGCAGGCTGTAGTTCTCGATGGCGAGCTCGATCCCGTCCTGGATGTTCTTGCCGAACCAGGGGTAGACCGGGGCCGTGTTGCCGCGGCCCAGCACCAGGTCCACGCGGCCGTCAGACAGGTGCTGCAGCATGGCGAAGTCCTCGGCGATCTTGACCGGATCGTTCGTGGTGATCAGCGTGGTGGCGGTGGACAGTGTGATGCGCTCGGTCTGGGCGGCGATGTACGCGAGCGTCGTGGTGGGGGAGGAGGAGAAGAACGGCCGGTTGTGGTGCTCACCGAGGGCGTAGACGTCCATGCCGATTTCTTCGACCTTCTTGGCGATCGCCACGGAGGCCTTGATGCGCTCGTGCTCGGTGGGGGTCCGGCCCGTGGTGGGGTCCTGGGTGATGTCGCTGACGCTGAATACGCCGATCTGCATGATGAACCTTCCGTTCGCAGAAGTTGTCGTTCGGACCTGTACTAACAGTGTACCCGATTTACATGCATTTGCATGTACTGCCCTCAACGTCCCCGGCGCCAGGATATTCCCGCCCCTCCCAACTAGGTAGAGTTCAGGGCGTTCCCACGGCTGGGAACGCCCTGAGCTGCTACCCAGACGGGGACCAGCCGCGCGCCACCAGCGCCAAGCGGACCTTGCGGACGGCCGCCCGCGCGTCGTGCTCCATGTGGGTCTTGCCGATCCGCACCAGGATCCAGTCCGCGGCGGCGAAGTCCTCGTCGCGGCTGATGTCCTTTAGCACCTGCGCCGGATCCGAATGGCCCTCTCCGTCGTACTCCGCCGCCACACGGAACTCCGGGTAGGAGAGGTCGGGCTGGCGCACGACGCCGCCGCCCAGCGACACCGGCACGTTAACATCGGCATCGGGAAAGCCTCGGCGGGCCAGCGCAAGCCGGAGCCGTGTTTCGGGCGCAGAGTCTGCGCCGACACGCGCCTGGTCCAGCGCCAGTCGCGCTTTCCTGATCCCGGGCGTCCCCTTGTGTCTGTCCAGCATGTCGGCGAGTTCGTCCCGGGTGGCATGGGCTGCGGACCTCCCCTCGAACTCAGGACGGGGATGGCGCAGGAGGTGGTCCGCCACCACCGTCAGTTCATCGACACTCATCCGCCGCGCGATGTCCAGCCACGTCCGGGTCCTGCTGGTCACGAACACCCCTCCGAGTTCCACGATCTCGTCCGGAAAGAACTGTCCGCGATGGCCCACCACACCCCGTCGCCGGGCAATGGCAACCGCGTCCGGACGGGATATGTGGATGCCAGGGCGATCAGCGCCGGGGAGGAAACCGGGAAACTCCCACAGCAGGAAGGCGGTTGCGTGCGACGCCGCCGAAAGGCCGGTGACCAGCGTGTGGGGCCGGGCCAGCTGCGCAAGCTGCTGTGTCGACGGTAGATGGGTGCCGGCGCGGGAAGGCATCCGGATGCCCCGGCTGGGGTCACGAGGCCGCCGATCTTCAGCCGGTCCCGGCCAACCCCGGCGTCGAGTGCTTCGGTCACGGTGAAGGGAACGGCTGATAAATGGTCCGGCAACGGGCTCGGATATTTCATGGCACTATCGTTCCAAAAACCGGAGCCTGGAATTGAGTTATCCACAGGCAACCCGGCAGTCACCCCATGTAGGTAGCAGCAGAGGGCGTTCCCAGCGCTGGGAACGCCCTGAACTGCGACTTAGTTGGGTGGGGGGAGAGGAAGAGGCAGGTCAGTCAGGGGAGCCGGGGGCGGCGCGGCGGCCGCTGAGCTTGGGCACCATGCCCGTGGTCCAGTCGGCGAACTCGGCATCGACGTCGTCTTCCGCAACGGAGAAGTCGGGCCGCTGCTTGAGCTGGCGCATGAGCTCCTTTTTCTCCTTCCGCCCCTCCACCAGCCGGTACAGCACCGGGACGAGCACCAGCGTGAGGGCCGTGGATGAGACCAGCCCGCCGATCACCACGATGGCCAGCGGCTGCGAAATGAACCCGCCGCCGCCCGTCATGCCAAGGGCCATGGGGGTCAGCGCGAAGACCGTGGCCAGCGCGGTCATCAGGATGGGGCGGAGACGCTGCCGGGCACCGTGCGTGATGGCGTCGGCCACGCGCATCCCCGGCTTGCCGCCGTGCGGCTGCCGGTACTGGTTGATCAGGTCGATCAGCACGATCGCGTTGGTCACCACAATGCCCACGAGCATCAGCATGCCGATCAGCGACGGCAGCCCCAGTGGCACCCGCGTGACCAGAAGCAGGGCAACCGCTCCGGTGGCGGCAAACGGCACCGAAACGAGGAGGATCAGCGGCTGCACCAGGGACTTGAACGTCGCCACCATGATCACATAGACGATGGCGATGGCGGCCAGCAGCGCGAGGCCGAGCTGCCGGAAGGATTCTGCCTGCTGGGTGGTGGCGCCGCCGATCTCCGCGGTCACCCCGGCGGGCAGGTCCACGGCTTTGAGGCGCTGCTGCACCTCGGCGCTGACGGCGCCCAGGTTGGATCCCGACGGCGTGACGGACACCTGCGCGGTCCGCTGGCCGTTGCTGGAGGTGATGGAAAGGGGGACATCGACCTGTTCGACGGCGGCAATCCGGCCCAGCGGGACCGGCCCGGAGGCGGAGGGGAGCGGGATATCGCGGACGGCGGCGATGCTGGTAAAGCGTTTCCCTTCCCCGATCTGGACCGGGAAATCGTCCGTGTCGATGCGCACCGTGCCCGCGGGGACGGGGCTGATGGTTGAAGCCAGGACACCGGCCACCTGCTCTTCAGTCAGGCCCGCGGCAACGGCCTTGGCCCGGTCAACCCTGACCTGAACCACGGGCTGGCTGGCGGCGAGGTTTGTGGTCACCTCGCTGCTTCCGGGAACTCCCGTCATGGCCTTCACCATGGCGTCGCTGGCCTTCCTCAGCTCTTCGGAGGTGGCCGCCTTCAGGGTGATGTCCACCGTGGAGGACGTCCCGAATCCGCCCTGCTGGGAGCCGACGGAGATTTTGCCGGCGGCACCTGCCGCCGCCAGTTCGCTGCGGACGGTGTCCTGCAGCTTGCCCTGGTTCGCTTTTTCGTCGGTGACAACCGTGAATGAGGAATTGGAGGCGCCGGAGGACGTCAGCGCGGTGAAGCCCGCCTGCGCATTGCCGGAGGTTACCTGGACGTCCCTGATTCCGTCGATGCCAAGGAGCACGTCCTCGACCTTCCGGGCCGCGGCGCTGGTATCTTCCAGGCTCGTGCCGGCCGGAAGTTCCTGCTTGACCGTCATGCTGTTCTCGCCTGAGCGTCCCAACAGGTCGGTGGCGAGCAGCGGCGTCATGGCGGCGGTCCCGCCGAGGACCAGGACCGCGGCGATCAGGGTGAGCACCGGGTGCTTCTGGGTCTTGTTCAGGACGGGCAGGTAGCCGCGCTGGAGGATGCTGCGCTGCTCGGCCTCGTGCGCCTGCGCCTGGACTTCCACGGCGGACAGCGGGGCCTCGGCGCCGCCTCCGGTTGCGGGGCTCTTCAGGAACCAGTACGCGAGCACGGGAACGATGGTCAGGGACACCAGGAGCGAGGAGAGCAGCGCAATGGTGACCGTCAGGGCGAACGGACGGAACAGTTCGCCTGCGAGCTCGCCCACAAAGGCGATCGGAAGGAAGACGGCCACGGTGGTCAGTGTCGAGGCCGTGATGGCGCCGGCAACTTCACGGATGGAGGTGAGGATTGCGGTGAGCTTGGCTTCGCCGTAGCTCAGATGCCGCTTGATGTTCTCGATCACCACGATCGAGTCATCGACCACCCGGCCGATGGCGATGGTCAGCGCCCCGAGCGTGAGGATGTTCAGCGAATATCCCGTGCCGGAGAGGCCGATGAAGGTGATGAGCAGCGACAGCGGAATGGAGACGGCGGTGACCAGGGTGGAGCGGACGGACATGAGGAAGAGGAGAATGACGGCCACCGCGAAACCGAGTCCCAGGAGGCCTTCCGTGGTGAGGTCCTTGATGGACTTCTCGATGAAGGGTGCCTGGTCGAAGACGGGGGTGAACTTGGCGTCCGAGCCGAGCTCCGCCTCGAGCTGCGGCAGCAATTCCTTCACCGCGTGCGAGATCGCGACGGTGTCGCCCTCGGGCTTCTTCGTCACGGAAATGGCCAGTGTTTCGCGGCCGTTTGTCCGGGTGATGGATGTCCGCGCGTCGTCCTTGATGCTGACGTCGGCCACGGAGCCGATGGTGGTGCCGGCGTCGGTCCCGCTGAGCGGCAGCGCCTTAACTGCGGCTACAGAATCGACCGGGCTGCCGATCTGCAGGGAGAGGCTCTGGCCCTTTTCCTCGATGGTGCCCGCCGGGACAAGGTCGCCGTTGTTGGTCAGGGCGTTCCGCAGCGACTGGACGCTGGCGCCGCCGGCGGCCATCCTGGCCGCGTTTGGCTGGATGAGGATGTGCCGGCTGGCGCCGCCCGTCACGTCGGCGCCGCGGACGCCGTCGAGCTTTTGCAGCCTCGGTACCGACAGGCGCTGCAGGTCCGTGTTCAGCTCACTGAGCGGCTTGTCGGAGGAGACGGCGAGGAAGACGATCGGGAAGTCGCTGATGCTGCCGGCGATGGCCTGGGGCTGGACGTCGTCCGGCAGCGTGCGCTTCGCGTTGGAAATGGCCCGGTCGATCTGGTTCCGGGCCCGGTCCAGATTGGAACCGTAGGTGAACACCAGGCTGATCTGCGAGACGCCGTTGCGGGAAGTGGACGACGTCGACTCCAACCCTTCGACGCCGTTCAGCGCCGTCTCCAGCGGCCGGCTCACCTGCTTGTCCACCACCTCGGGCGACGCCCCGGGCATCGACGTGATCACCGTGATCCGCGGGAACTCAATCGAGGGAATGAGTTCCTGCTTCAGCGAGGACATGGTGATCACGCCGAACACCGAGGCGAAGATGGTGATCAGGGCGATGAGTGCGCGGTTCCCGAGGGATAGGTGGGCCAGCCGGAACATCGCATGATCTCCTGGGTCGACGGACTGTTTGCCTTCGGTGGTGCCTGCCGCAACCCGCGCCGGGTCAGCGCTGGACGGTCATCGCTGGACTGCGGGCGATGCTTCCAGCTGGAGGCTCTTGGCGGTGGCCTTCTCGAGTTCCGCCGCCAGCTCCGGGTTTTCGTTGAGCTTGACGCCGTAGCCCGGCATCATTTCCTTGAGCTTGGACTGCCAGCCCTTAAAGTTCTTGGGGAAGGACTTCTGCAGGAGCTCGATCATGATGGGCACGGCCGTGGAGGCTCCCGGTGAAGCGCCGAGGAGGGCGCCGATGGAACCGTCGCGGGCGGCAATCACCTCGGTTCCGAACTGCAGCACACCGCCCTTCTTCGGATCCTTCTTGATGATCTGCACGCGCTGGCCGGCGGTGATGAGTTCCCAGTCGCCGTCCTTGGCCTCGGGGTAGTACTCGCGCAGCGCCTCCACCTTGTCACCGTGGCGCTTGGCCACCTCTTTAACCAGGTAGGCGGTGAGGTCCATGTTGTCCTTGGCCACGGCGAGCATCGGGATGATGTTGCTCGGGCGGATGGACAGCGGGAGATCCAGGTAGCTGCCGTTCTTCAGGAAGTTCGTGGAGAAGCCGGCGTACGGGCCGAACAGCAGGGAGCGCTTGCCGTTGACGTAGCGGGTGTCCAGGTGCGGCACCGACATGGGCGGCGCGCCGACGGAAGCCTGGCCGTAGACCTTGGCGTTGTGCTGGGATGCGAGGGACGGGTCCGTGCAGCGGAAGAACTGGCCGGAGACCGGGAACCCGCCGAAGCCCTTGCTTTCCGGGATGCCGGAAGCCTGCAGCAGGTGCAGCGCTCCGCCGCCCGCGCCGACGAAGACGAACTTGGCCCTAATGCTGCCGCGCTCACCGGAAGCGGGGTGCTTGAGCGAAAGGTCCCAGCCGCCGTCGGACGCCCTGCGGACATCGGTGACGTTGTGGCCGTAGTTGATTTCGACGCCGTTGTTGGCCAGGTAGCCGGTGAGCTCACGGGTCAGGGCACCGAAGTCGACGTCGGTACCTTCGGCAGCGCGGGTGGCGGCGACGCGCTGCTTCGTGTCGCGGCCCTTGACGATCAGCGGCGCCCACTTGGCGATCTGCGCGAAGTCCTCGGAGTACTCCATGCTCCGGAACAGGGTGTGCTCCTTGAGCGCGTTGTACCGGGTCTTGAGGAAGTTCGAGTTGTCGTCGCCGATGACGAAGCTCATGTGCGGAACGGTGTTGATGAAACCCTTGGGGGAGCCGATCAGGGAGTTGTCCACCAGGTGGGACCAGAACTGGCGGGACAGCTGGTACTGCTCGTTGATGTGCAGTGCCTTGGCAGGATTGACCGAGCCGTCTTTGGCTGCGGGGGAGTAATTAAGCTCACACAGCGCGGCGTGTCCGGTGCCGGCGTTGTTCCACGGTGCCGAGCTCTCCAGGCCGGCCTCGTCAAGCCGCTCGAACAGGGAAATGGTCCAGTTGGGTTCGAGCTGCTTGATGAACGCACCCAGCGTGGCGCTCATGATGCCGCCGCCAATAAGGACGACGTCGGCATGTTGGGTCTTGGAAATGAAGGTCACAATCAGTCTCCGATAGGCGGCTCTGGCTGTCACAGAATATCCCTGCACCGCCCACTAACTGAAATTGCGCCCCGGCGTCAAGGCCTCAGCTGGACCTTGGTGAAAACTTCATTTAATACCGGCGAGGCCGGATAGCTGACCACCCGGTCGGACAGGGCCAGGGCGGAGATCGGGAAAGCAATGGGGACGGCAGGCAACGACTCCGCGATCTGGGCGTTGATTGTCTGGTACTGCTGCGTGCGCTCCTGGCCGTCCGGGAGCCCGCGGGCGCGGTCGATCTTGGAGAACACCTGCGGGTCCTGGTAGCCGAACTCGCCGTTCTTCTCGCCGAAGAGCGGCGCGAGGAAGTTGTCCGCGTCGGAATAGGAGCCGTTCCAGCCGAGCAGGTGCAGGGCATGGTCGCCGGGGTTCTTTACCTTCTGCAGGTAGCCGTCCGTCCAGTCCACGGGGACGGGCTGGATGTTCAGCCCGACTGCCGTGAGCTGGCGGCTGAGCTCCGCATAGACCTTCTCCGGCGTGGGCAGGTAGGGGCGCGTGACGTTCATGGGGTAGTAGAACTTCAGGGCCTGGCCCTTGTAGCCGGCCTCTGCCAGGAGCTCCTTGGCCTTGCGGGGATCATGGCCGAGCGCGGGTGCATTGTTGTTGAACCCGCTCAGCTTGGGCGGAACGAACTGTGAAGCCTGGGACGTGTTGTCGATGAAGAAGCGCCTGATGAGCGTGTCTTTGTCGATGGCCAGCTCGATGGCCTGGCGGACCTTGAGGTCCTTCAGCACGGGAATTTCCTGGTTCATGCCCAGATACATCACGGAGAACGGGTCCCGCTGGATGATCTGCATGCCGCGTTTGACCAGCTGGTCGAAGTTCCCCACCGTCACGGCGTCATAGCCGTCGATCCTGCCGTCCAGCAGGGCCTGCAGCCGCGTCTGCGGGTGGTCGTAGGTGACGAACCTGAGGGTGGCAATCTGTCCCCGGGTGCCCCAGTACTCCTTGTTGTCCGCGAGAGTGACGCCCGCGCTGTCCCACGCGGAGAAGCGGAAGGGGCCGGTGCCCACGGGATGGGTGGCGTAGGCGGACAGTGCCTGGCCGCCGCGCCGCAGGCTGAGATGGTCGGCCTTTCCGGCGGCGAGTGCCTTGGGGGAGGACATGGCAAACGCGGGAAGGGTCAGGGCCTGGAGGAATCCGGTGAAGCGCTCCGTGAGGCTTATCCGCACCCGCAGTGCCGACAGGGCGGTGCAGGATTTGAAGACGGAAAGCTCCGCATGGTCGGCGTGTTCCTTGAAGACTCCCTTGAACGAAGTACCCGGAGCCTGCTTCCGGAGTGCCTCGGAAAAGTTGAACCAGCGGTCGAAATTGGTGCAGACGGCGTCGGCGTTGAAAGGGGAACCATCGTGAAACCTGATGCCAGGGCGAAGGGTGAAGGTGTAGGACATGCCGTCGGCTGATTGCGTCCACTCCGTTGCCAACAGCGGCGTGGGCTCGCCCGTTGTCTGGTCGACGCCTACAAGTCCTTCCAGGACCTGCCGCGTGACCCGCTGCGATTCGACGTCGTTGGCCAGGGCGGGGTCCAGGCCCAGAGGCTGCGAGGCTGTGCCGAATGTGAAGGTCTCAGAAGGGGCAGCGGCGGCTGTTGTGGTGCTTGCCGCGGCGGACGACGGCGTGGGCTCAGCCTCGCTCGTGCAGGAAGTTAGGGACAGGCCCAGAAGGACGGCGCCGGTCTTGAGGGCTGTACGGCGCGGGATACTGCTGCTGGGCACTCGATTACCACCTCTGGACTGCTGGGGTGCGCGTGGGCGGCTGCTGCCCGCCACCCAGTCTAATTGACGGATTGCGGACCCATGGCTTACGCGTGAGCCAGGACACGCCGAGGCGGATGGCGGCCGGACGGAGCGCCTGGCGGCGCACGGGCCGGCACAGCAAAAGACCGCGGTCCGCACTCTCGGGTGCGGACCGCGGTCCTGGCCCGGGACGGGTCCCGGGCCGGACTCAGCAATTACTTGGGCATCAGCACCGAATCCACGAGGTAAACGGTGGCGTTCGCCGTCTGGACGCCGCCGCAGATCACGTTGGCGCCGTCCACTTTAAGGGCATCCTTGGTCCCGGTGACGGTTACCGGTCCGCCCTGCACGGTCTTGTGCGTGCCCACGATCTTGTCCGGGGTGATCTGGCCCGGAACCACGTGGTAGGTGAGGATCTTGCTCAACAGGGCGTCGTCCTTCTTGAGGGTCTCGATCGTTGCCGCATCGACCTTGGCGAAGGCATCGTCAACCGGCGCGAACACCGTGAACTCGCTGCCGTTCAGCGTGTCAACGAGATCGACCTTCGGGTTCAGCTTGCCGGAGACCGCGGCTGTCAGCGTCTTCAGCAATGGGTTGTTCGAGGCGGCGACAGCCACGGGATCCAGGGCCATGCCGGCGACGGAACCCTTGCCGCTGGGAACCTGTTTGGCGTAGTCGGCACAGCCGGGCCCGGCAAGGTCTGCGGCCGGATCCATGGCCGCCGCCGACGTCTCAGACGGCGATGGCGCCATGCTGGAGGCAGACGGCTCGGCGGCGGCCGGCGAACTGCTGGACGTGCCGGCGGCGCCGCCGCAAGCGGTGAGGCTCAGCAGAGCGGCGGCTGCAATGCCTGCGACGGTGAAGGTTGAGCGCTTGGAAGACTGCATTTCGATTCTCCTTAGTTGTGCCAACGAACGGGACCGGAGGGAGTATGGCGTCCTCCGGCGATCCTTTCCGACTGTGGGACACCGGCCCGGGTTGTGGGACAGTGGGCGGTGTCTCACTGGGTATTCGCCTGGTCGGCGGCAGCGGATGGGTGAACCGGGAAAGATTTTCCGGCAGCCTGGTGGCCGCCCGTTGGCAGTGGCCGGTTAAACGGGGAAATCCCGGGCCGTAGCCCGGGATTTCCCAGCTTATTGCTGTTGTGCGCAAGGGGGGACTTGAACCCCCACGCCCGAAGGCACAGGAACCTAAATCCTGCGTGTCTGCCAATTTCACCACTCGCGCCCGGCTCCGCCTGGTGCGCCCTGCGAGCTGTCAGCAGCAGAAAACGTACGACGGCGGATGCCAGCCTCAATTGTACCGTCACCTGTGCGGTCCTTGCGGCAGGTGCGGCCCGTCTGTCAGGCGAGGGTTATCCAACCTCTTCGAGCTTGAGGTCCTTGCGCAGCTTGGCGACATGCCCGGTGGCCCGGACGTTGTACTGGGCCACGGCAACTTTGCCGTCCGGGTCCACCACCACGGTGGAACGGATGAGGCCCTCGTAGGTCCGGCCATAGTTCTTCTTCTCGCCCCACGCGGCGTATGCCTCGGCAACCGCATGGTCCTCGTCCGACAGGAGCGGGAAGGTGAGGCCCTGGGCGTCGGCGAAACTGGCCAGCTTGCCCGCCGGGTCAGGCGAAATCCCCAGCACTTCGTAGCCGGCGGCCTGGAGGGATGCCAGGCTGTCCCGGAAGTCGCAGGCCTGCTTGGTGCATCCGGGCGTGGCGGCGGCCGGGTAGAAATAAACTATGGTGTTCCGCCCGCGGTAATCGCTGAGGCTGACCTCCGCTCCCGTTGCGTCCTTCAGTGTGAAGCCGGGGGCGGTGTCACCCGGCGTAAGTTTTTCAGCCAACGTTGTCTCCTTGTTTTGGTGCAGGACATGCCAGCTTAGTAAGGCTTCGTGTCGGGTACTAATCAGGCTTAGTTATACTTAGTGGTATGCCTGATATGGATCGCTGGCCCACAGGGCGTCTCTTGTCCACGGCGGCCCGCCTCGTTGAGCACTCATGGAACGAGAAGCTGGGCGCCATTGGCCTGACCCATGCCGGCGTTATCGCCATCGAGGTGCTCTACAACAGTGGCCCCATGACCCAGGCGCAGCTGGCCCAGCTTGTCCGAGTGCAGGCCCAGACCATGGGCAAAACGCTGAGCCGCCTCGAGTCGCACGGGCATATTGTGCGCCAGCGCAGCACTTCGGACCGGCGCAGCCACGTCGTATCGCTCACGGAGCGGGGCACCGAAGCCGTCATGGCTGCAGCAGACATGGAACGGTCGGTCCTCGCCGCAGCGTCCATTGACCCGGATCTGCTCCGCCAGGAACTTCAGGCTGTGGTCCGGGAGCTGGCTAAGCGCTTCGCATCGCCGGAGACCAACGCCATCGTTGCCAGCGCCGACTCCGGGCTGACTGTCGAAGCCAATTCCTAGCTCGAGGCTCATTCCCGGCATCGGCGGCTACCCGCCGGCAGGGGGAGTGGCAGTGGTCCTGCGCGCCACCAGGTGCGGGGTCCGCACAACATGCCCGGCCGGCTGGGTTCCTTCAATCCGCGCCACGGCGCGGTCCACGGCCGCGGCGGCAAGCTGTGGCGCGTCCTGGCTGATCGAGGACAGCTGGACATAGCTGAGCCGTGCGAACTGGCTGTCGTCGTAGCCCAGCACTGACACATCCGCCGGGACCCGTTGCCCCTGTGACCGGAGGCTCTCGATGACCCCGAGGGCTGAGCGGTCGTTGAAGGCGATGACGGCTGTCGGCATGACCGGGCCGAGGGAATTGCCGGCGGTCATCCCGTCTTCCTCCATCGCGCCGCCGGCAATGATGGCCGGCTCCAGGCCGCGGCGTTCCATCTCCGCCCGGAAGGCAGCCCGGCGCGGTTCGGCAGAGACCGCGGAACCGCCGTCGATATGGACGATCCTCCGGTGCCCCAGGGACACAAGGTGCTCCACCGCCAACCGGATGCCCTCGTAATCATCACTACTCACGGAGTCGGTGGCGTCGCCGACGTCGTTCCGGAGGAGGCTCACCACCGGCACCTGGCCGGCATACCGCGCCAATTCATCGCTGCTGAGCGTGGGCGAGATCAGGATCAGCGCCTCGGAGCCGAAATCCAGGAGAGCCTCGATCGTCCGGGCCTCGGGCCTGCCACTGGTGACGCCGCCCAGTGCGAGTTCGTAGCCTTTGGCTCCGGCCTCGGCGTACGCGGCGTCCACAATTTCGGCGTGGAACGCGTGGGCTGTGGAGAAACTGAGGCCCAGGAGTTTGGTCCGGGTACTGCGCAGCAGCCGCGCGCGGCTGTCCGGCCGGTAGCCGAGCTCGCGCGCGGCGTCGAGCACTTTCTGCCTCGTGGCTTCTGCCGCGCCGGGCGCGCCGCGCATCACGATGGAAACCAGGGCCCGTGATACGCCGGCCGCGTCGGCTACGTCCATCAGGGTGGGGCGCCGTTGCTGTTCAGTCATGTGCCTCCTTGCTGCCAGAAGTCTATAGAACGATCTAGACATAAAACCAAAAGTTGTGCCACCATCAGTCCACTAGAACGATCTAGAATTCTGAGAAGAGGACTGAATCATGACTTACGTCCAGCAACCGGCCAGTGACAACCACCCCGTTCGTCTCGGCCTGATTGGAGCCGGCTGGATCGGCGCCTTCCATGCCGAGTCCGTGGCCCGCCGGATTCCCCATGCGCGGCTGGATGCCATCGCTGACCCCGCGCTTCCCGCCGCCGGGGCCTTGGCGGGCAAGCTCGGCGTTGCCAGAATCACGGCAGATCCGGCGGACGTGATTAATGACCCCGACATTGATGGGGTCCTCGTGGCATCGCCTGCAAGGTTCCATTCAGGCCTTATCGCGGCTGCGGCCCGGGCAGGGAAGGACGTGTTCTGCGAAAAGCCGGGCGGCCGCACTGTCGTAGAACTGGACGAGGCCCTGGCCGCTGTAGACGACGCCGGGGTCAATGTCCAGTTTGGCTTCAACCGGCGCTTCGCTGCGGACTTCGCCGCCGCAAGGAAACTTATCGACGAGGGCGCAGTAGGCACCCCACAGCTCCTCCGGTCCCTCACCCGGGACCCTGGTACTGCGGCTGGAATCGCCTCCCCGGAGCGGATCGCGCCCGGAACGATCTTTCTGGAAACGCTGATCCATGATTTCGACACCCTGAACTGGCTGAACCCGGGCGCGGTTCCGGTGAAGGTGCATGCGGTGGCTGACGCGCTGGTCGCCCCCGAAGCGAAAGCCGGGGGCCTGCTGGATACTGCGGTGGTCACGGTAACGTACAGCAATGGCGCCATCGCGGTGGCCGAAGCCAACTTCAATGCTCTGTATGGCTACGACGTGCGGGGTGAAGTCTTCGGGTCGGCCGGAATGGTCTCTGCGGGCGGGCCGCAGGCATCAAGCGCCGTGAGCTACACGGCCGCAGGCATTGCCTCAGACACCGTGCGGCTGAACATTGATCTCTTCCATGACGCGTATACCGCGGAACTCGCCCGGTTCGTCGACGGCGTTGCGGCCCGCCGGGCCGGACGCGCGCCGGGCGGAATGGCGGTTCCGGGCGGCATTGATGCCCGCAACGCGCTGGCGGTGGCGCTGGCGGCGATCCGGTCGCACGAATCTGGCCTCCCGGTGGACGTTTCGGCTGTGGCACATCTGCAAGCGGCGGAGCCGGGGCTGCGGCTGGCGGGGCGGCAGCTCACGGGAGCCCAGCCTGCGGGGCCGGGCGCATGAGCTTCCGGCTGGCAGCGTGCGCCGAGATGATCTACGGCGAGTTGTCCCTCATCGAGCGGGTGCAGCGCATTCATGAGCAGGGGTTCGAGGTGGAACTTTGGGACACGCGGAACCGGGACATTCCAGCACTGGCCGCAACGGGTGCCCGATTTTCTTCCATGAGCGGATACTTCGGCGGCAGCCTCATCGACCCGGACAGTGCGGACCGGGTTGTTGAATCGGCGGAGAAACTCATTCCGACCGCGCTTGAGCTGGGTGTCGAGCGGATGGTTGTTCATCCGGCGGAACTTGGCGACGGCGGGGTCGCCGTGCGGCCGCTCCACCGCTCCACCGGACAGATGTGGCTGACCGGGCTGCGCACCCTGGAGCGGCTGGGCCGGCTCGGTGAACGGCATGGAGTGGTCTTTGCGCTTGAAAATCTCAACACGGTCCTGGACCACCCGGGCATACCGCTGGCCCGGGCCAAGGACACCCTGGCGCTGGTGTCCGCAGCTGACCACCCGCACGTGAGGATGATGCTGGATCTTTACCATGCCCAGATCGGCGAGGGAAACCTGATTGAACTTGTCCGCGGAGCTCTGCCTTGGATCGGGGAAATCCAGGTGGCCGACGTTCCGGGCCGGTTCGAGCCCGGAACGGGGGAGATCAACTACGGCGCCATTGCCGGGGCGCTCGCCGAGGCAGGCTACGCGGGCGTCATCGGGCTGGAAGCGGGTGCCTCGGGTGGGCCCGGGCTGGCATCGGGGGACCAGGCCCTCTCCGCCTTCCGGCACGCTTTCGTGGCGGGTTAGTCACACGGCCAAAACTATTATCGTCCTAATGTTAGGACAAACGTTGACAATGGTGATCCGAGTCACGATGATCGGAGATATCAACATTTCGGCTGCTGCTGCGACCTGGCACGGCCGAAGCCCGGATCAAAGGAGATTTTCGGTGAAGAAATTTTCATGGCGGAAGGCGGCGCTGGTTGCCGCGGTCGTGCCGATGATGGCCCTCAGCGCCTGCTCATCCACCGGCGGAAGGCCGGCGGAAAACGGAAATGCCGCGGCCGGCGGCCAGGCCGCGTCGACGCCGCGCATCAAGGTCGCCCTCATCACGCATGCCGCTCCCGGGGACACCTTCTGGGACATTGTCCGCAAGGGCGCTGAGGAAGCCGCAGCCAAGGACAATGTGGAGCTGCTCTACACCTCGGACCCCGAAGGCGGACGCCAGGCACAGCTTGTCCAGCAGGCGATTGATCAGAAGGTGGACGGCATTGCCGTGACACTGGCTAAGCCGGACGCGTTGAAGGACTCCCTCAAGAAGGCCACGGACGCGGGTATTCCTGTAGTCAGCCTTAATGCCGGCGAATCGGTCTCTGCACAATTGGGCGCCTTCACCCACTTCGGGTCAAACGAAAAGCTCGCTGGCGTCGCCGTCGGAACGAAGCTCAGCGAACTGGGCCTCAAACACCCCATCTGTGTCATCCAAGAGCAGGGGCATGTGGGTCTGGAGGCCCGCTGCGCAGGGGTCAAGGAAAAGGTGGCGGGAACGGAGATCCTGTACGTTCCCGGTACTGACATGGCCCAGGTTTCCTCCACGGTTACCGCCAAACTGCAGGCTACTGCTGATGCCGATGCCATCGTTGGCTTGGGTGCGCCCTACACATTGACCATCCTGAAGGCCGTGACCGGCGCCGGCAGCAAGGCCAAGGTGGCCTCGTTCGACATGAACCCTGAGCTCGCCCAGAAAATTGCCGACGGAGATGTCATTTTTACAGTTGACCAGCAGCCGTGGCTGCAGGGCTACGGCTCAATTGATGCACTGTGGCAGGCCAAGCGCGGTGGATTCAAGATCGGCGGCGGGCAGCCCGTGCTGACCGGCCCGTCCATCGTCGACAAGGCAGCAGCCAATGACGTCCTCAAGTTCGCCAAGGACGGCATCCGCTAACAGCCCGCCAGCCGGGCCCGGCCAACGCCGGGCCCGGAAGCAAGGAGAACCATCATGACCATGACCCCAACAATGACAAAACCAGCTGTGGCAGATGAGCGCGTTGCAAAACGTAACCCCCTGCAGAAGCTGCTCGGACGCCCGGAAGTTGGCGCCCTCGTCGGCGCGATCGTCCTCTTCGTCTTCTTCGCCTCGGTATCGCAGACGTTCATCCAGCCGAATGCCTTCGCCACAGTGCTTTACGGCAGTTCCACCATCGGCATCATGGCCGTGGGTGTGTCCCTGCTGATGATTGGCGGCGAGTTCGACCTTTCCACAGGCGTTGCAGTCATCAGTTCCGCCCTCACAGCGTCGATGTTCAGCTGGTACTTCAGTATGAACGTCTGGGTCGGGGTGATCCTGGCCCTCGTGGTCTCGCTCGGCATCGGGTACATCAACGGCTGGATCCTGATGAAGACCAAGTTGCCCAGCTTCATCGTCACGCTCGCGACGTTCCTGATGCTGACCGGCCTTAATCTTGGCCTGACCCGCATGATCGGTGGCGGCGTGTCCTCCCCGTCCATCTCCACCATGGACGGCTACCAGGCGGCTCGTGCCATCTTTGCCTCCTCGGTAAACATCGCCGGGGTGGATGTCAAAAACACCGTCTTCATCTGGATCGCCTTGGTTGCCGTGGCATCCTGGGTGCTGCTGCGCACCAAGGTGGGCAACTGGATCTTCGCGGTCGGCGGTGACGCCAACGCCGCCCGCGCCGTGGGCGTCCCTGTCAAAGCGACAAAGATCGGCCTGTTCATGGCGGTCGGTTTCTGCGGCTGGATCCTAGGCATGCACAACCTGTTCGCGTTCGACGCCGTCCAGTCCGGCGAGGGTGTGGGCAACGAATTCCTCTATATCATCGCTGCCGTCATCGGTGGCTGCCTGCTCACCGGCGGATACGGATCTGCCGTTGGCGGTGCCATCGGCGCATTCATCTTCGGCATGGCCAACAAGGGCATCGTGTACGCGCAGTGGAACCCGGACTGGTTCAAGTTCTTCCTGGGCCTGATGCTGCTCCTGGCCACCATCGTGAACCTGATCGTCAAGCGCCGCGCCGAACTGAAGTAGAAGGGGCCGAACACCAATGAATGCACACCGGATCGATCAGCAGACACTGCTGAAAGAAGAAAAAGACCCGCTGACCCACACCCCCGTGCACCTGCTTTCGCTTGAGAATGTGGGAAAGCATTACGGGAACATCGTCGCCCTCACGGACGTCACCATGGCCGTGGACAACGGCCGGGTCACTTGCGTCCTTGGCGACAACGGCGCCGGCAAATCCACTCTGATCAAAATCATCGCCGGCCTGCACCAGCACGACGAAGGCGTGCTCCACATCATGGGCGAAGAACGGAAATTCGATTCGCCCCGCGATGCACTGGACGCCGGCATCGCCACCGTCTACCAGGACCTCGCCGTCGTCCCCCTGATGCCCATCTGGCGCAACTTCTTCCTCGGCTCCGAGCTGACCACCGGCTTCGGCCTGTTCAAGCGCATGGACGTCCAGGCCATGAAGGACATCACCAAAAAAGAACTTGCCGATATGGGCATCGACCTGCGCGACGTCGAACAGCCCATCGGGCAGCTCTCCGGCGGTGAACGCCAGTGCGTCGCGATCGCCCGCGCCGTCTACTTCGGGGCGAAGGTCCTGATCCTGGACGAGCCAACGGCAGCGCTCGGCGTCAAGCAGTCGGGCGTCGTGTTGCGCTACATCCTGCAGGCTCGCGATCGGGGACTGGGCGTCATCTTCATCACCCACAACCCCCACCATGCCTTCCCGGTCGGGGACCGCTTCCTGCTGCTCAAACGCGGCAGATCGATCGGCTATTACGACAAGAAGGACATCACCCTCGACGAACTCACCGCCCAAATGGCCGGCGGCGCCGAACTCGCGGAACTCGCCCACGAACTCGAACAGCTCGGCGGGCACGGCGACGTGGTCAAGGAAGTGCAGGCCGAAGTCGCCGACGTGGCTGACTCCACGGCCGACGCCCGCCGGGCGTCGAAGTAGGGGAGCCGTGACAAGGACCAGCATGACAGAAGTAACTCTCGGACTCGTGGGAGTGGGCCGAATCGGCGCCATGCACGCCCGGAACATCACCGGCCTCAATGAGCTGATGGGGCCGCAGGGCGCCCCGGTGCACCTCAAGCTGACCGACGTTGCCGCAGAACACGCCCGCTCGCTGGCCGGCGGAATCGGCGCCGGGTTCCTTCCCTCCGTTGAAGCCCTGCTTGACTCCGGCATCGACGGGCTGGTCATCGCTACCGGAACGGCCACGCATCCGGCCCTGATCAGGGCCGGTGTGGACGCCGGGATCCCGGTGTTCTGCGAAAAGCCTGTGGCCGTGAACGTCGAGGAATCACTGCCTGTCCTCGACCATATCCGCGCCACGGGCGGCACTGTGCAGATCGGACACCAGCGCCGGTTCGACCCGGGTTACCTGGAGGCCAAGCGCGCCTTCGACGCCGGGGAGCTGGGATGGCTTCACACGGTCAGGGCGGTGACGTGCGACATGACGCCGCCGCCGGTGGAGTTCCTCGCGACGTCCGGCGGGCTCTTCCGCGACTGCTCCGTCCACGACTTCGACATTCTCCGCTGGCTCACCGGCAAGGAAATCGTGGAGGTCTTCGCCAAGGGTTCCAACAACGGTGACCCGGCAATCGGCGCCGTCGGCGACGTGGATACGGCGCTGGCCGTGGTGACGTTCGACGACGGCAGCGTAGGCACCGTCTCGGCCACCCGCTACAACGGGGCAGGACACGACGTCCGGCTGGAACTCCAGGGGTCCGCCGGCTCCGTCATGGTGGGGATGGATGAGCAAATGGCGATGACCTCCGCCGAACCCGGGGTGGGTTTCCCGGCGGGGCCGCCGCACAGGACGTTCGCCGAGCGGTTCCACACGGCGTACCGTGCGGAGATGGCGGCCTTCGTGGAACTGGTGCTGGGGAAGCGGCAGAACCCGTGTACGCCGGAGGACGCCGTCGCAGCGTCCATGGTGGCGGACGCGGCCCAGGCGTCACTGCAGTCCGGGGAGCCCGTGCGGGTCGCGCTCCAGGAGGCGGGCTGACGCGGGAAGAGCCTGGCGTGGCATCTGCGGGGACCCGCCCCGCGGCTGCGTGCCAAAGAAAAACACAAGGGCCTTCCCGTAGCCTCCCTGCATCCAATAAGCGGGGAGGCGGCTGTCCCCAAGGTCAGGGAGGGAGCACGATGAAAACTTTGCTGCGCGGGGGGGTGGGCTGCTGGTGCGCCTTGGGGTGCTGCCGATGCCCGCCTCGTCCAGGTGCTGCGCCCGGCGGCGTTGCCCTCGCTGCGTATTCTGCTTGGAGTCCTGTTCATGTGGTTCGGTGCACTGAAAGTGGCAGGCCTATCGCCGGTTGCCGATATGAAGGACCTCGTCCTCATCGGCGCGAGGCTGGCCTTGATCGCCCATGCTCCCGCCAAGTCACGGAACCGCGGCGAGGCATGGCCGCGGGCAACACCTGCCGGGGCGGCCGTTCAGAAATAATGCAGGCCCCCAGGTGACGGTGCCCTGCCGCGCGGCCCAGCGCCCGGCACCGGCATGGAATCAGTACTGGATCGTCCCGGTTTTCCCGAGCGCAGGGACAGGGTTGCCGCTTCGGCAATGGCCTGGGCCTTCAGGCCATCCTGGAGTGACGGCGCGAAGGCCGGGCCGCCGTGGCTGCAGTTCCGTTCTCCAATGCGGCCACGAAGTGGCTCAGGGCGGCCCCGTAGGTCGGCTGGACCCGTTCGAACCAGCCGGGATGCATGCCGTCGTCCACCACCTTCCCTGAGTAGTAGCGGGACACCGCGCCCAAACGGTGGCGGCCGGCCTCGGCCATGTCCTCTGATCCCATGATTTCAATCCGCTCGTCGTAGCTGTACCCGGTGCGGCGCGCGCAATCGATTTGGACCAGCGCGCCGCCGGGAAGCCGGAGGGACATCGAAGAAGTGAACCGTCGGGTCGCGCCTCTGGCCGCCTGACGTGGCGATGTAGGCGAGCGGCACCATGGCCGGGCCGGGGCTGGTGAGCTGGATCAGCTCCACAGCACCGATTTCCCCGGCATCGACTATCCGTTTGAGCTCGGCATAGTCGCGGTCAAAGCGGCGGTTGAAGTCCACCATGACAGGCACCGCCTGCTTGGCGGCAAAGGCAGCAGTCTCCCGTGGTTGGCTACGACAACACGTATCTGGCCCGCATTCGCCACCTGTCCCTGAGCTCTGTGGACAACGGCAATCTTGCGGTGGGGGTCCAGGCCGGCAAGTACATCCTGGAGCGGCTGGGCAATACTGACTTGCCTGGCCGGAAGCATTTGGTCAGCAGCGAGCTGCAGGGCAGGGGTTCTTCCGGCAGTGCGCCGGATGCCGGGGGAGCCTGAAGCCGGGGACTGAAGGCCAGGGCTGCCGTTTGACCCGGCGGGATACCGTTCGCCTGCAGGAAACTGCCCGGCGGTTGCACGGCAGGGCAACGGGATATCGCTCAGACTTCTCCCCCGACTTGCCGGGCATTAGCATCGGCGTATGGTTGATACGTCAAAGCGCGCCAATGGCCCTTTAGCGCATGGAGCCCTGCAGTGAGTCCGGACCCTCGGCTCATCAGCCGCCGTCACTTACTTTCGGCAGGGGCAATCGCCGGGCTGGGTGCCACCTTCTCAGGTTCGCGCTCCGATGCAGCAGCCCTGGTTGTCCCTGGCGCGCGGCAGTTCACCGTCAACCAGCCGCTAGTGGATGCATTCGTACGGCGGAGGGGTGGTCCGATTGGAACGTCCGGGAAGGTAGCTGTCGCCTTCAGATGTGACCATCATCTAAACAAGTTCATCCAGAACCTCCTGCCGTTTCATCGGAAGTACCAAATCCCCGTCACCGTCGCCGCAATGTCGCAAATGTTCAGCATCGAAGCAGGTGTGAACGGAAGCACCAGCATGTCTTTTCCGGCCCTTCAGCGGATGGCGCTAGAAAACGGTTTTGAAGTTGCCAATCATGGAGCCACGCATCGCGACGCACCCACGAGCCAGGATCTGCGGAACGAGATTGTTCACTCCAAGGCCAAGCTCAGCATGTCCTTGCCAAAACTGCCGATCGAGCTGTTCGTCCCGCCCGGCGTTGGCGGCACTGGCTACCAAGGCTTCAATGGCGGCCTGGCGCCCTCGTCGTTTCAGCGGTATTTAGCAGGCAGACTGATCTTGCAGGAACACGCGCTGTCGACGGGTTATACGCCAGGATACTGGTCGATGTCCGGCGATCCGCTTGACAGCATGGGAAACGTTCACGTCGGGTTGGATGCGGCGGTCTTCGCGCGGCGTGGTCCTTTATTTGTTCAGGCTGCCGGACAGCTAGGCCGTGGTGTCAGCTTCATGTATCACCCCAGTTCGCTCGACACGGCGGGCCTCCAAGCCATTGAGCAGTTCATGGCTTGGTGTGCAGCAGAGCGGGATGCGGGCCGCTTGGAGATTCTTACTGTGACTGGGCTCATGATGTCCAGCTTCTCGGGTTCGATTCGACATAACCTCTTATCTGGCACGTCAAGCTTCAAGAGCGGCTGGAACGGGTGGAACGGCTCGGCAGCCCGCTGGATCCTCCAAAAAGAACCAGCTGCGTGGTACGCCCGGCGCGGGGCCCAATCGGCTGCGTTATTCAAGGACGTGCTTATCGGAGACCACGCCGGTTCTGTACGGCAGCTTCGTATACCCTTCCGGTCTCCACAAGGCACCCGAGTCAGAATAGAAGTATTCGATGTTCATTTCCCTGGACATCTCCGTGTGACCAGGGAAATTTCATTGCCAGCGTCAGCCGATTTTCGGCTGGTGCACCAGTATCTTGCGCTGCCTCTCACCGGAACCAGTATCGTCCGGGTCCAGATCACGCCCCTTAGCGGGGGAGAACTGCATGTGCAGGAGCCGCAACTCCTCGCCGCTTAGGCTGTTGCTCCTTGCCCAGGACGACGCCAAGTTCCCGTGGCTGATGGCCGAGGGCTCATGACGCTACCAGTGGCGGGAGCCGCAAAAGCAAGTAGTCCAGACACGAAAAGACAGGTAATGACTACGCTTTGTGACTCCCGACGGGCAGGAGCAGTATTGCGTATGGCTTCTTACATCACAGATTCCCAAGCGTTGGAACACCGTTGCCAGTGCTGCGGCAAGCATGCAGACGATGTCTTCTGCGAAGAGTGCAACGACCATTTCCAAGTGGCGCGGCCGACGCCAGAGCGAACGCAGTGTAGAGCGTAATTGTTCTCTCCCGAAGCTACCAAACTTACAGCGGATGGCCGCTAAGCAACTCTTTACTCGCCCCAGCCGTCCTGGTGGCAAGAGCGTGTGACGCTGGGAACCGCTTGCGAAATTGACAGGTAGCGCACGGCCCACGCAATTGGTCCGCAGTTACCTGCCGCTCCAACAGTAGGTTCCGAAGAGCTTCCGCAGTGGCAGAAAGCCCCCGCATCCTTTTGGGGTTGATGCAGGGGCTTCCTCCAAGCAGGCGCCACGACGGTTGGGGGATGCCTGGCGCCTTGGTAAGAGTAGCAGGCGGCCTGTGCGGGCTCGTCCTCAGAAATGGGGAGCCACTCATTGGATTACGGGCTGACTGTCTTGGCTTCCACAGGGCTCTATCGCCGTCTTCGCCCACGGAACGACAAGTCCGCCGTGGGCGAAGACGGCGATGAGACCGACAGCGCCTGTGACCTGCCAGAAAGCTCTTGGGTCAGCAAAGAAGAAGGCCCCGACCACGCGTTTCCGCTGGTCGGGGCCTTTTCGGTGGTGCACCCCCCGGGACTTGAACCCGGAACCCATTGATTAAGAGTCAATTGCTCTGCCAATTGAGCTAGAGGTGCATCTGCTGTTTCGTTCATCCGTGGGCTTTTGTTTCCCTCGTTGACCTCCGCAACGACATGAAACTCTACACGAAGTTTTGGCCAGTGTGAAATCGAGGGGCGTGGAAGGTCCCTCCGCTAGCGTGGAACCCTCAAAATCAGCGCGAAATCAGGGTTTTGGTTGTTGCTGAGGGCCCACAAATCCCCGTTCGGGGCCAGCGAAACGTTCCTAATTCGCCCGAACTCCTGTGTGAAGTAGCCCACAGGAGTGCCGGCATTTTCGCCGTTGAGCGGGACTGCCCAGATGCGCTGGCCCCTCAAGGCACCGAGGTAGGCCGTGCTGCCAACAATTTCGAGTCCGCTGGGGGAGGAGTCCGCCGTTGACGGCCAGACAACCTTGGCGTCGATGAAGCCGTCCCGGTGGGGTGCCCCGGTGACTTCGGGCCACCCGTAATTTCCGCCGGGCTGGATCAGGTTGAGTTCGTCATTGACGTCGGGTCCGAATTCGCTGGCCCAGAGCCTGCCCTGGCCGTCCCACGCCAGGCCCTGCACGTTCCGGTGTCCGAGGCTGTAGACGGGGTTGTTCGGGAAAGGATTGCCGGGCGCGGGGGCGCCGTCCTTGGTGAGCCGCAGGATCTTGCCGCCCAGGGCGTTCCGGTCCTGCGGCTGCTCCCGGCGCTGCGAGTCGCCGGTGCCGACGTAGAGGAACCCGTCCGGGCCGAAACGGATCCTGCCGCCGTTGTGGGTGGAGGCCTTGGACATGCCGGAGAAGATCACCTCCGGCTCGCCCAGCCGAAGAGTCCCGTCGGCGCCCTCCAAACGCATGCGGGCAATCCGGTTGTCGTCGGCCGAAGTGAAGTAGGCGTAGAGATAGCGGTCCGAGGCAAAGCCGGGCGACAAAGCCAGGCCCAGCAGCCCGCCCTCACCGCCGGGAACGACTCCGGGAACGGCCCCGATGGTGCTGACCTTGCCGTCCGTCACAGACTTGAGCAGGGCGGAATCGCGTTCGGAAATAACTGCTGCGCCGTCCGGCAGGAACACCGTCGACCAGGGAATCTGCAGTCCCTCGATCCTGCTCCGCACTTCCGGCGCCCGTGGCGCCGATGGTGCGGCCGTACCGGAAGCAGCGGGCGCACTTGTTTCTGAAGTGCCGGTGCCCGAGGTGCTTGTCCCCGGCGTGCCGCTGCCCGGGACGGGCTGACCGCCGTCGCCCGTGCACCCGGACAGCGACATCGTGAGGGCGGACAATGCCAGGGCGGTCACTGCCAGGGGCATGCCGGCGGCCGCCGTTGCGGGCTTTCCGGGGTGGCTGCGTGTCATTCGCTTCCTCCGGCCGCAGTCTGTCGCCGCCGCGTGGGCGTTAACGCCGGGACCGGCGGGGCGCCCGGAACCCGGCAGCCTCGGCGTGCGCCGGGGAAAGGAACCAGACTTCCGCCCTGGCTTCCTGGTAGCCGGCGCTGTCTTCGTCGTAATAGGTCATCGCGCTGACGTCGCCCTTGACGGCGTATCCGTCCGGGGCGCTGCCGTCTGCGTACGGCGAGGCCGAACCCTCGCCGTAGGGGTGGTCCGCCGCGGTTTCCGAGCCTTCACCGGACGCCTGCTTGTGGGGGATGGGCTGTTCGCCGAAACCCCGTTCCGCGCCGAAGCCCTGTTCCAGGTGGTGAGGCTGGGGTTCGCGGTGGTGGGGCGGGGCGTCGTGGCTGGCTCCGGCTTCCGTCGCAGCGGAGGACTGGATCCGCTGCTGGGTCTCAGCCTCAGCGTCCAGGGCTTCGGCCGCGGCCGATTCCGCGCCCGGCAGGGTGGGGGAGTGCGGGGCCGTGTACTCGGCGTGGTGCGTCGGGGTGGCAGGCTGCGCCGCAGCCCGCGGGGTCGAACTGCCTGCCTCGGCACTGCCCGCATCCGACCACTGGGCATCCCATTCGGCCTTGTCCCCGTCGTCGTCCCAGTCGTCAACATCTCCTCCGGCGGGCCGCGCCGAGGAGGGCCGGGCGGTGGCGGCCTGCCAGGATTCGATGTCGGGTTCCACGTCCTCGGGCTCCGGGCGCGCGGCTGCGGGGGCGGGCCGGCCCGTCAGCGGCGCGGCTTCCGCGGCTGCCGGTCCTGGGCCTAAGTCCGGTTTGGCGGCCGGTTCGGCGGCCGGTTCAGCCAAGCGGCCTGTTTCCGGTACCGTCCGGGTGGTGTCTGACGGAGGCCCCACCGCCGCTGCGGTGGCAGAAGCCGCCGACGGCGTCTCTGCCCTTACGGCTGATGATGCGGAAGCGGTTCCGGCCGGGGACGTCACCTGTTCGGTCCTGGCCGCGTCGGCTGCCGTTCCCCGTGAGTTCCGGTTCAGCAGCCACCAGACGATAGCGATGATCAAAACAATGACAATGACCCAGATAATCCACTCCATAGCAAAACCTTTCATCCGTCACGCGAGGTTGCCGTTGCTTGACGGTACGTCGCTGTCAATAGGGCTGTCTAGGCTTGTCAACGCCAGCAGGGCCGAGGGCTGGCAGGGCCTCCATCCCAGGATGTGAGACGTAAGTCCACTATTTGATCGAATTTTTCTGGAAATTGGGCCAAACCGGCCACTTCCGGTCGTTGGCGGCCTTTGAGGAGTCATAGACTTTGACCCATGAGTGAGGACACCCAGATCGCAACCGAAAACAAGCCTGACATCAAGCCCCGGAGCCGGATTGTCACCGACGGCATTCACGCAGCTCCGGCACGTGGAATGTTCCGGGCCGTGGGCATGGGCGACGACGACTTCGCCAAGCCCCAGATCGGCGTCGCGAGCTCCTGGAACGAAATCACTCCCTGCAACCTGTCCCTGAACCGGCTGGCCCAGGGAGCCAAGGAAGGCGTCCACGCCGGCGGCGGATTCCCGATGCAGTTCGGCACCATCTCCGTTTCCGACGGCATCTCCATGGGCCACGAGGGCATGCACTTCTCCCTGGTCTCCCGCGAAGTCATCGCCGACTCCGTGGAAACGGTCATGCAGGCGGAGCGCATCGACGGCTCCGTGCTGCTGGCCGGCTGCGACAAGTCCCTCCCGGGCATGCTCATGGCAGCCGCGCGCCTGGACCTCGCCAGCGTGTTCCTGTACGCCGGCTCGATCATGCCGGGCTGGGTCAAGCTTGAGGACGGCTCCGAAAAGGAAGTCACGCTGATCGACGCCTTCGAAGCCGTTGGCGCGTGCGCTGCCGGCAAGATGAGCATGGAAGACCTCACCCGCATTGAGAAGGCCATCTGTCCCGGCGAAGGCGCCTGCGGCGGCATGTACACCGCCAACACCATGGCCTGCATCGGTGAGGCCCTGGGCATGTCTCTCCCCGGCTCCGCCGCCCCGCCCTCGGCAGACCGCCGTCGTGATGAATTCGCCCGCAAGTCCGGCGAGGCAGTGGTGAACCTGCTCCGCAAGGGCATCACCGCCCGGGACATCATGACCAAGAAGGCGTTCGAAAACGCCATCGCCGTCACCATGGCCTTCGGCGGATCCACCAACGCCGTCCTGCACCTGCTGGCGATCGCCCGCGAGGCAGAGGTCGAACTGACCCTGGACGACTTCAACCGCATCGGCGACAAGATCCCGCACCTGGGCGACCTGAAGCCGTTCGGCCGTTATGTCATGACGGACGTCGACAAGATCGGCGGCGTCCCCGTGATCATGAAGGCCCTGCTCGACGCCGGCCTGCTGCATGGCGACTGCCTCACCGTCACCGGCAAGACTGTCGCCGAGAACCTGGCTTCGATCAACCCGCCGGACCTGGACGGCAAGATCCTCCGCGCGCTGGACAACCCGATCCACAAGACCGGCGGCATCACCATCCTGCACGGCTCGCTCGCCCCCGAGGGTGCCGTGGTGAAGAGCGCCGGCTTCGACGCCGACGTCTTCGAAGGCAGCGCCCGGGTGTTCGAGCGTGAACAGGGCGCCCTGGACGCGCTGGACAACGGCGAGATCCAGAAGGGCGACGTCGTGGTGATCCGCTACGAAGGCCCCAAGGGCGGTCCGGGAATGCGCGAGATGCTGGCCATCACGGGGGCCATCAAGGGTGCGGGCCTGGGCAAGGATGTCCTGCTGCTCACCGATGGCCGCTTCTCAGGCGGCACCACCGGCCTGTGCATCGGCCACGTTGCCCCCGAAGCGGTCGACGGCGGCCCCATCGCCTTCGTGAAGGACGGCGACCGGATCCGCGTCGACATCGCCGCACGCACCTTCGACCTGCTCGTTGACGACGCAGAACTCGAAGCCCGCAAGGAAGGCTGGGCACCGCTGCCGGCCAAGTTCACCAAGGGCGTCCTGGCCAAGTACGCCAAGCTGGTGCACAGCGCCTCCACCGGCGCATACTGCGGGTGATACCTTCCCCTTGCGGGCGGCGCTGAGCGCCGGCCGCAAGGGGCCCGTCGGCATCACCCTTATTAAGCGCTGCCGCCTTGTGCGGGGTTCGTTCCGGAGGGATATCGTTGGGAGTAACCGGCCGGCAACCTGTTCGGCTAGTGGACGATGGAGTCCACAATGTGAGACGCGGGCCGTGCTCGTTGACACGTATCTCACTTAGAGGGAAAACTGAACGCATGATCGCATTCGTTACCGTCGGCACCGTCGTCGTACTTACCAAGCGCGTGGCTCCATAGCCCGACTGGTAACGAACTGTCACGCGCAACCCCTCGAAAAGCCATCAGGCTGAGGGGTTTTTTTATTTTCCCGGCGGGACGGAACGTTCAGTTTTCCCTAGCACCACACCAATTCAAGATCCACTAAGGAAGAGTTCGATGAGCAAAGGATCGCCCATCAGCCCCTCGCTGATGGCTTCAAAGTCCGCTGGAGCCGCCAAGGCTCCGGAACGCGTCGACAAGCCGGCCGAGGCCGGGGTCGACACTGCTGCAGCCGCCTCTCCTGTCCTTGGGCCGAACAACGTCGTACCCCCGACGGTGATGACCGGCTCAGAAGCAATTGTCCGTTCGCTCGAAGAACTCGGCGTCGACGACATTTTCGGTTTGCCCGGTGGTGCGATCCTGCCCACCTACGACCCCTTGATGGCCTCCAAAATGAACCACGTTCTGGTCCGTCACGAACAGGGAGCCGGCCACGCCGCGCAAGGCTACGCCATGGTCACCGGGCGGGTGGGCGTCTGCATCGCCACCTCGGGCCCGGGTGCCACCAACCTCGTCACCGCCATCATGGATGCGCACATGGATTCCGTTCCGCTCGTGGCCATCACCGGCCAGGTATCCAGCGGAGTGATCGGCACCGATGCCTTTCAGGAAGCCGACATCGTGGGCATCACCATGCCCATCACCAAGCACTCGTTCCTGGTGACGGACCCCAACGACATTCCCCACGTCATGGCCGAGGCCTTCCACCTGGCCTCCACCGGACGTCCGGGCCCGGTCCTTGTTGACGTGGCGAAGGACGCCCAGCAGGGCCAGATGACCTTTTCGTGGCCGCCGAAGATTGACCTGCCCGGCTACCGGCCCGTGGTCCGCGGCCACAACAAGCAGGTGCGCGAAGCCGCGAAGCTGATTGCGGCAGCCAGCAAGCCGGTGCTCTATGTCGGCGGCGGTGTGGTCAAGGCCCACGCTTCCGCTGAACTGCGTGAACTGGCCGAGCTGACGGGCGCCCCCGTGGTGACCACCCTCATGGCCCGCGGCGTCTTCCCGGACTCGCACCCGCAGCACGTGGGCATGCCCGGCATGCACGGCACCGTCTCGGCCGTGACGGCGCTGCAGCAGTCGGACCTGCTGGTGACCCTGGGCGCGCGCTTTGACGACCGCGTCACGGGCGTCCTGAAGACCTTCGCGCCCAACGCCAAGGTCATCCACGCGGACATCGACCCCGCGGAAATCTCCAAGAACCGCACCGCCGATGTTCCCATCGTGGGCTCCGTGAAGGAGATCATCCCGGAACTGACTGAAGCCGTCCGGACCCAGTTCGGCACCTCCGGCACCCCGGACCTGGCCAACTGGTGGGCCTTCCTGAACAACCTGAAGGAAACCTACCCGCTGGGCTGGACCGAACCCGAGGACGGCCTGAGTGCCCCGCAGCGCGTCATCGAGCGCATCGGTGCCCTGACCGGTCCCGAGGGCATCTACGTTGCCGGTGTGGGCCAGCACCAGATGTGGGCTGCGCAGTTCATCAAGTACGAGCGTCCGCATGCCTGGCTGAACTCCGGCGGTGCCGGCACCATGGGCTACGCCGTTCCGGCGGCCATGGGCGCCAAGGTGGGGGAGCCGGACCGTGTGGTCTGGGCCATCGACGGCGACGGCTGCTTCCAGATGACCAACCAGGAGCTGGCCACCTGCGCCATCAACAACATCCCCATCAAGGTTGCTGTGATCAACAACTCCTCGCTGGGCATGGTGCGCCAGTGGCAGACCCTCTTCTACGAGGGCCGCTACTCCAACACCGACCTGAACACCGGCCACGAGACCATCCGGATCCCGGACTTCGTCAAACTCGGTGAGGCCTACGGCTGCGCATCCTTCCGGTGCGAGCGGGACGAGGACATCGACGCAACAATCCAGAAGGCGCTGGAAATCAATGACCGCCCCGTGGTCATCGACTTCGTGGTCAGCCCCGACTCCATGGTGTGGCCAATGGTGCCCGCCGGGGTCAGCAACGACCAGATCCAGGTTGCCCGCAACATGACCCCGGAATGGGAAGAGGAGGACTGATCATGAGCCGCCACACACTGTCCGTTCTGGTCGAAGACAAGCCCGGTGTGCTGACCCGCGTGGCCAGCCTTTTCGCCCGCCGCGCCTTCAACATCAATTCCCTGGCCGTCGGCCCGACGGAAGTTCCGGGCATCTCCCGGATGACCGTCGTCGTCGACGCCGACGGCGACCTGATCGAACAGGTCACCAAGCAGTTGAACAAGCTGGTCAACGTGATCAAGATTGTTGAACTGACCTCCGAATCTTCCGTACAGCGCGACCACATCCTGGTCAAGGTACGTGCGGATGCCGCAACTCGTCTGCAGGTGACCCAGGCTGCAGACCTGTTCCGTGCTTCAGTGGTCGACGTCTCCACAGACTCGGTGGTCATTGAAGCAACTGGCCATCCCGAAAAGCTCACGGCACTGCTTTCAGTGCTGGAGCCCTTCGGTATCCGCGAAATTGTGCAGTCCGGCACCTTGGCCGTTGGACGGGGATCCCGCTCCATGAGTGATCGGGCGCTGCGCTCCGCCTAAGGCACAATCCAGGCGGCGCAACGCCTGCAAACGCAGCACCGACAGACACACATCTACAAGAAATCCACTCAAGAGGAGTTACGCAAGTGACTGAAATGTTTTACGACGACGACGCAGACCTGTCGATCATCCAGGGTCGCAAGGTTGCCATTGTCGGCTATGGCTCCCAGGGCCACGCCCACGCGCTGAACCTGCGCGATTCCGGCGTCGAGGTTGTCATTGCCCTCAAGGAAGGCTCCAGGTCCACCGCCAAGGCTGAGGACGCTGGCTTCCAGGTCAAGAACGTTGCCGACGCCGCCGAATGGGCCGACGTCATCATGATCCTGGCACCGGACCAGCACCAGCGCTCGATCTTCAACGACTCCATCAAGGACAAGCTGACCCCGGGCAAGGCACTCGCCTTCGCGCACGGCTTCAACATCCGCTTCGGCTACATCGAGGCACCGGAGGGCGTTGACGTCATCCTGGTCGCCCCGAAGGCCCCCGGCCACACGGTTCGCCGCGAGTTCGAAGCCGGCCGCGGCATCCCGGACATCATCGCCGTGGAGCAGGACGCTTCCGGTTCCGCATGGGAACTGGCCAAGTCCTACGCCAAGGCCATCGGCGGCACCCGCGCCGGTGTCATCAAGACCACCTTCACCGAAGAGACCGAAACCGACCTCTTCGGCGAGCAGGCTGTCCTGTGCGGCGGCGTGTCCCAGCTGATCCAGTACGGCTTCGAGACCCTGACCGAAGCCGGCTACCAGCCGCAGATCGCCTACTTCGAGGTGCTGCACGAGCTCAAGCTCATCGTCGACCTCATGTGGGAAGGCGGCATCGCCAAGCAGCGTTGGAGCGTTTCTGACACCGCCGAGTACGGCGACTACGTCTCCGGCCCGCGCGTCATCACCCCCGAGGTGAAGGAAAACATGAAGGCCGTCCTCGCGGACGTCCAGTCCGGTGCCTTCGCCAAGCGCTTCATCGAAGACCAGGACAACGGCGGCGTCGAGTTCAAGGAGCTGCGCGCCAAGGCAGAGTCCCACCCGATCGAGGGCGTTGGCCGCGAACTGCGCTCCCTGTTCTCCTGGCAGCAGCAGGACCAGGACTACGTAGAAGGCTCCGCAGCCCGCTAAGGCTGCGCCCTTCATAACGCGACAGTGAGGCCGGGTTCACACTTAACAATGTGAGCCCGGCCTTTCCGTACGCCTAGACTTTATTTACCCCCAGGACTTCAACGCAGAGGATCAGCTGTGTCAAAACCCGTAGTATTGCTTGCCGAAGAACTTTCGCCCGCCACCATCGAGGCCCTTGGCCCGGACTTTGAAATCCGCCAGACCGACGGCGCCGATCGTTCCCAGCTGCTCTCTGCCATCGAGGACGTTGACGCCATCCTGGTCCGCTCCGCCACCAAGGTGGACGCCGAGGCCATTGCCGCTGCGAAGAACCTGAAGGTCATCGCGCGTGCCGGCGTCGGCCTGGACAACGTCGACATCAAGGCCGCCACGCAGGCCGGTGTCATGGTGGTCAACGCCCCGACGTCGAACATCGTTTCCGCCGCGGAACTGACCGTGGGCCACATCCTGAGCCTGGCCCGCCACATCCCGCAGGCCAGCGCCGCCCTGAAGGACGGCGAGTGGAAGCGCTCCAAGTACACCGGCATTGAGCTCTTCGAGAAGAAGATCGGCATCATCGGCCTGGGCCGCATCGGCGCCCTGGTGGCCGCCCGCCTGCAGGGCTTCGACACCGAGATCCTCGCCTTCGACCCCTACATCACGTCCGCCCGTGCCGCCCAGCTCGGCGTGAAGCTGGTCACCCTCGACGAACTGCTCGCGCAGTCCGACTTCATCACCATCCACATGCCCAAGACGCCGGAGACGGTCGGCATGCTCGGCGCCGACGCCTTCAGGAAGATGAAGAGCACGGCCTACGTGATCAACGTGGCCCGTGGCGGCCTCGTGGACGAGGAAGCCCTCTACACCGCACTGCAGGACCGCCAGATCGCCGGTGCCGCCGTGGACGTCTTCGTCCAGGAGCCCAGCACCGACCTGCCGTTCTTCAAGCTGGACAATGTTGTGGTGACCCCGCACCTGGGCGCGTCAACCGACGAGGCACAGGAAAAGGCCGGCGTGTCCGTCGCGAAGTCCGTCCGCCTCGCCCTTGCCGGGGAACTGGTGCCGGACGCCGTGAACGTCGCCGGCGGCGTGATTGCCCCCGACGTCCGCCCGGGCATCCCGCTGATCGAGAAGCTGGGCCGCATCTTTACGGCGCTGACCCACGCCTCCTTAACCCAGATCGACGTTGAGGTTGCCGGCGAAATTGCCGCGCTTGACGTCAAGGTCCTGGAGCTCGCCGCCCTCAAGGGGATCTTCGCCGACGTCGTCACCGAGCAGGTGTCCTACGTCAACGCCCCCGTGATCGCCGAGCAGCGCGGCATCAACGTCCGCCTCATCACCACTCCTGAGGCCGAGGACTACCGCAACGTGCTGACGCTGCGCGGCGCCCTGAGCGACGGTTCACAGATCTCCGTGGCCGGCACCCTGACCGGTCCCAAGCAGGTGCAGAAGCTCGTCGGCGTGAACGGCTACGACGTCGAGATTCCCATCAGCGAGCACCTCGTCGTGGTGGCCTACGCTGACCGTCCCGGCGTCATCGGCACCATCGGCCACATCCTGGGCATGAACAACATCAACATCGGCGGCATGCAGGTGGCGCGGAGCTCGGAGGGCGGCCAGGTCCTGGCGCTGCTCACCATCGACAGCTCCGTTCCGCAGCAGGTGCTGGACGCCATCAAGGCCGGCATCGGTGCCGAGATGGTGCGCGAAGTGGACCTCGAGGACTAGTCCGACGAACCCCGGCCGGCAACGGCCAGGTCCCAACGCGGGGTGAACTCCTTGTCCCCTGGAGTTCACCCCGGCCAAGTATGATTGGCCGGTCTGCGTACAATAGCTAGGTTCGAATTTACGGATCCAGCCGGCAGGCCGGCCAATACTTTTTGCACGCCCGCAAGGGACACCTCCACATTCTGCGGTCATCGTGGCGTGCGCACGCAATCCAGGTTTCAGGGAGCCCAATGAACGCCGTCCAGAGGTTCATCAGAAGCAAAGTGCTGCTGCTGACCGCTGCAATTCTGATCTTCGCCATGTGCCTGTCCGTCCTCGTCCAGACCCAGTCGCAGGCAGCGCTGAACCGGACCGTGGACCAGAACTCGCGCGGGCTCTACGACATCCTGGTCCAGGCCAAGGCGGGCTCGGACGGTTCGCTCATGCAGCCCGAGATTGCCACCGGGCAGGGAGGCATCAGCTTCGACCAGCTGCAGAAGATCCGGGATCTGTCCGGCACCTCTGTTGCCGCGCCCATCAGCCTGGTCTCGCGCGTGACGCAGAACCTCGAGACCCCGCGCCTGGAAGCCATGGACTACCTGGGCTTCAACGCCGGACTGGTCGGCACCGCCACCGCCGGGCAGCCCGGCGGCACCGACCCCAGCAAATGGCCGGAAGCGCAGTCCGTACTCAGCGACACCCCCAAGAAGTACCGGATGACGGCCAGCGCCACAAGCTCCGACGGGTCCGCGCAGCACACCCTCTTTAAGTCCACTGCCGAGGGCACTCTCGGCAAGGGCAAGCTCGTGGAGCAGCAGGTCGAGGGAGGCAACAGCATCCAGATCGCCGGTCCCGAAGGCGAAACCGGGATCAAGTTCCCGGCCCCGGCCGGAGGGTCAGAGCACAACCTGTTCAACCTCACTGTTGCCCTGCCCATGGCTCCGGAGGTCACGGAGTCCGTGGTCGCCGTCGACCCCGTTTCCGAGCGCGCCCTGCTGGGCACCTCCGGTGACTTCCTGGCGCCCCTGGAAAAGGCACCGCCGGCCGACGCCCGCAGCGCCGAGGCAGTCGGCCAGCACCTGGAGAGCCTCTTCACCACCGGCATCGGCTTGCAGGAACTCGAGGAGGGCCCCGACTTCCTCGGCGTCAAGCTCAAGTACTGGGCGCCCATCATGACCCAGTACCAGCAGGCCAAGCGCAACGGCCAGCTCACCGAGGACTCCCAGGCCATCCCGCTGATCGTCCGCTCCGGCACTTCGGTTGACCTGAAGTACTCCGTGAAAATCGAGGAGATCGACGACTCCGGCAACGTGGTCAAGGAAGTCGGCACCGCTGAGCGCTCCCTGGACAAGGACTACCTGCCCTTCGTCTCCAAGTCGCCCTTTGCGCTGTCATGGCCCGGGTCCACGGACTACTCCAAGCTGCTCGGCAACTCGGCGAACTTCAGCCGCGGCCTGTACAGCCCCGCAACCTGGAGCACCAACTTCGCCTCCGCCCCCCAGTACTCGGACGGCTCCACTGCGGGCAACGGTGCCGAGGACAAGACCGCCACCCCCGGCGAATGGGTCACCGTGAACCGACTGCCGGAGAAGAGCGCCAACGGCGAGGCCGTGGACCAGACCCAGCGCAACCCCGTGGACGAGCGCTCCTACCGCGAGAACCTCGAAACGGGCAAGAAGCTGGCCACCCCGCTCGCCATGGTCTACGGCACCTTCGATCCCGCCGCCGTCCAGGAAGCGGCCGGTGACGTCAACCGGCTTCCGCTCGGCGGCTACGATCCCACGCCCATGACGCTGACCAAAGACGCGCAGGGCAAGGACATTGCCGACACCACACTCAAGCCCTCCCTGAGCGCCACCGGACTCGTCAGCCAGTCGGCCGGCGCCATCACCGACTACTACGGCCTGGCTGCTGCCCGCGGCTACGAGAAGAACGCCTCCGTCATCGACGCCGTGCGCGTCCGCGCCAGCGCCGCCGGCAGCTGGAAGCAGGTCCAGCCTGAGGTGGACAAGCTCGCCGCCGAGATCCGGGACATGGGGCTCGAAGCCACCGTTGTGGCCGGTTCTGCCCGCGAGGACGCCAACATCTTCGTTCCCGGCTACTCCAAGGACGACGCCGGCAAGGAATCCGCGCTGGGAACCGTCCAGCAGTCGTGGGTCAGGCAGAACGCCGCCGACGCGGTGGCCGGCTCGCTGACGGCGACGAACCTGACGCTGCTGTTCCTCACGCTCTGCGGTGCCGCCCTGCTGACCGGCGCCTCGACTGTCAGCTACGTGCGGCTGCGCCGCAGCGAAGCCGGCACACTGCGCGCCATGGGCTGGACCCAGCGCCGCATCCGCTCCTGGGTGCTGGAGGAGTTCGCCGTCGGCGCCGGGCTGCTGGCCGTGGCCGGTATTGTGCTCAGCCTCCTGAGCTGGAACATCGCCACCGCCATCGTCTCGGCGTCCGTGCTGGCCCTGTACCTGGGCGCGGCCTTCTTCGCCGCCCAGCAGCTGCGGCACCGCGAGGTGGTCGACCAGGAGCCGCAGCACGACGAAAAGCTCATCGCCGTCGACTCGCCGCTGACCTTCGCGAACCGGCAGCTGAGCACGCACCGCTTCAACGCCATCTCGCTGGCCGTTGCGGTTGGTGTGTTCGGCTCGGCAGTCGGCGGCCTGATCGCACTGCTGATCGACATTCCGCGTGCCGCCGGCGCCAGCGCCCTCAGTGGCCTGGCTGCCGCCAGCGTGGCCCTGCCGAGCATCGTCCTTGGCCTGTCCGGCGTGGCTGTGGGGCTCCTGCTCACCCTGGTGACCGGGCGCTTTGAGCTCAAGGCCAAGCGCCGGTACCTCGGCACGCTCCAGGCCATGGGCTGGAATCCCGACATGCTGGGGCAGGTCCGCTTCTTCGAAAACGCCCTGGTGGGTGCGGTTGCCGTGCCGCTGGGCATCCTCGGTGCCTTGGGCATCGGCCTTGTTCTTGCCCCCTACGCCGCGCTGTGGGCCGCAGTGGCCGGGCTCGTGGCTGTTCTCTGCTGGATTCCGATTGCAACGAAAGTGGTCAAATGAGTAACGACCTGAACCTTCGCCGCGTGCGCGGGAACAACGAGGCTGAAGCCCCGGTCCAGACCAGGGCCAACACCCTTGTCAAGGAAGCCGATCACGCCACTCCGCTGGAGCTGAGCAACATCACCATCCGCTACGGCGGAGGCAAGAACGGGTCCGATGCCGTCAGCGTCGTGGAAGGCTTTGACCTCACCCTGAATGCCGGCGAGATGCACTGTGTGGCCGGCCGAAGCGGCTCGGGCAAGACCAGCATCCTGACCGTCGGAGCGGGCCTGACCCTGCCGACGTCGGGCCGGGTGCTGTGGGAGGGTGATTCCCTTGAAACCATGAGCGACGACGAGATCGCCGACCGCCGCCGTGCCCTGATCGGTTACGTTGACCAGGGCGGCGCCCTGATCGACGGCATGAGCGCGCTCGAGAATGTCCTCCTCCCCGCGGTACCGGACGGCGAAGTGGAGCAGCGGCGCGAAATGGCCAAGGACCTGCTGGACCTCGTGGGCCTCGGACGCCGCATGCGGCACCGTCCCGAGCAGCTTTCCGGCGGTGAGCGCCAGCGTGTCGCCATCGCCCGCGCCCTGATCCTGGGCACCCGTGTCCTGGTGGTGGACGAGCCCACGGCGAGCCTGGACCGGGCCTCCGCCAACCGCATCATCAGCATCCTCAAGGACACAACGTCCGACGGCATTGCAGTCCTCGTGGCGTCACACGACCACGAACTGGTCCGGCTGAGCGATACGCTGACCGAACTGATCTAGATCCATCCCTCCGCATAAAGGTAACGTTCCGCCCGTGACTTCCTCAGACAAGAGCCCCTTCTACATCACTACGGCCATCACCTACCCGAACGGCGTGCCGCACATCGGCCACGCCTACGAGTACATCGCCACGGATGCGATGGCCCGGTTCAAGCGGCTCGACGGCTACGACGTGAAGTTCCTGACCGGCACCGACGAGCACGGGCTGAAGATTGCGCAGACCGCGGAGAAGGAAGGCGTCTCGCCCAAGGAACTGGTGGACCGGAACGCGGAAATCTACAAGGCCGCGCACGCCGCCCTCGGCATCAGCTACGACCGGTTCATCCGCACCACGGACGCGGACCACTACACCGCCTCGCAGGCCATCTGGAAGAAGATGGAAGCCAACGGGGACATCTACCTCTCCAAGTACGAGGGCTGGTACTCCGTGCGGGACGAGGCCTACTACGGTGAAGATGACACCGTGGTCAAGGAGGACGGCGCCCGGTACACCAAGGAGACCGACACCCCGGTGACCTGGACCGCCGAGGAAAGCTACTTCTTCCGGCTGTCCGCCTACCAGGAGAAGCTGCTTGCCCTGTACGAGGCACAGCCGGAATTCGGCGCGCCGCAGTCCCGCTTCAACGAGGTCATCAGCTTCGTCAAGCGCGGCCTTGAGGACCTGTCCATCAGCCGCACCACCTTCGACTGGGGCGTACCCGTCCCCGGCGACGAAAAGCACGTCATGTACGTGTGGGTCGACGCACTGACCAACTACCTCACGGGTGCGGGCTACCCGGACGTCGAATCGGAGTCGTTCAAGAGGTACTGGCCCGCCGATGTCCACATCATCGGCAAGGACATCTCCCGCTTCCACGCCATCTACTGGCCGGCCTTCCTCATGAGCGCGGGCCTTGACCTGCCGAAGCGGGTCATGATCCACGGGTTCCTGCACAACAACGGCGTCAAGATGTCCAAGTCCCTTGGCAACGTCGTTGCCCCGTCGGACTTCGTGGCCCAGTACGGCCTGGACCAGGTCCGCTTCTTCTTCCTGCGCGAGGTTCCGTTCGGCGCCGACGGCAGCTACAACCACGAGGCCATCGTGGGCCGGATGAACTCCGACCTGGCGAACAACTTCGGGAACCTCGCCCAGCGCTCACTGTCCATGGTGGCCAAGAACTGCGAGGGCAAGGTACCTGTGCCGGGCGCGTTCACGGACGCGGACACTGCCATCCTGGGCCAGGCCAATGCGCTCCTGGAGCAGGCACGTGCGGCCTTCGAAAAGCAGGAGTTCAGCCGCGCCCTGGAGGCGATCTGGACGGTTCTGGGGGATACCAACGCATACTTCGCCGACCAGGCGCCCTGGGTGCTGCGGAAGACCGATGTCGAACGCATGCAGACGGTGCTGTACGTGACCCTCGAAGTGCTGCGCATCGTGTCGATCCTCGCCCAGCCGGTCATGCCCACGGCCACCGCCGCCCTGCTCGGGTACCTCGGCCAGCCGGAAGGTGCGGCGCGGGAGTTCTCGGCCATCGCCACGCCGATCGCCGCGGGCACCGAACTGCCTGCCCCCGCACCGGTGTTCCCCAAGTACGAGGAGCCCGCGGACGCCTAGGACGCTTCCTCACGTCCTGCCGGTTTTCCCCAAACGCTTCCTCACCTTCTTCAGGGTTTCCCCAAACGCTTCCTCACTTTCTTTAGGAAAGTGAGGAAGCGCTTGCGTTTGGGCGGCGAGAGCTGAGGGAGCGTTGGATCCGGTGACCGAATAATGAGACGGCTTGACCAGAATGTGGATGCCTTGGCTACCCTGAAAATATGAGCGCATCTACCATCAATCTTGCTGTCATTCCGGGCGACGGCATTGGCCCGGAGGTCATCGCCGAAGCACTGAAGGTTCTCGAAAAGGTCGTGGCCGCCGAGGGCGTCACCCTGGACCAGACCCACTACGAGCTCGGTGCCCAGCACTGGCTTGAGACCGGCGAGACCCTTCCGGATGCTGTCCTCGAGGACCTGAAGACGCGCGACGCTATCCTCTTCGGCGCCATCGGTGCAGCGCCGGGGGACACCCGCATCCCGTCCGGGCTGATCGAACGCGAACTGCTCCTCAAGCTGCGCTTCAGCCTTGACCACTACGTCAATCTGCGCCCCTCCCGGCTGTATGGCACGGTGGGCAGCCCGCTGGCTGAACCGGGCAACATCGATTTCATCGTCGTCCGTGAAGGCACCGAGGGTCCCTACGTGGGCAACGGCGGCACCCTGCGCGGCGGCACGCCGCACGAGGTGGCCACCGAGGTTTCCCTGAACACGGCACACGGCGTGGAGCGCGTTGTCCGGGATGCGTTCCGTCGGGCCAACGAGCGCCCGCGCAAAAAGCTGACCCTGGTCCACAAGCACAACGTGCTGGTCTTTGCCGGCCACCTGTGGAAGCGCACTGTCGAGGCCGTGGCCAAGGAATTCCCCGAGGTCACTCACGACTACCTGCACATCGATGCCGCGACCATCTTCATGGTCACCGATCCCGCCCGCTTCGACGTCATCGTCACCGACAACCTCTTCGGCGACATCATCACCGACCTTGCTGCCGCCGTTACCGGCGGAATCGGTCTCGCGGCGTCGGGCAACATCAACATGGACCGCACTGCGCCGTCCATGTTTGAACCTGTTCACGGTTCCGCCCCCGACATCGCAGGCCAGCAGAAGGCGGACCCCACCGCTGCCATCCTGTCCGCAGCCCTCCTGCTGGACCACCTGGGCTACTCCGCCGCGGCCCGGCGGATCGAGTCCGTCGTGGTGGCCGACGTCGAAAGCCGCAACGGCGAAGTCCGCAGCACAAGCGCCATTGGCGACGCCATTGCGGCGGCCGTTTAGCCTCCGCCAGCAGGCGTAAGCTTGACCTGAATTACCAATCGCTGCCGTGGTCCGACGCTGAACCACGTTCAGATACCAGGCAGCCGACCGTGGAGGAACCATGACTCAGACTGCCCATGGCGTCGAATTCACCCAGCAGCCCTCGGCCACCCCGAAGTCTGCTGAAGAGCGTGCAGCCATCCTGGCGAACCCAGGCTTTGGCGACCACTTCACCGACCACACTGCGATTGTTGACTACACGGTCGACGCCAGCGGCCAGGGCGGATGGCATGATGCGCGGATCGAGGCCTACGGACCCATCATGCTGGACCCGTCCGCCGCTGTGCTGCACTACGGGCAGGAAATCTTCGAGGGACTGAAGGCATACCGTCACGCTGACGGTTCCATCTGGAGCTTCCGGCCGGAGGCCAACGCCGCCCGGATGAACAAGTCCGCCCGCCGTCTCGCGCTTCCGGAGATTCCGGCCGAATACTTCCTCGGCGCAATCCGCGAACTCGTGGCGGCGGACAAGGAATGGGTTCCCGCCGGCGACGGCGAGGCCCTGTACCTGCGCCCGTTCATGATCGCCACCGAGGCGTTCCTGGGCGTGCGGGCAGCCCGTGAGGTCTCGTTCCGCGTCATTGCCTCGCCGGCCGGAAACTACTTCGGCGGGGAGCTCAAGCCGATTTCGATCTGGATTTCCCGCGAGTATGCCCGGGCAGGCCGAGGCGGCACCGGGGCTGCGAAGTGCGGCGGCAACTACGCAGCTTCACTTATCGCGCAGCAGGAGGCCGAGGCCAACGGCTGCAAGCAGGTGCTGTTCCTGGACCAGTTCAACGACAACGCCGTTGAGGAACTGGGCGGAATGAACGTCTTCTTCGTCATGAAGGACGGCTCCCTGGTCACGCCTGCGCTAAGCGGCACCATCCTTGAGGGCGTGACCCGCTCATCGATCATCCAGGTGGCCAAGGACATGGGCCGTGAGGTCACCGAACGGAAGATCACCCTGGACGAATGGCGCGACGGCGTTGCCTCCGGTGACATCGCCGAGGTGTTTGCCTGCGGTACCGCCGCCGTTATTACTCCCATCGGTGTCCTGAAGGACGCTACGGAATTCATTGGCTCGGAGGATGCGAAGGCCGGCGAGACCACCATGGCCATCCGCGCGCAGCTGCTCGGGATCCAGACCGGCACCGTGGAGGACAAGCACGGCTGGCTGACCCGGCTCGCCTGAGCCGCTTCGGGCATATAACTAAAAAAGCGAACGACGGCGGCTCCCCACATTGCGTGGGGGCCGCCGTCGGGGGTTAATCGGCACTGCGCCGGATTGGCCTTACGCAGAAAACGAGTAGTCGTGCAACGAGGCCTCACATCTTTTCAGGTACTACTTGCGTAGTCTCCCGCTTCGCGTTCAGAAATTCGAGTAGTCGGCACTCGGGTGAAATCCCTTTTCCCTGCATAGCCTTGAAATTCCTAGGACATAACTAAATGCAGGTGCGTAGTGGTCTCATACGCTACGGGTCCAGTTCATTGGGCGATCACCCGTGTCCGGGAATGTAGCAGTGCCTCTTATCGTGATCCCGTCGATGTGTCGTCCTTTGTAGCACCCTGCCTGCCCAGTTTGGGGCTGGTTATTCGGTTGAGCCCGACCAGCGGACGCGAGGGGATATCGATGCATAGTCAGGCAGGCAGCTCACAGAGCAGCCGACATGGAGGTCGACGGGCCATCTCCGGTTGGAGCGGCCCATTCCGCCGTGTCGGCAGCAACAGCCTGGGCGTCCGTCTGGTCTTGGTCATAGTATTCGCATTGACCGCGTCTGGGCTCATTGCGCCGCATGCTTCCGCCGCCACATTGAGCGCACAACGCGAAACCTTGCGCCAGGAACAGTACGCCGCGGCGAACGACTACAAGGCCTCCCGCGAATACATATCGCAGTTGCCGCGAGCCAATGGACTCGCAGTAAAGAGTGCGATCGCCTCTGGCTTGGCCTCCCTGGAGGTCGTGGGCGACGAACTGACGGCTGCGGCCACCCAACTGGCCTTTGATTCGGTTTCAGCGAAGATGAACGCCGAGGCCCTCCGTGCAGCCACAGTGAAGCGCAGTGGGCGGCAACTCGTTGTGTTGAGGGATCTGCGCGTGCAGCACCAGACTATTGTCACCAAAGCTTTGGCGAGGTATAGGGCAGGCCTGATCTCAGGCACCGAGTACCGGGGGACAAGTGCCCGGGCTCGTGCTTTCAGTACTCAATGGTCAGCCGATGTTGCCAGCCAGTTGGGCGCTCTTGGGAGGTCGGTGGCGTCACCAGACTTGCGGTCACTTTCGTATGTAAAGGAGCTGGAGACCAACAGCGGGGTTATTCCCTCGGTATCGGGCTGGGTCGGGTTCCCGGGCGGGTGTGCGCTGCCGTCCGCGGCCTCGACGTTCAAGCCTGTGTTGCCAGCCAACGGTCCAGGTGTTGCGACGACGCGGCAACTGGCATCGAAGCCTGCGGTCCGCGCCGCCAATGATCCTGCCACGAAGGCAGTTCATGGGCAGCTCCTCCGGTCCGCAGCGAACGAATCAAAACTGGTGCTAACGCTGGGCCAATTGCGTGCGGCGTATGTCGTGCGCGTGCCGCGGCTGGGTTACGGCTGGCTCTCGGGGGACGACACGACGGCGCGGAACGTGCTGGCAGCGGATGCGAAAAAGATTCTTGAAGCAGGCCCGGAAAATATGACCACGCTGGCTTCCTCGCATTTATTGATGGCGGCCTCAACAGCGGCGGACTGGGTGAAGCTGACGGGGCTCGATGAGGTTGTGCTAGTGCGGTGGCTCGGACCCCAGACATGCTTGTTGGCTGACCGGGATACATTCATAAAGTCACCGACCAACCTGGCGGCAATCCACAACGCGGCTAACTTCGTTGCCGCGGCAGTGTTCCTGAAGAATTCGCCAGCACAGGCGGCAGCTCTGGCCAAGGAGTCACTGGTATCAGTCCAGCCGGCGCTGCGGATGATCACCACCGACGGCGGGACGCAGGAGGGCCCGGGGTACTGGACGTACCAGAGCCGGGCGATCGCGGTCTTGTACGCGACCATGCGGAACGCGTATACGACCCAACCGATAGCCATGCCATCGCTGTCGAAGGTGTCTGCGTATGCAATGAACAGCACAGGCCCCGACGGGCGGCCAACCCCATTCGCGGATGCCCTGCCCAACGAGCTGAGTGCTCTGATGCCGGCTTGGGACGCTTACAGGCGTAAGGACCCGACCGTCGCGGCGTGGGTGGCGGGACGTTTCGCGCAAAAGCCGGACGCGTACCTGATGTGGTGGTGGACACCGCAGGGCACCCTGCCTGCGAAGAGCTCGGCTATTTATCCGCACACCGGACTTGCTGTCCTGCAACTGCCGGGCAGCACAGCCACTCTCAAAGGAGGCGCCAACGTACTGCCCCATTCGCACCGGGATCTGGGGACTGTCTCGTTCTTCCGCCGCGGCATACAGTGGGCGGTGGATCCGGGCACCATGCCGAACACCACCCCCGGCTACTACTCTGCAGATCAGCGCCTAACTTACTGGAAGCCGGGGACCTCCGCGCACTCCACAATTTCGTTCACCGGCGAGAACCAGCCTGCCGGAGCACTTGCCACAGTCAAGCGTGTGGCCACCTCGGCTGCCTCGGTGGATCTGCGGCAGGCCCTGCCCGGTACGTCCACAGCCACCCGAACCATCACCCACGGCACCACGAGCATGGTCATCAAGGACGTGATTCGGGCGAACTCGGCTAAGGATATGACTTGGCAATGGGTCACCGACGCATCAGTCAGCCTGGGGCATAACCGGGCGGTGCTCCGCCGGGACGGCAGGGCCATAACCATCGCCCTGTCTGGTGTCCCCGCGGGCTCAACACTGTCCGCGGTCCGGGCCCCGGACGTCGGCCCGGACGGCAAGGTCCTGACCATCCTGAAGCTTGCCATGCCAAGGGTTGACAGTCTGGACCTCACCGCGAGGGTGTTCTGATGCCATCGCACTAACAATCCGCATTGGCAGCAGTGCAAGAATGAGTCTGTGAATCAGGACAGCCCCACTGCATTGACCGGAAGCAGCCCGCTGACGCGTTTCCGCCTCGCGCCCAACCCCGGGCCGATGAGCCTGGAGGGGACCAACTCCTACATCGTCGGGGAGCCTGGCCACGGGGCCGTGGTGCTGGTGGATCCGGGTCCGTTAGACGAGGAGCACCTTCAGGCGCTGGCGGCTGCCGGGCCCGTGGAGCTGATCCTGGTCACGCACAGGCACGCGGACCACACCGCCGGTTCGGTCCGCCTCGCTGACATCACGGGTGCCCACGTCCGGGCCGCCGCTCCCGAGCATTGCCACGGGGGAGCCGTGCTGCAGCCGGGGGAGACCATGGCCGCCGGCGGCACGGAGATCCGCGTGGTTTCCACCCCCGGGCACACCTCCGACTCGGTCTGCTTCCATCTGCCCCTTGACGGACCCGCCGGCTCGGTGCTGACCGGAGACACCATCCTGGGCCGGGGAACAACCGTGCTTGACCACCCGGACGGCACGCTGGCCGACTACCTCTCCTCCCTCGACCGGCTGGAGCGGCTGGGGCCTGCCACCGTCCTGCCGGCCCACGGACCCGTCCTGCCGGCGCTCGACGCGGTGGTCCGCGCCTACCGGGACCACCGGCTAGACCGGCTCGCCCAGATCCGGACGGCCCTCGCCAGCCTCGGCCCGGACGCCGCCGTAGGCGAGGTCACCAGCGTTGTTTATGCCGACGTCGACCCTTCCGTCCGGCGCGCCGCCGAGAATTCCGTGGCGGCGCAGCTGGAATACCTGCGCCTCCTGAGGGAGAGGGACTGAGACTGTAGGCTTGGGACCATGCGTATTGCCCGGTTTGTAGTTGATTCTGATCCCCTTTACGGCGTTGTTGAAGGCCAGCCCGGCAGTGAGGAAATCACTGTCATCAACGGCGATCCATTCTTCAATGGTGTGGAACGCACCTCCGTGCGGCACAAGCTGGAGGATGTCCGCCTGCTGGCGCCCATCATTCCGCGCAGCAAGGTGATCGGCGTCGGGCGCAACTTTGTGGAGCACGCCCACGAACTCGGCAATGAGGTTCCCCAGCAGCCGCTGCTGTTCCTGAAGCCGAACACCTCCGTAGTGGGTCCAAACGATCCCGTCGTCCTGCCGGAGTTCTCCGAGGAGGTCTCGTTCGAGGCGGAGCTGTGCGTCGTCATCGGCCGCATCTGCAAGGACGTGCCGGAGGAGCGTGCCGACGACGTGATCTTCGGATACACCTGCGGCAACGACCTCACCGCCCGGGACGTCCAAAAGACAGACCTCCAGTGGGCGCGCGCCAAGGGCTTCGATACGTCCGCGCCGCTTGGCCCGTGGATCGAAACCGAACTCGACCCCGAGGACCTGTCCATCAAGGGCCGGCTCAATGGCGAACTCCGCCAGGACGGCAGCACCACCCAGATGATCCGCGGCGTCCGCGAGTTGGTGTCCATCGTCTCCAGCGCTTTCACGCTGCTGCCCGGCGACGTCATCATGACCGGCACGCCGGCCGGCGTCGGCCTCGTCCAGGCCGGCGACCGGTACGAAGTGGAGATCGAGGGCATCGGCCGCCTGTCGAACCCCGTAGTCCGCCGCTAGCGCGCACCACAGTTGAACATTCCGTCATGCTTCCCGTGCGGATTGAGTCGGCACATCGGCAGAGTTGGGTCTCGCGCGAGCAGGCAGCGCGGTTGAGTGAGCGGCCCGCACCGTAGTTGCCGCTTCCTCTCGGATGAACCCGGGTCAATTCCCAGGTTGCGGTTCTACCGTTAAATCATGATTAGGCATGTTGTTGGGTCAGGTGCCTTGGAGCACCGTTGCCAGTGCTGCGGCGTGATCGCAGAAGGCGTATTTTGCGATGAGTGCGAGGCTCACATGAGTGAGACCAAACCCTCTGTGGCCCATGATGCGCAAGCCGCTGAAGACCTCCCGAAGGCTGAATAGTAGTCGGGCCGGAGGCTCTGCGCCAAGACGGCGAAGAACCCCGCATACAGTGAGCCGATGCGGGGTTCTTCTATGGTCGGTGCCTCCCCGCGTCTGGGGGAACGCGGAGGCACTCGCACCAAAGTATCCTCAGCTTGCTTACTTCTCCAAATTACCCATGTTTGCCCTATTGGGCTTGTTTGAAGAGGTCGCATCGCCCTTCGACGGTGTTCGCGGTCTTTATGGGCGCAGGCCCGGCCGGCGCAGCGTTGCCCGGTTGGTAAAGTTGGTACCACTATGACTACCCCCTCCGCCGCGCCTGCCGCCATTCCTGCCGTCACCGCCGAAACGCCCGTCCGCGTCCGCTTCTGCCCGTCACCAACGGGCACCCCGCACGTCGGGCTGATCCGCACGGCGCTGTTCAACTGGGCCTACGCCCGCCACACCGGCGGCAAGATGATCTTCCGCATCGAGGACACGGACTCGGCACGCGACAGCGAGGAAAGCTACCACCAGCTGCTGGATGCCCTGAAGTGGCTCGGCATTGACTGGGACGAGGGCGTGGAGGTGGGCGGCCCTCACGCGCCTTACCGCCAGTCGCAGCGGAGCGAGCTGTACCAGGACGTCATCGCCAAGCTCAGGGCGGGCGGGCACATCTACGAGTCCTACTCGACTCCGGACGAGATCGAAGCGCGCCACCGCGCCGCCGGACGGGACCCGAAGCTGGGCTACGACGGCTTTGACCGCGACCTCAGCGACGAACAGGTCGCTGCGTTCAAGGCCGAGGGCCGGGAGGCCGTCCTGCGGCTGCGGATGCCGGACGAGGACATCACCTTCACCGACCTCGTCCGTGGCGAGATCACGTTCAAGGCCGGTTCCGTCCCGGACTTCGCCGTGGTGCGGGCCAACGGGGCTCCTCTCTACACCCTGGTCAACCCGGTGGACGACGCCCTCATGGGCATCACCCACGTTCTCCGCGGTGAGGACCTGCTCAGCTCCACACCGCGGCAGATCGCCCTCTACCGCGCGCTCTACGCGGTGGGCGTGGCGGAATACATGCCGGAGTTCGGGCACCTGCCCTACGTCATGGGCCAGGGCAACAAGAAGCTTTCCAAGCGCGACCCGGAATCGAGCCTGTTCCTGCACCGGGAGCGCGGCTTCATCCCCGAAGGGCTGCTCAACTACCTTTCCTTGCTCGGCTGGTCCCTGAGCGCCGACGAGGACATCTTCACGGTGGAGCAGCTGGTGAAGAACTTTGACATCCACGATGTCCTGGCCAACCCGGCCCGCTTCGACCTCAAGAAGGCCGAAGCGATCAACGGAACACACGTCCGGCTGCTGGACCCTGCCGTCTTCCGCGAGCGGCTGGTCCCGTACCTCCGGCACGAGGGCTTGGTGGGGGAGATCCTCACCGACCGCGAGGAGGAAATCCTGACGGAGTCCGCTCCGCTGGTCCAGGAGCGGATCACCCTCCTTGGCGAAGCCCCGGAGATGCTGGCGTTCCTGTTCAAGTCCGACGACGCGATCGACGTCGCCGCCGACGCCCGGAAGGGCCTGCCGGAGAATGTCACCGAGGTCCTTGACGCGGCGCTGGCCGCGCTCGAGCCCATCGACGACTGGAACGCCGAAAACATCCAGTCCGCGCTGAAGCAGGCGCTTGTGGAGGACCTGGGGATCAAGCCCCGGCTCGCGTTCGGCCCCGTGCGCACCGCGATCTCCGGTCGCCGGATCTCCCCGCCGCTGTTCGAGTCCATGGTCATCCTGGGCAAGGAATCGTCCCTGGCGCGCCTCCGCGCTTTCCGCGGCTGATGTCACACCCCGCAGTGGAAACCGCCGTCCTGTCCCGTGGCCTCGGGGCGGTCAGCGGTGTCCTATTCGACATTGACGACACCCTCGTGGACCTTGCCTACGCCATGACCACGGCGCTGCGGGACGCCAGCGAACACCTCCTGCCCGGCCTGGACCAGGCCGGGTGGGAGAAGGTGGGGCGGATCTTCACGCACGAGACAACCCACTACTACGACCGCTATCTCGCCGGCGAGCTGACCTTCAACGAGCAGCGACTGCTCCGGGGCCGAGCAGCACTGGGCCACTTCGGCGTCGAAATGGGCGAGGGGGAGGAGTCGCACAACTGGCTCAGCACGTACTCGCGGCTGCAGCCCAGCTACGTCACCGCCTTTGAGGACGTCCCGCCGTTCCTTGACGCCCTGGACCAGGCCGGCATCCCCTACGGGGCCGTGAGCAACAACGTGCACGACTACCAGCGGGTGAAGCTGGACAGCGCCGGCCTGGAACGCATCCGGTTCCTCGTGGGCACCGATACTGTCGGTGTCCCCAAGCCGGACCCCGCAATTTACCTCGAAGGAGTCCGACTCATCGGCAGCACGCCTGCCTCCACGCTCTACATCGGGGACAACCGGCTCCTGGACGCTGAGGGCTCGACGGCGGCAGGACTGCTGGGCATCTGGCTGAACCGCACCGGGGAGCAGGCTCCGGATTTCCAGGGGCAGGAGATCGCCTCCCTGCTGGAACTGCTGGCGCTGCCATGGGATGAAGGGTCTTCAACACAGTAGGTTGCGGCGGTAAGGAGGCATGCGAAATCGGATGCACGAAATGCGCCCTGCGTCTGATTGAATCTCCTTAGCGCTGACGGCGGCTTTGGACGCACAGAATGACTAGACGACTGTTGCACAGCTTCTTGAGGCATCAGTAGTGCGCCGTCAGGTCTTCGGCGGGTGCGCCGCCGGTGTGGGTGATTAAAGCCACTTGGCATACACGAGGGGAAGGGGCAACATCCGAATCTGGTAGCATTTCCCCGGAGCCACTGACGGCCGCATAGGGGGATGCAACACAGGCGCAGCCACAATCATCCCCGGTGAAACAGGACACGTTCGGATACGTGCACTAAGGGAAAAAGGGAAATGCCTGAATACAAGATTTGGCTCGATGCTCCCACGCTGTCTATTCATGCCGCGATTCAAAACCTAGGGCATGCGATTCGCGAGAAGGATGGCGTTTTCGCCATTCGTCTTCTGGACGAGCACCTCACCCCGCTGAGTCAGGACGAATGTAAACTTCCCGTGTCAAAGCATTTGGACGAAAACTTCGTGTATGTGCCTGAGACCCCCGCAGGAAGTCTGATCTCTATGGGAATTATCTCGGCGACAAAACCCTTCCAAGGAGCTGAAATCCGGTACGAGGGTCTATTCACGGATCAGCCCCTGACGGCTTCTCAGCTTGGGCCCATTTTTTTCTCTGCCCTCGTTGCAGAACAAAAAGGACGGGTGAACCGCACGGTGACTAGGTTAGTCAGAGCCTATAGCGACGAAAAGGACAGCCGAGCATGAGCAAGTTCGCAGCCGAAGCTGTAGACGTATCAGTCGTCATCGGGTTTAAAGACTGGGGTGTCGAGCGGCTTTTCTTGGCCGTCTCCTCATTGGTTCATTCATTTGGTGACTTAGTCGGCGAAGTAATCGTTTCAGATTATGGTTCACGTGAATGCCCCGACCTTAAGGAACAGATAGAGGCTCTTGGTGCGCGTTACGTCTATACCGAGACCAACGGAGTTTGGTCGCGGTCGAGGGCCCTCAACGCCGGTTTCGCGATTTCCAGGGGACGTGTCCTCGTTTCTACGGATGCCGATATGCTATTTAGTCCTCGGTCTATGGAAATAATCGGACGCAGGATACTGTCCGATCCGTCTGAGGCCTTGGTACTTCAGTGCCGGGATCTTCCTAGCGAATTCGACAGTGAAGGTGTAGTCTCTCGAGGCCTGGATTGGGCCGCCTTCGAAGCCTCCTCTACATTCAGACCCCGATGGGGTATGGGCGGGATGATGGCTGTGAGCCGCCACGGTTTCCTGACCATCCGAGGCTTCGACGAGCGCATGGAGATTTACGGCGGCGAAGACATGGATTTCGCTCAGCGTTTGCGATGGGCTGGTCAACGACTGAGTTGGCTGGAACACCCTGACGTAAGGATGTACCACATGTGGCATCCCTCGACGCGGACCGAAACAGACAAGAGCCCTGAAGGAAGGGCCGCGATTGCCCTGAATAGGGATATTGTTCTCAACGATAAATCCTATATTAGAAATGTTGTAAGTTGGGCACATCGCCCAAGCGATGCGTTGCCGCTCGCGTCAGTTGTAATCTCGACAAAAAATCGGGCAGAATTTATCGCGGAAAGCGTCAACTCCGTGCTCGCGCAGACTGTCAGCGACATCGAGGTCGTCATAGTCGATGATGGCTCTACTGACAATACTGCCGAAGTGATTGCCTCCTTTGAGGACCCAAGGATTCGATACTTTAAGCGTGAAGCCAGTGGCATTGCGGCATCTCGAAATTTTGCTGCATCCGTGAGTCGTGCGCGATTCACCGTTGTACACGACGACGATGACCTAATGTTTCCCGATCGTATTGAAAACCATTTCAACGCGCTCCACGGGGGTATATCGGGAACCTACGGTGGATGGATCGATTTCGATAACGAGACCGGCAACGTAGTCTCGGCGAACCCTGGAAAGTCATTCTCGTACGAGGCCATCTTATTCAGCGGTCGAATCTATGCCCACGCCACGTTGATGATAGAGACAAGCCTCATCAGGTTGATGTCATATGATGAGAAGCTACGGAGTGGTTCTGACTTCAATCTTGCCATCCGTCTCGGACGCTGCGGCGTGTCGTTAAAGCACACAGGGCACTTCCACCTGATCCGCCGGATTCACAGCCAACAAGTGACCACTACGGATAGCGGGCATCAGAAGTCAGCAGCACGGAGGACGCTGTCGGTGGCGCTGTCGGCGATACCGGCTGGACGTCAGAATGCACTGCGCAAAGAGTTTAGGGAGCATCCTCTTCACCTAGTAAGCGGCCACAAGGATCCTGCCGAGTGGGTAAAGCCATATCTTCCGGACCACCTCGTCCAGCGCGACATCTCAATGACCCTATCTCAAGTTGAGAACGTGCCGCCGGTCCTAGCGGGGTCTCACCGACTCGAGTTTATCGACGTGAGAGACCATATGGCGGGCGGGGAGTCGTCTGTCAAGGCCGTCCTTTACGCCGCCTCCTGGGCCGAACTTGCGGCCTTGAGGTCGGCGGGCATCGACTTTGAGTTGGCGTCGAGTCGATATCGAGACGAAGAGGCGGGAGCGCCCATCGATCTGGGAGACCCTATCGCCGAGCTCGTCGCAAGCCTTCCCGACCTCGATTCACAGAACTATGTAGTGGTGAAATCGGACGGAGGGGTTGTGCCGCTGCTTGACGCACCCATCGTAGCGGACAAAACCGTGATCGACCGTGAAAAGAAAACATCGGTTAGGATTCACACCGTTTCTGGTGACTTTGAGTGGCAGAGGCTGTTCGGGGCATGGCAGGCGGACGAATCCTTGGAAATTGAAATCCACCAAGCTGGTGTGCTTCCTGGTTCAACCGGACACTTAGCCCTTCTGGAAGGACTGACAAAGTGATTTTTACTTGGGAGAGGGAATCAGCAACTGGAGCATGCGCTTTAGCAGCCGCTCCCGAGGACTATGATGGATATCCCAAATACGCGACTTTCGTTACGGACATGGTTCCGCGATCTGTCTCTCCGGACAGACTGGCTGTCGCTTTCATCCTGGCCTTCCGGCCCTATATCAGTGGAGCAGTTCGTTTCCCCTATAGTGTGCATCCCGAAACTGCAGAAGCCATTCGGGATTATCTAGCTCCGACGGCGGTTTTCTTTTCAGAAATCAACTTCGAACCGGAAAGTATTCCGCACGGCTCCGGAGCATTTGTCGTAAATCCCGAGGGTGACTACGCCGTGGACCGGACTTGGAGTGGCTTCGAGAATCTGCGGATCACTGAGTTGCGGCTCGAACACATGAATGCGAGTTTTTCGCACTACTTTAGTGACGATTTATTGATCGTTCCCACGAACGCTGCCTCCATTGTGTCTGGGGAACCGGATCCAGAGCTACGCCTCTTACCGTATCTCGCAAGCGCAGTCCTTCTCAGCGAGGACTTTGACATAGGCATTATCAGGCTCCCCGTGTCGAAGCCAACGCAGAAGCCTCTGACCGGAGCTTCTGCACTGCTTCGTTCGGCAGGCCTCGTGTTGCAGTTTGAGGGTTGAGAGTATCCCGCGGCTCTGTTCCTTCGATTCGGTCATTGAGTAGAGGTAAAAGTGAAGGAAAGCATGTCTTACGACTTAGTTGTCATTGGCCAGGGGTACGTCGGCCTACCCGTCTCGCAGTATGCCGCCATGTCGGGCCTATCGGTTGTGGGCTTAGAACTGAATAGAGAAACAGTCGAGAACCTCAACAAGGGCATTTCCCACATTGGTGATATTTCCGACTCGGAGTTGTCAGAAATGCTCGCGGCTGGGTATCGAGCTTCCTCTGACGCTGAAGTCCTGTCTGCTGCCCGGACCATTGTTATCTGCGTTCCAACGCCTCTAGGGGATGCTGGCTCACCAGATCTGTCCGCAGTGGAATCAGCCGTTCGTTCGCTTGCCCCACGGTTGTCGCCCGGCGCGCTGGTCGTTCTCGAGTCCACAACGTACCCTGGGACAACTGATGACATAGTTTTGCCGATTATCGAAGCCGCCGGCAAGTCGTTGGACTCTGACTTTTTCCTTGCCTTTTCGCCGGAACGTATTGATCCCGGTAATGAAAAATACGGGCTCAAGAATACTCCTAAGGTAGTGGGGGGTGTCTCGGCAGAGTCCACCCGCAGGGCGGTGGATTTCTACTCAAGGTTCGTTGATACTGTTGTTCCGGTTAAGGGCGCGCGTGAAGCGGAAACGGCGAAGCTTTTAGAAAACACCTACCGGCACATTAACATTGCCTTGGTTAATGAAATGGCAAAGTTCTGCCACGAGCTAGACATAGACCTGTGGGACGTGATTGATGCCGCCAAAACTAAGCCGTTCGGCTTTCAAGCGTTCTATCCTGGTCCCGGGGTTGGGGGACACTGCATACCTATCGACCCGAACTATCTTAGCTACCAGGTTCGTAAGCAGCTAAAGTACCCATTCCGATTCGTTGAGCTAGCCGAAGAAATTAACAACTCCATGCCTGGCTACATTGTTCGGCGCGTTCAAGAGCTTTTAAACGTTGATTCGAGAAGCTTGCGTGGTTCCTCTATTCTCCTCTTGGGAGTGACGTATAAAGCCAATGTTGCTGATCAGAGGGAGTCTCCAGCTACTGAAATCGCAGAAATATTGGAGCGTGGGGGAGCGGAGGTCCGCTATCACGATCCGTTTGTTTCTAAGTGGGAGTACGCCAATACCAGCCTTATTTCCGAAACAGATTACGACCAAGCTGTCAAGAAGGCCGACGTCGTAATTCTCCTGCAGGCGCACACTGAATATGACGTAGATGCCCTTGCTGCGACAAGCATCCGTTTCTTTGACACGCGCGGTGGCGCACGGGGGGCCGGGGCTCACCGACTGTAGTCTTCGGTTCGTCTGGCGAGAAATTACACACCCTGCTTCTCTGAATAGCGCGCAGGCCCCTGTATTTTTCGATGCCGGGCAGAGAAAGCAAGGGTCAATGGCTCGGCGCGGTCGGCGACCGGACCGGGCAAGGTGTGCCCCTGCCAGACAGCGGACCCAGAGAGACTGACTGAATGGCGGCTCTTATTTTCTCTCAGACGGGCGGGCTTGAACTGCATCGGCTGCTTCAAGACCCGCCCGTCGGGCGTCCGTCTGGAGGAACCCACTGGGGAACTGGACGACGTTGCCCGTTTTAGGGCCAGAAGTCGAAGTCCTTCCATTCCCGGAACTGGGCGAGTGGAAAGTGCGGGGAAATGGAGGCCGCAAATACTTCTCGTGACTTCTCATAGTTGCCAGGTAGTAGCGTTACACTCTTATTCAGAAGGCAGCCAGCGATGGCAACATGCAGTCTGTCAGAAACGACGTGCTCGAAGCGACTGACGATCTGAAGTAGTGGGGCGACGGGACTAAAAGCGTCACCCAACAGGCTGACGTCCACTGAAAACTCGAATTTCTTCGCCGATGGCGATTGCTCTCGGTCGGCTCGTAGCGCAACCAGACGCGGAAGTGTGTGGGGCTCCTGCTCGACGTCGGCCGCTAGGAAGAATGCCATGTCGTGGCAAAATAGCGCTTCGGGCAGGTGCTTAGAGGCTAGCTTCGAGTCCCTGGAAAAATAGATAACATTGGCGTCCGGACCCGGATTTTTTTTCAAAGCATAGGTCGTTGGCAAAACTAAAACCCTCGAAACCCCCGGGGCTATCGAACTGACAAAGTCGCGCGTGGAGAACCACGTCTCACACCAACCTCCGCCGCCGCCCACTATGACTAGCAATTCAAGAATGCTATCGTCGCCAACTTGAGAAATCTCGTAAAGCAACTCAGCACGGCTACGTGTTTCATAGTTGCAGCCGATGGAATCCAGAAACTGGACGGTGCCGGTGTTTATCAAGGCGTCGCCCCAGTTGCCTGGCGAAGGTATGAAGTAGACGGTCCTGTACTGATTGACGTCCGCTATTGTCTGTGCCAACAGCTTGAACTCGTTGGAGCTTCGCAGATTTTTCATGTATAGAAATCCTAACCGGAGCAGCGCGTTAGCAGCGACATGTGCTCTGCTTCGAGCCTACGCGGGGCCAGCATATGTCACTGTAAATGCAAGTTGGCAACGCTCGCTTCGGGGTCGCACCTGATAGAGACTATTCCATCCACAATCATTGACTATCCAACGTAAATAGTCACTTATCACACCGTAGCGGCGAAAGCAGGAACGTCGGCACGAGACTGCACTGAAGCAAAAGGTGGTCAACCCTTGCAAGATTGTGGTGCAGCCGTCCGCGGCGGCGTTGCTTGGCACCGGTAATTTGCGCTTGGCCGGAGTGGTGTCTCGGCTTGAGCACTCAGCGTGTCGTTTATGATGGCACGCCTTGACGGAGGCACGTAGGCTGGTTGCCGCAGTACCGTCAGCGCTGGGAAAGTGAGCCATTTCCTGGACTTGGTGTCCAGCGGTCGTTGCAACACCTGAGCGATTAGGGGTTGCAATTGGGAGAGATGAAAAAAGGGAGAACGTCCCGGGGCGCCCCTCCGAAGAACACTGCACGGGCTCACTCCGGTGGCGAGGTGTGCTTTGCCCGTTCCGGCCGGGCCGAGCATGTTGGGAGCGTCTGCGGATGCCATCGTTGCGGTGACGGCCAACGTATCGATCCTTGGCGGTATTGCTACCGGTTCCCGCTACGGGGTTTACAGCGGGGGATGTGACCGCGTGATTGTCTCTGGCGTGAGCGCCGAAGGGTCAACCGGTTCAATCGGCGCGAAGATCCGCATCGAATCGGCGACGACTTACAGGCTCAGCGCCAACATCGGCACGAGCACCCCGCTAGCCAGTCGTTGTGGGTTGGGCTGGCCGCGCATTGGTGGTCAGCCCAATCGCCGGACATTTCCAGCATCGTGAACGCTCATCCGCACGCGCATTTGACGTCGCTTAGGAGGCCTCACGGGTTTTCGTTCATTGGCCGATACTACCAGCTACATAAGCGCGTACATGGACCGGATGCTATCGTGCATCCGCTCGGCAACAAGGCGCTCGAACGCACTGCGGTAGTGGTTGCTGTCCTCCAAAGCAACTTCGAGGCCGTGTTCCAGGATCAGCTCTTTCGTCGAGTGAAATCCGATTTCCTCGTGCTCCGACACGCGCCTCAATACGTTCGTGAGGGACTCGCGTTCTGCGAGCGGAGCGCCGTCCAGTTCGTAGTACAGGTGATCGACGGTCAACACAGGTACTCCTAGTGCTGATTGGATAGCCAGGACGTCCTCGACGACCGACTCTTCAGATGCACGAGAAACTTTCAGGGCTGCAAGCGGATGCCCCTCCGGCAGCGCTGATACATCCCCGTTCACAAAAGGTCGGTACTCGATGCCAGCATCTAGTGCTGCGTGGTAGACCTTGTGCGCGTTCAGCTCAATCCCATCGGCCCGGTGCTCTTTCAGGGTGCTCACTTCCACGACTGAGAGGTTGTAGGCGGTGACTATGCCCTGCATCTCTGCTTCGTACCCGATGGTTGTCTCGAAGGCGGCTTCGCGAAGCGCCTCAGGAACTTCCTTACGGCCCTGTGTGACTTCCACGAACTGTCGGGCGGCCGCCGCTGTGTGGGTGAACCACTGGTGATGGTCGCGGTTGACGAGCTTGATAAGGCCTTGATCGTGCAGGTGCCGCAGAGGCCTGTGAATACGGCAGCTGGCCGATTGCAAGAACGTTCGGGAGGGTCATGTCCGTAATTCTATCCCGGCCGTTTCTGCACCAAGTCCTTGCTCGCCCCGAGGGCCTCATAACAACAAAGCCCGAAAAGGAAGGCCAGACCATGCGTCGCGTCCACAAGGAGGACCCATGATTGATCGCGTCAGGTCCGAGCTGAGCGGTCTGGCCCGCACTGATTGGGCCTGGGTCCATTCAGCGCTGCGCTCGGGCTTCTGTGGATCATCCCTCACCAAGTCGCTTACCTTAAGTCCAGCACTGCACCATGATTCATCCTGGCTTGGGGCCTGGTCACGACCACCGGGTTTCTAGTCCCTGCGACGGGACCGGTGATGTCTGCCCAACGGTACGAAACCGCCGCCGGGGCTTCCGCATGGAGATGACCGGGCTCTGGCTGATGATGGCCGCCCCGCCACGTACGGCCTGATACAAATCGGGCTGTTGGTCACGTCCGGGCACGACCGCTGGATTGCCATCGTATTCGCCTACATCATCTGCAGCGCCATCGTGCCGCGAATGATCATGATCATGACCGCGGCCAAGTCCCGAACGGTGATATACCGATACACGAAACCCCGCGGAGAATACGCCGGGCGTAGCCCTGACGAGAGAAGGGCCGATGACTGACTTGTACCTCGCTCTCCGCGGCGTCAACGCGGACCCCGAACCGACCTACTGTTGAATGCCCCTGCCGCTGCTGCCACTGATAGGGCTGGTTAGCGCTGTGGTCGCGGCCCTCATCACCGCCTTCAGAATGAAGTGGCGCACCCCACCGATGACAGTGAAGACGGCAAGATCGGCATTGAGGCAGACGAGCGCCTCATAGCCCGGTTCGAGAAGCTGTTGGAATCTCGCGACGAGAAGATCGAAGACCTCGAGAGTCGCCTCACCGAGGTGGCCAGCAAGGTCGAGTCCCTGATCACGGAGCGCAACGTCCTCATCGACTGGATCTACGCGGCCGTGCACGTCCTGCGCACATGACGTTGGTGACATAAGCCTTGAAGTGAGGAGGGCCCCGGGGCTTAGTGGAGGTATCTGACATCTTCACGGCCCACGGCGGTCCTCATGTCCCACGCTAATGCCCGTCTGACCATTCATGGGAGATTTCTTCTCGTTGAAAGCGTGATCGGTGATCATCGACCGTTGACCACGGCACCAAGGAACTGGGCGTCTCCCGGCAGTGCGCCCACCGCTGGGTTAAGCGGTTCCGTGCGGAGGCTGAGTCCGGTCTTTTCGACAGATCCGGTCGTCCTCACCGGGTCCAGTCGAGGACCAGCACGGAGCGAGAGGACGCCGTCATCGCGGCCGGGACGGAGTTCAGGTGCGGGCCGGCGCGGTTGAATCGTGCCACCGGCGTCCCCGAATGAACCATCTCGCGGACCGTCGCCCGACGCGGGCTCCCGCCTCTGGCCGCCTGCGATCCTGTGACGGGGGTGGTCATCCGGGCCACACGGTCAATGGCGATCCGTTACGAACGCCAGAGCCCGGGCGAGCTGATTCACGTCGAAGTCAAGAAACTCGGACGGATCCCTGACGGCGGGGGGCTGGCGCCCAAGGGAGAAGGTCCGCGGACGCGGCATCGGATTCGACTACATCCATGCACCCATCGATGACCACGCTCGGCTGGGCCACGCCGAGATCCACCCGAACGAAAAAGGCGCGGCTGCTGCCGCCTTCCTCCTCAGAGGCGCCGCGTTCTTCCAGGCGCAGGGCATCCGGAAAATCCAGCGCGTCATCACCGACAACGCATTCGCCTACCGGCGCTCTGCCGCCTTCAAGGCCGCCGCAGCACAGATCGCCGCGGAACAGCGGTTCATTGCACCTCACTGCCCGTGGACCAACCGCAAGATCGACCGTTTCAACCGGACCCCTGGCCACAGAATGGGCCTAGGCCAAGCCGATTGCCAGCAACACGGAACGAGCAGCAGCACCTGAGCCGCTACCCTCGTCGGACGCTATTTGCAGAAGCCGTTCTTCTGAACTGCGGCAACGAGTTTCACGGCTTCGTCGGGGGTAATTGGATCCGAGGCGGTGGTGAACAGCCTGTCAGCGGTGGCGACGAGGCTCTTCTGTCTGGAGCCTCGGAGGGCTTGGGTGCAAACGTACCTGGAGTTGTAGATGAGCTTGTCCTCGGCCAGCTGGGGAGCCAGGGGCCGGACCTCGGATACGAGAGATTTTTGCTGAGTGTCGTTTAGAACGGGCGCGAAGCGTAGCGCGGTCGCTGAGCTTTCGGACGCGGACGGTGCTGGTTCTGATGATGCTGGACCTGATGAACATCCGGACATCGTTAGCAATACTGCGCCCGCAGCTAGGGCACCCTTAATGGTCATCGTTCTGTCCTCAGTAGTTCGTCTCACGGAAACACCCTATAGCCCCATGTGCTAGTCAGGTGAACTCGACTCGCATGCCCCGCACCACCTCACGGTGATGCGGGGCTTTTCTTGCGTTAGGCTTCTTGCTGCGGTAAGCCGCGTGCACGAGAGGAGCGGGCAGCCGCTTATGGATGAGATTTACCAACACCGCGGAGTGACCGTCCGGTATAAGCTGCGCCAGGCGAAGCAGGATCGGCAGCATCTGATTGTGGTCTTCGCCGGAGTTCAGCAGGGCGAGCATGACTTTTACGGCTTCGACGGGAACGCCCTAGACAATGTCAAAGGCGCTGTCCTTTGGATCAAGGACTCTTTTGACGGCCAGAACTCGTACTACCTGTGTGCCGCCATGGACTTCAAGATCGAGGGCGCGGTGAGCGCACTCATAGACTCTACCCTGGACCGTCTAGGGTTGTCCGCCGCGGATTGTACCCTGCTCGGCGGATCCAAGGGCGGCTCGGCAGCGTTGCATCTCGGCTTGAGCCACGACTACCGGAATATCGTGGCATCAGTCCCCCAGAGCCGAGTCGGGACCTATACCCGGCAGAAGCTCAAAGACACCTTCGCCTACATGGCGGACGACGACCCCGAAGCATCAGAATCGGCCCTCAACGAGTACATCCCACGGCTCGCGGCCGTACCCAAGTCTCTGGACAAAAACATCTACATCGTCAGCTCAGAGGCTGATCCGGAATACAAAGTCCATATCGAGCCGCTCCTGGACAGTTTCTCTCGGTATGAGAATTTCAACCTCCTGCTCACCGACTCGACGCTGGTCAGGGCGCACCCTGAGGTTACGCCTTACAACGTCCCATTCATCCTCAGCACGCTCTATGCGCTCTGTGAAGGACTCGCGCCCCGCTTCGGCATGGTTCGAAATGGCAACGGGGAGCGCGACCGTGCGACCGCCGCGAGTTACTTCGCCCGGAAACGGGACAAGCCTGAGCCGGTCGCCGGCTTCCATTGGATCCAAATCAAAGGCGACACCATGTCGTTCCGTGCCTATGCCGCCGCACTTGGCGAACCCTTCGCAGAAGAACCAGCAGAACGTCCACGGCTAATCTTCAAGAGCCGAACTGGAAGCCAAGAGTTCGAAGTCGACGCTATGGCTGACAGAACTCTAAACTCTAAGCTGTACGGAAGATTCTTCTGCGACTACCTGTGGGCAGGGCTGAAGAATGCCTCCGACCGGCAGCTGAACCTGCGAACGCTCCCCGTCGGCCGATACGAGCTCGCCGCATCTTTCGTCAGCGCGTCAGGTCGTCACACCGCCCCGCTGCCCGCGAGAGACGCTCAGAAGGCCACCGGCATATTCCGCGGGCATGCCTACCATTTAGATGCTTCACGAACCCGGACCCAAATCACGAAGCTATCTCTGGACGGCACCGCGCCGGATGACGCGCTGTTCAGCCTCACCGACCTCAGCACCGATGGGACGGTGCTCTTTGTGCGCGGAGTCTTCGCGGTTCCGCGTGAAGAGATGCGTTCATGGAACGATGGCGTATTCGCACTGACTCTGACGAATGATTCTGAGGACGTCAGCTTCCAGTTGGGATCCAGCCGGCCTCGCCGGGCGGACTCCCTCCCGGCACCGTTCGATCCTGAATCCTATGCCTGGTCCAGCTTCTCCACACCAGGGCATGCAGGGATCAACCTGCGCGTCGTCGCGGATGGGGATTACGACTGCTTCGTTTCATTCGTGCGGGAAGGCCGCGTGTACACCGGCCGGGATCGATTTACCCTCACCATTGACCAAGGGTCGTTGAGTATCGGAGCGCTGGCCGGCGTCAAATGATGATGCCAGTGTTACTCAAGACGGCGTGAAGTACGAGTACCTGACTCGGCCGGGACCCCAGACACTCCATTTGATCCGCGGGTGGAGGCCGAGGTGCCGCTCGAGGGTGGCGGACCGTGACCGTCTTCGGCGAGGCGTCCCGCTGGTCAGCCGAGCAGGGCCACGTGCGGTGGGCGGATGATGAGGGCCAGTTCCACCAGGCATGGCTGCCGACGGCCAACGTCCGGTGCCTGACGGCGTCGGAGTGGGACATCATCGAGTACCCAGTGCCCGGAGGAGCTGCGGCCGATCCGATGGTGCAAGAGGCTGCCCGAGTAGGGGCAAAAGCCATGGGCAGTTTATGGGCAAAAAGGTCCGGCGGATTTCAGCGGTCGTTGCAACACGTCCTATGCTGCTGATTCTTCCAGTATTTGCTGGAGTGCTTGCGCGGGGGTTTTCCAGCCGAGTGTTTTGCGGAGGCGACCGTTGAGTCCGGCGGCGGCGTAATCGAGGTCTTCGCGGGTGACGGTGGTGAAGTCCATCCCTTTGGGGAAGTACTGGTGGAGGAGTCCGTTGGACGCTCCTATGTTTGTCAACTCGCTGAGGGAACCGAACGAGAGGCTGCCGCGGCTTCCATAACACGGTAAAGGTGCCGGTCAAGCGTGCGTTTGAGGCACCGGCGGATGTCACGATGGGTCTTGCCTTGAGGGGTTCGCCGGGCTTCGTAGGCCCGGGTTTCTGCGTGGCATCTGATGCGCGTGATCGCGATCGTGTGCAGGGCTCGGTTGAGTGTCCGGTCCGGTCGCCGCCGCGGTTGAGGCGATGCCGGGTGCGTTGGCCGCTGCTGGCTTCCAGGGTGCGACTCCGGCCAGCGAGGCGAATGCCGCTTCGCTTCTGACCCGTCCGGGGTGGGACCAGCTGATCAACAGCTGGGCCGCGACGACCGGTCCGACGCCTGGTTCGGCGAGTAGCGCCGGCCCGGCTGGGTGTTCCTGGATCAGGCGGGCCAGCTCGGGATCGATGTCCGCGAGCTGGCTGCCCAGGAACCGTATGCGCGCGGTGATCGACTGCAATGTCAGCACCGTGATCCGGTGTTCGACCGTGGCGGCCGCGGCGGTGACTGTGCACGGGTCCAACGGAAGGCACGCGTGGTTGTGGCCAGTATTCTCGGGAGTCACCTCTTGCTGCCGGCCCTAACCCTTCCGGATCAGCCCTTCCGGGGCCACCTCTCATACTCACAGTGTTCTCGTTCGTGCCGCGCTGCCAGGGTGAGTGAGGGTCGCAGAAGTAGACCGCTGCCCCGGTGGCGATTTGACCTGGTCGTGGATGCCGACCATCTCCGCGCCCTGGTCCCAGGTCAGGGACCGGCGCAAGTGGGCGGGCAGCGTGGGCAGGGTTTCCTGGATGGCGGCCAGTACCTGCTCGCCGGTGTGTCCGTTGGGCAGGTGCAGGAGCATCACGAAGCGGCTGGTGCGTTCCACGAGCGTTCCGATCGCCCCGGTGCCGGGGGTGCCAATGACCAGGTCGCCCTCCTTACGTTGTTGTTGTGGGTGATTTCGGAGCTGTCGTAGTGTTTCGATCACCCTCGGGTGGCGGGTATGGCACAGGTCTCCCTGCCGCTTGGACGGCTCATTGGGAATGGCCGCCCGCTGCCCGCCGATGACTCGACCGCTGATTGAGACTTACGACATTGATCGTTGGGTAAGGACGTGCCGGCGTAGTTATCGACAGGGCCACGAAGAATTGGAGCTGATAGAAGGGGGACAAGGAATGCCGGCGGTGTGGGCGGGAATCGACTCGGGCAAGAGGGCTCATCATTGTGTAGTGATCGATCAATCCGGGACGGTGCTGCTCTCGAAACGGGTTGAAAACGACGAGAGCGTGCTCCTCGAGCTCATAGCTAAGGTCGCGGAGATCGCGGCCGGACGTGAGGTCTGCTGGGCAACGGATCTGAACGCCGGCGGCGCCGCTCTGCTGATCGAGCTGTTGGCCGCGCACGCGCAGCAGCTGCTCTATATCCCCGGACGGATCGTGCACCACGCCGCAGCAACATACCGCGGCGACGGCAAGACCGATGCGAAAGACGCCAGGATAATCGCCGACCAGGCCCGCATGCGCACCGATCTGCAGCCCGTCCGCGGTGCGGACCAGATCAGCGTGGACCTGCGGCTCCTCACCGCCCGGCGGACGGACTTAGTCTGTGACCGGGTCCGGGCAATCAATAGGCTCCGGGCCACTCTGCTGGAGTACTTCCCGGTCCTCGAGCGGGCGTTCGACTACTCGAAGAAGGCGCCCCTGATCCTTCTGGGCGGCTACCAGACCGCCGAGGCCATCCGGCGGACGGGACTGACCAGGCTCGCAGGATGGCTCAGAAAGCGCGGCTGCCGGAACAGCACCGCCATGGCAGAGAAAGCCCTCAAGGCCGCGAACGCCCAGCACACCGTCCTGCCAACACAATCCACGGGCTCAGCCCTGGTCGTCCGGCTGGCCGAGCAGATCAGCGCAATCGACGCAGAGATCGCCGACGTCGATGCCCAGATCACGGACCTGTTCCGGCAGCACGACAGCGCCGACGTTCTGCTGAGCATGCCCGGGTTCGGACCTGTTCTCGCAGCCACTTTCCTCGCTAACATCGGCGGCAACCTGGACGGGTTCGACTCCGTCGACCGGCTTGCCAGTGTCGCGGGGCTTGCTCCCGTCCCGCGCGATTCCGGACGAATAAGCGGAAATCTGCACCGGCCACGCCGCTTCAACCGCAGACTTCTCAGGACCTGTTACCTCGCCGCGCTCTCCAGCCTGAAAAACAGTCCCGCTTCCAGAACCTACTACGACCGCAAACGCAGCAAGGGAAAGTCCCACAAGCAGGCTCTCATCGCCCTGGCCCGGCGCCGCATCAACGTCCTCTGGGCGATGCTCCGCGACTACACCGCCTACCAGGAACCAATGCCAAGAATCAGCACTCAAGCTGCTTGACAGAAACATTGAGATTCCCAATGTCCTGGAACGGCCCGGTCATCGGCCTCCGCCGGGCGTTCACTGATCATCAGCTCCTTTGGGACCAGGGCGTTCCGCATCCCGGCCCGCCGGTTTGGTTGGCGCACCGCACGGCCAGTCCGCAGGGCCGCAGAGAGCTCGGCTCTCAGCCCTCCGCGCCCTTGAATGTAAATGCACTGATAGATCGTCTCCGGGCTGATGCGCATGCTCTCATCATCGGGGAAATCGATCCGCAGCCGGACACTGATCTGTTCCGGGGACAGCCGCTCACGGGCCGTCAGCATCCCGGCAACGTAGAGCGCCAGGGCCTCGTTGGATGCCAGTTTCCGGGCCTTGGGCCGCCGTGCCAGCTTCTGGGCCCGGTTCTGGGCCGCGGACGCAAGATAGGGGCGTTGGCCCCCGTTGCGGACGTTCCGGCCCAGCTCCCGGCTAATCGTGGACGCGCTCCGGCCCAGACGACGGCCGATCTCCCGCACGCTGCACCCTTCCGCCCGCCACACCGCGATCAGCTCATGCTCATCAAGGACAGGTACCGCCCGCACGGGGGCGTAATCGAAGGATCCACCCCACCATGCTGACGGACGATCCCGCGTGCCGCCGTAACGGAAAGTCCGGCAACCTCCGCGGCCATCTCATCGGACAACCCCGAAGACCTCGCCTCCCAGAACACCCGCCCAACCTCACGCAACACCTCAGGCCGACCAAAACGTCCCACAACACCCACCAAACACTCAGGTGTTGCAACGACCCCTTGAACCTGCCTCCACCATAAGACGATTAAGTGTGATCAAATAGGCCTGAACGGGACCGCCGAAAACCCCGCGAATACGCCGTTCTGGCCGGGAATTACGGGGCGAACGGCCATAATGAGTGGATGGGTTGACCGATACGCCGGGTTTTGCAATATGCTTCACCAGCATCGCTTTCACGCTAGGTGACGGGGCAAATCAAGGGCATCGAACCGCACCAAACCATTCGTGATGGCGGCTTCCCGGGCGTCGTTGTCCGGCCAATATGCGCGCCTTCAAAGGGTTGCGGTGGCATCCTTGTGCCCCAAGCGCTGCGCCACGGCCAACGGTGACATGCCCCGGGCGATGAGCTTGAGGCGTGGTAGTGGCAAAGCTCATGCCACCAGGGCCCCCGCTTCCGTGACCGTCGTACGGACATTCCGCCATGCCTCGCTGGCCGTGTGCCGGGTACCCGGTCTTCCGCGCGGGACATTCGAGGATCCTTGAGACGACGCGTGGGCGGTTCCTGGCACTCGCTGCTGCTTGAGCCGAGTGACGGTGTGCGGGTCGCAGGAGTGGGCGGTTGGCCACCGCCGCTCGGTTCGCCCGAGGTGAAAATCGCTTCTGTGGGTGGAGGGCCAACTTGGCCTAGGATCTCCTGCAATCCGGAGCGAGGACGGTGCAGGGGCGGTGGGGTTCCGGGCGCCGGATGGAATGATTAGTTGCCGCTCGTCGGAGGCTAGCCCAAGAAGTGACCTCTCGCGTGTTGGGCCGCTGTGGCGTGCCAGCTGGGCTCTGTCGCTAGTGCTGCTGGCTCGATTTGTGCCAACGAAAACTCTCGGGTAGAGTAATTACTCGTGCTGAGGGGCACGGAGGAAAGGTTAAGGCCTTTTCGACCGGCCCGAAAGTGTCAATGGGATATGGTGTAATTGGCAACACTACGGTTTCTGGTACCGTCATTCTAGGTTCGAGTCCTGGTATCCCAGCGCTTGATTTCCGCGGGTTCCCGTGGAGTTTCAGGTGTTGCGAATCGAAATTCATCGATTTGGAACAACGCCAAGTTTGTGAAACACTATCTTGGCTTGATCGGCAGGAATGCTGATCGGAAAGTACATGGCCCCATCGTATAGCGGCCTAGTACGCCGCCCTCTCACGGCGGTAACGCGGGTTCGAATCCCGCTGGGGTCACGAGTAACCGGCTCCGGGCATCAGTCCGGGGCCGGTTCTTTTTAATGCTGGCCTTGCGTCCATGCCAACGAGGGACCACTCTGTCTCAATCATGCCAGTAACGGGAGCCGAGGATGTGCATGCTCCAAGCAGCAGGGAATCATCCGGGTTCCACAAAAGGCAGGGTCCGCGGGCTGCTTGCGGCGCTGGCAGCGACCATGGCTGTTGTGGTGTCCGCATGCGTGCCTGGCTTAGATGGTCCGAGTCCGAGTCCGACAGAGTCTTCACCGGGTCCCTCCAGCCACATCGCGGAGCCCAATCCGACTCCATCCGCTACAGCTCCTCCCCAAGAGCCGCCTGTCTTTCCCGTAAGTGGATTCTTCGTTCGCGCCAGCGTTGAGGATGACGAAAACTCGCGAAAGCTGTCGGCTATTCATGCGGTGGGCGGCGACACCGTCATCACCTTCGGCTCCCGGCTGGTGCCTGTGCCGTTGAAGGGCGTTCCGGCGGACTGCAAAATAGGCTCGGTCAATTGCGTGCAGGCCGCCACCGCCGGTGTTCGGCTGAACCGGGTCTTTGCGTACTCGGACTCCAGCCATTGGGGCATCGATGCCAAGAAGTGCCCCCGGGACCGGGTCATCACCAGCAACAGGAAGTACTTTACGGTTTTGGTTCTGCCGGTCGAGGGTACCGGATGCACCTCGCTTACCGGCCGCTACGACGTGGTTGTTGTCAGCGGCGGCAGCAAAGGCTCGGCGAGTGCCTCGGGTTCCTTGGCCCGCGAGGCAACGGCGCGCGGGATGAAGTTCTACGCCGGCATGCCCAGCCCGGCCAACCGCAAGGACGCGTCCTACCTCCCGGACCTTTCCTACCGGGTCACCTTCAGCCAGTTCACGGATAGATTTCTGCAGCACCAGTCGAAGACCAACAATGTCTCGGCACTGGCCGGTTTTTACCTCTCGACGGAGATGCCGCTCAGCACCAGCCCGACCTTCAACGACGTGCTGACCTTGTACCGGATCCAAAATCAGGCGATCCGGAAAGCCATGCCCGGCCGCGCCGCCGTCGTCAGTCCCTACCTGGACGCCAGAACGGCGGCCGCCGGCCACACAACGCCCGCGGAAGCTCGGGCGGCAATGCGAGCTATTGCACTGACCGCCAGTGGGGTCGCCCTGTCTATCGCAGTTCAAGACGGAATGGGCACGGGGAAAGGGGGAGCCTACTTCGGCAACGAGTCGCGGGCTCCTGTTGATTCCTACGCAGCGGCAGCGGTAGGGGCGGGAACCTGGGGGAGCAAGTACCTGGCACCGAACCGGGATTACTTTGCTGCCGCGGCCCGAGGGGTGGCCGGCACCGGCGCGGTCCTGTGGGCCAACCTGGAAGGAATGGCGCCCGCAACAGGCAAGAACAAATGTGACGCCAACGTCAGGGGACAGACGACCCGGACGCGCATCGACCGCCAACTGCAGCAGATCGGTAACCCGCCACAGAAGGTCATCTCCTTCATGTGGGATTCCTACTACACGTGCGCTGGGACTGGACGCCCTTTGGAACAGCAGCTGGCTGCCGGCGAATACACCCCGGTGATGACAGACACGTTCTTTGACGCTAAGACCGGTGCGGTCAGGGTTACCGGCTTCAACCTTAGAGGAGCGAAGATTCAGCTGAGGTGGACGAACGGCGCAGGGAAGGTTCAGTCCAAGGTTGTAGCCGCCACCGGATATGACCCAGGTTCTGGCAAAAAGAAGGGCATGAACCCGCTCCTGCAGTCGGTCACGGCAAACGCAGGGAGGACGACGCTGATGCCGGGGAGCCACTACACCGTAGGCGTTACGAACGCACTGGGCGCGAAAAATGACGCTCCTTATTCGAAGCAGGGGTAGGTTGGGCGGGCTCTGCTCGTTCAGAGTGCTGAGCCTGAGCGGCACCGCAGTTGCGGCACCTCCGCGGGCCAGAACTGGCATGATGAAGCTGTGACCTCCAACCGGACCCCGCCATACAGTGGCCAGGAAGTCGAACCGCCGTCTGCCGGCGTGCGGCTCCTGGAGGAGGTCCGCCGCGATTTGGCAACCGTCTCGTTGCCACTGGCCCTGCCGACGGCTGACCAGGCGCGGCTGGAGATCCGGAACTCCGTGGCCCAGCTCGATGACTACATCCTGCCCCGTTACCGCAGCCTTGACGCTCCGCTGCTGGCCGTCGTCGGCGGCTCGACGGGTGCTGGCAAATCGACGCTCGTCAATGCGCTCGTCGGCCATGCAGTTACACGCGCCGGAGCCATCCGGCCCACCACGCGCCAGCCCATCCTCCTGCACCACCCCTCGGAAGCTGACTGGTTCGATGACCAGCGGGTTCTGCCCGGCCTGAGCCGGATCCGCGGAACCGTCGTCCCGGCCGGGGTCACGCCTGCGCCCGGCGGTCCACCCGGAACGTCAACGGACACCGCGCCCGTCTCGTCACTGGTCCTCGTGGGCGATCCGGCCGTGCCCGAGGGCATCGCACTGCTTGACGCTCCGGACGTGGACTCCATCTCCGACGAGAACCGCAGGCTCGCCGGGCAGCTGCTGGCGGCAGCGGACCTTTGGATCTTTGTGACAACCGCCAACCGCTACGCTGACGCCGTTCCCTGGAAGCTTCTGCTGAACGCGGCGTCGAGGGACATCATGGTGGCGGTGGTCCTCGACCGCGTGCCCCCGGCGGCGGAAGCCGAAGTGAGCGAGGATCTGCGCAGCATGCTGGCAAGGGAAGGCCTCGGTGCCGCCCACCTGTTCGTCATCCCGGAAGTTGCCCTGGGCAGCTCCGGGATGCTGCCTGCGGAAACCGTGGAACCCCTAAAAGCCTGGCTCCGCGGCCTTGCCGACGACGCTGCCGCCCGCGCCGACATCGTAAGGCGGACACTGCACGGCGCCGTGCGGGAACTTGGCCAACGCATGGGACGCATAGTCGACGCTGCCAAGGAGCAGGGCCGCGCGGCCACCCTGTTGGGCGATGACGTACGGGCCGCCTACCAGGACGCGGGTACCCGGATAATCGATGCCACCAAGGACGGTGCCCTCCTGCGTGGCGAGGTCCTGGCCCGCTGGCAGGACTTTGTGGGAACGGGTGAGTTCTTCCGGAGCCTGGAGCAGAACGTGGGGCGGTTCCGCGACCGGCTGGGGGCATTCTTCCGGGGCGAGCCTGCGCCCGCAGTGAAAGTGGAAACCGCCATTGAAACCGGGCTCCAGGCCGTCATCCTGGATGAGGCTGCCAAGGCGGCAGAGGACGCAGACCAGCGCTGGCGCTCGGATCCGGCAGGCCGGCAGCTCCTGGGCACGGACGACCTCTCGGGAGCGAGCCCCGGCTTTGGGGACCGCGTGGCGGCGGAGATACGCGACTGGCAGGCTGGCCTCATGGAACTGATCAGGACCGAAGGGCAGGACAAGCGAACCCAGGCACGGTGGCTCTCCTTCGGCATCAACGGCCTCGGCGCCGCACTGATGATTGTGGTTTTCTCCATGACTGCGGGGTTGACCGGCCTTGAGATCGGCGTGGCCGGAGGGACCGCCGTCGTGGGCCAGAAACTGCTCGAAGCAGTCTTTGGCGAGGACGCCGTACGCCGGCTCGCCCGTACCGCCCATGACGATTTGGCCGGCAGGTGCCGAAGCCTGCTGGCGGCCGAGCAGGAGCGCTTCCTGGACCGGCTGGAACCGGAAGCCGGGCAGGCCGCGGCCGGGCTCGCCAAACATGCGCAGGCACTCGCGCGGCTGGCGGACGCCACGTGAACCGCCGGGGCAGGGCGAAGGAAGAGATGCGGCTGCAAGGCCGCCTCGAAGCTTTGGGCAGGGCCCGGGAGCTGGCCGAGGGGGTGCTTCCCGACGCCGCCCTCGAGGACGTGCTCGGGGTCCTGGAACGTGCCCGGTCGCGGCGGGCGCTCTCGGCCGACCACACGGTGGTGGGCTTCTTCGGGGCGACCGGAAGCGGAAAATCCACCCTGTTCAATGCCGTGAACGGCGCCGAAATCGCGACGGCGGCGGCACGCCGGCCCACGACATCCGAACCTTTGGCGAGTGTGTGGGGAGCCGACGGCAGCGAGCCGCTGTTGGACTGGCTGGATGTCCGCGCCCGCCACCTCGCAGATCCCGTGGACGGGTTTGCCGACGAGGATACCGGGCTGATCCTGCTGGATCTGCCCGACTTCGATTCAACCCGCACCGCGAACCGGGAGATCGTGCAGCGGCTGGTGGGGATGGTGGACGTCCTGGTCTGGGTACTGGACCCTCAAAAGTATGCCGACGACGCCGTCCATAACGGCTTCCTGGCTCCGCTGGCGTTACACGGGGCCGTCACGCTGGTGGTGCTCAACCAGGTGGACAGGCTGCCGGCAGGGGATGTGGAGCCCGTGCTGGAGTCGCTACGGGGGATCCTGGCCCGCGACGGACTGGGCAAGGTGCAGCTTCTGGCGGCGTCCGCGCTGACGGGAGCGGGAGTGGACGGTGTCCGGGCTGCCATCCGCCGCGTGGTTTCGCAGCGGGAGGCGCAGTCGCTGCGGCTGTCCGCGGACGTGACCAAGGCGGCGGCGCAGCTGGAGGAAGTGTCGGGCCGCGGGGAAGCCGCCGGCGTGAAGGGCGGGACCATAGGGCGGCTTGCCAATGAACTGGCGACGGCGGCCAACGTGCCCCTGGTGGCCGATGCGGTGTCCGCGTCCTACCGGATCGAGTCCACCCGGCGCACCGGCTGGCCGGTGACGCGGTGGCTGGTCCGCTTCAGGCCAGATCCGCTCCGCCGGCTCAACCTGCGACGCAATGCCAGCGCCGAGGTGAACCGGACGTCGCTGCCGCCGGCGGGAGCCCCGGAGCGTGCGCGGAGCGATGCTGCGGTCCGCCAGTTTGCAGACGCCGCCAGTGACGGTGCCCCCGGGCCCTGGCAGGCATCAATCCGCGCCGCGGCCCGGACGGGGAGGGACCGGCTGCCTGATGCCCTTGACCAGACCATTGCCAGGACGGACCTCGCTGCGGGCCGGAAGTCCTGGTGGTGGGGTGCGTTCAACGTTGTGCAATGGCTGGCGCTGCTCGCCGCCGTGGCAGGGCTGGGGTGGCTTGGTGTGCTGGCCGGGCTCGGTTACCTGCAGCTGCCCGTTCCGGAGGTGCCCCGGGTGGAAGGCTGGCCGGTGCCCACCCTGCTGATTGCCGGCGGAGCTGCGCTTGGGATCCTGCTCGCCGTGACGGCCAAATTCATCTCTGCCGGCGTGGCGCGCCGCCGCGGTGCGAGGGCCAGGAAACGGCTCAACGCTGCCGTGGCAGAGGTGGCGGGCCGGCTTGTGGTGGAACCGGTGGAGGCGGAGGTCCGTCGCCTGGAGTCGTTCAACGCGGCGCTGCGGGCCGCCGCAGGATAGTTCTTGGTGCACCGCAGCTGCCGGTCCTCGTCACAGGGTGGTCCTCCGGCCCGTCAGCCGGCTGCAGCCTCCAGGGCTGCGGCGGCGTCCCGGACCTTGATCATGGTGCGGAGGTTTCGTGTGGTGGTGGAGGCCTTGTACTTCGGCTTGGCGGACAGTTTGCTGAACGGGCTTTCGAGAGTACCGCCGGCGGGCGCCAGCCAGGCCATGGCCTCAGGACCCAGCCGCTCCTGCTCCGCGCCGTCCAGCGCTTTGCCCGTGGTGAACAGCTCATCCAGCGCAGCCGTGTCCGAGGCCAGGGTGAGATATGTGTGCGTGCTCTTGTCGTCGGCGGGATAGCGGCACGCGGCCACGAGCTCGGCTACGCGGTCCGCTGTCAGCACCACCACCCAGGCGTCGTAGCCGAACGACTTCCGCAGGGTTGCCTCGAATTCCTTCTTGACGGCGGCAGGGCCGAGATCGCTGGCCAGCACCACGTTGCCGCTGGCCAGCAGCGTCTTCACTCCGGCGAACGGTCCCGCCTTCAGGGCTTCCTTAAGGTCCGCCATCTTGATGTTGATGCCGCCCACATTGATGCCGCGGAGGAACACTGCGTAGCTGGTCATGCGCCCAGACTACAAAGGCCTCATCGGTCGCTGCCGCTGGCTTAACGATCCAGGCGAACCGAAGAAGTCGCAGACAGCGGTGTGCCCGCCCTAGCCGCTTTACGGCCCCGCACCTCACTGTTCGGAATGGCGTATTTCACGCAACCCGGATCCGGGCAGTGGCGGCGCGGTGGATCGGTAGGTGTGGCCGGTGGGTGTAGTGAGTTCTATGGTGTGCCTTGGGCCTGGTCTGGGTTGGGCTTTCCAGCCGGGGAGTTCTTTGGTGTGGTTGCAGGCCTCGCACAGTCCCGCACCGTTGGCCACGCTGGTTGGACCGCCGTCGTGCCAGGGGATGATGTGGTCGTGGTGGCGGATCGGGGCGTCACAGTAGGGGGTGCGGCAGGTCTCGTCCCGGATCTGGATGAAGCGGCGCAACGGTGCCGGGAAAAGCCGCCGTCGCGAGTCCATGGCGACCAGGTCACCCGTGTCCGGGACTGCGTACAGTCGCCGGAGCCAGATCTTCAGTTCCTTCAGCGGATCCTTCTGGCCGGTGGTTGACCCGCAAGGGCTTGAGCTGGATGCGCCTGAGCCGGAATGGGCTGGCTGGAGGCGCCCATGCTCTCCTTGTCCCTGGGCCTCTTCCTGGCTGAGGAGGTTGCGTGCCCAGGCGGCGGGGACGATGCCGTAGCCGGTGAGGCGTGCGGGTTCGCTGTCGCCTTGGAGGAGGGTGTGGTCGGTCATGACGAGGTTGATCTCGATGCCGGTGATGCCGCCGGGGGTGCCGGTGGTGCGTTCGACGAGGGTGTCGGCCTTGATCTGGTCCCGGGAACGCGGATCTCCGTCGCACTTAAGGGTCTCGGCGTGCCGGGTCAGCGCAGCGTACACGGCGACGCCCTGGTCGGCGGGCAGCAGTGCGGTCAGGTAGGTCATGCAGTCCGGGGCGGGGCGCAGGCTCACCGACCGCTCCGACGCGGCGTGGCTGGCGCGCTGGACGATGGAACGGGGGTCCCTGCGGGTGGCGGCGGCCCGGGTTGCGGAAATGACTGTCCGGGTTCCGGCGCCGTTGAAGGTTCCTGTGTCGGCGGCGAGTTCCTCGTCGACGGCGGTCCTGTCGGCTACGGTCAGGCACGCTGTTTCTTTCACGACGTACATGGCGCGCTCTTCATTGAGCTGGCCGGTGTCCAGGGCGGCCAGGCTGTGGGGCATCTCCTTGACCAGGGCCTTGGACATGCCGAGCAGCCGGCCGCCGCGGTGCGGGGACTCGCCCCGGGCCAGCGCGATCTGCTCAGCGGCGCCCATGCTGTGTTCCTTGGGGCGTTTCTTGCCCAGATCCTCCGCAGCTAGGGGGTTAGGACTGGCCTGCCCAGGGCCGTCCTGCGCCGCATCATCGACGTGTTCCTCGCGGTGCCGGATCTCGAAGGCAACCGCAAGCCGCGCCTGTTGCCCGGCAGCCCAGCACTTGAAGTCCTCGTAGCCGCGTACCTGGTCGATCAGCCCGGCACTGTCGGCGGTGAGGTCGGCCCGCAAAAGGACAGCTGCTGCCGCGCTCCGGTCTCTAATACTCAGCCAAGGTGTACCACCGCCGGAGGCACGGCCGCCGTTGAACAGGACATCAGCAAACAGTGCCTCGGGAAACGGGTCCTTCGGGAAGTCATCGTCAGCAATCAGGGCGTCGGCGAAAGGATCCTCAGGAGAAACGTCGTCGGCGTGCACGAAGTTGGGGTCATCGTCGTAGGCCAACCCGTGGACCGCCAACTCCGGAACCGCAGCAGACCGCACAACGCGGCCGCGCGGCGCCGCTCCTGTCAGTGCTGAAATCCGGCTGCCTTCCATGAACACAGTCTGCCAATGCCCACTGACATTAAAGGATAGGTCGGGCACCAGATGTGGGCGAGGTCTGAAAGTTTTTTAGATCCATCTCAGAACGAAAACTGGGTAGCAGCAGGGGGCGTTCCCAGCGCTGGGAACGCCCTGATCTGGTACCCACTTGGGCGCCGGGGCCCGGCGACGCGATGCTAGTCGTTATTCTTGCGGAGGGCTTCGGTCAGCACGCGGGCCGCGTTGCACACAACCTCCGCGTGCAGCCGGCCGGGCTGGCGGGTGAGCCGCTCGATCGGGCCGGAGATGGAGACCGCGGCGATGACGCGGCCTGAGGGGCCCCGCACGGGTGCCGAGACTGAGGCGACCCCAGGTTCCCGTTCGCCGAGGCTCTGGCCCCAGCCCCGCCGTCGTACTCCCGCCAGAACGGTGGGCGTGAAGCGCGCCGACTGCAAGCCCTCCAGCAGGCGGTCGTGGTCCTCCCAGGCGAGCAGCACCTGGGCGGCAGAGCCGGCCTTCATGGACAGCTGGGTTCCCACGGGAATGGTGTCGCGGAGGCCAATCGGCCGTTCGGCGGAGGCAACGCACACCCGCCAGTCGCCCTGGCGGCGGAAGATCTGGGCGCTTTCGCCGGTGGCATCGCGGAGCTGCATGAGGACCGGCCCGGCGGAGGCGATCAGCCTGTCCTCACCGGCGGCGGACGCCAGCTCCACGAGGCGGCTGCCGAGGACAAAGCGGCCCTGGATATCGCGGCTCACCAGGCGGTGGTGGACCAGCGCCAGCGCCAGCCTGTGCACCGTTGGCCGCGCCAGTCCCGTGGCAGCGACTAGCTGCGCCAGAGTCGTGGGTCCGGCTTCAAGAGCGTCGAGCACCTGTGCTGCTTTATCAATGACACCGACTCCACTAGAATTGTCCATGTACTGATATTGCCGTCTCATTATCTGAGATGCAAATCTTTTGACTGGCTTATTACAGGGTCTGCTGTTTCAGTGGAACCAACAACAAACAGCTTCGAAGGGAGATGGCCATGGCCAAAACATTGGCCGAGAAAGTCTGGGATGCGCACGTGGTGCGCAAAGGCGACGGCGAAGGCGCCAACGCCCAGCCTGACCTTCTGTACATCGACCTGCACCTCGTCCATGAGGTGACCTCCCCGCAGGCATTCGAGGGTCTCCGCCTGGCCGGCCGCAAGCTGCGCCGCCCGGACCTCACCATCGCCACCGAGGACCACAACACCCCGACGCTGGACATCGACAAGCCGATCGCCGACCTTACCAGCCGGACCCAGATCCAGACCCTGCGCAACAACTGCGAGGAGTTCGGCGTCCGCCTGCACCCGCTCGGTGACGCCGAGCAGGGCATCGTGCACGTCGTGGGTCCGCAGCTGGGGCTGACCCAGCCCGGCATGACCGTGGTCTGCGGCGACTCGCACACCTCCACCCACGGCGCGTTCGGTGCGCTGGCCATGGGCATCGGCACGTCCGAGGTGGAGCACGTCATGGCCACCCAAACGCTGTCCCTCAAGCCCTTCAAGACCATGGCCATCAACGTCGAGGGCACCCTGCGCCCCGGCGTGACCGCCAAGGACATTATCCTTGCCGTCATCGCCAAGATCGGCACCGGCGGCGGCCAGGGTTACGTCCTGGAGTACCGTGGCTCGGCCATCCGCGCGCTGTCCATGGACGCCCGGATGACCATCTGCAACATGTCCATCGAAGCAGGCGCCCGCGCCGGCATGGTGGCTCCGGACGAGACCACTTACGCCTACATGAACGGCCGCCCGCACGCGCCGCAGGGCGCCGAGTGGGACGCCGCCGTCGAATACTGGAACACGCTGCGCACCGATGACGACGCCGTTTTTGACGCCCAGGTCGACCTGGACGCCAACACCCTGGAGCCGTTCGTCACGTGGGGCACCAACCCGGGCCAGGGGGTCTCACTGTCGGCCAAGGTGCCGTCCCCGGAAGACTTCGGCGACGAGAACGCCAAGGCCGCGGCGGAACGCGCCCTGCAGTACATGGGTCTGGAAGCCGGAACGCCCATGAAGGACATCCGGGTGGACACCGTCTTCCTGGGCTCCTGCACCAACTCTCGGATCGAGGACCTGCGGGCGGCGGCGGACATCATCCGCGGCCGCGAGAAGGACCCGAAGGTCCGGATGCTGGTGGTCCCCGGCTCGGCCCGGGTGCGCCTCGAGGCCGAGGCTGAGGGCCTGGACAGGGTCTTCAAGGACTTTGGTGCTGAATGGCGCTTCGCCGGCTGCTCCATGTGTCTGGGCATGAACCCGGACCAGCTGGAGCCGGGGGAGCGGTGCGCGTCCACGTCCAACCGCAACTTCGAAGGCCGGCAGGGCAAGGGCGGCCGCACGCACCTCGTTTCACCGGTAGTTGCAGCCGCCACGGCCGTCCGCGGAACGCTGAGTTCGCCGTCGGACCTTGACCCGGCACCGGAATCCGCAGCCCTCACCACCGACGCCGCCTAGGAAGACGCCATGGAAAAGTTCACCACCCACACCGGCATTGGCGTTCCGCTGCGCCAGAGCAACGTTGATACGGACCAGATCATCCCGGCCGTGTACCTCAAGCGCATCACCCGCACCGGCTTTGAAGACGCGCTGTTCTCAGCGTGGCGCAAGGACCCTTCCTTCATCCTGAACCAGGAGCCGTTCAACGCCGGATCCGTGCTGGTGGCCGGCCCGGACTTCGGCACCGGTTCGTCCCGCGAGCACGCCGTCTGGGCGCTCAAGGACTACGGCTTCCGCGCCGTGCTCTCCTCCCGGTTCGCCGACATCTTCCGTGGCAACTCGGGCAAGCAGGGACTCCTTGCCGCCCAGGTTGCCCAGGATGACATCGAGCTCATTTGGAAGGCGCTCGAGAACGCGCCCGGGACCGAGGTGACCGTTGACCTCGCCTCCAAGACTGTGATCTGCGGCAACGTGGTTGCACCGTTCGAGATCGACGACTACACACGCTGGCGCCTGCTCGAGGGCCTCGATGACATCGGGCTGACCCTGCAGCACGAAGAGGACATCACGGCGTACGAAGCCACGCGGCCGTCCTTCAAACCGCTTACGCTGCCGGCCAGGACCTCCTAGGCGGGCTTGGTCACGGCAGAGTCTGAACGTCCTGGCCGGATCCGTAAGGCCTGCTGAAGACGGATTCTGTTAAGGTTCTCTGGTGCGGAAAAACGTTATGGTCTATGGCAGCTCCGTGGTGCGGGATGCGTGCCAAGAGATCGGCGATGAACACCATGTGATTGGTTGCGTCACAGGTCAGTCGATGATCAGCGCCCTGTCTAAGCCGACCCAGCTGCTGCAAGGTGAGCCGCCCACTTCGGCCTTGACGGCTCGGTCGTTGGCCGGCGATATCAAGTCCAGCCTCCTGCCGCACGTGCGGCGGCATGCGGCAGACCTGGATGTCCTCGTCCTGGACCTGAACGACGAATCGATGGGTGTGGTTGCGCTCCCAGACGGAAGTTACGTGACCTATTCCTCTGAGCTCATTAGCTCAGGGCTGCTGGCCTTGGTGCAGGGCCGAAGGCGGGTCATCAACGCGGCAACCGAGCGCCATTGGACCCTTTGGGAGTCCTCGGCAAACCGCTTGTTCAAGGCCCTTACGGCGTTGGGGCTGATGGAGAAGACTGTCGTCATCAACGCACCACGCGCCGGCAAGATACAGGCTGGGCATCCCGCAGAGGAGCTCCGCCTCGCAAACACCCGGGAGTTGGACGCCTACCTAGGAGAGTGCAGCGCCCATATCCGAAGTCTTGGCTTCAGGGTCCTGGCCCTGCCCGAGGGGCTCGGCTACGCAGGGTCCTGTCTCAACGCTCCGGATCGCTTGCCGCACGAGGAAATCACCTGGATCGCGGCGCAGATCCGGAGCGCGGTGAATGCAGCAGCCGAGCCCCCAGGAGGGCTTTCTTGCCACATCGCCCAGTCAGTGCGTGAGGCACGTATTTCGGTTCGGTAACGCAAACTCCTATGCTTAGCTGGTGCCTTTGTAAGGATTTGGGGGGCGAGTAGTCGTGAGGAAACCGGTAAATGAGTAGTGTTCTGACAATTCGCGGAGGCGTCCCGCTAACTGGCCGTGTCAGCGTCCGCGGTGCCAAGAACCTTGTGCCCAAGGCCATGGTGGCCGCCCTGCTGGGCAACGAGCCCTCTGTGCTGCGCAACGTTCCGGAAATCAAGGACGTCGAGGTGGTCACCAGCCTGCTCCAGCTGCACGGCGTGACCGTCGAGAAGGACCCCGTCACCGGAGACCTGACCCTGGATCCCAAGGCGGCCAAGACAGCGCCGAGCACGGCCATCGACGCACACGCCGGTGACTCCCGGATTCCCATTCTGCTCTGTGGTCCCCTGATCCACGCGATCGGCGAGGCCTTCATCCCGGACCTGGGCGGCTGCAAGATCGGTGACCGGCCCATCGACTACCACCTGAACGTGCTGCGGCAGTTCGGTGCCGTCGTCGAGAAGCGCCCGGGCGGCATCCACATTTCCGCGCCCAAGGGGCTGCACGGGGCCAAGATCTCCCTGCCGTACCCCTCCGTCGGAGCTACGGAACAGGTCCTCCTGAGCGCAACCCGCGCCGAAGGCATCACCGAACTCTCCGGTGCCGCCACCGAACCCGAAATCGTCGACCTCATCGCCGTGCTGCAGAAGATGGGCGCCATCATCAGCGTCCAGACGGACCGCACCATCCGCATCGAGGGCGTCCGCGACCTGGGCGGCTACAACCACCGGGCCCTGTCGGACCGCAACGAGTCGGCCTCGTGGGCTTCCGCGGCACTGGTGACGCGCGGCGACATCTTCGTTGAGGGCGCCTCGCAGCGGGACATGATGACCTTCCTGAACACCTTCCGCAAGGTGGGCGGCGGCATGGACATCGGCGAGGACGGCATCCGCTTCTACCACCGCGGCGGCAAGCTCAGCCCCCTCGTCCTCGAAACCGACGTCCACCCGGGCTTCATGACCGACTGGCAGCAGCCCCTCGTGGTGGCCCTGACCCAGGCCGAAGGCGTGTCCATCGTGCACGAGACCGTCTACGAGAACCGCTTCGGCTTCACCGACGCCCTCATCCGCATGGGTGCCAGCATCCAGGTGCACCGGGAATGCCTGGGCAGCGTGCCGTGCCGCTTCGGGCAGCGGAACTTCCTGCATTCCGCCGTCATCTCGGGCCCCACGCAGCTCAAGGGAACCGACATCGACGTGCCGGACCTCCGCGGCGGCTTCAGCCACCTGATCGCCGCATTGGCCGCCACGGGCACCTCGCGGGTGACTGGAATCGACATCATCAACCGCGGCTACGAGCGGTTTACCGAAAAGCTGGCCGGGCTCGGCGCCGACTTCGACATCTCGTCGGCGAAGTAGCGGGGGCCCGGTGAAAGAATCGGCCAAAAGCCACACAACGTTCGTGATAATCGCCGGCATTGTCCGGCCGGTCCTGAACCTGATCATGAACAAAAAATGGGAGGGCACGGACAAGCTTCCCGCGGGCGGCTTCATCGCCGTGCCCAACCACTGCACCGAGATCGACCCCCTCGTGATCGGGCACATGCTGTACAGCAACAAGCGCGCCCCGCACTTCCTGGCGAAGTCGGGCCTCTTCAAGGTCCCGGTCGTGGGTGCCGTGCTGCGTGCCACCAAGCAGATTCCGGTGGAACGCTCGACGGCGGGGGCTAACCGCTCGCTGCAGCTCGCCCAGGAGGTTGTGGCTGAGGGCGGAGCGATCATCATCTACCCGGAGGGCACGCTGACCCGCGACCCCCACCTGTGGCCGATGAAGGGCCACACCGGCGCCGCCCGCCTGGCCCTCGAGGCCGGCATCCCGGTGGTTCCGGTGGCACACTGGGGAGCGCACGAGCTCTTTCCCCGCTACGCCAAGCGGTTCCACCTGTTCCCGCGCAAGACGTCCAGGATCCTGGTCGGCGACCCCGTTGACCTCTCGCGCTTCGCGGGCCGGTCCCGGGACAGGGCCACCTTGGCGGAAGCCACGGAGGTCATCATGGATGCCGTGACCGGACTCCTGGCCGAACTCCGCGGGGAGCAGCCGCCGGCCCGGCGCTGGGACCCGACCGCCCACAACCAGACGAAGCACGGCCGCGATGTTGAGCGGGGCGGGAAATGACCCCTGTGTCTGCCCGGCCCGGCTCTGCCGTGTCCGTGGCAGTTTTGGGTGCCGGTTCGTGGGGGACCACGTTCGCGAAAACCCTCGCCGACGCCGCCACCGCCTCAGGCGTTGACCGCAGCATCCGGGTCTGGGGACGCCGGGAAGAAGTCGTGGCCGAGATCAACGGCAACCACCGCAACCCCCAGTACCTCGCCGACATCGACCTTCCGCCGAGCATCACCGCGTCCACCGACGTGGCGGACGTGCTGTCCGGAGCTGATCTGGTGGTCCTTGCGGTGCCCGCACAGTCGCTGCGCCTGCAGCTGCGCAAGTGGAAGCCCCTGATCGGGCCCGACGCGCTCGTGGTGTCCCTGATGAAGGGCCTCGAACTGGGCTCGGACGCACGGATGAGCGAGGTCATCGCCGAGGAACTGGACATCCCAGCCGACCGCATCGCCGTAGTATCCGGCCCCAACCTGGCCATGGAGATCGCCCGGGAGGAGCCCACGGCCTCGGTGGTTGCCTGTGCCGATTCCGCCGCCGCCGGCTGGATCGCCAGAAGCTGCACCGCCCCGTACTTCCGTCCCTACACCACCTCTGACATCGTCGGCGTCGAGATCGGCGGCATCGTCAAGAACGTCATCGCGCTGGCCGTGGGCATCTGCGAGGGAAAGCAGATGGGGGACAACACCAAGGCTTCCGTGATTACCCGCGGCCTGGCTGAAACCTCCCGGCTGGCCCTGGCACTCGGCGGCAAAGCCCACACCATGGCCGGCCTGGCCGGCCTCGGGGACCTGGTGGCTACGTGCTCGTCACCGCTGTCCCGGAACCACACCGCCGGCCGCCTGCTGGGACAGGGGCTCACGCTGGACGAGGTCACCCAGAAAATGACCCAGACGGCCGAGGGCATCAAGTCCGGCCAGGCAGTCCACGAACTGGCCGGCAAGCTCGGCGTCGAAATGCCCATCACGGCGGCCGTCGTCGCGGTCCTCGCCGGAAAATTGTCCGTTGACCAACTCGGGCCGCTGCTGCTGTCCCGGGAACTTAAAGCCGAAGGCGATTACTGACAGTGTCGGAAGAAAACTTGACCGCAGCGGACAAGACCAACGAGAGCCAGACAACCCCTCACAAGCCGCGGGTGGCCGTCCTCTTTGGCGGCCGCTCCAGCGAGCACGCCGTCAGTTGCGTGACCGCCGCCGGGGTGCTGGGGGCCATCGACCGGAACAAGTACGACGTCGTTCCCATCGGCATTGCCAAGTCCGGCCAGTGGGTGCTCGCGTCCGGGGACACGACCCAGTGGTCACTCTCCGCCACCTCGCTTCCCGAGGTTCCGCCGTCGGCCCAGACTGTAAGCCTCACGGAGATCGGCGGGGAGCACCAGCTCATCGTCACGGCCCCCAACGAGGTGCCGCAGGAACTTGGCACCGTGGACGTGGTGTTCCCCCTGCTGCACGGGCCCTTCGGCGAGGACGGCACCATCCAGGGGCTCCTGGAACTCTCCGACACCCGTTACGTCGGCGCCGGCGTCCTGGCCTCGGCGGTAGGCCTGGACAAGCACTTCATGAAGGTGGTCTTCGAGGCCGCCGGACTGAAGGTGGGCCCATACATCGCGGTGACCGACCGGCAGTGGCGCAACGACCCCGAATCTGTCCGCAAACAGGTCGACGTGCTGGGCTTCCCGGTGTTCGTCAAGCCCGCCCGGGCCGGATCCTCGATGGGCATCTCCAAGGTGGACTCGCTTGACGGCCTGGACGCCGCCATCGAGGCGGCCCGTGAACATGATCCGAAGCTGGTGATCGAGGCCGGCATCGTGGGCCGGGAAATCGAATGTGCCGTGCTCGAGGGCCGCGGCGGCAACGCCCCCCGCACGTCCCTGCCCGGCGAGATCTCCGTGGCCGCCGGCGAGCACGAGTTCTATGACTTCCAGGCCAAGTACGTCGATGACGCGGCAGCCCTGAGCTGCCCCGCCGACATGCCCGAGGAAGCGATTGCGCGCGTCCGCGAGCTTGCTGCCGCGGCGTTCGATTCTGTGGGGGCGGAGGGCCTGAGCCGCGTCGACTTCTTCTATACGCCGGACGGGGACCTCATCATCAACGAGATCAACACCATGCCCGGGTTCACGCCGAAGAGCATGTACCCGCAGATGTGGGCGGCCACCGGACTGAGCTATCCGGAACTGATTGACGAGCTGATCCACCTGGCGCTGACCCGCAAGACCGGCCTGCGCTAGGTTCCGGCACCCGCTCCTGCGGTTGGCGCCGTCGGCCGCAAGGGGAGCATTTTGCCGTGCCATACTGGACCACGGCCGTATTGTCAGCTGCTTTATCGTTGGGACACAGACATGCTTTATGAAACCGAAGAGCTTGCAGGCGAAGAGCCCCAGCAACCGCCGAAGGCGAAACAGAGGCGTGTGGCCCGTAACGTTCTGCTGGGGGCCTTGGCGCTTTTCCTTGCGGTGGCAGTGGGAGCGGGCGCATTTGTTTTCAATCTTGCAAACAGCTTCAACTCCAAGTCGCAGAAGATCGAGCAAGTCTTTCCAGACGACTCTGCCCGGCCGGAAAAGGCCCAGGCCAGCGGTCCTGCCGCCACGAACATCCTGCTGCTCGGAAGCGACAGCCGCGCGGCATCGGTTGACACTGCCGGGGCGGGCGCGGCCAGCGACCAACGTTCGGACACGATGATGTGGCTGCACATTCCGAGTGACCGGAAGAACATCTACATGATGTCCATCATGCGTGACACGTGGGTGGACATTCCGGGGCACGGGCAGGCGAAGATGAACGCAGCCATGGCTTTGGGTGGCATTCCACTGGTGGTTCAGACGCTCGAGGGGATGTTCGATACCCGGCTCGACCACGTGGCTGTCGTTGACTTTGAAGGTTTCAAGGCGATGACGGATGCCTTGGGCGGCGTCCAGGTGAATGTCCCAGTCGCCTTCAATACCAAGCAATTCTCATTTCCTGCCGGTAAGCAGGAGCTTTCGGGTGAGCAGGCCCTCGCTTTTGTCCGTGAACGCAAGGCCTTCAGCGACGGGGACTACCAACGCGTCAAGAACCAACAGGTGTTCCTCAAAGGCCTGATGTCGCGGTTCCTGACCACCGGGACGCTGACTAATCCTGTCACGATTAACAACCTCGTGGACAAGGTTTCGCCGTACATCAGCGTGGACGAGTCCCTTGATGGCGCCACGGCTGCAGGGCTCGGCGTGGAACTGCGGAGCGTTCGGGCCAACAACGTGGTGAGTTTCACGCTGCCAACGCTGGGCACTGGGACTTCGTCCGACGGCCAGTCCATCGTCGTCCGTGATGACAGTGCAATTTCCAGTATTGGTGAGGCTTTGAGGAAGGACACTCTCGGAACGTATCTGCAGGGTGCCGGGTTTGCCGGAACTTCGTAGCATTTTGTTCGAGTCCCCCTACTTGCTGGTGGGCAGTCCCTGAAGATCCTCTTGGCCGACGCACTTGCGGTCCGCCTTGACTTTCGCTGCGGCTCCTGACAAATCTGCCAGGACGGTGGCGGAGCTGATCTTGTCCGGATCCAGCAGAAGCTCGGTGGCCGGGTTCCTACCGAAAGTAGTTAGGGTCCAGACAGGATCGCCCTCCTTGATTACCCAGTCCACGTCGTTAACACTGACGCATCTGTCGGTGGTGGGTCCCGGGACGTTCACCCCGCATCGCAGAATGACCAATGACGGATCGCCCCACGCCGCTGTCGCCTGGCTGTTTGTCTTGCGGAGATGCGCGTCCCCCAGGGCATCGGGCAGCGCCACCATCATCGGGGCGCAAGCAGGGTTGGCTGCATCGGATGCGGGCGTCACGTCGACGGTCGGCGCGCAGGCCGTTAATATCAGGGTGGCTGACGCCGACAACCAAAGAAGGTGCGAAGGCGTCCGAAGTCCATGCATCTTCCCAGCCTATCTCGGTGCGCATGGCAGGGACGTTCTGCTGCGGACATTCAGAGCGACTGTGGTTGGCCTCCTTTTCGCCTCGCACGTTGCCGTTGCTGAACTTCGTTATACTGTTAAGGACGTGTTCCCGCAGCCGGGTCAGTCTGGGCATAGGGCAACGCGAACTCGCAGCATTGGGGGGCACACTTGAGAGCGATCAAGAGCGGCTTGATCAAAGCAAGTCAAACAGTCATGGGCGGCTTACTGGTTGCTTCCTGCCTTCTGGTAACGGGCGGCGCAGCTCTTGGCGACGAAGCAACCGATCCCGGCGTAGTTGTCACGGAGCCCGGTCCGCAAGAACCGCAGCCTGAGCCCGCGCCGGTGGATCCTGCTCCTGCGGATCCCGTTCCTGTTCCACCTGAGCCGATTCCTTTGCCGGTTGAGCCTCCTCCTGTTCCCGTTGAGCAGGTGCCTGCTCCCGTTTACCCAGCGCCTGTTCCTGTTCAACCTGTCCCGGTTCCGGCAGTGCCCGCTCCGGTGGTCCCTGTGCCCGTTGTGCCTGCGCCAGTACCGGCCGTACCCGTTCCTGCCCCGGCGCCCGTTCGCGTAGCGCCCGCGCCGGTGATTTCAATCCCCCTCCGGCCGTCCGCTCCCGGTGCCGTATCGACTCCTGCTCCGATTCAGGAACCTACGGCGCTGGCGCAAGCTATTGACGCAATTGAAGCGCTTTCGGATCAGCCGGGCGCCTCCCCGTTGGAAAACTCCAGAGGTGCCGCCGCCAGCCCGATGACGGCACGGCCCACCTCCGGGGCAGTGTCCCCTTCGGCCGTGGCTACCTCTCCGCCGCTGGCCTCGAAGGGACTTCCTGGTATAGCGGAAACCCAGATCCAGGCAGCCGTCGCGGTAGCCACAGGCAGCCCTTTTATTGTTCAGTTGATGACCGTGCTTGCATTGGTCGCGGCAGGTGTGGCCTACTTCCGCTTCATGGGGGCGAGGAGTCTCAGGACGCCCAGCCGGTCGCGTAAGTAAGGCGGATGAAAGGCTCCACCCTCGGCGAACGGCCGGCCGTTGCGCACCGCATTTCACTACTTGTCCACAGCTACTGGCCGGACCAGAGCCCCCCACAGCGCCGATGGAGCGGACTGGTTAGAGAATTTCAGTCCGCCGGTTGGGAAGTGGGCGTCGTAACCCCCATTTCGCACTTCCCGCACGGGCGCCGCAAGGAGAAACGTGCCGAAGCTGGCTACCCTTTCGCTGTTCAGAAGGGACAACACGGCGAGCGCATCAGGCGCGTGCCGTACTTGCGCCACGCCGAAACGCGGCTGGGACGGTTCATCGATCATCTCTACACGGCAGTAATGACCGTTCCTGCCGCCATGATGGAACCGCGCCCCGAGGTAGTCATCGTAACCGCACCGAGCCTGCCCATACTTGCAGCGGGTTACGTGGTATCCAGGCTCCGCAGGGTGCCCCTCATCGTGGAGATGAGGGACGCATGGCCGGACCTGGCCCGCGACGCTCGTCTTGTTCAGGGCCCCGTCAAGAGCACGGCCGAACGCGCGGTGGAGTTCGTGCAGCGCAAAGCTGACCTGGTGATTACCGTCACGCACGGGTTTGCGAAGACATTGCTGCGGCGTGGAATTCAGCACGTTGCAACTGTTCCTAACGCCCTGGATCTTTCGACCATCCCGCATTTGGATCCTCCGCCAGCCAAGAAAGCGCGTTTGGACGTTCTGTATCTAGGCAATCATGGTGAGAGTCAAAGGCTGGATGTCATGGTGCAGGCTGCAGCCCTAGTCGGTGACGCGATGCATTTGCACATGGTGGGCTATGGCGTGGTTCGGTCGCAGCTGCAGCAGCTTGCCGCACGGCTCCAGGCTCCGGTAACTTTCTACCCCCCCGTAAAGAGGGCAGACGTCGTGGAGCAGTACCAGCGCGCGGACTCCTGCATCGTGGCGTTGCGCGACGATTGGAAGTCGTTCGACACAACAATTCCGTCAAAGACCTATGAGGTTCTGGCTGTGGGGAGGCATGTGACGGCCGTAGTAAAAGGAGAAGCGGCCCACATCATCGAAGATTCCGGAGCCGGCGACCTGGTAGCCTGCAGTCCCGAGGCAGTCGCCGCCCTGTGGCATGATCTCGTGCGCGACAGAAGCAGGCTGGACGTTGGACGGAGCGGCCGCGATTGGGTGCAACAGAATGCGGAATTGTTGACATCTGCCAGGCACTACATGGAGCTCGTTCATGACGTCGTGAACAGAACGGCGCTCCGGTAGCCAGATGTTTCAGCAATTGAAAAACCTGCGGTTAGCTGCGGCTACCGTTGCAGAGCATCTGAGCGACGACCCCGCGCTCCTTGCCCTCCAGATCGCCCAGCGGCTGCCGAATGCGTTTAGGCACGAATTGGGCTCGCTTGCAGTGAATTTCTTCCCCTCGACGTCAACATCCCCTGTCCCGGCCATGGGGAGCCTGGTGCGCGGTGACATTGGAGATGTGGAGCGCCGAATCCGCTTAGCCAGCTGGATCGGTGTGGGCGCCAACAGAAGCCGACTTTTGGCTGACATTGCTCTGGTGGCCGGCCGGACGGACCTTGTGGATCTCCTCGCACCGCTGGCGGCAGGCGCTTCCCGGTTTGCAGCGTTAGCCGCAAGGCGCAAGTGGTTCGACGGTGACATGACCGGAGCCGTCGATGTACTGAAGTTTGCACCGGTCCCAACCGGACAACTGCAACGTCTGAAGTCCGAACTTGAGGTCTTTCAGGGTTACTGCCCGGCGCTTGCCAGGCACCCTTTCGTGCCACGCTCAAACACGGTGCTTCACGTCCTCACCAACTCCCTGCCTCACACCGGGAGCGGCTACGCGCAGCGAACCCACTCCATGCTGCTGTCCCATGCTGCCGCGGGCTGGAGCGTAGAGGCTGTCACCCGGCTGGGGTATCCGGTCCAGGTGGGTAAAATTCTGGCCTCCGATCGTGACTTAGTTGATGGCATCCCGTACCACCGCTTGGTTCCTGGCGTGTTACGCGGCGGCATGAAGAACAGGCTCCAACAGCAAGCCGAACTCACCCTGAGGCTTGCCCTGAAAGTCCGTCCGTCGGTGCTTCACACCACAACACCTTTTTCAAATGCCCTAGTCACAGCGGCCGTCGCGGAGGCCATTGGAGTGCCATGGGTGTACGAAGTGCGGGGACAACTGGCCGACACGTGGGCCGCGACGCGCGGTGATGAGGCAGTGGACAGTGAGCGCTACAGGCTCTTCCGCGAACGGGAAGCGGAGGCGATGGACCGTGCGGATCTGGTTGTGACGCTTGGTGAACAGATGCGGCAAAGCATAGTGCAGCAGGGGACAGACCCCAGGAAACTCATACTCTGTCCCAACGGCGTGGGCGGCGTTTTCCTTGAGGAACCCGGCAGCCCAGCATCAGCCCGAGCCCAACTCGGCCTTCCGGCAGAGGGACAATGGATTGGAACTGTCAGCAGCCTGGTTGACTATGAAGGTCTCGGCACGCTGCTGGAATCCGCGGCGCTCCTGTCACCACAGCACCCGGAACTCCGCGTGTTGATCGTAGGGGACGGCGTGGCCGGAGCCAGCCTGCGGCAGCGCGCCATGGATCTGGGGCTCGGGGAGAGGGCTATGTTTACGGGGCGTGTTTCCCGTGCACAGGCTCACTTGTATCACCAAGCCTTGGATGTCTTTGTGGTGCCGCGAAAAGACCAGCAGGTCACGCGTCACGTTACGCCGCTGAAGCCGGTGGAAGCCATGGCTTCCAGTCGACCGGTGGTGGCGAGCCGCCTCCCCGCCTTAGCTGAAATCGTCAAGGACGGCCGGACGGGACTCCTGGCGGAACCGGAAAACGCGGCGGATTTGGCGGCTAAACTAGATAGGTTGCTTTTGTCCAGCGAACTGAGAATGCAGATGGGCAAGGCAGGACGGCGGGAAGCCCTACGAAACCGCACCTGGAAGGCCAATGCGCACTCATTGGCCTCGGCTTACGATCAACTGACGGAGGAACGCGTATGAGCGCCAAGACACAGGGTAAGGCCCAGCAGCCGCAACCCACGCTCGTAGCCACGTCCGTAAGCCTCCGGGACCTCGACCGAGTCGGGGCCCGGCCGGCGTTTTTGGACTACCTCGTGTCTCTTTGGGATTACAGACACTTCGTTCTTTACGACGCGCGGTCTCGCGTGCAAACGGGTAATGAACAGGATCGACTTGGCCGTGTGTGGCTCGTATTGGGTCCGCTGTTGAACGGATTGATGTTCTACCTGATCATGGGCCTCCTGCTCCAGTCAGGCGCGGGCATTGAGAACTTTGTTGCCTTCCTTATCATTGGTGTGTTTCTGTTCCAGATGTCGGTCAGGGCGATCACATCCTCGTCGCGCGTCATTGCGTCAAGCAAGAACGTCATCCATGCCTTCACCTTCCCGAGGGCCAGCCTGGTTCTGGCAGCAAATCTTCGGGAATTGCTCTCCAACGTGCCGGTTCTTATCACTATGCTGATCCTCGTCATCGTGCTGCCGCCAGCCGAAGAAATATCCTGGCGATGGTTCATGCTGCTTCCCATTGTTGCGCTTCAGTTCATCTTCAACCTGGGAATCGGGCTCGTCCTAGCGAGGGTTGTGTCCGTATTCAACGACGCCAGCCAGTTGATTTCCTATGCAATGCGCCTTTGGATGTACGGATCGTGCATGTTCTTCTCTATTGAACGCTTCAATGACATGCCCTTGGTCAGGGGCATCATGGAGTACAACCCCTTGTACAACGTTCTTCACCTCGCACGTGAGTGCCTGTTGTACGGGCAGGTCGGATCCTGGCGGGCCTGGGCGATACTCGCGCTGTGGTCCGCTTCCGCCCTCGTCGTCGGAATGATCTTCTTTTGGAGGGGGGAGGAAACCTATGGCCGAGAGCTCTGAGTTGAATTTCATCCCTGGTACGCCTTCGGTGGTTATTGACAAGGTCAGCATGACCTACCGCACAACTTCACGGACGCGCAGCGGTACGTCGGATCAGGGACGCGGATGGGCAGGGATTAGAAAAGCTGCCAGCCGCACAAAAGCCGTGAAGGTTGAAGCGCTCAAAGAGCTATCGCTGGTAGTGGAACACGGTGAGTCGGTGGGCATCATCGGCCGCAACGGCTCGGGAAAGAGCACGCTGCTTAAACTCGTGGGCGGACAGATTCCACCGACGTCAGGCGCTGTATACGCGACCTCCACACCGGTCATGCTCGGCGTCAATGCGGCCCTGTTGCCGGGGCTTTCTGGTGACCAAAACATCGTTCTGGGTTGCCTGGCCATGGGTATGACGCACCAGCAGATCGATGCGAAGTATGATGCGATTGTTGAGCTTTCCGGCCTGGAGGACGCGATCCGCATGCCGATGAAGTCCTACTCTGCTGGTATGAGCTCGAGGCTTCGTTTTGCCATTGCAGCGAGTATAGATCCTGAGATCCTCATTATCGATGAGGCGCTGAACACGGGTGATGCCCAGTTCAAGGACAGAACCCGCAAGCGCATGATCGAACTCTTGGATCAGGCGGGTACCGTGTTCCTCGTAAGCCACAGCATGGATACAGTCACGGACCTCTGCAACCGGGCAATCTGGATTGACCAAGGTGAGCTGATCGCAGACGGCGAGCCCGCGGACGTCGTCAAGTGGTACCGCATGTTCACGCAAAAACTTGCGGCCGGCGACCGCGTCGGGGCCCTCAAACTTAGGCGTCGCATGCTCCACGATTTGGAAGTTGCGGACGTCAGCGACCGTAATTCCCTTCGGCGGTCCAGAGCATGATCTGGTCTGATCATCACAAGCTGCGAAAGTTCCTATGGCATCTGCGGACCGGCGGCCCTCGCCAAGTGCGGATGTGGCTCGAAAGGGAAGCACAGGAAGCCGGACACCGCAAACTGGAAACGGTTAGGGGGGCCGAGGGCGCTTGGACGGGGCGGGGCAGCAAGCGGAGACTGAAGTTTCGCCCCGCGCTGGTTTCCGAGCTAGCTGAACTGAGTTCGCAACGGCCCCGGGTTGGCGTGATTCTTGATGATTTTTCAGCACTGGCGCTCGGATTCGAGTGGGACTGCGTGCACCTTTCCCCGCACACATGGCAGGATGAACTGACAGAGCAATCGGTGGATTTCGTCTTTGCTGAATCTGCATGGCAGGGACACAAGAAGCTGTGGGCCGGCAAGATCGCAGGCCAGGACCACAGTGATTCGGCCTTGGCAGAGCTTGCGGCCTGGTGCCGGGACTCGGGCGTCCCCACGGTGTTCTGGAACAAGGAGGACCCGCCCCATTACGATGACTTCCTGAACGCTGCAAAGCTCTTCGAATATGTCTTTACCAGCGATGCCAACATGCTGAATGCTTATCAGCGGGACCTCGGCCATGACCGCGTGGACGTCCTCCCGTTTGCAGCCCAGCCTGCATTGCACAATCCTGTTCGGCCCAAGCACGGCTGGCACGAGCGCGACATCGCGTTCGGAGGGATGTACTTCACCGAGAAATACCCGGAGCGCCGCGATCAGCTCAACCTACTCCTAGGAGCGGCGGAAGCGGCCTCGGCATCGATGGAAACAGGCCTTGAGATATTCTCCCGCCAGATGGGAGGAGACCCCAAGTACCAGTTTCCGAAACCGTTTGCCGACCGGGTGGTGGGCTCGCTGGATTATCCTGAGATGGTTACTGCCTACAAGGCCTATAAGACATTTCTCAACGTCAACTCCGTTGTCGATTCACCCAGCATGTGTTCGCGCCGGGTCTTTGAGATCATCGCCTCAGGATCGAATGTGGTGACGACTCCTAGCGCAGCGATCAATACACATTTCAGCAGCGACGAAGTATTTACGGTGGTTGACCGACCGGAGGCGGAGAGCCTGCTGCGTGCCCTCCACCGGAACCCCGAGTTGGGCGACCGTCAACGTCACCGGGGCCAGCGGCGGATCTGGCGCGAGCACACCTATGAAATTCGAAGCAACCAAGTCCTGGCCGCCGTTGCACCCCAACTCATGAACGGGAGGGCGCGCCCGACAGTGTCGGCCTTGGTATCCACCATCCGGCCCTGGCAGTTAGACCATGTCTTTCAGACCATAGGCAGCCAGGCTGACGTGGAGCTCGAGCTCGTGCTCCTTTGTCACGGATTTGAGCCGGAGTCCGACCATCTGAGACGATTGCAGGCAGAGCACGGCGTCGAACACCTGACCTTGCTGCACGCGGATCGGACCAAAGCGCTCGGGGACTGTCTGAATTTGTGTGTAACTTCCGCTTCCGGGGAAGTTCTGACCAAGATGGATGACGATGATTTTTACGCCTCCAACTACTTGAGCGATCAGCTTTACGCCCTTGACTACTCACGCGCAAGCGTGGTTGGCAAACAGGCCCACTATGTGCATTTGGCGGAGCGGAACGCAACTATTCTCCGCTTTGCTGAGTGGGAACACCGTTATACGAGGGCAATCATGGGGCCGACAATCATGGCGGCGGCAGAGGTGTTCCGGAGTCATCCCTTCGCTGACTTGACGAGTGGCGAGGACACGGGCTTCCTCCGCGACGTAGTGCGTGCCGGTGGAACGATATACGCCGCTGACAGATTCAACTTCTGCCAGCAGCGGGCGGCCACCGGCCACACATGGCAAGTTGATGAGGGAGCGTTGCTCGCCACCGGAGAATTGAAGTTTTTTGGAAACTACAGAGATGAAGTCTCTGTCTGACTGGGGGTTCACTTGAATACCATCGAACGTGTAGCTGTTATCGGCCTTGGCTACATCGGGTTGCCGACAGCGGCCATTCTCGCTGGCAACGGTGTTTCCGTCGTGGGCGTCGACGTCAATTCGAAGACTGTCGAATCCGTCAACCGAGGGGAGGTTCCGTTCGTTGAACCAGACCTGGCTTCATACGTTGCCGGCGCCGTCAGCCAGCAAAAGTTGAAAGCCGCAACGGAAACACCCAGGACGGAGGCCTACATCGTCGCCGTCCCCACGCCGTTCAACCCGGACCGAACCGCAGACGTAAGCTACATCGAAGCCGCCGCCCGTGGGATTGCGCCTCAGCTCCGAGGAGGTGAGCTCATCATTCTGGAGTCCACCTCGCCGCCAGGGACAACTCAGCACTTGGGCGAGTACATCATCGGATTGCGGCCGGATCTTAGCCTCGACGGCGCCAACGGCAAGCAGTCCATTCACGTCGCCCACTGCCCCGAGCGTGTTCTTCCCGGTCGTATCATGATCGAACTCGTCACCAACGACCGCATTGTGGGAGGGCTGACTCCCGAGGCGGCAGAGCTTGCAAAGGCCCTTTATGCCGTCTTCTGCCAAGGCGAGATCCTGGTGACCGATGCGGCAACAGCCGAAATGGCAAAGCTTGTGGAGAATTCCTACCGGGACGTAAACATCGCTTTCGCCAACGAACTGTCTGTGATCAGCGATAAGCTCGGAATCAATGTGTGGGAGCTCATCAAGCTGGCCAACCACCACCCGCGCGTCAATATCCTGCAGCCAGGACCCGGTGTGGGCGGCCACTGCATTGCTGTTGATCCCTGGTTTATAGTCGCCGCAGCACCGGACGAGGCGAAGCTGATCCGTCAGGCCCGAGATACTAATGACGCGAAGCCGGAATGGGTCATAGAGAAGGTCACGGAACGGATCGCCGGAAAAGATGACGCCACTGTCGCCGTCTTGGGGCTCGCCTTCAAAGCCAACATCGACGACCTCCGGGAGTCCCCGGCGGTGGCCATTACGGAGATGCTCGGACGGAAGCATGGCAGCGCCGAGATCCTGGTGGTGGAACCGCACGTTGAAAGCCTTCCCCGGCAGCTTGCCGGCGCCACCAACATTCGTTTGGGCGAACTGGACGCCTCACTTGAAGCGGCCGACGTCGTTCTTCTCCTGGTGGATCACGATCAGTTCAAGGAAATCGATCCAGGTGTTTTGGACGGCAAGAGCGTCGTCGACACTCGGGGACTCTGGCAGTAAGTAGATAGACGGGCAGGCAGGCGCCTTCATATGAAGTACGCGGACGAAGTTTCTGTACATTCAACGGTCCGTCTTGCGAAGCGCAAGCGTTATTTGCAGGACGTCGACTCGTTCATCGAGGACTACGAAGGTCTGCGGAAACGGGAGGACAGTAATCTAGCCCGCGTTCGAGCCCTGGAGAAGGACCTCCGCGCCATGCGGCGGGCGCGAGATAATGCAAAGGGTGAGCTGACCGCTGCCCATCAGAAGAGCAATGAACTGAAGGCGTCTTTGAAGTCGCTGCGTGCGTCCAGGAGCGTCAGGGTTGCTCGAGCTGTGGCGAAGCCTGCCCGACTAATCATGGGAAGTATCATAACCCCCTGGCGCCGGTTGCGGGCCACTTTGAAAAGGAGCCGGACCGCAGTCCCGCCTAGTTTGTCGAAGGATGTTTCTCCCGGCAACGGGACTGCAATCGCGCCCACCCCGAGCAAACCCACTTCTTCGGCCAAGCCTCAGAAACCCGCCCCGGCAACAAGGGAACAGCTTCTGGCAGAGTTTGAGGCAGCTCCTTCCAGGGGAGCCGCAATTCGCCTGCTGTCGCACGACTACTTTGTCCGCGGGGCACTAGTTGAGCCCGCCGAATTCATCTGTCGCAATGAGGCGCTGCTGCGTGGCGCTTCCGGGTCCGAAGCCGCCTTGGTGCAAAACATTCTCGGTCAAAATGAGCTACTGACCGGCGAGCCGTTCCTATCGCCGCGGCAGCCGAACGCCGGTTACCTGGCCGAGCGCAACCGCATCATGTACTGCGCCCACAGCACGGGGCATTTCAACAGCAACGGCTACTCCACCCGGACGGCGGGGATCGTTGCCGGCCTCAAGGCAAATGATGAGGACGTGCTGGTGGTCGCGCGCCCCGGGTACCCGTGGGATTCCAAGGTTGATGTAGAACCAGGTGCCACTGCACGCTTCGAACTGGATGTCAGCGGTGTTACGCACATCTACAATCCAGGACCCACCTGGACTGCTGATCGCTTGGACTTCTACCTGACGGAATCCGCAGACGTTTACGTTCGTGAAGCGCAACGGAACCGGGTGTCATTGGTGCACTCGGCGTCGAACTATGTGACGGCGTTACCTGCTTTGGTGGCGGCCCGCAGACTGGGAATACCGTTCGTATATGAGGTCCGTGGCCTCTGGGAGATAACGCAGCTTTCGACGAATCCGACCTGGAATGAGAGCGACCGCTACAAGCTAGCGGTGCGGCTCGAGACATTTGTTGCCCGGGAAGCCGATGCCGTGTTGGCGATTACGCCCCAGGTGCGCGATGAGCTGGTGGCACGGGGCGTGAGCCCGGACTCGATCTCGCTGATGCCGAACTCCGTGGATACGGATGAATTTGCGCCCATGCCGGCTCTTGCGCCGTTGCGCAGGAAGCTCAATATTCCTGACGACGCGGTCGTAGTTGGTTACGCCGGGTCGCTCGTTCCCTATGAGGGCCTTGAGGACCTGGTTTCTGCCACCCGAATCCTCCGAGATCAGGATGCCAACGTCCGGGTCGTGATCGTTGGCGACGGCGTTCAGCTACCCGAACTAAAGCGACAAGCATCCGAACTGGGCGTACTCGACCTCATCACGTTCACGGGAAGGGTGCCCGCGGGCGATGTCCCGGACTACGTCAGCCTCTTCGACATCATGCCGTGCCCACGGCGCCGGCTGCCCGTCACCGAGATGGTATCGCCACTTAAGCCGCTGGAAGCCATGGCGAGTGCCAAGGCGGTGGTGCTTAGCGACCTGGCACCTTTGCGTGACCTGGCCGGTCAAGGCCAGGCGCGAGCGATCATCTGCGAACCGGGAAACCCTGATTCACTGGCAGAAGCCATTTTGTCCTTGGCCCGAGATGAGGACTTGAGAACTTCCCTGGGAATGAGGGCTCGCCTGTGGGCGGTGAGCGAGCGCACCTGGAAAGCTGCCGGGCATAGAATCGGCGCCGTGCACCGTGGGGCCCAAGCTGCCGCACGAGTGCCGGCGCGCGAACTCAAGAACATAACCATCGGCATCATTTCGGACCAGTTCACGTTGGAGGGTCTGAAGGGTGAAGCCAACCTGCTGGTACTCCACCCGGACACATGGTGGGATCAACTGGAGACGCAGAGAGTGGACGCGCTCTTTGTTGAGTCCGCGTGGGAGGGGATAGACGGTCTTTGGAAGCAAAAGGTTGGGTTCTACGATGAGGAACGATTCTCCACCCTGGAATCCATTCTCCGTTGGTGCAATGCGGCCGGCGTTCCCACGATTTTCTGGAACAAGGAAGACCCTGTCCACTACAACAGGTTCAGCAGGACTGCCGAGCGCTTCGATCATGTGTTCACCACGGACGCTAGCTGCCTGCGACGCTACAAGGCGAATCGTGGCCCAAGGCAACTGACGGTTGCTTCGCTGCCTTTCTACGCCCAGCCGAGGCTCCATAACATTGTTCCGTCAACCCGCGGTTATCTACACACACTTGCGTACGCCGGCTCGTACTACGGCGACAGATTCAAGGCCCGGTCTGAGGAGCTGGCCAAGCTGCTGAACCTGGCGAAAGCCCACGGACTGACAATCTACGATCGCCAGCACCTGAATCCGGAGAGCCCGTACCGTTTCCCCGATGACCTCGCCCCCTTCGTGCAGGGAGGGCTTGAATATGCCGACATGGTGGAGGCCTACAAAGCCCATCCAGTCCACGTCAACGTGAATTCGGTGGATGGCTCACCCACGATGTTTTCGCGGCGGGTGATGGAGATTGCAGGCTCGGGTGCCGCCGTCATCAGCGGCAAGGGACTCGGGGTTGAGCACGTCCTCAACGGACTGGTACCTGTAGTGAAGGATGCCGAGGCAGCGGAACTTCTGATCGAGGAGTGGATGTCAAATGAGCGGGCACGCCTCGCAGACGCCTGGTTGGCCTACCGTCATGTGCACCGCGCCCACACCGCGGCGCACCGGCTCGCCTACATCCTTCGTACGGCAGGACTGCAAGTCATCGCTCCGACGCCCCCGCGCTATGGAGTCTATGTAGATGCCCTTGATGCGGAAACGGCTTCCCTGCTCCTTTCCCAGACGGTGTGGCCCGCTGCGATCTACTGCCGTTCTTCCACCGAAGAGTGCGAGCTTCCCGTTCGACTTGTTACGGATTGCGAGGAGGCACAGGAGATCGCCCGGGCTGAGGGACTGACATATTTGGGATCCTCTGGAACTGGCCATGCTGACCGTACCGTTTTCGAGGACCTGCTGACGGCCAATTCATTCGGACAGTGGAACTCGATTTCGATTAGCGATGCGGGCCTGAACACCCCCGGTGTTGGACTCGCAGCCTACGGTTCTGCCGAGCCTGGGTGCCCAACGATATGGATGCTGGACTCCGACGGACCGGATGTGGATCTCACACTGCGACGGGAACTGAGAATACAGGCTTCGCAAACTAGCGTTTCGGAGGGCACGGTTAGGCCGAAAACCGTTCTCGTGGCCGGTCACGATCTGAAGTTCGCCACAGGCCTGTTGGCGGAACTGCGGTCCCAAGGACACCGGGTATTGATCGACCAGTGGCACGATCACACCAAACATGATGAGGAACAAAGCCTCAGCCTCATCCGGCGGGCCGATGTGATCTTCTGCGAGTGGACGCTTGGTAACGCGGTCTGGTATGCCAAGAACAAACAACCACACCAACGTATGGTCACACGCGTGCACCTCCAAGAGATCTTCCGCCCTTACCTACGCAATGTCGACTACGAACGGGTCAACGACGTGGTGTTTGTTGGGCAACACATCCTCGACATAGCCGTCAGGGACCACGGAGTCCCGCGGGACATCAGCACTGTGAGTCCGAATGCCATAGACCTGGATGCCCTCCGTCAGCCGAAGAGCCCAGATGCCCGGTTCAACATTGGCTTCGTCGGCATAGTCCCGGCAAGAAAGCGCCTCGACAAGGCGTTGGACGTGCTGAAGGCTCTGCGGGCCCGTGACAGTCGTTACCACCTTTTCATCAAGGGAAAGCGCCCGGAAGACTTCCCCTGGATGGCCAACCGTCCCGAGGAAAATGCCTTCTACGAGGAGCAGTACGCTCGGCTCGAGGCTGATCCGCTGCTCGCCGGTGCCGTAACGTTTGATCCCCAAGGGGACGACATGGCCGAGTGGTATCGCAAGATCGGAATCGTGTTGTCCGTCAGCGACTTCGAATCGTTCCACCTGACGCTGCCGGATGGAGCCGCATCCGGGGCCGTTCCCGCCAGCCTTGCATGGCCCGGGGCGGATCAGATTTACCCGACAACTTGGTTGCACTCTGATACTGAACAGATGGCTGAACACCTGATCGGCCTGGCTGATGAGGAGCGCTGGCGGCAATCAGGCGCTGACGCCCAAGATTTCGTGGCCGCAAATCTGGACGCCAGACTCGTGCTCCCTCAGCTGGCAGCCTTGGTTGTCGGCGGGAGCCCGAGCTAGGACTGAGCGGCTGTGTAACCGCGAGGCCTTAGCGTTGATCGCAATCAACGCTTAGGCCTCGCGGTGTAGTCGCTGTAGCGCTCGATGTCACGGCTGATGATACGAGCCGGGACGCCGGCCACCACGCAATTGTCCGGGATCTCATCCAAGACTACGGAGTTGGCGCCGACAACAACATTGCTGCCGATTTTTCCGCCAAAGCACTTTGCTCCAGGCGCAATGAAGACATTGTCCCCAATAACGGGGGTCCCGTTGCCCCTCACCCTCCCGCCGAGTGTGACATTCTGGGCTATGACGCAGTCCCGGCCAATGATGGAGTCGGGGTGGATGACGGTCCCAATACCACCGATACCCAGCCGGGTGCCTTCTCCGATTCGGGCGAGGAAGGGAACTCGGCAATTGTACTTATTGAAGATGAAAGTCTGGATGTAGTAGGCGCCGTCCGTGAAACCTTCGAGATAGGCCGACCGTGAAATACGGTATAGGTCCATCACGCCGAAGCGGTGGAGTTCCTTGGAGAGGATGTCCACCGCACCGTTGGCCAGGGTCAAAGGATGCAGGCCGGAGAAGTCGGCTTCATACGTTTCATGGCCGATAAGGGTTACATCGGCAGGAATATCCTGGACAGCCACAACGGGCAGATCGAAGAAGCTTGAGCCAACATGCTCGCCTGTCGGGTCCGCAAAACACTGAACAGTGTTCCGGACAGCAAAGACGTGCGCCACGAATCCGCTGGTCCTTGACACGCCGGCTATTGCATAATCGGTCTGTTTAGCGCTGGAGGGTGTGTCCCTGAACCCGTCAAAACGAATCCGCTCCGACAACCCGGAAGTCGTCTCGCCAGAGGCCGACTTGGCGTACCACTTCACACGGTATGTTCCGGGTTTGTCCAAGGGAAACTTGTATGAGCTGTCGTTCGAGTAGGGTGTGCGGCGCAGGACATCATCGCCGTAGTAGAGGTAGAACGCGTAGAACCGGGCCCGCACCTCGACCGTCACCTTCAACTGGAATAGGTTTTCGAGCGTCAATTCCACGCTTTGCATGTGTCTCATTTCCGCCGGCCTGATCGTGTTATCCCAGTCCGGCCCTACATTCCGATGGTTCTGCCACTCAATTTTACTTCCCCCGTAGATAGGGGCGGCCGGCCGGATATCACCGCCGTCATAGTTACGACAAGATGGGTCTTTCACTATGCGAATTTGACATCCTCGGTAATATTGAGTAATGGGGGGAACCAGTGAGCGGCATGCTGACAGTTCTCTGCGTAGTTGAAACATGAGAACGGTCCGGGCGGGAAGTTCATCTCCCGGGTCGATGCAAATACTCGCCGAACTGGAGTTGATCTGATGAAACAGTCGATCGGGCTGCCCTTATATCGCCGTGGGCAGAAAACACGATGGCAAAGGTCTCGCACACGTATTGGGCACGCAGCGGCAACGGTCGTCTTGGCCGTCACTACCTGTGGTCTGTTTGCGGTCCCCGCTGCAGCCGCTACCCTGAGTGAGCAGCGGGCGGCGCTGCGTCAGGTGTCTTATGCAGCTGCACAGGACTACGTGAATGCCCGGCCGTATATCACCGAGCTCGCGCGTTCGAAAGCCCTGGTCGTGAAGGATGCAATCGCTGCCGGTACTTTGACCCTGAAAGAGGCCGGCAACCAACTTACCCTCGCCACCACGCAAACAGCCATGGACGCTGCGGCGGTAAGAATGGAGTCGGAGGCGCTAAAAGCCGCGACGGTTCGGAAGACCGCTGCGAATTTGTCCCTGCTGGAGGATCTCCGGGCCATTCAGCAGAACGTCGCCACGGGCGCCCTCAGCGGACTGAATGCCGGTAGCGTCACTGCATCCGCATATGCGGCCACCCAAGCACGCGCCAGCGCATTTTCCACTCATTTGGCGGTGGACACGAACAAGCAGCTAGGAGTAATTGGAAAGGCAGTGCCAGCCGTTTCGATGAGCTCGCCCGGCTGGTTGGGAGCCTTGCAAAATGATGCCGGTACTATACCGAGCGTGTCGGGGTGGGTGGGTTTTGCAGGAGGGTGCGCATTGCCACTAGCCATCTCGGCCTACCAGCCCAAGCTTCCTCTAACGGGGCCGGGAGTTGCTACAAGCAGCAAGCTGGTTGCGGACGCTAAGCTGCGAGTGAGCGCTGATCCGGCACTCGGCAGCGTGCACGCACAAATGCTGCGGTCGGCAGCTGCCGAAGCGGCCACGACCCTGACCTTGACGCAGCTACGAACGGCCTATGCTCCACGTGTTGCCCGATTAGGGTATGGCTGGCTATCAGGATCGGACGTGAAAGCGCGAGATGTGTTGGCATCAGAGGCCCGGCAGATCCTTTCTGCCGGGCCGGAGGGCATGGACACCTTGGATTCGTCTCACTTGCTGCTTGCGGCTGCGACCGCGACGGACTGGACCAAGGCCGTCGGCATGGAGGAAACGGTCCTCGTTCGGTGGCTGGGGCCACAGACCTGCCTTCAGGCTGACAAAGAGAACTTCGTGGATGCGGGCACGAACATTGCAGTCATTCATAATTCTGCCAACGTTGTCGCTGCCGCCGTATTCCTCAAGAAGTGGCCGGCTCAGGCGGCGGCTCTTGCCAAAGAGTCCTTGGAATCCATACAGCCCGCGCTCCGGGCAATTACCACGGATGGGGGCACTCAGGAAGGACCCGGCTACTGGACCTACCAGAGCCGTGCGGTCTCCATGCTCTACTCCACGCTGCCAAACGTCTATGCCACCGCTCCGGTTTCCATGCCGTCCCTGTCCAAGGTGTCGTATTACGCCCTGAACAGCACGGGCCCGGACGCCCGTCCGACACCTTTTGCGGACGCCCAACCTGAAGAGCTGAGCCCTCTCATGCCTGCTTGGGATGCACATGTGCGGGGTGATTCAGGGGTGATGGCTTGGGTTAAAGCTCGGTTTACACAAAAACCCGACGCATACCTCATGTGGTGGATGACCAACGCAGGCACTGTCCCTGCCAAGAAATCTGCATTGTTCCCACAGACTGGCTTCGCCGCCCTGCATCTTCCCGGCAGCACGGCAACGCTCAAGGGAGGGAACAACGCGGCAAACCATGCCCATCTCGATCTGGGCTCGGTATCTTTCTTCCGCCGCGGCGTGCAGTGGTCCGTGGACCCGGGGGGCCAGACCGGTAGCGCCCCCGGCTACTATTCCGATGCCACCCGCTGGACCTATTGGAAGCCAGGCACGTCCGCGCATTCCACCCTCATGGTCAAGGACACGAACCAGCCGACAACCGCGGTTGCAGCCGTAACTTCGGCCTCGGCGTCAGCTGCGGCCGTCGATCTGCGGCAGGCATTTCCGGGAGCCACCGCCGCCAGCCGTTCGATTTCCCATGGGTCCGGCAGCCTGCTGATCAAGGATGTTTTCCAGTCAGACGCGGCCACGGATCTGGTGTGGCAGTGGGTCACTGATGCGACGGTAAGCGTAGGATCCGACCGCGTCATTTTGCGGCGAAGCGGCCAAGCCTTGACGCTCCGTTTCACCGGGATGCCCGCAGGCTCGGCACTCACAGCTGTAGCCGCACCGGAAACTGGCCCGGGCGGATCGGCGCTGACTCTGGTCAAGCTCTCGATGCCGCAGACTAAGAGCCTGAGCCTCACCACCACCGCCTACTGAGGCAACGCGGTGTTCCTAGTGGCCGTCCGTTTCGTTCCTTCCAGCGGAGCGGACGGCTACGGGACCGAAAACCATCTTGTGGTGAACGGACTTGCAGTGTCCTCCGCGGTGTTCCGTATAAAGAGCCGCATTCTGTACCGTCCGGCGGCCAGTCCGTCCCATGCAACAGTGTCCACAGGTGAGTACTGCGTCCGGTCCACCAGGTTCGAGTCACGGTACAGGCGGCAGGCCACCTCCCGGCCGGGTGGCATGTGGATGCGCAACGAAAGCTTTCCGGGCTGGGATTGCGATGACAACAGAGAGTAAGGCATGGCTTCATCGCCGGATCCCAAGATTTCCTGATGAATATTGGCGCTGACGAAGCTTCGAAAGACGCTGCCGATCTCGGCGTGGGGTAATCCCGGGAGGACGGTTAGCCGTATTTGCTTTGACTGCGCAGCGGCGTATTCCATGAGGGGCAACACATGGTTCCTGTAGTGGTGGTCACCTTCCCCCACGATTATGGAAAGACGCGTCTCCTCGGACAGGCTGTCGACGGCCTCAAACATGACGCGGTCGAGCCGTGAGATCGAGGACTCCGACGTGTCACCCATGATGAAACTAAGAATGTTTGGATGCGGATTCCGGAGAAAGGACCCGATATTTACCTGGGGAGCCCCTGCAAGGATCCGCCCGGCACGGGCGGCGATGCCATGGATAATTGCAGCGCTGGCTCCCTTGGAGGAACCAACGGTGATGAGGTCCCGGACGCTGAGTCCGAGTCGGTTGAGTTCCCCGCTTATTAGCTGCTGTACGGATTCGAAGATCGCGCGGTCACCGTGGTCTCCCAGATAATATGATCCCTGATCCCCAAAGTCGTCGAGGATGTACAGCGCGTGCACGCCAGACTCATCAACCGATTTCTTGTAGTTGTATGTGAAGTCGCCGGGCTGGTGGATCGCCGAGAAGACCACCGCTAGCTTAGTGGCCCCGGACGTCGTCCGGGCAGGCACGGAAAGGTAGTTTAGACCTACGTCACCGTTCGTCCTGCGCCATCCCAGCGTTTTGTCGTGAAGTCCCCGGTCCAGGTAATTGAACTTCCCTAGACGAATGCGTGTGCGGATCCTTGCGTTGCGTCCGGTGAACTGGATCCGGATAACCGGGGCCGGCACGGCTTTGCCGAAAGCTGGAAAGCGCCAACCAAGGTACTTCGGGCTTTTCTCGCCAACATGGAGTGACGTAGTGGTTGCGACGTCAGCATCGAACTGAAGGTCCATGATTTTGCGGCCGCCGTGAAACAGTTCGAACCCTTGCCCGTGCACCACGGGTTCGACATCGGGACCAATATTCCACAGCAACTCGTAATTGTGCTGGTCCTGGCTGAGAACTGTGTCCTCTATGTCTATTTCAGGGATACCGGAAGCCTCGCGGATATTGACGGTCCTGCTGTGAGTTGTGTCCCTGAGGCGTTCCGTCCGTCCGGTCACCGAGTAGCCGTCTTCACGAACCGTGTGAGACTCCATAGTGGTCAGGTGGGCCAGCTTGTCGGTCCGGGGAAGCGATACTCCATCCACAATGAGGCCATTGTGCGCGTACGATGAATATGCGAACTTGGTGTAGGGGTTCTTGTAATCGTATCCATAGGGCCCGGCGCTCGCACAGCAGGTCGACACCGGCGCTACGCAGGAAAAAACTCAGGTCGTCCGAGTGCTTGTGATAATTAGCGTTGTAGGCCGCCGAGAAGAATGCGAACGTGGCATCGGGATCACCCCACGAGCTTCGGTAAATGGCATACCCGCTGTCCGGCAATACCAACGTTTTGGAGCTGGGTGGCGTGCCGCGTTTGCCTGCCGATGCTGCGTAAACGAACTCCTGGCTTTCAAAGATATTCTGTCTCGCCGCGACGGTCTCCTCCTGCTGGGTGGTGTCGCTGATCGGCGGATACATGCCATTAGGCATTAGCGCATGGGTTGCGTACTCAGCCGCATGTTGCAGCAGTGAGCGGTAGTACTCGACGTGGGCGTGCCCGGTTTCCGACAGAATCTGCAGAACGCCGTGCACGTGTTTGGAAACCATGAGGTGGTACGTCGGCGTGTTCTCGATATGCACACCCTCAGCCGTGAAAGCCGAAGAGAAATACGCGTGCAATCGACGCGTCGAGATCTCGAAATACCCCAGGCGCTCCGCTTGAGGTAACCCGTCCCCCGTGACACTGAAATACAGGAGGGCGAGATCCTGAAACATCCCGTGATTGTTTCCGGTGGAGTGGAAGTCCTTCGTGGCGAGTAGTGCGGCCGTTCCCCTGGCGAGTTCGAAGAGCCAATCATAGTCGTCCTCCGGGACGAGGCTCTTTAGTTCCAGAAGGAACGTAGTCAGCTGAATGAGCCGCTGTGCCGTGGTTTCGTCATGGTGGGACACCTCTGGGAGACGTGTTCCATCCCCGTAGAGGGCCGCCCACCGACGGAAGATGCTGACAGCGGTTTTTGCATAGCCTTCCCGGACAGCTGGATCGGCCAGAACAGTTGCGTGCCAGTCAGTAAAGAAAAGAAAGCCATGAAGAAATCGGGAACGTGCACGCTCCGTCGAATCCCCCCAAGCGTCGCCGTCGTTATACGCAATGGCACCGAACCGAGGACTCTCAATAGAGCCGTCGCGCTGAAAGCGCTCCGCGCGCGACCGAGACGCGTCGCTAGCCGAACGTGGCAACTGCCGGGCTACCGCGTCTTTCATCGACTCAAAGAAGTCAGGGTGGTTCAAACTGCTATCCAGGGCTAGTGGTGCTTGGCGGACTGGGTAAGAGGCGATGAAGACCCGGAATTCCTCGGCTTGTTCACTGCTGAAATTCCTCAACTGTGGGGCCGAGCCCGAGCATGTGCGCTATGGCTGCGACCGTGCGGGCGGCGGCCTTTCCGTCCCCATAGGGGTTGATGGCGTTGGCCATGGAGTCAAAGTGGTCCTGGTCATGCAGGAGTCGGTCGACTTCCTTCACGATCCGTTCTTCGTCGGTGCCGATGAGTGTGACGGTGCCGGCGTGCACAGCTTCCGGACGCTCAGTGTTGTCGCGCATCACCAGCACAGGCTTGCCGAGGCTGGGTGCTTCTTCCTGAACCCCACCGGAGTCCGTCAGCACGACGTGGGCCAGGGCGAGCATGCGGGTGAATTCCCCATAAGCCAGCGGCTCGGTGACAACGACGTTGGGCTTACCCTCCAAAGCCGGGAGGACGGCTTCGCGGACAACAGGGTTCTTGTGGGCCGGCAGAACAATCACAAGGTCGGGTTCGGCGTCCGCGATACGTGCCAGTGCGCGGCCCACGCCGCGCATGGCGTTCCCCTGATTCTCCCGCCGATGCGTGGTGACTAGCAGTACCTTGCGGCCGCTGGACGCGATCTCTTCAAGCTGAGGGTCCGTGAAGGGAATCTTCTTGTCCACGGTGGTTAGGAGTGCGTCGATGACGCTGTTGCCGGTGATGACGATGTCTTCGGGGCTGATGCCTTCAGCAAGCAGGTTTGCCTTGCTGGTGCTGGTGGGAGCCAGATGCAGGCTGGCAATCTGGCTGGTGATTTTCCGGTTTGCTTCCTCGGGGAACGGCGAGAGGAGGTTGCCGCTGCGGAGTCCCGCCTCCACATGTACAACCGGGATGCCGTGGTAGAAAGCTGCGATGGCGCCGGCCGTCGAGGTCGTGGTGTCTCCCTGGACAATGACTGCGTCGGGCTTCTTTTCCGCGAAGAGGGAGTCCAGTCCATCGATGGTGCGCGTCATGATGGCGGAGAGGGACTGGCGCTGCTGCAGGATGTTGAGATCGTGGTCAGGAACGATGCCGAAGAGCTCGTTGACCTGGTCCAGCATTTCCCTGTGCTGCCCGGTGACGGTCACGACGCACTCGAACTGTTCAGACTGCTGCAGTGCGGCAACGATGGGCGCCATTTTGATGGCTTCCGGACGCGTCCCGAAAATCGGCATGATGCTGGACACAGTATTCCCCCGAGAGATTGTGAAAGATTTCCCACAATCGTAATTGATGTGCAGAGCAATCATTGCATCCGGGAAAATGCAATGAGTGCTAGCTCACAAAGATGAGGGCGAGCACGATGGCGACGATGCTGAGGAGGGCAAACACGAATAGGGCAAGAGCCACTGCGCGCTTTCGGCGCCGGGACCGCTCCTTGCGGTCTGGAACAATGTCCTGCTCCTGCGCTCTGTTGTTCTGCCTCCGGGCGAAATCCGCAGCCTTTTGCCGACTGAGGAAATGTGTGTCCGGTATCTCGGAGCGAAAGCGCCGTTTGCGGAGATGCCGCGGGGCTGGAATCAGTGGTTCAGGCGTGTCAGCCACTGTCTCTCCTCCCTGGAATGATGCGTGCCAGCTGGACCCGACGGCCGGGCTCAAGATATCAATTCTTGCATCAGGGTGCATCCTGTCGGCATTCCGGCCGGAGGGAAACGTCCACCAGCCCTACGGATTCCAGTACGAATCGCTGAAGCCACTCACTCGGTAAGAAGCCCGGATGGGAGGCAACCATCTGGACTTCCGCCGTCGTGCACTGCTCAAGGAGCCGCTCCGCGCGGGCGACGTGGTAGCTGGACGTAACCACCGTGATCGATGTCCAGCCATTTTGAGTGACTAGGTCGGCTATCTTCTGAGCCTCACCCCTGGTGTCATAGCCGTCCGGGTGGAAGCAAATGAGGGACCGGCTGGGAAAAGTTGTGGAATTGCACACATCGTCGGCCGCTGCGTTGCCCGGCGTGTCCGTATGGGACAGCACAAGTACGGGGATACCGAGGTCCTGTTGCGTCTGGCGCGCTAAGGGGAGTCTCTCTGCTCCTGCCCCGCCCAGCATGATCACGGCGTCCGTCCGATGGAGCACCAACGGGTCCACGTTGACGAATAGTTGGTATGCAATGACTAACCACAGCACGAAGACGGCGGTGGCTGCAGCGGCGGACCGGCGCAGAATCGAAAGCGTCTTCGGGGCTGACAGTGGCACATCGCCTAGTCTGTCATGGCCCGCTTGAATGTCCGTCCGTGGCGGTAGCGTAGTGGCGTGCACCAAACACCATTGACTGTCGCCCAACTGTCCGAAGCGGAGCTGCTGGCCCGGATTTTCCCGCGCCTGGAACTCAGTGCCCTGCACAGTGCCGCCGTGGTCCTCGGACCGGGCGATGACGCCGCCATCGTTGCGGTTCCGGACGGCAGGACGGTCATCAGCATCGACACCCAGGTCCAGGACCAGGATTTCCGGCTGGAGTGGAACAACGGCTACCGGACCACCGGCTACGACGTCGGGTGGAAGGCCGCAGCGCAGAACCTTAGCGACATCAACGCCATGGGCGCGTCGGCAACCTCAATGGTGGTCAGCCTGACCATGCCCCCGGACACTCCGGTCGGATGGGTGGAGGACCTGGCGGACGGCCTCACCGCCGCCATCAGCAAGCTGGGGGCGGGCGCGTGCTCTGTCGCGGGTGGCGACCTTGGCCGCGGCCGCGAGCTGTCCGTCACCGTTGCAGTCCTCGGCACGCTCGACGGCGGCCAGCCGGTCCTCCGGTCCGGCGCCCAGGACGGCGACACGGTGGCGATCGCCGGGCGGGCAGGCTGGGCCGCTGCCGGGCTGGCACTGCTGGAGTCCGCCCATCACGTAAGTTCGCTTCCGCCGGAGCTGCTGTCACTGCTTGAGCTTCAGTGCCGGCCGGAGCCGCCCCTTGAGGCCGGGCCGCTGGCGCGCATGTCCGGCGCCACAGCCATGATGGACATTTCCGACGGCCTGGTGCGGGACGGAACCAGGCTGGCCGTGGCCAGCAACGCTGTGCTGGACCTGGATCCCGGGCAACTTGGCCGGCTCGCCGAGCCCCTCCGCCCCGCGGCCACCCTTCTGGGCGCCGACGCGCGCGCCTGGGTGCTCGGCGGCGGGGAAGACCACGGGCTTCTGGCCACTTTCCCGGCGGGCACGCAGGTGCCGCCCGGGTTTACTGGGATAGGCTCAGTACAGGCCTGCGGCGCAGACAAGGCGCCCGGCGTGACGATCGCGGGACGGCCCGCTGACTCCGTGGGATGGGATCACTTTGCAGACTAAGGTTGCCGCGAACGCGCAAGCGATGAAGCGGTGGTTGGGCAAGGCCGAAACCGCACTGGGCAACCACAGCGACCGCCTCAATGCCATCAATATCTTCCCGGTAGCCGACGGCGACACCGGAACCAACCTCTACCTCACGGTCCGTGCCGCCCACCGGGCGCTGCAGGATGCCGCCCCCGCCGGCGCCGGCCAGCTTCCGGCGGAGGTCCGTCCGGAAGCGCGTTCGGAACCGGCTGGGCAGCAGGCGCAGCTCAATGACGTGGGCGCCGTCCTGGCGCGCGCCGGCCAGGCAGCCATGGAAAAGGCCAAGGGGAACTCCGGCACGCTCTTCTCGGTATTCCTCTGCGCCGCGGCCGAACCGCTGGCCGGGCATGCCAGGCTCACCTCATCGCTCCTCGCCGCCGCCCTCAACCGGGCCCAGATCAGGGCCTGGTCCGCGCTGAGCGACCCCGTTCCGGGCACCATGCTGTCCGTCATGGAGGCGGCGGGCCGGGCCGCGGCCGCCGTCGACGCCGGCCAGAACGGCAATGACAGCAACCATGCACTGGGCCTGGTCCTGGATGCGGCCGTCGGGGCCGCCCTCGAGGCCGTGGTCCGCACGGAGGGGCAGCTGAATGTCCTGCAGGCAGCGCACGTGGTGGACGCTGGCGGCGTGGGAATGCTGCTGATCCTGGATTGCCTCCGTTCGGCCGTGCTCGGCGAGGAGCTCCGCAGCGAACTGCTGGACGGCCTGCACGGGTACGATCTCCAGGACCCCCACATCCACACCGACATGCCTGACGACGACGGCGTGGAGGTCATGTGCACCATCAGCCTGTCCCCGCTGGACGCCGCCACGCTTCGGCAGCGCCTGGATGAACTCGGGGACTCCGTGATCATGAGCCAGGTTGGCCCTTCCGCTGACGCCGAGGGCCGGTACCGGTGGCGGGTCCACGTGCACGTCCCGGATCCGGCTCCCGCCCTTGGGGTGATCAGGTCGCTGGGCGATCCGGCGGAAGTGTCCGTCAGTGAGCTCGCCCTGCCCCGGGATCCGTCAGGAGAAGTGAGCGCAGAAGGAAGATGAACGTCGAACTGGAACTCGGCCTGGAGCGCCGGATCGGCAAGCGCTCCGCGGCCGTGGTCGAGAAACACCTGGGCATCACCACGGTGGGCGGCCTGCTCAACTACTATCCTCGCCGCTACCTCAACCGCGGTGAACTGACGCCGATCAGTGAACTTCCGTTCGATGAGGACGTCACGCTCATCGCCCGCGTCGTCTCCAACAGCAAGCGGCAGATGCGCGCCCGGAAGGGCTTCATCATCGACGTCGTCATTACCGACGACGCTGGAACGGGCACGCTGAAAATCAGTTTCTTCAACGGCCACCGCGCCAAGAATGAGCTGCAGCCCGGCCGGCGTGCCATGTTCTCCGGAAAGGTGACCCGCTACGCCGGTTCGTTGGGACTCACCAACCCGGACTACCAGCTGCTGGACGAGGACCCCGATGTCCCCGGCATGGACCCGGAGAAGCTCGCGGCCATGCCCATCCCGATTTACCCCGCCACCGCACACCTCACCAGCTGGTCCATCCAGAAAGTCATGACCGCCCTGCTGGAGACCGCAGACCTGGACGCCCTGCGGGATCCGCTGCCGGCGGCCATTTCGGCCCGCGAGAAATTCCTGCCGCTGCCGCAGGCCTACCGGCTCATCCACGCCCCGGAGACCGCGGCGGACTGGCGGAAGGCCAGGGACCGGTTCCGCTATCAGGAGGCGCTGGTCCTCCAGTCAGCCCTTGCCCGGCGCCGTGCCCAGCTTGCTTCCGAGGAGGCCACCGCCCGGCGTCCCGTGCCGGAGGGACTGCTCGCTGCCTTCGACCGCCAGCTGCCGTTCACGCTGACCGCGGGCCAGTCCGCCGTCGGCAAGACCCTCGCGGCGGAGCTGTCGCAGGACGGGCCCATGAACCGGCTGCTGCAGGGCGAGGTCGGCTCCGGCAAAACCATTGTGGCGCTGCGGGCCATGCTCCAGGTGGTCGACGCTGGGGGACAGGCTGCGCTGCTGGCGCCTACGGAAGTGTTGGCGGCCCAGCACTTCGATTCCATCCGGCGCACGCTCGGACCGCTGGCCCGCGACGGGCTCCTGGGTGGACTCGGTGAGCATACGGTGCAGGTCAGTCTGCTCACCGGCTCCATGCCGACCGCCGCGCGCAAGCAGTCGCTGCTCGATGCCGCCTCCGGTACGGCCGGGATTGTCGTCGGCACGCACGCGCTGTTGAGCGACAACGTCACCTTCTTCGATCTGGGCCTCATCGTGGTGGATGAGCAGCACCGCTTCGGCGTGGAACAGCGCGATGCCCTGCGTGCCAAGGCCAGCAAGCCGCCGCACCTGCTGGTCATGACCGCCACGCCGATTCCCAGGACCGTGGCCATGACGGTCTTCGGTGACCTTGAAACATCCGTGCTTGACGAACTGCCGGCCGGCCGTGCACCCATCACCACGCACGTGGTGGGCCTAGCGGAGAATCCCGCCTGGGCGGCCCGCATCTGGTCCCGTTCCCGTGAGGAGATCGAGGCCGGACACCAGGTGTACGTCGTGTGCCCCAAGATCGGGGCGGACGACGACGGCGACTTCACTCCCGGTGAAGCGGAACCCGAGCCCGGGGAACTGGAGGGGGACGGAGCGGCGCGCGAACTGGCCTCGGTGACCGCCGTCGTCGAGCATCTCAAAGAGGAGCCCGCACTGGCGGGAGTCGCGCTGGCACCGCTCCACGGACGCCAGGACCCGGTACTGAAGTCGGAAACCATGGCTTCCTTCACCGCCAACCAGACAAAGCTTCTCGTATCCACCACCGTGATCGAGGTGGGCGTGGACGTGCACAACGCCACCCTGATGGTCATCCTGGACGCGGACCGCTTCGGCATCTCCCAGCTTCACCAGCTCCGCGGGCGCGTGGGCCGGGGTGGGCTGCCCGGCACGTGCCTGCTCGTGACCACTCTCGAACCGGGCCATCCCAGCCGGCGCCGGCTGGATGCCGTGGCGGCCACCACTGACGGATTCGAGCTGTCCCAGGAGGACTTGAAGCTGCGCCGCGAGGGCGACATCCTCGGCGCCTCGCAGTCCGGTGGCAGGTCCACGCTGAAGCTGCTGCGGGTACTGGAGCACGAGGACATCATTGCCCGGGCCCGGCTGGACGCCCAGAAGATCGTTGCCGCAGACCCCGCGCTGACCGGCTACGCGGCACTTGCCGAGGCCATCGACGAGTACCTGAATCCCGAGAAGGAGGCGTTCCTTGAACGCGGCTAGCACGAACCCACTCCCAGCCAAGCCGGGGGACTGGGCATGAGCAGGATCGTCGCCGGTGCCGCGGGCGGAACCCCGCTGGCCAACGTTTCGGGGTCCCTGACGCGGCCCACCACGGACCGGGTCAAGGAGGCGCTGTTTTCCCGGCTGGACGCGTTCAACGTGCTCGGCGGCGCCCGGGTCCTGGACCTGTACGCCGGTTCCGGGGCGCTGGGGGTCGAGAGCGCCAGCAGGGGGGCAGAATCAGTCGATCTGGTGGAGTTCGACGCCAAGGCCAGCGCCGTGTGCCAGCGGAACGCCGACCTCATCAACGGCGTCCTGGGCCGCAAGTCCGTCACGGTGCACCGCTCCAAGGTGGAGTCCTTCCTCGACCGCGCGGCCGGGGACGCCAAATGGGACGTTGCCTTCCTGGACCCGCCATACCCTCTCGATGAGCCCGCGCTGGCGTCTGTCCTGGAAAAGCTGGCGCCGCACCTCAACGACGGAGCAGTGGTGGTGGTCGAACGGTCATCCCGCGCCACCGAACCCGCGTGGCCCGAAGGCCTGGAGCGGTTTGCCGAGAAGAAGTACGGCGAGACCCGGCTGTGGTATGCCGAACCGTCCAGCGGCCAGGATGTGGACCTCGCGCTGGAGGCCGAGGACTGAGCCACTTGGTCCGGGCCGCCGAGGCCAACAACCGGGCTAGTGCGGCAGCCCGGCTAGTCGGACAGCCCGGCTAGTCCGACAACCGGTCCAGTTCCACGCCGGCCAGGACCCTGGCCGGATGGGGTCCGCGTGCCGTGAGGGCGGAGGTCCATTCCGGCGGCCACGGCTTCCTGGTGCCGGCAAGGATGATGTTCCCCGGATACTTTCCCGTGAACATGCCCGCCTCGGCGCAGGCGGCGACGTCCGTCATGGCCCTCCGCAGCCCGGCCACCTGGCTCCGGACCAGAGTCAGGCCCGGTTCGTCGCCGACATTCACGATCAGCACGCCCCGTTCCGTGAGGAGTGCAGCGGCTTCCTCGTAGAACCCGGTGCAGGCGATGTGCGCGGGCGCCTCCGGGCCGGAGAAGATGTCCAGGATGACGACGTCGAAACGCAGATCCGCGGGCAGTTCCGCCAAGGCGGCGCGCGCGTCGCCGATAACGGTATGGAGGTCGGTACCGTCTGGCAGCGGCAGGCGATCCAGCACGAAATCGAGCAGCTCCCGCTCCAGCTCCACGGCGTACTGCACGGAGCCGGGACGGGTCGCCTGGATGTACCGCGCCAGGGTCAGGGCACCGGCACCCAGGTGAAGCGCACGGATGGGTTCACCCCACGGAGCGGCGAGGTCCACGATGTGCCCGATGCGGCGCAGGTATTCGTAGAAGATGTCCTCGGGGTCGGCCAGGTCCACGTGGGACTGCTCGGCCCCGCCGATGCTGAGCACGAACCCGCCGTCTGTATAGGTATCCGGTTCGATGACGGCGTGCTGGCCGGTGGCGCGCAGGAAGCGCGATGCCCGGGACGCGCCGTCGGCCATGGTCAGAGCCTCTCCCGGAGGGTCGCCAGCCGTGCGGCGGCCTCCTCGAGGACTTCGTTGCGCTTGCAGAACGCGAACCGCAGCAGGCTGCGCGTCCGTTCCGCGCCCTCGGGGTGGCAGAACACGGGCACCGGGATCGCTGCCACGCCCACCAGCCCTGGCAGCCGCCGGGCCAGGTCCACTGAGTCCCTGATGCCCAGCGGCAACGTGTCCACGTTAACGAAGTAGGTGCCATCGGGAGTGAACACGTCCAGGCCGGCTGCGCGCAGCCCCTCGCTGAGGATGTCGCGCTTTTTCCGCAGTGTGGCGGAGACGCCCTCGTAAAACTCGTCCGGCAGGGCCAGGGCCGTGGCGATGGCACTCTGGAACGGGGTGCCGGAACTGTACGTGAGGAACTGCTTCACCGTCCGGATCGCCGCTACCAGGTGCTCCGGGCCGCTCAGCCAGCCGACCTTCCATCCGGTGAAGGAGAACGTCTTGCCCGCCGAGGAGATGGTGACCGTCCTGTCGGCGGCCCCCGGCAGCGTGGCCACCGGTATGTGGCGGACGCCGAACGTGAGGTGCTCGTACACCTCGTCGGTGATGATGATCGCGTCATGCTTCCGGGCGAGGTCGACGACGCGCTGAAGCACCTCGCGCGGGAAGACCGCGCCGGTGGGGTTGTGCGGGTTGTTCAGCAGCACGACTTTGGTGCGGTCGGTGAACGCCGCTTCGAGGGCTGCGGAATCAGGGAGGAAATCGGGGGCCAGCAGAGGGGCAGTGACATGCGTGGCGCCGGAGAGCCCGATGATCGCGCCGTAGGAGTCGTAGAACGGTTCGAAGGTCAGGACCTCATCGCCGGGGCCGACGAACGCCAGCAGGGACGCGGCGATCCCCTCGGTGGCGCCGGTGGTGACGATGATTTCAGTGTCCGGGTCCTGCTCCAGTCCATAGAACCGGCTCTGGTGTGCGGACACGGCCTCCCGCAGCTGGGGGATCCCCTTGCCGGGTGCGTACTGGTTGGAGCCAGCCGCGATCGCGGCCTGGGCGGCCGCCTTGATCTCCGCGGGGCCGTCCTCGTCGGGGAAACCCTGCCCCAGATTGATGGCGCCGGTCTGCATGGCCAGCGTGGTCATCTCCTCGAAGATCGTCACGCCCAAAGCGCCGTCACTTGCCAGCAGGTTTGCCCCGGTGGCCGCACGCTGCCAGGGCGCCGGAAGTGTTTGTGTCATTGGTTTCCTGCCTGTCTGTTCAGCCCCGGCCCCGAGGCGGCCGGTGCCCAAGTCATGGTATCCCGGCCCGCCGATACGGTAGGTTCGGAGCATGAGACGCGCCGTATGCCCTGGCTCCTTCGACCCCATCCACAATGGACACCTCGAGGTCATCGCCAGAGCCGCGAGCCTCTTTGATGAAGTGATCGTCGCCGTGTCCACCAACTATGCCAAGAAGTACCGCTTTCCTTTGGAGGAACGGATCGAGATGGCACGGGAGACGCTGGCCTCCCTCCGGGGCATCGTCGTGGAACCCGTCGGGGAGGGCCTGCTGGCGGAGTACTGCCGGCAGCGCGGCGTGTCCGCCATCGTGAAGGGGCTGCGGTCGTCGTCGGACTTTGACTACGAGCTTCCCATGGCGACGATGAACCGCCAGCTAAGCGGAGTGGAGACGGTGTTCCTTCCCGCGGAGGCGCACTACCTTCACCTGTCGTCCACCCTCATCAAGGAAGTGGCCTCCCTGGGCGGGAGCGTGTCCGAGTACGTTCCCAGGTCCGTGTTGAAACGCCTTCTTGCGGGCGGCGCGCCTTAGGCCGGCCAGCCCTCCAGGGGGTAGGCTTATGCGGTACGTTTCCGGTGCACGCCGGCCGCGTGCCCCGGCGTGGCATCCGGTTTGAGTCCGTCAGGGAGTTCAGGCTAAGATGGTACGTCGGTCATATGTTCAACAGGAGTTCTCATTAAGCGAGATGCAAGTTCGCCCTTGATGCTAGATGTCAAGGACCTCGGACGCAGTCCGGGGAGCATGCGTACACTGACGGAACATGTACCCGCGCCGGGGGATCTCGGCGTGGCGCTCATTGGCGTCCAGGAAGGCTCGGATATCGAGCTCGACCTGAAGCTTGAGGCCGTACACGAAGGAATTCTGGTATCAGGTACTGCCTTCACCGAAGTAAAAGGTGAGTGCGGCCGATGCCTGGATCCCCTTGCGTATGACCTTGAGGTCAATGTGCAAGAACTTTTCCTCTACGAAGGCGTACTGCTTTCCGACGGGGAAGACGATGAAGAGCAACGTCGAGTCGAGCACGATCTGATCGATCTTGAGCCGGTGTTGCGGGACGCGGTTGTTACCATGCTGCCGTTCCAGCCGGTGTGCCGGGAAGACTGCCAGGGCCTGTGTTCCGAATGCGGAGCGCGCCTGGAAGACGAGCCGGGGCACCACCACGAGGTCGTAGATCCTCGCTGGGCTGCCCTAGCTGATCTGGCTAAGCCTGACCGGCAAAATTGATTTGTAAGTGTTTTTCTAGAGAGAAATGAGTTAGCCGTGGCTGTTCCCAAGCGGAAAATGTCTCGCTCGAATACCCGCGCCCGCCGCTCCCAGTGGAAGGCAACTGCCCCCCACCTGGTGAAGACCGTCGAGAACGGCCAGGTCACCTACAGCCTGCCGCACCAGGCAAAGGTCGTTACCGACTCGGCTGGCACTGCGCTGTTCCTTGAGTACAAGGGCCGCAAGGTCGCGGACGTCTAATCGGCCTCAAAGCTGATCAGGATGTCTTCAACTGAAGAGCTTCTGAAGCGTCTCGGTGTCTTCATTGACGCCGGGACGCTTCGTCTTGCTCTGACACACCGTTCGTACGCCTACGAAAACGGCGGCATACCCACCAACGAGCGCCTTGAGTTCCTGGGTGATTCCATCCTGGGGTTCTCCGTTACCGATGCGCTGTACCGCGACAACCCGACGCTCCCCGAGGGCGACCTGGCCAAGCGCCGGTCGGCCGTGGTGAGTACCCGCGCCCTCGCCGGTATCGGCCGCAGCCTGGGCATCGGGGACTACATTTACCTCGGCCAGGGGGAGAAGCTCACCGAAGGCAAGAACAAGGCCTCGATTCTGGCCGACACCATGGAGGCCCTCATTGGCGCCACCTACGTGTCCAACGACATCGAGACCGCCCGCCAGCTGGTGATGCGCCTCATCGGGCCGCTCCTGAAGGACGCCGCCGCCCTGGGCGCCGGCACGGACTGGAAAACCAGCATCCAGGAACTGGCCGCGGGACGGCAGCTGGGCAGCATCTACTACGCCGTCGAGGGCTCCGGCCCGGACCACGCGCGCACTTTCGTCGCCGTCCTCCAGATCGGTGGAACCGCCTACGGAAAGGGCTCCGGCCACTCCAAGAAGGAAGCCGAGCAGGAAGCTGCGGCGGATGCCTGGCGGAAGCTCTCGGGTGCCGAAGTCAAAGTGTCCGGCGCGGAGTCTGCAGCGGAGAACGCAACGGCGGCCCCGTCGGAACCCGCCGCGGGCAGCTAAGCCCCCGTGCCTGAACTTCCCGAAGTCGAGGTGGTCCGCCGCGGCCTGGTCAACTGGGTCCGCGGCCGGACCATCACCGGCGTCGACGTGGTTGACCCGAGGTCCGTTCGCCGGCACGCCCTGGGACCGGAGGATTTCGCCGGGAACCTTGAGGGGGCCACAGTCCTCGACGTCGTCCGCCGCGGCAAGTTCCTCTGGATGCCACTGCAGGAGGACGGCGCGCCGCGCACTGCTACAGATCCCGGCGGTTCAGGGCTGCCGGGCATCGCGCTCATGGCCCACCTCGGCATGAGCGGGCAGCTCCTGATGCAGGACAGCTCTGTTCCGGACGAGAAACACCTGAAAATCCGCCTGCGCCTGAGCCCGGCGGGAACCATGCCGGAGCAGCTGCGGTTCGTGGACCAGCGGATCTTCGGCGGCCTCTTCGTCACCACGCTCGTTCCCACGGACGACGGCGGGCCCGGCGGGACCGCGGAGGACCCGGTGCCGGTCATCGCCGAGGAAGCCGCGCACATCGCGCGCGACCCCCTGGACCCGCATTTTTCCTTTGACACCTTCTACCGCCGTCTCCGGAAGCGAAAAACCGGGCTGAAACGCGCGCTGCTGGACCAGGGGCTCGTCTCCGGGATCGGCAACATCTACGCCGACGAAGCCCTATGGCGGGCCAAGCTGCACTATGCCCGGCCCACCGACACCCTCCGGCGGGCCGACGCCGAGCGCGTCCTCGCCGCTGCCCGCGACGTGATGAGCGATGCCCTGGCCGCCGGCGGCACCAGCTTCGATTCCCTGTACGTCAACGTCAACGGGGCGTCCGGTTACTTTGAGCGGTCCCTCAACGCCTACGGCAGGGAGGGGGAGGAATGCCGGCGCTGCGCTGCCGCGGGGATCCGCAGCATTCTGAAGCGCGAACAGTTCATGAACCGTTCCTCCTACACTTGCCCCGTGTGCCAGCCGCGGCCGCGCAACGGCCGCTGGTGACAATTGCCACCCTGTTCGGAGGGGCCGGAGGGCCGTAAATCCGGGGATCCCGGCCCGCTTGCCACTAGATTTGGTGGAGGACAAGCAGCCGCTGCCGCCACTTATGGAGATCTGAAAAACCTTGCACCTCAAAAGTCTGACCGTCCGGGGCTTCAAGTCGTTTGCGTCGGCAACGACGTTCGACTTTGAGCCCGGCGTCACGGCAGTCGTCGGGCCCAACGGCTCGGGCAAGTCCAACGTGGTGGACGCCCTCGCCTGGGTCATGGGGGAGCAGGGCGCCAAAACCCTCCGCGGCGGCAAGATGGAGGACGTCATTTTTGCCGGCACCTCGGGCCGCCCGCCGCTGGGCCGCGCGCACGTCTCGCTCACCATCGACAACACCGACGGCGCACTGCCGATCGAGTACAGCGAAGTCACCATCTCCCGCACGCTGTTCCGCACCGGCGGTTCCGAGTACGCCATCAACGGCTCAGCCTGCCGACTCCTGGACATCCAGGAACTCCTGTCCGACTCCGGACTCGGCCGCGAAATGCACGTCATCGTGGGACAGGGGCAACTGGACCGGGTCCTGCACGCCACTCCCGAGGACCGCAGGGGCTTTATCGAAGAAGCCGCCGGCATCCTCAAACACCGGCGGCGCAAGGAAAAGACCGTCCGCAAGCTGGAGGCGATGCAGGCCAACCTCCAGCGGCTCAGCGACCTGACCGGGGAGATCCGCCGGCAGCTCACACCGTTGGGCAAGCAGGCAGAGGTGGCACGGCGCGCGCAAACTGTGCAGTTCGAGGTCCGTGATGCCCGGGCCAGGCTGCTGGCCGATGATTTGGTCCGGCTCCAGAACACCCTTGCACAGGACATCGCCGACGAGTCCGCGCTCAAGGCGCGGCGCGCCGCCGTCGAAACCCAGCTTGAGGAGGGCCGCCGGCGGCAGGCGTCACTGGAGCAGCTCGCTGCGGAGGCGACCCCCCGGCTGAACGCCGCCAGGGACACGTGGTACCAGCTGTCCGCCGGACGGGAGCGGCTGCGTTCGCTTGCCTCCCTGGCCCAGGAACGCTGCCGCCTGCTCGGCTCCGCAGACCCGGTGCCGGAGCCGGGCCGGGACCCGGAACAGCTGGAGCGGCAAGCCGCACGGGTCAGAGGCGAGCAGGCGGACCTGGAAAAGGACATCCTCGAAGGGCGCGCCGCCCTGACGGCTGCCGCCGCCGCCAAGTCAGCGGCCGAGGATGCCGCCGCGGCCGAAGAGAAGCGGCTCACCGCCGCGCTGCGGGCCGCCGCCGACCGGCGTGAGGGCCTGGCACGCCTGGCCGGCCAGGTGGGGGCGGCGCGGTCAAAGGTGGAATCGGCCCAGGCCGAAGTCGGGAGGCTGCGCGAATCCCTGGCCGCCGGCGATGAGCGGCGCCGGCATGCCCAGTCCGAGTTCGCCGCGCTCGAATCGCAGGTGGCAGGGGTCGAGGACGGCGAGGAAACCCTGGATGCCGAATACGAGGACGCCCGCGCCGCCCTCGACGGCATCCTCGCTGAGATCGATTCGCTGAAAAGCACTGAACGCGACGCCGTCCGCGAACGGGACGCGCTGAAGGCGCGGCACGAGGCGCTGCAGCTGGGCCTCAACCGCAAGGACGGCTCCGAACATGTCCTCGGTGCCGGAGTGGCCGGCACTGTCGGTCCGTTGGCGGCGGCCCTGACCGTTGAGCCGGGCTATGAGGCAGCCGTTGCGGCAGCCCTGGGTAGCGCTTCGGACGCCATCGTGGTCCGGGATGCAGGAACGGCGGCAGAATTGGTGCGCCTCCTCAGGGAGGACGACGCCGGCCGGGCCACGCTGCTGCTCGAAGCGGCGGCACCTGCAGGAACGGCCGCCGCCGCCGAAACGGCAACTGCCGCGGCCGCGGCCGCTGGCGATGCCGCCAGAGGTACTCTGCCCGCCGGGGCCCGCCCGGCGGTGGACCTGGTGACCGCCTCCGGAACTACGTCGGCGGCCGTGCGAACGCTGCTCGCTGCCACCGCCGTCGTCGAGGACCATGACACGGCGGCGGTCCTCGTCGCCGAGCGTCCCGACCTTACCGCCGTGACGCTCGCTGGCGATGTGTTCACCGCCTGGACCGTTACCGGCGGTTCCGCGAAGGCGCCTTCCCTGCTTGAGGTGCAGGCCGCCGTCGACGACGCCGCATCCCGCCTGGCGGCCGTCACCGCCGGGCTGGAACAGTGCCGTTTTGCCCTCGCTGGCGCCGAGGGCCGCCGCGCCGCGGCGCAGGAACGGGCGGACGCCGCCCTGGAGCGCCTGCACGAATCGGATGCCCGGCTGGCAGCGGTGGCCGAACGGCTGGGCCACCTCAACTCGGTCCTGCGCAGCGCCGTCGGCGAAAGCGACCGGCTGGCCGCGTCACTGGCCCGCGCCGAGGCAAACATCGTGACCGAGCAGGAGGCGCTGACGGCGGTGACCGCCCGGCTGGCGGCGGCCCAGGACGCCCCCGCCGAGGAGGAACCGTCCACGGAGCAGCGGGACGCGCTGGCCCTGGCCGCATCGAAGGCACGGTCCGCCGAAATGGAAGCCCGCCTGTCCCTGCGCGGCCGGGAAGAACAGCTCACGGCCATCCGCAACAGGGCCACTTCGCTGGAACGGGCGGCAGCCTCGGAACGCCGGGCGCGGGAGCAGGCAGCCGAACGGGCGCGCCGTCGAAGGATCCAGGCCAAGCGGGCGGCAGCTGTCTCGGCCGCCGCGGAGCAGCTGATCCGTTTCAGCGACGTTTCCGTTGAGCTGGCCAGCGGGGAGCGGGACCACGCCGAGCAGGTCCGGGAGCAGCGGGACCGGGAACTGGCCGATATCCGCACTGCCAACGACGCGCTGGCCCGCGAACTGGCGGAACTGACCGACTCGGTGCACCGCGACGAGCTGGCCCGTGCCCAGCAGCGGCTCCGGATCGAGGCGCTGGAAACGAAGTCCGTGGAGGAGCTGGGACTGACCGCAGACCAGCTCGTGGCAGACTACGGGCCGGACCGGCCGGTGCCCGTGGCCGCTGCCGCTTCCAAGGACAAGTGGGCCGCGCTGCGGGCGCCGGTCGATGCCGCGGGCCAGCCGGTGGTGGAGGGCGTGCCGTTCGTCAGGGCGGAGCAGGAAAAGCGGCTCCGCAAGGCGGAACGCGACCTGTCATCGCTGGGCAAGGTCAACCCCCTGGCGCTGGAGGAGTTCGCCGCGCTGGAGGAACGCCACCAGTTCCTCAGCACCCAGCTGGAGGACCTCAAGGCCAGCCGCAAGGACCTGCTGGACATCATCAAGGAAGTGGATGACCGTGTGCAGAAGGTCTTTTCGGAGGCCTTTGCGGACACGTCGGCCCAGTTCGTGCGGGTCTTCGGCCGGCTTTTCCCCGGCGGCGAGGGCAGGCTGGTCCTGACCGACCCCACGGACATGCTCACCACCGGCATTGAGGTGGAGGCCCGGCCCGCGGGCAAGAAGATCAAGCGGCTGTCCCTGCTGTCCGGCGGTGAGCGGTCACTCACGGCGGTGGCCCTGCTCGTGGCCATCTTCAAGGCGCGGCCCTCCCCGTTCTACGTCATGGATGAGGTGGAAGCCGCCCTCGATGACACCAACCTGGGCCGGCTCATTACGATCTTTGAAGAGCTTCGGGAATCCAGCCAGCTGATCGTGATCACCCACCAGAAGCGGACCATGGAGGTGGCCGACGCACTCTACGGCGTGACCATGCGGGGCGACGGCGTGTCCACCGTCATCAGCCAGCGGCTGGGAGCGGACGTCTAGGAGACGCCCCGGACGACGGCGGCGTTGGCTGCCCGTGCCGCCTGCCGCTTGTGAGAAGCGCTTGTCGCTTGTGAGAAGCTAGGGGTGTGAATGACATCATCCCCATTCTTCTGCCCATTCTTGCTGCCCTGGTAGTTATCGGCGGGCTGGTCCCGGTGCTGATGAAGGCCCGGAAATCCGGCAAGCAGTATCCCGGCACCCGGGACGCCAACGACCCCGTTGCGCCGCTTGGCGGCGGAGGGACACTCCTCGAGGACCGCCCGTCTGCGCCTGCCGCGCCTGCAGATCGCCGGGCTCCGGACGCCGTCGACCTTGAAGCGCTGGAAGCCGAGGTCCCGGATGACGCGGCCGGCCTGGAGACCATCGCGGTGGAGACGCCGCTGCCCGTGGCCGGGCGGCTCACCCGCCTCCGGGAGCGCCTGGTCAAGTCCAACAACGTGCTGGGCAAGGGCCTGCTGGCACTGCTCTCCAGCGACAAGATCGATGAGAACGTCTGGGATGAGGTGGAGGAGACCCTGCTCCTGGCCGACCTTGGCACTGAACCCACCATGCAGCTGGTGGACGCGCTCCGCGAACGCGTGAAGGTCCTGGGCACCCGCGACCCTGAGCACGTCAAAGCACTGCTCCGGGAAGAGCTCATCAAGATCGTGGACCCGTCCATGGACCGGAGCCTGCGGATCGAACGGCACGCGGACAGGCCCGCCGTCATGATGGTGGTCGGCGTCAACGGCGTGGGCAAGACCACTACCGTGGGAAAGCTGGCCCGCGTCCTCGTTGCGGAGGACAAGGACGTCCTGCTCGGCGCTGCCGACACCTTCCGCGCAGCCGCCGCCGAGCAGCTGGCCACCTGGGGACAGCGCGTGGGGGTCCCCACCGTGAAGTCCGACATCGACGGCGCGGACCCGGCGTCTGTCGCATACGAGGCCGTGAAGGCCGGCATTGACCAGGAAGTCGACGTCGTCATGATCGACACTGCCGGCCGCCTGCAGAACAAAGTCGGCCTCATGGACGAGCTCCGCAAGGTCAAGCGAGTCGTGGAAAAGCTGGCAGAGGTGGACGAGGTCCTCCTGGTCCTGGACGCCACCACCGGCCAGAACGGTCTGAACCAGGCGCGGGTCTTCTCCGAGGTTGTCAACATCACCGGCATCGTGCTGACCAAGCTGGACGGAACCGCGAAGGGCGGCATCGTCGTCGCCATCCAGAAGAGCCTCGGAGTACCCGTGAAGCTCATCGGCCTCGGCGAGGGCGCGGACGACCTCGCACCATTCGAGACCGAGGCTTTCGTCGACGCCCTCCTGAACTAGCCCGCATCCCAAGTAGGTAGCAGCAGGGGGCGTTCCCAGCCTTGGGAACGCCCCCTGCTGCTACTCAGTTGGGTCAGGCTGGCGCTGTACCGTCTCCCGCGCGGCGAGCCAGCCCAGGGCGGCGACGAGCAGCACGGCGCCTGTCGCTGTGAAGGCCCAGCTGTAACCCAGCCGGTCGGCCAGCAAACCGACGAGCACCGGACCGAGGATGGCACCGATGTCCGACGTCATCTGGTAGGCCGCCAGCACGGGTCCGCCCGACCGGTCGCGGCCGATCACATCGGCGACCGCCGCCTGCTGTGCCGGGTTGAGCATTCCCGCGCCGACTCCCGCCAGCATCGAGGCGGCGAGGAACCACCCCAGCCCCTGCGTCAGGCCGATCCCGGCCGTCGCCGCACCCGTGACCACGAGCCCGGCCACCATCATCGGCTTCCTGCCCAGGCTGTCCGCCAGCCGGCCCGACACGGTCAGGGCGAGGGCATTCCCGGCAGCGAAAACTGCCAGCGCCCAACCCGCCGCCCCGGGCCCGGAGCCCAGGGCCGTGACGGCAAACAGCGGCACCGTGGCCATGCGAACGCCGAACGTTGCCCAGCCGTTGGCGAAGCTGGACAGCATGGCTGCACGGTACGCGCTGTCGCGGAAGGCTTCGCCGAGCTTCATGGCCGGTGCGCCCCCTGCCCCGCCGCGGGCTGAGCCGGGAACATGGCTGAGCTGCGTCTGCACCACCAGGGCTGCGAGGACGAGAGCGCCGGCGTAGGCGAGGAACGGGATGCGCAGGCCGAAGCCGGCCAGCAGGCCGCCGACGATGGGCCCGCAGACATTGCCAATCAGGAACGCCGACGCGTAGGCGCCGGACACCCGGCCGCGGCTCTCCGGAGGCGCCAGCCTGATGACCAGCGCCATTGATGCCACTGTAAACATGACCGATCCGGCGCCGCCCAGCCCGCGGAACGCCAGCAACTGCCAGTAGTTCTGCGCGAAAGCGCACGCCGCGGTGGACGCCGCCACGATGAGCAGGCCGGTGACGTAGACCGGCCGTTCGCCCAGCCTGCCGATGAGCGCCCCGCCGGCGGGAGCGAACAACAGCCGCATGAGCGCAAAGATACTGACGATGACGGCGGCGGCCGTCGCCCCGACGTCGAACGTGGTGGCGAATTGTGGCAGCACCGGTGCCACGAGGCCGAAGCCCAGCGCGATCAGGAAGGCTGCGACGAGCATCACCTTAATGTCACGGGGCAGCGGAGCACCATCGGCGCGGCGAACCGCACTGAACCGGGGTTTGCCCCGCGGCGTTACGGGGGAGTGGCGTCATGAAGCTGGGAATCCTTGGGAAACGGTCGGAACGGGCGTTTGGGGCGGATGAAACATAGCCGTAACAAGCAGGATATGCACCATTTACGTCAGGGAGGTTGTTGTAACAGGCCCGCAATCTAAATCCTCCGCCAGCGAAACACACCGCGGCAAAACTTGATTCAGGACGCAAAAGGCGTTGGGCAGGCGGATCACTCCGCAGCATTCGATCAGAGAGGACGTGCACCATGGAACTTACCGCAGGTCACGTATGGCTCATGGTGGCGGCGGCACTCGTGCTGTTCATGACACCAGGTCTGGCATTTTTCTACGGCGGCATGACACGCGCCAAGGCAGCACTGAACATGATGATGATGAGCTTCATCTCCATCGGCATGGTCGGTGTGGTGTGGGTACTTTGGGGCGCGTCGATGAGCTCCGGCGAGGGATTCCTGCAGATTGTCGGGAACCCGTTCGCAACCTTCGGCCTCGAGGGCATCACCACCCCTGACGGCCTCATCAAGGTCGGCTACGCGGCCACCTTCGCGATCATCACCGTCGCCCTCATCAGCGGCGCCATCGCGGACCGCGCCAAGTTCGGCGCCTGGAGCGTCTTCGTGCCCGTCTGGGTCACCCTGGTGTACTGCCCCCTCGCCTACATGGTCTGGGGCGGCGGGCTCTTTGGCCCCGAGGGCGCCATCGGCAAGGCCCTCGGCCCTGCGATCGACTTCGCCGGCGGCACCGTGGTCCACATCAACGCCGGTGTGGCCGCGCTGATCCTGGTCCTCATCATCGGCAACCGCAAGGGCTTCGGCAAGGACCCGAACCACCGCCCGCACAACATCCCGTTCGTCATGCTCGGCGCAGCCATCCTCTGGTTCGGCTGGTTCGGCTTCAACGGCGGCGCCGCCACCACCGCGGAACAGGGCGGCCTGATCTGGATCAACACCCTGGCCGCTCCGGCTGCTGCCATGCTCGGCTGGCTGGTCACCGAACGCATCCGTGACGGGCACCCCACCTCGCTGGGTGCTGCCTCCGGTGTGGTCGCCGGCCTCGTCGCCATCACCCCGGCCTGTGCAAACGTCAGCCCGGTCGGCGCCCTTGGACTCGGTGTCGTCGCCGGTGTGGCCTCCGCCCTGGCCGTCGGGCTCAAGTTCCGCTGGGGCTTCGATGACTCGCTGGATGTCGTCGGCGTGCACCTCGTCTCCGGCATCATCGGCACCGTGGCCCTCGGCTTCATCGCCCTCCCCACGGACGGCGTCGGCGGCGGCCTCTTCTACGGCGGCGGCTTCACCCAGCTCTGGGCCCAGCTGGCGGCAGCGGGAATTTCCATCGCTTACTCGGCCATCCTGACCGCGATCATCGCAGTGGCCATCCACAAGACCATGGGCTTCCGGGTCTCCCAGGAGCAGGAAGCCGTGGGCGTGGACCTCAGCCTGCACGCCGAAACCGCCTACGAGTTCGGCGTCGGCGGCCACGGAGGCAGCTTCCAGCCCCTGCATGAGCTGATCACCGGCGGCCAGACCAGCGGCACTGACACGGTGCCCGCAGGCAGCGACGACAAGAAGACAGAAGCAGCAACAGGTAAGGAAAGCGTGGGGGCATGAAACTGATTACAGCAATCGTTCGTCCGGAGAAGCTCGAATCGATCCGCGAAGGCCTGGAGGCCTACGGGGTCCAGGGCCTGACGGTCAGCGCGGCCAGCGGCTACGGCCGGCAGCGCGGTTACACCGAGGTTTACCGCGGCGCCGAATACAACGTGGACCTGCTGCCCAAGATCCGCGTTGAGGTGCTGGCCACGGACGAACAGGCTGACGACATCCTGGATGTCATCATCGCCAGCTCCAACACGGGCCGCGCCGGCGACGGCAAGGTCTGGACTGTCGATGTATTCGAAGCAGTGCGGGTGCGGACGGGTGAACGCGGCGTAGCCGCCATCTAGCCAGCACCACCAGCCCAACGCAGCGAGAGGGCCGGTCGCCGAAAACGGTGACCGGCCCTCTCACTGCGTGTTAAGCCTCTTTGGGGCCGGCCCCGCCGGAACCTGCCCGGTATTCCTCCAGCGGAACTTTGCCTGCTGCCCAGGCAGTCAGTACCGGCTCCACGATCCGCCAGCATTCCTCCGCGGTGTCGCCCCTCACTGAGAGCAGCGGGTCTCCGGTCAGGACGCCCTCCAGGACTTCGCCATAGGGCAGCAGCTCGGAGGCGTTGAGTTCGGCCACTAGCGCGGCGCGGTCCAGGCTGAAGATATCCCCGGGACCGTTGACGTCCACGTCGAGTTCCAATGTGTCGGGGCCGAAACCGATCCGGAGCGTGTTGGGCGTGTCCCTGCCGGTGAAGCCTGCGGGCAGGTGCGGAACCGGCCGGAAGGTGACCACAGCCTCCTTGCGCTTGGCCCCGAGGGCCTTGCCGGAGCGCAGGATGAACGGCACGTCCTTCCAGCGCCAGTTGTCGATGTCCACGTGCACTTCGGCGAGGGTCTCGGTGTTCCGGTCCGGATCAACGCCCTCCTCCGCGGTGTAATCGGGGACATCCCTGCCGTTGAGGCTTCCCGCCAGGTAGCGCGCACGCCGGGTGCTGTCCGTGTAGGGCGGCTTGATGCTGCTGGCCCGCAGCACGGTGGCTATGGCGTCGCGGAGGTCGCGCTCGCCGATGGTGGCCGGCGGCTCAATGGCCAGCAGCGCCATGATCTGCAGCAGGTGGCTCTGGATCATGTCGCGCAGTGCGCCCGCGCCGTCGTAGTAGCGCGCCCGGCCCTCCAGCGCCAGGTCCTCCTCGAAGATGATTTCCACTTTGGCGATGTGGTCGCGGCTCCAGACCGGCTCCAGGAAATTGTTGGCGAACCGGAGCCCCAGAATGTTCAGGACGGTGGCCTTGCCCAGGAAATGGTCCACGCGGTGGATGTGGTCCTCCGGGACCAGGGTCAGGAGGGTCTTGTTGAGTTCACGGGCGGACTCCTCGCCGGAGCCGAAGGGCTTTTCCATCACTAGGCGGGTACCGGCGGGGACCTGCTCCGGCCGCAGGATTTCGCAGGCTTTCTGGCTGACCTGCGGCGGCAGGGCGAAGTAGACAGCAACCGGGCCGTCGAGGTCGGCCAGGAGCTGCGCGAGCGGACCGTCCGCGGTGACGTCGGCCTGATAGTATTCCGTGGACTGCTCCATGGCCGCCAGCGCGTCATTGCCGGCGCTGCTGGCTGTTTCGGCGGCCGCATCGAAGGCGGTGTGCACGCGTTCCTGCCACTGGTCCCGTGACCACGGATCCGAACCGGCCCCCACAAGCTTCAAGCCGGCAGCGCGGCCGGTGGCCACCAGCCTGGCCAGGCCGGGCAGGAGGAGCCGGCCGGTCAGATCGCCGGAGGCGCCGAGGATGAGCAGGGTTTTTACAGTCGTTTGGCTCGTCACCCTGCCAGCATGCCACCTTGCAGGCGTGTCTTGATACCCTAGATAGTCGAGTCCCGTTCATCCACTGAAAGAAGTGCACGGCGCGTGTTCAATTCACTCTCTGACCGGTTGACAGCAACCTTCAAGAACCTTCGCGGCAAGGGCCGCCTCACCGAGGCAGATGTCGACGCCACAGTCCGCGAAATCCGGCGCGCCCTGCTGGATGCGGATGTTGCCGTGCCCGTGGTCCGGGAATTCACCGGGCAGGTCCGTGAGCGCGCGCTTGGCGCCGAGGTCTCCGGGGCCCTGAACCCCAGCCAGCAGATCGTGAAGATCGTCAACGAGGAGCTTGTTGAGATCCTCGGCGGCGAGACGCGGCGCATCCGGATGGCCAAGACCGGCCCCACCATCATCATGCTCGCCGGCCTCCAGGGCGCCGGCAAGACCACCCTGGCCGGAAAGCTCGCCAAGTGGATGAAGGCGCAGGGCCACAGCCCCATCCTTGTGGCCTGTGACCTCCAGCGCCCCAACGCCGTGACGCAGCTGCAGGTTGTGGGCCAGCGGGCGGGCGTTCCCGTCTTCGCGCCGCACCCGGGCGCCACCTCCGAACTGGCCCACCCGGCCGGCGACCCCGTCGCCGTCGCCCGCTCCGGCGTTGAGGAAGCGCGCCAGAAGCTGCACGACGTCGTCATCGTGGACACCGCCGGCCGCCTCGGCGTCGACGCCGACATGATGGAGCAGGCGCGCCAGATCCGCCGGGCCATTGTCCCCAACGAAGTCCTCTTCGTGATCGACTCGATGATCGGCCAGGACGCCGTCAACACGGCGACCGCTTTTGACGAAGGCGTGAACTTCACCGGCATCGTGCTGTCAAAGCTCGACGGCGACGCGCGCGGCGGCGCCGCGCTGTCGGTTTCGTCGGTCACCGGCAAACCGGTGATGTTCGCCTCGACCGGTGAAAGCCTGGACGACTTCGAACTTTTCCACCCGGACCGGATGGCCTCGCGCATCCTGGACATGGGTGACGTCCTGTCCCTCATTGAGCAGGCTGAAAAGTCCTGGGACAAGGACGAAGCCGCCCGGATGGCGAAGAAATTCGCCGACCAGGAGGACTTCACGCTTGATGACTTCCTCGCGCAAATGCAGCAGATCCGCAAAATGGGCTCCATGAAGAAGATGCTCATGATGATGCCCGGTGCGCAGAACATCCGGCAACAGCTGGAGCAGTTCGACGAGCGCGAGATCGACCGGGTGGAGGCCATTGTCCGCTCGATGACGCCGCACGAGCGTGTGGCACCCAAGATCATCAACGGCTCCCGCCGGGCCCGCATCGCCCGCGGGTCGGGCGTGCACGTGTCCGAGGTCAACGGGCTGCTGGAACGCTTCGCCCAGGCCCAGAAGATGATGAAGAAGATGGCCCAGGGCGGCGGGATGCCCGGGATGCCCGGGATGCCCGGCACGGGGGCCGGCGGTGCCCGCAAGGGCGGCAAGAACGCGCCCAAGAAGAAGGCCCGTTCCGGCAACCCTGCCAAGGCTGCGCAGGAGCTTCGCGAAGCGGAGGCCAGGCGGGCCGGGGCTTCCAAGGCGGTGCCCACCGGAGCAGCCTTCGGCCAGCAGTCGGGCGACTTCGATCCGTCCCAGCTGAACCTGCCGAAGGGCTTCGACAAGTTCATGGGCGGCAAATAGCGCGCACGGTCATGTCGGCCGGCGCCGATGTCAGACCGCTGCCATAAGGTTGGGTCATGTATAAGCAGCGGGTAGTGTTCGTCCACGGTGCCGGGAATTTCGGCTCCGCGGCGTGGCCGCGCCAGCACGGCATGGCCCTGCAGTACGACGCCCTGTTTCTGCGGCGCCACGGCTTTGACACAGAGGCCGAACCGCTGGAGACCGACTTCGCCGAGGACGCCCGCATTGTGCTGCGGTCCCTGGCCGACGACGGGCGCGGGGCTGCCGGGGGCCACGTAGTGGCGCACTCGCAGGGCGCCATCGCGGCGATGATGGCCGCCGTCGAACGCCCGGACCTGGTCTTCTCATTGACGCTCGTGGAACCGGCCTGCTTGTCGCTCACCGCCGACTTGCCTGCCACCGCAGCGCACCGCGCCCTGATGGAGCCGCTGTTCGAGGTCAGGCACCAGCTCGGCGACGACGACTACGAACGTGAGTTTTTGCGCCGGGCCTTCCCCGCGGACACACCAGAGCCCAGTACCCCGGAGGCGAAGCGGGCTGCGCGCCGGCTGCGGCTGCAGGCGCCCCCGTGGCAGGCGCCGCTGCAGATCGTGCCTGGTGTTCCCACTCTGGTACTCACCGGCGGCTGGGAGCCGCTGTACGAGGAAATCGCTGGCTACCTGCAGGAGACGGGCGCCCTGCACCGCATCGCTGCGGGCGGGCACCGGCCCAACGATTCACCGGAAGGCGACCGTTACATCAGGTCGTTCATCGCCGAGGTCAGCCGGCGCCAGCATCCCCAAGCGTCCTGACGGACCCGGCATCCTGACGGGCACCGGCGTCCTGACGGACGTGCCAGGGCCCCGCCCGGCCGGCCCCCAATGCCAGCCGGACGGGGATGTCAGGAGCCGTCAGTTGCGGGCTGACTCCGGAAGCCGCAGCTCGGGCAGGTACACCTTTCCGCCGGCGGCAAGGAATTCCTGGCTCTTCTCGCGCATGCCCTCCGCCATCTCGGCGAGGGCCGCCTGCGCCTCGGCGGAGCCGTACTCGTTCCGGATGTCCTGGCTGATCCTCATGGAGCAGAACTTCGGCCCGCACATCGAACAGAAATGCGCCGTCTTGGCGGGTTCCGCCGGCAGCGTCTCATCGTGGAAGGACTCGGCCGTCACGGGGTCCAGCGACAGCGCGAACTGGTCGCGCCACCGGAACTCGAACCTGGCCTTGGACAGTGCATCGTCCCGCTCGTTCGCGCCGGGGTGTCCCTTCGCCAGGTCGGCCGCGTGGGCGGCGATCTTGTAGGTGATGACGCCGGTCTTCACATCGTCCTTGTTCGGCAGGCCCAGGTGTTCCTTGGGCGTGACGTAGCACAGCATCGCCGTGCCGTACCGGGCGATTTCGGTGGCGCCGATCGCAGAGGTGATGTGGTCGTAGCCTGGGGCCACGTCCGTGACCAGCGGGCCCAGCGTGTAGAAGGGCGCACCCTTGCACAGCTCCTGCTGGCGCTCAACGTTCTCACGCACCAGGTGGAACGGGATGTGCCCCGGACCTTCCACCATGACCTGCACGTCGTACTCCCAGGCCCGCTGGGTCAGCTCAGCCAGGGTGTCCAGTTCGGCGAACTGCGCGGCGTCGTTGGCGTCCGCCGTCGCACCCGGCCGAAGGCCGTCGCCCAGTGAGAACGCGACGTCGTACTTGGCGAAGATCTCGCACAGCTCATCAAAGTGGGTGTACAGGAAGTTTTCCTGGTGGTGGGCCAGGCACCAGCCGGCCATGATCGAGCCACCGCGGGAAACGATGCCGGTCACGCGGTTCGCCGTGAGCGGCACGTACCGCAGCAGCACGCCGGCGTGGATGGTCATGTAGTCCACGCCCTGCTCGCACTGTTCGATGACGGTGTCGCGGAAGATTTCCCAGGTGAGGGCGTTCGCTTCGCCATTGACCTTTTCCAGGGCCTGGTAGATCGGCACCGTGCCGATCGGCACGGGGGAGTTGCGGATGAGCCACTCGCGCGTGGTGTGGATGTCGTCGCCCGTGGACAGGTCCATCACCGTGTCCGCGCCCCACTGGGTGGCCCACTGCAGCTTGTCCACCTCCTCCGCGATGGAGCTGGTGACGGCCGAGTTGCCGATGTTGGCGTTGATCTTCACCAGGAACGCCTTACCAATGATCATCGGCTCGGATTCCGGGTGGTTGATGTTGGTGGGGATGATGGCCCGTCCGGCGGCGAGTTCGCTGCGGACCAGTTCCACATCGCAGTTTTCGCGGAGGGCCACGAAGCGCATTTCGGGGGTGATGATGCCCTGCCGCGCATAATGCATCTGCGTCACGGTCTTGCCTTCCGCCGCACGGCGGGGCACCGGCCTGGCGCCTTTCCACTCGGCGGAAGCCGCGCCGCGGCGCACGGCTGATTTGCCGTCGTCGAGCAGGTTCCGTTCACGTCCGTGGTACGTCTCCGTGTCTGCCCGGGCCGCAATCCATTCCGCACGGAACGGCGCGAGGCCCACCACCGGGTCGCTGCCCGGACCCGCCGTGCGGTAAACCCGCAGCGGGGCGTTCTGCTCGCCGTTCGGTGATGGCTCCAGGGCGATTTCCGTTACCGGAACCCGCAGGCCGTCCCCCTCCAGATATGCCAGTGAATGGGATTTCAGCGACTGCGTGACATTGCCGGCAGCATTACCGGCGGCTTCACTTTGGGCTGCATCACTTTGGGCAGGGCTCAGCTGTGATTTCTGGGTGCTCAATTTACTGCTCACTTCCTTCGCCGGCATTACCCGGACAGGTTCAACGGTCGCAGGCTGCACCAGCCTGATCTCAGCCCCTGCAGGGGCACCCGTGTGGTCGTAGACGAAGCTACCACAGCTTCGGCTTAGGCTGGAGTCATGGCTCACATCATCGAATTCAGCGGACCCGTGCTCACTGCTGCGGATGAGGAACGCCGCGGGCTCTGGGCCGTGGACGGGAAGCTGACGTTCAATCCTCCGGGCCAACGGCCGGACGCGGTCCTGGACGGCTGGGTCCTGCCCGGTTTTGCGGATGCCCACTGCCACATCGGGCTGGGCCCGGACGGTCCTGTGGACGATGATGTGGCGTACCGCCAGGCCATGACGGACCGCAACGCCGGCACGCTCCTTGTCCGGGACGCCGGCGCCGCCAGCGACACCCGATGGCTGCAGCAGCGGGCCGACACGCCGCGGATCATCAGGGCGGGCCGGCATGTGGCCCGGTCCCGCCGGTACCTGAGGAACTTCGCGGTGGAAGTCGAGCCGTGGGGCCTCGTGGAGGCGGTGCGCAAGCAGGCGCGGGAAGGGGACGGCTGGGTCAAGCTGGTGGGGGACTGGATCGACCGGACCGCCGGCGACCTCGCGCCGTCATTCCCTGCCGGGGCCGTGCGGGACGCCGTCCGCGCCGCCCACGACGAGGGGGCCAGGGTCACGGCGCACTGCTTCGGCGAGGACACCCTGGATGACATGCTGGACGCCGGCATCGATTGCATCGAGCACGCCACGGGCCTGCTGCCCCGGCACATTCCGCGGTTCGTCGAGCAGCAGGTGCCGATCGTGCCGACACTCATCAACATCGCTACCTTCCCGGACATCGCCGCCCAGGCCGAGCCGAAGTTTCCGCGGTATGCGCAGCACATGCGCGCACTGTGGGCCCGCCGCCGCGAGCGTGTCCTGGAGGCCTACGAGGCCGGCGTCGAAATTTATGCGGGAACAGATGCCGGCAGTGTGATCCGCCACGGCCGCATCGCGGACGAGATCCTTGAACTTCACGCCGCCGGGCTTCCGGCGCCGGCGGCGCTTGACGCAGCCTGCTGGCGTGCGCGCCGCTGGCTCGGGGCCGAGGGGCTGGCGGAAGGGGCGGCCGCGGACGTGGTGGTCTGCCGGGAGGACCCCCGGGCCGTGCCGGAGACCATCCGCAGCCTCACGAATGTGGTGCTCAGGGGAAAGATTGTGCATTAGGAATAAATTGAAGCTTCAAGTAATTTAGAGATGTAGAGGCCGCCGAAATCCGGGGGTCCGGACACTTCGGGAGTATTCAATGACAGCAGCAGACAGCAGCCAGGACTTGCTTCCTGCCGACCTCACCATGGGCACCGTCATGCTCAAGGTGGGCGACATGAAGCTCATGACCGATTACTACCAGCGCGCCCTCGGCCTCAACGTCGTCGCCGAGCAGGATGGCGGCCTCTATCTCGGCCGCCTGACGACGCCGCTGGTGCACCTTGCTCCCGCTCCGGGCCTGAACATTCCCGGCCGCGGCGAGGCCGGCCTCTTCCACACGGCGCTCCTGTTCGAAGACCAGTCCTCGCTGGCCGCCACCATTGCCAGCGCCGCCCAGTATGAGCCGCAGTCCTTCGTGGGCAGCGCCGACCACCTGGTGAGCGAGGCGTTTTATTTCACCGATCCGGAAGGCAACGGGATCGAACTCTACTGGGACCGCCCGCGTGAGGCCTGGTCCTGGGACGGCAAGAACGTGGTCATGGACAGCCTGGCGCTGCCGCCGCAGAAGTACCTCCAGGACCACCTCACGCAGGAGTCCGTGGAGGGCCAGCGCGGCACCGACGCGGGGGTGGGACACGTCCACCTGCAGGTGGGCGACGTCCAGTCCGCCCATGACTTTTACGTCGGCACGCTGGGATTCGAAAAGACAGCTGGCTGGCACGGCCAGGCCCTCTTCGTGTCCGCCGGCGGCTACCATCACCACATGGCCATGAACGTCTGGAACAGCCGCGGGGCAGGCCCGCGCCGGGACACCCTGGGCCTTGGCGAGGTCCTCATCGAGGTCCCCTCGGGGGACGACGTCGGCGCCCTTGCCGACCGCCTCAAAGTCGCCGGAGTCGAATCGCACCACACCGGCTCCGAGCTCCGGTTCGAGGACCCGTGGCGCAACCGCCTCCGCGTGGCCGTGCGCTAAGCCCGGCGGACCCGGTTGGGTTAGGCTGACATTCGAAGGGCCCCGGCACTGCCGCTGCCGGGCATCCACCGCCGACGGAATGAGGACGTATCCATGGGTTTCACCGAAGTGTTTGTTGCCACCCACAATGACGCCCTCAAGCGGGCAGAGGCGCTGGAAGGCGGCGCCGCTGCCGGAGACGGCATCCGGATCGCCGGCATCAGTGATTTTGAGATCGAACAGCTCGGCGACCTCGCCGGTGCAGCGGTGCACGCCGCGGGCGCGGACTATGAACTGGCCATGGTGGACGTGGCCAGCGATTCACTTCTGGGCGTGCCGGCGGCGATGGTCCGGGCGCTGGCCGAGCTCCTCACCTACGAGTCCGAGGGTGAGGGCAACGTCCTGGATGAGGTGGCCGAGCGCTGGGCCGCCGAGGATGACATGCCCTTTGGTGCCGGAGAAGCCAAGAGCTACGTCCAGCAGCTGGCAGAGCTCGCCGCCACCGTGGACGAAGGCAGCAGGACCGGTCTCTACGTCTGGTCGTCCTAGCAATAAGCCTCCGTCCGCATGTCAAGTCGAAATAACGCGGACGATCTGGCACAATAGACAGGTACTCGATCTGCGTGGCCCCTCTCTCCGCGTCTGGATCCTGTCCTTTTCGAACCCCCAAGTACGGCCCGCCCCACGGGTGCAGAACGCGGGTTCAACCCCGTTTCAGAAACAGGAGTGACCACAAAAGTGGCCGTAAAGATTCGCCTTAAGCGCTTCGGTAAGATGCGCGCACCGTACTACCGCATCGTTGTCGCCGATTCGCGCACCAAGCGTGATGGCCGTGCCATCGAAGAGATCGGCAAGTACCACCCCACCGAGGAGCCCTCATACATCGAGGTCGACTCCGAGCGTGCACAGTACTGGCTGTCCGTCGGCGCGCAGCCGTCGGAGCAGGTCGCCGCGATCCTGAAGATCACCGGTGACTGGCAGAAGTTCAAGGGTCTGCCGGGCCAGGAAGGCACCCTGAAGACCAAGGCCGACAAGGAAGCATTCGTTGCTCCGGAGAAGGGTTCCGTGATCATCCCGGAAGCCATCACCAAGAAGGCCAAGGCATCGGAAGCCCCCGCCGAGGCTGAAGCAGAGACCACCGAGGCTGAGTAAGTTGCTGGCAGAAGCGCTCGAACACCTTGTCCGCGGCATTGTCGACTCCCCTGAGGACGTCAAGGTCAGTGCCAAGAACAACCGCCGCGGGGATACCCTCGAGGTGCGCGTTCACCAGGAAGACCTCGGACGGGTAATCGGACGCCAGGGCCGCACCGCGCGTGCACTGCGCACGGTCGTGGCGGCGCTGGCAGATGGCGAGCAGGTCAGGGTCGACGTCGTCGACACCGACCGCCGCCGGTAACGCGCCTGCAACACTTGCCTTAAAGTCCGGCCCCTCCACCAGCTAACGGTGGAGGGGCCGGACTGCTTTGGGCCCTGACACCCACAATTGTCTTAACGACGCATACACGCAGTCCAAACAGAGGAACACATGCAGCTTCAGGTGGCCCGTATCGGCAAACCCCACGGAATCCGCGGCGAGGTGACCGTCCAGGTGCTCACCGACGCGCCTGAGGACCGGTTCGTTCCCGGCACCGAGTTCGTGGTGGAACCCGCCTCCGCCGGGCCGCTTACCGTGCGCAGTGCCCGCTGGAACAAGGACATCCTCCTGCTCGGTTTTGACGAGGTGGCCGACCGGAACCGCGCCGAGACCCTGCGCGGCGCCAAGCTGTTCATCGAAACCGAGGAACTCGACGAGGATGACGACGAAGGCTGGTATGAACACGAGCTCGTCGGCCTCGAGGCCCGCGTCGGCTCCCAGGCCGTAGGCAAGGTCACCGCCCTGAACACCATGCCCGTGCAGGACCTGCTGGTCGTCGAAACGCCGGACGGCAAGGACATCCTCATCCCGTTCGTGGAACAGATCGTCCCCGAGGTGAACATCGAGGAGGGCTACATCCTGCTCACTCCGCCGGCGGGCCTGTTCGAGATCAACGAGGAGGGCGGGGAGGACCCCGAGACCAGGGGCTCTGACTCCGCCGAGGACGAGGCTGAGCCGGAGGCCAAAGCCTAGATGAGAATCGACGTCGTCAGTATTTTTCCCGAGTACTTGGCACCGCTGGAGCTGTCGCTCATCGGCAAGGCCCGCCAGGACGGGCTGCTGAACCTGAACGTGCACGACCTCCGCACTTTCACCACCGACCGCCACCGCACCGTGGACGACACCCCTTACGGCGGCGGCGCCGGCATGGTCATGAAGGCCGAGCCGTGGGCCCAGGCACTGGAGTCCGTGGCGGCTGCCCGGCCGTCCGGTGCGGCCAAGCCCGTGCTGATCGTCCCGTCTCCGGCGGGGGAGCGCTTCAACCAGGCGCTGGCCCACGAGCTTGCCGGGGAGGAGCAACTGGTGTTCGCCTGCGGGCGGTACGAGGGCATTGACGAGCGCGTCATCGAATGGGCCGAGGAACACTTCACGGTCCGCCCGGTCAGCCTCGGCGACTATGTCCTCAACGGCGGGGAAGTGGCCGTCCTCGCCATGGTGGAAGCCATCGGCCGGCTGCTCCCCGGAGTGGTGGGCAACCCCGAGTCCCTCGTGGAGGAGTCACATTCGGACGGCCTGCTCGAGTACCCCGTCTACACCAAACCGTCGGTCTGGCGAGACCGGGAAGTCCCCGCCATCCTGCTTAGCGGCAACCACGGCAAGATCGCGCAGTGGCGCCGGCACGAACAGTACCGCAGAACGGCGGAACGCCGCCCTGACCTGCTCGAGGCGTTCGACGCCGGGACGCTGCCCCGCGCGGACCGCACCGCCCTCGCGGACCTGGGGTACGACGTCGTCGACGGTCACCTCAGGCCCCGGCCCGAAGCCTGAGCCGTTCCAGAATTAACCAATTCGTGCCTTATGTGGCAAAATTAGTCCTTGTGTCTGCTGGGTCCGCGCCTGCCACAGGGGGAGCGTAACCAACAGCAAGGCACCCCGGTACCGCCAAAGGGTGGCGGGACCGGACCTCAACACTTCGGCAGCGATTTCCCGGTGAAATATCCGGGCTTGGCTGCCGTGACCCAAAGTGGATGACCTGTGGCGTTCACCAGGAGTGGATCAATGCATATCCTCGATTCCGTAGATGCAGCCTCGCTGCGCACCGATGTTCCCGAGTTCCGCGCGGGTGACACCCTCAAGGTTCACGTGAACATCATCGAAGGCAAGAACTCCCGTGTCCAGGTATTCCAGGGCTTCGTCCTGGGCCGCCAGGGTGACGGCATCCGCGAAACCTTCACCGTCCGCAAGGTTTCCTTCGGCGTCGGCGTTGAGCGTACCTTCCCGGTGCACTCCCCGATCATCGACAAGATCGAGCTCGTCACCAAGGGTGACGTGCGCCGCGCCAAGCTTTACTACATGCGTGCACTGCGCGGTAAGGCTGCGAAGATCAAGGAAAAGCGCGACTTCAGCACCGCCAAGTAAGTCCTTACCGACTTTCACGGCGGGTCCCCAACCCGTGTCCGGCAACGCCGGAGTCATCCGCAACAGCGCCACAGGATACGGATCATGGACCAGACAAAACGCCAGCCAGGGAAACCGGGCTGGCGTTTTGCATTGCTGGCAGTACTGGCTGCCGTCCTGGTCAGCGGGCTCATCCGCTCGCTGTGGCTGGACGTGTATTACATTCCGTCTGCCTCGATGGAGCCGCTGTTCGGCGCGGGTGACAGGATCCTGGTGTCCCGCACCGCCTTCCAGTCCGAACCGATCCGTCGCGGCGACGTCGTCGTGTTCGACGGCCGGGGCTCGTTCGCCCCGTTGAACAGCGGGGAAGGTCCGCTGCAGGAAGCGGCGGCCGCGGCAGGCCACTGGCTGGGGGTGACCGGCAGTGATACTACATATGTAAAGCGGGTCATCGGGCTTCCCGGCGACCACGTGGTCTGTTGCGACGCCGGCCAACGCCTCACAGTCAACGGTCAGCCGCTCGTGGAACCCTACCTGTATGACGGTGATGCTGCGAGCACCCAGAAGTTCGACGTGACTGTGCCCGAGGGCCGGCTGTGGCTGCTCGGGGACCACCGCTCGGTCTCGGCGGACTCCCGCAGCCTGCTGGGGGCGCCGGGCGGCGGCATGGTGCGTGCGGACAGGGTGATCGGAAGTCCGGTACAGATTCTCTGGCCGCTTGATAGATTTGCGTCAGTGGCGCGGTCGCCGTTGGCGGCCACTTCAACAACAAAGGACGGACAATAGATGCCGGAAATCGATCCCGGGAGCTCCGAACCGCGGCAGGCTGCTGCGAGGCCGGGACGGCATGCCGCCCAGGAGCCCGTTTCGGAGGTGTCCGCCTCCGGCGGAACCGGACCCGGGTCACCTGCTCCTGCCGGCCCACGCCGCCAGGAAAAAGCCCGTGCCCGCAATCCTTTCCTGCTGTGGCTGAAGGAGATCGCCACGGTGGTGGTGATCGCCGTCGTGCTGTCCTTCCTCATCAAAACCTTCCTGTTCCGGGCTTTCTACATTCCGTCCGAGTCGATGGTGAACACGCTGGACATCAACGACCGCATCTTCGTGAACCTCCTCGTGCCGGAGCCGTTTGCCCTGGAGCGCGGCGACGTGGTGGTCTTCAGGGACACCAAGGGCTGGCTGCCGCCCACACCGCAAAAGGCCGACGGGCCGTTCAGCGTTGTGGAGGACGGGCTGACTTTCGTGGGCCTGCTGCCGGACAATTCCGAGCAGCACCTGGTCAAGCGTGTCATCGGTCTCCCCGGGGACCACGTCGTCTGCTGTGACGCCGGCGGCAAGATCACCGTCAACGGTGCGGCGCTGGACGAGACATACGTCAATCCGGCCGAAGTTCCGGCAGTGCGAACCTTCGACGTCGTCGTGCCGCAGGGCAAAGTCTGGGTGATGGGTGACAACCGCAACCACTCGGCGGACTCCCGTGCCCACACGGACACCAACGGAGGCTTCGTGGACACCGCCGATATCGAGGGCAAGGCGGCGGTCATCGCCTGGCCGATGAACCGCTGGGCGGGCCTGGACAATTACCCCGGTGTCTTCAAGAATGTGCCCTCGGCAGGTTAACCATGTCCGTTGCACCCACCCTTGACTACGAGAAGCGCTTCCTTCCCCGCGGGGCGCGGTTCCTGGCCGGCGTCGACGAGGTAGGCCGCGGCGCCCTCGCGGGGCCGGTGAGCGTGGGGATCGCCGTCGTGGACCTGCAGAACATGCAGCTGCTCGCAGATGTCCGGGACAGCAAGCTGCTCAAGGCAGCGGAGCGGGAACGGCTTGACCCGCTGGTGCGGGCCTGGAGCGTCGCCTCCGCCGTGGGGCATGCCAGTGCGCGGGAAATCGACGATCTTGGCATCATGGGTGCCCTCCGCGCCGCCGGAAACAGGGCCTGGTTTGAGATCCTCGGTGCCGGCATCACGCCCGACGTCGTCCTGCTGGACGGGAGCCACAACTGGCTCTCGCCCGCCGTCCAGCCCTCACTGTTCGACGAGGTCATCACCGACCCGGGCTGTGACGCGCCCGTCCACACCCTGGTCAAGGCCGACATGCAGTGCCTCAGCGTCGCCGCCGCGAGTGTCCTGGCCAAGGTCGAGCGAGACCAGCACATGCAGCAGCTCCACATTGAGTACCCGGACTTCGGCTGGGACGTCAACAAGGGCTACGGCACGGCGGCGCACCGGGAAGCGATCCGCACCCGCGGCCCGAGCCCCTACCACCGGGTCAGCTGGAACCTGCTGACGGAATAGCGCGGTGCGTCGTGCGGTGCGCGGGTTCCCGCCCGCATGGTGCAAGATGGAACCATGAGTGCCGAAGACCTTGAGAACTATGAAACCGATATGGAGCTCCAGCTCTACCGGGAGTACCGCGACGTCGTGGGTCTGTTCAGCTACGTGGTCGAGACCGAGCGGCGCTTCTACCTCGCCAACCACGTGGACCTCCAGGCGCGCAGCGCCGACGGGGAGGTCTACTTCGATCTCACGCTCCAGGATGCCTGGGTCTGGGACGTCTACCGTTCGGCGCGGTTCGTGAAGAGCGTCCGGGTCATCACGTTCAAGGACGTCAACGTCGAGGAACTGCCCCGCAACGAGGAGCTCGCGCTGCCCAAGGACGTCGACCTCGGCAACTGAGGTTTTTGCTATTCTGCGTTTCTCCTGCGCCTCCTCGGGGCGCCACTGTTCCTCCACAGCCGCTGTTTGCGGGCTGTTTTCCCTGTATCCCACGGGCTTTCCCACATAGCGTGACCGTGCCCTGTTCCGGGTGAGTCCGCCGCCGCAGTCTTGTTGCGGAGGTGGACATGAAAGCCAAGGACCTGCTGGGCCGGCGCGGGGAAGAGCTCGCGGCGGAATACCTGGAATCGCTGGGGATGCTCATCGTGGAGCGCAACTGGCGCTGCCCGGACGGCGAAATCGATATCGTCGCCCTGGACGGCGATGCCCTCGTCATTGCCGAAGTGAAGACCCGGCGTTCGCTCGCCTACGGTCACCCGTTCGAGGCGGTGGGCGCGGACAAGCTCGCCCGGCTGCACCGCCTGGGTTCGGCCTGGTGCCGGGACCATGGACTGCACTTACCGCTGCGCCGGGTGGACGTCATCGCCGTGCTGGACGACGGCGTCGGCAAACCCTCCGTTGAGCACCTCAAGGAGGTGCTGTGATGGCGCTGGGGAGAGCCTATTCGGTGGCACTCGTCGGCCTCAACGGCTACATCGTGGAGGTCGAGGCCGACATCGGCCAGACGCTCCCCGCCTTTGTGCTTCTCGGCCTCCCGGATGCCTCCCTCAATGAAGCCAGGGACCGCATCCGCTCGGCGGCGCAGAACTCCGGTATTCCGCTGAGCAGGCGGAAGATCACCGCCAACCTCATTCCGGCGTCCCTGCCCAAGCGCGGTTCCGGCTTCGACCTTGCCATCGCAATGTCGGTGCTGCGGGCCGCGGAGGACATCAGGCCCACCGGGCGCACCGTCTTCATCGCCGAGCTGGGACTGGACGGACGCCTCCGGCCCGTCCGCGGCATACTCCCGGCCGTGATGTCCGCGGTGCAGGCCGGGTTCCAGGACATCGTGGTGGCCCAGGCGAATGCAGCAGAGGCCGAACTCGTCCCCGGTGCCAGGGTCCGCGGCTACCGGACCCTGGCACGGCTGGTGTTCGATTTTGGCGCTGACCCGCAGGAACTTGTCCTTGACTTCGCACCGGAGGACGAACCCGCGGGAACTGAGCCTGTCTCCGTGGACGCGCCCGTCCCGGACATGTGCGACGTCTCCGGCCAGGCAGAGGCACGCCGCGCCCTGGAGGTAGCCGCCGCCGGTGCCCATCACCTGCTGCTGACCGGCCCGCCCGGCGCCGGCAAGACCATGCTGGCCGAGCGGCTTCCCGGGCTTCTGCCCGATCTGCGCGACACGGAGGCAATGGAGGTGACAGCCATCCACTCCCTGTGCCAACTCCCCGCATCCGGCGTGCAGCTGGTCCGGCGGCCGCCCTTCGAGAATCCCCACCACACCGCCACGGCCGCGGCGATCATCGGCGGCGGGTCGGGGCTGCCGCGTCCCGGTGCCGCATCGCGGGCGCACCGCGGAATCCTGTTCCTTGACGAGGCGCCCGAATACGAACGCAGGGTCCTGGATGCACTCAGGCAGCCCCTTGAGAGCGGCGAGCTGGTCATCCACCGCTCGGCCGGAGCAGCGGCATACCCGGCGCGGTTCCAGTTGGTGCTGGCAGCCAATCCGTGTCCGTGCGGCAAGGCCTCGGGGAAGGGCATCGAATGCACCTGCACCCCCTTCATGCGGCGCCGCTACATGTCGCGCATGTCCGGGCCGCTCCTGGACCGTGTGGACATCCAGCTGCAGGTGGACCGCGTGTCGCTGGCGGACTTCGGCCAGTCCGGGGGAGCGGAGGACAGCGCAACGGTCGGTGCCCGCGTCCTGGCTGCCCGGGCCCGCCAGCTGCAGCGGCTGCAGCCCTGGGGCATGGAAACGAATTCCCAGGTGCCCGGGCGCATCCTGCGCAGCGAGCTGAAACTGGCGGCCGCCACCACCCGGATCCTGGACCATGCACTGGAACGGGGCGTACTCACGGCCAGGGGCTATGACCGCGTCCTCCGCCTAGCGTGGATGCTAGATTAGCAGATGTGAAAGCACTTGTGTACCTCCGCATATCCCAGGACCGTACAGGCGAACGCGCCGGCGTTGATAGGCAACGTGACGACTGCCTCAAGCGGGCGAAGGAGCGCGGCTGGGAGGTTGTCGGCATCGAGACAGACAACGACATCTCGGCTTCCGGTAAACGCCGCAGGCCGGGCTTTGAAGCCATGCTCAAGGCCATCGAGGCTGGGAAGGCCCAAGTCATCATCGCGTGGGATCTAACCCGCCTACAGCGCAGCAGGCGCGACGAGGTGCGACTCTATGAGCTATGCCAGAAGCACAACATGCGGCTGGCGCTCATCAACGGTGCCGAGCTGGACTTCCAATCAGCGGCAGGTCGATTCGTGGCCGACTCACTAGGCAGCGTTGCCCGGCTGGAAATCGAACTTAAGTCAGACCGCCAGATACGCGCGTCGCGGCAGGCCGCAGCCGCGGGCAAGCGGGTTGGAGGCCGGCGCCCCTTTGGCTATGACGCGGACGGCGTAACCGTGCGCCCCGCTGAGGCTGCGGCAATCAAGGCAGGCTACGAAATGGCGCTTGCAGGTGTACCCCTTGCAGAGATCGCACGCCGCTGGAACGCTGACGGATTCACCACCGGACAGACACGTCGAAAGGAAGGGCACGAAGGACAGCCTTCACCCTGGCAGGCGTATTCCGTCCGAATGGTCCTACTAAACCCCAGAAACGCTGGGCTGCGGTCATACAAGGGCGAAGTCATGGGCAAGGCCGAATGGGCGGGGATAGTCCCCGAGAGCACATGGCGGGCCGCTGACGCCACCCTCAAGCACCCCGACCGGCGCAGCGGGACAGTAAGTACCGCCCGCCGCCTACTGTCCGGACTGGCGCGCTGCGGCGTGTGCGGCTCCACTGTGCACGCTGGGGGAGCGGCACGGGCCGGTATCGTCGCCTATCGTTGCAGCGGATCTATGGGGCACTTCTCCCGCATGGCCGAACCTGTAGACGAGTACGTTGGCAAGGCTGTAGTCGCCATCCTGTCACGCCCGGACGCTGCGGACCTGCTCACCGACGGATCCTTGCCGGACGCGGAGGCCATGAGCATGCAGGCAATGAGCCTACGCGCACGGCTGGATAGTCTTGCGGTGGACTTTGCAGACGGAGCCCTCACGGCTTCACAGCTCCGAACCGCTACGGAGCGACTACGGGAGAAGCTGGCCGAGGTCGAAGCTTCCATGGCGGACGTGGGGCGCGTAGACAAGCTGGGGGATCTAGTAGCCGCGGAGAATGTCCAGCAGGTCTGGGATGCCAAGTCTGTCCCTGAGAAGCGGGCCGTAATCGACTTGCTCATGGATGTTGTCATCCATCCTCCGGGCCGTGGGACCAGGAACTTCAACCCGGCAACGGTGGAAATCGCCCCGAAGAAGTGAGCCTCGACGAGGGGTGAATGCACAAAATAACGCCGGCAAGTGGCACTGTTCGATAACGCTTAGATAACGGTTGCCTGTGGATTATTCGCGGGAATCAGCGTAGCCGGCGTTATTTGGTGCTACCGGGCTTGCCCTAGCGGGTCCCTTATGCACTTGCCGGGGGTATGTGGGCTCGGATCCCCCTATCCCCTCAAATGTTCCGCGTGATTAAAGGGAAGCGGTTCGGAATCGTGTTGACGGGAGGCTTTTTGCTGCCCAAAAACAGGGCAAGAAAGCGCAAGTCAGGTGGGTGAAACGCGGTAACACTATCTGTCCAAAAACCTGTGGATAACCCTGTGTCTTTTGATTTTTGCACCCTAGCGCGGACTCTAGGTGAAATGCAAGAACTAGTGTTTACTTAAATCAGAACAAGGAAGACATAACAAAGACCACCGTGACCGACTAGCCCTGCCAGGCAAGTCATAACGATCAAGGCGGTCTTAACCGTAGGACACCTCGCCAAAGGAATCGCTACTAATGGACCACAATACACGTTTAATTGGCGTGCCCGCAATCGCCCCCAGCGTTTCGCTGGAAAACTCCCTTTCAACGGGAGCCGCGGCAAAACGGTGCGGCGTCACCGGACAGACGATCCGGGACTACATCCGAACCGGGCGCATCAAAGGCTACCGGTTCGGGCCCAGAAACTACCGGATCCCGCTCGCAGAAGTAGAACGCCTGCTCGCGGAAGCGACCGCCGAGTGAAGCGGCCCGACACGGACCAGCACATCCGCGATCTAGCCGCTAACTGGCCCCCATTGAGCCGGGAACAAAAGGACAAGCTCCGCATTTTGCTCAGGCCGGCAGGTGACAAATGAGACGCAAGCCAGGGAATTACACCGGCCCGCTCATCAGCACTGAGCTTTACATCAGCCTCGAAATGAAGCGGTACATCGAGAGCACAGAAACCCCCGGCCTCTATGGCTACTTCACAGCAGACGAGGCAGCAGAATGAACGCCATCCCCGACTACTTTAAAGCCGAGACGTTCGATATCGGCGGACCAGTCGGATCCCAGCAGACAACCACCAGAAGCGGCCTGAAACTTCGCAGGGCAACGGAACTAAAACTCCCACCGCACACTAAATGGTTAGGCCGGGGCTGGTTGCCCCGCCGGGAAATTACTGTACTGGTAGGCGCCGAGGGAATTGGCAAAAGCCTTCTATGGGTACTCATGGCAATGCTAGTGACCACAGGGAAAGCGTTCCCAATGTTCAACTGGGCAGCACGTAAACCCGCGGACGTAATTGTGATTGTGACCGAGGATTCAGCAAGTGAAGTTGAAGCCAGGCTCCGAACCGCAGGCGCAGACATAAGCCGGATCCATTTCTTCTGTACTGAGGATGACGGAACGGGCACTCCCGTTTTCTCCGGTGGGAACAACGGCGACATGCTCCTACTGGACGGCCTGCTCGAACAGATGGAAGAGAAGCCCGCATTCCTCGTGGTGGACGCCTGGCTCGACACTGTCGCCGGCAACCTGAACATCAGGGACACCCAGCAGGCGCGGTCGGCCTTGCACCCGTGGAAAGACCTGGCTACCCGGCACGACCTAGCCGTGCTGCTGGTGACGCACACCAACCGGATGGACACGACAAACACCCGTGACCTGATGGGCGGAACCGCGGCCCTCCGGCAGAAGGCCCGCATGGTGCTATTCGCCGCACGGCCACCGCTGCAGGACGATAGCGGGCAGTACCTATGGGTCGGACCGGACAAAGCCAACACGACCGGGATTGTGGACGCGGTGAAGTTCCAGGTCCGAGTGGAACAGGTCAGGGACCAGACGGACGATGATCCTGGCACAACTGCTCTGCTGGCTGCCCCGGCGTCCGCGCTCATGCCAATCGCTCAACTCCTCTCGCAATGGAAACAGGATGAGGCGGAGGCGGAACGCAAGCCGTCAAAGTCCGAAGAGGCCGAGGCATCTGTCAAAGCGTTCATGGACGGCACAGGCGGAACGGCACCAGCCGCGGACGTGAAGGAACACCTGCGGCGTGAAGGCTACGGGAAGACAGCCGCGGAGAAGGCCATGAAAGCCCTCGGAACATCCGCTCCAACCGGGCCGGGGCAGCCTTGGATTTACTCGCTCAATCAGTCTTCCTACTCGCAAGGTCTATCTCAGGAGACTAGGAACACTGAGAACACTAGGAACTCTGAACCCGGATCTCTGAGTATTCCTAGTCTTCCTAGAGTTCTTACTTCCTACATAGACACCCGCCCCGTTAGGAACACTGAACTCTGCATGGCGTGCGGTGACGTGCTGGACGAGAACGAACACGGACACCACCAAGAGTGCGCCGCATGAAACTGAACCGGGATGACCTTATCGCCCTCTGCGAGGTCTACAAGCAAAAGGCGCTGGACGAACACGCGCTGTTCCGCAAATGGCAGGCCAGGGCATTAGAGGCCGAGGAACGCCTTGCCATCTACGAACCGGGGGACAACTAATGACCGACGCGGAACTCGCCGAGTACTGGAAGCACCAGACCATCCACTGGCGGAATTTAGCCATGAACTACCACCAGCAACTCCTTGCAACAAAAAACCAACCTGAACGCCACTTTGGGCGGACAACCATCCACAAAGACCCAACCGGGAACGCCGCTGCCACAGCCGTAGACCGTGAACGCAAGAACAGGAAGGCAAGCTAATGCCCTACGACTACTCCCCGAAAATCTTGCAGCAGTGGGACTGGCCCGCTCAGGCGGAAACCTACCGCCTCAAGTTCGAACACGCCCAGCAGGAAGCGACCCACTGGAAGCGACGCGCAACCGCAGCCGAAGCGCAGTTGCGGATGTACCAGGCACGAGAGAAGGCAGCATGAGCGCCGGCAAGGTCTTCACGACCCAACCCCGCTTCTATCGGAAGAACTACGAGATGGGCGCAACGCTCCGTGTCGTGCCAGCAGCCATCGGGACCGACACCGGCGGGACAACTCCCGGGGTTGCGATCTTCACCGGCCCCTCATTCCTCATCGCAGCTATCACGGCGGAGCATGCGTGGGCTCTTGCTGATCAGCTCGCCGACGTGTTGGACGCGCTACAGCAGGAAGCTGCATGACCGAGGAACAGCCGCCGCGGAAAACAAGTGCCGGACGGGCGGTGGACCTGGCTGGCGCCCTGATCACTTCCATCGCGGATGACGACGGGAAAGTGGCAAGCACGACGCTGAAACGGATCACGCGCCAGAGGATACAAGACCGTGTACTCATCGTCCTCGCAGTCATCGCCGCCGGCGCCCTCAAACAGGTGCACGGCGACAAGTGGAAGGACCATGCCACGGACTACCCGCACCACCTTGACCAGGAGCAGCAATGACTACGCCTCAACGGCCCCCATCCGCCTACGTCCACGGGCTCAACGGCCCAGTGGTTGTCATTCCGGCAAGGGTTTGCGCGTGGCTGGAACGGTACGCCCGACTCAATGAGGTGCGGATCCAGGAACGGGGCTCGGACCCTGAGGTGGACGCCGTTCTCGTGGCCGTCCGGTTGGCTGCCCTTACCTGGCGGACTACCGCAACCGGAACCCCAGTAGCGGCAAAACCGGAAGTGGACCCAGACTTAAAACAGTGGATGAGTACGGGGCAAGCCGCTGACAAGCTGGGCATCACAGACCGAGCCGTCCGCCTCGCCATCCAAGAACAACGCCTCCACGCCAACAACATCAACGGCAGATGGCGCATCACCCAAGAAGACCTACAACACTTCACCGCCGCCAAAAACGCGGCCACCGCAGCATAGGAGACAACATCATGGGTAACCTCACCGGATCCAACACCCCGCAAGCCCAGAAGGCCATGGCACTCATCGGCGAGCATAACCGCACCGTCGAGTACATCCGCAGCAACAAGAACCTCACCCCTGAGGGGCAGCGGAAGCAGATCGCCGCCAACTACCTTCAGTACAAGCGGCAGATCACCGCCCTCGAAGCCGACGATAAGGCATCACGCGCCAGCAAAGCTGACTCCCTGCGTCGCTCCCTGTTCGGACTCAGCAGCAGTGACGCGAACGCGACCATCAGCTACCGTGACGCACAGGACCGGGTAGCCCGCATCGAAAACGAAGCCCAGGCCCTCGACCTGTTGGACCGCGCCGACCTCTCAAACGACGAAATCCTCACCAAGGCCATCGTCGGCAGAGCAGCGGAGGCCGGCTGGGGCAACCTCGTCAACAACTACACCGCCAAGCACCCCTACTACGGGTCAAAGCTCCAGGAACTCGCTAACCTCCACAACCAGGAAACCAGCATCGAAGGCGTCATGAACCACGCCATGAGCTACACCCTCAGCGCCCCGGCGGAAATCGCCCGCCACAGCGACCTCACGATCGATAACCTCGCCGCCGAAGCGTAAAGCCGTCTACTCGACGGGAGGCAGTTGGGTGTATTCCCGGTGCGGATGCTGGTTCTGGGGCTGCGCCTGGTAGCTCTGCGGGAACTGCTGATGCGTTTGCTGCGGGGCAGGAATTGGCTGTTGAGGCTGACCCTGCCCTGCGGTGAGGTTCCAAAGCGCGGCAGGCAGCGTATCAATAATCCGCAAAGCACGGGTCGCGCCGATACACAGCATAATCAGGCCAGCTACCGAAGCGGCGAAGCCAACGAACGCCATCCCTGCGGGTCCGCCGCCGGAAGAAGTGGCAGCCATTCCCATGCCCATCGACCAAAACAACCCGCCCCCAAAGGACGTGACAAGGCCGGCAACAAAGATCCCGGCTGATGGCTTAAAGTTCACGATTTCCCCTGATTAGAACGAATACAAAGCGCCAGAATATGGCACCCCGCTCATTTCACCGAATATTTCAAGTCAAGCCCGATTAACCGCACATACCCAGCCCGCTCATGGCGGGCTTTTTTGTACCCAAAAACAGACAAGATAGGCAGAAAACATAATGATCAGCCGGATAAGTACATGGCAGCAGGCCTACGAGACGGGCACCGTTGACGTTGATTTCGGAGACGGGATCAGGCTCAAACTGGGAGACATTAGCCGGAACAACCTGAAGCTTTCCCAGCCTGGAGACACGACAGATTCCCGGACTGCACTTAGCGTCCGCGTGCCCTTCAAGGCACCTTCCAACATCAGCAGCTTCCGTGTCCACTTCCGCAACAGGCACCCCGTCAAGGGCACCACATACACGGGCGGGCTGTCATTCACGGCGGTGGGCATCGGGCAGGCGCAGACCACCGGAGACACAATCTTTGTAGGCATCACAGAGACCATCTCCACAACGATCGAGGGGGCGTTCACGACCCCGGCGGACGGTTCGGAGCACGTTACGCCATGGATGACTTGGTATCCGCTAACCGAGGGCGTCTGGTATCACCTCAGCTATGGGTATAACGGCCCGGCGCAACAGAACTACGCCGGCACCGGGACCGCCTGGACAAACACGAGCCCGACATCATGCCTGAATAAAACGCTGGGTTCACCCACCAAGGAAACGACAATCCCTGTGGATGTATGGATCGAAGCGGTTGTGGCCAGCGGGGGAACGACGGAGTTTTACGCCGGGCAGGTCCCGCCCGCAGCCACCGTGTCGGCGCCGACCGTCTCAACGTCTTCGCGGACTTCGATCACCACCTTTGGTGACTCGCTCACGGACGGCGGATCCAACGGCACGCTATGGCCCGAGTCGGACACCTGGCCCTACAAGCTCGACACCACCCTCACGACCGCGACGGTAACCAACCTGGGCTACTCGGGCGCGACCGTTGACGAGATGCTGATGCGAGTAGGGGCTATGCCAATGCGCGTAACGGTGCCCTCGGGCGGGATCGCTGGCGGCGGCGCCAATGCGTTCGTGACGCCCCTGCAAACGTATGGGATGCCGGCGGGCACGCGGCCCATCGACGCGACCCTGAACGGCGGCGCCGGAGTCAGACTGACCAAGAACACAGACGGGACATGGCAGCTCTACAACTACGGCACGGACCCCATTCCGGCGGGCACTGCGCTTATTACGCCTGCCTCAGCCTGGGCGGGGCATAACGCTGACACTGCGATTATCTGGATCGGGATCAACGACATCACGGGCAACGTCATGGGTGTTGACGCGACCGTTGCTGACCATGTTGTTGGCGGCACGCAAAAGCTCATTGAGTGGCTTACCCCTCAGGTGAAGCAGTTCCTCATCCTCGGCGTGACCACGAGGACCAACGAAACCACGGGATCCGCGAATCACACCACGGCAACGGAGATCAACAGCCGTCTTCAGGCGCTCTACCCGGGGAAGTTTAAGTCAATCCAGAAGTACCTGCGCGAACAGGCCATGACTGACCTCGGCATCACGCCGACTCAGGATGACCTGGACAAGATCGCCGCTGGCACCCTGCCGCCATCAGTGCTCGATGTGGGCGACATCGGCCACATCTCGAAGGCAACGGCAACCGTCGTCGCTAACAACCTGATCGCACCGTGGCTGAAAGCCAAGGGCTATGTGGACGGCTAACAGCCCGGAGCTGGCTCCACCCGCCGCGGGAGAGACCGTGGAGCCAGCCCTTCAACGGCAGCGCCCCCATGACGAAGACCATCTGAGCCTTCCCCCCGACTAAGGGCTGATGGACACTCCCAAAACAAAGGGTAAGCAGTCGGGCGTAAGCAGGCAATGGGTTCACCGGCATCGGCTAACCGTAAGAACGAAGCGGTGGCCCGCTCATTCCCCCATAGAAACGAGCGGGCCGCCTACGGAACCACAGATAGTAAGGCCTCGTTGCAGCTACCGATGCACGTACTCTACGTAGCGGAGATCAAGGACAGGTTTCCGGGTGATTACCAACAAGGGTTGCTACGGCGTCGGAGCAGGAGCGTCCAAAAGACCAGGCGCCCAAATCTGCACAGCGATGACCGCGAGGTTCACCGCCGCGAATACAAGCATGCCGAAAATCCACACCCGGTAGCTTCGGAACTTCGCCAGGCCATGCTCAGCTGGCGGGGACTTATGGTTCGCCAGCCAGTCCGGCACTCGATAGGTCCCGTTGTTGTAGAAGTACTGCCGGTTGCTCAGATGCTGTATTCCCAGCCGGGCCTCAAGAGCGTGCAAGTGGGCTCTGTCCATCAGGTTCAGGAACCTGTGCTTAGCCATCAGCTGCATGGACAGCAACGCAACCACAAGCCCGAGGCCAGCAGCAAGATACGTGGCGAACGCAGGAGATGTCGGGTTCAAAGCAATGGTCAACAGGAAAGCCTGAGCAGTCAACGCAATCGTCGGCGTCTGCCACAGCATCGCATCCTGCTCAAGCTCACGCTGCAACAGCATCTCGTAAGTGAACAAGTCCTTGGCGTTCTGATTGGCCCAACGGCCTGACACCTTACTCACGTGATTGCCGCGGGGCCGTCTAGGAATCATGAGGCAACTGTTGCAGGCAGTCGATGCAAGCTTGCGACGCAACGCTCAACAGTTACCAAACCGTGGTCGACGTGCCGGTCATCGAACAGGGGTGGGGGAGACCCCGGGGGTGGGGTCTGCGTGCCTCCTCCGGCATAGGCACATTTATCTCCCCGAAGGCCCAAACAACGGGCCCTTGAATGGCCCTCAGAGGCCCGTGTTGCCCTGTTATGGCGCGGTACGGGCCTCTGGCGTATCCGGGTTAAACAGGACCCACAAGGGCCCTTAAAAGAGCACCTGCGGCTCCTGTATTTGATCGTTTTTACCTTCCCTGAAACGACGGGGATTATCCGTAACAAGAAAGAAGTGGTGTTTATGGCTGCGCCGAGAGGTCTAAAAGCAGCAGGTAAAAAGTTGTGGGAGGTTTCCACAACGGAATTTGAGTGGGCGGAGCATGAGTTGGCCTTGCTTGAGGAAGCGTGCCGGGTTCGGGACAGGATTGTGGAGCTTGACGCCGCGGTCAAGGACGACGGGGTGATGCTCAGCAGCTCTCAGGGCAGACGAGTGCACCCGGCCATTGGTGAAGCACGGCAGCAGCGGCTAGCGATGGCCCGACTCCTGGCTACCTTGCAGATTCCTGGCTTGGATGATGATTTGCCTGCGGCCCGGCCTGTCCGTGGTGTTTACGGCGGGGGCCGGCGTGGTTAGGCGCCGACGCAAGGAGGACCCGCTGTTTCCGGGGCTCCCGGAGGATGTTGCGCGTTTTGTGCCTGCCCGTTGGCCTGGCGGTTCGGAGTATCAGCGGTACGAGGCTTGGTTTGAGGCCCGCTGCTCATGGGCTGAGGTGAATCTGGCGAACGGTTACGAGGATTTGCCGGCGTGGGATGGCATAGCCCCTGATCAGCCTTGGTCTGAGGTGGAGCTGTAATGCCTAGGCGGAAGCGTAGTGACAAAGAGGGCCTGCCGATTCCCCGCCATCTTTGGTTGGACAGGGTTTATCCGGATCCGTTGGAGTGGCGTCGGCAGCGGTTCGCTTGGTCGCGTCAGCATGATTGGGCTCCGGGGAAGATCGGTTTCCTGGCGTTCTTTATGGAGACCGTGGAGGCGTACCGGACTGCGTCGGGGCGCAAATGAAGACGTACCGGAATGACCGCCGCTACGTCTCCCAGAGGGAAACACTCAAGCGCAGGTATCAGGCTCAGGGCCTGCCGTGCGCGGCTTGTAATGGCCCGTTTTTGTGGGAGTTCGAGGACCGAAAGCAGTTTCCGGACTTCTGGAAGGACTCGAGGAGCTTCACCGCGGACCATATCGAGGCTGTGAACGTCGGCGGAAAGATGGCGCCCGGTGTGGGCGGGTTACAGGGCATGCACAGGGCCTGTAATTCCTCCAAGGGCGACGGGTCCAAGGGGCAGCGTTTCAAGCCGCCTGGTGAGCCGCCACCGCCGCTCAAAACAAGCCGGGAATGGTAAGACCACAATCTTTTTCGAGGAAAATCATGATTGAAATGCATGACGGCAACTGTCAGCCGTTCACTATCGACAGGGATAAAGGCCGAGACGTGAACAGTCCAGCTTGGGATGTGAAGAACGGGCAGTTGTTCCGCGCTGACGCTCCCTTGCTGGGTTGGCGTATCGCGCCGTTCGCCTACTCCGACAGAGGCATTGAGGGTGTGGGCGAGTTCCGACCCTCCCCGCGTGGGGAGTCGCCATTCGGCGCCGGCATCAACTCGTTGCCGCCGGCGCGATGCCGGGGCCTGGGAAGGGTTCTAGCGCCCGATGGTGCAAAGCTCCTCGAGAGCATCATCCTCGAGCCTCACACCGCCCCTCATCCGAAATGCACGTGTGGTTATCGCCTGGTGCACGACGTGAAGGACATCGCCAGATACCTTCACCGGCACCGGAACGAGGCTGGCGGCTTCACCAACCTTACGGAGCGTATGCAGGAGTCCGCTGCGATCTTCGCCGTTCGAGGGCTGGGGCTCACGACTCGTTCTGTGGAGTTCAAACACTTCAATGACCCGCTGGGGACCGTTCGAACGCAGCACGTGTCTCTCGAGGCGATTGTTCTGCTCGGGCAGGAAGACGCCCACACCGCCGCCATGTTCGAGGCGTTGGGTTTCGCGGCACACGTGCTGGAAAACCTGACGGGAGCGCACGAGGCGGAGCGCTGCGGCAGCGAGTACGACGTGAACCGTATCGAAATATCAACGGAACACGCTCTGCGGCTGTCAGAGGCGCCCGGCAGGGACGGCGGAACCCACTTCACCAGCTCCGGAGAATGGGGCTCCTACGGTGCCGCTGGTGTCCTACTCAAGACCTCGGCAAAGGCGCCGCGATACCTGCTCCAAAAGCGGTCTCCCATCGTCACTTACGGCGGTATGTGGTCTATTCCTGGTGGCGCCCGGCATGAACACGAAACACCAGGTGAAGCAGCGGCCCGCGAGCTTTCCGAGGAAATGGGAATCAGCAGTTTCGGCGGTCTCAGGGTCACCGGGGCTGTCACATTGCAGTCTGAGGACTGGATCTACCACACGATCATTGCCGAGTGCTCGAAGCGCCCACACGTAACGCCCAACGGAGAAGTTGCCGACACTGCTTGGCTTACCGCGGATGACATCAGGGACCTCGCAGCCGGCGGGGCGCTCCACCCGTTGTTTGAGGCAGCACTCCCGCATCTCGTCGCCGCTTAGGCACACAATGGAAGCCCCCGTCAGCACGGTTCGCTGACAGGGGCTTCCTCAAGCAAAGCTGAAGCTTTTAAGAGGTTTACTTCTTTTCTTCGACCGTAATGGTCCAGGAGTCGAAGTTTGCCGCCTTCACGTCAAGGAAGTAGTTGCCCGAGCCCTTGTGGATGGCAGTTTCTCCGGCTTCGTCCTTCTGGAGCATCTTGATGGGGATGCCGCCGTCCTTGGCGAGATCCGTACCTTCTTCCTGGAAGTAAATGCTACCGAGGGCCATTGACTGCCCGTTGAGCTGCTTGGCGCCGGTGAATTTGTACACGAGGCGGGTTTCGCCGCCCGAGAGCGCGAACGACTGGCTCGCCATGTCCGTGGACCCGTTGAGCGTGACAACCTTGGTCCACTTTTCTGCGGGGGCAGGAGCAGCAGCCGCGGGCGCTGCCTCAGAGGCGGGTGCGGCGGCGGAAGTCTCGTTGGTAGCCGGTGTGGTGCCGGTTGCCGGGGCGGAGCCACCACGAGCAGCGCTGCTGGCGATACTGGCAACAATCAGGACTGCTGTGACGATGAGCGCGACTTTCTTGTGCTTGTCATAGCCTTCAAGGCGCCGTCCCTGCTTGTCCGTCTGCTTGTTCGTCAGCACCAGGATCAGGTCAATGAGGGCCCAGATGCCAAACCCACCGAGGGTGAGGAGCTTGACGATGCCGGTACCGATTTTGCCAAGGTAGAAGCGGTCAGCACCGAGCACGCCGAGGAGGAGGGAGAGCAGCCAGGTGACGAGGAATGATTTTTCGCTCACGGGAGCCGCGTACTGCGGGTATGGTGCTTGCGCCGGCGAGGGGTTGCCGGTCGGGTTGGGGTAGCTCATTGGGGGTCCTTTCGAGGGCGCTTTTTTTGGGACACGCCATAAGGGGCGTGCATTTGGTGCGAGGTAGTTGCTCCGCGAAGGAAACCCGTTTGTGCGCAGATTCGCAGTGACGGTTTTTGATGCGCAGGAATTGCTCATCGTGATCGCTTCCCCCCGTAGCGTCTGGGCTTGCCCGGCCCATACCCGCATATTACACGCCAAAATAAGACGGTGTACGAAATGACCGGCGTGTGACTTTCGATCCATTTCGGCCTAGCTTAGGACTCTAGGTGGTCCTCAATTTCACCCGAGGCAATACGTTCTGCCGTTTTGCTGTACGCGCCACCGATGTAGTCGTCGACATCTTGTCGACTAATGCGCCACAGGCCGCGTCCGCCGATTTGGATTCCGCGCAGTTCGCCCGTCTTAAGCAGGGCCCGAATTGAGGGCACACCTACGTTCAATTCCTCAGCTACCTGCTCGATAGTGAGGAAACGCGGGCGATTACCGGCTTCCGTACCCATTCCTAGGGAAGCTTCCACTCAAGGATTGTGTCGCTGTTGGTGTACCGGACTTTGGTCATCTTCGTTGCCGCTTGTCCCTGGATTATGACCCAGCCACGAATGCAGTCGCCCCAGTTGACTGGCTGTTCTACGGGGTAGCCCGGCTGCGCGCCCTCGTGGCTCCATGTTGTTCGTGCTGCTTCGTAGCGGCGGTCCTCGGCGTCGAAAATGGCCCAAGGAGAATTACCAATGAGCGGCTTCAGATCCGCTTCTGCGTCTGCGGGCTTCGAGCCTACACACACCTTGATGTCGATTGCTTCCTGGTTAGGGTCCTGTGGCTCAACGTTTTTCTTGTGAGCGAAGACGGTCATCGTGCTGCCTGAGGTGGACTTGCCGGTTTGCCCAAGCGCTAGTGGTCCCGCAGGCTTCGGTGCTGCAGGAGGAGTGGCCGTGACAGTGACAGCGGGCTGGGTGACTGTAACTGTCACTGTGGGTGTAGGAGCACTGGCAGGCGCACTGCAGGCCGCGAGCATGAAGGCCGTCACCGGCAGCAGGGCAGTTATCTTTTTCAATGGTCCCCCAAATATGAGCGCGACAAACCTGGTCCTGTCGCTGAGATGTTGGCACGTTATCACGTGCCGCATCCGGGGGTATTCTATGCGTTCAGGAGCACAATGCTCCAAAGTTTATGGGGGGGGAAATGAGAAACGGAGAGATTGCTACAGTTAGCTTGCTTGCTGCAGTAATGCTGGTTCTGGCAGGCTGCGGAGGGAGCAGCGCGGAGCGTTCCAGCTCCAACAGTAAGTCGGTCAATCTGACGAGTGAAGTTCTGTATGAAGTCGAAGGGACTCAAGAGTCCGCATCTGTGACCTATGAGACTCCTACAGGAACGTCTCAAGCTGATCTGGATATCCCAATGAAGCGGAAAAGTTCTTCAGCACCAGGGCTCCTTTTGACATTTAATACCGGCGAGTTTGTCTATATCAGCGCGCAGGGCAGGGATAGTTCCGGCAGTGTTAGGTGTCGTATAACGGTGGATGGCACGGTCATTAGCGAGAACATCGCAAGCGGCTACGGCATTGCTACTTGTAAGGGGACTTCGTAGGGTTGTCGGTACTCGCGTCTAACATTCATGACGTGGTGAAAATGGATGTGGGCGCCGTGGTCAGGCTGTTGGCAGGACGACGCGGATATATTAGGCCCATGCCCACGTTTACCCTTGCCGGCGTCGCATATGACTATCTGGCTCCGAAGCTGGAGGGTGACCCCGAAGAGATTCATTCTTGGGAGTACGGGCAGTGGCCGCGCGTTGAGGCTACGGTTCCCCTCAAGGGCGGCGGGACTGTCGCCGTGTACGGGGAGGCTATGCGTTGGGGCACGAGCAGATCATTGTCCGGTGGCTTGACGACGAGGAACACGCCCACGTCGCCTGGATCCCCAAGGACAACGTGCGCCGTCTCACCGCGTCAGAGGGGGACATAATCGCCTAACACCAGTGCCCGCCCGAACTCAGGTCCATCCAGTGGGGCAAGCGGCTACCTGGCTTCCTGCCCGAATAGGCTAGACAGCATGAACGACGATGACGTTTGGCTCACGGTTCCGGAACTCGCTGCCCTGCTCAAGCTTTCGCCGGCTGCTGTCTACGCCCGTTTGCCGATCTGGCCTCACCACGATCCCACTGGAAGCGACATCCGTTTCACCCGTGAGGACATTGAAGCCATCAAGGAACTGACCCAGAGGCGCCCCGCCCCCGTAACCAACAACGTCCGACGGGTCCCATCCGTTGGAACACGGGCGAACCGCGCGCGCAGAACAGGGCAAGGAAGCCCCCGCTAGTCGCAAATGACTCGCGGGGGCTTCCGGATGCCTTGCTAGGCGTTCGGCTCGTCAGCCAGGGGCTCATAGTCGCCGATCGCATGATCGACCACCCGCTCGATGCGCGACTCCTGCTCCAGTTCACTTTCGACACGCTTGAACTCGGTGAACGCAGCTTCACGCGCTGCGTAGGCCTCGCGATCCTTGGTGATGTCTACTTCGCCGTTGAACCAGGCAAGGTGGACCTTTGCCCACTCGCGGAGAGTTTCGGCGTACCGCTCAGAGGCGGCGATAAGTTCATGTGTAGGTGCTGTAGTCATTCGAGCATCATGCCACAGCTCACCCGGGGCGCCTTAGACGACGAACCGTAAGCCCTGCCGACTTGGAGCGGTTGCACGGACCGCACAGTATTTGCAGGTTTTCCGCGTTGTTACTGCCGCCCATTGCCAGCGGGATGATGTGGTCATACTGAATTTCCGCTGTGGAACCGCAGGCGCGGCAAGAGCCGGCGTCACGATTCAGGACGTAGACCTTCACGTCCTCAGGAATGGGCCTGCGGCCTGTAGCTATCCGTGGAGCGGGGCCCAAAGCGAAGTTTCTCGTGGCCGTTTCGATTTTCTGCCTCTTGCGCTGATCCTGCATAACCAGGAGCGCGTGAACTTCGCTGGACTTGAGGCCCTCGGACTCCCAGTAGAACTTGTTCTGAAACTGCCAGTAACGCCGCCCGTTGATGCGCGTTATGAGCATGGGGTAATCCATCTGCGCGGCAAGGCGCTCGAGGAAGACCTGTTCCTTGAACTTACCAATCGAGTAACGCTTCCTGCCAACGGTGATTATGACGTCACCGTTACTGGTCCAGAAGCCCCGGCGGTGTTCCAGGCTGACGTTATCGGCCTTGCGCAGCATCCCCAAATACCTACCTGATATCGCGACGCGGACCGAGGCCGCCGTCGTTCTGAAATTTCAATCGATTCTACTATTCCTAAGCCGCTGGGATCGCGGTGTCGGATGACAAAGGGCTCGAGCGCTTGAGTGCGCTAAGCCGCCATCGTGAGCGCCTGGCTGGTGGAGGGCTGGAGATGCGGTGGCCCGCCCTTTGGGGGCAGAGCGGGGCCACCTGCCGGAACCACCGAAGGCGTCGTGCGGCGCCGGCTCACAGGACTATATGCACCCCAGATCAAGGAAACCGCAAGTTTTCCACAGCAAGAAACCCCCGCCAGCATGATTAGCTGGCGGTGGTTCTCTCGGCTGTCTATGGATGGGCAATCCGGGCTTCAGGAAAGTTCCGGTACTGGGATTGTCGCGGGCTCAGCTTTCACGGAAAGTTTCTTGACTATGCCGATTACAAGGGCCGGCACGCTCGTAAGGATCGCAAGCAAGGCAATCATCATTACCCCGGGGAAGCGAATGCCAAAGTACGGAAACATCAGCAGGATCCCAAGAGGGAACGCAACCACTGCATAAATGAGAGGCGTACTGCCGGCCTTCCGGCCTTGTTCCCTGTAGGTGCCCAGGGCAACGCATACGGCGACCGCGGCTAGGACCAGAAGGGCGACAGCGACGACGGTTAGCACGTTTCCTACTGCCCCTTTCGCGCCACCAAAGGCGGCAAGCAAGATTATTGGAATTGCGATGCCAGCAATGCTTGAAATCGCAGAAATTCTGAAGAGTGTCCCCTGGCTATTCATGGTGTAACTGTAGTCATGAATTCGCTAAAGACAAGGGAAAAGCAGAAAACCCCACCAAGGCCCAGCGGGGGATTCTCCTGTTGGTGCTTTAGGCGGCTGTGGCGAAGGCCTGGCTGGCGAACCTGGCTGCAATGGCAGGGCATTTGAGGCAGGACAGGCAACCAGCGTTAACGGCTTCGGCGTCAGTGAGTGTCGCCGCCCTATCCATAAGAACCTGACGCGTCACTTCGAGGTCACGCGCCACCGCTGCTATCGTCTTGCCCGCACCGCAGCCCTCCGACAGGTCAGGCAGAAGCCGTTTCGCGGTTTCGTACCGCACCATCATTTCAACGGCTTCGGGCTGCACAGTGGAGTGCCCTAGCTCAATGTGGATTGTTTCGTGAAGTACAGCGCACTTCTCCTGGACTGCATTGAGCCTGTCATCAATCCAGATGTCTTTACCGTCTGTCCTGGCGGCAACACCGTCGTTCATGCGGACACGGAAGATTGCAGGCCGCATGGCGGCACCTTTGGAACCCATTATTTTCCCCCCACGGGATTCTTATGTGATGCATCGAAGACGGGCGGAGACCGCGAAGTTTGTTGCCCGCCGCTGCGATATTAGCTGAATTTCACTTCCGCTGAAACACTATCCATGCTCTCGCCTGGACGCTGGCCGACCTTGGTGGCCGTGAGCAGCCGGACGGGAACGACATCGGACAGGCCCTGAGCCTTCGCCAGACCGCTTCGGCTGCAGCGTGAAAGGAACCCGCATGCACAACGAGAGAGTTGCCCGTGCCGCACTGTCGAGGCTGATGGAGCCACAGGACGTCGCGGGCCTGGCCCTGGTGCACGTTGCCGGGGCTGAGGACGCCCTGAGGATAGCCACCGGCCAGGTCAGCTACGGGCCGGGGCTGGAACAGGACATCACCGGGCTGCTGGCAGAGCACAGTTCGGTGAATTCCTGGGCCGGCCTTGGTGCCGCGCTGAAGCGCTGGGCACCGAGAATTCCCGAACTCGCCCCGGAGCGCGACCTGGCCACGATGCATCGCCTGGGCGGCCGTGTTCTCATCCCCACGGACGGGCTGTGGCCGCGGCAACTGGACGACCTTGGCCTGCACCAGCCGATCTGCCTTTGGTGGCGGGGCATTGAGCTCGAACTTCCCCCGGCGGCCAGGGCGGTGGCCCTGGTGGGCTCGCGGGACAGCACCAGCTATGGTGCGTCAGTCACCGGTGACCTTGCCTACTCGCTTGCGCAGCGGGGATTCACAGTGGTGTCAGGCGGCGCGTACGGGATTGATGCCCACGCGCACCGGGCAGCCCTGGCCGGGGGCTCTGGGGCCATGCCGACCATCGCCGTCATGGCGGGCGGGGTGGACCGTTTCTATCCGTCCGGGAACGAGGATCTCCTGCGCGCTGTAGCCAACCAGGGTGCCGTGCTTGCCGAGGTTCCGCCCGGATCAGCCCCCACCCGGTACCGGTTCCTTCAGCGGAACCGGCTGATCGCCGCCCTCGCCTCCGTCACGGTGGTGGTGGAGGCCAGATGGCGGTCCGGAGCCCTGAACACCGCCCATCACGCGGAAACCCTGGGCCGTGCGGTCGGAGCCGTTCCCGGCTCGGTGCACAGCGCCAACTCGGCCGGCTGCCACCGGCTCCTGCGCGACGGCGGCGCCGTCTGCGTCACTGATGCGGGGGAGGTCGCCGAGCTTGCGTCGCCCAGCGGCCAGTCCCTGGCCGACGAGAAGAGCGGACAGTCCGCCGACCATGACGGCCTGACACTTGAGGACCTGATCCTGCTGGACGCCCTGCCCTTGCGGGCCGCCAGCAGCGTCGAAAAACTCTGCACTGTTGCCGGTCTGGGCGCTGAATCGGTGCGCGCGGGCCTTGGCAGGCTGGCCCTGCTGGGACTGGCCGCATCCGAGAAGGGAGGCTGGAAGCGCACCAGGCAATCAACATAAAGCTGCCGCCCGCGCGACGTCCCCCTCGCCGGGCGGCTCGGCGTGTAGTTCCCCGATTAGCGCCGTGCAGTTTCCCGATTAGCTGTGCCGTTCGTTGATTCCGGGCCAAATGCTGGGACAGTGGGGGAGTGGAGAAACAGGAACTGCCGGCCGCCCTCGCCAGGGCTGTCACGGGTTTCGAAAGGTACCTGACGGGTGAGCGGGCCCGGTCCGAACACACGGTGCGCGCATACCTGTCCGACCTCGCCAGCCTGCTGGGCTATGCGGCCGGTGAAGGAATCACCGATCCTACCGGGCTGGAACTGGGCACCCTCCGCCGCTGGCTCGGCAGCCAGAGCGAGGCCGGCGCTTCGCGTTCCACCCTTGCCCGCCGTGCCGCCACGGCGCGGGCCTTCACCTCGTGGGCGCTGCGGGAAGAACTGATCCAAACCGATCCCTCCCTGCGCCTGCAGGCCCCCAAGCGCGATGCTTCCCTGCCGGGGGTGTTGCAGCAGCAGCAGCTCGCCCGGCTGCTGGCCGACCTCAACGAGGCGGCCAAAGACGGTGATCCCATGGCGCTGCGCAACCGGGCCATGGTTGAGCTGCTCTACGCCACCGGTGTCCGCGTCGGCGAGCTGGCGGGTCTGGACGTCGACGACCTTGATCCGGACCGCAGAACCCTGCGCGTGCTCGGCAAGGGCAACAAGGAACGGACGGTGCCCTACGGGCTCCCGGCTGCGCTCGCCGTCGACGACTGGCTGCGCCGCGGACGGGGAAAGCTCGCTGCCGCGGACAGCGGACCGGCCCTGTTCCTCGGGGCGCGCGGCCGCCGCGTGGACCAGCGGCAGGTCCGCAGTGTGGTGAAGGGACTGTTCGAAGGGCTGGGTGATACGTCCGCCACAGGCCCGCACTCCCTGCGGCACACCGCCGCCACGCATCTGCTCGACGGCGGCGCAGACCTTCGGGCGGTCCAGGAAATACTCGGCCACAGCAGCCTCGCCACCACCCAGATCTATACCCACGTATCCGTGGACCGCCTGCGCAAGAGCTATCAGCAGGCCCACCCGCGGGCCTAGGCCCCTTCTCCGGCGCGTCTTCTACACCACGCCGAATTGCACTGGCGTAATTAGACGGCGTACGGCACAATAAGATCCAAGTTCGGCAACTTTCAAGTTGTGCTTGAAGCACTTGTCTCCAGGCGCCCCTTTGTCAGTCCGGCAGATAATTTCATAGATTGGCAGGAATTACCGGCACCATGCGGCGCCCGGAGCAGCAATCATCCATCCATGCAGGTCGTTGGGGAAGACGTACCTACAGCTATGGAGGATGGAATGTCTGTTGCAATGACCCGCGGTGTGCTGTTTATTCACTCGGCCCCTACCGCACTGTGCCCTCACGTTGAGTGGGCCATCGGATCCGTCGTGGACAAGCGAACGGACCTGGAATGGACACCTCAGCCCGCCGCGCCCGGAATGTTCCGCTCGGAACTTTCCTGGACCGGCGCGCAGGGGACAGGTGCGCAGCTTGCGTCTGCCCTCCGGGGCTGGGCACACCTGCGCTTCGAGGTCACCGAAGAACCCAGCCAGGGCGTGGACGGCGGACGCTGGTCCCACACACCTGAGCTGGGCATTTTCCATGCCGTGACGGACGTCCACGGCAACATCATGGTGTCAGAGGACCGCATCCGCTACGCCTATGAGGCCGGTGCCGGCGACCCCTCCGCCGTCTACCACGAGCTCTCGCTTGCCCTCGGCGAGGCGTGGGACGAGGAGCTGGAACCCTTCAGGCACGCCGCTGAAGGCGCACCCGTGCGCTGGTTGCACCAGGTCGGCTGACGAGCAAGACCGGCTGACCCGCCTGCTCGGCTGGCCCGCCAGGGGCTGCTGACGCCCGAGGCGGCTGACACGCGCCAGCCGCAGCAATTCCCCATAGCAACGAAGAAGCCCCCGCCAACCGGCGGGGGCTTCTTCAGCGTTCATTCAGGGCAATCAGACGCTGCGGATGGCAACGACGGCGTTGTGCCCGCCGAAGCCGAACGAGTTGCTCAGCGCCACGATGTCGCCGGCCGGCAGGGCGCGGGCGGAGGTCACGACGTCGAGCGGGATCTCGGGATCCTGGTTTTCGAGGTTGATGGTGAGGGGAGCCTTGCGTTCGTGGACAGCCAGGACGGTGAGCACGGCCTCGACGGCGCCGGAGGCACCGAGCAGGTGGCCCATCTGCGACTTGGTGGCCGAGACGGCAACATTCTCGACATGATTGCCGAGCGCCGCCTTCAGGGCCGTGTACTCCGGCTTGTCGCCGACCGGCGTCGAGGTGGCGTGGGCGTTGACGTGGACCACGTCTTCCGCCTGGATGCGGCCATCGAACATGGCTGCCTTGAGTGCCCGGGTGGCGCCAAGGCCTTGGGGGTCCGGTGCTGTGATGTGGTATGCGTCGGCAGTCACGGAGGTGCCGGCGAGCTCGCCGTAGATCCGTGCGCCGCGGGCGAGGGCGTGCTCCTCGGCTTCCAGCACCAGGGCGCCAGCGCCTTCGCCCATGACGAAACCGTCACGGTCCAGGTCGTAGGGGCGGGAGGCACCCTCGGGATCGTCGTTGCGGCGGGACAGCGCCTGCATCGACGAGAACGCTGCCAGCGGCATCGGGTGGATGGCGGCTTCGGCGCCGCCGCACATGACGACGTCGGCCTTGCCGGAGCGGATCAGGTCCAGTCCGAGGTGCAGGGCTTCGGTGCCCGAAGCGCACGCGGACACCGGGGTGTGCGCACCGGCGCGGGCGCCGAGGTCCAGGCTGACAGCGGCGGCCACGCCGTTGGGCATGAGCATCGGAACCGTCATGGGCAGGACGCGGCGGGGGCCTTTCTCCTTCAGCGTGTCCCACGCATCCAGGAGCGTCCAGACACCGCCGATGCCGGTGGCGAAGGCAACGGCGAGCCGGTCGTGGTCGATTTCGGTGATGCCGGAGTCGGCCCATGCTTCGCGTGCGGCGATGACGCCGAACTGGGTTGACGGGTCCATGCGCTTGGCCTCAACCCGGCTCAGGACGTCGAGTGCGGGGGTGGAGCACCGGGCGGCGAAGTGGACCGGCAGTTCGTATTTGGCAACCCAGTCATCCTCAAGGGTGTGGGCTCCCGAAACACCCTTCAGCGCGTTCTGCCACATTGTGGGTACGTCGCCGCCGATGGGCGTGGTGGCACCCAGACCTGTAATGACTACTTTGCGTGTCATGGGATCACTCTCTGTCGGTGCGCTTGCCGTGTCCTGTGCTGCTGGCCGGAGGCCGGAGTGGGTGGCGTGCGGGGGAAGTCTTCAAAAAAATTCAGGGGTGGTGCATCGGCTGGCCGGTCCCGGAAGGTCCGGGCCCGGCCAGCCGGGTTCAGCGGTGACGCTGGAGCCTGTAAAAGGCTGAAGCCAGTGAAGGCTGATGTCTTACTTACGCCTGGGCGTTGGAGATGAAGTCCACGGCGTCGCCGACGGTCTTGAGGTTCTTGACCTCTTCGTCCGGGATGCGGACGCCGAACTTCTCTTCGGCGTTGACCACGATGGTCATCATGGAGATGGAGTCGATGTCCAGGTCCTCGGTGAAGGACTTGTCCAGCTCGACGGCCTCGGGGGCCAGGCCGGTCTCTTCGTTGACGATTTCAGCCAGTCCGGCCAGGATCTCTTCGTTGCTAGCCATTGATGGCTCCTTTTCTTGTTATTGCCGGCAGGGGATGCCGGAAATGGGCAAACCGCGGTTGCGGCTTGGTTATCGGAATTGCTACGGAAGGACAATCACCTGGGCGCCGAAGACCAGTCCGGCGCCGAAGCCGATCTGCAGGGCCAGCCCGCCGCTCAGCGCGGGGTTTTCCTGGAGCAGGCGGTGCGTGGCCAGGGGGATCGAGGCCGCGGAGGTGTTGCCCGCATCCGCGATGTCCCGGGCCACGGTGACGGTCTCGGGCAGCTTCAGCTTCTTGACCATCTCATCGATGATCCGCATGTTGGCCTGATGCGGAATGAAGGCCACCAGGTCCTCAGCCTGGATGCCGGCGGCGTCCAGCGCCTGTTGGGCAACCTTCGCCATCTCCCAGACCGCCCAGCGGAACACCGTCTGGCCGTCCTGGCGGAGGGTCGGGTAGAGCTCCTGCGCCTCTTCGAGGAGCGCGAGGTCGCCGGTGGAGTCTGACCGGCGCGCCGCCAGGCCAAGATCCCGGACGTCCAGCATGGAGCGGGTCATGCCGATGGCGTCCCACTTGCTGCCGTCCGATCCCCACACCGACGGGGCGATGCCGGGGGTGTCCGACGGGCCGATGACAACGGCGCCAGCGCCGTCGCCCAGCAGGAACGAGATGGTGCGTTCGCGGTTGTCGATGACGTCGGAGAGCTTCTCCGCGCCGACAACAAGGACGTACTTTGCGGCCCCCGAGCGGACCAGCGCGTCCCCTTGGGCTACGCCGTAGCAGTAGCCGGCGCAGGCCGCGGAGATGTCAAAGGCAGGGGCAGGAGTGGCGCCCAGCCGGTCGGCAAGGCTCGCGGCCGCCGACGGCGTGGCATACGGGTGGGTCACCGTGGAGACGATGACGGCGCCGAGCTGGGATGCCTCGATGCCTGCCTTCTGCATGGCCTCACGGGCGGCGCCCTCGGCCATGTCGATCACGCTGACGTCGGCGGGTGCGCGGTGGCGGGTGACGATGCCGGTACGCTGGCGGATCCACTCGTCCGAGGAATCGATCCACTGGCACACGTCCTCATTGGTGACAAGAACGTCGGGGCGGTAAGCGCCGATGCCCAGGATCCGGGTGTGCTCGTTCAGCGGGGTCTGCTTCAGTACCGGCGTGCTGCTCATGCCTGTCCTTCCAGTTCTGCGAAGAGTGCCAGGGCCGCGGACAGGTCGTCCGGCGTTTTGACAGCAACGGTCTTGACGCCCGGCATGCCGCGCTTGGCCAGTCCGGCCAGGGTTCCCGCCGGAGCGAGCTCGATGACGCCGGTAACGCCGCGGTTCACGAGGGTCTCCATGCAGAGGTCCCAGCGGACCGGCCGCGAGACCTGGGCGATCAGGCTGTCGACGGCCGTGGTGCCCGCCGTGACCTCCTGGCCGTCGAAGTTGGACAGCAGCGGAACGGCAGGTGCCTGCGGCTGCAGCTCCGGGCGGAGCGCTTCGAGGGCGCTCACGGCGGGAGCCATGTGTGAGGTGTGGAATGCCCCGGCAACCTTCAGCGGAATCACGCGGGCCTTGGCCGGCGGATTCTCGGCCAGCGCCTTGAGCTGTTCGAAGGTGCCCGCGGCGACGGTCTGGCCCGCGCCGTTGACATTTGCCGGCGTTGCGCCGGCGGCCTCGATGGCGGCCAGGACCTCGGCGGGGTCGCCACCCACCACGGCGCTCATCCCGGTGGGCGTGACCGCAGCTGCCGCGGCCATGCTGTTGGCACGTTCGCGCACGAACGTCATGGCTTCCTTTTCGGTGAGCACGCCGGCCAGCGCGGACGCCGTGATCTCGCCCACCGAGTGCCCGGCCAGGATGACCGGCAGCGTGCTGAGTTCGACGTCGAACAGCGACTTGGCGGCCACGAGCCCGGCCGCGACAATGAGCGGCTGCGCGACGGCGGTGTCTTTGATGGTTTCCTCGTCAGAGGTGGTCCCGTGCGCAGTGAGGTCAATGCCTGCAATTTCGCTCAGGGAGGCCAGATGGCCTGCTACGGAGGGCAGCTCCAGCCAAGGGGCCAGGAAACCGGGGGTCTGTGAGCCCTGTCCAGGGCAGACGATTGCAAGCACGTATCCAGCTTTCCAAATTACCGGGTGATCCATTGGTGTTTCCGTACACCAAGCTCACGGGGTCAGGTTGTAGGAAGTCTACAACGGTTCAATTCGTGTTCCGCGCGGCAACACGCTCGACGGCGGGCTTCGGCGGAGTGGAAAGCCGCCCCACCACAAGGGCTGCCTGGAGCACGAAAGCCTCGCGCGGGAGCAGCGGATCCCAGCCTGTCACATCACAGACACGCTTGAGACGGTACCGCACCGTGTTGGCATGGACGAAGAGTTCCCGCGCCGTCGCCTCGAGTGAATGCCCCAGCTCCAGGTACGTGCCGAGCGTTTCCACCAGCCCGTTCGACGCCGCGAGGAGCGGCCGGTAGATGTTTTTCACCAGCGACCGCCGGGCGGCATCGTCCCCGGAGATGACCCGTTCCGGCAGGAGATCGTCGGCTGCCACCGGGCGCGGAGCGGCGGGCCATGCGCGGGCTGCCGTGAGGCCGGCGAAGGCAGACTGCGCCGAGCCGCTGGCTTCCAGCAGGGAGCTGGCTTCGGCTCCGTAAACCACCGGACCGGGCGCGAACATTTCGCTTAGCTTCACATACGCGGTTTCCCGGTCGTGCACGCCGCCCAGGATCAGGATGAGGCGGTCGCCCTGGATTCCCACGAGGGCATCCTCCGCGTACCGGCCGGCCATGCGGCGCAATTCGCTGACGTAGCTGGCGCTGGGTTCCGACGGCGAGTTCCCCACCATCACGGTGAAGCGCTCCTGCGCCTTCCAGCCGAGCGCTGCAATCCTGGAGCGCAGCGCGTCAGTGTTTTCGCCGCGCAGGATGGCGTCCACAATCAGGGCTTCGAGCCGCGTGTCCCAGGATCCCCGGGATTCCGCGGCTCGGGCATATACGTCGGCGGCGGCAAAAGCCACTTCCCGCGAGTACCGGAGGACGGCTTCGCGCAGGGAGGGCTGGTCCGCTTCGGGCGCGATGACCGGAACCTGGTCCTCCACCACCTCCACGACGATCCGGATGAGCTGGAGCGCCTTCTGCAGGCTGATGGACCGGGTCAGTTCCGTCGGGGCGGTGCCGAAAACGTCGGACAGGATCCAGGACGGGGAACTGGGGCGCTCATACCAGGTGACGAACGCCGCGATGCCGTTCTGCGCCACGAGGCCCAGCGCGGAGCGCTCGTCCGAACTGAGCCGGCTGTACCAGGGCAGGGATTTCTCCAGCTGGCGCATGGTGGTGGTGGACAGCTGACCGACGCTTGCCCTGAGCTTTTTCAGGGTCTCCGTCTTCTCCGGAGTCATGGTCCGGGAGGGCGGTTTGCGTGCTGCAGGGGCGGGGGACGGCTCGGGCATGATTCGAGCATACGGTGCCTGCGGGGCAAGCTCCATTTTGTGCAAAGGCTACAACTGCCGTTGCGCTGCGTCACAGGTCGTCCGGCGCCTCCCGAAGGGCCGCTGAAGTACCGCAGACGACGACGGCGGCCCCCACGTTGGGTGGGGACCGCCGTCGTTCGTTCGGGCTCAGGCAGCCGGGTTAGGACTCGCCTCCGGCGTTGCCCGTGGTGCCGGCGTTCACGTTGAGCAGACGGTACTTCTCGATCGCCTTCGCCGGTGCCTGTGCGTCAACCTCACCCTTGGCCGCCAGCAGCTGCAGGGTTTTGACGACGACAGAGTGGGTGTCGTTTTTGAAGTAGCGGCGGGCGGCGGCGCGGGTGTCGGAGAAGCCGAAGCCGTCGGCGCCGAGGGTGGCGAAGTCGTTCGGGATGAACTGCCGGATCTGGTCCGGGACGGCCTTCATGTAGTCCGAGACGGCGACGACGGGGCCCTGGGCTCCGGCGAGCTGCCTGGTGACGAACGGTTCGCGGACGTCCTGGCCGGGGTTGAGGAAGGCTTCCTCTTCGGCGGCGAGGCCGTCGCGGCGCAGTTCGTTCCAGGAGGTGACGGACCAGACGTCGGCGGAGACGCCCCAGTCTTCGGCGAGGATCCGCTGGGCTTCGAGGGCCCAGGGGACGGAGACGCCGGAGGCGAGGATCTGGCTCTTGGGTCCTTCGGTGGTGGAGGCCGCGAGCTTGTAGATGCCCTTGAGGACGCCTTCGACGTCGAGGTTCTCCGGTTCGGCGGGCTGGGTGATGGGCTCGTTGTAGACCGTGAGGTAGTACATGAGGTTACGGTCTGCGGAGTCGTGCCCGTACATGCGTTCGAGGCCGTCGCGGACGATGTGGCCCATTTCGTAGCCGTAGGCGGGGTCGTAGGTGACCACGGCGGGGTTGGTGGAGGCCAGCAGCGGGGAGTGTCCGTCGGCGTGCTGGAGGCCTTCGCCGGTGAGGGTGGTCCGTCCTGCGGTGGCGCCGATGATGAAGCCGCGGGTCATCTGGTCGGCGGCGGCCCAGAAGGCGTCGCCGGTGCGCTGGAAGCCGAACATGGAGTAGAACACGTAGACCGGGACCAGGGGCACGCCGTGGGTGGCGTAGGCGGTGCCGGCGGCGGTGAAGGCTGCCACGGCGCCGGCTTCGTTGATGCCGGGGTGGATCAGCTGTCCCTGCGCGGATTCCTTGTAGGCCAGGACCAGGTCCCGGTCCACGGACAGGTAGTTCTGGCCCTTGGGGTTGTAGATCTTCGCGGTCGGGAAGAACGCGTCCATGCCGAACGTGCGGGCCTCATCCGGGATGATCGGCGCGATGTGCTTGCCGAAGTTCTTATCCCGCATCAGGTCCTTGAGCAGGCGGACGAACGCCATGGTGGTGGCGGCCTGCTGCTTGCCCGAACCGCGCTTGGCCACCTCATAGGTCTTCGCCTCGGGCAGCTCGATGTCCGAGTGCTTCGAACGCCGTTCCGGAACCGAACCGCCCAGGGCCGCGCGGCGCTCAAGCAGGTACTTGATTTCCGGCGCATCGGTGCCCGGGTGGTAGTACGGCGGACGGTACGGGTCCTTCTCCAGCTGCTCATCCGTGACCGGAATCCGCAAGTGGTCGCGGAACTTCTTCAGGTCGTCGAGGGTGAGTTTTTTCATCTGGTGGGTGGCGTTGCGGCCTTCGAAGTGCGGGCCCAGGCCGTAGCCCTTGACCGTTTTGGCCAGGATTACGGTGGGTTTGCCCTTGAATTCGGTCGCGGCCTTGTACGCGGCGTAGACCTTGCGGTAGTCGTGCCCGCCGCGCTTGAGGTTCCAGATCTCGTCATCGGTCAGGTCAGCGACCAGGTCCTTGGTCTGCGGGGTTTTCCCGAAGAAGTGTTCGCGGACGAACCCGCCGGATTCGGCCTTGTAGGTCTGGTAGTCCCCGTCCGGGGTTTCGTTCATGATCTGCACCAGCGACCCGTCCGTGTCGCGGGTCAGCAGGTCATCCCATTCCCGGCCCCAGACGACCTTGATCACGTTCCAGCCCGCGCCGCGGAAGAACGCCTCGAGTTCCTGCATGATCTTGCCGTTGCCGCGCACCGGGCCGTCGAGGCGCTGGAGGTTGCAGTTGATCACGAAGTTCAGGTTGTCCAGGTTCTCGTTCGCGGCGAGCTGGAGCAGGCCGCGGGACTCGGGCTCGTCCATTTCGCCGTCGCCCAGGAACGCCCAGACCTGCTGGTCCGAGGTGTCTTTCAGGCCGCGGTTGTGCAGGTATCGGTTGGACTGGGCCTGGTAGATCGCGTTCATCGGGCCGATGCCCATCGAGACGGTCGGGAACTCCCAGAAGTGCGGCATCAGCCGCGGGTGCGGGTAGGAGGACAGGGCGTGGCCTTCCTTGGACTTTTCCTGCCGGAACCCGTCCAGGTCCTCCTCCGAGAGCCGGCCTTCCATGAACGCCCGGGCGTACATGCCCGGGGACGCGTGGCCCTGGAAGAACACCTGGTCCCCGCCGCCGGGGTGGTCCTTGCCGCGGAAGAAGTGGTTGAACCCGACCTCGTACAGCGTCGCGGCACCGGCGTAGGTCGAGATATGCCCGCCCACCCCGATCTCGGGCCGCTGCGCCCGGTGCACCATCACCGCCGCGTTCCAGCGCATGTACGCCCGGTACCGGCGTTCGAACTCCTCGTTCCCCGGGAATTCCGCTTCCTGGTCCACCGGGATCGTGTTCACATAATCCGTGGTGGTCACCATCGGAACCCCGACGCTCTGCGCGCCGGCACGCTGCAGGAGACTGCGCATGATGTATTGGGCACGCTCCGTGCCCTGTTCCCTGATCAGCGCATCCAGGGACTCAACCCACTCGGCGGTCTCTTCCGGATCACGATCAGGCAGCTGGTTAGTCAACCCGCTGAGGATATGGGAGGTATCTTCTCCTGCAGCCACGTCCAACCTCTCTTTGCGCGCATTCACCGGCGCACTCAGGTCCGGCAGGGTAGCTGCCCGGCGTGAACGCGTCGTGTGCGTCATATCGGTTACAACAGCCCGGTCATGTGCGCCGGGCAGGTTCTATCTCGTGTGTATGACTGCCTATTCGTTGGGGGCGGTCGCCCCTCTAGGCATAGTTGTCAACAGTCACTGTAGCTCCGACGGCCTGCGGATGCGTAGCCGCGCTTGAACCCGCAGCCCTATTTGACCGTCATACTTGTTGTGTGACGCACAATAAGCCGCACCGCGGCGCATGCAGCTTGAAGCACACGCCCAAAGGGTGTTGGCTTGGAGTAATTGACATCACTATGCACAGGAGGAACACGTGAGCGAGGCCGACGCCGCCACTTCGGTAAATGTGGCGGAAAAATTGGGTTTCAAAGACGGGGATCTGATTCAGGAGTTCGGTTACGACGACGACGTCGACTTCGACTTGCGTGATGACATAGAGGATCTGACGGGGTCGGAGCTTCTGGATGAGGATGATCACGACGTCGTGGACGCCGTCATCTTCTGGTGGCGGGACGGCGACGGTGACCTCGTGGACGCCCTGGTCGACTCCCTCACGACGCTCACCGAGGGCGGCGTGGTGTGGGTCCTAACGCCCAAGTCCGGCCGCCCCGGATATGTTTCGCCCTCCGACATCCAGGACGCGGCCCCCACCGCGGGGCTGCACTGCACCACGTCCGCGGGCGTTTCCAAGGACTGGAGCGCCACGCGCCTGGTGACCAGGAAGAACAAATGACCGGACAGGCCGCTGTCGTATCAGTGGACTTGGCCGGGGTGCCCGCGGTTGGGCAGCAGGCGCCGGACTTCACCCTGGCCAATCAGTTCGGGGAACCCGTCCGTCTTGCCGACTTCCGCGGACGCAACGTGGTGGTTGTTTTTTACCCCTTCGCGTTCTCCGGCATCTGCACTGGCGAGCTGTGTGAGATCCGGGACAACCTCGCAGTCTTCGACCATGCCGACGCCGAGGTGCTGGCGGTTTCGGTGGACAGCAAGTTTGCCCTCCGGGCGTACGCCGAGCAGGAAGGCTACGGCTTCAGTCTTCTCGCGGACTTCTGGCCGCACGGCGCCGTAGCCCGGGAGTACGGCGTGTTCGACGAGGAAAGCGGAATGGCACGGCGCGGGACGTTCATCATCGACGCCGGCGGAACGGTCCGCTACGTCGTTGTGAATCCGCGGGGCCAGGCCCGGGAGCTCGCCGAATACCGCCGCATCCTCGCAGAACTGGCCCAGGGTTAAGCGTCAGGCCAACCCATGGATCAGCGGCGGACCGGCATCGGCCTGACAGGGTTCGCCAGTCTGCCTCCTGCCCCGCCCGCCGAGTCAGCGGCCAGCGACCTCGGCGCGCTAAGCGGGATATGTGACGTGCTTGCCGGGCTGCCGCTGGCGCTACTGACCGGGGCCGGCCTGAGCACGGACTCGGGCATCCCGGACTACCGCGGGCCGGATTCGCCCCCGCGCTCACCCATGACCTATCAGGAGTTTGTCGGCGATGCTGCCAACCGGCAGCGATATTGGGCGCGTAACCACATTGGCTGGTCCCACCTGAGGCGGGCCAATCCCAACGCTGGCCACGCCGCCGTCGCCGTCCTCGAGCGGCGCGGACTCCTGACCGGACTGATCACCCAAAACGTGGACCGCCTCCATGAGGATGCCGGCAGCGTCAACGTGGTGGACCTTCACGGACGCTTCGACCAGGTAATTTGCCTGGAGTGTCGGCGCACGTACTCGAGGCAACTGCTCGCGAGGGTTCTGGAAGAGCTGAATCCGGACTTTCTGGACCATGCCATGAAGTCCGGCCTTGTCGAGATGGCCCCCGATGCCGACGCCACTGTGGAGGACCTGCGACTGATCCGCAGTTTTGTGATCGCCCGCTGCCCCGCGTGCGGCGGCGTACTGAAGCCGGACTTTGTGTACTTCGGCGAAAACGTCCCCAAGGAACGCGTGGAGCGCGCGTACGCAATGGTGGATGAAGCCGAAGCCCTGCTCGTTGCCGGTTCCTCACTCAGCGTCATGAGCGGGCTGCGGTTTGTCCGTCACGCAGCCAAGCAAGGCAAACCTGTTGTCATCATCAACCGCGGCCAGACGCGCGGCGACGACCTCGCCACAATCAAGCTGGAAGCCGGAGTAAGTGAGTCCCTCGCCTGGCTTGCCCAAGAATTGCCCCCGCTCGCTGCGGCCTGACCCGATTGGCGTTTCAGGGCATTGTTCGGGTAGAGTCTATGTTCGTTGGTTCGAGCGCTTCGGTGCGAAAAACCACTCTTTGGGTCTTTAGCTCAGCTGGTAGAGCGCCACGTTTACACCGTGGATGTCATCGGTTCGATCCCGGTAGGACCCACCCTCATTACCCCGTCTGACCAAGTCCTTGGGCCTGGTCTGGCGGGGTTTTCTGTTTAATGTCTGTGCCCGGCCATAGCCTGCGGGCATGGAACACGTACTTGTGAGGACTGCTGCCGACGGGCAGCCCGGGGCTGTCATCCGCGGCGGGCAGGAATGGACGGTGGGCGCGGAGCCGTTGCGCTGGTTTGAACGCGTCAGCTGGTGGGAAGCGGAGCGCCGGATGCCGCTGGGACTTAGCCGCGTTGACGTCGAAGTGTGGCGGCTGCAGACCCGGCTGGGGAGAAATGCGGGATCGGCGCTGACCACCATGGAGATCGTGCGCGACGGACTTGGCGGCGGGTGGAGACTGCGGAGCGCTGTGGCGGACAACACCGCGGAAAGCGCAATCGCGGATGCGGCCTGAGCAGAAGGCAGGAAAGGCAAAGGGCTGGAAAGCCGGAAAGGCCCGAAATGCTAAGGGGCCTGGGAATTGGATAAGCCTTCCACCGCGACTATTGGGGGATGCCGCGGTGGAAGGCTTGCGTTTGAATATACCGTGAACTTTCGGAAACACGAAACTATTTAGAAGGTGGCCGTCCGGGCGTGGCTTCCCGCTCCGGTCGCATGCCGCTGATGCCGGCCTGCCTTCAGGAGTGGCCACTACGCCAGTATGATGGTAGCTGTTCAGTTGACTGGACGATTTGGCATCGTCGCCGGTGTTTCGGGCGCGATGCAATCTGCTGACCCCCGCTGCCTGAGCGCGTATGAAAAGGAGAATCATGGCCGATTCCCGTACCCCCAAAGCCAATGACGGACTGGGCAGCGCGTCCCCGGCGCCCGCTGTCACACGGGCTGCCGCCGTGCTGGAGTCTCTTGCGGCGTCCGCCACTGGCCGGCTTACCCTCAGCGATCTCGCCCGGGACCTCGGAATCCCCAAATCGTCAACGTCCAACCTTCTGCTGGCTCTTGAGGAGGCCAGGCTCATCAGCAGGCAGGGCGCCGAATACACGCTGGGGCGCAAGCTCGTTGAATTGGGTGCCGCCTACCTGAGCCGGCTCGACGAGGTCCAGGAGTTCTACCGTTTTTGCGAGCAGGCGCCCACGCTGTCAGGTGAAACGGTGCGCATCGCCATGCTGGATGGCACCAACGTTATCTACCTGGCGCGCTACGAGGGCCATCCGGCCGTCCGGCTGACCTCCAATATCGGCGACAAGATGCCGGTGTCGCTCTGTGCGGTGGGCAAGGCCCTGATCTCCAGGCTCCATGACCACGACATCGACGCGATGTTCCCTGACGATGCGGAGCTCCCAGTCCTGACGCCCAAATCACTGCGGACGGGAGCGGAACTGAAGGCTCAGTTGCAGCAGATCCGCGAGCAGGGCTACGCATTTGAAGACGAGGAATCCACCACGGGCGTGGTGTGTCTCGCCGTGAGTGTACCCACCCGCGGAGCGCATGGCCCCAGTCTTGGCTTGTCTGTCACTGCGCTGAAGGCAACCTACTCGCAGGAGCAGGGCGCGCAGATGGTTAAAGAGCTGAATGAGCTGGCCAGATCCCTGGGCAACCCCATGGGCTAGGCGAAACTCCGGCGCTATTGGCTCGTCGTTCATCATGTTGTACTCTGTTCAACATAGTGACCGACGCAATGGTGGTGTCACTACTCACCAGGCCAACGGGGGCCTGATGTGTCTTTGAGGGAGTGCTAGTGACAACTCGTACTGATTCACCGCTGGCTGAAGCGGACGGCGCCGTCGTCGATCCGGAACAGCTGCGAAGGGCAACACTTGCCAGCTCCGTAGGCTCCGCTCTGGAGTACTACGACTTCTATATCTACGGACTGGCTTTCGGCACTCATCTTCGGGCCGTTGTTCTTCAAGCCGCTCGGCGAAGAGGGTGCGCTGATCGCATCATTCGCCACGTACGGCGTGGGTTTCGCTGCCCGCCCCTTCGGCGGCATCGTCTTCGGCTACATTGGAGACCGGTTCGGCCGGAAAATGGTGCTGATCCTGACCATCGGCCTGATGGGCGCCGCAAGCTTCGCCATCGGCCTGCTGCCGACATTCGAGCAGGCAGGAATGCTCGGCGCGGTACTCCTGGTCATCCTCCGGATCGTCCAGGGCCTCGGCGCCGGCGCTGAGCAGGCCGGCGCAACGACGCTGATCTCCGAAGTGGCCCCGCCCCGCCGTCGTGGTTTCTTTGCCTCACTGCCGTTCGTGGGGATCCAACTGGGCACCCTCCTGGGCGCCGGCACCTTCGCCCTCATCGCCACCGCAGACAAGGCCGTGCTCGAAGGCTGGCTCTGGCGTGTGCCGTTCCTGGCCAGCGTGATCCTCATCGCGATAGCGGTGTTCATCCGGCTGCGGCTCAAGGAAACCCCGGTGTTCCAGGAGCTGGAGAAGCACAAGAACGTCGTCAAGAACCCCGTGGGCAAGCTCTGGAAGCACTCCAAGAAGAACGTTCTCGTCGGGATCGGCCTGCGCATGGGTGAAAACGGGAACTCCTCCATCTATTCGGCGCTGCTGGTGGCGTTCCTGGCGGCCCCGGCTGGCGTTTTCCCGGGCGACAAGTTCATCGGTCCCGTGGGTCTCCTGATCGCCGCCGGTTTCGCCGCCGTCATGGTGGTCACCTTCGGTGCGCTGTCCGACCGCTTTGGCCGCGTTCCGGTCTACCGCTACGGCGCCCTGTTCCAGGCGGTCATCGCCTTCCCGGCGTTCTACCTCGTGACCCTGGGCAATGTGACCCTGGTATGGGTCGTCATGGTGGTTGGCATCGCGCTCGGCGTGCAGTCCATGCTGGGACCCCAGTGCCCGCTGCTGCCTGAACTGTTTGGATCGCAGTACCGGTTCACGGGTGTGGCCATGTCCCGCGAACTCTCCGCCGTGCTGGCCGGCGGCCTGGTTCCGCTGGTGGGCGCGGCACTGCTGGCTGCCACCGGCTACTCCTGGCTGGTCCTGGCGCTCTACTCGCTGGTCCTTGCGCTGATCTCCTTCGTGAGCACCTTCTTCACGCCGGAAACCAGGGGCCGGGATCTGGTTTCAATCGAGGACGCCCACTAGGCGCCACACAGCCACGAAACATACAGCGCGAACTTACACTTGCGGCCCTTCCCTACACGGGGTGGGCCGCAAGTGTACGTTCGCGCCCGGGGGAGGGCGCAAAGGGAGAGCCGGGCAACCATGTGGCTGCCCGGCTCTCCGGTGATTCCCGTGAAGTGGGGTTTAGTAGAAGTGGACCGTATCCACGAGGTGGGGGAGTTCGCCGCCGTCCAGGAACGTCCTGAGGTTGCTGCAGAAGCGTTCGGCGATAAGGCGGTTCTCGGCCGCGCCCAGGGCCGAGGTGTGCGGAGACACCATGACGCGCGGGTGGCTCCAGAGCGGGCTGTCCTGCGGCAGCGGCTCGACGGCGAAAACGTCCAGGCAGGCGTAGGCCACCTGTCCGTTTTCCAGGGCCTCGAGCAGTGCGTCTTCGTCCACAACAGTTCCGCGGCCGACGTTCACGAATACGGTGCCGGGCTTCATGGCCGCGAAGGCCTCGCGGTTGAAAAGCTTCTCTGTGTAGGGGGTGCCCGGAAGGGTGTTCACCACAGCGTCCGCCGAGGCGAGCAGCCCGCCCAGTCCACCGTTGTCCGCCACTTCCTCGATGCCCTCGATCGGCTCCACGGAACGTTTTGTGCCGCTGACCTTCATGCCGAGTGCGCGGGCGATGCAGGCGGTTTCCAGTCCGATCTCCCCGAGCCCCGTGACCACCAGCGAGGAGCCGTTGACCAGCTTGGTGGGTATCCGCAGTTCCGGCCACACCTTGGCGGCCTGGTCCTGGGCGAGCTCCGCGGTCCGTTTGAAACCGTTGAGGATGCCCAGTGCCGCAAACTCCGCGAGGGGCAGGGCGTGCACCCCTGCGGACGTGGTCACCTTGAACTTGTTCAGAGTTTCCGCATCGAGCCCGGAGGCCTTGACTGCACCGCCGGCGCCCGCCGCCATGGCGTGGATCCACTGCAGGTGCGGGTTTTCTTTCGCGATCCGTGCCAGGCCCGCGGGGCTTTCGTTCGGGAAGCCGTAAAGCACGTCGGCCTTACCCAGCATCTCCCAGTAGCGCTCCTCCTGCTCAGGTGTGCGCTTGAAGTCGGGGTCGCCGGCGTGGTCTGCCGGGAACCGTTCGGGCGGCAGCAGGTCGGGCTCGTAAAGAACGGTAACAGAGGGATCTACGGCGCGGATGCGGTCCACGAACTCGGCTTCGAGCGGGACGGCGATCGCGACGGTGGTTTCAGTCGTCATGCTGTTCATCATACTGAATAGGGGCTAGAATACTGAACAGATTTCCAAGGATTGACCAACATTGACCACAACGTAGTGAGGTTCCCCTGCAGATGAATGTACAGAGAGCAGGCTTCGTGGGCCTCGGCCTGATGGGGGCGCCGATGGCGGCGAACCTGGTCCGGAAGGGGTGGGCGGTAACCGCCTGGAACAGGTCGCCCGCCGCGCTGGAGGATCTACGCCGGCTCGGCGGATCCGCTACAGACACCGTGGAACAACTCCGGGACGAGCCCGTGATCGTCTTCATGCTGCCTGACCTTGCCTACATTGAGGACGCGGCGTCCGGACTGCTCGCGAGCTGGCGGACGTCACCGCCGGCGGCCGGCACCGCGGTGGCGGTGATGAGCAGCGTTTCCCCCACCGCGGTCAAGGATTTCGGGCGCAGGGTCCAGGCGGCCAGTTCAGGCAATGCCGTGGTGCTGGACGCACCGGTCAGCGGCGGGACGAAGGGTGCCATCGAGGGGACCCTGGCCATCATGGCCGGCGCTGACCACGACGCCGACTTCCGCCGGCTGCTTCCGCTCTTCGAGGCCATGGGCACCACCGTGAAGCTCCTTGGACCGCTTGGAGCCGGATCGCTGGCCAAGGCGTGCAATCAGCTGGTGGTCGGAACAACGACGGCGGCGCTCGCCGAAGCGGCCGAGCTCGCCGAGCGCTCGGGCGTCGATGTCGCGGCCCTCTATGAGGTCCTGTCCGGCGGTCTCGCCGGCAGCCGCGTCCTGGACCAGGTCGGCCCCCGGATTGCCCGGAAGGACTACACGCCCACCGGCCCGGCAAAATTCATGCACAAGGACCTGTCCTTCGTCGTGGAGTCGGCCGACGCCGCCGGGTCCGCCGTTCCGATGGCGCGCGCCGGCGTCGAACTTTATGCCGAACTGAAGCGCCAGGGGCTGGGGGACCAGGACCTGGCCGTCGTCCGGCAAACCATTTCAAACCTCAGCGGCACGGGCGCCGTGAGCGCCACAGAAAGGACCCATTCATGACGTCACTTTTTGATTTGACCGGGCGGGTTGCGTTGGTGACTGGTTCGAGTCGGGGGATTGGTAATGCGTTGGCGCGGGCGTTGGCTGATGCGGGTGCGACGGTGGTGCTGAATGGTGTGAATGCTGAGCGGTTGAAGGCTGCGGAGGCGGTGATGGCGGCCGGGTACGCGCCGGGGCGGGTGCACAGTGTGGCGTTTGATGTCACGGACGATGCGGCGGCCGCGGCGGGTGTGGCGTGGGTGGAGGAGCATGTGGGTCCGTTGGAGGTGCTGGTGAACAATGCCGGGATCCAGCACCGGGTGCCGATGCTGGAGTTGGATGTGAAGGACTGGGAGCGGGTGATTTCCACGGATCTGACCAGCGCGTTCCTGGTGGGCCGGGAAGCGGCGCGGCACATGATTCCGCGGGGCAGGGGGAAGATCATTAACATCTGTTCGGTGCAGACGGACCTGGCCCGGCCCACGATCGCGCCGTATGTTGCGGCGAAGGGCGGGTTGCGGAACCTGACCCGGGCGATGACCGCGGAGTGGGCGGGGTCGGGGCTGCAGATCAACGGGATCGCGCCGGGGTACATCCATACCGAGATGACGCAGAACCTGGTGGATGATGAGCAGTTCAGTGCCTGGATCCTGGGCCGGACCCCGGCGGCGCGGTGGGGCACGGTGCAGGATTTGGCGGGTCCGGCGGTGTGGCTGGCCTCGTCCGGGTCGGATTTCGTGAACGGGCAGACGATCTTTATCGACGGCGGAATGACGGTGGTGGTCTGATGACACACGCAGAAACAACAACAGCAGGAGCAACAACAGCAGCATCGTCGACGGCGGCGCAAACCGCTTTGCCGGTTTCGGGTCCGGCGGTCGTGGCGCACGGCAAGGGGGATCTGCGGATCGAGGAGATCCCGCTGAAGGTGCCGGCGCCGGACGAGGCCGTGGTGGAGGTGCTGTATGGGGGGATTTGCGGGTCGGACCTGCATTACTGGCTGCACGGCGCGGCGGGCGAGTCGATCCTGAAGGCGCCGCTGGTGCTGGGGCATGAGATTTCCGGGCGGGTGGTCCGGGCCGCGGGGGACGGGACCGGCCCGGGAGCGGGGACGCCGGTGGCGGTGCATCCGGCCACTCCGGGCCCGGGTGCGGGTCCTGACGCGCCGCGGTATCCGGCGGGGCGGCCGAACCTGTCCCCGGGGTGCACGTACCTGGGCTCCGCGGCGAGGTTCCCGCACACGGACGGGGCGTTCAGCCGGTACGTGAACCTCCCCACTCGGATGCTCCGTGCCCTGCCCGAAACCCTGGACTTGCGGACGGCGGCGCTGATCGAACCGGCCAGTGTGGCCTGGCATGCGGTGTCCCGGGCCGGGGACGTGGCGGGCAAAACCGCCCTGGTCATCGGGTCCGGTCCGATCGGGGCGTTGGCGGTCGCGGTCCTCAAACGCGCCGGTGCTGCCCGGATCGTCGCGGTGGACATGCACGCCAAACCCTTGGAGATCGCTGCGGCGGTGGGCGCGGACGAGGTCCTGCACGCGGCCGACGCGGAGGCGATCGCCGCGGTCCAGGCCGACGTCGTGATCGAGTCCTCCGGGAACCACCACGGCCTGGCCTCCGCGATCCAGGGCGCGGCCCGGGGCGGGACCGTGGTCATGGTCGGGCTGCTGCCCACCGGAGCCCAGCCGGTCCTGATCTCCCTGGCCATCACCCGGGAACTGGACCTCAAAGGCTCGTTCCGGTTCAACGACGAAATCGACGAGGTCATCACCGCCCTGACCGACGGCACCCTGCACATCGGCCCGGTCATCACCCACGACTACCCCGTCACCAACGCCCTCGAAGCCTTCGACATCGCCCGCAACTCCGCCCAATCCGGCAAAGTCCTCCTCAACTTCACCGGCTAGCCAGAGTTAGGCGGACTGCGTCCGCCGCTGCAGCGGAACGAAAACCCTCGGCTGCTCCACCCAGACGGGCTCCATCTCCGAGATGGTGCGGCGCATGATCCTGCTCGATGCCTCCCGGGCCTCCGAAGCGTGGCCACCAAAGATGGCTTCAGCCACATCGAGGTGCCACTGCAGCGTGAGGTCCCGGGGGCGGTCGGGCATGAGGCCGTGCACGGTGCGGCCGGTCAGGGTTTCGGCCACCTGGCCCACGAGGTTGGCAAACATCTCATTGCCGGAACCGCTGAGCAGCAGGGAATGAAACTGGATGTCCAGCTCCAGGAAGCGCGGCACGTCGCCGGCCTTGCCGGCCTCGCGCATCGCCAAAGCCACGTCAAGCAGCTCCTGCCGAAGTTCCTGCGGTGCGTTGACCGCCGCGAGTTCGGCGGCCACGGGCTCGACCGCGGAGCGGAGTTCCGCCAGGGAACGCAGCTGGGCGCCGCGCCCTTCCCCGGCCAGCCGCCACCGAATCACGAGCGGATCGAACGGATTCCAGCGGTGCGCCGGCAGGACCTTGATGCCGACGCGCTTGGTGGTCTCCACCAGGCCAAGCGACTGCAGCACACGGACAGCCTCCCGGATCACAGACCGGGATACCTGCAGTTCGTCCTCCAGCTGCTCCGCCAGCATCACATGCCCTGGCGGGAGGCTGCCGTCGACAATTCTGGTACCCAGGTGCTCGACGGCACGGTGGTGGAGGCTGGTTGACATAGAGGTAAGCATAATCGGGCGGGGAGGCTTTGGTGCCCAGCAACCACGGCAGTCTGGACGGCGCCGCAGGAACGCCCCATAGACTCTTCATGGCGCAGTTTGCGTCCAAGGAGTGGTCACCCGCTTTCGCCGTCGACTGCGAATATATATGCTTTATTCACAATCTACTTTTCTGAAGGGTGCCCCGCAGGACATGCGGGACCCGACGCACACACGTTGCACACAGTGAATGGGAGTTTTTGATGTCAGCACACATCGGTGTCACCGGCCTTGCGGTGATGGGCGCCAACCTGGCCCGCAACCTTGCCCGGAACGGCTTCACGGTTGCCTTGCACAACCGCTCGGTCGGCAAAACCGACGCCCTGCTCGAAAAGCACGGCCACGAGGGTGACTTCGTCAGGACCGAGTCCCTTGAGGAACTGGTCAACTCCCTCGAAAAGCCGCGCCGCGTCCTGATCATGGTCAAGGCCGGCAAGCCGGTTGACTCCGTGATCGAGCAGCTCGAACCGCTGCTGGAGGCCGGCGACATCATCATCGACGCCGGCAACTCGCACTACGAGGACACCCGCCGCCGCGAAGCCGCGCTGGCCAAGAAGGACCTGCACTTCGTGGGCGTCGGTGTCTCCGGCGGCGAAGAGGGCGCCCTCAACGGCCCCTCCATCATGCCCGGCGGCTCCAAGGAATCCTACGAAGCCCTCGGCCCGCTGCTCGAAAAGATCTCCGCGAAGGTCGACGGCGAGCCCTGCTGCGCATGGGTCGGCACCGACGGCGCAGGCCACTTCGTCAAGATGGTCCACAACGGCATCGAATACGCCGACATGCAGGTCATCGGCGAAGCCTTCGACCTGCTGCGCTCCGGTGCCGGTATCGAGCCGGCAGAGCAGTCCAAGATCTTCACCGAGTGGAACAAGGGCGAGCTGTCCTCCTTCCTGATCGAAATCTCCGCCGAGGTCCTGGGCCACGTTGACGCCAAGACCGGCAAGCCGTTCGTCGACGTCGTCGTGGACGCAGCGGGCCAGAAGGGAACGGGACGCTGGACGGTCATCTCGGCACTGGAGCTTGGCTCGCCGGTTTCCGGCATCGCCGAGTCCGTCTTCGCCCGTGCGCTGTCCTCCCAGGCCGACCAGCGCAAGCTGGGCCAGGAGCTGCTCGCCGGCGAGGAAGCCGCCGTCGAAATCCCCGAGACCTTCGTTGAGGACGTCCGCCAGGCGCTCTACGCCTCCAAGCTCGTTTCCTACGCCCAGGGCCTGGACATGCTGACTTCGGCAGCCAAGGAATACAACTGGGACCTGAAGCTGGACGAGATTGCCTCGCTGTGGCGCGCCGGCTGCATCATCCGCGCCGAACTGCTCAAGGACATCACCAAGGCCTACGCTGCCGACGAGAAGCCCGCCAACCTGCTGTTCGCCCCGGCCTTCACCAAGGCCATCGCCGACGCCCTTCCGGCCTGGCGCCGCGTTGTGGCCACCGCCGTGCAGCTGGGCATCCCGGTACCGGTGTTCTCCTCCTCCCTGGCGTACTACGACGGCCTGCGCCGCAAGCGCGTCGCCGCTGCCCTGATCCAGGGCCAGCGCGACCTCTTCGGTGCGCACACCTACGGCCGCGTTGACGCCGAGGGCACGTTCCACACCCTCTGGGGCGAGGACAAGTCCGAAATCGAGGCAGTGGACACCCACTAGCCACACCCGCGATGTAACGCAGCAACGGCCTGCGCTTCCCCGCTAGTCTGGGGAGCGCCGGCCGTTGCCGTTTAACGGAAGCGACCTTGCGTGCCAGCTGTCCGTCGTTGCCGTGTCCAAGGAGTGCAGCACATGTCCCAGCCAATTGCGTTTGTCACCGGTGCGTCCACCGGCATCGGCTTCGAAGCCGCCCGGAAGCTCAGCGAACACGGGTTCACCGTGTACGCCGGGGCGCGGCGGGTCGAAAAGATGGAACCGCTGAAGGCCGGCGGAGTCAATGTTCTGGCCCTGGACGTGACGGACGAGGCGTCCATGGCAGGAGCTGTCGCGGCCATCCTCGAAGCCCACGGCAGGATTGACGTCCTGGTCAACAATGCAGGCTACGGCTCCTACGGATCGCTTGAAGAAGTGGAGTTGGCCGAGGGCAGGCGGCAGTTTGAAGTCAATGTCTTCGGCCTGGCACGCATGACCCAGCTGGTGCTTCCCGCCATGCGTGCCGCAGCGCAGGGGAGGATCATCAACGTGTCCTCCATCGGCGGCAAGATGTACGAGCCCCTCGGTGCCTGGTACCACGCCACGAAGTTCGCCGTGGAAGGTCTCAGCGATTCGCTGCGGCTGGAGCTCAAGCCGCACGGCATCACGGTGTCGATCATCGAACCGGCGGGTACACAGACGGAATGGGGCGGCATCTCGGGCGAGAGCCTGCTGGCAACCTCCGGGCACGGACCGTACGGGGACCAGGCGAAAATCGTCGCCGGTGCGCTGGCTTCCACTTCAAGTTCAAGCATGGCGACGCATCCGGGCGTCATTGCCGATGCCATTGTTCATGCCGCAACGGCGCCGCGGCCGAAAACCCGCTACCCGGCCGGCAAGGGTGCCCGCGCAATCCTGACTTTGCGCAGGCTCCTGCCCGACACCATGTTCGACGTTGTGCTGTGGACGATCTACAAGCGGTTTGCCCGCTAGATCCGGTATTCGATGTAATACTCTGCCGGGTCCACGGCGGGCTTGGTCTCCCGCTGTGCGTCGCGGTGCCGCCAGCTCGCCGGGATGCCCGTGACGATGGACTCCGGCGGTGCGTCCTTAACGACGACGGCGTTCGCCCCCACGGCGCTGTCGTTGCCGATGATGATCGGCCCCAGGATTTTGGCGCCGGCGCCGATCGTCACCCGGTCCCCGATGGTGGGGTGGCGCTTGACCTTCGCGAGGGAACGGCCGCCGAGCGTGACGCCATGGTAAATCATGACGTCCTCACCGATCTCGGCCGTCTCGCCGATGACCACACCCATGCCGTGGTCGATGAAAAAGCGGCGTCCGATGGTGGCGCCGGGATGGATCTCGATGCCGGTCAGGAACCGCGTGAGCTGCGAGATGAGCCGTGCCGGAAACCGCGTGGACGGGTTCTGCCACAGCTTGTGCGTCAGGCGGTGCGCCCAGATGGCGTGCAGCCCTGAGTACGCGAAAAAGTTCTCAAAAGAACCTCGAGCCGCCGGGTCGTGGGACCGGGCGGCATCGAGGTCTTCCTTAAGTCTTGCGAAGAAACCCACAAAGATCTTTCTACAGGAAACGGAAAGCAGCTGGCTAAGGTCTAGCCGCGGATGTCGTCATAGAGCACCGTGGAGATGTAACGCTCGCCGAAGTCGCAGACCACGGCGACGATCAGCTTGCCGGCGTTCTCCGGGCGCTTCGCCAGTTCCAGGGCGCCCCAAACGATGGCGCCGGAGGAGATGCCGCCCAGGATGCCTTCCTTGACGCCGAGCTCGCGGGCGACGGCCACGGAGTCCTCCAGGGTGGCGTCCAGGACCTCGTCGTAGACATTGGTGTCCAGGAGTTCCGGGATGAAGTTGGCGCCAAGGCCCTGGATCTTGTGCGGGCCGGGTGCTCCACCGTTGAGGATGGGGGAGTCCTTGGGTTCCACGGCAACGATCTGGACGTCCGGGTTGCGTTCCTTCAGGACCTGGCCGACGCCCGTGATGGTGCCGCCGGTGCCGATGCCGGAGACAAAGATGTCAACCTTGCCGTCGGTGTCGGCCCAGACCTCCTCAGCGGTGGTCTTGCGGTGGATCTCCGGGTTGGCTTCGTTGGCGAACTGCTGTGCCCAGATGGAGTTCTCGGTGTTGGCCACGATTTCCTGGGCCTTTTCCACGGCACCGCGCATGCCCTCGGAGCCCGGGGTCAGCACGATCTCGGCACCGAAGGCGCGGAGCATGACGCGGCGCTCGGTGGACATGGTTTCCGGCATGGTCAGGATGACCTTGTAGCCGCGGGCTGCGCCCACCATGGCCAGGGCGATGCCCGTGTTGCCGGAGGTGCCTTCGACGATGGTTCCGCCGGGCTTCAGCGCGCCGGACTTCTCCGCTGCGTCGATGATGGCGACGCCGATACGGTCCTTGACGCTGTTGGCCGGGTTGTAGAACTCAAGCTTGACCGCAACGGTGGCGTCCAGGCCTTCCGTCAGGCGGTTGAGCTTGACCAGCGGGGTGCCGCCCACCAGCTGTGTTACATCGTCGTAGATCCGTGCCATGTGTACTTGCGCCTATCTCTCAGGAGGGAATACTTTGGTCAGCCTAACGATGGGGTCAGCGCCCCTGCTAAGCATTAAGCCATGCAGAGTAATATTTCCGTGCCTTGGCCAGCTTCGGGTTAATAATGACCTGGCAATACCCCTGCTCCGGGAACTTGGCGTAGTAGTTCTGGTGAATGTTCTCCGCCGGATAGAACACAGGGAGCCGGCTGACCTCTGTCACAATCGGCCGGGACCACAGGGCCTGGTTCCGTTCGATCGCCTCCTCGAAGAGGATCTTCTCCTCGGTGGTCTCATAGAACATTGACGAGCGGTACTGCGTTCCGACGTCGTACCCCTGGCGGTTGAGCGTGGTGGGGTCGTGCAGGGCGAAGAACATGTCCAGGATGACCTCGGCCGGGATGACATCCTCATCGAAGGTCACAGCAACCACCTCAGCGTGCCCGGTGGTGCCGGAACAGACGGAATAGTAGTCCGGGTGGCGTTCATGGCCGCCGGTGTATCCCGAAACCACCGACGAGACGCCCATTGTTTTCTGGTAGACGGCGTCCAGGCACCAGAAGCAACCCCCGCCAAGCACAAAAGTTTTCATGTCCTCTTCAATGGTTCGCACGCGCCAATGATTCCCCCAGCCCACCCTAGGGTCATATGCCGGTCAGAGGCCAGAGCCGACTGTAGGGTAAAAGTATGAGTATGGAACCTGTGAACAGTGACGTTGCAGCGGAACCGGAAGAAGCTCCCGACGCCGCCGAGTCACCCGCCGCTGCAACGCTGGGGCAACTCATGCTGGCCGTGGAGGAGCTCTGGCCGGAGTCCCTTGCAGAGGCATGGGACGAGGTGGGGCTCGTGGCCGGCCATCCGTCAGCTGAAGTCACGCGCGTCATGTTCGCCGTGGATCCCACGCTCGAGGTCATTGACGAGGCCATCGAATGGGGCGCGGAACTGCTCATCACCCATCACCCGCTGCTGCTCAAGGGTGTCACCTCGGTTGCCGCCAACACACCCAAGGGCCGCGCGGTCCACCGCCTGATCGAGTCCGGCACGGCACTGCTGACAGTCCACACCAACGGAGACTCAGCGGTGGGCGGCGTTTCCGACGTCCTTGCCGACGCCCTGGGGCTGGAGAACGTATCGCCACTGACCCCGGCAGCCGACGGCCTTCCGGAGGAAGGCATCGGGCGCGTAGGGGACCTCGACGAGTCCATGACGCTGGGCGATTTCGCCGCGCGGGTCTTCGGCATCCTTCCCTCGGTGGCTGGCGGCGTGCGCGTCTCCGGGGACAAGGACGGGCTGGTGCAGCGGGTTGCCGTGTGCGGCGGGGCCGGGGATTCCCTCTTCGACGAGGTCAGGGCCAGCAACGCGGACCTGTACATCACCGCCGACCTGCGCCACCACCCGGCTTCTGAAGCCAGGGAGGCGGCCGTGAACGGCCGCCCCTACCTCATCGATGTCTCGCACTTTGCCAGCGAATGGCTGTGGCTCCCTGCCGCCGCCGAGGCGCTGGGCAACGTGCTCGCGGACCAGGGCCTCGACGTCGAAATCAAGGTCAGCACCACCAACAGCGATCCGTGGGACTTCATACTGACTCCCGGCGGCGACTAGAGTCTAGAAGACCCCACAGGGGTGCCGGCCAAGGGCCGGATGGGATCAAGCGGAGGTAAAACGTGGCCAAGGCAGCACCGGCGGAACAATTGAAGTTGCTCGAGCTCCAGGGCCTGGATGCCCGGCTGAAGTCACTGTCGAACCGCCGCCGCAGCCTTGAAACTGATCCGCGGATAACCGATCTCGAAGCCGCCCTTAGCGTTGCCAACGGGGAACTGGGCGCCGCGAAACTCGCCGTCCATGACGCCGAAGCCGAACTGAAGCGGGCCGAGGCAGATGTGGAGCAGGTGGCAACCCGGATCGAACGGGACGAGGCCAGGCTCAACAGCGGCACGGGTCTCTCCAAGGATCTCGTCGCCCTGCAGAAGGACATCGCCTCGCTCAACAAGCGCCGTTCAGACCTGGAGGACGTCGAGCTGGAGGTCCTGGAGCGGCTGGATGTCCTGCGCGAACGGCAGGCGGCCCAACAGAGCATCGTGGACGATATCCAGGGCTCGTTCGGCGGAATCCGGGCCGAACTCGACGAGCAGTTGGCGGAGATCAACGCTGAGGAGACCGTAGTTCGCGGCCAAAGAGCAGAGTTCGCCGCAGGGCTGGACGCCGGAATGCTTGCGGTTTACGAGAAGACGCTGGCCCGGCGCGGCGTGGGCGCGGCGCGGCTCTTCCACGGAACGTCGGAAGGGTCGGGCATGCAGCTGAGCCCCGGCGACCTGGCCGAGATCAGGGCCGCCGCCGAGGATGACATCGTGTTCTGCCCGGACTCCGGCTGCATCCTGGTGCGCTCCGCCGAGTGGGTCTGACGCAAGTAACTCGCAGTTGATGCCGTTTTGGGCTCTCGAAACGGCATCAACTGCCAGCCCGTTGGGTCAGCCCGGCAGGATGATGTTGAGGGCGTGGGCCTTGCGCGCGGTGCCAGGAACGAGTTCGGCCTGCCACTTCTCGGCTGCCGCCTTCCGCAGCTGCTCCGGCGTCGCCGGGGCTTTGCCGCCCCGCGTCAGCAGGTGCCGGGCCAGCTCGCCCCGGGTGTGCTTGGCAAAGTGGCTGACCACCTTGCGCGCGCCGTTCACCTCAGTGAACACGTTGACTGTCACGGTGTCCGCCGGCGGGGGAGTCCAGGCGGCCGCGTAGGTGCTGGACCGGCAATCGACCAGGAGCTGGCCGCCGGCAATTTCGCCGAGGGCGTCGGTCAGTTGCGGTTTCCAGAATGAGGCAAGGCGTCCGACGTCGGGCAGGGCCGTTGACATGGACAGCCGGTAGGCGGGCACTGAGTCGGCGAACCGGATGGCGCCCCACAGTGCGGAGATGACCAGCACCGACTCATCCGCCCGGCGCCGCTGCGCCGGCGTCATCGACTTGTAGCCCAGGGCGTCGTACAGCACGCCGGAGTACACCTGGTGTGCCGGCGCCGCCGGTTCGGCGTGGAGCCGCGTGTTGCGTTCGACGTCGTCCTTGAGCGAGGCTCCGACGCCCAGCAGGGCGAGCGCATCCTCATGTGCGCTGACTGTCCCCAGCGCATCGAGCACCTTTGCCCGGTAGGTATTCAGCACAGGGAAACTCAACGAAGTCCAGTCCATGGCGTCTCCACGGACGGCCGGAGTCTTGCCTTCGGATGGGGGGAGCAGAATCAGCACCGTACGATCTTACCGGCCGGGTGCGGGATCAGCTGAGGGGCGGGATCAAATGGAGGTGCGGAGCTCAGCCCAGGGAACGGCCCAGGAAGTCCAGCACGTCCGGCAGGATGGACCGCCAATACAAGGCGTCATGGCCGCCGGGCTGAAAACCGCCCTCCACCCTGCCGGGAAGTCCCGAACGGTAGTTGCGCACCGTGGGGGCCAGATTGTCCTCACTGCCGCAGTCGATCCTTTTGCCAATCGCTGCAAGTCTCGGCCGGAGCGCAAAAACGTCGTTCGCCTTGAAATCGGCCGGGCCGTCGAAGGCGCCCTCCATGCCCTCTTCATAGCTGGACCAGACGGCCGGGCTCATGGCTGCAACGGCGCGAACTCCGGACACCCTGCCCCGCGACGCGAGGAGAAGGGCGCCGAACCCGCCCATCGACGTGCCGAAGATGCCGACCTTTCCGAGGTCGAGCCCCTGATCGCCCAAGAAGGGCAGAAACTCCTGCACCAGCATCGACTGCGTGTCGCTGCCGTCAGCGCGGGCATGCCACCAGGAATCGCCGCCGTCCACGGCGGCAACCGCAAAGGACGGGCCGCCGTCGTCCAAGTGGCGCTGCAGGGCCCGGTCCGCCGCGAGATCGCCCAACAGAACTTCACTGCTGCCGCCCAGCCCGTGCAGGAAGACGGCCACGGGCAGCAACTGGCCTGCCTCGTCCGGAAGCGGCACCGCCAGGGACCAGTGCGTGGCGACCCCAGGACGGAAGCGGGAGACAAATGCGCCTGTCCGGGTCGACACTGTGGAAGGCGGAGACGGGGGAGCCGGCGGGATGGCCGCCGTCGTTGTTCCCGGCGAAGTAGGTGTTCCGGCCGAATCGGGCAGCGAACTGGCCGTCGTGGGGCCGGGAACCGGTGCAGGCGGCACCGTGCAGGCGGATGCGGCGGTCAGCCCGGCAGCGACACCTGTCAAATGCAGCAAGCGTCGCCGTGTGAAGGACGGCTGGTCCATTTCCCGATTTTAGACCCCGCGCCGGGCGCGTGTCCGGGTCCGCCGGAAAGCCCGTAAACTGGACTGCGGATGGGTTGACCAGGCGGCCGCGCGCCACGCAAGTGGCTCGAGGAACGTCCGGGCTCCACAGGGCAGGGTGGTGGGTAACGCCCACTCGGGGTAACCCGCAGGCCAGTGCCACAGAAAACAGACCGCCTGCGTCGCGCCGATTTGAAAGCGGCACGAAGCAGGTAAGGGTGAAACGGCGGTGTAAGAGACCACCAGCTTCCCGGGTGACCGGGAAGGCTAGGTAAACCCCACCCGGAGCAAGGCCAGACAGGACACGTTTGAGGGCTGCCCGCCCGAGTGTCCGGGTAGGCCGCTGGAGGGCGCCGGCAACGGCGCTCGTAGATGGATGGCCGCTACTCCCGCGCCGGCAACAGCGCGGGAGCACAGAACCCGGCGTATCGGTCAACCCATCCACTCAAAGCCAGCAGCAGGTTGGACCTCATGCTGCGTCTTGGCCGGCGACTCCGTGAGCGGGACAGTCCGGGTTGGTGGGGCGGGGATGCTGCGGACTGTACCGCCAAGGTGCACAAGTGCATCCGGGTGTCCGGTTGGTTGGGCGCTGCCATGCACTCCCGGCTCCCAGGGCGACCATTTCATACATCGTTTGGCCTTTCTTTCGCAGACGGCATCTTTACGAGTGCATCGCCGTCAGGGCCGTCAGCTTATGGCCCCCTGAAGGCGTGCGGATAGTGGTTGCCGGGATTGCGTCGATAACAATCCCGCATCCCAGGCGACAGGTATCACACCCGGTGTGAGTGATTTCACGGGCTCCGGGGCAAGAGAAGCCCCCGGGCCCGCCTAGAATGGATGGTGAACGTAGAAGTTCTTCCGCCGGATCTGCGTTCGCAGCCGGCGGTTTTTCTTTGCACGGTCAACGGCATCCGGGGTGGACCGAAACCCTGCCGGTGCCAGCTTGCCCTGGATAACTTCCAGTGGCCGCCATCCGGTTTACGAGGACGTAGCCGGTTGAACCAAGGAAGGTAGTTCTGTGAGCCAGACGTCAGATTCTTGTCTTGATACGTGGATGGGCCGTGAGGCGCTCGCCGAGGCCATGATCCCGGTTATCGGCCGGCTGTACCGTGAAAACAACGTGGTTACCTCCATCCACGGACGCAGCCTGATCAACAAGTCCACCATGAACATCCTGAAGGCGCACCGCTTCGCGCGCCGGATGAGCAAGGATGAGCTGCTCCTGGAGGAGACGGCACCGCTGCTGAACACGCTGGCGCAGCTGGAGCTGGGTGCCGCTGCCATCGACATCGCCCGCCTGAACCAGAAGTTCAAGTCCGACGGCGGCGACCTGACTCTGGAGGAATTCCTCCGCGCCGAGCTGGCTGAGGTCGTGGGCAAGCGGGGCGCCGACGACCGCACCAGCACCGACGTCGTGCTCTACGGCTTCGGCCGCATCGGCCGCCTGCTGGCGCGCCTGCTCATCGAAAAGGCGGGCGGCGGCCACGGCCTGCGCCTGCGCGCCATCGTGGTCCGGCGCGGCTCCGACAACGATCTGGCCAAGCGGGCAAGCCTGCTGCGCCGCGACTCCGTTCACGGCTCCTTCGAAGGAACCATCAAGGTGGACACCGACGCCAACACCATCACGGCCAACGGCGTCCAGGTCCAGGTCATCTACTCGGACAACCCGGCCACCATCGACTACACCGCCTACGGGATCAACAATGCCCTCGTGGTGGACAACACCGGCCGCTGGCGCGACGCCGAGGGCCTCGGCCAGCACCTGCTGAGCAAGGGCGTGTCGCGCGTGCTCCTGACCGCGCCCGGCAAGGGCGACCTGAAGAACATCGTCCACGGCATCAACCACCGCGACATCACGGACGCGGACCGGATCGTCACGGCCGCCTCCTGCACCACCAACGCCATCACGCCGGTCCTGAAGGCCCTGAACGACAAGTACGGCGTGATCCACGGCCACGTGGAGACCGTCCACTCGTTCACGAACGACCAGAACCTGATCGACAACTTCCACAAGGGCGACCGCCGCGGACGCTCCGCCGCGCTGAACATGGTGATCACCGAAACCGGTGCGGCCAAGGCCGTCGCCAAGGCTCTTCCGGAACTGCAGGGCAAGCTCACCGGCAGCTCCATCCGGGTCCCAACCCCGGACGTGTCCCTGGCTGTCCTGAACCTCAGCCTGGAACACGGCACCACCAAGGATGAGGTCAACAACTACCTGCGCGAGATGTCGCTGCACTCTGACCTGCGCAAGCAGATCGACTACATTGACTCCCCGGAGGTCGTCTCCACCGACTTCGTCGGTTCCCGACGTGCAGGCATCGTCGATGGCCTCGCCACCATCGCCAACGACAAGAACCTGGTCGTCTACGTCTGGTACGACAACGAGTTCGGCTACAGCTGCCAGGTGGTCCGCGTCATGGAGGAAATGGCCGGGGTCAACCCGCCGACCTTCCCGGCCAAGGACTCCGCAAAGGACGCAGCCCCGGTCCTGGCCGTGGCAGCCCCGGTCTAACCGAAGCGTTCCGTCAGCCCCGCCGGCACACCTGTGCCGGCGGGGCTGACCCGTTCCCGGGAACTTCCCGGGCAATTCTCTGGAATCAGCCGGTAAACGGGCACAAACTTGTGTCATGGAACAGAACCCGACACTCCAGCATGAGACAACCCTGGAACATGCCCTCGACGTTGCAAAGGCCAACCAGAAAGAAGCCCAACGGCTTCTGGACCAGGCACGCACTGCACATGCGGCAGGGGAAATCGGCGATGACAGGGTGGCCCAGCTGGAGCGGCTGCTTGATCTCGCCAACACCGATCTTCATCGGGTCATGCGCGAGCAGTAGGCCGCCCGCCCTCCACAGGGCACCTGTCCTCCACACTGTGGATATCCGCACAGCGGCGGGCGGTTTCGCCTAGGCTCCTGGATGTGTACCCGCATCCTGCCCCGGAGTCCTGCCCAGAGGCGGCCCCGTGAGTGTCAGCTGGGCCGGCTACCGGCGTGCCCGCCGCCGCTCCCGGCAGGCCTGGGCAGTGCTAGGTGTCGCGGCGGCAGCGGTAGTCGCCGCCAGCGTGTGGTTTTTTGCGGCAGGCCAGTTCATCGCCGCCGAGCCCGCAGTGTCCGGGCCCAGCGAGGCTCCGGTGTTCGATGCCGCCTGGATGAAGCCCGTGACACCCCCGTACCCGGTCCCGCGGGGCAGCGCGGCCGCCGCACTGGGAGCCCTGGCCGTGAAGGGCAGGGCATCCGGCAGCGACTACGACCGGTCTGCCTTCGGCCAGGCCTGGCAGGACGCCGACCACAACGGCTGCGACACCCGCAACGACATCCTGCGCCGGGACCTTCACGACGTTGCGTTCACCAAGGGATCAAAGTGCAAGGTTGCCGCCGGCACCATGCATGAGCCGTACGTGGGGCTGGTGGTCAGGTTCGTCCGCGGGGCAGATTCCAGCAAGGACGTGCAGATCGACCACGTCGTCGCGCTGGGCGACGCCTGGCAGAAGGGGGCCCAGCAGCTGACGCCGCAGCAACGGCAGAACCTCGCCAACGATCCGCTAAACCTCATCGCCGCGGACGGTGACGCCAACCAGGAGAAAAGCGCGTCGGACGCCGCCACCTGGCTGCCGAAGAACAAGGCACTCCGGTGCCACTATGTGGCGCGGCAGATCTCGGTGAAGGCAGCGTACGGCCTCTGGGTCACCCAGCCGGAAAGGGACGCCATGGCCCGCGTGCTGGATTCATGCCCGCAGCAGCAGACGGTGATGCCCCGGTAGGGCCTCAGCGGGCAGAAACAGCGCCGGTATCAGTGGCCGAACGGGTCCGGGTCCACGCCCGGCATCCAAGTCAGGCCCGGGACGCCCCAGCCGCTCTTCTTGGCCTGCTTCATCGCCTTGCGGGCATACCTGTCGATGAGCCGGTTGACGTACAGCTTGCCGTCCAGGTGGTCGTATTCGTGCTGGATGATGCGCGCAAACCAGCCGGTCGCCTCGAAATCCACCGGCTTTCCGTCCCCGTCAAAGCCCTGCACCCGTACCCATTCGGCACGCTTGAGCGGATACTGCCCACCGGGGAAGGAGAGACAGCCCTCCACTTCCTCGTCCGGATCCGGCAGCGCCCCGGACACCTTGGAGAGGGTCAGCACAGGATTTACCACGACGCCGGCCGGGGGAGCGCCGTCCTCGTTCTCGAACTTGTACACGAAGATCCGCTTGCCCACGCCGATTTGCGGCGCGGCCAGTCCGACGCCGTTCGCCTTGTCGTTTGTTTCGAACATGTCGGCAATCAGCTGGCGAAGCCCGTCGTCGAACTCCTCCACTTCAGCAGCCCGGCGGTGCAGCACCGGCTCACCCCAGATGGTGATGGGCAGAACAGTCATGTCAGGGAATTCCTTCGGCGCTTTGCCGGGCGAGCCGGCTGGGGGTGAAACCAACAAAGGCCGCACCGGATAACCGGTACGGCCTTTGTTGCTGGCCGGCAATAAACTGCCGTCCTCGGTGCGGGTGAGCGACGGGGGTTGAACCCGCGACCTCCTGGACCACAACCAGGCGCTCTGCCAACTGAGCTACGCCCACCATGTGCCCTGCAGACTGTCCGGTTTCCCGGCCTTCCGAAAAGGCAACGACAAATAGCTTACCTGCTGTTGGGGGATGCTTTTGCCACTTTTGGCCGTTTCGGCAAAAATTTCCTCAAACGTGGCGGAGATTACTTTCCGGGCTGCTCCGCAGCGGGCGGCGTCATGCTTTCCGTGGCCGGCTGGCCGACGGCGGAGGGCGACGACGAGATGCGCTGGGAGATCTTCTGGGCCGTGGCGCTGTCCGGTCCCGGTGCGGGCACGAAGACGGCTTCCCGGTAGTACCGGAGTTCGTCGATGGAATCCTTGATGTCCCCGAGGGCGCGGTGGCCGCCGAGCTTCGCCGGCGCCTGGAAGTAGGCGCGTGCATACCAGCGCCGGGACAATTCCTTGATGGTGCTGACGTCGATGATGCGGTAGTGCAGGTGCTCCACCACCGAGGGCATGTCCCTGGCGAGGAAGACCCGGTCCGTTCCCACCGAGTTGCCGGCGAGGGGCGCCTTGCGGGGGTCGGGAACCCACTTGCGGATGTAGTCCAGCACCAGGGCCTCTGCCTCGGCCATTGTCTTGCCGGCCGGAAGCTCGTTCAGCAGACCTGACCGGGTGTGCATGTCCCGGACGAAGTCGTTCATTTGCGTGAGGGCGGCGTCGTCCGGCTTGATCACCACGTCCACCCCGTCGCCGAGGATGTTGAGTTCGGAGTCGGTTACCAGGGCCGCGACCTCGATCAAGGCGTCGTGGACGTTGTCGAGGCCGGTCATTTCGCAGTCGATCCAGACGATGCGTTCGTTAGTAATAGGCACCCGTTCAGCCTACCGTTCAGCCGCGTGCAAGCCTTGGAGAGGCGCTCCGGTGCTAACATTTCGGGTACGTGGCAACGCCTCATTGCGCCGCCGCGTCCCCGGCGACGCCCTTTTTGGCTGGCCGCTCAGCTTGGCTGCAGATGGGGCAGCACGCCCACATGAGATATGCCTAAAGAGAATAGGCGCAGAAGAGATTGGACGATCCTGAGATGACGGCGCCTGTGCCTGCGATAGGGGAAACGGCCACCGGCACTTCCACGGACCCGGCCCGCCCGGAAGTGGACAACCCGCGCTCCCCGATCCTCTCCGGCTTCATCGGTTCCATGTTCCTGCTCACCGGCTCCCTCGGCGTCGGGTGGCTGGCGCCCGTCTCGGAGCTGCGGCGGATGCCGCTGTTCATTTGGATGCGAACCGAGGCGTTCGGCGTCGGGCTTTCCATTGTGCTGCTTGCGGTGGGCGGCATGCTGCTGGTCCGTGCGTGGCTCAGGCTTGGCCAGCACATCCACGTGTGGGGCCGCGAGGCCCGCAAAGCCACCCTGCAGGCTGTCGTCGCGTGGGGCCTTCCCATGATGTTCACCGTCCCGCTGTTCAGCCGGGACGTCTACGCGTACATCGGCCAGGGCCGGCTAATGGTGGAGGGCTTCAACCCGTACGAGAACGGCATCTCGGCGCTGTCCAACTACTTCCAGCTGGGCGCGGACAAGATGTGGACCGAGGCCCCGGTTCCCTACGGCCAGGTGTTTTTGTGGATCGAGCAGTTCGTGGTCTGGTCCACCAATGTCCACCCGGAAGCCAGCATCATGCTCTTCCGCCTGGCCGCCCTGGCGGGTGTGGCGCTCTGCATCGTCTACGTCCCCAAGCTTGCCGAACTGCACGGGGTCAACCCGCACCGTGCCCTGTGGCTGACGGCGGCGAATCCGCTCTTCCTGACCAACTTCATCGCCAGCGTCCACAACGATTCGCTCATGATCGGGCTCGCCCTCGCTGGCTTGTACTACTGCGCCACGCGGCGGGTCATTTTCGGCATTGTCCTCGTCACGGCCTCCATCGCGGTGAAACCGATCACCGTGGTGTTCCTTCCGTTCATCGGCCTGCTGTGGGCCGGCAAGGGAGCCAGCTGGCCCCGGAAGTTTGTGTTCTGGGGTCTGACGGCCGGGATCAGCGTTGCCCTGCTCTACGCAATGAGCCTGGTCAACGGCTTCGGGTTCGGCTGGATCAACGGCCTCTCGGCGCCCGGCAGCGTCTGGATCTGGTACGCCCCCGTGGGGCTGCTCGGCCTGGTGGTCGCATCCATCGCCAACGCGTTCAGCCTGGACGGCTGGGGGCTGGCCAAGTGGGTGTACGACGCCGGCAAGCTCCTTGCCGTGGGCATCGTCGCCTGGCAGATTTTCCGCGGTGAACACGACCGCCTCATGCGCCGCCTGACGCTCGCCTTCGCGGCTGTTGTGGTGCTGGCGCCCATGATCCAGTCCTGGTACGTGGTGTGGCTGATCCCGCTGTTCGCCGTCACGGGCATCCGCGACGACTGGCAGGTCAAGGCCCTGTACTTCATCGTTTCCTTCTTCATGGTCTATGCCATCTCGGACCAGCTGGAGGTCTTTCCCTACCTGCAGACAGACGACCTGGGCCTCGCCCTGGCGCTGGCCCGCAACGCAGCCGCCATCATCGCCCTGCTGTTTGCGCTGTACCTGATCTTTCTGGACCGCAGCACCAAGCTGCTTTTCAGCAAGGCGGACCAGCCTGTCACGGTACGCCCCGTTATATGACCTGAAGGTTTTTCAGGGCTTCCCTGCGCGAGAGCGGGCTGAGCGACGGGCCGTTACGTGCCACGAACTCCAGGACCCATTCCGGGTCGGTTTTGGCGTACTCACGCAACGCCCACCCGATGGCCTTGCGGATAAAGAATTCCTTGTCGGCCATGTTCGCCTCGATCACGGCAGTGAGCAGGCCGGTGTCCGTCTGGACTTTGGCTCCCAGCTGTGCCGTGATCGACGCCCGCCGGATCCAGAAGTCCCGGTCGACGCTCCACTGGAGCAGTACGCGGGTTAGTTCCTCCCGGTGGGCCTTGAGCAGGGCGCCGATCCGATGGGACACCCCGTCCACATAGTCCCAGGATGATCCGGTTCGGATGATCTCCTCATACACCGGAAGCATCAGCGGGTCTCCGGCCACGCTTCGCAGCCCGGTCAGGTCGATCGCAGCATAGCGTTCCTCGCGGTAGAGGGCGTCACGCCACAGGACAAGCACCGTTGACCGCAGGTCGTCGGCGGTTTCAAAGGGATGGGCGGCGGCCACGGCCTTGGCTGTTCGGCGCACCTCCGGCACACGGACGCCAAGGGATGGTGTTGCGGACTTCATGTAGGCCTGCGCCGCGGCGCCGCGTCCGGGGTCTGCCGCCGCCCGCAGTTCGGAGCGAATCAACGCCAGGACCGCTTCATTTGCCATGCTGCCAAGATAGCCGGTCCTTGAAACCCGGAGTGCGGAGCCCGGGGCCGAGGTTGCCGCTGCCGTCCGCGTCATCCCACCTGCAGGCGCACAACGGCGCGCCCGGGTACAGCGTCGCTGACCACCTCGAAGCCGGCGGCCAGGAACAGCCCGAGCGTCCCCTGGTAGAGGTCCGCCGGCCCGGCCTTCGGCCGTTGCGCGGGATCCACCGGATACCCCTCCACGACAGCGGCACCGTTGGCCCGTGCGTGGTCGACGGCGGCAGCGAGCAGGGCGGCGGCCACGCCGCTGCGCCGGTGGCCGGGGGCGACGACGAAACAGCTCACCGACCACACACTCTTTGCGCCGCTGTCATCCTCTGTGACTGCCGCGCCAGCAGCCTTGAACACCTGGGAACGGAGGATCCGCGGGTAGCACCCGCGCGGTTCCACGGCGCACCAGCCGACGGCGGAACCACCGCGGTACGCCAGGACCCCCGGTGCCGGCCCGCCGCCGTCGAACTTGTCTTTCAGCTGTGCCTTGCGGCCAGCGGGAGGCGTGGCAGCGAAGCCGGCCCCCGGCAGGGCAAAGAACCGGCACCAGCAGCGTGAGGGCTCACCGCGGACGCCGAACAGTTGCTCCACAGCGGGCCACTCGGCGGCCGCGGTGGTGATGCCGCCCGCTGCCTCCTGTGCGGGGTCTGTCATGGCCGCCTTCCCTTGCCGCCGGGGACTGTCCAGCTGCGGGACTGTCTTTCCTGAATCTATGAAGCCGGTTCGCCGGCCGGCTCGGTGCTCCGGCGGAGTGTCACTTCGCCGGTGACCCCGACGGTGGCGGCGGCCGTTTGGCCGGGACCCGCGCCGGGCACTGCCAGCCTGCCGATCTCCTCCAGGGGCAGGCGGACAGTGGAGAGGGCCGGCCGGAAGTCGCGCAGGGTTTCGATGTCGTCAAACCCGGCGATGGCGGCGTCCCGGGGGATCCGCAGCCCTTGGGAACGCAGCGCGGCCGTGGCCCCGATCGCCATGACGTCGTTGACGGCGAAGATACAGAGCCGCGCCTGTCTGGCGTCAGGACCGGCCTCGCCGCTGCCGCCGGGCGCGCCGATGCGGGCTGCGAGTTTCAGGCCCGCCTCGTAACCGCCCGTGCGGTCGAATCCCGTGTGCAGGACGTCCGCCGGCGGCAGCCCCGCATCCGCCAGGCCGCGCTGGAAGCCGCGAACCCGGTCGTCGGAGGTCAGGAGCCCCTCCGGACCGGCGACGATCACGAACTCCCCGGCGTGCGAGGCGGCCAGCTCCCGGGCGAGTGCGGCCGCGAGATCCTCGTTGGGAACCTCAACCACGTGATAGCCCTCGTCGGATTCGGCGCCCACCACGGCGTGGCCCACCACGCCCACCCGGCCGCCGTTCCGGCAGTAGCGGTCGAGCTCGGCGGCCAGTTCGGCGTTGCCTTGCCTGTCGGCCGTCCGGGCAGACCGCGACCCGGCGATCACTATCGAGTCGGCCCGGCGCGCGGCAAACGCTGCCACGGCCGCCCGCTCGTCGGCGGGGCTGCCCGCCGTGGTGGCCAGCAGCACCATCTTGTTCTGGTGCCGGGCGGCGGTCTGGACGCCGCGGGCGATGGCCGAGAAGTAGGGGTCGGCAATGTCGTGCACGATGAGCCCGATGAGGCCGGAGCTTGACTTGGCGAGGCCCTGGGCCTGGGCGTTGGGGATGTAGCCCAGGGAGTCCGCCGCCTTCCGGACACGCTCCGCGATGTCAGGCCCGGGGGTCCTGGCCGAACCGTTCAGGACCCGGCTGGCGGTGGCAGGGGAGACTCCGGCCAGGCGGGCTACTTCGGTCAGCGTGCTTGCAGCCACAGGCGCAACTCCTCTTCAACAGGCCCCAGCTTCGGGAAACTCGGCTGGTGCCCACATTATCGCAGTTGCAGAAAAGTCTGGAAAGCGCTTGCCAGATTGGCTCCGGTTCTGCACTATAGAAGCAGCGGGAACGCGCTTTCCCGATTTGCTATCCACCACGAAAGAATGAGGACTCATGGGTTTCGAAACAAAGACGATCCGTATCGCCATGAACGGCATCACCGGCCGGATGGGCTACCGCCAGCACCTGCTGCGCTCCATCCTCCCGATCCGCGACGCCGGCGGCTTCACCCTGGAGGACGGCACCAAAGTCCAGGTCGAGCCGATCCTCGTCGGTCGCAACGAAGCGAAAATCCGCGAACTCGCAGAGCTCCACAAGATTTCGGAATGGACCACCGACCTTGACGGCGTGATCAACGATCCCACTGTCGACGTCGTCTTCGATGCCTCCATGACCAGCCTGCGGGCGGCGACCCTGAAGAAGGCCATGTCGGCCGGCAAGCACATTTTCACCGAGAAGCCGACGGCGGAAACCCTGGAGGAGGCCATCGAGCTGGCCCGCATAGGCAAGGAAGCCGGGGTTACCGCCGGTGTCGTGCACGACAAGCTCTACCTCCCCGGCCTGGTCAAGCTGCGCCGCCTTGTGGACGAAGGGTTCTTCGGCCGGATCCTGTCCATCCGCGGCGAATTCGGCTACTGGGTCTTCGAAGGCGACGTGCAGGCGGCCCAGCGCCCGTCCTGGAACTACCGCAAGGAGGACGGCGGCGGAATGACCACGGACATGTTCTGCCACTGGAACTACGTCCTGGAAGGCATCATCGGCAAGGTCAAGAGCGTCAATGCCAAGACCGCCACCCACATCCCTACGCGGTGGGACGAGGCCGGCAACGAGTACAAGGCAACTGCTGACGACGCCTCGTACGGCATCTTCGAACTGGTTACCCCGGGCGGAGACGACGTCATCGGCCAGATCAACTCCTCCTGGGCCGTCCGGGTCTACCGTGACGAACTGGTGGAGTTCCAGATCGACGGCACGCACGGTTCCGCCGTCGCCGGTTTGAACAAGTGCGTTGCGCAGCAGCGGGCCCACACGCCCAAGCCTGTCTGGAACCCGGACCTTCCGGTCACCGAATCCTTCCGCAGCCAGTGGCAGGAAGTCCCGGCGAACGCTGAGCTGGACAACGGCTTCAAGCTGCAGTGGGAAGAGTTCCTGCGCGACGTCGTCGCCGGCCGCGAGCACCGCTTCGGGCTGCTCTCCGCCGCCCGCGGCGTGCAGCTAGCCGAACTCGGCCTGCAGTCCAGCGACGAACGCCGCACCATCGACATCCCGGAGATCACGCTCTGATGACGTCACTGATCCTTCCCACGTCCGACGGCGGAACCCGGGAGTACCGCCTCCGCTCCGCCACCACCTGGGCCAAACCGACGGCACCGCTGACATCACGCCGGGCGTACGCGGCCGCCCACGTCATCCCCGAGGTCACCGCCGACAACACCCCCGGCGCCCCGGCACGTCTCGACTGGGAGGCCACCCTGGCCTACCGGCACGAGCTCTGGTCCTACGGGCTGGGGGTCGCCGACGCGATGGACACCGCCCAGCGCGGCATGGGCCTGGACTGGCCCGCCACCCAGCAGCTGATCAAGCGCACCGGGGCGGAGGCGGCCTCCGTGGTTTCCGCCGGCGGGACCGCCACGGCCGGCATGACTGTCCGGGACCTCGTGGCCTGCGGTGCCGGCACCGACCAGCTGGATCTCGCCACACTGCCGTCCGGCGAAGCCGGCCTGCAGGCTGTCCTCGCCGCCTACCGCGAGCAGGTCGCCGTCGTCAGCGAGGCCGGGCCCAAGGTGATCCTCATGGCCTCCCGGGCACTGGCCCGGGTGGCGTGCGGTCCCGAGGACTACCTGAAGGTCTACTCCACGCTGCTGCGGGAGGCCGACCAGCCCGTCATCCTGCACTGGCTCGGCACCATGTTCGACCCCGCACTGGCCGGCTACTGGGGCTCGGACGACGTCTCCGTGGCCACGGAGACCTTCCTTTCGCTCATCCGCGAGAATGCGGACAAGGTGGACGGCGTCAAGGTCTCCCTGCTGGACGCATCGCATGAGGTGGCGCTGCGGGCAGCCCTTCCCGAGGGTGTCCGCCTCTACACCGGCGACGACTTCAACTACCCGGAACTGATCGACGGCGACGGCACCCTCCACTCAGACGCCCTGCTGGGGATCTTCGCGGCAATCTATCCGGCCGCGTCCGCGGCGCTGCAGAGCTACGACGCCGGAGATGCCGCCAAAGCGCGTGCCATCCTGGACTCCACCCGGGAACTTGGCAAGCACATCTTCAGCGCCCCCACGTTCTACTACAAGACCGGGATCGCCTTCCTGTCCTGGCTCAACGGCAAGCAGCCGGGATTCCAGATGGTGGGCGGGCTGCACTCGGGCCGTTCCGTGGTGCACCTGGCGAAGACCTTCGAACTGGCCGACGAAGCCGGGCTGCTGAAGGACCCCGCCCTCGCAGCGTTCCGGATGTCCGATTTCCTTCGCATCAACGGAGTGGGAGTATGACCTTCAATTCAGAACCGTCCCCTTTTTCACGGCTGTCCCTCAACAGCGCCACCACCAAGAAGTGGACGCTCGCCGAGGCCGTTGACGGCTGTGCCCGTGCAGGCATTCCCGCCATCGGGCCCTGGCGGGACGTCGTGGCCGACGCCGGGCTGGACAAGGCGGCGAAGCTGATCAGGGACGCCGGGCTGCGGGTTTCCTCGCTGTGCCGCGGCGGGTTCCTCACGGCTCCGGACGCCGACGGGCAGGCGGCAGCGCTCGCCGACAACAGGGCCGCGATCCTCGAGGCCGTTGCGCTCGACACACAGGAACTGTTCCTCGTGGTCGGGGGTCTGGCGGCGGGGGAGAAGGACGTCGTGGCTGCCCGCCAGCGCGTGGCCGACCGGCTCGGGGACCTCGTCCCGTTCGCCGTTGAGCACGGCGTCCGGCTGGTGCTGGAACCCCTGCACCCCATGTACGCCGCCGACCGCGCGCTCATCTCCACGCTGGGGCAGGCGCTGGACCTGGCGGCGCCGTACGACGCCCGGGCTGTGGGGGTCGCCGTCGACACCTTCCACGTCTGGTGGGACCCGGAACTGAAAGCCCAGATCGAGCGCGCCGGCAGGGAGAACCGGATCGCCTCCTACCAGGTGTGCGACTTCAACCTTCCGATCGCGGCGGACGCGTTGCTTTCCCGCGGCATGATGGGCGACGGCGTGATTGACTTCGCCACGATCAGCACCTGGGTCCGGGACGCCGGCTACACCGGCGACATCGAAGTGGAAATCTTCAACCAGGAGATCTGGGACGCCGACGGCGACGCGGTCCTGGCCAGGATGAAGGACCGGTACGCCGAACTGGTGCAGCCCTTCGCCTAAACCCCGGCAAGAACCTGGCAGAAGCAGAGGTCCGGTCCCCGACACGGGACCGGACCTCGCCCTGTCTGGCCCTCGGCCACTGTGCCCTTACTGCTGGTGCCCTTACTTCGGTGTCTGTCCGCGGGTAGGGTGGCGCCAGGAGGGGAAAGCATGGACAAACAATTCAGGGACGCCGAGGCGAACATTGTTGTCGCCGCACAGCCGGAGCGGGTTTGGCAGGCACTGACGGAGCCGGCCGACGTCAAGGAATACTTTCTCGGCACGCATGTCACATCCAGCTGGCGGGAAGGTGAACCTGTGACGTTCCAGGGGGAGTGGCAGGGCAAGTCCTACCGGGACAAGGGGACCGTGCTGGAAGTCCGCCCCAATGAACTTCTGCGCATCACCCACTACAGCCCCTTGTCGGGTCTGCCCGACGAGCCGGACAACTATCACACCGTGGAGTACAGCCTGGAGCCCGTGGCGGAGGGCACGCGGGTCAGCATCACCCAGGGCAACAACAAGAGTGATGGCGAGGCCGCGGAGTCGGAAAAACTTTGGGGCATGGTGCTTGGCAACCTCAAGGAGTACCTGGCGGACTGACTGCGTGGTCTGGGGCTTGCCGCTCTACCGCTGTCGGCCGGCCTGCACCCTGCGCCGGTGCGCTGCAGCGCGCAACTGGATGATCCGGGCTGCGCCGGCCATCGCGACGAGCACACCTCCGCCCACTGCGGCGATGAAGAGGGACATCCCTAGCGACACTGCTCCCTCCAGGCCGAAGAACTTCACCTGGACGAGTTCCTGGTTCTGCAGGATGAAGGCGATCAGCAGCACCAGGACCACCAGCGCCGAGGCCACTGCCGCCCAGATCATCCCGGCACGGGTCACGCGCCGATCGGGCTCGGCCGCGCCGGGCTGCGGCGGCGTGGTTCCGTTGTAACCCGGGATGGCGGCGGTGCCGGGATGGCGGCCCGCCGCGCCGGTACCTGCGGCCGCTCCTGCCGGTGCCGCTTCAGGGGGCACTGCGGAGCCTGGCTGACCTGCCGCGGGGCTCGAGGGCCGGGGCGTCTCCGGATTGGCGGGGCTGTCGCCCGGCTGGCTGTGCTGCATGTGGGTGTTCCTTCCTCGACTGTTGGTCCAGGTTGGCCGGCCTGTGCGCATCGCCGGCGCCCAGTCCGATCATAGGCACAGTCTGCGCCTAATAGTAAGCATGCTTTGCAATTACTGATGGGCAAAGAAAAACACCCCGGTCCGAAGACCGGGGTGTCCCTGATGATCCGATGCATGGGGGAAGCCTTTGCCGGCCGGAAGGCCTAAGCCTCCGCTGAGAACTGAGAAGCCCCCTCCAGTGTGAACTGGTCCGGGGCTTCTTGCTGCGGAAAACTTGAGGTTTCCTTGATATGAGGTGCGTATAGTCCTTTGAGCCGGGCGCCACTACACGCCTTCTGTGGCTTCGGTAGGTGGCCCGCTCTGCCCCCAATCGGGGCGGGCCACCACTCCTTAGCGGGGCGCTGGTGGCTCTTTGAGGCCGTTCCTGAGGGTTTCTGGCCTTCTGCCTCTCCGTCCCTATCCGGGCACTCCTTGCCTGCGTCACAGGCACTGACGGCGTCTTGCGCGACATTGCCTTGAACTCTCCAATGTCTGCCCTGCTGAACCGGATGTCGGTCGGGGTGATCCTGAGATGCGACCACCCTGAGACGCGAGCATAGATGGTGCTCGGCGACAGCTTGAACATTTCCGCCACTTCCTTGACGGCGAAAACCTCGTCGTCCATGGGCCCTGGATCTTAGCGTTATGCCTCCGTCCCACTGGGGCCAAAAAATAAGCAACCTCCGCAGCTGGGGGGCAATTGCGGAGGTTGCCACTGATAACGCTACCCAGCTCTCAGTTAGTCACTCAACTTGATAAGCCTGCTGGTCAGTTATCCGGCTGTTCATCAGCCTGTCGTATCATCCGGTTACCGTCGCCGTAACGGGTCTCGATGTATCTACGGCTTCGGTGGGTGGCCCGCTCCTGTCTGGGGGAATGAGCGGGCCACCGCACCCTATTGGGTGGCAGGATGAAGGCATGGACATCATTGGTTTCCTGGAAGCCCGGATCAGTGAAGACGAAGCTGTCGCCCAGGCAGCTTCCCCTGCGCCCTGGGGATGGTTCGGGGAAGCAGGAACCCCCGCGTCAGCGCTCTATTCGGCGGACGAGAAAGCTGTTCTCGACGCCTACGCAGACCACGCACCCGGGTACCTCGCCTGCAAACCCGAAGACCGGCTCTACATCGCCCAGTTTAACCCCGGCCGGATCCTTGCTGAATGTGTGGCCAAGCGGCAGATGCTGGCCAACATCCCGCTCGTTACTGATATCGACAGCGAGGTTGGCGGAACCAGCGAATTCGTCCTCATGTGCATGGCCTCGCCGTACAGGGACCACCCCGACTACCAGGAAGGCTGGGCAATCGAGCTCTGAGTGCTCTACCCTCGCATCGGGAAGAACAGTGGCCTCGCCGCCGCCGACGCCTTCGACTAGGGAATGACCACTCGAATGAAGAGGCGACCGCGCTGCGGGCCGGCCTCTACCAATGGCGGCTCGACTCTAGTCCCCGCGGCCGAAAGCGGCCGAATGACCTGCTTGATGTCGTCGACGTCATGCTCGGCACTGGCGCCCGTATTGGCGAAGCCCTGGCGCTCAGGTGGAAGGACGTCGATCTAAGGGCTGAGCGCCCAACGCTCACCGTCACAGGAACCGTCATCGATGTGCCGGGGGAGGGGGTGACAATTCAAGAGCACCCAAAGTCCACCAACTCACGGCAACGATACTTCCTGCCGCCCTTCGCCGTGGAGATGCTCATGCGTCGTCAAGTCCAACAGCTCGGGGCAAACCCATGGGACGTGGTCTTCCCTTCGTCCACGGGCACCTTGCGGGACCCTGGCAACTTCCGCAAGCAATGGCGCTCGGCCCGTGATGACATCGGATTCCAGTGGGTTCCTCCGCACACGTTCCGCAAGTCGGTCGGCATCCTTTTGGCCAACGCCGAGGGTATGGCGTCGGCCTCCGCGCAGCTGGGCCACTCGAATGAGCAGATCACAAGCCGACACTACGTCCAGAAGACGCACGAGGCCCCGGACATGACCGCGCTTCTTCAAGCGTTCGGTGGGCAATGAGCTCGAAGCGGGAGGAATGGATCCGCGAGCTCGTTGAGCGCTTTCTGGTGATCGCCGAGTTGCCAGAGGCCAAGGCGCATGCCGGGTCCTTCAAATTTCCTCGAGGCTTATGCACTTGGGCATCCTTCGCCCTGGGGCACTTGCTGGCCGAGCGCGAACCGCAGGCTGGCTGGCACATTGTGAACGCGAGCGGCCCGAGTGGAATCCAGGGGCACGACTGGCTGGAGGACGGGGATCTGGCCATAGACGTGACTGCTCACCAGTTCCACGGGATTCAACCATACGTTGGAGTTGCACCGCCCCGTTGCCTTCTGGCTATCGGAGGCGCCAGAGGATCGAACTGGGGACGTGGGGGCCGGCGCACGCGGAGGCACTGGAGACGATTCGGGGTCTCTTGTAGGCTCACCCAGCGGTGGGTAAGCGGTGGATTGCTGAAATGATAGGCAAAAAGGAGAAGCGGCCCTGACAAGCGTTTTCGCAGGTCAGGGCCGCTTTTCTCTGCGCCCCAGGAGGGAATCGAACCCCCGACCGGCGGATTAGAAGGCCGCTGCTCTATCCCCTGAGCTACTGGGGCAATGGCTGGCCGGCACATTGCTGGCGCGTAAAAAGTCTACATTGACTTGCGCGCCAGCAGCGTCAGGCGCCCCGCTGATTCCCCTTTGCGCCCCGGGACTTGCCGTTCCGGTTTTCCACATACGGAACATCGGCTCTCGCTGTCCCGCTGCTGCCGGTTGATGCTTGGAATGCCTGCAAGGGGCACGACAATTCGAGACAGGACACCAAGATGACCGACACCATTACTGTCCGCGGCTTCGTTGCCACGGAGATCCGCAGTTCCACCACTCCAGGGGGCGTCCCCACCGCTTCGTTCCGCCTCGGTTCTGCCGAACGGCGGTACGACCGCGCCGCCAACGCCTGGGTGGACGGCAACATCAACTGGTTCACCGTCCAGGGGTACAGGCAGTTGGCCGGAAACATGGGCTGCAGCATCAAGAAGGGCCAGCGCGTCATCATCGTGGGCAAGCTGAAAATGCGCAGCTGGGAGAAGGACGGCCGCATCTACCACGATGCCGAAATCGACGCCGACGCCGTGGGCCACGACCTCAAATGGGGCACCGCCAACTTCATCCGCAATTCCGGCAACCCGCAGGCCGCCGACGCCTTTGGTCCCGCTAACGGCGACCGCAGCGCTTCCGGGTCCTCGGCTGTGGATGGGGATGGAGCCGACGAGGACCGGGAGGAAGATGACGAATCCGATGAAGACCCGGCCGCAGCAGGCATCTTCGTGGACGGTGCCGGCGACGAGTTGCGGCTCGATGCGGAAACGGGCGAACTCACTGGAGCGGCTGCCTGAGCGCCGGTGGCGTGCGGCACCGCACCCCCTGGCGGTGCCGCATGGCAGAATGGCAGCGTGATGCGAGCGATGACACTCCGGCGGAACAGGGCATTCCGCGGCGAGGCAACCGGTGCCCGGGGAAATGCCAAGGGCGTTGCCGGCCGGCTCGCATTGGCGGCTGTATTGCTGTCGGCGCTCGCCGCCTGCACGGCACCAGGGGATCAGGCGGCCGGGCAGTCAGCCACGGCGGCATCGGCCTCGGCGCCGGCAAAACCGCCGGCATCTGCGGCGGCCACCAAAGCGTCCGCGGCTGCGGAGACCACGGCCAAGCTGCAGCAGACCATGACCGACGTCCTGGGAAGCGTTGTCGCGGCCAATTCCAAACCTGCGACGGCGGACATCACCTCGGCCCTCACAGCGGCGGGTGTTCCGGCGCGGAACCTTGAGGTATCGGCGGGGCGCACACCTACCGGACTCGACGTGGATTCCATGGAAGCGGCGGCGGTCCAGGGCAAGGAATGTGTGATCGGCCAGATCCGGGATGGAAAGGTGACCGTGGCCGTGCTGCCGGCACTGTCGAACGGGAAGTGCTTCGTAGGCGCCCCGGCCTGACGCGAATGTGAGATATGCCCGCCAACCCACTAGATTTGGAACCATGGCGGAATTTATCTACACAATGACCAAGGCCCGAAAGGCTGTTGGCGAAAAACTTATTCTCGACGACGTAAGCATGTCCTTCTTCCCGGGCGCCAAGATCGGTGTAGTCGGCCCCAACGGTGCCGGTAAGTCCACCATCCTGAAAATCATGGCCGGCCTGGACACCCCCTCAAACGGCGAAGCCCGGCTGAGCCCCGGCTACACCGTGGGCATCCTGCTGCAGGAGCCGCCGCTGAACGAGGAGAAGACCGTCCTGGGCAACGTCCAGGAAGGCGTGGGCGAGATCTACGCCAAGATCCAGCGCTTCAACGCCATCTCCGAGGAGATGGCCAGCCCGGACGCAGACTACGACTCACTCCTCGAGGAGATGGGCCACCTGCAGGAAGCCATCGACTCCGCCGACGCCTGGGACCTGGACTCCCAGCTCGAGCAGGCCATGGACGCCCTCCGCTGCCCGCCGGCCGACGCGGATGTCACCCTGCTCTCCGGCGGTGAGCGCCGCCGCGTGGCGCTCTGCAAGCTGCTCCTGCAGAAGCCGGACCTCCTGCTGCTTGACGAGCCCACCAACCACCTCGACGCCGAGAGCGTGCTGTGGCTGGAACAGCACCTCTCCTCCTACGAGGGCGCAGTCCTCGCCGTCACCCACGACCGGTACTTCCTGGACCACGTCGCCGAATGGATCGCCGAGGTGGACCGCGGCCACCTGTACCCCTACGAGGGCAACTACTCCACCTACCTGGAGAAGAAGCGCGCCCGCCTCGAAATCCAGGGCAAGAAGGACGCCAAGCAGGCCAAGCGGCTCTCCGAGGAACTCGAATGGGTCCGCTCCAACGCCAAGGGCCGGCAGACCAAGTCCAAGGCACGTCTGGCCCGCTATGAGGAAATGGCTGCCGAGGCTGACCGCACCCGGAAGCTGGACTTCGAAGAGATCCAGATCCCGCCGGGACCGCGCCTTGGCGGCCTGGTCCTGGAAGCCAAGAACCTGCAGAAGGGCTTCGACGACCGCACCCTGATCGACGGCCTGTCCTTCTCCCTGCCACGCAACGGCATCGTCGGCGTCATCGGCCCGAACGGTGTGGGCAAGTCCACGCTGTTCAAGACCATCGTGGGCCTTGAGCCCCTCGACGGCGGTGAGCTGAAGATCGGCGACTCGGTCAAGATCTCCTACGCCGACCAGAGCCGCGGCGGCATCGACCCCAACAAGACCCTCTGGGAGGTCGTGTCCGACGGCCTGGACTTCATCCAGGTGGGCAACGTTGAAATGCCGTCCCGCGCCTACGTTGCGGCGTTCGGGTTCAAGGGACCGGACCAGCAGAAGAAGGCAGGCGTGCTCTCCGGTGGTGAGCGCAACCGCCTGAACCTGGCGCTGACCCTCAAACAGGGCGGAAACCTGCTCCTGCTCGACGAACCGACCAACGACCTCGACGTCGAAACCCTCAGCAGCCTGGAAAACGCGCTGCTGGAGTTCCCGGGCTGCGCCGTCGTGGTCTCCCACGACCGCTGGTTCCTGGACCGGGTGGCCACCCACATCCTCGCCTACGAAGGTGACGAGGAGAACCCGTCGAAGTGGTACTGGTTTGAGGGCAACTTCGAATCCTACGAGGAGAACAAGGTGCAGCGCCTCGGCCCCGACGCTGCCAAGCCGCACCGCGTCACGCACCGCCGCCTGACCCGCGACTAATCACGCGCTGGGCATGAAAAGGCCGGCCCCCGGGCTGATCTGGTTGAACAGATCAAACCCGGGGCCGGCCTTTTCGTATGCGGAGTACGTCAGGCCTTGCGCATCTGGTGCTGCAGGATCTTGGTCTGCACGGCGCCGGCCACCTTGCTCTTGATGTCCGTCGGCACCCGGACCATGCCCTCCTGCGCTACGGATGCCACGTGCAGGCCCTCCCGGTTGAAGATCTTGCCGGTCGCCAGGCCCCGCGCTCCCTGGGCGCTGGGCGATTCCTGCACGTAGAGGAGCCACTCGTCAACGCGCACGGGACGGTGCCACCACATGGCGTGGTCGAGGCTCGCCACGCTCATGCCCGGCGTGATCCAGCTCAGCCCGTGCTTGCGGAGAATCGACTCCAGCAGCGTGTAGTCGCTGGCGTAGGCCAGGGCGGCACGGTGTGTGTTGGCGTTGTCCGGCATGGGGCTGAAGGTCTTCATCCACACGGCGTTGCGCGCTTCCTTCTTCCCCGTGGCCGCCACATACAGTGCGGGATCCACATGGCGGATGTCGAAGGGCCGTTCATACGCCCAGTGCCGGGCGACGGGGTGGTCGAACTTGCCCAGCAGGTCAGCCGTGCTGGGCAGCGTGTCCGGATCGGGAATGCCGGCAGGCATCTCGGACTGGTGTTCAATGCCGTCATCCCCGGCCTGGAAGGAGGCGATCATGGACAGAATCGGCGTGCCGTCCTGGTAGGCGTGCACGCGCCGGGCCGAGAACGAGCGGCCATCCCGCAGCCGCTGGACGCCGAAAGTGATGGGCTTGTTCGCATCGCCCGGCCGGAGGAAGTAGCCGTGCATGGAATGGACGGTGCGGTCCTCGTCCACGGTACGCATTCCCGCGACCAGCGACTGGGCCAGGACCTGGCCGCCGAAGACGCGCTGGTGCGGCTGGCGCTGCGACGGACCCATGAAAATGTCCTCGTCGGTGCGGGCGCCTTCCAGCTCGCCGAGGTCAAGCAGTTCCAGGAGGGAGTTCGTGGGGTCATTCGTGGGCAAGGCCTGTAATCCGGCGTCCGCTTCAGTCATGGTTTGACTCTAGACGGCGCCCCGGCACCGCTCAACCGAGCCCCAGCCGGTAGTGTTCTTAACGTGTCTGATCTTCTAACCCAGTCCTTCCGCTTCGCCGACCCCCGCGACCTCGCCGATCTGAAGACCTTTGTCACCCGCGCCAAGGCCATCGATGACGGCGCCATCCGGCTGCAGGCGGCCGGCACGGTACTGGCAGCCTACGTCTGCATTCTGCGCCCCCGGATCCTGGGGGAGTCCACCCCCACGATTCTCGGCCTGCGTACCATGGGACTGGCCGAGGCGTCCGCCGTTGACGTCACGGTTCCGCTCGCAGCCGTCCTGGACCGGCTGGCCCGCGCCGGGGAGAACGACGCCGATCTTCCGGTCCCGCCGTCGACCGTTACCGAATCATGGGCCGGCGTGGGCGCGCCGCGCAGCGGCTGGGAACTGGTGGACACCGTGCCCGATGCCGAACTGCGGCAGGTTGCCGAAGCCGGCATCGCCGAAGTGGCAGGCATTGTCCCCGACAAGCCCGGAGCCATGATCGTGAACAATGCCCGGGCCGCCGTCTGGGGACGCGGGCTGGAGGGACGGCACGGCGTGCCGGCGGGAGCGGCGTTCGCCGCCCTCGCCCTGGGTTTCCTGGGCGAGGGCGAACAGAAGCTGTACCGTTCCGGGCGCTGGTTCCGGCTCAGCGGCAGCCGCGGACACGTGCTGGCGCGGACGGGCGCCGGCCTGCTCTAGGCTGCCGGGAGTAGCCGCCGGCGCTAGCCCTGGGCGTCGGACGGGCTGTTCACCATGGACAGAGCCGCGCGTTCCATGTAATCCCACAGCGTGCCCTCATACAGCGGCGGCAGGTCCAGGGAATCGACCGCCGTCCGCATGTGGTGCAGCCACCGGTCCTTGGCCTCGGGCGTCACCCGGAACGGCATGTGGCGCATCCGCAGCCGGGGATGGCCGCGCTCCTCGCCGTAAGTGGTGGGGCCGCCCCAGTATTGCTCCAGGAACATCAGGAACCGCCGCTTGGCCGGGCCCAGATCCTCTTCCGGATACATGGGGCGCAGCAGCGGATCGGTGGCGACGCCGTCGTAAAAGACGTCGATGAGCTTCACGAACGTCTCGTGGCCGCCGACGGCGTCGTAGAAGTTGTCCGTGTAACCCGGCTGGCTGAAGGGGTCGTTGCGCATCAGCGGCTTGCGGACGCCCGGCTCCGGCGGGGTGGGAAGGGATGGAATGGTCATGGCTACTCTCCGGCCTTCTGCTGGGGTGCGTGCTCGGCTTCCACGGCTGTTTCCTCTGGCTCCGCCGGGGGCACGTAGTTGCCCTGCGACCGGTTGCCTACGCGGAGGATCTCACCGTTGCGGAGGTACCAGATGGCGCCGTTTTCGTCGCGGACGCGCGTGATCCTCAGCCCGATCGACTCCACGATGCCCACTACCTCGCTGGTTTCAATGGTGTCGCCGATGCCGTACTGGTCCTCGATGGTGATGAAGATCCCGGCGAGGAAGTCCCTGATCAGTTGCTGGGCGCCAAAGCCGATGGCGATACCGAGGATTCCCACGCTGGTCAGCAGCGGCGCCACGTCGACGTCGAGATTCTTCAGGATGTAGATGCTGGTGATGACCGCGATGACCACGCCGATGCCGCTCTTCAGCAGCGAGCCAATCGTTTGGGCCCGCTGCACGCGCCGCTCATGGTCCAGGGCGCGCAACGCTGGAGCCACCCAGCGGAAGTGCGGCTTCTTGAACAGTGTCGTGCCGTTCGCCACGCGCCGGGTGATCCTGGCGATCAGGAAACTCGCGATCAGCCACAGGACGATGCCTGCGCCGAGGCTGATGGCCACGCCGGCCAGGTCAAGTCCGGTGGGCTCCAGTGAGGCCGAGGGCGTTGTGAACATGCTGTACATCTGCAGGAAGGCTCCTTGCTGCTGTCCGGCGGCGGCCGGTTTCCTCGCTTACCGGGGAAGCCGGGCGCTCTTTGGTCACCTTTAAGCCTAGCCGGGTCTGCCGCTGGCTAAGGACTTCCGGCTGTGGTAACGGGAGCGTGCAGTACGGGGAAATTTACGCTACGGGCAATGAAACACACCTGATTGGCCTCATGATGCATCTGCTCCGCCAACGCAACGTGCCCGGGATCCGCGACCGTCACCTGGGGGCGGAGGGTGACGGTTTCGAACTGGCCGCTGCCGTCGCGGTTCAGCCGCATCGTGCCGGTGGCGTTGTCCTCATAGGACAGGACCACCACCCCATGCCTCACCGCGACGTGCAGGAAGGAGAGCATGTGGCACTGTGCCAGCGCGGCCAGCAGCAGCTGCTCGGGGTTGTACCGGGAGCGGTCCCCATGAAAGGTGGGGTCGGCCGAGCCCTGCAGGACCGGCAGCCCGGGAATCTCGATGTCGTGGTCGCGGGAGTAGTCCCGGTAGGACGACGTGCCGTTTCCCAGGTTGCCGGTCCAGCGGACCGTTAACGCGTAGTGGTGTTCGTCGAGAGCCATTGGTTCCGTCCTAGACATCCGCCGCGCGGGCCCGCAGCGCCCGGACCACGCCGTCGCGGTTTTCGAGCATCATCCGGCGCAGCGCAGCGCTCTCCTCCGGCAGGGACGCCAGGAACTCGTCGGTCCGGTCCACGGTGGCCTGGCTGGTCAGCTGCGCCGGGTACAGCCCGATGACGATCTGCTGGGCCAGCGCATGTGTCCGTTCGGCGACGATCCCGGGCACGGCCTCGAAGTACTTCTCCGAGTACGGCTCGAGCAGTGCTGTGTCCAGCACCCGCGTGAAGCCGGCGACGGCCGAGGCCTGGATGGCGTTGGAGAGATCGCCTTTGACCACGATCGACTCCCAGGCCTCCGCCTTGGCCTCCGGGGTGGGGATGGCAGCCTTGGCCAGCGCAGCCGCGTTCTGACCGCTGGAGGTGTTGTCCCGCTCCAGTTCCGCGTCGATGTCCGCCTGGTCCAGCCTGCCGCCGGCCACGAGGGCAGCCACGAGCTCCCACCGGAGATCCTGGTCCACGGTCAGCCCGGCCAGGGTGACCGAGCCGTCCAGCAGCCCGGCGATTTGGTCCAGCTGCTGCCCGCTGCGGGCCAGGAGCGCGAACGACTTGACGAACTGGAGCTGGGCGTCCGACCCGCCCGGCACGTCCCTTGCCAGTTCCCAAAGACGGTCGACGGCGGCAACGGTGGTGGCTTCGCGGTGCTCCTCAGCCACGTAGAAAGTGAGCGTCGTGGCCAGCTGCCGCAGCTGCACCAGGATCACCGAGGAATCAGATTCGGAGGCGATGTTGGCCAGGATCAGGTCCACGTATCCGCGGGCGGGGCTTTCCCCGTCCCGTGCGGCGTCCCAGGCCGAGCCCCACACCAGGGTCCGCGGCAGGCTCTCCCGGAAGTCCTTCAGGTGCGCCGTGGCCGTGGCGAGGGACTGCTCGTCCAGGCGCACCTTGGCGTAGGCGAGGTCATCGTCGTTGAGCAGGATCAGGTCCGGCCGCTTGAGGCCGGCCAGTTCCGGCACTTCGGTGCGTTCGCCGTCGACGTCCAACTCCTCACGGTGCACCCGCTCCAGCGTGCCCTCGTCGGTGAGGTCATAGAACCCCACTGCCAGGCGGTGCGGCCTGATGGTGGGCTGCTCGGCAACCGCGGACTGGAGGATGGCGAAGGACGTGATGGTGCCGTCCGCATCCACTGCCAGCTCCGGCTTGAGCGAGTTCACGCCGGCCGTTTCCAGCCACAGGCGGCCCCACTGGTCCAGGTCGCGTCCGCTGGCCTTCTCCAGCTCGATCATCAGGTCGCCGAGCTCGGTGTTCCGCCAGGAATGCTTGGCAAAGTATTCGCGCACGCCGGCCATGAACTTGTCCGGCCCTACCCAGGCCACAAGCTGCCGCAGCACGGAGGCGCCCTTGGCGTAGGTGATGCCGTCGAAGTTCACCTCGACGTCATGCAGGTTGTTGATTTCGGCGAAGATCGGGTGGGTCGTGGGGAGCTGGTCCTGGCGGTAGGCCCACGACTTTTCCACCGAGGCGAACGTGGTCCAGGCGCTCTGGAACTTGGTGTTCTCCACTGCGGCCAGGTGGGACATGTATTCGGCGAAGGACTCGTTGAGCCAGAGGTCGTTCCACCAGCGCATGGTCACGAGGTCGCCGAACCACATGTGGGCCAGTTCGTGCAGCACGGTGATGGCGCGCCGTTCCACCTGCGCCTCCGGGACCTTGCCGCGGAAGACGTAGCCCTCGAGGATGGTGACCGCGCCGGCGTTTTCCATGGCGCCGGCGTTGAACTCCGGCACAAAGAGCTGGTCGTACTTCTCAAATGGGTACGGGCAGCCGAACTCGGCCTGGAAGAACTCGAATCCCTGCCGGGTGAGCTCAAAGATGTTGTCCGCGTCCAGGTACTGCATCAGGGACTTGCGGGCGAAGACGCCCAGCGGCACAACGCGGCCATCCGAACTGGTGACGTCGCTGCGCACCGACTGGTACGGCCCGGCGATCAGCGCGGTGACGTAGGAGGACAGGCGGGGCGTGGGCGTGAAGTCCCAGACCGAGCGGGCGGCGCCGTCGTTCCCCGGCGTAGCCGCCACCGGCTCCGGCGTCGGGGAATTGGAGATGACATCCCAGTGCGAGGGCGCGGTGACCTGGAACCGGAAGGTGGCCTTGAGGTCGGGCTGTTCAAAGACGGCGAACATCCGGCGCGAGTCCGGCACCTCGAACTGCGTGTACAGGTACACCTCGCCGTCCACCGGGTCCACGAAGCGGTGCAGGCCTTCGCCGGTGTTCATGTAGGGGGCGTCCGCCACCACGGTCAGCTCGTTGTCCGACTCAAGGTCCGGCAGTAGGATCCGGACGCCGTCGGACACCTCGGCGGGATCCAGTTCGCGGCCGTTCAGCGTCACGCTGTGGACGGCATCCGTCACGGCATCGATGAACGTCGACGATCCGGGCGTCGCCGTGAACCTGACGGCGGTGGTGGAACCGAAGACAGTCTCACCCTTGGTCAGGTCGAGGCTGACATCGTAGGAGTCGACGGCGATCAGGGCGGCGCGCTCGCGTGCTTCGGCGCGGGTCAGGTTCATGCCTGGCAAGGTTGTGCCTCCAGAGGTTGTGGTGGCCGGACTGGCCCGGCCCGCGGGCTGCTGCGCCCGGTGTTCACGAGCGCAGTTTGCATCACTGTGAAGCCATTGTTTCATTTCGGCGCCGCTTGGCAAGTTACCTGGCTCACGTGGCTGGTCATTGCTGCCGGTGTCCTCTCCAGCCGGCCCGCGCAGGGGTAGCGTTAAGGCATGGGAAAGTTCCTCGATGCTGTGGACACCAAGGCGCTGCGGTTCGCGATCGGCTTCCCAGTGTTGCTTGCCGCCGGGTTCGCGGTCTGTGCCGTACTGTTGCGGCCGGATCTGCCGGAGCCGCTTGCGGTCATGTGGAATAACGACGGCGGCACCGCCTTCGCGCCGTTCCCCGCCTTTGTGGGCGGCGGGGCCGCCCTGATTGTCCTCGTCGGCTGGCTGGTACTGCTGCAGGCTGTGCCGCTCTCGCGGCCCACCGTGATGCGCCGGATCATGATGGGCGCAGGGCTGACGGTGAGCCTCTTTATCACCGCCGTGCTGGCGGCCGCCCTGGTAGGCCAGGCCGGGGTGGCGGACGCCCGGGAATCCAGTGTGGATGTGATTGTCCTGGCATCGGGCAGCGGTGCCGCACTGTCCCTGGGGGTCATCATCGGGTTCGTCTTCAAGGCGGACCACCAGTGGACTCCCGAGGATGACCGCGCCCTGCAGCGCGCGCTGGAGCAGGAGCTCGATCCCGATCTGGCCGGGGATTCCGTGCGGTTCTGGGTACATGCGCGCAGCTCCGTCTTTGTCATGATCGCCATCGCCAGCCTGTTTCCCGCTTCGCTGATTGCCATCGCCGTGCCGTGGCTGGGGGCCCTGCTGGTGGCGGCCGCCCTGGTTGGGGCCGCGTTCCTGTTCGCCAGGGTCACCGCGGACCGCAGCGGACTGCGGGTTTTCCTGGCCGGCATCCTGCGCGTCATCGATGTCCCCGCGACCGCCATCTCTGCAGCCCATCCGGCCGACGTCCGCGCCGCCGACTACGGCGGCTGGGGCTACCGCAACCACGACGGAACCGCAGCGGTGCTCGTCAGCAGCGGCCCCGCCGTCGTCGTCCGCAAAACGGACGGCCACCGGCTGGCCGTCAGCGGCGGAAATCCCGACTCCGCTGCCCTTCTGGCGGAGGTCCTGACCCGCGTTGCGGCAAGGGCGCGCCGCGACACCCGCCCGCCGGCCCAGGGCGACGCGGAAGCGTAACTGCCGCGTAACTGCCCGGGCGGCACACCCCGCTGGCGCAGGCACACCGAGTACTCTTGGATCTGTTGATTTGACCTGTACCAGCCCGGCTGCGCCCCGGTGCTCATGACGAACGGAACCTACCGTGACAACAAACCCTGCATTTCCGCGGGTCCACATCGCCACCGACCACGCCGGCATGGAGCTGAGCGCCCATCTGGTCAAGCACCTGACGGCGAACGGCTACGACGTGGTGGATCATGGCCCCAAGGAATACGACGCCCTGGACGACTACCCGTCCTTCTGCATCAACGCGGCGCTCGCAGTGGTGGCGGACCAGGAAGCGGGCGTCCACGCACTGGGCATCGTGCTGGGCGGATCCGGAAACGGTGAACAGATCGCCGCCAACAAGGTCAAGGGCGTCCGCGCCGCCCTCGCCTGGAACCATGCCACCGCCACGCTGGCCCGCGAGCACAATGACGCCAACGTCGTGGCTGTTGGGGGGCGCCAGCACAGCGTCGAGGAGGCCACGTCCCTGATCGAGGCGTTCCTGAAGGAACCCTTCAGCAACGACGAGCGGCACGTCCGCCGCATCGGCAAGATCGCCACCTACGAAACCACCGGCGAGATCGTCGAATAGTGCCGGAGGGCCACTCCATCCACCGGCTGGCCCGCCAGTTCGGTGACGTGTTTGCCGGCGGGCGGCTGGCTGTCAGCAGCCCCCAGGGCCGCTTTGCCGCCGGCGCCGCCCTGCTGGACGGGCACACCATGATGCACGCGTCCGCGCACGGCAAGCACCTGTTCCTGCACTTCGAGCACGGGCTGGTGCTGCACGTGCACCTGGGACTCTACGGGGCCTGGGATTTCGGCGGGGACAGCCAGTTCCGCGGTGCCTCCAGCATCGGCGCGCCCCGCAGGGTAGGGGAGCGGGAAGTGGCCGACGACGGTACTGATCCCACAAGCGGTACTGCTCCGGCCGAATACGCCGGACCGCCGGCGCCGGTGGGAGCCGTGCGGGTGCGGCTGGTGAGTGACCACGGCTGGGCCGACCTGCGCGGCGCCACCACCTGCGCGGCCATCACCGAGGCCGAAGCGGCAGCGGTGCTGGACCGGCTGGGCCCCGATCCTCTCCACAACACCGGCGGGAGCCGGGACGACTTCGTCCGGCGCATCCTGGCGAAACGGACCCCGCTCGCCACGCTGCTGATGGACCAGAAGGTGATTGCCGGCGTCGGGAACGTCTACCGGGCCGAAGTGCTGTTCCGCGGCCGGATCGACCCCCTGCTTCCTGGCCGCGCGCTAACGGCGGACGTCGCCGGCCTCCTCTGGGACGACACCGCCGCGGTGATGGCCGACGGCGTCCGCGACGGTCGGATCATCACCACCACCGCCGGCTTCTGGACCCGGAGTGATCAGCTTCCGCCGGGGGAGGAGGCGCACTTTGTCTACCGCCGGCAGGGCCAGCCCTGCCGCGTCTGCGGCACCGCGGTTGCCCTGGCCGAACACGCCGCCCGCAAACTGTACTGGTGTCCATCCTGCCAGCAGACCGCCTGAGCTGGCCGGCTTCAGGCGGGAGGTGACGGGCGATGGCTGACGGGCCGGTACGGGAGTATTCGTGGGAGCAGGTCTGCGCCAGGCGCCTGGAGCGCCAATGGCTGGCGGCTCCTTCGCAAACCGCCACCCCGGCCGGCATCGTGCGGGCCATGTGCGGCGCGCACGCCCAGGTAATGCAGGCCGCCGAGCTGTCCGTGGGGATGCGCGGCGCACGAATTTCCCGGTCCGATGTGCGCAAAGCGCTCTGGGACGACGGAACCCTCGTCAGGACTTTTGGGCCACGCGGCACCGTGCACCTGCTGCCCGCAGCCGACCTCTCCCAGTGGACCGGTGCGCTGGGTACCGTTCCGTCCAATCCGGCGCTGGGACAATTCCTGACGCCCGGCCAGACGGACCAGATCGTGGCCGCCATCGCAGATGCGCTGCGGGACAGTGACCTGACCGCCGATGAACTCACTGACGCCATAGTCGCCAGAACCGGCGCCTGGGCGGCTGAACCGGTGATGCCCGCCTTTCAGACCATGTGGCCGCGCTGGCGCGCGGCAATGGGGACCGCGGGCTTCCGCGGGGCGCTGTGCCTTGGCGCCGGCAGGGGCAGGGCATCGACCTACCGTAGCCCCGGGCAGCTGCTTCCCGGGTTCCGGCCGGCCGATGCCGCGCCGTCGCTTGGCTGGCTCCTCCGGGCCTACCTGCAGGCATACGGACCCGCTACGCCGGCACATTTCGCCCGCTGGCTGGCGGTTCCGCGCGAGTGGGCGTCCGGCCTCTTTGATGACCACCGCGGAGAGCTGGCCCAGGTCACCGTGGCAGGGACGCCGGCCTGGGTGCTGCGCAGCGACGCCGGGGCCATCACCGCGGAACCTTCGGGCGTCAGGCTGCTTCCCTACTTCGATTCCTATGTGGTGGCAGGCCAGCCCCGGAATCTGCTGTTCCCGGGCGTGGCAAGTACGCGTGCCCTGGCCAGGGGGCAGGCAGGTAACTATCCCGTCATAGTCATCGACGGCGTTGTCCGCGGACTGTGGCACCAGCGCCGCTCCGGAAAGAAAGTGGAGATCACCGCCGAACTGTTCCAGCCGGCGGGGGCATCCCAGCTGGAGGAGCTGGACCGGCAGGCGGAGCGGGTCGGGAACTTCCTCCAGTCCGAAACGCGCCTCACCCTGGGCACCGTGGATGCCGGGGGCCACGCCTAAGTCCTAAGCCCCCAAGCGGTTAGCGGCCAAGCCAAGCGGGGCCCGTTAGGGCTTAAAGCAGAAAGAGGCCCCTCATCGAGGGGCCTCTTTTATCCGGAGGGGACGACGGGAATCGAACCCGCGTAATCAGTTTGGAAGACTGAGGCTTTACCATTAAGCTACGTCCCCGAGGAAAGCGTTCCGGCGCACTGGCCTTTGGGCTTTTCTTCGGCGGCTGTTCAAGCCGGATATAACTAAACCTAATTCATGCCCCCAGTGTCAAATGTGCAAACGCGGCAGGGATGAACGTAGACTGTCCTGTGCATTACGGGGTGTAGCTCAGCTTGGCTAGAGCACCTGCTTTGGGAGCAGGAAGTCGCAGGTTCAAATCCTGTCACCCCGACTCTGCGGCCCGGGCCCCAGGCCTGGTCACAACAACGCGTTTGCAGAACCCATCCAACAAAACCAGGAGTACTTAGACCGTGAAGAGCGCTGTCGAGAACCTCACCCCCACGCGGGTCAAGCTCAATGTTGAGGTCCCCTTTGAGGAATTGAAGCCCAGCATCGACGAGGCATACAAGACTGTTGCTTCGCAGATCCAGGTTCCTGGCTTCCGTAAAGGCAAGGTTCCCGCCAAGCTGATCGACCAGCGCGTCGGCCGCGGCTACGTCCTGGAGACCGCCATCAACGAAGGCCTCAACGGCTGGTACCAGGCGGCCGTCCAGGAATCCGGCATCCGCCCCCTGAGCCGTCCCGAGGTTGAGATCACCGAGGTTCCGGACCCCTCCGCCACTGACGGCGAGCTGAAGTTCCAGGCCGAGGTTGACGTCCGCCCCGAAATCGAACTGCCCGACTACTCCGGCATCAAGGTCGAGGTTGCCGCAGCCGAGTCCTCCGACGCCGACGTCGACAAGGCCCTGGACGAGCTGCGCGGCCGCTTCGGCACGCTCAAGACCGTTGAGCGCCCGGCCGCTGACGGCGACTTCCTCAGCATCGACATCACCGCAAGCATCGACGGCGCCGAGGTGGACTCCGCTTCCGGCCTGTCCTACCAGGTTGGCGCCGGCACCATGCTCGAGGGCATGGACGAGGCCGTCACCGGCCTGAGCGCTGACGAGGACGCCATCTTCGACACCACCCTCGTGGGCGGCGACCACGCCGGCGAGTCCGCCCAGGTCAAGGTTGTCGTCAAGTCCGTCAAGGAGCGCGAGCTGCCCGAGGCGAACGATGACTTCGCCCAGCTGGCTTCCGAGTTCGACACCCTGGCCGAACTGCGCGAGGACCTCGCCAAGCAGGCCGCCGACTCCAAGGTCGTCGAACAGGGCGTCGAAGCCCGCGACAAGGTCCTGGACAAGCTCGTTGAGCTGGTTGAGGTTCCGGTTCCGGAATCCGTCGTCGAAGAGCAGCTCGAGCAGCACTTCAAGGCCGAGAACTCCCACGGTGAAGGCGAGCACGACACCGAAGAGCACCGCGCCGAGGTCAAGGCCAACACCGAGCGCGCCTTCCAGAACGAGATCATCCTCGACGCCATCGCCGAGAAGGAAGAAGTGGGCGTCAGCCAGAACGAGCTGATCGACTACATCGTCACCACCGCCAGCCAGTACGGCATGGACCCGAACCAGTTCGCCCAGATCATCGACCAGAGCGGCCAGGTCCCCATGATGGTCTCCGAGGTCCGCCGCCGCAAGGCGCTGGCCGTCGTCCTGGGCCAGGCCGAGGTCACCGACTCCGAGGGCAACAAGGTCGACCTGAGCGACTTCGTCCGCCCCGGCGGCGAAGAAGCTCCGGCCGTCGAAGCCGAAGCGGAAACCGAAGCTGAAGAGGCCGGCGAGGCCGTCGCGAACGACGATCCCGCAGCCGTGAAGTTCTAGCAGCTGCACGCATCAGTGCCGCCAGCCCCCGGGTCCTCGGATCCGGGGGCTGGCGCGTTAACGGCCGGTGTACAGCTCCCGCGGGCAATCGTGCGCCGTCAGCGAACAGCGCGATTCCGACGAACAATTCCGCCCCGAAAGCGGTTAGTGTCCAAGTAGTGAAGTTCAGTGATGTCGTTCAGTGATGTCACCGTCACCAGCGAGAGGTAAGTACACATGTCACAGCAAGCAGCGGCCCCCCGCATGGCAACCGTCGATCCTGCAGCCCAGGACAACTACATCTACAACCGCCTGCTGAAAGAGCGCATCATCTGGCTTGGCTCCGAGGTCCGCGACGAGAACGCGAACGCCATCTGCTCACAGCTGCTGCTGCTGTCCGCCGAGGATCCCAACAAGGACATCTACCTCTACATCAACTCTCCCGGCGGCTCGGTGACAGCCGGCATGGCCATCTACGACACCATGCAGTTCATCCCCAACGACGTCGTTACCGTCGCCACCGGCCTGGCTGCCTCCATGGGACAGTTCCTGCTGTCCTCCGGCACCAAGGGCAAGCGCTACGCCACCCCGAACGCCCGCATCCTGATGCACCAGCCTTCCGGCGGCATCGGCGGAACGGCTTCGGACATCAAGATCCAGGCCGAGCTGATCCTCCACATGAAGAAGGTCATGGCTGAGCTCACGGCAGACCAGACCGGCCAGACCGTGGAAACCATCCTCAAGGACAACGACCGCGACAAGTGGTTCACCGCCACCGAAGCGCTCGAATACGGCTTCTTCGACAAGATCTCGGCGCACGCGGGATCTGTCGCCGGCGGCGGCGGAACCCAGAATGCGTCATCCAACGGCCAGAGCTAACCGGCATCACGACAGAACTGAATCCAGGAGCAATGAACATGAACTACAATTTCGGATCGTCTGCCGGTAACCTGCCGACAAGCCGCTACGTTCTGCCGCAGTTCGAGGAGCGCACGCCGTACGGCTTCAAGCGCCAGGACCCCTACACCAAGCTCTTCGAGGACCGCATCATCTTCCTCGGTGTCCAGGTGGACGACGCCTCCGCCGACGACATCATGGCGCAGCTGCTGGTGCTGGAGTCCACGGACCCGGACCGCGACATCACCCTGTACATCAACTCGCCGGGCGGCTCGTTCACCGCCATGACCGCGATCTACGACACCATGCAGTACATCCGCCCTGAGATCCAGACCGTGTGCCTGGGCCAGGCGGCAAGTGCCGCGGCCGTGCTGCTGGCTGCGGGAACACCGGGCAAGCGGCTCGCGCTGCCCAACGCCCGCGTTCTGATCCACCAGCCGGCGCTGTCCGGCGGCCAGGGCGGACAGGCGTCCGACCTGGAGATCCAGGCGGCCGAAGTCATGCGCATGCGGACCTGGCTGGAGGACACCCTGGCCAAGCACTCCGGCCGGACGCCGGAACAGGTCAACAACGACATTGAGCGGGACAAGATCCTCACCGCCGCAGAGGCGCAGGACTACGGCCTGATCGACCAGGTCCTCGATTCCCGCAAGATCAAGCCGCAGGCACTTGCCCGCTAAATGCGGGCCCAGGCCGGGTAAATAGCAGTAACGGACGCCGGTGCGGTTGAGATTTTTGAACCGCACCGGCGCCCGGTTTCCACCCCTCGGGCCGAATGTGACCTAGAGTGGATGTAATCATTGCCGGATCCGCCAGGTAGGGCCGTGATTCCAGCAACCGGTGCAAAGCTGCCCTTGCGGCAAGATACTAAGGGGTTCACATATGGCTCGGATTGGCGAGAGCGCGGATCTGCTCAAGTGCTCTTTCTGCGGCAAGAGCCAAAAGCAGGTGCGCAAGCTCATTGCCGGGCCCGGCGTCTACATCTGCGACGAGTGCATCGAGCTCTGTAACGAGATCATCGAGGAAGAACTCGCAGAGGTCGCCGATCTGGGCAGTTTCGAACTGCCCAAGCCCCGTGAGATCTTTGACTTCCTGCAGGAATACGTCATTGGCCAGGAACCGGCCAAGCGTTCCCTCGCCGTCGCGGTGTACAACCACTACAAGCGGATCCAGGCCGGCCATGCGCCCAAGAGCGGCACACTGGCGGACGGTGTACACCACGATGACGTTGAAATCGCGAAGTCCAACATTCTCCTGATTGGCCCCACTGGCTGCGGCAAGACCTACCTTGCGCAGACCCTGGCGCGCCGGCTGAACGTGCCTTTTGCCGTTGCCGACGCCACCGCCCTGACCGAAGCCGGGTACGTGGGCGAGGACGTGGAGAACATCCTCCTCAAGCTCATCCAGGCCGCCGACTATGACGTCAAAAAGGCCGAACAGGGCATCATCTACATCGACGAGATCGACAAGATCTCGCGCAAGAGCGAAAACCCCTCGATCACCCGCGACGTTTCGGGCGAGGGCGTGCAGCAGGCCCTGCTGAAGATCCTGGAAGGAACGGTTGCCTCGGTTCCCCCGCAGGGCGGCCGCAAGCACCCGCACCAGGAATTCATCCAGATCGACACCACCAACGTCCTCTTCATCGTTGCCGGCGCCTTTGCCGGCCTGGAGGACATCATCGGTTCCCGCTCCGGACGCAAGGGCATCGGTTTCGGTGCACCGCTGAACGAGGTCAAGAACACCGACTCCTACGGCGAAGTGATGCCGGAAGACCTGCTGAAGTTCGGGCTTATTCCGGAATTCATCGGCCGCCTGCCGGTCATCACCACGGTATCCAACCTTGACCGTCCGGCCCTGATCCAGATCCTGTCCACGCCCAAGAACGCCCTGGTCAAGCAGTACCAGAAAATGTTCCAGCTGGACGGCGTGGAGCTGGTGTTCGACGACGACGCCCTGGACCTGATTGCCGACCAGGCCCTGGAACGGGGAACCGGAGCCCGCGGACTGCGCGCCATTATGGAGGAAGTCCTCCTGCCGGTCATGTTCGACCTGCCCAGCAGGGACGACATCGCAAGCGTGGTCATCACGGCGGACGTCGTGGCGAAGAAGGCCCAGCCCACCATGATCACGCACGACGTCGTGGCCAAACGCCGGAACAAGTCCGCCTAGCCGGAATAAGTCCGCCTAGCCGGAATAAATCCGCCCGATCGGTCGCTGTCGCTTAAGCGTGCGCTGCGAGTACGGCTTTGCGGCACGCCACACCCCGAAGACTTCCCTGAGGAGATTTGCTGTGTCTGAGACCGCCGCCAACAAGGCCGACTTCTGGTTCGACCCCCTCTGCCCGTTCGCCTGGATCACCTCCCGCTGGATCGGCGAGGTGGAAGGCGTCCGTAACATCAAGACGGAGTGGCACGTCATGAGCCTGTCCGTGCTGAACGAGGGCCGCGACCTCGACCCCAAGTACCGTGAAGCCATGGACAAGGCCTGGGGCCCGGTCAGGGTCATCATCGCCGCGCAGGAGCAGCATGGCGACCACGTGGTCAAGCCGCTGTATGACGCCATGGGATCGCAGATCCACGACGGCGGCCAGAAGGACTTTTCGATCGTCATCAGCAAGGCACTGGCTGACTGCGGCCTTCCCGCCGAACTGGCAGCCGTCGCTGACTCCGACGAGTACGATGCCCAGCTTCGGGCCAGCCACGAAAAGGGCATCTCCCTCGTGGGCCAGGACGTCGGAACCCCGGTGGTGGCCTTCAACGGCACCGCGTTCTTCGGACCTGTCCTCACCCGTATTCCGCGGGGAGAGGAAGCCGGGAAGATCTGGGACGCGACGGTGACCCTCGCGGCCTACCCGCATTTCTTTGAGATCAAGCGCAGCCGCACCGAAAGCCCCGCCTTCGACTGACCCGGCCTTTCGACTGACCCGGCCTTCCACTGATCCAGAGGGCCGCCGTCGGGCGTCTTCAGGAGCCCCGGTAGAACTACATGAGAGTAGTTCTGCCGGGGCTCTTGCGCATCCGGAACCGGAGGACAAAGATAGAACTTACCCACTTCGAAAGAAGTGAGACGCAAGAACCAAAGATTCAGTGACATGCTTCCAACGCAGCCTTCGGCAAAGTTAGAAGCAGGCTACCGGTGACAAGGTAGGAAGACCTGAAATTTCTGAGGATCTTGCCAGACTGTCAAAGATGTCACCAGACAGCCGAAAAGTCGAAGCCCCACCAACGGCAAAACGCTGATGGGGCTTCCCCTTTGCCCAAAAACCGAAGCCCCACCAGCGCCAGGCGCTGATGGGGCTTCGAAGTGTTCGGCCAAGGCCGGTTAGGCCTACGCCGGCTCCTCGGCCGGGGCCAGCTCCACGCTGCTGACCGTAAGCTCGCCCTCGCCCGTGTTGAGCGAGATCTCCTGCGCGTTGGCCGCGGCCTTGAGGTCTCCGAGCCCTGCCTGAAGCTGGGCCACGAGTGACTCCGGGGCCGTAATCGTCGCCGACAGGACCTCGGTGCGCTGCTTGACCTTGGCCTCGGACTTGGCCTTCCGGATGCCGCTGAGCGCAATGCCCACGGTGCCCAGCATGCCGGTGTCGCCGTCGGTGATTTCCAGCGGCGCCGGCCAGGCGGCACGGTGCACGGAACCGGTCCGCCACCAGCTCCAGACCTCTTCGGTGGCGAAGGGCAGGAACGGCGCGAAGAGGCGCAGCAGCGAATCCAGCGTGGTGGCCAGGGCGGCGAGCACGGAGGCCTGCTCGGTCTCGCCGGCGGCACCGTACGCCCGGTCCTTGATCAGTTCGACGTAGTCGTCGGTGAACTGCCAGAAGAACGATTCGGTGATCTGCAGGGCCCGGGCGTAGTCGTAGTTGTCGAACGCCTTGGTGGCCTGGGCCACGACCTCGGAGAGCTGGGCCAGCAGGGCGCGGTCCAGGGGATTGGTCAGAACGGACAGGTCTGTGGAGACCACCGAGTTCTCCGTGGCGCCAAGGTTCAGGACGAACTTCGAGGCGTTCAGCAGCTTGATGGCCAGGCGGCGGCCGATCTTCATCTGGGCGATCTCGTAGGCCGTGTCGGCGCCCAGGCGTGCGGAGGCAGCCCAGTAGCGGACGGCGTCGGAACCGTACTCGTTCAGGACGTCGGTCGGCACCACCACGTTGCCCTTGGACTTGGACATCTTCTTGCGGTCCGGGTCCAGGATCCAGCCGGAGATGGCCGCATGCTTCCAGGGCGCGACGTCCTGCAGGGCATCGGCGCGTACGGCGGAGGAGAACAGCCAGGTGCGGATGATGTCGTGTCCCTGCGGGCGCAGGTCGAACGGGAACACCTTGGCGAACAGGTCCTCGTCCCGGCTCCAGCCGCCCACGATCTGCGGGGTCAGGGAGGAGGTGGCCCAGGTGTCCAGCACGTCAGCGTCACCGGTGAAGCCATTGGGCTGGTCGCGCTGGGATTCGTCGTAGCCCGGTGCGGCGTCGGCCGCCGGGTCCACCGGCAGCAGGTCGTCGGACGGCAGGACAGGGTTGTCGTAGTCCGGGTTGCCCTGGGCGTCCAGCGGGTACCAGATCGGGATCGGCACGCCGAAGAAGCGCTGGCGGGAGACCAGCCAGTCACCGTTGAGGCCGGCAATCCAATTCTCGTACCGGGAGCGCATGAAGGACGGGTGGAAGTCGATGTCCTGCCCGCGGCCGATCAGGCGTTCGCGGCGGTCCTCGTCGCGGCCGCCGTTGCGGATGTACCACTGCCGGGATGTGACCACCTCAAGGGGCTTGTCACCCTTCTCGAAGAAGTTCACCGGGTGGGTGATCTTCTTGGGTTCGCCGTCGAGCAGGTCCGCTTCCGTGAGCATCTCCACGACGGCCTCCTTGGCGGAGAAGACCGTCTTGCCGGCGATCGCGGCGTAGGCCTCGCGGCCGGCATCCGTGGTGATCCACTCCGGAGTCTCGGCGAGGATGCGGCCGTCGCGGCCCACGATCGCGCGGGTGGGGAGCTGGAGTTCGCGCCACCAGGTCACGTCGGTCAGGTCACCGAAGGTGCAGACCATCGCGATGCCCGAGCCCTTGTCCGCCTTGGCCAGCGGGTGGGCCTTGACCTCCAGTTCGACGTCGAACAGGGGGGACGTGACGGTCTTGCCGAACAGCGGCTGGTAACGCTCGTCGTCGGGGTTTGCCACCAGTGCGGCGCAGGCCGCGAGCAGTTCGGGACGGGTCGTCTCGATGAAGATCTTCTCGCCGTCGGCGGTGAAGAACGGGTAGCGGTAGTACGCACCGGGGACCTCGCGGTCCTCGAGCTCGGCCTGCGCCACGGCGGTGCGGAACGTGACGTCCCAGAGGGTGGGGGCCTCGGCCATGTAGGCGTCGCCGGCGGCGAGGTTCGCGAGGAACGCGCGCTGGGAGACGGCCCGGGAGGTGTCGTCGATGGTGCGGTAGGTGAGGTTCCAGTCGACGGACAGGCCGAGGGTCTGGAACAGGTTCTCGAAGACCTTTTCGTCCTCGACGGCCAGCTCTTCGCAGAGTTCGATGAAGTTCTGCCGCGAGACGACGTCGAAGTCCCGCTGGTTCTTCGCCGGCTGGGCCGGCGGCTGGTAATCGGGGTTGTACGGGATGGCGGGATCGCAGCGGACACCGTAGTAGTTCTGGACGCGGCGCTCGGTGGGCAGGCCGTTGTCGTCCCAGCCCATGGGGTAGAAGACGTTCTTGCCCGTCATGCGCATGTAGCGTGCCTGCACGTCGGTCTGCGTGAAGGAGAACATGTGGCCCACGTGGAGGGAACCGGAAGCGGTGGGCGGGGGAGTGTCGATCGAGTAGACCTGTTCCCGGGTGGTGTCCGGGTCGAACCGGTAGGTTCCTTCCTCGAGCCAGCGCTGCGTGAGGGCAGCTTCCAGGCCTTCCAGGGCCGGCTTGTCGGGGACGTTGATGGGGGCGGTGGCGGGCGTGTCTGTACCCTGCGTTGATTCAGCCATGGAGCAATTGTTTCATGCCGGGCAATTGTTTCCTGCCGCGCGTTTGTTTCCTGCCCCGCAGTGCGTGCCCGCTGCCGGACAGCGGGAGTAGCATGCGGCCTATGGCCAAAGCACACGCTTCCTTCGCGATCAAACGCATCTACGAGGAACCGGCGGACGACGACGGCTGCCGGGTTCTGGTGGACAGGCTCTGGCCGCGCGGGGTCAGCAAGGAACGGGCCCAGCTGGAGCTGTGGCTCAAGGACGTCGCGCCGTCGCCGCCGCTCCGGCAGGAATTCGCCCACATGCAGGAGCGGTTCGAGGACTTCCGTGCCCGCTATGAGGACGAGCTGGCGGGCAATCCGGCGGTGGATCAGCTCCTGGAACTGGCGGCAAAGCACCGGAAAGTGACGCTGCTGTACGCGGCCCGGGATCCGGAGGTGAACCATGCCAGGGTCCTGCTGGAGTTCCTGGCAGCGCGTGGGCGGGCCAAGTGAGTGGCCGGGCCAAGTGAGTGGCCGGGCCAAGTGAGTGGCCGGGGCCCACTGAACGGACCGGAAAGGTCAGCGGTTCGCGGAAGTAAACATTGGGCTCGCCCACCAACGGTTGGCGCTAGGGTGGTGCCATGACTGAGGTTTCCGCAAGCTCTGACGTGTCCAGCAACAAAGCCGCCCTCGTTACGGGCGCCAGCTCCGGCATTGGTGAGGCCACCGTGCGCGCGCTCCGTGCCGATGGCTGGACCGTGTACGCCGTCGCCCGCCGCCAGGAACGGCTGGCCGCGCTGGAAGCTGAGACCGGCGCCGTCGCGCTGGCCGCGGACATCGCCGAGGACGCGGACGTGGCCCGCCTGCTGGCAGAGGTGACCTCCGCCGGCGGGATCGACACGCTGGTCAATATCGCCGGCGGTGCCCGCGGGGCGGACCGTGTGGGGCAGGCCGTGACCGATGACTGGGAGTGGATGTACCGCGTGAACGTCCTCGGCACCATGAAGCTCACGCGAGCCTTCCTGCCTATGCTGCGCGAAAACGGCGAGGGCACCGTCCTGAACCTGACCTCCACCGCCGGGCTGGATGCCTATGAAGGCGGGGGCGGCTACAACGCGGCGAAGTTCGCCCAGCATGCCCTGACCGGGGCGCTGCGGCTGGAAGAGGCCGAGCACAACGTCCGGGTCATCGAGATCGCCCCCGGCCTGGTCCAGACCGAGGAGTTCGCCGTTAACCGGCTGGGTGACGCTCAGGCGGCCAGCAAGGTGTACCAGGGCGTGGAGAAGCCGCTCACCGCCGGCGACGTGGCCGATGTGGTGCGCTACGCCGTGAGCGCTCCGCACCACGTGAACCTCGACCAGATCGTCATCCGACCGGTGGCCCAGGCCTCGAACTATAAGCTGATCCGCAAACAGGCCTGAGCCGGCTAGTCCAGCGTCTATCCGTTCACCGGAACGTCCAGCGTGGCCAGCACCGCCGCGTGATCCGTCCCGGCGACGCGGTGCACTTTATAGCCCGACGCCGGAACGCGCGGACTGGTGACCGCGTGGTCGATGGTGATGCCGGGCAGCGGCCGCCCGTCCATCGGCCAGGTGGGCGTGAACCGCGCCCCGGTTGCCGTGCCGGCGTCCACCAGCTTCCGGCCGCCCGGGCCGCCGTCGAGCAGTCTGCGGAACTCGAAGTGGTCATAGGTGGCGTTGAAATCGCCGAGCAGGAGCTGGTTGCCTTGCCCGTCCGCCCCGTTGCGGGCCATCAGCCGGCCCAGCGATTCCAGGTCGCTGCGCCATTGCCCGACGCGGCCAGCCACCGGAGGGAGGGTGTGCACGTTCGTGACCTCGAGCGTGGCGGCTTCCCTGCCGGGACTTGTGTTGCCGGCATCCGCAACGGGCACTGTCAGCCGGAAGGTCGGCATCTGGAACGGCGTGTCGGGAATCAGCCCGATGGCCTGGATGGGGTGTTTTGAGTACGTTGCGCTGCCCGAGCCGTTGTCCACGGGGCTGCTGATCCGGTGGGGAAGGAGTCTCCCCAGTCCCTCGGCGGCGAGCCGGTCCTCCAGCGCCTGGGTGTGCTCCTGGATGGCGAGCAGTTCCACCCCGTTGTCCCGCACCAGCCGGACGATCTCGGCCGCGTCAGCCCTGCCGAAGCGGGAATTGATGCTCATCACCGTCAAGGAAACCGCACCACCGGGATCGGACGCGCCGGCGCCCGTCCGGCCTGGCTCCGTTTGTCCTGCGTGTGCCTGTCCCGCGTCCGGCGCCCAAAGCCAAAACAGCTGGGCTCCGAGGAGCAGTACGGCAGCGGCCGTGACCACGGGCCGCCGGCCCAGCAGTGCCAGGGCCAGTGCAAGGGCGGCAGGAATGACCAGCCACGGCGTGAAGGACAGCAGCTGGACCACCTGTGTGGGCCACTCGGCCGGGATGGCACGGAATACCGAAAGCGATGCGACCGGCAGGAGAATGCAGAGCGCCAACACCCTGGCCGAAGCAGTCATGGACCGAGTCTAGGCCGAGGGCGCTCCTGGTTGTGGCCGCCGCGGCCACAGCAGTTAGACTGGAGCCAACAGCTTTGACCCGGCCATCACCGGTGAGCTTCCGGAAGAACACCCGGCCCGCGGTGCGGACAAACCGATCGCGGGGGACCAGGCCAGTAGAACCGGACGGGTAAGCCCGTCACAGCAGCAAATGAGCGGCCGCCGTCGAACTCCCTCGGGGTTGGGTAGCGGTAAGTGAGGTGGTACCGCGGTGCCGGTGCAGTCGCATGACTGCGCACGCGCCGTCCTCGCATCCTGAATGTTCCACATGTTCACCAGCTCAACCCAGGATGTCGAGATGACGTATTACCCCAAGGCCTCAGCAGTCCCGTCCGGTCCGGGCTCCTCTGCAGGAGTGTCCGCCTCCGTGAAGTTCCCGGAGATCGAAGAGCGGATCCTCAAGTACTGGGACGAGGACGGAACCTTCCAGGCAAGCATTGACCAGCGCAGCGCCGACCTTCCCGGCGGCGCCCCCGGCAGCAACGAATTCGTCTTCTACGACGGCCCACCCTTCGCCAACGGACTGCCGCACTACGGCCACCTGCTCACCGGCTACGCCAAGGACCTGGTAGGCCGCTACCAGACGCAGCGCGGAAAACGCGTTGAACGCCGCTTCGGCTGGGACACCCACGGCCTGCCCGCCGAGCTGGAAGCCATGAAACAGCTGGGCATGACGGACAAGACCCAGATCGAGGCCATGGGCATCGACAAGTTCAACGACGCCTGCCGCGCCTCCGTGATGAAGTACGCCAACGAATGGCAGGCGTACGTCACCCGCCAGGCCCGCTGGGTGGACTTCGACAACGACTACAAGACGCTCAACGTCGAGTACATGGAGTCCGTGCTGTGGGCTTTCAAACAGCTGCACGAGAAGGGCCTGACCTACAACGGCTACCGCGTGCTGCCGTACTGCTGGAAGGACGAGACGCCGCTGTCCAACCATGAGCTGCGCATGGATGACGACGTCTACAAGAACCGCCAGGACCAGACCGTCACGGTGACCTTCCCCGTCAAAGCGGGGGAGTCGGAACTGTCCCAGCAGCTGTCCGGTGTGCAGGCGCTCGCCTGGACCACCACGCCCTGGACGCTGCCCACCAACCTGGCGCTCGCCGTCGGGCCTTCCATCAGCTACGCCGTTCTGCCCGCCGGACCGAACGGCGTCAAGGCGGCCTCGGCGGAGGCGCCGGTCACCGGCAGCTTCTTGCTCGCCGAGGACCTGCTGGGCACCTACGCGAAGGACCTCGGATACGACGACGCCGCTGCCGCGGCCGCCGCCGTCACGTCCACCCACACCGGCGCCGAACTCGAAGGGCTCAGCTACGAGCCGCTCTGGCACGACTTCGCCGACACGGAAAAGTACGGCACCCAGAACGCCTGGCAGTTCCTCGTGGCGGATTACGTCACCACCACCGACGGAACCGGCATCGTCCACCAGGCCCCGGCCTACGGTGAGGACGACCAGAAGGTCTGTGAGGAAGCTGGCATCCCCGTGGTCCTCTCCGTGGACGAGGGCGCCAGGTTCCTGCACCTGTTCGCCCATGGGGACCTGCACGACATCGTCGGGCTACAGGTCTTCGAAGCCAACAAGCCCATCACCCAGGTGCTCCGTGCCCAGGGCCGCCTGGTCCGCCAGGCCAGCTACGAGCACAGCTACCCGCACTGCTGGCGCTGCCGCAACCCGTTGATCTACCGCGCGGTCTCCTCCTGGTACGTCGAGGTCACCAAGTTCCGCGACCGGATGTCCGAGCTGAACCAGGAGATTAACTGGATCCCCGGCAACGTCAAGGACGGCCAGTTCGGCAAGTGGCTCGCCAACGCCCGGGACTGGTCGATCAGCCGCAACCGCTACTGGGGCAGCCCCATCCCGGTGTGGCAGTCCAGCGATCCCGAGTACCCGCGCACGGACGTGTACGGCTCCCTCGCGGAAATCGAGGCCGACTTCGGCCGGCTGCCGCTGAACAAGGATGGCCAGGTCGACCTGCACCGGCCCTTTATTGACGAACTGACCCGGCCCAACCCGGACGACCCCCGCACTCCCGAAGAGGGCCAGTCGGTCATGCGCCGCGTGGAGGACGTGCTGGACGTCTGGTTCGACTCCGGCTCCATGCCCTACGGCCAGGTGCACTACCCGTTCGAGAACGAGGCCTGGTTCGACACCCACAACCCGGCCGACTTCATCGTGGAGTACATCGGACAGACCCGCGGCTGGTTCTACATGCTGCACATCCTGTCCACCGCGCTGTTTGACCGCCCGGCCTTCCGGAACGTCATCAGCCACGGCATCGTGCTGGGCTCCGACGGCCAGAAGATGTCCAAGAGCCTGCGCAACTACCCGGACGTCTCCGAAGTACTGGACCGCGACGGCTCCGACGCCATGCGGTGGTTCCTCATGTCCAGCCCCATCCTGCGCGGCGGCAACCTCGTGGTCACCGAACAGGGCATCCGTGACGGCGTCCGCCAGGTCATCCTGCCGCTGTGGAACGTGTACAGCTTTTTCACCCTGTACACGAACGCAGCGAAGGGCGGCAACGGCTACGACGCCCAGCTGCGGTACGACGGCTACACGGACACAATGGACCAGTACCTGCTGGCCAACACGGGCGACCTCGTCCGGAACATGACAGCCCAGCTGGACACCTACGACATCTCGGGGGCCTGCGACGAACTCCGCAGTTACCTGGACATGCTCACCAACTGGTACGTCCGCCGCAGCCGGCAGCGCTTCTTCGACGAGAATGCCGACGCCTTCGACGCCCTGTACACCGCCCTGGAAGCGGTCTGCCGCGTGGCTGCCCCGCTGCTGCCGCTGGTCTCCGAGGAGATCTGGCGCGGCCTCACCGGCGGCCGCTCCGTGCACCTCGCCGACTGGCCGGACCCCGAACTGTTCCCGTCCAACGCCGCGCTGGTCGAGGCGATGGACCGCGTGCAGCAGATCTGCTCCACCGGCTCCTCGCTGCGGAAGGCCGCCAACCTGCGCGTCCGCCTGCCGCTGCAGGAACTCACCGTCGTGGCACCCGGTGCAGATGCGCTGGAAGGCTTTGCCGCCGTCGTCGCCGACGAACTGAACCTGCGCTCGGTCCGCCTGCTGGATGCCGCCAGCGCCTCCCCGGAAGAGTTCGGCATCGAGCAGAAACTCGTGGTCAACGCCCGGGCCGCCGGCCCGCGTCTCGGCAAGAACGTGCAGCTGGCCATCAAGGGTTCCAAGTCCGGCGACTGGTCCGTCTCCGACGCCGGTGTCGTCACCGCGGGCGGCCTTGAGCTGGAACCGCAGGAGTACACGCTGGAGACGGTGGTGGCAGAGTCCGACGGCGGTTCCGCCTCCGCGTCTTCTGCTGCCGCAGTATTGCCCACCGGCGGCTTCGTGGTGCTCAACACCGAGCTCACCCCCGAGCTTGAGGCCGAAGGCCTGGCCCGTGACATGGTCAGAGCCATCCAGCAGGCCCGCAAGGACGCCGCGCTGAACGTGAGCGACCGGATCCGGACCACCGTGAACGCCGCGCAGAACGTCATCGACGCCCTGCTGGCGAACGCCGAGCTGGTGAAGACCGAAACGCTGACGCTCGAGCTGGAGGCCGTGCCGGCCGACGCCGCGGAACCGCGCATCACCGTCCAAAAAGTGGGGGCCTGAGACATGACCGACGAATTCTCCGTGGAGAGCGTCTACGCCGAGCTGCTGGGCCGGGCGCCCGAAAACAAGATGGAGCCCCGGCTTGCGCCGCTGTTCCGCGCCATGGACGTGCTGGGGGAGCCGAACAAGGCCTACCCGATCATCCACATCACCGGCACCAACGGTAAAACGTCCACGGCCCGGATGATCGAGGCCGGCCTGCGCGCCCACGGCCTCAGCACCGGGCGCTACACCAGCCCGCACCTGTCCAAGGTGACGGAGCGGATCAGCCTGGACGGCGCGCCCGTCTCCGACGAGACGTTCGTGCGCATCTGGGACGAGATCCGGCCCTACCTGCAGATCGTGGACGACGAACTCACCGCCGAGGGCCAGCCCCGGCTGACTTACTTCGAGTGCCTGACCATCCTGGCTTTCGCCGTGTTCGCCGACCAGCCGGTCAACGTGGCGATCATGGAGGTGGGGCTCGGCGGCATCACCGACGCCACCAACGTGGGCGACGGCCAGGTGTCCGTGGTGACCCCGATCTCCCTCGACCACACCGACCTGCTGGGCGACACCACCGAGGACATCGCCTATGAGAAAGCCGGCATCATCAAGCCCGGCGGCTTCCTCGTCAGCGCGGCCCAGCCGCTGGATGCCGCGCAGGTCCTGCTGGAGAAGGCCAAGGAGGTGCAGGTGCCGTTCCGCTTCGAAGGCGTGGAATTCGGCGTCGAGTCCCGGCAGGTCGCCGTGGGTGGCCAGGTGGTGACGATCCAGGGCATCGCCGGACGCTACCCGGACCTCATGGTCCCGCTGCACGGCGCCCACCAGGCCGAGAACGCCGCCGTGGCCGTGGCCGCGCTGGAGGCGTTCCTTGGCGGCGGGGAGAAGGAGCTGTCCCTGGAGGTCCTGCAGGAGGCATTCGCCACCGTCTCGTCCCCGGGCCGGCTCGAGGTGATGCGGACAGCCCCCACCATCATCGTGGACGCTGCCCACAACCCGGACGGCATCCGGGCCTCGGCCGAGGCAATCCAGGAGGCTTTCAGCTTCAGCAAGCTGGTGGTCGTGGTGGGCGTGCTCAAGGATAAGGACGCCGGGGAGATCCTGCGCCAGCTCAAGGAATCACTGGGCGACCTCGCGGAGGAATTCTGCTTCACCCAGTCCAATTCCCCGCGGGCGGTGCCTGCAGCGGAACTGGCGGAGCTCGCCGTCGACCTCGGCTTTGGCGAGGAAAACGTGCACATCGCCGAAAAGCTGGACGACGCACTGGAGTGGGCCGTTGAGCGCGCCGAAGCCAACGACGACCTCGCCGGCGGCGTGCTGGTGACCGGGTCGATCACGCTGGTGGCGGACGCCCGCATCCTGCTTGGCAAGGCAGCCGCCTGATGGCGCGGCTCACCAAGGCCCAGCGTGAATGGCGCCCGGGGATGCCCAAGAAGCGCCGGTCCACCAAGGTCATGTTCGCCTCTACGGTCCTGCTGCTGGAAGCCTTCGTGGTCTTCTTCGCCACGCTGGCCGTATTCGGCCTGCGCCGTGCCGAGATCTCCCCGGCGCTGATCCTCTCGGTGGGCATCGGTCTGAGCGTGGTGATGATCCTGGCCTGCGCCGTGCTGTCCAAGCCGTGGGGCATCGGGCTGGGCTGGGTCCTGCAGCTGGTGCTCATCCTCAGCGGCTTCGCGGAACCCATGATGTTCCTCGTGGGCGCGCTGTTCGCCCTCGCCTGGTGGTACGGCATCCGGGCCGGCATCCGGATTGACCGCGAGTCCGCCCAGCGGGACCGCGAGCAGGCCGAGTGGGAGGCCGCCCACCCGGAGGCCTCCGGCAATGAAGGCACCGGCCAGACCCCGTAGACTTACCGTCGAAACCCACAACCAACCTCATTGGAGCACCTGTGAGCATTGAGCGCACCCTTGTCCTGATCAAGCCGGACGGCGTCACCCGTAACCTGACGGGCGAAATCCTCAAGAGGATCGAAGCCAAGGGCTACACCCTGGCCGAACTCAAGAAGACCAACGCCAGCCGGGAACTGCTTGAGCAGCACTACGAGGAGCACGTGGGCAAGCCGTTCTACGAGCCGCTCGTGGAGTTCATGCTCAGCGGCCCCGTAGTCGCAGCGATCTTCGAAGGCCACCGCGTCATTGAAGGCTTCCGGTCGCTGGCCGGCACCACCGACCCCACGACGGCGGCCCCCGGCACGATCCGCGGCGACTTCGGCCGCGACTGGGGCCTGAAGGTCCAGCAGAACCTCGTCCACGGCTCGGACTCGGTGGACTCGGCCGAGCGCGAAATCAAGATCTGGTTCCAGGCCTAAAACCTCCCGCCAGCTGACCGCGCCGGCAGGTTAAGCGCGAACGTACAGTTGTGGCCCCTCACTCCTCGGAGTGGGGGGCCACAACTGTACGTTCGCGCTGATGAGCGGGGCTTAAATGTGCGTTCGCGCTGCCAGAAGCCTGAGGTGCCTAGAAGCCTGCGGTGCCTAGAAGCTTGAGGTGCCTAGAAGCCTGAGGTGCCGGCGAACACCTGGATGAACGCGAAGAAGATCGTCGCAATCACGGCAACGTAGAGCAGCGCCGTGATGATCCAGCCCGAGTCGCCCAGGATCCGGGCCAGGCCTGCCGGCGCCGGAATCACGCCGTGGACTACGTTCCGCACGGTCACCCAGACAAAGAGCGGAATCATCGCTGCCCAAACAACCATGCAGAACGGGCACAGGATGCGGATGGAGTACAGCGCCTGGGACCACAGCCACACCACGAAGATGAAGCCGAGCGTGATGCCGGCCTGCAGCCCAAGCCAGTACCAGCGGGCGAACCGGGCGCCGGCGAGCAGCGCCATTCCCGCGGTGATCGTGATGGCGAAGGCGACAATTCCAATGAACATATTCGGGAAGCCGAAGAGTGAACTCTGCCATGTCTGCATGACCTGCCCGCAAGAAATCCAGGGGTTCACATCGCAGACGGTGGCGTGGTTGGGATCCTTGAGGACCTCGAGCTTTTCCAGCACCAGGATGCCGGATGCCAGCCAGCCCACGACGCCGGTGATGACCAGCAGCCAGCCGAAGGGGCGGTCGCGTGTCATGGCCGGTACGGCGGCACCGGCCGAAGCCGCGGCAGGCCCGGCACCGTCCTGGTGGTCCTGGTCGTAGTCCGTGCCTGTGGAAGGCGATATGCGTGGCATGGGATGGCGTCCTTTGTCCGGGGTGCTCCTGCCCAGATTGTATCGCCGCCAGCTTGGGGCAGTCTGTACTCACCGTCAAAGGCCGCATTGACCGGCTTTGTCACACAATTACAGCGTATTTGAACAGCAATATGAGAGAATAAACGTGGCTGGAGCGCGAACCACATTCGAACTCCAGTCCGGTGGCTTGTTCCCAAGACCGCCAATGAGCAGTGGTGCAGGCTTTGGAAAGAAGATCCAGCCTCCCACCTTGCATTGGACGGCACCTGGTTGTGGTTGTCAGAACAACGGGTTCCAGTAACAATCCCGCCGGCCTGTCAGGCCTGCCGCACCCCACTGCCGGTGCGAGCCTGCTGGTATCCAATTGACTTCTGTCAATGCCTGCGGGTTTTGACAATATGTGCCCCAATGGGTGCCGAATGTGGCGGTACGTCAGGGGCAGGAGTGTTGCCACATATGGATAATGACCAGGTTATAGCCGTGAATGTTGAACCGGCTGCCGCCGGCGAAGCCGCCGCCGAGGCTCCCAAGAAAGCCACCAGGACCCGGCGCAAGACACCGCCCAAGGCCACAGCACTGGACGCGGAGTCCGCGGCGTCGTCGGAAACTGCAGCGGCTGATGCCGCAGTGCCGGAGTCCGCTGTCGCGGAAAGCGCGGAAGCCCCGGCAAAGACCCCGGTGCGCCGGACCCGCGCCCGGAAGAAGGTTGCCGAAGAGCCGCTGCCCGCTTTTGCGGAAGCCGCCGGGGCCGAAGTAGATGTGCAGGAAGCCGGGGAACAGGCAGCCGCCACGGAGCCGGCAGTCGAGGCTGCGGCCGTTCCGGCCGCCGACGAACCTTCTGCAGAGGAACCTTCTGCCGAGTCAAAGCCTGTGCGCCGCCGCCGGGCAACAAAGCCGAAAGCCGCGGAGCCGGCCGAAAGCCCCGCTGAGCCGGCGGAGTCTGCCGAGCCTGCCGCTGCCGTGACTTCCGCTGAGGCGGCATCAACCGGACGGACGGAGGTGCCCGCCCCGGCCGCTGGCGTCCCTGCAGCCCAGGCAGCGCCGGCCGGAGCAGTCCCTGCCGAGCAGTCGGCTGCACAGGAAGCCGTTGCCGAGGAAGAGGCCGAAGAAGAGGCTGCCGGGCAGTCGCACCTGGGTTCCCTCTTCCTGGAGCCTGCCTCAGTTACATCCATCATTTTCCAAGCCCCTGACCTGAACACCGTCATCCGCCCTGCCGCTCCAGCCAAAGAGGACGCGGCCGCCGAGGAAGGCGAGGATGAGCTGGAGGACGAGGGCGGCCGCCGCCGGCGGCGCAGCCGCGGCCGCCGCGGCCGCAGCCGGACCGACCGCGAGGTCACCGACGGCGATGATGGAACAGACGATTCCGACGAAGCCGGCGAAGATGAGGGTGCGCAGCCGGAAGACGGCGTGACGTCCCGCCGTCGTCGCCGCCGCCGCCGCGGTGACCAGGACCTGGAACTGACCGGCGGGGGAGACGACGATCCCCCCAACACGGTCACCCGCGTCCGCGCCCCGCGGACCATCAGCGAGGCACCGGCGAGCAACCGCGTGACCAGCGTCAAGGGATCCACCCGCCTGGAGGCCAAGAAGCAGCGCCGCCGCGAATCGCGGGACACCGGCCGCCGCCGCACCGTGATTACCGAGGCCGAGTTCCTGGCCCGCCGGGAATCCGTGGACCGCCAGATGATCGTCCGCCAGCGCGACGACAGAATCCAGATCGGCGTCCTGGAAGACGGCGTCCTGGCTGAGCATTTCGTCTCCAAGACGCAGCAGGACTCCCTGATCGGCAACGTCTACCTGGGCAAGGTCCAGAACGTCCTGCCGTCCATGGAAGCCGCTTTCGTCGACATCGGACGCGGCCGCAACGCCGTGCTGTACGCCGGTGAGGTCAACTGGGACGCAGCCACCCTTGAAGGCAAGCAGCGCCGGATCGAAAACGCGCTGAAGTCCGGCGACTCCGTCCTGGTCCAGGTCACCAAGGATCCGGTGGGCCACAAGGGTGCACGGCTCACCAGCCAGATCTCCCTGCCCGGCCGGTATCTCGTGTACGTCCCCGGCGGGTCCATGACCGGCATCTCCCGCAAGCTGCCCGACGTCGAACGGAACCGCCTGAAGCGGATCCTCAAGGACCGCCTCCCCGAGGACGCGGGCGTCATTGTGCGGACGGCCGCTGAAGGCGCCTCCGAAGAGGAACTGACCCACGACATCAACCGTCTCCGTGCCCAGTGGGAGGGGATTGAGAGCCAGGCGAAGTCCACCAAGGTACTCGCCCCCGAACTGCTCTACGGCGAACCGGACCTGACCATCAAGGTGGTGCGGGACGTCTTCAACGAGGACTTCTCCAAGCTGATCGTGTCCGGCGACGAAGCGTGGGACACCATCGAGGCCTACGTCACCTACGTTGCTCCGGATCTGGTGGGCCGGCTCGAAAAGTGGACCAAGGACGAGGACATCTTCTCCGCCTGGCGCATTGACGAGCAGATCCACAAGGCCCTGGACCGCAAGGTCTTCCTGCCGTCCGGCGGCTCGCTGGTCATTGACCGGACCGAGGCCATGACTGTGGTTGACGTCAACACCGGCAAGTTCACCGGCAGCGGCGGCAACCTCGAAGAGACGGTCACCAAGAACAACCTGGAGGCAGCCGAGGAAGTTGTCCGCCAGCTGCGGCTGCGCGACATCGGCGGCATCATCGTCATCGACTTCATCGACATGGTGCTGGAATCCAACCGCGACCTTGTCCTGCGCCGCCTGGTGGAATGCCTGGGCCGCGACCGGACAAAGCACCAGGTGGCCGAAGTGACCTCCCTGGGACTCGTGCAGATGACGCGCAAGCGCATGGGCACCGGGCTCCTGGAAGTCTTCGGCGAGCAGTGCGAGGCATGCGCCGGCCGGGGCGTCGTCACCCATGACGAGCCGGTAGAGCACCGCCGCGCCAACACCGTGGCCGCGGAGCACCACGTGCACCGCGCAGAAGTCCAGCCCCCTGCCCGTTCCGAGCGGAAGCGCCGCCGCGGCAAGGGGGGACAGCCGTCCTTCGAGCCTGCACCGGCTGCCCCTGCCGCCGTGCACCACCCGGAACCGTCGGAAGCAGAACGCCACGCCAAGGCTGAAGCGACCCGCGCTGCCCTTGCCAACATCGCGGCAGCAGCCCACGCCGCCCACCTGCACGAGGAAGCAGCGCACAGCGCCGCAGCGTCGGGTGAGGCCGCACGGCCGGCTGCACCCGCGGCCGCAGGACCGGAAAGCCCCGTGGTGCACCGCGCTCCGGAAACGGAGAGCGTCTCCGGACGGCCCGGCGCCGTGCTCACCTTCGGCGGCGAGAAAGTCATTCTTCCGTTTGTCGATCACAGCGAGGTGCCGGCCAAGGAAGCGCCGGCGCTGACGCTGCACCGCCTGGAGGAAGCCTTCGCGCACCTCGGTGCTCCGGCCGCCCCCGCCGAGGAGGAGGCTCCCGCCACGGCCCGGCCGGCAAGCCAGCAGCCGGAGAGCCAGCAGCCGGAAGGCCAGCGCGCTGAAAGCCCTGTTGCGCCGTCCCACAGCCGCCGTCCGCGCCGCAACCGCAGTGCCAGCCGCGCCCAGGGTGCAGCCAATGAGACATCCGTGGAACACCACGAGGTTGCTCCGATGGCAGCTGCCGGGCACTCGCACGAGGCCAAGGCGCCGGAGGCAGGCAATGCGCAGGGAACGCCCAAGGCGACTCAGCAGTCCGCCAGCGAACCCATCATCCTGGGCGTCGGGGTACCTGCCTCAGAGCTCTAGGACCAGCGAACTCTGAGCTGACTCACGGAAAGGTCCGGCACCGCGCCTGCGATGCCGGACCTTTGGGGTTCCCGGGGGATGTGGCACGGGCCAGTGCTCGATCAAAGTCCAGGCGGCGGGGCACAGCCCGCGGAAGCCTGTCGCAAACGTCAAATTCCGTGTCCCGGCCCGGACGAACCGCTAGGCTGGGGGACTGACACGGGGTGCCGCGCACGGGCCGGCTGAGATCCAAACCCGTTGAACCTGTCCGGTTAGCACCGGCGAAGGGATGTCTTCCTTGTCATCAGCATCACTCCTGCCCGCACCCGCGGCTGCTGCCGGTTCCCTTCTGGAAACCGTGGCGCCGGCCGCTCCGACCTCCCGCGACATTCCCCGGGTCCTGGCCATTGCGGGCTCGGATCCGTCCGGCGGCGCAGGCATCCAGGCCGACCTGAAAAGTATTGCCGCCCACGGTGGCTACGGAATGGCCGCCATAACGGCCCTCACCGCCCAGAACACCACCGGCGTGCGGGGCGTGCACGTTCCGCCGGCAACCTTCCTGTCAGCGCAACTGGACGCCGTCAGCGACGACATCCAGGTGGACGCCGTGAAGATCGGCATGCTCGGCGATGCACAAGTGATTGCCGCAGTCCGCAGCTGGCTCGAAAAGGTGCGGCCCGGCGTCGTGGTTGTGGATCCGGTGATGGTGGCCACCAGCGGTGACCGCCTCCTTCAGGAGTCCGCGGAGGCAGCACTCGGCGAACTGCTGCCGCTGGCGGACCTGATCACCCCCAACCTGCCCGAACTGGCCATGCTGCTCGGGGAACCGGAGGCCGCGGACTGGACCGGCGCCCTTGACCAGGGCAGGCGGCTCGCGGCCCGGACCGGTGCCACGGTCCTCGTCAAAGGCGGTCACCTGAACGGCTCAACCTGTCCGGATGCCCTCGTGAACACGGCCGGGCTGCTGTCTGCGGAGGCGGTGGAGTTTGCGGGCGAACGGATCATCACGCGGAACAGCCACGGCACCGGGTGCTCGCTCTCCTCGGCCATGGCCACGGCCCAGGCACGGCTGGGCGACTGGGAGGCGTCACTGCGGGCGGTCAAGCCCTGGCTGGCCGGGGCCCTCCGTACCTCCGGGCAGCTGGAGGTCGGCGCAGGCAACGGACCGATCAACCACTTCCACCACCTGGCCCAGCCCGAACGGAAGGGCGGGTTCGCGGAACTGCTGCGCGCTGAGACCGTTGCCGACCTGGAAGCCATCTATGGCCTGGGCTTCATCCGTGGACTCGCCGAAGGCACCCTGGTGGAGCGGGAATTCGCGTACTACCTGGCCCAGGATGCCATTTACCTCAACGGCTACTCCCGTGTCCTGGCGCGGGCCAGCGCACTCGCGCCAACCGAGTCCGAGCAGCTGTTCTGGGCGCGCTCGGCCCAGCAATGCCTTGAAGTTGAATCGGAATTGCACCGCAACTGGCTCAGTACGCGCACCGTGCAGACGGAGCTTGGCCCGGTCACGAAGGCGTACGTGGATCATCTGGTCGCGGCTTCGGCGGGCGGCAGTTACGCCGTACTGGTCGCCGCGGTCCTGCCTTGCTTCTGGCTGTACGCCGAGGTGGGAGAGACCCTGCACGCCGAATATGTGGCCGCCGGGGCGCAGGCCGGGCACCCGTACGCCGAGTGGCTGCGGACATACGCTGACGAGGAGTTCGCTGCCGCGACCCTGCGGGCCATCGAAATCGCCGACGACGCCGGCCGGGCCGCGTCGGCGGGGGAGCGTGAAGCGATGATCACCGCGTTCCGGCAGTCCTGCCGCTACGAGGTGGAATTCTTCGACGCGCCGAGCCGTCACAGCTGAGCGGAAGTGCGCGCTGCGCCGGGTAAGATAGTCGCGCACGGCATCGGATGTCCGGAACAGCGCCCGTGTGGCGCCTATCACGGACAACCCGCCGGTGCCAGCCTCATTTGCGGCCGACGACGGAATTAGCGTATTCTAGATCTTCGGTGCTTACGCCAACACTTGGGTTATGACCCGGGATCGTCCAATCGGGCTTGTTCCTGGGATAGCTCACGGGTTCCCCCCGGGCAATCCACGGCGTTGAGGCACAGCGAGAGCCAGGCCAATCATTGGACCCAGGTTCCGCACGCAAATTTAGTAATAGACGTCGAGAGAAGTGAGTGCCCAAGTGGTGTACGCGATTGTCCGCGCAGGCGGCCGCCAAGAGAAGGTTTCCGTTGGAGACTTCGTTACCCTGAACCGCGTCGCCGGTGGAGCCGGCAGCACCATTGAGCTGCCCGCGCTGCTCCTGGTAGACGGCGACAAGGTCACCTCCGCAGCTGCGGACCTGGCCAAGGTAACGGTTACGGCTGAGATCCTCCAGGACCTTCGTGGTCCGAAGATCGTCATCCAGAAGTTCAAGAACAAGACCGGTTACAAGAAGCGCCAGGGTCACCGTCAGGAACTGACCAAGGTCAAGATCACCGGTATCAAGTAACCGACGGTTACTGTTCAGGTTTTCAGCAGATTCCCCAGAATTTAAAGGCAGGCATTCCAAATGGCACATAAAAAAGGCGCGAGCTCCACTCGCAACGGTCGTGACTCCAACGCCCAGTACCTCGGCGTCAAGCGCTTCGGCGGCCAGGTAGTTTCCGCAGGCGAGATCATCGTTCGCCAGCGCGGCACCCACTTCCACCCCGGTGCAGGCGTTGGCCGCGGTGGCGACGACACGCTGTTCGCACTGCAGGCAGGCGCTGTTGAATTCGGCACCCGCCGCGGCCGTCGGGTCGTGAACATCGTTGCAGCTGCAGCTGCAGAGTAACAACAGGATCTGAACCGGTGGAGCGGGCCATGATGGCCCGCTCCACTGTTCTTTTAACCGCATTACAATCAATTTGGACGTTCAAGACGGCCGAGTTAGCAATAGAGGAGATTCACCGTGGCGAGCTTTATAGACCGGGTAGTACTGCACGTATCGGGCGGTACCGGCGGCCACGGCTGCGTCTCCGTGCACCGTGAGAAGTTCAAGCCGTTGGGCGGCCCCGACGGCGGCAACGGCGGCGACGGCGGCGACGTCATCCTGCGCGTCGACTCGCAGACCACCACGCTGCTCGACTACCACCACGCACCCCACCGGCACGCCACCAACGGCGGCCCCGGCATGGGTGACTGGCGCGGCGGCAAGAATGGCGAAACCCTGGTCCTGCCGGTTCCGGACGGAACCGTCGTCAAGACCAAGGACGGCAAGGTCCTTGCTGACCTCGTTGGCGAGGGCACCGAATTCATCGCGGCGTCCGGCGGGCAGGGCGGGCTGGGCAACGCCGCCTTGTCCTCCCAGAAGCGGCGGGCGCCGGGATTCGCCTTGCTTGGCATCGAGGGTGACGCCAGCGATATCGTCCTCGAGCTGAAGTCGATTGCCGACATCGCCCTGGTGGGGTTCCCCTCCGCCGGCAAGTCCAGCCTGATCGCGGCGATGTCTGCCGCCCGGCCGAAGATCGCCGATTATCCCTTCACCACCCTCATCCCCAACCTCGGCGTCGTGCAGGCGGGCGACGTGCGCTTCACTATCGCCGACGTCCCCGGGCTCATTGAAGGCGCAAGCGAAGGCAAGGGCCTGGGACACAACTTCCTGCGGCACGTCGAGCGGTGCGCCGCTTTGGTTCACGTTTTGGACTGCGGTACGCTGGAATCTGACAGAGATCCACTCTCCGACCTCGCCATCATCGAAGCTGAACTCGAGAAGTACGCCGTCGATATGAGCTATGCCGGCACCGACGGCGAGGTTGTTCCGCTGAACCACCGGCCCCGGCTGGTGGCTTTGAACAAGGTCGACCTGCCTGACGGCAAGGACATGGCCGAGTTCGTCCGCCCGGAGCTGGAGTCGAGGGGCTACCGCGTGTTCGAGGTTTCGGCCACGAGCCACGAAGGCCTCCGGCAACTCGGATTTGCCATGGCGGAGATCGTCAAGGCCGCCCGCGACAGTGTGGAGGCCACACCGCCGAAGGTGCACGCACCGGTACTCCGGCCCCGCGCCGTCAACGAGACCGGTTTCCGGATCCGCCGCGAGGAGAAGAACCTGGAGCCGCTGTTCCGCGTGCTGGGCGAGAAGCCCGTGCGCTGGGTCAAGCAGACGGACTTCACCAACGAGGAAGCCATTGGCTACCTTGCCGACCGGCTGGCCAAGCTCGGCGTCGAAACCGAGCTGTTCAAGCAGGGCGCGAAGCCCGGCGACACCGTAGTGATCGGTGAGGACGACGGCGTGGTGTTCGACTGGGAGCCGACCATGATGGCTGGCGCCGAGCTGCTGGCTTCGCCGCGCGGCACGGACGTCCGGTTCGCAGACATCGGCGACCGTCCCACCCGCGGCCAGAAGCGTGAGGAACAGATCGAACGCCGTGAGGCCAAAGCAGCGGCGCGTGCCGAGCTGGAAGCCGAGCGCAAGGCGGGCATCTGGACCGAATCAGTCAGTGGGCGCCGTGCAGCACGGCCGCTCAAGGAGAGTGGACTGAACACCCAACATGAGGAGTGAACCCGCACACGTGTCTGATAATTCCGCAATTGTCATCGAGGAACCAAGAACCGACGACCGCAGCATGCTCGCCAGGGCCCGCCGCATTGTCGTCAAGGTCGGATCGTCGTCGCTCACAAGCATCAAGGGCGGAATCTCCGAAGAGGCGTTGATCGAACTCTCCAATGCGCTGGCCGCCAAGAGCAACGAGGGCACCGAAATCATTCTGGTTTCCTCCGGTGCCATCTCAGCGGGGCTGGCACCTCTGGGCCTTATCAAGCGCCCGCGCGACCTGGCAACGCAGCAGGCCGCAGCCAGCGTTGGACAGGGGCTGCTCATGGCCCGCTACACCCACGCCTTCGCGGCGCACGGCGTGACCGTGAGCCAGGTGCTGCTGACCGCGGATGACCTGATGCGGCGCAGCCACCACCAGAACGCGTTCCGGGCATTGAACCGTCTGCTGAACCTGGGCGTGGTTCCCGTGGTCAACGAGAATGACACCGTAGCCACCCACAAGATCCGCTTCGGCGACAACGACCGGCTCTCGGCCCTCGTGGCCCACCTGGTCCGTGCCGATGCGCTGGTGCTGCTTTCCGACGTCGACTCCCTTTACGACGGCCCGCCCGCCAAGGGGGCCAAGCGGATCCCGCAGGTTGACGGCCCCCAGGACCTGGAAGGCGTCAACATCGGCACCCCGGGCAAGGCCGGCGTCGGCACCGGCGGCATGCAGACCAAGGTCGAGGCCGCCACGATGGCCGCCGATTCGGGCATTCCCGCCCTCGTCACGTCGACGGCCAATGCGGCCGCCGCCCTGGCCGGCGAAGACGTGGGAACGTGGTTCTCCGTCAACAGCGGCCGCAAGTCCGTGCGGATGATGTGGCTTGCCCACCTGGCGCACGTGCAGGGCCGCCTGCTTCTCGACGACGGCGCTGTGGCCGCCGTCCGGGACCACGGTGCCTCGCTGCTGCCGGCGGGTATTACGTCAGTTGAAGGCCACTTTGAATCGGGCGACGCCGTCGAAATGGTTGCGCCCGACGGCACCGTCATTGCCCGCGGCCTGGTCAACTATTCAGCCGACGAACTGCCGCAAATGCTGGGCCGCTCCACCGTGGAACTGGGGGAGTCCCTGGGCCGCGGTTTCGACCGTGAGGTTGTTCACGTTGACGACCTGGTTCTGGTCTAAGGGCCGGACTCGCCTAGACTTGAATGATGACTGAGGCACTGATGAACCAAGCAGCTGAGACATCCAACGACGCTACGAAGGTCCCCTCCCTGCCGGCAGACAGCCAGCCCGCACCGGCTGACGTCGAGTCGGCCGTCTACGCCATCGCCGACCGTTCCCGCCAGGCCGCCCGCAGCATGGGCCGCGCCAACCGGGCCTGGAAGGACAAGGCCCTGCGCGCCATCGGGGGCGCCCTGCTCGCAAACAAGCAGCAGATCCTGGCCGCGAACACCAAGGACGTGGAAGCGGGCCGCGCCAACGGCACGTCCGCCGCCCTCCTGGACCGGCTGACCCTGAACGAGACCCGCATTTCCGCCCTCGCCGACGCCCTGGAGAACCTGGCGGGGCTGCCCGATCCAGTGGGCAATGTGGTGCGCGGACAGACCCTGCCCAACGGCCTGCGCCTGCGCCAGGTGAACGTCCCCATGGGCGTCGTGGCGGCCATTTACGAGGCGCGTCCGAACGTGACGGTGGACATCGCCGGCCTGGCGCTTAAGAGCGGCAACGCCGTGATCCTCCGCGGCGGTTCGGCCGCAGCCTTCACCAACGAGGCCCTCATCCGCGTGCTGCGCGATGCCCTGGAGTCCGTTGGCCTGCCGGCCGATGCGGTGCAGACAGTGGACCAGTACGGCCGTGAGGGCGCCAATGTGCTCATGCGTGCCCGCGGACGCGTCGACGTGCTGATTCCCCGCGGCGGCCGTGAACTGATCCAGACCGTCGTCAACAATTCCTCCGTGCCGGTCATTGAGACCGGCGAGGGCAACGTCCACATCTTCATCGACGAGTCAGCCAGTGAAGACATGGCAGTGGAGATCCTCCTCAACGCCAAGACGCAGCGCCCCAGCGTCTGCAACACTGTGGAGACGCTCCTTGTGCATTCCGGCTCCACGGTTTTGCCCGCGGTCGCCGCAGCCCTGAGCAAGGCGGGTGTCCGGCTGCATGCCGATGACCGCGTGCGGGCTGCGCTTCCGGCGTCGGTGGAGTCCCTGCCGGCAACGGAAGACGACTGGGCCACCGAGTACATGGACCTGGACCTGGCCGTGGCCATGGTGGACAGCCTGGACGACGCCGTGAAGCACATCCGGGCCTGGTCGACAGGGCACACCGAAGCCATCCTGACCAATGACCTGCGAAACGCCGAGCGCTTCATCGCGGAAATCGATTCCGCTGCGGTCATCGTGAACGCGTCCACGCGGTTCACCGACGGCGGCGAATTGGGCCTGGGTGCCGAGGTCGGCATCTCCACGCAGAAGCTTCACGCCCGCGGCCCGATGGGCCTGACCGAGCTGACGACCACGAAGTGGATTGTCCAGGGCGAGGGCCAAGTCCGCGCCTGACATAGCGGTAACATAGTAAAGAAGTCCGGAACGGCGGGAATTTCCGCCGTCGTCATCCTTTTTATTCCTAGGGGAGAAAATGCTGCTCCAGCAGATTGCCGCGTCAGTTGCAGAACACGAAGAGAGGGCACCCTTGTGGGCCGAGCCGTGGGTCTTCGGCATCTCGATGTTTTCCATCTTCGTAGTGCTGATGTTCGTCACCCTCTCCTACACCAACCTCGGCAACCGCCACTCTGCGGTTGATGAGCACTCTGACCCGCACCGCCAGCACCCCAACAAGCACGACCACGGCCAGGGCCACTAACATTTCCGCCGCATTGCACCACAGGGATACGCAGCGCCGGCTGCGGCTGGGCGTGATGGGCGGGACTTTCGATCCCATCCATCACGGCCACCTTGTGGCCGCCAGCGAGGTGGCTGCCAAGTTCGGGCTCGATGAAGTCGTGTTCGTGCCTACTGGCCAGCCGTGGCAAAAGTCCAGCAAGCAGGTCAGCCAACCCGAGCACCGTTATTTGATGACGGTGATCGCCACGGCGTCGAACCCGCGGTTTACCGTCAGCCGCGTCGATGTGGACCGTCCCGGTCCCACGTACACCATCGACACGCTCCGCGACCTGCGGACGCAGCGGCCTGACGCCGACCTGTTCTTCATCACCGGCGCTGACGCTTTGGCGCAAATCCTGTCATGGAAGGACATCGACGAGCTGTGGTCGCTGGCCCACTTCGTGGGAGTGACACGGCCTGGCCATGAGCTCGACGGCATGGGCCGAAAGGACGTCAGCCTGCTCGAGGTCCCCGCGATGGCGATCTCGTCAACCGACTGCCGCGCCCGCGTTGCCGCCCATAACCCTGTCTGGTACCTGGTGCCGGACGGAGTGGTGCAGTACATCGCGAAATACGGGCTCTATGCCGCACCGGCCGGGAACTGCAGCTCCGAAACTACCGAGACAAACGATCCAGCCAGCACTGAATGAGTTTGAGATGAGTCAGGAACAGCAACCGATCCGCAGCCGCCGGGAACTGCGCAAGGCCCGGGATGAAGCCCTGGCCAGGAACCGGAACGCCGCCCCTCCGGGTGCCGGCGAGTCAGCCCCTGCCTCGAAACTTCCTGCCTCAAAAGGTCCCGCCGCAAACCCGCCTGCGTCGAAGCGTCCGGCCGCCCCGGGCTCAGGCACGTCCGCTCCTGCCGGCCCGGAGAAGACGGACTCTTCGCGTGCTTCCGAAGACAACAGGCAGGACAATGCCACTGGACGCGTGCGCCGGGTTGCGCCGGGCCCCGTGGACTCCCCGCCGGCCGGCTCAGCCGCCGAACGCTCGTCCCAAATCCGTGCCCGCGACAGGGCAGCCCTGCGCACCATCAAGGAGCTCGCCGAAAAGGAAGAGCAGCTTTCCGGCGGCGGCCCGCCGACGCGCCGTCAGCTGCGGCTGATGCAGCTCAAGGAGCAGGCGATTACGTCGGCAATGCCCGTTGTGCCGCCGGCCGACGGCGGGGCACCCACCGGGAAATCGTCCGCTTCTTCGTCCGGCTCTTCGTCGGCTACGACCGGCAAACCGGCTGCAGCCACGGGGCCCAAGCCGGCCGGCCAGCCCTCCAATGGTCAGGGCCCTCGGCCCGCGACGCCGGCGGGGGACGATCTCCCCGAGGGCATGACGGTGGAGCAGGCCCTGGAAGCGCGTGCACTCCTCGCCGAGCAGGCCAGGAACCAGATAGCCAAGATGGAACACATCGCGGCGACGGACCCTGAAGCCGTGGATCCGGAAATCCTGGCCCAGCAGATTGCCCTGGCCGAACGCGCCGCTGTGCTCAACAAGCGGGCCATGGCCAAGCAGAAGCTCGCCGAACAGAACACGCCCCAGCAGAACGGACAAAACGGTCCGTCCACCGCCAGCAACCTCGCCATGGTGACGCCGCTGGAGTTTGAACAGGTGCCCGGTGTCGACCGTCCCGTCATGAAGCGGCCGGCCACCTCGCATGTTCCCGTCGTGACAAACCCCGGGCCCCGTGTTCCGGCCCGGGGCAACCGGACAGCCAAGGCGTCTCGCACCAGCGCGCCATCCACGGGGCGGTCACGGGTCATAGCCCGGGCCGAAGCCGCGGCACGCTCGGCAGCGGCGCCTCCGGCGGGCGCCCGCCAAAACGCCTGGACCGACGAGTCCGGCGAAGACGTTACGGCGCTGCCTCCGGTGTCAGCCAAGTCCGCCTACGGGCTGGAACCCCTGGACGCAGCCACCGCCGGACTCGCCCGGGCCAACCGGTTGAGGCTGATTCAGCTTGGCGTCGTGGCGCTCGGAGTTATCGCCCTCGTCGCCGGCGTCATCATGATCATCAGCGGCCTTTCACGCTGACTTCAGCCAGTACCACCACCTACGCTTTTCATCACCACAAGGAGTCCCGTGACCGCATCCGAATCGTCCGTCACCACAGCCCGGCACGCAGCCAGGGCCGCGGCGGACAAGATCGCCCAAAACATCGTCGCCCTTGACGTCAGCGAACGCCTGGCCCTGGCGGACGTTTTCCTCATTGCCTCGGCACCCAGCGAACGCCAGGTCAACGCCATCGTCGACGGCATTGAAGAGGAACTCATCAAACAGGACCTCCGTCCGGTCCGCCGGGAAGGCCGTTCGGCCGGCCGTTGGGTCCTGCTGGACTATGCCGACGTCGTCATCCACGTACAGCATGAGGAAGACCGTGTCTTCTATGCCCTGGAGCGTCTCTGGAAGGACTGCCCGGTAGTGGACCTGCAGCTGGGAGACGACGCTTCGGCAAAGGCCGCTGCCGCCGCCGAGCAGGAATAGGCCGCGCGTCCGAATATGCCCGATTTGGAATTTTCGGAAACGCTGGTCTAAGATATTTGAGTTGCTTCGGAGAGATCCGGACCGAAGGACGGATCCCACGGGCCAAGCCCGAGGCCTGAAGCAGCAAGAATACGGGGCTGTGGCGCAGCTGGTAGCGCACCTGCATGGCATGCAGGGGGTCAGGGGTTCGAGTCCCCTCAGCTCCACCGGATGATCCGCCGGAATCGAAAGATTCCGGCGGATTTTTGTTTGCCCGAAAGTGGCGCTGACCCTGCTTTTTGGACCCCATAAACAACGTGACGGAAGCCACACGCCCTCGATTCGCGTCTTGGCGAATTCTGGACTACGCTGGTCGGGTTGCTTCGGGAAAACGCAAAGATTCCGGAGGGAACAGCTTGGGGCTGTGGCGCAGCTGGTAGCGCACCTGCATGGCATGCAGGGGGTCAGGGGTTCGAGTCCCCTCAGCTCCACCAAGTAGCCGCCGGACCATGGAACAGACCATGCACCGGCGGCTTTTCCCTTTAAGCCCGCTCTGCCGGTGCCGCCAATCTTTGACGAATCTTGGATATTCGTTGGCCCCGTCTTTCCCGCTTTGCCCTTAGGGTGGAGCCATGAAAACGGGAGCGGCCCTGGTGCTGTCCGTTGCAGGAATACTCGCAGCGGGCTCTGCCGCACTCGCCGTCAATACGCAGGTGCTCAGCGTCCCGCCCACCGGCACCGGCACCGCCAACATCGTCCTACTGCCGAATGGTCCCGTGTCACCGGCTCCTGCCTCTACTGCAGGGCCGGAGACCACACCACAGGCAACAGACACGGCCGCCGGAACGCACAAGGCGGCCACCCCTGCGAAATCCAGCCCCGCAAAGCCGGGCCCCGCAACGTCCGGTGCCGCGGCAGCAAACGCAGCGAAACCGAACCCGGCAAACTCTGCCCCGGTCATCGCGCCCGGGAATGCCGGCGGTTCCGCGGCCGCACCATCGTCATCCGGCCCCGGTGGCGGGACCGACGGCGGAGCGGTGACCGTTCAGCCTGTCCCCGTTCCGGTCAGCGCGGTCCCCGTTGAGCCGGGGGACGACAAGGGCGGCTTGCGGAAGGCACCGGAGCCCGGCGATGACAGCGGCGGCCACGGCGCCGACGACTGAACGGAAACCGCGAGGGCAATCTTGGACAAGTCTTGGATTTCCTCTGCACCTATCCTCGACAGCGAATTCCTACTGTAGGCCATGAAGACACGAGCAGCCCTCGCACTATCCGTAGCCGGCATTCTCCTCACCGGAGGTGCCGCCTTCGCCACCACCCAGTCGCTGAGCAACACCGGCCCGGGTACCAGTGACGACACCAGGAGCGTCCCCGTAACGGACGACACTGCCACCAGAACCCCGGTCCCCGCCGTCAGCTCCGCCACGGCAACCGCGAAGGCCAGTGATGACACGCAAGCTGACCACAGGAAGGCATCAGCGGCCAAGAAGGCGTCCAAGCCGGCTGAACCGGGCGACGACAAGGGTGGTCTTCGGACCGCCGCGGACCCCGGTGATGACAACGGCGGAGCCGCGGCGGCGGCGGCCGAGAATTTCGTCGGCAGCGGTTCCCTCTCCATAGAACCGGGTGACGACAAGGGCGGCCTTCGGACCATCCCGGAGCCCGGCGATGACAAGGGCGGTCTCCGTTCAGACCAGGCCCCCCGGGTGGCGGAACCCGGCGACGACCACGGCGGGCTGCGGACGACGCCCGAGCCCGGCGACGACAAGGGCGGGGACCACAACGCCGCAGAGCCCGGCGACGACAGCAGCGGAAGCGGCGGCCACGGCAGCGACGACTGAGAAACGGGATTACCGACCGACAGTTCAAAAGGGTCCTCCTGCACCTTGGTGTCCAGGAGGACCCTTCGCGTGCCGACGACGGGCGGCAGCCCGGGTCGGGACGGCGCCTAGGATGAAGACGTGGAGCGGATCAACGAGCCGGGGAGCGGCAGGGCCACCCGGAACGCCGACGTTGTGGTCATCGGTGCAGGGCAGGCCGGCCTTTCCGCCGCTTTCCACCTGGCCCGCCGCGGTTTCACGCCCGCCGTGGCCGCAGAACGGCCGGGGGATCCGGCGTCGGCTGCCGGTCCAGGGCGGACCTACGCGGTGCTGGACGCGGAGGACGGGCCGGGCGGAGCCTGGCGGCACCGCTGGAAGAGCCTGCTTATGGCCACGGTCAACGGCATCAGCGACCTTCCCGGACTACCGCAACCGGACGTCGACCCGGCGGAACCGAGTTCCGCTTTCCTCAGCCGCTACTTCGCCGCCTACGAACAGGAGGTCGGTCTGGCCGTCGAGCGGCCCGTCAAGGTGCTCGCCGTCGAACGCGAAGACGCTGATCCGGCCGGGCGGCTCAGGATCACCACGTCCGACGGCGGTTGGGCGGCGCGGGCAGTCATCAACGCCACTGGAACGTGGACGAGGCCCTTCTGGCCGATCTACCCGGGTCAGTTCACGTTCGGCGGCCGTCAGTTGCATGTGGCCGACTATGTGTCCGCCGAGGAGTTCCGGGGCCTGCACGTCATCGTTGTTGGCGGCGGGATTTCCGCCGTCGGTCTGCTGGACGAAATCTCCAAGGTCACCTCGACAAGCTGGTTCACGCGCCGCGAGCCCGTGTGGCGGGACGGGTTCGACCGGCAGGCCGGGCACGACGCCGTCGCACTGGTGGAAGACCGGGTACGGCAGGGGCTGCCGCCGCAAAGCGTCGTGGCTGCCACCGGACTCATCTGGACTCCGGCCCTGCGGGCGGCAGCCGCGCGCGGCGTGCTGGACCGGCGGCCGATGTTCACCGCGATAGAACCGGGCGGCGTCCGGTTGGCGGACGGCGGGTTCCTCGCGGCGGACGTGATTCTGTGGGCCACGGGTTTCCGCGCCGAGCTGGAGCATCTGGCACCGCTGCACCTACGGGGACCAGGCGGCGGGATTGCCATGGAAGGAACGCAGGTGGCGGCGGAACCCCGGGTGCACCTGGTGGGCTACGGCCCGTCGTCGTCCACCATCGGCGCAAACCGCGCCGGCAGGGCAGCGGTGACGGAAATCCTCAAACTCCTGGCGGCCCCCGCAGCCGCGGCGGATCCACGGTAGATTTGCACAGGTGAATTTTGCACAGGCGGTTTTCCGCCCTGGCAGCAAGCAAGGAAGAGGCGGCGGCAACACGTGACAGGCAATGGTCTTGGGCAGGTCCTGGGCTCGCTTCGAAGGCACCCGGATGTCGAGGCCGCCAACCTTCAGGCGTGGGACGCCACCGACTCCCTCCTGCTGGACGCCGCCTCGGATCTGCTCACCCCGGACAGCACGGTTGCCGTCATCGGGGACAACTACGGGGCGCTCACGCTCGGGCTGCTGGCCGGCGGTGCCGGCCCGGTGCCGGCCGAGGTCAGGGTCCACCAGGACCTGGTGACGGGGGAGCGGGCGCTGCGCAACAATGCGGCGGCCCTGGGAATAGCGGCAGGATTTACCCAGCTGCCGCTCGGCGCCGAACTGCTGTCCGGCGCGGACCTGGTGCTGCTGCAGCTTCCCAAGACGCTCGCTGAACTGGAAGAGGTTTCCGACGCCGTTGCCCGGCACGCGCCTGCCGGTGCTGTTTTGCTATCCGGTGGCCGGGTAAAGCACATGTCCCTCGGCATGAATGCGGTGCTGGGAAAGTACTTCGGCACTGTCCAGCCGCAGCTCGCCCGGCAAAAATCACGGCTTCTCATTGCCTCGGACCTGTTGCGTGCGGAGGGAACTCCGCCCTATCCCGTGACGGAACACAACGCCGAACTCGATCTGGACATCTGCGCGCACGGGGCCGTTTTCGCGGGCACCCGTCTGGACATTGGAACCCGGTTCCTGCTGACGTTCCTGCCGGAGATCCCTGCCGTCGCGAGGGCCGTGGACCTGGGTTGCGGCACCGGGATCCTGGCAGCCATGTACGCCCGCCGGAACCCCGGAGCCGAGGTCCTGGCCACGGACCGGTCCGCGGCCGCAGTGGCGTCGGCAGGGGCAACTGCCCGGGCCAACGGCCTGGCCGCCAGCATCACGGCCGTCCAGGATGACGCAATGAGCACCCTTCCTGCCGGAAGCGCGGACCTGATCCTCCTCAACCCGCCGTTCCACCTCGGCTCCAGTGTCCACGCCGGAGCGGGGCTGAAGCTGTTCGAGGCAGCGGGCCGGGTGCTGGCGCCCGGAGGCCAGCTCTGGACGGTTTTCAACAGCCACCTGCGCTATGTGCCGGCCCTGGAGCGGCTGGTTGGGCCCACCACGGTGAAGGGCCGGAACCCCAAATTCACGGTGGCCGCCAGTGTCAGTCGAGCCGCCGGTTGAGCGCCGCCGGCCGTCATCGAACCGCCCTGCGCCGCCCGGCGCGTGGGCGTACCCGTTACCCGGGGCGTAACGTACGATTCAGACATTGATAGTGGCCAACAGCAGATGATAGGGGAATCCTTGACCGAGATCCGCCAGCCCTCACCGAGGCGCGGAACCAACCTGCCCCGGATGGGCGACTTCAACCTGACTGTCATCCTTGATGCCATCCGCCGTGCCGCCGGAGGGCTCAGCCGCGTGGAACTGGCCCAAATCGTGGGCCTGTCCCCGCAAACCATTTCGAACATCTCCCGGCGGCTGCTGGACCAGCATCTCATCGTTGAGGCCGGCAAAGAGGGCAGCGGACCCGGCAAGCCACGGACCATCCTGCGCCTGAATCCCGCCGGCATGTACGCGGTGGGTGTGCACCTGGACCCTGCTGTGGCAACGTTCGTTGTCCTGGATCTGCTGGGCGCAGTGGTCCAGCATTCGAGCCTGAAAACGCCGGACAGTTCCCAGCCCGAGGCAGTCATTACCGCCATCGCCACCGAAATCGACAAGCTGATCGAGGCCTCGGGCGTGGACCGGGCCAAGATTGCAGGACTGGGCGTGGCGGCGCCAGGCCCCATCGACCACGACAACGGACGGGTGGTGGAGCCGCCGCTCCTTGATGGCTGGGACAGTGTGCCGCTCCGGGATGCGCTGGCCGAGGCAACGGGCCTGTCCGTACTTATGGACAAGGACGTCACCAGTGCTGCGGTCGCCGAAACCTGGGCCGGCGGGGCCAGCGGCGCCGGCAGCTTTGTTTTCATGTACATGGGCACCGGCATCGGCTGCGGCATCGTCCTCAACGACGAGGTTGTCCGCGGCACATCGGGCAACGCCGGCGAGATCGGCCACATCATCGTTGATCCGGATGGAGCCCCCTGCGACTGCGGGCTGCGCGGCTGCGTCAAGTCCACCTGTATTCCGCAGGTCCTGGTCGCGCAGGCCCAGGCCGCCGGCATACTGGATGAGCCCGGCACCGCCACCAGCGGCTCTGCCGTCCAGGAACGGTTCGCCATGCTCTGCGAAGCCGCCGACGCCGGCAACAGCCAAGCGGCCGCCATCATCGACAAGTCAGCCGAACTCGTGGCCCGGGCGGCGTCAGCGGTGGCCAACACCCTGGACGTGGACCGGGTGGTGTTCGGTGGCCCCTTCTGGCCGCTGCTGTCCGGACGCTACCTGGAGAAGATCCCCGGCCTGATCCAGCAAAGCAGCGACACCGGCAACATCCACGCCGTCGAAGTGGTGGGCACAGGCGTGGGGGAGGACGTGGGAGCCGTGGGTGCTGCCTGCCTGGTCCTAGAACACACCCTTGCGCCCCGGGCCCAGCGGCTGCTCCTTGAGGGCTAGACATGCCTGAGGGCTGGGCCTGCTTGAGAGCCAGGCTTCAGTCGATGTCTTCGACGATCGTCCCGTAGGGAATCGTGTCGTCGAGGTGTGCCTGGTGTCCCCGCGGAACAAAGAGCACACGGACGCCATGCAGCTGGTCCGCTGCCGACTGGAGAAGGACCGGACGGACCATGTCAACGAAGCTCGGGTCCTTGCCAACGAGATATTCCTCGTAGCTGGCTGGTAGCTGGATCATGGCATCAGAATAGACCTGTTCATGTGCCAAAGGGAGGTGCCCGGAGCGTCCGCTCCGGGCACCTTTCCGTTATTGGACGCTCGCACTGACTAGTAGCCGGGCTGAGCCGTTGGGCTGTCGCTGGTAGCCGGGCTGCTGCTGGCAGGCCCAGACGTTTCAGTGGCAACCTCAGCCTGGTCCGTCTTGGCATAGACGTTCTTGCTGACCTGGTAGGCATGCGTGTCCAGCTTGAGGGCCTCCTGGTTGACCTCCTTCAGCTTGGCGTCGGTGAGCTGCTCGATCCTGGTGAGCTCCAGCGTCTCCTGGTCGGTGCCGCCCACAGCGGTCACCTTCACCAGGCCCGTTCCGGCCGAGTAGAACTTCCGCTGGTGGCCCACCGCAGGCTCCAGCGGGTTCCGTTCGTCAATCACCAGCACGTCGTCATAGCAACCCGTGGCGACGCACACATGGTCGTTCAGTTTGAAGACCTGGCCGCAATCCAGGAAGTCGACGTTTGGCGCGTGGGCCTGGACGTAACCGGGCGTGTTGGTTTGGGGGTCCGCCTGCATGGCGATGCCGGCCTGGGCCTCGTCCAGGCTATGGACGAAGGTGGAGGGAGCGCCGGTGAACTTCCCGTTTTCGTATTCCTCGGGGTATTCACCGAAGAGCCAGACCGTGCCGCTGTTGGTCTGGGCGAAGAATGCCAGTTCGGATTCCACCAGCTCACCATCGGCGTAGTCCCGGTCCCACATGACCTGGGTCTTAACGCCGTCGATCATCTTGGTCAGCCCCGTCACCGTGTGCACCACAGTGCGTTTTTTGGTTTCCTCGGCATTCTTGACGTTCCCCGTGGTGGTGTACTGCATGCCCGGCTTCAGCGGGAACCACTTGTTGTCCACGTTGGGGGAAGACTGGAACTGGGAGGCATCGAAGTTGATCGCGGAACCCGGACCGCACAACTCATCCGCGCCGGCTGTCCCGGTCGTGCCGGGAGAGGTGGCCGCAGTACCGGTTGAGGCAGAGCCGGTTGAAGTGGCCGGGGCCGACGTCGCTGTCGGTGCGGCGGAACCGGAGGTTGCCTGCGGGGCGGTATTTTGTTGCGGGGCGCACGACGTCACGGTGGTCAGCGCCAGAAGGAGCACAAGGGCGGAGCCCGGCCCTGCCGGTGATTTGTGAAGCGGTGGTTTATGAACCTGGGACATCTCGGTGGCCTTTCGCCGTGGGGATTTCTGGCTTCCAGCAACCCCGCCGCGCCGTCAGTGCCGTGCCCGGCCCGCAGCAGAACGCTGGCGAACCGCGCCCCTGCCAGCGGGCGTATCCCGGGACGTGCGGTTCTCGGGACGGTGCGACGGCGGCCAATCGACGGGCGCGGATTATGTTCGCTCGGGGTGATTCACCGAGCAGGAAGCAGAAGAAGCATCCAGCCTCCTCAACCTGAGACCTTGCCGAATCCGATACGACGTGACAAAAGAATGGACTAATTTCTGCAGTTTGAAAAGAGGCACGCCGGGCCGGCTCCCGGCGGTCATTGCCCCTGGGAGTCTCTTTCGGCGAAGATAATTCTGAACGGGCTATCCAATCGGGCGTAAAGCGGCGTCTTAATTCGGCGTCAACTTGAAGGCGTCCCCGGACGGCTTCTAGAGTTCTATACAAGTTACCGAGGTAACGTGTCAGCGATCCTCCGCTGCGGTGAGCCGCCTGCCGGCCGCCAAGGAGGGTGTGGGTGCCCCCATGTGGGCCTGACATTTGCTCACGGTGGACTTCTTTACAGGCGTAACAGTCGCGGCTGCGCCCTGCCGAAGTCCGTCCCGTGTTCCCCAAACTCAATTCATTGACCGCATGCTGCACGGGCTTTCCGCCACGGCAGCGCAGCCTTCAATGGCCCAAAGCCAAGGACGCAAATGTCACCACCAAGCCTTATAGACACACACCCAAATCTCTCCGACACCGCACCGGTGGCGCTCTCCTATGAGCTGTTCCCGCCGCGTTCGCCTGCAGCCGCCGAGACCCTGTGGACCACCATCCGGGAATTGGAAGCCACCGACCCCGACTATGTGTCGGTCACATACGGTGCCAGCGGCTCCAACCGGGACACTGCCGTCGAACTCATCAACCGGCTGGTGCTGGAGACCACCCTCCGCCCGCTTGCCCACCTGACGTGTGTTGGCAACACACCGGCGGAGCTAGCGGAAATCATCGGTGAACTGCTCGACGCCGGCGTCCGCGGCATCCTCGCCCTCCGTGGCGATCTGCCCAAGGACAGCGGTGAACCGGTCAGCGGGTCGCTGCGCTACGCCCAGGATCTCATTGAGCTCATCCGCCGGGTGGAGCAGCGGCGCTCGGCCCTGCTGTGCGCGGGAAAGGTTGCCGTTGGTGTGGCGGCCTACCCGACGCGGCACCCGGAATCGCCCAGCGAGGCCCACGACGTCGAGGTGCTGCTCGCCAAGCAGCGGTCAGGCGCGGACTTCGCGATCACCCAGGTGTTCTTCCACACGGACCAGTATGCCGATCTGCTCACCAGGGCCCGCCGGGCCGGCGTCACCATCCCGATCATCCCCGGCGTCATGCCGCTCACCAGCCTGCGGAGGCTCAAGCGCCTCGGCGAGCTGACCGGCGTCGAACCCGCACCGGAGCTCATCGAGCGGCTGGCGGCGGCGGATACCGACGCCGAACGGCTCCATATTGGTGTCAGCGCAACCGTGGACCTGGCCAACGCGGCCCTGGACGCCGGAGCGCCCGGACTCCACATCTACACGTTCAACGAGCACCAGAGCGCGCTGGAGGTGCTGGACAAGATGTCGCTTGCCCGGCCGGCCCGCTCGTCCAGCCGCCTGACCGCGCTCGCCCGGCGCCAGCTCGCCAGCTGACCCACATTCCTCCCCTAGACATTCACAGCTTCTTTCCAACGTTTTAAGGAAATTTCACATGACTGAACAGACTTCCGTGCAGAGCACGCCCTTCCCGTCCGCATCCATCCTCGGCTACCCCCGCATCGGCCGCCGCCGCGAACTGAAGAAGGCCGTGGAGGCGTACTGGGCCGGCAAGATTGATGCCGCTGCCCTCGACGCCGCCGCCAAGGAAATCCAGCTGGGCACCGCCAAGCGCCTGCAGGGCCTTGGCCTGACCGAAGCCGCTGCGGTTCCGGGCACGTTCTCCTTCTACGACCAGGTGCTCGACGCCGCCGCCCACGTCGGTGCCGTTCCGGCCCGCTTCGGCAACCTCCTCAACGCCGAGGGACAGCTGGACATCGACGGCTACTTCACCCTGGCCCGCGGCAACAAGGAACAGCAGCCCCTGGAAATGACCAAGTGGTTCGACACCAACTACCACTACCTCGTGCCGGAAATCGGCCCGGAGACCAACTTCGCGCTCACGTCCAACCGCATCGTTGAAGAGTTCGAATACGCCCTCGCCAACGGCGTGGAGACCCGTCCGTACATCGTTGGCCCGGTCACCTTCCTGCTGCTGAGCAAGGCTTCCGACGACGCCCCGGCCGGTTTCAGCCCGCTGTCCCGCCTCGAGGACGTCCTGCCGGTCTACACCGCGCTGCTCGAGAAGCTAGCAGCTGCCGGCGCCAGCTGGGTCCAGCTGGACGAGCCCGCCCTGGTTGTGGACCAGGACACTCCGGAACAGGAAATCCAGGCCGCCGTTGCCCGCGCGTACGAGGTCCTCACGGCTGCAGCCAGCCGCCCGCAGCTGTTCGTCTCCACGCCGTACGGCGCACTGAACGGCCAGCTCGGCACCCTCGCCGCCACCAACATCGACGCCCTGCACATCGACGTCTTCAAGGGCGAGGTTCCCTCCGCTGCAGCACTGGCTGCACTGGGCACCAAGACCCTCGTCGCCGGCGTCGTCGACGGCCACAACATCTGGCGCAACGACCTGCAGGCCTCTGCCACCAAAATCGCCGAGCTGCAGAAGAGCACCGCCAGCCTGGCCATCAGCACCTCCACCTCCACCCAGCACGTCCCGCACGACGTCGAGGAAGAGGTCCAGCTGTCCGAGCAGCTCCGCAGCTGGCTGGCCTTCGCCGACCAGAAGGCCGTTGAGGTTGTTACCCTCGCCGGCCTGCTGACCGACGCCGCCGCAGTTCAGCCGGCCATCGACGAAGCAACCCGCGTCATCGCCTCCCGCGCCGCAGCCGAAGGCGTCCAGCGCGCCGACGTCCGTGCCCGCACCGCGGCCCTGACCCCGGCCGACTTCAACCGCTCCGAGTACGCGGTCCGCGAAGCTGCCCAGGAAGAGGCCCTGCACCTGCCGCCGCTGCCCACCACCACCATCGGTTCCTTCCCGCAGACCTCGGAAATCCGTTCGGCCCGCGCCCGCAACAACAAGGGCGACCTGACCGACGAGCAGTACGAGCAGCTCATGAAGGACGAGATCAAGCGCGTCGTCGACCTGCAGGAAGAGCTCGGCTACGACGTCCTGGTGCACGGCGAGCCCGAGCGCAACGACATGGTGCAGTACTTTGCTGAGAACCTGGAAGGCTTCGACGTCACGGTCCACGGCTGGGTCCAGTCGTACGGCTCCCGCTGCACGCGTCCGTCCATCCTGTGGGGCGATGTCACCCGCAGCGCCCCCATCACCGTGAAGTGGGCCGAATACGCACAGTCCCTCACGAACAAGCCGATGAAGGGCATGCTCACGGGTCCGGTCACCATCCTGGCCTGGTCCTTCGTCCGCGATGACCAGCCGCTGGGCGAGACCGCCAACCAGGTGGGCCTGGCGCTGCGCGACGAGATCGCCGACCTCGAAGCCGCCGGCATCAAGATCATCCAGGTTGACGAGCCCGCCCTGCGCGAACTGCTCCCGCTGCGCAAGGCCGACCAGCCCGCTTACCTGGACTGGTCCGTCAACTCCTTCCGCCTGGCCACCGCCGGTGCAGCGGACGCCACGCAGATCCACACCCACCTGTGCTACTCCGAGTTCGGCGTGATCATCGACGCGATCGACGGCCTGGACGCCGACGTGACCTCGATCGAAGCCGCCCGCTCCCGCATGGAGGTTGTCCACGACCTCGAGTCCCACGGCTTCGGCCGCGGCGTCGGACCCGGCGTTTACGACATCCACTCGCCGCGCGTCCCGGGCGAGCAGGAAGTCACCGAACTGCTGAGCACCGCCGTAAAGCACGTTCCGTCCCGCCAGCTCTGGGTCAACCCGGACTGCGGCCTGAAGACCCGCGGCTACGCTGAGACTGAAGCGTCCCTGCGCAACCTGGTCACGGCCACCAAGACGGTCCGCGCCGAGCTGCTCGAAGGCGCCAAGTAAGAAAAGCACCACGAACGGCGCCCGTCACCGAAAAGGTGACGGGCGCCGTCGTTCTTTACCCATCGACTGCTCCCCACCAGCACCCTCGCCTCGCAAGCTCGGCCAGGGAACCAGTTCAGGATTCCCAGACGATCTCGTCATCGACGACGCCGTCCTCGTCCGCGGAGGCCACCAGGACCTCGTCCGTGAAGTGCTCGCCCAGGGTGAAGTCCAGTACAAAGTAGCGTTCGGGCTGGCCGGGGTAGATTCCGACGTGGCCGAGTTTCAGGGCCTTGAGGAACACCGCATTGGTGAGCTGGCTCTTGTCCTTCACGCCGAAGATTTTCTGCAGGTACTCGTCTTTAATGGCGTTGCAGTGAAAGCGGAGGTATTCCTGCGGGCTGGTGCCTTCCTGCTCGAGCTCCTCGGCAATCATTTCCCTGACCTCGTCCACGAGCTCGGGGAGATACCGGAGGCGGTAGTCCACCTTATGCATGGCCGCTTCGTCGAAGTGGTCATGGGCGTTGATGTTCAGGTCGAGCTCAAGGCGTTGTCCGGCCAGCTCATGCTCCGCGGCAACGTTATGGTCCCTGCCGTGGTTCAGCTCGATTACTCCGAAGTGCTGGCTCGCTACCTTGGTGGTCATATCTTCAACATAGACCCGAAAAGCAGAGCATTCCAGCTTCGGGGATCATTTAACTGAGCGCCCCAGGCCGCCCATCGTTTCCGCCAGCAGGTCCACGAACAGCTGCACGCGGGCCGTCTTCTTGTCATTGATGAGCAGTGCGAAGACGTTGCGGGCCAGCCGGATCTCCGGGACGTCCAGCACCACGACGCCGGCCGGGCGGTGGAGCAGCGCAAGTTCCGGCACCAGTGCTGCCCCCAGCCCGGCGGCGGCCATCTCAAGGCTGGCATGGAAGTCGTCGCTGTAGGCCACCACGCGGGGGTGCAGGTTGCAGCCGGCGAAGAGCCGCTCAATGACGGTGGCATCGCTCGTGCCGGGATGGTGCATGATCCATGGCATGTCCGAAAGATGGTCCGCAGCCACCTTCGCGTCGGTGCGGAATCCCCACCCGGCGGGCAGGACCACGCGGAAGTTGTCGTCGCCGATCCACTGCCGGTTGATGGTGTGCGGCCAGGCGAGCCCGGACTGCCCCACCTGGTACACGAGCGCCACATCGGTGTCGCCGCCGGTGCGCAGACCCTGGATGGTCTGGGCCGGTTCCGCGACGGAAACTTTCAGGTCGATGCCCAGGTTCTTCCATGCGGGACTGCGCAGGATCCGCGGCAGGACGTAGGTGGCCAGGCTCGGGAAGATACCCAGCCGGAGCTCCTGGGTGGTGGTGTCCTGCGTTTTAGAGGCCGCGGCCATCAGCGCCTCGATGTCGGTGAGGACTTTGGCCGCGTGGCGCGCCATCACCATCGCAGCGTCGGTGGGAACAACGCTCCGGGCGGAGCGCTGGAACAGGCGGACGCCGGTGTCCCGCTCCAGGGCAGACATCTGCTGGGACACCGCCGAGGCGGTGTAGCCAAGCCGGGTCGCCGCGGCCGCGAAGGAACCGAGCCGCGTCACCTCAAGGAGCGTCCTTAAATGCACGGGGTTGACCACCAGCCAACCTTACTGCGGGTGCTGTCGGACAAGAAAAAGACGCCGCACCCATCCGGCACTCCTGGCAGCTCCGAATAGCCGTTGACTACCCAATTCAGGGGCAACTGTTCAGCGGAGGAGCAAAGATTGTCACCGAGCCCAGCACGGAGTGGAGGCGAAAGGCGGCACGTCGCCGTCGTCGGAAGCGGGGTGGCGGGGCTGACGGCCGCGCATATCCTCAGCCGCCGGGACCACGTGACCCTTTTCGAGGCGGATTCCCGGCCGGGGGGGCATGCCCACACGCACGACGTGCGGCAGGAGTCGGGGAGCCTCGCCGTGGACACCGGCTTCATTGTGCACAACAACCGCACCTACCCGAACCTCATCCGGCTGTTCGCCGAGCTGGGCGTGGAGACGCAGGATTCGGACATGAGCATGAGCATCCGCTGCGACGGCTGCGGCCTGGAGTATGCCGGCGCCAAGGGCGCTTCGGGTGTCTTTGCCAGGCCTGCCAACCTTGCACGGCCCCGGTTCCTGCTGATGCTTGCCGAGATCCTGCGGTTTTGGCGGAAAGCACGGGCGGTGCTGGCCAGCTCTGCGGCCGGCGGGGGACCGGAGGAAACGCTGGGCGAGTTCCTCGAACGTGAACGCTTCAGCGATTACTTCACCTCGCACTTCATGGCGCCGGTGGTCAGCGCGGTCTGGTCCTGCGACCCCACCACCGCCCTGGCCTACCCCGCCCGGTACCTCTTCACCTTCCTCGAACACCATGGCATGCTCGGCATCAAGGGCTCGCCGCAGTGGAAAACAGTGAAGGGCGGATCCCGGCGCTACGTTGATCGTGTGGTCGGAGGTCTCCAGGATGTCCGCCTCGGCAGCCCTGTGCTCGCCGTGCGCCGGACCCCAACCGGAGTGGAAATTACGACGGCGGCCGGAACCGAGCACTTCGACGCCGCGGTTATCGCCGCCCACCCCCGCGAGGCGCTCGCCATGATGGCTGAACCGACGCCGGCGGAGGTCCAGGTCCTGGGGAACATCCCGTATTCCGTCAACCACATCAAGTTCCACCGCGATCCGGCGGTGCTGCCGCGCAGCGGCGCCGCGCGTGCGTCGTGGAACTACCGGCTGCCGTCCTGTGCCGCCCGCCCCGGGCACGTGCTGGTCAGCTACGACCTGACCCGACTGCAGCGCCTCAACCCCGACGACGGCGGCAGCTACATCGTGAGCCTCGGCGAATCGGAACTCATCGAACCGGACTCAGTGCTGCAGGACCTCGTGTACGAGCACCCCCGGTACACGCCCGAATCCGTGGCCGCCCAGGAACGCCTTGGGGAACTGGGCGACCACCGGCTGGCCTTCGCGGGCGCCTACCAGGGCTGGGGCTTCCACGAGGACGGCGCCGCCTCCGGTGTGCGGGCAGCCGCTCAACTGGGCCGCGAGTGGGAGGACCCCTTCGTTCGGGTGCCGGAGCCCGCTGCATCCGATGCCGGACAGGCCGCGGAGCTCGTGCCATGACCGCGGCCATCTACCGGACCAGCATCCGCCATGTGCGGCAGGATCCGCTGAGGAACGCCTTCACCTACCGCAGCTACAGCTGGTACGTCGACCTGGATGACCTGCCGCAACTGCCCTGGTGGCTGCGGCCCCTCGCCGGATTCCACGCGCAGGACCACCTGGGGGATCCCGCGGCGAGCATCCGCGAGAACGTGGACCGCTTCTTCGCCGTGAACGGCGAAGAGAACGACGGCGGCAAGGTCACCATGCTGGCCAACGCCAGGGTCCTGGGCCACGTCTTCAACCCGATCAGCATCTTCTGGTGCCACGGACTTGACGGAGCCCTGCGCTCTGTCATCGCTGAGGTCCACAACACCTATGGCGAACGGCACTGCTACCTCCTGCGCCCGGATGCCACCGGCCGCGCCTAGACGGACAAGGGATTCTTCGTTTCCCCGTTCAACGGGGTGGACGGCAGCTACCGGCTGAGCCTGCCCGAACCTGCGGGCAAACTCGCCGTGGCAGTAGTGCTGGAGCGCGCCGGACGGAAGCCCTTCACTGCCACGATGACCGGCGACCGGCGGCGCGCCACAGCCCGCAGCATCCTGGCTGCTGCGGCTGCGGTTCCGCTGGCGCCGCTCCGCGTTGTCCTGCAGATCCACTGGCAGGGAATCAAACTCTGGGCCCGCGGGCTGCCCATCACCAACCGTCCCGACCACCGAGCACAGGAGGCCATCTCGTGACTCTCACAGAACCGGCATACACCAATCCCGCTTACACGGATTCTTCACGCCAGGGACACACGCCCGGCGGGGCCTTCCGTGTGCCGCCGGCGCCGGCGGCCATCGACGCGGAGGTGTGGCCCGGCGTCGCCCGTCCGCCTGGGGGGATAAAGTCGCAGGTGGCCGGCACGGCAGCCGATGCGCTGTTCCGGGCGGCGGTCCGCCGCCTGCCGCTCCGGGTGGAATACGCCGACGGGACGGTGCTGGGCACCGGCGGCCCGGACGAGCCGGTGATGATCATGGTGCATCCGGAGGACTTCGCACTCCGGATCGGCGACAACGGGCTGATCGGGCTGGGGGAGTCCTTCATGGCGGGGGACTGGGAAGCGTCAGACCTCGCCGGCGTCCTCGAGGTCTTTGCCTCCTCGGTGGACACGCTCATCCCCGTGCCCCTGCAGAAACTCCGGAGCCTGTACCTGCCAAGGGCACCCCGGCAGGAGCGCAACACCGAGCAGAACACCCGCGGCAACATCTCCCGGCACTACGACCTCTCCAACGAGCTGTTCGCCAACTTCCTCGACAGCACCATGAGCTACTCCGGGGCCCTGTTCCCGGCCTCGGCCGGCCAGCTGGCAGAGGCGGGCTGGGATGCCCTGGCCGGAGCTCAGCAGGCCAAGATCGACAGGCTGCTGGACAAGGCCGGCGTGGGGGAGGGCACCCGGCTGCTTGAGATCGGCACCGGCTGGGGCGAACTTGCCCTGCGGGCCGCAGCCCGTGGTGCCACCGTGCATTCGGTCACCCTCTCCAGCGAACAGCAGGCGCTCGCGCAGCAGCGGATCGAGGAAGCCGGCTTCTCCGGCCAGGTCACGGTGGGACTGCAGGACTACCGCGCCGTGGAAGGCGAGTACGACGCCGTCGTCTCCGTGGAGATGATCGAAGCGGTGGGCTACGAATACTGGCCCGTTTATTTCCAGACCATCGACCGGGTGCTGGCACCCGGCGGCAAGGTTGCCATCCAGGCCATCACCATGCCGCACGGACGGATGCTCGCCACCCGCAACGCCTACACCTGGGTGCACAAGTACATCTTCCCGGGCGGGTTCCTGCCGTCCGTGCGGGCGATCGAGAGCGTCGCGGAGCAGCACACCACCCTCCGGGTGCGTGAGCGCCGGGGGATGGGCGACCACTACGCGGCCACCCTGCGGCTGTGGGAGGAGCGGTTCCTGCAGCGTGGGCAGGAAGTGCGCGAGCTCGGATTCGATGAGGTCTTCCAGCGGATGTGGCTGTTCTACCTCTGCTACTCGCGGGCCGGCTTCCAGTCCGGATACCTGGACGTGCAGCAGATCGTCCTGGACCGCCGGGAGGCTCAACTCTAGTTCGGCGTTTGCTTAATCACAGTGCGGGCCCCGAAGCGCGCTTCAGGGCCCTCGCTGCTGTGTTCCGGGCCACTCAAAAGGTGCCGGACGGGGTGCCGCGACACGCCGCCTGCGGGACGACACGCTGGCGTTTAAATGTGTCTAACTACTCCACAGGGTGTGGATTGCGTCCGCCAAAAAGCCGGAAATCCGGACATTTTGAGGGCCTTGGCCTGTGGATTAAAAGTGCATTAAATGACATACTTGTAATACATCATCTTGGGGTCCCATCCGGGGCCGCGCACTACATGTAGTATCGACATACAGATTGAGCGGGAGACCGGCGCAGCCAGTACTGGACGGTAAGGTCCGGGCAGAGTCCACCGCTACGATGCCAGAGATTTAAAGACAGAGACACCAGCAAGGTCTCAGAAGAGTGCAGCAGCAGTGACTTCAACAAAGGGGACAGGAACCATGACCGTTACGGTTTACACCAAGCCGGCCTGCGTACAGTGCAACGCCACCTACCGTGCGCTGGACAAGAAGGGCATCGCCTACCAGAGCGTGGACATCTCCCAGGACGCGGACGCCCTTGAGCGCCTGAAGTCGCTCGGCTACATGCAGGCACCGGTCGTCGTCACGGACCAGGACCACTGGTCCGGTTTCCGTCCGGACAAGATCGAAGAGCTGGCGCTCAGCGCGTCCGCTTCCGTGGCCTAAGGCTGCGCCCACGCCGTTTCCGGCAGAGAATTCCCAAGTAGATGAGGTGACTCACATGGCCGCGCCGGCACTTGCCGATGCGCCGGCCGCAGCCCGTGCTGCGGACACGACGCCCGTCAGTCAGACACCGCCCGTGAACCAGACCCGCAGCCGCCTCATCTACTTTTCCTCGGCCTCCGAGAACACCAGGCGCTTCATCGGCAAGCTTGGTGCGGACGCCGCCAGGATCCCCCTGCATGCGAAGGATGAACCCCTCGTTGCCTGTGAGCCGTTTGTGCTCGTGGTCCCCACCTACGGCGGGACAGGCGGCGAGGGTTCGGTGCCGAAGCAGGTCATCAGGTTCCTGAACAACCCGGATAACCGGCGCCTGATCCGTGGCGTCATCGGGGCCGGAAACACGAATTTCGGGGACAACTACTGCATGGCAGGCGACATCATCGCCGCCAAGTGCAAGGTCCCCCACCTATACAGGTTCGAACTCATGGGCACGCCGGAAGACGTCTCCCGTGTACAAGAAGGATTGGAAGAGTTTTGGACACGACTGTCGCAGACACAGAAGTAACCAGGCCCGAAGGAAAGGACGCGTCCATGGACACGGCTGTTGAAAAGCAGGAGAAGCCGGCGCTCCCCACTGCCTATAAGGGCCTGGGCTACCACGAGCTGAACGCAATGCTGAACCTGTACGGTCCGAACGGCGAGATCCAGTTCGAGGCTGACCGCGAGGCTGCGCACCAGTACTTCCTGCAGCACGTGAACAACAACACGGTCTTCTTCCATGACCTCGAGGAGAAGCTCGACTACCTGGTGAAGAACCAGTACTACGAGCGCGAAACCCTCGACCAGTACACGATGAACTTCATCCGTGACCTGTTCAACCGCGCCTACAAGAAGAAGTTCCGCTTCGAGACCTTCCTGGGCGCCTTCAAGTTCTACACGTCCTACACGCTGAAGACGTTCGACGGCAAGCGCTTCCTGGAGCGCTACGAGGACCGCGTGTGCATGGTCGCACTGCACCTGGCCCGTGGCAACGAGCAGCTTGCCCTGCAGATGGTGGACGAAATCATCGAGGGCCGCTTCCAGCCGGCCACCCCGACGTTCCTGAACGCCGGCAAGAAGCAGCGCGGCGAGCTGGTCTCCTGCTTCCTGCTCCGCATCGAGGACAACATGGAGTCGATCGGCCGCTCCATCAACTCCGCGCTGCAGCTGTCCAAGCGCGGCGGCGGTGTGGCGTTCGCGCTGACCAACATCCGCGAAGTCGGTGCGCCGATCAAGCAGATCGAGAACCAGTCCTCCGGCGTCATCCCCGTGATGAAGCTCCTCGAAGACAGCTTCTCCTACGCCAACCAGCTCGGTGCCCGCCAGGGCGCCGGTGCCGTGTACCTGCACGCCCACCACCCGGACATCTACCGGTTCCTGGACACCAAGCGTGAGAACGCGGACGAGAAGATCCGCATCAAGACCCTCTCGCTCGGCGTCGTCATCCCGGACATCACCTTCGAGCTGGCCAAGAAGGACGAGGACATGTACCTGTTCTCGCCGTACGACGTCGAACGCGTCTACGGGATGCCGTTCTCCGACGTCTCGGTCACCGAGAAGTACTACGAGATGGTGGACGATTCCCGGATCAAGAAGACCAAGATCAAGGCGCGCGAGTTCTTCCAGACCCTCGCCGAGATCCAGTTCGAATCCGGCTACCCGTACATCATGTTCGAGGACACCGTTAACCGGGAAAACCCGATCGACGGCAAGATCATCATGTCCAACCTCTGCTCGGAGATCCTCCAGGTCTCGCAGCCCACGACGTACCACGATGACCTGTCCTACGACGAGACCGGCAAGGACATCTCCTGCAACCTGGGCTCCCTGAACATCGCGAAGACGATGGATTCGCCGGACTTCGGCCTGACCATCGAGACGGCCATCCGTTCGCTCTCCGCGGTCTCGGACATGTCCAACATCACCTCGGTGCCGTCCATCGCCCGCGGCAACGACCAGTCGCATGCCATCGGCCTGGGCCAGATGAATCTGCACGGCTACCTGGCGCGGGAGCGGGTCCACTATGGCTCCGAAGAGGGCCTGGACTTCACTAACATCTACTTCTATTCCGTGGTGTTCCACGCCGTCCGCGCGTCGAACCTGCTTGCCATCGAGACCGGGCAGATGTTCGGCGGCTTCGAGAAGTCCAAGTACGCCTCGGGTGAGTTCTTCGACAAGTACACGGAGCAGGAGTGGGTGCCGCAGACCGAGAAGGTCAGGGAGCTCTTCAAGGACGTGCACATCCCCACGCAGGATGACTGGCGCGAACTGAAGGCCTCCGTCGTGGAGCACGGCATCTATAACCAGAACCTGCAGGCCGTTCCGCCGACCGGTTCGATCTCCTACATCAACAACTCCACCTCCTCGATCCACCCGGTGGCGTCCAAGATTGAGATCCGCAAGGAAGGCAAGATCGGCCGGGTGTACTACCCGGCGCCGTACCTGACGAACGACAACCTGGAGTACTACCAGGATGCGTACGAGATCGGCTACGAGAAGATCATCGACACCTACGCCGCGGCCACGCAGCACGTGGACCAGGGCCTGTCGCTGACGCTGTTCTTCAAGGACACCGCCACCACCCGAGACATCAACAAGGCCCAGATCTACGCCTGGCGCAAGGGCATCAAGACCATCTACTACATCCGTCTCCGCCAGCTCGCGCTGGAAGGGACGGAGGTTGAGGGCTGCGTCAGCTGCATGCTGTAACCCGCTGGTCGAGCCTGTCGAGACCGAGGGACGCGTACGACGGCGGGTGTCCGCCCGCCGTCGTACGCTTTAAGTAAGAACCCACCCAACTTTTTAGGGGATGACATGACCGAGAAGGTCAAGCTGCTGAGCCACGTCGAGGCCATCAACTGGAACCGCATCCAGGACGACAAGGACGTAGAGGTCTGGAACCGCCTCGTCAACAACTTCTGGTTGCCGGAGAAGGTGCCGCTGTCCAATGACGTCCAGTCGTGGAACACGCTGACCCCGGCCGAACAGCAGCTGACCATGCGCGTGTTCACCGGCCTGACGCTGCTGGACACCATCCAGGGCACCGTCGGCGCCGTCAGCCTGATCCCGGACGCGCTTACCCCGCACGAAGAGGCCGTGTACACCAACATCGCCTTCATGGAGGCTGTGCACGCCAAGAGCTACTCCTCGATCTTCTCCACCCTGTGCTCCACCAAGGAGATCGACGACGCCTTCCGCTGGTCCACCGAGAACGAGAACCTTCAGAAGAAGGCCCAGATCGTCATGGACTACTACCAGGGCGACGACCCCCTGAAGCGCAAGGTGGCCTCCACGCTGCTGGAGAGCTTCCTGTTCTACTCCGGCTTCTACCTGCCGATGTACTGGTCCTCGCGCGCCAAGCTGACGAACACGGCCGACCTGATCCGCCTGATCATCCGCGATGAGGCCGTGCACGGCTACTACATCGGCTATAAGTTCCAGAAGGGCCTGGAGAGGGTTTCCGAGGCACGCCGGCAGGAGATCAAGGACTACACCTTCGAGCTGCTCTTCGAGCTGTACGAAAACGAAGTCCAGTACACGCACGACCTCTACGACGGCGTCGGCCTGGCCGAGGACGTCAAGAAGTTCCTGCACTACAACGCCAACAAGGCCCTGATGAACCTGGGCTACGAGGCCATGTTCCCGGCCTCCGTCACCGACGTGAACCCGGCGATCCTGTCGGCCCTGTCGCCGAACGCCGATGAGAACCACGACTTCTTCTCGGGGTCGGGCTCCTCGTACGTCATTGGCAAGGCGGTCAACACCGAGGACGAGGACTGGGACTTCTAGTCTTTTGTGAGATGTCGATCTAAGTGGGAGAACCGCTCCCATTTGGAAGAAACGCATCGTCTAGTTGGTAGTCTTCCAAATCGGCTGTGAGATTCGGAACTAGATGGGATTTTTCCGATCAAGTTGACCCACTTCGGAGCAAGTTGACCGTTGGACCAACTTGCTCCGAATAGGTGGGGCCTGCTCGGCACCGGCGTCGGATTGGGAGCGTGGGTCGAGCGCCGTCGCAGAACGCAGCGGGATCTCGAAACTGCTACGCAGTTGCAGTTCGCCGAGCTCCGCTACCGGTTCAGCTTTTGGGGGCGGCTTCGGCCCTAGTTCCCAAGGGGAGGTCGAGTCCGCGACCCAAATGCTGGGCCATCCGTAGCGTGGTTGGTTGGGGCCGGCGGGTAGAGGACGTCTTCACGACTGTAGTGCCCCACGACGTCGAAAATTCGCTTCGCGGTCATGGAGCGACCAAGGTCGACGTCTGCGACAACGATCCCTTCCTGATCATAGAGAGGACCTGCTATGGCACGGCCGTTAAGTGGCTCGAAGATCGCCGCTCCACCTCGTCCGAGCGCCTTACCATCGTCTGGCAACTGAACCGGGAAGTCATCGGGAAACGCAGACCGAGGGATGTATTGAGGGGCCGAGACCACGAACGCGCCGGATTCGATCGCTATGTGACTCATCGTGGAGATCCAGCCCTCAGAGTCATCGGCCGTCGGAGCCGCCCAGATCTGCACGCCTTGACGATAGATCTCATATCGAGCAAGAGGCATGCGGTTCTCCCAACAGATGAGGCCGCCAACCCTCCCGACTGGAGTATCGATGACATTCAGGTCCTGTCCGTAACCGACGCCGTGGAAAAGGCGTTCGTGCATCGTGGGCATCAACTTGCGATGTTTCCAGAGCAAACCCTCAGGACCAAGCAAGATCATTGTGTTGTAGAGACTTCCGGGCCTAGCAGATTCCCGTTCGTTCACTCCAAGCACGCAGTAGATGTCGTGCTCGGCACATGCCTTGATGAAACGGTCGATTTGGGGGCCGGGGACGTCGACAGAGTTGGCCCAGAGACGGGTCCACATCTCATCAAATCCGTCGAACCGGGCCGCTTGGTAAGCCCATGCCCCGGACGGGTACAGGGGGATGAACGTTTCAGGAAAAACCGCGAGCTTCACGCCCTGGTCTGATGCCTCGTTCAGGAGATGGAGCGCCTTTGACACCGATGCCTCCGCATCGAGGATTACCGGGGTGGCCTGGATGGCAGCGATGCGCACAGTTCCTGTGGACATGACGCAACGTTGGCATGCATCCAGCGTCTCGTCAACACTGCAGCGTTTCATTGTCGGCAAGCCCGCGGCCAGGATCACAGCGGCCGTCTGCATCGGTTCATTCTGGGCCCGCACTGGGTACGATGCGTCCATGACTGGTGACGCAAGTGGACCCATCGATGGCGCACGATACGGGCACACGAATCTGATCGCGCGCGACTGGCGCCGCCTCTCCGACTGGTACGTGCGACTCTTCGGATGCACGCCGGTTCCGCCGGAGCGCGACTACTCGGGGCCCGACCTCGAGCGGGGCACCGCCGTGCCGAAAGCCGCCCTCCAGGGCGTGCATCTGCGGCTGCCCGGGCATGGCGATGACGGCCCGACGCTCGAGATCTACACGTTCGCCACGACGGACGGAGCGTCGGAAGGGGGCATTGACCGGCCGGGCTTCCGCCACATCGCCTTCGCGGTCGCGGACGTCCACACCGCTCGACGCCGCGTCCTCGATGAGGGCGGGAGCGCGGTCGGCGAGGTCGTCACCCTCACGACAGCCGACGGGCGCCGGGTCACCTGGTGCTACGTCACCGATCCCGAGGGCAACGCCGTCGAGCTGCAGAGCTGGGCGCCACCGGCTTGAGCGAGCCCTTCGAGCTCCGGTTACAAGCACCGCCTGGACAGACGCCGCGACCTCCGGCAGGAGTCAGGATCTGCCTAGGGGCTGTCGGCCGCGCGGCCTCCCTGCCCGCCACCCCGGCACGCCAGCGTCCAAGGCGTCAGCCCTCCCCAGCTCGAGCTCGCCGCGGCGCTGCTTGAACCGCTGGGTGTGCAGCCAGACACCAAGTTCGTGCTCTTCTCCGGTGATGGTGGCCTTGTGCCTCGGCCAGTCGTGACCCGCCGCCCGGTAGGCGATCAGTGCCGTCAGACGCCCCTGCCATCTGGCCTCATCTGCCTCGGCGCGCGGCTCGGCAGTACTTCTTGCTGGCTGCTCGGCGCCCTCCACCCAGTCCACCGGCTCCGCCTCGCCCGGTACTTCCTCGGCTGCCGCTCCGGCGACCACGACAGCAGCTGTCGCTACGCCGACTCCGACACCTACGCCCACAGTGGCCACCGACGCGACATCAATCGCCACTGCACTGAAGCCAAAGGTTCCCAGCGTCACCAAGATCACGACCGTCACTGAGGCATTGGACTCCAACAAGCTCCTGGGCCGTCCTGGCCAATACACGTCCGCAGCCTGGATTGCCGACTCGGGTGCAACACCGGGGGAGACAGGCGTCGATGGAGGGGCCACAGTGGAGGTCTTCGAAACGGCAGCCGACGCGAAGACACGCTCCGAGTACATCCTGGGCGTGCTCAAGGAGATGGGGCCGGCATTCGGCACCGAATGGCACCACCTCAAGGGGACCACGCTGCTGCGCGTCAGCGGCAAGCTGAGCCCGAGCGTAAACACTCAGTACAAGGCTGCGTTCGGTTCCTGACCCGCCTGCATACCACCTAATAGAAGACCTCGGCCCTTGGGCGGGGGTCTTCTTCATCTCTCACAGAGGCGGAGCACGTGGAGAGCCGGTGACCGTCGCCGGACCCCCGCACACGTGACTTCAGAGCCCTACGCTTCAACGGGAGCCATCGCACCGTCGGAGCTGAGGGTGCCAGTGCGTAGCCGACCTTGTTGCGCGGGGCGAGGTGACCAAGTGGCGTTCCAGTGACCGCTCCTGGTCCAGCTTGGTGACGACGGCGACAGCGAACTCCACGCCGGGCACGTCGGTGTCTACGAGGCGTTTCAACGCGGCATCCCTGGCGCCACGACGGGAGCCGAACGGCCCGGCATCAAAAGAGCGAACTCTGGTCCTGAAGGGGTCACCAAGATCTGTACCGAAAGGGGTAGGTATCTATCTCTAGCTCCGAACTGCACCGTGACCGATACGGCAAAACTACGGAGCCGGCGCCACAAACTTCCAATTAGACGGGCCACTTCGCGCCAGCTCTCAGGACAAGTGCCCCGCCGGATTCCACTGATACGTTGCTGGAAGTTCTTCCAAGTAGATCAACATCTCACATCTTTTCTTCTTTCCTTCTTTTACGTCCTCCTGCGGCCCCCGCTTCCCGAATAGGGCAGCGGGGGGCCGCCATTTTTTGGGTCTCAATCAACACTGCTCTGATGAGGACCGGTCCTTCACTCGGAGAAATTGGCCTTCCTGAGCGCCAACGCTATCCGCTAACTACTCCTGTCCGCGCCGTCCAGACCAGCCGACCGCCGCGGAAATCCGATGCCCGGCCCACAGGGACCGAGTACTCGTCTGTGACTGGATATCCGAGCCGGCCCTTCTCCCAGCCCAGTGATGCCCACTTGGCCCGGATCGCACCATGGATCTCATGCGCGCCTGTCTTGGGCGACCAGTAGATTGAGGCCCCGCCCGAACCGGAGAAGTGGGTGAACCGGCCGATCCGATCCGGCGTGGCTTTCTCGTCGGTGGTTGGGTAGCCGAGCGGGCCTTTCTCCGAGCCCAGGGCCGCCCATTTGGTCCGGATCGCACCGTGGATCTCATGCGCGCCTGTCTTGGGCGACCAGTAGATTGAGGCCCCGCCCGAACCGGAGAAGTGGGTGAACCGGCCGATCCGATCCGGCGTGGCTTTCTCGTCGGTGGTTGGGTAGCCGAGCGGGCCTTTCTCCGAGCCCAGGGCCGCCCATTTGGTCCGGATCGCACCGTGGATCTCATGCGCGCCTGTCTTGGGCGACCAGTAGATTGAGGCTCCGCCCGAACCGGAGAAGTCGGTGTAGCGGCCGATCCGATCCGGCGTGGCTTTCTCGTCGGTGGTTGGGTAGCCGAGCGGGCCTTTCTCCGAGCCCAGGGCCGCCCATTTGGTCCGGATCGCACCGTGGATCTCATGCGCTCCTGTCTTGGGCGACCAGTAGATTGAGGCTCCGCCCGAACCGGAGAAGTCGGTGTAGCGGCCCACCGCGTCCGGCGTGGTCTTCTCGTCGGTGGTTGGGTAGCCGAGCGGGCCTTTCTCCGAGCCCAGGGCCGCCCATTTGGTCCGGATCGCACCGTGGATCTCATGCGCGCCTGTCTTGGGCGACCAGTAGATTGAGGCTCCACCCGAACCGGAGAAGTCGCTGTGCTGATCCAGCCCGTCCGCGGTTGCCGCCACGTCGGTGGTCGGATAGCCGAGCACGCCCTTCTCCCAGCCCAGCGACGCCCACTTGACCCGGATCTCACCGTGCACCTCATGCGCACCGCTCTTCGGCGACCAGTAGATCGACGCCCCGCCCGCCCCGGAGAAGTGGCTGTACCGCCCCACCCCGTCCGGGGTGATCTTCACGTCGGTGGTCGGGAAACCGAGCATGCCCGCGGCGCCGCCCGCGGCCTTGTAGCTGGTGTAGACCGCGGCATGGACCTCATGTGCACCTGTGGCCGGCGACCAGCAGATCACCCCGGTGACAAAATCCTGGCACTTTCCATCCGCAACGACGTACTGCCCGGTGAGCGCCCGCCCGAGGGACGACGAGGGGCGGCCGGCGCCGATCTGTTGTGCCTTGACTGCGATTGGGTCGTCGATGCCGTTGCCAGTGAGCATGACCTTCAGCTCGCCCTGGCCGTCATCCGTGGTGATCAGGTAGAACGTGTCCAGCGTGCCGGCCTGCCCCAGCGCCGCCGGCGTGAAGGTCACGCTCTGGAAGGCAGACTCCCCCGGCGGGATGATGAGGCCCTCGGAGATGGGCGTGGTGGTCGAGAAGACACCCTGCGGCGCCTTCGCCTTGGTGATCGTCATCGGGATATTGCCCGTGTTGTCTATGGTGAAATCCGCCGTGGCCGATGTTCCCACCGGGACGTCCCCGAAGTCCAGCGCGGGCGGCATCTCAAGGTGCGCCGCCCCGGACACGGCGGTCGCGGCGAGCGGCACGGTCACGGAACCGCGGTCACTGGCGATGACCAGGGAGTCGGCCACCGGGTCCGCCGTCGTGGGGCTGAACATCACAGACACCGGAACCGAGGCGAGGGGCTGGATCTGCTGGCCCACCACCGGCAGCGTGGCCGCGTCGACGCTCAGCTCCGCGCTGGCCGGCAGGGTGACGCCGGTGATTTCGACGACGGTGGCACCGGTGTTGACGATGTTGACAGTTTGCCGGTTGCTCGCCAGGGTCGGCACGTCGGTGAACTGGAGCGCGGCCGGGGTGGCGCCCAGGCCGTCCCGGGTGCCGACGCCGTGGATGCCCAGGAGCACGGTCTCACCGTCGTCCGTCTTAACTGTCAGCGTGCCGTCAGCCTGCCCGGGAGCCGTCGGCGAGAAGGTCACCGGTACGGTCAGGCTTTCGCCGCTCTGCAGCGTCCCGGTCAGGCCGGCCGAAGTTCCGATCCCGAACGGCGCCCCGGCTGTGACGGAACTGACCGACACCGCCCGGGTGGCGGTGATCGTGACGTTGCCGGCGTGGGTGGCGCCCACCTCGGCCGTGCCCAGGTCGGTGTCTGTCGCGCCCACGGCTGCAGTTGTCGGGGCGCCGAAGCCATGAATATGGCCGTCGCGGGTGCCGACGTACACCCGGCCGTTGTCGGTGGCCACCGAGGAGAACTTGGCGGCTGTCCCTATCGGGGCGCTGAACACCTGCTGAAGGGACCCGGTGGCATCCGGGAGGGCACGGTAGGCCCGCAGTTCCGCGTTCAGCCCGGGCCCGCCCGTGGAGTAGACCGCCCAGACAAGGGCGGAGGACCCGTCCGTGCCGGACGAGGTCACCGCGGGCGCGCCGGACGTGTACCCGAAGGTGCCTGCGGACGTTCCGACGGAGGCGAGCCTGACCTCGCCCGCGGCGCTCGGCACAAGCTTGAACGCGCGCAGGAACCCCCTGTTCTCGACGGTGTAGAGATACCCGCCGTCCGCCGTCCCGAGGAATGCGGGCCGTCCCCAGACCCCGTTGTACGGTCCGGCCACGTCGAGGACTGCATCGGTCCCGTCCGGCCCCTGCCCCATGCCGCCCAGATTGTCCCGGTCCAGCAGGTAGACGTGACCGTCTTTGCCGACCTGGACCAGCAGGTGCGGGTGCTCGGCCGTGCCATAGCCGTCAGGAATGGCAATCGGGGCCCCGGAACCCAGATCGGTGTCGTTCTGGTCCAGCTTGAGGTTGTTGGCAGGGCTGAAGAAGTCCGTTGGGCTCAGATTGCCGTCACTTCCCACCTGGACCCTGACCACCGATTCCGCCAGGGTGCTGGGAGGCATGTTGCCCGGTCCAGCCTTCGGGGAGATGCCGTTCCCGGTGGCGAACAGGATTTGACCGGGACCGTCGGATACCAGTCCTCCGCCGGACTGCCAGATCCCGCCCTCGGCGTTGGCGTTCCCTGACTCCGTGGCCCACATCGTTGTCTGCCGTCCGCTGGTGGACACGCCGATGATGTAGCCGACGAATGGGGTGTAGTCGCAGTGGCTGGCGAACCCCGCGTACACCACCCCGTCCATAAGCAGCAGTCCGGGCCGCTGCATGGCGGTCATTGCATTGAAGGGGCGGGCCGGGTCGTTGGTCGGGGCGCCGCTGATGAGGACAGGGAACCCGGGCCGCTCTGCCCCGGTCGCCTGGTCGAGGGAGTGCATATACCAGTGCGGGAGCTGCGGGCTGGCTCCGTCGTTTGTCTTCGCCAGCAGGAAGACACTGTTTGTCGCCGGGTCGAAGACCGGCGTGGACGTGATTCCGATGTTGGGCGTGAGGTCACCGCAGCTCACGGTCGACGCCGGCCATGCCGGCCCGAGGGAACGCTGCCACCTCGTCGCCCCCGTGACACTGTCCAGCCCGTAAACGGCGTTGTTTTCCGTCGCGGCAATCACGGTGCCGCCGACCACGAGTGGCTGGGCGTAGACCTGCCCGTCCACCACCGTGGAGAACAGCTTGCCGAAGTTCGAGGACGAGACGGACGACGGCGAGAGCGTGCTCTCGTTGCTATCCCATCCGGTCCGAAGCGTATCGTGGCCAATCGTCCCGACGTCCGCGACGGCGACTCCGCTGACGCACAGCCCGGCGAATGCAAGTGCTGCCGACAGAAGGGCACTCCAGACGCGGCGGCGTTGCCGCCGCAGCGGGCGCCGAGAGGACAGCTTTGTAGCCCTGGCGCGAGTCAACGCCCCAGTTTTTTGTTGATCGCGCATGTTTGAGACCTGCTTCAGACCGTGGCTGGACTAGGCGTGTGCCCGCTGCAGCTGGGGAATGCATCGGGCCCGGTTGTCCTGAGTGAGGTCTCCCCAACCTTCAACTTCAGGACGATCCCACTGTCTGTGTCGAGCCCTAGGAAAAAGTGGGAGTCGACCGGCAGGAAACGCGATCGCCACCCCCAAATTGAGGGGAACGGTGCGCCGGCGCCTTGCGTCGAGCAGTGACCCACCCACTCGGGAACGGGATCGCCGGATTCGGGGCCTTCAGGAGCCGAGCAAGCCCGGGCCAGGCTCTTCAGGGCATGGATTGAAGTGTTGCATGGGCGTAGCGTCGTGACATGGGAAAGGTGCCATGGCTGGTGTCGATCGCGGCTGTACTAATGATCGCGGCCTGTGCAGCGCCGCCCGAGTCATCACCAGAATTGCAGGTTGAATCGGAAAGCCAAGGGCTTCTCCCCAGGGAGGCTGTTACATCTGCACCGCCTCCTCCCCGCGCTGGCGACCCGACGCTGCCCTTTCCCCTGGCGGGCTGGCTCGAAAGCGGCCGCAAGTTTGCCATTGTCATTGGCGGAAGTTCCAGCTGCCCGGCTTATCCTTCGTCGCTTGAGGTCGTGGATAAGCACCGGATGACAATCGGCATTGGCACAAGAGGCGGGCCAGTGTGCACCAGCGACTGGGTTGGACGCACCTACGTGATCCGGACACCTGAAGGCATTGACCCGACTGATGAAGTCACCGTCCAGTACGGCGACACGGTGGTTCGGCTTCCGGCTCTGTGAGAGCCGGCCGGCCCGCAGGCGGAAAGCCGGCAGGATGCGGCGGGCCCCCGCGTGTCGTTGCACTGGCATTGCCGGACGTCGTCGCCTTTGACCTTGCGATTCCAGCGCAGGTTTTCGGCCATGAGGACGAGCGGAAACTGTACTCTTTCAGTGTCTGCGCCGCCGAACCCGGCCTGGTCCCGACCACAACCAGGTATGCCATCCACGCCGCGGCGGGACTCGACGCCCTTCTGTCAGCCGACACCATTGTTGTGCCCGGATTCAGCCCGCTCAACGACCCTCCGGCCAGTGTCTGCGAAGCACTCCGTGAGGCGGCGGCCAAGGGAGCCCGGGTGGTGTCCGTCTGCACTGGGGCTTTCGTGTTGGCGGCTGCCGGCCTCCTTGACGGGAAACGCGCCACAACGCACTGGAAAAATGCCCAGCGCCTCCAGACGCTGCACCCTGCGATCGCCGTCGACGCCGGGGTGCTGTACATCGACGAGGGCGGTGTCAGCACCAGCGCCGGCGTTGCGGCGGGCATCGATCTGTGCCTTTATCTGGTCCGCAAAGACCACGGCACGGAGGCAGCAAACCGCATCGCCCGGCGGATGGTCGTGGCCCCCCACCGCGAGGGCGGGCAGGCGCAGTTCATTGAACGCCCCGTTGCCGCGCCGCTAACCCACTTCGCAGAAACTTGCGCCTGGGCCAGACAGCAGCTGGCGGAGCCGCTGACCGTCGTCGATATGGCCGTCCACGCCGGCTGGGCGCCGAGCAGTTTCGCGCGCAAATTCCTGGCAGACGCGGGAACAACACCTCTGCGCTGGCTGACCAGCCAGCGCATTGCCGAGGCGTCCCGTCTGCTGGAGACAACCGATCTGACCGTGCAGGCAGTCGCGGCCAGAACGGGCCTGGGAACGGCCGCCAACTTCCGCCTCCACTTCATGCGTGAGCTCAACACCACCCCGTCCAGCTACCGCCGCCTCTACCAGGGACAGAACCGCCGAGTGTCCCGGGAATCCTAGCGGCCAGGAGCACGCCCATGAGTGCAGCGCGCCTGGTGGCACGCCGCGCGAATGGTAAGTACCGTCGTCGTAAGAACCAACGCGCAATAGTCAGGGGCAGCATGGGCAAGAACACCAGGAACCGGAACAAGCGCAAGGGGTCCGCGGGTGCGGGCAGCTCCGGCCCACGCGGCTCTTCGCCCGCTTCCCTGAGCTCTTTCCGGGCCGGGCGGGCAATCGACGCGCTCGCTCCGGCATTTGTCCGGTGGTTCGACGACGGTACTCCGGGTGCTGCTGCCACCGCCCTCGAGTGCCTGGCAGCCATAGAAAGCGTTATGGGCCGTTACATGGACCGTGTGGCCGCTGCTGACCTGACACGCCTTGATCCTGTGATCCTGGCGGACGCTCTCGCTGCCGACCTCGCTTCCACTGCTATAGACGAAGAGGACGACCATGGTGAGTTTGTCATCGCCGCCGTGCACGGGTTCGTAGACTTTCTCGGGGACACTGACCGGTGGTCAGGTTCAGCGGAACAGCTCGCCGACGTCCTTGACCTGCTCAACGGGCTTCTGGGGGAGACGAATGATTTTAGCCTCGTTGACGTGCCGGTCATTTCCGACGACGACGCGCTGCAGGTCTTCTCGGAACTACCGCTGGTCCAGCGGACGATGGCACTGCTTCAGTGGATCGGCGATGCCAAGCCGGTGACCGGAACCGGCGCGCTCCGGACGAAGGACATCGAAGCGGCGGCGGCGTGCGTCGGACTGACGGTCAGGGGCGGGCCCAAGCAGACTGAGGTCCCGCACGCCGGAAACGGTTCGGAAAAGCCCGTCCCGACAGTCCGCAGCATGTATGAAGTGCCGCTGCTGGCGCAGGTGTGGGAGGCGCTGGCCCGCACTGAACTCATCACGGTCGGCCCCACGAAGGCGGTGCCCTCGCCGGCCTCCGCCGTCTTCCAGGCCGGCAACGGCCCGGACCGGCTGGAGGAACTGGTGTTCTTCGTCGACCAGTTCCTCGCGGCCTCCGTGCTCGGCTACGACCCTGAGCAGCCGTGGGAAGTCCTCGTTGCCGCAACGGTGGCCTCGATCCTGCTGGCAGCGGCCTCGGAGGATCCTCCGCGGACGGACACTGTGCTGGACCCCCGGACGGGTGCGTCGCCAGAGGAAAGGGCCACAGTCGAGTCATTGAAGGCCGCGGCCATGAACCAACTGGAAGCACTTGCCGGGCAGGGGATCCTGACGATCGACACGCATTTCCGGGTACCGCCTGCCCTGGTCCGGTGCATTGCGAACACCTACGAGGACCCAACAGTGCTGGAGGACCTGGGCCTGCTGGACATCCCGGACCTCGATCTGGATTCCGAGGATGCCTAGCACCCAGAGGATGCCCAGCACCAGGCACTGATGTACGGCTCTACCGGGAAGACCCATGCGAAAGCTCAGCATCGGTGCCAAGCTGGTTCCATCTGCATGATTTGTCTGTTGATGAAGGAGCGTGGGTGGCATGCCCAAGACTGGCAAGAACGATCACGCCCGCAAGGAAGAGCTTCCCTCGACCCTGCAGCGTTCGGAACAGAAAGCCCAGGACACTTTCGCCAAGACCTACGATTCGGCGCTGGAGTCCTATGACAATGACGAGAGCCGGGCTGCCCGGACGGCCTTCGCATCCCTAAAGCACAGCTACGAAAAGGTGGGCGACCACTGGGAACCGAAGGAGAAGCGCGGCCCCTCTGATCAGCATGCGGCGGAGGGACTGGACTCATCGGCGCCCACTACGGGCGGCGTGGACGCGAACGCCTCGAAGGAGCACCTGTACAAGCTGGCCCAGGAACTGAACGTCGAAGGACGTTCGAAGATGGACAAGGACGAACTTGTCGAGGCGCTCCAGAAGGCCAACGATGCCGCCACCCGCAAGGCGCGGGGCGACTGAGCCTATCCGTCTTTCGGGCGAAAGTAGGAGGATCCCGACGGCGTCCGCTCCAGCACCCCGAAATCGATCATGTACCGGCGCAGCAGCACCACATCGTCGGTGTAGCTCAGGAGCCGTTCGTTGACCTTCCGTTCACTGAGCTCCTCGCCCGGCTCGAAGGTCTCGCCGGCGATCCAGGCCAGGAGTTCCCGCCGTTCTGCCTGGTTGGCCGGATACCTGTCGATCCGGCCAAGACGCATGAACCGGGCCACTCCAGTCTGCGGCTGGCGTTTGGGCTGCTGCGTGAGAAGGTCGCGGAAGATCGACTCGGAAGCCTCCAGTTCATTGCCGGCGGTCCGTTCCACAAGGCCTGCGTCGAGCAGGGCGGCGATGGCCCGGTCGCGCCGTTGGCCGGCCGGAGCCGACGAAGCGGCGCCGGGACCGGCTCCCAGCACGATTTGTGCGTAGGCGGTCCGCGCGTCACGGTTGGCGAGAGCCGCCATCACCCGCCGCCAATGCGGCCCGCTCTGTCTGGTCTCCCTGCTCACCGCGCTTCCCCTTATGTGCTCTGGCCTCCCGAACCGGTGCCGGTTGGCGGGTACGACAGGCAAAATCGTAGTCCCGGCTGGTTCACGCCGGAAGGCGCCATCTGTCTGGCGTCCGAGGGATGAATGGTCCCGCGCCCAAAACCGCTGGCGCCCGGTCGGCGTCGTGATGTGAAATGGTCCCGGGGCCACTATCTGTGAGCGGGCCCGAAACGGCAGAGAACAACCTGGGCTATTGCGCTGGCCGTGTTGGGCGCATGACTTCCCGAAGTCATACCAATGGTCCAGGTGGCCCGCTCACCCTTAGGTTGCTCCGCTGCCGGCCCGGTGGCAGGCATACTTAGGACGACCCGCCCCAGCAACGGAAGAATCTGATGACGCCACACCAAGCCGTACCCAATGTCACCCTGAACAATGGTGTCCAGATCCCGCAGCTTGGCTTCGGTGTCTTCCAGGTTCCGCCGGAAGAGACCCAGCGCATTGTCGAGGACGCCTTGGAAGCCGGCTATCGCCACATCGACACCGCGGCGGCATACGGCAACGAGGCCGCCGTCGGCGCCGCCATTGCTGCCTCTGGGATCCGCCGTGAGGACATCTTTCTCACCACCAAGCTGCGCAACGGCGAGCAGGGCACGGCCCGGGAAGCCTTCCGGAACAGCCGCCGTGAATTGGGCGTCGACTATGTTGACCTGTACCTGATCCACTGGCCGGTGCCGTCCCGGAACCTTTTCACCGAGGCATGGAAAGCGATGGAGGAGCTGCATGCAAGCGGCGAGATCCGCGCGATCGGCGTGTCAAACTTCCTGGCGGAGCACCTGGATACGCTCCTCCAGTCGGCGGACGTTGTTCCGGCGGTCAACCAGTTTGAGCTGCACCCCACTTTCCAGCAGCCTGAACTCGCGGCGAAGAGCCGCTCCCTGGGCATTGCCGTGGAGGCGTACAGCCCCCTGGGCCAGGGTGCTGATCTGGATGCTGCGGCGGTGACATCCGCAGCCGACAAGTACGGCGTCACCCCTGCCCAGGTTGTGCTGGCCTGGCACCTCGCCCAGGGCAGCATCGTCATTCCCAAGTCAGCCAACAGCGGCCGGATGAGGGGACAACCTGGCGGCCGTCGGCGTCGTACTGACACCCGCCGAAATGGCCGACATCACAGCCCTTGAAGCCGGTGCCCGCATCGGTTCTGATCCTGCCGTCGCCGCCCACAGCCAAATGTAAGGGGACCCCTTGAAAACCAACGACCTGTTGCTGGACGCCTTTGGCCGCATCCGCGAAATCGTGGATGCCACGCTCGAAGGGCTCGACGACGCGAGCCTGGTCCGCCGGCCCGCCGGTAACGGCAACTCCATTGCCTGGCTCATCTGGCACCTCAGTCGAATAGAGGACACGCAGGTTGCCTCCGCAGCCGGGCTGCCACAGGTCTGGGCCTCGCAGGGCTTTGCCGGCAGATTCGGCCTGCCGCTTCCCGAACGGGACACCGGCTACGGCCATTCGTCGGACCAGGTCGACGCCGTGAGGGCCCCGCGGGAGCTGCTCGCTGAGTACTACGAGGCGGTCCACCGACAGACCACGGACGTTCTAAGCACGCTCAGCGACGACGACCTTGACCGCGTCGTCGATACCCGCTGGGACCCGCCGGTCACCTTCGGCGTCCGGCTGGTCAGCACAATTGCGGACTGCCTTCAGCACGCGGGGCAGGCCGCCTACGCCAAGGGCCTGAAAGGCGGCGTACAGGGCTAGCAGGCAGCGGGTTGCCAGCCGGCGCCTTGTCTGACGTTGGCGTTCAGAGGAGGATAAGCGGCAAAAACTCCAGGAGGCCGTGATGACCCAGCTTGGCAAGTTTGAGAAGTACCTGATCGAGGAATTCTTCGACGACTACCGTGCCGGGGCCATGAGCCAGCACACCTTCACACGCCGGGTCGCGTTCATCACCGGCAGCATGGCTGCCGCGTCCGCCGCCATGCTCCTGGTTGGGTGCACACCCCAGGAAGTTCCGCGCAGCACCGACCCCATGCCCACTCCCACCCCGACGTCGGGCTCCGCCACCGGCACCGCCTCCGGAGGCGCCGTTCCGGGCGCGAAGAGCCCGCTGTCCGTCCCCGAGGGGGCGGCCGGAATTACGACGTCGACAGTGAAGTTCCCGTCGGGCGGCACCGAGATCAGTGGGTACCTCGCCAGGCCCGAAGGCGGGAAGCCCGGCCCCGCCGTCCTGGTCTGCCACGAGAACCGCGGCCTGACACCCCATATCCAGGACGTGGCCCGGCGCTTCGCGAAGGAAGGCTACGCGGCCCTGGCGATCGACCTCCTGAGCAGGGAAGGCGGCACCGCGAGCCTGGACCGCGATGCCGTTCCGGGAGCCTTGACGCAGGCGGGCGCCCAGCGGCACGTTGCGGACTTCGCCGCGGGATTCGACTACCTGCAGAAGCAGGACTTCGTGGAGCAGGACCGCATTGCCATGACCGGCTACTGCTTCGGCGGGGGCATCACCTGGCAGTCGGCGGTAGAGATAACCGGCCTCAAAGCGACGTCGGCCTTCTACGGTCCGGCGCCCGATCTGGACAGGGTGCCGTCCATCAAGCCTGCGGTGTTTGGTGTCTACGCAGAACTGGACGACCGGATCACCGGCCCCATGCCGCAACTCCGGGATGCCCTGGCGGCTACGGGCGTGCGCAACCAGCTCAAGGTCTATCCCGGCGTCGACCACGCCTTCCACAACGACACCGGCGAACGCTACAACGAGCAACAGGCAACTGCCGCCTGGAACGACACACTGGCCTGGTTCAAGAAGTACGTCTAACGGTTGGCTGACCCTCGGTCGCCGAGCTCGTGCTGTCCGCGCTCGCGGCGCTGCCTGTGTCCGTGCCCGTGCTGCTCGCGTCCGGGCCGGACGCGTCGTGGGCCAGGGCCTTTTGCCGGCGGTACACCTGGATGGCAATGGCCGTCGGAATGACGGCCAGGGCCACGGCCCGCATCCAGGGGCGGTCCAGGACGTGGCCGGTGACGGAGTCGAGGGAGAGGCTGCCCGGCCCTCCGATCGTGAAGGATGCTGCGGCAAGTCCCAGGACGGCCGGGTATTCAAGGCCGCCTTCGGTGGCGAAAAACCCGTTGGGGGCGTGCACGCTGGCCGCAACACCCATGGTGGTCGCGGCAGCTGCCCCGGCGGCCGGAGTGCCAAGTCCAAGCGCCAGAGCCAGGCCGGCGCCCGCTTCGCCGAGGCCGGCGAGGACCGCACTGGGCTTCGCGGGCCGGAACCCCATGGCGTGCATGCCCTTGCTGGTGCCCTCGATCCCGCCGCCACCGAACCAGCCGAAGAGCTTCTGGGTGCCGTGGGCAATGAGGACACCGCCCAGGCCCACGCGGAAGATGGTTTGTGCTGCTGTGGCGGCCACTGGGGCGAGTGGGCTGGTGCTCGTGCGGCTCATGCGAATCCTCCTGTAAACGGTTCAGCCGGTCGGCTGCTCTTCAGGCGATCTTGTCCGACGATTCTATGTCCGCGGGAGGTCGGGGATTCGGGGGATTTTGGTCCGGTGCGCCGGGTACCCGCCGTCGTCCTTAGTCCTGGCCCTTGGGCCTGGACTGCGGGAGGTACCCCTGGCGTCCGGCTTCACGCACGAGTAGCCGGATGTTCGCGTACAGCACTGCCCTGACCGCGTCGGGCTCCAGCCGCTGCCCGCGCCGGATGCGTGATTCCAGTTCCTTGCAGCACCGCTCCAGCCGCAGCGCTCCCGCCATGGCCGACGTCGCCCTCAGGCTCACGACGGCGTCAGCCGCCATCCGCGGGTCACCGCCGGCCAGTGCGCGGAGGATCTTCGACGCCCGCTCCGGCAACATCTGCAGGTAGTCATCGATGAAGGCCTCTGCGAAAGCGGGGCCCACTTCGGCGGAAAGGACCTGCAGAGGACCGGCGTCCAGGACAGGGATGTCGTCTGGGCCGGTCACTTCCCACCGCCTGCTGCTGTCCCCTGCATGCCCCGCCCATCGGTCGGTGCCGCGACCTTGCTGCGCGGCTTACCTGACACTTTCCCGCGGGGACCTCAAGACCGGAGAAACTTTTGCCGATGTTCGGATCAAGAATGCGGACCGGCTAGGGCCGCTCGAGCAGCACCATCACTTCGTAGTGTGTGGTCTGCGGGAACATGTCCAGCACCCGTGCCCGTCGGGCGGTGAACGAGGGGAGCGCCGCCAGGTCACGGGCCAGTGACTGTGCATTGCAACTGGAGTACACCACGTGCTGCACGGAGGACGATTCCAGCCAGCCGCACAGTTCCTTGCCGATGCCGCGCCGCGGCGGGTTGACGATAACCAGTTCGGGCGCCTGGTCCGCGGCGACAGCAAAGGCGGTGGCGTCGCCCGCCTGGAAGTTCATGCGCTGCAGGCCTGCCTCGTTGCTGCTGAGTCTGGCCGAAACGATGGCTTCGCGGCTGGTTTCGATGCCGGTGACGTCGCGGGATGGGTCAGCGCAGTGCAGGGCAAAACCGCCGACGCCGCAGTACAGGTCCCAGACCGACGCCGGCGCCAGTTCGTTGACCCACTCGCGTCCCTGCCGGTACAGCGCCGCCGCCATGTCGCTGTTCGTCTGGAAGAAGCTCTCCGGCCGGAGGTGGAGGTCGAGGTCATTGACGCGCATCCGCAGCGTGGACTGCCCGGTGAGCAGAATCTCGCGGTCGCCTTCCAGGACAGCCTTGTGTTCCGGGTGCAGGTTGACCGAGACAACCTTCACCTGCGGCAGGGCGGCCAGAAGGGTGGGGAGGTGCTGCCGGATGCGCGGCACCAGTTTTTCCGAACGCAGGACCAGACGCAGCATGATCTCGCCGTCGGGCGACTCCGTGATGATGAGGTGCTTGAGCTCGCCGCTGCGCCGCGGGACATCGTAGGGCGTCAGGTGTGCCCGGCTAATGAAGGCCGCCAGGACCGCAAAGCAGGCGAGGAGCCCGGGTGAGCAGACGCCGCATTCGCGCAGGTCCACGCCGCGGCCCTCGGCGTCAAGGATCCCGATAGTGGGGTTTTTGGCCGTTCCGCCCACCACCATTTTGGCCTTGTTGCGGAAGCCGGATTCGCGGCTCGCCACAGGCGGCAGCCACTCTAGGGACGCGTGGTCGGAGAGGAGCGTCTGGCAGTGCAGCTGCTTGCCGGCCAGCTGCTCATCGTAGGGCCTGCCCATGTGGGTGCAGGAGAGGCAGCGGGCGGCATCGAAGTAGGAACATTGCATGTCTGGTTAATTCTACTTTTTCTGCAGGCTTCTTCTGGCCGCAGGTCAGGACGGCGGCCGCTGCCGCTTGGGAAGGCTTATCCGGTCCAGGTCATTGGCAGGTACGACGGCGGTCCCTCCTGAGCGGGCCCGTGCCTGTTGGGCCAGGAACTCCACGTCGCCGTACCGGGAGGAAAAGTGGGTGAGGACCAGCGTTCCGGCGCCACCGTTGGCGGCCAGATCCCCGGCCTGCCCGGCAGTGAGGTGTGCGTACTGCGCCGCCAAAGCGGCGTCGTCATCACTGAAGGTGGATTCCGTGACGAGGAGGTCGACGCCGTCGGCCAGACCCTCGGCCCCCTCGCACGGGGCGGTGTCCATGATGAAGGCGAAGCCCTGGCCGGCGCGCGGAATGCTGACGTCCTCAAGCCGCACACCGCGCAGGACTCCTTCCCGCTGCAGACGGCCCGCGTCAGGGCCCGTGATCCCCGCCGCCGCCAGCCGCCCCGGCAGCATGGTCCGGCCATCCGGCTCGGTCAGCCGGTAGCCATAGGTCTCAATGCGGTGGCGCAAGGGCCGCACTTCGAGCCCCGGGGCGATTTCCCCGGCACCCGAGTGGGGTTGCAGGCGAAGATCAATGCCGGGCGAGGCCACAGAGACGAGCGCCCGGACAACGTCCTCTCCGGAAGCCGGATAGTGCAGGTGAACCGGGTGCTTCACGCCGTCCAGGGCCATGCGGGAGAGCACGCCGGGAAGCCCGTAGCAATGGTCACCGTGAACATGGGTCAGGCAGATGCGGGTGATCTGGTTGGCGGAAACACCTGCATGAATCATCTGCCGCTGGGTGCCCTCGCCGGGGTCGAAGAGGAGGCCCTCGCCATCCCACCTCAGCAGGTATCCGTTGTGGTTGCGCGTCCGCGTCGGCACCTGCGATGCGGTTCCAAGGACGACGAGTTCGCGCATGACACCGAGTGTCTCACAGGCGCGGCGCGCGCAGGCATCAGCGCTCGCAGACCATTAGCCCATGACTCCTGGCACAATCGGGACGCCGGTGAGCGTTCCGGCCAGTCCAGATTCGGCCAGTCCAGATCCTGGCAGTGGCGGTGCGGTGGAGTAGTAGGTGTGGCCGGTGGGTGTGGTGAGTTCGATGGTGTGCCGAGGGCCCGGTCTGGGTCTTGCTTTCCAGCCGGGGAGTTCCTTGGTGTGGTTGCATGCTTCGCACAGTCCTGCGCTGTTACTCAACGAGGTTGGGCCGTCGTTGTGCCAGGGGATGATGTGGTCGTGGTGGCGGATGGGGGCGTCGCAGTAGGGGGTGCGGCAGGTGTCGTCGCGGATCTGGATAAAGCGGCGCAGCGGCGCCGGGAACAGCCGCCGTCGCGAGTCCATGGCGACGAGGTCGCCGGTTCCGGGGGCGGTGTAGAGCCGGCGGATCCAGGTATTGAGTTCTTTCAGCGGGTCCTTCTGGCTGGTGTTTGAGTCGGACGCGTTTGAGCCACCAGCCCGGGGTTCTTGTCCAGGTTCCTGTCCATGCTCCGGTGATTGTTCCTGGCTGATGAGGTTCCGTGCCCAGTCCGCGGAGACGGTGCCGTAGCCGGGGATCCGGGCGGGTTCGGTGTCGTCCTGGAGGAGGGTGCGGTCGGTCATGACGAGGTTGATCTCGATGCCGGTGATGCCGCCGGGGGTGCCGGTGGTGCGTTCGACGAGGGTGTCGGCTTTGATTTGGTCGCGGGAGCGCGGGTCCCCGGCGGCGTGGAGGGTGTCGGCGTGCCGGGTCAGGGCCGCGTAGACGGCGACGCCCTGGTGGACGGGGAGCAGCGCGGTCAGGTACGTCATGGTGTCCGGCGCCGGGCGGAGGCTGACGGTCCGCTCGGACGCGGCGTGGCTGGCCCGTTGGGCGACGGAGCGGGGGTCCTTGCGGGTGGCGGCGGCCCGGGCCGCGCCGATGACGGTGCGGGTCCCGGCGCCGGTGAAGGTTCCGGTGTCGGCGGCGAGTTCCTCGTCGACGGCGGTCCGGTCGGCCGCACTCAGGCAGGCGGTCTCCTTCACGATGTGCATGGCGCGCTCTTCGTTGAGCTGTCCGGTGTCCAGGGCGGCCAGGGTGTGGGGCATCTGCACCAGGGCCTTGGCTGTGCCGAGCAGCCGGCCGCCGCGGTGCGGGGACTCACCCCGGGCCAGGGCGATCTGCTCGGCCGCGCCCGGGCCCCGGTCATTGCTGCGGTCTTTGCCCAGATCCTCGGCGGTCAGTGTCACCCGGTGGGCGTGCTCCTGGCTGTGCCGGGCCTCGAAGGTCACGGCAAGCCTCGCCTGCTGCCCGGCAAGCATGTTCTTGACGTTCTCGTACGCGTGCGTCTGGTCGATCAGCCCGGCATTGTCGGCGCTGAGATCGGCCCGCAGAAGGGCCGTTGCCGCCGCGACCCGGTCCGCCAAAGCCGGCCGCCGGCTACCGGGCCCGCGCCCATCAGTGCCGGTGGCTGCGTTCGTGGCGGCGCCATCGGCGAACAGAACGTCCGCATAGAGGGCCTCGGGAAACGGGTCCTCAGGAAACGATGCCGGGAACGCGGCGTCGAGGTCATCGTCACACGGCAATCCGTCGTCCGCGAACTCATCGAATGGAATGGCGCCTTCCGGGAACGCTTCGAAAGGGAAAGCGGCATCAGGAAAGGCGGCAGCCTGCCGAACGCCGCCGTGCGGTGCTCCTGCTGTCAGTGCTGAATTCCCGAAGCCGTCCATGAAAACAGTCTGGCAAGGGGGTCTGACATTTAACGCCCTCAACGGGTGGGCGGGACACGAGAATGCCAACAGAAAAAGGGTGCCCGCATTTGAACTGCGGTCCGAAAGTTGGACTGGCCAAACAAGATCCTAAGCCGCGAGGGCCTGGGCACGGTATTGCACCGGGCCGGGCGTTTTCTACTTGCCTTCTGCGGCCTTGGACACGTGCGCCCACTCGGCCCACTCGGCCAGGCGCTGCTGGTAGACCTGCGGTGCCATCTGAGTCGGCCCCTCCCCGAAGAAGACACGCTTCGGAGCGACCTCGGCGTCCACGACCTTGAGGATCGCGGACTTGAAGCCGACCGGCTCCGGGAGTACGACCTGCGCCCGCCGCGCGGCCATGTTCTCGTGCAGAGCCGCGTACGCGGGATGCGCGTCGGCGACGATGGCGGATGCACCGGACCAGTCGGTGGCGAAGCCGCCGGGTTCGACCAGGGTGACCTTGATGCCGAAGCCGGCGACTTCCTGAGCGAGTGCGTCCGTCATCCCTTCCAGTGCCCACTTCGACGCATGGTAGGCACCGAGGGTCGGGAACGCGACGATGCCGCCCATGGTCGAGATCTGGATGATGTGGCCCGCGCGCTGCTCGCGGAGGATCGGGAGGGCCGCCTGCGTGACATGGAAAACGCCGAATAGGTTCGTCTCGAGCTGGTCGCGCAGCTGCTGCTCGGTGATCTCCTCGACCGTTCCGAAGAGCCCGTAGCCCGCGTTGTTGATGACGACGTCGATCCACCCGAACGTCTCGTGCGCGGACTTCACCGCAGCGAACACCTGGTCGCGGTTGGTGACGTCGAGCTCGACCGGGAGGACGGCGTCGCCGTACTGCTCGACCAGGTCACTCAGAGTGTCCGTGTTGCGGGCGGTCGCTGCGACCAGATCGCCACGCTCGAGGGCGGCGAGGGCGAACTCGCGGCCAAATCCTTTCGACGCGCCGGTGATGAACCAAACTTTGCTCATGGTGTAAACCTCCGGTTGGTATGGACGGCCACCCGCAAGGGGGAGGGCTATCCGGATTGTTTTGAGTTCGTTGTGTAGGTGGGCGGCGGTAGCGGCCCGAGCTCCACGGTCAGCGGCCTTGCACAAACGGACTCTGGACTCAGGGGCCTGAATCTCCTGCGGGAAGCTCGCCCCGGTGATCTGGCGGCCGTATAAGCCCGCCACTGATCCGTCTCCTTGGCCGACCACCGCTGTGTGGTCAGTGGTGTGCGCGGTCACGGTTACCTGCTCAGCTGCTTGCCGCTGGCGCGTTTGACGGCTCCGTCGCCGGTGAGGACGCTGCGCAGCTTGGCGGTCTGCTGGTCGATGGCCTGCGGGCCGTTGCCGGTGAGCAGCCGCACGGACGGCTCGTAGGCCAGTTTCGGGGCGGAGATGTTGGGGGAGGAAGCGAGGGTGAAGCCGGCTTCCTTGATGGCCACGTCGACGAAGTAGGGCAGCCGGGTGGTCTTGCCGGGGACGCGGGGGTAGAGGAACCGCAGCGCGAACCGCTCGCCGATCGTGGGGACGGTCGAGATGGGGGCGGCGAGGAACGGGTTGTCGCTGACGAGGTAGGGGCGGCCCTGTACGTCGACGCGCTGTCGGGTGGAGGTCACCGCTATGGGCGCGTGGCAGATCAGCGAGATGGTGACGCCGTTCTCCCGGGCCACATGGAGGGTTTCGCCGAGCCACGGGTCGTCGCGGAAGTCGACCATGGGGGCGTGACCGCCGGGGGCGTGGATGAAGTCGAAGTCGGCGAAGGTGAACGGGTCGGCCGGGTCGCGGTGGCGCCCGACGAGTTCGGGCAGCGGGTGGAAGGTGCCCTCGGGCAGCTTGTCGAGGCGGAGGATCAGTTCGGGGCGGTACTCGGCGAGCTCCGGCTCACTGTTGGGCAGTAGTTCGGAGACCGGGATCCGGCCGATGTGCCGTTCCAGCAGCCGGACTTCCTGCTCGCGGCGGGCGACCAGCTCGGGGTGGCGCTGCCGGAAGCTGCTGACGTCGAACGAGCGGCGGCGCTGCTGCATGCGCAGGGGGAGGGTCTTGGCGCCAGTCTTCTCGATGGAGTGCACGGACAGTGCCATGCCGTTGATGTCGAGTTGCGGGGCGTTGCCGTCGGGTGTGGCGAAGGTGAACTCGTAGTCGTGCTCGAACTCCTTGAGCACCTGGGCCATCTCGACCAGGAAGAACCCGGTCGAGATCGACTTGACGTCGGCCGGCTCGACCAGCGGCAGCTGGCGGCCGGACGAGATGAGGATCAGTGCGCGGCGCTTGGTAGGGGGCATGGCGGTTGCTCCTTTGGTTTCGTGGGGCGGGACAGGGGCCCAATCACTCATGGACTTCGCAGCCACTCTACGCCATGCATGACACTCGGTGTCAAGCATGCGTCTTTGTGCTAATCTTCACTTCATGAAGCGCGATCCACTACCGGTCCGGGAACGCACCCGCCGGGTCGTCCGCGACGAGCTGACGCAACTCGCCAAAGACCTGTTCGTCGAAAAGGGCTACGACGAGACCACCATCGACGACCTGGCGGCGGCCGCCGGCATGTCCAAACGCACGTTCTTCCGCTACTTCGCCTCAAAGGAAGAGCTCGTCATGGGCAAATACGAAGTCCTCGGCGAGCAACTCGCCGAGGACCTCGCCGCCCGCCCGGCCGACGAACCCATCTGGGCGTCACTGCGGCAGATGTTCGGCCGAGTCGTCGAATACTTCGAGAGCGAAGTCCGCGGAGCCACAGCGGTCGCCATGGAAAACATCGTGCGGGACCATCCGACCCTCAACGCCAGCTACCTCGAACGGGTGTCCCGGATGCAGGAACTCGTCCTCGACCAGGCCCGCACCCGCACCGGCCAGCAGGACCCGGCCGACCCACGCACCCCTGCCATAGTCGGCGCTGCTTTCTCCTGCCTCATCGCCGCCTGGACCACCTGGCTCACCTCAAACCAGGCACAACCGTTCGGCGATCTGCTCGACCAGGCAATGGACGCCATCCGCCCCACCTGACCCCCGCCGTGACAACCTCGACCGCGTCGTACCGGCCAGGAGCTCTCATTGCCAAGCGGGAGAGGCGACCCCGGCGCCTGCTTCGTTCAGGCGGGCGCTAAGGGCTCGAGCTGAGACACGATTGCGAATCCGTCGAGATCAACTCTCGGGTACGCACTAAGTCCGCCGTCGCAGCGTCAATCAGCTCCGCCGAAGACGCGTCCGCTGATTCGAGCCGCTGTTCGTATGCAGAGAGTGCAAGTGCAAGGCTCCCGTGTCCGATTGCACGAGGCAGCAACTAGTCCGCCTTGTGGGAAAGCGCGGCTGCCGGGAAACTGGGCCGCATGCCGACCGCTGATGAAGATCAGGCCATTCAAGCTGTCATCGATCGGCTTGCCGACCGCTTTCCAGGTCAGGACCGCGGTCACATAACGGCGGTGCTGAGCGGGGCCTACGCCAAGCTCGCTGGGAATCCCGTTCGCGGCTACGTGCCGGTACTCGTCGAGCACGGCGCGCCCGGGACCGTCTCCAGGTCGAAGGATCCCAAATCTGTGCGGCTAATTAAGGGCCTAAGCCGCGAGGGTCTGAGCCCTGTACTGCGCCGGGCTGAGGCCCCTGAGCTTTGTCGAAATTCTTTCGGTGTGTACCAGTGGATATACTCACGCAGTGTCGTTTCCAGGGCGTCGGTGGTGAGGAACCGGACACGGTGAAAGAGCTCTTCCTTGAGGTGTCCGAAGAAATTCTCCATGACGGCGTTGTCGTAGCAGTTGGCTTTGCGTGACATCGATTGGACCGCGCCGCCGTTCTTCAGGAGTGTGCGCCATGAGTTGTGTTGATACTGGAAACCCTGGTCGGAGTGCACAAGTGGTTTTTGCCCGACTTCGAGCGTTGTCAGAGCCGTGCGCAGCGAGCCGTTGGTGAGTGCCAGGTTCGGGGACGTGCTGATGGCGTAGGAGATGATCTGCCGGTCGAAAAGGTCCATGACTGGCGAGAGGTAAAGCTTCCGGTCGCCGACGCTGAACTCGGTCACATCGGTGACCCACTTCTGGTTCGGGGCAACGGCGTCGAACTCCCGGTTCAGCAGGTTCGGGGCAACAATGCCCCGCTCGCCCTGGTAATCTTTGCGGCCGTCCAGCCTTGCTTGAGCAGTTCGATATGGATCCGGCGGTGCCCGTACCGGCCGTGGCTCTTCTCGAAAATCTCGGTGACGGCGGTCTTCAGGGACGCCCGTGGATCGGGGCGTTGGAGGCGGGACTGGTGGTAAAAGAACGTGGACCGGGCTAACCCGGCTACGTCCAGGAGAACTTCCAATCGATGCTCAGCCTTGAGAGCGATGACAGCGCGCACCTTTAGCGCTGTTCCCCGTCCCTCAAGGCGTTTACTTTTCCCAGGAAGGCCACCTCTGCGCGCAGGCGTGAGTTCTCGCGGCGCAGCCGCTGCAGCTCAGGTCCCGGCTGCGCCGGGGCCTCCTGATTTTTCCTTGGCCGGCCTCTTGGTTTCGGGCGCAGGGCTTCCTCGCCTTGAGCCCGATACTGCCCCACCCACACAGTGATCAAGTGTGGGGACGATAGCTCGAGCTCGAACGAATACAGCGGCTTGCCTGGTTTGGTCACTCGAGCGTATCTCCGCGAACGCGCCATCTGTCGTACAACCGGAGGACCGCTCTCGTGCCCACCCCAAGCTTTGTTGCTACAGCCTTGGCTCCCCAACCGCGCTCAAACGGGGCCACCGCCGCCTCGCGCTGCTGCTCAGACAGCAAACTTCTCTTATCCATGAAAATGCTCCCCAAAAGTCAGAACTGAATTTTCAGTCCAACTTTTGGGGAGCAGTTCACATTTGCGGGCACCCTTCGGAACAGCCTGGCTTTACTTGTAAACGCGCATCCAGTCGACCTGCATCTGGGAAGGCGTGGTGCGGGAACCGTCAGGGAACCAGTCGAGCTGCAGCGTCTGGTGCATGCTGCCGGAGGGCTGGTGGGCCGGGTTGGTGTCGGTAAACGTCTTCACGCCGTCGATGTAGCCCGTGATGCCGGTGGGGGTCCATTCCACGGCGTAGTTGTGCCACTGGGTGGTATCGACTGCCTTGGCGGAGTACGTCTGCTTGCTGCTGCCGCTGCATGCATAGTGCAGGAAGAACTTCACCAGGGCTGTGTCGGAAGTGCTCTCGGCGTAGTCGATCTCCGCGCAGGTCGACGACTTGCTGTCGGGCCACAGGATGAGGACCGGGTGGTATTCGGAATCCCGCTGGTTCGTCTTCATGCGGGTTTCCCAGCGGCCGTACTTCTGGTTGGCAAACTTGGCCGACATGCCGCCGGTGGTACCTGCCGAATCGCCGCTGACCGTGGCCACACCGTTCGCCACGGACCAGGCCTGGGGGCTGCGCAGGCCCTTGCCCGCATGGCCGGAGCTGTCGTAGACGCTCCACTTGGTCCGGTCCGGGGCTCCCGTGTAATTGAACTCGTCGCCGGCAACGACGGGACCCCAGCCAAGAGTGCTGGCGGCCTGGGTCCCGCTTCCGGCGGTGGCGGGTGCCGGGGCAGGCTTAGCGGGAACCGCGGGCGCCTTCGGAGCAACAGTCTGCGCGGCAGGCGCGGCAGGCGCTGCCGGCTTGACTGCAGGGGCGGCGGCAGGGGCGACGACGGCGGGAGCCGCCTTCGCCGCCGCAGCGGCTTTAGCGGCGCTTTCCTTCAGCGCAGCCGCCTTGGCAGCGGCCGTCTCAGCAGCAGCCCTCTTGGCGGCAGCCTTGGTTGCGGCAGCCTTGGTTGCGGCAGCTTTCGCCGCTGCTGCCTTGCTGGCGGCGTTCGACGACGGGACGGTTTTCGCGGAAGCCGTGGACGACGGCACGGCGGCCTGACTGGTGGACGTCGTGCCTGCAGCGTCGGCAGCCTGTTCCGTGGAGGGAGTGAGGCCGCATCCGGTCAGCGAAAGTGCGCCGATGCTAATGGCAATGGCTATGTTCTTCTTAAGCAAAAGACCCCTCCGGGCATACGGCTGCCGCGCAGAAGGCAGCCACAGTCTAGGTGGTAAAGAAAAGCACGAAGCAATTCTGGGCCCCGGTCGACGGGGCCGGAGCGGCCGAGTTGCCGCCCTGCGCATCCGGAGCCCAGCGCCGGCCTCCGGGGCCCCAACGGGGCCGTCCCTTGTGGAACAGGCGTCAACGTTACTTGATCGTTACCAACGCCCGCAAAATGCCGGGAAGTCCGCGGACGGGCGGTCCAGCCGTTTCCCTGAACTGACCTGCGGGAACACATTTATGACGCGGGCCGGAAATAAGGAGCCGGTCCGTCGTCAAAGACCGTCGATAGGTCTCCAGTCCGGGAGTTGGACTGCCCGGTGCCTGTACGGAAAGAATGGGCGGGTGAGTGCTGCCGGCGAATTCGTGGATGACACCTTGCAGCGTGAGGCCTCGTGGTACCGGGCGGAGGAATTGCGTCACAGGTTCGGCAGCAGGATGCAGTACTACGGCGCATCAGTGGGCGCGGTGCGCGGAACGGTACGTGACGCTCTCCGCCGCCATGCAGGACTGTCCCACGACGAGGTCACCGCCCTTAGTTCGGAACTGTGGGAGGTGCCTGTTTACGAGCGGCGCCTGGCCGCCGTCGTCCTCCTGCAGTCCAAAGTGGAGCTGCTGACCAACTCCGACCTGACCCGCATTGAGGGCTTTGTGCGCGACGCACGGATGCCGTCGCTCGTCGACCCGATCGCCGTCGACGTCGTTGGTCCGCTGGTGGAGACGCTGGAGGGCCAGCCGCGCGTGCGTGCCGACGCGGTGCTGGACCGGTGGGCGGGGGACCCGGACGCCTGGCTCCGCCGCGCATCCCTGATGGCACCGCTGCGGGCACTCCGGGCGGGAGGCGGTGACTGGGATGGCTTTGTCCGCCGCGCCAAAACCGCCTCGGACCTAGCACCGGCGGAGACAACCGCGGGCGAGACAAGCCAGGACAGCGGCCCTGACCAGGAGGCCGTTGACGCCGTGCTGGACGCAGTTGCGGAGCGAAGGCCGGAGCTCCGGCTCGCCTTCCGCCGCTAGGACCCAGGTCCCGCGAACAGCGGAAGTACTAGGCGGAAGCCTGTGCGGGCTGCAGTTCCTCTGCCGCCTCGGCGGAAACGGCGTCGTCCGCGGCGGCGTCGTCCGCGCCCGGGCGAACGGCCGGAGCTGTGAGGATGTGCTGCCGGAGCGGGTGGAACTGGCTGTGGCCCATGCTGCCGAATTCATAGGCGCTTTCGGCATGCTCTGAACGGTCGACGCCGGCAACTTCGGCCTCATGGCTGACCCGGAAGCCGATGGTCTTGTGAATCGCGAGACCGATGACTGCGGTCATCAGCCCGGAGAGCGCGAGGGTGATGAGAACGGCAACCGTCTGGGCGATGAGCTGCTGGACGCCGCCGCCGTAGAAGAGCCCGCCGCCTGCGCCGTTGACGGGGAGGGCGATGAAGCCGAGGGCGAGGGTGCCGACCAGGCCGGAGCCCAGGTGCACGCCGACAACGTCCAGGGAATCGTCGAAGCCATACTTGAACTTCAGTTCGACGAACAGCGCCGAAGCCACGCCGGAAACCAGGCCCAGGCCGATGGCGGCCACTGGGCTGATGTTGGCGCACGACGGCGTGATGGCCACCAGGCCGGCGACGGCACCGGACGCTGCGCCCAGGGACGTGGGGTGGCCGTGACGGATCTTCTCCGTGAGGAGCCAGCTGAGCATGGCGGCGCACGGCGTAACCAGGGTGTTGACCCAGATCAGACCGGCCTGTTCTGCCGTGGTGGCGGCGCCGGCATTGAATCCGAACCAGCCAAACCAGAGGAGTCCGGCGCCGAGCATGATGAACGGGACGTTGTGAGGGCGGTGCCCCGGGTCCTTTCCGAAACCGTGGCGCTTGCCGACGATCAGGGCCAGTACAAGGGCCGCGATGCCTGAGCTGATTTCGACGACGGCGCCGCCGGCAAAGTCGATGACCTGACCGAAGATGGCGGTCACAGCGCCGCCCTGGCTCATGAGGCCGCCGCCCCAGATCATGAAAGCGAGCGGGCAGTACACGGCCGTGATCCAGAGCGGCACGAAAAGAACCCAGGCGGTGAACTTGGCGCGGTCGGCGATCGCGCCGCTGATGAGGGCCACAGTGATGATCGCGAAGGTTCCGGCAAAACCGGCCTTGATCAGGTCGGGGGTGCCCATCAGCCCGCTCAGGCCGAAGCTGGCGAACGGGTTGCCGAACAGGCCGAGAACGCCTTCGCCGGTGCTCATGGAGTAGCCCCAGAGCACCCAGACGACGCCGACGATACCGGCGGACACAAAGCTCATCATGATCATGTTGAGGGAGGCCTTGGCGCGGGTCATGCCGCCGTAGAAGAGGCCCAGTGCCGGGGTCATGAGCAGCACCAATGCCGCCGACACCATCATCCAAACGTTCGCCGCAGTGATTTCCACGCGTTTTCCCTTCCCAGGAAACTCATCCTCTCCGCGGACCGGTGATGCCGGCGCCACGCCCCTCATTGATATTCGTGGATCCATGTTTCGGGTCTGGGTGTGGCAAGTTACACGCGGGTTTCAAAAATCGCGTCTACGTAAAGCCGGCGTGACTGCCGTGTTTCGGATTTGTTAACGACATCTGATGGCCGGGTGCCTTTTATGCTGACCAAGCAGCCTTTAGGCCGGAACGGCGGGACGAATCCGGTGGGCCGCAGTGAAAGCCTCCGCTGGAAGGCCGCGTTACTAATACGTGAATGAAACGTATCCACGTCCAGGTTGATTGCCGCCGTAGTGTCGGGCGCCTTGACGGTTTCGTGCCGGACCTGTTGACCGGATCTGAGCGCGGCCGCCACCATGGGATATGACTGAATCTGCAGCTACCGGCGATGACTACTTCACTGAGAATCCGCATGCGGACGTTGCGGCGGGAGCCGCAGATGCTGCGGCAGGGACGGACAGCCCTCATACCGTCGAAGACATCGCCGAGGAGGTGCGCGACGAGATCCGGCTGGGCCATGTGGAGGACGACGTCAGCCACGTCCTCAGGGAACGCTTGGATGGCGCCGGCATCAGCATGCGGCCCGAAGACGTGGACAGCCTCGCGGAGGACATCGAACGGGATGTTTCCAGCTAGGAACCGCCATGAACGACCCGCATAACCTGGAACGGTTCGTCACCGCGCAGAATGACGGTGCCACCTACGCCCAGGCTCTTGAGGAACTCCGCGCAGGCAGTAAGCGCAGCCACTGGATGTGGTTCGTCTTTCCCCAGGTTGCCGGTCTGGGTCAAAGCGCCACCTCCAGAAGGTACGCCATCGCATCCCTTGATGAAGCCCGGGCGTACCTGCAGCATCCCGTGCTGGGACCGCGGCTGATCGAGTGTGCCACCGCGGTGGACAATGTGGGCAACCGCGGCGCGGCAGAGATTTTCGGCGGCATCGATGCCCGGAAGCTCCAGTCCTCCATGACGCTGTTCCTGCGCGCGGCACCGGACGAACCGGTGTTCCGCCGCGTGCTGGAGCACTACTTCGGCGGGGAAGCCGACGCCGCCACCGACCGTCTGCTGGCAAGCACGGGCATATGAGTGGTAGCTGCCCTTCACCCGGATAGGTGCCCGACCTAGACTGGGAGCACGAGCCGGCCTGCACCCAGCGGGCTGCGCAGACGGAAGGACAGTGGCATGGGTCTGGACGACAAAATCGACAATGCAGCAGAAAAACTTGGCGGCAAGGCCAAGGAAGGTGCGGGCAAGGCCAGTGACGACCCGGGCCTGGAGGCCGAGGGCCAGACTGACCAGGCCAAGGCCGATCTGAAACAGGCCGGTGAAAAGGTCAAGGACGCCTTCAAGAAGGACTGACCAAAAAGGATCACCACGCCTGAGCTCCGTCTATAGCGGAGATTCGAAGGGAGTCCCGCCCGGGCAACCGCGGCAGGGCTCCCTTTCTGGTGCGGCCAGTCAGGGGCTGGTGCTGACCTCCACCAGGTGGACGTCACCCAAGCTGCCGTTCACGACGACAGCGGTCATGTACGTGCACACAGGCTGCCGGCGGCGGTCGGTGGGGGAGCCGGGGTTGAGCAGGCGCAGCCCCCCGGGTGCGACGCTGTCCCAGGGAATGTGCGAGTGGCCGAAAACCAGCACGTCGGCATCCGGAAAGAGGGCCTCGCAGCGCTGCTCCCGGCCCTTCGCCTGTCCGGTCTCGTGGATCATGCTGAACCGGACGCCGTCGAGGGTCACACTGACCGTCTCGGGTAAGCGCCGCCGCAGCCCGTCGCCGTCGTTGTTGCCGTAAACGCCGATCAGGCGCGTGCTGCGCTGTTCGAACTCGTCGAGCAGATCGGTGCTGACCCAGTCCCCCGCGTGGAACACCACGTCAGCGTCGTCGACGGCGGCCCACACTTGATCAGGCAGTGCACGGGCGCGCTTCGGGACGTGGGTGTCGGCAACAAAGACCAGGCGCAGGCTCATCGAAGCATCTTCCCATGGGGCAGACTGGGACGATGGAGAAAATCGTCCCGCCTTCACCCGGTGATCCCCGCCGTCCCCTTGGCCCCCGCGACCCGGGCGATGCCTGGGTGGAGGGCGACCGCGGACGGTTCTGGGGGCGCTTCGGATCCGCCGGCCTGCTGGTCCATGATCCGGAGAAGGGCGTCCTCCTGCAGCACCGCGCGACCTGGAGTGACCACGGCGGAACCTGGGGGCTCCCCGGCGGCGCGCTGCACCAGGGCGAGGACGCCGTGACGGGCGCCCTGCGTGAGGCCCACGAGGAGGCGGCCGTTCCCGAACAGAGCGTCAAAGTGCTCTTCACGTCCGTATTCGACGTCGGCTACTGGTCCTACACCACCGTCGCCGTGCGGGTGCTGGAGCCGTTCGAACCGGCCATCAGCGACCCGGAGAGCATCGAGCTGCTGTGGATTCCCGTCGAGGAGGTGGCCGGCATTAACCTGCATCCTTCCTTTGCCGCCTCCTGGCCGGAGCTGCGCGGCAGGCTGCTGGACGGCTCCGACCATGGACATTGAGAAGTTCCGGCTGTTGCTGGAAGAGGAACGGGCGCGAAAGCTCGCCCTTCTGCCGGCCCTGCGAGCCGACATAGCCTCAGCCAACGCCGCCCGGCACAACTCCAACGTCGACGACGAGCATGACCCCGAAGGTGCAACCATCGCCTTTGAACTTTCGCAGGCATCGGCACTCCTGGACCAAAGCCGGACCGGACTGGCGGAGGTGGACGCTGCGCTTGAGCGGATCGACGCGGGCACTTACGGGATATGCACGGTGTGCGGAGAGCAGATCGCCGAAGGGCGGCTCGAGGCCCGTCCCTGGACTCCCTTCTGCATCCGCCACACGGGCAGCCGGGCGTAATCCCGGCTCCGCTTCCACGGATGCCTCGCAGCTGTTCCGCCGGAGGGAAGAGCATCGTACTCTAGGGCTGGGAGGTGATTGCCATGCAGGCAACCCAGGGAGACCGCATCATCATCCGGGGCAGGACAGTGGAGTCCTCGGACCGGCACGGTGAGATTCTGGAGGTCCGGGGCCCGAACGGAGCGCCGCCGTACCACGTCCGTTTCGACGATGGCCACGAGACCATCCTCTACCCCGGCGGCGACTTCACCGTCGAGCACCACACCACATAGCTGCCCGGATGACTGCACCGCCACGGCCCGACCGGACCCTGATTACAGTCCTTGCCATCATCGCCGGTCTCGTCGCCGTGGCGCTCGCCGTGGTCTTTTTCCGCGGTGTGCCTGAGCCGCTGGCTGAGAGCACGCCGGCGGGTGTGGTCCAGCGGTACGCTGCCGCCGTCCTCAACAATGACGGCGCCGCAGCCGCACGCTACTCGACAGACGGACGCTTGGGGACTTCGCACCCGGACAGGCCGTGCGTGCCGGCGGACCGTCCGGCCTCAGGCGCGCTCCGGGTCACGCTGGCCTCCACCGTCGCGCATGCCGACACGGCGGAGGTGCACGTCGTCCTGGCCACGTCCAACGGCAGCGGTCCTTTCGGGAATCCCGAATATGAGACCGAGGCCGTGTTTGGCCTGGAACGGGTTAACGGCAACTGGCTCGTTGCGACCGCCCCGTGGCAGCTCACCATCTGTCCGGTTCCGGCGGCAAAGCCGTGAGTACGGTCCGGCCCGGCACACGCGGATCATCATCGCCGGCATTGCCCACCGTGCGGCGGCTGGTGGTGTTTGTACTTCTCTTCGTCCTCGTCGTGATTGGCGCTTCCGGCCTGGCCGGCCTGCTTGAGCGGCTGTTTGCCTCCGGCGCAGCGCTGGCCGGGAACGACGTCGGCAGCCTCGCCCGGTCCCTCGCGTTCGGCCTGGTTGGCGGGTGCATGGCCGCTGTTCTGTGGTGGCTGGCCTGGCGCCGGCAAGGGGAGGAAGCGGAGCGCTCCTCTGTTGCCTGGGGACTGTATGTGGCAGGCGTCTACACCGTCGCCCTCGTCACCGCTGTCACGGCGTTGCTCGGCGCTGCGTCCCGGCTTTTCGGGCTGCTGGCCCGCGCCGGATCCGGTATGGCGGGTGCGGACGGGGCGATTGAAGGAACGGCATGGCGTTCGTCCCTGGCCACAGGTGTGGTGTGGGCGGCCGTCTGGGCATGGCACCGGTGGATGTGGCAGCACCATGGCAAGGGACCGCGCCGGCTGGACACCGTCCCGGCGCTCGCAGGGTCGGTGTTCGGGCTGCTGATATTTGCCGGCGGGGCCGTGACTGCCCTCGGCAGTCTTCTCGACGCGGCGCTGCGGGGGCTGGCCGACACACAGGACGTGGGACTGCCCTGGTGGGTTTCGGTGCTGCAGCCGCTCATCTGGGCCGGCGGCGGATTCCTGGTGTGGTGGTGGCATTGGGTTCGCGGTGAAGCGCGGCGCCTGGCCTCGCCGCTGGCCAACGTGGCCGCGGCAGTCTTCGGTGTGCTTGGCGGCTGCATAACTGCAGTGGCCGGAGCCATCACGGTGGTGTTCGTCCTGCTGCGGCTGGTACTGGACCGCTCCGAAGAGGTGATCCGGCTTGTGGATCCCCTGGGCCCCGCGCTGGCCGCGGCAGCTGTCGGAGCCCTCGTCTGGCGCTACCACTCGGTGCTTACGGCCGCGCGGTCGGAGAAGATGCGGGAGGCGGGGCTGCTGCTGGCATCCGGAGTGGCGCTGCTCGCCGCGGCCTCAGGTGTGGGAGTTGTTGTCAACGCGGCGCTGGGCTTTGCCGAAACGACCCTGGCGGGAACGGGCACGCGCACGCTGCTGCTGGGCGGCATCAGTGCCCTGGCCGTAGGCGGGGCCATCTGGTGGAGGGCGTGGCAGCCGGCGAACCCCACCGCTGCCGGACGGCGCATCTACCTCGTGGCTATCTTCGGGATCAGCGCCGTGGTGGCGCTGGTCGCCCTGCTGGTGGTCGGGTACCAGGCCTTTGAGTATCTGCTGGACCCGGAGCGCTCGGGAAACCTTATAGGTCGGATCCGGGCGCCGCTCGGACTCCTGACTGCCACCGCGCTCGTGGCCGCCTATCACTACAGCATCTGGCGCCGGGAGCGTGCCGCACTGCCGCCGGACGCTGGCCCAGTGCAGGAAGCTGGTCCCGTGCAGGAAACCGGCCCGGTACGGAACGAGCGGCGCACCATCGGGCAGGTGGTCCTGGTGACAGGCTCCGATCCCGTTCCGCTGACACATGCCATCCGTAAAGCCACCGGGGCCGACGTGACGGTATGGCTGCAGTCCGGCCCGACGGCAGGACCGCACCACGCGTCCGACGGCGGTGCTGCCGTCCCCTCCGCAGGCAGGGCGCCGGATCCCGGGCAGCTTATGGCGGCACTGGAAGGCGTGATTGCTGAGCGGGTGCTGGTGGTCGTCGGACCCGACGCCCGGATCGATGTCATCCCGGTACGGGACCACGCACTCTCATGACTGAAGCATGGACACGGAAGCCTCAGGAAACAGGCTGCCCCTTGATCGGTGCCCGGTCGGCGCCGTATTCGGCCGTCACGAGGATGGGCAGGTGATCCGACTTCCCCCGGGGGAGCGTTTCCACGCTTTCAATGTCCAGGCCCAGTGACGTGGCAAAGTCGAAGTGGCCCTTGAATACCTTGTACCGGGTGTAGGTCCTGCGGTTGCTCAGGGACAGGGCGTAGCCGGAGTTCTTCATGTGCGTGTCAAGGCTCTTGGTGAAGAACGGATAGTTGAAATCGCCCACCATCAGTGTCATGAGCCCGGTGCCCATGCTCAGCAGCTCGGCATGCGCCGCGTGGATCTGCTTGCGCCGCAGCGAGTTTGACGCGGTGAGCGGGGCGGCGTGGAACGAACCCACCACCAGCTCATGGTCGGTCTCGTTGTCCACCATCCGGGTGCCGATCAGCCGCTCGTGGGCCGGTGCCATCACGCGGTCGTGCATGGACTTCTTCAGGGCGAAGGCCTTGGTTTCCAGGGCCGTGAACCGGTCAGTCCGGTAGTAAATGGCCAGGCCCAGCCTGTTGCCCTTGGTGTAGTCGGCCAGGTGGAGCGGCCCGAGCGTGTCAGGCAAATCGGATGAGTCACACTCCTGAAGGCACAGGACGTCTATCTCAAAGTTGCGGGCCAGATTCACCAGTTCGCCACTCGCCTTGTGCTTACGGAGGTTGTAGCTAATAACGCGCATCAGTGGAACACCTCTTCCGAGGGCTGCTAGAAGGACCAGTCTCCGAGTCTATCCAGATCATCATATGGAGGTCCGGATATTAAGCGCGCGTCCGGCGGGGCAAAGAATATGCCGCGCCGGACGTATACGGATTCCACAGGATGCTGTGGCCTCAGACCTGCCGCTTGTCACCTGCCCCTGTTACCTCCCGCCGGGACCGTGTCCCTGCGTGTATTCACCGGCCGTGACCGTGCCCAGCTCCGTGGCGCCCTCGAGCGAGCCCTCGCCGCTCAGTCCGGACTCCACCTGCTCCGTGCCGCCGGTGTACACCGTGTACTGCTTGCCTGCTTCGATGGCCGACGAGGAAAAGACGAGCGAGTCGGTGGCTTTGGTGGTCACAAATGTGGCGCTGACTGCCAGTTCGCCGTTGACGTCCAGTGCGCCGTTGCCGTTGCTTTCGGGCCCGTTGACCACCACGTGCCGCCCGAGATGGAGGCGTTGCCGTTGGAGTCCAGGCCGTCGCCCTCGGAGTTGATAGTGAGGGAACCGCCGGAGATGTCCACGGAGTAGCCGCCCACCGATTCTCCGCCGCCGGGCCCGCCGCCCATGCCGCCACCTGACTGTGTTGCGGTTGGGGCGCCGCCGGAGGCGTTCACGCCGTCATCAGTGGCCGTCACTGTGACCGTGCCGCCGCTGACGGAGATGTGCTGGGCTTCGAGGCCTAGATTGGCGGGTTGCTGGGCGTCGGCGGGTTGGATTTCTTCGGTGGGGGAGTTCTGCTGGAAGGTCATGCATCATTTGTATGGACCGGACTTATGCTGACCGTGAGCCGGGCATTTGAGGAATTGTGAAGGCTTCCGGCCCGTGGGCGCACTTCCGCTGCTGGAATCATTGCGGACAGCCACGTGTTGGAGGAGTAACGGAACCATCCCTGAGGAGGAAGCACGATGGTCAGAGCGGTCTGGAACGGCGCCGTGATCGCGGAGAGTAACGCCACCGTGAAGGTGGAAGGCAACCACTACTTCCCTAAAGCGTCGGTACGCACGGAATACCTGGAGGACAGCTCCCGTTCCACCTATTGTCCGTGGAAGGGGGAGGCAAGCTACTACAGCCTGCGTGTTGATGGCGCACGGAACGAGAACGCCGCCTGGTACTACGCCGACCCCTCCTCCGAGGCTGCCCGCATCAGGGACCACGTGGCCTTCTGGCACGGGGTCCGGATCGAGGCCTGAGACGGCCCCCTACGCGGGAAGCGATAGAGTGAACCGGGATTAACCGATCACGCTTTGAAGGAGTCGACGTTGACTGCTGAACTCCCGGAACTCGCCGACGGCGACTTCTACTACCAGGACCTGGGCGGCGGCCGCTTCCGCTCCACCATCCACGCCCAGGGGGCCTGGAACGCCCACGAGCAGCACATGGCCCCGGCGTCGGGACTCCTGGCCGACCGGCTGGACCGGCACGAACCCCGGGACGACATGCGGGTGGCCAGGCTCAGCTACGAAATCCTGGGGCTGATCCCCGGCGGTGAATGTGAAATCGTCACCACGACGCTACGCCCGGGACGCACCATCGAGCTGCTGCAGGCTGAACTGGTGGCGGCCGGGCGCGTGGCTATCAGGGCAACAGCCTGGCGCATGATCACCAGCGACACTTCCGCGGTGGCCGACGTCGAGGATGGCCCTATCCCCGGGCCGGAAGAGTGCAAGCCCTATGACGGTGCGAGCGTGTGGCCGGGAGGGTATATCCGTTCCCTGGAAATGCGGGTGGCGGAAGGCCACCGGCCGGGGGCCGGGAAGGTGTGGCTGCGCACGGACCATCCGCTGACGGACGGAAACGACAGCACGGACATGGCACGGCTCATGGGGCTGGTGGACACCGCCAACGGCATTGCCGCGCGGGTGCCGCCGGGCAAGGACAGTTACGCCTTTCCGAACCTGGACCTCCAGATCCACATGTACCGGCGGCCGGAGGGCGAGTGGCTGGGGCTGGACAACGCCGTGTCCTTTGGTGCTGACGGCATCGGCCTCACCTCGACGGTGCTCCATGACCGGTCCGGGCCGTTCGGCCGGGCGGAACAGATCCTCACGCTGCGGAAGAGCTGACCGCGGCCGGGCAGTGACTGCCGCCGGCCGCTGGCTGATGCCGCCCTAGTGGAAGACCAGCCAGCCCACCAGCGTGGCGAGGGCGGTCAGCAGGGCGCCCCACGCCATGTCCACGACAATGAGCTGCAGCGGCCAGGTCTTGAGCGTCGCGGCATTGGTGAGGTCGTACGTTGCGTAGGCGAAGGCGCCCAGCGCCGCCCCGCGGCCGACGGCGGCCAGCCAGGTGCCGCCGTCGAGCGCCGGGTGCAGGGCAAAGAAAACGATGCCGGCAATGTAAATCAAATAGAACGCCACGGCGTACCCTAGATGGGGCCGGTCGGCCAGCAATTCACCGATGTGGCTGCGGTAGAACGGGTTCATGAGCTTAAGCCACACGGCGTCGATCACGGCGAAGGCAGCCGCGACGACCAGAAATTGCAATACGACCATAAGGGAGCTTAGCAACATGCAGCAGGCCGGGGCTGATTCACGGACTCTGACCCTCGTCCGGCAGGAGCAGTCACTTGGCGCAGTCCGGGACCTTGATTTCGGGATCGAACTCCTCGGCAAGGCCAGGGCCGGGGACATCGGACCCACCCTTCGGCTCTACCGGCCCGCACCGACTGTGGCCTTCGGCCAGCGCGACACCCGCCTGCCCGGCTTCGGTGCCGCCGCCCAGGCCTGCCGCGACCTGGGGTTCGAGCCGCTGATCCGCAAGGCGGGAGGCCGCGCCGCCGCCTACCATGAGGGCACCCTGATCATCGACCACGTGGAGCCGGACAGCGATGCGATCGCCGGAGCCAAAGGCCGTTTCGCATTTTTCGGCGAGATGCTGGCGGGGGCGCTCCAAAGCGTCGGTGTGCATGCCGCCGTCGGCGAGATCCCCGGGGAGTACTGCCCGGGTGAATACAGCGTCCATGGCTTTGCACCCGAGGCTCCGGGCCAACGGATCAAGCTGGTGGGCACGGCCCAGCGCGTGGTGTCCGGCGCCTGGTTGTTCAGCTCCGTCGTCGTGGTGGAGAACTCGGCGCCCATCCGGAAGGTGCTCACGGAAAGCTACGCGGCCCTGGGGCTGGACTGGGATCCGGCGACTGCCGGCGCGGTCAACGACCTTGTGCCCGACCTTGACGTGCAGGCCATCGAGGACGCTGTGGTCCGGACCTATGCGGAGTACGCCACGATGGGCCAGGCGGACTTCAGCAGTCTCCGCGCCTAGCTCTGCGCTGTGACACCGGCGCTGCCAAGCGCAGGACTCCGCTGGGGTGCGGCTCACTCGGCGCGTTCTGTTCAGCGGCTGCTACTCGGTGGCCGGGGGGATTTGGCAGATCATGAGGACGTTTCCGTCCGGGTCCCGGAAGTTGAACCACTGGTCATCGTTGACGTCGGTGAGTTCCACGCCCCGGGTTTTCATGAACGCGTGGGCCGCATGGATGTCGGCGGTGTTGAAGTGGAACGCAGGAACCTGGAAAACCGCGCCAGGGGAGTAGGTCCTGCTGTCCAGGACGAGGCCGGCCCCCTCCATGGGGAGTATGTACAGATGGTCCAGCAGGACCTTGTCGTCGGCGGGCACGCCCAGCATGCCGCAATACCAGTCGCGGGCTTCCTCGATATCGCTGACGGGGACGAAGACGGTGCCGATCTGCGGGGAAACTGGATTTACAGCAATCCTTTTGGAACGCGGGAAGGAACTCGAACTGTAACGCGCCGGACTGGCAATCGCCAGAAGCGGCGACGGGTCCGGAATTTTCTTACCCAGGCCTGTCGATTTCAAACGCAGGGGAGAGGACGATTAAGGAACAGCCGCTGAAAAGGAGGTCGGTGATGTGCTATTCATCGCGGGCGGATTTCGGCTGGGACACCCGAAAGGATACCGTCCGAAAGCCTGAGGCGCACCGGGAACCGGTGCCGCCGGAAGCTGCGCCGGGGAACCCGCTGCCTGTGGACCATCCGGAACCCCGGACCCACGCGGACGACACCAGGCTGTGGGCCTTCCTGGCCCGCCGCAAGGAGCCCCGCCACCAGGAAACCCGCGCGCCCAGGCCCATACAGGACCGGATCGGCGAAAAGGTCTGATCCGAGCGCCCTGAAACAGCAAATGGAAACAGTAAGGGCACCGGTCTCCGGTGCCCTTACTGTTGAACGTACTGCGGCGTCAGCCCTAGGCGGCGAGCCTGCTCTTGACCTCTGCTGCAGACGGGTTCGTGGCAGCGGTGCCATCCGGGAAGAGGACGGTGGGGACGGTGCGGTTGCCGCCGTTGATCTGCTCCACGAGCTCGGCCGTGCCGTCGACCTCTTCGATGTTGATCTCGGTGTAGCCGATGCCCTGGGCGTCCAGCTGCTTCTTCAGCCGGTTGCAGTAGCCGCACCAGGTGGTCGAGAACATGGTGATGGTGCCGTCTTCGGGGGTAAAGTCCACGGGCTCTCCTCTGATTGATATGGTCCTGTCGGTTTCCCTCCCCACAACCGTAACCCGGGCACCGGTATTCCCCAGCCTCTGTTGCAGTGGCATGCTGGTGCCATGTGTGGACGTTACGTCATGGCCCGGGCAGTGGGGGACCTGTTGGCCGAATTCGACGCCGAACTTGAGAACGAAACCGAAATCCCGCCGTCGTGGAACGTTGCGCCCACCGACGGCGCGCCCATTGTCCTGGAGCGGCTGATCGACGGCGCCACGGTCCGCCAGCTGCACGTCGCCCGCTGGGGTCTGGTGCCGTCCTGGGCGAAAAGCCCGGGCATAGGAGCGAAGATGATCAATGCCCGAAGCGAGTCGGTCCTTGAGAAGCCGGCGTTCCGCAAGGCGGTGCAGTCGAGGCGGTGCGCGGTGCCGGCGGACGGTTACTACGAGTGGAAGCAGGGCGAGGGCCGCAGCAAGCAGCCCTATTACGTCCACCCCCGGGACGAGTCCGCCATGGCCTTCGCCGGTCTTTACGAGTGGTGGAAGGATCCGTCCCTGCCGCCGGGTGAACCCGGGCAGTGGATGCTGTCGATGTCCATCATGACGGCGGACTCGCCGCCGGCGGGAACTGAAGGCACGGTGTTCGCCGAACTCACAGCGCTCCACGATCGCGTCCCGCTGCCCATGAGCCGCGACACCATGGCGGCCTGGCTTGACCCCCAGGTGGACGACGCCCCCGGCTTGGTGGACCTCGTCCGGTCAGGCGTGAAGGACGTAGCCGCCGGCTGGCGGGTGGATTCCGTGGGCAAGGCGGTGGGCAACGTCCGCAACAACTCCCCGGAGCTCATCGAGCCTGTGGAGGCACTGTTCTGAGCTTGCCTTCTGGATAAGCGGACCGGCCCGAACCAGACCCAAGCCTGCAATCAGACGGTGACCTGGCCGCCGTCGTCCACTGTCCAGGTGGGGTTGAACGCAATCTCCCAGCGGAAGCCGTCCGGATCGGCGAAGTATCCGGTGTAGCCTCCCCAGGGCTGGGTCTTGGGAGGGGCCACGACGGCGGCGCCGGCAGACTCCGCCTGCGCCATCACCTGGTCCACCTGCTCGGCGCTGCCGACGTTGTGGCTGAGCGTAATACAGGGAACGGCGGCGGGAGCGTCGACTGCGGCCTCAGCCTGCATCTGCCCGGCATCCCACAGGGAGAGAATCAGGCCGTGGTTGGCCTGGATGAAGACCACCTCGTCGGAAACCTCCCGGTGGACCGGCCAGCCCAGGCCGTCCACGTAGAAGCGCCGGGAGGCGGCCACGCTGCGCACTCCCAATGAAATAAAATCGACTCTGGGCTGCATGGTTCGATACTGTCATGATCATGCCCACAAATCACGGAGACGAGAAAAACGCCCAGGCTGACCGGGAACAGCTCGCTGCCGTGCGGGTCGCGGTGGATGAGGTGGACGAGCAGATCGTCACGCTGATCGCCCGCCGGGAGCGCCTGATCCGCATCGCGGGAACCCTCAAGGGTGACGACGCCGAAGTCCGTGCGCCGGGGCGCGTGGAGCGGGTCATCGAGCATGTGCGCTCGGCGGCCGAGAAAAAAGAAATAGACCCGGACATCGTGGAAAGCACGTACCGGGCCATGATCTCGAAGTTCATCGAGCTTGAGATGAAAATCCACAACGACAACAGCTGAGCTGTTGTTAGGCGTGCCGGGCTGTTGTTAGGCGCGCCGCGGCGCAGGGCCGGCTGATAGGGCTGGTGCCCGGTGCCGCCTGCGGGGGCGCTGACCCTCTAAAGCTTCTCCTCGACGGGGACGCCGGACTGGAATTCCCGCCCGTCGGCCTCGCTGAACGCGGACATGAGGTGGCTCTTGTCCAGACCCAGTACCGTGCTCATGGGGAAGTTGCCCGTGATGGTGTTGCCCGAGTGCTCAACGCTGCTGAGGTCGAAGTTCTCCTCCGTGCCGTCATGGCTGAAGGAGTAGATCGAGACCGCCTCGCCGTTCATGAACTCGATTCCCAGCCTCCGTTGATGTGAATAATCGGGAGTGGCAGCCACGAGCCCCACAACAAAGGCGCCCGATGCTGGAATGTTGCCGTCGATATCGAACTTGGCCACCAATGTGCTTTCTTTGGCGGCGATGCTTACCTGCTTCAGGAGCGCGTCATTGGAACTCATGGGACCATCCTGCCCTGTGAGCCGCCGTCCGTCCACACCCATCTAGGTTTTGCCTCCGGCCCGGCGTAGACTGGAGTCGTTCGAATACATATTCGAATGACTGCGTATTTTCTGCAGGATGAGATTGGTATCCGGAGGCACCCATGGGAACGTTCAGCGAGTCTGTTGACGTCGTCTGCGCACCTACCGGTGAGCCGGCGGAGCTTCGGTGGGGCGGCAGGGACTACCGGGTCTGCGCTGAACCCCTGCGCTGGTATGAACGCCGCCAGTGGTGGGCCGAAGAACGGCGTGCTCCGCTGGGAAGCGGCCCAGGTCTTGTGGACCATGAGATCTGGCGGGTGCAGGTCCTGCCTGCCGGCAGAAGCAGCCCACCGGAAACTCCGGTTGCAGAACAGACTGAACCTCTAACCCTTGACCTGGTGCGGCATGCCGGCAACGGACGCTGGCGGCTGCTCCGGATCCACGACGCCCTCCGGCCCAAAGACGCACTCCAGCACAAATCAGCATGAGCTTCAGTCATCTTCACGTTTCCACCGCCTTCAGCGCCCACTACGGTGTCTCCTGGCCGGATGAACTCGCCCAGGCAGCGGCTGCCCAGGGGGCAACCGCCCTCGGATGCACGGACCGCGACGGCCTGTACGGCACCGTAAAACACCTCAAGGCATGCATGGCTGCCGGAATTGATCCGGTGGTCGGCGTGGATCTGTCAGTGTTCGACGACGAGGGGGACCACGATCCCGGGATGGCCGGTGCACGGGTTGCCAAAACCCGGTTTTCGGCATCCCGTGTCACCGGGCGGGTCGTTGTCCTCGCGCACGGCCACACCAACGGTGCGGGATACAAGGCGCTGTGCCGGCTGATCTCCGACGCGCATGCCCGTACCACGGGCAAGGCCGGGGGAACGGTGCCCGTTGCTGTCACCAGGGCTGAACTCGCCTCACGCGTCCTGGATCCGGAAACCCTGAAACCGGTGCTCACCGTGCTGTTGGGCCCGGATTCCGACGTCGGCACCGCGCTGGGCGGGCGGCGTTACCTTCGGCCCCGCACCCTTTTCAAGGGCTGGCTGGACGCCATGCCGGCCGGAAGCGTCGCGGCAGAGATCGTCACCCACCTCAGTGCTCCGGGTGAGCCGTTAAGCACCGCCCATGCCGTCCGCATGCTTAAGCTGGCGCAGGAGTATGGCGTGCCGGCCGTGCTCACCAATGCAGTACGGTACTGCGAGGAGGACGGGGCGGCCACCGCCGATGTCCTGGATTCGGCCCGCACCCTGAAGTCGCTTCCCGAACTATCCGCCGCCCCGCTGCTTCAGCCCAACGGGCAGGGCTGGCTGAAAACCCCGGACCAAATGGTGGAACTGGGCAAGGAAGTCATCCATGCAGCCGGTTACGGGTCTGCAGATCTCCAGGTGCTGCTCGCGCAGACCGAGGCGCTCGCGGACCGTTGCCGCATGGATCCGGTGTCGGACATGGGCTGGAAGCAGCCGGTGGTGCCGGAGGCCGCCGTCATCGGCATTGAAGGGGATCCGCTGGCAGAACTGGCCCAGCGCTGCGAGGCCGGAATTGCGCGGCGATTCCCCGGCATCTCCGGGCAGGCGGAAGCGGACATGCGTGCACGGCTGCAGCATGAGCTGAAGATCATTGCCCGCCTCGGCTTTGCCTCCTACTTCCTCACCGTGGCCGAAGTTTCCCGCATGATCCTGGACATGGGTGTGAGGGCGGCAGCCCGGGGATCGGGGGCTTCCAGCCTGGTGAACTACCTGATCGACATCAGCCAGGTGAACCCTCTCCAGCACGACCTGATCTTCGAACGGTTCCTCTCCGGTGACCGGTCAACGCTGCCTGACATCGACATCGATGTTGAAAGTGCTGAGCGGCACAACGTCTACCGGAAGATCTTTGACCGGTTCGGATCCCAGCGCGTCACGCTGATGAGCATGCAGAACGGCTACCGCGCTCGCGGTGCGGTGCGGGACGCCGGCATGGCTTTGGGGATGGACGACGGCGATGTCGGCGAAATCGCCAAGCAGCTGTGGCGCTTTTCGGCACGGAAGTTCCGGGAGGCACTGGAGGAAAAGCCGGAACTTCGCGAGTTCGCCGGACGGGTGGAACAGCGGAACTTCTCTGAGAACCAGCAGCTGGACCTGCTGGTGGACCTCACCGAACGGCTGGACCGGCTTCCCCGCCACATCTCCATGCACCCCTGCGGGGTGATCCTCGGTGATGCCACCCTGCTGGACCGGACCCCCGTCCAGCCCAGCGGCCTTGGGCTGGCCATGAGCCAGTTCGACAAACACGACATGGACCCTATGGGCATGCTCAAGCTGGATGTCCTGGGAGTCAGGATGCAAAGCGCCATGGCCTTTGCGGTGCGGGAGATCATCCGCATCCATCCATCCAAGGCTGAAGTGGTGGCAGCCGGAGCCCATCCCGTGGCAGCAGACGGCAGCGGTCCGGACTACATTGCCGAGGACGGCCTGATCGACCTCAATGCCGTGCCCCTGGAGGATGAGCCGACGTATGAGCTGATCAGAAGCACCCACACACTGGGGTGCTTCCAGATCGAATCACCGGGCCAGCGGGAGCTGGTGGGCAAGATGGCCCCGCGAGAATTCAACGACCTCATCATCGACATCTCACTGTTCCGCCCGGGGCCCATGAAATCGGACATGGTCAGGCCCTTCCTGGAACACAGGCACGGCTTCGCGCCAGAGACCTATCCGCACCCGGACCTGAAGCCCGTACTTCAGGAAACCCACGGGGTGACGGTCTTCCATGAGCAGATCCTGCGGACCTTTGACGTGATGACCGGCTGCGGGCTGGCAAAAGCCGACGAGTTCCGCCGGGCGTTGAGCAACGACGTCATGGAAGGGCAGGTTGAGGAGTTTTTCCGCCGCGAGGCCAAAGCCAGGGGATATCAGCCGGACGTCGTGGACAAAGTGTGGGGCACCCTGAAATCGTTCGCCAGTTTCGGGTTCTGCAAAGCCCACGGCGCCGCCTTTGCCGTGCCCACCTACCAGTCGGCCTGGCTGAAGGCCCACCATCCGGAAGCCTTCCTCGCCGGCCTGTGGGAACACGATCCCGGGATGTACCCCAAACGCCTCCTTGTGGCCGAAGCACGTCGCATGGGCATCCCCATTCTTCCGCTGGACATCAACCGCAGCGGCGCGGAGTACCGGGTGGAGCGCGTCGCGGAAGGCCCGGACCGGGGGAAGCTGGGCATCCGGCTGAGCCTCAACGGCATCTTCGGGCTGTCCGGTTCTGAACTGAAGCGGATCGTTGCAGGCCAGCCCTATGACTCGCTGGCGGATCTGAGGGCACGCTCCAGGCTGAGCAAGCCCAGCATCAAGCGGCTCGCGCAACTGGGTGCCTTTGACACCCTGCACCGGGAATCCGGCGGGACAGCCAACCGGGCAGACCTGGTCCACCACCTGCAGAGCCTGCAGACCAAGCCGGCAAAGAAAGGCGCCGATGTCATTGAGGGGCAGCTCGCGTTGCCGCTTGGGGATGTCGAATTGCGGAACGTTAAGGCCGGGCTTCCGGAGCCCACCATGGTGGAGAACGTCCGGGCGGAACTTGACCTGATGGCTGTGGATGTCAGTGAACACCTGATGTCCAGCCACCGGCCGCTCCTGGACCGGCTTGGCGTCACCACCGCGGACAAACTGCTGGGGCTGCGCAACGGCACGGAGGTCCTGGTTGCCGGGGTCCGCATCGCCACCCAGACCCCGCCCATGCGCGGCGGCAGGCGGGTGGTCTTCATCAGCATCGATGACGGCACCGGATGCGTGGATTCCGTGTTCTTCCACGAGGCGCAGGAGCACGCCGGCCCGCTGCTGTTCGGCACCCGGCTGCTGCTTATCCGGGGAACCACCCGGCGGACCGGTCCGCGCGGCATCAGCCTCAGCGCCAGCATGGCCTGGGACCTCAGCCGGGTGGACACCCTGCCGTTCCCTGAGCGGGGGACCGCCGAACGGGGGAACGCTGACCCGGGCAACGGCGAGGCGGGAAACCTTGGGCCAGGGAACGGCGAATTAGCGACCCGCGAACCAGGAAGCATCGACCAGGAGTTCAGGCAGCCGGGACCGCTGGAAGGCATCAGCAGGAACCTGGCCATCACCGGCCTGGGAAGCTGACCCGTCCCATCTCTTTTCCAATTGTTCCGGCTGGGCGCCGCCGTGGCGCTTTGGCTCGCCTCTTCCGCAACAGATAACATTGACGAGGCTGGCTGTGGTCCCCGTACGCCACAAGCTACGAAGCCTGAACTTTGAATAGGAGACACCCGTGTCAGATGCCCAGCAGATCACCCTCATCGTCGATGGCGAAGAAATGAAGGTGACTACCGGGACCACCGGCGCGGAACTCTTCTTTGAGCGCCGCGACGTCGTTGTGGCCCGTGTCGACGGCGTGCTCAAGGACCTGGACCAGCCCCTTCCCGAGGGCGCCCGAGGTAGAAGGCGTCACCATTGATTCCCCCGACGGTCTCAATGTGCTGCGCCACTCCACCGCCCACGTCATGGCCCAGGCCGTGCAGCAGTTGCGCCCGGACGCCAAGCTTGGCATCGGTCCGTACATCGCGGACGGGTTCTACTTCGACTTCGACGTCGCCGAGCCCTTCACCCCTGAAGACCTGAAGACCCTGGAAAAGATGATGCTCAAGATCATCAACCAGAATCAGAAGTTCGTCCGCCGCGTGGTCTCGGAGGACGAGGCCCGCGAGGCCATGAAGAACGAGCCCTACAAGCTCGAACTGCTGGGCAAGAAGAATGACGCCGCGGACGCCGGCGAAGGCGTCAACGTCGAAGTCGGCGCCGGTGACATCACCATCTACGACAACGTCGACCGCAAGAGCGGGGACAGCGTCTGGTGCGACCTGTGCCGCGGCCCTCACCTGCCCAACACCAAGCTCATCTCCAACGCCTTTGCCCTGACCCGGTCGTCGGCCGCGTACTGGCTGGGCAACCAGAACAACCAGCAGCTGCAGCGCATCTACGGCACCGCGTGGCCCACCAAGGATGCCCTGAAGGCGTACCAGGAACGCATCGCCGAGGCCGAGCGCCGCGACCACCGGAAGCTTGGCGCCGAGCTGGACCTGTTCTCCTTCCCGGACGAGCTGGGATCGGGCCTGCCCGTCTTCCACCCCAAGGGCGGCATCATCCGCAAGGCCATGGAGGACTACTCCCGGCAGCGCCACGTGGACGCCGGCTACGAGTTCGTCTACACCCCGCACATCACCAAGGGGCACCTGTACGAGGTCTCGGGCCACCTTGACTGGTACAAGGACGGCATGTTCCCTGCGATGCACATCGACGCGGAGCACAACGAGGACGGCACCGTGCGCAAGCCCGGCCAGGACTACTACCTGAAGCCGATGAACTGCCCCATGCACAACCTCATCTTCCGCTCCCGCGGCCGGTCCTACCGCGAACTGCCGCTGCGGCTCTTCGAATTCGGCTCGGTCTACCGCTACGAAAAGTCCGGTGTGGTTCACGGACTGACCCGCGTGCGGGGCATGACACAGGACGACGCGCACATCTACTGCACCCGCGAGCAGATGAAGGACGAGCTCACCACCACGCTGAACTTCGTGCTCGGCCTGCTCAAGGACTACGGCCTGGACGACTTCTACCTCGAGCTGTCCACCAAGAACGAGGACAAGTTCGTCGGCGACGACGCCACCTGGGAGGAAGCCACCCGCACCCTGGCCGAAGTTGCCGAGGCTTCCGGGCTGGAGCTCGTTCCGGACCCGGGCGGAGCTGCGTTCTACGGGCCCAAGATCTCGGTCCAGGCGAAGGATGCCCTGGGTCGGACCTGGCAGATGTCCACGATCCAGCTCGACTTCAACCTGCCTGAGCGCTTCGAACTCGAGTTCCAGGCCGCCGACGGCACCCGCCAGCGTCCCGTCATGATCCACCGGGCCCTGTTTGGATCGGTGGAGCGGTTCATTGGGCGTCCTCACCGAGCACTATGCCGGCGCCTTCCCGGCCTGGCTCGCTCCCGTGCAGGTGGTGGGCATCCCCGTCGCGGAGGCCTTCAACGACTACATGTTCGACGTCGTGGACAAGCTCAAGGCTGCCGGCATCCGCGCCGAGGTGGACATCTCCTCGGACCGTTTCCCGAAGAAGATCCGCACGGCCAGCAAGGACAAGATCCCGTTCGTGCTGATTGCCGGCGGTGAGGACGCGGAGGCGGGCGCAGTCTCATTCCGGTTCCGGGACGGCAGCCAGGACAACGGCGTGCCCGTGGCCGAGGCTGTCCAGCGGATCGTGGACGCCGTCCGCAACCGGACCAGCTAGCCGCGGCGGAGGGGAACACGTGCAGGACAACACAGAGTCGGGCTATTCGGGCGACGCGGAAGTGACGGACGATTTTGGCCTCGCCGGAGTTCCGGATGCCTTCCAGCGGCTGTGGACTCCGCACCGCATGGCCTACATCAAGGGCGGCCAGCACCAGTTCAAGAACGCGGACGACTGCCCGTTCTGCATCGCGCCGGCGCGCACCGATGAGGAGTCGCTCATCGTGTACCGGGGGCGGACGAGCTACGTGGTGCTCAACCTGTTCCCCTACAACCCCGGCCACCTGCTGGTGTGCCCGTACCGCCACGTCCCCGATTACACGGACCTAACGGTGGAGGAAACCGCCGAATTCGCCGACCTGACGCAGACCGCCATGCGCGTGCTGCGGAAGGTGGCGAATCCCGGCGGCTTCAACCTGGGCATGAACCAGGGTGTCGTGGGCGGGGCCGGCATCGCGGGCCACCTGCATCAGCACATCGTTCCGCGCTGGGGCGGGGACGGAAACTTCTTCCCGATCATCGCCCAGACCAAGGCGATCACCCAGACGCTCGACGAGGTCCGCCAGCAGGTTGCCGACGCCTGGCCCGGGGAGACGCATGCTGAATAGGCATGCCCGCGGGTTCTTCACCGCGCTGTTTACCCCGCTTGCACGCTGGCTGCTGAAAATTGGCGTTTCGCCGGATGCCATCACCATTGTCGGAACTGCCGGCGTGGTGGTGGGGGCCCTGGTGTTCTATCCGCTGGGCCAGCTGTTCTGGGGAACCGTCTTCATCACGGCGTTCATCTTCTCCGATGTCATCGACGGCATCATGGCCCGGATGCAGAACCTCGGCGGCCGCTGGGGCAACTTCCTGGACTCCAGCCTTGACCGGTTGGCTGACGGTGCCCTCTTTGCCGGCCTTGCCATCTGGTTTTTCACCGGCGGTGCGGATGCCCCCATAGCCATTGCCGCCGTCGTCTGCCTGGTTCTTGGCATGGTGGTCTCCTATGTCCGGGCGAAGGCTGAATCCCTCGGCTTCCAGGCGAACGTGGGCATTGCCGAGCGTGCTGAACGGCTGGTTTCCGTCCTGGTGATCACCGGCCTGACCGGTGTTGGGCTGCCGCCCGTGGTGCTGCTGGCGACTCTGGTGCTGCTGGCCGCGGCGAGCCTCGTCACGGTGGTCCAGCGCGTCCTGGCCGTGCGCGTCCAGTCGCTGGAAGACTCCGAACAAAGCTGATTAAGCCGGGCTGCCGCGGTGGGACTAGTATTAGGACTGCCCGGTCAATGGATCCGGTAATCCGGTGTGTGCAAAAACGGCATGTCCTTGCCGCCTGCACTGCCGGCGAAGGTCATCTAGCTACCCATAGGGGTTTTTGTGTCTACACCTGATGTAAGCAACGAAGCCGGCTCGTCCGCCAACAGCGTGACGGGCAGCAACCGCGTCAAGCGCGGCATGGCAGAGATGCTCAAGGGCGGCGTCATCATGGACGTCGTCAACGTCGAGCAGGCCCGCATCGCCGAAGATGCCGGTGCCGTTGCCGTTATGGCGCTCGAGCGCGTCCCGGCCGACATCCGCGCCCAGGGCGGCGTGTCCCGCATGTCCGATCCGGACATGATCGACCAGATCATCGACGCCGTGTCCATCCCGGTGATGGCCAAGGCCCGGATCGGGCACTTCGTCGAGGCCCAGATCCTGCAGTCCCTCGGTGTCGACTACATCGACGAGTCCGAGGTCCTGACCCCGGCCGACTACACCAACCACATCGACAAGTGGAACTTCACCGTTCCCTTCGTCTGCGGTGCCACCAACCTCGGTGAGGCGCTGCGCCGCATCAACGAGGGCGCGGCCATGATCCGCTCCAAGGGCGAGGCCGGCACCGGGGACGTCTCCAACGCCACCACGCACATGCGCCAGATCCGTGCCGAGATCAAGAAGCTTGCCTCGCTGCCCGAGGACGAGCTGTATGTCGCGGCCAAGGAACTGCAGGCCCCGTACGAACTGGTCAAGGAAATTGCCGCCACCGGCAAGCTCCCGGTGGTGCTGTTCACCGCCGGCGGCATCGCCACCCCGGCTGACGCCGCGATGATGATGCAGCTCGGCGCCGACGGCGTGTTCGTGGGCTCCGGTATCTTCAAGTCCGGCAACCCGGCCCAGCGTGCGGCCGCCGTCGTGAAGGCCACCACCTTCTTCGATGACCCGGACGTTATTGCCAAGGCCTCCCGCGGCCTGGGCGAGGCCATGGTCGGCATCAACGTGGACGAGATCCCGCAGCCGCACCGCCTCGCCGAGCGCGGCTGGTAGCGTTCGCCTCTCGTGGCGCGCCGAACGGCGCGATCCGCATTAGTCCGATGGCGGCGAGTCACCTTTGCTGGGTGGCTCGCCGCCGTCGTTTGCTTTTAGCAGAGGGGTTACTCCAGGCCGCGGCGCTTGAGCAGGGGCTCCAGTGCGGCGTCGCGTCCGCGCAGCATGCGGAACGACTCGAGCGGATCCCGGCTGTTGCCGCGGGAGAGGAGTTCGGCGCGGAAGCGGTCGCCGTTGGCCCGGCTCAGCCCGCCGTTCTCGGTGAACCAATCCACGGTCTCGGCGTCCAGCACCTCGCTCCAGATGTAGGAATAGTAGCCCGCAGCGTAGCCGTCGCCGGCGAAGATGTGCTGGAAGTAGCCCGTCCGGTACCGCGGGGGAATGAGCGGATGTGCCACTCCCGCGGCCGCCAGTGCTTTCGCCTCGAACTCGAGGGCGTCCTCCGGAACGCCGTCGGCTTCCAGGACATGCCAGGCAAGGTCCAGCAGTGCAGCGCCGAGGTACTCTGCGGTGGCAAACCCCTCACCCCAGAGGCGGGACTCGTTGAGCCGGTCGACGACGTCCTGGGCCAGAGGCTCCCCGGTGGCGTGGTGGCGGGCGTAGTTGGACAGCACCTCCGGCCACATGATCCACATCTCGTTGACTTGGGACGGGTACTCCACGAAGTCCCGCGGCACCGACGTGCCCGAGAACCGCGGATAGGTGACATTGGAAAACAGCCCGTGCAGGGCGTGGCCGAACTCGTGGAACGCGGTGCGCACCTCATCGAGCGTGAGCAGCGTGGGCTCACCCGCGGGCGGCTTGGAGATGTTCAGGTTGTTGATGACCACCGGCTTGGTGCCCAGGAGGGCCGACTGGTCCACGAGCGAGTTCATCCACGCGCCGCCCCGCTTGGTTTCGCGGGTGTAGTAGTCACCCAGGAACAGTCCCAGGCCTGTTCCGTCTGCGTCCCGGACCTCCCAGATCCGGACGTCCTCGTGGTAGCCGGCGAGGTCCTTGCGCTCATGGAAAGTGATGCCGAAGAGCGAGGTGGCGGCGAAGAACACGCCGTCCGCCAGTACCCGGTCCAGCTCGAAGTACGGCCTGAGCGCCTGCTCGTCCACGGTGTAGCGTTCCCGCCGCACCTTGGCGGAGTAGTAGGCCCAGTCCCAGGCCTCCAGCGGGTGGCCGGCGCTCTCGGCCAGGGCGGCCGCCTCCGCGTCCGCGTTCCGGACGGCCGCGGGCGCCAGCCGGTTCAGCATGGTCCGCACAGCGCCGAAGTCCGGGGCCGTCTGCCGGTCCACCACCAGCTCGGCATAGTTGGCGAAGCCCAGCAGCGCGGCCTTTTCGGCGCGGAGCCGGACCATGGACTTCACGAGGTCCAGGACGTCGAGGTCTCCGCCGGAGCTGCCGCGGGCCACGGACGCCTCGAAGAGCCGCCGGCGCACGTCCCTGTTGTCCAGTGACGCCAGGGCGGGCTGGTTGCTGGGCTGGATGAGCGTCAGGAGGAACTTGCCCTCATGTCCGGCAACGCGGGCCGCTTCCGCGGCGCTGGCGATCTCGTCCCCGGGAAGGCCGGCGAGGTCCTCGACGCTGTCGAGCAGCAGGGCGGCGGACTTCATCGCTTCCTTGACGCGCTGGCCGAATTCCGTGCCCAGCCGGGACAGCTCGGCGTTCAGGGAACGGAGCCGGTCCTGGCCGGCGTCGTCCAGCTGAATGCCTGACTGGCGGAACTCCTTGAGGTACTCCTCGACAAGCCTGGCCGATTCGGCGTCCAGGCCCCCGGTGTCCACGGCGTCGAACCGCTCGTAGAGCGCCCGGTTAAGATAGACGGCGTCCTGATGGGCGGCGAAGCGGGGCGACAGTTCGGTTTCCAGCTTCCTGATTGCCTCGGAGGCGTCGGCGGAGACCAGCGTGAAGAACGAGGCGGCGGCGCGGTCCAGCAGTCGGCCGGACCTTTCCATGGCCAGTGCGGTGTTCTCGAACGTGGCCGGCTCAGGGGTGTCCACGATGGCCTGGATCTCGGCCAGGTGTTCGGCGAGCCCGGCGTCAACCGCCTCGGCGTAGTGGGCGTCCTCGATGTCGGCAAACGGCGGCAGTCCGAAGGGCAGGGCGCTGGGGGAAAGGAGGGGATTGGTCATGAAGCAACCCTTTCATGCAGCTCTGCGGCGCACAATGTTTCGGCGGGTTTCTGCGGACCGGTTGCCCGCCGTCGGCATGCCCCGGACTTAGGCTGGGGTCATGGGGAACAAGAACGTGTCTGGCCGTGTGCAACAGGTGGCCGCCGCCGCACTGCTGATGCTGGCGCTGGCGTCCTGCGGCGTGATCGCCGAGCAGGCCCAGCCACAATCCGGCGGCCAGCCCTCGAGTGCGGCCAGCCAGCCCTCCGCCCCGGCAGCGCAGCCGGGCGCCGGTGACACTGCAGCCCCAACGCCGACGGCGGCCTCCACCCCGGGCGCCGAAACGACGCCCACGCCGGGTGCCGGCCCCGCATGCAAGGCGGTCCGCTGCACGTCCGTCCTGGTCACCGGTGACATGCTGGTCCACACCCAGCTGTGGCAGCAGGCCCACGAGGACGCCGTGGCCGGCGGCGTCAAGGGACTCGACTTCGGTCCGCTACTGGAAGGCCAGCGGCGCTACATCGAACAGAGCGACCTCGCCATTTGCCACCAGGAAACGCCGGTGGCCCTGCCCGGTGGCCCCTTCTCCGCGTATCCTTCCTTCAACGTCCCGCCGCAGATCGCCGCTGCCGCCAAGGCGGTCGGCTACCGGGCCTGCACCACGGCCAGCAACCACACCGTCGACCAGGGCACCGAGGGCCTCGCCAGAACACTGGATGTGCTGGATGCCGCAGGGCTGGAGCACACCGGCTCCTACCGGACGCAGGCCGAGTCCCGGGGCATCCTTATCCTGCAGACGGACACCGCCCGGATTGCGGTCATTGCAGGCACCTACGGACTCAACGGGCAGGTCCCGGAACAGCCGTGGCAGGTGGACATGCTCGACGCCCCCGCCATGATCGCCAAAGCCAAGGAGGCCAGGGAGCAGGGCGCGGACATCGTGCTGGGCGCCATGCACGCGGGGGACGAGTATTCCAGCGCGCCCAACGCCCAGCAGCTGGAGGTGGCGCACGCGCTGGCGGACAGCGGGCAGTTCACCATGATCTACGGGCACCACACGCACTCGGTCCTCCCCGTGGAAAAGTACAAGGGGACCTGGATCGCCTACGGGCTGGGCAACGGCGTGACAGAACTGTCGCCGACGTACGTCGTCAACAACGAGGGCCTGCTGCTCCGGGCACAGTTCAGCCAGGACAGTGCCGGCAAGTGGACCGCAGCCGACGTCGCCTGGGCGCCGTCAGTCATCGTCAGCGGCCCCTACCGCTGGTGCTCCGTGGCCGCGGACGCCCCGCAGGGCGTCTGCGCCAGTCCCGCAGCGGACGCCGACACCCGGCTGCGGACCAAACAGGTGGTGGAGGCCATGGGTGCGGCGCAGGCCGGAGCCCACGAGCTGCTGGTCACCAAGGAGCGGTGATCTGGTCCGTTTGCTGCTAGCGCGGCCGACGGGCCGCGTGCTCGCGGGCCAGGACGGCGTAGCGGTCGTCCGGTTCGCCGGGAGTGAAGGTTCCGTACTTGCGTTCGACGGCGGTCCGGATCAGGAAGTCGGCGATGGCCGGGTTCTTGGGGAGCAGGGAACCGTGCAGGTAGCTGGCCACGATATTGCGGTACCGGGCGCCCTCCTGGCCGTCCCTGCTGTTGTTGCCGGTGCCCTTCGCCACCGTCCCCAGAGGTTCGACGCCGGGACCCAGGGTGGTCTGGCCGCTGTGGTTTTCGTATCCCAGGACCTCGCCGAATTCGGGGGTGGTGACCTTGACGTTGCCGATCAGCCGCTCATCCGTGCCGTGGGTCTCCACGTCCAGAACTCCGATGCCGGGAATGACCGGGCCCGAGCGGGTCTTGAAGAAGCGGCCGAAGAGCTGGTACATGCCGCAGATCAGGAGCATGGGCGTGCCGTCCTCGGCCATCCCCTTGAGGAGGCCGGCCCGCGACTGGAGGTCGTCCTGGATGACAAGCTGGCCGCTGTCCTGGCCGCCGCCGCCCAGGATGATGTCCACCCCCTCGGGGAACTCGTCGCCCACGTCGTACTCAAGCAGTTCCGGGGTGTACCCGTGCCACTTCAGGCGCTGCCGCAACACCAGGGCATTGCCCCAGTCGCCATAGATGTTCATCTCCCGCGGGTACAGCTGCACGACCCGGATGGTGCCCTTTGACGCGGTGGTGCCGGCGGCTGAATCGGGGGTCAAGAGACCACCTCCACTGTAGTGATTTTGGACAGCTCACGGCGGATGGCGAGCATCGCGGTGTAGGTGCAGAAGACCCGCTTCGGCTGGCCCTTGCCCTTGCGGATGAAGTCGGCCAGGGAGGCCGGGATGTCAGTGCCAACCGCCCCGACCTGCACTTCGTCGTACTGCAGGCGCAGGGCCATGTCATACGCCCGGGAGCCGGTGACCTGGTCCACGCCTTCCGCGCGCAGCGAGTCAAAATCAACGTCCCACAGCCAGGACATGTCGCGGCCGTCAGCGTAGTTGTCGTTGATGGCAATCATGGTGGCGTAGCCGCCCGAGGGGAACGACTTGAGGCCAAGCCGGAAGCCGCTCGGGTTCTTGACCAGGACCAGATCCAGCGGGAGCCCGTCCACCGTGAGGCTTTCGCCGCGCCCGAACGCCGGGGCCACCTCGGACAGGGCCTTCAGCAGGGTGCTGTGGTCCGCCGTGGCGGCGCCGCTGCCGCAGATGCTGCGGGCCAGGGCCAGCGCAGCAGCGGCGTTGAAGATGTTGTAGACGCCGCGGAGCTTCATCCCGGTGGTGACAGTGACGCCGTCGTACTCAAAATCGGCGTCATCGGCACCCACACGGCGGAGGACGACGTCGGCCTGCGGCCGTTCCGGCACCGCAGGCACGGGGCTGCCCGGTCCGGCACGGAGTTCATCGTCGCTGGGGAAGGTGCCCAGCAGGGAGTCGTCCAGGCCAAAGTAGAGGACCTCGGGACCATGCAGCGTGTCGGCGATCCGCGCCACCCGCGGGTCCTCGCGGTTAAGCACCACAGTCCCCGTGGTCTTGGAGGCGATGTGCTGGAGGAGCTGGGCGGTCTTGTCGATCTCACCGAAACGGTCCAGCTGGTCGCGGAGGACGTTCAGCAGCAGGCTGTAGCGCGGCGGGACACGGTTGACGAAGTGCACGGCGTGGGCCTCGTCCAGTTCCAGCACGGCGATATCGGCGTCGAGCCGTCCGCGCCAGTCGACGTCGCCGAGCAGTGCGGCGGCGACGCCCCGGGTGAAGTTGCTTCCGGTGCGGTTGGTGAACACCTTCAGGCCCTGGCTTTCCAGCAGTTCCACCACCATCTTGGTGGTGGTGGTTTTGCCGTTGGTGCCGCTGACTACGGCGACGCCGTGGGGGAGGGTGGACAGGGTCCGCTGCATGAAGCCGGGGTCGATTTTTTCGACCACCAGGCCGGGTAGTGCAGAGCCTCCGCCCCTGAGCCGGGAAACCCGGCGAACGAATTTGCCGAGCGGAACGCTGAGGGAAAACATGCTCTGTAATATATCCCAGCAACGCCATGCAATGTGGCGGACGTCCGACGGCGGGAGCGGCTGCCCGCCGTCGGGACACTATGCTGTTTAGATGACCAATTCCCTTTCCAGCGCCCTTCCGCGCCCCGCCGGCGTGCCCCAAAAGCCCGGCACAGGGCTGCGCATCGGCGTTCTGGCGCTGCAGGGCGACTTCCGTGAGCACCTCCGGGCAGTCGAGACGGCGGGCGCTGCAGGTGTGGGTGTCCGCCGCCCCGCCGAGCTCGACGGACTCGACGGACTCATCATCCCCGGCGGCGAGTCGACGGCCATCGACAAGCTTGCGCGCGCCTTCGACCTTGCCGGGCCGCTGCGGCAGCGGATCGCCGACGGCCTCCCGGTGTACGGCTCGTGCGCGGGCATGATCCTGCTGGCGCACGACATCGCCGACCCCGCCGCAGACCTCGCCGGCAACCCCCAGCAGACCTTCGGCGGCCTGGACATCACGGTGCGCCGCAACGCATTCGGCCGGCAGCGTGAGTCCTTCGAGACCGACCTCGACTTCAAGGGCCTGGAGTTCAGCGCCACCGAACACGGCGTGGCGCCGGTTCACGCGGTGTTCATCCGCGGCCCCTGGGTTGAGCGCGTCGGGCCCGGCGTCGAGGTCCTGGCGCAGGTGGAACCTGCCGACCAGGAGCACGCCTCCCACGCGGCCGATCTGCAGGGGACAGCTAGAATTGTTGCAGTGCGTTCCGGCCAGCTGCTGGCCACCTCCTTCCATCCGGAAGTGACAGGGGAGAAGCGCGTGCATGAACTTTTTATCCGCATGATCAGAGGAGAAGCGTAAAGCATGTCAGGCCACTCCAAATGGGCAACGACCAAGCACAAAAAGGCCATCATTGATAGCCGCCGGGCAAAGTCGTTCGCCAAGCTGATCAAGAACATCGAAGTCGCGGCCCGCATGGGCGGCCCGGACCTCGCGGGAAACCCCGGACTCGAACTCGCCGTCACCAAGGCCAAGAAGACGTCGGTTCCGAACGACAACATCGACCGCGCCATCAAGCGCGGCGCCGGGCTCACCGGCGAGGTCGTGGACTACACGGAGATCATGTACGAATGCCGCGGCCCGCAGGGCTCCGCGCTGCTGATCGAGTGCCTTACCGACAACAAGAACCGTGCCGCATCCGAGGTCCGGCTGGCCATCTCCCGCAACGGCGGCACCATTGCTGACCCCGGCTCCGTGAGCTACCTCTTCACCCGCAAGGGCGTTGTCACCCTGCCCAAGAACGACCTCACCGAGGACGACGTCCTCATGGCCGTGCTGGATGCCGGCGCCGAGGAAGTCAAGGACAACGGGGACACCTTCGAGATCCACTCGGACCCGAAGGACCTGCAGGCTGTCCGCGATGCGCTCAAGGAAGCCGGCATCGACTACGACACCGACGAGGCCGAGTTCGTGCCCTCCATGGAGGTGCCGCTGGACCTTGACGCCGCCAAGAAGTTCATGAAGCTCGTAGACGCCCTCGAGGACCTCGACGACGTCCAGAACGTCTACAGCAACGCTGACCTCAGCGACGAAGTTCAGGCAGCACTGGAAGCCGAGTGATATTCCGCGTGGCGGACCGGGGCGGTTGCACGTGACGCTGCGCGTACTGGGAATAGACCCCGGGCTGACCCGCTGCGGCATCGGCGTAGTGGACGTCGAAAAGAATCGCCGGGCCACCATGGTGGCCGTCGGCGTGGTGGGAACGTCACCCGAGGAAACGCTCGATCAGCGGCTGCTCGTGATCGCCCTCGCCATCGACGACTGGCTCGACCGATACGAGCCCCACGTGCTCGCGGTGGAACGGGTCTTCTCGCAGCTCAACGTCAGCACGGTCATGGGCGTTGCCCAGGCCTCCGGCGTCGTGATTGCCGCCGCGGCCCGGCGCGGCATTCCGGTGGCTTTGCACACGCCGTCGGAGGTCAAGGCGGCGGTGACGGGCAGCGGATCCTCGAACAAGGAAGCGGTCACCAAGCTGGTCACGAAGATTCTCCGGCTCGATGCTCCGCCGCGTCCCGCGGACGCGGCGGACGCCCTGGCCCTCGCCATCACGCACGCGTGGCGGGCAGGCAGCGGCGCCAGTGTAGCCACCACCGGTCCCGGCAGCCAGTCACTGACTCCGGCGCAGCGCGCCTGGGCCGAGGCTGAGGCGAAGGCGCGCCGCGCGCGCTGAATGTTGCCGGGCCTTGCTAGGGTATTCGTAGATATGTTCGGATAGTCGGTTTTTGCCGGCGCAAGTTCAGGAGCCCCGGCCTTGATTAGTTTTCTCCGCGGAACCGTGGCGCACGTCGGACTGTCCACCGCCGTCATCGACCTCAACGGCGCGGGCATGAGTGTCTATGCGACGCCCCAGACGCTCAGCAAGCTGCGGACCGGCGAAGAGGGGAAGCTTTTTACCTCCCTGATCGTCCGCGAGGACTCCCTGACCCTGTTCGGCTTCGCGAGCGACGACGAACGGGAAGTTTTCGACGTTCTGCTCAGTGTCAGCGGAGTGGGTCCGCGGCTCGCCCTCGCGGTCCTCGCGGTGCACGATCCAGAGGCCATCCGGGTCGCGGCGCACACCGGCGACAGCAAGACGTTCACCAAGGTCCCCGGCATCGGCCCGAAGGTTGCCGGGCGCATCGTGCTGGAACTCGCCGGGAAACTGGTTCCACACGGCACGGCGGCTCCCGCGGGAGCGCCGGCTGCGTCATCGGAAGGCGTCTGGAAGCCGCAGGTTGTGGCCGCCATGACCAGCCTGGGCTGGTCCGAAAAGGACGCCACGGGCAGCATCGACAAGGCCCTGGCAGATGCGCCGGAACTTGCCGGCGAAGGCAACGTTGCCGAGATCCTGCGCACCACGTTGCGCTGGCTGGGCCAGGATGGCGCCCGGGCGGGCAACAGGGTAGGCAGCCGTGGCTGAGCCGTCCCTGGTCGCCGGGGGAGAAGAGCCGGAGGAGCGGGCCATCGAGGCGGCGCTCCGGCCCAAGAACCTCGATGACTTCGTGGGCCAGCACAGGGTCCGCAAACAGCTCTCCCTCGTATTGAAGGCATCCCGGATGCGCGGGCGCAGCGCCGACCACGTCCTTTTTTCCGGACCCCCCGGCCTCGGCAAGACCACGCTCGCCATGATCGTTGCGGCCGAAATGAATGCGCCGCTGCGGATCAGCAGCGGTCCGGCCATCCAGCACGCCGGCGACCTCGCCGCCATACTTTCCTCGTTGTCTGAGGGTGAAGTCCTTTTCCTGGACGAAATCCACCGGATGTCCCGTCCGGCCGAGGAAATGCTCTACATGGCCATGGAGGACTTCCGCGTTGACATCGTGGTGGGCAAGGGCGCCGGCGCCACGGCCATTCCGTTGGAGCTGCCGCCCTTCACGCTGGTGGGTGCCACCACGCGTGCCGGACTCCTGCCCGGTCCGCTCCGGGACCGGTTCGGGTTCACGGGCCACCTGGAGTTTTATTCGGTGGAGGAGCTGGAGCTGGTGCTGCGCAGGTCCGCCGGCCTCCTGGACCTGAAGGTCAATTCGGCCGGATTTACTGAGATCGCCGGACGGTCACGCGGCACCCCCCGCATCGCCAACCGGCTGCTGCGGCGGGTCCGGGACTGGGCGCTGGTCCACGGGATCGAACAGATTGACGCCCGTTCCGCCTCCGCCGCGCTGGACATGTACGAAGTGGACAAGCGCGGGCTGGACCGGCTGGACCGGTCAGTGCTGGAGGCGCTGATCACCAAATTCGGCGGCGGCCCCGTGGGCCTGTCCACCCTGGCCATCGCCGTGGGGGAGGAGCCGGAGACCGTGGAGACGGTCGCCGAGCCGTATCTGGTCCGGGAGGGGCTGCTGGGCAGGACGCCGAGGGGCAGGATCGCCATGGCACCGGCCTGGACCCACCTGGGGCTGGCCGTACCGGCGGGGGTCTTTGGCCAGGAAACCCTGGATCTTTTCGAGGCCCGGCCGGACGACGAAGAATCGTCATCCGAATGGGTTTCCAGCACCCAGTAGCAGCGCCTTCCCAGCTTTTCCCTCTAGACTGGAAAGACGCTCGGCACGTCCGGGCTTTGTTTCCGTGTCCCGCTACGGCGGGCCGCCTGCGGCCGGTCTCCCGCGTCTGGGCGGGCAGCGCGGCGCAAAGCGGACGTCGCTGTCAACCAGCTACGCAAGTACAGAACGGAACTTCACTTGTTCGGACATATTAGTGCCCAGGCCCAGCCGCAGGCCGGCGGCGGCATCGACATCATGACCATTCTGCTGTTCGTCATGCTCGGCGTTTTCATCTTCATGATGTTCCGCCGCAACAAGAAGACCCAGCAGCAGCAGGCCAAGCTGCAGTCGGAGTTCGCTCCCGGCATCGAGGTCATGACCAGCTTCGGACTGTTCGGCCGCATCGTGTCGATTGATGAGGCGGAGAACAAGGTTGTCTTGGAGCTCTCGCCCGGCAACCTGGCCACCGTCCACCGCCAGGCGGTGAACAAGATCGTGGAACCCGCCGCCGAGACCCAGGCCGTTCCCGACGACGCGTCAGCACTGACGGCCGAGGAACCGCTGGCCCCTGAGGCCAAGGCCGGCAGGGCCGACGAGACTCCGGACGAAACCCTCAAGCGCCTCAATGACGAGGGCAAGAAGGACTTCTAGTCCGCCGCTTCCGCGCAGCACAGCTGTCTACGGCTGCGGAGCCGCCGGGTGCGACAAAGCTCGCTCCGGCGGCCCTCCGCAATTAATAGAAAGATAGGCAATGGCACGAACTGGCCGCAATAAACCATCCCTTCGGGTGCTGGTCTGGCTTGGCGTAATCCTGGCTGCCATGACGGCCGTCCTTGCGGGCGGCACAATGTCCGGGGTTGCCAGCTGGAGCCCGAAGCTTGCCCTTGACCTCGAGGGCGGCACCCAGATGATCCTGGCACCCAAGGTTGAGGGTGGCTCGGACATCAACGAGGAGCAGCTCAACCAGGCGGTGGCCATCATCCGCCAGCGTGTGGACGGCTCCGGTGTCGCTGAGGCTGAGATCAGCACGCAGTCCGGCCGCAACGTGGTGGTGAGCCTTCCCGGCACCCCGTCCACGGAGACCCGCGCCCTCATCCAGGCCTCCGCGGACATGAACTTCCGCCCCGTCCTCGTCACGGGCGCCGGGGCAGCGGTTCCTGCCGCCGAGCGGACACCTGCTGCCCAGCTGCCGAAGCCGACGGCCAAACCGACGAACGCCAGCGATTCGAACTGGATTACCGCGGACGTCCAGAAGCAGTTCGAAGCCCTTGACTGTGACAACCCGGCCCAGGACAAGCAGGAACGATCCGACCCGGCCAAGCCGCTGGTCACCTGCGAGCCTGCCACGGACCAGACGCCAGCGATCAAGTACATCCTGGGTCCGGTCGAGGTCAAGGGTGTGGAGATCCAGGGCTCGACGTTCCAGCTCCAGCAGGGCGCCCAAGGTGCCGTCACCAACGAATGGGCTGTGAACATCCAGTTCAACGCGGAGGGGACGGCCAAGTTCAAGACGGTCACCGAACGCCTCAACCAGTTCTACGTTGCTGCAGGCGGTGAGACCGGCAGCGATCCCAAGTCGCAGTTCGCCATCGTCCTGGATGACCAGGTCATTTCGGCCCCCCGGTCCCAGGCCGTGATCACCGACGGCCGCCCGCAGATTACCGGCGGCTTCACGGAACAGTCCGCCAAGGCGCTGTCCGACCAGCTTCGGTTCGGTGCTCTGCCCATCAGCTTCGACATCCAGAGCGAGCAGCAGATCTCCGCCACCCTCGGTGGTGAGCAGCTCCGGATGGGCCTCCTCGCGGGCCTGATCGGCCTGCTGCTGGTGGTTGTCTACTCGCTGTTCCAATACCGGGCGCTGGGCTTCGTCACCATTCTTTCCCTCGTGGTGGCTGGCGCACTGACGTACCTGGCGATTGCCATTCTGGGCTGGACCGAAAACTACCGGCTGTCCCTCGCCGGTGTTGCCGGCCTCATCGTGGCCATCGGCCAGACAGCGGACTCGTTCATCGTGTACTTCGAACGCATCCGTGATGAGCTCCGCGAAGGCCGCGGCCTGGTGTCGGCGGTGGAGAACGGCTGGAAGCGGGCCAAGCGGACCGTCCTGGCATCCAAGGCGGTCAACCTCCTGGCTGCACTGGTGCTGTACTTCGTGGCTGTCGGCAACGTGCGGGGCTTTGCCTTCACGCTCGGCCTGACCGCCATCGCCGACCTCATCGTCGTCTTCATGTTCACCCACCCCACGCTGCAGCAGCTGGCCAGGACCCGGTTCTTCGGCGAAGGCCACAAGTTCTCCGGCCTTGACCCTGAGCGTCTCGGCGCGGTGCCGCTCTATCGCGGCGCCGGCAGGCTCCGCAGTCCCGAGGACAAGCCGTCAGTGGTGCGCGCCAAGAACACCGGCGCCGCGGCTGAGGCTGAGCGCCGGATGACCATCGCTGAACGCCGCCGCGCGGAGCAGCAGGAGCAGCTCGCCGGTTCCTCCAAGGGCCCGGCCAAGGAGGGCAAGTAATGTCCAGTTTCGCGAAATTTGGTAACGAGCTCTACACGGGCAAGCGTTCCTACGACTTTGTCGGGTCCAAGAAGATATGGTTCGCCGTGGCCGCTGTGCTGGTTGCGCTGTCCATCCTGATCCCGGCGGTCAAGGGCGGCTTCAACCTCGGTATTGAGTTCCGCGGCGGTTCCGAGTTCACGGTGTCCAACGTCAAGACCACCGAAGCATCCGTCGGCGAGAAGGCTGTCCACGACGTTGTTCCCGGCAGCGTGCCGCGCGTCGCCAACGTCGCCGGAACCACCATGCGGATCCAGACGGACAAGCTCTCCGATGACGAGACCCTCAAGATCAAGGAGGGCCTCACCAAGGCCTACGGCGTGACTGACAATGAGGTGACCTCCACCTTTGTCGGGCCCACGTGGGGAGCTGACGTCACCAAGCAGGCCCTGATTGGCCTCGTGGTCTTCGTTGCCCTCGCGACGGTCCTGATGGCCCTGTACTTCCGGACCTGGAAGATGTCCCTCTCGGCGATCGTGGGCATGCTCGTCACGATGTTCATTACGGCCGGTGTCTACGCCCTGAGCGACTTCGAGGTCACGCCGTCGGCGATCATCGGGTTCCTGACGGTGCTTAGCTATTCGCTGTATGACACCGTGGTGGTGTTCGACAAGATCCGTGAGAACACAGCCGATATCGACTCCTCCACGCGCCGGACGTTCGGTGAAGAAGTCAACCTGGCCGTCAACCAGACCCTGGTCCGCTCCATCAACACCATGATGGTGGCCATCCTTCCGGTCGGGGCGATCCTGTTCATCGGGGCCGGCCTGCTGGGCGCGGGAACCCTGCGCGACCTTTCGCTGGCCCTGTTTGTCGGGATCCTGATCGGCACGGCTGCGACGATCTTCATTGCGGCCCCGATGTATGCCTGGCTGCGCCAGGGTGAGGCGCCACTGGTCAAGCAGGCCCAGCGTGTTCAGCAGCGCCGCGCTGATGCTGCCGCCAAGGCTGCAGCAGCCGAGCCCGCGAAAGCCTAGGGCGTGTAGTGCCTGGGGCGCCCGCGAAAGCGTAGAGCCCCGCCCTTGGACCGGATGCCGTCACCGCGACGGCGTCCGGTCCTTGCGTTAGCGCCTGTCTTAGTCGCGTCGGGCCGTCCAGGTGCCGGGCTTTGTACCGGGCTGCGCTTTGGTGACGGACGCGGTTATCGGTAGACCCGGAGCGGGAATAGACTGGGATAATTAAACGGGTCGTGAGGGGTACTTCATTGGAAGAAGGTTCGACGTCGGCGCCAACGGCAGCCGGAGGCAACGGTCCGGGCCAGGGACAGCAGACTGGTCTGGTGGCTGCAGGGCGCCCGGCGCCCGGTGTGCCCGTGGACAACTCCGGTGTCCGGCCCACTTTCCCGGGCCGGCGTGAGCGCACGAGATCCCGCCTGGCTCGTCTGACGGGCCGCAGCACCGCGACGTACTCGCCCATCCTGGAGCCGCTGCTGCGGACCGTCCGGGCGAACAACCCCAAGGAAGACTTCGACCTTATCCAGCGTGCCTTCGTGGTCGCGGAGCAGAGCCACCGCGGGCAGAAGCGCAAGAGCGGCGACCCCTACATCACCCATCCCGTCGCCGTCGCGACGATCCTCGCCGAGCTGGGACTCAGCGGCACCACGCTGGCGGCGGCACTGCTGCACGACACCGTGGAGGACACGCCCTACACCCTTGAGGACCTCCGGGCGGATTTCGGGCCTGAAGTCGCCATGCTGGTTGACGGCGTTACCAAGCTGGACAAGGTCAGCTTCGGCGAGGCAGCCCAGTCCGAGACCGTCCGCAAGATGGTCGTGGCCATGGCCAAGGACATCCGGGTCCTGATGATCAAACTTGCGGACAGGCTGCACAACGCGCGCACGTGGCGGTTCGTGTCCGCCGAGTCCTCGGCCCGCAAAGCCCGGGAAACCCTGGAAATCTTCGCACCCCTGGCGCACCGGCTCGGTATGAACACGATCAAGTGGGAGCTCGAGGACCTGTCCTTCGCGGCGCTTTATCCCAAGGTGTACGAGGAAATCGTCCGCATGGTGGGGGACCGCACGCCGGAGCGCGAAAAGAGCCTCAGCGTGATCCGGAACCAGATCGCCGACGATCTGCGCACGGCCCGGATCAAGGCCACGATCACCGGCCGGCCAAAGCACTATTACTCGATCTACCAAAAGATGATCGTCCGGGACAAGGACTTCGACGACATCAACGACCTCATGGGCGTCCGCGTCCTGGTGGACTCGGTCCGCGACTGTTACGCCGCCTTGGGCACCCTGCATTCGCGCTGGAACCCGCTGCCTGGCCGGTTCAAGGACTACATCGCGATGCCGAAGTTCAACATGTACCAATCCCTGCACACCACGGTGATCGGCCCCGGCGGCAAGCCGGTTGAGATCCAGATCCGCACGCACGAGATGCACCGCCGCGCCGAGTACGGTGTGGCCGCGCACTGGAAGTACAAGGACCAGCCGAACCGGACAGCAACCGGACCCGGCAGCCCGCGCGACGGCGACATGGGCTGGCTCCGCTCCCTGGTGGACTGGCAGCAGGAAACCTCTGATCCCGGCGAGTTCCTTGACTCGCTCCGGTTCGAGATCAACGCCCGAGAAGTGTTCGTGTTCACCCCCAAGGGCGAGGTCATGGCGCTGCCGGCCGGCTCCACCCCGGTGGACTTCGCCTATGCCGTGCACACCGAGGTGGGCCACCGCACCATCGGAGCCCGGGTCAACGGCAAGCTCGTGCCGCTCAACAGCGAACTCAACCATGGCGACTGGGTGGAGATCTTCACCTCGAAGGCCGAGGGCGCCGGCCCGAGCCAGGACTGGCAGCACTTCGTCAAGAGCGCCCGGGCACGAAACAAGATCCGGCAGTGGTTCAGCAAGGAACGCCGCGAAGAGGCGATAGACCGCGGCAAGGAGCTGCTGACCCGCGCCATGCGGAAGCAGAACCTTCCGCTGCAGCGCCTCATGACGCACGACGCGCTGGCCGCCGTGGCCGAGGACTTCAAGTACGTCGACATTTCCGGGCTGTATGCCGGAGTGGGCGACGGCCACACCTCCGCGCAGTCCGTCATGGAAAAGCTCGTGGAGAGCCTGGGCGGCAATGAAACACCCGATGATGACCTCACCGAAGTCAGCATTCCCACCCAGGTCAGCAAGGCCCGGTTCTCGGATTCGGGCGTGGTGGTTCGCGGCGTGGGCGACGTCTGGGTGAAGCTGGCCCGCTGTTGCACGCCTGTCCCGCCGGACCCGATCCTCGGCTTCGTCACGCGCGGCTCGGGCGTGTCGGTGCACCGGACGGACTGCACCAACGTGGCAGGCCTGAAGGACCAGCCTGACCGGATCGTCGACGTCGACTGGGCGCCGACGCAGTCAAGCGTCTTCCTCGTCGAGATCCAGGTAGAGGCTCTGGACCGGAAGTCCCTCCTGTCCGACGTGACGCGTGTGCTCTCCGAGAACCACGTGAACATCCTGGCCGCCAGTGTGCACACGTCCACGGACCGCGTGGCCATCTCAAAGTTTGCCTTCGAGATGGGCGACCCCAAGTACCTCAGCCACGTGCTCAGTGCTGTACGTCGGATCGACGGGGTGTTCGACGTCTACCGGACCACGGGCAACCGCCGGAGAAGCTAGCAGCGAGAGCTTCTCCAGGGCTGCGTTCTTGTGCGGCAGCCGGGGCATCGCCTCGACCGCCAGCACCAGGAGCCGGAGCCTGACGTCGAGTTCGGGCTTCGCCAGGAGCAGCCGCAGGGCCGGAACTGCCCTCTCGGTCTCCACATGCAAGGCGATGTCCAGTGCTGTCCGGAGCGGACTGGAGACCATCAGGCCGCCCAGGCTGACGACGTCGAACGGACCCAGCCGGACCTCGTGGAGCGTACAGCCGCGGGTGGAGCGAAGGCTGGAAATCCGGCGTTTGGCGTCCACCAGGAGGGCCAGCCGGTCCGGCTCGCGGGCGCAGCCGTAAATCCAGGCCGCCGTCATCCTGCCCGCCACCACGCGCCGCCGGACCGGGGCCGGAACCCCGTGGGCCGCGGCGCGTGCCCGCAGCTGCGGGGAGGCTGCAGTCCCGGGAACCGTGTAGCCGTGCTGATAGAGCTGGGTGAGCACACCGTCGGCCGCCATGGACTGGAGCTCGGGCCAAGTGAAGGGCAGCCCCGGCGAATAGAGCTCCAGCAGTTGTGCGGGGGAGTCCGGACACGGGGAATCGCCCCGGACTTGGGAGGCATGGGCCTGGAATGCAGGTGTCTGCGAAACAGGGGGCTGCGAGAACGGTGCCATTCCGTCATCCTGCCGGAAGCGGCCTTAACGGGTAAGGCCCCGTTCCGGCTATGTGGATAACCGGAACGGGGCCTTTCCTCGTCCTGCTGAGGAGAGCAGATCCTGCCTAGGAGAGCTCGCTCGCTGACCGCTGGATCTGGTCCAGCCATGCCTGGCGGGCTTCAAGGGCTTCCCTTGCGGCCTTGATCTTGCGCTGGTCGCCTGCCTTCTCTGCGTCGGCCAGGTCATCCTTCAGGCCGGCGATGGCGGATTCGAGCTGGCTCAAGGCGCTGTTGGTTCGCGCCTTGGTCTCCGGGTTGGAGCGCTGCCACTTCTCGTCCTCGGCCTGGCGGACTGCATCCTCGATCCGGCGCAACGCGCCTTCGATCCGGCCCATGTCCGCCCGCGGAACCTTGCCGGCCACTTCCCAGCGGTCGTGGATGGACTGCAGGGCCTTCTTGGCGGCCGCGATGTCCTTGACCGGAACGATGGACGATGCCTCCTCGAGGAGCGCCTCCTTGACCCTAAGGTTGGCGGCGTACTCCTGGTCGATCTCGTCGTTGGCAGCCTGGCGCGAGCTGAAGAAGACGTCCTGCGCGGCGCGGAACCGGGCCCACAGAGCGTCGTCATCCTTGCGGCTGGCACGCGGCGATGCCTTCCACTCGTCCATCAGCCGGCGGTATTCGCCGGCGGCGAAGCCCCAGTCGGTGGACGTCGACAGCGCCTCGGCCTCCGCAATCAACTTCTCCTTCGCAGCCTTCGCCGCCGAGTTGTTGCTGTCCAGCTGGGAGAAGTAGGCGCGGCGGTGCCGGTCAAAGACGGTCCGGGCGGCACGGAAACGCTTCCACAGTGCGTCCTCGTTGCTGCGGCCCAGCCGTACTCCGCTCTTCTGCGCGGTCTTCCAGCTTTCAAACAGCTCGTTCATGCGCGCGCTGGACGTCTTCCACTGCACCTGGGCCGGATCGGTGCCGGAGATGGCCTCGGCCTCGGCCACGATGGCCTCACGGGCGGCCAGTTCGGCGGCTCGAACGGCGTCGTGCTGTGCCTTTTCCGCCTTCTCCAGCTCGGTGATCTGGGTGGACAGGGTGTCCAGCCGGCCCTCCGCGGAGCGGATGTCGCCCACCATGTTCCGTTCAGCGAGCTGCTCGCGCAGGTGCGTCACGGTTTTCTGCATGTCCGTGGTCGGGGCCTTCGAGGCCACGCGCTGTTCCAGCAGGACAATCTGGGCGACGACGTCGTCATACTTCCGTGCGAAGTAGGCCAGGGCCTCGTCGTTGCTGACGTCCGGGTACTGGCCGACCGGGTGCTCCTCCCCGTCGATGGTCAGGAACACGTGGCCGTCGCCCTCAACGCGGCCCCAACGGGCGGCTTCGGCCAGCGACGTGGCGGGCGGTGCCTGCACCGGCGCTACAGTGGCAGCAGGGCCGGCCTTGGGCCGGCCAGCAAACGCTGCCGGCGTCGGCGCGGGCCGGGGTGCCGGCGTCGGACGCGGTGACGGTGCCGGGCTAGGTGCCGGTGCTTCCTGCGCAGCTTCGGGCTGCGGGCTTTCCTGCGTCGCCTCGGGCTGCGCAGTCACCTCCGGCGCAGCCTCCGCCGGCGCAGCCTCCGCCGGCGCAGCCTCTTCGGGCTGCGGGGCGTCGGCCTGCGCCTCACCCGCCGGCCCCGCCGCCTCCGCAGGCTCGGCCGTATCCACGGACTGTGCCGTTTCCACTGATTCGGGGGAAGCCTGGACCTCGGTCACTTCGGCTGCTGTTTCGTCGGATTTCTGACTGTCTGTCACCGCTAAAAGTCTTTCGCTTGGAGGAAGATACTCGTTCATAGGTCGCCCGTGGCGGCTGGCGCCACAACGTTCCTACTTCAGAGAAAACGAGTCTATCGTGACTGCTTCCGCAGGTGCGCCGTCCGTGTCGCTTTCGCCGGTCTTAAGACCGGCAGCCGCAATCTTCGTCACGACATCCAGGCCCGACGTCACCTTGCCCACGATGGTGTAGCCGCCGGCGGAGTCGGCCGGGATGACGGTGTCCTTGTAGACGATGAAGAACTGCGTGCCGTTGCCGTAGGCGTTGTTGCCCGTGCGGGCCACCGCAATGGTGCCGGCAGGGTACTTGTTGTCTGCCGGCGTGTTCTCCAGCGGCCCCCAGGTGTAATTGGGGTCGCCCTGGCCATCGCCGGTCTTGGAGCCGCACTGCAAGACGCCGAAGTTCTCGGCGGTGGTGAGCCGGTGGCAGCTGATGCCCTTGTAGTAGTTCTGGTCAGCCAGGGACTTGAACACGGCGGCTGCCTGCGGGGCCTTGGAGCCGTCCAGCTGCACGCCCAAGGTGCCGCTATTCAGCTTCAGTGAGCCGGTGAACGTCTTGCCGGCCGCCGTCGCGGGCTTGGGGATGTTCGCCGCGTTCGTCTGCGCCGCAGTCGGAGTGGCGGAGGCGGAAGGGGAGGCTGACGGCGTGGCAAGGCCAGCCTCGGCAGCAGCAAATTCCTCTTCGGTGGGGTTCCCGGCAAACACCGTCAGCTGAAGCACGACGGCGAGCACCACCGCTGCGGCCGCCGCACCTCCCGCTACCAGGTTGTCCCGCTTGCGGCGCTTCTCCTGGTCACGCCGAAGCTCGCGTTTGGCTTCCATCTGCTGGATGCGCCTCTTGGCTTCGCGTGTTTCGCGTGGACTGGCCGCCACGGGTCCTCCTCATCGATCGGACTGCCCGGGCAGGCCCCTGAAGGCATCCCCGGCTGCAGATTGCGCTGCTGCAGATTTGAACTGCGGCAGCCCGCCACCGCCGGTCTCCCGCATTAGAGATGCAGGCGCCGAAAGCATAAACTGACTGCCGCACATAAGTTTATGCAGAACAGGCTGGACTCCCGCCGCTGCCGCAGCTGTTTGATTCAAATAGCGACGCGGAACATGGCGCAGCGGCTCCGGCCTTCGTTTACCTGAGGAGAAACTCCACCATGGCACGCACCGCCTCCCTGTCCGGATTCCCCGAGTGGCTTCCCGAGGAGCGGCTGGTGGAGCAGCATGTCCTGGACTCGCTGCGCCGCACGTTCGAGCTGCACGGTTTCGGCTCCATCGAGACCCGCGCCGTGGAAACTGTCGGCCAGCTGCTGCGCAAGGGCGAGATCGACAAAGAGGTCTACGGGCTGAGCCGGCTCCAGGACGATGAGGGAGAGGACGCGAAGGGCAAGCACGATCCGCACGCCCTGGCCCTGCACTTCGACCTCACCGTGCCCTTCGCCCGGTACGTCGTGGAAAACGCCGGCTACCTGGCCTTCCCGTTCCGCCGCTACCAGATCCAGAAGGTCTGGCGCGGGGAACGGCCGCAGGAAGGCCGCGCCCGCGAGTTCACCCAGGCGGACATCGACGTGGTGGGCGACGGCGAGCTGCCCTTCCGCTACGACGTCGAGATCGCCCTGGTCATCGCCGAGGCGCTGGGCGCCCTCCCGATTCCGGAGTTCCGGCTGCGCATCAACAACAGGAAGCTTGCGGAGGGCTTCTACCGCGGCATCGGTCTGCCCGACACCGCCGGAGTGCTGCGCAGCATCGACAAGCTGGAGAAAATCGGACCGGACAAGGTGGCTGAACTCCTCAAGTCCGAGCTCGGCGCCACCGACGAGCAGGCACAGGCGGCCCTGAAGCTGGCCGGCATCAAGACCGAGGACACGTCCTTCGTTGCGCAGGTCCGCTCGCTCGGGGTCAGCAACGACCTCCTGGAAGAGGGCCTGAACGAACTCGAACAGGTGATCGAGGCGGCCGTGAAGCGGGTCCCCGGCAAGGTTGTCGCGGACCTTAGCATTGCCCGCGGACTGGACTACTACACCGGAACTGTCGTGGAAACCGTCCTGGTGGGCCACGAGCAGCTCGGCTCGATCTGCTCCGGCGGCCGCTACGACGCCCTGGCGAGCAAAGGCAACCGGAAGTTCCCCGGCGTCGGACTGTCCATCGGCGTGACCCGGCTGGTCTCGCGCATCCTCAGCCAGGACCTGGCCAAGGCTTCCCGTTCCGTGCCCACGGCGGTGTTTGTGGCGCTCACCTCGGACGAGAGCTGGGGCGAGGCCCAGGACGTGGCCACGGAGCTGCGCAGCCGCGGCATCGCCGCCGAGGTGGCCGCCAAGGCAGAGAAGTTCGGCAAGCAGATCAAGTTCGCGGACCGGCGCGGCATCCCCTTCGTCTGGTTCACGGACGAGGACGGCAAGCACCAGGTCAAGGACATCCGCTCCGGCGTGCAGGTGGACGCCGATCCGGCGACGTGGACGCCGTCGGACGAGGACATTCACGTCCAGGTCGTCGCCGCGCCCGCTTCCTGAGCGCCCGCTTCCTGAGTTACCGCTTCCCGGGCTGCCGCAGCCGCCGCTTCCGGAACGCCAGGACGGCGGCGCGGCCGGCGAGTCCGGCGGCCATCACCGCCGCCATGCCGAGGGCAGAGGCCGGCGGCAGGGTGAATGCCAGGACCAGGCACCCGGCCAGCCCTGCGGCGTTCAGCCACTTGGGCGCGTGCCGGGGCCGGTCCTTGAGCGTGAACGCGGCGGCATTCGTCACGGCGTAATACAGCAGGACGCCGAAGCTGGAAAAGCCGACCACCGTCAGCACGTCGGTGGTCAGCAACAACAGAACGACGACGGCGGCCACCGCCAGTTCGGCCGTTACCGGCACCGGATGGCGACCGCCCACCCTGGCCAGGGGACCCGGGAGGTCGCGTTCGCGGGCCATCGCCATGGCCGTGCGTCCCACCCCGGTGATGAGGGCGAGCAGAGCGCCGAGCGAGGCGGCGGCGGCGCCTGCCTGGACGGCCGGTGCCCCGGCGGCCAGCCGGGACTGTTCCACGGCGTCCAGCAGCGGCGCCGTGGAGGAGGCCAGCACGTGCACCGGAAGATGCGCCAGGAGCAGCGCCGCCAGCAGCAGGTAGATCACCAGGGCGCCGGCCAGGGCCCCGAGGACGGCGCGCGGAATGACCCGCGCCGGGTCCTTCACCTCCTCGCCAAGCGTGGCGATGCGCGCGTACCCGGCAAAGGCGAAGAACACCAGGCCTGCGGCGGGCAGGATGCCCCAGCCGCTGCCGGCCTGTCCGGAAACTGTCGCGCCGTCGGGAACATGCGGTCCCAGAATGCTCGCGGCGGCCACGAAGGCCAGGGTCGCCAGGACCACGGCCAGCAGGATGCGCGTCAGGAAGGCAGTCCGGGTGATGCCCAGCAGGTTCACGCCGGTCAGTGCGGCGACCGCTGCGATGGCCACAGGGGTGGCGTACCCCGGCGCAACGTACTGGCCGAAGGTCAGGGCCATGGCCGCGCAGGAGGCCGACTTGCCGGTCACGAAACCCCAGCCGGCGAGGAAGCCGGGCCACTCGCCGAGTTGCTTCCGCCCGTAGACGTACGTGCCGCCGCTTTGTGGATACTTTGCCGCGAGCTGGGCCGAGGCGACGGCGTTGCAGTAGGCCACGGCGCCGGCCAGGGCTATGGCCACGAGGAGCAGCTCTCCGGCCAGCCGGGCAGCCGGTGCGAAGACGACAAAAACGCCGGCCCCGAGCATGGATCCGAGCCCGATGGCTGTTGCGTCGGCCACACCGAGCCTTCGTTGCAGTGGCTGGTGCTTGGTCATGGCGGGGCAGGAACCTTTCAAACGGGTAAACTCGGACGGGATCGTTTCCGCAACGATCGTATTTGAACTTCATTCTGTCTTCCTTCTGAAAGGAATGCTGTGCTGCGCACACATGACCTCGGATCCCTTCGCTCCGAGCACATTGGACAAACCGTAACCCTGGCAGGCTGGGTTGGCCGCCGTCGTGATCACGGTGGTGTCGCATTCGTCGATCTGCGTGACGCCTCGGGCGTGGCGCAGGTGGTGGTCCGGGAGGAAGAGGTCTTCCACGGGCTGCGCAACGAATACGTGCTCCAGGTGACCGGTACGGTCTCCAAGCGCCCGGAAGGCAACGAGAACGCTGCCCTTGCCACAGGCGAGGTGGAGGTCATGGCGGACAAGGTCGTCATCCTCAACACCGCTGACGCCCTCCCCTTCCAGATTGATGAGCACGTGGAAGTGGGGGAGGAAGCCCGGCTCAAGCACCGCTACCTGGATCTGCGCCGCCCCGGCCCCAGCCGCAACATCCGCCTCCGGTCCGAGGCCAACCGCGTGGCCCGCGAGCTGCTGCACGAAGAGGGCTTCGTTGAAATTGAGACGCCGACCCTGACGCGTTCGACGCCGGAAGGCGCCCGTGACTTCCTGGTCCCCGCACGCCTGGCGCCGGGTTCCTGGTACGCGCTGCCGCAGTCGCCGCAGCTGTTCAAGCAGCTCCTGCAGGTGGGCGGCTTCGAGAAGTACTACCAGATTGCCCGCTGCTACCGCGATGAGGACTTCCGCGCCGACCGCCAGCCCGAGTTCACCCAGCTCGACATCGAGGCCAGCTTCGTCGAGCAGGACGACATCATCCGGCTCGGCGAGAACATCGTCAAGGCTGTCTGGAACCTGATCGACGTCGAAATCCCGACGCCGATCCAGCGCATCACCTACGCCGACGCCATGGCCCGGTTCGGGTCGGACAAGCCCGACCTGCGGTTCGGCCAGGAGCTGACCGAACTGACCGAGTTCTTCAAGGACACCAACTTTGGCGTCTTCAAGGCTCCCTACGTCGGTGCCGTCGTCATGCCCGGCGGTGCCTCGCAGGCCCGCCGCGCACTCGATGCATGGCAGGAATGGGCCAAGCAGCGCGGCGCCAAGGGCCTGGCCTACGTCCTTTATAAGGAGGACGGCGAGCTCGCGGGCCCCGTGGCCAAGAACCTCACTGAGACCGAACGCGCCGGCCTGGCCGACGCTGTTGGCGCCAAGCCGGGCGACTGCATCTTCTTCGCTGCCGGCGAGAAGACCCCGTCCCGCGCGCTGCTGGGTGCTGCCCGCGTTGAGATCGGGCACCGCACCGGCCTGATCGACCCCAACGCGTGGGCTTTCTGCTGGGTGGTGGACGCCCCCATGTTCGAACCCGCCGCTGCCGCGGTGGCGTCGGGCGACGTGGCTGTGGGCGCTGGCCAGTGGACCGCGGTGCACCACGCCTTCACCTCGCCGAAGCCGGAGTTCCTGGACACCTTTGACCAGGACCCGGAGGCTGCCCTGTCCTACGCCTACGACATCGTGTGCAACGGCAACGAGATCGGTGGCGGATCCATCCGTATCCACGAACGCGAAGTCCAGGAGCGCGTCTTTGAGCTCATGGGCCTGGACAAGGCCGATGCCCAGACGAAGTTCGGGTTCCTGCTGGAGGGCTTCAAGTACGGCGCCCCGCCGCACGGCGGCATCGCCTTCGGCTGGGACCGCGTGGTGGCGCTGCTGGCGGGGGTGGACTCGATCCGCGACGTCATCGCCTTCCCGAAGTCAGGCGGCGGCCACGACCCGCTGACCGACGCCCCGGCTCCCATCACCGTGCAGCAGCGCAAGGAGGCCGGCGTCGACTTCAAGCCCGAGGCCAAGAAGGCCGAGCCTGTACCCCAAAAGGCCGAGGACGCAGCCAAGTAGAGTGACCTGAACGTCAGTAAGGGCTCTCCGGGAAACCGGGGAGCCTTTGCTGTCCCAGGCGGAAGGAGGAATCCGATGGATCGGCAGACAATCCCCGGGTTGGACGTCGGACTGGATGTACTGATGGACGCCGCCTGGCCTGCGCCGGACCGGGAGCTGTCCGGCGGCTGGGTTCTCCGCGCCGCCGCCGGAGTGACCCAGCGTGCCAACTCCGTCTGGCCGCGTTCGGAGCCCCGAGGCACCCGGGATGGACGGCTCGCTGCGCTGCGGGAGGCGCGGGCCTGGTACCGGGGCCGCCGGCTGCCGGTGATCTTTCAGGTTTTCGACACTCCCGGCAGCTCTGCGCTGAACGCCGTCCTGGATGAGGAAGGCTTCACCCGGCAGTCCGAGACGCTGATCATGGCGCGTGCGGCTGAGGTGGCACCTGCGGCCGGCGGGGATGCTCCGGAACCTGGCGCCGGCGTCGAAATTACCGGGCAACCATCGGCGGAATGGCTGGAGCTGTGGTGGTCCGTTGACGGCCGCGGCGCCGCCGCGGAACTGGAGACTGCCCGTGCCATCCTCACCGGCTGCCCGGCGCTGTACGCCCTGGTGAGGGACGACGACGGCGGGCCGGCCGCCGTCGGACGCCTTGCCGTTGTTCCCGGCGGGACTGCCGGCCCCGGCGCGCCGGGCAGCTGGGGTGGGCTGTACTGCGTGGCCACCCGGCCCGATGCCCGACGCCGCGGCTACGCCACCCGGGTCCAGCAGGGCCTGTTCAGCGCAGGAGCGGCGCGGGGACTGGCCGGTTACTGGCTGCTGGTGATGGCGTCGAACACCGCTGCCCGGGAGCTGTACTCCCGGGCAGGTTTCTGTGAAGTGTCCCGCTATTACTACCGGCAGGAGCGGCCGCGGCGTTCACTGAGCGGCTGCTGAGCTGCGTCCCCACCCCGCCGGAAGCCGTGCGTCGGCTCAGCGGTGCTCGAGGGCGGGCTGCTGTGCCTCGGCCTGCCGCCGGCGTGCGGTGCCAGCCAGGTACGGTCCGCCGAGTTCGCCGATGGGCGTGGCGGCAGTCTCCCGGGACCAGAATACGGATCCTGCGGCGATGAGCATGCACACGGTGCCGAAGACGGCCACCGGCACCCAGCCCCAGGCTCCGGGGGCCAGCAGCATCCCGGCGATCATCGGGCCAAAGCCGGCGAGAACCAGGCCGAACTGGTTGCCCAATGCCATGCCGGAGTAGCGGACGGGCGCTGCGAACTGTTCGGCGAAGAATGCCGGCCAGACGCCGTTGAAGCCCGAGTACAGCACCGTCATGTTCAGGAACGCGGCAAGGAACACCAGCACAATGTTGCCGGAGGAGAGGGCCAGGAAGTACAGGAAGATCGTGACGGAGCAGCCGATCGCGGCGGTCAGCAGGAGGGGGCGGCGGCCGATCCGGTCGGACAACCTGGCCGCCAGCGGCATGGCGAACATCGACAGGCCAATGGCCACGGCGTTCACGGTCAGGATGGACGCCCGGTCGAAGCCGGCGCCGGACGTGGCGTAGGCGAGTCCGAACACCGTGAAGATGGTCTGCATCACGGACATGATGGACATTCCCGCCACCCGCAGCACATCCGCGGCCTGGAAGCGGAGCACTTCCTTGATGGGCATCGGGGCCACCTGGCGGCGTTCCTGGGCCTCCTCGAAAACCGGGGTTTCGTCCAGGTGCGTGCGGACCCAGTAGGCGATGGCGAGGACCACGATGGAGAGCCAGAACGGGATGCGCCAGCCCCAGCTCATCATGGCCTCCCGGGGCAGTGACGTAACCGGAATGAAGACCAGGGTGGCCAGCACCATGCCGGAGGCGTACCCGGTCATCACGAAGCTGGTGAAGAACCCGCGCCTGCCTTCGGGTGAGTGTTCCAGCGTCAGCGTCGAGGCGCCCGCCGATTCGGCGCCGGCGGAGAAGCCCTGCGCCAGCCGGCCCGCCACCAGCAGGATGGGGGCCCAGACGCCGAGCTGTTCGTAGGTGGGCAGGAAACCGATGCCGAGGGACGCCAGGCCCATGATGCCGAGGGTCAGCAGCAGGATTTTCTTACGGCCCAGTTTGTCGCCGAAGTGGCCCATCACCAGTCCGCCAACAGGCCGCGCCACGTATGCGACGCCGAAGGTGGCGAAGGCGCCGATCAGCCCGATGGCCGGGTCCGCGGAGGGGAAGAACAGGTGGGGGAACACCAGGGCTGCCGCGGTGCCGTAGATGAAGAAGTCGTAGTACTCCAGCGTGCTGCCGAGGAAGGATGCCAGGGCGGCCTTCCGGGGCGTTTTCCGCAGTGCCTCTGGTGCTTGGGGTGATGGGCTAGTGGTCACGGGAATCTCCTTAAGACTGCGTTGTCTCAATGGCCGCCGGCAGGGTGTCCGGGAGGTGGAAATCCACCGCAAGGATCTGCTGGCTGTTGGGGAACGAGTACGCCTTCAGCGGCTCGTGAAGTGGGTGTGTGTTGTACACGGCGATGTCCTCGACACGTTCAAAGTCGGCCACGATGGCGTAGTCGAAGGAGCGTTCGGTGTTCAGGACGTCCGGGCCGTGGCTGAGGCTGAGCATGCCGGGGATCTTTCCGGCCATGTTGTTGAGCCCGTCAATCCAGGCCTGCCGGGCGGCCGGCGGGAAGTCGGGCTTGAACTGGAAGAGCACAGTGTGGCGAATCATCTCAGGCACCGGTCTCGACAAGCTCGACCACCGGTGACGGCGCCGCAGAAACATATTCGGGGGACTGGCCGGCAAGGGTCCGGCCGGCGAGGTAGCCCATGGTCATGATGGGCCCAAGGGTGGCACCGGCTCCGGGGTAACCTGCCGCGTAGGCGTTTTCGGTGGTGTTCCCGGCGGCGAACAGGCCCGGGATGGGGCGGTTGTCGACGTCGAGCACGCGGGCCGACCCGTCGGTGGCCACGCCGCCGTTGGTGCCGAAGGCGCCGTTCACCACCTCCAGCGCGTAGAAGGGGCCGGCCTCGAGCGGGCCCAGCGAGGGGTTCGGCCACGGGCAGTCGGCGTCGCCCCAGTACTTGTCGTAGGCGCTTTCGCCGCGCCCGAAGTCGGGGTCCTCGCCCCTGGCTGCGAACTCGTTGAACCGGGCCACTGTGGCTTCCAGGTTCTCCGCCGGAACGTTGATCTTCGCGGCGAGTTCAGCCAGCGTGGGAGCTTCGATCAGGTAATCGGGCGTCGGCTGGCCTGCGCGGTGGGCCAGGATGCCGTAGCGCTCCAGGTAGCCGTGGTCCACGATCACGTGCGCCGGGGTGTTCAGTGTGCGGTTGGCGGCGGAGTCCCAGGACTGCAGGCTGCGGGCGAGGTCGTTGTAGTTCTGCGACTCGTTGGCGAAGCGGCGGCCGTGGCGGTTCACCATGATGGACCCCGGGCCCTGGCGTTCGAACCGCAGCAGGGTGCCGATCGCCTGCCCGTCGCGGGTGTCGCCGGTGACGGACATCGGTGCCCACCAGGCTTCGCGGGTGCCGCGGGTCTGGCCGCCGATGCGCTGAGACATCCGCAGCCCGTCGCCGGTGTTCGATGGCGGCGAGCACATCGTGTAGAGCCGGGACGCGAGCATCGAATCGGCCAGGACCTTGTCCCATTCGAAGCCGCCCGTCGCCAGCACCACGCCGTCGCGGGCATGGAACGCCTCGCCGGTTTCCAGTTCGACGCCGGCCACCCGGCCGCCATCGGTGAGCAGCCGGTGCCCGCGCGCCCCGGTGACGAGCGCGGCGTTGTCGCGGACCAGGCTGGCGAGCAGCATGGAAACGAGGGCCTGTCCCTTGGCCACGAGGCCGTCGTCCTGGCGGCCGGCCAGGTCGTCCCAGGGGAATTTGGTGAAGGCGCCCCACTCCTCGTATTCCTGCATGGTGAAGGGGGCACGGCCATCACTGCGCACGTGCGCCCGGAGTGCGCCCAGCGCCTCGGTGCTGTTGAACAGCTCGGGCTCCACCGTGCGGCCGCCCGTCACGGCTCCGGGGAGATCCTGCCGGTAATCGGGGAAGTTGTCGAGGAAGATGAAGCGGACGCCGCACTCCGCCTCGACGAAGCGGAGCATCTGGTCGCCGTAGGTCAGCGCAGCGTCCAGCAGTTCCTTCCTGCCCCTGCCGCGGGCGACGGCCCGCACGTACTCCGCGGCCGCTGCCTTGGAATCGGTGATCCCCGCCTTCCGTGCGTGGTGGTTATCCGCCACCCACAGCATGCCTCCGGATACGGCGGAGGTCCCGCCCAGGAGGTCACTCTTTTCGAGGACGACGACGGACTTGCCGGCCCGGGCGGCGGTGGCCGCCGCGGTGAGTGCTCCCGCACCGGAACCGACGACGACGACGTCGTAAGTGTCTGCGGAGGTGCCGTTGACGAATTTCATGGGGTGTTGCCTTTCAAACGGAAGTTGATGGGTGCTGCTGCAGCTGCGGTGATGCTGGGTGGGGGCGGCGTCAGACGGCTGTGTAGCCGCCGTCGATGACGAGCTCGGATCCAGTGGTGAAGCGCGACTCGTCCGAGGCCAGGTAGAGCACGCCGTAGGCGATCTCATCCGGTTCGCCCTGGCGGGGCAGCGGGTTGGAGCCCACCAGCTGCCGGTAATAGGCCTCGGGGCCGATGTCCGACTGCTCGGCGGAGCGGCGGCTCATCCTGGTGTTCATGGACCCGGGATGGATCGAGTTGACCCGGATGCCGTAGCGGCCATAGGCCGCGGCGTCCGACTTGCTCAGCAGCCGTACTGCACCCTTGGTGGCGTGGTACAGCGGAACGTTCCGGCCACCGGTGAGGCCGTGGATGGAGGAGAAGTTGACGATGCTGCCGGTGCCTTGTTCGATCATGCCTGGGACCACGTGCTTGGTCATCAGCCAAACGCCCTTGACGTTGACGTTGAAAATCGTGTCGAAGTCGGCCGCCGAGGCGGTGTGGGAGGCTCCTGCCGGGCCGATGATGCCTGCGGCGTTGACCAGGATGTCCGGGGTGCCCAGTTCGTCGCGGACCCGGCCGATAGCTCCGGCAACGCTGGCCTCGCTGGTGACGTCGACGTCGTACTCAGTGATGTTTGCGTGTGCCGCGGCGGCGGGGATGCCGGCAACGTCCAGGCTGGCAACCTTCGCGCCGTGTTCGGCAAGGAGGGCGGCAGTGGCGCCGCCCAGGTCTCCGCGGCCTCCGGTCACAATGGCGGTCTTTCCGGCCACGCGCTTCTGGATGGGATTCATGTGGTGCTCCTCGTGATCCTGCAGCCTCGTCGCTGCTTTCCAGCCAGCGTGGCAGGGGATCTGTGAGCGGAACCACACGATTACCGATGAACGGCAAGGCCGGCCTTTAGTGGCTTTGCCGGAGCGTCCCCTTCAGCTCGCCCCGCCAGCCCAAGGCCCGTGAGATCCCGCGCGCGGCGGCCATCAGGACGGGCACCCGGGCAGGCGCGTTCTCCTCGTGGCGCGGCACCACCACGCTGAGCGCGGCACGGACGGTGTTGTCCGGACCGAACACCGGCACGGCGATGCCGCTGGACTCCGGCACGATCACCCCGGGCATGGCGGCGAAGCCGCGCTGCCGGATCTCGGCCAGGTGGCGCCGGAGCGCGGCCGGCTCGGTCAGGGTCGTCTCGGTGAACTTCGTCAGTGGCCGGGCCAGGAAGGCGTCCTGGTACGCGGCGGGGGAGTGTGCCAGCAGCACCAGTCCCGAGGACGTGGCGTGGACCGGGAGCCTGCCGGCGATTTTGGTGATGTCCACGATGGTCTTGTCCGAGCCGAGCCGTTCGATGTACAGAACCTCGTCCGAATCGAGGATGCCCAGCGTGGTGGAGTGCTGCACCACGGCCTGGACGTCCTCCATGAAGGGCAGGGCGGCCTCGCGCAGGCCCAGCATCTTGGAGCCCCGGGAAGCCAGTTCCCACATCCGCGTGCCGATGTGGATGTCCCCGCCGGGCTCGCGTTCCAGCAGACGCTCGAGCAGCAGGTCGTTGACCAGCCGGTACGTGGTGGTCACCGGCAGGCCGGTGCGCCGCCCGAGCTCGGCAACGCTCATGGCGGGGTGCCGGTCATCGAAGGCGCTCACGATCTTCACGAAGCGGCCGATGATCGACTCGCCGGATGCGGAGTTGGCCACGGTTCCTCCTGTCGATTCCCGCTCAATGGTAATCCTCCTCCCGGGGGGCCGTGCTGCCGGATCTACTGGGGGTTTGTCAGTCAACGCCTGCCGCCGCAAAGGAGTGGCCTGCAGGCAGAACGGAGCAGGAACCATGACAGAAACTGCAACGACGGCGGTCTGTGACGTCCTCGTCATCGGATCGGGCGTGGCCGGGATGGCCGCAGCACTGAAGGCCGCTTCGCAGGGATTGAGCGTGATCGTCGCGGAAAAGGAGCAGTACTTCGGCGGGACCACCGCCATTTCCGCGGGATGGGCCTGGGTCCCCGGCAACAAGCACGGCGCTGCACAGGGCGACACCCGCGAGGACGCCGAGACCTACCTGAAAAACCTGGCGCCGGAGACGTTCAACGAAGCGGGAGTCCGGACCTTCCTGGACACTGTGCCGGAGGCGATCTCCTTTTTCGAAAACGAAACCGACGTGAAGTTCACGTACCCGGAGAAGGCCCCGGACTACCAGATGGACCTGCCCGGGGCGAGGCTGTCCGGCCGGGCCATCCTGCCGCAGGACGTCGACGCACGGGTGCTCGGGGACAAGCGGCTCCTGATGCAGCCGTACATGAGCTCGTATACAGTCTTCGGCTACATGCCGCAGGTGGGGCCGGACATTAAGGAGTTCTTCCACGTGAACCAGTCGGTCAAGTCCTTCATCTATGTCGCCAAGAAGCTGCTGCGCACCTGGGCCGACGCCGCCCGCTACAAACGTCCGGTCCTGCGCTCCAACGGCAACGCCCTGATGACCCGCATGGTCAAGAGCGCCGACGACCTGGGCGTCCGGCTGTGGAAGGCCTCACCGGCGCTGTCCCTCACCAGGGACGACGCCGGAACCGTCACCGGGGCGGTCATCGGGGGAGAGCACGCCGTCACCGTCACGGCGCGCGCCGGCGTCATCCTCGCCGCCGGGGGATTCTCCGGGAACAGGGAACTGCGGCGGCGCTATTTCCCGCATGACGCCGGCGGCGACGACCACTTCACTCCCACTGTGGGCCACGGCGGGGACGCCGCCACCCTGGCGATGGGCGCCGGCGGCTACATCGACGATTCCGTGTTCAGCGTCGGCTCCTGGGCGCCGGTGACCGTGTTCAGGTACCTCAGCGGCGAACAGCGGCTCTTTCCGCACCTGCGGGCCATCGGCCTGCCCGGGCTGATCGCCGTCGACCGCCACGGCAGGCGCTTCGGCAATGAGGCCCTGAGCTACCACGACTTCGGCGGGGCCATGATCGAGCACAACAAGGACGAGGACAGGACCTTCGGCTACGTGATCGGTGACGCGAAAACGATGCATAAATACGGCATCGGCTATGCCAAGCCCTGGCCGATGCCGCGCGGTTACTTCTACCGGACCGGTTACCTGGTCAGGGGGAACACCCTTGCTGAGCTGGCCGGCAAGCTCGGCATCGATGCCGCGGGCCTTGAAGCCACCGTCGCTGACTTCAACCCGGCAGCGGAGCGCGGCGAGGACCCCGCGTTCGGCCGCGGCTCCACCCAGTACAACCACTTCCGGGGCGACCTCGAGCACAAGCCGAACCCGAACCTCGCGCCTGTGGGCAAGGGCCCGTACTACGCGGCGAAGATCCAAATGGGCGATCTGGGCACCTTCGCCGGCCTCGGCATCAATGAACACTCCGAAGTGGTCACGGCTGAAGGATCGGTGGTTCCCGGGCTCCTGGCCGTGGGGGCGGCCGCGGTGAGCGTCTTCGGCGGCGGTTACCCCGGCTACGGCTCCCACATCGGCCCGGCGTTGGTGTTCGGTTACCGCGCCGGACGGGACATCGCCAGGCTTGCCGGGGAACGCAACGCGTCCCGTCCGTCCAACGTGGCGGGCCGCTAGGTACCGGGCCCGGAGACCGCCATGGCCAACTCTCCCTCGGGGGAATCGGTGATCAGCCGCGTGGTGCGGCTCATGAGCGCCTTCGACCGGGACCTGCCGGCCATGACGCTCTCCGGCCTCGCCCGCCGCGCCGACCTGCCACTGACCACCGCGCACCGGCTCGTGGACGACCTGGTCCTCCACGGCCTGATTGAGCGGCTGCCTGACGGGAACCTGTGCTCCGGGATGCGCATGTGGGAGCTCGCGGCCCGGGGCTCCCGCGCACTTAACCTTCGTGAGCTGGCGCTGCCGTTCATGGAGGACGTCCAGGCAGCCGTCCACCAGCACACCACCCTCGCCGTGTTGGACCACGGCACCGTGCTGTACGTGGAGCGCCTTTCCTCGCCGCACTCCAGCCTGGATGCCGCCCACATTGCCCAGCGGATGCCCATCCACGCAGCCTCGTCCGGCCTGGTGCTGCTGGCGTTCTCGCCGCCCGCCGTCCAGGCCGAGGTGCTGTCCAAGGCGCTGACGGCCGTGACCCCTGAAACCATTACCGACCCTGCCCTCATCCGCAAGCACCTGGCCGAGATCAGGCAGCGCGGCTACGTGGCCCTGCCCGGCATTGGCGTCACCGAATGGATGGGCATTGCCGTGCCCGTCTTCGGGCCCGGGAACACGATAGCTGCAGCGCTCAACGCCATCGTGCCGCGGCAAGAAGCGGCTGTTCCGCTGATCGTCCCGGCCCTGCTGACCGCTGCGCACGGGATCTCCCGCGCGCTGAAATCCGCCCGGCCTGACGGCCGGTCCAGCTGAAATCCGCCCAGCCTGAAGGGCAGGCGGACTTTCGCAACCGATGAACGGAAGACCTGTGGGGGCGGCCATGGAGCATCCCGCAAGGTGGAGTGAGAGGCGGATCACACCGGATCACGCCGCAGCCAACCGGAAAGAAGGACGATGATGTCTTGCCCGATGACAGCAACACCCCCGGTCTCCACGCACATCAGCACCGGTGGAAATGCAGGCGAAGTCACCGCACTGCCGCCCTACTCGCATGAACTGGACTGGCCCGAGGGCCTGGCGCCGTTCAAGGTGGTGGACGACGGGACCCAGGGCGACCCCTACCGCCACTACCAGTGGATGCGCCAGAACGCTCCGGTGCTCCGCGCGCATTCACCCGTATCCGATGTCTGGTTCATCTCCCGGTACGACGACGTCCGCCGGGCCATGCGGGCACCGAAAGTCTTCTCCTCGCAGGTAGTGGACCCGGTCCCGCTGACCTTCCTGACGCTGTTCGACGCCCCGAACCACACGAGGCTCCGCCAGGTGGTGGCGCAGGCCTTCATTCCCAAGGCCATCGCCCGCTTCGAGGACCGGGTGCGGCAGAACGCCGAAATGTACCTGGCACCGATGCTGGCCGCGGGCGGCGGGGACGCCGTGGACGACTACGCCATCCCGCTCAGCATGTCCACTATCAGCGCCCTGCTCGACGTTCCGGCCGAGGACTTCGAGAAGATGAAATTCTGGTCCGACGAGACCTTCAGCTACTTCGGCCGGCTCGCCCGAAACGCCCAGGGCACCGGCACCGACGAGCAGAGCACCCTCGAGTTTTTCGCCTACCTGAAAGACACCATGGAGCGCCTGTACCGCGAGGGGAGCGACTCTGTCGGCGGACACATCGCCCGGATGTGGAAGGAAGGACTGCTCAGCGAGAAGGAAGCCAAGGAACTCTGCGCCTTTGTCTTCGTCGCCGGCCATGACACCACCACCATCCTGCTGGCCAACGCGTTCCGGATCTTCAGCGAACAGCCGGGCCTGCTGGAACGGATCCGCCTGAATCCAGACGATGCGAACCTCTTCGTTGAGGAACTGGCCCGCTACCGCGGCACCGTCCAGCGGGCCAGCCGGATCACCACGGAGGAGGTGGAAGTTGCCGGCGTGACGATTCCCGCCGGCGCCATCGTCCGCCTGCTGCCCGCCGCAGCCAACCGGGACAGCAGCAAGTATCCCGACGGCGAGCGCTTCGACATTGACCGCAACACCGACGGCCACCTCGGCTTCGGGCACGGGGTCCACAGCTGCCTCGGCGCGCCCCTTGCCAGGCTTGAGGTCCTGGTCACAGTCAAGCTCCTGGCTTGGCAAACTTGCCTCGCTCACGCTGGACCCGGACAAACCCATCGAATACGTGCGCGGCAACAACCTGACGAACTCGGGCCCAGAGCACCTCCACGTGCTGCTGCAGCAGGTAAACGCAGGGCAGACCAATGCGTAGCGGGACGGGAACTGCAGCACCGGCATTGGCCCAGGACCCGGTGGCGATCCAGGACCCGGTGGTCATTGTCGGTTCCGGACACTCCGGCGTCGCTGTCGCCGCAGGGCTCCGCACCCGCGGTTGGGGAGGCGGCATTCTGCTCATCGACGCGGAGAACGAACTGCCCTATGAGCGGCCGCCGCTGTCCAAGGAACTCCTGAAGGACGGCGCCCCGGATGAGTCAGCCGTGCTCCGCAAGGAGAAGTTCTATGCGGACAAGGGCATCGGCCGGCTCGCCGGGGTCACCGCGGAATCCATCGACAGGAACGGCCGGACAGTGCTGCTGTCCAACGGGACGCGGCAGGCCTACCACCGGCTGGTCATCGCCACAGGTACGCGGGCGCGGCCCCTCACCGTGCCGGGTGCCGGTCTGGCGGGAGTCAGATCCCTGCGGACCCGGGGCGACGCCCTCGAACTCAAGCAGCTGCTGGTTCCGGGAGCGCGCGTGGCCATCATCGGTGCCGGGTACATCGGGCTGGAAGTGGCTGCTGCTGCGGCCGCGAAGGGCTGCGAGGTTACCGTGCTCGAATTCCAGGACCGCGTGATGAGCCGGGTAACGTCAGCGCCCGTCTCGCGCCACTTCGAGCAGCTCCATGAGCGGCACGGGGTGCGGTTTGTCTTCGGCGCCGCGGTCACCTCGATTGACGGCGGACGACGGGCTGAACGCGTGACCCTCGCCGACGGCACGGTCCTTCCTGCCGACGTCGTCCTCGCGGGCATCGGCGTCATACCCAACCAGGAGCTGGCCGCCGGTGCCGGCATCGACTGCCGGGACGGCATCCTCGTGGACGGGGACGGCAGGACTTCCGATCCTGCCGTCTACGCCAGCGGGGACGTGACGCGGTTCACCAGTCCCATCGACGGTGCCAGCCAGCGGCTCGAATGCATCCAGAACGCGCTGGCACAGGCAGACTGCGTGGCCGCACACATCGCCGGCCAGGTGGCCGCTGAACCGGAAATCCCCTGGTTCTGGACCGTCCAGCACGGTGTCCGGCTGCAGACAGCAGGCGTCCGCCATCCGGAGGACCAGGTGATAGTCCGCGGTGAACCCTCCGGCGGCAAATTCTCCGTGGTCTACCTCCGCGACGGCCGCCTCGCCGCCGTCGACACCATCGCCAATCTCTCCGACTTCCGCACGGCCAAACGGCTGATCGGCCACGGAGCCTGGATCGACCCGCTGCTGGCCGCGGACCCCGGCATCCCCCTCGCCGAGGCCATTTCCGGCACACCCAACCACTCCGACGCTGACCTTACGGCAGCGCGATCCTAAGGAAACCGACATGAGCAACACCAGCATGAGCAACACCGCCATCAGCAACAACACACTTACCGTCGTCGACCGCGAAGGCGCCACCCATGACCTCGAATGGGAGCCGGACCAGAGCATGATGGAGGCCCTCCGGGACAACGACCTGCCCGTGCTGGCATCGTGCGGCGGCACCGCCTCCTGTGCCACCTGCCACGTGTTCCTGGAGCAGGAGGTCTTCGACACCCTGGAGGAACGCAGCGAGGACGAACTCGAGCTGCTCGTGGAGGCCAAGGGTTACCGGGAATGCGGCTCCAGGCTCTCCTGCCAGGTGGGCTTCAGCCGGGACCTCAACGGGGCGACCGTGACGCTGGCCCCTGAGGAGTAAAGGCCAGGCCGCGGCCAGGGCCAGGGAGCTAACTCCCGGGCGGGTCAGTCACCGTGACCCGCACCGCGCACGCGTCCGCCGCGGCCTTCTTCAGGACAGCGGCACGGGGATCGGGAACATCGAGGTAGGCCAGGCGCGGCAGGCCCGCCCAGGGCTTCAGGGCAGGCAGCGCCAGGACTTCGTCGGCCAGGCCGCGGTCACCGCCCGGGAGGATGTACTCGAAGGCCTGGCCGGCAAAAACCAGCCGCGCCTGCTCCGCCACCGCTTCCGCCATCGCGTCCGCCTGGTTGGCGCGGCGCCGGGCGAACCGCTGCTGCGACTGGCCACCGGCGGCGGTGCGGGACTGCACATACTTGGAACCGGTCTTGGCCGCGAGAATGATCCCCTCGCTGGCGACGGCCACGCCGTACCCTCCACGGCGGACCAGGACAAGGCCGACCGTGCGCGGCTGGGAAGCCAGGGAAGCCAGCCGTTCCACGAGGCCGGATCCCCGCCCCGGCCGGCCGTCGTCGGGCCACGGCGCCACCAGCAGGGCGGTGGCGCCGTCCGCGGCAGCCAGCCGCACGCCGTCGTCGTGGTCCTCATATTCGAGGTGACCGTGGCTGGCGGCGAACCGTTCCACCCAGCCGGCCAGCCGCGTGCCGGGGATGAACGCGGTCCTGGTGGACGCCGGACGTCCCTGCGTCGGACGGCTGCCTGGCATTGCGAATTCCCCGCTTTCGTGGCCGGACTTTTCCTGCTGAATCTAGAAGTAGCCTATCTATGTGGATGATCTTTTTGGTTCGGCGGCCCAGGACAGCGACGACGGCGACAACGACGACGCCGGCGACGCCGCCCAGTCCCGTTCAACGCAGTCCCGTTCAACGCCGCGCAGCCCGCTGGCAGTCCGGATGCGCCCGCGGACGCTTGACGAGGTGGTGGGCCAGCAGCACCTGCTGGGCCAGGGGTCCCCGCTGCGGCAGCTGGCAGCAGGTGCCGACGCCGCCGGTCCTGCCGGCCCCAGCTCGCTGATCCTCTGGGGGCCGCCGGGCACCGGGAAAACCACGCTGGCCCACGTGATCGCACGCGGGCCCGGGCGCAAGTTCGTGGAGCTCTCAGCCATCACCTCCGGGGTCAAGGATGTCCGCCGCGTCATGGACGACGCCCTGACCGCCCGTGACCTGTACAAGACCACCACCGTCCTGTTCCTCGATGAGATCCACCGCTTCAACAAGGCGCAGCAGGATGCGCTGCTGCCCGGCGTCGAAAAAGGCTGGGTCGTCCTGGTAGCGGCAACCACGGAAAATCCGTCGTTTTCGGTGGTCTCCCCGCTGCTGTCCCGCTCCCTGCTGCTGACGCTCAAGCCGCTCACCGACGCGGACATCGAGGGCCTGCTGGTGCGGGCCGTCGAGGATCCCCGCGGTTTGAACGGCAACGTCCGGCTCAGCGACGAGGCCCTGGAACACCTCGTGCGGCTTTCCGGCGGCGACGCCCGCCGGGCGCTGACCGCGCTGGAAGCCGCCGCCGGCGTTGCGTTCGGTGACGCGGACGACGTCGGACATTCCGGTGCGGGGGACGGTGACACCGGCGACAGCGGACCAGTTGACAGCGGCGCTGGCCAGCCGGTCGCCGTCGAACTGCGGCACACCGAGCGTGCCCTGGACGCCGCAGCCGTCCGCTACGACCGCGCCGGGGACCAGCACTACGACGTGGCCAGCGCATTCATCAAGTCCATCCGCGGGTCCGACGTGGACGCGGCCCTGCACTACCTCGCGCGGATGCTGGAGGCGGGGGAGGACCCGCGCTTCGTGGCCCGGCGCATCGTGATCTCGGCCGCGGAGGACGTCGGCATGGCGGATCCGACGGCGCTGCAGACGGCCGTGGCCGCGGCGCAGGCCGTGCAGCTCATCGGAATGCCCGAGGGCCGCATCGTGCTCGCCGAGGCGGTGGTCCACCTGGCCACGGCGCCAAAGTCCAACGCGGCCTACATGGGCATCAACAAGGCCATCGCAGACGTGCGGGCGGGCTTGGGCAACGGGATTCCCGCGCACCTGCGCGACGCGCACTATCCAGGGTCAAAGCAGCTGGGCCACGGCGTGGGCTACAAGTACGCCCATGATGCCCCGCACTCGGTGGCCGCCCAGCAGTACCCGCCGGACGACCTCGTGGGCCGCGACTATTACGAGCCCACTGCAAACGGTGCCGAGCGGGACATCGCCGTCCGGCTTGAACGGCTGCGGAAGATCGTCCGGGGGAAGTGACCGCCGTGGTAGGATGGATGTTTGTCTGGCAAGGCACGGACGCACAATCCACCGAATTTTAGTTCGACGGAGCTGTGCCCTGTGCCCAGTAGCAAAAGGCAGCGGTTGGCCGATGCTCTCCATCGTGGAGGCCAGTAACACTGACACACCGCAGATATTGGAAGGACACAAGTGGCTAACAACACTCGTGCTCGCCGTCAGGCCCGCCTCTCGCGGTCCCTCGGCATCGCTCTGACCCCCAAGGCCGCCAAGTACATGGAGCGCCGCCCGTACGGCCCCGGTGAGCATGGCCGTGCCCGCAAGAAGCAGGACTCCGACTACGCCGTACGTCTGCGCGAAAAGCAGCGTCTGCGCGCCCAGTACGGCATCCGCGAAGCTCAGATGACCCGTGCCTTCGAAGAAGCACGCCGCACCAAGGGCCTGACCGGTGAAAACCTCATCGAACTGCTCGAAATGCGCCTCGACGCCCTCGTGCTGCGTGCCGGTTTCGCCCGCACCATCGCACAGGCCCGCCAGCTGGTTGTGCACCGCCACATCCTGGTTGACGGCATCCGCGTTGACCGCCCGTCCTTCCGCGTCGGCGAGGGCCAGCTGGTCCACGTTCACAGCCGCAGCGAAACCATGCCTCCGTTCCAGGTTGCAGCAGCCGGCGCACACCGCGACGTCCTGCCCCAGGTTCCGGCCTACCTGGACGTCAAGCTGGACGCCCTGCAGGCCCGCCTGGTTCGCCGCCCGAAGCGCGCCGAGGTCCCCGTGACCTGCGAAGAGCAGCTCGTCGTCGAATTCTACGCACGCTAAATTCCGGCAGCGTATACAGAGAAGCCCGTGGCAAGCGCCGCGGGCTTCTTTGTATGTAAGGTACTTGGGGGACATTTTCGGCTGCAGCATGTTGGCCGCCGCACGTCCGGTACAGTTCCACGGAGTTTCAAGGAGATGAACGTCTATGTCTGGTGGCGATATTGCCGGCCTGATCGCGGCCGGGGTATTTGCGCTCCTGGTCCTGTTGTTGGCTGTGCCCATCCTCAAGCTGGGGCGGGTGTTCGACGAGGTCCGGACATCCATCCGTTCCATCAGCGACGGCGCCACCCCGCTCATGGACGAGGTCACCGCGACGGTCTCCACCACCAACCAGCAGCTGAAGAAAGTGGACGGCATTGCCTCCAACGTTTCGGACGCCTCTGCCAACATCTCCGCGCTGTCCTCCCTCGTGGCCGCGACTGTCGGTTCGCCGCTGATCAAGGTGGCCGCGTTCAGCTACGGCGTCCGTACCGCGTTCGCCACCCGCAAGAAGCCCGCCACCGGCCGCCGCAGCCGCTAAGCCCACCCGGAGAACTGAAATGAAACGACTTGTCTGGATGGGAATCGGCGTGGCCATCGGGGTCATTGCCTTCCGCAAGGTCACCGAGGCGCAGTCAGCGCTGGGCCCCGAAGGCCTGAACCGGGCCGTGGGCCGGCTCGCCGACGGAGTCTACGACTTCGCCGATGCCGTCCGCGCCGGCATGCGCGAACGGGAAACGGACCTGCGCTCCGCGCTGGGTGTTGAGTCCCAGGACGTCGTCCGCCGCTAAACGCGCGAGAATTAAAACCTGCAGTGCCGTCCAAGACCGGAACTGCCTCTGAATCAAACTGTCACGCGCCAGCATGCGTGAACCAAGAAGGGTAAGTAATCAGCTCATGAAGTCGCAGGAGATCACAAAGCGCTGGGTCGATTTTTTCGTCAGCAAAGGCCACACGGCGGTTCCCTCCGCATCGCTGGTCTCCAGCGACCCCTCCCTGCTGTTCACGGTTGCCGGCATGGTTCCGTTCATCCCGTACCTGACCGCGCGAGAGGAACCGCCCTACACCCGGGCCACCAGCGTCCAGAAGTGCATCCGCACCGGCGACATTGAGGAAGTGGGCAAGACCGCCCGCCACGGCACCTTCTTCCAGATGTGCGGCAACTTCTCCTTCGGGGACTACTTCAAGGAAGACGCCATCAAGTTCGCGTGGGAGCTGCTGACCACGGGCGTCGCCGACGGCGGGTACGGACTTCCGCCGGAACGGCTGTGGGTGACCGTCTACGAAGAGGACGACGAAGCCGAGGAACTCTGGCTCAAGAACACCGGAGTACCCGCTGAGCGCATCCAGCGCATGGGCAAGTCGGACAACTACTGGTCCACCGGCCAGCCCGGCCCCGCCGGCCCCTGCTCGGAGATCTACTACGACCGCGGCCCGGCCTACGGCGCCGAGGGCGGCCCCATCGCCGACGAGAACCGCTACGTGGAGATCTGGAACCTCGTGTTCATGCAGTACCAGATCGACAACGTCCGCTCCAAGGTCGAGTTCGACATCATGGGCGAACTGCCCAAGAAGAACATCGACACCGGCCTGGGCATGGAACGTCTTGCCATGATCCTGCAGGACGTCGAGAACATGTACGAGACCGACCAGGTCCGCCCGGTCATCGACATGGCCGCCAAGCTCTCGGGCAAGGAATACACCTCCGCCGAGACCGAGGACGATCCGCACCACACCGATGACGTCCGCATGCGCGTCGTCGCCGACCACATCCGCTCGGCCCTGATGCTCATCGCCGACGGCGTCACACCCTCCAACGAAGGCCGCGGCTACGTGCTGCGGCGCCTCATCCGCCGCGCGGTCCGCTCCATGCGCCTGCTCGGCGTGGAACAGGCCTGCCTTCCGGACCTCCTGCCCGCCTCGCGCGACGCCATGAAGGGCGTGTACCCCATCGTGGACACCGACTTCGACCGGATCAGCCGGATCGCCTACGCCGAAGAAAAGGCGTTCCTGCGCACCATCGCGTCCGGCACGGCCCGCCTCGAGGACGCCGTCAACGAATCCAAGGCCGCAGGCCGCCCCCTCTCCGGCGCCGACGCCTTCACCCTGCACGACACCTACGGGTTCCCCATCGACCTGACGCTCGAAATGGCCGAGGAAGCCGGGCTGAAGGTGGACGAGCCCGAGTTCCGCAAGCTCATGCTCGAGCAGCGCCAGCGCGCCCAGGCCGACGCCAAGGGCAAGAAGGGCGGCCACGCTGACCTCTCTGCCTTCCAGGAGCTGCTGGCAGAGGGCGAAACCGTCTTCACCGGCTACACCGACCTCGAAGGCGAATCCCGGGTCCGCGGCATCCTCAGCGGCGGCAGCAAGGTGTCCCAGGCTGCCACCGGCGACGAAATCGAACTCGTGCTCGCCGAGACCCCGTTCTACGCCGAGGCCGGCGGCCAGGCAGCCGACACCGGTCTCATCACCGGCGACGGCTTCGTCGTCGAGGTTCTCGACGTCCAGCGTCCGCTCAAGGGCCTGAGCGTCCACAAGGCCATCGTCCGCGAAGGCGAGATCGCCTCCGACGCACTGGTCCGTGCCGCTGTGGACCGTGAACGGCGCCACGCTGCCGAGCAGGCGCACACCGGAACGCACATCGTGCACGCGGCACTGCACCAGATCCTCGGCCCGCAGGCCACCCAGCGCGGCTCGTTCAACAAGGCCGGCTACCTGCGTTTCGACTTCGCCTGGGGTGAGGGACTGAGCGCCGCCACCAAGTCCGAAATCGAGGAAGTCTCCAACCTCGCCATCCGGAACAACTTTCACGTGGACACCAAGGTCATGGGCCTCGCCGAGGCCAAGGCCCTGGGCGCCATGGCGCTGTTCGGCGAGAACTACGGCAGCGAGGTCCGGGTCGTGGAGATCGACGGCGCGTGGTCCCGTGAGCTGTGCGGCGGCACCCATGTGTCCAACACCTCGCTGATCGGCAGCCTGTCCCTGCTCGGCGAGCAGTCCGTCGGGTCGGGAAACCGCCGCGTCGAGGCGTTCGTCGGCATGGACGCCTTCCGGCACCTGGCTGCGGAGCGCGCACTCGTGACCGAACTCACCGAAATGCTCAAGGTGCCCTCCGGGCAGCTGGCTGACCGCATCTCCGCGACCCTCGCCAAGCTGAAGGCCACGGAAAAGGAGCTCGAACGGCTCCGGAAGGAGCAGCTCGCCGCCGCTGCCGCCCAGCTCGCGGGAACCGCCGTGGACGCCGCCGGCGTCCGGGTCATCGCGCACGACGCCGGCCAGGTCAGCGGCGCCGACGACATCCGCGGTCTCGCCCTGGACCTCCGCAACCGGCTTGGGTCCGAAGCCTCCACGGTTGCCGTGGCCGGCGTCAGCAACGACCGCCCGGTCATCCTGGTGGCCACCAACGAAGCCGCCCGTGAAGCCGGCGTGAAGGCAGGTGCCCTGGTCCGGCTCGCCGCCGGAATCCTCGGTGGCGGCGGTGGCGGCAAGGACGATGTCGCCCAGGGCGGCGGCACCGACGCCTCCAAGGTTGGCGCCGCACTGACCGCCGTCGTCGACGCCGTCACCAGGCGCTAACCAACCGTGACTTCATCCGCTGAGCCGCACGTTCACCCCCGAGGCATCAAACTGGGGGTGGACGTGGGGACCGTCCGTGTCGGCGTCGCCATTTGTGACCGGGACGAGATCCTGGCCACACCGCTGAAGACGCTGGACCGCAATGCCAAGAAAAACTCGGATGTCAGGGTCATTGCCGCCCTCGCGGCAGACCGGGGAGCCGTGCAGATTTTCGTTGGCCTGCCACGGACCATGAAGGGCGAGGAACACGCCTCAGCCCGCATGGCCACGGAGTACGCCCAGCTGCTGGCTGACGAACTGGACCGCACAGGTTCGGACGTCCCGGTGCACCTGGTTGATGAGCGGCTCAGCACCGTCACGGCCCACCGCAACCTTCACGAAGCTGGCATGAGCAGCAAAAATCACCGTAAAGTGGTGGATCAGGTTGCGGCTGCAGGAATATTGCAGCACGCCATCGACATGCAAAAAGCCAGGGGAACGGATGTGGGGAGCCGTGTGCGCGCGCTTCCCCGTACGGGGCTGCCCGGACATGCCGCCGCAGATACTGCTGAACGGCCTGACCCGGAAAAGGAAACACGATCTTCAGAGGATGGACAGCTACAGTGAGCCCGGTCAATAGCGACGACTCCGCCGGCGACCCCTTCGCGGACGCCGGACGGCCCCTGACACGCAAAGAGATCCGCGCCCGCGAGAAGGCCGTCACCGCCGAGTCCGGCGATGCCGTGCCCGAGCAGGCCTACGAGTCCGTCGAAGAGCTGCACGTGGGCGTGGGCGCCGCGCAGCGGACCGGGTCATCGGCTGCGGCTTCCGGTTCTGGCAGCCCCCGGACGGCGGCAATAGCCACACCTCCGGCTGCCGTTCCCACTGCAGAGCCTGTTCCGGCCGTCGAGGTTCCCGACGTTCCGCCGGTTCCGCCAACCATCCACGACCCTGCTGAACATGCGGACCCCGCCGTGCATGGGGACGCTGCCGCCCAGGTCCACGGCGCCCAGTCTGAGGACGCCCCGCATTTTGCCGAGTTTGCGCACGGCCACGCCGAGTCCCACGCTGACATTCACCACGAAGCCGTCCATCACGAGGATGGCCATCACGGAGCTGTCCACCATGAGGATGGCCACCATTATGACGTCCACCATGACGCAGTAGCCCACCCGCCCTACGAGGAGCATGTGCCCTACGAGCAGCAGGCCGTGGGGCACCAGCTCCTGGCCGGCGCCGAGAACGCAGCCACAGTGACACGGCCCTCCAAGAAAGTCCGGCGCCGGCGCCGGCTCGTGGCCCTGCTGCTGACCCTCGCGCTCTTCGTCACAGCCACCGTCGTCGGCGCGCAGTTCCTGAAGCCGCTGCTGGGGAACGACAAGCCGGCCGACTATCCCGGCCCCGGTACCGGCCAGGTCAAGGTATCGGTCGTTCCGGGCGAAGGCCCGGTATCAGTCGCGGCCAAACTGGAGGACGCGAAGGTCGTGGCCAACGCCGACACCTTCATGGCGGCGCTGTCCGCATCCGGCGGCACGCTCTCGCCCGGGGAGTACGACTTCAAGCAGGAGATGAAGAACTCCGACGCCGTCTCCGTACTTCTCAACGAGGGACAGGCCAAGGTCATGTACTTTGCCCTCAGCGCGGGCCTGCGGATCGATGAATCGCTGGAGGCGATCTCGGAGGGCTCGGGCCTTTCCCTGGCCCAGCTGAAGGCGCTCAGCAACTCGCCCAAGCAGTTCGGGCTGACCTCCAAGGCGAAGAACCTGGAAGGCTTCCTGGCCCCGGGGGAGTACCGCTTCCCGCTGGGCACCACCGCCAAGGAGATTCTCACCAAGCTGGTGAAGAGCACCCAGGATGAACTCAAGTCGCAGGGCGTGACGGACGCCGCCAAACAGTACGACGTCGTGACCGTCGCCAGCATCGTGCAGGCAGAGGGCGGCCAGGCTGAGTACAAGGATGTTGCCGGTGCCATCTACAACCGCCTCAAGCCCACCAACACCGAAACGAACGGCCTGATCCAGTCGGACGCCACCGTCACCTACGGCCTGGGCAAGAAGACCTTCCACATCGATGAGGCCGAAAAGGCGGACAAGTCCAACCCCTACAACACGTACGCCATCCAAGGCCTGCCTGCCGGGCCCATCGGATCGCCGGGCACGACGGCCATCGACGCGGCGGCCAAGCCGAACAACAACGATTACCTGTACTGGGTGACCATCAACCTCGACACCAAGGAGACGAAGTTCTCCAAGACGCTGGCCGAGCACAACGGCTACGTCGAACAGTACAACGCCTGGTGCGAGGCTAATCCGGGCCGTTGCGTATGAGCCTGCGGGCGGCCGTCCTGGGGCACCCCATCGGCCATTCGAAGTCACCGGCGCTGCACCTTGCCGCCTACGCCCGGCTCGGGGCGGAGATCGGCTACAGCGCCATCGACGTGACCGAAGAGTCACTGCCGGCGTTCATGGACACCGTCCGCGCCGAGCCCGGCTGGCGGGGACTGTCCATCACCATGCCGCTGAAGAAAGCCATGGTCGCCGAGGTGGACGAGGTCCGCGGAGTGGCCCGGGTCCTGGGCGTCATCAACACGGTGGTGTTCGAGGGCGTCGGGGACTCCACCCGGCGCATCGGCTACAACACCGACGTCGCGGGGATCGTCAACGCCCTCCGCAACGCCGGGGCCGGTGACGGCCCCTCGGGCGTCATTCTTGGCGGCGGCGGAACGGCAGCCGCGGCAGTGGCAGCCCTGCAGGAGCTTGGTGCCGTGAAGGTGGACCTGTACGTGCGGAACACGGCCCGGGCTGAAGAAGCCAGGGCTGCGGCCAGCGGGCTCGGCATGGACATCACCGTCCATTCCCTCGACGGTGCCGTCGAAGCGATGGCCGGTGCCGGCGTCGTAATCTCCACACTGCCGCCGCGGGCGGCCGACGGGATGGCAGCAGAACTCGAAGCGCTGGGGCGGCGCACGGACGGCGTCCTGCTGGACGTCGCCTACGACCCCTGGCCCAGCCAAATCGCCGCGGCCTGGCACGCCGGAGGCGGAACAGTGGTCCCCGGACTTGAAATGCTGCTCTACCAGGCGGTGGAGCAGGTCCGCCATTTCACCGGCCTCGCCGAGGCCGGCAGTGCCGAAGTCATAGATGTGATGTGCGACGCAGTCGGGGCACCCCGGCGGGTGTCCTGACCGCCAGACATGGCAGGATGGTTTTTATGTTGCGTTGGTTGACCGCCGGTGAATCCCATGGCCCGGCACTGGTCGGAATTATTGAAGGCGTCCCCGCAGGTGTTGAACTCACCAGCGGGCAGATCGCCGATGCCCTTGCCCGCCGGCGGCTCGGCTACGGCCGCGGGGCACGGATGAAGTTTGAGCAGGACGTCGTGACCATCCTCGGCGGTGTCCGCCACGGCATCACCCAGGGCGGCCCGGTTGCCATCCAGGTGGGAAACACCGAATGGCCCAAGTGGGAACAGATCATGTCAGCCGATCCGGTGGACCCCGAGGAACTCGCGGGGCAGGCCCGGAACGCCCCGCTGACCCGGCCGCGCCCCGGACACGCTGACTTCACCGGCATGCAGAAATACGGCTTCGACGAGGCCCGTCCCGTGCTTGAGCGCGCCAGCGCCCGCGAGACCGCCACGCGCGTTGCCATGGGCACGGTCGCCGCCCAGTTCCTGAAACACCTGGGCATTGAGCTGGTCAGCCACACAGTCTCCATCGCCAGCGTGACCGTTCCGGAGGGCCGGCCGCTGCCGCTGCCGGACAACGTGATCGCGCTCGACGCCGATCCGCTGCGCTGCTTTGACCGCGAAACGTCCGACGCCATGGTTGCGGAGGTGGACGCCGCCCACAAGGAAGGCGAAACCCTCGGCGGCGTGGTGGAAGTGCTCGCCTACGGACTGCCCCCGGGCCTCGGCAGCTACGTCCACTGGGACCGCCGCCTTGATTCCCGCCTGGCCGCCGCCCTCATGGGCATCCAGGCCATCAAGGGCGTTGAGGTGGGCGACGGTTTCCTCACCGCCGCACGCCGCGGCTCCGCCGCCCACGACGAGATCATCAAGGACGCTGACGGCAGGATCATCCGCACCAGCAACCGCGCCGGCGGCATCGAAGGCGGCATGAGCATCGGCGACGTCCTGCGCGTCAGGGCTGCCATGAAGCCCATCGCCACCGTGCCGCGCGCCCTGAAGACCATCGACATCAGCACCGGCGAGGCGGCCAAGGCCCACCACCAGCGCTCGGACGTCTGTGCGGTTCCGGCTGCCGGCGTGGTGGCCGAGGCAATGGTTGCGCTGGTCCTGGCCGAGGCCGTGACCGAAAAGTTCGGCGGCGACTCCGTGGCCGAGACCGCCCGCAACATCAAGGGCTACCTCGAGAGCATTCCGGCGTCGCTGGATACGATCGGACTCTAGTGCCCCGGAGCAATACACCCTGCGCCGCAGGGGACCGGCCCATTGTGCTCATCGGGCCCATGGCGGTCGGCAAATCGGCGATCGGGCAGCAGCTGGCGCAGCAGCTGGACGCCCCGTTCGTGGACACCGACGCGGTCATCGTGGAGGGCCACGGTTCCATCGCGGACATCTTTGCCAGCCGCGGCGAGCGTGCCTTCCGGGAGATCGAAGCCCGGACGGTGGCCCGCATCCTCGAGGCCGCGGCCGGCACCGCCACCGTGGTTTCCCTGGGCGGCGGGTCGGTGCTGGACTCCGGCACGCAGCAGCTGCTGGAGCGGTGCACGGTGGTCTATCTGGAGTGTGACGCCGATACCGTCGCCGCCCGTATCGCCAAGAATTCCGGCCGGCCGCTGCTGGCCGGTGACGGCATCCGGCGCTGGAAGGCGCTGTTCGCCACCCGGAAGCCGGTCTATGAGCGCCTCGCGGACATCGTGCTGGACGTCCGGCAGGGAACCGTGCCGCAGCTGGGGCTCAAACTGGAAACGGCGCTGTGTGATTTCGCCGCCGGCAAACCGCACGAAACCACCACCCGCGAGATCAACAAAACCGCGACGACGGCAGCCAACGGAAGTGCTGCCGCGAAACAGGAAGTTGAAAAGTGAGCGAATCAACCGTCATCAAGGTCACCGGCCAGTCCGCCGGGGACAACTACGACGTCGTAGTTGGCCGCGGCCTGCTCGGCACGCTGCCGGGACTGCTGGGGGAGCGCGTCCGCCGCGTCCTCGTCATCCACCCGCGGGCCCTCCGGCTCACCGGCGACACCGTCCGGGATGAACTGGCCGCTGCCGGCTTCACCGCCGTCACCGCGGAAATCCCCGACGCCGAGGAAGGCAAGCACATCCAGGTTGCCGCCTTCTGCTGGCAGGTGCTGGGCCAGAACGATTTCACCCGCTCTGATGCCGTGGTCTCCGTCGGCGGCGGCGCTGTCACCGACCTTGCCGGCTTCGTGGCCGCCACCTGGCTGCGCGGCGTCAAGGTCATCCACATGCCCACCAGCCTCCTCGGCATGGTCGACGCCGCCGTGGGCGGCAAGACCGGGATCAACACGGCCGAAGGCAAGAACCTGGTTGGGTCCTTCCATCCGCCCGCCGCTGTCCTCGCGGACCTGGACACGCTCAAGACCCTGCCCCGGAACGAGATCATCTCCGGCATGGCCGAGGTCATTAAGTGCGGCTTCATTGCCGATCCCGCCATCCTGGACCTCGTGGAAAAGGATCCGGATGCCGTGACCGATCCAGGCTCCGACGTTCTGCGTGAGCTCATCGAACGCGCCATCGCCGTCAAGGCCCGCGTCGTCTCGGAGGACCTCAAGGAATCCGGACTCCGGGAAATCCTTAACTACGGCCACACCCTGGGCCACGCCATCGAACTCGTGGAACGCTACTCCTGGCGGCACGGCGCTGCCGTCTCGGTGGGCATGATGTTTGCGGCCGAGCTGTCCCGCAGCGTGGGCCGGCTCAGCGACGCCGACGCCGACCGGCACCGCAGCATCCTCGAATCCCTCGGATTGCCCGTCACGTACCGGCGCGACCGCTGGCAGGGCCTTCTGGACGGCATGCGCCGCGACAAAAAGTCCCGCGGCGACCTGCTCCGCTTCGTCGTCCTCGACGGGATCGCCAAGCCGGGGATCCTGGACGTGCCCGATACCTCCCTGCTCTTCGCCGCCTACCAGGAGATTGCTTCCTGATGCGCGACGACCAGACCGGAACGATCGAATGGCCCGACGGCGGATTCCCGGGGATCCGGGTCAACCCCGAATCGCTGCTTCCCGAAATTATCAGCGAAGAGACGTGCGCCGCCGCGCTTGAGGCATCCACCGACCCCGCCGAGCGGGTCCTTGTGCTGCTCGCCGAGGGACGCGCCGGCGACGCGGCCGAAGTGCTGGCAGAGGCCCGCTACCGGGACCCCGAGTCGTTCCGGCTCCGGGCGTATGAAGCGGATGTCCTGCGCGTCTCCCACCGCTATGACCGCGCGGTCGAACTCTTCCGGCAGCTCCTCACCGAGGCACAGGGCACGGCCAACGAAGCCCTCGCCCACCAGTACCTTGGCCGGGCGTACTTCGCCGCGGGAAACATCGGCGCTGCGGTGGAATCCTTCACCCGGGCGCTCGATCTCCGGGTGGCGCAGTCCGCCGACGCTGCGCTTATCTACTCCTCAACGGTGGCGCTGCAGCGGGCACGGGACGTCTTCGAACTGGCCTCCTGACGGGTCTTCCGGCTGCGCCGCAGCGGTCCTCCGGCCGCACCGCCAGGGGGCCCGAAAAGCGTGCCAGCCTTTTCCGCTAGAATAGTTTCTGGATTTTTGATAAACACACGCTGGCGCGCCGTTCGGCATGCCTGCTTGGCATAACCAGCTGGCAGCCAGAACCAGTCACACACAACCAGAGGAAACCAGTGGCAACCACAAACGACATCAAGAACGGGACCGTCCTGAAGCTCGAGGGCCAGCTCTGGAACGTCATCGAGTTCCAGCACGTCAAGCCGGGCAAGGGCGGCGCCTTCGTGCGCACCAAGATGCGCAACGTCATGTCCGGCAAGGTAGTGGACAAGACGTTCAACGCTGGCCTCAAGATCGAGACCGCCACCGTGGACCGCCGCGACTACCAGTACCTGTACCAGGACGGCGCGGACTTCGTCTTCATGGACACCTCGGACTACGACCAGATCACCGTTTCGGGCGCCACCGTGGGTGACGCCACCAACTTCATGCTGGAAAACCAGATGGTCAACATCGCCATCCACGAAGGCACCCCGCTGTACATCGAGCTGCCGCCGAGCGTTGTCCTCGAAATCACCTACACCGAGCCGGGCCTGCAGGGCGACCGCTCCTCCGCCGGCACCAAGCCCGCCACCCTGGAGACGGGCTACGAGATCCAGGTGCCGCTGTTCGTTGAGAACAACACCAAGGTCAAGGTCGACACCCGCGACGGCAGCTACCTGGGCCGGGTCAACGACTAGTGAGCGCCCGCGGTAAAGCCCGCAACAGGGCTCTTGAGGTCCTCTTCGAAGCCGAGCAGCGCTCTGTCTCGGCCTTCGACGTGCTGCGTGCGCGCCGCGAGAGGACCGACCAGATCGTCAATCCGTATACCCTCGAGATCGTCGAAGGCGTGGTGTCGATGCAGGCCACCATCGACGAGTTCCTGGAGACCTACTCACAGGGCTGGACACTGGAGCGCATGCCGTCCGTGGACCGGATCATCCTGCGGATCGGCACTTGGGAGCTGCTCTACAACGACGACGTTCCCGACGGCGTCGCCGTCAGCGAAGCCGTCGCTTTGGCCAAGACGCTCTCCACCGACGAGTCGCCGTCGTTCATCAACGGCCTCCTGGGGCGCCTTCAGCAGCTGAAGCCGTCCCTGCTCGCCTGAGCTGGGCCATACGCAGAAAGCCCCTGCCGGGTTACCCCGGCAGGGGCTTTATGCGTAAACTCCTCGCTATTGGAGCCCACCTACTGTTGAACGGCGGCCCGCAGCGCGGTCAGGTGGCGCAGCTGCTGCACCTCGTCCTGCTGGTGCAGCGGCACGTCCCTGCCGCTGAGGATCCGCTGCCGGGTGAAGGCCAGGCGCGTCGCCGCCTTGACGAACTCCTTCATCTCGTGGCCCCGGTTGTACGACCCCGCCCAGCGCACAGCCTGCCGGCGGCCTCCGGGAGTGGACAGCAGCTCCACCTCCGCCGGCGCGAACCACCCCGCTGCGGCGTACTCCTGGAGGCGCTGCCGGGTGAGGCGCGTTTCTGCGACCCGCAGCACCACGATGCACACCACAGCGAGCAGGAAGATGGGAACCTGCACCAGCACGTACTGGGCCAGGAAGTCCTGTCCCATGCTGTTCCACCTGTTGTGCAGGATCATGGCCGGAACCAGGCCCACGAAGAACGCGAGCACCGAGACGCCCGAGTGCCAGCGCCGCGCCGCCAGGCCCATGATCAGTCCCGTGGTCCCGGTGAAGATGGCGTGCGCGAACGGCGACATCACACCGCGCAGGAAGAAAATCTGCACAAGGTCGCTGCCGGGCGTTCCGGACTCGGCGATCGCCCGGCCGAAGTAGAGAATGTTCTCGGTGAACGCGAAGCCGCCGGCGATGGTGAAGGCAAACACCACGCCGTCGACGGGGCCGTCAAAGTTGCGGCGGGCGAACAAGAGAAGCAGCAGCAGGCCCAGGGACTTCGCGAACTCCTCCACCACCGGCGCCTGCACTGTGGTCATGAAATCCCGGAAGGCCGCCTCATCAGTGGCCGGAGCCGCGAGGGCGAACACCGGCTGGATGAGCAGCGTCACGGCAATGGACACGGCTGCGCCCCAGGTGAAGGCAAACAGCAGCAGGCGCTTCGGCTCGGGTTCCCACCGGTCAATGACGGCCACGGCGGACAGCACCGCCGCCAGCGGGATCAGCGAGGCAACAAACCCGACGACGAAACCGGTGACGCCGGTGCTCGCCAGGAGGAACGGCACCACAAGGAACAGGCTGACGAACGCGAGTATCCCGCCGCCCACGACGAGTCCCAGGGTCCCTGCCCCCGGGCGGGCGGCCACGGTGGAGGCGGCTTCCGGGATGACTTGGTGCACGGCTCCGCCGCTGTGCCCGGGCGCCGGCCGGTAGTTCTGCGGCTGGACATGGCCCATCCAGCTGGGATTCGCGGGCTGGTCCTGGAACTGCCGCCCGGGACCGCCCGGGCGGTTCCAGGCTGAGCTGTTCCGGCCCGGGCCGGAGGGCGGCTGCTGCGGGTTGATCGACATAGATACGAGCCTATGTGCCGCAGGGTAGGCAACAAAGCACAGGGGCTGGCGGCGCCGGGGAGCGCAACAAACCACAGTGCCCCCTGGTGTGACGGACGACGCCTTCTGGCGGGGCCGGGGGCAGGCGCCCGTGTGGTAATTTTGGAAGGCAAATGTTCCTTTTTTAATTCCGTCCCGTGAGGCGGGGAAAGGGGAGACGAGCGATGACTCCTGTCACGCAGGCACCGGTTCCGGCCAGGGTTGTTCTTAACCAGGCGGACATTGACCGTGCCCTCACTCGTATCGCCCATGAAATCCTTGAGGCCAACAAGGGCTCCCAGGACCTGGTGCTGCTGGGCATTCCCCGCCGCGGCTACCCGCTTGCCGTCCGGCTCGCCCAGAAAATCGCCTCCGCCGATCCCGCAGTGGATGCCAGCGCCATTGTCGGCCAGCTGGACGTCACCATGTTCCGGGACGATCTCTCCTCCCAGCCCACCAGGCCGCCGCACCACACGCAGCTGCCGCTGACGGGCATCGACAACAAGGTCGTTGTGCTGATTGACGACGTCCTGTACTCCGGCCGGACCATCCGCGCCGCCCTGGACGCGCTGGTGGACCTCGGCCGGCCGCGCATTGTCCGCCTGGCTGTCCTGATTGACCGGGGCCACCGCGAACTTCCCATCCGCGCCGACCACGTGGGCAAGAACCTTCCCACCTCCTCCGCAGAAAAGGTCCGGGTCCGGCTTGAGGAGACCGATGCCGTCGACGGCCAGGCAGTCAACGAAGTGGTAATCGAGGGCGGCGCATGAAGCACCTGCTCTCCACCGAAGACCTCAGCCTGGCCAACGCCGTCCGCATCCTCGACACCGCCGAAGAGATGTCGACCGTGGGGGAGCGCGAAGTCAAGAAGCTTCCCGCCCTGCGCGGACGGACCGTGGTGAACCTGTTCTTCGAGGATTCCACCAGGACCCGCATTTCCTTCGAAGCCGCAGCCAAGCGGCTCTCGGCGGACGTCATCAACTTCGCCGCCAAGGGCTCGTCGGTCTCCAAGGGCGAGTCCCTCAAGGACACCGCCCAGACGCTGTCCGCCATGGGGGCCGACGCCGTCGTCATCCGCCACTGGGCCTCCGGTGCCCCGCACCGGTTGGCGGCCACCGACTGGATCGATGCCGCAGTGATCAACGCCGGCGACGGCACCCACGAACACCCCACCCAGGCACTGCTGGACGCCTTCACCATGCGGCGGCACTGGACCAAACTCTCCGGCCTGCCCTCCACGGGGGCGGACCTGCGCGGCATGCGCGTCGCCATCGCCGGGGACGTCCTGCACTCCCGGGTGGCGCGGTCCAACGTCTGGCTGCTGCGCACGCTCGGCGCCGACGTCACCCTGGTGGCGCCGCCCACACTGTTGCCCATCGGCGTCGAACAGTGGCCCTGCAGCATCAGCTATGACATGGACGAGACCCTGGAAAAGGGCGTCGACGCGGTAATGATGCTCCGCGTCCAGGGCGAGCGGATGAACGCCTCGTTCTTCCCGTCCACCCGGGAGTACTCCCGCCGTTGGGGCTTCGACGACAACAGGCTCCGCGCGCTGGACAGGCTGGGCCTGAAGGACACCATCATCATGCACCCCGGACCCATGAACCGGGGCCTGGAAATTTCCGCGGCCGCCGCCGATTCGCCCCGTTCCACCGTGCTCGCACAGGTCAAGAACGGCGTGTCGATCCGCATGGCCGCCCTGTACCTGCTGCTCTCCGGGGATACCCGTGAACCAGCCACCACCCTGAAGGAGAGCAACTGATGGCTGACGAAACCACGTACCTGATCCGGGGCGCCGCGATCCTTGGCGGCGACCGCGAGGACCTGCTCATCCGCGACGGCGTGATCACGGCCCGGGGCTCCGATCTGTCGAAGACAGACGCAGCGGACGGAGCCACGGTGATTGACGCCGACGGCCTCGTCGCCCTGCCGGGCATGGTGGACGTCCACACCCACCTCCGTGAACCGGGCCGCGAAGACGCCGAAACGGTGGAAACCGGCACGCGCGCCGCAGCGCTCGGCGGCTTCACCGCCGTGCACGCCATGGCCAACAGCACACCGGTGGCTGACACCGCCGGTGTGGTGGAACAGGTCTACAGCCTGGGCCGGTCCGCCGGCTGGGTGGATGTCCGCCCGGTGGGCGCCGTCACCGTGGGGCTGGCCGGCGAGCAGCTCGCCGAGCTCGGCGCGATGGCCGATTCCCGCGCCCAGGTCCGCATGTTCTCCGACGACGGCATCTGCGTCCACGATCCCGTCCTGATGCGCCGCGCCCTCGAGTACGTCAAGGCGTTCGACGGCGTGGTGGCCCAGCACGCGCAGGAACCGCGCCTCACCGCCGGTGCCCAGATGAACGAAGGCGAAGTGTCCGCAGTCCTCGGCCTGACCGGCTGGCCGGCCGTCGCCGAGGAAAGCATCATCGCCCGCGACGTCCTGCTGGCCCAGCACGTGGGCTCCCGGCTCCACGTCTGCCACGTGTCCACCGCGGGTTCAGTGGAGATCATCCGCTGGGCCAAGGGCCGCGGCATCAACGTCACCGCCGAAGTGACGCCGCACCACCTGCTGCTCACCGATGACCTGGTCCGCAGCTACGACCCCGTCTACAAGGTCAACCCGCCGCTGCGCACCAACGACGACGTCCAGGCACTGCGCGCCGCCCTCGCCGACGGCACCATCGACGTCGTCGGCACCGACCACGCCCCGCACCCGAGCGAGCACAAGGAGTGCGAGTGGGCGCAGGCGGCCATGGGCATGACGGGGCTGGAAACCGCCCTGTCCGTGGTCCAGCACGCCATGATCGAGACCGGCCTCATGACCTGGGCCGACTTTGCCAGGGTCACCTCCACCGCGCCGGCCGGCATCGGACGGCTCACGGACCAGGGCCGGCCGCTCGAAAAGGGCGAACCCGCCAACATCGTCCTCGTGGATCCGGCCGCGCGCTGGACCGTGGATCCTTCCGCGATGGCAACGATGGGACGCAACTCGCCGTTCCGCGGCATGGAACTCCCCGGCAAGGTGGTGGCCACGTTCTTCAGGGGCCACCCCACGGTCCTGGACGGCAAGCTCAACACGCCCTACCGCTACCCCTCCGAAGCGCCGGTTGCCGGCGCCGCGGGTGCGAACTGATGGAAAAGGAACTCCTCGCCGGGCTGATCACGGCGGTGCTTGTCGCCGTCGTCCTTGGCCTGATGTGGCTGGGCTGGCGCAACCGGCTCCGGCGGCAAACCGGGATCGAGGCGCTGCCCGCGGTTCCTGCCGGGCTGGGCGAACCGCTGCTCTCGGCGGAGGGCCAGTATGTGGCCTCGACCACCGCGGGTGACTGGCTGGACAGGATTGCCGTGCACGGCCTCGGCATCCGCACCAACGCGCAGCTTTCCATCCATCCGGAGGGCGTGCTCCTGGACCGCTCCGGCGCCGGTCCGCTGTTCATCCCGGCGGCCACTTTGGCGGGCGTCCGGCAGGACAGCGGCATGGCAGGTAAGTTCGTGGAAAAGGACGGGCTGCTGATCCTCAGCTGGATGCTCGGAACCCACGCCCTGGACACCGGCTTCCGCACCCGCCGCGCCGCGGACAAGCCGGCCATCCTTCAACAACTTCAGGAAATGATCTCCCCAGGCCCTCAGACAGGTGCCCATAGTGGAAAGTAATAAAGTGACGGACAACAACACAGCAAGCTCCGCCCCCGCCGTCCTGGTGCTCGAAGACGGCCGCATCTTCCGCGGCCGCAGCTACGGCGCGCAGGGCACCGCCCTGGGGGAAGCGGTCTTCGCCACCGGCATGACCGGTTACCAGGAGACCATTACGGACCCGTCCTACGCGCGCCAGCTGGTGGTGCAGACGGCACCGCACATCGGCAACACCGGTGTGAACAGCGAGGACGCCGAATCCCGCCGCATCTGGGTGGCCGGCTACATCGTCCGTGACGCCGCCCGCCGTCCGTCCAACTGGCGGTCTGAGCGGTCTCTCGACTCTGAACTCGTCGAGCAGGGCATCGTCGGCATCCAGGGCGTGGACACCCGGGCCATCACCCGCCACCTGCGCGAGCACAAGACCATGCGCGCCGGCATCTTCTCCGGCGAGGCGGCCAAGGCGACCGACAAGGAACTCATCGACGCCGTGCTCGCCAGTGAGCCGATGGAGGGCGCCCGGCTTGCCGAGGAAGTCAGCATCGATGAAGCCTACGTCGTGGAGCCCAAGGACCACGGCTGGGACGGCGACGCGCGCTTCAGCATCGCGGCGATCGACCTCGGCATCAAGGCCATGACGCCGGTGCGCTTCGCTGAGCGCGGCGTCCGCGTGCACGTGCTGCCCGCCACGGCCACCATCGACGACGTCAAGGCCGTCAGCCCCGACGGCTTCTTCATGTCCAACGGCCCCGGCGACCCCGCCACCGCCGACAACCAGGTCAAGCTGCTCCGCACCGTCCTGGACGAGAAGCTGCCGTACTTCGGCATCTGCTTCGGCAACCAGATCCTGGGCCGCGCCCTCGGCTTCGGCACCTACAAGCTGCGCTACGGCCACCGGGGCATCAACCAGCCCGTCATGGACCGCCGCACGGGCAAGGTGGAGATCACCTCGCAGAACCACGGCTTCGCCGTCGACGCCCCGCTGGACGGACCCACCAACGCGCCGGAAGAGCGCTACGGGCGGGTCGAGGTCAGCCACGTCAGCCTGAACGACGAGGTCGTGGAGGGCCTGGCCTGCCTGGACATCCCGGCTTTCTCTGTCCAGTACCACCCCGAAGCCGCCGCCGGCCCGCACGACGCCGCGTACCTTTTCGACCGTTTCATCGAGCTGATGGAAGGAACCCGGGACGGCCGCACCGCCAACCTCTCCAAGGAACCCGTGGACGCCCAGCACCCTGCAGAGGCCCAGCAGAACGGTGCCCTTCAAAACCAGGCCGCCGAGCCGAACACGACTGACAACAAGACTGAGGACAAGAAGTAATGCCCAAGAGAACTGACCTTAAGAGCGTCCTGGTCATCGGTTCCGGCCCGATCGTCATCGGCCAGGCCGCCGAATTCGACTACTCCGGCACGCAGGCCCTTCGCGTCCTCAAGGAGGAAGGCCTGCGCGTCATCCTCGTGAACTCCAACCCGGCCACCATCATGACCGACCCGGAGTTCGCCGACGCCACCTACATCGAGCCCATCACCCCCGAGGTGGTGGAGAAGATCATCGCCAAGGAGCGCCCGGACGCCGTGCTGCCCACCCTGGGCGGCCAGACGGCCCTGAACACCGCCATCGCGCTGGACAAGAACGGTGTGCTGGAGAAGTACAACGTGGAACTGATCGGCGCGAACATCGCCGCGATCGAGCTCGGCGAGGACCGCGAGAAGTTCAAGGGCGTCGTGGAGCGCTGCGGCGCCGAATCCGCCCGCAGCCACATCATCCACACCATGGACGAGGCCCTGAAGGCAGCCGACGACCTCGGCTACCCCATGGTGGTCCGCCCCTCCTTCACCATGGGCGGCCTCGGTTCCGGCCTGGCCTACAACGAAGAGGACCTGCGCCGCATCGTCGGCCAGGGCCTGCAGTACAGCCCCACCAGCGAGGTGCTGCTCGAAGAGAGCATCCTGGGCTGGAAGGAATACGAGCTCGAGATGATGCGGGACAAGAACGACAACGTGGTTGTCGTCTGTTCCATCGAGAACTTTGATCCCGTGGGCGTGCACACCGGCGACTCCATCACCGTTGCCCCGGCACTGACCCTCACTGACCGCGAATACCAGCGGCTGCGCGACATCTCCATCGCGGTCATCCGTGAAGTCGGCGTGGACACCGGCGGCTGCAACATCCAGTTCGCCATCGATCCCGCGACCGGCCGCGTCGTGGTCATCGAAATGAACCCGCGCGTGTCCCGCTCCTCGGCGCTGGCGTCCAAGGCCACGGGCTTCGCGATCGCCAAGATCGCCACCAAGCTCTCGCTCGGCTACACCCTGGACGAGATTCCCAACGACATCACGCAGAAGACTCCCGCCTCCTTCGAGCCCACGCTCGACTACGTGGTGGTCAAGGTCCCGCGGTTCGCGTTCGAGAAGTTCCCGGCCGCCGACCCCACCCTCACCACCACCATGAAGTCGGTGGGCGAGGCCATGGCCATGGGCCGCAACTTCACCGAAGCCCTCCAGAAGGCCCTGCGCTCCCTCGAACAGAAGGGCTCGCAGCTGGACTTCAGCTCGGTCCCCGAATGGGAAGTGCCGGAGCTCATCGAAAAGGCCAAGCGCCCGACGACGGAACGCCTGCACCAGGTGCAGCGCGCCCTGCTCGGCGGCGCCAGCGTGGAGGAACTCCACGAGGCCACGAAGATTGACCCCTGGTTCCTGGACCAGCTCCAGCTGCTCAACGAGATCTCCCACGAGATCGGCGGCTCCGGCGCCCTCACGGAGGACATGCTCCGCCGCGCCAAGCGGCACGGCTTCTCCGACGAGCAGATCGGCTCGCTGACGCACAACTCCGAGGCCGTGGTCCGCGGCGTCCGGCAGGCACTGGACATCCGCCCGGTCTACAAGACCGTGGACACCTGCGCCGCCGAGTTTGCCGCCTACACGCCGTACCACTACTCGGCCTACGACGAAGAGGACGAGGTGGCGCTGCACTCCAAGCCGTCCATCCTCATCCTCGGCTCCGGTCCCAACCGCATTGGCCAGGGCATCGAGTTCGACTACTCCTGCGTTCACGCCTCCATGGCGCTGCGCAAGGCCGGCTACGAGACCGTCATGGTCAACTGCAACCCGGAAACCGTCTCCACCGACTACGACATCTCCACCCGGCTGTACTTCGAGCCGCTGACCCTCGAGGACGTCCTCGAGGTCATCGCCGCCGAGGAACGCACCGGCGGCGTGATGGGCGTCTTCGTCCAGCTCGGCGGCCAGACCCCGCTGAAGCTGGCCCAGCAGCTGGCCGACGCCGGGGTGCCCATCCTGGGCACCTCGCCGGAAGCGATCGACCTCGCCGAACACCGCGGCGCCTTCGCCCGCGTGCTGGACGAGGCCGGCCTGGTTTCCCCGAAGAACGGCACCGCCGTTTCCTTCGAGGACGCCAAGAAGATCGCCGACGAAATCGGTTACCCCGTCCTGGTCCGCCCGTCCTACGTCCTGGGCGGCCGCGGCATGGAGATCGTCTACGACGAGCCGAACCTGTCCCGCTACATCGCCAACGCCACCGAGATCACCGCCGAGCACCCGGTGCTGATCGACCGGTTCCTCGAAGACGCCGTCGAGATCGACGTCGACGCGCTGTTCGACGGCACGGACATGTACCTGGGCGGCATCATGGAGCACATCGAGGAGGCCGGCATTCACTCCGGCGACTCAGCCTGCGTCCTGCCGCCGATTACTCTGGGCAACAACGTGCTGGAACGCGTCCGCACCGCCACCCGGGCCATCGCCGAGGGTGTGGGCGTCCGCGGCCTCATCAACATCCAGTTCGCGCTGGCCTCCGACGTCCTGTACGTCCTGGAAGCCAACCCGCGCGCCTCCCGGACCGTGCCCTTCGTGTCCAAGGCCACCGGAGTGCAGATGGCCAAGGCCGCTGCCCTGATCGGCACCGGTGTGACCATCGGCCAGCTCCGCAGCGCGTACAAGATACTGCCGGAAACCGGCGACGGCTCCACGCTGCCGCTGGACGCGCCCGTCTCCGTCAAGGAAGCGGTCCTGCCGTTCAGCCGCTTCCGCACCCCGGAGGGCAAGGTCGTTGACTCGCTGCTCGGACCGGAGATGCGCTCCACCGGCGAGGTCATGGGTATCGACAAGCACTTCGACACCGCCTTCGCCAAGAGCCAGGCTGCTGCAAACAACGCCCTGCCCACGGAAGGCAAGATCTTCGTCTCCGTGGCGAACCGGGACAAGCGCTCGGTGATCATGGGCGTCAAGCGCCTCTCCGACCTCGGCTTCGAGATCGTCTCCACAGGCGGCACCGCCGACGTGCTGCGCCGCAACGGCATCCAGGCCACCCCGGTGCGCAAGGTGGCCGAGGGCAGCAGCGCCGAAGGTGAAGGCACCATCGCCGACCTCGTGATTGCCGGCGAAATCGACATGGTGTTCAACACCCCCTCCGGCGGCGAGGCCCGCAGCGACGGGTACGAACTCCGTGCCGCGGCTACCTCCATCGGCATCCCCTGCATCACCACGGTGGCCGAGTTCAACGCCGCCGTCCAGGCCATCGAGGCACTGCGCACCTACGCCTGGTCCGTGACCAGCCTGCAGGAGCACGCCGCGGCGCTCGTTGCCTCGCAGGAGGCAGCGCTGCAGAAGGCAGCCGCACAGAGCCCGGCAGCGCAGAATGCCTGAGGCAGGGAACACTTCCGCGGGCGGCAACATTGCCGCAGGCGGCAGCATTGCCGCAGGCGCTGGCCGGGAGTCGTTCGGCTCCCGGCTGGGCCGGGCCATGGCGGACCGCGGTCCGCTGTGTGTCGGCATTGACCCGCACCCCGCCCTGCTGAAGAGCTGGGGACTGGACGACGACGCCGCCGGCCTCAGGCGCTTCTCGCTCACCGCCCTGGAGGCAGTCAGTTCACTCGCTGCCGCGGTCAAGCCGCAGGTGGCGCTCTACGAACGCCACGGTTCGGCCGGCATGGCCGTGCTGGAAGAAGTTCTTGCCGTGGCACGGGACGAGGGGGTGCTGACCATCGCGGACGCCAAGCGCGGCGATATCGGGTCCACCATGGCCGCGTACGCCGACGCCTGGCTCCGTGACGGCTCTGCCCTCGCCGCGGATTCCGTGACCCTGAGCCCGTACCTGGGCTTCGAGTCCCTCCGGCCGGCCCTGGATCTCGCTGCCGAGCACGGCCGGGGCGTGTTTGTCCTGGCGCTGACCTCCAACCCGGAGGGCGCTTCTGTGCAGCACGTCGGCGGAAGCGATTCCGTGGCGCGCCGGATTGTTGAGGCCGCAGCCGCGGAGAACGAACGCTACTCCGGGCCCCTGGGCTCGGTGGGCCTTGTGGTGGGAGCCACCGTGGGCACGGCGCTGGCCGACCTGCAGCTGGATCTGGCCGCCGTCCGCGGCCCGATCCTCGCGCCGGGCCTGGGCGCCCAGGGGGCCACACCCGCAGACCTGCGGAGGACGTTCGGCGGCGCCTACTCCCAGGTCCTGGGAACCTCCAGCCGCGACATCCTCAAGGCCGGCCCCGGCGTCCGGGAGCTGACCGAGGCGGCGCAGCGTACCCTCGCCGGACTCCGCTCCGAATAGTCCATTGATTTCTCCGGCCGGCAGGGAGTAGGTTCAGGACAAATCCGTGGCTGCTTCAACGCCGCCGGCCGCGGATCCGTTGGCTGACCCCAGGGGAAATGACCGTGAGCTTGCGACCCTTGTCACCGCAGGAACGTTCCGACGCACTCAGGAAGGCCGCGGCGGCAAGGGCTGCCAGGGCCTCGGCCAAGGAACGGCTCAAATCCGGAGAGCTGACCGTGGCCCAGATCCTGGACTCCGGCGGCACCGAGGAGGCCATAGCGCGGATGCGCGTTTCGGAACTCCTTGAGGCCCTGCCGGGGATCGGAAAGGTCCGGGCCGCGGCCATCATGGACAGCCTCGGCATCGCAGCGTCCCGCAGGGTCCGTGGGCTGGGCATTCACCAGCGCCGGGCGCTGGTAGATTTTATGAACGAGAAATAGCTTTATCCGAACAGATTCATCTGCAGACCGCCCAAAGGAATACGTGAGCAACAAACCCGGACTGACAGTCCTCGCTGGTCCTACGGCTGTTGGCAAAGGCACCGTGTCCACCTATATCCGCGACAACTACCCCGAAGTCTGGCTGTCCGTTTCGGCCACCACCCGGGCCCCGCGGCCCGGTGAGATCGACGGCGTGCACTACTACTTCAAGTCCAAGGAAGAGTTCGAGTCCCTCGTGGCCGCCGGCGAATTCCTGGAGTGGGCCGTGGTGCACGGGCAGAACACCTACGGAACCCTGAAGAGCACCGTCAACCAGGCAATCGCCGAGGGCCGCTCCGTGCTGCTGGAGATCGACCTGCAGGGGGCACGCCAGGTGAAGCAGGCGGTTCCGGATGCCCAGTTCGTGTTCCTGGCACCGCCCAGCTGGGAAGAACTGGTCCGCCGGCTGGTGGGCCGCGGCACGGAATCGGTCGAGGAACAGCAGCGCCGGCTGGAAACCGGTAAAGTAGAGCTTGCTGCTGAACCGGAGTTCGACCACACCGTCATCAATGACGACGTCCGCCGGGCAGCGGACGAGCTTGTTTCACTCATGGGGCTGACCCCGCACCCGCGCCAGCCGCAGACGCCATCAGCCCGCTAGATATTTGGAGAATTCGTGTCCACGAACCTTGAAGGCATCATCAACCCGCCGATCGATTCGCTGCTCGAGGCAGCCGATTCCAAGTACGGCCTGGTGATCTTCGGTGCCAAGCGTGCACGCCAGATCAACGCCTACTACGCACAGCTGCACGAGGGCCTCTTCGAGTACGTCGGACCGCTGGTTGACACCAAGCTGAACGAGAAGTCGCTGTCCATCGCCCTGCGCGAGATCAACGAAGGCAAGCTGGTTTCCACGCCGATCGAAGCTGCAGAGTAACCACCGCAGAGTAAACAGACTGCCTGCTGACGGAGTTCACGTGCGCATAGTCCTCGGAGTCGGGGGAGGGATCGCCGCCTACAAGGTGGCATCGCTCCTCCGGCTTTTTACTGAAGCCGGCCATGACGTCACCGTCATTCCCACGGAAGCAGCCACCCGCTTCGTCGGCGTGGCCACATGGGAGGCGCTGTCCGGTAACCCGGTGACCAACAGCGTCTTCGACGACGTTGACCAGGTGAAGCACGTCCGGCTGGGCCACGAGGCAGACCTGATCGTGGTGGCCCCCGCCACCGCCGATCTCCTGGCCCGTGCCGCCACCGGCCAGGCTAATGACCTGCTTACCAACACGCTTCTCATGGCGAGCGGCCCGGTGCTGTTCGCCCCGGCCATGCATACCGAGATGTGGCAGCATGCGGCCACCCAGGCCAACGTCGAAACTCTGCGCAGCCGTGGCGTGACCGTCCTGGAACCCGCCAGCGGAAGGCTGACCGGCAGCGACTCCGGGCCCGGCCGGTTGCCCGAGCCCGAAGCCATCTTCGACGCCGCCATCGCCCTGATGCAGGACACGGGCGTTCCGGCGCATCTCCCGCTGGCCGGCCGCACCGTGACCATCAGCGCCGGCGGCACCCGGGAGCCCCTGGACCCCGTCCGGTTCCTGGGCAACCGCTCCTCCGGCAAACAGGGCGTGGCGCTGGCCGCCGCCGCCCGCGACGCCGGAGCCACCGTGCGGCTCGTAGCCGCCCACATGGAAGTGCCCGCCCCGGCGGGCGTCGAACTCATCGCCGTCGAAACGGCCCTGCAGCTCCGCGAAGTCATGCTGGCAGCGGCAGCCGATTCCGACGTCGTCATCATGGCGGCGGCGGTGGCCGACTTCCGGCCGGCGGAGGTCTCCGGAAGCAAGATCAAGAAGCGGGACGACACCGCCGACCCCGTGATCACGCTGGTCCGCAACCCCGACATCCTGCACGAGCTCGTCGCGGTCCGTGACACCGCCGGCAGCAGCCAGCTCGTGGTGGGCTTTGCCGCCGAGACGGGTGATGAGCAGGGTGATGTGCTGTCCTACGCGGAGGCCAAGCTGAAGCGCAAGGGCTGCGACCTGCTGGTGGTGAACCACGTGGGCGCTGACAAGGTGTTCGGCCAGGACCACAACTCCGTGGTGATCCTCTCGCGGGCCGGTTCCGAGCCCCAGGCGGCCTCCGGCTCCAAGCAGGACGTCGCCGCCATCGTCATTGACCGCATCGGCTCCGAACTAAGCCGGGTCTTTCCGCGAACCTGACCGGCGTAAGCAACGTCTCCTTAGCATGGGGACACACGCTGCCGCCCCTCCGTTTGCCAACCAGTAAGGTAGTTGAGTGACTTTACCGCTGCACATTCCAGAATCCCACGGGTCCACGCCCGCCGCGCTTCGGCTCTTCACCTCGGAGTCGGTCACTGAAGGGCACCCGGACAAGATCTGTGACCAGATCAGTGATGCGATCCTGGACGCCCTGCTGGACAAGGATCCCGAGTCCCGCGTCGCCGTCGAAACCATGGCCACCACCGGCCTGGTCCATGTCGCCGGCGAAGTGACCACCGACGCTTATGTCGAAATCCCGCAGATCGTCCGCGAGACCATCCTGGGCATCGGCTACGACTCCTCCGCCAACGGCTTCGACGGCGCCCGCTGCGGCGTTTCCGTGTCCATCGGCCAGCAGTCCAACGACATCGCCGGCGGTGTCTTCAATTCCCTGGAAGCCCGCGAGGGCCGCCAGGAGGACGACTACGACCTCCAGGGCGCCGGCGACCAGGGCCTGATGTTCGGCTACGCCAGCGACGAGACCCCCTCCTACATGCCCACGCCGATCTGGATCGCGCACCGCCTCTCGGAGCGCCTCACCGAGGTCCGCAAGAACGGCGAACTCTCCTACCTCCGCCCGGACGGCAAGACCCAGGCCACCATCGGCTACGACGGCGACCGGCCGGTTTCGGTGGAAACCATCGTGATCTCCAGCCAGCACGCCGACGGCTTCAGCCTTGACCAGCTGCGGGCCGACCTCGCGACGCACGTCATTGACCCCGTCCTCGCCCTCGCGGACCTGGACATTTCCCGCACGGTCAACATCCTGAACCCGGCCGGCGCCTTCGTGATCGGCGGCCCCGTCGGCGATGCAGGCCTCACCGGCCGCAAGATCATCGTGGACACCTACGGCGGCATGGCCCGCCACGGCGGCGGTGCCTTCTCCGGCAAGGACCCGTCCAAGGTGGACCGCTCCGCAGCGTACGCCATGCGCTGGGTTGCCAAGAACGTGGTGGCAGCGGGACTCGCCAAGCGCGCCGAAATCCAGATCGCCTACGCGATCGGCCAGGCCCGCCCGGTGGGAACCTACGTCGAGACGTTCGGGACCGAGACCGTGGACCCGGCCAAGATCAGCGCCGCGATTGCGGAGATTTTCGACCTGCGCCCCCGGGCCATCATCGACGCCCTGGACCTGAAGCGGCCCATCTATGCCAAGACGGCCGCCCACGGCCACTTCGGCCGCGATGATCCGGACTTCACCTGGGAGCGCCTGGACCGCGTGGATGACCTGAAGGCCTACTTCAACGCCTGAGCCGTCTGTCCACGGCCGTCAGCACCGGGATGTCAGACCCGTGTGCTTGGCTGATGAGTAAGCCAGGACGGAGGTAAGGCGCCATGTCTTTGAACAGCATGTCTTCGAACAGCAGGTCTTCGAACAGCAGGTCTTCGAACCGCATGTCTGCGCACCCAACGTCTGCGCACCCAACCTCTGCGCACCCCGCGCCGGAGCCACAGCAGCTGTCATTGCTGCAGGGGTTTCCGGCCACGGCCAGGCCGGCCAGCGGCCCGCCGCTGGCGGCCGACCGTCCGGTGGCGCGCGTGCTCATCGAGTCGTCGCTGCCGCACCTGGACCGGCCCTTCGACTACAGCGTTCCGGCCGAACTGGATGAGGACGCCCAGCCGGGCGTCCGTGTCCGCGTGAAGTTCAGCGGCCAGGAACTCGGCGGCTACATCCTGGACCGGGTTGAGGAGTCCGACGCCGGCCAGCCCCTCGTCCCGCTGCACAAGGTCGTCTCGCCGGTCGCCGTCCTGACCACGGCCCTGCAGGAACTCGCCGGGCGCGTGGCCGCACGCTACGCGGGCACCGTCAGCGACGTCCTCCGCGTGGCTATCCCGCCGCGGGTGGTCAAGGTGGAGAAGGAGCTTGCCGACGCTGAGCCGGCCGGGCCTCCCGCGGCGGATCATGACTTGTCCGGCTCCGGTTGGACCGCCTACCGCAACGGCGCCGCCTTCCTCCGCCATCTTGCGTCCGGAGGCTCACCCAGGGCTGCCCTCAGTTCGCTGCAGGGGTTTGGCCCGGACGGCTGGCCGCGGCTCATCGCGGACGCTGTGGCGGCGGTCCGGGCATCCGGACGCGGCGCCGTCGTCGTCGTTCCCGACTACCGCGATCTGGACCGCGTCCAGGCTGCCCTCGAGGACATCCTTCCCGCCGATGACGTTGCCCGGCTGACGGCCGACGACGGCCAGTCACCCAGGTACCGCAACTACCTCAGAATCCTCAAAGGTTCCGCGGGCGTCGCCGTGGGCACACGCTCGGCGGCCTACGCCCCGGTACAGAACCTGGGACTCGTGGTGTGCTGGGACGACGGCGACGACCTCCACACCGAACAGCGTTCCCCGTACGCCCACACCCGCGAGGTGCTGCTGCTCCGTGCCGAGCAGGAGGGGGCTGCGTGCCTGCTGGCAGGTCACGCGCGCAGCACGGAGGTGCAGCGGCTGGTGGACGCCGGCTGGGCGATGCCTGTGGAAGCCGAACGCACGGTGCTGCGCCGCACGGTGCCCCGGGTCCTCAACACCGCCGACAGCTTTGAGCAGGAGCGCGACCCGCTCGCCCGGCTGGCAAGGCTGCCAGGTGCAGCGTGGCGCACCGCCAAGGAAGCACTGGAACGCGGCCCGGTCCTGGTGCAGGTTGCCCGTGCCGGGTATGCGCCGTCGCTGGCGTGCGAAACCTGCCGGGAACCGGCGCGCTGCCCATCCTGCCAGGGACCGCTCGCCATTGCGGGCAGCGCCGCCGTCCCCCAATGCCGGTGGTGTTCGACGCCGGCACCGGAGTGGCGCTGCGGGCACTGTAACGGCACCCGGCTGCGCCGTGGTGCGGCCGGCGTGCTCCGCACGGCTGAGGAGCTGGGCCGGGCGTTTCCAGGCAAGGCCGTGGTCACGTCCTCCGGCCAGAACGTCAAGGCCACGGTGCCGGATGCCTGTGCGCTGGTGGTGGCCACGGTGGGCGCCGAGCCTGTGGCTCCGGGCGGGTACGCTGCGGCGCTGCTGCTCGACGGTGACTCGCTGCTGCGCCGGGAGAACCTGCGCGCGGGCGAGGACGCCGTACGCCGCTGGTTCAACGCCGCTGCCCTCGTCCGGCCTTTCACTGAGGGCGGGATCGTCGTCATCACCGCGGACGACACTGCCGCCGTCGGCGCGCTGCTTCGGTGGGACCCGGCCGGTTATGCCCAGCGTGAGCTGGGGCTGCGCGCTGAGCTGCAGCTTCCCCCGGCGGTGAGGGTAGCCGCCGTCACCGGCGGCAGCACCGCCGTCGGGCATTTCACCGCCTCGGCCACAAAGCTTCTCGCCGCCGAGGGCGTGGAGCTGCGCGTTGCGGGCCCGGCACCGCTGCTGCAGACGGCAAGGACGGAAAACGAGGATGTGCGCACGCTGCTGTTCATTCCGTACGCGCAGGCCGCTACCGTCACGAGGGTGCTGCGGGCCGCGAAGGCCGCAGGCGCGGCGAAGCGCACGGAGGACCCGGTGCAGCTGCGGCTCGACGGGGTCGACGTGCTCTGACGCCAATGCGTTGACCCCGGCTGTCAGGTTACCTGCGGCGGAGCGCCATTACCTCTGCCGCAACGTCCACCAGCTGGCGGGCGGATTCGTCCCAGCTGAACTGCCGTGCGCGCGCCGCCGACCGCCGGGAGACGTCCTGCCAGTGCTGCCCGTCGGCGAGGCGGCGCACGGCGGCGGCGAACTCCGGCGCCGACCCCGGATCTACGTAGGTGGCGGCATCCGCACCCACCTCGCGGAAGATCGGGATGTCGCTGGCGATGACCGGGGTGCCCAGTGCCATGGCCTCCACCAGGGGCAGGCCGTAGCCCTCGGCCCTGGACAGGGTGACCAGCGCGGTGGTGCGGTTCAGCAGGGCCGTGTATTCGTCGTCGGTGACGCCGTTATGGAACACAACGTTCGCGCCGGCGGGGATCTGCGCTTCCAGCTCGGCGCGGCGGTGCGGGGTGATCCGGCTGAGCAGGTGCAGCGTGTAGCCAGGCAGTCCGGCCATCCCGGCGAGCATCGTTTCGACGTTCTTGTAGGGCATGAACGAGCCCATGTACAGCAGTGTCTTCTCCGGCGCTACGGCCGGGTCGCGGGGCTGCTGGGCCGGCTGCGGAGCGTTGCTGACGATCCGCACCGGGCGGCTCGTCAGGCGGTACTTGGACATCAGGGCCTCGGTGGTCCTGCTGATGGTGGCGACGACGTCGGCACGGTTAAGCAGGAGCCGCTGGGGCCAGAACGCCTTGTGGTACAGGCGCCACAGGATCCGCACCGGGGCCGGCAGGAAGCCCGGCGGTGCCGGGTGTTCGTAGTAGATGAGGTCGTGCAGGGTCAGCACCAGGCCGTACTTGCGCCCCCACGTGCCCATGGTCTGCATGGGGCACACCACCACATCCGCCCCGAGCTGATTGACTTTCCGCGCCACGAAGAGCTCGGCGGGGGAGAGCGGGCTGCTGATGAGCGTGTACGGAACATCGGGAAGCAGGGCCAGTTGCCGGAGGTCGCTGATGAGCATGGACACATCGGCGATCTTTGAGACGGCGGCGATGAGGCTGGAGCCGTAGCGGCTGATCCCGTCGTGGTGGTCCGTCCGGGTGAAACGGGCGTCGATGACTATCTTCACGCGGGGTGGTCCTTAAGGAAGCTGCGGATGAATCCTGCGGCAGGTTCGGGCGTTTCGTAGTGGATCAAATGGCCGACGCCTGGGATGACATCGAGCGTTGCGTCGGGGAGCAGCCCGGCAAGCCGGTGCTGGTCCCGCAGCAGGGCGATTTCGTCCTTTTCGCCGGCGACCAGCAGCACGGGCAGGGTGAGCCGGGGCGCGACCTCGGCCACGTTGCTGCTGACGGACGCGGTGAAGGATTCCAGCAGGCTTTCCCGGTTCGCGAACGCACTGAAGTACGCGTGGTGCTGCCCGTGGATGAACTGCAGCAGGTCCTTGTCCTTCGTCTTCGCCATAGCCATGCTCATCACCCGCACGATGAGCGGGCTGCGAAGCAGGGCCAGGCCAAGGGGGCGGGGGAGGCGCGCGGAGAGGCGGTAGTACAGCACGGCCAGCCGGGTCATGAGGCCCTTGGGGCCTTCGAGCGCGGGCGCTGCGATGGGGTTGACCAGTATGAGCGGGCGGACGGCGTCGGGATGGGCGGCAACAAAGTGGGCGGCCACGATGGAGCCGAACGAGTGGCCCAGCAGGACGGTGTCCGGCCCGAGTCCCAGGGCGGCCATGAAGTCGCTGATGAAGCGGCCGTAGCGTTCCACGCTGTGGGCGGCGTCGGTGAACGGGCCGGAGCTGCCAAAACCGGGAAGGTCCGGCATGATCAGGCGCATCTCCGGCAGCTGGTCGGCCACCCGCAGCAGCCCGTGGTGGTCGCCGCGGAAGCCGTGGATGACCAGGACGGTCCGCGTTTCAGCCGTGGTCTTTTCCGGTTCGTAGACCCAGTAGGCAACGTTACTGCCGGCCAGCTGCGTTGTGGATGCACGGGTGCGGGCGGCGAGTCCGCTGCTGACGAAGGACGGTGCTGTAGCGGGCTCGGAGTCGGCTGTTCTCATCTGCTGGGGGAGTCCTAGTTGACGTTGTCGGGGTGGGAGCCTGTGCGGTGGCCGCGGTCCAGGGCATCGATGTCAGCCATGTCCAGGGCAGAGAGCTCGAAGCCGAAGACGTCGAGGTTCTCGCGGATCCTGGCGGCAGAGCTTGCCTTGGGAATGGTGACGTGGCCCAGCTGCAGCTGCCAGCGCAGGATGACCTGCGCGGCGCTCACCTTGTGCTCGGCCGCGAGGGCGCCGATGACGGGATCCTCCAGCACCTGGCCGCGGCCCAGGGGGCTCCACGCCTCGGTGAGGATTCCCAGCCCGCGGTGCTTTTCCCGGAGCTCGGCCTGCTGCAGCCACGGATGCAGTTCGATCTGGTTGACGGCCGGCACCACCTCGGCTGTCTCCAGCAGCTGGTCCAGGTGCTGCGGCTGGAAGTTGGACACGCCGATGGCCCTCACCTTGCCCTCGCGGTACAGCGTCTCCAGGGCGCGGTACGTCTCCTGGAACAGTCCCCGCTTCGCGCACGGCCAGTGGATCAAGTACATGTCCACGTATTCCAGGCCGAGGTTGATCATGGACTTGTCGAAGGCCCGCAGTGTCGCGTCGTAGCCGTGGTCGTCGTTCCAGACCTTGGTGGTGATGAACAGATCCTCGCGGGAAGTACTGTGGGCCGCCTCGCCTGAACCGCCGGCGGCGGCTTCCGTGGCGAACAGGTCTACCAGGCCGCGCGCCACTCCGGATTCGTTCCCGTACATGGCGGCCGTATCAAAATGCCGGTACCCGGCGTCCAAGGCGGTCAATACCAGGTTGGCGGTGTCTTTTGGCGGAACCTTGTAAAGCCCGAAGCCCAACTGGTCGATCAGCACGCCGTTGTTCAGGCTGAGCCGGGGAGAGGTAGTCATGGATACGACTCTACCGATACCGCGCCGCGGCGCGCGTGACCGGCAGTCGCAGTGTTAGCCCCTGGTTTGGCTGGGACTCAGCCCCAGCAGAGACAGAAGGGGTGGCCGGCCGGGTCCGCGTAGACCTGGAAGCCCTCGGCGGAGGTGATGTCGTCCGCTGGCTTCAGCAGGCGCGCACCGAGCGACATTGCCTCCTCGTGGGCGGACGAGACGTCCTCAACATAGAGGTCAAGGTGGATCTGCTGCGGGTTCCCGTCAGGCCATTCCGGCGGCACGTGGTTGGGCGCAAGCTGAAAGCCGAGGCGCGGGTTCCCGTCGACGCTTACCGTGTGCCAGTCGTCCTCCGCGTCCACGATGCCACCGAGCAGTCCGGCCCAGAAGGCGCTCTCGGCAGGGAGGTCGGCGGCGTCGAACACGACAATCTCTCTGGTGATTTTCATGCGGTCATCCTTGCATGACGGCAGCGATTTGCCGAGAGTTTCAGGGCGGGAGCTGGCCGGACCGGTGTTCACGGGAGGCGCCATCACACGCGCTCCGCCTCCCACCCGGCATCGGTGTAGCGCTCACGCAGCCGGTGCGGCGGACGACCGGACCTGCCAGTGCCGAGGAGGCTCTCCCCGCGGCCTCCGCCCGTGGTCAAATAGGAGGGTTAGACCGGCTGCCCGAGTCCGACCACGGCCTCGGCCATATGGAAGGAACAACATGAGCGATCGCCAGGACCAGCCCCCGGTCCCCACTCCGGAAAGCTCCCAGGACCCGGACGTCAAGGCCGCGGGAGGGGGCCCGGCCGACCCTGACAGCGTGACTGCGCACGGCAGCGAGAGCGAGAACCCGGCGATCGACGCGCCTCAGCCCAAGGCGCACCGGCCGCGGACCGTCGCGGACTGGTGGCCGAACCAGCTCGACCTCTCCGTGCTTCACGCCCACCACCCGGCAGGCAACCCGCTCGGCCCCACGTTCAGCTACCGCAAGGAGTTCCAGAAGCTCGACGTCGAGGCGCTCAAGCAGGACATCATCGGCGTCCTGACCACCTCACAGGACTGGTGGCCCGCGGACTTCGGCCACTACGGCGGCCTAATGATCCGGATGAGTTGGCACGCTGCGGGCACCTACCGGGTCCACGACGGCCGCGGCGGTGCCGGGGACGGCAGCCAACGGTTCGCGCCGCTCAACAGCTGGCCGGACAACGCCAACCTCGACAAGGCCAGGCGGCTGCTGTGGCCTGTGAAGCAGAAGTACGGCCAAAAGCTCTCCTGGGCCGACCTTCTCGTCCTCGCAGGCAACGTCGCCCTTGAGTCGATGGGCTTCAAGACGTTCGGTTTCGCATTCGGCCGCGAGGATGTATGGGAGCCCGAGGAGATCTTCTGGGGTCCCGAGGACACGTGGCTCGGCGACGAACGCTACGTCGGCGAAGGCAAAATGGCGGAGGGCGTGGGTGCCACCGAGATGGGCCTGATCTACGTCAACCCGGAAGGCCCGATGGGCAATCCGGATCCTGCCAAGGCCGCGGCGTTCATCCGCGAGACCTTCAAACGCATGGCCATGAACGACGAGGAAACCGTCGCGCTGATCGCCGGCGGCCACACCTTCGGCAAGACCCACGGCGCCGGCGACGCCGACGCGCATGTCGGCCCGGAGCCGGAGGCAGGCGACCTCGAGTCGCAGGGCCTGGGCTGGCTGAGCACCTACGGGACCGGCAAGGGGGCCGACACAATCACATCCGGCCTTGAAGTCACCTGGACGGACCGGCCGACCCAATGGAGCAACCGCTTCTTCGAGATCCTGTTCGAGCATGACTGGGAGCTCATCAAGAGCCCTGCCGGTGCCCACCAGTGGGTGGCCAAGGACGGCGCGGAGATCATCCCGGACGCCCACGACCCGGCGAAGAAGCACCGGCCCACAATGCTCACCACTGACCTCTCGCTGCGCATCGACCCCACCTACGAGAAGATCTCGCGGCGCTTCCTGGAAAACCCGGACGACTTCGCACTCGCGTTCGCCAAGGCCTGGTACAAGCTCCTGCACCGCGACATGGGCCCCGTCGGCCCCCACCTGCTCGGACCATGGGTCCCCGCGCCGCAGCTCTGGCAGGACCCCATCCCGGACGTTGACCACGAGCTGATTGACGAGCAGGCCATCTCCTCGCTCAAGGCCCAGCTCCTGGACTCGGGCCTGTCCGTCTCCCAGCTTGCCGGCACGGCGTGGGCCGCGGCGTCCACCTTCCGCAAGACCGACAAGCGCGGCGGCGCTAACGGGGCACGGATCCGGCTGGAGCCGCAGCGCGGCTGGGAAGTCAACGAACCCGGACAGCTGGCCACGGCGCTGCAGGCCATCGAGAGGGTGCAGCAGCAGTTCAACTCCGCCCAGACCGGGCGCACGAAGGTCTCGCTGGCAGACCTGATCGTCCTCGGCGGCTGCGCGGCTGTGGAGAAGGCCGCGAGGGACGCCGGCTTCGACGTCACGGTGCCGTTCCGGCCCGGCCGCGCCGACGCCTCCCAGGACCAGACCGACGTCGAGTCATTCCAGTACCTGCAGCCGCGGGCGGACGGGTTCCGCAACTACGTGCGCCCCGGCGAGAAGCTCCAGCCCGAGACCCTCCTGCTCGATAAGGCGTACTTGCTGGACCTCTCCGCGCCGGAGCTGACAGCGCTCATCGGCGGCATGCGTGTCCTGGTCACCAACGTCGGCGGTTCCGCACACGGCGTCCTCACCGACAGGCCCCAGGTCCTGACAAACGACTTCTTCGTCAACCTGCTCTCCCCGGGCACCCGCTGGAAGGCGTCGGAGGGAGAGGAGAACGTCTACGAGATCAGCGACGTCGCCAGCGGCGAGCTGAAGTGGACCGCGACACCGGTCGATCTGGTCTTCGGCTCCAACTCGCAGCTCCGGGCACTGGCCGAGGTCTATGCGAGCGATGACGCCAAGGAGAAGTTCGTCAACGACTTCGTGGCAGCCTGGGTGAAAGTCATGGAGCTCGACCGCTTCGACCTGTCCTGACCGGGGCATCCGCGCCGGCCGCAGATGCGGCCGGCGCGGGGCACCGACGCGGAGCAGCCGGCTGACGGCGTCCGGACAACGCCGGCTGCCTCACCTGTCCCGCCCGCAGTTCAGACGGCCTCCTCGAAGCTAACCAGCCGCCGGGCCGAGGCCTCATCGAGGATCAGGTCGGTCGCCAGCCCGGCCACCAGCGCCCCGCGGAGCCCGTTGATCTTGGACGCGCCGGACACCACGCAGATCCGGCGGCGCACCTGGCGGAGCTGGTCCAAGGATGGTCCGGTGGAGCGTTCGTTCAGGGTGATGCCGTCCGAGGAGCCATCGCCGCGGAAGAAGACCGTGGCCACGTCCCCGACGACGTCGGACTTCGCCAGGGTGGCCAGGTCGTCCTCGTCGAGGTAGCCGCCGGCGTACACGTGGCTGGGGTAATCGGCATCCACTGAACCCACGCCGAAAATCGCGATGCTCATGCGGGACTGCAGATCGAGGATGCGCTGCACGCTCCGCTCATTCCACATCGCGGTCTTCGTGGCGGCATGGTCGAAGAAGGCCGGCACGGGAAACTGTTCAACCCGCGCCCCGTAGGCGCTGCCGAAGCGCCGCATGATGTCGCTGGCGTAGGTGATGCCGGTGGTCTGCATGTTGCCCGCACCGTTCAGCTGCACCACCACGCTGTCGTGGGTGATCTTGCGCGTCAGGTGCCGGCTCACCGCGCTCAGGGTGGAGCCCCAGGCCACGCCGATGATGGCGTTGGAGTCCACAACCGGGCCGATGGTACGTGCGGCCTGCATTGCCACACGGTCCAGCGTCTCCGCCTCATTCAGGGTGTCCAGGACGGGCACCACGTGCACATCCACCTTGTAATGCGCCCGGATCAGCCGCTCCAGCTCCGGGCCTGTGTCCAGCGGGCTGCGGATCTGGATCTGCACCAGGCCCGTTTCCCGGGCCGTTGAAAGCAGCCGGGAAACCGTGGAGCGGGAGGTCCGCAATTCCCGGGCGATGGCGTCCATGGTGAGGTCCTGCATGTAGTACAGCTGGGCGGCGCGCAGCGCGTCAGAGTGTCGGGGACGGGGCATGCATCTTTCCGTTCTGCACGTTTGTGCATAGTGCTTGACGTTATTTTCCAATAATTCAAACAATAGTGGTGAACGGCCCCGCACCTTTCGGTGCGCCGCCTGCAACAACCCTTCGAACCAAACCCAAAGGAGCAGATTTGGGACTCAAGGATTCATCCGGCCATACCAACAGCGCTACCGCCCGCGGGGCGGAGCGCGGGTCCGTCTCCCGGCTGCGCCGGCGGCCCAACGCCCGGGTCCTGATCATCGGTGGCGGCATCAACGGCGTCGGAACATTCCGCGACCTCGCCCTGCAGGGCGTCGACGTGGCGCTGGTGGAGCGCGGCGACTACTGCCAGGGCGCCAGCGGTGCCTCCTCGCACATGATTCACGGCGGCATCCGCTATCTGGAAAACGGCGAATTCCGCCTCGTCCGGGAATCCGTGGTTGAGCGCAACAGGCTCCTTCGGATCGCACCCCACTACGTGAAGCCGCTGCAGACCACCATTCCGATCTTCAGCACATTCTCCGGTGTCCTGGCCGCGCCCCTGCGGTTCCTGACCCACAAGCAGCAGGGCAAGCCCAAGGAGCGCGGCGCGTTCCTCATCAAGCTGGGACTCAGCCTTTACGACTCCTTCTCCCGCGACGGCGGCAGCGTCCCGCGCCACCAGTTCCGCACACGGCAAAAGGCCCTGGCCGAACTTCCGATGCTGCACCCGGCCGTCAAATACACGGCCACCTACTTCGACGCGTCCGTGCACAACCCCGAGCGCCTCACCCTCGACGTCCTGCAGGACGGTGAGAAGGCGGGCGGCCGGGCCAGCAACTACCTGTCCCTGGCGTCCGTCAGGCCCAACGCAGACGGTTCCAGTACCGCGGTTCTCCGTGATGAACTCAACGGCGAGGAGTTCACTTTCACAGCGGACGTCATCGTCAACACCACCGGCGCGTGGGTGGACCTCACCAACCAGGCCATGGGTGCGCCCACCTCGTTCATGGGCGGGACGAAGGGCTCGCATATCGTCCTTGACCACCCGGGCCTGCTCGCTGCCTGCAAGGGACGGGAGATCTTCTTCGAACACACTGACGGCCGGATCGTTCTGATCTATCCCATGGGCGACCGTGTGCTCGTGGGAACCACCGACGTCGACGCCGACATGTCCGAAGACGCCGTCTGCACGGACGGCGAGATCGACTATTTCTTCGACCTGATCGGCCACGTCTTCCCGGATATCGCCGTGAATCGCGGACAAGTCGTCTACACGTTCTCGGGCGTGCGTCCGCTGCCCCGGCACGACGCCACCCAGCCGGGGTTCGTATCGCGGGACTACCGCATCGAACGGCGTGCTCCGGAGCCAGGCTCCCAGGAGGGCGGCGCGGTAGTGCTCAGCCTGGTGGGCGGCAAATGGACCACCTTCCGTGCCTTGGCCGAACACCTGGCCGACGACGTCCTCGCCGAACTGGGCATGGAACGGAAAATTTCGACGGCGAAACTCGCCATCGGCGGCGGCTCCGGCTTCCCGGACAGCGAGGCCGGAATCCAGAAGTGGATCAAGGCCCACATGACCGCAGCCCGCGACGCCGACCGGACCGCCGGACTCCTCACCAGGTACGGCACCCGTGCCGAGGAAGTCATCAGTTATCTCGACGCCGGGCCCGACCGCCTGCTCCGCTCCACCCGGGAGCTGAGCTTCAGGGAACTGCAGTTCATGGCGGCCCACGAACAGATCGGCCACCTCGTGGACGTGCTGATCCGGCGCACCTCGCTCGCCTTCCGCGGGCTGGTCACCGGGGAGCTGCTGAACGAAGTTGCCGGGGCCCTGGCCGAACCCCTCGGCTGGGATGCGGCAGGAGTTGCCGCTGAAATCAACCACGCTCAGGAGGTGCTGAAGCGGTACCACGGCGTCGAGGTCCACAGCCTCGTCGCCTAGCGGGAAACAGTCCTTCAAATACGCGAAGGACTGACAACAGAAAATAGAGGAGTCAAAGATGTCTCTTGGATTGGTTTTTCTTTCCGAAGTTTTCGGAACCGCCATGCTGACCCTGCTGGGTTGTGGTGTGGTGGCCAACGTTGCGCTCAAAGGCACGAAGGGCAACAACGGGGGATTCCTGATGGTCACCTGGGGGTGGGGCATCGCCGTCTTCGCCGGCGTGTACGTCGCCGCCAGGTCGGGATCGCACTTGAACCCGGCCGTCACGCTGGGCCTTCTTGTGAATGGCAAACCGGAGTATGCGACAGGCGTTCCAGTGGATTTTGCCTCCACGCTGACGTACTTCGGCGGTGAGCTTACCGGCGCCTTCCTTGGTGCCGTGCTGACCTGGCTGGCGCACAAGCAGCACTTCGACGCCGAACCCGAGCCTGCGAACAAACTTGGCGTCTTCTCCACCGGTCCGGCGATCCGCTCCACCCCCTGGAACCTGATCACGGAAATCATCGGCACGTTTGTGCTTGTCTTCGTGATCCTCACCTTCGGCGGAACGCCGTCGGGACTTGGCCCGCTGGCCGTTGCGCTGCTCGTCGTCGGCATCGGCGTGTCATTGGGCGGACCCACCGGCTACGCCATCAACCCTGCCCGTGACCTCGGACCCCGCATCGCGCACGCCGTCCTGCCCATCAAAGGCAAGGGATCCAGCGACTGGAGCTACTCCTGGATCCCGGTGGTGGGCCCGCTGGTCGGCGGCACCCTGGCCGGCCTCGTGGGGCTGCTTCCCATCGTGTTCACTGCGGCCACCTGAACCGGGGCTTTTTCGACCGGCGCCGTTTTCGAACTGTGCCTTTATAGCCGTTTTCGAACGGTGCCTTTATAAGCGGCACCCATTTCCGAAACCATATCCATAGCCACATCTCTTCAAACGCAAGCACAACGACAAGGACGTCATCATGAGCCAATACGTAATCGCCATCGACCAGGGCACCACCAGCACCCGCGCCATCGTCTTCGACCAGAGCGGCAACATCGTGTCCTCCGGCCAGATGGAACACGAGCAGATCTTCCCGCAGGCCGGCTGGGTGGAGCACGATCCCACGGAAATCTGGGACAACACCCGCGAAGTCATCGGCTCCGCTCTGTCCAAGGCGAACCTGACCCGGCACGACATTGCCGCCGTCGGCATCACCAACCAGCGTGAAACGGCGGTGGTCTGGGACAAGACCACCGGCAAGCCGATCTACAACGCGATCGTGTGGCAGGACACCCGGACCCAGCCCATCGTGGACGAACTGGCGAAGGACGGGGGAGCGGACCGGTTCAAGCAGAAGGTGGGGCTGCCGCTCGCCACATACTTCTCCGGAACCAAGATCAAGTGGATCCTGGACAACGTCGACGGCGCGCGGGAGAAGGCCGAGGCCGGGGACCTGGTCTTCGGCAACACCGACTGCTGGGTGCTGTGGAACCTCACTGGCGGCGTTGACGGCGGCGTGCACGTCACCGACGTGACCAACGCCTCCAGGACCATGTTCATGGACCTCGACACGCTGCAGTGGGACCAGGAGATCCTGGGCATCTTCGGTGTTCCGGCGTCCATGATGCCCGCCATCAAGTCCTCCTCCGAGGTCTACGGCACGGTCCACACCTCGCAGCTGCTGCGGGAGGTCCCGGTGGCCGGCATCCTCGGTGACCAGCAGGCCGCCACCTTCGGCCAGGCTGCATTCGAAACCGGGGAAGCGAAGAACACCTACGGCACCGGGTGCTTCCTGATCTTCAACACCGGCGAGGAGATCGTGCACTCCAAGAACGGGCTGCTGACCACCGTCGGCTACAAATTGGGGGACGCGGCACCGCACTACGCGCTGGAAGGGTCGATCGCCGTCACCGGTTCGCTCATCCAGTGGCTGCGCGACAACCTGAACATGATCAGCAGCGCCCCCGAGGTGGAGGCCCTCGCCGCCTCGGTCAAGGACAACGGTGGCGTGTACATCGTGCCCGCGTTCTCCGGACTCTTCGCGCCCTACTGGCGCTCGGACGCCCGGGGCGCCATCGTCGGCCTGACCAGGTTCGTTAACAAGAGCCACATCGCCAGGGCCGCGCTCGAGGCCACGGCTTTCCAGACCCGCGAGGTTTTGGACGCTGTCAACGCTGACTCCGGCGTTCCGCTCACGGAACTGAAGGTCGACGGCGGGATGGTCGCCAACGATGCCCTCATGCAGTTCCAGGCGGACATCCTCGGCGTGCCGGTCATCCGCCCGAAGGTGGTGGAAACCACGGCTCTGGGTGCGGCGTACGCGGCGGGCCTCGCCGTCGGCTTCTGGAAGGACCTCGGAGAGCTGTCCGCCAACTGGTCGGAGGACAAGCGCTGGGAGCCGAACCTGGACACCGAGGAGCGGGAACGGCAGCTGCGGCTCTGGAGGAAGGCCGTCACCAAGTCCATGGACTGGGTCGATGCGGACGTGAGGTAGCCGGTTCGCGGTTGAGAAAAGGCGGCCCCTGCCCCGCCCGCTTCGCGGTGCCCACCACACCCGGGCGAGGGGCCGCCTTCCCTCAACCTTTCCGGGGCTGCCCGCCGCCGGCGCTTGTTTCCATGTATTGGTGGACAAGCGGTAAGGTGGCTGTATGCGTGCGATCCTTCTGCTTAGCTAGCCGCTTGGTATCCCGAACAAATACGGATTATCGAGCGGCCGCCCCTCCATGTCGAGGGGCTTTTGTGTGTCCGGGGAGACCTTCCCGGCAGGCGGCGGGGATCAGACCGTTGTGACAGGACAGAGGGTCATGACAGAACAGAAGAGGGCAGCAGTGAGCGTTCAGCCGGAGACCGAAACCGGAACAGCAGCAGGTGGAGCGGGGATGCCCGAAGAGGGCGCGTACAGCTTCGCGGCGATGGAGGCCCGGTGGCCGCAGGTGTGGGAAGACCTGAAGGTTTTCACCCCCGCCGACGACGGATCCCGGGAGCGACGCTATGTCCTGGACATGTTCCCCTACCCGTCCGGCGACCTTCACATGGGTCACGCCGAGGCGTTTGCCATGGGCGACGTGGTGGCGCGGTACCTGCGCCAGCAGGGATACGACGTGCTGCACCCGATCGGCTGGGACTCGTTCGGGCTCCCCGCGGAAAACGCGGCCATCAAGCGCAACGCCCACCCGAGCGAGTGGACCTACGCCAACATTGACACCCAGGCGGCCTCGTTCAAGCGCTACGCCATCTCCGCCGACTGGTCCCGCCGGCTGCACACCTCCGACCCCGAGTACTACCGCTGGACCCAGTGGCTGTTCAAGCGCTTCTACGAGCGCGGCCTGGCTTACCGCAAGGACTCACCGGTCAACTGGTGTCCCAAAGACCTGACCGTGCTGGCCAACGAGCAGGTGGTCAACGGCGCCTGTGAGCGTTGCGGCACTGCGGTGACCAAGAAGTCGCTGAACCAGTGGTATTTCAAGATCACCGACTACGCGGACCGTCTGCTGGACGACATGTCCGAGCTGCAGGGGCATTGGCCCGAGCGAGTACTGGCGATGCAGCGAAACTGGATCGGCCGCTCGGAAGGGGCGCATGTTCGTTTCGTGATCGAGGCGTCGGATGGACGTGCCGAGCGCGAAGTCACGGTCTTCACCACGCGTCCGGACACCCTGTATGGGGCCACCTTCTTTGTGGTGGCCGCGGACGCGCACCTGGCACTGGACCTCGTCACTTCTGAACACCACGACGCACTCATGGCCTACCGTGAAAAGGTCAAGGCCCTTTCGGACATCGAACGCCAGTCCACCGAGCGCGAGAAGACCGGTGTTTTCACCGGCCGCTACGCCATCAATCCCCTGAACGGTGAGAAGCTGCCCGTGTGGGCAGCGGACTACGTCCTGGCCGACTACGGCACGGGTGCCATTATGGCCGTCCCCGCGCACGACCAGCGCGACCTCGACTTCGCCAAGGAGTTTGGCCTGCCTGTGCGCGCGGTGCTGGACACCGGCGAAGAGGATCCCGCCGTCTCGGGCAAGGCAACGGCGGGGGAGGGCACGCTCATCAACTCCGGCACGCTGGACGGCCTGCCCAAGAGCGAAGCGATTCCTGAAGCCATCCGAATTCTCGAAGGTCAGGGCACAGGCGAGAAGTTTGTGAACTTCCGGCTGCGCGACTGGCTCCTGAGCCGCCAGCGCTTCTGGGGCACCCCGATCCCCATCATCCACTGCGCCGAGTGCGGCGAAGTGCCGGTGCCCGACGAGCAACTGCCGGTGACGCTTCCCGAGGACCTGCGTGGCGAGGCACTGTCCCCGAGGGGGACCTCCCCCTTGGCCGCTGCCGCCGAATGGGTCAATGTCGAATGCCCCAACTGTGGACGTGCAGCCCAGCGGGACACGGACACCATGGACACGTTCGTGGACTCGTCCTGGTACTTCCTTCGCTTCGTCTCCCCGCACTACACCGAGGGTCCGTTCGATCCCGCGAAGATCAACGACTGGATGCCGGTCGGGCAGTATGTCGGCGGCGTCGAGCACGCCATTCTGCACCTGCTGTACGCCCGCTTCTTTACCAAGGTCATTCATGACATGGGGCTCCTGGCAGCGGACGAGCCCTTCAGCGCCCTGCTCAACCAGGGCCAGGTGCTCAATGGCGGCAAGGCGATGAGCAAGTCGCTGGGCAACGGTGTTGACCTGGGCGAGCAGCTGGACAAGTACGGCGTCGACGCCGTCCGGCTCACCATGATCTTTGCCTCCCCGCCGGAGGACGACGTCGACTGGGCTGACGTTTCGCCGTCGGGCTCGGCGAAGTTCCTGGCCCGCGCATGGCGCCTTGGGCAGGACGTGTCCAGCGCCCCCGGTGTTGACTTCAGCACCGGTGACCGCGCGCTGCGCTCGGTCACGCACAGGACCATCGCGGACGCTGCCGAGCTGCTGGACAACAACAAGTTCAACGTCGTGGTGGCCAAGCTGATGGAACTGGTCAACGCCACCCGCAAGACCATCGACTCGGGCGCCGGCGGTGCTGACCCGGCGGTGCGCGAGGCTACCGAGGCTGTCGCCGTCATCCTGAGCCTCTTCGCGCCCTACACGGCGGAAGACCTGTGGAACGTCCTGGGGCACCCGGCATCGGTGGCCAACGCCGGCTGGCCTTCGCACGACGAGGCGCTGCTGGTGCAGGAAACCATCACCGCGGTGGTCCAGGTCCAGGGCAAGGTCAGGGACCGGCTTGAGGTCTCACCGGCTATCTCCGAGGACGACCTGCGCGAGCTTGCGCTGGCCTCCGAGAACGTTCAGCGTGCCCTCGACGGCCGCGGCATCCGGACCGTGATCGTGCGTGCACCTAAACTGGTGAACATCGTCCCGGCCTAACGGGACCGACTGACTGGCCGGGTTCCGGCCGCCGGCAATGCCGGCGGCCGGAAACAACTGCAGGGGGTGTGCCGTGATTGACCGCGAACCGGCAGCCTGGCTGTGGTTAAAGGAGCACCTGGTCCGTCTCCGCCAGGCCACCAGGCCGGGCCAGGTCCCGCCCACGGGTGAGCCCGCCGTCGTCGTCCGCACCGCTGTGGTGACGGATTCGGCCGCCGCCCTGCCCGCCGACTGGGTGCGGGCCTTCTCCATCAACGGCCGGCTGGCCGTCATCCCCATGCCCGTCATGGTGGGTGAGGAGATCTACGGCGAGGGCGAGGACGACATTGCCGGTACCATCGCGGTGGCCCTGGCTGCCGCGACGCCCGTCAAGACCTCCCGGCCGTCGCCGGGCCAGTTTGAGCAGGCCTACCTGGCGGCCGAACGGCAGGGCTTTGAGTCCGTTGTGTCCATTCATATTTCCGGTGGCCTATCCGGCACCGCTGATGCCGCCCGCCTTGCTGCCGGCCGGGTGAAGATTCCCGTGGAGGTGCTGGACACCCGCACCGTGGGAATGGCGCAGGGACTCGCCGTCCAGAGCGCCGTGGTGGCAGCCGCGGACGGCCGTGATGCCAGCGAAGTGCGCCGACTCGCCGAGGAACGCGCCGCACGGTCCAAGGTGTATTTCTACGTGCCAAGCCTGGAGCAGCTGCGGCGCGGCGGACGCATCGGAGCTGCTGCCTCGCTGGTGGGAGCCATGCTCGCCATCAAGCCCATTCTCGCTGTCGACGACGGCAAGATCGTTCCGCTGGAAAAGGTCCGCTCCGCAGCGAAAGCCATTGCCCGGCTTGAGGAGATCGTGGTGGCGGAGGCCGCGGGACGGCCACTGGGCGAGGCCCGGCTGGCCATCCACCACTTCGGCAACCGGCCCGAGGCCGAGATGCTCGCCGCCCGGCTCGCGGCGAAGCTCCCGGCCGTTCCGCCAGCCCAGATCAGCTCGCTGCCCGCGGTACTGGCGGCGCACGCCGGGCTTGGCGTCCTCGCGGTGATCGTGGGGGAGAGCAGCTCGTCCGTGGCAGGCTGCCTCGCCGCCGGTGCCGGCGGCACTGAGGCCGCCACCTGAGGCCCAGCTGCGTCTGGTTCGATGCGGTGCCGCGGCTAAATTGTCAGCGCCTCGTGGGATGCTCTCAGCATGAACGACAATGCAGTTGTGAAGACGTTGGAGGCCATCGGTGCCGCTCTTTCGCTGGCTGCTGAGCTTCGCGGTGCGGCTGATCCGGGCACGGCGGGCGCGGGTCCGCAGCCGGATGGCGCGGATCCACTGGCGGATCAGGCGGATGCGTGCCTGGACGGGCTGGCAGATGTGGCTGGGATGGAGGCCCGGCTGGCGGCTGTGAAGGTGCAGCTCGCTGCCGGTTTCGCCGCGGCGGAGGAGGCCATGACCCCGCCTGACGCGTCCGTGCAGGACCGCGCCGCCCGGCGGATGTCCGTGACCGCTGAGGTTGCTGGCGCCCTGACCGTGAGCGAGGGGTCGGCGGCTCGGCTTCTCGCTGAATCGGCCAAGGTGAGCACGGACCTGCCGTTGACGCTGGCCGCCCTTCAGGCGGGGACTGTGTCGTGGCAGCACGCGCGGGTGATGTGCGATGAAACCGACGGTCTGGATCCGGCGGCCGCCGCGGCGTTGGAGGCGCATTTCCTGGACCCGCACGCTCCCAACCCGGCGCGGGGGTGCCCGGCCGGGGAGCTGACACCGGGCAGGTTCCGGGCCAAGGCACGGTATTGGCGGGAGCGGCACCACCCGGTCAGCATCGAGGCCCGCCACACCAAGAGTGCGAAGGACCGGCGGCTGGAGTACGTCCCGGACCGGGACGGCATGGCCTGGCTCTCGGCGTATCTGCCCGCGGACCAGGCGGCCGGGATCTGGGACGTACCACCGCCGCCGCCCGGACCCTGCAGGGCCCGGCAGAGTCACGGACCCTGACCCAGTTGCGGGCCGATGTCGCCGCCGCCTGGCTGCTGGGCGGGATGGCCGAAGGAATCCCGTCCCCGGCGGCGCAGGTCCTGGTCAGCGTCCCGGTATTTTCGCTGCTCGGTGCCGGCACCGAACCTGCCACGCTGGACGGGTACGGGCCGATCCCGCTGTCCATGGCCCGCCGGCTCGTTGCCGACGGCGGGACATCATTTCTGCGGGTCCTGACCGACCCGCGGGACGGGGCGCCGCTGGAAATCGGCCGCACCAGCTACCGGCTGACGAAGCCGATGCGCCAATGGCTGCACCTCAGGGACGCGCGCTGCACGTTCCCGAGCTGCAACAACCACTCCCTGGACAACGACGCCGACCACATACTGGCCTGGGCCGACGGCGGGACCACCGGCATCACCAACCTCGGCCAGCCCTGCCCTAAGCACCACCGCCTGAAACACAACACCGCATGGAAACCCACCGGCGCCACCAAGGACATGTCGCCCGGCTGGATCTCACCCTCGGGTCGGTCCTATCCCAGTGAACGCCAGGACTGGGAACCACCACTATGGCCGGATCCGCCGCCCGGCCAAGAACGGCAATGGCTACACTGGTCCGCGCCGCCAGAGTGGCCCGATCCACCAGACGGGTCAGAGCCGCCGGACTGGGAGGACGAGCCAGACGGGTCAGAGGATTTCGGCCGCCGCAATGGGCCCAGACCTCTCGACGGCCTGGAACCACTGCTGCCGGTAGGTCCCCTGCCTGACTGGGGAAGATTCGACGCAGCATAAGATTGCGCTGCCGTCGGTCTGCGCCCACCCAACAGACCGTCCGGCGGCGCGCACACATGCCGCTGCCTGGGGGATTATCACGCCCTAGCAGTGGTTTGCCACTGGTAGTACAGTCTCCCCACCGAGCAAGGAGGCTTCCATGTCCATGCAAGTCCACCACGTAGCCCAACTGGACCGGGACGTGGCCGACGAAGTCACGAAATGGCTGAAGTACCTGAAAGGCCAGGTGACCAGCGTCCAGTTCCTCACCACCACAATCCCTGATCCCAAGGAGCCGGAGAAGTGGCGCGTGCAGTACGAGGCGTACATCACGTACCAGCGGTAGTGCCGCTATCCACATAGGGCATGACGGGGCTGTCGGGAGGGCCGCCCGTTTCCTAGCGTGGTGGATATGTCACGCCGGACCGCTGGAGCCGCAGCCAGCGCTCAACCGCGCGTTGGTGAGGGCGCCGGTCATGGACGTGGCTCCGTGCAGCGGAGTGCCACGGATGGGCGGGCAGCCAGAAGGCTGGCCGCCTCGCTCGGGCCGACTGCCGTGCCGGGCCTTACCGGCGATGAAGAGCCCATCAGGCAGCCGGGTGGCTCCGCGGGACTGCTGGACGCGGGAACGGGCGGCGGCTTCGCCTACGGCCGGCAGACGGGTGCCCCGGGATCTGGGATGTCCCGCGTAGTGGCCGAACCGCGGTTCCGCTGGCGCCTGGGCATCCGTGCCGCGGTATTGGTGGGTGTGCTGTCGCTGATTGCCGCAGCCTTGCTCTGGTGGCAGGTGGCTGCCAACGGTCCTGTTGTCCTTCCGCTCAGTTCGGTGAGCCACGGCGCGGCGGGAAAGCCAGCCGCCAGCACTCATGACCAGGAGAGCAGTAGCCCTGATAGCGGCGGCACGGAAAGCAGTGGGCCGGACGGAAACGGGAACGACACTGACGGGACTAACACTGACGGGACGAGCAGTCATGGGACGGCGGCCGGGAACGTCGTGGTGCACGTCGCCGGTGCGGTGAAGAAGGCCGGAGTGGTCCGGCTCCCGCGGGGAAGCCGGGTACATGAGGCCATCGCTGCCGCCGGGGGAGCCAGCCCGGAGGCGGACCTCGACCGACTCAACCTCGCCTCCCTGCTGGAAGACGGCCAGAAAATTTACGTGACGCGCCGCGGCGAGGCAGCACCGGGCAAGGCAGCACCAGCTGACAAATCTGCCCCGGCCGGCACATCAGGAGCAGGCGCCGCCGAAACCGAAGGAACCGGCGGGCCTGCGGGCGAGGGCAGCGGAGGCAAGATCAACCTCAATACCGCCACTGCGGAAGAACTCGCTGCGCTGCCGAAGGTTGGCCCCGTGTTGGCCCAGCGCATCGTCGACTGGCGCACACAACAGGGCCCTTTCAAATCCCCTGAGGAACTGGACGCCGTCGACGGAGTTGGTCCCAAAATGCTGGAAACGTTGCTTCCGCTGGTGACCGTCTGAAATGGACGGCAGGAACGGACGCGCGCCCAGCCGGTGGCACCGCTACGTCGAGGCGGCCGTGGATTGCCCACGGGCCGGCTCCACGCCGGGCGAACCTTCCCCTGGCGATTCCGCGTCTGCTGACTATTGGCCGTCACAGCCTACGTCCCGCTCCGGTCCCGCGAGAGCACTCGGACAGAAGATCCGGGCTGACGTCCGCCGTCGTCTGCTGCCCGACGAACGGGATGCTGCCGCAACCGAATCGACCCGCCGCCGTACCGACCTTCGCCTTGCCCCGGCTGCACTACTGGTGTGGACAGCCACCGTCGCGGCGCCATGGCTGACACCAGCCACACTCCTGCTCGCGTGGGGCGGTCTCGCCATGTGCGCCGGAGCGCTGCTTGCCATCGTTTTGCGCAGGAAGAAGGCCGCAGGTCACTGGCGGCACAGCTTCCTGACCACCCTGACTGCTGCACTCATGCTTGCCGCGGCATCGACTGCCCATTCGGCAGTCTCGTCGGCCCAGCGCCACGACGAGCAGGTGGCAGGACTGGTCGAAGGGCGGGCATCGGTGGTGGCGGAAGCTGAGATCGGCGCGGCACCCCGTGCACTCAAGACGCCCGGCCCCTCCGGGCGTGCCGAACGCTGGGCAGTGGCTGCGGTGGCCCTGTCATTGACGTCGGGAGGCCAGGTAACGCATGCGCGTCTGCCGGTGGTCATCATCGGCGGGCAGGAGTGGCAGGGCGCTGGCACCGGCCAGGTGCTCCGGGTCACCGGAAAGCTCCGGCCGCCGGACGCCGGCCGGGTGGAGGCTGCGATCCTGAGCGCGTCCTCACCGCCCGTCAGGGTCGCAGCAGCGCAGGATTGGCAGCAGGCGCCTGCCGCCCTGGGCAAGCGTTTCGCGTCGGACGCCGCCTGGCTGGCCCCCGACGCCAGGGGTCTCCTCCCGGGCATGGTCACGGGCGATACCGGCGGCCTGAGCGAGGAGCTCGAGACAGCCATGAAAACCGTGGGCCTGACTCACCTGACGGCCGTCTCCGGGGCCAACTGCAGCCTCATACTCGGCGCCCTGCTGCTGGCGGCACGCTCGCTGCGCCTTGCCAGGCGTCCGGCCGCGGCCGTCGCGCTCTCCGGACTCGGCTTGTTCGTCCTCATGGTGGGTCCCGATGCCAGCGTGCTGAGGGCATCGCTGATGGGCGCGGTTGCTGTCGCGTCCCTGGCAGGCGGCCGGGCCGGCCGCGGGCTGAGTTTCCTTTGCCTGGCCGTGATTGCCCTGCTGCTCGTGGAGCCCGAACTGGGCGTCAGCTTCGGGTTCCTGCTCTCGGTCCTTGCCACGCTCGGGATCATCGTGCTGGGCCGGTGCGTCATGGGCTGGTTTCCAGCGAGCGTGCCACGCTGGGTGGCGGCAGCTATCGCCGTACCCCTGTCAGCCCAAGTCCTGTGCGGCCCCGTCATCGTGGTGCTGCAGCCACAGTTTTCGACGTATTCGCTGTTGGCCAATGTGCTTGTTGCCCCGCTCGTAGCACCCGTGACCATCCTGGGCACGGCTGCCGTGGCGTTGCTGCCCTTCGCACCCTGGCTGGCGGCGGTACTGATCGGCGTGGCCGGCTTCTTTGCCGGTGGTGTGGCATCCATCGCCCGGTTCACGGCGGGTCTTCCCGGCGCCGCGCCTCCTTGGCCGGAGGGCGTGTTCGGGTTGCTGACCATGGTGTTGTTCTCCATTGTGACCTTGCTCGCCGTATGGATGGCCGCGCATCCCGCAGGCACCATCAAACTCGTTCTCGCCGCGCACGCCGGCATTGTCCGGCTCCTGGACCGCCTGCCGGAGGCCACGTTACGCCGCGGCGGCCCGAGCGGTCATGGGAGACTTAGAGTCTGCAATCTGAACTCCGGGAGGAATCACCAGTGGCCGCTGCCCAGCAACGACCGAAGACGCCGGCAGCCAATTCGGCGTCCTGGCGGGACGTAACCCCTGCGGCAGTCGTCCTGATCACGGGTCCCGAGGAGTACCTCGGCATCCGGGCGATGGACCGTATCCGGACACAGGTACGGGCGGCCGCGCCGGACGTGGAAGTTACCAGGCTCAGCGCCGGAGCGTACGAGCCCGGGGCGCTGGCCATGAATGTCAGCCCGTCACTGTTCGGCGAGAGCAAGCTGATCGAGGTGGACGGCCTCGAAGCGATGAACGACGCCTTCTTGGCAGACGCACTGACCTATCTCAAGCACGTGGAACAGGACGCTGTCCTCGTGCTCCGGCACGGCGGCGGAACCCGCGGCAAGAAGCTGCTCGACGCCGTAAAGGCCGGGGGATGGCCGACCGTCGACTGCCAGCCGCTGAAAAAAGATGCGGAAAAGACAGCCTTTGTCACCGCGGAGTTCAAGGCCGCCGGCAGGCGGATCACTCCGGAAGCAGTGCAGTCCCTGGTCAACGCGGTCGGCGCCAACCTGTCCGAGCTGGCGGCGGCGTGCAGCCAGCTCATTGCCGACGCCTCCACGGCCGTTGACGCTGACATGGTCGACCGCTACTACGGCGGCAGGGTCGAAGCAACGGCCTTCAAGGTGGCAGACGCCGCGATGGCAGGCAACGGTCCGGTGGCCCTGTCCACACTCCGTCACGCTCTGGCCACGGGCGCCGACCCGGTGCCGCTGGTCGCGGCCCTGGCGGCGAAGCTGCGGACAGTCGCCAAGGTCGCCGGCGCCAAGGGCTCGGCGGCGCACATCGCCAAGCAGTTGGGCATGCAGCCGTGGCTGGTGGAGCAGGCGCAGCGGGACGTTCGGAGGTGGACGCCGGAGGGCCTTGCGCGATCTATCCAGGTCACCGCCGAAGCCGACGCGCAGGTCAAGGGACTATCGCGTGATCCTGTCTACGCCGTGGAACACGCCGTGACCGTGATAGCCGCTGCTGCCCGCGGCCGCTAGTACTAACCCGGCATGTAGGCGCCGGGTCAGCTTGCAGACCCGGTCAATTTGCAGGCCGGGGGTCAGGGGGCAGTTGTGACTGACGACCGGACTCGCCCTTGCCCACGTTAGGCGGCCAGGGGGCGGGGGTCCGGGGCCGTCGTCGGAAGCACCGCCGTCGGAGGTTAAAAGAGAAGTGGCCGGCACCAACGGTGCCGGCCACAAGCATCAGTTCAGATGAACTGGAAAACCTTAGAGTGCGTTGACCTTCTTGGAGATCGCCGACTTGCGGTTTGCAGCGTTGTTCTTGTGCAGAACACCCTTGCTGACAGCCTTGTCCAGCTTACGGCTGGCAGAAACGAGCGCAGTAGTAGCAGCTTCCTTGTCGGAGGACTCAACGGCGGTGTTGACGGCGCGGATGGCCGTCTTCAGCTCGGACTTGACTGCATTGTTGCGCAGGCGAGCCTTCTCGTTGGTCAGGATGCGCTTCTTCTGGGACTTGATATTTGCCACGTGTGAACTCTCTTTGTAATGCGGAAATGGTCTAGAGGGCTTTCAAGCTGGCCTTGACTGAGCGGCGTGGGGATACCTATGGCGGCCAGCCATCAGTGACCGTCGACCTGCACGGACACACAGCTATAAATATTAGCAGGTCGCGGCCATTTGTGGCCATTTAGCCCGCGGACGGCGCGCCGGCGTCATTTCCAGCCGTGCAGCAGCCGTAACTCGTCCGCCACCAGCCTGAACTTCTTCCGCTCCAGAACCGAGCCCTCGCGCCGTATGTCGGCCGGATGGATCTGCAGGACGCGGTCCAGCTTGGCTTCGCTGGGGCGACCCTGCCTGTCCCAGGGGCCCGTGCCGATATCCACGTAATCGCGGCGGGCACGCGGGTGGCCGTCATGGTCCCTGCTGGTCAGCATCAGACCCAGCAGGTACCGCCCATGGCTGCCAACGAGGAGGACCGGCCGGTCCTTGCCCTGTGAATGGTCTTCTTCGAAGGGAACCCAGGTCCACACGATCTCGCCGGGGTCCGGGTGACCGTCCGGGGAAGGGGAGTACCGCAGCGCCGCCGTGCCGGTGAAGTCGCCCGGGTAGGTCCCCGTTACGCCGGCCCGGAGCCGGGGTGCGTTTCCGGACCTGCCCCGGGCGGGCGCCCGAGTGGCGGGTGCCGGAGTTGGGTCCGCCGGTTTCCTCAGCACGCCGAGGAAGCGGAGCGATGCTCGGACGGCGCCGCCGATGGAGGAGAAGTTCAATGCCATGCGGGCCACCCTACCGGCGCGGCCTCCGGAACTGCCGGGCCTCAGGGCGTGCGGGGCGCGCAAGATGTACTGCCAGCGCCCGGGACGTGGGAGACTAGAAGTTCAGATATTGCGGCAGGCAGCAGGATGGCCAGAGTTCAGCCTGAACAACGCCGCTGAAATGCCAACAGTAAGGACCCTGCGTGTCTCCCATGGCCCGCACCGCCCCGGTGCCCGCCGCGACAGATCCGGCCATTATTCGGAATTTCTGCATCATCGCGCACATTGACCACGGTAAGTCCACCCTGGCCGACCGCATGCTGCAGTTCACCGGCGTCGTGCAGTCCCGCGACATGAAGGCCCAGTATCTGGACCGCATGGATATCGAGCGGGAGCGCGGCATCACCATCAAGTCCCAGGCTGTCCGTATGCCCTGGGAGCTCGATGGCAAGAGCTACGCCCTGAACATGATCGACACGCCGGGCCACGTGGACTTCACCTACGAGGTGTCCCGTTCCCTCGCCGCCTGCGAGGGTGCCGTTCTGTTGGTGGACGCAGCGCAGGGCATCGAGGCCCAGACGCTCGCCAACCTCTACCTGGCCATGGAAAACGACCTCACCATCATTCCGGTCCTGAACAAGATCGACCTGCCGGCCGCCCAGCCGGAGAAGTACGCCGCCGAGCTGGCCAGCCTGATCGGCGGCGATCCCGAAGACGTGCTGCTGGTCTCCGGCAAGACCGGCGTGGGTGTCGAGGCACTGCTGGACAAGATCGTGCGCGACCTGCCCGCGCCGGTCGGCGACCCCGAGGCGCCTGCCCGGGCCATGATCTTCGACTCCGTCTACGACACGTACCGCGGCGTGGTCACCTATGTCCGCGTGGTGGACGGCATGCTGCACCCGCGTGAGCGGATCCAGATGATGTCCACCAAGGCCAGCCACGAACTCCTGGAAATCGGTGTCAGCTCCCCGGAGCCCATCCCGTCTAAGGGCCTGGGCGTCGGCGAGGTGGGGTATCTCATCACCGGCGTGAAGGATGTCCGCCAGTCGAAGGTGGGCGACACCGTCACCAACCTCGCCAAGCCGGCCGCGGAATCGCTGAGCGGCTATGCGGATCCCAAGCCGATGGTGTTCTCAGGCCTCTACCCGCTGGACGGCACCGACTACCCGGTGCTCCGCGACGCGCTGGACAAGCTCAAGCTGAACGACGCCGCCCTGATCTACGAACCGGAAACCTCCGCAGCACTCGGCTTCGGCTTCCGCGTGGGCTTCCTCGGCCTGCTGCACCTGGAGATCGTCCGTGAGCGCCTCGAACGCGAATTCAACCTGGACCTGATCTCCACGGCCCCGAACGTGGTCTACGAGGTCACGCTCGAGGACAAGAACGTGGTCACTGTGACCAACCCCAGCGAATTCCCCTCCGGGAAGATCAACGAGGTCCGCGAACCCATGGTGGCCGCGACAATCCTCGCGCCCAACGAGTTCGTCGGTGCCATCATGGAGCTCTGCCAGGGCCGCCGCGGCGTCATGCGCGGCATGGACTACCTGTCCGAGGACCGGGTTGAGCTGCGGTACTGGATGCCGTTGGCCGAAATTGTTTTCGACTTCTTCGACCTGCTCAAGTCCAAGACGCGCGGCTACGCCTCGCTGGACTGGAAGGCCGACGGCGAACAGGTCGCCGACCTTGTCAAGGTGGACATCCTGCTCCAGGGCGAACAGGTGGACGCCTTCAGCGCCATCACCCACAAGGACAAGGCCTATGCCTACGGCGTGATGATGACCGGCAAGCTGCGCGAACTCATCCCGCGCCAGCAGTTCGAGGTGCCCATCCAGGCGGCCATCGGGTCCCGGATCATCGCCCGCGAGTCCATCCGCGCCATCCGCAAGGACGTTCTGGCCAAGTGCTACGGCGGTGACATCTCCCGTAAGCGCAAACTGCTGGAAAAGCAGAAGGAAGGCAAGAAGCGCATGAAGATGGTGGGGCGCGTGGAAGTGCCGCAGGAAGCCTTCATCGCCGCCCTGACCACCGACGAATCCAAGGACAAGGCCAAGAAGTAGTGGTGAAGACCGTGGCTGGAACCTCCGGAGGCCGCACGCATGCCTAGCGTTCTTCCCCTGGGTGACCCCGCGCCGTCGGATGGCCTCCTGCCGGCGCAGGCGGCCAGCGGTGCAGCCCACCGGGCCTTCGGGCTCTACGTGCACATCCCGTTTTGCGCGGTGCGCTGCGGCTACTGCGACTTCAACACCTACACAGCAACCGAGCTTGGCGGCGGCGCATCCCAGGACGCCTACGCCTCTACCGCCATCTCGGAGGTGGACTTTGCCGCTCGGGTCCTTGCGGAGTCGGGCCTGCCTGCCCGCAAGCTGAGCACCGTCTTCTTCGGCGGCGGCACGCCCACGCTTCTGCCGGCCGAGGACCTGGCGCGAATCCTCCGGGCCGCCATCGACACCTGGGGGATCGAACCCGGTGCCGAGGTGACCACGGAAGCCAACCCGGATTCCGTCACGCCGGAGTCTTTGCAGCTGCTCGCGGACGCGGGCTTCACACGCGTCTCCTTCGGCATGCAGTCGGCCGTGCCGCACGTGCTGAAGGTCCTCGACCGCACCCACACTCCGAGCCGTGTCCCGCTCGTGGTGCAGTGGGCGCGCGACGCCGGACTCGCCGTCAGCCTGGACCTCATCTACGGCACCCCCGGCGAGTCACTGGAGGACTGGCGCTTTTCGCTGGAAACCGCACTCTCGTACCGGCCGGACCACATCAGCGCCTACGCGCTGATTGTGGAGGACGGCACCAAGCTCGCCGCCCAGATCCGCCGTGGCGAAGTTCCGGGAATCGACGACGACGACCACGCCGATAAATATGAACTCGCCGACCGGATGATTTCCGACGCCGGCCTGCGCTGGTACGAGGTCAGCAACTGGTCCGCGACGCCGGAGCAGGCGTGCCGTCACAACCTCGCCTACTGGCGCGGGGACGACTGGTGGGGCATCGGACCCGGCGCGCACTCGCATGTGGGCGGGGTGCGCTGGTGGAACGTCAAGCACCCCACCGCGTATGCCGGCCGGCTTGGCTCAGGCGCTTCACCGGCGGCAGGCCGGGAGACCCTTGACGCGGAAACCCGGAGCGTCGAAAAGGTCATGCTGGAAGCCCGGCTTTCTTCCGGGCTGGAAACCGCTGCGCTCTCGCCCTCAGGCCGGAAGGCCGTGGCCGGGCTGATCGCCGACGGCCTCGTGGTGCCCGAGGAGGCCTTCCGGGGCCGCCTGGTTCTTACGCTGAAGGGCCGCCTGCTGGCGGACGCCGTGGTCCGCAGGATCCTGCCCGACTAGCGTATGGCCACGCCGCCTGCCTGCGCTGAGCCCGCGCCCGCAGGGTTCCCTGGCCGGGCTTGCGCTAGGGTGCGGGTGGGGACTACTTAATCCAGCGGAGGTTGTACTGGTACCGGTGCGGCTGGCCCTTGTTGACGTGGACGCCCGCGGACACCGCGAAGCAGGTCAGCGCAATCCAGATGAGCGTGGCCACGACGGCGAACAGATTGCCGACGACGGGAAGCAGCACCAGCAGGTTGGCCACGAAGGCCGCAATCGTCGGCGGCAGGGTGAAGTTGAGGGCTTCCTTGGACTCCTGTGCGGTGAATGGGCCGCGGTCGCGGAAGATGAGGTAAATCAGCAGCGCCGGAACACAGCCGAGGATGCCGCCGAAGTGCGCCAGGGTGGCCCACTGCCGGTCCTCGCTGGCGGTCAGCGGAAGCGCGTTGGCCGGAACCCCATGGTACTGGGGCAGGTCCTGGCCGGACTGTGTGTCCCTGCGGTCGCGAGCGTCGTCTGCCACGGTGTCTTCCTTTAGCTTGCGTTGGTGCGATAGTGCGTTGGAGGGCGCCGGGGCCGCGGTGCGGCGTGGTGCCGTACCAAGGATACCGGCCCGTACGGGCAATCGCGGGCTCAACGCCGAATCGCGGGACCGGATCTATGGAACCGTGAGGAAATCGATGACTTCTTCCACCCGGCCCAGCAGGGCAGGCTCGAGGTCGGCGTAGGTGCGCACGGCGCCGAGGAGTTTCTGCCAGCCCAGGCCAATGTCTTCCTTGGTCTCGTGCGGCCAGCCGAAGGCGGTGAGGATACCGGTTTTCCAGTCTGTGCCGCGCGGCACCACCGGCCACTGCGGAATGCCAAGTACCGATGGCCGGATCGCCTGCCAGACGTCGACGTAGGGGTGGCCCACGATCAGCACGTTCCCGGCGGCGCCCGGGGACGCCATCACAGCGTCGGCGATCCTGGACTCCTTGGAATCCGGGACCAGGTGGTCCACCAGAACGCCCAGCCGGCGGCCGGGACCGGGGCGGAAGGAGGCAACTGCGGCCGCCAGGTCGTCGATGCCATGGAGGGGCTCGACGACGATGCCCTCCACCCGGAGGTCGTCGCCCCAGACTTTTTCCACGAGTTCGGCATCATGCTTGCCTTCAACCCAGATCCGGCTCGCTTTGGCGACCTGCGCGCGCTGCCCTTCCACCCGGACCGAACCCGACGCCGTCCGTGCGGCGCCCTGCCCTGCGGGCTTTGCCTTGGGGGCCGGGGGCATCAGGCGGATCGGCTGCCCCTCCAGGAGGAATCCGAAGCCCAGCTTGAAGGACCGTGACTTTCCGCGGCGGTCTTCGAGCGCCACCAGGTGCATGCCGCCGGACTTCTCCACCCGGGTCACTGCGCCCACCCAGCCGGACTGGACATCCTCGAGCACCATGCCGCGCTCCACCGGCACCTCGGGCAGGCTGTTCTTGGCGGGCGCTGCGATCTCCTGCGCGCCCCAGGTCTGGTACTGCATTCGTTCACCGCTCTGCACTCGGAAGGAGCCGCTCCGGCCGCGGACATGCCGCCGGGGGACAGGCGCCCGGAATTTCGCCCGGAGCGGTACCAATGCTAACAACGCGGCGACTCATATTAGACTTGTTAGCACTTAGGCATGTCGAGTGCTAACCACAGCGTTGCGGGCAGGATTAACGCCCGGCGCGGTTATGGCCAAAAGGAGGTGGACTGTGAGCGAACCACGGAAGCTAGAGGTGCTGCGCGCCATCGTGGAGGACTATGTCCATTCCCGCGAACCTGTCGGCTCCAAGGCCCTGGTGGAACGGCACCACCTGGGCGTTTCCAGTGCCACCATCCGCAACGACATGGCGGCACTGGAGGACGAGGGCCTGATCACGGCCCCGCACACCAGCGCAGGCAGGATTCCCACGGACAAGGGTTACCGCCTGTTCGTCGACCAGATCTCGGCGGTCAAGCCGCTCTCACCGGCGGAGAAGCGCGCCATCCAGACCCTGCTTGAGGGGTCGGAGGACCTTGACGACGTCCTGGACCGGACGGCCCGGCTGCTGTCCCAGCTGACCAACCAGGTCGCCGTCGTCCAATACCCGCACCTGAGCCGCGCCGTGGTCCGGCACATTGAATTCGTGCTGCTGGCGCCGCGGAAGGTGCTGATCGTGCTGATCGCCGATTCCGGCAAGGTGGACCAGCGCGTCGTCGACGCCGGACAGGACCTGTCCGACGACACACTCGCCGCCCTGCGCACCCGGTTCCTGACCGGTCTGGCCGGCACACCGGTGGCCATCCTGCCCCAGCACCTGGCCGCCGTCGTGGCTGGCTGCACGCCGGCCGAGCGCCCCGTTGCCATGGCCCTCGCCAAGGGACTGGAGGGCCTCGCCCATAACAGCCGGGAGGACCGGATGGTCCTGGCCGGAACGGCGAACCTGGCGCGGTCCAACGTGGACTTCCCGCTCAGCATCGGACCCGTGCTGGAAGCCCTCGAGGAGCAGGTTGTGATGCTGCGGCTCCTGAGCGACATGGCGCAGGACCCCAGGGGCGTAGCCGTCAGCATCGGCCGCGAAAACCCCTACGACGGGCTGGCCGAGGCATCGGTGGTGGCCACCGGCTACGGCCCTGACGCCAGCGCCAAGGTGGGCATCCTTGGCCCCACCCGGATGGACTATCCCACCACCATGGCCGCCGTGCGCGCGGTGGCCCGCTACCTTTCGAGGATTCTGGGCCCGTGACCGCACGCCCCGGACATCCTTTGACCACAGGCAGTACAACCAGGAAGAGATACGAACTTTGAGCAGCCACTACGACGTTCTTGGAGTCTCCCCGGAAGCCACCGGCGAGGAGATCAAAAAGGCCTACCGCAAGCTGGCCCGCTCGCTGCACCCGGACGTCAACTCCGGGGAAGACGCAGCCGAACGGTTCAAGGCCGTCACCCACGCCTATGAAGTGTTGTCCGATCCGCAGAAGCGCAGGGTCTACGACACCACCGGTAACGAGAACGGCACCGACAACGGCTTCGGCGGCGGCGGCTACGCCGGCCAGGGCTTCGCGTTCCAGGACATCTTTGACACCTTCTTCGGCGCGGGCGGGACCTCCGGGCCCGCGTCCCGCGTCCGCCGCGGCCAGGACGCGCTCATCAGCGTCCGGATCGACCTGCGCGATGCCGTCTTCGGCGTCAACAAGAAGCTGGAAGTGGACACGGCCGTCACCTGCCCCACCTGCGAAGGCTCCTGCTGCCAGCCGGGCACGCATCCGGAGCGCTGCGACATCTGCGGCGGCAGCGGACAGGTTCAGCGGGCGGTCCGTTCCATCCTCGGCCAGGTCATGACCGCCGCCCCCTGCGGCTCGTGCGAGGGCTTCGGCACCGTCATCAAGGACCCCTGCAACGAATGCAGCGGCCAGGGCCGCATCCGCAGCCGCCGCTCCCTGACCATCAAGGTTCCGGCCGGTGTTGCCACCGGAACACGGATCCAGCTCTCCGGGCAGGGTGAGGCCGGCCCCGCGGGCGGCCCGTCCGGCGACCTTTACGTGGAAATCCGGGTCAACAACGACGCCACCTACGTCCGCGAGGGCGACGACCTCCACGCGACCCTGAACATTCCCATGACCGCCGCTGCCCTTGGCACGGAACTGAGCCTGGAAACCTTCGACGGCAAGCAGGAGATCGACGTCAAGGCGGGCACCCAATCCGGCGAGATCATCACCCTCCGCGGCCTCGGCGTCACCCACCTGCGGGGCTACGGCCGCGGTGACCTCAAGGTCCACCTGCAGGTGGAAACCCCGTCCAAGCTCGACTCCGCGCAGGAGGACCTGCTCCGGCAGCTGGCCAAGCTCCGCGGCGAGCAGTTCTCCGAGGGCAAGCTTGCAGCCAGCGGCGGCGTCTTCGCCAAACTGCGGGACCGCCTCGGTAACCTGTAGCGGTGAGCAACCCCGTATTCTTCACCCCGGCCGGCGCGCTGGACGGCACGGTTCCCGGTTCTGTGTTCGTCCTCGACGGCGCCGAGGCCCGGCACGCGGTCACGGTCAAGCGCCTGGCGGTGGGCGAGCAGGTGGACCTTGCCGACGGCGCCGGCAAGCGCATCACCGGAACGGTGACCGATGCCGCCCCCGCCGTGCTGACGGTCCAATGCACCTCCGTCAGCGTGGAACCGCGGCCGGACGTACGCCTGGTCCTCGTCCAGGCCCTCGCCAAGGGTGACCGGGACGAACTCGCGATCGAAACCGCAACCGAGTTGGGGATCGACGCCGTGATTCCCTGGCAGTCCGAACGTTCCATCGTCAGGTGGAAGGGTGACCGGGCGGCCAAGGCGCACGGGAAATGGCAGTCCACCGTGGCTGCGGCTGCGAAGCAGGCGCGCCGTGCCTGGATTCCTGAGGTGCGCCCCGCCGTCGACACCCAGGCCCTGGCAAAGACCGTGGCGGAGGCCGGCCTTGCCGTGATTCTGCACGAAGATGCGGTGACGCCGCTGCGGCGGGTCCTCGGCAAGTGGTCTGAGGAGCGCCAAGAGGCGGCTGGCGCCGGTGAGATCCTCCTCATCGTTGGTCCCGAAGGGGGCATCAGTCCCCGGGAGGTTACCCGGCTGTGCAGCGCGGGGGCTGTCACGGCACTGTTGGGTCCGCACGTCCTGCGGTCATCGACGGCGGGACCGGCCGGCGTCGTGGTAGCAAGCGACGTCCTGGGCCGCTGGTAGCTCCAACCAGCGAACGATTCGACAGCGGCAGCAACCGGTGAACATCGAATCTAGCGAACGGTGGACTTAACGAACGGTGAACCCGCGCGAGTCCACGTTGAGTTCGTCCTCAGGCTTGCCCGGGTCGATCTGGGAGACGCGCACCTCGTAGTTGCCGGGCGCGAGATTGACCGTGATGCCGAAGACCCCGGAGGCGGCGGGATCCGCGGCAGCCGTGGCTTCTCCAGTCAGGTAGCTTTCCTTGTCGCCGTTCTCCTGGACCTTGAGGATGCGCCACTGGAGTTTGCCTTTGGGGACGGTGCTTCGTCCGGAGATCTTGACCCGGCCGTCGCCGACTTCGGTGCCCTGCTGCGGATCGATGATCCATACCGGCGCCACCATTCCGGCGCTGCGGGATGTGGGGGCACCGAGCTTGACGTGCTTGAAGGCCAGGTAATCGGTGTGCCCGTCCACCAGGATCACCACTTCGATCTGCTGGCCGGCGTCAATCAGGCCAGAGCTGGCTCCGGCGGCTGTTGCGGTGTATACCAGTTGCTGGATGGCCCGCTGGGCCATGTCCGCGTCAAGGTTGCTGTTGAAGGCATCGGCGGAAACGTCCACGGTAATGACGTTGGTGCCCGAGATCGACGTCGCGAGGTTCTTGGGGTTCTGCCACGGCGTGAAGAAGTCCGGATCCAGCGGCGTCTCCGACATCATGGCGCGAAGGGCCCGCGTGATCGGGTTCTCATCGTCCGGCACGTCGCGGAACTCGCGGTACAGGAACACGTTGCTGTTGCTGCGCCCGATCCAGTAGACCGGCGCCTTGTTCGAGGACTGCGTTGTTTCCAGCGGCGCGCTGGTAGTGGGGACGCCATCCGTGCCGGCGGCCCGGCGCGACGACGACGTCGGAGAGTTGGCGGAGGTCACCGCGGGATCTGGATCGGCGATGCAGCCGGACATCAGCAGGGCAGCCGGAAGCAGCGCGGACAGCAGCACGGAGCGCATCCGCGGTACTTTCCGTCCCGGAGTTCCTGGCTGACTGATGCTGGCGATCCCTTCGAATAAGCAGTTGCTTGCGGGCACGCCGGACCGTTGCCGGCGAGCTCCTTTTCCAGCATTACACGAGTCTTTGGGGCACTGCGTGCCTTTCGCGGCAGACGGCCGAACTGCAACGGGAACGATATGAGGCCGATACAAAGTTGATACCTAATTGCGGGAACGCGTTACGGAATTGCGGTCCGCTGTGACCTTCCGGGACGGCGGGCCGAGGCGTGCGCTGGCGTAAGATGTAAAGACACAAACGAGTTATATTCCGAACTGGAGGGAACTGAAGGCCTGTGGGCCGTCACCATGACTGAATCAGCTAACGGAAAGCGCCGCCTCAACACGGGGGACCGAACCACGGGCGAATTCCCCCATACTCTTCCCGGTGTCCGGACGGAGGTGGTCATCTTCGATAACTCTGATCAGATGGTGCAGTCGCTGGGAAGCCACGACGAGGCCCTCCGCTTCATCGAGGACCAGTTCCCGGCCGTCAGTTTCCACGTCCGCGGCAACGAACTCTCCATCAACGGACCCGCGGCCGATGTTCCGCGGATCATGCGCCTGCTCCACGAGGTCCGGGGGCTCGTGGCCCGCGGCACCATTATTACGCCGGCAGTTCTCCAGCAGCTGGTTTCGCTGCTCCGCAGCCAGTCGCTGCAGAACCCGGTAGAGGTGCTGACGCACGACATCCTGTCCAGCCGCGGCAAAACCATCCGGCCTAAGACGCTGAACCAGAAGAACTACGTGGACGCCATCGACGCGAACACAGTGATCTTCGGGATCGGCCCCGCCGGTACCGGCAAGACCTACCTCGCGGTGGCCAAGGCGGTGCAGGCCCTGCAGCAGAAGGAAGTCAGCCGGATCATCCTCACCCGCCCCGCCGTCGAAGCGGGCGAGCGGCTTGGCTTCCTCCCCGGCACGCTCAGCGACAAGATCGACCCGTACCTGCGTCCGCTGTACGACGCGCTGCACGACATGATGGACCCCGAGTCCATCCCCCGGCTGATGGCGGCCGGAACCATCGAAGTGGCGCCGCTGGCCTACATGAGGGGCCGGACGCTGAACGACGCCTTCATCATTCTTGACGAGGCACAAAACACCACGCCGGAACAGATGAAGATGTTCCTGACCCGCCTCGGCTTCGGCTCCAAAATGGTGGTCACCGGCGACGTCACGCAGGTGGACCTTCCATTCGGAACCCGCTCCGGCCTGCGCATCGTCGAGGAGATCCTCACCGGAATCGACGACGTCAGCTTCTCCGTTCTGGACGCCGCCGACGTCGTCCGCCACCGCCTGGTGGGGGACATCGTCAACGCCTACAGCATCTGGGACGAAGCACAACGCAACCGGGTCAAGCATTCCGTTCCCCGGGAACGACGGGAGAGCACGCATGAGCATCGAAGTTAACAACGAATCCGGCATCCAGGTGGACGAAGCCCAGCTGGTGGCGCTGGCACGCTTCATCTTCGAGCAGCTGTACATCCATCCGCAGGCGGAACTGTCCATCCTGCTGGTAGACGAGCCGGCCATGGAAAAGCTGCACATCGAACTCATGGATGAGCCCGGAGCCACCGACGTGCTCTCCGTGCCCATGGACGAGCTCACCCCGGGAACCCCGGACAAGCCGACGCCGCAGGGCATGCTTGGCGACATCGCGATCTGCCCGCAGGTGGCTGAGGTCCAGGCCCGCAACGCCGGACACTCCACGCAGGACGAGATGCTGCTGCTGACCACGCACGGAATCCTCCACCTGCTCGGCTATGACCACGCCGAACCTGAGGAGAAGGCAGAAATGTTCGGCCTGCAGCGCGACCTGCTGACGGCATTCACCGGCAAAGAAGCACCGGCCGAGACCACCCAGTGACCTCCCTGCTCCTTGTCTGCATGGCGCTGGCGTTTCTCGGTGCCGCAGCGCTGCTGACTGCTGCCGAGGCGGCGTTCAGCTTTCTGCCGCGCCACGACGCCGAGCAGGCGGTGCAGGGGAGCCAGGGCCCGGCCTTGCGGAGGATCCTGGATCAGCCGATGACGCACATGCGTGCCCTGCGTTTCTGGCGGATCTGGTTCGAGTCGGCCTCCGCCGTGGCCGTGGCTGTGCTGCTTTACAGCTTGCTGGACAGCGTCTGGCTGGCCGGCCTGGCCGCGACAGGCATCATGGCGGTCCTCGGGTTTGTGCTGGTGGGGGTCTCGCCCCGCCAGCTGGGCCGTTCGCATCCGGCGGCCGTGGCGCAGTATTCGGCATCGCTGGTCCGGTTCCTGGCCTGGATACTCGGGCCGATCCCCGCCTGGCTGGTCCGGCTGGGCAGCGCTGTGGCCCCCGGTTCGCCCAATGGCGACGACTCCTACTTCAGCGAGGAGGAATTCCGCGAACTGGTTGACCGGGCCACCGAGTCGGACATGATCGAGGACAACGAGGCCGAACTCATCCAGTCCGTCTTCGAATTCGGCGACACCCTGGTCCGCGCCGTCATGGTGCCGCGGACGGACATCCTGACCATCGACGCCGGTTCGAGCCTGCACAGCGCGATGGCCCTTTTCCTCCGATCCGGCTATTCCAGGATCCCCGTCATCGGCGAAAACACCGACCAGATCCTGGGCATTATCTACCTCAAGGATGTGGCCGCCGCGATCCACAGCATGGACCCGGAGGCCGAACCGCCCGTGGTGGACGCACTGGCCCGAGAGGTCCGCTACGTTCCGGATTCCAAGCCGGTGAGCGACCTCCTGCGGGAACTCCAGAAGGAATCCACCCACGTGGCCATCGTCATCGACGAATACGGCGGAACCGCGGGGCTGGTGACGCTCGAGGACCTGATCGAAGAACTCGTCGGCGAAATCGTGGATGAATACGACTCCGAGAGCGCCGCCGTCGTCGATCTGGGCGACGGCACGTACCGGGTAAGTGCCCGGATGGGGATCGACGATCTCGGCGAGCTGTTCGGCATCGAACTGGACGACGACGAGGTGGACACCGTGGGCGGCCTGCTGGCCAAGGCCCTCGGCCGGGTCCCGATCGTGGGCAGCGCCGTTGACGTCGACGGCGTTTCGCTGCGCGCCGAGCGGCTGGAGGGCCGCCGGAACCGCGTCAGCCACATTATTGCGGGCGCCGCGCCGAAAGGCCCCGTTCCACAAAATACTGACCTTGAAGAACTTCTCGACGAGGCCGAATCAATGCAACAGGGAGTTCCACGTGAGCAAGCAGAATAAGGCCGACGGCGGCGAACCGTTCGGCGGGTACCATGCCGGATTCGCGGTGCTGGTGGGTCGGCCCAACGCGGGCAAATCCACCCTCACCAACGCCCTGGTGGGCAAGAAGGTGGCCATCACGTCCGCCAAGCCGCAGACCACGCGGCACACCATCCGCGGAATCGTCCACCGCGAGGACGCCCAGCTGATCCTCGTGGACACCCCGGGCCTGCACCGGCCCCGCACGCTGCTGGGCAAGCGCCTGAACGACCTCGTGGCCGACACACTCTCAGAAGTGGACGCGATCGGTTTCTGCATCCCCGCCAACGAAAAGATCGGCCCAGGTGACAAGTTCATTGCCGCCCAGCTCGCTGCCGTCGGCCGGAAGCCGGTGATTGCCCTCGTCACCAAGGCAGACCTGGTGGACCGGCAGGCCCTGACGGAGCAGCTGCTGGCCGTCGCCGAGCTCGGCAGGGAGGTGCTGGGCGAGGACGGCTGGAAGGACATCGTACCGGTTTCAGCTGCGGACGGGTTCCAAGTGGGCACGGTGGCGGACGTCCTGATCAGCCACATGCCGCCGTCGCCCCCGCTCTACCCGGACGGCGAGCTGACCGATGAGCCGGAGGCGGTCATGGTGGCCGAACTCATCCGGGAGGCCGCCTTGGAGGGTGTGCGTGACGAGCTGCCCCACTCACTGGCCGTGGTGGTGGAGGAAATCGTTCCGCGCGAGGGCCGGACCGAAGACAACCCGCTCCTCGACGTCCGCGTCAACCTCTACGTGGAGCGCCCGTCGCAGAAGGCGATCATCATCGGCAAGGGCGGAAGCCGCCTGCGGGAGGTGGGCACCAACGCCCGGAAGGGCATCGAGGCGCTCCTGGGCACACGCATCTACCTCGACCTGCACGTCAAGGTGGCCAAGGACTGGCAGCGCGACCCCAAGCAACTGGTGAAGCTCGGGTTCTGACCCGCTGCCGCCTGCATTCCGGGGCTGGCGCCTGTGCGCCGGGCCGCGAACGCCGGATTTCCGGCGTTTTCCCAGAAACGGCTACTAAAATAGGCCGGATCCCATTTTTTCGAGGAAGGTACACCCTGTGGTGCGACGCCGCGACAACCGCGCCCAAGGACCGGGCACTCCCGCCCGTTCCGAGCCAGCTGCCCGGCATGCCGAGGACTCCCGGCTGGGCGCTGCCCGGCACCTGAATGTGCGCCACATGCCCACGTGGCTCAAGGTGACCACCGCCGTCGTCGCTGTGGTCCTGGCTGGCGGCCTGGCCTTTGCCGGCTACTGGTACATCAGGCTGCAGTCCAACATCTCCACGGCCGCACTGGGCGCCGGAAGCAGCCGCACCGACACCACGGACGACGCCACCGGCAGGCTGCAGATCCTGATCCTGGGCTCCGACACCCGCGACGGCAAGAACTCGAATTACGGCAGCACCGAGGATTCCACCGGCTACGGCAATTCCGACGTCATGATGCTCATGGACATCTCTGAGGACAACAAGCGGGTCAACGTCATCAGCTTCCCCCGCGACCTGCTCGTGGACATCCCCAAGTGCACTGACCAGAAGACCGGCAAGCAGTATCCGGCGCGCACCGGCATCATGATCAATGAAGCCATGAAAGAGGCTGGCATCGGCTGCGCCGTGGACACGGTCAACAAGCTGACCGGCATGGAGGTGGACCACTTCATGATGGCCGACTTCAACGCCGTCAAGGAGCTGTCAAACACGGTGGGCGGAGTCTCGGTCTGCATCAGCGATGCTGTATATGACCCCGACTCGCGGCTGCGGCTGCCCAAGGGCACCTCCCAGGTGCAGGGCGAACAGGCCCTTGCGTTCCTCCGCACGCGCCACGCTTTCGGCGACGGCGGCGACCTCGGCCGCATCAAGGCGCAGCAGGGCTTCCTGTCCTCGCTGACCCGGAAGATCAAGGACGACGGCACCCTCTCCAACCCGGCGAAGCTGCTGAACATCGCCGACGTGATCACCAAGAACCTGACTGTCGACGACGGACTCTCCTCCGTACCGTCGATGATCACCATCGCCAACCGGCTCAAGACGATCGACGTCGGCAAGGTCGCGTTTGTGGCGCTGCCGACTGTCCCGGCCAGCAGCGATCCCAACCGGTTGGAAGCCGCGCAGCCGGCGTCCTCCCAGCTGTTCGCTGCCCTGCGCAAGGACATCGACCTGACGGACCCGGACGGGAAGGAAACCCCTTCACCGTCGGCGACGCCCAAACCTTCGGCCAGCTCCACTCCGACGGCCACTCCGAAGCCCACGGCGACGGCGGCGCCGTATGACAAGGCGCTGCAGCCCATCACCGTGGCCAACGGAAGCGGCTCAGGCACCAGGACGCAGGAAATCGTTGAGGCCGTTGTTGCCGGCGGCTTCACCCAGGTGGGGCAGCTGGAAGCCGACACCACGGCAAAGACCATGGTGTACTACGGACCCGAGTTCGCAGACGTCGCCGCAGATGTGGCAGCCCTGTTCGGCATTCCGGCCGCCCAGGTGGCGCCGTCCTCCGGCGTCACGGGAGTGCAGCTGTACCTGGGCAGCGACTTCCCGTCCGGAACCAAGTACGGCAAGACCACGGTTCCCAAGGACATCGTCAACCAGACAGCCAGCGACACGGTTTGCCAGCAGGCAAACCCGGAGCTGATCGTCCAGCAGTGATCATCCAGTAGCCGGACACAAAAATGCCGGGCCGCCCCGAACGGGGCGGCCCGGCATTTCTGCGCTCACCAGATGCTGACGCGCTCCTCCGGAGGCATCCACATGCCGTCCTCCTCCGTGACGCCGAACGCGGCGTGGAAGGAGTCGAGGTTCTTGGCTATGGCGTTGGTGCGGAACTCATTGGGGGAGTGCGGATCCGTGGCGAGGCGCCGGATGGCCTCCTCGGTGCGGATCACCTGGCGCCAGCCGGCGGCCCAGGAAGCGAAGAAGCGCTGTTCACCCGTCAGCCCGTCGAGCACCGGGGGTTCCTGGCCGTCGAGGCTGAGGCGGTAGGCCTTGTGCGCAATGGTGAGTCCGCCAAGGTCGCCGATGTTTTCGCCCAGCGTGAGCTTGCCGTTGACGTTGTGCCCGGGTGCGGCGTACGGGGACAGCGCGTCGAACTGGTCCACGAGGCGTCCGGTCAGGGCTTCGAAGGCCTTGCGGTCATCCTCTGTCCACCAGTTGCGCAGTTCGCCCGTGCCGTCGAACTGTGAGCCCTGGTCATCGAAGCCGTGGCCGATCTCGTGGCCGATCACGGCCCCGATGCCGCCGTAGTTCACGGCATCGTCCGCTTCGGCGGTGAAGAACGGCGGCTGCAGAATGGCGGCCGGGAAGACGACCTCGTTGAGCATCGGGTGGTAGTACGCATTGACGGTCTGCGGGGTCATGAGCCACTTGTTGTGGTCCACGGGTTTGCCCACCTCGTCCAGGTGCCGGTCGACGTCGGCATTGTGCGCCCGTTCCACATTCCCCAGCAGGTCGGCGGGGTCGATCACCACTGCCGAGTAGTCGATCCACTCGTCGGGGAAGCCGATCTTTGCCCGGAAGGCCCCCAGTTTCTTCAGCGCTTCGGCCTTGGTGTCCTCGCCCATCCATTCCAGGGCGCTGATGCTGTGCCGGTAGGCCTCGATCAGGTTGCCCACGAGCGTCTGCATGCGAGCCTTGTGGCCCTCCGGGAAATGCTTGGCCACGTAGATCTGGCCTACGGCCTCGCCCAGTGCCGCCTCGACGACGGCGACGCCCCGCTTCCAGCGGTCCTTGTTCCGCGGCGTGCCGCTGATGGTAGTGCCGTAGAAGGCAAAGTTCGTGTCCACAAAGGCGGAAGACAGGTAAGGGGCCGCCGAATTGATGACCCGCAGGGCAAGCCACTCCCGCCACACCGGCAGCGACTCCGAGGCCAGCAGTGCGGCAGCGCCGGCAAAGAAGTCAGGGGTGCTGACCACAATCTCCTGCCGCTTGTCCGCAGCGATGTCGGCGGCGTCGAACCACGTGTCCAGCAGGGGGAACAGCTCGCGTGCCTCGTCCGCCGATTTCAGGTTGTAGGTCTTCTGCGGGTCGCGGAGCGTGACGTTGTCCCAGTGGTGCGAGGCGAGGGCGGTCTCCAGTGCCACCACCCGGGCCGCGGCGTTTTCGGGATCGGCCACGCCGGCCAGGCCGAACATGGTGCCCACGTACTCCCGGTAGGACTGCACCACCGGGGCGAATTTCGCTTCGCGGTAATATGACTCGTCGGGAAGCCCGAGGCCGCCCTGGCCCGTGTACAGCAGCACGCGGTCGGGGTTGCCGGCGTCGGGCGCCGGGTAAATGTAGAAGAGTCCCGAAACGTCGGCACGGAAGAGCCGGCCAGCCAGTGCCAGCAGCTCGGAAATGCTGGCCGTGGCGAAGACCTCGGCCAGACGTCCGCGGATGGGGTCAAGGCCCTTGGCCTCGATGGCTGGCTCATCCATGAAGCTGCTGTAGAGATCGCCGATCTTCCGCTCGATACCGCTGGCCTCGGACCCCTTGGCCGCGGCTTCCTCGATGATTTCCTTGACTGCCAGTTCGGAGCCGTCGCGAAGGGCGGTGAAGGTGCCTTCCAGCGGACGGTCGTCAGGGATGGTGGTGTCCTTGAGCCAGGCGCCGTTCACATGCTGGTAGAGGTCGTCCTGTGGCCTCACGCTGTGGTCGATGTTTGACAGGGCGATCCCCGAAATTGGCACAGGAGCTCCTTCGATGACGTGCTGCGGCCGGCACTTTCACCGGTGCAGCGTCTGCATGGTGGACGTTGCTGGAGGTGTTGCCCCTTCATCTTACGCACCCGTGTTAGTGTGAAATGGTGCGTGCAGAACTCCTTCTTCTTAGCTGCCGCGGCGAGGCCTCAGACGCGATCTAGCGCAAGGCCCACCCTCGTCGCGGAGTTTGCGTTGCCCGGCCACCCTTTCACTCAGGAATCACAGAAAAGGCCAGATTAATGCGAAACGCACAGAAGCCCTCGGGAATGCCGATCCACCGCTACATCCCCTTCCAGGACCAGATCAAGGTCGATCTGCCGGACCGCACCTGGCCGGACAAGATCATCACCACGGCCCCGCGCTGGTGCGCCGTGGATCTGCGGGACGGCAACCAGGCACTGATCGACCCCATGAGCCCGGCGCGCAAGATGAAGATGTTCGACCTGCTGGTCCGGATGGGCTACAAGGAAATCGAAGTCGGCTTCCCCTCCGCGTCCCAGACTGACTTCGACTTCGTCCGCCAGCTGATTGAGGGCAACCACATCCCGGATGACGTCACCATCCAGGTGCTGACCCAGGCCCGCGAACACCTCATCGAGCGGACCTACGAGTCCCTGGTGGGCGCCAAGCAGGCCATCGTGCACCTGTACAACTCAACGTCCGTCCTGCAGCGCCGCGTGGTGTTCAACCAGGACGAGGACGGCATCCTGGACATTGCGCTTCAGGGCGCCCGCCTGTGCAAGAAGTACGAAGAAACGCTGGCGGACACCCACATCACCTACGAGTACTCGCCCGAGTCCTTCACCGGCACCGAGCTGGAGTACGCGGTCCGCGTCTGCAACGCCGTCGCCGACGTTTTCGAGGCATCCGCCGACCGCCAGGTGATCATCAACCTGCCCGCCACCGTGGAAATGGCCACCCCCAACGTCTACGCGGACTCCATCGAGTGGATGAGCCGTCACCTGCACCCCCGTGAAGGCATCATCCTCTCCCTGCACCCGCACAACGACCGCGGCACCGGCGTGGCCGCGGCTGAGCTGGGCTACCAGGCCGGCGCCGACCGGATCGAGGGCTGCCTGTTCGGCAACGGTGAGCGCACCGGCAACGTGGACCTGGTGACCCTGGGCCTGAACATGTTCGTGCAGGGCATTGACCCGATGATCGACTTCTCCGACATCGACGACGTCCGGCGCACCGTGGAATACTGCAACCAGCTGCCCGTCGCGGAGCGTGCACCTTACGGCGGCGACCTCGTCTTCACCGCGTTCTCCGGGTCCCATCAGGACGCCATCAAGAAGGGCCTCGAAGCCCTGGAAAAGGACGCGGCAGCCGCAGGCAAGGATGTCAGCGACTTCACCTGGCAGGTTCCCTACCTGCCCGTGGACCCGAAGGACCTCGGCCGCAGCTACGAGGCTGTGATCCGCGTCAACTCCCAGTCCGGCAAGGGCGGCGTGGCCTACCTGCTGAAGAACGAGCACAGCCTGGACCTGCCGCGGCGGGCGCAGATCGAATTCTCCGGCGTCATCCAGCGGCAAACCGACACCGTGGGCGGCGAGGTCAGTGGTGCCCAGCTGTGGCAGCTGTTCCAGGACGAGTACCTGCCCTCCGCCAAGGCGGAAAGCCAGTGGGGCCGCTACTCGCTCGGTTCGGTGAAAACCGAAACCGACGAGGACGGGTCCATGACCCTGCACGCCTCGCTGGGCGTGGACGGCACCCACGTCAGCCGCACCGGCACCGGCAACGGCCCCATCGCCGCGCTGCTGGACATCCTCGGCCAGGACGGTGTGGACGTACGGGTGCTGGACTACAGCGAGCATGCCCTGTCTGAAGGCGGCAGCGCCCTCGCTGCGGCCTACGTGGAGTGCGCCGTGGGAGAACGCGTCCTGTGGGGCGTCGGCATCGATTCAAACACCAGCACCTCGGCGCTGAAGGCAGTCATCTCCGCCGTGAACCGGGCCATCCGGGACGCCCAGGCCTGAGCTTCCTGACAGCTGCGCCGCCGGTCCACACCGGCGGCGCAGCTGTTTCGGCGGCTGAGCTGTTTCACGGAGTCAATGGGAAGATTAAGCGTGGTCCAATCATTTGCAGCGCGCAGCTACCGCGACGACGCCGTGGTGTTGCGCACCCACAAGCTGGGCGAAGCGGACCGCATCATCACCCTCCTGACCAAGCACCACGGCCAGGTCAGGGCAGTGGCCAAAGGGGTCCGGAGGACCACCAGCCGCTTCGGAGCCCGCCTGGAGCCCTTCATGGTGGCAGACCTGCAGCTCGTGTCCGGCAAGACCCTCGACATCGTGACGCAGGCCGTCGCGAAAGGGGCATACGGGGGCAACATCGCCGCCGACTACGGGCGGTACACGGTGGCCGCGGCCATGACCGAAACCGCCGAAAAGCTGACCGACGTCGACGGTGAAGCCGGAACCGCGCAGTACAACCTGCTGGTCGGCGCCCTGGCCTCGCTGAGCCGCGGGGACCACGCACCGGAGCTGATCCTGGATTCCTACCTGCTGCGGGCCCTTTCCACCGGCGGCTGGGCACCCAGCTTCACGGACTGCGCACGCTGCGGGGCGCCCGGACCGCACACCGCTTTCTCTGCCCCGCTGGGCGGCATGGTCTGCGGCGACTGCCGCCCGCCGGGCTCACCGGCACCGGCGCCGGAGACCGTCTCCCTGCTGGGTGCGCTGCTCACCGGGGACTGGCCGACGGCGGATGCCTCCCTTCCGCTGAACCGCCGGGAATCCGCGGGTCTGGTGGCCAGTTATCTGCAGTGGCACCTGGAGCGTGTCCTGAAATCCCTCAAACATGTGGAGCGTACCTAACAGTGTCCTTGGGAAAGAAGACCAGTCCTGCCCGGCGTCGCACCGCTCCGGTGGTGGCGCCGTACCCGCACCAGTCAGGCGCGGTTCCGCCGTCGATTCCGGCCGAGTTCGTGCCCCGGCACGTGGCCATTGTGATGGACGGCAACGGCAGGTGGGCCAACCAGCGCGGCCTGCCACGGATCGAAGGCCACAAGGCAGGGGAGCCCGCCCTGCTCGACGTCGTGGCCGGCGCCATTGAACTCGGCATCGAATACGTCAGCGTGTACGCCTTCTCCACGGAGAACTGGCGCCGTTCTCCCGAGGAAGTCCGCTTCCTGATGGGGTTCAACAAGGAGGTGCTGCGCAGGCAGCGCAACCAGCTCGATGACTGGGGCGTTCGGATCCGCTGGTCCGGCCGGCGTCCCCGGCTCTGGGGTTCCGTGATCCGCGAACTCGAGGAGGCGGAGGCGTACACCGCCGGTAACAGCACCTGCACGCTGACCATGTGCGTGAACTACGGGGGCCGGGCGGAAATAGCTGACGCTGTGTCCGCCATTGCCCGGGATGTAGCCGACGGCAGGCTCAAGCCCGGGGCCATCACCGAGAAGACGATCCAAAAGTACCTCGACGAGCCGGACCTTCCCGACGTCGACCTCTTCCTCCGCAGTTCCGGTGAACAGCGCCTGTCCAACTTCATGCTGTGGCAGTCGGCATACGCGGAGTTCGTTTTCCTCGACACCCTGTGGCCCGACGTCGACCGCCGGACCCTCTGGGACGCCGTGGAGATCTATGCGCAGCGGGACCGCCGGTACGGCGGGGCGGTGGACGCCGCCCAAGCTCTCTAAAGCCAGGCCCTCTAAAGCCAGGCCCTCTAGGTTCCGGCCACCCTGCAACCGGTTCAGGCGGCGTAACCCCTGACCCACCTGGCCAGCCGCCCGTAGGCGTCGGCCCGCACGTCGGCACGGGAAAGGAACACATCGTGGAGCGCGCCGTCAATACGCTCCACGGTGACGCTCCTGCCAAGCGACATGGCACGGGCGGCAATGGTGTTGACGTCCAGCACAGCGTCCGTCCGGCGCATTTCCTCGTTCCAGACCATCCCGTTCTCACTCGCCGCCGACAGGAGGACCAGGATGGGCGCCGCGATGCCCAGTCCGCGGGCCACCTTGGCCTGCCCTGCCAGGATGGCACTGAGCCAGGCGGCGCGCACCGGAAAAGCCAGGGGCGGCCGGTAGGCATCGTCCAGGGCCCACTCGCCTTCGGCGGAACTGCTGATGCTGCGCCAGTAGAAACCGCGCTCCGGCAGCCTGAGCACCGCCTCGGGCCGCAGGCGGGCGATCGGCTCCACCATGGTCCAGGCCGCTCGCCTGACCAGTGCACTTCCATGCATTTCGAGCCACGGACTGTTCAGGACCAGCTGGGAAACCGCGCCCGGATTGCGGCTGGCCCACAGGGCTGCCACCAGGCCGCCGGTGGAATGTCCCATGAGCGCGAGCTGCACGGGTCCCGCCCCGCCGGACTCGGCGATCATACCCACCGCGGTGCCGATCTCGGCGTCGTAGTTTCCCAGATCCGCGACGTAGCCGCCGTGCGTGCCCGGCTGCAGGCTGCGGCCGTGGTTGTGCATGTCCAGGGCAAAGAACTCGAAGCCCTGCCCTGCCCAGAACCGCGCCAGCTCTACGTTGAAGAAATAGTCGCTCCAGCCATGCAGGAAGAGCACCGCCCGACGCGGCCCGGGAGGACGGACCGCGGAGGCATCCGGGGGAGTGAAACGGACCAGCGTCGCCCTGCGGCGAACGCCGTCGTCGCCCGCGGCTTCGAAGGCGCGGGACTCGAAGCCCGGCCCCAGGATGTCGTTCTGCCACTCCATGTCAACAGCGTAGGCTTTCCAGTCCCTGCCCGGGTGCTGTTGTGTCAGCCCGGTTTGGTCTGTACCGCCGAAGACGGAAAACTAGAGGCATGCGCGTATACCCCACATTTTTCAGGCTGGCCTTTTCATGGATGGACGCCGAACGCGCCCACAAGATCGGTTTCAAAGGGATCCGGCTGGTCCATTCCGTGGGAGCGGGCCGGCTGCTGGAACGGTTTACGGCACCGCCGGCGTCCCTGCAGACGAACGCGCTCGGCCTGATCTTCCCGTCGCCGTTCGGGCTGGCCGCCGGCTTCGACAAGGAGGGCCACGGGATCGAGGCCCTTACGGAGCTTGGATTCGGTCACGTTGAGGTGGGCACCATCACCGGCCAGGCCCAGCCCGGCAACGAAAAACCCCGGCTGTTCCGGCTGATCGAGGACCGGGCCGTCATCAACCGGATGGGATTCAACAACGACGGCGCCGCTGCTGTGGCTCCGCGGCTGAAGGCCGCCCGGGCCGCGCTGCAGCGGCGCCATGCCAAGGTGCGGCCCGTGATCGGCGTCAACATCGGCAAAACCAAAGTCGTGGAACTCGACGAAGCCGTGGAGGACTACCTCATCAGCGCGCGCGGCCTCGCCCCGGCAGCGGACTACCTTGTGGTGAACGTCAGCTCGCCGAACACGCCCGGGCTCCGGCTCCTGCAGAACGTGGAGACGCTCCGGCCGCTGCTGAAGGCAGTGGGGGAGGAAGCTGACAAGTCCGCCGGCAGGCACGTCCCGCTGCTGGTCAAGATCGCCCCCGACCTCACCGACGAGGACATCGACGACGTCGCCCGGCTGGCGATGGACCTGGGCCTGGACGGCATCATTGCCACGAACACCACGATCAGCCGCGACGGGCTGGATTCCGCAACGGAAAAGGTGGAGGCCTGCGGTGCCGGCGGTCTGTCGGGTGCTCCCTTGAAGAGCCGTTCGCTGGAGGTGCTGCGCCGACTGAAGTCGGTCACGCAGGACAGGCTGACGCTGATTTCCGTGGGCGGCGTGGAGACCGGCGAGGACGTCCAGGACCGACTCGACGCCGGCGCCACCCTGGTACAGGGCTACACCGCCTTCCTGTACGAGGGACCGTTCTGGGCCGCCCGGATCAACAAGGAACTGGCCAGGAACCACCGGAAAACCCGTTAAACACAGCAGCCCGGCGGTTTCACCGCCGGGCTGCTGTGTTTAGGTCCGGGACCGGCTCCTGGCGGGCTGGGCCGCAGGAGGACGAGGAATCAGGACGGGTACTGCCCGCGGCGGACCAGGGGCTTGGGCAGGCGAAGCTTGCGGAACTGCAGGGAACGCATGGAGCCGTACCAGACGGTGCCGCGCTCCACCTCCCCGAACTTCTCGGCGAGGCGCTTGCGGAGCTTGCGGGACAGGATAAACACGTCCACGAAAACAGCCAGGAACATGACCCAGAAGCCGCCCAGCACGTAAATCATCATGCTGCTGTTGGACGGAACGACGAGGGAGATGATGACGAACACCAGGGCCCCGAACATCAGGTACTCGCCCAGGCTGAAGCGGGCGTCCACATAATCACGGGCAAACCGCTTCTGCGGGCCCTTGTCGCGGATCGGCAGGAACCGTTCGTCGCCGGTATCCAGTGCCTGGCGCATCTTCAGCCGCTGCTCCTGGGCGGCGGCACGCTCCGCTTCCTTGGAGGCCTTGCGGTCCTCCGGCACGAGGGGGCGCTTGCGGGCCGCTTCCTGTGCCCTGCGCTTGGGCGTGGGAGCGCCTTTGCCTGCTATTGCGGCTGCCTCGGCAGCCTGCTGGTCAACTACATCCTGCGCCACTGGCGCTTCCTTTTTACGTCCGAACACCACACCAGAATACCTTGGCGGGCTGTGCCCCCGGTCATGTCCGGCTGCCCGCGGAACGCCATGCCGCGGCGAGCGGTGCCCGCTGACGGCGGTGTTTGTTGTGGCTTTTGACACAGGTAGTGTTTGGCCATGACTACATTCCCTGCGGCGACCCCGCAACAGTACGGCGAGGCCGTGGCCGGCGTCGACACCGGTGCCCTGCGGGCCGCCGTTGATGCGGCCTTCGACGCCACAGTTGCACAGCTGAAGGACCTGGTGGCCATACCCGGCATCGCCTGGCCCAGCTTTGACCCCGCCCCGCTGGACGCCAGCGCCGAGGCCGTCGCCAGCCTGGTGCGCGCGGCGGGCATCGGGGACGTCCGGATCCTGCGGTGCGACAAGGAGGACGGCACCCCCGGCGGGCCCGCCGTCGTGGCCCGCCGCGAGGCCGCACCCGGCAAGCCGACGATTCTTCTCTACGCCCACCACGACGTCCAGCCGCCCGGTGATCCGGCACTGTGGGAGTCCGAGCCGTTTACCGCCGTCGAACGCGACGGGCGCCTCTACGGGCGCGGCGCGGCCGACGACAAGGCCGGGATCATGGCCCACGTCGCCGCCTACGGCGCCGTCACGCGGGTACTCGGTGATGAATTCGGGCTGGGCGTTACCCTGTTCTTCGAAGGGGAGGAGGAGGCCGGTTCGCCGACCTTCAGGACGTTCCTCGAAACCCACCGCGAACTGCTGCGTGCCGACGTCATCGTGGTGGCCGATTCCAGCAACTGGAAGGTGGGCGTGCCGGCGCTGACCACCAGCCTGCGCGGACTGGTCGACGGAACCATCGAGGTGCAGGTCCTCGACCACGCCGTGCATTCGGGAATGTTCGGCGGGCCGGTGCTCGATGCGCCTACACTGCTCTCGCGCCTGATCGCCACACTGCACGATGACGATGGCAGCGTGGCCATTGCGGGTTTGATGAGCAGGGACGAAACCGCCGTGGACCTTACAGAGGAGGAGTACCGGGCGGATTCGTCAGTGCTCGACGGCGTGAAGCTGGCAGGCACGGGGACGATCGCCTCGCGGCTGTGGACCAAGCCGGCCCTGTCGATCATCGGCTTCGATGCGCCGGCCGTCAGCGTCGCCTCCAACACCTTGCTGCCCTGCGCCCGGGCCAAGTTCAGCCTGCGGCTGGCCCCCGGGCAGGACCCGGCGGAGGCCATGGAAGCGGTGCGCCGGCACGTTGAAACCCACGCACCGTTCGGCGCCAAGGTGACCTTCACGCCGGGGGAGAGCGGCAACGCCTTCCAGACGGACACAGGTTCGGCAGCTGCCGGGATCGCCTTGTGGGCGCTCGGCGAGGCCTGGGGCGTTCCGGCCGTGGAAATGGGGATTGGCGGTTCGATTCCGTTCATCAGCGACCTGACCGAGCTGTACCCCGAGGTCCAGATCCTGGTGACGGGCGTGGAGGACCCGGATTCGCGCGCGCACTCCGCCAACGAGTCGCTGCACCTGGGGGACTTCCGCAACGCGGTGGTTGCCGAGGCGCTGCTCCTGGCGCGGCTGAATTCAGAGGGGCTCCGCTAGCAGGCCGCGGACTAGCAGGCCGCGGAGGGAACAACGAAGGGCCTGGAAGGGTTACGCCTGAAGTTAGAGCTCCGCGCCGGATCGACGTAGCATGTAGCTATAGCCCGTACTGTTTCCGTAGGGGCAGGCACCGTGCAAGCGGGGCAGCCACAACCGTCGTTAGTAAGGTAGGCCAATGAGCACTACGACCAATGAAAACAGCACCGAATCCACCGGCACGGCCAGTGCGGAACTGGCGAGCCACGAGGTTCAGCTGACGGACGTTGCAGCAGGCAAGGTCCGCAGCCTCCTGGAGCAGGAAGGCCGTACCGATCTTCGCCTCCGCGTAGCCGTTCAGCCGGGTGGCTGCTCAGGCCTCATTTACCAGCTGTACTTCGACGAGCGCCTCCTTGAAGGTGACGCGGTACGCGACTTCGACGGTGTCGAGGTCGTCGTCGACAAGATGAGCGTGCCGTACCTCAGCGGTGCCAGCATCGACTTTGAAGACACCATCTCCAAGCAGGGCTTCACCATTGACAACCCGAATGCGGGCGGCTCATGCGCCTGCGGTGATTCGTTCCACTAAAGGGTAAGTAAGCCCTTCCTGAACCTCTTGGCGGCGCCGGTGAAAACCGGCGCCGCCACACGGTGGGGACATGTGGGCGAAAACCTGCGGGGAGCGGTAAGCTCTACACCGAGTAGTAAAACTTTTAGTGTGCCCGGGAAGCTTTTTGCCGCCCTGGCAACAGCAACAAGTAGGAAGGGCCGTCTGTGAGTTCGCAGAACCGAACCGGCAGCCGACGCAAAACGATCACTACGATCACTGGCTTGGCAACTGCCGGCGCGTTGGTTTTGACTGGATGTTCGCCAGAGGTAGAGAAGGGGTGGCTGCCCACTGAGCGTGGCACCACCAATCACACTGACCGCATCATGGACCTCTGGGTCAACTCATGGATTGCCGCCCTCGTGGTGGGCATCATCACTTGGGGCCTGATCGTCTGGTGCCTCGTTGCCTACCGCCGCCGCAAGGGCACCGTGGGCTTCCCGCGGCAGACCAGCTTCAACCTGCCCCTTGAGGTCTTCTACCTGACGATCCCGCTCTTCATGGTCCTGGTGTTCTTCTACTTCACCGACCGTGACCAGCAGGCGATCGATGACCGCTCGCAGCCGGCCGACGTCGTAGTGGACGTCCGCGGCAAGCAGTGGGCATGGGACTTCAACTACAAAAAGGGCGACGTCATCACCGAGGACGCCCACGAAGCCGGCGTCCAGGCGCACCTGACAGGCGAGGAAGTGGACAAGGAGAAGCTCCCCACCCTCTACCTGCCCGTCAACAAGTCCGTTGACCTGGAACTGAACTCGCGCGACGTCATCCACTCCTTCTGGGTTCCTGCATTCCTGCAGAAGAGGGACATGATCCCGGGCAAGACCAACTACATCCGGTTCACCCCCACCAAAGAGGGCACCTACGACGGCAAGTGCGCCGAGCTCTGCGGTGAGTACCACTCCGAAATGCTGTTCCGCGTCAAGGTTGTTTCCGAGTCCGAATTCCAGGCTCACATGAACCAGCTGCGCCAGGACGGCAACACGGGCCTGCTTGGCGATGAGTATGACCGCAACCCGAACCTGAACGAATCGAAGTAAGGGAAGCGAAGTGGCTACTTACACCCAGACCCCCGGGATCCTCGAGGCTCCCGTAGTACCCAAATCCAAGGGGCGCATCGTCGTCAACTGGATCACCTCCACGGACCACAAGACCATCGGGTACATGTACCTGATCGCGTCCTTCGTGTTCTTCTGCTTCGGCGGCGTGATGGCCCTGCTCATCCGCGCCGAGCTCTTCGAGCCGGGCATGCAGATCCTGCAGACCAAGGAGCAGTACAACCAGCTGTTCACCATGCACGGCACGGTCATGCTGCTCATGTTCGCCACCCCGCTGTTCGCCGGCTTTGCGAACGTGATCATGCCGCTGCAGATCGGTGCACCGGACGTCGCGTTCCCGCGACTGAACGCGCTGGCCTTCTGGTTCTTCCTGTTCGGCTCCACCATCGCCGTTTCCGGCTTCATCACCCCGCAGGGTGCTGCATCCTTCGGCTGGTTCGCCTACGCGCCGCTCTCCAACACCACCTTCAGCCCCGGCGTCGGCGGTGACCTGTGGGTCTTCGGCCTGGCGCTGTCCGGCTTCGGCACCATCCTGGGCGCGGTCAACTTCATCACCACCATCATCTGCATGCGTGCCCCCGGCATGACCATGTGGCGCATGCCGATCTTCACCTGGAACACCCTGGTCACGGCCATCCTGGTCCTGATGGCGTTCCCGCCGCTGGCCGCAGCACTCTTCGCCCTCGGTGCGGACCGCCGCTTCGGCGCCCACATCTTCGACCCGGAGAACGGCGGCGCCGTCCTGTGGCAGCACCTGTTCTGGTTCTTCGGCCACCCCGAGGTGTACATCATCGCGCTGCCGTTCTTCGGCATCGTCTCCGAGATCTTCCCGGTCTTCAGCCGCAAGCCGATCTTCGGCTACAAGGGCCTGGTTTACGCGACCATCGCGATTGCTGCCCTGTCCGTGACCGTGTGGGCGCACCACATGTACGTCACCGGATCCGTGCTGCTGCCGTTCTTCTCCTTCATGACCATGCTCATCGCGGTTCCCACCGGTGTGAAGTTCTTCAACTGGATCGGCACCATGTGGCGCGGTTCGCTGACGTTCGAAACCCCCATGCTGTGGAGCATCGGCTTCCTCATCACGTTCCTCTTCGGCGGCCTGACGGGCATCATCCTGGCCTCCCCGCCGCTGGACTTCCACGTCTCCGACTCCTACTTCGTGGTGGCCCACTTCCACTACGTGGTGTTCGGCACCGTGGTGTTCGCGATGTTCGCCGGCTTCTACTTCTGGTGGCCGAAGTGGACGGGCAAGATGCTCAACGAGCGCCTCGGCAAGATCCACTTCTGGCTCCTGTTCCTTGGCTTCCACGGCACGTTCCTGATCCAGCACTGGCTCGGCGTCGAGGGCATGCCCCGCCGCTACGCCGACTACCTGGTCGAGGACAACTTCACCTGGATGAACCAGTTCTCCACCATTGCCTCGTTCGTCCTGGGTGCCTCCCTGATCCCGTTCTTCTGGAACGTGTACATCACCGCACGCAGTGCGGAGAAGGTTCAGGTTGACGATCCCTGGGGCTTCGGTGCCTCGCTGGAGTGGGCCACGTCCTGCCCGCCGCCGCGGCACAACTTCACGTCCCTGCCGCGGATCCGCTCGGAGCGTCCGGCACTGGACCTGCACCACCCTGAGCTCTCCCAGTCACACACCGTTGAGTCGCCGGCACCTGCAGCAAGCGTGCTGGGCAACGCCGATCAGAAGGACACTGCGCAATGAGAATCGAGTCCTGGATTTTTGGAGCAGGAGTTTTCTTCTTCGTTCCGGTTTCCATCATCTACGGCTTCCTCACCAACTGGTCTGAGTGGGTCGGCATCCTGGGAATCCTCCTGGTGGGTGGCCTGGCAGGCATGATCGGTGCCTACCTGGGCTTCACCGGCAAGCGGGTGGGCATGCGTCCCGAGGACCGGGCTGACGCAGAAATCCACGAAGGCGCCGGCGAGCAGGGCCACTTCAGCCCCTGGAGCTGGTGGCCGCTGGTCCTGGGCCTGTCCTGCGCCGCAGGATTCCTCGGTCTGGCCGTAGGGTTCTGGATCGTGTTCATCGCCGGCGGTATGGCGCTGGTGGCCCTCGTAGGCTGGGTCTACGAGTACAGCCGCGGAGACCACGCACACTAGCGTTTTCTGTTTCATAGAACGACGGCGGGCCCCACCTTTTGGTGGGGCCCGCCGTCGTTCTACTTGTCTTTAAAGCGGCACTAGCTGGCTTTCTGCGATGCCAGCAGCTCCACGAGACACGAGAGGGCCGCCTCGGCCTCGCCGAGGCTCTTGCCCGCAGGCAGGGCCGATTCCTTGACTGCCAGCTCAACCTCGCAGCCGTAGTTGAAGTCAGCAGTCATGACCTCGAGCAGGGAGCGGGCATCCACGGCGTCAATGCCGTCCTTGCGGATGGTCACCGGTAGCCCTGTCTCCGTGACCGCACGGACGAACACCGCTGCCGGCCTGGCGTGCAGACCGATGGCCGCAGAAACGATTGCCTTACGAACGGGCAACTGGACTCCTTCGTCTTGGACGGGATGGCACTTTGGGGGGAAGCCGCCGTCGTCTTTCCATTTTGTTCGCCTCTAAGAATATCGGCCCCTGTGGCGCCCTTCTGCCGGGGACGGCCTGGTCTAGACCTGTGGCCTCGTTGGCTTACCCTTGAACTGTGAGCATGCATTACAGGAGCCGCCGCCGTGGCGGCTAACGTCGCCGGCATCGCCGGTGAAATCGACAGAACCAGCGGGACGCCCATCTACGTCCAGCTCCGTGAGATCCTCAGGACCTACATTGCGACGTCCTGCCCGCCAGGCTCGGCGCTGCCGTCCGAACGGGACCTGGCTGAACGTTTCAGCCTGGCCCGGATGACCGTCCGGCAGGCCATCGACGCCCTGGTGGGGGAGGAGGTCATCGAACGGGTCGTCGGCCTGGGCACTTTCGTCCGGAAACCGAAGCTGGACCTCCAGGTCAAGCTGACCTCCTACAGCGAGGAGATGCAGCGCCGCGGCATGGTGCCCGCAGCGAAGGTGCTGAGCTTCGAACAGATCGCCGCCAGCGCCTTCCTGGCCCGCGAACTGCAGCTGGAGGAGGGAACACCCCTGGTGCGCTTCCGGCGCCTCCTGCTGGCCGATAACGAGCCAATGAGCGTGGATGAGAACTTCATCCCGGCCCACCGGGTGCCGGGGCTGCTCGACGGCGAGCCGCCCACCTCGCTCTACAACGTGCTGAGCGAACAGTTCGGCCTCGTCATGGAATGGGGCGAGGATATGATCGAGGCCACGGCCGCATCGCCCTCCACCGCCCGGCTGCTCAACGTTGAAATCGGCGCGCCGCTGCTGAAGATCCAGCGGCATGCCTTCGTTGCCCGGGCCATGGTGGACTACTCCGTCTCCTATTACCGCGCTGACCGGTACAAGCTCTGGGTGCCGCTGCAGCGGCCCGGAGTCCGGCCCACCCGCAACTACGCATCGGGTTACCGGCAGCAGTAGCCCGGCCGGCTGCCGCCTGCCGCAAAGACTTCTGTTCGGAGATGCAGAGAAGGCCCGGTCCTGGCGGACCGGGCCTTCTCTGTGTGCTTCTTGGTGAAGCGTTGCTGCCTTAGTGGCTGAGGGTTTTCTGTCCCTCGCCGGCTTCAACGGCCTCGTGGTGGCCGTGGCTGGCTTCCAGCTCGGCCGGCGATGCCGGAGCAACCCGGTCCTCGAAGAACCAGCGGGACAGCTTGGCGCGGCGGTTTTCCTTGCGGGTCACCACACCGTGCTCGTTCGGCTCGGCCGGCAGCGGTGCGGGCGACTCGAAGCCAACCAGCCTGTAGCGCTTGTACTCGTCGAGCGGAGCGTGAACCTCAATGAACTCGCCGTGCGGGAGGCGGACGATACGTCCGGTCTCGCGGCCGTGGAGGGCGATTTCGCGGTCCTTGCGCTGCAGGGCCAGGGCCACACGCTTGGTGACGACGAACGCGATGACCGGCCCGATGAAGAACAGTGCGCGCAGCCAGTACGTGACGTCATTCAGTGCCACGTGGAAGTGCGTGGCGATGAGGTCCGAACCGGCGGCGGCCCACATGACGCTGTACCAGGTGAAGCCGGCTACACCGATCGCGGTACGCGTGGGAGCGTTCCGGGGACGGTCGAGCACGTGGTGCTCCCGGTTGTCCTTGGTGATCCAGCGCTCGATCCACGGGTAGGTGAACAGCACGGTAAAAATGATGCCAGCCGGAACAAGTGCCGGAAGCAGGACATTCAGCGTGAGGACGTGGCCAAAGATGATGTATTCGAAGTGGAAGCCGCTGACCACACCGGGCATCAGGCGCAAGGCACCGTCGACGAAGCCGATGTACCAGTCAGGCTGGGTGCCTGCGGACACGGGGGAGGGATCGTACGGGCCGTAGTTCCAGATCGGGTTGATGGTGAAGAACCCGGCCATGAGCGCAATGACACCGAAGACGATGAAGAAGAATCCGCCGGCCTTCGCAGCATAGACCGGGCCGAGGGGGTAGCCGACGACGTTGCGGTCGTTGCGTCCCGGGCCGGGGTACTGCGTGTGCTTGTGGACAACCACCATGAAGAGGTGCACGACGATCATGAGCAGGATCAGTGCCGGAACGAGCAGGATGTGCAGCGTGTAGAGGCGGCTGATGATGACCGTGCCGGGGAACTCTCCACCGAACAGGAAGAAGGAGATGTACGTGCCGATCACGGGGATCGACTTGATGACGCCGTCGATGATGCGCAGGCCGTTACCGGACAGCAGGTCATCGGGGAGCGAGTAACCGGTGAAGCCGGCAGCCATGGCCAGGATCAGCAGGACACCGCCCACCACCCAGTTCATCTCACGGGGCTTGCGGAACGCGCCGGTGAAGAACACACGGAGCATGTGCACCGCAACGGAGGCCACGAACAGCAGCGCTGCCCAGTGGTGGACCTGGCGCATGAACAGACCGCCGCGGACGTCGAAGGAGATGTCCAGCGAGGAGCTGTAGGCGACGGACATTTCGACGTTTTTCAGCGGCGTGTAGGAGCCGGCGTAGTGCGTCTCGGCCATCGACGGATCGAAGAAGAACGTCAGGAACGTTCCCGACAGGAGCAGGATGACGAAGGAATACAGCGCCACCTCGCCAAACATGAAGGACCAGTGGTCCGGGAATACCTTGCGGCCGAATTCGCGGAGGATTCCCGACCCGCCGACGCGCTCGTCGACGAAATCAGTGAAACGTCCGACTTTGGTGTTGGCTACGTAGGCGGGGGCTTCAGCTGTTGATGCTGCGCTCATGCTCATCACGCTCCCAGTAACTTGGTCCTACAGGTTCTTTGAAGTCGCTGGTGGCGACCAGGTAGCCCTCATCGTCAACTGCGATGGGCAGCTGGGGGAGCGGGCGGCTGGCCGGGCCAAAGATAACCTTGCATTCCTGGGTCAGGTCGAAGGTTGACTGGTGGCACGGGCACAGCAGGTGGTGCGTCTGCTGCTCGTAGAGGGCAACAGGGCAACCGACGTGGGTGCAGATCTTGGAGTAGGCAACGATGCCGTTGTAGCCCCAGTTTTCGCGTCCCGCGGAGGGGTTCAGCGACGCGGGGTCGAGGCGCATCAGGAGAACGACGGCCTTGGCCTTTTCGTTCAGCTTGCCCTCGTGCAGTTCGTTGAGGCCTTCCGGGATCACGTGGAAGGCGGAACCGATGGTGACATCCGAGGCCTTGATGGGGGTTCCATCGGGGTCGCGGGTGAGTCGCTTGAGCTTGCCGTCCTGGGGGGCCCACATCGTGTGCGCCAGCTTGTCGTCCGGGCGCGGTCCGAGGTCACCGAAGATGGCGATGGCCGGCAGGGGTGCCAGTGCCATGGCGCCAAGCAGGGTGTTCCGGATGAGGGGACGGCGCTTGATGCCCGTTTCCTCCACGATGTCGTCCACGATGCGGACCGCAGCCTGGCGGTCGTCCTCCTCGCGGATCGCGTGGCGTTCCTCGGAGACTTCGTGGTCCGGCATCAGAGCCTTGGCCCAGTGCACGATACCCGTGCCGATGCCAAGCATGGCGAACGCCGTGCCAATGCCGAGCAGCGCATTCTGCAGCCGGATGGTGGCAATGCTGGAGTCGTCTCCCAGGTCGATGGCGAAGTACGCCACCAGGAAGACCACCGTGCCAATGACTGAGGTTGCGAACAGAGCAGCAACCTGCCGTTCTGCCCGCTTGGCGGCTTTCGGGTCCGTGTCAGCCAGGCGCAAGCGGTGCGGGGGAATTCCAGGATCCTGGAATTTCTCCACCTCATGCTGACCAGCCGTAGCTACGGTGCCCGAGTGGTTCGGACTGCCGTCACTATGGTTGCCCATGATTCGCCTCATCCTTCTCTCGTCTCGGCCTTTGCCGAGTTATGTTCAGTTCCAAACCTGCTGTGTAATCAGCAGGACGTTCTTGTTGTGCCTGGTGTGGCTATGACGAGCGGGACGTCAGCCAGATGGTGAAGGCGATGATGACGCCCAGGCCGGCGATCCACACGAACAGGCCCTCAGAAACAGGACCAAGTGCACCCAGGTCTGCGCCGCCCGGGGAACCGTTGGCTTCAATCTGCTTCAGGAAGGTGATGATGTCGCGCTTGCCTTCAGGGGAGATGTTCGAGTCATTGAACACCGGCATGTTCTGCGGTCCGGTCGCCATGGCTTCGTAGATGTGCTTGCCCGTGACGTCGGCCAGGGCCGGGGCAAACTTGCCGCGGGTGAGTGCGCCACCGGCTGCCGCAGCGTTGTGGCACATGGCGCAGTTCACGCGGAACAGCTCGCCACCTTCGGCGGCGTTGCCCTTCTCATCCAGGTATTCGTCGGCCGGGATGGCCGGACCTGCACCCAGCGAGGCTACGTATGCGGCCAGCTGGTGGGTCTGGGTGTCGTTGAACTGGGCCGGCTTCTTGTAGGCCTGGGGGCCATTCATCTGCATGGGCATGCGTCCGGTGCCGACCTGGAAGTCAACAGCGGCGGCGCCGACGCCAACCAGTGAGGGACCATCCTGCGTTCCGCTGGCACCCATGCCATGGCAGGTGGCGCAGTTGGCTTCGAAGAGCTTCTGGCCTTCCTGCGTATCGCTGGCGGTGAACTCTGCAGTGCTGGCTTTGGCCTCGTTGACGGTAGTGGCAACGGCGTACAGCCCACCAGTGAGGAGGAGGCCCATCAACAGCAGGGCTATTGCTGCCAGTGGGTGACGTCGCTTCTGCGAGAGTGCCTTCACGTGGTGGTTCCTTTATTCGATCGTGCGTCGGCTCCGTGAGCCGCTTCTTGAAATTCGTTCTCTTGGAGAAGAGGGAGAAAAGTCTGGACTACTGGAGGACGTAGATGACCAGGAAGAGGCCGATCCACACGACGTCCACGAAGTGCCAATAGTAAGAGGTGACAATGGCCGAGGTCGCCTCGAAGTGACCGAACTTCTTGGCGGCGAAGGAGCGGCCCATGATGAGCAGGAACGCGACCAGGCCGCCGATGACGTGCAGGCCGTGGAAGCCGGTGGTCATGTAGAAGGCGGAGCCGTAGGCGTTGGAGGACAGCGACACGTGCTCGGAGACCAGCATGGCGTATTCCGTGGTCTGGCCGGCAACGAAGAATGCGCCCATGAGGAAGGTCAGGGTGAACCATTCGTTCATGCCCCAGCGGGTGAACTGGAGCGGCCTGCCGCTGCGTCGCGGCTGGAGCCTTTCGGCGGCGAATACGCCCATCTGGCAAGTGAAGGAACTTGCCACGAGGACGATCGTGTTAACAAGCGCAAAGGGGAAGTTGAGCTTGGCCGTCTCTTCCGCCCACATCTGCCCGGAAGTGGACCGGAGTGTGAAGTACATGGCGAAGAGACCGGCGAAGAACATCAACTCGCTGGAGAGCCAGACGACGGTCCCGACGGAGACCATGTTCGGGCGGTTCAGCGTGGGGTGCGCAGGGGTACTGGGGGCATGGGTCGCAGATGTCACATAGACATTATGTCTGTAAAACTTCGGCTTGCCCAACGCAAACCGCCTTTTGCGGAGACTTTTTCTACAAAGACGCGAAATCGCGCTGAAAAGTTCCCGGGGACGTTCATATTGGTCTTTGCGACGGGCACCTCGATAGCATCAGGAGGTGACTTCACAGGTATCGGCACCGGCGGCAGGCAACACCTGGCCGCGCCTCATCTCGGCACTGTTGAACGGCGAACACCTGAGTGCGGACAGTACGTCCTGGGCCATGGACACCATCATGTCGGGGGCCGCAACGCCCGTCCAGATCGCCGGTTTCCTCGTGGCGTTACGCGCCAAGGGCGAGACCGTGGAGGAGATCGCCGGCCTCGTTGACGCCATGGTGTCCCATGCCAATCCGATCTCCATCTCCGGTGAAAAGCTGGACATCGTGGGCACCGGTGGTGACCAACTCAACACTGTGAACATCTCCACCATGGCGGCGCTGGTCTGTGCCGGCGCGGGCGCAAAGGTGGTTAAGCACGGCAACCGGGCGGCGTCGTCGTCGTCGGGATCGGCGGACGTCCTGGAAGCGCTGGGGGTGCGGCTCGACCTTCCCATAGCGGACGTCGCACGGAACGCCGAGGAAGCTGGCATCACCTTCTGCTTCGCCCAGGTCTTCCACCCGTCCTTCCGGCACACCGCGGTTCCCAGGCGTGAACTCGCGATCCCCACAGCCTTCAACTTCCTGGGCCCCCTCACCAACCCCGCCCGGGTGCAGGCCTCCGCAGTAGGTGTGGCGAATGCCCGCATGGCGCCGCTGGTGGCAGGCGTCCTGGCGCGCCGCGGCAGCCGCGGCCTGGTGTTCCGGGGAAGCGACGGCCTGGACGAACTGACCACCACCGGACCGTCAACAGTATGGGAGATCCGCGGCGGCGAAGTGACCGAACAGACTTTCTCGCCCCAGGACCTGGGGATCCGTCAGGCGACCGTGGAGCAGCTTCGCGGCGGGGACGCACAGGCGAATGCCGCCGTCGTCCGCAATGTCCTGGCCGGAGAAACGGGCCCGGTGAGGGACGCGGTCCTGCTGAACGCCGCGGCGGGCCTGGTGGCGTACGACCTGCAGGCCGACGGTCCGCTCACGGACCGCATGAAGCTTGCCCTGGACCGGGCCGCGGAGTCCATCGGCTCAGGCGCAGCCGCTGCCGTCCTTGAGAAGTGGGTCAGCCTCTCGCAGGCATAAGGTACCGAACAAGCCCTAAGGCAGCCAACGACGGAGGGGCCAGGCACCTGCAGGTGCCTGGCCCCTCCGTCGTTAGACAGCGAAATATGGGCTGCTATTCCTCGAACCCCAGCGCGAAGGCGGCATCGAGGTCGTGCTGCGAGTAGGCACGGAAGGCAATATGGGTGGTGGTGTGCACGACGGCGGGCACCTTGGACAGCTTGTCGGCGATGACATCTGCGAGGTCTTCGTGCTGGGCCACGCGTGCAACGGCGATCAGGTCCCATTCCCCTGTCACGGAGTAGACCTCGCTGATGCCCTCCATGGCGGATATTTCCTCGGCCGTCTCGGGAATGCGCGAGGCGTCTGTCTTGATCAGGACGAATGCGGTGATCACTGTGAACCCTTCCGGATCTGTTGAGCTGTGCTGCCAGCCTAGTACATGGACTCAGGCGCGGCGGCGTCCGCGCAGGCGGAGGACTACGGCGACGATGAGGCGGTAGCCGAGGAGGAAAACCGCTAGGCTCAGCAGGGCCACGATCACAAACGGCAGCACCACGGTTTGTCCCGTGAGCGCGCGCAGCGCCATTCCGATGGCCACACTGCCGAGCCAGACAGCCACCCCGGCCGGCCACAGCGCCAGGGGCCGCCGCCAGACCCGCAGCAGCAGCCAGGCGACGGCTGCGCCGGCCAGGAATGGCCAGGCCGTGGCCAGGATTCCCGTCACTGATTCACCCCGCGCATGGGCATCGCGGCCGATGGCGGCGAAGGTCAGGATGAGGATGAAATCGGCCGCAGCTGCGGCGGCCGTCAGGGCCGGAACCGCCCGTGTTCCGGAACGGTCTGTCGTGGAAGGCATGCTTCCGAGCCTATCCGTTTTTGGCAGGTCTTGCCCCGACGGGAATATGCCGTGACGATGTCAGGCAGAACCAATGCGCGCGGCTTGAAGGAGGCCTGGTGAAGCTCATCCAGATTGCCCAGCATGCCGAGGACCTTGACCGGGCGGCGGAGTTCTACTCCGCCCTGCTGGGCACCGCTCCGGCGGCGGTCTTCGAGCCGCCGGGACTGCTGTTCTTCGATCTCGACGGCGTCCGGCTCCTGCTGGAGCGGGGAGCGCCGTCGTCGGTGGTCTACCTTGAGGTCCCGGACGTGCGGTCACGCGTAGCGGAACTGGAGGCCGCGGGAGTGGAGGTGGTCGGCGCGCCGCACGTGATTTTCCATCACGATGATGCGCGGCTCGGCCCGGCGGGTACAGATGAATGGATGGCGTTCATCAGGGACAGTGAAGGAAACACCGTCGGTCTGGTGAGCCACACGTCCGACGGCGGTACGCCCGCGTAAGCAAACGTCAGCAAACCGGCCGGCCCCGCGAAGGAGGAGAGCGGCGTGCAGAAAATAAGACCCTGCCTGTGGTTCGATAACCAGGCGGAGGAAGCGGCCGAATACTACGTGTCCGTCTTCGACAATGCCTCGATCACCAGCGTCTCACGCTTCGGTGAGGGCGGCCCCGGCCCGGCGGGCCAGGCCGTCGCCGTCGAATTTGAAATCGAGGGCCAGGCTTTCCAGGCCTTGAACGGGGGACCGGCGTTCTCCTTCAGTGAGGCGGTGTCCTTCGTGGTGGGCTGCGGCTCGCAGGAAGAGGTTGACCGCTACTGGAACTCCCTCACGGACGGCGGCAGTGAAAGCCAGTGCGGCTGGCTCAAGGACAGGTACGGTGTTTCGTGGCAGATAGTGCCGAAAGTTCTCAGCCAGCTGATCAACGGGCCTGACCCGGCCGGCGCCCAGCGTGCCGTCCAGGCCATGCTGGGAATGCAGAAGCTGGAGATCGCCGAACTCCGGCGGGCTTACGACGGCGGGTAGTTCCCCGGACAGCCGGCCCACCCAGCACCCCAAGGTTTTTCCAAGAAGTATCAGTACCCTGTGGGCAGGGTAATTAACAGGATGCGTTGGGCGGGGCGCTGCGAAGGCTGCAAACCGAGGTGAGGTCATGCTGTGGAGAAGAAGGCTGGCAACGGCAATCATCGCTGCCGTTACGTTGAATGTTGCGGCAGTTAACCTGAACGGAGACTACTCCGTGGGAACGATGGACGGGGCACTCGCAGCGACTGTCGTGCCGAACGTGCAGGCCGCAGTCCTGCGCAACTGGGGTCCGGTGGTGGCCGGAGACGAGTTCAACTATCTGGGAGCGCCCAACCCGCTGAAGTGGAAGGTGTATGACAGCGTGGGCCATAACGGCAACGGGATCCGCAGCCCGAAGGCGCTGAAGGTTATTTACGGGGCGGCCTTCATCACCGGCGACGCCAATGGCACCACCGGCGGGATGTCCGCCAGGTTCGCCCAGCAGAAGTACGGCCGCTGGGAAACCAGGATGAGAACCACTGTGCGGGATGTGGAGTACCACCCGGTGGTGCTGCTGTGGCCCAATGACAACAACTCGCCGAACTGCGCCGAGGTTGACTATGCGGAGGCGCTGGGCAACGTCAACGTGATCAAGTTCAGCCTGCATTACGCCTGCACGCGGTCCAACTATCAGACGCGGGCGGCTAAGGCCATCGACCTTACCCAGTGGCACAACTACGCCGTTGAGTGGACCCGGACCGGAATCACCGGCTATATCGACGGCGTCCCGTGGTACATCGATACGAATCCGTCCCACCTGCCGACCGTGGGCATGCATCAGACGCTCCAGCTCGACTGGTTCCCGGACGGAACCGTCACCAATCAGACCCAGATGATCGTCGACTGGGTGCGCGTCTACCGGTAGCCGGATCAGAAAAGTTCTCCGGGGGACGACGGCGGGAGGTCCCGCCGTCGTCCGTTTTCTGTCAGGCGGTGGCCTGGTAGGCCTTGACCCGCTGTTCCACCACGAGGTGGATGAGGGCGAAGACACCGTCCTCCTCGATGGCGGCCAACGCCGCATCCAAGGCGGCCGGAATGTCCTTGTCCTCGGTAACTGTAATGCCGAAGCCACCAAAGGCGGTGGCCATCATGCCGAAGTGCGGATTCTTCAGCTGGGTGCCGGACACGCGTTCGGGATAGTGCCGCTCCTGGTGGGTGCGGATGGTGCCGTACTCCTGGTTGTCCACGACGATGACCAGCGGCGTGGCACCGTACTGGGCGGCTGTGGCGAGTTCCTGGCCGTTCATAAGGAACTCGCCGTCGCCGGCAACAGTGACCACGCGGCGCCGCGGTTCAGCAAGTGACGCCGCGACGGCCGAAGGGATGGAATAGCCCATGGAGCCGTTCCGGGCGCTGATCATTGAGGCGTACCGGCGGGTGGGGAAGTACCGGTGCGCCCAGTTAGTGTGCTCGCCCGCCCCGAACGTCACCAGGGCATCCTCCGGCAGCTTGGGGACCAGGTGTGCCATCAGGGTGTCCATCCTGGCCGGCCCGGGGACGGGGATGGACGAGGGAAGCGCGGCGAACGACTCCTGCTCCGCCCTCATCCGGCCTGTCCACGCCTTCCACTCCTCCTTCACCTGCAGATCGATGCCGGCGAGGTCGCGGACGAAGGCCTCGGGTTTCGCCAGGATCTGCCGCGAGACGGGGCCCGAACGGCCGCGCAGTGCGGGGTCGATGGTGACCAGGAAGTTCTTCTTGCTCCAGTCCTGCCGGCAGACGAATCCGTCCGTAATCACGTCTCCCGGGACAGTGCCCACAAAGACGAGAAGGTCGGTTTCCTCCAGCAGGTCGTAGGTGGGGCGCGGGCGGCCATACCCGATGGGGCCCACATAGGACGGGGAGTCAAAGGAGACTGTTCCCTGGGTGCGCCATTCAGCGGCGGCGGGAATCTGGTGCCGCTCCAGCCAGGCGGTCAGCTGATCAGCTGCGGACTGGGTCCAGTCGTTGCCGCCCGTCACGAACAGCGGCTTGTTGGACGAAGCCAGTGCAGCCTTCAGTGCCTCGACGTCGTTGCTGCTCATGCCGCCGCCCGCCACCGGGATGGCCGGGTGCAGCGTCGGATCAATCAGGTCCCGGAGGATGTCCTCCGGCAGGCCCACCACCACTGGCCCCGGCCGCCCGCTCATAGCGGCAAACATGGCCTCAGCCACAATTTCGGATGCCCGCTCCGCGTGGTCAAGGACCATGACGCGTTTGGCGCCGGTATCGAACCATGCTTTGATGTCGAACTCCTGGAACGCCTCGCGGTCCCGGTGCGCGAACGGAATCAGACCCACGAACAGCAGCATCGGCGTCGAGTCCTGCCAGGCCGTGTGCAGCCCCACGTGCGCGTTGGCTGCACCTGGGCCCCGGGTGACCATCGCCACCCCGGGTCGCTGGTTCATTTTGCCGTCAGCCTCTGCCATGTACGCCGCCCCGCCCTCGTGCCGGCACACGATGGTTTCAATATCGGAGCTGTGCAGGCCGTCCAGGACGTCAAGGAAGCTTTCACCGGGAACCACATAGGTGCGCTCCACGCCATGGGCCGCGAGCGAATCAACGATCACATGCCCGGCGGATTTCAGGACCGGGCGCGGTCCTGCAGGCACGCTCTCGGGGCCAGTCTGGCGGAACTCCTGTCCTTGGGCTCGGTCAAGATCGGGGCGGTTGTCGGTGGCGGTCAGGGTGGACTGAGACTCTGTTGTCATGTGCTTTCTTTGGCTATTCGGCGGGCGGGTGTGTGTAAAGCTGCGGATCTTTATTTGATGGGGGTCGGGTTGGCGATGACGGGGGACAGGCCGGTGAAGCCTTCGCGGGCTTCGGCGATTTCGTGGATGCGTTTGCGGCAGGCGTACCAGCCGGCGACCATGAGGGCGATGGCGATGAGGGTGACCAGAAGGGTCAGGGGTGAGTCGATGAAGACCATGACCAGCACGCCGACCAGGAACAGCAGGGAGAGGTAGCCGGTGTAGGGTGCGCCGAACATCCGGAACGAGGGTCGTTTGAGCCAGCCCTTGTCGGCCCAGCGCTTGAGCTGGATCTGGCACAGGACGATGGTGGCCCAGGTGACGATGATGCCGACGGAGGCGATGTTCAGGACGATCTCGAATGCCTGGGACGGGACGAGGTAGTTCAGCGGGACGCCGAGCAGGGAGACGCCGGCGGTGATGGCGATGCCGCCGTAGGGGACGCCGGCCTTGTTCATGCGCTGGGCGAACTTGGGGGCGGAGCCGGCGACGGACATGGAGCGCAGGATCCGGCCGGTGGAGTAGAGGCCGGCGTTGAGGGAGGACAGGGCGGCGGTGAGGACGACGAGGTTCATGATGACGTCCACGCCCTGGATGCCGATGGAGCCGAAGAACGTCACGAAGGGGCTGACGCCCTTCTGGTAGGAGGTGAAGGGCAGGAGCAGGGCGAGCAGGATGACGGAGCCGACGTAGAACACGGCGATGCGGAAGACCACGGAGTTGATGGCCTTGGGCATGATCTTTTCCGGGTTTTCGGTTTCGCCGGCGGCGGTGCCGACGAGTTCGATGGAGGCGTAGGCGAACAGGACGCCCTGCATGAGGATGATCATGGGCAGCAGGCCGTTGGGGAAGATGCCGCCGTTGTCGGTGATCAGGCTGAAGCCGGTTTCCTGGCCGGGGACCGGGGTGCCGAAGATGACGAAGTAGGTGCCGATCAGCAGGAACGCGACGAGGGCGGCGACTTTGATGATGGCGAACCAGAATTCCATTTCGCCGAAGACCTTGACCGAGACGAGGTTCAGGCCCAGGACGACGATGAGGGCGGTCAGGGCCCAGACCCACTGGGGGACGTCGGCCATCCAGGGGATGTAGTTGCCGAAGAAGTTCATGTAGAGGGCGGCGGCGGTGATGTCCACGATGGTGGTGGTGGCCCAGTTGATCCAGTAGAACCAGCCGGAGACGAAGGCTGCCTTTTCGCCGAAGAATTCGCGGGCGTAGGAGACGAACGAGCCCGAGGAGGGCCGGTGCAGGACCAGTTCGCCGAGGGCGCGCAGGATCAGGAAGGCGAAGAAGCCGCAGACGGCGTAGGCGATGACCAGGGACGGGCCGGCGGCGTTGAGCCGGCCGCCGGCGCCGAGGAACAGGCCGGTGCCGATCGCACCGCCGATGGCGATCATCTGGATCTGCCGCGGCTTCAGGCTCTTGTGGTAGCCCTTGTCCTCGGCGTGAAGAAGATTTTCGGTGGCATGCGCATGGCCGCCGTCAGCGTCGTACTGAGCAACCTCGTCATTGGGGTTGTTGGACATGGGTGATCCTTTCGACCGGTTGAAGATCTAACTGAAGGTGGAACAGGAAAGTGCGGGAAACGCTTAGAAAACAGACCAGCCGGTGCGGTCCGAAAGATCGGCGAGCGCGGCGCTGCCCGCCAGGGAATTGCCTTTTGCGTCCAGGCGGGGACTCCAGACGGAGATGGCGCAGTGGCCCGGGACAATGACCAGGATGCCGCCACCCACGCCGCTTTTTCCTGGCAGTCCTACCCGGTAGGCGAATTCGCCTGCCGCATCGTACATGCCGCAGGTCAGCATGATGGACCCAATGCGTTTCGCCTCGCTCCGGGACACCACGGTTCCCGACGTTCCGCGACCTTCCCGGGCGAGGAAGAGCCCGGCCCTGGCCAATTCCGCGCAGGTCATCATGATGGAGCACTGGCGGACGTAGTTTTCCACGACGGCCTCGGCGGACTGCCTGAGGTTGCCGAAGTCTTTGAGGAAGTGGGCCAGGGCCAGGTTGCGGCTGCTGTTGGAAAGCTCACTGACCGCGGCTGCCTCGTCGATGAACGGCCCTGGTTCCCCCGTTTGTCCGGTGAGGAAGCGCAGGACCGCGGTGGCGGCGTCGGGCGTCTCTTCCATCAGACGGTCGGTGACCACCAGGGCGCCGGCGTTGATGAACGGGTTCCGCGGGATGCCGTGTTCCACTTCCAGCTGGACCAGGGAGTTGAAGGCGGAGCCGGACGGTTCGCGCAGCACCCGCGACCACAGCGCTCCGGAACTGTCGCGGCGCAGGGCCATAGCCAGGGTGAACACCTTGGAGATGCTCTGGATGGAGAAGGGGACATCGGCGTCCCCTGAGGTGAAGATCTCTCCGGCCGCGGTGGCCACAGCTATTCCGAATCTGCTGAACGGAACCGCCGCCAAAGACGGGATGTTGGCCGGAACAGAGCCGGCTTCCCTTTGCGGTCTATGGCTGCGGACGATGTCATCGAGCATCGGGCCCAAGGGCGGTGCATCGAGTGTCGTGGTCATTTCCTGCCTCGAAGGTCTTTATGGATGGCGGCCCATTCCTGAATATGCAGCAGGGCCACCAGTGCATCACGTGGATTGCCAAAGTCCAGGCCCGTGACCCGGGAAGCCTTGCTGATCCGGTAGTAGACGGTGTTCTTGTGCAGTGCCATGCGTTTCGCGCATTCGGCCACGTCGAGCGAGGCTTCGAAGTACACAAGCAAGGTTTCTGCGAGGTCGCCGTCGTCCCGCAAAAGAGTGGAGAGGCTGCGGTGACGGAACGTCGAGGACAGAAAATTCCGGACGGCGTCACGGAAGAGGATTTCTCCCTCGAAGTCAGCCACCGTGGCCACGGTGGTGTCAGGGGAGGCGCTAACGCAATCCAGCAGGGCCTCGGTGATCGGGGTAACCGAGTGGAGAGTCAGCAGATCCGGTGCCACCGGGCCGACGGCGGCAAAGGGGCTGATGCCCAGGTGTTTGCCGGCGTCCCGGATGATGGATTCGGCCAGGCTCCGCAGCCCGGGTTCCGCCGCAGTGGACTGGAGCCCCGGAACGATCACCGCAGTATCGCCCTTGAATTGCCCGACGACGGCGCATGCCTTGTAAGCGGCGGCGTGGATGGACGCCAGACTGGCGAGTTCGCCGTGCTTCAGTGCGGCATCATCAGCCTGCGTGTCCGCGCCGGACATTCCGATCAGGATGAGTGCCGCTGGCCGTTCCGCCGGAATTTTCCCGCTGTGGGCACTGGCGGCAGCCTCCGCGGGGCCGGACAGGATCCTGGCAATACGGTCTTCGCGCATGTGCACCGACTGCTGGTTGCGGTGCCGGATCAGCTCGGCGGAGGCCCGGGCTGCGGATCCCGTCAGCACGTAGTCTACATCCGCGCCGAATCCGTCCCCGGTCTCCTGAAGCCAGATGTAGCCCATGATCCGGTCACCGGCAAACAGCGTGATGGCCACGCGTTCGCGCAGTCCGTCCTGCGGCCGGGCCGGCACACGCACAGGCAGCCGGGTTCTGTGCAGTTCGCGGTAGGCGCCGAGGTCCTTGAGCAGCAGTTCGTATTTCCTGGGGCCGCGCCGGGTCAGGATGGATGCCTTGCGCAGTTCGTCGATGTCGTTCGAGACGGTGGAGTAGGCCAGGACCTTGTTGGCGGCGTCCTCGATAACCACGTGGCTGGAGGTCAGCCGTGCAGTGGTCTGGGCGATGGCGAACAGGTCCTCTTCCAGCAGTGTCAGCACTTCGCTCTGGTAACTGCGCGGCTGGATCCGGTCCTTGGCGATTGACAGCAGCCGGTCCCAATCGGCAGCCGGGTCCACCAGCAGCAGCCCGCTGCCCGCTGCGGCCAGCAGTTCTTCGGCGTCGGTCAGCTCCTCGCGGGTCCCCTTGACCGCGACAACCTGCGGCGGGTTCTTCAGGAGCCGTCGCAACGCGGGCAAAGCCGAGCGGCCGCGGACGCCGATCAGCAGGACAAAGGCTGCGCCGGCGTCGGACGTTTCATCATCAGCGTCGACGATCAAGAACCGTTCGATGCCCGATCGGTCAGGGGCGGGTCGCAGGATGAGGGTGGCGAAACCCAGCGGGAAATCCGAAAGGATATCGTCCACCGTTACCGCGGGCATGAGCTTCCTTCTGCGTCGATCCACCCGGACGGCTCTGTCCGGTCACCTCATGCTATCGAGCCGGGATTCGCCGAAATATGTAACGGAACCCAAATAGGTTTGTACGTTTTCGGTTTCCGGTCCAATGCGCCGCACGTTTCGTTCCCGGCTGGCCCGTCGTCCTGACAATGTAGCGGGGGCTTCGGGCAGACTGGTGCCATGAGCGATGATTCGAAGTCAGTTACGACTCGGCGGTCGACAGTTGAGGATTGGACGCGGGCTTTGGCGGAGTCCGTTGGTTCCCCAGGCGGCGGCGCCGGGGCGGGCGTGATGCTTGCCATCGCCGCGTCACTGGCATCCATGGTCGCCGGATATACGGAAGCTGACAGGCACCAGCGGCAGGAACTTGCTGATGTTCACGCTCGGGTGCATTCGCTGCGGGAAGCCGCCCTTCGGCTGGCCGACGAGGACGCCTCAGCGTCCCAGGCTTTCGGCGCCGCCTTCCGGCTGGAACCGGGGCCGGAACGGGAGGATGCGATACGCCGGGCGTCCGTGGATGCCGCCAAGGCCTCTGCCGTGCTCGGCGAGCACGCCATCGATGCCATTGGGGACCTGGAGTGGCTGGCGTCCAATGGTAATTCGGCCCTGGTTGCCGACGTCGTCGTCGCCTTCGGGGCCCTGCGGGCAGCGGTGACCGGTGCCCGTACCAATGTGAGTTTCGATCTCGCTGCGCTCACCTCCGCAGGGCGCACGCTTGAACAGATTCGTAACGAGCAGCCGGCCTTATGGTCGACAGTCGGGGACCTTGACGCCGCAGTTGAGCGGATCGACCGGCTGACTGCCGAGGTGGACAGCCGTGCCGCTCCTGCTGGTTCCGGTTCCTAGGGCGCAACCCCGTAGGTGACAGGCGGCGGGGGTTTAGCCGGCCACCTGGCCGGGTTCCGATGCAGGGACAATCGTGTGGCCCAGCGCCGAACCGAACAGTTCACGGGGCTCACACCCGTTGGCCCTGATCCAGAACAGCTCTCCCGAGGGCGTGGCGGTTTCCACGTAGCCCACTCGGATGACCGTTCCGGCCCGTTCCACCCTCACCTCTGTCCCTATGAGGTCGCGGGCATCATGTGTGCTTCCTGCAGCTGTCCCCGGCGTCACTGTCGGTGGCTCCTTCGCTTCGAACGGCGTTGGCCTGACCCCTTGGGCCCGACCAAATAAATGAACGTCGTTCATTTTATGCGATCCGGGCCGTTATTCATAGCGGCAACGCCCGGAGATGCTCAGGCGGCTTCGGGATTCGACGCCGACGCCTGTCCGCGCAACGTTTCCAGTGCGTCGCTAAGAGACCTGCGGAGAACACCGCCATGGCCCGGCAGCACCACCGAGGCGTCGATTTCGTCCAGGCGATGGGTCGCCGCGAGCGCCTGTGCGGGATCGGTGTGGAACATGGGGTGCAGCATCTGCGGTCCGGCTGTCCGGCTCAGCGGATGGCCGCTGACGAACGAATCACCCACCGCTATCGCCCCGGCTTCAGGAAGCAGGATCGCGACATTGCCCGGTGTGTGCCCCGGCAGCAGCACGGCTTCCGGCTTGCCGGGAAGGTTTCTCAACACGTCGGCGGTCCAGGCCTGGGCCCCCGTTGCGGGCTTCGCCTTGAGGGCTCCCGACCTGATGACATGGACCATCCAGCGGAACACGCGGGGCCGCCAGGCGCGGATGATGACCTGGCCGAACGTGACCTGGTGCTTTTCCCTCCCTTGGACGTGGGCCAGCTCCTCCGGCGCGCACAGGATGGGCGTGCCATAGGTTTCGGAGAAGTAGGCCGCCGAACCGGTGTGGTCCACGTGGCCGTGCGTGATGAGCATGGCCCGGGCATCCGTCGGCCGCAGTCCCAGACGGCGGATGGATTCAAGGACCAGCGGACGGTCGGACGGGTAACCGCTGTCGATGATCATGAATCCGGTCTCGTCGCGGACCACGATCCAGTTTGATGCCGGTCCCTCGACGAAAAAGACTCCTGGGGACGGCTCGGACGTGCTGGAGGAGGCCTGCCACTTATGGGTTTGCTGCTTCACATGCACATCCTAGCCACCGGCCAGCTGGGCCCGGTGCCCATTTCGCCCTCGCGCGGCTACCGCAAGTGTGCTTGTCTGTAGCAACCAGCGCAGATCCGTCAGGGGTCCGCGGCCGTTGTCCGACGAGGTGACAAGACATGAGGTTGACCACCACGACCAACGTCTCGGTTGACGGCGTCATGCAGGGGTTGGGCGGACCCGACGAGGACCGCAGCGGCGGCTTCGACCGCGGCGGATGGGCGATACCGCTTCTCGACGCCGAAGCAGGGGACTATCTCAACCAGGTTTACGGCGGGGCGGATGCGTTCCTCTTTGGCCGCCGGACGTACGAGATCTTTGCAGGGTACTGGGGAGTGATGCCCAACCCGGACGCGAACCCGATTGCCGCCGCGCTGAACAGCCGCCCCAAGTACGTGGTGTCGACCACTCTGGCCGACCCGCGGTGGGCGGGCACGACTGTCCTGCAGGGCGACGTTGCCACGGCCATCGCTGAACTGAAGGCGAATCACGACGGCGAGTTGCTGGTGCCGGGCAGCGGTGCCCTCGTTAGATGGCTGCTGGCCAATGACCTGGTTGACCAGCTCGACCTGGTCACCTATCCCGTCGTCGTCGGCCAGGGAACACGGCTGTTCCCCGAAACCGGTCCCGACATCGCGCTCGAACTGGTCAGCTCGCGGTCCACGTCCCGGGGCATCACCATCCAAACCTATCGGCCCCGCGGGCGACCGGAGTACGCGACGTCCACCGTCGACCCCGAAGACGTGTTCTAGCCGCGCCGACGTTGGCGGATTCCGGTGGCCAGACCGTTGACAAGGCCAAAAGGGGGCTGTTTAGCTTGCCGCCAGAAGACTACCGCCGTCGAAGGAGCGCCGCGTGAATTCCGCTTTGCAGGCAGGGCGCGACATTCGCCCGCTTTCCGAGTCCGAGGCCGAGGTGTATGTGGCCTCCGTGTGTTTCAAGACCGGACCGCCGGGCGCTGCCGGCGTGGAGGTCGAGCGAGTGGTACACGACGTTGTGGATCCACAGATCCCGGTTCCGGTGGCACGGTTGAGCGCGGCCATGGCGGCATCTCCCGGGCCGCTGCCCGGCGGTGGGGTCATCACCTTTGAACCAGGGGGCCAACTGGAGGTGAGCTCCGCCTGTGCCCCCGGTCTTCCGGCTCTTGTCGCAGCGACCCGGACAGACCTTGCAGCCGTTGCGGCCCGGCTCTCAAAGGCTGGTCTTTGCTTCGGACCCATGGCCGTGGACCCCGGCCGGCCGGCTGTGCGGTCATTGGCGCATCCGCGGTATGCGTCAATGGAACGACACTTCGACCGTTTCGGCCCAGCCGGACGAACCATGATGTGCTCCACGGCTTCCCTCCAGATTTCGCTGGAAGCCGGATTCGACACTCCGGGGTCCACCGGTGCAGTGCAACGCTGGCATCGCCTGCATAATCTCCTTCCGGTTTTCGTCGCGATGTTCGCCAATTCGCCTTTCCTTCACGGCATCCCGAGCGGATGGCACAGCAACCGGCAGCGCACTTGGCTGGACATTGACCCGACGAGGACCAGTGCCGTCCCTCGTTCGGAGGATCCGCGCCAGGCGTGGGCGCGCTACGCACTCGACGCTCTCGTTCTGTGCATCCCGTCAGAGGAGGCATGCTGGGATCCGCCGCGGGAGCTGACGATGCGGGACTGGCTGCAGGGGAGGGGACCCAGGCCCGCAACGCTGGCTGACCTGAATTACCACCTGACAACCCTTTTCCCGCCTGTGCGGCCACGCGGATTCATGGAGCTCAGGGTGATCGACGCGCAGGCAGGTCATGACTGGGAGCCGGTCACGGCGATCGTCACAGCGCTTATGGACGACGAAATTGCTGCCGATCTTGCCGCAGACGCCTGCGAACCGCTTGCTGCGCTGACCGATCCGATGAGAACTGCCGCCCGCGACGGGCTGACGAATCCCGTACTCGCCGCCGCTGCCACCGCCTGCGCCGAGGCCGCCCTGATGGCGTTGCCCCGGTTAGGAGCCGACGCCACAACCCGCAGGCGGGCCGAACAGTTCGTGGAACGTCATACGGCGCGTGGCCGGTGCCCGGCGCAGGAGCGGCTGGACGTGTGGCGAAGAACCGGCAGTTGGTTTGCCCGACCAGAGCCTGACGAGGAGGACGACAATGCGGAGTGACCTTCCCGGAGCCCCTGCCGATCCCGAAACTCTCAGGACCTTCATCGCCGACGGGCTGGAAAGGGCCCGGAACCGAACCCATGCGCTGACCGACTGTGACGACGAAGATCTGCTAAAGCAGCACTCACCGCTCATGTCACCTCTGGTCTGGGACCTGGCACATGTAGGCAGCCAGGAGGAACTCTGGCTCGTACGTGACGTCGGCAAGATGGAACCGCTGCGGTGCGATCTCGACCAGATGTACGACGCGTTCCAGCATCCGCGAAGCAGCCGCACGACGCTGCCGCTGCTATCGCCGCAGGAGTCACGGAAATACATCGCCGAGGTGCGCGACAAGGCGCTCGACATCCTGGAGCGGACCCCCTTGGAGGGCTCACCGCTGGTGAACCGGGGTTTCGCCTTCGGAATGATCATCCAGCACGAACAGCAGCACGACGAAACAATGCTTGCCACGCACCAGCTCCGGAAAGGAACGCCGGTCCTCCACGGTCAACCGTTCGCGTCCGGCGTCGGACCCCAGGACCTGCATGCCCTGCCAAAGGAGGTCCTGGTGGCTTCAGGGCCTTTCACCATGGGGACGTCGGTGGAACCGTGGGCACTGGATAACGAACGCCCGTCCCATTCGGTGGACGTGCCCGCCTACTGGATCGACACCGTTCCGGTGACCAATGGCGCCTACCGGCATTTCATAGACGACGGCGGCTACCGGAATTCCCGCTGGTGGACCTCGGAGGGCTGGGATCACTGCAGGGACGCCGGGCTGGCGGCTCCCAAGTACTGGGAACGCGACGGCGACGGCTGGAGCAGGACCAGGTTCGGCGTCGTCGAGCCTGTTCCGGACGATGAGCCGGTGCAGCACGTGTGCTGGTTCGAAGCGGACGCCTACGCCCGCTGGGCAGGGCGCCGGCTCCCGACCGAAGCCGAATGGGAAAAGGCGGCGCGCTTTGATCCCCGGTCCGGGCGTTCCCGGCGCTACCCGTGGGGGGACGAGGATCCTGCACCTCACTACGCCAATCTTGGCGGGTCTGCCCTCCGCCCGGCTCCGGCAGGCTCCTTTCCCGCGGGGGCCTCGCCGCTTGGAGTGCGGCAGCTCATCGGCGACGTCTGGGAATGGGTCTCCAGCGACTTCCGCCCGTATCCCGGATTCACCGCATTCCCGTATCCGGAATACAGCGAGGTGTTCTTCGGGTCCGACTACAAGGTGCTCCGGGGAGGGTCCTGGGCGGCGGATCCCGCCGCCTGCAGGGGCACTTTCCGAAACTGGGACTATCCGATCCGCCGGCAGATTTTTACCGGATTCCGCACAGCGCGCGACGCGACTCCGGTGGAGGGTCGCTAGCCCATGTGCCGTCATTTCGCCTACATCGGAAAGCCGATGCCGCTGGCCGAGCTGCTGTTCGCCCCGGACCATGGACTTTTGGAGCAGTCGTGGGCGCCCCGCCGCCAACGGTACGGGACAATCAATGCCGACGGATTCGGTGTCGGCTGGTACGCCCCTGACGATCCTGTGCCCGCCCGCTACCGCCGTTCCATCCCGATCTGGTCGGACAGATCCTTCGCCGACGTTGCCCGGGTTACCTCCAGCCGGGCCGTACTGGCAGCCGTCAGGTCAGCAACACCGGGGATGACGCCTGAGGAGTCAGCTGCTGCGCCATATGCGCATGGACCCTGGCTCTTCAGCCACAACGGCCGCGTGGAAGGCTGGCCGCACTCGGTGGAAGAACTGGCCGCTTCACTCCCGCCATCGCGACTGCTGGCCCTTGAGGCGCAGGTCGACTCTGCGCTGCTCTGGGCCCTCGTTCTGGAGCGGCTTGACGCCGGCGATGCCGCCGGGGAGGCGCTGATGCACGTGGTGAACGCTGTCTCAGCCGTGGCTGGGGGCAGATTCAACTTTCTGCTCACAGACGGCATGGCCATCGCCGCCACAGCCGCCGGGGACAGCCTCTTTTGGCGAAACGGCACCGGGGGCATCGTCGTCGCCAGCGAACCATACGACGACGGCCCGGACTGGCACCAGGTGCCTGACCGTTCCCTCCTGACCGCCACCGCAGGCAGCGTCGAAGTACGTCCCATTCCGGCACTCACGAAGGAGCACGCAGCCCCATGAGCCTCTCCGCCGACCGCACCGACATCATTCATCACCTTCCCCCGGACCATCTGGAGCGCAGCCTGCGCGCAGACGTGCGCGCGGGTCTCAGCTCGTCACCCAAAACGCTGCCGCCCAAGTGGTTCTATGACAAACTCGGCAGCGCATTGTTCGAGCGCATCACGAACCTGCCCGAGTACTACCCGACGCGCGCCGAACGTGAAGTGCTGGAACTCTTCGCCCCAGAAATGGCGGCCGCGAGCCCGGCAGAAACATTGATTGAACTCGGATCCGGATCGTCCAGGAAGACCCCGCTGCTGCTGGATGCCTTGAGGGAGGCGGGGTCGCTTCGCCGTTACGTCGCCGTGGACGTCAGCGATAGCGCGCTGCTGGATGCACGCAATGATCTGGCTCCGGCCTTCTCCGACCTTCAGCTGGAGGCAGTGGCAGCCGACTTCGAAACCCAGCTGCACCTTCTCCCTCGAACAGGGCGCCGCATGGTTGCTTTCCTGGGCGGCACCATCGGCAATTTTGAGCCGGAGGCCAGGGCCCGCTTCCTCACGGGCATCCGCGAGATGCTCGACGGCGACGGCGGTTCGCTGCTCCTTGGCACGGACCTGGTCAAGTCACCCCACATCCTTGTTCCGGCCTATGCCGACGCCGAGGGGGTCACCGCGGATTTCAACCGGAACGTGCTCCGTGTCCTCAACTCCCAGCTGGGCGCCGATTTCGAGGTGATGGCCTTTGACCATGTCGCGCTGTGGATGCCCGACGAAGAGTGGATCGAAATGCGGCTGCGTGCCAGGAAACCGATGCTCGTGCGCCTGCCCGGAGTGGGGATGGACGTCCGGTTCCACGAAGGCGAGGAACTGCGCACGGAGATTTCTGCGAAATTCCGGATCGAGGGCATAGCCAGCGAGCTGGAATCGGCGGGATTCTCCATTGCAGGGCAATGGACCGACAGTCAGAACCTCTACGCGATGACGCTCGCGGAGGCGCTTTAGCCGGGCGGCTGCGGCAAGCCGGGGGAGGCGTGCAAGGCTCACCCGAGTAAGCTCACGAGCCGCTGAATCTCGGCCTCGGTGTTGTAGTAGTGCACCGAGGCCCGCACCACCGTGGCCGCCGCATCTGGTTTCCCGGTGAGGACAGCGTTGACCTCACTAGGGGGCAGGGGAGCCACGGAGACATTGATCCGGTGATGCGCCAGCTTCGCCCTGATGGTCCCCGCATCGCTTCCCCGTACCGAAAACGTGACGATGCCGCATCGGGTCACTCCGCCGTCGTGGACAGTTATTGCCGGAACCGCAGACAACGCGTTTCGCAGGAGCTCCGCGAGCCACGCCACACGCTCCTGCACGGCGTCCAGGCCAAGGGCCAGGGCATAGTCGACGGCGCGGCCCAGACCCAGCCTTCCGGCGACACTGGCCTCCCAGCTTTCAAAACGGCGCGCATCGCCGCGCATTTCGAATCCGTTGGCGCCTGACGGAGCGGCCGAGTGCCCGTCCAGCATGACCGGCTCCAGCTGCTCCAGAACCGAGGCACGCACATACAGGAACGCAGTGCCGCGGGGACCGCGCAGGAACTTCCGCCCGGTCCCCGCCAGCACATCGCAGCCCAGCGACTCCACGTCCAGCGGCATCTGGCCCACCGACTGGCATGCGTCGACGACAAACAACACACCGGCAGCCCGGCACAGCCGGCCCACTTGCGTTGCCGGATTGACCAGACCGTTAGCCATGGGCACATGCGTCAGGGCGACCATCGCAACGTTTCCGCGCTCAAGCTCCCTCTGAAGGTGCCCGACGTCGACCTGCCCATGAGGGTCGTCGCGGAGAACCACAATCTTCAGGCCATGCCGACGCGCAAGCTGCCGCAGGGCGATAACGTTGCCGGAATACTCCGTACGGCCAATCAGTAGCCGGGTCCCGGAGGCAAAGGGCAAGCTGTACACCGCCGCACCCCACGCCCGGCTGCCGCTCTCGGCCAGGGCGATCTCGTTTGGCTGGGCCCCGAGCAGCCGCGCCACCGACGAATACACGTCTTCCAGCCGGTCAGCAGCCTCCTCGGCCGCTTCATAGCCGCCAATTTCCTCCTCACGGCGCAGATGGCCCACCACCGTCTCCGCCACCGGGCGGGACACCAGCGAGCTTCCCGCATGGTTCAGATGGGTCACGTTCCGGACGCCGCGGGTCTCTCGGCGCACCGCTTGCACATCAATGGACATGAATCACATCCTGTCACTGACCAAGGGCCTAAATTAGGCTGACGCTGTGGAGTACAAAGCACGGGGCATACCTGTACATTACGTCGAGCATGGCGACGGAGCGCCGCTCCTGGTATTGCACGGTGCCGGTGTGGATCACCGAGAGATGGTCGGTGCCATGGAGCCGATATTTAGCGGGATAGATGATTGTCGGCGCTTTTACCCTGATCTTCCCGGCATGGGGCGCACGCCGGCGGGGACCCTGGACAGTGCCGACGACGTTCTCGACCTCCTGCTCGCGTTTATAGATGGTGTGATCGGTGGTGGGAAGTTTCGGCTCATGGGCCATTCCGCCGGTGCGTACTATGCCCGGGCCATCACCGGCAGGCGCCCGGAGCAGGTGACAGGGCTGGCGTTGATCTGTCCGTTGGGGGAGAACGTTCGGAATCTTCCGGCACACCAGGTCCTGCACGTCTCGACGGATCCGCGCGAGACGCTCGGCCCGGCTGAGGCGAGCGTCTTCCGCGACTACTTTGTCGTGCAAACGCAGTCCATGCTGGAGCGATACAAGCAGTACATCGTCCCCGCCCTTGGCCTGGTTGACCAAGAAGGACTCGAGCGGATCGGCCAACACTGGCTGTTCAGCAGCAGTCCCGAAGCGGGCCCACCGTACTCCAGCCCCGTCCTTATCGTCACCGGACGCCAGGACTCCACTGTGGGCTACGCCGGCCACTGGGATCTGCTCGAGCACTATCCACGGGCTACCTTCGCCGTGCTCGACCGTGCCGGTCATGCGCTGCCGCACGAGCAGCCCGGCCTCACCACGGCGCTGATCACGGAGTGGCTCGACCGCGTGCGCGAGCATCGCGTCGGCACTGGTCTGTAAGTTCAAGCGGTCGACCCGCGAATGGATCTGCGCTACTCGCCCTCCGGCCACCGGACGTGGACGACGGCGGCCACCGCGCCTTGACGCATGAATAGCTGGACCTGGTGTTCTCCGACGTGGCGCCCGCGGGGGAGCGTTGCGTGTAAAACCCTCAGGAGCCGATCTTTTTTCGCTCACGTGTCGGCACGTTGGATAAAGCTTGGCCCGCATATTCCAAGGCAGGGACGTACCAGTGCGCGGATCGCGGTCCGCAGGATGAACGTTTGCCTAGCTCTTAAAATATAAAAAAAGCTGGACTAGATGATTAAAGCAGCGTAACTTAGCTCATGAAACGAGTGAACGTGACTTGCATCGCCAGATGCCGCAGACGGGGGAGTTCAACAAAACTACTGGAGTACCGAGGAGCACCGATGACCGCCACGATAAATGACCTGATCGACGATTCCTTCGCGGACCTTCCTGCGCCGGGGGCCTGCGCCGCCGGAGACTTCGCTGCCCCGGTTCTGACTGTCACCGTCAACGACCAGGCGGTGCTTACGATCGCCCGCCGGTTGCACGATGGGGCGTGCCTGCATGGGGGAGGCTGCGGACTCCGCGATTTCCACGCGATGGACATTTACGAAACGGATGTCCGGGTCATGCTGGCCGCAATGGTGCAGGCCGGCGCTGACGGCGACGGTCCGGAAATCAGCCCCTGCCGAAGCGTCACTGAGCGCCGATGGTTCCGTGGCCAGTGGTCGTGTGCTGCATGCGGTTGCGGCATCCGCTTTGGCGGCGGCGCCGGCTGGGTCCACACCCGCTGATCCGGTGCGCGGTGGGAATGAAGCAGGTCTCACGGTGATGACAGTCTTACAGGCCAAGAGCTTATTGTGAAAGGAAAGACGATGACACGCGAAGAAGCTTTCGCAAGGTGCGCACCGGACTCGTATGTCGAGTTCTATGGCGGTCGGTGGCTCGTCGTGCCGTTCGCCCAGGTGGAGCAGCCGCTGTTCTTTGTTTGCGCACCACAGGCGCTCCGCGCCAGTAATTAGGTTTGAGCTCGAAGACGCCGCGTCACCCATAGGGGGAGCGTTCATCGTCCATCGGTTGCAGCAATCGCGACTTTACTTTACATAATGCTGATTATCGGCGTTATGCAGGGAGGTGCAGAAGTGGGTGCGAAGACATGCCGCACGGCCACCGAATGGCGTGGTTCATCTCCATGGGGTTTGGAACATTTTCAGCCACAGATTGCGGCTAAGTACTGGCCAGCACTGACGCGCTGACAAGAGATTCGAACCATTTGGCGTTTGCGAACCTTTGTCTTCGGACATCCCGTAGGATCCGTGTCGGCAAGCCTGGCAGGACCTGGCCAGCTTTCGGACCCGCCATCTGCTGGCATCCATCAGGCCGACGCATCCACCCGCACTTGACATAACGTCTGACTCTCCCAGCGACCGGTCCACGCGCTCCGAGGCCTCAGGCGGCGGGCACAGTGCGACAAGAGATGCTCCAATAGTGAGGTCAACGTGCACAGCGAAGGTGCCGGGCGAAAGGAATCAACCATGCTTATCACCAACGTCCGTCCGTGGGGCGGGAATGCCGTTGACATCGAGGTCAGTGACGGGCGTATTGCTGCACTGCATCCCCCGGGGACCGCCGCCGTCAATGCCCGGACTGCCGGTGCCAGAGTGGACGGGCGTCACCGGATCGCCATTCCTGCCTTCACCGATGTCCACGTCCACCTCGATTCGACCCGGATCGGGCTGCCGTTCAGGGAGCACACCGGCGGTCCCGGGGTATGGAACATGATGTGCAACGACCGGGAGAACTGGCGCGACACCCCCATCCCCTACCCGGAGGTGGTGGCGGGAACGCTGGAACTGATGATTGCCCGGGGCACCACGCGTGTCCGCTCCTACGCCCAGATCGACGTCGACTGCAGGCTGGAACGGTTCGAGGCGGTCATGGCTGCCAAGGAACGCTTCGCCCGCGCCGCAACCGTGGAGATCATGGCATTTCCCCAGGCCGGACTCCTGCTTGAGGACGGGACAGTCCCACTCCTCGAGGATGCCCTCAGGGCAGGTGCCACGACAATCGGCGGCATAGATCCCTGCCAGCTGGACAGGGATCCGGCGCGCCATTTGGACATCGTCTTTGGCCTGGCAGAGAAGTACGGGGCCGACGTCGACATCCACCTGCACGAGCCCGGCCACCTCGGCGTTTTCAGCGCGGAACTCATCTTTGAACGCACCCGGGCACTTGGCATGGAAGGGCGCGTGTCGCTCTCCCACGCCTACGACCTGGCCAACGTCCATCCGGACGTGACCGCGCGGCTCCTGGAGCAGATGGCCGAACTGGACATGCCTGGGCGACGGTCGCCCCGGCCAGCGGAGGAACCCAGTTCGACCTCGCCCAGATGACCGACGCCGGAATCCGGGTGGGGCTGGGCGAGGACGGCCAGAGGGACTACTGGAGCCCGTACGGCAATTGCGACATGCTTGACCGCACCTGGCAGCTGGCGTTCACCCACCGGCTGCGCAAGGACCGGCTGATCGAGCACTGTGCGGCGATCGCCACTGTCGGGGGTGCCTCCATCATGGACCGCGGAATCCACCGTCTCACGAGCCCCGACGACAGGCCCGGCCTGACCGCCGGAGACCCGGCAGACATCGTCCTGGTGGACGGCGAAACCATCACGAGCACCGTCATGGACCGCGGAGCGGACCGCACCGTCATCCACGAGGGCCGCGTTGTGGCAGACGGGTTGTCCGTTCTGCCGGGTCCGGCGGCATAACCTGCATGCCGGTCCGTCAGATGGCGCCCACGTAGGCGGCGAGGTGCTCGCCGGTCAACGTTGACCGGCCGGCAACAAGGTCTGCCGGCGATCCTTCGAAAACGATTTTGCCGCCGTCGTGCCCCGCCCCGGGGCCCAGGTCGATGATCCAGTCGGCGTGCGCCATGACCGCCTGGTGGTGCTCGATGACGATCACCGACTTGCCCGAGTCGACGAGCCGGTCGAGCAGGCCCAGCAGGTTTTCGACGTCGGCCAGGTGCAGGCCGGTGGTCGGCTCGTCGAGGATGTAGACGTCACCCTTTTCTGCCATCTGCGCGGCCAGCTTGAGCCGCTGCCGCTCGCCGCCGGACAGCGTTGTGAGCGGCTGGCCGAGGGTGAGGTAACCGAGTCCGACGTCGGCCAGCCGGTCCAGGATCTTGTGGGCGGCCGGCGTGCGCGCGTCGCCGTCCTCGAAGAACTCCTCGGCCTCCGCCACCGGCATCGCCAGCACCTCGGCGATGTTCCGGCCGCCGAGCGTGAACTCCAGAACCGCTGCCTGGAACCGCTTGCCGTCGCACTCCTCGCACGTCGTCTCGACCGTGGCCATGACACCCAAATCCGTGTAGATGACACCGGCGCCGTTGCATGTGGGACAGGCGCCCTCGGAATTGGAGCTGAACAACGCGGGCTTCACGCCGTTGGCCTTGGCAAACGCCTTGCGGATCGGCTCAAGGAGCCCGGTGTACGTGGCGGGGTTGCTGCGCCGGGAACCGCGGATACCGGTCTGGTCGATCACCACCACGCCCTCGCGCTTGGCAACGGAGCCGCGGATGAGCGAGCTCTTGCCGGAACCGGCAACCCCGGTGAGGACGCACAGCACGCCGAGCGGGATGTCGACGTCGACGTTCTTGAGGTTGTTTGTCGACGCACCGCGGATTTCCAGCGCGCCGGAAGCGGAGCGCACCGACTCCTTGAGCTGCGCCCGGTCATCGAGGTGCCGGCCGGTGATGGTGTCACTCCCCCGCAGCCCCTCGACCGTGCCTTCGAAGCAGACGGTGCCGCCACCGGTGCCGGCGCCCGGGCCGAGGTCGACGATGTGGTCGGCGATGGCGATGCTCTCCGGCTTGTGCTCCACGACGAGCACCGTGTTGCCCTTGTCACGCAGCTGGAGCAGCAGGGAGTTCATGCGCTCGATGTCATGCGGGTGCAGGCCGATCGTGGGCTCGTCGAAGACGTAGGTGACGTCAGTGAGCGACGAACCGAGGTGGCGGATCATCTTGGTGCGCTGCGCCTCTCCCCCGGACAGCGTCCCCGATGGCCGGTCCAGCGAGAGGTAGCCCAGGCCGATTTCCGCGAACGAGTCCAAAAGGTGCTGCAGCCCGGCGAGTAGCGGGGCCACGGACGGCTCGTCCAGGCCCCGGACCCAGTCGGCCAGGTCGGTGATCTGCATGGTGCAGACGTCGGCGATGTTCTTGCCCTTGATCTTCGAGGACAGCGCTTCCTGGCTGAGCCGGGTGCCGCCGCAATCGGGGCAGGTCGTGAAGGTGATGGCCCGCTCCACGAAGGCGCGGACGTGCGGCTGCAGCGAGTCCACGTCCTTGGACAGCATCGACTTCTGGATCTTGGGGATGATGCCCTCGTAGGTCAGGTTGATGCCCTCGACCTTGATCTTCGTCGGCTCCTTGTAGAGCAGGTCGTGCATTTCCTTCTTGGTGAACTTGTTGATCGGCTTGTCCATGTTGAAGCCGGCTCCGCTGAAGATGCGGCCGTACCAGCCATCCATGCTGTAGCCCGGAATGGTCAGGGCACCCCCGCTGAGTGACTTGCTGTCGTCATACAGCGCCCTAAGGTCGAAGTCGCTGACGTTGCCCATCCCTTCGCAGCGCGGGCACATGCCGCCGAGCCGGTTGAACGTCGCCTTCTCCGCCTTGGTCTTGTTGCCGCGCTCGACGGTGATTGCGCCGCTGGCCTTCACAGTCGGGATGTTGAAGGAGTAGGCATTGGGCGAGCCGATGTGGGGCTGGCCCAGCCTGCTGAAGAGGATCCGCAGCATCGCGTTGGCGTCGGTTGCGGTGCCTACGGTGGAGCGCGGGTTGGCCCCCATCCGCTCCTGGTCGACGATGATGGCCGTCGTCAGCCCCTCCAGCACATCGACCTCAGGCCGCGACAGTGTGGGCATGAACCCCTGCACGAAGGCGCTGTACGTCTCATTGATCATCCGCTGCGACTCCGCGGCGATGGTGCCGAACACCAGGGAGCTCTTGCCGGAACCGGAGACACCGGTGAACACCGTCAGGCGGCGCTTGGGGATCTCGACACTGACATCCTTGAGGTTATTCACGCGCGCGCCCTGCACACGGATCAGGTGATGGCCATCGGCGGTGTGCAGTCCGGATGACTGGGTATCCGTCCTCGTGGTTATGGTCATCGTGTCTCCCTCTGTTAAGCGGATAGCCGGTTGGGCTCGCCGGCTTCGCGCGCCATGTCTGATTCTTGTTCGTTGCCGCGGTTGCGGCAACAGTAACTCCGCACGGCGACCGGCGGGCGCAACAGCTGCGCCCGCCGGTCGTGATCGAAAGTCCGGGCGTGATCGGAAATGTTTTACCGGACCTCGTTGATGCGGATCAGGTTCCCCGCAGGGTCGCGGAAGGCGCAGTCGCGGACGCCGTATGCCTGCTGGGTGGGCTCCTGCACCACCTCGGCGCCGCTGGCCTGCACCTTTTCGAAGGTGCCGTCCAGGTCCGGGGTGCCGAGCACGAGGCGGGCGTAGGTGCCCTTGGCCATCATCTCGGTGATGGTCCGCCGCTCGTCCTCGGTGATGCCCGGGTCGGCTGCCGGCGGTTCCAGGACCACAGAGGTGCCGGGCTGGTCCGGAGGACCGACGGTGAGCCAGCGCATTCCGCCGTACCCCACATCGTTGCGGAGCTCGAATCCGAGAGTGTCGCGATAGAAGGCCAAGGAGGCGTCGGCGTCGTTATGCGGAAGGAAAGTCCAGTGAATGGTGAGGTTCATGCCGCCAGTCTAGGTGCGGCCGGACGGGACCGCTTCTCGATTCCTGACCGGTCTGCTCACCTGTTTCACTACGCATGACGCCATGCCCTCCGTCTCCCCCGCCGCCTGTGTCCGGTACACACTGGGCGGCATGCCGACCAGCTCGGTGAAGCGGCTGCTGAACGTCCCCAGCGACGAACAGCCGACGGCGAAACACACCTCCGTGACGCTGAGGTCGCCGCGCCGCAGCAGCGCCATCGCCCGCTCGATGCGCCGCGTCATGAGGTAGGCGTACGGGGGCTCGCCGTAGGCTTCCCGGAACTGCCGGCTGAGGTGCCCGGCTGACATGTTCACGCCGCGCGCAAGTGCCTCGACGTCCAGCGGCTGGGCGTACTCCCTGTCGATGCGGTCACGGACGCGGCGCAGCCGCGCCAGATCGTCCAGGCGCTGTTCTGCGGCGGGTCTGGTGGTCACATTCGAGATGGTGCTACCTCTGGCCCGAGTTGTCCAGTCCCGCGGGAGTTGTCCAGTTGCGGCCAGTCCAATCCATTGTCTTAACCTGCGCTCTCGTTAAGAATGAACGAATGACGGTCTATGTGAGAGCTCTCGAAACTGCAGTTCCGCCGACTTTGCTCATCCAGCATGAGGCCCGCGACGTGTTCGCGGCGCAGCCCGGGCTGACCCGGCTTGGCTCACGGCTTGTGTCCACGTGCTTTGATTCCGCCGCCATCGACACCCGGTACACGGCGGTCCGCGAACTGACCCTGGACTCCGCCGCCGAAGACCCCCAGTTTTTCGATCCGCAGACCGGTGTGCTGCGGAGCCCCAGCACCAAGGCACGCAACAACCTCTTCGCCGAGGAAGCCACGAAGCTTTTCATCGAGGCGGCGGACGCGGCCGTTTCCAAGTGCGACGGCATTGACCCGCCGGACGTCACGCACCTCATCACGGTCTCCTGTACCGGTTTTTTCAATCCCGGGCCGGACTACAAGATCGTCCGCGCCCTGGGCCTCAACCCTGCGGTGCAGCGGTACCACCTCGGCTTCATGGGCTGCTATGCGGCCTTCCCGGCGCTCCGGGCAGCCAAATCCTTCTGTGAGGCGGACCCGACGGCGGTTGTGCTGGTCGTGTGCGCCGAGCTGTGTTCCCTGCACGTCCGGACCTCCAACGATCCCGACACGATCATGGGATCTGCGCTGTTTGCGGACGGCGCGGCGGCAGCCGTGGTGACGGCACGCGTGGACCTGGAATTTCCGCCGCTGCTCCAGCTGGACCACTTCGAGACCGTCCTGACCCCGGTGGGTGAGGACTCGATGGCCTGGAACATCGGCGATGAAGGCTTTGAGATGGTGCTCGGCAACTACGTGCCGCACATCATCGACGGCCATATTGTGGGCGCGCTTGAGCCGCTCCTGGCCCGCGACCCCTCGCTGCGGGAACTCGCCTACCGCGACATCACCCACTGGGCCATCCACCCGGGCGGCCGCAGCATCCTGGACAAGGTGCAGTCCCGGCTGGACCTCACCGATGAGCAGCTGCATCCGGCCCGCGAAACACTGCGGAATTACGGCAACATGAGCAGCGCCACGGTGCTCTTCGTCCTCAAGCACATTCTGGATCTTCCTTCGCGGGAGGGGGACGAACGCATCTGCTCCATGGCGTTCGGCCCGGGGCTGACGGTGGAAACCGGGCTGTTCACCAAGGTGAAGCAGCCGGCGGATGGGCTTCATGCGGTGGCCGGCGAGGCCGAGCCTTCCCTGGCCTGACGGCCGTGAGGATCCCGGGAACGGGCCCAGGCATCCTTGGCCTGCGGGCCACGGACGCCGTGGAGGACATGGACCGGCCGGACTGCGATCCGGACCGGCTGAAGCGCACCTACCAACAGTTCGCGCTGGTCAACCGCGTGGTCTCCGGCTGGCACCGGCTGTACCGCACCAGAGTGCGCCCGCAGGTGCGCGGCGTGGGCACCACAACGTTGCTGGACGTTGGCTGCGGCGGCGGCGACCTGGCCGTAATGCTCGCCCGCTGGGCGTCGAGGGACGGGATCCAGCTTCACGTGACAGGGATTGACCCGGATGAAAGGGCCTTCCGTTTCGCCGCCGGCCGCAAGCCCATCCCCGGTGTGGAGTTCCGGCAGGCGAGCAGCGGCGATCTGCTCGCCGAGGGCAAGTCCTACGACGTCGTCATCTCCAACCACGTGCTGCACCATCTGACTGCGCCGGAATTGCAGCAGTTCCTGGATGATTCCGCCGGGCTGGCCCGCCGCCTGGCCCTGCACAACGATCTGACCCGGAGCGCGGCTGCCTATGCGCTGTTCAGTGCCGGCGCCCTCCCGCTCACCGGCTCCTATATCCGCGGGGACGGGCTGACCTCGATCAGGCGCAGCTACACCGTCGGGGAGCTGGCCGCCGTGGTCCCTGCCGGCTGGACGGTGGAACCGCATTCCCCCTTCCACTGCCTGCTCACCTACCGGCGGCGCCCGGCATGACCGATGTGCTGATCGTCGGCGGCGGTCCGGTTGGGCTATTTCTCGGTTCACTGCTCCTGCAGCACGGGGTTACGGTGCGGGTCCTCGAAAGGCGGACCGGCCGCAATGCCCACACCCGGGCCATCGGCATCCATCCGCCGGCGCTCGCCGCCCTGGAGCGCATCGGCGTTGCCCGGGAGCTGATCGGCCGCGGCGTCCCCATCCGCCAGGGCTTCGCTGTGAGTAACGGCCGGAAGATCGCCCGCATGCCGTTCGCCCCGGTCTCCGACCGGTACCCGTTCGTCCTCGCCGTGCCCCAGCCCGTGACGGAGGAGGTCCTGGAGCGGCGGCTCCGGGAGCTGGACGGCGGCGCGTTTGTCCGTGACGCCCGGGTCACGGGAATGCACGACGACGGCAGCCGGGTCACGCTGCGCGTCACCACTGCCGGGGCCGAGTCCAGCCACTCCGCCGCTTTCGCGGTGGGCGCCGACGGCGCCTACTCGACTGTGCGGACACTTCTGCGGGTCGCGGCGCCGGAGAAACTGTATCCGGACCACTACCTGATGGGTGACTTCCCCGAGTCCAGCCCCTTCGGCAGCGACGCCGCGCTGTTCCTGGAAAGCGACGGCATTGTGGAGTCGTTCCCGCTGCCCGGCGGAGTCCGCCGCTGGGTAGTCCGGCTGGGGAGTCCGCCGCCCCGCCCCGATGCGGAGCAGCTGGCCGGGCTCGTTGTCGGCAGAACCAGCGTGGCGCTGGACCCCGGCGCGAACACCATGCTCAGCAGCTTCAGCGTCCGTTCGCGGCTGGCCGCGGGCATGGTTTCCGGCCGGACGGCGCTCATCGGTGATGCGGCACATGAGATCAGCCCCATCGGCGGCCAGGGCATGAACCTTGGCTGGCTGGATGCCGAAGCGCTGCTCCCGGCGATCCTCGCCGTCGTGCGCGGTGGGCCTTCCGCTGAGTCGCTGCGGCGTTTCGATGCCACACGGCGCCGGGCCGCAGCCGCGGCGGCACGCCAGGCCGAGGTGAACATGGCGCTGGGCAGGCCGCTTCCGGCCGGCCTGCTGCGACCCCGGAACGCGGCGATCGCGAGCGTGGCGGCCATACCGGCCTTCAACGCGTTGGTGGCCCGGCGCTTCACGATGCAATAGCGCGTTCACGATTCAATAGCGGGCCGCTGCAGGGCGTGAGAGGGGACGGCGCTGTGCACCGCGGCACTGGGCAACGCGGCGCTAGGCTGTCCCCATGACCCACGCATCTCCGCCCACCACCTACAGCCCCGCACGCATCCGGGAAACCGTGCAGGAACTGCTGGCCTCAGAGGCCCTGCCGCCCATCGTGCAGGCCGGGCATCCGGTCCTCAGGCAGCACGCGGCTCCCTTCGAGGGCCAGTTGGAGCCCGAGGAACTCAGCGAGCTGATCGTCCTGATGAGGAAGGTCATGCATGCCGCACCCGGCGTAGGCCTGGCAGCTCCGCAGCTGGGCATTCCGCTGCAGCTGGCCGTCCTCGAAGACCAGTTCGAGATCGACGAGGTGACGGCCGCGGCCCGGGGCAGGGCGCCGCTGGAGTTCTTCGCCATGCTGAATCCGTCCTACTCCCGCCTGGGCAACGGCACCGCAGCCTTCTTCGAAGGCTGCCTGTCGCTGTCCGGACTGCAGGCTGTGGTTGAGCGTCCGGAAAGCGTGCGGCTGGAGTACCTAAGGCCCGACGGAGGGAATGTCACCAAGGACTTCAGCGGCTGGCAGGCGCGGATCGTGCAGCACGAAACGGACCACCTCCACGGCATGCTCTACATCGACCGGGCCGAGCTCCGCTCACTCAGCACGAACAGCGAGTACGCCACGCGCTGGGCCGAGCCGGGCATCGCTACGGCCAGCCGGGAGCTCGGCTTCCCGGCCGGCGCGGATTAGGCGGTGCCGGATTAGGCTGTGCCGGCGCGGTTGTTGTCCGTCGGCAGGTACTTCGCCCACCAGGCCAGAATATGTTCGAACCGCTGCCGCCGGTGGTGCGGTGTCCCCGAGCGTGACAACTCGTGGTCCTCGCCCGGGAACACGAGGAACGCCGAGTCGACGCCTTGCTGCTTGAGGGCAGTGAAATAGCGCTGGCCCTGTTCCACCGGGCAGCGGAGGTCATCTTCGCTGTGGATCACCAGTGTGGGGGTCCTGACGGCGGCAACCGTTGCCATGGGGCTCTGTGCGGCCACCTGTTCGGCCGCCGAGCCGACGTACTCACCGCCGAAGAACCAGCCGATGTCCGACGAGCCCGTGAAGCTCACGGGATCCAGGAATCCCCGCTCCACGATGGCGGCCTGGAACCGGTGGTCCTGGCTGATGGTCCACGCCGTGAGGTACCCGCCATAGGAACCGCCCATGATCCCCAAGGCGCCGGCGTCCAAGGAGGAGGAGAACTTCTCAAGGCTGCCGTCCAGGAACGCGAGCACGTCCTGCATGTCCACCGTGCCCATCCGCTCTTTGATGGACCGGCCGTGGGCCTGGCCGTAACCGGCTGAGCCGCGCGGATTGCACATCAATACGGCGTATCCGGCCGCGGCATAGACCTGTGCTTCATCGAAGAACGCGGTGGTGTACTGCGAGAACGGTCCGCCGTGGATGTTCAGCAGCACCGGGTGCGGGCCCTTCCCCGGCGGCAGGACCAGCCAGCCGTGGACGGGGTAGCCGTCCGGGGCGGGAAACGAAAGTTCCTGCGGTTCGATGATGCCTGCTTCGGTCCGCAGTGCGGCCGAGAAATCGGTGAGCAGGCGGAGCTGGCCGTCCTCGAGGACTCCCACATCACCTGCGGTGGCGGCGTCGCTGTAGCTGATGAAGACCGTGCCCGCACCGTCCCCGGCCCCGGCGACCACCCGGTCACCATGAACCAGGAGGGAGTGGTTCCCCGTGGCGCTGAATTCGAGCAGCTCCACCGTTCCCTGGGCATTGTTGAGCACCAGCGCACTGTCGTTGCCGCGCAGGCCGATGGTGGCACCGGGCGCTCCCACGTCCATGTTCTCCGGGTCGCTCAGGGCCGTGGCGTCGCCGCCGGCGGCGGGCATGACGTGGAGGACCGTGTTCTTGGCAACGAAGTCCTGGCGGGTGCTGCCCAGATCCTGGGACGTGAAGAACAGCCAGCGTCCGTCGGCCGACTCTCTGACGTCGGAGACGGTCTGGGCGCCCAAGTTGGGGACCGGCACCAATGCCGGTTTCCCGCCCTCGGCCGCTACGCGGTAGATCCCGGATACCAGGTCCTGGTCGGCATCCTCGTGGAGTGCTGCCACGAAGTAAATGGCACTGCCGTCGCTGCTGAAGGTGGCGCCGGTGTGGTCGGTTGCCGACGTCGTGAGCTGGCGTGCCTCCGGGAACCCGCCGGAATCCTCGCCGGATTCCGGCGAGCGTTCATTCTCACGGTTGATTTCGCCCTTCGCGCTCTCGCTTCCCTTGGCGGCGCGGCCCACTGGTTTGACCCAGGGTTCGCCGCCCAGTTCCGGAACGTCGAGCATGAACAGCTGCAGCGGCTTGTCCCGCGTGTAGCCAACGCCGTTCATCCTGTACTTGTAATCCGTGATCAGCCGGGCGTCCTCCGCACCGGACCCCACGCCGTCGAGCGATCCGTAGCGGCCCTCTTCCGGTTCCCTCGAACTGAAAACGATCTGGGTGGAATCCGGCGACCAGGCGAAGGCGGTGACGCCCATCTTCCTGTCGGTCAGGGCCTGCGGTTCCCCGCCCGCGGACTCCACCACGTGAAGCTGGGGTTTGCCGCCCGGGGCGGCGCGGAGGAAAGCCAGCACTCGGCCATCCGGCGAAAAGGCCGGCGCCGTGTCGCGGAAGCCCCGGGTCACGCGGCGGGGCAGCTTTTCCGGGTCCCGGGGCACGCTCCACAGCTGGCCAACATAGGAGTCGGCGTCAAAGTCCGGATGGACAACGGACACAACGGCCCTGGTGCCGTCAGGGTGGACGGCGGGGGCGGAGACGGAGTTGAGCAGCGGCAAATGTTCAGGCTTCACCCACGTGAGCCTAGCGGGTCGGGCAAGGGCGCGGAACGGCAGCCGCGAAAACACCTGCCCTAGGATGGTCCTCATGCTCTCGCGCCTGCCCGTTCTGCTTTGTCCCGTCTGCCGCCAGGAACTCCAGCCCGTCCACGACGGCGGCAACGGCAGGGTCCGCGCGCTGGCGTGCCCGGAGCGCCACAGCTTCGACGCCGCCCGCCAGGGGTACTTCAACCTGCTGGTGGGCAAGGGAACCGCCTTCGAATCAGACACCGCGGACATGGTTGCGGCACGGGCAGCCTTCCTCGACGCCGGTCACTACCGGCCCCTGGCCGGCGCGCTGGCCGAGGCAGCCGGCCCGGCCCTGAACGGGCCAGCCCCAACTGTCCTTGACTCCGGCACGGGAACGGGCCACTACCTGCGCGCAATCCTTGATTATCTGGACAGCAACCTTCATCCGGAGAGTGACGATGACGGCGCCGCCCCGGTGGACGGCACCGCCCCGGCAGAGGGCACGGGCGGCGTGGCCGCCGTCGGGCTGGACATCTCCAAGTTCGCTTTACGCCGCGCCGCCAAACTTAATCCGGAAGCCATCAACCTGGTGGGTGACGTCTGGCAGCCGCTGCCCCTGCCCGACGCCGCCGTCGACGTCGTCACCGTGGTGTTCGCGCCGCGCAACGCTGCCGAGTTCGCCCGCGTCCTCAAACCCTCCGGCAGGCTCATCGTGGTGACGCCGCGCGCCGGCCACCTCGAGGAAATTGCCAGCCAGGCGGGCATGCTGGGCATCGACCCTGACAAGGACGAGCGCTTGGCCGAGGCGCTCGCAGGCCGCTTCTCGCCGCTGTCGGCACAGGACATCGACGTGGAGCTGTCGCTTTCCCCGGAGGACGTGGCCAACCTTGCCCTTATGGGCCCCGCCGGCCACCACACGGACCGCACCACACTGACCGAACGGCTCGCCGGGCTCCCGCAAGCAACCAGGGTCTCCGCCCGGTTCCGGATCAGCATCTTCGTCCCGGCGGAAATCCCGGCTCCATAACGGCTTGGCCACGTTCCTGTGCTGCCCGCCGTTCCCCTGCCGGGCGCTCGTGCTTCGGTCTACGATGGAAGAAAGTCACTGAGGGCTGCCCCGCAGCCCTCGGGATCAAGGGGGAACGCGATGTTTGAATGGCTTGGCCAAAACTGGTGGGCACTGTGGCTCACCCTCTTCCTGGTGTTCGCCGCCGTGGAGATGCTGACCCTTGACCTGTTTTTCATCATGCTGGGCGGGGGTGCCATTGCCGGCCTGGTGGCCGACTTTGCCGGTGCTGACCTCTGGCTTCAGATCGTGGTGTTCTGCGTCGTCTCGCTGCTCATGATTGCGTTCGTCCGCCCGGTGACACTCAAGCACCTGCACAAGGGCGCGCCGGAACAGCGCACCAACATCGACCGCCTGATCGGCGAATCAGCGCTCGTCCTCGAGGCGGTAACGGCCAGCGGCGGACGCGTGAAGATCGGCGGCGACATCTGGAGCGCCCGCTCCCAGTCCGGCGTCCTTCCCGAAGGCCAGCGCGTGATCGTCTCGGCCATTGAAGGTGCGACGGCGGTCGTCTCACCCCAGGCTGAGACCGCCGTCCAGTAGGCCGGCTCCCCCATGGGTTTCTGCTCCCGCCGCGGCGGAGCAGCAGATTGCGGCGAGTTTTCGCCAGGTTAGAGCTTCACTGAAAGTTGGGGACAAGGAGAAGTATGGATAGCCCAGGAGGAATCGCACTCACATTCGTGATGGTGGTTCTGATCATTTTCGTCATCATCGTGCTGGTCCGCTCGGTGCGGATCGTGCCGCAAGCCCGGGCCGGCGTCGTTGAACGGCTGGGCAAGTACCAGCGCACGCTTAATCCAGGCCTGACACTCCTCATCCCCTTTGTTGACCGGCTCCTGCCGCTGCTGGACCTGCGCGAACAGGTGGTCTCCTTCCCGCCGCAGCCCGTGATCACCGAGGACAACCTCGTGGTGTCCATCGACACCGTTGTCTACTTCCAGGTCACCGATCCGCGTGCCGCCACGTACGAGATCGCCAACTACATCCAGGCCGTGGAGCAGCTGACCACCACCACCCTGCGTAACGTGGTGGGCGGCCTGAACCTGGAAGAGGCGCTCACGTCCCGCGACCAGATCAACGGCCAGCTGCGCGGTGTCCTGGATGAAGCCACTGGCCGCTGGGGTATCCGTGTCTCCCGGGTGGAGCTGAAGGCCATCGACCCGCCGCACTCCATCCAGGATTCGATGGAGAAGCAGATGAGGGCAGAACGTGACCGCCGCGCTGCCATCCTGACCGCCGAGGGAACCAAGCAGTCCGCCATCCTGACCGCCGAAGGGCAACGGCAGGCCGCCATCCTTAAGGCCGAGGGTGACGCGAAAGCTGCCATCCTGCGCGCAGACGGCGAGGCGCAGGCCATCCAGAAGGTGTTCGACGCCATCCACAAGGGCAACCCCGACCAGAAGCTGCTGGCCTACCAGTACCTGCAGACCCTGCCGAAGCTCGCCGAGGGCTCCTCCAACAAGCTGTGGATCATTCCGAGCGAAGTCGGCGAGGCACTGAAAGGCATCGGCAGCGCCTTGGGCGGAACCAACGCTGATCCCCGCTCCGGCGACCTCTTCGGTAGCGAGGACGGCGGCCAGGCCGGCGAAGCAGCGGCCCGGACCCAGGCCTAGCGTTTCAAGACAAAGCAACCCTTTCATGGCGAAGCAACGGGAGGCAGGCCGCCGCGGCCTGCCTCCCGTTTTCTGGGCACCCGGCTGCGCTGCTGCGCCTTGTCGGACTTTTGCACGCCGTCGGATTGCTGCGCACTGTCGGACTTTTGCACGCCGTCGGATTGCTGCACCCGGCCGGATTGCTGCGCCCCCTTGGAATCCGTATAATAGGATATTTGTCCGGCCGGATCAGTCCGTGCGGAACAACAAAGCTTGGCGAAGCGTTTCACCTAGTGATGCTACGTGAACCACACCGTAGTCCGGAGGCGCCCTAACCAGGGCTTCCGGCTAGCGCGGAGTCCGCTCCGCGAACCGATTAGAGGGAGAAATCATGAGCGATCGCAGCCTGCGAGGTATGCGTCTTGGCGCCCAAAGCATGGAGACGGAATCCGGCGTGGAGCCGGCTCCGCGTCAGCGGGTTGAGTACCGGTGCGAGGACGGCGAACAGGTTTTTGTAACCTTTTCCTCCGAAGCCGAAATTCCCCCTGTGTGGGTTTCCAAGACCGGTAAGGAAGCGCTGCTCGTTGATGGCGAACGCCCGGACACCAGCAACGAAAAGGCAGTCCGTACGCACTGGGACATGCTGCTGGAGCGCCGCTCGCTTCCCGAGCTGGAGCAGATCCTCGAAGACCGCCTCACCATTCTGCGCGAGCGTCGCGGCGAACGGCGTTCAGCCTAGCCGCTGCTAGCTGGCAGGCAGGCGCTACAGCCAAAAGGCCGGATCCGCTGCATCCATGGATGCAGCGGATCCGGCCTTTTGCGTATCAGCCTGGCTCTTTGTGCCAGCTGGTCGCGGTACCGGCTAGCCGCGCGGGCTCTTGCCCGTCAGCTTCTTCCAGCGGGCGGTCAGGCCCCACTTCGTCACGTTGATCATGGCCTCAACCACAATGTTGCCGCTCATCTTGGAAGCCCCGAGTTCCCGCTCCACGAAGGTGATGGGCCGCTCCACGATATTCAGGCCCATCTTCGCGACGCGCCATGCCAGGTCCACCTGGAAGCCGTAACCGACGGAATCGACCTGGTCCAGGTTCAGCTTCTCCAGCGTGGTGCGCCGGAATGCGCGGTAACCGCCGGTCACGTCCTTGATCTTGAGGCCGAGCATGATACGCGCGTACGTGCTGCCGGTCCGGGAAATGGCCTGCCGGTACAGGGGCCAGTTCACGACGCTTCCGCCCTTCACCCAGCGGGAACCCATGGCGAGGTCTGCGCCCTGGTCCACGGCTTCCAGCAGGGAGGGCAGCTGTTCGGGCTGGTGCGAGCCGTCAGCGTCCATCTCCACCAGGACGTCGTAACCGGCGTCCAGTCCCCACCTGAAGCCCGCGATGTAGGCGGCGCCCAGGCCTTCCTTGCCCTTCCGGTGCAGGACGTGGACCTGGTTGTCCCCGGCAGCGATGCTGTCCGCCAGCTGCCCGGTGCCGTCCGGGCTGTTGTCGTCAACAACGAGGACGTCGGAAGCCGGCACGGCGGCGCGGAGTCGTCCCAGAGTCTTGGGAAGCGACTCCAGCTCGTTGTAGGTGGGGATGATGGTGAGGACACGCACAGGGAGGCCTTTCCTGGATGGGAGCGGTCAGCACGCGGGGAGCCCGGCGGGAACGCCGGCTCGCAAGCGCAACTCCCTATTATACGGGCCCCGCACAGCGCTTCTGTCCGCGAGCAGGGATCCGGCTCCGCCACGGGCGGGTCCATGCGCTACGGGCCAGTTCCTGGTGCCGCGATAAGCGGATGGAGGAACTGTTTTCTGCTGCGCTTCGGACCCGCCCCCGGAAGCTCAATGCTACGGACTGGCTGGGGGCTGTCAACAGCCCCCTGACCTGCCCGTTCACCTATCGTCGCAGGTCAGAGGCCTTTTCCGGGAGGGAATCCCGGCACGGCCGGACGCTATGTGTCGCCGAATTAAGCCCGGCGAAATCAGCCCCGGAGGGCTTCTGCAGAGAACAGCTCCAGCCCGTTCCGCACGGTCTGCAGGCACCGGGGATCCGTGCCGGTATCCAGGGCGGGCAGCAGCGGCGTGCGGGCGCGGGGATCCGTGCTCCAGGACTGGACCCTGTTGTCGGCCACCTGGACCATGAGCTCATCCACTTCCCAGACAGCGAAGGATGCCGGTGCGCCCGGTACCAGCTGGCCCGCCATGGGGTTTTCGTAGCGGGCGGCACGCCAGCCGGCCCGCGTGTGGCCGAGGAAGGCCGCCCGGGCGGAGATCCGCTGGTCGGCGTCGTGGTGCTCGAGGCACGCCCGGACGCTGGACCAGGGACGGAGCGGCGTCACCGGGGTGTCGCTGCCGAAGCAAATGGGGACGCCGGCCGAATAGAACGAGGCGAACGGGTTCATGCCCTGGCTGCGGGATCCGAGGCGCCGCTCATAGAGCCGGCCCTGGCCACCCCACGCGGCGTCGAAGGCAGGCTGCGCGCTGACCGTCACCGAGTACTTCGCCAGGCGGGCTATGGCGTCGGCGTCGGCCATTTCGACGTGCTCGAAGCGGTGCCCGGCCGCCCGGACCCGCTGCTCCCCCACCTCAGCGGCTGCCTCCTCAAGGGCCTGCAGGGCTGCATCGAGGCCAGCGTCACCAATGACGTGGAATCCGCCCTGGATGCCCAGGAGGGAGCACGCCGCCAGATGCGCGGCCGCCTCAGCCACGGACAGGTAGGTCGTCCCGGTCTCCCCGGGTGCGTCCGCATAGGGTTCCCGCAGGGACGCCGTGCGGGAGCCGATTGACCCGTCGATGTTCAGGTCCCCGGCAAATCCGCGGACTCGGACCCCAAGCTCTGCAAGGAGCGCCTCGGCGTCGGCCGCCGTCGTCGTCAATTGTCCCCAGTACGGCAGCACCTCGGGCGCCGGGCGGGTGCCTGCTGCGTCGTTCCATCCGGCCGCCAGCCGCAGGTCGTCGAAGCTGCTGATTTTTGGTGCACCCATCTCGGCCAGCGCCACATACCCGTTGGCCGCAGCCTCGTCCAGGGCACGCCGCTGGTAGTCCTGCAGCGCGGCGGCTGATAGGCGTCGGGTGGCCTGCCGGGCGGCAGTGTGGGCCTGGCGCCGGACATGGCCGCCCGGCGCGTAGCCGTCAAGCTCCGCCAGTCCGGCACTGGCAACGAGTGACGGCGAGACAAGGGCCGAATGAACATCGACCCGGGAAAGGTACACGGGACGGCCGGCGGCAGCCCGCTCCAGCTCGCCGGCGTCCGGGAGCGTGGGATCGTCCCAGAGCGACTCGTCCCAGCCATGACCCAGCACGGCGCCTTCCCCGCCGGAAGCCGCAACGGCGTCCAGCAGCTCGCGGGCCGACCGCACACCGCCCAGCTGCAGTGAATCGAGCGCGACGCCGGTCTCGGTCAGGTGGGCGTGGGAATCGACAAAACCAGGAGCAACGAGGGCACCTCGGAGATCGATGATGTCCATGGAGCTGTCGGCGATTGAGGTGGCAGCCTGTTCCGAGCCGACCCACGCGATGGTGTCGCCGTCCACCAGCATGGCCGTGGCGAAGGGATCAGCCGCGGTGTAGACGGAACCGTTGCGGTACAGCGTGACCTTTGACGGTCCGGTTCCTTCCTGCGGGCGGGCGGGGGCATCGGCCATGGAGGCGCTCCTTGGAGAGTTCAAGCGGGCTGTTGGGTACGGAAGTGTTCAGTGCGGAAGTGTTTCAGTGCGGCGGCGGGGCCTGGGGTGCTGGCAGTCAGCCCACAGTGGAGTAGGCCACGACGCCCCGCCTGATCAGCTTGATGGCCTCGGCGCAGAGCCGGGCCAGCCGAGGGTCCAAGCCGGGGATCTTGGCCAGCTGGTCCAGCAGGTCGATCACCTGCTTGACCCACCGGACAAAGTCGCCGGCGGCCAGGTCCGTGCCGCTGAGCACGTCCTGCAGATGGCGGCCGCGGGCCCACTTGTACACCGGCCAGATCAGGCCCAGTTCCGGTTCGCCGGTGAGGGGGAGCTTGTTCTGTTCCTCCACGTCCTCCAGCGCAGACCATTCGCGGACCACGATATCCACGGCGGTCTCCAGGGAAACGCTGGGCATGCGGGGCCGCAGGCCGCGGTCCTCACGCTTGGCCTGGTACACCAGCACGCTGGCGAACGCGGCCACCTCCACCGCGTCGAGGTCATCGAACGCGCCCTGCCGCAGGGCCTGCGAAATCAGCAGGTCCTTCTCGCCGTAGATCCGGCGCAGCCGCTGGCCGTCGGTGCTGATGCGATGCTGTCCGTCCTCGGTGGACTCGAGGTATCCGTAGGCCGACAGGACATCGCAAACCCGGTCGAACGTCTTGGCGATGGTGTTGGTGCGTCCCTGGATCTGGCGGACCAGACCGTCCGTTTCCTTGCGCAGCTTCCACCAGCGTTCGGACCATCTGGCGTGGTCCTCGCGTTCGCTGCAGCCGTGGCACGGGTGGGCCCGCAAGGCACGCCGCAGGTCGGCGATCTTCTTTTCCTGGTTTTGCAGCGCGGAGCCAAGCCCGAAGTCGTTGTTGCGGCTGCTTCCCCTGGCTGGCGGCCGGTTCTCCCGCAGCGCGTTCCGGACGGAGGAGGCCAGGTCTCGCCGCGACTTGGGAACCTTCGCGTTGAATGACTTGGGGATCCTGATCCGGGTCAGCGGCGTAATGGGGCCCTCCAGGTCATCGACGCCGATCCGGCGCAGCTGGCTTTCCAGCGTCAGCACTGCGGGCCTCGGCTCGCGGGAGCTGTGGTCCGAGCTCAGCACCACGGCAAATCCGGGGGCCCTGCCCGCCGGGACGTCCACGACGTCGCCCGGCAGGAGACGGCTCAGGGAGTCCTCGTTGAGCGACTTGCGGGCCCGCGACTTGCTCCGCGAACTGAAATTCTCGGCGTCGGAAAGTTCCCGCCGCAGCCGGGCGTACTCGGTGAAGTCGCCAAGATGGCACGTCATCGATTTTGCGTAGCCGGCCAGCGACTCTTCGCGGCTGCGGACCTGCCGGGCCAGGCCGACCACCGAACGGTCAGCCTGGAACTGGGCGAAGGAGGACTCCAGGATTTCCCTGGCCCTGGGCCGGCCGAACTGGGCGAGCAGGTTGATGCTCATGTTGTACGTGGGCTGGAAGCTGGAATTCAGCGGATACGTCCGGCGGGAGGCCAGGCCGGCCACGGCGGCAGGGTCCGTGCCGGGCTGCCACAGGACTACGGCATGGCCTTCGACGTCGATGCCGCGCCGGCCCGCCCTGCCGGTGAGCTGGGTGTACTCCCCTGCCGTGATGTCCACGTGGGCTTCGCCGTTGAATTTGTCCAGCTTCTCCAGCACCACGGAACGGGCCGGCATGTTGATCCCGAGGGCCAGCGTCTCGGTGGCGAAGACCGCCTTCACGAGGCCGTCGGCAAAGAGCTTTTCGACTACTTCCTTGAATGTGGGAAGCATGCCGGCATGGTGGGCCGCGATGCCGCGCAGCAGCCCGTCGCGCCAGTTCCAGAAGCCCAGCACCTCAAGGTCGTCGGACGGGATGTCCTGGCCGGCCTCGTCCACCCGCTGGGCGATGATGCGCTGCTCCCGCTCCGTGGTGAGCCAGAGCCCGGACGCCACGCACTGGGCAACGGCGGCGTCACAGCCGGCGCGGGAAAAGATGAAGGTGATCGCAGGCAGCAGGTCCTGCCGGTCGAGGCTGGCGATGACCTGTGGCCGGCTGGCCCGCCGCACCGCGGTCCGGGTCTCCTGCTGGGGCTTGTCGCCGTAGCGCTGGCGCTGCTGCCGCCGCTGGCTCCGGCCGCCATGGCCGAAGCGGCCCTGGAAGTTGAGCTGGCTTTCAGCCCTCGAGAGGGTCAGCAGCTCCGGGTTGACTTCGAATCCCCGCTGGCCGGCGTCGGCGGGTGACGGCGCCAGGGGCAGGGCAGCGGCCGCTGCGGGGCTGCCGGCCGGGGCGATTTCGTCAAAGGTGGTCTCGCCGGCGAAAAGATCCACAATGTCCCGGCCCACCATGACGTGCTGCCAGAGCGGCACGGGACGGTGTTCGGAGACGATGACGTCGGTGTCGCCGCGCACGGTGTCCAGCCAGGCGCCGAATTCTTCCGCGTTGGAGACCGTGGCGCTGAGGGACGCCACCTGCACCTCGCTGGGCAGGTGGATGATGACTTCCTCCCAGACCGCACCGCGGAAGCGGTCGGCCAGGTAGTGGACCTCGTCCATGACCACAAAGCCCAGGTCGAACAGGGTGTCGGAGTCGGCGTACAGCATATTGCGCAGGACCTCGGTGGTCATGACCACCACGGGCGCGTCGCCGTTGATGCTGGTGTCGCCGGTCAGGAGTCCGACGTTCGCCTCGCCGTATTTCTCCGTCAGCTCGGTGAATTTCTGGTTGCTGAGCGCCTTGATGGGCGTGGTGTAGAAGGCCTTCAGTCCGCGCTGCAGCGCCAGGTAAACGGCGAACTCACCCACGATGGTCTTGCCGGCCCCGGTGGGCGCGGCAACCAGTACCCCGCGGCCTTCCTGGAGGGACTTGCACGCCTGCCGCTGGAAGTCATCCAGTTCAAAGCTTAGGGTGCGGGCGAATGCGCCCAGGTGGGTCTTTGCTTCCGCGGCCCGTTCGGCGCTGGCGCGGTACCGTTCGGAAGGCGACGGAGTGGTGGTGGACATGCCTCAAGCCTAGCGGGGGCGCACCTAGAGATTCTTCAGCTCACTGCTCGGAGTTGCGATATCGGCTGTGGCCTCGGTCTCAGCGGCCCGCTTCTCTGCCCGGCGCGCACGCCGGCGGTCGTTCAGGACGCACAGCCCGATGGCCAGGAAGAAGAGCAGGAGCATGGGACCGGCCAGGTAGAACATGCTCATGGCGTCGCCACCTGGGGCGGCCATCGCGGCGAACAGGCAGACGAGGAACACGGTGATTCGCCAGCTCTTGATGAGCTGCTCACCGCGGAGGAGCCCGGCGAGGTTCAGGCCCACCAGGACAACCGGGAGCAGGAAGGCAATGCCGAAGGCTAGCAGCAGCCGCAGCACGAAAGACAGGTAGACCTGCGCGCTGATGAAGTTGGACCCGCCGGAGGGCGTGAAGTCGGTGAGGACTCGGACCGCATTGGGCAGGACGAGCCATGCCATCGTCACGCCGCCGATGAAGAGCGGCACCGCGGCCGCCACGAAGGACAGCGCCAGCCGGCGCTCCTTCTTGTGCAGGCCGGGGACGATGAACGCCCACAGCTGGTACAGCCAGACCGGGCTGGCCAGGATTAACCCCAGGAACACCGACACCTGGATCATGAGGTCGAAGGAGCTCGCCACGCCGTCGAAGTTGAGCGACGCCTGCCGGCCCTCGCTCTCGTTGAGGTCCCGGATCGGTTTGATCAGGGCCGCGAGCATGGGCTGGTAGACCAGGAAACCCGCAACCGTGGCGAGCACAACGGCAATGGCGGACTTGAACAGCCGGTTCCTGAGTTCGCGCAGATGGTCCAGCAGAGCCATCCGTCCCTCAGGGTTGGATTGACGACTCATGGTCAGTGCCACGAAATCTTAGGCGCGGTTGGGGGGCGGAACGTCGTTTCCGTCGGCAGGACGGTTATCCGTCGTGGCGGAGCGCGGGTGGTTAACGACGGTACCTTCGACGGGATCTGAGCCGTCCTTGGCTTCCGGGGCCCCGTCCTTCTTCATTTCGCGGACTTCCGACTTGAAAATGCGCAACGACTGGCCGAGGCTCCGGGCCATGCCGGGCAGCTTCGGTGCCGCGAAGAGCACCAAAGCCAGGACGATGATGATGATGAGATGCCAGCCTTCAAGCCTCATGGTGGGTGTTCCTTTCGTTTAGTAACATCCTACGTTTATCTGAATTCGATGTCGCGCAGCGACTGGGGCTGGCCCCGTTCGGCCTTCCGGCGGACCCTGCGCTCGTGCCGGGCTTCCCTGCGGGCCTCCTTGGAGGCGTGGTAATCATGGCGCAGCTGGTGCGGCGAGGCAAAAGGGGCGGTTCCTGGTGCAACCCCATCGACGACGGAAGCAGGGGCCGCCTCCATGGCACCTGCGGACGCTGCCGCGGGAACGGGAAGGCGGGTGAGTTTGTCCCCCGCTTCACCGAGCTCCTTGACCGTCGCCATGAACTGGCGGAACAGGCGGACACCCATGAGCACGAAGAACAGGAGGGACAGCGACACAAGCGCCACCCAAATAAGGATCCAGGACCACCAAGGCATGCTGAGTAGTCTAACTGGCGTACTGGCTGGCCGTTGTACTGGCTACCCCTTGTATTGGGCCAGGGCTGCCTGGATCCACTCCCGTGAAGCGCGGGCAAGCGCCCCGGGTTCCAGGATCCGTGCCGTTCCGCCGTGCTGGGCTACGAACATGGGCAGCCATGCCGTGTTGCCGAACCGGATTTCGGCCACCAGGCCGCCGTCCGGAAGCGGGGCTGTCCGCTCGGCATAATAGTCGTCCGCGAGACCGGCACCGCGGGCGGTGAGCTGGACGGTCACCAGGGTGTCGTCGTCGTTGGGGGTGAACAGCTTTGCCGGGAACCCGCCGTCGGGCTTTATCCCCGACGAGACGGGCTTGCCGGTCGGGGTGAGGTCCTCGATCCGGTCCAGCCGGAAATTCCGGAGGCCGGCCGCCGAATGGCAGTAGGCCTCGAAGTACCAGGTGTTGTCCAGGGAGTAGAGCCGGAGCGGATCCACGTCCCGCTCCGACAGGGTGTCCTTCTGCGCGGATAGGTAGACGAGGTGCAGCTGGGACCCTGATTCGATCGCGTCGCGGATGACCTCGAGGTTGGCTGAGTTGCCGGGTCCCACCTCCGGCCCGGACAGGGCAGCGGCGCGGAGCCCCTCCTCCCCCGCGGCCGCCATCAGCTTGAGTGTCACCGATTCCAGGGCACTGCCCTCGGCGAGTTCCGGCAGGCCGTTAAGGGTCTCGAGTCCGGTGAGCAGCGCGCAGGCCTCGTCCACGGTGAATCGGACGGGCCGGTTCAGCTCCATGGACTGGCTGATGAAAACGTGTCCTTCCTCCCACTGGATGTCCAGCAGCTCGTCCGGGTAGCCCTGCGGCAGGCCGGAGCAGATCAGGATCAGCAGATCGCCCTCGAGTTCCTGCCGGGTCACCCCGAACCTGTCGGCGACCTCCTCGATGGGCAGGCCCTGGTTGCGGACCAGGAACGGCACCAGCTGCAGCATCCGCTTGAGCTGGTCCTCCGACGTGCGCTTGCGGGTCCGCTTTCCCGTCCCGGCATGGCCGAACGAATACGCCGGCACCGGGGCGTCGATGAAGGCGGCAGCAGTCGCAAGGCGGCGCTGCACAGCAGCGGACAGCTCCGCGGGGGCCACCACCCTGACGTTCGGCCCGTAGGAGGCCAGTTCTTCTCCCAGCACCTCAGCGTCCCGGTAGGGAACGGTAAGCCGGTCCCAGCCGGCGTCGGCCTCTGTCCCTGTGGCGGCGTCCGGATCCGCGGCCGCGGACGTAGTGGCCCCGGCGGCACGCTTGCGCAGCCCCAGCAGCTTGCCGCTGCGGACATCCACGACGGCGGCGCTGACCGGAAGCTCCGGAAGGCTGTCCAGCTGGGCACGCACGTTGAAGCCGGCGGGCGGCGTGAAGGCCTCCCTCTCCAGAATGGTGACGGCCGACGTGAAGCGCGACAGCCGGAAGAAGCGCTTGGCGCCGCGGCCCCGGTCGAAGCCGACGAGGTACCACTGGCCGAAGCGGCTGCCCAGGCCCCACGGTTCAACCGTGCGTTCCTCTTCCCGGCCCGTGCTGCCGGCCAGGTAGCGGAAGCGGACAGCGTGTTGGGCGTGCATGGCGGCCACGAGGTCCTCGAACGCCTGGCCGGCCGGCTTGATGCGCGGCTGCACGCCGGCCGGAAGTTCGACGTCGGCCAGGCCGCCCGCCGCCTGGAGCTTGCGGAGGGCGTTGCTCGCCGCCGTGCCCAGTGCCGCCTGCTCCCAAAGCTGCGAAGCCAGCAGCAGGACCGTCCACTCGTCCGGGGTCAGCTCCACATCGGGCAGGCGGTTGGATTCCCTGCCGATCCGGTACCGGGTGGTGCCCGGATCGTCCGAACTCCAGCCCAGGTCCGTGACCGTCTCGACGTCGAAGCCGAAGTCGCGCAGATCGTTCTTGTCGCGTTCGAACATGCGGCCAAAGGCGGCGTCGCTGGCCGCGCCGCCGGCATAGATTTTCTCCCGCAGCTCACTGCGTCGCAGGCCGTACCGCGAGTTCAGCAGTGCGATCAGGAGGTTCAGCAGGCGTTCAGTACGTTGGGCGGACACCCTCGTTACGTTACTAAAGCCGTTCCGGCAAAAACGCGAAAGCGCGGCAACAATCCGGAAAATCCTTCCGATTGTTACCGCGCTTGCGCAGTACAGGGGCCCGAGCTTGCGAGGGCAGGGAGCCGGTGGGTGGGCCCACGCCGGCGAGGGCCCCGGCCCGAGCTTGCGAGGGCAGGGAGCCGGTGGGGATTAGCGGACGCCCACCAGATCCACGACGAAGATGAGTGCTTCGTTCGGGCCGATGGCTCCGCCAGCACCGCGAGAGCCGTAAGCCAGCTCCGAGGGGATCTCAAGGCGGCGGCGTCCGCCGACCTTCATGCCGAGCAGCCCCTGGTCCCAGCCCTGGATGACCTGGCCGACGCCGACACGGAAGTCCAGCGGGGCGCCGCGACCCCACGAGGCGTCGAACTCTTCGCCGGTGGACCAGGCCACGCCGACGTAGTGCGTGGAGACGGTGTCGCCCGCCTTGGCCTCGGGACCGTCGCCCTCAATGATGTCCGTGATGACGAGTTCCGTGGGCACCGGGCCTTCGGGGAAGTCGATTTCCGGCTTTTCACGGTCGAGCTTGCGCTGGCCAAATGACATGGTTGCTCCTTCTGCTTGTGGGAACTTGGGTATTCGGGGGTGTTGCTTGACGCCTGGGTTTACTTAGCACCCAGGATGTCGACGACGAACGCGAGGTCGCCCTTCGCGTCACCCTGGCCGGAGTCGCCATAGGCCAGATCCTTGGGGATGACGAGCAGGACGCGGGAACCGACCGTTTTTCCGGTCAGGCCCTGGGTCCAGCCCTTGATGACCTGGTTGAGCGCGAACTCTGCCGTCTGCTTGCGGTCAAAGCTGGAGTCGAACTTCTTGCCGCTGGCCAGGGCCACACCGACGTAGTTCACGGTCAGGGTGTCCGTGGCCTTGACGGTTGCGCCTTTGCCCTTGATCAGGTCCTGGGCGATGAGCTTCTTCGGGGCTGCGACGCCCTTGACGGAGAGCTCCGGGACGCCATCCTTCTCGGTAACGGTCGGCAGGCCGGCGGGCGGGGTGACCGGATCGCCCTCAGGCTTGTCGAGCACCTTCGGGGCCTCCTTGGCCGAGAGCACCTTGATGATCAGAAGCTGGGTCGGCTGGGCAGCCTGGCCTTTTGCCGCTGCCTTGCCCGGGATGGCGAGGGCGAGCTGGGAGCCCACCTTGGCGCCAACAAACGCGTTGTAGACGATCGCGCTGCCGGTCTTGAGTTCATCGTTCAGTTCAAGGGGCTCGGGATCGCGGGGGAAGCTGTCATCCAGCGTGGAGCCGTCCTTGGCATTGAGGGCAAGAACGGAAATCTCGGCGATCTGGTTGGCCTTCACGCGTTCCCCGCCGCCTTCGGTGACAACCTTGACGGTGGGTTCGGCAACCTCGAGGGGCTTGGCGAACTCGACGCCCGGGGCTTTCTTGTCCCCCTTGTCCGTCAGCTTGAGCGAGTCGAGCTTGGCGGTCTCACCCGCGGACTGGCTGGTCGGTTCCGGGGCTGCGGGCTCCTGGCCACCGCAGGCGGTCAGCAGAAGCAGCGCGGGAAGAAGGATTGCTAGTAGTCGGCGCACGTAAGAACTTTCGTCGGGGCAAGATGGATGCCCTGCCGGGATGCTGGACACGGCAAGGCAGTCAGGACCGCAGAACGGCCTCTTCCAGAGTAACGCGGAAAGCTGGGTATCAGCCCATAGAGTCCAGAAGCGCATCCACCCGCTCGTCCTCGTTGCGGAACGGGTCCTTGCACAAAATGGTCTGGTGCGCGCGGTCGTTGAGCTTCAGATGGACCCAGTCCACGGTGTAGTCACGGCCCAGCTCCTGTGCCTTGCGGACGAAGTCGCCACGCAGTTTGGCCCGGGTGGTCTGCGGCGGGGCGTCCACGGCGTCCTTGATGGCCGTCTCCTCGGTCACCCGGCGGACTGCCCCGCGCGACTGCAGAAGGTAATACAGGCCGCGGGAACGGGAGATGTCGTGGTAGGTGAGGTCCAGCTGCGCGATCCGGGGGGCGTCCAGGCCCAGGCCGTGGCGCCTGCGGTAGCTGTCCATGAGCTTTTTCTTGATCGCCCAGTCGATTTCGGTCTCGATGGTGCTGGAGTCGCCGCTTTCGATGGCGCGCAGCGTCCGCCCCCACAGGTCCAGGATCAGCGGGACGTGCGGGTTGTGGGCTCCGTTTTCCTCGACGAACGCCGTGACTTTGCTCAGGTACTCCTGCTGGATCTCCAGCGCGGTGAGTTGGCGGCCGTTGGCGAGCCGGACAAGCGCGCGGCCGCTCAGGTCGTGGGAGATCTCCCGGATGCTGCGGATGGGGTTTTCCATCCGCATGTCCCGCATGATTACGCCGGCCTCGATCATCCGCAGGATGAGGTCCACGGTGCCCACCTTGAGCAGCGCAGTGGTCTCGGACATGTTGGAGTCGCCGACGATCACGTGCAGGCGGCGGTAGAACTCGGCGTCGGCGTGCGGCTCGTCGCGGGTGTTGATGATGGGCCGGGAACGGGTGGTGGCGGATGACACGCCCTCCCAGATGTGGTCCGCCCGCTGCGAAAACGCGTAGGTGGCTCCGTGCGGCGTCTTCAGGATCTTGCCAGCACCGGCGATGAGCTGGCGCGTAACGAGGAACGGGATCAGGATCTCGGCCAGCCGGGTGAACTCGCCGCGGCGGGGAATGAGGTAGTTCTCGTGGCTGCCGTAGGAGTTGCCGGCGGAGTCCGTGTTGTTCTTGAACAGATACACCGTGCCGTTGAAGCCCTCGGCAGCCAGCCTGGACTGGGCCTCGTCAACGAGGTCGTCCAGGATGAGCTCCCCGGCGCGGTCATGGGCGATCAGCTGGGCGAGGTCGTCGCATTCCGCGGTTGCGTATTCCGGATGCGAGCCTACGTCGAGGTACAGGCGGGACCCGTTGGTGAGGAACACATTGGAGGACCGTCCCCAGCTCACCACCTTGCGGAACAGGTAGCGGGCCACTTCCTCCGGGGCGAGGGGGCGGGAATCCGGGCTCGAATAGGAAATCCCGAATTCGGTTTCAATGCCGAAGATCCTCTTGTCCATGTCAGCTCTCCTCAGCCAGCAGTTCCACAACGTCCTGGTCGGACAATCTGCGGAAAGCCCTCCGCGTACCCCTGTTGCTTTCCGAACTTCGGTCCAGCACAGCCACTTCCAGGGCCTTGGCTGGCAGGTCGGGTGCCTCGTTGTCCGTCACGAGTCCCTTGACGGCGAGCCGGATCGCCGCCGCGAACGAGAGGTCGCGCTGCCAGCCGCCCTCGACCGCCCCGGACACCTTGTCCGCCTGGCCGCCCATCACAATGAAGTTGTGCTCGTCCGCGATCGAGCCGTCGAACGTGAGGCGGTAGAGGTGGTCGAGGTCCTGGCTGGCTCCGACTTCTGCCACGGCCAGTTCCACCTCGAACGGCTTCTGCTCCGCGGTGAACACGGCGCCCAGGCTCTGGGCGTAGACGCTGGCCAGTCCCCTGGCCGTGACGTCGTCGCGGTCGTAGGAATAGCCGCGGACGTCGGCGTAACGCACCCCGGCCTGGCGGAGGCTCTCAAACTCGTTGTACTTCCCGACGGCGGCGAAGGCGATCTTGTCGTAGATCTCGCCGATCTTATGCAGCGACGGTGACGGGTTCTCTGCCACGAGCGCAATCCCGTCCTCGCAGCTGATCACGATCACGGACCGGCCGCGGGCGATGCCCTTCCGTGCGAAATCCGCACGGTCCTTCATCAGCTGCTCGGGAGAGACATAGAACTGCTGTGTCATATCAGGCCTCCCTGCGGGCAGCTGCCCTGGACTCGATGATGTTTCCGGCCATTGTTGCGAGTTCTCGTTCGGATACCCGCCGGGCTCCGGCCCGGTTGACGGCGTACACCACGGGCCACAGCTGCCGCACGGGGTCGGGGCCGCCGGTGGCGGAGTCGTCGTCGGCTGCGTCGTACAGGGATTCGACGGCGACTGCTATCGCTTCGTCTTCGGGCAGGTTCGGCCGCCAAAGCTTCTTGAGGGCGCCGCGAGCGAACATGGATCCGGAGCCCACGGCGTGGTGTTCCTGTTCCTCGTAGCGGCCGCCGGTCACGTCATAGGAGAAGAGCCTGCCGACCCCGGCGGCAGTGTCGAAGCCCGCGAACAGCGGGACCACGGCGAGGCCCTGCAGCGCCATCGGCAGGTTGCCCCGGATCATGGCGCCGAGCCGGTTCGCCTTGCCGTCCAGGCTCAGCAGGGTGCCCTCGATCTTCTCGTAGTGCTCGAGCTCCACCTGGAACAGGCGGGTCAGGTCGATCGCGATGCCTGCGGTGCCGGCGATTCCCAGGACTGAATACTGGTCGGCGGGAAAGACCTTTTCGATGTGCCGGCTGGCGATGATGTTGCCCATGGTGGCCCGGCGGTCACCGGCCATGACGATGCCGCCGGCGTAGGTCATGGCCACGATGGTGGTGGCGTGGGGCACGGCGAGGGGCTGGGCGGCGGGCGTGCCCGACGCGAACGGTGCGTATTGGGGAAGCAGTTCCGGACGGTCGCGTTGGAGATGCTCAGTGAACGACGACGTCGCGTGGGCGGCTACCTTGTTGGCTGTTGTCTCCTGCACTGGTGCACTCCTTCAACGTGTTACTTCAGCGGCTGTCCGGTACCTCTGGCCTCCGTGCCCGGTGCGGGTGGTGTCGCTGCCGGTCTACTGGCCGCCCTTTTGGACGAACGCCCGGACGAATTCCTCCGCGTTGGACTCCAGGACGCCGTCGATCTCGTCGAGGAGATCGTCAACACCCTGTGTCGACGCGGATGCCTGTCCTTCTGCGGGCGCCGGCGGTGCGGGGACCTCTTCCTCGACCTCGGTGTCGCGTGGCTGCGGCTGCTGCTGCTCCTGGCCTGCCATGTCCTTCTCCTTTATCCAGTCCCCGGTTGCTTCAGGGACATCCTGTATGCCCATATTGCCACGCAAAGGGCCTTTGCGGGGTGCATTATGCCTGTGGCGGAGCCGGTGCCGATCCGAGCAGTTCCGCGAGGAACGGTCCTGCCTCGTTGTGCCTGGCAAACAGCCCTCCGGTCAGCGCCTTCGTGCCGCGCAGCGGTTCCCGGGTGGGGACGCGCTGCAGCCTTCCGTAGCCCGGCACGTCGAAGATCACCGAGTCCCAGCTGGCCCCCACCACGTCCTTGCTGAAGCTGCTGACGCAGCGTCCGCGGAAGTACGCGCGGGTGTCCGACGGCGGTTCCGTTACCGCTGCTGCGATGTCGGCGTCGTCCACGATCCGCTGCATCCGGTTCCGGGACAGCATGCGGTAGTAGAGCCCCTTCTCGGGCCGGAGGTCGGCCCACTGCAGATCCACCAGCCCGAGCCGGGCGTCATCCCACTGGAGCCCGTCGCGTTGGCGGTAGCCCTCCAGGATGGACAGTTTGGCCAGCCACTCCACCGAGGTGGCTGCGGCGGCCCGGTCGCTGTCCAGCTGGGTCAGGGTGGTGGCCCAGCGCTCCAGCACGGCATGGGTGTGGCCGTCGCCGTCAATGGCGTCCGAGACCCCCGTATCCTGGGCGAGCTTGGCGGCGGCCTCGTGGTACATCCACTGCAGGTCAAGGGCCGTCACCCGGCGGCCGTCCAGCAGCCTGATCTTGGTGGTGAGGGTGGTGTCGTGGCTGATCGCCTGCAGCGCGGCCACGGGCTCGTGGACCTCGATGCGCGGCGCGAGCCCCGCCTCGATCAGGCTCAGCACCATGGCGGTGGTCCCGAACTTCAGGTAGTTGGACACCTGACTCAGGTTGGCGTCGCCGATGATGACGTGCAGCCGCCGGTACTTGTCGGCCGTGGCATGGGGCTCGTCGCGGGTGTTGATGATGGGGCGCCGGATGGTGGTCTCAAGGCCCACCTCCGCCTCGAAGAAGTCCGCCCGCTGGCTGATCTGGTAGCCGGGCCGGGAGCTGTCCTGGCCCATGCCCACCCGCCCGGAGCCGCAGATGATCTGCCGCGACACGAAGAACGGGGTCAGCCCGCGGACAATGTCGCCGAACGGCACGGACCGCGGCATCAGGTAGTTTTCGTGCGACCCGTAGGATACGGACTTGTTGTCGGTGTTGTTCTTGTAGAGGTTGACGGCGGGAAGTTCCGTGTCGCTGGCCAGCCTGCGGACCGCAGCCAGGCCCACGAGGTCCCCGGCCGCGTCCCAGGCCACTGCCGCCGCGGGGTTGGTGACCTCCGGGCTGGAGTACTCGGGGTGGGCGTGGTCCACATAGAGCCGTGCCCCGTTGCCGAGCACCATGTTCATCAGCAGCGAGCCCGATTCGTCCTCGCCGTCGAGCTCAAGCTCTTCCCGGCCGTAAGCAAGCGCCACGGCCTCGGCGTCCAGCACGGGCGGCTGGTCCGTCAGCTGGCTCGGGTGGGCCTGGCCGCGTTCGAGCGTCCAGCCGCGGGCGTCGTGCAACGGCTCCTCGTCCGTGTAGTCCCAGCGGGTTTCAGCCCCGCCGGCGGCCCGGAGCCGCGTGACCTGGGCATAGGCCTGGACCACCCGGGCGGACATCATGGTGGCATTGGCGCCCGGTGCGGCCGGCGCGTGAATCCCGTACTCGGTTTCCGACCCCATGACCCTCATGGCGCCGCCCGCCGGCAGGCCACCTCCCAGCGCCGATTCGGAGCCGGCCGTCACAGGTACTGGCCCGTGTTGGGCATGGTCTCGATGGATTTGCCGGGCTCCTGGCCGGCCTTGCCCTGGACGATGGTGCGGATGTAGGTGATGCGCTCACCCTTCTTGCCGGAGATGCGTGCCCAGTCATCCGGGTTGGTGGTGTTGGGCATGTCCTCATGCTCGCGGAACTCATCGACGACGGCGCGCAGCAGGTGGTCGATGCGCAGGCCCTTCTGCTGCGTGGTGAGGAGGTCCTTGATGGCGTACTTCTTGGCACGGTCCACGACGTTCTGGACCACGGCCCCGGAGTTGAAGTCCTTGAAGTACAGCATCTCGGTGTCGCCGTTGGCATAGGTGACTTCCAGGAACTCGTTGGATTTCTCCGTTGAGTACATCGACTCCACGGTCCGCTGGACCATGGCATCGACCGTGGCCAGCACATCGCCGTCGTGTTCCACCAGGTCGTCCTCGTGGAACGGCAGGTCCGGGGTGATGTACTTCCGGAAGATGTCCGCCGCGGCCTCGGCGTCCGGGCGCTGGATCTTGACCTTCACGTCGAGGCGGCCGGGACGGAGGATGGCGGGGTCGATCATGTCCTCGCGGTTGGAGGCGCCGATGACAATGACGTTGTCCAGCCGCTCCACGCCGTCGATCTCGCTCAGCAGCTGCGGCACAATCGTGGTTTCGACGTCGGAGGAGATGCCCGTGCCGCGGGTGCGGAAGAGCGAATCCATCTCGTCGAAGAAGACCACTACGGGGCTGCCGTCCGAGGCCTTTTCGCGGGCCCGGGAGAAGATCAGCCGGATGTGGCGTTCCGTTTCGCCGACGTACTTGTCGAGGAGCTCGGGGCCCTTGATATTCAGGAAGTAGCTCTTGAGGTCGATGTTGCCCGAGCGTTCCGCGGCACGCGCGGCCAAAGAGTTTGCCACGGCCTTGGCGATGAGGGTCTTGCCGCAGCCCGGAGGCCCGTAGAGCAGGATGCCCTTGGGCGCCTTGAGCCCGTGTTCGCGGTAGAGGTCCGGGTGCAGGAACGGCAGTTCGATGGCGTCCCGGATCTGTTCGATCTGCGGGCCGAGGCCGCCGATGTCCTCGTAGGTGATGTCCGGGACTTCCTCCAGGACGAGGTTCTCGACCTCGGACCGCGGGACCTTTTCGAGGGCGTACCCGGTGCGGGAATCGATGGACAGGGCATCGCCCACGCGCAGCTTCTCGCTCAGCAGCGGGCCGGCGAGCCGGATGACGCGCTCCTCATCGGCGCGGCCCAGCACCAGGGCGCGGTCCGGGCCGAGCATCTCCTTGAGCGTGACCAGTTCGCCCGCGCGCTCGTAGCCGAGGCCAGCCACCACCAGGAGAGCCTCATTGAGGAGGACCTCCTGGCCGACCGCCAGCTGGTTCATGTTGACCAGCGGGCTGACGCCAACCCGCATTTTGCGCCCGGCGTTGAAGATGTCCACCGATTCCTCGGTGGCAGCCTGGCCGCTGCCGGCGGCCTGGCGCCGCGGGTTCAGCTGGAGGATGGTGCCGAAACTGTACGGCGGCTGCCCCTCCTGGTCCAGGGCGTTCTTCAGCCGGAGTATTTCGGCTTTGGCGGTTTCCAGCATCGCCACGAGCTTGGAGTTGTTCTGCGTGGCAGCGGCCAGTTGGCGGTCGATATGCCTCAGTTTGTCCCTGAGGATATTGACCTGCCGGTCCGCGACAGACAGTTCGTTGGCGCCAGCCTGCTCAGCCGGCGTAGGCACGGAGTCATTGTTTGGCGTCTCCATGATGCATCAGCCCCTTCCTACGCTTCTCTTAAGACCATAGCCCCAAGTTGGCTGGTAGAGCCGACGACATCCGAAATACGGACTAGTTTGTGATCTCCGGGTCGTCCTTCACGTTGGTGCCGGCGATCGCGTCCCGCGCCGCCCGGCGGAGCTTCTTGTCCGAGACGAGGCGTTCCCCCACAGCGCCCGGTGTCCAGGCGTTGACGTCCTCTTCGTTGAACTCGGTCTTGGACGGGCGCCGCTTGACGGAGATGCCGGTGACGCCGTCGGCGAGCCGCCGCGTGACTAGCAGGAAGCCGGTGTGGGCAACCATGCGGTGGTCGGGGCGGACGGCCAGTCCTTCGAGGTGCCAGCCGCGGACCATCGATTCCCAGGCGTCCGGCTCGGTGAAGCGGCCGTCGGCGCGGATGGCTTCCGCCGTGCGGGAGAGCTGGGTGACAGTGGCGACGTAGTTGATCCACACGCCGCCGGGGGCCAGGACGGTGGCCACGGCGTCGAGGCATTCCCAGGGCGCCAGCATGTCGAGGACCACGCGGTCGATGGACCCGGGCTCTTCGGCGCGGACCACTTCCTCCTGGAAGTCCCCGAGGGAGATCTGCCAGGCCGGGTGCGGGCCGCCGAAGATGGTCTCCACGTTGCCGCGGGCGATGGCGGCGAATTCCTCGCGGCGTTCGAAGGAATGCAGGTAGCCCTGGTCCCCCACCGCACGCAGCAGCGAGATGGAGAGTGCACCTGAGCCCACCCCTGCCTCCACCACGCGGGCGCCCGGGAAGATGTCAGCCATGGTGATGATCTGGCCGGCGTCCTTGGGGTAGACCACGGCGGCGCCGCGGGGCATGGACAGGACAAAGTCGGACAGCAGCGGGCGGAGCGTCTGGTACTGCTGGCCGACGTTGTTCACCACCACCGAGCCGTCCACCTTGCCGATGATGTCATCGTGGTTGAGGAAGCCGCGGTGGGTGTGGAACGCTCCGCCTGCCTCCAGGCTGATGGTGTTCATACGCCCGCGCTCGTCCGTCAGCTGGACCCGTTCGCCTTCACGGAAGGGGCCGCGCCGCCGGGCAGCGCCGACCGGCTGGTCCGCCGTCCCGGCTGCAGTGCCGGAGGAAAGGCCCGTGCTGGTTCCGTTGGCGGCAGATTCGCTGCTCATGACTGTGTCCTCGCTCCTGTGAAAGCTGTCTTGGCGTGCACCGTGGCGGTCAGGCAGGGCGCCGTGCACCCGCTGCCGATTTCACGACCGGCACGTAACTCTACCGGTTCCGGCCACGCCGGCGCGTGTTTTAGCGGGGTCCCTTGCCTGTTATGGCCGTCACCACGGTGGACTGACGCAGCAGGCCGGTGACCCGGCCGTTGTGGTCAACCACCGCGTAGTCGTGTCCTTCGAGCTGCGCCAGGTACTGGAGCAGCTCCTGGCCTTTGGACCATTCCGGCACGTAGGCGCCGGCGCCGAGCGCGTAGGCCACCGCTCCGGCGGGGGTGGTGCCGGCCACGGCGGCGGGCACCGCGGCCAGGGCCGCGGGGTCCACCACGCTGCTTGGCCTGCCGTCCGGCGCGCAGAGCACGACGGCGGTCCGCCCGCCTGCCGACACGTTCAGGATGTCGCTGACGCTCACCGTTTCGGAAAGGCCGACGGCGGGTTCGGCCAACGCGGCGGCGCTCACCAGATGGAGCCGGCTGCGCAGGCGGCCCTGCTGGATTGACGCTGACGCGCCCATCCAGAGGAAGCCGCCGACCAGGATGGTGATGAGCAGCATGCTGGTGTCCGGGACGTCTCCACTGAGCAGCGGCCGGACAATGAAGTACAGGCCCAGGCCGATGACGATGATTCGGCCTCCCCAGCCCGCGGCGACGGTGCCCTTGGCGTGACTGCCGGTGGCCTTCCAGACGGCGGATTCCACCAAGCGGCCGCCGTCCAGCGGCAGCCCGGGCAGCACGTTGAAGATGCCGATCACAAGGTTGGCCCAGAAGAAGATGTTCAGGAGGGTGTCCGCCACGCCGGACAGCCCGCCCGCGGAGATCACCAGCCACGCTGCGCCTGCGAGCACGAAGTTGGCGGCGGGCCCGGCCATGGCCACCAGCACGGACCGTCCGGGGGTCGCGGTGAAGCTTTCAAACTGGGTGTGGCCGCCCCAGAGGTTGAGCACGATTTTCTCGCTGGGCCAGCCGTAGATCTTGGCGGTCAGCGCGTGCGCCAGTTCATGGACGAGCACCGACAGCAGGAGCAGGACCGCGTAGGCGAATGCCACGTAGTAGGCCCCGATGCCCAGCGACGGGGTGCCGTGCTGCAGCACGGGTCCGTATACGATCACCGTGAAGGCGGCGATAATGAACCAGGAGTAGGCCAGGACGATGGGAATGCCGGCGATCCTGCCGAGCGGGATGCCCTCGCGCCGGCTGTTCCTGGTCTGCACGCTCGGGGGCTGCTGACCGGATCCCGCGGGATCAGACACGTTCCGGCTCCTTAGTTAACGTTTTCGAAGGTTGCCGCCGGTTCGCGCGAGCCGAGGCGGAGCCTCACCAGCTCCTCGAGTTCGGCCACGCTGCGGTCCGTGAGGGTGTCCCACGTGGACCGGCGGGCGTCGTCCGGCAGCGGCACGATGTGCGGAATTGCAACGGTCACCGCTCCGGATGCCACGGCAGCGGCGACGCCCGGCGCCGAGTCCTCCAGCGCCACGCAGTGGTCGACGGTGAGCTCAGGGTCCTGCTGCTTCAGCAGGTCCACAGCCTTGAGGTACGCCTCCGGGTGCGGTTTGCCCCGGGTTACCGTGTCGCCGGTAATGAGGAACTCGAAGTAGGGCCGGGGAAGGCTCGCCACGATTTCGCGGGCCAGCGGTGCCTCTGACATGGTCACAAGGGCACAACGCACGCCGGCGCTGAAAAGTTCATCCAGCAGCTCCCGGGCCCCTGGGCGCCACGGCACGTTTTCCCGGACGCGGCTGATCACCTGGGCGGTGAGCGTGTCGATGATCTCGCGGATCTCCAGGCGCACGCCGGCGCGCTGGAGGACGCCGGCGGAGTGGACCAGCGATTGCCCCACGAGCTGCATGGCCTGCTCGTGCGACCACGTCCCCCCGTAGGCCTCGACAAGGTTGTGTTCGGCTTCGATCCAGTACGGTTCCGTGTCAACGATGGTGCCGTCCATGTCCCATAAAACGGCTTTGAGCAAGGGCTGAGTGGCGGCAGATTCCATGCATTCCACTGTACCGGGCCGCCCGGCGGCGCCCTGCCGCGGCCCCCGGACGTACGCCGTCGGCGAATTTCCCCATCCCCGCCCGGCGGAGATGGGGGTTTGTCCGGATCTGCGGCGGTTCGTTCTATGCAACAGCAACACTTGTGGACGTAGGGTGAAGGGATGAACAGCTTTGACGGAGACACCAACGAACCGGGCACCGCGCCTGAGACGGAGCAGCTGCTGCAGCCTGTTCCCGAGGGTCAGCGCATTACTGTGATGCTGGCTGCGTTCGAGGGCTGGAATGACGCGGGGGAAGCCGCCAGTGATGCGCTCCGTTACCTGAACAAGCTGTGGGGCGGGAAGAAGGTCGCGTCCATCGACGCCGACGAGTACTACGACTTCCAGTTCACCCGTCCCACCGTGCGCCGCACGGCCTCCGGCGAACGCAAGATCAAGTGGCCCTCCACGCGGATCTACAAGGCCAGCGCCCCCGGCACCAATGTGGATGTGATTTTCATCCAAGGCACCGAACCGTCCTATAAGTGGCGCGCGTATACAGCGGAACTGCTGGTTCACGCCGAGGCGCTTCATGTGGACTACGTGGTCCTGGTGGGGGCACTGCTGGCGGATGTGCCGCACAGCCGGCCCATCCCGGTCAGCACGTCCACTGACGACGGCGCACTGCGGGAACGGCTCAACCTTGAGGCCTCGCAGTATGAAGGCCCCGTGGGCATCGTCGGCGTGCTGTCCGAGGTATCGCTGCTCGCCGGCATCCCCACTGTCTCGCTCTGGGCGGCCGTACCGCACTACGTGGCCCAGGCACCGTCACCCAAGGCGCAGCTGGCCCTCCTGCACCGCATCGAGGAACTGCTCCAGGTTCCGCTGGACACCCACGAGCTGGCCGAGGAGGCCGAGGCATGGGAGCGCGGCGTCAACGAACTGGCCACCGAGGATCCCGAAATCGCTGCCTATGTAAGGCAGCTGGAGGAAGCGAAGGACACCGCCGACCTGCCCGAGGCCAGCGGTGAATCCATCGCACGCGAGTTTGAGCGCTACCTGAAGCGGCGGGGCAAGGACAAGCCCTAGGGATACGCCGTTGTGGGCGCTACAGTTCGACGCCGAGAAGCGCGTTGACGGCGTCGCGCACCAGTGCCTGGTCTGCTTCGGACACGCTGCCCGTGTTGTTAAGGGCGGGGTTCTTAAGGGCAGTGTCTGCCCACCGATCCACGGCGGCCAGCGCTGCAGGAGCGTCCAGGTCATCGGCCAGGGCCTCGCGCATCTGCCCGATCAGTTCCGAGGCGGTTCCGGCCGGCGCCGCAGCCAGGGCTGAACGCCACCATTTCAGGCGTGCCTTGGCCTGCTCAAAGCCTTCCGCTGTCCAGGACCAGTCGGACCGGTAGTGGTGCGCCAGGATGGCCAGGCGGATGGCCGCGGGTTCTTCGCCCGCCGCGCGCAGCTTGGAGACCAGGACCAGGTTGCCCTTGGACTTGGACATCTTCTCGCCATCGAGTCCCACCATGCCGGCGTGGGCGAAGTGCTCCGCCAGCGGAACCCCGGACAGCGAATAGGCGTGCCCGGCACCCATCTCGTGGTGCGGGAAAACCAGGTCCGAGCCGCCGCCCTGCACGGTGAAGGGCGCGGGCAGGTACTTCTGGGCGATGACGGTGCACTCGATGTGCCAGCCGGGCCGGCCCTCCCCCAGTTCACCGCCGGGCCAGCTGGGCTCGCCGTCGCGGGCCACCCGCCACAGGAGCGGATCGAGGGCCTGGCGCTTGCCTGCCCGGCCGGGGTCGCCGCCGCGTTCGGCAAACAGCTCCAGCATCTCGGCTTCCGGCAGTCCGGAGACTGCGCCGAGGCTCCAGGCGTCCACGCCGACGGCGTGCTTGCCGGCGGCCTCGACGTCGTAGTAGACGTCGCCGTCGGGCTCGCCCGGGGTGCCGTTAACGCGGTAGGCCAGTCCCTGGTGCAGGAGCCGTTCAATGGCAGGGACGATCAGCGGCATGGCTTCGACGGCGCCGATGTAATGGTCGGGGGCGATGACGTTGAGGGCTTCCATATCTGTGCGGAAGAGCTCGATCTGGCTGGCCGCGAGCTCGCGCCAGTCGACGCCGGTAGCTTCGGCGCGCTCGAGCAGCGGGTCATCGATGTCGGTGACGTTCTGGACGTAGGCAACCTGCTGGCCACCGTCGCGCCAGGCGCGGTTCAGCAGATCGAATGCCACGTAGCTGGCCGCGTGGCCCATGTGGGTCGCGTCATACGGGGTGATTCCGCAGACATACATCGACTTTGCGCCATCGGCGTTCAGGGTTACGGCGCGGTCTGCGGTTGTGTCAAACAAGCGGAGCGCGGGCATTTCCCCCGGCAGGACAGGCACGGGGCGGGAGATCCAGGACTTCACAGACCAAGCCTAGTGCTAGGCGCTGATGACATTGAAACCGAGCAGCAGGTACAGGGCGAGGCCCAGGAAGATGCGGTACCAGACAAACAGCCGGTAGCTGCGCGTTGAGATGAACTTCAGGAACCAGCCGATGATGACGTAGCCAATGGCGAACGCAATTACCGTGGCCAGCGCCGTCTCCCCCAGTCCGAAGGGACCGCCCACGCCGTCCTTGGCCACCACCTTGAAGAGCTGGTAAAGGCCGCTGCCAAACACCGCAGGGATGGCAAGGAGAAAGGAGTAGCGGGCGGCGGCTTCACGCGTGTAGCCCATAAGGAGCCCGGCCGTGATGGTGCCGCCGGAGCGTGAAACGCCGGGGATCAGCGCCATGGCCTGGGCGAAGCCGTAGAGGATGCCGTGCTTGTAGGTGAGCCTGGAGAGGTCCCGGTCCTGCTTGCCGACGGCGTCCGCCACGGCGAGGATCAGGCCGAAGACTATGAGCATGGTGGCCACGATCCAGAGACTGCGCAGGACAGATTCGATCTGGTCCTGGAACAGCAGGCCCAGGACGATGATGGGCAGGCTGCCCAGAATCACCAGCCAGCCCATCCGGGCGTCCGGGTCCTGGCGTGAAACCCGCCCGGACAGCGAGCCGAACCAGGCCTTAACGATCCTGACGATGTCCCGCCAGAAGTAGACAATGACGGCGGTCTCCGTGCCGAGCTGCGTGATGGCGGTGAAGGCCGCACCGGGGTCCGCCGCGTTCGGCAGGAAGGAGCCCACAATCCGCAGGTGGGCGCTCGATGAAATAGGTAGGAATTCGGTCAGTCCCTGCACAAGACCCAGCAGGGCCGCTTCAATCCAGTTCACGCTAAGACCCTACGTCATGATGCAGGTGGTTTCCCCGTAAGCTAACTGCTATGCAGCAGCGTTACATCGGCAACAGCGGGCTCCGCGCCTCCTCCCTCTCCCTGGGCACCATGTCGTGGTCCCGCGAAACGGACGAGCAGGATGCATCGGAGCTGCTGCGCACCTTCGTGGACGCCGGCGGGACCCTTGTGGACACTGCGGCCTCCTACGCCGACGGCCAGGCGGAAGCCATGCTCGGGTCAATGCTGGGCGACGTCGTCTCCCGCACGGAAGTGGTCATCTCCACCAAAGCAGGGGTGTCGCCGTCGGACGGGCGGCAGCGCGTGGACGCATCCCGGAATGCCATGCTGTCCGGCCTGGACGCCAGCCTGGCGCGGCTTGGCACCGACTACGTTGACCTCTGGCTCGCCCAGGCATGGGACCCCAACGTCCCGCTTGAGGAGACGTTGTCCGCCCTCGACTTCGCCGTCCGCAGCGGACGGGCCCGCTATGCGGGAATCGCCAACTACAACGGCTGGCAGACTGCCAAAGCCGCAGCAGTGGCAGGGTTCCCGCTCGTGGCCAACCAGTCCGAATACTCGCTGCTCCGCCGCAAGCCCGAGGCGGAACTGGTGCCGGCCATCGAGGATGCTGGCCTGGGGCTGATGGCGTGGGCGCCGCTGGGCCGCGGCGTGCTCACGGGCAAGTACCGCGGTCATGTTCCGGCTGACTCCAGAGCGGCCGGCACGCGGCTGGCCACCTACGTGGAGCCGTACCTTGAACAGCCCTCATCGCAGGTAGTGGAGGCTGTTGCCATGGCGGCCCGGGGCCTGGGGCGGTCGTCCCTGGATGTTGCACTGAGCTGGCTGCTGTCCCGGCACGGGGTGGCGACGGCCATCGTGGGCGCGCGCACGCCGGTCCAGCTCAAGGAAATTCTGGATGCCCAGCTCACGCCGCTGCCGGCGGAAATAGCACGCGCCCTCGAGGATGTCTCCAGCAACCAGGTCTGACGGGGGCCGGGCCGCATCCGGCAGCCTTACTCCTCGACGATTTCCAGGTCCTCGTCGTCGGCTTCTTCGTCTTCCTCTTCGTCTTCCTCGTCATCGAAAACCTGGAGCGGCGTCACTTCGTTGTAGGCCTCATAGAGGGCGTCCTCATAGACTTCGAAGGCATCAGCAACGGCAAAGAATGCCGCCTCCACTGAGGGGTCACCATCCCCGCGGCGGGCCGAGGCGGCTGCAAGGTGTTCTTCCAAAGCGGCAGTCAAGGACTGAAGCGCGACACGCGGATCGATGCTCATGCCTTCACGTTAGCGGGAAAAGGACGAAAATGGAGAGCAATGAAGGAACATTTTCTGACCAGCTCGGTCCTGCGGGAAAGGGACTATGCCCGGCAATACGAGTACCTCGTATTGACCGTCGGTCCTGACGATTCCCTGCCCGAAGCCCGGCGCCGGCTCGTGGAACACTCCGAGTACGGCAAGTGGGAACTCGAGCGCAGCAGACTCTACGTGGGCGGCGGCAGGCGCTTCTGGCTTCGCCGCCGGGTCACGCAGGTGCAGCGCACAGTTTAGGCCGCTCCGGCCCCCTGGGCGCGCACCTCGATGGTGCGCGCCTGCTTCCACATGGAGCCTGGTCAGTCTTCGAGCGGGCCCAGCCACGCGTTGGCAACCGTATTGTGCGCAGATTCGTCGTCCGAGGGGTGGAACATGCCGGCCAGGACGTCACGGTACAGGCGCTCCAGCTCCGAACCCCTGAAGTAGCTGGAGCCGCCGGAGACCCGGATGGCGAGATCCACCACCGTCCGCGCCGTCTCCGTGGCCCGGAGCTTGACGCCCACCAGCTTGGGAAACCACTGGCTGCCATGGTCCGCCAGGCGGTCCACATCTCCGGCCACCACCGAAAGCTGCGGGTACAGGGCATCCATGGCCAGGGCAGCCTCGGCCACCTTCCAGCGGATATCAGGGTCCTGGGCCAGGCTCCGGCCGCCATTCTTGAACGATGTCCTGCGCCTGGCGGCTTCCACGGCCAGCACCAGGGCCCGCTCACCGATGCCGGCATACACGCCGGCAAGCAGGGTTTCAAAGCACGAGAAGATCGCGAAGATCAGCGGATCGGCGTTGGGGCCTACCGGCAGCTTCCGGAAGATGCGGCCGGGCGGGACAACCGCGCCGTCCAGGATGGTGGTGTTGGACTGGCTGGCGCGCATCCCCAGCGTGTTCCAGTCCTCCAGGATCCGGTAGCCGGCCGTGTCCCGACCGATGAACCCGTGCACCAGTTCCCCTTCGCCGTCCCGTGCAGCCGGATCCTTGCCGAAGATGCCCAGGCGCGTCCAGGCCGGCGAGAGGCTCGTGAAAATCTTCGTGCCCGTGAACGAGTACCCGCCGTCCGGCAGGGGCGTGGCCGCCGTCAGCGAATCGAACAGGACGGAGTCGTTGCCGGCCTCTGAATTGCCGAAGGCGAAAATCTCCCCCGCCGCTGCCTCCTGCAGCACGAAGTTCAGGGAGGAGTCGCCGCGCGCGGCCAGGACGCTGGCCACCCCTGTCCAGACCAGGTGCATGTTGACGGCCAGCGCGGTGGCCGGGGCCGCCGTCGCCAGCCGCCGCTGGCAGCGGACCGCAGCCTCCAGGCCAAGGCCCGCTCCGCCGTCGGACTCCGGCACGAAAAGCCTCAAGTACCCGGCGGCGGCGAGTTCTTCAAGATCCTCGGCGAAGAAGCGGTTCTGTTCGTCGTACTCCGCAGCCCTGCCGCGGATCCGCTCGAGCAGGCTGTCAGGAAGCAGCTGTTCCGGTTCCACCGCCGGCCTCAGTAGTTGGTGAGCAGCGTGTTCAGGACGCGGGCGCCGAACTTCAGGGATTCCGCCGGAACCCGTTCATCAACGCCGTGGAACATGCCGGTGAAGTCGAGGTCGTCAGGAAGCTGCAGGGGTGCGAAGCCGTAGCCGGTAATGCCGAGCTTGGAGAGCGACTTGTTGTCGGTGCCGCCGGACAGCGTGTACGGGAGAACCTTCGCGCCCGGGTCTTCGGAGTGCAGGGCGTCGATCATCGAGTCGACCAGGTTGCCGGCAAACGGCACTTCCAGGGAGACATCGTTGTGCACGTAGCTGACGTCAACGCCGCTGCCCGCCAGCTCGCGGACGATCTCGAGAACCTGGTCCTGCTGGCCGGGGAGGGTCCGGCAGTCCACCAGTGCCTCGGCGGACTCGGGGATGACGTTGTGCTTGTAGCCGCCGCCCAGGAGCGTCGGGTTGGACGTGTTCTGCAGCGTGGCCCCCACGAAGCGGGCTACCGTGCCCAGTTCCTTCAGCAGCAGCTCCGGGTTGTCGGGGTCGAATTCGACGCCGGTCAGTTCGGTCACGCCGTCCAGGAACTGGCGCGTGGTGGCGGTCAACTCGATGGGCCACTGGTACTCACCGATGCGGGTCACCGCGCCGGCGAGCCGGGTGATGGCATTGTCGGTGTTGATCTGCGACCCGTGGCCGGCGCGGCCGTGCGCCACGAGCCGCAGCCAGGAGATGCCCTTTTCCGCCGTTTGCAGCAGGTAGGCCCGCTGGCCGCCGATCGTGGTCGAAAAGCCGCCGACTTCCGAGATGGCCTCCGTCGCACCCTCGAACAGTTCGGGACGGTGCTTCACCGCGTACTGGGCGCCGTGGACGCCGCCGGCCTCCTCGTCGGCAAAGAACGCAAAGATGATGTCCCGCTTGGGCTTGCGCCCGGTGCGCGCGAAGTTGCGCAGCACGGACAAGATCATCGCGTCCATGTCCTTCATGTCCACTGCGCCGCGGCCCCAGATCAGCCCGTCTTTGAGCTCGCCACTGAACGGGTCCACGGACCATTGCTCGCGGAGGGCAGGCACCACGTCCAGGTGGCCATGGACCACGAGGGCGCTGGCGGAGGGGTCCTCCCCCGCCATGCGGGTGACCACGCTGGCCCGGCCAGGCTCTGATTCGAAGATTTCCGCGTCCAGCCCCACCTCAGTGATCAGGCCGGCGGTGTATTCGGCCGCCGCACGTTCGCCGGGACCCGAGCCGTCCCCATAGTTGGATGAATCGATGCGGATGAGCTCCTGGCAGATGGTGACGACTTCATCCTCGGGCCGTACGTGTGTCATTGATCACTCCTTGATGCGGGGACTACGCGGATTCATGCGGGTTCTGGCGGTTTTTGGCTGCCGGAACACCCGGGTTCAGCCTACCCAGTCCGCTCGATTCCATCTTTCCGGAAAGTTCGTGTTAGAGTTTTTCTCGCTGCTTCGGAGAGAAGCGAACCGCTGAAAGGCGGAGAGAGTCCTCCGAAATACCACCTGCGCGGGTGGCGGAATGGCAGACGCGCTAGCTTGAGGTGCTAGTCCTCGAAAGGGGGTGGGGGTTCAAGTCCCCCTCCGCGCACAAAGGGAACACCCCGGGAATCCAATGGATTCCCGGGGTTTTTTCGTTTCTCCGCGTGCTTTTCCGTTCCTCCATGAACAGCGGGAACGCACCCGTCACGGCAAACCCACACTTGAGTCCGGCGGCGCCTACCGCGGCAGGGCTCTTCGGCGGGAATCCATCGAAGACGTCCGGAAAACGCGCCGAAGATGACCCGGAAAGTCAGGCGCGTTACTGACTGTGACGGCACTGTCTGCGCTCTTCCCGAGCGCCGCCGACGGGCGTAAAAAGGAACTGGAGGGCAACAGTTGTAACCTTCGCCTCACCGGCCTCCGGGAACCGCGAGTCCGGGAGACGGGCTGACAAGGAGGTCGTCGGGTGTCCCATCAAGATCGTCATGACCCGAAACAGCGCCCCGACTCTGGGGCTCCCCCGGGCACCGGACGGCCAACCCGCAACACTGCAACCCGTGGCCCGGCGCGGCGCGGGCCGTACGTCGTCGCCGGCGTATTACTTTCCTTGGCGATCTTGCTCCCGCTGATGCCGCAGACCTACTCCTTCAACGCCCCGACTCTGGGCGGCATCCCGTTCTTCTACTGGTACCAGCTCCTCTGGGTTCCCATTTCCGCAGCCTTGAGCGGCGTGGCGTACTGGCTTGTGACAACGGAAGACCGGCGACGGCGGGCAGCGGCCCGCGCTGGCGCTACCGGGCTCGACGGCGACGCAGCAAACGGAGATGAACGGCCATGAACGGGCGCGAGATCAACTGGATCGCCCTCATCATCGTGGTGCTGCTCTTTGTCATCGTCGCCGTCATGGGCTTCATGGCCGCCCGGTGGCGCCGAACGGCGGAAAGCGAGGGGCTGCACAGCCTGGACGAGTGGGGGCTCGGCGGACGCGGCTTCGGGACGTGGATCACGTGGTTCCTGCTGGGCGGCGACCTCTACACCGCCTACACGTTCGTTGCCGTTCCTGCGGCGATGTGGGCCACAGGCGCGGTCAGCGGCTTCTTCGCGGTGCCGTACACGATCGTCCTCTACCCGATCATCTTCATCATCATGAGCCGGCTCTGGTCGGTGTCCCATCGGCACGGCTACGTCACCTCGGCGGACTTCGTGGGCGGCCGCTACGGGAGCCGGTGGCTGTCCCTTGCCGTCGCCGTCACCGGCATCGTGGCAACCATGCCCTACATCGCCCTGCAGCTTGTGGGCATCAAGGCTGTGCTGACGGTGCTCGGGCTGGGCAGCTCCGAGAACGTGCTGCTGACAGACCTGCCACTGATCCTGGCGTTCGTCGTGCTGGCCGCATACACCTATACCTCGGGGTTGCGGGCGCCGGCGATGATCGCCGTCGTCAAGGACCTGCTCATTTACCTCGCGGTGATCGTCGCGGTCATTTACCTGCCGATCAAATTCGGCGGTTGGGACGCGATCTTCGGAGCGGCGAAGACGAAGCTGGACACCGTGAACGAAGCGACAGGGAAGCCCACCGGGGTGTTCATCCCGTCGGCTGCGAACTTCTCGGCCTACTGGACACTGGCGCTCGGGTCGGCCTTGGCGCTGTTCATGTACCCGCACTCCATCACCGGCGTGCTCGCGTCCAAGGGGCGCAACACGATCCGGCGCAACGCCGCGATTCTGCCGCTGTACTCCCTCATGCTCGGTTTCCTCGCGCTGCTGGGTTTCGTGGCCATCAAGGCAGGCACCAGGCCGATCGACCTTGACGGGTCGGTCAACCCCCAGCTCGTGGTCCCACAGCTCTTCCTGGACCACTTCCCAGCGTGGTTCGCTGGAGTGGCCCTGGCAGCCATCGCCATCGGGGCGCTGGTGCCGGCAGCGATCATGTCCATCGCCGCGGCAAACATGTTTACCCGCAACATCTACCGGGACTTCCTCCGGCCTGATGTCGACCCAAAGACCGAGGCGAAGGTGTCCAAGATCGTCTCCCTGGTGGTGAAGGTCGGCGCGCTTATTTTCGTCATTGCCATGGACCAGTCCGCGGCCATCAACATGCAGCTGCTGGGCGGCATCTGGATTCTGCAGACATTCCCCGCTGTTGTCGCAGGACTCTACACGCGGTGGTTCGACCGGTGGGCGCTGCTGGCCGGATGGGCCGTGGGCATAGCCTTCGGCACCGCCTCGGCCTACAACGTCATCAACCCCGTCACCCGCGCACACTTCGGCGGCTCCATTGCTCCCGTCCCGGGGACCGACTTCACGGTGTACATCGCCGTGTCGGCGTTCGTGCTCAACCTGATTGTCGCCGTCGTACTTACTTTGGTGCTGCGTGCGCTCAAGGTGCCCCAGGGCGAGGACAGGACGCGCCGGTCTGACTACGGCGCTGATGAAACGGACCCGAAGGTTGTGGAGATCGAGCGGACCCAGCGTTTCGTCGAACCCGGAGGGCCGTCACCGGTGTAGCCGGCCAGGGGCCCCCGGGCCGCGCAGGCGCCTGAAACGCACGTGGCTGGCGTGACACGGCCTAGGCTGGTTCGGTGACCCCAAACCCTTCACCGACTCCGCTGGATGTCTTCGTCCGCACCGGGCCCGCCGAGTGGTGGCAGATTCTGGCAGCACTGGGCCCCTTGGCAGTCCTGCTCGGTGCGTTGCTTGCTGCATTCATTGGTTGGAACACTCTGCGGCAACGCACCGTCGCCGATGAAAAGGCGCTGGCCCAGAAGCGTGAAGCCGACAGCCGGGCCGAGTGGTGGCGCCGCGCCCAATGGGCGTTCGAAGCTGCCATGGACGAAAATGAGGAGAAGCAGGATGTGGGCCTCGCTGTGCTGGAGCTCCTTAATACCAGCAATCTGGCCGGTCCGGAGGAGGCCGAGATTATTGCCGAAGCCTGGAAGCGACCCCTCCAGAACGGCGAGGCCACGCTGGACCTGTTGCCGCCGTTGCCGGACAATGGGGTGACAGACGACCCTGAGGATGGTGAGCAATGAGTGCAGTAGCCGAAAAGAAGACTGCGGACGAAAGCCCGAAGCGATATGTCAGTCCGGCACAGGAGCGCGTCATTGTTCGTGCTGCCCGTCTCCGCCTGTCGACAGACAAGAAGCAGGGCATCGAGAGCCCGGCCTGGGTCAGGAAGATTGCCCGGCGGCCTCTCTAACCCCGCCGCCTATTAAAGGGCCAGCCCGCGCCAGTCGGGCTGGCCCTTCACGTTAACGTTTTCAGGCTATTTTTATCGAGCGTCTGGATTTATTCTGGGGAACGCCCCGCCGTAACGGGGTGGTCCGTTCCCCGAACGGCACCGATCCACGATCGTCTCTGTTCCCCTGGACGACCCTCACGCCGTCATGGCCAGGCTGCGCCATGCGAACGTGGTGGTGTCCGTCCGGGGCTGGCAGGATCCGGCTGGCGAGCCATTTCTATAATCTCGAGGAAGAGCTGGACCGGGTCGCAGAGCTCATTGCGGGCCCGTGAGCGAAGCCTGTGATTCGGGCTAACCACCGCTTCTGGCCGGGCTATGAAGCCCGTACGCCTATGAAGACTGCACGCCGGCGGTCAGGTGCAGGTTGCGCCTCTCAATGAGCTTGCGGAGGTAGCGCGCCAGGAAGAGCTTCTCCGCAAGGCGTCCCACGAGGCCGAAGGGCGCCGCGAAGTCGATCCGGTCCACCATGACGGTTCCGTCCGGGACATCTTTGAATTCGTGGACGTGGCGAAAGCGGAGGAACGGTCCCCGGACCTGTTCGTCAACGAAGTAGCGGGGTGCCTCCATCGCGGTGATCCGGCTCGTCATCCGTACCGGCAGCCCGAAGTGCCAGGCGCGCCAGGTCACCTCCTGCCCCAGGGAAATCAGCCCGGACGTGACACCGCCAATAGCTTCCTCCCGGGAGTTGGCCATCGACTGCTTGTGCGCGTCGATGCTTCGGGAGAGGTCAAACAGCTCGGTCATCCCGATGGTTGTCCGTGTGGTGCTTTCGAAGGTGACGGCCATGCTCAGAGTATGCCAGCAGATCCGCCGGCTCGCGGACAGCCCTTAAGCACACCAACCCCAAGCACAACCAACCCCGGCCGCTGATAGGCGTAAGCTATCAGGGCCCCGGCATGCGGCGCCACCGCAGTAGCCATCGCAGAGCCAGTTCCGGGGCAAACAGCAAAGGGGACCGGATAGGAGCTGGCGTGGACACGCGAAAGCTGAAGTATTTCTTGGCGGTGGTTGACCACGAGGGATTCAACCGCGCGGCCGAACACCTGCTCATCGCGCAGCCGTCCCTGTCCCAGACCATTGCCAGCCTGGAGAAGGACCTAGGCGTGCCGCTGTTCCACCGCATCGGGCGCCGGGCTGTCCTGAGCGAGGCCGGAAAGGAACTTGTGGGCCCCGCCCGGCTGGTGATGCGCGACCTGGACGCTGCCCAGTCAGCCGTGCAGGCGCTCCGCGGCTTGCGGAGCGGCCGCCTGGACATTATCACCATGCCCTCCCCCGGCATCGAGCCGCTGACGTCCATGACCGCCGCGTTCACCAGGCTGCATCCGGAGGTCCGCCTCAACGTCAGCGCAGCATTTACGCCGGAGGAGGTCATTGAAGCCGTCCGGACCGGCAGCACGGAGATTGGGCTCGCCGGCTCAGCCAGCCCCATCCGGGTCCCGGGAGTCAACGTGCTGGACCTCGAACGCCAGCCGCTGATCCTCATTGTGAACCCGCAGGCGGACACGTTCACCACTGGGACCACCATCCAGCGGGAAGACCTGGGCGGCCACCGGCTGATCGCCAGCCAGCGCGGTTCGCTGATGCGCTGGCTCGTGGACGACGCGCTGGCGCGGGGCGTGAACACCGAAATCGTCGTCGAAGTGGCACACCGGACCTCCATCCTGCCCCTGGTGCTGGCCGGCGTCGGACACGCCGTCATGCCCTCCTCCTGGGCCCCGACGGCACACAAGGCAGGCCTCCGTACACTGCTGATCGAACCGGTTTCCCACCTCGATGTTGCGATTTTGAGCAGGAGGGAAGACCTGACGCCTGCCGCCCGGGCGTTCCTGAAGGTTGCTGAGCTGCACGTGGCACCGGATCCCGACGCCGGGCAGGTTCCGGACTGATAGGCAGATCCTATCTCCCGTATCGAAAGTAAGTCTTGGACGCGCGTAGCCGCCGGATCGTCTACTTGAAGAGGAAGAAAAACGGTGTGACCCCGCTAACAGGATCACGCTGTCAACACACTCAACGAGGAGGTCGGCATGAGTGCCAACCAGACATTCAGCATCGCTTTAATCCCCGCAGACGGCGTCGGCAAGGAAGTCGTGTCCGCAGGCCGCCGCGTACTGGACGCCCTGGCGGAGAACTCCGGCGGCAAGTTCGCCTTCCAGTGGACGGAGTTCCCCTGGGGCTGCGGCTACTACGAAAAGACCGGCCAGATGATGGACCCCAACGGCCTGGAAGTTCTGAAGGACTTCGACGCCATCTACTTCGGCGCCGTCGGCTGGGAAAACGTCCCGGACCACATCAGCCTCTGGGGCCTGCGCCTTAACATCACGCAGAACTTCGACCAGTGGGCCAACATCCGCCCGGTCAAGTTCCTCCCCGGCGTCCAGTCCCCGCTGCGGAAGGCGGACAACACCGAACTCGACTGGATCGTGGTCCGCGAGAACAGCGAAGGCGAATACGCCGGACTGGGCGGACGCAACCTCAGTGGCCGCGGTCCGGGCAACGAAGTCGCCCTGCAGACCGCACTGTTCACCGAGAAGGGCTGCGAGCGCATCATGCGCTTCGCCTTCGACCTGGCCCGGACCCGCACGGTCAAGAAGGTTTCCTCGGTCACCAAGTCCAACGCCCAGCAGTACGGCATGGTCCTCTGGGATGAAACCTTCAAGCGGGTGGCCCTGGATTACCCGGACGTGCAGACCGAAAGCGTCCTTGTCGATGCGATGAGCGCCAAGTTCATCCTGCACCCCGAGGATCTGTCCGTCGTCGTTGCATCGAACCTGAACGCCGACATCCTGTCCGACCTCGGCTCGGCCCTGGCCGGCAGCCTCGGCCTGGCGGCCAGCGCCAACCTGAACCCGGAACGCCGCTTCCCCAGCATGTTCGAACCCGTACACGGCTCAGCGCCCGACATAGCCGGCAAGGGCATCAGCAACCCCATCGGCGCGATCGCCAGCGCAGCCCTGATGCTTGACCACTTCGGCCTGCACGAGGAAGCCCGCCGCGTCGAGGCCGCCATTGAGCAGACCACCGGCGCCGGTCACCTGACGCGCGACGTCGGCGGGGAATCCACCACCGACGACGTCACCGAGGCGATCATCGCCGCCCTGACCCTCGCCCCGGTCGCCGTCTAGCGAGGACGTCCCCTCCCAACACTCGCAAGCTCGCGTTGGGACCCCCGGACGCCGCTTACGTCCGCTTACTGAAAGGTACGACGGCGGCCGGGCCGGCCGCCGTCGTCCGCTCTCCAGAGCATTCCCCCAATACTTCCGTGGCGGTCCCTTCCCAGCGCTCGCAAGCTCGCGTCGGGGCCCTCGGGACGCCACTTACCCACTCCAGCGACATTCCACAATGAGGTAGGAATCATGGACCACATCACCACCGCCGGCACCGCGCCGGCCCGCAAGACCCGCTGGTACAGGCAGCTGTACTTCTGGGTGCTGACCGCCATCGTCGTCGGAATCCTCGTCGGATGGCTTGCGCCGAGCACCGGCGTCGCCATGGAACCCATCGGCACCACCTTTGTGAATGCGATGAAGATGCTCATCGGCCCGATCGTGTTCCTCACGATCGTCGGCGGCATCGCCAGTGTCGCGGACCTGAAAAAGGTCGGCATGACCGGCCTGAAGGCCCTGACCTACTTCCAGATCGGCACTATCTGCGCCATGACCTTCGGCTTGGTGGCCATCAATATCTTCCGGCTCGGCGAAGGCGTCAACGCCGATGCCAGCAAGATCGAGACCTCGGAATCTGCTGCGAAACTCATTGATGCCGGCCAGAACCAGCAGTGGTGGGAGTTCCTCACCCACATCATCCCGAAGAGCATCGTCGGTCCCTTCGTCGAGGGCGACATCCTGCAGATCATCTTCATCGCCGTGGTCTTTGGCATCGCCCTGAACGCCATGGGCAAGGTCGGCGCACCGGTCCTGGACGGCGTGCAGCGCCTGACCGGGGTGATGTTCAAGATCCTGAGCTTCATCATGAAGGCCGCTCCGATCGGTGCCTTCGGTGCGATGGCCTACGCGGTGGGCAAGTTCGGTGTTTCGTCCCTGACCAGCATGGGCGGACTGATCGCCCTGTTCTACATCACCTCCATCCTCTTCGTGGTGATCGTGCTCGGCTCCATCATGGCTTTCCTGAAGCTGAACATCTTCAAGATGCTCAAGCACTTCAAAGAGGAATACATGCTCATCCTCGGCACCTCCACCGCGGAACCGGCCCTGCCCGGCCTGATGCGCAAACTCGAGCACGCCGGCGTCAAGAAGGAAACCGTGGGCCTCGTTGTCCCCACCGGCTACAGCTTCAACCTCGACGGCGCCGCCATCTACCTCTCCCTGGCCGCACTCTACATCGCCCAGGCCACCAACACGGACCTCACCATCGGCCAGCAGCTCGGCCTGCTCGCCGTCATGCTGCTGACTTCCAAGGGCGCGGCTGGCGTGGCCGGCGGTGGCTTCATCGCCCTCACCGCAACCCTGACCACCATCGGTACCATCCCCGCCGCGGGCATCATGCTCATCTTCGGCATTGACAAGTTCATGTCCGAGTGCCGGGCCCTCGTCAACTTCACCGGCAACGCCGTTGCCACCCTCTTCATCGCCTGGTGGGACCGCACCCTCGACGCCGACCGTGTCCGCCGCGTCTTCAACGGCGAGACCGTCGAACCCATGCCATCCGAGGACCCCGTCCACCTCGACGAAGCCACCGACATCGACGACGACCTGGCCGAGTACGGCCACCACGCTCCGAAGGAAACCAGCGCCAGGCACGCAGGACCCTCCGCCGACGCCACACCCTCCACAAACGACCGTCGCCCCGCCTACTCGGAAACCGTCTGATATGACCAGCCCAACCGCCCCGAAAACCGTCCGGACCCTCATCGCACCCGACAAGTTCAAAGGCAGCCTCACCGCCGGCGAGGTAGCCGAGGCCCTGGCCGCCGGGCTGCGCTCCGTAACTGACGCGTCCGGCAGAGTAGGAGCGGTCCGGTGCGAACTCCTCCCCCTGGCAGACGGAGGTGACGGCAGCGTGGATGCCGCCGTTGACTCCGGCTTCACCCGCCGCAGCTACACCGTGGCCGGGCCCACCGGGCAGCCCGTCCAGGCAAGCATCGCGTTTGACGGAACCACCGCCGTCGTCGAGGTCGCCAACACCTGCGGTTTGGCGCTACTGCCGAACGGGAAGCTGGAACCGCTGGATGCCTCCAGTCGTGGCTTCGGCGAGGCAGTCCTCTTCGCCCTCAGCCTCAACCCGGCCAGGGTCGTCCTGGCCCTGGGCGGCAGCGCCAGCACCGACGGCGGCATGGGCATGCTCACCGCCCTCGGCTACCGCTTCCTGGATGCGGAGGGCCGCCAGCTCTCCGGCAGCGGCAAGACCCTGGCGCAGATCCGCTCCGTCGAGCGGACCGGCCTGCCGGAACTGGCCGAGACGGAACTCATCGTCGCCAGCGACGTCTATAACCCTCTGCTCGGGCGCCAAGGCGCACCCGCCGTCTTCGGACCCCAAAAGGGTGCCGGAGCGGAAGAGATCACAGCCCTCAACAACGGATTGGCACACTACGTGTCCAAACTGGCCGAGGCGGGCGACCACCGGGCCAAATCCCTGGCCGGTCACGAAGGCGCCGGAAGCGCCGGAGGACTCGGCTTCGCCTGCCTGCTGCTGGGGGCCAAACAGGTGTCCGGCGCCGACTACTTCCTGGACCTGCTGGACTTCAACACCAGAAAGGACAGCTGCGACGTCGTCATCACCGGCGAGGGAAGCATCGACGAACAGACCCTGGCCGGGAAACTTCCTGCCGCCGTCGCCCGGCGCTCGGGCGGCCGTCCGATCATCGCGGTGGCTGGCCGGTCGCTGCTCCCGCGGGAGCGGTGGGCCGAGATGGCGTTGAGCCGGGTCTACACGCTGGCAGAGTACACCGACCGGGACTCGGCCAGGGACCCCCAGCTCTCCTCCGCCCTGCTGCGCCGGATCGGGCAGGACATAGCGGCAGGCCTCCTTTAGCAGAAGGCCGAAAGAGTGGAAGGCAGAAAGAAGGGCCCCGCAGCGGCGGGGCCCTTCTTTGCTGTGCCTATGCGTTCTCGCGGATGCGGTCAGGCTCACGGTCAGCGGTTTCCTCCAGCCTGGCGAGGTAGGCCCACATCCTGCTTTCCTCGGCCTGCACCTGGGGTTCAGGGGTCTCGGCCGGCCTTGCTTCCGGGCGTCCCTCGGCCTCCTTAGCCGCTTCCTTCCTGTAATTCCGCCATCCCTCACACGATGAATAGCACATCACCGACCTCCTAACAGTTGGTGTACCTTTATCGTCCTCCCATTGCCGGACAGTGTCGATTGCCTGGAGGTTGCCTGGGGGCCGTGGCACGCAGCTTGTTCAGGTGAGCCGCTGACGGACGATGTCGCTCACGGCCTTTCCGTCGAAGCGGCCTGCCACTCGGGCCGTGACCGGTTTCATCACGGCGCCCATGTGCCGCACGGACAGCTCAGTGCCGTCAGCCCGCAAACCCCCGATGACCTCGTCCACGATGCTTTCCACTTCAGCGGCGGAGAGGGCCTTCGGCAAGTAAGCCTCAATAACCTCCGCCTCGGCGACTTCCGCCGCGGCCCGCTCCGGTTCCCCGGCTTCCGTGTAGATACGGGCCGTGTCGCGCCGCTTCGCCGCCTCCTTCTGCAGCAGTGCCGTCACCTGCGAGTCGTCCAGCTCCACCGGCGTCTTGCCGGACTTCTCCCGGGTTTCGATCTCGCCCAGGACGCTGCGCACGGTGCCCAGGGCCACCTTGTTGTGCTCCTTCAGATGTGCGACGACGTCCCCGTGCAGGCGTTCCTTCAGCGTGGCCATGATTTCCTTCTCTCGGGAGTGGTGTGTACCTCAATCGTGGACCCCGGCCGGGCTGCACTGCTAGAACCCCGGACTGCATGGGGCCGGCAACGCCCGGGATCAGGTGTTGCCGCGTGTCTTTCGCCGCTGCCGGCAGCGTTCGCACATATGTTCTAGGTATGGAAGAGGAACATCCCGGTGAACTTGCCGGGCAGATGTCAATCAATGAGCTCCTTGTCGCGATGGGCGAAGCCCCCGTGGAAAGCATGCTGCATCTGGTGGTTCCGGACGACGCTTCATCGCTGACGGAGGATCCGCCCACGCTGCCCGGGCTATGAGCCGGACCCGAAAGGCAAAGCCCCTGTAGCCTTGACTCCTATGGTTTATGTGCAAGTCCCCGGTCCGTCCCTGCCCGAACAATGGTGGGACCGGGTGGCTGCCGGGTTCACCCAGACGGCCGTTCCCGCGGTCTCCGTCACCGAGCTCGTGGCTGTCCTGCTTATTGCGGCGGTGCTCTCCGTTCCCCGCGCCACGTGGCGCTATTTCGGCCTGCTCGCCACGGTCACCCATGAACTCGGGCACGCCTTTGCTGCCCTGACCAGCGGCCAGCGGCTGGGCGGCATCCGGCTGCAGCTGAATCACGGCGGCACCACGACCTCGTACACCCGGGGACGTGCCGCCGCAGTCTGGTCAGGTTTTTGGGGCTATCCCGTTCCCGGCGTGACCGGCGCCGCCCTGGTGTGGGCGGGCTTCAGCGGCTGGGGACCGGCCGCCCTGTCGGCCGGGCTGCTGGTCCTGCTGGCCTCGCTGATCTTCATCCGCAACGCCGCCGGCGTGCTCATCCTCCTTGGGGCAGTGGTGGCGGTGGCGGCCATGATCATCAATGTGCCCGCCGAGTTCACCGGCCATGTGGCCATCATCCTGGGCCTGGCCCTCCTCGTCGCCGCCGTCCGGGACCTGCTCAAGCTCACAAACGTCCACCTCCGCCGCCGCGACCAGCTGCGGTCCTCCGACGCCTACATCCTCTACCGCGCCACCGCCGTGCCGTCGGGCGTCTGGATCGCCCTGTTCTCGCTGGTGGTGGCGGCGTGCTGGGTGGCTGCCTGGCTGCCGATGTCGCGGGTCTTTGGGGCGGCAACATAGTCTGGTTCCATGAGTGAGAAGGCCAGCACAGTCGAAGCACACAGCAGGGGACGCCACGCCGCGGAATCGCAGCCCAGGGAATTCCACAGCGCGGAGCCGCGCAGCACGGAACCCCACAGTACAAAGGGCGCCTATGTCACCGGCGGCGAGTTCACCCGGGACACCAACTACATCGAGGACCGCATCACCCGGGACGGCACCCCCGGGCCGAACGGTGAACCAGGCTGGCCGGCGGAGCCGGGGCGCTACCGGCTGATTGCCGCGCGGGCGTGCCCGTGGGCCAACCGCACTGTCATCGTGCGCAGGCTCCTGGGGCTCGAGGACGCCATCAGCCTCGGCCAGCCCGGCCCCACCCACGATGCCCGGTCCTGGACCTTCGACCTGGACGCGGACGGCAAGGACCCCGTGCTGGGCATCGAGCGGCTGCAGGAGGCCTACTTCCGCCGCTTCCCTGACTACCCGCGCGGCATCACGGTTCCTGCGGTGGTGGAGGTCGCCAGCGGCGCGGTGGTGACCAACAACTACCCCCAGATCACGCTGGACTTCTCCACGGAATGGACGGACTTCCACCGCCCGGGCGCGCCGCAGCTGTACCCGGAGCACCTGCGCGCGGAAATCGACAGCGTTAACAAGCGCGTCTTCACCGAGGTCAACAACGGTGTCTACAGGTGTGGCTTCGCCGGGTCCCAGGAGGCCTACGATGCTGCCTACACCCGGCTGTGGAACGCGATGGACTGGCTCGAGGAACGGCTTTCCGGCCAGAGGTACCTGGTGGGCGACTCCATCACCGAGGCGGACGTCCGGCTCTTCACCACCCTCGCGCGCTTCGACGCCGTCTACCACGGCCACTTCAAGTGCAACCGGAACAAGCTCACCGAAATGCCTGCGCTGTGGGGTTATGCCCGGGACCTTTTCCAGACGCCTGGCTTCGGGGACACCATCGACTTCGTGCAGATTAAGCAGCACTACTACATCGTGCACGAGGACATTAATCCCACCCAGATCGTTCCCGCGGGCCCGGAGCTGTCCGGGTGGCTGACCGCCCATGGCAGGGAGTCCCTGGGGGGCAGCCCCTTCGGCCAGGGCACTCCGCCGGGACCGGTCAGGGCCGGCGAGGAAGTGGCCCCCGGCCACGGAGCCGGCTAGCACCGCAGGGACCCGATGAGCACCTCGGAGCAGCACCGGACTGCGGCCCGTGACCCGCTGCCACGCAGGATCTGGCAGTCAGTGGCCACCAGGATTACCCGGGCCCTCGCCGCACCGCGCCTTCAACTCGCCGCCAAGGCGGGCCTGGCGGCAGGTATCGCGTTTTGGGTGGCCCCGCTCATGCCCGGTGGCGCCGCCCAGTACGCGTACTACGCCCCGCTCGGCGCACTGGTGGCAATGTACGAGAACGTGTCGGGCTCCATGCGCCAGGGCTTCCAGACCCTGGTCGGCCTGGGAACGGGCATCGGCCTGGCCTTCCTTCTCATCAGTTTCGGGGCCACGCCCCTCACCGTGGCAGCGGTCATGGCACTGGGCGTCCTGCTCGCGGGGCTCCCGCGCCTGGGCGCTGGCCGGGACTGGATTCCGACGGCGGCCCTGCTGGTGCTGCTGGTAGGCGGGCAGAATCCGGACGATTTCTCCTTCGGCTACCTGCTGCAAATGGGCGTGGGCGTGGTGGTCGGCATTGCCGTGAACCTGCTGGTGTTTCCGCCGCTGCACTTCAACGCGGCCGCCCTCAGCCTCGCTGAGCTGCGGCTGTCCCTGGCCCGCCAGTTGTCCGACATGGGCGCCGCGATGCACGAAAAATGGCCGCCCGAACACGAGGACTGGTCGCGCCGGTCCGAGGACCTGGCCCAGTCGGCCCGCTCGGTCCGGGCAGCAGTCCAGAAGGCTGACGCCAGCAGGGCGAAAAACCCGCGGCGCCGTTTCCACCCGCGTGACGTGGACAAGGACTACCGCAGCGTCCGCGACCTGGAGCACATCACCTTCCACATCCAGGACATGACAGAGGTGCTTGCCGACGTCATCTGGAGCGAGGACATGCCCTTCACCATCCCCCTGCCCTACAGCGAACCGCTCGCGGAGGCCCTTTCCGCGGTGGGTGAGGTGCTTCGTGCAGCGGAGGAGGACGACGCCGAACGGCAGGCAGAGCTGTTCCAGGCGGCCCACGCGGCGGTCGCCTCCCTCGAGGACCGCACCGCCGCCGATGGCAACGGGGCCGGCACGCCGAGCGCCGCAGGATCAATCCTGCTCAGCCTGCACCGCATCCTCCGGGTAGCCAACCCGGACGGCAAGTAGCCCGGCGGGAGCATCTCTGCCGCGCGCAGCACACCCCGTGCTACAGCGCCGCCACCGACCCGCTGAAGTGCTTCCGGCCGGACCGCGGGCTCCAGGCCACATAGTCGGACCGCAGCCAGCCGCCGTCCCCGGCCTCCGCCGTCGAAATGTCCAGCGCCACCCGTGCGGGCAGGAAAACCGGAGCCTCGAACTCCACGTCCCAGCGGAAGGCGCCGCCTTTGGCCGAGCCCACGTCCGCCAGCGCCCTCGACGCCAGGTACATGCCGTGGGCGATGGACCGGCGCAGGCCCAGGGCCCTGGCGGAAAGAACACTCAGGTGGATCGGGTTGAAGTCCCCGGACACGGCAGCGTAGGCGCGGCCGGTGTCCACGCCAAGCTGCCAGAGCGCTGTGGGGTCCGGGGCGGTGAAACCCTGCTGCGCGGCTGCTGCCGAGGCCTTGTCGATGCCGGGCAGGAACACGCCCTTGGCGAGATACGTGGACACGCCGCACCAGCACACAGCGCTGTCACCGGCGGCGCGCACCTCTACCGCAATATCCACTTGCGTTCCGGCGCGGTGCGCCCGGAGCGTCTCCGCCCTGGCCACAATTTCCAGCGTCTCAGTGAACCTGACCGGCCTGCGGTACTCAATCACGTTCCGCAGATGGATCATTCCCAGCAGGGGCAGGGGAAAGTCGTCCCGGTTCATGACGCTTATGGCGACGGGGAACGACAGCGCATGGATGAACCCTGCCGGCAGCACGTCACTGGCAGTCTCACCCAGCAGGTGCTGGTACGCCGTGAGGTTTTCGACGTCGGGACGGACCTCCCGGACTTCGTGGCTGACGGCAGGCAGCACGGCGGCGGCATGCGAGCCCAGGATCCTGCGGCGGGCCGCCGAGGCCGCCGCATTCACGTAGAGCTTGGAGAGCGACGGCATCTCCCCCAGGATGAGGTGCTGGCCGCCGGTCATGCCCCCACCAGGTTTTGTCCGCACACCCTCAGAACCTCTCCGGAAATGCCACCGGCAGAATCGCCCGCGAGGAAGGAAATGGCCTCGGCAACGTCCCCCGGCTGCCCGCCCTGCTGCAGGGAATTCAGCCGCCGGGCAATCTCCCGGGTGGCGAAGGGAATCCGCGCCGTCATCTCTGTCTCGATAAATCCGGGTGCCACGGCATTGATCGAACCGCCGTGCTGCGCCAGGAGCGGTGCGGTGGCCCGGACCATGCCCATGACCCCGCCCTTGGACGCCGCATAGTTGGTCTGTCCGCGGTTGCCGGCGATGCCGCTCGTGGAGGCAACCGAGACGATGCGCGGCGTGGAACGGAAGTGCTCGGAGGCAAGGAGGGCCTCATTGATGCGCAGCTGGGCGGCGATGTTCACATCGATAACCGAACCCCACCGGGACTGGTCCATGTTGACCAGCAGCTTGTCCCGGGTGATGCCGGCATTGTGGACCACGACGTCCAGCCGGCCGTGGCGGTGCACGGCGTGGTCGATGATTCTTTGCCCGGCGTCGTCACGCGTGATGTCCAGCTGCAGCGCGGTCCCGCGGACCCCGTTGGCGACCTCCGCCAGGTGGTCCCCGGCCGCGGGAACGTCCACCGCCACAACCGTGGCACCGTCACGGTGAAGTGTCCGGGCGATGGCGGCGCCGATCCCGCGGGCCGCGCCGGTCACAACGGCGACCTTTCCCGCGAGCGGAGCGTCGGCGTCGTCGGGCAGGCTGCCTTCGGCGGAACTGACCCGAATGAACTGGCCATCCACGAACGCGGACCGGCCGGAAAGGAAGAAGCGCAGCGCCCCCAGAGCGGAGGGGGCGGTGGGACTGACGTCCTCCGCCAGGATGATGCCGTTGCCGGTGGCGCCCGCGCGCAGTTCCTTGGCGAGGGACCGCAGTAGCCCGTCCACGCCCTGCCGGGCCGCGGCCGTGGAGGGCGTTCCGCCGGGCGCGCGCGAAACAGTCACCACCCGTCCGCCTGGCGCAAGGTCGCGCAGCGACGGGGCTGCCGCAAGGACCGGCTGCTCCAGGTCGCCGGGGGCCTCGAGGGCGTCGAGGACCAGCACGATTCCGCCAAGCCGTTCCTTGGGAACAGCGTGGCGGCGGACATCGAGTCCCCACGAAAGCAGCGCCGCCGCGATTCCGTCGGCGCCGGGTCCGGAGCCGCCCACCAGGACGGGGCCGTCGATCAAGGGCTGGCCGGGCCGGTAGCGCCTCAGTTCGGCCGGCTGCGGCAGGCCGAGCTTCCGTGCCAGATCCCGTCCGAGGCCGTGGTTGACGAGCCGTGCGTAGGTGTCAGTCATGGATGTCCCCCTGGGTGGTTCCTTCCGAGTACGCCTCGAGCAGCGCGACGACGCCCTGGCCGCCGGCGGCGCAGACCGACACGAGTCCCAGGGCGCGGCGTCCGCCGGCATTGCCCTTCTCATGCAGCATTTTGGCAAGCGTGGCCACGATGCGTCCGCCGGTGGCAGCGAACGGGTGCCCGGCTGCCAGCGACGATCCGTTGACGTTCAGCTTGGACCGGTCGACCTTGCCGAAGGCACCATCCAGCCCGAGTCGCTCACGGCCGAACTTTTCGTCCTCCCAGGCGGCGAGCGTGCTCAGTACCGTCCCGGCGAAGGCCTCGTGGATCTCGAAGTAGTCGATGTCGTCCAAAGTGAGGCCGTTGCGTGCCAGCAGGCGCGGGACGGCGAACACCGGCGCCATCAGCAGCCCGTCCTTGCCGTGCACGAAATCCACAGCGGCTGCCTCGCCGTCCAGGACGGTGGCGAGCTTGGGCAGGTCGTGCGCGTCCGCCCAGTCCTCCGAGGCGAGCAGCACTGTGGAGGCGCCGTCGGTCAGCGGCGTGGAGTTGCCGGCCGTCATGGTGGCTTCCGAACCGAGGTTCCGGCCGAACACCGGCTTCAGGGACGCCAGCTTTTCGGGGCTTGTGTCTGGCCGGAGGTTGGAGTCCCTGGTGAGCCCCCGGTATGGCGTGAGGAGATCGTCGAAGAACCCGGCATCATAGGCGGCGGCGAGGTTCCGGTGGCTGTTGAGGGCAAGCTCGTCCTGCGCCTCACGGGAGATGTTCCAGTGGGCCGTGGTCAGAGCCTGGTGCTCGCCCATCGACAGTCCGGTCCTGGGCTCTCCGGTGTTCGGCGCATCCGGGGCGAGGTCCTTGGGGCGCAGGCGGGCGAGGATCTGAAGCCGCTGCGGGAGTGTCTTGGCGCGGCTAAGGTCCAGCAGCACCTCCCGGAGTCCTTCGCTGACGGCGATCGGGGCGTCCGAGGCGGAGTCCACGCCGCCCGCGATGGCGGAGTCCAGCTGGCCCAGCCTGATCTTGTTGGCCAGGCCCAGCACTGTTTCCAGGCCTGTGGCGCAGGCCTGCTGCAGGTCATAGGCGGGAGTTTCCGGTGACAGCGCCGAGCCCAGCACTGCTTCGCGCGTCAGGTTGAAGTCCCGGGAATGCTTGAGGACGGCGCCCGCGGCCACTTCACCGATCCGCTCCTCCTGCAGGCCGAAACGGGCGATCAGGCCGTCCAGGGCCGCGGTGAGCATGTCCTGGTTGGACGACTTGGTGTACGCACCGCCTGTCCGGGCGAACGGGATCCTGTTGCCGCCGACCACCACGGCCTTCCGCACGGTTTGAGGCTGACGATCCACGTGCATGTGCTATCTCCTTTGATCCGGCTGGTTATCGATACCCAGCGTACCTGATACGCTGGGTATCGTGAACTTGACTCCCCCGGCCGGATCCCCGGGCTCCCCCTCAGAAGCCGTGGACGGCCGCGCCTCGCGCTGGCAGGGGCACCGCGAGGAGCGCAGGCGCGAACTCATCAAGGCCGCCCGGCGGGCCGTGCACACGCTCGGCAGCGACGCGTCGATGGAGGACATTGCCGCTGCGGCCGGCACCTCCAAGTCGGTGTTCTACCGGTACTTCGGTGACAAAGCCGGCCTGCAGCAGGCCGTCGGGGAAGTGGTGCTGGGACAGATGCAGCAGCGCATCAGGGAGGCGGCGCAAAGCGCTCAAACGCCCCGGGAGGGTCTTTTCGCCATGGTCTCGGCCTACCTCCAGATGGCCGAAACCAGCCCCAACGTCTACACGTTTGTGACCCGGTACTCCGCTGCGGAGGCCGACGGCGGTCCCACCTCGATCACGACGTCCGGCGCCCTGGGCCATTTCTTTGACGCCATCGCGGGCATGATCGCCGCGCCCATGCGGGCCCATCTCGGCGAAGGCAAAGAGTCCGTTATCGGCTACTGGCCCAATGCCGCCATCGGCCTGGTCCGCAACGCCGGCGAGCAGTGGCTGGCCAGTCCGGACTCCCCCGGCAAGCCGGACCAGGAAACCATGGCACGCCAGATCACCGACTGGCTGTGCGTCGGCATCGCGCCGGAACTCACCGACATTCAATAGCACCGGAACCTGTCAATACCAACGAAGGAATCGACATGACTGAAGTAGCGGACCGCCAGGGCACAACCACCCATGCAGCAACCGCGGGGACGGCAGGCCCGTTGCCCGCCGTCGACGTCGCCGCCCTGGGTGAGCTGCTCCTGGGCAAGTGGGCAGCCGTCCGCCGGCAGGCACGTGACCTGGCCGCACGCGAGGAGCTCCACAAGACGGAAGGGCTCACGCACACGGAGCACCGGGCGCGCACCTTCCGACAGCTGAAGCACCTTGTGGACAGCGGCGCCGTGCACCGGGCCTTCCCGGCCAGCTTCGGCGGGTCCGACGACCACGGCGGCAATATCGCCGGCTTTGAGGAACTGGTTACCGCGGACCCGTCCCTGCAGATCAAGGCCGGTGTGCAGTGGGGCCTGTTCGGTTCGGCCGTGATGCACCTTGGCACGGCGGAACACCACGAGAAGTGGCTGCCGGGCATCATGAACCTGGACATCCCGGGCTGCTTCGCGATGACCGAAACGGGACACGGTTCGGACGTCGCCAGCATCGCCACCACGGCAACCTACGATCCTGACGCGCAGGAGTTCGTGATCCACACCCCTTTCCGCGCCGCCTGGAAGGACTACATCGGTAACGCGGCCATTGACGGCCTCGGGGCCGTGGTGTTCGCCCAGCTGGTGACGCGCGGGGTCAATCACGGCGTGCACGCGTTCTACGTGGACCTGCGTGACCCCGTCAGCAAGGCATTCCGGCCGGGAATCGGTGGTGAGGATGACGGCGTGAAGGGCGGGCTCAACGGCATCGACAACGGCCGGCTGCACTTCGACCATGTGCGGGTCCCGCGGACCAACCTGCTCAACCGCTACGGTGACGTCGATTCCGCGGGTAACTACACCTCGCCCATCGCGAGCCCCGGACGGCGGTTCTTCACCATGCTCGGCACGCTGGTGCAGGGCCGAGTGAGCCTGGACGGTGCGGCCGTCGCAGCGTCCAAAATCGCACTGAAGACGGCCATCACCTACGCAACCGAACGGCGGCAGTTCAACGCCTCCTCCCCGGTCGAGGAAGAGGTGCTGCTGGACTACCAGCGGCACCAACGCCGGCTCTTCACGCGGCTGGCCACCACTTACGCCGCAGGCTTCGCGCATGACCAGCTGCTCCAAAAGCTGGACGATGTCTTTTCCGGCGCCCACGATTCCGACGAGGACCGCCAGGACCTGGAAACCCTGGCCGCGGCGCTCAAGCCGCTCAGTACCTGGCACGCACTGGATACGCTGCAGGAATGCCGCGAAGCCTGCGGCGGAGCCGGGTTCCTGATCGAGAACCGCTTCGCCTCGCTCCGCGCGGACCTCGACGTCTATGTCACCTTCGAGGGCGACAACACCGTCCTGCTGCAGCTCGTGGCCAAGCGGTTGCTGGCCGACTACGCCAAGGAATTCCGCAGTGCCACGTTCGGAGTGCTGGCGCGGTACGTGGTCAACCAGGCCGCCGGCACCGCTGTCCACCGCACGGGCCTGCGCCAGGTGGCCCAGTTCGTGGCTGACAACGGCTCAGTCCAGAAGGCCGCCATTGCCCTCCGCGACGAGGAAAGCCAGCGCGCACTGCTCACGGACCGGGTCCAGACGATGGTTGCCGAAGCGGCCACAGCCCTCCGGGGCGCCAGCCGGCTGCCCCAGCGCGAAGCGTCCGCCTTGTTCAACCAGCACCAGGACGAGCTCATCGATGCCGCCCGGGCGCACGCCGAGCTCCTGCAGTGGGAGGCCTTCACCGAGGCACTGGGCCGGGTCGGCGACCCGGGAACCAGGACCGTGCTGACCTGGCTCCGCGACCTGTTCGGCCTGTCGCTCATCGAGAACAACCTCTCGTGGTACCTGATGAACGGCAGGCTCTCCATGCAGCGCGCACGCACCGTGGGCGGCTACATCAACCGGCTCCTGGTCAAGCTGCGCCCCCATGCGCTGGACCTCGTGGACGCCTTCGGCTACGGCCCGGCCCATCTCCGCGCGGCCATCGCCACCGGCGCTGAAAAGGTCCGCCAGGACGAGGCGCGGGATTACTACCGGGTGCAGCGTGCCAGCGGAACAGCCCCCGTGCCGGAGAAATCACTCCCGCCCCGCAGTTGACTAAACGCCCGACGGCGGGGACCTACGTTAGGAGGTCCCCGCCGTCGGGCGTTGAATTAGGTGACCCTAGCTGAGGACGGAACGGTAGACGTCCAGTGTGGTCTGGGTGATCGACTCCCAGGAGAAGTGCTCCTCGGCACGCCTGCGGCCAGCCTGGCCCATGGCGCGGGCACGCTCCGGGTCCGACACAACCTCGGTCAGGGCCGCGGCGAACTCGCTGACGAACTTCTCCGGATCCAGCGGCGTGCCGGTACCGTCGGTCACCTGCTCGAGCTCGACCAGCAGGCCGGTCTCACCGTGGTTGACCACCTCGGGGATGCCGCCCGTTGCACTGGCCACCACGGCAGCGCCGCAGGCCATTGCTTCGAGGTTCACGATGCCAAGCGGCTCGTAGATGGAGGGGCAGGCGAAAGCCGTGGCGTGGCTCAGGACCTGGATCAGCTCGTTGCGGGGAAGCATGCGCTCGATCAGCACCACGCCGCTGCGCTGGCTCTGCAGCTCCTCGATCAGCCGGGCCGTCTCCGCTGCGAGTTCCGGCGTGTCCGCCGCCCCGAGGCAGAGGACCAGCTGGACGTCTGCGGGGAGCTTGGCGGCGGCCCGCAGCAGGTAGGGAACACCCTTCTGCCGGGTGTTGCGGCCAACGAACACCACGCTGGGCCGGGCGGGGTCGATGCCCAGGGTGCGGATGACGTCGTCGTTCTCGTCGCGGTTCCACAGGCTGACGTCGATGCCGTTGTGCACCACCTTGACCTTGGCCGGGTCCACCTCCGGGTAGCTGCGCAGGATGTCCTGGCGCATGCCCTCGGACACGGCGATAATGGCGGCTGCCGCCTCATACGCGGTTTTCTCCACCCACGAGGACAGGGCGTAGCCGCCGCCCAGCTGCTCAGCCTTCCAGGGCCGCAGCGGTTCCAGGCTGTGGGCGCTGAGCACGTGCGGGATGCCGTGCAGCAGCGACGCCAGGTGGCCCGCCATGTTCGCGTACCACGTGTGCGAATGCACCAGATCCGCGCCGGCGACGTCCGGGACGATGCGCAGGTCCACGCCCAGGGTCTGCACGGCGGCGTTCGCTGCGCCCAGGTCCTCGGGCACCGAGTAGGAGGTCACCGAGGCGCCATGATAGTCGGCGTCCCGGGGCGCGCCAAAGGCACGCACCTGGAGGTCGACATGCTTGGCCAGCACCCGGCTCAGCTCGGCAACGTGGACGCCCGCGCCGCCATAGATTTCCGGCGGAAATTCTTTAGTCACAATGTCTATTCGCACGTTACCCAAGGTAGTCGTTACGGTGGAACTGTTCTAGTGTGAAGAAAGTCCGGACAAACCGGATTTTTTGGGGAGTTACGAAGGCGTACAGGAGCGACCATGCCGTTAACAAAGAAAGTCCTGGCCATTGTCCTTGCAGGGGGCGAGGGAAACCGTCTTATGCCGCTGACGGCAGACCGGGCGAAACCTGCCGTGCCCTTTGCCGGCAGTTACCGCCTCATCGACTTCGCGCTGTCCAACCTCGTCAACTCCCGGTATCTGCAGATCGTGGTCCTGACGCAGTACAAGTCCCACAGCCTTGACCGCCACATCTCCGAGACGTGGCGGATGTCCACGCAGCTTGGCAACTACGTCGCCTCTGTCCCGGCCCAGCAGCGCGTCGGCAAGAGCTGGTTCCTCGGCAGCGCCAACGCCATCTACCAGTCCCTGAACCTGATCCACGACGCCAATCCCGACATCGTCGTCGTGGTGGGTGCCGACCACGTTTACCGCATGGACTTCGCCCAGATGGTTGAGCAGCACGTCCTGAGCGGTGCGAAGGCCACCGTGGCCGCCGTCCGCCAGCCCCTGAACATGGCCAACCAGTTCGGCGTCATCGAGGTGGACCCCGAAGACCCCCAGAAGATCGCTGCATTCGTCGAGAAGCCCGCCTCCACCCCGGGTCTGGCAGCAGACCCTACCCAGTTCCTCGCCTCCATGGGCAACTACGTCTTTGACGCCGACGCCCTGGTGGACGCGCTGCACGTCGACGCGGAACGGCTGGACACCAAGCACGACATGGGCGGGGACATCATCCCCTACTTCGTGAACCAGGGGCAGGCCGATGTTTACGACTTCACCCTCAACGACATTCCCGGCTCCACCGAACGGGACCGCACATACTGGCGTGACGTTGGCACCATCGACTCCTTCTACGACGCCCACATGGACCTGATCTCGCCGCTGCCGGTATTCAACCTGTACAACTCCGAGTGGCCCATCTACACCCGGCAGAGCATTTCCCCGCCGGCCAAGTTCGTCCGCGGCGAGAACAACACCGTGGGAACGGCCCTTGATTCCATCGTGGCCAGCGGCGTGGTCATCTCCGGCGGCATCGTGGAAGGCTCCGTGCTGTCCAACGACGTCTACGTCGGCTCGGCCAGCCGCGTCATCGACTCGGTACTCATGGACAAGGTGCAGATCGGCGAAGGTGCCGTGGTGCGCCGGGCCATTATCGACAAGAACGTCAAGGTGCCCGCCGGCGCCGCCATCGGCCTTGATCCAGAGCTGGACCGCGCCCGCGGCTTCAAGGTGACCGACTCCGGCATTACGGTTCTCTCCAAGTACCAGGCCGTTCCTGAGCCCGGCGACGAGGAGCGGGCACTGTCCGCCGCGAACCTGCACCTGGTCCCCGATGCCGTCAAGGCCGCCACGGAGAACTGGCCCGAGGTCCGCAACTCGGTGGAACAGGTGGGCAAGGTCCAGGCGGCCGCCGTCGGCGTGGACGCCCCGCCGCAGCAGACCGTCCGCTCCTAGTCCCCTGTTCAAGTAATCCCTGTTCAAGCAATTTCCTTGAGGCAGGTCTGACGCTCCGCAGGCTGTAAAATCAGATCAATGAGCTCCGCCGATCTGACGCCTGAAGAGATTCAGGCCTGCCTCAAGGTTTTGAACAGCATCCACGTCTACGACGAGGAACACCCCGACTACGTCTCGGTGCGCCGCGCCACCGGCAAGATGTTCAAGGCCGTGAAGCGGCACCGGCGGGTGACCAAGCGGGATCTGATCGCGGAGGCGGACCGCGCCGTGCTTGCGCAGACTGCCACCGCCGCGCCGGACCGGATCGACGACGAGACGCGCGGCAACAAGCTTGCCCCGTCCGCCACGGGAAAGGTCGCCGGCCACCTCATCAGGTCCCGGCCCTGCTACATCTGCAAGCAGCACTACACCCAGGTGGACGCCTTCTACCACCAGCTGTGCCCCGAGTGCGCGGCGTTCAGCCATTCCAAGCGCGATGCCCGCACCGATCTCACCGGCCGGCGTGCCCTGCTGACCGGCGGCCGCGCCAAGATCGGCATGTACATCGCCCTGCGGCTGCTGCGCGACGGCGCACACACCACCATCACCACCCGTTTCCCCAAGGACGCCGCGCGCCGCTTCGCCGCCATGGAGGACAGCGGGGAATGGCTGCACCGGCTGAAGATCGTGGGCATCGACCTCCGCGACCCGTCACAGGTCATTGCCCTCACCGATGACCTCAATGCCGCCGGGCCGCTGGACATCATCATCAATAACGCAGCCCAGACGGTGCGCCGCTCCGGCAATGCCTACAAGCCGCTTGTCGACGCCGAGGACGAGCCGCTCCCCGCCGCCCTGGAGGCAGCCAACGGCGGCCCGGAACTGGTCACCTTCGGCCATGCCCACGACAAGCACCCGCTCGCGCTTGCCAGCAGCGTCACCGAACACCCGGTCCTGGCCGGCGACGCCGTCACGTCCCTTGCCCTCTCCACCGGTTCGGCGTCACTGGAACGGATCGCGGCTGGAACAGCCATCGACGCCGGTGGCCTGGTCCCGGACCTCGCCACCATCAACAGCTGGACGCAGGTGGTGGACGAGGTGGACCCGCTGGAGATGCTCGAGGTCCAGCTGTGCAACGTCACCGCGCCGTTCCTGCTGGTCAGCCGCCTGCGGGACGCCATGAAGCGCTCAACTGCGCGCCGCAAGTACATCGTCAACGTCTCCGCAATGGAAGGCCAGTTCTCCCGGGCCTACAAGGGACCCGGCCACCCGCACACCAACATGGCCAAGGCGGCCCTGAACATGATGACCCGGACCAGCGCCCAGGAGATGCTGGAGACCGACGGGATCCTCATGACCGCCGTCGATACCGGCTGGATCACCGACGAACGCCCGCACTTCACCAAGGTCCGGCTGATGGAGGAAGGCTTCCACGCGCCCCTGGACCTGGTGGACGGCGCGGCCCGCGTCTACGACCCCATCGTCATGGGTGAAAAGGGCGAGGACCAGTACGGGGTGTTCCTGAAGGACTACAAGGCCAGCCCCTGGTAAAACGGCGCTGTCTTCTGTCGGGGGCACGGCCCGGCTCCCCGTCGGTCTGGCTCCCCGTCGACCGGCCGCCGTTTCAAAGTGGCGGCTCCGCACATCTGGAGCACCAGGCTCATGGACCAGCGCAGGGCGTCGTTCGAGTAGCCGGAAGCGCTCTGGCAGGACCTACGGCTCCGGCGTAGGCTCTGGTCCATGACGAATGTGCAACCCGCCGACGCATCCCACGAGTCCGTTGAGCACCTGGATTCCAGCCAGTGCTGGGACCTGCTGAGGCAGGTTTCCGTGGGCCGCCTCGCCGTGTGGGTGGACGACCACCCGGACATTTTCCCGCTCAACTACACCGTGGACCACGGAACACTGGTGTTCCGCACGGGTGAGGGCACCAAACTTGGTGGCGCCCTCGGGGAATCCCCCGTGGCCCTGGAGGCCGACGGCGTGGATGCGACTTCCGGGTTGGCCTGGAGTGTGGTGGTCAAAGGGAAGGCTGCCGCCCTCAAGAGCACTGAGGAGATCCTCGATTCCGCCTCGCTCTACCTCTTTCCGTGGCAGGCAGGACAGAAGGACAACTTCATCCGCATCACGCCGGACTCAATCACCGGCAGGCGGTTCAAGGTCACCGCGCCGCTCACGTGGTGGACCCAGCTCAGCGGCGCCGTGAAGGCCTCGCCGGAGTGAAGCTTCCGCCCGGGCCTAGGCCAACCGGGTGATCTCCACGCTCACGCTCAGGTTCGAGCCGCCGCCGCCGGAGAGGATGCCCTTCAGCGGAGGCACGTCCCGGTAGTCGCGGCCGCGCGCCACCGTCACATGGAAGTCGCCGGCCGGCTTGTGGTTTGTCGGGTCCCAGCTGCGCCATTCGCCGTCCCACCACTCCAGCCATGCGTGGGACTGGCCGGCCACCGACTCGCCGATGTCCGCCGTCGACCGGGGGTGCAGGTAACCGGAGACGTACCGGGCCGGGATGCCGCAGCTGCGCAGGGCACCAATGGCGAGGTGGGCCAGGTCCTGGCACACGCCCTGGCGCTGGGTCCAGGCTTCCTCGGCGTTGGTGGTCACGCCGGTGCTTCCCTTCATGTAGGTCATTTCGCCGCGCATCCAGGCGAAGATGGCCATGGCTGCCTCGTGCGGGTTCTTGCCCTCGACCACACCGGGGATGATGCCCAGGACCTCCTCCCCCGGCCCGGTCAGCTGTGACTGCGGCACCCAGTCGCTGAACTGGTTGAGCGTCTCGGGGGAAGCGAGGTCGTCCCAGCCCACAATGTCGTCCTCCGAAGGGACACGTATCGCCCGGTGGACCTCCACTGTGGTCGTGGCAAGGACTTCCAGATGCTCGTGCGGCATCTGCATGTCGAACGCAGTGACCCGGGTGCCCCAGTAGTCGCGGTAGCTGCTGACGGCAGCCTGCGACGGCGTGACCTTCATGGACGACTCCAGCACCACCTGCTGCGGGTCCGTCAGCGGCGTCATGCGGGCCTCGTTGTAGGACAGCGTGACCCTCTTGTTGTACTTGTAGCCGGTCCTGTGAACGATGCTCAGCCGGGTCATGAAACTTCTCCCACCCAGGCCAGTTCGTCCGCCTGATTGAAGTACTTACGGGAAATGGCGTCGGAGGCCTGGGACACGGCCTTCTGCACGCGCTCCATGTGCTCCGGCAGCTCGGACATGAGGTCGTCCGTGCGGTGGAACTCCAGGAAGGTGCGGGCCTGGCCCACAATCCGGCGGGCGTCGTTGATGAAGCCGACGCGCTGGGCCGAGGGGTCCAGCTTCGCCAGGCACTCGTCGGCGTCACGCAGGGCGTAGACGATGGAACGCGGAAACAGCCGGTCCAGCAGGAGGAATTCGGCCGCGTGCTGGTCGCCGAACGCGGCCCGGCGGGTCCGCAGGAAGGACTCGTAGGCGCCGGCGCAGCGGAGCATGTTCACCCAGGACATGCCTGCGGAGAGGACGTCGCGCGTGGAGAGCATCCGGGCGGTCATGTCGGCCCGCTCCAGCGAGCGGCCCAGCGCCAGGAACAGCCAGCTGTCGTCGTGGCTGACCGTGGTGTCGGCCAAACCGCTGACCATGGCTGTGCGCTCGAGCACCCAGTGGCAGAAGCGGTAGGTACCCACAACGTCCTTGCGGTGCTGGTTCAGCCCGTAGTAGGTGGTGTTCAGGCTCTCCCAGAGACCGGACGAGACCGTTTCGCGGGCACGCCTGGCATTCTCGCGGGCGGCGCCGAGGGACCCTGCAATCGAGGTGGCGCTGTGCTTGTCGTAGGCGAGGGCGTGGAGCAGTTCCTCCAGCCCGAAGTCCTCGCTCTGCGGGCGCGCCCCCATGACACCGAGCAGCTCGCGGGCAACGCTGCGCCGCTCCTCGGTCGGCAGGTGGTTCAGGCGCTCCAGGTGGACGTCGAGGATGCGGGCCGTGCCGTCGGCCCGTTCAACGTAGCGGCCGATCCAGAACAGGGATTCGGCAATTCGGCTAAGCATTCGCGGGTACCTCCTGCGGGTCAGAAATCTGCTGCTGCTGCTGTTCCGACTGCCGGTCGCGCCAGTTGCTCTCGACCGGCCACACGGAGACCCGCTCACGGACGGTGACGGACTGCCGCGGCAGCCGCTCCACCGGCACCTGCGGCGAACCCGCCAGCACCCAGGTGTCCTTCGACCCGCCACCCTGGCTGGAATTCACGATCAGGGACCCTTCCTTGAGGGCCACGCGGGTCAGGCCGCCGGGCAGCACCCAGACGTCGTCGCCGTCGTTGACCGCGAACGGCCTCAGGTCCACGTGCCGCGGTCCGAACTTGTCGCCGCTAAGGGTGGGCACGGTGGACAGCTGCAGCACCGGCTGCGCGATCCAGCCGCGGGGGTCGGCGATGATGCGCTTGCGCAGCGCGTCGAGTTCGTCCCTGGACGCGTCCGGGCCGATCACCAGGCCCTTGCCGCCGGAGCCGTCCACGGGCTTGACCACGAGTTCGTCCAGCCGGTCCAGGACGTGCTCGCGGGCTTCCTTCTCCTCCAGCCGGAAGGTGTCCACGTTGGCGATTACCGGTTCCTCGCCGAGGTAATAGCGGATCAGGTCCGGAACGTAGCTGTAGACCAGTTTGTCGTCCGCCACGCCGTTGCCCACCGCGTTGGCGATGGTGACGCCACCGGCGCGGGCGGCGTTGACCAGGCCGGGGCAGCCGAGCATGGAGTCGGAGCGGAACTGCAGGGGGTCGAGGAAGTCGTCGTCGATGCGCTTGTAGATGACGTCCACGCGCTGCTCACCGGCGGTGGTGCGCATGTACACGCGGTTGCCGCGGCAGATGAGGTCGCGGCCCTCCACGAGCTCCACGCCCATCAGACCGGCCAGGAGGGTGTGCTCGAAGTACGCGCTGTTGAAGACGCCGGGGGTCAGCACCACCACTGTGGGGTCGTCCACGCCCGACGGCGCCGTCTTGCGAAGGGCGGAAAGCAGCCGGCGCGGGTACTCCTCCACCGGGCGGATGAGCTGCTGGCCGAAGGCCTCCGGGAGGCCTTTGGCCATGGCCCTCCGGTTTTCCAGCACGTAGCTCACGCCGGACGGCACGCGGACGTTGTCCTCCAGGACCCGGAAGGTTCCCGCGGCGTCCCGCACCACGTCGATGCCGGAGATGTGCACCCGCACCCCGCCGGCAGGTTCGAAGCCGTGCACGGCGCGGTGGAAGTGCGCGCTGGTGGTGACCAGTTGCCGCGGGATCACGCCGTCGGACACCACGGTCATCTTGTCGTAGACGTCGTTCAGGAACGCCTCGAGGGCGCGGACCCGCTGTGCGACGCCGCGTTCCAGCACGTCCCATTCGCCGGCAGGGATGACGCGCGGCACGATGTCCAGCGGAAACGGGCGCTCCTCCCCCGCGAAGTCAAAGGTCACGCCGCGGTCCAGGAACGTCCTCGCCATCGAGTCCGCCCGGGCACTGACGTCTGCCAGGGACAGCTCCCGCAGGGCACCCGCAACCTGGCCATACGACTGGCGTGCCTTTTGCCCTGGGGCAAACATCTCGTCGTAGGCGCCGGTGCGGCCGGCAGCCTCGGAGTAATCCTGGAATAGGTCAGACATGGTCATTAGCCAACCACCTTTTTGTTGCGAATTCATTTCCCGTCCCGCCATGGCGTGTTGGCGGGCTTCCGGTTGGTCTTTGGCGGCGACGTCCGGCAAGGTTGGGAGGTGCCAGACTTCCGACTCCCGCTGCTAACGCAGTTGCGCGGGATGACGCATCAGAACCTTACCCGGATTCTGCCCGGCCTGCTGACCGCCGTCGTCGCCCTGGCCATCGCCTTTGCAATTCATGCGGCCGTGCCCGCACTGCCGGCCATGACCCTGGCCGTGGTCCTGGGCCTGCTGGCGGCAAACCTTCCCGGCACAGCGGTGTGGACGGCCGGCCGCGCCCGGCCTGGGCTGGACTTCGCCGGCAAGCACCTGATGCGCGGCGGCATCGTGCTCCTGGGCCTGAAGGTGAGCCTCTCCGACGTGCTGGGCCTCGGCTGGCTGGCCCTCCTGCTCATCACGGCGGTGGTGGTGGCCAGCTTCGCTGGCACCTACTGGATTTCCCGGTTGTTCCGGCTTCCGGCCGATACTGCGCTGCTGATCGCCACCGGGTTTTCCATCTGCGGTGCCTCCGCCATCGGCGCGATGGCCGCGGTCCGGCGCATCAGCCACCGGGACACAGTCCTGCCTGTGGCGCTCGTGACGCTATGCGGGACGCTGGCCATCGGTGTGCTCCCGCTGCTGGTCCATCCGCTGCGCCTGAGCGCCGAGGCCTTCGGTGCGTGGACCGGCGCCTCGGTCCACGACGTCGGGCAGGTGGTGGCCACGGCGCAAACCGCAGGTCCGGCGGCACTGGCCCTCGCCGTCGTCGTCAAACTCACCCGGGTGATCCTCCTGGCGCCGATGGTGGCCATGGCCGGGGCGGAACAGCGGATCCGGCACCGCCGGGAGGCAGGCAGCCGGGCTGGGGGCCCTGCCGCGGGCAAGCCGCCGCTTGTTCCGCTGTTCGTCGCCGGATTCATCGTGATGGCGGCTCTGCGCTCCAGCGGCTGGCTCTCCGCCGGCTGGCTTGAGGCGGCGGCCGGGCTGCAGGACGTGCTGCTGGGCGCTGCGCTGTTTGGCCTCGGATCGGCGGTGCGTATCCGCACCCTGCTGCACACCGGGGCGCGCGGCGTGCTGGCAGCACTCGCGGCGTGGCTGCTGATCGCGGTCCTCGGACTGGCCGCCGCGCTGCTAATGGTTCCATAGCGCACCTGGTTCGATAGCCCCCGTGATTCAATAGCTTGGTGCCGAACCAGAACCTCCAGCGCAGCGAAGCGGCAGAGCGGTCCGCCCTGATCACCACCCACAGCTACGATGTCTCGCTCGACGTCCGCAGCGCACCGGATCCGGCGCAGGCCGGCTACACCAGCCGCAGCACCATCGCCTTCTCGGCAGCGGAGCCGGGCACATCCACCTTCCTGGACTTCATCGCCGGCGACGTGCACAGCGTGGTGCTCAACGGCGTCGAGCTGCCCGTCCCCGAGGTGGTGGACGGCGCACGGATCCGGCTGGACAACCTCCAGGCCGAGAACAAGGTGACTGTCACCGGAACTGCGCTGTACAGCAGCTCGGGCGAAGGCATGCACCGGTTCTTCGACCCGGCCGACGGCCAGTGCTACCTCTACACCCAGTACGAGCCGGCCGATGCCCGCCGGGTCTTCGCGAACTTTGAACAGCCCGACCTCAAGGCCCGGTTCGCCTTTTCCGTCACCGCCCCGGCCGGCTGGGAGGTGGCCTCCAACGGCGCCGACGCAGCACGCCTTCCTTTGGCGGAGGACGCCGCCGCGGCCCGCTGGGACTTCGCTCCCACCCTGCCCATGTCCACCTACATCACCTCGGTGCTGGCGGGGCCCTACTTCAAGGCCGAGGACCGCTGGAGCAGGACGGACGACGGCGGGACCCGCCTTGACGTGCCGCTGGCACTTTACTGCCGGGCCTCCATGGCGCCGTCGTTCGACGCCGCCGAGCTGTTCAGGCTCACCAAGCAGGGACTCGAATTCTTCAACCAACTGTTTGACTACCCCTATCCGTGGGGCAAATACGATCAGGCGTTCGTGCCCGAATACAACCTGGGCGCGATGGAGAACCCCGGATTGGTCACCTTCACGGAAAACTACGTGTTCACGTCGCGGGCGGCCGATTCGCAGTACCAGGGCCGGGCCAACACCCTGCTGCACGAGATGGCGCACATGTGGTTCGGCGACCTCGTGACGATGCAGTGGTGGGATGACCTGTGGTTGAAGGAATCCTTTGCGGACTACATGGGGACCCTCGGCGTGGACCGCGCCACGGGCTGGGAAACCGCCTGGGTCAACTTCGCGAACAACCGCAAGGCGTGGGCTTACGTCCAGGACCAGCTGCCCACCACCCACCCGATCGTCGCCGACATCCCGGACCTCGAGGCGGCCAAGCAGAACTTCGACGGCATCACCTACGCGAAGGGCGCCTCCGTCCTCAAGCAGCTCGTGGCGTACGTCGGCTTCGACGCCTTCATTGCCGGCTCCCGGCAGTACTTTAGGGAGCACGAGTACGGCAACACCACGCTGGCGGACCTGCTCGGCGCCCTGGCCGATTCCTCCGGCCGGGACCTCACCACCTGGGCGAGGCAGTGGCTCCAGACGTCCGGCATCTCAACGCTGAGCGCCGAACTGGAGACGGCTGAAACGGCGGACGGCACTGCAACTCCTTACGGCACAGTCACCCCCGATGCCACGGTCACTCCCGGCGGCATCCTCGAGCGGGTCACGCTGCTGCAGGACGCTACCGACCCGGCCACCGGCCGTCAGGAGCCGCGCCCGCACCGGCTGCGGATCGGGCTGTACAACTTCGACGCCGCCGGCATGCTGGTCCGGACGGATTCCGTGGAGATCGACCTGACCGGCGGGGCCGAGCAAATCACGGCCCTGTCCGGGAAGGCCCGCCCGGCGCTGCTCCTGGTCAATGACGAGGACCTCAGCTACGCCAAGGTCCGGCTGGACCCCGTTTCCGAGGCCACCGTCCGCGCCTCGCTGGACCGGATCAGCGACCCCATGGCCCGCGCCCTGTGCTGGTCCGCGCTGTGGAATTCGGCCCGGGACGGCATCACGCCCGCTTCACAGTACGTGGACGCCGTTCTCCGGTTTGCTGCCGCCGAGTCCGGAATCGGTGTCCTGCTGAACGTCCAGGGCAACGCCACCATGGCCCTCGAACAGTACGTGCCGGCCACGGAACGGGACGCCCTGCGGAAGTCCTTTGCCGAAGGCGCGGCACGGGAACTCTACGCGGCGGAGCCCGGTTCCGACCAGCAGCTTTCCTGGGCCAGGACGCTCGCCACGGTCAGCCGGACCGAAGGCAGCCAAGCGGCGCTGCTCCGCGGGCTGCTGGACGGCAGTGAGCGGGTGCCCGGGCTGGCTGTGGACGCGGAGCTGCGCTGGAGCCTGTGGCACGCCCTGGCGGCACAGGGCCTGGCCACGGAGCAGGAGCTTGACGCCGAGCTGGCCAGGGACACCACTGCCTCCGGACGGGCAGGCCATGCCACGGCACTGGCGGCCCGGCCCGAGGCGGCCGTCAAGGCCGCGGCCTGGGACGCAGCGGTCCGCGGAACGGGGCTGTCCAACCAGCTGCTCAGCGCGACCATCGCGGGGTTCAACACCGCCTCCGAAGAACTGCTGGACCCGTTTGTGGAACCCTACTTCGATTGCCTGGAAGAAGTGTGGGCGGAGCGGAGCATCGAAATCGCCAGCCGGATCGTGCGGGGGCTCTTCCCCGGGGTCCGGGACCTGGGACCGGCCGGGAAGCCCGAGGACCATCCCGTGCTGGCACGCACCGACGGCTGGCTCGCAGAACACCCGGACGCCCCGCGTGCGCTGCGCCGGATCATCATCGAACAGCGCAGCCACCTGGTCCGGTCCCTCGCTGCGCAGGCGCTTTCGGTGACAACCCCATCGGTTGCTCCGTAACTGCCCTTATGAGGGCTCAAAAGGGCCGCTGGGGAGCAATCGATGGGTTCCTTAGGGCACCCGGTGCAGCCACGCGTCCGTGCCGAACTTTGATTCGACACGTTCACGGGCGGTCTCCAGCTCCTGCGTCGTGATCTCCGACGGCGTGGCCCCGTAGCGTTCGGCGAACACGTCCATCATGGCCGCCACGATCTCGGCGCGCGCCAGGCCTGTCTGGCGGCGCAGCGGGTCTACGCGTTTCTTGGCGCTGGTGGTTCCCTTGTCCGAGAGCTTTTCCTTGCCGATCCGGAGGACGTCCACCATCTTGTCGGCGTCGATGTCGTAGCTCATGGTCACGTGGTGGAGCATGCCGCCGTTGGCCAGCCGCTTCTGGGCGGCCCCGCCGATCTTGCCCTGGCCGGTGGCGATGTCGTTGAGCGGGACGTAGAAGGCGTCGATGCCGAGCTTCTTCAGGGCGGCCATGACCCACGCGTCGAGGAACGCGTAGGAGTCGGCGAAGCTGATGCCGTCCACGAGGGTCTGCGGCAGGTAGAGCGAGTACGTGATGCAGTTGCCGGCCTCCATGAACATCGCTCCCCCGCCGCTGATGCGCCGGACCACGGTGATGCCGTGCCGGGACACGCCGTCGGGATGTACCTCATTGCGGTAGGACTGGAAGCTGCCGATCACCACTGACGGTTCCTCCCAGTCCCAGAAGCGGATGGTGGGGTTGCGGCGGCCGGCGCCGACCTCCTCGGTGAGCACCTCGTCCAGCGCCACATTGAGGTGGGTGGGCAGCACACTGGGCGCGATGATGTTCCAGTGGTGGTCCGTCCAGGCGGTGGCCTTCGCCAGTGCCCTGCGGACGGCGATGGCCACGGCATCGGCTGAGAACCCGAACAGCACCGCGTCCTCCGGGAGGGAAGCCTCCACGGCGGCGGCGATGTCGGCCGCCGTCGAACTTACCGGCAGTCCTCCCAAGGCGGCGTTGATGGCCAGGAGGGCCTCGTCCGGTTCGAGGAAGAAGTCGCCGCTGAGGGAAACGTCCGCGAAAGCGCCGTCCACGACGTCCAGGTCCACCACCACGAGCTTGCCGCCCGGGACCTTGTACTCGCCGTGCAGCCCCGGGGCCGCCTCTCCCCTTGCAGATATTGGCGTGGCAGTCATGCCTTCCATCCTGCCCCACAAACGCGGAAAGCCCGCACCGTTGCCGGTGCGGGCTTTCCAAAGAACCTTGGGGAGAAGTGAATTACTTCTTGCCGCCGAAGCCCTTGAAGCGAGCGTTGAAGCGCTCGACGCGGCCAGCGGAGTCCATGATGCGCTGCTTGCCCGTGTAGAACGGGTGGGACTCGGAGGAGATTTCGACGTCGATGACCGGGTAGGTGTTGCCGTCTTCCCACTCGATGGTCTTCGAGGAAGACACGGTGGAGCGGGTCAGGAACTTCGTGCCGGAGGCCAGGTCGTTGAAAACAACAGCTTCGTACTTCGGGTGGATATCAGACTTCATAATGGGACCTTTTGTTCACGCAACTGGATTTTGCCAGTTGCCAGGTATGAATGGGATGGCTTCCATCCGTGCTTCGACCAGCCGAAAGGCCAGCGAAAAACACAGGGGAACCAGCTATCAATCATAGCCGATGGCGGTGGATCTAACGAACCCGGCGCTCCGCGCGGTCAGGCGCGCGGCCGCAGCTCCCAGAAAGCGACGGCGGACGCCGCCGCGACGTTGAGCGAGTCCACGCCAGCGCGCATCGGGATCTTGACGGCGAGGTCGACGGCGGCAAGCGTGTCTGCGCTCATGCCGGCACCTTCCGTGCCCAGCACCAGGGCGAGCCGCTCCGGGTTTCTTGCCGCCAGCTCGTCCAGGTCCACGGCGTCGTCGGTGAGCTCCATGGCTGCCACCGTGAACCCCTGCTCCTTGAGGAGGGTCAGGTCCTGCGGCCAGCTGTCCAGCCTGGCCCACGGCACCTGGAAGACGGTGCCCATGCTGACGCGGACGCTGCGGCGGTACAGCGGGTCGCCGCAGCGGGGCGAGACCAGGACGGCGTCGACGTCCAGTGCTGCTGCCGACCGGAAGATGGCACCCACGTTGGTGTGGTCCACGATGTCCTCGAGGACCGCCACGCGCCTGGCCCCGGCCAGCAGTTCCGGCAGCGGAACCGGGGCGGGGCGGTGCATGGCCGCCATCGCTCCGCGGTGCAGGTGGAACCCGGTGATTTCCTCCAGGAGGCCTGCGCTGCCGATGTACGCGGGAACGTCAGGGTACTGCTCGAAGATGTCCGCGAGGTCCGCAACCCATTTCTCGGCGAGGAAAAACGACCGTGGCCGGTGTCCGGCAGCGAGGGCGCGCCGCAGGACGCGGGAGGATTCGGCGATGTACATGCCCTCGGCGGGTTCTCGGAGTTTCCGGAGGTGCACGTCCGTCAGCTGGGTGTAGTCGGCGACGCGCGGGTCCGCGGCAGACTCGAGATAGTGGAAAGTCACGGTCCAGTCATTTCCGTAGTCACTTGAGCAGGTTCGCGACCAGGAACCCGAGCGCCACCAGGCCGAGGGCAAAGATCACGCCGCGCAGTACGGGCGGGGACAGCCTGCGGCCCACCTTGGCGCCGACGAGGCCGCCGATGAGGGAGCTGACGGCGATGATGGCCACCACTGCCCAATTGATCCGGTCGAAGGCAAACAGCAGATAGGAGGCGGCCGCGATCAGGTTCACGCCCAGTACCAGGACGTTTTTCATGGCGTTGGCGTTCTGGATGGTGCCCGTCATGAACACGCCGAGGATGCCCACCAGCAGGATTCCCTGTGCCGCCACGAAGTAGCCGCCGTAGACTCCGGCGAGGAAGACGAGGACCACGAGCAAGACGCCGTGGTGCTTGTCCCGCAGGGCGTGCTCGGGGTTTTCCTCACGGTTTCGAACCCAGCGCTGCAGCCGGGGCTGGAACACCACCATCAGCAGGGCCAGGACAATGAGGACCGGCGCCGCGTAGTGGAAGACCTTCTCCGGCAGGTGGAGCAGGAGCCAGGCCCCGGTGATGCCGCCCAGCAGGGACGCCGGGAGCAGCCGCAGGAGCTGCCGGCCGCGGCCTTTCAGCTCGCGGCGGTAACCCCACGCCCCCGCGGCGCCGCCGGCTACGAGGCCCATGGCATTGCTCATGGAGGCCGTTACCGGTGCGATGCCCAGGGCGATCAGCACCGGGAAGGTGACAAGCGTTCCGGACCCGACGACGCTGTTGATGGTGCCCGCCCAGAGGCCGGCGAAGAACACAAGGATGCCGCTGAAAAACTCCACGTTGCGCGGGCCGCTCCGCTAGCGGCGGGCGGTTGCCGTGTAACGGCCGGCGTTGACCGAGACGTCCAGGGGCAGGCCAAAGGTCTCGCTCAGGTTGCCCGACGTGAGGACCCCTTCGACCGGCCCGGCAGCCACCACTCCGCCGTCGCGCATGAGCATGGCGTGAGTGAAGCCCGGCGGGACTTCCTCAAGGTGGTGGGTGACCAGCACGATCGCGGGGGCATCCTCGTCCATGGCCAGCTGGCTAAGGCGGTGCACCAGGTCCTCGCGGCCGCCCAGGTCGAGACCGGCGGCGGGTTCGTCCAGCAGCAGCAGTTCGGGGTCGGTCATGAGGGCCCGGGCGATCTGAACGCGCTTGCGTTCACCCTCGGAGAGCGTGGAGAACCTGCGGTTCAGGAGCGGGCCCATGCCCCAGTCGTTCAGGAGGGCAAAGGCGCGGCGCTCGTCATCCTTTTCGTAGCCCTCGCGCCAGCGGCCGGTCACGCCGTAGGCCGCGGTGACCACGACGTTGAGCACCTTCTCGTATTCGGGGATCTGGTTGGCCAGGGCGGCCGAGGAGAGGCCGATCCGCGGCCGCAGTTCGAAGACGTCAACCTTTCCGAGGCTTTCGTCCAGGATGCCGGCGACACCACTGGTGGGATGGAGCCGCGCAGCGGCAATCTGCAGCAGAGTGGTCTTGCCGGCGCCGTTGGGTCCAAGGATGACCCACCGCTCGCCTTCCCTGACCTGCCAGTCCACCTTGCTCAGGAGCGTTTTGGCTCCGCGCACAACGCTGACGGCGGCCATTTCAAGAACATCACTCATAGAAGTAGACACTAGGACAAAACACGGTGCGACTGATAACCGGTAGCGCCCGCCGTCGTCGGACCGTCCGCTCTTATGACAATATATGCGTATGAACGCAGATAAGCAGGTTTGCAGGCTCGACGTCGACAGCCAGTACGTGGAGCTCGCAGTTGAGATCTTCGCCATGCTGGCGGACGCCACAAGGGTGCGGATCATCCTGGCTCTCCGCGAGGGCGAGATGGCCGTGGGGGCTTTGGCCGAGGTGGTGGGAAAGTCACCGGCGGCGGTGTCCCAGCACCTGGCCAAAATGCGGCTGGCGCGCATGGTTTCCACGCGCCAGGACGGGACCAAGGTCCTGTACCGGCTCGAAAACGAGCACGCACGCCAGCTCGTCGCGGATGCAATCTTCCAGGCCGAGCATGCGCTCGGCGGGCAGCCGTCCCACCACCGCATGAAGGGAACCGCATCATGAGCGACCGGACGCAGACCACCGGCGTGCCCGCGGGCGGAAGCGCCCCGGACCGCCACGAGCACGAGCACAGTGGGCACGATCACAGTGGGCACGGGCACGGGCACGATCACAGTGAGCACGAGCACGAGCACGATCACAGTGAGCACGAGCACGATCACGACCCCTCACACGGCCACGACCACTCGCACGGTCACGGGCATACGCATCACAAGGGCCTGAAGGGCTGGCTATTCGAGCTGTTCATCCCGCACACCCATGACGCGGCCGACTCTGTTGATGACGCCCTGGAAGCAAGCGCGCAGGGCATCCGGGCGCTGAAGATTAGCCTGTTCATGCTGCTCGGGACGACCGTACTGCAGTTCCTTGTCGTCCTGGTGAGCGGTTCGGTTGCCTTGCTGGCCGATACGATTCACAACTTTTCCGACGCCCTGACCGCCGTTCCTCTCTGGGTGGCGTTCATTCTGGGGCGCCGTGCGGCCACCCGCCGCTACACCTATGGCTTCGGCCGGGCAGAGGACCTGGCAGGGCTGTTCATCGTCGCCGTCGTTGCTCTCTCGGCGGTCCTGGCGGCCTGGCAGTCGGTGGACCGGCTGATCCACCCGCAGGTGCTCCAGAATCTGGGCTGGGTCATCGGCGCAGGGCTGATCGGCTTCGCCGGAAACGAAGCAGTGGCGATCTACCGCATCAGGATCGGGCGGCGGATTGGCTCGGCGGCGCTGGTTGCCGACGGCGTTCACGCGCGGATGGATGGCTTCACGTCGCTGGCTGTGGTTCTCGGCGCCGGCGGCGTCATGCTCGGTTTCCCCTTGGCGGACCCGATCGTTGGCCTGCTGATCTCCGCGGCCATCATCATGCTGCTGTGGGGAACCGTCCGCAGCATCGGGCGCCGGCTGATGGACGGAATCGAGCCGGAACTCGTGGACCGCGCCCGCCACGCCCTTGAGGGTACGCCTGGCGTGATCGACGTGAAGCGCGTGCAGCTGCGGTGGGTTGGGCACCGCCTTCAAGGTGCGGCGACCATCGCCGTGGACGACGACGCCAGTCTTCGGCTGGCTGAACAGACCCTGCATGAAGCGAGGCACCGGCTCCGGCACGCCCTGCCCAAACTCGACGACATGGTGCTGACGCCCACGGTTGCCGGTATGCACGCGTCGTAGCTTTCACGGGTACCAAGCCGCGGGCCCCTGGGCGAGCGGAACAGGTGGCTGGTCAGGAGATCCTTCAGCGCGTCGCTGTCCCACATGCCGTCGGCGAGCATGTTGACGAGTGATTCCGCCAGCCGCACCCCGTGCATGTTGTCATGGTTGAACTGCATGAACCATGACAGCACAGTTGTCTTGTGGAGTTTTCCACGACGAGCACCTGCCCGAGGGGACCACACAACGTGACCAGCACCGCCGAAGCAACCCGTTCCACGCAGCGCCGCGTCGTGCGGACCCTGTCGGTCGCACAGATTTTCTCCGGCCTGGGCAACGGGTCAACCCTGGCGCTGGGCTCGATCCTGGCGGTTGACCTGGCAGGCTCCGAAGCGTGGGCCGGGTCCGTCAACACCGCCCTCACCCTGGGCACCGCTGTCACGGCGATTCCGCTCTCCCGGCTGGCCCTGCGGCGGGGACGCCGGGTGGCGCTCACCGTCGGCCTGGCTGCAGCGATCGCCGGCACGTTCCTGATGGTCGCCGCAGTGACCGCGGAACTGTTCGTGCTCCTGCTCGGCGGGGCCTTCCTGGTGGGTTTGGCCTCGGCGGTGAACCTGCAGGCCCGCTTTGCGGCCACCGACCTGGCCGAGCCTGCCCACCGCGGACGGGACTTGTCCCTGGTGGTGTGGGCGATCACCGTCGGCGCTGTGGCAGGTCCCAACATGGTGGCCCCCGGTGCCGTCCTGGCCGGCTGGCTGGACATTCCGCCTGCTGCCGGCCCCTTCCTGATTTCCGCGCTGGGGATGGTGGTCGGCGCTGCCATCGTGGCACTGTCCCTGCATCCGGACCCGCTCCTGACCCGTCGCGCCCTCGACGGGGTGGACCTTCTGCCTGCTTCCAAGCGCTCCGGCGCGTGGCGGGAAGGATGGCGGATCGTCAAGCAGCACCCCACGGCCCGCGGAGCCGTCATCGCTGTCATTGCGGCCCACGCCGTGATGGTCGCCGTGATGTCCATGACACCGCTGCACATGCAGCACCACGCCGGACACACGGCCGGTAATCCGGACACCATCGCATTGATCGGCCTGACCATCTCCCTGCACATCGCGGGGATGTACGCCCTCTCACCGCTGATGGGCCTACTCACCGACCGTCTCGGGCCGCGCACCGCCGCGCTGGCGGGTCTGCTCACCCTGGTCGCGGCTGTGGCACTGACCGGACTGGCGTCCCAGAACATGGGCTCGGTCACGTTCGGCCTGATCCTTCTCGGGCTGGGCTGGTCGGCAACCACCGTTGCCGGTTCCACCCTGCTCGTGGCTACGCTCACACCCGCTGAACGCGTCCCCGTCCAAGGGTTTTCGGACGCCACCATGTCGCTGGCCGGAGCAGTGGGAAGCGCGGCTGCAGGGCCCGTCATGGGCCTGACCGGCTACTCCGGCGTCAGTGTCCTGGCGGCGGCAGTGGTCGCGGCCGCAGCCGTGGCGCTGCTACGGCTGCGCGTTCCGCGCTGAGGAACCAGCGGGCCCCTGGTTGCCCGGGGTTTTGGAGCGATTCTTCGCAGAACCGTGCCAGACTGCGTCTGTGAACACCGCTACCGCTGCAACGGCCAGCGCCACCCCGAAGGAAGCCACGACGTCGGTGAGCCAGTGGTAGCCCAAATACAGCCGGCTTAAGCCAACCAGCGCTGTGACTGCACAGGCCGCTGAGAACCCAAGCACCGCCGTCGTACGCGTCCCCGACCGTGACACTACGAGGTAGGCAAGTACAAGCGTGAACGCGCCTATGCCCACGGTGTGCCCCGAGGGGAACGAGAGCGCGTCGTCCGGGCCGAGCAGGAAATCAGAGGCGGGCGGACGCGACCGGCTCACAAGTTGCTTGATGAGGGTGGTCAGCGCGAGGGCCAGCACCATTGAGCCCATGAGTATGACGGGTCGCCACAGTTCCCGCTTCCACAGCGCCCACGCCAGGGCAAACACCGCGCTGATAACGCCCAGCACTTCCGGCGATGTCACGGTGGCCAGGACCGCCAACAGCACCGTGGCGGCCGGATTCCGGGAATCCACCATGAGGCTGTGCACAGGACCGTCCATCACTGCCAGGCCCGAGTCCGACTGGATGGCAGCGAACATGAGCCAGAAAACAGCGTCACCGGCCACCAGGAGAGCCCCGGCCCAGCAGAAAAGTACCTCCTGCGACGCCCGCAGCAGCGGCGCCGGGCGCAGGCGGGCGATCAGGGCAAAGAGCATCGCACCATTCTGCCCGACCGGCCTCCGGGTTGGCCGGACGTTTGCTGGGAGCCAGCTGGGACTGCTTCTGCACAGTGGACCAACGCAACAGATTCGGGAGGCGGCGCTGCGCTGGATAAGATTGAAGCCATGACTTCGAACGTGACTGCGGTCAGCTATGGCCTGAAACTGTCCCCCTCGGAACCGGAAAACCTGCGGTCCCTGCTGGCGGACTCCGGCGCAACCTTCGGAGAAGCCTCCAGCACAGGCGACGGACGCTTCGAAGTCTGCACCGTGGACTTTTCCGTACCCTCGGGCTCCGCTGCGGACATCGCCGGCCTGCGGCACGCTATTGCCGCTGGGAGGGAGAAAGCGGAGCGGACCGGCGTCGACACCGCCATCGTCCCCGCAGAACTCCGGAATGCGGAACGCAAGCTGCTCATCATGGACGTCGACTCCACCTTGATCCAGCAGGAGGTCATCGAGCTCCTCGCCGCCTACGCCGGAAAGCGCGACGAGGTCACAGCCGTCACGGAGGCCGCCATGCGCGGTGAACTCGACTTCGCGCAAAGCCTGCACGCCCGCGTGGCCGTCCTTGCGGGGCTGCCGGCCGACGTCGTCGAGTCCGTCCACGCGGAAGTGATACTGAGCGAGGGGGCGGCCGAGCTGGTGGCAGCGTTCAAGGCAGCAGGCCATGCCGTGGCGGTGGTGTCCGGCGGCTTCAACCAGATCCTGCGCCCCATCGCCGAGGACCTCGGCATGGACTACTGGATCGCCAACGAGCTGGAGATCGTGGACGGGGCCCTGACCGGCAAGGTCCTTGGGGCTGTGATCGACCGCGCCGCCAAGGAAAAGTACCTTCGCGAATGGGCAGCCGCCGAGGGCATCGCGCTGGAGCACACCATCGCGGTGGGTGACGGCGCCAACGACTTGGACATGCTCGGCGCCGCCGGCATCGGGGTGGCCTACAACGGCAAGCCCGCCGTCCGCGCCGTGGCTGACGCCGCCATCAACATGCCGTACCTGGACGCTGTGCGGCACATCGCCGGTGTCTGAAGCACCGGAATTAGAAGCTTACGGAACTAGAAGCCTACGGAACTAGAAGCCCGACGGCGGCGTGAACTGGCTTGCCGTGAACACAGCCCCGCCGGGTCCCTGATCAGGGCAGTCCGTGTCCATTCGGTGTCATCCTGCCCCAGGACGTGGCCGCCTAGGCGCTCTGCGTCCTGCACCGCGCGGTCCCGGTCCGCGACCGTGAAGGTGACATGCCAGTGCGGCCGCTCCCCCGGGGCCGCCGGTGCAAGCCAGCCCACGGCGTCCGCGAAGCCGGCCGGGACCATGTCACCCGATTGCCGGGCCCTGATGTCCGGGTCGACGGTTGCCTCCAGATGGTCGCCGTACCCGGGGCGGCGGATCATGGTGCCGAAGTCGAGGCGGTCGAACTGCCAGCCGAAGGCCCTGGCGTAGAAGTCCGCGGCCGCATCCGTGTCCGCTGTGTGGAGATCGCTGAAGTTCCAGCCACCCGGCAGGTTGACCGCCTGGGCGCCCGGCCGCTCCCCGGGCTGCCAGATGCGGAACTCCGCCCCCTCGGGATCGGCCAGCGCGGCCCGCACGCCTCCAACGCCCGTGTCGGCCGGGGCCGATTTCAGGGTGGCACCGGCTGAGAGCAGGTGGCGCACCGCGGCATCCGCATCCTCGACCGCGATGTAGGTGTTCCAGGCGGGCACGCCGTGGGAGCTGTCGCCCAAACCGGTGATGGCGCCTGTCTCCTGGCCGCCGAGCCGGGCGACCACATAACTGCCGGTGTCCCCCGGCGGCGTCGTGACGGCGTCGAACTCCCACCCGAACAGTCCCCCGTAGAACCTCGTGGCTGCTTCCACGTCGGGCTGCTGGCTGTCCACCCAGCACGGCACGCCGGCCGGATAGCTCCGCTTCGTCACTGCTGCATCCTCTGCCATGGCTATGACCCTAGGCGCCATGGGCCGCCCGGACAACGCCTGCGGGGACTGATGTGGACGCCAGCACGGGGACAGCGAGTTCGGCGACAGCCAGGTGGAGGGGCAGGTGGCTGCGGGAACAGCGAGGTGAGAACAGCGAAGGCCCGGCGCTGTTGCACCGGGCCTTCGTGTCAAGGAACCGCGTCAGGCAGCCGCGGAGGGAGTATCTAGTCGGCGTTCTTGCCGAAGTAGTCCGCGCCGCCGGCGTATTCCGTGTGGCCGGATTCGACGTCGGCGGTGGCCATGCTGGCTACCACTGCGGCGAACTCCTCGACGGAGTACAGCTTGCCGGCCTCGGCGCGGCGGGCCTCGATGGCGCCCGGGTTTGAACGGTCCAGTAGTGTGGCGGTCACGGTCCCTTCGATCATGTCGCCGGACACGACCACCAGGGAGATGCCCTTGTCCGCCAGGTTCGGCAGGAGCGCGCGCAAGGCGTCCTCACCGGCGCGCTTGCTGCGGGCCACGGGCTCGTACTCGGGCATGGTGGCGACCGAGTTGATGAAGTGGGCCTGGTGGCTGGTCACGAAGACTACCCGGGAGCCTTCCTTCATGAGGGGCACGGCGGCGTTGAGCATGTTGACCTGGGCGTCGCGGTTGAGCTTGAGGGCGTAGCCCTCCTCCATGCCGGTTTCCATGCCGCCAGAGGCGTTGAGGACGAGGACGTCGAGCGAGCCGAAGTTTTCCATGGCGGCGCTGGCCAGCGCCTGCACGCCCTCGAGGGTGGTCAGGTCCGCGCCAACGGCAACGGCGCGGCCGCCGTCGGCCTCGATCCCGGCCACCACTTTGTTGGCGCGCGGCGCCTTCTGGCGGTAGTTAACGACGACGGCGGCGCCCTCGCCGGCGAGGATCTTGGCAACTTCGGCGCCGATGCCGCGCGAAGAACCGGTGACGATGGCTGTCTTGTTGTCCAGCTGTCCCATGTGGGCTCCCTTGTCTAAAGCTTTAATCTTTGTTCAAAACGTCCAATTACTGATGGCCTGCAGTCCATCATGCCAGCGGGCGCACCGGTTTCCTTTGTCGGAACGCGACAAAGAAGATGCCGGCCCGCCCGTTGGCGGAGGCTGTGTTGGCGCCAGAGGGGGCCTAGTGCCCCATGCCCAGGCCGCCGTCGACCGGAATCACGGCGCCGGAAATGTATGCGGCCTCGTCGCTGGAGATCCAGCGCACCACGTTGGCCACCTCGGAGGCGTCTGCGAAGCGCCCGGCGGGGATGCTGGACAGGTAATCCTTCTGGGTTGCTTCCGGCAGTTCTGCCGTCATGTCCGTGTTGATGAAACCGGGTGCCACCACGTTGGCCGTGATCCCGCGTGATCCGAGTTCGCGGGTCAGGGAACGGGCAATGCCCACGAGCCCGGCCTTGGACGCGGAGTAGTTGATCTGCCCCGGCGCGCCATACAGGCCCGAGACGGAGGAGATGAGCACCACGCGGCCCCTGCGCAGCCGGATCATGCCCTTTGAGGCGCGCTTGATGACGCGGAAGGCGCCGGTCAGGTTCGTGTCGATGACGGACGTGAAGTCGTCCTCGGTCATGCGCAGCAGCAGCGTGTCCTTGGTGATGCCGGCGTTGGCTACCAGAACCTCGACGGGGCCGTGGGCGGCCTCAACCTCGGCGAACGCGGCGTCAATGGAGGCTTCGTCGGTCACGTCGGCCTTGACCCCAAGGATGCCCTCCGGCAGCTTCGATTCGCTGCGGTACGTCACGGCCACCTTGTCGCCGTTGGCCAGGAATGCCTCCGCGATGGCCAGGCCGATGCCGCGGTTTCCGCCGGTGATAAGGACGCTGCGGGCCGTGGTTGCTGCTTCAGACATGTGTGCTCCGGATTTCCGCGGAGGCGCGCTCCGCTGTGGTGGCTGGATTTTTAACTGCCTTCGATCTTATCGCCCGATTGGGAGCCATCTTCGGATGGTGAGAGAATTGGGGTAGCCAATGGAGCGTGATGAGACAGTCGTGATACCTGAACCCCAACCCGGACAGCCGACGCCCGGGAAGCGTGATGCCGCCGCCGGCCATCCGGAAGTAATCAGCATCACCGACGCCGCCGCGGCGCATTCCGAAGACATGCGTGAGCGCATGATCAAGTACGCCCTCGCCATGGGTATCCGCATGGTGTGCCTGATCCTGATCTTCGTGGTGGACGGCTGGTTCAAGCTGGTTGCCGTGGCGGGCGCAGTGTTCCTGCCGTGGGTCGCCGTGGTGATCGCCAACGGTTCAGACAAGGCGGAGATCCACAGCGATGCCCTGCTCGATTACACGCCGTACGCTGAATTGGGAGCGGCCGACGACTCCGGGACTGCGGAAAGCACCGACACCGCGGATGAACCGGCGGTGCTCCAGGGCGAACTCATTGCTGATGACGAAGAAGACGACGACGGCCGGGGACAGAAAGCTTCATGAACATTTTCAACTTGGGTGGCGGCAGCGGCGATCTTGCCGGACCGGCATCCGCGGCCACGTGCTCCCGCAAAGCCTGCCGGGCCGAAGCGTCCTGGCAGCTGCTGTGGAACAATCCCAAGATCCACACGCCTGACCGCCGCAAGGTGTGGCTGGCATGCGGTGAGCACAAGGCGTGGTTGGAGGACTACCTGCAGACGCGCGGGCTCTGGAAGGAGACCGTGCCGCTTGAGGCCGCAGAGACCGGCGGGAACAGCTAAATGTACAAATTCCTGTTTTCCAGCAAGTGGCTGGGCTACCTCCTGCTGGCCGCGATCTTCGCCACCGGCTGCGTGTTCCTTGGCCGCTGGCAGATGGATCGCCGGGCGGAGACGCTGGCGGAAATCCAGCGCGTGACATCAAATTACTCAGCAACGCCCATCACGTTTGATCAGGCCCGCGATGAGTTCAACCAGCTGGACCCGTCCCGGGAATGGACCCAGGTCAAGCTCCAGGGCAGCTACGACGTCGACGGGCAGCGGATCGTTCGTAACCGGCCCCTCAACGGGCAGCCCGGGTACGAAGTGGTGGTCCCGTTCAAGCTCGTGTCTGGCGAGACCGTCGTGGTTGACCGCGGCTGGCTGCCGATTGGCAACAAGACCCCCGGGCGGCCGGACTCCATTCCGGCGCCACCGACCGGGCAGATCACCGCAGTGGTGCGGCTCAAGCACAGCGAACCCACGCTCCAGCGCGGCGCGCCGGAGGGCCAGCTGGCCTCCATTGACCTGCCGACGTACGCCGCCGAGCTCGGCTATCCGCTCCTGACAGGCGCCTACGGGCAGCTCGCCTCGGAGACGCCGCCGGTGGCGGACATGCCGCAGCCTTTCCCCATGCCCTCGGTGGACGAGGGAACGCACCTGTCCTACTCGCTGCAGTGGTTCGCCTTCGGTGTCCTCATGTTCGTCGGTTTTGGTTACGCCGCCCGGCAGCAGGCGCGCAACGCCGCGATGGATGCCGAGGACGCCGAGGCGTTGGACGGCGAGCCTGCCCACACCGCCGCGGGAGCCCGCCGTCGTCCGCCGGCACCCCGGAAACGAAAGCGGCCCACGGCGGAAGAAGAGGAAGACGCGATCCTGGATGCCCAGGGCTACTGACGACGGGAGCACGGACATGCTCGCCGACGCTGTTGCCGCCGACCCGGTGGCCAACGTGCGCCGCGCCCTCACCGCCGCAGGCGCCCGCGACACAGTCACGGTTCTTCCCGGTGCGGTTCCGACGGCGGCCGCCGCGGCTGACGCGCTCGGCTGCGATGTTGCGGCAATCACCAACAGCCTGGTGTTCGAAGTGGACGGCACTCCCCTGCTGATCCTGGCCAGTGGCGCCGCGAAAGTGGACGTCCGACTGGTCGCCTCCCAGCTGGGCACCGGACGGATCCGCCGCGCGGCCCCGGATTTCGTGCTGCACCACACGGGCCAGGAGGTGGGCGGCGTTGCGCCGGTGGGCCATCCTGCCAAGATCCGCACCCTGCTGGATGCCTCGCTCGAAGAGCATCCGACGCTCTGGGCCGGAGCCGGCGACCATCACTCCATGTTCTCCATCAGCTACGGTGAGCTGCAACGCATCACGGACGCCCACGCGCTTCGGGTGCGGTGAGCACCGGGGCCGTTCAGTCCTTTTTTGGCCGCGGCCCGAAGTAGCAGTTGCGCCCGGTTGCCTTGGATTCAGACGTGCAGGGCGGGCCGGTAGATGAGCTCCTGGGTGTGGCCGTCGAGGGTCCGGCTCTCGATCAGCTCGAGGTCGAAGTCGGCGGCGCCTTGGAAGATCGGCTCCGCCCCGGTCTGACCGGTGATCACAGGGAAGAGAGTCACCTGGACGCGGTCTACCAGGCCGGCGGCCATCAGTGCCCGGTTCATCGATAGGCTTCCGTGGGAGCGCAGCGGCATTTCTGACTCTTCCTTGAGCCGGGCCACGACGTCGACTGCGTCGCCGCTAGCGACAGCCGCGTCCGGCCAGTCGAGCGGTTCCTGCAGCGTTCTCGACACCACTGTTGCCGGTAGGTTCCTCATCCGCGTTACCCATGGGTCAAGGACCTCGGGCTCCTCGCTGCTCGAGGCCAGCATCCGTGCGAACGCCCGATACGTGTTGGCCCCGAAGACCATCCGCTGCTCCTCGCCGTACAAGCCGAGGCGGTGCTCGAGCAGCTCGGGCCCTTGCTTGCCCCAGTAACCGCCCCAGTTTCCGCTGTGCGAGCCGAAGCCATCGAGGCTGCAAAAGACGTCGAAGGTATAGGTAGCGGCCATGATGCTCTCCTCGGGTGCGGCTGATCGGGTTTAGAAATACAAATGCCACAGCGGGACGAGCTTAGCTACCAAAGGGGAGGCTGACCACGGCTCATCAGTCCGACTAATCCGGACAGAAAGATTTAAGTCCTGCGATTGGCCCGCTGCACCGCCGCGCTACTGGGCCAGTTCAGGTTCGCTATCAGCTAGGGCGAGCTGGTCGCTATACAGAAGCCCAGGCTCCGGTGCTGAATGCTCGTGGCTGTTCATTCGTGTTGGGGTCGTGAGCGGAAGTAGTGGTTGCGGCGGGGTTTTCGGTGGGGGTCGAGTTCTGGTGGGGGTTTGAACCAGGGGACGTCGTTGGTGACTTCGATGGTCCAGTGTTCTTTGTGGATGAGGTGGTGGTGATGGGCTGCAGAGCAGGACGCCGTTGCCGGTGCCGGTGGTTCCGCCCCGGGACCAGTAGGTGATGTGGTGGGCTTCGCACCAGGGGGCGGGGATGGTGCAGCCCGGGAACGCGCAGCCCTGGTCCCGGGCCGTGATGGCTTTGCGGATGTGGGGCGGGAAGGCCCGGGAGGCGCGGCCGATGTCCAGGATCCGGCCGTCGCTGCCGAGGACGACGGGGATGATGTCGGCGTCGCAGGCGATTTTGCGGATCGTGGCCGGGTTCACCGGGCCGCCGTACGCGAGCAGGGCGGTGCCGTCGCCGGTCCGGCCGGTGTAGCCCGGCCGGGGACCCTGCGCGCCCTGGGCCCACTGCGCGCCCGGGGACCACTGGCCGCCCTGGGCCCAGTCAGCCGGCGGTGCGCCCCACTGCGCGCCCTGTCGTTGCTGGAGTTCGGCGAGGAGGTCGCGGTAGTTGATGGTGACCAGGATCTGGGGCCGGTGCCCGCCGTTGGCGGGCAGGGTGTCGGTGGTGAGGGCGGTTTGGCAGGCGCCGACGAGCCCGTCGAGTCTCTTCTGGCCCTGGGACCGGTGATCCAAAGGGATCTCGGGGACGCCCGGGGTGTCCCAGCCGGCCAGGCCACCCTCAGTATCCCCGTCCCCGTTGCCACCGGTCCGGTCGCCACCCGTCCGGTCGCCACCGGCCCCGGCGGCATCTGCCCCGGCACTGTCTGTCCTGGCGGTGCCGGTCCCGTCGGCGGGTGCCGGTCCCGTCGGCGGGTGCCGGGGTGCGGGGGTTGGTGGCGGTGTTCATGACGGTGGTGAGGGTTTCGAATTGTTCGGCGGTGGCGAAAATTTCCAGGTGCTGCAGGCCGTGTTTGGGGCGGCGGATGAAGGCGCCCTGGATTTGGCGGAGGGCCGGTTCGGAGGGTTCGGTCCCGTCCTGGTCGATCGCTTCGGCCCAGTGTTTGGTGACCCGGGTCAGAAAGTCGCCGTCGCTTTCGACGGCGGTTTGGGTCAGGGCGTGTTCCATCTCGGTGGTGAGGGCCGGGGTGGTGAGGTGCCGGGCCCGGTCCAGGGCCAGGGTGATGGTGGTCCCGGCGCGGGAGCTGATCTGGGCGGTGCTGATCGCGGCGGCGAGTTCTTCGTAGCGGGGCGGGAGTTGCTGGCCGCCGAAACCTGCCCGGGGCAGCACGGCGTCGGCCAGGGAGAGGCGGCGGCGGGCTTCGGCGGCCGGGATCCGCAGCCTGGCCTGCAGGAACTCGACAGTGTTGCGGGACCCGTCATCCCCCGGACCCGGGTCCCCTGCAGCAGCGGTCGGGTCGAGGGGTGACGTCGCGCCGGTGAGGGCCTCGGTGCGGGCACGGTCCACCGCGCCGGCGGCCACCACCTGCAGAAACTCCACGTGACGGGAGAGCTGCTCGACCCGGCCCGCGAAATCCGCGGCCTGCCCGAAACCCCACAACGCCGTGTCTCCGGCGGTGATCGCGCTGGAGGTCAGCAGATCAAGGCTGCGGTCCATCACGTCCGCCGCAGCAGGAAGGCTCTGAAGGGCGTTGGCACCGGCGGTAGCCAACCCACCGGCAGTAGCCAACCCACCGGCACCGGGCCCTAAGGCCCGGCCTGCGGTGAATCCCCCAATGGCTTCCATGGAACCAGTCTGATCAGGGGGTCTGACATTATTAGCCCCGCCGCTGTGAGACCGGTCGTTGGGCGACCGGCCGCCTGGAGTGCCGCCGTCGGAAGGGAGCCGATCAGGCCAGTCACCGCCGTCGTTCCCTAATGCAGAAGCCAGCCCGGAAGCACGGGGCCCTAAGGCCCGGTCTGCGGTGAATCCCCCAATGGCTTCCATGGAACCAGTCTGATACGGGGGTGCGACATTAAAGGACGGCTAGCGAGGCCGGCCAGCAGCTGGCACACCAGCAGCCCCGCGGTGAAACTAGGCCAGCGTGATGAGGTCCAGGTAGTCTTCGTTCCAGTGGTCCTCGACGCCGTCGGGCAGCAGAACGACGCGCTCGGGATTCAGTGCCTCGACAGCACCCTCATCGTGGCTCACCAGCACGACGGCGCCGGAGTAGTTCCGCAGGGCCCCGAGGATTTCCGCGCGGCTGGCGGGGTCCAGGTTGTTGGTGGGCTCATCCAGGAGCAGCACGTTGGCGCTCGAGGCGACGATGGTGGCCAGGGCCAGGCGGGTCTTCTCGCCGCCGGAGAGAACACCGGCAGGTTTGTCGACGTCGTCGCCGGAGAACAGGAACGAACCCAGGATACCGCGGACCTCAGCGTCCTTCATGTCCGGCGCAGAGGAACGCATGTTCTCGAGAACGGTGCGGTTGACGTCGAGCGTTTCGTGCTCCTGGGCGTAGTAACCCACCTTTAGGCCGTGGCCGGGGATGACCTCACCGGTATCGGGCTTGTCCACGCCGGCGAGCATGCGCAGCAGGGTGGTCTTGCCGGCACCGTTGAGGCCCAGGATGACCACCTTGGAGCCGCGGTCGATGGCGAGGTCAACGTCGGTGAAGATTTCGAGGGAGCCGTAGGACTTGCTGAGCCCGTCCGCGGTGAGCGGGGTCTTGCCGCAGGGCGACGGGTCGGGGAAGCGGAGGGCTGCCACGCGGTCGTTTTCGCGCACGGCCTCCAGCCCTTTGAGCAGGCGTTCGGCGCGCTTGGCCATGTTCTGCGCGGCGACAGCCTTGGTGGCCTTGGCCCGCATCTTGTTGGCCTGGTCGAACAGGACCTGGGCCTTCTTCTCAGCGTTGGCGCGTTCGCGCTTGCGGGCGCGTTCATCGGTTTCGCGCTGCTGGAGGTAGCGCTTCCAGTCCATGTTGTAGAAGTCGATCTGGGCGCGGTTCGCGTCCAGCAGGAACACCTTGTTGACGGTGGCCTCGAGCAGTTCCGTGTCGTGGCTGATCACGATCAGTCCGCCCTGGTGGTTCTTCAGGAAGTCACGCAGCCAGGCGATGGAGTCGGCGTCGAGGTGGTTGGTGGGCTCATCGAGGAGCATGGTCTCCGCATCCGAATACAGGATGCGGGCGAGCTCCACACGGCGCCGCTGCCCACCGGACAGGGTCTTGAGGGGCTGGTTCAGCAGGCGGTCCGGGAGGGCGAGGTTCGAGCAGATCGCTGCAGCCTCGGCTTCGGCAGCATAGCCGCCGGCCGCCAGAAATTCGGATTCCAGCCGGTCATAGCGGTTCATCGCCTTGCGCTGGACGGCGGCGTCGTCGCTGGCCATCTCTTCGTGTGCCACTCGGAGCTTGCCGACGGCGACGTCCAGGCCGCGGACCGACAGGATGCGGTCCCGCGCGAGCTGCTCCATGTCCGGGGTGCGCGGATCCTGTGGCAGGTAACCAATTTCGCCGGTGCGGGTGACCTTTCCGGCCGCGGGCAGCCCTTCTCCCGCGAGTACCCGGGTCAGCGTGGTCTTGCCTGCACCGTTGCGGCCGACCAGACCGATCTTGTCTCCCTTGTCGATCCGGAAGCTCACCTGGTCCATAAGGAGGCGGGCGCCGGCGCGCAGTTCAAGATCCTGGACGGTAATCAAAGCAGGTAAGGCCTTTCACAACAGGGAATGCCGCAGCACGCGGGCTACATGCCGCACGGCGAAAAGTAGGAACGCCGGGGATGCCAGCCGGGAGAACGGCCGGTTCAAGTCTACCGTCCGGCGCCACCCGGCCAGAACACGTGGTCACCGCCCGGAGGAGGGAGAATTTGTACCCACGACTAGACCCCGGGCAGTCCCTCTTGTAGAACAGCAACAAAATGCGGCTACTCCCGGGCCAGTAACGTCAACACCAGCCGATAATTGTTTGTACCCCTCCGACAGGACCTCCCATGACCCAGACCCATTCCGCCGGCACCCTGCAGCCGGCAAAGCGCAACCGCTGGAACGCCACCGACCTCGGACTCATCGCCGTCTTCGCCGCGCTCGTGGCGGCGTCAGCCCTGGTTGCCGCCATCCCAGTGGGCGGCCTCGGCGTTCCCATTACCCTCCAGACACTTGCCGTCATGCTGACCGGGCTCGTCCTCGGGCCCGGCCGCGCCTTCGCCGCCGTCGGCCTCCATACCCTGCTTGGGCTCGCCGGACTCCCCATTTTCAGCGGCGGCCGCAGCGGGCTGGGGATCCTGGCCGGACCGTCGGCCGGCTACATCATCGCGTTCCCCCTCGCCGCCGCGGCGGTGGGCTGGATGGCTGCCGTCATCATCCGCCGCACGGTGAAGTTCCGCGCCGTGTTCCTTTTCGCCGCCGCGATGGTCGCCAGCATTGTGCTGATCCACGGACTGGGCATCGCCGGCATGATGGTCAACGCCAAGCTGGACTTCGCCAAGGCGTTCCTGGCCGATCTCCCCTTCTACCCGGGTGACATCATCAAGAACGTCCTCGCCGTTGCGGTGGCCATCGCCCTGCACAAGGCCTTCCCCGACCTGCTGGTGCGCCGCGTCCGGAAGCTCCCGCAGCAGCCCGCCACGCCGGCAGCCTCCAAGCCGGAAGCCTCCGCACAACAGTGAGCACAATCTCCCTCAGGAGCGCAGGGGTCAGCGTGGCCGTCGACGGCCGCCCTGCCCCCAAGGTCCTGCTGCAGGACATAAGCCTGGAGCTCACCGAGGATCGGATCGGTGTGATCGGAGCCAACGGCTCTGGAAAATCAACATTGCTTCGCCTGCTCAACGGCCTCCTGACGCCCACCGAAGGGACCGTGACCGTCAACGGCGCCGACACGGTCCGCAATGTGCGCACCGTGCGCCAGCAGGTGGGCTTCGTCTTCACCGATCCCCTCTCCCAGCTGGTCATGCCCACCGGGCGTGAGGACGTTGAGCTCTCCCTCCGGCGTTCGGTGCGGCACGGGAAGGAGCGCCGGGACAAGGCGGCGGCCGCCCTGGACCGGTTCGGGCTCCTGCCGCTGGCGGACCAAAGCATCTATGAACTCTCCGGCGGCGAACGGCAGCTTCTCGCCCTCGCGTCCGTGCTGGCGGTGGAGCCGGACGTCCTGGTGCTGGACGAGCCCTCCACCCTGCTGGACCTCCGGAACCGCGAGCTGCTGCGCCGGACCCTCGCCGGCCTGAGCCAGCAGATCGTCATGTCCACCCATGACCTGGAACTGGCCCTGGACATGGACCGGGTTCTGGTGGTCGAAGGCGGACGGATAGCGTACGACGGCGGTGCTGCCGCCGCCGTCGAGCATTACCGCTCGCTGTCTGCCCGGAGCCTGTCAGGCGGGGACTTCCGGTGAGGGGCCACGGCTTCCTGCTCGCCAACTACGTGCCCGGCACGTCCCTGATCCACCGCATGCCGCTGTGGCTGAAGTTCCTGCTGGTCCTTGCCTGCGGAATGGCCTCGTTCCTGATCGTCGACTGGCGGCTGGCCGCCGGAGCCCTCCTTGTGATGTGCATACTGTTCCTGCTGAGCGGCGCCGGGGCAGTGCGCCTCTTCCGCGCGGTGCGGCCGCTGCTGCCCATCCTGCTGGTCATCGGAGCGTTCCAGTGGTGGCAGCTGGGCGGGCCTGTTGCCGCGCGGATCGTCCTGAACATCCTGTTGTGCGTCGTGGCGGCGTCCCTGCTGACCGCCACCACGCCGCTGCACCGCCTGCTCGACGGAGTGGTTTCCCTCGCCCGCCCGTTCCGGCGCTTCGGCGCGGACCCCGAGCGCTTTGCCCTGACCATCGCCATTATGCTGCGGAGCATTCCCTTTATTGCCGGGGCCTTCGCTGACGTCCGGGATTCGGCGCGTGCCCGCGGACTGGAACGCAACCCGCGGGCACTCGTCCTGCCGGTATTCATTACCACCGTTGCGTATGCCCGCCATACCGGCGAGGCGCTGGCCGCCCGCGGGCTGGGCGAGCCGGAAGACTAGCAGCTTCCGGTTCTCAGCCCACCGGGCTCAGCTTGCCGCGGACGACGGCGCCCGCCGGGCCGGCCCCGTCGATTGCCCTTCCTCGAAGCGGCAGATCACCACGGCCTGGCGCATGGGACCGCCCCGTTCCTCAAGCTGATCCACGAGCGTTTCGACGCCCATGCGGCCCAGCTCCGTGCTGGGCAGCGTGAGGACGGTCAGCCGGGGATCCGTTGCTGCGGCCCCGTCCGGCGTTGAGCCGATCAGCAGGACCGACATGTCCCCGGGTACGTCGATGCCGCGCCTGTTCAGGCCGTTCAGGAAGCCGAACGACGCGTTGTCGTTCATGAGGATCACTGCCGTCGTGTCCGGGGCTGTTTTGAGCAGCTTTTCGGCGGCGCCCTGACCTGATATCGGCGACTCCTCGCAGGAGAGGTGGACTGATTCGAGCCCGCGGCGCTCCACTTCCGCGGCAAAGGTTGCCCGGCTCCGCACCACGGGGCCGTAGCCGCTGAGGGCATGCTCGGCCCCGCCGCTGTCAACGAAGCAGAGCCGGCTGTGTCCGAGCCCCTGCAGGTAGGAGACGGCCTCGACCATGGAATTCTCAAAGTCGACGTCCACGTACGGCAGTTCCTCCGGATGCCGCGTCCGTCCAATCAGGGCAAACGGCAACGTGGAACGCTGCAGCCGCTCCACCCTGGCATCGTCCAGCTGCACTTCCATGAGCAGGACCCCGTCGATGAAGCCGCTTGAGATGAGCTCCTCAACCTCTTCTGCGTCGTTGCTGATGGGCCACAGCACAAGGTTGTAGCCGAGGTCCTTGGCCGTCTGGGTCGCGCTGGTGAAGAACTTCACGGCGGTCTCGCTGAGGCGCCGCTGCAGCGCAGGGTACAGCAGGGCAATGATCCGGGTGCGCTTGCTGGCCAACGCGCGCCCGAGGGCATTCCGGCGGTAGCCCAGTTGCAGCATGGCCTCCTCAACCCTGGCACGGGTGGCCGGGGCAACCGGCTTGGTGTCGTTGATGACAAACGACACCGTGGCGATCGAGACGTCCGCCAGCCTCGCAACGTCTCTCATGGTGGGCACAGCGCGCCTCTTTCAGCTCAGACTCGGGGAACCGGACAGGACTCCAGTAAAGCGGTTAACTTTTTCCTTGACAACCCCTCGCCGCGGGATGCAGAGTTGTTCCGACATCCCCCGACACATTGAAGCCGTGCCGGACTTTGGCTGCTGAGTTAACCGCTTAACTGCCGATCTGCACGAACCTACTTTTCGACAGGAGGACGATGACGTCCACAAGATCAGAGCCGGGAAAGCTGCGGATAGCCCTCATCGGCTACTCGTTCATGGGCTCCATCCACGCCCAGGCCTGGACCACGGCACCGAGGTTCTTCGACCTGGACGTGGTACCCGTGCTCGCAGCAGTCTGCGGCCGCGACCAGGAAGCAGCCCAATCTTTCGCCTACAAGTTCGGCATCGGCCGGGTGGAGACCGACTGGCGGACCCTCGTGGCGGACCCGGACATCGACGCGGTCGACATCTGCGTTCCCGGGAACCTGCACGCAGAGATTGCCATCGCCGCGCTCCAGGCCGGCAAGCACGTGCTCTGTGAAAAGCCCCTCGCCAACACGCTGGCGGAAGCCGAGAAGATGGCCCTCGCGGCGGAGGAGGCGAAGGCCTTGGGGGCCCTTGCGATGGTCGGCTTCAGCTACCGCCGGACACCGGCACTCGCCTACGCACGGGAGCTGGTCCGGGATGGCCGGCTCGGCGCCATCCGCCATATCCGTGCCTCGTATCTGCAGGACTGGATCGTGGACGAGGACTTCCCGCTGGTCTGGCGCCTGGAGAAGGACAAAGCAGGCTCGGGTGCGCTCGGCGACATCGGCGCACACATCATCGACCTCGCCCAGTACGTGACCGGCCACCACCTGGCGGGGATCAGCGCTCTGACGGAGACGTTCGTGAAGACCAGGCCGCTCGCCGGTTCGTCGTCGGGACTTCAGGCGCTGCCAGACCTGGAGACATCATCCGGCCCGGTGACATCATCCGGCCTGCGAGCGCAAGGCCCGGACAAGGCTGAACGGGGCGCAGTGACCGTGGATGATGCCGCGGTCGTCATCGGGCGGACAGCCGAAGGGGCGCTGGCCACGTTCGAGGCAACCCGCTTCGCCACCGGCCGCAAGAACGCCATCAGGCTTGAGGTCAACGGCTCACTCGGTTCCCTGGCCTTCGACTTCGAAGACCTCAACGAGCTCTGGTTCCATGACCACACTGACCCCGCCGAGTCGGCTGGCTTCCGCCGGATCCTTGTCACCGAGCCCAATCACCCGTACGCCGGGGCGTGGTGGCCACCCGGACACGGACTCGGCTACGACCACGCCTTCGTTCATCAGGCAGCCGACTTCGCCCGGTGCATCGCCCGCGGCGAGCAGCCGGAGCCCTCGTTCGCGGAGGGGCTGCAGATCCAGCGCCTCCTCGACGCCGCAGAAACCAGTGCCGCCAACAACGCCCAGTGGCAGGACGTAACGGCCGGCGCGTAGCCCGCCGTCGTTCCTGACAGGACCAACCACCGGAACCCAGCCAGCCGCAGCGGCCGGAGGCCGCCCGGACGATCCCTTGCGCCCGGAACCACTGAATCACCGGAACCACCGCAACCAACGAACACCCCAACCACCCAAGCACGGCAAAGGAGCCCCCTCATGAAGAAAGCATCCCTCACCTGCCTGATGGCCATGGCCGCCATCGCACCCCTCGCCCTCACCGCCTGCGGCGGGGGCAGCAGCCAGTCCGCCCCCAATGAGAAGGTCGACTCGCTCACCGTCCTTGACTACTACAACAACGAACCTGACAAGACCCACATCCAGGGCGCGCTGGATAAGTGCGCCGAGCAGCTGGGCGTGACCCTCAAGCGCGAGACCGTTCCCGGCAAGGACCTCATCCAGAAGGTCCTCCAGCGGTCATCCTCCCGGACCCTGCCAGATGTGCTGATGCTGGACAACCCCGACGTGCAGGAGATCGCTGCAACCGGGGGCCTGGCCCCGCTGGACGACTTCGGCGTGGACACCTCCGGCTTTGCGCAGGGCATGCTCGACGCCGCCACGTACGAGGGCAAGGTGTATGGCCTGGCCCCCACCGCCAACACGCTGGGCCTGTTCTACAACAAGGAGATGCTCACCGCTGCCGGCATCCAGCCACCCAAGACCTGGGATGAGCTGGAGGCGGCGGCGGAAAAGCTGACCACCGGCGACCGCTACGGCCTGGCGTTCTCCGCGATCGCCACCTACGAAGGCAGCTGGCAGTTCCTGCCCTTCATGTGGACCAACGGCGGGGAGGAAACCGACCTGAAGAGCCCCAAGGTGGCGGAGGCACTGGGCTTCATTGACGGCCTGGTGTCCTCGGGCTCCGCATCAAAGAGCGTGGTGAACTGGAGCCAGGCGGATGTGCGGGACCAGTTTGCCGCCGGCAAGGCCGCCATGATGATCAACGGCCCGTGGCAGATCCCCTCACTGGCCAAGACACCGAACATCAAGTGGGCGGCCGTCCAGGTCCCCGTCAACGGACAGGGGCAGACTCCCGTTGCTCCGTTGGGCGGCGAGGTCTGGACGGTGCCGCAGACCGGCAACAAGGCCAAGCAGGCCAAGTCCGCCGAGCTCGTGCAATGCATCAGCAGCGACGAGAACCAGCTGGCCCTGGCCAAGGAGCGCTTCACGGTGCCCACCAAGACCGCCCTTGCGGGTGAGTACGTGAAGGCCGTTCCGGAGATGGCCGCGTTCACCGAGCAGGTGGCCAACGCCCAGTCGCGGACGGGCAAGCTGGGCAAGGAATGGCCCAAGACGGCGACGGTCATGTACACCGCGATCCAGCTGGCGCTGACCGACCAGGCGTCCCCACAGGAGGCCTTCACCAAGGCCGAGGCGAAGTAGGCCCGGGATGAGCCAAACACCCAGCATGCATTACGGAGAGGAGCCGGAGCCGTGCCGACACTGACAACCAGCCGGGCGCCGGGAGACCTCTCCCCCGCCACCGCGGGCATGGCAGAACGGGACCGACGACGGCGGGGCTTCCGCCGGGAGCACCTGGTCCAGGCCCTCTTTCTGGCGCCCGCTGCGCTCTTCCTCCTGCTGTTCTTCGGCTACCCCGTGGTGAAGAACGTGGTGATGAGCCTGCAGGAGTACACCACCCGGACCTTCTTCACCGGAGAGGCACCCTGGGTTGGCCTGGCGAACTATGCCACCGCCGTCGGGAGCAGCCTTTTCGCCCCGGCGATGCTCAACACGGCACTGTTCACCCTGGGTTCGATCGCCGGCCAGTTTGTCATTGGCCTGGCCCTGGCCAATTTCTTCAAGCGGCGGTTCCCGCTGAGCGGCTTCCTCCGTTCGATGCTGCTGCTGCCGTGGCTGCTGCCGCTGATCGTCTCGAGTGCCACGTGGCGGTCGATGCTGGACCAGGACAGCGGCATCCTCAACGCGTTCCTGCGGAACCTCGGTGTCATCCAGGAACCGGTCCCCTGGCTGACCAGCCCGTCGGTGGCGCTGCTGGCCGTGGTCCTGGTGAACATCTGGGTGGGCATTCCCTTCAACGTCACCCTCCTCTATGGCGGCCTCCAGGAGATTCCCGAGGAACTGTACGAGGCGGGCGCGGTGGACGGCGCAACGGGCTGGAAGGCGTTCTGGCACATCACCTGGCCCAACCTGCGGCCGGTGGCCAGCGTGGTCCTGGTGCTCGGCGTCGTCTACACGCTCAAGGTCCTGGACATCATCCTGGGCCTGACCAACGGCGGGCCGGCGAACGCCACCCAGACCCTGGCCGTGCGCTCCTACCAGGAGTCGTTCGTCAACTTCCAGTTCGGCGTCGGCGCTGCCTTCAGCAACATCCTGATCCTGATCTCACTGGTGTTCGCGGTGGTCTACCTCCGCATGAACCGCCGTGCGGTCGACGAGTAAGAGGACCACCATGACAACCCTGGATATAACGACGGCCCGCTCCGTGCCGGCCCGGCTGCGGCCGCGGAAGGCCAACCGGCCCAAGCTGGGGCACACCGCCGTCGGACTTCTGATGCTCGCGGTGATGCTGTTCCCGGTGTACTGGATGGTCAACGCATCCCTGCAGCCATCGGGCAACACCCTCACCGCGGACTTCCTGCCGCTGAACCCAAGTTTCGAGGGCTATGAAAAGGCGATCGCGCAGCAGGGCCCGAACCTGCTGACCAGCCTGGTCATCTCGCTCGGCACGGTGGTGTTCAGCCTGGCCGTCGCGGCCCCAGCCGCGTACATGCTGGCGCAATTCCGGTTCCGCTGGATCAACGCCGCGCTGCTGGCGATCCTCATTTCACAGATGATCCCCGGCATCGTGATCGCCAACGCCCTCTACGCGGCCTACAACGACCTCGGCCTGCTCAACTCCATCCCAGGGCTGATCCTTGCAGACTCGACCCACGCCATCCCGTTCGTGATCCTGATCATGCGGGCCTTCATGATGCGGATCCCGCCCAGCATCGTGGAGGCGGCGAGGGTGGATGGCGCTGGGCTGGTCCGGGCGTTCGTCTCGATCGTGCTGCCCATCAGCCGCAACTCGCTCATCACCGCCGGGCTCTTCGCCTTCCTCTTCTCCTGGAGTGACTTCCTGTTCGCCCTGACACTGACCACCACGGAGGACGTGCGGCCCGTGACGCTGGGCATCTACCAGTACCTGGGCACCCAGGTGTCCAACTGGAGTGCAGTGATGGCCACGGCGGTGCTGTCTTCACTGCCGGCCATCGTGCTGCTGGTCCTGGCGCAGAAGTACATCGCGGCAGGGGCCACAGGCGGCGCCGTCAAATAGCCCATTCCTCTTTCGAACCTAAGGAACCCTTCATGACTGAGAACCACACTCCCCTGCGCGTCACCGTATGGGGCGAAAACCGCCACGAACAGCACCAGCCGCACGTGGCCGAGACCTACCCGGACGGCATGCACACCACCATCCGTGAGGGCATCGAGGAGAACCTTGGCCCGCGGACCGAGGTGGCCACCGTGACCCTCGACGACCCCGAGCACGGCCTCACCGAGGAGCGGCTGCGCAACACGGACGTCCTGGTCTGGTGGGGCCACGCCGCCCATGGCGAGGTGGCGGACGAGGTGGTGGAGCGCGTCCACCGGCACGTGCTGGCCGGCATGGGCCTTGTGGTGCTCCACTCCGGGCACTGGTCGAAGATCTTCGGCAAGCTCATGGGCACCACCTGCACGCTGCGCTGGCGCTCGGAACGGGACCGCGAGATTGTCTGGACGGTGGACCCGACGCATCCCATCGCGCAGGGCGTGCCGCACCCGTTCATCATTCCGGAGCAGGAGATGTACGGGGAGCATTTCGACATCCCCGCCCCCGACGAGCTGATCTTCCTGAGCACCTTCTCCGGCGGCGAGGTGTTCCGCAGCGGGTGTACCTTCAAGCGGGGCTACGGCAAGATTTTCTTCTTCTCCCCCGGCGACCAGGACTACCCCGTCTACCATCACAAGGACGTGCGCAGGGTCATCGCCAACGGCGTGGAATGGGCCCGCACCGTGCGGCCCGAACGCACCGACCCGGTCCTGCTCCGGTACGAAACCGAGGCGTTCTACACCGGCCACAGCTACGAGGGGGCGATGGCCAATTGAGCCGCTTCGCTACTGTGCCTGATTCTTCGGCACCCGTCCGCGTGGTGCAGGTGGGGGCCGGCGGGATGGGCCGGGCCTGGCTGCGGCTGCTGGGTGCGTCGGCCGACGTCGAACTGGCCGGCGTCGTGGACCTCAACCCTCAGGCAGCACGTGACGCGCTGGCCGATCTGGGCCTAGGCGGCGTACCGGTGGGGACGAGTCTGACCGAGCTGGCAGGCGCCGTCGGGGCGCAGGCGGTGGTGAACGTGACGGTCCCGGCCGCGCACCATCCGGTGAACGTCGAGGCGCACTTCCTCGGGCTGCCGGTGCTGTGCGAGAAGCCAGCGGCGCCGACCGTCGCAGAAGCCCTCTCCCTGGCCGCGGTGGCCGAGGCAACCGGCCAGCTGCTGATGATCAGCCAGTCCCGCCGGTACTTCCGGACGCTCGCTGCCTTCAAGCGGCAGGCTGACCGGCTCGGGGAGATCGGGCTGCTGACCTGCGACTTCTTCAAGGCGCCGCATTTCGGCGGCTTCCGCGAGGAGATGGAGCACGTGCTCCTGGTGGACATGGCCATCCACGCGTTCGACGCCGCACGGTACGTCCTCGCCCGGAACCCGGTTTCTGTGTACTGCGAGGAGTTCAACCCCGGCTGGAGCTGGTACACCGGGGACGCCGCTGCCACGGCCGTCTTCGAGATGGACGGAGGCACTCGCTTCGTCTACACCGGAAGCTGGTGCGCCGACGGGCTGGAAACTTCGTGGAACGGCAGCTGGCGGATCAACGGGGCCAACGGCACCGCGGCGTGGGACGGCACTGCGGCGCCGGTCGCGGAGCATGTTGCCGGGGCCGTTTCTGGGGCCGGGGCCCGTGCCGGGGCCCGTGCTGGGGCGGACGACGGCAGCCTGCCGGATTCTGCTTCTTCCTCGCCGGATTCCTTGGTTGCGGAGGGCGGGACCCCGGAAGAGATTGCCGGGGCGTTGGCTGAATTCGTCCGGTGCCTGCGGACAGGTGAGGTTCCCGCGGGCGAAATCCATGCGAACGTCCTGAGCCTGGCCATGGTCGAGGCGGCCGTGAAGTCTTCGCAGACCGGGCAGAAGGTGCTCGTCCGGGACGTCCTCGACGACGCGCACCGGCACGCGCTCGCCGTCGAGCAGGTCCCTGCCGCCAGGGATGTCCTGGCCTCGTGGGCATCGCCGCTCGAGGCCCTGGAGCGGGCTGGCTATTCAGGGCAGGCTGTTTCCACGGTGCTGGGGTAGGCGGTGTGGTGGGAGTCCCTCGTGGAGGGGGTACCAGCAAGGACTCCCACAATGTTGTAAAACGCTGGTTAGTTGGAAGGGCACCCCATCACCGCCGTCGAACTGGCGGCAGCCCTTTACCCCTTGAACGGAGGCAGCGTGACTGTGACCGACGCTCCGGTGACCACGCGCGAACAGGCGGTCGGACGGCCATTGGCAATTGTCCTTGGCCTGCTGACCATCTTCGGTCCGATTTCCATGGACCTGTACCTGCCCGTCCTGCCGGCGCTGACGGTGGAGCTTGGAAGCTCCACGTCGACAGCGCAGCTGACCATAACGGCATGCCTGCTCGGTCTGGCCATCGGCCAGGTGATTGCGGGTCCGCTGTCGGACCGCTTCGGCCGCCGGCTCCCCCTGCTGATCGGCGTCGCCGCCTACACGGTTACGTCCGTTCTCTGTGCCGTCAGCCCCACCGTGGAGACGCTGATCGCTGCTCGGTTCGTCCAGGGCCTGGCCGGCGCTGTGGGCATTGTGATCGCGCAGGCTGCAGGGCGGGACGTCTACGACGGCGCCAAGCTCCTCCGCTACTACGGCCGCCTGACTGTGCTCGGCGGACTGGCGGCGATCGTTGGTCCCGTCATCGGCGGGCAACTGGCCACAGTGACGGACTGGCGTGGAATCTTCCTGTTTCTTGCCGCCGTCGGCGTGGTCATTCTTGTGGCCTGCCTGGTGGTGTTCAAGGAGACACTTCCGGCTGAGCGGCGGGCGGCAGGAGGGATTGCCCACACATTGCAGGATTTCCGGCGCCTGCTGGCGGACCGCGTGTTCATCGGCGCCGTGCTGATCACGGGCTTTACGTATTCTGCGATCTTTGCCTACCTCAGCGGCGCCACGTTTGTCCTGCAGGGCATCTACGGGCTGTCGCCGCAGGGCTACTCGTTCGCCTTCGGCCTGAACTCCCTGGGGTTCATGATCTTTGGCTTCCTTGGCGGCCGGCTGGCCGAACGGTGGTCGGAGAAAGCGACGCTGGTGATCGGGCTGGCGATGGCTACGGCCGGTTCCCTCGGACTGCTCGTGACCGCGCTCCTGCACCTGCCCCTGATTGCCGTGATCCTGTCCCTCTTCACGATGGTTGGCGGCGTGGCGGCGGTCAGCCCGCCCGCAACCTCCCTGGCGCTGAAAGGTTATCCGGACATTGCCGGCACCGCGTCGTCGCTGCTGGGCCTCGCCAGGTTCGCCTTCGGCGGCGTCGCCGCACCGCTGGTGGGCATCGGCGGTGCGGACAACGCAATTCCGTTCGGCGTGGTTACCGTGGTGTCCGTCGCGGCGGCGGTGGCCTGCCTTGGGCTTGTTCGGGCGCGCGCTGAGGTTCGTTAGGGCGCGCCCGACGGCGGGATGAACCGGCGTCTGCCTCGGGAGCGTTAGTTTATCCAAATGTCAGGAACCGGCCTTCTTTTCCGCCTTCTGGCGCGCCCTAACGGAGAATGAAAAACACCGAATCGACAATGCTGTCGAAGCCATAAATGGCTCACGTCTGCCTCTCACCTATCAGCAGGGAGGCAAACCGGTTTTGGATTGACTGGCTCAACCCGGCGATCCGTTCCGCACAGCGTTCGTGGAAGGGGCGAAAGGGTAGGTGTGGGTACTGGCTTACGGGACGTTGTGCGGACAGCCCTCTTGCGGGACGATTTCAACACTCTTAGCCGTTGCTATCGATCCGGGTCGCTGCCATATTCAAACCATGACGCCAACAGCATCCGTCGGCCGTGGAGTGGATTCCAGACTTTTAGCCGCCCTTTCCCTTACCGCCGGGAGCCTGATTGGCTTGGTAATCCAGCTAAGCAATGACAGGACACCGGGAACAGGAAATATCTCGCCTGTCAGCATCACGTGTATTGCTATGTTCGTGGCTCAACTCATCTGGCTGGTCGCTTTTGCGCGGCATAAGGAGCCTCGAGATGAGAAGTACCGCGTCGCATCGCACATCATTGGTGCAATCACTATTGCTGCTATGGCCGTGTATTTGTTCGTACAGGCACTGAACGGGGCCGTCGCAGAGGTCCTTGGATTCGGACTAGTTTTCATTTTCCTCATGGCGTCACTCTCGATAAGGCATCGCTCGAAGAAAGCTTGACGCCTGCCCAGACTCGCCCCTGCACCGAGCCCGCTTCAGGTTCGGCTTAGGGCAGCCACCGGACCACCCTTGAAGCCGAGCCGCCACTTGACCTTAGTCGTCGTTCCATTCATCGCGCAGCGACTTGCGCAGCACGTCCACCTGCACGGTTAGCGCCCCAAGCAATTCCTCACGACTGAGTCGATTAGTGGTTCGGTATGACCATGCAACGTCGCCGTCTCGGTCCAGAACTTTGAGGAGGATGAAGGCCTCCAGCGCAGTCTCGCCTGGCTCGAGGGCATGCACTTCGAGTCCGTTAAGTACTTGCTCGACCGGTACTCTTTGTTCTCCCTCAGCCGGGGCTCCTGAATGACTTCCCATGAAGGGAAAGACTACACGCGGAAACGAGGGGATTTCGCGTTGAAAACCCGTCCCCGTAAGGGTTCCTCACGTGGATGGTGAACCGCTTCCCGGCGGCAGCTATTCGCCGTTGCACCTGGCAAATGATTGATCGATTCGATCTGCAAGACTGTCACCCATGATGCAGGCGGTAAACACGAGCTCCCACAATGGGATTACCTCATTCTGGCTGGACCGGGAAGGTCTCTGCACTGGCACCTTGATATTCGGCGTCGGAATGCGCGATGAACCACCAACGCTTGCCGGAATCACTCATCTTGTTGAGCACGCGCTTTTGCGCATGGCGCAGCCCGCAACGGTGGTGCACGGCGGTACCGTGACCACCGAATCGCTCCAGTTCTACGCGCTGGGCAGGCCAGAGGATGTCGCCGGTTTCCTCAATGCGATCGCGGCCGCGGTATCAACTTTCGAAGGCGTAACAGATGAAGTTATCGCACTTGAAAAGTCCGTCCTCGAGGCAGAAGATCCGCACAAGTTCAGTTCTGTCTCCAGCGGCTTGCTGACCTACCGGTACGGGCCGGGCGGCGTGGGCACCGCGCAATTCGGGGCACCGGCCACCGCCGGCCTTACCAAAGCTGAAACCACCGAATGGGCCTGCCGCTGGTTAACCGCCGCCAATGCGGCCCTCACCTTCACGGGCCCCTTGCCCTCCACGTTGGACATCCGTCTGCCATCGGGGAAGCCCGTCATTCATCATCAGGATCCACCGCTCATCACGGCTCCGACACTGATCAGGTCACGGAAGCAGGGCGTCGCGCTGTCTCTTCTGGTGCCATCACACGATGCCGATCTCCTTTGTGAATCACTGCGATACGAACTCCTGACCCGGCTTCGCCATGCAGCCGGAATCATCTATTCAGTAGAGAACTTCACAACCGCGATCGATACCGACCAGAGCCAACTCGATCTGATTCTTGATCCGGTCCGGCAGAACAGCATCCCGGCTCTCAGGGAAGGCGTCGACACCCTGCGCGGCATTGTAGATGCAGGGTTCAGCGAGGCTGCCGTCCAGTCCGCACGGCACGCTGTGACTGCCGAATTGGGATGGGACGATTACGTTCCCCCGGACTACCTGGACCAACTGGCAATCGACGCCCTGCTCGGACGGCGCAGTCGGGACCGGCAGGAACTCCTCGACCGGGCGACAGCCATCAGTTCCGTCGAACTCACAAAGATCCTAAGAACCAGTATCGGTTCGCTGATCGTCGCATTCGATAAGTCGATGAAGCTTTCCAAAAAAGAGGCCGAAAGCCTAGGGCTGGCGATAGATCGCTATGAAATCTGGCAGCGGAGCAAAGACCCGAAAAATCATCAGTCTGCAGCAGAAGGTGACGCTGAGCATCCAACGTGGCGACATAAGTCCACCAGCACGACGTTGACACTTACCCCAACACACCTGATGACTCAGACTTCCGGCAAAACGAGGTCAATCTCCTTGGCCGACGTCGCCGTCGTCGGTGACCGCAGCTGCGGCTGCATCTCACTGATGGACCAACGAGGCAGAAGCTGCGACCTCAACATGGATGAGTGGAAAGCCGGCAAAAAGCTTAGGAGGCAATTACTCGAAGCATTCCCGCCCGAGATCATCCGGTCCTTTCCCGAAGAATAGAGGCCAGAAAGCCGGCCTTGTCGGTTGAGTCGAAAACCGGCCCGTAAAGGGTTCCACAAGCGGAGAATCCGCCTGTGGTTCCCGGGCGAAACGGGTGATGGCGTTTGCCGGTTGGTGCTCGCGGATGTTGCTACAGGTCTTCCTCGGCAATCATTGCCTTGCGGAAGAATCGCTGCGTGACGGCATCTGCGTAGATCCCCACGGGGAGCCAGCGAACATTCCACTCCACTAATAGAGTCTGCAGCCGTGCATCATCGATGCGTTGGTAGGCGTCGCTGATGCCTTGACTGTTGCGCCCCCGGGAGATCTGAAGATCCCATCCGTCATGTTCCGCGGGTTGAACAGCGATATAACTGCCGGCTTTTTGTCCGCTGGCTATGAGCCCAACGCGATGTTCCGACCATTCGTTGGATTCCGATACCAAGGGTTCTGAGACCGCGAGTTTCACGGATTTTCGCCAGCTGACGGGCACTTTCCTCCGGGAAGCCGGATGTGGTTGGCCCGGCGAGTACGTTGGGCTGAATGAGGATGAGTCCCAATCGCCTGAAAGCAGCCGGAATGCCGCCTCCACGAACGCCAACAGTATCTGCCCGATCCGGAGTTGCGGCGGGGCCGACCGCCGTCCGGATCGGTACTCGCGTCTTCCTGCCATGCCGTTTCCTTGCTACCGCCGTTGATTACCGTCAGGTGCAGCTAATCATGTCGGAGCCAGTTTGGTATGCAGCGGCAACCGATCGGAGCCAGGGTTACGAAAAGGTCCCGTCAAACGTTGCCCGAGGAAAATGGACTAGACCTAGCGGCTTGTGCCGTGAAGGGTTCTGGTATCGGGGTCCGACTAGCGGTTTGCGGACCCGAACAGCTCAGCCTCGAACTGGTTTAAGGCTTCTGGGTATCCGGCCACGTCAATGGGTCCGTACGTCGTTTGGAGTGAGACCACTCGGAGGCCTGGACCGAAGTTGACTGCCACATAGTCCCGCACCTCCAGCTGCCTACGGTCTGGAGACATGCGGCCGTTGACGAGGAAGGTCGCAGGCTTGACCCAAATGCCCTCCCGGGACTCATCTGTCACGAAGTCCACAAGCGGTGCGCGAACTGAAATCAATCCCCGCACCCAGCTGTTGGCCAGACCGCCGGGTAACGGCTCAGGCGAACGAACCCAGACTTCCGTCCAGCCCCGCCGCCGCCATAGTTTGAACCTGAGCCGATTGACCGTGAAGGTCACCGCTATCGCAACCATCCACACAGCCATCAAGGTGACAAAGAATAGGGGAATTGAGTCGGGCTGGCGCCCATTGAGCACCATCAGGAAGATCGAAGCCAAAGCTGCGGCAATGACATAGCCGAGGCCATACGCTGCCAAACGCTTGATCCTAGATTTACGTGCGGCCATGCCACACTTTAGGCCCGGCTCAGTAATGTTGTCTGCAGGCAGGCGCCTGCCCCTTGTCTACCTTGGTAAGGTCACCAGTTTGACAAAGGCACTTGCGGCTTCTGCGGGCAGCGGGCAACATTCAGCGAATTGGTTCCACTCAGTCGGAGATTCTTTTCGGCGCGATGGCTTTGATTCCAGCCATGGGTCAACTCTTTGAAAAGGATCACGAGAACCGTTTTCAAATGCATCCGTAGGGGTTCCCAAATGGCGCGAGTCCTAGCAGCTGGGCGTCGGGATCACGGGCCTTTACTTCCCGGAGCTCAACATTGAAATCATTGCTGCGCTTAGACCTACGTCCAGTATGATGCCCGTGAATGCCAGGCTAATAAGCGCGATCCGGCGGGAACCCAGAGTCTCACCTTCCTGACGTGGGTGACGGGAATCGAATATGGCGAGGGGAACCATCATCAGGGCGCCAACGATGATGATGAGGATTAGAACTACTTGCGCGCTAATCATGAGAACCCATTCCAATATCCAGTCCCTGCCACGTACTGGATCAATATCGACTCTATGGGCGCTCCGCCCGCATGTCTACGTGGCCTGGTGTCCACTTCAAACCTTCACCTGTCCGGTCAGCGTTCCCCTCTGGCCCTTTTGACTATCTGCTCACGCAATGAGGGGGTTGAAGGCTAGGAAGACACCGAAGCCGATGGACATGATGCTTCCTCCAATGATGATCCACCGCAGTAGAGCAAGGGTCCGATCACGATTAGCACGGACGACGCGGGCCTGTTTCAACGCCGCATATTGCATCAGCGACAGAGGCTTCCTGCCGACAATCATGGCAAGGCCGGCTAGGACGACGAAGACGCCTGGAAGATACGACGGCATACTCAAGTGCTCCTACGCACGGCGCGGATGGCGGGTCTCATGAGAGCAGATTGACGATGCCGAAAACTAGGAAACCCACGCCAACAACCACGCACAACGCGACGTATAGCAATCGACTCGTTTTGGCGTACTTGATCACACCGGGATGTTCAGCATTAGGCGAAACCGCTTCCATGAGCTGCAACCTCCTGCGATCCGCCCTACGAGTGAGAAGTGCACCGAGGATAGCCGGCCAGGAGCACAAGCCCGAATATCAACTCGCCCATCTGGAACCTTCCGCAGCATGAATGAACTCGTACACCCGCTAAGAACGATCTTAGACACGACGGAGCTATCAAATCTCGGGGATGGCAGAAACGACTTGTCCCCCTGGCCGACCTGCACGAACACCCCTTCGGCCGGCGAATAGCAGAGCTGGTGAACCACGTGCACATGATTCTCCGAAAGTGTCCGGAGAGCGTTCGCTAATGGGGTGAATTGCGCATCCCGGTAACCCCTGTCGAAGAAGCTTCCCCGAGATGCGATGTCGAATCGAGTTCGCTCAGTCTCAGTCGGTCAATCGTGTACCTGGCGGCCGGGAAGCATATTCGCGCTGAATGGTTCTGAGGTCGTTGGCGAGTGCCGTGATTCGTGGCGTGGGTGGTTCTGGCGCTTCCTTGCTGTCGCCGAACCATTTCTGGCAGACAGCGGCGACTAGCTCTGGAATGACGGGTTCGCCTTTGGCGATGAGGCGCGTGAAGTCTTCGATTTCGGGGTCGTATTCGTCGGGCGGCGCATCGTCTAAGACTCCGAAAAGGTCATGAGCGTTGACGCACGCTGTTACCTCTCGGCGCAGGCGTCGGTACTCCTGAGTTCTGGCATCCATGCGGTCATTCTAAGAGGAATCACCCCCGGTAGAGGTTCGGATTAGGGCGGCAACCGCGCCACCTATGAAGCCGCGGATGCAAGTCGCCGTTAGTCGTCGTCCCATTCATCGCGAAGCGACTTCCGCAGTACATCCACCTGAACGGTTAGCGCACCAAGCAATTCCTCGCGACTGAGTCGATTAGTCGTTCGGTATGACCACGAAATGTCGCCGTCCCGATCCAGGACTTCAGGAGGATGAAGGCCTCCAGCGCAGTCTCGCCCTGTTCGAGCGGATGCACTTCCAGCCCATTGAGTACTTGGTCGACCGGTACCCTTTGTTCTCCTTCAGCAGGAGCTCCTGAATGACTGCCCATGAGGTGGAAGACTGCATCTCGACAAGGGGGAGCCGCCACTAGCTCCAAGCGGGCACCCCGATTTCAAAACAACCGTTCTCCACAATGGCCGGTCGTGACCCCCGCTCGCGTGGAAAACGGTCCCTTTACAGGTTCGCCAAGGAGACTTGGGGTGAGCATAACGGCCCTTCCTCCTACGCCGTGTTTCCCACTATTCGGTGTCCGTCGACCGGGCTGTCGAGCGGAACGTAACCGACGAGGGTCACTTTTTGCGCGGTGCACGGGCTACCGGACGATGCCGAGGAGGGCGCGCCGGTGACCGCGATGACGATTTCCGTCGGCGTCTCCTGAAGGTGCACCACAGACGGCACCAAACATCCGACCGATCCTGCTGAGATGTAGATGCGGTTTTTCTCGTTGTCGATTCTCACCAGGGTCCATGGAACTACCTCGCCCGTAGCCGGCGAGCTGTCCGTAGGGAGCCGGTTCGAAAGTGGAGTAATGGCGTGGATGGAAGGGCTCGTCTTAGCCGGCGGTGCTGCAGGTGGAGTAACGGATGGTTGAAAGGGAAATTCTTTCCCCTGCTGAAAGGGCAGGACTCCTTGAGCGGGCGTCAGGGTGAACCATTCAGTGCCCTGCTGGGTAGCGAAAATGATGACTCGCTGATCGGTCGCGACTGGGTCGCCGTCCGGAAAGGACTCGCCCCCAGTACACGTCTGGGGTGTGGAGGAGACGCGAAGACTCCCGGCACCAGGGTCACCCTTAAGTACCCGTTCGACTTCTATCCGGTGAGTCGTGGCCCTGTAACCGTAAAGACTGGTTTCACCGTCCTCGCCCACAGACCTACCGATCAGCACGATGCCGGCCTGGTCGTACTGGTCTTGAGGGGATTCAAACCGGACCCAGTCGACGCACGTCTCAGCGCCACCGCCCGGAACGATGCCGCAGCCGGATCCAAGTACAACCACCAAGAGCCCCGCCTGCGCCAGCGATGTATATTTCCCCATGCCATGAAGCTACGCGCAGTCGAAAAGGCACACTACTGAGTCCCTCCAGTTGGAACTAAAACGAGACAGACATAGCTTGAATGCATCTCTGCTCGTTACGCAACGCTTGGATGTGCCGTTCAGCGTTCGGCATGACGACCGGCCAACGAGGTAAGACCCGCCAGCTTGGCGCCGCCGTGGCCGGTCGTCATCATCAGCTGCAGACGGCCCTGCGCTCACAGCAGTCGATCTGGCCAAAGGATGCCCTCACCCGTTGATACAGGTCTTCCCGGGCCGTTCGATGCGAGGACGGGAAAGCGTTATCTCCTTCCGTCCTCGTCTAGGAAGAGGCAAAACCGATCCCACCTACAACGAAAAATAAGCCCGCGATCATGTGCATAAATCCCATGGCTCTAATCGTCGGAACGTCGGCGAACGTAAAGCTCTCTGGCTTGATTCCGCGACTTTCCTTGTAGATTCTCGACCAGGTGCTTGCCGTGTCGTTGATGTCTCGGAAGACGTACAGTCCGAACAGGAATAAGGAAAGGCCGGCTCCACTAAATCCAATAGCCACCCAGTTCATCCGGGTTGCTGCCCCGAGAACGAAGGTCACAAGGAACATCGCGTAGAAGCACCAATAGAAGGTCCGCGCGGGTTGAGGCAGTTCGCTCAGGAGCCGCTTGATCCCCCGGATCGTTTTGATGACGCTCCTTCCATCAGTTACCTGATCACCACGACAATCTGGTTCCCTATCCACGCTGACGCTCGGTCTTCAAAGCCTAATAGCGAGGAACGATCTACGGGAGCAGGGCAAGGCGGATTTGCTTCGTTGTTAGCTTGCCGTCGAATGCCGCATTCTCATGCACCGCTCGCCGTCTGGGCCAGATGACGGGGGACGGCCCGTTTTCGTCCCGTTCGGCGTTCGGCTCTGGAACATTAAAGTGGCGCGTTGCCTCGGGTAGTCCGTTCGGCTGTGCGTGTCAGGAACCGGCCCGCCCGCCGGAAGTCACGAGCGAGAAACCCAACCCCGGTCACTACTACTCCCGTGGTAATCGTCATAAGCTACGCGAATAGACTGTCGCCGCGTGCGCGGGGTCCGAAGTGTTGCGGGCCTTGTCCCGGCTGGTCCGGACACGGTAACGATCCCGGCCTTCGCGGTGCAGTTGGCAGGTCTTGGTCTGAACCGCTTAGCCAGAGAGGGGTTCTAGCGTTTATCTTCGATGAGCGCGGCGAGCCCCGAGAGGCCGTTAGCGCCGGCGACGGCTCGACGGACGACGTTGGTACGGGCACTGCCAACCGCTTCTGTGGCCGTGGAGAACAGGTCCATGTCGATGAGTTCGAGTCCTGTGAGGTGCGCCGAGTTCTCAACGGTGATCGCCGGCCCAAACGCTTCAAGGGCGAAACTCGTGGCCGATCCTGAGCGGAAGACTTCAAGCAACGGGGTCAGGGGAAGCCCGAGTTCCTCCGCGAGGGCGAGGATTTCGATGAGGTTCTGGTGGTTCATCATCATGAGCGTGTTGTTGAAGAGTTTCCCGGACTGCCCGGAACCGATGGCTCCGATATGGATCACCCGTTTGGAGAACGTGTTGAAGACTGGCCGCAGCCGATCGACCGCGGCTTCCTGCCCGCCGACGATCGTTGTGAGTTGACGCGCGAGGGCGACGGCGCGGCCCCCACTGACGGGGGCGTCGACCACTTCAATGCCGTAGGGGACGGCAAGTTCAGCGAGCTGCTGCATTGCCCGTGGGGTGCCGGTGCCGTGGTTGACGAGGACTGAGCCGCGCCGCATGTGTGCAAGCAGGCCTCCTGTTGTGGCCACTTCGAGGTTGTCCGAGTCCTCAGGCAGGCAGAGGGCGACGATGTCGCTGGCGGCGGCCAGTGCGGCAACGGTTGCATGTGCGGTGAAGGGGACGCCGGTGAGTGCTTTGAGCGAGGCCGGACGGCGTGCCCATACCTGCAGCGGATAGCCCGCGTCGGCGATGGCGGCGGCTATCGGCGCCCCCTGGTCTCCGAGCCCAACGAACCCAACGGTTGGATGGGCTGATCTTTGCGTTGTGGTCATGATGTTCCGATCTGGAATAAATGAGGGTCTGTATAGAGGGGCGGATCGCCCAACGTCGATGAGTAGCAGAAATGCCGGGGCGTGTGGGGTGCTGCTGGTCCAAGCACCCCACACGTGCGGCATCCGTGATGATCGGGCAGGTGCCCCGGCCCCTAGGCCCGGGCCAGCTCGACCGGCGCGATTGCGTCGAGTTCGGCGACAGCGTCCGCCGGCAGCACCAGCTCGGCAGCGGCCATGTTCTCGCGCAGGTGGGCAACTGATGAAGTTCCCGGGATCACAACGGAGGTCGCGGAGCGCTGCAGGAGCCAGGCCAGGGCTGTCTGCTGCGGGGTAGCGCCGAGCCGGGTTGCGACGGCGGTGAGGACATCGGACTGTAGCGGCGAGAAGCCGCCGAGCGGGAAGAAGGACGCGAAGGCGATGTTCTCGCGGGCGGCACGGGCGACGAGTGCGTCGTCCTCACGGTTAACGAGGTTGTAAAGATTCTGAATGGCAACGACCGGGGCGATGGTCAGTGCCTCCGTCAACTGGGCATCGGAAATGCCGCTGAGGCCCAGGTGCTTGATAACGCCCTCCTGCCGCAGTTCGGCCAGGGCTGTGAACTCGCGGGCGATGGAATCATCGGTCGTTCCATCGTGTGAGCCCAGCCGCAGGTAAACGACGTCCAGGACGTCCAGGCCAAGGTTCTCGAGGTTGGAGTAGACCTGCTCTTTCAGTGAGTCCGGCTCGGTGTTGGGAATCCATGAGCCGTCCTGGCCGCGAAGCGCGCCGACCTTGGTGAAGATGTGAAGGTCCTTGGCGTACGGGCTCAGGGCTTCCTTGATGATTCCGTTGGTCACGCCAGGTCCGTAGAAGTCGGCGGTGTCGATGTAGTTCACGCCGAGCTCGAGGGCAGTGCGGAGCACAGCAAGCGCCTGGTCACGGTCTTTGGGCTGGCCGAACACATTCGGGCCGGTCAGCTGCATGGAGCCGTAGCCGACCCGGTTGATGGTGAGGTCGTCGGCGAGAGTAAGGGTTCCACCGGGTGTGGTTGTCATGACTGTTTTCCTTTTCAAAGGGGTACCAGCAGCAGGACTAACTAACTGGTTAGCTAAAGTATGAGCTCTGTCTAACCGGTTAGTCAAGTAGACTGGTGGGAACGAGAGGAAATGCCATGCAGAACGCAGAAGCCACTAAGGAGCGCATCCTGAAAGCAGCACTGGGCGAGTTTTCCGCGCACGGGGTAGCCGGAGCGCGGGTTGACCGCATCGCGAAGGCGGCCGGCTGCAACAAGAACCTGATTTACATCTACTTCGACAACAAGGAGACGTTGTTTACGACGGTCCTGGAGCGGAACCTGGCCCGCGTGTACGAGGACATGCCGTTCACGCCCGAGGACCCGGCAGCCTTCGCCGGGCGGGTGTTCGACTTCTCGATGGAAAACCCGGAGCTCCTGAGGCTCCTGGCCTGGTCTACTCTCGAAAAATCGGTCGAACTCCCTGCCGGCCGCGCCGGCTCCCACAATGCGAAAGTCGCAGCGGTCGCCCAGGCGCAGGTGGACGGGAAAATCAGCGCCGCGTTTTCCGCCCCGTACCTCATGACGACGATCATGGCACTGGCAACCTCGTGGTCCCCAGCCTTTCCCTTCGGGATGGCACCGGACGAGCACCAGCCCGCCCCGGCAGAGTTGCGACGCTACATTGTGCGCACGATCGCGGCCATCACAGAGGGCAGCGCAGCCGACGAAGGGCCGCCGAGGCAGGGCTAAACCGACAACATTCGGCTAATACGGCGCCGGGCTACAGGCGTCGCCATTCGAAGATCCCAGGCTTTGTAGTCACCGGCAATCGTCCACAAACGTGTCCCGTCCAGCCGCCCGCTCCCCCACCGCTGATATTCTCAAAAACCGATCGTTTTTGAGAAGCTGAATCGGTACGGTGAGGCATGAGCACAGACGCGGGGAACCGCACACCGAAAATGAAGCGCCTTGTGCGGGCAGCCTTCTTGCTTCTCGTGATCGCCCTAGTCGCTGGGTCGCTCACGCGCGACTGGCTCGGCTTCTGGCCGTCTACAGTCATCATTGGGTTGCTCTTGGCCGCTGCTCTTGCGCCACTCGCAGTTGCCGCACGACGCGAACGCGATGAACTGGAAAGGCGTCCTGATCCGTCGAGCCCGGAGACGGATTCCTATCCATCATGGATGGGGGGTAACCCCCAAGTCCTGTGAAACGATCTTCGCGGCAGTGGCTTGTCCAGACGACTCCTTGGTCCTTTAGGGAGACGGGAACTGGCATCTGCTTTCTCCAGAGATAACACTGTCGCCTTGGCCACAGCCCTCGGCTGATTTCTCTTAATTGGTCTAGGTCATTAGAACCATTCCGTTAGCGGTTCCCTGGCCGGATTGGCAGCTCTGACGCTAGTTATGACCGTCCAGCGGCAACCTGTCTATGGGCACCGAATTGAGGCCCCCAGGGTATGGGCCTAAAGGGCCTCTGGAATATAAGGTTCAGGCATCCCGACTTTACGAAGGACGATGAGCCGATATGACATCTACAGGAATAGTCGGACTGATCGCCATGGTTGTTGGGGTTCTTATGTTCTGGCAGCGCGAGCGAGTTTCCCAAATGAACAGAGGCTGGAACAAGCGTTTGGGTAAACCGGGTGAGATGTCATCAGCTATAGGGACGCCAAAGTACTTCGGCATTGGCGCCATCCTCATGGCAATAGCGGGCGCCGCTATCGTCATCTACAGCACCGCTGCTGGTACCTAAGACACCATCGTCAGGGCCCTCACCGGAAGGCACACCAAAATATGCGAACGCTCCTACCGTCACACGACGGAAGCGGCGACGTCCTGTGGGTATTCATCGTCACCGCAATAATCGCCGTTATCCTCGCTGGCGTCGCGCTCGTGATGTATCGGCGATACAAGAAGTAAATTCCAACTTGGCGCCGCTCCCCTCCGTCTGTTCTCTGGGGTCTTCCGGCTAATCGTGCTTCCGCCCGCTCAGGGTTCCTCCAACAGGGTGGTGAGAGAAGTTCTTATTGCGCGGGCTTGCCGGGTGGGACAATCCTGTCTGTGATTTGCCCTTGGCCGTCGCTGATGACGAATTCACCAACTACTGTCTTACCCGTGGAGTCGTAGACCGGGACCGAGAATGTTTTGCCGCGGCGGGCTTCTTGCCAGGCAAGTGCCTCTTCCCTGGTTTTGAAGGTTTTAATAGCAGCAGTACCGGTCGCGTCTTCGAGCTCACTCGTGTACACATACCCGGGAACCCCGTTGGTTGCTATAACGGCGGTGAGGTCGGGCGTTCCTTTTTCATTTTCGGCACCATAGGAGTTGCCGTCCGCGTTGACTGCCCAATCAGTCGTTTCACTGTTCACATACTTGGCGCTCAACCGCCAGCGTGATCCAGAATCGGCTTTGACCGTGACGCTGTTCAACCCAGGAGTGAGAGGAAGCGTGTAACCGCTCCAACCCTGGGGCGTCCCGACCGCCGAGGCCTCGCAAACAGTGTAGGCACCGTCCTGGAACTCGAAACGGCCAGGGGTCAGGCAGTTCAGCTCCACCTGAATCCCCGTGGTTCCCGCTGGCGGGTCTCCGAGTTCAATGGTTGCCGTTCCCTCGCGGATCTCGACCACGGCAGTGGACAGCGGCGTGACCTGTTGGGACCCGGGAATAACGAACAGGCCGGCCGCCGCAGCACCGACCCCGCCCAAAATCCCGGCCCCCGCTAGGACACCGGCCCCCAGCCACATCCGGGTGCGCTTCCGTGCACGGGCAGGCGAAGCTTTCTGAACCCGAATGCAACAAGTTCTGCCTCCAGTGCCTTGCTGAACCGGTCATCGACGCGAAGCTCGTTCATGACCGTTCTCCTTCCAAAACCGTGATCGGGGTGGGGACGTAATGTGTACCGGTGAGCGCGGTTTTCATGCGCTGGCGCGCCCGGTGCATCCGGGTCTTGGCCGACCCGGGTGTCAGCTTAAGGACGGCGCAGCGGCGGCGATGGTGAAGTCCTCGAAAACCACCAGGCTCACCAGGTGCAGATCCTCGGCATTCAAAGCCCGAGGGCCCGGGCGAGATCCTTATCGAGCGCGTCCTGGTAGCCGAGAAAGAGATCTTCGCCGGTGGGATCGGACGTTTCCTCTCTTCTGGGGAGGGAGTCCAGGAGCCGGCGGTACCGGAGCGCCGCCCGCCCGCTGTTGCGTGCAGTGTTCGTCGTCGTGACGAGCAACCAGGGAAGGATGGATCCGTCCACGACCCGCACCTTGGCCCGGAGCCTCCACAGTTCAAGGAACGCTGTGGCCATGACGTCCTCGGCATCCTGCCGGTCCCCGGAAAGCCGGTAGGCATGGCGGAAGACCCTGTCCCTGTGGCAGGTGTACAAAACCCTGAAGGCCTCGCCATCGCCCTTGATGCTGCGAGACCACAGCCCCTCATCATCGGATTCAACGTTCCCCATGCCCTGTATTGTCCGCGACAGCCTAAAAGGTTACACACCAACACAAAGAAAATTGAAAGCACCAAAAATGTCCGGTCAAGGTTCGGCTCCCGGTAATCCGACCGACGCGAAATGGGAGTGCTTAGGATGAGCCGCATGAGCAGCCCCGAAGATCCCGACGAACCTCTGCAGAAACTGCCAGCGGGAATGCCGAGAAGATACGCAGAATATAAGCCAGTCACTTCGGACGCCGTGCTACCCCCGCCAACTAACGTCGACGGATACGACAACCTCCTCAGCTATTTCCAAGCGCGAGGTCAAACACTGCCACGCAAAGCAGAAAGCCTCGCCACTCTTGATCAAGCCATCAATGATGCTTTGCCGGCCGATCTTGCCCGCCCTATCGGGATGTTCTACGGAGATCTCCTCACGCACACTGTTCCCGGCACCCACTGGGAAGTAGTCGAGGAGGGATACCCCCTGGTTCGTGTCAGCAGAAAAGTTGCCGTCGACGTCGTCCGAGTCACGCTACGGCGCCTGACTACCCCGGAGCCCACCCTCGAACAAAACTATGCCCACGTCCTCGAACTCGTCAGGCAAGAACCGTAGAGGGTTCCCTGGGGTGCGCTCAGTGGAGAGCAGAACTGCTTGCCGGAGGACGGCTCTGATTCGTGACATTGGTCGGAGGAAGATGCGCCGGCCCACTGCTGAGCCTTTTGCCTGCTGGAAAGGCCGGGAATTACTTGTTACTTGGCGTCGAGGGTTACCGGGCCCAACGATTCACGGAACACGACCATGTCCCCATAGCGACGGGCGATTTCGATTACTGTCCGGTTGTCCGTCAGAGCCGGGTCGAAAGGTCTTCTCAGTACTCCGACGACTACTGAGTCTATTGCTGTATTGAGTCCCACCGACTGTATACCCCCCTTGCCCTGCATAAGATACTTCTTCGCGAGGAGGTCTTTGAGGGCATCAAGTTCGTACCAGGACCAGCGAGCGTCCGCCGTGACAATTCGTTGGCGCCCGGGATCTAGTTTCGTTGCCAGCTCTTCATACGCCAATGCGGCCGGATCATCCGGCTTGGCCACCCCGACGTATACCTTCGAGTAATCCGAGGCGAAGTAGGTCCCGGAGAAAACCTTTGGATGAGCCATCGCGTACTCATTTACCCTGTCCGCCAGGACGTTCAGCTCCCCTGTGGGAGCGCCCTTGAAAACGGGGTCAGAGTAGATCCGGATGTTCTGACTGGTCTGGGTTGTATCGTTCGTTGGCGCCGTTAGCCTTGGGGCTGGTCCGTCGGGGCCCGTGCACCCGGTAACGCAAAGGGCGCAACTGAGGAAGGCCAGCACCAAGGGTCTGAAGACTTCCATCTACCGTGCCTCGTCCGTGAGTCCCTTAGACGAACTATTCGCCCGCTATAGCGGCCTGTCAAGGCAGGCAAAGGCTTAGCCCACACTATGGCTGTCGCTCTCAGCGTTCCCCGAATGCACCAAGAAGCGTCGGTGCCGGCCGCACTATTAACCCCTACGCCGGCCGCTCTGCGGCTACGTCGCCGTAGTACGGGCCTCAAATGCCTTTACCGAAATTCAATCGTCGAATCATGGAACCGATCGGGGTGAGCGGACACTATGGGGTATGGGCGAGGAATTGGGTGTCTCGGACGAGGTGTTGTGGTCCCAGGTTGTCAACGGTGACGGTGATGCCTTCGGTGTTCTTTTCGACCGCCATCATGACCGGGTGTGGCGTCATGCTCTGAAAGTGCTGAGCGTGCCTCACGTGGCTGAGGATGTCACCGCCGTGGTTTTCTATGAGGCGTGGCGCCGACGAGCCAATGTCCGAGTGGTGAACGAGTCGATACTGCCCTGGCTGTTGGTCACGGCGAACAACACCCTCCGTAACCACGTTCGACAGCAACGCCGCTACAGGCACTTCCTCAACCAGCTCCCGCCGCCGCAGGATGCGGCCGATATTGCCGACGGCATTGCCGAAGCTGACGAATCCAGAATCAAGTCCTCTGCCCTTCGGAAAGCTTTCGCGAAACTAAGATCGCCAGAGCGCGACGTCCTGACCTTGTGTGTCATTGAGGGCCTGGGATCAAAAGAAGCTGCGGTTGCCCTCGGCGTTGCGGACGGAACGGTGAAGTCCAGGCTCCATCGGGCGAAATCCCGGCTCGGGACCCTGTACAGCCAAGTAGTGCATGAACAAGAGCCTGACGCTCAGGCAATTCTTGGACGGAGAACATCATGAACGCATCTCAGTTCCAGGCCGACAGGCGTGAAGCGCTACGCAGGCAGCTCGTCGAACTGCCAACCCTTGCCGGCGCTGAGGACCCCATCCGGTACAGGCCCGGGAAAACAACGCACCGCCACAGCCCCCGCAGCCGCCAGATCGCGAAGTCCCTGGTCCCGCTGAGGCCCGCCGCGCCGACCCGTCCCCACCCGACCCGGCGGGTCCTGCTCACAGCGGCGGCAGCAGCAGTCGGAGCGCTGGTTGTCGGGCAAATCAGCATTACGGCGCAAAGCGCACATGCAGCGGGGGTCCTGCGGGCAGTTGCGGAGCAGTCGATGACCTTCGTCGATCCCGTGCCGAAACCGGGCGAATACCTGCTGGTCCACACGCACGCCAACTGGGGTGTTACTGGCGTGGATGAATCGGGAAATATGACACACCGCATGAACGTGCAGACCGTCGACGTTTACGTGCCCGGCACCCCCGACGAGGACTGGGTGCTCCGGCGCGACTGGGGGGACGCGGGCCCGGTGCCCACGGGAATAGAGGTAATCCGGGCCAAGGACGGATATTTTTATGGAGGTCCGTGGAACCTGATGACTGAGAAGGAGCTGGACGCTCTGCCGCGTGACGGGCAGGCGTTGTACGACCATTTCAACTCCCAGTACCAGGGAGGTTCAGCCTCGCGGGACGAGAACAATTTCGTGCGTATCACCGACATTCTGAGGATGGGACTCATTCCTGCTGACCTGCGCGCAGGTCTTTATAAGGCGCTGGCCCTGATCCCCGGGGTCACTGCCAGCGAACAGGCCAACTTTGACGGCAAGGTCGGCATAGCGATCGGGCGGACAGAACCACTCCGCGCCGGACAAAGGGCAGAGATGATCATCGACCCCAGTACCGGGCTGGTCATCGGCGAACGAACCATCATGACCTACGCAGCCTTCGGCTTCGGCTCCAATGAAGTCGTCGGCCACACCGCCATCGACTACCGAATCGTCGACTCCACCCCTCAATGACGTCCGAGGGACTGTCGTTCATTGTGCCGTTAGTGGATCAGTAGTGACCGCCTGAGGTTCGTGAAAAGCGAAGGATGAATCGTATCGCCAGATCAACAGATTCATGCTGTTATGAAGTGCAAGCGATGTGCCCTTATTGATGGATGACCCGCGGGAAGCCAAAATGCCGATGCAACGAATCAAGAAGGATCTCCTCACCATTGGCATCCTCACCGCAGTTGTTTGCTGTGCGGGCATCTTAGAGTTCATGTTCCGCAGCGGCGCAGCAACATCTCTCATCCTTCTGGGCTTGCTGGCCGCCGGCTGGGTGATTGCCTTCCTGCTAAAGTCCGCGAAGAGTAAGCCCGGCTATGGAATCCCGAGTCCAAGCGCAGTCACGACTCCCCGCCCCGCGAGGGTTGAACGTATTCAAACTCGTTTGAGCCTGTCGAACGGACCTGTTGTCCTATTCGCTTATGTTGTCCTGCTCTGTTTGGCCGGCGTTGTGGTTACTGGGGGCACAATGGCCACGGTTGTATTCGGAGCCTTCGCAATCATCGCCACGCTCGGGGCCGTCGTCTCCGCCATGTTCAGTCAAAAAACCCGAAGCCGCCAAGGCTGAGCGTCCGGGATCTCGGCTCGGACCGACTATTGCCCAACGTCTTCTTTGGGAGGGCGTTCCCGTTGAGGTTCGGCACCCGGTAATCCGACCAACGCGAAATGGGTGTGCTTAGGATGAGCCGCATGAGCAGCCCCGAAGATCCCGACGAACGTCTGCAGAAACTGCCAGCGGGAATGCCGAGAAGATACGCAGAATATAAGCCAGTCACTTCGGACGCCGTGCTACCCCCGCCAACTAACGTCGACGGATACGACAACCTCCTCAGCTATTTCCAAGCGCGAGGTCAAACACTGCCACGCAAAGCAGAAAGCCTCGCCACTCTTGATCAAGCCATCAATGATGCTTTGCCGGCCGATCTTGCCCGCCCTATCGGGATGTTCTACGGAGGTCTCCTCACGCACACTGTTCCCGGCGCCCACTGGGAAGTAGTCGAGGAGGGATACCCCCTGGTTCGTGTCAGCAGAAAAGTTGCCGTCGACGTCGTCCGAGTCGCGCTACGGCGCCTGACTACCCCGGAGCCCACCCTCGAACAAAACTATGCCCACGTCCTCGAACTCGTCAGGCAAGAACCGTAGAGGGTTCCTCTTCTGACGACCTGAGAGAGCTTGCTACAACCCTTCGTAGCGTGCCTTGACTCGCCCCTGGGTAGGTGCGTGTCAGAATCCTTGAACCATTTGCGACACACTTAGGCAGGTGGCGGACAGGTATAGGGTATGAGCCATTTATCGAGGGCCCCTGACAGGGCCGACGCTTTCCGGTCGCTATACGAATCCTCATACGCCGACCTGCTGAAGTTCGTTCAGCGTCGCACGGACCCAGCAAATGCTGAGGACGTGGTCGCTGAGGCATTTCTTGTGGTGTGGAGGCGCTTCTCCGAAGCGCCGGCGCAAGAGAGTGATACCCGGGCCTGGGTTTTCGGAATCACGCGGAATCTCATGTTGAACGCTCAACGTGGAGAACGACGACGTCAATCGCTAGGCGTCCGGCTCGCTGAAACAGCACCAGACGTTTTCAGAACCTCTCATGCTGATCTGGTCAATAGTCGCATCGATTTAGGCCGCGCCTGGGCGCTTCTTTCTGAAGTCCATCAGGAGGCCCTGGGACTCGCCGTCTTTGAGAACCTGGCCGCGCCGCAGGCAGCCAAAGTCTTGGGGATCTCGCCCGTGGCTTTCCGTCTGAGATTGACCCGCGCGAGACGGGCTCTGCGGCTCCTCCTCGACCACCTTCCCCACCCTGCTTCCGATATTTCGGCGGCATCATCTGAAAAGGCGTCAACGCTATGAAAAGTGATCAGAACCTCGACACACTTCTGCGTTCCATGGACGCAGCAGAGCAAAGCTCACTGCCCAGCCCCTCCCGGGCGCAAGCCGACCTGAACCGCATACTCGCCTCTCAGCCAGTTTCCAGTGCATCCAACAACAGATTGGGAGGCTACGAGCCGGCCAAAGCTAAAGCCAACCGCCGACGACGAGCCGTCACTCTTGGAGGCCTGGCAGCAGCAGTCACGGCGGGGTTCCTCATCATGCCGGTACTTTCAGGGGGTGACCCGGCCTTCGCCACGTGGACCCCAGCACCTGGGACACTCATTGGCGCAGAGCGTGACAAGGCTGTCGCAGATTGCCGCAATTCAAAGCGAGATGTTGGCGGCGGTATGTACTCAACGGAACTTTCAGCAGCGGAAGTCGCCATTGCCGAGCGGCGGGGAGCCTGGGTGACTGTAGTCCTCAGCGGTCCGGACGGTTTTGAAGCGACGTGCACCACGGACGCCACGGCACCCTGGTTCCGCAAGGGGATGTTCGGCTCTGTCGGAAAACCTGGGAACGCGGCGGCACTGCCTGCACGAGGTATAGCTGCCACTCAGCTCGGAACTGGATCAATCGCAGACAAGCCCCTCTCGATCGCGTCGGGTCGCGTGGGAGCTGAAGTTGCTGCGATTTCCTACACCAGCTCTGCCCAGGAAGAGGTGATTGCAACCGTCGCGAAGGGCCAGTTCGCCTTCTGGCTACCCGGCAACGACCTGCAGAATGCCTCCGATCACGGCGTGCCCATTGACGTGACCTACAGAGATGGCTCCACTGAAACGCAGCTACTCAACTTCTGAGTAATGTGGCGAGGTGTCCATCGTTCGAATAGGCACCCCGCTGCATTTCTCGCTTGAAGATGTGGGAAACCGTCCCGTTCTTGGTTCCCACAGCGGGGACACTGTCAGAGCCCGCGCAGGCTTCAGAGTTGGGAACTAAGTTTGTGGAGAAGCTGATCAACTCGCTGGCTGTCGTTGAGAATGAACTGAAGTGGACGGAGTCGAGGTTCCGATTGTTCCGCCGACGGCAGGAAGTCCAAGTCCGCGCCCTTTCACGAAATCTACATAGACGGCCTACCGTTGCTCGCCCTGACCGAACCTCCGAGGCAGATGATCCCGATCGCAGGATCCCCCTGCTCTCGTCGGATCACCCTGAGGCGTCCTGGGATCAACTGAGGCAACTTCTTGGCGGCCCACTGCCAGCGGACAGGAACGGACGAACATGGCTCTTGTACTGCCAATGTGGAGACCCTGGCTGCGGAGGTTACAGCACCCGTATCAGCATCACGGACAAAACTGTCACTTGGTCTGACTTCGGGTGGGACGACATCTTCGGCTCGTCAATGGAACCCGTAGAGATCGTCAGGACGTTCGTATTCGAGCGGGCAGAGTATGAAAAGGTACTGCACAAGCTCATCAGTCAGTTCTCAGGAAGATCGGATCGCAAACTCTGAGGCCTGCAGTCCCGCTGCAGGCCATCGCGTTCGCTCGGGTCACTAGCGTCGATTGCGCCAGTCCATCAAAACCATTCCGGGAGCGGTTCGCGGAACGGCTGTCGCGGACTGCGGGTTAGTCGTCCGTTCAGAAATCACCGCCAGGTCGTTGATTGCCTACCGGTACCAGTGCGGGATCCTTTCCGTCCGGAGCATCTGCTTGGCACGGTGGTCAACTGGCCCTCGGTGTGGCCTGACCGATGACTTTTCCGCGCCGTGCTGGTCTGTACAACGAATACCGACTCACGGGAGACTGACGCCATGCGCAAACTGACCTTCGGCATGAACCTGAGCCTGGACGGCTACATCGCCGCGCCCGGCGACGACCTCGGCTGGAGCGTACCAAGCGACGAGCTGTTCCAATGGTGGTCCGAGCGGGTGGGGGCGACGGGCCTGGCGCTGTACGGGCGCAAACTGTGGGAGACGATGAGCTCCCACTGGCCGACCGCCGACCAGCAGCCTGGCGCCACACCGGCGCAGATCGAGTTCGCCCGCCGCTGGCGGGACATGCCGAAGGTGGTGTTCTCCTCGACGACCAGCACGGTCGACTGGAATACCCGCCTGGTCACCGGCGACGCGGTCACCGAGATCACCCGGCTCAAGGCCGACGGCGGCGGCTCCATGGACATCGGCGGTGCCACACTCGCCGCGGCGGCCATGCGGGTCGGGCTGATCGATGAGTACGCGCTCGTCACCCATCCAGTCCTGGTGGGCGGCGGCACGCCGTTCTTCACCGCCCTGGACAAATGGGTGAACCTGAGCCTGGCGGAGACCCGGACGTTTCCCGACGGTGTGGTCCTGACCAGGTACGAGACCAGGCGCTGAGTGCCCGACGTCGAATCAGCGCGGGCCTCGGGCCACCCAAGGATCTCGTGGCGCTGTTTTCCCCTTATCGGACGCCTTTTAAGTCCGGTGGGCGCCACGGGTGCGAATTCATATGCTAACGCTGCCCCCAGGGGCGGATCGAAAGTGTCATGCTTGGTCTGCCACTGTCGCGCCTGACGCTTTCCGACCCGTCACCTGATGTCCGGCTAGGGTGTGCCTCAGTCTGACGAAGGCATGCAGACCGCAGGGGGCGACGGACGCAATCGAATGCCTGAACGTCATCGTGGGGGCTGGGCTGGGTGCGCAAGGGGAGTACGTCCGTGCCCGGCATCTCTGAAGGGGCGTGGCCACTTATCTCCGGTCCCATCAGAACTGCCTCAGTATCGATGGGATACCTCGGAAATTGGGGGAACTGCAGCAGCAGGATCGCTCTCATATTCTGGTTGGCAAAGAACTCTTGATCGGAATCTGTGGCGACAGTGCCGGATTCTGGGAAGAGCGGCTGGGCGAAGGTACCTGAACACGGGATGCCGTAGTCGCCGGCGAGGACTCATTTCGGCGGTCGTAAGTGCCCCGCTGCTGCAAGTCGTCCTGCAAGGGGCGTGCCGAGGTTTGCAACGACAAAGGGTGAACCGGCGGCGGGAAGCCTCCGCTTCCCCGAGGTTAGACGTGCGCCTCGGATTGGCGGATCATGCTGCGGGGTACTTCCAGACCCAACCTCCGCCGCCGTATGGATCGAAGGCTACTTCACCGGTCGGCGTCGTCACATCAAGGATGACTAGCCCGGTCAGCTTTTCGCCTTTGCCAAAGGAATCAGGCAAAAGTGTTGTCGTGTCGGCAAGGCAGTCGTGCTGGACGGAGGACTTAACAGTGTTCATCGGGGTGCCACTGGGGACGTAGCCTCTCCAGTAGTACGGGTGGAAACTGATCCTCCCTGCCTGGCCATTCACTTGCGGCGGTCCTGAAAACGTTGGGGAGGTGGCGAGCTCAACTGCAACCGCGATGGCAGTGCCTTTTGGCGGAGTTGCGGAGGGTGCATCGCACTTGATCGGTTTGATGGATGTAACCTTGAAGGTCAGCGTGGGAGGGGCGTCATATCCGTTGGTATAGAGTGTGACCGCTTCGCCAATCTTCTGGATCAGCTGTCCGCGTTCGTTCTCTTGGCTGGTAGCGGTCGGAGTGGGGACAGGTGTTGCGGTAGGCGTCGATGCTGTGGCAACTGAGGCTGTCGGTGTTGCTTGTGGCTGCGGGCCGGAGCAGGCAGTGAGCAATAGCACCAAGACGGCAGTTCCGGCTGCAATCCGAGAAGTATTCATTTCTCCCCTTAGATTTAGTAAGCAGAGCCTAGACTCCTCCAGTGCCGCCGGGTCCGGGTATCGTCCCAGCTCTGGTGGTTCTAGCGGAAGATGTTGTAGTTACTCCAGCCGATGCCGACGATAGTGCGGGCAGCCCAGGTACCTTTGCTGAAGGGGTAGCGGGCGAGGCGGCCGTCGCTGAGCCGGGTCATGAGTCCGTGACCGCCTGTGGTGAATCCCTCGACTGCCGTGATGCTGTTGATGCTGTTCCATCCGGTGCCTATTGTGCGTCTAGCTTCTGGGATGAAGCCGCCGGTTCCGGTTGAGCGGTAGAGCACCATCCTGCCGTCTGTGCGTTTGGCCAGGAGGTCCTGCGCCCCGTCCTGGTCGAAGTCGGTCATGCTGAGGTACAGGCCTCCCCACCCGATCCCGGTCCTGATACGGGGCGCCAGCAATGATCCGGCCTTGTTGCCGTAGTACCAGAGGGTCCCTGCGGCGTCATAAGCCAGGATTCCCGGATACCTATCGCTTGTGCGCCAGCGGCCGGCAGTGACGTGGTAGTCGCCCCAGCCAGTCCCGATGGCCCGGGCGGCCGCGAATCCGCCGCCGGGCCTTCCGGGGTAGAAGCTCAACCGGCCGTCCGTCCACTGTGCGATGATGTCGAAGACGCCGTCGCTGTTCCAGTCCGTCACGAACCCTTTGTTCAACCCGGACCAGCCGACGCCGATCTTTTGCCGGGTCTGGAATCCGCCCCGGCCGGTTGCTGGGTAGTTCCACAGCACACCGTCGGTACCGGCAGCGACGACGTCCGCTGCGCTGCGGATGGACGGCCTGATAGCACCGCCGCTGGGGTCGTAGGAGTGCCAGTACCGGCTGGTGGCGTTCACATCGGCGAGCAACAGCAGGCCGCTGTTGGCCGTGCCCCGCGCTGTACTGTTGAGGTTCTGCTTCGTCGACGTCACGTTGTGCACGTACTGGTCGGCGTCCACGATGCGGGCCGTCTTCGTGGTGGTGAAGCTGATGTTGTCCAGCGGCGTGGACTTTTCGTAGATCGCACCGCCGGAGCTGGTGCAGACACCGGCGTTCGTCGTGCCGCTCGGTTTCGGATAGGTGGCGAAGGTACGCAGCCTCTGCGTGCTTTCGTCGATCATGACGATCACGCGGTTCGGGCACTCGGCTACAGTCGCGATCGTGTGCGCCGACCATGCCGTGCCGTTGAATGCCAAGAGCTGGATCAGGGGCTCAGACGCCGACGTGAACGACGTCTTGATGGCGCCGAAAACCTGACCACTTGAGGAGTCCAGCCACTTCAGATTCATGTGGTCATCGCCGCTGCGCTGTCCCTTCACCGCCGCTACAGGCGTGGTCCAGGTGGTACTCGCCGCTCCATCGACGTGGGAGCTCCAGTACATGCCGTCGTTGGCGTCACCGAGCTGCCGGCTCCACATCAGACCCATCTTGCCCGGTCCAAACGCGATCAGGGCCGAATTGTCGTCCACGGACACGTTGGCCAACGACGCGGGATGCTGGAACGGCGTCCCCCAGGTCACGCCATTCGTGCCGGTGACGTTCAGATAGATCCGGTTCGACTGCTGCCATGTGGCCCACACGCGGCCGGTCGAGTCCTTGTCGATGGACAGGGTCTCAACGCGGTGGTTGTTGATGTTTGTAGAACTCAGGAGCGAGTACGTCTTCGTACTCGCGTTGTAGCTGTAACGCCGCATCGTCGACGGGAAGTTCGGCTCGGCCGGCAGACCGTCGTTGACGAACCGGTAGCTCGCCACATGCAGCGTTGTCCCGTCCCACAGCACGTCATGATGGGTGTTCGCCCGCGTCTCCGTCGTCACACCCGTGTTGACCCACGAGCTCGTCGCGGCGTTGAAGCGGAAGATATGAAAATCCGAGCTAGCCGTGTCCCACAGGTTCCCCCACCAGATCCCGTCGTTGAACCACAACGCATTCGTCTGCCGCTTCGTACCCGTCGGCGTGCCCGTCCCCGTATGCGACGGACCCTGAACCCCAACGTCACCTTCAGCAGCCGACGCCGGCACGGGCGCCACCACCAGAGCACCCAGCGCCATCAGCAGCGCAGCCAGCAGAGCCTGAAGCCGCAGATTCCGCAACCCGTGCAGACGAAGAACAGACGGGCGACCCCCTCCCCGCATTACAGCGAGCCAGGAAATCCAGTAGCCTTTGCCGCGCCCGTCGGCGCAAAAAAATGTGTAGCCCACGTCGTCCTGCATAGGGTTGGTCACCAGCCTTACCACTCAATGAAGTCGTTTGCCTAGGCCCGTCCCTGTGCAACATCCCGACTGGAGACGAGAAACCAAAGCGCCGTGCTGCCGTAGTCCTGGCAACTTCGTGTACACCCTCGGAATATATTCAGCCTGGCAACTTGTAAAAAGCTTGGCATTTTCTTGGACCGGCCCCACTTTGAGGGGTGCGAGAATCGTCTTAAACCAGCAGGAACGTGGCTATGCCATCCTGACCAGCCCCGTGGGAACCCGAGGGAGTGCGGGATGAAACCGAGGATGTCGGCCGGGCTGGAGATGCGGATTGCGTCGTTCATGGTTTTATGTCCTTTGCTGAGGATTCGGCGGGTGGGGCGGGCTCAGGTGACCGGCCAGCTTCCCCTCTCCCCCGTTGTTTTTGGCTGCTGGCGAAGCTTGCGGAGCTGTGGCCGACGGAGGCTGGCTAAACAGGAAAGCCGCCATTAAAGCACCTAGGCAACCAGAGCCAGAGGTCCGAAGCTCTGCGACAGGGCACTACGGCCCCAACCCAAATGCACAGAAAACCATGACGTACCGGACGTACATCCGTTGCCTCATCGGCCTCGTGCTGAAACAGCGTCCCTAGAGGCAAGCAGTACCGCCCCAGGACTGGCAATGCGCAATTTGGCGACGGTGCATCGTATAGAAAAGCCAGGTGATGACGGGCCGAAGCTCTGCGACGGACCGGCAGCACCCAACAGCCGGCCGCGCCAGCGGACGCCCTCTATAGGGGCGGGAGCTCTACGAACGTCCTGGCGAGCACACACCTCTGACGAACATTCGAGCGGCAGGCGTGGTGTGGAGTAGGTTGAGGGTGACGGCCTGGTCTAAGAGAGGAACGTTTCGTGGTGGGCATCGCCTTTCCTAATGAAACCCCCGACTATCGTGCCGCGCGGAACAGCTTGCTTGAACGCGAACTGGCGCTTCGGAGGCAGATGGAAGCCGTCGCAGCGGAGCTGCGGGCACTGCCGCCCGGAGGGCAGGTGCGGGAGGACTACACATTCGATCGGATGGGCCCAGATGGGGTGCCGGAAACGGTGAAGATGTCGGCACTCTTTGGGGTCCACGACACTTTGATGCTCTACCACTACATGTTTCCCCGCCACAGCACGGACGACCGACCCGGCCCTCCGTTCGGCGTCACGGCCGACCTACCTCTTCGCGACGGCCCATGCCCTTCCTGCACGGCCCTCATCGACACGTGGGAAGGAACGATGCCGCACTTCGAGGGCCTGGGTGGCAATCTCATGGTCGTCGCACGCGCACCGATTGAACGAGTGGCCGCCTTCGCCCGGGACAAGGGATGGAAGCACATAAAGCTCCTGTCGGCCGCTCACAATGACTTTCGCCGCCACTACGGTGGCGACAACCCCAACGGGGAGCCGGAACCGATCATGACCGTCTTCAAACGCGAGCCGGACGGAACGATCCGGCTACATTGGGCGTCCGAGCTGCTCTTCGAGCCCGCCGACTCAGGCCAGGATCCGCGGCACCTTGGGACAGTCGAGCCGCTGTGGACGCTGTTCGACCTGACCCCAGCCGGACGACCTGCCGCGGATGAGCAGATCGAATACCCCTGCTGCCCTTGAGCCTTCGCCCGACCACGCTTCGTCCACATTGGCGATGCCTTTGACCGCTGGCGCATGAGACGCCAGCCGGCACGCCCATGATCACTGCAGCCGAGCGTCCTGACTCGAAGTGCTCACTCGCGTAGATCCGAGCTGCCTCATTAGGCCATTCTGACTCAGAAAGTCCTCGACGAACTCATGCTTAGACGGATCATGGTGAGATGCGTTTTCGAGCCGTCGGCAACGCCGGTTTTGTCCACTTGTCGCTTGGCTCCAGCCGACAGTCAGGGGCCTGTTGCCTCATGTCAATACCTCCGCGAAGGGGCATACGTTGCGTCATTGGAAAACCTCCGGTTGGGTCGGTGGTTGCAGTCCTCGTTGACTGGCGGTTTGATGGGCGCTGGTTGCTTGGCGGTGGCGAGAGTTTCGAGTTGCCCGGTGAGGGCCAGGATCTGCCGGGACAGCGCCGCCGGCCTGACTGTCCGGTATTCGGCGTTCATCCGGGTTGCCGCCTTCCTATCGGTATGAGGATCGGCGGCCGCGCGCCGGTGCGGGGTCGCCGGCGGCGTCATGGATCTTTGTCACCTTGGCCCCGTGACGGGTCTTGGATACGAGCTTCTGCTGGGGAAGCAGGTAGTTGGTGAAGGTAAGGTCCAGCTCCCAGATTTGGTTCAGCAGCTCAAGTTCCGCGGCCGTGTCGTAGCGCAGGTAGCCAACCAGCTCACGGACTCTCGACCAGTTTTTCTGCTCGACGTGCGCCCCGTCGTTCTTGTTATAGGGACGTGAGCGGGTGAAAGTGATCCGTTGTTCCTGGCAGAAGTCGAAAAGATCGTTGTTGATGAACTCTCCTCCGTTATCCGAATCGATGCCGACCACCGGGAACGGGAAGGCAGAGATGGCTTGCTGGAGGGCAAAGAAGACATGCCTCTGGGCCTTGTTGGGCACGGACCTGTTCACCGTCCAGCCGGTGGCGATGTCCGTGACCGTGAGCGTGAAGCAGTACTGTCCGGAACTGTTCGACCCCTCATGGCTGACCAGGTCGATCTCCACAAAGCCGGGCACGGCGTCATCCCACTGCGCCCAGGTGCGGATCGGGATCTGGGACTTCAGCAGCGATCCGGGTTTGGTGTGGGACCGGCCCCGCGGCAGCAGCTTGGCCCGTTCCCCGGCCAGGCGCCTGTCGATCGTGGCTGCGCTCATCCGTCCCAGCAATCCTGCCTGGGCATCCGTAATGTCCAGCGCCTTCTCGTCGCGCACCATCGGGACGAGTTCGGGCATCACCGCAGCCAGCAGCCTTCCGGCAGGAGCGCGCAGCACCGCCCAGCAGAACACCAGTGCGGGCTGCAGATCCGCCCCGTATACCGATGCCCGGCCGGGCCTGACCGGCCTGGCCGCGGAGGGTCCAAAGCATGCCGCAGCACCGCCCCGGCATGATCCCGGTGCCCGCCGGTCAGCTAAACGACCTGGTCCAGGATCCTTCCCTTCCGGCCCCTGTCACCAGCCCGATAGGACCTCGCCAGATGCCTCGTCACGGCCTTGCGCTCAGCCATCGTCAATCCCATCCACCCGGCGTAGCCCCCATCCACCCACCCCGGCAACCGCCAACCCAAGCGGAAAATTATTAATGAGGCAACGTATCCCCCTTCGCGGAGGTTATTTACGAGTCAACGCGAGGTATGGACACAGGTAATCCGCGGGCCTACCGTCGGTAGAAACGGTGGCAGCCGGACTCTTGCGTTAGGGGCTGCTGCTGTCCGCTTCTGGCAGCCCGCCCCTTGATCAGGAGGAGAGCATGCAAACAGTCGAAGAAACCATTGACGTCGAGGTCCCGGTGCGCACCGCGTATGACCAGTGGACCCAGTTCGAGTCTTTCCCCAATTTCATGTCTGGGGTGGACTCGGTCACCCAACTCACCGACCGGACGAATCACTGGGTGGTGAACATCGGCGGGGTAAAACGGGAATTCGACACCGAAATCATTGAACAACGCACCGATGAGCGGATTGCCTGGCGCAGCACTGACGGTGAGTCGCACGCCGGCGCCGTGGCCTTCACACCGCTAAAGACCGGGATGACACGGGTGTGGGTCCGGTTGGAATGGGCACCAGACACCTTCACCGAGAAGGCCGGGGCCGCGCTGGGGTTCGACAACATGCAGGTCAGGGCGGACCTGCGCCGCTTCAAGGACTTCATCGAAGCCAGAGGCACCGAAACCGGCGCCTGGCGCGGAGAGGTCCACTAGAACCAACCCACCCAACAGGACAGAGGAGCATACGATGACCACCGCACGCGAGATCATGACCGGCGGCGCTGAATGCGTCGGCGAAAACGAAACCCTGGAACAGGCTGCACGGAAAATGAAAGACCTGGACGTCGGATCCCTGCCGATCTGCGGGGAAGACAACCGGCTCAAGGGCATGCTGACCGACCGGGACATTGTCATCCGCTGCCTGGCCGACGGCGGAGACCCGCGCACCGCCACCGCCGGGGAGTTTGGCCAGGGCAAGCCGGTGACCATCGGCGCTGACGACTCGATCGAAGAGGCGATCAAGACGATGCAGGACCATAAGGTGCGCCGGCTGCCGGTGATTGACGGGCACGACCTGGTGGGGATGCTCAGCCAGGCCGACATCGCCCGGAATTACCCCGAGGACCGCGTCGGGGAACTCGTCGCCTTCATCTCCTACTAAGAAACCCACCCGACGGCGAGCCTCTGGAGGTGATCAGGGGCGGGAGGGGTTCTTATCGGTCGCGGATGGCATCTGGCCTCGCCGTCGGCGGATTCATCGATAAAGTTCATTGAAAGGGCAGTGCTGGGGCGGCCTGAGGGACAAACACGCCTGCAGCAAGCAGGATTTCGCCTCAAAGCTTCATGGTGTGAGCCTTGGTCCGCCGTTCCATAGAGGTCTCGGCCCGCCTTTGTCGTTTCACCGCTCCGCAGGGAGAGGGCGACTGCGACGGGGGAACGACTACTGAGACGCAGCAGCCCGCCGAAGACCTCGACGGAGCTTGCCGAGAGGCTGGGTTGCCAGATGATCCGCCGGCCCCAGTTTTGGCGGGCATCGGAGGGCGTCTCAACGGCTATCGGCGTAAACTTTTAACCGGCCGGCGGCGGACTGCCGGCTGGTGTCCCCCATGCCAGCTGGCCCCCAGCTCCGTCGTCGGTCCCAGTACGCCCGGCCATTGGTGCCCTTGTGCCCGACGAAAGCTCGATCTACCTGACGATGCCCCAGTAACCGAACCGTGCCGCTGGGGCATAAGTGAAGGCAAGCTCGGGAAAAGGGTGGGGCAACGTTGGGAAAGGAACGCGGGGGGACGCAACCCTTACCTGCCCAAGCCGGTTCCATGGTTGTTCCGAGGCGAAGCGCGATACTTGCAGCGGGGCGGGCGGAGTTGGCCCTTGGTCCACCCTCCGGGACCTGACTGCCTAACCCCAGCCGCCGCCCGCCCCGCAAAGTTCGGTTCTGTGTCCCCGTTGCTGCATGCGGCTCGGGGCGGCTTCTTGAGGACGGCTGGAGCAACCGCCCAGCGGCACACTGCCGCTGCCTCGAAACGGAGGGAAGTCTTTGGCCCTGCCCGGAGAGGATTACATCTTGGCCAGATGCGCCCGTACGATCGTGAAGAGCCCGTAGCAGGCCAGGCCTGCGCCCACGACGGCCACCACATACGCCCCGTAAGGCTGTTCGCGCAGGGCGTGGAGCGCGGCGTCGAGCCCTGCCTGCTCAGGATGGACGGTGACCGTGGCGATGAGCGCCGACAGTCCTGTCGCGAACAGGGCAACACCCTTGGACACGTATCCGGTTATGCCCAGGGCGGTGATGGCTTTGTGCCCGGCGGGTGAGGGCGGCAGGTTGATGTGTCTTTGGAAGGATCTCCGGATTCCGCGGATTGCGTAGATGATGCCGAGGATGGCCACTCCCGCTCCGATCAGTACCAGAAGCAGGACGCCGCCTGGCGCGTTCATGAGGTTGACCGTCAGGTCACTGGCGGATTCCCCGTCGTCTTGGTCCCTGCCCCGGGCGAAAGCGGCCAGCATGAAGGCCATGGCGGTATAAACGGCCGCCTGCGCGTCCGCTTTGAGTTTCTTGCCGGTCTTGTGCTTGCTTGGCAGGCGTTCGAAGTCGAAAATGGCGTCGCCGGCTTGCCAGAGTGCCAGGGATACGCATGCCGCGAAGCTGCACCACAGGAGCAGCGGACCGGCTGGCTGGTTGGCCAGTGCGGCGACCGCCCCGGTGACGTCCGCGTGACCGCTGCTGCCTGCGGCTACACCGAAGGCAATAAGGCCAATTAGGAGGTGGAGCGCGCCGCTGACGGCAAATCCGCAACGCGCCAGAATTCCGAGGGGCTTGGAGTTCATGACTTCCACGGTTTTGCTGGCGGCTTTGTCAGCGGTTTTGTCGGCCGCCTTTTTGAGTTCCCGTTTGATGATCGTTCCTTCGCGCCTGCATACCTGTGCCGTGCTGCTTGGCACCGCACACGCTTATCGTGCCACGGCGGCTCGCCGTGGCACAGGCGCCTAAGGCCTGCTGGTGGAGGCAATCTAACGCATCCAAATTAGTAAGCACCCTCGCTTTTTTCCGGCAGGATGTCACGCAGTCTTGCAATGCCTCAAAAGCCGCTCAAATTCTCCGCAAGATTCACGCAAGACCAGTTTGTCTGATCCAACCCGCCGGGCGCTCTTTCCCTGGCCGCTCTCGGGACGTAGGCTGGGCGGAATCCACTCGCCCTTATCCGGCAATGTGGCACGCCCAGCCTTGAAAGGAAACATCGATGGAGATGGATATCAGGGGGAACTGGGACAAGCTCAGCCCCTCCACACAGCAATGGCTTACCGACAATCCAGGATCCGCAATCCTGCCGCGAACTATAGCCGCCATCATTTGCAGGGAGATCGCCGAACCCGTGGACCGAGACCTGCATGGCGGGTCACTGCTGGCACAGGAGGACCGGGACTTTATCTTGGACAAAGCCCGCCACGCCACCTCAGCAGGATCTGAACTGCGCTTTTTCGGCCCTGCCCCAACTCCACGGCCCTAGGACTTCTGGGTCTCCGAATGGACCCTCTCTGGCCTCGCTACTGCTCGCGCCCACGGCCGCAACCGCGAGCGTCCCTACAAGAATGACCTCCGCCAAACTCCGTCTCGCCACCTGGCGTCCATGGACCAACCTAACCCTAGGGTCAGCGGCCTCTGCGCTGACCTTGGTATCACCCGCCAGAGGCTGTATCGCTGCGAATTGCGCCGGAACGGCCAATAGTTCCTGCCCCGGTGGAGGCGGTTGAATGCATTGCGGTAAGGGGCCCGTACGCCGCAGCAGTCCTAAAGGAGCGTGTCTTTTCTCTCGCCATACAGGCCCATGGGATTTCAAGGGTGTTCAGGCCAAGTGCCAAGGCCATAAGCTTTAGCTCCACCTACCCGACCTAGGAGTCTCTTGTGCGCACCTCTGACCAGATCGACCGGGCGGCTCAGGCCCGCCATCTCCAGGAAGCCCTCCTCACGCGCTTGGCCAAGGGCAGGGAATGGGCTACCCCCGGCATTGAAGCTGCACTTCGCCGTGCCCTGACAGGCATCGACACCGGCTTGGAGGCAGCGTCACCACGCCTGCAGGACAGCCTGCGGACCATCGCCGATGAACTCGCCGGCAGGGTAGAAACAGCCACCCCCCGGCTCCACGAGCGGATAGCGAAACTTATCCCAGTGACTGAGACGCCAGCACAAGCGCAGCCTCCGCAGAAGACAACCAGGATGCTCTGGTGGTTCATCCTGACCGCTTTGGCGGCCGTGGGCGGTGGAGTGGCGACGTGGCGGGTCATGCGCTCGGTCCCCGAGCCGGAAATTGCACCAGCGCCCGAAGCTGCAACAGCAGGGCCAACCTCCCTAACCCCTCCCCCGCAAGCCGTCATGTAAAACACTGAGGGTGCACCGGCCGGCAGCGGACTGCTGGCCGGTGTCCCCCCTGCCCGTCGGCTCCGTCGTCGGTCCTTTATCGGCACCTCGCATCCTCAGCATCGTGGACGTGCTCTTGATCCAAAGCGGCCAAACACAGCTTTGTTTGTACAGCTACCAGATCGTTTTTCTGGCCGTGTTTCAGTGCCGTCTCAAGGCCTCGGCAATAGGACGCGACCCGGACTGCGCCGGCCATCTCTGAACTTGTGCGCAGGCTGACCACGGCGTCGAGGCTCTCCTCGAGGTCCCCGCGGGTGAAGGTCTTAAAAATCCTGGCTGCCCTGGCGACCAGCGTCAGCATGCATGCATGCTCCAAAGGAATCATCCAGGTTTTGGAGGCGTCTTATTGAACCAGCATTGTTTGTTGCCCACTGGAACCGGGATTGTTTGGCGGGACACCCCGGCCAGGGATCAGCGGTCGATCGAGGCCATGTTGGCTTCGTCGTGGCGTTCACCTGCGGCAGGCCGCAGGGTGTTCAGCCGCTCCAGCTGGTCGCCGGTGAGTTCGATGCCGTCGGCAGCGGTGTTCTCCTCGACACGGGAGACCCGACGGGTGCCGGGGATCGGGGCGATGTCGTTCCCGCGGGTCAGCAGCCAGGCGAGGGCTGTCTGTGCGGGGGTCGCGCCGATTTCGGCGCCGATAGCCTTCACTTCGTCGACGATCGCGAGGTTTCGGCGGAAGTTCTCGCCCGTGAACCGCGGGTTGGTCTTGCGCCAGTCGTCGTCGGCGAAGTCGTCCACCGAGCGGATTTGACCGGTCAGCAGCCCGTGTCCGAGCGGTGAGTACGGGACGAAGCCGATTCCGAGTTCACGTAGCAGCGGCAGGATCTGCTCCTCCACGTCGCGGGTCCAGAGAGAGTACTCGGTCTGCAGGGCGGCGACCGGCTGTACTGCGTGTGCCCGCCGGGTGGTCTCCGGGGAGGCTTCTGAGAGCCCGAAGTGCAGCACCTTGCCCTCGGCTATTAGTTGAGCAACGGCGCCTGCGGTTTCCTCGATCGGGGTGTCCGGGTCGACCCGGTGCTGGTAGTACAGGTCGATGTGGTCGGTGCCGAGGCGCTTGAGGCAGCCCTCGACGGCGGCCTTCACGTTCGCCGCGCTGCTGTCGATCATGCCGGGGCCGCCGTTGGAGTGTGAGACCAGGCCGAACTTTGTGGCGATCTTGACCTGGTCGCGGCGCCCCTTGACCGCCTGCCCGACGATCTCTTCGCTCAGGAAAGGCCCGTAGATCTCCGCTGTATCGATGTGGGTGACCCCGAGATCGAGTGCACGGTGAATCGTGCGGATCGACTCCGCGTTATCCAGTGCGCCCTCGCTGGTGTAGATGCCAGCCATGGTCATGGCGCCGAGTCCGATAGCGGAGACTTCCAGCTCTCCGAGGCGCGCGTTCTTCATGTTGGTTCCTTTCGGTGTGGTTGCAAGCCTGGGACTGGGCATGGCCCAAGGCTCAGCAATCGAGGATCTGCGATGATGTCTTCCCAGGTCCTAACCGGCCCACAGGGGCGGCTGATGATTCAAGTCAACCGGTCAGCGCGTGGGCTAACGAGACCCTACCTAGAGGTTCCCTGGCAGGGACCCGCTAGCGGGCTCGAGGTGGAGTACCTTCGACACCATGGACAACCACGACGATCTCAGCCAGTTCCTCGTCTCGAGGCGGGCCAAGCTTTCCCTGCAGCAAGTGGGCCTGCCTGACTTCGGCGGGCGGCGCCGCGTCCCTGGCCTGCGGCGGGAAGAAGTGGCGCTCCTGGCCGGCATGAGCTCGGAGTACTACAAACGCTTGGAACGCGGCAATGCCAAGGGAGCGTCGGAGGCCGTCATTGATGGGGTCAGCCGGGCGCTCCAACTGGATGAGGCCGAGCACTCGCATCTCTACGAGCTCATCCGTTCAGCCAACGCCGGTGCCCACCCGGGGCGCAGGCGCCCGGCACGCAAAACACAGATCAACCCGACACTGCAGCAGACCATCGACGCGATGTCCACCGTCCCGGTGTACGTGCAAAACGGCCGGCTGGACGCAGTGGCCACCAACCGCCTTGGCCGGGCTCTCTTCTCAGAGATGTTCGAGGACTCCCGGCAGCCCGTGAACGCCGCACGCTTCGCCTTCCTTGATGCCAGGGCACAGACGTTCTACCGGGACTGGGAATCCAACACCCGCCAGATCGTCGCCCTCCTCCGGGTCGAAGCGGGCCGTTCCCCCTACGACCGCCAGCTCAGCGACCTCGTCGGCGAACTCTCAACCCGCAGCGACTTTTTCCGAAAACTCTGGGGAGCGCACGACGTCCGCGAACACCGCAGCGGCATCAAAAGCATTCACCACCCCGTCGTTGGCGACCTCGACCTGAACTACCTCGGGCTGGACCTGGCCTCCGACCGAACCCTCCAGATGCTCGTGTTCTCCGCGGAGCCAGGCTCCCCCTCCCACGACGGACTGCAGCTGCTGGCGAATTGGGCCGCCACAAACAGCGTCGAGTTGAAAGCCAACGACGAAGCAGCCACCAACCACACCCTCGGAAATTGATGCTGCCATCCTAAAAATCTCGTCACAAGCGAAGGCTGACGGCACCTTCAGGCCATACGATCACATCTTCAACAAGATCCTGACCACACCTAACATGACATTCCTCTGGTTTAGCGGGTCAGCGCGATGGCGACTTCGCCCCCGAGGGATACGTTACTGCGGTACACATCGACATTTACATTCACGCTGCGGCCGTTCGTAGCGCGCTGAATGAAGTCCAAAAGGAACGGTGTGGTGTCCTTGCCGGTGATCCCGTTCTTCTGTGCCTGCGCCCACGCCCGGGAGAGAATGTCGTCAAGCTCGGCCGGAGGGAACTGCTTGTCCTCTGCGATCGGGTTTGCCAACAGGATGGCCGATGCGATGTGCAGGTCATCGCGTGCGCTGCAGACTGCTGCAACTTCATCGGGAGTGTTGACCGCGTACTCGATTTCAAACCCCGAGTCGGAAACGTAGAAGCCAGGGTACTTCGTGGTCCTGTAGCCGATGACCGGGATGTTGAGCGTTTCGAACCGTTCGAGGGTGGCGGCGACGTCCAGGATGGACTTCACGCCGGCGCTGACGACGATGATCGGGGTAGTAGCCAAGGTAGTCATATCGGCAGATTCATCGAAGGATGTTGCAGCACCGTGGTGAACTCCACCCAAACCACCGGTTGAGAACACTTTGATCCCGGCGCGGTGTGCCAGGAACGCCGTCGCTGCGACGGTGGTGCCGCCGCGGAGCCGAAGAGCAGCGGCTACGGGAAGATCGCGGAGGCTGACCTTCTTCACTCCCCCGTCATTGGAGAGCGAGGCGATCTGCTCACGGCTGAGCCCCACCGTCGGGACACCGGCGAAGACACCGATCGTTGCAGGAACGACCCCCTGACTGCGGAGGCGTTCCTCGGCTTCCAAGGCAACTTCGAGATTGCGCGGGCGGGGAAGGCCGTGAGTGAAAATGGTCGATTCCAAAGCGACGACAGGGCGCCCTCCAGCAACGGCTGCGGCCACTTGCCCTGAGACGTGGAACGCCCCGCTGGTGTGGGTGGATGACACGGCTGGTCTCCCTGTAGAACGTGATCTGACTTGACCCACCAAGGGTCCCGCACGCGAGAACCAACAACAAGAATCAACGCTGCGGTCGCTGCTCAAGCTGAATCGGAGTGTGGCTCTATGAGAGTTCCGATTTCCTGAGGAAATGTCTGAAGGAAAGCCCCAGCCATCCCCTGAGCGACGCATTCTGTACCGCGACGGGATAAAATGGGTCGATCATGGTCGGTGCCCAGCTCCGTATCCTGGCCTGGTTCGTCACCCTAGCGACCCTCCTCTCGGCCTGCGCGCCCGCTATCAGACTCGATGAGGTGGCCACCGATCGACCGATCCAGACTTCGTCGGCCCCGCCCGCCGCACGCGAAGACGTCCCCGCTCCTCACCGGACCCCGTCCCCCACCCGGACCCCGTCCCCCACCCCGACATCGGTTCCCAGGCCGACCCCGGTACCCGGGGCGTTCGCCCTCAACCTCTACCAGGAGGGGGACTTCGTTCCCCAGTACACCTTTGAATGGTGTGTGGCGGCGAGCATCCAGATTATGCACAATCTCATCGACAAAACGGCTGCCGGCACGTGGACCGATCGCGTTCAGCAGGGCGAGCTGTGGGAGATGGCCCGGGCGCGGTCGTCCAACTCGTTCAACGGTGCCAACCCCTTGGGTTGGGCGAAGGTGCTGACCAAGGTCGGGATGGGACCCTACGCCGTCGTCAGCATCGCTGACTACGAGGAAGCGTTGCGGACCGCGGCGCGCGCCATCGCTGACACTGGCCGTCCGGTCGGGCTGGTCATGTGGCGCGGTCGCCACGTATGGGTGATGAGCGGCTTCGCGTCACTAGGCAATCCCGACCAGTTCCCGGAGTTCTCGGTCACCGGCGTCCGCGTCCAAGATCCGCTCTACCCGTACGGCGACGAGCGGTGGGGACCGTCCCCAGCGCCCAACGCCCTGCTCACCCCCAAGCAGTTGGCGACGCAGTTCGTCGTCCGCGAACCGCGACGCTGGAGCAGTGATATGCCAACCGGCTACATGCTGGTGTTGCCGCTCGCCAAGGCCTGAGTGTCAGTCTTTGTTCAGTTTCTCGGCGAGCATCACGAGGATTCCGCTGGGGCCTCGGAGGTACGTGAGTTTGTAGAGGTCCTCGTACGTCGCCACGCCGCGTAGCGGATGGCATCCGTGCTTCGCAGCTACCTCAAGGGCCTTATCGATGTCGTCGACCGAGAAGGCGACGCGGTGCATGCCGATCTCGTTGGGACGAGTTGGGTTCGTCTCGATCGCTTTGGGGTGGATGTATTCGAAGAGCTCAAGTTGGCCTTGACCGTCTGGGGTCTGGAGCATCGCAATCTTGGCGTGGTTGCCATCAAGTCCGACGGCGGTATCGGTCCACTCCCCGCTGACCGTGTCACGGCCCACGACTGTGAGACCGAGATCGGTGAAAAAGGCGATTGTTGCTTCCAGGTCGCGAACGGCGATCCCGACGTTCTCAAGTTTGATGGCCATGCCTTGAAAGCTACCAAGGCGGACCAATTAGCTCCAGTGGCGGGCGGGACTCGATTTCACAAGCCCGGGAGCGATTGGGCACTGAGGCACATCCACAACCGTTGCAATCCGGCGCGCTTGCGGGGCACCATCGAGGCATGACCAAATACCTCATCTCCTTCCCCAGCGAAGCAATGGTGCTCACCGACGAGGAGTTCCCGGTCGTCTCGGCCGAATCCCACGCTGTGATCGAGGAGGCGAAGGCTGCCGGCGTCTACGTATTCGGCGGCGGGATCCAGGAGGAAGTCGATCCCGTGCTGGTCTCCGCCGACGGGTCGGTGAGCACCGAGATCTATCCGGGCTCCGAACTCAACGGTGGATTCACCGTGCTGGAGCTGCCGACGCGCGAGGACGCGGTCGGGTGGGCGAGAAAGATCGCGGTGGCCTGCCGTTGCGCACAGGAGCTCCGCGAGTTCGCGTACGACCCGGAGAGCTAGCCGGGATCCGGATGTGCTCTTGGTTCAGACGCCCTCTTGGTTCCGAGCCGCCCCGTCGAGAGCTTCCAACACCCGCGCGTTGTTGGCCGCGTCCGTGAGATCGTAGCGGAGCGGCGTACCGTTTAGGACGCTGCCTGCGAAGTGTTCGCCCATCCGTACGAAGTGGTTCTCGCCCTTGACCTCGTGATAGATCGTGTCCTGCCCGAAGTGATGCTCCTCCAGGACCGAGTCCTCTTCCAGGAGCCCAAAGGGATTGTCGAGGTAGAGCCGGCCTTCTGTGCCCGTGATTTCCAAAAAGTTGCGGCGCTCGAGATTCACTCCGGTATCAAAAAGCACGGTTGCGGCGCCGGGAAAGCGCAACATGCCCGCAATGCTGGTGTCAATTAGACCTCCGTCGCTGGCGTCGCGGTAGTTGCCATAGGCGGCGACTCCACTCGGCTCCTGCGCCGTGACCATCCGGCTTACGTTGACGCAGTAGCACCCCGTATCGAAAAGCGCGCCGCCGCCGAGCCCGGAATACCAGCGGATGTTGTCGTCCCCGCCCGCATCGAAGGAGTGGCCGACGTGGATAAATGTCAGTTTGCCCACCGCATCAGCCGCGAGCAGCTCCTGCAGCTTCTCGAAACGCGGGTGAAACCGGTACATGAAGCCTTCCAGGACTTTGAGCCCGGTCTGGTCGGCCTTGCGTGCAATCTCCTCGCATTCGGCGGCGCTCATCGCCAAAGGCTTTTCGCAGAGGACGTGCTTGCCCGCGTCCAAGGATTTCAGAATCCATTCGAGGTGCAGTGCGTTCGGCAGCGGAATGTAGACAGCATCGATGTCCGGGGAAGCGAGCAGCGCCTCATAAGAGCCAAACGCCTGTGGGATGCCGTGCTTGTCGGCGTACTCCTTGGCCTTTTCCTCGGTGCGGGAGGCGATGCCTACGACCTCACCGTTTTTCGTTTCCTGCAGCGCCGGAATTGTCTTGCGGACGATGCGGGCGGTGCCCAGGATGCCCCAACGCAGTTTCTCGCTCATTGACCTCTCCTTTTTTCACAAACCTACCCGACGGGTAAAGGACAAGAGCGACGGCGTCACCAACCACCGCGCGTCGGCGTATGTCCCTTTCGGGCATCGTCAGGCATTGCCATTTCGGCCCGGAGGCCCAGGAGCCTGATCGGACGGCCCGCTTCGATTGCGGATGCGAGATCCAAGGCCCGCGCGAGGATTTCGTTCCGGTCGAATGTCTCGGGAACCTTCCTCGCGTGGGTCTTGGTGAGGAACGGCGCGTACCGAACCTTGAGGGTCAGCCCAACCACGGGCCGCCCTTCGGCCACAACATCCTCAAGGACACGCGCGGTCAGCTCCCGCACGGCATCGTCCACCTGGGCGGGCTCGGTCAGGTCGTGCTGGAAAGTGGTCTCCCGGCTATGCCCGCGGGCAACCCACGGGGTGTCGTCCACCACGCTGGCGCCGTCCCCGCGCCCGAGCTCCGAGTACCAGGGACCCATCCTGGGGCCGAACTCCGGGACCAGGTCTTGGGGGTCGGATGCGGCGAGCTCCGCGACCGTGTTGATGCCGAGTTTGGCCAGCCGGCCCGACACTTTGGTTCCGACGCCCCACAGGTCCTTGGTGGGCCGGCTGCCCATAATCTCGAGCCAGTTCCCCGCAGTGAGACGGAAGACGCCGGCCGGCTTGCCGAAACCGGTGGCGACCTTGGCCCGGACCAGGGTGTCGCCGATGCCCACGCTGCAATGCAGTTGCGTTCGCTCAAGGACAGCAGCCTGCACCTGGCGGGCGTAGGCTTCCGGATTGTCTGTTTCAGTGCCCATAAAGGCTTCATCCCAGCCCAGCACCTGGACGGTGGCGCCGGGCTGCGCGCGGAGGGTAGCCATGACAGTTTCAGACGCAGCCAGGTAGGCCTCGTGATCGACGGGCAGGATCACAGCGTCTGGCACTTTCCGGGCTGCAATGCGTAAGGGCATTCCGGAACCCACGCCGAACACCCTGGCTTCGTAGGATGCGGTCGACACCACAGCCCGTTCCGTGGGGTCGCCCCGACCGCCGACAATGATCGGCTTGCCCGCAAGCTCCGGCCGCCGGAGCACTTCGACCGCCGCGATGAACTGGTCGAGATCGACGTGCAGCACCCACCGGATTCCGCTCATGCCATCAGTCTGCCCTAAAGAAGTACGACGACGAGGCCGCCGACCACTATGACCTTGGCAATTGTGCCTCTTCAGCTACTTTCACTCCAGGCGATCGCGATTGGGGCCGTCAATCACCCATACAGTTTCTCGCCCTCTTGAGCAATCGCTTCTTCACGCTCCAGGAGGAAGCGCAGGAACGCGGCCTGGTTGTCGATCTCCCGCTGTCTGCGGGGAGAGACCCAGTCCAGCACTTCTTTGTCGTCAGCCATGATGTTCACCCCTCTCAGCCTCGTATTCATGCTCACGCCGTTCGGGCAAGATCGGCGAAAGTTTCGGGCAAGATCGGCGAAGGTCTTGTCTGTGGCGCTTCTGGCACGGCCAACCACGGCGAATCTGGTTGCCGTCGTGCTCGGCCGCTAATCGACTGCGATGACCGTACCGGCACTGCCGTCCACGATGACGCGCTGCCCCTCGGCCAGGATGCCCGTGCCTGTGCCGGTCCCCATGACAGCCGGGATTCCGTACTCCCTCGCCACAATGGCCGCGTGGGAGCCGAGCCCTCCCATGTCGACGACGACGGCGGCCGCGCGCTGGAACAGCGGCGTCCAGGACGGGTTCGTGTAGGGGCAAACGAGAATGTCGCCGCTGCGCAGCAGGCCGAACTCGGCCGGTCCCCTGATGATCCTCACCGGCCCCTCCGCACGGCCGCGGCTGGCCGGCGTACCGGAGACCAGCACGCCGGCAGCACTGCGGCGGTTCCTGAACAGCAGCGCCGTGTCCAGCAGCGGAATCCCCTCGAGTTCGCGGCGTTTGGCCGCCCTGGCCTGCACGAGCGGCCAGTATCGCTGCCGGACGGAAGCCGGCAGCGCGCCGCCGTCGTCCGTTATTGCCTCCAGTTCCTCAAACCGCAGGTGGTAGACATCCCTGACGTAGTCAATGACACCGGCGGCAACGAGGCGGCGGCCAAGCTCCCGGTACGCGCGGCGCATGGGCGGGATGACCTTGGTGGCGTAGAAGTGGCTGTCCTCGCGGAACGCCATGCCTGCCCGGGCATCGTCGACGGCGGCCAGCACGTGCCGGCGGATGCGCCTGAATCGAAGGAGCGGATGGCGCTTCAGCTCCGCCAGCGCCGCGCCGGTCTGGTCAGCCGTGCGGGGCCGCTGGCCCAGGAGCGCCTTGACGAGCCCCAGCACAACCTCGGGTGCATCGGACCAGGTGGGTGAACTGCTCAGCACAACGCTGACGGTTTCACGGTTCCCGTATTCGCGCAGGAACTGAGCGAACGCCTCGCGGAAGGCAGCGTGCGCCGGGTCCTGCTCCACAAGCTGCAGCAAGGCCGCCCCGTCGGATGATGCAAAGGCGCCGGCCAGCCGCGGATCCGCACGGACCATCCCGGCCAGCTGCTCCAGGGACCGGTTCGCCTGGCTCGTCACGGTTTCCGCACCCGCGATCAGGGCGGAGGCCAGCCTCGTCCTGCCCAGCAGCACGAGCATCAGGCGCAGCCGAAGCATGGGCAGGAATATGCCGGGCATATAGGAGCTGCGCAGGTCGGTGATGCCCCGCATCGTGGCGAAGGACCCCCGCGCAACGCCCACGACCTCGGACCAGGGCAAGGGTTCGGGGTCCCGTGCGTTCAGCCGATCCACCTGCTCCAGGAAGGTGATGAACCGGGAATCGTTCTTCCAGTCGGCCATTTTGAACTGCCTCGCGCGGCGGGCCAGGGTCAGCGGTGCGGCCAGAACGCGGGGCGTTAGCCGCGGGGACGGGGGCACGAGCTGGACCACCACGCCATCTTCCTCGGGCAGCAGCTCCTCGACCCCGGGAAACTGTACTCCAACGCTGCCGGCCATCCGGTGCAGCATGGCCAGGATCCCCTGCTCCATCCAGCCGGACACATCCAACGGGTAGGGCCGTTCCTGGAACATGTCGATGAAGAACGGCCCGACCCGCCGCTGGATCGCGTTGAGCCGCAACGGCTGCGGCGGCAGTGCTGTCATGGGCCTCGATTGCAGGACATGGATTTGGCCGCCGGCCAGCGCCCACTCCATATCCTGCGGCCGGCCGAAGTGCTCCTGCGCCCTGCGGCCCAGGTCAGCCAACTCCCGCAGTTGGACATCGGCCAGGGTGGGAACCCGGCTGCGGCTGCCGGGCTGCTCCCGCGTGCCGCCGCCGGCGTCCGGGCTGATCACCACCTCGCCGCCGCCAAGACGGAAGCTGCGGATCCTGCCCGCGCGGTCCAGCACGTAGTGTTCGGGCGTCACCCTTCCCGAGACCACCGCCTCCCCCAGGCCCGGACTGGCGTCCACAACGATCTCACTGCGCTCACCCGTGACCGGATTCGCCGTGAACGTGACACCAGCGGCGTCGGCCGGCACCATCTTTTGGACGACGACGGCTATCGCCACCTCGCGGGGGTCGATTCCCTGCCGCCGCCGGTAGGCAATGGCCCGGTCGGTCCAGAGGGACGCCCAGCAGTCAGAAACCGCTTGAGCTACCGCCTCCTCGCCAACGACGTTCAGGAACGTGTCCTGCTGGCCGGCGAACGCCGCCCCCGGAAGGTCTTCGGTGGTGGCGCTGGAACGCACTGCGACGGCGCCCCCGCCCAGAGCCGCATATGCCTCGCCAATCTCCACCCGCAAAGCTGCCGGCATGCCAACGTGCGCGAACAGCGCACGGAGGGCGCCGCCGTCGGGCATGTTGTGATCCATGCCGTCCAGAGCTGGCCCGAGCCCCGTCTCGGCGAGAAGCAACCGGTAGGCGTCGGTGGTGATGACGAATCCCTCGGGCACCGGAAACCCTTGCCGCACCAGTTCGCCCAAGGCGGCACCCTTCCCGCCGGCGGCGGCGAGGTCCGTCTGGCCGAATTCAGCGAGGGGGCCGGTTGTCTTTCGTGTCATCCGGGGCTCCTCGTGGCGGTGGCAGCAGGGTCTTCGCTGGCGGACGCCGCACGGCCATCCGGACGTGTAAAAGCTACTCCCCCGTCACTTCCGCGTACAGTGTTTGACCACTAAGAAAGGCTTCGTCGACGGGTTGCGCGACGTTACGGGTACCCCTTGACCCCTCCCTGCATCGGGACCACACTCGATACTGATTACCAATTCAGAGATTCGTGAATTCCTGTCGACAACCCGTGCACAGCGCCGTGCCCGGGACGGGACAACGGGGTGTCGTCGGGCCAGTGCCGCGATTGGGGGCAGGTGGGTCATGCGTACCTAGGCTTGTGTGTTTGGTGGTTTCTGCACGTGATGCGGGGTCCTGAGGCGTAAGCCGGGGGCGGCCGCTGCCAATTTATGTAGGGTCTCAAATCCGAGGAGCACGTCATGGGCCAACGGCCGATTGATGAGTGGTGGAATGAACTTGATGAGCCCACAAAGAAGTGGCTCATTGAAAATCCCGGTTGCGTGGTTCTTCCGCGCACCGTGGCAAATGTGGTTCACCAGGTCTCGGGCGGCCACGTCGCCCAGGACCAGCACGGCGAACACCAACTGTCACAAGCAGAGCAGTCCTTTCTCAGGGCCAAGTGCAAAGCGGCCGGGGCAGCGACCGGCAAACGCGCATAGGTCCACAACGAATCCATGACCGGGCAGCGCAAGTGGTCGCTCATAGCGGCCCTTGCCGCAATGCTCTCCGGCTCCTCACCGGCCCCGCCTGAAGCAGAACCCTCCGCGGCGGAGTCCACATCTGGAACTACCCCGGCCAACGAACTTGTTGGCCGGGGCATGCAGACCAGGAGGCACGTACCCTCTATTGACGCTTCCCCTCCGGAAGTCGGGCCGACCACAGAGCCGCCCGGGAACGGCAAGGAATACACACGATGCCCGCTGCAGGAGAACGACGGCGGCCCCCGCCGCCCGGTTGTTCCTGCCGGTGTCGTCGCACCAGTCAATGTTGTACGGCACTGCCGTGACCGTCGCTTGGCCGCTAGTAGTGCGGGCGGGGACGACGAAAGTGTAAGTAGACCCACCGCCGTCGTTCATTGCCGAAGTAGTGTTGATGATTTTGGCTGTGCCCCAATCAAATCCAGCATTCGTCTGAACTCCTAAGCCCCACTTTTCGGTATGCCTAAATTTCGGTTACCATCGTCTTATCGGCACCCCCAATGACGAGGATCAATGATGGCTGTTTCGACCCTTGCGGAACGCACCGCCCCGGCACGGGTATGGTCGCGCCTGCTGCTGCTGGGTCCTGCCTTCGTGGCGGCCATCGCCTACGTCGACCCGGGTAACGTTGCGGCGAACCTGACGGCCGGGGCGAGCTACGGCTACCTGCTGGTCTGGGTGCTGGTGGCAGCCAACGCCATGGCCGTGCTGGTGCAGTACCAATCCGCCAAGCTGGGCCTGGCCACCGGCATGAGCCTTCCCGAGATTCTGGGCAAGCGGCTGGGAACCCGCCGCCGGCGGGCATACTGGGCGCAGGCGGAGATTGTGGCCGGAGCCACAGACATGGCCGAGGTGATCGGCGGTGCCGTCGCACTGAACCTGCTGTTCGGACTTCCGCTGCTGGCCGGCGGGATCATCATCGGACTCGCGTCGATGCTGCTGCTCTCGCTGCAGTCGAACCGGAGCCAGAAGTCGTTTGAAGTGGCCATTCTGACTCTGCTCGGCGTGATCGCCGTCGGGTTCGTGTCCGGCCTGTTCGTCAATCCGCCCGACGCCGGCAGCGCACTGTCCGGCCTGGTGCCGCGCTTCGAGGGAACCGATACCATCCTGCTCGCCGCCAGCATGCTCGGCGCCACCGTAATGCCACACGCCATCTACCTGCATTCCGCCCTCGCCCGGGACCGGCACGGCTTCTCCGAAAACCCTGCCGTCAGGACCCGCCTGATCCGGGCCACCCGGTTCGACGTGGCCGGCGCCCTGATGCTGGCCGGCGTCGTTAACATCGCCATGCTGCTCCTGGCAGCCTCGAGCCTCCGCGGCGTCGAAGGGACCGACACCATCGCCGGCGCGCACGCGGCCGTGACGTCGGCACTGGGCCCGGCGATCGGCGTCCTGTTCGCCATCGGACTGCTTGCCTCGGGGCTGGCCTCCACCTCCGTCGGTTGCTACGCCGGCGCCACCATCATGGGCGGTCTGCTGAAGGTCCGTGTGCCACTGCTGACCCGGCGCGTGATCACGCTGATTCCGGCGCTGGTGATCCTCGGCGCGGGCATCGAGCCGACGCTGGCGCTGGTCCTGAGCCAGGTGCTCCTCAGCTTCGGCATCCCGTTCGCGCTGATTCCGCTGATCCTGCTCACCGGGAAGCGCGAGGTCATGGGCATCCACACTGATTCGACCCCACTGAAGATCGCGGGCTGGACCAGCGCCACGCTCATCGTCGGGCTGAACTGCTTGTTGATCGTCCTGACCGTGCTCGGCGGGTCCTGACCGTCAAGAAGGCGCGCCGCGCCGTGGGAGGCACTGCCGTTACGTGTACTAACAGCCACTCTCACGCCCGGCGGGTTCCGCACTGACTTCGCCGGCCGCTCCCTCACGCAGTCGACGGCGGCGCTTCCGGACTACGCGGAGACGGCCAATCAGTGTATTGGCCTTCGGCTCTTTTCGCACTCCTTACCGATTCGGTTCCTTCAGGGCGCCGATGATTACTGGGAACAGGCTTTTCCACCACATGGCCGCCACGGGAGCCTCCTTGGCCTCGCCCTGGGCCGCCGCCTACTCGGCTTCGAAGCCGAGGCGGTCGCGGACAAGCTTCGCGACGACGGCGGCGTGCTGCTTCTTGTCCGATCGAGCTTCCGATTTCAACGTCGCCAGATATCCGACGTACGCGGCAGTCCGTGTGTCATAGGCCGCGGCGCGCGTTTCGAATGCGAGGGCCAGGGTGGCATGCGCCTGGGCCAGCCTGATCTGCAGTTCGGCGTCGACATCGGCGCCTGAGAGGGCCTGCTCGGCGGCGGAAAGAAGGGACTGTGCCGCGTCGGCGTGCTCGTTCGCGGCGCGCTGGCCAAGGTCCGGCTGCATAGGTTCTCCCTCTCTTCATTCAGCACGCGACGGACAGGCGCGAGCTGTGGAGTAAGCCTAAAACACGATGTCCGGTTCTGTTAGGCCCCGTTGTCTATCCGCTTAGGGCAGACCAGCAGCGATTTCTTTGACGCCGTCGACAAGCGCGGCCACCGATTCCGGGCCACCGTGCCCTTCGTTCTCGATGACGATGAGCCGACTGCCTGCCCAGCGCTGATGAAGTTTCCAGGGCGTGATGACGGGCCCGCTTACGTCGCGCCGACCGTGGATGAGATAGCCGGGGATCCCGTTGAGCTGGTGAATCCTATCCATGATGGTCTGTTCGCCACAGAGGAAGGCGTCATGGGACCAGTAGTGCGTGACCAGGATGGCGAAGGTCATGCGCTCGCGGACGTCATCAAACATGGCGCCTGGCTGCCAGAGCGGATCCAGGGAAATGTGCGTCGATTCCCATCGGTCCCAAGCCAGAGCTGCCGCCTCGGCATCCTCCCGGTCCTCGCCGGCGAGGCGGCGGGCGTACGCCTCCACGACCCGCTCCCCTGGCCTGCATTTGGCTGCCTCCGCGAACTCTTCCCAGGCTTCGGGGAAGATCCGCCGCACGCCCTCCGTAATCCACTGGACTTCATCACGGCTTGTGGTGGTCACCGCCGCTACGGCGATTCCATGCACGCTAGTGGGATGTTCGAGGGCGTAGGCCAGGGCCAGAGTGCTTCCCCAGGAGCCCCCGGTAACGATCCATTTTTCCACCCCAAGATGCCTGCGGACGGCTTCGATGTCGTCGATCAGGGCCTGTGTGGTGTTCGCGGACAAATTGGCCAGGTCGTCCTGCACGAACGGTTTGCTTCTACCGCAACCGCGCTGGTCAAGCCCAATGGTCCAGAACCGTGCAGCATCATGCAGCATGCGGTATCCCCGGCCCAAGGGGGCGCCAGGTCCACCATGGAGGAAGAGTACGGGAATTCCCGCGGGATTCCCCCAAGCCTCCCAGTAGATATCGGCCCCCGGTACTTCGACCCACCCCGTGCGTTCCCCCGTCATTTACCAAACACTACGAGACCAGCCCGGCTGGAGACAGCTACAGCAGGTTCACCAGCAGCACGTAAACCAGCGATGGTACATGCCCAGGCCCGCGGCGAAGGACGCCCGATGGCGGCCTTTGACGACCGGTTGGTCGGAGTTCAGTTGGCCGAATTGTAAATTCATTGACAATATCAATCATTAAGATAAGCATTAGTTGTCCGATTCAAGTTTACTTCGACTGACAGAGGTTGCCCGAATGACCCGTACACTGCGCCAAAGCTGCCGCACCATCGCTTCGACATCAGCCCTTGCCGCCCTCCTCGCTGCAGCCTCCGCATCCCCGGCCGCCTTGGCAGCCCAGCCGCGCGCGGATGCTTCGGCGCCGTCGCTCGCGGCAGCCACGCCATCGACAGCAACCCCCGCCGTCCCCACCGGTATCCTTCCGGGCGGGGCAGCGTGGCGGGCCGAGGTGCCTGCGAACTGGAACGGGAAGCTGGTCCTCTTTGCCCATGGCTTCCGCCCGGGACCTGCCAACCCCGCCTGGGACGCAGGATTCGCCCCCACGGCCAGCCAGCTGGTGGCACGGGGCTACGCCGTCGCGTCCTCGTCCTACGCCACCACCGGCTGGGCCCTCCAGACCGCAGCCCAGGACCAACTCGGCACCCTGGCAGCTTTCGAGGAGCACTTCGGCAAGGCAGGCCGGGTCATCGCCGTCGGACGGTCCATGGGAGGCCTCGTGACGAGCATGATGGCGGAAATCCCGGACTCCGGCATCGACGGCGCCGTCAGCACCTGCGGCCTGGTGGGCGGCGGCGTTGCGCTGAACAACTACCAGCTCGATGCGGCCTACGCTGCGGCGCAACTTCTCCTTCCCGGGCAGGACATCCGCCTCACCGGCTTCACCACCCCGGAGGAGTCTGCCGAGACCATTGCCGCGCTGAAAGCAGCCCTGCAACACGCCAGCGCATCCCCGGAAGGCCGGGCAAGGCTCGCACTGGTGGCCGCGCTCCTGAATACCCCTACCGAACTCGACGGGGTTGACGCGAACAGCCCGGACGCGCTGGCAGCGGCCCAGGGAAAGCTGGTCCTCGACACACTCCCCACGGTGATCGAACGGCGCCACGCGATCGTCAACGCCGCCGGTGGCGACAGCGGCTGGACTGCGGGCGTCGACTACTCAAAACTCCTGCAGTCCTCAGCTCAGCGCCAACTGGTGGAGCACATGTACGGCAAGGCCGGCCTGAACCTGAACGGCGACCTTTCCACGCTCACGGCCAACGCCGACATCGAGCCCAGCAGTCAGGGTCTCCAGTGGATGCTCCGGACCTCCACCCCCACCGGCGAGCTTCAGGTGCCGCTGCTGGCCACCCACACCACGGTGGATCTCCTGGCCCCCATCGAATACCAGGAAGAGTACGCAGAAACAGTTCGTCAGGCGGGCAAAAACGCCCTGTTCCGCCAGGCCTTCGTCAGCCGGGCAGGGCACTGCAACTTCACAGTGGCCGAGAATGTGGCCGCCATCGACGCCATGGACCAGCGGCTCCAAACCGGCCACTGGGACTCCGGGGCCACCACCGCCGATCTGCAGGCGACCGCAACGTCGCTGAAACTGGACGGCGCCAACTACGTGGAATTCCGCCCGGCCGAGTTCATCAACGATCGCGACTGGACGCCCGGACAGTAAGGGTCCGTGAGCGCCTGCTCCGCTATCCCTCCAGGCTGGGCCACAGCGCCTTGCGGAGCAGGCGCTTCAGCTCGGCCACTTCCTCCCGGTCCAGTCGGTCCAGCGCCTCCGACTCGGCCCGGCGGGTCGACTTCGTAGCTGCGGCGAACAGCTTCTGCCCCTCGGGGGTCGCCGTCACGATCTTGGCCCGCCGGTCCTGCCGGCCGGGCGCCCTCAGCACCAGGCCGCGCTTCTCCAGGTCATCCACCAGGGAGACGATCTGGCTGGGGTCCAGGCTGAGAAAATCAGCCATCTCGCGCTGGCTCGGTTCAAGGCCGCTCGCGGCCAGGGCCAGCACTGAATACGAGCGCTCCTTGAGGTCATGCTCCTCCAGCGCCCGATTATTAACCACCGATCCCGCGGCATGGAGCTTCGCCAGGAGAAAGCCGGCGTCGCTGCTGATGGAGGCCGGAACAAGCTTGTCCGCCGCGGGGGCGGGCTGCCCCGTCACCGTCTCAGTCATGGATCCTCCAATAATGAACGAAATTAATCATTGACATTTTCAACTATCCAGATTTTCATTGATACAGAACAGCATCCCATGCCGGAGGCAAGGATGCACGATCGGCTAGCAAAGGAGCAGCAATGAGCCTGTCAGGCAAAGTAGCAATCGTCACAGGGAGCGGCCGGGGGCTGGGCCTGGCCTATGCCCGGGAACTCGCCCGCCAAGGCGCCGCCGTCGTCATCAACGACGTTGACGCCGACGTCGCGGCGGAAGCCGTCCGGACCATCGAGGCCGACGGCGGTAAGGCGGCCGCCGTCGTCGCTCCCGTCGGCAGCTCGGAGGTTGCCAAGCAACTGGTCCAGGCCGCGGTCAACGCCTTTGGCCGCCTCGACATCCTGGTCACCAACGCGGGCATCCTCCGCGACAAGAGCCTGCTGAAGATGACCGACGAGGACTTCGACGCCGTCATCAACGTCCACCTCCGCGGCACCTTCACCTGTGTCCGCGAGGCCTTCGCCTACTTCAAGGAAAATGGCGTTTCCGGCCGCATCATCACCATCGGCTCCCCTACCGGCCAGCGCGGCACCTTCGGCCAGACCAACTACGCGGCTGCCAAGGCCGGCATCGTCGGCATGGTGCGGACATGGGCCCTGGAAATGAAGAAGGCAGGCGTCACCGCCAACGCCGTCATCCCGGTGGCCGCCACCGCCATGACCAAGACAGTCCCCTACTTTCAGAAGGCTGTGGAGGCGGACGAGCGCGGGGAGACCATGCCGTCCTTCTTCCGCCACGACCTGGGCTTCGGAACGGCCGACGACGTGGCCGGCCTGATTGCCTTCCTTGCCTCCGACGAGGCCGCCGGCATCACCGGCCAGGCCATCGGCGCGGGCGGGGACCGCCTGCAGGTCTGGACGCACCCGACCGCGGCCACCACCGAATACCGCGACGGCGGCTGGAGCTACGAGGCGCTGCGCGGGAAGGCCGGAACCCTCTTCAACCAGGAAACCCTGCAGAGCGTTGGTGAGGAGTTCCTGCCGCTCCCGGCAGAGCTGCAGCCCGAGTCCCGGCCGGTCCAGCCCGAACCCGTCCAGCCCGAACCGGCGCAGGTCCGCTGACATGGCCACCACCCGCTATGAACCGGGCATCGATGCTGCAAAGCTCGACGCGATCGACATGCACGTTCACCTCGAAGTGGACAGCTGCGGCCACGGCTCCCTGCCTGAAGCCCTGACCGAGGCCTCGGCGAAGTACTTCAAGGCCGAGGACCGCACCCCGTCCCTGGACCGCATCGCCGAGGTCTACCGCGAACTGAACATGGCCGCCGTCGTCTTCACCGTGGACGCGCGGACCCAGCTCAAGCACGAGCCCAACAGCATTCCCGAACTGATCGCCGGCGCCGCCCGGAACAACGACGTCCTCATCCCCTTTGGCAGCGTCGACCCCCGCACCGGCGAGGACGCGATCGCCGGCGCCAAGCACCAGGGCGTTGAACTGGGCGCCCGGGGCTTCAAGTTCCACCCCAGCCTGCAGGGCTTCGACCCCTCCAACGAGCGCTTCTACCCGCTTTGGGAAACGCTCCAGGAACTTGGCCTGCCCGCCATTTTCCACACCGGGCAGAACGGCATGGGCGCCGGGCTGCCCGGCGGATACGGCATCAAGCTTGCCTACTCCAACCCGCTGCTGCTGGACGCCGTTGCCGCAGATTTCCCGGGGCTGCAGATCATCATGGCCCACCCCTCGGTGCCCTGGCAGGACGAGGCCAACTCCATCGCCACGCACAAGGCGAATGTGTTCATCGACCTCTCCGGCTGGTCGCCCAAATACTTCCCGGAGTCGCTGGTGAAGGCGTCCAACTCGTTCCTGCAGGACAAGGTCCTCTTCGGCACTGATTTCCCGCTCATCACGCCGCAGAAGTGGCTGGGTGCCTTCGCGGACCTGCCCCTGAAGGACGAGGTGCGGCCGAAGATCCTCAAGCACAACGCCGTCCGGCTTCTCGGTTTGGGGGCCTGAGATGACGACGACGGCGGCAGCCGCCTTAGGTGCCCAAACGCAAGAGGACATCGGGCAGGACGGCGGGACGGCAGCGCAGGACCGGCTCTACGCGGTGGCTGACTGGTACGACGCCGAAGCGCTCCTCACAGTCGAGGAGCGCCAGGTCCTCGCACGGCTCCGGGACTTCCTGGACCGCCAGGCCAAGCCCCTGCTGGCCGACTACTGGGAGCGCGGCGAATTCCCGGAGCAGCTGGCGCAGCCGCTCATCGACCTCAATCTCATGGAGCCATTCCAGGCGCCCGCCCGCGGCATCTACCAGGGCTTCCGGATCTTCGAGCTCGCCCGCACTGACGCGTCGCTGGCCACCTGGTACACCGCCCAGGCGGGCCTGTTCCGCACCGCCATCCGGGTGGGCGCCTCGACGGAGCAGCAGGCCGAGTGGATGCCGAAGGTCATCGACTTCTCGTTCAAAGGCGTCTTCTCCCTGACCGAGCCCGAGCACGGCTCGGACATCGCCGGCGGCCTGTCCACCACGGCCCGCCGGGAAAGCGACGGCAGCTGGATTCTGGACGGTGCCAAGCGCTGGATCGGCGGTGCCTCTACCGCGGACGTCCTTGCCGTGTTCGCCCGCGACACCGCCGACGGACAGGTCAAAGCCTTCGTCGTGGACAGGACCGCGGACGGCGTCTCCCTGGAAAAGATCCACGGGAAGACCTCGCTGCGGATGATGCAGAATGCCCACATCACGCTCGACGGCGTGCGCGTGCCCGAAGCCATGCGGCTGCACAACGTGAACTCGTTCCGCGATGTCGCAGCGATGCTCCGGGCGATGCGCTCGGACGTCGCCTGGATCGCCACCGGCATCCAGGCCGGGGCATTCGAAGCGGCCCTCCGGTACGTCACCGGGCGCAGCCAGTTCGGCCGCCCGCTCGGCTCCTTCCAGCTGGTCCAGGAAAAGCTCGCCCGGATGCTCGGCAACATCACGGCCAGCCTGTCCCTCGTGGTCCGGCTGACCGAACAGCAGGCCAAGGGCATCTATCGGGACCAGGACTCCGCCCTGGCCAAGATGCAGACCAGCCTGTTCATGCGCGACACCGTCGCACTGGCCCGCGAAGTGGTGGGCGGCAACGGCATCACGCTCGCCGCCGACGTCGCCCGTTTCCACGCCGACGCCGAAGCCGTCTATTCCTACGAAGGCACCCACGACATCAACGCCCTCATCATCGGCCGCGCCCTCACCGGCGAAAGTGCCTTCACCCGCTAACTGAAGCACCACCAACCCAAACCCGACGGCGGCAGCACCGCACCGCCGTCGGACTTCCGCAACCCCAAAGCAACCGAAAACCATCACCCAAGGAGGCATCACATGCCCAACCTCGTCGTCGACTTCGACAAACTGCTCACCCTCGCCGGCACCGACCTCGGCGTCACGGAATACCGCGAAATCACCCAGGAACAGATCAACAAATTCGCCGACGCCACGGGCGACGACCAGTGGATCCACGTGGACCCCGTGCGCGCCAAGGACGGCCCGTTCGGCGCCCCGATCGCGCACGGCTTCCTCACGCTCTCGCTCATCATCCCGTTCTGGGGCGAGCTGTTCGACGTCGACGGCGTCACCACCAAGGTCAACTACGGCCTGGACAAGGTCCGGTTCACGTCCCCGGTGAAGGTGGGTTCCCGGATCCGCATGCGGGCCACCATCGCCGAGGTTACCGAGGTCAAGGGCGGCGCCCAGATCAAGGTGTCCAACACCATCGAGATTGAAGGCCAGGAGCGCCCCGCCGTCGTGGCCGAATTCCTCGCCCGCTTCTACAAGTAAGCCGTTCCTACAAGTAGCCCGCTTCTGTAAACCTCCCCCCACCCGCACGTGCAGTAAGGAACAACGATGTCCCAAACTTCGCAGCTTCAGACCATGGATGTGACGGCCCGGCGCAGGGAAGCCCGCACCGTCATCGCCTCCAGCTATCTGGGCAGCACCATCGAGTACTACGACTTCCTGCTCTACGCCACCGCCGCCGCGGTGGTCTTCCCTAAAGTCTTCTTCTCCGGGCTCGACGACTGGGTGGGCGTTGTGGCCGCCTACGGGACCTTCGCCGCCGGCTATGTGGCCCGGCCCCTCGGCGGCATCATCTTCGGACACTTCGGTGACAGGGTGGGCCGCAAGGGGATGCTGATCGTTTCCATGGCGGTCATGGGCGTGGCCTCCACCCTGATCGGCGTCATTCCCGACGCTTCGGTGGCCGGCCCGTGGGGCGCCGTCCTGCTGGTGATCCTCCGCGTGTTCCAGGGCATCGCCGTGGGCGGCGAATGGGGCGGAGCGGCGTTGATGGCACTGGAGCATTCCGAGTCCGGACGGCGCGGCTTCGCGGCCTCCTTCGTCAACGCGGGCGCACCCTCGGGAGCCGTCCTGGGCACCCTCATCATGGGCGCCTTCGCCGCCCTGCCCAACGAGCAGTTTCTCTCTTGGGGCTGGCGGGTGCCGTTCCTGCTCTCGTTCGTCCTGTTGATCGTCGGGATGTTCGTCCGGCTCAAGGTCTCCGAGAGCCCCATCTTCAGGGCGGCCATCGAGCAGGAAGCGCTGGCAAAGAGCAAGGACTCCACCGGCACCGCGGCCGCGCGCTTTCCCCTGCTGCAGGTCCTGCGCCGCCCCCGGACGCTGGTCTTCACCATGCTCGCCGGAGCCGCCGGCTTTGCCCTGCAGGTGGTGATGGCAACCTTCTCGGTGACCTTCGCCGTCTCCAAGGGCGCCGAACGGCAGGGCGTGCTGTACGCCTTCGCCGCCGCCTCGCTCATCTCCATTGCGTTCGTGGTCCTGGGCGGCAGGCTCTCGGACCGGCTGGGCCGCCGGCCGGTGATGATCGGCGGGCTGGTCCTCTTCATCCTCTACCTCGTGCCGATGTTCCAGCTGCTGTCCTCGAACAACATCTTCCTGATCTTCGTGGCCTTCACTATCGGGCTGATGATCCACTCCACCCTGTTTGGACCCATGGCGGCGTTCGTCTCCGAACAGTTCGCCACCACCTCCCGCTACACCGGCGCGTCCCTCGGCTACCAGCTTGCAACGCTTCTGGGTGCGGGCTTCACGCCCGGCATCGTGGCGCAGATTTTCAAGGACTCGGGCCAGAACACCGGCTCCGTGGCCCTGTACCTGGCCGGAATGTCCGTGGTGTCCATCATCTTCATCCTGCTTACCCGGGAACCCAAGAACAACGATTTGGAGTCCGCCCGGCTCTAAGCAGCCGCGCAAGGACTAGTTTGAGACAAGAAAGGATGCTCGATGGAAAATTTTGGCATCGGCTCGTGGCTGCAACGGCGCCGCCCGAAATCCGGGGACAAGACGGCGCTCATCGCCGGGGACCGGAAACTCAGCTATGAACAGTTCGCCGACCGCAGCTGCCGGCTCGCCAACGCCCTGCGGGACCGCGGCGTGGCCAGGGGCGACAGGGTGGCCTACCTCGGCGAGAACCACCCCGCCTTCCTGGAGACCCTCTTCGCGTGCGGCCAGCTGGGCGCGATCTTCGTTCCCCTGAACACCCGGCTCGCACCGCCGGAAATCAGGTTCCAGCTGGAGGACTGCTCCGCCGCCGCTTTGGTCTACGCCGGGGACTTGGGTACCCTGGCCCGGGCGGCTGCCGAGGGGACAGCGCTCAGACGGCTTATCGCCGTCGGGGATGGCACGGGGGTTGGCAACGGTCCCGTGCCCAACGCGCATGCAGCAGCCGAGGACTATGAAGCCGTCGTGGCATCGGGCAGCAGCGAGCCCATGGACGAGCCGGTCACCCTGGACGACGGCGCCATGATCCTTTACACGTCCGGAACCACCGGCAACCCCAAAGGCGCCCTGCTCACGCACGGAAACATCACCTGGAACTGCATCAACGTCATCACCGATTTCGACTTCGCCTCCACCGACGTTGCCTTGATGATCTCCCCGATGTTCCACGTGGCGTCGCTGGACATGGGTGTCCTGCCCACCCTGCTCAAGGGCGGAACCGTGATCCTCGAGCCCAGGTTCGATCCGCAGCGGACCCTGCAGCTCATCGAACGCCACCGGGTGACCACCATCAGCGGGGTGCCCACCACCTACCAGATGCTCTGCGAGCATCCGGAATGGCCGACGTCGGACATCACCTCCCTGAACAAGCTCACCTGCGGCGGGTCCGCCGTCCCCCTGCGGGTCCTGGAAGCCTACGAGGCCCGGGGACTGCGTTTCTCGAACGGCTACGGCATGACGGAAACCGCCCCGGGTGCCACCACCCTGCCCGCCTCCCGGTCCCGGGACAAGGCAGGCTCCTCCGGCCTGCCGCACTTCTTCACCGAAGTGCGGATCGCCGACCCCGCCGGCGGTCCGGTCCAGCAGGGCACCGTGGGCGAAATCCAGATCAAGGGCCCCAATGTCATCCGCGAATACTGGAACCGGCCGGACGCCACCGCCGGGTCCTACGCCGACGGCGGCTGGTTCAAGTCCGGAGACATGGGCTACCGGGACCAGGACGGGTTTGTCTTTGTTTCGGACCGGCTCAAGGACATGATCATTTCCGGCGGCGAGAACATCTACCCGGCCGAGGTGGAGCAGGCCATCGCCGAGATCGACGCCGTGGGGAGTGTCGCGGTGATCGGTGTTCCGGACGACAAATGGGGTGAAGTGCCGCGCGCCGTTGTGGTGGTCCGCGAGGGTGCCAGCCTGACCGAACAGCAGGTCCGGGCACACCTCGACGGCCGGCTCGCGCGCTACAAGATCCCCAAGACGGTGGTGTTCGTCGACGACATGCCGCGCACGGCCAGTGGGAAGATCCGCAAGAAGGACCTCCGGCAGCAACTGTTCCCGGACCCGGCGGCTCTGTAGCGCTACGGTCCCCGGTGGTTCTTGGCTGCTTCCGTCCCGTCTACAGCCGGATGTGGCGGAGCAGCGCCGCGGTGCCCATGCCGCCGGCGATGCTGATCATCGCCAGGGCGAGGCGTTCCCGGGCTGCCGCTATCTGGCCCGGTTCCTGGCGGGCCTGCGCCAGGAGCCGGGTGACCAGTACCGCCCCGGACGCGCCGTAGGCATGCCCCAGAGCCAGCGCACCGCCGTCGGCGTTGGCCCGGAGGGCGTCAATCCCCAGGTGGTCCAGGCAAGCGAGGGTCTGCGAGGCGAAGGCCTCGTTGAACTCCACGAGGTCCACGTCCGCGGCGTCCACTGCCTGCGATGCCAGCAGCCTTGAGGCGGCCGCTGCGGCACCTACGCCCAGCAGCTGCGGCTCCACTCCCGCCGTCTCCGTGCCCAGCACGGCCAGCCCGTCGGCAGCGCCCAGTTCCCGGGCCCTGGCCAGGGAGGTGATGACGACGGCGGCGGCGCCGTCCGCGTCGAAACACGAGTTTCCGGCGGTGACGGTCCCGGACTCCACGAACGCTGCGGGGAACCGGGCCATGAGGGCTTCGCTGAGTTTGGGGCGCGGACCGTCGTCGGTGGTCACTGCGCCCAAAGCGGCTGGCCCTGATCCAGCAGCAGCCGGCAGCGCCACGGTCTCACCGGCAAACGTGCCCTTGGCCTGCGCGGCCACTGCCCTGCGGTGGCTGCGCAGCGCAAACTCGTCCTGCCGGGCGCGGCTGATGCCATACTCCCGTGCCACATTCTCGGCCGCGACGCCCATGTCCGGGTCGCCGTGGCTGTGCGGCGCAAACTGGGCGCGGCTGAAGAAGGCGGGCTCGCCGTCGTCGTCCCGGTGCGCGCGAAGGGGCGCTGTGCTGATGCTTTCGACGCCGCCGGCAAGGTAGGTGCCGCCACCGGCGGCGACAAGCTGCGAGGCGAGGACGATGGCGTCCAGGCCGGAGCCGCATTGCCGGTCGACGGTAAGGCCGGGAACGGTGACGGGCAGGCCGGCTTCAAGGGCCGCGAGCCGCGCGACGTTGCCGCCGGCACCCACCGCGTTGCCGATGACGACGTCTGCGACCTCACCCGCGTCCACTCCCGTTTCGGCAAGCAGTGCGGTGAGGACCGGGGCCAGCAGCTCGTGGGAGCGCAGGTGCTTTAGCGCGCCATTCGCCCGGCAGACGGGTGTGCGCAGCGCGGCGATGATCACCGGCTGCCGGTCGTCCGGGAGCTGGAAGCCCCGGCATCCGGGCCCCGGGCTGGGCTCGGTGCTCTTAGACAAGGTGCCGGACCCGGCTGTCGCGGGCTGCGATCCAGTCGAGCAGGAGCCGGCGGCTGACCTTTCCACGGTCCGTCACTGGAAGCTCGTCGAGGGCGTAGTACTGCAGCGGCCGCTTGTCCTTGGCCAGGACGTCCTCCAGGCCGGTCTTGAGCTGCGTCGCCGTAACCCCGCCATGGGACGGGACAATGCCGGCCACCACGCGCTGGCCGCGGAGGTCATCGTCCATGCCGGCGGCAATCGCCGACGCGACTCCCGGCACCGAGGACAGCGCCAGCTCCACCTCGTGCGGGTAAACGTTCTTGCCTGCGGTGATGATCATGTCAGCCCGCCGACCGAGGATGTGCAGCACCCCGCCGGACAGGTAGCCCTGGTCCCCCACGGTGAACCAGCCGTCGAAGCAGCGCAGCGCCTGGCCGTCGTCGCCCCAGAGGTAGCCGTTGCTGACCATGCCGCTTTGGACACTGATGTTGCCTGCCGCCCCGTCGGGCAGCTCGGCCCCGGAGTCGTCAAGGATGCGCACCTCGACGCCCGGAAACGGCCGGCCGATCGCGGTGCTTCCGGCGGCGAACGGTTCCCCCGCGGCAAGCCCCGCGCCGGAGACGAAACTCAGCTCCGACGCGCCGTAGTACTCGAAGATGGTGGCGTGCGGGGCCCACCGGCGGGCCGCCTCGAGCGTGCGCGCATCCAGCTTCGAGCCGGCACAGATGATGGTCCGGACGCCTGACGCGTCCACGCAGCCCAGCAGGCCGCGTTCGCTGAGCAGCCGCAGCATGGTGGGTACCAGCACCAGCCGGGTGATCCCGTCGTGGGTGATGGCGGCGTGGACATCGCCGACGTCGAAGGACTCGAGCGTGTGGAACTCAGAGCCGGCGTAGAGGCACTCGGCCAGGGCATAGAGGTTGAGGCTGGCAGCCAGCGGACCCGGCGCCAGGGTTTTGTCCTGCTGGCTGAGCCCGAAAAACTCCATGGAGGCTTCGAAGGACTGCTGCCAGGAGCGCCGGGAGCGGGTGAACGCCTTGGGCACGGAGGTGGTGCCGGAGGTCAGGCCGATGAGGAATGAGGCCGCTGGATCCCCGTCCGCCAATTCAATGCCGGCGTTCCCAGGCACGGGATTAACCCCGCTGCCGAGCCGCTGAACGATCTCGTCCCGCAGCGATTCTGGCCACGTGGGGTCCAGGACCGCGCACTGGCGGTCACCGGCTACGGCAGCGGCGAAATCAACCGCGAACCGGGTGGAATTGGGCTGGGCGAGGACTGTGACCGGAGCCGTGCTGCGGGCTGCAGCGGCCTGCGCACCGTCGCGCAGTTCGGCCCAGCTGAGCCGTTTTCCGGCCACGACGACGGCGGTGTCGTCGGGGCGTTCGTCGGCCCAGCGCTGAAGGTTGTTGAGAAAAGGCATCGGACCAACTTTACCGGCCTGAACCGGCCACGGCCCTGTGGCAAAGACTATTGTGACAACATGAGTTTCAATGACGGGGTCGAGCTGGACCCATCACAGGTGGAAGACCGGCGCGGCGGTGGAGTTGGCCGCGGAACAAAGATCGGCGGAGGCATCGGCGGCGGTGTCGTCCTGCTCCTTGCGGCCCTGTTCGGTATCAACCCGCAGCTGCTGGGCGGACTCCTGGGCACCGGCGAGGAACAGCCCGCCCAGAGCACGGGAACGGCCCTCACTCAGTGCAAGCTGGGTTCCGACGCCGACAAGGACCTCGACTGCCGGATTGCCGGGACGGTGAACAGCCTCAACGTGTTCTGGCCGGCCTATCTCGCCGACTACAACGTGAAGTACCCGCGGCCGAAGACTGTGCTGTTCGAGGGCGCCACCCGCACCGGCTGCGGCACGGCCACGTCCGAGGTGGGCCCGTTCTACTGCCCGCCGGACACCACGGCCTACTTCGATCCCGGGTTCTTCCAAGACCTCGTGACCCGCTTCGGCTCCTCGGGCGGCCCGCTGGCCCAGGAATACGTGGTGGCACATGAGTTCGGCCACCACATCCAGAACATCCTCGGAGATCTGGACAAGGCGCAGCAGGATCCGCAGGGCGCGGATTCCGGCGCTGTCAGGGTGGAGCTCCAGGCCGACTGCTACGCCGGGCTCTGGACGCGGTACGCCACCACGCAGAAGGACCCGAAGACCGGCAAGCCGTTCCTTGAGCCGCTCACGCAGAAGGACCTGAACGACGCGCTGTCGGCTGCCTCCGCCGTCGGCGATGACCGGATCCAGAAGGCCGCCACGGGCCGCGTCAATCCCGAGGGCTGGACGCACGGGTCCAGCGCGCAGCGGCAGAAGTGGTTCTACCAGGGCTACAAAACCGGCGACATCAACCAGTGTGACACGTTCAGCGCCGCGACACTTTAACCCCCACCGACTGCTCCGTAAGTGCCCTTTTGAACGGTCAGAAGGGCGTTTATGGAGCAATCGATGAGGTGGGCCCACGCCGGCGGGGTTCCCTGGCCGAGCTTGCGAGGTTAGGGGCCGGTGGGGAACGACGGCGGCCGGCCACCTTCGCTGGGAAGGTGACCGGCCGCCGTGATTTTCAGATGTTGAAGCCGAGGGCCCGCATCTGGTCCTTGCCGTCGTCGGTGATCCGCTCCGGACCCCATGGCGGCATCCACACCCAGTTCAGGCGCCACTCGTCCACGACGCCGTCAAGCGCCTTGCCGACCTGCTCCTCGAGCACGTCGGTCAGCGGACAGGCGGCCGTGGTGAGGGTCATGTCGATCAGCAGTGCGCCGTCGTCCTCCGAGTACTTCAGGCCGTACAGCAGCCCCAAGTCCACGATGTTAACCCCGAGCTCGGGGTCGATGACATCCTTGAGTGCCTCTTCGACATCCTCCAGCCCGGTCCGGGCTGCGTCGATTTCTGTCATGGCGTGTCCTTACTAGGCCTGGGCTGCGGCGGCAGCGATCGAGGCTGCGCCCGCGCCCTTGGCGTAGCGGTCGTAGCCTTCTTCTTCGAGACGGTCGGCGAGCTCCGGGCCGCCTTCTTCAACAATCTGGCCGTCAACGAAGACGTGGACGAACTCGGGCTTGATGTAGCGCAGGATGCGCGTGTAGTGCGTGATGAGCATGGTGCCCATGTTGCCTTCGGCGTGGGCGCGGTTGACGCCTTCCGAGACGATCTTCAGGGCGTCGACATCCAGGCCGGAGTCGGTCTCGTCAAGCACGGCGAACTTGGGCTTGAAGAGCTCGAGCTGGAGGATCTCCACGCGCTTCTTTTCGCCGCCCGAGAAGCCCTCGTTGACGTTGCGCTGCGCGAAGTCCGCATCGATGCGCAGCTGCTGCATGGCGGCCTTGACGTCTTTGGTCCACGTACGCAGCGCCGGCGCCTGGCCGTCGATGGCGGTCTTGGCAGTCCGCAGGAAGTTAGTCATGGTGACGCCGGGAACCTCCACCGGGTACTGCATGGCAAGGAAGAGGCCGGCGCGTGCACGCTCGTCAACGCTCATGGCGAGGACGTCTTCGCCGTCCAGCGTGATGGTGCCGCCGGTGACGTTGTAGCGCGGGTGGCCGGCGATGGTCGACGCCAGCGTGGACTTGCCCGAACCGTTGGGGCCCATGATGGCGTGGGTCTCACCGGTGCGGATGGTCAGGCTGACGCCCTTCAGGATCTCCTTGGTGCCCTGCTCGGTGTCGATGCTGACGTGCAGGTCCTTGATCTCAAGAGTAGACATGTGTCTTGTTCTCCTCTGCACCGCGCCGTTGGGGCGGCGGTGCGGTCTTTTGGTCTGGAAGTTGTTTAGTTCTGGTACAGGCCGGGCTAGCTGAAGTTCGGGGTTTCGGCGCCGTTGAGGACGTTGGTGAAGTCCACGTAGACCTCGTCCCCGACGATCTCCACCGCGAACACGGGCACGGGGTCGTAGGCCGGCAGCTGGAGAGGTTCGCCGGTGCGCAGGTCGAACTGCGACCCGTGGCCCCAGCATTCGATGGCACAGCCCTCGACCTCTCCCTCCGAGAGGGAGATGTCCGCGTGCGAGCAGGTGTCGCCGATAGCGTGGATCTCTCCCATGGAGTCCTTGACGATCGCGACGGGGAAGTCATCGATCAGGATCCGCAGGGCCTGCTTGGGCTGGATCTCGTTCACGTTGCAGACGAGCTCGCCCTTTGGCTGTTCAGTCATCCGTTGTCCTGTACTTTCCGGGGCTGCTTAATTCTCGGTCGCGGCGAGTTCACGCTCAACAGCCTCGGTCAGGCGCTCTTCGAGGGCCGGGACCTTGATCTGCTGGATGATCTCGTTGAGGAAGCCGCGCACGACAAGCCGCCGCGCAACCTCTTCCGGAATGCCGCGTGCCATGAGGTAGAACAGGTGTTCGTCGTCAAAACGCCCGGTGGAGCTCGCGTGTCCGGCGCCCTCGATGAGACCAGTCTCGATCTCGAGGTTCGGAACAGAGTCGGCCCGGCAGCCGTCCGTCAGCACGAGGTTCTGGTTTTTCTCGTAGGAGTCGGTGCCCAGGGCCTGCTTCTGGATCAGGACGTCGCCGACCCATACGGTGTGCGCGTTCTTGCCTTGCAGGGCGCCCTTGTACAGCACGTTGGACTTGCAGTTGGCCACGTTGTGGTCAACGAAGGACCGGTGCTCCAGGTGCTGCCCGGCGTCGGCGAAGTACAGGCCCAGCAGCTCGGCCTCGGCGCCTTCACCCGCAAAGCGGACGTTTGAGTTCAGGCGCACGATGGATCCGCCGAGGGACACGGCGATGTGCTTGTACACAGCGTCCTTGCCCACCTGCGCGTCGTGCTGTGCGAGGTGCTTGGCGTCGTCTTCCCAAAGCTGCACCGAGATCACGGTGAGCTTTGCGCCCTCGCCAACGATGACTTCCAGGTTGCCGTTGTGGTCGGCGGCACCGGTGTGCTCCAGGATCACCACGCTGCGAGAGTTGGCCCCGGCTTCCAGCACGTAGTGTGCGTTGGAGCGGCGGCCGGCGCCCGCGCCGTGGACCAGGATCCGCACCGGCTCAGCCGGTTCGGCTTCCGCCGGGATGACCACGTGCAGGGCCTCGTCGGTGTTTGCTGAGCCGACGACGGCGGCCCGGTCGGCCGGGGTCAGCACGGTTCCGCGCGGGGCGGCTCCCTGTGCCAGGCTGCCGCGGACATAGCCTTCGGGGGCTTCCACGGTGAACGCGGCCGCTTCGCCGTCCGACGCTGCGTCGGAGAGTAGGTTGGCCAGCCCGCGGACCGGGCTGAAGCGCCACTCTTCCTCGCGGCCGGTGGGCAGCGCGAAGTCAGCGACGTCGAAGCTCGTGAGGCGCTCGGCGCGGGAGGACATCACGGTGAGGCCGTGGTTGTGGCTGTGGTCCACCTTGGCGGAAACCAGGCCCTCGCCTTCCTCGGTGAAGCCTGCGATGGAAGGCGCTCCGATGCGGGCCTTTTCAGTAGTAATTTCGGCAGTCATTAACCGACGGATCCTTCCATCTGGAGTTCAATGAGGCGGTTCAGCTCGAGGGCGTATTCCATCGGCAGCTCGCGGGCGATCGGCTCGATGAAGCCGCGCACGATCATGGCCATGGCTTCGTCTTCGCGCATGCCGCGGGACATGAGGTAGAAGAGCTGTTCCTCGGAAACGCGCGAGACAGTAGCCTCGTGACCCAGCTGGACGTCATCCTCGCGGATGTCGATGTAAGGGTAGGTGTCCGAGCGGCTGATGGTGTCCACCAGCAGGGCGTCGCATCGCACCGTGTTGGCCGAGTGCTTGGCGCCTTCGCGGATCTGGACGAGGCCGCGGTACGCCGCGCGTCCGCCGCCGCGGGCCACGGACTTGGAGATGATGGAGCTCTTGGTGTTCGGCGCGATGTGGACCATCTTGGAGCCGGTGTCCTGGTGCTGGCCTTCGCCGGCGAACGCGATGGACAGGGTCTCGCCCTTGGCGTGCTCGCCCGTGAGGTAGACGGCCGGGTACTTCATGGTGACCTTGGAACCGATGTTGCCATCGATCCACTCCATGGTGGCGCCTTCTTCGCAGATCGCGCGCTTGGTCACCAGGTTGTACACGTTGTTGGACCAGTTCTGGATGGTGGTGTAACGGACGCGGGCGCCCTTCTTGACCACGATTTCCACGACGGCGGAGTGCAGCGAGTCCGAGGTGTAGATCGGGGCGGTGCAGCCCTCGATGTAGTGGACGTAGGAGTCCTCGTCCGCGATGATCAGCGTGCGCTCGAACTGGCCCATGTTTTCCGTGTTGATGCGGAAGTAGGCCTGCAGCGGGATGTCGACGTGCACGCCCTTGGGCACGTACACGAAGGAACCGCCGGACCATACGGCCGTGTTCAGCGAGGCGAACTTGTTGTCGCCCACCGGAATGATGGTGCCGAAGTATTCCTGGAAGATCTCCGGGTGCTCGCGCAGCGCGGTGTCCGTGTCCAGGAAGATGACGCCCTGGGCCTCAAGGTCCTCGCGGATCTGGTGGTAGACCACTTCGGACTCGTACTGGGCTGCCACGCCGGATACCAGGCGGCTGCGCTCCGCTTCCGGGATGCCGAGCTTCTCGTACGTGTTCCGGATGTCCTCGGGAAGGTCTTCCCAGGTGGCGGCCTGCTTCTCCGTGGAGCGCACGAAGTACTTGATGTTGTCGAAGTCGATGCCGGAGAGGTCCGCACCCCAGGTGGGCATGGGCTTGCGGTCGAAGTACTTCAGACCCTTAAGGCGAAGGTCGAGCATCCATTCCGGCTCGCTCTTCTTGGCCGAGATGTCGCGGACGACGTCCTCGTTGAGGCCACGGCGTGCGTTGGCACCGACGTCGTTCTTGTCGGCCCAGCCGTACTCGTAGGTGCCGATTCCGTGGAGCTCGGGATTCTTTTCCAGAATCTCCGAAATCACAGCAGTCTCGGCAACCGTCTTCTCTGATAGTTGGTCCGTCATCACGGCCTTTCTTGCAGATGGTTGGATACTTCGTTCAGGTTGTCCGGTTGGCTGCCGGCGGCCTCCGCCACCGATATGGCCGGACGGCCTGTAGGTATGTGGGTGGTGCAGACGTGTCCGCCGCGTGCGAGCGTGGAAAGCCTGCGGACATCGACACCGACGAGGCGCGAAAACATTTCCGTTTCCGCGTCGCAGAAGACGGGAAACTGGGTGGCCAGCTGCTGGATGGGGCAGTGGCCCTGGCACAGCTGGACGCTGGACAGCGCGGCGGGCAGGGGGGCCTTGGCTTCGATCGAGGCAGTGGAGGCGACGAAGCCGTCCCGGGACAGGGCGGCGGACAGGGCCTGTGCGCGGGCGGTGATATCCGTTCCGGCCGCTTCCACCTCAGGGGCGTAGCGGCGTTCCATCTCCGCGAAACGCTCGACGGCGAACTGGCGGACGGCTTCATCCCCCGCCACCGCGCCGAGCTGCTTGAGCGCCAGGCTGGCAATGTTCAGATAGTCGTCGCCCAGTGAGGACTGGCCCTGGGAGCTGAGGACGTAGCGGCGGGCGGGGCGGCCGGCACCGGCTCCTGCGCGTGCAACGCGCTTGACCTCAATGACGCCCGCGCGGGACAGGTGGTCCAGGTGGCGGCGGACGGCGGCCGGGGTGAACCCGAGCAGGTCGCCCAGTTCCGCGGCGCTGACCGGCCCGTGCTCCAGGACGGCGCTGAGAACGCGGTCGCGCGTGCGCTCGTCAGTGTCGGCCGCGGCCGGCACTGATGCCAGGGCAGCACGTTGGCCACCGCGCAGCGCACCGGTTGGCGCGCTCTGCCCGGCCAAAGGCGCGGAAGTGGTATTGGTCATGGAATACACAACACAATCATGTCGTAATTTATTGCTGCCTTCCAGTAAGGCAAGGCTGACCTGCGGCAACCCGCGGGCCCGGTCCATCGTCTCACCGGTGACAGTACTACTTCACGTAGAATGCTGGGGTGCGATCCCCCAAATCCCCCGTATTGACCATCGACGGGCTCATCAAGGACGTCGGTCCGCTCCCCACCCTCGATGGCAAGATGCTCAGGGTGGTGAGCGACGTCTCACTCGTTGCCGGCCGCGGCGAGGTCACGGCGCTGCTCGGAGCCAACGGTGCCGGCAAGACTACCACTATCGAATGCGCCCAGGGGCTCCAAAGGCGCACGGGCGGAACGATTACGCTGCTTGGCGCCGATCCCGGCACGGCCGGTGCGGAACTGCGCGCCCGCGTCGGCGTCATGCTCCAGGACGGCGGCCTCCCGCCGTCGGCCCGTCCGATTCCCCTGCTCCGCCACATTGCCGGCATGTACCGCAATCCCAGGCCGCTGGATGAGCTGGTGCAGCGGCTGGGCATCGACACCTTTAGCCGGACCAATGTCCGCCGGCTGTCCGGCGGACAGAAGCAGCGGCTGGCCCTCGCCGCCGCCCTGATTGGCAACCCCGAGGTCCTGTTCCTGGACGAACCGAGTGCCGGGCTGGACCCGCAATCCCGCCAGCTGGTCTTCGAACTGATCGCCGAACTCCGGGATGGCGGGATGGGGATCATCCTCACAACCCATCTCATGGATGATGCGCAGCGCCTGGCCGATTACGTTTACATCATCGACGCCGGCAGGAATGTTGCGGAGGGCACCGTGGCCCAGCTGCTCCAGCACAACATGCCGGAGACGCCCCACAGGGACCACATCCGGACCCTGCACTTCGAGGCACTGCCGGGGCTGGACTTCACCGACGTGCTGCCTGCCGAGATCGAGATCCGCGAGACCCGCTCCGGCAGCTACACGGCCACCGGGGCGCTGACCCCCGAGGACCTTGCCGCGCTGACGGCGTGGTGGGCACACCACAGCATCATGCCGGGCTCGCTGAGCATGGAGGCCCGGAGCCTCGAAGATGTATTCCTTGACATTTCCGGAAGGGAAATCCGATGACGACAGCCACGGGCAGCGCGCCTGCTCCCCTGCTCCGCCGGATCCTGCTGCAGGGCAAATACGAGGCCGCCACCATGCTCCGGAACGGCGAGCAGCTGATCCTGGCCGTAGTCCTGCCGCTCCTTGCCCTGATCGGACTGACGGTCACCCCGCTGCTCGACGGCATCGGGGATAGCCGGGTCAATGTTGCCGTCCCCGGCATCCTCGCGCTCTGTGCCATGTCCACGGCGTTCACCGGTCAGGGCATCGCCACCGGCTTCGACCGCCGGTATGGCGTGCTGCGGTTCCTGTCCACCACGCCGCTGGGACGGGTCGGCCTCATCGCCGGGAAGATCCTGGCGGTCCTGGCCGTCCTGGTGATCCAGGTGGTCATCGTGGGCGCCGTCGCTTTTCCCCTCGGCTGGCAGCCGAATCCGCTGGGCGTGCTGCCCGGCCTGTGCCTGCTTGTCCTCGGGGCTGCCGCATTCACCGCCCTGGGCCTGCTGGTGGCCGGCACTGTCCGGCCCGAGGCCACGCTGGCCATCACGAACCTGCTGTGGATCCTCCTCGGCGCCCTGGGCGGCATCGTGATCCCCATGCAGCGGCTGCCGGAACTCGCCCAGGACACCGTCCACCTGCTGCCCTCCGGGGCCCTTGGCGAAGGCCTGCGCGACGCGCTCCTGCATGGCGCCGTGAACGGTAACGCTGTCCTTGTCCTGCTGATGTGGACGGTTCTCGCCGGCGCAGCAGCCATCCGCTGGTTCAAATGGAATTGAGAATAAAGTGAGCACGGCTTCGCGCCTCCCCCAGTTCGTCGGCCGCCTGGCATCCAAGCTGCCCGTCACCGTCGATTCGACCGTCCGCCGCCTGGCCGTGCTGTCCCTGATCGGACAGACGGTCCTGGTGGTCACCGGCGGCGCCGTCCGGCTGACCGCCTCGGGCCTGGGCTGCCCCACCTGGCCCAGGTGCACGAACAATTCCCTGGTGAATACCCCCGAGATGGGCATCCACGGCTTCATCGAGTTCGGCAACCGCCTCCTGACGTTCGCCCTGGCCGCTGTCGCAGCGCTCATGCTGGTCTACCTGTGGAACCTGCGCAAGGAGCGCAAGGACCTGTTCCTGCTGGCCCTGGGCCTGCTGGCGAGCATCCCGGCGCAGGCCATCATTGGCGGGATCACCGTGCTCACCCAGCTGAACCCGTGGGTGGTGGGCCTGCACTTCCTGGTGTCCATGGCGCTGGTGGTTTTCGCCACGCTGCTGGTCAACCGGGCCTACGGAAGGACCGGCGGATTCCGGACCCGTCCGCTCGCTTCACTGCCGGGGGTCCTGCGGCCGGTGATGACCGCCGTCGCGCTCTTCTCCGCGATCGCCGTCATGCTGGGCGTTGTGGTTACCGGCGCCGGACCGCACGCGGGTGACGCCAATGCGCCCCGCAACAACCTGGACTGGGACCTGTTCTCGCACATCCATGCCGTGCCCGCCTACCTGGTCACGGCCGGTACGCTGCTCGCCGTGTACTTTGTATTCCGCCGCGGCATTTCCGGTATCTTCCGGACGGCCGTGCTGATGCTGCTCGGCGTCACCGTGCTCCAGGCCGTCATTGGCTTCACGCAGTACTACAACGGCATCCCGGCGCTGCTCGTGGGAGCCCACATGCTGGGCGCGGCCCTGCTGATGGCCGTGGCAACCAACGCCGCCGACATCGCCCGCTCCAGCCCCGTCGGGTAGCTTCATTCCCGACGCGTCCTCAGGTCCCGTCGCTTCATTCCCGACGCGTCCTCACCTTTCGTCGCTTCACCCCTGACGCTTCCTCAGGTCACGTCGCTTGCGGCGAGACTGTGCATTTTCTGGTGTAATTCCCGAGGGAGAAGGAGAGCGCAGTGACGGATGTGACAACCGCTGCAATCGATGCGGTGGATGAGGAACTGAAAGAAGCCGCCACAGTTACACCGAATAATTGACAGGCCCTTCGGCTGACGCTTCCTCAAGTGGGCCGCTTGCGGCAAGGAAAACGCCCCATTCATAAAGTGAAGGGGCGTTTCTGCATCCGGCAGGACGTGAGGAAGCGTCCGGGGAAAACCTGCAGGATGTGAGGAAGCGTCCGGGGAAAACCGGCAGGATGTGAGGAAGCGTCCGGGGAAAACCGGCAGGATGTGAGGAAGCGTCCGGGGAAAACCGGCAGGATGTGAGGAAGCGTCCGGGGAAAACCCGCAGGACCTGAGGACGCGTTGGGGGGGTGCTGGGTTAGCCCATGATCGGCGAGCCGACGAACGGGTCGACGGCCAGCGCGATGAAGAGGAGCGTCAGGTAGCTGATGGAGCCGTGGAAGACCTTCATGGCGCCCTTGTCCGAGAGGTCCCCACCCTGCGCCCGGTTGTAGAGGGCATGGGACTCGTACAGGAACCAGGCACCGGCCAGGACGGCGATGGCGGTGTAGACCCAGCCCGCATTGCCAGCCGGGATCATGAGCAGCGAGCAGGCCACCATAGCCCAGGCGTACAGGACCACCTGGACGGACACGACCTTTGCACCGGCGATGGCACCGAGCATCGGCACGTTGGCGTTGCGGTAGTCCTCGCCGTAGCGCATCGACAGCGGCCAGTAGTGCGGCGGGGTCCAGAGGAAGATCACCATGAACAGCACGATGGCCGGCCACTCGACCGTGTTGGTCACGGCGGACCAGGCGATCAGCACCGGGAAACAGCCCGCGGCACCGCCCCAGACGATGTTCTGTGCCGTGCGGCGCTTGAGGATCATGGTGTAGATGACCACGTAGAAGACGATGGCGCCGAGTCCGAGCCAGGCGGAGAGCGGGTTCGCGCCGAACCAGAGGATGGCGATGGCGGCGGCGCCCAGCAGCCAGGCAAAGATCAGGGCCTCGCGCGGCGTGACCTCGCCGGTAACCAGGGGGCGCTTCTCGGTGCGGTGCATCAGCTTGTCGATGTCGCGGTCGATGTAGCAGTTGAAGGCACCGGCGCTGCCGGCAGCGAACGCGCCGCCCACGAGGGTGGCCATGATGAGGCCGAGGGACGGGAAGCCGCGCTGCGCGTAAATCATGGTGGGCAGGGTGCTGACCAGCAGGAGTTCAATGACCCTGGGCTTGGTGAGTGCAAGGTACGCCTTGGCCTTGCGGGCTAGTCCGGCTCTTCCGTGGACCCGGGAAGAGGTCAGCGGCGTATCTGTTGTGCTCACGTGGCAGTCACTCTGTTTCTGTCTGGCTGTTTATCTGATCGGCCCGTCTGGACACGCGGTCCGGACCGATCCCTCAACGGCGGTGGCGGGGCTGTCATGTGCGCACTTGAGCCCGCCCTGTCCGCCGGTGGCCTCCCGATATCATACCGCGGTCCCGCATGGATCGCTGGCATCGGTGTGTGACGGGAAATCACTGAAAATGATTCGTTCGTGCTTGCTTCAATCACATTAACGCAGCCTCACGGCACGAGTGATTCACAAAAGAGAAATTGCGTCCAATTGGTGAGATTTTGGCCGCTCGAAGTGTGGAATAGAGCTAAGCTGTCTGCAGATCAGCGCACACTGGAAGACGGGGAAGAAACCGCATTCCATCCCGTCCGGCGACTGAATGAAGATCAACGTTTCAATGGTGAACGGCTGGTAGGCGCAAATGCAGCGGGCACCAATTATGCCCTGCCGCTGTGTGTCATTACCGCTTGCCGTTAACACAGAGAGGGGCCCGGTTACGTGGCACATTTGAAAGAGCAAGAACTGACTTGGACCGACCTCGACCAGCGCGCCGTTGACACTGTGCGTGTCCTGGCCGCCGACGCCGTGGAGAAGGTAGGCAACGGCCACCCCGGCACCGCGATGAGCCTGGCTCCGGCCGCTTACCTGCTGTTCCAGAAGCTGATGCGGCACGACCCGCAGAACCCGGACTGGATCGGCCGCGACCGCTTCGTCCTCTCCCCCGGCCACACGTCCCTGACGCTATACATCCAGCTGTTCCTCTCCGGCTACGGCCTGGAACTGAAGGACCTCGAGGCGCTGCGCACATGGGGGTCCCTGACCCCGGGCCACCCCGAATACAAGCACACCGCCGGCGTGGAAATCACCACCGGCCCGCTGGGCCAGGGCCTGGCCTCCTCCGTGGGCTTTGCCTACTCCCAGCGCCGCCAGCGCGGCCTGTTCGACGCCGATGCTCCCGCCGGCGAGAGCCCGTTCGACCACACCATCTGGGTCATCGCTTCCGACGGTGACCTCCAGGAAGGCGTGACCTCTGAGGCTTCCTCCCTCGCCGGCCACCAGGAGCTCGGCAACCTCGTGGTCATCTACGACGAGAACCACATCTCCATCGAAGACGACACCGACATCGCCTTCACCGAGGACGTCCTCAAGCGCTACGAAGCCTACGGCTGGCACACCCAGCGCGTGGACTGGACCAAGACCGGCGAATACAAGGAAGACGTCCAGGAGCTCTACTCCGCGCTGCTGGCCGCCAAGGCCGAGACCTCCAAGCCGTCCATCATCTCGCTGCGCACCATCATCGGCTACCCGGCCCCGAAGAAGCAGAACACCGGCAAGATCCACGGCTCGGCCCTGGGTTCGGAAGAAGTGGCAGCACTGAAGAACGTCCTCGGCTTTGACCCCGAGAAGTCCTTCGAAGTTGACGAGGAAGTACTGGCCCACGCCCGCGCCGTCGTCGACCGCGGTGCCCACGCCCGCAAGGAATGGGAAGAGTCCTTCGCCGCCTGGCAGTCCGCCAACCCCGAGGCCGCTGCCCTGCTGGAGCGCGTCGAGGCCCGCCAGCTCCCCGCAGAGCTCGACGGCGCACTCCCGGTCTTCCCGGCCGGCAAGGACGTGTCCACCCGCGCCGCCTCCGGTAAGGTCCTGAACGCCATCGGCCCGGTCATGCCGGAACTCTGGGGCGGCTCGGCCGACCTCGCAGAGTCCAACAACACCACGATCGAAGGCTCACCGTCGTTCGTTCCCGCCGGCAAGCAGACCAACGCCTGGTCCGGCAACCCGTACGGCCGCGTCCTGCACTTCGGTATCCGCGAGCACGCCGCCGCGTCGATCGTGAACGGTATCAGCCTGCACGGCAAGACCCGCGCGTTCTCCGGTACGTTCCTGATCTTTAGCGACTACCAGCGTCCCGCCATCCGCCTCGGCGCCCTGATGGGCGTGCCGTCCCTGTATGTCTGGACGCACGACTCCATCGGCCTGGGTGAAGACGGACCGACGCACCAGCCGGTGGAGCAGCTCGCTTCGCTGCGCGCCATCCCGGGTCTCGACGTCGTCCGTCCGGGCGACGCCAACGAGGTTGCGGCAGCCTGGAAGACCATGCTGGAGAACCACGAGAACCCGGCCGGCATCGTCCTGACCCGCCAGAACATCCCCACCTACGAGCGTGGCGAAGGCGCAGCTGAGGGCGACACCTTCGGTTCGACAGCAGGCGTCGCCAAGGGCGGCTACGTGCTGGCCGAGGCATCCAAGGACGGCCAGACCGTGGATGCGCAGGTCATCCTGATCGCCACCGGCTCGGAAGTCCAGCTGGCCGTCCAGGCCCGCGAAGCCCTGCAGGCCGAAGGCATCGCCGCCCGCGTGGTGTCCATGCCGTGTGTCGAGTGGTTCAACAAGCAGGACGCCGCCTACCGCGAGGCTGTCCTGCCCGCTGCGGTCAAGGCCCGCGTTTCCGTTGAAGCCGGCCTGTCCCAGGGCTGGCGCGAGTTCGTCGGCGACGCCGGCCGCTCCGTCAGCCTCGAGCACTACGGCGCATCCGCCGACTACAAGCGTCTGTTCCAGGAATTCGGCATCACGGCAGAAGCAGTTGCCGCCGCCGCCAAGGATTCCCTCGCCGGACTCCAGTCCTGACAGACTCCCCCACAGTTCAAGGAGATTAGAAATGACTAGCACTCCCACCCAGCAGCTTTCCGACGCCGGCGTATCCATCTGGCTCGACGACCTCTCCCGGGGCCGCCTGAAGACCGGCACGCTGCAGAAGCTGATCGAAGAGAAGAACGTTGTGGGTGTCACCACGAACCCCAGCATCTTCCACGCCGCCATCACCTCCGGCACGGACTACGACGCCGTCATCGCCAAGGAGGCCGCTGCAGGCGCCTCCATCGAAGAGACCATCTTCGAGATCACGACGACGGACGTCGCCGACGCCTGCGACCTCTTCGCCCCGATCGCCGCCGCCACCAAAGGTGTCGACGGCCGTGTCTCCATCGAGGTGGACCCCCGCCTGGCCTGGGACACCGCCGGCACCATCGCCGAAGCGAAGCACCTCTACAAGAAGGTCAACCGCGACAACGTCCACATCAAGATCCCGGCCACGCTTGAGGGCCTGGAAGCCATTACGGCAACCCTGGCCGAGGGCATCAGCGTGAACGTGACCCTGATCTTCTCGCTGGAGCGCTACCGGGCAGTCATCAACGCCTTCCAGAGCGGCCTGGAGCAGGCCAAGGACAACGGCCACGACCTCTCCAAGATCCACTCGGTCGCGTCGTTCTTCGTTTCGCGCGTGGACACCGAAATCGACAAGCGCCTGGACGCCATCGGCACTGAGGAAGCCAAGGCCCTCAAGGGCAAGGCCGGCGTTGCCAACGCCCGCCTGGCCTACCAGGTGTACGAGGAGCTCTTCTCCACCGAACGCTGGGCAGTCCTGGCAGAGGCCGGCGCCCTGCCGCAGCGCCCGCTGTGGGCCTCCACCGGCGTGAAGGACCCGGCCTACCCGGACACCCTCTACGTCACCGAGCTCGTTGCCCCCGGCGTCGTGAACACCATGCCGGAGAAGACCCTGGACGCCACGTTCGACCACGGCGTGGTCACGGGCGACACCGTCACCAACGGCTACGATGAAGCGAACGCCACCCTCAACGCCCTCGATGCCCTCGGCATCTCCTATAACGAGGTCGTCGCCCTGCTGGAATCCGAAGGCCTGGACAAGTTTGTTGCCAGCTGGAAGGAACTGCTGGCCGATGTTGAAGGTGCCCTCGCCACTGCACGGAAGGCTTCCTAGTCCACAATGAGCACACTCAGCTACGACGCCACCGGTGCCGCCCGGAAGGCTCTTGAGCAGCACCTGCCCGCCCTCGTGGAAGACCGCGTCGCCACGCGCATTTTCGCCAAGGACCACACCCTGTGGGGTTCAGATGCGGAATCCGAGTCGGCCATCCGCCTTGGCTGGGTCGAGGCGGCCACCGTCTCCCGGCCTCTGGTGGACGGCATCCTGGAACTCCGGGATGCCCTGAAGGCCGAGGGGGTGACCCGGATTGTGCTTTGCGGCATGGGCGGGTCCTCCCTTGCTCCGGAAGTCATCGCCGGCACCGCTGGCGTCGAGCTGACTGTGCTGGACAGCACCGACCCCGAACAGGTCGGTGCTGCCCTCGCGGACCGTCTGACGGAAACCGCCATCGTGGTTTCCTCGAAGTCCGGTTCGACCCTGGAAACCGATTCGCAGCGCCGGATCTTCGAGCACGCCTTCACCGAGGCCGGCCTCGATGCCAAGAGCCGCATCATCGTGGTGACCGATCCCGGTTCCCCGCTGGACAAGGCGTCCCGCGACGCCGGGTACCGTGCCGTGTTCAACGCGGACCCGAACGTGGGCGGCCGGTACTCGGCCCTGACGGCGTTCGGGCTGGTCCCCTCCGGCCTGGCCGGCGTGGACATCGCTGCCCTGCTGGACGAGGCAGAGGAAGCCGCCGAGATCCTGAACGAGGACGCACCCGAGAACATCGGGCTCGCCCTCGGTGCAGTGCTCGGCGGCACCAACCCGCTGCGCAACAAGGTCGTCATCGCGGAGAACGGCTCCGGTATCGTCGGATTCGCTGACTGGGCCGAGCAGCTCATCGCCGAATCTACGGGCAAGCTCGGCACCGGCATCCTGCCGGTGGTCGCCGGGCCGAACGCTCCGGAGGTTAGCTCCGGCGCTGAAGACGTCCTGGTGGTCCGGCTCGTCAGCGCGGATGCCGACGTCGAACTGGGCGAGAACGAAGTTGCCATTGCCGGCGGGCTTGCCTCGCAGATGATGGTGTGGGAATTCGCCACCGCTGTGGCCGGGCGCCTGCTGGGCATCAACCCGTTTGACCAGCCCGACGTCGAAGCCGCCAAGGTGGCTGCCCGCGGACTGCTGGACGCACAGCCGGAACCGACACCGGCTGCCTTCGTCGACGGCGCGATCGAGGTCCGCGGCGGCGAGTGGCTGGGCGACGCTGCCACGGCAGCCGATGCTGTTGCTGCGCTGTTGGCGCAGCTGGGCGGCGACGGCTACCTGAGCGTCCAGGCCTACTTCGACCGCCTGGCCTACGCGCAGCTCGAGGGCGTCCGGGACGACCTCGCCGCCGTGAGCGGCCGTCCGGTCACCTTCGGCTGGGGACCGCGCTTCCTGCACTCCACCGGCCAGTTCCACAAGGGCGGCCCCGCCATCGGTGTCTTCCTGCAGGTCACCGCGGCGTCCGCGCAGGACCTCGCCATTCCGGAGCGTCCGTTCACCTTCGGCGAGCTGATCGCGGCCCAGGCTGCCGGTGACGCCCAGGTGCTGGGCGAGCACGGCCGGCCCGTTCTGCGCCTGCACCTCACCGACCGCGCAGCGGGCGTGGCCCAGCTGCAGGAGATCGTTTCGTCGCTGGCCAGCAAGGCAGCATCCGCCACTGAGAGCTAAGGCACCGAATAAACCATGCCAGATACTTTGAACGGCAAGAGGTCAGCGGTCCGGTCCGGGAACCCTTTGCGGGATCCGCGGGACCGGCGGCTGAACCGGATTGCCGGACCGTCCTCGCTTGTGCTCTTCGGAGTCACGGGGGACCTTGCCCGTAAGAAGCTCATGCCGGCCGTGTATGACCTCGCCAACCGTGGCCTGCTGCCGCCCAGCTTCGCGCTGGTCGGTTTCGGCCGGCGGGACTGGGACAACGAGGACTTCGCCGCGGAGGTGAAGGACGCCGTGAAGTCCTACGCACGGACCCCGTTTGATGAGGCGGTCTGGAACCAGCTCTCCGAGGGCATCCGGTTCGTGCAGGGCGCGTTCGACGACGATTCGGCGTTTGAGCGGCTCGGCGAGACGATCAAGGAACTCGACGAGAACCGCGGAACCCGCGGCAACCACGCGTTCTACCTCTCGATCCCGCCGAAGGCCTTCGAGCAGGTCTGCCGGCAGCTCTCCAAGCACGGCCTGGCGCAAGCCGAGGGCGAGAAGTGGCGGCGCGTGGTCATCGAGAAGCCGTTCGGGCACGACCTCGAATCCGCCCGGCAGCTGAACGACATCGTCGAATCGGTGTTCCCGCAGGACGCGGTGTTCCGGATCGACCATTACCTGGGCAAGGAGACGGTCCAGAACATCTTGGCGCTGCGCTTCGCGAACCAGCTGTTCGAGCCGTTGTGGAACGCGAACTACGTGGACCATGTGCAGATCACCATGGCCGAGGACATTGGCACCGGCGGCCGGGCGGGGTATTACGACGGCGTGGGTGCGGCCCGCGACGTGATCCAGAACCACCTGCTGCAGCTGCTCGCGTTGACGGCGATGGAGGAGCCCATTTCCTTCAACGCCGATGACCTGCGGGCGGAGAAGGAAAAGGTCCTGGCTGCGGTGAGGCTCCCGGAGGACCTGTCCACGCATTCGGCGCGCGGGCAGTTCGCGGGCGGCTGGCAGGGCGGGGAGCAGGTCCAGGGGTATCTGGAAGAAGAGGGCATCCCGGCCGACTCGACCACCGAAACCTATGCCGCGATCCGGGTGGACATCAACACCCGGCGCTGGAACGGGGTGCCGTTCTACCTGCGCGCCGGCAAGCGGCTCGGCCGCCGGGTGACGGAAATCGCGGTGGTGTTCAAGCGGGCACCGAACCTGCTGTTCCGGGACCACAGCGACGACGATTTCGGGCAGAACGCCGTGGTGATCCGGGTCCAGCCCGACGAGGGCGCCACGATCCGGTTCGGGTCCAAGGTCCCCGGCACCCAGATGGAGGTCCGGGACGTGACGATGGACTTCGGCTACGGGCACTCGTTCACCGAGTCCAGCCCCGAAGCCTACGAGCGGCTGATCCTGGACGTGCTCCTCGGTGAGCCGCCGCTGTTCCCGCGGCACGAGGAAGTGGAGCTGTCCTGGAAGATCCTGGACCCCTTCGAAGAGTACTGGGCCGGCCTGGGCGAACAGCCCGAGCCGTACGCGCCCGGCAGCTGGGGCCCGGCCTCGGCTGACGAGCTGCTCGCCCGCGACGGACGCACCTGGAGAAGGCCATGATCGTAGACCTGCCGAACACCACCACCTCGAACGTTTCCAAGAAGATCCAGTCCCTGCGCGAGCAGGGCGGCGTGATCGCCCTTGGCCGCGTCCTGACCCTCGTGGTGGTCACCAAATCCGGGCTCGAGGAAGAAGCGATCGAGGCGGCCAATGAGGCCAGCCGCGAACACCCCTGCCGGATCATCGTGCTCGCCGACGCCGGCTCGTCCGCGCCGAACCGGCTCGACGCGCAGATCCGGGTCGGCGGTGACGCCGGCGCGTCCGAGGTCATCGTGCTGCGCGGCTTCGGTGAGCTCGCCGAGGAAAGCGAGTCCCTCGTCGCCGCGCTGCTGCTGCCCGACGCCCCGATCGTGGCCTGGTGGCCACACGGGGCACCGAAAAACGCGTCCGAAACCTCGATCGGACGCATCGCACACCGCCGCATCACCGATTCGGCGAACGAGGCCGAACCCCAGGTGGCCCTGGAGAACATCCGGAACACCTATAAGGCCGGCGATACCGACCTCGCCTGGACCCGGCTGACGAACTGGCGCATCCAGCTCGCCGCGGTCCTGGACCAGGCCGACTCCTCGCCCGTCACCGCTGTCGCGGTCGAAGGCGCCTCGGACTCGCCCAGCACCATCCTGCTCGCGGCCTGGCTCACCCTGTCCCTGGACGCCCCGGTCACGATCGTCGCCGACCCGGCCGGCACCGGCATCCGCCGGGTCCGGCTCACCCGCCCCGGCGGCGACGTCCAACTTTTCCGCCCCGGACTCTCCATCGCCGAACTCACCCAACCAGGCCAACCCGCACAACGGATCTCGCTGCCACGGCGCAGCCTCCGCGACTGCCTCGCCGAAGAACTGCGCCGCCTCGACCCCGACGAAGTGTTCGGCGAAGTGATTACTATTGGACTGCCCCGTACCAATCTAAGGAGTGTCCGTCCCAGTGAGCGCTGAGCCCAGAGTAAGCATCCATCCTGACTCTTCCGTACTCATGGCCGCCATTGCGGCCCGCCTGATCACCAAGCTCGTGGATGTGCAGGACCGATTCGGTGAAGCGACGGTGGTGCTTACCGGAGGCACGGTGGGCATCGGAACGCTGAAAGCCGTGGCCGATTCGCCGGCCGCGCCGGCCGTGGACTGGGCCAAGGTGAACTTCTGGTGGGGTGACGAACGCTTTGTGGGCTCCCAGGACCCGGACCGCAATGCGTTCCAGGCCCAGGAGGCGCTGCTGAAGCACATCGATGTTGATCCCGCGCGGGTCCACGTGCCCGGCTCGACTGATGACTTTGAATCACCGGAACAGGCCGCTGAGGACTACGCGCGCCGCCTCAGCGAGGCGGCAGCTTCCGAGCACGCCGCGGATGCCTCGGATGACCGTCCTGAGGAGCCGGGCAGGCTTCCCCGGTTCGACGTCGTCCTGCTCGGTGTGGGTCCTGACGCGCACGTGGCGTCCCTGTTCCCGGAGCAGGGCGGCATCCGCGAGAAGCAGCTTACTGTGGTGGGGGTCCGCAACTCCCCCAAGCCGCCGCCCGAGCGCATTTCCTTGACCCTGCCGGCGATCAACACCGCCGCGGAGGTGTGGATGGTGGTCGCCGGCGAGGACAAGGCCGGTGCGGTGGGCCTGGCCCTGGCCGGGGCCAATCCCGTCCAGGTGCCCGCGTCCGGTCCCGCAGGCCGGTCCCGGACGCTGTGGCTGATCGACGAAAACGCGGCCTCGCGCGTTCCTGAACAGCTAGTCAGGAAGGCGCCGGCTGGCTCTTAGCCGCTGCAGCGCTCCAGCCAGAACGTCTTCGGCGTCCTGGCTGGAGCGTCTCTCTTTAACGTATTCCAGGTGGGTCTTGAAGCCGTCTTCCGGGGCTTCGCCGGGCACCACGGCACCGGGATTGCGCGACGCGGGCCGGCCGCACTGGCGGCAGTCCCACACGTCCGGAATCTGGTCGTCTGGCAACTTAAGAAAAACAGGCCGCGTCTCATGTCCCATGGCGCACCAATAGGATACACAAATACGCGGCAGGGGCTCCCCGAGAGGGTCATCCCCCTGGTTCTTCAATCCGGCCCCTTGGATGACACCCACGCGGGTACCGCGGAATCCTGAAGAGGAATGCACCATGGGAACTCCCTCGCTGCTAATGGCGGCGCTGCCGTTAGATCCGATAGCGACAGTTTAGTCTGCAGTTCGCCCTGGCGGCACGAAAAGCCCGGCCCAATCAGGAACAGATCCTGACTGGGCCGGGCTTTTCGTGCTGGGCGGCTGAGACAGCGTCAGGAGTCAGCGACACCTGTGAAGCGCATGAGGAGGCCAAGGGCGATGATCACAACGCCCCACGTGACGCCAAGGATGATGGTGAACCTGTTCAGGTTGCGCTCAGCAACACCGGAGGAGGACAACCCCGAGCTCATTCCGCCGCCGAACATGTCCGACAGGCCGCCGCCGCGTCCCTTGTGGAGCAGGATGAGCAGGGTCAGCAGAAGGCTGGTAATGCCCAGCAGGATCTGCAGAATCACATGAAGAACGTCCACGACGGCCTTTCCAAAGTTGGTGGATGCGGGAGCGCGCCAGATGAACGGACTAGTCCGTTACGAGGTGGCTCTCGAACTTGACAATATTAGCAAACTCAGCGGGATCAAGGCTGGCGCCGCCCACCAGCACGCCGTCGACGTCGCGTTCCTTGAGGATGGCGGCAGCGTTGCTGGCCTTGACCGAACCGCCGTACAGCAGGCGGACCTTGGCGGCCACGTCGGCGTCGAACAGTTCGGCGAGTTCGGCACGGATCGCGGCGCACATTTCCTGGGCGTCCTCCGGGCCTGCAACCTCGCCGGTGCCGATGGCCCAGACGGGCTCATAGGCGACGACGAGCTCGGCCGCCTGCTCGGCGGTGAGGCCTTCGACGTCGGCGCGGAGCTGGTCCAGCGTGTGCTGGACGTGAGTGCCGGCCTGGCGGATCTCAAGGCCTTCCCCGACGCACAGGACGGGGATGACGTTGTGCCGGTAGGCCGCCTTGACCTTGGCATTGAGGACTTCGTCGGACTCAGCGTGGATGGTGCGGCGTTCGCTGTGGCCGACGAGGACATACTTGCAGCCGAGCTTGTTCAGGAACTGGCCCGAGATGTCCCCGGTGTAGGCGCCTGAGTCGAACTGGGACAGGTCCTGGCCGCCGTAGGCGATGTCCAGTTCGTCGCCTTGGACGAGGGTCTGCACCCCGCGGAGGTCGGTGAAGGGCGGGAAGACAGCGGCTTCCACGCGGCTGTAGTCGTGCTTGGCGTCGGACAGTGTCCAGGCCAGCTTCTGCAGGAGGGTGATGCCCTGGACGTGGTCCATGTTCATCTTCCAGTTGCCTGCGATCAAAGGCGTGCGGTCAAAGGTGCCGTTGGTTGACGTAGTCACGTGTTCTCCAAAAATGCCGGTCAAATGTGCTGATCATGTGAACAGCCGGCAGGGCGCCTTCGCGGTGCGGAAGGTGCCCTGCCGGCTGCGGGGTCTTTAGCGGTCCAGAACGCTGAGGCCGGGAAGTTCCTTGCCTTCAAGGTATTCCAGGCTGGCGCCGCCGCCAGTGGAAATGTGTCCGAACTGGTCATCGGCGAAGCCGAGCGTGCGCACCGCAGCCGCGGAGTCGCCGCCGCCGACCACCGTGAACGCGTCCGTCTCCGTCAGCGCCTGGGCGATGGCCCGGGTGCCTGCGGAGAACGCCTCGAACTCGAAGACGCCCATGGGTCCGTTCCAGAACACCGTCTTGGCGCCCTTGATCTGCTCGGCGAACGCCGCGGCGGACTCGGGTCCGATGTCCAGGCCGATGCCCTGCGCCCCGAAGCTGCTGCCTTCGATAGCGTCGGCGCTGACCGTCTCGTGGTCGGCGTCGGCTGCGAACTTGGCTGCAACAACGACGTCAGTGGGGATCACGAATTCCGTGCCGGCGTCGGCTGCGCGCTTGAGGTAGTCCTGGACGACCGGGATCTGGTCCTCTTCCAGCAGGCTGCCGGCGACCTTGTGGCCCTCGGCTGCAAGGAAGGTGAACAGCATGCCGCCGCCCACCAGGATGGTGTCGGCCTTGCCGAGCAGGTTGTCGATGACGGCGAGCTTGTCCGAAACCTTTGAACCGCCCAGCACCACAACGTAGGGTCGCTGGGTGTCTGCGGTGAGCTTGCGGAGGACTTCCACCTCGGTACCCACAAGGTCGCCGAGGTACGACGGGAGCCGGGTGGCGACGTCGTAAACGCTGGCGTGCTTGCGGTGCACAGCGCCGAAGGCGTCGTTCACGAAAGCGCCGTTTTCACCGGTGAGTCCCACCAGCTCGTCGGCGAATGCGCCGCGCTCGGCTTCGTCCTTGCTGGTCTCGCGTGCGTCGAACCGCACGTTTTCGAGTACCAGGACCTGGCCATCCTGCAGCGCAGCCGCCTTCTCCTTGGCCGAGGGGCCCACCGTGTCATCCGCGAGGGAGACCGGGAAGGAAGCCAGCTCGGCCAGGCGGGCAACCGCCGGCTTGAGCGAGTACTTGTCTTCAGGGGCGCCCTTGGGGCGGCCGAGGTGGGCTGTTACCAGCACGCGGGCACCGGCGTCCGTGAGCTTTCCCAGTACTGGCAGTGAGGCCCGGATGCGGCCGTCGTCAGTCACTGTAGAGCCGTCGAGCGGCACATTCAGGTCACTTCGAACCAGAATGTACCGCCCGCGGACACCTTCAGCGATCAGTTCGTTGAGGGTGTGAGATGTCATGTAGCTAACCCTAGCCCAGCTTTGCGGCTACGAGCTCCGTGAGGTCCACAAGGCGGTTTGAGTAGCCCCATTCGTTGTCATACCACGAAACAACCTTGACCTGGTTGCCGATGACCTTGGTCAAACCGGAGTCAAAGATGGACGAGGCGGGGTCGCCGACGATGTCCGAGGAGACGATCGGAGCGTCGGTGTAGGTCAGGATGCCCTGCCATTCGTCGGACTCTGCGGCCTTCTTGAGCGTGGCGTTGACTTCCTCGACGGTGGTCTCGCGGGAGACCGTGACGGTGAGGTCGGTGGCGGAGCCGGTGGGGACCGGAACACGGATGGCGTAGCCGTCCAGCTTGCCCTTGAGCTCCGGCAGGACCAGGCCGATGGCCTTGGCGGCACCGGTGGAGGTGGGGACCATGTTGATGGCGGCGGCGCGGGCACGGCGGAGGTCGTTGTGCGGGCCGTCCTGCAGGTTCTGGTCTGCGGTGTACGCGTGGACGGTGGTCATCAGGCCACGTTCGATGCCGAAGGCGTCGTTAACAACCTTGGCCAGCGGGCCGAGGCAGTTGGTGGTGCAGGAAGCGTTGGAGATGATGTGGTGGTTCTCGGGGTCGTACAGGCCGTCATTAACGCCCATCACGATGGTGATGTCCTCGTCCGAGGCGGGGGCCGAGATCAGAACCTTCTTGGCGCCGGCTTCGATGTGCTTCTTGGCGGCAGCTGCCTTGGTGAAGAAACCGGTGGACTCGATGACAATGTCAACGCCCAGGTCCTTCCACGGGAGGTTGGCGGGGTCGCGCTCAGCCAGGACCTTGATGGCGTTGCCGTTGACGACCAGGTTGCCTTCCTTGACCTCGATGGTTTCGGCCAGGCGCCCGCCGACGGAGTCGTACTTGAGGAGGTGGGCCAGCGCCTCGGGGCTGGTGAGGTCGTTGACGGCAACGATCTCAAGGTCCGCACCCTGAGCAAGTGCTGCGCGGAAGTAGTTGCGGCCGATGCGGCCGAAGCCGTTGATACCAATACGGGTGGTCACTTTTAGTCTCCTTTGTGCCTTGGAAGCACAACTAGTAAGCGGGCGTTCAAGCCAACTAACAGATCCCGCACGCCATTGGGCAGAGATATTTTTCAGATCGGAGGGCGACCAGCCTCATTGCTGAAGGCTAACCGCCTTCCGTGATCCATCTTACGTTTAAGTGGGTCTGCCCCCGCAAGTGCGGGGGCAGACCGTCCACAATTCGGCCCTAAAGTCGCCGAATGTGAAGTTTGTTACTGCTTTGTGTACGCCGGATCACACTTAGAGGGTGATGAGACCCGTCGCGTTGGCGCGGGCCGCAGCGAAGCGGGCGGACACGTCAGCCCAGTTGACGATGTTCCAGAACGCCTTGACGTAGTCGGCCTTGACGTTGACGTAGTCCAGGTAGAAGGCGTGCTCCCACATGTCCAGCATCAGCAGCGGGGTGGTGCCCAGCGCGACGTTGCCCTGCTGGTCGTAGAGCTGCTCGATGACGAGGTTGCCACCGATGGGCTCGTAGGCTAGGAAACCCCAGCCCGAACCCTGCAGGCCGAGGGCGGCGGCAGAGAACTGCGCACGGAAGGCATCAAACGAGCCGAAGGCGTCGTCGATGGCCGCGGCGAGCTCACCTTCGGGCTTGTCGCCTCCGTCCGGGGAGAGGTTGTTCCAGAACACGGAGTGGTTGACGTGGCCGCCGGTGTGGAAGGCCAGGTCCTTGGAAAGCCGGTTGATGTTGGCGAAGTCGCCCTTTTCGCGCGCCTCTGCCAGCTGGGCCAGCGCGTTGTTGGCGCCCGTCACGTACGCGGCGTGGTGCTTGCTGTGGTGCAGCTCCATGATCCGTGCAGAGATGTGGGGCTCGAGCGCTGCGTAGTCGTAGCTGAGTTCGGGCAGAACGTACTCGGTCACAAAATCCTCCAATGTCGTGGACAGTTTGTCCGGTTTTGCTAACTCTCGGATTGTGCATCCCGGATGACGGGTCATCCGGAAAACTCCGATGGCGGCAACAGCCGCCACCTGGTCTTGATTCTATGGGCGCCGTTTACTCGTCCAACATTTCCGGCGTCACATTGGCATCCGTGCCCGGGATGCCAAGATCCGAGGCGCGTTTGTCCGCCATGGCCAGCAGCCGGCGGATGCGCCCGGCGATGGCGTCCTTCGTCATGGGCGGATCGGCAAGCCGGCCAAGTTCGTCGAGGCTGGCCTGCTTGTGGGCCACCCGGAGTTCGCCGGCGTACTTCAGGTGGTCCGGGACGTCGTCGCCGAGGATCTCCAGCGCCCGGTCCACCCGGGCGCCGGCTGCCACGGCGGCCTGCGCGGAGCGGCGGAGGTTGGCGTCGTCAAAGTTGGCGAGCCGGTTCGCCGTCGCCCGCACTTCCTTGCGCATGCGCCGTTCTTCCCAGACCATCAGCGCGTCATGGGCGCCCATCCGGGTGAGCAGCGCGGCGATGGTGTCGCCGTCGCGAATTACCACGCGGTCCACTCCCCTGACCTCCCGGGCCTTGGCCTGGATCCCCAGTCGGCGCGCCGCGCCGACCAGCGCGAGGGCGGATTCGGGACCGGGGCAGGTGACCTCCATGGACGAGGACCGGCCAGGTTCGGTGAGTGAGCCGTGCGCCAGGAAGGCGCCGCGCCACACCGCCTCTGCGTCCGCCGCTGAACCGTTGACGACGACGGACGGCAGCCCGCGCACCGGCCGTCCCCGGCCGTCAAGGAGCCCGGTCTGCCGGGCCAGCGCCTCGCCGTCGCGGACGACGCGGACGACGTAACGGCTGCCGCGGCGCAGGCCGCTGCCGGAGACGACGATGATTTCGCTCTGGTGCCCGTAGACCTCGGCGATTGCGGCGCGCAGGCGCCGGGCGGTGGAGGCAAGATCCACCTCGGCCTCGATGACGATCCGGCCCGAAATGATGTGCAGTCCCCCGGCGAAGCGGAGCATGGCCGAGACCTCAGCCTTGCGGACTGATGATTTCTTGATGTCCAGGCGGGAGAGTTCTTCCTTGACTGATGCTGTCAGTGCCATGGCACCTTTCCTAACTATTCCCGAAAATATCCTGGTAGGCCGTAGCCAGCCGCAAGGGGTCGTGGACCGGTCTCCGGCCCGAAGCCCCTACTCTACCCAAGACAACCTCGGCGCCGATCATCCCCGCTGCCCGTTCAAACTCGGCCAGGTCCGAAACCGAAGCCGGGTCCGCGAGGACCACGTCCGCGCTGAACTCCGGCGCGTAGTCGCGCAGGACGTGAAGGTGGTCCGCGGCGGACATGCCGGACGTTTCCTTCGTGTCCATGGCGAGGTTCATGGTGAGGCAGCGCTTGGCCGGTGTATCGCAGAGTGCCTGCCGCATTTCCGGCAGCAGCAGGTGCGGCAGCACGGACGTGTACCAGGAGCCCGGGCCCAGCACCACCCAGTCGGCAAGCTCGATCGCGGTCAGGGCCTCGACGCAGGCCGGAGCCTGCTCGGGAAGCAGCCGGACGCTCTCCAGCGAGCCCGCCACGGCGCAGCGCGCCTGGCCCGTGATGGTGGTGACAGTGCTGCTGCCGTCCGGGGCGGTTACGCGGACATCGCCCTCGATGGTGAGCGGAACCGTGGACATGGGCAGCACCTGTCCGCGGGCGCCGAGCAGGGCACCGGCCCATTTCAACCCGGCCACTGCGTCGCCGAGCAGCTCCCAGAGGGTGACGATCAGCAGGTTGCCCATGGCGTGCTCGTCCAGGGAGGCGCCGCCGCGGGCGGACCGGAACCGGTGCTGCATGACGTCGCGCCAGGTGCGGCCCCAGTCGGTGTCATCGCACAGGGCGGACAGCGCCATCCGGAGATCACCGGGCGGAAGGACGCCGTACTCCTCGCGGAGACGGCCGGAGGACCCGCCGTCGTCCGCCACGGTGACTACCGCAGTCAGTTCGGACGTCAGCAGGCGCAGCGCCGAGAGGGAGGCCGAAAGACCGTGGCCGCCGCCAAGCGCGACGACGGTAGGCCCCTTGGCCGGTTGGGAACCGGTCAGCCCGGTCGGCGGAATCAGGGGCAGCGGGCCGGTAAGAACGCCCATTACTCGCGGCCCAGGTCCCGGTGAGTCGTGGTCACAGTTACGCGCGGATATTGTGCGAGGCGCTTCGAGAGCTCCATGGCGACAGCCACCGAGCGGTGCTTTCCGCCCGTGCATCCGACGGCGATGGTGGCGTAGTGCTTGTTCTCGCGGCGGTAGCCCTCCAGGACAGGTTCCAGGGCGAGGACGTACCGTTCCACGAAGTTCGGCACGCCCTCGGCGCCGAGGACGTACTCGCTGACGTCCTGGTCCAGGCCAGTGTGCGGCCGCAGCGCGGGCACCCAGTGCGGGTTCGGGATGAACCTGACGTCGGCCACGTAGTTGGCGTCCACGGGCAGGCCGTACTTGAAGCCGAAGCTCATGATGTTCAGCCGGATCGCGATGGGGCCGGTGTCCGTGAACAGCTCGGTGATCGCCGTGGCGAGCCCGTGCACGTTCAGGGACGAGGTGTCCAGGACAAGGTCCGAGGAGTCGCGCAGCTCCTTGAGGAGTTCACGCTCCGCGGCGATGCCGTCCAGGATCCTGCCGCCGGCCTGCAGCGGGTGCGGACGCCGTCCCTGCTCGAAGCGGCGGACCAGGACGTCATCGCTGGCGTCGAGGAACAGCACCCGGAAGGTGACACCGCTGGCTGCGAGGGCCCGCAAGGCCGCGCGGATATCCGCGAACAGCGCCTTGCTGCGCACATCCATCACCACGGCAAGCTTGGGGATGGACTGCGGGGCGTGGGACACGAGTTCGGCGAGCGTCCCCAGCATCTGCGGCGGCAGGTTCTCGACGACGTACCAGCCGTGGTCCTCCAGCGCATCGGAGGCGGTGCTGCGGCCTGCGCCGGACATTCCGGTCACGATGAGCAGTTCCGCTTCGGCGGGCTTGACCGGTGTCAGTCCGTCCTCCTCGGTACTGGACTCCGCCGTCGACTCTGCCATTAATTCCAGCCCCATTCCTGCTGTTGCTTCCAGCGCGCAGTTCCTGCGCGGTTGCTGTTTGCGGCACACGCCGATTTCCCGTACTTACCCTAACCAAGTTTCGGGGCGCGGGCTAAGTTTCCAGCACTTCCCCGGTGGTCATGTTGATCGCCGGAACGGTGTCACCCGAGTCGCCGCCGGCTCCGCCCGGACTGAAGTGCGTGACGATGGCCGCCGCCAGCGCCGGCCCAACACCTTTGGCAGCTGTCAGTTCCTCCGCCGATGCCGCCTTGATCTTCTTGACGGAGCCAAAATGGGCGAGCAGGGCCTTCCGCTTGGAATCGCCCAGCCCGGGTACGCCGTCGAGCGCTGAGACGGTCATCGCCTTGCCGCGCTTTTGCCGGTGGAACGAGATGGCGAACCGGTGGGCCTCGTCGCGGATGCGCTGCAGCATGTAGAGGCCCTGCGAGGAGCGGGGCAGAATGACCGGAAAGTCGCTGTCCGGCAGCCAGACCTCCTCGAGGCGCTTGGCGAGCCCGACCACGTACACGTCGTCGATGCCCAGCGATTCGAGGGCGCGGGCAGCCGCGTTGACCTGCGGCTTGCCGCCGTCCACCACAACAAGGTTGGGCGGGTAGGCGAATTTTGCCCGCGGGGCCGGCGTGGTGGTGTCGGACAGCGCGGCGTCCGCGGCCGCGGCGCCCGGTGCCGCCCCGTCGCTCGTCGCGGCCGCACCCGGGGCCGCCCCGTCGCTCGTCGCGGCCGCACCCGGGGCCGCCCCGTTGGCCGGGGCCGCCCCATTCGTACCGGCAGTCGCGACTGCCGGGGTGGCGACCAGTTCGGCGGCTTCAACCTGGGCCGTTTTGTCCACGAGGTAATGCCGGAAGCGCCGCGTCAGGACGTCGTGCATCGCAGCGGTGTCGTCCGTGGCCGCGGCCCCGGTGATGGAGAACTTGCGGTAGTCGGACTTCTTGGGCAGCCCGTCCTCCACTACCACCATGGAGGCCACCACATTGGTGCCCTGGACGTGGGAGACGTCGTAGCACTCGATGCGCAGCAACGGGACGGGGAGCTCCAGTGCCTCCTGGAGTTCCTGCAGCGCCTGGGACCGGACCGTGAGGTCGCCGGCCCGGCGGGTCTTGTGGAGCCGGAGCGCATGCTCGGCGTTTTCGCGGACCGTGGACATGAGGGCGGCCTTGTCGCCGCGTTGCGGAACGCGGATGTCCACCTTGGCTCCGCGGATGCCGGCCAGCCACACGGCCAGGTCCTGTGCATTGCTCGGCTCAACAGGCACCAGCACCTCGCGGGGAAGCCTGCCCTGGACCTCGGCGTCCTCGCCATAGACCTGCTGGAGGAGGTGTTCGACGAGGTCGGGAGTGGTGAAGTCCTCCACCTTTTCGACCACCCAGCCGCGCTGGCCGCGGACCCGTCCGCCCCGGACGTGGAACACCTGGACGGCCGCTTCGAGCTCGTCCTCGTGCAGGGCGAACACGTCGGCGTCGGTGTCTTCGGCGAGCACCACGGCGTTCCGCTCGAAGACCTTCCGGAGGGCGGTGATATCGTCGCGCAGCCGGGCGGCGCGTTCGTAGTCGAGGATGGCGACGGCGGCCCCCATCTCCTTTTCGAGCCGGGCGATGAACCGTTTGGCCTCGCCGCCCATGAAGGCGCAGAAGTCCTCGGCCAGGGCGCGGTGTTCCTCAGGGGTGACGCGGCCGACGCAGGGGGCCGAGCATTTGTCGATGTAGCCCAGCAGGCAGGGCCGGCCGCTGGCCTGGGCCCGCTTCAGCACCCCCGCGCTGCAGCTCCGCACCGGGAAGACCCGCAGCAGGGTGTCCATGGTTTCCCGGATGGCACCTGCCGTGTAGGGGCCGAAGTACCGGGTGCCCTTCCGCCGCTCGCCGCGCATGACCTGCACGCGGGGCAGCTTCTCGCCCATGGTGACGGCGAGGTAGGGGTACGTCTTGTCGTCCCGGAAAACCACGTTGAACCGCGGCTTGAATTCCTTGATCCAGGTGTATTCCAGCTGCAGGGATTCAAGTTCGCTGCCCACCACCGTCCACTCGACGCTGCTGGCCGCGTACACCATGGCGTGGGTCTTGGGCAGCAGCCCTGCCGGGTTCGCGAAGTACGAGTTCAGTCGCGACCGGAGGTTCTTGGCCTTGCCGACATAGATAACCCGCCCATGGGGATCCCTGAACCTGTAAACACCCGGATTGGTCGGAATCTCACCCGTCTGGGGTCTATAACTCGATGGATCTGCCACGTTTCCAGTCTACTGAGCTGAGGGGCTGCGGATTGCCGCAGGCCATCGTGAAGGAACGGCCGGCCCCTCCGAGGGAGCGGCCTACTCGATGACCTTGCTCTGGTTGTAGCTCGTGGAGCGCTCCTGGCCGCTGAGCTCGGCAATAGCGTCCATGATCCGGTCGGTCACCTGGCGCCGGGCGGGGAGGGAATGGTCCGGCCCGGTCTTGTCGAAGTAGATCGGCTCCCCCACCTTCATGGTGAAGTGCTGGGGCTTGACTGCATTGCGGCCAGCGGGCTGCAGCTTCTCGGTACCAATAAGTCCCACCGGGATCACCGGCGCGCCGGTGGTGAGGGCCAGCCAGCCGACGCCGGTCCGGCCCCGGTAGAGGATTCCGTCACGGGAACGGGTGCCCTCGGGGTAGATGCCGATGCCCCTGCCGTCCTCGAGGATGTCCAGGAGTGTCTTAAGGGCCTGCACGCTTGCGGCCTGTTCCCCGCGTTCGACCGGGATGGAGCCGACTGCCTCGAAGAAGGACTTCATCACGCGGCCTTTGATGCCTTTGGTGGTGAAGTACTCCGCCTTGGCAAAGAAAGCCACGGGACGCGGCATGAGCGCCTGGACAATCACGCTGTCCAGAAAGGAGAGGTGGTTGGGCGCCACAATGAAGGGACCGTCCTTGGGCACGTTCTCCAGCCCGATGACGGTCGGCCGGCAGGTACCGGAGATAAGGGTCCGCGTCGTCCAGCGGACGCCGTCAAACAGCTCCATCGTTGCGCACCTCGCTCAGGGCTGCGGCACGGACGTTCTCCAGCTCCTCGACCTTGGCGCACAGGCCGGCGGTGTCGTGCACGACGGCCACCGCTCCAGCTGCCTCCAGTTCGCCGTCGGGCGCAAAACCCCAGCTGACGCCGATGCAGTCGAGTCCGTTGGCCAACGCTCCGGCCACGTCCTGCGCACGGTCGCCCACCATCACGGCATGCTGCGTTCCGAGGGCCGTCATGGCAGCGGCGATGATGCCGCTCTTGCCGACCGGACCGGCCGCAGCCGCGGTCTCATCCGCGGCTGAGCCTTTGATGGTGAGGAACCGGCGAGCGATTTTGTGGTGTTCAAGCACGATGTGCGCAAGGGCTTCCGGCTTTTGCGTCGCCACCGCGACGGGCCGCCCCGCCGCGACATAGCCGTCCAGCAGGTCAACGATGCCCGGGTACAGGCGGCTCTGGGAAATGCCGGAGTCCAGGTAATGCATCCGGTAGGTCCGGATGACCGCCCTGAGCATGGCCGGCGGAACAGCCGCGACGTTCAGCAGGGAATCGCTCAGCTTGGGACCCACCATCGCGTCTAGAAGGTCCTGGCTTGGGACAGCAAGGCCATGTTCGGTGAGGGCCGCGGCAATTCCGTCTGTTATCCCGCCGGCCGGATCGACAAGAGTGCCGTCCAGGTCGAAGATCACGGGCACTGTTGTTGAAGTCACCGGCTTAGTTTCTCATGATGGCACGCCTGCTCAAACTCGTATGCCGTTCGAAGAATACTTCGGCCACGATCGAGTAGTTTAACGACGACGGCGGCCCGCCAGTTGTCCTGGGGGCCGCCTTTCTTGGTGGGCGTCCGGCTTTGGCCCTGCTAGCCGAGGATTTCGGCCAGGAACTTTGCGGTATGGCTCTCCGAGGACTTGGAGACCTGCTCGGGGGTGCCAGAGGCCACGATCCGGCCGCCGCCGGAGCCTCCGTCAGGGCCCAGGTCCACGATCCAGTCGGCGCTCTTGATGACGTCGAGGTTGTGCTCGATGGTGATGACAGTGTTGCCCTTCTCCACGAGGCCCTGCAGCACCATGAGCAGCTTCCGGATGTCTTCGAAGTGAAGCCCGGTGGTGGGCTCGTCGAGGACATAGACGCTGCGGCCGTTGGACCGCTTCTGCAGCTCGGCTGCCAGTTTGACGCGCTGCGCCTCGCCGCCTGACAGCGTGGTAGCGGGCTGGCCCAGCCGGACGTATCCGAGACCGACGTCCACGAGCGTGTTGAGGTGGCGCGCAATCGGGGAGAACGCCGCGAAGAACTCGGCACCCTCCTCGATGGGCATGTTCAGGACGTCGGCGATGGTCTTGCCCTTGTAGTGCACCTCGAGGGTCTCGCGGTTGTAGCGCGCACCGTGGCAGACCTCGCACGGGACGTAGACGTCCGGCAGGAAGTTCATCTCGATCTTGAGCGTGCCGTCACCGGAGCAGGCCTCGCAGCGGCCGCCCTTGACGTTGAAGGAGAACCGTCCGGGCATGTAGCCGCGGACCTTGGCTTCGGTGGTCTCGGCGAAGAGCTTCCGGATGTGGTCGAACACGCCGGTGTACGTTGCCGGGTTGGAGCGCGGGGTGCGGCCGATGGGGCTCTGGTCCACGTGCACCACCTTGTCCAGGTGCTCGAGGCCCTGGACTGTGCGGTGGCGCCCGGCCACCTGCTTGGCGCCGTTGAGCTTGTTGGCCAGCACTTTGTACAGGATCTCGTTGACCAGAGTGGACTTGCCGGAGCCGCTGACGCCGGTCACGGCGGTGAACAGGCCGAGGGGGAAGGCGGCATCAACGTTGACGAGGTTGTTCTCGCGGGCGCCGACCACCTTCAGCTCTCGCTTCTTGTCGTACTTGCGCCGCTTCTTGGGGAGGTCGATGCTCTTCCGGCCGGAGAGGTAGTCCCCGGTCAGGGACTTCGTGTTCTGCAGGAGTGCCTCGTAGGACCCTGAGTGGACCACCTGCCCGCCGTGCTCGCCGGCTCCCGGGCCGATATCCACGATCCAGTCCGCCTCGTGGATGGTGTCCTCGTCGTGCTCGACCACAATGAGGGTGTTGCCCAGGTCCCGCAGCCGGGTGAGGGTCTCAATCAGGCGCCTGTTGTCCCGCTGGTGCAGCCCGATGGAGGGCTCGTCCAGGACGTACAGGACGCCCACGAGGCCGGAGCCGATCTGGGTGGCGAGCCTGATGCGCTGGGCCTCGCCGCCGGAGAGGGTGCCGGAGGGGCGCTCCAGGTTCAGGTATTCCAGGCCCACGTCCAGCAGGAAGGTCAGACGGGCCTGGATCTCCTTGAGGACCTGGTGGGCGATCTGGGCCTCACGGCCGGTCAACACGAGGTTGTCCAGGAATGCTGCGCATTCGCGCATGGGCAGCCGCGCGACGTCGGCAATGGACTTGCCGTTGATGAGAACCGAGAGCGACGCCGGGTTCAGCCGCGCGCCGTTGCAGGCCGGGCAGGGGATCTGCCGCATGTACTCCTCGTACCGGTCCCTGGCGTAGTCGGACTCGGTTTCGGTGTGCTTGCGGTGCACGTACTGCACCACGCCTTCGAAGCCGGTGCTGTACTTGCGCTCCCTGCCGAACCGGTTGCGGTACTGGACCACAACCTTGTGGTCCTTGCCGTGCAGGACAGTCTGCCGGACGTCGGCCGGAAGGTCCTGCCACGGCGTGGTCATGGAGAACCCGAGTTCCTTGGCGAGCCCGTCGAGCAAACGGTTCCAGTACTCGGTGGTGGCGGCGCCCAGGGACCACGGCGCGATAGCCCCGTCCTCCAGCGCAAGCTCCGGGTTGGGAATGATCAGGTCCTCGTCGACTTCCAGCCGGGTGCCGATGCCGCTGCAGGCCGAGCAGGCGCCGAATGGGTTGTTGAACGAGAAGGACCTGGGCTCAATCTCATCGATGGCCAGCGGATGCTCGTTGGGGCAGGCCAGGTTTTCCGAGAAGGCACGCGTGCGGTGGGGGTCGTCGGATTCAAGGTCGACGAAGTCGGCCAGGACGCGCCCCTCAGCGAGGCCAAGCGCCGTTTCGATGGAGTCCGTCAGGCGCTGCCGGATGCCTTCCTTGACCACGAGCCGGTCCACCACCACCTCAATGGTGTGCTTGAACTGCTTGCCCAGCTTGGGTGGATCGCTCAGCTGGACGAGGTCGCCGTCGACACGGGCGCGGGAATAGCCCTTCGCCGTCAATTCCTTGAAGAGGTCGACGAACTCACCCTTGCGCCCGCGCACCACCGGGGCGAGGATCTGGAAACGGGTGCCGTCCTCCAGTTCGAGCAGCTGGTCAACGATCTGCTGCGGCGTCTGCTTGATGACGGGTTCACCGCAGACGGGGCAGTGCGGACGGCCCACGCGCGCCCACAGGAGACGCATGTAGTCGTAAATTTCGGTGATGGTGCCCACGGTGGAGCGCGGATTCTTGCTCGTGGACTTCTGGTCGATCGAGACCGCCGGCGACAGGCCCTCGATGAAGTCGACGTCGGGCTTGTCCACCTGGCCCAGGAACTGCCGGGCGTACGCGGAGAGCGATTCGACGTAGCGGCGCTGGCCTTCGGCGAAGATGGTGTCGAAGGCCAGGGACGACTTTCCGGAGCCGGACAGACCCGTGAAGACGATCATGGCGTCGCGGGGCAGGTCGAGGTCGACGTTGCGGAGGTTGTGCTCGCGGGCGCCCTTAACCACCAGCCGGGACAGATCCGGGCGCTCCGGTTTGGCGGGGCTCAGGGGGACGACGGCGGAGGGGGCAACAGCGGTTTCTTCAGCTACGGCTTTAGGCACCCACTAATGCTAGTCGAAAACTTCTTCGAATATCCACGCGGGTGTGCTACGCCACCCCCGCTACTCAGCGTCGTAGGCAGCCGCCAGCAGGTGCACCGCCTGGGCGAAAGTTGCGCCTTGGGATTTGGCGGCTGCGGCATAATCGGCTGCGGCCTCGGACAAAGCCCCCCAACGCTCGTCGCGGGCGCAGACCACCGTCCCGTTGCGGCCCTTGGTGGCGACGACGCCCGCAGCTTCGAGTTCCTTGTACGCCCGGGCCACCGTGTGGGGTGCCACGCCGAGGGTTCCGGCGAGGGCCCGCACTGCCGGCAGCCGCGTGCCGGGGGCAAGCTTTCCCTGGTCCGCCTGTTCGATCACGTGGAGCCGCAGCTGCTCAAAGAGGGCCACGGAGCTGCCGGTGTTCGGCTTCCACCGCCCCGGGAAGGCATCGCCGGCGGTCACAGGCCGGACTCCCGGTAGCGCTGCTGGCCGGCGGCGTGCCTGCCGTGGTGCCGGCGGATGGCGCCGAGTTCGCGGTCCACCCCGCGGAACTGGGCCTCATACAGGTGCCGGTAATGGCCGTCCACGGACAGCAGGCTGCTGTGCGTCCCCTGTTCAACAATGCGTCCGTGATCCATGACGAGAATTAGATCAGCGTCGCGCACGGTGGACAACCTGTGGGCAATGATGAAGCTCGTCTTGCCCTGCCTCAACCGGTTCATCGCGAGCTTGATCTGCACCTCGGTCCGGGTGTCAACGGAACTTGTTGCCTCATCCAGGATCAGGACGCTGCGGTCGGCGAGCCGGGCCCGCGCGATGGTGATCAGCTGCCTTTGGCCCTGGCTCAGCGAATCGCCGTCGTCCCGCAGGACCGTGCCGTAACCGGCGGGCAGCGACCGCACAAAGTGGTCCACGTGGCTGGCCTCGGCTGCTGCCAGTATCTGGTCATCATCCGCCCCGGGCCAGCCGTATTCGATGTTGTCGCGCACCGTGCCGCTGAACAGCCAGACGTCCTGCATGACCACGGCGAAATTGGACCGCAGCGAGTCCACAGGCACCGTGGCGATGTCCGTACCGTCGATCGTGATGCGGCCTGAATCGAGCTCATAGAAGCGCATAAGGAGGTTCACCACGGTGGTCTTGCCGGCGCCTGTGTGGCCCACGATGGCCACGGTCTGGCCCGGGAGGACGGAGAACGACAGCCCGCTGACGGCCGGCGCCCCCGGGGTATATGCGAAGGTGACGTCCTCGAAATCAATCCGGCCGCGGAGGTTTTCCTGGCGGGCCAGAGCCTGGTCCTCGCGGGGGATCTCGGGCTCGTCCAGGAGGGCGAAGACCCGTTCCGCTGAGGCTGCGCAGGACTGCATGAGGGTAAGCATGCCGCCGATCTGGCCCATCGGCTGGGTGAAGAGGCGGCTGAACTGGATGAACGCCTGGATGCCGCCGATCGTCATGCCGCCGGCCGCCACCTGCAGGGCGCCGACGACGGCCACCGCAACATAGTTGAGGTTGGCGACGAAGACCATGAGCGGCTGCACGGCTCCGGAGACGAATTGGGCGCGGGCGCTGCTGCGGGCCAGCCGGTCGTTGCCGCGGCCGAAGATGGCCGACACCGTTTGCTGCTGCCCAAATGCCTTGATCACCTCGTGACCGGTGATGAACTCCTCGATATGGGCGTTCAGCTCCCCGGTGGATGCCCATTGGGCGGTGAAATAGGCCTGGGACTGGCGCGCCATGAACACCGTTATCAGCGTGGACAGGGGCACGGACAAGAGGGCGATGGCGGCCAGCAGCGGGGAGATCCACAGCATCATGGCCAGCGAACCGCACAGCATCAGAACGGACATGATCAGCTGCGTGAGCAGCTGGTTGAGCGCCTGCGAGATGTTGTCGACGTCGTTGGTGGCCCTGCTGAGGACATCGCCCCTGGCCTGCTCGTGGAAGTGCGCGGACGGCAGCCGGTGCAGTTTGTCCTCGACGGCGGCGCGAAGGCCGAAAACAAGCCGCTGCACAGTCTGGGCGGTCAGGGCTCCCTGGACCCAGTTGAAGACCGAGGTCCCGACGTACATCAGCGACACCGCGGCGAGCAGCGCGGCCAGCTTGCCGGCGTCGAACGTGCCGTGCATAAAACCGTCGACGATGACGTCGGTGGCGTCACCAAGGAGCTTCGGAGCTGCCACATTGAGGGCGGCGAAGCCGCAGGTCGCCGCGACGGCCAGGGCCATCCTGCCCTTGAACGGGCGCAGCAAGCCCAGGAGCCGTGTGGCCGCCGGCAGGAAACTGCCCGTTTTGCGTTCGGCGGCGTGCGTGCCCTTCATGGGCGCCCGCCCCTCATGGCTGCCCGGTTCTCATGGCTGCTCATCGAGGGCCAGCTGCGACTCGGCGATCTCCCGGTAGGTGGGCGAGGAGACCAGCAGTTCAGCGTGGGTTCCCTGGGCGACAAGCCGGCCTTCCTCGAGCACCAGGATCCGGTCCGCACCCATGATGGTCGGGATGCGTTCGGCCACCATGAGCACGGTTGCTGCTGCCAGCACGGGCTCCAGCGCCCGGGTGACTGCAGCCTCGGTGGCATAGTCCAGGGCGGAAAAACTGTCGTCAAACAGGTAAAGGTCCGCGGTGCGGAGCATGGCGCGGGCAATGCAGAGGCGCTGCCGCTGCCCGCCCGAAAGCCCGGCCCCGCCCTGGGCGACGGCGGCATTAAGGCCGTCCGGGAGCAGGCGGACGAAGCCGTCGGCCTGTGCCAACCGAAGGGCCTTCCACAGGGCGTCCTCCGTGGCATCCGGCGAGGCCATCCGCAGGTTGCTCGCTACAGTGCCTGAGAAGAGATAGGAGTGCTGCGGCACCAGCGAAATCCGTTCCCGAAGCCGGTCAGCAGGCAGGTTACGGATGTCAGCTCCGCCGAGGCGGATTTCACCTGAGGTGGCATTCAGGAACCGCGGCAGGAGATTCAGGAGCGTGGTCTTGCCGCTGCCGGTCGCACCAATGATGGCCGTGGTGGTGCCCGGTCCGGCAGTAAAAGAGACGTCGGCCAGGACCGGGGACTCTGCCCCCGGATAGGCGAACCAGACGTGGCTGAACTCCACTCCCCCGCCGTCCGCGGTTGCCGGCTCCGCGTTTGCCGGCGACCCAGTTGCCGGCTCCGCGATGGGCCCCGCCGCGTCGGGCCAGGGCGCGGCGGGCACAGCCAGTGCCGGTGTGACGTCCAGCACGTCCTGGATCCGCTCGGCGCATACGGCCGCGCGCGGTGCGGTACTGAACACATACATCGCCATCATGATTGCCAGCAGGATCTGCAGGATATAGGCGATGAGGGCCGTGAGGGCGCCCACTTCCATGTTGCCGCTGCCGATCAGTTGCCCACCGAACCAGACCACGGCCACCGAAGAGAGGTTCACCACGATCATGATCATCGGGAGCATGCCCGCGACCAGGAGCGCGGACTGAAGGTTGTTGCTGGTCAGCCGCCTGTTGGCCTCCGTGAAACGGGCAACCTCATGTTTCTGCCGGACAAAACCCCTGATGACGTTGGCGCCAATGATCTGTTCGCGGAGGATCCGGGTGATGCCGTCGATGAGGGCCTGGCCCTGCCGGTAGAGCGGGATAAGGCGGCGCACGATCAAGTACATGATGAGCACCAGCACCGGGACTATGAAGATTACGACGGAGGACAAGGCCGCATTCTGCTGGACGGCCAGGATGATTCCCCCGATGCCCATGACCGGCGCGGCGGCGAGCATAGTGAAGACCAGGACCGCGAAGGTCTGGATTTGCTGGACGTCGTTGGTGGCCCTGGTGACGAGGCTGGGGGTGCCGAAAGTCCCGACCTCCTGGGACGACATCGCCTGGACCTGGACTGGGAGAACAGCTCCCGTCTCAGGCGGTGGCCGATTTTCATGGCGACGTCAGCCCCAAGGTACCCGGCACCGAGGGCGGCTGCGGCTTGCACGGCGGTGAGCACCAGCATCCAGCCGCCAAGCCCCAGGATTACCCCGGGCTGGTTGGCGAGGATCCCGTCGTCGATGATGCTGGCGTTCAGCGTCGGCAGCAGCAGGTTTCCTGCCGTCTGCACCACCTGCAGCACGATGATCGCCCAGACAGCGGGCCGGTGCTCGCCGAGGAGGCGGAGCATTAAGCCAATCAGCACCGCGCCTCCTCCATCGCCAAGGCGTACGGGAGCCTGGGCAGGCCCCCAATAGCCGCTTGGCCATTGTAAGCCAGATCACATGGGACCGCGCGGGACATTGCCCGCGCGGCGGGAGCGGCTGCCCTAAAGCTTGCGGGCCACCGCGAAGATCCTGCGGAACGGGTACACCGTGCCGTGCGGCGTAGCCGGGTAGGCCTCGGCCAGGCGGGCGCCGTATTCGGCCTCGAACTCGGCGGCATCGTCCGCCGACAGCGCAGCCAGCACGGGCCGCAGGCCGGCGCCGCGCACCCAATCCAGCACCGGGTTTTCGCCCGTGAGTATCTGCTGGTAGGTGGTTTCCCACGCGTCTGCCGCGCACCCGGCGTCGAGCATGATCTCCAGGTAGCGTGCGGGGTGCGCCACCGCCTCATCGTGGCGCAGCACGCCGGCAAGCTTCCCGGCCCACTTCGGCGACTCGGCGACGTCACGCATCAGGGTATGGGACGCGGACGTGAAGTTGCCCGGCACCTGGAGTGCGAACCACGCGCCCGGCTTCAGGGCCTCCAGCCAGCCCGCCAGCAGTTCGGGGTGCCCGGGGACCCACTGCAGCGCCGCGTTGCTCACCACCACGTCGGTGTCCGCGGAGGGCACCCAGGAAACGATGTCCCCGAGCCTGAACTCCAGTCCCGGCGCGGACTGCCGGTGCTGTTCGGCCGTGGCCAGCATTTCGGCGGAGGAGTCCAGGCCCACCACCCGCGCATCGGGCCAGCGGGCCGCGAGCGTGGCGGTCAGGTTGCCGGGACCGCAGCCCAGGTCCACCACCTGCCGCGGGGCGTCGGGGAGGACGCGGCCGGTCAGGTCAAAGAACGGACGCTGCCGGTAGTCCCCAAACTGGACGTATTTGGCGGGATCCCACACATGGCCTCCGGTTGTTCGTTGAAGCTAGGTCGTTGAAGTCTTGTCCTGGCAGAGTGAGCCTAGCGCCGGACCGGACCGAAACCGTTCAGGGACGCGCTGGCACTAAGCTGGAAGGCAATGAAACTCGTTGAACAGCTCCCCGCCCCCTCCGCACGGATCACGACCGGAACCGTCGCGGACCCGGACACGCTGTACGAGCGCTTCGTGGAGTGGACTGAAAGCCGGGGCCTGCAGCTCTACCCCGCCCAGGACGAGGCGATCATGGAACTGGCCTCGGGCGCCAACGTGATCCTCGCGACGCCCACCGGATCCGGCAAGTCCCTGGTCGCCGTTGCCGCGCATTTCCAGGCGATGGCCCGCGGCGAGCGTAGCTACTACACGGCCCCCATCAAGGCCCTGGTGTCCGAGAAGTTCTTCGCCCTCTGCGAGATCTTCGGGGCGGAGAACGTCGGCATGATCACCGGCGACTCCGGGGTGAACCAGGACGCCCCGATCATCTGCTGCACCGCCGAGATCCTGGCCAACACCGCCCTGCGCGAAGGCGCGGCGGCCGAACTGGGCGCCGTGATCATGGACGAGTTCCATTTCTACTCCGATCCGCAGCGCGGCTGGGCGTGGCAGGTTCCGCTGCTGGAACTTCCGCAGGCACAGTTCCTCCTCATGTCCGCCACGCTGGGCGACGTCAGCCGGTTCGAGGCCGGCATGACCGAACTCACGGGACGGCCGACCACCACCGTCAGCTCGGCCGAACGCCCCATTCCCCTGCACTACTACTACCGCGAGACGCCGGTCCACGAGACCCTCGAAGAACTGCTGGGCACCAAGGAGGTGCCGGTCTATGTGGTGCATTTCAGCCAGGCGGAGGCCATCGAGCGCGCCCAGACGCTCATGAGCATCAACGTGTGCACGCGCGAGGAAAAGGACAGGATCGCCGAGCTCATCGCGAACTTCCGTTTCGCGGCGGGCTTCGGCAAGACTCTGAACCGCCTCGTCCGGCACGGCATCGGCGTGCACCATGCGGGCATGCTGCCCAAGTACCGCCGGCTGGTGGAGCAGCTGGCCCAGGCCGGCCTGCTCAAGGTCATCTGCGGTACGGACACGCTGGGCGTGGGGATCAACGTGCCCATCCGTACCGTCGTGCTCACCGCCCTGAGCAAGTACGACGGCGTACGCACCCGCCTGCTTAACTCCCGTGAGTTCCACCAGATTGCCGGGAGGGCCGGCCGTGCCGGCTATGACACGGCCGGCACCGTGGTGGTGCAGGCCCCCGAGCACGTGGTGGAGAACGTCAAGGCGATGGCCAAGGCCACCGCGAAATTCGGCGATGACCAGCGCAAGCTGCGCCAGGTGGTGAAGAAGAAGCCGCCGGAGGGGTTCGTGTCCTGGGGCCAGCCCACCTACAACCGGCTCGTGGAATCCGTGCCCGAGCCGCTGAACTCCAGCTTCACCGTGACCCACGCGATGCTCATGAACCTCATGGAGCGTCCGGGCGACCCGTTCGCCGCGGCCCGCCGGCTCCTCACCGAGAACCACGAAACCCGTCCCTCCCAGCTCCGGCTGATGAAGAAGGCCTTGGGGATCTACCGGGAGCTGCTCGCGGCCGAGGTGGTGGAGCGCATCCCGGCTGCTGAACAGGGGGCGGACGGCCGCACGGTGCGCCTGACTGTCCATCTGCAGCCGAACTTCGCCCTGAACCAGCCACTTTCCCCGTTTGCCCTGGCCGCGCTGGACCTGATGGATCCGGAATCGCCGTCCTACGCGGTCGACGTGGTCTCAGTAATTGAAGCCACACTTGAGAAGCCACGGCAGATCCTCTCTGCGCAGCAGAAGAAGGCACGCGGCGAGGCCGTGGCCGCCATGAAGGCCGACGGCATCGAGTATGAGCAGCGGATGGCCATGCTTGACGAGGTCACCTATCCCCAGCCGCTCGCGGAAATCCTGGGCGAGGCCTTCGAGGTGTACCGCAAGGCAGCCCCGTGGGTGGGCGACTTTGAGCTGGCTCCCAAGTCGGTCATCCGGGACATGTACGAGCGAGCGATGAACTTCGGCGAGTTCGTGCAGTTCTACGGCCTTGCCCGATCCGAGGGCATCGTGCTGCGGTACCTGGCGGACGGCTTCAAGGCACTCCGGCAGACCGTGCCGCAGGATGCGCTGCGGGAGGACCTCGAGGATCTGATCTCCTGGCTCGGCGAGTTGGTGCGCCAGGTGGATTCCAGCCTCCTGGACGAGTGGGAGGAACTGACTTCCGGTGCCGCCCCGACGCCGCACGATGCCCCGCCTCCCCCGCCGCCGTCCCTGACGTCCAACATCCGGGCCTTCCGGGTCATGGTCCGCAACGAGATGTTCCGGCGGGTCGAGCTTTTTGCCGACGAGGACGCCGCTGCCCTGGGCGAGCTCGACGGCGACGCCGGCTGGGATGCGGATCGCTGGGAAGACGTCCTGGACGACTACTTCGACGAACACGACGACATCGGCACCGGCCCTGACGCCCGGGGGCCCGGGCTGCTCATCATCACCGAGGCGCCCGGCGTTTGGAAGGTCCGGCAGATCTTCGATGACCCGGCCGGGAACCACGACTGGGGGATCTCCGCCGAGGTGGACCTGGCTGCCTCGGATGAGACGGGCACTGCTGTGGTCCGGGTCACCGCGGTCAACCGCCTTTGAGCCTGGGGAACCGGCGCTGACGGAACCGGCGCTGTCAGCTGGCCTGGGCCTCGTCCTGCAGCTCGTCCTCGAACCTAAGGGCTCCGCCGCCCTCCTCATTCGAGAGTCCGGCGAAGTGTCTTACCAAACAGCGGGAGTCGTAAACGGTTTTCGAGGGCAGTACCTCAAAAGTCTCAGGACCAAGCTTGCCCGGTCGGAGGAGAACCGCTCCCCTGTATCGGGATCGAGCCAGGGTGCAGGGTCCTCCGGGTCGCCGGTCAGCTCCAAGACCGGCAGGGGCTGGGTGGGCGGCTGCCCGTCAAAAGCAGGGAACAGGTCCGGCCTGGCGGCCGGGTCATGGTAGACCCGGCGCTTACGGTCCCGCGTCAATTCGTCGGGACTATGGCAGGTGTAACCGGCCCAGTGGACAGGGCCAAGCCATGCATTAGGGCTTTGGCTTGTATCCGTGTGAGGAATTGGCTGGGTCGGGGGCGCTTGAGCTACCGGCTTTTGATCCTCAGACGGCGGGGCGGATTTGATGTATTCCACCCACTGCCCGTTGACCTCAACGTAGAGCAGGTTCTGCTCGCCGCCGAGAAAATAGACTGTAACGCCGGCCCGCACGTTCGCAGCCGGATCCGTCGGCACTGCGGGCGGCGTGCTGCTGCCCGTCGTCACTTCATACATCTGACTGACCATCGTCGGTACCGGTTCCTGCTGGGCGGTGGCTGTACTCAGGAACGGGCGGGTTCCAGCGATGGATGACGGCGCTTCCATGGGCCTGTCCCTTCCATCACCATGACAGGGCCCTGCGGTGCCGCCACCTCGGCCCCGGCGGTGGTGCCCGAACCGAGGTAGCGCTCGATGCTGACGGGGCAGTGGCCAAGACCGCCCTGCCCCCGCCGGCGGAAGTTGATGACCTGGCCGGTTCTGCCGCACCCGCAGGTGCCGGTCTCGATGTCGCCCATGTCGTCGGTGAGGAGGAAACCGGGGTAGCTGGTGCTGAGGGCGTCCAGTACGGCGATGGCGCCGGTCTCCCCCGGGGCGAGCTCCTTGCCGCTCTGGCCAGGGTCCCGGATGGAGATGTAGCACCACGGCGGAACGTGCTTGCGATGCAGGTGACATTCGACAGCGAGCATGTTCGACTCGATCATCCCGTACATGTCGCGCACGTTCACCGCGCGCACGCCGAGCAGGTCGTGGCACCGCTCCCGGAAGTCTTCGTCGGGGATGGCCTCGGCCGTGTGCCGCTTCCAGCCGCCGAGAGTGATGATCATGCTGTATGGGTCCAAGCGCACATTGACATTCTCCCGCTCAAGGAACTGGAGGAGCCGGCCGACGAGGAACGGCGGACTGATGATGTGGCGTGTCATATGTCCCTCCCACCGGCGCAGGTGCTCCAGGGCCTCCCCGGCGTCGAACGCCTGGTTGGCAACGAGATAGGCGTGGTGGTCGAAGACGCTGTTCAGGATGTTCAAGTCCTTGAGCAGTCCCATCTCCGAGGCTTCGGGGTCCGACGGGTTCAAGAAAAGTCCCGCGCCCCCGGACAGGCTGAAGAACGCCCGGTAGGTCCCGATCAGGGCGACCAGCGCCAGGGTCAGTGTCTCGCTGTTGCGGGGGGCGACGGACGGGACACCGCGGGTTCCGCTGGAGCGGGTTTCGGTCTCGACGTCGGCCAGAGAGCAGGTGAGCAGCACCTGGGCGTCGGGACGCTTGAACATGCCGACCGGCAACAGTGGCAGGGATTGCAGGTCGTTGATGTCGTTGATCGTGGCGGGATCGACTCCCAACGCGTCACACTGGGCGCGGTAGAAGCCGTTTCCGGCCTGGTGATAGATCGCGGCGTCTCGCAGGACGTCGGTGACCGACCGTGCCCAGTCTTCAGGGGACTGGACGTATGCCTTGGACACATTCCCCAGCATCTGCGGTAGGGAGAGCATTGTGTCACTCCTCATTGAGTGCGAATCGATGAATGCGGTTTGCGCCGCAGGGTTAGCCGTACCGACGCAACTCCGAAAAGAAATCCTCGACCACCCGGAGTTGGCCGCTGCTGGCAAGTTCGTCGTAGATGTACTTACCCACTGCCAGGTCGAGCACGCCCAGGCCGAACGGCGAGAACACGATGGGGCGGTCATCCGCCAGCGAGACCTTGCCTTCCATGACGTCAGCCAAGGTGCCGTCCACGAAGTCCCTGTTGCCGACCATCTGCTCCGCGAGGTGGGGCGACGTCCCGGCTTTCAGGCAGTGGTCGACGTCGTCGAGGATGTTGGTCGAGGCCAGCAGGATCTCAGGGGCCAGGTCGCGCAGGGACACGTGCAGCACCAGCGGGTTGTGGTCGAACCACGTCGTATCGTGCACGTGCGGCTGGCCCGCCACCGTGGCGAACACGACGAGGTCGCTGCTTTTGATCAGCTGCTCGGGGCCGTCGTGCACGGTCACCCGGGCTCCGGTGTCGCTGCGTTCAAGGTAGCCCTTGAAACCCTCCGCACTCTCGTCCGAGAGGTCGAACACCCCGATCTCGTCGAAGGACCAGTCGGTGGCCTTCAGGAAGGTGTGGATGTAACGGGCAATGAGGCCAACGCCGAAGAACCCGATCCTTCTTGGACGCCCGCGGCCCCGGCTGAGCCAGTCGGCCGCCGCGGCGGCCGATGCAGCCGTCCTGGAGGCGCTGATAATGGAGCCCTCCATGCAGGCGAAGGGGTAGCCCGTCACCCGGTTGTTGAGGATCAACACCGCTGATGCGCGCGGAAGCCCCGACGACACGTTGTTCGGGAAGCTGGAGACCCACTTGATGCCGTCAACCGCCACCTGTCCGCCGATCGAGGCCGGCAGTGCGATGATGCGCGAGGTGGGCCGGTCCGGGAAGCGCAGGAAGTAAGACGGGGGGTTCACCGAATCTCCGGCTGCATGCACCAGGTAGGTCTGCTCGACCAGCTCGATGACCTGCTTTTCCCGTCCCTGGAGCACCTGCTGCACCTGGGCCCCTGGAATGACCGCGAAGGGCGGAACTGTCTTCGGCTCTCCGGCCGCTGCGACTGGGGAAGTGGCTAGATCTGTCATCTTGAACCGTCCTGGGTGTGCGTATCGAGATCGAAAATGTTGCGCGGCTCCGCCATGCCGACAAGAATTTCCCGAGGTCCCTCGTAGGCCTCGCGGCTGTGCGCCATGCGGATGTTGTCGACCAGCATGAGGTCCCCTGCCTCCCAGGGGGTTCGAAGGGTGTGGGCCTCGTAGACCTCGTTCAGGAGGGCAATGATTTCCTCGCCGATCGGCTCGCCGTTGCCGAAGCGGGTGTTGAAGGGCAGCCCGTCGGGACCGTAGACGTCCACCAGGTACTCCCGCACCTCGGGCGCAATCGTCCATTCGCTCAGGAACGCCACCTGGTTGAACCAGCAGCGCTGGCCGGTCACCGGATGCCGGACCACGGCGGGGCGCCGTTGCCGGGTGCGCAGCTCCCCGTCGGGCTGCCACTCGAACTCGATCTCGTGCGCCCGGCAGTAGTTCTCGACGTCGGCGCGGTCGGAGACCCCGAACGCCTCCTCATAGGAGGCGCCGATGTCCTCGTTGTAGCTGCGGGCGAGCAGCCACCCCTCGTTTTCGAAACGCCGGACGATGTCCGCGGGTATGGCATCGAGCACCGCACGGGCGTCCGCCACGCCGGTCACCCCACCGACGCTGGGTGCCTGGAGACAGGCGAAGAGCATCAGTCCGGGGAACTCGAGCGCGTAGCTGAGCTCATGGTGCATGCACATTGGCTGGTTCGCGGGCCAAGTGAGGGATGAGTACACGCCGTCGAAGTAGGGCTGCCTGGTGGCGAACGCCTCCCGGTCCGGCATGAGGCCACCAGAAACCAGCCGTTGGAAGGCATCGGCCACTTCGGCTGGATCTCGGAGGCCCAGACCGCGGACCAGGACGGCGCCGTGCTCATCCACGGCCGCACGCAGCGCCTCACGGTTCTGTTCGGCCCACCGCACGGGGTCGTGGCCATCCTCGACGGTGAGCATCGGCGCCTGACCGGCTTGGAGTTCCACGTCGAACTGGATCCTGGGTGTAGGAGACGACATCAGAGGTCCTTTCGTTTCATGGGTAGCTGGTGGGAGTGGCCAACCGGTCCTCCCACCGGGGCCATCGAGTCGGGCTCCGCCGCGGATCCCGCCGCGCGTGGGGCGGGCGGAACGGCAGCGTCCGCCAGGGACGAGGCCTCAAGCAGGGTCGCCAGGTCCGCCAGGATGGGCGTCTGCATGATGTCCTTGATCGACACTGCGCGCTTGAGCAGGACGGCGAGCTTCACCGCGGACAGCGAAGTCCCGCCCAGCGCAAAGAACGAGTCCTGCCCACCGATCCGGCCCACCGGCAGGCCGAGCACCGTCGCCCATGCCTCGGCGAGCCGCTGCTCCGTCGCCGAGAGGGCTTCCCCGGCGATGCCGGCCTCGGGGACGACCTCCAGCGCCATGCGGGTCAAAGCCTTCCGGTCGATCTTTCCGTTGCCGGTCAGGGGCAGGCTCTCCTGCCACCTGTACGCCGACGGAACCATGTAGCCCGGTACGCGCGCGGCCATCTCGCTGCGGATTTCGTCAACCTCGAGCGGCAGATTGCCGGAGTAGAACGCAACGAGGAACTTGGACTGCCCGGCGCCCTCGCCTACGACGACGGCGCCGTCGCGGACGCCGGGAACCCGCAGCAGCGCGTTCTCGATGTCACCGATCTCGATGCGGAACCCGGAGATTTTGACTTGGTTGTCCCGCCTGCCCAGGTACTCCAGCTTGCCGTCCGGGGACCAGCGGCCGTAGTCCCCAGCCCGGTAGAGCCGCGCGCCGTCCACATAGGGATCGGTGGAGTAGGCCTGCGCAGTACGCTCCGGGTCGTTGATGTAGCCGCGGCCCACGCACACCCCGGAGAAGGCGATCTCACCCGGCGCTCCAAGCGGCACAAGCCGCTGCCGCTCGTCGAGGATGTGGATCCGGACGTTCGGGATTGGCGGGCCCAGTGGCACGGAGCCGCCCGCGGGCGCTGCACTCATCACTTCGTGGTTCGTGTCGTCGGAGGTCTCCGTCAGCCCGTAGGCGTTGACCAGCTTGACGTTCGGCATCACGTCGAACCAGCGGCGGACCAGCTCACGTTTTAAAGCCTCCCCTGTCGCCGAGACGCAGCGAAGATGCGGCAAGGCGCGAGGCTTGCCGCCCAGGTACGCCACCACGGCGTCCAGATACGACGGGACGACTTGGAAGACCGCCACCGCGCCCCGTTCCACCGTGTCGATGAACCGCTCGACGTCGAGGATGCGGTCCTGCCCGACGATGAGTGTGCGGCCGCCGACGAGCAGCGCCGAGACCAGTTGCCACAGCGAGATGTCGAAGCATTGGGGGGCGGTCTGGGCGACGACGTCCCCAGGGCGGATCCCCAGGTCCTCGATCTTGGCGTACAGGTGGTTCACCATCCCGTCGTGCTCGCACATCGCACCTTTCGGCTCGCCAGTGGACCCGGAGGTGAAATAGACGTAAGCCAGCTGATCGGGACGAATCTCCATGCCGAGGTCGTCGGCGGGGTGCCCCTCGGCCTCGATGTCCTCGAACAGAAGCTTCATCACTGCAGGCATTCCTTCCAGTGCCTCATCGAGCGTGGTGCTGCTGCCGCCTTCGGTGAGCACTACCCGGGCCCCGGCCCGCGTGAGCGTTCTGGCGATTCGGTCGGCCGGGAAGTGCGGCTCGATCGGCAGGTATGCGCCTCCGGCTTTGAGGATGCCGATCACAGCGGCCATCCACTCCAGATCCCGTTCGGCGACGACCGCCACGATGTCCTCCGCGCGCAACCCGCGCGCGAGCAGGGCACGGGCGACCCGGTTGGCGCGGGCGTTCAGCTCCGCGTACGTCCACTCCCGCGCGTCCTGGACCGCCGCGATACGTTCGGGATGCTGCCGGACGCACTCCTCGAACAGCTCGTGGAAACGCCGCTGCGGCCGGGGCCGCTCGGGTCCGGCCAGCTGTTCCAGTTGCAGGCGCCGCTCCTCGGGACCGACGAGATCAACGTCGTCAGGGTCCGACTCGGGGTCGGCGACGAGATGACGGACTGCGCTCAGGTGATAGCCGGCGATCCGGAGGGCTGCGTCCTCGTCGAGGACGTCGCGGCGGTAGCGCAGGCTCAACGCTTCGCCACCTGCGGCGCCACGGAGGGACACTCCCAGGACGAGGCCCTCCGCGAGCTCGGAATCCTCGTCATGGTCTGTGCTGAGTACCACCTCGTACGTCCCGGAAGCCTGCGGCCCCCCGGCCCGCTCGGCGTGGGCCTGGACCTGCCGGATGCGCGCCGAGGAGACCAGCGCATGCCATGAGCCTAGTCCCAGATTGAGTTCGCAGGGCCAGGTCCCCGACGCGTCCTGGCAGCCGGTCGTGACCTCTGTTTCGCCGGACAACGCCTGGAGCACCCTTGCATGAGCTGCCATCCAGATCGATGCAGGGGTCGCGTCCAACATGCGGGACAGTATCAGCACGGCCTGGCGCAGGTCCTCAGGCACAGCCACTTCGATCCGCCCCTGACCCGGCTGGCGCTCCTGCGTCCACCTGGGAATCGCCGTCGGCGCTGCACCCGCGGGGGCGGTCCGGCCGTTGCCCGGGCCCGACGAGCGGTCGGCGGCGGTGCGGCAGGTCAGCGCAGAGGTGGTGGTCATGATACGGGCCCTTTCCAGCGCGAGGGGGGACGTGGCGGGGACTGGGGCCTCTTCGGCCGGGTTGCCGCCCCACACGGTTCCCGGGGGGAGGGTCGTCCCCTTCATCACGAAGGAGTCTGCGGTGACAACGGCACGGTCTTCGATGGTCACTCCGTAGTGGACAAACGCGGAGACGCCGAGCGTGACATCGTCACCAATGACGATGCGGTCGGACTTGAACATTCCGTCCTCTTGGGAGTGGGACTGGACTGTGGTCCCGGCGTTCAGGGCACAGCGGGAGCCGATCGTCACCAGGGTCCGCTCGGGGATTCCGCAACCGTCGTCAAACACCCTGGACCCGATCCGCATGCCCAGCAGCCGCCAGACCAGCGCCTTGAACGGCGTACCGTTGAGCATGAGCATGTAGCGGCTCTCGGCCATCAGCTTCCAGTACCGCTCGTGCGACCAGAAGTACGGGTTATAGATGGAACAGAGCCGGGGCTGGAGCGGCCGGAGCCCCCTCGCAAGGTTCTCGATGCCAATGGGGACCAGCAAGCCGACCACGAGCAGCACAACAAAGGACCCGCTCAAGGCAAGGAAACCGAAGTGGTTCGACAGCACGAGGCCGGCAAACGTCTCCAGGACTGCAAGCGAGGCGTACAACCACCGGGCAAGCATCAGGAGGGCCATGGTGCGCAGGTTGTGCCTGTTCTTGGCCGCGAGGTCACGGCGGAATTGGGCGCGGCTGGCATGTTCTTCGGGCAGGGCGTCGCGAAGGACCGAGCGGGGGATTTCGAACGCTGGGGAACCAAGCAGGCCCACATCATGGCGCACCGGCCCGTCGACGGGAACCATCACCTTGGTCGCGAGCAGGCAGTTGTCCCCGGTCCTGCCCCCGGCCGGAACGTGCACGGCATTGCCGAGGAAGTTGTGGGCGCCGATCGCCGCCTCACTCACCTTGAATGACGTCGCCGAGTGGTCGGTGTTCATGAACGACACCGCATCGGCGATCATCGTGCCGGTACCTATCCTCGAAAGATACGGGTTGTCGTGCTTGAACACTGTGCCCATGTTCGAGCCGGTCTGCTGGACTTTTCCCAGCTTGTAGCCGAGGGCCCCCACGTAGTTCACGATGTAGGAGCTGTCGCCGAACAACTGCCCCAGTATGCGGTTGTTGGTCAGTCTCGCCACAGCCCGGGCCGCCGCGTCCTGCAACCCGAAAAGCGGATACACCGTGTCGGGCTTCAAAACGAGGTTGAACGCACGCGGCACGGTGGTGACGATGAGCAATGACGCGATCGTTCCACCGAACACAGAAAGGCCTGCGTAGAAAAGAACCTCGCCGTAGAAGTTCCAACTGGTGAACGCCGGGGACTGCGGCTCCAGAAGCGCCGCTATGTCCGGATTCGCCAGAATGACCAGAATGACCACCTGCCCCAGCAGGATGCGTCCCAATCCGACCGCGCCGATGAGCTGGGACGCTGCGAACCAACCACGGCGCCACGGCCGGTAAGGCGTCGGCTCGACCGTGGCGTAGTCCACATCCGTGCGCCTGCCGGGGGAACCGTGCCAATGCTCGCCCGCGGGCACGGACTGGCCGGTGTACAGGGTGGACCGGTGGCCCAACTGCGAGCCGTCTCCCATTGCCGTGTCGATGTCCAGCACGCTGCCCTCGCCGACGGTCACGTCCCGGCCCAGCGTCACCGCACCGAGCTGGATGACGCCGCCGTGGGCCCGGTACCCGTTGAGTATGACGTCCTTGCGGATCACCGTCCCCTCCCCGATGGTGAGCAGGTCGGTGGCAACAGGAAGCCGGTTGGTTACGATTGTGACGTTCCGGTCCACCTTTGCTCCCATGGCCCTCAGGTAAAAGGTCGTCAGCGGGGAACCTCTCAGCAACAGCAGGGGGGAAGTCCGAATCAGGGTCTTGACCAGCCAGAGCCGGAAGTAGGCAAGGCTCCAAATGCGGATCTCCTGGTGGCGGAAGCGCCCGATGATAATCCACTTCCCCACTACCGGCAGGATGCACATCAGCGCGAACACCGCCGCTGCGAAGGCGGTCGACCGCAGGTAGATCTCCAGGAAGCTGATCCCGTGGGCGAGCCAGTTGTAGTTGGCCTGCCCGGTGTCAGGGAAAACCCACTGGTACCACACGACCGTGAGCAGGCCGGCGCCCAGGCAGTAGCAGATGTAGACGAGTGCCTGCAGTGCGCCGCACATGGCGTACTCCCAGGTCCGTGCGTCCATGGGCGCCGGCGTCTCCGGCACGGAGGCCACCGCTGGCGAGGTCTCCGGCTCCTTGTCCTTTTGCGGGGGAACCTGCAATGCCGCTGCCAGCGCGGAGATGTTCGGGTTGCTGTAGATCTCCTTCATGGATACCTGGGGCAGGTCCGGCTGCTTGCGCACCAGGGCGCAGAACTTCGCCATGACCAGCGAGTCCGCGCCCAGGTCATGGAAGAAGTCATCGCCCACCGCGACCTGCTCGATGCCGAGTACGCCGGCGAGCACCTCGGCCAGCCGCTCCTGCACCTGCACCTGTGCCGTCGCCTCTTCCGCCGGTGCCAGGGCCGCGGCCAGCGCCGAGATCGTTGGGTTCTGGTAGATGTCCTTGATGGACAAGGCTGGCAGGTCCGGCTGCTTACGCACCCGGGCGCAGAACTTCGCCATGACCAGCGAGTCCGCGCCCAGGTCGAGGAAGAAGTTGGCGTCCACCCGTATGTGCTCGACGTCCAGCACGCCGGCGAGCACCTCGGCCAGCCGGTCCTGCACCTGCACCGTCGCCGTCGCCTCTTCCGGCGGTGCCAGGGATGCGGCCAGCGCCGAGATCGTGGGGTTCTGGTAGATGTCCTTGATCGACACGGCAGGCAAGTCCGGCTGCTTGCGCACGCGGGCGCAGAACTGCGCCATCACCAGCGAGTCCGCGCCTAGTTCGTAGAAGAAGTTGGCGTCCACGGGGACGTCGTCCTTCTTCACCACGGATGCGAGCAGTTCCGCCAGCCGGCGCTCCAAGGCAACGGCCGTACCCGTGGCAGGAGTGGCTGGAGAGCCGTTCCCGGCCGGAGCCGCAGTTGTCTCGGGAATGGGGGGACTGATGGGAGATGTGGAACGCGGAGCGCCCTGCAGGTTGTCGAGACGCATTTTCACTACAGTACGGGTGCTGGGTGCTGTGGCTCCGACACCGAGTCGTATCGTCGGCCCGGAGCCTCTGTCAAATCGGTGGTTGCTAGCGCTGCGGCCCCGAAATGATCGTGCACCCAGTCGGGGTTGTAGATGGTGTCCAGGTAGGGACGGCCCATGTCCGGGGAGATGGCCACCGCCGTCAGGTCCTGGGCATTGTGGTCGGCGAGCCAGGACATGGCGCCGTGGACCACGGTCCCGGTGGAGCCACCGAGCATGAAGCCGGCCGCCGCGAGGCGGTGGCAGGCGCGCACCGTGTCCAGTTCTTCGACGATCACCACGTTATCGATCAAGGACTCGTCGAGCTGCGGCGGCCGCACGCTCATGCCGAGTCCCGGGATCAGGCGGGTGGCCGGCTGGCCGCCGAAAGAGACCGATCCTGCGGCGTCGACCGCGATAATCCGGACATCGGGCCGGTGCTCACGGAAGTACCGCGCGCAACCCATCAGGGTCCCCGTTGTCCCGGCTCCCACGAAGAGCACGTCCAGGTCGGGGAACTGATTGGAGATTCCGGGGGCAGTCCAGCGGTAGTGCGCTCCCCAGTTGCCGGGATTGGTGTACTGGTTGAGCCAGATGTACCGCTCGTCGGACGCGCACAGGTCCCGCACGTGGTTGAGCCGGGCTCCGAGGAAGCCGTCGACGGGATCCGGTTCGGTGACCAGGTCCACCTGTGCGCCGAGCGATTCCATGAGTTGCCGGGTTGCCGGGTTGCAGCGCGGATCGATCACGCACACGAAGCGGTATCCCTTGCTGGCGGCGATCATGCTGAGCGCGACGCCGAGGTTGCCTGAGGAGGACTCCACGAGGATGGAGCCGGGGCCGATCAGCCCCTCACGCTCGGCGCGCTCAACCATCTCCCGCGCGGGCTTGAGCTTGATTGAGCCGGCGAAATTGAACCCCTCGATCTTCAGAAAGAGGCGGCAGCCCAGCACGCCTTCCAGATCGACGAACAGGCTCTGCTCGTTGAACACGTGCGGATCCTTGATAATCGTCATGTTTTCCCTCGTTCCCTGCCATGAGCTAGGTCAGGGTTAGGGAATGTTCCTGCCCACTTGTGCGTGAAGGATGGCGGACATCGGTGTCACGCCCGTTTCACTTTTCAAGAAAAGCCGCGCAGAGCGGCGAATATGGAACACTGCGGCCCCAGCTATTTTCCCCAGCAGCGAATACCTGGCTTCCCACCGCGAATACTCCCGGATGAGCCTTCAAACCTGCTGCTTCGACACTAGGCGGGTTTCGTGGCCCACCGCAACCACCTTGAGTACCTGCATAATTACCACTCTTAGTACCTACTTACTCGCACCCGGCCCGGTATTAGGTAGAGCTCTACCTGACTCTTGTCAAAGACCTTCCGGGCTCCTCAAGGCAGCGGTAGCTTTCAATCATGGACGCGTTGCGCTCAAGAGGCCGGATGCAAAAGACCAAGGCCTTCGCCGTCGTCGCCGGGATCGCAATGCTGCTGCAGGCCTGTTCAGCGCCGGCCGCGAGGGCGCCGCTTGAGGCGCCGCCAGCTGTGACTGTACCGGCGGAAGAATCGCCTCTGGAACCACGGCCTACGATCACGCCAGTGCCTACGCAAGTGCCGGAGACGGTCCCGCCCGCGCCAAAGGCGGCAGCGAGCCAGGTAAACGCGGCGTTCGCCAAGAGGGACCTGATGAAGCACCTTGAGGCGCTGCAAAAAATTGCCGACGGGGCGGGTGGAAACCGGGCGTCGGGCACTTCCGGCTACGAAGCATCCGGCCGCTACGTTGAGGAACAGCTGCGCGCCGCCGGTTACAAGCCGGTGAGGCAGGTATTCACCTACCGGGACGACGACCGCGAGGCGGACGTGCAGACCTTCAACATCCTCGCGGATACTGCGGGTGATCCGGCGCAGACCATCGTGGTGGGCGGGCACCTCGACTCCGTGCGCCGCGGACCCGGGATCAACGACAACGGCACCGGCGTGTCAGCCATGATTGAAACAGCCCGTTGGATAACCGAAACGGGCATTCAGCCGAAGAACCGGGTGCGTTTTGCCTTCTGGGGCGCCGAAGAGGTGGACCTGCTGGGCTCCAAGCATTACGTGGACTCGCTCAGCAACAAGGAAAACACGCAGACCATGCTGAACCTGAATCTGGATATGGTCGCATCGCCCAACGGCGGACGGTTCGTCCACGACGGTGATGGCTCAAGTTTCGGAGTTGCCGGTCCGGCCGGCTCGGACGTAATCGAGCGCACCTTCCTGGACTATTTCGCGCAGAACGGATTGGCGACCGAGCCCACGGAATTTGAAGATGGCGACTCCGACTACGACCCCTTCCTGAAAGCCGGCATCCCCACGGGAGGTCTGTTCACCGGAGACGAAGACGGGAAGACGGCAGAACAGGTCGAAAAGTTCGGCGGCGTTGAGAACGACGAGCACGATCCGTGCTATCACAGGGCTTGCGACGACATTTCAAACATCGACCGGCAGTTGCTGCACGACATGGCGGGTGCCCTGGGCTACGTCACGGTTGCCTTCGCGATGATGGCCCGCCCTGATTAAGAGTAGTTGCAAGGGGCTGCAGCTAACTACGAGGCTTCACGACAAGTGCCACTGCTGCAGTGAATGAAAGCGGCAGCCCCACTGAACCCGGATCCACAGCATCGACCACCCAGCGAGGAGGGCGGCCCTTCCGGCGCCCCACCGGAGGCTCAACCGCCATCAGAGGCCCACCCGTTCCCGCCACCTGGCCTGGCAGCAGGGGAACGGAACCGGCAACGTCCACGAGAGCCGGGTCGACGACGGCCAAACCCCTGCCAAGCGCCTTCAGTACTGCCTCCTTGCGCGTCCACAGGTTTGTCTGGACAGCCGGCCGGAGCGCCGGCTCGACGCGGTGAAGGTATTCCCGCTCGCGCTCCGAGAGGGCAACCGCTCCAAACCCCTCGAAACCTGCGGCGGTGCTGTCCTCGAGGTCCACGCCGACTCCCAGCACCTGTTCGTCGGTTGTCGCTGCCAGCAGGCACCAGTCCCCCGCACGGCTCAGGCTCGCCAGGACGGTCTGCCCGGACGGGCCGGCCCGGTACCTGGGCATTCCATGCACGTGGTCGTCCCGGGCGCACTCCCGGCAGACGTAGTCGGCCCGCAGTGCTCCGGCCCCGGTCCCCGCCACCTGGGCGGCGTGGCGACGCAACGCAATGCGCCCGGCCAGGAACCTGTCCCGCTGGATCCCCGAGTCGAACAACGCCGCCCGCTGACGCTCGCTCTCCTCCAAAATGTCGGCCTGGCGAAGGTCGACGCCGGACAGCTTCACAGCGGCCAGAAGCCGGTCAGTATCCGGGCCTGCCGCCATTTGCCCACCCTCTCCGGAGGGGTCGCTGCGCTGTTGATAGGTCATTGGAATCAACAGCCTATACGCAGCTGGCATCCTGCCGGCATGCCGCTGGCCTGATCCGGCAAGCCCGGACGCAGTAAGCTCGGATTCATGAGTGTAATCCGTCCCGCCACACCCGCCGATGTTCCCGTAATCCTGCAGTTGATCCACGAGCTGGCAGCATACGAAAAGGAGCCGGAGGCCGTCCGCAACACCCCCGAGATGCTCACCGAGGTGCTCTTCGGCAGCGACCCGCGCGTGTACGCCAATATGGCCGAGAACGATGCTGGCGAGGTGCGTGGCTTCGCACTCTGGTTCCTGAACTATTCAACCTGGGAGGGCGTACACGGGATTTACTTGGAGGACCTCTACGTCACCCCTGAGGCACGCGGCGAGGGCCACGGGAAGGCGCTCCTGCAGCACCTGGCGGCGACCGCCGTCGAACGTGGCTACGCGCGCGTCGAATGGAGTGTACTGGACTGGAACGAACCGTCCATCAACTTCTACCGGAAGCTCGGTGCGTTCCCCATGGAGGAATGGTCCACGTTCCGGCTGACCGGAACGGCGCTGGCCGAATTCGGCAGCCGCAGCGAGGTCGGTGTCCATGGCTGAGGCAACGCTGGACACCGCTGTGCGCAAGGACCCGGTCCATACAGTCCGCGCGCGGCACAAGTTCCGCGGCATGCGCACGGCGGAACACTACTTCACGCTTCCGCTGGACCATTTTGCCGCCCCGGACGGGGAAGACGGGGCAGAGACCATCACAGTCTTCGCCCGCGAGTACGTGTCCGCCGAGCACAGCGAGGCCGAGGCGGCCGACCTGCCGTGGCTGCTGTACCTGCAGGGCGGCCCCGGCGGGCGGGGCAACCGCTTCGCGTCGCTGGGCGGCTGGAGCAAGGCAGCCGCAAAGGACTTCCGCATCCTGATGCTGGACCAGCGGGGAACCGGGCTATCCTCCCCCATTGACCGCAACACCCTGCCGCTGCGCGGGGATGCCGCGGCGCAGGCGAGGTACCTCGAGCACTTCCGGGCCGACTCGATCGTTGCCGACGCCGAGCTCATCCGCCAGGCTCTCGGTGCGGAACCGTGGACCGTCTACGGGCAGAGCTACGGCGGCTTCTGCGCGCTCACCTACCTGTCGTTCGCGCCCACCGGCCTGCGCGAGGTGCTGATCACCGGCGGGCTTGCCCCGCTGACGGGATCCCCCGACCGGGTCTACCGCGAGACCTTTAAGCGGGTGGCAGCCCGCAACGCAGAGTACTTCGGCTGGTACCCCGAGGACCGGGAAACCGTAAACCGGGTCACCAATCACCTCCGCAGCACGGCCGAACACCTCCCGGACGGTTCCCCCCTCACCGTGGAAAGGTTCCAGATGGTGGGATCCTTCTTCGGCGGGAATACCCGGGTGGACAACCTGCACAACCTGCTGGAGGACGCCTTCGTAGCGACGCGCGAGGGTCCCCGGCTCTCCGACCCGTTCCTGGAGCAGGTCCGCACCCTGGTCTCGCGCGCAGCCAACCCCCTGTACGCGCTGATGCACGAATCCATCTACGGCCAGGGCCCGGCCACGGGCTGGGCGGCCTGGCGGGTCCTCGAGGAGTTCCCGGAGTTCAGCCCGGACGCTGCCGAGATACTCCTGACCGGCGAGATGGTCTACCCCTGGTACTTCGAGCAGGATCCCGCCCTGAGTCCCCTCAAGGAGGTGGCGGAACTGCTGGCGGCCAAGGCTGACTGGAAGCCGCTCTACGACACGGCCCAACTGGCCGCCAACATCGTGCCGGCGGCCGCCGCCGTCTACCGCCACGATATCTACGTGGACCACGGGCTCTCCCTGGAAACCGCCGCCGCTGTCCGCAAGCTGAAGACCTGGGAAACCGGAGAGTTCCACCACGACGGCATCGCCGACGACGGTGAGGCCATCTTCGGGCGCCTGCTCGGCATGGTGCGCGCCGCCCGCTGAGTCCAGCGCGAACGCACACTTAAGCCCCACGAACAAAGCCTGCCCCACGCAAAGCCTCAGGACAAAGCAACCCCGGCCATCAGGTGGCCGGGGTTGCTTTTCTGCCGAAACGGATCAGGAGGACCTAGTCGACGTCGCTCAGGCTCTTCCGGGCGTCCTCCTCGAGGCGGGCGTCCAGCTTGGCCTTCTGCGCGCCGGAGCTCACCAGGCTGGCGATGACGGCGATGATGATGGTGCCGATGATGACCGCGAGGGACACATACGTCGGGATTTCCGGGGCCCATTCGATGTGGTGGCCGCCGTTGATGAACGGCAGTTCGTTGACGTGCATGGCGTGCAGGATCAGCTTGACGCCGATGAAGGCCAGGATGATGGACAGTGCGTGCTTCAGGTAGATGAGGCGGTTCATCAGGCCGCCGAGCAGGAAGTACAGCTGCCGCAGGCCCATCAGGGCGAAGATGTTCGCGGTGAAGACGATGAAGGCGCTCTGCGTCAGGCCGAAGATGGCCGGGATGGAGTCGACGGCGAACAGCAGGTCGGTCATGCCGATGGTGATGAAGACGATCACCATCGGGGTGAAGACCTTCTTGCCGTCCACCGTGGTGCGCAGCTTGCCGCCGTCGAACTTCTCGGACATCGGGATGACCTTGCGGAGCTTGCTGATGAGGGCGTTCTCCTTGTCCTCTTCGTCTTCGCCCTCGTCCTGCGCCTGCTTCCAGGCGGTCCACAGCAGGAAGGCGCCAAAGATGTAGAAGACCCAGCTGAACTGCTCGATCACGATGGCGCCGAGCATGATGAAGATGCCGCGCAGAATCAGCGCGATGATGATGCCCACCATCAGCACTTCCTGCTGGTACTTACGCGGCACCGAGAAGCGGGCCATGATGATGATGAAGACAAACAGGTTATCGATGCTGAGGCTGTACTCAGTCACCCAGCCGGCCACGAACTGGCTGCCGTACTCGGGTCCCGTGAACATGAACATGGCACCGGCGAACACGAGGGCCAGTGCCACGTAGAAGGCCACCCAGAGGCCGGCTTCCTTCATCGAGGGTTCGTGCGGACGGCGCACTACCAGAAGCAGGTCCATAAGGAGGATGATGCCGAGGACGACGAACGAGCCGACCTCGAACCAGACGGGAAGTTCCACAAAAATGCCTTTCGCAGGGTACAAAAAACCGGTGTAAGTCTCTCCGGCGAACCTGTGCACTTGGTGCTGATGTGGCTGCCCGCTACGCCCGGCAGGGCATCTGTGCCCTGCGTGTTGACGTTCGTAGCGCTTGGGATACTCCCCTACGTGACCTCAACTTTACCCTAGAGGCGGCGCCCGGCGCGCCAGATGACGGCGTGGCCCCGTACCGGCGTCGCCTGGTGATGTCCGGCTAGGCGTGCCCGGCCGACTGCATCTGGCGCAGTTCCTTCTTGAGTTCGGAAACCTCGTCGCGGATCCGGGCAGCCACTTCGAACTGCAGTTCGGCGGCCGCTCCGTGCATCTGCTCGGTCAGCTGTTCGATCAGCCCCACCAGGTCCTCCGCAGGTGCCGCTGCCAGCCCGTCGGCGCGGACGGTGGCCGCGCCCTTGGCGGCGGACTTACCGCGCTTGGCGCCCTTAACGAGGCGGTTGTTGTTGAGCAGCTCCTGGGTATCGGCGTCTTCCTTGGCCAGCTGGTCAGTGATGTCGGCGATCTTCTTCCGCAGCGGCTGCGGATCGATGCCTCTTTCCGTGTTGTACGCCACCTGGATGGCGCGGCGCCGGTTGGTCTCCTCGATGGCGTGGGCCATGGAGTCCGTGATGCGGTCGGCGTACATGTGCACCTGTCCGGAGACGTTACGTGCGGCACGGCCGATGGTCTGGATCAGCGAGGTGGACGACCGCAGGAAGCCTTCCTTGTCGGCGTCCAGAATGCTCACCAGTGAGACTTCGGGCAGGTCCAGGCCTTCTCGGAGCAGGTTGATGCCCACCAGGACGTCGAACGTTCCCATCCGGAGTTCGCGGAGCAGCTCCACGCGCCGCAGCGTGTCCACGTCCGAATGCAGGTACTCCACCTTCACGCCGTGGCCCAGCAGGTAGTCGGTCAGGTCCTCCGCCATCCGCTTGGTGAGCGTGGTGACCAGGACACGTTCATTCTTCTCTGTCCGCGTCTTGATTTCACCGAGCAGGTCATCTATCTGGCCCTTGGTCGGCTTGACGACCACTTCAGGGTCGATCAGGCCGGTGGGCCGGATGATCTGCTGGACAAAGCCGTCAGCCTTGCCGAGTTCATACTTTCCGGGAGTGGCGGACAAATAAACGGTCTGGCCGACGCGCTGGAGGAATTCGTCCCACTTGAGTGGACGGTTGTCCATGGCGGAGGGCAGGCGGAACCCAAAGTCCACCAGGTTCCGCTTGCGGGACATGTCGCCCTCGTACATGGCGCCGATCTGCGGGACGGTGACGTGGGATTCATCGATCACCAGCAGGAAGTCGTCGGGGAAATAGTCAAGGAGGCAGTGCGGAGCCGTACCGGGGGCACGGCCATCAATGTGTACGGAGTAGTTCTCGATGCCGTTGCAGAAGCCCATCTGCTGCATCATCTCGAGGTCGTACGTGGTGCGCATCCGCAGCCGCTGGGCTTCGACGAGTTTGTTCTGGCTTTCCAGGACCTGCAGCCGGTCGGCAAGTTCGTCTTCGATCCGCTTGATTGCCCTGGCCATGCGCTCGGGTCCGGCGACGTAGTGCGAGGCCGGGAAGACGTACATTTCCTCCTCGTCCCGGATCACTTCACCGGTCAGCGGATGCAGCGTGTGGATGTTCTCAATCTCGTCGCCGAAAAACTCGATCCGGATGGCCAGTTCCTCGTACATCGGGATAATTTCCACGGTGTCGCCGCGAACGCGGAAGGTACCGCGGTGGAAGTCCATGTCATTGCGCACGTATTGCATGGACACGAATTTCCGCAGGAGGTCGTCGCGGTTCATCTCATCACCCTTGCGGAGAGTGACCATGCCGGCGATGTACTCTTCGGGTGTGCCGAGGCCATAGATGCAGGACACCGTGGCCACCACGATGACGTCGCGGCGGGTCAGCAGGGCGTTGGTGGCTGAGTGGCGAAGCCGTTCCACTTCCTCATTGATGGAGGAGTCCTTCTCGATGAAGGTGTCCGTCTGCGCCACATAGGCCTCGGGCTGGTAGTAGTCGTAGTAGGAGACGAAGTATTCCACCGCGTTGTTGGGCAGCAGCTCGCGGAACTCGTTGGCCAGCTGGGCCGCGAGGGTCTTGTTCTGGACCATCACAAGCGTGGGCCGCTGCACCTGCTCCACCAGCCACGCCGTCGTGGCGCTCTTGCCGGTGCCCGTGGCGCCCAGCAGGACCACGTCCTTTTCACCGTTCTTGATGCGTTCGGTGAGTTCGGCGATGGCCGCCGGCTGGTCACCGGCCGGCTGGAACTCACTGATGACCTCGAAGGGGGCAACGACGCGGTTGATCTCCTGCGCAAGACTCATGCGTCTAATCTACCGCCAGCCACTGACAGCAAACCCCTGATTCAGCTTTGGGCTGTACCTGTCACCCCTGGGCCGCGTTGGCGGAGGTGGAAACGTACGACGGCGGCTGCCAGCCGCTGCTTTCGGCCCACCGTTCCATTCCGGGAGCCCCGACATCGCGGAACCATGCCTCCTTGTCGTCGGCATAGCCGGAGGTGTTGGCGTCGGAGGCGTGCAGGGCTGCCACCCGGCGCTTCTCCGCTGCGTACTCCTCCCGCGCGGCCGGGTCGGCCCGCAGCCAGTCGCGGAAGCAGAGGGCGAAGCGCCAGCCCGGTGAACCTGCCACCCGGATATGGAGATTTACCGGACGCGCGGGATCGGCGTTGCCGTGCAGGCGCTTGGACCAGGCAGCACGATCGGGCCGTCCGTGAGGGCTGTCCATCAGGATGCCCGGCCAGAGCGGGAACCCCGCGGCACCCAGCAGGGGCGCAATCCGGTCTGCCGTCGCGAGGTCCGCAACCGCGAGCTGCAGGTCAATGACGTCCTTCGCCTCGAGGCCGGGAACCGCCGTCGACCCGATGTGGTCCACAGCCAGGACGTCCTCCGGCGCCGCGACCTTCAGCCGCTCGGCCAGCCCGGCAGCCTGGCGCGGCCAGTCGGAGTTCGGCGCGGCCAGGACGGGCGCGCCGCTGCGGGCGGCCACTGCGCCCTGGCTGATGTTCCGCGCGAACGGCAGCAGCCGCCCGTTCCACAGCCCGTCCACCGCCGCCAGCAGCTCCTCGCGCGTGCCCGAGTTGGTGAGGACCACATCCGCTGCGGCGAGCCGGTCCTGCCGGGACGTCTGGGCGGCCATCCGCGAACGGGCATCCGCTTCAGTCATTCCGCGGTGCTCGGTCATGCGCCGCAGCCGGACAGCCTCGGGCGCATCCACCACCAGGACGAGGTGGAAGTTCCTCTGCTGTCCGGTTTCCACCAGCAGCGGGATGTCCTGCACCACCACCGCGTCCTCCGGCGCGGCCGCTATCACCGCCGCGGCGCGCTCCCGGACCAACGGATGGACGATGCCGTTGAGCTCCGCACGCCGTTCCGGCTGCTGAAACACGATGGCACCCAAGCGCGGCCGGTCGAGCCGGCCCTCGCCGTCGAGGATCTCAGGGCCGAACACGTCCACGACGGCGGCCAGGCCCGGAGTGCCCGGTTCCACGACTTCGCGGGCGATCGCGTCGGCGTCGACGAGCACAGCCCCCAGCTCCGCCAGGCGTGTTGCCACCAGCGACTTCCCCGAGGCGATGCCGCCCGTCAACCCAATCTTCAGCACTCCCCAAGACTAAACTGAACCGGTGGCAGAAGAGGCAGTTCCATCAGTGACAGAGACGACACAAAGCAGGCAGTCCGCGTACACCACCCTGGCTGCGGGGGACGGATTCCTCCACGAGATCGAGATCAAGCGCTCCCGGTTCATCACCGTGCTGCGCCGCACGGCGACCGAAGAAGATGCCCGCGCCCTGGTGTCCGAACTCCGCCGCGAGTTCCATGACGCACGCCACCACTGCTCGGCTTTCGTGCTTGGGCCGGACCGGGACATCCAGCGTTCCAGCGATGACGGCGAACCCTCGGGCACGGCCGGGATCCCCATGCTGGAGGCCCTTCTCCGGCGGGAAACTGCCGCCGGGGTGACGGACCTCAGCGACGTGAGTGCCGTCGTCGTGCGTTATTTCGGCGGGATACTGCTGGGAGCCGGCGGGCTGGTGCGCGCCTACTCCGATTCCGTCTCGACGGCGCTCGAGTTGGCTCCGCTGGTGCAACGCAGGCGGCTCCGCATTTGTGCCGTCCGGGTGCCGCACGCCGCGGCCGGGCGGCTCGAGAACGATCTCCGCAGCGCGGGCTACGCGATGGCGGAAACCGGCTACGAAGCCCAGTCCACGGTGCTGCGGCTCGCCCTGCCGGATGCTGCCGATGACCTGGCGGCGGCCGCCGACCGGCTGGCCGCCTTGACCGCCGGAAGCGCGGCCCTCCAGCGCGAGGGCACGGAGTGGATTGACGTCCCGCACTGACGGCCGGCCGAACGAATAATCAGCTTGCTTATGAGTTTCTGCCTTCCTAGGGTGGACCTGTAAGGCATCACTCGGAAAAGGAGGACCTATGTCAGAGCACGACATCACCGGCAAGAGAGTAGCGTTCCTGCTGACGGACGGCGTGGAGCAGATTGAACTGACCAGTCCGTGGGACGCCGTCAAAAACGCCGGCGGCGAGCCTGTCCTGGTGGCACCGAAGAGCGCAAAACTCCAGGGTTTTGAGGGCGTCGAGAAGGGCGATACCTTCGACGTCGACCTGACCCTTAAGGACGCCAACGCCTCGGACTTCCATGCTCTGGTGATTCCGGGCGGCGTGGTGAACGCCGACCACCTCAGGGTGGACAAGGACGCGCAGGCGTTTGCCCGCAGCTTCTTTGAACAGCACAAGCCCGTGGCCGCCATCTGCCATGGCCCGTGGCTGCTCATCGATGCGGGCGTCGTCAAGGGCAGGAACCTCACCTCGTACCACACGCTGGCCACGGACCTTCGGAACGCGGGCGCCAACTGGAGCGACCAGGACGTCGTGGTTGACCAGGGCTTCGTGACCAGCCGGAACCCGGGAGACCTCCCCGCCTTCAACAACAAGGTGCTGGAGGAGATCGCCGAAGGCGAGCACGCCGGCCAGACCGCCTGACACCGCCAATCCAGGCAGCCTGCACAACACAAGTGCCGGCAACAAAAAGGTGGCCGCCCCCTTTCGGGGACGGCCACCTTCTTACTGCTGTTCAGCTGTGCTGGCGTTCAGCCAGCACAGGCCAAATAAGCACAGGCCAACTAAGCAGCGGGCAATTAGTTGCCGGTCAGCTTCTCGCGCAGTGCTGCAAGAGCCTCGTCCGAAGCAAGCGTGCCTGCACCGGAATCGGTGGCAGCCGGCTCGGAGGAGTAGCTGGTGGTGCCGGAGTCGCTGTCACCGGACGTTGCAGCTGCAGCGTCGTCGGCAGCGTGCTGGGCAACCTGCTTCTTGTGTGCTTCCCAGCGGGTCTGGGCGTCAGCGTACTGCTGCTCCCAGGCTGCGCGCTGGTTCTCGTAGCCTTCAAGCCACTCGTTGGACTCCGGGTCGAAGCCCTCCGGGTACTTGTAGTTGCCCTCTTCGTCGTACTCAGCGGCCATGCCGTACAGAGCGGGATCGAATTCGGTGCTGTCGGCGTCCACGCCCTCGTTAGCCTGCTTGAGGGAGAGGGAGATGCGGCGGCGCTCGAGGTCGATGTCGATGACCTTGACGAACAGCTCGTCACCAACGGAGACAACCTGCTCGGCCAGCTCAACGTGGCGGACAGCCAGCTCGGAGATGTGGACGAGGCCTTCGATGCCGTCTTCGACGCGAACGAACGCACCGAACGGAACGAGCTTGGTGACCTTACCCGGAACAACCTGGCCGAGGGCGTGGGTGCGGGCGAAGGTCTGCCACGGGTCTTCCTGCGTAGCCTTGAGCGACAGGGAGACACGCTCGCGGTCCAGATCCACTTCGAGGACCTCGACGGTGACTTCCTGGCCAACCTCGACAACCTCGGACGGGTGGTCGATGTGCTTCCAGGACAGCTCGGAAACGTGAACCAGGCCGTCTACGCCGCCCAGGTCCACGAAGGCACCGAAGTTGACGATGGAGGAAACGACGCCGGGACGGACCTGGCCCTTTTCCAGCTTGTTGAGGAACGTGGAGCGGACCTCGGACTGGGTCTGCTCGAGCCATGCACGGCGGGACAGCACAACGTTGTTGCGGTTCTTGTCCAGCTCGATGATCTTGGCTTCGATCTGCTGACCGATGTACGGAGCAAGGTCGCGCACACGGCGCATCTCGACGAGGGATGCGGGCAGGAAGCCGCGCAGACCGATGTCGAGGATAAGACCACCCTTGACAACCTCGATGACGGTACCGGTGACAACACCGTCTTCTTCCTTGACCTTCTCGATGTCGCCCCAGGCGCGCTCGTACTGAGCACGCTTCTTGGAGAGAATCAGGCGGCCTTCTTTGTCTTCCTTGGTGAGCACCAGGGCTTCGACCTGATCGCCAACGGAGACGACGTCTCCGGGATCAACGTCGTGCTTGATGGACAGCTCGCGGGAGGGAATGACACCTTCGGTCTTGTAACCGATGTCGAGCAGAACTTCGTCGCGGTCGACCTTGACGACGGTACCTTCGACGAGGTCTCCGTCGTTGAAGTACTTGATGGTCGCGTCGACAGCTGCGAGGAAGTCCTCAGCGGTACCGATGTCGTTGATCGCGACTACGGGGGTACCGGGCTTCTCGGTGGAGGTGATGGTCATGTAGTAGGGGCTCCGTTGTGGATAGTTAGTCGGTCAGGCAAACCGCCGCGCCTGCGTTATGGAACGCAGGCGCAGGTGCGGGCACCTCGCAGGGAAGTGCCTGGTCATCCTGATTTTGTGGATTGAATAAAAAACGTGCACGTAGTACACGCCCGTTTATTCTAGTGGCAAGCGCGAAGCGGGGTCAAAGCGCTAGAAATGCGTCAGGCAGTGTGGCGCACGTTCGACGGCGAACATCCGGGCGGCGCGGAACGCCCCGTCCGGCGTGTGCTCCAGAATGCGCTCCGAGGCCGCCAGCGTCACGGGGTTGACCCCACCGAGGTAGATGGCGGACAGCGCCGCCACATCCAGCTCCAGGTCCGGCACACTGAGGTCCGGCACGCTGAGATCCGGCACACTGGAGTCCGGCGCGCCGTCCTCCGCGGCCGTGACGACGGCGTTGCCGCCATCAACTGCCAGGGCGAAGGTGCCTCCGGTCAGTCCGAGGGGGTCCTTGACTTTCAGAACCAACCGGCCGTCAGCCGGATAGTGCCGGGCTTCCAGCGCCTGCTTCACGTCCAGGATCCGCAGCCAAAGCATGTCCCGCGCCGCCGACGCCTCCACACAGCGCGCGTCCTCGAGGGCCCACCGCAGCGGGTCATCCACCGGCGCTTCCTCCCAGGTGACGCGTTCCACGAGGTCGATGGCGGCCAGGTACTGCCATAGCTCGAGGTACGCCGCCGCGGTCGCCGCGACCAGGTCCACGACTTCCATCGTGTACGGGGCGCTGGACCAGCCGGCGAACCTGTAGGAGACGTAGCCGTCCACGTCGCCGCCTGGCCCGTAGTGCAGCGCCACCTTGACCTTCGGGTCCTCGCCGCCGTCGCGGCTGACTGAACCCGAGGCGAACTGCCGGTAGAACTCATGCCGGCCGATCGATCCGGGCGTGCTGCGGTGAACACGGTCGAAGACTCCCGGAGCCAGCTCCAGGAGAACCTTGGGGTCGGCAACCTCGACGCTGCCCACCGGCGTGTGGTTGAGCCTGAAACGCGCCGTGGTGTCCACCTTCACGGACTGCTCGGACGTCGCGACGCCGAACCCGAACCGCCCGTAGATCGAGGCCTCGGAGGCCGTGAGGGCTGCCATCGCGAGGCCTTCCGCCCGGGCCAGGGCGAGGTCCTCCCCCATCATGCGGCGCAGCAGGCCCCGGCGCCGGTGGGAGGTCCGGACCGTCACGGCGGTCACCAGCCGGGTATCCAGCAGCCTGCCAAACCCGATGTTCAGGGTTTTGGTCATTGTGCCGAAGGTGGCTACGGGTACATCGGCGCCGAGCGAGTGACCGGCAACAGTTCCTGTCTGGTACACGCCGGTCATGACGCGGTGGTCCGTGCGCTGCAGCTCGATGCTGGTGTCCACGCGTTCGTCGCTGCGCCGGGCTTCGTGGAAGCCGAAAGCTACCGCCCGCATCCAGGCAACCGACTCCTCGTAGGCAGGATCGTCTTTGGCCGCCGCTTGGAACCGGCGGATTTCATAGTCAGCGCTCAGATCAGGCACAATCCCGAGCCTAGGCTAATGGCCGGCGTCGTACCAGCTGGTGCCGACGCCGATCTGGACTTCCAGCGGAACGCTGAGTTCAGCGGCGGCGGCCATCTGCTCCGTGACGAGCTTTTCGACTGCCTCACGTTCGCCCCTGGCCACCTCCAGCACCAGTTCGTCATGGACCTGCAGCAGCATGCGTGATTTCAGCCCCTGTGCGGCGAGTTCCGAATGCACGCCCAGCATGGCGCGCTTGATGATGTCCGCGGCGGAACCCTGGATGGGCGAGTTCAGGGCAATGCGTTCGGCATTCTCGCGCAGCTGCCGGTCCGTGCTGGTGAGGTCTGGCAGGTAGCGGCGCCGGCCCTCGATCGTGGCGGTGTAGCCGTCCACCCTGGCCTGGTCCACCACGCCGCGGAGGTAGTCGCGCACGGCACCGAACCGGTCGAAGTAATCCTTCATCAGGTTCCTGGCCTCGTCCACCGAGATCTCAAGCTGCTTGGACAGCCCGAAGGACGTCAGACCGTAGGCCAGGCCGTAGGACATGGCCTTGACCTTGGAACGCATCGCGCTGGTGACCTCAGCCGGCGGCACGTGGAAGATGGACGAGCCGACAAAGCGGTGCAGGTCCTCCCCCTCGCGGTAGGCCTCGATCAGTCCGGCATCCCCGGACAGGTGCGCCATGATCCGCATTTCGATCTGCGAGTAGTCGGCGGACAGCAGGCACTCGTAGCCGTCACTGACCACGAAGATGCCACGCACGCGGCGGCCTTCCTCGCTGCGGATCGGGATGTTCTGCAGGTTGGGGTTGTTGGACGAGATGCGCCCGGTGGCGGCCACGTTCTGGGCGTAGGTGGTGTGGATGCGCCCGTCCTCCGCCACAGACTTCTTGAGTGTCTCCACCATCTGCCGCAGCTTGGCGGATTCACGGTGTGCCATGAGCTGGACCAGGAATTCGTGCCCGGTCTTCTCCAGCAGGTTCTTCAGGGAAGCGGCGTCCGTGGTGTAGCCGGACTTGATCTTCTTGGTCTTGGGCAGTTGCAGCTCCTCGAAGAGGACGGTCTGCAGCTGCTTCGGCGAACCGAGGTTCACCTCGTGGCCGATCGCGGCAAATGCCTGTTCCTGGGCGTCGTCGATCACCCTGGCCAGATCCGCCAGCTGTTCCTCCATCAGCTCCAGGGAGACGGCGATGCCGGCCGTCTCCATGTCCGCCAGGACACGGGCCACCGGCAGCTCCAGCGTGGCCAGCAGGTCCTCGGCCTTGCGTTCCTTCAGTTCCGATTCGAAGTACCGGCTCAGCTTGTGGACGACGGCGGCCACCTGGACCAGCGCGCCGGACGCCGCGGCGGCGTCGTCGTCGAATGCCAGTTCCAGCTGGCCCGCCTTGGCGGCCTCGGGCGTGATGTGGATGTTCAGGTGGAACTGGGCCAGTTCGGCCAGTTCATAGGTGCGGCGGTCGGGCTGGATGAGGTAGCCGGAGATGGACGTGTCATCCACCACGCCCTCCAGGCCGAACCCGCGGTTCGCCAGTGCCTTCAGCGCCGCCTTGTAGCCGTGCGTCACCTTCGGGGACCCCGCGTCCCGGAGCCACCCGGCCAGCACGTTTTCCGCCTCGGCGTCCAGCGTGGTGAGGTCCACGTAGGCCGCGGCATCGTCGCGCACGATCGCGACGGCGTCCGCGTCCTCACCGATCCGGCCGGGCAGCACGTCCACAGCGAGGGCAGAGCGCTGACCCGCCCCGGCCTCGAGGAAGGCCCGGAGCGCGCCGGCGTCCGTCAGCGTGGTGAAGTCCCTGGTCTCCAGGGCTTCGCGCTCCGGCGCCGGGGCCTCGCTGGCGTAAAGATCGAAGAGCCGGGTGCGGATGGTCTTGAATTCGAGCTCGTCGAAGAGCTCCTCCAGCGCCTGCTGGTCCGGCCGCGGATCAGCCAGTTCGTCCAGCGTCACCGGGAGGTCAAGGTCGGTGTGCAGCTGGTTCAGCTTCCGGTTGCGCTTGACGGCGTCCACGTTGGCGCGCAGCGAGTCCCCCACCTTCCCGCCGATGGCATCGAGGTGTTCCAGCACGCCTTCGAGGCCGCCGTAGAGGTTGATCCACTTGGCTGCTGTCTTGGGCCCGACGCCGGGGACGCCCGGCAGGTTGTCCGCGGTTTCGCCTACCAGGGCCGCGAGGTCGGAGTAGCGGGAGGGACTGACGAAGTACTTTGCCTCAACGGCGGCGGCGTCCATGCGCGGGATGTCGCTGACACCCTTCTTCGGGTACAGCACGAACACGTTGTCGGTGATGAGCTGGAACGCGTCACGGTCGCCGGACACGAGCAGGACCTCGTAGCCGGCCTTTTCACCCATGGCTGCGAGCGTGGCCAGGATGTCGTCCGCCTCGTAGCCGGGCATCTTGATGGTCTTGATGCCCCACGCACCCATGACCTGGTCGATGAGGTCGATCTGGCCGCTCATTTCCCGGGGCGTCTCGTTGCGGCCGCCCTTGTACTCGCTGTACTCGGCCTTGCGGTGAGTGGTGTCATCCGAGACGTCGAAGGCGACCGCGATGTGGGTGGGCTTCTGCTCCTTGATCAGGTTGATGAGCATGGACGTGAAGCCGTGGATCGCGTTGGTGTGCTGGCCCCGGGCAGTGGAGAACTTGTCGGCCGGGAGGGCGAAGAAGGCCCGGAATGCCATGGAGTGCCCGTCCAGCACCAGAAGCCGGGGCTGCTCCGTCAGGGGAATAACGGGGGCCACGGTGGCCGACACCGACGGGGCGTCCGGCGAGGACACCTCGATGTCCTGAAGGGTCTGGGTTGTGGACGGAATTGGGGCCGGTTTGGTTGTTTCACTCACAGGTGCCAGCCTAGTTGCCATGATGGACAATTTCACGCCCGGGCCCGCCGGTGAGGCCAGCCCCACAGAGGCCGGCCCGACGGCGGAAGCACGCTCCGCCGGCGAAACGCCTGCCGCGGTTGAAGCGCCAGCTGCGGTGGAAGCCACCGCGGAAGCAGAGTTCAGGGAAGAGCTGTTTGCCGCCGGCGTCCCGGAACACCTCCACGGCTGGCTTGCCGACTACGGCATCGGTGCCTTGGTGGTGAAGATGGGGATCCGGTTCCTGGAGATGAGCCCCGAACGCTGCGTGGCCACGATGCCGGTGGAGGGGAACACCCAAGTGGCGGGCATCCTGCATGGCGGCGCACACGTGGTGCTGGCCGAAACACTGGGGTCGTTTGCCGCCGGGATGCATGCCGGTCCCGGCCGCCAGGCGCTGGGCATCGAGGTTGGCGCCACGCACCACCGCGCCGTTTCCGCCGGCACGGTGACCGGGACCTGTACGGCCATTCACCTCGGCCGCACGGTGACCACCCACGAAATCGTGATGACCGACGAGCAGGGGCGCAGGCTGTCCACGGCACGCATCACCAACCTCATCCGGGACATGGGCCGGTAGGCAGAAAAACCGCAGACAGAAAGACCCTAGACAGACGACGAGCGCGCCCTGAAGCTAGCGCGCAGGCCAGCTGTACCGGAGCTCCACGATCCCCCGCCCCTGGGGACGTGCCTCCTGCAACTCAAGTGGCGCCGTCGGGCCCTGGACGAGGGGAAGCAGCCGCTTTCCGCCGCCAAGCACCACGGGGATGACCGAGACGATCAGTTCGTCCAGCAGGCCGGCGTCGGCGAACTGGGCGGCGAGCTCGCCGCCGCCCACCAACCAGATATTTTTGCCGCCGGCGTCACGCCAGAGATCGTCGATGAATTCGGTCACCTCACCGCGCACGAACGTGATGTCTGCGCCCGGCGGGGCGCTGAACTCGTGGTGCGTGAAGATCCAGCAGGGCGTGCCGGGGTAGGGCCAGTTGCCGGGTTCGTGTTCCATCAGCCACTCGTAGGTGGTCCCGCCCATGACGATGCAGCCGACGCCGGCCATGAAGGTTTCGTAGCTTTCCTTGCCGCCTTCGAAGCCGTCGAACTGCAAAAGCCAGGCAAGATCGTCGTCTGCGGTGGCGATAAAGCCGTCGAGGGAGGAGGCGACGTAATACTGGACGCTGGGCATGCGCCCAGCCTAGCCAGTCCGGCTCCCTCTTCCCAGAGGCGGCTGGCTAGCTGCTGAAGTACGGGATGATGAGGTAGAGCCCGAACAGCACTGCCAGTCCACAGAGACCGAAGCAGACGTAGGAGACGTACTTGACCCAGCCGGGCGCGGCAACCTGGCGGTCACCGGCGATGGCAGTAAGCCTGACGCCGAGGGAATAGAGGACCACAACGGTCACTGCCGCGACCAGGGTGGCACCGGCTACGGTGACGAGTTCCAGCCACTTCATCGCTGCGGGCCCTTCGGGTTGTTGTTCTTGGCGCGCTCGGCGGCGCGTGCCCTGGCGAGGGCCTTCTTCTTTGCCCAGCGGACTGCCTGCCCTGCTTCTTCGACCTCCACGGCATTGTGATGGCCCACCTGGGACTTGCGGGATACCAGGAACATGTAAAGCACCGCCCCTGTGCCGGCCACGGCCGCGATCACCACACCGGCAACGCCGGTCTTCACCAGCAGCGCAGTCAATGCTCCCACGATGCCAGCAGCGGGCAGGGTCAAGAGCCAGCCGACGGCGATCCGTCCCACCATGCCCCAGCGCACCGTGGTGCCCCGGCGGCCCATTCCCGAACCGATCACAGATCCGGAGGCCACCTGGGTGGTGGACAGGGCAAAGCCGAGGTGCGAAGAGGCCAGAATGGCGGAGGCCGTGCTCGACTCGGCTGCGAAGCCCTGGGCGGGTTTCACCTCGGTCAGTCCCGCACCCATGGTCCGGATGATCCGCCAGCCGCCGGCGTAGGTGCCGATGGCAATGGCTAGCGCGCAGGCAGCGATCACCCAGAGCTGCGGGCCCGAGCCGGGCTCCTGCGTTCCCGCCGCGATCAGCACCAGGGTAATGATTCCCATGGTCTTCTGGGCGTCGTTTGTGCCGTGGGCCAGCGCCACCAGGCTGGAGGTGAAGACCTGGCCGTTCCGGAAGCCGCCGCGCTTCTGCGTCAGCTTGCTGCCCGTCTCGGGATCATGCCGGGACGTCAGCGCGTAGGCGATGCGGGTGCAAACGTAGGCCACAAGTCCGGCGATGACCGGAGCGAACACGGCGGGCAGAATGACCTTCTGGAGCAGCGTCTCGAGGTTGACGGACTGGAAGCCGATGCCGACGACCGCGGCCCCGATGAGGCCCCCGAAGAGCGCATGGGATGAACTGGAGGGCAGCCCCTTGAGCCAGGTGATCATGTTCCACAGGATGGCGCCCATCAGACCCGCGAAAATGATGTCGGGGGTGATCTGGACCCCGCCGGACCCTTCGCGGATGATGCCGCCCGACACCGTTTTTGCGACTTCCGTGGACAGGAACGCGCCAACGAGGTTGAGGGCCGCCGCGAGGGCAACCGCAGTCTTCGGCTTGATGGCACCGGTGGCAATGGGGGTGGCCATCGCGTTCGCGGTGTCATGGAAACCGTTCGTGAAGTCGAAAAATAATGCCAGCGCAATGACCAGCGCCACCATGAAGGTGATGTCCACCTGTTGCCCAATCTGCAGAGTCTACGTTCAGCAGTTCCACTTCCCCTGCCTGCACTGCACAGCATAGTTCACCCGGTGTTTTAGGAAACGTCTCAGGGTGGGGGTAGCGGAGCTGCAGGGCGGGCTTGAAACCTTATCGATGGTACGCGCCCTGCAGGCGAGGTCCAACCTGCAACGCCCAGGGGCGCTCACACCTGCCGGTCCAGGCGACGGACGAAGGCGCGGATGCTTTCCAGTCCGCCCGGCGACAGGCCGGTCCGGGGATCCGGCGAGACCAGCAAGGCACGCCGGCCAAGGATCCGTGCCCACGCCTGCGCCCGGCCCTCGAAGGCGAGCTGGTCGTCCACCCAGATGATCCGCTCCGGCGTGTTCCTGCCCACATCCGCCTGGATGGCTTCCAGCTTCCACCACTCCGCGCCGCTTCCGGCCCCGTCGGCGGTCAGCACCGGCCACGAGCCTCCTTCCAGTCCGGTGACCGGGCAGAGCACCGCAGGCGCCAGTTCCTCCCAGCTGGTGAGCCAGACGCAGCGGAGCCCGGGCCAGAGCGACAGCCGGTTCAGGGCCGCCACCAGCTCCGCCGCGTAAGCCACTTCCAGCATCCCGGCGTAGGCATAGTGCCAGGCTGAGCCCCAGGGCGTGGTTCCCGTGGGGCCGAACGGGCACACGACGCCGTCGACGTCGAGGTACAGGGTGACCCTGGCCCCAGGGCCTCCGTTCAGCGCTGGGTCCCCATTCGGCGCGGCATTTCCCACGGCATCCCTCCCACGCCTGTTACCGGCGATGGACCCAACGCTACGGAACGCCCGCCGGGCGGGGCAATGCTTTCGGACTGCACGGGGCTTTCAGACTGCACGGCCCTGCCCAGTACGGTCCCTACGCCGGAACCGTTGCCCGCACGGACGACGCCGGAACCGCTGCGGCCGGAACGCCGTCGCCGTCCTGGCCGTACAGCCAGTCGTTGTACTGGAAGTTGTTGTCCTGCCGGCTCTTGAACAGCAGGTTGCGCAGCGTCCGGGCCAGTCCGGACACGTGCCAGGATTCGCCCCAGATACGGGCGGTGCGCTGGACCCGGGCTGTGCGGCCGGCGCGGAGGTTGTTGAATTCCCGGATGGCGTCATCCCAGCCTGCCGGGTTGACGCCGTCGGGGGTGAACACCGTGCCGTTGCTGGCATCCTGCAGCACGGCCGCGTCCTCGAGCGCCTGGCAGGCGCCCTGGGCGAGGTACTGCAGCATCGGGTGGGCGGCGTCTCCCATGAGCACCATCCGGCCGGCGACCCAGTTTTCGATGGGATCGCGGTCGTACATGGGCCAGCGCATGCTGGTGCCCAGGTTTTTCAGCGCATCCTGGACGGCCGGGACGCAGTCCTTGTAGGCAGCCTCGAGCTCGTCCACTCCCCCGTACTGCTCTTCGCCGCGTTCGAAGGAAGGGGACTTGAAGACGGCCACAGTGTTCAGCAGTTCGCCCTTGCGCAGCGGGTATTGCACGAGGTGGCAGTCCGGTCCGAGGTAGACGATGACGTCCTCCAGGTCCGCCTTCGGCGTGTTTTCCGTAATGGGCACGGTGCCGCGGTAGGCGACGTAGGCCGACGAGACCGGCTCGTCATTGGCCACGAGCGGACGCAGGGTGGACTTGAGTCCGTCGGCGCCGATCACGACGTCGGCTTCGTAGTCCACACCGGCCGCGGTGTGCGCCACGCCCCGGCCGTTGACGGTTTCAACGCTCTCGACCATGACATCGTTGACAAGCTTCACGCCGGCAGCTTCACAGCCTTCGAGCAGGACCCGGTGCAGGTCGCTGCGGTGGATCACGACGTACGGCGCACCGTAGCGTTCGGCAAATTCCCCGCCGAGCGTCTGCCGCGTGAGCTCCTCGCCGGTGATCGCGTCGCGGAAGACCAGGTGCTTGGGCTGGACGCCGATTTCCAGCGCCTTTTCCAGCAGGCCCCAACGCCGGAGGACGCGGGAGGCATTGGGGGCCATCTGCAGCCCCGCGCCCACCTCGCCGAACTCCGGCGCCCGCTCCACGAGGGTGACGTTGGCGCCGTTCTCACGCAGCCCGAGGGCTCCGGCCAGGCCGGCCATTCCCCCTCCGATGACGAGGACATCGGTGGACGGTACATCGGTGGACGGGGCGTGCTCAGACATTGATTGCTCCTGTTGGTGAAGGTGAAATTGAGAGTTTTGACTTGAGTTTGAGGCCGACGGCGGCCAGCAGCACCGCCGCGATGGCGGCTGCTCCGGCGAAGGCCAGGAAATTGGAACTGACCCCCAGCCCGGCGGCCAGCAGGAGGCCGCCCACCTGCGGTGCGGCCACGGCGCCGATCCGGCCGGTGCCGAGCGCCCAGCCCAGCGCAGTCCCCCGCAGATGGTCCGGATAGTGGCTGGCGACGGCAGCGATGATGAGGCACTGCGTGCCGTGCGTGCCGACGCCGGCGAGGACCAGCATGAAGTACACGACGCCGACAGGCGGCCCGAGCACGAGGACCACCAGCGCTCCTGCGGCGACAGCGGCGGCCGCGATCGCCGTCGGGATCGGTCCGAAGCGGGTGCCTGCCCAGGCCGTGATGACCGAGCCGGCCACCGCCCCGAGATTGAGGGCCAGGGCGAAGGTCAGGGCGGAGCCCAGGTTGTAACCGGCCAGCTGCATGAGGTTGGGCAGCCAGGTGCCCAGCCCGTACCAGGCGAAAAGGGTGGCAATCGTCGCTACGGCGAACAGCACGCTGATCCCCAGGTAGGGGGCGCGAAGCAGGGAACTAAAGCCGGACGGTTCTTGGCCCGTGCGCCCGCTGCCTGCGGCCTTGCTGGCTGTGCCGGCAGTGGCGCTGAGCGGTGCCAGCGTCTCCGGAAGGTATTTCAGTCCGAGCGGCACCACGATCACCAGGGCAAGCACGGCCATCAGGAACATTGATTCCCAGCCGAAGACGGGGATCATCTGAATGCCGACGAGCGCGGCGATGGATCCGCCGATCGGGACACCGGACATCATCAGGGTGGCAACGGTGGACCGCCATTTGGCGGGCACCAGCTCGGCAACGAGGGCGTTGGCCGATGGCACCAGGCCACCGAGTCCGATGCCGGCGAGGAGCCGCAGGGCGCCGAACACGGCGGCGTTGGGAGCGAAAGCGCACAGGATGGTGAAGACCGAAAAGACCACGGCGCAGCCCAGGATGGTGCGGCGGCGGCCCCAGGAGTCAGCCATCCGGCCGGCAAAGATCGCCCCAATCATCATGCCGACGAAGGCCATGGATCCTATGGTTCCGGCGGTGGCCTTGCTCAGTCCCCAGCCGGTTTCGGAGATCAGGGAGGACTGGACGGTGCCGTAGACGATGAGGTCGTACCCGTCGAAAACCACCAGCAGCCAGCAGACAAGCACGGCCAGGGCGGACTGTTTCGAGAAACGGGGCGCCGGCGCCGGCGGGAGGGCTGCCTCCGGCGTTGACCGCTCCGGCGCTGCAGCGGAAGGTGTGTGATTCATGCCACCAACTCTCATGGCTGAAGCGGCGTCGCTCCAATACAATTCTGGCATGCAGAATTCACCGCTCAGGAGGAAACCCACGTATTCGATCGAGGCCGTGGACAACGCGCTGCAGCTCCTGCAACTGCTGCGGGACGGGGGCAGCCTGCGGCTCAAGGACGCCGCGAGCGAACTTGGCGTGGCGCCCTCCACGGCACACCGCCTCCTGGCCATGCTGGTGTACCGGGGCTTCGCCGTGCAGGACGAGACCCGGCGCTACGTCCCCGGACCTGCGATGGGGGCGGGGCCGGCGGGTGTCACCTGGACCCGGCTGCTGCGCAACGTGGCACGCCCCCACATGGAACTGCTGAGCTCCCGCCTCAACGAGACCGTGAACCTCATGATCCGTGTGGGCACCAAGGTCCGGTTCCTGGAGACGGTCGAAGGCACCAGCGCCCTTCGCGTGGGCGACAGGCAGGGAACCGTATTACCGGCGAACCGGGCATCGGGCGGCAAGGCCATGCTCGCCGAACTTGAGCCGGCACTGATTGACCAGCTTTTCCGGAGCCAGAATGCCGAGATTGGCGGGGACAGCATTCCCGACGCCGAGTACCCGGCGTTCCTGCGGGAGCTGGAAACCATCCGCAGCAACGGCTTCGCGGCCAACTTCGAGGGAACGGAGGAGGGCATCAGCGCACTCGGCATGGCCCTGCACAACGGGAAGGGCGAGGTGGTGGGCGCGATCACCGTGGCCACGCCGGTGACCAGGTTCCGCACCGTCTTCGACGCCGGCCTGGTGCGGGCAATGCTGGAAACGCGCCGGCAGCTGGAGATCGACATCGCCGCCAACCCCGCCGAGCCCGGCTGACGGAAACGAGCGGGCAGGCTCAAAATTCTGCATGCCAGAATATGCTGGGGATGACAGCCGCAGCTTCCCTAGTCTCGGTAGTGCGCCCAGACGTATTCGCACTCACCGAGGAGGCCCCCGTGTCCATCAGCGCCGAGACCACGACCCACGCATCAGTTGCCGCCGCCCATGTGGCCCCGGAGCCGACCCCGGAGGAGGCCGTGCAGCTGGAGCAGCTGTACAAGGACTTCGAGTCGGAGAACCTGATCCCGCTGTGGACGGAGATTGGTGACCTGATGCCGATGGTTCCTTCGCCGAAGGCTGTCCCGCATGTGTGGCGCTGGAACGACCTCTACCCCTTGGCTGCCCGCGCCGGTGACCTGGTACCGGTCGGGCGAGGCGGCGAGCGGCGGGCCATAGCCCTCGCCAACCCGGGGCTGGGTGGCACGCCCTACGCGACACCGACGCTGTGGGCGGCCATCCAGTACCTCGGCGCCCGCGAGACAGCGCCGGAGCACCGGCACTCGCAGAACGCCTTCCGCTTCGTCGTCGAGGGCGAGGGCGTCTGGACGGTGGTGAACGGGGACCCGGTACGGATGTCCCGCGGCGACTTCCTGCTGACACCGGGCTGGAACTTCCACGGCCACCACAACGACACCGATGAGCCGATGGCTTGGATCGACGGGCTGGACATCCCGTTCGTGCACTACGCCGACGCCGGGTTCTTTGAGTTCGGCACCGAGCGCGTCACCGACGAGGCGACCCCGGACATCTCCCGTTCCGAGCGGCTCTGGGCCCACCCGGGCCTGCGCCCGCTGTCCGGGCTGGACGACACCACCAACTCCCCCATCGCCGCATACCGGTGGGAACACACCGACGCCGCGCTGCGCGAGCAGTTGCTGCTGGAGGATGAGGGCCACCCGGCCACGGTGTCCCAGGGCCACGCCGCCATCCGGTACTCGAACCCGACCACCGGCGGGGACGTGATGCCCACCATCCGCGCCGAGTTCCACCGGCTCCGCGCCGGCGCCGCCACCGAGCCCCTGCGCGAGGTCGGTTCCAGTGTGTGGCAGGTCTTCGAAGGCACCGGCACCGTCATTCTCAACGGCGAAACCCGGAACCTCGCCAAGGGCGACCTGTTCGTCGTCCCGTCCTGGCAGGAATGGTCCCTGCAGGCCGAATCCGAATTTGATTTGTTCCGCTTCAGCGACGCCCCCATCTTTGAACGACTGAACTTCAACCGCACCTACACCGAAGGACGCAACAAGTAATGAGACTCCTCACCCTCCGCCTCCCCGAAGGCACGAGCACGGTCGCCGTCCGCCAGGACGGGAACACCCTGACCGAGATCGACGGGTTCACCGACGTCGGCGCCCTTCTGAAAGACTCCGCCTGGGAGTCGATCGCCCACGCGGCCAACGGCGCAACGCACGCGCTCGACGGCGCCGACCTCGAGGCCGTTGTCCCGGCCCCGGGCAAGATCATCTGCGTGGGCCACAACTACCGGAACCACATCAAGGAAATGGGGAGGGAAGTCCCCGAACACCCCACCCTGTTCGCCAAATACGCCGAATCCCTGATCGGCCCGAACGACGACCTCGCGTTGCCGCAGGAATCCGACACGGTGGACTGGGAAGCCGAACTCGCCGTCGTGATCGGCAAAACCGGGCGCCGGATCAGCGAAGCCGACGCCGCAGACCACATCGCCGGCTACTCCGTGCTGAACGACATCAGCATGCGCGACTACCAGTTCCGCACCGTCCAGTGGCTGCAGGGCAAGACCTGGGAAAACTCCACCCCGTTCGGCCCCGCCCTCGTCACCAAGGACGAATTCACCGCCGGGCCCCTCATGACCTCCGCCGTGGACGGCGACATCCAGCAGCAGACCCCCACCGGGGACCTCGTCTTCACCCCCGAATATCTGGTCTCCTACATCTCCACCATCATCACGCTGAACCCCGGCGACGTGATCGCCACCGGCACCCCCGGCGGCGTGGGGCACGCCCAGGACCCCAAGCGCTACCTGCAGGACGGCCAGGCCCTGGTCACCACCATTGATGGCCTGGGCCAGCTGACCAACCGCGTGGTCAAGGAGGCCTGATGGTCGCCCGCACCGACCTCGCCACCGACCCGGGCCTGCAGGAAGAACTCCTGCAGGCCCGGCGGGGCACCGCGTTCTTCGCCCGCAAACTCAACGAACTCACCGACCAAGAGCTCGACGGCGGCTCCCTCCTTCCCGGCTGGACGCGCCGTCACGTCGTGGCCCACGTCGGCTACAACGCCCGCGCGATCGCCCGCCTGGCGGAATGGGCCGGCACCGGGGTGGAGACACCCATGTATCCCTCCACCGAGGTCCGGGACCACGAGATCAACTTTGGCGCCACCCTCTCCCCGATCGCCCTGCGGAACCTCTTCGACCACTCCGCCGTGCACCTGTCCGTCGAATGGCGCGACCTGCCGGACCGGGACTGGGCCAACGAAGTGAAGACCGTCCAGGGCCGCACCGTCCCGGCATCGGAAATCGTCTGGATGCGCACCCGCGAAGTCTGGATCCACGCCGTCGACCTCAGCAACGGGGCAACTTTCAACGACATCCCCGCCCCGGTCCTGGAGCGGCTGCTGCGGGACATCACCGGCGCCTGGAAAACCCGCGGCACCGACGCTGGACTGTTCATCAAGGTCAGCGGCACCGATCTGACGTTCGGGGACACCAGCGCCCCTGACCCGACGATCATCACCGGTCCCCTGCCCGCCGTCGTCGAATGGGCCACCGGCCGCGGCGCCAGCGGCGTCACCGCCGCCCTCGGGACGGAGGTGCTGTCCGAGGTTCCCGCCGCCCCGAAGTGGATCTGAGGCCCAATGTGGATCTGAGGGCGGCCAAAACGCCGGGGTAGACTGTGCCCGTCAGCGCGGGAACGGATCCGACGGAAGGCACATTCATGGGCATGGCCGGGGCAAACGGGGCAATTTCGGACGACGAACTGGACCTCCTCCACCGCTACTGGAGCGCGGCGAACTACCTGACGGTGGCCCAGATCTACCTCCAGGACAATGCATTGCTTCGGGAGCCGCTGCGGCCGGAACACATCAAGCCGCGGCTGCTGGGCCACTGGGGCACCGGACCCGGGCTGTCGCTGATCTACGCCCACCTGAACCGCCTGATCAGGAATACGTCTGCCGAGGTCCTGTTCATCGCCGGGCCGGGCCACGGCGGACCGTCCGTGGTGGCGAACGTCTACCTCGAAGGCACCTACTCCGAGATCTACCCCGACGTCAGCCGCGACGCTGCCGGCCTGCACCGGCTGGCACGGCAGTTTTCGACGCCGGGCGGCGTGGGCAGCCACGTGGGCCCCGCCACGCCCGGATCCATCCACGAGGGCGGCGAGCTGGGCTATTCACTCATGCACGCCACCGGCGCGGTGATGGACAACCCCGGACTCATTGCCGCCTGCGTGGTGGGCGACGGCGAAGCCGAGACCGGCCCGCTCGCCGCCTCCTGGACGGCACCGTTCTTCCTCAACCCCGTGCGGGACGGCGGGGTCCTGCCCATCCTGCACCTCAACGGGGCCAAAATTTCCGGCCCTACTGTCCTGGGCCGCCGGTCTGACGAAGATGTTGAGGCGCTGCTGCGCGCCAACGGCTGGGAGCCCGTGACGGTCTCCGGCGACCAGCCTGAGGAGGTCCACCGGGCCCTGGCCGCCGCGCTCGACAATGCGTATGCCTCGATCCGGGGCATCCAGCGGGACACCCGGGAAGCCGGTTCCGGCGATACCGGAACCGGCCGCAATCTAACGCGAAATCGAACGACGGCGGCACCCTGGCCGGCGATCATCCTGCGCACGCCCAAGGGGTGGACGGGCCCGGAAACCGTGGACGGCAGCCCGGTGGAAGGTACGTTCCGTGCGCACCAGGTTCCCCTGTCCGGCGTCAAGGACGATCCGGAGCACCTGGCGCAGCTGGAGCAGTGGATGCGCTCCTACCAGCCGGAATCGCTGTTCGACGACGGCGGCCGGCTCCTGCCCGAACTGGCCGCACTGGCACCTGAAGGCAGGCTCCGGATGGGGGCCGCACCCTGGGCCAACGGCCAGCCGTCCGTCCCGCTGGAGATTCCCGACCTCGCGCAGTATGCCGTCGACCCCGGACGGCCGGGCTCCACCAGCATCGAAACCACCAAGCCGCTGGGTGAGCTGTTCCGCGACCTCTACACCGGGACGGAGGACAACCCCCGGTTCCGGCTTTTCTGCCCGGACGAGACCAACAGCAACAGGCTGGGCGCCGTCTTCGAGGCCACCGACCGCTGCCTCCTGCTGCCCGGAAGCGACGGGGATGACCACGTCTCGGCGGACGGGCGCGTGATGGAGGTGCTCTCCGAGCACCTGTGCCAGGGCTGGCTGGAGGGCTACCTGCTGACGGGCCGGCACGGGTTCTTCGCCAGCTACGAGGCGTTCGCCATGGTCAGCGCCTCCATGACCGTCCAGCACGCCAAATGGCTGCAGCACGCCCGGGAGCTGGAGTGGCGTTCACCGGTGCCGAGCCTGAACATCCTGCTGACCTCCACGTGCTGGCGCAATGACCACAACGGCTTCAGCCACCAGGGCCCGGGCCTGATCGACACCGTGCTGTCCCTGTCCGGCGAGGTGACGAGGATCTACCTGCCGCCGGACACCAACACGCTGCTGGCGGCCGCAGAGCACGCCCTGCGCAGCAAGGACTACGTGAACCTGGTCGTCGTCGACAAGCAGTCCCATCCCCAGTACCTCACACTGGCGGAAGCCCACGCGCACGCCGAGGCAGGAGCGTCCCGGTGGGATTGGGCCGGCAACGAGAATGGCAGCAGCGCTGAACCCGACATCATTCTCGCCTGCGCCGGCGACATCCCCACCGAGGAGGCACTGGCGGCCGCCTGGCTGTTGCAGCGCCACGTTCCGGAGGCCACCGTGCGCGTGGTGAACGTCATGGACGCCATGGTGCTTCCGCCGCGGGACGTGCACCCCCACGGGCTCGACGACGGGACGTTCACTTCGCTGTTTACGGACACCGGCGAGGTGATCGTGGCCTGGCACGGCTACGCCCGTTCCTTCCACCAGCTCCTGCACGGCCGGCCGAACCCGGAGAGGTTCCACGTCCGCGGCTACAGCCAGCAGGGCACCACCACCACGCCGTTCGACATGGTGGTGCTCAACCGGATGAGCCGCTACCACCTGGCACTGGAGGCACTCCGCCGGATGCCTCGGCATTTCGACGGCGCGGAGGCCCTGGCCGACCACTGCAACCAGCAGTTGGACGCCCACGCCGGGTACATCAGGGAGCACTTCGAAGACCTGCCCGATATCCGCGAGTGGGTCTGGTCGCCGCCAGGTTCCTGAACAGCCGGTTGGGACACTCAAAAAGCGTCGCTGCGCGGGCTTGCGGCGAAGGCAGGGAGACGTTGCCGTCTCCCTGCCTTCTGCGTGCGGACCCGCGTCCCGCGCCCGTCCTTCGGGCTACCTGTTGCGATGGAGTGCAGGGTCGGGGACCGACGCATGCCGGGTGTGTCCGGCAGTCATGGATCTCCAGCTGTTCTGGATGATGAGGGTCCGTCCGCAGATCGCGGTGTTGGGACCGGTTACATGATGCCGGTGGGTACCAGCAGTGCCCAGGCCAGGGCCGGGGCGACCAGCACGACACCCCCGGCATACATCATCAACTGCTTGTAGACGCGCTGCCGGTCGTCCTCGCGGGCGTTGGCGACCACCAGGGCACCGTCGGTGGAGAAGGGCGAGACGTCCACGACGGTGGCCGCGATCGCGAGGGCCGCCACCGTTCCGGACGCGCTCAGCGAGCTCGTGGCCAGCAGCGGGCCGGCCAGCGGGATGAACGCGGTCAGCAAGGCGGTGGAGGAGGCGAAGGCTGAGCCGACGCCGATCACGTAGCAGAGGACCAGTGCGATGAGCAGCGGTGCGCCCAGTGCCAGGGCCTGCTCGGCGAGGGTGTCGATGACGCCCACGTGCTGGAGCAGGGAGACGTAGGTGATCATTCCGGCGACCAGCAGGACGGTGGACCAGGAGACTCCGCCCACGAAGGTCCGGTGTTCCTTGATGTTCACGAACGCCAGCAGGAGGCCGGCGGAGAGGGCCACAAAGCCGATGGGCATGTGGAAGCCCAGGGTGCACACCAGCATCACGGCGATCAGGGCCAGCGTGAAGATTTGCTGGCCATGGGGACGGCCGGTGCGGGAGGTGTCGACGTCGGCGTGCTGGCCGCCGTGGCTGTCGCGCAGTTTGCCGATGAGGGCGAACAGGACCACTGTCAGTGCGGAGAGGATGAGGTTGACGGCGAAGCTGGCGGCGAAGAGTGCGCCCTGGGAAATGGGAAAGTCGTTCTTCAGTGCGATGTCGTGCACCAGTACGCCCGCCACCGAGAGTGGCGAGAAGCCGCCGGCGTGGGCACCGTTGATGATGAACGCGCCCATCAGCACGGGGTGGATGCGCGACTCGTAGGCGAATCCGATGGCCGCCGGTGCCAGCAGCGCGACGGCGGCCGGTGAGAAGGTGCCCAAGGATGTCAGCGCGGCAGCGATCAGGAAGAACACCCACGGCAACAGCATCGTCTTGCCCCTGACGAGGCGCACGCAGGTCCGGACGATGATGTCGATGGTCCCGTTCCGCTGGGCCATGCTGAAGAAGTAGGTGACGCCGATGATCGTCAGGACGATGCTGGCCGGGAATTCTTCAAGGATCTGCTTGTCGGTCATTCCAAGCATGAAGTAGCCGACGCCGAAGGATGCGACCAGCCCCATGACGCCGATGTTCAGCGGCCACTTCGTGGCGACGACGAACATAACCACAAGGATGACGAGCGGGATGATCTGCACAGCGGTCATGGTGGGCTCCCGTTCCGCGGTGGCCGCCGGGTTGAAGATGTCACCCCCCAGCATGAGGGCAATCAACGCCAGGATCGCGAAACCGGCGGCCACCGCCACCAGTAGGATACGGCGGCGTCGGGTGGGACGCCTGGTGTCTTCGCCGCGGGTCTCGCCCGCAGCGGCAATGGTGCGGGTCTCAGTCTTGGTCATGATGGTCTCCTCAGCGATTTGCTCCCGCGAGGGAGGCAGCGACGGCGCTGCCGCTGTCCTCGGGGAGATGGATGATGGTGGTGGCGATCGTGCGGGCCGTGCGGTCGACGCCGACGAGGAGCGTCCTGCCCTGCTCCTCGCTCCACGTCTCGATGACCCCGGCGGGCGTCCGGAGCCGGAGCGTGCTCCCCAGGCTGTCACCCGTGATGCTGTGCAGCACGGTGCCGGAGGTGCGGGCGGCCAGGGTCAGGGCGATGCTGCCGGTGATGGCCAGGGCCGGGTGGGGTTTGCCCATGGAGAGCATCATGACGTTGGCGTCGCAGCCGGGGTCGGCCTGGGTGGGCGCACCGACGATGGCGAGTTTGGGGATGGCCCGCGCCGCTTCCGCTGTCGTGGCGACCAGCCCCATCCGCACCGCTGCCTGGCGCCGGATCAGCTCCAGGGTATCCAGTTGCAACTCCACACCGGCGCGCCAGCTGTCGTACCGCGCCGGGTCCAGGCCGAGCTCCTCGGCGCGGACCATCACCACCGGAGCTCCGGCGTCGACCATGGACACTGTCCAGCGGGTTCCACCGGCGGTGATGGTATCCGTGGCCGCACCGGTGGGCAGCAGGGAACCGGTTGTCTTGCCGGCAGGGTCCTGGAAGCCCAGCCCCACTGCGTAGCCGGGGAAGGGTACGCCGGGCATCTGGGCGTCCGGAACCGCTGCCAGAGCGCCGGCGGGGGTGGGCACGCGCTGGACGATGATTTGGTTGGTATTGGTGTTGCGGGTGACGATCCGGGTGACGTCGCCGGTGGGAGGCACCCACCCCTGCTCGATGGCGTACAGACCCACCACCGCCGAGCCGTTACCGCAGTTGCTGCCCCAGTCCACCGCGGCCTCTTCGATGCCCACCTGGGCGAAGGTGTACTCGACGTCGACGTCGTCGCTGACGGGCCGGTGCAGGATCACAGCCTTGCTCGTAGTCGAGGTGGCTCCGCCGACGCCGTCGATTTGGCGCGAGTCCGGGCTGCCGAACAGCCGCGGCAGCAGCACATCGAGGCTGGTGCCGGCCTCCTGAAGATGCTCCGCTTCGAACACCCAGCACTTGCTGGTGCCTCCGCGCATCCATTGGGCTTGGATCTTCATGGTGTACCGCTTCTCCTCGTGCTCGATTTCGTTATCAGCGCCTGAGAAGAGATTGATCCAGATCACACTTTTAGACAATGTTGGATTATTGTTGGGGGATGTAGGGATGCTTAACTCACCGCGAAGGAGAGGGCTGTTCCCTGCATCTCTCCCCTCGCTGGCCTATCCGGATGCGGCATCTCGTAGGTTCAGGCCGCCGCCTAACAGTGAATGAACCAAATGCGAAGAAGGGCGAAGCGTTGCTTAACGATGAAAGCCAGGACTTGTTCGATATCAGGCGCCTGGCCCTGCTGCTGGAAGTGGTGGAGCAGGGCTCCATCACGGCCGCGGCAGACCTCATGATGTACACGCCCTCGGCTGTCTCCCAGCAGCTGCGTAAGCTCGAACAAGAGGTGGGGCAGCCTCTCCTCACCCGCCGCTCCCGCGGGGTAGTGCCTACCGAAGCCGGCCAGGTGCTGGCTGGCCACGCCCGCAAGATTATCTGGCAGATGCAGGCGGCCCGGTCCGACCTGGGCCAGATTGCCGGCCTCAAACGCGGTTCGCTTACCGTTGGCACCTTCCCCACCCTGGCCGGATCCTTCCTGCCAATCGTCATCCGGACCTTCAAGAAGCGCTATCCGGCCATCAACCTCTCGTTGCGCAGCGCCCGCTTCGATGAACTCGTGGCAGATCTGCAGTCCGGGGCTACGGGACTGTGCCTTCTCTGGGACTACCCGTGGAATCCGTTCCGGGACGACTCCATCCGGGTCACAGAGGTCTTCCGGGAGAGCACCGTGATCCTGGTGGCCCGCAGCCATCCGCTGGCCGACCGGGAACAGGTAAGCATGGCGGAGCTGCGCAACGAGTCCTGGATTGTGCGCGCCGAGGCCCACCCCGTCGTCGAGGTTCTGCAGCGTTCCGCCCACGACACCGGGTTCGAACCCAAGATTGCCTTCCTGGCCAACGACTACCAGGAAGCCCAGGCCATGGTCAGCGTGGGTATGGGTGTGGCCATGGTGCCCAAGACTGCCGTGGCACTGCAGCATCCCGACGTGAAGGTGCTGAGCCTGGGTGCCGCTGCCCCGTTGCGGCGGGTTCTGCTGGCGCAGCGCGAGGACAAGGTCTACGCCCCGGCCGAGGTGGCCTTCCAGTCCACCCTGCTGGAAATTGCGCGCGAACGGGCCGGCGACTACCTCTAGACCGGCCCCGAAGCCGTTTAAATGCCTTCTTCGTCGCTAGGAAGCAGGAGCTGCCGCGCCTGTGTTGACGTTGACCAGCCACGCGATGCCGAACCTGTCGGTGCACATGCCGAAGATGTCGCCCCAAGGTGCCTTGTCCATCGGCACAGTGACTGAGCCACCTTCGCCTGACAACTTGTCGTAGTAGCCGCGCAGTTCGGCCTCGTCGTCCCCGCTGAGCGACACGGAAATGTTGGTCCCCGGCGAGTAATCCATGGAGTTGGGCGTGTCGGCCCCCATGAGCACGAGCCCCTCCGAGGTCAGCATCCCATGCATGATCTTGTCCGCCTCCGCGGGATCTTCACTGGCCTGGAACTCCCCGAAGGTGCTGAGCGCCAGCTCACCGCCGAACACCGACTGGTAGAAGGTCATGGCATCGCGGGCGTTGTCACGGAAGCTGATGTACGGGTTGAGCAGGGTGGACACGATGGTTCTCCTTCGGGTGTACATGTGGCGCGTGGTGAGCGGCGCCCCGGCACTACACATGTTGCCCGAATCCGGCTCCCCTTCATAGGGGTTCACGGAAGTTCATGAGCCGTTCATAAGTGCAGGTCAGGGCCGGAAGCGGTAGCCAATGCCGGCCTCGGTCAGCAGATGGCGCGGGTTGCCGGTGTCCGCCTCGAGCTTGCGCCGCAGCTGCGCCATGTAGACGCGCAGGTAGTTGGCTTCCTTTTCGTAGGCCGGGCCCCACACGCTGGCCAGGATCTGCTGCTGGGTGATGAGCTTCCCCGGGTTCCGTACCAGCAGTTCGAGGATGCTCCACTCCGTGGGAGTGAGCCGCACGGGTTCTCCGTTCCGGGTGACCATCCGCCGTCCCAGGTCCACGCTGAACTCCGGGGTGTCTACCGTGGACGGCTCGGTGGCTTCCGGGGCCCGGCGCAGGAGGGCGCGAAGCCGGGCCAAGAGCTCCTCCAGTCCGAAGGGCTTGGTGATGTAGTCGTCCGCGCCGGCGTCGAGGGCGTCCACCTTGTCTGATGAGCCGTGCCGGGCCGAGAGCACCAGGACCGGCGCGGTACTCCAGCGGCGGAGTTCCCGGAGGACCGCCGCGCCGTCCATGTCGGGCAGTCCGAGGTCCAGGACAACAATCCCGGGCGGATTGCGGGAGGCGGCAATCAGCGCCGCCTCCCCGTCCGCGGCCGTCTCCACGGCGTAGCCATGTGCCTGCAGCGTGATCCGCAGGGCCTTCAGCAGATGCTGGTCATCGTCGACCACGAGGACACCGGTCACGGGGCAGTCTCCTGGGGAGCAACGGCCGGAGAATCAGCGGGAAAAACGGCGGACGGGCCGCCGTCGTGCCTGTCATGCCGTGTTGGGTCGTGCCCTGTTGAGCCATGCCCTGGTGAGTCGTGCCCCGTCGAGAGGGGAAGCCGGATGACCATCGTGAGTCCCCCGCCGGGCGTCTCCTCCGCCGTCAGGCTGCCGCCCATGGCCGAGACGAATCCCCTGGCCACCGCAAGCCCGAGTCCCACGCCGGTTGACTGTGACAGATCGTCCAGGCGCTGGAAGGGCCGGAACATCGCCGGCACATTGCGGTCCGGCACGCCGCGTCCGTGGTCGATGATCCGCAGTTCGCCGGCCGGGTGGCCGTTGAGGACGGCGCTGCTGAGCCCGCCCGACGCCGAGGTCACGGTGACGTCCGATGCGGGCGCGTACTTGACTGCGTTTTCCGCGATGTTGGCGATCACGCGTTCCAGCAGGACGGCGTCAGCGTCGACGGCGGGAAGGTTCGGCGGCAACACCACCCGCACGCTGCCCGGCGGAAGGCCGCGCAGCGCCGGGGGCACGACGTCGAGCCACCGGACAGGCTTCATCAGGGGGCGTACCGAGTCGGCCGTGATCCTGGACATGTCGAGGAGGTTCCCCACCAGGGCGTCCAGCCGGTCCGAACATTCGTCGATGGTTTCCAACAGCTCCTGTTTCTCCTCAGGCGTATACGTGACGGCGGTCTGCAGGAGACCGCCGACGGCGAGCTTGATACCGGCGAGCGGCGTGCGGAGGTCGTGCGAGACGGCCCGGAGGATGGCGGTGCGCATGGTGTTGCCTTCGGCCAGCCGCAGCACCTCCACACGGCTGGCGGCCAGCTGCCGGCGCTCCAGCTGTGCCAGCACGTGCGCTGCGAAGGCGCCCAGCAGGCTGCTGTCCGCAGCCGGCACCGTCCTGCCGAACAACACCAGCCAGGTGCCGTCGTCGACCGGTTCCACAGTGTGCTCGGCAAAGTCCGCGCCTTCCCGTTCAGAATCGGTCAGCTCGCCCGCACTCGCCAGAAGCTTCCGCACTGCCCCGCCCTCCCCGTCGCGGAAAGCGGCTGCCTCACCGAAAGGCTGCACGCCGCCGGAAGCCAGCCCGCTTCGGGAAGCCGTCCCGCTGAAGAGAGCCGCTCCGCGGACTCCAAAGACGTCCAGGGCCTGTTCCAGGAGACTGCCCACGTGGTCCTCCGCGCGTGTGGCTCCGCGGGCCAGCTCGCCGAGCGTCGCCGCCTCGGCGCGCGCCCGTGCGGCTTCCTTGGACCGCCGGGCGGACCTGTCCACCACGCCGGCCACAGCCACCGAGACGCCCACGAACACGGCCAGGGAAAGCAGGTCCTGCGGGTCTTTGATGGCCAGTTCACCAAGCGGCGGCGTCGAGAAGTAGTTGACCAGCAGGCTGCTCCAGAGCGCACCCGCGACAGCCGGCCACAGGCCTCCCACCAGCGCAACGGCCACAGCCCCGGCGAGCTGGACCAGGACGGCGGTGGCCACGCTGTGCTCGATGACGGCGAGCGCCAGCTGCATCAGGATGGGGACGGCGGCCGCCAGCACGAACCCGACGGCGACGCGCACGCGGCCGAGGTCCCGCTGTCGCCGCCGGCCTGTGCCGCGCCCGGCCAGGGGATGCGGCACCACCTGCACGTCGAGGTCGCCTGCACGGCGGATGATCCGTGTCTCCGTGGCGCCGGTGATAAGCCTCGACAGCGGGTGTGCCCGCGACTGGCCGATGACCAGCCGGGTGGCGCCGACGTGGGACGCGAACCCGAGGAGTGCTTCGACGGGGTCAGCTGCGGCGACGGTGTGGTAACTGCCGCCCAGCTCCACCACCAGGCGGCGCTGTGATTCGAGGGCGCTGGTTGATTCCCGCGAGGCGCCCTCCGCGGAACGGATGTGGACGGCGAGCAGGTCCCCGCCACCGGCTCCGTCCAGGACCTTGACGGCACGGCGGATCAGGACCTCCCCCTCAAGGCCTCCCGACAGGCCAATGACGATCCGTTCCCCTGCCATGACGCCATTCTTTCACCTGTCCGCCGGCCAACGCGGCACGGGCGGTGGGGTGCTTCACACCGGCGTTAAGGATCCGTCAAGATTCCGCTGCCGGCGGTCCTGGCGCTCCTGCCCGATGCTACGTTCGGCAGTGCCCGCAGCGAAGTGCCCCGGGCTGAAAGGCACCATGACGACCATGAGCCGCCCACCGGCGGAACCGTCGGAGCTGCACCGCACCCGGAGGCAGCGGCTTCACAGCTGGCTGCTGCTGGGCCTTCAGGACAGTAAGGGATCCCACCAGGGACCCGGCGGCCGGACCACGGCCCACGAGCGGAAGCATGCATGGTGGCAGGTCATGTGCCTGACCGGCGTGGACTACTTCTCCACGCTCGGCTACCAGCCCGCCATGGCCGCGCTCGCGGCCGGCGTCATTTCCCCGCTGGCCACGCTGGTCCTGGTGGCCGTCACTCTGTTCGGGGCACTGCCGGTGTACCGCCGCGTGGCGGGTGAAAGTTCCCACGGCGAGGGTTCCATCGCCATGCTGGAGGGGCTTCTCCCCCGCTGGGGCGGCAAGCTGTTCGTCCTGGTGCTGCTCGGCTTTGCGGCGACGGACTTCATGATCACCATGACCCTCTCCGCCGCCGACGCCACGGCGCACCTCATCCAGAATCCTTACGCCCCGTTGTGGCTGCAGGGGCAGGAGGTGACGGTGACCCTCGTTCTCCTGGCGCTGCTTGCTGGCGTCTTCCTGCGGGGGTTCAAGGAGGCGATCGGGATCGCCGTCGTCCTGGTGGCGGTTTATCTGGGACTGAACGTCGTGGTGGTGGCAAGAGCCGCCGTCGAAACCCTGGGCCACCCGACCGCCGTCGGTGACTGGTGGCAGGCCCTGGGGACGTCGCACGGCAATCCTGTCCTGGCGGTGGCCATAGCGCTGCTGGTGTTTCCCAAACTGGCCCTTGGGCTGTCCGGCTTCGAAACCGGCGTGGCGGTCATGCCGCAGGTCCGGGGGCGGGATTCGGACACCGAGGAGGACCCGGCGGGCCGCGTCGAGGGAACCCGCCGCATGCTGACCACGGCCGCGCTGATCATGAGCGCGTTCCTCATCGCCAGCAGCCTCACCACGGTAATCCTCATTCCGGCGGCCGAATTTCAACCCGGCGGGCAGGCCAACGGACGCGCCCTTGCCTTCCTCGCCCACCAGTACCTGGGGAACGGGTTCGGCACGGTCTACGACCTGAGCACCATCGCCATCCTGTGGTTCGCGGGAGCGTCGGCGATGGCCGGGCTGTTGAACCTGGTGCCGAGGTACCTGCCGCGATACGGGATGGCGCCCGAGTGGGCGAAGGGCGTCCGGCCGCTGGTGCTGGTTTTCGGCTTCATCGCCTTCCTTGTCACCATTCTTTTCGAGGCCGACGTCGACGCCCAGGGCGGTGCGTACGCCACCGGCGTGCTGGTGCTGATGACCTCCGCGGCAGTCGCCGTCGCACTGTCCGCCCGGCGCCGCCGGCAGCGGAAGCGCACCGCCGGCTTCGGGCTGATCGCGCTGGTGTTCATCTACACGACGGTCGCGAACGTCATTGAGCGGCCCGAGGGCATCCGTATCGCGGGGTTCTTCATCGCCGGCATCATCGTCATTTCGCTGCTGTCCAGGATCGGGCGGTCCTTCGAGCTGCACGCTACCCACGTCCGCCTCGACCGGACGGCCTTGGAATTCGTCGCCGCGGACGAGAGCGGCCCGATCGGGATCATCGCGCACGAGCCCCGCAGGCTGACCGCGGAGGCGTACCGGCAGAAGCTGACATCCGCCATCGAGGTCAGCCGCCTGCCGGTCCATTACGAGGCGCTGTTCCTTGAGGTGATCGTTGACGACTCCTCGGACTTCGAAACCGAGCTGCAGGTGCACGGGGTGGTGCGGCACGGCTACCGGGTGCTGGAGGTGCACGGGCCCGTCGTTCCGAACACCATCGCGTCCGTGCTCCTGCACATCCGGGACGTCACCGGGCTCATGCCGCACATCTATTTCCGCTGGACGGAGGGGAATCCCGTGGTGAACCTGCTGCGCTTCCTGTTCCTCGGGGAAGGTGAGATCGCGCCGGTCACGCGGGAAGTGCTGCGGGAAGCCGAACCGGAGGTCACCAGGCGGCCGTGGGTGCACGTGGGGTGAGCGGGCGGGGCTGACTGGACGCGGCGGTGCGTGTGGGTGCGTGCGTGGACGGCGGCCGGGCCGTAGGCTCAACGCATGGCGAAATTCTTTGATGTCCACCCCGAGGACCCCCAGCCCCGCGCGATTTCACAGATCGTGGAGCTCCTTCGATCGGGCGGGCTGATCGCCTACCCTACGGACTCCTGCTACGCCCTCGGCGCCCAGCTGGGCAACAAGGAGGCGCTGGACCGGATCCGTTCCATCCGCCAGCTGGACGACAAACACCATTTCACGCTTGTCTGCCGGGATTTCGCCCAGCTTGGGCAGTTCGTGAACATCGGCAACGACGTGTTCCGCAGCATCAAGTCCGTCACGCCGGGCAGCTACACCTTCATCCTGCCGGCCACCAAGGAGGTCCCGCGCCGGCTGCTGCACCCGAAGAAGAAGACGGTGGGTGTGCGCATTCCGCGGCACAACTTCGTCCAGGCGCTGCTGGCGGAGCTTGGCGAACCTTTGCTGTCCAGCACGCTGCTGCTGCCGGACGAAGAGGACCCGCTGACCCAGGGCTGGGAAATCAAGGAGCGGCTGGACCATGTGGTGGACGCGGTGATCGAGTCCGGTGACACCGGCTCCGAACCGACCACCGTCGTCGACTTCTCCGGCGGCACTGCCGAGGTGGTGCGCCGCGGTACCGGCGACCCGTCGCGGTTTGAGTAGGGACAGGTTTGAGTAGGGACGGGTCTAGGTTGCGCGGAGTCCGGGCGTAGGCACCGCCCCGGGCGGGGCGGTGCCTACGCCCGGGGCGGGGCGCTGCCCCCGGCTACTCGGGCTTCTTCGCCCTGCTGGGCTGCACGCGGGGCGGTTCGCCCGGCATCTTGGGGTAGTCCGGCGGGAACGGCAGTTCCCCCAGTCCGTTCTCGAGGTCGCGCTCCCACCACCCCAGCAGTGTGTCGATGGTGCCCGGGCTGGCATGCATCTCTGCCCACGGGTCCCCCAGCGTCTTCAGCCTGTCCGGCACGGTGAGGATGGTGAAGTCCTTTGGATTCACGCTCTCCAGTTCATCCCAGGTGATGGGACACGACACGGAAGCGTGCGGGAGGGCCCGCGGGCTGTAGGCGCCGGCGATGGTGCGGTCGCGGTTGGCCTGGTTGAAATCGAGGAAGATTCGCTCCCCGCGTTCCTCCTTCCACCAGTTCGTGGTCACCTTGTCCGGCATCCGCCGCTCGAGTTCCCGGGCGGCACCGATGACGGCATGGCGGACGTCCAGGAACTCGCGGGTAGGCTCAATGGGCGCGTACACGTGCAGGCCGCGGTTCCCCGATGTCTTGATAAATGCGTTCAGCCCAGCCTCCGACAGCACTTTCCTCAACTCCAGGGCCGCAGGGACTGCGTCGTCGAAGTCCGTGCCGGGCTGCGGGTCAAGGTCGATGCGCAGCTGATCCGGGTTATCCGAATTTTCGGCGCGGGAGGGCCACGGGTGGAAGACGACGGTGTTCATCTGCACCGCCCATACTGCGGCCGCAGGTTCGTCCAGGACCAGCTGGGGATGCGAGCGCGCGCTCGGATAGACCACCTTGACCGAACGGATGAAGTCCGGCGTCCCCTTCGGCGGATTCTTGGAGAAGAACTGCTCGCCGTCGACGTTGTCCGAAAACCGCTGGAGGGACACCGGCCGGTCGCCATTCGCCCTGATAAAGGCCTCACCCACATCCACGATGTAGCGTGCGAGATCCAGCTTGGTCAGCCCCAGCTCGGGCCACAGCACACGGCTCGGGCTGGAGATGCGCATTTCCCGGGGGCCGTCCGGTCCGTCGACACTGATGGTGGTCTGTTCACTGGCCATGGGGACAACCTACCCCGCGCGGCCCGCAGGCGTCAGCAGTATGCCCGCCGCAATTCCTGCCATTGATCCGTGGCGGGCGGATCACGTGAGGGGTCCCGGCGTCGGCCCCGAAGAAACACCTGCCCGCTCTCTGGGCAGCGGCGGGGCCATCTGTAAGGATGAAACCCACCGGGCGCCGCCAGGCGCAGAGCATCGTCGAAGGAGACCCGTTCCATGGTTGAACCCGCGAGTCTGGACGCTGCCCAGGGACTATCCGCCGCCGGCGAATCCGGTTCGCCGCAGCCGTCCGGGGCACCCCGGGCAGACAGCCGCCATCTGTTCAGCACAGTGGCCGGGAAAGCCGGACTGGAGCAGGGCAGCCAGGACTGGACCGCACTGGAGCAGCGCTTCGACCTCCATTTCCCCGACCTGACCAGGCTTTTCCGATCGCTGTACGGATCGCGGGCGGACATCGAGGAGCAGCTGGCGGCCCTCGCACTGGAGGTCGCCCGCTCCTGGAAGGAGCGGCCTGCAGACCTGAAGGAGCTCGACGCCGGCCGCGAAGGCAATACCGATTGGTTCCAGTCCAACCGCATGCTCGGCGGCGTCTGCTACGTGGACCGCTATGCGGCAGACCTGGAGGGCGTCCGGGCCCGCATCCCATATTTCAAGGAACTCGGCCTCACCTACCTGCACCTGATGCCTCTATTCCTGGCCCCGGAGCCCCTGTCCGACGGCGGCTACGCCGTGTCCAGCTACCGCGAGGTCAACCCGAAGCTCGGCACCATGGCCCAGCTGCGGGCGCTTGCCGCCGAGCTGCGGGCGAACGGCATCAGCCTGGTGGTGGACTTCATCTTCAACCACACCTCGAACGAGCACGAGTGGGCGCAGCGGGCCGCCGAGGGCGATCCGCGCTACAGCGACTATTACTGGATCTACCCGGACCGCGCCATGCCCGATGCGTTCGAACAGAACGTGCGCGAAATCTTCCCGGAGGACCACCCTGGCTCCTTCGTACAGCTGCCGGACGGCCGGTGGGTCTGGGCCACCTTCCACACCTTCCAGTGGGACCTCAACTACTCCAACCCCGAGGTGTTTCGCGCCATGGCGGGAGAAATGCTGTTCCTGGCCAACCTGGGCGTGGACATCCTGCGGATGGACGCTGTGGCCTTCATCTGGAAGCAGCTGGGGACACCGTGCGAGAGTCTGCCTGAGGCGCACACCCTGCTGCAGGCCTTCAACGCGGTCTGCCGGCTGGCGGCACCGTCGCTGCTGTTCAAGTCCGAGGCGATCGTGCACCCGGACGAGGTGGCCCTGTACATCGATCCAGCCGAGTGCCAGCTCTCCTATAACCCGCTGCAGATGGCACTGACCTGGGAAGCCCTCGCCACGCGGAACGTGTCGCTGCTCGCCCAGGCCCTTGAGCGGCGGCACAACATTGCGCCGGGAACGTCCTGGGTGAACTATGTGCGGAGCCACGACGACATCGGCTGGACGTTCGCCGATGAGGACGCCGCCGAGTTCGGCATCAATGGCTTCGACCACCGCCGGTTCCTGAATTCGTTCTACGTCAACCGTTTCCCCGGCAGCTTCGCCCGCGGGGTGCCGTTCCAGGACAACCCGCGGACCGGCGACTGCCGCATCTCGGGCACCACGGCGTCGCTGTGCGGCCTGGAGGACGGTTCGGCCGAGGCCATCCGCCGCATTCTGCTCACCCACTCGGTGGCCTTCAGCACCGGCGGCATCCCGCTGCTCTACCTCGGCGACGAGGTGGGTCAGCTCAATGACTACGACTACACGCTGGAGGACGGCCACGAGACCGACAGCCGATGGGTGCACCGGCCGCAGTTCCCAGCAGAAAGATACGCGAAGCGCCTGGACCCGGCCACGCCCGAGGGCGCCGTGTTTGCCGGTCTCAGGCGGCTGGCGGAAGTCCGCGGGGCAACCCCCGAACTGGCCGGTACCCGGCTCGATCCGTTCACCACGAACAACCCCGCTGTGCTGGGTTACCAGCGGCCCGGCGAGGGAACGGTGGTCCTGGCCCTGGCCAACTTCAGTGACGGTCCGCAGGTGGTGTCGGCGGAAACGCTGTCCGGATTCGCGGCCGAGGCTTTGGACCTGTTTTCCGACGAGCCGGTCCGGATCGACGAGGGGCTCGTGCTGCGGCCGCTGGATTACGCCTGGCTCAGGGTGGTGCCGGCCTAGTAGCCAACCGGCCGGCTAGGCATTCACCTTGCTGCGCGGTTTCCTGATCTTTCCGGCGACGAAAACACCCGCCAGGACGACGCACCCGGCTATCACGAGGATTTGCAGCATGCCGGCGTACTGCTCAACCAAGTGCCAGTTCTCCCCGAGGAGACTTTCGCCTGCCTGTGCCCGGGCTGTGCATCACGACGCCGGCGTCCGGATCAGGGAGTCCGGATCAGGCATGATGGAGTCATGCCCACCGCTGATTCCCCCGTCACCATCGCCGTCGGCGAAGGCCACGTCTCCGGTGCCTACGCGCGGCCGGCCAATCCGTTCGCAACGCTCGTGCTGGCCCACGGCGCCGGGGCGGGCATGGAGCATCCGTTCATGCGCGGGTTCACCGACGCGCTGAACGACGACGGCGTCGCCACCTTGCGCTTCAACTTCCCTTACCGTGAGGCGGGCCGGAAGTTCCCCGACCGGCCGCCGGCGGCGATTGCCACCTGGCGGGCGGCCATGGCCGAAGCGGCGGCCCGGGCCGAGTCCGCAGGGGAAGCAGAGCCGGTGTGGGCGGCCGGGAAGTCGTTCGGCGGCCGGATGGCCTCCATGGCCGTGGCAGAAGGCATGCCGGCCGCCGGCCTCATCTACCTCGGCTACCCGCTGCACCCGCCGGGCAAGCCGGAGAAGCTCCGCGACGAGCACCTCTACGGGCTGGAAACCCCCATGCTTTTCCTGCAGGGAACACGCGACACCTTCGCCACCCGGGAGCTGCTGGAAGGCGTGGTGTCACGGATCGGACCGACGGCCACACTCCAGTGGTGCGAGGGCGGCGACCACTCATTTGCGGTCGCCGGAAACAAGCGCAGCGCCGAGGACATCGGTGCCTCGCTGGCGGCGCCGGTCGCAGCGTTCCTGCGCGCCAACAACCCCGCCGGTTAAGATTTCAGGCGTGCGCCGCCGCCGGCGCCACGTTGCCCGGGACCGGTTCGTGCCGCAGGTAGCTGCGGCGGAACCGGCCCGTGCCCGCAGTCAGCGCCCGCAACTGGACCGCATAGCGGAGGAGTTCTCCGTCCGGAACCTCTGCGGTAACTTCCGTGGCATCCCCGCCGGACGACGTCGTGCCCGTGAGCCGGCCACGGCGTGAGGAAAGGTCGCTCATGACCGCCCCGACGTATTCGTCCGGGATGCTGATGGTGACGGCGGAGACGGGCTCCAGCAGCTGGATGCGGCCGGCGGCCGCAGCCTCGCGAAGTGCCAGCGCGCCGGCGGACTGGAACGCGGCGTCCGAGGAGTCAACGCTGTGGGCCTTGCCGCCCACGAGGGTCACCCGGATGTCAACCACCGGGAATCCTGCGGAAACGCCCTTCTGCATCTGCGCCCGCACACCCTTCTCCACCGAGCCGATGAACTGGTTCGGCACCACCCCGCCCACGGTCTTGTCCACGAACTCGAAGCCCGCCCCGCGTTCGAGCGCCTCCACCTCGATGTCGCAGATGGCGTACTGGCCGTGGCCGCCGGACTGCTTGACGTAGCGCCCGTGCCCGGCGGCCGGCGCGGCGAAGGTCTCGCGCAGCGGCGTCACCACCGGCACGGTCTGCAGCTTCACGCCCTGGTCGCGCAGCCGGTCCAGGATCACCTCACCGTGCGCCTCACCCATGCACCACAGGATGAGCTGGTGGGTTTCCGAGTTGCGTTCCACCCGGAGGGTCGGGTCACCCGCGGCCACCTTGCCCAGGCTCTTGGCGAGGGCGTCCTCGTCGCTGCGGGTGGCGGCCTCGACGGCCACCGGCATGAGCGGTTCGGGCATGTCCCAGGCGATGATCAGCAGCGGGTCATCCTTGGCTGACACGGTATCGCCCGTTTCCGCGCTGCCCAGCTTGGTGATGGCGCAGATGTCGCCGGCGACGGAGTACGGGACGGGCCGCAGGCTTGCCCCCATTGGGGAGTAGAGGTGGGTGAGGCGCTCATCGCTGTCGTGGTCCTCGTGCCCGCGTTCGGCCAGGCCGCGGCCGCTGACGTGCACGGCCGAATCCTCCCGCAGCGTGCCGGAAAAGACGCGCACCAGGCAGACCCGTCCCAGGAACGGATCCATGGTGGTGCGCACCACCTCACCGGCCAGCGGTCCGTCGGGGTCGCAGGAGAGCGGCCCGGCCGGTTGGCCGGCAAGGTCAGTCACGTCCGGCACGGCACGCTCAAGGGGTGTCGGAAACGCCCGGGTCACCATGTCCAGCAGCTCCGTGATCCCCAGTCCCTTTTCAGCCGACGTCGCCAGGACGGGAAAGAACGATCCACGCGCCACAGCCGTTTCGAGGTCGCCCACCAGGACGTCGACGTCGATGTCCTCGCCTCCAAGGTAGCGGTCCATCAGCGACTCGTCCTCGCTCTCGGAGATGATGCCCTCGATCAGCGCGCCGCGCTCGGACTCCGCGGCGGCGAGCTCATCCTCACTCGCCTTACGGACCGAGGGCTCCGGGGATTCGCCGTCGTACTCCGAGACCTGCCCGGACAGCAGCCCCAGCAGTCCCGTGACACTGCCGTTCGTGCGGACCGGGAGGTAGGCCGGCACCACCGACTGGCCAAAGGCGCGCTGGCAGGCGGCCAGGGCGGCGTCGAAATTCGCCCGCGGGTGATCAAGCCGGCTGATCACCACGGCCCGGGGCGTATCCAACTGGGCGCATTCCGCCCACAGGGCGGTGGTGGCGGCATCGACCCCGTCCACGGCCGACACCACGAACAGTGCCGCGTCGGCAGCGCGCAGCCCGGCACGCAGCTCTCCGGTGAAGTCCCCGTAGCCCGGTGTGTCCAGCAGGTTCACCTTCACGCCGTCGTAAATCAGCGGCGCCACGGAAAGGACCACGGAGCGCTGCTGGTGGATCTCGGACGGTTCCGCATCACTGACCGTGTTGCCGTCAACGATGGAGCCCATCCGCGGGATGGTCCCGGTGGCTGCGAGCAGGGCTTCGAGCAGCATGGTCTTGCCGGCCCCGGAGTGTCCCACCAGCGCGACGTTGCGGATGCCCTCCGGCCTGTCCACCGGGGCTCCGGCTGACGCGTCCGCCCGCCGGAGATCGGAACTGCCGCGGCCCGGACCCTTGCCCCGGCCGTTAGTGCCCTTTACCGACATGACCATCTCCCGGCGTGCTAGTCGTGAGCCGCCAAGCGGCCTTAGTAAGAAGATTCGACACCCAAAGCTGCTGATCAGCAAGGGGTCCGGGCGCTCGGCGCCAGTCCGGCGGCGCGGCGGCGCGGCTTTCCGGAGCCGTTACCGCCGGCAGGCAATAACCCGTTGCGGCGTCATCCAGGTAGGGGGACGATGGATAACGTGGCCGCACGGGCCGGCCCATGCCATCCGACTAGTCGCCAGGGAGCGGTCGATGAGTGCGTGGAATGAAGATATCGGTGCAGGATCATCCGGCCTGACAGCGGTGACCGTGGTGGAAGGTTCCTCCTTCTGCATCTCCGCCGAGAGCGGGGACGTGTTTCCCGGGCAGCCCCAGGGCGCTTTCTACCAGGACACGCGGATTCTGTCCCGCTGGCAGCTGACGGTCGACGGCGTTGGCCTGGAACCGCTGTCCGGCCAGACCCGGGAACCCTACCGGGCGGTGTTCGTCGGCAGGCCCCGCGGGGCCAACGGTGCCGTGGAGAGCCCGCTGGTGGTAGAGCACAGCCGGCAGGTCGGGCCCGGCCTGCGTGACGACATCAAGGTCCGCAACTACTCGGAACAATCCCGGACCTGCCGGATACAAATCAAGGTGGACGCGGACCTGAGCGACCTGTTTGACGTCAAAGGCGGCAAGGTGGTGCCGTCCGCCGAGCACAGCCGGCAGGTCAGGGCAGACGCACTGCAGATTGACGCCATGCGCAACGGCATCCACCGCGGCGTGGTCATCAGCGCCTCCGGTGCCACGGTCACCGAGGATGCCCTGACGTTCGACGCCGAACTGGCCCCCCGCGGTTCGTGGACCGGCAGCGTGTTCACCACCCCCCTGGTTGACGGCGCCGGACCGGAACAGCCCTTCACTCACGAGACGGCTCCGCACGTGGGCGCGCAGCGCTACGCCGCCTGGGAGGAGCATGTTCCCCGGCTCACCGTGACGGACAGGAACGTGGAAAAGGTCCTGACCCGCAGCCAGGAGGACCTGGGTGCCCTCCGGATCTTCGACCCCGAGCACCCCGACCGGGCCGCCGTCGCCGCCGGCGCCCCGTGGTTCATGGCACTGTTCGGCAGGGACTCCATCCTGTCCTCCTACATGGCGCTGCCCGTGGATCCGAAGCTGGCAGCCGGGACCCTCCAGACTCTCGCCTCGTTGCAGGGAGAGAAAGTGGATCCGGACACCGAGGAGGAGCCGGGCCGCATCCTGCACGAAGTACGGCTTGGGGTCACCGCTGGACTGGCACTCGGCGGCAGCCAGGCGTACTACGGCACAGCGGATGCGACGCCCCTGTTCGTGTCGCTTCTGGCGGAGCTGGGGCGCTGGGGGCTGGCGGGCGACCTGCTGGACTCGCTCCTGCCGCACGCGGACCGGGCCCTGGAATGGGTGGAGCACTACGGCGACCGCGACGGCGACGGCTTCGTGGAGTACCAGCGCGCCAACGAGCACGGACTGCTGAACCAGGGCTGGAAGGACTCCTGGGACGGCATCAACTTCGCCGACGGCCGGATGGCGGAGGCCCCCATCGCGCTGTGTGAGGTGCAGGGCTACGTCTACAGCGCCTACCTGGGGCGCGCTCTTCTCGCCCAGCAGCTGGGCGACGAGGAGAGCGCCGCCAAGTGGAACGCCCGGGCCGCGGACATCAAGGCTGAGTTCAACGAGAAGTTCTGGCTCCCCGAGCAGGGATACTTCGCCGTGGCCCTGGACAAGGACAAGCGCCCGGTTGATGCCTGCACGTCCAACATGGGCCATTGCCTTTGGGTGGGCATCGTCGACGCCGACAAAGCGCCGCTGGTGGCCAAGCGGCTCATGTCCCCGGAGATGTTCACGGGCTGGGGCATCCGGACGCTCGCCTCGGACATGGGAGCCTACAACCCGGTCAGCTACCACAACGGTTCGGTGTGGCCGCACGACACAGCGCTGGTGGCCGCCGGGCTGATGCGGTACGGGTTCGTTGACGAGGCCACGCGCATTGCCACCGGCCTGTTCGACGCCGCTGAACAGTTCGACGGGCGCCTGCCGGAACTATTCTGCGGATTCTCCCGGGACGATTTCCCGGAGCCCGTCCCCTTCCCCACGTCCTGCTCGCCGCAGGCCTGGGCTTCGGCCGCGCCGGTGCACCTGATGCGGACTCTCCTGCGTTTCGATCCCCTGCTTCCCCGCGGGGAGGTCTGCCTGGCACCGGTACTGCCGGCTGAGTTCGGCAGCTTCCGTGCGGACAACGTGCAGATGGACTCTTTCCGGATTACCGTGAGCGCCGCCGGCAGCGAAGGGTCCATTGAGGGCCTGCCGCAGGGCGTGACCCTGCTCAGCGAGCCCCGACCGCCGCTGGAGCGTTTGATGGCACCGTAAGAGCTGGCGCCTGGTCCCACCTACAACTGAATGGTCTCAGTAGTTAAGACGGTCTCAGAACATCCGGACAACACGGGAGCTGCGGATGCGTATCGGTTTAATTGCGGGGCCGTGGTATCCGATTCCTCCGGCCGGTTACGGAGGCATCGAATTGGTGGTCGACGCCCTGGCCAGGGGATTTTCCCGAGCCGGCCATGAGGTGCTGCTCGCCGCCGCGGCAGACAGCACCTGCCCGGTCGAACGGCTGCCCGGGATGCGCTCCTCCGAACCCGACCTCGTGGGATTCACCTCCTCGGAACTCAGCCACGTGATCAACGCGTACGCCGGGATGGACGGCATGGTGGACCTGGTCCATGACCACACCCTCGCCGGCCCGCTCTACCGGGGCCGACCCGAGGGGCTGCCGGTGGTCACTACGATTCACAGCGACCTGAACCCCTCATTCGCCGCCGTCTATGGCGCGGCAGCCCGGGACACAGCCCTGATCGCCATCTCCAAAAGCCAGGTCAGCAACGTGCTCGCAGACCGGGTCGCGGCCATCATCCCCCACGGCATGGAGGTGGCCGCGGTTGCGGTGGGCCACGGGCAGGGCGGCTATGCGTGTTTCCTTGGCCGGATGTGCCCCGACAAAGGCGTGGTGGAGGCCATCAGGGTGGCGCAGCTGGCGGGGGTTCCGCTCCGGATAGCGGCGAAGATGCGGGAACCGGCCGAAATGCAGTACTACCGCGATGTTGTGAAGCCGCTGCAGGGCCCGGACGTGGAGTTTTTGGGCGAGGTGGGCGGCGCGGAGAAGTACGAACTGCTCGGTGAAGCCACCGCTCTGCTCAATCCCATCCAGTGGATGGAGCCGTTCGGGCTGGTGATGATCGAGGCGATGGCCACCGGCACACCGGTCGTGGCCACGCCGGTGGGGTCAGCGCCGGAGATCGTCGACGACGGCGTCAGCGGCTACCTGGCCTCGTCGCTGGAGGACCTGGCCGGGCTGCTGCTGCGCGCTGGGACCCTGGATCGCAGGGCAGTACGCGCCCAGGCCGAAGACCGTTTCAGCACCGAGCGGATGGTCGAAGCCCATCTGGCCCTCTACTCACGCCTGACCGGTGTGACTTTCACGCGGTAGTCACTTCCGTGCGGTAATCAATCCGCGCGGCAATCACTTCCGCGTATTGGTCCGCGCGGTCGCAGTCGCGGTCCAGGGGTCCTCGGGCCAGGGGTGCTTGGGGTAGCGGCCCCGCATCTCCGCTCGGACCTGCGCGTAGGGGCCGGACCAGAAGGAGGCAAGGTCGTCGGTGACGGCCAGCGGCCGCCGGGCCGGCGACAGCAGGTGGAACTGCACCGCCACCCGACCGCCGGCGAGCAGCGGCGTCCGGTCCCAGCCAAAGCATTCCTGAAGCTTGACGGCCACCACCGGCCTGCCGCCGTCATCCCCGGCCGCCGGATAGTCAATCCTGACGCGGGAGCCGCTGGGCACCTCCAGAAATTCCGGGGCGAGCTCGCCCAGCCGGGCGGCATCGGGCCAGGGCAGCAGCCGCCGCAGCGGGTCCGTCAGGTCAATGCCGGAGGTCGCGGCCCCTCCGGCCAGCGTCTCAAGCTCCGGACCAAGCCAGTCGTCGAGCCGGGCCAGCAAAGCATGCTCGGACATGTCCGGCCAAGGATCGCCCAGTTCCCGGTGCAGCAGGGCGAGCCGGCGGCGCAGCGCATCTGCCGCCGTCGACCATCCGATGGCTCCCAGCCCCTGCTCCGCCAAAGCCCGGGCGACGGCGGCGCGACCTTCACCTGCCGACGCCCGCACAGGCGTGGAGGAGAGGGAGATGGCGCCAAGGCGCCGCTCCCTGCGGGCCGTCACGCGGCCCTGGCCAAACGTTGCCTCCACCGAGTCGAGCAGCAAGTGCGCCGCGGCGGCCTCGGCCGTGTCCGCCGTTAGCGGCGCGGCAGAGCGGATCACCGCGCCCGTCCCGGCGGCGTCCCGCCCACCCGCCCGGGCAACTTCGGCCACCGCCAGCCACTCGTGTCCAGCAAGCGGGCTGCCGGCGGGAAGGCCGGCCCGCGTGCCGGAGGTCAGCAGATAGCGTTCCGGCCCGTCTCCGGGGACGCGGCGGGCCACCCGGTCGGGGAACGCCAGGGCGACGACCAGACCGATCTGCTCGGCGGTGCCCGCCGGCACGTCGAGCACTGGCACATCGACGGAGGGAAGCCCGACGCCGGACCCCGCCTGGCGCGCCAGGGTGTCCAGCCGCCGTGCCTCATCGGCCCATCGCCTGGATGCCGGATCCTTGCCGGAGCGGAGGGCGGACACCAGGCGGGGCAGATCGGCCCCGGTGGCGCGCTGGTCCCCGGCGACGGCGGCAACCACCTCCGCCGCTAGCCTGTTACTCGCAACCCCGTTGCCCGCAGTCGCGTTCCCAGTTCTCCCGGACCCAGTGTGGCCGGCATACCCTCCGCCCAGCAACGCCGAGCCGACCAGGAGGGCGCGTCCCAGGCGGGGGTCGGCGGGAATGCGCGCCAGGGCTTTGCCCAAGTCGGTGGCGAGGCCGTCCTTCGCCACGGCACCAAGCTCGCGCAGCACCTCGACGGCGTCACCCATCGCAGCCTGCGGCGGGGCGTCAGGAAGGGCAAGCCCGCGGCCGCCGGGTGAGCCCCAGCAGGCGAGGATCAGGGCTGCGCCTGTCAGGTCGGACACGGCGATCTCGGGCGTTTGGTGCGCAGGTGCTGCGCCGAGGGTCTTCTGGTCATAGCAGCGGACCACCTTCCCCGGCCCTTGCCGCGCTGCACGTCCGGCGCGCTGTTCCGCAGAGGCCCGGGAACAGGAGCCGGTCACCAGGCCGGTCATGCCACGGCCGGCGTCGCGGCGGGGTTCGCGGGAGAGCCCGGCGTCGACCACCAGCCGGACGCCGGGCACCGTCAGCGACGATTCGGCGAGCCCCGTGGACACGATGATCCGGGCGGGATCCCCGGGCTTGCGGCCGGACACGGCGCGATCCTGGGCCGCGGGGCTGACCTGGCCGTGCAGCTCCAGGATTTCGACGCCGGGACCCACCCGGGTGCGCAGCCGGCCGGCCACGTGGGACACCTCCCATGCGCCCGGCACGAACACCAGGGCGTCGATGCCGGGGTCGGCGGCGAGGGCTTCCGCATGGGACTCGGCGGCGGTGTCCGCGACATGATCGAGGAAGAGGCGCGTCACGCCGCGTCCGTCCAGTCGCGCCGCCGGCGCCGGCGCCCAGGCCGTTTCCAACGGGTGAAGAGCGGAGGGGCAGTCGACGACGGGAGCAGGCCCGCCGCCGTCGGCCGCCTGGGCTTGTTCCCCGCCGGGGTCCGCGCCGAGCAACGCGGCGAACCGCGGCGCGTCGAGGGTGGCGGACATGGCGACGAGCATGAGGTCGCCGCGCAGCTGGCGCACCTCGCCGAGCAGGCCCAGCAGCAGATCGGTTTCCAGGCCGCGCTCGTGCACCTCATCGAGGATGACAGCGGCGGTGCCCTCCAGGCCTGGATCAGCCAGCAGGCGGCGCAGCAGGATGCCCGGCGTCACAAACTCGATGAGGGTGGCCGGGCCCGCCTGCCGTTCACCGCGGACGGTGTAGCCCACCCTGTCCCCCAGCTTTGTCCCGTCGAGGTCAGCGAGGCGCCTCGCTGCCGACCGTGCAGCGACCCGGCGCGGCTGGGTCACTACGATGCGCGACTTGCGGTTGCCTGCGGCAGCCTGTGCCAGATTTGCAACCAGCGGGGGAACCAGGGTTGTCTTGCCGGTGCCGGGCGGAGCCTGAACTACAGCGGCTCCGCCGGCGCCCTGCTCTCGCAACACCCCGGCCAGCTCCCCGAGCGACTCCGCAAAGACCAGCCCGGAGCCGATGGCCTGCAGGTTGAACGGCGCGGAATGGCCCAGGGCGTCGATTGGGGCGTATTGCGGGCGAGGTGCGGAAGTCACCCTTCCATTGTGCCGGTGGCAGGCATGGGACCTGACACGGGCAGGCTTGGACGACTGCGTGGCAGGCCCGATGGCTGCCGCAGCTACGGGCGGAGTGTCTTCCTAGGCTGCTGTGGATGATGACCAGTATGGCCATGGATCCACTGGCAGCGGTTGTTCAACGTTGTCGAAAGCCATCGGGCTCTCAACACCGTCAAGGTCGTCGGGAGGTTCCGGAGGTTCGGGGCGGCCCTGGTCCAACCAGTCCGGCAGCCATTGCCATTCTTGGCCAGGCGGCGGTTCCGGCCATAGTGGTGGTTCCCAGTCCTGGTATTCGGCGGGGTAGGACCGACCCGAGGGTGAGATCCAGCCCGGTGGTGCGTCCCGAGTGGCGCCGACCGGTCTCCACGCGGTGTTGTGTTTTAGTCGGTGGTGTTTGCGGCATGGCTGGCCGAGGTTGGTGATGCCGGTGGTCCCGCCGTCGGCCCAGGCCAGGATGTGGTCGGCGTCGTTGTCCAGGGAGTGGTTGTTGCAGCTCGGGAACGTGCAGCGCGCGTCCCTGAGGTGCAGCCATTGGCGCATCGGTTTGGTGAGCCGGTAGCTGGTGCGGCCGATTTCCAGCGGTGCCCCGTCCCGCGGGTCGGTCAGGACCCGCAGAAATGATGTCCCGCCGTCGGCGACGAGCCGACGGCCCATGGACGGCGGGACCGGCCCGTACCCGTCCAGCGTGGCAGGTTCGGTGCCGGCACCGAGCAGCGAAAATACCGGGACGGTGACCAGGACTTGCGCCGCCGGGGACGGGATTCCTTCGGCCATCCCGCCCAGCTGCCAGGCGGCGGCGACATCGGCCCGCAACTGGGTCAGGGTCCGGGACTCTGCCGGGCCCTGCAGGGCGCGGGCGGCGGCGGTGGTACGGTCCCAGATCCCGGCCGCCTGGTCCGCGGGCAGATACGCCGAGAGCCAGGCCATGCCGTCCCGGTCCGGGACATACTCCAACCGCCGGTCCTTCGCACTCTTGGTGTGGCGGGGCTCGATGCTGACCGGGTGATGCCGCTCCCGCCAATACCGTGCCTTGGCCCGGAACCTGCCCGGTGTCAGCTCCCCGGCCGGGCACCCCCGCGCCGGGTTGGGCGCGTGCGGGTCCAGGAAATGCGCCTCCAACGCCGCGGCGGCCGCCGGATCCAGCCCGTCGGTTTCATCGCACATCACCCGCGCGTGCTGCCACGACACAGTCCCCGCCTGAAGGGCGGCCAGCGTCAACGGCAGGTCCGTGCTCAGCTTCGCGGATTCGGCGAGAAGCCGTGCCGCCGACCCTTCGCTGACGGTCAGGGCGCCAGCAACCTCCGCGGTCACGGACATCCGCCGGACGGTGCGGTCCTGCACGGACGCGTCAGGCGGGGTCATGGCCTCCTCCGCCTCAGCGAAACCGGCAGCGAGGTGCACCTTCACGGCCGCCAGCCGGGCCTCCATCCCAGCCAGATCTGCCAGCCCGTCCAGGCACGCATCCGCCTGATCCGCCACTGGATCCGCACCATCCGGCTGCGGACCCGCGCCCGCCGTGCCCGGATCAGCCGCCCCGCGAAGCTCAGCAGCCAGCGAAAGAGCGGAGGCACCGATGGCCTCCAACGTCTTCACAACCGCCGCGCTATCCATACCCACAGAATGACAGAGGGCTGTGACATTTATGGCTGGATAGTGCACCACATGCGGGGCGGATCGAAAACTCTTTTTTGATCCCATGGAGAACGAGAACTGGGTGGCAGTTCAGGGCGTTCCCAGCCGTGGGAACGCCCTGTGTTGCGACCCAGTTGCGGACTCCAACGCGGCCCTACCTCCGGACCACGACGTCGTCGATGTAGCTGTCGCCCATCTGGCGCGGGTGCTCGGCTCCGAACTGCACCTTGCTCAGGCTCGTGGCGCCGAGGACAACCCGGTTGTTGGAGAACACCTGGGCGCCGTCGAGCCAGATCTCGATGGAGGACTTGTCGCCGTTGGACCTGACCTGCATCTGCACATGGTGCCAGGTGTTCAGGGTCATATTCCGGGCCAGAAGTTTGGTGTAGGAGAACGTCCCGTTGGGATTGGTGGTCCGCAGCCAGGGCGTGCCCGTGGCGTTGTCGCGGAAGACGTCGGCGATGCGCGTCCCGCCGGAGAAGAACCGCACGTAGGGAACGTTGTTTCCGCGGAGTCCGCCGGACACGATGTTGACCCAGGCGTCGGCGCTGGCCCTCTTCGTGCCGGCCTCCAGGCCGTACCCCATGTTCGCCACGGACCCGATGGTATCGGTCGCCCGCAACCGGACCGAACACGTGCCAGTATGGGCCCTCGGGCTGGCCACGGCCACAATTCCGTTGCCTGACCGAGTGGCCACGAACGGCGCAATGGTATTGCCCTCAAAAGTTGTGGCAGTCAGCACCTTGCCCCCGAGGTTGCTCACCGGGACTGCCGTTCCGGGACGGCAGGTCGCCGCCAGTGCGGCCTGTGATGAACCGAAAATCAGGCTGCCCGACAGCAGCAGCCCAAGGCTTCCGATCGTGCCGAGTTTCCGTAGCTCGCCCATGGCATGTCCTCACTGTTGTTCGGTTTAGTCTCCGTAGCCATCCAGCTTGCACCCCGGGCCATGATCGGCTCCGGAAGTTGGGAAAACCTTGGGGCACCCTATGAGGCGCATAATGGCATGATCGAGAGGCAAGAATTCCGACGGCGGCCAGGGGCAAGGGAGGTCCGGATGCTGAGGCTTCCGCGCATCACGGTCGAGGTTCCGGTCCTCAGCGTCGGCGCCAAACCCGCGGACTATGAACAGCTGGCCGCCTACGCGGACGGGCTGCGCAGGCCGCAGGGCCTGCACATGACCCTGCTCCACATCGGCATACTGGAGGACTTCGCCGCGGACGTTGCGGACTGGACCAAGGGCGCCACTGACCCCGCCGCGGCCGCCGTCAAAACCGCCGACTGGCTGCGCGCGCTGCCCGTGCTGGAGGGCTTCACCGGAACAGCGGAGCGGCTGGTCCTGCTGGGCGGCGGCAGGGTGTCCGGGCTCGAGGTGGAAGTGCCCCAGGGTGTGCGGGACTTTCAGGTCGGGCTCGTCCAGGCCCTCCATGAGTTGCTGGACGACCTGCTGGTGGACAACCCCGATGACTTCATCCTCAGCTCCCGCGCCCTGGGCTACAGATATCCCCGATGGCGCCCCCACGTTGCTGTGGGCAAGCCAAAGCCGCAGGGCCCCTCATGGGAAGGCCGTTCACGGGAACGAAGCGGCTCCTGGGAAATCCGTCCGCTCACGGTGGAGTTCGGAGCGTCGCAGATCAGGAACCGGCAGCTGCTGCCGGGCCCGGCCGACGGCGTTCCGTAGCGGCTCGCCTTCCCTGACTGTTGGTTTTCCAAAGGACGACGGCGGCTCTCACCGCGAGGGTTTGACCACCATGGCGGAACCGCCACCGCGCCTGGCCGGCTCGGCCGCGGCGACCAGGCGTCCGCCGGACTTGAACTCGATGGCGGTGGCCGCGCCGATCTCCGCTGCCGAGGTGAACGCGTCACCCGAGGGTGTGAACTCGTGGCCGAACGGCATCAGCCGCTTTCCGTAAGCCGCGATGAACCCGGGCTCGGCCGTAACCTTGGCCGCGTTCCGCTGCGCAGCCCGCGGAGCGGCGATGGCATCGGAGATGTTCATCCCCAGGTCCACCCTGTTCAGGATCGTCTGCAGGACGGTGGTGATGATCGTCGAGCCGCCGGGCGAGCCGAGGGCGAGGAAGGGGTCGCCGTCTTCGAGGATGATGGTCGGGGACATCGAGGACCGCGGCCGCTTGCCGGGCTCAATCCGGTTCGGGTCCTTCGGGTCGTACACCGTGGAGAAGTCGGTCAGCTCGTTGTTCAGCAGGAATCCGCGGCCGGGAACCACAATGCCCGACCCACCGGTCTGCTCGATGGTGAGGGTGTACTCGACCACGTTTCCCCACCTATCCGCAACGGTCAGGTTGGTGGTGGAGATGTTCTCGGTGTCCTTTTCGCTGGCGGGGGCCGCCGCGGCGGCCGGGCACGCGCCGTCGTAATTTGCCACGTCACCGGGGGCCACCGGCTTAGCGGCTGCCACCTTCGGGTCAATTTCGCAGGAGCGTTCCTTGCCAAACAGCGGGTCCGTCAGGGCATCCGTGGGAACGTCGACGAAGGCCGGGTCCCCCACGTACTTGCCGCGGTCCGCAAAGGCGAGCGCGCTGGCTTCGAGGTAATGATGCAGGGCGCTGGGCGTGGACATCCCGGAGAGGTCGAACGGCTCAAGGATGTTCAGCGCCTCGCCCACCGTGGTGCCGCCGCTGCTCGACGGTGCCATGCCGTAGACGTCCAGGCCGCGGTATTCGACGTGGGTGGGCGCCTGGTTCAAGGCGCGGTACTTGGCGAGGTCCGCTGTGGTCAGGTGGCCGGCCGGGACGGGCAGCTTGGTGGTCCTGGTCTTCGGCGGGGCCTGGACGGTTGACGCTATCTCCTTGGCGAGCGCGCCGTGGTAGAAGGCGCGGGTACCCTTGTCCGCCAACAGCCGATAGGTTGCCGCGAGGTCCGGGTTCCTGAAGATACTGCCGACGGCGGGCGCGTCACCGCCGGGGAGGAAGAGCTTGCTGGTGGAGGTGAACGCCGCAAAGCGGAGCTTGTTGTCGAGTGTCTGCTGGCGGAAGGTGTCGTCCACCACGAAGCCGCGGTCCGCGACGTCGATGGCCGGCTCGAGGACGTCATCCAGGTCTTTGGTTCCCCACCGGTCAAGCGCGCGCTCCCAGGTGGCCGGCGTGCCCGGCACGCCCACCGATACGCCGCTGGTGACGAGCTCGGGGGTGAAGTTGTACGGCTTTCCGGTCTTCGGATCGATGAAGGCATCGTGCGGCATGGCCGCCGGCGCTGTTTCACGGCCGTCGATGGTGCTCACATGGCCGGTGTGTGCGCTGTAGAAGAGGAAGTACCCGCCGCCGCCCACTCCGGCGCTGTACGGCTCAGTCACCCCGAGGGTGGCCGCGGCTGCGACGGCGGCGTCCGCCGCGTTGCCTCCCCGGCGGAGGATGTCGATGGCCGCTGCGGACGCCTCCAGGTCCACGGTGCTGACGGCGCCGCCGTATCCGGTGGCCGTGGCGGTCTTTTCGGTCTCCCGCTGATCAGCAAAAGCGGGAGTGGTGACGGTCCCCGCCGTCACGCTCAACGCCAGGGCCGTGGTGACGGCGGCTACTCGGCTTTTCAGGTATGGCATGGTCGCTCCCGGGTGGGTGTTATGCGGGTTGACGGTAAGGTCACGCTACTCCGCCGGGGAAGGACACTCAACGGCCGTGTGCTTCATCAGCAGCGGCGCGCTGGCGGCGGCTGGCGTACAGGAACGGCACAGCGGCCAGCTGGATCACTCCGCTGAACGCCAGCGACGCCGAGTAGCCGTAAACATCGGCGGCCCGCCCCAGCAACGGCTGCACCACCACGCCCCCGCTCGAACCCGTGAGCGAGGCGAAGCTGAGCACCGTGGCCCGCTGCCTGGAGTCAATCATGTCGTTGAGATAGGCCTGCCCCACCGGGGTCCCCACCTCGGCCACCAGCGCCCACACCGCCAGCAGCACCAGGGCCACCCAGAACTCACGGGTGAACCCGAGCGCCACCAGGATCACTGCACTCACGGCGCCGCTGAGGATCAGCACCGTGGTGCGTTTGCGGACCAGGCGCCTGAAGCGCGGCGCCAGCCAGCCGCCGAGAACCTCGGCCCCGGCCACGATGGCCGCTGCCAGGCCCGCGATGCCGTAGGCGCCGCGGTCGCCGAACAGCTCCAGCAGGAACGGCTGCAGGGCGTAGAAGACGTAGATTCCGACGCCGGCGGTGAACGGCGCGGCCAGCATCACGTAGCGCACGGGCGGGTTCTTCAGGCCGTTCTCGATGGAGGCGGCCAGGACGGCGCGCGTCGCCTGAAGGGGACGCGCCGAGTGCTCGGGGGTGAAGCCGACGTCGTGCATGAGCCACAGGGCCACCACGAACATGGCCAGCAGCACGCCCACGCGCAGCAGGAACGGCACGCCGAGGTCGGTGGCCTGGGCGATGGCGCCGCCCGCGACCGACCCGATGAGCATGGCGGTGCCGGAAATCATCTGGCCGCGCCCCAATACCGTTTCCAGCGCGCCGTCGTAACCGGAGAAGTGCAGCGCGTCCACGAGCCAGGCCTCCACGGCGCCGGAGAAGAAGGTGAAGCCCAGGCCCAGCAGCACGGACACGACTGCCCACGCCCAGAACGCCGCGGAAAGCTGCCACAGCAGGTAGTAAAGGAGCGTCGAAACGGCCAGGGTGGCGGTGCCGAGCAGGAAGGAAACGCGACGGCCCCAGCCGTCGGCCACCACGCCGGTGGGCACCTCGAACAGAACCATGCCGGCGGTGAAGAAGGCGTTCGCGGCAAAGGCTTCGAGGTTGCTGAGCCCGGCATCGAGCAGGAAGAGCGTGTTGATGCCCCAGATGAACGACGCCGCAAGGGTATTGCCCAGTGTCAGCGTCAGGTAGATGCGCTGCACCTTGCGGGCCGCCGGGTTCATCGCCTCGCTGTCCGTCCCGGCGCGAAGTTGGGGCACGAAACCCATTCTCGTCGTCTTTACCGGAGGCCGCCAGAGGCCCTTTTATCAGGAGGCGTTCGAGCGTAGCGTCATGCCCAACGGAGTAGGCGGCGAACAGCAGTGCGGCTCCGGTCCGCACAGCGCCGCCACCCCCTGAGCCGTCGAAGGAGGCGCGGGCATGGCTGCTGGCTGGAACGCTGATACGGCTGCCGGTCCTGTGGGGTCGGGCACGGTCACCCTGGTGGAAGGTTCGTCATTCTGCATCTCCTCGGCGAACGGGGACATCCATCCGGAGCACCCGCACGGGGTTTTCCATGAGGACACCCGCATCCTGTCCCGCTGGAACCTGTCCGTGAACGGCCTGCCCCTGGAGGCGCTGACGGCGGAAACCAAGGAGCCTTACCGGGCGCTGTTTATCGGCCGGGTTCCCCGCTCTGACGGGTATGCGGACAGCCCCCTGATCGTGGAGCGCCTGCGGGAGGTCGGCGTAGGCATCCGCGAGGAGATCACCATCCGGAACTATTCCTCGAAGGAGACCGAGTGCATCGTTTCCCTCAGCGTGGAGTCGGACTTCGCGGATCTCTTTGAGGTGAAGGAGGCCCGCGTCCAGCGGCGGTGGGAAGAATCCCGCCGGCCCGAGGGCGATTCCCTGGTGATCAGGGCCGGCTGGCAGGACCTCGTTAAGAGCGTCGTCGTCGACGCGGCCGGCGCCGAGGTCACCGACGATTCCCTTACTTTCCGGACGGTGGTCCCGCCGCGCGGTGCATGGAGCTCGCGGGTGAGCGTGGCGCCTGCCGCCAACGGCGGCGGGGTCCCGCCGGCGTCGTTGGTCCACCCGGCCGCCGGCGATCTTTCCCCGAGTGACCGCCGCCGGCAGGAATGGGTGGCCAAGATTCCCAAGCTGCACATGGGCAACCGCTCCATCGAGCGCACCCTGCGGCGCAGCTACGACGACCTTGGCGCGCTGCGCATCGAGGATCCCGCCCATCCCGAGCGGATCGTGGTGGCTGCGGGTGCCCCGTGGTTCATGACGCTGTTCGGCCGGGACTCGCTCTGGGCCTCGGAGATGGCGCTGCCCGTGGATCCGTCCCTGGCCTTGGGCACCCTGCAGACGCTGGCCGACCGGCAGGGCAAAGTGGTGGATCCGATGAGCGAGGAGGAGCCGGGGAAGATCCTGCACGAGGTCCGGCTTGGCGTCTCCAGCGGGTTGGCGCTGGGCGGCAAGAACGCCTACTACGGCAGCATCGACGCCACGCCGCAGTTTGTAATGGCGCTCGGTTCGGTGAGCCGCTGGGGCTTCGCCCGGGACACCATTGCCGCACTGCTGCCGCATGCGGACCTGGCGCTGGACTGGGTCCGGAACTACGGCGATAAGGACGGCGACGGATTCGTCGAGTATGAGCGGCTCAACGACCAGGGCCTCATCAACCAGGGCTGGAAGGACTCGTGGGACGGCATCAACTTCGAGGACGGGACGCTGGCGGAGCCGCCGATCGCACTCTGTGAAGTACAAGCGCTGGTCTACTCTGCTTTCCTGTCCCGGGCGTGGATGGCGTACGACGCCGGTGACGCAGCGTTGGCGGCGCAGCTCACCGAAGAGGCGGCGCAGCTGAAGAAGAAGTTCAATGAACAGTTCTGGCTGCCGGACCGCGGCTATTACGCCGTCGCCCTGGACCGGGACAAGCGGCCCGTTGACGCATGTGCATCCAACATGGGGCAGTGCCTGTGGCACGGCATCATCGATGAGGACAAGGTGCCCCAGGTGGCCGAGCGGCTGATGTCACCCGAGATGTTCAGCGGCTGGGGCGTCCGGACGCTGGGCAGCGACATGGGAGCCTACAATCCGGCGAGCTACCACAACGGGTCGGTCTGGCCGCACGACAATGCCATCATCGCGGCGGGCCTGCTGCGCTACGGCTTCGTGGACGAAGCACAGCGGATCGCGACTGCCCTGCTGGAAGCGGCCGACTACACGGACGGCCGGCTTCCGGAACTGTTCTGCGGCTTCAGCCGGGACCAGGTGACCGAGCCGGTGCCCTATCCGACGGCGTGCTCCCCGCAGGCATGGGCAGCCACCACACCCATCATGCTGGTGACCAGCCTGATGCGGTACGACGCCCACGTATCCCGGGGCGGCATGTGGATGGATCCGGTCCTGCCCGAATCCTTCGGGGAGCTGCACATCACCAACGCGCCCATGGGCGGCGGCCGGATCACCATCAACATCACGGGTTCCGAACCTTCCGTGCAGGGGCTGCCGGAAGGATTGACCTTCCACCGCGAACACCGGCCGTGGCTGACAGAGCTTATGGCTGAAGCCGGCCTGAGTAAGTGAGGGCGGTCTAGGTCCGCCGGTCCAGCGCCTCCAGCAGCCGGCGGACCGAGCCGCCGAGGTTCCACTCAGTGGCGAGCCGTTCGAGCTCTTCCCGCGCCTCGCCCGTGACGGGGTGCAGTTCCGCGCCCGCTTCATCGAGGGACGGCAGCTCCAGATTGCGCACCACGTTGACGACGGCGGGTGCGACCCTGAGATAGTCCGCCGCCGCAGCGAGCTTGGAACGCACCGGGCCCGACACTCCGCCGCCGGGATCCGCCGCCGCCGCGAGCAGCCCGTCGAGCGTGCCGTGTTCCAGGAGCAGCGCCGCCGCGGTCTTCTCGCCGATGCCGGCGACACCGGGCAGCCCGTCCGAGGCATCGCCCCGGAGGATGGCGTAGTCGGCGTACTGCGCGGGGAGCACGCGGTACTTTCCCACCACGACGGCGTCGGTCATGACTTCGAGGTTCTTCATCCCCCGGGCGGTGTAGATCACGCGGACCTGGCGGGCGTCGTCGACCACTTGGAAGAGGTCCCTGTCCCCCGTCACCACGTCGACCGGAAGGTCAGCGTGGCTGGCGTAGCTGCCCACGACGTCGTCGGCCTCATGCTCCGGAACACCCACGACGGCGATGCCGGCGAGGTCCAGCACGTGGCGGATCAGGGGGATCTGCGCCTCAAGGGCGCCCGGCACCACCTCCACGTCGGCCGCACCCGCCACCACCTCGGCCACGCGGTGGGCTTTGTAGGTCGGAATGAGGTCGACCCGCCACTGCGGACGCCAGTCGTCGTCCCAGCAGGCCACCAGGTGCGTGGCGCCGTAGTCGGTGGTGAGCCGCGCGATCATGTCGAGCAGGCCGCGGACGGCGTTCACCGGGGTGCCGTCGGGGCGGCGGATGGTGTCGGGCAGGCCGTAGAAGGCGCGGAAGTACAGGGAGGCGGTGTCGAGCAGCATCAGTCGGTTGACCATGCCTGATCCTGACATGGATTCGCCGCGCGATGCCCGTGACACAGGCCGGAAGTGGGAGGATGGGCGCATGGAACTGCACATCACCGGCGACGAAGCCGCCGACAAACTGCTCAGCGATGACGCCTTCGCGCTGCTCACCGGCATGCTGCTTGACCAGCAGGTGACCATGGAGTCGGCGTTTGCCGGACCCGAAAAGATCCGCACGCGCATCGGGTCCATCAGTCCTGCCGCCGTGGCTGATCATGACCCGGCAGGCTTCGTTGAGGTCTTCAAGGAACGCCCTGCAGTCCACCGCTTCCCCGGCTCCATGGCAGGCCGGGTCCAGGCGCTCGCCGAGGCCGTGCAGAGCGAGTGGGGCGGCGATGCAACTGCCATCTGGACCCGGGATGAACCTGACGGCAAGGAAGTGCTCCGCAGGCTGAAAGCACTGCCGGGATTCGGCGAGCAGAAGGCCAAGATCTTCCTGGCGTTGCTCGGCAAGCAGTGCGGGCTCCAGGCGCCGGGCTGGCGTGAGGCCGCGGGCCACTACGGCGAAGAGGGTTCATACCTCTCGGTCGCGGACATCGTGGACCCAGAGTCGCTGACGAAGGTGCGCGCCAGCAAGCAGGCAGCAAAGGCCGCCGCCAAGGCAGCGAAGGCGCCGGCCGCCGGGTAGTTAGATACGACGGCGGCCGGTCGCCTTGGCAGGGCTGCTCAGTACTCGCCCTTGATCACGAAGTAGGAGCCGCGGATCACCCCGGCCAGCTTCGACCTTTGGCGCGCGAACCTGAAGCTTGCTGCGAGTTCCTCCGGGATTTCCATGCCTTCCGAGAGCTTGAAACCCACTGCCCGCTTCGCTCCATCCTCGATGCCGTACATCACATTTATGGCCAGACCGGATTCGTAGAACACATAAGCCATCCGGAAACCGTCCACTTCGAAGGAAGTAACCTCGAGCGGACGGGCTGAGATGACGATGTTGCGCTCGTCGGCGAGGATGCGGTTCACCCAGGCGAGCGTTTCCGGCGCCTCACTGGCGGGCCTGACGGTGAACGCGTGGTCGTACTTGTTCTTGTAGTAACGCGCCTCGTTGGCACGCAGTCCTGCCAGCGGTTCCGCCACTGGGGACGATTCCACGCCGACGGTGGATACGTTCTGGAAGTCTACGGTGTATGGCATGCGCCCTCCTGGTCATGGTTCATCGCACTCCTCACCCTATGTCCAGCGCCGCGGCCCTGCTTCTCGATTCCTGATGGATTGGACTAGTGCACGACCGGCCCGAACGCCTTGGGCTGAAGCCGTGCCAGGAGCACATAGACGACTACCGTGGCCAGGGTTGACGGCAGCGTAGCGGTAGTGAAGGCAAACACGGGAGCGGAGGCAAATGTGACCGGGTCAAGGAGGAGGAAGTAGACGACGATTCCAACGCCCATGCTGACGAAGCCCGTCACATTCAGGCCCTTCCAGTACCAGTACGCCGAACCTGCGCCGTCGTTATACAGGCCATCCAGGTCCAGACGTTGCTTCCTGATGATGAAGTAGTCGGCGATTTGAAGCCCGCACAGCGGGCCGAAGACGACGGCCGAGAGGGTGAGGAACGTTCCGAAATTGGCGTAGAAGGGCTCCGCCAGGAACACGATCACTACGGCCACAGTCAGTCCAGCCACCGTGGTCGAGCCTCTCCAGCTAAGGCGGGCGTCGATGGCAGGCTGCTGCTTCAGGGAAAGCGCTGCCGTGTAGGTGCCGACCATCGCCGTGCCGACATTGGCAACGATGATGAACGCGAATGCCGGCAAAGCCAGCCACACGCCGCCGATATCCAGCAGCCCGGGCAGTGGATCTCCGCCGGAATCCGGGAAGACGAGTCCGGTGTAAAGACCAATCAGGCAGATGACCGCGAGGGCGAGGCCAAGTCCCAGCGTTACCGGCAAGACGGACTTCTTGGTGCTCTTTGAGAACCGCGTCATGCCACCGACGTACGGCCACCAGGACAGGGCCGTAGCGAGCATGAGTTCGATGGCCGTCGTGTAGTCCAAAAGCTTGTTGCCGCTTGCGGCGCTCGGCTTGGCCTCGAGCAGGGCACCCCAGCCGACTTTGGCAACAATCACGATGATCACCATGAGTCCGAGCGCAAGGACCGCGCAGGCAACGATCACGCCGACCCTTCGAAGAATGCCGGGGCCGCGGCTGATCAGCGCCCACACCACCAGGAGGCAGATGAGGCTGCTCACTGTTTGGGCGACTGGCTCATTAGTCTCGCTGACGACGCCGAGAGTAACCAGCAGCAACGCAGCGGACTTTCCGCTGAAAATCATCAGGGTGGTCCCCCACCCGATGGTGAAGAGAAAGGTGAGGGCGACGGTGAAGAGCGAACCACGGGTTCCGAAAACGGGCCGCGTTGAGCGGACAGCCTCCAGCCCGTACCGCGTTGCCATCGGCACCGTGGCCAGGAATACCAGGAACATTCCTGCCAGCATGGCCGCGATCATCACCACCGACCCTTGCGCCGCTGGCAGATAGAAGGCCACATAGCCGCCGATGATGAAGCACCAGGTTGCCACGGCAGCCTGGGCAGAGCTGAAGAACAGGGCCCTGGGGCTCCAGTTCCGCTCGTGGCTCAGCAGCGGAAGCGATCCTTCAGTTCCCGACGTGGAGATTTCGTCCATGGTCTGGCTCACAGGAACCACCCCAGGATCAAGGCGATAACGGGAAGAGCCAGGGTGACGGCGTGTAAGGTCCGCATGTCGGCGAACCTGAATGGGGGTTCCAGACTGCCGGCTTGCCACTCGGCCAGTCTGGCGTTCAGTTCTTCTGCGTAATGCTCTTTAAGTGTGCTCATGTTGTACCCACGTTCAAGGAGTTGGAGTAGTGGTGGACCGCGGCGCTGCGGCCAAGACTTAGATTTCGGAGTAGCGGAAGGAGTGTGACTCCGCACCGTCGGGGTTGGGACCGTAAATAGTGACCATGCGCGCGTAGACGGGTGCCCAGTACCGGCCGGTCCGTCCGGGGTTTACCCGTGCCGAATCGCCCGGCCTCAGGATGACAGTCTGGCCATCGCACTCGATATGGAGTTCGCCTTCCAGCACGAAGTTGGTCTCGGTATGGGGGTGGAAGTCTTCCCAGCCACACGCCTCCAACTCCCATTCCGAGAGGATGAACTCGTCCCAGGGGCCCACGGGATCAGAATTTATGAACCTGCAGCGCAATCGCTGCCATTCGTCCTTCATGACCTTCTTCGACTTCGCGGGCCAGAAATCGATCGCCTTGCCCGTCGTGGGCGTCAGGGGCTGAGGGGTGGTTGTCGTCATTGTCTTTACCCGTTTCTCACGTAGGGAAATCTGCTTTGCGGGATTGCTTTTGGGAATCTGAATCAGATTGCGTCATCGTGATCTGCGTCACGGCGATTTCAATACAGTGACAGGGACGCTTGTTCCAGTCAATGGTTCCGAACGAAAGATCACGAACCTCCATGGAAAGAGCCATTCCAGACGCACCGGGAAAATCTTCAACTTGAACGCTTGACTCGGACAGCTGTCCATGTGAAAGTTTTGGAACACGAATACGTGACTTGCTTCACACCGGCAAGGCTCGACGCGGAGCCCGCCGGGTCCTCTCGACACCGAGAATGTCACGTTGACCACGGTACCCCTGGAGCCCCAACCCCGGTTCTGGCTTGACCCCGACACAGTCCCATTGGCACCAACGCCCTTTGTACCAAAGCGCCCCCCTATCAGCGCCACGCTGTTCAATTCAGAGAAATTCTTACAACACCATTTACAGGAGAGACCCATGGAAACCCTCGTAGGAACCCTTACCAAGGCCGGATCCATCCACAAGGTCGAAGGCGGCTACGTTGGCCTGCCGCCGATGAACGAGCCCGGCACGGTCGCCGCAATCGGCGACTCCCTCCACAACCCCACCGGGTCGGTCATGAGCGCCGGCTTCTTCGAGCTGAAGGCTTCCGAACCGCTGGTGTACACATACACCTACGACGAAATGAAGGTCGTCGTAGCCGGCGAGTTCATCCTCACCGACGAGACCACAGGAGAAGTCACGCACGCGAAGGAGCGCGACGTGCTGTTCTTCCCCAAGGGCACCACGGTCAAGTTTGAGACGCCCGAGTACGGCCTGGGGTTCTTCACCGGCCACCGCTCCTTCGCGCCGTAAGCACAGCACCGTAAGCACAGCACCGCAAGCACTCCCCCGCGCACATTGCGCACCCCGCCTAGCGCAACCACGGCGTCGCAGAGCAGCGACCCACACGAACCATTGGAAGAGGAGAGAAGCATGACATTACGAGTCGGAATCATTGGTGCCGGCCCCAGCGGCCTGGCACAACTGCGGGCCTTTGAATCAGCACGCCAAAAAGGCGCCGCCATCCCCGAGATCCTGTGCTTCGAGAAGCAGAGCGACTGGGGCGGACAGTGGAACAACAGCTGGCGGATCGGCCTGGACGGCCACGGCGAGCCGGTGCACTCCAGCATGTACCGCCACCTATGGTCCAACGGACCAAAGGAATGCCTCGAGTTCTCGGACTACTCCTTTGACGAGCACTTCGGCCGCCCTATCTCTTCGTTCCCGCCCCGCGAGGTTCTCTTCGACTACATCAAGGGCCGCGTGGAAAAGTCGGACGTCCGCAAGTACGTCAAGTTCAACACCGTCGCCCGCCACACCAGCTACAACGAAGCAACGCAGGAATTCACGGTGACGGTTGAGGATCTCAAAACCAACCTCACTGAAACCCACGTATTCGACAAGCTCGTGGTGTCCACCGGCCACTTCCACGTTCCTGCCGTCCCCGAATTCAAAGGGATCAAAACCTTCCCGGGCGAGGTCCTGCACGCGCACGACTTCCGCGGGGCCGAGCGCTTTTATGGCAAGAATCTGCTCATGATTGGCAGCAGCTATTCCGCTGAGGACATCGGCATGCAGTCCCACAAGATGGGCGCCGCATCCATCACCCTCAGCTACCGCACGGCCCCGATGGGCTATCACTGGCCTGCCAACACGGTGGAGCGCCCGCTTGTCACCCATTTCCTGGGCCCCACAGCCCACTTCAGCGACGGCACCCAGGGTGACTTTGACGCCGTCGTACTTTGCACCGGATATCAGCACAAGTACCCGTTCCTGCCCAGCGAGATGTCGCTGAAGTCGCCGAATGTGCTGTACCCGGGCAACCTGTACAAGGGCGTGGTGTGGCAGCAGAACACCAATCTGTTTTACCTGGGTGCGCAGGATCAGTACTACACCTTCAACATGTTTGACGCGCAGGCGTGGTTTGCCCGCGACGTCATGACCGGAGCGATTGACCTGCCGTCCCTTGCCGACCGTGAAGCGGACATCCAGCTCTGGCTCGAGCGCCAGGCCGCCCTGCCGGATCACGACGCGGAGGCCGATTACCAGACGGACTACCTGCGGGAACTCATCGACGCCACCGACTACCCGCCGTTCGACCTGGACGCAGTGTCCCAGTTGTTCAAGGACTGGATGCGCCACAAGCACGACGACATCCTGGGTTACCGAGACATGCTCCACCGCTCCGTGGTGACCGGCACCATGGCCACCAAGCACCACACCCGCTGGCTCAACGCCATGGACGACTCCATGGAGCGCTACCTCAATGGACCTTCGCAGGATGTCGATAACGGCGCAACCGTCCCGGACATCGTGGCCGCCAGGTAGTCTCTGGCTGAGCCCGCACGCGGTGCACTGCCTGGCCGCCGGACCGCGAACACTGTTCCGAAGTGACGCGGCTCGGGGCCAGGCAGGCCCGTCTAACCACCGCCGCATTCCGGAAGGCACTCCTCAACCTGACACCCGTTCCAGTCAGTTGTTCAGGACAATGGTGTGAAACCTTTGTCCAAGCAATAGTCTTAAGGAAAATGTCCCTGCGGGGCCAGAACCGGGAGACGGGAGAGTGAGCCATGCGGATATCCTCAGCCGATCGTAAAGAACAGTTAATTGCAGCGACCGTGGAACTGATGCGGCGCGAAGGTGTCCAGTATGTGACCATGCGGGCCATCGCCAAGGAGGCCAACGCGCCCTTGGCCGCGGCCCATTATTGCTTCAGCGATAAGAGCGAACTCATGGACGCCGCAGCAGAGGCCTGGTTGAAGAACCTGAACCGCTATTCCAGTGACGTCCCGGTCCATCTGGGACTGCGAAAGGCTGTGGAACAAGTAGCGGAAAACTACTGGCGCGCCCTGGAGGAAGAGCCCGGCAGCCTGCTTGCGGAAATCGAACTCATTCTGTGGGCAACGCGCAATGCGGCCTCCAGCCCACTGGCCGGGAAGATCTATCCCGCCTATGAAGTGGAGCTGGGAAACCTATTCACCTCCGCTGCCCAGGGCAACGGTGATAAATGCCTCATAGACGCCGCGACGCTGGTTCGGACCTTTCTGATGATCTACGACGGAGCGGCCATTCAGTACATGACCGACCCGAAGGCCGCCGACCACCGCGGCAATTTCTTCATGGTGCTTGATGCTCTCCTGGTTAAGGCCGGCGTCTAGCTCAGGAGAGAGTCTGTCCGCGGCGACGTCATCCAGTGGATGGTTCCTGTCACCGTTGCCTCTTCCGGGATCCCATCGGGGCTGGCGCCCGCATGGATGGTCCCGACCGTCACTACGGCGGACATTGTGGGATCGACGTTGCGTGAAACGATCTGCTGCCACGAAACCACAAAAGCGCCAGCGGCAAGAAGGGCGTCGGAAGTCGCCTTCATCCCCCGAGACCCGAGGCTGGGCATGCAGTTGCCTGCACAGCCCTTCGACGTTCTGCGCCTCGATGGCCAATCGTGCAAATGCGGCACCCGTGTCAAAGGCTGTGGGCCTGTCCACAATAACGCCAGCTAGTATCGCCAGCGGAGGGCGGCGATCACAGCCTCACGGTCGAGTTTGGCAAAACGCTCCGCCTCGCCCCGCCGCACAGCCACATACGCATCCAGCAGTTCACGGCCCAATGCTGTTCGGAGGAAACTGCTGCCGTCCAGATCGTCCAAGGCGGTGAACATATCAGGCGCAAAGGCACGGATGCCCAGGCGCCCCCTCTCCGCGTCGCTCAATGTGCCGGGGTCGACCGTGACCTCCGCCGGCAGTTTCAACTGATCCCTGAAGCCCTCCAGTGCGGCTGCAAGAATCGCAGCTACGGCAAGGTACTGGTTGGCGGAGCCGTCGCAGCATTTCACTTCCACATTCGATTGCTTGTCCTCGCAGCCCTTGAGGCCGGGCACGAAGCGGACGGCGGCCTCGCGGTTGCCCGTGCCCCAGCAAATAAAACTGCCCGCCCACTGTGCCGGCTGAAGCCGGACCAAGCTCAGGGCGCTGCCTCCCAGCAATGCTGAGCTTTCAGCCAGTCTCCCGAGCACGCCGGCGATCATGCTCTCCCCCGCCGGGCGCATCTGCGTGGCGGCTGCAGCGTCGTAAAAGACGTTGCCGTCCCCGTTCCTCGCAGAGAAATGGATGTGGCATCCGTTGGTTGCAGTAATGGAATCCGCTATTGGCGAGTAGGAAACGTGCAGTCCATGCTGGCCTGAAACCCGGGCGACAATGAACCGGGTGAGAAGGTAATCATCCACAGCCTGAACCGGGTTCCTGGGGGCGAGTGCGATCTCCACCTGGCCCCTGCCATATTCGGGGTGAGCCTGTTCAACCGGAACGCCGGCCTCCACAAGGGCTGTGAGCACGTCCAGATGCCATGCTTCCAGCTGCAGGAAGGCAGCCGCACCATAGCCCGGACCGTCATGGGCCAGAACAGGCGCGTCCCGCGTACCGCTGAACACCGTGAACTCCAGCTCGAAGCCCACAGAAACCTCCAGTCCGGCTGTTCCCCAATCGGCAGCAACACGTTTAAGTGCCGTGCGCTGGCAGGTCGGATATGGAGCACCATACATGTCCACCAGGTCGGCCGGCGCCCAGGCAAGGCCGCTTGCCTTGTCGACGACGGCGACCGCTGAGCGGTCCGGCATTCCACGCAGGTCACCGACTATGGGATCGATTTCCGATGACCGGGTGACATGGTCGTCAGACGCCAACAGGACTCCGACGCTGACCGAGACACCGCAGCCATTATCGAAAGCACCCTCGACCTTGGGTCCCGGAAGGACTTTTACCCTTGAGACGCCGGCGTTGTCCAGGGTGGAAATGACAAGAGCCCTCACGTGCTGGAGATCCATGTCTGCCTTTGGATTCGAAGTCACAGCTTTCCTCCCGTTGTTCAGGCGACCGCCTTTGAGCCTTAGGCGTCCAATTTGTAGACGCGTTTGGCGTTATTGGAGGCAACCATCGCGGCAATTCTCTCGGCGTCGTTCGGGGTTGCCCAGCCCGAGCCAACCCATTCGTCCATCAGCTCCGCGAAAGAAGTTCGCCAATTGGCAGCGCTGACGGCGTAGTGCTCGCCAAGCCCATACGAATCCGACGAGTAGAGGATCTTGCTGAATGGTGCGATTTCCATCGCCTGGCGGACTGCTGTGCCGGAACCTGGGCCCAGGTAATGCGAAACCAGGCCCACGTCCAGGTAGACGTGCGGGAAGATCTGGGCGAGGATTCCGGCTTCCCTGATGAAGGGGTAGCAGTGCAGCAGCATGAAAACGACGCCCAGCGATCGGGTGGCGTGGAAGAGCGGAGTGAGCCGGGATGGTTCAGCCCGGAAAAGTTCAATATCGCCGTCGCCGTATCCGGTGTGGAGCTGAATGGGCAGTCCTGTATCGATGCCCGCCCAAAGCCCGAACCTCAACAGGACCGGGTCAGTGATCCTGAATATTCCCGTCGTCTCGGCGAGACGGAACCATTCGTCAGCGGCTTTGAGCGCTTCACGCCCGGTTGGCCGTTCTGAGGGGATGTCGAAGCCATGACGATAGGCAATGATGGATTTCAGCCCCACGGCCTCCCGGCTTCTGGCTGTCAGCGTCTCCGGGAGCTTTGAAATGAAGCCGGCCGCCGTGGACTCGGAAGCGAGGTTCTCCGCCACTGTCTCAATGCGGACGATTTCGCGGGTGCGGGCACCAGCGCACGCCGCCATGGCGGTGGGGTCAAGAAGACGCGTGTCCGGTATGCCGGTGTCAAGAAGGTACTCGGATGTTCCGGTGCTGCGGAGCAGCAGCCTGTTCGCCTCGGCGGCGCCGATGTTGCTGCGCTGCGCAATGTATTCATTAATTGGCACGAGCGGCTCAAGTCCGAGGATCGGGGCACAAAGACGCCGTACCGCCAGCCCGAAGGGCGAATCAAGGCTGTCAGTGCCTGCCGGTCCCGGCCAGTGGGATTCTGTGGCCAGGCTCCTGAACTCGTGGTCGCTCAGTTCGGTGTCCACCACACCATGGCAATGGTGATCGATCAGGGGCAGGTCAATCCTGCGGTTGTTGGTGTCAGTCATGATCCCCGCCAACTCGTTGTGTTCGGCCACCCTTAGATTGAGTATGGGTCTGATGCCGCGGGAGTGCCATGCGGCGCCGGGAGCGGTTTAAAGCTGAAGTACGACGGCGGCCAGTCGCCCGGCGGGGCAGCGGACGCCCAATTCAGGAAAGCCGCTGGGCCGGCTGGTACGTCGCCATCAGCACTCCGGTCGCGGTGGGCGAGCAATCGACCAATCTCAGCCGGCGCGCCTCATCATCCGGCCCGAACAAGCGGCGCCCCGAGCCGGGCACCAGCGGGTGAATCATCAGGAACAGTTCGTCGATCAGGCCGTGCGGGAGCAGGGACCGGATGAGCTGGCCACTGCCCATGATCACGAGGTTGCCCCCGGGCTGTTCGCGCAGGGCAGCGACGGAAGCGGGGACGTCCCCGCTGAGGAGCGTGGAGTTCGGCCATGGCAGGTCGGCATCGGGCCGATATCAGCCGGCGTTGACCGCCGGGGTGTTTACGTGTCCGCCCAGTGCGGCCCAGAGATAGCGGATCGCAGTCTCGACGCCTTTCGTATTGGCGCCCGCCAGGAGCTGCAGCACCAGGCCGTCCAACGCGGCGAAGGCGGCCTGGGCCGCACCCTCCTGTCCGCCGAAGCCGATCCGCTCCAGGCCCACGGAGAACGCTGCGATGTAGCTTTCGTAAAGGTGCTGCACCGGCCCTGCCAGTTCGGGGCGCCGTCGCGATTCAAGGATCATCTCGTACTGGAAGATCTGCATGTCGGGGTTGTCTTCGATCAGTGACAGGATGCTGCGGCAGAACTCCTCCTCGGTGGCAGGCAGCAATTCCAGCTGTGACAGCCCGATCGACTGCTGCACGGACCATTCGAGTGCTGCCCCGATGAGCGCATCCCGTTTGCCGAAGTGATGGACAACCAACGTGTTGTTGACGCCGGCGTGTTCGGCGACAGCACGGAATGTCAGGCCCCGCAGTCCCTTGCGCGCCACCACATGCACCGTCGCGGCCAGCAAAGCTTCCCGCCCCGTGCCGTAGCTGCCATGTTTCTCCCCGCTCATGTCACCGATTCTAGCTGCTGAAAACTGGGTGTTGACTTCAAACCTAAGCAAATGCTTAGCTATGGTGCCAATACACAACTAAGCAGCTGCTGAGTTGCTCAGATCCCAGGAGGACCCAATGTCCACGTCCACGAACGCCGTCGAATTCACCGTCCACGATTCCTTTGATCCGCAGAAGTACGAGCGTTTCATCCTCGGCCAGGTCCAGTGGGTCCGCCGGCCCGGGGACGGGGACCGACCGGCTCTGTCCGCCGGCTTCTGGCACGTGACCACTGAAGAGGCCCCGGAGCCGTTCGACCTGCTGATCGAGGCTGACGAGACCATCCACATCATCGAAGGCCACCTGCACATCAAGGTCGACGGCGGCCAAAGCTTCGACCTGACGCCAGGCTCGGCTGCTTCATTCAATAAAGGTGCGCAAACCCGCTGGACCGTCATTGAAGACACCACCGAATTCTTCGTCTACTCCTGACCAACAGCAAGAAGATCTGAAGCAGAAGGCTCACCGTGACTGACACCATCAACAACACCCAGCAGACCGACGTCGTCATCATCGGCGCAGGCTTCGCCGGCCTCACGGCTGCCCGTGAACTGCGCCACGCAGGCCTTTCCGTGATTGCTCTCGAAGCCAGGGGCCGGATCGGCGGCCGCACCTGGCTGGACGACCGGCTTGGCCGCCCCCTCGAAATGGGCGGCACCTGGGTCCACTGGACCCAGCCCTACGTTTGGGCGGAAATGAAGCGCTACGGGGTCGGCACCGTTCAGAGCCCTGTGCCCGAGCGTGCATATTGGTGGGCAGACGGCGCCCGGCACGAGGGCACTCCGGAGCAGCTGCTGAACGAAATCGATGCACCCAACCGGAAGCTCGTGGAACAATCGCGCGACTACTTTCCGCAGCCATTCGCGCCGTTCACCAACCCCGACGCCAAGGGCATCGATCATGCTTCCCTGGCCAAGAAAATCGCAGAACTGCCTTTCACGGATTATTCCCGCGACATCCTGGAATCCTTCTGGGCGCTGAATTTCAACGGCCCGATCGACGACGCCGCCTTCACTCAGGCCTTGCGGTGGGTTGCACTGACCAACGGCGACTGGATGGTCAACTTCGAAGCGTGCGCCACCTTCAAGATCGAGGGAGGCACCGGCAAACTGATCAACAGCATCGGCGCCGGGACAGACGTCCGCTTGGGGAAGACTGTTTCGGCGGTCAATTACACCGACGGGAACGCCACTGTCATCACCAGCGACGGCGAGGAGTTCCAGGCAGCGCACGTGATCTGCACCCTGCCCCTCGGCGCCATGGGCGCCATCGCTTTTGAACCTCCCCTGCCGGCATCCGCACAAAAGGGCATCTCCGAAGGCCAGGTCTCCACGGGGATCAAAATCTGGATCACCGTCAAGGGCGGGGTGAAGCCGTTCGTTGCCCTTGGCGCCGCTGAATGGTCGCTGAACTTCATCCAGGCTGAATACGACCAGGACGGAAACACCATCCTCGTTGCCTTCGGACCCGACACCGCACGCCTTGACGCCACCGACCTCCGGCAGGTCCAGGCCGCCGTTGACCTTCTCGCGCCGGACCTTGAAGTACTGGATGTCGCCAGCCACGACTGGACCCGCGACCCGCTGTCTGGGGAGACCTGGCCCATGCACCGGCCGGGCTTCCTGACAGAGTCCCTAAGCAGCTTCCAACAGCCGCACGGCCGGCTCCTGTTCGCAGGTTCTGACTATGCCAACGGCTGGGGCGGCTTCATCGACGGCGCCATCGAAAGCGGGCTGGAGGCCGCCCGGAGCATTGTGAACGAGCGCAGCGCCTGATTTGTCTGCCCGCGGAGGGCCCGAAGCGCCAGACTCCGCGGGCCGATCTACGGGCGGTACTTTTCAGCCGGGGAGAGGCCGGCGGCGTTCGCGTCGCCGGCTATGCCCGAACGTTCGAGGAGTCTGCCAACCTGGATGACGGCGGCTCGGATCTTTTCCGGATTTCCAAAGGTGAGGAACTGGAGCATTAGTCCGTCGAGCGCAGCGAATACTGCCCTGGACAGTTCATCGTCCGTATTGAGTGAACGCTTGCGAAGAGCCCTTTCAACGGTTGAGATGTAGTTGTCATACAGGCGATCCAGCAGGGCTTTTAGCTCCGGCTTTCGCCGCGCTTCGAGAAGCATCTCGAACTGAAAAAGCTGCAGTTCCGGCTCGGAGGAGACCGAGGCCAGGAGAGCGTCGGCAAACTTCTCGTCGAAATCCGCCACGCGGGCAAGACCAGTTTCGTCAATCGACCGCTGCACGGCCCACTCAAGGGTGGCGGCCAGCAGCCCCTCGATGGAGCCGAAGTGATGCGTGATCAGCGTATGGTTCACACCTGCCCGGGAGGCAACAGAACGATAGGTCACGCCCCGCAGGCCCTTCTGGGCAACAACATCAATGACCGCCGCCAGCAGGGCGTCGCGGCCATCCCCGTAGGGCAATCGTTGGGAATCCAGGCTCATAAGCCGATTTTAGCCCTGCCAGCCCAGCCGTTTGAGACCCTTGACACCTAAAACTAAACACTTGTAGAGTTCTACTTGTGATCCGACTCACGTACCGCTGATCACAGTCGCTTCCGCCGGAAGACGCGCACGAGGGGGTGCGCCTTCAGCCGGCACCACACGAACTCACATCGCATGACTCACGAGTCCATGCCCTGGCGAAAGAGCCATACATTATGAATCAACACACCGGACAGATGCCCGCCTTTCTGGACACCACGGTCACCTCTGCCCGCCTGCGGCCCAATAAGCTAGGGGTCGTCGCGGTGGCCTTCTTTGCTATCGCTGCTGCCGCACCCATGGCGGCCGTTGTGGGCGCGAGTCCCGTCCTGTTCGCAGCCAGCGGCCCCGGAACCCCCGTTATCTACGTCATCGCCGCCCTTCTCGTGGCCCTGTTTTCCGTTGGGTATCTTCGGATGAGCCACAACATCACCAACGCGGGAGGATTTGTCGCCTACATCGCCAAGGGGTTGGGAACGAAGTGGGCCACCGGCGGTGCAGGCATCGCGATCCTGACATACGTCAGCCTCCAGGTGGGGCTTTGGTCCCAATTCGGTGTCTTCGCCCAGCAGCTCGTCGAGACCCTGACGGGCTTAGGGCTCCCGCCGTTCTTTTGGATCGTCGTCGTGCTGTCCCTGGCCACCGCCCTGACCATGAAAGGTGTAGATGCGAGCCTGAAGGTTCTGGGCGTTCTGATCCTGGGCGAAACCCTCGTCGTTGCCGCTCTCGTTGTCTCGCTGATCGCCCAAAACGGGTTCGGGATCTTCACCTTCGAGGGGTTCACCGGCGCCAACATCGTGGGACCCGGGCTCGGCATCTCACTGCTGTTCGCTTTTGCCTGCTTCACAAGCTTCGAAGCGACAGTCGTCTTCGCTGAGGAAGCCGTGAACCCTCGCAAGACGATTCCCCGCGCCGCATACCTCGTCATCGCCTTCGTTGGTTTCTTCTACATGATCTCAACCTGGGCCATCAGCGGAGCAATCGGCATCGACCGAATCCAGTCAGAAGCCGCCGGGAACCCCGCCGGCATGATCTTCGATCTGGCTCAGAGCAGTGCCGGCTCCTGGCTCAGTCTGGCCATGCAAATCCTCGTGGTCACCAGCTTCATCGCCATGATGCTGGGGTTGGCCAACATGTTCGCCCGGTATCTCTTCGCCCTGGGCCGCGCCGGGACCCTGCCCGCAAAGCTGGCGTCCGTCTCCAAGACCGGAGCCCCGACGTTCGCGGGGCTGGTCAACGGCGTCGTCGTCCTGGCCATTATCAGCGCCTTCCTGATCTCAGGGGCCGACCCCATCACCACAGTCTTCGCGTGGTTCGTCGCCCTCGGAACCGCCGGTTTCATCAGCATCCTCCTCCTGACATCCGCAGCGATCGTCGTCTACTTTGCCAGAACGAAGATGCGCGACAACCTGTGGGTGACCATCATCGCCCCCGTCCTGTCCTTCGTTTCATTCATCATCATCGGCTACCTGACCCTGGACAACTACGATGCCCTGCTCGGCGGCGCCGGCGGCGTTGCCCGGTGGCTCCTCCTCGGCATCCCCCTCGTCCTCGTCGCAGGAATAGCCCGGGGAACCCAGAAGCCTTCAATCGACTACGCCTCTGAAATCGTCTGACGCCAAAACGCTCCTAAACACCAACCTCGTTCAGCAAGAACCCAGCCTCAACCAAAGGAAAGCCATGACCGCGACTGATATCCAGGACTACGTTCCCGAAAACGAATGGCCCTCCGTGGCCACCATGCTCGACGGATTCGGGGACCAGACCCTGCCCGCCTCAGCGGCCCTGACCGGCACGGCATTGCACCTCCCCCAGGAAGGAGGACATACCACCACGTACACCTTCCATGACACGCATTCCCTGACATGGACCTATGCGGACGGCGACGAAAACCAGGGGGCAGCCAGGTACAAAGCGATCGAAGCGCGCCCTGGGATATTCATCATCGACTTCGTCAGGGGCGAAGACCGCCACGCTGAAAATCTCACCATCGTCCTCGACAGGAACACCGGCGCCGTCACAACGGCCATCAGCTCATTCATCGTCGAAGGCGCCAAGACAGGCAGCACCACCAGGTTCAGCCACGGAAACGTGGAAGGTGCGGCGGCCCTCCATTCCCGCTCCGGCGGACTCGTCGGCAAGCGCATCTATTACCGCTACAGCGACGTCGAAACCTACGAACACATCTACCTCACCGCCGGCACCTTCACTTGGCACTGCCTTCGCGGCGGCGAGGCCGGACTCGCAGACACCGACCGCTGCCTCACCTTCGACGTTGGCGATGACCTCTACCTGTTCTTCTGGACCGAAAAAGTGATGACCGTTGAGGCGGTCCTCCTCATAGACCTGCGCGAGCAACGCTCCATCGGCCGGATGTTCGGCTGGGACGAGCCCGCCGCCGAACCCGTGATCCTGCCTTTCGACTCCCGCCTCACCGTCCTGAACACCACCGAATACCCGCAGGACAACCACAAGCACTAGCCGGACACGTCCACTACACGAGGAACACCATGGAAACTTACGATTCACTGATTGCCAGCATTACCGCCACGCCCGGCCAAGACAGCCGGACCATTTTTGATCCCGCCACCGGAGGGGTGGTTGGCGAGGCGCCGGTCCACACCGTTGCAGACCTGGAGCTCGCGGTAGACGCCGCGGTTGCCGCCCAGCCGGCATGGGCGGCCCTGGGCCACGACGCCCGGTCCGCCGCGCTGCTCAAAGCCGCCGACGCCGTCGAACGCTCCGCCGAAGAACTCGCCCAGCTCCTCTCCCGCGAACAGGGCAAACCCCTCAACGGCCCCAACGCCCGCTTCGAAGTCAGCGCCTGCGCCGCCTGGCTCCGCGCCACCGCCACCACCGAACTCACACCCGAGGTCGTGGTGGACGACGGCGAAACCTACGCCGAACTGCACTACAAGCCCATCGGCGTCGTCGGCGCCATCGGCCCCTGGAACTGGCCCATGATGATCACCATCTGGCAGATCGCCCCCGCCCTGCGCATGGGCAACACCGCCGTCGTCAAACCCTCCAAAATGACCCCGCTCTCCGTCCTGGCCCTGATCAAGGTCCTCAACGAAGAACTCCCGGAGAACGTCCTGACCGCCATCGCCGGCGACCGCGAAGTCGGCGCCCGCCTCGCCGAACACCCCGCCATCGGCAAAATCATGTTCACCGGCTCCACCGCCGCCGGCCGCGCCATCATCAAATCCTCCGCCGACACCATCAAACGCCTCACCCTGGAACTGGGCGGCAACGACGCCGGCATCGTCCTGCCCGACGCCGACCCCAAAGCCATCGCCGAAGACCTCTTCTGGGGCGCGTTCCTCAACACCGGCCAAACCTGCGCAGCCCTCAAACGCCTCTACGTCCACGACGACATCTACGACGCCGTCTGCGACGAACTCACCAAAGTCGCCGCCGCCATGCCGATGGGCAACGGCCTGGACGAAAACAACGTCCTCGGCCCGCTGCAAAACAAAGCCCAGTACGACATCGTCGCCAACCTCGTCGAAGCCGCCCGCGACAGCGGCGCCCGGATCCTGCTCGGCGGCAACCCCGACCCCGGCCAGCCCGGCTACTTCTACCCCACCACCCTCGTCGCCGACATCGACAACACCAACCCCCTCGTCACCGAGGAACAGTTCGGCCCCGCCCTGCCCATCATCCGCTACAGCACCATCGACCAGGCCATCGACTACGCCAACGCCCTCGACGTCGGACTCGGCGCCTCCGTCTGGTCCCCCAACCTCCCCGCCGCCCGCGAAGTCGCCAACCGCATCCAGGCCGGCACCGTCTGGATCAACAAACACGGCGCCGTCGACCCCCGCGTCCCCTTCGGCGGCGCCAAACAATCCGGCTACGGCCTCGAATTCGGCGTCGAAGGCCTCAAACACCTCGGCGTCCCCCAGGTCATCAACGGCTGACTTGACCACCGGAACCAGAGGGCCGCCGTCGCCACCCGCGACGGCGGCCCTAGCTGTTTGGCACCGCCAGAGTGGGACCCGACCAATGTCCCGCCGGTCTGCTTGTCGGGACCCCACAAAATCTTGCCCCCGATGGGGAATTAGCGTCAGTTCGGAGGAATATCCGCAGCCATCAGACGCAAAGGACCCATCAATGACGATTCAGGCAAACGCGAGCGAAGCCACAAGCGACGCTACCTTCCCAAAGACCTTCCCCATCCTGGAAATCGCCCGCCGGCAGGTCCTCGAGGACGGCATCGGGCTCAGCCAGGCGCAGCTCGAGGAAGTCCTCCGCCTCCCGGACGAGGCCCTTCCCGCGGCCCTGCAGCTTGCCCACGAGGTCCGGCTCAGGCACTGCGGCGAAGACGTCGAGGTGGAGGGCATCATCTCCATCAAGACCGGCGGCTGCCCGGAGGACTGCCACTTCTGCAGCCAGTCCGGCCTGTTCGACTCCCCCGTCCGCGGCGTCTGGCTCGACATCCCCGAACTGGTCAAGGCCGCGAAGGAAACCGCGGCCACCCGGAGCCACCGAGTTCTGCATCGTTGCCGCCGTCCGCGGCCCCGACATCAAGCTCATGAACCAGATCAAGTTCGCGATCGACCGCATCAACGAGGAAGTCGAGATCAACATCGCCTGCTCGCTCGGGATGCTCACCCAGCGACAGGTGGACCAGCTCGCCGAGTGGGGCGTGCACCGCTACAACCACAACCTGGAAACGGCCCGCAGCTACTTCCCCGAAGTGGTCACCACGCACAGCTACGAGGAACGCCTCGACACCTGCAACATGGTCAAGGCAGCCGGGATGGAACTGTGCTGCGGCGCCCTGATCGGCATGGGGGAAACCCTCGAACAGCGCGCCGAGCTCGCCGCCCAGCTTGCAGCCCTCGAACCCCACGAGGTGCCGCTGAACTTCCTCAACCCCCGCCCCGGAACCCCGCTCGAAAACCAGGGCATCATGGACGGCAAGGACGCCCTCCGCGCCATCGCCGCGTTCCGCCTCGCCATGCCCCGGACCGTGCTGCGCTACGCCGGCGGCCGGGAACTGACTCTCGGCGACCTCGGCACCCGCAACGGCCTCCTCGGCGGCATCAACGCGGTCATCGTCGGCAACTACCTCACCACCTTGGGGCGCCCGGCGACGGCGGACCTGAACCTGCTGGTCGAGCTGAACATGCCGATCAAGGAACTCCAGAAGACGCTGTGAACCCGATTTCGCTCCCCAACCGCTCCCTAACCTCGCAAGTCCCCACCGGCTCCCAGCCTTCGCAAGCTCAGGCCGGGGCCCTCGCCGGCGTGGGCCCTCAGCCAGGGAACCCGGCGGTCGTGGCCCCAAGCTCAACCACCGGCGGGGCCGCCTTTTGCGGGCACTGCGGTGAGCCGTACGACGGCGGCGACGGGCCGCCGTCGTACCCTCACCGGAAGTGCGGCGAACGCCTGGCCATGGAACCGCCGCGCTACTGCACCGCCTGCCGGCGCCGGATGAAGGTCCAGGTCACACCGCTGGGCTGGTCCGCGGAATGTTCCCGCCACGGGATGCTGGTCCCGTGACGCCGGTGACGCCCGTGACGCCCGTGACGCCCGTGACGCCCGTGACAACACAGACCAGCCTCATCCAGCGGGACCGCGCACGGCTATGGCACCCGTATGCGCCGGCCTCACCGGACCTTCCGCTGTGGGAGGTGGAGGCGGCCGACGGCGTGCGGCTGCGGCTCCGCGGCGAAGACGGCACCCGCCACGGGGTGATCGATGCGATGTCCTCGTGGTGGTCGGCGATCCACGGCTACCGCAACCCAGCCCTGGATGCCGCCGCCAAGGCCCAGCTAGGAAAGTTCAGCCATGTGATGTTCGGCGGGCTCACCCACGCCCCGGCCGTGGAACTGGCCGAGCGGCTGGTGGACATGGCCCCTGCGGCCCCCGGGCGGCCGGGGCTGGAGCGCGTGTTCCTCGCCGACTCGGGCTCCGTTGCCGTCGAGGTGGCGCTGAAGCTGGCGGTGCAGTTCCAGACCGCGGCCGGGAGTCCGCGGAGGCAGCGGTTCCTGAGCCTCCGCGGCGGCTACCACGGCGACACCTTCGCGGCCATGGGGGTCTGCGATCCGGTGGACGGCATGCACTCGGCCTTCCCCGGGCTGCTGGCCCGCAACGTCTTTGCACCCCGTCCGCCGGAGGCTTCGGCAACCCCGGAAACCGTCCAGGCCTGGGCATCCGAAGTTGCCGAGCTCGTGGCCCTGCACTCGGCGGAACTGGCGGCGATCATCGTCGAGCCGGTGCTTCAGGGCGCCGGCGGCATGCACGCGTATCCGGCCGAATGCCTGACAGCGCTCCGCGAGGTGGCGGACCGGAACGGGCTGCTGCTCATCTTCGACGAGATCGCCACCGGCTTTGGCCGCACCGGCGAGCTATTCGCGGCCGATCATGCCGGCGTCGTGCCCGACATCTTGTGCGTGGGCAAGGCACTGACCGGCGGGTACCTGACCCTCGCCGCCATGCTCTGCACCGCCGAGGTAGCCTCGGCTGTTTCTGGCGGCCACGCCGGTGCCCTGCTGCACGGCCCCACGTTCATGGGCAACCCGCTGGCCTGTGCCGTGGCCAACGCCAGCCTCGGCATCATTGAGACTGGCCGCTGGCGGACCGACGTCGGCCGGATCGGCACCGGCCTGGCGTCCGGGCTCGCCCCCGCCATGGAGCTCAGGGCCGTCCGCGACGTCCGAACCATCGGCGCCGTCGGGGTCATTGAGCTGCACGACGCCGTCGACGTTACCGCCGTCACCGCGGCCGCCATCCGCCACGGCGTCTGGGTCCGGCCGTTCCGGAACCTCGTCTACACCATGCCGCCGTACATCAGCACGGTGGCGGACGTCGCACAGATCACGGCGGGGATGACCGCGGCCGTCGCCGAGGTCCATGAAACCCGGGTCCGCGAAGCCGGGGTCCGCGAAGCCGGCGTTCCTGGACTCCGGGTCCCAGTCAAAGCCGGAAGCGCATCATGAGCGGCTCGATGACCCAGTGGCTCGAGCGGCAGGCAGCGGTCCGCGAACGCCGGGGCCAGGTCCGCCGCCCGCTCCCCCGCGCCGCGCACGAGCAGTTCATCGACCTGGCCAGCAACGACTACCTCGGCCTTGCAACGGACCCGCGGGTTGCCGGGGCAGCCGCGGAAGCCGCATCACGGTGGGGCGCAGGCGCCACCTCCTCGCGCCTGGTCGCCGGCACCACCCAGCTGCATCTGGACCTTGAGCAGGAACTGGCCACGCTGGCCGGGATGGAAGCTGCGCTCGTCTTCTCCTCCGGCTACCTGGCCAACATCGGGGTGATCACGGCGCTGGGCGGTCCCGGGACCCTGATCATGGCGGACGAGCACTGCCACGCCTCGATGATCGACGGCTTCCGGCTCAGCCGGTCCCGCACCGAATCGTTCGCCCACAACAGCGTCGGCGAAGCCGGCCGCCTACTCGCAGACCGCAGGGAACCGCGGGCGATTATTGCCGTCGAATCCGTCTACAGCGTCCTCGGCGACCAGGCGCCGCTCGCCGACCTGCTGGCCCTGGCTGAACAGCGCGATGCCGTGCTGCTCATCGACGAGGCCCACAGCCTCGGCGTCACCGGCAGCGGCAGTTTTGCCGGCCGCGGCGCCGTTGCCGGGACCGCCCTCGCCGGCCACCCCAACGTGATCGTGACAGCCACGCTGTCCAAGGCGCTGGGCAGCCAGGGCGGAGCCGTCCTGGGATCCGCCCTGCTGCGGGAACACCTCCTCAACCGGGCCCGCAGCTTCATTTTCGACACCGGGCTGGCGCCGGCATCCGCCGCAGCGGCCCTCGCCGCGGTGCGGATCATTAGGGACGAACCGTGGCGGGCGCACTCCGTCCACAGCAACGCGGCCGCACTGGCCGCCGGGCTCGCCCCGATCCTGGCCAACCGGGGCACTGTTGGCCAAAACGGCACAGCCCCCGACCGGACAGCCGGGGCCGTCCAGTCCATCCCCATGCCGTCCGCGGAGTCAGCCTTGGCCGCCGCCGAGTCCGCGCACCGTGCCGGCGTCCGCGTCGGCTGCTTCCGCCCGCCGTCCGTGCCGGACGGGATCCCGCGGCTGCGGCTCACCGCCCGCGCCACCCTCAGGCCCAAAGAAATCGACGACAGCTGCGCAGTGCTGCGCAGCATTTTGGAGGAACTTCCATGAACCTGTCCCCCGTCGTTCTGGTCACCGGAACGGACACCGGCGTCGGCAAAACCATTACGACGGCGGCCCTCGCCGCTGTCCTGTCCGGAACGGGACGCAGCGTGGCGGTGTACAAGCCGTGCCAGTCGGGTGCCGCCGACGGCGACTCTGACGCCGCCGAAATCGTCCGGCTCGCCGACGTGACTGCTGAGGCCGGAGTCGTCCTGCAGGAACCCATGGCGCCGGTCGCGGCTGCGGCCATCGATGGGACGCCGCTGCCCTCGCTGGCTGCTCACGCAGCGCGGATCCGCGAACTCGCCGGCGCCCACGACCACGTCCTGGTAGAGGGCGCCGGCGGCCTCCTCGTGGAGCTGGATTCCGACGGCGGCACCCTGGCGGACCTCGGCTCCCTGCTGGCGGCGGCATTTGTGGTCGTCGCCCGGCCGGGGCTTGGCACGCTGAACCACACCGCCCTGACCCTCGAGGCGCTGTCCGCACGCGGGCTCGACGTCCTGGGTGTGGTGCTCGGAAGCTGGCCAGTCAGACCCGACGCCGTACATTACAGCAACCGGCAGGTTCTCGGGACGCTGCGGGTGCCGCTGTTGGGCGCCCTTCCTGGCCGGGCGTCCGAACTGTCCCCGGCTGACTTCCGTGCCGGCGCGCCCGCCTGGCTTAACGGGGTGCCCGCATGATGCCGGCGGCCGTCACTCCCGGCTCCGCGGCAGCGCTGGCTGAGGCGGAAGCCCCCGACGGGTCCAGGTGTCCCTATCTCGTGGTCCGGGACCCGGCATCGGTGCGGGAGGTCCTGCACCGGCCTGCCGATTTCAGCCCTGCCAATGCCCTGGTGGCCGTAACCCCGCTGGAGGGACCCGCCCTGCGCGTGCTGCAGCGCGCGGGTTTTGCGCTGCCTCCGGTCCTGGCCAGCAACGACACCGGCACGCACGGCGGCATCCGCAAGGTAGTGGCGGGATTCTTCACGCCCGCCACCGTCGCCGGCCTGGAGCCGCGAATCCGGGAACTGGCCAGGGAAGCGGCGGGGAAAACCGCCGACCAGCTCGACCGGTCCGGCCACGCGGACCTCGTGCAGACGGTGGCGGCTTTTCCCCCGGCAGTCATCATGTTCGAACTCCTCGGACTGCCCGTGCGGGATCTTGCCGATCTCAAACGCTGGGGGCTTGACTCCATGGAGCTGTTCTGGGGCTGGCCGGACGGGGACCGGCAGCTCGAGCTGGCCCGCATCGCTGCCGAATTCTATGGCTGGCTGCGCCGGCTCGTTGCCGAATCCGTGGCGGCCCCGGGTCGCAACCTGTTCAAGTCGTTGGCCGGACATGGCCTGACCAGGACCGAGATGTGCTCGCTCGGCTACTTCCTGCTGATCGCCGGCCAGGAAACCACCACCCAGCTGATCAGCACCACGCTGTTCCGGCTGCTGGAGGGGTCCGCGCCCGTGGGCTGGCCGGAAGCGTCCTCGGAAGCAGGCGCCCGGTCCGTTGTCCGGCATGTGCTCGCCACCGAATCATCCGTTCCCACCTGGCGCCGCGTGGCGGCCCACAGCACGGACCTTGGCGGCGACCGGATCCCGGCCGGGACAGAGATACTCCTTGAGCTGTCCGGCAACCAAATCACGGCAGGCACCGGGCCCGGACGCCAGTCCCCGCAGGCCCAGGTCGGCCGCGGATCCTCAACCGGCCTCGTCTTTGGTTCGGGCATCCACCGCTGCCTCGGGGCCAAGCTCGCCGAACTGGAGGCCGCCATCATCGTCCAGGAAGCCGCGGCGGCGCTGCCCGGGATCCAACTGCAGGACCATGAACCGGACTGGATCCGGCTCCTGTCCTTCCAGGCCCCTCGGACCGCCACTGTAACGAACTGTCCAGGCTGACCGGAGGCGAAAACGGGCGGGGGCTAGAAGGACGAAACCGTGAAACTAAGGCCCAGCAGGCCCCTGCCCGCCTGCTCAAGGATCGGATCCAGGCTCAGGGTCGGGTGGTTGAGCAGGACATTCACGTCGCGCTGTATCCGCTGCAGGGGATGTGACAGCCGGTGGGCGCTCCCGCCGGAGCCCGAGAGAATGAGCCGGACGTCAATTCAGGATCCAGCGGCGGTGCGGGCGGAAGCACCGCGACCGCTTCCGCGAATCCGGACGCACCCCCGAAGGAGGGCCTGAAGATTGCGTTCCTGCCGAAGCAGCTGAACAACTCCTACTTCACGGTCACGGACCGCGGCGGGAAGACAGCTGTCGGCGAGTTCAAGGGCGTCTTCTCCGAAGTGGGGCCGTCCGAGGCCAGCGCCTCCAGCCAGGTCAGCTACATCAACACCCTCACGCAGCAGGGAACGGATGTCATCGCGACGTCGGCCAACGATCCCAAGGCGATCTGCTCGGCCCTGGACGAGGCACGCAGCGGCGGAGCCAAGGTTGTTACCTTCGACTCCGACACCGACCCGGAATGCCGTGACATCTACATCAACCAGGCAACGGCAGAGGGCATCGCCGCCACCCAAGTGAAGCTGATCTCCGAAGCCATCGGAGCCGACGGCGGCGACATCGTCATCCTGTCGGCCACGGCCAACGCGACCAACCGGAACGCCTGGATTGCGCTGATGAAGAAGGAACTGGAAAAGCCCGAGTACTCCAAGCTGAAGCTGGTGGCCACGGTTTACGGCGATGACAACGCCCAGAAGTCACAGCAGGAAGTCCAGGCGCTACTGCAGCAGCACCCGACGCTCAAGGGCATCATCTCCCCCACCACTGTTGGCGTGGCTGCCGCGGCGCAGTACCTGGCCGGCTCTGAGTACAAGGGCAAGGTCCAGCTCACCGGCCTCGGCTTCCCCAGCCAGCTCAAGGAGTTCGTCAAGAACGGCACGATGAAGTCGTTCGCGCTGTGGGACGTCGAGAAGCTCGGTTACCTCACCGCGTACGCCGGCGCTGCCCTCGCCTCCGCCAGATCACCGGCGCCGAAGGCGAAAAGTTCAAGGCCGGCGACCTGGGCGAATTCGAAGTCGGAGCCAACGGCGTCGTCCTGCTCGGGGACCCCACGGTCTTCACCGCCGACAACGTGGATAAGTTCAACTTCTAGCAGACAGCCGGGCCGGGTGGGGAAGTACCCACCCGGCCGGCAACACTGACTCATAGACCGCGGGCTTGCTCCGCCTCCGGCTCCTTCTGGGGCACAGGCGGGACCCGCAGGCTGCCATACCGTTCCATGCGGTGCCAGCGGAGGTGCACACCCGCCAGCGCCGTGACAACGGACTGGATGACCACCAGGTACATAAGTTGCCGGTATACGAACTGCTGGAGCGGGAGCGTCCAGAGCGGTCCCAGGCGCTCCTTGTCGAGCCGGAATGCGTAAGCGGCCATGAGCAACTGAACCGCGAGGAACACGAGCCACAGGACGGCGATGCGCAACGGGTCAAGGAAGAGCAGGCCGTAGATGGCGAAGACGTCAACGACAGGTGCGAACAGCGGAAGAAGGACTTGGAGCACGAGGAGGTAGCCAAGGCCCCGGCGCCCGAGTTTGCCGGCCTGTCCACCCTGCATGATCGCGCCGCGGTGCTTCCACATGGCCTGAAGGGTCCCATAGCACCAGCGGTACCGCTGCTTCCACAAAGCGCCGAGCGTGGCCGGCGCCTCAGTCCATGCCCGCGCGTCGTCCTGATACACGACGCGCCAGCCATCGCGGCACAGCGACATCGTCAGATCCGTGTCTTCGGCAAGAGTCTCGTCACTCACGCCGCCCACCCCGATGAGTGCGTCGCGGCGGAACCCGCCGATGGCTCCCGGTACGGTTGGCATGCATTCGGCGACGTCGAATAGGCGGCGGTCCAGGTTAAACCCGACGACATATTCAATGTGCTGCCATGCCCCGAGGACGCCGCCGCGGTTGGCGACCTTCGTGTTCCCTGAGACCGCGCCTACCCTGGGATCGGCGAACGGTTGGATGAGCGCTTGGACAGTGTCGGGCTCGAAGACGGTGTCGCCGTCGACCATGACGACAAGATCGTGGGCGGCGGCGGCTAACCCGGCGTTGAGGGCCGACGGCTTGCCGCCGTTTTCTTTCCGGATGAGCGTCACGCCGGGAAGTCTGAGGGACTCCACAATGTCCGCGGTACCGTCCGTTGACCCGTCGTCCACGACGATAATCTCGACGGGATGCGTCGAGGCGGCAATGGACCGCACAGCGGCCTCGATCCCTGCCGACTCGTTGTACGCAGGGACGATGACTGTCACGGGTTCGGTAATTGCCGGTCCATCCAGGGCTCTGCTGGCCAGTTGCTTGCGGCGTGCCCCTCGGCGGTGCCTCACGGCGGCGCCCACGACCAGGACGGCCCGGACGAAGGTCACGATCCCGCTTGCCACGAGTGCCCACGAGATTGCCGTCACGAGCCAGTCGCTGAGCCTGATGCCCCAGATGAAAGCGGTCCCGGTGGCCTGCTCATTTGGTGTGGCCTGCCGTGTGCTGGACACACCAATCGCATCGCCGACCGTGGTCACCTGGTAGCCCTGCCCGTCGAGGCGCGAGAGAAGCCCGTCCAGTGCTGTGACGGTCTGGCCGCGGTCGCCGCCGCCGTCGTGCATGAGTAGCACCTGGCCCTGGTTTCCGGATGGCGCGAGGTTCCGCGCAATCGAATCAGCGCCTGGCCGTTCCCAGTCCTTGCTGTCCTTCGTGGTCAGCACGGTGAGATATCCCTCGTCCGCTGCGGCGCGGATCGACGCCCACGACGAGTCGGTGACGGCGTTGTTCGCGGAGCTGAACGGCGGCCGCAGCAAGGATGCTGCCTGCCCGGTGAGGCCCATTATGACCTGCTGGGCGCCCTGCACCTCGAGTTTCTGGCGCCAGTCCGGCGACCACCCGAGATCTGCGTGCGTGAGGGTATGGACCCCGATCTCGTGGCCCTCCGTGACCATGCGCCGGACGAGGTCGGGATGGTCGATCGCCGCCGTGCCGACCACGAAGAACGTCGCATGGACGTGATGCTTCTTCAGGACGTCGAGGATCTGTGGCGTCCAGACCGGGTCCGGGCCGTCGTCGAACGTCAGTGCGAGAGTGCGGTCCGGCGGGCGCACGGTGCGGACGCTTCCTTCGCGGGCGTCGATGACCGGGCCGCCTTTGGATATGGAACTGGGGACGCCGGCGGCCGAACCGACGGTGGAGATGGAATCATCGCTGATACCGGCCAGGTGGTGCAGGTATCCTTGCACCACCAAGGCAAAGGCGACGGCGACGAGAACCGCGCAGAGTACCAGCCAGTGCGGGCGGACCGTGACGGAGTTTCTTGCCTGACGGTGCCGGCTCACGGATGCGGGGGCGGAGTCGGAGCCGGGCGGGAGGCCTGTCCCGGAGCCGTTTCGGACTTCCCGGGTTCAATCGACGAATCGGTCGACGCCGGGGCCGGCATCTGCGGGGCCGCGTCCTGAGCCGCCGGTGCAGGCTTCGCGGCGGCATTGGCCCGTCCCGCGCTGGCTGGCTGGGATACCTGGGCCTTGGAGCCGGGCGCGGCGGGAGCTGCTGGCGCGGCAGGAGCTGCTGTCGCGGCCGGAGCACCGGTCGCCGTTAGCCCAACCGGAACTGCCCCGGCGTCCGGGAGGGTCCCGCCGTCCTGACCAGAGTTTGCCGCAGGCGGCTTGGACGTGGATGGCGCCGGATCAGCCGGAACCGTCTTTTCCGCACGGGGACCGCCCAGCACGGGCTGCGGAAGATACGGTGCCACGATGTTTGGTCCGCCGAAAAAGGCGAGCAGGAAAAGAACCCCGTATCCCGCCACGAGAGCGAGCGTGACGACTCCGGCCACGCGTGCACGGCGCAGCCGCCTTCCGGAATTGTCAACGAAAACAGGGCCGGGTGCAGGCACTCCAGACCGCTCGGGGGTACCTCTGAAAGCCGCCATAACGGTACACATCGTAGGCGGGTGGCCTTACGGATCTCAAACCAGCCGTCTGCGTTCCAGCCACGCACAGGACTCTTTATCGCTTTTTCGACGGACGTTGCACAGGCCTTCCTCCAGGCGCGTGCAGGCTTGTCCTCACCCTCGTCCAAGGAGCCTTTGCAGGGCTAAGCGCGCAGATGTGCCGGGGCTTTGGTGACTTTCTCTATGTCGGCCGCGGTGACCTCAATTAGCTGATGCGCCAGGTCCGCCAGAGCGCGGGCCGTCGCCAGTTCATCCCCGATCTCGGGGTAATCGGAGTCTGCCGGGTTCAGCCTGGCCATCCCGATACCTTCCAGTTCAGGCCTGTTCCCGGCGCGCAATCGCGCCGTGGCCCTCGTCTGGCCTTCGTGTTCGTCGATTGCGATGTTCACCGACCAGCTTTTTTCTTGCATGGTGGTCGCCTCCTCCATCCAAATTCCACCATGCCAAGCCCAAGGCAAGCCGTCAAGGGTCGGAAAACTCCCCTGCGGACACTCCGCCGAAAGGCCTTGAACAGGCCTCGTCACGAGGCCTGCGCTGGGGAATGGCGGACTGAAACGGATTAACTCAGGTCGGACTCCCTGGCGGCCCGTTGAGCACGGTGGGGGCGTACTCGAGCAGCTGGAGCCGGCCGTCGAACGTCCTGCTGTCAACCATCTCGAGCGCGACGTCCGGATAGCCATCGTAGATCCGTTCCCTGCCGGTGCGGCCCGTGATCACCGGGAAGACGACCAACCGGAAGCGGTCCACCAGGCCGGCAGTCAGCAGCGACCGGCAGAGGCTGAGGCTGCCAAGGGTGCTCAAGGGCCTGGTCCCGGTCCGTTTCATCTCCCTCACAGCCTCGACGGCGTCGCCCGTGACCAGCTCCGAGTTGGGCCACGTCAGGGGTGCCTGCAGGGTGGAGGAGAAGACCACCTTGGGCACGGCCTCGAGGCCGGTCAGGGCGGCTCCCTCATCCTTGGAGAATCCCGAGCCCTCGGCAGCGGCCTCCCCGGACATGCTGGACATCACGCGATACGTGTTCGCCCCCAGGAGGAACGTGTAGCCCTTCTCCCCCTCCTGCTCGAGCCAGCCCAGGTATTCCGGACCTTCCAAACCCCACCAGCCCGGCCACCCCTCGGCCGAGGCGTACCCGTCCAGGGAAATGATGAGGTCCACCATCAGGTCTGCTGACGACGTCTCTGCCGTTGCCTCGCCCATGTCCGTCTCCTCAATCTGATCGACGTTAGTGGCCGGCCGGGACGCTGCGCCGTCGACGCCCGTGCCGGCAATGCTATCCATGGAGCGACCGGGCGTTCAAGGGCCGGCGGAATCCCCGTCCCGGCGGGCTGGAGTGCAGGGCCGCGCGCCGCACCTGACCGAGGGTAAGTGCTCTGGAAACTGCTGCAGGAAGGTGCCAAGGTGAAGACGTGGAGTGAACCGCCCGGCACTCAAGCAACGGAGCATGTCATGAATCTCGACGATCTGGTCTTCCACCCTTGGGCCGTGCAGGGGCCGCGCGAGGTGCCGACGCTGATCGGCGGGTCAGGCAGCCACGTCTTCGACGCCGACGGACGGCGCTACCTGGACTTCAGTTCGCAGCTGGTGTTCACCAACCTCGGCCACCAGCATCCCCGCATCGTCGCTGCGATCAAGGAGCAAGCTGACCGCTTGTGCACCCTCGCACCCGGCCACGCATCCGATGTCCGGGGTGAGGCAGCGCGGCTGATAGTGGAGGTCGCACCGGAGCATCTCGGGCACGTGCTGTTCACCACCGGCGGGACAGAGGCCATCGAGCATGCGGTGCGGATGGCGCGTCTTTACACGGGACGGCCCAAGGTGCTCGCCGCTTACCGCTCCTATCATGGCTCGACCAGCACATCGATCCACCTCACGGGCGACCCGCGCCGCTGGGCCTCGGACACGGGGGCGGCGGGCGCTGTCCATTTCTTTGGCCCTTTCCTGTACCGGTCGGCCTTCGGATCCCAGACGCCGGAGGAAGAGTGCGAGCGGGCGCTGGCCCATCTTGGGCAGGTGATCCTTTTGGAAGGCCCGTCGACCATCGCCGGCCTGGTCCTGGAATCGGTCATCGGCAGTTCGGGTGTCATCGTGCCGCCACCCGGGTACCTGCGCGGGGTTCGCGAGTTGTGCGACCGCCACGGCATCGTTTACATCGCCGACGAGGTGATGGTTGGCTTCTGCCGCACGGGAGCCTGGTTCGGCGTGGACCACGATGGTGTGGCACCCGACCTGCTGGCGTTCGCGAAGGGTGTTAACTCCGGGTACGTTCCGCTGGGCGGTGTGCTGGTCAGTGACACGATCTATGAGATGTTCACCAAACGCCCCTACCCGGCGGGCATGACGTACAGCGGCCACCCTCTGGCCTGCGCAGCAGCCGTCGGCGCCATCACCGCCATGCACGAGGAAGACACCGCCGCGGCAGCTGCCCGCCTCGGCGCGGATGTCCTTGGACCAGCACTCAGGCAGCTTGCCGAGAAGCACGAGTCCGTCGGGGATGTGCGGGGCATCGGAGGCCTCTGGAGCCTGGAGCTGGTCCGCGACCGGCAGACGAAAGAGCCCCTCGTGCCCGCAGGAGCCTCACCCGCTGACAACGCGCCGATGGTTGCCGTCGCCAAGGCGTGCCTGAACAGGGGGCTTTTGCCGCTGGTGCAGGGCAACCGTGTCAATGTCGCTCCACCCCTCAACGTGACCGGCCCTGATGCGGCCGCGGGCCTGGCTATCCTGGACGAGGCACTGTCTGTGGCCGACGCGTACCTGAGCTAAACCTGCGTGCACCGGTTCGTCGCTGCCCCGGCCGGTGCGTTGCCGACCAGGTCAGGACAGCACGCGGTAGGTCACGTGCGTGACCAGTGACGCTGCCCGCGAACTCACCTGCTCAAGCTTCAGCGGCGGGACGCCCTCGAACAGCCGGGTGCCGGCGCCGAACGTGAGCGGCGCAATGTGCAGGCGCAGCTCGTCGATCAGGCCGGCTGCGAGGTACTGGTTGATCGTGGTCGCGCCGCCCCCGATCGCCACATCGTCGTCGCCGGCCACCGCGCGCGCCTGGGCCAGCGCCGACTCAATGCCGTCCGTAACGAAGTGGTACGTGGTGCCGCCGTCCATCGGTTGCGGTTCGCGCGCGTGGTGCGTGAGCACGAATACCGGGGCGTGGAACGGCGGATCATCGCCCCACCAGCCGTTCCACTGCCGGTTCCACTCACCTCGCACCGGGCCGAACATGTTGCGGCCCATGATGAATGCCTTGGCGGCAACGATCCGGTCGATCTCCGTCCGATTTTCGTCGGGAGTTTTGAACATCCAGCCGTGCAGTCCGTCACCGGAACCGTCGCCGCCGTCGTCGCCGAACGGGCGCTGTTCAGTCTGGTTGAGCCCGGCCGAGTATCCGTCGGCTGTGACGGTGATGTCGCAGACCACCCTGCCCATACCTTCAGTCATTGCTCTACCCTTCTCATGGCGTTATCCATCGCTTCACGGTGAGCTTCCTTGCAAGCATCAGCATAGACAGCCGCTGCACCGTGTCCAGCGTTAAAGCGCATGTGAGAAGACCCTCACAGGCTTCTCATGCGTGTCTCAGGTGCGCGGGCCACCATGGGAGGTGTCGAAGGCGAGAAGTCATCCGGGCCCGGCCGTACTCTGGCCCGGGCATCGGGACAAGTCAGGACAGAAAATGCTGAAAGTTCTGGAGAGAACCCACCACCAAGCCGAGCCGGTCGCGTCATCCTTCCTTGTCGATCAGGTTGCGGCGCTGCTCTGTTACGACCCCAGCGTGCGGTCCGGCGCACAGGACGCCTCAGATGCCATGAATGCCGCGGCGGGCCGGGTGTGGTCCGCGCTCGGGGACCGCAGGCTGTTCAACAGGGCTGCGGTGGATGGGCTCCGGGCAGAGCTGGCCTGGCTCACCGAGTCCCTGGCTCCCCTCAGCCACCTCCAGCACCCGCACACCACCCAGGGAAGCGCATACCAAGCGGCATACGACAGAGCCCTCGCCGCCCTGGAATCCGAACGGTACTTCCGGCTGGTCGCCGACCTTCAACAGTTCTGTTCCGCTCCCCCGGTCAGGCAGCCACGGCGCAGGCACCTGTACGGGGGATGACCCAAGTCCGGCAAAGCACCGGATCCCGCCGACCAGGACGTATGATTTCTCCCCGGTGGGTTTCTCCTTCCCGGAACGGCCCGGAGCAGGGCCGACCCGAGGGAAGGAAAAAGTGATCGCTACATGACCGCCAAGCATCCAGAAACCAGTGCGACGGGTCGCAGCGATATTCTGCTCCGCATCGGACGGCTGCTCGGTGATGAGTCCGGGGACTGCACGCGGCCTGTCATCCTGGCGGTTGTGCTGGTACTGGCAGCACTCGGCCTCATCGAAGTGGCCTCCGCTTCATCGGTGGAGTCCGTGGCGGCCGGCAGGGACCCCTACGACCTTCCGCTGAAGCAGGGCATGTGGACGGCAGCCGGCATAGCCATCATGTTCGGCCTGGCCCGTCTACGGACCCGGCACGTCCGCTGGCTCGCCTGGCCGCTTCTGGGGGCCGCCGTCGTAGCGCTCGGCCTGGTGTTCACACCCCTGGGCATGACCGTGAACGGCAACCGGAACTGGCTGGGGTTCGGCGGTTTCACGGTCCAGCCTTCCGAGTTCGCGAAGCTCGCGCTCATCGTCTGGGCAGCGGCCGTCCTGTCCCGCAAGCAGGCACTGCTGCATGAGTGGAAGCACGCCGTCGTCCCGCTGCTCCTGCCGGCCGGCGCCCTCATTATCGGGCTTGTCGCCCTGGGCCATGACTTGGGCACGGCCATGATCATCATGATGATCCTGGCTGCCACGATGTTTTACGGCGGCGTCCGAATGAAGGTCTTCGGTGTCGCCGGGATTCTCTGCGCTGCCGGCTCCCTCATCCTGGCCGCCACGAGCGGTAACCGCGTATCCCGCATTTCGTCGTGGCTTGGTGCAGGTTCCGCTGACGATTCCCAGGGGGTCGGCTACCAGGCGCTGCACGGCCAGTACGCCCTGGCCTCCGGCGGCTGGCTGGGAGTGGGACTGGGGCAGAGCCGGCAAAAATGGAACTGGATCCCCGAGGCCCACAACGACTTCATCTTCACCATCCTTGGCGAAGAACTAGGCTTGGCTGGAACTCTCCTGGTGCTCATGCTGTTTACGGTCCTCGGCATCGCCGTTTTCAAGGTCATAGCCCGGACCCAGGACACGTTCGCCCGCATTGTCTCCTCCAGCGTGATCACCTGGATCATCGGTCAGGCCGTCGTGAACATCGCTATGGTTACCGGCCTGCTCCCGGTTATTGGCGTGCCCCTGCCGTTCATCTCCTACGGCGGCTCCGCCATGGTCTCCTCGATGGCCGGCGTCGGCATGATCCTGGCCGTCACCCGCCCACAGCCTGTTCAAACGGTTCGCACGAAGAGGCAGCGAGCGGCGGTGCACAGCGGCTGAGCGTGGCCCCTAGTCCTGTGCGGACGCCGCATTGGCCTTGGCGGCCGCCTCCGGGGCGGTGCCCTTGCTGTCCGCGGCAGGCATCGCGACGACGGCGGCAACGGTAAGCAGCGCACAGACCAAGACAGCCAGGAATACCGCGGTCGACGCCGACACGATTGTCTGCGGATCGGAAACGCCATTGGGGGCACCGGCGTAGATCGCGTTAGCTACTGCCCCGAAAACGGCGACGCCAATGGAACTGCCGATCGACCGCGCAAAAAGATTTGTGCCGGTGACTACACCGCGCTCATTCCATTCCACGCTTGACTGGGCGGCAATGAGGCTCGGGGTCGCCACCAGTCCCAGTCCAAGTCCGACGACGAAGCAACCTGCCGCTGCCACCAATATGTTGGGTGCGGAGGCAGTGAGGGCCAGAACGGCTGTCCCGATGACCGTGACCGTTACGCCGATCAGGGCGGTCCTCCGGAACCCGATCCGGAGATAGAACCGGCCCGCCTGGGACGCACTGATCGGCCAGCCCACGGTCAGTGCCGCCAAGGCGAGCCCGGCGAAAACCGGGGAGGTCCGGAGGGCTCCTTCGAGGAACGTCGGAACGTAGGAGGTGAGGCCAAGCATGACCGCGCCGACGCCGAACGAGATCATCGCCGTCGTCGCCAGCAGCGGACGGGACACGACCCACGGCGGCAGGACCGGCTCCGCTGCCCGCCTCTCCACGAGAAGGAACGCAGCGAACAGCAGAGCTCCGGCGGCAAAGACGGCGATGCTGATGGAGGAGTTCCAGGCCCACGCCTGGCCGCCCTCGAGGGCCCCGAGGATGAGCAGGCTGAGGGAAAATGTCAGCAGTGCCGCCCCCAGATAGTCGACCCGGTGCTTCGCGCGCTCCACATTCTCGTGGAACGTCCGGACCAGCATCCACCCTGCGAGCAGGCAAAGCGGGATATTCACCAGGAAAATGCCACGCCAGATGCCCAGCGAGGAGAACACGCCTCCGAGCGTCGGTCCAACGACGGAGGAGACCGCCCACACGCTGGCAAGGTAGCCCTGCACCTTTGCCCGCTCGGTCAGCGTGTAGATATCGCCGGCGATGGTGATCGCCACCGGCTGGACTGCTCCCGCGCCCAGGCCCTGCAGCACGCGGAAGGCGATGAGCGCCGGCATGCTCCAGGCCACTCCGCACAGGATCGAACCGAGCAGGAAAAGACCGATACCGCTGAGGATGATCGGCTTACGGCCGACGACGTCCGAGAGCTTCGCGTACACCGGCACCGAGACGGCCTGCGCCAGCAGATAGGCCGAAAAAAGCCACGGAAAGGAAGTGAACCCGCCAACGTCATCCACGATCGAAGGCACCGCCGTCGCAACGATCGTCGAATCGATCGCCACCAGGCCTGTCGAGAGCATCAGGGCAATAAGGATGGGTCCCCGCCGGGAACGGAAGCCGATTCCTTCGGCAGTCGTCGTCGTCATTAATCTCATTCCCGTGGTCAGCCAAGCGGGGTGCGTGCGCGCAGCCCTGTTGGGCCCCAACGGCATAACTACGCCAACGGCCGAATTAGTCCCGCAACCAAGGGAGATTGTTCCAGTTCCTCGGCATCGACAAGACGTCGTCCTCCGCACAGCGGGGTCTTTAGGGAAACTTGGCCAAAACCTGTTCAAATCTGGTTCATTGACCCGGGCCTGGCCGAATTCCTCGCAGCAGCCCCCAACATGGCACGCGCCCTCAAAGCCGTCCTGAACCTGGACCTTGGCGAACTGGCCGAGCGGCTGGTCCGCGCGGAGATCAGCGCCATCTTGCACTAGCCGGAGGGCCGGGATGCGCATCCGCACCCCGGCTCCTCAAGACCGACATACCGAAGCCGTGTCTTTATTGCTGGCCGAACCGGCGCCGGTTAGGCGTTGAAGATCACGAAGAACTTCCGGATACGTTCCTGGATTTCCCAGGTTCCTTTCCACCCAATGGGGAAGAAGCCTGCGGTTCCCGCCTCCAGGGTGACCGGTTCGCCGCCATCCTCGGTGGCCACCATGCGCCCTTCGAGGACGTGAATGACCTCGCCGCGCTCCAAGAACTCCCACCGCGAGATGCCCGGTTCGGCTTCCCAGACCCCGGAGAGGATGCGGGAGTCGTCGCTGGTGAAGGGAACACCAATCCTCGTTGGAATCTCGTCGCCTATCACCTCGGCCAAGGGAGGGCCGAGCGGAGCTTCGTCTAGTTTCCCCTTGAAGAGTTCAGTGGGCTGGAAGGTTTTGCTCATTGGATCTGCCTTTCTGCTGCACTCGCCGGTGAAGCTTCCGGCGAGCGGGTGACGATGCCGCTGCCCAGTCGGGCAGCGGTTGAATCTTCAGCCGCCCTGGAGGGTTCAGCATATGGCGGTCAAATGCACTCCCCCTCCCCAAGGGTGGGCCTGAGATCCATCTTTCTGTCATTTGCAGGCAAATAAAACACCTATTCGGGATGGTTTAAACCACCCTTTTGGGTTGGCCGCAGAGAGGACAGTCGTGGCGGGCTGGTCAGCACGCACTTTTGGGGAGTCAGACTTTTGCTTCGGTAGCCAGGCTCAGCAGATCCACTCCGTGCATGGCATCAGCTGCCCGAACGAGTGCCAGATGCGAGAACGCCTGCGGGAAGTTGCCGGCCATCCGTCCCTCCTTGGTGGCGTACTCCTCGCTCAGCAGGCCCAGTTCATTGGAAAAGCCCACCAGTTTGTCCATGAGGTTCCTCGCCTCAAATTTGCGGCCCGTGCGCGCGTACTGCTCAACCAGCCAAAAGGAACACGCTAGGAAGGGATGTTCCCCCGGGTCCAGCCCGTCGACGCCGGTCTCGGTGCGGTACCGCAACAACAGACCGTCGTCGGTGAGGAGTTCCTCCTCCAGCCGCGCAACGGTTCCCAGCATCCGGTCGTCGTTGTACGGAAGAAACCCAACCTGGGGCATGACGAGCAAGGCTGCGTCGGTCTGCCCTCCGCCGTAGGTCTGCGTGAAGGAGTTGAGGTCCGGGTCGAATCCTTCGCGCAGTATTTCCGTCCGCAGCTGCCCGCGCAGGTGTTCCCAGTGGTCAGCCGGTCCGTCCAGGCCGTGGTTCCGGACAGCACGTATGCCGCAGTCGAAGGCGGCCCACATCATGACCCGTGAATGTGTAAAGAATTGCGGGTCTCCCCGCATTTCCCAGAGTCCAAAGTCTTTGTCCTCGATGTGTTTCTCAACGAAGCCGAGCAGGATTTGCTGCAGCGCCCAGGAGAAGTGGTCTTCCTTGCCGCCAGCCAGGCGGAGCCTTTCAAGCGCCACCATCACTTCCCCCACGACGTCGGCCTGGAACTGTGCGACCGCGGCATTTCCAATGCGCACCGGCCGTGAGTCCTGATAACCGGGCAGATGGTCCAGGACGCTCTCCGGCAGGTCCCGTTCGCCGCCGATGCCATACATGATCTGCAGATCTTCGGGCTCGCCGGCGAGGGCCCGGAGCAACCAGTTGCGCCACTGGAGGGCCTCAGTTTCATAGCCGTGGGTAAGCATGGACTCCAGCGTCAATGCAGCGTCACGCAGCCAGCAGAACCGGTAGTCCCAGTTCCGCGGCCCGCCGAACTCCTCCGGCAAGGAGGTCGTGGGCGCGGCAACGATGCCACCGGTCTCATAATTCGTCAGCGCCCTGAGCACCAACAGCGAACGCTTCACCGCGCCCCCGTAAGGACCGTCTGAACGGCAGTGGCTGCCCCATCGCGTCCAGTAATCGATCGACTGTTCGAGTGCAGCGTCAACGTCGACCGCAGGAGGGACAGGCCGGTGTGAAGGAAACCACGTCAGTTCAAAGTCGACAACCTCTCCTGCGGCTACCCGGAAATCACCCGAGTGCCCATGCGCGTGGGCCTCAGGCAGATGCGGTCCCCGCAGCGCGACGGCGTCCGGGCCTGCCATGGCCAAAAGCACCATTCCACCGGGAGCCGCGCCGTCCTGGATTCGCCTGGACCAGGGCACTACCGTGCCGTAGCGCGGACGGATGATGAGTTCCTGGCAGATCTCCACCTGCCCCTCCAGCCCGGTGACCCGGCGCAGAATCGACGAACCCGTATGCCCCACCGGCATGAAGTCCGTGACCTGGGCCAGGCCCGTGGAGGTCTTCCAGACTGTTTCCAACACAAATGTCGAATCGACGTAATGCCGCTCCACCACTGCTGCTTCGGACTGGCGAGGAGCCAGGAGCCAGCGGCCATGACTCTCGACTCCCACCAGGGAACTAAACAACGACGGGGAGTCGAACCGCGGGAAGCAGAGCCAGTCGATGCTCCCGTTCCGGGCGATCAGAGGCCCGGTTTGGAGATCCGACAGCAGCGCGTAGTCCTCAATGGGAGCAGCCATGGCTTTACTAAAGCACAACCGGCTTGTCCACGTTAGGCTGCAGGCAGAAAAGTGTCCTAGCGGGAATTAGACGCCCAAGAACATACCGCGAGGGGATAAAGACCTCGGTCGCGCCCATACTGTGCAAGGCTGGTATGCATGGATCTGGAGGTGTCGCCCGCGCTCACGATTCCCTCGTCGGAGCTCGCCTGGCGGTTCTCGCGTTCATCAGGGCCAGGCGGGCAACACGTCAACACCTCGGACAGCCGCGTTGAGCTCTCCTGGAACGTTAGAGACTCCACGGCCCTTTCCGACGGCCAACGGCTGATGCTGCTCACGCGTCTCGGCCGACGAATCACCGCCGGGGTGATCACCGTGACCGCCTCCGAGCGGCGCTCCCAACTGCGCAACCGCGAGATCGCCCTCGCCAAGCTCGCAGACCTCCTGGCAGAGGGTCTTGCGCCCGAAGCTGCCCGCCGCCGGGCGACAAAACCCACCCGCGGCTCCAACCGCCGGCGCCTCGCCGCAAAGGAACAACGGGCGGCCACGAAACGGCAACGACAACGACCGTCCGCCGAGTAGCGCCGTCCGCTCGGCAATAATTTTCGGCCGCGAACAGCGGGTGGGTCCACCGCACTAGCTAGCCGAATCGCAGGTCCAGCACGTCCTCCCCGGACTTCCACGTCAGCTCCGGATCAGGACCACGATGATGGAAAAAGCCAAGCAAAGCCCTACCTGCTGTTTCCAGGTCGACCACGAGCCCGCTGGGCACGTGCGCAGGGCCAGAGGGCAGCCGGATCTCGGTCTGGTCTTTCATGTCAACCAAACCAAGCACCCGCCACTCACTCTCATCCTGGAAATTCGCTGTGCAATGCACAATAAAACCCGTCACCGGGCTTCCCATCGCCTCGAACAGCGCCTCATTGCGCTCAACGAAGAATCGTCCTGCCTTCGCGCTGTCCTAAGATGACAGTGCAGCCAGCGACGTTGCTTTGGCACTATCTGTCTGCAGGTCCTCGGCGCCGTTGATCACCCAAACGTCACGCAAAACCCCGCGGCTGCTGTCCGATAATGCCAAGCGAACAATATTTCCCACCATGATCCCAATGGCGTTGGCGGGTATCAACAACGGCCACAGACGCGACCAGGGCTCAGAGAATTGAGAAAGAAAAACGCACTCCCCTGCAACGAGGACGATAAAAGATACCGCTACAAGATTTTCGCGAACCAACCCCCGGACCAAACCGCCCCCCGCAAGGCCGAGGACAACCAAGGCAAACGATCTCCACCCCATCAGAACCCTTGGTCAGCGAAAAAGTAGTAATAAATATTCCTATGGCAAAAGCCAGCGCCAGCGCCAAGAGACCCCAGGCCCCTCGCAAAGAGCGGATAAGCGACGACGAACTCTGTATATCTTTCATATCCTCAATCAGCTGAAACTAGAAATTTTGCGAAATCGAGTCCGCGCCCCAACTGAGCCACCGATAACTCCCGAGCGTACTTCCCACCTCGACTCCCGTCGATCGATTATGACGCCGTGCTGAGAAGAATCAGGGAAGGCATAAAACCCTTCACGTTGCCTATCGGAACCTCCACGGAGTTATCCGCAGCCTGGTCCGCTCGTACCAACACTGCCCGAGCGGGCCGTTGGTGATGTTGCCCGGCCCGCCGGGCACGAGAATTTTCCGTCAAACAATGAAGAACGACCAGGGCGGCACGCCCTGCCGTGCAAATCCTCGAACAGCCCGAATGGTTTCAAGAAATGCATCGGTTCGCTCGATATCCGGAGACCCGTCAGGATGGGCGAAATAAAGGTCGGGGATTCGGCCTGGTCCATTGTCGAGCGAATGAAGGATGCTATGGCAGGCCTCAGACCGTTGCTTCCGACTTAACCCTTTCTGCAATTCATCCGCGCATTGGCGGAACCATGCTGCAGACACATCTTTTTCAAGCTCATCCAGGTGCCCAGACAGCTTCAACAGCAGCGCGACACCCTCATCCAGCCGAATATTTTTCACCTCAACTCCCATTGATGTTTATGACGCCGCGCTTATAAGACTCAGCCCTCCTGCACGTCCAGGAGGCATTCGCCTAATACGTGGTGAGGCGCGTGCCCCTAGCCTCATTGCCCGTCACCCATTCAGGGCCAGACGGTGTCGATCCAGGGGTCTTGAAAAAGTCAGAAAGCGCAGCTTCGACAGACGGGCGATCGTGAACCAACCGCAACGGCATAAAACCGTTCACGTCCCCCATCGGAACCTCCACGGAGTTCTCCGCGGCCTGGTCGGTCCGCACCAACACCGCCCATGAGGCATCCTTGGAAACGTCGGAATTCCGATGACACATCAGCCCCGTTCCCGCACTGCCGGCCACCTCAAGGCGGGCCGACCCATGCTCGACGTACAGGTGCCCGCTTGTGTTCCCGTCGAGGGCCCGCAGCGCAGCACTGGCCGCTTTGCGGGCCTCCGCCACGGGCGCGAATTCCCGGCCGTCCACTTCCCACGCAGCTTCTGCGCCTCTTGCAGCACGCGCAGCACTTGCCTTCGGTTTCGTCGCGGCCAGCCTCCACGCCGCACCCAGGTTGGTACCGGCGACGAAGGCTCCGATCCAGGCGATACCCGCAGAACCGACGGTGTCCGCATTTATAAAGAGGACAACGCAGACTGCCAGCGCCCCGAATAAACACAGCAGCGACACCCACGCGTGACGCGATCCGAAGCGGAAGAGCCATATCCCCAGCGCGGCACCGACGGCCAGGGCCGCGAACGCCTGCCATGGCGCCTCAAGCCGTCCGAAGAGGACGAAGGCAAGCGTCGCGCATAAGAGTACGACGCCAAAAACAAAGTAGCTCATCCCCGACTCGCGCTTGCGGGACCGTCTATTTTTCGTGTTCATCGTTCCTGATCGCACCTACCAACCCAACCCATCTTTAACGAAGTCGCCACCCCAACCGACAGCGAACGCCGGCGTAGGGTCTGGGTTATCGACAACGAACTCAATCACCGTGGTAGTCACTGGCTTCAGACGTAGCCACCCTTAGTTGCGAGACTACCGACCCCTGTCTTGGAATTCAGTCACCAAGCGGCCTGCCATACGGATAGTCCACCCATTCGCCCGGGACGCCGTCCCCGGCCACCGCCTCCGCGCCACGCATGACTGAATGATAATCAGCTGGATAACGTGCGCCCTCCAACACTTCATTTGGATTTACGTTGTTTTGAACTTCTCCATCGCGGAATCGGACGTCATAAGTGAAGTATGTTCTGCCAAATAGCAGGGAACGGCGCTTCCTCGTGACCCTCGTCGCTCTTACGTGAACCGGTAGAGTCTTTGTCATCTATTGTCCTTTTGTAGATTTGCTCATCAAGGTCGATCAAGAGGCTCGAGGACACGCAAATCACTATTAGGTTGGAAGTCTTGCGAATATCTAGGATATCCGTCTACGGCGTTGCGTTCGAGTTGGTAGAAGGGTGAATCCAGGTCCACGCCGATGTCAACGATTCTCTTCCCGGAATTGATCTGAGTGTTTATCCATGCTCTGTTAAAATTCTCATCAACGGATGTCTCTGCGCGAGTAAGCACTCGCCCCGCCAGGGACTCTGGATCTGCGCGTAGCCTCATTTTGTCCATTGGATCGTGGATCCAACTGGGCGTGCCCGTGTAGTACGAGTACCCGTGCGTATCTGCATAGGGAATGACACGCCCGTCCATCCACCTACCGATCGCCACAGTCCCCGCGTCAGAACGGACGGTGACTGTCGCCATCATTTTCTGGCTGATCTTCTGACCAGCCGCGCCACCGAAACCACCCGTAGCCGCACCGAACACCGTTCCTTGGGCAGTTGCTCCCAAGGCACCTGAAACAGTGTGGGGGCCAGGTCCCGTGTAGTAGCCGTATGTGCCCTGAACGCCCCCGCTGATGCCGCCTGAACTAGCCCCGGCCACGAGGGTCGCCTTCATTCCGGTGAACCCGGCACGGGCCGCAATACTCGCACCACCAAAGCCGCCCAGTGCCCCACTGAGCGCGACTTGTCCCCAGTTCACCTCACCGGTGGTTGCTTTCTGAATGATCGTGTCAGCGCCGGCACCGATGAGCATCATCCCGGCCGGTCCTCCGACACCGGTGGCGATGAGGACGCCGCCGGCGACCACCATGGCACCCCCGGCAAGGTACTCCCAGTTGTCTCCGACCCAGTTTCCGGCGGCGGCGAAGGCCCCGCGGGTGGAGCCGTCGTAGGCTTTGAGTTCGTGATCGGTGAGTGGGCGTAGTCCGGTGGGGTCTGTGGTGTTGAGGGGGTTGTTTCCGGCGTAGGCGTAGGGGTTGCCGTCCCAGCCTGCGCCGAGGATGGGGGCGAGGGGGTCGGTGGAGAGGAAGCCGCGGGCGGCGGGGTCGTACGCGCGTTTGCCGAGCCATTCCAGGCCCGCGATGTCGACGCCGCCGTTGCCGGTGATGCTGATCCCGGCGGGCAGCGCACCGCCCAGCCCGGATACGGCACCGGCAGTTCCTGTGCCGCCGGCACCTGCAGTTCCGCCGGGAGCAGGAAGGGCGGGAGTGCCGGTGAGGGCCCAGGGGTCGGTGTGGTCGGTGGGCCGGGCGGCGCGCCAGCCCGGCGCGGTCCATGCGTCGCCAATGCCGGTGACGCCGCCGGGCAGGGTGAGGACCTGTCCGCCGCTGATGCCGGCCAGGGTGGGGATGGGGTTGGCGGTGTCCCACCACAGCTCCGCGCCATCAACCGCGGCGAGTTCGCCCAGGGCGTCCACCCACAGTTCGTGCCGGGAGACTGCAGCGCCGTCGGGGGTGCGGTCGGTGGTGCCGCCCAGGTGGCCGGTCGGGCCCCAGGCGTACTCGGTCCAGGACCCGTCGGGGCGGATGAGCCGGGTGCGGCGGCCCAGCCCGTCGTGGACGTACTCGGTCCGGGACCCGTCAGCCTCGGTGACGGCGAGAAGCTGCCCGCCGGCGTCGTACTCGTACTCCCGGGAACCGGCCGGGGTGCTTTCGCGCAAGAGCCGACCGCCGGCGTCGTACACCCACTCGGAAACGGAAGCCGGTGCCGAACTGTCCCGGTCCCCGGTCCGGGTGGTGGCGGTGACCATTTGCCCGGCGCCGTCGTACCCGTAGCGGGTCACGGCTCCGGCACGGGTCAGGCCCGTGATCCGGCCGTCCCCGTCCCGGCCAATCAGGGTGACATCAGCGGCACCCGGGTTCGCAGTGTCCGTGCGGGTGTGTTCGGCGAGGGCGCCGTTGCGGTAGGCCCATTCCTGGACCAGGTCCCCGGCGGTCGCGGCGGTGATCCGCCCCGAGGCATCGTGGGTGAACACGGCCTCCCCCAGCCGGGGGTTGCTGACGGAGGTGACCCGGCCCGCGGTGTCGCGCCGATAGGTGGTGGTGGTTCCGTTGGCGTCGGTGAAGGCGGTGCGGTGCCCGTCGGCGTCGTAAGCCCAGGACAGGCCCTTGTTCGCGCGGGTGCGGGAGGTCAGCAGCCCGCGCCGGTCAAACCCGAGCTCGTGCTCGACCGCCAACCCGTCACCGGCGGTGTGGTCGGTGATGACCACGCGGCGGCCGATCAGGTCACGCTCGATCCTGGCGAGCAGCTTCCCGTCAAACGACGTGGAGTTTTCGCGGCCGGCCGGGTCGTAGGTCCAGGTGGTGGTGTGCCCGTCCGGGCCGGTCTGGGACAGCTGGCGCCCGGCGGGGTCGTAGGCGGCGGTGGTGACCCGTCCGAGCGGGTCGGTCACCGACTCCACCTGGTCCGTGGCGGTGTAGGTGCGCGTGGTCACCCCACCCACGGGGTCGGTGATGCGGATCAGGCGCCCGCGGGCGTCGTACTCGAACCGGGTCCGCCCGCCCACGCCGTTGACGGTCTCGGTCAGTTCCCCGGCCGGGTTGTATTTGAACCGGCGGGTGCCGTACCAGGTGTCCTGGCAGAAGGTCAGCCGGCCTGCCTTGTCGTAGCCGTACCGGGACACGCCCTGCCCGGGGGCACGGTGCAGCACGAGCCGCCCGCACACGTCGTACTCGAACGTCTCGACCTCGCCCGTGGGCAGCGTCCGGGCCATGACACGCTGATCGGCGTCGTAGGCCAGTTCGGTGACCGCCCCGGCCGGGTCCGTGGTCCGCCAGGGCCGCCCGCACCCGTCGTACTCATACCGGGTGACCGCGCCCGTGGGAGAGGTAATGGAGGTGATCTTCCCGGCCACGTCCCGGCCCAGGACCGTCAGGCCGCCCTCGCCGTCGACGAGTTCCACCGGGTTGCCCGCCGCGTCATAGGAGACCAGCTCCGCGGACCCGTCCACCGCCTGCACCCGGGTGGGGCGCCCGTACCCGTCAAAGCTGTACGTGGCGGACGCGAACGCGTCCGTCAGGGTCGCCGTGCCGGCCCTGCGGTCCGACGCGGCCTCCGTGCGGACCCCGGTCGGATCGACGACGGCGGTCAGGGCACCGACCTTGTCGTACTCCCGCACCCAGTCATGCCCGGCAGGGTCCGTGATGCCGACCAGCCGGGAGAGCGTGTCGTGGGCGAAGCCCCACCGGGCACCGTCCGGCAGCACCGCGGCGGTGACATTGCCGAGCTCGTCGAAAACCCGCTCAATACTGCGGCCCAGCGGGTCGACGGTCCGGACGAGTTCGCCGTTGGCGGCATACTCCAGTTCGGTCCGTCCGCCATCCGCGGCGGTGAACGCGGTGGTCCGCCCCGCGGAATCGTGCTCGAAGGCCCAGACGGCGCCGTCCGGGTCCTCGCGCCGCACCAGCAGCCCGGCCGCGTCATAGCCGAAGCGGGTCGTAGCCCCGGACGGGCTGATCGCCGCGACCGGACGGCCCGCATCATCCCGGACAATTCTCGCGGTATCGCCTGCCGCGTTCCGGGTCGCGACCAGGTCCCCGAACCCGTCATAGTCGAAGTCGACGGCCACCCCGGCCGGGTCCGTGACCCGGGCCAGCAGCCCGTCCCGCCATTCCAGCCCGGTGAGCCCGCCCAGCGGATCCCGGATCACCGAAGGATCCCGGGAGACGTCGTCGGCGTACTCATAGGAGACGACCGAGCCGGACTCCGTCACCAGGGTGGTGATGCGGTCCTGCCCGTCCCAGCCGTAGCTCAGGTCCGCACCCTCCGGGGTCACGGTCCGGACCTTCCGGCCCCGCCCGTCGTAGGCGTGCACCGTGACCGCCCCGTCACGCTCGGTGAAGGACACCAGGTTCCCGTGCGCGTCATAGGCCATCGACTGGCGCAGGTCATGACCGTCCAGCACGCCGACCAGGCGGCCCTTCGCATCGGCAATCCACGAGTTGGAGCGGGTGCCGTCCTCATCCGAAACCACCGTCACCCGGCCCGGCAGGTACGCGAACCTGGTCCGGCGCCCGTGCTGGGTCACCTGCAGGACCACCCTGCCGTGGTCGTCGTAGCTGTTCTCCGCCTCAAGAACACCCGCGGCCGACACCACAGCATCAATCAGGCCCTGCCCGTTCCACCGGTACCTGCGCGCGCCCAGTTCGGTCGCCACCCGGGTGAGCCTGCCGGCGTCGTCATACCCGTACTCCACCCGGCGCCCGTCCGAGGCCCGGACCAGCGCCACCCGGCCGTCCCTGCGGCCGTCCGCGTACTCGACCTCGAGGAAGCGGCCCCGCACATGCTCCAGCCGCGCCACCGGACCCGCGCTGCCGGCGTCGGCCGCCTTGCCCCGGACCACGGACACCGTCCGGCCCGGCCCCGACCCGGCGCCGAGCCACACCCCGGCAAGGGTGTACGCCCACCAGGCGCCCTGGTTATCCCGGACCACCAGGACCTCGGCCGCGCCCGCCGGCAGGGAGCCCAGCTCCGCCAGGCCTGCCGCAGTCACGGGCTCCCGGGCCAGCCAGTAGTTTTCACCTGCCGCGCGGCCCCAGCCGTCCCCCTCGCGGGGGAAGTCCACCGCCCGGCCGTCCGCCATCACCCACCGGCAGCCCTCATCCGAGACCGCCAGGTACTGGTCCAGGACCGAGGCCCACCCCGGACCGAACACCCCGGGCGCCTCCAAACCCGACGCCAGCGAGTTATACATCCGCGACAGCACCAGGTTCGAGGCGGCCCCGGCGAACCCCAGATCCGTTTCCGGCTCGATGAAGTTGCCCGTGGCCGTGTTCACCGGGTCATTGGCGTAACCGCTGGTAGGCAGTGCTCCCGCCGCCAATGGCGGGTCGATCACCAGCCCGGACCTGCTGGCGCTGACTCCGGCCGCGGCCAGTGCCTCGTTGACCGCCGCGTCCGAGAGGGTGGAAACGTTTCCCTCGCCCCCGGCCGCGGCGAACGCGTCAGCGACAGTCACCGCCCACCGTGCATCGTTCTCGTTGGCCCGCAGGAACTCCCGGTAAGCGGCGACTACTCCCGACGCCTCGATCCGTCCCCAATAGCAGCCGGACTCAAACGCCGACAGCTGCCCCTCCAGGGTTCCCGGGGCCGAGGACAATCCCTCGTCCAGGCCGCGGGAGTTCGCCGCGAAAGACCGCAGGCTCGCCGGACGCGCCGAGGACGTCCCGCCCCCGTACCCGCCGCCGGGCTGGGGCGTCTCCCGGGACCCGGTCGCGGCACTGGCCGGGGCGAACGCAGGAGCACTCCCCGGCCGGGCGTTCGGCCGCTCCTCCTCACCGAAGAGCCACTCGCCGGCCTGTTCGAACCAGTTCCGGTCGTTATGCTCCCGGACCCACTCGTTGTTCCGCTCCCGCCGGGCGTCCTCTTCATGCCCGGCCTCGATCATCTTCCCGACGTACCCGGCCACCGTCCGCAACGCCGCCACCAGCGCGTCAGCATCATTCCTCGCCGTGGCGGCATTAGCCGCGAAAAGCTCCGAGAAGTGCCCCCGAAAGTCCTCCTTCGCCGAGGAGACATACGACACCCGCGAACCCGCATGCTCCTCCAGCCGTGACGCCGCCGACTCAAACGCCGACCTCACCGCCCCCGCCACGGCGTAGTCGAACCGCCCGCCCTCAGAAGCATCCGAATCCGGCAACAACGGCACCTCAACGAACTCGGTCACAACCAAAGCCCCCCAAAAGAACAAAACTCAAACAACAAGACCACACCCGGCAACGGCCGGGTAACCGCGCACTCACCCAAGCGGCGCGCTTACCCGGCCCTCACACAAGAAAAAACAGGCTCAGGCGCCGCCGCCGGCGGAGAAAATGTCCTGCGAGATCTTCTGCAGCTGACCCCGCAACTGCTCCAACTCCTCCTTGGCCTTATCCAACGCAGCCTTCGTCTCCGGCCACGTCGAACCACGGAACTGCGCAGCCAAAGGACCATCCCAAACATTCGGATCCGACAAAACCCGCCCCTGCGCATCCAGCGCCGAGATCTGGTCCGTGAAACCACCATTAATGATCGACTGCACCTGCCCAATCGCAGCCTTCGCTTGCTCAGTAGACAACACACGCGACATAAAAATTCCTCCCCAGAAACTGACACCAAAATACCGCCGAACACAGAACCGCCGACGACCGGACGAAGCCGAGGCTACCAACACCCGGCGAATAAATCCAACAAAAAGACAAACCAGTATGGCGGGCATGACCCCCGGGCCATGCATGTGACCCCGCACCATCTTAATTAGTCCAATCGTGAGCGCAAAGCACGTATCATGCTGAAGGCACAGTGGACAGAAGAGGGACGATCATGCCCAAATGGAGTAAAACCTACCAGAACACCCCAGGGCGGCAGGTCGCACCGGGGCGGGCGCTGGGCGCCGTCCTTGTCAGCCTGGGGATGGTCGCGACGGCGTCGTGCACCCCGCCTCCCGAGCCGGAGCCGGTCTCCAACCCCGTCAAGCTCCTGCAGAGCGTGCGCGTGGGCCTGTCCGCGGCCGCCGGAGTCCAGTCAATAGATGGCACCACCATCTCGGTGTCCGCGGCCGGCGACTCGTCCGCACAGGACACAAAGTACGAGACCGCCCAGGTGGTGGGCGAACTGCCGGTACGCGTAAGCCTGCAATACCGCGCCGGCGAGAAGTCCGGCTCCGACCTCACCGAGCTGCAAGGCCACACCGGGCCGGTGGAGATTAACCTCACATTGGAAAATCTCACGGTCAAGCCCCGGGTCATTGAATACGACGCGGCAGGGCAGGCCCGCTCAGACACCGCCCTGGTGGGTGCCCCGTTGACCATTGCGGCCTCCACAAAACTCGACGGCGTACGGGCCGACGACGTCACCCCGGGTTCCGCTGACGGCGGCACGGGAACCAACGGCGTCCTCAGCAGCGCCGGGGACGGTGCCACGGTGATCCAGTGGGCCACCGTGCTGGCTCCCCCGCGCTCCGGTGCCAGCACCACGCTGCGCCTGGTGGCCGACGTCAAGGACTTCCAGGTTCCCGAATTCGACGTGGCGGTCCAGCCGGGCCTCAACACCGACCTCAGCGCGAATGGCGTCCTGGCGAGCGCATTCTCCTCCGGCACAGGATCGGAAATGGAGCTCCAACGCCGCACCATCTCGCTGGTGTCGGACGTCAACACGGTACTGACCAAGGCCGGCTCCACCATCACCGATGTCCGGCGGAACCTGCAGGAAACCTCCCAGACCCTGGGAGTCAAAACCGCCGGCGAACTGCGGGACAACTCCCAGACCCTGGCATCGACCATGTCGGACCTGAAGGAACAGCTGAAGGCCCTGGGCGCCGACCTGGAGGCCGCCACAAAGGCGACGCAGTCCACCACCATGTCCCAGCTGGAGCTCACCGTCTCCGCCGTGGACGCCATGCTGGGCGATACGTCGGCCACTCCCCCGGCCATCCCCATCGGCGGCGAAGGCTGCGCAACGGAGGTGCCAAAGTCCGCGAAAGCAGCCACCGTCTTCTCCAGCGTCCAGACGATGGCCGCACAGCTGGACGCCTACGCGAAGGTCAGCGCTGGCTGCCGGGATGCCGTGGCAGGCGCCATCAAGGCCACCATGGGACCCGAGGAACCCACTGCGCAGGAGTGCGCCGAGCAGGGTTCGATGACGTGCTCCCTTTACGGCTCCGCTGTGACGGTGACCGGCGCGCTTCTCGGCCTGGTCAAGAAGGGCGACGAGCTCGTGGCGGGCCTGCAGCCGGAGATGATCGAAAGCGCGATCAAGGACCATGAGGCCTCCGCCGGCATGCTGGAGAAGGTGCGCGCCGATTTGGCTGAGGTCCTCGCCGGCGCCGAGACCACCGAGAACTACAAGACTGCCCTTGCAAACGTGGACGAAGCGATCAAGTCCGCCCGGACCTCCGTCGCCGCAACACGGGACGCGGCCGCTGCGGTCCGCAGCGGAATCGACGGCCTGCGGCAGAAACTGATCGACATCAGGAAGACGGCGCAAGGGGCCCGGGGCGAGGTGGGTGACGGCTCGCTGCTGAACGGCTCGATGACGCAGCAAACCCAGCGCCTCGCCGACGAACTGTGCAGGATGGCCGACGGTGTCGACCCTCGTGAAGGCCGGCTCTCCGCCGGGCAAGCGGAGCGGCTGCGCTCCTACTTGACGTCCGCTCCGTGCGACCCCACCGACGAAACCGGAAACTCGGCGCAGGCGCTGAACCCGCCGCTGGGGTTCAAGGACCCGCTGGACGTCCGGCTGGAGTCCCAGGCGGCCGCCTGGGACTCGGTCCTGGCGGCCACCGACACCACCGCCCCGGATGAGGCGATCGGTCAGGCGTTCACCACCCTGGGGACGACGACCGACGACGTCGACGCCAAGCTCGACGCGATCAGCAAAGCTGTGAAGGCCCTTGACGGCGCCGCAACAGGCGACGTCAACAGCACCAAGGGCGGACTGGAGGCCCTGGCCAAAACCCTCGGCGAGGCGCTCGACTCCTCCGGCCGGGTCAGCTCGTCGCTGGCGAAGCTGAAGGTGCAGCAGGACGGACTGGGCGACAAGATCAAGCAGTCCCTCAGCGAAGTTTCGGCCGAGACAGCGGAAGAGGTCTACAAGACCGTGGACGAGCAGGTGCGCCAGGTCGCCGAGATCGGCGACGCAGGCTCCGACGCCGTGATCACGGCCTTCAACCGCTCCATTTCCGGGTTGAAATCCACCTCGGACGAGGTGGTGAAGGACGCCGAGGGGACGGTGAACAAGCAGAGGGACGAGCTGCTCGAGCAGCGCGATACGCTTTCTGCATCGCTGGCCAAGAGCACGCAGTCCTCGCTGGCGAACATCGCCTCCAGCACGTCCGGCTCTACCCGTGACGTCGAGGGCGCCAGCGCCCTCCTGTCCTCAAGCCTCAACAAGGTGATGCTCGACCTCGGCGACCGCACGGTCAACGGCTCCGGCCTGCTCGGGTCCATGGCCACCAGCGCCGCAAAAGCCGACACCGCTGACTATCAGCTGGCGCTGGCCTCGCAAAACGCTGAGGGCTACGCCAACATCCGCTCCCGGGACGTAGCGGGGCTGCTGCTGCGGCAGGCACAGTTCAAGGCCTCACTCACCGCGGTCGACGAACTGCCACCGTTCCACCTCGAGGTGCCGGCCGGCGCCACGTCGCAGACCCTGTACACACTGAAGATCGGCGGCGGCGCATGAGCACCCGCACCAGGCTCATTACACTGATCGTCGCGGGTGTTGCAGTCGTCCTCGCGGCCGGCATCGCCCTGACCGTGACGCTGGGCCGCCCCAAGGAGGCACCGCGGCCCGACCCGGTCGCGGCGACGGTTCCCGTTGCGCTGAAGGCCGAGGGCCTGCCGAAGGACTTCTCCATCGGCGTCGTACTGACGCTGGGCCAGTCCGGCGAGCCCGGCTCCGAGTACAGCCGCGCGGCGCAGGGCACTATTGTCGCCGCACAGCGCTTCGCCCAGGGGGGCGCCGCCGTCGCCCTCCGGGCCCAGAACGACCGCGGCACGGAGGAAGGCGCGCGCGCCGCGGTCCGCGCGCTGTCCGAGCAGGGAGTGTCCGGCGTCGTCGTGGCGAGCACGGGCCCGCAGGCCCGGGCAGCCGCGAAGGCCGCCGAGGAGCTCAGCCTCCCGGCAATCCTCCCCTACGCCGACCCGTCGGACCCCGCCCAGTCCACCTGGACCACACGGCCGCCGGCTGCGTCCGTCGAAGCTGCCCTCCGAACCGCGCTGAGCGGGAAGGACCGTGTGCTCCTCGTTAACGACGGCGGACAGGTCCCCGCGTCGGTCCAGATCCCGCAGGCGCTCAACCTTGGGGATTTCGAGGACGTGATTGGCCTGGCCCAGGAGGCCGCCATCCGCACCGGGGACCAGCTGCGCCCGCCCGCCGAGGACGCGCCCGAAGGCACCGAGCCCACAAAGGTCGCAGAGCCCGCGGACGCCGTGGTCGTCTCGGCCGCCACCCCGCAGCGGCTCGCCCGGCTGGTCCAGGCCCTGCAGTCGCGCGACGTATCCGTTCCCCTGGTCTCTTCGGACGGGGCTACAGCCCCGGCCTTCGCCTCCGCACTGGCAGGGCTCGACGGTACCGCCTCCGGCCAGCTGGTCAGCGTTGCGGCGGCAGGCGGAGACGCCACGGCACTCCGGCAGGACGCCCAGGGCCGCGGGATGTCCGCATTCCTCTCCGCCGTACGCCTTGCAGCGGGCGACGCGGAGGTCAAAAACCTGACGGGCGATGCCCCGTTCTCGGCTGATGCGTGGGCGGCGGACGCACCCAGCCATGACGCCGTCGTCGCCCTCGTCAGGGCTGCCGCCTTGGCGGGGAGCAGCGATCCCTCGAAAGTCGGCGCGGCGTTGCGCACCATGTCGTTTGGCCCTGGCGAGGGCGTGGCCGGTCCGTCGCTGGACTTCTCCCGCCCCGAGGCGCTGACCGCAGAGGCCATCCCGCTCTTCGCTTCCACCCAGGATCTCGGCCTGCGCCCGGCAGACGAAAACGCTCCGCGGCTCGTTTGGGTACCGGCGCCCGCGAACTCCTGACCATCCTGCCCCGGCCCGCCCCTTAGGGGGCGGGCCATTTCCCTCACGAAGGAGCGCGCGGTGCGTGTGCTGATCGACCTGGACGAGCGTCGCTTTGAGTGCGAGGTGGCCCATGCTGCGCCGGCAACGACGCTGACGGACCTGGTGGAGGCCGCCGGCGGGCCACGCCTTGCGCTCGATGAAGCGGTGTTCGTGAACGAAGCCGAGGTGCGAGGGTCCACCCCTGTCACGGAACTGGTACTCCTCGAGGGCAGCCGCATTTCCCGGGCACCCTGGCCGGCGCCGCAACGCGTTCGCGGCTGGACGGTGACTCTCGCCGGCGGCCTGCGCACCGGCGGCGTGGTTGACGTTCCGCACGGGCGCGAGATGCTGATCGGCCGGTCCCCCCATGCCGATCTGTCCCTTCCCACCGAGAGCGCGTCATGGGACCACTGCCGGCTGCGCCGGGAGGAGGACGGGCTGCGGGTGCTGGATGCCGGGTCCACGAACGGCACGCTGGTCAATGGCGAGCCGATCGGGGAAGACGGCGTCCTGGTTACCGAAACCGCCACGGTCACGGCGGGCGGCACGGTGCTCCTCCTGCGCCGGTCCCTGGACGAGGCGCCCGCCCCGGCCCCCGGCAGCCTGCACAACCTCACACCGGCGGCGACCGCACCGTTCAACCGCCCGCCCCGCCCCGGGAGGGCCCCGGCGGGCGACCCCCTGGTCCCGCCGGGCAGGAAGGAAGTGCCGCCGGCCGGCAAATTCAGCTTCATCACGGTGCTGGCGCCCCTCGTGATGGCGGCGGCGATGGTCGTGATCCTGCGGGATTTGCGCTTCGCCATGTTCGCCATGCTCAGCCCGGTGATGGCCGTCGGCATGTGGTTCGAACAGAAGCGCCGCCATGCCCGGGGCCTCAAAGAGGAGGACGAACGCTTTGCCGGGGCGCTCGAGGAGTTCGAGCAGCAGATCCGCGCGGCGGCCGCGGCGGAGACCGCTCGGCGGCATCGGATGATCCCCGATCCCGCGACCGTGGTGCGGCGCCCGGCCTTCCCCGCCACGTCCCTGTGGCAGCGCCGCGCAGACTCCGACGACTTTCTGGCCCTGCACGCCGGCACAGGCGACGTCCCATGGAAGCCCGAGGTGGACCGCACGGCCAGTTCGCGGCTGGACGGGAAGGTGAAGGACTCCCTGGAGGCCGCGCGCCTGCAGGCAGCGCCCGTGCTCGTGGATCTGACCGACGCCGGCGTCGTAGGCATGGTGGGGCCGCGGGAAGGGACCCTGGCACTGGCACGATCCCTCCTGGCCCAGGCCGCGGTTCACGTGGGCCCGGCAGACCTGACCGTCGGCGTCTTCTGCGACGCCGGGCGGGCCGATGAGTGGGAATGGGCCTCGTGGCTGCCGCACACGCGCCAGGCCGGCAGCAGCACAGGCGAGAGGTGGATGTCCGCGCACCGCGAGACGAGTGTGGCCATGCTGCGTACGCTCAAGGACTCCGTCCAGGACCTGCCCACCCCGGCGCTGCTCGTGGTCCTGGACTCCGAAGTGCTCACGGAGGGCAGGGACGCCCCGGCGCGCGCGCTGCTCGGCATGGGCCGCTCCGTCCCTGGGGTCCATGTGACCCCTCAGCAGCGCCCGTCCCGCGTGGCGGGCATCGTCATCGCTACCTCTGAGGAGCAGCTGCCGGCCTCCTGCACCACGATTATCAGGGTCGGGGCAGACGCCGCGGCCACTGTCGACCAGCCGGAGGACCTGACCCGTGTGGAGGACGTCATCCTGGCTGGCCTCGATCAGGAGGAGGCCCTGCGCTGCGCCATGCGCGTGGCGCATTTCGACGACCCTGAGCTGAGCGTCCCCGGAGCCTCGCTGCCCTCACTCGTGCGGCTGCCCGGGCTGCTTGGCTATGAGCGCCCGGACCCGGCCACGATCCGCCGCCTGTGGCAGGCTCCCACGGGAATCTCGACGCCGATAGGCACCGGGGAGAACGGGCCCCTGACCCTGGACCTGGTCAAGGACGGCCCCCACGGCCTGGTCGGCGGCACGACCGGCTCCGGCAAGTCCGAATTCCTCCGCTCGCTCGTGGCCGGCCTGGCGGCGCGAAACGATCCCACCCGCCTGAACTTCATCCTCGTCGACTTTAAGGGCGGGGCCGCCTTCAAGGCCTGCGAACGCCTTCCGCACACCATCGGCACGATCTCCAACCTGGACGAACAGCTCGCCGACCGGGCCATCCGCGCCCTGGAAGCGGAGATGGAGCGCCGCCAAAAGGTCTTTGCGGCGGCCGGCGAGGGCATCGACAACCTGAACGCCTATCTTGCCACGAACCCGGCCGAGCCCATGCCTCGGCTCCTGCTGGTGATCGACGAGTTCGCCATGCTGGCCAAGGACTTCCCTGACGTGCTCAAGGCGCTCGTCAGCGTGGGGGCAGTGGGCCGCACCCTGGGTGTGCACATGATCCTGGCGACGCAGCGCCCCGCCGGTGTCGTCAGCGACGACATCCTCGCGAACACGAACCTCCGGGTGGCCCTGCGCGTGCAGAGCCGCGACGACTCGAGCAACGTCATCGGTGTGCCGGCCGCCTCGGCGATCGGCCGGGCCCAGATGGGCCGCGCCTTTGTGAAACTGGGCCAGGACGACATCACTCCCGTACAGACGGCCCTCGTGACCGGACGGGCACAGCTCGGAGGAGGGCCCGCCGTGGACGTGCGCGAGCTTCGCCAGTTTGGCGTCCCCGTGCCCCTGGCCGCGCCGCCACAGTCTGCGGCCTCGGACGAGAACGACCTGGACCTCCTCATCGACGCTGTCCTGGAAGCCAACGCCGAGGCAGGGTACGCCCCGCCGCGGCAGGTCTGGCCGGAAGCTTTGGGCGAGCGTGTGGAGCTGGAGGGTTTTCTCCCTGCACCCGACGGCGGCCGCCACGCCGCACCGTCCGATTCGCCCGCCGGTCCGGACCCGCTGCTCCTGCCGACGGTGGGCGCCGTCCAGGGCTCATCTGTCATGGTGACCATCGTGGACGAGCCGGACCTGCAGCGGCAGTCCGCGGCGGGTTGGGACATGTCGGTGGGGAACCTGATGCTCATGGGCGTGGCCGGCTCCGGCACGAGCACCACATTGGCCTCAATCGCCCTGACCCTGGCGAAGGACACCGATCCGGCGGAGCTGGACCTGATGATCCTCGACATGGGCTCCCGTGAGCTCGAGCCGCTCGAAGGCCTGCCGCACACCGTGGCTTATGTGGGCACCGGCGCCGGCGCCAAGGAGCAGCAGGCGCGCTTCCTGCGGCACCTGAACACCGAATTGGAAAGCCGCCGCGCCAAGCCGGGCGGGCGCCGCCGCACCGTGGTGCTGCTGGACGGCCTGGCTTCGCTCCGTGACGAGTTCCAGGATTTCGAAGGGCAGCAGCTGCTGGCTTTGCTGTACCGGGCATACGCGGACGGCCCCGCGCTGGGGCTGTCGTTCGCGGTGTCCACCACACGTGCCAAGGCGGTGCCCTCGGCCATGAACGAGGTGACGTTGCAGAAGTGGCTCTTCCGGCTGGCGGACACTTACGACTACTCCTCGCTCGGCGTCCGCGGCAAGGACATTCCTGCTGGGCTTCCAGGCCGCTGCGTCGATCCCCGCACGTCGCTGCAGATGCATGTGGCCACGCCCGGGATCGGTGTCGAGGCCGCGGTGGATCGCGTGCGGCGGCACTGGGTGCACGCATCCGCGAAGACCCCTGCGATCAGACGCCTGCCCTCCAACGTCACGCTGCCGGAACTGGGCGTGGAACCCAGGCTGGAGGCCGAGCCGTGGCTCATCCCGGTGGGTGTGCAGGAGGCTGACCTCTCCGCTGCGTTCCTGGAGATCTACGAGGGTGAGCACGCGCTTATCGCCGGGCCCGCCCGTTCGGGCAAGTCCACGCTGCTGCTGGCCCTGGCCGCAGCCCTGCGCGGCACGGCCACCTCCCGGGGACCGGCACAGGTGTGGGGCATCTGCGATCGCCGCTCGCCCCTGGCCCTCGCCGATCTGGATCGCGTGGCCGTCGGCACAGACGAGGTCCCGGCCCTGCTGGCCTCCCTGCGGCTTGAGCGTGGCCCGGTGTTCCTGCTGATCGACGACGCCGAGCGCTTCGAGGACGGCGATCAATCCATCGCGGGGGTGGTGGCATCCGGGCAGCCGGGGCTGTGCGTCATCGCGGCTGGGCGGGCCGCCGACCTCCGCGGGCTGTACACCCACTGGACCAAGACCGTCCGTAAATCCCGTCTGGGCGTGCTGCTGCAACCGGACATAAATTACGACGGCGAGCTACTGGGCACCGCACTCCCGCGCAAGTCGCCAGTGGCGCTGACCGCCGGACGGGGATATATCGGCGTGGGCGGACAACTGGCGCTCATCCAGTCGATGAGCGCCGGGGACTGAGCCCGACGGCGGACGCCCCCAAAGCAGTAAAGGCCGACGCAGGACGGCCTTGAGGAACCAGATCGACAGCGTTGGAGAGTACGGTATGCAGTTCGCACAGACAGGTGAGGCGCTGGGAGCGTCCTACCGATTCGGGGAGCGGGTGGGCTCCGGTGCGGTCGGCGAGGTCTGGACGGTCACCTCGGCCGACGGGCGGACGCTTGCCGCCAAGGTCCTGCGCCCGGAGCACGCCGACGATCCCTCGCTCGTCGAGCGGTTCGTCCGTGAGCGGTCCGTGCTGCTTGGCCTGCAGGACTCCCACATCGTCACGGTGCGCGACATGGTGGTGGAGGGCCCGCGCTTGGCCATCGTCATGGACTACGTCGCGGGCGGCTCGCTGCGGGACGCGCTGAAGGGGGCCGGGCCGCTGCCTCCCAAGGACGCGCTCAACGTCGCTGCCGAAGTGTTCGACGCACTGGCCGTCGCCCACGCACGCGGCGTGACGCATCGTGACATCAAGCCGGACAATGTGCTCCTCGCCCGCCCCTGGCCCGAGTGCGGCCCGGGAGACGTGCGGGTCTCTGACTTCGGCATCTCCGACGTTGTGGGTGAGAGGATCCGGCAGACGACCGGCCTCATCGGCACCCCGCAGTATATGCCTCCCGAACTCATCAGCCAGGGCCGCTCCGGCCCTCCGGGCGATGTGTACTCCACGGGAGTCCTGCTCTACGAGCTCCTCGCCGGGCGCACTCCGTTCGCCGGGCCGGGTACGGACTTCAGCGTCGCATACCGCCATGTCTCCTCACGCCCGCCGCGGATTCCCGTGGACGACGCGGTATGGGACGTTCTCGACAGGCTGCTGTCCAAGGACCCCGCCCAGCGCCCGACGGCGCGCGAAGCGGCCTCGAGGCTCCGGCGCCTCGTGCCCGGGCTTGCCGCCAGCGCCCCGATAGCGCGCGCCGACACCCCGCTGGACTTCGACCCCATCGAACGCCCGGCCACCGTGGTCCGGGGCGCCTTCACGGACGAGGAGCTCACGGTCTTCGCGTCTGCGCCGCCGGCCGACGACGCCTGGGAGGCCCCGGATCTCGGGGAGGCGGGCAGCGCAACCATCGCCCGTCCGATGCCGCGCCGCGAAGTGCGGCCCCGGGCGGAGGCCCGGCTCGAGGAGAGGGATGCCACTCCGTTCTGGCGCACTCGTAAAGCACTGTTCCTCGCCGCCGCCGCGGCCCTTCTCCTCGTGGCGATGGTCACCGGGTTCGTTGTCCTCGCCCCCACGGGCCAGCAGGCAGCGCCTGGTGGAGCCGGCGAGAAACTGTCCACGCAGCTTCAGGACACGGCGCTCCCGACCGGCCTGACGATCTCGCGGGGCGCTACCTACGAGCCGTCCACGGGCCAGGTCCGCCTGACGGTGGCCTACACGGCGCAGAAGGCGCCGTTGTCCGGTGAATTCCTCGAGGTAATCCCGGGGCTGGCCGATGGTGACGCGTGCCCGGCGGTGACGTGGGACGGGGCCACGGCCAGCCGGAACCAGGCCTCCGTCACTGGCCTTGACGTCGAGTGTGGCTGGAAGCTCTCCGGGCTGAAGGTCCCGGCGGGAGGGTCGGTCCAGGCCACCGCCACGGTGTCGGTGACGCCCGCTGACCAGCAGGCGCTCGACGCGTGGCTGCGCGCCGGGTCCGAGGCGGTGACGGCAGCGACACAGGATTCGGCCGTCAAGGGTACTGCCTATCCCGTCCAGCGGCTAAAGGGTGTGGAGGTCCGCACGGCGGCGCGCGTCGTGACGCCGAGCCCGCTGAAGATCACCCTGGTGCCGGTTTGGGCCGGCGGCGCCGACGAGCTGAACCCGCTCTACGTCAGTCCTGCCTCGGGCAAACCTTCGCAGATGCTCGACGCGGTGACCGGCGGCGAGAAGGGGCTGCGGTTCGCCGACGGCTGCGGCGGGGCGCTGGCCGTGGATAGCTCGGGGCTCACCGTGACGGCCCTGCAGATCACACCCCAGTGCACCGTGCGCGCCAGCGTCGGTAACTTCACCGAGCTGCAGTCCCCGGCCTTCGGCATCACATCGCGCGAGAACTCGCAGGACTGAGGACCCAAGGAGGTGCGGCAACTGGTTGGCTATTATTCGCCGGCTTTAGAGGACGCCAGACGTGGATACGAGCTGCGCCCGGCCTTCTTCGAGCCGGTACGCGACGCCGATCACCGCGGTGGAGTAGTTGTCCACGGCGTCGTAAATCATCCGTGAGCTGTCCAGCAGCCGACGCACCGTCTGTTTGGCGTGTTCGACGACCATGTCATTGAGATCAGTCTTATGCTCACGCAGCGAACTCAGGACCGATGGTGTGATCCGGTCAACCAGGTCGCGGATGTGGCCCTGTGGCAGCTCTCCGGTTTCCACGGCATCTTTCGCGGCAGTGACGGCGCCACAGTTGTCGTGTCCGAGGACAACGATCAGCGGGACGTGGAGCACCGAGACACCGTACTCAAGCGAGCCGAGAACGGCGTCATCAATAACATGCCCGGCGGTACGCACAACGAAAACGTCGCCAAGGCCGACGTCGAAAATGATCTCCGCAGCCAGACGGGAGTCCGCGCAACCAAAGATGACGGCGAACGGGTTTTGGGTATTCACCAGCTCGCTGCGCCGGGAAGCGTTCTGGTTCGGGTGCTTCGATTCTCCCGAGACGAACCGCTCGTTGCCTTCAAGCAGGCGCTGCCATGCATCGTACGGGCTGATTCGGTTGCTCACGCTGCTTACTTTACGGGGCGTCCCACCTCATAAAGGGATCCCCAACCGTCCCAGCTGGCCAGCACTTTCAGCGTGTCCTCGGACGGGGTCCCGGGCTCGGCCGTGGAGTTGGACGCTATTCAGATTCCGAGCCCTGTTGCACCGTTGTTTGGCGGGGTATGTTGCACGAATGGACGATACATATCAGGTGATCGTGGTCGGCGGCGGGTTTGCCGGCATGACAGCAGCTGAGCATCTCGGACGCAAAGGCATCCGGGTACTCCTGATCGACGCGAACAACTACCACCAGTTCCAGCCCCTCCTCTATCAGGTGGCTGCTTCGCAGATCGGTGTGTCCGCCGTGGCCCGGCCGCTGCGGTCTGTGTTCCGCAGCACCAAAAGTGTCCGGGTCCTCACTGCGGAAGTGACGGCGATCGATTCCGCCACCCGTACCGTCACCACTGTCGACGGTTCCCAGTACCAGTCGAGGATCCTGGTCATTGCCGCGGGCGCGGTACCGAACTTCTTCAACACCCCTGGCGCAGAGGAACATGCCTACCCGCTGTACTCAGTGGCTGACGCCACCCGCCTGAGCACTGCCCTCACTACAGCCCTGGACCACGCGGACCGGGTGAAGGCCGGCCGCGCAGACGTGGTCGTGGTCGGCGGCGGCCCCACCGGAGTCGAGACAGCCGGCGCCCTCGCGGAGAACATCAAGTACCTGGTGCCCAAGTACTTTTCGCCTGGACTGGCAGCCCGCTGCCTAGTCCATCTTGTGGATATGTTGCCGAACGTGCTCATGCCCTTCTCCGCCAAGTCGCAGGCATACACCCGTGACCGGCTGATGAAACTTGGAGTTCAGCTGCACATGGGCCAAGGCGTTACCGAAGTCCGAGCCGACGGCGTGACGCTGGCGGACGGGACCATCATTCCAGCGCAGATCGTCGTGTGGGCCGGCGGCCTGAAAGCTGGAAAAATCATTGCTGAATCCGGCCTGCCGCAGGGGAAGGGCGGACGTATCGACGTGCTGCCGGACCTGACCGTGCCCGGCGCCGAAGGCGTCTATGTCCTGGGTGACTCCGCCAACATCACCGACGCCACCGGCGCCAAACTGCCCCAGCTCGGCTCCGTTGCTGAGCAGTCGGGGAAATGGGCCGCCCGCAACATCCATGCGGACCTTACCGGCGGCACACGGCAGCCCTTCGTCTATTGGGACAAGGGTTACATGGCCATGGTCGGCCGTGGCGCAGCAGTCGCCGAACTGGGCAGCAAACGCATCCAACTCCAGGGACCATTGGCGTTCCTCTCCTGGCTCGGGGTTCACCTCGCCTTGCTCCCGGGCACCCAACAGAAGGTCCGCGCCCTCTCCTCCTGGCTCACTGGCTACGTCACGCACAGCCCGTCACAAGTCGTCGTCGGAAGGCCCGACTAGGAGTCTGCACGGCCAAAACGTCGCCAGGGCCGACGTCGGAAATCACCTCCGCACTCCCGTCCCTGAAGGTCCGGAACCGCCGTCGACATCAGCGCTGGCCCCGGCGTAGGCTGGCAGCATCGGCGCATGTGCCCGGTGAACCTGCGTCGATGCCCTAATCGATGAAGGAGGACCAATGAGTGCTGTACGTGAGTTCATGACGACGGATGCACAGTGTGTTAGGGAGAACCAGTCCCTCGCAGATGCCGCTCGGATGATGCTGGACCTGGACTGCGGATCGTTGCCTATCTGTGGCGACGACGGCAAGTTGACCGGCATGATCACTGACCGGGACATCGTGCTCAAGTGCGTGGCCGCCGACCGAGATCCGCGCGAGATGATGGCCCGCGACCTCGCCACGGGCAGGCCCCACTGGATTGACGCCGATGCCAACGTTGACGCCGCCATCGAAATGATGGAGGGGTACCAGGTCCGGCGGCTGCCGGTCATAGCTGACCACAAGTTGGTTGGCATCATCAGCCAGGGTGACATCGCGCGCAACTACTCGGAAGAGCGTGTGGGCGAACTGGTGGAGCACATTTCGGAACGCGGCCGAATGCAGTCGAGCAGTTCCTAACGCAAAGCCGTTCATGAGCAAACAAGCGCCACGGAATACTTCCGTGGCGCTACCTTGCCGCCGGAGCCCTTCTGTGGGTACAGCCTCGACTCTGTGGGTACAGCCTCGACTAAACGCCGCTTTCCTGTGGGCCAGTTCCAGCAGGCTTGCCTAACAGCGGCATTGTCATCGGCTCCGGCGTATCCCGTGCGCTAGAGCGCCAACCCTACGCTACGACCTGAGTCGGAGTTTTCTGGGGCGGGGGCATGGCACTGTGGATCTGGAGCGCAAACCAGAGTTGGGCCAGCGTTGACGTCTCGGTCATGTCCAGGCCCGTCAGTTCGCCGATTTTCCGGATGCGGTAGATGATGGTTTGCCGATGGGTGAAGAGCGCGGCAGCGGTCTGCCACCGACCGGGGTCATCGCCGAGCGCAGTCGGTTGTGCGGCTGCCCACCGATATCCATCCATGTCGTCCCGCGAGAACGTGCCATAAGCAGTGGCTGGGCCCAGCCTCACTGTTCACCTTCCTTGATACGAGGTGATTCGATCATCCACTGCGATGTGGATCACTCACTGACGTGATATATTAGTTCTGCCCTTTGATATATATTAGCTCTCTTGAGATCTGGTTTTCTTCGGAGGATCGATCGCCAACTCGATGAGGAGTGGAATAGCATGCAGCAACTCGCGCACCGGCTCGAACGCCTAGGCACCGAAACCGCCTTCAGCGTCGCCCAAGCCGCGGCCGCCTGGAAGGCGAAGGGGAATCTGGTGTACCCCTTCCACCTCGGCGATATCAACATCCCGACTGCGCCGAACATCGTGGAAGCGATGAACCGGGCAATCGCGGACGGCTACACGGGCTACTGCCCCGGACCCGGCATCCCGCAGCTGCGTGAAGCCCTTGCCGACGACATCGGCTCGCGCCGCGGCATCGAGTTCTCCCCCGAGAACGTGGTCGTGATGACCGGCGGGAAGCCCGTCATCACAAAGTTCCTGCAGGCTGTCATGAACCCCGGCCAGGAAGTGCTCTACCCCAACCCCGGCTTCCCGATCTATGAATCGCAGATCGAGTACCTCGGCGGCACGGCTGTACCGTACCGCTACGTGCCCACGAGCACGGGCTTCGCCATCGACCTCGAGCAGATCCGCTCGTCGATCACGCCCAACACGGTCGCAATCATCTACAACGACCTGCAGAACCCCATCTCAGCCGAGTCGACTGCAGCCGAGCGTGAGGCCATCGCACAACTCGCAATAGAACACGACCTCTGGGTGCTCTCCGACGAGGCCTACTTCGAGACCCGCTACGAGGGCGTCTCAAGCTCGATTACATCGATTCCCGGCATGGCAGAGCGTACCGTCATCCTCTACACGTTCAGCAAGAAGTTCGCCATGACCGGCTCGCGCCTCGGCTGCGCCGTCGCCCCGCGCGAGATCGCCCAGGTGCTCAGCACGCTCAACACCAACGACGAGTCCTGCACCACCCACTACGTGCAGTGGGCCGGCGTCGAAGCCCTCCGCGGCCCCCAGGATTCCGTGCAGCAGATGCTCAACACCCTGCAGACACGCCGCGACACCGCCTGCGAACTCGTGAACTCCATCCCCGGCATGCACGTCGCCGTGCCGCAGTCGACGTTCTACCTCTTCCCCGACGTCACCGAGGCCATGGAGCGCATGGGCTACACGGCAGTCGGCGACTTCGCCACTGACGCCCTGTACAAGACCGGCGTCTCCTTCTGCACACGCGAACACTTCGGCCGGCGCCTGCCCGGCGAGGAGCGGCAGTACATCCGGCTCGCCTACTCGGGCATCGAGGTGCCAGACATCCGCGACGGCCTCGGACGCCTGCGCGAGTGGATCGAGACGGCATGAGCCGGGTAGTCGTCACAGGGCGGGTACCCGACGCCGCTCTCGAAAAGCTTCGTGCCGAGCACGAGGTCGATGCCTGGACCGGTCCGGAGTCCATTGGCCGCGAGGAGCTCCTGCGCCGCGTGGCGGGGGCCGATGCCATCGTGAGCCTGCTCACCGAACGCATCGACGGCGAGCTGCTCGACGCCGCGGGCCCGCAGCTCAAGGTCGTCTCCAACGTCGCCGTCGGCTATGACAACATCGACGTGCCGGCCTGCACCGGACGGGGTATCGTCGCCACCAACACACCCGGCGTGCTCACCGAGGCGACCGCCGACATCGCCTTCGGGCTCATCCTCATGGCAACCCGCCGGCTCGGTGAGGGCGAACGGCTCATCCGGGCCGGCCAGGCGTGGAAGTGGGGCATGTTCTTCCTGCTCGGCAGCAGCCTGCAGGGCAAGACCCTCGGCGTTGTCGGCATGGGCGGCATCGGCCAGGCGACAGCACGCCGGGCCAAGGCCTTCGGCATGGACATCGTCTACCAGTCGCGCAGTGAGATTGACCCCGCGATCGCCGCGGAACTGGGTGCCCGCCGGGTCGATCTCGACGAGTTGCTGACTGTTTCCGACGTCGTTTCGCTGCACTGCCCTTACGGGGCGGCAACGCATCATCTGATCGGTGCAGAGCAGCTCGCGGCGATGAAGAGCTCGACATACCTTGTCAACACCGCCCGCGGACCGATCGTCGACGAAGCGGCCCTCGCCGCCGCGCTGCGCGAAGGCGTCATCGCGGGCGCCGGGCTCGACGTCTTCGAGCACGAGCCCCAGGTCCATCCCGAGTTGCTGGACCTGGAAAATGTGACACTCGTGCCGCACCTCGGCTCGGCCACGGTCGAGACGCGCACCGCCATGGCAGTGCTCGCCGCCGACAACACGCTCGCCGTGCTCCGCGGCGAGCAGCCGCCCACTCCCATCGGCTAGTCGCGGACGCCCACCAGAAACGCGACATCCGGCCGACCTGGAGTCCAAGCGCCGGCCGAGCTTCACGCACGGCAGGTGGGTAGCAAGAACGAGTACGAGCCCCGTCCGGAAGGCTGGGGCTCGTACTCGTTATAGTGTCTCGCTGGCCAACGGCCGGCGGGCCACTCACAAGTTCCATGACAACCCTCGGTGACCCGCCGCCGTCGTACGCTCTAAAAGGTCAGTCGTTGATCAGCTCAGCGGTCGCACTCGCGGGCGCCACGACGGCGCGAAGCTTCTTGCCGCGGGCATAACCAACGAGACCCAAGGCCAGTATGCACCCGAGTGTGCCGAGCGCGAAGGCCTCGAAGGCGAACTGCGAGACGCCCCAGGTTGCCTCGAAGTCGTACTCCAGGCCGAAGAGGACCTCGAGTGTTCCGGGGAAGATCGCCACCCACGAGCCGATCAGGATCCAGACGAAGCAAATGGCACCCAGGATGCGGAAACCGGTGTCCGAGACCGGAACCTTGAACGGCCTGTCGGCGAGGGGGTACTTGCTCCGCAGCCGGACAGCGGCCGGGATAGCAAGAAGGTAGCTGAGCAGGAACGTTGAGATGGCGATGGCCAGGACCACGCCGAACAGTGCGCTGCTGGTCCCGCTGAGCTGCATTGCCGCAAGCATGAACAGCGTGGCCACCACCCCGGAGAGCGTGTTGACGCGGATCGGCGTGCCCAGCTTGGGATGGAAGCGGCCGAAGAAGCCTCCGAAGAATGAGCCGTCGGCGGCTGCCATGGCTTGCATGCGGTCGCTGATGATCATCCATGCTGCGCCCTGCGACACAAGGACGAAGCAGAAGACCACCGCTGAAATGGCCAGCATAACCTCAGCGGCCGGGCCGAACACCGTGTAGACGGTGGCCACTGCACCGAACAACCCGCCGATGCCCGTGATCTGGTCGAGCGGCACCACCAGCAGGATGGCCAGGATCGGCAGGAGGTAGCTCGCGGCGGCGATCATGGAGGAGCGGGCGACCGAGATGGGAACATCCTTGGCCGGGTTCTTCATCTCCCCCGCGGCGCTGTTGCCGGACTCGAAGCCAAGGAAGGAGAAAAGCAGCAGCGGAGTGACGCCAAGGAAGCCGGCCAAGGTGGGTGAGAAGAAGCCGAGTTCGAGTCCGTTGAAACCATGCTGCAGCCCATAGACCATGGTGACAATAATGAAGAAGGTCAGAAACGCGACCTTGAGGATGGCTCCGAGCGAGGGCAGCCATTTACCGTGTTGCAAACTGACGATGGCTGAGGTCACCGTGATCCAGATGAAGACCAGCTTGAAGATGTAGTCGCTTACGCTGCCGGCCTCCACATGGCCCACATATTCAGACCACGTTTCCACTGCCACGAACGCCATGGCGCCGCCCACCCAAACAGGCTGCGTTACCCAGGTGAAAAGCGACGTGATGGCGGCGACGACGCGGCCGAAGGCCATCTTGGTCCAGACGTAGACGCCACCTTCTTCGGTGAACGCGCCGCCGGTTTCGGCGAAGATCAGGCCGTAAGGAACCATGAACGTGACGGCCAGGATGAGGGTCCAGGTGAAGGTTTCCCCGCCAAATCCGGAGACCTGTCCCAGGACCTCCACCGAGATGACGGCCGCGACCACCAGCAACAGGATGTCGAAGCGGCCGAGGGATTTCTGCAGATGCTGGCTTTGCTCGTGGGCAAGGCGCGTTGAGGCTATTGGCTGATCCATGATCGGTCCTTTGCTACTGCTTAAGTTTGCTATTGCGCAAGAAGGGTGGGAAGGGCGCCGTCGTGGATGCGGCTGTACACAACGCGGCCTTCGGCGAGTGTGAGTTCGACGCCGATTCCGCCAAGGCCTGTGGCCTCGACGGCGTGTGGATCGGCGTCGAGCACCACCAAGTCGGCGGCCAGGCCGACTCGAATGGCGCCCCGCCCGGCGTCGAGACGGTTGGCGCGCGCTGCTCCGGTGGTGTGGGCCGCCAGCGCCGTCACGAGGGTGATGGACTCTGCTGGAAGCAGCGGTTCGTTTTGCGAGCGGGCGTCGCGGGCATGCGGATCAGCGGGAGGGGCGGTGCGGTTCACTGCAGTGTGGATGCCCCACAGCGGGTCCGGACTGGACACCGGCCAGTCACTGCCTATGGCCAGTTCGACGCCGGCGCGGCGCAACGTCTCGAAGGCAAAGTGCACCCGCTGGTGTGCTTCATCCAGGTAGGGCAGCTTGGTTTCCACAAGCACCGGATCCTGCCGTGCCCAGAGCGGTTGGATGTTGGCGATAGCGCCGCTCGCGGCGAACCGGGCGACGTCGGCGGGGTCCACGAGGTCCAGGTGCGCTATCTGGTGGCGTGGGTCCCAGCCCTCCCGACGGGGCAGGTCCAACGCGTTGATGCAGTCACGGACCGCTTGGTCACCCACCGCGTGCAAGTGCAGGTCGAAGCCCTCCGCGTCCGCTGCGCGGGTGATCCGGGCCAGCTCCTCCGGTTCGATCAGGCTCATCCCGACTTCATGGGGATGGCCTTTGTAAGGCCTGGTCATGGCTGCAGTGAGGTTTTCGCAGACGCCGTCCACCATGATCTTCACGGCCGTGGCCCGGAAGCGTCCGACCGCCCGCGCCCTGCGTTCCCTGAACAGCTCCAACTGCTCAAGCCCGAGGTCCCGGCGCCACCACAGTGCCCCGGTCACGCTGGCAGTCAGCAGGCCATCCGATTCCAAGGCCAAGTAATGCTCGAATGAATCGGGCATGCCCAAGGCCTGCCCGACGGCGGCATCCTGCCAGGCGGTGACTCCCAGCGAGTGCAGATAGGCCTGGGCGGAGAGGAGCGCACGGCGGATATGGTGTTTGTCCGGTTCCGGAATCAGTGCGGAGACAAGGTCGGCGGCGTGCTCAATGAGCATGCCGGTCGCGGCGCGCCGCACCGTCACGGGCGATGATGCCGCCGTCCGGATTGGGCGTCGTATCAGTGATTCCGGCAAGCTCGAGCGCACGTGAATTCACCCAGGCACCGTGCCCGTCGTGGCTGATCAGGAACGCGGGCCGGTCTGGTACGAGCTCGTCCAGCAGTGCGCGGCGCGGAAAGCCGCCGTCGAACACGTCGCCGTACCAGCCGGCACCCTGTACCCACTCGACGGAAGGGTTGGCGCGGGCGTAGTCCGCGATCAGAGCGCGGTACTCGTCCAGGGAATGGACGCCGGAGAGATCGCAGCCGAGCAGCTGCAGGCCGCCCGCCAGGGGGTGCACGTGCGCGTCCTGGAAGCCGGGGAGCAGTGCTTTCCCGGCCAGGTCAATGAACTCGGTAGCGGGCCCGCGCCAGGATGCGGCGTCGGCACCGAGGGCTAGGATTTTGCCGTCAGCAACAGCAACGGCGTCAGTGCGGGGATGGTCAGGGTCCATGGTGTGCACGGGACCGTTGGAGAAGATCCAATCTGCGTGGGTCATGAAACTACTTTCCAAGGACTTGGGGTTCAGCGGAACCGGAATTCAGGCGCACCAAAGCCGGCGCGGTGCGGGCGATCACCATGTAGGCAAGAGAACTGACACCGAGTCCCACGAGCCAGGCAACGTCGATGCCGCCCATCGCCTCTGCCGCGGCACCTGTGTAGAAGGGAGTGGCCATGAACGGGACCTGGGCAAGAACACCGATGACAAAGACGATCAGGGAACCGGCATTCCAGCGCCCGTACCGGCCGCCATCGGCGGCGTAGAACTCGTCCACTGCGTACGAGCCGTGGCGGATGACGTAGTAGTCCACCAGATTGACGGCGGACCACGGGATCAGCACGTACAGCAGCACGCTGAGGAAGCTGAAGTAGGACGACGCAAAGCTCGTGGCGGCAGCCAAGGCCAGGGTCACGCCGAGAACGTGCAGCACCAGCGAGGTCACCAGGCGGGCTTTGGCGCCGGGGCGCCAGCCGCTGGCAAAGGTCTCCACGAGGGTCAGTGCGCACAGGGCGCTGCAGTAGGCGTTCACGGAGTTTCCGGCGGCGGCTACCAAGGCGAAACCCACCAGGACTGCGGCGCCAAGCACTGGACCGAGGATGCCGTTGAGCCCGGTCATCGTATCCACGCCGTCTACTGCTATCCCGACGCCGGCCCCGAGAATCATCAACAGGGCACTGGAAACTACACAGCCTAGGTACGTGCCCCAGAAAGCGCCCCGCGTGCCGGACCTGGCCGGCATATAGCGCGAGTAATCCGAAACATACGGCGCGTACGTCAGTTGCCACACGATGCCGATGGCCAGCATGGCCAGGAAGCCCGTCCAGGTGAATTCACCATGGTTCATCCGGGCCCAAAAGTCGCCCCCTGCCAGCAGTGCAGCAAAAGAAACGAGCACCAGGGCTCCCACGACATAGGCACCCAGTGCCGTCACCTTCCGGACCAGGTTGTAGCCAAAGGCCGCGATGACGAAGCTGAGAACGGCACAACCGATGATCATGGCGGTTCCGCTGGCGTCCGGCAGCAGGGCGGTGATCGAATCCGCAGAGACGATCAGGTTCGAGGAGAAGTACCCCACGAACATCAGGATCGCCACGAGCACGATCAGGCTGGCGCCCCGTGAACCGAACTGGCCGCGGGCCTGCAACATCTGCGGGACACCGAGTTGCGGCCCCTGCGCGGCGTGCAATGCCATGCCGATTCCGCCGAGTGCGTGGCCCAGCAGGATTGCGATGATGGAGCTGACCATGGGAAGGCCAAGGAGGGTGGTGGCCGTCGCGCCGGTGACAACCGTCAGCGGGGTCATGTTCATGCCGAACCAGATGGTGAAGAGCTCCCGGGAGCGGCCGTGCCGCGCTTCGGCCGGGATGGGAGCGATGGACTCTTGTTCGATTTCGAAGAGTCCTGAACGGAGCATCGATTTCATGGAGGGTGTCCTTATGGCTGTGGAGGGGTGCTTGCAGCGTAGGCTTGTGAGCTGCATCACGTAAACTAAAGAATCACGATGAACGTCAGCGATTTTTCAGATGCAGTTCCTCAGTCGAACTGGATCCACGTGGTCTTTGGCGCCGTATAGTTTTCGAAGGCGTGCAGGGACAGATCGCGGCCGAAGCCGGACTGTTTGAAGCCCCCGAAAGGCGTGGTGTTGCCCAGCGCGTCCACAGTGTTCACGGAGACCGTTCCGGCGAGCAACTCCCCCGCCACCCGGTGGGCCCGGGACAGGTCCGAGGACCACAAGGACGCCGCCAATCCATAGTCTGTGGCGTTCGCCAGCTGCACCGCCTCGTCCTCGGTGTCGAAGGCGTGCAACACAGCCACGGGCCCGAAGATCTCCTCGCGGTGGACATCGTGCCCAGCCGCAAGGCCACCCAGCAGCGTAGGCTCCAGATAGGCGTCAGAGCCCCGGATCTCGCGCCGTTCACCTCCGAAAAGCACCTCACCTTCGGCGCGGCCGCGCACGATCCAGCCTTCGACGTCGTCAGCGTGCGCGCTGCTGATCAGCGCACCGTTGCCTGCCAAGCCCGCGAGAGGATCTTCCGGCCGAAAGGCGGCCGCGGCGTCCGCCAGCAACGCAGCGAACTCGTCATGGACATCGCGCTGGACGAGGATCCGCGAGTTGGCAGAGCAGACTTGCCCCTGGTTGTAGAAGGCGCCGAAGGCTGCCTTTGCTGCGGCCGTGGCGAGGTCGGCCGTGTCCGCAAAGACGATGTTGGAACTCTTGCCCCCGGCTTCGAGGCTGAGCCGTTTGAGGTTGCTCTGACCGGAGGCCGCCAGCAGAGTTCGGGAGACGGCGGTCGATCCGGTGAACGCCAAGGCGTCGACGTCCATGTGGTGCGCCAGCGCCGCGCCAACTTCCCGGCCCGTGCCGGTGACGATGTTCAGGACTCCGTCCGGCAGCCCGGCTTCAGTGGCCAATTCGGCGAGGCGCAACACGCTCAGGGATGTCTGCTCGGCCGGCTTGAGCACGAGTGTATTTCCGGCGGCGAGCGCCGGAGCCAGCTTCCAAACCGCGATTTCGAGCGGGAAGTTCCACGGCACAATGGCGGCCACCACCCCCAACGGCTCGCGCGTCACCAACGCGGTAGCCCCGGGCGGGACGGCAGGCAGTTCCCCGCTCTGCTTGTCCGCCGCCTCCGCGTACCAGCGAAGCGTGGAAATGGCACCAGGCACATCCACGCTGGTGGTTTGCAGGATCGGCTTCCCGCTGTCCAATGTCTCCAGGAGTGCCAGTTCGTCGGCATGCCGCTCCATCAGCGCGGCCAGCGCCAGCAGGAAACCCTTTCGCCCTTCGGCCCCCATACGGGACCACGACGGGAAAGCGCGCCGCGCGGCAGCCACCGCGCGATCGACGTCGGCGGGACCGCCGGCAGCCAATTCAGCGAGGACGCGGCCATCAATGGGGCTGGTGGTGGGCCGTGAATGTTGCCCGCTGGCGGTTGTGCGGCGGCCGGCGATGAAGGCCCTGCCATCGATGGCCAGGGCGTTCGCCCGGCCCTGCCAGTCAACGGAAAGCATGGCGGAAGTGCTGTTCATAGTGGCTCCTGGGGTTTTCGGGGGCGGTTCAGTACGTGGTTGTTAGGGTTCGACGGCGGCACGGACTGCGGTGCCGCCAGTTCCGGGCGCCTTGCACCGGACCAGGCAGAGGGCCGCTGACGCGCTCATGAGGCAAAGCAGTTCAACGGCGATGAGGGCGAGCATGTCCTGCTCATGGCCCGGCAATGATGGGGGGCCACCATCGCCATGATGGCCCGCGGCGCCGGGCGCCAGCAGCAAGACCATGTGGATGAGGATCATGGCGGCACTCATCGCCAACAGGTGCCCGGCAGCACGCCCGGCGCAGAGGCGCCCGCCCACCATCGGGGCGGCGCAGGCCAGGCAGGCGGCGCCCATGGCGGCCATCCACCAGCCCATCGCACCCGGCGGGCCGCTGGCGGCTGCCACCACGTGGGCACCGGCACTGCCCGCAGCGGCAGTGCCGACAATGCCGGCAGCGGCAGTGCCGACAATGCCGGCGGGAACGATGCCCGCTGGAACGAGGGCACTCGGGAAGCGCCCAAGGCGAGGGCCGGTGCGCTGGTCCATGGTTCTCCTGGCTGCCGGCGTGATGTGGGTCAGGACTTTACGCCGGGCTTGTGAGGTGGGTAACATCAAAGCGTTGGTTGAACAGTTGTACCATCAAAATTCGACTTCAGGAAGTGCCATGACCCTTCAGACCACCCCCTCGACTCCGCCGGTGCAGGCCGCGTTGGCGCAGGCTGCAGCGCAGCACCCGCTTGACCAGCTCTCGGCCGAGGAAATCCACGAGGCCCGCCGGATCCTGGCAGATGCCGGCCTCGTGGCCGAGTCCACCCGCTTCGCTTACCTCGGCCTGATCGAGCCCCCGAAGACCGCCCTCCAAAATGACGTCGCCTGTGGCCTCCGCCTTGTTCGGGCCATGCTCTGGGACGCATCGCAATCCCGGTCCCTGGACGTCCGCCTTTCCCTGACCACCGGCCTCGTCGTGGACAGGCGTGAACTCAACCCGGAAATCGATGGCCAGCTGCCGGTTCTCCTGGAGGAATTCGGGATCATCGAGGAAATCCTGGCCGAAGACCCGCAGTGGAACGCAGCCCTTGCAGCCCGCGGCCTGACCCCGGCACAGGTGCGCGTCGCTCCCCTGTCAGCGGGCGTATTCGAGTACGGGAATGAGGAAGGCAAGCGGCTTCTGCGCGGCCTCGGATTCCGCCAGGACCACCCCGCAGACCACCCCTGGGCACATCCGATCGACGGCCTGGTGGCCTTCGTGGATGTGGAGAACCGGCGGGTCAACCACCTGATCGACGACGGCCCCGTCCCGGTCCCGGAGGTCAACGGCAATTACACGGACCCCGCGATCCACGGCGAGCTCCGCACGGACCTGTTGCCGATCGAGATCACGCAGCCCGAGGGCCCCAGTTTCACCTTGGAAGGCAACCACCTTTCCTGGGCCGGCTGGGACCTGCGCGTAGGCTTCGACGCCCGCGAAGGGCTGGTGCTCCACCAACTCCACCATTCCCACCAGGGCCGGAGGCGCCCGGTAATCCACCGCGCATCGATCTCCGAAATGGTGGTCCCGTATGGCGACCCCTCCCCCTACAGGAGCTGGCAGAACTACTTCGACTCCGGCGAATACCTGGTGGGCCGTGATGCGAACTCACTCAAGCTCGGCTGCGAGTGCCTCGGCGACATCACCTACATGTCCCCCGTCGTGGCCGATGACTTTGGCAACCCACGCACCATCGAGAACGGCATCTGCATCCACGAGGAAGACACAGGAATCCTTTGGAAGCACACGGATGAGTGGGCCGGCTCCAACGAGGTTCGCCGCAACCGCCGGCTGGTGGTCTCCTTCTTCACCACCGTGGGCAACTACGACTACGGCTTCTACTGGTACCTCTACCTGGACGGCACCATCGAGTTCGAAGCGAAGGCAACGGGCATCGTGTTCACGGCAGCGCTCCCGGACAAGGAATACGCCTACGCGTCCGAGATCGCCCCGGGCCTTGGCGCTCCATACCACCAGCACCTCTTCAGCGCCCGGCTGGACATGATGATCGACGGCGACGCGAACCGTGTTGAGGAACTGGACCTCGTGCGCCTGCCGAAGGGCCCGGGTAACCCCCACGGCAATGCCTTCACACAGAGGCGCACCCTGCTGGCCCGCGAGTCTGTTGCCGTGCGCGACGCCGATGGCGCCAAAGGCCGCGTCTGGCACATCAGCAACCCGGACTCGCTGAACCACCTCGGCCACCCGGTGGGCTACACGCTCTACCCTGAAGGCAACCCCACCCTGGCAATGGCGGACGATTCCTCGATCGCATCCCGGGCAGCATTCGCCCGGCACCACCTCTGGGTCACACGGCACGCGGAGGAGGAGCTTTACGCGGCAGGCGACTTCGTCAACCAACACCCGGGCGGCGCAGGGCTTCCCGCCTACGTGGCACAGGACCGCGACATCGACGGGCAGGACCTGGTGGTGTGGCACTCCTTCGGACTGACCCACTTCCCCCGCCCGGAGGACTGGCCCATCATGCCCGTGGACACCACCGGCTTCACCTTGAAGCCGCACGGCTTCTTCGACGGGAACCCGACGCTGAACGTGCCGCCGTCGGCTGCGGGCCACTGCGGCACCGGAAGCGAAGGCGCGAATACCGCCCCAGGAGGCACCGCCGTCGGGCATTCCGGTCCTGGCACCGGGGGGCAGGGCCACTGCGGACACTGAACCTGCGGGCATTGAGACCGGTCCACGCCGCGGGGGCGCGCTGGCGCGTCCCCGCGGTGGTAGGGTGCTCACGGTCCCAGCCATGAACCGCCGCGAACGAAGGAGCAGCATGCCCCGCTTGGTCGATCACCAGGAACGGCGACGTTCCATCATCGAGACCACGTGGCGGCTGATCGCGGGGCAGGGCATCGAGAACGCCAGCATGCGGGACATTGCGCGGGAATGCGGGTACGCGGCACCGGGCGTGCTGGCCCATTATTTCCCCAACAAGGACGCCCTGCTGCTGGCTTCGTACGAACTGATCTGCGAGCGCACCAACGAACGGATCGCCGCAGGCATTGCCGGCCGCCGGGGTCTTTCGGCGCTGCGCAGCCTCTGCCTGGAGATCATTCCGGCGGATCCCCTCACCGTGGTCGAAGCTCGCGTGGCGGTGTCCTTCTGGCAACGCGCGCAGACGGAGGACGCGCTGCGCGCCGTCGGGCGGGACGCACTGCTGCACTGGCGCGGCCTGGTGATGGGCTTCCTCGCCCAGGCAGAGCACGACGGCGAATGCGAACCTTTGGCCGATCCGGATGCCGTCGCCGATGAGCTGCTGAACATCATGATGGGCCTGCACGTGACAGCCATGCTGGATCCGGATGCCGTCACAGGCTCGCGGCAGCGTCATCTGGTGGAGCGGGCACTGGCACGGCTCGCCTCCGGCCAGCCTGGCTCGTGAGGCACCGGACAATCCGCAGCCCGGGGTTCAGATTCTGAGCCCCGGGCTACGGATTGCTTGTTGGTTGTGTCAGTGACGAATAGGCGTGTTGGCGGCCGGCGCGGTGTGGCGGGGTGCCGTTTGGATGTCCTCTTCTCCCAGAAGGTCCTTGCCGTTGCTTTCCTTCATGCTCAGTACGGCAGCCAGCCCAATCAGACCAACGAGAATGAGGTAGAACGCAGGCATCATTTCGTTGCCGGTCTGGGCAATGAGCCAGGTCAGGACGTACGGCACGGTGCCGGCAAAGATGGCCGCGGTGATGCTGTAGGCAACCGAGAGGCCGGTCTGCCGTGTCCGGGTGGGGAAAAGTTCCGCTGCCGCTGCCGCATGGACTCCGAGGATAAGGGCCAAAATGATGCCCAGGCCGATGGTGCTGACGATGCCCGCCCAGGACGTGCCGGAGTGCATGATCAGGAACAGCGGATATGCCAGCACCACCAGGGAAATGGCCGCCGCGATCAGTAGTGGCTTCCGGCCGATCCGGTCAGAAAGCGCTCCCACCAACGGTACAAGGATGAGCCCAGCCACGGATGCGGCGGTGGAGAGCAGGGCGGCCGTGCCGGCGTCGAAGCCCAAGACCTTTTCCTGGTAGGTCAGGAGGTAAACGAGGACCACGTAGAAGGTCACGTGCATCATGATTTCCAGGCCGCTCATCTGCAGGAGCTGCTTCCAGTGCCGGGTGAACACTTCCTTGACCGGGCTCTGGGGGATGTTGTCGAGCTGCTCGAGTGAGCGGAATTCGGGAGTGTCTTCGATCTTGGAACGGATGTAGAAGCCGATGATGCCCATAGGAACTGCGATCAGGAAAGGAATCCGCCAGCCGCCGTCGGCAATGGTTTGGGCGTCCATGACGCTGGTCAGGACGAAGACCACCAGCGACGCCGCCAGGAAGCCAAGGAGACTGCCGAACTCGAGCCAGCTGACACCGAATCCGCGGTGTTTCCTGGGCGAGTACTCTGCGAGGAACGCCGCCGCGCTGCCGAATTCGCCGCCCGCGGCGAGCCCCTGCACCACACGGGCTGCGACGAGCAGGACGGGCGCCCACAGGCCGATCGCGTCGTAGGTAGGCAGGAGCCCGACCACCAGTGTCGCCGCGCTCATGGAGAGGATGACGATGGACAGTGTCTTCTTACGCCCGATCCTGTCGCCCAGTGTTCCGAAGACGAGGGCGCCCAAGGGGCGGACGCCGAAGCTGATGGCGAAGACCGCGAAGACGGAAAGCAGCGCTGCTGTGCTGTCCTGCTGGGGGAAGAAGACGACGGCAATGGTGGAGGCGAGATAGGCGTAGATGGCCCACTCAAACCAGTGGACGAAGACGCCGATGGAACCGGCAGCAACGCTGGTGCGCAAGCCCTTCCGGCTGATCTGCCCCTCGATTTTATTGGTGTTCACAGTTCCTCCTGGAGGAAAAGATCCGATGCTGGGATGGGGAGAGCGAGCCCACGGTGGTCGACGTTGACCGACCTGCAGAGCCGCGCCACCAGAACGCGTGACTTGGGTCACGCCTGAATGCTGGCATAAACCATTGTCGAATGGCATCCCAAAATCTGTCGAATAGATTTTCCATGCGAACTGCATCTGCTAATCAGATGCACTTGTGCGGTGCTATGAGCGTGCGGATCTCGCCTCAACTATTTGATGCCTTACGGCCTGGGCTACCGCCCGGACCCGCGCGGTTGGGCGGTGGGACTTCAGGTGGGCCAGGACGGTCTTCAGTTCAGGCACGTCGTCGCGGATTTCGACGGCGGCCAGCTGGCCGCCGTCGTAGGTCAGCTGGTGCTGGGGCCGCTGGTGAAGGATTGAATAGCCCAGCCCCCGGGCCACGAAGGTACGTACGGTTTCATAGCTGGCCGAGCGGAATCGGATGTCCGGCTCCTGGCCCCCCAGACGGGCGATTGAAAGCATGAGGTCGCGGGTGTGCGGCAGATCCAGCAACACGAATGACTCGCCGCTCAGCGACGACAATGCAACACTCTTCGCACCGGCGAGTTTGTGGTCCGGGGGAAGCGCCACATAGGGCCTGACCGTATCCACCACGGATGTGGCGATGACGTCCGGCAGGTCAAGGTCGTAGCACAGTGCCAAATCTGCCTGCCCGCTGAGCAACGCATTGATGCACCCCAGGGTATCGGTCTCGATGACTTCCGTTTCAAGGGCGGGGTGGTCTTCCCGCAGCTTGGTCAGGACGCCAGGGAGCAGGAACGGCGCAAGGGTGCTGAAACACGCAATGCGGATGCGGCCGGCAACGCTCTGGTGTTCTCCGCGGGCGTGATCAATGCTTTCTTCAACCTGCGCGAGGATCGCTTGGGCGTCCCGAACAAAGAGCTCGCCGGCGGGCGTCAGTACCAGACCTTTGGAGCGCTGCCTGATGAAGAACTGCGTTCCGACATGGCGCTCCAGCTGGGCGATCGCAGCGGATACGGCGGACTGCGCCACGTTGAGCCGTGCTGCCGCGCCTGTCATGGACAGCTGTGCCGCCGCTTCCACGAAATAGCGCAATTGGGTGAGTGTCACATCCATGGGACGAGGATACCCGTTAGATCGGAATTACCGATGCAATCCTTCTAAAAGAACTGTTGGACAGATTCAGGCCCTCACAGGAAGCTGAAGGATACGAGCATCCGCTAGAAACAGGACTGAAAGGCAGCAGCCACGTGAAGCACCAGCGTATCCGCACTTTTAATACGAAAGACACCTACCCCGAGCAGAACCTGGACAACGACCTCTGCCAAGCAGTGGTCGCCAACGGCGTGGTCTACCTTCGGGGCCAGATCGGACAGGATCTGGACACGCGCGAATCTGTTGGTATCGGCGACGTCGAAGCCCAGACGGAAAAGGCCATGGCCAACATCGACATGTTGCTCAAGGAGGCCGGCAGCAGCCTGGAAGACATCGTCAAGGTGACCGTCTACCTCGTCGACCCGCGCTACCGGGAAACGGTCTACCGGACCATGGGCCGATGGCTCAAGGGCGTGTTCCCGGTATCAACCGGAATCGTTGTCCAGGCACTGGCGCGCCCGGAATGGCTCGTGGAAATTGATGCCACAGCAGTGCTCTCGGCGGAGGGGCAGGCATGACCTTCAGCATCGCTGCCACAGACGGGCAAGGCAGGTTTGGCATCGCCGTATCCTCGTCCTCGCCCGCCGTCGCCGCACGCTGCGCGCACCTGCGTGACGGCGTCGGCGCAGTCAGCTCCCAGAACATCACTGATCCCCGGCTGGGCTATGCCCTGCTTGACCGGCTTCAAGCGGGCTATTCCGCACAAGAGGCGGTTGACGCCGTCGTGCAGGAATCACCTGCGGTGGACTACCGGCAGCTGGTGGTCCTGGACGCCAAAGGCGGGTCCGCCGTATTCAGCGGGGCACACACCCTGGGCGTGTTCGGGGAGGGCCGCAGTCCAAGCAGTGTTGCCGCCGGCAACATGCTCGCGCATCAGGGCGTTGCCCAGGCTCTCTGCGACGCATTTGAAGCCACCTCAGGGGAACTGGAAGTGCGGCTCATGGCCGCCCTTCGTGCGGCCGAGGCAGCTGGCGGTGAGGCCGGACCGGTGCGCTCGGCCGGCCTCTCCGTGGTCTCCGGCCACGGGTGGCGGGACACCGACCTGCGGGTGGACTGGCATGAGGACCCCATCACGGAGCTCGAGCAACTCCTGCAGGTCTGGCTCCCGCAGCGGCAGGACTATGTGATCCGCGGGCTCGACCCGGCGTCATCCGTTGGCTATGGAGTGGCCGGCGATGAGCGCTGAACCTGCTACCGCGACGAGTCCGGCCGGTCTGCCCGGTCAGCGCACCCGGGTGCTGGCGGCCGTCACCGCCCAGCACGCGGACCTGACCCGGCTTTCCGAAACACTTCACGCCAACCCGGAACTCGGCTGGCAGGAACACCGCGCCGCAGGGTGGACCGCAGACTACCTGGCGTCGCACGGATTCAAGGTGGAGAAGGAGTACTTGGGCTTCCCCACCGCGATTCGGGCCGTCTTCGGAAACGGCGCACGGCGCATCGGGCTCATGGCCGAGTACGACGCACTTCCCGGCCTCGGGCACGCGTGCGGCCACAACATCATTACCGCCACCTCATGCGGCGCCGCTGTTGCGCTGACAGAGTTTGCCGCTGAGCGGGACCTGACCGTGGAACTCTACGGAACGCCGGCGGAGGAAGGCGGCGGCGGGAAGATCGAGCTGCTCAAGAAGGGTGCCTTCCTTGGGTTGGATCTGGCCATGATGGCGCATCCAAGCCCCGTCGACTCCGCCGAGGCCCGTCCCTACGCAGTGGCCCACAACCACGTGGAATACCGGGGTAAGTCAGCTCATGCTGCCGCATATCCCGACCAAGGCGTCAATGCCAACGACGCCTTCATCATCGCCCAGGTCGCCTTGGGTCTCCTCCGCCAGCAACTGCCCGCCGGCACCCGCGTCCACGGCATCCAAACGCGCGGCGGTGAAGCCCCCAACGCAATACCTGAAAAGACCGAGGGCCGCTGGTACGTCCGTGCGGAATCACTCGGCCAGCTGGGCAAGCTCGAAGAGCGGATCCACCGCTGCTTCGAGGCCGGCGCGCTGGCGTCCGGCTGCGAGCTGTCAGTAATCCCGGAATCGGAACCGTACTCGGAGTTCCGTACGGACCTGCGGGCGCTGGAGCTGTATGTCAGGCATGCGGAATCACTTGGCCGGGACTTCAGCGCACCGCCGGAGCAGGCGACCATGAACCGGGCCTCAACCGACATGGGAAACGTGTCCCAAGTGGTTCCGGCCATCCACCCCTATATCGGGCTCGGCTGCTTCCCTGCTGCCAACCACCAACCCGAGTTCGCCGCCCATTGCGTTGGAGAGGCAGCCAACCTTGCCATCCATGACGGCGCTGCGGCTCTGGCGCTGACTGCGCTGGACTACCTGTCCGCGTAGTGGCCAGGGTTTTTGCACTTATGGACTTCTACGGAACAGGACCATGACAGATCAACTTCCCTCCTCCGTTGCGGGACCGCGGCGGGAGCACGACAGCCTCGGGGACGCTGATGTCCCGGCCGATGCCTATTGGGGCATCAGCACCCTGCGGGCGGTAGACAACTTCCCGGTCAGCGGACGGACCATAGGCACCCTGCGCTCCATGATGTGGGGCCTCGGTGCTGTGAAGTATGCAGCAGCCCGTGCCAATGAAAGCCTCGGGCTTCTTGAACCGGACAAGTCTGCCGCCATACAAAGGGCCTCCCGTGAGGTCATGGACGGGCTCTTCGACGACCAGTTCGTCGTCGACACCATCCAGGGTGGCGCGGGGACAAGCACAAATATGAACGCCAATGAGGTGATAGCCAATCGCGCCCTGGAACTGATGGGTCACCGCAAGGGCGACTACGCTGCACTGCACCCCATTGATGACGTTAACCGTAGCCAGTCCACCAACGACGTGTACCCTACGGCGATCAAGATTGCACTGCAGCGGGAAATCTCGGAGTTCTGTGCCGAGCACAGCAGGCTCATAGGGGCATTCGATGCCAAAGCTGCGGAGTTCGCCGGCATCATCAAAGTAGGCCGCACCCAACTCCAGGATGCGGTGCCCATGTCCATGGGCCAGGAGTTCGGGGCATTCGCCGAAACCCTGCGCGAGGACGGGCACAGGCTCATCGAGCTCCTTCCGCATCTGCGGGAATCCAACCTTGGGGCCACCGCCATCGGTACCGGCATTACGGCTCCCCCGGGATACCGGGAAGCCGTCATTCGTGAGCTCAATTCGATCACGGGCCTGCAGCAGACCTCCGCGGCCAACCTCGTAGAGGCCACCAGCGATACCGGAGTCTTCCTGCTCGTCTCCGGTGTGCTGAAGAGGGCAGCAGTGAAGCTCTCCAAGATCTGCAGCGACCTTCGACTGCTTTCCTCCGGCCCGCAGACGGGATTCGCAGAGATCTTCCTGCCCGCCGTGCAGGCGGGGTCGTCCATCATGCCCGGCAAGGTCAACCCGGTCATCCCCGAGATGGTCAACCAGGTTGCCTTCCGGGTCATCGGCGCCGACGCAACGGTGACCATGGCCGCGGAGGCCGGCCAGCTTCAGCTCAACGCTTTCGAGCCAGTCATTGCTGACTCGCTTCTTGAGTCGATTGCCTGGCTCAGAGTTGCTTGCCGTCAGCTCCGGACCCACTGCGTCGATGGCATCACAGCGAACACGCAGGTGCTGCAGCAGCGAATGCTCGACTCGATAAGTGTCGTCACCGGTCTTGCCCCCTTGATCGGCTACGCTGCCGCGGCCGAGCTGGCCAAGGAGGCACTGGCTTCCCATCGAGGCATTGCGGACCTGGTGATTGAGCGTGGACTGCTTAGCGAGCAGAAGATGGAGGATGCTCTTTCACCGAGGTCTTTGGCCGGGTTGGGCTGACGTCGGGCACCTCATTACCAAGGGCCCGGTGCGTGGATCATGTTCCACGCACCGGGCCCTTTCTGTGTGCTTCTTCTTGCTCGACTCCCCTACGGTGGGGTCCTTTCCCGCCGGTATCCCCCGCAGGGAGCAGCAGCAAGAGCAACAGCGAAAGGGACCATGCCTCCGTGGCATGGTCCCTTTCGCTGTTGCTTGTGTTCGCTCCCCCTGTGCCCGTGGCGTCAGACGGCCCCGCTCGAAACCAGCGCGTGCCGATCGTTGTGGGCCAGGTAGCTCCGCTGGATGGCGATCTGGTCAGCGACGTACCTGGCGTCGTGCCAAACGCCCCAGATGAAGCTGGAGCCGCGGCGTGACTGCCACGGCAGCCCGAGGAAGTAGACGCCAGGCTCGGTGGAGACTCCGCGTTGCTGCCGCGGCCTGCCCTTTTCATCGAACGCGTCCACTTGCAACCAGCTGTAGTCGACGGCGAAGCCAGTGGCCCACACAATCGATGCAACACCTGAGCCAGCGAGGTCGAGCTCGAGGATCGGGTCCGTGACGCAGTCCGGATCTGGCCCCAGGGTGCGGGCTTCAGGCTCCTCAGGGAGATCAAGGCCGTTGCGCTCGACGTAGGCGTCAGCTTCGTCGAGGAGCCCCAGATAGTGAGCGTCGCCGTTCGTGATGTTGGTACGAAGATCCCCGGCAAAGTGCATGGTTCCGTCCTCCTCGAACGCTTCCGTTCGACCGACCAGCTTGATGCCGCTCTCGGCGAGGGCACGGAAGTCGACAGTATGGCCGCCGTCTGCACCGCTCACAGCGATCGTGACGTGCTCCGCGCCCGCCGCAGGGGTGGAAGCGTCCCACATGCCGAGCACCCCGAGCCACCAGCAAAAGTCGCGTCCGCGGTAGCTCCGCGGGGGACGGTCGTGCGGACCGACCGAGAGGAAGACCTGCCGGCCCGAGCGCTGGATTTCGGCGGCAATCTGCACGCCCGAAGAACCGGCACCGACGACGAGAACGGCGCCTTCCGGAAGCTGGGCCGGGTTCCGGTAAGAGCTGGAGTGGATCTGCACGAGGTCGGCAGTTTCGGGAACGACGGCGGGAATCACCGGCCGCTGGAACGGCCCCGTTGCTGCCACGACGTAGCGTGCGTCGAAGTCCCCGTCCGATGTCTGCACATGGAATCCGGGGGCGCCGACTTTCCTGCGCACGGACGTCACCTCCACGCCACAGCGGATCGGTGCACCGATCTTCTCTGCATAGGCAACGAAGTAATCCGCTACCTGCTCCTTTGACGGGAACGACCCCGGCTCAATGTCGGTGAATGCCAAGCCCGGAAAGCGGTCATGCCAGGCTGGCCCGTTCGCCACCAAGGAGTCCCACCGCATGGTGCGCCAGCGCTCGGCGATACGGTGCCGCTCCAGGACCAGATGCGATATCCCGCGTTCGCTCAGATGCTCACTCATCGCAACCCCGGCTTGACCTGCGCCTACGACGAGGACCTCAACCTCTTGGCTAATCATGTGGATCTCCTATTTTCAGCAAAGTTGCCACAGCGTTCCGCCACGCACATTGAACGTCGCGCGCTGCCGATCCCGTCTTTGGGAATTCCGGCTGGAATCGCGGCTGCTGCGGCCCTCATAAGTGACGGTTGATCCATCTTCACTTGCGGCAAGTGCATCTGCATAGCTCATAAAACAGGGCAATCGCATCTGAAATTCTTATGCTCGGCTGAAACCGGCAGGCGCGCGTGCCGTGGCAGGCTCCGCCGCGACAGGCGGGAATACTAGGTGGATCAAAGGAGGAAATTCTATGGGTCCAGAACTGATGACTGGCCGAGTGGAGCGGCTCTTCAACGGCACCGTGTGGGCCGAAGGCCCGGTGTGGGTGCCCTCATCCCAGGCCGTGCGCTGGAGCGACATACCGAACGACCGCATACTCGAGTTCTACCCTGCCACGGGAATGACCCGCGAGTACGCCACGGGAGTCGAGTTCACCAATGGCCGGACCCTGGACGCCGATGGCAGCGTTGTGCAGTGCAGTCACGGACAGCGCCGGATTGAGCGCGATCGCGAAGGGACTGTAACCGCTCTGGTCGATTCCTTCGGGAGCAGACGGCTGAACTCGCCCAATGACGTGGTGATCGCCCGGGACGGGACGATCTGGTTCACCGACCCGCCCTACGGGATCCTGCCCGGCACCGTGGAGGGGCACGAGGGCGAGCAGGAATACGCCGGTTGCTACGTTTTCCGCTACGAGCCAGCAACCGACACGCTCACTGACGCGATCAAAGACTTGATCCACCCGAACGGACTTGCCTTTTCACCCGACGAGTCGGTGCTGTACGTGGCGGACACCGCTGGTCCCAGTCACGGCGTGCCGCTGAGAATTGCCGCGTACGACGTAAGCGACGGCACCTGCACTGCTACCGGCACCTTCATCGCGTTCGACGACAATCACCCGGCCGACGGCCTTCGGGTGGATGTAGAAGGCAGGATCTGGACCTCGGCAGGGCCTTCGGTGCAGGTCTACTCCCCGTCCGCCGAGCTTCTTGCCACCCTGCCCCTGCCAGAGAGGGTGTCGAACCTGTGCTTCGGCGGCCCGGATGGCCACGATCTCTTCATAACGGCAACCACCAGCCTCTATCGGGTTCGCACCACCACACGGGACGCTGCCCAATAGCCGAGTGGACCTTCAGCGGGCAAAGGGAACGCCGTTCCGTCTTTGCTTTGAAAGCTTCTAGAAGGTGCCTGCGTCGATCACAAAGCGGTAGCGCACATCACTGGCGATAACCCGGTCGAAGGCGTCGTTGATTTTGCTCGCTGCAATGACCTCGACCTCTGCCCCGACACCGCGGGCTGCGCAGAAGTTCAGCATTTCCTGCGTCTGCCGTATACCGCCCATCTTGGATCCGGCGAGGTTGCGCCGGAAGCTGACCAGTGACCAGGCCCGTTGATTAAGCGGCTTCGCAGGTAGCCCCACGAGAACCATCGTGCCGTCCAAGGCCAGCAGCGAAAGGTAATCGTCGACGTCGATATCAGCGGAAACCGTGTTGATGATCAGGTCAAAGTGACCCGCCAGGACGTCGAACGTTGTGTGATCGGACGTGGCGTAGTAATGCTGCGCCCCCAGGCGGAGCGCGTCCTCCTGCTTTTTGAGCGACTGGCTGAGCACTGTGACCTCAGCGCCCAGGGCAGCCGCGATCTTGACGCCCATGTGGCCCAGCCCGCCCATGCCAATGATGGCTACGCGCTTCCCAGGCCCGGCGTTCCAGTTCCGCAGGGGCGAGTACATGGTGATGCCGGCGCACAGCAGGGGTGCGGCGGCCTCAAGCGGAATGCCGTCAGGAATCCGGAGCACGTAGTTCTCGTCCACGACGATGCTGGTGCTGTAGCCACCTGCGGTCGGCAGGCCGTCCCGGCCCACCGAGTTGTAGGTGCTGACGGATCCCCGGAGGCAGTGCTGTTCCTCGCCGGCACGGCAGTTGGCACAGTCACGGCAGGAATCCACGAAGCAGCCCACGCCAACGCGGTCTCCCGCTGCATAGCGCGTCACCTTGGGTCCGACCACTTCGACGACGCCGGCAATCTCGTGCCCAACGACCACCGGGTATTTCACGCTCGCCCAATCGCCACGTGCCGTGTGGATATCGGAATGGCAGATCCCTGTGAATTTGATGGCGATCTGCACGTCGAACTCACCGGGCTCACGGCGTTCAACGCTGCCGGGTTCCAAGGGGGTGGTGGGCGAAGTCGCGACAAAGGCTTTGGCAAGGGTGGGCATGATGCCTCCTTAATTGCTGGACGGGACGGGCGCGGTGGGGGCTTGCGGGTTTGCCAGGTGCTCAGGGCGGAGGATCTGCTCGAGCTCGTCGGCACTGAGCAGCCCGCGTTCCAGAACGAGGGAGGTGACACTGCGGCCCGTTGAGAGCGCCTGCCGGGCGATGGAGGTGGCCGCGTCGTAACCGATGAGGGGGTTGAGGATCGTCACGACGCCGATGCTCGCTTCGACCTGGGAGCGGAGATATTCCTTGTTGGCGGTGATCCCGTCGACGCAGTGCTCTGCCAGCGTTGTGCATGCCGCGGTGAGGTGGGCCAAGCTGTCGAACAGGGAGCGGGCGATGATCGGCTCAAACGCATTCAGCTGCAGCTGGCCGGCTTCTGCAGCCATGGTGATGGTCAGGTCATTGCCTATGACCTCAAACGCCACCTGGTTCACCACTTCGGGAATGACGGGATTGACCTTCCCGGGCATGATGCTCGAGCCAGCCTGCCGCGGGGGAAGATTGATTTCAGCGAAGCCTGCACGGGGTCCGGAGGACAATAGCCGCAGGTCGTTACAGATCTTCGACAGCTTCACTGCGACCCGTTTGAGCATCCCGGAGAACAGCACGAATACGCCGCAGTCTTGGGTTGCTTCCACGAGGTTGCCAGCTGTCACAACTGGAAGCCCGGTGATGCCCTGCAAGTGTGCGCAGGCTTCGACGGCGTAACGTGGATGAGTGTTGATGCCGGTACCGATGGCAGTCGCGCCGAGATTGATCTCGTGCAGGTGTACCAAGGCCTCGCGGAGCCGCCGTGCGTCCTCGTCAACCATCACCGCGTAGGTGCTGAACTCCTGGCCAAGGGTCATCGGCACAGCGTCCTGCAACTGGGTCCGGCCGACTTTCACCACATCATCGAACTCCACTGCTTTGCGCGCAAACGCTTCGTAAAGATGCGCCATTGCGGCCAACAGCTCGCTGGCCCCCTGTATCGTGGCGATCTTGATCGCCGTGGGGTACACGTCGTTGGTCGACTGCCCCATGTTCACGTCCCCGTTGGGGTGGATCATGGAGTACTCGCCCTTGGCGAGCCCCAAATGTTCCAGCGCACGGTTCGCGATAACCTCGTTGGCATTCATGTTGGTTGAGGTTCCGGCTCCGCCCTGGATGACATCCACCACAAACTGGCCGTGCAGACGGCCATCTTCGATGTCCCGGCAGGCCCGCACAATGGCCTCCTTTTTGGATTCATCAATCAGGCCCAGGTCAAAGTTGGCCAGCACGGCCGCATGCTTGACTTGGGCCAGGGCCCGGACCAGCTGAGGATACGCTGAGATTGCTGTGCCCGTGATCGGGAAGTTCTCCACTGCGCGCAGGGTCTGGATGCCCCAGTAGGCGGCCGCAGGGAGTTCCCGGGGGCCCATGAAGTCAGTCTCGGTTCTGCTATCCGGTGCTTCCAACAGGGTGCATTTGTCTATCACGTCTAGTCCTTGTGCCGGCTGCTCCGCAAGCGCCCTTTTGAACATTCGAAGCGGCACTTACGGAGCAATCGATGGGTTTAGTTGGCTAAGGAAGGCTCAGGAGCCGGGACGAACCCGAGGGCCTTGTCCACGACGTTCTCCAGGGGCTCGCCGCTGCAGTACCGTTTCAGGTTGTCCACGAACAGCTTGCCGAGGTCATCGAGATAGTCGTCCGTGTCACCGCTCATATGGGGTGTGATGATGACGTTCTCCATAGCCCACAGGGCGTGGCCTTCTGGCAGCGGCTCGGGGTGCACCACATCAAGGGCGGCCCCCGCAATCGCTCCCGAGGCCAGCGCTTCGGTCAGTACCGCGGTATCCACCAGGGGCCCGCGGCCCACGTTGATCAGATACGCGGACGGCTTCATGGCGGCGAGGACGTCTGCGTCGACCAATCCACTGGTCTCAGCGGTCAGCGGTGCTGCGAGTACCACAACGTCGTAGCCGTGGACGATCCCGGCGAGGTCCGCCGACGAGTGGATGCGGCCGAAGTCCACGTCCCCGGAACGGCCAGTCCGGCCCGCGCCGTCGACGTCCATGCCGACGGCGCGGAAGAGCCGGGCGATCTCCCGGCCGATCGACCCGGTGCCCACCACCAAAGCGCGCTGCCCGTAGATCTTGCGGGTGACCCGGTGCTGCCAGCGTTGCTGCTGCTGCAGCCGGAACGAACCCTGGGCATCCTTGGCCATATCCAGCACAAAACCGAGGGCGAACTCCGCGATCGCCCGGCTCAGCACACCGCGGGAATTCGTGTAAGTGACGTCGCTGCGAATCAGCTCGTCAAACATCAGTTGGCTGACCCCCGCCGCCGTGACATGGACCCATTGCAGGGACGAGGCGGCGCCCCAGTTCTCCCGCAAAGCCGGGGAAAACGAGTGCCACTGATACAGCACGTCAGCTCCGTCCAGAGCCTCCGCAAGACCCCCGGCCTTGGTCAGCCGGACCTCCGCGAGCTCCTCGACCTCGGCCAGGCGGGGCGGCAGCGCCTCCCGGTAAAGGGCGGCCACGACGGGACGCTTGCACTCCGGGGCGGTCATCCCGCTGGCGTTGCGGCCGCGCTGTCCGCGTAGACTGCGGCAAGCGAATCACCGGCGGCCAGCACCGCAGCCGTGAACTCCGACGTCGACGAGGTTCCGCCAACGTCCCGGGTGCCGAAGCCGTCCCGCAGCGCCGATTCGAACGCGGCCTGCAGGTGGGCGGCGGCCTCGGGATGGCCGAGGTGCTCCAGCATCATCGCCCCCGACCAGATCTGCCCCACCGGGTTTGCCAGGCCCTTCCCGGCAATATCCGGAGCCGAACCATGGACCGGCTCGAAGAGGGACGGGTGGTCCCCCTCCGGGTTCAGGTTGGCGCTCGGTGCAAGGCCGATGGAACCGGTCGCTGCACTGCCCAGGTCCGAGAGGATGTCGCCGAACAGGTTGGATGCCACAATGACATCCAGCGTCCAGGGCTTCAGGACCAAGTGCGCCGCCAAAGCATCCACCAGCTCGCTGGTGAGCTTCACATCCGGGTACTCGCGAACCGTTTCGGCAACGACCTCGTCCCAAAACGGCATGGTGTGCACGATGCCGTTGCTCTTGGTGGCCGAGGTGAGTTGCCCGCGCCTGGACGCGGCCAACTGTGCCGCATAGTGCGCCGCCCGCAGCACGCCCAGACGCGTGAAGACGGTGGTCTGCATGGCACTTTCCTCAGGCAGCCCACGGTACATGCGGCCGCCGACCTCCGAATATTCCCCTTCGTTGTTCTCCCGGACGATGAGGAGATCGATCGGATGCTTGGCCGCAAGCGGTGACGCAACGCCGTCGAGCGTTTTCACGGGACGCAGGTTGATGTACTGCTGGAACTCGCGCCGGATCGGGATCAGCAGCCCCCACAGCGATTCAGTGTCCGGAACGTCCGGCGAACCTACCGCGCCCAGGAAAATGGCGTGGTGCTTGGCGAGCTGCTCCAGCCCGTCCTCGGCCATCATCCGGCCGTGGCGGGCATAGTATTCGGATCCCCAGTCGAAGTACGTGAACTCCAGATCCAGGGAGTGAAGTTCCGCAATGCGCTCAAGGCAATCGATGGCCGCGGGCACTACTTCATTGCCGATGCCGTCGCCGGGGATAACAGCGATTTTGTGGGTGCTCATGATATCTTCCGTTCCGGCAGGCCACCCGGCAGCTGCTGCCAGCGGGCGCCCGATCCTCCGAGGTTGACTATGGTGCTTTTGGGCTCCGTCATCTCGTGGACGGCATACCTGACGCCTTCCCGCCCCACACCGGACTTCTTGAAGCCGCCGAAGGGCATGGAATCGATGCGGACATCGCTGGTCTCGTTGATCACCACGGCGCCCACGTGCAGCTTCTCCGCGATGGCCAGCGCCCGGTCAATGGACTGTGTAAAGACGCCGGCCTGCAGTCCGTAGTCGGAGCTGTTGGCGGCATGTACGGCGTCTGCGATGCTGATGAAGGGCATGATGCTGACGACCGGACCGAACACTTCCTCACGGATCACCCGGCACTCCGCCGGCACATCGGTCAGGACGGTCGGCTCATAGTAGGCGTTCCGGCGCTTCCCTCCGGCGTGGATGCGTGCCCCGGCGGCCTGGGCCTCTTCGACCCATTCCTGGACCCGCCTGGCTTCAGCCTCGGATATGAGCGGGCCAACATCAGTGCTGCGGTCGAGTTTCGGCCCGGTTCTGAGTGCCTTTGTGCCGCGGGTTACCCGCTCGAGTACTTCCTCGAACAGCGAGATGTGCACGTAGACGCGCTGGACCGACAGGCAGTTTTGCCCGGCAACACCAAACGCCCCGGCCACGATGGCATCAGATGCCTGGACTGCATCCGCGTCGGAACAGACGATCGTTGCATTGTTGCCGCCGAGTTCAGAGAGGATTTTTTTGGCTCCGGCTGTCGCCGCGATGCGGTCCGCAGTCTGGGGACCGCCGGTGAAGGAAATCAGATCGACCTGGTCATCGCCCACCAGCGCTTCGGAAACGCCGGGCCCGGAGACGATCGCGGCGATGCGTCCCGACGGGACACCCGCGTCGAGCAGCAACTGGACAAACGCCAGACCGGTCAGCGGGGTACGGCCGGAAGGCTTAAGCACGACGCCGTTGCCGCCGATGAGGGCCGGGCCCAGCTTGTGCGCCACCAGGTTCAGCGGATCGTTGAACGGAGTAATCGCGGCAACAATCCCCACCGGCTTCCGGCTGTACCAGCCGATCTTGCCCGCACCGGCCATGCTGTCCTCGAAGCCCAGCGTCTCCCCTGTGAGTTCTCCGGAGGCGGCAGCTGAAAGGCGCAGGGTTTCAATGCAGCGCCGCACCTCACGTTCCGCCTCGATGATGGTTTTGCTGCTCTCCGCCGCGATGATCCTGGCGAATCGCCCGGATTGATCGGCGAGAAGCTGCGCTGCGGTCTCCAACGCCTGTCTGCGGGACCGCAGAGGCCACTCTGCACCCTGTAGGTGGCGGTGGATGTGGGCGACTGCCCGACGGACGTCCTGGGGCGAAGAGGAGCAGACCCGGCCGAGCAGAATGCCGTCTTCAGGGTCCCGGATTTCCAGGATCATGTCGGCGGTCTGCCATTGGCCTTCGAAGAAGGCACCGCCGGGAAGGTTAGCGATTTCTGCCCGGCTGTACCCTGTTTCCGGGCGCGCGTCAGCGAGGGGTGCGGATAGCGTCATGTTAACCCTTGCCTACTTGACCCGGTCGATGATCTTGGCGGCTGCGCCGATGAACGGCAGGAACCAGGGCGGGCCGAAATGGCCCGGCACGGGCGGGTTTTTCAGGTCCTCCCACACGTTGGCGCTCTTGTCCCCGGCCATGTAGTGGGCCATCCTCTTGCCCATGTGGGCTGCCATCTGTACCCCGTGTCCGCTGTAGCAGAGCGAGTAGAAGAGCCCGTCGTGGACACCTGCGTGGACCATCTGGTCCATGGAGAGGTCCACCAGTCCGCCCCAGATGTAGTCCACCTTCGCATTGGAAAGGTAGGGGAAAAGTTCGAGCATGGCCTTGCGCAGGATCTCGGCACTCTTCACGTCCGAGTCCGGGCTGGACAGCGCAAAGCGGGCGCGCCCGCCGAAGAGGAGCCTGTTGTCCGGGGTGATCCGGAAGTAGTAGGTCAGCATCTTGCTGTCCGAGGCCTGCCGCCTGTGGGGCAGGATGCGGTTGACCACGTCTTCGGGCAGCGGGTCAGTGACAATGATGAAGCTGCCCACCGGGATCACGCGGCGCTGCAGCCATGGGGTGATCCCGCCGGTGTAGCCGCTGGTAGCGACCAAGACCTGCTTGGCCCGGGTGATGCCCCGGGTGGTGTGCACGTCGTGCACGGTGCCTGAGACCTTCTTCAACTCGGTCACCGCAGCGTTCTCGCAAATATCGGCTCCGGCGGCAACAGCAACTCCGGCCAGGCCATGAACGAACTTGCCCACGTGAAGACCGGCCCCGAGCGGATCCATCATCGCGCCCTGGTAGAAGTCCGTGCCGATTTCACTGTGGATCTCGGACTTGGGGATCACGGTGACATGGTGGTTGGCCAGGGTGGCCAACTTCTCCTGCGACTTCAGGAAGCCCTCATAGTGGGACTTGTGGAAGGCCAGCGACAGCTTTCCAAAGCGGTTGTAGTCGCAGTCGATGCCATTGTCACGGACGAGCTTCTCGATGGTGTCGATGGCGTCGTTGTATTCCTGGAACATCTCTACGGCGCGCGTCGCGCCGTAGCGCTTGACCGCGGTGCTGAAGCTGATGGCCAACCCGGTCGTCGCCATTCCCCCGTTGCGGCCCGACGCGCCCCACCCCACGGTGTGGCGTTCGAAAACGGCAACGCTAGCGCCTTGCTTGGCAAATTCCAGGGCGGCGGACAGCCCCGTAAATCCGGCGCCGATGATTGCCACATCGACATTCTCGGGTACCGGAGTCTGCCGGTAGTCTCCGGATGCTTCGGCTGTGTCCAGCCAGTAAGGAATGAGTTTCACGGTTTGACCTTTCGCCTCGAAGTCGGTTTAGAGACCGAGGTGCTTGTTGATCTCGTCCAGGGACTTAGCAATGTTGAGGTCGTAGCCCGGGCCAATGGGGTCATAGCCACGGTCCAGCATCCAGAGGTTCCGGAAGCCCATGTCGTGCATCGGATGCATGTCGTAGCGTGTGTGCGAGGAGATGTGCAGGAAGTCCTCAGGCTTGGCGTTCAGGGTATCGAGCATGTACTCGAAGGCCTGGTAGCGGGGCTTGTAGGCCTGGGCCTGCTCAGCAGTAAGCACGGCGTGGAAGTTGGCGCCGAGCTTGGGAATGCTGATGTCCAGGAAGCTGTCGTCGGCGTTGGACAGAGCCACCAGCTTGTAGTTATCGCCCATGAGTTTCAGCGGAGCCGGCACGTCCTCGTGGGCAACCCAGCCGCGCACAGCCTCAGCGAACGCTGCACCGGCGCCTTCGGTCGGTCCAATGCCCCAGCGCTTGCACACGCGGTCAAAGGAATCCTGAAGGATCTGCTCGTAAGGCTTGAAGTCGCCAAGGACCTCGTCGAACCGGTACCCGCGGAACTGCTTCTTGAAGGTAGGCCACTGCTCTTCAGAGATGCGGCCATCCAGCAAGCGACGCGTGGTCGGGTCTATGTCGAAGTTGATGAGCGTGCCGTAGACATCGAAAGAGATGTACTTCGGCCGGAAATTGGTCTCTGCCATGATTCGTCCGTCCATTAGAAATTCTATGCGTGGCCCGGGCTGCTGGCCATCCGCTATGTGGTCCGAGCTGCTGGTTTCTTCCAGGCTGGAAGAGTCTTCAGCCCGTTGCTCTCGACTGTAGGCGCGAAAATTGTCAATTGTCAACAGTTTCTACTGAGATTCCTTCTCAACAGGACCGAACAGAAAATCAGCAGTTTTTATTTATCGTCAATTGTTGACAATCAGCGATCGAGCGCGTTCCATTGCTGTTGGATGCGGAACGAGATCCGGGTCACAAACCGCATGAAGCACAAAGCACCACGCACCAAGCACCACGCACCAAAATCACCAAGCACCACCTTCGCCTCTTCCGGCAGCACGGCAAGACGAGCGAAGGGTCCAGGTAAGACTGCACCCGTTTCAGCCGATCCAGTTCAGCTGAAACCATTCGAAGGGAAGCACCATGAAGACCATCAGCAAAGTACAGACAGCGGCCGCAGGCCTTGCCGTCCTGTTGTCATTGAGCGCCTGTGGAGGCACTGCTGCCAGCGATACTGCCGCGGACAGCTCTAAGACCTCGAACACTTCGGACATCTCGGAGGGCATCAAGCCTGATGAGGCCGCGGTCAAGCTTTTGCCGCAGTCCGCCAAGGATAAGGGCGAGCTCACCGTCGCGATGGACCTGCATTACCCGCCGACGACCTTCCTCGCGGAGGACAACCAGACCCCGATCGGCCTGAACCCGGACATTGCCCGGCTCCTTGCGAAGAAGCTTGATCTGAAGCTGAAGTTCGTGGACACGAAGTTCGACACGATCGTGCCCGGCCTGGACGGCGGCCGCTTTGACTTCACCGCTACAACCATGTCCAAGACCGAAGAGCGGCTCAAGGTCCTGGACATGGTCGACTACTTCAAGGCCGGCAACTCCGTGGCCGCAGCCGCCGGGAACCCGCTGAACCTCACCGTTGAGACCCTGTGCGGGAAGAACATCGCTGTCACCCAGGGCTCGACCGGCCAGCTCAAGCGCCTCCCGGCCCTGAGCGAGCAGACCTGCACCTCCAAGGGACAGCCGGCGATCAACGCCGTGACGCTGCCCAACGTCCAGGAGGCCCTGACCCAGCTGCACTCCAAGCGGATCGACGGCGTCCTTTACGACACCACCTCCCTCGCGTGGGCCCAGAAGCAGCAGCCGGGCTCCTTCACCATCATCGGCCAGGTCAACGTCGGCAACAGCGACCTGACCGCCATCGGCCTGAAGAAAGGCTCGCCGCTGACCCCGGCCATGCAGGCAGCGCTCCAGTCCGTGCTTAAGAGCCCGGAGTACAAGAAGTCCCTGCAGAACTGGGGCCTGGAGTCCGGGGCCATCACCGACGCCAAGCTGAACTAGCGGGAGTCCGTCATGGTCACAGCTATTGACAAAGGAAGCAGATCAACGATGGCTAGCACTGATGCAGCCCTGAAGCCGCGTCTTCGGCTTCGGACTCCCTCGGAGTACGCCGGATGGGTCCTCAGTATCCTCGTGGGCATAGGGATCCTTGTCTCCGTCCTGACCAACCCCAACTTCAAGTGGGCCGTGGTCGGGAAGTATTTCTTCGCCGAGTCGATCCTGCGCGGGCTGATGCTCACGATCTTCCTGACGCTGGCCAGCATGGCCCTGGGCACCCTGCTGGGTCTTTTCCTGGCGGTCATGCGCTCCTCTCACGTGAAGCCGGTCTCCATCGCCGCGGGCCTCTACATCACCTTGTTCCGCGGCACCCCGGTCCTGGTCCAGCTGATCTTCTGGTTCAACATCTCAGCCCTGTACCCGAACCTGACCATCGGCATCCCGTTCACGAACATCAGCACGGCCGTGGACACGAACGCGATCATGGGCCCGATCACCGCAGCCCTGATCGGGCTAACCCTGAACCAGGCCGCCTACATGGCCGAGATCATCCGCGGCGGGTTCTCCGCCGTCGGCAAGGGCCAGATCGAAGCCGCGGACTCCCTGGGCATGAGCGCGGGAATGAAGATGCGCAAGGTCATCATTCCCCAGGCAATGCCCTCGATCATCCCGGCCACCGGAAACCAGTTCATCGGCATGTTCAAGGAAACCTCCCTGGTCAGCGTGCTCGGCGTCGCCGAACTGCTCCAAAGCGCCCAGCTCATCTACGCCCGCACCTACGAGACCATCCCGCTGCTGCTGGTCGCCAGCCTCTGGTACCTCGTGATGACCCTTCTCCTGAGCTACCCGCAATCCAAGCTCGAACAAAAATACTCCCGTTCAACCTCCAGGCTTCCCCGGAAGGCGAAAAAGGTTGTCCTGACAGCACCGGAAGGTATCGCCCGATGAGTACCGACGGCACCATTCACGCCCGCAAAATCCGCAAGTCCTTCGGCCCCAAAACAGTCCTCAAAGACATCGACCTGGACATCGCCAGCGGCGAGATCTGCTGCATCATCGGCCCCAGCGGCTCCGGCAAGTCCACCGTCCTGCGCTGCATCAACGGCCTGGAAACCGTCGACACCGGCGTCCTGAAAGTCAACGGCGAAGACTTCGGCTACTACGAAACCGACACCGCCTACCACGCCCTGCGCCCGAAGAAGCTTGCCGAGCAGCGCACCCGGGTCGGCATGGTCTTCCAGCAGTTCAACCTCTTCCCCAACATGACCGCGAATGAAAACATCATGGCCGGCCCCGTCCTGGTCAAACGCCAGGACAAGAAACAAGCCATAAAACGGGCGCACGAACTGCTCGCCAGCGTCGGCCTGGCCGGGTTCGGCGACTACTACCCCGCCCAACTCTCCGGCGGCCAGCAACAGCGCGTCGCGATCGCCCGGTCCCTGGCCATGGACCCCGAGATCATGCTCTTCGACGAACCCACCTCCGCCCTGGACCCCGAAAAAGTCGGCGAAGTCCTCGCCGTCATGCAGGACCTCGCCAAAAAAGGCATGACCATGGTCGTCGTCACCCACGAAATGGGCTTCGCCCGCGAAGTCGCTGACTCCCTGATCTTCATGGACGACGGCTGCGTCGTCGAACGCGGCGACGCCCGCGAAGTCCTCCGCAATCCCAAGGAACCCCGCACCCAGTCCTTCCTGGACAAGGTGATCTAAATGACCGACGGAAAACTCGCAGTCATCGGCCTGGGCAGCATCGGATCCATGGCCCTCTGGCAAGCCTCCCGCCTGTCCGACTCCGTCACCGGGTTCGAAGCCCACGCACCCGCCCACGGCCGAAGCGCCGTCGGCGGCGACACCCGCCTGTTCCGCATGATCTACCGCGGCAACCCCGGCTACTACCCCATCCTGGAACGCTCCCGGACCCTCTGGGCCGAACTCGAAGCCGAAACCGGCCAGAACATCCTGACCCGTTGCGGCGGGCTCTCCATCGGAACCGCCGACGGCCCCTACCTCTCAGCCCTCCTCGACACCACCAGGACCACTGGAGCAGAGCACCAGATCCTGACCCGCGAGGATATGGCCGAACGCTACCCCCAGCACAACCTCCGGGACGACGACGTCGCCGTCTACGACCCCCACGCCGGCGCCCTGCGCACCGACCGCGCCGTCACCGCAGCCGTCGCAGCCGCCCAAGCCAACGGGGCCACCATCCACACCAACACCCCAATCCACAGCATCACCGAAACCACCGACGGCGTCCTCATCACCTCCGGCGAAAAGTCCTGGACCTACGAGAACGTCATCGTCTGCTCCGGCAGCTGGTCCCAACGCCTCATGCCCGACCACCTCAAAGCCGCAACCCAAACCAAGCGGATCTTCCTCACCTGGTTCGTCGCCCGCGACGCCGCCGAATTCACGCCGGAGAAATTCCCCGTCTTCAGCCGGATCCATGAGGACCGGTCCATGTATGGGGCACCCGCCGTCGACGGCGTCACCGTCAAAGCCACCCTGGACGGCCGCGGAGCACCAACCCCTTCCCCGGACACCGTACCCAGGGAACTCACCCCGGCGGAAATCACCGAAACCATCGAAACCGTCACCGAGTTCTTCCCCGGCCTGATCCCCAATATCGTGCGCTCCGACGCATTTCCCGACCTCTTCACCAAGGACAGCAACCCGCTGCTCGGCCGACTGAAGGAAGACAGCAGAATCTACTGCGCCACCGGCTTCTCCGGTGCAGGCTTCAAAAACGCCACCCGCTTCGGCGAGATTGCCGCCCACGAGGCCTTGGGTAAACGCTCCTTTGACGGCCTGGACTTCGTGCGTCCCCAACGCTTCACCTCCTAAACCGACCCCGTCCGGTCGGACCAAAGGCGACTCATCACGATCGCCAATTGTTGACAATCTACATCTCTTGAGAAAGTATGAAGCCATGGCAACTCTTAGCCCCATCCTCAAGCAGGCAACGCCGGTCATCGTTGATCACGCAGTCGGCTCCTGGATCCACGCCACCGACGGCAAAAAGTACCTCGATTTCACTACCGGCATCGGAGTGACCAGCACAGGCCACTGCCACCCTGACGTCGTCGCTGCCGCCCGCGAACAGGTGGGCAAGATTGTCCATGCCCAATACACCACTGTGATGCACAAGCCCCTCCTCGAGCTCACAGAAAAGTTGGGAGAATTCCTGCCCACCGGGCTGGACAGCGTCTTCTACGCCACCTCGGGCTCCGAAGCCGTGGAAGCCTCAGTGCGCCTGGCCCGCATGGCAACCGGCCGGCCCAACATCATTTCCTTCCAGGGCGGCTTCCACGGCCGGACAGTGGGAGCAGCCTCCCTCACCACCGCAGGCACCAAATTCCGCTCAGGGTTCTCCCCCCTCATGGGCGGCGTGCATGTTGCACCCTTCCCGCACGCCTACCGGTACGGCTGGGATGAAGAAACAGCGGTGGCCTTCGCCCTGAAGGAACTGGACCACCTCCTGGTCAGCATCAGCAGCCCCAGTGACACGGCAGGCTTCATCATCGAGCCCGTCCTCGGCGACGGCGGCTACATCCCCACCCCTGTTGCCTTCCTGCAGGGCTTGCGGGAGCGTGCCGACCGGCACGGCATCGTCCTCATCGTGGACGAAGTCCAGGCAGGCGTGGGCCGCACCGGCAAGTTCTGGGGACACGACTGGGCGGGCATCACCCCGGACGTTGTCATCACCGCCAAAGGCCTCGCCAGCGGATACCCGATCTCGGCGATTGCCGCCTCGGCGGAACTGATGGGCAAGGCATGGCCTGGCTCCCAGGGCGGCACCTACGGCGGAAACGCCGTCGCCGCCGCGGCCGGTGTCGCAACCCTGGGCGTCATCGAGCGCGAAAACCTGGTCTCCAACGCACTGGTCCGCGGCGATGAACTGCGCTCCGGGCTCGAAGGCCTCACCCCCGAGTTCACGGCCATCGGAGACGTTCGGGGCCGGGGCCTGATGCAGTCTGTCGAATTCACCGCAGCAGATGGAACTCCGGATGCCGCCACCGCACTGGCCGTCCAGCAGGCTGCCATCAAGGAAGAACTCCTGCTCCTCACCTGCGGCCCCTACGGCAACGTCATCCGCATCATCCCGGCACTCAACGTCAGCAGCGACGAGATCCAGAGCGGTCTCGCCAGGTTCACTCAGGCGCTGAAAGCGGCCACCTCCTAGCCCACCAAACCTGGAACGGGCTTCGCTGGCGGGGGCCAGACCCCGCCCCGGCAAAGCCCCGTCCTACCATCACTGAAAGTGTGACAATGAGCCTCTCATTTGACCCCAGCACCCTTCACACAGACTTGTTTATTGGCGGCGCCTGGCAGAAAGCCAGCAATGGCGCGACATTCCCCGTCGAGAACCCGGCCACAAATGAAATCATCGCCCAGGTGGCGGACGGCGACGCTGACGACGCAGCACGCGCCATCGAGGCAGCCGGCCGGGCCCAGGCGGAATGGGGCAAGTCCACTCCCCGTGAACGGGCCGACATCCTGCGCCGCGCCTACGAACTGGTCATCGCTAGCACCGACCGGCTGGCAGCCATCATGACCGCGGAGATGGGCAAGCCCTTGGCCGAGGCCAAGGGCGAAGTGGCCTACGGCGGCGAAATGCTCCGCTGGTTCTCCGAAGAAGCCGTCCGGATCGGCGGAGACCACACCACCTCGGTGGATGGCAACACGCGAATCCTGATCACCAAGGAACCAGTCGGCCCCTGCGTGTTGGTTACCCCATGGAACTTCCCGCTGGCAATGGGCGCCCGCAAAATTGCTCCCGCCGTGGCAGCAGGCTGCACCATGGTCTTCAAACCTGCCGAGCTGACCCCGCTGACCTCCTTGGCCCTCGCGGACATCTTCCGGCAGGCGGGTCTTCCGGACGGGGTCCTGAACGTCGTGACCACGTCCACTGCAGCCACCGTGGTAGAGCACTGGACCAACAGTGGCATCGCCCGCAAGATCAGCTTCACAGGGTCTACTGGGGTCGGCAAGATTCTGCTCCGCCAGGCAGCGGAGAACGTCATGCGCTCCTCCATGGAACTGGGCGGCAATGCTCCGTTCATCGTCCTCGCCGACGCGGACATCGAGAAGGCCGTGGACGGTGCCATGAAGGCCAAGATGCGCAACATGGGCGAAGCCTGCACCGCGGCGAACCGCTTCTTCGTGCACCGTTCCGTCGTCGAGGAATTCAGCGAGAAGTTCGCCAAGAGAATGTCGGAACTGCAGGTCGGCAACGGCGCTCTGGACGGAACCGACGTCGGACCCCTCATCGAGCAGAAGGGCCTGGACAAGGTCGAGAGCCTCGTCTCGGATGCAGTCGCCAAGGGTGCGCGGATACTCACCGGCGGAAGCCGCCCGGAAGGCCCTGGCTACTTCTTCACCCCCACCGTCCTGACCGACGTGACCACGGATGCCGAGCTAATGAGCACGGAGATCTTCGGTCCGGTAGCCGCCATCACCCCCTTCGACAGCGAGGATGAGGTCCTTCGCCTTGCCAATGACACCGAATGGGGCCTCGTTGGTTACGTTTTTACTGAGAACATGGACAAGGCCCTCCGCTTCTCCGCAGAACTGGAAGTAGGAATGGTCGGCCTCAATACAGGCCTCGTATCCAACCCCATAGCTCCCTTTGGCGGCATCAAGCAGTCGGGACTGGGACGTGAAGGCGGCAAGGTCGGCATTGAAGAATTTCTTGAGTACAAGTACACGGCAATAGCCGTCTGAAATTATGCAATATGCCGAAGAGTGAGATGAGGGGATATCAATGGCGGCACCAGAGGGACCGTTCGTACTGGAGGGAAGGCCCACGGCGCAGCTGATTGCAGATCAGCTGCGGGAACAAATCGTCCAAGGAACCTTCCGTCCCGGGCAGCAGATCAACGAATCTCTCCTGGCCAGCCAGCTTCGAACGTCCAGGGGACCTCTCCGGGAAGCGTTGCAGCGTCTGTGCCAGGAGGGGATCCTGGTTAGCCACCGCAACCGCGGAGTGTTCGTCCTCGAGCTTGCTACGGCGGACGTCAAGGAGATCTACGCCGTCCGCGAGTCCGTGGAATTAGCCGCTGCGAATATACTGCTCGACGCCTCGCAGCAGGAAATCAACGACACGTGCGAGGTGCTGAAGGGGATCATCGGGGACATGGCGAAGCAGGTCGCTGTCTCAGACTGGCAGGCGATCGCTCGACTGGACATGGAGTTCCACACCGCCTTCGTTGCCGGTGCCGGCAACACGCGCCTGATCAGGATCTACAAGACCCTGGCAGCGGAATCGAGGATGTGTATTCTCAACCTGGAGGTCGCCTATCCTCGGGTGGATGTTCTGGTGCAGGAACACCAGAGCATCCTGGACCTGCTGGAAGCAGGAGACCGAAAGGGACTCCAGCACGCCATCAAACGGCATATGCAAAAGGGTGTGGAGGACCTCACCGCATCCAGGCAGGACATCGATATCACCGCCTAGAGCGTCGCTCGAAGCGCAATTCCAACGAAGAGATGGCCCGGTCCAAAGGACCGGGCCATCTCTTCGTTTCCGTGCAAGAGCGCGAGAGAGGACCGGATCACCGGCGCGGAGGGATAGGCGGAGACAAAAGTTTGAAAATTCTTTCTGTCAATTGTCGATGATCTGCGATCCTCGTTGCATTATTAGGTAGGAGGCGGCGGGAAAGCATGCAGAAAACAAGTCTGTCACCGCCGTCGCAATAGGAAAGCAGCGATGAGGATCAGAACCAAGGTCCAGACCGTAGTAGCAGGATTGGCGGTTGTGTGGGCAATGGCCGCTTGTGGCTCGGGTGCCAACAGCGATTCGGAAGCCGACTCCAAGACGTCAAGTACGGCCGACATCTCCGAGGGTGTCCAGCCTGATCCGGCCGCAGGCAAGCTGTTGCCGCAGTCCTACAAAGACAAGGGCGAACTGACGGTGGCGATGGACCTGCACTACCCGCCCACCACGTTCCTCGCAGACGATAACAGCACGCCGATCGGCCTGAACCCGGATATCGCACGCCTCGTGGCCAAGAAACTGGGCCTGAAGCTGAAGTTCGAGAACACCTCGTTTGACACCATCATTCCCGGCATTGATGGCGGCCGGTACGACTTTACTGTCACTACCATGTCCCCCACCGCCGAACGGCTGAAGGTGCTGGACATGATTGACTACTTCAACAGCGGCCTGTCTGTTGCCGTGAGCGCCGGCAATCCTTTGAATATCAGCAACGACGACATGTGCGGCAGGAACATCGCGGTCACCAAGGGATCCAACGCCCAGTTGAAGCATCTTCCGAACATTTCGGAGTGGACCTGCACCTCCAAGGGCAAGCCGGCCATTAACGCTGTTACGCTCCCCAACGTCCAGGAAGCCCTCACGCAGCTGGCGTCCAAGCGGATCGACGGCATCCTGTACGACACCCCTTCGCTTGTCTGGGCAGACCAGCAGCAGCCGAACACCTTCACGATTCTTTCTCCACAGGTGGATACCCGCTCGGATCACGTCGCCGCCATTGGCCTGAAGAAGGGATCACCGCTGACTCCTGCACTGCAGAAGGCCACGCAGTCCGTACTTGAAAGCCCCGAGTACAAGAAGTCCCTCGGCAACTGGGGCCTGGAATCAGGCGCCATCACCGAAGCGAAGCTTAACTGAGGACCCACAGTGCTGAAGTTCATTAATCGCGGAAGGCAGCCTACATTGGGCGCAGTAAACCCCGCCCTTAAACCGAGGCTGCGGCGCCGGAGCACCCCTGAGTATGTGGCGTGGGTTCTGTGCACCCTGCTTGGTCTTGGCATTCTGATCTCTGTTTCAACCAATCCCAACTTCAAGTGGCATGTAGTCGCCAGATACTTCACCCACGAAACAATCCTCCGTGGCCTGCTGCTCACGGTCTTCCTGACCCTGGCAAGCATGGCGCTCGGCACCCTGCTGGGCCTGCTGCTTGCCATTATGAGGGCATCCAGCATCAAACCGGTCGCCGCCACCTCGGGCGTCTACATCACTTTGTTCCGCGGCACCCCGGTCCTGGTACAGCTGATCTTCTGGTTCAACATCGCTGCGCTGTACCCGAACCTGACGATCGGTATTCCGTTCACCGACATCAGCACCGCCGTCGATGTCAATGCCTTGATGGCACCCATCACTGCAGCACTGGTCGGCCTCACGCTCAATGAAGCCGCCTACATGGCGGAGATCATCCGCGGAGGCTTCTCCGCCGTCGGAAAGGGCCAGATCGAGGCCGCGGACTCTCTCGGCATGAGCGCGGGGATGAAGATGCGCAAGGTCATCATTCCCCAGGCGATGCCCTCGATCATCCCGGCGACCGGAAATCAGGTCATCGGCATGTTCAAGGAAACCTCCCTCGTCAGCGTGCTGGGCGTTGCGGAGCTGCTCCAGAGCGCCCAGCTCATCTACGCCCGCACCTACGAGACCATCCCGCTGCTCATCGTCGCCAGCCTCTGGTACCTCGCGATGACCCTTCTCCTGAGCTACCCGCAATCCAAGCTCGAGAAAAGGTACTCGCGTGCAACCTCCGCACTGCCGAGGAAGGCAAGACGAGGGCCCCTGACAGCACCGGAAGGCATTGCCCGATGACTGCCGACGGCACCATTCACGCCCGTGGAATCCGGAAGTCCTTCGGACCGAAAACAGTCCTGCAAGGCATCGATCTGGACATCGCCAGCGGAGAGGTCTGCTGCATCATCGGACCCAGCGGCTCCGGCAAGTCCACCCTCCTGCGCTGCATCAACGGCCTGGAGACCGTCGATACGGGAGTCCTGAAAGTCAACGGTGAAAATTTGGGGTACTACGAAACCGAAACCGCCTATCACGCCCTCAGCCCGAAGGATGTCGCCCGCCAGCGCACCAGGATCGGCATGGTCTTCCAGCAGTTCAACCTCTTCCCCAACATGACCGCCCAGGAGAATGTCATGGCCGGCCCCGTGCTGGTCAAAGGCCATGACAGGAAGCAGGCCACCACGCGGGCAAGCGAGCTTTTGGCCAGTGTGGGCCTCTCTGGTTTCGGCCACCACTATCCCGCTCAGCTGTCCGGCGGCCAACAGCAGCGCGTGGCCATCGCCCGTTCCCTGGCGATGGACCCCGAGATCATGCTCTTCGATGAACCCACGTCGGCCCTGGACCCCGAAAAGGTCGGCGAAGTCCTCGCCGTCATGAAGGACCTGGCCAGCAAAGGGATGACCATGGTGGTGGTTACCCACGAAATGGGGTTCGCCCGCGAAGTCGCAGACTCGCTGCTGTTCATGGCCGAAGGCTGCATCATCGAGCGCGGCGACGCCAGGGAAATTCTCCGCAATCCGAAGGAGCGCCGGACCCAATCCTTCCTGGAAAAGGTGCTCTAACAATGAAGGAACCAGCATCCTGCCCTGCCTGGTAAAGGTAGTATGCCGAAGAGTGAGATGAGGAATGAAATGGCAGCAACCGAAGGATTATTTGTCCTGGAAGGAAGGCCCACGGCCCAGCTGATTGCCGATCAACTGCGGGAGCAAATCGTGCAGGGGATCTTCCGTCCGGGCGAGCAGATCAATGAGTCTGCCATGGCCAGCCGGCTGCGCACGTCCAGGGGACCGCTCCGGGAAGCACTGCAGCGACTGTGCCAGGAAGGGATACTGGTCAACCACCGCAACCGCGGAGTGTTCGTTCTTGAGCTTACAACCGAGGACATCAAGGAGATCTACGCAGTCCGCGAGGCCGTGGAATCAGCCGCAGCAAATACGCTGCTGGACGGCAGCGAGGAACAGATCACAGACACCTGCGACGTGCTGCAGGGAATCATCAAGGACATGGCAAAGCAGGTTGCCGTTTCCGACTGGCAGGCGATCGCACGGCTGGACATGCAGTTCCACACCTCCTTCGTCGCCGGCACAGGAAATTCCCGCCTGATCCGGGTCTACGAGACACTAGCCGCCGAATCCCGGATGTGTATTCTCAGTCTGGAGGTCTCCTATCCTCGTGTGGATGATCTCGTGCAGGAGCACCAGAACATCCTGGATCTCCTGGCAGCACGGGACAGAAGGGGACTCCAGAACGCCATCAAACGGCACATGCAAAAGGCCGTCGACGATCTCACCGCCACCAAGTAGCTGACACCCAGGCCCAGCACCTGGCCGCATCTTCGGGACACGTGCCCCCGGGCAGCTGCTGCTGCCCGGGGGCACGTGGGTGTAGAGGACTACTCAGCCGTGGCCGGAAGGTCCTTGACAACCCACATCTTGCGTACCGTCTCGTGGATAGTCCAACTCCCCTCCCAGCCGGCAGGAGTAACGAACAGGGTACCCGGGCCGATGTCGAAGCTGGTGCCATCCGGCTCGGTGATGGTGCCGGTCCCGCTCAGAATCTGGCAGATCTCGTCATAGCCGGGCCGGGTGCTCTTAAACGTTCCCGGTGTTACCTCCCAGATGCCCGTCTTGAAGTCATCCCTGGCCCAGAGACGCAGGGAGACCTCGGTCTGTCCTTCGGTAATTGAGGTTTCCTTGGCTTTGGGTTCCCCCGGGTTTGCAGTTGTTGCATCGCTCATGACGGTCGCCTTGACCATAGTTGCTCCTTCGTGGGCTGCGCCCTGTACCTAGCTGCCTGCCTGCGTTGGCGGGCACGGATTTCATCCTAGCAATTGTCAACAATCGACGATAGGCTTTGCATGGAAGTTTTTCCACCGGCAGCTGCCCGCGAACGACGACCGTTTTTCCGGAGCGAATGATGGGGAGGGCGGGCCCGGCCACCGAGGCAATTACAGAAAGGCACACAAAATGCGACAGAGCCGTCGTGTATCCATGTGGACGTCCCTGCAGCGCGGAGACGTCATCACTCTTTGCCGCCAGGGCGTCGAATGCTACAAGGGTTCGATCGATGAGCGGACTGAGGATGGTCGAACGATCTGGGTAACAGACCAGATCGGAGACCGTCGCCTGTTCCATGTCGAGGATGACTACGACCTGCTGGTTTCGGGCAATGTCTACTCCTACTAGGCAGACCACGGGAACACGTCGACTCAAAAGCCTCTGCCGAACGCCGGGTCTGGGGGCGGCGCAATGCTCAGTCTGATCTTGCTCATCACAGCAGGGCTCCTAACCAGCTCAAGCGCAGTCTCGCAACTGCCGCGGTCAGCAACACGTGAATGCCGCCGAAGGAAGTTCGAAGGCAACGTCCCAGTGCAGATCTCCGCCGGAGTCCTTGCCCTGGGCGCCGTCCTCCTGGCTGTTAATGTTCAGTTGGGCGCGTTCCAATGACCGAACCAACACCCGGTATTCCCTTTGCGACGATCGAGGACAGCCCCCAGCCGTCGCCGGCCTGCGCCCCCTCACCGACAGCGGCGGTGGTCTTCCACGACCCTCTCTCGGGTTCGCTGCCCGAGGGGCAAGCGCTGCGCTCCCACGCCCCCCTCGAGTCTTCCCACCGTTCGTCCACATCCAATCGCTTCGGACCAAAACACCTCAAGAAGAGCAGGCTGGCCGCGCGAGCCGCTGCGATCGAAGCTGTTTCGCGGGAACTGCAGCTCTTGGCCCAGCGCCGAGGAAAGCCATGAATGCCGCCGGTCTCCCGTGGGCAACCCGCACCAAGGGCTTGGTCGGTTCGGTCATCGATTCGAGCACATCCCTGCTGCAGCGGCAGACGCACGACATCGTCAGCTTCGCCATGGGGAGTCCCGCTGCTGAAGCGGTCCCGTCCGAAGCTTTCAGCGAGATCTACAGTTCCGTTCTCGCCAGTAACGGGGCAGGAGTTTTCGCCTACGGAGCCACTGAAGGCGAGACCGCGCTCCGCGACGAACTCCTTGCCTACCTGGAAACGACTCCCGAGCGCACGTCTGCCGAACGGCTGCTCATCACAAGCGGAGGAATGCAGGGCCTGGACCTTGCGGGCAAGCTCTTTATTGACCCGGGCGATCTTGTGATCGTCGAGGCGCCGACATACACCAACGGAAGCGCCACGCTGCTCGCCTACGGTGCAGACATCGTGGAGGCGCCCATCGACGACGACGGCCTGATCGTGGAGGCCTTGCCGGAGCTGGTTCAAAAGGCCGGGCGCCTGCCCAAAGCCATCTATGTCATTCCGAACTTCCAGAACCCTACCGGGACGGCAATGTCCCTGGATCGCCGGCTACTTCTGCTCGCCCTGGCCAGAGAGTGGCGGAGCATCATCATCGACGACGACCCCTATGGCATGTTGCGTTTCGACGGCGGGCACATCCCGGGATTCCGCGAGCTGGGCGGCGGAGATCCGCTCGTCTTCTCCGTCCGCACCTTTTCCAAGATCCTGGCCCCCGGGCTCCGCGTGGGCTGGGTGGACGCCGATCCCACCATCGTGGCGAAACTCATTGATGCTAAACAGACCATGGATACCTGCACCAATGTTCCCAGTCAACTCCTGTCGGCCGAGTTCCTGCGCCGCGGTAACCTTGAACCACATCTGGACCGGCTCAGAAGCGAATACCAGACGCGGATGAGGGCGATGCAGACATCGCTGGAAAACCACTTCAGCGGACTGGCGACATGGACGAATCCCCAGGGCGGATTCTTCCTGTGGCTCACCTTCGGTGACCACGTCGACACTTCGAAACTCTTTGACGCGGCTGTCCGGAATGGTGTGGCATTTATCCCGGGTCGCGCGTTTTCGGTGACCGGACAGTTCGGCAACGCCTTGCGGCTGTGCTTTGCCTCGCAAACCCCTGAGCGCACGGAGCTCGGCATTTCCCGGCTCGCGGAGGGACTCAGGGCGCTCTGAAGGGTTCCTTGCCTGCCGGCCCAGCTTGAGCACGTCCATCTGGATTTCCGCGTGCTCTGGCCTCCGGGAGCAAGCAAGAGTATCTTCGGTCAAAGAATTGGCGACACCGGCCGTCTGCAACATGAGGTTCAGGCGCAGTGGCGTCGGTTTCTTGAAGGGGCCAGGATGGCTGGATGGAACGCGGACACTGCTGCCGGACCTGTGGGGGCAGGGACGATTACCCTGGTGGAAGGCACGTCCTTTTGCATCTCCCTGCCGAACGGGGACATCCATCCGGAATATCCGCACGGAGTTTTCTTTCAGGACACGCGCATTCTGTCCCGCTGGAGCCTGACCGTTAATGGCCAGTCCCTGGAACCGCTGGCCGCGGAGACGAAAGAACCATACCGCGCGCTGTTTGCCGGCCGCGTCACACGTTCCGATGGGTATGCTGACAGCCCGCTGATCGTGGAGCGGCTGCGGGAAGTGGGGGCAGGCATCCAGGAGCAGGTCACTATTCGCAACTATTCCCCGGACCCGGCCGAATGCACCATTTCCGTCAGTGCTGAGGCAGATTTCGCGGATCTTTTCGAGGTCAAGGAGGCCCGGATCCAGGGTCGCTGGGAAGAAACCCGGGAAGCGGACGGTGATACCTTGACCATCCGCGCGGTCTGGCAGGATGTCCGGAAGGGACTCCTGGTCCAGGCTCCCGGTGCCGACGTCACCCAGGACGCCCTGACCTACCGTGTGTCCCTCGCGCCGCACAGCCAGTGGAGTACGGTGCTCACCGCGGTGCCCAGCGCCGAGGCAACGAGTCCTCCCCCGCCGTCGTTCATCCATAGTGACGGCGAGAAACTGTCCCCCCGGGACCGCCGCAGGCAGGAGTGGGTGGCCAAGATTCCCAAGCTGCACATGGCCAACCACTCCATCGAACGCACCCTGCGGCGCAGCTACGACGACCTTGGCGCGCTCCGCATCGAGGACCCCAACCACCCGGAGCGGATTGTGGTCGCTGCTGGTGCGCCGTGGTTCATGACGCTCTTCGGCCGCGACTCACTCTGGGCGTCGGAGATGGCAATGCCTGTAGACCCCTCGCTGGCGCTGGGCACGCTGCAAACCCTGGCCGACCGCCAGGGCAGTGTGGTGGACCAGATGAGCGAGGAGGAACCGGGCAAGATCCTGCACGAGGTGAGGCTGGACGTCTCCAGCGGGCTCGCGCTCGGCGGCAAGTCCGTCTACTACGGCAGCATCGACGCCACCCCGCTCTTCGTGACGGTACTTGGATCGGTGAGCCGCTGGGGCTTTGGCAAGGAAACCATCGCCGCGCTGCTGCCGCACGCGGACCGTGCACTGGACTGGATCCGTGATTACGGCGACAGGGATGGCGACGGGTTCGTCGAGTATGAGCGCCTCAACCCGCGGGGGCTTATCAACCAGGGCTGGAAGGACTCCTGGGACGGCATCAACTTCGCCAACGGCCGCATGGCCGAGCCCCCTATCGCGCTCTGTGAAGCGCAGGCGTACGTCTACGACGCCTACATGGCGCGCGCCTGGATTGCGTACGACGCCGGCGACGCGCCTTTGGGCGATGAACTCGCCGACCGCGCGAAGCAACTGAAGAAGCGGTTCAACGAGCAGTTCTGGATCCCTGAACGCGAGTATTACGCCATCGCCCTGGACGGCAAGAAGCGGCAGGTCGACGCGTGCGCGTCCAACATGGGCCACTGCCTGTGGGTGGGCCTGGTGGATGAGGATAAGGCGCCGCAGGTGGCTGAACACCTCATGTCGCCGGAGATGTTCAGCGGCTGGGGCGTGCGTACGTTGGCCAGCGACATGGGCGCCTACAACCCCGCGAGCTACCACAACGGCTCGGTCTGGCCGCACGACAACGCAGTCATCGCGGCAGGCCTGATGCGCTACGGCTTCGTGGCAGAGGCGCAGCGCATCTCCACGGCCCTCCTGGAGGCCGCGGAATATTCCGACGGCCGCCTGCCCGAGCTGTTCTGCGGCTTCAGCCGGGACCAGTTCGCCGAGCCCGTCCCCTACCCGACGGCGTGTTCACCACAGGCCTGGGCGGCCACAACGCCGATCCAGCTCGTGACGACACTGATGCGGTACGACACCCATGTTTCCCGCGGCGGCTTCTGGATGGATCCTGTCCTCCCGGAGTCCTACGGCGACCTCCACATCAGCAACGCTCCCATGGCCGGCGGCCGGATCACGATCGACATCGCCAATTCGGTGCCGACGGTCCAGGGCCTGCCTGAGGGAATGATTTTCCACAAGGGGCACCGGCCCTGGCTGACCGAACTCGTGAAAGAAGCGGAGCAGCACCGCAAGACCTAGCAGGGGCCACGAATCAAATAACCAATCCGTTATTCCGCGGCCTCTTCCGTCGATATGCAGAATGCAATATATTGGAGGTATCGCCCCTTCTGCCCTAGGAAAAGTACGTTCATGAAGAAGATGCAAACCGCCGGGACGGCACCCGTTAAAACCCTGGCTGGCTTGCCCCTGCTCGGAATACAGCGGACGACTGCCCGTGCGGGAAGCAACAGGGTTGTCGGAATTCTCGGGGGCATGGGTCCTGCGGCCACCGCAGATTTCTACCTGAAGCTGATTCAGGCAACACCGGCCGCCGTGGACCAGGAGCACCTCCGGGTGCTCATCTGGTCGGATCCGACCATTCCCGACAGGACTGAAGCCCTCCTCACGCATGGAGAAGATCCGACCCCGGCCCTGATCGCCGGCGCCAAGATGCTGCGGCAGTCAGGAGCCAGGATGCTCGCTGTCCCCTGCAACACCGCGCATGCCTTCCTCGCTGCAGTGCAAACAGAGGTGGACATCCCGATCATCCACATGATCGAGGAAACGGCGAACTACGTTCATCGGCTCAAGCCCGCCATTCGACGCGTGGGGCTGCTCTCGACCACCGGCACGCAAAGAGCCGGCCTCTATCAGTCCTGGCTGGACCGGATTGGGGTTCAGGTCCTCTCCCCCGCGCCTGATTCCCAGGAACAGCTGGTGATGGCTTCCATTCGAGGTATCAAGGGCGGCCAGGGCGGCCAGGCCATAAAGACGCAACTCACCACTGCTGCCCAGGAGCTTGTGGATGCCGGCGCAGAGGCGATTATTGGGGGCTGCACGGAGGTCCCCGTGGGCCTGGCACCGGAGGACGTCGCGGTACCGTTCGTAGATCCGGCCCGTATCCTCGCTGATTCAGTCGTGCGGACAGCACTCGCTCGAAGCGACCCAGAGTACAGTATCCAATATGCCACTAGCCCGCATGAGTACCGTTGACCGCCCGAAGATGAGCGATGCAGCTTACGAGCGACTGAGGGACGCGATTGTTCGTGGCGAGCTGGCTCCCGGCGAAAAGATCAAGGACGGCGACCTCGCGGAAATGCTCGGGCTCAGCAGGACTCCTGTCCGGGAAGCGCTGACCCGCCTGGTCGACAGCGGGCTCGTCGAGTCCAAGCCCGGCGTCTACACGAGGGTCGCAACCCTCAACCATGATGATGTCGCAGCAAATCTCGCAGTCCTCAGAGCACTGGATTCCCTGGCCATGCAGGCTGCGGTTCCCCGACTGACGAAACGTGACTTCCAGTCCATGCGCGAGGCAAACAAGAAGTTCGCCAGAGCCGTAAAGAGCCTGAATGTGCTGGAGGCCCTGGCTGCAGACGATGCCTTCCATCACGTGATCATAGAGGCGGCGGGCAATCCGGTCGTCGCCCGCATCATCGGGCAACTGCATCCGCAGCTGCACCGCATCCTTTACCGTAAGTTTTCAGGACTCCTCGGTGGCGAAGACACCATCAACCACCACGAAGAACTCATCAGGGCCTGTGAAGCGGGGGATGCCCAAGCCGCGGCCGCAATGTCGGGCGAGCACTGGTCCCATCTCGGCGAGCTGATCAGCCGGCTGTTCGACTCTGATGAACTTTCCGTCTAGCAGACGGAGACTAGGAACCGAGCAGAAGCTCCGCCAGGGTGCGTTTGAAGGAACGTCAACCTTCGAGGGGAGCTGCCTATGGGGATGCCTGCTTCTCCAAACCCCATACCAAGGCCGACGCGTCTACCTCCGAGGCCGGAGGACGGCTTGCAGGCGGCGCCCGAGCGGAGCCATGCGTCACACTTTTTGCCCGTCCAGCCACGTCAGCCGCTAGCTCACATCAATATTCAAGAGATCGTTGACAATCGACAGAAGCAACGAGTATCGTCGACAATCGACAGCACGACAACGCGTCGTCGACAATCGACGAAGCATCATCTAGTTGGAGGATCAAATGGCATTCGAATTCGAAACTAAGCCGAAGTTCGTGACGTTCGACATGAACGGAACCCTGATCAAGTTCGCTATCAGCGACGCGCTGCGTGAGGTCCTGGGCGAGCGGCTGCCGGCCGAGATCGCCGATGACTACCTACAGGCCTGCAAGGCGTACCGGATCGACGAGTGCATGGGCGATTACAAGCCGTTCTACCAGATCGTCGCCAACTCGATGGAGCGCGCCTCGCGCAGGCTCGGCCTTGAGTACCGTGAGGCCGACGCTCAGGCGGTCTACGAGATTGTCCCCACCTGGGGCCCGTACCCTGGTGTCACCGAGGCGCTGAACCGCCTGGCTGAGGAAGTCCCGCTGGTCATCATCACGAACAGCGACACCGCGGATGCTGCGCGCCTCGCAGCGAACCTCAAGGCCCCCTTCGAAGTCATCATCAGCGCAGAGGAGATGGGCACCTACAAGCCGCGGCTCGGTGCATTTGAGTACATGTTCGACAAGCTTGGCGTGACACCCGACGAGATCGTGCACGTCTCCGCGAGCCCGATGTACGACCTGCGATCCGCGGCCACCCTGGGCATCAAGAACAAGGTGTACGTGGACCGCGGCTTCGAGCACGACGAGCACTGGCTCGGCTACGAGCGGATCACCGACATTGCCGACCTCCCCGTCCTCTTCGGCCTGCCGCGTCCTGCTGCCTCGTAAGAGAGCTCTGAGTGCAGATGAGTGTCACCAAGGCCGGCTTGGCTTCAGATCGGCTTCGGGCCCTTGGTCTGGAGCTACCCGTCCTCGCTGATAACCCGTACTACGTGGACCACCGGGCCGTGGACTCCAGCATCCACATCGCGGGCCAGCTGCCTTTCAAGGACGGCGTGCTGCTGGGCCAGGGCGTCGTCGGTCGGGACGTCGAGCTTGAGACGGCGCGGGAGCTCGCGCGCCATTGCGCGCTGAACTGCCTCGCCGCCGCTGTGCAGGCGGTGGGAGATCTGGAGCGGGTGCGGATCGTGCAGATGCTGGTCTTCGTGGCCAGCGCGCCGGATTTCGGACTGCAGTCGCGGGTCGCCAACGCGGCCAGTGAATTGCTCACCGAGGTATTGGGCGAGAACGGACGGCACGCCCGCACTGCGATCGGTGTCGCCGGGCTGCCGCTGAACACTCCGGTGGAGATCCAGATGGTCTGCACGGCCGTCTAGCGGCGGGCACGACGGCGGTGTTGCACGACGGCCGTGTTGCACGACGGCGGTTCGTTCGGGACCCGCTGAGGCGGGTCCCGAACGTTCAGCATTCGTGGAAGTCAGCACCGCTGCCCTCGATCATTCATAGACAGAATCATAAGGAGTACAGCGTGAACCGCATTCAACGGGCACTCGAGGCTCTCGTCGAGCGAGTTGATACCCCCGCGCCGATCGTGCTGGTGGACGTGATGCAGGACAACATCGACCGCATGCAGGCCTTCGCCGTCCAGCACAACCTGGACGTCCGGCCACACGTGAAGACGCACAAGTGCGTGGAAATCGGTCGGCGCCAGGTGACGGCGGGGGCGGTCGGAGTCACCGCAGGCAACGTGGGTGAGGCAGAGGTCTTCGCGGCGGCCGGGTTCGACGATATCTTCCTCGCCTACCCGGTCTGGCCTTCGGGGACGAAAGGGATGCGGATCCACAGACTGACAGAGACCACCCGGCTGCGGGTCGGCGTCGACAATGTCGCGGCGATTAATGCCCTCGCTGACGCGATGGGGGCAGAACCTGAGCGGCTGCAGGTCGTGATTGAGGTCGACTGTGGTGCCCGTCGTTCCGGGGCTCCTCCCGAGGCCGCGGGCGAGCTCGCTCTCGCCGCACGCAAGCGCGGGCTGGTGCCGGTGGGGGTCTTCACCTATCCGGGCCACGGCAGCGCAGGTCCGGACGCCCGCAAGCGTGCAGCGGATGACCAGGATGCCGCGCTCACCACCGCAGTGAGCAGCTTCACCGCAGCCGGGGTCAACGCGGAGGTAGTCAGCGCCGGCTCCACACCGACCGTGGAGTTCTCCACCGGCAGCGTCATCACCGAAATCCGGCCCGGCGAGTACGTGTTCAACGACCTGAACAACACCCGGCTCGGCGCCTGCACCGAGGATCAGATCGCACTGTTCGTCGCCGGAACGGTGGTCAGCGACTGGGTTCCCGATCAGGTCATCCTCGATATCGGCACCAAAGCCCTCGGCCGCGAAGGCAGCCCCGAGATCGGCTACGGCAGCATTGCCGGCACCACGGCCGTCCTGTCCAAGCTCAACGAGTACCACGGATTCCTCCCCCTGCGCGGTGGCGGGTTCCGCCCGGGCGTCGGGACCGTGCTCCCGGTGGTCCCCAACCACGTCTGCCCGGTGGTGGTCAATTTCGAGGAGTACATCGTCACCGACAGCACGGGCACGACGCTGGAGCGATGGCCTGTGGATGCCCGCGGATACCTCAACTGACCGACCCCTAACTGACCCCAGGGGACGGGAAGTCCGTCCCCTCAGCCTGCAAGGCAAAGCAACCTACCTCACGATGGAGTGACTGACATGAGACTTGATAAGACCACGGCCCTGGTCACCGGTGCCAACAGCGGAATCGGGGAGGCAATATGTTCCCACTTCCGCCGCGAGGGCGCCCGTCTGCTGCTCACCGGCCGCAGGGAGCACATCGATAGCGCCCAGCCCGACGACGTATATGTCCCGGGAGACCTTAACGACGAGGCGTTCGTAGAAAGCCTGGCCCGGCAGGCCGCCGAGTCCTTCGGCACCGTGGACGTCGTCGTCCTCAACCACGGCCTGCAGGTCAGCGGCCCGCTCACGGAGATGGCCTACGAGGACGCGAAGAACGTGCTGCACAGCAACCTGCTCAGCTCGTTCCTGGTGATGAAGCACTTCGCGCCGGTGATGCCCGCTACGGGAGGCTCGTTCGTCCTCGTCAGTTCCCGGCTCGGCATGGTTGGCAAGCCCGATGAAGTCCTGTACTCCGCGGCCAAAGGAGGCCTGATCATGCTCGCGAAGGGCGCGGCGATCGAATGGGCGTCACGCAACATCCGGGTCAACGTCGTCGCACCAGGGTTGACCGTCACCCCGGTCATTGAAGCGTCGTTCCAGCGCAGGGAAGACCCCGAGGCCTACCGCGCCCAGCGCGAGGGCCAGATCCCGCTCCAGCGTCTGGCCACCCCCGAAGAGATCGCCGACGCCATCCTTTTCATGGCGTCGAAGGAATCGTCCTACATCACCGGAGCGGTCCTGCCCGTCGACGGCGGATACACCGCCGCCTGAACTCCTCAACGCTTCACAGACAACGAAGGACAACCATGACAGCCCTTGCGGCAACACCCCGAAACGGAGAGCTTGGCTTCTGGATGGCCGGGCTCGCGGACACCAGGCCAACCTACCCCCGCTTCACGGGTCAGGACTCTGTAGACCTGGCAATTATCGGTGGCGGCTACACAGGCCTGTGGGCCGCCTACTTCGCCAAGAAACTCGAGCCCTCACTCTCGGTCGCGGTATTTGAGGCAGAACAGATAGGCTACGGCGCCTCCGGACGAAACGGCGGCTGGCTCTCAGCAATGCCCCCAGGAAACCGGGCCACCTTCGCCCGCGCATCCGGGGGCGGCGTGCAGGCGAGCAGGGCATTGCAGCAGGAGTTTGTCGCGGGTGTCGATTCCGTCCTGGATATTCTTCAGGCCGAGGGTATCAATGCGGATCAGCACAAGGGCGGTGCGCTCGTGGCTGCCCACACCAGGGCGGGTCTGGGCCGGCTAGTGACCAGGCGTGACACCGACTGGAAGTATGGGTTGACCGAAGACGATGTCCATTTGCTCGACCGGAACGAGTTCCAGAGCCAGATCAACATCTCCACTGTCCATGGTGGGCTCTACTACAAGCATTGCGCCCGCCTTCATCCGGCGAAACTTGTCTACGGTCTCGCTGACACCCTGACTTCCATGGGGGTGAGCATCTACGAAGGCAGCCGGGTAGGCAGCATCGACGGCAAGGCCCTTACTCTAGACAACGGGCAGATGACCGCGGCCAAGACGTTCATCTGCACGGAGGGATATTCGGGACAGCTGCTTGGCAGCAGGACCCTGATCCCGATCAATTCCTCAATGATCGTGACCAAGCCGCTGTCGGAGGAGGCATGGCAGCAGATCGGCTGGAACGGGCTCCAGTGCCTCAGCGACTCCGCACACACCTTCATCTACGCCCAGCGGACAGCGGACGGCCGTATCACCATGGGAGGCCGCGGAGTTCCCTACCGCTTTGGGTCCGGCACGGGGGGCGCCGGTTCAACAGCCCAGTCCACCGTTGACCTGATCTCGCAGAAGCTCAGTACCTTCTTCCCCCGTATTCACTTCGAGGTGGACCACGCCTGGTCGGGAGTTCTCGGGGTTACGCGTGACTGGAACGGCGGCGTTCACTGGGACCACGCATCCGGGATCGGATCTTCCACCGGTTACGCAGGACACGGCGTCACGGCCGCTTACGTTGGCGGTAGGACTCTCGCGGAACTGGCTTTCGAACAACAAACAGAACGCACGACACTTCCCTGGGTCGGGTACCGCGCAAGGAAATGGGAACCTGAACCCATCCGCTGGCTCGGTGTCCACGGCATGTACCGGCTATTCGGACTTGCTGACCGATGGGAAGAACGCAGGGACTCCACCAAGACGTCACTCCTGGCGAAATTCGGCAGCAGACTCGCTGGACTTCACGAATAGTCCATCAACCAAAACTTTCACCTGAACCCCCTCGAAGGGAAGCACCATGAAGACCAGAAACAAGATCCAGACGGCGGCCGCGGGACTTGCTGTCCTGCTGGCCCTGAGTGCCTGTGGCGGCGCGGCAACGGGCACTGAAGAGACGGACATTCCGAAGACGCAGAACACCCGTGACATCTCAGAGGGTGTCCAGCCTGATGCTGCCGCGGTGGCGCTACTGCCCGAGTCCTACAAGGCCAAGGGCGAACTGACGGTGGCGATGGATCTGAGCTCCCCGCCGATGACGTTCCTGGCCGAGGACAACACCACCCCCATCGGCGTGAACCCCGACCTCGCCCGCCTGGTGGCCAAAAAGCTGGGCCTGAAACTGAAGTTCGAGAACACGGCGTTCGACACGATCATTCCCGGCATTGACGGCGGCCGGTACGACTTCACCGCCACCACCATGTCCGCCACCGAAGAGCGGCTCAAGGTCCTGGACATGATCAACTACCTCAAGGGCGGCTCGGCTGTCGCGGTAGCCGCCGGCAACCCGCTCAAACTGACCAACGACACGCTCTGCGGCAAGAACATTGCCGTGACCAAGGGCTCCACACAGCAACTGAAGCACCTGCCCAACGTCTCGAAATGGACCTGTGAGGAAAAGGGACAGCCGGCCATCAACGCCGTGACGCTGCCCAACGTCCAGGAGGCCCTGACCCAGCTGCACTCCAAGCGGATCGACGGGGTCTTCTACGACGCCAGTGCCCTGGCCTGGGCACAGGTCCAGCAACCCAACCACTTCAGCGTCCTGGAGCCGAGGATGGATACCCGCACGAACACCAACTGCGCCATGGGGCTGAAGAAGGGATCACCTCTGACACCAGCCCTGCAGAAGGCAATCCAGTCCGTTCTGGAAACCCCGGAATACAAGAAGTCCCTGGAGTACTGGGGCATGGGCGAATCAGCCATCACTGAAGCCGCGATCCGCTAGCCGGTGCCCGGATGTTGCAAACGAGTTCACAAGGAAGTGAAACGACAATGAACGGGACGGATGCAGCCCTGAAGCCGCGTCTTCGGCTTCGGACTCCCTCGGAGTACGCCGGATGGGTCCTCAGTATCCTCGTCGGCATCGGGATCCTTGTCTCCGTCCTGACCAACCCCAATTTCAAGTGGGCCGTGGTCGGGAAGTATTTCTTCGCCGAGTCGATCCTGCGCGGGCTGATGCTCACGATCTTCCTGACGCTGGCCAGCATGGCCCTGGGCACCCTGCTGGGTCTTTTCCTGGCGGTCATGCGCTCCTCTCACGTGAAGCCGGTCTCCATCGCCGCGGGCCTCTACATCACCTTGTTCCGCGGCACCCCGGTCCTGGTCCAGCTGATCTTCTGGTTCAACATCTCAGCCCTGTACCCGAACCTGACCATCGGCATCCCGTTCACGAACATCAGCACGGCCGTGGACACGAACGCGATCATGGGCCCGATCACCGCAGCCCTGATCGGGCTAACCCTGAACCAGGCCGCCTACATGGCCGAGATCATCCGCGGCGGGTTCTCCGCCGTCGGCAAGGGCCAGATCGAAGCCGCGGACTCCCTGGGCATGAGCGCGGGAATGAAGATGCGCAAGGTCATCATTCCCCAGGCAATGCCCTCGATCATCCCGGCCACCGGAAACCAGTTCATCGGCATGTTCAAGGAAACCTCCCTGGTCAGCGTGCTCGGCGTCGCCGAACTGCTCCAAAGCGCCCAGCTCATCTACGCCCGCACCTACGAGACCATCCCGCTGCTGCTGGTCGCCAGCCTCTGGTACCTCGTGATGACCCTTCTCCTGAGCTACCCGCAATCCAAGCTCGAACAAAAATACTCCCGTTCAACCTCCAGGCTTCCCCGGAAGGCGAAAAAGGTTGTCCTGACAGCACCGGAAGGTATCGCCCGATGAGTACCGACGGCACCATTCACGCCCGCAAAATCCGCAAGTCCTTCGGCCCCAAAACAGTCCTCAAAGACATCGACCTGGACATCGCCAGCGGCGAGATCTGCTGCATCATCGGCCCCAGCGGCTCCGGCAAGTCCACCGTCCTGCGCTGCATCAACGGCCTGGAAACCGTCGACACCGGCGTCCTGAAAGTCAACGGCGAAGACTTCGGCTACTACGAAACCGACACCGCCTACCACGCCCTGCGCCCGAAGAAGCTTGCCGAGCAGCGCACCCGGGTCGGCATGGTCTTCCAGCAGTTCAACCTCTTCCCCAACATGACCGCGAATGAAAACATCATGGCCGGCCCCGTCCTGGTCAAACGCCAGGACAAGAAACAAGCCATAAAACGGGCGCACGAACTGCTCGCCAGCGTCGGCCTGGCCGGGTTCGGCGACTACTACCCCGCCCAACTCTCCGGCGGCCAGCAACAGCGCGTCGCGATCGCCCGGTCCCTGGCCATGGACCCCGAGATCATGCTCTTCGACGAACCCACCTCCGCCCTGGACCCCGAAAAAGTCGGCGAAGTCCTCGCCGTCATGCAGGACCTCGCCAAAAAAGGCATGACCATGGTCGTCGTCACCCACGAAATGGGCTTCGCCCGCGAAGTCGCTGACTCCCTGATCTTCATGGACGACGGCTGCGTCGTCGAACGCGGCGACGCCCGCGAAGTCCTCCGCAATCCCAAGGAACCCCGCACCCAGTCCTTCCTGGACAAGGTGATCTAAATGACCGACGGAAAACTCGCAGTCATCGGCCTGGGCAGCATCGGATCCATGGCCCTCTGGCAAGCCTCCCGCCTGTCCGACTCCGTCACCGGGTTCGAAGCCCACGCACCCGCCCACGGCCGAAGCGCCGTCGGCGGCGACACCCGCCTGTTCCGCATGATCTACCGCGGCAACCCCGGCTACTACCCCATCCTGGAACGCTCCCGGACCCTCTGGGCCGAACTCGAAGCCGAAACCGGCCAGAACATCCTGACCCGTTGCGGCGGGCTCTCCATCGGAACCGCCGACGGCCCCTACCTCTCAGCCCTCCTCGACACCACCAGGACCACTGGAGCAGAGCACCAGATCCTGACCCGCGAGGATATGGCCGAACGCTACCCCCAGCACAACCTCCGGGACGACGACGTCGCCGTCTACGACCCCCACGCCGGCGCCCTGCGCACCGACCGCGCCGTCACCGCAGCCGTCGCAGCCGCCCAAGCCAACGGGGCCACCATCCACACCAACACCCCAATCCACAGCATCACCGAAACCACCGACGGCGTCCTCATCACCTCCGGCGAAAAGTCCTGGACCTACGAGAACGTCATCGTCTGCTCCGGCAGCTGGTCCCAACGCCTCATGCCCGACCACCTCAAAGCCGCAACCCAAACCAAGCGGATCTTCCTCACCTGGTTCGTCGCCCGCGACGCCGCCGAATTCACGCCGGAGAAATTCCCCGTCTTCAGCCGGATCCATGAGGACCGGTCCATGTATGGGGCACCCGCCGTCGACGGCGTCACCGTCAAAGCCACCCTGGACGGCCGCGGCGCACCAACACCCAACCCCGACACCGTGCCCCGGGAACTCTCAACAGCCGAAATCACCGAAACCATCGAAACCGTCACCGAGTTCCTCCCCGGCCTCATCCCCAACCTCGTCCGCTCCGACGCCTTCCCGGACCTCTTCACCAAGGACAGCAACCCCCTCCTCGGCCGGCTCAAACCAGACAGCAGAATCTACATTGCCACCGGCTTCTCCGGCGCCGGCTTCAAAAACGCCACCCGCTTCGGCGAGATCGCCGCCCACGAAGCCCTGGGCAAAAGCTCCTTCGACGGCCTGGACTTCGTACGCCCGGAACGGTTCGAGACGCGCTTGACCCTCCGTCAACCGCTACCACCTAACAACGGAAGCGTGGCTGGACTGCATCGCTCCGGCACATTCTCCTCCACAACCACTGAAAGCGTGACATGACCACTTCTTTTGACCCCACCACTCTTCACACCGACCTGTTTGTCGACGGTGCCTGGCAGAAGGCAGCCAGTTCAGCTACCTTCCCGGTGGAGAACCCCGCTACGAACGAGATCATTGCCCACGTTGCCAACGGCGGTCCTGAAGACGCTGCCCTTGCCATCGAGGCAGCAAGCCGTGCGCAGGCAGAGTGGAGCAAATCCACACCTCGCGAACGCGGCGACATTCTTCGACGCGCCTTTGAACTGGTGATCGCCAACACAGATCGGCTCGCAGCAATCATGACCGCGGAGATGGGCAAGCCGCTCGCAGAAGCAAAGGGCGAGGTGGCCTACGGTGCTGAAATGCTCCGCTGGTTCTCCGAGGAAGCTGTCCGTATTGGCGGAGACCACACCACCTCATCGGATGGCAACTCCCGGATCATGATCACCAAGGAACCGATCGGTCCCTGTGTCCTGGTCACGCCGTGGAACTTCCCGCTCGCCATGGGCGCCCGCAAGATCGCTCCTGCCGTCGCCGCCGGCTGCACCATGGTCTTCAAACCGGCGGCCTTGACACCGCTGACGTCCCTCGCCCTGGTAGAGATTTTCCGGGATGCCGGCCTTCCCGACGGGGTGCTGAACGTCGTCACCACCTCCAGCGCCTCCAGCGTGGTAGATCCCTGGATGCGCAGTGGCATCGCCCGCAAGGTCAGCTTCACCGGCTCCACCGACGTCGGCAAGGTTCTCCTAAAGCAGGCAGCGGACAACGTGATGCGCTCCTCCATGGAACTTGGTGGCAATGCTCCGTTCATCGTGCTGGCCGACGCTAACATCGAAAAAGCCGTCGAAGGCGCCCTGAAAGCCAAGATGCGCAACATGGGCGAGGCCTGCACGGCCGCCAACCGCTTCTTCGTGCACCGCTCCGTCGTCGAAGAATTCAGCGAGAAGTTCGCCAAAAAGATGTCAGAACTGCTAGTGGGCAACGGCGCGTCGGAAAGAACCGACGTGGGACCTCTCATCGACCGGAAGGGCTTGGAAAAGGTCGAAAGCCTGGTGGCTGACGCGGTGAACAAGGGCGCACGGATACTGACCGGCGGAAACCGCCCGGAAGGCCCCGGCTACTTCTACTCCCCCACCGTCCTGGTTGATGTGGCGCTGGACTCTGAGCTGATGACCACCGAAATCTTCGGGCCGGTGGCAGCGATAACCCCGTTCGACAGCGAGGACGAAGTCCTCCGCCTGGCCAACGATACCGATTGGGGCCTGGTGGGGTACGTGTTCACCGAGAGTCTGGACAAAGGCATGAGGTTCTCGGCGGAACTGGAGGTCGGAATGGTCGGCCTCAACACCGGCCTGGTTTCCAACCCGGCGGCACCGTTTGGTGGCGTCAAGCAATCCGGTCTCGGGCGCGAAGGCGGAAAGGTAGGCATTGAGGAATTCCTGGAATACAAGTACACAGCGCTGGCCGTGTAACTGAAAGGCCCTCGGCGGTCGTTGCCGGACTCGAACCTTCTTGAGTTTGGCAACGACCCCGTGGTTGCTGACGATCGACAACCCCGCGCTTGGGTTCCCTTGGTCACCCAAGCGAAACGGGTCCAGCTGTATAATCGACAATCGACAAGGGAGGCACGATGGACCGCAAGTTCAAGTGGCAGGAGCAGCGCACGACGACGCCGGACGGTGTTTACCGCGTGCTGCGTACCGCCATCCTGGATGGAACCGTGCCCGCCGGCGAACAGTTGCGCGAGACGCACATCGCCGCAGATCTCGGGATCAGTAGGTCGCCACTACGTGAGGCGTTGACCAAGCTTGAGGAAGAAGGGCTGGTCGTGAAGGTCCCTTACCGGGGATCGTTCGTGGTGGAGGTGAGCGCTCGTGACGTCGCAGAGATCGCATCGATCCGCATCCTTGTCGAACCCTATGCTGCTGAGCTCTCGGCCCCAACGTTGCGTGGCTCTGAGCGGCCTCGTCTGAAGCAAACCATCGAGGAACTGTACCGGGCCACGGACATGAACGATATCCCGGCCAGCATTGACGCTCATCTTCGCTTCCACCGGCTCTTCTATGAATTCTCGGGGAACGCGGCCCTGCAGAGCCTGTGGAACAGTTGGGAGACCAAGTTACGTCTCTACCTTGCGGTCGACCATCGTACGTACAGCGATCTGCACACAATCGCCGTTGAACACGACAAATTGGCAGGGCTTGCTCTGGACGGTGACATCGATGGGTTCCGACAGGAACTAGTCAGTCAATTCCATGACGCGCTCAGCGCTCAAACTCCGGACCCGGCGTAACCGCACTCCCGAATCTGGCAGCGCCTCAAACATCGTCGTTTGGGTGCCGAAGGTCAACAGCTTCCCTAGGAACTAGCAATCAAGTCTGCTATGGGTCGAAAACCATGACTGCCAGCTGTCTCCCGCAGAATCCAGAGCGTCGGCGTGCCGTGCAGGGCAGGCATTAGTTCTCCCTCGGTAATCAGCCTTGCATGTCTCGGATCTTCAGGGACTGTCCACCATCCTGTTGTCGGGCAGTGGTGCCCGGTGCGCGATGTTTCAACGAGCTCACGATTTAGGGGTGCCGGGCGTCGCTTCTTCATGGCAAGTCCTTTGGGGAGGGGTCGGCGAACGCCGACCCTGTTTTCGGTTGAGGTACCAGCGTATCAATTGTCAACAATCGACGATAGGCCTGTTCCGAAAATTGTTCGCCTTTTCCTGGCACCGAAACATAGCTGACTGGTCGCCAGAAGATTGGCGCCGAACGAGGCCGCGAACCCGATGAACTCTTCCGCGCCGCCGTCGGCTTCATCTTTGCTATTGGCCAGATGTCATGAGCTGCAGGCTTTTAGTCCTCAAGCATCGATTCCCGGAGCCGGGACTGGGCCAAGGCCAATCCCGCAAACGCCGCTCCCCGGGCCACCGAGAGTCCGATCTCTTGCGACACGACCCTGATCTCCGGGACGATGGGCAGGCTTTCCGCAAGTCGTCTGCGCGCCTCGGGAAGGACTTCGTCCACGAGCGGACTCAAGCGACCCACGAAGTACACGGACTCCGGGTCCAGGGTAACTGCAACGGCACCGACAGCGGTCACGATCGCTGTCGTGAACGCCTCCACCACTTCCGCTCGGGCCGCCGTTTTCTGGGGCGGGGACCAGAGGGCTTCGACGCCCTCCAGGTCCAGGCCCCGTCCGTTGGCGAACTGGAGGAGACCCTTTGTGCTTAGCAGCCCATCGAGGGTCTTGTTGCCAACGCCGGAGAAGAGAACACCACCAAGATCACCGAATGCAGGAGTCCGGCCCCGGGCAATCTCATGATCAGTACAACTAGCAAAGCTGAGCACCGTGCTAGCCATGAACAAAGCAGCGTTCCCTATGCTCGCGTCTTCCTTGAGGATCGCCCGCAGCGAGGCACTGGCATCGCTTTCAAGGATCACGGGAGCCTTCAATCGAACTTCGAGAGAATTCTGGAGAAGAGAATCGATGAGAGGACGGTTTGCCGGTGTGCCGGACTGTTTGGCGCCGTTCCGCACATGGCCGGGGAGCGCGGCGACGATTTGGCGCAATGGGCCCTCTGCGGCTTCATTGGCCTCCTCAATCAAGTCCACCAGCCACTCGGCAGTGCTTTCAACTCGGCCCTCCTCAAGGCTGGGAACGACTACGCGCCTAACCTCACGACCTCTCAAGTCTGTTACCAGGACACCGGTGGTTCGCGCGCCCAAAGAGATACCGACGATATGCCCTGCCGCGCCAGGTACATCCAGATATGTGGAGCGCCGACCGCGGCGCACAACGGCATCGACTCCCTGTTCGATGACTAAGCCGTCAATAAGGAGCTCTTCTACCTTCCGAGACACAGTCGCCTGGCTTAAACGCGTCAGTTCGATCAGCCTGCTGCGCGTCAAAGGCGCCTCTGAAAGGACCGCATCCAGGACCGAAGCCTTGTTGAAGTCACGTGCGGTGGGGTAGGTACTCATGGCACAACCTTAATGAGTCTCAGACCGAAACCGGGAGCTGAAGGGGTTGCCCCGCCCTCGGGGGCGTAGGGGTCAGTTGGACGGTGACCAGTACAGCCTTGGCTGGGTCCCGGATGGATATGAGGCCGCACGCTTTCACTTCCTTGTGAACTCGTTTGCACCATCCGGGCACCGGCTAGCGGATCGCGGCTTCAGTGATGGCTGATTCGCCCATGCCCCAGTACTCCAGGGACTTCTTGTATTCCGGGGTTTCCAGAACGGACTGGATTGCCTTCTGCAGGGCTGGTGTCAGAGGTGATCCCTTCTTCAGCCCCATGGCGCAGTTGGTGTTCGTGCGGGTATCCATCCTCGGCTCCAGGACGCTGAAGTGGTTGGGTTGCTGGACCTGTGCCCAGGCCAGGGCACTGGCGTCGTAGAAGACCCCGTCGATCCGCTTGGAGTCCAGCTGCGTCAGGGCCTCCTGGACATTGGGCAGCGTCACGGCGTTGATGGCCGGCTGTCCCTTTTCCTCACAGGTCCATTTCGAGACGTTGGGCAGGTGCTTCAGTTGCTGTGTGGAGCCCTTGGTCACGGCAATGTTCTTGCCGCAGAGCGTGTCGTTGGTCAGTTTGAGCGGGTTGCCGGCGGCTACCGCGACAGCCGAGCCGCCCTTGAGGTAGTTGATCATGTCCAGGACCTTGAGCCGCTCTTCGGTGGCGGACATGGTGGTGGCGGTGAAGTCGTACCGGCCGCCGTCAATGCCGGGAATGATCGTGTCGAACGCCGTGTTCTCGAACTTCAGTTTCAGGCCCAGCTTTTTGGCCACCAGGCGGGCGAGGTCGGGGTTCACGCCGATGGGGGTGGTGTTGTCCTCGGCCAGGAACGTCATCGGCGGGGAGCTCAGATCCATCGCCACCGTCAGTTCGCCCTTGGCCTTGTAGGACTCGGGCAGTAGCGCCACCGCGGCAGCATCAGGCTGGACACCCTCTGAGATGTCACGGGTGTTCTGCGTCTTCGGAATGTCCGTCTCTTCAGTGCCCGTTGCCGCGCCGCCACAGGCACTCAGGGCCAGCAGGACAGCAAGTCCCGCGGCCGCCGTCTGGATCTTGTTTCTGGTCTTCATGGTGCTTCCCTTCAAATGGTTCCAGCTGACGTAATCCGCTGAATGAGTGAGCTCGTTCCGTAAGACTCCCCCGCGCCCTGTTCGGGCCTATCGCAGTGCCTTAAAGGCACGGCCCATTGCTTCGAGCAGGCGATCGGCATCATCACTGGAGAACGGCATTGGGGGGCGGAGTTTCAGGACATTGCCCTGGGCACCACAGGCTGAGATGAGAATCCGGTCCTGGCGGAGGGCGTTGACGATGCTGGCAGCGGCCTTCCCGTCGGGTGAGAGTGTGGATCGATCAGTGACAAGGTCGACACCGATGAAGAAGCCGCTTCCGCGGACTTCTGCAACCTGGTCCAGGTCCTGAGTGAGGTCCTTCAGCCCGGTGAGGATTTTTTCGCCGACCTTTCGGGCATTTTCTATGAGTGATTCCTCACGGATAACATCCAGGACGGCCTGAGCCGCCGCGATAGCTACTGAATTCCCGCCGAAGGTGTTGAAGTAGCGGATGTTCTTCCCGAACTCCACAAGCAATTCGGGCTTGAAGATGGCTGCCGCCACCGGGATCCCGTTGCCCATGGGTTTGCCTATGGTCACGATGTCCGGAACGATCCCGTGACGCTGGAAGCCCCACCATTCCTCACCGGTACGGCCGAAGCCCGGCTGGACTTCATCGGCGATGTAAAGGCCGCCCACAGCATGGATTTCCTCAACGATGGGACGCAGGAAGCCTGCCGGGCCGGCGAAGACACCGTCGGAGGAGAAGATGCTGTCGGCGATAAAGGCCGCCACTCCGATGCCGTGCCGGTGAAGGTCGGCGATGGCGGCACGCACCTGGTTCCGCAGGTGATCCTCCAGCGACCCTTGATCCGATGAGTACCGCAGGGCGTCCGGCGCGTCGATGACCCGCACGTTCGCACCCAGGGGCACACCCGCGCCCAAGGACGGCGAGAAGGACGCTACTTCTGTTGTTAAACCGTGGTACGCGCCGGAGGTGACGATGATGCCCTGGTTTCCGGTTGCGTATTTTGCGACGCGCATGGCGAGGTCATTTGCTTCGGACCCGGTGCACGTGAACATGACATGGCCAAGCTCGGCGGGGAACGTGGAAAGAAGCTGCTCCGAATAATCGAGGATGGATTCCTGAACATAACGGGTGTTGGTGTTCAGGGTCTGCATCTGTTCGTGGACAGCCGCTATGACACGCGGGTGGGCGTGACCGACAGAGGGGACGTTGTTGTAAACGTCGAGATAGTCATTTCCTTCCCGGTCAAACAAGGTGACGCCCTTGCCGCGGACGATTTCCAGGGGGGTGTCGTAGAACAGCCGGTATCCGGGCCCGAGGCTCTGGTCCCGGCGTCGAATGTTCTTCTGCATCTGATCCGGGAGCTCACCGAGGCGGTTGGGATCAAAACCATTGATCATGGCTCTGGACGACTTGCGGATGGTTAGGGGTGTAGTGCTCATAATTTCTCCTTGACGGGTAGTGCGTCTGGTTCAGGGTGCGGAAGGCAGTTTTGGTGCAGGGGCCGCAGCTGCGGAGGCGAGCCGGTGCCAGTCCGGCTTCGAGTGGGAGAGGAGATAATCGCGTCTCTGAGGCAATTGGCTTGCCCGCCACTGCGTTATCAGGGCTCGCAGGAGGAGGCGGGCCTGGGCTGAGACGATCAGGGCCTCGAACTCCTGGTCGGGCAGCGGACGGATACTCCAATAGCCATCCACGACCTGAAGCGCGTGCTCCCATGGACTGGCCGGGTCTGCTCCCAGAAGGTTGGCCATGGTGACGCTGATGTCGAAGATCACGGGAGTCCGCACGACGTCGCCGAAGTCGATAATCCCGGTCACGTAGTCCGGCCTGTCCGGGTTAACAATGACATTGAACGGACTGAAATCCCCGTGCACCACCTGAGAGGTAAGGGTGTCCAGAAGCGGCACCACTTTCTCGTCGAACTGATCGAAAATTTCTTCAGCCAGAAGGCGTTTCTGCTTCTCTTCGACATAGGCAAGCAGGGGCCGCATCCGGTGAAAGTGCTTGAGATCCCAAAGGAGCAAACGATCGGCACGAGGATGATCGAAGTCCTGCAACGCAAGGCCCAGGCGGGCAAGGCTTGAGCCCACCAACTGAAGCCGACTAGCCGACGGCGTTTGGTTGGCCAGCAAATTTCCAGGTATGAAGCGCATCACCCGAAGCACGCGATCAAAAGGTCCAACAGGTACCGGGATGAGGACTTGCGGAGCTCCGGAAAGGCTCCTGACAAGACGCTGGACCGGAAGTTCAGGTGCAGTCCGTGCCACATGCTCCATGCATGCCGTCTGAAGCTGAACGATCGCCGGATCCTCATCCGGCGAGGACACTTTCACAAGATAGGTATCTTCTCCGTTTCGGAGGCGGAAAGTTTCATCCTTCTCGGTGGGAATCCGGACTAGCGTCCCCTTCAGGCCGTAGGACTGCGCAAGGAGCTCCAAGACAGTCTGGTCAGCGAGCTGGGGCTGCGCTGCCAGGAGTCCACTCTCCGATGCGACGGCATCGATGAACGCAGAGACGCTACTGGCACGCTGGGCTACCTGGCCGCGGCTGGCGCTGATGGTCCGGGCCAGGCCGGTATCAACCGCGCTGGGATCAAATGAGGGACTCATCTCACCCTTTCAATAGTCGAAGGAAAAATCAGGAGGCCGGCTGGCGTGAACTGAAACGCTCGGGCCGGACGAGGTCCAGACCCTAGGCGGTTTGTTTGTCGAGGGCTTCGTGGGCGGCAGTTTCGCCGAATCCGGTGGCGTTTTTGAAGCCGGCGCCGGAGAACCCGGTGGCACAGTAGATTCCGCCGCCTTCGGCGAGCCGGCCGAGGAGGGGGGGTGGCTGTCCTTGGTGTAGAGGTCCGGGAAGGCGTCGACGGCGGACCGCCGCAGTGACTGCACGGCCGGTTCGCAGGCCGGGAGCGTTCAAGGATGGAGTAGGAGCCGGGGTTGCCGCGGAAGAGCATGTGCAACAGGTGGGTGACCCGCCCACGGCACTACGGCCGTGGGCGGGAGACGCGGCTTCGAACCCGGTAACGGCAAGTTTGCCATCAGTCTTTGAGAACCATTTCATATTTCGAAGACGCTTTGCATCAGGAACGGTTAGAGACCGAGGTGCTTGTTGATCTCGTCCAGAGACTTAACGGTGGTGTAGTCGTAGCCCTCGGTGATGGGGTCATAGCCACGGTCCAACACAACGAGGTTCCGGAAGCCCATGTCGTGCATCGGATGCATGTCGTAGCGTGTGTGCGAGGCGACGTGCAGGAAGTCCTCCGGCTTGGCGTTCAAGGTGTCCAGCATGTACTCGAACGCCTGGTAGCGGGGCTTGTAGGCCTGGGCCTGCTCAGCGGTCAACACGGCGTGGAAATCTGCGCCGAGCTTGGGAATGCTGATGTCCAGGAAGCTCGTGTCCGCGTTGGACAGAGCCACGAGTTTGTAGTTGTCGCCCATGAGTTTCAGCGGAGCCGGCACGTCCTCGTGGGCAACCCAGCCGCGTACCGCCTCAGCGAACGCTGCTCCGGCACCCTCGGTCGGCCCGATGCCCCAGTACTTGCACACGCGGTCAAAGGAATCCTGAAGGATTTGCTCGTAGGGCTTGTAGTCGCCAAGGACCTCGTCGAACCGATACCCGCGGAACTGCTTCTTGAAGGCAGGCCACTGCTCATCAGAGATGCGGCCATCCAGCAGGCGACGCGTGGTCGGGTCAATATCGAAGTTGATCAGTGTGCCGTAGATATCAAAAGAGATGTACTTCGGCCGGACGTTGGTTGTAGCCATGGTTGGTCCCGTCGTTGAGGGTGTTTCGTGAGGAGTCAGAAGAAGCTCGGTCGTTTGTCAGCGTCTGCTATCCGTTGTGACCGAGCTGCCGATAATTTTGATTCACTATGAATCTAAATGCCGGAGTGTAGATTGTCAACAACTTTTCTTTGAAAACTCGCTCTCAGGAAGGACCAACCGAATATCTCCTCGCGTGGCTAAGAGAGCCCATGCCGGCGGGCGACTCATTCGGTCATGCAGTCATCCAACAGGCCGGCAATGAACGGACATGAAGACTAGCAGGCAGCAGTGACTCGCTTCCGGACATCACGGTAAAAATCCCACACGTCATGCCCCCTCCCCCCCGCACCCACCATCAAGAAGCAGAACAGCCGCCAACAGCCGCCAAGGAGGAAAGGCCCCGTGCCGACGTCGGAACTGCCGAATCGGCATTTCGCCGTCTGCGGCTTTCGTTGGGGAACGGACAGGATGCAGGAAACCAGGCGGAATTCCGGATAATTCAAGAAGCCTGCCAGCAATTGCTGGCAGGCTTCTTGGGAGTGGAAAATGTCACCTTAGAGACCGAGGTGCTTGTTCAGCTCGTCCAGGGACTTAACAGTGAAGATGTTGTAGCCCTCGGCGAAGGGTTCAGCGCCACGGTCCAGCATGACAAGGTCCCGGAAACCCAGGTTGTACATCGGGATGTGGTCGTACAGTGGGTGCGAGGAGACATGCAGGAAGTCCTCAGGCTTTGCGTTCAGGGTGTCCAGCATGTACTCAAACGCCTGCAGGCGCGGCTTGTAGGCGCCGGCCTGCTCGGCGGTAAACACGGCGTGCCACTCTGCACCGAGCTTGGGAATGCTGATGTCCAGGAAGCTGTCGTCCGCGTTGGACAGAGCCACCAGCTTGTAGTTGTCGCCCTGGAGCTTCAGCGCAGCCGGCACGTCCTCGTGGGCAACGGCGTTGCGTACAGCCTCAGCGAGCTCCGCCCGCACCGGGGGTCGACCCAATGCCAAACCGCTTGCATGCGCGGTCAAAGGCACTCTGAAGGATCTGCTCGTAGGGCTTGTAGTCTTGAAGCCGTGACCGGAGAATCCGGTCGCCACAATGATGCCTTCCATTCCGGGAACCGTCCCCAACAGCCCGGTCGCGTCAGGTAAATGACCGTCCGCACAGACAGCAACCCGTACCGGCTCCGGAATCAGTTCCGGAATGAATTCGCGGACCCATGCCCGGATGCTGTCCAAATGCTTAGGATCCCAAGTAGGAGGCTTCTCCATGGACTCAACCTCGTCCAGATATACGCTCCCGACTACTTTCACCGTCCAACCGTCAGCGCTCGGGAACCCGTAGAGCTGGGCTTTGTCCGGCCGTCCGTCTTCCTCCGCCCTCCTGAGGAAGACCGGCATGTCTTCCCTGCTGAATACTGATGGGTACACAGCGGGGACCATGTCAGGATCTGCGGCAGGACTGAAAGGTGAACCCCAAGTTCCTTGTAAACTGCTCCCGCACCGGTGCCCGGCGAGACGATCACTCGGGAGGCGATGATTTCTTCTTGATCGGTCCGGACGATGTACCGGTCACCGTACGGCTCAACGCTGTGCGCTTTCCGGTTTCCGGTTTCCCAGGAACTTGGCACCAAGCCGTGTAGCCTCCACGAGCGCGGCGGTCACGGCCTTCTCTGAATTGAGGTAGCCTCCCTCTGGATCAAAGATTGTGACTTCTGTGTCCCTGATCACATGTGCGGGATACTTTGCCCTGGCCTGGTCGCCCCGGAGTAACTCGTAGTCAAGGCCATTGTCTTTCCCGGCTGCAAGGAGCGATGCCAACCGCGGATTGTGCTCGTCGTATATCGTGACAGCGCCCGTCGTGTTGAGCAGCCGGGTTCCGCTGATTTTCTCCAGATCACGCCACAGGTCCTGTGACCTCTGCAGAAGGGGTGTGTAATGCCCGCCTTCCGCGTATACCTTGCGGAAAAGGCGTGATTCGCCGGCATAGGCAGAGAAGGGCCGGGGATCGAAAACCTGTCTACTCCAATGACCCGCTGACCCCGGGAGGCGAGCTGCCAGCTCGCCATGCTTCCTACCGAGCCAACTCCGACAATTACGACGTCGGTTTCGAGTGCAGTCATCCTTTTACCTTTGCTTTCCCTTATTGCACGCCGTTGCCCCGATCCCGGGTCTGCCCCTGAAGGGCACTACCGTCGGCTGTGTTTCCAGTGATTTCAGCGTAGACACAAGAAACTGCTGATTAAGGGCCCGTGAGACAATGCATTGTTTCCAAAAACGAAAGAAGCAGGAGATGGACCTTACATCGATCGATGATTTGGAGTTCTTTGAACAGATTTCCCGTTCCCACAGCCTTACTGAAGCGGCCAGGAACTGGGGAAAGTCGGTGTCGGCGGTGAGCAAACGCCTTGCCGCGCTTGAGACGCGGCTAGGGGTGCCGCTGGTCCGGCGCAGCACCCGTCGCCTGACCCTCACCGAAGAGGGGCAGCGCTATGCGACAGGCGCCTTGTCCATCCTGCAGCAGAAAACTGATCTCGAAGACACACTGTCCATGCAGCATGGTGAGCTCAAGGGGCGCATTAGTGTGCATTCGAGCCTAGGGATCGGCCGTAAGCACATTGCGCCGCTGCTGGGGGAGTTCGTCCGGCAGCACCCGTTGATGCAGATAGACCTGGAGCTCTCACCGCTGCCCTTGAACATCTCGGGTACGAGTTTCGACATCGCCATCCGGGTCGGAGCATTGTCGGACTCCAGGCTCAAGGCAAAACTCCTGGCGCGGAACCGAAGGATCGTGTGCGCGGCGCCCAGCTACATCGACAGCGCCCCGCCGCTGAGGACCATTAGGGACCTGGAACGGCACAACTGCATCGTCCTGCGTGAAAACAACGCCGACTACTCACTGTGGCGCCTTGGCGAGAAGGGGCATGAATACGTCGACGTCAAGGGCAGCATGATCAGCGACGACGGGGATGTGGTGACCGACTGGTGCGTCCAGGGCCTCGGCTTGATCATGCGCTCCACGTGGCACGTCGACCCGCTGATCCAGCGGGGAGTACTTCAGCAGGTCCTCCCGGACGTCGAGACGCCCAGCGCCGACATTTATGCTCTCTACCCCGCGACGGCCAGGACACCCCGCCGGATCACCGCGGCCATTGAGCACCTGCGCCAGGGCCTCGCGGCGAGGCTAGGGTCTTAGCGACGTCAGAGGTTTAGGGGTTCGCTGGGTCAACCTGGAGTCCGGCTCCTACTTATTTCGTTGATGGAAAGAATGCATTGTCTGATGCGCCCTTAATCGACATCTTCTTGTCTCGTACGCTGGCTTCACTGGCTCGGCACAAACGACAGAAAGAAGATCATGAACTCATCCTGGAAGACAATCGATCCCCTTGCCGTGGCAGCCCAGGACATGATCAACACTCCGGTGCTTGCAATGCTGCACACGGTCCCCGGCCTGGTAGCGGACATGGAAACCCTGGCCGCGGGCACGGTTCCCGGCCTCCGCGTCATGCACTTCGTGGATGAGTCATTGCTCCACGACACCATTGCCAAGGGAACAACGCCAGGACATGTTCGACGACGGCTGGTCAATTATGCCCGCTACGCCGAGGAATCAGGTGCCCAGGCATTGTTGGTGAGCTGCTCCTCCATCGGCGAAGCCGCAACCGCCGTCCAGGACTTTGTCTCCATCCCTGTCCTGCGCATCGACACTCCTATGGCTGAGCTCGCCGTACTAACCGGCGACAGGATCGGGGTGCTCGCGACCCTGCCTGCGACTCTTGGACCCACCACCAGGCTCGTCCAGGATTCAGCCAAAAGACGGAACAAAACGCCCATCATCACCGCCAAAATAGTCGACGGCGCCTTCAACGCCTTGCGCGCAGGTGACCGCGCCATGCATGACGGTTTCGTGCTCGCAGCATTCTCTGAGTTGACTGCGGAGTGCGATGTCGTTGTGCTCGCCCAAGCGTCCATGGCCCGCGTCATTGGACACACCCAGGACCAGCCCGGAGGGCCCATCGTCCTTACTTCCCCCGACTCCGGGATGACCCAGCTCAGCACTGTTTTCCCTTCCAAAGACTCATAAATAACGTCATTACCCGAGAAGGATCCGACTATGTCAAACACTGAAATGACAGCGAATGTCCCATGGCTGGGAGTTATCGCCGACGACTTCACCGGAGCCTCCGACGTCGCCGGCACTTTGGTGGGCGCCGGGATGCGGGTAGTGCAGACTTTCGGCATCCCCGATCCGTCGGTGCAGCTGCACGACGTTGACTGCATAGTCGTTTCCCTGAAGACCCGCAGCGTGCCCGCCGCCGAGGCTGTAGTAGAGTCTCTGGCGGCGGCACGCGCCCTCAAATCCCGAGGCGTTCAGCAGCTCTACTTCAAATACTGCTCCACGTTCGATTCAACCCCGGAAGGCAACATCGGTCCGGTGGCCGACGCCCTCCGCAACGAGTTTGTCCCTGCCGGCCAGATCACAGTCGTCGCTCCCGCAACCCCGGCACTGCGGCGGACCGTGTACAACGGTGTGCTCTTCGCAGGGCCGAGCCTCCTGCAGGAATCATCCATGCGCAACCATCCGCTGACCCCGATGACCGATTCGCGCGTGCCCCGGCTGCTCCAGGCCCAAACCAAAAACTACGTGGGCCACGTCAGCTATAGCGTCATAGAATCCGGTGCTCCCGCAGTTCAATCCCAGTTCCAGACCCTGAGTGGCCAAGGTAGGGAGTACGCCGTCGTCGACACCCTTAGTGACCGCCACCTGGCTACGCTGGGCGCTGCAGTGATCGATCACCCCCTTATCACCGGCGGATCAGGACTGGTCGGAGGGCTGGCGGCTGCCCGCGGGTTCCAGGTCCAACCAGAACCGGCGGGCGCTACCAGGCCAGCGGGCCCGGCCGCGGTCGTCGCCGGCAGCTGCTCGGAGATGACGAACGTCCAGATCGACACATTCCGCCAGTCCCGCCCCTGCTTCCTGGTCGACCCCGTCGCAATTGCAGAAGGCCACGACGTCGTCGGCGAAGCGCTGCTGTTCGCGCGCGAAAATCTTGCCAACGGCCCCGTCCTTATCCATTCCACCGCCTCTCCAGAGGAAGTCTCGAGAGCGCAAAAGCAACTTGGTCAGGCCCGCGCCGCGGAGATAACCGAAGACAGCCTCTCCGCGATCGCCGAAGGGCTCGTTGCCCTGGGCTGCCGACAACTTATCGTCGCCGGCGGAGAAACCTCCGGCGCTATTGTCCGCAGGCTCGGCATCACCACAGCCCATGTCGGCAGGGAAGTCTCTCCTGGAGTGCCATGGCTGAAAACGGAAACTAACCCCGGACTGTCCATCCTGCTCAAATCCGGGAACCTCGGAAAGCCGGGACTCTTCCTAGACGCCTGGGAACACAACCGGTGACCGACACGGACAGCCGCGACGAACTCGTTCGACTGGCCAGGTCCCTGCACCAAAGAGGACTAACCAGGGGAACATCCGGAAACCTCAGCCTGCGTGTGGGAGCCGGAATGCTGGTCACCCCCACCAACGCCTCCCTGGGCGAACTCAGGACAGACGATCTGGCCATGGTCTCCGACACCGGCGAACACCTGGCCGGAGCCCGCCCGTCCAAAGAGGCGTTCCTGCACTTGGCCATGTATCGGGCGAGACCGCAGGATCATGCCGCAGTCCGTCTGCATTCCACCTACGCCACCGCCCTTTCGTGCCTGGATGACGTGGACGACGATGACGTTCTGCCACCCTTGACGGCCTACTTTGTCATGAGGGTCGGACGGCTGGTCCGGTTGCCATACTTCGCACCCGGAGACCAAGGTTTGGCCGAGGCTGCCCAAAAAGCCGCAGCATCGAGCCGGGCCCTGCTGCTGGCGAACCACGGGCCGATCGTTTCCGCGCCTTCCCTGCCGCAAGCTGCGGACGCTGTTGAGGAAGTGGAAGAAACAGCACGACTGTTCTTTCTCCTCCAAGGCCGCGCGACGCGCCCCCTCCAACCCGCCCATGTCGCCCAACTCTCGGCAAGGTGCACATAGGAGACGATGGGTCGGATTCAGTGACCCTTGAACGCTTCCGCCAGCCACCAGGCCCCTCCGTCGGAAGCAATGCGCGCATCAATGACCAGCGGCACATCGCGCGGCCCTGCCAGCCACTCTTCAACAGCTGCCAGATCGGCCACACGACGGACCGTGACCGCGGCCGCCCCATAGCCACGCGCAATCGCGGCGATGCCTCCATCCAGGCAGCAGTCGAGGCCGCCGGGGACGTCACGGTGTTGATCAACAACGCCGGAGCCTCCGTGGCCAGCGCGGGCATCCTCACCCATACCGATGCGGAAATCCGGACCAATGTCGAGACGAACTTCCTCGGCCCGTTGTTCCTCGCCCGCGCTTTCGCGCCGATCCTGTCCGCGAATGATGAATCGGTGATTATCGACTTCCACTCCGCAGTGAGCTGGTATGCCGTTGGTGGCATTTACAGCGCCACCAAGGCTGCCCTCTGGTCGGCCACCAACTCGTTGCGCCTGGAACTCGCCCCCGCCAGGGTCCATGTGGTGGGCGTCCACGTCGAGTATGTCGACACCGCGATGGCTGCGCAGGCCGCCGGGCCCAAAATGGACCCGGCCGATCTCGTACGCACCGTAATGGACGCCGTCGAAGCCGGCGAGTACGAGGGTTCCGACGAAACCTCCGTACGGCTCAAGGCCGGACTTAGCTCCCCCATCGGAGCTATCTACCCACAACTTGCCCTGAACAAAGCCTAGAAAACGGCAGTGCCGTGCCCCTGACTCAATCATGGCCACGGCACTACGAACCGGGCTCGAACTGACATGGGCAACTTCGAGCAGCGGAGAAGTCAATCACCCTGCTCAAAACCCGCACGTCGGCCGAAGAGGTTCACCTTGACCAGAAATCTGAGTATAATCATAATTGATTAGGGTCAATATACAGACCCCCATTCCAAGAGTGCCGGTATGGACAACGTGCACAAGCGCGACAGGATTGCCCGCGAAATATCACTGCGCCAATAGCAGCAACCACCGGCCAACACCCCACCCGGAAGGAGCATCACGGCATGCGAGCGTTCGTCGTCACCAAGTACAGGGAGCCACTGCGCGAAGCGGAGGTCGCTGAGCCAATCGTCGGGGACCGAGATGTTCTAGTCCGCGTAGAGGCGGCGGGCTTGAACCAGTTGGATGAGAAGATCCGACTGGGTGAGTTCAGGCAGATCCTCCCCTACAAGCTCCAACTGGTCCTTGGCCACGACGTCGCCGGCACCGTGATCCGCGTGGGGGCGAAAGTGCGGGAGTTTAAGCCCGGCGACCAGGTCTACGCCCGCCCCGCGACGGCCCGCATCGGCACGTTCGCCGAGCACATCGCCGTCGCCGAGGAAGATCTGGCGCTGAAACCCGCATCGGCCAGCATGGAGGAGGCCGGCTCACTGCCACTCGTTGCGCTTACGGCATGGCAAGCCCTCGTCGAGCAGGGCAACGTGCAGCGCGGGCAGAAAGTTCTCATCCACGCAGGTGCCGGCGGGGTCGGGTCGATCGCGATCCAACTCGCCAAGCACCTCGGCGCGTCTGTTGCGACCACCGTGAGCGGGCCAAATACCGGCTTCGTGCGCGACCTCGGGGCGGACACGGTCATCGACTATCGCACCCAGGACTTCGAGCAGCTCCTCACCGGGTACGACCTCGTGCTCGACAGCCTCGGCGGGGAGAATCTCGAGAAGTCACTGCGCATCCTCAATCCCGGTGGCAAGGCGATCGGGATCTCCGGCCCGCCGGACCCGGCGTTCGCGCGCAACGCCGGACTGAATCCCGTGCTGCGCCTTGCCACCAGGGCGCTCAGCAGCAAAATCCGAAAGCAGGCGAAGAAGCTCGGCGTCGGCTATGAGTTCCTCTTTATGCGTGCCAGTGGCGACCAGCTGCGCCAGATCAGTGCCCTGGTGGACCACGGCGTGCTGCGCCCAGTCGTGGGGAAGGTCTTCGATTTCGGCGACACGCCGCATGCACTGCAATCCCTTGCCAAGGGCGGAATCCGCGGGAAAGCCGTGATCACCCTCGCCGGCTGACCCGCCGTCGGCCATTCACCCAACAGACCATCCAGGAGAAAACCCGCAATGGACAACACCGACACCCAGAACGACTCCGTCGCCACCTCATACGCGAACGCAAAGGCCCACATGATCACTACCGGTGGCGTCACCTACGCCTACCGCGAGCTGGGACCCAAGGGCGGGATCCCCGTGGTGTTCTTCGTGCACCTCGCCGCGACGCTGGACAACTGGGACCCTCGCATCATCGATCCCATCGCAAAGAACCGCCACGTCATCACCTTCGACCAGCGCGGTGTCGGCACGTCCACTGGTCAGGTTCCGGACAGCATCGAGGCTATGGCAGACGACGCCTACACCTTCATCACGGCGCTCGGCATCGACAAGATCGACATTTTCTCCTTCTCGATGGGCGGCATGATCGCCCAAGACCTTGTCCTCAAGCACCCCGACCTAGTCCGCAAACTCGTCCTGGCAGGCACTGGGCCACGAGGAGGCAAGAACATGGATAAGGTCGTCGGCACCACCTACCGGGACTTCCTCCGCGCAACCCTGACACGGTCGGACCCGAAGGAGTACCTGTTCTTTAACCGCAACACCGCCGGCAGGCACGCCGCGAAGGCGTTCATCAAGCGCCTTCAGGAGCGCACCGCCGACCGCGACAAGCTGATCAGCACCAGGGCGTTCCAGACTCAATTGAAGGCAATCCAGAAGTTCGGCCGCTCCGCCCCGTCGGATCTATCGAAACTCACCCAGCCCACGCTTATCGCCAACGGCGACAACGACCGCATGGTGCCGTCCGTCCTCTCCGAGGACCTGCACCGCCGCATCAAAGGATCAGAACTGATCATCTACCCCGACTCCGGCCACGGCGGCATCTTCCAATACCACGCCAAGTTCGCCCCCGCCGCCGTCGACTTCCTCGACAACTGATCGGCACGCCCGCGACAAGAACACGGGCATCTCGTACGAATGACTTTGGGCACTGCCGGGAGTTTATGCTCATAATCGAGTCCAATCAGTTTATTCCTGGAGGAACCATTCATGTCTGTCGCTCCCCAGCCGGTCGGACGGCGCGAGCGGAACAAGCAGCAGAAGCTGGACCGCATCACTGCCGCAGCCAGCGAGCTGTTCGCAGAACACGGCGTCGAGGATGTGACAACGCAACAGATCGCCGATAAGGCCGACATTGGCACCGGAACCCTGTTCCTCTACGCAAAGACAAAGGGAGAGCTCCTCCTGCTCGTGCAGAACGCTCATTACGTTGAAGCTCTTGAGCGGGGCCGGGCTGCTGCTGAAACCATTCCTGATGTTCTGGATGCGCTGATGGCCATCGTGCAGCCTGTGGTGGAATGCAACCGCACCCAGGTCGACAATGGGCGCACCTACCTGCGGGAGATGGTCTTCGGCGACCCGACGGAGCCACACCACAGTGAAGCCCTACGGATTGTCGCGCAAACCGAAGAGGCCATCGCTGCCGTATTGGGCCGCAATGGACTTTTCAATGCCGGGGATGCCGCAACCAACGCGCGCATCGTCTCGGCGGTCATGTTCCTCAGCATGGCAGTGAGTGCGAATCCCGCCGTAAGCGTCGAGGAAATCGTGCAGGACATCAGGACCCAGATCCGACTGCTCCTCCCCCCTGGCGCAAGAACCTCCTGACCCCGAGAAGCGAAAGGCCGTGAGCAGCCGTCGGACCACCACTGTTTCGTTCCACCCGGGCTGCGAAAGGGGCACTCGGACGGGCATCTCCTAGCCTCACACGAGTTAGGTATGCTGAATCGAAAGCAAGGGGATCGGCATGGGCAAACGCAAAGCTACGGCACTGGATGTGGCACAACGGGCAGGGGTGTCCCGGAGTGCAGTATCACTGGTGCTTAACGGCAGGGCAAACGGCAACGTCACCGCAGAACGCCAGGAGCGCGTGCTGCGAGCCGCGGCGGAGCTGGACTACACACCCAACTCCGTTGCCCTCAGCCTGCGCAACCAGCAGACATCAACGATCGGCATCATTACTGATGACATCGTCACCAGCCCCTTCGCTGGTCGGCTGATCAGCGGCGCCTCACGTACGGCGTTGGCCCGCGGGTACATGGTCCTGGTGGTCGATTCGGAACATGACATGGCCCGCGAGAGCGCCGCGGCACAGCAACTCGTGCACCGGCAGGTAGACGGGATCATGTACGCCACCGGCAGCCTGCGCGAAATTACCGCCCCGCCGGCGATGCTCACCTTGCCAGCCATTCTGGCCAATTGCACTGATGTCGCCTCCCAGCTCCAGTCGGTAATTCCGGCAGAGGTCGACGGCGGGCGCGCCGCGGCACAGCTACTGATTGACCTGGGCCACCGCCGCATCACCCTGTTATCCGGGACTCTCAGCTCACCTGCCGCCCCGCAACGCGAACAGGGTTACCGCGAGGCCATGGAAGAGGCGGGGCTGGGCCGTGAACAGCAGGACGTCCGTGTGACCGGATGGGACATTGATGAGGGCTACCGGGCCGCTTCCTCGGTGCTGGGCGGCAGGGACCGGCCGACGGCCATCATTTGTTCTAACGACAGGGTGGCCACCGGTGTTTTGCTGTACGCGGCTGCCGCAGGTCTGCGCGTACCGCAGGATCTGTCCGTGGTCGGCTACGACGACCAGCAGAATCTTGCCGCCAACCTTGTTCCCGCCCTGACCACGGTGGCGCTTCCGCACGCCGAAATCGGAGCAGCGGCCATGTCCCTGCTGTTGGATGCGGTGGAAGGAAAAGTCTCGGCAGCGGGGAAAACGGAAGCAGGAACCGTCCACATGCCCTGCCGGATCATCCCGCGGGCTTCCACCGCAGCGGTTCCGGCCAGCTGACCAGGCCGACGTCCAAGCGCTGCGCTGCTGAAACCTCACAACAGGAATGACCTGATCCAGCCTCCGGCGGGGCCCTCTATCCCCGGCATGTTGAACAGACCATCATCCCGGCACTTCAGTTTGTACAAACAGCAAACGTCTTACTTGACACGTGTTAGGTGCCTTACCTAACCTACTTAACACGTGTTAGGAGGAGCCGACAATGACGTCTGAAAAGACACCGGGGCAACCAGCCCCCTTACATGCCCCGCGGCCCGGCGGCGGACTTTCACAACTCACGCGGCGTTCCTTGCTGGGCCTTACGGGACTCGCTGTGGCGGGAGCCACCGTGGGGGCCTGGCCACGACTGACCGGGACGGACATTCCGGGCCGCGGCAGCAAGGGCCTGAAAATCGCCATCCTGGGAACGGCAGCGGATGCGGCGGCCCGCCAGGGTCTGGTCAAGGCTTTTACGGCCGCCCATCCTGATATCCCGGTCCAAGTGCAGGCCATTCAGGGGGCGGACTGGAAGGATTTCTTTTCCAAAATTCTCACCATGGTCGCCGCCGGAACACCGCCGGATATCGTCTACGTGGCCACCGAGGGCGCCCAGCTGTTCGCTGACAAGCTCGCCGAGCCGCTGGATGATTATGTCCGCCGGGACGCTGCCGACATGAGCGATTACTTCGATGACGTTCATCCGAGCCTGCTGGAAGCCTTCATGTACCAAGGCAGCCTGTACCAGCTTCCGCTGGACTGGAACGCGGCCAACATGTATATGAACACCACCACCTTCGCCCAGGCCGGGCTCGACCGGCCAAAGGACGACTGGACGCAGGATGACTTTAGCGCCACTCTGCGCGCCCTGCGGAAGGCCCGCCCGGCCGATTTCACCCCGTACTACTGGACCAACCGGCTTTTCGGCGGCGTAGTGCCCTGGCTGTACGCCAATGACACCAGCTTCCTTACCGAAACCAAGGCTGCCGGTGGGGACTGGTTTTGGGATCGTTTTTACCCGAACGACCCAGCCCGGGCGACCCGCGGGGGCGGCTATCAGTGGCTGGCTCCCAACGCCGAAGACGGGCGTGTCATCGAGACCTTTGACTACCTGCGCGAACTCGTTGCGGAAGGACTGGGCGTGCGCCCTGAATCAGGGGGCGGCAACGCCCTGGTTGGCTTGTTCGGCAACAACCGCATCGGCACCACGCCGGCAGGTGGTTACTGGGCGCAGGGCCTGCACGATGCCGGAATGACCGCCGATCAGTTCGATGTGCAGTTCTTCCCCCGCTGGCGCACCCAGCGGCATCAGTTCGGCGCTGCCGGCTACGCGATTATGCGCACGGCGAAGGACAAGGACGCAGCCTGGGAATGGGTTAAGTTCTGCTCCAGCCGGGACGCGATGCAGTTGGCCATTGCCAAGCCGAACACCACTCCGACCCGCCGTTCGATGGTCAACGAGTCCTTTTACGCGGCCACCGGGCCCAAGCATTGGAAAGTCTTCTACGACACCCTGGACAGGTTCCCCACCTCCGGCCCCATCCCCGCGCCGCCTCAGCAGGCCGCCGTCGAAACTGCCCTAATGAAAAACGTTTCCACCGCTGTAAGCGGCAGCTCCGCCGACGTGCGGGCGGCGATGGGCACCCTTCAGCGCGATCTCGAACTGGCTCTGAGGAGGAACTCTTGACCACCACTTCCACCGCTCCACGCCAAACCGTAAAACCACCGGCCGCGCGCCGCTCGTTCGTCGAGCGGTGGCTGGCCATGATTTTCCTTGCCCCCACGCTGCTGGGGATGGCCCTATTCACCTTCCTGCCAATCATCGGCTCGCTGGTCCTTGCCTTCTTCCGCTGGGACATCATTTCAGCACCCCAGTTCGTCGGTTTCGCCAACTTCGCCTCGCTGGCTGAGGACCCCACCGTCCGCGTGTCCTTCCTGAACACCATCGTGTTCGTCATCGTCGCAGTGATCCTTCAACTGGGCATCGCACTTGGTCTGGCTTCCATGCTGCAGGCCAGAATGCCGTCCTGGCTGAGGGTATTCCTTCGTTCCACTTTCTTCTTTCCCCTGGTCCTTTCCGCCGCGTCGGTGTCCATCTTCATGCGGTACATGTTCAACGAACAGTTCGGCGTCGTGAACTGGCTCCTTTCCCTGATCGGCATTCCCGCAGTGCCATGGCTGACCAGTCCCGTGGCATCCGCCGCCGTCGTGGTTTTGGTCTATGTATGGCAGAACTTCGGGTTCTCCTTTCTGCTCTTCCTCGGTGCCCTGACCAACATTCCCAAGGAACTGCACGAGGCAGCGAACCTGGACGGCGCCACAGGCTGGAAACAGTTCAGCAATGTGACCCTTCCGCTGATCAGTCCCACGGTGCTCGTCGCCTCCGTCATGGCAATCATCAGTGCACTGCAGGTCTTCGACCAGCCCTACGTCCTGACCAACGGCGGTCCTGGGGATTCCACCCGCACCGCCGTCATGGTGATTTTTGAATCCGCCTTCCAGCAACTGGAGTTCGGCGAAGCTTCGGCCATCGGCCTGGTACTCACCGTGCTGATCCTTGCCGTCACCGCCCTGCAGTTCCGTCTTAGCCGCCGCTTCGTCTTCTACCAGTGAGGCCCCTCATGTCCAGCCAGACCCTGCACACCGGGACCGACAAGCATTCCGGTTCCACCACCGGCACGCCGACTATCAACAGGCGCTACCGCAACCGCCGCCTGCCCGCTGCTGGAACCGTCGGTCGCTTCACCGCTTTGGCCGTAGCGGCCGCGCTGACCCTCGGTCCTGTCCTGTGGACCCTGTCCACCTCACTGCGGGCGCCGTCGGAATCATTCAACCTGCCGCCGTCCTTCCTGCCCATCAATCCTGACTTCACCGCCTACCAGGAGGTGTTCAGGCAGATCAACGTGGGCCTCCTGGTCCTGAACAGCGCCCTGGTGACCGGGCTGATCGCGCTTGGCCAAATGGCTTCCGCCACGCTGGCCGGCTACGCGTTCGCCCGTCTGGACTTCCGCGGCAAGAAGGCCATCTTCTCGTTGGTGCTGGCCACCATGATGGTCCCGGTGCAGGTCACCATCGTCCCGGTGTTCATGCTCATCCGAGGAATGGGTCTGTCCGATACCCTGCTGGCCCTGATCCTGCCGGCCATTCCTACCGCCTTCGGCACGTTCCTGATGCGCCAATACTTCCTGGGCCTTCCAAATGATTTCGCGGAAGCGGCCGCCCTGGATGGTGCCGGACCATGGCGGATCTTCCGTTCCGTTTACGTACCGTTGGCGGTCCCCGGCATGGCGATCGTCGGGATCCTTGCCTTCAACTTCCACTGGAACGAGTTCTTCCGGCCGCTGATCCTCACTATCAGCGAACAGAACTTCACTCTTCCCCTCGGCCTGGTCACGCTCCAAGGCAACCTCGGCACCGGAAGTATCTCCGTGGTCCTCGCCGGCGTGATCCTGTCCATGCTGCCCGCACTGGTCGTCTTTATCTTCGGCCAACGCACCCTGCGCGAAGGCCTCACGGCCGGCGCGAGCAAATAAAACAGACCTTCGAAAGGAACCTCATGGATACACTTACCCCGATTAGCACGGCAGCCACGGCAGCCACGGCAGACTGCTACCGCCCGGCCCTGCACTACACCGCCAAAGACACCTGGCTCAATGATCCCAACGGCCTGATTTTTCATGAAGGCATCTATCACCTCTATTACCAGAACAACCCGCTGGGAAACGTCTGGGGAAACATGTCCTGGGGCCACGCCACATCTACCGACCTGCTGACCTGGACCGAACACCCCGTCGCCATCACCTGTGACGAGAACGAAGACATCTTTTCCGGCAGCATCGTCTATGACCGCCACAACACCAGCGGATTCGGCAGCGGGTCCATTGCCCCCCTCGTGGCGATCTACACCAGCGCCTACAAACCGGGCTCCGTGCATGAGGGCATCCAGGCGCAGTCCCTGGCCTACAGCCTGGACGGGGGCTACACCTGGACAAAACACACAGGCAACCCCGTGCTTAACCGCGGGTCCGCCGAGTTCCGCGACCCCAAAGTTTTCCGGTACGACGGCGACGCGGGCAGCTACTGGGTGATGGTCGCCGTCGAAGCCAAAGACTTCCAGGTGGTCCTGTACAAATCCGACGACCTGAAGAACTGGGAACTGCTGAGCACCTTCGGCCCCGCCAACGCCACCGGCGGCATCTGGGAATGCCCCGACCTGTTTCCCCTTCCCGTGGACGGCGACCCGGAAAACCTCAAGTGGGTCCTCACCGTCAACCTCAATCCCGGCGGGCCCAACAACGGCTCAGCCGGCCAATACTTCATCGGCGACTTCGACGGAACCGCATTCACCTCCGCCAGCACGATAACTGAAGGCCCCCAGGACCCTGACCGGCTGGGCGAATACCGGTGGCTGGACTGGGGCCGGGACTACTACGCCGCCGTCTCCTTCAGCGACGCCCCGGACAACCGCCGCCTCATGATCGCCTGGATGAACAACTGGGAGTACGCCAACCACATCCCCACCGCACCCTGGCGCAGTCCCATGAGCCTCGCCCGGGAAATTTCACTCCAGACCAACGACGGAAACCTGTCCCTGGTCCAGCAGCCCGCGGCTGATTGGACTGCCCTGGCCGGCCCGGAGTCATTCTGCCTTTCCGGAACCACCATCCACGACGGCGTGCAGGTTCTGGCCGGCGCGGCCGGCACGGTCCAGCGTATTGACGTCAGCTTCACCCCCGGAAGCGCCGAGGAATTCGGCCTCATCCTGCGTGGAGACGGCATGCAGGGAACCCGTGTCGGCATCCAACCCGGCCAAGCCAGACTCTTCGTGGACCGGCGGGAATCCGGCAGGACAGACTTCCACCCGTCCTTCACCTCCATCGACACCGCTCCCCTCCCGGCAAAGCAGGGATCCTACGACTTCACCATCTACGTGGACCGCTGCTCCGTTGAAGTCTTTGCCCAAGGCGGCCAGGTCACCATGACCGAACTGATCTTCCCGGCCGAGACCAGCACGGACCTCGCCGTTTACGCCGTCGGCGGCGTGGCAACCATCAACAGTATTCAGGTCACGCAGCTCGCATAGGGCAGCACCAAAGCACCTCAAAACACCCCTTGACAGAGATCCAGTAACGCGCGTAACCTCGATCACACGCACAAGTAACGCGCGTTACCTGCAATGACAGCATCACCGACGACCACCGGAGCATTCAATGGCGAAGACCACCACCTCGAACCACGTCGGGGCTACGCGGCAGCGGGGTGTCACCATGAATGATGTCGCCAAGCACGCCGGCGTTTCCCGGACCGCGGTCTCGTTCGTGCTGAGCAACCGCGAAAATGCCAGCATCTCCGAGGAAACCCGCGCCCGGATCAACGAAGCTGTTCAGGCCTTGGGCTACCGCCCGAATGCCGGAGCACGGGCGCTGGCATCCCAGCGCAGTGACTGGTACGGGATCGTCACCGAGATCGTGACGGCACCGTTCGCCGTCGACATCATCAAAGGCGCCCAGGACCAGGCCTGGTTGGACCGCAAGTTCCTGCTCATCGCGCCCTCCGACCAGGCCGATGCTGTAGGACCCAACCAGGGCCTGGAAGATGCCGCCTTTGAAAAGCTTCTGGAACAGCGGGTGGAAGGCGTTCTCTACGCCGCCACATTCCACCGGGGAGTGCACGTTCCGAAGAGTGCCAACGAGGTTCCCACGGTCCTCATCAACTGTTTCGACGCGGACGGAAAGCTGCCCTCGATTGTCCCCGACGAACGTGCGGGCGGCCGCGTCGCCATCGAACGTTTGCTTCAGGCCGGCCACCGCCGGATGGGAGTGATCAACCTGGATCCGGACATTCCGGCCGCCGTCGGCCGCCTGGCGGGTGCCCGCGAAGCACTCGCCGAGGCCGGGCTGGAACTGGACCCGGAACTCGTCGTCTCGGGATACGCGACGGCGGACGGCGGCTATGCGGCCGCCTGCACGATTCTTGACCGGTACAACGAGGGGGAAGGCCGGCCGACGGCCCTGTTCTGCCTCAACGACCGCATGGCGATGGGCGCTTACGAAGCCATCAAAGAACGGGGCCTGACCATCCCCGGAGACATCGCCGTGATCGGCTTCGACAACCAGGAACTGATTGCGGCCTACCTCAGGCCAAAGCTGACCACGGTTGCGTTGCCGTTCGAAAAAATGGGCGCCCTGGGCGTCCAGACGCTCGCAGCTCTTACAGCAGGACAGCCGATAATTGCCGACCAGCAATTAGTCGACTGTCCGCTGCTAGAACGCTCTTCGGTCTGACCGCGAAATCAATAGCGAAGAGCAACCCCTCCCCCACCCCTTCACCTTGCTGATGAAGATAGGAAAGAGATAACCATCATGACACACCCCCGATTCCTGAGGGCTGCCCGCGTGACGGCGGCCGGGCTGGCGGTAGGCGCACTGCTGCTGACCGGCTGTGCAGCCACCGTCAACAAGCCTGCCGGCACCGACGCCGCAGCAAACGCCAGCGCCTTTCTCACCATTCCGCGTGAGGACATGAGCACCTTTGACCGCAACTTCAACCCTTTCGCCCCCACCGTGACCCCGATGGTCCAGCAGGCAATCTACGAGCCACTGCTCATTTCCAACCCGCTCAAGGGCGATGCGGTGCCGTGGCTCGCCACCAAATGGGATGTGGCCAAGGATGGCAAGTCCGTCACCTTCACCCTGCGGGACGGCGTGAAGTGGTCCGACGGCAAGCCGCTCGTGGCCGAGGACGTTGTACTGACATTCCAGCTGCAGAAGAAGATCAAGGGCGGCTTCGAATACCTGAAAGAGGTCGCGGCCGAGGGAAGCAACAAGGTTACCTTCAGCTTCAACACGCCGTGGTCACCGGCCCTCTACGAAGTCGGGCAGCTCCCCATCCTGCCCAAGCACGTCTGGTCCGCAGTGAAGGATCCCGGCAAGGATGCCAACGCCAAGCCCGTGGGCACCGGCCCGTACACCGAGGTGGAGTCCTTCCAGGCCCAGTCCTTCGTACTGAAGAAGAACCCCAACTACTGGCAGCCGGAAAAGCAGAAGATCGCCGGCATCAAGATGCTGGCCATGTCCGGCAACGATGCAGCCAACCTCGCCGCCGCGAACGGCGACGTCGACTGGGCCACGCAATACATTCCGAACATCGAGAAGACCTTCGTCTCCAAGGACAAGGAACACCGCCACTATTGGTTCCCGCCCACGGGCGCCATGATCAACTGGCAGCTCAACACCACCAAGGCCCCGTTCAACGATCCCCAGGTCCGCAAGGCGCTCAGCATGGCCGTTGACCGGGACCAGGTCACCAAGATCGGCATGAGCGGCTACGCCCAGCCCGCCGACTGCACCGGCCTCTCCGGCCATTACGAGAACTGGAAGAACCCGGCTGTCAAGGACAACTGCAGCTGGACCAAGCTCAACGTGGACGAAGCCAACAAGCTGCTGGACGAGGCAGGCTACGCCAAGGGCGCCGACGGCAAGCGCACCCTCAAGGACGGCAAGCCCTTCGAGTTCAAGATTTCCGTGGGCGCCAGCTCTTCCGACTGGCTCTCCGTGGCCAACGTGATCTCCCAGAACCTGCAGGCCGTGGGCGTCACTGCCAGGGTGGACTCCCCGGACTGGGCCTCGGTGGTGGCCGGCTACGAACAGGGCACCTTCGATTCCGGCATCGTCTGGAGCGCCAACGATCCCAGCCCGTACAAGTACTTCAACAACTCCATGGGCACCGCCTCGGTCAAGCCCGTTGGGACCAAGACCTTCGACAACTACCACCGCTTCGGCGATCCGAAGGCCGACGCCCTCCTGAAGGAATTCGCCGCGAGCGGTGACGAAACCAAGCAGAAGGACATCGCCTACAAGCTCCAGGAGGAGTACAACGAGGTGGCACCGCTGGTGCCGCTCTTCTCCGGCCCGGAATGGGGCGCCTACAACGACACCCGCTTCACCGGCTGGCCCACCGAAGAGAACGCCTACGCAACCCTCTCGGACCGGTCCGCCACGACGGTGCTTGTCCTGACCACACTGGAACCGCGCAAGTAACGGTTCTGCTGTAGCCCCTGGCGGGGCCCATGACCGGTATGCCCGGAGCCGGATTACGCGCCGGGCATACCGCCCCCATCTCCGCAATTCCCGAATGGAGGGAAACCGTGCGCTTCATCCTGCGCCGTTTAGGTTTCTACCTGATCGCCTTCTGGGCATCCATCACGCTGAATTTCCTGCTCCCGCGCTTCATGCCCGGTGACCCCGTCTCCCGCATGTTTGCCCGCACCCAGGGCAAGATGCAGCCCGAACAACTGGAGGCGCTGCGCAAGCTCCTCGGCGTCGACGACCGCCCCATCTGGGAGCAGTACGCCGACTACATGCACAACATCGTCACCGGCAACATGGGCGTATCCATCTCACGTTTCCCCACCCCGGTCACCGAGGTCATTTCGTCCCAGATCGGCTGGACCCTCCTGCTCGGCGGAACCGCACTGGTGGTTGCCGCCGTCGCGGGTAACCTGCTGGGCATCATGGCCGCCTGGCGGCGCGGCGGCGCGATCGACTCCGCGCTTCCGCCGCTGCTGGTGTTCATCGGTTCGTTCCCATACTTCTGGCTCGCGATGGGTGCCCTGTACCTGTTCGGCGTGATCCTGGGCTGGTCCCCGCTGCGCCATGCGTTCAGCGACGGCCTGGAACCCGGATTCACCTGGGAGTTCATCTCCGACGCCGGTGCGCACCTGGTGCTGCCCGCGTTGACGATCGTGCTGGTCTCGGTGGGCGGCTGGATGCTCGGCATGCGCAACACCATGATTGCCACCAACTCCGAGGACTACATCACCATGGCCGAGGCCAAAGGCCTGCGCCCCGGACGCATCATGCTCCGCTACGCCGCCCGCAACGCCATGCTGCCGTCCGTGACCAGCTTCGGCATGAGCCTGGGCTTCGTGGTGGGCGGTGCGCTGCTCACCGAGGTGGTGTTCGCCTACCCCGGCGTAGGCTACCAACTCCTCAACGCCGTCCAAGGCCTCGACTACCCCCTCATGCAGGGCCTGTTCCTGACCATCACCGCCGCAGTGCTGCTGGCGAACTTCCTGGTGGACATCCTTTACGTCCGCCTCGACCCGCGCGTGCGCAGCAACTAGAGGAACCGATCATGACAACCGCAATTCTGCAGCAGCCCGGCAAGACGGCCGGCAAGACCACAGCTGCCCGCAAGCCCAACCGCAGCTTCGTCCACGGTCTCCTCACCAACAAGAAAGCCCTGGCGGGAATGGCCGTGATGCTCGTCTTCATCGCACTGGCCCTCCTGGCACCAGTGCTTTTCCCCGGCGACCCGTCGCGGATCACCGCCATGGCCTCCCTGGAACCATCAGCCGAGCACTGGCTGGGAACTACAGCCAAGGGACAGGACGTCCTCGCACTGACTGTCCACGGCTCCCGCAGTTCCCTGTTCGTCGGGTTGACTGTGGGCTTCGCATCCACCTTCATCGGCATTTTGGTGGGCCTGGCCTCGGCGTACTTTGGCAAGTTCATTGACGAAGCACTGTCCCTGGTAACCAACGTCTTCCTGCTCCTTCCCGGCCTGCCGCTGCTGGTCATCCTTGCCGCGTTCCTTCCGCCGGGGCTGGGCACCGTGATCCTGGTGCTCGTCGTCACGGGGTGGGCGGGATCGGCACGTGTGTTGCGGTCGCAGGCACTGTCCATCCGTTCTAAGGACTTCGTGGCCGCGGCCGTGGTGTCCGGCGAACGGGCGGGCCGGATCATGTTCCGCGAGATCCTGCCGAACATGGCCTCGATCGTCATGGGGACCCTGCTGGCCTGCGTCATCTACGGCATCGGCGCCCAGGCCGGCCTGGAGTTCCTGGGACTGGGCGATGTCAGCACGGTGTCCTGGGGCAACAACCTCTTCTGGGCCGGCAACGAGGGCGCCCTGCTCACCGGAAGCTGGTGGGTGTTCGTCCCCTCGGGCGTCTGCATCGCACTGGTCGCGTTCGCCTTGGCCCTCATCAACTACGCCGTGGACGAAGTCACGAACCCGCGGCTGCGGAAGATCAAAACCCCAAAAAATTACCGAAAGGAGCGCCGCCAAATGACAGTCTCCCAAGTTTCCTTCGGCTCCCACGCACCCGTCCTGGACGTCAAGGACCTCACCGTCAAATACATCGGCGACACCCGCTCCACCACCGCCGTAGACCGCGTTTCCTTCAGCATCGGCACCGGTGAGGTGTTCGGCCTCGCCGGCGAGTCAGGCTGTGGGAAGTCCACCATCGCCAACTCGATCATGCGGCTCCTGAAGGATCCCGCGAAGATCGCAGGCGGCAGCATTTCCTTCGGCGGCAAGGACGTCCTGGCCATGAGCCCGGAGGAGCTGCGGCGCTTCCGCTGGCAGGACGTCGCCATGGTCTTCCAGTCGGCCATGAACTCGCTCAATCCGGTGCTGACCATCGGCGAACAGATTGTGGACATCTTCACTACCCACGCCGGTTACTCCCGCAAGGAATCCCTGCGGCGCGCGGGTGAACTGCTGGAACTCGTGAGGATGGACCCCGCGCGCCTCAAGTCCTACCCGCACCAACTCTCGGGTGGCATGCGTCAACGGGCTGTAATAGCGATGGCCGTGGCCCTCAAGCCGTCACTGTTGATCCTCGACGAACCCACCACCGCGTTGGACGTGGTGGTGCAGCAAGAGATCATGGCGCAAATCAAGGAGCTTCAGCGCGAACTCGGCTTCTCTGTCCTCTTCATCACGCACGACATGTCGCTCATGGTGGAACTCTCGCACCGCATGGCCGTAATGTACGGCGGCAGGATCGTGGAGACCGCGAAGGCCCAGGACGTCTACGCCAACCCCCGCCACCCCTACACCCAGGCGCTGATGGGCGCGTTCCCGCCGCTCACCGGCCCGCGGGTTCCGTTGACGGGACTGCCCGACGGCGTGAAGTTCCGAAACATCCCGGACCTCAGCGAGGCGGCACCCGGCCATTTCGTGGCTCCGGTTGGTGCCGACGCTTCAGTGATTGATTCCGCAAACCTGGCAGGAGCCGCACGATGAGCCACTCCCTAACGTCGCCGGCGGCTGGTTCCACCACCAGCACCCCGGCCCTCGAAATTCGTAGCCTGGGTAAGTCGTTCCCCGTTGGAGGGCTGTTCTCCCGCGAGTCGGTCCGCGCCTTGCACGGTGTCGACTTGACTCTTGGCCGCGGGGAGATCGTGGCGCTTGTGGGGGAATCCGGTTCCGGCAAGAGCACCTTGGCCCGCTGTGTTGCCCGGCTCGAGAAGCCGAGCTCCGGCGCGATCCTGATCGACGGTGTCGACATCCTCAAACGCGACCGTTACCAAGTATCCCGAGCGTTCCGCTCCCAGCTGCAGATGGTCTTCCAGGACCCCTTCGGTTCCCTGAACCCGGCCCACAGGATCGAGCATTTCCTGCGGCGTTCGCTGGCGATCCACGGCAAGAGCGGCGGTTCCGACGAGGAGACCCAGCGGCGGCTCGAAGAACTCATGACCACTGTTGGCCTGCAGGCTGACATGCTGAACTCGTATCCACACGAGCTCTCCGGCGGTCAGCGCCAGCGCGTTGCGATTGCCCGGGCCCTCGCCGTTGAACCACAAGTCATCCTGGCCGACGAACCCACCTCCATGCTGGATGTTTCCGTCCGGATCGGCGTGCTGAACCTGATGCGCAAGCTCCGCGACGAGCAGGGCATCTCCATGCTCTACATCACCCACGACCTCGCATCCGCCCGCTACCTGGCGGACCGGACGGCGGTCATGTTCGCCGGGGAACTCGTTGAGGAAGGCGAGTCCCTGGACCTGCTGTCAAACCCCGCGCACCCCTATACCCAACTCCTCGTTTCGGCTGTCCCGGACCCCTCCCGGGCAGGCTCGTACGATCCCGTCCGCCGGGCCGAACTGCGGCAGGCGGTCATGGCTTCGACGAATTGCGCTTACGACGGCGACCCGAACCAGGCCTGTTCGGCCGAAGAACCCGTGCGCCATCAGGTCGAAGACCCCGAAAACCGTCATTGGGTGCGCTGCCACCTCTACCGGCCGTGGGTTGGTGCCGCCGGCCATGCCCTGGCGGGCGAACCGACGGTGACTACCGAACGGACTGAAATGAAGGCCTCCGCATGACTGAACTGACCCACCCGCTCGCCACCGTTCCTCAGGATGACTTGGTTGCCCGCGCCGAGGCCGATCCCCTCCGGCCGCGCTTCCACTTCGTGTCGCCGGCCGGCTGGCTCAACGATCCCAACGGCGTCAGTCAATGGAACGGCACGTACCACCTCTTCTACCAGTACAACCCGGAGGGCGCATTCCACCGCCGCATCCAGTGGGGTCATGCCACCACCACCGATCTCGTCACGTGGACGGACCGGCCTGTTGCTTTGGAACCGTCCGCAGGACCCGACGCCGAGGGCTGCTGGTCCGGGGTATTGGTGAACGACTGCGGCACGCCCACCTTGGTATATTCGGGGCGCCTCGAGGGCAAGGAGCTGCCCTGCGTCGCCGTAGGATCCCCGGACCTGCTGAGCTGGACCAAGGACCCAGGAAATCCCGTGATCGCAGCACCGCCGGTTGGCGCAGACATCACGGCGTACCGCGATCACTGCGTCTGGCGTGAAGGAACGAAGTGGCGGCAGTTGGTGGGTTCAGGCATTCGGCAGCGCGGCGGTACGGCGTTTTTGTACGAGTCGTCAGATCTGCGGTCGTGGGATTACATCGGGCCGTTGTTCATCGGCGATGCCTCGCATGGCGATCCTGCGGACACTGACTGGACGGGGACCATGTGGGAATGCGTGGACCTGTTCCGGGCGGGGAAGGGTTCGCTGGGGTCTGCACCTTCTGACGGCTCGCCTGACGTGCTGGTCTTCTCCGCCTGGAACGACGGCGACACCCTCCACCCGCTCTACTGGACCGGCCGGTACGCCGGGGATACCTTCAAGCCCGCGGCGCTGCACCGCCTCGACTACGGCGGCCGTTTCTTCTACGCACCGCAATCGTTCCAGGATGAGTCCGGCCGGCGTGTCATGTTCGGCTGGATGCAGGAAGGCCGCAGCGACGCCGCGATGGTGGAAGCCGGCTGGTCAGGGGTCATGAGCCTGCCGCGAATCGTCACGCCCGGGGACGACGGCGCTCTCCGCTTCGCACCCGCACCAGAAATCAAAAAGCTGCGCCGTGACCACGCCAGTTTGCCCGGACAGGTGTTGACCGGCGCCCTGGTGCCTTTGGAAATCGGCGTGTCCGGCAAGCAACTCGACCTCGAACTGGACCTCCAACTCGCACCGGGCGCCCTGCTGCGACTAGGTGTACTGAGCTCCACGGACAGGTGCACCTCCGCCAGCCCCAACGAGGAAACGACAATCGAGCTGCGCAGGGCGACTGACGGCACCAACAACGGCACGCTCCGCTTGGACCGCACTCGAAGCAGCCTCGATCCAACCGTTGATGTGGAAGACAAGTCCGGACCCGTCCCCATGCCCGAAGGACGAGTGCACCTGCGTGTCATCTTGGACCGATCCGCCCTCGAAATTTTTGCCAACGGAATCCCGCTCACAGCCCGCGTCTACCCCACCCTGGGCGGGGAACACGTCAGCCTTGCCGCCGAAGGCACGGTACAGATACTCTCCCTCGACGCATGGACCATGGCCGGAATCTATGAGGGTACCCGGAGCCTCTTCCCCTGAACGCGGGCGGTACACCAAGGACAGCGGACCCCGGATCAAAAGGCTCAATTTCAAAAGGATCACGCCGAATGCGCCCGACCTATCACTTCAGCGTCCCCGACAACTGGAAGAACGACCCTCCACGCCCCATCTACATTGACGGGGAATACCACTACTACTACCTCTATAACGCTGACTATCTGCGGGGCGGCGGGGCACGTCATGGCGCCGAGCGACGACCACTGGCCACGTCGCGTTCACTGACCGGGGCGTCGCGATCCCGAAGTGATCTGGGACACTGACCGCGGGCGGTGGTTCATGGTGAACGCCGAGGGACAAAAGCTCGGCTTCTACACATCCGCCGACCTGCGATCCTGGCGGCGCGTCGGCGAGTTCGTACGCACCGATCTGGGGGTGCTGGAATGCCCTGATATCTTCCGCATGACCGCTGACGACGGCAGCTCCCATTGGATCCTCCGCACGAGCGCCAACGGCAGGAAACCTCACCGCACTGAATCACCGCAACCCAGCATCAAGCGTGAGGAGCGTCCGACCTCCCCTGCCGCCGTCTGACGCTCCTCAGGTGGTGAAACGCAGCATTAGCGTAGACGCGGAGAATGAATTCCTACACGAACTGATATAGCAGGGCCGCCATACCGAATCCCACAATGGAGAGCACCGTCTCCAGCACCGTCCAGGTCTTCAAGGTGTCCTTGACGGACATGTTGAAGTACTTGGAGATGATCCAGAAGCCGCCATCGTTCACGTGGCTGGCGATGATGGAACCGGAAGAAATGGCCACAACGATCAACGCGAGTTGAGGCTGGGAGAAGCCCGAGGCAAGGCTGGGTGCCAGGATGCCGCCGGTAGTCACGATCGCCACCGTTGCCGAGCCCTGGGCAATGCGCATGCCCGCGCTGATCACGAAGGCGGACAGGATGATCGGGAGGCCGGCCTGGGCCAGCGAATCCGCAACAGCTTTGCCAACGCCGGTGGCGGAGAGAACCGCACCGAAGAACGCGCCGGCACCGACCACCAGCAGGATCATGCCCACCGGTCGCAGGGACGAGCCCGTGATTTCGCTGAGCTCGTCCGGCGTCATGCCGCGGCGGATGCCCAGGAGCCACATTGCCAGCAGCACGGCCACGGTCAGTGCGATCGCCGGATTGCCGAAGAACGTCAGTACGTCGCGCACCGGGCCTGCGGGGGCGAAGATGTTGCCGAAGGTGCCGCCCAGGATGAGGAGCATCGGCAGGCCGATGGCCAGCAGCACCAGCCCGATGGACGGTTCGTGGCCCTTGGCTTCCTCGGATTCGGGAACGATCCGGTCCTCCGGAACATTGACCATCACGCGCTTGCCGATCCAGGTGCCCCACAAAATACCGGAGGCGAACCAGGCCGGAATGCCGCAGATCAGGCCCATGAGGATAATCCAGCCGAGGTCCACATGGAACAGGCCGGCGGCAGCAACGGGTCCGGGGTGCGGCGGCAGGAAGGCGTGGGTCACGGAGAGGCCGGCGAGCAGCGGCAGGGCGAACAGGGCCAATGATTTGCCGCCGCGGATAGCCGCCACATACACCAGCGGCGCCAGGACGAAGATGCCGATGTCAAAGAAGACCGGGATGCCGAGCACGAAGCCGGTGATGCCCATGGCGAGGGGCGTGCCCTTTTCGCCGAAGATCCTCACGAGCCGTCCGAGCAGCACTTCCGCTCCGCCGGACCGTTCCAGGATCGCGCCCAGCACCGTACCCAAGCCGATGATCACCGTGATGTGGCCCAGGATGCCGGCGAAGCCCTTTTCAATGAGGGCGTCGCTGCTCTTGGTGGCGGAGCCGACCAGCGCCTCCACGGAGACCCCGCCCACCAGGGCCACGATCACGCCGGTTCCCACCAGGGCGATGAACGGCTCGAGCTTGACCTTGATGATCAGGAAGAGCAGGAGGGCGATGCCCGCACCCGCCAGAAGAAGCAAGCCGGCGGTGTCGTGCCGCAGCCAGTCTAGGAATTCATTCATGGACGTATCCTTCTGAGTAAGTCCTACTTGAGGGTGCCGGTGAAGGCGGCGGCACGCGCCGCAATGTCTGCCCAGTTGCCGGCAGCCACTGCTGCGGGCGGGACCACGCTGGTGCCGCAGCAGACTGCAGCAGCACCGGCGTCGAGGTAGCTCTTGGCGTTGGAGGCGTCGATGCCTCCGGAAGGCAGCAGTCGGATGCCCGGGTACGGGCCCTGCAAGTCCTTCAAGTACGCCGGACCGAGCTGCCGGGCGGGGAAAATCTTGACGGCGGCGGAGCCCAGATCCAGGGCCTGTGCGACCTCGGTGGGCGTCATGGCGCCGAGGCTGAACGGGATGCCGGCGGCTGCGGCGACGGCTGCAACCTCGGGCCGGAGGCCCGGCGTCACCAGGAACTGCGCGCCGGCGTCGATCGCTGCGCGTGCCTGGTCCGCAGTCATAACGGTGCCGATTCCGACGGCGGCACCGTGGTCCGCGGCCGTCTCGGCCGCGCGCTTGACGTGGTTGAGCACATCCGGTGTGGTGAACGTCAGTTCGACGCTGCGGATGCCGCCTTCGGCCAGTGCCCGGCAGAGGTCCGCGGCGTCCGTGATGGATGGAGCGCGGACCACGGCCAGGGCGCGGTCCGCTTCAAGCTGCCGGATGAATTGTTCAGGAGTCATGGGTGGGTTGCTTTCCTTCTCTGGTGAGTCCGTCGCTGCTGCGGCGCAGGGCGCGGCCGGCGCGGGCGCCGGTGGGCTGGCCGCCGTCGATCGCTGCCGTGCCGTTGACGAAGACGTACTGGATGCCGCTGGCGGCCTGGCGGGGGTTCTCGAAGGTGGCTTCGTCGCGGACGGTCTCGGGATCGAAGAGCACGACGTCGGCCGCGTAGCCTTCGCGGACCAGTCCCCTCTGATGGAGCTTGAGCCGTGCTGCGGGGCGGCCACTCAGGTGGTGGACCGTTTCCTCGAGGCTGAGCAGTCCGAGGTCGCGGGAGTAGTGGCCGAGGTAGCGCGGGAAGGTGCCCCACGCCCGTGGGTGCGGCTTGGCGCCGACCAGGAGTCCGTCGCTGCCACCGGTGTGCGTGCGGTGCTTCATGATGGCCTGGACGTTTTCCTCGTGGCCGACGTGCTGCAGGATGCCCGTGCCGAGGCGGTCGTCAATTAGGATCTGCACGAAGATGTCGAAGGGCTCCAGGTTTGCTTCGGTGGCGATGTCCTTGATGGTCTTGCCCACGTAGCCTGCGAGCGCCGGGTTCTGGACGCCGCTGATTTCCAGGGTGTCCCACTCGGCAACCACTCCGTGGCAACCGTCCGAGCCGTAGATCTCCACGCTTTCGCGGATCTTCGCCCTGGTTTCGGGATTTTTAAGTCGCGCAAGGGTGGATTCCGTACCTCCGGACGATGCCCAGCTGGGGAGGATCGCGGAGAGCGTGGTGGCTCCGGGGAGGTAGGGGTAGGTGTCGAGGGTGATGTCCACGCCGTCGTCCAACGCCTCGTCGATCAGGTCCAGCAGTTCCCCGGCGCGGCCCTTGTTCTCGGCGAAGTTCATGGTGGCGTGCGACAGGTGCAGGGCGCAACCCGTGTCCCGGCTGAGCCCGATCATTTCGGCGTACGCGCCGAGCGCACCCTTGCCATAGGAGCGGTGATGCGGTGCGTAGAAGCCGCCCAGTTCGCCCACCGTCCGGCAGAGTCCGGCAAGCTCCTCGGTCCGGGCATACATTCCCGGCGTATAGGTGAGGCCAGAGGACATTCCCACGGCGCCTTCCTCTATCGCGGCTCGGATGACGTCCTGCATCTGCTGCTGTTGGTCGGGAGTGGGAGCGCCCTCGGCGAAGCCCATGACCATGGCACGGACGGTTCCTTGAGGGACAAGGTAGGCGGCGTTGGTGGCGATACGGCCTGGGGTGCCGTCCGCACCGGCGACCTCAGCGTCGAGTCGGTCCAGGTACTCCCCCACCGTCCGCCAGTTCCAGTCGAAGTCCGCGGGGTTGTCGTTCCAGCCGGCGATCTTCTCACGAACACCGGCGAGCGTGGCATCGTCCACCGGAGCATAGGACAGTCCATCCTGGCCCAGCAGCTCGGTTGTTACGCCCTGGCTCAGCTTGGCGTAGTGGTCCCGGTTAATAAGCAGCTGAAGATCTGAATGCGCGTGCATGTCGATGAAGCCGGGGCTCAGGACCAGACCGGTGGCGTCGATGGTGCGGTCCGCGCCGGTTTCCGCTGCGGTGAGGGTTGCGGGGTCGGCGACGGCGGCAATCACCGGGCCGTCCAGCAGGACGTCCGCGGGGCGGCGGTCGGCTCCGGTTCCGTCCACCAAGATGGCATTGCTGATGAGAATCTTCATGGTCTGGGTCCTAGAAGAAGGTGTGGATGAGGTCGACGACGGCCTGGCCGCCATCAGTGGCTGGTCCGGTGCCGCTGTCCGCGAGCACGGGAATGACAGTCCACTTGTCGAAGGCCGTGCATGGGTGTGACAGGCCCAGCCGGACAACGTCGCCAGGGCGAACTGTGGTGGTGCCGGCGTCGAAGGTCATGAAGCAGTGCTGGTCGTTGACCGAGGTGATTTCGGCCCCAACCAGGGGCTCCATGCGTCCGCCGAGGGTTGCGCCGATGAGCTGCGGTTCCGGAAGTCCTTCGTCGAAAGGGAGGTCCCGCTTGCCGGCGTCGAGGATGGCCAGACCGGTTTCGGTCTGCGAAACAACCCGGGCCCACCCGTGCATACCGGCGCGGAACGCCTGGTCGCCGCCACGGGAAAACGGAGAGATGCCGCGGTAGAAACCGTCATCGTGGATGATGTACGCACCGCTGCGGATCATGAGGTCCACACTGCGGCCACCGGTCTCAGCCCCCGTGCTGATGCACGGCGAGAGAACCGTAACGACGTCGTCGAAGTACGCGCTTCCGCCCGCCGTGATAATCACGGAGCTGGTGCCATATAACCCATCTGCGTGCAACTGCTCGTGAAGCAGCCGCATCTGGGCGAGGTAGCCGCGAACGGCGGCCAGGCCGGCGTCGTCCGCTGTGTGCGCGAGTGAGCCTTCGTACCCGCTGACACCCACCAGGCGCAGGTTGGGTGAGGCCGCAATGGCGCGGGCGACCTCCATGGCAGCGTCAACGCCGCGGGCACCTGTCCGGCCGCCATGCGCGCCGAGCTCCACCAGCACATCCAGCACGGCGTCACTCCCGGCGAGGACACGGTTAATGACATCTACTGTTCCCACGGAGTCCACCCAGGACAGGATCGGCGCGTCGGCGGTCGCGGTGCTGGCGACCCACTCGATGGCGTGCGGGTCGGTGAGGCTGTTGGCGAGCTGCAGGTTCCGGACGCCGAACCCTCGGGCCACGCGGAGCTGCGCGAAGTTGGCCAGCGTGATGCCCCAGGCGCCGCGGTTAAGCTGCTCAGTCCAGAGCTGCGGAGCCATGGTGGTCTTGCCGTGGGGCGCGAGCAGCACCCCGCGCTCCGTGCACCAGGCAGCGAGGTGGTCGGCATTGGCTTGGAGCGCCCCGGCGTCAAGGGTGAGCAGCGGGGTCTGGAGGTCGGCCAGCGTGTGCTTTGCGGCGAGGAACTCGGCGTGGGTGCTCCCGCTGGCGGCAGCGGGCACGGCCTTGTGCCGCCAATCGAGCTGGCGTTCTGCGAGGTCGGCCACGGCAGTTGCCGAAATGGCTTCGGAAGTGTTCACGCGTTGATTCCCTTCGCGGTGCTGCGTTTTGCTTGCATTGCGTATTTTGCAACGCCGGTTGCAAACCTGCTGGTGATATGTCTAACATGGTGGCGGATTGAGAGTCAAGGCCGCGGCGTACCCGCAGTGCCGTCCAATCCGCCGCGAAACCCTCAGAATCGCGGCGTCCGAATGTCGCTGTGAAGCGCAAGAGCTAGTGCGGGAGAATGATGCTTTCAGCTGTATGTGTGGGCGAAACCATGGCCATGCTTACCCCTGCCCATACCGTTCCGCTCCATCTGGCGACCGAACTCCATTTCGGGATCGGGGGCGCCGAGTCGAACGTCGCCATGGGCCTGGCAGCGATGGGCCTGGACACGCATTGGGTCAGCCGCGTGGGCCGCGACGGCTTCGGCACACGCATCCTTCATGTACTCAAGGATCACGGTGTTGGCGTCTCCGGCGTCGAGGTGGATGCGTCCTTGCCCACCGGCCTGTACGTAAAGATCCCCGCCCACGAGTCAGACCCCGACGGCGGCAGCTCGGTTTTGTATTACAGGCAAGGATCTGCGGCATCGGCCATGGGGCGCAGCACACTGGCCAATCCCGCCGTGGCATCCCTGCTGGAAAACGCGGCACTCATCCATCTCAGCGGCATAACCGCCGCGCTCTCGCCCGAATGCCTGGAACTGCTCGAGGCCATCCTGACCGCACCACGGCACGGCCGGATCATCAGCTTCGACGTCAACTGGCGGGCTGCGCTGTGGGCCGGCCAGGACCGTTCCGTACTACAGCGCCTGGCAAACCTCGCCGACGTCGTGCTTGTCGGAAAAGACGAAGCCGAACACGCCTTCGGCACCAACGACGAAGCCGAACTCCGCCGGCTCATGCCGAATCCCAGCGTCCTGGTCATCAAGAACGAGGCGATCAGCGCGATTGCCCTGTCGCACGGAGTGACTGGCGCGGGTTACACCCGGGAGGAAGTGCCCGCACTGTCCGTGGCCGTCGTCGAACCTGTAGGCGCCGGTGACTCGTTCGCCGCCGGTTACCTCAGCGGCATGCTGTTCGGGCTGAGCCAGAAGGCGAGCCTCCGCAGGGGGCACGTCGCTGCGGCCTGCACCCTGACTGTCCACGGTGATCGCGGTCCTCTGCCCCCCGCAAAAGAGCTCGCAGCCATCCTCGGTTCTTCGGATGACGAGTGGGCTGCCATCCATGTTAAAGATGGACAATTCAACACCAACCGGAGCGTGACGCCATGAGCCAGAGCCTGATGCGGGCCATAGACCTGCTCGCTGAACTCGCCGCCAAGCCAGCCACCTTGGACGAGCTCTCCGCCAAGGCCTCAGTGCACAAGACCACTGTTATGCGCCTGCTGCACGCCATGGAAGAGAAGCGTTTTGTGGTCCGGGACGAGGATCAGCGCTTCATGCTTGGCTCCAAGCTGTTCGAACTGTCTTCGCTCGCGCTGGAGCAGCGGGATATCCGAAAGGTGGCACACCCGCACCTGGCTGAGCTGAACGGCCGCACCGGGCACACCGTGCACCTCGCCGTCTTCGAAGGCAACGAGGTGGTGTACATCGACAAGTTCGAATCGCACCACCCAGTCCGCATGTATTCGCGCATCGGCCTGACTGCATCGCTGCACTCGGCTGCTGTATCGAAAGTCCTCCTCGCCGACATGCCGCGCAGCCGGCAGGAAAAGATCGCCGCGGGGCTGGATTACGTGAAAGTTACCGAGAACACCCTGACCTCACCGGAGGCCCTGCTGGCCGAACTGGAGGAGGTCAGGGTCCAGGGCTGGGCCCACGACAACGCCGAGCACGAAGCGTTCGTGCACTGCATCGCGGCCCCCATCCGCGACGCCACCGGCGCCGTTGTCGCCGCAGCCTCTTGTTCGGTACCGGTGGTGATGCTCAGCTATGAAGGATTGCTCGAGCTGCTGCCCGAGCTCAAAGCCAGCACCGAGGCCATCTCGAATGACCTCGGCTGGATCAGCCACGAAAGGAACTCAGCATGAGTGAAAAGACCGTAGTACTGACCGAAAACGCGCCCGCCCCGGCGCATGTATTCTCCCAGGGCATCCGGAAGGGCGGCTTCTTCCAGGTCTCCGGCCAGGGCCCCATGGACCCCGCCACCAACCAGTACATCGGAGAGGGCGACGTCCGCGTCCAGACCCGCCGCACACTGGATAACGTCAAGGCCATCCTCGAAGCAGGCGGCTCCTCCGTGGAAGACGTCCTGATGTTCCGCGTCTACCTCACTACCCGCGACGACTTCGCGGCCATGAACGAGGTCTACGGGGAATTTATCCGCGAGAATGTCCCCAGCGGCGCACTGCCCAGCCGCACCACGGTGTTCGTTGACCTCCCGCACGAGGTCATGCTGGTAGAGATCGACGCGCTGGCGGTCACCGCTTAACTCTTTCCGTCCGGCGGTGTTGAACGCTGGACGACACCAGGACCTGCCCGGGACACAAATGGGGTGATGGCACGAGACCCCTCGTGCCATCACCCCATTTCTGCGTCCACTGGGATTTGCGAGACCTCCTCGCGCATGGTCCTGCAGGTAGCATCGCGACTCAAATCCGCGCTAGGTGCTGTCCACAGGGACACTGCCCGTCAGTCCGGGTGCGCAGTCACCAAGCCGTCGGGCTTGCCTGCGGCCACTCCGGCGACCGTTTCCACCGGGAGCCCGTTCCGCGCCCAGTACTCGATACCGCCAATCATTTCCCGCACGGGATAGCCCAGGTCGGCAAAGGCCAAGGCGGCGACCGTGCTGCCGTTGCACCCTGGCCCCCACGAGTAGACCACCACGCTCACCCCAGGAGGAATCAGCTCGTGGGCACAGGACGGGATGTCTGCAGTCGGTATATGTACTGCACCCGGGATATGCCCATGTTCCCAGGACGATTGCCGCCGCGTGTCCACCAGCACGAACGTGCCTTCAGGGGCGTCGGCAACGTCCATAACATCGATCTCGAACCTCAATTTCGCGCGGAAGTACGCCATAGCCGCACTGTCCGTATTCCGTGGGCCTGTGCCTTCAGCAATCACTTGTGTCCTATCCAGCCGTGGCATTTCGGCTCGCAGCCTTGCTTCGTTTCCGTCGCACAGCGCTGCTGCCCCGGGGAACGGTTTGAAAAGTGCATGGTTCCATCCCTCCGCAGGGTCGGCTTCTTCTTCTGTGCCCGGTGGGCTGGGCCAAGAATCCATCGTAGTGAACAAAGATGCGGGGTCCCAGGCATCGAAGGTTGCCACACCACCCGCCATCCCGTCTGGGCTCCCGTTTCCAGGGAACGCTGCCGGTGAGCCGCTTCCCGAGGGACACTTCACTGCGGACCGCGATCTCGACGGGCTCTTGGACTACCCATCTGCACAGGACGTTGGCCGCCGTCCTTCGATAGGTTGGTTCGGGTAAGGCCGGCCACGGGTAACCGACTCATTGGAGAAGACGTGAAAGCGATTGTGTACAAAGAGACAGGTCCGTCCTCGGTGCTGAAGCTTCAGGACAAGCCGCTGGCTGATCCCGGCGCGGGTGAGGTCCGGGTCCGGGTGGTCGTCTCCGGGGTGAACCCCACCGACTGGAAATCCCGGGCAGGCGGAGGAGGAAGCACAACGCTGGAAGCACCGAAGGTTCCCAACCAGGACGGCGCCGGCGTGATCGACGCGATCGGCTCCGGAGTGACAGGACTCAGCATGGGAGACCGGGTCTGGCTCTGGGACGTCGCCTGGGGTGGCAATGAGGGCACCGCGCAGGAGTATGCGGTCATACCGGCGGCCAAAGCCGTTGCGCTTCCGGGTACTGAATCCTTCGACACGGGCGCGTCCATCGGCATCCCCGCCCTGACGGCGCACCGGGCGCTGACCTCGAACGGGGACGGCCCTGCCAGGCTCTCCCCCGGAGCACTGGCGGGACGAACGGTACTGGTCACCGGCGGCGCAGGCGCAGTAGGGCATGCTGCCATTCAGCTCGCAGACTGGGCCGGAGCAACCGTCATCACCACAGTCAGCGGAGACCGGAAAGCTGAACTCGCACGCCTCGCCGGAGCCCATACCGTCATCAACTACCGCACCGACGACGTCGTAACTGCCGTCCGCCACGCAGCCCCCGGCGGTGTCGACACCGTCGTTGACGTTAACGCTCCAGCCAACATCGACTCCGACGTGCAGGTGCTCAAGCCAAGCGGAACCATCGCCATCTACGCGGCGAATCCCGGGGAATCAGTGACGGTTCCCATCCGTGAAAGCATGACGAAGAACGTCCGGTACCAGTTCATCCTCACCTACACGGTCACCGACGAGCAGAAACAGCACGCCGTGGCCGCCGTCTCCGAGGCGCTGAAGGCCGGCGCGTTGCGCGTGGGTGAAGAACATGGCCTGCCGCTGACCCGCTTTCCGCTCGAACATACCGCCGCGGCGCATGACGCCGTGGAGCACGGCACCATCGGGAAGGTGCTCATCGACGTCGCACCGTCATCCTGACCCATGGCCTCCCGACCCGCCGGACCCGGGTAACTCACGGTCTAACCAGAACAAGCGGCAGTTCAACCGAAGCCGGCGTCGTACAACCGTGACCGTGCGACCTGCCGGGGCCAGCGTTAGGTGATCTCCGCGCATGCTGATGCCGGCTTAGCGATCACTACCTGGGTATTCGGGTCGTGCTCCAGGGCCGGCCTTCCGGCGACGATCACTGTGGCGCGCTCCCATGGCCGGTCTTCGAGTAGGAAGGGAATTTCTTGTTCTTCCCACTCCCTGTGCAGGTCTTCTTCCTCCTTGCCATCTCGCACCAGGAGACGACGCCGGGCTACCAGGTTGTCGCACTGCACCCAGATCGAAGCGTCGATCAGGTCGGAGAGCGCTCGCCGTGATGATCCGCTCCCCTCCACCCACACCACGGAACGCCCGGCAGGTAGGGCTATGGCACCTGGACGTTTTCGGGCCACCCAACCCGGCGGACGGTAATGGACTGCCTCGCCTTGGAGCAGGGGTTCGAGGAGACCCTCACGGAGTTCATCGGCCCAGTCAAAAAACGAGAGATGCCACGCTACATCGTCCGTGTGAACGACATCTGAGTCCGGCACTTGAGCCAGTAGACGACCGACCAGGGTGGTCTTGCCGGCCCCGCTCCTTCCATCTACCGCTACAATCCAGGGGCGGTCCGGACGGTGTCCTGCTGCCGGCAGTAGCCGCCGCACCACGCCTTCCAGTGACTCCGCTTGCCAAGGTCCTGCACCGGGTTCGCCGACTTCCGGTTTCATATCCATGGTTCCCTCGACTTCGATTATCGGTCCCGTCAAAAGCTGCCTGGTACGGAGTATCGAGAGTTACCGTGTTCAGCGCAAGCTCCTTTCGGGGCAAGAATGCCTGGTGTACATCAATCCATGTCCGCTCGCCGTATTACGGGTGTCCCGCTGGTTCAGTGCGACAAAGGTCTAGGGTTATTTCCCTGTTACGGGGAGAGCGCAGTGCCCTAACGCAGCAAAGTGCGCTAATCGCGGACCGCCGCTCTGAAGGCCATGCTGCCGAATGCCGCAGCTCTTGAGCAGCACTGTGATGGGACACGATGTCGATGCTTCTGGCACGCATTGAGCGCCTTACTGCTCTTAGGGCATGGGGACATATGTCGCGACCAAACGCCGCGACGCCAAGAAGATTTCCGCGACAGTATGACGCTGTGCGCTCGGCTTCAAGGAAACAAGCACAATCGCCTCCGCCGAACTTCAGGATGCGTAGGCCCGCGCCTCGGCTGCGGAGTTCTTCGGCGTTCAGGGCCGGCGGTGGTCCATGAGAGGGGCGGCCTTGGCCCGGGCAGCGGCACGGGGGTCGCCCTCAGCGGCGGCGACCATTGTTCCCTTGATCAGGTGGAGGCGCGGGGGCCGCCAGTCAGGCCTGAACCGCGACACCATCGGAAGTCTCGCTTGCTCCGAGTTTCCGATGTGCCCCGATTTCGTGGGGATCCGGCCCCCTGCCTGGATTACTGAATCAACACAGCCATGACCTATCACCTGTGGGCACGAGCAGTACTGTGGCCGGAGAGGCGGGAGAATCCCGCCCCTGAAGAAAGTTACTGCTGCCGTTGCGGATTGCTGCGGCTTGAGTGGCACGGAACCTGGGTGGCATCGGCTCACCGCTGGCGCCGATGCTCTGATCCCGCACTAAGCCAGTGCCGGCAATCTCCCGGACAAGGGCTATGGCCGCTGCAATGCCCGTTTCGTGGCAAACGTCTCCGAGGAGGTCGCCCACGTAGTCCCGGAAGAATCCACCAGCCTGAACCGGTAGCCGCCGTCGGGAGACGAGAAAACTTCGAATTGACTGGACATGGCACTCTGCTCCACGGCCTTGTTGCGCTGGGACAATGAGGACGGGTTCTGCATACCGTCTGGAGGCAAACACCCTAACCACGGCAGTAAGTCCTTGAAAAGCCGCCGCCACCGCGAGCCAAAGCACACCCAGGCCGCCACGACCGTTTGGGCGCCGGAAGTTCGTGTCCAAAGACCAGGCGCCTCGGCCAAATCTCACAGGGCGCCGCGGCCTACCTTGACGAACTTAGCCCCCCCGACGGCTCCAGCGGCCAAGGGCCAGAGACCGGGCCGCACCACTTGCCCGGCCAAGCATCCCACTGCGGGCGGCGGCGGCAGCCCCGGGGAAAGGCTGTCCCGTGAGGCCGAAAGTGTCAGCCGCGGAGCGAGATTTCGGAAAACGAGATCTCGGGGAGGGACTCATCATCGGCCGCAACCCACGCGGTGAAGTCTGCGTACGACATAAAAGAGTAGTAGTCACAGAACCTCGCACCCGCTCGTTCATACGTTCCCACGCTAGTTGGTACTCCTCCTTCCTTAACCGTCTAATCCCTACAACTGACATTGCGGATTGCGCATTCCCGCTGAAGCGAAGTGAGACCTCATGCTGGGAGGAACTGAAGGGCTCGCAGCGCCGGAGGAACCCGTGCGGCTCAGGCTGGGCGTCAGCCTTGGTGACCGCCGTTCCACTGCTCGGCGCGTCTACTGTGCACAATCAACCGCGCGTCTGATGTGCGGTCCTGGCCGCCGGCGGCCTTCCTCAGACCCGGGGGCCCAGTCCCCGATGGGGAGAACTGGGGTCTCAAACTCGCTTCGAGGGTACAGCGCCTACGGGCGGGAAACTGCCTTGCCAGCCCGTGATGCCGGTGCTATTAAATCTATGTCGGCGGATATAGATCGATGGGTCATGGGTCAAGCCGGCAAAGCAGCATACTTCGCACCACAACCGGTATTGCCCGTTTCGCCAGGACATGGCCGTCCTGGTGTATCCCGAATGGAGGCAGAGACAAATGACGATCCAGTACATGGACGACGGCTTCGCTCCCCATGTTGACCGAGGCCTGGCATCAGCCAGGTCGCGTCTTGATTCCGGGGCTGCGGGCCGGGACCAGGGCGGGGAGGCAGAGAAGCACTCCCGGGCTCTGGTGGAACACATTCTCGCCCTGGAACCCGAACGCGTCCCTGCCGTCACGGCTGAACTGTTCGCCGAGGCCATCGCCGTAGCCAACGCTGTCCGGCAATCCCAAGGAAGAGGGCCTGTAACGTCTTTCCGTGCCAGGGACTTTTGGGAGATTTTGAAGGATCTTATTGACAGCGTGTTGGAGCAGTAGCCGCATCAGTCCTGTACCGGAGTACCGGCCCGCTTGGCCGGCGGGGTTCGCGGCGAAGCGCCGCGTTCGCCCAACGGTGTTCTCACCTACGAACGGAAGCACGTGCTGGCGTAAGGCGCTGGAGAGGTTATTGAAGGGAGTGGTTTGCGTGGTGAAGATTGCTGTGGTGGTTGGCAGCACCCGGCCGGGCCGCCGGAGCAAACAGGTGGCGGACTGGGTGCTGGCAAGGGCAACGTCGCGGGGCGGTGCCGACTTCGAGATGCTGGACCTGGCTGATTTCGACCTGCCTCTGCTGGACGAACCGATGCCGCCGTCCTTGGGAAACTACCAGCACGAACACACCAAGTCCTGGGCGGCCACGATCGCCCGCTTCGACGGGTTCATCTTCGTCACGGCCGAATACAACCACTCCGTGCCCGGGGTCCTGAAGAACGCCCTGGATTATCTTTACGAGGAATGGAACAACAAGGCAGCTGGCTTCGTCTCCTACGGCAGCGCCGGTGGAGTCCGCGCGGCAGAAAACCTGCGCCTGATCGCCGGTGAACTCCAAATGGCCGACGTCCGCGCCCAGGTGGCGTTGCCCTTTGCCACGGACTTCGAGAACTTCACCACGTTCACGCCCAGCAACGCCGCGGAAGAAGCCCTGGAACCACTCCTCCAGCAGCTCATTGCTTGGGCAACAGCGCTCAGAACGCTCCGCACCTAATGCTGCCTGACACTTACCGCCCCGGTTGTCCAGATGAACAGGTCTGCAGTTCGCCCGCGGCCGAGAGATATATGCGCCCCGCATGCAGCCATACGCGTCCGATCCACCCTGTGCGGCTCCGGCAACAGGTGCCTGAATCCTGGCGGGAGGACGAGGTGTACCGGGCGGCACAGGCCCTGTAAGAGAGAGGAACATCCAATGTACCCTCGGAAACCATCACGCCGCTTCTACCGCGTGAGCGGGATGGTGTGCGCGGCGGCGATACTCGCAACGGTCCTGTCCGGGTGCACGGCTCCGGAGCAAGTTCCGGTTCCGTCAACACCGACGTCTTCGGGCAGCGCCACAGGCAGTGGATCAGAGAGTGCTTCAGGTGGTGCCCCAGGGGTCGGGATCGCGCCGGGCCAGCCATCCCAGGCGCCGTCATCACCGGCAGAGGGCGGCCCGGGCACCAGTCAAGGGCCTGTCGATATTCCCACAGTTGTCAGCAACGTCCAGCCGTCTGTCGTGACTGTCTTTACCGATGGCGGGCTGGGAAGCGGCGTGGTGTATTCGAAGGACGGGCTGATCCTCACGAACGAGCACGTGGTGCGGGGAAACCGCACTGTGGAGGTGGGCTTCGCCGATGGCCGCCGGGTAACCGGAACGGTACGGGCAACGGACCCAATCTCGGACCTTGCCTTGGTGGAGGCAAAGCGGACAGGCCTCCCTGCCGCCAAATTCCAGCCTGCCCTGCCCCGCATCGGTGAACTTGCCGTCGTGATCGGTTCACCTCTCGGATTTGAGAACACGGCGACGGCCGGCATCATCTCGGGCCTGCACCGGCAAATCCCGGGGTCTGCATCCAGCAGCCAGTCCCTGGTAGACCTCATCCAAACCGATGCCGCGATCAGCCCCGGCAACTCCGGCGGTGCAGTCGTGAACAGCAGGGGCGAAGTGGTCGGGATCAGCGAGGCCTACATACCCCCGCAGTCCGGGGCCGTGGCACTCGGCTTCGCCATCCCGGCCGCCACCGCGGTAAAGGTAGCGGACCAACTCCGTGCGGACGGAACCGCCGAGCACTCCTTCATAGGCTTGGGACTGGGCGAGATCACCCAGCAGATCGCCGAAGAACTGGGGCTGCCGGACACCCGCGGGGCGCTGGCACTCACGGTCCAGGAAGGCGGACCCGCACACAAGGCCGGTATCCGGCCCGGTGACGTCCTCACCAGACTCGACGGCGACGAGCTCGCATCCCCCGAGGACCTGCTCGCCGCACTGAGAAGCAAGAGCCCCGGCCAAACAGTCACCGTCGAATTCCGCCGAGGAACGACCCGGCACGAGGTCAAAGTTCCGCTGGCAGCACGCCCTGCCTCATAGCCCCTCCACTGGCGGCCCCACCTTGGCGGGCCCATCGAGGCGCCACCCGAATCCTGTTACTTAGTTGACAATGCTGCTCCCCAGCAGTCCCCGTCATGGTGGCGGACTTTCACCTGCCCGACCTCTTGCCAGCGGTTAACCGAAGTGGTAAAAAATCTGTATTAGCGGATATAGATCCGCCCCCGTCAAATGATGATCAAGGAGGTACGTCATGTTGATGATGAGCGATCCCTTCCGCCAGCTGGACCGGCTTGCCCAGCAGGTCTTCGGCACGGCCGCGCACCCGGCCGCCATGCCACTGGATGTCTGGCGGGAGGACACCGAGTTTGTGATCGCGGTCGACCTGCCCGGCGTGGACGTGAACTCAATCGACGTCGACATCGAGCGGAACGTCCTGACTGTGAAGGCTGAGCGGAAGAACACCGCCCCCGAAGGGGCCGAGCTGGTGGCCGCTGAGCGGCCGCAGGGCGTCTTCAGCCGGCAGCTGGTCCTCGGCGAGGCGTTGGATGCCGAGAACGTGACCGCCGGGTACGACGGCGGGGTGCTGACCCTGCGTATCCCGGTCGCGGCCAAGGCACAGCCACGGAAGATCGAAATCACCAGCGGCCAGGGCCCCCAGCAGCAGATCAGTGCCTAACCGGCACGGAGGGGCAGCGAACCGCCAGGCTGTTTCAGGGCGACAGGCCTTCAGCGATGAACGCCGATACGTCTTTCGCGCACAGGCAGCCGCGGCCAGACGCCCCTCCCGGGCGCGGTCCCCGGTGCCGGTGACCCGGGGACCGCGCCACACCACACGACGAAGGGGCACAACGTGACCAAACCATGAGGAGGACGGGAGACTCACTGCAATGCCAGTCACACGCAATGTTGCCTGGGACAGGCGTTTGGAATCCTTCAAGGGCAGGGACACGACACAGTACGTGCTCACGGCTGCCTCCATGGCCAGCGCGTGCGCTGCCTGCCGGGGGCCCCTTGAGTACGGTGAGCCGCTCTCACTGCTGGTGAACGTCACGGAAAGCACGGCACCGGACGGAACCAATTACGTCACCTTCACCGACTGCGTCTGCCACCGCCGCTGCAGTGATCCCGGCCTGAATGTCCAGCGGAGCCAGTGGGTACCTAACAAACTCACCCCCATGGCCGCCCGGATGGTCCTCACCCAGCAGTCCGGTAACGGGCACGAACGATTGGTACCGGTGCTGGTTTACACACTGGTCCCGGTCGTGGCATTTCGGGAGAACGACGGCGACCTGACCTCCGCCCTCGTCTCGATCCTGCTCTTCCACGGCTTCCAATTGGCCATGAGCCCGGACTATGGAGACATCCTGGAAGACGTCGTCGAAACGTCAGCCAGCTGCAGCTTCGCCGTGACACGACAGGGCCTGATCACCCACAGCATCGGTGGCAGGACCCTCTTTGGGGAACAGCTCCACCCGGATGAACCCAACGACGCGCTGTGGCTCGAGGCCGCCCGCGGCGGCCACGTTCTGGTCATCAGCGGAGACAACCTCATCATCACAACCAATGGCCTTGACATCCGCCACGCCGCAGCCCAAGGAACACTGGTCATCGGCACGGTTCCCGTCCGCATATAGGCCATAGACCGCTGCCCCGCCCCATGCTTGCCGGACCGCAACGAAGCTAGTCCACGAGCCGAGGAGGGCCGAAGAGGAATTCGTTGGCGTGCGACACGGCTTTGCGGAACGCGTCATTCCGAAGCGCCACGAGGTGTTCAATGTCGTCCACGCCGGGTTCAAGGAATCCGGTAAAGCCCGGGCGAAGCACCCAGATATCCCCCGCAGGGGGCAGGTAGAACACCCCGAAGGAACGGTGCTGGTGGTCGTCGTCGGTCCAGATGGGCACCACGGCCAGGGCGGCACCGGTTGCGGGGTTGATCCATTGTGCGCGGGGCAGCGGCTCCTCGTGGGCCTCGGGGTCCAGGAACGGGGCTGTTCCCTTGCCCCAGCGCTGTTCGAAGCGCTCGTGGAAGGCCGGGATCAGGTGTGAGTCGTAGCGGCGCCAGTCGCTCATCGTGGTAGTTCTCCTCTGGGTCTGAGTCATGTGTTGTTACGCTCGCGGTCCGCTCTCCCACCGGACGGGTGTGGCGCGCAGTGGCGGCTCCCGGCGCCGGACCACGCGGACCGGAATATCTTGCGGACTGCTGCCGTTCCACTTTCCGGTGCTCCGGCGGGTGTCCTGGCCGTTCGCGTCAGCACGTTCTTGCGGCCGGTTTCGCTCCGCAGATGGAACTGCGGGCCCGGCGCGGGAGGCCTCGCGGTCGTAGGCGTGGCGGCGCTTGGGGTCACGGAGCACGGCGAAGGCCTGCATGATCAGCTGGAGTTCGGCGGGCGCGGCCTCTCCGCCGGAAACATCGGGGTCGGCAACATCGGGGTGGTGCCGGCGCATGAGGGCGCGGTAGGCGCGCGCGATTTCCTGTGGCGATGCGCCACGGGAAACGTGCAGGACCGCGTAGTAGTCCGGGACAGGTCTGGTCATCATGAAGCCTGTTGCTGCTGCAGGATTGTGCTGGTTCCGTTGCCGGTGGCAGCGGTTCGGGGCGGGCCTCCGGCAGACGCCCGAAGGCGGGAATCCGGACGCCGCCCCGTCATGGCATTGAAGGGCTACGTCTCGATCTGGTGCTGCTGGCCTTTGCTTTCGATCTCGATCTTCCGCGGCTTTGCCTGTTCCGCCACGGGGATCCGCAGTGTCAGCACGCCGACGTCGTAGCTGGCCTTGATGTTGTCCGCGTCCAGGGTGTCGCCAAGGATGAGCTGGCGGCTGAAGACGCCGCGGGGCCGTTCGGAGACCACTAGTTCGACGTTGGGCTGGGTAGCGTCCCGGCGCTCTGCCCGGACGGTGAGGACGTTCCGTTCAACGTTCAGATCCACGTCGTCGGGCGAGATCCCGGGCAGGTCAAATGCCACGACGAATTCCCCGTCTTCCTGCCACGCGTCCATCGGCATGGCCGCCGGACGGGCTGCTGTTCCGAAGACCTGCTGGGTGAGCCGGTCCAGCTCACGGAACGGGTCAGTACGGATTAGCATCACATCCCACTCCCTTCAGCATCTAGGTTTCATGGCTACCCACCGCCGAGCATCTGTGACAGTGGATATAGATTTCTTATAGCACTGGTGACAAACTGGTGCAAGAGAAAGATCCAAGCAATTGACGGGAAACTCATGGCAAACCAACACAGCAGCGGGCGCGGACTGTACGCCATTTCGGTGGTTGCGGAACTCCTGGGGACGGGCCAGCAAAACATCCGGCTGTATGAACGCCGCGGCCTGCTGACCCCGGAACGGACCGAGGGAGGCACCCGCCAGTACAGTGAATCCGACCTCGCCGTCCTGCGCCGGATCGGAGAGCTCCTGGATGAGGGGCTCAACCTGGCGGGCGTGGCCAAGGTGCTGGAACTGGAAATGGACAACGCCCGACTCCGGCGCCAGCTAAAGCGCGCCCGCAGCGCCCGCCCGAACGAGGACAGCATGTAAGGCAGCCAAAACCCTCGCGCGGCCTAAGGCCGGCTGCCCGGAGCGGACCGGTTCCGGCAGGAGCACAAGCCGCTGGAGCCGAGCGGACGCGGCCACCACGTACTGCCCGGCCCTGCAGCGTCCACGAGCGGCCCGCCGACACGGCGGAACAGAACCTATGCATCTCTAGGAAAGGCCTGCAATCCCCGGTTTCTTCCAGGACGGTTCCCGCCCGGGAATGTTCCGGCTGAGCAGATCCAGCAGTTCACCCTGATCCAGGCCGGTCGCCTCGCTCACCTCGGCAAGGGTGGCATCCCCGGTGCGCAGCAGCGCCGCGGCGGATTCCCGCAGCGTTCTGTATGCAACGTCCAGGGTGGCTTCGGCGGTTGCTATGACCGCCGCCAGTGCCCGCAGCCTCTGGAGTTCTGAGTCCATTTCGCATCACCGCCCCTTCGTCTGGACCCCGCCGAACCAGGAGTCCGGCGGACTGTTCCAGCGTGCACCCGGTGGGAATCGAACCCACGACCCGAGGATTAAAAGTCCCCTGCTCTCCCGGCTGAGCTACGGGTGCGTGCTTCCTGCGCAATACTCGGTCAGTACGTGTCGGCTTCATGCGTGACCTATATCAACCACCATAGATTTTTAGCACTGCCACAGCGCGTGTGCAAGCGTTTTTCGCGTGGGAAACCGGGATAGAAAACCTTGCGCGATGCGGCTGCGAGTGCTACTAAATCTATATCAACAGATATAGATCAGGATGAAGGTGCATGAAGACAAAACAAGCAGCTGCGGACAATCCGCTCAAACTCAAGACCGTGAATGAAGGCACAGTACTGCGTATCAGGGATCATGACTTCCACGTGATGGCCGCCGAGCAACGCGACGGCCTGGTGCACTTGACACTCCAGGCACCAGACGGAGACCACTGCACCTTCATCGGCACCAAGGGAACGCGGGTGCGGCCCCGCCCCGCCCCTGGACATGCGACGTGACAAGCAGCGGAGGCGAACCCCGGCCAGGTAACGGGACGGTTTTGGCGAGCGAACACCGCCCCCACAGACATCGTCGCGGACGGAGGCCAGACCGCACGGGGCAGGACTTGTCCCCATGCGACGGAGGGATCTCCGGGTGGGCTGTGAGGGTTATGCTGAAAATGGTATGGTTTTGTGCGCGGTGGCTTCTCCGCACCATCCCGAGGCTGCTCGCCTCTCCGCCCTTGCCCAGGCCGCAGCCGGGCCTGTCGTCTGGGCCGGTAATAAAGCCGTCAACGGACGTGGTGATGGACGCGATAACCTTGCCCATCAGGCGCCCGGCATATCCTGGGTCGCCACGCTGCCTGCTCGGTCGTAGACCAGCGACACTGCCCCCTTCGGGAAGGTGCGCGCCGGCTCGGCGAGGCGGAAGGAGGCGGGGACGGTCACGGCGTCGAAGATGCGCTTGCCCTGCCCGAGGGTGATCGGATAGAGCCAGAGGTGGAGGCGGTCGAGCACGTCCGCTGCCAGTAGCGACCGGATGAGGACTCCGCTGCCGAACATGTGCACCTCGTCGAACTCTTCACGGAGCCGGCCCGCTGCCTCTGCGTTTGGCAGCACCTTGGTGCCCGCCCACGCCGGAGCAACCAGTGAATTGGAGACGACGAACTTGGGCACCCGATTGAGCGTGCCGCCGATCTCGTCGGACTGGTGCGGCCAGTAGGCCGCGAAAATGTCGTAGGTCTTCCGACCGAGGAGCAGGGCGTCGATGCGGCCAATCTCATCGCCGATGGCAGCGCCGGCCTCGTCATCGGACACCGGAGCCTGCCAGCCACCGAAGGCGAATCCGCCCGCGGTATCTTCTTCGCTGCCGCCCGGCGCCTGGTAGACGCCGTCGAGGGTGACAAACAGGTTGGCGACGATGATTCCCACGCGCCCATTCTGGAACAGGGCCTAATCGCTGTCCATAGCCAGCGGCCGTGACAGACTGGTGCCATGCTACTCGACGAGCTCGTGAGGACCTCGGAAGCCGTCGCGGCCACCCGCTCCCGGCTCGCCAAGGTCAACGAACTGGCAGGCCTGCTGCTCCGGCTCGACCCCGCGGACATCCCGACGGCCGTCGGCTTGCTCACCGCCAAGCCTCGCCAGGGCCGAGTCGGGATCGGCTGGAGCGGCATGAGGGCGGCCAAGGGCGAGCCAGCTCCTGAGCCGAATCTCACTATCGCCCACCTCGACGTTGCGTTGGACCGGCTGCTGGCAGCCGCAGGCGCTGGCTCGACCATGGAACGCGCCGCCACCCTTCGGACTCTGATGGCGGAAGCCACCGAACGAGAGCAGGCCTTCATCGCCGGCGTGCTGCTCGGAGAACTTCGTACCGGTGCACTCGAAGGCGTACTGACGGATGCGGTTGCCCGCGCCGCCGGCCGGCGGGTCGAGGCCGTACGGCGCGCAGCGATGCTCTCCGGCGATCTCGGCGGGACCGCCCTGCTGGCGGTCACGGGCACCGCGGCCCAGCTTGACGCGGTCGGCCTCGTCGTCGGGCGTCCCGTGCAGCCCATGCTCGCCGCAACCGCGGCCAGTGCCGGCGAGGCGCTGGAGGCGACGGGGGAAGCGTCGGTGGAATACAAGCTCGACGGCGCACGCATCCAGGTGCACCGTGCCGGCGACGACGTGCGCATCTACACACGCACCCTGGCCGAAGTGACCCACCGGCTGCCTGAGGTGGCGGAGGTGGTGCGAGGACTGCCCGTGCGCGATGTGATCCTCGACGGCGAGACCCTAGCCCTCGACGAGGACGGCGGGCCCCGGCCGTTCCAGGAGACCATGTCCCGGTTCGGGGCGAACGCGGCGCGCACCACGCTGCTGCATCCGTGGTTTTTCGACGTGCTGCACATCGACGGGCGCGACCTGCTCGACGAGCCGCTGTCCGCACGCATCGGCGTGCTCGAGCGCATTGCCCCCGGTCACCGCATCCCGGGGAAAATCACTGCGGATGCGGCTGTTGCCGAGAGAGTGTTGCGCGATGCGCTGGCCGCCGGCCATGAGGGTGTGGTCGTGAAGGCGGTGGGCTCGGCCTACGCCGCCGGGCGGCGGGGTTCGAACTGGATCAAGGTGAAGCCGGTTCTCACCTACGACCTGGTGGTGCTCGCCTGCGAATGGGGGTCAGGACGGCGCACCGGGCTGCTGTCGAACCTGCACCTCGGAGCCCTGGACCCTGTTGGCGAGTTCGGCGAACCCGGCGGCTACGTGATGGTGGGCAAGACTTTCAAGGGCCTCACCGACGCGCTGCTTCAATGGCAGACCGAAAGATTCCAGGAGTTGGAGATGCGGCGTACGGCGGGTACGGTGTGGACCAAACCGGTCACCGTGGTCGAGATCGCCATCGACGGCGTCCAGCACTCTCCCCGCTATCCGGGTGGAATCGCCCTTCGGTTCGCACGAGTCAAGCGCTACCGTGACGACAAGACGGCCGCGGAGGCCGACACCATCCAGACGTTGCGCGCTCTGCTCCGTACCCCATGAACAAGAACCGTCTGGAGGCGTTCAGTGATGGTGTGCTCGCCATCATCATCACAATCATGGTGCTGGAACTCCACGTGCCGGACGAACCGACCTGGCGTGGTTTGGGGTCCGTCCTGCCCACGTTCCTCAGCTACCTGCTCAGCTTCGTCTACGTCGGTATTTACTGGAACAATCACCACCACATGATCCACCTGGCAAGCAGGGTCAACGGGGCGATCCTCTGGGCCAATCAGCACTTGTTGTTCTGGCTTTCGCTAATCCCGTTCACCACCCGCTGGATGGATGAGTCCGGCTTCGTGCAGATCCCGGTGCTGACGTATGGGATCAACTTACTGTGCGCCGCGATCGCCTACTTCATCCTGGAACGGGCACTGATCCGCCAACAAGGCCGGGATGGCCCCCTCGCCCAGGCAATTGGCCGGGACTGGAAAGGCAAAGCGTCGCCACTGATTTACGTCGCAGGCCTCGGGCTGACCGCAGTCCAGCCACTGCTTGGGGTTGCGGTCTACACCATCGTGGCCCTGATCTGGCTAATTCCTGACCGCCGGGTTGAGCACTTCGTCACCCATGCTCACCGGGACTGACCCGCCCGGGGCTGCCCATAGTCCGGTACCTGAAGATGTTTGAGTAGCCGGCTGCCTGTCCCCATCAGAACCGTCGAAGCTCTCCGCTGTTCCGGATCAGGACAGTTCTCGTTGTTTGTACGCCACGCAGACCGCTTCCTAGCCACGGCGCCATCGTTCCACCGACGTCACCGATCCGCTCACCGGCCAAAAACGGAGCAGCGGCTGTTTTCGGACCCCAGAACCAGGATAACTTTCTGCCCGCCCTGGTACCACAACCGCTACCCGGGCGCCCGCTGCGATATAGAGTCCCTAGATTATTCGTATTCCTTCTCGGAGGAACTGCAGCAGGAGTGGCCGTGGACGGAGCGGTACGCTTCCCAACCCGAGATCCTTGAATACATCAATCACGTGGCAGACCGTTTCGATCTGCTCAAAAATATTCAACTCAATACACGGGTCACAGGTGCCAAGTTCGATGAGGCCCAAGCGCGCTGGATTGTGACCACCCAAGCGCGCTGGATTGTGACCACCGATGCTGGCGAGGTCTATTCTGCGTAGTATGCCATCATGGCGACCCGCGACCAACTCAACACCAGATTTCTGCCGCGCTTCACCGAACTGCCTCACCACGTTTACGAACAAATCCAACTGGCAAAACATGGGCGTCGTCCGGCCGCAGCCGTAGGAACAAGTAAATCCGTAGAAGTGGGCTAGCCCACGCTTTTCATGACTCGGTGTTTTTAGGTTTGTGTTTAAACAGGCGAAGGGTGCTCTGAACTAGGAAAATATGGTTGTCGAGACCGTTATTCTGCCGAGCAAAGGAGCACCCTTCGCGTGTCCAGTCTTGGCCGTATTTTCCCGCCCCTTCCGGTCTCGTTCACTGGCCAACTGCCGTCCAGGGCCCGGGATACGGCCGGGACCCGAACCCGGAACTGCAGGCCATGTCGGCGGACCCGCTGGTCATCGACCTGGGCGCGACCCTCGTGAAAGCACACTCAGACGAGGAGAAAATCGCGGGGCACGTGTAAGGGGCTACGGGTTCGCTCCGCTTGTCTTCCCCGCCAATAGGCCTGGGCCAACTCGCCGCACTGGCCTGCGACCTACCTGTAGTTCCCGGCCTCCAGCTCACCGCACTCGCGGACGGCGGCCACGCCTGGAACTCGACATCAAAGCCAGGCGCCACCGGTTTTCGCGACCGCCGGCAAAATCATCACCTGTGCCAGGCGCAAGCAGCTGCTGCTCCCCGAGAAGGCAGCCGAGAGAGCACTCATCGCACTGATCCTGGATGCACTTAAGACTTTGTCGCGAATGTCCTCGTTGTTAGACCGTTTGGGCAGGCGATACGGCACGGGGCACTTCGCTGCTGGACGGCGAGTGGGAAGTCAAGCGTGTCATCGTCGATTCGGCAGCGCGCGCATCGGGGCGGCGACTCGGCTGATGGCCGGACTGGAGCAGGTCGCAGCTGCAAATACCGGTCTATCCGCCCTATGACGCCGCGATACCGTCGTCAGTCTGCTTCGAGAAGGAACCTGAGGTTTGAGTCCAGGGAATCAGGCCGGCGAAAGCCGTGCACAACGGTGGCCAGAGGGCGACGGCGGGATGTACCGCCGTCGTCCTCTGTCTGGTTTTGTGGTTACTGGTCGGCCGCCGGGCTCGTACCGGCCGTTGACACAAGCGGTCCCAGCATCAAACTTCCTGGCGTGAACTCCTCACCGCATTCCGCACACATCACCAGCGGTTTCAGGTCGGCCCCGCAACTGTGCCGATAAGAGGCGCGGGGTGTCTCGTCGCGCATCCATGTACTGCTCCACGCTGCGAGTGAAATGAGGATGGGCGCGACTTCGGCCCCGGAAGTTGTGAGGTGGTACTCGTAGCGCGGGGGGCGCTCGGAGTACTGGACGCGCTCGATCACGCCTTGGCTTTCAAGTGTGCGCAGTCGGCCCACCAGGATGTCGCGGGACGCGCCGGTATTTCGCGCGATCTGATCGAACCGGTGAACGCCCAAAGACATCTCGCGAAGCGCCAGCAGCGCCCACCGCTCCCCGAGCACGTCGAGCCCCGCCGCGATGAAACACGCCCTGGGCGCATCTACTGCCTTGTCGGTCGGCCGATTCATCGTTCACCTGCTTTCGGTACTTTCTTCAAGTATACAAGTCAGTTGGAAAATCCTACTCACTCGACTACTCTGATGTTCTGAGGTCGCGACGACCGCGTCGCCGCCTATCTAAGAACAGGAGAATCCATGCCACTGCTATCTGGCGCCGTCGTCCTTGTTACCGGTGCAAATGGAGGCCTGGGCCGCGAGTTCGTGGAACAGGCCCTCGCCCGGGGTGCTGCGAAGGTGTACGCGACGGCCCGCCGCCCGCAAGAGTGGAACGACTCCCGGGTCGTCCCCCTCGCCCTCGATGTCACCAACCCTGACTCGATCCGGGCCGCCGTTACCCAGGCCCAGGACGTCACCGTTCTGATCAACAACGCCGGCATGAGCGTCGAATCGGACACGTTCTTGGCACTCCCCGACGAGAAGATCCGTGAGGTCATGGAGACCAACTTCTTCGGACCGGTCGCCTTGACCAGGGCATTCGCGCCGGTGCTCGCCGCCAGCGGGACATCAGCGGTCCTCAACATCCACTCAGTGCTCAGCTGGATCGCGCTCACCGGCGCCTACAGTGCATCAAAGGCCGGGCTGTGGTCGGCGACCAACTCCTTCCGTGTGGAACTGGCGCCCCAAGGCACGCAGGTCACGGGTGTTCACGTCGGCTACATGGACACAGCCATGGCCAAGGGCGTGAATGCCCCGAAGATCTCCCCCGAGGAAGTCGCGCGGAAGTCGTTCGATGGGCTTGAGCAGGGTGATTACGAGGTCATCGTGGACGACATCAGCGCCGGAGTGAAGCGCGGCCTGTCTGGCTCGATCTCGGATCTGTACCCTGCCCTGGCAGCCAATGCCCCGGTATGACCGCGACAAACCCTGAAGACCTGCAGAGCTCTAAGGAGGAAACCCCGGTGTCAACCAACACCTCGGCGCAACGCTCGGAAACCTTCACCTGGATTGATCCGGCCATCGCGCTCGAACAGCTGCCACGGCTGTCGGGTCTGGACTACTTTTCCGGCCTCCGCGACGGCAGCATTGCGCCGCCGCCGATCGCTTCCCTCATGAATTTCGATCTCGTCGATGCGAGGTACGGACACATCGAGTTCCAGTGCTGGCCGGGAGAAGCGCACTACAACCCCCTCGGCATGGTGCACGGCGGCCTGGCCTGCACGCTCCTCGACACGGTGCTCGGCTGCGCGGCACACAGTACCTTGGAAGCAGGGATCGGCTACACCTCTATCGATCTGGCGGTCAAGTACCTGCGGCCCATCACGCTTCAGAAGGGTGCTCTGCGCGCAGAGGGGTCAGTCGTGAAAACCGGCTCGCGGGTGATCTTCACCGAAGGCCGCCTCAGCACCGCCAGCGGAGAACTCCTCGCCACCGCCACGAGCACGCTGCTCATCTTCCCCCACCAACCGGGCGCTCTGACAACATGACTGATACTGGCACCGCCGTTGCCCTGACGCCTGCCGCTCAGGATCGCGTCTTGCTCCCGCCCCCTTTCGGGAATGCCGGCGTTGAGCCGCTCCGGCGTTCCCTTGGGGCTTGCCAGTCTTCCCGGAAGCTGGTCCGCCGCGGGGAGCTCTCTCGGGTCCCCGATGTGGCCGGAGGAAATCCTCTACGGGCGAGCCAGCTCGCTGTGGCTGATCCTGACCGCCGTTTACGTGGTTCGGGGCCTTCGCCGGAAAAGGAGCATTCCGGGCAGACCTCAGACATGAACTGGCAGGGCCCTTTGCGTCCTTCATCCCACTAATCGGGATCTTGCTTTCGTCCCACTACAGCCAGTACCTGCCGCCATGGGGCGCCTGGCTGTGTATGGCTTGCATTGCCGCCCTTGCCATCGTCGCTGCCCAGCTCCTGGCGCACTGGGTCACCGGCGGGGTATCCATGGAATCCATCCATCCCGGTTACCTACTGCCCGTCGTGCCCGGATCCTTCGTTGCCAGCATCGGATTCTCAAGCATCCACGCCCATGATGCTGCCATGGCAGCGTTTGGCGTTGGCGCGTTCTTCTGGCTGGTCGTAGGAACCGTCGTCACCGTGCGCCTGATGACCGGCGCCGAGGTGCCACCAGCCGCCCTCCCCGGCCGGGAAATTTACGGCTGGACGATTCTCGGCCTCGCAACATCCTTTACGTTGGTTATTGCGGCTCGCACCGCCCCAAAAGTAGCGGGACTCATCGCACCACAGAGCACAGAAGTGCGCTGAAGCTGCGGCTGCATGCAACCAGCCGCTTTGAGGCAGGGAATGTGCTGCGAAGAATTCGGGCGGCCTCAGATTTGCTGTGGCCGTCAACTTCGTCGCCGGTTAGTCGCACTCCCTCAGCTTGGAACCGTCCCGAAGATGCTCTTATTGCCGTTCAATCCGCGATTGCGGTGCTTGGCCAAGCCAACCATTGACGACGAGGCACGGCAAGGGCACTCATTGCGATGAAGTCGGGGCCGGGGCGGCGCCCCACCCGAGTGGGAACAGTGCGGATTCCGACCGGGTCATTGGGCAACCAGGTATGGAACCGCCCGGGTGATTGACCGGATGACGCGATCGGTGACTTCATCAATCCCGCCGACGCCGTCCACCTGCGTCAGGATTCCGCGCTCGGCATACTTGGCCACAACGGCCTAGGTTTGCGCGTGGTAAAGATCCAGCCGATGGCGGATAACGGCCTCGTTGTCGTCGCTGCGGCCGGTTTCCCCGGCCCGGTCCAGAAGCCTAGCTACCACTTCCTCGTCGGTAGCGGTGAGCTGGAGGACAACGTCGAGCTTCTGGTCAACGGTGCCCAGGACCATATCAAGGTAGTCAACCTGTTCCGCGGTCCGGGGATAGCCGTCCAGCAGGAAGCCGTGCTCGACGTCGGCCTCGCCGAGACGGTCGCGGACCATCTTGTTGGTCACACTGTCCGGAACAAAGCCGCCGGCATCCTTGTACTTCCTGGGCTCGACACCCAATGGCGTCCCGGCTTTAACGTTGGCGCGGAAGATGTCACCGGTGGAGGCCGCAACGACGCCGAGGCGCTCTGAAATGCGTTCCGCCTGCGTACCCTTGCCCGAACCCGGAGGTCCGATAATCAATGGTGCGGGCTCTGGCCCTCCGGCACCGTCAACTCGGATCGGGACGCGGCACGAGGTCCGATCCGGATTGCTCAGGCTCAGGGCTTCAACAATGAGTATGTCCGTGCAATTGGGCGCGCGCATAGACTGCGGGAAGAGATTCCTGCACTGATCCATGAAGGACACCCGGATGCCTGCTCTTGATCCGGAGCACCTGATCTTTCGGTATAGCTGCGAGTATCGGGGCGTCCCTGGACCGGATCACGATCCGACCGGCTATCCAATGGACTGGACCGTCTCGGTGCGCGGCGCGGCCTCGGCGACAAGGATGGGGCCGACGGCGATGACGTGCACGTTGGTGAGGCGAACTTCAGAATCATCCCTGATGCCGGTACGATCCACTTGCTGGACGCCATGGACGCGGTTGACCAAGAGATGATGCTGCTCGCAGAGATGCTTTTCCACGAAAGACCTGACCTGATGCATTCGGCGGGGATGGACCTGGGAGGCGACCTGCTCCTCCTGTCCTCTATGACAGTTGAGCCCAAGTTCCGGGGCAACCGGATTGGCCACACTATCCTGAAGGCGATTCTGGGAACCGTGGCGCGCAACACCGCGATGGTCATCCTGGAGGCGGTGCCGCCGCTGGCGGAGGAGACGCCGGAGGAAGGGTCTCCGGAGCATGTGGCGGCCACGGCCGCATTACGGCGCTACTGGATGGACTTCGGATTCGAGGAAGCTGCCGGCGACTATCTCTACCTCGAGGCCGCCTCAAGGCTCGGGAGCGATGGCCCCTCCTGTCCACCGGCCAGTGCGTTTGCCGAAGCGGTCCGAAATAGCCGCATGCGAAGATAACCACATGAGCCACGAACAGCAGCAAACCGCCACCCAGAAGCCACAAACAGCCCACGACCCCGCCTTCGAAGCCGCCTACCAGGCCGCACAAAAGAGCCTCAGCGAAGGCGGGATCCCCATCGGAGCAGCGCTGGCCCGTGACGGCGTGGTCATCGCGAGCGGACACAACGAACGGGTCCAAAACGGCGACCCGATCGCACACGGCGAAATGTCCGCCCTTCGCGCAGCCGGCCGACAGAAGAGCTACCGGGACACCACGCTTTACACCACCCTCGCCCCGTGTGCCATGTGCACCGGGACCATCATCCAGTTCAAAATTCCCCGGGTGGTGGTGGGTGAAGCGCGCACGTTCGACGGCGAATTCGAGCTTCTGCGATCACGTGGCGTTGAGGTGGTGGTCCTGGATGACCAGTGCTGCGTGGACATGATGAGCACCTTCCAGAACAACAACCCGGAGCTTTGGGCGGAGGACATCGCCGAGCAGGCCTAGTTTTCCATGTCGAAGTCCAGGTCGAGGTCTTCCAGGGCGCCCAGCAGGTCATGATGGAAACACGCAGGCGTCCGCAACAGGTTATGCGGTGGCGGTGTTTGGAGTAATTTGGGTAGCCACCGGGTGCCTGCGTCCGAGCACCCAGCCCCTGTTGCAGACGAGGGATGTTATGGCCAAGAAACCCACCAGCAACCCAGCGAAAACGCTGTACCGGCCGATCGGGCTGGCCTCAGGACTGATCGGCGGCGCCATCGCTGGACAAATTTTCAAACAGGTGTGGAAGCACGCCGCCCCGGGCGACCGGGATGAGCCCCCAAACCCCCTGGCAACCGGCTACGGTCTGAAAGAGATCCTGATAGCCGCCGCCATCCAGGGCGCTATTTTCGCAGTGATAAAGACGGTCATCGACCGCGGCGGCGCGCGGCTCTTCGAGCGCTGGACCGGAGAATGGCCCGGCAACTGACGCCGGCCCCTGGCTTGCAGTGCCGACCACCTCCAAGAACTACTTTCAACTTCGCTGACGTCGTAACGACTGCTGGAAAGGGTGACCACACGTAGAAGCTTCGTGGTTAGGGCAGGAGCCCTTACAGCGGCTGCTGCCCTCTCCGCCTGTTCTGGAGTAAATATGGACCGTCAGCGGGAAACTTCGCTGAATTTCGTGCTTTGATTGCCAGGCCCGGAAAGGAACCTGCCTCGATACCTGTTCCCGGGCAGAATGCTTTGGGCCTTGAGTCTGCACGGAACATATTGCTCCATGTGCCGGCGGGTATAGGGGCCGTACAGCCGGCCCCGCTTATTCTTTTGCTTCACGGCGCCGGGGGTGAAGCAGCAGGAGGTTTAGGGCTGCTGTCCGCCTTTGCCGAGTCGCACAAGATCGTCCTGGCAGCACCGTCGTCGCGAACCTCAACGTGGGATGGCGTCCGTGGAACCTTCGGCCCCGATGTCGAGATGATTAACCAGGCGCTGGAGCGGATTTTCCAACTGGTCCTCGTTGACCCGAACCAGATCGCTGTGGGCGGCTTCTCGGACGGGGCTTCGTACGCGCTGGGTTTGGGTCTAGCAAATGGGGGCCTCTTTTCCAGGGTCATAGCATTCTCGCCAGGGTTTGTCCCGCCCGTACCTCGTACTGGCAAACCCCGCCTCTTCGTTTCCCACAGAGAGGGGATACTGTCTTGCCGATTGACCGCACCAGCCGCCGGTTGGTGCCTCTCCTAAAAACGGACGGCTACGACGTCACGTATCGAGAGTTCCCGGGGGCCATTCTGTACCCACTGCCATCTCCCGGGAAGCTATCAACTGGCTGGGCTGGCAGAGGTAGAGGAACCGAAAGTGGTAAGCGGCATTTCCATCATGCGGCGTCCCGCCCGGTCTACCCCGGAACAGTGAAGAAAGCCTTCGGGTCGTCGGCGCCGAGCAGGTCGTGGTGGAACACGACGGCGTCCACCGGCCGGGTGTCGGCGAACAGCACCGCCACGGCCTGAGAGTGGACGACGGTGTACCGGGTGAGGCCGTCCACCCAGGAATGGATCCCGGTGTACTCCTCGACGTCCAGCCCGTCACCGAGCAGGCCCCGCTCCGAGAGCAGGTCGTAGACAACATTCCAGGCGCGATCCATCAGGTCGTTGATCGCCGCTTCCACTGTTGGAGCCGTCATGGCTCCATGGTCCTCCCGGGCACCGACAGGATGGCGGGTACAGTGCGGCGTGTCTTCCAGATGATGCATCTTGACTGGCACGGTGGTTGTTTCGAACGGCTGGATTGCCCACCATGGAAACGTGGGAATGAAGGACAGGCGGCACCGGATCGGACTTGCCCTGTGCCTGCTGATCCCTTTAAGCGGGACTGCGGGGTGCGTCTATGAATACCCGGAGCCGGTGCACCCCCCAACCACTGCCCCCGAACCAGTGCACATCCCGACCCCTGACCCGACTCCGGGAGCAGGGACCCCTAAGCCCCACAGGGATCCTCAGGTCCTGGCGCGTGAGGTCAAAAACTACGCTGAGCTGGACCGGCTCCTTAAGGCGGCGCCGGGGCCAGTCCTCCTTTTTGAGGAGGGGCCACTCGATGGCCCCTTCAGGGGTTTTGGCACGACGGCGAAGGTGCCGGCAGCCGGGCTGTACACCGTCACTGCAGCTTGTGTTGGTGCTTCCGGTGCGAAGGTCGCCGTTGGACAGGAGCATCCCGGCGCCCCCTTTCGGCCGATGGAGCTCGCGCTGGATTGCGCCCGGACCACTTCCCGGGTCATTGGAATTCAGCAGGGGTACCTTTTCGCTCATCTGTTGCTCCCCAGCCCGGGCGATACGCCGTGGACAGGGGCAGTGGGCGGAGTACGTGTGACCGGCCAGGTGCATCACGCCTGCTCCGTGCCAGGCTCCCCGGCCTCCTTGAGTTCACCGGCGGCAACGTGCTCAGCGGTGCGGCGGTAGGCCTCGGCGATATAGTCCTCGAGGTCGTTGGCCACGATGCGCCAGATGGATGGCCCGGCCGCCGACCTGGATGGCGAAGCTCACCGCTCCTGATCAGTGACCGGATGAGGCTTTGCTCCACGTTCAGCTCTTCAGCGGCCTGGTCGATGGTCAGGAATCGGTGCTTCTTGGGTTCATCGGACACCATGCCATCCTCTGTGCATTAGAACGCCCTGCTGTCAGGTGACAGCGGGGCTTCTCAGGCGATCAGATTGCTGGCGGTGTCAGTAAGCTGCGGGCTGGTCGAACCGCTGCCCAGCAGGGTCGGGACCCAGGAGCGTGAACACCAGCAGGATGATCGGGCCCGCGAACGGGATCAGGCCGAGCAGGATCATCCATCCGCTCTTGTTGCTTGCTCAACAGGCCGTGAATGCTGCGCCCCCTGATAATCGATTCCGACGTTGTAATCGGGAAAATGGATGTCCAGGCTCTGGGGCCAGAGCCAACCTGGACGGGAGCCTCGGAATGTAAACAATGAGCTCTATACCGCCACAAAATGGGGGGCCTGACCTCAACTCCTACCTCGTCCAGCGACCAGACCGCGACTTCACTGACCAAGAACTCGACTTGGCCGGTTTGCTGCAACCAATTCTGACCGCCCTTGCAGTGCACTTTAAGACAGCGCAGTCAGCTGGAGCACCCACCCATGACCGCTTCGCGCAGGATCTAACAGCACGCGAAATGACGGTCTTGTCCGTTCTGATCGAGGGGCTCACCGCCGAGGCCATGAGCAGGCGGCTCGGCATTTCGCCGCGCACCGCTGGAAAGCACCTTGAACACATCTACCGCAGACTAGATGTCTGCGACCGCCTGATGGCAGTCCAACGGGCACATGAGTTGGGCCTGATCACTGCGTCGCCGGACAATAGCCAGGCCGGTCAGCCGAATCAGGACGCACCTTGATCCGTCACCCATGACGTCCGGACGCCGAAGCGCCCCGGCGTGCTCGCCGGGACGCTTCCCCCATGTCGATCAGAGGCGGCCTTCTTGCCTATCTTGCGTTGCGAAGCTGGACGGCAAAGGCCGCCATATCTTCTACGCCAGTAAAGAAGCCAGATTCATCTCTGAATAAGACACCCACACGAATGGTGGCTGGGCCGGGAATGTAGCCCGCCCCATTCGCGAAACCTGGGTCACTTGCGGCCCAGCGGCCTTTAGTCCTCGAGGTCCAGGTCGAGGTCTTCGACGTCGCCCAGCAGCCGCCACGTCGATCTGGCCCGGGCAGTACCAAGGGTGGCGGCGATGGGCATCCGGTCCACGGCTATCAGCTGGTCCAGGTCCAGGCCTGTGAGCTCGGCGATGTCCCGGATGGGTGCCGGGAAGGTCCGGAACGGACCCAGCGGCGGGACGTCCTCGGTTATCCCGCGCCAAGGCACGTCCGGCAGTTCGGCCATCTGCGGGTCTGGTCAACCACGTATCCGGTGGCAGCCAGCTCACCCCGGTGGATGAAGGCGGCGACTTGAAGTAGCGCAGCGGAATGTCCACGCCCCGGTAGACCGGATCGAGGGCGCTGAAGACCGGGCCGGTGAGGACCACAACGCGGCTGCGGTACTGGGCGGCGTGTTCCTGGAGGTAGTCCTCGATGCCCAGTCACAGCTCCGGGCCCTGGTTGAACTTGGCTGCCTATGGGGCGGCGTTAAGCTTTTCGCCGTCGATCCCGACACCGGTGACGGCCGCCAGACGCTAGGCGCATCAGCACCGAGAAGTGCGTGTACGGCAGAAGGACGGTCTCCACGCCGGCCAGCCCAGGCAGTGGCACGCGCTGGCCCAGGAATTCCTCGTCGAAACCCTGCCTGCCAGACAGGTCTTCGACGGCCGCGGTCTCGGGCAGCAGCAGTTCATCCATGGGACGGACCCTATCAGCCGCTGGTAGCGGGCACGAGAAAGGCGACCTAAACCGTGTTTCGTCCGCCCCGGGGAAGTCCCTTTTCGGTCTGGACTGGAGGAGGGTCTTCGGTTTTGCCGGGTCCGGTCAACGGGGGGTGCTTCCGGACCCGGCGGTTCTGGAAGAGACCGGGGCGCTTACTTCCGGTTCTTCTAGGACGGTCTCAGTATTTGTCGGCAACCTCGGGAAAAGGGTGGGCAACCTTGGGGCAGAATTGAGCAGCCCCTCTCGCCCTACGACACTTCCGCAAGGAGCCCCAGCGTTCTTCCAATGACGAAGGCCGATGCTGAGATCGAGTCGGCGGCGGAGGGCCCTGATCCCACCCTCCGGGATCGGACGAGCTACCCAGACCGCCGTCGACTCCTCAAGGTGCCGAACCTTGACCCACATCCCGGATGATCTGATTCAAGGCCACCCCCCACAGAGTGATCACGTGCGAAGGGTGAAGAAGTTTTCGGGTCGTCGGCGCCGAGCAGATCGTGGTGGAGCGGGATGGCGTCCATCGGATGCGTGGCGGCGAAAAGCACCGCCACCTGTCTTGAATGGACCACCGTGTACCTGGTCGGTCCGTCCACCCAGGAGTGGATCCAGGTGTTCCCACCAGGCAGTGACAGCCTTGCGGAGCCGTCCCGTGTGTCGCTCGGCGTGCCGCTCTGGACACCTACACTCAGCATCCTTAGCGTTAACGCGTGCCCGAGCAAAAAGAGGACACCGGCACGGCGGTCCGGAACCAGCCACCCAGTATGAGGAGAGCGCCATGACGACAGCACGTGAAATCATGACCGGCGGCGTCGAATGCGTCGGTGAAAATGAAACCCTGGAAGCCGCGGCCCGGAAGATGAAAGAGCTGGACGTCGGCGCCCTGCCTATTTGCGGGGAGGACAACAGGCTCAAAGGCATGATCACTGACCGCGACATCGTCATCAAATGCTTCGCTGAAGGCGGTGACCCGCGCACCGCAAAGGCCGGGGACTTTGGTCAGGGCAAACCGGTAACGATCGGGGCCGATGACTCCATCGAGGAAGCAATCAGAACCATGGGAGAGCACCAGGTGCGCCGGTTGCCCGTCATCGACGGCCACGACCTGATCGGAATCATCAGCCAGGCTGACATCGCCCGGAACTATCCCGAGGACCGCGTCGGAGAACTCGTCGAGCTGATTTCCTTCTACTGACAACCCGGTCCTGCCTGCCTCCAAGGAGAGGGCAGCTGTACCAACGGCGGTTGCCCTCTCCGCTGCCCCAAGTAACCATGGATCGTCCGTTTGCAAGCCTCATGGAATCTCGCTGCCTTGACCGCGGTGCCAGGCAAGGAACCAGGCCAGGCACCCGCCCCGGGACAATATGCACTGGGTATCGAACCGGCACGGGACACCCTACTCTACGTGCCTGCAGCGTTGCGCCCCGGACGGCCGGCCCCGCTTGTTCTCCTGCTTCATGGAGCCGGCGGTGAGGCGGCAGGAGTGCTAGGCCTACTGTCCGGCTATGCCGAAAAACACAGACTCGTCCTGGCCGCACCGTCGTCCAGAACCTCAACCTGGGACGGCGTCCGCGGCACCTTCGGATCCGACGTCAAGGCGATAAACCGGGCGCTTGAACGGATCTTCCAACTGGTCTTCGTTGACCCGAACCGTATCGCAATCGGCGGGTTCTCCGATGGCGCTTCCTACGCCTTGGGATTGGGCTTGGCAAACGGTGGCCTCTTTTCCAAAATCATTGCCTTCTCCCCCGGCTTTGTCCCTCCCGCGCATCGCTCCGGCAGACCCCGCATTTTCGTTTCCCACGGCGACCGGGATAACGTCCTGCGGATTGACCGAACCAGCCGCCGGTTGGTGCCCCTCCTGAAAAGGCAGGGCTACAACGTCACCTACCGGGAGTTCGCGGGCGGCCATACGGTTTCCCCCGCCATTAGAGAGGAAGCAATTGAATGGCTGGGCTGGGAGGAGTAGAGAGAACCCCAAGCGTCAACGCTCACACGTAGTGGGACCCGGCTGGAACCAGGGCGAACTCCGGATTTCAGGGCAGCCCGAGGGCGGGATTCTGGCAGAGGGCGGCGAGAAACAGAGCCTCGGCGAGGATCGCGTTTCGCAGTTCACCGAGGTGCACGGATTCGTTGTCATTGCCCCGACCCGCAGAATAGAAGCTGCTGCTGGCCCCTACCCGGCTGCCCGGACGGGCTCCTTTGCGAGCTGTTCGGTCAGCCAGCCCAGTTGTTGGCCTATGCCCATGCCCTTCATCGAAATCTCGTGGGGCCAATGGCACCCGTAGACGGCATACCGGTACTGCTCCCAGGCCAGGACAGTGAGCGTGACGTTCTCCAGGCCCGAGAGCTCGGCGGCCAGCTGTTCCCGGACCCGGTTGCACCACGCGTGGTGGGCGGGGACGTGCGGTGATTGGTCCCGAGCTTCATGTCGTGGGGCTCGAGGATGGCGTCCGGGTGCAGGAGTCCGTGCTTGGCTGACAGGACGTACCAGCGGTCACAGGTTTGTTCCGCGGAGGCGGCGGCCTTGTTGAACAGCTGAGAGACATACAGTTCGCGGGCCGGCGCCGGCCGCCGCAGCTTCTGCGAAGCGCAGCCGACCAAGTCCACCGTATAGTTTTCTGTCTTCATGCCAAGGCACACGCGGAGGCAGCTATCCTGCCCGTACAGTTCACCTGTGCCTGCACGTTAATCAGAGCATTTAGGTCAGGGCACGGAGCGGCGGTGGCGCTCGATGAGGGATTTGGCTAACTGCCGGGCTATTTTGGCCGCCTCACGATCGCCTTCCATGGCAGAGATGATGGAGCCTTTCAGGAGGAGGTGCCATGCCGGGCAAACAACTCGGAGTCCTCCAGCCCGGCGTCTTCGGCCAGGTCCTCGACATGCCCCCGGATCCTGGCCAGGTACTGCACGCTCACGTGGCCGAGGGCGTGATCTGGGCCATTTCCATGAGGACCTTGATCAGCATGTTCGATTTGTAACCGCCGCTATGGAGCCGGTCAGCGAAGACATCGAAGATGACCAGCAATTCTTCCTCAGGACTGGCGCTGCGGCGCTGTGCCTCGGCAACGATTCCAGAAAACCAGACCTGATCCCGTAGCGCCAGAACCGCGAGAACAAGGTCGTCCTTTGACGGGAAGTGCCGGTAGAACGTCGACTTGGCGACCCCGGACGTCTCGATCAATTCGTTGACGCCCACATCCCGGATACTGCGCCGGGAGAACAGCTCGTACGCCGTACTAAGAATGCGTTCCATAGTGTCAGCCGAGGGATGGCCCGCCGTTGGGCCGCCGGGCCGGGGATCCGCAGTAGTCACGATCCGAAAGCCGCAGGATCGCAGGTCAAATCAGCCAGCAGGCGGCCCCATTTCTAAAAGCACTCTACTTGATATTGAGTGGCCTTCGAGAGAGCCAATGGAGCCTAGGGTTCATTCCTTGAACCCTGCCGAGCAGACTGCACCAGCGAGACCCGGCGCTGTGGAAACGGCTGCGGCTCCACGGGCGGAGCTCGGTCTGACTTCTGCACTGCGAAAACCAGCATTTTGGCAAGAGGGTTGCGGAACGAATGCGGTGCCACTTTGGGGCGACATGCAGGGGCTCGCACCGGCATAGTTAAGCTCTTGGGCTTTATGGGTACAGTCACCGCATGAATGCAGGACGGAACGAACAGGGGCTCAACTTGGCAGGGAATGCAACCTTCCGGCATACCAACACCGCGCTGCTTTCGGTGAGCAGTGTCGAGGCTCCGAGGATCGTGAGTTCCACGGATTTCGACCGCAGGTTGGCGTCGACTCTGCAGCGGCTGAAGTTCCCGCCGCGGTTGCTTGAGCGCGTTGCCGGCATCACACACCGCCGCTGGTGGGCTGCTGGGACCTCGTTCGATGATGCTGCCGTCGAAGCCGGCGCGAAGGCCCTGGCCGAGGCTGGCGTAGAAGCGTCCGAAATCGGCCTGCTGATCAATACCTCAGTCACCCGGCGCAACTTGGAACCGTCCGTCGCGGTGAAGATCCACCACGGACTCGGCCTGCCCTCGTCGGCCATGAACTTCGACCTGGCCAACGCTTGCCTCGGATTCGTCAACGGCTTGACGCTGGCGGCCAACATGATCGACTCCGGCCAGATCAGACATGCGATGATCGTCAACGGTGAGGACGCTCAGGCAACGCAGGAGGCCACCCTGGCCAGACTTCAACGGCCAGAGACCACCCGTGAAGACTTCAACCGGGAGTTCGCCACGCTCACGCTTGGATCGGGGGCTGCCGCGGCCGTCCTCGGCCCGGCGGACCTGCATCCCGGCGCGCACCGAATCGTCGGCGGCGTGATGCGGGCCGGCACCGAGCACCATGAACTGTGCGTGGGCGGCATCGATGGCATGGCAACGGATACGAAGGGCCTGCTCGACGGCGGCCTGCAGCTCGTGGTCGATGCCTGGCACGAGGCACAGCCGGAATGGAACTGGGGCTCGATGGACCGGTACGTTACACACCAGGTGAGCAATGCCTACACGAAGGCCATCATTGACGCCATCGGCCTGGATCCGGACAGGGTTCCCATCACGTTCCCGCACTGGGGCAACGTGGGCCCTGCCTCCCTCCCGATGACCCTCGCCGCCGAGGCGCAGTTCCTCGAAACCGGGAACCGCGTGCTGTGCATGGGGGTCGGTTCCGGCCTGAACACCGCCATGATGGAAATCCTTTGGTAGTCGCAGACTGGCCCGGCGTCGACCCCGAATGGTCGCGTGAAATCAGTGCTGTCTCCACCTCCGCCACCGATGAGCCGGGCACCGTGCGCCGCTGGCACCTCTTGGACAACGGTGCCCAGCTCTCCTTCCGCGGCCTGACTCCCGCCGGCACCCTGCTGTGCGTCCACGGGAACCCGACGTGGTCATATCTGTGGCGGACGCTGCTGGCCGCCGGATCTGACCCGGTACATCCGTGGCGCGTGGTGGCGGTGGATCAGCTGGATATGGGGTTTTCGGAGCGCACCGGCACATTCCGGCGCCTGGCGGACCGGATCAATGACCTGGGGGACCTTACCAACGAACTGGGCCTGGACGGACCGGTCGTTACCGTGGGTCATGACTGGGGAGGCGTGATCAGCCTGGGCTGGGCCTTGGCGCACCCTCAGCACGTCACCGGGGTGGTGCTCACCAACACGGCCGTCCACCAGCCCTCCAATGCGGGAATCCCGCGAGCCCTGCGGCTTGCCCTGCACCCCGCAGTGCATGGGTGGGGAACGACGACGTCCGACGCCTTTCTGCGGGTGACACATTCACTGGCACACCCGCCGCTGCCCGCCGACATCCGGAACGCCTACATGGCCCCCTACCGCGGAGCCCGCCAACGGGCCGGGGTGGGGAATTTCGTTGCCGATATTCCCCTGGATGCGTCCCATCCCAGCTTCCCCGCGCTCAACCGCATAGCGGAAGGGTTGCGCAGACTGAAAGTCCCGGCTCTGATGCTCTGGGGCCCCAGGGATCCCATCTTTTCCGACCGATACCTCAAGGACCTCATCAGCCGGCTTCCCCACGCGGACGTGCACCGGTTCGAAGGCGCAGGACATCTCGTGGCGGAAGACCGGGACATCGCCGCCCCTGTTTTCCAGTGGCTCGCCGGGCAAGGCAGGACCAACAGGGGCGATCCCCGAACAAGGGAAACCATGACGATCGCCTGCCAGAGCCCGACGGAGACAGTCGACCCGGAGCCACGGACGGGCTTCCGGCCCCTTTGGGACCTGCCCGGTGAGCAGGCAGCAGGGTCCGCGGGAGGAGATACCGCCGTCGCGGAAATGTCACCGGACGGCAAAGTCAGCCGCTCGCTCAGCTGGCAGCAACTGGACCGAGCCATTGTGAACCTTGCCGCGGGGCTTCGGGAAGCCGGAGTGGGCACCGGCAGCAGGGTGAGCCTGATGGTTCCACCGGGAGTGGACCTGACCGTAGCCCTCTACGCCTGCCTCCAGCTGGGTGCGGTGGTGGTCGTGGCTGACGCCGGGTTAGGAACCAGAGGCCTGAGCCGCGCCGTGAAAGGCGCGACGCCCGATTTCCTGATCGGAATCGACAAGGCGCTGACGGCTGCCGCGATGCTCGGCTGGCCGGGACGGAGGATCAGCGTGCGGGACCTCCCGGCCGCCCGCCGCCGGATCCTGGGCGTCGAAACCTCACTGTCCGCCCTGACCGGGCGCGGTGCCGGACACGACGCAGGCCGGCTAACGCATACGTTGGACCCAACCGCCCCGGCCGCTGTGCTCTTCACATCCGGCTCCACCGGTCCTGCCAAAGGCGTGCTCTACACTCACCGGCAGCTGGCCGCGATGCGGGATACGGTGGCCGAAACATTCGGGATACGTTCCGGTGCCCGGCTCGTGGCCGGCTTCGCCCCCTTCGCCTTGCTGGGCCCGGCACTCGGAGCGGTTTCGGTCACGCCAGCCATGGACGTTACTGCGCCCCGCACCTTAACGGCCCGCGCGCTGGCGGACGCCGCCGCGGCCATAGACGCTACGGTGGTCTTCGCCTCACCGGCGGCGCTGCGCAACCTCCTTGCCACCCGGGAGGCCCTGACTGGGGCAGGGCATCAAGCCCTGGAAGGTGTCGAGTTGCTTCTCTCCGCCGGCGCGCCCGTCCCGGAACGGCTCCTGGCGGAGGTGCAGCAGCTGCTGCCCCGCGCCTCTCTGCATACCCCCTACGGGATGACGGAGGTGCTGCCGGTCACCGACATCAGCCTCGAACAAATCCAGTCCGCCGATGCCGAAGCAGCCGCCGGCACCGTGGCGGGAGCAGGCAATGGCGTGTGCGTGGGGATGCCCGTGCATGGCGCCCGCGTGGCCGTCGTCGAACTGGCGGCGGATGGCAGGGCATCCGGGTCCCATCCCGTGACCGATGCCGGCGTCACCGGCGAGATCCTGGTCAGCGCCGCGCACGTCAAGGAAACGTACGACAGGCTCTGGCTGACCCAGCAGGAGAGCAGCAGTCTGCCCGGATGGCACCGCACCGGCGACGTGGGGCACTTCGACGCCGCCGGCCGGCTCTGGGTGGAAGGACGTCTCCCCCATGTCGTGACAGCGCCCGGTGCTGTGGTGACGCCCGTCGGGCTCGAACAGTCCATCGAACGCCTGGACTGCGTCCGGCTGGCCGCCATCGCCGGGGTCGGCCCGGCAGGAACCCAGGCCGTCGTCGCCATCGTCGAGACCGTACCTCCCGCTCGCAAATCCGGCCCTGCTCCGCCGCAGCTCGCCGGCCGCGTCCGCGCGGCTGCGCTTGAGGCGGGCGTGAACATCTCCGCTGTCCTCGCAGTGCCCGCACAACCCACCGACATCCGGCACAACGCCAAAATCGACAGGACCCGTCTGTCCCGCTGGGCTTCACGGGTGCTGGCCGGCGGCCGTCCGGGAGAGCCATGAGGGTCCTCGTCACCGGCGCAAGCGGACTGCTCGGGCGGGAAGTGGCCGGGCTACTGATTCGCCAGGGCCACGCTGTGGCTACATTTCAGCGCCGTCCATCAGGAGTCGACGGCGCCACGGACTTCCTCGGGTCCGTCACGGACGATGTAGCGGTCCGCGAAGCAGTCCAGGGCGCAGAAGGAATCATTCACCTGGCCGCGAAAGTTTCTTTCACCGGCCGTGCCACCGAGTTCAACGAGGTGAACGTCGAAGGCACCCGCCATCTGCTCCGTTCCGCGCGTGAGGCCGGGGTACGGGATCTGGTGTTCGTCTCCTCCCCGTCCGTGGCCAACTCCGGCGCCGCCATCGCCGGGGTGGGCGCGGAGCCCGCTGACCCGAAACATGCGCACGGCCACTACTCCCGCACCAAGGCCGAGGCAGAGCTGCTGGCGCTGGCAGCGGACGCCCCGGAATTCCGTGTCACAGCGGTGCGTCCCCACATCGTCTGGGGCCCCGGCGACACTCAACTGGTGGAACGGGTCCTGGCACGCGCCGCCCGAAGCCGCCTGCCTCTGCTCGACGCCGGTGGCGCCCTGATCGATACCACGTACGTGGTCAACGCCGCCTCGGCCATCGTCGCCGCCTTGCACCGCATGGAACACGTCCATGGCCGCGCCCTGGTCGTGAGCAACGGCGAGCCCCGCCCGGTCGGCGAGCTGCTGTCGGGCATATGCGCTGCGGGGGGCGTCCCCGCGCCTTCGTGGAAAGTGCCGGGCGGGGTGGCACGGGCAGCGGGAACGGCGATAGAGAAGCTCTGGACCTGGGCCGGGCGCAAAGAAGAGCCGCCGATGACCAGGTTCCTCGCTGAACAGCTCTCCACCGCCCACTGGTACGACCAGCGCGACACCCGTAAACTCCTCAACTGGACGCCCGCTGTCTCACTTGATGACGGGCTGGCGAAGCTCGCCGAGCACTATGGTTCCATGCCAGCGGCGCGGGTCCAGCGAGCCCCTTATCCGCGACCTAGTCGAACTCCGTGGCGGAGGCGTCCGGTTCCCTCAACTTCATCCTCTGCGCTGACAACAGAGTCCACTCCCCCCGGTGGTCCTCCGTGACAATAGTCTAGGAACAACGGGCGCACCCAATCGGCCTGAGGCACTGCGATACTCCAACACGATCGGCCTGCCAGATTGACGGAATCACGGAGAACCCGAAACCTCCCTGACGGGCAAGGTCATGAACAGAGTGCGAGCCGCGGTCATGTCCGGAGAGATGAAGCCGGGCGAGGTGTATTCCGTGTACCAACTGGCGGAGACCTTCGACATCTCCCGCTCCCCGGTCCGTGACGCTATGCTGCGCCTGGAGGAGGCCGGCCTGGTTCGGTTTGAACGCAATAAAGGGTTTCGGATCGTTCAGCCCCGCCCGGAAGACGTCGCAGAAATATTCGCCGTTCGGCTGGCGCTGGAGGTCCCTCCGCACGCCGCGCAGCCCTGAACGCGTCAGAACAACTCGTCCTGGCGCTCCGTCAGGAAATGACGCAGATGCTTGACGCCACGACCGCAGACGACGAGACGCGGTTCTTCCAGCACGATCAGCGCTTCCACGACCTCATCATCCAAGCCTCCGGAAACCACAGAATCCGGGAGATAATCAACCGGCTGCGAGCGTCAACGCGGATACTGGGCGCGTCAACAGCAGGCGTTGACCGCACCCTCGTGGACACTGCACATGAGCACGATCCAGTCTTCGATGCCATCACGCGGGGCGAGGGGGAGGCGGCAGCGGCCGCTATGCATGCCCACCTCTCCCATACCGGACGGCTCCTCGTGCAGCAGAACGTCAAGAAACTGGGCCTTGACCTCGACGCTGACGAAGTGTGGGAACGCATCACAACGTCCTACTGACCCACTTTGGGCTCAGGTCTGTGGCACGAACGTATTTTGATGAGGTGCGGCGTGTCTCACCCAACACTAGATTATTGGCACTCTGTAGTGCCTCGGGCGCGGACGGACTTTTCCAGAACACGTCTTGCAACCCTTCGGACACGAGACGTCTCACCCTACCTGCCGTCGCCTCAACTGCACGGATCCATTTTCTGGCCCATGGGGTGAGTGCGACTGCAACCTGCTAAACGAACACTCAACGGCGACCACGGTCTGCCCATCACGACACCCCACAGAATTCAGGGTGTTGCACTCACCACCTGAACTCGCGCGGTGCGTGCATCGCTAGTTACAAGACACCTGACACAGGCACTGAGGGGTCAGCATGCTGCTGCCATCAATCGCTGATAACAGCGCATATGAAACCGAGAACCGGCGAAGCGCACCCAATGCGATGCGCGGAGTGCCGACCGCTGTTGGGTTCTTAGCGGCTAAGGGTGCTTCGGCGCGTCTCACCATTCCGTCATGTAGTCATCCAACAGGCTGGCCATGGACGAGTATGAAAGATCAGCGAGGCGGCAGGCACGTCAACTCGGGACATCGCGCCAAGAATCCACACCCTCATGTAGTAGACGCCGAAAGCAACCATGAACAGGTGTATCGACGGAAAAACCGTGGACCCGGGGAAGAAAGGCGGTGTGAGCTTCGTGGGCTCCGTATGCGGCGACGTTGGTTCCCGGTCGGGCACGGTAACCCGTATCAGAGTGCTTGCTGGTGTCCGGGGGCCACAATTCCCTACCGGTTGGGCACAAGTCACGTCGCTCTCCCCCGGACCCAACATGAAGAAGCAGAACAGCCGCCACGAACCGAGAAGGAGAAGCCAGGTGAACAAGCAACCACCCAGACTCAGGTCATGTCGCCTCAGGCAGTCACGTCCATGAACAGGTAACAAGCACCAAAACCGCCGGCCACACCAACGGCCACCAATGAAAAAGGCCCCCGAAGGGGCCCTTCACAACACAATACGTGCACACTCAGAGGCTACTAAGCCCCTGAACAGGGAAAACACGTGCCCGAGGTGGGACTCGAACCACGCTCCTCCCCTCGCAAAACCGCCACTTCCCCAAAAACCTCCCCAATCCGGACCGGTCCGACGCCGGTCCAAACGAATCCGAAGCCCCAGGTGTGCACATTGTGCACACCCTCTTTTTTGACCACTTTGCTGCACGATCCAGAGCGGCGTAGCAGCTGTTTTGACCCGACAAGTCGTGTATGCGGCGCGCCTTCATTCGGCCCGTTGTTACCAGTGCCGGCCTGATGATCGGCTTTCGGCACGCTGCCTGAAACCCGCGCACGAGGCAAGTCGCGGGCGGAAATCAACAAGTAATGGCGTTGCATCTCCTTCGGACATTTCATGGCGCAAAGAATGAAAACGTGGAGGCTCGGCACCCCGGATCCGCTCGGAACCGCTGCACATCGCCCTTACTCTCTATGTCGAACCGACGATTCCCGCTTCAGAATAAGGCGCTACTAGTGCCTGGAAAGGGGCCGTCCATGTCCGGAATCTGGCTTCCGGACGGCAGCCCAGCGGCCATACCGGGCCTAATTCCGTCTCCGGCTACTTCAACATTTGACCGGACGGGCTGACCAAATACCACGCGTTGTTGACGCCCTGGCCGAGGATGTCCCCCGCCTTCGTGTCCTTGGCATAGTGGTAAACCGGCATGCCGTTGAGCGTGATCTGCTTCAAACCGCCAGCTGCGCTGATGGTACCCACTGTGCCTGTGATGCCTTCCACTTTGGGTGCATCCGAGCCTGTCGTGACCGCCGGCCATGCCGCCGCGCAGGCGTCCTTGCAGGCACTGGTGGACGAATTCTTGACGTCCTTCGTGAAGAAATAGACGCTTTTCCCGTCCTTGTCCACCACGATCGGGCCCGCCGCTGAGGTGGCGGTCTTGAGCTCCACGTCCGCTGCCGCAGTAGTGGACACACCCGGTGCCGGAGCGGTGGCAGACGCCTGCGGTGTACCTGTGGTGGGACTTGTGGAGCCGGGGTTGCCGCCGCAGCCACCAAGCGCCGCAGCCAGAGTAAGCACCGAGAAGCTGATGCGCAGTTCCTTTTTCATGTCTGCTCCTTAGTTGCCGGTGGTGCCTGTACCTATTTTGCTGCTGGCGAGGGCACAATCAACAGATCTCATGGCTAGGCCCAGGAGATCAAGCCCAGAAGGTGTTCTGTTGGATCCAGAAGCGGCGGTGCACGCACCCCCGGCAGGCAGGCCAACGGCCAGGCTGCGTCGATCGCAGTTGCTTCCAACCTTGCAGGACTTGGAGAGTCGGCTACACGACCGGCTTGACCGGACGGAATGAGAGTCAGCAGGGCGGACCGCTCGCTCATTGGTCGCATGGCCGTGATGTCACCGGTGGACCAGTTCATTCTCCACAGCAATGACCCCAGGCAACCCGAAGCTCACGCGCGCTTGCACAAGCGGGCGTGGTCGTTCGCCCAGAGCCGTGCCCGGTCCTTCTACCAGCACCGGCAGGGCTGACGGGACGGATTCGACCCGGACAGGGTTCTTCGCGGAATGGATTGCACTTCTCCGTCGAGTTGGTAGAGGAGTGGCTTGAGCGGGTGAACGCCAGCCACTGGCGCTCGGTTGCTCACCCGCCGCGAGTCGTGGCGAACAGTGCCGTCAGAAGCATGCGCCATTTGGCCATAGGCGGGAAGACGGTCCTCCGCTATTGCCGGTGCTAACCCGACTGCGTGAACGCACCGATCTTCCTGATGTGCCCTCCCGGTGGGACGATTCGATTATGAGCGAGAAAAATGGCGAGAAGCAGACCAATGGTGAACCGGCCCAGCAGCCACAACCGGCACCGGCAACCCAGCAGATGCGCACCGTGGGTCAACGCCGCCGTGACGCAGAAGAGAAACTGGAGGACCACCTCCAAAAAGCCCGCCACAAAGACGATCCCGAACCTGATGAGTCCGTTCCACAGGAGGTTGAAACGGTCGATGGCAGCGACGTCGCCGCCATCCAGAACGATGACGAACTAACCGCCGCTGAGCGCGTGGACCTGATCGCAAACCAGGTGGTCCCCAAAGGCGGGAATAGCGGGGAACAACGCCGGCTGAAACCTGCGCCAGATCCCGAACGGTAACCAGGTTCAGACGGTATGGTCTGGTGCTGGCTGGGAGGCTGGTGCAGGCCCCTCCGGGCTGTGATGCATGGAAATTCTGCCCCAATCTCACTGAGGTTCGGTGCCTTGAGCAAGACTCGTCCACCCTGGACCCGGGGGTCTGCGCCGATCCGCCCGCGCTGATGGCCTGATAGAAGATTGTCCAGGCTTTCCGATGTGGAAACCGTGACCCGTCAGAGAAGTGCCTCATCGCAGCTCCAGCCGGACTGGCACCGTACACGGTACCGACTACGGAAGGAGCCCGGCCCCGTGACCATCGTGGCGGAAACCGATGAATTCATCGTCGGAGTGGATACCATGCCCAGACCCGCCGCTGCTGCTATGGAATTGTTGGACATTCAGAACCGTTGCCCTTTGGCTGGCGGGCCTCCGTTTGTGGTCCTGCGGCTTTGCGTGCGGCAGCGGGGCTGGGTGAAAACAGAGAAGCTGGCCGGTTTGCAGCCGGCCAGCTTCCTGAGAACCACTTAGAGCGGCTGGATGTTCTCCGCCTGCGGACCCTTAGGGCCCTGGGTGACGTCGAACTGAACCTTCTGGTTCTCGTCCAGGGAGCGGTAACCGCTGGATGCGATTGCTGAAAAGTGTGCGAACACGTCAGCGCTTCCGTCGTCGGGGGCGATGAATCCGAAGCCCTTTTCGGCGTTGAACCACTTGACCGTACCTGTTGCCATGCTTTTTTCCTTCACGGGTCGCGGGCCGGATCCGCTTGTCGGATTGCCGTCCCCGCCACTCACATGTTGAGCCTATGTGTCAGTCCCGGTGCGGGCAACAGATTGGTCAAAAAAGCTGAACCTGGATGAAGCGGTCTGCCCCACTGCCCACGGCATAGTCGACCGCTCCACGCGAGCCTCTGGGATCCACTCCTGTCCAACCGCGATCCGCCCCTTCAGGCCTCGCTGCCTTACGGGAAAGACGGCGTGACCTCCCCCGCCACGGACAACAGCTTGACGAAAGGCCGGTTATCGGCGTTCGAAGAGCGCTCTCATTCAACGTGAGAATCGTGCACCTGGCCGCGATTTGTGCGTCCTGCTCCTCGCAACAGGCTCTACGTTTGCAGGGTGGTGGCAGCAACCTTTTGGACAGATTTGGATATGGTTTGGCAGGATATGGGGACCAGGATGATCTGGTGAAGAAGGATGAGAGGACGAGGGCGATGAGTGCGCGGGGGACCTTTGCGGTCGCTGCGGCCATAGTGAGTGAGGTGGCCGTCATGGCCTGCAGTGTGCCCGCTGCTCCGCCCAGCTTCCCCTCGACGCGGAACCGTCCCTAGTTCTTCAGGTCACCAACTGACAAAAGACGTAGATTGCGGTCCCCTTTTCGCGCGCCCGGAAGCTGACACTCCATGACCGTCCCCGCAAGGGGAAACCGTATCGTCGAAAGAGTCAGTCATGCAGGCAATCACGCCGCAACAGATCCGTTCATCCTTTATCAATGCCACCCGTTCCGAGGCAACAAAGCTCACTCTGCCCAGAAGCCTCGATTCCCAGGACTGGGACAACCTGGACTTCCTTGGCTGGCGCGACGAGAAGATGCCGCTTCGGGGGTACTTGGTAGTGCCCGGGCCAAAAGGCGTGACCGGGATTATGCTCCGTGCACCCGAAGGCGGCGCAAAGAAAAATCGCTCCGTGCTCTGCGAGTTGTGCCGGGATGTGTTCTCCAAGGAAGATGTGCTCCTTTGGGTGGCCAAGCGCGCTGGCCAGTCCGGTCGTGACGGGAACACCGTTGGCACGTTGATCTGTGCAGACTTCCTGTGCTGCGAAAATGTGCGAAAGGAGCCTCCGGCCAATGAGATCAACCCGGACCCGGCGGCCGTCGTCCTCCGCCAGATTGAGGGCTTCCAAAACCGCACCGGGCACTTTCTCAACCGGGTCCAGCAAGGCTAGGCGGAGACCAGTCAACAAGCCGGTAAACGGCCTTTATCTCCGGCGCCCGAGAGCGGCGCATGACCCAGATACCGGATGCTTATGAGGTCCGGGGAAGCCTGCCAGACTAACACTGGCAGGCTTCCCCGGAACGAATCTATACGCTTGTCTGCCTACGCATTCCGCGCCTACGGGGCGTGAGCACCTGGCGTTCCGGGTTCGAGAATTTGGCTGTAGGCACGGGTCAGGGCAGCTCAAACTTTCGAGGCACCCGGCCTGAACAACTCCACCATGAAAGAGCCGTAGTTTCGGGATGCCTCCCGAAACTACGGCTGACCTAGCAATGGTAAAAGGCACTCCCCCGCCACTGCACGCCTACCCCCAATTGACGGAATCACCATTATCGGCGTCCAAGGGTCTCCGGAAGAATGGGACTGCAGCCATCCGAACTCAATCATAGGGATCCTCCCTTTGTTGGCGTCCCGTCTAAAGGCATGCGCAGACACCGAAAAGGACCCCGCCCTGCTCCTAGCCCAGTTCGGGGCAGCAGCTGTCCCTGACGGCCCTGTCGATCTGGACCCAGACACCCTGAACGGTCTGAGGGTGTCCATCGAATAGAGCCTGGCAAGCGGCGGCAGCCCGGCTGTACCACTCACCCCCGATGATCCGATGGGTCGGCGCGGAAGGGCGAACATCGAGGCGATTGCAGCCGCAGCCTGCCGTGGTCACCGGCTTGGAAAAGGATCTTGAAAAGATGAGCTGCTTCTTATCGGCTGTCGCTGCATCCAAGAGAATGCAGGTGAGCGTTCCCGCTGAAGAACGCAGTCGGGGCCACGACCCCGGCCGCGGTAACCTACGACCAGGCCACCCGGCGGGCAACACTCGACCCCACCGCCCTGCTCACCCCTAGCACCACCTACACCGCCACCCTGACCGGCGGCACGGCCACCATCCGCGACCTGGCCAATCGGCCGCTGGCCTCAACCAGCTGGCGGTTCACCACAAGCGCCGCGCCGACCGTGACCTCCCGGGCTCCGGGCGTGAACTCGACCGGGGCGCTCCCGACAGCCAACATCACCGCTACCTTCAGCAAGCCCGTCAACGGCGTCGGCACCGCCACCTTCACGCTGAAGAACGCCGCCACCGGCGCGGCGGTGGCAGCCACCGTCACCCGCAACGGAACCACCAACCAGTGGATCCTCAACCCGGCAGCCACGCTTCCGGCCAGCACCAGGTACACCGCCTCCATCACGGGCGGCCCGACGGCGGTACGCGATGTGGCCGGCACTCCCCTGGCCAGCACAGCCTGGAGCTTCACCACCGGCATCCGCTAACCATCCACATCTAACGAAAGCGCCCCCAGGAAGCACCGCCCCGTTCAGATTGCGGGCGGTGCTTCCGCGCGTCCCAGCCACACAAAATTCGGGGCCCCCCTTCATCGCCCACCTCATGAATCTGAACACGGATTGCATTCCCGAGGAACCACGGTGAGCATGGTCGTGCACCTCCTCGCTTTCACATAATCCGGAGGAAGGGCGGTGATCCGGCCGCACCTGGTCAAAGAGGATCAGGCCTGCGCGATCACGTGGTCCACAGGGCGCCAGGGCGAAAATTGTCTGGAGCAAGCACGCCTACCTTGCCGGGCCATTGTTAGCCAGCACCACCTCGACACACTCAGGGAGTCGATGGTGGAGGCATTGCCTACTTCGAACCGCGCACAGCGGCAGAAGGAACGGACGTGCTCGTCCTCCGTCAAGTCTTTTCCCAGGAAGCGCAACTCGGGTCAGGCTTCATCAGCCGGGACAACAACGACCAGACAGCCCACATTCGAACCCTTGCCGCGGAAGCCAGGTGTGCGTGACTGCAACCAAAGTACCGGGGGCGTCTCAGTTCAGGTGGTTCCGGGCGGCGCGGTTTCGCCCGGTTGACTTCGCCCGATAGAGGGCCGAGTCGGCTGATGAGATCATCATTCTCAGATCGGCGGCGCCGGAATTGTTTGTGGCGATCCCGTAGCTGACGGTCGGAAACCGGACGTTCTCCGGGATCTCCACCGCGGCAAAGCGGCGGCTTATTTCCCCTGCTATGGCCTCGGCCCGGTCCGGACCTGCTCCGGGAAGGAAAATAATGAATTCTTCACCGCCGTATCTGCCCACGAGGTCCGTAGACCGGACCGAAGCCAAGCAGGCCGCGGCGAACGCCTGGAGAACTGAGTCTCCCGCAGGATGCCCATACCTGTCATTAACTGCCTTGAAGTGGTCAAGGTCAGCGAGAACGAGTGATGCTGAGGATCTCGTGAAGCGCAACCGACGTACGTCTCCGGCGGCGAGGTTCAGGAAGGTTGTGCGGTTCAGGACGCCTGTCAGGCCGTCCCGCGTGGCACGGGCACTGAGGTCTTTTGTCAGTTGTTCGTGACTGAGCACGGCCATGCTGAAGGACACAACCACAAGGAGGGCCATGGTGAGAAGCGTCGTGGGCGCGGAACCGAAGTAAGTGAGGAAAACGGGCCCTGTCGGACCTTCAGCAAGGAAGACCAGCAACCGGCCGAAGTAGTATGCCGCGAGCAGCCCGGACATGACCGCCAACGGCCGGTGGACTCGGGAGTCGTCGGGTTTTAGCAGCCACAGTTCCCGGGCGGCAAGGCCAATCATCAACGACATCAACGCCAGAAAAACCGGCCCGCCTGACCAGTCGTTGGTGGCCGGATGATCCAGTGCCGAGGCAACCGCGGTGGTGGCCGGCGCCAAGGTCAGCTGCCACCACAGCGGCCGGCTCGTCCTCAAAGAACGGGCGGCGGACCAGACACTCGCAGCGCCGGCAACCAGCAGGGTGTTTCCCAGCGGGTTCGCCCATACCTGCTGCGAGGTTCCGTCAAGAAGAAACGAAGCGGCTCCGAAAAGGAACAGGCCGAGCGCCGTGCACCACCAGGCACTGTACTCCGAACGGGTGTGACGGAACGTCACGACGTAGAAAAGAACCAACAGGGTAAGCGCGATCACCCCGAAAGCGGCACGCAGGGTCGTCGTATCAAGCATCATGGTGGGCCCCCGGTCCGTCATACTCGTGGAACCAGTATGGCACCGCAGGCCGCACCGTGACGCAGCGCAAGGCTCCCGAATACCGCCCTATTCCCTGCCGGCTGGCAAACCTGGTCACGCGCTGTGACCAAGCCTCTCGGGTGGCGGGATCCTTCCCCGCAAACCCGCCCCGACTTTGGCGGTACAAAAGGGCCTCCGGGGAACCCACTGACGGATCTCCGTCGGGAAGGCCCCGGGAGCACCACTGCACGGGCTATTTCCCGTATCTGCCTTCTTGGAGAGATGTTTCCAGGAAGCGTGCGAATTTCCCCTTACCGGGGGCCTCGGTGCCGCTCGCCCATAAACAACAGCTGCCAGCCGACCGGGCGTGGGAGCGCTTGACCACGTGGGCAGGACGGTTCAGCGGAATCCGGCGGGCGTTAGCGTGTCCTGGGCAAACCCTGTCCCGATCCTGCCCGAACAGTGTGGAGCGAAACACTGCGCCTGGCGGTGCACTATCAATCCACAGGAAAATAGAACGACAATGAATGGAGGTGGCCGGAGTGGCAACAAGAGCAGATAAGGCCGACTACCGATACGGCGACTTTTACTGCTTCATGTCACTGGCGGACTTCACCGAATACATCTCGCGTGATGACGACGACATCGAGAGTTGCTTCGCGATCAGCAGCAGCCCTCTGACGGTCTAACCAACCACCGTCCAGGAAACATCAAGGCGAAACGCCTTACTCCCCAAGCTGCTCCGCAGTATGGGCGCCCCACCGCTCGAGCGCGTCCAGCTACGCTTCGGCGGGCGGGGTCCATCTGCTGTTCGAGGAAGGCCGTCTGACTATAGGACCGGCGAAGACATTTTGCTCTTGGTCAATCATCGTGCCTTCGCGTGGCGCCTGGGACACGGCGCTAGGGTAGGGTCACTCGGGACCTTTTGGTGACCCAAAACCTTTTCAAGCTCCCTCGGCAGCCGATAAAGTGAGTGGTCTCAGGCGGTATGCAGACTCCGTCGTTGTCGTCACATTAGACAGCGCGATGGAGCAACATGTCCGGCACTTTGAAGTCTTCGATTCCCCTTGAAGGGGGCTACCGCTTTCGGCTGATGGATGCCGCAGGGAATCACCTGGCAACGTCCGGGGTGTTTCCGACGAAACAGGCAGCGGCGGCAGGAATATTCACCGTACGGGAGGTCGCCGGAACCGGCCTGGTCAGCGACATGTGCGGCGATGAGGCGAAGACATCCGACCCTGAATCCGTCCGACCCATGCGGCAGAGCTCGGAACGGCGCCCACTTCGTATTACCTCTCCACGCGTCCATGCCTGGAGGTGGTCCAAGGCCCACTGAGAAATGCATGGTCGCGCGCCTACTGTGGCCCGGCAAAGGCGCCGGACCACGCCAACCCTTAGCTGCAAGGGCGTCCGCAGCAGGCACCGGAGCCGATCCGGCCGTTCAAAGGGATACCCAGTGGACCCGTCCACCATCATGGCCTACGCCCTCGCGTACTTAGCGACCATGGGCACCGTTTTTGTCATGTTCTTGCCCGCCATCCTCAGCCTGGTCCTGCTCCTCCTCGTAGGTGGGGCCGTCCATCTGGTGATTCTCGTCCTGAGGCTTACTGCCATCGGGCTGTTCAGAAGCGTGAAGGCGCTGACCGGGGGGCTGATCGAAAAGTTCCATCGCCCCGGGAGCGGCAGCAGGCTGGCACACCACTGACATCAGTCATTCAGCCGATTCCGGTGGGTCCACCTCATCGAACCACTGCACGACGGCGTTGCCACCGTAAGCGCGGCTCCCGACTGCCGGGACACGCCATCAATCCACTGTGGATAACCAAGACATACTTTTAAAGGGGGCCCGCACAGCAGGGACATTTCTGCTGGTTGGCAACAAGACCTGAGTCTTGTTCGGATAATCGTCAGTGAGGGGAGCGCTTCTAGTCCATTGCGGGACTTAGCCTTCGCATTCAATGCAGTAGGCGTGGGCGTTCTTTTCCCGCGCTATCTGGGGGCGGTGCCGAACCAGGAAGCAGGAGTAGCAGGTGAACTCGTCGTCCCGTGCGGTCCCCCAAACGGAGCAACCGGCCGTCTCATAACCCTTGGGATACGAGACGTCTCACTGAGCGAGGAATCGCTTCGACGGCGCTCGTCCAATTTCCTTGGAACGGCGCTAGTTGGACGACAGTCGGCGATTCTCGTAACTATGTCGCATAACCTTCTGGTTGAATCGGTGGCGAATTCCAGTGGTGCCTGCAACACCGGATTTAGTTGACTGGGTTCGAGACTAGCTCAGCGAGGACTTCTGCGGGCGTTCGGTAGCCGTGTCGTTTGCGTGGCCGGCGGTTGAGTTCAGCGGCGACGTTTTCGAGGATTCCGGGCCCGTGGAATGACAGGTCGGTGCTTTTCGGGAAGTACTCGCGGAGGAGCCCGTTGGTGTTTTCGTTGCTGCCGCGCTGCCAGGGTGAATGCGGGTCGCAGAAGTAGATCGGCATACCGGTCGCCATCGTGATTTCTTGATGCCGTGACATCTCAGCTCCTTGATCCCAGGTCGTCGATCGGCGCAACTGCTCGGGGAGGGTATTCATCGCGGTGATCATGGCGTCGGCGACGGTGCGGGCAGTATGGTCCTCGGGCAGATGCAGCAACATCACGTATCCCGTAGTGCGTTCGACGAGGGTCCCGATCGCGGACTTCGATGCCGTCGAACCGATGATTAAGTCCCCTTCCCAGTGGCCGGGAACGGCGCGGTCCTCGACCTCTGCCGGCCGGTCAGAGATCATCACCATCTCCTGGAACCGCTGCGGGCGAGGACCCTCCGGCCTTTGCGGGCGCCGACGCACCCGCCCGGACCGCAGCGCCGTCGCAACTTCCAGGCGCAAGGATCCGCGGCCCTGGACGAAGAGGGCCTGATAAATCGTTTCGTGTGACACCTGCATCTCCGGATTCTCCGGATGCTCCACCTTCAGTCGGCCAGCGACCTGTTCCGGGCTGAACCGGTCGGTGAGCATCGTGGTGACCTGTTCCCGTAACGCTAACCCGTCCAGCTTCCGCGGCTTCGGCCTGCGGGCACGAGCCCACGTCTGCTCCTGCGCGAGCGATGGCGAATACCGGTCACTGACGCGGTTCCTCGCGATCTCCCGGCTGATCGTCGACGGAGCCCGGCCCAGGAAGCCGGCGATACGCCGCACTCCATGACCCTGGGCAAGCTGAAACCCGATCTCTTCCCGCTCACGCAACGACAAAAGCCCTGCACGGGGCACACTGAAATCCTGAACCGGTGATGGCAACACCTTCTGATGGTCGCTCAACCACCGGTACGCAGTCGGACGCGACACCCCCGCGGCCCGCGCCGCTACGGCTACCGACAGCCCGGCATCCAGCCCTTCCCAGAACGCTAAACGAACACTCAACGGCGACCACGGCCTGCCCATCGACGACACCCCACACAATTCAGGGTGTTGCACTCACCACCTGAACTCGCCGGTGTATTCATCGTTAGTTATGCGACACATCGGAGCAGCCTGTGCCGAAGCTGATCGGTTATGCCCGCGTTTCGACGCGGCAGCAGTCCATCGACCGGCAGCAGGCGGATCTGCTGGCGGCCGGCGTCAGACGCGATGACCTGTATGTGGATCACGGCGTGGTCGAAGGCGGCGACCCCGCTGCGCAGGTTGCCCGCGATCTCGGAATGTCCCGAGCAACGTTTTATCGAAGGTCCCGAGCACTCACAAGCTAGTCGAGTCGCATCCCCGCTTAGAGCGAGACAAGTGATCAAAGAACGCCGGCAAGGAGTGGATAAAGTCCACAGCCGAAACGGTTCGAAAACCCCCATCTTGAACTGCGATTTAACCGCCATTCTCCGCTAACAGTCACAGGGTGCGAGGTCACGACCGAGGCGGACGTTCCTGAGAACTAGAGTTCATGAGACGCCCCGCGGCGGCGGCGAACGGCCGGGCAGTCCGGTGTGCCTGTGAAAAGGCTGTAGCACGGCATATTGGGGGGCATACCGGGCTACAGCCCCAACCGTACGCCGCGTCCGGCACTGGATGCCAAACGCGGCTCAGGCAAGTCTTCTTGCTCTGTTCCCCCTAGACCTTGGAAAGTGGCGTTTCGCCACATCTGGTCGCAGTCCCCCGGCAGGCAGACACTGCCCGGGGACCGAGTCCGGCGCGGCGGGGACGGCCGATATATAGGCCGTTTGCAGACCTGAGCTTGTTCCCTTCGAGGCAGTTACCAGCAAGCCAATAGATACGAGCCCACGGTCCGTCCCGGTTCCTTGGACACACCCACTACGTAGCTTGGTACGCGTGGGCGGTGTAAGAGGGCCGGGCCCGGGCCTGGCAGCAAGGGATACACCTCAAGGGCCAACCGCGTCTGGCCTAGCCGATCGCACGCATGGCCGCAATACAGCTCGTCGCCTCACTCGCCTGGCCAAAACCCAGCTTTAGCAACACTCCCCAGGCCCCGCATGCTGGAGTGCCGTGGTGGCCAAGGGGAGATTCGATCGAGGCCACCACGGCATGGCAGCTACTGTGCCACGTTCTGAGGCAGCCAGTCCTCGAATCGGGTTTCGAAGATGCGGGCATCATCACTTGGGAGGAGCTCGCGTCCGGTCAGCCGCACGAAGTTGTAGTAGCGTGCATCGGGGTCGGAGATGACTTCGCGTGGATCATTGTGGAAGCTCAAGGCCTTGCGGACAAGTTCGTCAAGGCCAAACTGGTCGGGACCTGCAACCTCGAGAGTGCCGTTCATCGGCTCGCTAACGGCAGCACGTCCCACTGCGCTTGCGACATCGTCTGCTGAGATTGGCTGGATGAGGGCCGGCGACATGCGAATCGTGTCACCCACGGCGCCAGTCTCAGCGATGCTCATCACGAACTCGAAGAATTGGGTCGCGTGAACGATCGTGAAAGGGATGGTGGATTCCTTGATCAGCTTCTCCTGGGCGCTTTTCGCGCGGAAGTACCCGCTTTCCAACAGGCGGTCGGTTCCAACGACTGACAGGGCAACGTGGTGTCCGACGCCCGCTACGGCTTCGGCCGCGAGAAGGTTACTGGTCGAAGTCCTGAAGAAGTCCATCACAGCTTCGTCTTCCCACGATGGCGAGTTGGAGACATCCACGACTACCTGTGCACCCACCAGGACCTCGGCAAGTCCCTCACCGGTAAGGGTATTGACGCCGGAGTTGGGGGAGGCGGCAACAGCCTCGTGTCCATGCTCGGACAACTTTTCAATGAGCTTTGAGCCAATAAGTCCCGTGCCGCCGATTACTACGATCTTCATGATGAGCCTTTCGATTTGTGCCCGTGGCCTGAATGCCGTCCGGTCATCAACTAAGACCGAGCAGACCCAGGATTTGTGACAGCAATTCCCCCCAGCTTTTCCGGATTCATCATCCACAGCACCTGGTTGATTCCCTGAAGTGACCCCGTCACCGTCACGATCGCGAACGGGAACTCTTCGTCATTGCGCGAAAGCACCACAGATGCCTGGCCGTTGGTCTGTATCTGGCTGACCCTGACACCCTCCCAGAACCGGTCTGCAAAAGCACGTATGTACTTGGCCACCCGCTCCCTGCCGAAAACCGGGATCCGCGAAGCCCGCACAACTCCGCCACCGTCCGAGTAGCTGACAACGTCTGCCGCGAAGAGTCGCTCCAAAGTCGAGAGGTCCCCAGTCCGAGCGGCAGCGACAAATGCTTCCAGCAGCCGCTGCTGCTCCTGGCTAGCAACGGGTTAACGGCGCTCCGCCTTAATGCGTTTACGAGCACGGCTAACGAGTTGGCGAGCCGTCGGTTCCGTGGCCTGGATGATTTCGGCGATCTACGGGTACGGGTAATCGAACGCCTCACGCAAAACATAGGCGGCACGTTCGGTCGGCGATAGCTTTTCCAGAATGAGCAGTACCGCAAACTCAAGCGCTTCCGCCCGCTCCGCACCCAAAGCATCCTGGGCGCGAATAGACAGGCCGGCACCGGACTCCGCGACCCGACCGGCTACCAGCGGCTGTTCGGCGCCCTGCGGGATCACCAGCATCGGAACGCCGGCATACATGGCCTCGTTGACGCTGTTCATCCCGCCATGGGTGACGAACAGTGCCGCGCGGGCCAGCACCTCCAGTTGTGGCACGAAGCGGCTGGCCAGGACGTTGGCAGGCAACGGTCCCAGTAGCGCGGGATCGGTCTGCCCGGTGGAGACGACCACCGTCCCTGAGCAGTACACCTAGCGGGGCGAGCGCGTTTGCGAAGGTGTGAAGAAGCTGCGGGACCGGGTTGAAAATCGTGCCCAGTGAGGCGTACAGCACCGGGTCCTGCAGGAGATTGGGCGTGAACGACGGATCGATTGGACGGGCGCCGAGGCTTGGGCCGATGAACCGGTACTACTCGTCGAAGTTCTCGACGTGAGGCTGGAACGCATGGGATGTATAGACGAGGTTGAGCGGCTGGCGGATGTTTCCCGGGTCGAACAGTGGTAACCCGCGCGTGTTGAAGCGGCAGTGTAGCCCCCAGCGCGATCGCAGAGTACCCGTGGAGGCTGCGCGGCCGAGTCATCGCTCCGGCCAGCAGTTTCCCAAGAGCCGCGAGTGGGACTTGGCACGTGCCGGTTGAACGCGAACGTAGTAAAGGACGACGCCGCTGGCACACCGAGTTCGTTGGCGGCGACTGCGCCCCACAAACAAGCGGAGTCATGGACGATAAGGTCCGGCCGCATGCCTCGAAGATCAGTGAGCACAGTCGGCAGCACGCGGACGGCAGTACGGGCATGCCCCTCCAACAGCGTGGCTGGAACGGGCGGATCGGGGGGTCGCTGGTCTCCCCCTGGGTAGAGGCGCACGGTCGCACCAGTAGTGGCAATCGCCTCGCTGAACGCGGCGAGGTGTGGTACGTAACGGAGTGACCGCGACGAACAAGCTCGGCCACGATCGGAAGTGTCGGGTTGACGCGTCCGTGCATAGCGTGGTCAGGAACGCAACCGTACTCCGGCCCACCCTCGTGACGCCCGTCATGGTTCGACGCCTTTCCTGGCCGTGAACACTGCCAGTGGCGCTCCTGCTGACGCGGAAGCGCCACTGTAAGGTTGGCCTTCGGCCCGTGACTTCATGATCCACGTTCCCTACCATGAATGGGATTGGTTCACTGACGACTCCCCGGGCGTACCGCTGGATGCCCGAGTTCAGTTGCGGACATCGTAGTGGCTGGAGATTGCCACCCGGTTGAACGCGTTGATTGTGATTGCCACCCATTCCACTGCGGCTATCTGGTCGTCGTTGAGTGCTGCCAGTTCGTCTTGGGGCAGGGTCAGCCGGTCGGAGATCAGGGTTGTGCTCTCTGCGATGGCAAGGGCATGTCTCTCTTCTGGGGTGAAGTACCCGGTATCCCGCCAGGCGGGCAGGACGGCGAGGCGGTCCTGGGTTTCGCCGTGGGAGATGGCGTCGCGGATGTGCATTCTCAGGCAGAACGCGCAGCCGTTGATTTGGGAGCAGCGAATCTTGACGAGCTCGATGAGGAGGGGTTCCAGACCTGAAGCGGCGGCCGCGGCCGAGGACTCGTCGTTTAGGAGCAGCAAGGTCTTGTAGGCCGCTGGGACGGCCTGGTTCAAGCGAATGTGATGTCCCATGGCGGTCTGCTTTCAGAATGTATTGCCTTGCATCGAAAAAATGCTGGGAGCGGGGGCGCCCCTCGACGCCTTCCGTGATGAAGGACACCCGCGCTGTCCGGCTACTGCTGGTTCAGCCATTCTTCGAAGCGGGTGTTATAAATGGTCGCTTCGTTGCCGGGGAGCAGTTCGCGATCCTGGAGCAGGGCGTTGAAGTAGCGTGCGTTGGGGTCGGTGACGACCTCGCGGGGGTCGCCTTGGAAGCTGAGGCCCTTGCGGATGAGCTCGTCGAGACCGAATTGCTCGGGGCCGGCGACCTCGATGGTGGCATTTTGTGGATTTCCGACGGCGGTAGAGGCAACAGCGGTCGCTACGTCCTCAGCGGCCATGGGCTGAATCAGCGCGGGTGACAGACGAACGGTGTTTCCGTCGGTCGCGGCCTGTGCGATGCTCTTGACGAACTCGAAAAACTGCGTCGCATGGACAATGGAGTACGGGACACCTGATTCCTTGATGAGCTTCTCCTGGGCGATTTTCGCCCGGAAGTAGCCGCTTTCGGCCAGACGCTCGGTGCCGACGACCGACAGTGCGACGTGGTGGCCGACATCGGCTTCCTTCTCCGCGGCGAGCTGGTTGCGGGTGGAGGTAGTGAAGAAGTTCAGCACAGCTGCATCTTCAAACGAGGGCGAGTTCGACACGTCGACTACAGTGTCGGCTCCCTGCAGCACGTCCGCGAGGCCTTCGCCGGTGAGGGTGTTCACACCCGAGTCAGGGGAAGCGGCCACTGCTTCGTGTCCGTGTTCGCCGAGCTTGTTGACCAGTTTCGACCCGATGAGTCCGGTTCCGCCGATAACTACGATCTTCATGATCTTCCTTCCGATAAGTGACGCAGAGGGATGCAGTGACATCCGTCCACCAGCTATGACCATGTACCAACACAATCTGTGACGGCCTGAGGAAGATTGCTTCATCCGCGTCCGGGTACTGCGTCATAGTGGGTGCCGTTGACAGGCTCACAATGGGACGCCATAGGTCAGGTGCCAACCCTTGTAACGCCCGGAGAGATGGTCCGGGTTCAACGCGGTGAATTCCAGCCTGCGGTCATGCTGCGGCCGAGCTAGCCGATGTCCTGGCTATGGTGTCCGGAGCTGGGTAGCGTCCGTTAATCGGGAGAAACGCTGCTGGCGAAATCTCCTATAGTCGCGGAGACGTAGCTACAGGCCGTGCTATGACGTCAAGTTCAGCCACTCCTTGAGGGTGATGTCCCCGATGCGGGTTTCACCGACGGGAACGATGCTTGTCTCTTCGATCGGTATACCGAAGTAGCCGGCTTCGGTATCAATGACCACTGGGCGGGAATCATTGCGGGCCGCGAGAACCCGACCCACGAATTCATTAAGTCCTGTGCGCTCAGGGCCCGCCATTTCAAGGACGCCGTCAATCGCAGGCGAGACCGCCGTCTCCGCCACAATGCGAGCAACGTCTGCAGCAGCCATCGGTTGCATCAGGTGACTTGTCACATAAACCGACCCGCCGCTTGTTCCGGCGTCAGCGATCATCGGGATGAACTCGAAGAATTGAGTGGCCCGCAGAATGGTGTACGGCACTCCGCCTTCTCTAACAGCCTTCTCCTGCGCAGTCTTTCCGGCAAAGTAGCTGACGGCCCCGATACGGTCGGTTCCAACGACGGACAGAGCCACATGATGTCGCACGCCTGCCTTTTTCTCGGCGGCGAGAAGATTGTGAGATGAAGTGGAGAAGAAGGGAACGACTACCTTCTCATCGAAATCGGCGGTGTTCGTCAGGTCGACAACTACGTCCGCCCCCGCCATCGCCTCATCCAATCCCTGGCCGGTCACCGAATCCACCCCGGTGGAAGGGGACGCCGCTATCGCCTCATGGCCCTGACTGCTTAGAATCTCCACAACCTGCTTGCCGATCAGGCCAGTGCCGCCGATAACAACGATCTTCATGATGATCTTCCCTTTGATAATGGCTTAGCGGAATGTAGTGACATTCCGTCTGCCAGCTATGACCGGGTCCAAATCAATCTGTGACAGCCTTGGGAAAATTGCACGCTAGTTCAGCGCCAAAGTTCGTAACTCCGGGGGCTTGTCTGGGCCAACTTTCGGAACAGCCGAAAAGTGCCACGCGGCAGGATCCGTGATCGATCAGCTTGCTTCCCGCTTCTGTCCGGGTTGCAACACCGTCACCACGACGACCAGTGCACTCACAACCGCGATTCCGCCAACCACTCCGGCAACCCCGATCGCACTGACGCTAGCCGGAATCACCAGCACCGTCCCCACCGCTGGCAATATCACCGGCGGGCGGACGACTCGCAGGACCGTGAGGGGCGCGTGAATCGCCCACAACAATCCCACGAAAACGGCGGTCGGAATCGCGACGCAGTACCCGGCGATAAACGCCTGCGCCAGGGGCTGCGGTCCGGTCAGCGGGAGCGTGGTCGTAACTTCGAGGCCTGCTCCGAGGGCGGCTAAGGCCGCAAAGATGGGGAAGTGCCAGTATCCCCATTGGTACGATTTGTCACGATTTGCCGACAATGTCTCACCCGCCGGCTGGAGGAAGTACAACCACCACAGGGCGAACAACAGCGCGAGGCTGGCCGCCGAGACAGCAATCAAGTATGCGCTCACGCCGCCGGACCTTAATGCAGCGGCCACGCCATTCGATGCGGCCAGCACGCTTTCACCGAACAGAATGATCGCGAACAGGCCATACCGCTCGGCGATATGATGCGGATGCCAGCTGCTGTGACCTGTCCGTTCGGCCCACAACGGAACGGTGAGCTCCAAAATAGCGAGCATCACGAACGCGACGAGCTGCAGCTGCCCCGGCAACAACCCCGCCTGCTGTCAGCGATGGTCGAAAAGTGAGCCATTTCGCGGGTTGAAAACTGAGCCACGTTGACGTTGGTTATTTTGCCGTATTTTCTGGCCGTGTCGAGGGCAACGAGTCCGCTTGCGTGTGTTTGAGCCGGTAGCTGGAGCCCTTGAGGGTAATGACTTCGGCGTGGTGGACGATCCGGTCAATCATGGCCGACGCCACGACCTGGTCTCCGAAGACGTCACCCCAGCGGGCGAAGGGCAGGTTCGAGGTCAGGATCAGCGAGGCGTGTTCGTAGCGCGATGAGACGAGTTGGAAGAACAGGTTCGCCGCGTCCTGCTCGAACGGGATGTAGCCGACCTCGTCGACGATGATCAGCCCGCAGCGGCGCAGCCTGACTAGTTCCTGTGGCAGCCGCCCATTTTGATGAGCAGCCTGGAGCCGGGCGACCCAGTCGATGGCGGTGGCGAACAGGACCCGGTGGCCGAGCAGGGTGGCCCGGAGGCCCAGCCCGGTAGCGAGATGTGTCTTGCCGGTTCCGGGTGGGCCGAGCAGGACAATGTTGGACGCTTCGCTGAGGAATGCGCCCGTGGCCAGGTGCGCGATGGTGTCGCGTTTGAGGCCGGGCTGGTGGTCGAAGCTGAAGTCCTCGAGCGATTTTCGGGCCGGGAATCCTGCGGCCCTGGCCCGGGCTTCAGCTCCGGAGGCCTCCCTGGCGGCGACTTCCCGGGACAGGACCGCGGCGAGGTATTCCTCGTGGGTCCAGCCGCCGTCTCTTGCCTGGTCAGCGAGCCGGGCCGCTGCTTCCCGGATACGGGGTGCCTTCATGGCCCGGGAGTAGTACTCGATCTGTCCTGCGGTTTCTTTGGCTTCGGGCATCAGGCGACCTGCCCATCATCGAGAACGACGCCGAATGCGCGGTCGTAGTCGGCCAGGTCCCGCACTCCCGCGGGCTCCGCGGGCACCGGGTTTTGGAAGGCTTTCCGCAGCGTGCGGGCAGCGTCGACGTGGACCGGATCGGTGATCGTCAGGCCAGTGCCCCAAGAGCGGGAGTGGTCTCCGACGCTTCTGCCATCCAGGCTGACGCGGACAGTGTCCAGGTCTGCGGTGACGTCGACGAACCTACCGATAGCCTGCGGGTGCACGGAGTAGTCGTTGGATCCCATCCTGACGTAGTAATCCCGTGGGAGCCTGACCCTCGCCGCGAACCCTGTCACCGGCGGAACCGGCGGCAATCCAAGCATCGCCGCCTTGTCCTGAGGGAGAAGTTCCGTGGGCCGGGCACCAATCCGGCGGACCAGCCGGGTATTGGCCTTGAGCAGCCACTCCGCGAGCTGGGCGTTGAAGTCCTCCGGCGAAGCGAAGGACCGTCCCGGCAGGAACGAGGTCTCCAGGAACTGGTTCGTCCGCTCCACGACTCCCTTGCTCTCCGGGTCGTAGGGCCTGACCTGCACGATCCTGGTCGCGAGCACTCCAGCGAACGCCGGCACTCCGGCCGCGAAGCTGTTCCGTCGCCCGATCCCGGTTTCGTTGTCCCAGATCAGCCGCCTCGGAACCGCCCCCAAACCACCGATCAGCTCCCACATCCCGGCCAGCAAATCCCCGGTCATGCGGGACGGAATCATCCGCGCCATGACGAACCGCGAATGCGAGGACACCATGACCAGCACCGGCAGGATCCTTGGCTTTCCCGCCCCAACCGGGATTCGCACCTCCGGGAACCACAGGTCGCACTGCGCCTGATCCCCGGGTTCGTAAGTGATCCGGTCAGCAGGGTCAGCCGGGGCATACTCCGGCCGGATCCTGGCCACGTTTTCCCTGAACCAGGCCGGCGACCCGGACCAGCCCACGCGTTCTGCAAGCACCGTGGCCGGCATCCGCGGGTTCTCCCTCAGCAGCGCCCGTATGGCCGGCTCGACCGCTTTGATCCCGGAGTCCCGAGGCGCCCGAACATACGTCGGCGGGCTCTCAGCGCTGACCGCTTTCGCGACCGTGTTCCGGGAAATGTCCAGCCGCGCCGCTATCGACCTCATCGACTCACCCTCGGCAAGATGCAACCGCCGAATAAGCGCCCAATCCTCCACTGTGATCACCCACCCAATCGTTTGGAACGGGTGGCTCAGTTTTCAACCGTCACAATGGCTCAATTTTCGACCGTCACCGACACCTGCTGCAACACCAACCGCAGGACCCACCCCAGTTGAAGGATCGGGAACCCGACTGCGTATCGTATGGCCGGCCGGCGGCTGGCCGGATCCTCAATCGCAGCCCGTAGCCATTGGGCGATCAAACCGGCGCGCATCACAATAAAGCCAAGGGTGACCGCCAGATAGTTACCGTCGTTGAATGCCGCGGGCACACCTGCACCCAGCAGCAGCACGCCGCCCATTTGCAGCATCGTCAGCAGCCGGTAAAGCGCATCGTCCGTGTCGAACGCGGACGCAAACCAGGTGAAGTTCATCCACGCCCACCAGATCGCGAAGAACACCTGCAGGAACGGCAGGATCGACTCTGCTAAATGATCTTCAGCGATCCCGTGCGCCAGGTGCGCTGTAAGGCTGGCGACAGCGACCACGAAAGTGAGGTCGAACAGCAGTTCCAACTGGCTTGAATGGCGGTGGGGTTCATCCGCCGCACGGGCTCTCATGCGCTCGCGGACCATACTGGGCCGGGCTGATCTCAGACATTAGCGGTGCCACATGATCGGTTCAGGAAGCCCACAGGTCAGCCGCCAACCCTCGTCACGCCGGAGAGCTTGTCCGGATTCATCGTCCACAACAGCCGATCAATACCATCCGCAGACGCCGTGAGAGTCACCACCGCAAACACCACCCCGTCCCGTGTCAGCCGTGCCGAGGGCCGGCCGTTAGCCATGAAGGGCTCGGTATCGACACCATCCCAGAAGCGCGCCGCGAATGCCCTGTAGTACTTCGCGACCCGTTCCCGTCCGACAACAGGGAACTTGGAAGCCCGAACCTTGCCGCCGCCGTCGGAGTAGCTGACGACGTCCGCGGCGAATAGTGCCTCCAGCGCGGCCAGATTCCCGGTTCGCGCAGCAGCCAGGAATGCTTCGAGCAGATGCCGCTGCTCGCTCACGCTCACCGCTGCGCGTTTCTCCTCGGTAAGGCGTTTGCGCGCCCGGCTTACCAACTGGCGGGCATTCGCTTCTGTCTGTTGGATGATCTCCGCGATCTGCTCATACGGGTAGTCGAATGCTTGCCGCAGCACGTACGCGGCCCGTTCGGTCGGCGACAACTTTTCCAGTATCAGCAACACGGCCAGCTCGAGCGCATCACCACGTACGGCGCCCAGTTCAGGGTCGGCGCTTGTGTCCACCGGCTCGGGCAGCCACGGACCGACATACGTCTCACGACGGGCACGTGCCGACTGCCCGACATTGATGGCAAGACGGGTGGCGGTGGTCGCCAGGAACGCCGGCGCATTCCGAACTAGGCTGCGATCGCATGTCTGCCATCGAACCCAGGTCTCTTGGACGATGTCCTCCGCCTCGCTGACACTGCCGAGCATCCGGTAGGCAATCCCGAACAACCGAGAACGGACCTCCGCGAATATCGTCGACGCAGTCTCTAAATCGGAGGCTGACCCGGCATCGGCACTCATGCGCCCAATATTACTGCTCCAAGGGCTGGACCCTGGCCATGGAAGTGTGGGTCGAGTTTGTCGTCCGACGCCGGGCATTCTGGCGGTAAGTTGGTATGCCAATTCTTAGCTGTTCCCTTGCTCTGCAGGTTGTTTCTTGGTTGACGTCCGGCCCGGCCGCGTCGCCCCGGGGGTGGAAGGTAGGAGGGTCTTCGACTGAGGGTATCGACAAACCATTGATTTGTGACGCGGAGGTCCTATCGGACGCACCGGACCCTCATTCACTCGACGAGTTTGTCCGCGGTTGTGACCGGTCGACGCATGAGCGTCGCAATCTCGTGCGATACAGGCGCGATGCCTTCGTGCTCGATGCCACGAGCAGGAGACCAGACGAGGTTCACCTGCAAGGTTGGATCAAGATCCGGATAGTCGCTGCGGTTATGACAGCCGCGCGTTTCGCGGCGTTCACGGGCAGCTTCGAGCGTCGCGCGCGCCGCTAGAGCGGACGCCTTCAGATCGAAGGCGTGTACAAGATCCTGATATCCGGCGATGTCGGGATGCACACCAACCTCTGTGAGGCGGGCTTCAATCACGTCGAGTTCGGCGAGGCCCTGCGTAAGACCTTCTTCGTTCCGCACGACACCCGCATGCTCGGTCATGGTGTCACGGATGGCACGCTGCAATACGCGGACGTTTTCGTGCCCGTTGGCATAGAGCAGATCATCTATCTCTTTTCTAGCTTCATCCACCGCGTCCGCCGAGCGCACGTGTGCGGTGAGGGACTCCGAGTACTCGGCGGCGGCATTGCCGACGATCCTTCCGAAGACCAGCAGCTCGATCAGCGAGTTTCCTCCCAAACGGTTAGCGCCATGAAGACCGCTTGACGCCTCCCCGATTGCGTAGAGACCCGCGACATCAGTGCTGTGATCGTCGGGACGGACCCAGACGCCGCCCATGGAGTAATGCGCGGTCGGTGCGATTTCTATCGGCGTCGTCGTGATGTCAAGCATCTGCAGTTCGAGCATGGTCTGGTACACACGCGGCAGGCGACGCATGATGGTCTCCCGTGGCAGGTGCGACACGTCCAGCCACACGCCGCCATTGGGCGTGCCGCGGCCCTCCTGAATCTCGGTGTAACAGGCCAGCGCGACCCGATCGCGGGTGGAGAGCTCCATGCGCTCTGCATCGTATTTCGCCATGAATCGTTCACCGATGGCGTTGGTGAGGATGCCGCCCTCTCCGCGTGCGGCTTCCGAGATGAGCGTTCCTGCAGCGTTCTCTGGCTCAAGAATGCCTGAGGGATGGAACTGGACCAGCTCCGGATCGCGGATGCGGCCGCCTGCGAGCACCGCCAGGCGGAAGGAATCACCGGTGTTCTCGTCACGCCGACTGGACGTGCGCCGCCAGATGCGGGTGTGTCCGCCGGCGGCGAGCACCACGGCGTCTGCATGGATCAGATAGCGCGTCCCGTCCGAAAGCCGGAAGCCGTAGGCACCGAAGACCCGACCGTCGGTTACGAGAATGCGCGTGATGTAAACATCGTCCAGTATCGGAATGTCGAGCTGGGCGGCGCGATTAACAAGCGTGCGCTGAATTTCAAGCCCCGTGTAGTCGCCGCTGAAAGCGGTTCTGCGGAACGTATGAGCACCGAAGAAACGCTGGCTGATCCGGCCGTCTTCCTCGCGGGCGAACGGCATGCCGTAGCGTTCCAGGTCGCTGATACCCTGTTCGGCCCCTTTGGTGACGATCTCGACGATTTCGGGGTTCGCGAGATGGTAGCTTTCGAGGATTGTGTCGGCGGCGTGCTGCTGCCAACTGTCATCGGCATCCATTGTGCCGAGAGCGGCGTTGATGCCTCCCGCTGCGAGCGAGGTGTGGGCGTCGCTTCTGGGCCTCTTGCCCACAGAGAGCACATCTACCCCCAGCTCGGCCAACTCTATGGCGGCGCGGAGGCCGGCGCCTCCGGTGCCAATGACCAGCACGGACGTCGACACGTGCAGTTCCTGAGACTCCATCACTACATTCCATTCACTCGAGATACCTAAAGTTAAGATTCCTTGAGGCGCGCGCGGGTATGTCATCTTGGATTCCATCGGCGCAGCTTGTCCTCCGGTCCCATCACCAACTAAGACCGGACAGCCCTCAAACTTGTGACAGAAGAAACGACATCTCGTACTGAGAAGTTGATGCCGATGCAGCAAGTAGAAGTCTCCAGCAGGCGATGGGCACGTCAACTGCCACCGATGGGATCTGCGGCCGACATAGGGCTCGATATCGGCCGTGAAGTAGGACGAGTTCAAACAGATGCGAGAACCCGTCCGTAGGCGTTTTGCCATGCTTTCGCAGGTCAGGCGTTGCTTCGGCTAGCGGCGGTGCACTCGCGCGTCGTCTGCGAGAGCAAGGACTCGAGGTCGAAACAAGCCGTGACGCGGTCAATTTGGCACGCAGTGGACACCCCAAAGCCGTCGAGCTCGTCCGGGAATCGGGGCAACTGCACGGCGAGGTTCTTGCCACCGCCGTCAGTCTGCTCAACCTCGGATACTCACGATCGGCGGCGATCTGCTTCGCGGCTGAGGACCATTTCATGTCCGGCCTGCGAGAACACCTTTACCAGCCGACGCAGCCGCTGGCTACACGAAAGCTCCAAATCCTCACCAGCCAGCTTGGGGACCGAAACGGAGCCGTGGGCACAGCCCGCCTCGCCATAGAGGAGCTCTTCGCTCCGCATGCCGTAGACGCCTATTTGGCCGCAGATGTGCCAGTCGTCAATCTAGACGATGCTCCAAGGGCGATTGTGTAAGTCGCCAGGTCCAAATTTCTATGCCTTAGGATGCGGCAGAGTCTGTCCGGCCAGCCCACTGGCGGGTCCGGAATACTCATCCATGAAGTGGAGACCCACCCAAGGCGATTCGATTATTTCCTCAGGCCAGATATCCACGTGGTACGTAAGAGGGATCGCCTTTGCCTTGTCCTCCTGGTCTTGCAGGGAAAACGTTCCCGTAACTGGTTTCACCGCAAACGGTTCCAATTTGTCTTGCATTTGCATCTCCTGCTGACTGGATAAAGGTAACGCCGACTTCAGGCGGGCCGACATTACGGTGGGAGCGAGCGGGTACAGCTACCACCCATTTTGCGCTCGTTACTTTCGACTTGATAGGGCCGACTTGGTCATGGCCATGACAAGATGGCCGGCGCTGTCGTTGGCCTTACCAGAAAGGTAACTGTGGAGCTGTCGAACTTGGTTGGGTCGAACCGCGGCTTGGTGTCTGCTGGCCTTGTGTGTGACGAGCCGACGACTCAGCCTTGAACGAGGCAGTCCACAGCAATTTCGGGAAAACCGCGCGAGTGCTCCCCGTCAGATTGGTGCATAAACTGCTCTAAATATCTATTGGCAGCGCCTCATCAGTTGAATGCGGACGCGGCATCCTTGACTTCCCCCTGGTGCACCATCTCCTCCACGTGGGCGGACGGGAAGTCGGGACGTCCCAGATCCAGCTGGCCGGGATACTGCTCGTCTTGACGTGGAGGGGACCCAGAACGCCAGGCGGTGACTCCTTGACCTAGCCAGCGGGTGCTCGTGGAAGGATGTTGCCCATGCCGACGGCTTACGGCGCGGAGTTCCGCCAGGATGTTATTGATGTGGCCCGCAAGGGCGAGGCGCCGCTGGCGCAGATAGCCAAAGATTTGTACCTAGACTAATAAGTCGAATCAACTCCTTGGTCATGCGGTAGCCCACGACCACAACCATGAACATGCATGAGACGAGAAACAAAGAGAACAGGCCGCCTCGGTCCCGCTCCCCCTGTTCGAAACAGGTCATGTCGGAACGACCCTGCCGAGCAATGAAGTAGCAACAAGGCGGAAAATCGCCACGCTCAAGGAAAGGAGCACCCGGCCACAAGAACGTCCACCGATAAATACGGCGTGACCAACACACCGTCATGAAGACCCGCGGAGCGGGGTGTGTACATTGCACACGGGGTCAGAGGCCCCAAAACGCCTCTGACCTGCGGAAGCACTGTGCCCGAGGTGGGACTCGAACCAGCCTCTTCCCCTGAAAGTCCGCCACTTTTTCGAAAACATCCCCACTCCGGCCCAGTCCGAGGCCTGTACAACCGAATCCGAAGCCCAGGGTGTGGACACTGTCCACACCCTCTTTTGTGAGCACTTTGAGCCCCAACCCATACGAGTGTGACGATCCTTTTGCGGCGCTGGGAATCCCTCTCCACCACCAGCTGCCGCGCAGACCAACTGAGACGAGACGGCGTTCCCGGGCTCAGCCGGAATCCGACTCACGAAATGGGCCGAGCAGTGATGTGCAGAGCAAGCCGAGGACTCGGATTCATTGAACGTCATAGCGTTGCGACCTCCCTTCGACCATCTCATGGGCGCAGACAGCAGAAAAAAGCATGACCAAGACTTCGCTCTATTTAGCACGGAACACCCATAAGGCCCCAGCATTTCCCGCATGCACTGTCCGCGGTTTCTGGCCATCAACGCCGTCGGCGGACTGACTTGGGGTACGGGCCTTGTGCTGCTCGGCTACCTGGCCGGCAATTCGTACGAAGCCGTGGCCAAAACCGCCGGCAGGGACGTCACCGCTGTCGCCGTCATCATCGCGATCGTCGCCGTGGCGGTCTGGCGCGTCCGCTCCGAACCCAGAAAAAGGCAGCCCACACTCAACCCGCCTGAACACAGCTAGGTGAGAGCGACAAGGTTAACCATGAGAACGACTGGTGCTGGTTGCTTGTTCGGTCATCGGCGGTAGACTTCCCGGGCGGCATAGCTTCTAAGAGAGCGGATGATTCCACGTTTGCTCCTGCCTTCCGCGGTGCGTTTGTCCACGCAGCCCCTGGTTCACGGAGACGATGCCATGCGGACCAGGTCGACCTGATGCAGGGCACGGTTGGCGTTTGCGGTCCCCGCCTCGGCTGAGCCAAGCGCCGGTCAGAGCATCTTCGCCCGTCCGCGAAAACAAGGGCTTTGCGGTGCTACCAATCCTGCGGCGCAAAGAAGGGCCAGTGAACCCTTGATTGAAATCTGCGGTGATGGTGGTCGGTCCTTGAGGCCGGTATCGGAGCATTATCAACGAAAACCACCTGTTGACGATGTGAAAATGAGGGGTTCCTAAGGTGATCGATGACCGGGATCTTCCTGTCCTGGCCGACGGCCTGTTTCAGGAGTTGACGGAAGACGCCGGAGAGGCTGTCGCCGGGGCATTTATGGAGGAGTACTTCCGGATGCTGCCCGTCCGTGCCGCGAAGATCTTCAAAGGCCTGTCCGGCAGGGACGTTGAGCCGACCCTGGAAGCACTCATCAGCCTGAAGGTCAGCTCCGCGATGGCAGGCGCTTTGCGGCTTGAAGAGTACTGCCGCACTTTGGAGAACGCGCTTAAGGACGGCCACGACCCGGACACCTCAGCCGTTCAGGCAGCCCCCTTTGCCAACATCCGGCTCGTAATCCGTGAAGCGTCACGGCGAGGGTACCTCCCCCATCCCAGGCGCCCAACCCTTGACGGGTCGGAACGCCAACCGCGGTTCCTTGGGCACCCTTTCGCCGAGCAGCGGAGCCGGCGTCCAAGGTGGGGCCATCATTCTTCGGCGGAACTGGTGGAATCGAGCGGCGCCGCGGCGGCAAAAAGCCGCCCCAACCGGGAGGTAGGGGCGGTCTTTTGGCTAGCCAGATTCCGCCGAAGTTAGTTCGGCCACCAGCCGATGGTTGCGTGGTTGGTCGAGGTAGTCGAAGAGGAGGACGTGGTGCTGTCCTGATCCTTCGGTGCGGCGTTAGCCGGAGCGGCAAACCCTGCTACAGCGAGAATGCCGGTCATCAGAAGTGTGGCGGCAAGTTTTTTCATCGCGAGGTTCCCCCTTGGTGGTGCTATGTGACACGTGTGCACGTATCAGCGTCAGTATATGACTCCCACCTCAAGTTTCTGCCGGATGATCAGCCCCTTACACGCCAGCCAGCGGCTCCTTGTTCAGGCATAGGGTTAACCGGCTATCCGCAAGGTCCGCGCGCGAAGCTTGTAGCCGGCCGCAGGATTGCCTTCGCGTCTATCTGGCCGTCCGCCGGGCAGCCGCAATGCTGCCGGTTCCTGAAGCTGCGGCTTCAACGACACCAGCATCTTCAGTGGCGGCGCACCTGAGAGACCGAAACTCCGGGTGCGTCCACAGAGGAGCCCCGCACAGCCCTCTAGCAGGCAACTGAGTATCAAGAGTCGCCATGGCCTATGACTACGGCATTGCAAGGAAACGGTGTCCCAGTACCTGTGCCAGGCCAAGCCAGTCTAGAGCCGGCCCCCGCCTTCACAGGCCTAAACCGCTGTGAATTCAGACCCATCGACTCGATCGCGTTCGTCGTGCAGATCACCCGTCGGATCTCCACGTCGTACTCCAGGAACGGCACGAACTCCGCCCAGGAGGACTCCCAGAGCCGCACGATTGCCGGATACCGCTGGCCCCATTCGGCCGTGAACTCGGCGAACCGGTCCTTCGCCTTGCTCGGACGGGGCCGTGTAGACGGGCTTGAGCGCCTTGACTATGCCGTGTCGCGGTGCTGGCGTCCGGCGTAGCGGAAGCTGTTGCGGATCAAGTGCACGATGCACTGCTGCACAACCGTTCGCTCCCACGTGGTCGTGATCGCCTCCGGCAGGCCCTTGAGCCCGTCGCAGACGGCGATCAACACATCCTCCGCACCCCGGTCTTCAGCTCGGAGAATACCTGCAGCCAGAACCGTGCACCCTCGCCACCGTCGCCGGCCCAGATGCCGAAGATCTCCCGCTCCCCACTTGTGGTGAGCCCATGACGACATAGAACGGGGTGTTGCGCACCTGCCCGTCACGGACCTTGACTACGACCGCGTCAACGAACAGCACCGGATAGACCGGGTCCAAAGGCCGGGCCGACCATTCGGCCAGTTCCCCGGCGACCTTCTCCGTGATGCGGCTGATGGTGTCTTTGGAGACCCTGGCCCCGTAGACCTCCTCGAAGTGCGCGGCGATTTCCCCGGTGGTCAATCCCCGGGCGGACAGCGAGAGCACGATCTGATCGATCCCGTCCAGACGCCGTTTCCGCTTGGGCACAATCACCGGCTCGAAAGACCCGTCCCGATCCCGGGGCACCTCAATCTCGACCGGGCCGATCTCGGTCAGCACGGTCTTTGACCTGGTGCCGTTGCGCATGTTGGCTGCGATCGGCGTCTGGCCATGCTCGTGCCCCAGGTGCTCGGTCAGTGCCGCTTCCAGCGCGGACTCCAGCACATTCCTCGTAAGCCGGTTCAGCAGCCCCCGTTACCTTTTTCGTAGCCCGGTTCCTGTTGCAGGATGAGGGTGTGTTGGCCGGTCGGTTCCGGCATGGTTTCTGCCCCCAGTCGTTCATGATCCGGGGGGTGTTGTCACCGGGACCGGCTTGGCGGCAGCTGATCGCTGATAGAGGCACGACGACGGGTCCTTCGTAACGTGGATGCCGACGCCTGCCGCCGTGACCAGCCAGCACAGGTCAGTGACGTGCGAACAAGGGAGCGGGTATGGCGGTGATTCTGGATCAGCAGGACATTGACGTGTTCATCGGTCTTGACGTGGGGAAGTCCGGCCACCATGCCGTGGCCCTGGACAAGGCCGGGAAGAAGCTCTTCGACAGGGCCTTGCCCAACGACGAAGCCCGGCTGCGGGAGATCCTCGATGCCTTGTCCGGGCACGGGAATATCCTGCTCGTCGTGGATCAGCCGGCTACCATCGGAGCACTGCCTGTTGCGGTCGCCCAGGCGGCCGGCGCAGCGGTCGGCTACCTGCCGGGCCTGGCCATGCGCAGGATCGCGGACCTGCACCCCGGACAGGCCAAAACCGACGCGAGAGACGCGGCCATCATCGCCGAAGCCGCCAGGAGCATGCCCCACACGCTGCGGACGATTGCCTTGGACGATGAGACCCTGGCCGAACTCGGCGTGCTCTGCGGCTTCGACGACGACCTCGCTGGCCAGATCACCGCTGCCTCGAACCGGATCCGCGGGCTGCTCACCCAGATCCACCCGGCCCTCGAGCGGGCACTCGGTCCGCATCTCGATCACCCTGCCGTGGCGGACCTGCTCACGCGCTATCCGACACCGGCCGCACTGAAGACAGCCGGTCGCGGACACGTCAAAGCCCGGCTGAAGAAACACGCGCCCCGCGCTGCCGAACGGCTCACCGATGCCGTCTTCACTGCGCTCGGCGAACAGACAGTTGTGGTCGTGGGCACCAGCGCGGCCGGGATCGTGCTGCCGAAGCTAGCTGAGCAGCTGCTGGCTCTGCGGCACCAGCGCGACGACGTCGCAGCCCAGGTTGAAGCCCTTGTGGAGGCCCACCCTCTTCACAAGGTCCTGACCTCGATGCCCGGCATCGGCGTCAGGACCTGCGCCCGCATCCTCACCGAAGTGACCGGCAAGCACTTCGCCAGCGCGGCCCATCTGGCCTCCTACGCCGGGATCGCACCGGTCACCCGGCGCTCCGGGACGTCAATCCGGGGCGAGCATTCGAGCCGGCGCGGGAACAAGAAACTCAAACGCGCCCTGTTCCTCTCCGCGTTCGCGGCCCTGCACCACCCGCCGTCGCGCGCCTACTACGACCGCAAACGGGCGGAAGGCAAACGCCACAACCAGGCCCTCATCGCCCTCGCACGCCACCGCTCAGACGTGCTCTTCGCCATGCTCCGAGACGGAACCCTCTACCAGGACCCGGAACCACGAAATCTGCCCTCAGCAGCTTGACGAAAACCATAGAGGCACCCCCCGGGCCCACCAGGCCCACGCCCTGCTCCTTGGCCTGCGCGAGCAACCGCTCCGCAAGCTCCTTCTGATCGATGATCTCTCCCGTCACAGGATCGATCATCACCCCTGTCATCTCGGTCGTGGACTCTGACACGGCCGTCTCCTTTCGGATCAGGCCGGACCCCACACACCGTTATTCAGACAGTCCCGGTCAGGTCCCCATGCCGAGGTGCGCTCCGCCTGCAACATCGAGGGATACGCCGGTGATGTAGCGGTTGTTTGGGTCGGCAAGGAAAAGGATGGCGCGGGCGACTTCGTCTGGTTCGGCGAACCGGCGCATGGGAAGTTGCGCGGCGCGCTTGGCCCGGTTGGCGGCTGCATCCGGTCCTGAGTCTTTTGCGAACTGTGCCCACATGGGAGTGTTTACCGGGCCTGGTGCGATGGCGTTGACCGATATGCCGTTGGGACCGAGCAGCTCGGCGAAGGACCACATGATGTGAAGCACGGCGAGTTTGCTTGCGTTATAGGGCAAGTAGTTAAGGCGGGCTTCTTTTGCTGCAACGGAGGAGAGGATCACGATGGCACCTGGAGTTCCGGTCCCAATCATTGATTGTGCGATTTCCCGGACCATGGAGAACGTACCGGAGCCGTTGATCCGCATGATGGAGTCGAATTCTTCGGTCGTTGTATTCATGATGTCCGGCGTGGTGCCCAGGACTCCAGCTGCATGGACGAGGGCGTCGATGCGCCCGTACCTGGTTGTGATGTCACGGACAACTGTGGCGCATTGTTCTTCGGAGGTGATGTCGAGCGGGAAGAAGCCGGCCAGTTCCTGGCCCTCTTTCGGGGCGCGGTCGGCACCTATGACGAGGGCCCCTTCGGCTGTGAATGCGTCGACGACTGCATCGCCGATTCCGCCGCTTGATCCGGTTACCAGAACGACTTGGTCTTTAAGGCTCATCTGATAACTCCGCTTGTCCGTCGCTGCCCTGCGGTCGGCTGGTGGGCTGCTCGTTTCATCTTTCTAGGTCCTTACTTGAGGTGTTTCAAAGGGTGTGCCAAAGCCTGGGTTGTCTGCCAGCCCCGGTCCTGGGTGGAGCGCGTGTCCGTGCTGACTAGCTGTTGCCGCTCGTGGCGTGGCTTGCCCATTGCCGGCCCTCTTGTTCTTCTGTGGGCAGTCCGGAGGCGGCGAGGACCCGGTCCAGCAGGCGCTGGGTATGGACGGCTTCGCGACCGGAGGTCAGTGGCTGCGCGCGGTCAGCGACCCGGTCCATGAAGTGGTGGACGGCGGCGGAGAATCCGAGCGTGTCTGTCGCTGTTGCCCAGCCGTAGGCCTCGGCACTGAGCTCGCGTGATGTGGTGACCCCCCTTACGGTGGTCGACACTGTTTCGGGGGCGCGTACCTCCACGGTCTTGCCGTCGCCGTAGGCGTCCAGCTTTTCGTTCCAGGCACCCGCTGTTCGGGCAGCCATCAGCACCCCGGTGTTGCCGGTGCTGAAACGGATCATGGCTGCGACGCCGTCTTCTTCCCAGGGATCGTCGCCCGCTGCGTGTGCGGCCACGTCCACGGGTTCACCGCCGCAGTACCAGCGGAGCAGGTCGACCATGTGAATGGCGTTCTCGAATGTCGCGCGGTATTCCGACCCGGGGCGGTTCTTTTGCGCGACGCAGAAGGTAGCGCCTTTCGCGCCGAACAGCTCCCGGCCGGCGGTGTAGACGGGTGCGTAGCGGCGGTTGAAGTCGACCATCAGGATGCGGCCGCGTTCATCGGCGAGGTCCGCCAAATGCTCGGCTTCTTCCGTGGCGGGGGCCAGGGGTTTTTCGCAGAACACGTCGACGTCATTATTAAGGCACAGCTGGACCGCGTGGGCATGCTCGGACCGGGGTGTGAGGACGAAGACGGCATCCAGATCCTGCGCGTCCAGCATGTCCTCCACAGACCGGTAGGCGGCGCCGAAACCCCAGCGCCGGACCAGGTTTCCCGGGTCCTCACGCCGGGACACCAAGGCAGCCAACTCAACATCATCGCGCTGTACGAGTGTGGGCAATTGGGCAATGGTGGCGATGTTGCCCGCGCCGACGACGCCGACGCGAAGGCGCTGGCCGTTCATCGGGCGTTCTCCATTTCTGCAATTTCCGTGAGCATCCCGCGCAGTGCGGCCGCAGATTCCCGGAATCCGTCCTCGGGGGTGGGGAGGTCCTGCGGGTGCCAGCGGTACTCGTACTCGATGCTCAGCAGGTCATCGTAGCCGTGGCGCAGCAGGGCCGCGAGGATCTGGGGCCAGGGAAGGACGCCGGTACCGATGACCCGTGACCGGACGGCGCGCTCGGACGCGTCGACGCGGGCCGTTTCCGTTGCGCGGAAGGCCGCATTGGGATCGGTGAAGACGAGGTCCTTCACGTGGACGTGGCCGATCAGCTCGCCTTGGACGGCAAAGGCCTCCTCGAACGTCTCGTCGTGGGTAAACGTGAGGTTGGCCTGGTCGTAGAGAACACGAACGGCCGGGTGGGCAATCTCCTGCACGAGCGCGGCGGTTTCTGCCGCGGTCTGGGTCATGGTGCCGAAATGGTTCTCCACGCACAGCCGCACGCCGGCCTGTTCCGCCTCGGGGGCCAGGGTCTGCAGGGCCTCCCGCAGTTTCGCCCATCGCCGGTCATGATCGGTGTCACCGGGATGCCAGGACCCCGCGTACACGCGTACGCGGTCGGCGCCGAGCAGATGCGCGGTTTCAATTGCGCCACGGAATTCGTCGACTCCCCCGCGCCACTCATTCTCGTCCAGGGCATTGATGGCTGTGGTGTAGGGCGTGAGGCCGATGATGGGCAGCCCTTCACCCTCCGCGGCCTTCAGTGCCTCCAGTGCGGCGCGCCGGTCGCCTTGTGGCAGACCTGAGGTGTAGCCGTCCTGGTAGATGACTTCGGCGGCGTCGAGCCCCGCGGCCCGAAAAAGCTTTAGTGCCTGGGGGACCGTATGGTCCGGAGTGCCTAGTGTGTGACCTGCAAGCCTCATTGTTGATTGTCCTTCCTGGAAGTGTCTTGTGTGGCTGACCAGTCGGTTGGACCGACGAGCCGGGGTGGGGATGCGACGCGGGACCGGTCGACGATTTCCATCAGCATCCCCCAGGGGGTTATGAAGTAGGTCCAGCGATTGCCGGCCACGCGCGGGCTGTCGCCGGCGACTTCCTTGCGCTCCCCGAGCACCCTGACTCCCGGGGTTTCCTGCAGCACCCCGATCGCTTCGTCGACGTCGTCCACAACGAAGCACAGGTGGTGCCCGCCCGCGTCGCAGTGCCGGGGCGGGGTCTCCCGCCGTTCAGCGCTGCTCCATTCGAAAAGTTCGATGTTCAGGTTCGGGGGCAGGCGGAGCATGGCGAGGGTGAGCCGGGCATCGGCAGGGACGTCGAAGTTCGTCGGCATGAATTCTTCGTCGGGTCCTCGGTCGGAGCGGTACAGCTCCTCGGCGCCGAGTACCTCGATGAAGAACCTGATGGCGTCCTCGAGGTTCGGAACTGTCAGGCCGACGTGGTCGGTGTGCCGCAGCCCGGGCAGCCGCCGCAGGGTTCCTTCGTTGGCCGCGTTCATTTGCGAGGTCCTGAGGTGGAGGCGCGCACCAGAAGTTCAGGCTCCAGAACGATGTGGTCTACCGAGCCGTCCAGGTTCTGCTTTTCTGCCAGTTCGATGGCGATGTTTCCCATGTCTGCGATCGGCTGGCGCACGGTGGTCAGGGGCGGGTTGAACCGGGCCCCCAGGGCCAAGCCGTCAAAGCCCATGACCGATACGTCCTCCGGTACGCGGATGCCGCTTTGGCCCAGGGCCGAGATCACCGCGAAGGCGACCATGTCGTTGGCGGCGATAATCGCCGTCGGTGGATTTTCCATCTCCAGGTAGTGTTTGGCCGCGCGCGCCCCTGCGTCCGGATCGGAGCCGCTGTCGAGTACAAGGGGCGTGCCATTGCCTTCAGATGACAGCTCCAGGTAGGCGTCCATCCGGTCCTGGGCGGTGTGGGTCCCGGCGATACCGGAAACGTAACCGATGGACGTGTGCCCCAAGGAACGCAGGTGTTCCAGGGCCAGCATGATTCCGCGGCGGCTGTCGACGGTGACCGTTGGAACCGAGGAGTCGCCTTCCACACGGTCGATCACCACCACCTTGTGGCCGAAATCGAAGCGTTTCAGGGCCTCGGTGTCGACTTTCGTGGAGGGCGCGACGATGCCGAATGGCGCGTACATGGCCTGCATCGCGGTGAAATACCCGTCGGTCTTGGCGGGGTCTCCGTTCGTGACGCACAGCAGCAGCTGGTAGCCGCGCTCATCGGCGGCCTGCGTCATGGTCTTTGCAAGTTCTGCAAAGAACGGATTGGTGATGTCAGGGACGATCAGCGCGACGAAGGTGCTGGTCTTTCGGCGGAGCGCCTGGGCGAGCGGGCTCATGGTGTAGCCGAGCCCTTCGGCGACGCGGAGGATGTGTTCGCGGGTTTCGCTTTTCACCGCTTCCGGCCGGGAGAATGCCCGGGAAACCGTTGAGCGGTGGACACCGGCCGCCTTCGCGACAACGTCAATACTAAGGTCGGCCATTTTCTTTTCCTCCGTGCTGGTCGTCATATGCCTGCCAAATCGGGCGCATCACATCTTCAAGCTGGGCCAGTGTTGGCAGCCCCCGGAATCCATCTTCCAGCGTCTGCGCGACACGGCGTACGAAGGGATCATAGAGAGGGTCACTGTCCACGTCGATCACGGCGGACTCCGTTGTCCCGTCCAACGCGGTGAACGTGGCAGAACCGTCCGAGTTAACGGAGGCGAATCCCGCCCCGCCGGCCGACGTGTAGCTGCAGTACCGCTTCAACGGTGAACCCGGGAAGGCGTACCCCACCTCAACGATGGCTTCACGCCCGCTCGGGGTGGTGATGATGAGGCTGGCATGGTCCTCAACAGCTCCGCCGTGCAGGGCCGACGAGAGCCGCGAGTCGACACTCACCGCAGACTCGCCACAGGACTGCAGGAACAGGTCGACGAAATGCGGTCCCAGGTTGGCCAGGCACCCTCCCCCTGCGGTGGCGGGGTCCAGCATCCAGGGATTGCCGTTAGCCAGGTAGCGCAAGGGCGGTCCGGCGATGAAGGAGATCCTCTGGTACGTCGGCCGGCCGGCCTTGGCCAGCCACCGGTCGGTGGGGCCGCCCCTTTGAACGAGCGGAACCGTCGCGGGCACACCGGCCGCGTCCGCAGCCTTCCGCACCTGGACAAGTTCCGCCAGGGACGTTCCCAGCGGCTTCTCCACCACGAACGGAACGCCACGCTCGATCAGGGCCAGGCACTTTTCCGCCATCCCATCGTGCGAGCCGAAGACATAGGCGAGCCCCACCTCCGGCAGATCGAGCAGGCTACGCCAGTCCGCCTCAACGGGAGCGCCCCACGCCGTCGCCAATCCCTGGACGAGCGACACGTCCTCGTCACTGATGGCGACGACCTGGTGTTCTTCGCCGATTGCCCGGGCGTACAGCGGAACGTGCCAGTGTGAAGCACCAAGAATGATCGTGCGTGGTTTGCTCACCCTGCCAGCTCCTTTGCTAAGTATGAGATCTTGTTGATCGCTCAGTATGAGATCGATTGCTGAGATCGGTTGCAATAACAGTATGGATGGTGGGAGAGTTTGTCAACGACACTTCAACAGCGGCCCAGGGGCGCCCCGGAACAAGGGAAACTGCCTGGGCCAGAAGAAAGGCCAGCAATGCATAAAAAACTTCGCACCCTGAAGACCATTGACGAGTCCGGCGCGGTCCTGATTGTGCGCCTGGAGAGCGCAGAGCTTGCGGAACAGGTGGCGGAAGCGGCAATCGCCGGAGGTTTTCGGGCCCTTGAAATCACGCTCTCGATCCCGGGTGCCGTGGACGTAATCCGCCAACTCTCTGCCAAGCACGGGCCCAACGGAGTCGCGATCGGAGCCGGAACGGTCCTGGACGAGCACTCAGCCTACGAGTGCATCCGAGCCGGCGCTGACTTCCTGGTCAGTCCCCAGCTGAACCCGGCAATGATCCGGACAGCAAACCGGTACCAGGTACCCACCGTAAGCGGGGCCTACACGCCGACCGAGCTTGTTAACTCGGCCGAGGCGGGCGCTGACATCCTCAAGCTCTTCCCCACCGAAGCCGGCGGCATTCCATATGCGAAGTCGGTGCTCGCCCCCCTGGCACACCTGCCGATCATGCCGGCGGGCGGCGTCACTCCCGGGAACGTCGCCGAATGGTTCGCCGCTGGGGTCACCTGCGTCGGCGTCGGCAGCGCCGTGACAAAACCATGGCAACCTGACGGCGACTTCTCCCGAGTCACCGAGGCCGCCAGGGAATTTCTCTCAGCAGTGGCAGAGGCCCGCCAGTGACGGCCCCCAAAGTCTTCATTGTCATCGGCCCTGCCGGATCCGGAAAGTCAACCATTGCCCAGCAAACAGCAAAGGAGCACCATGCCGCGTACCTGGACAAGGACCGGATCTGCGGCCGTCTTGTCGAGTTCGCATTGGAGGCAACCGGACATGACCCCACCGACCGGGAATCCAACACGTTCTACCGGGAAAATCTGCTGCCCCTGGAGTACCAGACACTCATGGATGTCGCAGGAGTGAACCTGCGGCTGGGACGATCGGTCGTACTCGACGCACCTTTCGGCGCATACTTCGGCGTACCGGACTACCTGGCGCGCGCCGCAGAAGAGTTCCACTGGCCCCCCTCCGAGACCACGGTAGTGCGGGTGCAAGTCTCCCAGGACGTTCTCCGAGAACGACTTATTCGAAGGGGCCTGGAAAGAGATCGGTGGAAACTTGCGCATTGGGACGAGTACTGGGCGGCACACGGCAGCCTGGACTGCGCCTGGTCCGGGGTCCATTTCCTTGATCTCAACAACGAGAAGCCCCTGCCCATCGAGGGATAACGGCTCAGGGCACGTTCCACGCGTTCCTGCCCGGTCGCTGACCTCCCCCGGCCAACAGCGGTCGATTAATCGGCAAGCTTCCGATGGCGTCGCGCACCTTGGCCCCTGAGGGTCGGGGCCGGCCACCGCATTAGGTCGATCCAACCCGGAGCGTCTCCTCTTCGACGCAATAGCCTTTGCCGCTAAGCACCAGAGGCAGCCCTCACATCGAACGACACACCGGGCTGCCACCGCCCGCCCAGCCGGCTCCGCCCGGGCCGTTGAACAAGGGCGGCAACAGATCCTCCTATCAACCGCTGACGCAATCTGGACCCCCGTTTCCAAATCCAAAAAAGTCGTGGACAGACCCGCATACCCTACGTATCGTTGCTTGCAACCGATCTCAGCAACCGATCTCAGCGACGTGATCACTGCAACCGATCTCATTACCAGCCAAAGCCGCATCGGCCTCCCTGGAGCTCAGCAATACCTTCGAGCGAGGTACAGGCGGCCAAGACCGGACCACCACGCCGTTGCGGTTGTCCCGGATATTCCAATACCCCTCCCCAGCAAACGTGAAAGTATGGAGAGTTCAATGAAGACCTCAAAAGAAGCCTTCGGCAGCCCGGATCCTTCGGAGCATTCTGAAGTGTCCGAGCGCCCTCACCGCTCCGTCAACATGGTGGCAGGCACGATCGGCCACTTCGTGGAGTGGTACGACTGGTACATCTACGGGCTGCTGGCAGCGGTATTCTCGACACAGATTTTCCCGAGCGACTCCCCGTTTGCGTCCCTTGTCGCAGCACTGCTTACTTACGCGGTCGGGTTTGTTGTACGCCCACTGAGCGGAATCATCATCTCTCCGCTGGCGGACCGGTTCGGCCGGCGGCTCATCCTGACGCTGTCCATCTCCGGCATGGCCCTCGGTGCTTTGATCATCGGCCTCACACCTCCTTTTGCGACGATCGGGTACGCAGCACCGGTTCTCTTTCTGGTTGCACGCATCCTCCAGGGCATCTCGGCCGGCACTGAGCAGCAGAGCGCCATCGCGTTCATGGTCGAACACGCTCCCGCGAACCGGAGGGGCCTGTTCGGCTCTTTCTCCAACATGGCAAGCGGCCTGGCGACCCTCGCAGCGACCGGCGGCGCGGCGATGGTGACATCGTCCTTTGCTCCAGCCGACCTCGCCGCCTGGGGCTGGCGCATCCCGTTCCTGGTGGGCGGCGTCCTCGGCGTCGTCGGTCTCATCCTGCGGGCCCGCGCAGATGAGACCCCTGAGTTTGAGGCAAGTTCCCTCGTCGATCAAAAGTCCGCCTGGGCGCGCCTGATGGACCTGCTCCGCGAACACCCGAAGGCTCTGCTGCAGGCAGCGGCGCTCTCTGCCCCGGCCGTGGCCTACTACACCTGGGCCACCTTCCTCCCCACCTACGCCAAGCTGACCACCGGCCGGGACCTGTCCTCCACCCTGGCCGGGAGCGTCATCGGGCTGGCCTTGCTCGTCGTCATCGTGCCGGTCTGCGGCGCGCTCTCGGATCGACTCGGCCGACGCAAGATCTTCCCCATCATCGGTGCCATCGGCATGATCGTGCTCTTCTACCCCTTGCTCCTGCTGCTGAACCAGCCGGGCTTCGGCGTGTACGTTCTGGTGTCGGCATCCGGATGGGTGGTTCTCGGTATCTGGCAGTCCGTCTACCCGACAATCCAGGCCGAGCTGTTCCCGGCCTCAGTCCGGGTATCCGGCATAGGTTTCGCGCACCAGATTGTGATCGCCGTGTTCGGGGGCACCGCACCACTTATCGCCGCCGCATTCGTCGGCGCCGGACAACCCATGTACGTCGCGGTCTACATGATCGCCATTGTCTCCCTCAGTCTCATCGTCTACTTCACCCTCCCGGAGACTGGCAGCCGGGCCGGGCGTGTCACCGTAGCTCCGGCCGACCCCGAGGTACTGGAGGGTGAGCACCTGCTCTCCGGGACTGCACCCGGCGGGATCCACTCGAATGGTTCCAAGCCGTAGGGGTCCTTCTCCTCGGCGGAGGACCGGTTCTCTGGAACTGCCTCAATAAGCGTTAGAGGCTGCTCTCCGACGGCACTGCTGCTCTGCTGGCGTAACGCCCCGCACTTCGGGGATCGCCCTCGACCGAGGCTCGGTCGAGGGCGATCCTCTTTGCGGCCAAGGCCAGCAATGGGCTGGATGTCCTTGTAGACAAGCACAAGCGAATCGGCGGCCGCCTTTAAGCGTCGCGACACCGGGAACAGGCGTAGTGGGGCGGATCCTCATATCAGGTTGAAATACACCCCAAGCTGACAGCGGAAACCACTTAGGTCGACGGAAGGCCGGATATCGGCCTTCAAAGCACAGGGGAAGAGGGGAGGTTGACTTCTTTGTTTGTCCGTTTTCAGTCCAGATGTCAGGGCGCATGCTGGATGAGCCGGTGTTCTCGGCTTTGGCGTCGCTGCGGTTGGAGTCTGCGCTGCCTATCCGTTCCTTCTTTTCCTTGGCTTGGCAAGCGTAATCATGGGGGTTCGTGGTGGTCCAACACGACGTGCTCGCATGTGGGCTTTGAGAGTTTGCTGGAGCGGGATTTCCCGATGCTTGCCGATCACGACAGGGACGTTGTCGGCATCGCGTCCCGGCCCTTTGCTGTGCTGTGGCCTAAAGGGACCGAGCGTGCCCGCGGACATGTGCCGGACTTCTTTGTGCGGCTGAGTGATACCGGGCTGGTAGCTTGCGAGGGGCTTGGAGGTACCCTGCGCAAGAAGCTCACGATCAAATCGGCAACCCCCAGGCCGCTCCGACAGGGAAAGGCTATTCCCCGTCTGCCGCAACAAGCGGCACACCACCCCAACTCGGTCATGGCGCCAGACTGTCTGGGACCACGGAACGTAACCCTCCGCGCACCCGTCACCGAAGTTCCCGCAGATCGTGGCGGAAATGCTCGGTTACAGCCAGTTACCAGTGCGTAATCAGAAGAGGCGCTACGCAGCCCGCCATAGTGCCACTGCAGTCAGGAGGAGCCCTGGGAGGTGCCGGTTCAGGCCCTGGTTACCCGAGATAGGGGCGGGGTTCTCGGGTTCTGCGATGATTCCACGGGGTCTTCGCTGCGGCGAACTCGCCTAAGAGGCAGCTGATTTCTGACGTGGGTGTTCGATCGTCATCCTGCCGACAGCGAAACCGCCAGGCTACGTTGTCTGGCCACGCATGAACCCGACGGGCAGGACGATGTCTTGGTGTTCGCCCTGGGGTATCGAGATGAGATCCATGACAGCATTGGCGATCTGTTCGATCGGTTGCCGCACGGTAGTTAGCCGAGGTGTAATCATTTGCCCCCACCCGATGCCGTCGAAGCCGCAAATGGCGATATCCTCGGGCACGCGTATGCCGGCTCGCTGCAGTTCGAAGAGAACCTGGATGGCGAGGACGTCGTTGCCGGCAAAGTAGGCGTCGATGGTTCGATCACCGATAAGTATGTCGGCTGCGACGGCACCAGCGTCGGACGTACGGACCTGACCGAACGCCGCCTGCGCTACCTCAAGGCCCACCTTCGCGGCTTCGTCGATGAATCCTGCGGCTCGGCTTGCCGACGTCGGCAGTCCCCGCGGCGGGCCGGTTACCAGCGCGCGCCGGCGTCCGAGTGAACGAAAATGGCGTGCCACCATGCGGGCTCCCGCTTCGTTGTCAACGGACACCGCGCCGTCGCCCGCATGGGACGTTATCTCATCCACGATTACAATCGGCGGACCGGAATTGAAGCGGGACTCTACTTCATGCACAGCGTCGCTTGTCATGGGGACATAGATGATCCCATCCGGCACCTCGTCGAATACGGCGCCTAAATAAGACACCTCGCGGGCGCGATCCAGCTGGCAGTTCATAAGTGAGAGCATGAAACCCCTGCCGCTCGCCGCATTCTCGATGGCGGCGATGAGCTCCGCATAGAAAGGGTTGGTGACGTCCGGCACCACGGCTGATAGCGACTTCGGCGCGCCGCGGCGCAGTGCGCGGGCGTGCCGGTTGCGCTGGTAGCCCAGTTGGCGAACCACTTCCAGGACCCGTTCACGCGTGGCGTCCGCCACCGGCGCCTTTCCTGCGAGAACGAAGCTGACTGTTGCCGTTGACACGCCTGCTTCGCGCGCGACGTCAATGATTCCGACTCGCTTGGCGTTCTTATGATGACTAGGCACTATGGAGTGATCCTATCGCCTCCTGCTTCTGACAGCGCGGACATGGGAACTAAGTTCTCCGGTCTTTAGCTCGCCTGGTTCTATGAACGCCCGCATAGGCAACCCGCGGCCATTGGCGGCATCAGCCCGCACGGGTCCGATACGTCCAACGCCGTGAGTGTGGCTTTCGAACTGCAGCCTGCCAGTATCCGCGTTCCCGAAGGCATAGCCCTTTGCGGTTTCAACAGGATCGGCGCGGGTGACCGAAAGGCCTCACTGCCCACGTTGAGCCGCAATCGGACGTCATCGGCAGCACCGTGACAGGCATCGTCTCGACATCTCAGGGGCGACGAACAGGACATCGCCCTGCCCCCGGACCCCTCTCCCATGCTCTGAGTACCACGCTCCAAGGCTATTGATATGTAAGGACATTAAGTCTAACATCGGAATCTAAAGCTTTAGATAGCCTGCTCGTCCTCATTTCCGCACAAAGACGTACGAAAGGAACACTCATGCAGCTCGGACTAATTACCGACTCGCTGGGTTCGCGTCCGCTCGAGCAGGTGCTCGATATTGCAGCCGAACTTGGCATGGACACTGTGGAGATCGCCACCGGCAACTGGTCCGATTCCCCCCATGCCAACCTCGACCAGCTCGTTTCCAGCACCTCAGCACGCAAGGCCCTTGTTGAAGCCATCAGCTCCCGCGGGCTCACCCTGAGCGCACTGAACGCGAATGGAAATCAGCTCCATCCCGTGACCGGACCTGCCCACGACAGGGTCGTGCGCGACACCATAAGGGTGGCCTCCGAGATGGGCGTGCCCACGGTTGTTCTGATGTCCGGGCTTCCCGGGGCGCGGGGTGAGAAGGCGCCTAACTGGATCACTACATCGTGGCCGCCGGAGACGCTTGAGATCCTCGAATACCAATGGTCAGAAGTAGCAGAGCCCTACTGGGTTCAGCTCGCTGAATTCGCAAGAAGCCATAACGTTCGCCTGGCGGTTGAAATGCACGGGCGGCAACTCGTCTTCAATGTGGCCACAATGAAGCGGCTGCAGGGCATTGTGGGTGACGGCGTCGTTGGTGCAAACCTCGATCCGTCCCATCTCATGTGGATGGGCGCGGACATTCTTGCGGTCATACGCGCGCTGGGCTCCTCAATTTTCCACGTACATGCCAAAGACGCCCGCATTGAGACGCCCAACACGGCAGTCAACGGCATTCTCGACACGTTGCCCCCGGCCCGTGCCACGGACCGATCCTGGAACTACGTGACCCTTGGTCTAGGCCATCCCGGCGGTGCCGCATTCTGGGCAGACTTCGTTTACAGCCTGCGGTCAGTCGGCTACAACGGCCCGCTCAACATCGAGCACGAGGACGTCCTTGTGAACTCCGGCGAAGGCGTCCGCAAGTCTGCCGAACTCCTGAGTTCCGTGCTGCTCCGTGATGCCCCGGACTGGGCTCCCGCCCGCATCTGACCCTCCCACACAAAGGACCAATATGCAGACGCAGACGTCTCCTGTACTTGGAAAACCCCGCATTACCGAATCCACTGGCCCGAAGCTGGGATTGATCACTGCGATCGCGACCCTTGGTGGCTTGCTGTTCGGCTATGACACCGGCGTCATCAGCGGCGCCCTTCCATTCATGACACTGCCTGGAAGCGCAGGCGGGCTGGAGCTCACCGCCGCCCAAGAAGGCGTTGTGACCGCTTCCCTCGTTTTCGGGGCGGCGTTTGGGGCGCTGTTTGGCGGACGCCTCTCGGATCGACAGGGCCGCAAACGCAACATCATGTTGCTCGCGGTGATCTTCTTCATTGGTGCCATCGGGTGTGCCATCGCTCCGAACACCGCCATAATCATAGTTGCCCGCTTCATTCTCGGTCTGGCCGTGGGCGGAGCCTCGGCTACTGTGCCGGTCTTCCTCGCCGAGCTCGCCCCAGCCTCACGACGCGGGCAGATTGTCACGGTGAACGAACTGATGATCGTTACCGGCCAGCTCATCGCTTACAGCTCGAACGCATATCTCGGTTCGATATCCGACGACGGGCGCATCTGGCGCGGAATGCTGATGCTGGCATCCGTCCCCGCGGTACTCCTCTGGCTGGGCATGCTGTTCGTCCCGGAATCCGCGCGGTGGCTGGTCAGCAAAGGACGCATTGAGGAAGCTCGAAAGTCGTTGCTCCGGACGCGACCGGCGGACATTATCGACGACGAACTTCAGGAGGTGCAGGCATCGGCGGCAAAAGACGCCGGGAGCAGAACGGGCAGCATCCGGGACCTCAAAACACCATGGATTCGTAAACTTGTCTTCCTCGGGATTGCTATTGCATTCCTTTCACAGACAACAGGCGTCAACAGCATCATGTATTTCGCGCCTTCGGTCCTGATTTCAACGGGGCTGGATACGCAAGCGTCCCTGGTGGCAACCATCTGCAACGGCGTAGTGTCCGTGCTCGCAACCCTGCTGGGCATCTATCTGCTGCATCGTGGAGTTGGCCGGCGTCCAATCATCATTACTGGCCAAGGCGGACTGACCGCGGCACTGGCTCTCATCGGCATCTTCTTCCTTTTGCCGGAGTCTTCACTTCGCTCCTACCTCGTCCTGGCAGGCATGTTGCTATTCCTCCTGTTCATGCAGGCCTGCATCGGGCCGATCTTCTGGCTCCTGCTGGCCGAGATCTTCCCGTTGAGGATCCGTGGATTCGCTACCGGACTCGCGATCTCCTTCGTCTGGATCGCCAACACGATCGTGTCCTTGGTCTTCCCCATCCTTATCGACTCAATCCAAGGCTCTACATTCTTCCTCTTCGCCGTGATCAATATCGGAACACTCATCTTCTACATCCGATCAATTCCCGAAACCAAAGGCCGCAGCTTGGAAAAGGTAGAGGAGGAACTTCAGCGTCGCTTCACTAGCTAGGCAGGTACCGCTCATCCGGCCCTGAACGGCCAGCCATCCTCAATCAAGTCGGAAGCATCAGGTTCCCGACCCCACTGGAACCGAAGGAGATTTCATTTTGAAGAAAGCGTCTCTGCGGCGGACCGCCGCCACAGCAGCATGGCAGGCCGGACAGCGTCGTAAATGACGGAGGGGGTGGGCAGGTTGCCCGCCACGCCGCGTATGAAGGTCGCCCTAATCACCCATGCGGCACCCGGCGACACCTTCTGGGACATCGTCCGTAAAGGTGCTGACGAAGCCGCAGCAAAGGATAACGTCGAGGTTCTCTACACTTCAGACCCGGAGGGAGGCCGGCAGGCACAGCTCATCCAGCAGGCGGTGGACCAGAAGGTTGATGGGATTGCCGTCACGCTTGCTAAGCCGGACGCCGTCAAGGGCGCTTTGAAAAAAGCAGTGGACGCGGGCATACCGGTAGTCAGCATCAACGCCGGTGAATCAGTCTCCGCACAGCTTGGCGCCTTTACCCACTTCGGGTCCAATGAACAGCTAGCCGGGCAGGCAGTCGGCTCCAAACTCAGCGAGTTGGGATTTAAGCATCCTATCTGCGTAATCCTGGAGCAGGGCCACGTTGGTCACGAAGCCCGCTGTGCAGGGGCTAAGGAAAAGCTTCCGGCAACGGAGACGCTCTACGTTATGGGGACGGACATGACCCAGGTGTCATCGACGTGACGGCAAAGCTACAAGCCACCACCGCCGCTGACGCAATCATCGGCCTGGGTGCTCCATACACTCTGACAATCCTTAAGGCAGTGACCACGGCCGGGAGCAAGGCCATGGTGGCATCGTTTGACATGAATCTGGAACTTGCTCAGAAGATTGCCGATGGCGAAATCCTCTTCCCATGGGCGAAGGCATGGAAGCGGGCTGACCGGGACCCTGCAGACAGGAGGGCCCGTGGGGCGATGACACTGGAGTGTGTGTGAACTGCGGAGCTACAGAGGCGAGCCTCCCTTATGAAGCTCAGGGGGAGGCCGACGACTTTGATGCTGAGCCGAAACCTGAGCTGGTTGATCACGTGGAACGACTGACCGGATTCCCGATCTGAGCGATCTGTGCGTTAAAGGAGCAGGGCCAGGTTGAGCCGGGCTTGCCTTGTTTTCCCTCTGGATAGATATCCTCCGGTGCCAAGCCCTCGGGACCGCCGGGCGCCGTGTCTGAGGTTCACCGCGTGGCTGGAGCTGAAGGCGCTGTGCCGTAGAGGTCCCCGATGATGGCCTTGGCGATCGTCGACGCCGGGTCCCGTCCATCCGGTGCCGGGGCAAGGTTGGTCCACACCACCAAGGTCACATTGTTCTGCGGATCTCTGCCCATGAAGGTGTTGTAGCCGGGGAGCTCGCCGGTGTGTCCGTAGAGCGGGCCGAACTGGGCCAGTGCCATGCCATACCGCGCAGCGTCTGGGTTGTCCGGGTCGATCGGCGCAAGGCTCTCCATGCGCTTCTTTTGAAGGTCCGAGTTGAGCAGCTTGCCATCAGTGAGGCCCTCGGCCAAGGTCATGAGGTCCCCAGCCGTGGAGACGCCCTGCCCGGCGGCCCACGTCCACGAAGGGTTGGCGTTTGTATAGTCATTCGGTTTCAATGAGCCGTCCTGTGCCTTAGCGATCAAGTCCGCCGGAAGCCTGGTCGTGGACAGGGTGAGGAGATTGTCCATGTACATGTAACCGCGGGAGAAAGGCTTGGGAAGGCCCGAAGAGTCCGACGCCGGAAACGATGTTTGTTTCAGGCCAAGTGGTCCCAGGATCCGATCGCGCACGATCTGCCCGAAGCCCTTCCCATCCAGTTTCTCCGCTATGAGCCCCAGCAGAACCGTGTTGGTGTTCGAATAGTGAAAGCCTTCGCCCGGGCCGAAATAAGCGGGCAGCGGCAGGGCGATGGCCACGAGCTGCTCAGGCGTCCACACCCGTTGCGGCGTGGTATCGAGGGCCTTGCTGAGCTCGTACGACTCCGAGTAGTTGTAGATTCCGCTGCGCATGGTCAGGAGTTGCTCGATGGTGATGTTGTCGCCGTTCGGTACGTCAGAGCGGTACTTCGAAACGGGATCCTCAAGCTTGAGTTTGCCTTCCTGCACGAGTTGCAGGATGACGGTCCCAGTCCACGTCTTTGTGACGGAGCCGATGCGGATGTGGTCATCGAGTGAGACAGATGTTGACCCTCCGGCGCTCGTCACGCCGTAGGTGAGGCTGATGTCGCCTTGCGCGGTGCGGAGCATCATGGCCGCTCCCGGTACCAGCAGCTCCTTAGCCAGAGTCCGGAAAGTCTCCTGGACCTTGGCTTTGTCCAGTCCGCCCAGAGTCGCCGATCCTGTCTTTCCTCCCTCCGTCGTGCCGGTAGATGAAGCGGCCACCGATGGCGGTGCAATGGACGACGCGGGGGCCTGCGTGGGCGTGGACGTGCACCCGGAGCTCGCCAACGCAGTTGCGGTTACGATGCCAAGCGCGATGAGGAGGCGGGAGGGGAAAAGCCAATTGTGATTGTGTCTGCTACTGGTCACGGTTGACTCCCCGGCGACGCTAATAATTGCGCTCAACCTACTCCAGCGGCGTGCCGAGATCTACCCTTTTCCCGAATCTAATGACATGAGGCAACAGACGATCACCACTTAACCCTCGGCACCCAAAACCACGCCTTGGGTAGAGCCCACGACCGTCTTCACACGTCCTTTGCGCAAGCTCTGATTCCTCCCTATTTGGCTGTTCGATCCGGAGGATCCCGCCCAGGGGTCACCATTCCACTTTGCAGATCACCGAACTTGGCGGGCCCCTTGGATTCGGCAGTGCCTGGCTGCGCCACCGCCATCTGCAGTTCGAAATCTCCTCCCCCATCGCGCTGATGGCCGCCAGCCAGCGCAGCTCGCGCATCGAGCTGGCAACGGCTGCGGACCCCGCTGGGCTGGGAAAACCACCGCCGATCTGCTGGCCGGGGACGAATCAATCCGAGGCCCAGAGGGCTGGACCCAATTTGCCTGTGCCATAAGCGGTGGCACATCTGCCGTGAAGGGCGATGCGAGCACAGTGGACCAATGCTGGCTGACCAACCCGCTGGTACCGGTCAGGGTTACGGAATCACGGTTATCGGCGCTCGATTTGTTCCCTCATTAGATGAGCGAACCGCGCCTACGACATCAGCACGCAGATGAACGTCACCCACTAGCTCAGAGTGGTGATGACGCGCCCCAGAGGCGAGTTGATTCACCATGTGATTCCGGTTTGTAGGTGCCTGCGCTCCATTCGTGGCCATGGGGATCGAGTACCCGGCAGCGCCTGGTGCCCCACACTGTGTCTTCGGGCTCGATCACGGAAGTTCCGCCAGCAGCGAGGGCCTCCCGGTGAAATCCGTCGAACGTCGTCGACGAGAAGATACAGGCCCTGGCCGACGGAGCGGCCGATGAGGGGCGGCCGATGGTAGTCGGCGTCGTTGCTGGCGCCATGAGTACCGCGTCCCCCATTTCGACTTCGGAGTGCAGTACCGTCGCTGCAGGATCGTCTTGCCGGCGGACGGTTTCAAAGCCCACTACCTGCAGCCAGTGCAAGGCCGCGCTTCATTTCTATTCGCGTCGATGACGACGACCCCGCCCAGGGTGAGGAGGAGAGGAGAGGAGAGGAGAACGCCTCGGCACGTTCCCAAGGTCCACGAGAATACGTTGGCCTTACCTCAAGCGAGGGACAGAAGGAACGAAAGCACGAACCCGGCCGCGGTGCTCAGAGCCACCGCCGGTCCTCCATGCTCGAATGCCTCCGGCATCAAGGTGTCCGCCAGCGCGGCAATCACTGCTCCGGCCGCGAAGGCCAACGGCAACGAGATGGTCTTGGGATCGCTGCCGGACAAGGGCCCGGCACCGAGCACCACGGCGATAACCAGCACGATGGAGCACAATCCCCAAAGTCTGACGATGGCGGGCGTGGACATGCCTTGGCTGCGCATCGAGGCTGCCCCGACAAGGGCCTCTGGCAGATTGGAGACGAAGATTGCAGCCAGCAACGCCAAACCTCCGGTCCCCTCCCCGAGCGAGACGCCCAGCGCGAGATTCTCCGGTACGCCGTCAAGCGTGGCGGCGGCAAGCAGTGCCAAACCCGCCGCACCCCGGGTGGATGCCGGGGAAGGCGCACGCCCCGTGGCGGCGGCGTCCGTATCAAGCTTGGCGCTGCCCCGGTGCTCGTCAGCTGTAACCGGGTCCTGGCCCGCCTGCGCCCAGCGATCAAGTAGCGCACTCAAGACCGTGAACACCACTGCACCAATGAACAGGCCAATAGCGGCGAGCCAGATCCCGCCGCGCTGGAAGGCGTCCTCGAATAGCTCGAAACTCAGGGCAGTAATCAGGGCGCCTGACGCGAAGGACAGGATGATCGCCAGGACGCGCTTGGGCAATTCGAAACGCACACCGATGAATGCCCCCAGAACCAAGGCGCTGGAAGTCACGACGCCAAAGAGCAGCGACATTGCCACACGGCCATTATGAGTGGTTGCCGAAACCGAAGACAACCGCAAGACAAAGCTTCAAACGGATACTGGAGAGCTGGCATCGACATCTATCTAACAGACGCCAAATATGCCTACGTGGTCGACCCACGTAATGTTGGTCGGGTCGGTCCAACCTGCAGGGGCGGGCTTGAGATTCGACGCGCACTTCTCAGACACGGCCCTTTCGGTTCGCTGCCGGACACTAGCGCCATTCGACACTGTGGCGAAACGATCACCCCAGAGAGACTCGACAACCCTGCTTTTGCTGCCGCACGACACAACAGGCCTGCCCCCCCGTTCAAACACAACTCCATGACATAGCCCGGGTGGTTCTCTTCCTGGCCAGCTCCGATGCCACATACATCACCACCGGCATCGTCGCAAAGGAGCGCGCGTGCAGTTCGTCAAGGAACAGCTGGTCTTCACCGGCGAGGACTCGCCCATGGCCAACCTCATGCTCTCAGTGATGCGTCCGCCGAATTCGAACGCTCCCTGATCCGGGAACGGCAGCGGGAAGGCGTCGCCCTGGGCCGGCAGCGGGGCGCCTACAAAGGGCGGAAAAAGACCCTCACGCCCGCCCGGACGTGTCGTCCGCAAGGCACTCGTACCGCTGTCAGGGATCGTGCGTGCCGTGCCTTACAAGCTCGAGCGATTACGTGAGAAGGGCAGGTGCTGCGAGACAAGGTAGTAAGACACCGCTCCCCCGATTCGCAGATGAAGCGAGGTCCGAATTTTTCTGTCCCGCATCCCTCGCTTTGAAATCTGGATCGATAGCCCGGACGCTGGTGCCTTGGTTAGCGGTGCCATTGCAGCAGACTCTGACTACGTCCCGGAAATGCGGAATCCGGCCCGAACCATCACCGGTACTACCCAGTCCGGGCCCGAAGTGTGGGCATTGTCCATGCCCATATTCATCCACTGATCACCCAAGAGAAAATTGCATTCTCTACTGTGGGAACGCGGTTTTTTGCGCTGGCAAGGGTGCCCGATTATGGACGAGTATGCCCCGTCCTACGTCTTGAGTGCCTCCGATTGCGACGGACCCAGAGGCCCGCCAAACACTGTAGAGGTTGGCTCTGGCGACACCTCCTTCTCCCATCTCATGGGCTGCTCGGCAGACACATGACGCAGCCAAAGGAGTTGAGGTGGCCTTCCGGCTCGGCTCCACAACCGGACGCTGCTATGCCGGAGGCATTCAGCGCCACCCGGTGCGTGATACCAGAGCGGGCGGCCCGTTTAGCGCGGCGAAGAAGGGCGGCCGCGCGGACGTGTCGCCACCTTCTGGACCTGCTGGCCCGTCGGCAACGAATCGCGCCATGCGATTTCAGAGATCGTCTTCGGGTCGGGCGGCGAGGATATGATTGGCCCTGACCTGCAGGATGCCGAGCGACTCCTGGATCAGGGGCGATGCGATGCTGCCCCTGCGCACCGCAGCGACAATACGGCGCGCGGGCTTCCCCTTGCCAGTAATGCGCAGTCGAACCACGTTTTCGGCACTACGCAGGGGCGCCAGCCGCGGCAGCAGGCCCACGCCCAGCCCCGCACCAACAAAGGCGATCTGGGTTTCCCATTCAACGGCCTCATGGGCAATCCGCGGCGTCACCCCGACTGCCGTGAACGCCGCGGTGAATAGGGCATGGTAGGTGGAACCGGTGGCCTCGGTGATCCAGGGTTCCGACGCCAGCTCTTCGAGCGTCACCGTTTCCCGTGATGCCAGTGGATGGTTGGAGGGAATGATCACGTCCAAGGGATCGTCGAGCAGAACGGTCTGCTCGAAGCGCGGATCGTCCTCACCATAGGTGTCGGACTGCATCGCGACGACGACCGCGAGGTCGATTCGCTCGGCAACCAACAAGTCGAAGCAGCGGGCCGGGTTGGCCTCGAGTACCTGCACCTCCAGTAGGGGGCGTGTCGAGCGCAGCGTGGCGGCCAGCGGCGCGAGCAATTGGGCGGCCGCCGTGGAGAATCCACCGAGCCCAAAACGGGACTGGACCTGGTCGCCGGCCTCCATAGCCGCGGCGCGCAGGCTCTCCCATTCCGCAATCAGGGTGTCCGAGCCCGCCACGAGAAAGCGGCCCGTGGCAGTGAGTCGCACACCCCGGCCGTCCTTCGTCAGCAGTTGCATCCCAAGCACGCGCTGGAGCTCCCGCAATTGTGCGGAGACGGCGGAGGGAGAATAACCCGTGAGCTCCGCGGTTGCGCCAACGGTGCCGCACCGGGCAAACACCCGAAGTGTTATGAGCCGTGGATCAATCATGCACCCATTGTGCACCATTATCTCCTAAATCTTGCGCTTTTGTTGCAGGTCGATCCTCCCTAATCTCGTAACTAGAAACGTTTTCGACAACGCCAGCTGCACCCACCCACCCGTGGTCCCCACGAATCGCACACTACCCAGGCCCCCCGGGAGGAAACACATGTCTGTTCCAGTGAACTTGCCCCTCAATTCACGCGGAAAACTCGCTTCATCATTGCCTGCCGAGCAGCTGGCGGAAATCGCCGAGTTGTTCGATCTCCGGCGCGTGGGATATTCCCTCGATGCCCCCTTCTACACCGATCCGACGATTTTCAACATCGACATGCAGGCCATTTTTGGCCAGCACTGGATCTTTGCCGCCAGCACCGCTGAGCTGCCGGAGCCGGGCGACTACGTCACGGTCGACTACGGGCCCTACTCCCTGATCGTGCTGCGCAACGACGACGGCGGCGTGAACGTCCTGCACAACGTATGCCGTCACCGCGGCGCCCGCGTCCTGACTGAACCCGCGGGGTCCACTGGAAACCTGGTATGCGGCTACCACTCCTGGACTTACTCACCCAGCGGCGATTTGATCCACGCCTCGGCACCCGGAGAAACGAAGTTCGACAAGAGTTGCTTCGGCCTCAAGCGCGCCCACGGCCGCGAGGTCGCCGGACTCATCTTCGTTTGCATTGCTGATGAGCCGCCGACGGACTTCGACGAAACCTCAAAGATCTTTGAGCCCTACCTCGCGCCCCACGATCTGGCGAAGACGAAAATCGCCTACCAGCAGAACATCATTGAAGAGGGCAACTGGAAGCTCGTCATGGAGAATAACCGTGAGTGCTACCACTGCGACGGCCACCCTGAGCTCGCCTGCTCCCTCTTCCCCACCTGGGGCCTGACCGAGGGCCTGATCCCGGCCCATCTCGAGGAAGTGTGGAACCGCAACAAGGAAGCACAGTCCTCGCTCGAGGAGCGTTGCCGCCGCTATGGCCTTCCCTACGAGGTCGTCGAGGAGCTTGACACGCGCATCGCGGGAATCCGGATCTCACGGGAATCGCTCGACGGTGAAGGCGAATCGTTCTCTCCCGACGGACGCAGGCTTTCCAAGAAGCTGCTCGGTGACTTGCGGGACTTCCGCCTTGGCCGCTGCTCGATGCACCTGCAGCCCAACAGCTGGTTCCACTTCCTGGGGGACCACGTCATCACATTCGGCGTCTTCCCCATCAACGAACACCAGACCCTCGTACGCACCACCTGGCTGGTAGCTGACGACGCCGAGGAAGGCGTCGACTACGATCTGGACAAACTCACCTACACCTGGAAGCAAACCAATCTGCAGGACAAGGCGTTCGTGGAGCTGTGCCAGAAGGGCGCCGGCAGCCCCGCCTACCAGCCCGGCCCCTACATGAAGAGCGAGTACCAGGTGGAGGCATTCATTAACTGGTACGTGCAGCGCGTGCAGGAGCACTTGGCATGATTGAACTCCGCACCGACACGGCAATCCAGGAACCACAGCGCATTCGCGGTCTTGAGATGCCGTGGAACAGGGTGATGGGCAGCACCGAGGGACCCGCCCGCGCCGCCCACGCATTGGGCCCCTGGCATCCGCAGGAGTTCATGGCCGAATGCGTCGAGACCGTTCCCGAGGCGGGCGGCATGATGACCTTCGTGTTCCGTCGCTGTGACGGTGCGCCGTTGGCGTTCCGTGCGGGCCAGTACGTGAACGTCGCCTTTCCCGTGAACGGCGAGGACCAGGATCCGGTGGACCGCAGCTACTCGCTGTCCAGTTCGCCCACCCAGCCGTGGACCTTCAACATCACAGTCAAACGCGACCCCACTGGACTCGTCTCACCCTGGGTGCACGAAAACGTCAAACCCGGCACCGTCCTCGAGATGCTCGGACCGGTCGGGGCATTCCACCTGCCTGACGCCGACCGCCGGGCACGGTACCTCTTGCTGGCCGCCGGCGCAGGCATTACCCCCATCATGTCGATGGTGCGGACCATCCACTCCCTGCCCGGACAGGCCGATGTCGTGGTGCTCTACCACGGAGCGGAGGCCGGAGGATATGCCTTCCACCAGGAGCTGGCCTACATCGCCTCCGTGGACTCGCGTGTCAAGGTCTTCTACTCCCTGGGTGACCGGAGCAAGCCTGAAGGGTGGGAATGGCTGAGCGGAAGGCTAACGGCGGCCATGCTCGACGAGGTTGCCCCCGATGCCAACGGCCGCCAGGTCTATGCCTGCGGCCCCAAGGGTTACCTGAACACCGCAACCGAGCTACTGGGGAAGGTCGGCGTCGACGACACCTCCATCTACATGGAATTCTTCACGGGGGATCGCCAGACGATCCTTGAATACCAGGCGGAGATCGCGCTTGCAGAGGACATCGCGGAGGAAATCGCCGAGGAGATCGCCGATTCCGCCGGGGACTATTATGAAAGCCAGCCCCCAGCATTCGGGCTCTACGAGCCCGGCTACAACGCCGAGGGACCCCTGAAGGCCACGGGGCTGCCGCTGGAAATCATCGACTCGGGCGCGCCCTATTCCGAAGCCTCCGACGGCAGTTCGGACGTGAGGCCGGAGGCCGTGTCCCCTGATGCCTCGAGCTTCGACACGGTCGGGACGGGAAGCCTCACCTTGTCCTTCATGCGCACCGGCATCAATGTGCGCATCGACCCCGACGAAAACATCCTCGGCGTGGCCCAGCGTGCCGGCGTCAGGATCGGGGCGAACTGCAAGGAAGGCATGTGCGGCTCCTGCAAGGTCGTCAAGCTTTCCGGGGAGGTCGAGATGAACCACCAGGGCGGGATCCGGGCACGCGAAATCGATGCAGGCAAGTTCCTGCCCTGCTGCTCCACCGCGCGGACCGATTTGGTGATCAATGCCTAGCCGCTTCCAGCTGCTCCAGGCCGGACAGCATTAGGGATAGTTTTCACGGCAAGAATACAAGTGCGAGAATGCGACGCGCGGCCTTTGGCTTGCCCCCTATGGATCCGCGGGCTCCCCTGACCACGTCGTGCTTTCCCGGGATATAACGCGCCACCGGCTCCAGGGCATGTGCGATTGGCCTCAATGATGCTGACTACCACATCCCAGGAGAAGCTAACACCGAGAGGGGGATCGTAGCTGCCACTGGCATTCTCCACAGGGAACCAGTTGGCTTTTCCGTTACTTGGAACGAGATTTAATACGATGTCGGAGCTTCTCTTATAAACGAAGCCAGCGAGGAGGATCTCGATGCCGTTTTGGATCGCTTCGCTTTAGGTGTCATTGTCCACGGCGAAAAAACAGGACTTCCTAAAGACCATGGTCGAACACACAGCGCAAGGGTCATAAAAGAATGCTTCGACGATGTGCTTGTGCAACTGTTCGCCCTCGGTCTCCTAACCCACGGGGTTAAAAAGCGTTCGACTACTGACCGCAACAAGTACTGGTCCCTGACTCCCCTAGGTCAGGACGAGTTGATGAAGCTCAGGGCAATCAAGAAGGGCGATGACATTTCACGCTGAGATGCGAGTCCCGTCCCTCCTCCGACAACGGCGACAAGGGCACCCTCAGCTTTCATAGCTCTGCATGGATTGCAGCCGTGCTTACATAGCGCCAGCTGGCTGACAACTGAAGTCCTGGTCTTGACCCGAGGCAGCTGGTGTCAGCGGATCGGGTACGTGCGCGTAAGCAGGTCGGACCAGAACGGGGAACAGCTCAAAGGCCAAGTTCTTGACCGTATCTTTTTCATAGACCGACCGAAGTGGTCGGCTCCGAAGCCTTTGCATGGGCCTCCAGCTTGACGGAATCTTCATTATCGGCGTTTCGGCTTGTGATTTAGCCTTTGATTTGGCGTTAATACGTCATGCTTTCCGTGCGACCGTGGAGGCATGACAGCAGTTGCAGGAGACCCGGTGGCTGAAGGCATATCAGGATTCGATCCGTCTGCCCGAGCCGGTCCTCGACCTGTCCGCCGTCATCTTTCCGGCGGTGAATCGATGGCAGCGATGCAGGCTCGGTCGGTGGCAGCGATTCGATGCCCCTATACAGCCTTCGAAGCCGAGTACGGGCTAGGGGCCGTGTGAGTGGCGGTGAGTCACGGTGAGATCATCAAGTCAATCCTCGCCGACTCGTTCGGCATGCACCTTGACCTGTTCCAGCGCTTTAACCGTTGGCCCCTGCTCCGTATCGATCGTGCCTGCGGCGTAAGTCGACGAGCGTCTATGCGACCAGCACCGAATCGGGCGACCTGTCGTGGCTGTCGAACGGCGTCCACTCTGGCGATGCACCCGTGGGCGGCGGTGCAGGGCAAAAGGCACCATGAACCTCACGTGCCTAAAATACTGACATGCCTACACGTGTTCACGAGTTTGCCTGGCCCGATCGGGTCGTCGTTGGCACCATTGGCCTTCCCGGGGCGCGCACGTTTTACCTGCAGGTGCGCGCAGGGACGCAGATCGTGAGCATTGCCTTGGAGAAGCAGCAGTCGGCTCTGCTCGCCGAGAAGATCGACGAAATTCTCGACCAGCTCGTCACCATCGAGAACAACCCCTTCAGCGTTCCCACGAGTACTCCCATTGAACTTGTCGATAATGACCAGCTCGAGGCCGTTCAGGAGCAGTTTCGGACCGGCGCCATGAGCTTAGGTTGGGACCCAACGACGGCGCAGGTCGTAATAGAGGCCTACCCCATCACCGATGTCGATGCTGATGACAACGACGAATCCCTTGATGAGAACGGCCCTAACGAGAACGAAATGCTGCTGGTGCGGATGCCGGTCGGCACTGCCCGCGCATTCGCCAAGCGCACCCGTGAGGTCGTGGGCGCCGGGCGTCCGATCTGCTCGCTCTGCGGCTACCCCATAGACGCCGACGGGCACATCTGCACCCTTCCCGAGGCCGGAGACCAGCCCCGGACCTTGTGACCGCCGAGCTGACGCTACCTCCGCCAAGCCAAGCTTGCCTGAGCTTCCCTCCGCCATTTCCTCGGCCGCGCACGCCTGGGAACAGAACGCTCGGCGAGAAATCAAGGGTGTCAGCCAAGCGGCAGCAACTTACTAGCGGCCAGAAGTTAGGCTAGAATTGGCCCATGAAGACGGTACCGCTCAGCGAAGCCAAGGACAAGCTTTCCGCGCTTGTGGAGGAAGCGGACAAGACGCACGAGATCATCCAGATCACCCGGCATGGGCATCCGTCGGCCGTGCTGATGTCCGCGGAGGACCTGGAGTCCTTGCAGGAAACCATCCATTGGCTCTCGCAGCCGGGCATTCGTGAAGACCTGGCTCAGGCCAGGCGCGACATAGCCGAGGGAAACACGACCAGCGGCGATGATCTCCGCCGGGAATTCGGGCTGCCGCCCCGGTGAGTGATGAACAATCTGCCGGGCAGGCACGGTGGAAGGTTGAAGTCACGAGCCCGGCGCTGAAGGGTTTCCGGCGGTTGCCAGAGAAAGCGGCCGCCGCAATCGTCGAGTTCGTCACCGGAGTCCTGTCGGAGAACCCGTACCGGTTGAGCAAGCCCCTAACGAATGAACTTCTCGGGCTGCGCACCGCCCGTCGCGGTGACTACAGGGTGCTGTTTACCCTCGATGTTGAAGCCCATATTCTGTACGTCCACCGCATCGAACACCGCTCGGACGTCTATAAGCCTCGATAACCGGGCCGCCTCACGTTCGGGAACAACACGCCCGGGGCCGGGCCGTTACACCACGCTAATGGGCACTGCCTATCGAACTTCTGCCCTCGGGGACTAAGTCGAGCAATTGAAGCAGTGGCATTCGCAGGTTCGGAATACCACCAGCAAGTTCGGTTGACATTGCATTTGATGAGCGGCGCAGGGGACTTTCGGCCGCCGCCTTTTTGAAGCTGGGTCAGCCCGCGGCCTGGCCTTCCCGGGCCACCTCTTCCAAAATTCTGGCTGTCGGCGATGCCGTCATCAGCTGCCCGATCACATCAGGCTTATCCCACACCTGGCTGCGCAGTTTTTCCAGAAAGCCGGTCGCAGCATCCTTAGAGTCGAAGTCGAGGAGCACGGCCACGCTGTTCTGGTCGTCTGCATCCCGGAACACGCGGACAAACCGGGCGCCTGAGGCGGCGCGGCCTGCAGGGTCGGTGTCGAAGACTTTCTTCCATGCCTCGTAGTCCCGGACCGGATAGCCAATCTGCAGGGTAAACATCTTCGTTCCTTCCCTTGTGTTGTGTCAGGACCACGATAGGCCGTCAAGCGCCCTCCGGATAGAGCCCGAGGGGGCCTGCCGCGTGTCCTTCCAGCGGGACATTCACCGGCGCAACGCCAGTTTGCTCCGTGGGAGCGTCGGGGGCAAGCGTGCGGGGCTTTGCGCCGCTCTCCCGCCTCGGGTCCACGGTCCACGCACGGACTTCGAGGAGACCGCGCCAACAGGCAAGGCCCCGTTGCGCGTTGGTCTGGCGCCGGACCAAGAGCAGCCACCGGATCACCTGCTCCTGCCTAATCCGATGGCTGGCACAGCCCATTTTGCCACCGCTCCCCCACCACCATTCAGAGGGCCGACAATTGACGTGGCCTCTGCGTCCCCGCACCCCTTCAGATTGACGGAAGGCCAGTTATCGGCGTTCAGGTAGCGCGAGCCCAAGCGGAAGCGAGCAGGGTTTCACTGGTGGATGTCACTTAGCTGACTGTTCTGGCAGGGCAGGATGCTAGTCAGTTTCCAATTCGAGGGCGATATCGGCCAAGTGGTCGCGCAAGCGCGCGGCAACCCTGCCCGCAGCTTGCAGGTCCTCCGGTGCAAGCGCATCGACGAAGAGCCGGCGGACCAGCCGCAAATGAGATGCCGAGGCTCTGCGGAAGGTCTTGGCGCCGTCGTCGGTCAACTCGATTTCCGCGCCCCTGCTGTCGGAGCCGGATCGGTGGCGCCGGACCAGTCCCCGCTTTTCCATGCGCCCAAGGTGGTGGGATAGTCGGCTTCGCTCCCAGCCGATACTGTCCGCGAGCACTGATGACCGCAGCCGGTGTCCGTCGGCCTCGCTGAGGGCCAGGAGTACGGCGTAGTCACCCGGCGACACGTTGGACGTTGCCTGCAGGCCTCCGGCCAGGGCCTGTCGGAGCGTCTCCGCAGTCTCGACGTACTCGCGCCACACGGCCAGTTCGTCCGGATTCGGACTCTGCCGGGCGCCCTTCTTGCTCTGCTCCATGACCACCTTGCCCTCGCTTGACAGGTCAACCCTACGGGCAGATGATTGACACGTCAATTAAGTGATTGACATGTCAATTAAAGGAGAGTCGTGAGCGAACTGATCTTTGGCCTGGACACGTTCGGCGACGTGCCTATGGATGACGCCGGGGCGCCAGTGAGCCATGCACGGGCAATCCGGCAGTTGCTGGACGAGGCAGTGCTGGCTGACCAGCTCGGCGTCGACGTCTTTACCGTCGGTGAGCATCACCGCTCTGAGTATTCGGTCTCAGCGCCGGAAACCGTCTTGGCAGGGATGGCGACCCGCACTGAGCGGATCCGTCTTGGTTCCGGCGTGACGGTGCTCAGCTCTGACGACCCCGTGCGGGTTTTTCAGCGGTTCGCTACCGTGGATGCGCTCTCCAGGGGCCGCGCCGAGGTCATCCTGGGCCGCGGTTCCTTTACGGAGTCGTTCCCGCTCTTCGGCTACGATCTCAAGGATTACGACGTCCTGTTCGAAGAGAAGATTGAACTCTTCGCCCGGCTTCTTCACGAAAAACCCGTGACGTGGAGCGGCACAACGCGTACTCCCCTGGTGGACGCCGATGTGTACCCCAAAACCGAGGGCGGCCTGAAAACCTGGGTCGGCGTCGGAGGCACGCCGCAGTCGGTAGTCCGCACGGCGAGGTACGGATTCCCGCTCATGCTTGCCATCATCGGCGGACAGCCCGCACGGTTCATGCCTCTCATCGACCTCTATCAGCGGGCAGCCGGGGAATTCGGGACCACCGCGTGGCCGGTGGGTATGCACTCACCCGGGTTCATTGCCGATACCGACGACGAAGCCAAGGAAATATTCTGGCCCCACTACAAGGTAGTGCGGGACCGCATCGGCGCCCTGCGCGGATGGCCGCCTGTTTCGCGTGAGCAATTCGAGGCAGAGACACAGCATGGCTCGATGTACGTCGGCTCACCCGAGACCGTCGCCAAGAGAATCGCGCGTGCCGTCGCCTCCCTCGACGTCGGCCGCTTCGATCTCATCTTCACCTCAGGAGCCCAGCCGATCAGCGCCCGCCTTAAGGCCGTGGAACTCTACGGCAGCGAGGTCGTGCCTCTCGTCCGCGAAATCCTCGCAGACGGCGGGCGCTCAAGCACGGCCGTCTGACTTCCACATCAAAGAAAGAACATCATCATGAACATCACCCTCTGGATCATCACCGCGATACTCGCACTCCTCTTCCTCGCAGCCGGAAGCATGAAGCTTGCCCAACCCAAGGCGAAGCTCGCAGCAGCGGGCCAGGGCTGGGTGGAGGACTTCTCCGACGACACAGTGAAGCGCATCGGAACAGTGGAGATTCTCGGAGCAGTGGGCCTGATACTGCCCGCCCTGCTGAACATCGCGACGTTCCTCGTGCCCGCCGCCGCCACAGGGCTCGCCCTCCTCATGGCAGGGGCGGCCATCACCCATGCCCGACGGAACGAGAAACCCAACGTCATCATCAACATCGTCCTGGGCATCCTCGCCGCCGGCGTAGCCGTAGCCCGGTTTGGCCCGTTTAGCTTCTAAAGGTCCTGAACTCCAAGGTAGACCGGAGATTTCGAACATCCCCAGCGCGCTAGGAGCGACAGCACCGGAACAGTTTCTACGAGGTGGGCCACCGTGGGCGACACATTGATGCAGCATCCCACCGTAGGTGAGGACGCCGGCGGTGAGGGGCAGCTCGGGTTCGCTGCCGTCGCCAGCGGGTGCAGAGCCGCTCCTCCAGGCCTTGAGCGTGATCAGGCGAAGTCACAGTGGACAGTGTCCCGTCTGACAGTTGGAGCGGCACACCTAGGGCGCAAGCAACTTAGCGCTGCCGCACAGCCAGAGACTGCTGCCCGGCTCCAGACATTTCCTGAGATGGCGTGCAGCGTGGGCCTCACGTCAGGTTGTCGTACACCTCAACCTGACGTCGGGCAGGAAGCTGTCGGGGTAGGGTTCGATTCCTTCTCTTGCGACGGCGGCTCTCGAAAACTCTTGGATCTCAGCATGACAGGGACACCCTGGTGCAAAACCCCGCAGCGTCATGCAATGGCTCCGACGGCAACCATGAACAGCTATCGACGGAAGCCTTCGATCCATGGAAGAAAGGGCGGTGAGCGTCATGGGCCACAACGCAGGGGGCAACGCCTCGCCGTCGGGCACCATCGGACAGCCTGTGGGCATCCGGCTGCACAAGTTCCCCACCGGTTATGCAAGTCACGTCGTCCTCCAACAGAACCGCCATGGATAAGCAGATCAGCCACCTATAGGCCGAGCAGGAGGAACCTGTGAACAACCAGCGATGTCACAAAGAAACCCACACCAAATTTTCCTCAGGTCATGTTGGCCGCCATGAACGTCCATGAACAGGTAACGAACAACAACCCGTCGCTCCAGGAAGGCAAGGAGGCGCCCGGCCAAAGCAGCACCGGCCATCAATAGAAAAGGCTGCCAAGGGGGCCCTCAAGTGAAGAAATTGTCCACAGTCAGAGGCCTACAAGCCTCTGAAAAGGGAAAACACTGTGCCCGAGGTGGGACTCGAACCGGGCGCCACGCCCCGGAACCCGCCACTCCCCCGAAAACATCCCAATCCGCCCCAGTCCGGCACCAGTACAACCGAATCCGAAGCCCAGGGTGTGTGCACATTGTGCAACACCCTCTTTTTAACCACTCTAATGCAGCATCCAGAGACGTGGCTTAGCCCTTCGGGCATGGAGAATCCTGTGCTCGCCTTCATTCCCTCCGGAGTCACCGCACGCCACGGCGCGTGCCGGGGCTCGGCTCACGGCCTGGACCGAGCACCGCGGAACGTTCATGACCAGGACTTGTCACGACAACCCAAAGGCCTCGACAATTCCAACCGCCCGGAGCACCATGAAACTTGCATTTACAATGTCGAGCCGATTGGGCTTTGACCGGGCCTGCATCGGCTATCAATTAGGACTCCGCCTGCTCACAAAACCACCATTTTCCCAACCGGCGGACCGAAAGACCGTTGTCATCGCCCCGTCCGGGGCGGATCCCGTTCCAACGTCTTCTCGCTCGCTGGGCTGGGCTACAGCCGAGAACAGAACGGTCCCGACAGGCGCCCCCGTTCGGGCGCCACTCCAGCGCCGAACCCCACCGCCGAAATCGTTCCCGGAGGGCCCTGCGGGCACCCCGGCCAGAGTAGAAGGCATACGTCGCATGTCTCCCCGATCGACTACCCACCCGACAACGTACCTGGTGCGCGGCCTCATCGCATCCATTGCGGCGCTGGTCCTGCCACTGTCCCTCAGCAGCTTCGCCGTGGCCGACGATGAGCAATCATCTCCTAATAGCTTCACCGCCGCAGTCGGTTCGGAGTCACCCGACCGGGCCATCCAGGGCATGTCCTTCCCGGCACGCGGCCTGTGGCCCAAGCCCTTCAGCCCGTCTGTCCCAACAGTCACCGCCCCCTTACCGAAGCCATCAGGTGACCCACCGTCGTTAGCCGCGGTCCCATCGCCGAGGTCGTCAGCAACGCCCGCGGTGCCCGCCCGGACCAAGGCCACTGCGAAGACGCCGGCGGCTCCGGAGGCCATTCCCGCTGCCGTTCCAGCTGAACCACTCGTTCAGGCCGCACCGCCCTACGGTGCTCTCCGGAAACAGCTCAACGCCATCATCAGCACCTACCCCCAATACCAGCTCGGCGTCGCCCTCATTGACATGTCGGACGGCGTCATCCACACATACGGCGTCCAGGGAAAGTTCGTAGCGGCCAGCACAGGGAAGATCCTGGCGGCGGCCGCGTACTACCACTACGCCGAACGGGGCCTCCTGTCCCTCACGGCACCGATGGGCGGCCATACCGCCGCCTACCAGATCCACCAGATGATCCAGCAGAGCAACAACCAATCCTGGGCACTAATTCTTCGCGCCATCGGCAACCAACGGATCCACGATTACGCCGCAGCCCTCGGGATTTCCTACTATAGAACCCTCAACGAGCTGTCCCCCGCGGAGACGGCAACACTGCTCTATCTGCTGTACACGGGGCGCCTGATCAGCACGGGCCACGCGAACCAATTGCTCTCCTACATGCAACACACGAACTACGAGACCCTCATCCCCGCCGCCGTTCCACCCGCCATCACCGTGTTCCACAAGTACGGGCTGCTGAACGGGTACCTGCACGACGCCAGCATCCTGGTCCAGGGCGGCCGGGCCTACGTCTTCGTGTTGTACACCCTGGGCAGGAGCACGGCGGACATTCCGGCGCGAACCGGGGTCATCCACGAACTCACCCACGCGGTTGTGGAGAAGCTGTTCTAACACCCACCGATCACGGCTCTGCGGGGGCTTCGGCAGGACCACGCGCTCACGCTCCAGGTCCCCGGGGGGCGTCACCCTCGGCCGCCTCGTACCAGTGGCGGCCGGCGGGCTGTCCACGGAGCACGCAGATGGGCCAGCGCAAGTCCGATGGGCGACACAATCTCGTGACAGTCTTGGATTTCATCGTGACGACGACATTCAGCCGGACTGCTTCAGAGGAACGACATAGGGCCGATAAGTAAGTGACGTCAGGTTTGTGGGGTTTCTGTGCTCGCCAAAGTGACGGAGTGAAGACTCTACGCGTTGATCTTGCTGCTGGTGCGAAGAGAACAGCCGCTCCGGTCATAGAGTGGCGTGACCGGTGGGCGCGGCTTGTCCACTCGGCACTGAGCGTGACGCGCGCATCGTCAAGCCTTTTTGAGCATCAGACGTGACCCCTATCGACTGTCCACTTTTCTGGCCCCAGCCCGCGACCGGCGCTGACACCTGCGCGGTCATTTCCGGATCGACCCTGTTATGGTGCTTCGTCGTGACGGGTGGCCGGGCGCCGTGAGCTCTTTTTACCGGGCCACTGACAGGTTCGTCGCGCACCAAAGGGTCCTGGTCCCGTTGACCGCGGCGGACCGGTTGGCGCATCCGGCCAAGGGCTGCGCGGTCGTCCGGGCCAAAATCGCAGAAGCCTATGATCCTCCTCCGAATGATCCCCCATAGTCCATGTACCTCATACTGTCTGGAGCCGCCCTCCTATCGACGCTCCACTGCTACCCCGTACGTGGCCGAGACAGGGGCAAACGGAGTGCGGCCCCCGGGGGGTGTCCAACAGCCTGTTGGACTTTCGGGTGCACCTGCGGGGAAACGCACATGAGGATCCACCGGCAATCCAGATACATCCCGCTTTAGACTGCACCATGAACGAAACTCAGGGAACCACCACAGACCCGGTTTTCGAAGCTGCATACGAAGCCGCACAAAAGAGCCTCCGGGAGGGCGGCATTCCCATCGGAGCTGCATTGGCCCGGGGCGGCGAAGTGATTGCCAGCGGACACAACGTGCGTGTCCAGAATGGCGATCCAATCGCGCACGGCGAGATGTCCGCGCTGCGAGCCGCCGGACGCCAGAAGAGTTACCGGGACACTACGCTTTACACCACCCTGGCGCCATGTGCGATGTGTACTGGGACCATTATCCAGTTCAAGATTCCGCGCGTAGTGGTGGGCGAGGCCAGGACGTTCCCAGGAGAATTCGATCTTCTGCGCTCACGCGGCGTCGAAGTGGTGGTGTTGAATGATGCCCGGTGCGTCGAGATGATGCGCTCCTTTCAGGACAAACACCGCGAACTGTGGGCCGAGGACATCGCCGAGTAACTTCCGGCACAAAGGGAGCACCGGCGGTGGAATGCACCTGAGGAGCGCCGAGCAGTGTCCGGTCATCCTTTATCAGCTCTGCCGGGCAACAACCTGGAGCGCGTCCTCAATGCGCAGTACATTGTCACCCATCATCAAGACTGGAGAGCAGTACAACGTCCAGAACTTCACCGATCTCACGACGATGCGCGTGGCGCTGCAAAACCAATTCAGCCCCTGAAGCAGGAGCGCGGACTTGGAGGTGTGTTCCTCAGCCGCAAGCTGCTCCAACCGGCTGTCAAGGTCTTCGGCTACGCGGAGATTGCTGACCATACTCAATAATGCCAACGTAGCGCCAAGCCGGTACCACCGCTCGCACGCGCCACCCTGACCGGCAAGCGATCCGTGTCGCAACGACGCCCCTGATGGATGAACGGCAGACATTCCGCAGGGAAGACGGCCGCCTCGTCAGCGAAGTCATGCCCTAACGCCCGGGAACCCCCATGACAAGGTTACGAACCACCATGCACACCAACAAACGCCAAAGGTGATGGCCCTTGAAGAAATACCGCCCCCGGGACCCTGTCCCACCTTGAAGTAGCGCAGCGGAACGTCCACGCCCCGGTAGACCGGATTAAGGGCGCTGAAGATCGGGCCGGTGAAGACCACGACGCGTCTGCGGTACTGGGCGGCGTGTTCCTGGAGGTAGTCCTCGATGCCCAGCCAGAGTTCCATGCCCTGGTTGAACTTGGCGGCCTGCGGGGTGGCGTTCGTGTAGTGGAAGGTGTCCTCATTGGCGAGCTGGGCCTCAGCCACGGTGTCGCCCCAGACGGCAGAGGAGCGGCGCACCAGGTGCCCGCGGTCGATGTCGTTCCGGGCATAGACCCGCTCCCCCGCCTGCTGGTCCGCGGGAAGCCGGGGATCCAGCCTCCACGAGATGCCTGCCCGGTCCAGGTCCATGAGTTTCTCACCATCGATCCCACATCGCTAAACGAGTGGATCTACCGCAGGGCGGCGCGCAGCCTTTCCGAGAGCTCCCCGAGGCCGCCACTCTCCGACCTGATCACGTCGAACACTCCCGCCGTCTCGTCGTCGTTGAGATGGTCGCAGCGCGGACGCCGTACTCCTTCCGGCAGATCGGCCTGCTCGATCATGTGGCCAGAACCGTAAACGCGAAACTCCGAACCCAGCAATGTAACGGCAATCCCGGCCGGCGCCGGCTGCGACCCCCGGTAGGCTTGGCTCGACGTCGGTTGCGTGGGTAGCCGAAATAATGGGGGGTTTCAGAGGACGTGTAAGACCAGAGTCTTCATTCCCACGGCAGCGTTCGCAGCAGTTTCCTCCCTGACGAATCTCAACTTCGTACTCACCAAACTCCCAGTGATCCATTGGTCGAGCCTGCTTGCAGGGATTTTCGGCGCCATAGTTGCAGCATTCTTCGCCGTCCTTCTGCGAAAGAGCAGGGCGACGGGCCCCAGAGCCGGCTAGGCATCCGCGGGACCGTCATCGGGCCCGCGACTCAATCCGAGAGGTCGGCTCCAAGGATCGGCGTCCCTGGTTCGAGGTTCCGGGTGGCCAGCCGCAGGGCGCCCATCAGTGACCAGTAGACCTCGGTGTCCGAGACTTCGAGGTTCGAAGTGCTGTCTTCGCCTCCGAGAAAATGCGGAACCTTGTAGCCGGCGCATTCAGGGAAGCGCAGCGGCTCCTGTCTGGCTGCCATCCATTCAGCAAAAAATTCCGGCGCCAGGCAGGCGTCGTAGTAGTCTTCCAGGCCAGCATCATGGAACCGGGAAAAGGCGACCGGGACTTCGAGGGCTTCCGCGGTGCCAGGTTCAAGCATGAGCACTTCGAGGTCCGGCGCGGATCCACGAAAAGGATCGAGCGCGAATTGCCGTCCCAGCCAATCAAAGCCGAAGCAGGCCAGCTTCCCTTGAAACTCCGGGAACGCCTCGTTCACCCATCCCTTACCGAAGGGTGGCCGCTATCGCGGCATGGGGCCGGTTGCCGGGGTCTTGGCGGCTCTCCACTTCGAGCACATCGAAGCCTGCTTCATTCAGCAGATGCCGCGCCTGCTCGACAGACCAGAGGTACGCCGTTGTAACCGCGTGTGAAAAAGGTTCCGCCGGGGCACCCTCGAAGAAACCAACGAGTAGCCGCCCGCCTCCTACAAGAGCACGAGCGATCTCTCTGAGCGCCACGGACAACTCATTCGGTGGCATATGAATTAGGGAGTACCAGGCCAGCAATCCGTGCAGTGATCCATTTGGCACGCCCAGGTTGTGGAAGGAGGCAACACGAAAAGGCACATCGGGAAAGCGTACTCGGGCGTTCTCTATGAATTCGGGAACAAGGTCAACCCCTTCCACAGTCGCGCCATGTTGGTACAGAAAGTTGGTCCAGTGACCGGGACCACACCCGGCGTCGATGAGTTTGCCGTCACAACCCGTTGCCCAACGTCGGATGCGTTGCCGATCCAGCTCGTGCGCGTCCTCAATGGAACCAAGAATGCGCGTGTACTCGGCGGCACGTGCCCCGTATGCGGCTCGGATAGATTCATTCCCCATATTGACGAGCCTAATTGCCGGGGAACAGCAGGGAATCACAGATGGACGGGCGTCCGTAAGCCGGTCGACGGAACGGCGCGCATCCTCCTCGATGCTCTCGCCCAGATGAGGGCTGACATTTATCGCCAAACTCCACAAAATTTTTGGGAGGCGTGCCGGGCACAGGTCAGAAACGGCGCCGTTTTTGACGACCGAGGGTAGGTCCGGCGTCGGAACAGTTGTCCGCTGATCCCAGTGCGCCCGGCTGAGCCTGACAGCGCGACTTCGGCCCAGAAGCGCGATAGAGGGAAGTCCAAGCATTGGCGCCGGAAATTCTTGGTCGTGTCGCTGGACGATCAACGCGGCAAATATTAAAGTCTCTAACTACGGAAACCGGCAGGGCGCACAGCGCCCAGGGAGGAGGAACGCATCACCCTGGCCAATACCAAACATCACCTGTCCAACACGCAGAAAGCCCCTCCCCAGGGGCTTTCCCTATTTTGTCCGCCAGCATGAAACGGACACAGTCATCTCTCCGAACATTTCGGCTCTCTGTCACGGGAACGTCAGAGCTGGGGGCAGAACCGGGTTACGGCGATGTAGGGCAAGGGCTTGAGTCCTGGGTTCAGTCAGGTCGCGGGGACGGGGGCAGCGACTGAAGGTGGGAAAGACTTTCGCCGACGGCCCACGCAGGACACGACGCGAGGATCGCTTCGTTTTCTAGAGGGTCCACGACAACTACCTGGAGTCTTATCGTGGAGGTGCCTGTCAGAAGCGGATGTATGCTCCGGAGGCCGCAGCGTGTTTACCGCCATCGAAACCGCCGACTGCATGACGGCTCCAACGGAGCCCGGACCGGTGATTGGCTGGCCAGGGGGCCTGGGTACTGCGCGAGACCGCCACTTACGAATACATTTTCGGCTTCAATCTCACGGCTGTCCTCCTGATCAGCATGCGCCTTAATCTGCAGAATAGCCAACGGTCCCCCGGCCGATAGCACTCTCGACCGAAGCTTGCATTTGGTTCGTGAGCAGCAGTTTGGTGCTGATTGCCGTTCGCGGCGAGCTTCCGAGGGGACGAGGAACGGCTTCCGGCAGGTTTCACAACTGCCAGTCCGCCACACTCTGGATAGCCGCAGGCATGCGGTATCTCTTCTCAAAACCGGATTCGAACTCCGAGCTTGACCGCCCCGTCCGCTTCCTCATCGGGCAGTCCCGTGAGCTTGTGGCGCGCAAACATCTGGCCCATTTGCCTCATTCTGCTCGACCAAATCCGCCAGCGGTAGACCGATGGTAAGACTCCTGCATTCTTGGTTTAACGGCTGAAGGCTCCGCAGCGCCTGGCCGCGAAACCCTCAGTAATCCGTAGCAGGCGAAGCCGGCACCCTCTTGGACGCAATACGGCTCTACCGTTGGAACAAAGATCTGTCAGGAGCTGTCTACGAGGCTCTGACGGGGTGGGGCTTAGATGGTTATGGCGATTTTTCCGCGGGCTTTGCCGGCGTCGAAGTAGCGCATGGCTTCCGGGACCTGGTCCAGGGTGTAGGTACGGTCGATGACCGATTTGAGGGTGCCGGCTTCGATGAGTCCGCGAAGGTGCTCGAGGTCCGCTGCGCTTTGCTTGGCCATGACCATGGTCAACCGTTGGCTGATGAACGGAGACAGGACCAGGGCGCGGAGCTGCCGGTCCATGCTGCCGGTCCAGGATCCGCCTTCTTCCCCGCCTGTGATGACGGCCGTGCCGGTGCGGGTGAGCGCACGGCGGAGGCGGGCGAGAGTCGGGTTCCCGGCGATGTCCAGGATCAGGTCATAGTGTTCGGTGCCGTCGGCGAAGTCCTGCCGTGTGTAGTCAATGACGTGCTCAGCGCCGAAGGAGCGCACCAGGTCCTGTTTGGTCGTACTGCACACCCCGGTCACCTCGGCCCCGGCCGCCTTGGCCAGCTGCACGGCGTAGCTGCCGACGCCGCCGGAGGCGCCCAGGATCAGTACTTTCTGTCCCCGGGTTACAGGACCCGCGGCGCGGAGTGCCTGCAGGGCGGTGCTGGCCGAGACCGGGACCACCGAGGCCTGTTCGAAAGTGAGGTTGACCGGTTTGCGGGCGAGTTTGTTTTCACGCGCGACAGCGAACTCGGCGAACGGACCTTTTCCGAAGCCGAAGACCTCGTCCCCTACGGAGAACCTGGTCACTGCTGCTCCGACTGCCGTAACGGTGCCGGCAAGATCCAGCCCGGGGACGGGGTTCTTGGGGGCGCGGATCCCGTAGACCATCCGTAACGCATAGGGCAGGCCGGTGGTGACATGCCAGGTGCCCCGGTCCAGTCCCGCCGCGTGCACCCGGACCAGAACTTCCTTCTCGCCGATGGCCGGGCGGGCAATGTGTGCCAAGTGCAGGACGTCGGCGGACCCGTAGGCCTCCTGCACGATGGCCCGCATCGGCGTTTCCCCTGCGGACGCTGGGTGTGGACTTTGCCTGACCTTCTGACCGTGGGATGCCATGGCGTTTTCCCTTCGATATGGGTTCACAGCGCCTGTTTCGTACACTGTACGGCCATGGTAGCGTACATAGTACTAAACCGATACGGCCGGAGCCCCCTGATGTCAACGACCACGCAAAGCCTGTCCCCGCAACGCATTCCGCTCAGTCGGGAAAGGGTGCTTGGCTGCGCCCTGGTCCTCGCGGATGAGTCAGGAATCGCCGGGTTGACCATCCGGTCACTGGCGGCCAGCATGGGCACGAAACCCATGTCGCTCTACCATTACGTGGCCAACAAGGAAGAGATTCTGGACGGCATCGTGGATGCCGTCTTCAGTGAAATCGATCCCCCCTCCCCTGCCGGCGAGTGGCGGAAAGAAATGCACGAAAGAGCGCACTCGGTCCGGCAGGCGCTCAAGCGCCACCCGTGGGCCGTCGGACTGCTGGAGACCCGCACCTCACCCGGCCCTGCCACCCTTCGCCACCATGAGGCGACCCTCGCCACCCTGCGGGCCGCGGGATTCTCGGTGCAGATGACAGCCCACGCCTATGCTCTGCTTGACAGTTACATCTACGGAGCCGCGCTCCAGGAAGCCGCCCTGCCGTTCCACGGCCCGGACGCCGCTGCCGAGGTGACCGCATCCATCGTCGAACTCTTCTCCCAGGGGCAGTACCCTCATCTCGTGGAGATCGCCACCGAGCACGTCCTCAAAGCCGGGTACGACTTCGGGGACGAGTTCGACTTCGGCCTGAACGTCATACTCGACGGACTCGCCCGGGCGATCCCCGGTCCCGGCACTGATGCCGGCGATCAGCCGGCCGGCATGTGAAGCGAAGCTCCCGGCCGCCGCAGGGCCGATACGCCGACGACACGTGCGCCTCAGCCGGCATTGGAAAGTGTCACCGGCGTTCTCCTAATCGGGCACCCGGCATCAGGGGCAGTGCAGAGCGATGCTGTCCCAAGGTGAAGGCGGTCCGCGTCCTTGCCGTGTGCACGAGCACGGAAATCTACCATCACCGCAGAGGCTTCTGGTCCGCAGCCCCGGACTGACCGGGGCGCGACTCCCTCCCAACTGCCACCGACCTTTCACCCGGTCGAAAACACCTCTGCCTATCGCTTTTTCGTACTAAGTACGCTACGGTGATCGTACGGCGTACGAAGTGGGTGCTGTTGGGAACCGCTAGTCCGGTCACCGGCTCCTGGCACTCCAGCCGTCAGCCCTTATGAAAGAAGCACGCCATGTCCACGTCAATGCCCGGCAATTCTCCCCGGGGTCCCGACTCGCCAGTAGCCAGAATGCCCGCGCTCCCCATGGCTGTCCTGACTGTGGGGGTCCTGCTCGGACTCGCCGCGGTGGGTGTGCTGTCGGCCTATCGTTCACCTCCGTGGGGACCGGAAGGTCTCACTGCCGCGCTACTCGCAGTCGGCGTATCCCTGCTCCTGATCATTGTGGGGGCAGCAGGCCTGGGAGGAGGGATCGCGCCCGGGGCTTCCCAGGAAGCGGACCGGGGCGGAAACGAGCCATCCGAACTTACCGGGCACCTTGACCCCGACCTTTCGCGGTGGCTCTGGCTGGTCAAGTGGATCCTGGTCATCCCCCACTACATCATCCTGGCGCTGCTGTGGATCGCGTTCCTCGTCGTGACAGTGGCAGCCGGGTTTGCGATCCTGTTCACCGGCCGATACCCGGCCTCGCTCTTCCAATTCACGGTCGGAGTCCTGCGCTGGAACTGGCGGGTGACGTTCTACGCCTATGGCGTCCTTGGAACGGATCACTATCCGCCCTTCACGCTCGCCCGCAGCGACTACCCGGCGGAATTAGATGTTGCCTACCCGCTGAAGCTTTCCCGCTGGAAGGTCCTGTTCAAGTCCTGGCTGTTCGCCCTGCCGCAATTGCTCATCGTCGCCGCCCTCACCGGAAGCCTGACATCCTCATCGACGGCGAGCATTTCGCTGCTTAGCCTGCTGGTGTGCATCGCCGCGGTCATCCTGCTCTTCACTGGCGTCTACCGTCCTGGCATCTTCGACCTGCTCATGGGCATCAACCGATGGACCCTTTGAACCATCACCTACGCGGCCCTGATGAGCGACAAGTACCCGCCGTTCCGGCTCGACCAAGGCCCACTCGATCCCCCGCTGACGCCTGCGACCTCGCCCACGGCCGTGTGATGAAACCGGGGCTCGCAACGGCCGCACCCGTTTCCAGTACGAGCGAAGGGACTCTGGGGGTTCCTGGACGGACAACCCCGGACAGTGCGTGAGCGCACCAGCCAGAGAGCGACATCATGACACCCGAAACCCTTCTCCGCTCCCGTCGAAAGCCTCGGGCCCGCTGGCTCGTGCCCGCCGCCCTGATCCTCCTCAGCCTCGTCCCGGTAATCGCCGGGGCAGTACGCCTGACCAGCCTCACAGGAGGCGAGGTCACACCGGATAACGCCCGGTTCTTCGACTCGCCCATCCCCGTACTGATCCACATACCCACCGTCACCGTGTACCTGCTGCTTGGCGCGTTTCAGTTCGTTCCCTCACTTCGCCGGGGCAAGCACGGCCGGACCAGCTGGCACCGCATCGCCGGACGCATCCTTGCCCCCGCCGGCCTCCTTGCTGCCCTGTCCGGTCTGTGGATGGCGGTCTTCTACGACCTCCCGCCCCTGGACGGGCCGTTTCTTCTCGTCCTTCGGCTGGTCTTCGGCTCGGCCATGGTGGTGAGCATTGTCCTGGGATTCATCGCCATACGGCGCCGGAACTACGTCCGGCACAGTGAGTGGATGTCCCGGGCGTACGCCATCGGCATTGCCCAGGGAACCATTGTTGTAGTGACCATTCCCTGGATCCTGCTGGTAGGACCGGTTGACGAGCTGACCCGCGCGCTACTAATAGGGGCATCCTGGGTGATCAGCCTCGCGGTTGCCGAATACTTCATCTACCGCCGCACCCAGGGATCCGCGGGCGTGTCCCGGCCTTCCCGCCGACCCGTTGAGCCCCGACCAGAACCTGCGCGATGAGCACCGCCGCGTACCTGCGGTACGAACAGTGCGAACCTCGTCGCTCACCGACGGCGAGCCGAACCTAGAAAGGCATTGGAACGCTCGTGACTACACCCAAGAATAGTTCCACCAATTTTCCTCTCAGGTTTGCAGCAATCGCGGGCATACTCGCGTCCGCAATCCTCTTCGTCAATGCCGGCAAGCGGGCCGGATTGATACCCCTCAGTCCGCTCACCCAGTTGGTAGCGCCCTTGGCCCAGGCCCTCGCGATTGTCCTGATCGTCGGGATAGCGCAGGTCGCGTTACGCACGACAAGACGCTTTGCCGCGATCGCAGTCGGCGTGAATCTTGTGGGACTCGCGGCGGCCACCGGAACGGAATGGGTGATCAACCTGGTTTTCGCACAACTCGACGCTTCAACCATCACGTCCTTGCGGTCCGGTCCGCTGGGGATTGCGTTCCTGGTTGCTTCGGTGGTGTTCCTCGCAGGCTCGCTGCTGTTCTGCATCGCGCTCTTCAGAGATGGAGCAGCACCTAAGATTCCGACCGCGGCCTATGCATTGGCGTCGATTCCCATCGGATTACGCAACCTGGCGCCCGAGATTGTCCTCGACTCCGCACTTGCGGTCCTTGCAGGATCCGTGCTCTGGTTGGCGCTCTGGCTATTCAACCCAGTCAACGCTCCAAGGTCATCAGCGGGGCCGACTCTGAAGTTAGCCCAGCACTGATGCCGTCCAGCACTTTACGGAGTCCCCATATGTATTGCTCGGTGGAGATGTAGCCGGCCATCGTGGCTGCTGCCGCGGAGGAGTGCGGGTGGGTTTCGGCCGGGATGGCGGAAAAGCCGGCTTGGCGTGCTGCTATCCGTTCTGCTTCCGGGGGCAACCTGTGCGTTTCTCCGGCCTCCGCGACTTCCAGGGCGATCGAGCCGAAGACGTAAACGATCAGCAGGTAGGCCGCCTTCGCAGCGTCCTCCGGGGTGAGGCCGGTGCCCACGAGAATCCCAATGAGGCGTTCGTTCAGAGCGAGTGCGTGCGCGCCGTGCATGGGCCCGCCGATCATCAGGCTGACCGCTCCAGGGTGTGGGGTGAGACGTTCCCGCAGCTCCAGGGCGAGAGCTTCAATTCTTTGCCGCCATGGCACCTCACGGTCCGCGAAGACCGCATGATCCACCTGCCCGAGCAGGTGCTCGACTATCGCCTGGACCACCGCGGCCTTGTCGGGAAAGTACGTGTAGACCGCGTTCGGGGCCACCCCCACCCGCGCAGCGATGCCCCGGATCGAGGCCGCCTTCATGCCGCCCTCATCCAGAAGGCCCAGTGCGGCCTCCAGGATCTCCTCTTCCGTGAGGGCACGGCGGGGTCCGGGCCTGGATCTGCGGGCTGGTGACGTCATCGTTTCGGGTCCTCTCTTGACAATCTCCTGCACGGCGTACAGTCTTTGTACACCGTACAGTATTTGTACGGCGTGCAACATTCTCTGGAAGACGGACATCATGACCACCACTTACGCGGGCAGGAACCTCCTACGGGTTACCGGTGCATTGTTTGTCGTGAGCTCCCTTGCGTTTGCCGCGGCTGCCACGACCCTCTCGGTGACGTTTGACTGGCCGGACATCCTGCGGGAACCGACCAGCGTTGTGCTGCCGGCCTTCTCGGCCGGCGGACCCGGGTTGGTCTGGACCTGGTTCGCGACGGCCTGGACGTACGGGCTGCTTGCCGTACCGGTCCTGTTGCTACCCGCGGCACTCGGCCTCCGCGATCATCCGGCCCTGCGCGTCGCCACCTACGCTGGTGCCGGTTCGGTGCTCCTGTCCCTGATCGGGTTCCTGCGCTGGGTGTTCGTCGTTCCGCCCCTCGCCGGCTCCTACGTCACGGGAGATGCCCCGACACGGGCGGCGGTGGACGCCGCCTGGACGGCCCAGCACCAGTTCGGCGGGGCGCTGCTGGGAGAACACCTGGGCCAGCTGCTGATCATCGCGTGGTCAGTCACCCTCAGCGTGGTCATCCTGCGCAGCGGGATCTTCCCGCGGTGGCTAGGTGCCGCCGGACTCCTCGTCAGCATCATCTACCTGCTCAACCAGGGCGACATCCTTGCCACAGCAGTCCCAGGATTCCCCGTCTGGGACCTGGCCGGCCTCCTCGGCAGCACCGGCTGGGGATTGTGGGTGGCCGCACTGGGCGTTTGCATCCTGATCCGCTCCGCCCGCCGCGCTAGCCCCACAGCCACCGCGCCCTCCGTCACTCCCTCACCCTCAGCACCACCAGAACCCCGGCAGCCAACGACCGGCAAAAGGAATTAGCCCCATGAACCGCATCCAAGAATCCCGAACGACGTTCCTTCGCAGCTGGCTATTCTGGACGGCAGGGTTCCTTGCCCTGCCGCTGGCCGGGTTCGCCGGAAGCGCGGTCGTGGGACGCGTGGACGGTCCGTTGGCAGCCCTGGCCGGCGGAGCGATCGCCGGGCTCATCATCGGCGCCGGCCAGACGCACACCAGCAGTCACCGGCTGCAGGCCCTCAAGTGGATACCCGCAACTGCCATCGGCATGAGCGCAGGACTTTTCCTCGGCGCCGTCGCCGTCAACTACCGCACCTCCCTCACTGATCTTGCCCTGATGGGTGCCATCAACGGCCTCGTTCTCGGTTCCGCACAGGCGTTGGCGCTGCCCCGCCGGGCGCACCGGCGCTGGGTCTGGGCCGCGGCCATGCCAGCATTGTGGGCACTGGGGTGGACTGTCACCACCCTCTTCATGATCCAGGTCGGCCAGCAATTCATCGTCTTCGGTGCCAGCGGAGCACTCGTCGTTACCGCGATCGCGGGCCTCCTGCTCCAGGTCCTCATACCCGTCGGGTCCGCGATGAAACAGCGCCGCGGACCGGCCGCGGCGGCAACAGCATGAGCACGGGACTGCATGTCATCTTCGGCACCGGAGCCATCGGTCTCGCCACGTTCGATGCACTCCGGCGCCGCGGCCAGGCCGTCCGGCTCGTGAACCGGTCAGGACAGGCACGCGTTCCCGATGGCATCGAAGTTGCCCGCGGGGACGCCAGCGATCCCACGTTTGCTGCCGACGCAGCCCGCGGGGCCGCCGTCGTTTATCAGACCCTGAACCCGCCGTACCCTGAATGGGGCACACAGTTCCCCGCCCTGCAATCCGGCGTTCTCGCCGCCGCCGAAAGCACTGGCGCCCGCCTGGTCAGCATGGAAAACGTCTATGTGTACGGGCGCCCCGACGGACACCCGCTAACGGAAACCCGCGCAAACAACGCCGACCAGGGAACTCGTCGACATGATCTTCAAACTTGCCGGCCAGCCCCGCATCAGGCTCCGATCCATGCCGCCGCTGCTCCTGCGCGGCCTCAGCCGTGAACACCTTAAGATGCAGTACCAATTCGAGGAGCCTTTCATCGTCGGCAGCAGGAAAATCGCTGACAAGCTCGGCCTGACGGCAACCCCCATCGCTAAAGCCCTCGCCGAAACACTCCAGTCATACACACCCCAAGAGTCCGCGCCCGTCCGATAACGTCCTTGCGCGGCCGTTTAGCCGCCATTGCCGGTTAACCGTATGTTGCAGCAGTAAACGGCGGTGTTTTCGCAGCGCTAAATGGCATCCGTGACCTTGATTCCCGTACGAAAGCGGCGCAAAAACCAGTTCACTGCGCCCGGCATGCCTCCGCAAGATGTACATTTGATCGCTCTTTGGCGGTCTTCCGTGATCAGTCCGTGGCAGCAGGAAAGAGTACGGTCAGCTAACTAACACTCGTCGGCTCGGCTCAACGCCCGGTTAATGATGAGGTGTTTTCGCTAAGCCGCTGCGCCGTTTCTTTTAGCGTCTTTCCTTCGCTGCGTAACTGGCTGGCGGCGTGGAGGCCTAGGATTCCACGAGCCGGCGGGCGGCCTCGACGACGCTGGCGCGGCGGCGCGTCGTCTCGGCCTGGTCGGTGACGTCAGCGCCGGTCATCATCCGCGCGACCTGCGGTAAGACCGCCCAGTATCCTGCGAGAGCGAGCAGCAGGAAATTCAGATGATCCGGCGGGATATTGCTCTGGACGGTTCCGGACGTTTGCGCCTCACCGAATGCACGGGTCTTCTGCGCGTAATAGTCGTGGCGTTGCTGCTCCTCGGGAACCTGGGTCGTGAATGAGAGCGCCTCCCAAAGGACCAAGCGGACGAGTTCCGGATGTTCGCAGTTGTAGTCGAAGAGTCTCCCGGCGTACTCACCGATTCCGTCGGGAGTGAAGGAGTCCACGGGCACGGTCTGGGCGACGACGGCCAGCTTCTCTCGCAGGACGACTTCGAAGAGTTCCGGCTTGCTGCCGAAGTAGTTGTAGACGCGCTCCTTGTTCACGCCCGCGAGCTTCGCGATCCGCTCCATCGTGGTCCCGTCGGGGCCGCGGACGGTGAACTCCCGTGTCGCCGCATCGATGATCTTGCGTTTAGTGCCTTCAACGTCCCATGCCATGGAGACTCCTCCCATTTTTCCAACGTTGGCGTTGCTTTCTTGCTTCAACAGTACTACATTGGTTACCAACGTCAACGTTGGAGACGGAAAGAAGCAGTTCGCATCGGGCGACGGACGCCAACAGCCGAAAATCTAGGCTCCAGCCCAACACGTCAGAAAGAAGAAACCGTGATGACCGACAACGAACAGACCCCCATGCAGAAGATGATGGGCGACTTCGCCCCCACCTTCGTATCCCTCACTGACGACGTGCTCTTCGACCAGGTGTGGTCCCGGCCCGAACTCTCCCGCCGCGACCGCAGCCTTGCCACGATCAGCAGCCTCGTCTCGGCAGGCAACATCGAGCAGCTCGAAGCGCACATCCCCATGGGCATCGCAAACAGCCTGACAAAGGACGAGATCATCGAAGCGATCACCCACGTCGCGTTCTACGCCGGCTGGCCGCGCGCGGTCTCCGCCCTCACCCTCGCCCAGCGCATCCTCACTAAATAGCACCGGCTGAAAGGAAAAATCATGATCATCGAACCCCAGCGCGAGACCATCCTGAACCCGGAAGCACAGTTCCCCGGCGGAGTGTGGCTGGACGTTATCGCTGCCCCGCACGGGCCCGAGCAGCGCGCCACCATGGCCAAGGTACGCTTCCAGCCCGGCGCCCGCACCGCCTGGCACTCCCACGCCCGCGGCCAGTACCTGCATGTCACCGACGGGATCGCCAGGTTCGGGGACCGTGACGGGAACATCATCGAAGTCCACCCCGGCCAGACCCTCTACACGCCCCCGGCGAAGAGCACTGGCACGCCGCGGCTCCCGGCGTGTTCATGGAACACCTTGTCCTCCTGGAAGCCGACGACGGCGCCGAGATCGCCTCCTGGTGGGGCGAACAGATCACCGACGACGAGTTCGAAGGCCGCTGAACCGGCCCGCTTCACCCCTCTTGTAACAAGCTCAGTAACCCTGGAAGGCCCTATCTCCTCATGCGCGCAACCACCCTCCACGCACCCGGCGACGTCCGCGTCGAAGACCGAGACAAGCCCACCATCCGGCACATCGGCGATGAGCACCCCGCCTCGCGCAAGTAAGCCACCAGCTTTCCGAGACCCGCGCCAGGGTGCAGGGCCCCCCACGAACTCTCGGGGGCAGGCTTGCGCGGCAGCTTGCCTACCCATCGGCCTAACTAATTCCCCTTGTTGTACTTGGCCGGGGATACGTTCGGCAGCGTTGGCCTTGCCGAAGTACTGCTGGCGCGGAACGTAGGGGATGCCGGCCGGGTCGCGAGTCTGGTTGGAGCGTCAACACAGCCAAATTAACCGCAACTTCCGTACTGGGGGGAATCTGCCGCGAGGGGTCAGCGCCAGCCCAGCTGTGGCGCCACATACTTCAGAATCGACTCGATGACGTGAGCGTTGTAGTCAACGCCGAGCTGGTTCGGGACCGTGAGCAGCAGTGTGTCTGCCGTGGCGATCGCCTCATCCTCGGCCAGCTTCGCGGCCAGCTCGTCCGGGGCACCCGCGTAGGACCGGCCAAAAACCGCGCGCGTTTTCTCGTCGATGTTGCCCACCTGGTCAGAGCTGTAGCGGTCGCGGCCGAAGTATTGCCAGTCGCGCTCGTCCGTCAGTGCGAAGATGCTGCGGCTGACCGAGACGCGCGGCTCCCGCTCGTGCCCGGCCTCCTTCCAGGCCTGCCGGTAGAGCTCGATCTGCTCAGCCTGCTGGACGTGGAACGGTTTGCCGCTCTCGTCGTCCTTGAGCGTGGAGCTCTGCAGGTTCATCCCGAGCTTCGCGGCCCAGATGGCCGTGGCGTTCGAGCCCGAACCCCACCAGATACGATCACGCAGGCCCTCCGAGTACGGCTCCACGCGCAACAGCCCCGGCGGGTTCGGGAACATCGGGCGGGGATTGGGCGCCGCGAAGCCCTCGCCAGTGAGCACCTCAAGCAGACGCTCGGTGTGCCTGCGGCCCATGTCCGCGTCCGACTCGCCCTCGGCCGGGACGAAGCCGAAGTGACGCCACCCATCGATGACCTGCTCGGGTGAACCCCTGCTAATACCCAGCTGCAGTCGGCGGCCCGAGATCAGGTCGGCCGCGCCGGCCTCCTCCGCCATGTAAAGCGGGTTCTCGTAGCGCATGTCGATCACAGCGGTACCAATCTCAATGCGACTTGTCCGTGCCCCGATCGCAGCAAGCAGCGGGAACGGGGAGGCGTATTGCTGCGCGAAGTGGTGGACGCGGAAGTAGGCGCCGTCCGCCCCCAGCTCCTCGGCCGCGACCGCGAGGTCGATCGCCTGCAACAGCGCGTCCGACGCTGTGCGCGTGCCCGACTCCGGGTGGTCGGTCCAATGGCCGAAGGACAGGAACCCGATGTTCTTCACACAGGAAACGAACATTGTGGCGGCGGTTCTTATTCCGGCGGTAGTACGCGCAGCTTTTCAACCAGCGCTGTTGCGTTGCGGGTGTACTCCACCCACACATTTGCTGAAGGTGTTGCGTTCGCGGGCCCGGTTCTGGAGACCTTGCGTTTGTTGCGCGCGGAGGCGTTCCATTTCCGCGGCGGCCTCGGTGGCCAGGTGCGGTGAGTCCGTCCATTCTTCACGCAGGGCACCGAGCTTCAAATCGGAGGCGAGCATGCCGCCGCCGAACCAGAACGGGCGCTCCCCTTGCTTGGGGCGTTCCGATACGGAGTACCCAACGATGACGTCAGTGGTGTTCTTGGCATATCGCGGGGCGTACCAGCAGTCCGGTGTCGCGGGCGACGGCCGGACGGCGGTGGCCTTCTCTGCCCGGTCGTAGCCGCGGGTGCCCTGCATACTGGAGAGCTCTTCGAGGCCGTACTTGGTTTCCAGTTCCCGGCAGGTTTTTTGTGCTCGTTTTCAGTCGCCGAGGGTGGATGCATTGGTGCCGTCCTGGCGGACGAGGGACACGCTCACTCCGTCACGGCCGTCAGCAGGGGCGGGGCAGCGGAAGCTGAAGTGCCGTCCGGAACACTGGCCATATCCCGCGGGCAGGTCAACAATGGCTGGATGGGGTATTCAGCAAGGGTCGCGTCATCTGTCCAGTTCGTGGCAGAACTGGACAGGTCCGTGAACTTCTACCGGGACCTGTTCAGGTGTGAGGAGACCATCCGCTCGGGCGAGGCGGCCCTCCTCCTCGCACCCGGAGGCTTCCAGCTCTACCTCATCGAGCGTGGCAAGCGGGAGGAGCGCCACTCCGGCGGCCTCGGGCATCACCTGCTGATGTGGGCGACAGACACCGCCGAAGGCTTGAAATATTTCGAGCAGACTCTGAAAGAGATGGGGCGATACACGGAGACCCGCACAACCGGAGGAATCACTGTGGTGGAAGGCCGCGACCCTGATGGAATTCCCGTCATGGTCGCCCACCCCGATCCCTCAGAAAAGCCCCGATCGGTCTTCGACAGCCACCTCTACACCTGAACCCTCTTGAACCGGAGGACGCCGTTGTCCAATTAGCCTGGATGTGTTCGGTGCCCACCCAGCCCCAATTGTCCAGATGGGGGTGAATGCCGGGAGAAGCTGGATCCGGTCGCGCTGCCCGACAATACCTACTCGTTAACCGCCCTTGCCCGGCTCGATCAATTCAGGCCCGGGCTCCTGACGCTGTTCACACGCGGGCTGCCGACCGCCGGATCAGGCCTGGCTCCGGGAGGGAGTCCACCAAGTGCTGGATGTCACCCTGGTCGGTCAGGTCAGAATCCAGTCACTCGGCGAAGCGGTCCCGCAAAATGATCACCGTGCACCGGTCGTGCCCCTTTCTGCCCGCCCAGGGGAATAAGGGGTGGATGCTGTATGTTGCTATCGCGACAAACCCAGAACAAGAGAAATGAGAAGCCCCACAGTGGCAACCGATTACGACGAACTTCGGACCGACGTCAAGGAATCCCAGAACGACTCCCTGGAGGCCCTCAAAACCGCTAAGGCTCCGGACGCGAAATCTGTGGTTCTGGAACTCGATGAAGCCGACGTCCTGGACGGCCTGACCCCCGGCGGCGAATTCATCGCCGAAGAGCTCGTCGTCCAGGTCATCCCCCAAGCCGATGACGAGTTCACCTGCTATTCCTGCTTCCTGGTCCGCCACCGCTCCCAGAAGGTGGGGGAGAAGGACGGCCATGGCTACTGCATCGAATGTGAAGGCTGAGCGGTTGTGGCCGACAGTCCCGGAGCACATCTGGGACCGCATCCGCAAACAGTTCACCCTCCCGACCGCCCGCAGAGCTCACCCTGCGCTTCGAAACGCTCGGTGAGCACGCCATGCAGCGGGCCGTAAGGGTGTTCATAGGCGAGAACACCTTCTGCCCGGGAGTGACGGCCACGCTTCCAAGCACGCCTTCGCAAGGCTCGGCCTGACTTGGAAGAAGAGTAGGCCACTCCCCCGGCCATTCACCGGCCTAGTTCGAGGGACTGTCCGATAAACGGTGTGTGGGTCCGGCCGGTTTTCATTAGTGAATGCTTCTGCAGGTTGTTCTTCTACTGGCCGCCTTGGTCTCTTCTTGCTGTGATCGCTAGGGGAGGATTTTGTGGATGACTGAGCCGTCACCGTGAAAGATCAGGATTCGGCTTTGCCCGTCGAACCAGACCCAAAAGTATGTGGCGTCCTCGCCAACGTCGTCCACGGTGCCGTGCTCTTGCGCGAACCCGCTCCGTTTGACGGTGACTCGGTCCCCCGGGTTTAGGTGGACCCAGCTGTGGTAGCTGAGCGGGCGGGCTTTGGTCTCAAGCGTCAGGACGTTCGGCATCTGAGTGTCCCCGTTCATGTTGCTCCTTCCCGGCTTTAATCAAGCTTCTATGTAGAGAGCGGGCGGGGCATGCATTTGTGTGCATGCCCCGCCCGGTTGCCTTTGGTACTACCTGGGTCAGTTTTGAGGTTCTACGCGTGCTTGGGTACGGCTGCCACCTCGGCCGGGCTCTTGTTCATCTCTGCTGCGACCAGTTTCTTCTGCACCCTGCGCGCCCAGGAGGCAGTCACGATTGGGCAAAGTACCGCGGAGACGACGACCGACGCTGCGACCAGGACGGTGGCGTGTTCTGCCGCCGGCGCGTAGACGGGGTTGGCCGTGGCGACGATAGCGGGGACGAGGGCCGCGTTGCCGGCTGTGGTTGCTGCGGCGAGGCCTGCTACGCCGTCGCCGCCGGTGAGTTTGTCGGCGAGCAGCAGTACCGCGCCGCCGATGAAGACCACGAACAGTCCAAGGGCGATGCCGAGCAGTCCTGCTTCGACGACGGCGTTGAGGTTGATGGTCAGGCCGAGGGCCAGGCCCAGGAACGGAATCATTGCCGGTACCAGCGGGGCCAGGAGATGCCGCATGTTCTTGTCCAGGTTTCCGAGGAGCATGCCCAGCGCCAGTGGGAGGATCGCGCCGACGAGCGCCTGCCAGGGGAAGGCGGCGAGGCCGGCGATGCCGAGGGTGACCATGGTTAGGAAGGGGCCGGATTCCAGCGAGAGGATGGAGTAGGCTCCGGCGTCGCGTTTGCGGCCAAACTGTCCCATCAGGGAGATGTAGAGGCCGCCGTTGGTGTCGTTCAGGGCGGCGACGAGTGCGAGGGTTGAGAGGCCAGCCAGGATCCCGGTTTCGATGGGCGCTTCGCCGAGGAAGCGTCCGGCGATGATGCCGATGAGGATGGCGAAAAGGATTTTGGAGCCGAGGAGCACGCCACCCTTTTTGAGGATGTAGGGGGTTGATTTGACTTCGAGTGTTGCGCCGAGGCATACGAAGAACACGGCCAGGAGGGGCGGAAGGCCGGTGAAGAAGGCTCCGGTGAAGGATCCGAAAAACTTACCGGCGTCCGGTGCCAGGGTGTGGATGACGGCGCTGATGCCCAGGGGCACCAGCATCATTCCGCCGGGGATTCTTTCCAGGGCTTTCTTGATGGGAATCGACATTGATTTCTCCTGTGAATAGCTGGGTGGTTGGGAGCTGCACGGGTCGGACCGTCAGTTCCGGTGGGGGCTGGGGTTAGCCGAGGCCTGGGATGAGCAGGACTTTGCAGGCGTCTCCGGTGAGCAGTTCGACGGCTTCGTCGATTTCGCTGAGCTTCTTGCGGTGGGTGATGAGCCAGTCCAGTTCCAGCTTTCCGGAGTCCAGGAGCAGCAGGCTTTGTTCCCAGGTTTCCCAGAGCCGGCGGCCGAAGATGCCGCGAAGGGTGATGCCTTTTTTGTTGATGTAGGCGGCAATGTCGACTTCGGCGGGGCGGCTGGGGTGGCCGACGGTGATGACGGTGGCTTCGCGGCGGACGGCCTCGAAGAGGGTTGTCAGGGTGCCGGGGGCGCCGGAGCATTCGAAGGCGACGTCGAAGCCGCCGCGGCGGCCGGTCAGTTCGCGGCAGCGTTCGATGATGCCGTCGTTGGGGTGCAGGGCGGTCGCACCGAGCTTTTCGGCTTGGGCGCGACGGTAGGGGTTGGGGTCGACGGCGATGACATGGATGGCGCCCATGAGCAGTGCCAGGTTCACGACGACGAGGCCGACCGGGCCTGCGCCGCTGACGAGCACGGCCCGGCCTGCGACGGAGTAATTGGCGCGCTGGATGGCGTGGACGGCGACGCCGGCCGCTTCGAGCAGTGCTCCGGATTCGAGGGACAGGCCGGTGGGGAGCTTGACGCAGATGTCCTGCGGTACAGCGGCGTACTCGGCGAAGACGCCGTCGATGTGCATGCCCAGGATCCCGGTGCGTTCACAGGTGTGGGCGTCTCCGGTGCGGCAGGGGAAGCATTGTCCGCAGGTCAGGTGGCTTTCGAGGGCGACCTGGTCGCCAACCTGCAGTCCGGTGACGCCGGGGCCGACCTCGACGATGGTGCCTGCGCCTTCGTGGCCGAGGATGACCGGGAGGTTGAGGTTGAACGCCTGGGCGGAGGGGGTCCATTCGTAGAGTTCACGGTCGGTGCCGCACAGGGACGCAGCTCCTACTTCGATGACGACGGAGCCTTCTGTGGCCTTGGGGTCGCCGGCGTCGGTGATGTAGGTGACGCCTCGTTCGGCTGCGTTCTTGACTACTGCCCGCATGGGGGCCGCCTTTCGTTGGTTCTGGTGATGCGTGGAGGAATTGTGTTGGGGGGATCAGCTGGGGAGTTGGCCGGCGAAGCGGGCCAGGATGTCGGTCGGGCCGACCTGTCCGCCCTTGAGCAGCAGCCGGCACCCGCCGACAGCGGAGGCGCCGTCGGCCCACAGGATGGGCCCTGCGGTGACGAACTGGTCGGAAACGCGCAGCTGGCGTACACCCATGGCGATGAGTGCGTGGCTGGACGTGTCGCCACCGCAGACGGCAATGTCGCGGGTGAGACCGGCATCGGCCATCCTGGCGGCGATGCCGCCGATCAGTGTGCCGACGTAGCCGGCGTCCACCGGTTTACCGGCGCCGTAGCGGGTGTCCGCCGATCCGCGGGTGGTGTGAACGACGACGTTCCTGCCTGCCTGAAGGGCAGCGGAGACCCGTTCATCGAGGGCGGCCACGAGGGTGGTGTCATCGCGTTGCAGCAGTTCGGCAGGCACGGGAACGTCCTCCCAGCCATTTGAGATGGCGTCGTTGATTTGCTCGGCTGTGGTGCTGGACGCTGAAGCACTTACGGCGAGAACCGGTCCGGACGGGCGCTGGGGTCCGGGTGTGCGCGGGGCCTGGTCCGAGATTGACCGTGCCAGGGCTGCCATGATGCCGCCGGATCCCACGACGATCGAGGGTCCGTGGCCGTGTTCTTCCCGCGTGAGTGCTTCTGCGATGGTGTTCATCTGGTGTTCGTCCACGGCGTCGACGACAAAGGCCTGTGCTCCGAGGTCCCGGCGCCGGTCCGCCCAGGAGTCCTTGAAGGTGCCGTCATTATAGGCGGGCAGGTGGATCGCCTCGGGCACCTGGGTGCCGCCGAGTTGTTCGGCCAGGACCTGGCGCAGGTCCGCCTCGGACATGGGGGTGGAGGGGTGCCGGGACATGACCGGGTGGCGGTCCAGCCGGTAGATTTTGCCGGCGTAGGTGGCGTAGTGGTTGCTGAAGGCGGTGTACCGGCCGAAGCCCGGCTGGGCGGGCACCACGGGAATGGGGCCGTGCAGGGGGAATTGCTGATGGAGCAGCTGGATCCCGCGGCCGATGCTCCCGACAGTGACGGAGCTGTCGAAGGTGGAGCAGACCTTGTACAGCAGCACGTCCAGGTTCAGGGCCGCAATCCCGGCGAGGTCACGGGTTACCAGGTTGTCGAACGCTGTTCCGGACAGGGAGCGGGCCGGTCCTGCGAACCCGACGACGTCGGTGTCCGTGGGCAGCGGCGCGTCCCCGATGACCAGCGCAGCTTCCAGGCCGTAGCGGTGGGACTGGGCAAGGACGTCGGCGGCTCCGGTGAGGTCGTCTGCGACGAAACCAAAGGCTGGCATGTCAGGCACCTTTCCCGAAAGTCTGGACTGCGTGCAGGAGAGCATCGTCCCCCGTTGAGGCGAGTTTGTCCGCTGCGGTCTGCAGCGGCACTCCGTTCACGGCTGCTTCCCAAGCCTGGCGCAGGCTCCGCACTCCGGCGCCGGGGCCGTCCGGGTGAGCTGCGACGCCGCCGCCGGCGAGCATCATCAGGTCGGTGGACCCCACCGCGTCGAAGGTGGGGCCGGGGGTGGTGACGTTCTGCCCTGAGGACAACACTGGAAGTGGTGCAATGGTCTGCCCGAGGGGTTCGAGCAGGCTGCGGATGTTCGCGGCGACTTCGTCGTCGAGTTCGTAGAACTTGCTGCCGAGCCCGCTGGCGTGCAGGTGGTCGGCGCCGGCAAGGCGGGCCATCTGCTGCCAGACCCGGTAGTCCATGCCCAGGGCCTTGGACCGCATGGAGGCGGCGAGGCCGGCACGGTGGCCGTGGATCGGTACCTCGGCAAAGCTGCGGAGCAAGGCAAGAGCCGGGAGCCCCATCACGGGGATGTTCAGCATCACGCAGCGGCCACCGGCTTCAACAACCAGGTCGTGGCGCTTTTGCAGGCCGGCGAGGTCACCGGTGATGTTGAAGGCATACATGGTCGAGTGGCCCGTGACCTGCTCGGCGGCGCGAATTTCCTCGGTGGCGACCGCGACCCGACGTTCCAGAGGCAGGTACGCCGGATCAGTCATCAGCTCGTCGTCCTTGATCAGGTCAATGGACGCCACCGCCAGATCCCGGACCACCAGCCGGAACTCCTCTTCTGAGAGCCCGACATTGGGTTTGACGATGGTGCCGACCATCACGCCCTGAACGTCACTGATGAGCTTGCGCGTCCCCTCGATGCCGAAAGCCGGGCCAGGGTGGGCGGCCACGAAGTCCTCAGGCAGAACAATGTCCTGCAACCGGCACGCGTAAAGGTCGCCCAGTTCGAAGAGATTGCCTGCAATGGCAGTCTGCAAGGTCGCCAGGTCAGTGCCTACGTTCTCCATCGGGAAATCAACGGTCACCAAAGCAGCGCGGACTTTCTCCGGGTTAGCCCGTGACGGCAAGGAAGGCCGGCAAAAACCAAGCTCCTGCACATCGGATATCCGGGCGGCGTGCCGTTCCCGGATCCGGGCCGATTCGCCCGGGACCGGCAGGAAGGTGCCGCTGGACTGCTCGCCCGCCATGATGGCGGCGGCCTTCCCGGGGTCAATCTCGGACTCTAAGTAGTAGGTGCAACGCACCGAGCGCGGGTCGCGCATGGATTCTCCAATTCGAGGGGTTTTTGAAACTCACGTATCCGGCTGTCACCTGCAGGTACTTTCACGTCGCTCACGCGCCGATGCGGGCTCAAGCAGGTGACTCGCACTTCGGGTCCACGGCATCTCCTGTGATTCCTAGCCCGAAGTTGTACGTACCTTTGATACGTACAATAATGGGTGGTGTGGGTCACGTCAAGGCCGGCTATGTCACTACACGGGCTAGGCAGGCGGCGGGAGGGCTAAGATTTGCACAGCGGCAGAGGAGTTAGCGTGAGTTTGGAACCAGCAGAAACAGCGTCGGAGCCGGCGGGACGTAGCGGTGGTTTGAACCGGGAAGCCGGAGGCCCGCTCCATGCTCAAATTCGGGACATCCTGCACCGGCAGATCGTGGACCTTGCACTGTCCCCGGGCTCCTCTCTGCCCACTGAAGAGGAACTGCAAAGGCAGTTCGGTGTCTCCCGCAGCGTTGTGCGTCAGGCCCTGTCAGGCCTTGCCGACCTCGGCCTGATCCGACGCCAGCGCGGCCGCGGCAGCGTAGTAGCCGCAACGCCCGTCCTCCGCCGGCACGTTCAGCGCGCGGGCGGCCTGGATGAACAGGCAGCCGCACACGGCCAGCGCCTGCGCACTCACGTCCTCACCGTAGAACCATCCGAGCCGCCCCAGGCAGGCATCGAGGCCCTCAATACCACCAACACCTGGAAAATCGAGCGGGTCCGCTACCTCGATGATCTTCCCGTTGCTTTCATGCGGACCTGGGTCCCGCGCGACTTCTTCCCGCACTTCACCGTGGAACTGCTCGAAAACGCGTCACTCCTCAGCCTGATGCGCGACCACGGTTACCACCCCGCCGGAGGACCCCGTCAGGTCCAGGCCGTGTCCTCAGATCCTGACCTGGCGCGGAAACTGAACATCAACACCCGGGAACCACTGCTCCTGCTCCAAGGCGTAACCCGGGACGCTCTCGGCCATGGTCTCGAATGGTTCAATGTCTGGCACAGCCCCAACACCGTCTTCGACGTCGACGCACAAGTCACAACCCAACCGGGACGCGTCTCCCAAGAGCACCTCCGGCGCCTACGAAACCTGACCCAGCAACTCGAATCAGAACTCGCTGATCTTGAACGAGGAGCAGGCTAAAAGCGACGACCCACTGCAAACGACTTCTGACCTCTGTTGGGACGACTCCTAAACACGACACCCGCTGGAGACCCTTTATACGGCGAACCAGGTCAAATGTCCCACTTGCTGTGTCGCATAACCGATGTGTGGCGGATTCATGGCGAATTCCAGTGGTGCCTGCAACACCGGATTTAGTTGACTGGGTTCGAGACTAGCTCAGCGAGGACTTCTGCGGGCGTTCGGTAGCCGTGTCGTTTGCGTGGCCGGCGGTTGAGTTCAGCGGCGACGTTTTCGAGGATTCCGGGCCCGTGGAATGACAGGTCGGTGCTTTTCGGGAAGTACTCGCGGAGGAGCCCGTTGGTGTTTTCGTTGCTGCCGCGCTGCCAGGGTGAATGCGGGTCGCAGAAGTAGATCGGCATACCGGTCGCCATCGTGATTTCTTGATGCCGTGACATCTCAGCTCCTTGATCCCAGGTCGTCGATCGGCGCAACTGCTCGGGGAGGGTATTCATCGCGGTGATCATGGCGTCGGCGACGGTGCGGGCAGTATGGTCCTCGGGCAGATGCAGCAACATCACGTATCCCGTAGTGCGTTCGACGAGGGTCCCGATCGCGGACTTCGATGCCGTCGAACCGATGATTAAGTCCCCTTCCCAGTGGCCGGGAACGGCGCGGTCCTCGACCTCTGCCGGCCGGTCAGAGATCATCACCATCTCCTGGAACCGCTGCGGGCGAGGACCCTCCGGCCTTTGCGGGCGCCGACGCACCCGCCCGGACCGCAGCGCCGTCGCAACTTCCAGGCGCAAGGATCCGCGGCCCTGGACGAAGAGGGCCTGATAAATCGTTTCGTGTGACACCTGCATCTCCGGATTCTCCGGATGCTCCACCTTCAGTCGGCCAGCGACCTGTTCCGGGCTGAACCGGTCGGTGAGCATCGTGGTGACCTGTTCCCGTAACGCTAACCCGTCCAGCTTCCGCGGCTTCGGCCTGCGGGCACGAGCCCACGTCTGCTCCTGCGCGAGCGATGGCGAATACCGGTCACTGACGCGGTTCCTCGCGATCTCCCGGCTGATCGTCGACGGAGCCCGGCCGAGGAAGCCGGCGATACGCCGCACTCCATGACCCTGGGCAAGCTGAAACCCGATCTCTTCCCGCTCACGCAACGACAAAAGCCCTGCACGGGGCACACTGAAATCCTGAACCGGTGATGGCAACACCTTCTGATGGTCGCTCAACCACCGGTACGCAGTCGGTCGCGACACCCCCGCGGCCCGCGCCGCTACGGCTACCGACAGCCCGGCATCCAGCCCTTCCCAGAACGCTAAACGAACACTCAACGGCGACCACGGCCTGCCCATCGACGACACCCCACACAATTCAGGGTGTTGCACTCACCACCTGAACTCGCCCATCGTTGGTTGTGAGACACGTGAGAGCGCCATGCCGAAGCTAATCGGCTACCCACGCGTCTCGACGCGGCAACAGTCCACCGGCGTCAGGTAGTCATTTAGCAGGCTGGCCATGAACGGAGATGAAAGAGCATCCATCCAGCAGCGGACCAAAGACTGGACGGCGCGCAACGAGAGTACAGACGTCATGAAGTAGACGCCGAACGTTAGCCATGAACAGGTAACGTCCCCAAAACACAGGGTGCAGGATGAAAGGTGATGCGACCTTGATGGGCCACATATACGGCGATGCCGGCTCCAAGTCAGGCACGGTAACCGGTGTCAGAGCAGCGTCGGGAGTCCGGCAGAAGCGATTCTCGAACAGCTGGGCACAAGTCATGTCGCACTCCCCCGGACCCACCATGAACAGGCAGAACAGCAACCACGAACCGATAAGGAGAAACCTGGTGAACACGCGACGACCAAGCAAAGAAATCCCACCAGAATTTTTCTCAGGTCATGTTGCCCCAGCCAGTCACGCCCATGAACAGTTAACAAGCACCAAGACCGCCGACCAGGCAACGAAGGAGCCACCTGGGCACTATTGAAAAAGGGCCCCCCAAGGGGCCCTTCACAACACAATATGTGCACATTCAGAGGCTAAAAATGCCCCTGAACAGGGAAAACACGTGCCCGAGATGAGACTCGAACCAGCCACTCCCCCTGAAAATCCGCCACTCCCCCGAAAACATCCCCAGTCCGGCCCAGTCCGATACCGGTACAACCGAATCCGAAGCCCAGCGTGTGGACACTGTCCACACCCTCTTTTTGTGACCATTTCTGCTGCTTTGCCAAGCGAGCCGCAGCCGCCCTTCATAGTCGAGAGTCCCGCGTCACCGCGCACTGCAGCCCCCCGTGGCACCGATTTCCGGGTTGAGCCGGAACCCGCCGCCCGAGCTTGGCAGGGCAGTGGTGGCGGAGCAAGCCAAGGGCTGGGGTTCAATGAACGTCATAGCGATTGCGACCTCCTTCGAACATCTCATGGGGCGAAAACGTCGAAAAGGCCCTAACCAGAACTTCCCCATATCGAGCACCGGACAGCCAAGGCCCCAGCGCGGTCCAGAATGACGAAACGCCAGTTATCGGCGTTCGGTCCTGACTCCCGTTTTGGATGAGAGATTCCCGCATCTGGCGGCCGTCGATGAACTCAGCTGCGCCGCCAATAGTCGGTGCAGTTATCTGCGATTTGTTGCCAACTGGCCCCCGCTCCGTCGTCGGTCCTACGAATTCTGACGCTGTTGTCCCTTGTGCCGGTGAGCGGTGGGCCCTACGCCGGACACCAGCGAAGGAGGACTTCCCCCTCAGCCGGCGCAGAATACGCCTCGGCATCAAAGGACGACCGGCAGTACGTCGAGCTCGTTCACGGTCCGGTCCACACGCATGCTCGACTGTCAGCTAGCCCCGAGTTGTACAGGGGTCCCGACTCTCCTGCCAGTTAGGAGGGGCGGAGACCAAGTTCTGGCAGACATTTCCCCACAAATAAACTTGTTGGTATTGGCTCTCGTCGGGAAATTCATCCATTATCTGGGTCATTTGATCCTCCGGCACCAAGTTTTGTTTGTGTGTAGTGTCGCCTTCCTGGACTGTCATTTCCAGTTGCGGCTGGCAGACCTTGCCCGCTGGTGGATGCAGGTCAATCAGCAACACATGGCTTTCGCCCTTTTTGAGTGAGATTGTCTTCTCCGGGAAGAAAGGCTTCTTTTCAGTTGAGCCGGGGTCCAACAAATACACGTCTTGGGTCGGGCCCCCAACATCGACTCCTACTCTGATAGTCGGATCGATATGCCCCCTAAACGGCGCATTAAGCCAAACAAGCCTTGCCCGGGAGGGGGAACTGCAGTCGGAGATATCCCGGATATCAGTGATTCTCACGGCGTCGGGTCGCTTTCCGGTGATGGTCACCATTATGGAGCGTGGTCCGATGACAATGCCTCCACGTGCCGCCAACAAATCCGCCTGTTGTTGCGCCCCGGCTGGGTAAACCTTGGCCTCGTCATCCTTCGACACCAGGACTTCAGGTGGCAGTGAAATCGCCCGGTCGCTCCTCGCGGCCTCCGTGTCCACCTGCACACTAACCGGGTCCCCATATCGATCAGGATCGAAGAGCATAGTAAGGGCGCCAGTGAAGACTTCCGTCAGCCAACCCGCCAGGGCGGCCAAAATGATGCCGCCGATCCAGACGAAGGGCTTTCGCCATAACGCCTTGGTAGTGGTGTCAGTCGACCCCTGAGGACGATTATTACCAGGCTGCGCCGAGGACATGGGCCCTCCCATAGTGCGAACCCTCTGGGATTTTGCTTAAGGATAAGAGGCAAATAATTTGCGGTCAATACCAAGGGTGTCCATAACAAAACATTCCCTAAACGACCCCCGCGTCAACCCCCGCGGCAGCCGGATTAGCACCGGGAATTTCCCACGGAGCAGCGGGATGATCGTCCCGTGGCTCTAAAGCAAGCCACCAGAGCGCGTTGGCCCGGCTTGCATTCGCACCCGCCGCCGGGGTTTGCACTTTCTTGATCCCAAGCTGCCTCTTTGCTGCGCCATCCTTGACGCCGACGATCCATTCTGGTCGCAGGAAGCAGGTTATCGAGCCGAAGCAGCCGACATGGCGCCGGCGGTTCAGGCCGTGGTGCACCCAGTAGGGGCGGGGAGGGAGTCGGGCGATGCGCAGAGGGAAACGGCTGGATCAGAGAGCAAAGACGCTGGATGCACAGCACCTTCAGAAGCTCGCAGACGAGGCATCGCCGGAGGCGGCCGAGTCCTTCACCGCGGAGTACGTAACTCTCCTCCCCCGCTTCGTTGAACGGATCGTGCGCACCGTTGGCGCCCAGGACAACGATCTGGTGCTGAATGCCGCACGGAGGCTGAAGACGAAATCGTGGCTGATCGGGGCGCTAAGAATGAACCAGCTGTGCGGTGAACTTGAGCTGGCCCTGGCGCTGGCAGACTGGGACGCCGCAGCAGCAGTCGCACGGGACATCGAACTCCATTTTCCCCACCTGCAAAAGGCCCTCGGGGACGTCCCGGAACTCACGCACCGCACTCGGCGGCCGAGGAAGCTCCAGGACGCCATGGCGTCCTGATCCCTGGACCGTTCGGGTACACCACGTCACCGGTGACCTAAAGAGTGCGGTTTATCGCGTCGCGGCCCGGTACCCCGGGCGGTGCCCGTCGGCCGAAACATTAGGACGATATAAGTACATTCACTTGACCGGCGACGCCCTGTCCGTGGATTCTCATCGCAGCACAACTCGCGCAGGAGCTCCGACCCGCCGCGACTTCAAACTTGGGGGAACCATATGAACTGCCCGAACTGTCACTCGCCCAACGTCTCATCGGCGGGCTCCTGTAGTACATGCGGAACAACTCTCAAGACGTCGCCAGGGAACAGCGTCGCTCCCGCTACCATCTCAAGGCGGGACGGCCGAATGACGATTGCGGAACGCCGCGCTGCCGGCATTGAAACCCGCGCGTCGCCGGTCAAGACCGCAGAGTACACAGCGCCTGTGTACCGGCCGGCGCCTCCGCACACCGGCACAAACGGTTTCGCCATCACTGCTCTCATCCTGGGTTTGGTCGGCGGGTCCATCCTGGCCGTCATTTTCGGCCACATCGCCAAGGCGCAGATCAGGCGCACCGGTGAACAGGGGAACGGCCTGGCAACCGCCGGACTCATCCTTGGCTACGCGGGGACCGCGCTGCTCGCCATTGTCCTCATCAGCATGATTGTCGCAGCCGTTTCCTACAGGGGGTACTGAACCATGAGCAACGGCAACCTACAGCCCAACCAACACGGCTTCGCCCCCCAGGGGTATGCCGCGCCGCCCGCCAGGACGAACCAGCTCGCGATTGCGTCGTTTGTGCTCGCCTTCGTCGTGACCCTCTTGTCGATCATTTTCGGCCACGTAGCGCTGAACCAGATCAAGCGGACGGGTGAGGGAGGGCGTGGCCTTGCCCTGGCAGGTCTCTGGATCTCCTATCTCTCGGTCGTGGCCGCCTTGACAGCTGTCGGCGTCATCTGGGTGACGGCCCTGAACGCCCAGCACGCCGCATCAACGTCTTTCGGGAGTGGCGGAGCGGTCTACGCCGCCCCCACCCCGTACTACAACAGCACCCCTCAGCCCTACTATTCGGCGCCGGCCGACAGCTCCCAGCCCATCTACGGTTCGGATGCTACATATGCCGTCCCGCAGTACAGCACGGCTTCTGCCGCTGTCGGACCAGCTGGGGTGGCCCAGCCGGCCTCGTCCTCCCCGGTGAGCGACGCGGACCGGGCCTACTGCCAGAACCGTGGCGTCCTCCTCTGGCTAGCGGGTTCTGCCACCTATCGCGGGGCCCTGTGCTCGATTGACGGATTCCCGACACTCATCAGCATGGCCAACGATGTCGGCGGCAATGTCACCCTGCCGGCACGGTCCGACGCCAGCTCGTTCAGCGCCACCGCGCCGGACGGCACTGAGTATTCGTACGGCCAGGGAACCGTCACCATCACCACGGCGTCAAAGACCTTCACTGAACCCACCACCGAGTGGGAGGCTGGCAACGCATCGTCTTTGAGCTCTCCGGGTGACTTGGACATCAGCACGCCAATTTCCTATCCCGTCTGTGACGACAGCGTCATGATCGTCTACGGCACGTCATGGAACAGCGCGACGAACGCCGACGCCGTCCAGAATCTTCTCGATGCACACCCCGGGTCTTCATATATGCGAACCGACCTCAGTTGCCGAGCCTTCACCGGTCCTTCGACAGCAAGCAGCGAGGGTGCATATGTGTATGCGGTCTACTCCGTCGAGTCGGGCCAGGAAGCCGCGTGCAAGGCAATCTCGGGTACCCCCTACTACGGTCGGGTACTGAGCAACTCCCGGAACTCCGGTGACAACAAGCTCCAGTGCGGCTGACCCTGTAGCCAGATCGGCAGCAGGTGGTGGGGAACTCCGTGGGGTTGCCCGGGCCTGACCCGCGCCGGCAGCTAAGTCATCGGGGCTCCTCCTGACGGGTGGGGTCCGCAAATAGCGCCCGTCCACCTTGCAGCTACCTCGTAGACTCAACGCTCGCGTAAACTGCCCGGGAACCCCCGCCCCGACCGCAAGGACGACCTTGAGCACTGACTCCTGTGCGGTCCACGAGGGGTGAATGTCCCGCTCGCGGCTAGCGAAAGACGGGCATGGCCCGGCCGGGGCTGGTCGACAGTTGCCGCACCAGCCGAATTGCCCGCGCCGTGGGCCCTGGCAGACCCTGGTGGCCGGACTCGTCATCGTTCAAGGTGACGAAAGGGTTCTTATCGGCCAAAGGATGCTTCGACGTCTCACCATTCCGTCAGGTAGTCATCCATCAGGGATGGAATGAACAGATATGAAAGATCGGCCTGGCGGCAGGAACCCCACTTCGGAACACCGCGGTGAAAATCCACAGCGTCAGGTAGTCGACGCTGCAAGTAGCCCCAGGAAGAGGCATCGATGGAAACCCTCGAGCCAGGGAAGAAAGGCGGTGAGCTTCATGGGCTCGTGTACGGCGGCCATGCCTCCCCGTCGGGCACAGTAGTCCTGTCAGACCGCTTGTTAGCTTCCGCGCAGGAATATGTCCCTTCAGATTGCGCACAAGTCATGCCGCCCTCCCCCGCACCCACCATGAATAAGCAACAACGCCAACAACAGCCGGGAGGGAGAAGCGTTGTGAACACCCAACGACCTAGAAAAGAAACCGGCACCGAATTCTTCTCAGGTCATGTTGCCCAAGCCAAGGAAGCCCATAACTGGTAACGAACGACAGCCCGTCCATCCAGAAAGGCAAGAAGGCACCGGGCCACACCACCGTCCACCAATGAAAAAGGCCCCCGAAGGGGCCCCTCAAAACACAATTTGTCTGCGCTCAGAGGCTAAAAATGCCCCTGAACAGGGAAAACACGTGCCCGAGATGGGACTCGAACTAGCCTCTCCCCTTGCAAATCCGCCGCTCTTTCGAAAACATCCGCAATCCGGGCCCAGTCCGAGGCCGGTACAACCGAATCCGAAGCCCCAGGTGTGGACACTGTCCACACCTTCTTTTTTGAGCCTTTTGGAGCACCAGGCAACGAAGTGCGCAGTCCGGAGGACGTGGAGAATCCTTCTTCACGCCCTCCATCATTCGGCCGTCCACCGATGCTTCCAGGCTCAGCCGGAATGCGACGCACAACATTGGCCGAGCATTTCTGTGAGGAACGAGCCGAGTGCTGGGAATCCTTTTCGGATCAGGCCGGACCCCATACACCCTTATTCAGACACTCCCCCGTTAGTGCAAGGGCCGCCAATTTGTAGGGACTGTCCGTGTACCCCCCTCGATGTTTTGTGTGGCTACCTGGCCAGCGGTACTCATCAGGGCCGTAGCTTTCACAACTTTCCCAGGCTGGTTGTGGTGGCGAGTTACCTACCCGGTGGCGAGGCCGCGCCGAGACTAGTGAGACGTTCTCGGCAGCGCATGTCGGCCCTATGGTGCCCCGTCCCGTTGAGCGAAAAGTCATTGATGCGAAATGCCGGCCTCCCCGGGTCATCTCAGTCGCCGTCGGTGGCTCTGCGGATCTGTTGTTTAAGCAGGTTCAGGCGCGGGTCTGCCACAAGGTTCTCGACGTTCATGGCCCGGGAGATGGCACGTGCCGTGGTGTGCAGCGCATGGAGGTAGGTGAGTTCATCAACACCGCCGCGTTTAATCGTGATGGAGAGAGCTGCGATAACCCCGCCGTCTGCCGCCAGGATCGGAACGGCAATTCCAGAGACGTCGGCGTGGATCCAGCCCGCAGCCACAGCATAGCCCGCCCGGCGCGCTTCAGCGATGATCTTCCTCAGCTCGTCGCGGTCCATGACGGTTTGATTGTTGAACGCTGTGAGCCGGCCCCAGGCGAGTAGTTCGTCCCGAACAGGCGGCGATGAGTACGCAGCAAGGACGATGCCTGGTGCGCACTGCAACGCGGGCAGGCGTGATCCTGCCGTTGCGGTGTTGGCGGACGTGGCGTCCGTGGATGAGAGCCGTTCGAGGTAGAGCACGTCGTATCGGTCCAGAACCGACAGTTGGGCGTGTTGTCTGACCACTGCGTGGAGATCCTCCATGTACGGGAGAGCAATGTCCCGCAGCGACATTGCGCTTGAAGCCCGGGTTGCGAGTTCCCACAGACGCAAGCCGATGCGGACTCGGCGGTCCGGTTCACGTTCCAGCACCCTTGCGGCCACGAGTTCCCGGACGATGCGGTGAGCGGTTGCCTGCGGAAGTTTGGATCTTCTGGCGATCTCTGATGCTGTCAAGGCATACTCGCCGGCGCCGAAAACCTCGAGGATGCGTATGACCCGTTCAATCATCGTCTCGTTCTGCGTTGGCATTCGCCTCCGACCTCCGTGTCCGGCCCGGTTCGCTGGCTGCCCCAACGAGCCAACTTTTTTGCCAGCACAGCAGATCATATCCCTGCAACCGCCACGGGCAGGCGAATTCTTCCTTCTCACTCAGCGAGAAATGCTCTCGACCGTGACCCTGCTCACGGCCATTCTCGAGGGAGCGCCCGATTGGGATCGAACCGGAGGGGACGGTGCGATAACAAGACTGCGGCGCCAACCCCATAACCACACCAGCACGCACTGTCCGCCGGGCGTCCGCAAACTAGGAGTCTTCACCAATGATCAAGACCGGAGCAACCGCTCAGACCAGAAAGGCAGCCCTCTCCGCGTTCCTCGGCGGCGCACTCGAGTACTACGACTTCGTCCTGTTCGCTTCGGCTGCCGCATTTATCTTCCCTGTCGTTTTCTTCCCCGGCTCGCAGGCCGCGACCTTGATGTCATTCGCCACCTTCGGAGTCGCCTACCTCGCCCGCCCCTTGGGTGCCGTCGTGATCGGTCATTTCGGTGACAAGTTTGGGCGCAAGAGCGCCCTACTGGCCACGTTGCTCATCATGGGGCTGGCGACATTCGTCATAGGGCTTCTTCCCGGCTACGACCAGATCGGCCCCTGGGCGCCACTGCTTTTGGTCGCCATGCGGCTCCTGCAGGGTTTTTCTGCCGGTGGAGAAGTGGCAGGCGCCAGCTCGCTGACCATCGAACACGCACCCGACCGCAGCCGGGCGTTCTGGGGCAGCTGGACTGTCGAGGGCGTGGGTGCCGGCATGCTTCTAGCTACCCTCATCCTCATTCCCGTCGCAGCGATGCCCGACGAGATCCTCTTCTCATGGGGTTGGCGGCTGCCATTCCTGGCCAGCATCATCGTCCTCCTTATCGCGTTCTTTGTCCGCCGGACCCTTGAGGAGCCCGAGGTGTTCGAGCACGTCAAACAGAAGGGCGAGACGGCGAAGGTGCCGCTCTTCGACGCACTCCGCAGCAGCTGGCGGGGTATCAGCCGGGTGGCGTTGGCGACTCTCTACTTCGTCCCCGATTCCATCATGAATGTTTTCGGTGTCGCGTTCGCCATCTCGGTGGGGATCGACCGGACCACAGTCCTGTGGTCCGCCGTCGTGACGCAGATCGTTGCGCTGATTGTTCGCCCCTTGGCGGGGATATTCGCTGACAGGATCGGACGCCGGCCTGTATTCGTGATCGGTGCACTCGGCACCGGGGTCATGACGTTCGGGTTCTTCGCGGCAGTATCGGCAGGCAACATTGCGCTGATGTTTGTCACCAACGCGCTGATGGTTGGCTTGTTCCTGGCGTTCTGCGGTGCAATCTATCCAGCTTTCTACGCAGAGATGTTTACGGCGCGGGTCCGGTACACCTCGATGGCGGTCGGCCTCCAGATCGGGTCAGTCGTATCCGGGTTTGCACCTTCAATCGCAACCGTCCTGACCCAAGGTGTCCCCACCAATTGGATGCCCGTCGCCTGCATGGTGGCAGGTGCACTCATTATCGCCGCGGTTGCCGCGCTCACCGCCCGCGAAACGTATCGCACTCCCTTGGAAGAGCTCGGGCTGCCACAAACGGATCGGTTGCCCGCGGACAGTGTGACCACGGGCGGAGATGGTCCCGCCCAGATGGCGGTCGCGGAACCGACGAACTGACCGCGACAGACCCATGCGCCCCCATTGGGATGCAGGTCGATCAGGGACACCTCGCGAAGATCCGAGCCGTCCCGCCCCCGAAACATCTGAAAGCGAGAGTCGAGAATGACTGTTCCTGAATACACTTATGACCTGGTGGTTATCGGCTCCGGCATCGCCGGGCAATCCACCGCGACTTCCGCAGCGGAGGCAGGCCTGTCCGTGATGCTGCTAGAGAAGACCGGGCAACTGGGCGGCTCCTCGGCCATGAGCGGCGGCTGGTTCGCGTTCACAGGCACCGAGGAGCAGGCCGCGGAAGGCATCGACGACTCCCCTGAATTATTCCTCCAGGACCTGCTTGAGGTGGGAGAACACCGCAACGACCGGTCGCTGCTGGATGCGTACCTGGCCCAACAGAAAGAAACCTACCGCTGGCTCAAGGCTCACGGGGTGGTCTTCCGGGAAGTTGAGATCAGCTCCGGCCAGTCCGCCCGGCGCAGCCACAACTCGTCAATCAAAGAAGTCCTGGCCACGCTGCACCGGGACTACACCGCCTTGGGCGGGCAGACCCGGCTCTACAGCAGCGCGCAGAAGCTGATCCGCAACACCGACGGCCGGGTAACCGCCGTGGTGGCTGAGACCCCCGAAGGAAAGCAGCTATTCGCAGGGCGTGCGGGAGTCGTTTTGGCAACCGGCGGGTTCAGCCGGGGTACCGATCTGCTGAAGATCTTCGCCCCTGAACAGCTCGCCGCCATCCCTTACGGCGGCAAGGGAAACACAGGTGACGGGCTGAGAATGGCGTGGAAGCTCGGTGCCGGCATGGCGGACATGTCGTTCATCTCCGGCACTTACGGCTCGCATCCCGAGACAGGTGAGGAGTTCCACGAACTACTCACTGCCTATTACATGGGCGCCATCATTGTGAATAAGCACGGCCGACGTTTTATGGACGAGTCACAGGACTACAAGACCCTCGGACGGGAAGTGCTTGACCAACCCGAGGGCCTCGGCTTCGAGATTTTCGACGCCAAGGTCCGCGCCATGTCGCACCGGGGCATCCCGCTGAAGGACATCGACACGCTGGAGGACATCGGCCACGTCCACCGCGCCGACACCCTTGAAGAACTGGCCGAGGTGGCCGGAATCGACCCAACCGCGCTCGTTGAAACCGTGGCACGGTACAACGCTGCTGCCATCGGGCGGCAGGAGGACGAGGTAGGCCGGACCAGCCTGTGCAACGGGGTGGGTGAGCTGCAGCCAATCGATCAGGCGCCGTTCTACGCCTACCCTGCCAAGTCGCTGATGACCACGACTTACTGCGGGGTCACCATCAACACCAGCGGTGAAGTGACCGACGTCGACGGGCAGGTCATAGAAGGCCTCTACGCGGCCGGCGAGGTCACCGGCGGGTTCCATGGCGCCGCCTATATGACCGGCACATCGCTGGGCAAGGGAGCAGTCTTCGGCCGTGTCGTCGCACGTCAAGCAACCACCCAGTTGGCCCTCAAGTCCTGACACTCCCCCCAAACACCGCCCACGCGGCATCTGACAAAGCTACCCCACAAGCTTGAAAACGAAAGGTTTAACCATGGCCCCGAATGTTCCAGCCCTGTACCACCCGACCTTGGCCGTTCCCGATCTTGAAGAGGCCCGCGCCTGGTTCCGCAAGGTCTTCGCCCGTCCAGCTCTGCGCTGGGAAGAAACACTCGATCTTGGCCTGCTTAACCCCGACTACCCGGTGAACTATTCGTTCTTCGCCTTCATCACCGACGTTCATTGGGTTTTCCTATGCCCTGCGCTCCACGCGCAAGGTGCCCTCGCAGGCCAAACCCGGTACAAGGGCGTTTCCGACGGGATGATCGGGATGGGTTGGTACACCGACGACGCCGTTGGAATGTTCGAAAAACTGGCAGATGCCGGCGTTCGGGCCCACGACCAGCAGGGACAGATCATCACCAGCGCCAAACCCCCCACCTCCTCATTCGCTTCGGACGTATTCACCGGTTTCACAATGCCCGAGGACACGGGCATCCGGTACGAATTCCAGGAAACAGGCAAACGGCACTGGGAGAACTACTCGAGGCAGGCGGATCCGCGTCTGCGCCCCGACTGGACCGGTCCGTCGCCGGACCCTGACGACCCGCTCTCCATCGAGCTGACGTCACACCACACGATCCTCACGCTGAACCCCGAACGCTTGACAAAGCTGTACGTCGACCTACTGGACGGGCATGTAATTGCCGGGGGCCACAACGCCGCGCTGAACGCGGAAAGCACATTCATCCGGCTTGCGGACACTGTCCTCGAATGCGCCGTTCCCAACCAGGAAAGCCCCTACTCGTTCAAACTTTCTGACGACCGCGACCTGTACTACGGCGTCAGTTTCCTAGTGACGGACCCCGAGAGAGTACGCACGCACCTGGCGGAGGTCGGGGTTCCCTTCACGCACGACGACGGGTCAGTGGTCATCGAACCAGCCAACGGGTTCGGGGCGCAATGGCGCTTTATCCCGGAGCTGCCATACCCGGCGGCAGAACGCCGGCCAGCACGATTCTAGGACGGCAGCGCCGAGATCCGTTCCGTGGGGCCGCGGCCGCGTGAGCCGCACCGCGGACCCCTCGGTCCCCGAACGCGGCGCGGCGGCCGGTGCATCACCTCAGCATGGCGATGCACCGGCCGCCGAATTCACAGGTATGGAAGGCCGCGTTCATGAAACTTCCTTTTCCACTCGAGAGAACTCCCCACCAGTGGCATATCGCCGACAATCTTGCAAACGGTGTTTGCACGCCCACGCCAATCCCCGCATCTTCCCGGCGATTTCCCATCAAAAATGAAGGCCGATTCTGCCCCCCGGCCGCTCGGCAATGGTGAGGCGGTCGGCATGAACGAAGCGGCCGGCCGCAGCGTCTGCGACACGGGCTGCCGCTAAGCAACCGAATCTGCAGAGATGGGCGGGGTGCTCCGCCTCAAGGCGCATACGTGCGGCGAGGGCCGCCGTCGTACCCTACGCCGCAGCCCGGCAGCCCAATGTTGCCGCGCTGCTATCGCAAAATCCCAGGCGCACTTGCCGCAGTAGTTGCAGAAGTACACAGCGGGAATGAGGACGCGTGGTCCCTCTTCGAACGGGAGACGTTGGCGTCTAAACTGGCCGCCCAGCTAGGGCTCTCTGGACGAGATTAAAAGGCGGGTCCGGTCAAAATCGGCGCGGGCCGTGGATGATGGTCAGCTCCGTGTGGCATAAGCCAGCTCCCACCTTCCCGACCAGCAGTTGCCCGGCTTCCGGCGCCGGGGGCCAAACCCCGCGGTACTCGGCAGCTAGCCCCATTCGACTATTTTGGTACGCCTGCACCGAAACAACGACAATAGGCCGGACCAGGGCAGGCACCAGGCGGGATAACGCGCCCCTATCACCTTGACTCCGACTACGTTGGCAACACAGCTTCAGGGACCTTTGTCAGAAGTTGGCGCGAGACTTCACGGGCGTGAGCAGTAAAGGCCAAGACATGCTCGCGGTCGTCATTTTGACGCGTCATGGCAACCGCGGTTGAGGAAGGTGCCCCATCGATTCGCAGTGCCCGCAAATCGGAATACTGGGCACTCATCCGCCAGGCGGTGAGCGTCATCGGCATGACCACCTCTCTGTTGCTCATCAACGCAAATTGCAGCTCCGCGAGCGTGCGTACGGATTGGCCCGTTCTCGGGGCAGACCTGCGAAGGTCATCCAGATGCCAGAAACTCGTCCACGACGGCGGAGCGTCGCCCATGGCCAGCATCGTTTCGTCCATGATTGCATCAGCAGACACCATCGATGCCTCTGCCAGTTTGTGATCTGACCTGAGCGCCAAAACTAACGGCTCGCCAAAAAGCGGCGTAGTGCTCACCCGTTCGTCTCCACAAGGAGCGCGGACGAGGGCAACATCGACATGCCCGTCCACGACCGCTGTAAATTGGTCAGCGAAGTCCAGCTCCCGCACCCCGACCGTGACATCCGGACAGAGACGCTGAAAGCCCCGGATAATGTCGGCAGTCAACTCCGACGCCGAAGCAGCCCCGGAAATCAACCCTACGGTCAGGGTTTTCTGGCTCCTACCGGCCTGTTGGACGATGTCGACGGTCCGCTCCAACGAGCGGACAATCTCGTAGGCCTGTTCGAGCAGCAGCTTCCCCGCCACCGTCAGTTCAATACCTCGGGGCGAACGCTGGACCAGCTGTGTTTGAAGTTGTCTTTCGAGAGCGCGCAACAACTTTGACACGGCCGGCTGCGCCAGCATCATCCGGCGGGCACCGCCGTGAATGCTGCCTTCTTCGGCCACAGCGATAAACAGCTGAAGTTGCCGCACATCCATGGGCGATCTCCTTCTCGCACAGCAGTGTGCGATGGAACACATGTTTCCATCCAGTCTATGTTCCCCTCCCAGCTAAAAGAAGTCAGGAATGCACCGTCCAGCGCGACACAGAGCCGCGCCATCCTCGTCCTCAAGGAGCATCCGGAATATGGCCGCAGCGGGCGCGCCGAGTTGCCCCACAGGGGTGATCTCCCGGACACATCACCTGATAGCAAACCGGCGCCTACCGTGACCCAGATCACGGCCATAAATTTAATACCAAGCAAGCCAACGCATCGATCGGGAGGTCCGGGAAAGCGCACTGGCGACCGTGGACAGCTTCGTCAGCGGTTAACGCCCCCGGCTCGCCCTTCCATCGATCTCCTTCCCGACCTTTCCATTCCCCTGCGGGACCTCGTTCCCGCCTGACTCACCGAGGAAACCCCATGATCAAGATCACCTACGTCACCGCTGACGGAAAAGAACAGCCCGTTGAAGTCGAACCCGGCATGAGCCTCATGGAAGTCGCAACGCTGCGCGGCATCGACGGCATCGTCGCCGAATGCGGCGGCGGCTGCTCCTGCGCCACCTGCCACGTATACGTCGACGCACCCTGGCACAACACCTTCGAAGAACCGGCATCGGAGGAGGAAGCCCTCATCGAATTCCTGGACGAAGCCCGGCCGACATCCCGCCTTTCCTGCCAGCTCCTGCTCGGCGCCGAACACGACGGCCTCTGCGTCCGCACCCCACCCTCCCAAGGCTGAACCACCGCTGAACATTCAAGGAGCATCCATGACGGACCAATCCCAATGCCCCTTTGCCGACTCGTGGGAGGCAGTGGCTCAAGCCAGTCGGCTTGAGGACGACCACCAGCCTGCCGAGGTGGGCAGCACTTTAGCTGCCCTTCCCTGGTCGGGGCTGCACTATGAATAAAAAACCCAGTCTGACAACGATGGACATTCCCGCTCGCTGGATTCTGAAAGGACAGGCGGATGACACGTGAAGAAGCCTTCGCAAAATGCTCCCCTGACTCGTATGTCGAATTTTACGGCGGCCGATGGCTCGTGGTGCCGTTCGCCCAGGTGGAGCAGCCGACGTTCTTCGTTTGCTCACCCGACAGGCTCCGCAGCAGGCTTTAGCCCCGACCTGGAAGGCCTCGACAGGCATGTGTCTTCTGCCGCAGAGCCCAATCATCGGCATCAAGCGTTCGAACTACATGCCCACAAGACTGGCTCCCTAAGGCGACAGCTTCGCCCTTCTTGGTCCCGCAACCGCGGCAGAATTGCTTGGCTAACAGCCATTCGCCTCAGCGTCCTTGAAATCCAAGCTCCAGGTTTCTTCGCGCTCACTTAATGACTAACCCTTCAAAAAATCCTGACACGACGATGAGAAGTTCGGATCGTGTCTGAACCCTCGCAGGGGGTGATGCCAAGGAAGCATCATCTAATAGCGAACTGAGCCCTACCGTGAGCCGAATCACAACAATAGCCTTTTTCCATCCGGTGATGCTCCCCCAATCCACTAAGGCGCAGTAGCTACACCGGAAAACGAGAACAGCACCCATCGCAAACATCGACGTCTGCAACGGGAGAAACGGAAGGTATGCCATGACTACTCAAGAAGTGAACCCAACCACAGGAACTGACGCTGCGCTGACCGACTACGTCCGGCAACTCGAAGCCCGCCTCAGGGTCCTCGAAGATAAGGAAGCCCTCGGGGCTCTCATGAATCGCTATTGCCGCACCTCCGACGCGAAGGATTGGTACGCCTGGAGCCTTTGCTTCGTCGAGGACGCTGAATTCGAATTCGGACCTTTCGGTACACACCATGGCCGGCAGAAGATCCGCGAGGTATGCGAGGCCGCGGAAGAGCCGTACCTCTCAATGCAGCATTCAATGACGAACATGCAGTTCGAGATCGACGGCGATACCGCCACCGGCACGGCCTACCTTTGGTTCGCTGGAGTACAGGATCCGCAGAATCCCTCAAAGCATTACGACATCGGCGGCCCCTACGAATGGACTTTCCGCCTCACTCCCGAAGGTTGGCGTTTGTCCCGCATGCACCTGCGCGTCGTCTGGACCCAGGGCGACCAGGAACAGAGCGTCTTCGGCTGATCACGCCAGCCGCCTTCTTCAGCTCCCAACCCACCCCGTTCGCCCCACACTCGTGGGGACCCATCACCAGGAGATCCCTCATGTCTACTGCCGTCACCCAAGACCAGGCCATCATCCCGGATGACATCGCCAAATCCGTGATCCTTCCAGCCTCCTACCGCGATGAGACCGGCATCGTGCACCCGGCACTGAAGTGGCTGCGCGAAAACATGCCTTTCGCCCGTGCAGAGGTTGAAGGTTATGCTCCCATCTGGCTGGCCACGAAGCATGCCGACATTATGGAGATCGAACGCACACCGACGATCTTCCGCAGCGGTCTCGGCGAGCCCTACATCAATGCGGTCGTTGACACCGAATTCCTCAAAACAATGAACGAGGGCAGGCGGGGCCTGGACACTCTGGCCAACATGGACGCCCCCGAACACACCAAGATCAAGAACGTCACGGCGTCCTGGTTCATGCCGGCGAATGTCCGTAAGCGGGAAGAGGCGATCCGGGCCATTGCCCGACAGTCGGTGGAAAAATTGCTCTCTTACGACGGGGAGGTCGACTTCGTCAAAGACATCGCGCTCCACTACCCGCTTCGCGTGATCATGAGCCTGTTCGGTGTTCCGCAAGAGGACGAACCGACGATGCTCAAGCTGACCCAGGAGATGTTCGGCAACTCGGACCCGGAGCACCAGCGCACAGACGTCCCCGCCACGCCGGAGGCTGCGGCACGTGCCTGGCGCGAAGCGGTTCTCGAGTTCCATCAGTACTTCGACAAACTGTCTGCTGACCGACGGGCGAACCCTACCCACGACCTCGCCTCGATTGTCGCGAATGCAGAGGTCGATGGCGCACCACTGCCCGGCTCATTCGTCAACGGCTACTACATTGCCATCGCCACCGCTGGCCACGACACGACCTCGGCAACGACGGCCACAGCGATCCAGCAGCTGGCGGCCCATCCGGAGCAGCTGAGGGCGGTACGCGAAGATGCCTCCCTCATTCCGGGACTCGTGGACGAGGCTCTCCGCTGGGCTTCCCCCGTCAAACATTTCCACCGCATCGTGGGCGAAGACATCGAGTTCCGCGGCCGCCAGCTGCGCGAAGGCGACAGCCTCATGCTGATGTACCCGTCAGCCAACCGTGACGAGGACATCTTCACCGATCCGTTCTCCTTTGACATCACGCGCAAACCAAACAGGCACATCGCCTTTGGATACGGCCCCCACCAGTGCATCGGACAGCACGTGGCGAAACTCGAAATGCGCATCCTCTTCGAGGAGCTACTGCCGCGCCTGAAGTCGATCGAGCTGGCCGGTCCCGTCAGCTACGTCCAGGCCAACTTCTTGTCCGGCCCCAAGACCCTTCCGATCCGGTTCGAGGCGGCCTGACCATGAGTGCCAACGACACGGCAACGCAGTCTGATTCCCTGCAGTCACGCGTCCTCATTGTGGGTGCCGGCCATGCCGGGGCCGCTACGGCCGCAACGCTGCGCCAGTACGGGCACTCAGGCACCATCACTATTGTCGGCGACGAGGACGAGTACCCGTACCACCGCCCGCCGATCTCCAAGGCGTACCTCCATGGGGAGGCTGACGCCGATCTGCTTCGTGCCCCGTCCTACTACACGGACCAGAACATCGAGCTGAAGCTTGGCCGCCGGGTTGAGTCCTTGGACCTGCCCACCCGTACTGCGACGCTTGATGACAGGACGGAGCTTGGTTTTGACGAGCTGGTCCTGGCGACTGGTGCACGCGCCCGCACGTTGCCGCATGCGCTGCCCGAACGCGGCTGTTGGTCGTTGAGGACCTACCGCGACGCCATCGGATTCCGCTCTGTGCTTCAGTCACGCTCACGTGTCGTCATCATCGGCGGCGGCTTCGTCGGACTCGAGGTCGCTGCCGCGGGACGGAGCCGCGGGTGCGAGGTCACTGTCATCGAACGCGAGGAGCGCCTCCTGCAGCGCGTTGCGAGCCCACTCCTCTCGGACGCATTGACCGCGCTCCACCGGGACAAGGGCGTCGACATCCTCGTCAACGCGGCACTGAAAGAGGTGGTGGCCGGCGAGGACGGTGCAGTCGAGGCTGTCATTCTCGAAGACGGGAGACGGCTGCCCTGCGACGCCATCGTCATCGGAGTCGGAGCCGAGCCCCGGGACGAGTTGCTGCGGCAACTTGGAGCGGAGTGCGACGGCGGTGTCGTCGTCGACGCGTCGGCCCGCTCGAGCCTGCCGGGTGTCTACGCCGTGGGGGACGTAACTCGCCGGGAGGTGCCGGGCTACCCGGGGCGGATCAGGTTGGAGAGCATACCGAATGCCACGGAGCAGGCCAAGCAGGCCGCGGCGGCCATCACCGGCCGGGCTGAACCCCGCGCGGAGGTGCCCTGGTTCTGGTCAGATCAGTACGACGTCAGCCTCAAGATCGCCGGGCTGCTCGCCGGGTCATCCCGCACGATAGTGCGCGGCAACCCTTCCTCGGCCTCGTTCGCAATCTACCACCTGGACGACGCCGATCGGCTACTCGCGGTGGAGGCAGTCAACGCACCCGGAGATTTCATGGCAGGAAAGAAATGGATCGCTTCCGGCGCCTCCCCCTCCATCGATCTCCTCCCCGATCTTTCCATTCCCCTGCGGGACCTCGTTCCCGCCTGATCCACCGAGGAAACCCCATGATCAAGATCACCTACGTCACCGCTGACGGAAAAGAACAGCCCGTTGAAGTCGAACCCGGCATGAGCCTCATGGAAGTCGCAACGCTGCGCGGCATCGACGGCATCGTCGCCGAATGCGGCGGCGGCTGCTCCTGCGCCACCTGCCACGTATACGTCGACGCACCCTGGCACAACACCTTCGAAGAACCGGCACCGGAGGAGGAAGCCCTCATCGAATTCCTGGACGAAGCCCGGCCGACATCCCGCCTTTCCTGCCAGCTCCTGCTCGGCGCCGAACACGACGGCCTCTGCGTCCGCACCCCACCCTCCCAAGGCTGAACCGCACACCTGCAGCTTCCGTCAACCCACCACTTAGCACCACGATGAGGAGAAATACCATGATCGTCACTGACGAAACGACCACTCAAACCCAGCTGTACATTGGCGGGGAATGGGTCGACCCCTCAACCAACAACGTGATTCAGCCCGTCAACCCATCGACGGAGGAACCCGTCGGGCAGGTCCCCGAAGCCAACGAGAAAGACGTCGACCGCGCCGTCGAGGCGGCCCGCGCAGCATTCGACGAGCCCCAGGGGTGGGCCTCATGGGACGCCGGCCGCCGAGCCGAGATCATCGAACGCTTCGCGGACGAACTCGAAAAACGGGGCGGCGAAATCGCGCGTCAGGTCAGCAGCCAGAACGGCATGCCCATCTCCATGTCCGGGCCCGTTGAGGGCGGATTCCCTGCCGTTGCACTGCGCTATTACGCCGGCCTCATCCGTGAACAGGGCATCGAGGAGCAGCGTGCCGGCATCTTCGGCCGTCCGACCCGCGTGCGGCACGAGCCCGTCGGCGTCGTCGCAGCAATCGTCCCGTGGAACTTTCCCCAGGCTCTGGCATTCGTCAAGATCGCCCCCGCCCTGGCAGCAGGCTGCACGATGGTCATCAAGCCGTCGCCCGAGACAGTCCTCGACTCCTACACCCTGGCTGAGGCCGCCCAGGCGGCAGGCATTCCCGCAGGCGTCCTGAACATCGTCCCTGCCGGCCGTGAAGTCGGAGCCTACCTCGTCGGCCACCCCGGCGTAGACAAAGTAGGCTTCACGGGCTCAACCGAGGCCGGCCGCAGCATCGGCTCCACCTGCGGCCAACTGCTTCGCCCCGTGACGCTCGAACTCGGAGGCAAGTCCGCCGCGATCCTTCTCGACGATGCAGATCTTCCATCACTGGCGGCGGAGTTCGTTGACGCGACGCTGCAGAACAACGGCCAGACCTGCTACCTGTGCACGCGTATTTTCGCCCCACGTGCCAAATACAACGAATTCGTCGACCAGATCACTGACATCGTCAGCTCACTCAGGGTCGGTGACGCCCTCGACCCGGCCACACAGGTGGGACCGCTCGTCTCGGAACGGCAACGTGCCCGCGTCGAGAAGTACATCGAGGTGGGGTTGGCCGAAGGTGGCCGAATCACCACCGGCGGCAAGCGCCCTGCCCACCTCGACCGGGGCTACTTCATCGAGCCCACGGTCTTCGCCGACGTCACCAACGACTCAACAATCGCCCGGGAAGAGATCTTCGGCCCGGTCCTGGCCGTCATTCCCTACGACACAATCGATGACGCCATCGCGATGGCCAACGACAGCGAGTTCGGCCTCGGCGGTTCGGTCTGGGGACAGGACACCGAACGCGCCCTCGAAGTCGCACGCCGCATCCAGACCGGCGGCGTCGGCATCAACTTCTACAGCCACGACATCGGCTCCCCGTTCGGCGGCGTCAAGGCCAGCGGACTGGGCCGGGAACAAGGCCCGGAGGGACTGGCCGCCTACCAGAACCTCAAGACGATCTACAACGCGCCGTGAACCCGCCTAATGACAGACAATCGTCCACGATTCAGGAACTGAGGACACCATCATGAAAGAGTATGACTACGACTACATCATCGTCGGCGCCGGGTCGGCCGGCTGTGCCGTCGCCGGGCGCCTGAGCGAGGACGGCTACAGCGTCCTGCTCCTCGAGGCTGGCGGAAGCGACGACGACGACCTGATCCGCACCCCGCTTCTGTTCGCCGGCCTCTTCCAAGGTGAAAAGGACTGGAACTACAACTCCGACCCCGAGCCCGGTCTTGCAGGTCGAAGGCTGTTCCTGCCGCGCGGCAAGGTGCTCGGCGGCAGCTCCTCCCTCAACGCCATGTTCTACGTACGCGGCGCCCGCGGGGACTTCGATGCCTGGGAGAACGAACACGGGGCCACGGGATGGTCCTATGACCAGGTCCTGCCTTACTTCAAGCGCTCCGAAGCGAACACGGACCTCCAGGACGAATACCACGGCACCGACGGACCGATGGGTGTCACGACAAAGCGCTGGTTCTCCGGGTACGAGCAGAACTACATCGACGCCGCTGTCCAGCTCGGCATCGAGCGGAACGACGACATCAATGGTGCACAGCAGGCCGGCGTCGGCCGGCTCCAGGTGACCGGCCGCGACGGGCAGCGCTGCTCGTCAGCGGACGCATTCCTGCGCCCGGCACTGGCCCGGCAGAACTTCGTGCTGGTGACCAACGCCTACGTGCAGCGCATCCTCGTCGAATCCGGACGCGCCGTCGGCGTCCAGTTCGAGCACGACGGAGACGTCGTCACCGCCCGCGCAGGACGTGAAATCGTGCTCTCTGCCGGCGCCTACAACACCCCCAAACTCCTGATGCTCTCGGGCATCGGGCCCGCAGACGAACTCCGCGCCCTCGGAATCGACGTCGTACTCGACTCCCCCCAAGTCGGACGAAACCTTCAGGACCATCCATTCACCTTGACCCACTACGCGACGGATGCCGACAACACCCTCGCCGTCGCCAGCGACCCCGCCGCAGCAGAAGAATGGCGCACATCCCGCACAGGCGTGCTTACATCCAACGCCGGCGAAGCCGCGATCTTCTGGCGTTCCGACCCTGCCCTTGCCAGCCCGGACTTTCAGATGATCTTCGTCCCAGGCTGGTTTTGGGAGCATGGATTCCGGTCCCCCAACACCCTCGGAATGTCCATCGGACTGTCCTACAACGGACCAAGCTCGCGAGGCGCCGTCACCCTTCGCTCAGCAGACCCAGCGGCTCCCCCGCGCATTGTCAGCAACCTGCTCAGCCAGCAGCATGAGGTCGACGCTGTCCTCCGGGCACTCGACTTCGTCTCGGAGCTTACCCAGCAATCACCGCTCCGGTCGATTCTGCGGGAGCAGGTAAACCCCGGCACTTCGGTCACCGGCGCCCTGCGGGAGCAGTGGGTACGCGCCGACACGCAGCACATGTATCATGCCGCCGGGTCCTGCCGGATCGGCACGCCGGAGACAGGCGTCGTCGACGCTGAGCTGCGCGTGCACGGCATAGCAGGGCTCCGCATCGCGGATGCCTCGATCATGCCGCAGATCACCAGCGGCAACACCAACGCGCCCTCGATCATGATCGGTGAGAAAGCCGCGGACCTGCTCCGCGGCCTCACCTCAGCGCAGGACGAGGCTGCAGCCTCGGGCTGCCCCTACCTGGCCGCCACCGCGGGCGCCAACGCCTGACCATGTCAGCAGGTGCGGGCGGGCCTCCCGCCCGCACCTGTCCCGCGAGAACCCATATTCCGACCACCGGAAGGACACCATGACCGAGACCGTGACTGACACAGCAATAGTCCCAAACCACATAGCGGAAGCAGTGATGCTCCCCGCCTCCTACGCCGAAGAGCAAACGCGAACGTATCCGGCACTCGCCTGGCTTAGGGCCAACAACCCCTTCGGCTTGGCCAAGATCGACAGCTACGATCCCGTCTGGCTGGCAACAAAGCACGCAGACATCATGGAGATCGAACGCAATCCCAAGATCTTCTCGAGCGGCAAGGCCGACCCGTTCCTCGTCGACCGGGCCGGACGCGAATATCTGAAGACGGCAAACAACGGCGCGCGGACGCAGGACACGCTCGCATACATGGACGCCCCGGAACACACGAAGATCAAAAACGTGACGAGCGCCTGGTTCATGCCGGCCAACGTCCGCAAACGTGAGGAGGCGATCCGCGAACTCGCCCGAGCATCCGTGAACAAGCTCCTGACCGGCGATCGTGAAGTCGACATCGTCAAGGACTTCTCGCTGTACTACCCGCTGCGGGTCATCATGACCCTCTTCGGCGTTCCGCCCGAGGACGAACCAATGATGCTCACCCTCACACAGGCACTGTTCGGTACGACCGATGAAGACTCCAAACGCAGCGACGCCGACGATGGCGAGGGCGCGAGCGCGAAAGCCTGGAAGGCAACGCTGCAGGACTTCTTCCGCTACTTCAACGAGCTGTCGGCCGACCGCAGGAAGAACCCGACGGACGACCTAGCCTCCCTTATCGCCAACGCCAAGGTCGACGGAGAGGATCTCCCGGAGTCCTTCGTCAACGGCTACTACGTCGCGATCGCCACGGCCGGACACGACACCACCTCGTCGACGATCTCGGGCGCCATCGAGCAATTCGCGCGCCATCCCGAACTGCTCGACGCAGTGCACGCCGACCCGAGCCTGATCCCCGGCGTCGTCGACGAGGCCCTTCGCTGGGCATCGCCCGTCAAGCACTTCTTCAGGATCGTGGCGGAGGACACCGAGTTCCGCGGCCGCAAGCTGTCAGCCGGCGACGGGGTCATGCTGCTGTACCCGTCCGCGAACCGCGACGAGGAAGTCTTCGAGCGCCCGAACGAGTTTGACATCACACGCAAGCCGAACAAGCACCTCGCCTTCGGTTTTGGCCCGCACCAGTGCATCGGCCAGCACGTGGCCAAGCTTGAGATGCGAATCCTCCTCGAGGAACTCCTGCCCCGTCTGGCGAAGGTCGAGCTACTCGGGGAACCGCAGTTCGTGGCCGCGAATTTCCTGTCCGGCCCCAAAACCCTGCCCGTTCGGATCACGCCTGCATAGCCCCGCCAGGATGCAAGACGTCCCACCAAGCCACCGCTCCGAGACAAATAACCCACTGAAAGGAAACACAACCATGGCAAACAACGGACCTGTCCTCGCCTTCGAGGTATACCGCTGGGCCGGCACAAGCGCCGAAGAGTTCCAAACGCACTACAAGGACGTACACGCGAAGATTGGAATGCGCATCCCGGGCCTCGTTTGGTACGAATCCTTCATGAACAAGAACTCGCAGGAGGGCTGGCCCGTGATCGGAGGAGCCGCCAAGCCCGACGCAATCGTCGTGATGATGTTCGATTCCGAAGAATCCAAGGCCAAAATCGCTGAGTCGGAAGCATGGACGGACGCTGCGGCAGACGATATCGGGTTCTGCAGCCACTTCGAAATCTTTGAAGTGGACCGCTTCACTTGGATCCCCGAATCCACATTGCGCGAACCATTCCATGCCCAGGAGGCAGCGCCCGCATAACTGGTAGCCCACGTCGGGGCTTGAAATAGACGACGCTGGGCCGGGGTCGCGCCTTCGTGTGTGGCTCCGGCCCGGAACCCGTGATGATCTTGTCGGCCCCTGGCCAAGAGCCGATGATTCTCATAGGACAGCCGAAGCCTAACCAGAAGGAGATGAAGGAATTGATGAAGTTCGAAGGGCGCGTTGCCATTGTTACCGGTGCCGGTCAAGGAATGGGCAAGGCCCACGCCGTCACTCTCGCCTCCCGTGGTGCCCGGGTAGTGGTCAACGATGTTTCCCGCGAGCACGCCGAGCAGGTCGTGAAGGAGATCGAAGGCGCTGGTGGAACCGCTGTCATCGACGTACATGATGTTGCCAACGAGGCCTCCCGGATCGTCCAAACCGCCCTTGACGCTTTCGGGCAACTGGACATCGTGGTCAACAACGCAGGTATCATCCGCGTCGGGCTCTTTGGAGAGCAACCCATGGAGGAATTCTGGAAGGTCTTCGATGTCTCCTTCAGGGGCACGGCGGAGCTTTCCCAAGCTGCATGGCCACACCTGGTGAAATCCGGTTCCGGCCGCCTGATCCTCGTCTCCTCCAGCGGCATTCTGGCCAATCCCGGCGCCGCGGCCTACGGCGCCGCCAAGGGCGCGATCTGGGCGCTGGGCAACACGCTCGCCCAGGAGGGAGACCGGGTTGGTGTACAGGTTTCAACGCTGATGCCCACGGCATGGACACCCATGACCGAGAGCGCCTATAGCGACCCGAACATCATCCGTACACTACGCGACGGGCTCGGTCCCGAGCACGTCGCAAATTTCGTTGCCTACCTCTCGCACCAGGACACCACGGTGCACGGGGACATGTTTCAGGTCAGCGGCGGCCGAGCAAGTCGGATGGTTCTGACGGGCCTGCCACGGGTCCAGTCCACCGAGAACACCCCCGAGGGATGGATCGCAGTCGCTGACCAATTGAGCGCGGACTCCGAGGACCTCACCCAGTACCGTGTCACCGGCCAACAGTTCGCTGACGAGATGATTGCGGCAAATCCTTCCGTTGCCGAGGCTTTCAAGAACATGAATCCCGCGGACCTCGGCGCCTAGAAGGCCCACCGGCCACACCCAAAGTAGCGGCAGTCCAAGGACACCGTCATGTCCCCCGCACTTATGAATGCCTGAGCAGGGTTCGCAAACAGCCGTCCTTATTTGTGCCTGAATTAACCTGGCCTGCCGACGAGCACGCATGAGCGGCACGCGGGCCCAGCCCCTCAACGACCGTCAAGGAGCGAAGGCCTGAGCCGCCGGCGGTGAGTTTGTGAGAACCTGGCGCTAAGTACCCCGCCGCGCATTCGGTTACCGGGCTGCCTAGTCGCCCGGCCAGCCACGGCCTCATTCCCGTGCGCCGTGCCGCGTGCACCGGCACCGGTTTCCACCAGCCAGAAACGCGCATACCGACGGGACCGAGTACCTATTGTGAAACAACCCGCCCTGACATGAAGGAGTACCACCCATGTGGAACCCGTTTCCCATGATGTTCCACCCGACACTGATCGTCGAAGACCTTGAACAGTCCTCCGCCTGGTTCAGCCGCGTCTTTGGCCGGCCCGAGGTGCGCTGGGAAAACAAGTGGGACCTGACCTTGCTCAACCCGACCTACCCCATCAACTACTCATACTTCTATGTCCTGGGCGATGTCAGCCTGGATGTCCTGTGCCCCTCCCTCCTGGTTCTCCCCGGCGGGAAAAAGGCCGTATACCCCGAAGGTGAGGGCCTCTCCGACATCGCCTGGTACACCGACCGCATCGAGGAAGTCTCCCGGCAACTTGAAACCCACGGCTTCCGGACGCGGGACCAGGAAGGCAACATCATCCACGACGGCGTGGTCCCAGAGTCCAACCTCGTCGCCGATTGCCCCATGATCTGGTCCCTTCCAGAAGATACAGGCCTAACATACGAGTTCTACGACATGGCCCGACGCCACTGGGACAAATACTCCGAACATGCCGATCCCCGTCTGAGCCCAAACTGGAGGCCGGATCGGGTCGTTGAAGACGATCCTCTCGGGATCGTGCGCACCGCCTATCACACCATATTGACGAAGGACCACGCCCGAGCGAAGAAGCTTTTTACCGATGTCCTGGACGGCAAAGTCGTCGACGAATTCCACGACCCGGAGATGGACGCCGACTGTGTCGAAATAGCGTACGCAAAGTCCGTGCTCCGTTTCGCAGTACCCCGCACCGAGCCCATCATGGACGTGCTCACCGGCGAACCGACCCACACCGATCAGTATCTCGGCATCACCTTTGACGTCCTGGACGTCAAAGCAGCAGCAGCACACCTCGAACACGAGGGCGTCTCAATCGTTCATCGCCAGGACCAAAGCATCGTCACGGATCCAACGACATCAAAAGGGGTCGTCTGGGGCTTCCGGACCGCATAACGTGCTGTGCATCCTGCGAAATCACACATAGCTAACGGACGACACCCTGATTACTCCGGCTCGGGTCTGTGGCTCTACCGCTAATATCGAGGCCATGGAACTTATCGATTGCCTCGGCTTCGCCGCCGTCGCCGCTTAGGAAATCGCGCAGATCGGGTCACCAACACGAGGCGGCACGCAAAACACGGGTTTTCAACGATGGGAGCTTTTCATGCAAGCATGGCGGCTGACTGCTGCGAACGAACCACTCAAGCTCATGGACGTACCTGACCCCGTGGCAGGGCCCAACGAGGTGGTGATCGATGTCAAGGCCGCGGGAATCTGCCACACGGACGTGGGATACCTGGACGGCACGCTCACTGGCATTCTGGGCTTCACTCCCATCACTCTCGGACACGAAATCGCAGGGGTAGTGGCACAACTGGGAGACGCAGTCACCGGCCTGTCCTTAGGCCAGCGAGTAGCCATCCCTGCAACCATCCAAGGCCCCGGGACGGGCACCGACGGTGGCTTCGCGGACAAGGTTAAGGCCTTCGACTATCAGGTCATCCCGGTTCCGGACGGCGTGGCGTGGGAGCAGGCTGCGCCGGCCACCGACGCGGGCATGACGTCCTACCATGCGCTCAAGGTAGGCGGTGTTCAGTCGGGGACCAAGCTGGGGATCATAGGTGCTGGCGGGCTGGGCAGCTTGGCGATCCAGTTCGCCAAGGCCCTCGGCGCGAAGATCTACGTGGCGGAGGTGAACCGGGCAGCTTGGGAACGCATCTCCGGCGGCTTCGGGGTCGATGGGCTTGCCGAGAACATTCGCGACTTCGCCGATGAGGACCTCGACGTGATTGTTGACTACGCGGGGTTCGATACCACGACCGATGATGCTATTGAAACTGTCGGGTTCCGGGGTGCTGTCGTTCAGGTCGGCATGGGAACGGAGCGGACGAATATCTCGACCACGACGATGATCCTCAAACAGTTGCGCTATCTCGGTTCGAATGGAGGTACCAACGAGGACTGCGCAGAAGTTCTCAACCTCATTGCCCAAGGCACTGTGTCCTCGCACGTCGAGACAATAGGCTTCGACGAGATCTACGACTCCATCCGACGCTTCGAGCGTGGCGAGGTCAACGGACGCCTAGTCGCCATCCGCTCCTGACAAGCAGATCGCGGTCGGGCGTCCGTCACGTCTGACGATGCATTTTGGGATCGTCGCTCAGCCAAGGTTCCCGCTTCCGATGGTTCCCCCGCAACGCGGCCAGAATCGGCAGCGGCACTTGAACACCCAGGAAGCCCTGGTCGTAGCCACTCCTACCAGCGAGGGCTTGGGTGGTAGCGGTGGGGTCCCTACCAGCGCCAAATGACAGCAAGGTGAAAGGTCCGCCTCCGTCGTCCGGGCAAGATTGCTGGAAGGCTACGTCCCCTGGTGGACCAACGGTGATCTTCTCCAATCCGACCTCGTCCCATTCGGGCTGCTGACGACATCGTCCGACCGGCGCGCGTCCACACGCTCCATGGCGGCCCTGGATTTCCGGCCCATCAGACTGGATTGGGCGCGGCAAATGACCAAGCTGTGGATCCTTGAGCGGTCCACCACGGAGACCTCCCCGACAACCCTGATCACTCACGTCGCACGGCTCTGCACCGATTTTGTCGTTCAACGCACGGTGCGGAATATCCCCAAGCCAACCAACGCATCCGAACTGACCCGGGAACACGGCAAGGTGCTGGCACAGGCCCTGGCCGGCATGACCAGGGGCGACGGGCAGCCCCTGTCCAACAGCTACAAACGACTTGTTGGATCGACGCTGACCGGCATGATCGACTACGCCCGAAAAAACCCAAACAGGAAACACCTTGACCCACTTCAGTCCTCCAGGTCGAAGTCCAGGTCCAGGTGTTCGACGTCGGTCAGTTCCCGCCAGGTGGAGCCCACCGGGGCAGTACCGAGGGTTGCGGCGATAGGCATCCGGTCGACCTCAACCAGCTGGTCCAGGTCCAGGCCCGTGAGTTCGGCGATGTCCCTGATAGGCGTCTGGAAGGTCCGGAACGGACCCAATGGCGGGACGTCCTCGGTGATCCCGCGCCGCGGCACCCCCGGCAGATCGGCCAGCTGCGGGGTTTGATCCACCACATACCCGGTGGCCGCCAGCTCGCCCTCGTGGATGAACGCGGCGACCTTGAAGAAGCGCAGCGGGATGTCCACGCCCCGGTACACCGGATCGAGGGTGCTGAAGATCGGACCGGTGAAGACCACGACCCGGCTGCGGTACTGGGCGGCATGCTCCTGCAGGTAGTCCTCGATGCCCAGCCACAGCTCCATGCCCTGATTGAACCTGGCCGCCTGTGGGGCGGCATTGGTGTAGTGGAAGGTGTCCTCGTTGGCGAGCTGGGCTTCGGCCACGGTGTCACCCCAGACCGCCGAGGACCTGCGCACCAGATGGCCGCGGTCGATGTCGTTCCGGGCGTAGACCCGCTCCCCCGTCTGCTCGTCGGCGGGAAGCCGGGGATCGAGTTTCCAGGAGATTCCGCCCCGGTCCAGATCCATGAGTGTGCTGCCGTCGATGCCCACACCCGTGACGGCCGCCAGGCGCTTATCGAGTCGCATCAGCACTGAAAAGTGCGTGTACGGCAGCAAGACCGTCTTCACCCCGGCCAGGCCGGGCAGGTGCACATGCTGGCCCAGGAAGTCCTCGTCGAAGCCTTTCCGGCCGGCGTAGTCTTTCACGGTCAGGGTCAGGTCCTGCAGCAGTTCATCCATGACCGGACACTAGCAGTGCAGGGTGACGGTCCGCAGGCAGGTTGGTGAATGCTGGCTTACCGCAATGCCGCTTGCAGCCTTTCCGAAAGCTCGGTGAGTGATTCCCGCCACTCCGGTTCATCAGCGTCGTCCCAAAGCTCTGCCAGCTCGGAGTAGTCACCGGCCACCCGTGCAACCGCCTGCAGCGCGAGTTCCACATCCTCGGGGGCCAAGCTCCGCCCCGTGAGCGGTCACCCATGACGCCACGTTCTCTGGAAGGTCACCTGGCGGGTTTCCTTGGCAGGCCGAGGTCACCTCCGCCGCGGCAATCGCGACGCTCCCCTCCGACGCTTCCAAATAGCGGCCGGCATTCGTCAAGGCAACGCGCACGACCTCGGCGCCACCGGAATCGAGTTCGTCCAGCCAGTCCAATGCATCGTCATTCTAATCCCCTCACCAAAGCTATCCCAGCCTCAGGGCTGAGGCCGGGACCGCCTGGCTGCTAAGGAATCCGGACGGTCGAACCGGAGTACTTGGTAAACGTGGTGTACCCGGCCTTGGACCCGACTACGCGGACTTTGAGGGTGTCGTAGCGGTCTGCGGACACGAGCCGGTAAGTCCTGGCGGTGGCCCCGGCGATGGCGACACCGGACCGGTACCACTGGTACCGCAGGGTCGTCCCGTAGGTCCATGTGCCGGTGTTGGCGGTCAGTGTGTAGCCGTAGCGCGGTGTACCGGAGATCCAGGGGGTCGGGGCCACCAGGGTGCCGGCGACGACGGCGGTCGTTGATGCCGAGTCCTTGGCGACGGTGGTGTAGCCAAGCTTGGACCCGGTGACCCGGACCTTCATGGTCTTGCCCAGGTCTGCAGCTCCCAGCGTGTATTTGGAGGCGGTGGCTCCCACGATGGCGACGCCCGACCGGTACCACTGGTACTTCAGCGTGGCGCCGGCGGTCCACGTGCCGGGAGCGGCGGTCAGCGCGTAGCCGACCTTCCTGGTACCACTGACCGTGAGCGTCGGGGCCGTGAGCGTGCCGGGGGCCACGAGTACCTCAGCGGAGTCCTTCGTGACGGAGGCTTACCCGGGTTTGGAAATGCTGACCCGCAATTTCACCTTCTTGCCGACGTCGGCGGCGGAGAGACGGTAGCCCGGGCCAATCTCCATCGGCACGGCGACGCCTGCCCGGTACCACTGGTAGCGCTTCACCAGCTGCGAATCGAAGCCGAGCGTGTACCTGCCTGTGCTCCACGTCGTCGTATCAAACGTGAGCACGTTGTCCGCTTTCGCTGTCCCTCTCAGCACGGGAGTCGGTGCCACAAAAGCAGCAGGCCCGACCTTCACCGTCGGGGCAGACTCGGAGACGTACGCGACGTACCCCGGCTTCGTGATGGTGAGCCTGACACTCATTACATGGCCAATATCGGCAATACTCGGCGAGTAGCTGTAGCCTGCTGCTCCCGCGATCGCCACGCCATCGCGATACCACTGAACACTTCGGCTAAGTGCCGCCGGGGTCGAGAACCACTCGTAGGTGTACCGCGGCACCGACAGCGTTTCCAAGTACATAGCGGCACCGGAAATCACAGGGGTCTTGACTTGACTGAAGGTTGCTGCGGCGACGGTGGCTGTAGGCTCCGACTCCTTGGCAAGCCCCGCATACCCGTCCTTAGCCCTGGTCACCCGGATGCTTATGGTTTGCCCCACATCAGCAGGTGTCAGCATGTATGCCTGACCAGTCGCACCCGGAACAGCGCTTCCGGCGCGGTACCACTGGTAGTTGAGAGTTGTGCCCGCCGTCCACGTCCCCGCGACTGCCGTCAGTTTCTGATCCACAGTGACCGTTCCGGCGATCGTCGGAGTAGCTCCAGTCAATGTTCCGACAACAACCCGTTCCGTCGCGTCGGATTCGAGGGTGAGCGGCGTGTAGCCCGGGGCGGTTCCCGTGATGCTGACCGACAGCGGCTGGTCCAGATCCCCAACGGTTGGCGTGTAAGTGCTCGCCGTCGCTGTCGGGATGGACATGCCGGCCCTGTGCCACTGGTAGCGAAGCGTTGCGTCATCTGTCCAGGCCCCCGGTACGGCCGTAAGAGTTGCACCGACGGCCGGTGAACCGGTGACGGTCGGCTTGGCGGCAGTCAGCGCACCTTCGCCAACCGGTGCTGTTTCAGCAGACGCGCCTGTCACCGTGTCCTCTTCAGGCGTCAGGCTGTGCACCGTAACTGTGACCGAGATGGTCTTGCCAAGGTCGGAAGGTTTTGGGGTATACGTCTTGTTGGTCGCCCAGTCGATGGGGCCGTCACTATTGGACCATTGGTAGGTCCAGAATCCGTACTTGCCTTCCTCTGCCGTCAGCGTTGAGCCGACTTTGGCCTCACCCGTAATCGTGGGAGCGTAGGCCGGTGCCGGCGCCACAGTCTCGGTCGGGGCGGGATCCGGCGCCGGTGTGTCACTTGGCGCGGGGGCGATCGTACCGATGGGCATCGGTTCCGGGACGACCACCGGGTCAGACACCGCAACGGCTGAAGCCCATTCTGTCCGGTGGCCGGTGACGCGGACGCTGATCGACGCGCCGAGGTCTCCGAGGTCAGGTTGGTAGGTCCGCTGTGTAGCGAACGCGATGGCGTCGCCGTTGCGCAGCCACTGGTAGTCGTAGGACGTGGCTGTCGGCGTCCAGGTTCCTTCGCCGACCGTCAGGGTCTGCCCGTAGGCCGGAGTACCAAGGACGGTTGGCTCGCCCGGTGTGAGTGTGGGTGCCGAGGACATGGAAGCGCGGACAGCCACCCAGGCGTCAACCAGGCCGCTGCCGCAGCCGCCGGTGTCGCAGGTGCCGGGCAATGGCCGGGCTGTGGCCTTCATTTTCGCTTCCACGTCGGCCGGGGCGAGAGTGGAGCCGGAGGTCATCATGAGAGCGGCAAGGGCTGCTACGTGAGGTGCTGCCATCGAAGTGCCCTGCATGAAGCCGTACGCTTCGCTGCCGAAGGCGGTCTCGCCGTCGTTCCAGGTGGACAGGATCGCGTTGAAGGCGCTGGCGGTGGCGTCTCCGCCGGGTGCGCTGACGTCCACTTCGGGGCCGTAGTTGGAGTAGAACGCGCGGCTGCCGTCCCGGCCGGTGGCACCGACGGTGATGACCTTGTCGCAGTTGGCCGGGGTGGATCCGGAGGCCGGGGAGTTCTCGTTGCCGGCGGCTGCGACCACGACCGCGCCCTTGGAAGCGGCGAAGTCCAGCGCGGACTGGAAGTAAGGCTCGCACTGTCCGGAGCCACCCAGGGACATGTTGATGACCTGCGCCGGGGTCGGGTTGGCGGGCAGACCGGCCACGGTTCCGCCCGCTGCCCAAACGACGGCGTCGGCGATATCGCTCATGTAGCCGCCGCAGGCTCCGAGGGCGCGGAGCGGCTGGACCTTGGCGCCGTAGGCGACGCCGGCGATTCCGCGGCCGTTGTTGCCGACCGCCGCGATCGTGCCGGCCACGTGGGTCCCGTGCCACGACGAGGCGGCACCGTTGCAGTAGTCGCCGGTGTCGGTCGCGTTGGCGTCCCGGCCGTCCCCGTCGTTGCTAATGCCCGGGTCGGAGATGAAGTCGTAGCCGGGGACGATGTTGGCCGCCAGGTCGCTGTGCGTGGTGATGCCGGTGTCGATGACGGCAACGGTGGCTCCGCGGCCGGTGGTCACGTCCCAGGCGGCAGGCACCCGCATGCCGCCGGTGGATTCGGTGTAGTCCCACTGGTACTGGAAGTAGGGGTCGGAGACGGTCGCCGCGGGACGGACGAAGGTATCCGGCACGACGGATCCGACGTTGGTCTGGCTCCGCAGTGAGGCGACGACGCTGGCGCGCTCACCGGGGGTCAGAATCTCACTGGTCTGAACGACGCTGGCGCCTGTCCCGGTGGTGCGGAGCTCCTTGACGGAGACGCCGGCGGTGCGGGCAGCCTGGCCGTAGGCTTTGGCCCGTGCGCTGGCTGTCCCGGCGGTTCCGGACTTGAACTTCACGACGAAGCGGCTGGCGGCCTGGGCGGGCAGCTCTTGGCTGGTTGAGGGCGGCGCGACCGGCCCCGGGTCAATGGCCGGTTCCTGGGCTGCTGCCGCGGGAAGGGCGAACAGGCTGCTGAGCAGGACAGCGGCGGTGCTGAATGATGCGACGGCCTTGGTCAGGCGCGGTGCTGGCATGTGGTCCTCAGGGACATGGCCGGTGCTGGCACCGGCGGACGGGCATAGCGGGAAACACGAGTCCTCTGAACGGCCGGCCCCCGCCAAAACTTTAACCTAGAAGTTGTTCCGTTCTTGAGCTTTGGCGGGGATCCTGCGCTTTTCCTGCGGTTTCGCCCTTGATTGCGGCTGGAACATAGGGGCGCTGCTGCGGATGGCTATCCAAGGCTCATCGAATCCAAAAGTGTTGTCGCTATCCTCCGCGCTGATGTTTTCGTGCCAAAGTTTGCCGTTCGAACCTCTCACTATGACGCGGCCGTCCCCCGTGGACGGATTGGCTACAACCTCACCGCCGACCGGCTCCTCCTGCACACCATCCAGACCGAGGAGGCCCTGTCTGAGCTTCTCAACGACGGGACGGCTTGCGCCTGACACTTCCTTGGCCGAGCCGGGTGATCTTCCGCTCCTGGCCCTCGCAGATCAGCGCGTAGTGGCAGGAAGCGCCCCGGGAGACATCTTCCACTTCAGAGCCGGGAACCTAAGACTGCGCTACCCGTGAGCTCCGATAGTGTGGGCCCATGCCCATCGAAATCCCCGCCGCTGAAGGCACCGGAGAGGCCCTGGTGGCCCGTCCATCCACCACAACAGGCCCTCTGCCTGGCGTCATCCTCTACATGGACGCCTTTGGCCTGCGCCCCCGAATCTAGGAGATGGCCCAGCGCATCGCCAACTGGGGTTATGTGGTCTTGGCGCCGAACGTGTTCTACCGCGATGGATCCACCACTGAGCTCGCCCCCGCCGTGGACATGTCCACCCAGGAAGGAAGGGAAGCTGCAGGCAAGGCTGCCTTCCCCCGGGTTGGCCGCCTGACACCGGACAAGGCACTGCCGGACATAGATGTACGGAATTGGCCGGGCTTCACACCCTTTGGGCCCGGTCTTCGAGACTGTTCTGGAGCATGGGTCCGCTTCCCGTTACCCATGGCCAAGTCACTTCCGAAGCCACCTCGAGTTCCTGGGCCTTCTCATCAAGTCGGTACCGCAGCGTCCAAGCCACCATAATGCTCTGGAGCGCGTTACGCCTGGCACCGAGTTCGCTCTGGAGGGTCTGAGCGGCTAACGTGCCAGCCGGGTCTCCTCCTCCAAGTGGCCGAGCTTGTCCGGGTTCCGCATGGCGAAGATCCGTGCGATCCTGCCGTCCTCCACCACCAGGCTGATGAGTGACGGACCGCCTGCTTCGTCGTCGATCCGGATGCCGAGGGCGCCGTTGAGCCAGAGCAGAGCGATTTTCGGGTTGAGCGCGGCCTGTGGGAAGGACCGAAGCAGATTTGTCACCTTCTTCGCGCCGTAGACCGGCACCCGAACGGCCTGGGCGACGCCGCCGCCGTCGGCGATGAGTACGACGTCAGGCGCCAGCACGTCCATCAAGCCCTGCACATCTCCGGTGGTGACCGCCGCCAGGAACCGTTCGACGACTTCCTGCTGCTCGCTGCGGCCCACGCGCATGCGGGGGCGCCGGACGGCCACATGAGAGCGCGCACGGCTGACGATCTGGCGCACGGCGGCCGCTGACTTGCCCACGGCCTCGGCAATCTCCTCGTAGGGCACGTCGAAAACCTCCCGCAGTACGAAGACCGCCCGCTCCACAGGGGTGAGCGATTCGAGAACCGTGAGCATGGCGATCGAGACGCTTTCGGCCAGTTCCACGTCCTCGGCGACATCCGGCACGGTGAGCAGGGGCTCGGGCAGCCATTCCCCGACGTAATCCTCCCGCCGTCGTGACAGCGCGCGGAGGCGGTTGAGCGCCTGGCGGGTGACGACACGGACGAAATAGGCCCGCGGGTCACGCACCTCCGCGCGGGCCCCGCCGCCCAGGTCCGACCACCGCAGCCAGGCCTCCTGCACCACGTCCTCGGCATCGGCGGCGGAGCCGAGCATCTCGTAGGCGACGGTGAAGAGCAGGCTGCGGTGGGCGACGAAGAGGTCCAATTTGTCGGTGGTCCCGGAGTTGCCCATGTCGGTCAGGCTACTCCGCGCCCGCTTGGTACCGCGAGCGGCTTCAGGCCGCAGGCATCCGCGAATCCTTCGGACTCGATGCCCAGCGCGACGTTGCCGCGGGTTGTGAGGTTGGCGTAGCCGATGACGCTGGTCAGCTCAACCAGGGCCGGTGCGCCGAGCTGCTCGAGCAGCCGGGCAGCAAGCTCGTCCGTGACGGTTACGGGAGTCGTGCTCATGGCCTCGGCATATTCCAGGACGTCCCGCTCCAGGGGCGTGAAGACCCCGGAGTCGCGCCAGCGCGGGATCTGCCGGGCCTTCTCCAGGTCCAGGCCGTGGTTGTGCGCCATGAAGTAGTTGTAGTCCAGGCACCAAGTGCAGCCGATGAAGGAGGCCACGGCCATGTGAGCGTAGGACTTCAGCGACTCATCGCAGCTGTTCCACTTCTGCAGCTTCTGTCCGAAGCCCATGGATGCCTTGAGAACGGGCTGGTTGTGCCACATGACGCCCAGCGATTCCGGGACTTTGCCGAACATCTTCGCGCTGAACTTCTTGATGAGTGCGCCGTAGAAACCGGTGATTTCTGCGGACGGGATCCTGGTGGTCATGTCTCCTCCTGCGGTCGGTTCTGGGTTCTACGACATGAAGACACCGCCCGCGTCCGATCTGTGACAGCGACGCCGTGAAACTGCTTGGGAAACGCCCGGGGTACAGCGGCGCGATCATGGGTCAACTGCGTCCGCCCCGGCAATCTCTAGCGTTTCGAGCCACCTGGGTGATGAGACACACCTCTGTTAGGAGAAAAGTTCTGCTGCCCGCAAAGGAACCTTCTCAAGCGTTGCTGCCGCACTCGTCAGTGCCGCCGCCAAACGGGGGCTTTCAGTACAACGTCCCAATGGGCGTCTTCGCCGACCCCACAATGACGGGCAATCGATGCGAAGCGTCTATCTGATCTTGTTGCTTCCAGCTCCCGCCGAGCGGTAATGTCGCCCCTCTTGCGTGACAGCGGGCGCTCTGCCCTTCCTGCTTCGTATGCCGGCTTGCTGGCCCTGAAGACCCAGGTGAGCAGTTGGGCTGTCCCCGCCAGAGCGAGCAAGACGCAAAGAGCAGTGATATAGAGCAGGAACATCAGCGCCGCTACCGTGAACGTGCCCAGAAACGCCACGAGAAGTCCTAACGTTCGGGGATCATCCATCGCACTTCGAACCCAACTGCCCGTGCCCTACCCGACGGGCGGATGCTGCTGCTGCCTGGTCGCCAGGATGGCGAGGTCGTGGATGAGCCGTTGCACTTCGCGTTCACGGCCCTGGGAAGAAAAGAGAAGAGCCGCCGGTGGTCCGGCGGAAGGACCAGGGGCGGGGGATGGTTTTGGGACAGGCGCCACCGAAGCCGGTTCCTCAACCTCAAACGGATCAATAAATCTAACCGGCTCCATCACAACGTCCCCCGTGTTCATGGTCTGCTTTGTCTACCATGAACTGGTCCCGTCTATCGCCGGACCACTCCGGAAAAATCAAGTTCGTTTTACCTCGGCACGCCTAAAGCGATGTCGTTTTGGCTGTGAGCCCTTGGCCGCCGCAGCTGCATAGCGAAGAGACAGCCCGATTTCGTCGATCTCGAATTCGATTACCGTGCGCTTCTCCCCCGTTTTTGTCTCGTAGGTGCGGGGCTTCAGCCGGCCACTCGCAACGACGCGGCTGCGAAGAACTACCGCCAATGGTTAGCAGGCCAGCATGAAGCACCCGTCGTTACGTCCCTCTCGCATCACCCGAAGTGCTGACGCATTCCGACAGCTGAACCAGGCACAGGCCTTGAGGCGCTGCCTTATCTCCGTAATCCGCTGCGAAACGAAGGTCCTCACTTTTTGCGTAAACAACTCCCACGAGTCACCGCGTTCACCCAACGGATACCCATGGGCAGTACATCTAATCGGCCCGCGGTGTAGCGGCATTGCTGATTGAGGGACGTTGCCCGGACCGGTAGGCAGACGCGATGACTGGTTCGAGTTCGTCGATCACGGTACGGTTCCCGGGGAGAACCACATGGGCGAGAAATTCCGATTCGAGCGTGGCAACCCCGGCTGCCACCGCTGCGAGTTTGGCCTCAGTCGATAGGGCGAAGGCATGCCAAACCCTGCGGGCATTGTGCTCCAGGACTTTTGCTGTAGCTTCTCGGCCAGGGACCTCCGCCGCGCCACCCGGGACAGCAGGGATTCCGTCGGGCTGCGGCAAAGTGATCACAATGCGGAACTGCCTTCCGCAGGCCCTGAACGCGATGGCGCTGAGGCGCCCGCGCTGACTGAAACGAACATCCGTCGCCCCAAAGTCCAGGAGCGCACGCTCGACATGTTCCCGTGAAGCCCCAACGCTGAGGGAGTCACCACGTGTGTAAAAACTCCTGGAATCAAAAGTTGCCATCGTCTAACTATGCGCCCCCATGCCGCCGTTCGACTGCCTTCAGCGTATCAGCGGGATGAACAATGCAAGGAAGGATTTTCTTGGTAGCTGCACCTCACGTCGGAACACCCACCAAAATGCACAGCGTCATGCAGTAGACGCCGCAGGTAACGATGAAGAAACAGGAAGACACTACGAACCGGACAGGAGAAACCCAGTGAAGGACCAACGATGCGGAAATGGAGTCCGAGCCAGATTTTTCTCAGGTCATGTTGCCCAGGCCACGGACGTCCATGAACTGGTAACGAAGGACGCACCGTCGAGTCAGGAAGGCAGGGAGGCAGCCGGTCACCAATGAAAAAGGCCCCCGAAGGGGCCCACACACCACAATTTGTCCACACTCAGAGGCTAAAAAGCCTCTGAACAGGGAAAACACGTGCCCGAGGTGGGACTCGAACCGGGCGCCAACCTCTGAAATCCCGCCACTCCCCCGAAAACATCCCCAATCCGGCCCAGTCCGGCGCCGGTACAGCCGAATCCGAAGCCCAGGGTGTGCACATTGTGCACACCCTCTTTTGTGAGCATTTTCGGTCGCAACCCATCCGAGTGTGACGGTCCCTTGGGGCGTTGGGAATCCCTTTCCACCGCCTGTTGCCGCGCCGCTGTGACAGCGTTCTCCGGTTCAGCTGGAATCCGACGCACGACAAGGGTGAGCAGAGATGCACTGAGCAAGCCGAGAGTTGGGGTTCAACGAGCGTCATCGCCTTGGGACCTCCTTCGAGCATCTCATGGGCGGAGACCACAGAAGAAGGCATGACCCGAACCTCTCCCTATCCAGCACGGGACTACTCTGCTTCGAAGGTGTTGTTCGTAGCTGATGCGCGTGCTTCCTGTGCCTGGGTCTTTGCAGGTGCCGCGTCGTTCACAAAGGCGGCACCAGCGGCGCCGGCACCCAGGCCGGCGACGCTGATTCCGTATGGCTGATATTTGGGATTTCGTCAGGCTGCAGTCGTCCCCTGGCCAGATGACGGGTCTGTGATCGACGCCAGCACCAATACTTGGCGCTGCTCGTTCAGAGTGGCCGTGTCCGGTTCTCTATGAGGTTCTTCATGACCAGTGTGGAGCTCAGGCGCTGGAGGCCGGGCAGGGCGGAGATATTCTCGTCGTAATGCCCTTCTCCTAACCGGCTGCTTCCGAGGCGGCTTTTGCGGAAGCGACTTGCGACCCTCGTGACGTAAGGCCAAGCGGGAGACGCGCCACCACTTATCGGCGTTCGAAAATCCCGAGACTGGCCGCTGGGTCGAGCATTGATTACGCTGGCACCCATTCCTCACGCACGCCGTCGATGAACTCCGGCCTTCGGTCTCCAACCTACCGGTTCTCGGCGAAGCGGGCCGGAAGGCGTGGGACAGGCAGTGGCGTCCCGGACTGCCTGAAGGCGGGTGCTCGTTTATTCAGTCTGTCTCCGAGCCGACACAGTGGTCGCATCCGGCCTCGCACTCGTCTGCAAGAAATCCGCGCGCAGCCTTCATGCGCGTAGCTTCCGCGGTTTCTGGTGCTCTTTGAAGGAGTAAGCTCATATCCGGCTTCCGTCTCTAAAGGTGTTTGGCTAGGTGCTTTTCTGCGCCCACGGAAAGCCAAGTGGCGGGAATCGAAATCGCTGCATAGATGGCACCGGCAATGATGAACAGATTCAAGTATTTGAAGGAGGATGAGCCCGCTGAGTAGGCCTGGCTCATGAGTTCGGGAACAGCCACGGAGTATGCAAGGGACGTCGCTTGGAACAGCAGGACGGCGAATCCCATCAGGGCCGGCAGCGCAATCCGCAAGCCCTGTGGGATGATGACGAAGCGCAGCGTGTCCGCGTGGCTCATCCCGAGCGCCTGGGCACCTTCAATCTCACCGCCGGGAACCGCGGCGAGGCCGCCGCGGATGTACTCGGCCATGTAGGCAGCGGCGGTCCACGTCAGGGCGAGCGTTGCTGAGGCGAAGGCAGTCAATGTGATGCTGGCGTTGGGAAGCCCGTAGTACATCAGCTGCAGGAGCACCAGCGCGGGGGCGCCGCGTCCGACCTCCACGAAGAAGGTTGAGGTCCAGCGCAAGGCTGTGTTCCTGGACGTGATGCCGAGCGCGAAAACAAGGGCGAAGACGGTGCCGAAGAGCAGGCTGAGGCCGGTCAGGGCGAGGCTGATTTTCAGGCCGCCGAGCAGGGTGGGGCCGTAGTCGATGATGTCTTGGAGGATGGTGTTCATCGGGCCACGGCCTTCCGCATTTTGATGTCCAGGTTCCGGGAGAGCATGCCCAGCGGCATGCTGAGCATGATGTAGATGGCTGCGGCGATGAAGTACACCACGATGCCCTGCCCGGACATGCGGGCGTTTTGTTGGGTGAGATACACAATCTCCGCGACGCCGATGGTGGACACGACGGAGGAATCCTTCAGCAGGCCGATGCCGTAGGTGGTAAAGCCGGGGATGGCCACACGAAGTCCCTGCGGACCGATGATCCGGGTCCACAGGGTGAACCTGTCCAGGCCAAGGGCTTCGCTGGCCTCCCACTGTCCGGCGTTGACTGCCCCAAGGGCGCCACGGAAAATCTCGGTCAGGTAGGCGCCGGCAACGACGCCGAGTCCGATGACGCCGGCCCAGAAGGCACTGAGCTTGAAGGTGCCGACGCTGATTCCGTAGAAGAGGATGAACAGCCAGACGATGGGCGGGATGCCCCGCAGGATGTCGATGACGGCCCGGGTCAGGAATCGGACGGCGGTCCGGCCGGAACGGAGGCCCGCCAGCAGGGGCAGTGCCACCAGGCTGCCGATGCCTAGGGAAACCGCGGTCACCAGGAGCGTCATTGGCAGGCCGAGGGCGATGGCTTTGAGGATATCCATGTGCTCAGCGCTCCAGTACAGCGCGAAGGAAGCGGCGGGTGCGCTCGTGCTCCGGTTCGCGCATGATCCGGTGCGGATCCCCCTGTTCGATGATGCCGCCGTCAGCCATGACAACCAAGGTGTCGGAGACATTCGCGGCGAAGCCCATTTCATGGGTCACCACGATCATGGTCATACCGTCGGAGGCCAGCTCCTTCATGACCTCCAGGACTTCGACGCCGACCTCCGGATCAAGCGCGGACGTGGGCTCGTCAAAGAGCATCACCTGCGGTCCGAGCGCCAGGGCGCGGGCGATGGCGATGCGCTGCTGCTGCCCGCCGGAGCACCGCGACGGGTATTGCTTCGCCTTGTCTGCCAACCCCATGCGGCCCAGAAGCTCCATGGACTTGGTGTCCGCTTCCTCACGGCTGCGGCCGAGGATGCGCTGCTGGGGCAGGCTGATATTGCGCAGCACGGTCATGTGCGGGAACAGGTTGAAGTGCTGGAAAACCATGCCGGCGCTGCGCCGCAAGGGCGCCAGGCTCTTGGCGGAGAGCGGCTTGGATGCGTCGATGCGGTGGCTGCAGATCTCGATCTGGCCTTTGTCCGGCCTTTCCAGCAGGTTGATGCAGCGAAGTAGTGTGGACTTGCCGGCGCCGGACGGACCGATCATGGCGGTCACTGTGCCGGGCGCGACCTCCAGGGTGACGTCCCTGAGGACCACGTGGTCTCCGTAGGCCTTGGCCAAGTTGGTTACCCTCACAGCCGTTTGCCCTGTGGTGAGGGGGTCCTTAGCGATGCTTTGCATTCTGAAGTCCTTTCGGTGGGTCAATTGGGCTCAGCCGGCGGAAGCGCCGGCGAACCATTACCGGAGAGCCACAGCCGGTGGATGGCTGCCGCGATGGCAAGGTCCTGCCAGGGCATTCCCGTGGTTTTGAAGACGGCTGGCCTGCTGGTAGACGGTGCGGGCGGGCCGTTCTGTTGCAGGCGGGCCAAGGTGATCAGGTTCTGCGGGTTCAGCTCCCCGTGGGCGACGGCGTCGATGACCTCGCCGGCCTCTGCCAGGGCGGTGTTGGCGGACTCAACGCAGATCCGTGCCCTGGCCATAAGCTCCCGGTCCAGTTCCCTGTTGCCTGATTGGTGGGAGCCGGTGGCCACGACGGTGGCACCGGGCCGCACGGAACGCCCGGAGAACAGCGGGGAAGGCGAGGCAGTGCAGCAGACCGTGACGTCCGCGCCGCCCACCAGCGCCTCTGCCTCCGCCAGGCCGTGCGATGATGCCTCGAGCCCGAGTTCCTCTGTTGCCTTCGTCGCCAGGCCCGCGGCGGCGCCGGGGTTCCGCGCGGCGACAGCGACTTTTTGCAGCCCGAAGACCGCGTGGAAGACCCTGATGTGTTCCCAGGCCTGGACACCGGCACCGAAGACAACTATCCGCGGGATTGTCCGGTGCCCCAGCAGCCGAAGGCCGAATGCTGAGACGGCCGGTGTGCGGATCCGGGTCAGGGCCGCGCCGTCGATGACGGCAGCGGGTTGTTGGGTATCGCCGGCGAAGAGGACATAGACGCCCTGGATGCCGGGCCTGCCCCTTGAGGTGTTGCCAGGCGTCAGAGTGAGGATTTTTGTTCCGGCGTAGTCCTGTGAGGCAGCGGGCATCTGGAGCAACTGGCCATGCGGTGTTTCCAGGCGGCTCCGGACGCCGTCGCGCTCGGGGTCGACGCCGCTGGACAGCGCGTCGCTGAGGGCCTGGACGGCTGCCATGGGCGGCAATGCCATGACGTGGTCCGGGCCGAGCACGGTGAGGGGCGGATCCACAACGGTCGGTGCCGCACTGATGGGCATGTGGCTCAGCCGATGAGTCGGGGTGCGCCCGTGTCGGCACCGGTTTCCGGGAGGCCGGCCCCCTTGAGCGCAGAACCGATCGTGCCATCGGATTTCATTGAGGTGATGGTTGCGTCCAGCGCAGCACCCAGCCCGCTGTTGGACTTGATGTAGGGGAAGGCGATCTGCGCTGGCTCCTTGGACGCCTTGACGCGGGCATCAGGCTGCACGGCAGTCACCTTGTACTTGGAGTCACCCTTGTACATCTCAACGGCGGATCCGTAGCTGTCGATCCCCGTGTCGATGCGGCCGGCTTTCAGGTCGGCCTGCATTTCCACGGCCGACGGGTAGATGGTCAGCTTGTCGCCGAGCAAGGCCTTCAAGTCGGGAACCCAGAGGTATCCATCAACAGTGCCCACCTTGCGGCTCTCGAGTGCGGAAACCTGATCGATGCCCTCGATGCTGACGGTGGCCATCTCGTCCGTGTAGACGGGGCTCGTCAGTCCGACGATCTTGTCCCTTTCCGAGGTCCGGTAGTAGGCGCCAATGGCGACGTCAGCACGGCTGGATTGCACCGCCGGGATGGTGCCCGCGTAAGACGTTGGCTCGGCTTTGATTTCGAGGCAGTTGCGCTTCGCGAATTCCTTGATGAGTTCACCGTCCACGCCGGCCAGCTGGCTGTTGGCGTAGGTGGAGAACGGCGGCAGTTCCGGGACGGCCACCGTGAGCGTGCCGGCACTAAGGGTTTGGAACGAAGCCGCAGGCTTGCAGTCGGCTGCCACCGTCTTTGCGGCGTCATTGCCGCATGCGGTCATCGAGGAGACGACGAGGGCGCCAAGGGCCGCAGCTGTCAGAACAGACTTCTTCATGGAGAGATCCTCTACTGGGGAATGGGAATGTGAGGCGCGACACCTAATCGGTTGTCGATTACTAATAACAGATCAGTTCAGCTCCCCTGTCAAGAGGCCCTTACTTTTGCGACGCCCGGTGGTTGCGAGGCGGGTTCCCTGCGATTTCGGGCCACGCCGGAAGAGCGACTAGGAGTAAGCGCGAAGGGTGCTGGACAATGGATTACACAACACTCGGGAGGAAACCATGCAGCCCATATCATCCTGGGGCGGCCACGTCGACCCGTCAGCCCTCCAGCATCTGACCCTGAAGGATTCCGCCGAGGAAATCGTCCGCCGTGCACTCCTGAGCGGGTCCATGAAGCCCGGGCAGATCTACTCGGCCAACAGCCTCTCCGCCCAGTTGGGCGTGTCCAACAGCCCCACCCGCGAGGCCATGCTTGCACTTGCCGGCAAGGGACTCCTGGAAGTAGTGCGCAACCGCGGCTTCCGCGTGGTCGAGATGTCCGATCGCGACAAGCAGGAGGTCTATGACCTCCGCCTTCTTATCGAAGTCGAAGCCGTGCGACGCGTGACCGCTGCAGGCATCGGTGAGTCCGAGTCCGTGGCCCTGAAGGCCCTGGCGGACAAGACCATCGACGCTGCGGAGACCGAGAACATGCTCGAGTACCTGGAAACGGACCAGCAATTCCACTCCCACCTGGTGGGCCTGCTCGGAAACCGCCGGTGGACCGCCATTGTTGAAAACCTCAGGGACCAGTCCCGGATCACCGGCTCCTATCACCTGCAGGAGCGCGGCCTGCTCATGAGCAGCGCCGAGGAACACCGAGGCATCCTCGAGGCAGTCCTCGCCGGTGACGAGAAGCTCGCTGGCGAGCGAATGTCACGCCACCTGGACTACGCGCGCCCGGAGACCGGAAAGGACTGAGCTCTCCCAAGCACGACCTCCGCCCGCCCTGCGCCAGCAGGGCGGGCTTTTCTTTCGGCGCGACCGTGAGCATCCGTCGTCGTCCAACGGCCAAAAGATTAATCTTCTGCCAGCCTCTTGACGGCCATCGTGACACCAGTCACGATATAGGTAATCCATAACCCATTACCGATCGCTCTTCGCTACGCCCTCAGGGGGTGCGGGGCCCAGTTAGGAGAGATTTCATGGCCAATCAGGTTGTTCCGCTGGACTTGAGCTACGCCTATTCCCAGCCGACGGAAGCAGAAGTCGTCATTATCGGCGGCGGCATCATGGGTGTCAGCACGGCATGGCACCTGGCAGACCGCGGAGTGAAAAACATTGTCGTCATCGAACAGGCCGAACTGGGCAGCGGATCCTCCGCCAAGCCTCTCGGCGGCGTGCGGGCGAATTTTTCCGATCCGGGAAACATCATCCTGGGACAGCGGTCGCTGGCCGAGTACGCCAGGTTTCCGGAAAGGTTCGGTGCCGATATCGGCCTGCAGACCGTGGGGTACCTGTTCCTGTGCCGCTCCGCAGGCGAGGTCGCCGACCTGGAGCGGGCCACGGAGATCCAAAACTCCATGGGCGTGAACAGCCGCATGGTGTCCCCGTCCGAGGCCGGCAAGATCAATCCGCTGCTGGATCCGTCGGTTCTCGCGGCCGCATCTTTCTCTCCAGGTGACGGGTTTGCCGAGCCCGGCCTGGCCGTTGAAGCCTATGCCGCAGCAGCCCGGGAACGCGGGGTGACCTTCCTCAACCGCACCCAGGTGGTCCAGATCCAGCGCAACGGCCGGTCGATTGAAACCGTGATTACCAACCGTGGCACCATCCGCACCGGTGCGGTGGTGTGCTGTGCGGGTGCGTGGAGCGCCCGGATTGGCGACATGGCCGGCGTGGACCTGCCGGTCACGCCTGTGCGGCGGCTCATCGGCATGACCCGGCAGCGGGCCCGGCCCTTTCCACGCGTTCCCTTCACCCTGGACCTGTCCACCACCATGTACTTCCATAACTACCTCAATGGCCTGCTCGTGGGTATCTCCCATGAGCAGGAGGGCGGATTCTCCCGCGAGTTCAACTACGACTGGCTGCCGGAGTTCAACGCGGCCGCCTCGGTCTGCGCGCCCGAGCTGGAGAATCCCGACCTGGAGTGGGGCTGGGCCGGACTCTATGAGAACACCCCCGACCACAACGCCCTCATTGGGCAGGCGGAGGAACTTCCCGGGTTCTTCTACGCCACCGGGTTCTCCGGCCACGGTTTCCTCCAGGGCCCGGCCGTGGGTGAACTCGTGGCCGACCTATACCTCGGCAAGCCGACTTTCCTCGACCCTTCCCACTTCTCAGCGGACCGCTTCAAAGGGACTGAAACAGCCCTGCGGGAAGTCAACATCATCTGACCACCGAAACAGGCACTGACCACCCGACCAGAAAGGAACCATCCATGTCTTTCCGAGAACCCTGGCAGCTCCGGGCTGAATTCGCCCGCAGGTTATCGACGATGTACGGCGAGGAGGTCCCGGCGTACAACACCCTGGTGGACGTCTCCACCGCGGTCAACGAAGACTACCTGAGCAGCAAGGGCGCCGAAGCGGAACGCCTCGGAAGCATTTCCCGGGTCACGGCCGAAAGGCACGGCGCCATCCGGGTCGGATCCGCCGCGGAAATGGCCCAGGTTGCCCGCGTTTTCGCCGCCTTTGGCATGCACCCGGTGGGCTTCTACGACCTGCGGGACGCCTCCAAATCATCCGTGCCCGTCGTCTCCACCGCATTCCGCCCCGTCGACCCGGAGGAACTGGCCCGGAACCCGTTCCGCGTGTTCACCTCCATGCTGGCCGCCGACGACCCCCGCTTCTTCAGCGCGGAACTGCAGGAGCAACTGCGAAGGTTCATCGGTTCCCGCACCCTTTTCCCAAAAGAGCTGCTGAACCTGGCGGACAAGGCCGCGGCCGCGGGCGGCCTTGAGGACGACGAGGCGGACCGGCTCCTGGAGTTGGCCACCGCCGCATTCAAGCTGTCGGACGACCCCGTGGACCACGCCTGGTACAAGAAGCTCGAGGCGGTCTCCGCCGTTGCCTCCGACATCGGCGGGGTCAGCACCACGCACATCAACCACCTCACCCCCCGCGTGCTGGACATCGACGACCTCTACAGCCGGATGGAAGCCCAGGGGATCACCATGATCGACGAGATCCAGGGCCCGCCCCGCTGGGACGGACCCGACGTCCTGCTGCGGCAGACCTCGTTCCGGGCACTCTCGGAGGACCGGGTCTTCCGTTTTGAGGACGGCACCGTCGGCCCCGGGGAACTTCGGGTCCGCTTCGGCGAGGTCGAGCAGCGCGGCATTGCCCTCACTCCCGCAGGGCGCGACCTGTACGACAGGATGGTCGCCGAAACGGACCGCCGGCTGGCCGCCGGCCAGGGCAACGGCATCCGCGTCGACGTCGCCCGGGGGGTCTGGGAGGAAAACCTCCCCCGCACCGAGAAGGAACTGGCCCTGCAGAAACTCGCCTACTTCACATTCACCGTGGACGGCGACGCCCTGTGGAGCCATTACGGCGACTCCCTTCGTGGCGGGACCGTCTCACTGACGGAACTGATCGAACGGGGCGTCGCAGTTCCGGAGCCCATCGTCTACGAGGATTTCCTCCCCCGCTCCGCGGCCGGGATTTTCCAGTCCAACCTCACCGATGAAGGCTCCCGCGACGACGCGCAGGCCGGCACCGACTACGACATCACCGTGATGTCCACGATCGTCGGCCGCACCGTGGCCGATCCGAATGAGCTCTACCAGCGGCAGCAGGACGCCTCCGTTGCCGCGCTGGCAGAAGACCTGGGCACGACTGTCGAAGTCTGACCCGCAAACAACACGAACACTGAGGAGACAAAAAATGACTGAGACCATCCAGGAAACCGCCCTCGCAGCATCCGTCAGCCGCGCCCTTGAGGCCTGCGGCGTAACCGCCGATGCGCTCGGCGGCGACCATGAAGCGCGCAGCCCGCTCACGGGCGAAGTGCTGCTCACCGTCCCCAGTGCCACCGCTGACGAGGTCAACGAAGCCATCACGAAGGCCCACGAAGCCTTCCTGACCTGGCGCGAGGTCCCGGCTCCCGTGCGCGGCAACGTCATCAAGCGGTGGGGCGAACTGCTCACCGAGCACAAGGAGGACCTGGCGGTTCTCGTCCAGGCTGAGGCGGGAAAAATCACCTCCGAGGCTCTCGGCGAGGTCCAGGAAATGATCGACATCTGCGACTTCGCCGTCGGCCAGTCCCGCATGCTCTACGGCAAGACCATGCCGTCCGAGCGCCCGGGCCACCGGCTGCAGGAGACGTGGCACCCCCTGGGCGTGGTGGGTGTCATCTCCGCCTTCAACTTCCCCGTTGCCGTGTACTCCTGGAACACCGCCCTTGCCCTGGTCTGCGGTGACTCCGTTGTCTGGAAGCCGTCCGGCATCACGGTCCTGAGCGCCCTCGGCGCCCACGCCCTGCTGGCCCGCGCGATCAAGGACACCGGCGCACCGGCCGATATCCACCAGCTGGTCATCGCGGACCGCCATGCGGGCCAGGCGATCGTTGACGACCCGCGCGTGGCACTGGTCTCCGCCACCGGCTCCGTCCGTCTGGGGCAGGAGATCGCCCCGCGCATCGCCGCCCGCTTTGGCCGCGCCCTGCTGGAACTCGGCGGCAACAACGCAGCCATCGTCGCCCCCAGCGCCGACCTGGACCTCGCCCTGCGCGGCATCGTCTTCGCCGCCGCCGGCACCGCCGGACAGCGCTGCACCACCATGCGCCGTCTGATCGTGCACGAGTCCATCGTCGACGAGCTCACCGAGAAGCTCATCAGCGCCTACGGCACGCTCCGCATCGGCGATCCGACGGACCCGTCCACCCTGGTGGGCCCGCTCATCAACAAGAAGAGCTTCAACGACATGCAGGGCGCCCTCGCCGACGCCAAGGCCCAGGGCGGTACCGTCGTGACCGGCGGCGGCCGTGTCCTCGCCGACGAGCGCCCTGACGCCTTCTACGTTGAACCCGCCATCGTCCGGATGCCCCAGCAGAGCGAGGTGGTCCAGGACGAAACCTTCGCACCCATCCTGTACGTGCTGACCTACAGCGACTTCTCCGAGGCGATCGCGCTGCAGAACGGCGTGCCGCAGGGCCTGTCCTCCGCCATCTTCACCAATGACCAGGCCGAAGCCGAGAGGTTCATCTCTGCCGCCGGGTCGGACTGCGGCATCGCCAACGTCAACATCGGAACCTCCGGTGCCGAGATCGGCGGTGCGTTCGGCGGCGAAAAGGAGACCGGCGGCGGACGCGAGTCCGGTTCCGACTCCTGGCGCGTGTACATGCGGCAGGCAACCAACACCATCAACTACTCAGGCGAACTCCCCCTCGCCCAGGGCGTCAAGTTCCTCTGACCCCTGCCGCTGTGGCCCGGTCACGCCGGCCGGGCCACAGCCGTCCTTTCTCGCACAGCACATCTAGGAGCGCACCGCCGATGGCAAGCATGTTCGACCTCATGGACGAATGGGGTCCTGAGAAAATCGTCGCGGTCAGCGACGCCAAGACGGGGATGAAAGGCGTCCTCGTCATCGACAACACCTCCCGCGGCATCGGCAAGGGAGGCACCCGGATGCAGCCGGGAGTCACCGTCGAGGAGATCGCCCGCCTCGCCCGCGTCATGACCTGGAAGTGGGCTGGCGTCGACCTGTTCTACGGCGGGGCGAAGGCCGGCATCCAGGCCGATCCGCGTTCCCCCTACAAGGAGGAAATCCTGCGGTCCTTCGTCCGCCGGCTCTCCAACGAAGTTCCCCGCGAATACGTCTTCGGCCTGGACATGGGCCTCACCGAGAACGATGCCGCGATCATTGTGGACGAACTCGGAGACCGGGGTTCCGCCGTCGGCACCCCCTACGAGCTGGGCGGCGTGCCCTACGACCAGCTGGGCATCACCGGGTATGGCGTGGCCGAAGTCGTTGACCAGGCCGCGAGCCGGCAGGGGCTGCAGGGTTCGCGTGTGGCTGTGCAGGGCTTCGGTGCCGTGGGGCACGCCGCCGCCTCGCGGCTGCATGAGCTGGGCTACCAGGTGGTGGCGATATCCACTGCCGAGGGCGCCATCGCGGACCCGTCCGGGCTGGACATCCCCGAGTTGCTGCGCCGCCGCAGCGAGTCCGGAGACGCCCTGGTCGCTGATGTCCCTGAGCTGAAGATCGACCCGGGCGACGAGCTCTTCGTGGACGCAGAAATCGCGGTCCCGGCGGCCCTGCAGGACGTGATCGACGCGTCCGCCGCGGAGCGGATGGGTGCCCGCCTCGTCGTCGAAGGCGCGAATCTGCCCACCAGTCCCGAAGCCCAGCAAGTGCTGCTGCGGCGCGGCGTCACCGTGGTGCCGGACTTCGTGGCCAACGCCGGCGGCGTGGTCAGCGCGGCCTTCGCCATGGATGCCCGCTATTCGCCCTTCCGGGCGGCGACGGAGTCCATCTTCACCACGGTGTCGGAGAAGCTTCGCGCCAACACCGTCACGGTGCTCGAAGCGGCAGAGAGCCGTTCGGTGACCAGCCACGAAGCGGCCCGGAGCCTTGCCCAGGAACGTGTCCGCGCCGCCATGCTGCTGCGCGGCAAGCCGTTGCCGCACTAGCATCAGCCATCAAGACCAAACCAGGAGTATGAGCAATGGCCCCGTCAATAAACCGAGCCGGTCACGCGGCAGCAGAGGCGCTCGTTGACGAGCTGCGGCGTCTGGGGCTGGAAGGAACCGTCGACGACTCGTCCCTCACGCGGGGCCTGTATTCGACCGATGCCTCCAATTACCGGGTGGTGCCGGAGGTGGTGGTTCTTCCGCGATCGAAGGGGGACGTCATCACCACGGTGCAGGCGGCGGGCAGGCACCAGGTTCCTGTTACCGTCCGCGGGGCCGGCACATCGTGTGCCGGCAACGCGGTCGGCCCGGGTGTGGTCATCGACTTCTCCCGGTTCATGAACCGGGTCCTGTCGGTCACCCCGGAGAGTTCGACGGCGGTCGTGGAACCCGGCGTCGTGCTGAACACCTTGCAGGCAGCAGCCCAGCCGTTCGGGCTCAGGTTCGGACCGGACCCGTCTACCGCAACCCGCTGCACCCTCGGCGGGATGATCGGCAACAACGCCTGCGGCCCGCACGGGCTCTCCTACGGCCGCACCGCAGACAACGTCGTGTCCATGACATGGCTGACCGGCCGCGGCGACGTCGTTACGGTTGACTCCGGAGCCGATGCCCTGGACGCCGTCCCGGGACTGGCGTCGTTCGTGGACGACCACCTGGCGGTGCTGCGCACGGAGTTCGGCCGCTTCGGCCGCCAGATCTCCGGCTACTCCCTGGAGCACCTGCTGCCGGAGAACGGCCGCAACCTGGCCGCGGCACTTGTCGGCACTGAAGGCAGCTGTGGCATCCTCCTGGAAGCCACCGTCAAGCTTGTCCCCCGCGCCACCGCGCCTGCACTGGCCGTGTTGGGGTACAGCGACATGGCCACCGCTGCCGACGACGTGCCCAACCTCCTGCCCTTCCGCCCGCTCGCGCTCGAAGGGCTGGACGCCCAGCTCGTGAACGTGGTGCGCCGCGCCCATGGCGCAGCGGGCGTTCCAGACCTGCCCGCCGGCGGCGGCTGGCTGATGGCTGAGGTCGGCGGGGACACCTCCGAAGAGGCCATCGAAGCAGCCGGCAAGCTCGTCGCCGCTGCCAGCGCCATCGAGGCCATCGTCCTGCCCGCCGGTCCCGAAGCCGTCCGGCTGTGGCAGATCCGTGCCGATGGGGCAGGCCTCGCCGGGCGCACGGCTGCCGGGGAGCAGGCCTGGCCCGGCTGGGAGGACTCCGCCGTCCCGCCCGAAAAACTGGGCGGCTATCTGCGCGGCATGGAAGCGCTCATGGCCGAGGAGGGCCTCTCCGGTCTGGCCTACGGCCACTTCGGGGACGGGTGCGTGCACGTCCGCATCGACTTTCCGCTGGAGCGCGACGTCGTGCTCATGCGCCGGTTCCTGGAACGCGCCGCCGCCCTCGCTGCAGATCACGGCGGCTCCCTCTCCGGCGAACACGGCGACGGCCGGGCCCGGTCGGAACTGCTGAAGACCATGTACAGCCAGGAAGCCCTGAAGGCCATGGAACAGTTCAAGGCGCTGCTTGATCCCGAGGACCTGATGAACCCGGGCATCGTGGTCCGTCCGGCGCCGCTCGACGCCGACCTGCGCCGGCCCCAGGCACTGGAGCTGAAGGCCACCGACGGCTTTGCATTCGCCCACGACGACGGCGACATCACCAAGGCGGTGCACCGCTGCGTCGGCGTCGGGAAATGCCGCGCCGACCTGCGCCCACAAGGCGGCTTCATGTGCCCCTCCTACATTGCCACGCTGGACGAGAAGGACTCCACCCGCGGCCGGGCCCGCACACTGCAGGAAATGCTCAACGGCGGTGTAGTCACCCTGGGCTGGAGCTCCCCCGAGGTCCACGACGCCCTCGACCTGTGCCTGAGCTGCAAGGCCTGCGCGAATGACTGCCCCACCGGGATCGACATGGCCATGTTCAAGTCCGAAACGCTACACCAGACCTACAAGGGACGCCTCCGCCCGCTCAGCCACTACACGCTAGGCAGGCTCCCGCAGTGGCTGAAACTCGCTGCACCGGCCGCCCTGCTGATCAATCTCGTCAGCCGGGTGCCGGCGCTGCGGAAGCTGATGATGACCATGATGGGCGCAGACACCCGCCGATCGCTGCCGCCGCTTCCACTGGTGCCGTTCCGCTGGAGCAGACCAGCCCGACGCTCCCTCACACCGGCCGCCGCCAGCGGCCCTCAACACGGCCCAAAAGTCCTGGTCTGGGTCGACTCATTCTCCGACGCCATGGCCCCCGGCATTCCCCGCGACGCCCTTGTGGTGCTGGCGGCGGCCGGTGCCGACGTCGAAATCGCCGGCCCCGGTGCCTGCTGCGGCCTCACCCTCATCTCCACCGGCCAGCTCACGGCCGCCAAAGCCAAGCTCCGGAAAACCCTTGACCTGCTCATCCCGCACGTCCGGGAAGGCCGCACCATCGTCGGACTCGAACCCAGCTGCACCGCCACCCTGCGCTCCGACCTGCTCGAACTGCTCCCCGACGACCCCCGCGCAGCCGAGCTCGCACGGTCCGTGAAGACCGTCGCGGAGTTCCTGACCTCCATCAACTGGACCCCGCCTCAGGTCGCGGAGAAACTCCTCGTCCAGCCCCACTGCCACCAGTACTCGGTCATGGGGTACGGCGCGGACCAGGCGCTGCTGGAAGCCATGGGCTGCGACGTCGAAACCTCATCGGGTTGCTGCGGCTTGGCCGGGAACTTCGGAATGGAAAGAGGCCACTACGAGGTTTCCGAAAACATCGCCCGCGCCGGGATCCTTGCTAAGTCAGACGCCGCACCGGACCGGAAGATCATGGCCGACGGCTTCTCCTGCCGCACCCAGGTCCAGGATCTCGCCGGGCTCGAGAGCCGGCACCTCGTCCAGGTCATCGCCGAAGCACTCAAGGCTGAAACCGGTTAAAAGTCATGCTCGTTGCTCGTGTCGCTATCACTGCCACTATCCATTGTCGGCCGGCCGGAACACGCGTGGCAGGACCCACCTGGCCTTGGCGAAAATTGCCGGGCAGCTCAGCGCCTAGGGATGCTTCCCTATTCAGACGTCACGTTGAAGCACACCCCAGTCTGACAACGGAGTATCCGGGGCCTTGACTTCCTTGTAGGACGGCTCTAGAACTCAACCTTACAAGCGGAGGTTTGGAGGCAGCAGTGGCCGGACAGCGGATCGGGTATGTGCGGGTGAGCACGTTGGACCAGAACGACAGACGTCAGCTCGAGGGTCCAGGTTCTGGACCGGGTCTTCACGGACAAGGCCTCCGGCAGGGACACCGCCAGGCCGGAGCTCACGGAACTGCTGCGGTTCGCCAGAGACGGGGATACCGTCGTAGTGCACAGCATGGACCGGCTCGCCCGCAACCTCGACGACTTACGTGCCCTCGTCCAAGGCCTAACCCGCAAGGGCGTGCGGGTGGAGTTCGTCAAAGAGAGCCTGGTTTTCACCGGCGAGGACTCCCCCATGGCCAACCTCTTGCTCTCCGTCATGGGGGCCTTCGCCGAATTCGAACGCTCCCTCATCAGGGAACGACAGCGGAAAGGCATCGCCCTCGCTAAGCAACGTTGGGGCCTACAAAGGACGTTAAAGACCCTGACACCAGAACGGGCCGCCGAACTGGTCCAGCGCGCCGGCAGCGGTGTACCGGAAGCCTTACTTTGCCCGTGACTACGGAATCAGCAGGGAAACCGTCTACCAGTACCTGCGCCGCCAAACTGAATTAAACCGCTCCCCTCCTACCTGCAGTCGTCGTACCTTTGCCCTGAGCGCGTAGCTTGACGGAAGGTCCTATCGGCTTTTTTAGAACCGAAGGGGACGGCTACCAGCTGCGTACCAAGAATGTCCCATAGGTAGCGAATCAAATTCAGATTTGGGAAGCCGAATGGATTCCTGATGGGCTGCTGATTACCTTGTCACGTCCGGCGAGCAGGCCTGTCACGGCGAGGACCGCCATAACGCCGGCGGTGAGGAACAGCGGAAGTGCCCAGTCTCCGCTCAGGTCGCGAAGACCACCAAAAATGACTGGGCCCGCTGCGCCCAGGCCGTAACCTACGGATTGCGCCATGCCTGATAGCGAGGCTGCCTGCGGGTAGTTCACGGTTCGGAGGCTGAACAGAGACAGGGCGATGACAATGAGGCTCCCGCACCCAATTGCCCCCAGTAGGACCCACAGCAATACGAGGTCGGGCGCGAGTGCGAGCCCCAAGAATGTTACGAACGTGAGCGCGGCACTCGTGAAGGATACGAGCCGCTGGTCCGAACCCCGGTGAAGGATGCCCCCTGTGGCAAGGCTGGCAAAGACGCTGATGAGCAGGAAAACGGAGAGGTGGATGCCAGCGGTGCTGGCGGGCACCCCGCGGCTCTGCTCGATGGTTGGAAGCCATGCCATCAGGACGTAGAAGGCGATCGATTGCAGTCCCATGAAGATCGTCACCTGCCAGCCCAATGCTGAGGCCCAGGGCGACCGGTAGGAGGTATCCGTCGCGCTGCCATGCATGGTGGCTGTCCTGTGCCGGCGCAGCCACGGCATGAGTACGGCCATGGCGATGAGGGCCAGCCCCACCCAGATTCCGAGCGCAAGCCGCCATCCTGCCGGGGATGTTTGGGCAACGGGAACCACGACGGCGGCGCCCACTGCGGCGAAGGCAGCCTGTGTGGCCGTATAGCTTCCGGTGACCCGGCTGACCGTCGTTGGAAAGTCACGCTTCACGAGCGAGGGGACCAGGACATTGAGAAACGCGATCGCCAGGCCGATCAATGCTGTGCCCGCCCAAATGAAGCCCGGCACGGCCAGGGATCGGGCCACGATGCCCAGGGCGAGGATCAACAGGGACATCCACAGCGCGCGGTCCAAGCCCAGGCGGGCAGCGAAACGGGGCGCCACGGGTGAGAACACGGCGAAAGCAATGAGCGGAAGACCCGTGAGAAATCCTGCTGCTGCGCCGGACAGGCCCAGGTCGCTGCTGATGTTCGCGAGGACCGGTCCCACGCTGACAAACGACACCCGAAGGTTTACGGCAATGAGCAGAACGCCAATGAAGGCGAAACCGATGCTGGCGGTGCGGTCCGGCGCGTTTCGAGGAGCAGCGGGCATCGTGCGTTCTTATCTCCTTCGGGAACCAGGAGCCTTCACGCCCCCTCCGCTCCCATTGCCAACGGGAGCAGGCTCTTGCTAAGCATTCACTTTGCCGACAACTTACCCTAGTAAAACCCTGTGGGAGCCAAGTAGCTGACCAGGATGATGGTCCCGGCGACGGCGACTGCTGGAGGGCCCTCCATGCAGCTCCCGCCAGGTCGACAATCGGCTATACAACAGCACCGTTGTCATGAATCAGGAGAAACATGTCTACGCAAATGAACGAATATGCTCAGCCCATCGGTCAGCCCATGCCCGATTGGACCACGCGTCCCGCACCCGGACGTGTCACTATCGAAGGACAATTTTGCCGCCTGGAGCCACTAAGCGCAGACCGGCACGCGGAAGACCTGTATGCCGCCTACTCTCTCGCTGCTGACGGCAGGGACTGGACATACATGCCGGTCGGCCCGTTCAATCGCAAAGAGGACTATCGAACGTACGTAGCGGCCGCTATAAAAGCGGATGACCCCATGCACTTCGCAGTGATCGACCTCAACAGCGGTAAAGCGGTAGGTACGCTCGCCTTAATGCGTCAGGATCCCACCAATGGGGTCATCGAAGTTGGTTACGTTGCATTCTCGCCCCGGCTCAAGCAAACTCCGCTGGCCACCGAAGCGCAATTCCTCTTGATGTCCTACGTCTTTGAAAGGCTCAGCTACCGGCGCTACGAGTGGAAATGCGACAGTCTCAACGCCCCGTCCAGGAGAGCTGCACAACGACTCGGCTTCACTTTCGAGGGCATCTTCCGCCAGGCCTTGGTCTACAAGGGGCGTAACCGCGATACTGCCTGGTACTCCATCGTTGACTACGAATGGCCGAAGATTGGCAACGCTTTCCGGGCATGGCTTGAACCGCGGAACTTCGACGCGGACGGTAGCCAAAGGCGGTCCCTGTCGGACATGCGCTCAGCATAGGCAACCCCGGTCCTTTTTCAACACCCAGAAACAAAATGATGTCTAAGGCAATAGCGCAAAATGAACTCGGACGAACTTACCAACTGGTTGCTGGTCCCTAGTTGACGGACATCTTCTCGACGTTTCGTCCAGCCTCGTAGACAAGTGCGGGTCAACCCGGTCCGGACCACGCGCCCTTTCGTTCCATTGAGCTACATCTCAACTTGACGGCAGGCCACCACCAGGAAAGCGAGCGTCAGAATAGGAACTAAAATCTCATTTCCTGACGCCCGCTCTCGAAAGCCTCAGAACCTAACCTGACACTTGTAGCCGGAAGTTCGGGTGTCAGGTTGTAGACCAAGGACAACCGTGAATCTAGGCGGCTTCGTCAGTCCTTGATCGGCGACGGACGATCCACTGGTTTCCCCATCCATAAGCGGGTTGCTCGTGATTCCCTAGGCCGCTCGGGGATGGCGGGGGTGTTTTCGGTAGCTGCCTGTCCTTTCCCGTAACTCATGGTCCCATCGCCCAGCTTGGGCGCAGCAGGGTGGTTCCTCGGTCCTGATCTGTGTGCAGGGCCGGCGACGGCTGGGGGGAGATGCCCCGGTCTCAGAGGGCACTCACGTCGCCGGCCCCGTCTCACTCCGGACAACCTGAGTTACCGGATGGGCTTCAACACGACTTCCGCCCACTTTGATTTAACTCCCGAGCGGGGCGGACGGCACGCATGGGTGGTACCTGTTTTCCTTTCCGCACGATTACGCGTCTACACAGAGCAAGCATGGGCGGGGCCACGTGCACCAGGCGTACCCGATCTTCGCCTCCCGGGAATTCACCCGCGGCTACCCTTGCTTCAGACCGTTAGCGCTGAACACGGCCGCGGGCGCGGATTCATTTAAGAGCGGCATGAAATACGAAACCGGGCGGGTCAGATGCCATCCACGAATGACTCGACAGATGCGACCTGCTCTTTGGTCAGCCCCTCCTCCGGCGACGTCTTCTCCAGGTGTACCGGCTGGCTGAATCCGTCCGCCCACTCGTGTGCGTCCGGGCCGAGCACGTCGTCGATCCACACCAGCGCGTCCCAACCGGCCTCTCCGTCAGCGTCCTTCCGGGCAAGCCACTCGGTCACCGCCCGCAGCTTCGGTGTGGGCTCATCGACGTCGCTCTCACGCATCTCCAACTCCACGCGCACGGGTTCCGTCTCGAGCTGCAGTTGCGACTCCAGCTCCTCGGTCAGGTCCTCGGGTGATGTCGACACCCACGCGATCTGTCCGCATTTGGCGAGTCTCCGGACCAGCGACGCCTTCGCCTCCGGCAGTGACCGCTCGGAACTCTCGCCGTCGTCGTTCGGATGCGCCACAGGATTCAGCACTCCCTCAATGTCCAGCAGGATCAGCGGTTTCATACCGCGAGACTAGCCTGCACCCCGGTCCTGCGATAGCCGCAGACAGAATCCCCCTGCTCCGCCACCCGGTGCCGCTGTCAGGCCTTCCGGATGTAGAAACCTGCCCGCAGAATGGGCCCATGGCCGCCATAGACGTCTTCATTGCATCCACCGGGCAGGCGGGCGTGGTCGGGCGCCTGCTCCACGCCGCCGAAATGCTCATAGAGGCAGCGGATGACACGTCATTGAAGGCGCAACTAGCGGCATGACATTATGCCCTTCAGATTATGAGGTGACCTTCGTTGGCGGGATCTACAACCGCGCTGTACGGTCAGTCTGCCAGATGCTATCTAGCGGCCATCCGGAGCGACTGCAGCAGCGCTCCTGGCAGTACTGTCTGCCTCGTCATGGGGTTGCGAACGGGTTCTGTCAGTACGTGCGAGGCAAGGACTTGCTTCGCACCGGGCATTCCGCCGCCAAACCTGGCTCCGCGCAGTATCGGCTGGACCTCAGATGCCGGCAGCATTGACGTTGCCTGGCAGGTTCCCGCAGTTGCCTCTTCCGCTGTCATCGACGCTTGCACGAAACCGAAAATGGCAACCGCTGCTATCAGGGTCACGACCGCCAGCACTGCTCTAAGCACACGGGCGCCTTTCCGCAGTTCCGCCGCTTGCCTCTCTGCCGCTTCCTGCTTGTCTCTCGCGGCCTTTAGTTCGGCTTGTTTCGCTGCGACAATTCGATCGTTCTCCCGTCGTCTGGAGGCGATCAGGAAACTCCGCACATTCTTTAGGCGGTTCCTGAAGGCGGGCTTCGAGGCCAGCGACTCTGCACCGGTCAGCCGGGCGCCCTCCAGTAGCCAGGCGTGGCCCCGACCGCTGCCCTCCCACGCCGCTGCGGCGCGTTCAAGATTGTCGGCTTCCTTCAAATCCTCCCGTTCAGTTGCCAGCCACTGGGCCAACTCCTTCCACTGGCGCAGCAAACTCTCCAGCGCCACCTCAACAACGATCTCGCCGCCCCGTACATCTTCAATCAGCAAGCGCCTGGCCACTAACGTGTCAATCAGCGGACGGGCCTGCGCCGGAAGATCCACCAGACGTGCCACCCTGCGCGTTGGCTGATCATTGTCGGGGTTTATGGTAGCCAGCCATGGAATAAACGCCGAGTGCAGGTTCGCAAGCTGGGACTCACGCGCGATGGGGTCACGGGCGAGCACGGCGTCGATTTCGGTCTGCACTACGCTGCTCATGCCGCCAATGGCCTCGTATCCGTCCAAGGTCAGCTCACCGGCGCCCTCGAAGTCGGCGTACAACCGGGCTAGGGTCAATGAGAGCAGCGGCAGAGTGTCCGCGCCCTCGGCGGACTCAGCCAGAAGCCGCTCAGTTAGATCAGGCTGCACCCGCAGGGGCCGTCCTGCCGCCGTGGACCGTGCGGCGGGTCCGAGGATAACCTCCTTGAACTGGGCAACGGGCATCGGTTTCAGCTCATCAAATACCCGACTGCCTAGGTCCGCCAACTCTGGAGCAGTCTGCATCATCTCGTACCGGTCGGCCCGGATAGTGCCCGCCACAATCAGCGCGGGCGCGGCCCCGTCCCGAGTGCGGAGTAGTAGCCGGCCTAGGAGCCGTAGGAACTGGGTTGCTTGTGGTCCCGCATCCACACTGAATAGTTCCTCCGCCTGATCCAGCGGCAAAACCAGCGTTGGTTTCGGCGTCGTTGGCACGTCCGCCGGCAGCCGGGACGCTGCCGCCGATCTCGCCTCTTCCAACCACTGCAGGAGCGGTTCCGAGTCGACGGCGACGCAAGCATCCTTGATTTCCGCAAGTACTGGTCGGTCCAATCCCAGACTGCTGCGAAGAGCATGGAGTGAGTGGGCGAAGCCACGCTCCCCGGTCAGTGCATTGCGCTCGGGGCGCATGATCTCCAACACCGCAAAGTGGCGGTCGTCCCGTCTTAGCCGGGGCAATAGGCCTGCCCGTAAGAACGACGACTTCCCGGCGCCGGAAGGACCCAAAATCATGAACAGCGACTCGATGCCGGAACTGCGCATACCACGCAACTCATCTAAGCCCCTGACAATCTGTCCGTCGCGGCCAAAGAACACCGCCGCGTCCCATTCCTCCAGCGGTTGCCAGCCTCGGTAAGGTGCCCGGTCCGGATCATTCGTTGGAGGCCAGACAAAATGCTCAGCACCGATCCCTGCCTTGCGAAGACCCCTGTATAACCGCTGGAGGCCTTCTGTCTGGAATGAGACGAAACGGTCCATGCCATCAACCGGAATCTTTGTGCTTAAGCCCTCACCGAAGAGGTCGCATCGCTGCCATTCCCCAGTGATACCCCCTTCAGTAAGGGGCTCCAGCCGGGCACACAGAATGAGTTTGTTGAGGGACTCCGCCGTGCGGAACTCGGTTCTGCATTCGGCCGAAGCTTCCCAGTCTCGCGAGAGCAGGCAGATCACTGCCTCACACCGTGCATTAGACCGCCTGAGTGCTTCCTTCCACCGCTCGCCGGGCTGGATCCCGGTTACAGGATCCAAATCCAAAAAGATCTCACCTTCGAGGCTAAGGTCCTGCTCGACCAGCCAACGCTTCAACGCGACAGCCTGAAGAGTGTCGCGACTCGAATGACTAAGGAATACGCGTGACATATCAACACCCCCGCTTCAAGATTATTCTCGGCGGATGAGCAAGCCCTTGGCGTCATCGACTCGAAGGCCGGCTCGGTAATGCCTTGAAATCCGACACCACAGTAACGAGCCCACGGGCGCCCACGATTCGGATCACCGCAAAAAACCGCGGCAACAGGTAATAGGTCACGCCGTGAATCCGCTCGGGTCCGAGCACATCGTCCAACCGGGAAAAGCTTCTTCCCATGGCGTCAATGTTGCACCCGCGACCATTTCACGGCAATGAGTGGGAGCGGAGACGCCCGGCTTAAACTGCTCCTGCGGATGGATACATGGCTAATGCCTAATCTCGTGCATGGCTACATGTCGCTAGAAGGGAACTCTGAAAGTCCTCCGAGTTCCGGATGCACCTGACCGAGCCGGACAAGCTGAGACAATAAGGCATCCCTGTTACCTCACGTCAATAGGTGCCGGAAGGCTGCTTCGTTGCCTCATATGAAAAGGTCCGTTTAGGGGGCGGGTTGAACCAGGTGTTGACCTAGACGATATGAGGTAGGAGGACCCGGCCCTCGTGAAGCCCGGAACCTTCTGGAGTCCATTTTCGCCGGGGCCGATCCGGACCGCCAGCCTGCCAGGGGGTGTTGTGCCATGTGTGGGGTGGTGGCGTTCCGGATCGTGTATTACCCGGCGCTGATGGCCTCTATCAGAAGGTTCGGGGAGGATGTGCCCGGGGCTGGAACCTCCTTTCAAAGCAAGACGTGGGTTGCCTGCCACACTTGGCGGACAGGTAGAGCCACATTTGAAAATTGGAGGTTCCAGCTATGTTCGAGCGTACAAGCGTTGGCCTGGATGTCCATGCCCGAACGGTCGTTGCCGGCGCATTGGACGCGCAGACCGGTGAAGTAATCCCGCACCGCATGACTCCGGATTATGCCGAAATTCTCGGTTGGATCGTGTCGCTCCCGTCGCCGGTGAGAGTTGTCTATGAAGCCGGGCCCACGGGGTTCGGGTTGGCCCGGTTCCTGCTGACTGCCGGCATCGACACGCTTGTGGCGGCCCCGTCCAAACTTCAGCGCCCGTCCGGGGACAGGGTGAAGACCGATGCGAAAGATGCGCTGCATCTGGCCCGCCTGCTGAAGCTGGGCGAGATCACCGCGGTCCGGATCCCCTCTGCGGATCAGGAAGCGGCCCGGGATCTGGTCCGCTCCCGGGAAGACGTCAGGGGCGATCTGATGCGTGCCCGGCACCGGATCTCGAAACTCCTTTTGCGGCAGGGAATCGTCTATTCCGGCGGCAGAGCGTGGACCGGTATCCACGACCTCTGGCTGGCCCGGCAACATTTTGATGCCCCCGCAAGGCAACTGACCTACGAGTCCTCCCTGGAGGCCTTACATGAGATTTCGGACCGGCGCGACCGTCTTGACGAGGCGATCACCGCGATGGCCTACGGCAGTGACTACACCCCGGTCGTCAGGGCGCTGCAGTGCCTGCGCGGCATTTCAACCTTGACCGCGTTCGGCCTCGCCGTGGAGATCGGTGACTGGGACCGGTTTACTGGCTCCACGATCGGCGCCTATCTCGGCCTGGTACCGACTGAGCATTCCTCCGGCGCGTCCCGATCCTTGGGCTCCATCACCAAGACAGGCAACACCCACGCCCGCCGGCTTCTTGTCGAGGCCGCCTGGCATCACCGTCGACCATACAACAGCCCCTCACGGCTGATGCGCCCCCGCTGGGAGGAAGCCACCACGGAGGCAAGAACCCGCGGCCATGCCGGAAACCGGCGCCTGCACAACCGTTGGATCAGTTACCTCGAACGCCGCAAACGACCGGTCATCGCCAACGTCGCCATCGCCCGAGAATTATCTGGCTGGTGCTGGTCCCTGGCCACCGGACAGCTCGAGACACCTACATCCACATAACTAAAGATTCCGTTCCCCTCCGGGGGCACGGAAAACCTGCCGAGGACGCCCCCTGACTGTCCACGTGGTTCACCTTGCAGCGCGTGGAATAAACCCGCGAACCAACTATGAGCAGCCCTAACGGCCACGCCCGTGATTCCTAGACCAGCGGTAACCTCCAGCCGAACAACTCGTCCTGCGGTAACCAACCCGCGCATATCAGTCTGACCGCGCCGTCGCCAACGACACGCTAACCACTGACACCAGCACGGCCCGTCCCTGGCAGCAAACAAACGAAGCGGTCCCAGGCAACCAGCCCGGGACCGCTTCGCCCTGCCTCTTGACACAACCGATCTACATATCAGTTGTCGCAGGGGCGGGTTTTTGCTTGGGTGGGGTTTCCAATTCGCAGGTGAGGCCAGGATCTGCTGGGACAATGCTGCGGGTTTGAGGCGTTGGACTGGGCGTTCATGGCGATGACGCGGCACTTCCGGGTCCCGGGTTTGTGATGGCGCGTTGATGTGGCGTGAGCGCGGCGTCGTGTTTCTTCACCACTCTGCCCCGTGGCGTTCCTTGCACACCAGCTTCTGCTGCGGTAGCAGGTCACCCTGGCCCAGTTCTTCTGCTCCACATGAGCCCCGTCATTCTTGTTCCCGGGCCGGGACCGGGTGAACGCGATCTGCTGCGCATGGCAATAGGCAAAACAGGTAGTCATTGATGAACTCCGATCCGTTGTCCGAATCAATCCCCAACACCGGGAACGGGAACCGGCCCAGTGCGTACTGCAGCGCCGCGAACACCCATTTCTGGCCTTGTTCGGCACCGACCGGTTCACGGTCCACTCCGTCGCGATATCCGTCACGGTCAGCGTGAGGCAAAACTGCCCCGAGGCCACCCCGCCCTCATGCCCGACCAGATCGAGAGCCTCAATAATCCTGGGCCCGAAGCGCCCGCGCCCGCACTGGGGTGCAGGCGCGCCGCGCATAATCCCGGTTCCAGCCCGTCAGCTCCACCAGTTCATCAAGGATCCGCACTTTCTCCAGCCGGCTCCCGCGGGCATACGCCCGCGCCTTGATCACCGTGACGGCCTTGCGCTGGCTTATCGTCAGTCCCCCTCAAGGATGTCCGCGCCTTGCCTCTTCCCGGACCTTTTCCAATGAGGCAACGTATCCCGCTACGCGGACCTTTCGCATGAGTCCACGCAGCATCTTCCGGTGCACTGCGGCGCGTGCTAGCCTCACCCCTATAGTTTCATCTAGCGGTCTCACCATACGGTCCGGGTCACCCTGACCGTCAATGGAACGAGGCGCGTGCCAATGGAAACTGTGGACTTGAACAGAGAAACCGTGCTCCGACTTCCTGTCGTGCACTCGCTCGATTTGCTGCTCAAAGTATTGCTTGCCGTCGTCATCGCGGCAGGCCTGACCGGCGCCAGTAGCCCCGCCCCATCGCCAACGCCATCGCCAACGCCAACTATGCAAAGCGGCATGGAGGGATCCAAGGCGGCCCTGGTCCGGATCGAGCTCGTGGCAGTGGCGGAGATCGCACACATTGACCACTCCAGCGGGGAGGTGGAAATCGCCCGGGGCCGGTCCATAGTGCCGTTGCGGTCCGCCACCGGGATCCTGCTCTCTGCTGACGGGATCGTGGCGACTACTTGGGAGAGCCTCGCCCTCGACAAGGACACCGTCGCCGCATACGCCGCAAACGAGCTCTTTGCCTCAAAAATGCACGTACCGATTCTCGGCAACAACGGGAACCGCGCCCGTCGGGGCTACACTCCGGACGCTCACTGGGGACCACACCTTCAACACTGCTATAAGCAGGTGACGCACTGCGTCCTCTTCAGCGTGGCGCAGTACCACGTGCGGACATACACGTCCAAGCCCGGAGACGTCGTCGCCGAGCTGCTCAACGCGCCGTCTAAGCCCAACGACGTGGCCCTTCTTCGAATCAGCGGGGGTGGCGCTGCGCCAACCGCCAGCCTCGCCCCGACCGCCGCAGCGTCTAAGGTCGACGGCATGCTGCTTGGCTTTACGCAGCGCCCGACCCCGAAAGTGGCTCCCGTTCAGCTTCCCACCAAAGTAGACGCGACAGCTGCCCGCATTCAGTCCGCTACAAACCTCGCCGCGCCACTGCTCGCCGGCGTGGCGAGCGGTCCGGTTGTCGATCGTGCGACCGGACAGGTCCTCGGCCTCGCAGGTTCGCGACAACCTGATGGTGGGGCCACTCTCGTACCCGCTGCCGCCATCCGGGCCGCGCTGGTGAAGACCGGCCTCCAAACGTCGCCTTCGCGGTTTGACGCGGTATTCCGCCGGGGCATCGACCATCTGGTGGCAGGCAACCAGGGCGGGTCAGCCGAAAGCGCGCTAGAGGAGTCTTTGACCTACTTCGACTCAGCCCTGGCAACGAACCGGCTCGCCGAAGCCCGGGCATTGGGGGCCAAACAGGCCTCGAAAGGCCAAGCACAGGCAGCGGGGGACAAAGAGACCGCAACCTCGTCGCCCGGGGCGCTCGTTCCCGTCCTCCTGGGCGCCCTGCTTCTAGCGGTTATCGGGGGAGCCATGGTGCTGGTGCGGCGGAGAGCTGCGTCGGCCACTGCTTCTGCCGCCAGCGGCAGCCGACCCGCGGCCTCTCATCCTCCGGCCTCCGGGGCCCTCAGGGCTGCGCCACAGGCCTCAGACCACTCCCGAGCGAGCGTAGAGCGGACCGAGTTGACGAAAGCTGCAGGGGACAATGATCGGCATGCCAGCCGGGGTAGCTCCCACTCCGTTCGAACTGACGCGGGAGAGCATCACAGCCCCGCGCAGCCACAGGCGCGCACTCATTTCGCTACACCTCCGGCCCCGGGGTCGGACTCTAACACCCACGCAAGCGCACAGCCAGGCGCGGGCGAAACCCGCTTTGCAGGCCCGCTTGCCCCTCGTGCCGTGGGTGGTGCCGTCGGTGAGGTGGCCGCGTTCTGTTTCAGGTGCGGCCGGCAGGTCCAGCCGGAATGGCGATTTTGTGTCAGTTGCGGTCAACGGATGGGTTGAGCCATGGGTTTGACGCCCAACTACCTCGATCCAGGGACGGAGTTGGCTGGCTACCGGATTGAGTCAATGATCGCCCGCGGCGGCATGGGTGTTGTGTACAGGGCACTTGACGTCCAACTCAGCCGCCCCGTGGCCCTGAAGCTCCTAGCGCCAGAACTCGCGGCAAACGATAAGTTCCGCCAACGGTTCGTCCGCGAGTCTAGGCTGGCAGCTTCCGTAGACCACCCCAATATTCTTCCCATCTACGGCGCCGGAGAATCGTCCGGGTTGCTATACATTGCCATGCGCTACGTGCGTGGCACGGATCTCAAAGAGGAGCTGGACACCCGCGGCGCCCTTCCGCTGACCGAAGTTATGCGCATCCTCGCAGACACGGCTTCCGCCCTCGACGCCGCACACGCGGCAGGGCTCGTGCATCGGGACATCAAACCAGGCAATATCCTGCTTTCCGACGACCGCGCCTATGGCCACCGGCACGTCTATCTAACCGACTTCGGGCTCACAAAGCGTGCTACCTCTGCCACGGGCGTAACGACGGCGGGCCACTTCCTTGGCACGCTGGATTACGTCGCCCCCGAGCAGATACGCGGCGAGGACGTTGACAACAGGGCAGACGTTTACGCCTTGGCATGCGTGGCATACACGTTGCTAGCAGGCCACCCACCGTTTGAGCACGACGACGACTCCGCCCAACTGTGGGCGCACATGACCGAGGAACCGCCGTTCCTTTGCGCGGAACGGCCGGAGCTCCCCTCCCTCATCGGGGTCGCCGTCCAAGCTGGCATGGCAAAAAAACGAGACGACCGGCCTGCCTCATGCGGCGCCCTCATCGGCATGATGGACCCCGTTCCAAGTCCGCCGACGCAGCCGCCGCCCGAGGCCCTTGCCAGTCCTGCCGGCTTCCTGCCGGACACAGACTACGACGGCACAGCCCGAGCCACGGGAGAAGCCTCCCCTCGCAGTCGAACGACAACCGGGTCGAGGCACCGCGCACTGGCACTGAAGCGGGGCCGCGCCTGGATGCTCGGATCCGTGGTGGCCGTGCTCGTCCTGATCCTCGCGGCTGCTCTGGTACTGCCACAGTTGCTCTCCGCTGAAGAGCGAGTGACCTTCCGCGCCAGTGACATCCCATACACGCTCGAAGTCCCCAGAAGCTGGACACCCCGCAGCCGAATGGGGGGTGATAGTACGGTCAGCGTTCTGTCTCCCGCAGACGTCACTGCGCTATTCGCTGACGAGCCGGACGCCCCTGCAGTTGTCGCCCGCATCGCAGGCCAGGACCCCGCCAGCGTCGTAGGGCTGACCATCTACCACCAGGCCGCTGTGGTCAGTGGCCAATCCCCAGCTACCCGCGTCAGCGTCGCCGAGGCACTTCTTCCCGGCAAGGACCCCCGCTTGGCAGACCGTGGTCCCGCCAAAATCGGGGAGGTTAAAGCACAGGTCATGGAAGGGACGCTTCCCCTCTCGTCCTCCGTTACCCTGCAGGTGCGCGTCTGCATCTTGGAGACGGATCCGCGCCAACTCCTCGTGTTCTTCGCGCCGACGTCACTCTTCGAGAAGAACAGCGCGGTCTTCGACAAGGTCGCCGATTCCCTGCGTCGAACAAGGTGAGGCAATGCCATGACTGACCGCACAACTCCATCCATGAGCGGAGCTTCGCTGCACATCCGCCTGAATGGGCATGACTGGAGCTTCCCGCCTGCACGGGCCATCGAAGTGGGTAGAGGACCTGAAGCCGATGTACGCCTCGATGACGAACGTGTAAGCCGCGGACACGTGCGCATATGGCATAGCGACGACGGTTGGTGGGTAGCCGATCAGACCAGCCGAAACGGCACGTGGATTGTGGGGAGGGAGCAGGCCATGGACCAGCCCGTGCCGCTCCGTCAAGAGGGTCTGCGACTGCGCCTTGGCGCGCTGGATGGACCGGAGCTGCTCCTCCGTGCCGAACCGGGGCGGCAGCCCACAAAACAGCGTGTACTCACCATAGGGCGGTCGCGATCGTCCGACATTGTTGTGGACGACCCCCTGGTGTCGCGGCGCCACGCCACAGTGGCGATCCAGGAATCAACAGTCCTCCGCGACGAAGGCAGCTTCAACGGCACCTTCCTGAATGGGGAGCGGCTCCGTGGCGAAGCCGAACTCCACACCGGTGACCACATCGGGGTAGGCTCGAGCACGCTTATCTGGAACGGCGCCGACATTGCGGCGCCCTCAGCCCATCGTCCGGTCTTTAGCGCCCGCCACTTGGAAGTCACGACGAAAGCGGGCGACCACCTACTGGACGACGTGGCCGTGACCGTGCCCGCCGGCACACTCGTAGCGGTCATCGGGCCGTCGGGTGCAGGAAAATCTACCCTTCTGGGTGCACTGACCGGCCTGCAACCAGCAACCCGAGGACGCGTGACCTGGAACGGTCGCGACCTCTACGCGGAGTACGCACAACTCAGGTTTCTGGTGGGACTCGTGCCTCAGGAGGACATCCTTCACCGCCAGCTCACGGTCCGGCGCGCCCTGCATTTCGCGGCGCAACTGCGCCTCCCACCCGACACGAGCACCAGGGAACTGGAGGAGCGGGTTGACCAGGTCGTCGCAGAGGTGGACCTGACAAAGCAAATGAACCAGCGGATCGACTCTCTGTCCGGAGGGCAGCGCAAGCGGACGTCGATTGCTTTAGAGTTGCTCACCGCCCCCCAGCTGCTATTCCTGGACGAACCCACCTCCGGGCTCGATCCCGGACTCGACAAGCAAGTCATGGGCAGCCTGCGCTCACTCGCCGACGCCGGCCGCGTCGTGCTGGTGGTCACCCACAGCGTCCTGGCCCTGGACGTGTGCGACCGCGTGCTGGTCCTTGCCCGAGGCGGACGAGTAGCGTTTTTCGGACCACCTGCAGAGGTGCTCCCATTCTTCGGCGTGGACAACTACCCCGCGGCCTTCGCGTCGTTGGAGGACCAGACGTGGGCAGGCCGGTACGCGCGCTCGCCCGCCCGGGACGCTTACCTGGGGCGTACGACTTCCGCAGCGGTTTCGCTTCCGGCAGGTGACTCGCCCCCGCCGCCACGTGCGGCTCCTCTGCGCCAGCTGTGGACGCTGACCCGCCGCAACGCGGCCGTCGTTGCGGCGGACCGGCTCTTCGTCGTTCTTCTCATTGGCATGCCGATGCTGCTGGCGTTGATGGCACATGCTTTTCCTGGTCAGGCAGGTCTCTCCGTCAACGAGGCCAAGGGCGATTTCAACCAGATCCAGCAGCGGCTGATTGTCCTCGTCGTCGGGGCCACGCTCATGGGCACGGCGCTCGCAGTACGGGAGTTGGTTGCAGAACGGCCCATCTACCGGCGAGAGCGGGCAGTCGGCCTGTCCCCTGGCGCATACCTGCTCAGCAAAGTCTTGGTTCTCGGAGTGCTGGTCGCGTGCCAGTGCGCGGTCTTCACCGTGCTCGCGCTTCTTGGACTCCCCGGTCCGGACGACGCCCTCGTGTTGGGTAACGGACACATCGAAGTTGCGGTAGCGGTGGCGGCTGTTGGCATCACCATGACCGTAGCCGGCCTCGTCGTCTCTGCCGCTGCGACGTCGACAGAACAAACCATGCCCGCACTAGTTGCCTTGATCATGGCGCAGCTTGTCCTGTGCGGTGGGCTGTTTACAATAGCCGGACGTGCCGGCTTGGAACAAGTGTCGTGGCTGCTGCCTGCACGCTTTGGCTACGCCGCGACAGCTGCGACCACGGGCCTCCAGAAGCCGCCCGTACCCGAGGCCGACCCGCTGTATGACCCAACCGCCCAGCAGTGGCTCATCGACATAGGGTTCCTGGGCATCCAAGCCTTGGCATTCCTCGCACTGGCGGCCTGGGCACTGCATCGCTCAGTGACCCGGAATGCCTGGAAATGAGTTTGCAGCTGACGGCTCCCCCATGTTTCCGTCAGCTGTTGTGCTGACCCGCTAGTCAGCCTCGCTGCCTCATTGGTCCGGTTCGTAGCGTGAATTGAATCTTTCGGCGGTCATAGCGTAGCCGTCCGTCCCGTTTTCGTTGTTAAACACGACGACGTCGCCCCTGTTGTAGCTGGTGCGGCCTTCCTTGGTGGCGGCGAAGACGTCTGCGTCGACGGTGTTGGTGTCGCCGTCGTCGTCCACCAGCCAGTCACCGGGCTTGCACTGCTGTTTCGCAATCCGTTCCGTAGACCAAATTGGTAAGTACTCCTTGATGTCTCCGGACTTCAACGCGACCGGGTGGCCGTGCCGAAACAAGGCGCAGTGAATTTCGGATTCACGAGAAATCACCCCGCATCGATCCTGCTACGCCTTTCCGCGCCTTGTAGCACGTTCCACGAGGTCCCGCGCCCAAGGGCGCGAACCCTGCCGGAGCACCATACCTTCGGGTAGCCCCCGGACAGACGCAGAGCATCCGGCGATGTCTATGGTGATACGGCCGCCTGCCATAGGAGCGTTGGTGATGTGCACACCGCCGTAGGATTCCGGGAGGACGGGATCCATCCATAGGCCGCCGAGGGCGACATCTGGGTAGTAACCCATCAGGCTCTTGACAAGCATAATGGGGGTGGTGGCAGCCCAGGCCTGGGGCGAGCAGGCTGTGGGGTACGGCACGGGTTCGTCGTAGTGCTCCCGGCTAAAGCCGCAGAACAGTTCGGGCAGTCGCCCATCCGAATATTCGGCCGCCTCAAGCAGGGCAGTTGCGATCCGCTGTGCCTCGGCTACGAAGCCGTAGCGAAGCAGACCGGCCGCGATGATCGCATTGTCATGCGGCCACACCGACCCGTTGTGATAGCTGGCGGGGTTGTAGGCGCCCATGTCGCTGGCCAGAGTGCGGACACCCCATCCGCTGAACATCTCAGGGGACATCAGGCGTTCCACTACGAGCGGGGCCTTGTCCTCATCGATGAGTCCGAACAGCAGACCATGACCCATGTTGGAAGCACAGGCATCAACCGGTCTCTTTCTGGCGTCCAGGGCAACGGCATAGTAGCCGTGCTCAGGCAGCCAAAACTGTTCATTGAACTGACTCTTCAGCCGTGCAGCGCGGTCTCGGTACTTCACGGCCAAGTCGGCGTCACCGGCATCATAGGCTATCCAGGAGCGCGCCAGGTACGCGCTATAGACATAGGCCTGCACCTCGCACAGCGCGATCGGAGGCTCGGCCAGCCTGCCGTCAGCAAAGTTGATGCCGTCCCAGGAGTCCTTCCATCCCTGGTTGATCAGCCCGCGGTCGTTGAGACGCTCGTACTCCACGAAACCGTCCCCATCCTTGTCCCCGTAGTCCTGGATCCAGTCCATGGCCCGGTCCACGTTGGGCATTAGTGACGCAATGGTATCCGCGGCGAATCCCCAGCGACTGACTTCCCCGAGCAAAGCCACGAACAACGGTGTGGCGTCGACGCTCCCGTAGTACGAGGACTTGCCGCCCAAGGACAACCTGCTGGACACGTCGAACCGAACTTCGTGCAGGATCTTGCCCGGCTCCTCCTCGCTCATCTCATCCACGACGCTGCCCTGGCGGTCAGCCAGCGTCTGGATAGTACCGACAGCCAGGGATGGGTCGACAGGCAGCGCCATGATCGAAGCCCATAACGAGTCCCTCCCGAACAGCGCCATGAACCATGGTGCGCCGGCAGCAACCACGACCCGTTCCGGGTGGTCAGGATCCTCGATGCGAAGCGCACCCAAATCGTCGTAGCTGCGCCGCAGCGTCCGCTCAATGGAGCGGTTACCCATCTGCACGACCGGGATACTGGACACCCACGCCTGCCGGCGCCGGTCCCTGGGCGACAAGCCGTCCCCGTCTCGGTGGACAAATGCAGTCGCGCAATCGGCCCCCTCGATGCTGGGTATCACGGTCAGGACCGCCGTCCAATGGCCGTGCGGCGGGACGGTCACGCGGTACGTGAGCGCCTCCGGCGTAATGTCTGCTCCCGGGGCTTGGATGGCCACACCCTTCCGGATGTCCTGCCAGCCGGCCCGGATAGTGAGTGCGTCGCCATCAATCTGGCGGATTTCATCCCAACGCCGCTGTATGCGTGCTTCTTTCACCTCGAAGAGGTCCGCGAAGTCCGCTTCAGCTTTAAAGGAAACAATGCACTCGGCAGGGGTTGCTAAGTAGTTTCTGACAGTGATCTGCTCGAGGATTCCGGCACCTACCTCACGGAGTCGTTCAACGATCAGCGGGCTGTCTGCGTATCCATCCGAGCGATGTACCCGGCCGACGAAAAAACCACGGTAAGGCTCCTTGGTCTTGGCGGCCAAGGGCTCCAGCGGCTGGCCGTTAACCGTCAGATTCCAGCGGGATAGGATACGTGTATCTTCGACGAAAACCCCGTGCGGGGACTCAGGCTGGAGATCTCCGCTATCCGATGAGATGCAAAAGGAGGCCCCCTCTATCAAGGTGATCGTTGCGGAACCGAGGGGCCCGGCAGCAGTGTCAGCATTCCATCCAGCCATCGGCTCCTCCAAGGATTGACTGCAACGGGCTCAGCAGACGATGCCCTTGTGTTCGGTCGAACCAGGCGATCGCTGCCTTGATTGTCAAAACGACGCTACGCCTGTGCACGAGGTGATGCCAGCCCCGCGTTCAAAAGCTTGGTGACGGCGCATGGGTGCCTCAAGTTTGACTCCGCCCAGTTTAGGCGTGCCAGCGAACGGTAGCGGCGTATGTCACGTGGATGGATTGATCATGCCCGAACTCGCGACCGTGAATCTGCAGTACACACTGATCGGTCCCACACCGGGCAAACTTCACGACACCGTAATCGGGTGTAATGCGGCAGACCCGCATCTGCTGTATCCGGCCGGGCCAGTAATCCCCTGACCACGGCCTGACGAACCGTCTGCTGCCAGCCTGTCTGGGCAAGAAGAGCGGCTCACTTTCTCTCCGGCGTGGCAAACTCCGCCGGTATCTTCCGGATGGCAGTGGCTGCCTCAGCGGGCCTGGAGGTGGTTGAATCGGTGAGTGCCACAGTCCGCGGCCTTCGTGCCCCTTCCTAAGCTTGCGCCGGGTGATCGAGTGGCTGTTCTGTCCCCGTCATTTGCAGCGCCCGGGTTCGCGCCGGCGATTCACGAGCGGGCCATGCAGCGGCTCTTCTCCGTGACGGGACTCGTGCCCGTGGAGTATGCGACGACCCGCACCCTGGGAGCTTCGGCTGAAGAACGCGCCGCCGACGTAAACGCTGCGTTCGCTGACCCCAGCATCCGAGCCATCTTCACAACCGTGGGCGGCGACGACCAGATTACTGTCGTGGCTCACCTCAATGCTGAACTCGCCCTCTCGGACCCGAAGCCATTCTTCGGCTATAGCGACAACACCAATATTCTCAACTGGTTATGGTCTCTGAGCATCCCAGGATATTACGGCGGGTCAACTCAAGTGCACATCGGGCCGGGCCCCCATATGGACGAGGTTCACCTGACCTCACTACGCGCTGCCCTCTTCGAAGATACCCGTCTGAATATTTTCGACCCAGGTGAGTCAGAAGATTTTGGACCGGACTGGCGTTCGCCCAGCGCTCTGACGGATTTCGGTTCGCGTGAGCGCAGTGAGCCTTGGCTGTGGGCGGGACCAAGGCGTATAGCAGAAGGCGGCACTTGGGGCGGGTGCTTCGAGATCATAGACCAGCTTGCGCTTGCGAACCGGCTGCCGCCGCTCGAGCGCCTTCAGGGCAAAATCCTCCTTCTCGAAGCAAAGCGAAGAGATTCCCCCGGCAGTGCAGATCAGGAGGTGGGTACGAGGTCTCGGGGAAAGGGGTGTCCTCGCTGCTGTTGACGGAGTCATAGTCGCGCGACCTCCAGTGAGCAACCATGGGGTTGTGCCGCCTCCGCACGATCGCGAACAGCTCCGGACGAGTCATTACGAGGCAGTAATTGGTGAGATTGCGCGCTACAACGATGATGCCGTCGTCTGCCTCGGGGTCCCTTTCGGGCACACTCGTCCTCAGTGGATCTTGCCCTATGGCGGGGGTATTCGGCTAGACGGTCTTACGCAGGTGGTTACCGCCGACTACAACCGAGGTGCGCCGTCTAGCCGAACAATCGGTTGAAGTTGTTTAAGGCTCGCAGGGTGGCTCCCACTTCAGCAGTGGGCAGCGTCCCAGGTGGGGCGGAAGAGTCGGCCCCGCCACTTACTGCTCACGTCGCGTTCGACAAGGAACAAGTCGAGGGAATCAGGGCCCATCGGCCTCACGATCACGGTGCGGAGGCCCACAGACTCTGCAGAGAAGGAGCCGACATACGAAGCCCGTACCCCCTCCCCACCCCCCGCTGATTCCGTTTCCCCAGTCACATCCACAATTCCGAATATCGTTTTCAACTCCAGATGCGTGTCAGCCCTATTATGCCGTCCCTGATAGGGGGCGATGCTGTCGGGACGGCGCTCTTATCAGGCTATTTCGCCAGGAACCTCCGTGTGAGGGGGCGGTGTTTTGCCGAACAGCGGTTGTGGTAGACGGTTTTCGGGGGGAGTACCTTAAGAGTCTTAGGGTCAGGCTTGCCCGGTCGGAGGAGAACCGCTCTCCTGTGTCGGGATCGAGCCAGGGTGCTGGGTCCTGCGGGTCGCCGGTCAGCTCCAAGACCGGCAGGGGCTGGGTGGGCGGTTGCCCGTCGAAAGCGGGGAACAGGTCCGGCCGGGCGGCGGGGTCGTGGTAGGCCCGCCGCTTCCGTTCCGGGGTAATTTCGTACGGGCTGTGGCAGGTGTAGCCTGCCCAGTGAACAGGGTCAGGCCATGCGTCAGGGCCCGGCCGGGCATTTTGGCTTGTATTTGTGTGAGGATTTGGTTGGGTCGGGGGCGCTTGAGCTACCGGCTTTTGATCCTCAGACGGCGGGGCGGATTTGATGTATTCCACCCACTGCCCGTTGATTTCAACGTAGAGCAGGTTCTGCTCGCCGCCGAGAAAATAGACTGTGACGCCGGCCCGCATATTAGCGGCCGGATGCGTCTGCACTGCGGGCGGCGTGCTGCTGCCCGTCGTTACTTCATGCATCTGACTGACCATCGTCGGTACCGGTTCCTGCTGGGCGGTGGCTGTACTCAGGAACGGGCGGGTTCCGGCCATGGATGACGGCGCTTCCATGGGCCTGTCCCTTCCATCACCATGACAGGGCCCTGCGGTGCCGCCACCTCGGCCCCGGCGGTGGTGCCCGAACCGAGGTAGCGCTCGATGCTGACGGGGCAGTGGCCAAGACCGCCCTGCCCCCGGCGGCGGAAGTTGATGACCTGGCCGGTTCTGCCGCACCCGCAGGTGCCGGTCTCGATGTCGCCCATGTCGTCGGTGAGGAGGAAACCGGGGTAGCTGGTGCTGAGGGCGTCCAGTACGGCGATGGCGCCGGTCTCCCCCGGGGCGAGCTCCTTGCCGCTCTGGCCAGGGTCCCGGATGGAGATGTAGCACCACGGGGGAACGTGCTTGCGGTGCAGGTGGCATTCGACAGCGAGCATGTTCGACTCGATCATCCCGTACATGTCGCGCACGTTCACCGTGCGCACGCCGAGCAGGTCGTGGCACCGCTCCCGGAAGTCTTCGTCGGGGATGGCCTCGGCCGTGTGCCGCTTCCAGCCGCCCAGAGTGATGATCATGCTGTAGGGGTCCAGGGGCACCTTGATATTTTCGCGTTCAAGGAACCGGAGGAGTCGGCCGATGAGGAACGGCGGACTGATGATGTGGCGTGTCATATGGCCTTTCCACCGGCGCAGCTGTTCCAGGGCTTCCCTGGTGTCGAACGCCTCGTCGGCAACGAGGTATGCGTGGTGGTCGAAGACGCTGTTTAGGATGTTCAGGTCCTTGAGCAGTCCCATTTCCGAGGCTTCGGGGTCCGAGGGGTTCAGGAAAAGTCCCGCGCCCCCGGACAGGTTGAAGAACTCCCGGTAGGTCCTGATCAGGCCGATCAGCGCCAGGGTCAATGTCTCGCTGTTGCGGGGGGCGACGGACTGGGCACCGCGGGTTCCGCTGGAGCGGGTTTCGGTCTCGACGTCGGCCAGGGAGCAGGTGAGCAGCACCTGGGCGTCGGGACGCTTGAACATGCCGACTGGCAACAGTGGCAGGGATTGCAGGTCGTTGATGTCGTTGATCGCGGCGGGATCGACTCCCAACGCGTCACACTGGGCGCGGTAGAAGCCGTTTCCGGCCTGGTGGTAGATCGCGGCGTCCCTGAGGACGTCGGTGACCGACCGTGCCCAGTCCTCAGCGGACTGGACGTGCGCTTTGGAGACATTTCCCAGCATCTGCGGTAGGGAGAGCATTGTGTCACTCCTCATTGAGTGCGAATCGATGAATGCGGTTTGCGCCGCAGGGTTAGCCGTACCGACGCAACTCCGAAAAGAAATCCTCGACCACCCGGAGTTGGCCGCTGCGGGCAAGTTCGTCGTAGATGTACTTGCCCACTGCCAGGTCGAGCACGCCCAGGCCGAACGGGGAGAACACGATGGGGCGGTCATCCGCCAGCGAGACCTTGCCTTCCATGACGTCGGCCATGGTGCCGTCCACGAAGTCCCTGTTGCCGATCATCTGCTCCGCGAGGTGGGGCGACGTCCCGGCTTTCAGGCAGTGGTCGATGTCGTCGAGGATGTTGGTCGAGGCCAGCAGGATCTCAGGGGCCAGGTCGCGCAGGGACACGTGCAGCACCAGCGGGTTGTGGTCGAACCACGTCGTATCGTGCACGTGCGGCTGGCCCGCCACCGTGGCGAACACGACGAGGTCGCTGCTTTTGATCAGCTGCTCGGGGCCGTCGTGCACGGTCACCCGGGCTCCGGTGTCGCTGCGTTCAAGGTAGCCCTTGAAACCCTCCGCACTCTCGTCCGAGAGGTCGAACACCCCGATTTCGTCGAAGGACCAGTCGGTGGCCTTCAGGAAGGTGTGGATGTAACGGGCAATGAGGCCAACGCCGAAGAACCCGATCCTTCTTGGACGCCCGCGGCCCCGGCTGAGCCAGTCGGCTGCCGCGGCGGCCGATGCAGCCGTCCTGGAGGCGCTGATAATGGAGCCCTCCATGCAGGCGAAGGGGTAGCCCGTCACCCGGTTGTTGAGGATCAACACCGCTGATGCGCGCGGAAGCCCCGACGACACGTTGTTCGGGAAGCTGGAGACCCACTTGATGCCGTCAACCGCCACCTGTCCGCCGATCGAGGCCGGCAGTGCGATGATGCGCGAGGTGGGCCGGTCCGGGAAGCGCAGGAAGTAAGACGGGGGGTTCACCGAATCTCCGGCTGCATGCACGCGGTAGGTCTGCTCGACCAGCTCGATGACCTGCTTTTCCCGTCCCTGGAGCACCTGCTGCACCTGGGCCCCTGGAATGACCGCGAAGGGCGGAACTGTCTTCGGCTCTCCGGCCGCTGCGACTGGGGAAGTGGCTAGATCTGTCATCTTGAACCGTCCTGGGTGTGCGTATCGAGATCGAAAATGTTGCGCGGCTCCGCCATGCCGACAAGAATTTCCCGAGGTCCCTCGTAGGCCTCGCGGCTGTGCGCCATGCGGATGTTGTCGACCAGCATGAGGTCCCCTGCCTCCCAGGGGGTTCGAAGGGTGTGGGCCTCGTAGACCTCGTTCAGGAGGGCAATGATTTCCTCGCCGATCGGCTCGCCGTTGCCGAAGCGGGTGTTGAAGGGCAGCCCGTCGGGACCGTAGACGTCCACAAGGTACTCCCGCACCTCGGGCGCAATCGTCCATTCGCTCAGGAACGCCACCTGGTTGAACCAGCAGCGCTGGCCGGTCACCGGATGCCGGACCACGGCGGGGCGCCGTTGCCGGGTGCGCAGCTCCCCGTCGGGCTGCCACTCGAACTCGATCTCGTGCGCCCGGCAGTAGTTCTCGACGTCGGCGCGGTCGGAGACCCCGAACGCCTCCTCATAGGAGGCGCCGATGTCCTCGTTGTAGCTGCGGGCGAGCAGCCACCCCTCGTTTTCGAAACGCCGGACGATGTCCGCGGGTATGGCATCGAGCACCGCACGGGCGTCCGCCACGCCGGTCACCCCACCGACGCTGGGTGCCTGGAGACAGGCGAAGAGCATCAGTCCGGGGAACTCGAGCGCGTAGCTGAGCTCATGGTGCATGCACATTGGCTGGTTCGCGGGCCAAGTGAGGGATGAGTACACGCCGTCGAAGTAGGGCTGCCTGGTGGCGAACGCCTCCCGGTCCGGCATGAGGCCACCAGAAACCAGCCGTTGGAAGGCATCGGCCACTTCGGCTGGATCTCGGAGGCCCAGACCGCGGACCAGGACGGCGCCGTGCTCATCCACGGCCGCACGCAGCGCCTCACGGTTCTGTTCGGCCCACCGCACGGGGTCGTGGCCATCCTCGACGGTGAGCATCGGCGCCTGACCGGCTTGGAGTTCCACGTCGAACTGGATCCTGGGTGTAGGAGACGACATCAGAGGTCCTTTCGTTTCATGGGTAGCTGGTGGGAGTGGCCAACCGGTCCTCCCACCGGGGCCATCGAGTCGGGCTCCGCCGCGGATCCCGCCGCGCGTGGGGCGGGCGGAACGGCAGCGTCCGCCAGGGACGAGGCCTCAAGCAGGGTCGCCAGGTCCGCCAGGATGGGCGTCTGCATGATGTCCTTGATCGACACTGCGCGCTTGAGCAGGACGGCGAGCTTCACCGCGGACAGCGAAGTCCCGCCCAGCGCAAAGAACGAGTCCTGCCCACCGATCCGGCCCACCGGCAGGCCGAGCACCGTCGCCCATGCCTCGGCGAGCCGCTGCTCCGTCGCCGAGAGGGCTTCCCCGGCGATGCCGGCCTCGGGGACGACCTCCAGCGCCATGCGGGTCAAAGCCTTCCGGTCGATCTTTCCGTTGCCGGTCAGGGGCAGGCTCTCCTGCCACCTGTACGCCGACGGAACCATGTAGCCCGGTACGCGCGCGGCCATCTCGCTGCGGATTTCGTCAACCTCGAGCGGCAGATTGCCGGAGTAGAACGCAACGAGGAACTTGGACTGCCCGGCGCCCTCGCCTACGACGACGGCGCCGTCGCGGACGCCGGGAACCCGCAGCAGCGCGTTCTCGATGTCACCGATCTCGATGCGGAACCCGGAGATTTTGACTTGGTTGTCCCGCCTGCCCAGGTACTCCAGCTTGCCGTCCGGGGACCAGCGGCCGTAGTCCCCAGCCCGGTAGAGCCGCGCGCCGTCCACATAGGGATCGGTGGAGTAGGCCTGCGCAGTACGCTCCGGGTCGTTGATGTAGCCGCGGCCCACGCACACCCCGGAGAAGGCGATCTCACCCGGCGCTCCAAGCGGCACAAGCCGCTGCCGCTCGTCGAGGATGTGGATCCGGACGTTCGGGATTGGCGGGCCCAGTGGCACGGAGCCGCCCGCGGGCGCTGCACTCATCACTTCGTGGTTCGTGTCGTCGGAGGTCTCCGTCAGCCCGTAGGCGTTGACCAGCTTGACGTTCGGCATCACGTCGAACCAGCGGCGGACCAGCTCACGTTTTAAAGCCTCCCCTGTCGCCGAGACGCAGCGAAGATGCGGCAAGGCGCGAGGCTTGCCGCCCAGGTACGCCACCACGGCGTCCAGATACGACGGGACGACTTGGAAGACCGCCACCGCGCCCCGTTCCACCGTGTCGATGAACCGCTCGACGTCGAGGATGCGGTCCTGCCCGACGATGAGTGTGCGGCCGCCGACGAGCAGCGCCGAGACCAGTTGCCACAGCGAGATGTCGAAGCATTGGGGGGCGGTCTGGGCGACGACGTCCCCAGGGCGGATCCCCAGGTCCTCGATCTTGGCGTACAGGTGGTTCACCATCCCGTCGTGCTCGCACATCGCACCTTTCGGCTCGCCAGTGGACCCGGAGGTGAAATAGACGTAAGCCAGCTGATCGGGACGAATCTCCATGCCGAGGTCGTCGGCGGGGTGCCCCTCGGCCTCGATGTCCTCGAACAGAAGCTTCATCACTGCAGGCATTCCTTCCAGTGCCTCATCGAGCGTGGTGGTGCTGCCGCCTTCGGTGAGCACTACCCGGGCCCCGGCCCGCGTGAGCGTTCTGGCGATTCGGTCGGCCGGGAAGTGCGGCTCGATCGGCAGGTATGCGCCTCCGGCTTTGAGGATCCCGATCACAGCGGCCATCCACTCCAGATCCCGTTCGGCGACGACCGCCACGATGTCCTCCGCGCGCAGCCCGCGCGCGAGCAGGGCACGGGCGACCCGGTTGGCGCGGGCGTTCAGCTCCGAGTACGTCCACTCCCGCGCGTCCTGGACCGCCGCGATGCGCTCGGGATGCTGCCGGACGCACTCCTCGAACAGCTCGTGGAAGCGCCGCTGGGGCCGGGGCCGCTCGGGTCCGGCCAGCTGTTCCAGTTGCAGGCGCCGCTCCTCGGGACCGACGAGATCAACGTCGTCGGGGTCCGACTCGGGGTCGGCGACCAGATGGCGGACTGCGCTCAGGTGATAGCCGGCGATCCGGAGGGCTGCGTCCTCGTCGAGGACGTCGCGGCGGTAGCGCAGGCTCAACGCTTCGCCACCTGCGGCGCCACGGAGGGACACTCCCAGGACGAGGCCTTCCGCGAGCTCGGAATCCTCGTCATGGTCTGTGCTGAGTACCACCTCGTACGTCCCGGAAGCCTGCGGCCCCCCGGCTCGCTCGGCGTGGGCCTGGACCTGCCGGATGCGCGCCGAGGAGACCAGCGCATGCCATGAGCCTTGTCCCAGATTGAGTTCGCAGGGCCAGGTCCCCGACGCGTCCTGGCAGCCGGTCGTGACCTCTGTTTCGCCGGACAACGCCTGGAGCACCCTTGCATGAGCTGCCATCCAGATCGATGCAGGGGTCGCGTCCAACATGCGGGACAGTATCAGCACGGCCTGGCGCAGGTCCTCAGGCACAGCCACTTCGATCCGCCCCTGACCCGGCTGGCGCTCCTGCGTCCACCTGGGAATCACCGTCGGCGCTGCACCCGCGGGGGCGGTCCGGCCGTTGCCCGGGCCCGACGAGCGGTCGGCGGCGGTGCGGCAGGTCAGCGCAGAGGTGGTGGTCATGATACGGGCCTTTCCAGCGCGAGGGCGGACGAGGCGGCGGCCCGGCAGGTCAACGCAGAGATGATGGTCATGACACGGGCCTTTCCAGCGCGAGGGGGGACGTGGCGGCGGATCGGGCCTCTTCGGCCGGGTTGCCACCCCACACGCTTCCCCGGGGGAGGGTCGTCCCCTTCATCACGAAGGAGTCGGCGGCGACGACGGCACCGTCTTCGACGGTCACGCCGTAGTGGACAAGGCAGCCGACGCCGAGCGTGACGCCGTCCCCAAGGATGCTGTGGTCGGTCTTGAACATTCCGTCCTCCTGGGAATGGCACTGGACAGCGGAGCCGGCGTTCAGTGTGCAGCGGGAGCCGATCGTCACCAGGCTCCGCTCTGGGAACGCGCAGCCGTCGTCGAAGACCCGGGACCCGATCCGCACGCCGAGCAGACGCCAGACCAGCGGCTTGAACGGCGTCCCGTCGAGGATGGTCAGGTACCGGCTCTGGAGCTGCAGCTTCCAGTACCGCTCGTGCCACCAAAAGTAGGGGTTGTAGATGGAGCAGAGCTGGGGCTGAAGTCCCCGGGACCGCGTCACGATGTGCTCGATGCCGCTGGGGATAAGCAAGCCAACCACGAGCATCTCGACGACGAAGGCCGCGCTCAAGGCAAGGAAACCGAATTGGTCGGACAGCTCGACGGCAGCGAACATGACGATCATGGCCAGCGAGACGTTGAGCCACCGCACCAGCATGAGGAGGGCCATCGTGCGCAGGTTGTGCCTGTTCTTGGCCGAGAGGTCACGGCGGAAGCCCGCACGGGTCGCATGTTCCTCGGGCAGGGCGTCCCGCAGGACCGAGCGGGGGATTTCGAACGGCGGTGACCCGAGCAGGCCCACGTCATGCCGCACCGGTCCGTCGATGGGGACCGCCACCATCGTCGCGAGCAGGCAGTTGTCCCCGGTCCTGGCACCGGCCGGGTAGAAAACGCCGTTGCCAAGGAAGTTGTGGGCGCCGATCGTCGCCCGACTGACCTTGAATGACGTCGCCGAGTGGTCGGTGTTCATGAACGACACCGCGTCGGCGATCATCGTGCCGGTGCCGATCGACGAAAGGAAAGGGTTGTCGTGCTTGAACACTGTGCCCATGTTCGAGCCGGTCTGCTGGACTTGCCCCAGGTCGTACCCGATGGCCCCCAGGTAGTTCACGATGTACGAGCTGTCGCCGAACAACCCTGCAAGCATGGAATTGTTGGTCAACCTCGCCAGCGCCCGCGCCGCCGCGTCACGCAGTCCGAACAGCGGATACACCGTGTCGGGCTTCAGAGCGAGGTTGAGCAGCCGCGGCACGGTCGTTACGAGGACCAAGGCCATAACCGTTCCACCGAAGACGGTCAGGCCGGCGAGGCCAACGGCGTGGGCGTAGAAGGACCAGTCAGTGAACGCCAACGGCTGCGGCTCCAGAAGCGCCGCCACCCGCGGAAACGCCAGGACGACCAGGGCGATGGCTATGGTCAGCATGGCTCGGCCCAAGCCGAGCGCAGTCAAGAACTGGGTGAAGGCGAACCATCCCCGGCGCCAGGGCCGGTAGGGCGTGGCGTCAAACGTGCGGAAGTCCACATCCGTGCGCCTGCCCGGCGTACCGTGCCAGCGCTCGTCCACGGGCACCGACTGGCCAGAGTACAGGCTGGACCGGTGGCCCAACTGCGAGCCGTCTCCCATGGCCGTGTTAATGTCCAGGATGCTGCCCTCGCCGATGAGCACGTCACGGCCCAGCGTCACCGCACCGAACTGGATGACGCCGCCGTGGGCCCGGTAGCCGCTTGCGACGACGTCCTTGCGGATCACCGTCCCCTCCCCGATCGTGAGCAGGTCGGTGCAGACCGGCAGGCGCTTGGTCATGATCGTGACGTTGCGGCCCACCTTGGCACCCATGGCCCTCAGGTAGAAGGTTGTCAGCGGGGAGCCGTTCAGCAACACCAGCGGGGAGGTTCGCATCAGGGTCTTGACCAGCCAGAACCTGAAATAGGCAAGGCTCCAAATGCGGATCTCCTGTGGGCGGAAGCGCCCGATGATAATCCACTTTGCGGCCACCGGCAGGATACTCAGCAGCACGAACGTCGCCCCGGCGAAGGCGATCGACCGCAGGTAGATCTCCAACAGGCTCGTGCCGTGGCCCAACCAATTGTGGTTACCCGGCCCCGCTTCCGGGAATATCCACTGGTACCCCACGACCGCGAGCCAGCCAGCGAGGAGGCAGTAGCCGAGGTAGACGAGCACCTGCAGGGCGCCACAGGCGACGTACTCCCAAGTCCGGGCGTCCATGGGCGCCGGAGCCTCCGGCACTGAAGCCGCGACCGGCGAGGGCTCCTGATGCCGGTAGTGCTGGGAGGGGACCTGCAGGGCCGCGGCGAGGGCCGAGACGCTCGGGTTACCGTAAACGTCCTTCATCGACACCGCCGGCAGGTCCGGCTGCTTACGCAAGCGGGCGCAGAACTTCGCCATGACCAGCGAGTCCGCGCCCAGGTCCTGGAAGAAATCGGCGTCTACCGGGACCTGCTGGATGCCGAGTACGCCGGCGAGCACCTCGGCCAGCCGGTCCTGCACCTGCACCTGCGCCGTCGCCTGTTCCGCCGGTGCCAGGGCCGCGGCCAGCGCCGAGATGGTTGGGTTCTGGTAGACGTCCTTGATCGACACCGCTGGCAGGTCCGGCTGCTTACGCATCCGGGCGCAGAACTTCGCCATGACCAGCGAGTCCGCGCCCAGGTCCTGGAAGAAATCGGCGTCCACCGGCACGTGCTCAATACCGAGCACGCCGGCGAGCACCTCGGCCAGCCGGTCCTGCACCTGCACCGTCGCCGTCGCCTCTTCCGCCGGTGCCAGGGCCGCGGCCAGCGCCGAGATCGTGGGGTTCTGGTAGATGTCCTTGATCGACACCGCGGGCAGGTCCGGCTGCTTGCGCACCCGGGCGCAGAACTGCGCCATCACCAGCGAGTCGGCACCTAATTCGTAGAAGAAGTTGGCGTCCACGGGAACGTCGTCCTTCTTCACCACAGATGCGAGCAGTTCCGCCAGCCGGCGTTCCAGGACAATGTCCGCACCCGTGGCCGGCGCGGCCGGAGAGCCGTCCCCGGCCGGAGGCGCGGTTATCTCAGGAATGGGGGGATCGATGGTAGAGGTGGAATGCGGAGGGCTCTGCAGGTTATCGAGTCGCATTTTCACTTCAGGAAATTCCCTAGTGCGGCGGTGGCCACGTACGCGGCCACCGGTACGCGTGCCGGGCGCTGTGGCTCCAGCACCCGGTCGGACTGTCGGCCCGGGGCCTGTGTCAAATCGCCCGTGGCCTCTGCCAGTCCGGCGGTTGCCAGCGCTGCGGCCCCGAAATGATCGTGCACCCAGTCGGGGTTGTAGATGGTGTCCAGGTAGGGACGGCCCATGTCCGGGGAAATGGCCACCGCCGTCAGGTCCTGGGCATTGTGGTCCGCGAGCCAGGACATGGCGCCGTGGACCACGGTCCCGGTGGAGCCACCGAGCATGAAGCCGGCCGCCGCGAGGCGGTGGCAGGCGCGCACCGTGTCCAGTTCTTCGACCATCACCACGTCATCGATCAAGGACTCATCGAGCTGCGGCGGCCGCACGCTCATGCCCAGTCCCGGGATCAGGCGGGTGCCCGGCTGGCCGCCGAAAGAGACCGATCCTGCGGCGTCGACCGCGACAATCCGGACATCGGGCCGGTGCTCACGGAAGTACCGCGCGCAACCCATCAGGGTCCCCGTTGTCCCGGCTCCCACGAAGAGCACGTCCAGGTCGGGGAACTGATTGGAGATCTCGGGTGCAGTCCAACGGTAGTGCGCTCCCCAGTTGCCGGGATTGGTGTACTGGTTGAGCCAGATGTACCGCTCGTCGGACGCGCACAGATCCCGCACGTGGTTAAGCCGGGCTCCGAGGAAGCCGTCGACGGGATCCGGTTCGGTGACCAGGTCCACCTGTGCCCCGAGCGACTCCATGAGTTGCCGGGTTGCCGGGTTGCAGCGCGGATCGATCACGCACACGAAGCGGTATCCCTTGCTGGCGGCGATCATGCTGAGCGCGACGCCGAGGTTGCCTGAGGAGGACTCCACGAGGATGGAGCCGGGGCCGATCAGCCCCTCCCGCTCGGCGCGCTCAACCATCTCCCGTGCGGGCTTGAGCTTGATTGAGCCGGCGAAATTGAACCCCTCGATCTTCAGAAAGAGGCGGCAGCCCAGCACGCCTTCCAGGTCGACGAACAGGCTCTGCTCGTTGAACAGGTGCGGGTGTTTGATAATCGGCATGTTCTTCCTCGTTCCCCTGCCATGAGCCTGGCCAGGGTTGGGGATCTTCCTGCCAGCTTGTTTGTAAAAGGTGGTTGTGTGTGAAGGGTGGCGGACATCTGCGTCCGGACCAGCTTCACTTTTCAAGAAGTGCCGCGCAGAGCGAGACGAACGGAACAATGAGGCCTCCGGAATGGCCGTTGGTGGCCGACATCGCCGCTTGCGCGGCAGGGGCGGCCGCCATGGCGGAAAGCGCTCCGACACTTAGCGAGAGGCACCTGCAGCCATTTTGGTAATCAGTCGGCGAGGCTTGGCAGGGGAAGGTATTCCTGTTGCAGGAGTGCGATTCTGAAACACTGGAATTTCCAATCTTGAAAGGTGATATTCGACTTTGTCAGACCCGGCGCCCGTCATCTTGTGGCGATCTTTGTTGTGGGCCTTATGTGCCGAATCTGTCTTTGATCCGGTAAATCAATAGTGTGGTCTTGTTGTGGTTCGCGCTTCCGTGCTGGCACGGTTGGGGACTTGTATCTCTTAAGCAATCCCCTGTTGAGGCCGGGGGGTCATCGATTCTTGGCCTTGGGAGCAATCGGTTCAGGACGGGCCGCGGCGGAGGCTGCTGCCTCCTTGTTCGGTGTCTCCTGGTGGGTCCAGCGGATTCCGCGGCGCTGGCCCTGCCCGACGATGCCCTGGCATGCGGATGCTCGGCATTGATGAACACCAATAACGGTCAGTGCGGTTCTTCCGCGACCCGGCCCCGCTGGAAGCGGCACTACCTTGGTTCGCAGAATTCAAGGGCTTGAGGGTTGCGTTCTGATGCGCCAAGGACTGCAACTGCCGTTCGGGTACGGAAAGATTCCGCCCTGGGTCCATCGAATATACGACGACGACGGAGAGGTGCTGCTGGCCGTCGCCGGGCCCCAGACCGTCATGCTGAGGGCGGAAGTTCTCCCCCGCGCCGCCTCCGATTATTCGCCTGGGGACATTCACTGTGTAGGCTGGTCAGACCATTGATCTGCAGTTGCATGCCTTCTCCTCCCACGAGGTTCCGCCGGCGGTAGCCGACGTCGAACTCGCGCTGCAGACGACCGGCACCTCCTGGAGAAGATGGTCCAGCAACTACGTCTCGCAAGGTAACTACGACGAGGAAGTACAACGCTCGCTGCTCGTCTTGCGCGCGCTGACGCACGAGAGGACCGGGGGTATTGTGGCTGCCCCCACCACATCGCTGACCGAACAGTTCGGTGGCCAACGAAAGTGGGACTACCGCTATTGCTCGCTACGTGCGTTGGCCTTGGAAGCCAGGATGACCGATGGCTTCCATGGCCCAGTGGGGATCGGCAATCGGGCGGTCTACCAATACCAAGGCGACATTGTTGGTGAAGTCATGGTGGCCCTAGCGAAACTCCGCGAGCGTGGCGTGCATGAGGATCATTTCTCCTGGCCGCTCCAGACAAACATGCTTTGGTTCGTCGAAAACAACCTCAACCGTATGGACCACGGCATCTGGGAAATGCGCGGCAAAGGCAGAACCGCCCATCTACCGGCGGGAGCTGGCAGCCGGCCTGTCTCCTAGCGCATATCTGCTCAGCCAAGTCCACGTCGACGGTGCAAACCATGCCAGCACTCCTCGCCTTGGTCGTGGCGCAGGTTGTTCTGCGTGGTGGGCTGTTCGCACTATCCGGACGCGTCGGCTTGGAACAAGTGTCGTGGCTGCTGCCTGCGCGCTTTGGGTACGCCGCCACAGTCACGACCACAGGCCTCCAGAAGCCGCTGTAGCCGAAGCAGACCAGCTGTACGACCCAACGGCCCAGCAGTGGCTCATCGACGTTGCCTTTCTGAGGCTCCAGGCCGTGGCATTTCTCGCATTGGCGGCTTGGGCACTGCAGCGCTCAGCAATCCGGAATGCATGGAAATAAGTTGCAGCTGGCACGCCCGAGGCTTTTCTTTAGTCTTCTGCTGACCGGCTAACCAGCCGTGAAACCTCATTGGTCCGGTTCGTACCGTGAATTGAATCTTTCGGCGGTCATGGCGTAACCGTCGGTCCCGTCTTCGTTGTTAAACACGACGACGTCGCCCTTGTTGTAGCTGGTGCGGCCTTCCTTGGTGGCCACACTGCCCGCTTCACGCGCAAATTCGGCCCAAACGGGGGTGGATTTAACGTAGGCACCTCGGCGGATCTGGCGGTAGGTGGCAGCGAAGACGTCCGCGTCGACGGTGTGGATATCGCCGTCGTCGTCCACCAGCCAGTCACCAGGCTTGCAATGCTGCTCGCCGCCCCACTTGCGGTAGCTGAACCCATCTGTGTCCAGGCGCAAAGGAATTGCGACGACGTACTGGTCCGGTAGGCGTCTGTAGCGGCGGAGCTCGCTCATGAGTCGTCCCTTCCGTTTACGCCGGTGGCAGGTCAAAAACCGCATCAAAATCAGTGTCCCGCACATCCTGTGCAGCGGCCAGCCTGCCCAGCCGGTGCAGGACCTCCATATTGCCCGGGGCATCCATGGCGCTAAGAGCGCTGGTGTCCATCGTGGCAAGGGTTCCGTCCAGCCTCCGGACACTCTCCGGCCGCAGGTCCACGTTATAACGCAGATAACTCATCACTGGAGCACCGCTTAGCAGATCGCCCTCCAGCCCGCCCAGTTCCCGATCGATGATCCTTGCGGTTGGGCTGGCGGACATCCACTGGAGCATTGTTTCCTGCTGAACCGCGCAGTCCTGCAGCACAGATTTCAGCGCCCGCAGGGCGTGGCTTGCCGTCAGTTTGGCCTTACTGACGGCGGGATCGGCCGCACCTGTACCAACCGATACGAGCAGCAGCTTGTCTGAACCGGTCTCCCAGACCACTCGGTAACCTTCCAGAACGGCGTACATTAGCGCCTGAAGTGCAGGGTTGTTGAAAGGACTGACCCCACCATCGATGAAACTGCCAGTCACGGGGCTCACATTTCGTCCACCCGTGATGGAGATGGTTTCCGGTTCGAAATAGGACGGCGCGGCGGTGGAAGCCCGGACAACCTGCCAGAGGGGATAGTCTCCGTTTCCCATCCTGCCGTTGTCGGCAGCCACAAAGTACCTACCGTGGGGGTTGTTGGACACCGGCCAAGGGCTGCCGCTGTCCAAGCGTTTGATGACTATCAGCAGGCCGGTCAGCAGCTTGGGACCGCCCAAAGTCGTGTCCGCGCCGAAGACATCCTTCAACTCGGCAACCAGGGACTGCTCGTCGTACTTAGCCCGCAGAAGAATTTGACGGATGAGGCCTCGTTCAAACACTCGGCGCCCGAGACTGAAGTACTTGTCTGTGAGTTCGCCGACGGTCCAGCCCTGGGCAAGGGCTGCTGCTATGATCGCCCCAGTGGATGTGCCTGCAATCAAGTCAAAGTAGTGGCAGAGACGGAAGTCGTTGCCGCCGCCATGGCGTTCGCGTAGCAGGCCCTCGATCTTCCCCAAAATGCCGAGGCTCAAGATGCCCCTCAGCCCGCCGCCGTCGAGTGAAAGAATGCGCTTCGGCTTACCGTCACTGAGGAAGTGTTGGTCCCGAGTCAGTATTTGGTAGGGCATCTAACCCCTCTTCTCGTGTCGAGCTGAGTAACACCATGCTAGCTGTATTGACCACGGACATTAGTGACGCTCGGCGCGGTTCGGTGACATGAAGAAGACCTCCGGGTGGAGTGGGGCTTGTCTAGAGTCCAATTCGCAGTCCTCGCCCCGGCGGACTGCAACGCGTACCGAGCGGCGGATCATTGCCCTCCGCGTGAACCGCCGGTGGGTCCCGCCAGGCTTTCTGAAAAGACAAATGCTCCTGAACAGTGATTTGAATGGATCGTGGTGCAGGCCCGACCCCCAGGAGGGAGCGGCAGCAATTCGTTCTTGTCTCCGACCGGCACTACCAGAATCCGGCAGTACATTTCCTCATCGCGTCCGTGCTAGCACTGCCACCGCCGTTGGCAGGAATCAGCTCACATGGACGGGTTGATGGCCATCCTCTTGGTCCTCATCTAGCTACACCGGGCAATACCGGGAGAAACCGGCGGCGGATGGAACGAGACGTTCAATCTTTTTCCGGCCAAAATGCGTACTGGCACGGATGCTGACCCGTCCCGCCCGAAGGCAATATCCACATATCAAACGGCAAGGATTCACCGACAGGTTCCATTGCCAGGCCCCCAGCAGTCCGAAGGAGTACGTCAATGTTGTCCACAACACCTGCACCGGTCCGCGCGATCCATTTGGCGCTTTGCACGGCTGCGGAGGATCCCGCTATACCCTTGGACGGTGACTGGACCGCGGGACAGCTGCAGGCTCTGGCCGAGATGGACAAGCGCGTCCAGAGGCACCCGCAGCACATGCTCGCCCGGATGGCTCTGGCCAATCACGCGAACTCCCCGAGCCTCGAACGGATCAAGGCCAGCGTGGTGCGGTCGCTCGGAGGCGCCGCGGGCACGCATTACATCGTGGCCGCGCTACACCTGGCAAATCTGGCAATGGCGCTGCCCCATGCGCTGTCCCCAACCCAGCGGTCCCTCCTCCTGGCACCGCTGAAGGCGGCCGAGATGGCCCGGGAAGCGACCGACAACGTTTCAGCGGAAGTGGAGTTCGATGCCTGATGGCGGCGTTCCCACGCAGGAACCACGGCCCCGGCGGACTATTCGTCACCCCCGGCGAAGTCCGCCGCCCCGAAGGTACGTGAGAACGGCAAGCACGCGCCTGTGGTCCTCGGGTTCGGGCCTCAGGTCGAGTTTGAGGAAGATACTTCGGATATGAGCCTCTACCGTCCGCTCCCCCAGGAAAAGTGACTTTCCTATTGCCTGATTGGTACGCCCTTCGGCCATCAGTTCAAGGACGCTCCGCTCCCGGCTCGTAAGGTCATCCCCTGGAGTGTGACCTGCATGTGGGCGGGTCACGAGCCGTGACACAAGATCAGGGTCAATGGCCGTGCCTCCAGCAGAAACGCGCCGGAGTGCGTCAACGAATTCGTCAACATCAGACACGCGTTCCTTGAGCAGGTAACCCAGCCCTTTGGCTCCGTTCTTCAGGAGTGACATCGCGTTTTCCGTCTCCACGTACTGGGACAGCAGGAGAACGCCTGTCTTGGGGTACCTGCTTTTTATGGTCTCAGCGGCCTGGATGCCCTCAACCGTGTACGTGGGAGGCATGCGGATGTCCACAACCGCGACATCGGCACCGTATGTGTCAATCAGGTCCAACAATTTAGCTCCATCGGAAGCCTCTCCCACGACTTCCAGTCCCTCCGACTGCAGCAAGGCGGACAGTCCTCGGCGCAGCAAAGCCGAGTCATCAGCAATGGCAACACGCAGTGTCATGGCAGGTCACGCCCCGGGTCTGTGGAGAAAGGGAGGATGGCGCGTATCGTCGTACCACCACCATCAGGACTGTCGACTGACAAGGTTCCGCCGAGTGCCGCGGCCCGGTCGGCAATCCCCAGCAGTCCGCCGTCGGGGCCGGGCTGCGCACCACCAATGCCGTCGTCCACTATCTCCATTCGCAGCTCTCTTTCATTTGCGTCGATGCAGACACGCACCGAGGACGCCTCCGCATACTTAGTGGCATTGGTGACGGCTTCGACGCAGATGAAGTAGGCGGCCAACTCCACGTGAGCCGGCAGCCCGCTGCATGAGCGGACATCCAGCTCCACCGGCAATGCTGACCGCTCGGCCAGCGCGGTGATGGAGCCCGCCAAACCTCTTTCCCGTAACGACGGAGGATACACACCCCTGGCCAATTCGCGCAGTTCATTAAGAGCGTGCGAAAGCTCGACCCTTGCCTGCTCAACCAGGCTTCGTAACTCCTGCGGATCTGTCGCGCGTTTGGCTCGCGCGAGCTCCATTGACACGGCGACCAGTCGTTGCTGGGCGCCGTCATGAAGATCCCGTTCGAGCTGACGACGCCGAGAGTCTCCTGCCGTGACGATCCGCTCCCGGGACCGGCGGACCTCAACGAGCTGCTCCCTGAGCTGTTGTTCCATCTGCTGGTTTTCCAGTGCCAGGGAAGTTGCGCTACGCACAGCGGCAAGCAATTGCGGCTGGTCTTGGAGAGCGCCGTCAAAAACCAATGCCCCTACCGGTGTCCCATGACGCTCCAACACCATGGAGGCGCGCCCGTTTGAACCGTCCGGCAACGGCTGAGGGACTCCCGCGGTGTCGACAAAAGAGGCCTTGTCCGGTAACCAAAGGAGCAGTGTGAGGGTGGGATCATGAACGGATCGACGAAGCGCCGCCACCAGCCTGTCACTCATCGGGGCGGAGCCGACTTCGACCATCAGATCGCCCAACGTGCCCCGTGCAAACCGGTAGCGCCAGAGCCCGAACAGAACTGAGAGCGGCACAATTGCTGTTGCCGGATATTGCCAGAGCAGCGCCTCCATGGACAAAGACCCTGACAGCTGGATCACAGCCAGCGACACCCATACGGTGGCCGCCGTCTTTACGATGACCGCAAGCCAAAGCGGCAAGAATGACGACCTGTATGCTTTCGTCCCTCTGCGCCAGCGGCCGACGAGAACCACCACGATCGCAACTCCCACCGCGATCTGGAACGTGCGGATCGCATTACCAACTGTGGTCATCATCTCCGCGCTGTCCCATAGAAGCAGCAGGTTCCGGGAGGTAGACTCCCCCACCGCAACGTGCAATCGCGGGTCAAAGAACGCCCAGCCCAGAACGGAGGCCACCAGCCAGGAACCGAAGAAGAAACCGACCGCAGCTTTCTCGGCTCTGGTGCGCAGCACACCCAAGGGAAAGCTGAGCGCCAGATGCAGCAAAGGCGGCTGATACATGAGCGTGAGTGTCACCCCGAGCGTGAAAGCCAGCGGGTCACTGGAGCGACGTATACCCGCCGCCAGCCACAGCCAGCCCGCAGCGCACAACAGCACACCCGGGTTCCGCGTCGGCCGGCTCCGCCACGCGGTGATTCCGGCCACCACAAAAGCAAGCCCCACGCCTATAAACAACGTCAACTCAAGAGCTGAGAACGGTGCCCGGTTCGGGTTCTCGCCCCATCGGACCACGCCTTGGGCATTGAGGCCTATGGTTCGTGCGGGATCTTGAAGTGCCGTGGGCGACCAATCAACAGAAGCCAAGACAAGGACCAGGACGCCTGCGGTTACCCCCAACACACAAATGAGCTGGCGTGGAGTCATTGCACTTCCCCTCGAACCTGGCCTAGGGGCGGATGCATTATGGTGAAGACCAGATCCATGGCCTCAGCCAATCTCCCTGCTGAGATTCCCCTCAAAGAGGACCGCTAAGAGAAGACTTATTGCTAGTTGAGATAACGGAGGGAGCAGGCCGACTCCGTATTTTTCGCGGGTACTTTTCCTGAGCCCGGTTTCCAGAGACATAACATGGCCAACGTAGTCGGCGGTGACTCAGTTGTACCATCGGGTGCCAGGCTCTGCAATACACCTACTCACGGGTCCCGCGGTTTTCTAGTAGGTACTACGCGTCCTCGGAATCCAGATCGAGGACGGGAATATTCCAGCAGACCCAGATCCTCCAGAGCCGCCCCGTCCTCGTGGGTGTTGGCAACGCAGCGGACAAATGCGGGCGGTGACCGGAAATGTGTCCGCCGTCAGGATTCCGCTGCTCGGCGAAGCCTTCGATTTGGCTTAGAGGCAGGTACTTCAAGGCATCGACGGCGGCCCTTTCTCCCGGCGGCGCCTCTGTCAAGCCGACCAGCAAGGTGTCCCTCCGCGGAGGACCATCCGTTAATGCTGCCAGCAGGATCGAGGCCACCGTCGCGGCAACGAGAACTTCCCATGGCTCTTCAGGGTCATAGCCGAGCACGGAGGCTGTGAGGAACCAGTCAACGAAGAACACAAGCTCCTCCATCCGGTTCAATGTGCCGCCGGCCTGCAATACGGCGGAGGCCAGCGACCCGCCCCTTTCATTGAGCCCGTATTGACGAGTTGAGTGCTGGCCCGCGCCTCCCACACCTGTGCCAGAAGCGGCACTTCATACATGCTGCGGACCGTCGGCACAGGTACTTCGGAACCGCCGCTTCCGGCGTCCGCAGCTCCGGCAAGCTTGGGACCGTCCCGGACCGTGAGCCCAAGCACGCCGCTGCGGCTTCGATGTTCATTGTCCGGAGTGCACCGGTTCCGGTCACCGGCTTGCCGTCGCCGAACCACTGGAGCAGGGCCGTGGTTGGCTCAGTTCTCGACCGTCACCGACACCGACCATGAAAAAGCAGAACTGACACCAAAAGCCGAGCAGGAGGAACCTGGTGAATAACCAGCGACGAGCACAAGGGAATCTGCCCCGGATTGTTATCAGGCGAATGCGCTCCACCGGCCCCCATGAAGAAGGTGAACAGCCACAAAAGCCGAGCAGGAGGAACCTGGTGAACACCCAACGATGCAGTAAAGAAACTTGCACTGAATCTTCCCCAAGTCATGTTGAGCAGGCCGAACGTCGATGAACAGGTAACGAACAACAAAGGGTCGATCAGCGAAGCAAGCAACGAGGCACCGGCAACCAATGAAAAAGGCCCCCGAAGTGGCCCTTCACACCACAATTGCCCACACTCAGGGGCAAAAAGCCCGTGAACAGGGAAAACATGTGCCCGAGGTGGGACTCGAACCGGGCGCCAACCCTTGAAAACCCGCCACTCCCCCAAAACATCCCCAGTCCGGCCCGGGCCGATGATGCCGATGCAACCGAGTCCGAAGCCCGGGTGTGACAATGTGCGCACCCACTTTTTTGACTACTTTGGTGCTCTCGCCAGAAGAGTGCGTTAGCGTTTGAGCCGCGGCAAGTCCTGCATGACGGGCCCGGCCTTCGCCGCCCGGCTTCAGGTAGAGTATCTCGAGGCCGACGGCATGTACCGCCGCGGCGATACCGACCGCGCAGAGGGGATCCAGTTCAGTGGCTCCGGCTCATCGAACGCCTCGGCGAAGACGGCAGCCGGTCGGCCAGGATGTCCTGCTCGCGTCCGAGTTCAACGCCAGACGCCTGCGTACGGCGCAGATCTAGAATCCACGGCGGCTTGTCTAGCCCCCGGGCTTGCGCCGCTTTTACAGCAGGAACCCAGTATTGATGCCAGTAAAGCTTGTGAATGATCCGTTTACCCTCGGGCGTTGTGAACAGCATGTCTTTCCCCGTACGGCTGGCAACTAGGGGAACAAGAATTTTTACCAACTGCGGGTTGAGCGAGATTGTTCTCTTCCCGGCCCAGTCTTTGTAGCGCCGATATGGCACTCCGAATCTTTCCCGCGCTTCCAGGCCTCGGTGGTCCGGATGTCGGCTTGGACATGAGGTCGACGTTGGCCACGGTTGCCGCAGTTGCCTCGCCGAAGCGAGTTCCAGTCATGACCAGGAACTCATTGAAAGCCTCGTACCTCTGCCCCATGCCCTCGAGGATGAGCCCGAACTCCGCGTGCGTCAGGAAGCGGGCTTCATCCTCTGCTTTCTCTCTGCATGGTAGCTGAACCCATGGCCGCGAAGATCAAACCATGGTTGTTCTTGATGATTTGTCGGTGATCTCCTGGACGGTGTTTACGACGTCGAATGGTTGAACCTTCCGACGGGTGGTCCTGTCGAAGCCAAGTTTCGCACCCACGTTAAAGAGGCCCAAGGCCCGGGTGAGGTTTCCGGACCTTGGGCGTTTGAGGAGCTGTGGCAGCGGCTCTACAGGATGGACGTCAGTTCGACATTGAGGTGACGGGGCTGTAGTACCAGCCGGTGTACGGGGACCACACGCCGTTGCTGCCTTCCCGGTAGGAAACCTGCTGGTACACCTCCTCGTTGCCGACCTCGCCGTCCACCAGGGTGCGGACGTTATGGATGGTCACCGTGCCGCTGTACTGGTTCAGGTGCCGGCTGAAGTAGGTCGTTCCGAGGTGGTCATCACCGTTGGGCCAGTCGTCTTCCTCCCAGCGCTGCTGGGTGATGTTGACGTAGCGGTCACTGTTGCAGTAAACACGGATCTGGTAGTCCAGCAGCTTCACGCCCGAGGAGCTAAACCCGGCGAACACCGGCTTCAGCGGGGTGACCGAGCAGGCATAACTGGTGCCGGCCGCCTGCGCCGGGGCGGCCAGAGCGAACGGTGCCGCGACCATGCCCAACCCGAGCGCGGCAATCGTGGCCAGCTTGCGGGCGGAAGGGCGGGACTTCTGGGTAAGGGATGCGTTGAACAAAGGGGTACTCCTGGGTCAAAGGTGCGGTTTGGGGATGTGGTCTGCCCGACTCGGGGGCTCCGGATCCGCCGAAGGTTTTCCGTGCGTTCCGATGTCTCCATGGTGAATCCGGGCACCCGTTCCGCACTTCCGTGCTAGCACTGCTTTCCACTAGCCCTTAGAAACACGGCTTGGGAATAGGTGGGAAACCACAGCGCAAGAATGTTGCCCATGGCCGCCACAATGAGGGGTGGCCGCCAGCCCGCCCGGCAGCGGACCGCTAACCCTGATCGAGTCCTGCCAGCCAGGCCCGGATTTCTGCCACCACCGCTTCGGGCCGCGGCGCCGTGGAATAGACCGGATTTCCTTGTAGTGGGATGCGGGACGGGCAGCGGCGGCAGGTCATCCTCGCGGAGCCGGACCACAAGGTAGCCGGTGGCCAGCAGATCGGCGGATTTGCGTTCGTCGATGAGCACCTTGGCCGGCGCAGGATGCCAGTAGGCCCCGTCGTATTCGATCACCAGGGTCCGGCCGTCTAAGTCGGCGCTGATGTCGGCGGTCCATGAGCGGCGGGTGGTGAAGGTCTTGGCCCGGAAGACGGCGCCGGAGCGGACACCGGTGAAGACTTCCTTTGCGGCAGCGTGATGGGCCAGCTCGACCTTCGACTTGCCCGCCACCTTGCACTCCGGGCACTCTGCCCCGTTCGAGCGGCCGCTGTGAGCACTCTGCCAAACGTGCACCGTGTTGGTGGCGCAGATCCACTCGGGCACAAAAGGAGTTGACGCATGGGGGCGGACGTCCCAGGCGGTCAGAGGATTTGCCGGGCTCCACTCGGCGGCCAGCCCTGGGTCCTGCCAGGCGAGCGATCCCAGGATGGTCCGGCACTGCGGGCAGGGCAGCCTGTCGTACTTGTCCCGGGACCGCGGGGTCTCCTGCCATTCATGCCCGCAACAGTCGGCCAGCCACCAGACAGTGCGTTGGGAATCCCACACCACGTCAGCCGGCGTGAGCTTGCCGTTGCGCGTCGGGTGCCACTGGGAAGCGATCTCGGGCAGGGTGTGAGCCAACCAGTTCTTTTGCGCCTTGCGCGTCTCCGCGCCACGGCAGCTCGGGCACCCGGACTGGAGGAAAGTGAGGGGGCTGATCCTGGGGTGGTGGCCGGCGGGGCAGCGGAACCGTCGCAACTCCCAGCTGCCGGCAACCATGACCGATCGCGGATCAGCCTCATCGGCCCAGGCAGCGGCGAGCTCGGGAACGTCGGCGACCGGAGTGATCCTCCAGCGTTCGAGTTCCTCATGCCACTCCGCTTGCCGGATCGCACTGCAGTCAGTGCAGGCATGCCGGCCGGCGGTCATGTCCAGGACCTTCGCGCTGAAGGAAACCTGGCATTCGGGACACACCCAGTGGCAGGTCCGTGTGGCCCGCAGCGTGACGGTGCGGAAGGCCTTCTCGTCGTTGCGTTCGTGGTCCCACCATTCCCGGGCCGGGTCGTCGGAGTCGGCTAGGAGGGCTTTGGTGGTCTTTGCGGTTGCAGGATTCGTGGACCGGATGTTCCGGGCCGGCGCCGGTGCCGCCTCGGATGTGGGGCTGGCAGAACGGACGTTGCGGGTGCAGGTGCAGCCCCGGCCGATGTCGCCCATCCGCTCGGCGGAGCTTTTCGCAGGACCGGCAGCGCGTAATGATCGGGTCATTGCCGTCGTTGACGTCCACGGTGGCGGCGACCAGGTCGAAACCGTTCCTGTGGAGGTGCTCGATGATCTCCTCGCGCGAATACAGTCTGTAGTGCGCTTGCACGCCGCAGTCCAGGCAGGTGGTCAGCCGCCATTCCTTGGGCCCAATGATTGGTTCATCGGCCGAAAGGCCGCCTCCGCGAAGAGTCCTGTCGATGCAGTCGGTGCACTGCGCCGGCTTGCTGTGTGTCTTGTAGGCCGCTGAGTTCATGCAGCCGTCGGTTGAGCACGGCTGTGTGACAGCCTGCGCTACCGCAATGGTCTTCTCCATGGTCCCCCGCGTTCCGCTTTCCATCCGTCGACAATCATGCGCAGACGGGCGATATGAGCCTAACCGGGGGCGCCGGTCCCGGGAGCCAACGACATCAGCCTGTCCCCTGCGGCCGGGACAGAGAAGGTTGCCTTCCGTCCAGCAGCGCACCGCCCCAGCAACCCAGAGGGTTTCCATCCGAGGTCAAACGGCGGCAACTCGTTACAGGAGAAGCCTAGGGCAGTCCAAACCATATGCAGCCCCAGGGACCGGCAGAGCCGATGCCAAGGGGACCAATTGACCCGCCGGGGCCTTTAGCCCGCGAATTCGCCGAAGCCGTCCGTGAACATATGGGCCGGCGAGGCGTGTCCGGGCCCGGAGCTGGCCAGACGGATACGAATCTCCCAGAATGGCCCCACGAGGCAACGCCGCTTCGCTGCCTGAAGGCCGATGGGCTGTTCCAACCAGAACCGCAGGGCTACCATGGCGCTTGTGGACGGGGTGTGTAGCCCGAGCATGTCTCTAACCCATTTAGGGGGATAAAGGACGCACCCCCGTTCCACTCATTCCTGGCGCGACGAAGGCGGGACGGGCCGCAGGTATGCGTGTGCAGGTATCTGATTCGCGAGAGCCCGCAGCCTGCGGTCTGCGCGCAGGTCCAATGAATCCCGGAGACAGCTAATGTGATCCTCCCCGGGACGCCCTATGTATTTTCCGGACGGGCCGTCCATAGTCCAGTAGTAAGTGTGGGCGAAGCCCCAAAAGCCGGCTTTCCGTGCCCTGACGGGTCGGTCTGAGATCCAGCGGCCAAAGAATCGTTGCAGTGGCCCTCCGACCGGGTCCCCACCTATGAAACCGTGTACGGGAAAATACAAGTTGGTCCAGCGCGTAAAGGCGAATAAAGCGCCATGGTCCGGGATGATAGAACTGCCTTGCCTGGTTCCGTCGATTGATAGATTCGGCATGGCGTAGCTGAGGGGACGGCCCCTATCTCCTTGCCGCATTGGCGGACACGTTGGAAATATCCGGCTTTCTACCAGCGCGGAGAAATCTGACTTGGTGTCCGCCATTAGGAACGGTCCGTGTGTCAGAGGCGAGCCCATGGTGATCAAATCCGTTACCAGCCACGGCTGGGTGTTCTTCCGCAGTTCCTGCCAGGCGGCAAACTGAAGCTTTCGAGCGCCATCTGACATCGCGTCCTCGGATGCGTCCTCAGATGCATCCGGGAGTGCGTCCTCGACTGCCCGGAACGCGCTATAGCTCCGGGCATCAGGGGCTGCATCCTGTTTGCGGATACTGTTCCATGCGAACGTAAGTATGTCGTACGCGATAGCGCTGCCCAGACTGTGAGCCGCGATGATGACCCTCTGGTACTCACCGGATTTGTGCAGCCTTTCCAGCAGGCGGACGCCTTCTTCACGAATCTCCTGCCGATGGGCTACGTTTTCAGGCTTCGGCTGGAAGTAACGTGCCGCATCGCCCAAGAAACCCGTGAAGAGTTTCGTTCCAGCTGGTTTGAAGAGCTTCCATGCAGCCCCGACCAGTGCCGCAGCTACTGCCATCACACCGCCACTCACGGCGGCCGTCTTAGCGTCCCCCCGCAGAGCGAGCACTGGCAGCCACAGGACGGCCGCCACCACAGCGGCCGCCAGAACCCGCGCAATCCACACTTGGAGCCTCAATAGTGGGGGTACATCCCTGCGCATCAGCAGACTCTTCATCCAGGCCAACACCTGCCCGACGGTGCTGTCCACGATGAGATGGGCCCAGTACAGCTCGTAGACGTGGGTCGTCGGTCTTCCTTCCCTGCCTTCGGTTCCAGCAGCGGCCGGGATAGTGACTTTTCTCATTTCAAAGGAGCCCGACAAGGTGTCCTGTTTCACCCATCGTGGGCCTTCGTTTGCTTTGCCAAATACCGCGTCTACGAAGGCCATGAGTGTTTGTCCAGGCTGTTGTTCGCCTATCCCGTGGATTACGATCAGGGCCTGTTTGGGGGAGTTCCGCCGATGCCGGATGTCTCGGACAATTGCTGCGAGCCGGTTCAATGCCCTCTGCCAGAACGCCAGGCTTCTCCTGACGTCCATATCCGTTTTGATTTGACCAACGGTTATTCGGACAACGCTCATGCCTGCGCTGACCCCGGACGAGAGGCTTATCGTCAAGCGCGTTCCGGCACCCTCTGCTGTTATGGACCAGGAACAGGCGTCCTTTGCCTCCGTCACTCTGGTGACCAGGCTCTCGGTCAGCGAACCGTCTGGCGCGGGGAGGGTCGCTAACGCGCATCTGCGAAAGGGTAGGTTGACTCCCGGACCTATCCATCTCTGGAGCATTTCAGGCCGAAACAGAAGGGTGCGGAGCTCCGCCGCCTCCATCCGGGCACTTGATGAAACACGCATCCTAAGCCCGGATGGTCGGTTTGCAGCCAAGTGACTCATGATGCCCCCAATACTGACGGTACCGCCGAAAGGATCAGAGTAGGACTTGACGCAGCATCGGTCTAGAGGGCTGCAAGCTGGCGGAGAATCGTAGAGTTGGTGTTTCCCGCCGGCAGCGGAGGAGCTCAGAGTGCTTCCCGGGGCCTGTCAGGCAAAAGGGTCCTCATCCGCCGCCACATGCACGATGTCCAGGACCGGCTCTTTCGCGGGGTCAGCGGATGTCGCAGGCGGCGCTTCGTCCATCGAGGGTCCCGGGGTGGTTCGGCTTCAGCCACAGGCTGCGGCTCCAGAACGTCGTCGGGCATGTGCTCGATCATCGGATCAGATGGGGTGGTCGACTTTTTAGCCGCCCGCTTGGCCGGAGCGGCCTGGGTCTCAGCGGGAGTGGCTTTCGGGGGCACCGTTGTTCCGGCAGCAGTCGCTGCGGGAGCGGCCGTGCTTGCAGCAGCAGATGTCTTTGTGGCGGGCACTCCCGTGGCGGCTGCGACCTTGAAGGGCTTGACTTCGCATCCGGCGATGACCATGCAGCGGGAGGGTGCCGTGTCGGCGGTCAGGACGTAGTACTCACATACAGGGCAGACCACAGGAATGACTGCCGGGTTGATCTTGACCAGGTTCAGAACAGGCTGCCAGGAGTTCACAGCCTCCAGCTGCGCGTCGGTCAGGTCGAGGGCCTTGAAGGCTTTGATGACCAGGAGGTTGCCGGAGTCCATGCCCTCGATGAGCTCGGCTCAGGTGTTCTGCTTGGCCTTTATGAGCACGGCGATTCCCAGACTGACCGCTTCGGCCAGGCCTTTGTACTCGGGTTTCGTCTTCAGTCCGGCCCATCTGCAGGGACCCATGGTGAAGCTCATGCTCACAACGTGTGCGGCGATCCTGTCTCCCCTCATCACGCCGCCAGCTCGTAGCCGCGGATGCAAAGAATGTCCTGGACGATGCTCTCCACGATGACGCCGAGGGACTTGAAGTTCTTCTCCAGTTTGAGGTCTTCCTCGGTGAGCACCTCGTAAGCGTTGGTCTCCTCGTTCAGGACCGATGTCATCCGGGTGACGTTGTTGTCGGCACGAAAAGGCTCACTTTTCGACCATCGCTGACATGAACCCGACATCGAAGAGGTAGCCCAGGGGCTGCCAACCGAAATCTATGCCGTCCACTGTTCCAAACGGCAGCAGGGGCAGCGCTCTGACAATGGCGGGCATCCGCTTGCGTGCTTTGAGCGCGGCATCGGCAGCACTGTGCCAGCGGGCCGGCAGGTCCTGCCCTGAGAGGCCGATTCTGGTTCTAAGCTGGGCTTCGTTGAGCCCGTCTACCCAGTGCCGGCCTCCGATGTCGGCTGTGAGCCTGCGCCCCTGCCATGCCTGACGGAGGAACTCTACGGGTGAGGCCTGGGCTTCCGCTGAGGCGGTGACGTGCAAGGCGATGTCGCGGACAGTCCAGCGGCTGCAGTCCGTTGCCTTCTGCCAGTCCTCGGACCTGAGTTGTTCCAGTATTGTGCGGAAGCGCCGGTTTTCCTCTGCGGCGAGCTCCATCGCTTCGTGGTGGGCGATCCGGTTGAGCGCCGCCGCCTCCCTCGGAAAGTCTCTTGCAGGCATGTGATCCCTGCTTTCTCCTGGACCCGGCTAGGTAGTGTTCCGCCCGTCCAGATGCTCAAAGAACATGTCAAGTACGGTGTCCAGTTGCGACGCCCACCGGTCGCCGCCTGGCTCATTGGCGAGTTGCTGACTGGCCAGGCCGGCAACGAGAGCAGTGAAAATATCCACGTCCGTGGATGCTGCAACCCCGGCCTCGGCCAGTTTCCGGACGTACCATTCCTGCATCCGCAGCGCGGGTTCGTAAGCGTCACGTGATGGTTTATAGCCTGGGATGGTGCGCTGAAAGATGAGTTGGCTCTGGGTGGGTTTCGCGACCCCGAAATCCAGTATGGTGCGGGCAATCAGCCTCGCCGCCTCCCGGGGCGAGTTTGGATAGTCGGCCTCTTCCACCGCGTGGAGCAAGGCGCTGGCGGCCTCCATGAACATGGCGTCGATCAGTGCGTTCTTGGAGGGGAAGTAGGAATAGAGGGAGGGCTGACGAAGGCCCACCCGGCGGGCAACGTCGGTCAGCGATATGGCGGAAAGGCCGCGGTTGTCGGCCTCGGCCCACGCCGCCTTGATGATTTCGTCACGCCGGGCCGCGTGTCGCCCCGGCCTGGGGTCTACCGGCTTAGCCAACGGCTGCACCTGACCTCCTGATTGTGCTGTGGTTTTAAGGCTATTCCCCAGCGTCCCTATTATCAATAGTTTTCCTATGAGCTATAGGAGATCAAAGTCGGTCCGCATCCTGCACCTCCAAGAGGGCCCTAAGAAGGGAGGTGAAGCCTTCCAAGCGCAACAAGCCATGCGCCGGCTTCTCGGTAGCAGACACGGATTTCGCATTCCACACGAGCAAGGAAGCGGCTCGCCACCGGCACCGGATCCCACTGAGCTGATACCAGCCGCAAACCATACAACGGGCGTTACCCTGGATCATTGCAGCCCACCACCAGCGAAAGAGCACCACGCGCCCATGCAAAAGAACGACCCGTACAGCGTCGAAACCCAGCTCAAGAAGCGAGAAATCGACCCGCACAGCTACTCCTGGTACGAAACCGACTACAGCGCCTATCAAGGCCGGGTAGACGAATCCTCCTGGGCCGGACGACGCGTCTACGGCCGCCAGGTCACCTCACCCTGGGGCAGGGACAGCGACGGTTCGGTAGTTAGTGACATTTGGATCAGCGGCGCACTCCTCAACACGCTCAGCCGGATCCCTGGAGTTACCGTGTTCCACAGACTCAGGGCCCCAGGAACACCGAAAGTCACCCTGAATACGAAGTTTCCCATCGAGCACGCCGTCCTTCACGGCTCCACGGTCTACTTGGTCGACCCGAAGGCCAACTACTGGTCCCGTCTGGCCCTACATTGGACGAGGAAGTCGAGCGGGCGATACGGAATCGGCCCAAAGGCGCACTTCAGCTACAACCATGAAGGGCTCGCGGACGGGGCGCGCCGCTTCGCGACTCTCCCCGGAGTACAGCAGGTGATCCCGTTGCTGGCCGTGAAGGGCCTGGAGGAACCGATCCCCGCTGACGCGCGGTGGTCACCCCAAGGGGTCGGTCTTTTCGCGGTGAACGAGATGATGGAATTCATCGGCTCCAACATCGTCGCCAGCTTGCCGCACTGGAGGGACAACCCGGATCTCAGGGCCGCCATGATTGACCTGCGGGAAAGAGCCTGGTTCACCTTCAACTGACCAGGGCCGCTACCACGGGTCGACCGGGTGGTGCGGGTTAGTGTCGGAGGTCGTCCTGATGGTCGCGGATGATGCTGGCTAGGGGCGGTTGGAGCAGCTCGGCCTCCCCGCGCCTGGGTAAACGCGCATGCTGTGCTGCGCCACCCCCTAAGATCCCAGTTTGCATGTTGCCAGGAAAGTGGCGGCCCCGAGGATCACTGAAGTAGCGAGGACCGCCGGCAACGGAATGTTTCCCTTCAACCACCCGGCGCTCAGCGAAATTGCAGCAACCATAAGGCCTGCGAATAAGGCGGAAGTCCTGGTCTTCGTTGTTTTCCCCATCTTGGAACCATAGCGGCACCGTGTGCTGAACCGTTCCGTCCCCCCGAGGTACGGGCTAGGGGCGAGGCAGCCCTGCGCCGCTCTCGAGGGACAAACCCCGACGCGCAGAGCGAAGGTTCCGGGATGCTAGCTGAGGAGTGGAAGCGCGCGTCCGTCTTCACGCGGTGTCACCGCCGGGTCATTACGGCGTAGTGCGCCTTGATGCGGGTGGCCGGCAGTTCCTTCCCATAGATCGCCACCTTGCCAATGGCACCTTCGAAGAACGTGTCCAGGTCGCGGGTTCCAACCCGGAACGGGGCCTTGCCGCGCTTGGGGATGATGACCGTCCCTCGGTAGCTCAGATCGGTGGTTTTCTCCCGTACACCGTTCCGGTAAATTCTGATGTAGCCGTGCGGATATGAGTCGGTCCTGGCATTGGCATTGATAACCAGCACGTAGTGAATCCAGGTCTTGGCGCGGATGCCCCCTTCGAAGTAGGAGCCCGCGCCCTTCCCGCCGTCGAGGTTGTACTGGTAGCCAGAAATCCGGTTCGGTCGGTCAGGATCGGTATTCGAGTAGAACCGTGCCACATACTCCTGATTGCGCGCTCCGCCCTTGCCCATCCAGTGCATATATCTCATCGTGTCCCCTTCTACGGGAAAGTTCAGCGCGTCGGGGCGCATCCATGCCTCGAGCGTGAGCACGCCGCGTGTGGCCGTGCTTAGCGCTGCGGCGTCCTGGACCTGCATGTATTCAGTTTTTCCGTCGAAATCCGCGGCAGTCTCGCCGTTAGGTAGCTTGGTGGCAGCAGGACGGCCAAAGTAAGTGCCCGTGTGTCCGTGGCCGGTGCGGTCCTTTTCGGTGGCGCTGCGAGGGCTGCCCATGGTCCAGTAGGCGGCCGGCTTATCGTCCAGCACCGTCGTATCGTATGAAACGCGGGGGGCCGCAGCGTGCGCACGGCTGGAGGAAGGCGCTGGGTGCGCGCCGGCCAAGGGCAGCCCGATGCAGCATAGGGCAAGGACCGACAGCAATGCTAAGTTGCGTCGGACCGGAGGACAGCCCAGGACCGGGCGTGGGGTCTTAGTCATTGAAATAATTCCTTAAGTTCACGAAAATTAGATGGGGCTGGGCCCGGCCAGAGGGACTTAAAACCTCTCGGGTGCCGGCCACTACTCAGATGCGATTAGCGCAGCCTCTCGCTCTGCAGCTAGTTCTCTGACAGCAGTGGATCAGATGAGAGCGGAGTCTGCGGACTCCCCTTAGCCAGACTGGAGGAGGAAGAATCTGCAGCTGATTCTGCCCGGGTACCTTTTGAACGGTGGATGTGTTTCGAGGCCGTCTTGCGGCAACGCGCTAGCTCGTTTTTGATTACTTACCGCCGGCTGGCTCAGTAGTCTTCTTCTGGCTGAGGGTATCGGGTAAAGGCAATGTGAGTTTTTGGCCGATAGCTGCACTGGTCATCCACGGCCAGCTCAAACTTCTAGAGGCATCAGCTAGTGCCCGGCAAACTCTCTGGTTCTTATCTTTCCGAGGTGCTTCCCAGGAAAGATAAGAACCAGATCCTTCCACGAAGAGCGCCTTTACCCGATTATCGGCATAGGCCGTTATCCGCGCTTGCTGCGTTCAGGCGGCTCTTACGCTGGACTCTTGCCGGAGGCTATCTTTCCCTGGAATGCCGGTTGAAGATGACGCGGCAGCCGTCTCCGCCTCCGTAGAACTTGCAGGTTTTGAGTGCCGATTTTCCGGCGAGGGTGTAGTCGGTGGACCAGGCCGAACCCCAGGCCCGGTGCTGTCCGGAGACCGCGACGGCAAGGTACGCGTTGCGGGCGTAGCCGGCGGAAACGCAGTCATACTTGCCGTGGGACTTAGCACGATTGCAGTTGTCCAGTGCGGCGTGTTTTGCTGTTTTCGCCGACGACGCCCAATACACCCAGCCAGCATAATCGCCGGGATGGAAGGCGAAGGAGATGTAGCGGTCTGCCGCGGCAACGTTGGGCTGTGTGACAGGCTGACTTGGGGTTGCCATGGGCGAAGCGGCGGCGGTTAGGCCGGTGGTGGTGAAGAGACATGCCAGTACAAGGGCTGCGACGGTGAGTGGACGATTGTTCCTGAACATTTCGTGTTCCTTATCAGGGTGAGGGTGAAATGAGTGTGGGCAGTAGCGGGTTCACGTCTTACGATTGGATCCGTTGCCGACAAGCTCATCCTCCTTCTAGGCTGTCCCTGCTGGCATCCGTGGCAGTACGGTATCTTTCCCGTGCTGGCACGGATCCGTTTTACTGACCTCACACTTAGGGTCAACGGGGCGCCACATGGGCTCGCTGGGATTTCGGGGCATCCTCTTCGGGTTCAGCTTTGTGGCCGGGACCGTACGGGCTGTGGCCTTGGCCAGGTCACGACAGGGTTCGGGCGGCGTGAGAGAGCTGAGTCAGTCGCCCGTCGGGGGATCGCCTACCTGCAGGTGTGCAAGAACTGCCAGTACCCGCCGGTGGTTTTCTGGTGCCGGCTCCAGTTGTAATTTGTGAAAAATTTCGTGGACATGAGCCTCGACCGTGCGTGCGCTCATGAAGACGGTTGCTGCAATGGCCCGGTTGGACTTGCCTGAGGCCATGAGTTCGAGGATCTCTTTCTCGCGGTCGGTGAGACTGTCCAGCAGAGGGGGCCTGCGATGAGGCGGGGAGACCAGGAGGGAGACCAAACCAGGATCAATGGCGGAGCCTCCGGCTGCGACCCGGCGGAGTGCATCGATGAACTCATCGATGTCCGATACCCGTTCCTTGAGGAGGTAGCCGAAACCTTTCGCGCTGCGGCTCAGGAGCGCAGTTACGTGTTCGACCTCAATGTACTGAGAAAGCAGGAGGACACCCATCTGTGGATGAGTTTCCCGCAATTCGGCGGCGGCCCTGACCCCTTCAACCGTGTAGGTGGGCGGCATTCTGATGTCGATAATTGCGACATCCGGCCGCTCGTACTCAACAATTTCGAGCACCTGGGAGGCATCGGCCGCTTCCCCCACGACGTCCAGTCCTTCGGCGTCAAGAAGTGAGGCTATGCTTCTTCGCAACAGGGCCGAGTCATCCGCAATCGCCACACGAAGTGTCATGCCGCACCGTCTATATTCTCGCGCCGGAAGATTCTCGTGCCGGAAGGGAAGACGGAGTGAGAGATGTCCCCCGGGCCCCTTTGGGCTGTGGATGGTGACCGATCTGTTCAGCGCCGCTGCCCGGCCGATCGTGCCGGGAAGAGCGCCCTCCAAGCCGGGGCGGCTCCACCGCATCCATGATCAATGATAGCCATTCTGTATTGCCCTGGACCTGCCTTGGTCATGACGCGAACATGTGACGCGCCCGAGTGTTTGACAGCACTGTTGGCGATTCCGACGCAATGAATATGCTGAATTCCACTGCCCTCCACCAGGATCGGCGCGTGCGCGGCAAGTGATTCCAATGCCCCGGTCGCAGTCATCCCTCGACTTTACGAAAGGTAGATTATTGGCGTTTCCGATAGGACCCCACTTGACGGGAAATCCCGCCTTTCATTGTGCTGTGTCAAGGCTATTTCTCTGCGCGTACTCCGCCAAATTGATGAAATCTCCCTGTGCGACGGCGGCTGCGGAGTCACAAGGTGCCGAGGCCAGCTCTGCCCAACGCCCGCCTCGAGATACCTCGAACCCACGCTCCACGCCTTCAGAAGGCCCTGGTCCTCCTTGCGCTTCGCCCGGCGGCCGACGGCACCCCACAGCACCATGGGGTCCAGATTCTCTGGACGGCGGAGCGCGGCCTCCCAGAGACGGGTCAGGCGAATCGCCGAGCCATAAACCGGATTCACCCAACCCGCTGTTCACATCTGTGGGGTCCTGCTCTGCGAATCAACCCTTGAGAAAGGAGGCGTGCCGGTCCCGAAAGCAACATCAACAGGATCTATGCGGTTTGCGGCTACGCCGCCAGCGGCTGTTGAAGCCGTGCCGGTGCTGGGTTCGTCAGGATCAACCAGCAAGGTCACCCGCAGCGGTTACTCGAAATACTCGGTCCGCGGTTCACTTTAAACACAGGCGAGCGGCATGGCTCCTTTCAGATCCGGGCGGGACCCCGATTTGTAAAAGTAAGGCTACTGCCTACATGTTGGTTTAGCACTTTCACGTTGCCCCCAATGTGCGGAGGTGTTCGGACCACCGAGAAGAACCCCGCGCAACTGACTCGTGCCGCGGGGTTTCTTCTTTGTCCATGATTCCTCAAGGTTCGGCTATGCCCTCCCAGGTTGCTGCAACGCGGAAGAGAGGGCCAAAAATCCGAGACCAAGTCCCGCGACGATGATCAAGATCCAGTTGGACGCAGTGACCAAAATAGACGCCCACGATGAGCAAGATGACGAGTGGTAACCTCCACACGAGGCCACGTGTTCTGCCTCTTTCAGGGTAGGTCCAAGCCTGGCCTTTTTCGGGAACATGAGGTCTCCAAATCGAGAAATCGGCGTAACAGGAAATAAGGCGAAGGCAGCTTTACCGGGTGATCAAAGCACGTTTCATATGAATTTGCGACATCTGCCACAAAAGCCTCCGTTCCTTTCCTCGCAGACCCTTATACAAGAAGGGCGTAGGGACAGGTGCCAGACCAGTGTGGACCTCGTCAGATCCTTCGGAAGCCCCTGTAGTGGGTGTCCCCTATTGAGCTCTCCGATCGTTCCGCAAGCCGATCCTCTACTCGAAGCAACAGCAACCCGGCTTTAAGGGTCTTATACCGGAAACCGGCTAACGTCCAGGGCCCAAAGACTGGGCGCTTCGCAAGACTGTCGCCCCCTACTCGCTCGCCCGAGCAACCCAAGAAGTCGGCAATCCGGCCGATAGTAACGACGGCAGTGGTAGCACGGACGCGAGCGGCTTGGACGCAGTTGCAAACTGAGAGTGCCGGTTCCAAGAGAAGAAGGACTCCGGGTATTGAAGCCCCTGTAAGCAGGGCAAAACAGTCTAATAACGGCAACAGCTGCTGCACGGAGACGTGTGCGGCGGCTACGCAAAATAGCCAAACCTTTCGAGTCCTAATGAGGAGCAACGCTGTGTTTATCGTGACAGCAACGAAGTCCCACCGATCTCTGCGGTCGAAGACCGCACTCGTCTCGGAAGGCTGATCCCATGGCGCCGTCTTTCCGCATAGAACCCCTGGTCCTGCCGTCCTCGACCGACTCGCCGGAGGCCAAAGATTTCCTGGAGTTCAGCGAACTCAGCGACGCCCTGATACTGGAAACGTGGGGGAATCTTGACCTTGCCGCTCCCGGGAAAGCACGCCTTGAATCATGGCGGGACGACGACTACAAACAGCTGCAGTTCTACTTCGTCCGCGTCGATGGGCGCATGGTGGCCAGGTCGAGTATCGGTCTGCCGCAGGCGGAGAACCTCCAGGCTGCGCTGGTCCGGGTTGACGTATTGAATGAGTTCACGGGTAGCAAAATCGGGCAGATGCTGCTGCTTCATGCCGAGGAAATCGCGGCTGGCCACGGCCGCACAACACTGCAGAGTTACACCGAACATGCCGCCAGCTTTGATCCCCACGAACCTGACAGCCTGAAGCCGGCAACAGGCATGGGTGGAGTGCCAGCCGATTCCCGTGGGGTGAAGTTCGCACTGGCCGCCGGCTACACGCTGGAACAGGTCACCCAGTTCAGCGCCCTGGATCTTCCCGTACCGGATGGAACGCTGGACGACTTGGAGCAGACGGCAGGCCAGATCGCCGGGAACCGCTATGACCTCCTCACCTGGACGGACCGCTGCCCCGACGAATACATCGATCAGATGGCCGTTCTCATGTCCCGGATGAGCACCGACACCCCGGCAGGGGATCTCCACTTCGACCCGCAGGTTTGGGACGCCAAGCGCGTCCGGCACGTCGAGGACGAGTGGAAGCAGTCCGGCATGGAGTCGCTGGTCTCCGTGGCACGGCACAAGCCGAGTGGTGAACTGGCCGCCTACTCGGTCCTGCAGCACTCCCGGTCAAAGCCCTGGTTAGCGGTGCAGGACGACACGCTGGTTGCCAGGGCCCATCGCGGCAACCGGCTCGGCATGCTGGTCAAGATACTGAATCTGCGACGGTTGGAAGCAGAACATCCGTCTGTTGAACGGATCCTGACGTTCAACGCGGCGGAGAACGAACATATGCTGGCTATCAACGTGGCGCTGGGGTTCCGGCCCGCCGGGTACAGCGGCGAGTGGCAGCGCCACGAGTAACAGGCACCTATGCTGGTGCATGTTGGCAGACCGAGCTCCTGCGTGGACATGTAATGGAGGCCCGCATCCTCTTTCCACTGGCTAGAGAAACTGATGTCGCTCATTCCTGCTTTCGGCGCCAGTTTCGGCCTCCGTGCGTCATACGGGCAAAGCTTCGGCCTCAGGTGAGCTGAGGCGGAATTCCTCGGCTGCAGGCAGTTCAGTGAACTCGACGAGTTCGACGTGGTGTTCCTTGAGTACTTCCAGGACTTCGTGCGGGGTGACGCGGAAGAATTCGCGGCGGAGGTTGACTTTGTTGACGCGCTGCTCAGCGAACGTCCTGTGCAGCATGGCTTCGGTGGCGACGGCGTCATCCGAGTAGAAGAGCGCGTGGACGTCAAAGCGGAACGGCACGGACGCAGCTCGTCCCGGCTGGCCTCGATCTGGTCGAACTCGTGCAGTCCATGTTCGTCCAGGATCCTCTGCAGCCGCTCCACATCGGCCAGAGCCGTCTCGGCCGTCTTCTTCGCACCGAAAACCCCACCTTGCGGACTGCCCCACCGCGGTCCCTCTCCACGTTCTGCGTCTGCTGGAACTGTTGCTGTGGCTGGGCTGACACCTGGGCGTGCGGCGGCTGGGGCGGCTGCGGCGGCACCGGCTGAGGCTGTATCGGCTGGATGTGAGCCGTCCACTGAATGCCGTCCCAGTAGCGGACAAGGGCAGGGTCTTGCGGGTCGTTGTACCAGCCAGCGGGGACGCTCACGAAGGGACCTATCGTCGTCGAAACAGAATCTGCGGGTTCACGCGCAGCCGTACAGATCAACGTGCGTAGTTCCCCCAGGATGATCTTGCCATGCCCGGTGGAAAGCTAAAGAAAATGCAAACTGTTTCTTGCCCACCGGCTCCATGTGTCTGGCCCCCTCTTACGGCGCTTAAAAATGGGCACCCAACGCCGCCGGCCATCCACGGGCTTCGAACTCAACCCATCTTCTAACCGCGTGGCGTCTGGGGCGATCGCGCGACAGGCAACTGATGCCCGGGCAGTCGTGACAACTCCACCGCACGGCAGCCTTGGCCTTGCCCTCGCCCCGACTCCCCGCACCCGCAGGTTGACGAAAGGTCCATTATCGGCCTCTAAATAGCGAGAACGTACCTCCAAGAGGGGGCTGCTTGCTGCCGATGGAGCGGGACAAAGCTCCGGCGTCAGGGATTTATGTTCACCGACATGACTACAAGTCACTTAGCTATGTGGTGCCCTAACGGGTTAACCCGCGAAGGTGATGAGTGGTGCGGCCAAGAGACGGCAAATGCCAGCTAACGACGAGCCCGCAAGATCCACGAAGCGGACGTCGGCAGAACGGCAGTGGCAGCACGTCCAGCCTGAACGTCAAGATCGCCTCCGACCGCGTGATTTCAGTCACTCACCAAGTGCTCGGAGCCGAGGAACGAGATGGGGGCAGGATCGAGATTACGGCTGAGTCATCGCCGACACGGGACGGAGCTCTCCCGATCCTCTCTGGATGATGCGCGTTTCGATTTCGACATGGGCGGGAGTGCCGCCCCCCATCGCGGAGATCCGGGATACCGCAAGTCTGGCGGCCTGACGGCCCATCTCGGTGACGTCGAAGCCAACGACCGACACGCCAAAGGTGTCTGCCAGCTCAAAATCGTCGAAGCCGATAAATGCCACTTCACTCGGTGATCGGTACGTGGCTTTCACGAAGGCCAGAGAGGCCCTGTTGTTGCCCGCCACGATGGCAGTGGGCCCGTCAGTCTGGTTGAGCAGGTCCGCCATCGCCTCATCGAGTGAGGACTCTGTGATGTCCGTGAGGCGTTCCCAGCGGTAGCTGTCAGTGATTCCGGCCTCCAACATGGCCTGGCGGTAACCAGCCAATCTCTCCTGAATGGTGAATAGATAGCTGCGGTTTGCGACAAATGCGATCCTTCGGTGTCCGAGTGCAATGAGGGAACGCACGGCCTCTGCCATCCCCTCCCTGTTGCGAATGAGAACGGTGTCGGCGATGAGGTTCACGGGGGGACGGTCGACGAACACCATGGGGGGCCCGAATGGCCGCTCCCGCTCCAGGTACGACTGGTCCGCCGCGACGGGCGCTATGAGAACGGCCCGCACCTGTTGCTCGAGCATGGCGTTCACAACATCCACTTCCGAGTCAGGGCTGTCCTCGGTGATCCCGAGTATCAGGGTCATTCCGTGGGTGGCAAGTTCACGTTCGATCCCAGCAGCGAGCTTGAAGTAGAACGGGTTCGCCAGGTCACCAATTAGGCAAGTCGCCTCAGAAGACAGAGCCACACCACCGCCTGACTAGGTCCCATTCACCAAGAGTGCATCGGCGTCTCACCGTTCCATCATGCAGTCATCCAACAGGCCGGTAATGAACAATCATGAAAGACCAGCCAGCCAGCACTGACTCGCTTCGGGACATCGCGGTATAGATCCACACCGTCATGTCGTCGACTCCGAGGGCAACCATGAACAGCTATCGACGGAAAAACCCTCGATCCACGGAAGAAGGGCAACCAGCATCATGGGCTACAACGTAGGGCAACCGTTGCATCCCCGTCGGCCAGTATCGGAGAGCCTGAAGGTGTCCGGCGACACCGATTCCCCACGGGTTGGGCGCAAGTCATGCCGCCCTCCCCCGCACCCACCATGAAGAAGTGAACAGCCGACCAAAAAGCCCGAACAGGAGGAACCGAATGAACACCAAGGAAGCAACAACAAAACCCACATCGAACTTTTTCTCAGGTCATGTTGCCCGCCCCGTGAACGCCCATGAACTGGTAACGAACAACAACCCGTCGATCCGGAAAGGCAAGGAGGCACCCGGCCACACCAACGGCCACCAATGAAAAAGGCCCCCGAAGGGGCCACAAGTGAACAATTTGTCCACACTCAGAGGCTAAAAACCCACTGAACAGGGAAAGCACGTGCCCGAGGTGGGACTCGAACCAGCCGCTCCCCCTGAAAATCCGCCACTCTTTCGAAAACCTCCCCAATCCGGCCCGGTCCGACGCCGGTACAACCGAATCCACAGCCCCGGGTGTGGACACTGTCGTCATGCAGTGGACCCCGACGGCAACCATGAACAGCTATCGACGGAAAAACCCTCAATCCACGGAAGAAGAGCGGTGAGAATCATGGGCAACAACCTACAGCAGCGCTGCCTCACCGTCAGGCAGTATCGGACGGCCTGTGGGCGCCGGCGACACCGGTTCCCAACGGGTTGGGCGCACGTCATGCCGCCCTCCCCCGCACCGACCATGAAGAAGCAGAACAGCCACCAACAGCCGCTAAGGAGGAACCTGGTGAACACCCAGCGATACGATAAAGAAACTCGCGCCAGATTGTTCTCAGGTCATGTCCGAAGAACGATGAACGCCCATGAACTGGTATAGAACGACAAACCGTCGCTCCAACTAGGGAAGGAGGCAACCGGCCACAGCGCCGGCCACCAATAGAAAAGGCCCCCGAAGGGGCCCACAAGTGAACAAATTAAGTGAACAAATTGTCCACAGTCAGAGACCTACAAGCCTCTGAACAGGGAAAACACGTGCCCGAGGTGGGACTCGAACCGGGCGCTACCCCTTGAAAAACCGCCACTTCCCCGAAAACCTCCCCAATCCGGCCGAGTCCAAGGACGGTACAACCGAATCCGAAACCCAGGATGTGCACATTGTGCACATCTTATTTTTCGTGCACTTCAATGCGACAACAACGAGGTTTGCGCAGCGCTTCAATCGTGGCGAAAGGTGTCTGGCGGAGGCCCGACGTTCTCTCGATGTCACCAGGTCACGGGCCTTGCCCAGGACTCGGTTCGCCGCTTCGATTCCAAGCACAGACATGCAGGAGCGAGTGGCAAACTGAGAATCAATGTGCGTCATAGCCTTACGCCTCCTTCGGACATCTCATGGGCGAAAGAATGGAAACAAACATGACCGGGACCTGTCGAGGCAAGCCAAAGGCCTCGACAATTCCAACCGCCCGGAGCACCATGAAACTTGTATTTACAGTGTCAAGCCGATCGGACTCTGACCGGGCCTGCATCGCCTATGAATCAGGACTCCGCCTGCTCACAGAACCACCATTTCCCCATTCGGCGGACCGAAAGAGCGTTGTCATCGCCCCGTCCGCGGGCGGGTCCCGGTTCCAACGTCTTCTCGCTCGCTGGGCTGGACTACGGCGCCGAACAGTGGGGTCCCGACAGGCGCCGCCGTTCGGGACCCCACTCCAGCGCCGAACCCCCGCCGCCAAAATCATTCCCGAAGGTCCCTGCGGGAACCCCGCCCAGAGTAGAAGGCATACACCTCGCATGTCTCCCCGACCGACTACCCAGCCGACAACATGGCTGGTGCGCGCCCTCATCGCATCCATAGCGGCGCTGCTCCTGCCACTGTCCCTGAGCAGCTTCGCCGTGGCCGACGATGAGCAATCATCCCCCAAGAGCTGGACCGCCGCAGCCGGTTCGGAGGCACCCGACCAGACCATCCAGGGCAAGCCCTTCAGCCCGCCTGTCGCAACAGTCACCGCCCCCTTACCTAAGCCATCAGCTGACCCACCATCGTTAACCGCGGTCCCATCGCCGACGTCGTCAGCAACGCCCGCGGTGCGCGCTCGGACCAAAGCCACTGCTAAGACGCCGGCGGCTCCGGCGGCCACTCCCGCTGAACCACTCGTTCAGGCCGCACCACCCTACGGTGCTCTCCGGAAACAGCTCAACGCCATCATCAGCACCTACCCCCAGTACCAGCTCGGCGTCGCCGTGATCGACATGTCGGACGGCGTCATCCACACCTACGGCGTCCAGGGAAAGTTCGTAGCTGCCAGCACAGGGAAGATCCTGGCCGCGGCCGCGTACTACCACTACGCCGAACGGGGCCTCCTGTCCCTAACAACACCGATGGGCGGCCATACCGCGGCCTACCACATCCACCAAATGATCCAGCAGAGCAACAACCAATCCTGGGCACTGATTCTTCGCGCCATCGGCAACCAACGGATCCACGATTACGCCACCGCCCTCGGGATTTCCTACTACCGAACCCTGAACGAGCTGTCCCCCGCGGAGACGGCTACACTGCTCTACCTGCTGTACACGGGGCGACTGATCACCACGGCCCACGCGAACCAGCTGCTCTCCTACATGCAACACACGAACTACGAAACCCTCATTCCCGCCGCCGTTCCATCCACCATCACACTGTTCCACAAGTACGGGCTGCTGAACGGGTACCTGCACGACGCCAGCATCCTGGTTCAGGGCGGCCGCGGGTACGCCTTCGTGGTGTACACCCTGGGCAGGAGCACGGCGGACATCCCCGCGCGAACCGGGGTCATCCACGAACTCACCCACGCGGTTGTGGAGAAGCTGTTCTAACACCCGCCGATCCCGGCACTTCTGCGGGGGCTTCGGCAGGACCACGCACTCACGTTCCATGTCCCCAGGGGACTGTCCGATTTTCGGTGGATCCACGGTTGGCATTTAGTTGATTCTTCCGTCGAAGCTGATGGCGAAGGCGTTCAGGGCCGGCTTCCATCGTGTGGCCCATCGTGCTCTGCCTTTGCCTGTGGGGTCCAGTGCCCGGGTGGCGAGGTAGAGGCATTTCAGGGCCGCCTGCTCGGTGGGGAAATGGCCCCGTGCCCTTACCGCGCGCCGGTAGCGGGCGTTGACGGATTCGATGGCGTTGGTGCTGCAGATGACCCGGCGGATTTCGACGGCGTAGTCCAGGAACGGTACGAACTCGCTCCAGGCGTTCTCCCACAGCCGGATGATCGCCGGGTACTGCCGGCCCCATTTGCCCGAGAACTCCACGAAGCACTCCTTCGTTACGGCCGGTGAAGTCTCCCGGGCCGAGGTTTGGCCGAGTTTGTTCCTTATCGAGTCTCGATCTGCTCGGCGCAGACTTCAGGGACGCAGGGGTTGAAGGCGCCGATCTGTCAACCGCCTCGTACCTGGCGCAGCCGCAACTCAACCCGGGCAGAAGGCAGCCGCACCACGCTACTCCCCTAGAATCTGGCAACACCCCGAACTGGCACAATGAATGCCCCGGAATACCCGCTGCCGGGTGGGCTCGCGAACCCCCGGGTTGGCGTATTGCTAGGATCAAAACAAGGATGCCGGCTTGCTGCGGGCGGCGAATGAGTAGTTGTCCGGGGACCAGGCCGAATAGTTGAGTTGAGGTTCATTTATGGTCCTTCAGGATCGTGCGAAGGCCACCCGTGAGGCGATAGTTATCGGGGCGGCAGCGGTTTTTCAGGAGCACGGCTACGGCGGTGCCAGTCTGACCCAGGTTTCCCAGGCGGCCAGGGTGACTAAAGGGTCGCTCTACTTTCACTTCCAGTCCAAGGAGGATCTGGCCAGGGCGGTCATCGAGGAGCAGCACCGGATCGTCGTGGCGGAGAGCGCATCTCTCCTCGCCGAGGACCGACCGGCCCTGAAAACAATGATCCTCATGTGCCGCGTGTTCGGGCTCAAGCTAGTGCATGAGCCTGTTGTTAGGGCCGGCATCCGTCTCACGCTGGAGGCAACCGCATTTGGCCAGCCGGTGCAAGGACCCTACAAGGACTGGATCGCCGTCATGGAGCAGCTCACTGACCGGGCCAAGAGAGAAAAGCAGGTACGATCCTCCGTCGGATCCGAGGCATTTGCCAGATACCTTGTTGCCTCGTTTACCGGGGTTCAGATGGTCTCCGGCGTCCTGACCGGTCGCGCTGATGTCATGCAACGGATCGAGGAGATGTGGGCTCTCTTGCTGCCCGGGATCATGCATGAAGATTTTCACGAGGACCCGCAGGCCCTCTCCGGTCTGGTGGCCGTTGAAAGCCCTGGACCAGGGTAGGGTCAGGCTTCGTTGGCAGAATGACAGGCGCGCGCGATCTCCTGGCGCGTTCCCCTGACCCGGATCACTCCTGTAACCGCAAGCTCACACATTCATCGGCCTGCGCAGCCCTAAACCGGACGACCGCCTTGTTTTCGCGGCACTGGTCATTTATTCTTGTCTCGGATCTGTGGAAAGCTCCGCTAGAAAAGACGAAGCTGTGTCGGCGTGCATGTTGGGGGGCGTCGGCACAGCTTAAGTTCCAACTCGGGACGCGGTGACGCACCTCCACCCGCGACTGAAATCCAGCAACTGGGCCACGACCCGCGGATCGTTCTCCTATTAACTACGGTGGCCGCCAGCCACTGTTGGCTTCCTGGCCGGATGGGTTTGGATTGCCTCCAAGCCTGAGCCTGTGAAGTTCAGATGGTCCCGCCTATGACCAGAACATTGCTGTGCCGCGGTGCCTGGAGCCAGGCACCGTCGGCGGAGTCGTGGAGGTCGAGCTGCACTGAGTAAAACTGTCTCCCTGGTTCCCGGAGGCTGGCGCCGCGACTTGACCAGCAGCGACTGCCCAGACCTGCGTGGTGCTTCCTGATCCGGCCCTCCATGCGGTTTATCGCATACGGTGACCGAGTGCAGGGGCGATTTCCGGGGCTCCTCTGCCGGAAGCTCCTCGACCTGACGGGAGAAGTTGGATCCCAGCGCATGCGAGGTCCCGCAGGACCCGTCCCAACGGCCCGTTTGTCCTGGAATCGTCTGCGGCCGCATTGATCTGGATGCGGTGCGAACAGAGGCTTTCCGAAAGATCAGCGCGGCTCACGTCTGCACCGCGCCGATCGGCTCCGGGTGAGGCCCGCTGACCTTCCTGTGGCGGTAGAGTCGGCCGCTTCATTGAGCCAGTGGAGCAGGAGCTGGCCGCGTGTGGGGAGCTTACATCCGCGCGAATTTGGCCTTCACCATCAGGTAGAGCCCGTAACAGATCAGACCGGCGCCCACGGCGGCCAGCATGTATACCCCGTACGGCTGCTCGCGCAGAGCTCTCAGCCCGCCATCTAAACCGGTGGACTCCCCAGGGTTGGCGTTAACGGTGGAAATGATGAACAGCAATCCCACCAGAAACAGTGCGACGCCCTCGGCTACATAGCCGACCACCCCCAGCCCCGTCACGACGGACCGGGCGGTGCCCGAGGATGGTAACCGCAGTTCCTTCTTGAAGGATCCCTTGACTCCGAGGACCACGAAGACAAGGCCTGCGATCGCGATCGCGGCCCCGATGGCGATCAGCAGGACCGCACCCCCGGGCGCTTTGATGATGGAGACCGTGAAATCGCTGGTGGTCTCTCCGCTGTTCTTGCTGTTTCCGCTGGCGGAGGCAGCGAACGTCAGGGCAATGACTGCGAACACCACCGCTTTGCCCGCCGCGGAAAGCTTCTTTCCGACCTTCTTCCTGGCCTCCAGCTGACCGTAATCGAACACGGCGTTACTGGTTTGCCAGAGAGCCAGAGCAACGCAGGCGGCGAATCCCGCCCACAGCAGCAGCAGACCCTGCGGCTGGGAGGCGAGTTGGGCGACTGCACCGGCCTGGTCCGCCGGTCCCGCCGTTCCCGCCGTGCCTAAAGCCAACCGGATGGCAACGAACCCGATCAGCAGGTGCAACAGGCCGCTGACGGCAAAACCTGCCCTCGCGGCAATCACGAGAGCCTTCGAGTTGGATGCATCCTCGACCGCGTTAGCGGCGTCCTTCAGCTCTCTCTTCATTTCCGATCCTTAGCGCAAGCGCAAACGCAGATACGGTGGTGCGTACCGCTTATTTTTGTCACGGGAGTACACCCACAGACAGGCTTGGTCGGAACCAGCGAAGACAGCATCCTCGGGAGCCTGTTCGGTCAGGAAGCCGTGCGCCGCGCCCTTCGCACCATATGGAATCACGGCGACGCCGCAGTGCCGGCACCGACCAGCGTCCGGGAAACGACCGAAATTCAGCGGCCGCTGGCATGCCGGCGGCAATGCCTTACGACACAGCAGGGCGTCCAGGGTGCCGGCGCTGAAGTGAGCGTGTCAGATCAGCTGTTTCCGGGATCGACGAGACTGTTTTCGTTCTCGTCCTGCGCAGGAGCATCCTTGAGTCCCAGGGGCGAAAGATCCATGTCCCCCACTGGGGCGCCAGGTTCGCTCCCCTCAGCGTCCTTGTCCACAGCCCCGCTTTCCGGTGCCGCTCCCTTATTCATTGCTGGTGATTCGGACGCTCCATATGTGTCAGCGCCGGGACTTACAGACTTGCCAATGGTTTCTTCCTCACCGGCAGCTGCATCGGGGGCTTCTGCGGCGGGGACGGGATTCTCTGTCATGAAGTGCCGTCATCTTTCCGGTGTAGTAATTTGGTCAGGTGTTGCTGACGATGGCGGTGTGACGTGGGCGGTCTGGCACGTCCCGGAGGGCACGAACTGGAGCGGTCCGGCGCACACCCTGCACTGCTTGCACACAATTAGCGTGTCGGGTCCCCGCCGTGCTGGCCCGCCGCGGGAATTAAGCCAACAGTCGGGTCAGTCCGTAACGGTCATTGATCGCGTACCCCGCCAAGGCGGGACTCAAACGTCTACGCAATCAACGTGTGCAGATTCACTCCCAAGAAGGCCACAAGCGGCCAAAGCACGGTCGCCGCCAGACCTTCCAGAATGTTCCCGGGAACGTTCCATGCCACAAGATACCCGTGTGTTGCGGCGACCACTACCCCGATGACAAGGTACGCCACCCCGACCAGACTCACCCTACGTCCGCCCGTCCGGCGCCTGCCAATTTCCCCGTATCATCATTGTTCTTCCGTCGTGGGGTGGACAAACAAATTGCAGTAGCGCCAAGGCATCCGAGGAGCCCAAGGCTCCTTTCCAGTCTATTCTTTGGAGGGCCGGGCGTGATCCGATTTTCCCGGGCATCGCCGGCCCAGAATGACGGTGTATACACATCCGGGGCCAAACCGCCCCGCATGTCCCGGGCATGCCCGCTGCGGCACTTGAACCAGCCCCCTCCAGCCGTTCTGTGGGCGGCGCGCAGATTCGTCTCGATTCGGTCCTCGGTGCCATCCCACAAGCGAGTCTTCATGCTTTATGGACGGTACGAAGCGAAATCCGCCCCTGGGACATGCCGAGGCAGGGGGCCCGCGAAGCGCGCGCCCGGTGTTGTGGTCAGTAAACGTTGCCGTTGGTTCGGAAGTCCCGCCAGACGTTCTCAAAAAATTCGTCGTCTTCCGGGATCGGTCGGCGGGGCCGCCAGTGGAACTCGACTTTGCAGGGCAGAGGCTCTGCGTCAAGCAGCTCGGTTTCCTGCACCTGATCGTCGAGGGCGCCATTAGCCAGTTGGAACCTGAAGTTCTCCGGCAAATCGAGTTCTTTTTCCGGTTCCGGGCCGTGTCCTTTGCGCGGAAGCGATCCTGCCGGATGTGTATAGATGACGGAGCCGCGCGATCGCCCGTCGTGCGAAATGTAGTCGGCCATTGCCGACAAGTAGACGTGGGCTGTCGTGAGCATGTCTCTGACGAGGAAGGTCCGGCGATTGAACGCCTGGAGGCGGCGTCAGCTGATACCGCTGCTGAGTATTCGCCCATCCAAACCGAGACTTGCTCCAGTGCCTAGAGGATTGAATCGCTCGATCGTACTGGCCCGGCCTTTTCGCTCATAAGCTCCTGGACTTGTGACAGGATCTCACCAGTGTTGTCCGGGACACCCTGTTCTGCACGACCTGTCGGGGCCCCTGACACGGCCGCGGCCCCAAGACCTTCGTCCAGGTCCTCCTGCTTCCTGGTTACCTTCCTGATCCCTGCCGAGGCTGCCGATACTGCTTGCGCGCTGGATCACAGACTTGGCCGGAAGAGCACACTCCCTGAACGGACGTCTGGACACGTCTCAGTCGACAGGTTCGCTATTGGCGAGCTTCCCTCCGGCCGCAGGCATGGAGGCGCGGTCCTATAACCCGTCGGGGATTTCCCGTTCCGGGAGGACCTCCACGGGGCCCGCCCGACTAGGCTGGGCGTATCTACTAAACCACTCCGGGAAATGAGCACTCCATGATGCCTGATCAGGAGCATCCCATACTCGAACTCGGGCCAACCGACTCGTGGAACCTGCTGGCCGCGTCCGAACTGGGACGACTTGCCGTCAGTGTGGGAGATATACCCGAGATTTTTCCATCAATTACCTCGCACACGACGGCGTTGTCCTTTTCTGCACGGCCGAGGGCAGCAAACTGGTAAACCTGACAATCAATCGTCACGTGGTCTTGGAAACTGACGGCTTCACGGACGACTTCGCATGGAGCGTTATCGTTCATGGCACGGCAGAAGTTCTGCAGGAAGGGGTTGAAACCGAGGCGGCAGCGAAACTTCCGCTGAAGTCATGGATTCCTACGGTGAAATACGTTTTCGTGACCATCACCCCTGAGAAGATCACCGGGCGCCGCTTCGCCCGGGGACCTGCCCCTGAACGCTGGTAACCCAGATGTACGCCGGAGCGGCCCGATAGCCCGAATAACTGCTTCGCGAAACGTCGGCTGCAAGAGTCCAGTCGGATAAGCCACTCCCCCTCTTTGGTTGACGGAACCACGGATATCGGCGTTGCAACCTTGGCCCTAGAAGGGGCCGGACGCGCACACCGGCGCCGCATCATGGCATCGGTCCTGGCCTCCCAGGAACCTGACAATGACCGCTGGGCGTGGGTGCCGGATGATCTGTTCCTGTCCGGGGCCCGACCCTTGCCGACCGGTGGCCCGCTTCAGTGAGCCCGACGGGACTCTTGGTGGTTTCCGACTAGGCTTTGCTGCACGGTGCGGGGCAAAGCGGTGCCCCGCCTCCCCCTGGGAGCGGGGCTTCGCTATACCTGTCTCGTTTACCCGGTTTTGTCGGTCGTCACGTCTGGTGTCACCACTGGTGGGCTACGTCGATCACGAGCTTTGATCCGTTGCCGGGGCCGGCAAGGGTGTAGACCTTGAAGGGTAGCCGGGCGCGGACGCCGAGGCCCAGGGTGGTGTGGCCCTCGAAGCTGCCCGCCCAGGCGACCTGCCTGAACGTCTTGTACTTGGAAACGTTGGTCACCTCGGAGCGGTTTGCTGGGACGAAGGTGGCCTTGCCTGTGGCGTTGTCATAGCTGGGCGAGTGGGCCGTGACCTGCAGGAATGCCCCGCCCCTCAGCTTGATGGGCAGTCCGGACCCGTCCTGAACGAACTTTGAGACGTAGCGGACGTTGTAGCCGGCTGCCTTTCCTTTGATGTCGATCACCAGGCGGTCGAAGCAGTGGTGCTGTCCGGAGCGAACATTGATGACTGATGCGGCGCTCATGGTCTGGTTGGACTTGCCCAGCGAGCTCCAGACCAAGCCGCAGTAGGATGTGGTTGCGGAGGCGGGCCCCGGAACCAGCAGGCCCAGCCCGAGAGCCATGATGATGGCAGTCAGCCAGGCGCTTAGTTTTTTCATGTGGGTACCCCTTTCGGGTGCGAGTGATTGGATGACTCCAGCGTAGGAGCGCCAAAAGCCCGAGACGAGGGATGTTTCCGGTTCTTCGTGCAACCGTTAAACCGCCGGGAAACCGATCACAAGACCGTGATCCCGGAGCGCTTTTCGGGGGCGTCGAGAGACGTTCGTAGCCCTTTCTCTACATGGCTGTTACTGCCGGTAACGGCCAATACGCGCCGGTAGGCAAAGGTGGGCCGCTGCGGGTCCGTACATCGGCACTCGGGGTCCCTATCCGTTTCAGCGCTGTTCAGCCTCCGAAGTGCCACGCATCGAGCACAACACGGCCACGCGGCGATTCCAGCGTCGCGGTGAGCGGTGCGTTCTGCACAGCGTCGATCGGGCTCGTGTCAACGGCCGGAAGATTCAGCAAGTCGACCGCCTGGGTCGGAACGCCGCGCAGCACCAGGCCCTGCAGCGCCACATCGGTTTGCGGCATGTAGGCACACGGATGTTGCCCTTCCCATTCGATCAAGCTGGGCAGCGCGCCTGCGCATTCTGTGCAGCCGTCGTCGCGGACTGTGATTCGCCATTCCAGCAGTCCCTGAGGCGTATCCCGCTGCGCTGCCAGCAACTCGCCAAGGTTGAGGGCGAAGTTGGCAAGGTCCAGACGCAGCATCTCGATCTTGCGCGTGCGCGCCACTGCGTGCACCAGCCGAGGTGATTCGCGGACAGCCTCGCGCACCTCGGGGCGGTCGAGCCCGAACCAGCGCGGCCTCCCTGGCGCCGGCGCGTCAGGATCGATCGCGATGACCTCGAGGTAGCAGTCGGGGAAGCTCTCGCTGCTGACGGCAATTACTCGGTTGTGAGTACCCATCAACGGGTGCCTGCCACCACCGGAGGGCTGAACGCCGAACGTCGCCACGCACCAGGCCGAGCCCTGTTCCAGCGAATCGGCGGCGATGACCAGGTGATCGATGACGGCGTTCACAGCTCAACCGTACCGCTCGGGGCGTTCTGCAGATCGGCCCGGTGTCCCTGCCGGCCACTCGCCAACAGCGCCCGGTATTCCGAAAGCTGTCCCCGAGGGGCAAGTAACTGTGCGTAACAAGCTCTGATTAGCCGCCGAAGCCCAGAACGCCTGGCTCTGCCATTGCCGCTGGTGGCAGGTAAGCGCACGAGTGAGTGCATGCGTACACAGATCACTCCCAGCACGTATTTTTGGAGGTGAGATGGACGCGGGCAATGGCACCATCTGACGGTCGCCAGGGCAATGTACCCGGAGCTAGCCGACAAATATCAAGCCAACGCCGGGTCACAGGCCTCCGCACGCTCTCTGCGCGTCCTGGACGAGCTGATCGCTAGGGTCAACGCAACGGGCCGCTACCCCTCGACATCGGATCCAGACCACCAAGGACGCAGGGGCTGGATTCGCAGTGACCGGCGGAAGCCAGGGCCGGCAGGGTCATTCTCCTCCGGGTACTGAACCGAGGCGGCTCTTGCTGCGCCGGCCCGGCGGGACGCTAACTAACATCTGTCCGATCCCCACCAGGAGCATCCGGCCGTCCGGGAACACCGGAAGGAGATTGGCCGCATGGACCGCAGCGAGCGGCAGGATGATCCAGCCCGGGGCGCCGGCCAGCAGAAACACTATGCAGCACGCAGCCCCGGAAAGGGGTCCGGCGGCGGCCGTGGCCACATTTTGGGCGCCCCGCATCTGCGGCCCGGTGATCCACACATTCGCCAGCGAATGGTTGGCTTCGCCGGCTGTTTGGTCGCGCAGCACAAGGCGGAGGACGATCAGATGTGCGGCCTCATGAACGACCAGGGAGCAAAGGCAAGTCGCGAATCCGGTTCCGGCGGCGGAGAGTGGTTCACCGTAGAAGCCCGTGGCCAGCGCTGCTGCCGCGCCAGCTCCGAAGAACAGGACGGCGACGGCCGCTGCTGGCAACACCGCCGCCCTGGCGACGGAGAGAAGCGCCCCGGCTGCGCCCCGTCCAAGTTTCCAGCTCCCATACCGCCAGCTCCGCGCCTTTGCTTCCTCAAAGCTGCCATCTGTTTGCGGCGGACCAGGGGCCGCGGAACTCACGCGCTGGCCATTTCCGTGCGATGCAGCGCCAGCCACCGGGCGGTCAGCAGGTACCACGCATAGGCAGCCGCCATCATGGCTATCTGGACGGCGAGGCTGATGAGGAGGTTCGCGGATGCCGCGAGCATGGACTGCAGGCCGAAGGTCAGGCCCAGCAGGCCAACCACGGCAACAGCCTCGGACACAGCGCCACCGATGGACTGGTCCCGGCTGACAGGGAGCAGCAGCCCCAGCGCACAGCTGGCGCACAGCTCCACAAACAGCATTGGCAGGGCCAGGGCAAACTCCACCGGCCCGGCACCGGAAACCAGCATGAAAGCCGTCCCGTACAGCGCCATCATGCCCGCCCAGATCAGCAGGACGGCCCTGAACTTTGGCCCGATCCACGCCGTCGGGGTGCCGGTGACCCGGTACATCCAGTGGTGCCGGCGGGTGGGTCCGTAGCAGCCGATCCCGATCGCACTGGCCACGCCCAGCGCCACGTAGAAGACACCGAGCTCATCGCCGCCCGTTGCGGTGGCGGAGACAACGGCCGCGGCGCACAGTCCGTTGATGAACAGCAGCAGTACAGCGTTGGGCGGATACCGCAGCCACTGGCGCAGTTCAAGCACCATGAAGGTGGGCCCCTTGCTCGCGGCCTTGGCTGTTCGGGTCCCCCCTAAACGTGGCCGCCACGGCGCGAACTCCTTACGCGGCGCCGCCTCGAGCAAGCCGAGAGCCGCGAGCAGAATCACAGGGGACGCGGCCACCAGGACGAGCACCCACCAGGCAGGCGCCGGAGCACCGAGCAGCCAGGCGAGCACCTCGCCCAGCGGCAGGAGCACTCCCCTGCCGTCCCCGCCGTTCATGGGCATCGACGTCATGAACGAGTAGAGGAGCAGCGCAGCGGTGAGCAGGCCGCTGATGCCCTGGACCATCACGCCGTTGCGGCCCAGTATCCGTCCGGCGGCCACTTGGGCCAGTTCCGTCAGCACCTGGGTGGCCAGGCAGCCCAGCAATGCGGCGAACACGGCGTAACCGACGCCCACGAGGGCCACGGCAGCACTTCCGGTGAACACAAACTGCAGGGCGAGCGGAGCGGAGACGAGCAATCCGCCAGAGAACCCTACGGCCACTGTCAGCCAGCGGGTTGCACCGCGGACGTGCGCCTCGCGCACGGGAAGGACGGACAGCAGCTCGGTCAGCAAAGTGCGGCTCGGTGCGTACAGGACCGCCATGAGTGTGGCCAGAGCAGGCATCGCGAACATGACGCTCGCCACGGGGACCGCAATTTCGCGCCCGGTCTCCGGGTCGAGGCCCAGTTGTTTGCCCAGCTCCACGCTGGACCAGGCTGTCCACGCAGCAATGGCCGCAAGGATCGCGATAACAAGTGTTTTCGCTTTGGCCTTTGAACCAAGGGAGCGGGACAGATCGTTGTACCACATCCGCCACGTGATGCGGTGCACGGCCGCCGTGACCGCGAGCGGGCCGACGCGCCGCGGTGCGGCCACCCGGCTCACTGCTGTCGGGTGGTCCGCTTGGCCTTGGAGGCCAGCCAAACCACGAGGGCCGCGGCCACGGCCAGCACCAGCGGGCCGAGAGGGTTAAAGAACATGCTTGTTTCGGGGGCCCCGGAGCCGTTGGTGGTGGACTCCACTGAAATAAAGACCGGGATGGAGAAGCTGCCGTTAGTGACGAACGTCGTGATAAAGATTGCGACGAGGGCAACCAGGGAGACGAGGATTCCGACGCCGAGTGCTTTCATAAAGTTCATCAATGGTCACTTTCACTTTAGGTTTTATCGCATGAATATCAGTAGGACAGCAGGCGCTGCAATTCTTCTTCTTTACCAGCCATGGCCTGGTGCAGCCCCGTCGCGTGGACAAACAATTCCTCCAATGACGCTGACCCGCTTTCCCGAATAAGTTCCGCGGGACGGCCTGCGGCTACTTTCCGGCCATCGGCGAGAATCACCACGGAATCGCAAAAACGTTCGGCCGCAAGGAGATCGTGCGTTGCGATCAGGATGGCGCCGCCTTCCCGTGTGAAGGTCCGCAGGAGCGAGTTCATCAGCAGTCCCGCCTCCGGATCGAGCCCGCGCATGGGCTCGTCCAAAATCAGCAGGTCCGGCCGGTGGGACAGCGCCAGCACCAGCTGAAGCTTGCGCTTCATGCCATGGGAGTAGTCACCCACATATTTGTCCAGGTGTGGCTCGAGCCCCAGGAGGTCGGCCAGGCCGGACGCCGTCCCGTCATGGAACAGCGGGCGCAGCCGCCGGTGAAAACCGAGGAGCTCGCGGGCCGTCAGGGCTTCGGGGACCGGCAGGTCGTCCGGGAAAAATCCAAAGCGGTCCTTGGCCTCCACGGTGTCGTGCGGAAGGCCGCAGATGCTCACTGCGCCGGACGTCGGGCGAATGAAGCCGGAAATGCAGTGGATCGTGGTGGACTTGCCTGACCCGTTGGGGCCAAGCAGCCCGGTCACTTCCCCTGCACGCACGGTGAAGTCGAGATCCTGAACGCCACGCCGGGTTCCATAGTCCTTGGTGAGTCCGGCGACGGCCAGCGGGTCAGGCAAGTTTTCCATTATTGGTCCTTAAACGTTGTCAGGCTAGTAGCAACCGAGCTTGACGCCGATCTTAATCCCCCAGGGACCCTTGACGGCCTCGATGTGGCCGGTGAAGCCACGGTAGCCCGAATTGCGGCAGTAGATCCAGGCCACCGCTGCGGCGATGACCAAGATGCCAATCAGCACAAGCCAGACCCAGCGGAATTCGCTGTTTTTGTCGAGTGCGGAGTTTACTGCCCGTGCAACTGCGTTTTGCGCCGAGACCTGCGCAGCAATTGCATAATCGGTGAGTGCGAGCATGGAAATACCTTCCTACAGATGCGAGTGGTTTACATGAACAGCCAAACGAATGGCGGATTCCCCCCAAATACAAACGCGGCTCGAATCCGCTATCCCCGAGCGTAGAGGTCGGACCGCTACGCGTCAACGATTTCCTCCATCGAGTTTATTTATGTTCCTGGCGAGGTCCTAACGGGGATGCTGATTGTGTCTTCAGCCAACCGGCACAGCCCGCCCACTACTTAGCGAGGGCGGTCAGAACGCCTTCCGGTCTCCGCTATTGTCGGCTTGTCCGCGACCATGAAGGGCAAAAAGCGGCCCGGCAGCATCTCCTCGGTCGTCCTGAAGGCCCACGACCAAATCGTGCTTTACCGGGGCACGCCGCCATCCACAATGCCTTCCACGTTCGCGTTCCCGGAAGGTGAGTAAGACCGATCTTGGATCAGCGACAGGCCCCTGCGCCGTTGGAGTTCGCGCCCCGTAATCTGACCGTCCCGGATGTTGTCCCATGAACGACCGTCACAGAGGTAACTTTCGGGATGGGTACTCTCATTCGCCTCGGGATTCCATGCTCAGGTAGCGGTATACGGTGGCGCGGCTGGCCCCGATGATCTTTCTGATGTCAGCCGGCTTGAGTCCTTTTGTCTTCAGTTCGTGCGCCCGCATTACCACAGGGCCCAGAGGAGGAAGAGGGATACAGACGAGTCGTGCTGGCCGAACCAACGATGGAGCTGGCGGGCCCAGGAAGCCTTCACGTAAATGAGTTCTACTCGCCTGTTTTCCGGGCGATGATCGTGTACGTTCACGGCACGAGGTCACGTTCGGCTTCTGGCCACGCGAAGCCTCCTTCTACCTCCACCATGCGGGGCGCGGACTTCCAAGGGATCGTCCTGTCCTCCTCAACATTGAGAATCTGCAGCCCCCCCGTGATGAGAGAGTTGATGATCTTCGACATGGGTGCGTCCATTGAACTTCTTGGGGAAGGTATCCACGAGGGGCAGCACCAAACTCAAGAAACAAAGTGTCAGCCCCCGCCAGTGGTCAACGCTAGCGGCGCACCGTGGATTAGGGTCATGACTTGGGGGACGGAAAAATAACGCGGCAAGGGCCTCATGCGCAGTATAGAAATCACTGATAAAGGCACTCTTGAACGTGTCGACGGAATCCTCCGGCTGTCTTGGCGAGAGGGCCAAACCATTGGTGTTGAGGATGCTCATTGCGCAGTCGCTGCCATAGATGCGCTCGGTCAGGGAATCAGCTTGCCGATGCTCATACTCCTTGAAGGGGTGAATTTCACCCGGGAATCCCGAAAAGTCTTTCCTTCGCAGGGAAGCGATTCCCGGATTGCGCTATTGGGTTCGTCTCCCGTGGACTATGTCATTGCACTCTTCGTTCTGCGGGTAAGTTCGCTGCCCTACCCGGTCAGCTACTTCACCTCATCAAGGAAGGCCATGACTTGGCTTCGCAGGGGCACCGGCCCCACACCCGAAGGAAAGCCGTAATCGCCCATGCGGGCGGCACCAACTTCCGCGCTTCCGCAGGCTGGCCGTGGAGAAGGCCCGCCGATTGGGGGAAACGGCGGGCCTTCAACAGCAAAGAATATAGAGCGGGTACAGGAACAATGAATGGACAATCGGTGCTGGGTCAGCGGCGCAGTGATCTGCGGCCGGCAACCGCTTCGGCCGTGCCCACCAGAAGCACTGACGCGATGACGGCCACGATGAAGCCCAGGAAGTTCAACTCAAAAATGTTCCCCGTCCCCAGCAGTGATGCCACCACTCCGCCGATCACCGAGCCGACAAGGCCCAGCAAAAGAGTGGCGAGCAGGCTGAGGTTCTGCTTGCCGGGCTTGATAAGGCGGGCGAGTGCGCCGATGATGAGGCCGGCAACGATGAATCCAATCACGGTGTGCTCCTTCGTCGTGGGTTCTGCGGCAACGGCATCCTTCTAAGCACTGACCGTACCCCGGCCGCCGTCGGTTTATGCCGGTGAAAGCCGGTTAAGCGGGTTGGCGGGCTTTCCTCGATTCCTTAACTGCGAGCCCAACCCTAGGACACGTCCCCGCTAAGTCCGCTGCCGCATCCAGTTAAGACCCGAACAACCCGGTCCACCTCTTGCTCCCGCACGGGCAGCCGGGGACCGGCTGTTGTCTGTCCCGAGATCCATCCATCCCACCCGGTCTCGAAACCTTTCCCTCTCGATCGCGAACGCGTTCAGTGCAGGCTGCCCCCTCATCACCCAGCGTGCCCGACCGCCGCCGGTCGGATCAAGAGACCTGGTGACCAGATACAGACATTTCAGCGCAGCGGCCTCGTTTGGAAAGTGCCCGCGGGCCCTCACAGCCCGCCGATAGCGGGCGTTGATCGACTCGATCGCGTTCGTCGTGCAGATCACCCGCCTGATCTCCACGTCGTACTCCAGAAACGGCACGAACTCCGCCCAGGAGGACTCCCAGAGCCGGACGATTGCCGGATATCGCTGGCCCCACTCGGCCGTGAACTCGGTGAACCGTTCCTTCGACGCCTGCTCGGACGGGGCCGTGTAGACCGGCTTGAGCGCCTTGACGATCCCGTCGCGGTGCTGGCGGCCGGCGTAGCGTAGCGGAAGCTGTTGCGGATCAAGTGCACGACGCACTGCTGCACCACCGTTCGCTCCCATGGTTGTGATCGCCTCCGGCGGCCCTTGCGCCCTTCACAGACAGCGATGAATACGTCTTCCACGCCGCGGTTCTTTAGCTCCCAGAACACCTGGAGCCAGAACCGGGCGCCCTCGCCGCCGTCGCCGGCCCAGATCCCCAGAATCTCCCGCTCCCCGCTTGTGGTGACCCCCATGACGACGTAGAACGGGGTGTTGCGCACCTGACCGTCACGGACCTTGACTACGATCGCGTTCACGAAGAGCACCGGATAGACCGGATCCAGTGGACGGGCAGACCACTCCGCGAGTTCGCCAACAACCTTCTCCGTAATGCGGCTGATGGTGTCTTTGGAGACCTTGGCCCCGTAGACCTCCTCGAAGTGCGCGGCGATTTCCCCGGTGGTCAGCCCCCGGGCGGACAGCGAGAGGACGATCTGGTCGATCCCGTCCAAACGTCGCTTCCGCTTTGGCACAATCACCGGCTCGAAAGACCCGTCCCGATCACGGGGCAATCTCGACCGGGCCGATCTCGGTCAGCACGGTCTTGGACCTGGTGCCGTTGCGCATGCTGGCTGCGATCGGCGTCTGGCCATGCTCGTGGCCCAGGTGCTCGGTCAGTTCCGCTTCCAGCGCCGTCTCCAGCACAATCGGATCAGGCCAGACCCTCACACACCGTTTTTCTTACAGTCCCGCGGACACTGCTGGAACGGCGGACATATCCTCGGGTTGGGGACCTGCGGTCAAGTGAATGCGCTGATCAGAGTCCATCCGGGGTCGTGGGTGTGGGTCACTTCCGCCTGGGGTCGTGTTCGGGCGAAGCGGTCGATGGTGTCCCGGCCGTTCTGGTCTTCGGAGTCGGTGTAGTAGTGCAGGATGCGCCGGCCATTTGATGTTTGGGTAGCGACGAGCAGGCCCCGGGGTCCGAGGGCTGCTCCCAGGTCCTCTTCGATCCGATGCAGGTCTATCGCTTCGTCGTAGTCCGGTAGCCCGTCGGGGCGGGTCTGCGGGTAACCGACTTCGAGGGCTGTGTGCAGGTCCAGCAGGGGGTGGTCGATCCACCGGAGGGGGCGCAGGGCTCTGATGATCGTGCGCGGTCCCGAGGATGTTCCGGCGTCCTCCAGTGTCCAGCCGATGTGCGCGTGCCGGGTGGTCAAGGCGTCGATGATCTCGGGAAGGGCTGTTGCCGGGAGGCTGTCCGGGGGTTCGGTTTCGGCGGCGTTGATGGTGCCGATCCATCGCTGGACGTTGTCTTCTCCGAGCAGCCAGTCCAGCAGCAGGCAGGAGAGTTGGTGCCGGTAGCCGGGGGTCAGCCGGGTGAAGGCCGGGTGGTGGAGGCTAACGTTCGCGCGGGCCCGTTCCTCATCCAGGGTCACTGAGACCCGGGCCAGGCCAAGGTTGATCGTTTTTCCGGCAGCTTCGAGGGTGACGGCGAGCATGCCGGGTTGGTGCTGTCTGGCTGCGGCGAATTCCCACATCGGCGTCGGCGGCGGAGCGGCCCGCTGCCACCGTTCGGCCAGGACCCGCAGTCCAGGGTCCCCACCGCCTGAGACGCAGAACTGGTGCCGTGCACGGATGCCCGGTCCGGTCTCCCAGCCGAGCCCCGGGCCGATCGCCTTGACCATGGCATCGAGCGTGTCCGGAAGGTCCCGGTAGTCACCTGTCGTGATTGCGCCACTGAGGAGCCCGGCACCTTCTGCTGACCACCACCGCCAGAACGCGGAAATGGCGCGCGTCTGAACCGCAGCGTTCCGCCGTTGAATGCTCACTGTGGGCCTCCTGCCTTCCCCGGCCACAGAAGTGGCAGCTCGCCGCGGCTTTGGGCTTTAGCCCGCCCCGGTGGACTGGTTGCCGGGACCGGCTGTCTGGACGGGATTCGTCGCGGCCTCCGTCGACCAGATATCCAGAGCCTGCCAGTGTCTGCCTAGGAAAAAGCGAGCTTTCCCGGTCTCTCTCAAGCCCCCTTCCCCGCAAAAGAGCGCCCCCAAGGACCAGTTCCAGTGCCAGATTCTCTGCCTGAAGCAACTATTCGGGCTGGCTTCCATTCGACAGGGAGCATCCTGGAAATCCCGAACAGGCGCTGCTGGCACACGTGAAGGACTGGGAAGGGCGAGAGGGCGCAGAGGACCGGGAACCGGATGGACTGGAGTCCATCCCGCCTTCCGAGGCAGGACTCTGACCCCGGACGGGACTTTGGATAACGGGCCGGCTAGCTGCGCTGATCCTGGAAATGGGCGGTCAGGGGGCCTGCGGGGCAGAGCCGGTTCACTGCCTCGATGAGCTGCCGGGGGCGGAAGGGCTTAGTCAGATAGGCCGCCGCTCCCGAGGCCATGCCGGCCATTTCGTCGTCAACCTCTGCCCGGGCAGTAATGAACAGCAAGGGCGCCTCGGACCTTTTCCGGATATACCCGGCAACGTCCAGGCCGTCCATGTCCGGCAGATTCAGGTCCACCGTCACCAGGACGGGATGGTGTTCCCACGCCGCCGCGACACCCTCAACACCATTGGCGACCGCATGAACCTCAAACCCAACCCGCGTCAGGATCAGCGTCAGCAGACCACGAATATCCCGGTCATCCTCGATGACCAGGCAAAGCCCGCGTGAACCCACAGTAACCCCCCCGGCTGTAGTACGTGCTGCACAGTCTACGACCGCAACCTCAAGGACCGGCCAATCATTGGTGCAGACGACTGTGGACAGGTGAATGACTGGCAGGATCGCGAGGAACGGAAGGCCGGCGCAACTGCGGGAAGCCTGATGGGATGCAGTGTGACGCTGCGATGGGCACTTACGGCTGAGCGTATTCGGCCATCGGGAGGTGGGGCGGGCTGGAGCGGGGAGCCCCGGCCCGGGCCACACGGCAACAGGTAGGGACTCCCCGGACAGGGCAGCTCTTGGGGGAAAGCCGCACCGCCAGCGATAAACCTACCGTGCATGACAGGACGTCGTTTGCTCCAGACAGGGATTCCAGTCATTCTTGAGCCAATCTTGAGCGCGGAAACCGTCGCTGCCCGGGCCTCCGGGCCCGGCCCGGATATCCGACCCGCCATTGGTCGGTCGCTCGTGCATGGCAGCGGAGCCGTACTGAGAGTCTTTTACCAGACACCAGGAGGCCAACAGGCCGCCCAGCCCGGACACGATAAGAACCTCTCCCGCCCCTGATCGCCTCCAGAGGCTCGCCGTCGGGCGGGTTCTTAGTAGGAGATGAAGGCGACGAGTTCCCCGACGCGGTCCTCGGGGTAATTCCGGGCGATGTCGGCCTGGCTGAGCATCCCCACCAGGTCGTGCCCGTCAATCACCGGCAGCCGGCGCACCTTATGGTCCTGCATCGTCTTGATCGCCTCTTCGATCGAGTCCTCAGCGCCGATGGTCACCGGCTTGCCCTGGCCAAACTCCCCGGCGGTGGCGGTGCGCGGGTCTCCGCCGTCGGCCAGGCAGCGGATGACAATGTCCCGGTCGGTCAGCATGCCCTTGAGCCGGTCGTCTGCCCCGCAGATCGGCAGGGATCCGACGTCCAGGTCTTTCATTTTCCGTGCAGCCTGTTCCAGAGTTTCGTTTTCGCCCACACATTCAGCGCCGCCGGTCATGATCTCGCGTGCGGTGGTCATCCTATGCTCCTCTGTCCTGTTGGGTGGGTTGGTTCTAGTGGACCTCTCCGCGCCAGACGCCGGTTTCGGTGCCTCTGGCTTCGATGAAGTCCTTGAAGCGGCGCAGGTCCGCCCTGACCTGCATGTTGTCGAACCCCAGCGCGGCCCCGGCCTTCTCGGTGAAGGTGTCCGGTGCCCATTCCAACCGGACCCACACCCGTGTCATCCCGGTCTTTAGCGGTGTGAAGGCCACGGCGCCGGCGTGCGACTCACCGTCAGTGCTGCGCCAGGCAATCCGCTCACCGGGGCGTTGTTCAATGATTTCGGTATCGAATTCCCGTTTCACCCCGTCGATGTCCACCACCCAGTGATTCGTCCCGTCGGTGAGCTGGGTGACCGAGTCCACCCTCGACATGAAATTGGGGAAAGACTCGAACCGGGTCCACTGGTCATACGCGGTGCGCACCGGGACCTCGACGTCAATGGTTTCTTCGACTGTTTGCATGCTCTCCTCCTGATCAAGGGGCGGGCTGCCAGAAGCGCACAGCGACAGCCCCTAACGCAAGAGTCCGGCTGCCACCGTTTCTACCGACGGTAGGCCCGCGGATTACCTGTGTCCATACCTGCTCCGGCCAGGATCAGGTCTCAGGCTTGGCGCAGTGTCTGATCTCGCGGGCGGCAGGCTGCCCAAGGCAGCGTCCTGGTCATCGCAGGGGACAACCTGGTCATCACCGAAACCGTGCTGGACGTTGATGCCGCCGCTGTGCTGGGCACCCTGGTCATCGGGAAGGTCACCGTCCGGTTATGACAGGAGTCTGCCCGCCAGTCGTTCAGCGGGCCCGGCCGGCGCGACAAAAGCAACTACAGGGGCCGGGCCATCAAAGCCCAAGCAGCAGCTGACCAGCTGCCGCATGCCCCCGGCCAGCTACTGCTGGGGGCTGTCCTTGAGGAATCTGTGGATGGCCCTCAGCGCGGAGAGGGCACAGGTAATTACCGTGCCGGTTGGGATGTTCAGGTGCATGGCCAGTTCGCTTACCGGGACCTTGCGATAATGCAGCGCCACCAGCACCTCACGCTGTTCCCGGTCCAGCCTCGTCAGCGCTTCCTCGATCAGGTCACGTTTCAAGGAGCCTTCGACCTGCCCGGCCGCTTCCGAACCGGTCCCGTTGGGTTTCGCGGCATCGGGTGGACATTTCGATTCCCTTGGACCATGGAACCCAGTCTGCCCCTGCCTTCTAAAATCCCGGCGGACCTCCCCCACATTGAGCGCATCGCGCCCGAAGCCCTCCGCAGTCTCATCGCGCATTGCGGACGGCTTGGACGTTCCCGGGGATGAGCCGTTGCACTTCGCGTTCACGGCCCTGGGAAGAAAAGAGAAGAGCCGCCGGTGGTCCGGCGGGAAGACCAGGGGCGGGGGCTGGTTTTGGGACAGGCGCCACCGAAGCCGGTTCCTCAACCTCAAACGGATCAATAAATCTAACCGGCTCCATCACAACGTCCCCCCGTGTTCATGGTCTGCTCTTTCTACCATGAACTGATCCCCTCTATCGCCGGACCACTCCGGAAAAATCAAGTTCGTTTTACCTCGGCACGCCTCAAGCGACCTCACCAGCGGAGTCACGACCGCCCTCAGCGAAGGGCTGAGACGTCTCATATCCCTAGGGTTATGAGACGACCGCTGTGCTCCAGTCGGGCATCGTCAGATGAGAGATCGGGCAGAGCATGCGGGCATCCCAACACCGGCCCTTTGAGCTTTGGACGGGCGTTTAGGTTGTGGACGTCTGGCTGTTTACAGTAGGCGTGTAGCCTGGAACGCCCCCCAATGTCCCGGGCTCCATCCTTTAACCCGGGATGGCGCTGGGATGAGCGTGCGCAGGGCGCAACCGCCAGGTTTGCGTTACATCAAGCGGCAGCGGTGAAGCCCAGGTGAGACGCTGAGCGCCACCCATCTGGGCGGTGTCGGGCACGAAGGCCTGTTGCCGTTCAGAATTTTTCCATGCAGTCCCGCTTACGCTTACGTCGGAGCTGTTCCACCGGTCTGATGAGCAGCGGGCAAGGATTCAGGCTGCGGTGACGGTGACGGTCTTAGTGGCGAGGACCTCCGAGGTGATCCAGTGCAGGAATTGGATGCTGATGGTGTACTTTCCGGGTGTCGGCGGGCGCAGCAGGAAGTCGAACTTCTCGGCGGCGCCGGATTTGATGATGTTGGTCAGCAGGGGTTGGCCGGCCACCGAGGGCTGGACCGCGGGTCCTGTGGGGCTGGGGGTGTTCCAGAAGGGCCGGCCGTCGTGGGCGATCAGCTCGGCGATTTTTGCGGGGCGGCCCGCGGAGTCGGTGATCCGGGTGAGTGTGGGGAAGTAATCCACGTTCAGCATGCGCACAAGGGTTGGGTGTTTTCCATTTCCCGCCACGTTGGCTTTCATCGCGGAGATGGCCCAGACGATGTTGTCACCCACTGGCCGGTGGGCTATGGCGCCGCCGAGGAGGAAGAAGTGCCTGGGTTCGAAGCGGTTCAGGCCGACGTCCTCGCCGTTGAGTCCTGCGGCGTGGTTGAGTTCGTGCCACCGTGGATCGAGGGAATAGGGCGCGATCAGGGTTTCGGTCTCGATGTCGTAGAGCGGGCCGTCTATGGAGTGTCGGCGGGCACCGACGGGCCACCGGGAGGCACCAGTGTTGGGCGGATCGATCACGATGGGGCCGAACATGCCCATCTGGACGTGCAGCGGGGTGTTGACGTGGCAGTGGTAGAAGTAGGTGCCCGCGGCCCCGCGGTTGGGGTTGCCGGCTACACCGAACTCCGGCCGCCACTGGTAGGTGTAGTGTCCCGTGACCTCGAAGGACGTGTGGCCCACGCCGTCGTTTCGGGGATCGGGTTCGATGCCGTGCCAGTGGATGGTGTGGACGCGCTTGCCCGGCTTGACCGTGCCATGGAAGAGTTGCCCCTCCGTCAGCCGAAGCGTCGAGCCCGGCAACTGGCGACCCAGTTTGTCGGCCTCGAAGCTCCACACTTCGTGCTCCGAGCCGTCCGGGAAGGTCATTTTCCGGTTGAAGAAGTCGAACTCCTTGGCCACGTCCGGCCGTTGCGGAAACTCAGTCTCCGGGGAACCTTCGTGGGGCTGGTCTGAAGCGAAGTCCACCTGGCTTCGGAACAGCTGGTGGGGATCCGCAGCTGTGGGGGGTGTTCCAGGCGCAGGTGTCGTTGTTCCGGCCAGCACCCAGTCCGCGACCAGCCCGCCAGGGTACAAGCCACCGTGCGCAGTCTGGGACGGCTCCGCGTGGCAGTGCATCGGATATTTCCAGTCCTCGTTGCGCGCATTCCAGACGGCGTCCACCACGTCCGGGGGACGGCGGACGGAGAGCATGGATTCCTTCCGCTCCAGCGGCTGCAGCTGGACGGTGTCCTCCCACTGTTGCAGGACGACATCCCCTTGGGCTGTGACATGGCCGTTGGAGCGGGGGAAATCGATGCCGTTGGCGCGAACGGTCCACACGTGATTGCCGTGGTAGTGCAACTGGTGGTCCACGATGCCGGCGTTGACCATTCTCATCAGCTGCCCGGTGCGGATGGCACCGGCGGCAGGGGAGGCGCTGAAGTTCCGCACGTCGGTTTCCCGTGGGAACCCGGAGGCAAGGGTGTCCTGATCGCGGCGTTCGTTCAGTTCCTTGTCGGTGCTGACGGCCAGCGACTGGAACCCCGAAGAACCGTTGATGGTGAAATAGTCCGGCTCCGCCGGGACGGCCAGCGGGTCAACCGTCTTTCCCCGTGAGGCAATGCGCGCCCAGTTGGAATCCACGTCATGGCACAACCACAGCCACTGCCGCTCGAACTCGGCCGCACCGGGGGCAAGCCGCCAGGCGTTTCCGGGATCGATGACCACCAGCGCGCCGTACAGGCCCAGGGTCCGTTCTACGGGCTGGTTACCGGGATCGGTGAACACATAGGTCCCGGGAAGCGGCGCCCGGAACTGCAGAAGCTTGGTTTTTCCCGGGGCGACGGGTCCGGAGCCGACGTCGGCCCCGCCCGGCCCGGCACGGTGGAACCGGATTTCATGCGGCTGGGCGAGGTTGTTGTGCAGCACGATCTGAATGAGGCTGCCCGTCTCGGCGATCAGCGTCCGCTCCGGAAAGTAGCTCGCCCAGTGTCCTCGACGGGCCAGGTATTCCCCCCTGTTTGCCGGATCGGGGCGCAGCGGCTGCGGTCGGCCGTGAGGTGGCGGCGGGGCGCTTAGCGGATAGGTGCGGCTGGCCACCACCCGCCCGTTCGCGGTGATGACGCGCGGGCTCATCGCCAGCGCCGGTCTCGGGTCATTTAGGGCGGTGCGGCGGTCCCCGAAGCCCCGGTGGTACACCAGCGACCCGTCCACCATCGGAACGAAACCGTCGTTGACGTGGATGTCCAGGGGGCTCATGACTTTACCTGGGCGATGGTCAGCAGCGGCAGTGGGAGCGACTGCGGCGCGTCGGTTTCCGGGCCCGAGTATTCGATCTGCATGGCGACCGCTTCGTGCGGGGCAAGATAGCTGATCCAGACCACTTCGGTGGCGCCGGCGGCTATCGCGCCCGGACCGCGGTCGGAGTCCTGCGGGGCTACGGTGATTCCTGAGGGCAACAGCTTGAGACGCAACTGCCCCGGGCTGAACAGCACCGGTTCCCGGCGGTCATTCCTCACCGCCACTTCGAGCACGACGACGTCGCCCCATGTTAAGTTGCCCGGTTGCGGCCAGTCAGAACCCAGAAGAGGGTCGCCGTCATGGTGATCGGCCACGGTGCTGGAGCCCTGTTGCACGGAAACGGGCTGCACCCCGGGCTGGCCCGCGCTTCTGCGCGGGCCGCCCGTGATTTGGGAAATTGCCGAGGCGAGCGGCTTCGCAGCAGGCTGCCCCTGCGCATCAAGCCTGGCCAGGCGTCCGGCGTCAACCAAGGACAGCATGCCGAAAGCCGTGGCGAGCCCGGCTCCGCCTCCGGGTCTGCTGCGGGACACGACGCCGTAGGCCCCGCCACCCACCAGCAGGAGAGCCGCGCCTCCCACGATGAGCCCGAATTGCCGACGGTTCAGCGGCAGAACGGCAACCTCAGTGAAATCCATAATTGCTCCCCAACATTGTTTTTACACAGCACCATCCTGCGCAGAGGGAACCTAGAGAAAACTTGCGGGCAGATATTGTCAGGACATACATCCGCTGTGTCGACCGCCCCTGTTGAGTTTTTCTGCCACCCAACCTGCCGTCCATTGGCAAACCCGGACCGGAGGTCGGCGATCTCTGTTCCTGCAGCTACAGTGAAGCTGATGGCATCGTGGCCTCGCCGCCGGCTGAGTTGATTCGATAGAGTTCGTTGATAGGGCAGTGCTGGGGCGGCCTGAGGGGGATGTTGTGATGCCGTTTACGCGCACCGCTGTTGTGATTGAGGATGACGGGGACATGAGGGGCCTCATTGAAGCAGTCCTGGGCCTCTCAGGAGTGGCCGTCAGGACCGCCGCCACAGGCGCCGGTGGCGTCGAAGCGGTAAGCAGGCACTCCCCTGACATCGTGATCCTGGACTTCGGTCTTCCCGATGTCAGCGGCCTGGAAGTCATTGCCCGGATCAGGGCCTTTAGTAAGGTCTACATTTTGATGCTCACCGGACGTGACGACCTGTCAGAAACGCTGCTCGCAGCCGGTGCCAACGCGGTCTTCACCAAGCCTTTCCGTCCACGCGCGCTCAGGGCACAGGTCGAAGAAATGCTCGGACTCCAGCACCAAGAACTATAAGGCCGGTCCGCCGGTTCGGGGACGTCGCTGCTGGGCTGTGCCCCCCGGGCGAGGGTTAGCCAGGAAAGATGCCTGGCGGTTGTGGAGCTGGATACAGGAGTTTCTGCCGATCCCGGCCCGGCCCGAATCCCTAGCTCCGCTGCGGCTGCACTTTCTAACCCGAGGCGATGGCAAGGAACACGACCACCGCACAAGCGGCGGCGAGAACGCCCAGGAACGCGTGGGCGAGCCACCTCGGCCGCCGGCGGTGCGGATTGTATGGGGCATGCCTAATCCACCGGGCCGGGCTCGACCGGCTTCTTAGACCGGTATTGGCGATTGAACTCCCACCTGAAAAGGAAGTGCGCGCATAACAGAGATAAGAGCATGATGCTCATGAGAGCGGCTAAGCCGACCAGGTAACGGGCGAAATCCAAAGCGGGATTACCTTTCAATAGCAAACCCGCCGATCGTAACTCAACCGATCAGATATACACAGTCAAGCTCAAGGTTGGCTCAAGATCATCCCTCTCTAGGCCCCTACCGCCGACAACCGGCCCGAGCATTTGGCTTTTATATCGTGGCGTTTGGGCGCTTTAGCCTGATTGCGCTTACAGTGATCCCCGTAGCCCGGAATGTCCCCCAATGTCCCGGGCCACGGCATTTTAACGCCAGCGATGCGAACGCGGCGTCTTCGCCACGTCGAGACTTCCGCGCACGGTCTCATAACCCTTAGTGGCTTGAGCTTAGTACGAGAGTCCACGTTTTGCCCGGCCGTGGAGCTCGATTGGCCCGCAAACAGGCTGCCAGTGGCTGAGCTGCGGACAGTCTTCTGGCTACTCAGGGATGCTGAAGAAGCTCGTCGGGTCGTCAGCGCCGAGGAGATCGTGATGGAACACGATCGCATCCACCGGCCGGGTGTCAAGGAACAAGACCGCCACCTGTCTTGAGTGGACCACCGTGTACCGGGTCGGCCCGTCCACCCAGGAGTGGATCCCGGTGTACTCTTCGACGTCCAACCCGTCGTCAAGCAGGCCCCGCTCTTGAAGCAGGTCGTAGACAAGATTCCAGGCGAGATCCATCAGTTCGTGGATCGCCGCCTCAACTGCTGGAGCCGTCATGAGGCCATGTTCCCAGCGGGCAGTGACAGCCTTGCGGCGCCGTCCCGCGTGTCGCTCGGCGTGCCCCGTAGCGGCCGTCTGGTTCAGGCCTGGGGCGCGTCAGGGAGTCCGACTTTTCAGGGTCTGGACACCTACACTCAGCATCCTTAGCGCTAACGCGTGCCCGAGCAAAAAGAGAACAGCGGCACAGGCGCGGTCCGGAACCAGCCACCCAGTTTGAGGAGAGCGCCATGACGACAGCACGTGAAATCATGACCGGCGGCGTCGAATGCGTCGGTGAAAATGAAACCCTGGAAGCCGCAGCCCGGAAGATGAAAGAGCTGGACGTCGGCGCCCTGCCTATTTGCGGGGAGGAAAACCGGCTCAAAGGCATGATCACCGACCGCGACATTGTCATCAAATGCTTCGCTGAGGGAGGCGACCCGCGCACGGCAAAGGCCGGGGCTTTGGTCAGGGCAAGCCCGTGACCATCGGGGCGGATGATTGGATTGAAGACGCGATCAAGAATATGCAGGACCACGCGACCATATGGTGGAAATCCTTGTCGGACTTTGAACGGGACCTGAAGTCCGCTGACCATACTCGGATTGAAGTGATGCGCCGGTGGGCAAGCGAGCATGAGGACGCCGCCGATGCCCCCGGAACCGGGCGAGCACCTAAGGCAAGACGCCATTTCAGACTAATGCGGGTCGCTGCCGAACAAGAACTATCGAGGCGACGGCCGTTGTGAATTGAAGGCGCACTGCCAAGGATGGTGAGCACTGCTGGACCACCTGACCACACGCAGAAGCTTCCTGGTTTGGGCAGGGTCCCTTACAGTGGCTGTTGCCTCTCCGCATGCTCTGGAGTAAATATGGGTGAGCGAACAGTTCTTCACCCTCGCCGCCGACTTCGCGCTCGGGGACGGACGCGGCCGCGGCCAAATGGGTGAGCCGACCGCTGCTGGACGGTTACGCCTTCACGCCCTGGCACACCTTCGACGACACCGCCGTCGTGGAGAACGCACCGCTGATCGCCGCGTCCCCGCACTGGCTGCGCACCGGCGACCACACGCAGCTGCTCGGCACCCCATGTCCCGCGCCAACCAGGAAGCCCCGGTCCCGGCACCCGTGCGGCCCGAGCTCGGCCCGCCGCTGCCGTTGGGTTTTGCCCGCGGCGCCGCCGGCAACGCAGGACTCCCGAGCGGCTGCGCATCACCGGCTGACTGCATGCGATAAGCCCGGCTGCTCCGCGAAGGACCAGCCGGGCCCCTTGGTTTTGCCTACCCCCAGAAGGCGTCTCCCTGCGCCGTGTCGGCGTAAAACTCCCGGCCCTCGGCAACCTTGCCGTCCCGGACCTGGAAGGTCAGGGCACCGTCCGTGTCCAGGGTCTTGCCGTTGTTCTCAGCGTGGTTGTGCTGCAGGCCCACAACGTGGTTGTCGCCTCCAATGAGCTCCTGAAGTGTCACCTTGAAGGTTCCGTTCGAGCGCGTCGCCAGTTCACCGAAGTAAGCCAGGACGGCATCACGTCCCTGTTTGATCCCTGATAGTGCGCCGGTGCCGGCGCCGTACCAGACCGCATCCTCGGCGAACAGTTCGCGCAACGTATCCATGTCCCCGGCGTCAAAGGCCTCGTAGCCGCGCCGAATCAGTTCAACATTTTCCTGGGTTCCCATTTCCGCTATCTCCGTCTCCATTGTCGGAACACTCTCGGACGGTGAAAGGGTAGTCTTGGCCGGTGTCTTTGTCGACGACAATCTGGTGGCCGACAGGCCCTCGCAGTCCCCCCGACGCGGAGCTCCGTCGTCCTAACTCCGGGGTGGCAGCACCGGCTGGGTCCTCGTTATCCCGGCAGGAATTTTCACGGCTACGCCCCGTCGCGGCGCTGAGAGGCGCTCCGGACATCAGGATCGCCTGCCCGGTCCTACAGCTAAGTCTCGTATCTGGCTGTTGTGAGGAAGCCAAAATGAAATCAACCGCGAAAAATGGTCAAGAGAGTGACCACTTTGAAACTGCCATGAAGCAGGACCGCTTCCCCCTAAAAGGCTTGCTCCTTCTTTCCGTAGCCAAAACGCCGGGGTCGTCATGGGGCCGGAGTTATCTCATTTACTTCCACTCGTCCTGCATAAGATCCGATAACGGCCGTCACGTAAAGCGAGGGCCGAGAAGGGGCACTCTCGCGCTGAAGTCCAGGCCTGTGTTGCCCGTCCCCCAAAGCTGTTCAGCGCCAACTTTGGGCCGGGATAAGTGGCTCGGTGGCTTCTATTTCGATTTGAACCCGAACATCAACCCGGCGACTGTCCACACCCTCGCGACGGGGGACTGGATCCGCAAAGCCGCACCCCTGTGCCTGATTCATGACTCCGGCACCGGCAAATCTCACCTGCTCATCGGATTCGGCACAGCAAAACGCGCCGCGACATCCGCCGCTGCCTCAAGCGCACCCTCGCCAGCCACCTCTACCGCGTCATGGAGTCCAGCGCCGCCAAATCCCCGCTATCCGATCACAGTGGTTGGGATGCTGTTGAGGGCCGCCGGGTCCGTCCGGCCGAGGACGAACTCGCGGTGGATGCCGACGTAGCCGGAGAAACCGTTGAAACGCGTCCCTGAAAATGACATTTTTTGTATCGGCCGCGCGATCGGCGGAAGCGTTCCGGGGTAAGGGATCGTCTTACGCGACGGCCAAGGCCAAAGTTGCCGGCGGTCCGTCCGGCCTGGTTGGCCTGCGGGGCTTTCCGCAGGCCAACCAGGCGGCCGTTGGGTCAGCAGCCCATCACGGCTTGGATGCGCTGGGCGTCGGCAATGAGCTCGTCGGCCTGAACGGCCGGGATCTTTTTGCCGGTCTGAGCCTGTACTTCGCTGATGAACACGCCCAGGGTTGTGCAGGCGCCGGCAGTATCACCCGAGGCCAGAGAGGTCTGGGCGGCAGAAACCTTGTCGGCGAGACTGGTGCCCGGGCCCACGCCCTGCACGGCTGCATGCAGGTCAGCCAGCAGGGTGGCGTCATCTGCGGCGGCGGGGCCCACCGCCAAAGCGGTGGGCAAGTTGAGCCCGGCGCCGACGATGACCTGGGTGCCATCAGGAGCCACCTTAATTACCTGGTTGTTGAAGGTGTCGGCGGTGTAGACGCTCCCGCCGTCGTCCACCGCTACCCCCTGGGAGGCGGAGAGCCCGGCCGCGACGGTAGTTTGTATGCCGTCCGGCGTGACCTTCACCACCTGGTTGATGCCGGCTTGGGCGATGTAGACGTTTCCCCCGGTGTCCACCGCCACCGCGAGCGGGGAGACGATCCCGGCACCGATGGTGGTCTGGGTACCGCCCGGAGTGACCCTGACCACCCGGCTGGCGCCGGTCTCGGCTATATAGAGGTTTCTGTCGGCGTCCACCGCCACGTCCAGGGGGACAGAGAGCCCGGTGGCAACGGTGGTTTGGGTGCCGCCCGGGGTGACCTTAACAACCTCGTTGGTTCCGGCGTCGGCGATGTAGACGTTACCGTCCGCGTCCACTGCCACCCCGAACGGGGAAACAAACCCGCTACCAACGGTGGTTTGGATGCCGTCCGGGGTTACCTTGAGCACCCGGCTACGGCCGGCCTCGGCTATATAGACGTTTCCGTCGGCATCCACCGCCACCCCGTGCGGGTTAACAAGCCCGGCGGCGATGGTGGTCTGGGTGCCGTCCGGGGCAATCTCGACGATCCGACTGTTGCCTAGGTCGGCGATGTAGATCGGCTGCACGGCGGTGTCGGCGGGGGCAGCGGATACCGCGCCGACGGGGAGAAGCATCGCCAGAAGGAGAATAAGCGGAGTGAAAAACCGAATGATTAAGCGCATGATGACCTCCTTGTCATCTGGAAGAAAAAGGCCCCGTGAGCAAGCCCGAGGAAGAAAAAATGTCCACCGCGAGCGTTAATGCACTGACGTAAGCGTTCGAATGCTGCCCAATGGAACTCCGAGCCCGGAACGGTTACACCGTTGTCCTGACACCACGGGGAAACCTTGCGAAGACCTTGGGACGGACTAAGCTGGTCGCCGTTTCGTTGCCGCAGGAAGCCCTGTTCCGTGACAGCAATGCACCGCGCTTGGGCTGCGACAAGGACCTATTAATGTTTGCGGAAGACGTGCATCGGATCGTTCGGTTACCTCGACCAGGAACTCCTGATCTACGTTCCGTACTCCCACTAGCCCACTGCCCTTGGATTTCGATCAGAATCGAATATGACCGAGCAGCGCACAGATATGCTCGAAGGGATCCAGCTGGACAGGATCTACACGGACAAAGCCTCGGGCAAGGACACCAAACGGCTCCAGCTCGAGGAACTCCTTCGCTTCAGCGGGGACGGCGATACCCTCGTCGTGCACAGCATGGACCGCCTCGCAGGAAGGCACTGCCCTGGCGAAAGCCCCGAGGAGCCACCGCGGACGCAGCAAAGCACCTTCGCCCTGGGAAGGCAACGAGCTACGGAAGAGGGTCGCCGCCGGCGAACAGAACGCCGGCTTAGCCCGCGAATACGGCTGCTTAGGGTTCCTTGTCCATGAGCAGTTCCTGCGCTTTGGTCTTAACGCTCTCTTTTATGATGCCCCAGGTGCTTTCGTCGCCCTTGGAAGGCCTTGACGGTGTTGAAAGCTTGCTCAAATGTGGTGTGCGGGGGGACCGGCGGGACATCTGGATTGGTATGCACATCCAGAACGGTGGGCCGGTCCGCAGTGAGGGCTTTCTCCCAGGCAGGGCCGACGTCGTCGGGGTTGCTGAGGGTGATGCCTTGCAGGCCGAGGCTTGAGGCGAAGCGGGCGTAGTCCACATCAGGAAGGACTGCGATTCGCGGAAGGCGGGGGCGCCGCCCATGGCCCGCAGTTCCCAGGTGACATGATTCAGGTCATTGTTGTGCAGTACGGCTACGATGAGCCGGGGATCGGACCATTCCTGCCAGTACCGCTGGATCGTTATCAGCTCGGCGAGTCCGTTCATCTGCATCGCCCCGTCACCGGCGAAAGCGATCACGGGCCGGTCGGGGTATCCGAATTTCGCGCCGATGGCGTACGGTACTGCGCATCCCCTGCGTTGGACCGAGCAAGTCACGTTCGTCAAACTCTCAGAAGATGGAGGCCACGATCTCCCGGACCTCCGGGGAGCGACTCGCCTCCGACTCAACGGCCTCCTTGTCCGCCAGGTACAAACCAGTCAGGCTCTGTGCCCGCAGTTCCCTAACCGACGTGCGACACAGAGGCCGGCACTCAAAGCGTGCTGGCCATTGTGTCGCGGGGAACTTCAAGCCCTCCGCACTTTTGATCGCCCGATTTCGCGGTGACGTCGAAGAATTGACCCGCGCATACGACCGGGCTCACAAGGTAATCATGGAGGCCGGCGGGCCGCCTGGAGAGCTGCGTCATCATTGCGCTGTCGAGCGCTATATCTCGTCGGGGTATGGGAGTCCGAGGAGCTTTTCAGGGCCCGCTTCGCCAGCGACCACTTCCAAAGAATCCTCGCCGAAGCCGGGTTTCCTTCCACAGACCACGCTGAGGTTACGATCCTGCACCTGCACGCGATCGAACCACCGCTGTAGCTCAGAGGTCTTCGTCGGCGTGGTGTCCCACAGAGGTCATTGCGTCGAAGTGGTCCGGGTCCTCCAGGCAGGTCAGGGAAAAGATCTCCCCGGTCCTCTTGTCAACGAAGGTGCTCCCCCGACCGATGAGTTGGCAGGAGTAGTCGACGTCAATGACCAACTTGCTCCCGCCGTCGATGAGAAGCCACGCCGTCTCGTCCTCCTAGCCGTAGTCGGCGACCGTGTATTCGCCGGACTCCCCTGATTCCCAGGTGGGGGCGAGGCCTCATAAGCGATCGCTCTGGCCTGTTCGAACGACAGCATGAGCCCTCCAGTCAGAGTTTCGCTTCAGCCGTGGGCACCGGGATGGCAAGAGGCGCCCCTCGACGGGGCATTGCAAGGACCCGGATTTCCCGGCCCTGACGGAACCGAACTTTTTGGCTTCCCTCTCTTAGCGAGGACCGTGCCTCTTCCGAACGGTGGTGGATACGGGGGTGAGGAAGAACAGGCACGAGTTGGGATTGTACTCGGCAACCTCGGCGGTGAACCGAAGCTTGTCACCTTCGGCCACGTAGGACGGAGCGCTCGTGATGGTGAATTTGAGGTCGGGCATGTTCACGTTCTCGCCACCCCGGGACTGGAACACATCTCGGCCCCGGTGGACGGAGAACCACGCAGTTTCGTCCTGCGGGCGACCCAGGTCTACCGCCGCGAAGACTGTAGGCCACGTCGCCAACGACGTCGTAGGAGAGCAGTTCGAACCGGTAGGACGTCCATGGGCGACCTTCCACTCGCCGCCCGTCACGGGGAAAACGTCACCGGATAGCAGCCCCCAGTTCAGATTCATGCCGAACTGTCGGGTGAGAAGTGCGCGGTTGAAGTGGGCCTCGCTGCATCGACATGTGCCGCCGCAGTGCTCGGCGAGAAGTCAGCCCAAGCATGGCAGTTTTAGCAGGCTTGGTTTGGCGGTTTTGCTGATAGAGATGACTGTGACAGCGCTGGCGAGTCACCTGTCCGAGCCTCGAGCCATGTGACCGGCGAGAAATTCTGCGTCCGCGCCGACACCTGAGAGCAGGCCTGACTTGAAGGTGTGCATCCAGTGCAGCCCGAGGAAGTACAACCCAGGAACCGGAGTGACGCCACGCTGTTGGATGGGCCGACCGCGGTTGTCGAACACCGGGATCTTGACCCAGTCGAAGTCGTAGGCATAGCCGGTCGCCCAGATGATCGTGGTGATGCCTTCCCTGGCGAGATTCAGCGAGTCGACCTCTTCCACGGCGGGGAGATGGATCGGTTCTTCCGCCTCTTCCTGCTCGAGCCACTCTTCGATCCCGTTGGTGCTGATGAACTGACGCGCTGCCGACAAGAAGCCGGTGTAGGCCTGGTCGGCCTCATCGAGTACTTGGTTCGCGTTGGCTTGGACAGCGAGGTTTCGGCCTGATGCGCCGATGACCCTGCCGATCACGGTTACGCCGTCCGCGGCCAGTTGCCGAACGTTGACGTCGTATCCGCCGTTCACACCGGTCACGACCGTGGAAGGTGGGTATTGACGATCGGGAAAGGTGTCTATTGTTTGCGCAAAACGACCCAGTGCCTCTAGCCACCAGTAGACGTCTCTGCCCCTGAAGCGTCTCGGTGCGCGCCGGTGCCGGCTTACTGAAAGGTACACGCGGCGCCCGGCATGTAGCAGTTCGTCGGCGATCTGACAGCCTGAGGCGCCGCTGCCCACCATGAGCACGGCGCCTGCTGGCAACGCCTCAGGTGACCTGTAACGCGTGGGGTCGATCTGCAGCACCGACGGTGGGAGGTCACGGGCCAGTTGGGGGATACGCGGACGTTGGAACGGCCCCGTTGCGATCACTACGCGTTGCGCGTGGATGGAACCTTCGGCCAGTGTCACTTCGAAGCCCTCGCCCGCGCCACGTCCTGTGAGGGCGAGAACCTCGGAATGCTCGCGCACCGGGGCCTGCGTACTCACCGCGTAGTCCTCCACCACCCGAAGGATCTCGCTGTAGTGCGCGAATCGGCCGGGATCGCTTCCCCGGAACGAGTAGCCCGGCAGTTGGAGCGTCCAGTTCGGGAACTGAAAGCGCAACGAATCCCATCTTTCGGTGCGCCAACGTTCACCGATTCGCCGACGCTCCAAGACGACATGCTCGCGCCCTCGCTGCTGCAGGACGCTGCTCATCGCGAGCCCGGCCTGGCCACCCCCAATGACAACGACGTCCCTCTGCTCCCGCATGCTCAGCTCCCTGCGAACTGGTGACACGCCGAGCGTACCAGCGGCGGTGCACAGGATGGCAGAGAGGCTATCGCCCGAGCAAACCCAGCCGGTCCGCCGAGGGAACGTTCATCGGGACCGCCCTCGGTCACCGACTCCCACATGATGCCTCCTGTTGGACACGCTCACGCTATTGACCGCCCAAACGCACGTCAATGCACGCCAACCACTTCTACGACCAGATCGCCTGGTTCTCCGAACCCGACGGCGCGCCCCTGCTGGACGGCATCGCCTACAACCAGCGGGCCGGGTTCTTCGACTTCATCCCCCACGTATTGACCGGACTGACGAAGAACGAAATCTCCTGGCGGATCTCGGACCACTACCCGCTCTGGACAGAATTCCGGCTGGGCGGACGCTAGGCGCCATGCAGAACAACGGTGGCGTCACCCAGCAGCCCGTTCACCGGATGGCAGATGATCCGAACAATTTCCTGGTGATCCATCACTTCAACGACATTGCGACCGCTCGGGCATTCTTCGCCAGCCCGGACCTGAAGAACGCCATGCACCGCGCCGGCGTCCAGGGCGAACCGCGGATCGAGTTCTTCGAGTAACACCAACTCCGCAGTGGGACCCGCGGCGGGTGGCCGCCAACGCTGGCTGGCCACCCGCCATCGCTAGTTGCCGCCGGACCCACGAAGCGACCGGACGTCGTCGCTGGCTTGTTCACGGCCCGATCGGATGATTAGCGGATGGTGAAGAGTGGGCCCGTGATGCCGGGATTAATTCCAGGGCCCAAGGCGGCGAACGCTGCAAACATCACGAGTGCGGCGCCGGCCAGTGCCAGATAAAACTGCACCCGTTCCATGGCGCGGTTCTGGGGTTCACTTTCCTTCCAGAAGGAGTGCATCCAAAAGGCGGTCACTATGAGAAACAGGAACAGTATCAACGCACCGAGGTCTGGCCAAACCCCAAGCGCGACCATGAGCGAACCTCCGGCCATCTGGACGCCCGTCGCAGCAACGAGAAACTCCGCTGCCGGTACCCCGCGGCTCTTGGCGTAACCGGCCATCATCTTCCGCCTGGTGAGGTGCCCGTAGGCCGATACCAGAAACAGCGCCACAAAAAGCAGCCGCCCGATAACGACGAGAATGCCCATCGGAACCTCCTGAAGAGTCTCCATTCACCGCCCGTATACACCGCAGCCCGCGCCATCCCGTCGATCCGACAGGATCGCAGCGCTCCACGGCGGTACCCGCGGCGTCTACTAGATGGGACGATGAGGCCGCGAAACGGTACGACACGCCAGGCGAGGGAATGTTCTCCGCCGAGGTACTGGGCCCGACGGTGGAGGTCCTGGCAAAGCTCGCGGGCGACGGTCCGGCCGTCGAGTTTGCCATTGGCACGGGCCGTGTAGCCATCCCCCTATCGGAGGCGGGGGTCGCTGTCAGCGGTATCGAACTGTCTCACGCGATGATCGCCCGTCTCCGTCAAAAGGTCGGAGAAGCCCGCATTCCCGTGGTCCACGGGTGACATGACCGAGGCCCGGGCGGGTGACAGTTTCTCCCTTGCATTCCTTGTGTTCAACACCATCTCCAACCTCCTTGACCAGGAAGAACAGGTCCGCTGCTTCCAAAATGCTGCCCGCCGCCTTGCACCTGGCGGGTGCTTCGTCGTTGAACTCTGGGTGCCCCAATTGCGTTCGCTACCACCCGGACATGGCGGAACCGTGAGCGAGCCCGGGTACCTCCTGGTCGACACCTACGATGTGCTCCACCAGCACGTCATCTCCCACCATGTGCGGTTCGGCCCGGAGCTGTCGGATGGCCGCGATGCCCGGATCGCACGGACACCGCACCGATACATCTGGCCCAGCGAGCTGGATCTCATGGCCCGGCTGGCCGGATTTATGCTCGAATCCCGATGGGCAGACTGGGACCGGAGCGAATTCTCAGCGGCAGCGCGCAGTCACGTATCCGTATACCGGATAGCAGCGCGTTGAGCGATTCTTATCGGGGTGTGAGCACGACGAAAAACGGCGGTTCTGCTGCGTGCCTCGCGAAACCTGACCATCAGAAAACTTATTCAAACAAGCCGACTGGTATATGTAGCAGTCTGGCCGGGCATGATTGGGGCCTCGCCGACGACAACCATTGGGGGATATGGCATGCACTTGTCAGAGAAGGACGCTCCTCGTTTTCTTAGTAGCACCTGAAGAAGATCGCAGATCTGGTGGACTGGGCCGGCGACCTTGCCGGTGCGGAGTTTCTGGACGAGGCGCGGGAGGCCTACGCACTGGCGCGCAAATTCCACAGCCGCGTAGACGCCCTGGGTTTACGACTCGAGGGCATCCACACTCGCAACCAACCCAGTGATCTCCGCACCGCTTGACATGGGTCAGAAGATGCGGGGCCCATCACTATGGGGGGTGACAGGTCGTCAGCAGAGATGTCACCGCCAAAGTGTGCCAAGCGCCACCTACGCCGGCTCGGAACGGCGCGGCCGCTCTTAGTTCAGGTTCATGCCGGACTGCCGGGTCAGGAGCGCCCGCTTGAATTGGGCTTCGGCAGCATCCACCTGCGCGGACGGAGTGGTCGGCGAGAAGACCTGCAAGATGCTGAACTGGAAGTGCTGCCGGTGCCGGGCGTCGGCGGCACCCAGTTCCCGGAGTGCGACGTTGCCGCCGTGGCCGTTCCTGGCATACTCACTCGAGCGGCCCAGGAAGCGCTCAGACCCGTCGAGTTAGGACGCGGCGAGCCATACGCTGACGATCTCCGCTTGTTGTTCAGCTGGTCGTTCCGTACCAATGCCCGTTTAATGAACCTGACAAGGTCCAGCCACGCCCAGGATGGAGACTGCAATGACCGGTGACAGGGATAGGGACGCTCTAAGGCGCCCGCGTCAGGCCCGCCCCCGTGACGCTCTTGGGCGGCCCCTGCCGTACGGAAGCGCCGGCGTTGAGCCGGTCTCGGAGGAGCCGCTGCCGCCGGCGCAGACGTTGGTCTCGGCTCGGAGTCTGGTGGAGGCCGGCCGGCCCTTCGCCGCCCATGAGGTACTCGAGGCCCGTTGGAAAGCCGGGCCGGCCGAAGAACGCAACCTCTGGCAGGGTCTCGCCCAGATCTGCGTCGGGCTCACCCACGCCGCCCGGGGGAAACAGCATTGGCGCGCTCCGTCTCTTCGAGCGCGGCGCGGCCCGACTCGAGGAGTACGGTTCCGGCGGAGGGCCGACCTATGGGCTGGACTTGTCCGCCCTGATGAATTGCGCACGTGACCGGATGCGCACCGGCCATTGAGCTGGCGGACAGCATCCCCGAGCAGGCGGCGGAGTCACTCCTGGGGACTGCTGATTTACCTGGCTGGCCTTCTGGCGGGAGGAAAACCGTCAAGCCACCAATGACTGTGACTGTTAGTCCAAGATGGCGGTTAAATCGCAGCTTTACCGGCGGTTTGGCCGTGCCGCTTGAGGAAGGGTCTCCGGAGCATGTGGCGGCCACGGACGCATTACGGCGCTACTGGATGGACTTCGGCTTCGAGGAAGCCGCCGGCGACTATCTCTACCTCCAGGCCGTCTAAAGCGTCGGGCGCGATGGCACCTCCTCCACCGGCCAGTGCGTTTGCCGAAGCGGTCGGAAATAGCCGCATGCGAAGATGACCACATGACCCAAGAACAGCAGCAAGCCGCCACCCCAAATCCACAGACAGCCCACGACCCCGCCTTCGAAGCCGCTTATCAGGCCGCCCAAAAGAGCCTCAGCGAAGGCGGGATCCCTATCGGAGCAGCACTCGCCCGTGACGGTGTGATCATCGCGAGCGGACACAACGAACGGGTCCAAAACGGCGATCCGATCGCGCACGGGGAAATGTCCGCCCTTCGCGCAGCCGGCCGGCAGAAGAGCTACCGGGACACCACGCTCTACACCACCCTCGCCCCCTGTGCCATGTGCACCGGAACCATCATCCAGTTCAAGATCCCCCGGGTGGTGGTGGGTGAAGCGCAAACCTTCGAGGGCGAGTTCGGGCTTCTGCGTTCCCGTGGCGTTGAGGTGGTGGTTCTGGATGATCAGCGCTGCGTGGACATGATGCGCACCTTCCAGGAGAAAAACCCGGACCTGTGGGCGGAGGACATCGCCGAGTAGGCGTGTGATGGTCCTTTGATGGCACGGCGGAGACCACAACCGTCGCCACCGGGCGGCGACAAGCCTTGGAGGACAGGCGCAGTGACGACGAGGAGACCTTAGTGACCAGCCCGAGCCATGACTCCCAGGATCCACGAGCGTGCTTCATCATCAGGGACCTGGCAGCAGGCTTGGCAGATGTCTTCGAGGACCTCCACTTCGAGCCGCTCTTCCAGCGCGATCCTGGCACTGTCTCCGTTGTGGCGCTGCTCCCGGGGAATTACCTCGCCGGCGAGCAGGATGCGTGGCTGACCATGTGGCGGGGCCACCGCGAGGGCGGCGGCCCGGACGAGAGCGGACAGCGGCTCTGGCTGCGGATCGACCGGCTGGGCGACCGCCGCGCTGATGACTGGATTCAGGCCGTTGATTCGGAGGCCCCCGGCCTTGGGCTGGAGCTGGCGGAGATGGCAAGAGAGGGCGACAGCTTCGTGGAGGTGTCGCCGGTATGGTGAAGCTGCTCGAAACCGCGGTGCCGGTCCACCAGAGCAACAGCGACACGAACCTGGTTTTCCGGGCCTTGAATGACACGGTGCGCGAGGGTACCGGACACAGCGGGTGGGACAGTGAGGTGAATCCCCTCGATGAGGACGAAGACCCGGTGGCCGAGCTGGTGCAGCTGTGCTCTGAGAGCGGCCTAGAGTCCGTTGACTTCGGTCCTTACAAGGCGCCCGGTGACAAGCCGTTGGCCGCCAGCACCGTCCTGGACGTCACGGATCAGCTCCAGATGACCGTGTGGTCCGATTCGGAGGGCATGGACTGGATTGATGTTGCCGGGCGCGTGCAGCGGATGGATGCGCCGCACTAGGAGATTCCCGCTGAGGACCAGGACGAAGCGGACATGGTCGCAGAACTTGCCGCGCAGCTGACCGCGATTCATGAGGTCGCCGAGAGTATTTTCCGGGACCTGGACCCGGCCGACCAGGACACGGCCTTCGAGCTGCTCAACACGGTGGCCTACATGGTCATGAACGCCGGAGTGGATGAACCGAATCCCAGCACCCGTCCCTGGTTTGAGTGGGCTGACCAGTTCAGCGCGCACTGCCGGCTGGGATTCCTGGCCGGGGTCATGCTGGAGGAGAGCCCGTTCGGGAATCTGAACATCAGGGCGACAACCTTAAACCCGGTCACACGCGCCATTACGGACCTGCAGATCTACTGGAAGCAGGACGACGAGGACGACACCGCGGAGCACTGGCTCTCGGTTGGCACCGCGACGGGCCCGGCCCACGATGTTGACCCTGAGTACCCTGAGCTGCTGGCCGGCGTCCCTGAAGCTGGGCGCGAGCACATTCGGCACGCCATCACTCACCTTCACGAGATGGTGCACCTGGCAGGGGCCATCCTGGAGGCCCGGGCCCAGGAAGCCATCGACTTCGTGGACGCCAGGAAAGAGGTGGAGGCCGTCCCGGATGACGTGCAGTACGAGATGATACGCAGCACGATCAACGATGCCATCGCCGGGCTCAACGGCACAGCGAGGCTGTACACCGGCGCCATGCGCTCGTAGCTTCTACCCAGCGGCGGAGAACAAGGTTGCCTGAGAGCTCCCCACTTCAGGACCCGTCCAGCTTCCCGAGGTACTCGCCGAGGGCATCGAGGATCGGTACCTGCCCCTTCGCCAGTTTGCTGCGCGCCTCGGACTCTCTGAACCATCTGGCATCGTCGATTTCGGGATATTCCCGGACAACACCGGAACCCTTCGGCCATTCCAGCGGGAACGTGTTGCTGGTGATCTGCTCTGGCTGGAAATCCGCTTCGGCGGCAAAGGCGGTGATGACCTTCCCCGAAGGCTGCCGGAAAGCGCCCAGCTCAAGGTAGTACGCCTGAGGCGCCGCGTCCCGATTTCTTCGGCGAACTCCCGCAGCGCGGCCACCAGCGGGTCCTCCCCGTCGAGGTATAGTCCCTTTGGAATTGACCAGGCGCGGGTGTCCATGCCGGTCCAGTGAGGGCCACCATTATGGGCGATCCAAACCTCCAAGTGCCCATCCGGGCTCCGCCGGTACAGGAGAATGCCTGCGCTGCGAACTGTCATAGGCCCTCCACATCCCAAGGCTATAGAGATTGCGGGTTCTTGTCCTGCAGTGGCGGCATCCTGCAGTGGCAAAAAGGCGGTGGCTCGGGGCGTCCTCTCCTGTACCCCTCAGTCCTCCAGGTCGAAGTCCAGGTCGAGGTCTTCGACGTTGCCCAGCTTCCGCCAGGTGGACCCGACCGGGGCGGCGCCGAGGGTCGCGGCGATCGGCATCCGATCTACCTCGATCAGCTGGTCCACGTCCAGCTCGGTCAGCACCGCGATGTCCCGGATGGGCACCTGGAAGGTTCGGAACGGGCCCAGTGGCGGGACGTCCTCGGTGACCCCGGGCCGCGGTACGTCCGGCAGTTCGGCCAGCTGCGGTGTCTGGTCCACCACGTACCCGGTGGCCGCCAGCTCCCCCTCGTGGATGAAGGCGGCGACCTTGAAAAAGCGCAGCGGAATGTCCACGCCCCGGTAGACCGGGTCGGTGTCGCTGAAGATGGGGCCGGTGAAGACCACGACCCGGCTGCGGTACTGGGCGGCGTGTTCCTGAAGGTAGTCCTCGATGCCCAGCCACAGTTCGATGCCCTGGTTGAACTGGGCTGCCTGCGGGGCGGCGTTCGTGTAGTGGAAGGTGTCCTCGTTGGCGAGCTGCGCCTCGGCCACGCTGTCGCCCCAGACGACGGAGGACGTGCGCACCAGGTGGCCGCGGTCGATGTCGTTGCGGGCGTAGACCCGCTCCCCCGTCTGCTGGCCTGCGGGAAGCCGGGGATCCAACTTCCAAGGTATTCCAGCCCGGTCCAGGTCCATCAGCTTCTCGCCGTCGATACCCACGCCCGTGACAGCGGCGAGGCGCTTGTCCAGGCGCATCAGCACCGAGAAGTGTGTGTAGGGCAGCAGGGCCGTATCCACGCCGGCCAGGACTGGCAACGGAACGGGCAAGCCCAGGAAGTTCTCGTCGAAGCCTTTCCGGCCGGCGTAGTCCGTCACCTTTGCGGCAGGGGTCGCCGTCAGGTTAGTCAGCAGTTCATCCATGACCGGACCCTACCAGTGCAGGATGACGGGCACCTGACAGCACGGTGAACTTGACCTACCGCAGTGCTGCTTGCAGTCTCTCGGAAAGTTCGGTGAGGGATTCCCGCCACTCCGGTTCGTCGGCGTCGTCCCAGAGCTCGGCCAACTCCGATTCATCCCCGGTTACCCGTGCAATCGCCTGCAGCGCGAGCTCCACATCCTCGGGACCAAGCTCCGCGCCGTGAGCAGTGACCCATGACGCCACGTTTTCCGGCAGATCGTCTAGCGGGCTTCCTTGGCAGGCCGAGGTGATTTCAGCAGCGGCAACTGCGACGCTGCCCTCTGGTGCTTCCAGATAACCAGTGCACGCGTTCGTCAGCGCACCCCGCACCACCTCAGCACCCCCGGTCTCGAGCTCATCTAGCCAGTCCAGTGCATCATCATTCTCGAAAGGCAAAAAGCCCCACGCGCCCATCTGTTAGCCCTTTCGGTAGCCGTTCAACTGTGGAGCTTAATCGGGATGCCGCGACTCCGGAAGGGTGAAGAAGCTCTTCGGATCGTCGGCGCCAAGCAGGTCGTGGTGGAACGGGATGGCATCCACCAGGCGTGTGTCATCGAAAAGCACCGCCACGGTCCTGGAGTGCACGACGGTATAGCGGGTGAGGCCCTCCACCCAGGAATGGATCCCCGTGTACTCCTCGACGTCCAGCCCGTCACCGAGCAGGCCCCGCTCCGAAAGCAGTCCGTAGACAAGATTCCCGGCGAGATCCATCAGTTCGTGGATAGCCACTTCCACCGTTGGAGCTGTCATGCATCCGTGCTCCTCCGGGGGTGTGACGATGTTGCGGACGGCATCCCGCGTGTCGCCAGCTGGCCCAAGGCGGCCATCGTTCCTGCTCTGGACACCGACGCTCAGCATACTTAGCGTTAAGGCGTGCCCGAGCCAAAAGAGGACAGCGGCACGGGCGCGGTCCGGAACCAGCCATCCAGTTTGAGGAGAGCGCCATGACGACAGCACGTGAAATCATGACCGGCGGCGTCGAATGCGTCGGTGAAAATGAAAGCCTGGAAGCCGCGGCCCGGAAGATGAAAGAGCTGGACGTCGGCGCCCTGCCGATCTGCGGGGAGGACAACAGGCTCAAGGGCATGATCACGGACCGCGACATCGTCATCAAATGCTTCGCCGAAGGCGGCGATCCACGCACGGCCAAGGCGGGGGACTTTGGGCAGGGCAAGCCGGTCACCATTGGCGCCGATGACTCAATCGAGGAAGCAATCAGGACCATGGGAGAGCACCAGGTCCGCCGGCTGCCCGTCATCGACGGCCACGACCTGATTGGCATCATCAGTCAGGCCGACATCGCCCGGAACTACCCGGAAGACCGGGTCGGAGAACTTGTAGAGCTCATTTCCTTCTATTAGAGGCCTGTTGCCCTGCCAACCATCTCGGGAGGGTAGCTGCACCAACGGCGGCTGCCCTCACCGTTGCCCCCAAGTAACCATGGATCCTCCCGTTGCAAGCCTCATGGAATCTCGCTGCCTTGACCGCGGCGCCAGGCAAGGAACCAGGCCCTGCACCTGCCCCGGGACAGTATGACCTAGGTATTGAACGGGCACGGGACACCCTGCTCTACGTGCCCGCAGCGTTGCGCCAAGGACGGCCGGCACCGCTTACTCTCTTGCTTCACGGAGCGGGAGGCGATGCGGCAGGAGGGCTGGGGCTGCTGTCCGGCTATGCCGAAGAACACAGACTCGTCCTTGCCGCACCCTCGTCCAGAACCTCAACCTGGGACGGTGTCCGCGGCGTATTCGGCACCGACGTCAAGGCGATAAACCGGGCGCTTGAACAGATCTTCCAACTGGTCTTCGTTGACCCGAACCGTATCGCGATCGGCGGGTTCTCCGATGGAGCTTCCTACGCGTTGGGGCTGGGCCTGGCGAACGGCGGCCTCTTTGCCAAGATCATTGCCTTCTCCCCCGGGTTTATCCCTCCCGCGCTTCGGACCGGCAGACCCCACATTTTCGTTTCCCACGGAGACCGGGACAACGTCCTGCCCATTGACCGCACCAGCCGCCGGTTGGTGCCGCTCCTAAACAGAGAGGGCTACAACGTCACCTACCGGGAGTTCCGGGGCGGCCATGCGGTTCCCCCCGAAATAACACAGGAGGCAATTGAATGGCTGGGCTGGGAGTAATGGGGGGAACGCTAAGCGCTGTCAGGGCAGCCCGAGGGCGGGATTCTGGAGTTCCCCCTCTGCGAATTGCATCGGCGGTATCCCAAGCATCAGTGGCAGGTACCCGTCTTTCCACCAGGGCGACTACGCATTCACGCAGCCGAGCGGGAACAGCGCTCCCCGCGTGCCAAGTGTTGTACGGCGCGCCCTGACAGATCAGGAGAGGAAAGCCCTATGGACGTGGCAGCTCACTGCCAGCTGCAGACAGGCAGCCCCGCTCGGCGGAGACCGGTGCGGAACAGACTGTCCTCGGTCTGGAACGTGCGCTTGGCGCCACTTCGACGGCAGCGCGACTGGGTATGACGTGATCGAGGAAGAGGGGCCCGTCGCCTACAGCGCGCTGAAGAAGGGGACCACGTCACCTTCTGCGCAGCCCCAAATTTTCCGGGAAAACCGATTCCGACGAGGGAAAACCTCTTGTCACACCAAGTGACCGGTGCTATATAGATCTATGTCAGCGGATATAGATCCGGTCATCGTTGACCGAGGAGGTATGTCATGTTGATGTTAGATCCGTTCCGCCAGCTGGACCGTCTCGCCGAGCAGGTCCTGGGCACCGTGGCCCGTCCGGCAGCGATGCCGATGGACGCCTGGCGGGAAGGTGATGAATATGTCGTCGCGTTTGATCTGCCCGGCGTGGAGGTCGATTCGATCGATCTGGGCGTGGAACAGAATGCCCTGACCGTTCGAGCTGAACGGAAGGCACCCGTGGGCGAGGGCACCGAACTCCTTGCGTCCGAGCGGCCCCGCGGCGTTTTTAGCCGGCAGCTGGTCCTCGGTGACGCACTGGAAACGGAGAACGTCAAAGCCAATTACGACGCGGGCGTCCTGACGCTCCGGATCCCGGTGGCAGCCCAGGCAGCTCCGCGCAAGATCGAAATCGAGACCAAGGGCGGCCAGCAGCAGATCGGCGCCTAACAGACCGGGACGGGATGGCCGTTACACGCTAACGCTGCCTATTGGGCGGTTGGTATAACTACACGCGCCACCGCGCCTTGATAGCGCACATGCAGCAGCAGCGCACGGCACATCCCGCCCGGCGGCCCCCGGCCACGCAGGTGGCCGGGGGGACCGTTTCCGCCGGTACCGGAACCGATGGCAGCCACTTGCACCGCACCCGGCATCACGACCAGGACTGCACGCCATGCTTGCCGAGAACCAGCAAGACGCCCCACCCCAACTGCAGCATGTACAGGTGGGCGATACTGTCCGGGCCGGCGGGGCGGAGTTCAGAGTCACGGCCACAGCACACCGGAGCCGCACCATTCAGCTGGAACATGAAGCGCAGGACGGGGAGCATGCGACTCTCATCGGACTCGCCACTGCAGCCCTCCGCTTTTAGTCTCGACGGCACCCCTACGACGCCGCGCCGGAGCGAGCGGCTGCGGCGCTGGCTGCAGGGAGTACTCCTTGACGAATTCGTGTTCACCAGGGTTGCCTAACGTAAACGTCTTGATGCCGACGCGCTCGAAGCCGCTCTTCTCATGAAACCGGATGGCCTCGGCATTCTCGCTGTTCATACAAAGCCACACCCCGACCGCGCCCATATCAACTCCTTGTGCCAGAGAGGCCCGGCATCACTCGGGCCGCAGTTCCTGGCCCATGGTGCTCGAGGCGGGCGTTTGACCATGGGTGCAAGAGCCTTGGAATTTTCCTGTGGCAAGCAGGCCGGGTTTTTTGTCCTGCTTCCCACCGGAATGCTCCAGCCCAGAGAATGCAGGGAGGGCCAGCCGAGCAGGTAGCCCTGTCCGGGCGGCCATGCCCGCTCGTGTGACGGCGGTCAGTTCTTCGTGGTTTTCGATGCCTTTGGCGAACAGTACTGCCCCTATTCCGTGCGCCAGCTCGATCATGTCTCGGCAGGGGGCTGCGCCCGGCTACGGCCCGGAAGCGCCCCCGAATACAGCCGCGTGATCATGAACACGAATGGATTCGGCTCTATCCTTTTCCCCCTGGTTCCTTCATCGTCACGAACAGCCCGCTCTGACCACAGCGCTTGGGCCCCCATCTGGCAGGCGTTCTGCGATGGGCGTAGATTCGGCTCAGGTTGGTGTGGCGTCTTCGCAAGGAGCCTGAGATGGCTGGATGGAATGCAGACAACGCGGCCGGGCCGATCGGGCAGGGAGCCCTGACGTTGGTGGCAGGATCATCCTTCTGTATATCGCTGCAGAACGGTGACATCTTCCCCCATCATCCTCACGGCGTTTTCCAGCGGGACACCAGGATCGTGTCACGATGGTCGCTCACCGTAAATGGACAGCCTGTGGAGCCACTGGGAGCGTGGACCCCTTCGCCCTACCAGGGCACGTACATGGGGAGGGCAGCGCGGAGCGATGGACTCACCGACACCCCGCTGACGGTCGAGCGGAACCGCGAGCTGGGAAACGGCATCGTGGAAGACATCACAATTCACAACTATTCCCTGCAGCCCGCCTCCTGCGAGATCGCCTTGGCCGTGGACGCCGACTTCGCGGACCTTTTCGAAGTCAAAGAGGGCCGGTTCCACCGACTGTGGGAACAGACCCGGCGGACGAGAGCCGGGTCCGTGACGATAGAAGCGGCATGGCAGGAAACACGGAAAGGAATCGTCGTGCGGATGCGCGACGCCGAAGCCAGCGAGGAAGGTCTCCTCCTGCACATGATCGTCCCGGCGCACGGAAAGTGGAGTGCCCGGGCGACCGTGCTGCCGCTGACAGCTGAAACCGAAGTCGACGCGGGCCTGCCGACCCTCGTCCTCTCAGCCGAGATGATCTCAGCACAGGAGCGGCGCCAGAAAGCATGGGATGCACATATTCCACTTCCCCGTGTGGGCAATCCAACCGTAGAACGAAGCCTCCTGCGCAGCCACGACGACATCGGGGCCCTGCGCATCGTTGACCCCGACCATCCCGACCGCATGGTCGTCGCCGCCGGCGCACCATGGTTCATGGCACTGTTCGGGCGGGACTCCCTTCTGTCCTCCTTTATGGTCCTGCCCGTCGACGCAACACTGGCGTTGGGCACTCTGCAGACGCTGGCCGACCGGCAAGGCACGAAAGTGGATCCGCTGACCGAAGAGCAACCCGGCCGAATTCTGCACGAGGTGCGGCTCGACGTCGGAACGAGCCTGGCCCTCGGCGGCAGATCAGCCTACTACGGCACTGCCGACGCCACTCCCCTGTTCGTCACCCTGCTCGGCGAAGCAAGCCGCTGGGGACTTGCTGCCCACGACATCGCAGCGCTGGTACCCCATGCAGACCGTGCCCTTAAGTGGATCCGGGACTACGGAGACCGCGACGGCGACGGCTTCGTTGAGTACAAGCGCCTCACCGACCAGGGCCTCGCCAACCAGGGCTGGAAGGACTCCTGGGACGGGATCAGCTTCGCCGATGGCAGGCTTGCCGAGCCGCCCATTGCGCTCTGCGAGGTTCAAGGCTATGTCTACAGCGCCTACATGGCACGGGCCTGGATTGCCTACGACGCCGGTGACGAGGCTCTCGGCAAGGACCTCCGGGAACGTGCGGAACAGCTGAAAAAACAGTTCAACGAACAGTTCTGGATGCCGGACCGCGGGTACTACGCAATCGCACTCGACCGGGATAAGCGGCCCGTCGACGCGTGCGCCTCCAACATGGGCCATTGCCTGTGGTCAGGCATCGTGGACGAGGATAAGGCACAACAAGTTGCCCGCCGGCTGATGTCCGCGGAAATGTTCAGCGGCTGGGGCGTGCGCACCCTGGCAACGGACATGGGGGCGTATAACCCGGTCAGCTACCACAACGGCTCTGTCTGGCCTCACGACAATGCGCTCATAGTCGCAGGTCTCATGCGGTACGGCTTCGTGAAGGAAGCGCGGCAGCTGTCCACCTCACTGATGGAAGCCGCCGAATACACCGACAACCGGCTGCCCGAACTGTTCTGCGGATTCAGCCGTTCGGATTGCCCCCAGCCCCTCCCCTATCCAACTGCTTGCTCACCCCAGGCATGGGCCTCGGCGACACCCGTGATGCTGGTACGCAGCCTCCTGCGCTACGAGCCCGACGTCCCCTTGGGCGTACTCTGGATCGATCCCGCATTGCCCGAAAGGTGGGGAAGCATGCACACCACCAACCTGCCGGTGGGCGGGGCACGCGTCACGCTCGATGTGTCGGCATCCCATGTGACCGTGGAGGGACTGCCCCCAGGCATGGTGTTCCGCCGGGGAACACGCCCACCCCTAGCCGACCTGATGGAGGCTAAACAGGCTGCGTCCCAAGTGATGGACGGCTGGCGAAGACTCCCTAGGTGTACTGCCCAGGGACGTTGGTTGGGTGAATGTGATGACTCGCTGGAGTCGTGACTCATGGGTGAGGACCTCCGGTTGCACAGTGGAGTTGCTTAGACAACCGCTGAAGCGACCAGGAGGTCCTCAATGTCCCACGCTAATGCTGCTTTGACTCCACGCCAACGGTTACGCGTCGCGCGGCTCGTCGTTGATCACGGCTGGCCGGTGTCCCGGGCTGCCGATCAGTTCAATTGCTCCTGGCCCACCGCCAAACGGTGGGCAGCCAGGTATGCCGCGATGGGCCCAGCCGGCATGACGGACCGATCCTCAAGCCCGCACCGGGTGGCGAACCGGACTCCGCCGCATCTGGTTCGCAAGGTCGTGCACCTGCGCTGGAAGCAAAGGCTGGGGCCTGTCGCGATTGGAGCGAAGCTGGCCATGCCTGCCTCCACGGTCCACGCGGTCCTGGTCCGGTGCCGGCTGAACCGGCTGCATTACGTGGATAAGCGCACTGGGGAAGTCATCCGCCGCTACGAACACGACAAACCCGGGGCGATGATCCACGTCGATGTGAAGAAGCTCGGCAACATCCCGGACGGTGGCGGCTGGCGCTACGTTGGCCGGCAGGAAGGCAAGAGGAACCGCGCTACGACTCCGGCAAAGCCGCGAAGCAACCACCGTAACCCGCTGATCGGCACCGCCTACGTGCACACCGTCGTGGACGACCACTCACGCGTCGCCTACGCCGAGATCCATGATGACGAAACAGCGGCCACCGCAGCCTCCGTTTTGAAAAGGGCAGTATCCTGGTTCGCCGCGCGCGGCGTCACCGTCGAGCGAGTCCTTTCCGACAACGGATCAGCGTACAAATCGAACCTCTGGCGGGACACCTGCCGGGAGCTGAACATCAAGGCCAAGAAGACCCGACCCTACCGTCCGCAAACCAACGGCAAGATCGAACGGTTCCACCGCACACTGGCCGACGGATGGGCCTTCAAACGCTTCTACGCCACTGAATCAGCCCGCAGAAACGCCCTCCCTGCATGCCTGCCTGCCTGCCTGCCTGCACCACTACAATCACCACAGGCCCCACACCGCAATCGGAGGCCACACGCCCATCAGCCGCTTAACCAACCTGCCTGGGCAGTACACCTAGGCCACCGCTGCCCACCGAAGGCGCAGTCGAGGCCTTCCTAGGTGTCTGCCTCTCCATGGGGTTCTCAACGTCCGAGTCCTCCACCTTTGGTTTACAACCTGGCCTTTGCAGGGCTCTCGCTGTGGCCCTCTTGATGTACCTCTGCCGGCTTGCCACCTTCAGCGTGCTGCTGGCCCTCGCCGTCCCCGCAAAACGTGGTGAGGACGCTAGGGGCAGATGTCCGCGGCCTATCGCATTCCTCAGACTCCCCCGTTACGCGCGGGAGCCGGTCGGGATCGCCGCCCACGGCCGCTCCGTCACTTCTACGGTCAACTGGAGGCTGCGAATGGCTCCTCGCCGTATCCATCCGCGATGGTCACAAGCCAAACCAAAGAGCCAGGAGCGGCGCCTTCCTGATCTCATCTGCACCAAGGCCACATCACATGTCAATCGCGGACGGTAGGTAGCTTGCTGTCATAGGTCACGGACTTTGCCCCGCCGTCTCCACAAATACGAAACGATGAGCAGAACAACAAGAAGCAGAATGCCCGCGATTAACAGCGGCGCAATACCACCATCGGGTTGCTGCTGCGTGCCAGTGTTGCCGGGTACAGGAGGCGAGGATTCGGTAGGTGTTGCTGTTCCTGTCGGCGCCGGGGTCACGCCCGTGGGGGCCTCCGTAGGAGAAGGCTGCTGCAGCCGTACACCGTAGGCTGAGGAAACTTCCGCTACAGGAGCTGCGCGGTCACCCAGAGCACTGGCCGACGCGCCAACCATGTACGCGCTGCCAATGATGGTAAGAGCCACGAACACTCCCAACCATGTCCATCGCATAAGATCTCCCCAGCACTGGGTCTTCCCGTTCCGGCCGTGCCCGCCCTGAACGAGGATCGGGACGTCAACCTCATTGTCGGCTTTGCCCTGCCACCTGTCCAGCAATGCCGGATGACGGTCAGCAGCGCGTTAGGAGGAACGGACCGGTGATGCTCACGGGCGCGCTGCTGGGCCCATCGGCGATCAGATTCCGGCGAGTCGATCCGCTAGCCGGCTGTGCTCAATGCGGGCGGTAATCGGCAGCTTCAAATCCCGGTTCGCTGCCGGTCCGACCCAACCCCGGAACCCTCCGAGCCGGCCGCCACTGTCCTGCAGGGCCGTTTAGCGTTCCTTGCTAGGCGTCGGTGCCGGCGGGGCGGGATTCGATGAATTCCTTAAACCGGAGCAGGTCTGCCCGAACCTGCATGTTGTCAAAGCCCAGGGCTGCCCCGACCTTCTCTGCCAGGTTTTCCGGCGACCATTCCAACCGGGCCCAGACGCGCGTGGTGCGGGGGCCCAGCTGCGTGAATGCCACGGCACCAGCGTGCGTGATGCCGTCGGTGCTGCGCCACGCCATCCGCTCGTCCGGGCGGTCTTCCACTATTTCTGCATCGAATTCCCGTTCCGCCCCGCCGATGTTCGTCACCCAGTGCGTGATCCTGTCACTGACCCGCCTTACCGACTGAACGCCCGACATGAACTGCGGAAAGGATTCAAACAGCCACCACTGCTCATACGCCTCGCGCACTGGAACAGCCACCTCGATGGTTTCCTCGACAGTCTGCATGTCTTCCTCCTCCGGGCCTTAACCCCTGCGCCGCGTACTTCACTCTTTTTCACAGTGCTCGTACCCAGTCCCCGGCGAGCTGAACCGAAAAAGGGCAGGGAGGATCGATTCTGATCCCTGGCGGGAATCGTCTCCGGTGGTGAGCAAAAGCTCAGGACCGTGCGGCATCCGGTCCCGCCGTCCGAGAGTCGACCCGCCCGGCGCCGTCGAGAAAGCCCGAAAGGAAGCGAGCAGTGCCGCCAAGCCCACTGGAATAAACAAGAAATGTGCACCCGGCGGGGCTCGGGCTGCGCTCAGCACCCACGAATCCCCACGGGGGCCGCAGCGCTGGCTCATCATCCTGCGTGCCCGCCAAAAGTGAGGCCTATGCAGACAGGGCAGCGCAGGGTAGCTTCAATAGGAGGAGCCTGCCTGTCGAAGTTCTTCCGCGGGCACCACCCGTCCAGGGATTGTGCACTCCCTCGGGAACAGCCGCTGTAGCCGCATGGTGGCCCATCACGCACTCGGAGCAGAGAGCCTGCCATGGCTACCCCATATTTCCGGCTGTTCCTTTCCTACGCCGCGCATCTGCTCCGGACACGGCAATCCCTTGCGGCCGGCCCGACCCCAGCCCGGAACGGCCTTCTGGAACGATACGCGAATGTGCCGCACCGCCCTGCATCACGACCGCTGCGAAGGGTCCCGCCGCAGCAAATGACACACTCACCAGCTACCCGCAGGCAGGTTGATCATGGTTTCCGGTTTTTACTTCCGCGGTGACGGCGCCGGGCGGCACCGTGTACCACCGGTGATGTGCGGCAACTGCGGTACAGACCGAAATCTCATCATCAGATCCGTCACCGATATGCCGGCCCAGCCGCCCGAGGTCGTCCTCGTGTCCTACACATGCAGCCGATGCGGGACCTTCGATGAGCACCCGGCCCAGGCCGTCGACCTGAACCAGGTCCTGGCCCGTCCGGAACAGGCAGCGGACGTGCTCATATTAGGCAGCAACTACATGCACTGCAGACAGCCCATGGAACAGGCAGGTTCAGAGCTGCGCAAGCTCTCCGTGCCGGTCTCCACCGAGGAAGGAGCCAAGGACGCCTTGGGCGTCTACCTCTCCACTCGTGTTCTCAGATGCGACTGCGGCTTCCAGATGGAACTGCCGGAATGACCCACCCGCTGCAGGCGACACACCCGCATTACAGGCAGCAGCCAGGATTATCCCGCCCGCCGTTTCTGCATCTGCGCTTTCACCCCATCAAGAGAGATTCCGCCATGAATGAAGACAACAGCCCCCACGGTGGAGCAGCCGCTGCCCGCACCGGAGCCAACGACCACTCCTGGGAACGCGAGCACCGCCACCCCACGATCACCCAGGCCCGTGGCATCCTCCAGCGACGAAGGGAAGCGGAGGCAAAGCTGGAGCAGCATCAGCAGGAAGCCCGTCGCAGGGCTGCGGGATAACCCGGAAGCTCACCCGCGCTTGGCGCTGCCTCAGGACTATCACCGCCAGTCAGGCGTAAGTCTGCTTCAGGTCTGGCCTGCGAGGACAGCTCCCGACGGGACGCCAGGAGGAAGGAGCGGCCCAGTCCCGGATTTATGCCAGAGATTTTGCCGAGTGGTCCCCGGCGGGTCCTCCACTCGTGTAACTTCTTCGGCTCGGGAACCGGGCGCGCTGGCCGCCAGAGAAAATTCCGGGCCGTGGCTTCTCGCCGAGTCAGGGCTGCTCGTGCTGGGCCCACAGTTCGCGCAGCTCGCGCTCCGCGGCAAGGATTCTGCGGACGAAGATGATGCACTGATCATCGCTGAGACTGAAGGCACTGGCGACTGCCTGGCCCCGTTCGGCATCATGGACCGTCTCCATCGCTGCCTGCAGGTCAAGTTGGAGGGCCAAAATCGTGGGCGGCAGTTCCGAATCGGGGGCGACTTGTTCCGCCAGTCCGCTGTACTGGTAGGCATCCGCGAGCCGCTGTTGGATGCGCTCCGGCCCCGTCGCCAAAGCATCAATGGCGTGTTCGAATACGAAGAGCATGTGCTGCGCCCACGCATGTTCCATCGAGCTACCTTATCCATCCGCCGCCCGTCTTGGGAGCGGACTCTTTCTTCGAGCTCTGGACACGAACACTGAGCACCCTGCTCGGTCACAACAAGGTTAGCCCGCGAGCATTTCCTCCCCTGGGTCCGGCCGGTCAAGGGCATCAGCTCTGCGCCCTTCTCGGCGATGGCACTCCCGACACAGGCAGACGTACCCGGGATAGACTCCGTCCGCCAAGCACGCGGCGACGGCTGATCAAACTTGGTTCATGCCCCTTCTCCGCATACTGGCCCCGGAAGTAGACTGCGTCCGGGATACGGCAGCTAATCCGCGGCCGGACAAAGGCAGGGGGAGCCAATGAGTGATGCGCAGATTCAGCCAGACGGGACAGCCTCGGAGGAGACGTCTTCCCAGGAACAGGGGTTCGTCTCCGGGGGGTGGAAGCGTCCTGCACGGCCCGGGGCTTCGTCCGGGTACAACCGGAACCATTGGCCTGACTACCGACCCTCAGTCAGGTGACGCCCATTCAGCAGCTGATCGGACTTCTGGCCCGCGCTGATCCGGGGTTTGTCGCCGGGGACTATGCCACCCGCTTCAGGAGCGCGTCCGGGCCGGAGGACGAGACGGGCTTTTTCCGGTACTTTCGGGGCGGTTTCTGGGAGGTCCGCATCGACGGCGCCAGCCGGTCACTGAGGTCTCCGTGGGGCCTGCGGGTTGAGCTGGCATCAGGCCGTGTCGAGGAAGCCCCGGGCAGGGGCACACTGCCTCCGCGTTATCCACCGTGGTCCCTCGTGCTGCCGCGGTACTCAACATTCCTGGGCCGAGAACATGATGATTGGCAGCTGGACGCCAGCCGGCCAATCCTGGAGGACAACGGCTCGCTGACCGCTGCGCTAACGAATCTGGAGGATCCCGAATACAGCGGCATCCTTACAGTCAGCACGGACACCTACACGATCACGTCGGTCGACCTTGGTCACATGGTGCAGACGCTCGCCATTGTCCGTACAGAGCCGGACGCCGAGGACCTGGCAGTTCTGGAGGACATCAAGGCCAGCACCAAGGCATCAGGTGAGGCCTAGGAGCCCGCTACCCTTGCCCGTTGAGATCCTCAGCCATCCGTTCGGGAAGCTGCCGCTGCCGCTTCGGAGGCGCGACTAGTGTAGCCGCTGCCAAGAATGAGCCAGCTGCCAGCAGCCCAGGTCAGCGCCGAACAGGACCATCATCGAGACGGGCACCGGACCGGCCGTCAGAGCGGTGACACGAAGCTCGGCCCCGCCGCTGAATCCATCAACCGTCGGCACTCTAGGAGGCCGAAGTGCGCCCGGATGGTTTTCGGGTGGCCAGCTAGGGACCGGAGTCGCCTGCCCTTGCTTCCGGCGCCGTATCGGCCGTTACCGGCGATAACAGGAGAGTTGAGAAACGGCCACGAACGTCTTTCGGGGGTGCCGAAACGGGCCCCCGGATTTACGCTCCCGTGATCGTTTTCCCTCCCGTTTAACGGTTGTACGAAGAACCGAAAACATCCCTCGTTTCGGGCTTTTGCCGCTCCTACTCTGGTGTCGTCCAAATCACTCACACCCGAAAGGGGTGCCCGCATGAAAAAAGTAAGCGCCTGGCTGGCAGTCATCATGATGGCTCTCGGGCTGGGCCTAATGGCTCCGGGGGCTGCTTCCGCAACCCCTTCCCACTGCCGACTGGCATGGGGCTCGCTGGCCAAGACCAACCAGACCATGAGCGCTGCATCAGTAACTAATGTGCGCTCGGGGAAGTACTACTGCTTCGACCGCCTGGTGATCGACCTCAAGGGGAAGGCAACCGGCTACAACGTCCGCTACGTCCCAAAGGTTGTCCAGGACGGGTCCGGACTGCCCATCAAGCTGAGAGGCCGTGCATTCCTGCAAGTCACCGTCCACGCACCCAGCTATGACAGCGCCACCGGCAAGGCTACCTTCGTGCCGGGCAACCGCTCCGAGGTGGTCAACGTCTCGACGTACAAGACGTTCAGGCAGGTTGCCTGGGCGGGCAGCTTCGAGGGCCGCACCACCCTGGGCCTCGGCGTCCGCGCCCGGCTGCCCTTCAGGGTCTTCACCCTCGCAGGTCCCGGCAACGGATCCCGGCTCGTGATCGACGTCGCCCACCAGTGGTGACAGCGGCATCGCGGCCGCAAGCCCCTGACGGGCACGGAATCCTGTCCGTAAAGCTTGGGAAAGTCTTCAAGAAATTCTCCCAGACCCCTCACCTGGGGGGAGAAAACGAGCCCCGGCTATCAGGTAGACCACGGGTTTTACAGCCTGGTGGATGCATATTGGTCCTGTCACTGGAGCAGAGGTAGCCGCGAACCGTAGCTTCAGATCGCCGGGTCCGGAATGCACCCCCCTGTACCCCCGGGCCCGGCGGACACCACCTGCGGCGACCCCTGCAGGAGTAGGATGCGCCCATGGCAGCCGAGACGCTCAGGCCGGCGCAGCGCAGCCGGCGCGAGACGGTCTACGGCAAGCTGTCCGCCGCGCTCTGCTATTTCGGCTTCCTGATACCAAGCATCATCGGCAGCAACCTGGGTTTCTGGCCGTCAGCCCTGGCTGCCGTTGCCCTCGTGCTGTCCGGAGCACTGGTCTTCGTGTGGCTGACCGTTCCACTGCGGAAAGTACGACTGGACAGCGACAGGAAACGCGGCCTCATCGAATGCGCTATCCGAAGCCCCGACGCTCCTCCCGGGACGCTCCAGGACCGGTGGAAGCCCGGCTACGCGGAAATACGTCACGGCACCATCAGGTTCCAGGCCCTGTACGGCGACATCGAAGAACCCTCCGGTCCGATCAGCACCTTCTCCGGCATTACGGCGCTGCACGAGCTGCCGCGGCCCCAAAAGCGCCCCGCGGACGCGAAGCGGAAATGGAAGATCCTCGCCATGATCACGGACCAGGGGCCGCTGGAGATCGCTGCCGGAGAGGCCGGGATGCAGCTACTCGAATTGCAGAGCAGGTAGGGGCGGGTCATGGTCACCGGGCAAGGCCCGAACGGCAACAAGTACGAGTGGCAGTCCTGGCCTCCGGACTCGCTCGAGGGCATGCCGCCGAAGCGCCGGCGACTCGTTGCCTGGGGGCTCCTGTGGTTCCTCCTCGTGGGCTGGCTGGTCGGGGTCATCCTGGAGGTCGCCGGCGTTTCCCAGCCCTGGCGCTCACTGCTGACCCTGACAGGAGCGGCTGCCCTCTTCGCACCGCTGATTCGCGGAGCCGTATTGGAGACCCGACAGCTGCGCGCTGAAGGAATTACCCTCCCCTCCTACCCGGTCACCCGCAAAACCCTGATCTCCAGTGCGGTCATCACCGGCATCCTCTGGGTCCTCTTCGCCGTCCTCGTGATCAGTGGCCAGCCCGTATTTCCGCTGCTGGCAGTCGCGTCCACGATCTGGCTGCTGTACCTGCTCCGACGGTGGAAGACCGAGCAGCAGGAGCCCCGAACCGGGTCTTGACCGTCACAATCCTGACTGACATCCCCGCCGTTTCGAACCTGCCCTTTGTGGTTAGCAAGCTTCCCACGCTCCACTGGGCCAGCCTCGCGGCGGGCCCGTCGCAGCGGCGGTCACTGCGTTCGCCGGGATGCTCCTGAGAGCCAGGGGGCTCACCCTATTGTGACCCCGGCCGGGTAGACGCTGGTGTCTAGGCGCACATCTGGCATCACAAGCTACGTTTCCTTGGACTCGATCATCAGCGCCGCCGGCGAGCTGAAGTACATCGGCGCCATCAAGCGTGCCCTTGCCGCCGAGTTCAAGCAGCCCGAGGACGACTGGGTGAAGTTCCTGACGTCCAAGGTCTACGAGGGGGCCTACACACAGAAGGTGCGCGAGCAGTTCACGAGCCTTGTCACGAAGGCGACCAAGCAGTTCCTCAACGACCAGGTCAATGAGCGGCTCAAGGCCGCCCTCGGCCAGCCCAATTTCCCGATGGCTGCCGACGCAGAGATCGCCGCCACCGTAACCAGCGAAAAGCCGGCCGAAGACGACCTCATCGAGAACGGCATCGAGACGACCCTCGAAGAGCTGGAGGGGTACCACATCGTCCGTGCCATTGTGTGCGGCGAGGTGAAGCCGGCACGGGTTGTCCAGCGCGACGCCAAGTCCTACTTCGCCATCCTCCTGGACGACAACAACCGTAAGCCGATCGGGCGGCTGCACTTCAACCGCGCCCAGAAGTACCTCGGTGTGTTCGACGAGAACAAGATCGAGACCAGAATTCCGATCACCGCGCTCGATGAGATCTACGAGCACGCGGATACCTTGCGCTCCAGCGTAAAGATGTACCTGGGCGAAGCCTCGTAACAAGCGAATAGAAGCTAGACGACAAGAAGGAGCCGGGGGCAACCCAGGCTCCTTCTTCATCCAGCGACTTCCGCGGCAGGACCTCCCGGTGTGACGGGCGCGGTGAACGACCATGGCGGTTTATGTTGATAACTTCCGGACCCCGGCGACGCTCGGCCGGATCAGGGCCCGCTGGTCGCACCTCACCGCACACACGACTGAGGAACTGCCCGAGTTCGCCCAAAAGCTCGGGTTCAAGCCATCCTGGATCCAGAACCCGGACATAGCTGGAAAGAACACCTCGACGTTGTCGGCTCCAAACCGCCGCCGGTGGGCCCCTCACTACTGCGGGCTTTGGAACACACCCTCGCCCTGCTCCATCCGCCAACAGCGTGCGGTCGCGGAAGCCAAGACCTTGAAGGCAGCCTCATGGCGCCGCCTGCCACCGGTAGGACGGGTTGAGCGTGACCACCGCAGGGGTCATGCTGACAAACAGCTACGGACACGACACCGTTGCATCCATTGGAGGGACGAACATGTTTTGGAAGAGCCTGCGCTGATGGAGAGAATACTTGCTGTCACCGCAGATGATCTGCCCTACAGCTGGAACCCTGCATGCCCGGTGTCCTGGAGGGAGCTGGCACTGGTCCAGTTCACCCACGTGGACTTCCAGGGCAGACTTGGCGAGGGCTCCCTGGTGGTCCTCGCCGAGCTGGCCCCGGCCGTTTTGGAGATCATGGACCTCGCGCTCACGCTCCGCTTCCCCATCCACAGCGCAGTTCCCATAGACGCCTTCTTTGGCGATGATGACGCCTCGATGTCCGCCAACAACTCGTCCGGCTTCAACTTTAGACCGATAGCAGGCACCAGCGAACTATCCCTGCATTCGCTGGGAAGGGCTGTGGACATCAACCCCGTGCTCAACCCGTACCAGGAGCACGACTTGCGGTGGTCCCCGCCCGAGGGTGTACGACACCTCGATAGGTCCAAGCCGGTCCCCGGCATGTTCACCCCCGGCCATCCGATGGTGGCTGCGTTTGAAGAGCATGGCTTTGAATGGGGCGGAAGCTGGGAACGCCCGGATTACCATCACTTTCAAGTGGCCCCATAGCTTCGATACAGGAGTCCTGTCCGGTGAGACTTCCCCTGCCTGCCCCACACATGAGCGGCACCGGCAATCCGTCCGCCGCCACTACGAGGGGCTGATCATGACACCGAACGCCACGAGCAGGCCATCGCCGCCATCGAGAAACGCCTGGCGAATCAAAGCTGGAACCGGTCGCCCCAGAGATCGCCGAAATCCGTATCGAATCCCACCGTAAAGCAATCCGCCGACACCGGGCCGGACTCGAAGAAGTACCGGCCGTGAACGTCCTGGCCCCTGTCGCACGCCGGGTCGCCCGGGAAGACCGCCGTCGGGCCAAGAAGGCCTCGGGAGAAAACACTTGAAGACCACCAGGGACCCGATTTTCACACTGCCGGCGGCCGGTGAACCGGCCTGAACCTATACTGAATCCGGGCTGCGCTGGGTAGCTGCAAGAGCATTGAAAATGGGGGCCAGCATGGGGTTCAGGGTACGCAAGTCGTTCAAGATCGCGCCCGGGGTCAGAATGACCGTCACCCCGAAAAGCATCAGCCTCAGCGCCGGCGTCAAAGGCGCCCGCATCTCCGCCAACTCTTCCGGCCGGGTCACCCGCACGCTGAGCATCCCCGGCTCCGGCATCTCCCACACCAAGACCCTCTCCTCACCATCGGGCCGGTCGGCGGCTCCCGCCCGCGCCGCAGCTGCGTCGCGGCCGGCACCGGCGCCCAAGGCGGCGACGCCCGGCTTGTTTGCCCCCAAGTGGGAGAAGGAACTGCACAAGGCAGTCATCGCCCAGCGCGACCCCGCAGCCCTGGCCCGGATCGGCAACGACTACGAACCTGCCCGGCCGCTTGCAGCCCTGTTTGAGGCGACGCTGGCCGCTGTTCCCTCCGGCGACGTCCAGCGCGCCATTGACCTGCTGTCCTGGCTGTTCAGCACCGGCTACGACCCGGCCAAGGACGAGTTCATCACCAAGTACCTGCCCGCCGCCGGGTTCAACCTGTCCATCGCGGACGGCGTCGACGTGGTCCTCCCGCCGGACCGGGACTTCATCGGACTCATGCTCGCCGAACTTCACCAGGAAGCCGGCAACCTCCCCGCCGCCGTGGACGTCGTCGAGCAGCTGGAGCCGAGCACCATCACTGCGGTGTCCCTGGCCGAGCTCTACATCGAACAGAAGCGGTGGGCGGACGTTGTGGACCTCACCGAGGGGCTGACCAACGATGACGAGGCGGCCACGTACCTGCTGATCCAGCGCGGCATCGCCTTCCGCGAGCAGGGCTACCCGGACGCGGCCCGGGAATCATTCAAGGAAGCCTTGCGCGTCCGCTCCCGCCCGGCCGAACTGCGCCAGCGGGCACTCATCGAGCGGGGTCTGACCTACCTGAAGGAAGGCAAGCGGTCCCTGGCCCGGAAAGACTTCGAGAAGGTCCTCGCCGAGAACAGCGCCTACCCCGGCCTGCGCGAACACCTCGCCAACTTCCAGGATTAAAGGCTGATGCCTGCCCTGCCGCAGGGTCTCCGGCCGCCGCTGTCCCTGGCGACGGCCAAGGCGGTGAACCGGGTGCCAGGCCGGGGCGACATGCCCGCTGGAAGTCTGTATGAGCCCAAGTGGGATGGCTTCCTTCACCGCACATTGCCAATCCATAGCCATTGAACTGCTGGCGGTCAGCCACCTGCTGGCGCGCCGGTCTTCCTCACAATGCCCTTACGTGCGGCCAAAAAGCGGCGCATAACACTGGATGCCGAACGAGGTATCTTCGAATGCGCTCATCGCGAGAAGGGATCAGTTCTCAAAGGGGGATGGGCTCAGGGAGTTCCTAGTTCAAGAAGGGACTGGTTCGGGGAACAGGTTATTGTCAGGATTCTGCCAGTGGTCCAAGGAGACTTTCGATATGAATCAACGGGACAAGGATCGGCGCTGGGCCGTACGACGCGTCTTTGTTGATGCAGATTTGGCTGGCTTGGGATTCGGCAGTGTTGTCTTACCCCGAATACGAATATGACACGGAGGCGCTTGGCCATGTCGTGGCTGGTTAACGGGCTGCCTTCAACCGATGTCGCAGCACGGGTGGCCGGCTACATTCAGCGTGACTGGGGTGTCTCGAATCTCAAGACCTGAATGGCAGGGCTAGAGCCATACCCGGCCCTTTCGCCCGCTGTGGGTTACAGGACAGCAAATCGTCGGAATCGGTCAGGCCGCAGTATTCAATTGCAACGGCCATCGCAGACTCCCTGAACGGGCAGGGAGCCTCAGCGGCTTGGCTCCTCCGTGGCGTCAGGGTCCTCTTCGGGTTCGAATGTGTTGGGCTCCGCATCGGCAGTGATACCAATGCCGTCCCCGCCCTGAGGCATCGCGCCGTCGTCCTTGCCCTGTGCATCCTTTTGGGGTTCGTCCTCGGGCGGTGAGGCAGGTGAGTTGGTCGTCATCGCTCCTCCTTCATTGGCTCGGCCTCCACGCTAACAGCCGGCGGGGGGAAAGGCGCCGGACAAGTTCGAGAATTTTTTAGGGCCTCCCCGCCGTCGGACAACTTATGGAGCGCGCTGAAAGCTGGCCGAACCAAAAAGCCCTGACGCTGTACAGGGCGATCCCCCTGAAGACGACATGCCAGGGGGCGTGCGGTTGGGCCGCCGGCCGCTGAGCGAATCAAGCCGCGGGCCTCCTGCGACAGCACCATCGGCCGTGCTGGTCGCACTCGACGTCCCGGCCAGACTGTTCAAGGATGGTTGCAATAATGGGGTGCGGCAGGATCGGGCGTCCAGGAGCCAAGCCACTTCTTCCTGTCCTGATCGGCCTGTCCCAGTGGTCTTTGAAAGTGATCCCAACGGATACATCCCTCCCAGCCGTCCGCCAAGACGTCGTGTCGCCCGGAACCCTTCAAGGTTTCGGCTGCTGCCGCAGGTGCCGCTGGAAAGACTCGCTGGCATGCCGGTCACCGGCAATGTCGCCGGGCACGAGCGTCTGGAATCTTTCACGGGCAGGTGGCAGGACACGCTAGGTGACCACGGCGGTAGCCATCGCCACGCAATGACCGGTCTCGAACGCGGCAAAACTGGCACGGAGAGATGTTCCGTTTCGTTGGGACCCGGATGCCAAGGCCGCGGAAAGGTTGCTGCGGCCTGTCCTCGTCGCGAGGTTGCCCTGAGGTTAGGAGCCAAGCGGAGTTGGTGTGCCGGCTGCCGGTTCCAATTCTCCAAGTCATGCCAGCGGATCCGATCTGGAAGTGAAAAACCGGGTGGGCAAGGGAGGCGTCCGGTGCGAGCTGGTAGCAAGGCCGGCGCCGGACCCTTCGCCCGCCGGCTTGGCACGAAGGACTTCCTTCCGGCTCCTCCGATGCGATAGAAACAAAGCGTTAGACGCGGCTTGTCTGGCAGAACGCATCTGCCGGCCGTCAGATGTTCCATAGGGGGAAACATGATGAAAAAAAGCGCAGCAGGTCTCTCGTTCGCGGCAGTGGTTGGCCTTTCAGCCTTGTCCGCAACACCCGCAGCGGCAGTAACGCTCCCATTCCCGAACTGTGATGCAGCAGCAGCTGTAGGGGTGTACAACATTCCCGCAGGTACTCCTGGCTACGGCACTCATTTGGACCGGGACCGCGACGGTGTAGGTTGCGATGCACCCGGAACGCCTGCGTATGATGCCTCGTTAGTGGCCCGACTAACAGCGGCGCCTCCCCAGGTACCGAATATGCCGGTAGGCGGGGCTCCCACCGGTGTCAGGCAGGATACTAGCGACAACACGGGCGTTGTCGCTCTTGGAGGTGGCCTGGTGCTGGCAGCAATTGGTGGTGTCTTCCTGGTCCGCCGCCGCACCGCCAGCAACGCATAGCCACTGCACCACAAAGGACTACGTGATCCACTTTCACTGATGAACCATTCAATCCGCGACTACCGCAGAAACAGAATTGCTTCTGCGGTAGTCGCGCTTTCCATGCTCACCGGCTGTTCCGTCACGGCTACCGAGGCGAGTCCCTTACGCACGGTAACAACAGTTCCGTCCAGCCCAACAGCCAGTTGGATGGCCAGCCCTACAGCCAGTGGCCCGGCCAACCCGAGACCCAGTGCCAGGGCGGGACAGGTGCTGCCGAATGCCACTAAGGCCCCCCAACTGCCGGTCATGCCGGCCTCGACCCCCGTAGCGTTGCGTATTCCGGCCCTTGGGACAGAATCAAGGCTGCTCAGTCTTGGCCTGCGGGGCGATGGTTCCCTGGAAGTGCCGCCGGAGGGACCAGGGTCTCCCGCTGCTTGGTATAACGGATCTCCGACTCCGGGTGCCCGTGGGCCCGCTGTGCTTTTTGGTCATGTCAACGCCACTGGCGGAGGGCCAGGAGTCTTCGCTGAGCTACGAAGGCTGAAAGCGGGGGACACCATTGAGGTGAGTCGCCAAGACGGCAGGACCGCTACTTTTCTGTTCGATCGAGGGGAACGGTACCCCAAGAACAGTTTTCCTACGTACGCTGTTTACGGAAACACCCAAGGGGCGGAACTTCGTCTGATCACGTGCGATGGATATGACCCCGCAACCGGCGAGTTCGATGACAACTACGTGGTCTACGCCAAACTCGTCCCATGAGCGGGCGATACACGCAGCACCTTCAACGAATCAGAGCACAGCACCTCCCATCTCGCTGCCAGCCCCTCGCCCCGTCATAGTCTTGGCCCTCCATCCTTCCTCAGAGCCATCCTGACACTGGTCCCCCACGCTGTCCCTCGCGGGTGTTCGCCGCCGTCCGCGTTGCAATGGCTCTCGGCGTTTTAGGCCATTGGCTGGACCGCCCGTCATTGCACATTCTCTGAGCTTGACGTGTATGCCACCCAGGACACGGCACTTGCTTACATAACTTTGGTCTGGCCAGTTGCCTATAGTGGTCATGGTTTGCCCTGTCCCCCGAAATCCTCGCCACGTCCGTCCCAAACCCTCTAAGGGACAGAGCCCCACCAGGGCCTGGTGAATAGGTTCTTATCCGCTAAGGGTGCTACGGCGTCTCACCGTTCGGTCATGCAGCTACCCAAGAGGTTGGCAATGAACAGGCGTAAGAGACGAACCATGCAGCAGTGCCTCAGTTCAGGACAGTACGGTGAAAAACAACAGCGTCATGCAGTCGAGTCCGACGATGGCCATGAACAGCAATAGACAGAAAGATTCCCGGGTCCGGATCCGAAAGGCGGTGAGCACCATGGGCACCAACGCGGGGCAATGCTGGCACAACACCAGGGAGTAACCGACGGCCGGTACTTGTGTCTCACGGCCTAAATCCTCTACCAGTTGGTCCCAAGTCATGCCGCACTCCCCCAGTCGCACCATGAATAAGCAGAACAGCCACCAGAGGCCGAGCAGGAGGACCCAAGTGAACACCCAACCAGGCAGCAAAGAAAAATGCACAGAGTTTTCCTCAAGTCATGTTGACCAGGCCATGAACGTCGATGAACAGGTAGCGAACGATACACGGTCGATCCACGTAAGCCAGGAGGCAGCCGGTCACCAATGAAAAAGGCCCCCGAAGGGGCCCTTCACAACTCAATATGTCCACACTCAGAGGCTAGAAAGCCCCTGAACAGGGAAAACACGTGCCCGAGGTGGGACTCGAACCAGCCGCTCCCCCTGAAATTCCGCCACTCCCCCGAAAACATCCCCAGTCCGGCCCAGTCCGATGCCGGTGCAACCGAATCCGAAGCCCAGGGTGTGGACACTGTCCACACCCTCTTTGGTGAGCACTTTGAGCCCTAACCCATCCGAGTGTGACGATCCTTGCGCGGCGCTGAGAATCCCTCTCCACCACCAGCCGCCGTGCCAGGCCAACTGCGAGACGACGTTCCCGGGCTCAGCCGGAACCCGACTCACGAAATGGGCCGAGCAGTGATGTGCGGACCAAGCCGAGGACCGGGATTCATTGAACGTCATAGCGTTGCGACCTCCCTGCGACCATCTCATGGGCGCAGACAGTAGAAGAGAGCATGATCAGGACTTCGCTCCATAGAGCGCCGGACTGCTACCAGGCCCGGCGCCTTCCAACATGACGAAACACCGATTATCGGCATTCGAAAATGCCCGGGGGAGTCATCAAGTCAATCCTCGCCGACTGGCTCGGCATGCACCTTCACCTGTTCCAGCGCATTAACCGTGGGCCCCTGCTCCGTATCGATCGTGCCTGCGGTATAAGGCGACGAGCGTCTATGCGACCAACACCGAAACGGACGACATGTCGCGGCTGTCGAATGGCGTCGCGTCCACTGTGGCGATCCACCCGTGGGCGGCGGTGCAGGGCAAAAGGCACCATGAACCTCACGTGCCTAAAATACTGACATGCCTACACGTGTTCACGAGTTTGCCTGGCCCGATCGGGTCGTCGTTGGCACCATTGGCCTTCCGGGGGCGCGCACGTTCTACCTGCAGGTGCGCGCAGGGACGCAGATCGTGAGCATTGCCTTGGAGAAGCAGCAGTCGGCTCTGCTCGCCGAGAAGATCGACGAAATTCTCGACCAGCTCGTCACCATCGAGAACAACCCCTTCAGCGTTCCCACGAGTACTCCCATTGAACTTGTCGATAATGACCAGCTCGAGGCCGTTCAGGAGCAGTTTCGGACCGGCGCCATGAGCTTAGGTTGGGACCCAACGACGGCGCAGGTCGTAATAGAGGCCTACCCCATCACCGATGTCGATGCTGATGACAACGACGAATCCCTTGATGAGAACGGCCCTAACGAGAACGAAATGCTGCTGGTGCGGATGCCGGTCGGCACCGCCCGCGCATTCGCCAAGCGCACCCGTGAGGTCGTGGGCGCCGGGCGTCCGATCTGCTCGCTCTGCGGCTACCCCATAAACGCCGACGGGCACATCTGCACCCTTCCCGGGGTCTGATGCCAGCGCCGGACCTTGTGACCGCCGAGCTGACGCTCACCCGCGCATCATCGGCGACGTGATGATCGTCGATTGGCCGATAGCAGGCGAAAGTCCGCTGCGGGATTTTCCCCACGGCACCTAGCTCACCCAGGTTGACGGAAGGCCGGTTATCGGCGTTCCGTTTGGGCTGTCGCTGGACGAGGGAATTGCGCACTCAACTCGAATGAAACCTGCCAGGAGCCGGGCGTAACGGCCGCTCCTGGTCTCAGCGATTGAAGATCCTCATCCGCAATAGCCTGGGGTCTATCAGTCCCGTGCCAGTAGGGCTGATAGCGGATATTACGTCAACCTCGACCCTGCGTATCTCATCAACTGAATCAGTCAGACGCTCTCCCGCCGCCGCTCCAGGACTTGGCTTTCCGGAAAGAATACCGTGACGCTGTCGTCTTCGCCGCCGGCCAGTCCGGCCTGTCTATTGAAAAGGCACGCGGCCAGACCCAGGATGATTGGACCAGAAACAGGAACATGGTCTCCGGCCAACTGGAGGGACGGCGCCTGATCTGCACTCTGCGTGTCCACAACCCGACACGGTGGATCGACTTCACTGCAGCCAAATCGATCGCGTATTTGAACTGGAACCTCGGGCAGAAACTGTTCAACGCCTTCGCGATCTGTATGGTCAAGTTTGCCAATCTGCCGAGAAAGACCGCGAAGTGACGACCGTGTCTTGTTCTGAAGCAACGGCCGGTCGTCCAACTCTTTGAGTGCCGACAGTTAGCTGGACCCTCGGACTTGGTTGCGGCATCTGGGGTTATTTCCGTCCCGCCGTGGAAACGGTCCAAGGACGCGAAAACGGACAGGTGCTGCCCGATCCCCGCAGCACCTGTCCGTTGCCTCCATACTGGTCCGGAACCCTAGCTGTTTCCGCACTGGCGAGACGTCGGGCCTAGAGACGAGTGTCGAATGAGCCGCCGACGACGTTTTCGTTGAACGTCCCCTGGACCCCGGCAGCAACCGCTTCATCGACGATCTGGCCCACGGGCGTGGCAATGTTCATCATTACCCCGGCTTCGTCGGGTTGCAGTGCTTCAAGGGTTTCCAGCTGCGAATCCAGCAACGAAAGGGGCATGAAGTGTCCAGGCCGTGCGGCCATCCGGCCGGCGAGGAGGTCCCGGGTGCCGTGCAAATGCACGAACACCACGGACGGATCGCCGCTGCGGATGATATCGCGGTAGTCGCGCTTGAGTGCGCTGCATGCGATCACCAGTCCAGTGTCCGACGCCGCGAACCGCCTGCCGATTTGGGCCAGCCACGGTGCTCGGTCGGCGTCGTTCAACGGAATGCCGGATGCCATCTTGTCGATGTTCGACTGCGGGTGCAGCGAATCGCCGTCGACGAATTTAGCTCCGATGCGTTCGGCGATGGCCGCGCCCACTGTGCTCTTGCCACAGCTGGTCACGCCCATCACTACGATGTGGCGGGGGGCGGGAGCAGCCGTTTTCAGCTCACCAGTCATGAACGGTTCCGTCGACGAGGCGGTTGTAGGGCAGGTAGGCCTGCTGGTACGGGTACGCGGCTGCGGCGTCCTCGTTGAATTCGACGCCGATGCCGGGCTTGTCGCCCGGGTGCAGGTACCCGTCCGTGAAGGTCATGGACTGCTCGAAGACCTCGTTGGTAGCAACGGAGTGCTGCATGTATTCCTGGATGCCGTAGTTGTGGATTGCCAGGCCCACGTGCAGCTGCGCGGCGAACCCGACAGGGGAGATGTCGGTGGGGCCGTGGAAGCCGGACTTGATCTGGTACTGCGCGGCGAAGTCCATGACCTTCTTCAGCGGTGAGATTCCGCCAAAGTGCGTGGACGCGGCCCGGACGTAGTCGATGAGCTGTTCCTTGATGATGGTCTGGTAGTCGTAGACGGTGTTGAAGATCTCCCCGATCGCCAAAGGCGTGGTGGTGTGCTGACGCACCAGGCGCAGGGCCTCCTGGTTCTCCGCCGGGGTGCAGTCCTCCAGCCAGAACAGGTCATACGGTTCCAGCGCCTTGCCCAGCTTGGCGGCCTGGATCGGCGTCATGCGGTGGTGCCCGTCGTGCAGCAGCGGCAAATCCGGGCCGAACTCGTTCCGGACAGCTTCGAACACGGTGGGCAGGTGGCGCAGGTAGGCCCGGGTATCCCAGTCCTCCTCCACCGGGAACGCGCCGCGTCCCGCGGGCTCGTAGTCGTACCGCTCCCCCGAGGCCTGGGCCTGGGCTGCGACGCCATAGACGGCCCTGATGCCGGGGACGGCGGTCTGGATCCGCACGGACTTGTAGCCGAGCTCCAAGTGCTCGCGGACGGAGTCGAACAGCGAGGGGATGTCGGAGCCGGAGGCGTGGCCGTAGGCGCGCAGGCCGTTGCGGGACGCGCCGCCGAGGAGCTGGTAGACCGGCATGCCGGCCATTTTGCCCTTGATGTCCCACAGGGCCATGTCCACTGCTGCGATCGCGGCCATCGTCACCGGGCCCCGGCGCCAGTACGAGGACCGGTACAGGAACTGCCAGGTGTCTTCGATCCGGTGTGGGTCCTTGCCGATCAGCAGCTGGGCGACGTGCTCCTTCAGGTACGCAGCAACGGCAAGCTCACGCCCGTTCAGGGTGGCGTCACCGATGCCGGTGACGCCGTCCTCGGTGGTGATGCGTAGGGTCACGAAGTTACGGGAGGGGCTGGTCACGAAGACTTCCGCGGCAATGATTTTCACAACAGGTCCTTTCGGATGGACTGGTTTAGGGGTCAGTTGGTGGGCGCCGCGTGCGGCTTCGTGGCCGTGTTCGTTTCGGTGCCGTCTGTGTCGTCCTTGAAGGGCTCGGCGGCGGCGTCAGCCTTTTTGGGGGCATCGCCGCTTTCGCGGCGGGCCCGGATCTCTGTGAGGATCTCGGCGTGCTTGGCATCGGTCAGCGTGTACTTGGTCATGACCAATACCGCGAGGATTGTCAGTACGGCAGGTAGTGCACCCGCTGCGATCTGAATGCCGAACACGGCGTCGGGGGTCTGGGCGGCGCCCCCGGACTTGTAACCGCCCAGTGCGAGTGCGTATGCGGCGAGGGCGCCGCCCACGGCCTGGCCGGTCTTGCGGGTGAAGGAGAACAGGGCGTAGGTGATGCCTTCGGTGCGGACGCCGGTCTTCCATTCGCCGTATTCCACGGTGTCTGCTTCGAGGGCCCAGACCACGATGCTCATCGCGAGCACGCCGACGAGGCTGAGCACGAGGCCGGCAAAGCCGATCATGGTCTGGCTTGCCGGCGTGAAGAAGATCACCACACCGCCGGCGACAGTGATTAGGGAGGAGTAGATGTAGACGTGCTTCTTGCCGATGTTGCGGACCAGTTTGGGCATGAACGCGGCCAGGACGAAGGTCAGGACAAGCTGGATGATGGACAGCACCGGGTACAGGTCCAGGCGGCCGAGGACGTCGCGCAGGTAGTACAGCTGCACGGAGGTCAGTGCCAGGTAGCCGGAGAGGAAGAGGAAGGAGCTGATGCAGAGCATCAGGAGGGGCTTGTTGCCCTTTAGGGTGTCCATGCTCTGCTTGAGCGAGACGTTCGGTACGGCGCGGTGGACGCGTTCCTTGGCGGTGAGGACGGTGAAGAAGTACAGGACGGCGCCGATGCCGACGAACACCAGGGTGATGGTGGTGAAGGTTGCCTGCAGGTCAGCGCCAGGCTTGATGAGGGGTGCAACGAAGATGCCGAGGGCCGAGCCTACTAGCAGACCGCCCACCATGCGTGCGGAGCCGAGCTTGGCCCGGTCCCCGGGGTCCTGGGTCATGGCGCCGGCGAGTGAGCCGTAGGGGATGTTGACAAGGCTGTAGGCCAGGCCAAGGGCGGCATAGGTGACGTAGGCGTAGAGCAGGGTGCCGGACTCGCCCAGCTGCGGGACGGAGAAGGTTGCAACGCTCAGGAGCAGCAGCGGGATGGAGCCGAACATGATGAACGGACGGAACTTCCCGAAGCGCTTGCTGTAGGTCCGGTCCACCAGGCGGCCGGCAAAGACGTCGGCGAACGCGTCGAAGATCCTGACGACGAGCAGGAGTGTGCCTGCCGCTGCGGCGGAAATGCCGGCGACGTCGGTGTAGTACACCAGCAGGAACATGGTGGCGGTGGTGAAGGCGAGGTTGTTGGCGGCATCTCCGGCGCCGTAGCCGATGATGCTGAGCTTGCTGAGCTTTTTCATGAGGTGTGGGCTCCTTTACCCAAGTGTCTGCCAGGGGCAGCCAGAAATAGTGAAAAGTGCTAGGGGTTGGTGATCGTCTTGTCGCTGCCGTTTTTGAGGCCGGCCAGGGCGGTCCAGCGCTGGCGGAGGGCGAAGGCGGCGGGCTTGGGACGGCGGTCGCGGGTGAAGACACCCTTCTTGTTGCCGTCCACGCGCATGATGCCGTTGGAGGTCTGGAAATCTGCGAAGTTCCAGACTTGCTCGCCCACCATGGCGTCCACGCGGTCGAAGACCCGGTGATACATGGCCAGGAACGCGGCCTGGTATTCCTCGCTCCAGGGCTGTTCATAGATGGAGTGGAAGCCGGGCATGGTGTCCGGTCCGTACTCGGTCATGATCATGGGTTTGCCGTATTTGGCTTCCCATTCCCGCAGTTCCTTCTCCAGGACTTGCTCCGCTGTCTCCAGGTCCCCGTTGTTCAGGTACCAGCCGTAGTAGCGGTTGAGCATGATGACGTCGAAGAGGTCGCCCAACAGTTCCTTGTCCGGGGTGTCGAACATGACGTTGACGTAGCCCACGGGGCGGGTGGGGTCCAGCTGCCGGGTGAGTTCTGCCAGCGGCTGGAAGTATTCCCGGGCGCCTTCCTCTGAGCCGTTGGGCTCATTGGCGATGGACCAGATCACGACCGAGGGGTGGTTCTTGTCGCGGGCGACGAGTTCCCTGATGGCCTGGCGGTGGTTCGCTGTGGTGTTCGCGTCTACTCCGCCCTCGACGTACGTCGGCTTGGCGATACCGCCGAACACGGCCCCGAAGCCGAGGTGCAGCCCGACGGCGGCCGTTTCGTCGATCACCACGATGCCGTGCCGGTCGGCAAACTCCATGACTTCTTCGGCGTAGGGGTAGTGCGAGGTGCGGAAGGAGTTGGCGCCCACCCAGTCCAGGAGTTGGAAGTCGTTGACCATCTGGGCGTTGCTGTGGCCCTTGCCGATGGCCACGTGGTCCTCGTGCATTCCGAATCCGGTGAAGTAGAACGGTTCGCCATTGATGAGGAATTCCTTGCCGCTGACCTGAATTGTCCGGACGCCGACGGGGAGGGTGTAGCTGTCCAGCAGCCGGCCGCCGTCGTGGATCTCGGCGGTGAGGCTGTACAGGTAGGCGGCACCCGGCTTCCAGAGCACGACGCCGTCAATCACCAAGGCGCCCTCGGCGCCTTCTGCTGCGGCGACCTCGGTGCCGTCAGCATCGCACAGGGTGACTCTGACGGTCTCGTTTCCGGTGCCGCCGGCGGGGGCGACGGTGTAGTCGATGGTGCCGGTGCTGCCTTCAAAGCCGGTTACCACCGTGATGTCGTCCACGGTGACGGCAGGGGTGCTGTAAAGCCAGATGCTGCGGTGCAGGCCGGCGTAGTTGTAGAAATCGTGGAGGTAGCTCTGCTGGCGGCGTCCGTCCTCGGTGACAGTGATGCTGCCCGGCGGAATGGTGGCCTGGGTGAGCTCGTTGTTCACGGAGATGGTCAGCCGGAAGTTCTGGCCGGCGGTCACGTGCTCGGTGATGTCCGCACTGAAAGGCATGTAGCCGCCCGTGTGCTCGGCGACGAGCACATCATTGACCCAGACCATGCCCTCGTGGGTGGCGGAGTCGAGCCGGAGGTGGATCCGCTCCCCTGCCCAGCCGCGGGGAACCCGCACCTCGCGCTGGTACCAGACGTAGCCCACGTGGTCACGGATTGCCTTGTCCGGGAAGACATCGTTGTAACTGGCAGGGACCCCCATTTCGAGGTCGGATTCCAGCGCTTTCCTAAACCATTCCTGGCGGTGGCCGGCACGCTCGAAGTCCACCTTGAAGCGGTAGATGCCGTCGAGGTTGACCAACTCGCGGGTTTCGCTGGCCTGGGGCTTAAGCATTTGCGGGATTCCTAACGCGTCTTTGCGGGCTGAGCCGGAGGGGAATTCTGGGGAGGACCGGCGGTGCGCCGGGTTTCTGCTCGTGTTGTAATCCTAGTCACTTGGCAATCAAATGGCAAGCGGTTGCCAAATTTAGTTGAAAGCCACATAAACAAGGCTGCCCGGCTCCTTATGGCAAGAGGAGCCGGGCAGCGGTGCGTGTGCGAAGGTCGCTACCGGGAGCCGGCCGGCTGTCCGAACGTTCCGCACAGGTCTTCAATCAGGTTCACGACGCCGCTGTCGCCAGCCAGGGCCGGGTCCACCAGCTTCAGCAGGGCCTGGATCCGTTCCGCGCCGCTCAGGCGGTTGGCGGCGGCAACGCCGGCGGCCAGCGGATCCTGGACCTCAGCGGCGGCCGCGCTGTAGTCCATCCATGCGGCAATCATCAGTCCCGCGGCTACACCGGACCGGCCTGCGGCGCGCTCGGCCTGCAGCACCGGAACAGCGCGCATCCGCAGTTTGGTGCTGCCGTCCATTGCGATCTGCGCAAGGTGGTGGGCGATCCGGGCGTTGCTGAAGCGTTCCAGCAGGGCGGCCCGGTAGGCCGGGATCTGCAGGTCAGTTCCCGTCAGGTTCGCCTCCGCCTCGTCCCAGAACTTTTCAATGGCCTGCAGGCATAGCGGGTCGGCCAAGGCCTGGGCCACGGTGGAGTGCCCGCGAAGCTGGCCTGCGTAGGCCAACAGCGAGTGGGCGCCGTTCAGGAGCCACAGCTTGCGGTTCTCGTAGGGTTCGATGTCGTCCACGAACACGGCACCGGCGTCTTCCCATCGGGGCCGCCCGGCGGGGAAGTCTCCGCTGAGCACCCAGTTGGAGAAGGGTTCAGCTACTACGGGGGAATTGTCGCGGTAGCCGCAGCCGGCCTCCACGGCGGCAATGTCCGCCTCCGTGGTGCGCGGGGTGATGCGGTCCACGGAGGTGCTGACGAGGCTGATGGTGGCGTTGATCCATTCGGCCAGGCCTTGGTCCCAGGCCCCGGCCATGCCCACCAGGGCGTTGTGCGCCACGGTGCCGTTGTTGGAGAGGTTGTCGCAGCAGACCACGGCGAGGGGTCCGGTGGCGGCGGCCCGGCGGGCGGCGAGGGCCAGCACCAGCCGGCCGAGCGGCGTCGTCGGAGTTCCGCTGCCGGACTCCAGCAGTGCAAGGTCCGCTACGACGTCGGCCGCCGTGCGGTCGAGCTGTCCGTCGGCGCCGAGCCGGTATGCGGCTTCGGTAATGGTGAGGGTGACCACCGCGGTGGCGGGGGCCGCAACCAGGTCTGCCAGCCGCTGCATGTCGGCGCCGTCCAGGGCTTCAACGATGCTGCTGACCACGGTGAAGGAGTCGCCGCTGTCGGCGCGTTCCACCACGGTGTACAGGCCGTCCTGTTCCGCCAGGGCCCGCGCGGCGTCGGGGCGGCGGCCGGTGAAGGCGGCGATGCCCCAGTCCGCGGCGTCGCCGGCCTGGTGGGTGTACCAGGCCTGGTGTGAGCGGTGGAAGGCGCCCAGCCCGAGGTGGACGATGCGGATCGGTGCCTTGGCGGCAGGCCGCAGGCTGCGGTTCAGTTGGGGAAGGTCAACGGCGGATGTGGCCGCGGATTGCAGTTCGGTGCTCACAGTTTGAAGACCCTCCGGGGCGAGCCGTCGACGATGTCGACGATCAGTTCGTGGGCCCGTTCCTCGCTGACGCGGTGCTCCGCGACGAGCCTGGCCAGGAAGGAGGCCTCGATCCGGCGGGAGGCATCGTGGCGGGCGGGGATGGAGCAGAACGCGCGGGTGTCGTCGATGAAGCCGGAGGAGCGGGAGAAGCCGGCGGTTTCGGTGACAGCCGAGCGGAAGCGCAGCATGGCGTCGGGCGCGTCCAGGAACCACCACGGGGCACCAAGGGACACGGATGGGTAGAAGCCTGCCAGTGGTGCGAGTTCGCGGGAGAACACGGTTTCGTCCAGCGTGAAGAGCACCAGGTGGAAGTCCTTGGCGGTGCCGAAGTCCTGCAGTAGCGGGCGGATCGCCTCGGTGTAGTTGATGGCGAACGGGATGTCGTGGCCGGTGTCGGCACCGTAGGCGTTGAACGTTGGTTCGTGGTGGTTGCGGTACGAGCCGGGGTGGATGGTCATGACCAGGCCGTCCTCCACGGACATCCGGGCCATTTGGTACATCATGTGGGCCTCGAAGGCGTCGCGGTCCTGTTCCGTGGCCTGCCCGGCGCGGGCCCGGTCGAAGAGTTTCGCCGCGGCACGGTCGTCGAGCTTGAGCGTTGCGGGGGTGCGGACGCCGTGGTCAGCGGAGACCGCGCCGTGTTCCAGGAAGACATGGCGCCGGTTTTGCAGGGCCGTGATGTAGCCGGCATAGCCGGTGGCGCCGTCGCCCGCTGCCGCGATGAGCCGGTCCACGTTCGCGGACCACATGGGGTGAGCGATGTTCAGGTACTGGTCCGGGCGGAACGTGGGAAGGACGCGGCCATGGAATGTGGGATCCTGGGCGATCGCCTTGTGGCTGGCGAGGCTGTCCAGGGGGTCGTCGGTGGTGGCCAGCACCTCGATGTTGAAGTCCTTGAAGAGCTGGCGGGGCCGGAAGCCGGGTTCCCGCAGCCGGGCGGAAATCGCGTCGTAGCTGGCGTCCGCGGTCTGTGCGCTGATCTCTTGCTGGAGGCCGAAGACGCTGTCGAACTGGGTGCGGAGCCAGTAGCCGGAGGCAGTGCCTTCGAACAGCGGCCACGCCTTGCAGAACTCGTGCCAGACGGCGCGGGAATCGGGCTCAGAGGCCTTTGAGCCGCGCACCCGCTCCAACGGAACACCGCTGGCGTGGATCAGCCGGGTGACGTAGTGGTCCGGACTGACCAGCAGCGCTGCCGCGTCCGGGAAGGGGCTGTTGTGTTCGATGACTGCGGCGTCAACGTGCCCATGCGGGGAAATGATGGGGAGGTCCTGGACGCGCTGGAGCAGGTCCCGCGCAATGCTGCGCGTTCCGGGATCAGCGGGCAGGAGCCGGTCTGGGTTGGCTGCAATGGACTGTGACATAGCTCAATGGTCGTGCTTTTGCAGCATGTTTGTCAACCGGTTGCCATTTATTGCCACAACCGCCCCGTTTGGGCCTGCACCCCGAGCTAGCCTGCGGGCAGCAGCCGTCCGCTGGAGCCGCGCAGCACCAGCTCCGTTTCCACGCGCAAAGTGCCGGCAGGCTCGCCCATGCCGTGAAGGAGGTCAAGCAACAGCCTGGCAGCGCCTGCGCCGCACTCCCCCAGCGGGGAGCGCACGGTGGTCAGCGGCGGTGTGGTGAAGTCCGCCCCGAAGATGTCGTCGAAGCCCACGATGCTGATCTGATCCGGCACCACGATGCCCGCGGCCTGGAGTTCCTGCATGAGTCCGATGGCAAGGAGATCGTTGTAGGTCAGCACGGCCGTGACGCCGCTGGCGCGGACATCGCGCGCGACCTGCCTGCCGCCGTCAACCGTGGGTTTGCTGGAATCCAGCCTCACGGCCTCCAGCCGTGACCATTCACAGGCTGCCCGCACGCCTTCCCAGCGACGGGCGGACATCCAGGACTGCGGCGGCCCGGCAACAAAGGCAACCTTGGTGTGCCCGTTGGCGGCGAGGCTGCGCACGGCCTCGCTGATGCCCTTGTTTACATCCGGGACCACGCAGGGCACGCCCTCGACCTCGCGGTTGATGACCACCACCGGTTTGTCGCGGGCAAGTGCGCGGATGCTGTCGTCGTCCGTGCGGGGGCTTGCGAGGATGAGGCCGTCCACGGTAGCCATCAGCCGGCGGGCCGCGGTCAGTTCGGTGCTGGCTGACTCAGCGGACTCGGCCAGCACGAGTGTGTAGTCCCGGAGCGTGGCCGTGGTCTCTGCCCCGCGGATGATGTCGAAGAAGGTGGGGTTGGTGATATCGGCGACGATCAGCCCGAAGGTGTTGGTCCGTCCGGTGGGCAGGGCCCGCGCGAAGGGGTTGACCTGGTAGTTGAGCTCGGCGGCGGCATCCTCAACGAGCTTCTGCGTCCTGGCGCTGACTCTGCCGGGTTTGCTGAGGGCCCGTGACACGGTGGAAGGGTTCACGCCGGCAACCTTGGCAATGTCATAGATGGTGGCGTTGGATTTCCCGTCCCGGGCATGCTTATTGGCCCGGCCCGTTGCTGCGGGCGCGTCCGGCTTCTTGGGTTCAGTCACCGCCCCATCCTAACGACGAAACACATGGGCCAGGCCGCAGTTACTGCCGTTTTGGAGGTTCAAAACGGCAGCAACTGCCACTCTGTTGGGTGGGCTGGCGCTGCCCACCGCTATGGCCAGCGGTTGCCAGAGCCTAAGCGCGCTGGGGGAACTTGCCTTCCTCGGCGATCCGTTTGTTGAGCTCGGCGAGGAATTCGTCCTCGTCGAAGTCCAGGCCTACTTCCCTGCCGGTCCAGCTGGAGAGGTGGATGGCGTTGGCCAGGCGGACGCCGTTGATGCCGTCGGACCCCGGGGCCAGCAGCGGGGTGCCGTCCAGGATGTTGGCGGCGAAGTTCTCCAGGACGCCGGAGTGCTGGGCGCCCCAGGCGGACTCGAACTCCACTACTTCGGTGCTGTAGTACTCCTCGGGGTTCAGCTCGCCCATGAAGAGCTTGCGGACATCGTCCATGTCCATGCCGTCGCTGAGTTCGCGCTCAGGCTTGGCCAGGCGGGTCACGGTGGCAGTCTTGGAGCCTTCGACGACGATCTTGCCCTGGTCACCCAGGATCTCGAAGCGGTCCGTACCCGTCAGGTCGTGGGTAGCGGTGACGAAAACGCCGGTAGCACCGTCGCCGTAGTCCACCACCGCCGTGACTTCATCTTCGACGGCGATGTCACGGCGGAAGCCGTAGGCCACCTTCGCGTAGACAGACTTCGGCACGCCACAGATCCACTGCCAAAGGTCCAGCTGGTGTGGTGCCTGGTTGACCAGGACACCGCCGCCCTCGCCGCCCCAGGTGGCCCGCCATGCGCTGGAGTTGTAGTAGCCCTGCGGCCGCCACCAGTTCGTGATGATCCAGTTGGTGCGGCGGATGGCGCCAATCTCGCCGTTCTCGACGATCTCCTTGAGCTTCTGGTACAGCGGATTGTTGCGCTGGTTGAACATGATCGCGAAAGACAGCTCAGGCTTGCTGGCGGCAAACTCGTTGAGTTCCTTGACCTGCTTGGTGTAGACGCCGGCCGGTTTCTCGACGAGCGCGTGAATGTTGCGCTTGAGCGTTTCGATGCCCATCTCGGGGTGCAGGAAGTGCGGGACGCACGTGACTACGGCGTCGACGTCGCCGCTTTCCAGCATCGAGATGTAGTCCTCGTAGAAGGGTGCGTCAGGGTACTGGGAAGTCGCGAGTTCCTTCTTGGCGGGGTCGGTGTCGCAGATGGCACCGATTTCCATGCTGGGAACCAGTCCGTCCGTGATGAATTTGGCGTAGGCGCCGCCCTGCTGGCCCAGGCCGATGATGCCCAGGCGTACTTTCTTACTCACAGTTTGTTTTCCTTTTTCGTTGGTTGAGCTTGCCGAAACCCGGATGGTCGGGATCCAGAGTTAGAAAAGGTCGGTGTGGCCCATGGCCACCAGGTTGTCGTGCGAGGTCTGCAGCGCATCCCAGACGGTGCGGCCGTACAGCTGGTCCTGCTCGACGAGCATGTACTGGGCGCCGGCGGCCTGCGCGGCCGGGATGATGGCCGGGAAGTCCAAATTGCCTTCGCCCACTTCGGCGAACTGGACCACGTCCTTGAACTCGGCCATGAAGCCCGCGACGTCCCCGGATTCCAGGAGGCCGAAGGCCGATTGGGGCAGCTCGCCGATGCGGTAGTCCTTCAGGTGCACCATGGCGGTGCGTCCGGCGTACTTCGCCAGGGTCCGGACGGGGTCAAGTCCGCCACGCTGCACCCAGTGGACGTCGATTTCCATCCCCATGGCCGGGGAGTTCTCCGCGATGATGTCCAGCATGTATTTGCCGTCGAACTTCGCGAACTCGATGTGGTGGTTGTGGTAGTACAGGCCGATGCCGTGCTCCTGCAGGCGCTCGGCGTACCCGTTGGCTTCTTTGGCGAAGTCGACGACGGCGTCGATTGACTTCATGGCCGGGAAGGGAAGCATCCCGATCCGCAGGAGCCTGGTGTCAAGGCGTTTCGCGTCGTCAACTATCTTGTCGAAATGGCCCTTTAGCGAATCGCCGGGCATGCCCCTGGGAGTTTCCATAGCGACCGACAACGCCGCAATGTCCATGCCCAGCTCACTGCGGGACCGGTCCAGTTCGGCGACGTTCTCCGCTGTCATCGGGATCTGGGAGATCTCGACGGCGTTGTAGCCGATCGCGCTGACCTTCCGGAGCGTTTCGAACGCCCCGAGTTCGTTAAAGCTCTCTTTGAGCATCATCGCTTGTACGCCAATGGTGGCCACTTTTTCCTCCGTATTGTGTTCCGGGCCCGGTCAGGGCCGCTTTGCCGGTCTGGTTGGTTCGCGTGCTGCTAGGCGACCGCGCCGGCCTGTTCGTGCTGATGCCGCTGGCTTTCCAGCAGCCGGTGACGATCGGCCCGGCGCCGTTCCTGCCGGTCCGGATCGGGTACCGGAGAGGCCAGCAGGAGCCGCTGGGTGTAGGGGTGCTCAGGGTCGCGGGTTACTACCGCGGCCGGTCCTTGCTCGACGATTTCGCCGTGGTACATGACGGCCACGCGGTGGCTGATGTGCCGCACGACGTCCAGGTCGTGGGAGACGAAGAGGTAGGAAACGCCGGTGTCCTTCTGGATCTGCAGGAACAGGTCAAGGACACGCGCCTGCGTGGACAGGTCCAGAGCGCTGACGGGTTCGTCGCAGACGATCAGTTTCGGTGAAAGCGCGAGTGCCCGGGCAATGGCGACGCGCTGGCGCTGACCGCCGCTGAACTCCCTTGGCAGGCGGTGGATGGCGTCCGAGGGCAGCCCCACCTGGTCAAGCAGTTCCTTGACGCGCTTCCTGGCCGCTGTCTGCCCCAGGCCCTGCACGCCGAGGGGTTCGGCGAGGATGGCGCCGATCTCCAGGGCCGGGTTCAGGGAGGTGTACGGGTCTTGGAAGACCACTTGGAGGTCCCGGCTCAGGGTCCGCCGCTGCTTGCGGGTGGCGTGGCTGATGTCCCGGCCTTCGAACGTGATCCTTCCGGCCGTCACGGGGGCCAGGCCCAAGACGGCACGGCCCAGGGTCGTCTTTCCCGAACCGGACTCCCCCACCAGGCCAAGGGTCTCGCCCTGGCCGATGGAGATGTTGATGTCCGTGAGTGCCCGGAACGGCTTGGCCCGGAACTTCTTGCTGGGGTACTCGACCACCAGGTTCTCTACTGTCATGAGCGGGACGCTTGCCGTGGTGCTCATGCGGCCGGCTCCTTCTGGCTGGATACAAGCAAGGACATGGGGGTTTTGCCTTCGAGCATGGGACGCCAGCAGGGTCCGGGTGTACTGCTCTTTGGGATTGCGGAGGATGTCGCGGACGGATCCTTCCTCGACCAGGCGGCCGTTCTGCATGACAGCCACGCGGTCGCAGAGGTCTGCCACCACGCCGAAGTTGTGGGTCACCAGGATGACGCCGATGTTCAGCCGCTGCTGGAGCTCGCGCAGGAGGTCGAGCACGTCGGCCTGCACGGTGACGTCCAGAGCCGTGGTGGGCTCATCGGCGATCACCAGGTCCGGTTCGCAGCTGATGGCACCGGCGATCAGCACACGCTGGGCCATGCCCCCGGAGACTTCGTGGGGGTAGGCGCTGAAGGTCCGTTCGGGGTTGGCGATTCCGACGTCGGCCAGGAGTTTCAGCGCGCGCTTGCGGGCTTCTTCCTTGGGGATTCCGAGGACGCGCACCATCGGCGTCACGAGCTGGTAACCGATGGTGAAAGCGGGGTCCAGGTTGCTCATGGGTTCCTGCGGAATGTAGGAGATCCTCTTGCCGCGCAGCCTGGACAGCCGTGCCTGGTCGACCCGGTCCTCACCCGGGGCGACGGTGTAGGTGCCGTCAAACTGGATGGAACCGGCCACAATGCGGGCGTTATCGGGAAGCAAACCCAGGATGGAGAACGCCGTCTGGGACTTGCCTGAACCGGATTCACCCACGATGCCGAGGATCTCGCCGCGGTCCACGTGGAAGGAAACATCGTCCACCACCTTTTTGACGGACCCGTCGGCCTGCGGGTATCCGACGCCGAGGTTGGTCACTTTCACGAGGTGGTGCTCCGTGCCAAGCTCGACGGCGGCCACGGACTTGCGCTGCTGGCCCGCCCTGGCGGGTGCCGCCGTCGTGCCTTTCACCAGTGCGACCATCTTGCGGTGCTTGATCTTTTCGCCGTCCTCCAGGGCGTCGCGGATGGCGTTGCCCAGCAGGACCAGCCCACCGATGGTCAACGCCATGGCGAGTGCCGGCCAGAAGAGCAGGGTCGGGTTGAGGTAGACGTTCTTGAAGCCCTCTGAGAGCATGACGCCCCAGGTTGACTTGGTGGGATCGCCCAGGCCCAGGAATTCCAGCCCGGACTGGATGGCGATGGCTACGCCGGCAATGGCCGCCGTCTGGATGATGATGGGTGCCCGGACCACGGAGAAGATGTGGCGGGCGATGATGCTCAGATCCGAAAGCCCGGAAACCCTGGCAGCGTCAACGTACAGTTCGTTGCGCACAGACTGGACGGCGGTGCGGGTCAACCGGAAATAGGACGGGCTGATGAGAATGCCGAACGCGATCATGGAAATCCATACCGAGGGGCCGAAGGCGGCCCGGATCGTCAGCAGCACAATCAAGCCCGGCAGGCTCATGAGGATGCTGACCATCCAGTTGGAAACTGCCTCAAACTTGCCGGCGTAATAGCCGGCGATCAGGCCTGCCGGCAGCCCGATGGCAATGGCGACGCCGGCACAGAGCAAGGCGGAAAGCAGCGTCAGCTGCGCGCCGAACAGCAAGCGGCTCCAGACATCGCGCCCCGCGCTGTCCGTTCCCAAAATGTTCACCGAGTCCGGGGCGGCCAGCGTCTTGGCGATGTTGGAATAGTTCTCCTGGAAGGGTGCCAGGACCGGAGCCAGGATCGCCAGCAGCGAGATCGCCAGCAAGATGGCCATGGCAATGATGCCCAAAGGGTTCCTGAGCAGGCGCCGGATCGCTGTGGAGCGGACCACGGTGCCGCTCTGCCCGGCATGAAGGGAGGGCCCAGGTGCGGCAACTGCCGCGGTTTCTACAGAGTCACTCATGACACACGTACCTTCGGGTTGAGCCAGCCATTGAAAATGTCCACCAGCAGGTTCACCACGATGACGACGACCACCGTGTACATCACGACGCCCATCACCACCGGGAGATCCGACTGGCCGGTGGCGGCGACCGCCAAAGGACCCATGCCCGGCAGAGCAAAGATCTGCTCGATGATGACCACACCGCCAAGCATGCCGATCAGCTGCAGACTGAGCACCGTCAGGCCGGCCGGGGCAGCACTGCGCAGCACATGCCTGAACAGGATCTCCCGCTCGCCGATGCCGCGGCTGCGCAGGGTGCGGACGTAGTCCCGCTCGAGCTGTTTGATAACGGCACTGCGGATCTGTTGTGCGCCTCCTGTGACGCCGTTGACCAGCAGCGCTATCACTGGAAGGGACATGGAATAGACCCACGCCTCGGGCCCGGCTTCAGGGGAAATGGTGCTGGTCGCCGGGAAAAGGCCCAGCTGGATGGCCAGGAGCGTGACCAGGATGACGCCGATCACAAACCCCGGAATGGAGTCACCGATGATGGCACCAACCTGGACCACCCTGTCCACCCAGCCGCGCTTGACGGCCGCGACTACGCCAATGAGTGCGGCACAGACTGCGATCAGGATCATTGCGGCGAAGACCATGGTCATGGTCACCGGAATCCGGGTGGCCAGCGAGTTGGCCACCGGCTCGGACGTGAACCACGAGGCACCAAGGTTTCCGCTCAGCGCATCGGCTACCCAGGAGAAGTAGCGGACCACCAGCGGCTGGTCCAGCCCCAGCTCGTGTTCTTTCAGCGCCACCTGTTCGGCAGTGGCCTGGTCGCCAAGGATGTTCCTGGCGATGCTCCCGCTGGAAACGTACAGCAGGAAGAACGTGAGGGCCGAGACAACGAACAGCACCACCAGCCCGCTGCCGAGCCTTTTCGCAATGAACCTGATCATGGTGTCCTACTTGGCCGGGGAGTAGTTGTAGATGGACGGAACTGCCTGCTGGATCTGCGGAGTCACGTTCACCTTGGAGTTGTGGTAATACATCTGGTTGACCCGGAACAGCGGAGCGAACCACGCCTGTTCAACGACGTACCTGTTCACTTCCTGCGCCAGTTTGCCTGCATCGGCGCCGCCGTTGCGCACGGCCGCGATCTTGGCCTCCAGCTCCGGCGTCGCGTTCTTGAAGGGGTTGTAGAGCGCCTTGGTGGAGACGATCTGGTCGATGGCGACTGTGGGCTGGCCCTGGAAGAGCGAGAAGAAAATGGTGGTGAACTTCTGCGCCGCAATATCGGCCGTATACGTGTTGGTCAGCGCCGCGCCGACCTTCAAGGTGATACCGACGTCTGCCAACTGCTGCGTGATGACGGAAATCTGGGTTTCGAACCCGGGCACGCTCGGGATCTCCAGGGTGACGCCCTTTTCAAAGCCTGCTTCCTTCAGAAGCTGCCTGGCCTTGGCCGGATCGTAGGTGTAATAGTTTTCCAGCTCTTCGGTCCAGGCGCCGCTGGCCTTGCCGAACGGCTGCGACGTCGGGGTGCCCTGCCCCAGCATGACCTGGTCCAGGATAGTCTTGCGGTCAAAGGCATAGTTGATGGCCTGGCGGACCTTGACGTTGGCCAGCGCCGGGTTCTTGGCCCCTTCACGGTCCAAAAGGAGCAGCCCCTGCCAGTCAACCTCGTTGGCAGCCAGTTTCATTTTGGCGCCCTCGGCCTGCTTGCCGTTCTTCGGATCCAGGATGGTGGCGTCCACCTGCCCTGAGACCAGGGCGTTGGTGCGGGCGGTCAGGTCGGTCAGGACCTTGAACGTCAGTTTCTGGTACTTCTGCAGGTCCTTGTTCCAGTAATCCTTGCGGGCACTGAAAACCGTCTGTGAGTCCTTGACCGACGCCGCCTTGTCCATGACATAAGGGCCGGAGCCGACCGGTTCGGTCTTGATGCCTTCGGTGCCCAGCGCTTTGGGGCTGCCCATCAGGCCGGCGGCCTGGCTCAGAAAGTATTCCAGCGCCGGGTCCGGAGCCGTGAGGTTGACGTCGATGGTGTCGGCGTCCACCACCGTCACGTCCCTGACCGAAGCGAGCTGCGCCATCTGCGGGCCGTTGGCCTTTTTGAAGTGGTCCATGTTGGCCTTGGCAGCCTCGGCGTCGAACTTGGCGCCGTCACTGAAGGTCACATCCGTGCGCAGGTCCAGGGTGAGCTTGGTGTTGCCGGCGTTGTACTTCCACGCCGTGGCCAGCATCGGGCTGAGTGTGCCGTCAGGCTCGCGCAGGATCAGCGTGTCATACACCGCCTGGTACGGCTGCAGAACATGGCCCACGTGCGCCTGGGCCGGGTCCCATGAACGTACGTCCTGGACAGTGCCGAGGCTCAGTGACGTGGCAGCGCCGGCGGCCGAACCGGAGTTGGCAGCACCGCCGCAACCGGTCAAAGCGAGGGATGCGCTGAGGACAAGGGCGGCTGCTGCCGCTTTGGGACCTAACTTCATTGTTGGCTCCTGAATCTGTGGAACGTGAGACTTGCAGACGAACGGGTGTGGCGTGGACCACACCGGCCTGTGACATTCACAGTACTGACTGTTGCCGCGTTTGGCAACCGATTGTCATAAGGGTTGCAACAATTTCGCTTGACGGGATGTGGCAGGCAGGATGGGCCTCCCGGGTCAGTGCACAGCGGTATCCGGTTGCTGTACGAAGGGGTCAGGAGACCGTGTGGGTGGACTCGGGATAGCTTTGCCGGTAGATGTCCTTGATGATGCGCAGCGATTTTTCGGCTTCGGCGGGGCTGATCCAAAACGGCTTGGCGTCGTCCAGGCGGGCGTAGAAGTCGCTGATCAGCAGTTCGTGGGAGACGCCCCAGTAGGACCGGCCGCCGGAGCCGCTCGTGCGCTCCGGAACGATGTCCACGCGTCCGTCCTCGTGTGTCACTGTGAGGTCGCCCTTCAGGCTCAGGACGGCCTTCTCGGTGACCACGTCGAGTGTCACCGGGGCGTTGAAGGGATTGGCGAGGGTGGCATAGAACGCGCTCCGGATGCCGCCGGAGTGTTCTGCCACGAACTCCGCGGTGTCTTCCACTTCGATGGTGTCGTCCAGGAAGCGGGTGGACGCGTTGCCGGTGACCGCGATGACGTCGCCGACCAGCCACTGGAGCAGGTCGACGGTGTGGATGGCCTGGTTCATCAACAGGCCTCCCCCGCCGCCGGACCAGGTCCCGCGCCACGGCCGGCTTTGGTAGTACTCGGCGGAGCGTTGCCACATCACTGTTGCCGACGCCCCCGTCACGGCCCCCAGTTCACCCGAGGACAGCAGGGCGTGCATGGCCTGCGAGGTTGCGTTGTAACGGTTCTGGAAGCACACCGCGATTTTCGCCCGGCCGGCCGAGGCTGCTTCGACCAGGCGCTGACCTGCCGCAAGGGTGTGGGCTAGCGGCTTCTCCACGATGACGTTGACGCCGCGCTCCAGGCAGTCGATGGCCACCGCCGCGTGCCGGTCATGCGGAGTGCAGATGTGGACCACGTCAGGCCTGACGGCCTCGATGAGGGTCAGGTAGTCGGCGTAGCCGGGGACGCTCCAATTGGCCATCGCGCAGGCCAGCCGCTGCGGGTCCGTGTCGCAGACCGCAACGAGCGAGGCGCCGTCCAGCTTTGCCACCGCTTCGAAGTGCACGGTGGAAACATCCCCGCAGCCGATGACAGCCACCGTCGTCGTCAAGAGAGTTCAACCCCGTTTTTCGCGGCCAGCGTTGCGAAGGCGCGGGCTGCGGTGCCGAAGGCCGCCGGCCCAGAGAAGCCGCCGAGCTCGTGGGCGCTGGCCAGGTGGGGCTCCAGTGAGGCGAAGCCCGTGAAGCCGTCCGCTTTCAGGGCGGCGATGGTGGCGTCAAGTTCGCCGTCGCCCTCGCCGGCGGGCACCACCTCCCCGGTGGCGGCGAGTGCGTCCTTGACCTGGAAGTACTCAAGGTAGGGGCGCAGCATGGCGTAACCCTCGGTGTAGGGCTTGATGCCCACCTGGACGAAGTTCGCGTTGTCCCAGGCGATCCGCAGCGCCGGGGAGTCCACGGTCTTCATGATGTCCAGGACACGCTCGGGGGTGTCGCCGTAGATGCCCTTTTCGTTCTCATGCAAAAGCACGACGCCGGCCTCCGACGCGAGCCCCGCAAGGGCGCCCATACGCACCATGACGTCCTCGCGGATGTCTTCGGAGCTCCGGCCTTCGGCCCGGAAGTAAGAGAAGACGCGGATGTACTCGGTGTCCAGGCCCTTGGCTACGGAGATGATCTGGCGGAGCCGGTCCAGCTCGTGTTCCACCGGCAGGCTCACGTCGACCTTGCCGATGGGGCTGGCCACGGCCGAGACTTTCAGGCCCTTTTCATCGAGGACTTGCTTGAGCGCGGCAACCTGCTGCGGTTCCAGCTCGGAGACGTTGGTGCCCCAGGCGCTGCGCACCTCGATGTGGCGTGCGCCCAGCGCCAGCAATACCGCGGCCTGCACCGTGGGGTCCGGATCTATCTCATCGCCGAAGCCTGACAGCGGCCAGACTGTTGTTGTTTTGCTCACGCGTATCTCCCGGGTTTCTCGGCCGCCGCGCGGGCAGCTCGCATTCCGGCTCCTGTGCGGTGAGGCAGTTCACAGACGATGTCCACCCCAGCTTACCCAGAGCTGTCCTAAAATAACAACCGGTTGCCAAGGCGTTGTCAGCTATGGCACTCTTGGCTAACCAGCTCTGTGGCGGCAGTCACCGGAGAGCCGAATCGACCGGCCGGAACGGCCCGGCCACCACGTTCAGAGAGGAGCGCCGTGGCTACGACGCAACCAGCAGCAGTGGACCGCCCGCCCACCATCCACGACATCGCCGCGCTCTGCGGCGTGGCGGCCTCCACCGTTTCCCGGGCGCTCTCCACCCCCGAGCGCGTCAATATCCGGACGCGCCAGCGGATCGAGGCGGCCGCAACGCAACTGAACTACATCCCCAACAGCCAGGCCAAGGCCCTGAGCTCCGGGCGGACCGGTGCCGTGGGAGTGCTGGTACCCGACATCACCAACCCTTTCTACTTCGACCTCATCCGGGGCACCCAGCTCCAGCTCAAGGCCGCAGGATACACGCAGTTGCTGGTGGATACGGAGGAATCCGACGAAGTCGAAGCCAGCACCATGGAGCAGCTGCGCAAGAGCGCGGACGGAATCGTGGTGGCCGCCTCCCGGCTGAGCGACGAGGCCCTGCTTGCCGCTGCAGCGAAGATGCCGATGGTCACGGTCAACCGCGACGTCCCCGGGGTCCCTGCAGTCCTCATCGACACCCCGTCCGCCACCACCCAGGCCCTCGACCACCTCATCTCGCTGGGCCACACCGACATCGGCTACATCGCCGGGCCGCTCACCTCGCAGTCCAGCACCCGCCGCTGGACTACCCTGGCGGAGGCAGCCAAGGAGCGCGGGGTGCAAGTGCGCACGCTCGGACCGTTCGCACCCAAGACACAGTCCGGCGCAGCAGCCGCCGACGCCGCCGTACACAGCGGAGTGACCGCCTGCATCGTGTTCAACGACCTCATAGCCATCGGCATGCTCCAGCGCCTGCGCGAACGCGGCATCCGTGTGCCGGAGGACATGAGCATTGTGGGCTGCGACGACATTTTCGGGGCTGACTTCTGCAACCCGCCGCTCTCAACCATGGCATCACCCATCGAGCAGGCAGGCCGCGTAGCGGTGTCCATGCTGCTGGCGCAGCTCAGCCCTGTGACCGGCAGCTTTACACGTAGCCGCTCCGTGATGCCCACCCACCTCACGGTCCGGGGCTCCACGGGACCAGCGCCGGGAATGCACTAGGGACTCTGTCCGCATCACTCACCTAGGAAGCGTGGGTCTTCGCCCCGTTTCTATCAGGACGCCGAGTCGGAATGCCTTGCACTTCTGGCGTGTGCGAGGACTCTTCGACCATTACCAGATTCAAGTACACCCTAACCTGACGTCAGGCCGCTATCTGAAAAGCGTCAGATTGGGGGTTCCTATTCCTTTATTGCTGACGCACCCTTGCGAAGGTCCTAGATCTCAACCTGGCGCTGATGGCTTGTTCCCGGCAGCCAGGCGACGGCGGCAGTGACGTCGGGTTTGTTTCACTGAGGCCATGTCGGGTGCATCACCGTTCCGTCATGTGGTCATCCAGCAGCTTGGCCATGAAGGATTATGAAAGACCAGCCAAGCCGATACCTCACTTCCGGACGTCGCGCCAAAAAACCTCCACCGCATCATGCAGTAGACGCCGAAGGTAACTATGAACAGGTAACGACCCGAAAAGCCAAAGTGCAAGGAAGAAAGGCGGCGTGAGTTTCATGGGCCACATGCAGGGCGATGCCGGCTCCCAGTCGGCCGTGGTGACCCGCGTAGAGCACCTGCGGGAGTCGGCGGAATTGATTCCCGAACAACAACTTGGCACAAGTCATGCCGCACTCCCCAGGACCGACCATGAAGAAGCAAAACATCCGCCACGAACCGGGATGGAGAAACCTGGTGAAAACCCAACGGCCAAGAAAAGAAACCCGACCAGAAATTTTCTCAGGTCATGTTGCCCCAGCCAGCCACACCCATGAACAGGTAACAAGCACCAAGACCGCCAACCAGAGAACGAAGGAGGCAACCATCCACAGCACCGGCCACCAATGAAAAAGGCCCCCGAAGGGGCCCTTCACAACACAAATTGTCCACATTCAGAGGCTCAAAAGCCTCTGAACAGGTAAAACACGTGCCCGAGATGGGACTCGAACCAGCCGCTCCCCCTGAAAATCCGCCACTTTCCCGAAAACATCTTCAATCCGGCCCGGTCCGACGCCGGTACAACCGAATCCAAAGCCCCGGGTGTGGACACTGTCCACACCCTCTTTTTGACGGTTTTGCTCCGCCCACCCAGCGGAGTGCGGCACCCCTTGGCGCGGTGGGGAATCCTTCTCCACCCCTCGCCGTCGTTACGCCTGGAGTCAGCACATACCCAGGTTCAGCCTGAATCGGGCGCACGACCTCAGGCGGGCATTTCTGTCCGGAGCAAGCCAAGGGCTGCGGGTCAGTGAACGACATGGCGCTGCGACCTCCTTCGAACATCCCATGGGCGAGACAAGCCGAAAGGGTATGACCCGAACCAATCCCCGCAGAGGGCATCGGACGGCCTCAAAGCCCAGCCCGTTCCAACTAGACACAATCCCCATTGTCGGCGTTCCGGTCCGCGTAGACTCAGCCGGAGAGGACAATAAACGGGAGACGGATAATCTCTGCGAAAAAGCACACGCGCGAAATGTGTGGACGGAAGACGGCGGCCCCACGACAGGGACGTGCGCTTCCGCTTCCCGGATCCGGTCCTTAAAACCCCCGAGCAGCACCGTGCCGAAGACAGCTGGTAGAGCGACCCGGACCCCAACAAGGCGACGCTCATGCAATTTCCTGACATCAGCCCATTCGTCCGCGCCCTGCTGCCAGTCAAACTCAAAGGCGGTCACGAATTCCGCTTTGGGGTCTGGATCGCCATCCGTCCTGACGACCTCCAGCACGCGTACCGCGTCTGGAACGCGCCCGAGTATAGCGACCTGAAACTCGCTGGGCATCTGGCCAACAAGGTCCAACCCTGGGGCCTTCTCGGCGCCCCGGTGAATCTCACCGTGCTGAACCCGGGCCATACACCTTATTGTGCGAGCAGCCCGCACGAGGACATGAACGACGTTGTTACCAAAGTATGGCCCCATGAGATTCTCGCTTCGCTGCCATGAGACACCCACCCTGACTCGTAGAGGTGTATTCTTGCCCGATTCGGTCCGCGGCGGAAAGGGAGTGCCAGATATGTCGCAATCGGAAGTAGCCCAAGCCATCAGCAGGTCCCGGCAGTACTTGAACGAAAGCCCGGAGAAGGCCCGCTCCCGCGACTCAACGGCCACTGCCGTGCTGGAAGATGGGCTCCGGGTCCGTGTTGACGGCCCCCACGGCTGGTCCTTGGTGACGGACATGGGGCCAGGAGTTGGCGGGAAGGGTTCGGCGCCTACTCCTGGATGGATGCTGCGCTCGGCAAGCGCCGCCTGCTTGGTCTCGCTCATCGCCATGCGTGCCGCCGAAAAGGGAGTGAGCCTAAACCTGCTCGAAGTTGATGTTGACAGTGAATCTGATGACCGCGGTCTGCTGGGAATCGGTAAGGACACTCCTGCAGGACCCCTCGCACTGCGCACAGTGGTCCGCATAGCAGCCAAAGACACCGAAGAGGCCGCTCTCCGCGACATCGTTCGATGGGCAGACGAGCATTCCCCCGTTGACGATGCAGTCCGCCGCGCTGTCCCAGTGGAGCTGACCGTTGTGATCGGCTGAGGCGAGAACGACTGATTAGGAAGCAGCATCCAGACGCATTCAACCGTAAGACGTTTGCAGCATCCTCGCAGCGACCGCTGCCTACCCTCTGGCTATCCGAAGCCGATCCTTAAAGGCCATGACTGGCAACAGCCTTTCGCATTGCTCGTAAATGCGGCGCTTCTTCCCGTGCGATCTAGCGAACCAGGCGTCGGTCGATCTTGTGGAAGGCTCCGAGCAGATGCACAGCGAAAGCCCTGCGGGCGGTGTCCCCGGTCTGCCGGGTTCCTTCCCGCCCGCCCGTAGGACGGCGGTGCGCTTTTCCCGGCTCAGCGTGCCGTACTGGGCTGAGGAGTCTTGCAGGTTGAGCTGGCCATCACGTCCATCGTGTCGTGGCGGTCCTTCTAGTCCTGGCGCACCACAGCGGACCGGTTCTCTTCGAGCACATAACCGCAGAGCACGCTGAAGTCTGCCCGGTACAAGCAGGTGCACCGGGAGACCGGGTCACCCCCCTCAGGCGGGGTGGTGATGCAGAGCACGCTCGCGCTGTGCTGACGCTGTGCTTGATGCGGTGCGTGTGACGTAAGGCTGAACATCCGTGTTCAGTACGTGAAGTCAGATGCGGAAGGGGTTGATCCCTGCCCTGCTCGCGGCTGCTGACGGACGGGAAGAGCATCGATTTTGACCAGGGCGCGATGCACGGCGACGAGAATCATGATGTACCCAGCTACCGCAAGGAGTAACCCAACGGCAGCGATGATCAGACCAATTACCAGTCCCCCGCGATTTACGTTCCCGGTATACAAGGCAGCGACGTTTGGGGCGGCGATAACTGCCCCCAGTGAGCCGAGGACAGAGCCACCAATGGCCATCAGAACTCCTGCCTTAAAGATCCCCGCTGAACGCTCGAACCGCATCATTCCCCCATTAGATATTCGTGACTAGAGACAGACTAGAGCTGGCATTCAAACCGTCTTGGAACGCTTGGAAGTCACAATTCCCAGAACCGGGAATGGGCTGACGGCATGTACACCGCGTGGATACGCCACAACTGAGGGGACTGCCCGGTAGGCGCAGGCTCGCTGCAGGTTGACAGGATCCCCATCACAGGCGTTATAAGCCCCCCGGAAAGCGGTGGGAGTCGGCCCATTACTGGCCGGACTGCTCGCGAATCTCGGAGGACTATGGCCGGGCTTGGTTTTTCATGCAACCATGCGGCAATGAGGAGCGAGAAGGACGTCCTCGTCATCGTTGACAGGGCGAGGGAAGAGATGATTTACATCGGGCCTGACCACCCGTACTACCCATTGTTGTCGGACCTGGTTTCGACGATCCCGGACGCCTGGCAGCAGGGGTACAACAGCCACAAAGCCGGCAGGTCCAGCATCAATTCTTATCGCTGGAACGACACAGGATCATGACTGGGGCTTCCGGCCGCGCACCTCCTTCCGGGAACATCTCCCCACGGCACGGTTGGGGATCTTGCGGACTGAAGCTTGTGCGTCCGGTCTTGGTGTCAGGCTGGGGGCCGGCCCCTGCCTCCCCTGCTTTGATGTCTTGTTGTACAGCCCGTGATAAGAAAGGCGCGAGAAATGACTGAAGAGCAGCTTCCCGACAAAGAAGCCTGGAAATGCCCACAGGCGAGGAGGCCGGGGACAGGAACGATTAGGCAGGCCTCGGAGGGTCTCCACTGAGCCAATTCGATCCGGAGGACCCTGAGCACTGACTCCTGTCCGGTCCACGAGTGGTGAATGTCCTGCTCGCTGATGTGGACCCGCGCCACGTTCAGCGTGGCCCGCGAAAGGTCTGGCCTACTATGCCTGCGGCTGCTCCGCAAGAACCCGTGAGAACCGATAGCGGGTGTTACTTCACCTCTGTTGAAGATCACTCAGAGCTTCCCCCGGAACGGCCGACCGTGTCGGGGCAGCCTCTGCCGTGGCCTCCCGCCGTAGGAGTACTGCCTGGATGATGACGCTCAGGACGGCGAGGATAATGACGGCGGCGGCGTAGGTCTGCAGGGTGGGGACGAGTCCCCACCGGGGCGCGAGTTGGCCGGCGATGATGACGGGGACGCCGAAGGAGAGGTATGCGGCGGTGTAGATGCCGGAGAAGACGCCGGCGCGTTGGTGGGGCTGTACGTGCGGGGCGATCAGGCGGAGCTGTCCGCCGAAGGTGCCGCCGAAGCCGATTCCGCCAAGTGCCGCACCGATCCAGACTGCCGGCAGCCAGGTTTCGGTGACGCCCAGAAGGACCAGGATCATGCCGGCGAGGATGAGACTTGCCCCGATGAGGGTGCTGCGCCGTGCGGGGTGCCGGGCGAAGGCGAAGCCCGCGACCGCGGCGGCGAACGGGCCCAGGAAGGCTGTGAAGCCTGCAATCAGGCCGCCGTCCAGGCCGAAGTGGAGCCGGAGCACGGCCGGTGAGAGCCCGAGGAAGAGGGCCGGGAACATCCACCCTGCGATGTGCACGGGGACGCCCGCGAGAAATTCACCACGGATGTGGGCCGGGAAGCCAAGGCGCGGCGTAAGCGAGCGTAGCGCCCCGGGTCGCTTCGCAGCCGTCTCGGCAGTGAAGTGCACAAATATGATGCCCAGGACCATGACCCCTGTCAGGATGCTGAAAATGAGGGTGTTGGCGTCAGGGGTGAACTGGACCGCCGCCCCGGTCAGCAGCGCGCCGATCCCCAGGCCGCCTGCCACGGAGGCTCCGGCCAGCCCCCCGGCGAGCTTCTTCCGATGGGCGGGTGCATGCTCGGCGATGGCGGCGCTGAACGCGCTGGTCGCCAGCCCGGTGGCGAGGCCCTGGATGATGCGGGCGACGATGACCCAGGTGATGTCCGGCGCGGCCAGGAAGGCGAGCATTGATACGAGTTCACCGTAGAGGGCCATGAGCATGACCGGGCGCCGGCCTATGTGGTCAGGGAGTGAGCCGGCGACCAGGAGGGCCACTAACAGGCCGAAGGCGTAGACGGAAAAGGCGGCAGTGAGGGTGCCGGCCGAGAAGCCCCACTCCTGCTGGCGGAGCGAGAGCAAGGGCGTGGGCGCGCCGGCGGCGAAGAAGAACGCTGCGAAGACTGCAGCGATGCCGGCGAAGGCGGTGGTGGGTGGGACGGTGCGGGACAAGAAGGGCTCCTTTAGACAGAATGGTCTAACAGAAACCAGTTAGACAGATCTGTCTCAACAAGTCAACGTTTTTTTAGACAGATCTGTCTGATATCGTTTTGGGGTATGACCTCCTCGCCCCGGTCCCCTGCCCGGCAGCGCCTTCTGGATGCTGCCGATCGCCTCTTCTATGCCGAGGGTGTGCACACCGTGGGGATCGACCGGGTCATCGGCGAGGCCGGGGTCGCCAAGCGTTCACTCTTCTACAATTTCTCCGGCAAGGACGAGCTCATAGCTGCTTACCTCGCAGCTTGGGACCAGCGACGCCGTGAACGGATTGCCCGGCACCAGGAGAGCCTGGAAGATCCTGTAGAGAAACTGCTGGCCGTCTTTGATGCGCTGCACGAAGCGGTTCTCACGCCCGGTTACAACGGGTGCGCGTTCGCGAACGCAAACGCCGAAGCGCTCCCAGGAACTGTGGAGGCCGAAGCGCTGCGGACCTTCCGCGGCTGGCTGGCCAACATGTTCCTCGAACTCACCACTGAAGCCGGGTTTACCGACCCCAATGACGTCGCGGACCGCCTACGCCTGCTCTACGACGGAGCAGTGGCCAACTCCCAGCTCGACGGGCATCCGGACGCGGTCCGATTAGCCAAAGAACTTGCCCTCATGGTCCTCGACACCTCGCCGCGGGACCACGCAACCGGCGAAAATCCCTCCTGAACCTGCCTCTATCTAACCGGACCTAACGGACACGTCCGGCGGAGAGTCTATAGCCCGACAATAATGCGCCGCCGAGGGCAACAGCGAGGTGGCAGGTTCGGTCGAGGAGGGTTTGCGCCCAGGTCAGCGTGCTGGCGTGTGGCGAACGGCGCGGTGACAGCCTGCTCCCGTGAAACACCCGGGATTCCGGCGAGGGGTAGACGTCCCGTTCCAGCTCCCGACCTGCTCGTGTAAGAATTTTTCTTCGCCCGTTGGATGACGGGCCTGTCGGCCATTTGTCCTGCGATCTGCGCAGCGGCGCCCCCTGCGCGGACCACTGATTCCGCCCAGCTGATCTCGCCCTCTGTCGGCGTGGACGCTTGGGGCGACCGGCGCCAGTTGGGCCGGGTGGATGGACAGCTTTCCTCCGAAGCCGCAGCACGGGATGCCGCCACGAGTTGTGCACGCGCGTGATCCAGGAACGGTCTTCGGCGTAGATGTCGAGGCCGGCACAGCTGCTGACGCCGTAGCTGGAACCGCGCCAGCTTGACGGAACTCCATAGCGGCGTAAAAGGGGGCCTTAAGACCGAGGAGCGATCGGTGTGTCTAGGGGATCTGGTCGGACGGAAACTGAATCTGGCCTAGTTGTCACACTCGGTCCGTCACTTATGGGCGGTGAGCACGATATTCTCAGCTAGGGCGAGGTCGTGTCGAAGGTCGCGGTCTTCGATTGACTCGGGCAGGGCTTGCGCCACATCGAGGATTTTCCGGATTCTTTCAGAGTGGAGCTGTTGCGCTTCCGTGCCTTGCAGCCGTAGCGCACGGATTGCACAGATAAGCTCTATTGCTACCAGCTTTGATAGGGCGTCCGCGGTTGATTCCAGCTGCGCCGCAGCCAGGGTTGCGAAGCTGGCATCTTCTTCGGCGCCGAGGGACAACACAACGGTCTGAAGGCTCGCTGGCTGTGAGTTGACGCGAATCCGGCCGACGGCTGCTGCAGCAACGTACTCGAGCATCATGACACCGGATTGGCCGGAGTCGTCGGCGGCCAGGAAGCGGTTGAGACCTGTGTAAGCCGGATCGCACAGCAGCCCGATGCGGCGCAGGTTGACCGCCGAACCGGTCCCAAGGGCGATGTGCATCGAGTCGATGCGCCGCGCCAGATTCGTCATCTGAAACAGGCCGTGATGGGAAACCTCTTCTGTCTGGTCTGCGGAACCGCCGTGAATCATCGGGTTTTCATGGCCGGCAGTGACGAGGCGCTCGAGCAGCTTTTTGAGCAGACTGAGTTCCTCGGCCTGGGAGCCGTGGACCTGAGGGAGGGTCCGCAGGCTGTAGGGGTCTTGGATTCTTGCGGGTGGCCGGTGGCCCAGAACCAGTGATCGCATGGTTGCCGCCGCATCCGCGACGAATCTCGTGTCGGCCGCTGCAGCGACGGCGGGGCTGAACGCTTCCGGATTCCCCGACACCGCCAGGAAGGACAGGGCGCTGACCGTTTCCGCGTTGTAGAGGATACGTTCCAGTCGTTGATGTGCCAGCACGGTCTGGGCGATGGTGAGCGCGTTGGAGCTGATGAAGGGAAGGGCATTGCCTGATGTCCAGCCCTTGAGGGGTTCGTTGACCCTCCCTCCACCGAGTGTTGGGCGTTCCCCCAGCAGGGTCAGCGCAGTGCCGGCCAATGCCGGGAGGTCGGCTGTGCCGATGCCCCCGAAGTTGCGGACGTCCGGCAGTGTGTCGTCGTTGAGCATCGCCAGCAAAGCGAGCGGTATCGCCGGATCGATGCCCGAGGCGCCTGCAGCAAGCTGGGACAGCCTGATCAGCAGCATTGCCCGAACGGTTTCCCGGCTGAGGCTGGTACCGGCGTCCACCGCGTGGCTTCTGAGGAGGTTCAGCCCGTGAGCAGATGGTTCCGTGGAGGTTTGGAGAGCAACGTTGCGGTTCGCACCAACGCCGGTTGAGCGGCCGTAGACGGGCCTGCGCGACGAGGCGCTGAGAGCTGATTGGTGAGACCGGGCCATCCGCTGCAGCGCACTCTGGGACAGGCCCAGTTCCACACCCCCCGCAGCTACTCTGGCGATGTCGGAGAGCGGCAGGTGGACGCCGTTGATTTCTAGCATGGCATCGAGGCTTTCCTCTAAACCGGTGGCCGGGCTTGTCCAAATCCAAGTTTGGACAAGCCCGGCCGCCGCATTTGGCTGGTTAGTTTTAATTCATGGGGATGCGGACGCCGCGTTCCTTGGCGACGTCGACGGCGCGGTCGTAGCCGGCGTCGACATGCCGGATCACGCCCATGCCGGGGTCGTTGGTGAGGAGCCGCTCAAGCTTCTGCGCCGCGAGGTCGGTACCGTCGGCGACGGAAACCTGGCCTGCGTGGATGGAGCGGCCGATGCCCACTCCCCCGCCGTGGTGGATGGAAACCCAGGTGGCGCCGGAGGCGGTGTTGAGCAGTGCGTTGAGCAGCGGCCAGTCGGCGATGGCGTCGGAGCCGTCGGCCATAGCCTCGGTCTCGCGATACGGCGAGGCGACGGAGCCGGAGTCCAGGTGGTCGCGGCCGATCACGATGGGCGCCTTGACCTTGCCTTCCTTGACCAGCTGGTTGAACAGCAGACCCGCCTTGGCGCGTTCGCCGTAGCCGAGCCAGCAAATACGGGCCGGCAGGCCTTCGAACTCGACCCGCTCCCCGGCGGCGTCGATCCAGCGGTGCAGGTGCTTGTTCTCCGGGAAGAGTTCCTTGATGGCCTGGTCCGTGACGGCGATGTCCTCGGGGTCGCCGGAGAGTGCCACCCAGCGGAACGGGCCCAGGCCCTCGCAGAACAGCGGGCGGATGTAGGCCGGGACGAAGCCGGGGAACTCGAACGCCCGGCTGTAGCCGCCCTTGCGGGCCTCGTCGCGGATGGAGTTGCCGTAGTCGAACACCTCGGCGCCGGCATCCTGGAACTCGACCATGGCCTGGACGTGCTTGGCCATCGAGGCCTGGGCCTTCTTGGTGAAGCCCTCCGGATCAGCCTCGGCTTCGCGGTGCCACTCGTCCACGGAGATGCCCTCCGGCAGGTAGCTCAGGGGGTCATGCGCGGAGGTCTGGTCCGTGACAATGTCGATGGTCAGCTCGCCGGCCTTGTGGCGGCGCAGCAGTTCGGGGAAGACCTCGGCGGCGTTGCCCACATAGCCCACGGACCAGCCGCGGCGTTCTTCCTTGGCTTTGAGGACCTTGGCGATGGCGGCGTCGAGATCGGTCTCCACCTCGTCCAGGTAACGCTTGCCGGCCCGTCGGCGCAGGCGGGTCTCGTCGACGTCGACAATCAGGCAGGCGCCCTCGTTCAGGGTGACGGCGAGGGGCTGCGCGCCGCCCATGCCGCCGCAGCCGCCGGTCAGCGTCAGGGTCCCGGCGAGCGTGCCGTTCTCGTCCCCGGTCAGCTTGCGGGCGATCGCGGCGAAGGTCTCGAAGGTGCCCTGCAGGATGCCCTGGGTGCCGATGTAGATCCAGGAGCCGGCCGTCATCTGGCCGTACATCATCAGGCCCTCAGCCTCGAGCCGGCGGAATTCCGGCCACGTGGCCCAGTCACCGACGAGGTTGGAGTTGGCCAGCAGCACGCGCGGCGCCCATTCGTTGGTGCGGAAGACGCCGACGGGTTTGCCGGACTGAACCAGCAGGGTCTCGTCCTTGTCCATGGTTTCCAGGGTGCGGGTGATGGCATCGAACGCTGCCCAGCTGCGGACGGCCCGGCCGGTTCCGCCATAGACCACCAGGTCATCGGGGCGTTCGGCGACGTCGGGATCAAGGTTGTTCATGAGCATGCGCAGGGGTGCCTCGGTCTGCCAGGACTTGGCGGTGAGCTCGGTGCCGCGGGCTGCTTTGACCGGGCGGGCACCGGTGGTGAAATCGGCTTTCAATGTATTGCTCCTAATATTCTGCGCGACCTAGGCGAGGTTCTTGGACTTGAGCCAGTCCTTGGCGGTCTCACCGACGTCCTCGAACTTCGCCACCCGGCCGTTCATCTCGATCAGGTCTTCCGTGGTGAGCGCGGCGGAGACCTTGTCCAGGACCTCCTTGACGGTGGCCGTGGACTTCTTCTCGTTGATGACCGGGACGATGTTCTCGGACAGGAAGAGGTTCTTGTCGTCTTCGAGGGCAACCAGGTTGTTTGCGGCCAGCGCGGGGTCGGTGCTGAAGAGGTCGGCGACCTGTACCTGTCCGGAAAGGAGGGCGTTCAGCGTTAGGGGGCCGCCGGCGTCGAGCGCCGAGAATTCCTTGAATTCAAGACCGTAGACGGACTTCAGGCCGGCCACACCGTTGATGCGGGTCTTCCACTCCGGCGGGCCGCCAAGGACGAGCTCCTTGGCCACGGGCTGGAGGTCGCTGACGGACTTGAGGTTATGCTGGTCGGCCGTTTCCTTCTTGACGGCCAGGACGTCCTTGTCCTCTGCTTCGGAGGCGGTCAGCATGGTCAGTCCGGAGGGGATCTTGGCGGCCAGTTCCTTGGTTACCTCCTCGGATGTGACCGCCTTGGTGGCGGAATTGAGGTACTGCAGGAGGGCGCCGCCGTATTCGGGCATGAGGTCGATGGAGCCGTCCTTGAGGGCGGGGATGGTGACTTCACGGCTGCCGATGCTGGGCTTTTCGGTCACCTGGACGCCCTTGGCTTTGAGGGCTTCGGCGTAGATCTTGGCGATCAGCTGGCTTTCCGGGAAGTCCGCGGAGCCGACGATGATACTGTCGCCCGAGGCGGCGGTCTGGGTGTTTGAGCTGCTCATTGGATCCCCGCCGCAGGCGGTCAGGGCAAGGGCGGCAGCGGCCGCGAGGGTCATGCCGGTCAGGTACTTTTTCATGTCAATGCTCTCTGGGGGAGGCTGGCTCAGGGCATGCCGCGGCCAGGCTGGGTGGGTCTGGTGTCGGACGGCGGTTGGGAGGATGCTTGGGGGCGGTGGTTCAGACCGTGGCGGGGATTTTCACGGTGTCGGCCGCGGCGGCGGTCTTGACGAGGCGCCGGGTGAGTCCTGGTGAGACGATCCGGCGGGTGATGATGGCGAGCAACTGGTCGAAGAACAAGGCCATCAGGGCCACCAGCACGGCGCCGGCAACCATCTGGCTGTAGTCGTTCTGGGCCTTGCCGTCGATCAGCAGGCGGCCGAGGCCGCCGAGCGAAATGTAGGCGGCGATGGTCGCCGTCGAGATGATTTGCAGCAGTGCGCTGCGGACGCCGGACAGCACCAGCGGGAGTGAGCAGGGAAGCTGAACATCCGTGAGGATCTTCGTGGTGCGGAAGCCCATGCCCTTGGCGGCGTCGACGGCGGCCGCATCCACTGCGCGGATGCCGGCATAGGTGTTGGTCAGGATGGGCGGCACAGCGAGCAGCACCAGCACGATGAGGCTCGGCAGAATGTAGCCCATCTTGGACGGGAAGGCCGGCGAGATCAGCAGCACGAGCAGGATCAGCAGACCCACGCTGGGGAGGGCGCGGAGGGCATTGGCGAGGCCGGCGATCAGGAACACGCCCTTGCCGGTGACGCCGATGTAGATGCCGACCGGAATGGCGATAGCGGCAGCGATGGCGAGGGCAATGACGGAGTAGAGCAGGTGCTCGCCGATCAGGTTGGGGATGCCGTCGGCGCCGGTCCAGTGCGCGGGGTCGAACAAGTAGTTCATGATGCCACCACCTTGGGGGTCCACGGTGTCAGCCACCGGTTGAGGAGAATGATCAGCCCGTCAAGGATCATCGCGAGGACCACGCAGAGGATGATGCCGGCGATGATCGGGGTGAAGAACCGCAGCTGGAAGCCCTGGGTGAAGAGGGAACCGAGCTGCGGGATGCCCAGCAGTGCGGCCACGGACACGAGGCTCACGTTGGAGACTGCGGCCACACGTAGGCCGGCAGCGATGACCGGGACGCCCACGGGAAGCTCGACCTTGACGAGGCTCTGGTAGCCGCGGTAGCCCATGGCCTTTGCGGCCTGGACGGTGTCCTCGGGCACGGAATCGAGGGCGTCGGCCACCACGCGGACCAGGAGGGCCACGGTATAGATGGTCAGCGCGGCCACGATGTTGAGGGGGTCCAGGATCTTGGTGCCCAGCACCAGCGGCAGCAGCACGAACAGTGCCAGCGAGGGCACGGTGTAGAGCAGGCCCGCGATGCCCACCAGGAGGGGGTAGATCCGGCGGCTGCGGTGTGCCCACCAGCCCAGGGGCAAGGCAATCAAGAGGCCAAGGACCAGAGGGGTGACGGCCAGCAGCACATGCCAGCCGAGCAGGAACACAATGTTGTCGAACTGGCGGCCCAGCCATTCCATGTTCATCGGGCCGTCTCCAGATGCGGTTCGGCCTCGATGGCTTTTACGATGTCGGAGGCAGTGACCGTGCCGATGAGCTCGCCGCGGTCATTGACGACGACGCCGCGGCGGCTGGGTGAGGACAGCGCGGCGTCAAGCAGCTGGCGCATGGTCCCGGACGATGTCGCGGACGTGCCGCTGAGGTTCACATGCTCCCGCTTCAGCTCGCCGGTGATCAGCTCGGGCTGTGCCCAGCCAAGCGGCTTCCGTCCGCCGTCGACCACCAGGACCCACGCGCCGGACGCCTTTGCGTGCGCCTCCGCGCCGGAGGCTCCGAGCTGAACCACTGCCTCTTCGCTGACCGTAACGGTTCCAGCCACGTTGGAGAAGCCGAGGGAACGGTAGCCCCGGTCGCGTCCGACGAAGTCGGCCACGAATTCGTCCGCCGGCGAGGTCAGCAGCTCCGACGGCGTGGCCATCTGGGCGAGCTTTCCGCCGACGCGCATCACTGCCACCTGGTCCCCGAGCTTCAGGGCCTCGTCGATGTCGTGGGTAACCATGATGATGGTCTTGCCTATTTCACGCTGCAAGCGGAGGAACTCGTCCTGGAGCTGCGCACGGACCACGGGGTCCACAGCGCTGAAGGGTTCGTCCATCAGCATGAAGGCAGGGTCCGATGCCAAGGCGCGGGCCACGCCAACACGCTGCTGCTGGCCGCCCGAGAGCTGCCAGGGGTAGCGTTTGGCGAAGTTCGCGGGAAGGCCGACCCGTTCCATGAGCTCAAGGGCCTTCATGCGGGCCTTCTGCCGGCTCTCTCCGAGCAGCACCGGCATGGTTGCGACGTTATCCACGATGGTGCGGTGCGGGAACAGTCCGGCGTGCTGGATGACATACCCGATCCGGCGGCGGAGCAACGCTGCATCCATGCCGGAAGTTGGCTCGTCATCCAGGTAGATGGTGCCGCTGGTGGGCTCGATCAGGCGGTTGATCATCCGCAGGGACGTGGTCTTGCCGCAGCCCGAAGGCCCGACGAGAATGGTCAGCTTCCCGGTAGGGGCTTCAAGGTTCAACCCGTCGACGGCAACCGTGCCGTCCGGGTAGGCCTTGGTGACATTTTCAAACTTAATCATTTCTCTTCCATGCTTTCCTGGGGCCGTTCATGGTCTCCGCAGGGCTCGGTGAGGATGTTGCCGGCCACCTTCACGAGCTCCTCGCCAATGGTCACGGCCTTCGCCTCGTCCAGCCGGTAGCTGGGTACCACGATGCTCAGGGCGGCCACGGTGCGGCCACCAATCACGATCGGTGCGGCGACGGCTGTGATGTCGTCTTCAACGCCGCTTCGCACTATCGCGAAGCCGCGGTCCGGCTGGCCGCCTGTCAGGACCTGCCCGGCGGCCGACCCTTCCAGCGGAATGCTCCTGCCCACCCAGCTGGCATGCCGGACCGAGCGGGTGCCTTCGACAATTGCTATGTAGATTCCGGTGTCCCCAGGACCGGGAATGCTGAGATAGCAGGACTCCCCCGTCTTGGCCACCAGCCGCTTCATATGCGGCGTGCAAAGCGAAACCAGTGACTCTTGGCCCAACGCCAGGGCGCCAAGCTGGATGACACTTGCACCGGGACGGAAGTTTCCAGCCGGATCCCGTGAAACGAAACCGCTGCCCTCCAGAGTGCGCAGGAGGCGAAGGGCCGTGCTTGCTGACAGGTCGACGACGCGGGCTGCGTCGCTCAGGGTGAGGGATCCGTCAGTACACACTGCACTGAGCAGCGCCAACGCCCTCTCAACCGTCCGTGTTGAAGAATCTGCGGCCACTACTTGACCCACTTTCACGTGGTCGGAATCACTTTGTCTTGCCATCAAGTAAAAATCAACTTTCATCGAATGGCAATAGATGCCTTCATATTTCACGGGTTCTTCATCAGCCCGTGGTTAATCGAGGCCGTGTGCAACGGTCCCGTTTCGGGCATGTGGCGGACCTGTTAACTGTCCGGCGCCCCCGCAGCGATCCCTTGCCATGCAGTGAAAGGTCGTTTTTACTTGATGGCAGTTCACATGAAAAGCGGAGGTTCAATTGGAAACCGTCAATCAGCTCCTTGACTCGATCAAGGACGTGGGCCGCGACGCGGTGCGCGGAGGCTATTCCCGAGCCGTCTACTCGACGGCGGAACTCGATCTAAGGGCGTGGTTCGTCGAACAGGCGCTCCAGCGCGGGCTCGCCGTCGAGACCGACCGCAACGGCATCATCTGGGCCTGGTGGGGCAAACCCCAGGACGGCGCCCTGGTCACGGGAAGCCATCTCGATTCAGTACCCGGCGGCGGCGCCTTCGACGGCCCGCTCGGCATCGCTTCGGCACTCGCCGCCGTCGACATCCTTCTGGCCCGCGGAAAGGTGCCGAACCGGTCTCTGGCCGTCACAGTGTTCCCGGAAGAGGAAGGCTCCCGCTTCGGGGTCGCCTGCCTCGGATCGCGCCTTCTCACCGGAGCCATTGACGTCGATAAGGCCCGGAACCTGCGTGACGGCGACGGCAACACCTTCGCGGACGTCGCACGGTTGAACGGCCTGGATCCCCTGCACGTCGGTCCGGATCCCCAGGCCCTGGCCCGGATCGGCGACTTTGTCGAACTGCACGTGGAGCAGGGCAAGGGCCTGGGGACGGGCGGCCCGGCCATCGCCGTCGGAAGTTCCATCCTGGGTCACGGCCGCTGGAAGCTGAGCATCGGCGGCCAGGGAAACCACGCCGGGACCACGCTGATGGCGGATCGTGCTGATCCGATGGTCGCAGCAGCACAGATCATCGTCGCCGTACGTGACGCCGCCGCAGCTCAGCCGGATGCGCGTGCCACAGTTGGTCGTCTGCTGCCGGTGCCCGGCGGAACCAACGTCATTGCCTCGCGCGTGGACATGTGGCTCGACGCCCGACACCCCGACGACGCCGTGACCGCCCGGCTGATCGAATCGATCTACGGCGCCGCCCAGCAGATAGCAGCCGGGGAAGGATGCTCCGTTTCCCTCACCGAGGAGTCCTACAGCGACACTGTCCATTTCGATCCCGGCCTGACCCGGCGGATCAGCGGGATCCTGCCCGGCGCTCCGCTGCTGGCGACCGGTGCCGGCCACGACGCCGGCGTGCTCGCCGCCTATGTGCCGTCTGCGATGCTCTTCGTCCGCAATCCCAGCGGCATCTCGCATTCCCCCGAAGAGTATGTCGCCGACGAGGACGCCAACACCGGCGTCGAGGCCCTGGCGGATGTCCTGGAGGGCCTCCTGTGACCGGGTTCTGGTGCGAGTCGGCCGTTGTGGGCAGCGACGGTGTCCCCGGCGAAGCCGACGGCGGTCCCGCCGTACTCGAATCGGTGCGGCTGGATGTACGGGACGGCCGCATTGCAGCGCTGACACCGGGTGCGGAAGCGCAGCCCGGCGACCACATATTGAAGGGGGTCGTCTTTCCGGCTGCCGCCAACGCCCACTCCCACGCTTTCCACAGGATCCTGCGCGGGCGGACGCATGACGGACGCGGCGATTTTTGGGTGTGGCGGGAGCAGATGTACCGGAGCGCCGCCGAGCTGACGCCGCAGACCTACGAAAAGCTCGCCAGTGCCGTGTTCGCGGAAATGGTGGTTGCCGGCTTCAGCAGCGTGGCCGAGTTCCACTATGTCCACAACCAGCAGGGCGGGGCTCCCTACGCGGAACCCCATGCCATGGAACTGGCCCTGGCGAGGGCGGCCATGACGGCGGGGATCCGCCTGACACTACTGGACACGCTCTATCTGGCGGGAGGGATTGGTTCGCCGCTGAGCCCGGAACAGGCGCGGTTCGGCGACGCCAACGTCCAGTCCTGGCTGGAGAGGCTCGCTTCGCTTCGGAAGGAAATCGCGCAAAGCTTTCCCGCGGAGATGGTCGGGGTGGGGGCCGCGTTGCATTCCGTGCGCGGCGTCCCCGACAAGGACCTGGCGGTTGTGGCCGCGCACCTGCCCGAGGATATGCCCCTTCACATCCACCTCAGCGAACAGCCAGCCGAGAACGAAGCATGCCAGACGGCCTATGGCGTCACGCCTACGGGCCTGTTGGAGCGGCACGGCCTACTTTCAGGGCGGCTCTCGGCCGTCCATTCCACCCACCTGACGCCTGGCGATATCGCCATGCTCGGCAACGCCGGCGCCACGGTAGTAATGTGTCCCAGCACCGAAGCAGACCTCGCCGACGGGATCGGCCCGGCCCGCACTTTGTCCGACGCCGGCGCCGCCATAGCACTGGGTACAGACCAGCACGCGGTTATCGACCCGTGGGTGGAAATGCGCATGCTGGAGCACGGTGAGCGGCTCGGTTCCGGTCAGCGCGGCAGGTTCTCCCCGCAGGAACTGCTGCATGCCGCTACCAACGGGGCCGTCCGATCCATGGCAACGCCCATCGCTGCCTCTGCCCTGGCGGTCGGCGCGGTCTGCGACCTGATGGCCGTGGATCCCGATTCGACCCGAACCGCTGGATCCAAGCCTCTGCAGTTCGCGTTCAGCGCCACGGCCAGCGACGTCACCGACGTCGTCATTGCGGGCCGATTGGTCGCTTCAAAGGGCGTCCACTTGCGACTTGGCACACCGGGCACGCTTCTCACGGACGCGCTGAAGGAGTTCTCCTAGGAGCGAGGGCACGGGCCCAAGGGTCACTGTCAGCTGGACCCTTGTTCTCGGGCACAACTCCGCCTTACTGCGCCGTCTTGTAACCGGCGGCATCTCACCGAAATGCCTCGCAAGCTCTCGGCTTACCGACCAACACTCCGACCAGGATCAGCTTGAAGTACACCCCAACCTGACGTCAGGCTGCCACTCAAAGGCCCTCAGATTAGCGTCCCTGTTCCTTATTGCTGACGCACCCTTCCGAAGGCCCTGAATTTCAACCTGACACTTCCGGCTTGTTCCCGGCACCCGGCGACGGCGGGAGTCACGTGTGGGTTTGGGTCACTGAGGCCGTGTCAGTGAATCACCCTTGCGTCATGCAGTCATCCAGCAGGTTGGCCATGAAGGAATATGAAAGACCAGCCAGGCGGAAACCTCATTTCCGGACGCCGCGCCAAAAAACCTCCACCGCATCATGCAGTAGACGCCGAAGGTAACCATGAACAGGCAACGACGCGAAAACCAGAGACGCACGGAAGAAAGGTGGCGTGAGCTTCATGAGCCAAATCCACGGCAATACCGGCTCCCAGTCGGCCACGGTGATGCGCCCCAGAGCATCTGCGGGAGTCCGGCGGAACCGATTCCCGAAAAACTCGATACAAGTCATGTCGGACTCCCCCGGACCCACCATGAACAGGCACAACAGCAACCACGAAGCGAAAAGGAGAAGCCAGGTGAACACCCAAAGACCAGGAAAAGAAGCCCGAGCAGAAATTTTCTCAGGTCATGTTGCCCCAGCCAGTTACGTCCATGAACAGGTAACAAGCACCAAGACCGCCGACCCGGGAACGAAGGAGCCAGCCCGCGACACCACCGGCCACCAATGAAAAAGGCCCCCGAAGGGGCCCTTCAAAACACAATTTGTCCACACTCAGAGGCTCAAAAGCCGCTGAACAGGGAAAACACGTGCCCGAGGTGGGACTCGAACCGGGCTCCAACCCTTGAAATCCGCCCTCCCCCGAAAACATTCCCAGTCCGGCCCGGTCCGATCCCGGTACAACCGAATCCGAAGCCCAGGGTGTGGACAGTGTCCACACCCTCTTTTGTGAGCACTTCGAGCCCCAAACCATCCGAGTGTGATGATCCTTTTGCTGCCCTGGGAATCCCTCTCCTCCATCACCAGCAGCCGCGGCGGAGGCCAACTGCGACGAGACGACATTCCCGGGCTCAACCGGAACCCGACTCGCGAAATGGGCCGAGCAGTGATGTGCGGACCAAGCCGAGGACTGGAATCCATTGACCGTCATAGCGTTGCGACCTCCCTTCAACCATCTCATGGGCGCAGACAGAGGAGAGCATGACCAGGACTTCGCTCCATAGAGCACGGAACATCCATCAAGCCATGGCCATCCAGCACGACGAAATCGCCATTATCGGCGTTTTGAGTGCGCTGTCATTGGACGGGAGAATCACGCGCCTGCTTGGCCTCCGCCTGTCGTGATGTGAACTCCAAGTCCAATTTCATCCATGCCAGGTGAACTCCGATTCAGACCATCATGATCAGTCTGGTTGGGTATGCAGCTGTTTCGCACGCTGAGGGCGACCCTCTCATGAGACTCATAGATGGTGTCGCTGCAGCGATATGTCGACCGTGGACGGGCCGGCAGCCGGCCTTTCAGCCTGCGGCGGCCTGCAGCTCGCCCTGCACCAGGTCCCCGACATACCGGGAGCAAAAATCACTCATGTGGTCGCGCAGGGCGTCGGCAGCCTTGTCTTCCACGCCGGACTCCATGGCTTCGACGATCTGGATGTGTTCGTCAAAGCGCATGCGGCCGCTGGCCTTGTCGGGCCCGGCTGCGATGATCATCATTTCGATCTGGCCGATGAGGTTGCCTTGGCATGAACGACATCGGCGCGGATCCGGCCCTTGGACTTTTCGACCCATTCCTCGATCTTCGGCAGCCACGCATCGGTGACCCTGGGCCGGTCGGGCACGGCCCCCGGTGCACGGCCGGCATCGCGGGCCTGCACGGGCCGGTCGACGGTGTGGTGGGAACAACCTGACAGCTCCGCTGCAGCGCGCAGCGACTTGGTCAGATCATAGGCAGCAAGAATTTTCACGGTTTCTAGGGCATCCTTCATTCAGGGCCTCTTCCTGTCAGCGGATTCGATTCGACACCGAAATCCAAACGGGAAGAGGCCCCCGCCGTCTTACGACACGGCGGGATAAGCGAACAATGCGGGCAAACCAATCGGCCACAGCTGGGCAGAACTCATGGCCATACGTGGGCAGTCCCGGTGGCCATCAGGCGAGCAATTCCGTGGCCATCTACGGGCAGTTTTTCATGGCCGCCAACAATGGTTCCAGGGGCTGACTATAAGGGCCAGTTCGATTTGGCAAAGAAACGGCTCTGCGACCCGGAAATCACTGATACCCGCGAAAACTTTGTTCGCCTCACAGAGCTGTTTAATGCGCAGGGCTCCGGTTTGGTGCGAGTGGCAATCGCTTACGGCTGCCCAGAGCGGCTAGACGCAGCTTGGGGTCACATCGACATCGACTAGAGCACTCCGCTCGACAGCAACCCCGTGCGTGTGAGGGGCATGCGGAGTTGCTTTGGGACGTGATGGGTATGTACGCGTACACGGGGTTGGTTTCGAGGTCGCTGCTCTTAGGGCAATGGGACCACACAGTTGACCACGCAACCGAAGCTGTCCTGGAGCGACCCCGGCCTGCTGCAGAAGCAATTTCCTGTGTCGTCCAAGACCCGCGCGGGTCTAAAATGCGCGGGTGGAGCATAACGACGCGCAGTACCGCACATGGCTGGAGCTCGTTGGAGACATTCTTCAACAGCCGGCAGGCGCGTCCATGCGGCACGAGGAGCAGCTGCTCGATCTCCTCACAGAGTCTTTCAACGGCGCATGCACCACGCGCAATTGGGTGAGCCAAAAATGGCAGGACCATGTCATCGCGTGCTGGCCGTGGGATTACCTTCCTGTTGGCCCACCCGGGGACTTTACAGTCGACGCGACCACGCAACCGCTGCTGCGGTGGTATGCACTCACGGACCAAGCAAAGCCGCGTTCCCTGGGACGGGTACCTGCGGCTGTGGCCGGTAACCGGCTAAAGCAGGAATGGGACGAAATCGTCCGGCCTTGGGGCGTCAGCATGGCGCTGGCTATACCGGCACAGATGGAAGACAGCGACCACAGTGCATACGTGATCTCACGCCCTGACCGTGACTTCACCGACCAGGAACTGGACCTGGCCTTCCTGCTGCAACCCATCCTGGCCGGCCTTGCCCGCCATCTTGCGTTGGCGTCAATCACCGACAACACATCCGTGCCGGCTTCTGACTGCAGGTTGACCGTTAGGGAAGTGTCCATCGTGACTCTGCTCAGCAGCGGCCTGACGGCGCAGAGCCTGGCGAGGCGGCTGAGCATTTCGCCCCGCACGGCAGAGAAGCATCTGGAAAACATCTACCGCAAACTCGACGTTGGTGATCGGCTGATGGCAGTACGACGGGCGTATGAAATGGGCCTACTGACGCCACCGGCCGCCAGCATCCAGCTGAACCGTTCCGGCCACCCGCCCGGCGGCCTCAGATAAGACCCGTGGTGATTGCTTGACCCACCCGGACGCAGGGACATGGCAAGATAGTCAGTAAGCTTACTATCTTCGGAAGGATGCCTTGATGCAGATGGCCGACCCTGGACTGAGGGCCAGATGAGATGATGGGCGTCGCCGAGATGCTCGCCCACGAGAAGCCGCAGCTGCTGGAATATAGCCTGCGGCTCGACGGCGACTTGCTCGTCCTGTCCTCCATGACGGTGGAGCCCAGGTTCCGGGTAACCGCACCGGGCACGCCATGCTCCGGGCCATCCTGGGGACCATCGGCCGCAACACGGCGCTGGTCATCCTGGAGGCCGCTCCCATGCTCGATGACGATGCCCCGATGGAAGGGTCGCCGCAGCACGTGGCGGCCAAGGAGAAGCTGCGTCGGTACTGGATGGACTTCGGGTTCCGGGAGGCGGCCGGGGACTACCTCTACTTCGAGGCCGCTTGATGCCAAGGCCCACCGAATATCGGCCGCGCGACCGGCTCGCATCCTGATCCGCCGCCGATGACGTCCCGGAGGCAACGAAGCGTCCCCGGCCTGCACGCCGGGGACGCTTCCCATGCCGCTCTGCGATGATTTGGAGGGTTTGGCCTCTACCTACTGGCTGAGGGTGAGCACCAGTTTGGGTGCGGTTGTGGTCCCGGCTTCCTTGGAGCTGAGTTCCAGGCCGTCACTGCTGGCGGTGTCCATGCCCAGGGAGAGCAGCTGGCCGAGCTCGGCGGTCAGGCCGCTGACGGTCAACGGAACGCTGAGGTTCGTATTGGCCGTTGTCGGGCCGAATGTGCCGATGCCGGTGCCCAGTGCCGGACGGTTGTTGAAAGTGATCCCACCCTCGGTCCAGGTGTCGATGGTGACCAGTTTGACGTTCTGCGTACCCGTGGACGGGTTCCCGCCAACGCGCAGCTGCAGTACCGCGCTCTGCAGGGTCCTGCCCGCATATGGTGACAGGTCGAACTTCAGGTACGTGGCCTCCACAGGGCTGGCATCGACGCGCAGGATGTTGGCCGTGCCAAAGTTCGTCCCCGCCGAACCACTCGAAACATAGCTGTCAGCGGTGGGCGTCAGCGTCACAGTCTCGGATGTGCCGCCGGCAGCAGCCGTGGTGAAGGTCCAGGTCCTGTCCGATACCAAAGCGTTCCCGGCAACATCCTTCACCCCGCCGGCGCCACCCTTGATCGTCGCCGTATACGTTGCACCCGCCGCCAGGTCCGCATCCGGGTTCAACGTCGCAACCCTATCCGTGCTGTTGTAGGTCACAGCGGCGGGGACCGCCGTCGTTCCCGCTTGCAGCGTGAACGTGGCCGACGTGATCGTGGCCGCATCCATCGCCTCCGAGAACGTCCCTGTCACGTTCGCCGCCACGGCCACACCAGTCGCACCGCCAGCCGGAGACGTACCCGTCACCGTCGGAGCCGTCGTATCACCACCACCGCCGCCGGGGCTGAGGGTGAGCACCAGTTTGGGTGCGGTTGTGGTCCCGGCTTCCTTGGAGCTGAGTTCCAGGCCGTCACTGCTGGCGGTGTCCATGCCCAGGGAGAGCAGCTGGCCGAGCTCGGCGGTCAGGCCGCTGACGGTCAACGGAACGCTGAGGTTCGTATTGGCCGTTGTCGGGCCGAATGTGCCGATGCCGGTGCCCAGTGCCGGACGGTTGTTGAAAGTGATCCCACCCTCGGTCCAGGTGTCGATGGTGACCAGTTTGACGTTCTGCGTACCCGTGGACGGGTTCCCGCCAACGCGCAGCTGCAGTACCGCGCTCTGCAGGGTCCTGCCCGCATATGGTGACAGGTCGAACTTCAGGTACGTGGCCTCCACAGGGCTGGCATCGACGCGCAGGATGTTGGCCGTGCCAAAGTTCGTCCCCGCCGAACCACTCGAAACATAGCTGTCAGCGGTGGGCGTCAGCGTCACAGTCTCGGATGTGCCGCCGGCAGCAGCCGTGGTGAAGGTCCAGGTCCTGTCCGATACCAAAGCGTTCCCGGCAACATCCTTCACCCCGCCGGCGCCACCCTTGATCGTCGCCGTATACGTTGCACCCGCCGCCAGGTCCGCATCCGGGTTCAACGTCGCAACCCTATCCGTGCTGTTGTAGGTCACAGCGGCGGGCACCGCCGTCGTTCCCGCTTGCAGCGTGAACGTGGCCGACGTGATCGTGGCCGCATCCATCGCCTCCGAGAACGTCCCTGTCACGTTCGCCGCCACGGCCACACCAGTCGCACCGCCAGCCGGAGACGTACCCGTCACCGTCGGAGCCGTCGTATCGCCAGGCGGCGGCGGGGTCGTGCCCGAGGCCCTCGAACCGCTGTCTGTTTGCATCCCGCCAAGGACAGGGCGGAACTCCCAGGTGTAGGAGCCGTCAGGTTTGAGGCTCATCCTCAGGTGGCCCCACGTGTCGCTGAACTTCCTCTGAACGTAGGCAGGGTTGCTGGTGAAGGACCGTAAGCCGATGCCGCCGGTGGACACCTGGAACTGCTGCATCCCGTCCGTGACGCACTGGTCCGCGTTGTTGACCGGGCAGGTCCGCTCGTAATTGTGCTGTGAACCGGAAAGGAGCACCTTGACCCGGTTCGCCCAGAACATGTCGATCCAAGGCTTGGCCTGAGTGAAGCGGGTATGTGCCGATGTGTCTGATGTGAAGTACGGGTCGTGGTAGACAACAGCCAGATGCCTCCCGGCCGTTGTCGCCGCCTTCATATCGGCGTCCATCTCGGCGGTCATGGCCTGTGCCCTTGTGGCGTTGTACAGCCATGCAGCCGTCGGGGCAAACACAATGTGCCAGTTGCCCTGATCAGTTGCGTACCACTCAAGCGCGTCCTGGAATCGGCCCAACGTGGTGCTGGTTGCGCTTTTCGTCGTGGACACACATTCACCGTTCATGAACCTGTCCAGGTCATCGTTGACACCCGGTTGTATGTCGTGGCCCGGCCCGGCCGTCCAGAACGTCTTGGCTTTCACCCCACCCCATAAGCTGTTCCACGCCGGCAGGGCCGAACAGGTGCCCTTGTCGTACTGGAAGTCACCGATACCGATGAAATTGTGCAGTGACCCATCGTTGAGGCCAGCGGCGATACTGGCAGCGTTCCTGCCCGATGCGGAGGTGGTGGATGTGTTTCCCGACGGGTTCATGTCACCTACGGCAGCGAACTCGAAGGAGTCGGCTGTTCCTGGCGGTGGTGTTGTGGGCGGGGTCGGAGGCGGCGGTGGGGTCGTTCCGTCCGTCGTTAGGACCAGCTGCGGCCAGTGGGTGGTGTCGGCCACTTCCCTGGACGCGTAGATGACAGCGTCAGAGGAAGTGTTGTCGATGCGGAAGGAATAGGTGCCGTCACCCTTGATGACGCTGAAGACATCGACGTCGACAAACGTGTTCATAGAGGCAGACCCGACCGAGGCAATCACGGTAGAGTCAGCCGCCGGCGCGTTGGACCAGTTGATGGTGTTTTCGGCCCAGGTGGTGTTCTGCACCCGTCGGAACTGGCCGCCAAGGGTGGACGGATCGGAGATGAAGAGCCGCAGCTTGGCGCCGGTGACAGTGCTCCCGGTGCCGGCGACCGTAAATTTGAGGAACGACATCTCGACCGGCGAGTTATCTGCCTTCAGACCGATCGCAGTGCCGTAATTGGTATTCGGCGTGTCCTTTTTGACCACCGCGTCCGCGGAAGGACCGATCGTGACGGTGGCTGCCTGTGCAGTCCCGCCAATGAATGAAATAGCGGAGACAAACAAAGTTGTCGTGATCGTTGCTGCTAACCACTTGGCCGTTGAAACTCCGCGCCGATGGCGCGACCTTCCGATTCTTTCCCGGCAAGCAGCGATGTCTGATCTGGAACGCATCAGGGACTCCTTTGTCCGATGAGCGCATCACCGTTGATGCGTCCGTACAACGTAGCCCGATGCCATTGAGAAACAGTGGGGAAGTCTGAATTTTACCTGTGAAAGCCCTAGTCCTACGCCAGGTAGGTCCCCCTCAATATCTTCCTGCTTCCCCGAAAGTAGAGGCACCGGGAGAGGAATGCCCCACCCTGAAATAGGGGACCCTCCGTGGGGCTGCAAGCAGCCCAGCAGGGCTGTGCATTCCAGCTGCGTCGGAATCCAGAGCGTGCCGGATGGCGTGGCGAGGCACGGATTACCCCATGCCAGCAGGTCCAGCCCAAGCACCGGGGGCGCCGGTCCCACCACCGCCACGGTCATCATCCTTACCGCAGAGTCGGCAGCGCCTGTACCGGCTCCCGTCTTCGGTGTGTTCGACGTGCCATTCGTGACGAATGTTCAGCTTGCACGTTAGGGTTCTAATCATGACCTTCTCCCATCCGAGTGCCGCCAGCCCCGGTGATCTAATAATGTCTCTGGGTGCCACCGCCGGGATAGCGGCAGTTACTGGCCGCCGCGTCGGCAGACAACCTCAGGTGGCTGGCACGCAGAGCCGGTCCAGGGTCTCGTTGAGTGAGGACTCAATCTGCTCGTTCACGAGCCCGCGCTTCCTGTAGCCGGACTCGTCCTCCAAGTCAGTGGGAAGAGGTGGCATGGTGACGGCCATCGCGGCCTGGTAGCGCCCGTCCCTGCTGCTGGCTGCCACAGTCTGGTGCTCCCAGAAGTTGCCGCGTCCTTGGTGCCGGGAATTGATCGAGCATCCGTCCGAGTGCTCCCACATGCCCAGCCTGTAGGGGGCTAAGCCGGGGCTTGTCTTCATCTCCTTCATTGACGCCGCCGAGAGCGCCCGTCCTTGGAAGAGGCCCGCCATGAAGCGGTTCTTGTCTTCCACAGTCGATACTGCCCCCGACGTCGGAGAGCCTCCATCGAAGACGTTGCCCGTGGTGTCGACCCGCTCACCACGGAGGGCCACATAGCCATGTAAAAGCCCGGCCTCGTGCGGGTCGACGGGGTCCAGGCTCGTGTTCTTCAAACCAAGCGGCTCGGAGACCTGCTCGCGCATGACCTGGATGAACGGCTTGTGCCGCAGTGCTTGGATCAGGAGGCCGAGCGCGAGGTAATACGTGTCCGAATATGCAAAGGACCCGACGCTTAATTCGGTCCACGGAAGGGTCCCGAGCTGAGTACTGCCTGGCGCAGGAGAGCCGGGGGATCCAGAGTTTCAATGCCTGCATGGATGAACTGGAACGCAACGGCCAGCAGTCCACCATGATGTATGTGCTCATCATTGCCGGTGTCATCGCAGCTGTGTACTTCTACAACAAGGGTCGGGCAGAAGGCGAAAAGGCAAAGAACACCCGCCCTGATTCTTTCTGACCCATTGGATCCAAGACACGGGAAACCAGGCATGGCAAAACCAGCAACGATCATCGGCGCGGCAGCCGCCGGGCTCATCCTCGTCGGGCTCGGATCGCAGCCTATTGGCTACTACACGCTGCTGAGATGGGCGGTGTGCATCGCCGCTATATGGGTCGGTGTGCTGGCCGCAAAGAACGGAAAGGCCGCGTGGCTGCTCCTGCTGGCGCCGGCCGCCGTTCTCTTCAACCCGATCGTCCCCGTTTACCTGATGACGAAGGCTGCCTGGTTGCCCTGGAACGTGGCCACCGGGGTGCTTCTTGAGTCGCCGGAGTGCAGGCCGACAAAGTGCCGGTCAAGACAGAGAGCTGACTCCGCCCCCTCGTCACCAGTCGGAGTGGAGCGCCCGAGCAACCGCAGCCTCCAGCGGCCCAGGGATGGTTTTCTCGATGTGATCCTCCAGCACATCCCACCTAGCAGGGTGCCAGTGTGGTTCGGCTGCCGTTTGTCGGTCCAGACCGTCGCCGAAATAGTGGGGTAGCGGGCTTTGTCACCTAAATGCAGGAGGCTCGCGCCAGACACATCTTGGCGGAGAGGCACTTTGAGGACGCCTACGGATGCATGCTCCGGCAGATGCGTCACGACTGCCACTACGGGCGACGGTGCGCTGTGGTTCTGGGCCCGGATCCTCCGCCGCGACTTGGTCGACTTGTGCAAGGACTCTCGCGGGAGTGTTCTTCTCACCTGCAGGGTGCTGTGGGAGCGGGTGCTCGTCTCGCAGTTCGCCGGCTGGCAGGCCGTCCTGAACGGCAGCCCCTCCCGTGCCCGACCTGCCGGTGAGAGCGACGCAAACTACGTCGCGAGGCTGGAGCGCATCTTCGACGATTTCGAGGTCCGCCAGAAGGCTGCCGGGGCGCCGCGCCAACCAGTCGGGGAGTCGCCCGTAGACCTTCGGGCAGACCTGGAACGGACGTGGGAGCATATCCTCGACCCAAGAAACTTTCAGCCGTTCTGGCGCCTTGCAGACCACCACGCGCGGCCGCCGGCACCCGAGGACGGTCGGACAACCAAACCCGTCACAGCTCACCGAGGAGACGTAGGCGCGCGCTGAACTGGGTACTGCCACAGCTTTAGTCGAACATGACGGTCCTCCAGGGCGACACCTCACAGCTACTCCCCTGCCGGAAAAATCCGCGCGAGTACTGCCCTCTCGATAGCCATTTGCCCTGCCCCATTCAAAGCCCTCTAGGGGTGCCCTGAGGGGCTACACTGGCGGGCACAAGGGCCGCCAGGTCGTGGGTCAGACATGTCCGTCCATGCAGGAGATCCCCGTCCGGTCGAAACGCAGTCATGGCACGGCGGATTACCCACACACGAAAGGCTTGGCCATGCCCTTGAAGATACTCCGGCAGCCATGGCCGTCAGCGGACCCCTGCGCAGACACATGAGCTCTCGTCGACTTCGGTCATGCTGTTGAGCACAGTGTGGGCTATGAACGGATATGCACAACCAGCCAGGCAGCAGGCAGCACCGTTCGGGACACCTCGCTCCAATCCCCCGGCGTCATGTCGCTGTCCAAGGCGGAGGCAATGAACAGGTATGAAGAACAAAAAGGGCGGCCGGCACCTCGCTTCAGGAAATCTCGCCAAAAATTCACAGCGTCATGCAGTAGCCGCCGGAGTTAACGATGAATCAGCAGGAAGACACCACGACACGGATAGGAGGAACCCAGTGAAGGACCAGGAACGCGGACAAGGCGTCCGGGCCAGATTTTTCGCAGGTCATGTTGCCCAGGCCACGGACGTCCATGAACAGGTAACGAAGCACACACCGTCGATCCAGAAGAGAAAGGAGGCGCCCGGCCACCAATGAAAAAGGCCCCCGAAGGGGCCCCTTCACAACACAAATTGTCCACACTCAGAGGCTAAAAAGCCCCTGAATAGGGAAAACACGTGCCCGAGGTGGGACTCGAACCAGCCGCTCCCCCTGAAAATCCGCCTCTCCCCCGAAAACCTCTCCAGTCCGGCCCAGTCCGAGGCCGGTACAACCGAATCCGAAGCCCAGGGTGTGGACACTGTCCACACCCTCTTTTGTGAGCATTTTGAGCCACCACCATTCGAGTGTGACGATCCTTTTGGTCGTGTGGAATCCCTCTCCACCGCCGGCCCCCGCTCGGTCCACTGCGACGACGTTCCCTGGCTGGGCTGGAATCCGACGCACGACCTTGGCCGGGCGCTTCTGTCCGGAGCAAGCGTGAGGATGGGATTCAATGAACGTCATAGGGTCGCGGCCTCCTTCGAACATCTCATAGGCGAGACAATCGAAGAGAACATGACCCGAACCTCACCCCACAGAGGGCGGCATCGGAAAGCCAAGGTGCTCAGCACGTTCCCAGCATGACTTCGGCGACACCAGCTTCTGTCGGGGCCCGCCGCTAGGTGTGGGCCGGGGCCAAGGTTGCAACGAGCTGACTGACGGCCTCGGCCGCGGGTGTCGGCCCGTCAGTCAGTTCAACAATGGTCCGGTTGAGTGCCGGGTTATGCAACGCCGCGTCGATGAATGCTGCAACGTTGTCGCGGTGAACGTCCCCGTATTCGATTGCCGGACCGGCCGTAACCCGACCATTGCCCGGCTCATCGCGCAAGAGCCCTGGACGGACAATGAGCCAGTCGAGGTTGGTTCGCGTCAAATAGACGTCGGCGGTCTTCTTTGTACGCATATAGTGTTCGAAGCGGTCATTGACCTCCCCGCCACGTCCCGAATCAGGGAAGGCCGACACCAACACGAACCGAGACACTCCCGCCAGGCCGGCAGCATCGGCCGCCTTTTCGAGCCCCTTGCCGTCAATGAGGGTGGTCTGGTCGACCCCGGTGCCATGCGCACCAGCGGAGAACACGACAGCGTCGTGCCCCTTGAGTTTGTCGGCGAGTGTTTCGACGGAATCGGCGATGAGATCGCCGACGACGGGCGTCGCTCCGGTGTCCTGAACAGTCTCCGTCTGGGCCGGATTCCGAAACATGCCCGTGACTTCATCGCCACGATCAGCCAGCAGTTGAGCGAGTCGGCGACCAACACCGCCCGCAGCACCAATCTGGAAAACCTTCATGTTGTCTCCTTTTCGTCCGTGCACTTCCGCACTCCTTTAAAAACTAAAGGTCCGATAGTAACCGTAGTACGATTAAGACCGTACTAGCCCCTTCGTCCAACTTAAGAACATCTTGGATTACCGAAACATGCGCACACTGGCCCACCCCACGTCCGACGAGATTCAAATCGACGCTGTTTTGTCAGCTCTCGCCGACCCTATTCGTCGCCGGATAGTTACCCAACTGGCCGACGGCCATGATGACCAGGCATGCATTGCGTTCGAGCTGCCTGTCAGCAAGTCCACCTCCACCCATCACTTCAGGGTTCTGCGTGAAGCGGGCATCATCGAACAGCACTACAAAGGCACGGCAATCCTCAACACGCTTCGATCCGGAGTGCTCCACGAGCTGTTTCCGGGACTACTCGACGCCGTCATCAATGCCGAGCGCAAAGAGGCCCGAAGGACAAGCCTCCCTGAGCCTGCCACGGCTGGTTTCAGCGGACACTAACCGAAATTGCGCCATTGAACCCGGTTGCTTGAGGACGGCCGAGCCGCCCCCAAGCCCCGGTACCACCTCTGCCAGCTAAGTCTGCGGAACGACAACCTCTTCAACTGCCGGCTTTAGAGCGGGCTTGCGGCCACTGCGAAGGCGATTCTCGAAGTAGGTTGCAAGTCGGGACAGCCCAAGGTTAATGGCAATCATCACTAGCGCTATTACCACCAGGGCAGGAATGTAGTTTGAATAGGCCGAGCCCGCCTGGATGCCCTGCCGCACTGCCTCAACATATGTGATTTGGTAGCCGAGCGCAGTGTCCTTCAGTGCCACGACAAGCTGCGCGACGATTGCGGGCAACATTGCCGTGATCGCCTGCGGCAATAGGATCATTCGCAGGGTTTGCCCGTTGCCCAGGCCCAGGGCTATCGCAGCCTCACCTTGTCCCCTGGGAATGGCCTTGATTCCTGCACGTACGATTTCGGCGATCACGGCACCGTTACTCAGGGCCAGCCCTGTGACCACGGCGGCCACGGCGAGTTCGGTGGAGGGAAACAACGCATAATCAGCGAACAACTGGAAACAAAAAATCATCAGGATGAGAAGCGGAATGGCGCGGAAAAACTCGACCACAGCTCCGCAGCTGTAGCGCACAGTACGGTTCTCGGACAGGCGTCCTACGCCTAGGAGGATGCCCAGGATGATTGCCAGGACGATTGCGAAAGCTGCCGCCTGAAGAGTTCCCAAGATTCCGGGCAGAAGGTAGGTCAGCCACATCTCCGGCGTCACAAAGGGTTCCCACTTTTCCGCGGCCAGCTGCCCCTTTTCGGCCAGAGCGGACGAGACCCACCATCCTGCGGCCGCCAGGCCCAGGACACACAGGACGCTGACGAGAATGTTCAGCGCCTTGGCTCTGGGACCGGGGACGTCGTACAGGGTCCTTATTGTCGTTCCGGAGCCGCTCATCTCTTCACCTCAAACTTCTTACTCAAGTGTCCGAACGCTGCGCCTGTCGGAATGGTCAGGCACATGAAGCCGGCGCCAAAGATCAATCCAACAACAATGAGGGCGGATGTATTCTCGATCATCTCCTTCATAAGCAGTGCGGCTTCCGCAACACCAATAACGGAGGCAACCGTCGTGTTCTTGGTCAGTGCGATGAGGATGCTTCCCAATGGCGCGATGACAGCTCGGAATGCTTGCGGAAGGACGATGTAACGCAGGCCCTGCAAGAACCCGAGACCCAAAGAACGAGCCGCTTCCGACTGGCCGAGTGGAACGGTATTAACGCCCGCCCGCAGCGCTTCGGACACGAAGGTGGCGGTGTAAAGGCTGAAGGCCAGAACCGCCAGCCTGAAGGAGCTGTCAGTAATCGATGTCGGTGATTTCGGATCGGCCAAGGTGATCCCGAGCTGCTGCGCCAGGCCGAACGACGCGAAGAGGACCACGAGCGTCAGCGGGGTGTTCCTGACGATGTTCACATAGCCGGTGGCGAGGGTCCGCAGCGCCCACACAGGGGAAACGCGCATGGCAGTGAGCATCGTGCCCAAGAGCAATGAACCCAACGCTGAGAGCATCGTTAGTTGCAGGGTAGTCAGGAATGCGGCGAAGAGCTGGTCGCCGTATTCATTGAGGATATCCATATTCTGTATCCAGTCCTGTCTGCCAGCCGCAAGGCTAGTAACGGTCAATGACCGGCTTGGCGGGCAGCGCGTATCCGGAAGGACCGATGTTGCTTTGGAACGCCTTGGCCCAGGAGCCGTCATCGATCATCGACTGGATGGCATCGTTGATCTTTGCCCTGCCAGAAGTGTCATCCTTTTTGAGGCCTATGCCGTAGTTTTCCTTACTGAAGGTCTTGCCTACGAGCTTCACTTTTCCCGGGTTGGCCGCTGCGTAGCCGGCAAGCTGAATGTCGTCGGTGGTCATCGCGTCCACGGCGCCACTCTTCAGTGCTTCGACGCACGCTGAAGGTGTGTCGTACTCCTGCAGTTGGGCGTCCTTGCTGTAATTCTTTTTGATGTTCTGTGCAGGGGTCGACCCTGTAACCGAGCACAGCTTCTTTCCGCCGTTCAAAGATTCGGGTCCGGTGATGTCTGTGTTGTCGGCCCGCACAAGCAGCGACTGGCCGGCGAGGAAGTACGGCCCGGCGAAGGCCACCTTCTCCTTTCGCGCGTCATTGATGCTGTAGGTGTTGACCACGTAATCCACCTGGCCATTTTGAATCAAACTTTCCCGCTGCGCGGGGGTGGCTTCCTTCCAAGTGATGGAGGATTCCTGGACGCCCAGCTTGCTGGCTACGTACCTGGCGACGTCGACGTCAAACCCCTTGAACGTGCCGTCCGGACTCTTGATACCGAGACCCGGGCGATCAAAGGAAATGCCGATGGTCAGGTGACCATTCTGGGCGCTTGCCTCCACGGTCTTGGACTTGGCACTCGCGCCGGAACAACCGGCAACCGAGCCGGCAAGAAGCAATGCGGCCGCGGGGGCGGCAAGGAACTTGAGCTTCACAATGAACTACTTTCTAACGTCTTTTCGGGAGAGTCAGTGGCTGAGGATCTTGCCCAGGAAGTCCCGGGCGCGGGCGGTTGAGGGGCTGGCGAAGAACTGATCCGGTGTCGTGTCCTCAAGGATTTGGCCATCCGCCATGAACACCACCCGGTCGGCCGCCCGGCGTGCGAACCCCATCTCATGGGTTACTACAAGCATCGTCATGCCGCCCCTGGCCAGGGATGTCATGACTTCCAGGACTTCTGTCACCATCTCTGGATCCAGTGCGGAGGTTGGCTCATCAAAGAGCATCACCTTGGGTTCCATGGCCAACGCACGGGCAATGGCAACGCGTTGTTGCTGGCCACCCGAAAGCTGGGCTGGAAGTTTGTCCGCCTGATTTGCAATGCCAACCCGCTCCAGCAGCGACATGGCGCTTTTCCTTGCCTCAGTTTTGGATAATCTGCGCACCTTGAGCGGTGCAAGCATGACATTTTCGAGAATGGTTTTATGCGCGAACAGATTGAAAGACTGAAAGACCATTCCGACGTCGGCACGGTAGCGCGTGAGCGCCTTGCCTTCCTGGGGCAGGGGCTTTCCATCGACAGCTATGGTCCCGGATCCGATGGTTTCCAGTCTGTTGATGGTGCGGCACAGAGTCGACTTACCCGAACCTGAAGGGCCGAGTACGACCACAACCTGGCCTTGGGCGACTTCAAGGTTCACGTCGCGAAGGACATGCAGGGGACCGAAATGCTTGTTGACCCCTCTGATTGAAATCATCGCGTTGTTTTCGTTGACAGTTGCTTCCGTTGCGCTGTCAACGGCCTTTTGCAGTTCCATAGTTGCCATTCGTTCTAGGGAGGACAGGACTGCCGGCGAGGCTCACTGGTGCTCAAGCCCGCGCCGCGCCTTATGGCGCTCGGCTCTGTCCATGGAATGTTGACGGTTGAGGGTCCGTGGTGCTGACTAAACCCGCCCCACCTTGTGATCTAAGTTACGAACTTCAGAATGTTAACATTTGTACTTCAAGGAACGGGATAGAGCAAGTCGGTAAGCAAGATAACGAAGGAACTGGGCTCGAAACGCTAAATGGCGTCTAGCTTGAGTGGCGATAGAGGCAGGGGTGTCCCCAGCCTCCGAGCGAGGGCTCAGCTCGCGTCTTCGGCCCTCTCCTTGAGCTCCATGTCGCTCTTGATTCTCTCAAAGGCAGTCTGGATGTGATCCCGCACCAGCTCTTCAGCCTTTCCTGCATCCTGGTCCCTGATAACGCGGAACATCTCCCAGTGCTCGGGCCCAATGCGGGATCTGTAATCATCGTGGCCCTGCTGCCTGTTTAGCAGGAGCAGGGCGATCTGGGAGCGCAACCCTAACCAGACCTGCTCCAACCTGTCATGGTCGGCGCACGCGTAGATCGCGTCGTGGAACGCTATGTCGGATTGAAGCATCTCGCTTCGATTACCCTGGGCGGCGGTCCGCTCTATATCCTCCGCTCGAGCCTGCAAAATCTCGAGGTCATTATCCGTCCTGTGCTGAATGAGACGTCGGACAGCCAACAGCTCGATGGAGTAGCGCAGAGAATAGATCTCCTCGAGATCCTTATGCGTAAAGACAGTCACCCGCGAGCCCCGGTGCCAGTCACCCTGGAGCAGGCCCTCCTGCCGCAGCAGGATTATGGCATCGCGCACCGGCCCACGGCTAACAGACAGCCAAGAGGCCATTTCCACTTCGTTCAGCCTCGCACCCGGCGCAATCTCCCCGGCAAAAATGGCATCCCGGAGTCGATCTGCGACATCCTGCGCCATCCCCCGGCGCTTCAGGGGTGCACGAAGGGTCTCGCTCTTGACATTTGATTTAGTGTCAGATTTCATAATGTTAACATTCTTGCAGTTGGGCACGGGTTAGTCACGTCCCTTCAACGATATCCCAGCCGTACACCACTGGTCCGGTAATCAGTCTGTCCAAGGATGCTGACTCCCAACACTCTGCACTGGCCGCCACGGGGGAACCCGCCGGCCCGTATTCCTCCGAAAATTGGAGTATCCACAAATGAGCACCACCACCATCAGGTTCGGCCGCCCGGCCGAACGTCTGGCAGAGATCAAGCCCTCTCCGATTCGGGCGATTTTCGATAAGGCTGCGGCGCTGGAAGCCGCCGGGGAGAAGGTCTACCACTTTGAGATCGGGCGGCCCGATTTTGATACTCCCCAGGTGGCCAAGGACGCCACTGCTGCTTCGCTGGAACGCGGGGAGGTGCATTATGGGCCGAACGCGGGCACTACCGACCTGCGGAAAGCCATCGCGGAATACCTGCAGGCCCGCAGGGGAACCACGTACGACCCGGCTTCCGAGGTAATCGTCACGATCGGAGCGAACGAGGCTGTGTTCCTGGCGCTGATGGCTTTCTGCGGGCCGGGCGATGAAGTCATCGTGCCAGTCCCGGCCTGGGCGCACTACGAATCTTGCATCCGCCTCACGGGCGCCACCCCGGTCCCCGTCCGCCTGGACGCAGCCAACAACTTCCGTCTGGACATCAACGCTATCGCCGCAGCTATCACTCCGGCCACTCGGATGGTCATCCTCTGCACGCCGAACAACCCCACCGGCGGCGTCACCACACGGGATGAAATCGAAGCCCTCGCTGCCCTACTGGAACCCACCGATGCCCTGCTGATGTCCGACGAAATCTACGCCGATCTGGTCTACGAAAACACGGAACATCTCTCCCCCGCCGCCGTCGGCTCCCTGCGCGAACGCACCCTGGTCATTGGCGGTTTCGCCAAAGCCTTCGCCATGGATGGCTGGCGCCTCGGCTGGCTCGCAGGCCCCACAGAACTCATCACCCCCGCTCTGCGCGTCCGCCAATACACCACCGTCTGCGCACCGACCTTCCTTCAGCCGGGCGCCGCCGCCGCCCTCCGGGAAGCCGGACCCGACGCCGAGCAGATGCGCCGTGCATTCGAAGAACGACGCAAAGCCGGCCTTGACATCCTGCAGGGCATCCCGGGCATCACGGTTAGCCAACCCGACGGAGCGTTCTACTTCTATCTGAGCTACAGCCCCGACATCGCCGAGCCCGCCGAACAACTCGCCCTGCGCCTTCTCGACGAACAACGAGTAGCCGTCGTCCCGGGCACCGCGTTCGACCCCCATGGCGGAACCCACTCCATCCGGATCTCATATGCCTGCCATATTGATGACCTCAGCGAGGGCCTGCGCCGCATCGTGCAGTCCCTGACCACTACTACCCCCAAGGGAGCCTGACCCATGACTACGACTATTACCCAGGACCGCCACGCGGAGGTGGTGGACGCGATTGTGGGGCTTGCCCCTGATGGTGTCGCCTACGTGCCCAGCGCCAGTATTGCGCCGATCATCAATGGTGTCCTGGACGCCCAGGCAAACGGCGACCTGCCCCTGGTCTACCCCGTCTCCCGCGAAGAGGAAGCGATCGGCGTCGTCGGCGCCTACCCCCTCGCCGGCAAATTCGGCGTCATCATCATGCAGGACAACGGCTTCGGCAACGCCCTGACAGCGTTGACGACCTTCGCAGTTTCCTATCATTTGCCGTTGCTGATCGTGGCGAACACCCGTGGCGGACTCGGCGAGTACAACTCCATGATCCACAGCATTTCCGAGCCTGTCCCGGCCCTGCTGACCTCAACAAACATCCCCGTCTTCCGTATAGACCGGCGCAACACCGCCGAGGACTGGGGCGCGACCGTCGCCGAGGCCGGCAACCACGCCCGCATGACCTTCCGACCCGTCGTCGTGCTCATGGAATTCTTCGACCCCAAAGACGCAAAGGCAAAAGCATGAAACGCATCGAAGCCCTCCGGGCCATTGTTGAAACCACCGCAGACGTTCCCGTCATCGCCACCTGCGCCGCGACCTCCCGCGAACTGGCCGCGGTCGAAGACCGGGACAACCACCTGTACCTGCTGGACGCCATGGGACTGGCGATCTCCGTCGGCACCGGCATCGCCCAGACCATCAAGGACACCGCGGTTTCCCGTGCCGTGGTCATCGAAGGCGACGGATCCCTCCTGATGAACCCCGGCTCCGCGATCACCGCCAGCTACCTCGCCCCGGAAAACCTCGTCATCGTCCTGCTCGACAACGGCGTCTACGCCTCCACCGCTTCCATCCCGACCCAGGCCGTCAGCATCGACCTCGGCCGCTTCGCCGAGTCCGTTGACCTGAAAGTCCTCCGCGCCGAAAACACCGAGGAACTGTCCCTGGCGCTAAAGCAGACCCTCACCGAGAACGGCCCCTGGTTCATCCACACCCGCACCGAACCAGGCAACGAACCAGGCACCAAACTCCTCCTCATCGATCCCGTGGTCCACGGCAGCCGCTTCCAGACCTGGCTCACCGCCCACCTGGCCGAAGCTTCCTAACCACCCCGGTTCCTGCCGGGCCGCGCCGGCCCGGCAGGAACCCGCAGCTGAAAGCATGAGATCTCCCATGGCACACATCACCGCCCCTGCTCCTCTCCCGGTCCTGGGATTCCCAGCGAAACTGATGCCGATCGGCGGCTCCTGGATTCCCTCCAGCAGCGGCCAGACCATCACAGTCATCAATCCCGCCACCGAACAGCCGATCGCGGACGTTCCCGCCGGAACTGTCACGGACGGGCTAGCCGGCCTCGATGCAGCCTGCGCAGCCCAGGACGCCTGGGCGGCCACTCCCGCCCGGGACCGCGCCGACATCCTGGCACGCACCTACCAGGGAATTATTGACCGCCGGGACGAGTTCGCGGCCCTCATTGTGGCAGAGATGGGCAAGCCCTGGATCGAAGCCCAAGCCGAAGTTGACTACGGCGCCGGGTTCTTCCGCTGGTTCGCCGAATCCGCGAACCGTCTTCACCTCGACGGGCAGTTTGGCCTCGAGCCCGGCGGGAACTACCGGATCGCCGTCTCCAAACGCCCGGTCGGCCCGTCCCTGCTGATCACGCCATGGAACTTCCCGCTCGCAATGGGCGCCCGGAAAATCGCCCCGGCCCTCGCCGCAGGCTGCACCACCATCCTCAAACCAGCCGAACTGACCCCGCTAACGTCCATGCTCCTTGCCCGGGTCCTCGAGGAAGCAGGCGTTCCCGCAGGCGTCGTCAACATCGTCACTACCAACAACTCCCGCGAAGTAGTCGCGGCCATCATGAACGACTCTCGCGTCCGAAAAATCTCCTTCACGGGCTCCACCCAGGTCGGCCGGGCCTTGCTGGCCCAGGCAGCGGAAAACGTCATGAACACCTCCATGGAACTCGGCGGGAACGCACCCCTGATCGTGTTCGACGATGCCGACCTAGACCAAGCCGTCGACGGCGCCATCGTGGCGAAGTTGCGTAACGGCGGCCAGTCCTGCGTCGGAGCGAACCGGATCTACCTCCAATCCGGCATCGCCACAGAATTTACCCGCCGGTTCACGGAGCGCATGAGTGCCACCCGCACTGGGAACGGCGTCGAACCAGACGTTGAACTAGGCCCGCTCGTTGACGACAAACAAGTCACCGCTGTCTCCGCTCTAGTCCAGGACGCTCTCGCCAAAGGCGCCACCTGCCTCACCGGCGGCACCACTCCGGAAGGAACCGGATACTTCTACCCCGCCACAGTCTTGACCAACATCCCTGCCAACGCCAACATACGCACCGAGGAAATCTTCGGCCCCGTCGCAGCAATCTACACCTTCGACACCGAAGACCAGGCCATCCAGGAAGCCAACAACACCCCTTACGGCCTGGCGTCCTACGTGTTCTCCCAGGACCTCGGCCGCGCCCTGCGCGTCGCCGACGCCATCGACGCCGGCATGACCGGCATCAACCGCGGCGTTGTCTCCAACCCCGCAGCCCCCTTCGGCGGCACCAAGGCCTCCGGACTCGGACGCGAAGGTGGCACCGAAGGCCTCGAGGCCTACCAGGAAACCAAATACACCGGCATCCAACTATAAAAACCCGATAGTGGAACACCTCCCGGCGCACCGCATCAGCGCCGGGAACCCACCTCCCGCGAGATGCCGCGGCCAACCACGACCAGTACCAGCCCAGGACCAACGAAATGCAACCAGCCTCGACCCCGACCGAGACCATCAGCCAGAACTGGGCAGGCCTCACCCCAGGCCAACACGTCACCGTCGCGGAACCCACCGGGCACCGCTACCCAGCCACCATCGACATGATCACCGAAGACCACAACGTCGTCTGGGTCCACACAACGCCCACCCTCCAGCGCAAAGCCTTCGACCGCCGCGAAGGCATCATCATCACGCCCGTCTAATCACGCAATCCCGGCCCTCCCATCGCTAGGAAATTCGAACATGAAAAGGATCGAGTCCGTTTCCAAAAACGGCCGAGGCACGCCCACCGCGAATCTACGCACAGGTACTCACTGCCCATGCACGGGCTATTGGAGGAACGACCTCGACATGGGCCGCTACCTCATGGAAGGAACGTTGTTTCCGAGCAGCGAAAAGGGGCCGTGCAGTTGGAGCTTGGTTCTCGACCGACCACTGCCGAACTCACAATGATGGGTGATTGGAGCCTCGGTAGCAGGTCTCCTTTCGAAAGCTGATTCCATGAACACAATCTTGATTTTTCTGGCTATTGGCGTCGGCGTTGCGGCAGCCGCCCTGTGCGCGCCTGGCCTTCGCCGGCGCACGAGCAGCGGAGAGGCCTTGTCCACGGGAACCACCGGGGCTGTTGTGTCAGGCCTCGTTGCTGCTGGCATCGGCGGCTACGATCTCAACAGCCCTGTCCCGGGATTCAGTTGCGTTGCCTCGGCGATTGGGGGGACCGCACTCCTGTGGATCACGCTGTCAATAGGAAGCCAGGCCCAGGTACCCGGAGGGAAGACGGATGAATGACCTCGTTTCGGAGCAGGAGGTCGAATGAGGCGCGTCGGCGTAGCAATCACTGGATTCGGCAGCGTCGGCCGATGCGTCGCGCATATGCTCGAATCGCGCCGCTCCAGATATCGTGAACGTTTCGGCGCCGACGTGAGGATTACCGGCGTCTGCGGGGCTAACGCAGGCTTGATTGATCCCGAGGGGCTGTCCCCTGAGCGCTTGAGGGATCGGCCAGCGTTTGCGCCAAGGCTCAGCGGTGATCGCTTCATGTCCACGGTTACCGCCGACGTACTCATTGAAGCGGGCCCCAGCGACTACCGAACGGGTGGAACATCACTGGGCTACATTCGTGCGGCCTTGGATCGGCACATGCACACAATCGTGGTCTCCAAAGGAGCGTTGGTAGCCGATCTGAGGAATCTCCGGCAACTGGCCACTAAGAATGGTGTTTCGCTTCGGTTCAGCGGAGCAGCAGGGGCTGCCCTCCCCACTGTTGATTTCATTGAACACAACCTGGCAGGTACTAAAGTGCTCGCCATCGAAGCTGTGCTGACCGGCACAGCCACTTTCATCCTCAATCAGATGCTCCATCACGGTCTCGACTTCGAAGAAGCCGTTCGTTTGGCCCAGGACCATGGCATTGCCGAACCGGATCCTGCATTCGATGTTGACGGCTGGGACACGGCCAGCAAGCTGATCATTATCGCCAACTCGGCACTAGGCATGGCCCTCCAGCTGGATTCCCTGCCACGTGAAGGTCTGGGTTCAATTTCGCGCAGCGATATTGAAAACTGGAAAACCTCTGGGGTCACGCCACGCCTGGTTGGCTTCGTCGAGCAGCAAAACGGATCCGTCCGCGCTGGCGTTGAGCTACGACAATATCCCTCCGGGCACCCCTTTGCGGGCATTCAGGGCAGCATGAAGGCTGTTCGGATCCTCACGGAAGATATGGGTGAATTGACGGTGTTAGGAGGTGCCTCCAGCCCGTCGGCCACAGCGGCGGCGGTACTGAAAGACCTTGAGCATGTCCTGTCCTCCTCACCGGGCTCGCAGGTTCCGAGGCTAGCCATGGACATGAGTTCCGTGGCTCCGGATCGAGACTGTCAGGAGCGGTGAGCCAGGACTGAGGGATTCCGGCACACGTGGAGGTGCTCGAGTTTCGGAGAGACCAAGAGCCAATACGCTCGCCCACACCCTCGCCCAACAAACCACATAACCATCTCAGATGTCCCCAACAGTGAGAGGCAAGCCCTGTGCCGCCTGAAATAGTCAGCGCTTCGCGTCCCGTTGGCAAGATCATCGTGATCAGGCAAAAGCCTTAGGGGAACCGGTGCGAAATACAGTTACGGCGCCAGACCGTCTGCTTTGCACAGAGTGCCCTGCGACGTGAAGACTGTGGTGATGAACGATTCCCGCGCCCTGCCCGCCTTGCCCGCACTGACTGCGCGGAGCACGGGTGTGTGGTGCATGGATTCAACGCCAAACATGGTCCATCTCCTGGCGAGGTCCGGTTTTGACTGGGTGTGTCTCGATGCCCAGCACGGAACGTTTGGCCGGGCCGAGGTCACCGCGGCTGCAACCGGCTATCCCGGCGGTGATGCGGCCGGGTTTGTCGTGCGGGTGCCCGGCGTTGACCCGAGCTGGATCGGTTTTGCCCTGGACGCAGGGGCCGCCGGGATCATAGTTCCCCAGATTGAATCCCGGGCAGACGCTGAGGCCACCGTTGAAGCCGCATATTATCCGCCCATGGGTAACCGGAGCTGGGGGCCCATGGCGGCGCTCTCCGGGCAACCCGTACCTACCGCAGCAGAGGCCAACAGCACCATCCGCTGCGCCGTCATGATCGAATCAGCACTGGCCCTCCAGAACGTCGCTGACATCGCCTCCGTGCCAGGTGTGGACATGCTGTTCGTCGGTCCCTACGACCTTTCGTTGTCCCTGGGCACAACCGTCACCGAACTCCTTGACGACACCGACGCATCCTCCCCGCTCCGGGTCATCGTTGCCGCCGCGGCCGCGGCAGGAAGCGAGGTGGGCGTCTATGCCGGCAACCCGGAAAACGCCGAACGCTTCCGCGAGCTCGGGTTTGAATGCGTCGTCCCGGCCAGCGACACCGCGCTCCTCCAAGCAGGAATCCAAACCATCCTGCGATCATCATTGCCAGAACAGCCGCGGACCTACTGACGCCGCGAAGGTAAGGCTCAGGTGACTGCGGAGTTGGTCAGATGTCCTCTTCGCCTGTGGACGGAATTTCCTGGTAGACGGCCGGGGCCTCAAGCCCTGCCAGGTGACCGGTCAAAGCCAACAGCTCCTGACGGAACCTGTCCCAAGCCAAACAAGGCCTCTCGGGTAAGGTTTCGGGTTTTCAAGCAGAACGCATGGGCCCCACCGATGACTAGCCCATCCGGGAGAAACTACGCCGCCAGTGACGTCAATCTCTCCGAAGTGGGGCCAGAAATAACCGTCCTACCGGGGCCAAATAGCGTTGACATATTCACAGGTCGGCAAAACTCTTCTCTCCCAAGCTGCCGAGAACGTCATGGAACACCTCCATGGAATTGCGGGGAAACGCACGCCTGACCGCGATGAACGCGGCCACAGCCATCCCACAACTCGCCATCAGCCAGAACTGGTCCGCCCTCTCGGCCGGTCAGCATGTCAACGTGACGGAGCAAGTTGGCGAGCCCTATCAGGCGGACTTGGTTGAGTTGACGGAGGACAAGGGCGTGATCCGGGTAATCACAGAATTCACGTTCCACGTTCCATCGCAGGGCGTTCGACTGCCGCGAAGGCGTTGTCATTGCACCACCCGGCTAGCTTTGTTGCGCGCCGGCTTCAGGCCCCTATTATCTAGCCATCAAGAGTGCAGCAACCCTGATCGCGGGTTGCCCATGCGGATGGATGGTCATCTGCTGGTGAGAGACCACGGAGCGTCCACTTTTCCGCATACTCCTCAATGAGGCGGGCAAGGCCTACAGTCGCTTTGTCCAGCCTCAACCTGTCGGCGGCCAGCGCCAACAATTGCGTCGCTCGATTGGCCACGGCAGGATCCTCGAGTCCAAACCGGGCTGCAGCTTCCCAGTCAGGGGACGCGGCGCAGATGCCTTTGGCCTGATCTGTGGTGGCAGGATCAGAGATGAGCGCAGCGACCACGGCGGCAGGCACCGCCCACCAGCAACCGGGCTGTGCATCCAGGTATCTGACCTCAAAGTAGCCTTTGGGCCGAACGTGGGGAAATAGCGTACTCAGGTGCTGCTGCAGGTCCTCAACGGTGGCCGGCTGCCGATCGGGAACTGCGGAAGTCCCCATCGATAGCCATTCCCGGAACGTCAGCCCGGCAGGGGCCCGCCAATCACCCTTCGACCGGCGAACCATCATCAAAGGTGCGTCCAGGGCCCATAGGGCATACTCAGCGCTGGGATCGTGAGCCGCGTTGCCATGCGGAATACCCGTTCGGGCCGGGTCGAGACTTAGCCAGGCGGCAAGTCGCGTGCTCTTCCAGCCGCTCCGTCGTCCAGTGATCCAGGAGGAGTTTGCAAACGTCGCGACGAGCACGGGGCCCATCGAATACAGGAGCTGCCAGCGCTCACGGATTTCGACATCATTGGCACCCGCCTCGACGTTGACCTGCACCGACGCGGTCGAGCACATCATGGTTGGGCCGGCGGGAGCCCACGGTTCGAAATATTGCTCCATGGCGGCGTAGCGGGGGGCCTGGGTAATCCGCTTCGGTTCCCTGTAGGGGGCAACGCCGGCGCCAACCAGGGAGGCTCCGAGAACGGAGGCCCGCTCCCGGAGCAGTTCCAGGCTGTCGTGGACGGAGCGTATGACTTGCTGGAGGTTCGCTTCCGGGCGCGAGCTGAGCTCAAGCTGCCCGCCGGGTTCAAGCGTCAGACTTCCTGCCACGTCCACGTGGCGCAGTTCCGAGAACAGACGCCGGTAGTTATCCTCCGGAAAGGGAAGCTCAAGGGATGAATCTCCGACGCGGCCCACAAGGAGTTCGAGTTCAAGGCCGATTCGTCCTTCGGGGCCGGGCGCGAAGCAAGAGCGTTGGATCCATTCCTCGGCAGCGGCTACCGTCAGGGGCCCTTCTGGAAAACTGATGGAGTTGTGCGTGCTGAGGGGGATGTCGGTGGAAGTCACGTTCACTGGGTCCTTTCAAGAAGAAAAGGTTGGGTGGGCCGCCCGCATCTGCCGGCCACACCCAACCCCTAGGTTGCGCGCAACAGCACGCGAGCCTGCTCAGGAAGGAATGTCGCCGTCGTATCGCTCCGCACCGGGGAAGGGGGCAACCCATGGTTGGGCGGACCGGCACCAGACCTCGACGGTCGGCTTGAGCCACGAGGTGTCGTTCAGCGTTCCCGCCTTAACGAAGGCCAGACCAGGCATTGCGTCGATCCGGCCGACGATGGGCGAGCCGCACTCTCCGCAGAACGTGCGGTTGGTATTGGTTTTGTGTTCTTCGCCGACTGTTATGAAGGTTTTCACTGACTCGCCGGTAATCGTCAGCTTGTCGTCGTCGACGCCGACGACCAGGGAGTATGCGCCGCCCGTCTGGCGCTGGCAATCTGTGCAGTGGCAGACCGCAGTGAACTTCGGTTCGCCGCCGATCTTGTAGGTGACCTCGCCGCAAAGGCATTGTCCGTCGAGTTTCATCTTGTGCTCCTTGTTCTTCAGTGGAAAGGGAGAGGGGTGGACTGGACTACCGGTGAGTGGTGTCCATCACAGCCTAATATGAAACATTATCTTATTTCATAATCTTGCGACAGACCTTGATCTCCCGACAGGCTGCCTCTAAAGTGAAACATGAATCTGTTTCAGACTTCTTCCACCCGCACATCCGACAAGACACGCAGCACGACAGGAGAGAGTACATGGGAGTATCCATCAAGGAAGGTACGAGCGCGATCAAGCCCGCAGACTTCAACGGGCAGTACGGACTGCTTATTGACGGCGAAATCGTCTCGACGGAAGAGAGCTTCGACGTCTTCAATCCCGCCAACAACAAAGTTCTGGCGAGCGCACCGCAAGGCACGCGGGAACATATGGAACGGGCCATCGGCGCGGCGAAGAGGGCTTTCCCGGCCTGGTCAGCGCTGTCCCCGGACGAGCGCGAAGAGATCATCGTTGAGTTCTTCGAGGCGTTGGAAGCTCAGAAGGATGAATTCATCACCCTGCTCTCACTCGAGCAGGGGAAGCCTCGCCACAACCAGGCCACTTTTGAAGTCAACCTCGCCAACCCTTGGATTCCGAACACTGCAAAGTCCAGGCTAGAGAATAAGGTCCTCGAAGAAGACGACGACCGCCGCGTGGAACTTCGTCGTTCCCCGCTCGGAGTCGTGGGTGCAATCATCCCGTGGAACTACCCCTACCTCCACGTCCTCTGGAAGACCGTTCCGGCGCTGATCACCGGCAACACCGTCGTCCTGAAGCCTTCGCCATACACGCCACTCTGCGCGCTGCGGATTGGCGAATTGGCCGCACAGATCTTCCCGCCTGGCGTGTTCAACATTGTGACTGGCGGCAACGAACTGGGTCAGATCCTGACCGAAAGCCCGGACGTTGGAATGATCACCTTCACAGGCTCAACGGCAACAGGCACCAAAATCATGGCCTCGGCCGCCGGCACCATCAAGCGAGTGACCCTGGAGCTCGGTGGCAACGATCCTGCCATCCTCCTTCCGGATGCTGACTGGCAGAGCGCCGTTCCGCAGGTGTTCAACGCGGCCTTCGGAAACTCCGGCCAGTGGTGCATCGCGGCCAAGCGCATTTACGTCCACCGTTCCTTCCATGAAGACTTCGTCAAGGCTTTTGTGGCGTACGCCAAGACGCAGAAGGTCGGCGATGGAATGGATGCCACCAGCGATCTCGGCCCAATCAACAACCGGATGCAGTATGACAAGCTTCGCGACCTCTTCGAGGACACCCGCCGCAACGGATACGACGTTCCGCTGGGTGGCACCATCGACGAGTCCCTGGACGGCAACTTCGTGCCCGTCACGATCGTGAACAACCCTCCGGAAGACAGCCGTATCGTCCAGGAGGAACCGTTCGGCCCGATCGTGCCGGTCCTCGTGTACGACGACGTTGATGACGTCATCGAGCGTGCGAACGCGACCGTGTTCGGCCTCGGCGCCACCGTTTGGGGCCGCGACCAGGAGCGCGCCCTTGAGGTCGCCGAGCGCCTCGAGTCCGGCAACGTCTGGATCAACCAGGGACAGAGCCACCCGGACCACGCCCCGTTCGGCGGCCACAAGCAGTCCGGCCTGAGTGTCGAACACGGCGACGAAGGGCTCGCCTCCCATACCAACAACAAGACTGTCGTTATTCGTAAGCGCTAGCGGCACCTTTTCCACACATAAGCAACCCCAGGGATGTCTTCCGACATCCGACGAGCAAAGGAGAAACCATGCCCAAGAACCTCAAGGTCGTCCCCACGGAGGAATACGACCAGATCGTCGCGACCGTCCAGAAGTACGTCGAAGGCCTGCGGGTCGGCAGCCCGGAAGGTGTCGCCGAAGCCTTCCACGACGATGCCACCATGTACGGCTTCACCAACGGCCAGCTTCTGGGTGGCCCCATCAAGAACCTCTACGACTTCGTCGCCGAGAACGGGACCGCTCCCGACGTCAAGACGCGAGTGGACATCATCGGCATCACGCAGACTACCGCCGTCGTAAAGGTCGACATGGAAAACGACGCCATTGGTGCCGACTACACCGACTTCCACACCCTGCTGAAGCAGGACGGCGAGTGGAAGATCATCGCCAAGGTGTACCACCAGTACGAAGCCTAGGCCAAGGCTTGGACGGAGGGGAGGCTCGCACATTGCGGGCCTCCCCTCCGCGTGACCGCCGGCATGCTCGCGTCGAGCATGCCGGTGGAATTTACCCCTGCAGGAGGCCCAGTGACTATCTCGACCGAGAGCCCTACTCGCTCAGCAGCACGGCCGGCAACCGCTCTCGCCGTTGCCATGCTGGGCTTCTTCCTCATCTCACTTGATGCTCAGATCGTGAACGTGGCACTCCCCGATATCCACCAGAACCTGGGCGGCGGGCTCACGGGCCTCCAATGGGTCCTGACCGGATAGATGCTCACATTCTCGGCGTTCCAGCTCTTCAGTGGGACCCTGTCAGACCGTGTAGGGGCTCGTCGCGCATTCGGAGTCGGCGTTTGCGTGTTTATGGGAGCGTCAGCCGCCTGCGGTCTGGCGCCGTCATTGCCTTTTCTCGTTGCAGGGCGCATCCTGCAGGGCCCTGGGGGCGGCCATGATTACCCCGAGCTCACTTTCATTGATTCGTGAGGCATACCCCGAAGTCATTGAGCGCGGGCGAGCCATCGTCCGCTGGGCACTGGGCGGTTCGCTCGCCACTGCCGCCGGCCCAGTCGTTGGCGGAGCCCATGCGGAGTCGATTGGCGTCTCATATTCAGCATTAACATTCCAGTGGGAGTACTTGCCCGGCCCTTCTGGCACGTGTCCCGAAATCCGGACGACGGCCCGGACTCTTCGACTGGACAGGGCAGGTCGCTGCCATGATCGCACTCGGTGGATTGACGTTCGGCATTTATTGAAGGGGCGGACCACGGCTACGGCGATGACCAGGTCCTGGCATCCTTTGCTTTGGCCGCCATTGGCACCTTGGTTTTCGTCACTGCGCAGATCCGCGGCCGGTCCCCCATGATCCCGCTGCGGCTGTTCGGATCGTCCACGGTCGCCATCGGCGTCAGTATTGCGTTCGTGAATATGGCCGCGTTCTGCAGCGTCATTTTTCCTTCAAAGCCTGTATTTCCAGCAGCAACGAAGCATGGATTCCCTAGCCACAGGGCTGCTTTTCCTCCCAATGAGCGTGCTTGTTGTCGTCCTCAATCCAGTGGTGGTGCGATCGGTGGAACACTTCGGCAAAGGGCAGACTATAGTCGGCGGACAGACCTGCGTGGCGGCGGCTTGGCGGGCCTTAGCTTCCTCCCGCTTGACGCGCCGATCATCGCGGTTGCCCTGCTGATGATCCCCGTCGGCGTCGGTGGCTCCTTCACGGTTCCGCCACTCACGGCCCTCATCATGGAGCACATCCCTGCCGACCGTGCCGGCATCGCAGGCGGCGTGCTCAACACCGCACGGCAGACGGGCGGGGCCATCGGCGTCGCCGCCTTCGGTGCCGTCATCAGCCTCAGACCGACTTCGTCAGCGGACTCCACCTCGACTTCCGGATCACCGCCGTCCTAGTGCTCCTTGCAGGATTTTCACTGCTGCTGTTCCGACAGACCGCCGGACCCCATCGGGCTGCATAAAGCCTGCCATGGACCGGAGGAAACGAAGAGGGGACTGACTTTGGAAATACAGCGAACGGCGGCACCCTTCACCGGTGATATCGCCTATGTGCTGGCACCTGTGTAATGCCAGATCGGACGAAGAGTGTGTCGGTGACGGTCGAAAACTGAGCCATTCTGACGGCTTGGCGTCTAGCGGTGGTTGAAAACTGAGCCACCCGTTCCAAACGATTGGGTGGGTGATCACAGTGGAGAATGTGGGTGATCACAGTGGAGAATTGGGCGCTGATTCGGCGGTTGCATCTTGCCGAGGGTGGGTCGATAGCGGCGTGGCTGGGCATCTCTAGAAATACGGTTGCCAGAGCGGTCAGCGCTGAGAGCCCGCCGACGTATGTTCGGGCGACTGGAACTCCGGGATCAAAGCCGTGTGGCCGGTCATACGGGCGCTGCTGAGGGAGAACCCACGGATGCCCGCGACGGTGTTCGCGGAGCGCGTGGGCTGGTCCGGGTCCCCGGCATGGTTCCGGGAGAACGTGGCCAGGATCCGGCCGGAGTATGCCCGGCGGATCCCATATCCACGGTCAGGTCCCCGATGACTTTCTTTGCAGGGGAATGCCGGCTAAGGCAGGGGCGAGTTTGTGGTCCTCGACATCCCCTTCCAGCGCTTCGAAAAGTATGTACTTCCTGACGGGTCCTCGAACCCATCGCTCAAAGAGCGTCGCCGCACTCGATTCCGCCGTAAATCGGGCATCCCAGACCTTGAGCATGCATCGGGCCAATTTCGGCCATCTGCGACGCGATAGAACGCTCGGGCAAGAGAGCGCAAGTTTCCCCGTGCACGGAGCTCACCTAAAACTGCAATATTGTCGCGGTGAACGTCCCCGGGTTCGATCGCCGGCCCGGCCGTGACCCGCCCATTCCTGGCTTATCGCGCAAGAGCCCTGGACGGACAATGAGGCAGTCGACGTCGGTACGGATCACGTTGTATTCTCAGTCGTTCTGCATGTCGGCCTGCAGGTGGCACATGGTTGCCGCCCCGTATGACAGTCTCCGCAATGGCTGGGCCACAGTAAAGTTCGATTCACCCTTCGCCTATCTTGCGATGATCGCCGGCCGCCACGGCTGTACTGGATGCTGGTTGCTGACGCGGCAGTGTCCCCCGCTTGCGCCGCCGCTATCGGAGTGGCGTCGAACGCGCAACGTCTACGCTCTCGCCAAGAATAACTTCCTGCCGCTGGCTCTAAAGGTCGATGCGAAGTGGGCGCTCCCCCGCCGGGCACTCATTGTCAACTACGTGACTGGACTGACCTTCCTGCTTCAAATGCTCAGCGGCACGCGTTCATCGGCATCATCGGCCTTCTCGGCGCATTAGCTTCGGCATCGTATCCATCTCAGCAGGAGTATTCGCAAGGCTGGATTCACAACCATGGCCACCAGGATCCGCACTGGAGGAGAGCCTGACGGAACCTGTCCTCGCGAGCCACTGACACTATTCACTACGGTGTTCCTGGCGTTCCAAGTGGAGCGCCAGGAACACCATTGGTCTAGGATGTCTGGGGGCCACGTCAGACTGGAAGCGCTCCGGAAACCATCTCATCCTGAATAGGGGCTGGACGCCGTTGTGCCCAAGGCCGAACACTCTCGAACGCTGCTGCTGCCCGCAATACGTTCGCGTCAGAGTGGAATCCGCCCGCAATGTGCAGACCAACGGGAAGACCTTGAGAGGTGAATCCGGCCGGCACCGTAATCGAAGGCGTAGTCAACATGTTGAAGGGGTACGTCAACAGCCAGCCAAGGATCTGTTCTCGAAGGGGTTTGCCCTCAAGCCACTTCGGGGTGAACTGGTCAAGGGGGAACGCCGAAGATGACAACGTAGGAGACACCAACAGGTCAAAACCTGACATGAACTCCCTGAACGTAGTCCACATCTGGCCGCGGGAGAGATCGGCGCGGCCCTTGTCGACTCCCGTGAGACCCTTGCACTCTCTCATGATCTCGATCAGATTGTCGTCTACCTGCCCTTTCAATCGCGGCCAGTCGAGCAGATCGGTTTGGCTCGCAAAACCAGGCAGCCAAACACCATTCCACATGGTTTCCTGGACGCCCTCCCATGCGGGAGTGGCCTCCTGGACGATGGCTCCGAGCTCCTCGAAAGCTTCCATGGCAGCCCCGCAGATCGCCGCAACTTCCGGGTCGACGTAACCGAGGCCAAGGTCGGGTGACCACGCAACCCGCCAACCGGCGATCGGCTTCTTGATCTCTTCCGTGAAGTCCACGTCGATCCGGGGCAGGCTCGTCGGGTCCTCGTCATCAGGACCTGCCATCACATTGAGCATGAGCGCCGCGTCAGCCACCGTCCGGGCAATGGGACCATGGTAGATCCAGCTGTAATACCGACCTCCGAGAATTGTCTGCGGGATAAGGCCGTGCGTTGGTTTCATGCCGACGACGCCGCACATGGCGGCTGGAATTCGAACTGATCCTGCTCCGTCACTTCCCTCGGCAATCGGCCCTAGCCCTGCGGCGACCGCGGCTGCCCCGCCGCCGCTGGATCCCCCGGCTGAATATCCATGCTTCCAGGGGTTATGCGTGGCTCCATAGAGGTGGCTGTCGGTCCCGCCGTAGTAGCCACCTTCTGGCATGTTGGTCTTTCCAAGAAACAGCCCGCCGGCAGCCTTGAGCCTCCTGACGACCGCAGCATCGTGCGTAGCCACGGTGTTCTTCAGCGGAAGGTAACCATACGTTGCCGGCAGACCTCTCATCGCTGTTAATTCCTTGATGGAAAAAGGCACCCCGTGGAGTGGCCCCAGGTTGGCTCCCGATTCAGCCTCCTTTTCGAGCCGATGGGCATCCTGGAGGACCTGCCCTTCATCGAATGCCACGTAGGCATTGAGTCGCGGATTCAGATCCTTAATCCGTCCGGTCATGGATTCGGCAATATCAACGGGCGACAATTCTCGTTGACGGACCTTCTCGCTCATATGGGTTGCGCTCATCCAAGGGATGTCGTCAACCATCTCCTGTGTCATGGTTCTCTCCTATCTAATGGCTTTTATCCCGAGGATCATCACGGAATCAGGTGTTTGATGAGATGTCATTTGGTCCGATGGACCCAGTAACGAACAGCTTCGAGACCAGCAGCAAGGACGAGGACACTTCCCGTCACTATCCCCGCGATCTCCGGACCCAGGTTGAGCAGTGTCAGCCCGTTCTTGAGGACAGCAATGAGCCACACACCAAGAACGACACGAAGTATGCTCCCGCGGCCACCGTTGAAGGGGATACCGCCCAGCAGGACGGCTGTCAGAACCGTCACCTCGAAACCGACGCCGAGTGTGCCGGAGGGTGCACTGTCGAGCCGGGCAACCTGCAAGACACCAGCTAGTCCGGCCGCCAGCCCTAGCACTATGTAGAGAAGAACCGTTATGCGTTTGACAGGAATGCCAACCAGGTAGGACGCTCGAGAGTTCACACCGATCGCGACGATCTTGCGTCCGATCGGAAGCCGGTTCATAGTCAGCAGGGCAATTCCAATTACCAGGAGAGCGGCGACTCCCAGGTATGACACTCCGAACAGTGCTCCGTTGCCCAGCACGTTCACATCCTCCGGAAATCCGTACAAGGAATCCGGGGCCAGATACTGAGCGATTCCCCTTGTTGCTGCGAGCATCCCGAGCGTTACCACCAACGGAGACAAATTGAGCCAGCCGATCAGGATTCCGTTAATGACTCCGATCGCAGTTCCTACAGCGAGGCCAGCCATGAGGCCTGGCGCAAGGCCGGCGCTCAGGAATGTCAGACCCGAGCAAACCCCTGCCAAGGCCAGGGTCGACCCGACGGAGAGGTCTACGAACCCGGCCATGAGGAGGACGGCAGCGACTACGGCCACTATGAAGGTGGGACCATTCTGCGTTAGAACGGCGAGGAGATTACCCGGCGTCAGGAACGATTTCGTCGCGACGGTGAAATACAACATGAGCCCCATGGTCGCAACTGGCATGAACCAATTTATGCCGTGCAATACAAATCTCTTGGCCGTTCGACTGGCACGCTTGGCCGTTGGGCTCCCATTTGAGGGGCTTACTGCCACGGATTCTAGTATTGTCACTTTGACTTTCCTTCCACTCCATCGAAACTGCCATGGGCAGCCGATAGTAGGTAATTTTCGGTGATGTCCTGTGCGGGAATTTCAGTGGGAACGCCATCCACCAGAATGAATACCCGGTCGGCGAGGGCGAGCAGTTCCTCGGGTTCGCTCGACGCAAAGATCACGCAGCGTGAGGCATGGGATGCAAAGTCGCGCAGCAAATCATAGATTTCATGACGCGAGCCGATATCAACACCTTGCGTCGGTTCGTCGAGAAGCAGAACTGATGTCTTTCCCAGATCTGCAGTCCAACGTCCAACAACTAGCTTTTGGGCGTTTCCGCCTGAGAACGAATCCGCGGCAGTTCCCGGAGCTTGTGGGCTCAGCTTGATCCTCTTGGCAATTCCGGTGAATGCGGCACGTTCCCGAGCCCGGCTGCGGAATCCATTCGAAAGCTGGCCATAGTGGGGTAGCAGCACGTTCTCCTCTGCGGTCATACTGCCAAACAGTGATTGCACTTTTCGATCCGCTGCAACCAATGACACGCCCCCTTTCGAAGCCTTGGCAACGGAGGCGGTGTCGAGGGTGCGGCCTGACAGGCGGACCGATCCGCCGGTGGCTCGTCGCACGCCGGCGAGAGACTCCAGAAGGTTCGTCCTTCCTGATCCGAGCAGACCAAACACACCAACGATCTCTCCCGCGTGGACTGTTGTCGTGAATGGCCCCGTAAACGAACATTGGAATTCCGTGAGGCGCAACAGCGGTTCTCCTCGAGTGCGGGCGCCTTTCACCTTGGACAGCGAGCTCCCAGGGGAAATGCCGTCGACAAGGTCTTTCAGTCCCAGATCCTGGCGGTCACGGGTCCAATGGACCTGGCCGTCGCGGAGTACAGTCACGGCATCGGCAACCTGGAGCACTTCATTCAGAAGGTGCGTTACATAGATGACAGTGAGTCCCCGGGTCTCGGCCAGCCGTCGTACCAGTCGAATTAGGGCAGCGACCTCGTGGGGCCCCAGAGCCGCCGTTGGCTCATCCAGAATCAGCAGATCGGGCTTTCTGCGCAGGGCACGCGCGATCTCGACGATTTGCTGCTCGCCCACCGATAGTGACCCCACCAGTGTTCGAGGACTGATCTCCACGTCCAGTGAATCGAGTATGCTCGCTGCCGCCCTCTCCTGCCCGCGCGTATCCACACCACCCATCGCATTCCGGAGCTCCTGCCCCAGAAATATGTTGTCTGCGACAGTTAGTGAACCGATTAGTTGAAAATGCTGGTAGATGATCGCGCATCCTGCTTTGAATGCTCGTGTCGGGGTCAGCCCTTGGTAGCTGCGGCCGCCGATGACGATCTCTCCGGCATCAGGCTGGGTGGCTCCGCTGAGGCAGCCCAAAAGCGTGGACTTCCCGGCGCCATTCGCTCCAAGGAGAGCGTGCACGGTTCCGGCGGGGACATTCATTTCGATCCCCCGGAGGACGTGGTTGGTGCCGAACGATTTTTGAATTCCTGATAGCTGTAGACCGTAAGCCACATCGGGACGGCCTTGGTCATGATCCGGCGTCATGGGTTTCAGCCTTTGCGCTCAAAGTTTGAAATCAGATCGGCTAGGAGTTTCGGGTCGTCTGCCTTGGCCAGAACGGTCGGCGTTACCTGATTGGGCTCGCCCTGGCCTGTGACAGCAGCCACGGCGGCGTCCACGATCGAAGCCGCGAGAGCGTCCATCGGGATCGCAGAACTAGCCCGGTACATGCCGCCTTGCTTAACAGCTGCGAGTCCTTCGGGGGATCCGTCCTGACCCGCGATGTAGACGGCCGAAGGGTCCACGCCGGCGTTCTTGAACGCTTTCATGGCACCAATGGCGGATTCGTCGCTTAGCCCGACAAAGATGCGGAGATCGGGGTGCTCACGCAGGGCGTCCTCGGCGATTTGCAGTCCGCATGCCTGATCGGTGCAATTCTGCTCCGACACGACTTTGATACCGGCCGCCTCGATGGCTTTGATGGGAAGCTCGTACCGCGGCCGCGACGGGGGCAGGGTAGTTAGCGTGGTGACGGCCGCGGTGGCTCCGCCATTGGGATAGTTCTTTTTGATCCAGGCAGTCACGTCTTCCGCGATTTGCTGCCCTTGGAGTTTGTTGTCAAACCCCACGCTGCCGTTCTGGCCGTCCATGCTGGTGAGATAGGTCAGCCACTTGGTGCCCTGGCTCTGGGCTTGTCGCTGGAGGCCGGCGAACGCCGTAGAGTCGACGGGCCAGAGCACGATGGCGTCAACCTTCTGCGTCACCCAGCTCTCAACGGTGGCCCGCTGGCTCTCAAGCTTCATGCCTGTCGTGCTGTCGAGGAGCAGCTCGACACAGCCAACCTTCGTGGCGTGGTCTTTGGCAAGCGACTTGAGGGCTTTGATCACCTCAGCTTCACCGATGGGGTGGCTGAAGCCGATGGTGTAGGTGTGCTCGCAATCTGCATTGGACGCGCTTGACGCCGATCCGCTGCAACCTGAGAGCGCAACAGTGGACGCAAGTGCCGCCGTGGCAACGCACGCAATGAGGGCTGGTTTGAACTGCATACTGCTCCTGTAAACCTGAAGTAAGAAACGGAGATGGGAGCGATCCTTTCGGAACGTAGAGCCAGCTTAGGAAGCGGATCCTCTGGCCGGTATCGGGTATTTCACGTATATTTGGATGCACCCCGCACACGTTTTGGCACAGCTCGTGCAGGAAATGAGCCCAAGACCAGGGCAGCAGGTCGGCACTCAATAACCACCCGGATTCACATGTAAACGCCACGAAATTTGGAGGCCAGCGTGGACCTCGCCTCCGGGATACTTCTCCTTCGAGACCTTCAGAGCGACGACGCGATTCGTCGGCGGGTGGCCTATTTCGACCTCGTGCGACGCGAGAGCAGTGCGGAGGCCATTCTTCTTACGTACGTGGACCCCGTTTCAAAGGCCCACGTTCCCATCGGTAGCGTGGGCTACCGGGACGTCGTCGTCGACTACATAACCCACGACCTGTTGATCAACGACCTTGACGCCCGCCGTGCGTTGCTGGATCCGTCCACAATTTACACCTGGGACAACCTTCCCGGGTTCCGGGCATCAGGCCCTGCCCTCGACCATTTTGTACCGGAGGGCTTCGCGAACGGGATTACGATGTCTTTGCGCGAAAAGGGAAGGATCGTGGGGACGTGTAACCTCAGCACTGACAAGCCAAGTTGGAGCGAGCCCACGGCGCAGATGCTGACTGTCCTCCGCCCCGTTCTCGCCGACATGGTGGAGCGTGTGAGGCAAAGCCGTAGCCTGGGGCTCACACCCCGTGAGCTCGAAATCCTGAGTCTCGTCAAGGACGGGCTAACCGACTCTCAGATTGCAGCTGAGCTGTGTCTATCCCCCCGGACCGTATCCACCCACATGGAGAACGTGCGGGGCAAGCTCACCGCGTCAACCCGAACCCGGGCAGTCATCCTTGCCATGGAACTCGGACTCATCTAGACGGTTAAATGCCAGTGGCCGGAGCACAACGGACTTCCCGCATTACGCGAGGATCCTGTGCTCCGGCAGACGGCTGGAAAATCTTAACCGGCGTGGATGTCCCGTTTGAACGTCTCGGGCAACCACTTAATGAGGATCGGGGTAGCGATCAAGGCAATTACTGCCATGTACCAGGCGGCCGACGCCGATGTCCCGGTGGAACTAGCGAGGGCTGCGGCGATCAGCGGGCCCGGACCCGCGACAAGGGCGAGACCCAGATTGTAACCCAAGGCGCTGCCACTTGATCGGGTTGAGGCCGGGAACAGCTCCACCAGCAGAACCACGTTTGTGACGCTGCACAGCGCCTGGCAGGCTCCGAAGAGGATTAGGCCGGCAACAATCGCGAATCCGTTTCCGGTACCCATAAGTATGAAGGATGGGATGGCCAGCACAACGAAGCCGACAGTGCCGATGATGTTCAGGCTGCGTCGGCCGAAACGATCAGACAGGATGCCTGCCAGTGGGCACATCAGCAGGTAGATGAACAAGCCCGCCCCGCTAAGTGTCAGAGCCGACGCGCGGTCCAGGCCCAGGGATGTTGTCAGGTGGTTGTTCATGTAGGTGGCCAGATAGTAGATGCCCAGGCCAGAGACGCTGGAGAACGCAAAAGTGATGATGATCGGTTTGAGGCCCTTTGTGCCTGCTTTGGCGAGCGGGGAGTCCGCCACGCGTTCTTCCGACTTCAGTCCTTCGAATACCGGGGTGTCGCCGAGCTTCATGCGGATATACAACCCCGCTAAGGACATGGGCGCGGCAAGCAGGAAGGGTAGCCGCCAGCCCCAACCAGACAGGTCCTCAGGCGACAGCGCTGAACTGAGACCGAGCGCAACGAAGCTTCCCACGATGAACGCCAGGGCGGCCGTTCCGGAGATCAGGCTCGCGTAAAGGCCGCGCCTGTTGTTGGGTGCACTCTCCACGAGGTAGGCGGCGGAGCCACTCCATTCACCGCCTGCTGCAATGCCCTGCACGCAGCGGAGCAGGACCAGCAGGATCGGCGCGAGGAGGCCGGCGACGGCGTACGTGGGAAGTAGTCCCATGACGGTCGTGGCGCCTCCCATAAGGAGAACGGACCAAACCAGGGCCGCCTTTCGGCCGTGCTTGTCGCCGATTGGGCCCAGGATGAAGGCACCCAAAGGCCGCATGATGAATCCCACGGCAAAAACCGCAAATGCGCTCAGCAGGGACAGGATGGGCGTGCTTTCAGGAAAGAAGAGCTTCCCGATGATGCTGGCAAAGAATCCATAGACAGCGAAATCGAACCATTCCATGAAGTTGCCGATTCCAACCGCGAGGGCAGTCCTGCGGCGCGTTGCCGGCGATAATTCTGTGGCGGTGGTGAGGGTTGTTGCGCTCTGCATTGAGTCGAACTCTCTCTGTTGGTGGCGGTTTGTGGCATGGAATGGCCCCCGCCCCTGTTGCGAGCTAAGGGCGGGGGCCAAGTCTGAAGCCGGCGACCGGATAACCGGCCAAGGGTTATTCCGCGTACGGGTCGGGAATGCCGATGTACTGTGCGGTGGTGTATTCGGCGAGGCCTTCAGCGCCACCTTCCCTGCCCAGGCCGGACTGCTTGACGCCGCCGAAGGGGGCTGCCGCGTTGGAGATGACGCCGGCGTTGAAACCGACCATGCCGAACTCGATTTGCTCGGCGACGCGGAGCATCCGGGCGTGGTCACGGGTAAAGAGATACGACGCCAGCCCGTACTCGGAGGCGTTGGCCAAGCGGATGGCTTCGTCTTCGGTGCGGAAGGTTGTCACGGGTGCGACCGGACCGAAGATCTCGCTCCTCAGGATCGTGGCGTCGTGTGGCACGTTGGTGAGCACTGTGGGGGCGTAGAAGTAGCCCACACCGTCGAGCGGTGCGCCGCCGGTAGCGACGGTCGCGCCCTGTTCCACTGCTTCGGTGACGAGGGCGTGGATGTCCTTGCGCGCGCCGCCGTCAATGACGGGCCCGACGGCGGTACCAGGGTCAGTGCCGCGGCCCAGGGTCAGCGCGCCCATGGCGGCGGCGAACTTCGCGGTGAATTCCTCCGTCACGGTTTCGTGTACCAGGAATCGGTTGGCCGCCGTGCACGCTTCGCCCATGTTGCGCATCTTGGCCGCCATGGCGCCCTGCACGGCTTTGTCCAGGTCTGCGTCGTCGAACACGATGAACGGGGCGTTGCCGCCGAGTTCCATGGAGGTCCTTAGCACGTTCTGTGACGCATCCGCGAGCAGGCGGCGACCCACGGGCGTCGAACCGGTGAACGAGACCTTCCGCAGCCGCGAGTCCTTCATCAGCGGTCCGGAAATCGCAGACGCGGAAGAGGACGGGACGACGTTCAGCACGCCGGCCGGGAGTCCGGCCTCCTGCATGACTTGCGCGAACAGGAGCGACGTAAGCGGGGTGAACTTGGCGGGCTTGAGCACCAAGGTGCACCCGGCGGCTATGGCGGGGGCGACCTTGCGGGTGGCCATCGCGAGCGGGAAGTTCCACGGCGTGATCAGCAGGCAGGGACCTACAGGCTTGCGCTGGACGAGAATCTTGTTCTTGCCCTCGGGGGTGGTGAGGTAGCGGCCGTAGTCACGGACGGTTTCCTCGGAGAACCAGCGCAGGAATTCCGCACCGTAGGTCACCTCGCCGCGGGCTTCGGCCAGCGGCTTGCCCATTTCCAGGGTCATCAGCAGCGCGAAGTCCTCAGCGCGCTCGGTCACCAGGTCAAAGCCGCGGCGCAGGATCTCCGCCCGCACCCGCGGTGCCGTCCGCGCCCAGGATGCCTGGACGGCGTCGGCCGCGTCCAAAGCGGCCATAGCATCGGAGCTAGTGGCGTCCGCGATCTCCAGGAGCGTCTTGCCTGTTGCGGGGTCCTCGACGGCGAACGTCCCGCCTCCGCTAGCGTCGCGCCACTCGCCGTTGATCAGCAGGCCAGTGGGAATGGTTGAGAGCAGCAGCCGCTCAAGTTCGGGTGTCACAGTGGCCGTCTCAGGCATTGCGCGTTCCTTCCAGGGCAAAAGAGTCGAGTTCGCTGCCGTCGACAACAGGATGGAGTTCGTCAAGGATGGGCAGCAGGTGGGTCTTGAACAAGGGGTAGTTCTCGGCCATCGGGAAGTGTCCGATGTCCTTCATGGCGCCGCCCTTGGCTCCCGGGATTTCGGCGAGAGCGTCTGCGGTATCGGCTGGCGTGCAGGCGTGGTCGTATTCTCCGGTGAGCAGGTAGACGGGGCAGGCCTCGGTGTCGATCTCGTGACCTCTCCCCCGCAGGTCCAGGTCCTGGGAGTAGAAGTAGGTGTCTCCGCGGTAGATTCCGGGGCCACCCTGGCTGTAGATCCACCACACCTCGCGGCGTGAGACCTCAGGGCTCTGCGGTGCCATGAGGCTGGACGTCCAGGTGGGTACGGACTGCTGGGCGTTAACATCAGGGCGCAGGGACCAGTCCTGGAAGCGCCCGTTAACTTTGAGCGCCCCCGACAGACCAATGACTGCACCGATCTCGTCAGCGTGCCGGCGGGCGAGTTCAAGCACGAGCGAACCGGCCATGGAGCATCCGATAACGGTGGGCTGCTCGATGTTCAATGCCGCCGCGAAATCACGGACCACGGCGACGTAGGCATCAGCGGTCAGCAAGTATTCTTCTTCCCACCATCCTTCGGGTGGGAGGGACCTGCCGTGCCAGGGAAGATCGAAGGCCACTACCCGGAAACGGCTGGTGATCTCCGGATCATTTAGCAGGTGCCGAAACTGCCGCGAATCTGCGCCCGCCGTATGCAGGCACAGCAGCACCGGCCCAGCGCCGGCTTCTTCGAAGTAGATGCGCTGGCCGCGGCCTGACGAGCGCAGGTTCACATAGCGGCCAACGACTTCTTCGATCATGACCGCTGGGGTGGTCTCAGTGCTGGACATGAAGGGCCTTTCCGAGGTCCACGAGTCGTGCGAGGACCCTCAGGTTGCGAACAAGTTCGACGTCGGAACCGCCCACAGTGACGTCGGGGCTGTTTTTTGCGAGGGCGAGCAGGTCATGGTGTTGCGGTTTTGGCTGAGGATCGAACACCTGCGCCCAGCCGGCCTGCGTAGCCGAGAGGACAATATGGTCCCGGGGTAAATCCTTCCAGGGGGCGGGCACAAGAGTGGCTTCGCTGAAGTTCAGTGCCACGCGCCAGTTTCCCGGTGAGACAGCATCTATCCAAAAGTCGCTGTACTTGCCGATGATCTGGGTCTCGCGATCAGCCTGCACCGCGTTGGCGAGATGGGTGAACCAGAAGTCCGAAATGACGAGGGACGTGTTTGTAGTTGAAGTCATGAACAACTTTCTGCGTTCGGGCAGCGGACTGAGGGTGGTCAAGCCGGGAACGGATGCCCCCGTTTGCCATAGGAGATCGCTCAGATCGTCAGTTCGTCCACACGGGCGGTGGCATTGCCACTCTTGTGCCGGACGGTCCTGGCGGTGGCGATGGCTATGAAGCCAAGCACTGCGGAGATCACCATGTACCACGCAACCGCGCTGCTGGACTGGTACTGCTGAATGAGCAGGGTCGCGATGATCGGCACGGGGGCGGAGGTGACGATGCCACCGAGCTGGTAGGCAAGGGAGGTGCCCGTGTAACGCACCTCGGTGGGAAAGAGTTCGGCCGTAAACCCGGAGATCACTCCGTACGAGACGCCATGGAGAATCGGAAGGGCGATGACGAGGGCAGCGAGGATGCCCCAGAAGGTGCCGGTGCTGAAGAGGGCGAAGACAGGGAATGCTCCGACGCCTACCAGGACGCAGCCTGTGAGCAGGACCTTCTTTTGGCTGTGCTTGTCGGCGAAAGTGGCGAAGAACGGCAGGGTGAAGACTTGGAGGGATGCCGCGATCATGAGTGCGACGAAGATCGTACCGGAGGGAATGCCGAGTTGCTTGGGGCCGTAGCTGACCAGGAACACGGTAGCGATGTAGAACGTGAAGTTCGGGGCGAAGCCACACAGGATGCCGTGCATGAGGGAGCGTTTGTGGGACTTGAACACCTCGAAAGCCGGAACCTTGGGAACCTCGTTTTTTTCCTGGATTTCCAGGAATTCCGGGGATTCCGTGACTTTGAGGCGGATCCACAAACCGACGATGACGAGCAGAACAGAGGCGATGAACGGGATGCGCCAGCCCCATGCCACCAGCTGGTCTTGAGGCATCAGGGCGATGAGGGCGAAGGTGCCGCTGGAAAGTACTGTGCCTGCAGGCACGCCGGCCTGCGGGAAGCTGGCAAAGAAGGCCCGCTTGTTGGCTGGGGCGTGCTCAAGGGACATGAGCACGGCCCCGCCCCATTCACCACCCACGGCGAAGCCTTGGAGGAAGCGGCAGACCACTAACAGAATGGGTGCCCAGATGCCGATCGTGGCGTAGTTCGGAAGGAGGCCTACCACCAGCGTTCCGAGGCCCATGCACAGTACCGACCAGACGAGCATCTTCTTGCGGCCAATCCGGTCGCCGAAATGGCCGAAGAACGCGCCGCCGAAAGGGCGGGCAATAAAAGCCACTGCAAATGTGGCAAAGGAGGCAAGCGTGCCGGCAAATGGATCCAAGGTGGGAAAGAATTGGCTGTTTAGCACCAGGACGGTGGCTGCACCAAAGATGTAGTAGTCGTACCACTCAATGGTGGTGCCGATGAAGCTGGCCATGGCGACTTTCGCCGGTGAAGGCGGCGACGCCAGTGTCGCGGGTGATGCGCCCATTACGCTCAACCTTTCAAACAGAGTGTGGGGGTCCGTCTAAGCACGGATTAACCATAAGACCGTATTACGGTGTTATGAGCTTAGAGGGTGACCCGGCCCACGTCAACGTCATGGCGGCCGGAGCCCGCATTACAAAAGCCCCGCCCTGGTCAGTTGTGAACTGGCGGGGCGGGGCTCGAGGGAAATATCTCGGGGGCCACGAGGGGGAGCTAGCCGGCGTTGAGCTTGCGCATCTCCCCCAGCGCTGCTTCGGCGGCATTCCGAACATGCTCTTCGCAGGCAGCACTGGCTTCCTGCGGGTCACGAGTCACAGCCGCGGCGGCCGTGATGCGGGTAAGTTCCGCAATTGTCATAGCTTCCCTGCCCGGGGCGGCCAGCGAAAGGTTCCGGAGCATTTGGGTGCGGGCATGCACGCTCCGTAACATTCGGGCAATCTCGGAGTTTCCCGTGCCCGCGAAGAGCACGTCGTAATATCCGTCCTTGGCGGCCAGGCGCTTTTCGGCGTCTGCGGAGACGACCGCGGCCTTAATTTCACCGAGCCGGGCGACCAGCGCCGTGCATTGTGCGTCAGTTGCACGCTGGGCAAACAGGCTCCCGGCTAGGGATTCCAAGGCTCGACGCACCTCGTAGAGGCTTTCGGCGTCATGGATGCTCAGCGTGGCAACTTCGGGACCGCGGTTCGGGACCATCGTCACAAGCCCCTCGGATTCCAACTGACGCAATGCCTCACGCACAACCGTCCTACTGACGGAATATTTCTCACACATCACCGTTTCAACGAGGCGTTCCCCGGGCGCGAATTCTTGGGCCACAATGGCGCGGCGAAGGGCGTTAACCACTTCCGTACGAAGCGGTGCTGCGGTCCTGCGTATGGCATCGATAGACATTGGCATTCCTTCTTGAGAGTGGTCACCATCATACGCGAAATGCCCTATGTGGGACTGGACACGACCATTGGTATTACTGTAATACTGGATGCACGCTTTGTGCAGCCCACAAGAAAAATTCCGCCAGTGAAGGCGGGAACTGGAGGAGAACGATGAAGTTCAGAGGAGCGGTTCTGGAAACGATCGGCGCCCCAACGCCCTGGGAGGGCACCACGCCCATCAATGTGGCCGATCTGACTCTCGACCCACCGGGGCGCGGCGAACTGCTCATCCGTATGGAAGCAGCCGGCGTCTGCCACTCGGACCTTTCGAGAGTGAGTGGAGTGCGTGAATGCGCAGTTCCCATGGTTCTGGGGCACGAGGGATCCGGCATCATCGAGGAACTGGGCGAGGATTGCGGCGAGCTTAGGGTCGGCCAACGCGTCACGATGACCTTCATGCCACGCTGCGGCGAATGCGCCGCCTGCACCTCCAGCGGTTGGGCTTTGTGCCTCGAGGGAACCAAAGCCAATGCCGAAGGCACCCTCCTGCACGGCGCGCGACGGCTCCGCATCAATGGCAAGCCGCTTGACCACCACGGTGGGGTGTCGGCGTTCGCCGAGTACGCCGTCGTCGACAAGCACTCGGTGGTGCCGTTGCCCGACGGAGTCCCCGCCGACGTCGGGGCCCTCCTGGGCTGCGCTGTCCTGACAGGCGGCGGCGCCGTCATCAACGCTGCGAAAATCCGGCCGGGCGAATCCGTTGCCATCATCGGGATGGGTGGCGTCGGCCTCGCGGCTGCGCTGGTGGCCAAAGCAGTGGGCGCCAGCCAGATAACAGCGATAGACATGCTCCCCGCCAAGCTGGAAACGTCACTGGAAATCGGCGCAACTGCCGCCTACACACCGGACGAAGCCGCAGCAGCCGGCCTGAAGTTCGACGCCGTCATTGAGTGCGTAGGCAACCCCGCGGCCCTATCCGGAGCCATCAACCTAACCAAGCCCGGAGGCCGGACAGTAACCGTCGGACTGCCTCGCCCTGATGCACGCCTGGAGATCTCTCCGCTGAGCCTGGTGGTCGAAGCCAGGCAGCTCATAGGTTCTTACATGGGTTCCGGCATCCCCTCCGAAGACATTGCCCGGTACGCCCAGATGTACCTGGACGGTGTCCTTCCGGTGGAGAAGCTCATCTCGGGCACCATCGCCTTGGACGATATCAACCACGCCATGGACGAACTTCGCGAAGGCAAAGTTATCCGCCAGATCATTGACCTCAAGGGAAGGGCCTCGTGAACTTCACCGATCAGACCGTTATCGTCACCGGCGCTGGAAGCGGGATTGGGAGAGCGGCCGCACTCCGATTCGCCGAGCTCGGTGCAAACATCGCCGTCGCGGACAAGAACGAATCAGCCGCAGAAGAAGTAGCCGCTGAGGCCGGCGGCAAAGCCCTTGCTGTAGTCGTCGACGTCAGCGACTCTGCCAGTGTCCGGGACATGGTGCAAACCGTCGTCGACAACTTCGGAGGCATCGACGTCCTGTGCAACAACGCCGGTTTTGGCTTTCCCGGCAACGTCCTTGAGATCGACGAAGACAATTGGGACCGTCTCATGTCCGTCAACCTCAAGGGCGTGTACCTCTGCTCCAAGTACACCATTCCGGAGTTGGCCAAATCAGGTGACGGGAGGATCGTGAACACGTCCTCCTATACTGCAGCCGTCGGTATTCGCGACCGTGCCGCCTATGTCGCCTCGAAGGGAGGCGTTTCGGCGCTGACCCGGGCCATGGCCTTAGACCACGTCGACCAAGGCATCAGGGTGAACGCGGTCGCGCCTGGCACGGTGAACTCGCCGTACTTCGACAAGATGATCAGCGAATCGGAGGATCCCCAAGCGTTGCTGGAAGAGCTCAACGGCCGCTCCCCCATGCATCGCATGGGCCGGCCGGAGGAGATCGCGGAGGCGATCGTCTGGCTCGCAGCCAAGGAGTCCAGCTTCGCCACTGGATCAGTCCTGACAATTGATGGAGGAACATCATCATGGTAGCCACCGAGCGGCACGCGTCCCTCTTCATTGGCCTCGGCAACATGGGCCGCCCCATGGCAATCAATTATGCAGCCGGGCGCGAACTGTTTGTCTACGACACAAACCCCGTGGCCGCAGCCGAAGTAGCCGCAGCCACGAATGGTACGGCGCTGCCGGATCTGGAAAACATTCCCGCGCACGTTCAGACCGTGATCCTCATGCTCCCCAACAGCCGAATCATCGAATCTGTCCTGCGCACCAGTCCGGGTCTGCTGAAGCGACTGCCCGCGGGCTCGCTCATTATCGACATGAGTTCCTCAGAACCGGAAAGCACCGCTAGCCTTGCGGCCGAGGCCGCCGCTCTTGGAATTGACTACGTCGATGCCCCGGTTTCCGGGGGCGTTGCCAAGGCCGAGACCGGCAAGTTGGCCATCATGGTTGGCGGCGACAGCGCCGCCGTCGAACGCGCGGAACGGCACCTGCGCCATCTTGGAGAGGCCATCACGCACGTGGGCCCTCCCGGGACCGGACATGCGGCAAAGGCACTGAACAACCTTCTTTCCGCCACGAACCTGGCCGCGGCGGCCGAGATCCTGAGCGTCGCTGCAACGGCAGGTATTGCACCGGAAAAGATGCTGGAGGTTATCAACGGTTCCACCGGCCGCAGCCAGGCCTCCGAGTTCAAGTACCCGCGCCACATTCTCACCGGGACCTTCGACTCCGGCTTTGCCATGGACCTGATGCTCAAGGACCTCAAGATCGCCCGGAACCTCATTTCCCAGCAGTCCGCCGAAGCACCGATCGTTCTCACGGCCCAGGAAACAGCCGAGAAGGCCCGGGAACTGCTTGAAAGCGCCCAGCCGGACCACACCGAATTTGTCCGATACTACGAAAAGCTCAACGCCACATCGCTGCGCGCCCGCTGACCGGCCGCAGGATTGAAAGGACCCCAGCATGACCATTGATCTCAATGACCAGACGACAGCGGCCCAGAACTACATCGACGACATGGCGAGCAAACGCGGCTATGTCCTCGATTATCACAAGGTCATGGCCAAGCACGATTTCCCGGTGCTGCAGGCGGCAAACCACATTGTGTCTGCCGCCTACCTGGACCAGCGCACGCTTGACCGGAAGACGAAGGAGCTCATTTTCATCGTCAGCCTGACCGTGATGCGTGCGGCCAAGGGCCACATCCAGAGCCACATCCGCGTTGCGTTGGACCTCGGGGTCACCCCCACTGAGATCCTGGAAGCCATCGAAATCTCCCTTCCCGAGGCCGGGATCGTCGCCTTCCAGGCCGGCTTCGAGGCCTGGCGCGAGGTCGTTGGAGCTGACGGAATCGAACCCACAGTTGCTGTTCACGAGGGCGGTAATGGCGCCGACTGAGAATGACGGCTACCGGCTTGTCGCCGTCCGCGTCGGCACCCGTGCGACTGAGCGGAGCGATGTCTACCTCAACTACCGCCTGTACGGAGAAGACGACGGCCCGGCGACGGTGGACTATTACTTCTGGGTTCTCCAAGGAACCGAAAGAACCGTCGTTGTCGACACGGGCTTCGGCGAGGAGGCGGGACTCCGGCGTGGCCGGACGTTGCTGCTGCAACCCGCCGAAGCCCTCCGCCGTCTGGGCATAGACCCGGCGACAGTTGAGGACGTCATCGTCACCCACGGCCACTACGACCACATCGGAAACCTTGGCCTGTTCCCCCAAGCGCGGATCCACATGGCCGAGTCTGAGTACCTCTTCTGGACTTCGCCAACGGCTGGTCATGTGCAGTTCTCGTTCTATTCGGAGGAAGCCGAGATTGATCAGCTGCGTCTGGCCGAAGCCCAGGGACGACTCAAGTTGTTCTCGGGGGAAACTGCTCCTGCGCCAGGTCTCCGTCTCGTGGAAGTCGGCGGTCACACCCCCGGCCAAGCCATCGTCTACGTACCCACCTCCGACGGCGAAGTGCTGCTGGCATCCGACGCTGTTCACTTCTACGAAGAGCTGGAACGCGACATGCCCTTCACTGCCGTCAGTGACCTGCCAGCAATGTACGACGCCTTCGCGTTCATCAGGGAGGACGTCCGCCAACGCGGGCTAACGGTCCTTCCGGGACATGACGCGGACGTCCTCACGCGCTTCCGCGCGTGCGAAGAACTCCCGACCGGCGCGGGCATAGCAATCGGCATTGCGCCAACAAACCCAAAGGAAACATCATGAGCAGCACATTCAACGTTGTGGCCAGGTATCGCACCAAACCCGGAACCACAGAGGAAGTCCTCAAACATCTGGGAAACATGGCGGCCGAGACTCGCAATGAGCCCGGTAACATCTCCTACGAATTCTTCCGCGGGGTTGAGGACAACAGGAAGATCATCATCCTCGAGAGCTACCACAGCCCCGAGGACTTCGACCTTCACCGTCAAAGCCAGCACTTCCTCACCATTGGCGCGGTGCACATCATCCCTGAGCTCGAATCCCGGGCCGTCACGACCTTCATAAGTGCTGACGGACCTGTAGAAGCGCCGTGAGCGAAGCACCGATGGAGGCAGCCCCTCCGTCCACTGAAGCCCGGGCCAGCCAGGACTGGTCCGGGCTTCGGCCTGCCCAGTCGGTACTCGTTCACGAGCCGCTCGGCGAAGCGTACGCCGCCATTGTGGACGCCATAACCGAAGACAGCAGCGTGATCTGGGTCGTCTGCGAGCGCTACTACCATCGCAGGGCCTTCGACTGCCGTGAAGGTGTTATCGTCGCACCCTCGTGATCACGTGGTTTACTCCATCATTCACCGGCAGTCGAGGTTCCAGCGGAGCGTTCTCGACTCCCAGAAACGAATATCCGGGCGCTAGGTGGGTCTCCTGATGCTGTAAGCCGGACGCTGACGGCCCGGAGAACAGCTCCGCCGCGGTATGTCAGTGCGAGTTTGTCGTGGCGCGTTGCCAATACTCGCCGCTGTTTGAGGATGTTGAAGTTCCGTTCGACGACATTGCGACCTTTGTAGTCCTCTTTATCGAAGGCCGGAGGTCTGCGGCCGGTGGATCCACGTCGTTTTCGGCTCATCTGATCGGCCGGTTGCGGGATGACCGCCACGATGCGCGCCCGCGCAGATGGGTTCGGATTGCCAGCGATGAGTATGCCTTGTCGCAGCGGCACGGTCCGGGCCGGGTGCAAGCCTGCCCGGACCGGCACGGTTGACCTTCAGCTGATCCATTAGATGGGTGAACATCGGCATCTGCACCCCGCCCGGGGGGCGACCAGCAGTACCAAAGGCGTGCCCTTGCCATCGACCAGGGCGCAGATCTTGGTGCTCAGTCCGCCGCGGGAACGGCCGACCGTGTGGTCCCGTGCTGGTGGGCCCGGTTCACCGTCAAGGGAGATCGACCAGTCGACCTCGCCGCGGGCGTCCGCGATCATCAGCAGCCCGGCCAGGATGCTGCCCCAGGTTCCGTCACAGCTGTCGCGACGGTGGCGCTTTTATTTGGTCTGCCACGGGCTGCAGTCGGCCGGCACGTCCCGCCAGGCATTCCCGCACCGATACCGGTAGATGATGCCCTCCACCACCGTCGATCATCCCAGGACGGACAACCACGGCGGCCCGCGGACAACGGAAGCATTGGCTGAACTTGGGCCCATTGCCAGCAGAAGTTCGCGACACCCTTCACACACCACGGATAGAGACGCCAGGATTTAGGACACTAGCCCTAGTCCCGATTTTTCACGGGCAGTCAGTTTCGCTGTCATTGATCCAGCGGATCATAGAGGCCTTGCCCAGCGGGAGCATGAAATGGTGGAGAACTGCGCGCCCATGCAGTGCCGATGCAAGAGAAACTTCCGGGACGCCTGCGCTGTCGCCGTGGACCAGGACTTTCTTCTCGGACATAGCCCCGCTCTTGTCGTAGACGGCCTCCCGCAATTGGTCCGCAGCAGTGTCGGAAGACACGGAAATGGTCCACGCGGCTGTTCGCGCCGGCTTTCCGGGTGCAATGCCGGCGAGGATTTCCACCGTCCCGCTGCTGCAACTTAGCACCAACGGGCGATGCCCGAACCTGAAGCCGACTTTGGAGGTGCCGGCGACGTGTTCCTTATCCGAGGGCGAGGCCACCAAGGTAGAGTCTAGGTCCATGACCAGCAGACCCGCGGCCGTGGCGGTCTGCGTGAGATTCGGGGCTCGGCGGCGTTCCAGCTCCGGGACAGTGGCTCACGGGTGAGGGTTTCGATGCCGTTGCTGAACAGCTCGAGGTTCACCACTGTTCGTTCGAATAACCGCGGCACGGTCGCTTCGGGGGCACCGATAGCCCCGCGTGAGGCGCGGCAGGGTCCCAGAACGGCGGCATGTTCGCCCCTGCGGCAAGCCGGCTTCGCCGCAGGGCCCAAAGTTAGTCGGGGCCAAACGTGGCCGGATGCCCATTAGCCCGGCGTGACGTGTGCTGAGACCGCCCAAACTCGCCGGGCTGAGCGCATTGCAAAACCGGCCGCCAACCACCTTTACTTGCGGGATGTCTATTTCGCGTCACTTGAGCGGACCATGGGCGTGGAACTGCTTTCGTCCCAGCTCCGCTTGCCTTGGACCCGGCAATGGTTCTGGACAGCGCACGTCTCCCGACGAGCGTATCCGCGCATCGTCGACGTCAGCCCGTGGACGATTGGGGGCCGCACGTTTCAAGGTTGGGCAACCGGGGCCGTGGCGGAAGGTCGATCGTCACTTTGGAGTGAGGCGAAGGACAATGCCGCCCCTGGCATTTGGGGCGGCATTCTTCTCTTCAGCGGGCTGCCTCCTTACGCGTCTTCGGCGGTCGTAGAGAGCACACGGCCGAGTCCTTCGTAGGCATCGGGCCGGTTGGATCGCAACCAGAAGGCGATGAGGAGACTGAGCACGAACCAGCCGATGCAGAACCACGGAATGAGGCTGACCCAAATGATGTCACCACCAAGCGTGCTGAGGTTTGACCACAGCAGGTAGAGAGCAGCACCGAGGCCGACGGCGCCAACGCCCGGGGCCACGAGGGTGCGCCACCAGTGCCCATGTTCACGGTGTTCCGGTAGCCGATGGTAGCGGATGGTGGCGATGGAACATAGGATCTGGTTGAGCATCACCCAGAACGTGCATGCGATGGCAAACCAGCCGAACACTTCGGAGTATGCCGCGGTGTTGAAGTCGTGCCCTGCGAATTCCTGCGCCGACGGGGCGGCAAAGTAGAAGACAGTGAACAGGGCTAGGATTATTGCCGCGCCGAAGAAGGTGGCAACAGCCGCGTGATGCGGACTTCCGTGGCGGGAGTGGGTGTGGCCGAGCTTGTTGGGGAAGAGAACGCCTTCACGTGCGATGGCATAGATGTAGCGCGACACTGTCTGGTGGAAGGCAAGGACGGAAGCAAAGCACCCGGTGATGACCAGCACGTTGATGCAGTCGGCGGCCCAGGCTCCCACATAAGTTTGGGCAAGGGAGATGTAGGACTGGCCCAACTGTCCAGTGGTTTCGTCGACAACATGGCCTGTGCCGAATCCGGTGATTGTTGCCCAAGCGGTGATGAACAGAATAAGGCCGATGCCGATCACCGCCAGGTATGTCGCCAGTGGCACGAGCTTCTTTGGGTTCTTGGACTCCTCGGCATAGTTAGGGACTACTTCGAACCCCAGCCACGACCAGAAGGCGAAAAAGATGCCGATGCCCGGGGCGATGCCGCCGAAGGCATTCACCGGATTGACGGGCTCGAGGCTGACCCCTTCGGGTCCGCCGTTAATGAATATTGCCGCGTTGACGATGGCGAGGATGGCGATTTCGAAGACGAAAAGCACGCCTAGCACCTTCGCGGAGAGTTCAACCCCGAAGTAGGACGCTACGGCTGCCAGTACGAGGGCCACGCCTGCGATAACGAGCCATGGCACGCTGATCCCGAAGGCGTCCTGCAGCGCGGCGGCACCGAAGTAGCCGATCGCTCCGAGGACGGCAACTTGTACGCATAGGTATCCCAGCATCAGTGAGAGACCGGAAGCGAGTCCGAGGGGCTTGCTCAGGCCGTTGCTGATGAAACTGTAGAAGCCGCCTGTAGCACTCAGCCGGCGGGTCATTGCTACATACCCGACTGCGAAGCAAAGCAGCACCATCATTGCGACGATGAAGCCAGCAGGGGCGCCGACGCCGTTGCCAAACGCGACCGCTAGGGGGATGTTACCCAAGCAGCCCACCAGAGGGGCTGCGCTGGAGAAGGCGAGCAAGAGAATGCCGACCAAACCGAGAGAGCCGGATTTGAGCCGGTGCACGTCTTTTTGGTCAGTCGCTGTGGGTACAGCACTAGATGTTGCCATGGGGGGATCCTTCTTTGGGGAGTACCGGTGTACTTTAGGGCAGCACACCGAAGATCATTGGGGATGGTGGTGCGATCCGGTCAGTGAACGGGCCGGGCTAAGGGAATAGGCCCGCGACGGGATGCAGGCCACCTTCCGCGCCGGGGTGTCCGTGCTGGAAGTTGAGTGCGCAGTGAGGTCACCGCGAGCCGTTGCGTTCAGCGACCCCAAAAGACTGAAACACATTCGTCTTTCGTATTTGTGAGTATGAGCTATAGAGTGCGCATCAGGCAATAGGCAACTTCGGAATGACGCTGAAAGTTGAACGGACCGCTTAGACTGGCGTGAGGCAGGGGACCGAAAAGGCCCACCAATTCGGGAGCAGGTTGGAGATGACCGCAGTGAGCCACGCCGCGGAGCGTAAGGACGAAGGGCGGCGGCCCGCCCCGGAAGGGGACGCTTCGCCAACTCGTCTCACCAGAGCCCACTCTCTGTCAGAACTTCTCACAGAAGCATCAGCGACAGTGGGCGCCCACCGTGAAGCCGTGCAAAAGCGCAGTCGATCCAAAATGGAGAAAGTTCTGGCCGCCGCGATCGATCTCTTGGTCGAAGGCGGTCCCGAGGCGGTCACCACGACGACAGTTGCCGCGCGCGCCGGAGTTTCGGTCGGCTGGCTTTACAACTTCTTCGACGGTCGCGAGGCGCTTCTGGAAGAGATCCTCGTGTCCTGCCTCCAAGGTCTTGACAACCGACTGGACAAAGTCAATTTTGATCTTGGTGGTCCAGGGTGGAAGGAGAGGGCCGAGGCGGGCGTTGATGCCCATATCGAATTCTTTAACGAAACTCCGGCCTTCCGCGCCATCTGGTTCTCCAGCGAGTTCACAGGCCGAATGATCCGCGCAAACCGAATGCACGACAATGAACTTGCCGCATACCTGGCCAGGAGCATCACGGATGTCCGGCCAGACGCCCCGGAGGTTCCGCTGGACGTTGTGACCCAGATCTTCGTGGGCATGCTCGACAAAGGTTTCGACCTGGCCTACCGCGAATCACCGGACCACGGCAACGCTGCCCTGCTGGAAGAAATGAAACGGTCGAGCATCGAATATCTGGCCACCTACCTCCCGTAGGACATCCACTCCGGATAGGGCAACGTACGCGCAATGCCCGGCCGGGACGGCCCGGTCGGGCATTGCGTGATTTTATTATTGGCTGTCTGAACCAGGTTCTCCCTGCGGCGTCGACTGTGGCAGCCCCTGGACAGGTTCACCGATCGTGTCCAGGTCATTCCTGGAATCCGGCGTTGCTGCGACGGCCCGACTGCGGGCAGTGTCGTGAAGAGGAAGGCGCAAGGAGCGCCGGACCGACTGACGTAGGGCCGGATGCAGGGGTTAAACAGGCGCTTAACTCCTGGCCCTAATGACCACCGGGAATCCTTTGCGGGCCATTACTCCCTCTGACTACAGCGTGGCCACATCAATGACAAATCGGAAACGAACGTCAGAAGCCAGGACACGCTCGTAAGCTTCGTTGATGGCGCTGGCCGGAATGACCTCGATCTCGGAGCCCAGACCGTGCTCGGCACAGAAATCGAGCATTTCCTGGGTTTCGCGGATTCCACCAATCATGGAGCCCGCGAAGGAACGGCGGCCGGTGATCAGCGCGAACGCATTCACAGGCAGCGTCTCGGCAGGGGCGCCAACGTTCACCAACGCCCCGTCGAGACTCAGCAACTGCAGGTAGGCGCTGATGTCGATCGAGGCACTGACGGTGTTGATGATGAGATCAAAAGAGCCGGCCAGAGTTTCAAACGTGGAAGGATCGCCCGAGGCGAAGTAGTGGTCAGCGCCCAGGCGCAGGCCGTCCTCCTGCTTCTTTAGGGACTGGGACAGCACCGTGACCTCGGCGCCCATGGCGTGGGCGATCTTCACGGCCATGTGGCCGAGTCCACCGAGACCGACGACGGCAACCTTCTTACCCGGGCCGGCGCCCCAGTGACGCAGCGGCGAATAGGTCGTGATGCCTGCGCAGAGCAGCGGCGCGGCCACGTCGAGACCCAGGGCATCCGGGATCCGCACGACGAAGTCTTCGCTAACCACAACATGTGTTGAGTAACCGCCCTGGGTAATAGTGCCATCGCGGTCCACCGCACCGTACGTTCCGGTGTTACCGGCGAGGCAGTACTGTTCCTCGCCCTTCAGGCAGTTGACGCATTCCCGGCAGGAATTGACCATGCAGCCGACACCGACGCGGTCGCCCACGGAGTGTCTGGTAACTTCTGCGCCAACTTGTGTGACGATGCCAGCGATCTCGTGGCCAGGAGCGAGCGGATATTGCTGCGGACCCCAGTGACCACGGACCGTGTGGATGTCGGAATGGCAGATCCCGGCGTATCGAATCTCGATGAGAACGTCGCGTGGGCCGACGTCCCGGCGCTTGATCTTCGTGGGAACGAGGTCCCCGGTGGCGGATGGGGCGGCGTATGCGTTGACTACAGGCATGAATCTCCTAATGGAGCCGGTCAGAAGCGACCGGCACGGATGACGATCTCGTCCAGAACGAGGGGATCACCAGTTTTGGCGGGTAGGCGAAATAATCAGGTCGTTTACAGTGGTGTTGGCTGGCTGATTGAGGGCGTACACTACGGCATCAGCCACCGCCTCTGGAGTAATGGCGAGCGAGTTGAGTTCCTTGGCTGCCTGGCGTCCAGCCGGGTCGTCCACCTTGTCCGCCCACCCGGTGTTGATGACGCCGGGACTGATGGTGCTTGCCCGGATTCCGTGATGGACCCCGAGTTCTTTGCGCATGCTCTCCGTGATGGCATGAACGAAGAACTTCGTTGCACTGTAGACGCCGGCTGACTCTCCGATTTGATGACCGGCAACTGAAGCCATGTTCAGGATGTAGCCCGAGTTTTGTTCTAGCATGCTTGGCAGGACAGCCTGGATGCCATTGAGGTAGCCGCGAATGTTCGTGTCGATCATGCGTCCCCAGTCATCGACAGCGAGATCCTTCCATGCAGAAAACAGCATGAGCCCTGCATTGTTGACCAGGATATCCAAGCCACCGAAAGTTTTGATGGCGTAGGCAGCCAACTGTTCCATGTCAGCGGCGTCAGTGACGTCGGTGACGCGAGCGGCGGCGATTCCGCCTGCCGACTGGATTTGCTCCGTAAGCCTGTCCAGTCGATCCTGGTTCCGGGCCGCGAGCACGAGCTTCGCGCCGTGTTCTGCCAAGGACCTGGCTGTTGCTGCGCCGATGCCCGATGACGCACCGGTAATGACGATGATCTTGCCGTCCAAATAGTTCATGTCGTGCTCCTAGTGCTTGCGGCGCTGTACGGCGTAGCCATACTGCGCCGGCCATTGGAGATCGAGACCGAGTGCCTGGGCGGCATGCTGCGGCCAGTACGGGTTGCGCAGGAGTTCACGACCGAGGAATATGGCGTCTGCCTGTCCCCCGCTGAGAATCTCCTGGGCCTGATGCGCGTCGGTAATGAGGCCGACAGCGCTGGTGGGAATGCCGGCCTGGTCCCTGGCTTGGGCGGCGAACGGCACCTGGTAGTTGGGACCGGCGGGAATCTTCGCGTCACGAACGATGCCACCGGTGGAGACGTCGAGGAAGTCCACGCCGTGGGCCTGCAGCTCCTTGGCCAGCCGGACCGTATCCTCGCCGGTCCAGCCCTCGCGCGGATCGTCGTCGTTCTCCGACAGCCAGTCGGTGGCTGACGTTCGGAAGAACACCGGCAGGTCCTCGGGCCATACCCCCCTTACGGCGTCGACGACTTCGAGCGCGAACCGCATCCGGTTTTCGAAACTCCCGCCGTAGCCGTCTGTTCGGTGGTTGGAGACAGGCGACAGGAAGGAGTGAATCAGGTATCCGTGAGCTCCATGGATCTCCACGACGTCGAAGCCAGCCTTTGCCGCACGCTTGGCAGACTCGGCGAAATCGTTGACCAGCTGGTTGATCTCTTCAATGGAGAGTTCAGCCGGAGGGGATAGTCCCTGGAACGGTTCCGGGCTGGGACCGACAGCCGGCCAGCCGCCGTCCGCCTCGCCCAAGTAGCCGTCGGAAATCCAGGGCTTGTCCACGGAGGCTTTCCGCCCCGCGTGGGCGAGCTGAATGGCCGGAACCGCACCATGAGAACGGATCGCTGCGGCAACGCGAACGAAGGACTCCTGCTGGCGGTCGTTCCACAGGCCCAGGTCCCATTGGCTGATACGCCCATCGGGGCGCACGCCCGTTGCCTCGACCATGACCAACCCGGCGCCACCGGCTGCACGGGTTGCCAAATGGGCCATGTGGAAGTCGTTGGGAACGCCTACGTCCGGGCCCTCAGCGGCTGCCGAATACATGCACATCGGAGCCATCCAGACCCGGTTCAGAATCTCCAGATCCCTCAGCTTCAATGGCGCGAAAAGACTACTCAAAGGAAATCTCCTTGTCTTGGGTGTGGGAGGAAGTTCGGCGGCGTTGTTCGCATCGCCAGTAATACGGTAAACCTCGTAGTACGCTACTTGTCAAACTACGATAACTATCGTACATTAGAGGATAGGCAGCGATGAGAGAAGGACAGGGCCATGCCCCAAATGGCAGAATCAGCGACAAAGGGACGCCTGCTGACTCACCCGAAGACCGAAGAGATCCGCATCGAAAACGTGCTTCACGCCCTCTCCGACCCCATCAGGCTTCGCATCGTGCGGGATCTGGAAAGAGGGCATGAGGATATGGCGTGCATGGCATTCGGACTGCCGGTCAGCAAATCGACCTCGACGCACCACTTCCGCGTACTCCGGGAGTCGGGCATTATACGGCAGCAATACCACGGCACATCCCGTGTCAGCCAATTGCGCCGGGACGATCTGGACTCACTTTTCCCTGGCCTGCTGGACGCCGTGCTGCACGCACCAAACCTGACTCCGTAACGCTGGAGAGATTAGTCCCGTAAGGAGACGGCTCAGTTGAGTCGGGAACCCCGGAGGCACCGATCTTCGATAGTGTGCGCCTTCACGCTGAATAAGCTCCGCCGTGATTGATGGACCGGCAGTGTCCACTAGAGGGCGAGCGAACGGTCGCCGGATTCCTGTTTGCTGGCTTGGCGGGCCTCAAGCCAGGCGGCCAGTAAGCTCATCTTCCGTTTTTGCTGAATGGTCGGCGGCAGAGAAACTCGCCAACGCAATGTCCCCGGCATTTTGGACGTGCACACGGCAAAGCCTGCTCGCTTCGTCGGCGTCACGCCGCCGAACCGCCTCAACGATTGCATCCAACTCGGCCACCGTCAGCTTGAAACGCCCTGGGGATGAGAGCGTCATCCTGCGAAGCATGGTCACGCGGTTGTTTAGCTGCTGGAGCATCTGCGCGAGCACATGATTTCCGGACCCGGCAAAAAGAACCTCGTAGAAGCCATTCTTTGCCTGCAGGACATTCGCTTGATTGGCCTCGACGCCAGGATCGTGAAGTGCACGCACCGAGCCGGCCAACTCTTCAACCTCCTCCTCGGATGCCCTCAGCGTGAAGCTATGGGCCAGATGGCCCTCGATGAGCTGTCGCGCTTCGTATATCTCACGCGCATCCTCTTCGGTTATGACAGCGACAGACGGGCCCTTGTGGACCACATTCGTTATGAGGCCCTCGGCCTGCAGCTGCTGCAGAGCCTCCCTCAGGAGGGTTCGGCTGACGCCCAGCTTGTCGCACAGGTCCCGCTCGATGAGCTTTTCGCCAGGCTGGAACGTGCCATAGAGAATGGCCTCGCGGAGAGTGTTCTCGGCCCGCTTTCGAAGAGACATGTCGTCCCGCTGCAGGCGAAGACCGAATGGCGACTCCATAACACCCTCCCCAGATCGAATATGCGTTGGCATAAAGGTACTACGGAACGCAACCCCGACGCCATAATGACGGGCGATCGTATTGTCGGACACTTGGCCTCGGCTTGGCCGGGAAGCCCCACCTCGGCCGGGATGACTTCCAGAAAACTATTGCGTTCAATCACAGCCGCTTCTATACTCGTCGCAGGATGACTTTGTATTACAAACGTGCATTGCGACAATAAGACCCAGTGATCCGATGATCTCCAGGCCACCCCGTCCACAGGGATGACACTGGAGCGGAGATCGACCCAAAGGACACAGTTATGGTCAAAGACGACCTGAATGTCTACCCAGCGCCGGCAGTGCCCGGAACAGGGAATCAGACAACAGCCATCAGGATTCACCAAGTGAAAAAAGCCTTCGGGGAAACACGGGCCTTGCGGGGTGCGACCTTCTCTGCGGACGCTGGAGAGATCCATGCGATAGTCGGCGAAAATGGCAGCGGTAAGAGCACGCTGGCGAAGATCATGTCCGGAATTGTCCTCCCCGACGAGGGATCCGTTGACATCAACGGCCACCATGTGACCAGCCCTGCCCAGGCGCTCAAGACAGGGGTCGCCACCGTGTTCCAGGAGGTGCTGGTCGCTGAAGGTGCCAGTATCGCCGACAATGTGTTCATTGGATCGCAGGGCGTATGGCGCTCCAGCGTCCCGCGGAAGGAGCAGTTCAAACGCGCCACTGAGATGCTGGGGTCACTTATGGGGCATCCCGTGGACGCCTCGGCACCGGTCGAAACGCTGAGTCTGGCCGACCGGCAGTGGGTCACCATCGCCCGTGCGCTCATGCGTTCCCCCAAGGTGGTGATTTTTGATGAGTCCACCGCCGCGCTAGACCTTTCAGGAGCTGCCCGGCTTTACGCAGAAATGGAACGGCTCCGTTCCGAAGGGGTTTGCGTCGTGATAGTTACCCACCGCATTGCGGAACTCACAACTTTCGCTGACAGCGCCACAGTTCTTCGTGACGGTGTCGACGTTGGAATCCTCCGAGGTGCGGAGATCACGGAGACCCGGCTAATTGAGCTGATGACAGGCGTGAAATCCCAGGCTGGGCTTGCAGCGGACGCCCACCGCCGTCGTAGCTCGCCAGACACCGGCAGGGGCGCCGTTCTACAGGCCGCCGGGCTCGTGGCAACGCCCGGAGCGCGGCCATCGGACTTCACCCTGCACAGCGGAGAAATCATTGGCTTTGCAGGACTGGACGGGCAGGGGCAGGGAGAGTTCCTTCAAACCCTGACGGGTGTCCGGCAGGCCATCGGTGGCGACGTAACCGCCTTTGGCACGGACGGCCGGGAACATCGGATCGGGAATCTGGCCGAAGCAATCGCCGCCAGAGTTTCCTACATCTCAGGTGACCGGCGCAAGGAAGGAATCTTCCCAAATTTGAGCATCTCCGAAAACTTTGGAATGCCCTTGTATCGGCACCACAGGCGCGCTGGAGTCATTGACAGGAGCGCCATCAACTCCCGCTTTAAAGAAATGTCCAGCACTTTGAAACTAAGGGCGGGAGCGCCTTCCAATCCCATCACGTCACTCAGCGGCGGCAACCAGCAAAAAGTACTCATAGGGCGCGAGTTGGCCCAGAACCCGCAGGTTGTCGCCCTCAATGATCCTGCCCGGGGAGTAGACATCAGCACCAAGCGGGAACTCTACGCCCAGCTTGACCGGCTTGCCCAGGACGGGGCAGGCGTCATCTACCTCTCTACTGAAATTGATGAACTCATAGGGCTTTGTGACCGCGTGGCCGTATTCCGCGACGGGGCACTCCTCGGCTGGGTGACCGGCACAAACATCACTTCCGACCGGATCCTCGCCGGGATGTTCGGTCACCTCGAAGCCGATTTCGACGTCGAGAAAGCGCTGGTGGAGCAGTAATGAAACAGCAAAGCCAGTTCGGCAGGCTGACAGGCCGCTCTTCCTATGCATTCGCATCCTGGGGGCTGCTGGCCGTCCTCATGGTGGTGTGCGCAGTCCGGGCCCCCTATCTTTTCACCGCCAGCGGAATCGCCGGCTTGCTGGTCTCGGCGGCACCTCTCATTCTGGTGGTCATGGGACTCACAGTGACCGCGCTGGTAGGCAGCGGCGTCGACCTCTCCGTGGGTCCGTTAATGATCTTTGTCAATGTCACACTTGTCCGCGTCCTCTTCGATCAGCAGATCGGTACGCCTGCGGTAGTCATAGCCTGGGCACTTGCCATCGGCGTTCTGATCCAAATCGTTCAGGCGATTGTCATCACGGTCGCACGAATCGAACCCGTGATTGTTACCCTCAGTGCGTTCTTGGCATTGTCCGGCATCAATCTCGTCATCCTCGCACAGCCCCGCGGCCAGGCTCCCCGGTGGCTCGCGGAATGGGGATCCGGGAGGTCAATACTCGCTCCAATGACGATCGTTTTGATCGTAGCCATCCTGGGCTGGTGGGCTTTCACGAGGACCCAACTGTTCACCAACCTGCGGCTTGTCGGATCTAACCAACGGACCGCGTTCGTCAGTGGAGTCCCTGTGACCATGATCAGGCTTGTTGCGCACGGCATTTCCGGTCTGCTCATCGGCGCAGGAGGCCTTGCTTACACGGGCCAGATAGCCTCCGGCAACCCAACCCAAGGCGGAACCTACACGTTGGCCGCCATCACCGCCCTCGTCCTTGGCGGAATCAGCCTTGCGGGGGGCCGCGGCGGCGTTCTTGGCTCCATTCCGGGAGCCATCGCCGTCACGCTCATTTCGTTCACCCTCACAACCTTCTCACTAGGGTCATTGGCTTCGTTCGTGGTGCAACTGTCCTACGGCCTAATTCTGGTGCTGGCCCTCCTGATCAGCGTGATTATTCCCGTACTTTGGCGCAAGCGCCAGGAGGTTAAGGCATCATGACAACCATCAAATCCCAGCCACTGGCAGACCGGGTTCCCATCCTGACCAAAGCCTCGGGCCAAAAAAACATTATCCTTGGCGTCATCATGTTGGCGGCACTCCTGGCAGTGGGCGCTGCCACCGTCCAAGGCTTCCTCTCCGGCTCGAATATCCGCTCGATGCTACTCCTGGGAGCCTTCCTCGGTCTTGCCTCGGTAGGCCAAACCCTCTGCGCATTACTCGGCGGGCTTGACCTTTCCATTCCATACCTGATCGGTTCCGCCAACATCGGTACCCTCTTCATGATCAGCTCCGGCGTGCCGGCAGGGCTCGCAATCGTCGTTACCCTGGTTCTCGGGCTCATGGTTGGGATTCTTAACGGGCTGATCAGTCTCCACCTCCAGAACCAGGCGCTCATCGTGACGCTCGGCGTCGGGTTCGCAACTGTAGGTGCAACACAGATCCTGACGAGTGCAGGAGCTTCGAATGCCGGTGGTACGAGCGGCGTTGTTCCTGAATGGCTCGCCAATATCTCCTCGCTCAGTGGAGAAACATTCGGACTGCCGGTTCCCCCCGTCATCCTCATTTGGCTCCTTCTCGCCGTGGGTCTGGTGTACATCATGCGTTCCACGTGGTTCGGGCGCAGCACCTACGCCCTGGGTGGAAACCGGACCGCTGCACGCCTGATGCTCATCTCCGAACCGCGTCGCTGGGTTACCGTGTACGCCTTAAGCGGCCTTTTCTCTGCATCGACCGGAATCCTTCTGCTTGGCTTTACCGGCGGAGCCTTCGTACGCGTCGGCGATCCCTATCTTTTCCTTACAGTGGCTGCAGTTGCAGTGGGGGGCACGTCGCTGCTCGGCGGCCGGGGCGGATACGGCAGCACACTGGTAGGCGTGCTCGTACTGATTGCGCTCACTTCCCTGCTGGTGGGCTACGGGCTGGATAACAACGCCCAGCAATTCGTACTCGGTCTGCTTATTGTGCCGCTGGTCGGCTTCTATGCCCGAAATCCACACATTAGACAGCAGATCTAGAATCCCCTGATCATGAAGGAAGGGGCCCGCCCTGAAGCTCAGGCGACGGCTCTACACCCAGGCACGCCGATCCCACGAAGGACTCACGTTGACCACCGATCACGACACAGCAGTCGAAGCCGAAAATCACAGTGAACTATGGCAGGCCGGAATCAGCCTCCGCAGGGAGGTGCTGGGAGATTCCTACGTCTCCGAATCATTGCAGCGCACAGCCGGCACCGAAAGTGAAGCCCTCCAAACACACATCACGGAAACGGTCTGGGGTGCAGTATGGACGCGGCCCGGGCTCGACCGCCGAAGCCGAAGTCTCCTCAATCTCGGAATTCTGGTCGCCCTGAACCAGCACCACGAATTGGCCGTCCATGTCCGCGGAGGACTCCGGAACGGACTCACTCCAGGAGAGATCGTAGAATCCATCATTCACGCGACGGCGTACTGTGGGGCTCCGGCAGGACTGGCAGCCATGCGCGTCGTCCAGAAAACGCTCGATGAAGAGTCCCGCGCGGCCCATGACACTGAGGTCACCCCCGCCTAGAAGCCAACCCGCAGGTGCAATGCCCGCCCGCAGCAAAGGAACGTGGACACGGGCATTGCACTGCCCGATTTGACCAATCCTAGAAGGGGATATGAGCCGAAGGAGGCCTCTTTCCCCGACGGCACAGCCACACCAAAGTGCTTGTCGCCCCTTAATAGCATTCACATGACGAGGCCCTTGCAACATCGCGTTGCAAGGGCCTCGTCATGTTCGTCCCGGTCAGCAAACCCAGGGCGCCGATACCGCTGCGAAGGGGCAATCTGACGGTCAGTAGGCCTGCTTCAACAGCTCCCGGACGTCTTCAGCGGTCACGGTCCGGGGTGCCTGGCGAATGACAGCTTCTGCCTCCCCCATTGTTGCCCGGACAACGTTCTCCAGCGCTTCCGGTGACAGGCCAAACTCGCGGATCTGCCGCGGAACACCCAGCGTTGCGAAAAGGAGTTCTAATTCCTCGGGAGCTGACAGCGGCACCGCAGAGCCTCTGGCCTCGGCGAGAGCAGCGGCCATAACAGTCTGCTGGGGCTCAGTCGCTTCAGCGTAAAAGCGCATGACGTGCGGCAGCGTGATGCAGGACGTCACCCCGTGTGGAACCCCTGCAGCACCCAGCTGGTGGCCGATGGCGTGGGAGAGACCCACCGGCACGTTGTGTACTCCAACAAGGGACATCCAGGCAGCCTGTTGACAGCGCAGGGCAGCCTCGACGTTATTAGGGTCCAGCGAGGTGCGGGGTAAATCCGCTGCAAGGGTGCGAAGAGCCGCAACGCATAGGGCAGTCGTAAACGGGTGTGCGTTGGTTGCGTAAGCAATTTCAATGGCATGATCGATGGCTCTGACGCCGGTGGTGGTCCAAAGATTGCGTGGAGTCAAGGCACACAGCGCCGGATCCAACACGACCGTGTTAGGAGTCAATACGAGATACCTGGTCAGTTCTTTCGTGTTGGTGGTGTCATCGACAAAAGCGGCAACGCCATTCCACTCAGCTGCGGACAGCGTGGTGGGGACAGCAATGACGGGGAGTGGATTTCCCTTCAGCTCCGGGAGGCCATGGGAGATGCTGTAGCGCAGGAAATCATGACCTTCATGGATCCCCTCCCCTATTCCAAGGGCGGTGAGCTTGGCTGCGTCAATTGCCGATCCACCGCCAATCCCAATGACTACATCCGCATCCACGTTCAGAGCGACCTCGACCAGCTCTGCCAGCCGTTTGACGGGGTTGTGCGCTTCCACCCTGGTGTACACACCCGCCGCCTTTTCCCCCAAGGCATTAACGAGGTCGCCAAATTGTTCGGTGGCGCCTATCGACTTTCCGGTGAGCAGGAGCGCGCGCTTCAGCCCGCGCCGCTCGAGTTCGGCAGGAATCTGTTGGACTGCACCTTCTCCCTCGATGACACGTTCGATGCGTGGCATTTCAAAGACTCGTGGCTGACTCATACAAACCTCCAATAGGGAATGGCACGCCCCGTGCCTGGGGCGTGCCTACTCCTGTTTTCTATTTTTCGTCCCCTACTTGAGGACGCTCGTAGTTCACCCGGTGGGGCTTATTTCTCAACCGGGCTGATTACCGGCGGCTGCCGGCTGCCTCAGCAGCCTTCGAGGCAGCCTCCGACGACGGCACCGCGGGGATGGCGGATCCGGAATTGTCTGCTTCCTCAGCGGCTCGGCTGGCCGGCGGAACTGCGGGGCCAGTAACGCCCTGATCTCCGGACTCAATGGTGCTCAGGTACTTCACGGCGTTAGCCCCTGCTACTCGTCCAAATGTCATTGAGCGAATTGAGGAGGTTGCCGGCGGATACTCGTGGTAGAAGAGGCCCGTAATCTCGCCCGCTGCGTAGAGTCCGGGGATCGGCACTCCGCCGCTGGAGATGACCCGTGCCTCTGTGTCCGTCTTGAGTCCGCCGTAGGTGAAGGTAATCCTGGCCTCGAGCGGGTAACCGTAGTACGGACCGGATTCGATCCGATTAGCCCAATTGGATTTCGGCGGCGTGATCCCCTGGGTGCCGAGGCCATCAAGGATTTCGGGCCGGAAGGGGCCGCCGGGAGTGGCATTGTTGAACTCCTGGACGGTTGCTTCCAGGACATCCGGATCAAGGCCCAGCTTGTTGGCCAACTCGGCCAGGGTGGCCCCTTCTTCGGGCTCCAAGTCCGTTGTCTCGTAGACCCAGCCCGGACGCATTCGCTCCATCACAGGTTTGTCGGTGATGAAGTATGCTTTCTGGTTCTGGTTCTTCCAGACTTCGTAGGCCAGCAGTTCGAAGTGCGCAAAGAGGTAGTCCTCGCCCTCGTCGAAAAAGCGCTTCCCATCCTCGTTGACGCAGATGCCGTAGTTGTGTCCCCAGATCACGGCGTCAGGTCGGCTGGTCCGGGAGTCCACGACCTCGGAGTGGAACATGTCGAACTGTCCCGCGGTGTCGGCTCCCACGTCCATCGCCATCCGGATGCCTGCGCCCTTGTTGCGATGGAGGCCCGGAACGATCGGCTTGATATCCACAGCATTGTTCCCCAAGTACTGGGTGAGCATCTCGGGGTTGCCTTCGAAACCGCCCGAGGCGATGACAACAGCCTTGGAGTTGAGTGTCCGCAGCAGCCCATCATTTCCGCGAACCACGACACCGTTTACGCGCCCTTCGTCTGAGATGCTCAGCTTGATTGCCTCAGTTTCATAGAGGATCTCGGCGTTCTCGAACTTCTTGAAGTGTGCCAGCAGGTTGTTCACGATCTGAAGACCGCCGCCGACCGGCCACTTGATGCTCTTGTCCGTTTCGTATTCAAGAGCGACATCGTTCTCCCAGTGCTGATACAGCTCGACGCCGTGGGCCTCCAGATACTTGATGGTGCCCGGGACTTCGCGTTCGAGCGCCAAGCAGTAGTCGAGATCAGCCAGGCCTTTCGATGTCTCCTGGACGCGATCCTTCCAAGATGCGTCCAGTCGCCCATCCTCGTACACGCGCAGCCAAGCCATGGTCCATCGGGAGCCGCCGGAGCGTTCATCCTCTGCGCCGACCTCCACAACAGCTACGCGGCCTGATCTGCCTTCCTCGGCAGCCCTCTCGCAGTAGCTCAATGCAGCCGAAGCGCCGGCGAAACCACTGCCAATTACGACCAGATCGTACTCAGACATTTTCTTGTATTCTCCATCCATCATCTTTGATGTCTGCCAGACATCCTGGCAGGTATAGGTAGCGAGTATGCGCCCTCGCGCCGGGCCTGCCGGCGGTGAGGGCCCTGCACACCGCGTTGGTACGGGCTTCAAGCAGACTCCGGGGTGATCCTGTTTTCGGAGGGGCTACTGCCACCTCCACGCAGGCCCCCTGGGACTGCGGAACCAGATGATCCCAGCTAGGGCTTTTTCCAGGCGAATGGATCGCTGGGCTTTTTGAAAAATGCATCAAGCTTTGAACCGGTCAGCCATCCACCCTTGGGTTCAAGCCAACCATCGGCATTCGGGTCGCAGCTGGCTCCCAGGGCCTCCTTCGCCTCGTCATAACTGATCGGAGAGACGCTTAGAACGATGGACTGGATTTTCGGTTCCTGCTGCTGCAGGATTCGGACAGCCGTCTCGATTCCAAGCTCCGTCTCTCCCTTGGGTGGCCAGATGTTATAGCCCGTATCGGCAAAATCCGGATGTTTCACCCAGTAACATGCTGCCCCCGTTTCCCCTCCGATGTTGATCGGAACGACGGGGCGGCCGGACTGTTGGAGAGCCTGCAAGGCTCCGGTCGCAGAGGCGGGTTGCGCAACAATACCGTCAAGCTGTCCGGGATGGGTTGCCAAGAACTTTTGCACCTCTGTTTTTGTCACCGGAGCCGACCACATGCCATTCACGGAACCCACGAGTTTAATGCCAGGGTACTCCTTCAAAGCGTCCTGAACCCCGGCCTCAAAATCAATGGCATTCGTCGCCCCTGGGACACCTTGAACATCAAGAACGTTGCCCTTGCCCCCTATTTTGTCAAAGACCGACTTGGCGAAGACTGTTCCGGCCTGACGATAATTGGTCACTGCGCTGACGGCGTAGGGCGAATCCACGTGCCCACTCCAGGCCACGAACGGAACGCCCTTTTCGTGGGCGTATTCGATGGACTGGTTAAGGGCCGTCTTGGCAGAGCAACACGCGATCAGGATATCTACGCCTTGGTCAACGAGCTGCCGAATTTGTTGGTTCTGTACAGTGTCGTCACCACCTGACTGGGCGACGACCACTTCTTTGATCAAGCCCGCCTTCTGGTACCGGGGAACGATGTCTTTCATCAGGTGATCCATGGCCGTTGTCTGCCATGAATTCCCGGCGTACGGGCTTGTATAACCGATAGTCCAAGGTGGAGGACCTTTAGGCTTCCACCCCTCCGCGTATGCCGTTTTGCCAATCAACGCATCGGCGTCCTTGTAGGCCTTCTGTGCATCAGAAGGCAGAGAAGACAACGCAGACTCAGATGACTCCGGCGCGCCGGAACCCGCAGCCGGACCGAAGTCGCTTCCGCCGCCACAGGCGGTGAGGGCCAAGACCGACGATAGGGCGAGCGCCCACCCGGAATGCGTGGTCAGTTTCCTCCGGCTCCTGTCCGGATGGGAAACGCAAACGTGGTCTTCTTTGACCATTTGAACTCCTTATGAGTTGGCCGATGACCACCTTCATGATCAGCCGGCGACTAGAGCCACCAGCTCGTTTGTATGAATGACGAATGTATGACAATCATAACGGGCTGTTTCTTGAGTATATGGGTGAGGCGAGTCACGCGCAATAGCCCATTTCATGCCCAGGCGCTCTTGAAGATGTAAATATCGTCTGACATTATGGCGATTCGACCATCGGCCTAAACCTGCAGCGGAGTGGATGGAGCGTCATGCGAGCAAACGAGTTGAAGGTTCACGTTTTAGAGACCGGGGTAATGGAAGCCGACATGGCGTGGCTCCTACTCAAACCCGGACGGACTATCGCGGACCGTAACAACAAGGAACGCCAGCGTGAATGGGGCGAGATCCCTACACACGCAGTGCTGATTGAGCATCCGGAGGGGAGGATACTGTGGGACACCGGGTTCCGCGCGACTGGGCCACCCGCTGGGCAGAGAGCGGGTTGAATAATTACTTTCCCGTAAAGACCGGCCCCGTGGGCGGGTCTGGGTTTCTCGACTCTTCGTTAGCCCAGTTGGACCTTGAGCCGACGGACATAGATCTTTTGGTCCTTTCCCACCTTCACCTCGACCACGCGGGTAACGCCCGGCTGTTCGACAACGGCAAGACGAGGATCGTGGCGAACCGCAAGGAGTTGGATGGTGTTCGTGGGATCATGGGCCAATCCTCAGGGGGCCACCTTAAGGCGGATTTCGAAGGACTGCCCATAGGGGCCATCGAGGGAGACACGGAAATTGTTCCAGGGGTCTCTGTTATCGACACCCCGGGCCACACATGGGGAACCATGTCTCTACAGGTCGACCTCCCGGAGGACGGAACAAAGATCTTCACGTCGGATGCGGTCTACTTGCGGGATTCCTTCGGGCCTCCGGCCGTAGGCGCCGCGATTGTGTGGAATAACCTCCTCTGGTTGGAGTCCGTCGAAAAGCTCAGGACGATTGCTGAGCGGACGAACGCCGAGATCTTTTTTGGACACGAAACTGAGCAGGTTAGCCAGCTACGCTGGGCGCCGGAGGGCCGCTACCAGTGATCCTCTACGACTTCCGCTGCACTGAAGGTCATGACTTCGAAGCCGGCCTGCCCTCCATGTTTGCTGAAGACCCAGGATGCCCTGTCTGCCGCTGCTCCGCGAGACGGAAACCTGCACGCATCGGCCTGAGCGGGCGGGCGGATCCCGGCCCTTCCAGTGAAGATCGCCCCCATACTTGGCTACAGGTCAACGGTGGGGATCCCGAAACCGTTCGCGGCTGGCAACGCAGTATCGAAAAGAGGGAGCGCCTCGAAGAGCGCTATCCGGACCTGGCTGGTGACGGTCGGCCAGTATTGGCCCCACGAGGGGATATTCAAGCGCCGTCCGCTTAGAGCGGGAGACGACGTCGAAGCCGCCATTGCCAGGGCTTCGACCTTGGAAGACCCCGGAATTGAATGACCGAATGACATCTGGAATGGGGTACCGGCGGCCCTTGGCACATACACATCGTTGAACACCATCAGGGATGATTCGAACCATGTCTGAAAACAGGACGCCAGTCGACGTCGGCATTATCAGGCTTGGAAACACGGGTGGCCCGATGTCAGCCCGACTCCCAGCCAGGGGCTTTGTAGTGCATGGCTTCGATCTCTCCGCTGAGGCACGGCAGCAGCTCCAGGCGGCGGGCGGTAGGGCATGCGACAACCGGGCGGCCGCCGTCACCGATGCCGACGCCGTAATTCTGATGCTTCCCAGCTCAGACGTTGTGGAGCAGGTTGTGCTCGACAACGACGTCCTGGCCGCCATGAGGCCAGGGACGGTGATGATTGATATGAGCTCGTCGATCCCCGGGAAGACAGTACAGCTGGCCGCCAAGCTGCAGGCATCCGGACTGCCGCTCCTAGACGCGCCAGTTTCAGGAGGCGTGCGTGGCGCCCGGAACGGGCAACCTCACCATCATGGCCGGAGGCGAGCGTGAACACATCGACCAGGTGCTTCCCGTGCTTGAAGTCCTTGGACACGACCCTCATCGGTCCGGTCGGAGTCGGCGACGCACTCAAGGCCCTCAATAACCTCATGTCTGCAACGCATTTGCTGATCACAAACGAGGCCGTCTTGCAGGAGAAAAGAGCCCGGCCGGGCCTCACGGGCTTGGGCATGGGAGGGTCGCGGGCATGCCGCAGCACCGCCCGGGCATGGTCCCGGTGCCAGCCGGTCAGCTCAACGATCTCGTCCAGGAATATTCCCTTCGGACCCTGTCGCCGGCCCGATAGGACCTCGCCAGCTGCCACGTCGCGGCTTTGCGCTCAGCCATCGTCCATCCCATCCGCCCTGCGTAGCCCCATCCACCCACTCCGGCAACCGCGGACCCAGCCGGAGGATTATTAATGAGGCAACGTATGCCCTCCGCCCCCTTCGCGGAGGTTATTTACGAGTCAACGCGGGATCTGGCGGTGGTAGGCAGACAAGCGTACCGTCTGTAACACCAAAGAGCACGTGGCCAGGCAGTGCTCGAGTTGCGGGCTGCCAACCCCGTCGAAGGGACCGGACATGGCGGGATGGAACGCCGAAACGGCGGCAGGACCGCTGGGAACCGGGGCGGTCACGCTGGTGGAAGGATCCTCTTTCTGTATCTCCTTGCCAAACGGAGATATCGAGCCAAGCTACCCGCATGGGGTTTTTGTTCAGGACACCCGCATCCTGTCGAGCTGGACTTTGACTGTCAACGGACAACGCCTGGAGCCACTGGCTGCAGAGACGAAAGAACCGTACCGGGCGCTTTTTGTTAGTCGGGTTCCCCGCACTGACGGCTACGCGGACAGCCCCCTGCTGGTTGAGCGGCTGCGGGAAGTAGGCGCCGGCATCCTGGAGCGGATCACGGTCCGAAATTATTCGCTGAGTCCGGTCGAATGCGTGATCCGTCTCAGCGTCGAGGCGGATTTCGCCGATGTGTTCGAAGTGAAGGAGGCCAGGATCGAGAGGCAGTGGAAAGAAGTTCACCGCCCGGAGAGTGGTTCACTCACGATCCGGGCGGTCTGGGAGGGCGTCCGGAAAGGTGTCGTCGTTGCAGCAGCCGGCGCCGACATCGGGGCCGGGACACTGACTTACCGGGCCGTCGTAGAGCCGGCGGGTGATTGGGAGACCACCCTCACTGTCGTGCCGGCTGCCGAAGGCAGCAGCAATTTCAAACCGTTCATACATCCCGACGATCGTGGACTGTCCCGGCGCGATGTGCGCTGGCGGGAATGGGTGACCAGGATCCCGGTGCTGCATATGGGCAACCACGCCATTGAGCGGACCCTGCAACGCAGCTACGACGATCTGGGAGCCCTAAGGATCGAGGATCCGGAGCATCCCGAGCGCGTCGTTGTGGCCGCCGGCGCACCGTGGTTCATGACCCTGTTTGGGCGGGACTCGTTGTGGACGTCTCTGATGGCGCTTCCGGTGGACCCGTCCTTGGCTTTGGGCACACTGCAGACGCTGGCCGACCGCCAAGGCCGGGTCGTGGACAGGATGAGCGAGGAGGAACCGGGCAAGATCCTGCATGAGGTGAGGCTCGACGTCTCCAGCGGTCTGGCTCTGGGTGGAAAGTCCGCCTACTACGGCAGTGTTGACGCGACGCCTTTGTTTGTGATGATGCTGGGTGCGGTCAGCCGCTGGGGGTTTGCCCCGGCCACCACCGATGCCCTCATCCCCCACGCAGATCGCGCCCTGGCGTGGATCCGGGATTACGGAGACAAAGACGGTGACGGCTTCGTCGAATATGCGCGTCTCAACGACCAGGGCCTTATAAACCAAGGGTGGAAGGACTCGTGGGACGGCATCAATTTCGCCGACGGCACCCTGGCGGAGGGGCCGATCGCCCTGTGTGAGGTGCAGGCCTACGTTTATGGCGCCTACATGTCGCGTGCATGGATGGCATACGACGCTGGCGACGAGACCTTGGGTGCCGAGCTGGTGGACCGGGCCGAGAGGCTGAAGAAACGCTTCAATGAACAATTTTGGTTGCCGGAGCGCGGCTACTACGCCGTTGCCCTTGATGGCAAGAAACGTCCGGTCGATGCTTGCGCATCCAACATGGGCCACTGCCTCTGGTTTGGCATTGTCGACGAGGACAAGGCGCCACTGGTGGTGGAAAGGCTGATGTCTCCGGAGATGTTCAGCGGCTGGGGAATCCGGACCCTGGCCAGCGACATGGCTGCGTACAATCCAGCGAGCTACCATAATGGCTCGGTCTGGCCCCACGACAATGCCATCATTGCCATGGGGCTGATGCGGTACGGTTTCGTGGAGCAGGCGCAACGGATTGCAACGGCCTTGCTGGAGGCGGCCGAATATACGAGTGGCCGGCTTCCGGAACTTTTCTGCGGCTTTGCCAGGGATCATCTTGCAGAGCCCGTGCCCTATCCCACAGCCTGTTCACCGCAGGCATGGGCAGCAACCACGCCCATTACGCTGGTGACAAGCCTGATGCGCTACGATGTTCACGCCTCCCGGGGCGGTGTGTGGTTGGATCCGATGCTTCCGGAATCCTTTGGCCGCCTGCACATCACCAATGCTCCGACGGGCCGCGGACCCATCACCATCGACGTCTTCGGATCGACCGCGAGGGTCCGCGGACTCCCCAAGGACTTGACCTTGCATCGCGGGCATCGGCCGTGGATGACAGAGCTCGTGCAGCAGGTCAGGCAGCACCCGAAGTCAAGGCAGGAAGGATAGAGGCGCAGCAGGCCGACAGCTCTCCGGATTCCGCAGCGGACCGGGCATTTCCAGCCCAGCCGTCCGTCCTTGTGGTATGAGCAGATCGAGCTAGGTGGCTGTGACAAACCCCAGCAGCGTGACGTTGCATCATGCCCTACATGCAGGACACTTGGCCCAGTTCAGCTGGACAGTGTCCATTAAAGACCGGCACGCAGGGCAAGGCGGTCCTCCCGCGGGCCGTCCTCCGTCGCGTCAGGGCGCCATCCGCGAATACGGCGGATACGGGATTCCTCTGCCCACTACAAGGGAGAACATTCTCCCCCCAACGGCCTCAATGATTCAGGCATATGACCTGGGCGGCTGCCGCCTAACCGGGCCCATAGTTCGGTTGCCTCGCCTAAAGCCAAGGATGGTCACGAGCTGCCCTCTGCGCTGTCGTCGCGGATAACTGTGTAGAAGGAGGGCTAGGCTCGATGGGGGCCTGTTCCTTCCTGGAATTCTGGTTGGGTGGTGGCCGCCCGGAACGAGTCGACGGACTCCCAGCCGGCCATGTTGACGAAGCGGAATTCCGCGTCCGGTGGCAGGCTTCGGTGCAGCCGGGTGGACAGGTAGCCGGGCTATTTGCTGAGGAACGCGCGGCTGCGCTCCCATCCTTCGATGAATGCTTGGTCTTGCCCCGATGGGACTTCGAAGGCGTTGATGAGGATTACAGGTTCGGGTCTCGTGCTCGACTGTCTCTTTCTGGATGCGGGCGCCGCATTTGGCTTCCTGAAGGGTGTCAGGCTTCGACACATGCACGCACCCGCGTTCGGCCCCCAAGTGCCGGAGCACCCGGGGGCCTGTTCCGCAAGACGTTTTTCGGCATAGTGAGCTGCGCGGGCTCATGGCCAGGCTTGCTTTAACGGGCCCTCCGTTCCGATTGAAGGCGTGGTCCGATGAACCATTCGTTTTCCCGGCTAAGTGCTTGACGCTTTTGTCGCGAGTGCCGGGGCACTTTCCGGTTTCAGCTCACCGTCGTCCGTGGCGCGGATGTCCTCAGCGATTTGGGGGAAGCGGTTCATGTAGCGGCCGCCTTCTACAACGCCCCATTGGTAAAAGAGAAGTCCTCCGACGCCGACAATGATCGAATCCAAAGGGGCAGCAATAACATGGGCGCCGAAACTCCCCAGATAGGTCATGAGATAAAGGAAGGCGAAGAAGGCCAGCAGCCAGAGCCCGCCGCGGATCTCCGCAGGATCGTGCTTCTGGACGAAGTAGTTGACGGCGTACCAGACGAGGCCGATCGCCACGAGCGGAAGCGTCGGCGCGACCTGCTCCCACGGTACCCACGAGACAACAAGCCCACCTGCGGCGAACGTAAGGGGTGCCATGATGCCGACGCCGCGAATACGAGTACTTCGAGTCGTCACACCCACGCGGCGGAACACTCCGGCCGAGATCGAGGCAATGCCAAACGTGAAGGCCACCATGAGCCCGATGATCCCAATGAGCGCGTGCCAACTGGGCATCGGAAGCAGAAACGCGAGCCCGATTAAGTAGTTCACAATCAGGGCACGACGGGGCACACCCCACTTGGGGTCAACCTTTTGCAGCCATGCGGGGAGGAACCGGTTCTTGGCCAGAGCGAAGACGCTTCGCGCATTCGAGGCGACACTGACAATCGCTGCGCCCGAAGGCGACACCGCAGCATCCGCCACGAGGATCCAATAGAGCCACTGGATGCCAGCGATCATCGCCAGGTCACCGAAAGGCGAATCCAACTTCACAGTCGCCCAGCCTTGGACCACGCTGGCGTGCGGTGCAGCGAGCAAGAAGGCGAGTTGAAGGCCGATGTAGAGCACGATCGTGAAGAGGATCGTGGTGATCATCGCGGCGGGCACGGTGCGGCGGGGGTTCTTGGCCTCGCCGGAGAGGGTCACGATGACTTGTGCGCCGTTGTATGCGAAAAGGATCCCGGCCGTCGCGATGATTCCGAGACTCGCAGGGACTCCGAACGGGGCAAAGCCGCCGCCGTCAGTCAGGTTGGATACTCCTCCGGCCTGGCCGCCACCGGACAGACCACTGATCAGAAGCGCTCCTACCGTTAGGACAGGCGTAAGGACCTTGATTGCCGTGACTATGTTGTTGCTGTGCGCCAGGAGCTTGACCCCGAAGCAGTTAAGAACGGTGAAGACCGCGAGCAGAACGGCAGCGCTGCCGATGCCTGCCGGTGTGAGGTTTCCGCCGTGGTAGAGGCCTGGCAGGTAGGAACTCGCATATTGCATGACGCCCGCGGCCTCCAGGGCGGGTACACCGATGACCCCTGCCGTGCTGCACCAGCCGATGACGGCGGCCGCGAGGCGTCCGTTGGAGTAGAGCGGGTAACGCGTGAGCCCACCGGATTCGGGGCACGTCATGCCGAGTTCCGCGTTGACCAGGGCGAGGGCGAGCATGATGGCTCCGCCGATCACCCATGCGACGAGCGACGCCGGGCCGGCGGTCTGAGCGGCGTACATAGCCGAGAACAGCCATCCGGACCCGATGACGCTGCCGATTCCGATTGCGACGAGGGACCAGTAACCAAGCCGACGTTGGAGGTTACGGTCATCACCCGTGCGATGGGGCACGAAGGAAGTTTCTGCCGCCATATTGTTTTCTCACTATCTTGTAGGTGGGTAATTTCAGGATGCCGTTTTCTTAGGGTTCCCGCACTGCTGCGACGATCGGATCGCGACTGGCTTTTAGAATCGTCGATTCCGCAGGACTAGGGGCACCAAGCGAGTGGGCCCAACCGAAGTACCGGACGCTGTTGGGCGGGGCCGCGGGCTGGGCGCAGTCGGTGGCGACGCTGATCCTCAAACCTGCCGCACGAGGAGGTCCGCTGCCGTCCTGCTCTGGAGAATAAGGTCAGCCTCGGCCTTGAGCGCACGGAACACGGGAAGGCGGGCCTCGTCGCGCAGGAAAGGCACCTCGGGGTGCCACTGGATCCCCAGCGCCCACGTGTCGTCGCCATACGTCTCGATCGCCTCGACGAGGCCGTCCGCGGCGACGGCAGAGGCGCGCAGGCCGGTGCCCAAGTCGTGCACAGCCTGGTGATGTCCGGACGTCACGTCAATCTGAGGGGTTGATCCGTAGGCTGCGGCGCAACGGGTGCCCTCGACGAGGCTTACGTGGTGGATTGACAGCTCGAGGCCATTGACGGGCGGAACCGAGTGGGTCACGTTTCCGCCTTCCAGGTGAACATGGAGAGTCCCGCCGCGCACTACGTTGAGCAGCTGCATACCGCGACAGATCCCCAGGAACGGCAGGCGGTTCCGCAGGGCGAAACGGATGACGCCCGCATCGAGGAGGTCCTGTTGACGGTCCACCCCGAACAGCGTGGCGTGGTCTTCCGGTCCGCCGTAGAGCGAAGGGTCCACGTCTCCGCCACCCGGGACCACGAACCCGTGGCAGCTCGCGAGTGCCTGTTCGAGCTGCTCATCGGAGCCGGCTTCGATAAGCACTGGCTCGGCACCAGATTCGCGAATGAGGCCGACGACGGCGTTGAAGATCGTGCGTGCAGCCTCGACCCGGGGATCAACCGCTGCTGCCCCGGAATCCCCCAGCCGGACGGGGATTGCGATACGGGGAGCGGGCTGTTCAGCGACGGTCATTTGTGTGGTCCTCACGGTTTGATGTGGATCGTCCGGCGTTCATGGATTGAACCTTGGGCGATGCTTTGGTTTTTGGTATGTACCTAATACCTTTCAGGGAATATGACACAGCACACATGCGCCCGCTGTCAAGGGCGAGCACCCCTTGGGCTTCAAAAGACGGTTGCAAGGGCCCAATGCTGGCAGCAAAGCCCAGGGTGGATTAACTGAGATAGGAAGCTGCAAGGGCGGCCGCAGGAATGCCGGAACGGATCAGAGCCACCGCCCGGGGGCCACAGCCTGCAGCTCCTGACTGCGCGCTGGGACGGCCGCTCGACTGGGGCCCTTCGGAGCGCACCAATTGCCGTGGCAACTGCCCTCGGACGGGTCTGCGCACCGGTGTCATAAACCTCGCAGCCACATTAGTGACCGTGTGGGTATGGATGCATTGGCTAGCCCCCCTGGCCGGGAAGCACCTGGTAGGCATAATGCAATCCAGTCGCGGAAGGGCAGGCGCATCTGCACGTCATGCCAGACACTGAATCGCGCGGCCCTGATTATGCCGCAGTGAGCTACTCCCCCAGAATCTGGCGGAGCTCTTGACGGGTGTGCTCGATGTGGTCGCGCATCGCCGCGCAGGCCCGGGGGGCATCACCGTCCCTGATGGCCTCGAAGATGGCCTGATGCTGCCGATGATCCTCTTCGACAGGGTCAGGGTGATCCACGAGGTCAGCCGGCGTAAAGAACTCGCTACGGGCTTGCCAGATGGCTTTCGAAAGCCGTCTGCTCCGGGCCGCCCTGCCGACGGCGTCGTGAAATTTGGTGTCCGCAAGTCGGAATTCAGCCCGATTCAGGGCATCGGACTGCTGGCGAATCGCTGCCTCCATTTCGTCCAGGTCTTCCTGCGTGCGGCGCTTGGCAGCAAGATCAGCTGCGTGGGACTCGAGCGCAACGCGCATAGCGGTGAGGTCATCAAGTTCGTCCTCCTGCTCAAGCACATCGCGTCGCCATTCTGCGAGCGGCTGACTCAGAGCCGTGACGAAAGTCCCCCCAGTTTTACCCCGGCGGGATGCGATGTAACCGGTCTCTTGAAGGTGTTTCAGAGCTTCGCGAAGGCTCACGCGAGCCACCCCAAGCGATTCGGCCAGTTCTCGCTCAGGCGGAAGTCTATCGCCCGGCCCCAGCTCCCCACGTCTGATGAGCCCCTTGATGTGATCCGCGATGCCTTGCGGGACGGAAACCGCCGCGACCTCATTCGTCATAGGTCTCATCTTAAGGCCAATAGGGGCACGTCGTGATCCTCCACTCCGAAAATCTTCAAGTCGCCAGACCCGTCGGGCTTCAGGCTCGCGAGCATGTTTTCGGAACCAGTTTGAGGCGATCCCTGCACCTGGGATTTCTCTCACTCAACGATAGTCGGAGGGAGTCTCCGCCCCGTCGACTCCGAACACTCGATGAGGGCGGCCCTGCCGACAACGTCATGTCACACGATGGCACGTCGTGCCAAGTCTTACCAGTAAATGTTTACAACAGGAGCTGGTTGATCACGTGGAAGGACTGACCGGATTCCCGATCTGAGGGACTTGTGCGTTAGAGGAGGCAGGGCCAGGTTGAGCCGGGCTTTGCCTGGTTTTCCCCCTGGACAGATAGCCTCCGCTGCCAAGCCCTCGGGACCGCCGGGCGCCGTGTCTGAGGTTCACCGCGTGGCTGGGCCTGTCGGCGCTGCGCCGTAGAGGTCCCCGATGATGGCCTTGGCGATGGTCGACGCCGGGTCCCGTCCGTCCGGTGACGGGGCAAGGTTGGTCCACACCACCAAGGTCACATCGTTCTGCGGATCTCTGCCCATGAAGGTGTTGTAGCCGGGGAGTTCGCCGGTGTGTCCGTAGAGCGGGCCGAACTGGGCCAGTGCCATGCCATACCGCGCAGCGTCTGGGTTGTCCGGGTCGATCGGCGCAAGGCTGGCCATGCGCTTCTTTTGAAGGTCCGGGTTGAGCAGTTTGCCATCGGTGAGGCCCTCGGCCAAGGTCATGAGGTCGCCCGCCGTGGAGACGCCCTGACCGGCGGCCCACGTCCAGGAAGGGTTGGCGTTTGTGTAGTCATTCGGTTTCAGTGAGCCGTCCTGTGCCTTGGCGATCAAGTCCGCCGGAAGCCTGGGCGTGGACAGGGTGAGGAGATTGTCCATGTACATGTAGCCGCGGGAGAAAGGCTTGGGAAGGCCCGAAGAGTCCGACGCCGGAAACGATGTTTGTTTCAGGCCAAGTGGTCCCAGGATCCGATCGCGCATGATCTGCCCGAAGCCCTTCCCATCCAGTTTCTCGGCTATGAGCCCCAGCAGAACCGTGTTGGTGTTCGAATAGTGAAAGCCTTCGCCCGGGCCGAAATAAGCGGGCAGCGGCAGGGCGATGGCCACGAGCTGCTCAGGCGTCCAGACCCGTTGCGACGTGGTATCGAGGGCCTTGCTGAGCTCGTACGACTCCGAGTAGTTGTAGATTCCGCTGCGCATGGTCAGGAGTTGCTCGATGGTGATGTTGTCGCCGTTCGGTACGTCAGAGCGGTACTTCGAAACGGGATCCTCAAGCTTGAGTTTGCCTTCCTGCACGAGCTGGAGGATGACGGTCCCAGTCCACGTCTTTGTGACGGAGCCGATGCGGATGTGGTCATCGAGTGAGACAGATGTTGACCCGCCTGCGCTCGTCACGCCGTAGGTGAGGCTGATGTCGCCTTGCGCGGTGCGGAGCATCATGGCCGCTCCCGGCACGAGCAGCTCCTTGGCCAGAGTCCGGAAAGTCTCCTGGATCCTGGCTTTGTCCAGTCCGCCCAGAGTCGCCGATCCTGTCTTTCCTCCCTCCGTCGTGCCGGTAGATGAAGCGGCCACCGATGGCGGTGCAATGGACGACGCGGGGGCCTGCGTGGGCGTGGTCGTGCACCCGGAGATCGCCAACGCAGTTGCGGTTGCGATGCCGAGCCCGATGAGGAGGCGGGAGGGGCCATGCCAATTGTGATGGTGCCTGCGACTGGTCACGGTTGACTCCCCGGCGACGCTGATAATTGCGCTCAACCTACTCCAGCGGCGTGCCGAGATCTACCCCTTTCCCGGATCTAATGCCATGCGGCAACAGACGATCACGACTTAACCCTCGGCACCCAAAACCACGCCTTGGGTAGAGCCCACGACCGTCTTCACACGTCCTTTGCGCAAGCTCTGATTCCTCCCTATTTGGCTGTTCGATCCGGAGGATCCCGCCCAGGGGTCACCATTCCACTTTGCAGATCACCGAACTTGGCGTGCGGCTTGGATTCGGTAGTGCCTGGCTGCGCCACCGCCATCTGCAGTTCGAAATCTCCTCCCCCATCGCGCTGATGGCCGCCAGCCAGCGCAGCTCGCGGATCGAGCTGGCAACGGCTGCGGACCCCGCTGGGCTGGGAAAACCACCGCCGATCTGCTGGCCGGGGACGAATCAATCCGAGGCCCAGAGGGCTGGACCCAATTTGCCTGGCCATAAGCGGTGGCACATCTGCCGTGAAGGGCGATGTGAGCACAGTGGACCAATGCTGGCTGACCAACCCGCTGGTAGCGGTCAGGGTTACGGAATCCCGATTATCGGCGTTACCTCAAGCTCCGATTAGAAGGGGCAGATCTGTAGTGCCTGATGCCCTCTGGCCGATCTGGCCAGAGGGGCGAGGCTCGCCTTCGACCATAACAATTCAGTCAGAAACGTCCCGCTTAACTAGTTGCCGCATGCCCTAAGTTCAGAACCTGTTGCCGGAACCGGTCTTCATTCCCACCAGGGCAGAGCTTTAACTGGACGAGTCGGGGCGCCGCCGGGGCCGGTGACGGTTGATCTCGTAGCCTGCAGTGATGCCACCGCGCAGGACTGGAGCTCCAGCGAGCTCATCCACCAGGTGTGGTTGGACCTACAGGGACGCCAATGTTGTGAGAGTTGAGGCGAGAGCGTCTGCCAGCTCCTTCCCCTTGGTCACGAAATGCTGGGAAAACTGGTTGCGGTGCTCTTCGTGCTCGTGAAAATGGTGAGGAGTTAGGACACCGGAGAATACTGGTACGTCCGTTTCCAACTGGACTCTCATGAGAGCGTCCACGACGCTTTGTGCGACAAACTCGTGGCGATAAATACCTCCGTCAACCACTAGGGCAGAGGTGGCGATACCGTCGTACTGACCGGACGCTGCGAGCCGTCGGACGAGTAGAGGAATTTCGAAGGCCCCTGGCACTTGGTGGACATCCACGTTGACGATGCCGAGTTCCTTGAGTCGCGTCTGGAAGCTGTTGACCGCACGATCAACGATGTCGGCATGCCATCGGGCACCAACGATCGCTACCCGGAAGGAGGAAGTGGCAGGAGGTGACAAGGTATGTTCCTTTCTTTGGGAGGTCGTTGGAGGATTCTTTCAAGCCGACGCAAGACTCACCAGATGACGAATCCGCCATCGACCAGCAGATCAACTCCTGTCACAAATGCTGCTGCGTCGCTGAGGAGGAATGCCACGGGTCCGGCGATGTCTTCAGGTTCGGCATTTCTGCCCAGAGGGGTGTCTTGTGCGTAGCCGGCCATGGCGCTGGCCTGTTCGGGGCGCTTGGTCATGGGCGTGTTGGTGTAGCCCGGGCTGACGCTATTGACCCTGATGCCGCGGGATGCCCATTCCCAGGCCAGGCTCTTGCCCAAGTGAACCACCCCTGCCTTAGCGGTGTTGTAGTGGGCCTGGAGCAGTCCTCTATTGGCGATGGTGGCGGACATCGAGGCGATGTTAACGATGGATCCGCCGCCGTTGCGGAGCATGGCGTTGCCTTCTGCCTGGCAAGACAGGAACACCCCGGTCAGGTCGACGTCCAGAACCTTCTGCCACTGTGCAAGCGGCATATCTTCTGCGGGGGCTGCGTTAGCGATGCCTGCGGCGTTGACTGCCAGGGAGATTGCTCCCAGTTCCTGTTCAATGCTGGCTACGGCATTGATCATGTCCTGGGGCTGGGTGACGTCGGCCGCGAAGTACGCGGCTCGGCCTCCAGAATTCTTGATCTCGGCGGTGACGCCTTCCAGGTCGCTGCCGGGCAGGTCGACGCAGCCTACTGCGGCTCCCAGTTCAGCGATGGCCACGGCAATGGCCCGGCCGATGCCGCTGCTTGCTCCTGTGACGACGGCGGTCTTGTTTTCCAGCGTGAACTTTGGGGCACTCACTGTGTTCTCCTCGTTGAAGGGGGCGGATGTGTCCCGGCGGGACGGTGTTTGCGAGGGACCTTGTCGGTCCGGTAGGGACTGGTCACTGGCAGCAGGGCGAAGACGTGTCGGTTCCGGTCAGTTTTGGTGGCGGCGAACGATTGATTGGAGGTCTTGGAAGTTGCCCTGCACGTTGGCGTAGATGTTTTTGTACAGCTGGAAGTACTCCATGTACATGTCGTGGTTCTGCTGGTCGGGCTCAAGGTACTCCCTATAGGTGCACCACTCCTTGGCGACACTGAAGTCATCGAACACTCCCACGCCCACGCCGGCCAGGATGGCGTCCCCGAGGGGCGCCCCGGTGCGGCCCTTGAGCATTGCCGTCGGGATGCCGAAAACGTCCGTGATGATCCGGCGCCAGACTTCGCTTTTCGCCCCACCCTCGTTGAAGATGAGAGGGTGGTTGATCTTCAGTCCGGTCCGCTGCAGAACCGAGAACGAGTCAAAGAGCGCGTATGCGACGCCTTCCATGAAAGCCCGGAAAACGTGGCCTCGGTGATGATGCAGTGAGAGACCGAACATGACGGCGCGGGCTGACGTATCCCAAATAGGAGAACGCTCACCCATCAGGTAGGGCAGCACCAGCAACCCTTCGCTGCCAGGCGGGACGTCGCGGGCCTGGAGGGTGATCAGGTCATAGGAGCTGACCTTCAGGAGTCGCTCCACATCGGCCTCGCCCTCGCCGAAGGTATCGCGGAGGTACCGCAGGGCCTGCCCGCCGGTGGTCGTGACCGCCACGGCTGAGAACGTGTCCCGGGGCGAGGTGGTGTACGGGATGTTCACCATCCGGAGACCGTCCGGGGAGCTGAGGTAGTCCATGTTCTGGTGCACGACGCCGAGGACGCCGCTGGTCCCGAGGTTCAGCTGCATGTCCCCGGGTTCGACCGCTCCGCCGGCGATCCAGCCTGCGTTGCAGTCGACCTGTCCTCCAACGACGCGAGTGCCGGCGTGGAGGCCGGTGGCGCCGGCAGCCTCGGTCGTGATGCTTCCCACCACGTCGGTGCTGTCGCAGAGGCGGGGCAGGATGTTCGGGTCAATGTGGAGCTTTTCGAGGATGTCGTCGTGGAAGACGCCTTTTCGGATGTCGAAGGCGACCCCGTAGAAAACGGCCGAGCTTGTGTTGAGGGTGAACTCGCCGGTGAGCCGGGACACGATGAAGCCGTCGATGGTGAGGGCTTTGTAGACCTTGTCATAGATCTGCGGTTTGTTGCGCTGATACCAGAAAAGGTTGACCAGGTTGGGATGGTCCTCGATGCGGTTGGCCGTCACGTCCTCGATGACGGACTCCCCCACGATGTTCCTGATGACGGTGACTTCGTCCAGGGCGCGACGGTCCATGAGATTCATGGCAGGGGCCACCGGACGGCCCTGGTCATCGACCAGCACCATGGACGGCAAGGCGCTGGAGACGGCTATTCCCGCGATTTCCTGCGGCAGGCACTGGGTGTCCCGCAGCACCTGCTGGATCATTTCGCACGTCACCCGCCAGTAGGTCTCCGGGTCGTGCTCCGACCATCCCGGACGGGGGTGGAAGATGGGGTATTCACGGAACGCGTACGCGAGGACTTCGCCCTGATCGTCAATGATGCAGGCTTTGGCGCCGCCTGTGCCGAAATCTATCCCAAGTAGCCGAGTGGCCATCTAATTTTCTCCTAGTTGCGGTACAGCGTGGGCGTAGATTGAACCCGTCGCTGTAGTGTAATCGGGCCTGCCGTGGCGCTATTTAACTACTGACACGCCGCGGCGGTCGAAGGTCAGGAGAACTGCGAGGATGACCACGAGTCCCTGAACGATCTGCTGGGCTGCCGGGGGCAGGCCGATGATCAGCATTCCGTTGGTCAGCTCCACCAGGATCAGGGTGCCGATGAGGCCGCGTGCCGCGCCGCCCTGGCCGCCGGAGAGCGGAGTGCCGCCCATGACGATGGCTGCGATGGAGGGCAGGAGGAAAGAGTTGCCGATATCCGGGGTGGCGGCGGTGGTCGAGAAGAGCACCAGCACTCCGGCAAGGGCGCAGCACAGGCCGCTGGCGCCGAAGGCCAGAGCCTTCACCCAGCGGACATTAACGCCGCATACCTTTGCGGCGCGTTCGTTCCCGCCGATTGCGTAGATGAAGCGGCCGGTCGCGGTGCGCCTCAAAAAGACGATCAGCAGCAGCCAGAGGATGACGGCGTACACCAGGGGAAGGGGGAAGATCCCGAAAAGGCTGCGCTGGAAGGCCGCGTTCAAGGGACCGCTGATCAGCTGGACGGGAAAGCCGCCGGACAGAAGGAGGGCGATGCCGCCAAAAGCGAATGACGTTCCCAGCGTTACAAGGAATGACGGGAGCTTGATGTAGGAGACGATGACGCCGTTGAACAGGCCGATGAGCAGGCCGAGCGGCAGCACGAGGAAAACTGCTGCCTGTCCCATGGACTGGGCAAGCAGCGCGGCCGAGACCGCGCACAACGATACGATCGCGCCGACGGACAGGTCGATGGAACCGAGCAGGATCGGGGCCGTTCCTGCGGCAACCACCAGGAGCAGCACGGAACTCTGGCGCATCATGCTGTCGAGGTTTCCCGGTGACAGGTACTGCGGGTTCATTGAGACAAAGACAATGGGCAGGATGACCAGGGCCGCGACCAGCAGAAGGGTCTGGAGTCGGTCGCGGTTCATAAATCCCGTCTTGCTTATCGGGCGTACTTGCCCAAGTCCTGGCCCTTTTGGCAGGCTGCCGGTGCTGGTGGGCGGCTTTGAGGCTGCCAGTGGTTCGGAACTCATGGTGATTCTCCCTTGAAACTATGAGGTTGCTTCTGCAAGTTCGGTCAGCGTGGGTTCCGCTCCGGACCGGCAATTGAATTCTGCGCTGACTTTCCCGTTGCGGAAAGCGATGAGCCGGTCGCAGATCGGCATTAGCTCTTCCGGTTCGTCGCTGGCGACGAGAACTGAAACTCCCCGGTCGGACGCTTCCAGAATCAGGCGAAAGATCTCGGATTTGGCGTGGACGTCGATGCCGCGCGTCGGTTTGTCCAGGACGATGACTTGCGCCGCCTCTGACATGGCACGGGCCACAAGGAGCTTCTGCTGGTTACCGCCGGAGAGAGACCCTGAGGCCTGTTCCAGGCTGGCGATTTTCACCCCGTATTTGGAGACGAGGTCCTGGGCGAACGCCTTCTCGGCCTTTGGTTTACGGGCAAGGTCCTGCCGGCGCTCGGCAGCCATTGCACCCAGGGCCAGATTGTCCTGAACGGAGTGAAGGAGTGAAAGTCCCTCCCCTCCCCGGTCAGCGGGAACAAACCTCACTCCGGCGTCAAGGGCGCCCTTGACGGTCGGCGGGACCTTTGCTCCGTTGACCCGGACTTCTCCGGACGATGCTTTCAGCAGCCCCGAGATGCACCTGGCGATCTGCGTTTTTTCCTCGGATTCTCCAATGAGTGCAACGACCTCCCCTGGTTGCAGCACCAGGTTCACCGGTTCTTCCAGGCTGGGCAGGACGAGGTCCTGCAGCTCCAGGACCGGGTTGCCCTGCTCCGTGCGGACATCCCGGCGGGCATGCCGTGTGACCTCTGCTTCGCCGACCATGAGCTGGCCGAGTTCCTCGGCAGATGTCGTGCGCGGATCGGGTTCGCCGACCACCCGTCCGTCACGCAGCACGACCACCCTGTCGCTCCATTCGAGAAGCTCGCTGCCGCGGTGGGTGGTCAGGATGATGCCCATCTGACTGCGGAGCTTGTTGATGTGGCCCTCGAGGAAGTCGACCTGCGTCTGAGTGAGACCGCTTGTCGGTTCATCCAGCAGCAAGACCGGCTTCTCAATCTTCGCCAGCCGGGCCATGTAGAGCGCCTTGGCGATTTCGACGAGCTGCCGCTCAGCCATCGTGAGCTGCTCCACGCGCTTCTTCGCGTCGAGGTCGCCGAGGCCGACGTCCTCCAGAAAATCAGCCGCCGTCGCCGTCGTGCGCTTGGGGGTGAGCAGGCCAAACTTCCGGATGTGCTTCTCTGTTCCCAGCGTCAGGTTTTCGGCGACGGTGAGATTGTCGATGACCGAGAGCTCCTGATAAATGCGGAAGACGCCGGCTCCGGTTGCCCCCGAATAGGATGTTGGCCGGTATGTCCTGCCCGAGAGTGTCATCGATCCTGAATCCGCAGTGAAAACTCCGGAAAGGATGTTCAGCAGCGTGGATTTGCCGGCCCCGTTGTGTCCTGCCAGCCCGACGACTTCGCCGAGACGAAGGTCAAAGGACACTGCGTCCAAAGCTTTGACCCCCTTGAAAGCCTTGGTGAGGTCCCTGATCTCCAGCAGCGAGCTGTCCGCACCCATGGTTAGAACTTCGTTCCGAAGACGGTGGCTCCCGTTGTCGTGAGCTTGATGGCTGTTGCATACGGGTTGGTCTGGGCATGCCGGGCATACAGGTCGGTAAACTTTTTAACTCCGCCTGCATCCAGCGACGACTGGAGGGCCTCCGGGAACTTGAACCCGGCCGGCTTCGGGGTGTTGAGGTCTTCGGTGAAGAACTTGACCGGATCAACCGGTGCGAGTGCGACCTGCGTGTCCCAGGTATCAGGGTTCAGGTGGCGCGACATCTTTTTCCAGTCAAAGCCGGTGGTGGGTGAGGTTGCGATCTTCTTGTACTCCTGGGCTGATTCTTTTGTATCGATGATCAGGGAGTCTTGGAAGATCATGCGCTCGATCGGATCCAGCTTGACGCCATTGGCCAGGTCGTAGTTGCGGACAATCATGTAACCCCCCAGCCAGGTACCAAAAATCGACTGCACAGCGACGACGTTCGGACCCTGGATCAGCTTGTCGAGAATCGCGATCTGCTCGTCCGTCCCGCCCACCTTGATGTGGTCGTTGCCCTTTTCTTCAAGAACCGACACCGCACCCAAAGCCTCCGAGGAGTTGTGGCAGATGATGGCATCGATGTTGTTGAAGCGGGAAAGCATGGTCTGGACGACCGGGCGGGTGTCCTGACCCGTTTCCTTGCCGTCCTGTTTCGCCAGCACGTTGATCCCCGGGAAGTTCGCCACGGCCATGTCGAAGCCCTTCTCGCGGGCGTTGGAGGTCCGGTTCGTCGGAGCGCCCTGAATGTAGACGACGTTTCCCTTGCCGCCAATGGCTTTGAAAACTGCCTCACTCATGGCCTTCTGCCCCAGGACCTCCCGCGGCGTGAACAGCGTCGAATAATGGTCCTGGTATCCCGGTTCGGACGGCACCATCCACGGGGTCGCTGCGAAGGAGGTCGCCAGCTGGATGTCCTGGCCGGCTAGGATCTCGCCCATTTGGCGTACGGCATCATTATTGATCGGAAATGTCACCACCTGACTTGCGCCCGCAGCTTTGGCTGAGCGCAGCTGATCAATCTGCGCCGACGCCGAGCCCTCGTAGCTTTGCATCCGGTAGGTCAGCCCAAGAGCTTGAGCGGCTTCCGTGCCACCGGCTTTCCACATGGTGAAGTATTCGTTGGTCAGGGTGGGAACGGATGCGAGGGCTACCTTACCGGCCCCTCCCGCGCCCGTGGTGCCGGCACCCGATCCTGCACCCAGAGGTTCACTGCATCCGGCCAGGGCGCCCCCCGCGCCCAGAGCCAGCGCGCCGACACCGAGGCCCTGCAGGAACTGGCGGCGGCGGAAGTCGCCGCGCTCGTTCAAGCGGGCAACGAGTCCGGACTTTGCACGGTCTTCAAGATGCTGTGGATTCGTCATTGGATACTCACGTTTCATAAGAAGTTTGTCGGAAAGCTAGTTGCCGTGAAACGCCGCCCCACCTCGGGCTGAGGTTTCATCTCGGCTAAGACTAAAATCACATTCGTGAGTGGAATCACTTATGTGAGTTCTAGGCTAGTGTCATGAGTCACATATGTCAATGAGCCTTTGCCCTGTCCCCGCGGCGGGCAGTGATTAATGGGACTTCGCGGGCTTCCCCGCAATAGGGATGCGTGCTGATGGCGCACTGGACGGCGATCTCACGCCGGTCGGAGACGTGTGCGCGCCGCGTTGAAATGGACGGTGGCGGGCTGGTGCGGCAGATACGCGTACGCGTCAAAGCCGTCCAGGGAGAGTGACGGCGGAAGCAGGGATGGATCCGGCGGCTTACAGCGTCTCGGACCGGCCGACTTGGAGTGTCTTGGAGGGGCTTGCACCCACGGGACCGGCTGCGGTAGATGCCCGGCTTCCCAGCGACCCTGGGCGGCCGGCAGCTTACCGGCGGAGGCGCTGCCAGGTGTGGCTGGTGAGCGGGGGATGCGGGGCCTGTTTAGGCTGCTTCCAGGGCCTGCCCGAGGGAGCTGTCAACGATGAGAACGTTCACAAGGCCTCCCTTGATGGCGGCGCTGACTGCTTCGGCTTTAAAGGGTCCGCTGGCAACAGCCACTACCGTATCGATGTCTCTAAGATCGTCAAGGTCCAGCGAAATGATCCGTCGGTTGATGGCAAGGTCGAGCTGTTTGCCTTCCCTGTCGTAAAAGCGCCCGGAGATCTGTCCAACCGCACCGCGTTCGACCGCTTCGCGGATCTCCTCGTCAGATGCGCCGGCCCGCTGGAGGAAGAGATTGGAACTGTCCATGCCGTATTGGCCGATGCCCAGAACGGCCACGTCTGAGGTTCGTCCCAGGGCGAGGGCGTTGGCGACCTGCTCCGTCTTCATGAGGGCCGCCGCCGTGGCTTCGTCCTGGGTTGTTGCCGGGGCGTTGAAGTAGCGGTACCGTCCACCCAGTTTTTCTGCCAGATTCCTCACGAGGTCGTGGCCGGAGAATCGGGAGTCGATGCTGAGTTCGCCTGCGAGCTGCACGACTTCGACATCAACACGCCGGTTGAAATGGGCGCTGTCGACCATGGCCTCGACGGTGCTGCCCCAGCACAGGCCCAGAGTCTGGCCATCGTTGAGGTTTTTATCAAGCCAGCCAACTCCGGCCTGGCCGACTGCCAGCAGCCCATGGCTGGACGCGCCGACTCCGGTTTCGCGTCCTGGCACGACGATCACTTCCGAGATGCCGTCATTGGAGAACCTGGTCAGGAGACGTTGCTCCATGGCGGGGTCCCGGTCCAGCGGGTAGGCGATCTCGAACTTGACGATGTATTGTTCCCTGGCGGCGGTGAGCATGCGGGAAACATTCGAGCGCGTCACACCCAACTGCTTGGCTACCTCCATTTGGGACAGGCCCTGGACGTAGTACAGGAACGCGGCGTGCGCCAGCCTCTCAGCGCTTAGCCTTACCATGCTGCTCCCTACCGGCACGGTGTGCCTCAGATGAAACTGTTTTCAATTGTATCGGCCGCGGTCCTCAATCAAGCCCGCAGCGCCCTCAGCTGAGATTCCGGGCGATGAGCTCCTTCCAGTGAAGAAAGCCTTCCGCGGCGTAAGAGGGTCCATCTGAAGGGGTGAAATAGTCAGGAGGTCCTGTCACCGCGGAACCGGCGGGAAGATTGTTCCCGAGGGTTCTTAGGGCTACGCGGGCAGCTCCCAGCGCCGTCAGTTCACGGCTGGGCGGCCGGACAATTGTTGTTGCTGTGAGATCGGCGAGCAGCTGGCACAGGTAGTTGTTGCCGGCTCCGCCTCCGTCGACGGACAGCGGCTTTGCGCCCGGCAGGTCGGGGATCGCTGTGACAAGGTCGAAGGCTTGGAAGGCCATGCTTTCGATTCCAGCCCGCACGATGTCCGATGGACCGGAGTCCATTCGCAGGCCGCTAATGAACGCCCCTGATCCCTTCGGCCACCGGGGTGCGCCGAGTTCAGTGAATGAGGGCACCACGTAGACCCGCTGGCTGGCTGGCAGCTCGCTTCGTTCCGGTTCGTAGGGGGCTGCGGCAGGCAGGGAGAGCGTTTTGGCGAGCCAGGACATCGTGTACCCGCAATGGAAGGCAGATCCTTCCATCTCGTACACCGCGCCGTTATCGGGTGCTGACCAGGCTATCGACGTGACGAGCCCCTCGGCGGTTGATGGGGTTTGGCCAAGGTTTGCGCTCACGACGCAGGAGGTGCCAAATGTCGCCTTCGCTTCTCCTTGTCCGTCGCAGCCGTGGCCGAGCAGGGATGCCTGCTGGTCTCCGATCATGCCTGTGATCGGTATGCGGTAGCCGGTGACCTGCGGGTCGGTGTGTCCGAAGTGGGAGGCTGTCGGTCGGACGTCCGGCAAGGCTGCACGGGGAATACCCAGCGCTTCCGGCAGCTGCTCGTCCCAGTGCAGTGAGTGAAGGTTCAGGAGCTGGTATCGGGAGGCGTTGGAGACGTCGGTGGCGTGGACGGTTCCACCCGTCAGGGAGTACAGCAGCCAGGAATCGATGGTCCCGACGGCGATTTTGCCGGTTTTTGCCATGGCCGCCAGGTCGGGTCTCTCGTTGAACAGCCACGCTATTTTTGATCCGAAAAAGAAGGTGTGGTTGCTAAGCCCTGTTCGTTCCCGGATCAGGGGTGCCAGCCCGTCGTCATCCCAGCGGGAAACGATGTTCTGGCTTTGCTGGGACATCCACATGATCCCGTCATGGACGGGAAGGCCCGTCTCACGGGACCACGCTATCGCTGACTCGCGCATGTTGGTGATCCCGATGCACAGCGGGGTCTGTTCACATTTGGCCAGTGTCGCGCGCAGCACCCGAACGGTTGCGGCCACAAGTTCAAGCGGATCAATCTCGATCTGCTGGGGCCCCCGGACTTTCAGTGCAAGTTTTTCGGATGCTCCGATCTCGTAGGTTCCGGTCCCGGGGTCAAATAGAAGGCAGCGGACAGACTGGGTTCCGCAGTCGATGGCTAAAACCTGGGGCTGACCCAATGGGCTGTCTCCTGAGGGATGGGTGCGGTTCGCATCCCTGCCGGATCGGCAGGGATGCGAACCGCGGCGTTTGCAGGGTGCTACTCGGCGGGAACGGTTTCCCCGGCTTCACCGATGTAGGCGATGATGGTTCCCGCGTTCACGGTGGTATCAGCGGGGCAGACGATCTTCAGCAGAACGCCGTCGGCTACGCATTCGACCTCCAGCTGTGCCTTGTCGGTTTCGACGCTGAGGAGGGGCTGGCCCATTTCGACTTCGTCGCCCTCCTTGACCAGCCATTCCTGGATGTATGCTTCTTCACTTGTCTGCCCAAGGGCAGGCATGACGATGGCTTCCACAGTCTTACTCCTTTCCGGATCGGGTGTGGTCCGTTGACAGGACGTCCCGGACCGCGGCCTCAATGTGCTCCGCCAGCGGCAGGACTGCCGCTTCCAGAGGCGGAGAGAACGGCATGGGGATGTCGCGGCTGGCGACGCGGCGGACCGGTGCCTTCAGATCAGCGAACAGCTCATCGGAGATCCTGGCGCTCACTTCGGCGCCCCATCCACCCGTCAGATGCGCTTCGTGGGCAATGACGAGCCTGCCCGTGCGCCTGACGCTTTCCATGACGGTCGTCCAGTCGAACGGGGAGAGCCATACGGGGTCGATGACTTCGAGTTCGATTCCTTCTGCCGAGAGCTTCTCCGCGAGTTCCAGGGCTTTGTACAGTTCGGTGAAGGTCGCAACGATGGTCGCGTCCTTGCCCCGACGGCGGACCCGGGCCTGCCCGACAGGCAGTGCGAAGTTCTCTTCCGGAACGTACGCGCGCGTGTTGATGGAACCGGCTTCCTGGCGTTTCTTCGCACCGTAAAGCAGCTTGTGCTCGAAGACCAGGACCGGGTCGTCGTCCCGGATGGCGGCCGTAAGGGCGCCCTTGGCCGTGTACGGGTCCGAGATGCAGAGCACCTTGATCCCGGGCACGTGCATGAAGAAACTCTCCGGGCACTGCGCGTGCTGGGCGCCCCGCTGCGATGCGCCCACGGGGCAGCGCAGCACCGTCGGGATCGTCAGTTTTCCGTTGGACATGTAGCGCTGCTTGGCCGCTTCGTTGACGAGTTCGTCCATGGCTTCGAAGACGAAGTCCGCGTACTGAAGATCCGGCACGGTGCGCAAACCGCCGATGGCGGCACCGATCGCTGCGCCCATGATGGCCTTCTCGCTGATCGGGGTATCGATCACGCGGTGCCGGCCGTATTCCTCGGCCAGCCCCTGGTAGACGCCGAATGCACCGCCGAATCCGCCGGGCACACCTACGTCCTCGCCCAACAGAACCAGGTTCGGGTCCGTGCCGAGTTCGCTGTGCAGCGTCTCCCGGATCGAGTCGGCGATGGAGATGTACCGTTCCTCCTCTGAACCTTCTTCAAGCGGTCCGGCGCCCTCGACTTCCTGGGGCGGGTTGCCGAAGATGATGTTCGGAGCAAGGGCGGTGACCGGGTCCGGCCAGGGTGCCTGCTGGGCGTGCTTGAGCGCTTCTGCGATGCGCTTCTTGGCACGGGCTGTGGCTTCCTTGACCTGTTCCTCGGAGGCGGTGCCTTCTTCCACGAGTGCGGCACCGAAGGTCTTGATCGGGTCCTTCGCCGCCCAGATGGCTTCTTCGTCCTTGGTCCGGTAACCCCGGGCGTCGCCGCGGCTGTGGCCTACGTACCGGTAGGTGAGGAATTCGAGCAGGACGGGGCCTTTGCCGCTGCGGGCGGTTTCCAGCGCACGCTGCGTGGCCTCCCGGACTGCCCTGACGTCCATTCCGTCGGCCTGTTCGGACGGAATGCCATAGGCCTCGCCCCTGGAGGCGACGTTGATGTTCCGGGTAGTTTCGTGGAACGGCGTCGAAGCGCCGTACATGTTGTTTTCGCAAACGAAGATCACGGGGAGATTGAACGCCGCCGCGTAGTTCACGCCTTCATGGAAAGCACCTTCGTTGACCGCACCGTCACCGAAGAAACAGACAACGACATTGTCCGTCTCCTTGTACTTCAGCGCGTGTGCAAGGCCTGGGGCAATGGTAATGCCGCCGCCAACGATGGCGATCGAGGGAAGAATGCCCAGGGCCGGGTCGCCAAGGTGCATCGATCCGCCGCGCCCGCCCAGGCAGCCGGTTTCCCGGCCGTAGATTTCGGCCATCCCGGCCGCCGGGTCCAGCCCCTTGGCCAGGGCGTGACCGTGGGGCCGGTGGGTCGAGGTGATCCAGTCTTCGGTGCGCAGCAGCGAGCAGACTCCCACGGCCACGGCTTCCTGGCCCTGTGACTGGTGCAGTGTTCCGGGGATCTCTCCCTGGAGGTAGCGCAGGTACGCGGTCTGCTCGAACTGCCGGATGAGGACCATTTCCTCCAGCAGGTGCAGGCTCTCGTCCGTGCCCAGGACTTCTTTTTGCAGGGTATGTGTGGACTGGGACATTAGCGGCCGGCCTGACCGGTGGAACCGAAGACGTCCATGAGCCGCTGGATTTCCTTGCGCAGAGCCACTCCGGCGCGGGAGTTGGCGTCGCCCTCGAACCGCGAGCCAAAGACCAGGTTCGGGTCCTCAACCGGGCGGCCCAGTTCGGCCAGGAGGGCCTGGCCGAAGACGTGCTTGAGCTTGGTGCCGACATTGACCTTGGTGATGCCGGCTTCAACGGCCTGGCGGGTCTGATCGTCCGGGGTGCCGGATCCGCCGTGCAGAACGAGGGGAACGTCGACGGTGTTGCCGATTTCCTTGATGAGGTCCACCTGGACCGTCGGCACGTGGCCCCCGGTGACGAAGTGGACGTTTCCTACCGCCACCGCGAGGCAGTCAACGTTGGTTTCACGGACGAAGAGTTCGGCGGCTTCCGGCGTCGTGTAGGAGGCACCGGCTGCGTCAAGGACACCGTCCTTGATTTCTGCCAGCGCACCGATTTCACCTTCGACGGCGACGTTGACGGCGTGCGCCGCCGCGACCAGCGCTGCCGTGTCTGCGATGAGCTTGTTCTGGTCCCAGCCCTGGGTGTGCATCATGACCGAGTTGAAGCCTGCTCCCAGTCCGCCTGCAGCCTCGGCGAAGCTGTCGGCCTCGTTGAACAAAGTGGCGACCGGAACCTTCGCACGGTCGGCCAGCGCGCGGGAGGCAGCACCGTAGAGTTCGATGCCGCCGGACTGCAGCCATTCGTGGTTCGAGGACAGGCCGCCGATTCCGATGATGACCGGCGACTGGCTTGCCTCGGCCGCGGCGATGGTGGCTTCAAGGCTGTAGATGTCCCAGGACTCGAAGTATCCGACGGCGTAGCGGTTCTTACCAGCGTGGTCCAGCAGTTCGGGAAGGGATACGAGTGACATGAGTTATTGCTCCGATTTCTTCATTGATGTTGGGTATTTGGCTAGGTTGGACAGCATGATGGCGGTGTCTTCCATGACACGCGGTCTGCGGTGGCGGATCCATTGGCGGTAGGCCTCGATTTCCTGGTGGACTCGCTGCTCGTCCCACTGCAATTCCCGGGCGGCGATTTCAGCAACGGCTTCAACGGCCTTTAGCCCGGCATCGTCACACCAGGACAGCAGCATCCGGCGGGCGACAATGTCGATAAGCGTGCGGGCGAATTCCTCACGGACCGCGAGTACGACTTCGGCCCCTACCGTGTCCTTATGGCTGGGCAGCGGCGCGCCAAGGGACGGATCTGCGCAGATCAGTTCTTCAATCCTGGCGGCACGGACTCCGTAGAGTCCGAGCAGCCTCCGTGCAGCGCTCGGGGACAGCTTGGTCTGTTCCAGGAAGTCCTTCTGGAACAGACCCCAGTCGGCGCAGCGTGCACCTGGCAATTTGAGGTGCTTCGTCCCGGAAGAACCGGACGGGAAGATCCTGCGCCAGGGGGCTCGTGAGGAACGTGGTGTTGTATGCGTTTCGACCACATTCATTGCCATCTCCCCCAGTGCTCTGTGTGTGGTCAATTTCCCCCCGCTGATGCTGAAAAGACTCTTGATCGTGGGGTGGACGCTCACGTGATGGTTCCGGCTCACTTGGGCTGCTGTTTTGGCTTTGGGCGAGTACGGCAGCGGGCGGACGCCGGAGATTGTGTGCACGACGGACCGGGCCGTGAGCCCCGCCTGCGGTATCAGGGTATTCACTTCTTTCAGCAGATAAGCGATCTCCTCGTCGGTCATGACGGCTTCGGCCGGATCACCTTCGAAAAAGATGTCCGTGGAGCCGATGAGGTAGTTCCCGTCCGGTAAAGGAAGCACGAGGATTGCGCGGCCGTCACTAACAGCTTCGTAGTGCACCCCAGTTTTGGGGGCACCCGGAAAGGGGCCGACGGTCATATGGGAGCCCTTGGTTCCACCGATGAGCCGGGCACTCTCGTGCATGGAATGGCTCAGCACCATATCTACCCAGGGTCCCGACGCGTTCACCACTACCCGTGCCGGCTGAACCAGCTGCCGGCCGGTCAGGGTGTCGGTGAGCTGAACGTTCACGCCCCCCTCGGACTGGTTAAGTCCTGTTACCTTCAGGTGGTTGTGGACCCGGCCGCCGAAACTGCTGACGTCCAGTGCCTGTTCGACGCAGAGCCGTTCTGCGTTGGCGACCTGGGCGTCGTAGTACAGGACCGCCCCGTACAGGTCATCCGGTTCCAGCCCCGGGTACTTCACTTCAACCTCTGCCTTCGACAGCGGTTTATGCAGCGGAGTGGACTTATCAAAGGACAACACGTCGTACAGGAACATGCCCACACGCACCATGAAGCCCGAGCGCTGGTTATGGCGGTAAAACGGAATCAGGAGGGGAAAGGGCTTTACCAGGTGCGGAGCCGTTTGAAGCAGCCGTTCGCGCTCACGCAGCGACTCCCGCACAAGATGAAACTCCAGGTTCTCCAGATACCGGATACCTCCGTGGATCAGCCGACTGGATGCTCCTGACGTACCGGCCCCGAAATCTTCGGCGTCGACAACCGCTGCCAGCCAGCCCCGGGACGATGCTTCCCTGGCGACAGCCAGGCCGTTGACACCGCCACCGATCACGAGAATGTCGACCGGCGCCAGCGCCTCGGATCCCTCATTCTCACATTCGTGCACTTGCTCACATATGTGATTCATAGGTAGAGTATGACTCAGATCACGGAGGCCTGTCAACGCAGGAGACGGCAGCTTCCGTGGCTGGTTTTCACAATCGTCATCAATGAATTCGGAAGGCTGCCAATGAGGGCGCTAAACGACAAAGACTTCCCCCCCTTAGCCAATGAGGTCTCGCTACAACTCCAAAAGTGGCCCGGAATCCCGTCCCTGGCCGTTATCGGGGAAGACGGCGTCCTGGGGCGTGAGGATTCAGGCCGGGTGTACCGGCTGGCTTCGGTCACCAAACTCCTCACGGCCCTCACAGTTCTTTCGGCAGCGGACGAGGGCGTGATTTCACTCGACGACGAGGCCGGCCCGGGAGGGTCCTCACTACTGCATCTGCTCTCGCACGCATCAGGGGTCGCCTTTGCCGATGAGCAGGTACGGGCACCTGCAGGGGTCCGGCGGATCTACTCCAACACCGGCATCGACCTTGCTGCCGAGCATTTGGCGGACCGGTCCGGAAAGGACTTCCGCGATGAGATGCGGATCCGGGTACTGGAACCTCTGGGCATGCATGAAACGAAACTGACCGGCCCTCCGTCAAAGGGCGGCGAAGGGACAATCGCAGACACTGCACGCCTGGCCTGGGAACTGCTGAAACCTGCAGTGTTCCCACAAGCGAGGATCGATGCGCTCTCTTCGCTGGCATACCCGGGGCTGGCAGGCTTCCTTCCCGGATTCGGCTATCACGCCGACAACGACTGGGGGGCCGGAGCCGAAATACGCGGGCATAAGTCACCACACTGGACCAGCCCGGAGAACTCCCCAAAAACCTTCGGCCATTTCGGCATGGCAGGGAGCTTCCTGTGGGTGGACCGGGAAGCCGGTCTGGCCTGTACGGCGCTTTCGACCGTCGAGTTCGGCGAATGGGCCCCCATAGCCTGGCCCGACACTTCCACCGCAGTACTCCGGGCCTACGCAAAAACCACTGAACACACCAATATCCGCTGCGGACGTCCACATAAATGATGTCCGGCGCTGAACGGCTGCGATCCGCAGCGACCATTCGATTCGAGATGCCAGGAGCACGGACGTGACCATTGCACCCGAGGGCCGGCGCATGCTGCGCGTCGAGGCACGTAACTCCGAAACACCCGTGGAACGGAAACCGGAGTGGATCAGAAGCAAGGTAAAAACCGGGCCCGAATTCATCGGGCTGAAGAACCTGGTACGAAAAGAAGGCCTCCACACAGTCTGCGAAGAAGCCGGATGCCCCAACATCTACGAATGCTGGGAAGACAGGGAAGCCACCTTCCTCATCGGCGGGGCCCAGTGCACCAGAAGGTGCGACTTCTGCCAGATCGACACCGGCAAACCCGAAGCACTGGACCCGACCGAACCCATCAAGGTCGCCGAATCCGTGCGGACCATGGGCCTGCGTTACGCCACCGTCACCGGCGTGGCGCGCGACGATCTCCCCGATGAAGGCGCCTGGCTGTACGCCGAAACAATCAGGCAAATCCACACCCTCAACGCAGGAACCGGCGTGGAGATCCTGATTCCGGACTTCACTGGCCACCAGGATCTCATCCAGTTGGTCATCGACGCCCGGCCGGAAGTATTCGCCCACAACGTCGAAACAGTGCCAAGGATCTTCAAGGCCATCCGTCCGGCGTTCCGGTATCAGCGTTCCCTTGACGTCATCCGGCAGGGCAGCGAAAACGGGATGGTGACCAAGTCAAACCTCATTCTTGGAATGGGTGAAACGAGGGCCGAAGTGTCGGAAGCACTCCAAGACCTCCGGGGGGCCGGATGCGATCTTGTCACCATCAATCAGTACCTGCGCCCCAGCCAAAAACATCACCCCGTCTCCCGGTGGGTCAAGCCCCAGGAATTCGTTGAGCTCAAGGCCGAAGCTGAAGAGATGGGATTCCTCGGCGCCATGAGCGGGCCCTTGGTGCGCTCCTCCTACCGGGCAGGGCGGCTATGGGCAGAAGCCATGGGGAAAAAAGGCCGCGAATTGCCCGACGAGCTGGCCCACATCAGGGGTTAGCAGGCAGCCAACCGACCAGTTAGTAGGACGCAAGAGCTGTTGGGCAGACGAGCCGACAGCCCTGCGTCGCATGCAAGAGCAGAAACAAAGAGAACAGAAGAGGTTTTAGATGAATCCGCAGCAGTTTGATGTCCTAGTTGTTGGCGCCGGGCCGGGAGGATATACGGCAGCCATCCGCGCCGCCCAGCTGGGCAAACGCGTCGCGATCGTCGAAGAACAGTACTGGGGCGGCGTGTGCCTGAACATCGGATGCGTTCCCTCCAAATCGCTGATCTACAGCGCCCAGCTGGTCCAGACCTTCAGAAATGACGCCAAGGAACACGGCATCCAGGTAGACGGGGAGGTTTCCTATGACTTCCAGGCAGCCTTCCAGCGCAGCAGGTCGGTCGCCGACGGTCGGGTCAAAGGCATCCACTACCTCATGAAAAAGAACGGCATCACCGAGTTCAACGCCCGCGGAACCTTCACCGGCCCCAATGACATGGACCTGGAACTCACCGGCGGTGAGCGGCAAAGCGTGACCTTTGACCACGCCATCATCGCCGTTGGCGCCGAAACCCGGTTGCTGCCCGGAACAGCAGTGTCCGACAGGGTAGTGACGTACAAGGAGCAGATCCTCTCATCCACCCTGCCCAAAAGCATCGTCATAGCCGGCGCCGGCGCCATCGGCGTCGAATTTGCCTACGTGATGAGCAGCTATGGCGTGAAGGTGACACTGGTCGAATTCGCCGACCGAATCGTTCCGCTCGAAGACCCGGACGTGTCCAAGGAACTGACCAAGCGGTACCGGAAACTCGGCATCGACATCCGTACCGCCACCGCGGTCACCGCCGTTGAAGAACACCCTGGCGAGGTCGCCGTCACCCTGACCAAGGGCGAGTCTTCCGACGTCATCCGCGCCGAAAAACTTCTGCAGGCAACGGGCTTCACACCCAGGGTTACAGGCTACGGCCTGGAAAACACCGGTGTAGCCCTTACCGACCGCGGCGCCATCGAAGTCGATGATCAGATGCGGACCAACGTCCCGCACATTTATGCCATCGGTGATGTGACCGCGAAGCTCATGCTCGCACATGCCGCCGAAGCGATGGCCCTGGTCGCGGCCGAAGCCCTGGCAGGCGAACCCACGCATCCCTTGGACTACCTCATGATGCCCCGGGCCACGTACACCACCCCGCAGATCGCAAGTTTTGGATATACCGAAAACGGGTCCTCGCCCGCGGGCAGTGAAGTCAGGAAAACAGTCTTCCCGTTCGTAGCAAACGCCAAGGCCCACGCTGTCGGTGAACCAGGCGGCTTCGTGAAACTGCTGACCGACAACCGCGATGGAAAACTTCTCGGCGCCCACCTCATAGGGCCGGACGTGACCGAGCTTCTGCCAGAACTTACCCTGGCCCGCCAGGAAGGCCTGACCGTCACTCAACTGGCCAGGAATGTCCACGCACATCCGACCCTCAGTGAAGCAGTCAAGGAAGCCCTCCACGGGGCAGCCGGCCAAAGCATCAACATCTGAGCACGACTGACAGGAAGAAAATCACATGACTACTACCAACGACATCCCGGCCCTTCAAGGAAACACGCTTCCCCTCAAAGGCATTCGGCGTGCAGCGGCCCGGCAGATGGTCGCAGCATGGCAGGCGCCGGCGTTCCATCTCACCGTCGAAGTCGACATGACCAAGGCCCTGACGGTGAAGTCAGTGTCACCCCAATCAACAGTCACCGACCGGCTCATCTCCGCAGCAGCCACCGCCCTGCAGGAGAACCCAGGGCTCAACGCCCACTACTCCGAAGAAGGCGTGACGACATTCGAGGACATCAACATCGGAATTGCGGTGGCAACAGATGCCGGCCTGACCGTCCCGGTCATCCACGGAGTGCCGGCCCTCGGCCTGCCCGACATCGCACAAAGGCGACGAGAAGTTGTCGAAAAAGCCCGCGCCAGGAAGCTTGGAATGGCCGACATCTCGGCAGGAACCTTCACGATCTCAAATCTTGGCATGCTTGGCATCGACCGGTTCGACGCCATCCTCAACGTCCCTCAGGTAGCCATCCTCGCCGTCGCCTCCACACGCCAGCGGTACGTCGTGCGGGACGGCCAAGCCGAATGGCGACCCATCGCCGAACTCACTCTCACCTGCGACCACCGCGCCGTGGACGGTTCCATGGGAGCCGTCTTCCTTAAACAACTCAAAGAACTCATCGAAGCCCCCATCCCCGCCCCGTAAAGCAACCACACCAACGGAAGTCAGTTATGACAACTGCAGCAATCAGGAAGACCAGCTACAACTGGCGCGTGGCCGACATCGTAGTGGCGGCGCTCATTGCCGTTGCCGGCGGCGTCATCTTCTGGGCCCTCTCCTCGTAGCCGGGAATCCTCCGGAGTCCTCTAGCGGGCCGCGCCGGGCGCCGCCGATCAGCCGGGGCGGCGGAGCGTCTTCGTCCACGGGCCGGCGGGACACCAGCTCGAGCCGGCGCTGGCAGGCAGCCATGGACGCTTACGAGGACGTTGGAGCCGAGATTGCTGCGAAGATCACAGCCGCTACCGGCACGACCTACCCTGAGCTCCTCTAACTAAAGCCACGCGGGCCAGCCGTTACGCTGGCCCGCATGGCAGGGCTGCCCTCCGTTAACAGGTTGACGAAAGGCCCCTTATTGGCCCCTTCTATAAGGGAACCTTCCATCGCGCGTGCGGAGATTGACGCTGTGGCACCAGCCCGGCAGGCTGAAGGTCCCGTGGACTGATCCATGCCGAATATCCTTCGGACCAGGCATGGTAGCGTCGTTCGAGAGTCCCGTCCTGACGCAGCCATAACGCGCTGCCGTCAGGCATAGTGAGTTCAACGAAACCGCGGCTGACGAGCCTTCCCCTATACCTGAGTTCTATGTGGCCATGGGTGAGTGCGCACCGGTCGTCATGGCGAATTCTCTTGGCGCTGACTTGCTGACCCGACTTTTGCCCCCGGCTCGTGGTCACTCCTTTGCTGGGCTGACGGCAAGCTCCCCTAGCTTCGCCCAGCCGTCCACGGTGACGTTGATGATGGCCGGGGTGTCGGAGAGATAGGCAGGGAGCCGCTCGGTGGCTTCCTTGAAGTGAGCTGATCCGCGACACCGTTTTGCTGACTACGAGAGGGAACCAACCACAGGGCTACGTGCTTGAATGGCGTCATCGCATCGGTCCTGGCCTCTTAGGAACCTGGCAACGACCGCTGGGCATGGATCCGGATGATCTGTGCCTGTCCCGGAGCCGGCCCTTGCCGGCAGGTGCCCCGCGTCATTAAGCCCGACGAGTCTCTTTGTAGTTTCCGACTAGCTTTGCCGCGCGGTGTGGGCAAAGCGGTGCCCCGCCTCCCTGAGAGCGGGGCTTCGCTATACCTGGCTCGATTACTCAGTATTGTCGGTCGTCACATCTGGCGTCACCACTGGTGGGCGACGTCGATCACCAGCTTTGATCCGCTGCCGGGGCCCGCAAGGGTGTAGACCTTGAAGGGCAGCCGGGCGCGGACGCCGAGGCCCAGGGTCGTGTAGCCCTCAAAGCTGCCTGCCCAGGCCACCTGCCGGAACGTCTTGTACTTCGAAACGTTGGTCACCTCGGAGCGGCTGGCCGGCACGAAGGTGGCCTTGCCCGTGGCGCTGTCATAGCTGGGCAAGTGGGCGGTGACCTGCAGGAATGCACCGCCCCTCAGCTTGATGGGCAGTCCGGACCCGTCCTGTACAACCTTTGAAACGTAGCGGACGTTGTAGCCTGCTGCCTTTCCCTTGGTGTCGATCACCAGGCGGTCGAAGCAGGAGTGCTGGCCCGAGCGCACGCTGGTGACCGATGCGCCGCTCATGGCCTGGTTGGACTTCGCCAGCGAGCTCCAGACCAGTCCGCAGTAAGAGGCTGCCGAGGCGGACCCCGGAGCCAGCAGGCCCAGCCCGAGAGCCATGATCGTGGCAGTGAGCCAGGCGCTTAGTTTTTTCCTGTGGGTACCCCTTTTTTGGGTGCGAGTGATTGGATGACTCCAGCGTAGGAGCGCCAACAGCCCGATACGAGGGGTGTTTCCGGTTCTTCGTGCAACCGTTAGGCGGCCGGGAATCGAATCACGGGACCGTAATTCCGGGGCGCATTTTGGGGCCGTCGAAAGACGTTTGCGGCCCTTTCTCCACACTGCTGTTACCGCTGGTAACGGCCAATACGCGCCGGTAGCCAAGGGTAGGGCACTCCGGGTCCGTTTATTGGCACTTAGGGTCCCTATCCGTGGCACAGAGTTCCAGTCGGACGCTTCCACCTGAACGACATCCGCTGCGGGAATTCGACCTGCGCACCAGCACCGGCAGCGCCTGGGAAGACGACGACAGCATAAAGCCGCCCCACAAGCCTAGTGCTGCCCAGCGCATGCAAGTGCTGCGGCCACATGCCGACGGGCTGGTTCTCACCTGCACCTGACAAGGCGGCTTCGGATAAGCGCATCGGCGGACAGAGAGCCCTGCGGTAGTTCCTCAAAAGTTTACGAAAGGCTGGTTATAGGCCTTTTAAAATGGGCGGGGAGTGCCTGCAAAAAGGGCTGTCTCGTGCCAGCATTCGTGGCGTTTTCCCCGGCCTCCATGAAGTCAGACTGCTCAGCCAGCGCCCGGTTTAGGCGGCGATGTCCAGGAGGGCTGGTGCCGGTAGGAGTCAGTGGTGGGAGTCGTTGTGAGTGCCCACAATCGGCTCGGGGTTCTATGAGGGGCAGTGCAGTGCAGTGCCGCCGGCAACAACGTGCTGGGGCCCAGGGGGTGCGAGGCTGAAGCTCCGCGGGAATAGGAACCGCCGCACCATGTTCGTTTCCGGTGTGAAGAACATCGGATTCCTGTCCTTCGGCCATTGGACCGACCACCCGGAGTCCGGCACGCGCACCGCGTCGGACGCGCTGTTGCAGGCGATCGACCTCGCGGTCGCGGCCGAGGAGCTGGGGGCGGACGGCGCTTACTTCCGCGTCCACCACTTCGCCCAGCAGTATGCCTCCCCGTTCCCGCTGCTTGCAGCGATTGGGGCACGGACAAGTCGCATTGAGATTGGTACCGCTGTGATCGACATGCGCTACGAGAACCCGCTTTACATGGCGGAGGATGCCGGCGCGGCCGACCTGATCTCGGGTGGCCGGCTGCAGCTGGGCATTAGCAGGGGTTCACCCGAGCAGGTCATCGAGGGGTGGCGTCACTTCGGCTTCGTCCCCGGCGAGGGCGAGTCGGACGCGGACATGGGCCGCAGGCACACCGAGCGTCTGCTCGAGGTGCTCACCGGTGAGGGCTTCGCGGCGCCTAATCCCCGCCCGATGTTCCCGAACCCGCCGGGGCTGTTGCGCGTGGAGCCGCACTCTGAGGGCCTGCGTGATCGTATCTGGTGGGGTTCGGGCTCGAACGCCACGGCCATCTGGGCCGCGAAGCTCGGGATGAACCTGCAGAGCTCCACGCTCAAGGATGACGAGAGCGGTAAGCCGTTCCACGTCCAGCAGGCTGAGCAGATCGAGCTCTACCGGCAGGCCTGGAAGGAGGCCGGGCACGAGCGGGAGCCGCGCGTCTCGGTCAGCCGCAGCATCTTCGCGCTGACGGACGAGCGCGACTGGCAATACTTCGCCCGCGACCGCCACAGCTCCGATCAGGTGGGCAACATCGACGAGAAAACGCGGGCGGTCTTTGGCCGGTCCTACGCGGGTGCCCCGGACGAGCTGGCCGCGAAGCTGGCCGAGGATGAGGCGATCGCCACGGCAGACACACTGCTGCTCACGGTCCCGAACCAGCTCGGCGTTGACTACAACGCTCACGTCATCGAGTCGATCCTGAAGTATGTGGCGCCGCAGCTCGGCTGGCGCTGACCCCTCGTGACAGATTTCCCCTAGTACTACAATCGCGTTCAAATTCGGCTGTGGAGGCGCTGTAACCGGACCTTCCGGCCAGGCCGGGCATCCCGTGCGTCCCCGGCAAGCAGTACGGTGCCGAACGCATCCTCGGCCAAGGACAACGGCGAGGGGAAATAGTTAGGCGGACTGGAAGCCAATCTGTGGCACAGGGCCGCCGCCCCGAGAGTTCGTGGGGGCGGCCCTGGGCCGTGGCGCCGGGTCTCGGGAGGCTGGTGGCTTACTTGCGCGAGTCGGGGTGTTCATCGCCGATGTGTCCGGCTGATGTGGCGTCGAGGACCCGGGCGACGAAGGCGGCGTATTCGTCCATGTAGTGGCGCAGGAACTGCCTCATCCCCTCGTTTTTGACCTCGCCGTCCTCGCGGTAGGCTACCGGGTCGAAACTGATGCAGGCCTCCGGGGAGTTCAGTTGCGGGGCGCCCAGGAAGCTCAGGACGGAGCGCACGGAGGACTGCGTGACGGCGGTGCCGATGCCGCCGGGTGAGGCGCCGATGATGCCGATGGGGACATCAGGGCCTGTGCTGCAGAAAATTCCAGTTGATGCCACGTCCCCTCTTTCCATCAGCCCGACCTTGCTCCCTCAGATCGGTCTTCCCCTGGCGACTCTTCCCTTGGCTCCGCCCCTGCTAACGGCCGTGACGGAGTGGGCGTGCGCGGAAGCTGAAGTACAGTCCGGAAGACTGGCCATATCCCGCGGGCAGGTCAACAATGACTGGATGGGGTATTCAGCAAGGGTCGCGTCCTCTGTCCAGTTCGTGTCAGAACTGGACAGGTCTGTGAACTTCTACCGGGACCTGTTCAGGTGTGAGGAGACCATCCGCTCGGGCGAGGCGGCCCTCCTCCTCGCACCCGGAAGCTTCCAGCTCTACCTCATCGAGCGTGGCCAGCGGGAGGAGCGCCACTCGGGCGGCCTCGGACATCACCTGCTGATGTGGGCGACAGACGCCGCCGAAGGCTTGAAATATTTCGAGCAGACTCTGAAGGAGATGGGGCGATACACGGAGACCCGCACAACCGGAGGAATCACTGTGGTGGAAGGCCGCGACCCTGATGGAATTCCCGTCATGGTCGCCCACCCCGATCCCTCAGAAAAGCCCCGATCGGTCTTCGACCGCCACCTCTACACCTGAACCCTCTTGAGCCGGAGGACGCCGTTGTCCAATTAGTTTGGATGCGTTCGGTGCCCACCCAGCCCCAATTGTCCAGATGGGGGTGAATGCCGATAGAAGCTGGATCCGGTCGCGCTGCCCGACAATACCTACTCGTTAACCGCCCTTGCCCGGCTCGATCAAATTCAGGCCCGGGCTCCTGACGCCGTTCACACGCGGGCTGCCGACCGCCGGATCAGGCCTGGCTCCGGGAGGGAGTCCAACAAGTGCTGGATGTCACCCTGGTCGGTCAGGTCAGAATCCAGTCACTCGGCGAAGCGGTCCCGCAAAATGATCACCGTGCACCGGTCGTGCCCCTTTCTGCCCGCCCAGGGGAATAAGGGGTGGATGCTGTATGTTGCTATCGCGACACAAGGGAACTAAACACCGACGGCGAGTCAAACCGCGGGAAGCAAAGCCAGTCAATACTCCCGTTCCTGGAGATCAGGGGCCCGGTTTGGAGATCCGACAGCGCGCGTAGTCCTCAATGGGAGCAGACATGGCTTTACTAAAGCACAACTGGCTTGTCCCCGTCAGGCCGCAAGCAGAAAAGTTGTACCAGCGAGAATCAGACGCAGAGGAACAATATCTGCCCCTGCAATCCGCGCCGGCGCCTCACATTGCGACGGGCCCCGGTCCGCCGCCGTACGTACTTCGCTTGGGACCGTTGACATGCTGGGTAGCCACCCGTCGACGCGAGGCTACCGATACCCGCCCCTGGATTCAGTCACCCCGCGCCCTGCCATACGGATAGTCCACCCATTCGCCCGGGACGCCGTCGCCGGCCAGCTCCCCTGCGCCACGCATGACTGAATGATAAGCAGCTGGATAACGGGCTGCCCTCCAGCACCTCATCCGAATTTACGTGGTCTGAACTTCGCCGTCCCGGAATCGGACGTCGTAAGTGAAATACGTTCTGCCAAATAGCTGGAACCCTAGTTACCCTCGTCACTGTTAGCGAACCGGCAGAGTCCTTGTCATGCTTTCCATTTTGTAGATGCGCGAACTTTATTAGCTATTGGTTTTGGCCGGCGAAGGGGTGGGGGCTTCGATCGCGCCCGTATTGTGCAACGCTGGTCTGTATGGATCTGGAGGTGTTGCCTGCGCTCACAATACCCGCATCGGAACTGCGCTGGCGGTTCTCTCGTTCATCCGGACCAGGCGGTCAACACGTCAACACCGCGGACAGCCGCGTCGAGCTCTCCTGGAGCGTTAGCGACTCCGTCGCACTTTCCGACGGCCAACGGCTGATGCTGCTCACGCGTCTCGGCCCACGAATCATCACCGGGGTGATCACCGTAACGGCCTCCGAGCGGCGCTCTCAGCTTCGCAATCGCGAGATCGCCCTCGCCAAGCTCGCAGACCTCGTGGCAGAGGGACTTGCACCCGAAGCTGCCCGTCGCCGCGCGACCAAACCCACACGCGCTTCCAACCGTCGGCGCCTCGCCGCCAAGGAGCAACGTGCAGCCACGAAACGACAACGACAACGACCGTCCGCCGAGTAGCACTGTCCAGTCGACAACGCATTTTCAGCCGCGAGCAGCAGGACCGTGCAGGACCGCAACTCGTCACCAGCAAGTGACCGCCCAATTGAGCGCCGAGGGCAGGAAGGGACCCATCTCATGCGAGCACCAGGCGGCTACTAACCGCCGGGCTCTCATCGCCGCACCAGCGAATTTTCGCTTGTACGCAAGGCGCGCTGACTGTAACCGAATCAGCGGAATAACAACTACCTGGTCATCGTCTTGTTTTTGGCCACGCTGGTCAGCGGTGGCTTTTAAGGGGCTGCCTTCTTGTAGGTGATAAGCAAGCTGATAACCTAATATGATGCGGAAAACAGTAGTGGTACTTGAAGATGATCTCGACGGCTCAGAAGCAAGTGAGACCCTAAACTTCTCCGTCGACGGCACGGAATATGAGATTGACCTTAACGCCGACCACGCTAACGAACTCCGTAGCGCTCTAAGCCGCTACACCAATGCGGCCCGCAAAGTTGCTAGCGGCCGCAGCCGGCCGGTAGCTCGCAAATCCAGTGGTGCCGGTACTGACGCCAAAGCTATTCGGATGTGGGCAATAGATCACGGCCTCCAGGTCAATACGCGAGGCCGAATCCAGGCCGACATCGTCGAGAAATACCTGGCTGCGCATTAGCCCCCCTAGACGTAAAATCAGGCTCGGAATCTAAATTGATCCGAGCCTGATTTTTTTGCAGCGTGTTGACCGAGGCTGCCACGCGCGATAAGCGAAAGTAGCCTGTTCATTACCCGTCGCTTTTGGATACTCCCCTGAGCGCGACTCGGGCGTTACTCCCCCGATGCCATCCCCTACAGTTTTTCCGACCGAACTCACTAAGACGCCATTGCCTCGGGGGTGGCGACCGGTATCTTTATCAGCGCGGATGGCCGGGCGGCTCGCGTTCTTCAGCCATCGTTTGCGTCGGCAGCCTTCTCGAACGAGAGCTGATGGTAGATATCATGTCAAGTAAACCAATAGTGAGCTATCGCTTCATTGCCTGCGCCAAGCCAAGGTCGCGAAAGGAATCCCCCTCCTGATTCAAGGTTTTACGCCGCAGCTTCAAGCAACCAGCTTGGCTGGAGGCCATATGTCGCTGGTCAGTAGGTGTACCCAGGCGTGGAAGGCGCGGATCCCTGCCCTCCCCGAGGCTGCTGACGGACAGGAAGAGCATCAATCTTGACCAACGCGCGGTGCACCGCGACAAGAATCATGATGTACCCGGCCACAGCGAGGAGTAACCCAACGGCAGCGATGATCGCACCTATTACCAATCCTCCTCGGTTTACGTTCCCGGTATAGAGGACGGCGATGTTTGGTGCGGCGATGACTGCTCCAAGTGCACCAAGGACTGGACCACCAATGGCCATCAGGACGCCCGCCTTAAAGATCCCTGCTGAACGTTCGAACCGCATCATTCCCCCATCAAAATTTCGTGACTAGGGACAGACTACAGTTGGCGTTCAGTCCGTACCGGAATGGCTCAACAAGTCCCTTGGTCCGTGCAACGGGCTGAAACGATGGACGGCAAATAGAGTTCACGCATATCAGCGCTGAATGCTCCAAGTCCAACCTGGCCAGCCTCGCGAGAGTTGCTTGCTAGGTTGACGGAAGGTCCATTATCGGCGTTCGAACAACGGGAGTAGAAGTGGATGCGAGAACTGCCGTCTTTTGGAGAATTGGGCGTTTCCGCAGGCGCTGCCCACGCCTCCTTTGGCGAGCACTGAGACGCAGAGAGATCGCTGAAATTTCAGCCCATCTCTGTTGGCAGCATACGCTCCCCGGCCCGGCCCATTTTCCGTAACCGTTCAATGCCTATTCCATCGCGGGATCGAAGAGCCATGCCATCAAGAATGGCGTTCAGGGCGTCGGCGAGGGCAAGAAGATTGGTTTCGCTGGGGAGTTGCCCATCGGTTACCGCATCTTTGAGTCGGGCGTGAATGTGTGCCGTGGACGTGATGGATGCCCCATACTCGCAATACGAAAGCAAAATATGTTTCATTTTCGCTAGTCCGCTTGATTTAGGGGTCGGCAGTCACTCTACTGCTCTGCGAAGTTCCGATGCGGCGAACCCAGCACGGATGCGGCTTTAAAAGATGCGCGAATCCGGTTCTGGGACATACAGCGCCCCAACTTCTTCCCGGCCGGATGGCTTCTCCCCCAGGCGACTTCCGGAATTAGCTGTCCAACAGCACCTGCCCCGGAATCTTTCGAAGAAGGACCCCACGGCAACTTCCCACGTTACAACCGCAGGAACTGAGCAACCCGAGGTGCACGCAACAGGCCTCTCAGTGGTTGAGTACTTCCGTCGGTAGCGCGGCCCCAGCGTCGCTGAAACACGCTGATAGTCCCACTCATTGGACTCGTCGGACACACTGGGGCGGTAATGCTGGTCGCAGTCGACTTCCCACTGTTGGGCGGCAACGTGGACGAAAACGGAACACCCGCGTTCGGTCTGGTAAGCACGATCCTTTTCGGTTCCGTCGCGGTAGTGCCGCTCATCGGTCTGATTCGCATGTTTACGGTCAAGCGGAACAACCCCACCGCGTACTCCGGAGTCATCGACTCCGTGGGAGCAACGGAGCCGTCCGAGGCGTAACGGATTTGCCAGACCTCCGCGACCGGGGGACTCAGCCGTGTCGCGGATGAGGGGCATATCTCCCCGAAGTCACGAGTGGGAGAACTCGGCAGTGTTGGCAAGGCCACGTTGGACGACCCACTCACGAAGACTGATCGCGAGGCTGCCTAGCTCGGCGACGGCATAGTGATCGGAATCCCATGATGCGTAGAGCGAGTGGAGTAGGGGCTTGTCGTGCACAAAGGCGCGCGCAGCGGCAAGTCCGAAGCGGACGGGTTCGGCCACGAGGGCAAACCCGTGGCCGGCTGCGGCGAGGGCTTGAGCAACGGAACCGGTGGCCACTTCGAGAAGGAGGGGCGGCGAACTGAGCTCAGCCAGTGCGCGTCGTGCTGAGGTCATCACCCCGCCACTGGGAGCAATGACCACCTCGTCGCCCAGACTCTCGAACTCGAACCGTGAAGGGGATTGCTGCCCGGAGATGCGTTCGTGGGTTCCCAGTAACGAGAGTTGAATCGTCGCGATGAGCAGATGGCGACGGTTTGGGGAGGGCTTTATCGAACTCACTCCGAAGTCGACCTCCGAGGAGAGGAGCGCGTCGATCTCGCCTGCCGGGACCGTTATCACATCTGAAATCGGCGGGGCTGTCTCGGCAACGAAGGGCGTCACGAGGTGTTCCGAGGTCGATTGAGGGCAGGCGACACGAAAGACGGGCCGTCCGCGAAACCGAGAAGCCATCACACTTTCGAGGCGTGCGAACCGGGTCAGGACGTCGCCACCAAGGTCCAGTAGTGTCCGCCCAGCGGAAGTCGGCACCATCCCCGAGGGTGTTCGGTGGAAGAGTCTCATCCCACATTCCGTCTCAAGCCTGGCGATCTGCTTTGACACCGCTGGTTGCGTCAGACGTAGTGCGAGTGCAGCACCGCTAACGGATGATGCCTCCGCTACCGCTCTGAGCGCTTCCAAACTACGACGGTCCATTCCCAAAGGTTATACCTTGGGCGACAAAATGTCATTTGCCAGAATGGCTCGTTGTGCCGCATCTTAGTGACTTATAACACTGTCACTAACAAGGGAAACCGACATGACTCAACGTTCGCAGAATGAGCGCAGGGCGCTCCTGGGAGCATTTATTGGCAACTCTCTGGAGTGGTTTGATTTCTTCGTCTTCGGCACGGCCGCTGCGCTCGTCTTCCCTCGGGTTTTTTTCCCCGAGGTGGATCCGGCGGTCGGTCTCCTCGCTGCTTTCGCCACCCTCTGGGTTGGCTTCCTGACGCGGCCTCTCGGCGGCTTCATCTTCGGACACTTCGGTGACCGGTTCGGTCGGAAGAACGTTCTGATCGTTACCTTGCTGATAATGGGTACTTCAACGGTGCTCATTGGCGCATTGCCGACCTTCGCCCAAGTCGGTCTGCTCGCCCCCGCCCTCCTCGTGATTCTGCGCGCATTCCAGGGGCTGGCGGTTGGCGGCGAGTGGGGCGGTGCGGTACTCATCGCCACGGAGAACGCGGGCGAGAAACGCAAGTCCCTTGCCGGCGCGTGGGTGCAGCAGGGTTCGCCGGTGGGCTCACTGCTCGCTACCGGGTCCTTCGCGCTCGTCGGTCTGTTGCCGGACGAGCAGTTCTTCTCATGGGGTTGGCGGGTTCCGTTCCTCGCCTCGGTGGTGCTCATCGTTGTCGGTCTGATCCTTCGTTTGCGTGTGCCTGAGTCCGATGAGTTCCTCGCTTCCCGTGAAGATCACGCGCCCACGAAAGCTCCTGCCTTGCTCGTCTTCACGAAGGCGCCGCTTGTCCTCCTGCTCGGGATCCTCGTTTCGGTCATCTCGATTGCAAACGCGTACTTCACGAACACATTCCTTCTCGCTTGGGCAACGGGACCGCTCGGGATCGAGCGACAGGCAATCCTCAATCTGCTCATAGGCGCGGCGTTCGTCCAGTTCTTCGTGCAGTGGGCTGCCGGACACGCTGCGGAGCGGTGGGGCCGGGATCGGGTCATCTTGGTCTCGCTCGGCTTCACCTTGCTGGCCGTGGCCCCGTTCTTCGTCGCGATCACGAGCGGCAATCTCCTTCTGATCGCCGTGTCGCTCTACCTGGTCATCGCGGGCATATCCGCCTACTTCGCCGTACTGGCCACTTTTCTCGCCTTCGCGTTTCCCGCCCAGTTCCGTTACTCCGGCCTGTCGCTCGCGTATCAGATCTGCTCCTCCCTCATCGGCGGTTCGACCGCTTTGCTTGCCCAGTGGATCCTGACGTCGTCCGGGAACAATCCCTGGGCCGTTGCAGCGTACTACGCGACACTAGTGATGCTGTCGATCATCGGCGCCCTCGGTCTCGCACGAGTCAATCGCAAGCGCGCCATGTCCGAGGCTGCCGCCACTTCCGGGGTTGCCGCCACTTCCGGGGTTGCCGCCACTTCCGAGGTTGCCGCAGCTGCCGAGGAGGACCGGCGTCGATGACCCATGAATCACTTCGAGGTCCTGTCGTCATCGATCAGGATGAGTTCGGCGTGTCCCATATCCGCGCGACGAACAGCGATGATGTGTTCTTTGCCCAGGGATACGTCGCTGCACGGGATCGCCTTTTCCAGCTGGATCTCTGGCGTCGGCGGGGTCTGGGTTTGCTCAGCGAGGTTCTGGGTGATGCCTACGTGGATCGTGACCGTGCAGCTCGTCTCTTCTTGTATCGCGGTGACATGCGCGCGGAGTGGCTGGCCTATTCAGCTGGAGCCCAGCAAGCCGTGACGAGATTCGTTGATGGCATAAACCACCGTGTGCGTGAGGTATTAGCGAACCCGGACCGGTTGTCCGCCGACTTCGTACGTCTCGGATACGCTCCCGCGCTCTGGCAGCCAGAAGATGTCGTGCGCATTCGCGCCCACGGCAACGGGGCGAACGCGGAACAGGAGCTGGCCCGTGCATTGACGATCCGGGATTTTGGACCTGCCGTCGACGATCTTCGCAAGGCCAGGCAGCCAGCGAGTCCCGTCAAGGTGCCCGATGGGCTGGACCTCACGACGCTGAGCGAGGATGCGCTGAGTGCTTACAGGACCGCCCAGGCCCCGATCGACCAACTCGGTCCTCTCGTGTCCGCGCCGGCCGGTGGCGTCGAGGGAAGTAACAGCTGGGCCATCGCACCACACCTCACCTCCAGCGGGCATGCGATCCTGGCCAGTGATCCCCATCGCGCGATGAACCTTCCCAGCCTCCGGTACGTCGTTCACCTCACGTGTCCCGAGTTCGATGTCATTGGTGCGGGGGAGCCGATGATCCCCGGGGTGTCCATCGGACATAACGGTCACGTAGCGTTCGGTCTGACCTATCACCCGATTGATCAAGAGGACATCTACGTCTACGATCTCGACGAAACCGGCACGCGATATCGATACCAGGACGGCTGGCGAGAATTCACGTGCGAAGACGAGCTGATCCCGCTTCCTGGCGGCGAGACCTCTTCTGTGCAATTGCTCTTCACCGTGCATGGGCCGGTAACTTTCGTTGACGTGGCGAGGTCGAAGGCCTATGCACTTCGGGCCGCATGGCTCGAACCCGGTTCCGCCCCGTATCTTGCAAGCTTGGAGTACCTCACTGCACGTGATGTCGGGGCTCATGCGACCGCACTCGGCCGGTGGAACACGCCAGGTTGTAACCACATCTACACCGACACCGCTGGGCAGATCGGCTGGCAGGTGGCGGGTCTGGTTCCTATTCGGCCGAATTGGGACGGCCTGCTCCCTGTGCCTGGCGATGGTCGCTACGAGTGGGCGGGATTCCGTACACCGCTCGAGTTGCCCAACGAGCGCAACCCGGAACGCGGATGGGTCGCATCAGCGAACGAAGCGAATGTCCCAGACAGCCACCTGGACCTGGACATCAGCCGCGAGTACTACGCTCCGTTTCGGTACGAACGGATAGCCGAAGCGCTCAGTACGAGCCGGAACTGGACGGTAGCACGGGCAAGCGACCTCCAGACAGATCGACTTTCCCTCCCCGCGCGGGACATCATCAGCCTCCTCCGCGAAGACCTCGCCGTGCGCGAAACCGATGACGACGAGGCCGCCGCCGCGTGCGCGCTCCTCGCAGGCTGGGACTGTCGCATGCTCAGCGATTCGAGACAGGCTGCGCTCTTCGAAGTGTGGTTTCGCCGGTACCTCCGCCCCAGCCTTTATCGGCGCGCCCTGAAGCGCGATGACGTTGCTGCCGAACTGGCTGATTCCGTCTTGAATCGTATTCTGCCTGCCGAAGACATCCTGGGTGCTCGCCCCCTGGATCTCCTTCTCCTCCGAGATGAGCGTCTGTGGAAAGGGCGAGAAGATCGGGCGCGCCTTCTGCGTACCACCCTCGGCGTCGCATGGCACACGCTTCAAGCCGCGCACGGCGAGATTCCACGATGGGGTGAGCTCCACCGGATTGCCTTCAGCCACCCGGCGGCCGCGCAAGCCGCTGGAGAGGACACAGCCGGATGGGAGACCATATCGGCCCTTCCCGCGGACGGATCTGCCGACACCGTCGGCCTGGCGGCATACGACGCGAACGGAAACGTAACCATCGGCGCCAGCTTCCGGATGATCGTTGATGTGGGCGACTGGGACCGGAGCATTTTCATCAACGCCCCAGGTCAATCTGGTGATCCTGCGTCCCCACACTACAAAGACCTGTTGAAGGGTTGGCAGGAAGGTGAGTACGTTCCCTTGCTGTACACCCGCGACGCGATCGAACGCGCCACGTTGCATCAAGTGCGTTGGGACTGAGAGCTTGCTCTCACGACATGGAAGGCCCTGATCTGATTATGTGTAAACAGGTGGGACCCTTGCTCGGCGGAACATCGAGATCAAGAAAGAGCAAGTGGAGGAATGCACTGCCCCCATGGCCGAGCGGGACCTCGGCCATTTGGGGCCGGTTCCCTAACGTAGACGGTCTGGCCGAAAACCGCCCTGCCACCGGCGCTGTCCAGGAGGTGCCGCACAAGCCCGCCATGGGGCGCGCTGAGTGACAGTTCCATTTCCATCGCCTCAGTGACCTTGAAAGGGTTCCCGCGGTGTAAAGCAGATTGGAAGCGGTCAGAACCTATTGGGAAAGGGACTGTTTCGCAAAGGTAGAACGGGCCAGAGCATTGCTGCTCAAGTAAATCCTTGACACCCGTTCGCCATTTACCGGGAATGTTAACATTCCTACAAATCGTCGTCTGACTCCCCTTAGGACCTCTCATGAAAAACAAAAACCTCCTCGCCCAGAAAGCTTCCCATCTGGGCACGGCATTCATGCGTGTTGCAGGAACGTTCCTGCAACCGCATGTCTCCCACCGTATTCACCGAATGGACGCCTCTATGAGCACTCTCCCCCACATCGACTTCATCTACCTCTCCGAGCCGGACATGATCAGGGCCGGCGTGACGGACATGCACGCGTGCGTCGACGCGATGGAGCAGATGTTCGCGCTGTTGGCTGTCGGGGACTACCGGATGGCCGGCGAGAACAATGACTCGCACGGGTCGATGGTCACGTTCCCCAAGGACTCCCCGTTCCCGAACATGCCGACGCCCACCGAGGACCGCCGCTTCATGGCGATGCCCGCGTATCTGGGCGGTGACTTCCAGACGACGGGCGTGAAGTGGTACGGATCGAACATCGAGAACCGGCAGAAGGGCCTGCCCCGGTCGATCCTCATGTTCACGCTGAACGACACCGACACGGGCGCCCCGCTCGCTTTCATGTCGGCGAACCTGCTGTCTGCGTACCGCACGGGCGCTGTGCCCGGCGTCGGCGCCCGCCACTTCGCCCGCAAGGACTCGCGGGTTGTCGGCGTTGCTGGCCCCGGTGTGATGGCGAAAACGACGCTGTTGTCCTTCGTCGACGCGTGCCCGCTCATCGACACCTTGAAGATCAAGGGACGCGGCGCCGAGAGCCTGCGGAAGTTCCAGGAGTGGGTGCGGGAGGAGCTGCCGCAGATCACCACGATCGAGGTCGTCGACACATTCGAAGACGTTGTGCGGGGCTCCGACCTGGTCACCTTCTGCACCACGGGCACCGGCGCCGCCGGCCCCGAGGACTATCCGACGATCAAACGCGAATGGGTCAAGCCCGGCGCGTTCTTCGGCATGCCGTCGCTGTGCAACGTGGAGGACTCGCTGCTGGAGAAGGACGTCACGAAGGTCGTCGATGCGCGCGGCCTGTACGAGGCGTGGTTCCACGACCTTCCCGCACCGTCGTACAACCACATCCCGCTCATCGGCCAGAAGTGGATGGACCTCGTACAAGCCGGTGCACTCGACCGCGACGAGCTGGTCGACATCGCCGACGTCGTCGCCGGCACGAAGCCGGGCCGTCAGTCCGAGGACGAGATCGTCATCATGTCCGTCGGCGGCATGCCGATCGAGGACGTCGCTTGGGGCACGAAGGTGTATCGCAACGCGGTGAGGCTCGGCCTTGGCCAGAGCCTCAACCTGTGGTCCGAGCCGGCACTCGCCTAAGGAGCGGACGATGACTTACACGAAGACGGTGGACGTCGCGGTGATCGGCGCAGGATCGATCGGGTCTATGACGCTGTGGCAGTTGTCGAAGCGGGCCGGGGTGTCCGTGCTCGGCATCGAGCAGTTCGGCCCCGCCCACAGCCACGCCGCGTTCAGCGGCGAGTCCCGGCTGTTCCGTGCGGCGAACAAGGAGGGCGCGGTCTACACGGACGCCGCTCTCCGGGCGCGGGAGCTGTGGACGCAGCTCGAACTCGAGTCCGGACGCGAACTGCTGCTGAAGACGGGCGTACTGGCGATCGCGCCCGCCGGGCACGCGTTCCTCGAATCAACGCTGCGCTCCATCGGGGAGAAGAACCTGCCGCATCGGATCCTCGATGCGGCAGCGCTGCGCCGCGAATACCAGCAGTTCCGTGTCGACGACGGGGACATGGGCGTGATGGACCTGCTCGGCGGCGGTCTGCGTCCCGAACTGTCGGTCGCGACGGCGCAACGCCGGGCGATCGCACAGGGCGCAGAGATCCTGTACGGCACCGAAGTCCTGGCAATCAAGGAGGACTCGGACGGAGTGCTCGTATCAACCAGTGCCGGTCCGGTGCGTGCCGGGAAGGTCGTCGTCACGTCCGGTGCCTGGACCGCGGTCGTCCTGCCGGAACTGCATGACCTGGTGAAGGCGATCACCTATCCTCTGACGTGGTTCATGCCGGAGGACATCTCGCAGTTCACCCGTGAGAAGTTCCCATGCTGGATGCGCGACCTGGACGGCGATCACGCCTTCGGCGTCCCGACACTCGACGGCTACTCGATCAAGATCGCGCCGATCGTCGACCTGCCGCTCATGGACAACCCCGCCGACAAGGTCACCGAGCTCACCCGCGACCAGCTCGCCTGGTGCACGCGCATCGCCACGGCGATGCTCCCAGGCCTCGTTCCGGAACCGGTCCGCTGGTCCACGCACCCTGAATCGATCACGGCCGACCACGTCCCGATCCTCGACGTATCCGAATCCGGTCGCGTCGTCATCGGCGGCGGGTTCTCCGGCAACGGGTTCAAGTTCGCACCCGCCTACGGGCGCCTGCTGGCGGACCTCGTCGAGACCGGGTCCAGCGACCTGCAGCACCCCCTGTTCACCCTCGACCATCACCGTCGGCGCGCGCATGCCCGCGCGAACGGACTCCCCGTCGAGGGCGGCGACGCCGTCCTCATCGGCCACTGAGCACAAACCGAAAGGAATCCCATGACCGCCTTCACCAAAGTCAAGACCGGCAGCAAGTTCGAAACATCCGTCAGCTATTCGCGCGCGTTCGTCGTCGGCGACTGGATCTTCGTGTCCAACACCGCGGGCATCGACTACTCGACGCGGCTGATGCCCGAATCCGCTGGCGAGCAGATCCGCTTCGCCCTGAAGAACGTGGCCGGCGCACTCGGCGCGGTCGGCGCGACGCTCGCCGACGTCGTCCGCGCGCAGGTGTTCGTGCCGAACATGGACGACCTCGACGAGGTGCTCGCAGTGCTCGGCGAGACGTTCCGCGGCATTGATCCGGCGCTCACCACGACGTGCAGCCCACTCGCCGGCGCATACAAGGCCGAGATCGAGGTGACCGCGTTCCGCGGCACCGCGGAGGCCCACGTCGAGCAGATCGACGTCACCCTAGGCTAAATCCCCCGCTATCTCTCTCGCCGACCCCCCTCCCCCGAGCAAGGAAACCCGCGCATGACCGCCACGCATCCTCCTCCAACCTCGTCTTCGTAGAAGGCCCCAACGACCGCTCTCCGGGCCGGTGCCATCGGCGCCCCCGCGCTCGTCTTCCTCGTGATGGGCTTCCAGGCCACGCTAACGTCCGCTGCCGGAAACGCCCCGCTCGCCGTCGGTCTCGGCAACGGCGTGGGTGCGCCGGCGATGTTCCTCATCGCCGGCGTCATCCTCACCCTCTTCGCCGTCCCCTTCGCAGCCATGAGCCGCCGCATCACGAACGCCGGCGCGTTCTATTCGTACGTCACCGCCGGCATCAGCCGTCCGGCCGGTGTCGCCGCCGGCTGGGTCGCACAATGCACATACAACGTCGTCCTGCTCGTCCCGCTCGCATACGCTGGCTACTTCGGCTCTTACATCTTCGAAGCCGAGTTCGGCGTCACCGTTCCCTGGCCCGTGTTCACCTTCGCGGTGCTGCTCTTCGTCTGGCTCGTAGGCCTGCGTGGCATCGAGCTGAATACGCTTGTGCTCGGGATCTTCCTCCTGCTCGAGGTGGCGATCCTCCTGGCGACGATCATCGGCATCGCCATGGGCCCGGGACTGACCGTGGAGGCCGTCAAGCCGGAGAACGTCTTCGACGGCAACTTCGGGGGTCGTACCGGCTTCAGCTCCAAAGCCTGACGCAAAGCCCGCCGCGCGTAGTCCCGGTTCCAGCCCGTCAGCTCCACCAGTTCGTCCAGGATCCGCACCTTCTCCAGCCGGCTCCCGCGGACATACGCCCGGGCCTTGATCACAGTGACGGCCTTGCGCTGGCTCATCGTCAGTCCCATCCCTCAAGGATGTCCGCGCCTCGCCTCTTCCCGGACCTTTTCCAATGAGGCAACGTATCCTGCTGCGCGGACCTTTCCCATGAGTTAACGCGGGGTCTTGACTTCCTTGTAGGACGGCTCTAGAGCTCAACCTCACAGGCGAAGGTTTGGAGGCAGCAGTGGCCGGACAGCGGATCGGGTATGTGCGGGTAAGCACCGTAGACCAGAACGAGAGACGTCAGCTCGAAGGCCAGGTTCTGGACCGGGTCTTTACGGATAAGGCCTCCGGCAGGGACACCGGCAGGCTACAGCTGACTGAGCTTCTTGGGTTCGCCCGCGATGGGGACACCCTGGTTGTGCACAGCATGGACCGGCTCACCCGCAACCTCGACGACCTGCGTGCTCTCGTCCAGGGCCTGACCCACAAGGGCGTGCAGGTGGAGTTCGTCAAGGAGAGCCAGGTTTTCACCGGCGAGGACTCCCCCATGGCCAACCTCATGCTCTCCGTCATGGGTGCCTTCGCCGAATTCGAACGCTCCCTCATCAGGGAACGACAGCGGGAAGGCATCGCCCTGGCTAAACAGCGCGGTGCCTACAAGGGGCGGAAAAAGACCCTCACACCGGAACGGGCCGCCGAGCTGGTCCAACGCGCCGGGACCGGTGTCCCGAAGGCCCTCCTTGCCCGTGACTACGGGATCAGCCGCGAGACCGTCTACCAGTACCTGCGCCACATAAAGCTGGAGTGAAGGTCCTCCCCTGCCGATTTCAGCCTCACACAAAGAAGGGGCGACTACTGGTACGCGTGCATATTCGATTTCAAACTATTCGAGCCTTCTGAGCATCGCTGTAGGACCAGGCAGCCGGATTCATCAAGCCCGGAAACCTGGCTCGCGTGCACGAGTGCATGTCCGACTAGGGAACACCCCAACCTGACAAGGGAGTGTCAGGGGCTTGACCTCGTTATAGGACGGTTCTAGAACTCAACCTCACAGGCCAAGGTTTGGAGGCAGCAGTCGGCCGGACAGCGTATCGAGTACGTGCTGGTGAGCATCCTGGACCAGAACGAGAAACGCCAGCTCGAAGGCCAGGTCCTGGACCGGATCTTCACGGACAAGGCCTCCGGCAGAGACACCGCCAGGCCACAGCCCACGGAACTGCTGCGGTTCCCCAGAGATGGGGGACACCGTCGTAGTGCACAGAATGAACCGGCTCGCCCGCAACCTCGACGACTTACGTGCTCTCGTCCAAGGCCTAACCCGCAAGGGCGTGCGGGTGGAGTTCGTCAAGGAGAACCCGGTTTCACCGGCGAGGACTCCCCTATGGCCAACCTCATGCTCTCCGTGATGGGTGCTTTCGCCGAATTTGAACGCTCCCTAATAAGGGAACGCCAGCGGGAAGGCATCGCCCTGGCTATACAGCGTGGTGCCTACAAAGGGAGGAAAAAGATCCTCACGCCGGAACGGGCCGCCGAACTGGCCAGCGCGCCGGCACCGGTGTACCGAAAGCCTTACTTGCCCGTGACTAACGCATCAGCAGGGAAACCGTCTACCAGTACCTGCGCCACGCCAAGCTGGAGTGACCCGATCCCCTACCGGTGCTGTCATTGCGGCTTGCCCCTCGGCCGTAGCTTTACGGAAGGCAGGTTATCGCATTCGCCGAACAGGGTATAAGGCTGCTGGAAACGATGCTCTGACCCCCGGTGGACTTCTTGGTATTACCAATTAGACTTTGGAGCGGCCATAGTAATTGCGTGTATCCCGCGGACTTCGACTCGCGTGGTCCGCTCGAGAACCACACGTTGAAAGGACATCCTGTGGACGTTGTAGTTCGACCAGGACATTCTCGGAACTGGAACGGAAGCTGACGTGAGCAACTGGCTCATGGAGGATGGCACGCAGGTCGCCGAGCCGAAGGAGATACCTATGAAAGGGTACAAACACGGGGACTGGAAACACCTCCTGCATGCTCCAGTGGAGATCCGTCACGGAGGAAAAACCGTCCGGGCTGGCTTGGTTGACGCTGTCATGCCAGACTCATCCGCCCTCTGGATTGCAGCGGAAGGGAACTTACCCAGGCAGATGTACGACGCAGCTCGTGGCTACGAAGTATGGGTCACGCCCCGGGAGCTTGACGGCCACAGCGCCTTCCGGATGACATCCGAACTCCTCGCTGGAGGGCTCAAGCAACCCGGAGTGCTGGCCACCACCGGTGACCAACCATCCGACGCCCCGTCATGATCGGCCAGGCGAAAATGCTATGACTAAGGAGGAAGTCCGGCACGGCAAATGCCGGCCCTTCTCCCTTTCCCGCCAAGCCGCCACGGGAACTCAAATGCAGCGCCGGCGCCTTCCATGACGCCGGACACATTCTGGTCACCATCAACCAGTGCCTGCGGCACAGCCCCTGCCATCAGCCCGTTGTCGATGGGTTGAACCCAACGAATTCGCCGTCTCAGCAAACGAAGGGGAGGCGATGGGTTTTCCTTATGTCATGAGCGGCCCTTGGCGCGCTCGTCCTACCAGGGCCGCGCCGCAACTCCCCACAGGCGGCTGCACTTGCAGACGCAGCCGCCGGCAGCCAAGCGAAGACAGAATTTCGTACTAAGAAAAAGGAGCAGCCATGACAAGCAGCGCCAATGAAATTCAAGTCCCCCAGGGGACCACTGTGGCACTGAAGGGCGTCAGGCGTGCTGCGGCACGCCAGATGGTCGCAGCGTGGCAGGCTCCGGCGTTCCATCTCACTATCGAGGTTGATATGACAAATGCCCTGACGGTGAAGACAGTCTCGTCCGAGTCCACGGTTACCGACCTGCTTATCTCTGCTGTGGCTATTGCCCTGCAAGACCACCCGGGCCTGAACGCCCACTACTCCGAAGATGGCGTGACCTCCTACGGGGAGATCAACATCGGTCTGGCGGTTGCCACGGACGCCGGGCTGACCGTACCGGTCATTCACGGCGCGTCCGGCCTCGCCCTGCCGGGCATCGCACAGAAGCGCCGCGAACTCGTTGACCGGGCCCGGGCCAAGAAGCTGGGCATGGGCGACATCACAGGAGGAACTTTCACCATTTCCAACCTCGGGATGCTTGGAATCGATCGCTTCGATGCGATCCTCAACGTGCCCCAAGTCGCGATCCTCGCCGTCGCTTCTGCCCGCCAGCGGTTCGTAATGCACGCCGGGACCGGCCAGTGGCGGCCGATCGCCGAACTGAGCCTCACCTGTGACCACCGGGCCGTTGACGGCTACATGGGTGCACTCTTCCTGAAACAGCTCAAAGAGCTCCTCGAAGCGCCGATCCCCGCACTATAAAAGTCCGAGGATTTTCGCGGTATCAGCTCTGCCAGCCAAAGTGGGACCTTTCTTGATGCGATTCGTGCCCAAAGCTGGGGGCTGGCATCAGTGCTGGATTCAGGTGCCGGCCGAGGCAGAAGTCGAGGCCGTAAAGCATGAGCATCGTCTAGTGCGACCGTGAGGTTGCACTAACTCCAGGTTCTTCGATTCGCTCTGGCGCCGCTCAAATCGCCTTCTCCCCTCTCGCCAACCGGAGACTCTCCGCTAACTTTCTCGAATTACTCGTCCACGTCATTGCAAGGTTGCACCCGGGGGACGGACCGCCGCAGAAATTTGACTGGCCAATCCCAATGACATAACCGGACGAGACATCCCACCGCTCATCACACAGCCCGGAGCTACCTTGAACACGAATACCGAGAAACGTACGTCGAACCAGCTCATCACGATCGTCGTGCTCGCAGCATCCGCGTTCATCGCGCTGGTGTCAGAACTGGTGATAGGAGTCGCCCTCCCGACCTTCATGGCTGAACTGGGAATCAGTGCGAGCACCGGGCAATGGCTGACGACGGGATATGCGCTGACGCTGGCGGTAATCATTCCCACAACGGGGTACATCCTGCAAAGATTCCGGCTCCGTCCTGTCTTCGTAGTGAGCATGGGGTTATTCAGCCTCGGAACTTTTATCGCCACACTTGCGCCGGGCTTCGAACGCCTGCTCGCTACCCGCATCGTCCAGGCTTTGGGCACCGGCGTGCTCGTACCACTGCTCCTGGCGACCACCTTCGGGATGGTTGCACCTGCGCGACGGGGCCAGATGATGGCGATGGTCACGGCGGTAATTTCTGTCGCACCCGCTGTTGCCCCTGCATTCTCTGGTGTGGTCATGGCGCAACTGAGCTGGCGCTGGCTGTTCATCATCGTCCTCCCGTTTGCGTTGCTCGGATTGGGTCATCGGGGCGCTCAAAATCCCCAATCTGGACGCCACCCCTTCAGGTTCCACTTTCGACGTTCTGTCGCTGGGACTGGCGGCGGCGGCTTTGGCGCCCTGGAATACGGGCTCAGTGCCATGGGTGAGGGTGCCGGGGAAGGGATCCCGGCATCTTTCTGGATCGCTGTTCCCCTTGGCTTGCTGGGTGTCGGCGGCTTCGCACTGCGCCAGGTGAGCCTGCAGCGCAGTTCGACCCCCCTCATGGACATGCGGATCTTCACCCGCCGGGCCTTCACGATTTCAATCGTCCAGTTCGGGTTCCTCGTCGCTGGAGCTTTCAGCCTTACCGTTTTGCTGCCGCTCGCCCTCCACGAACTGGGACTCGGCGTCTTCGAGACCGGACTGTTTATGGCGCCGGGCGGCCTGACGATTGTCGTAGTGTCCCTCATCGCAGGCAGGCTCTACGACCGCACGGGGGCTCGAAAACTCATGGTCTCAGGTGCACTCGTCATCGCCGCCGGTTGGTGGTTCATGAGCACCCTCGACGAAACCACCTCAGTGCCGGTCATGCTTTTCACGTACCTTCTGATCTGCGCGGGTCAGGCCCTTTGCTGGACTCCCATTTTCACTCTCTCGCTTGGTGCACTACCGGATGAGCTTCATGCCCAGGGAAGCGCCGCGCTCAATACCGTTCAGCAGCTCGTGGGCGCGGCCGGACTGGCAGTCCTGGTCGGGATTTACACGACTGAATCGACCGGTTCAGATCCCGCCTCGGTCGCTGTCGGGGCACAAGCGGCCTTCACTGCCGGTGGTGTCATCGCCCTGGCAGGAATCGTCACAGCGATCCTTGTTCCCTCCCGAGCCCGCAAAGCCCCTCTTCTGGAGACCATCAGCCACTGATGCGCACGCTCGTCTAAGGGAAGTCAACGATTCCACGACTTCCGGTTGGATACGTACGGGACAATCTTGCCTGCCGCGTGCTGGCGTCGTCTTTGCTGCCCCACCCTAATGCGCGGCCCCGTGCAGGGCAGCAGCCGGCGCCAAAGCGCTTTTTAGCAGGTTGGTAGTACCAAGAAGTAGAAAGTCCTCGTGCGTTTGATCCTCACGGGCCCTACGCTTAAGCATGGTCTGCCCAAGCGGCCCAAACTGGAGAGGAAGAAGAACCCAATGTCGGATGAACTGCTGAGTAAAGTCCTGGCGCTGATCGAGGAGGTAGGGCCGGGCGGCAGGATCGCGCCCGAACGGGAGCTATCTGAGCGTTTGCACGCGTCCCGCACGGCGCTGCGGAGCCGTCTGCGAATGCTTGAGGCCGTTGGCGCCCTTGAGCGGCGCGGGTCTGCCGGTACTTTCGCCCGCACCATGGCCCCCGGGGACGTTGCCGATGCCTTGAGGATCGGGCTCGCAGCCTCCCCGCTGGCGTCCGGGGAGGCATTCCAGTCCGTCCGCGTTGCCTTGGAGCGGCAGGCAGCGAAGCAGGCCGCAGAGCAAATTCACCCGGTCCCCCTTGCCTATGCCGAAGAAGCTGTCATGCGGATGGAGCGATCAGAAGAACCCGAAGAACTCTACGAAGCAGACCTGGACTTCCACCGCCACCTCTTTCAAGCCTCCGGAGACAAGGCACTTATTTTCTTTGCTGAGGCGGTCAGTGACCTCTTGGCCGCCAGCGTCACGGCCCGACGCGAAAGGATGCGCGCCCTGTCCTCGGACGTCGAAGAGATGCGGACCCTGCACCGCGGCATCCTTGATGCCATCAAGCAGCGGGATCCAGCAGCAGCAATGACGGCAGTGGACCGGCATTTCGACCGCATTGACGTCCTTACCACGCCATCACCGCCAACCCTTCAAAGCTGACATAAGGGCAGGTATGAGAAGTCTGCGACGACTCAGAACGTACTGCTCTTGACAGGTGGTATGAGCTAGCGCACAGTTTGGTAGTACCGAACAAGTAGTTCGTCGCAGAATCAACAGACAGAAAAGGTGGCGCTCGACCTGCGCCGCCCCGAAGGGTGCTGTCGGCCGGGACCATCGGCAACACCCTCGAGTTTTACGGTTTCATCGTTTACGGCTCCATTGCCGCCCTGGTATTCAATACAGTCTTTTTCCCGTCATTCTCTCCGGTGGCAGGAACGCTACTGGCACTTTCAACCTTTGCCGCAGGATTCCTGGCCAGGCCCGTGGGCGCGGCCATCTTCGGAACCCTCGGTGACCGGATCGGACGCCGGCAGACCTTGATGCTGACCTTGGTCATTATGGGTTCCTCCACGTTCCTCGTGGGACAGTGCAAAGAGCTCCACACCGAGCGTTCCTGCCGCAGATCCCTGCACCGCGGACCGGAATGGCCTGGCGTCCATAAAGCAAGCAGCCCACTAACCAGGTCATGAGACCGAGGTTAACCATGGACAGCTTGGTATTACCAAGATATGATTTGGGCTGAAGAACTTAATTTCGGCTTAGTCCCTGCTGGTACTTCCGGGGAAGGGCAGGTCGACCAACTAAAGGAGATCTTGTGGACGTTGTAGTCGGACAGGACATTCTGGGCAGTGAAACCGAAGCCGACGTGAGCGAGTGGCTCATCGAGGATGGAACCCAGGTCACCGAGGGGCAGGCTCTGGCGGAGCTAGAAACCTCCAAGGTGCAGGTCGAGGTGGTCGCCCCCACATCCGGCACTATCACCCTCGTCGCAGCCGAGGGTGACGTGATCGAGCCCGGCGCCGTCATTGCCAGGATTGCGTGAGATCGATGAACACTCTTGAGGCAATAGAGCACGGGGTTTTTGACCTGGCCACAGATGGGGTTGAGGCCCTCAAGGCGATGACCGCAATCCGGGAGTTCGAGTCCCGCCTTCCCGGATACTCGAAGGAAGGGCTGATCCGGGGCTCCACGCACCCGTCCGTGGGTATGGAGGCTATCGCAGTGGGGGTGTCCCGCTCGCTCCGCGCCGCTGACAGTATCGCGAGCAATCACCGCGGTCACGCTCACTGCCTGGCTAAGGGTGCCGACCCAGGCCGGACCCTCGCGGAGATTCTCGGGCGCCGCGACGGGTATTGCGGCGGTAAGGGTGGATCGATGCATATCGGTGTCAAAGAGCTGGGAATCCTGGGAACGAACGGGATTGTCGGGGCAGGCATTGGTTTGGCCACCGGCGCAGCCCTGGCAGCCCAGCAGCAGGAAAGCGGTGCCGTCGCTGTTGCCTATTTCGGCGATGGGGCCAGCAACCAAGGGGTGCTGGCAGAGAGCTTCAACCTGGCAGCCATCTGGAAGCTTCCGGTGATCTTCGTCTGCGAGAACAACCATTTTGCCCAGTCAGCAACACTGGAAGAGATGGTCGCCCAGCCCGAGATCCGTCGGCGGGGGGAAGCCTACGGAGTCCCCTCCTTTGACGTTGACGGAATGGACGTCGAGGCCGTGGCAAATGCTGCTTCAGAAGCCGCCGTCCGCGCCCGCAGCGGGGAAGGACCGACTTTTCTGGTCGCCGATACCTACCGGTACCTCGGTCACATGGCAGACGACACCGAAATCTACCGCACCAGGGAACAGGTCGAGGCGTGGAAGGGCCGCGATCCCATCGCCAAGCTCGCCGCACGGCTCCTCGAGCGTGCCGTTCTAACGCAGCAGGACATCGACGCCATCGCCCAGGAAGCTATAGCAGAGGTGGATGCCGCCGAGGCTTTTGCCAAGGCCTCCCCCTTCCCCGAAACCGCAGAAGCTTTCACCCAAGTCAGTGAGGACAACCGATGAACAAGCCGGCACAACAGCTCACCATCTGGCGCGCCCTGAACGCAGCGCTTCATGACGAATTCACCGAGGACCCCTCCGTGATCATCATGGGCGAGGACATCACCACCTGGGGCACCGGCGGCGGTATCTATGGTGTGACCCGGAAAATGGCGGAAACATTCGGCAAGCACCGTGTCCGGGACACCCCCATCAGCGAAGAAGCGCTCATTTCAGCCGGCGTCGGGGCAGCGATGGCGGGAACCAGGACCGTCGTGGAAATCATGTACTCAGACTTCAGCCTCCTCGGCGCCGACGGCCTGATCAACCAGGCAGCGAAATCGCGGTACATGTTCGGCGGCCAATTCGCCACCCCGCTGGTGCTGCGCAGCAATGGCGGATCCGGCATCGGCAAGGCAGCCCAGCACTCCCAGTCCCTGGAGACCCTCTTCGCCCACATCCCCGGGCTGGAGGTCGTTGTCCCCTCAAACGCAAACGACGCCTACGGACTGTTGCGGACCGCGATCAAGAGCAACAACCCCACCATCTTCCTCGAGCACAAGGGAATGTACTACGACAAGGGACCGGTCACCCGGGAGCCTATTCCCTTCGGCCAGGCCCGCGTCGCCCGTGAAGGCACCGACCTCACGATTGTCGCCACACAGCTCATGGTGAGCCGCTCCCTGGAAGCGGCCGAGGAGTTGGCCGGGGAAGGGATCAGCGTCGAGATCATTGACCCGCGCACCCTCTACCCGCTGGATATGGACTCTATCTACGCTTCGGTACGGAAAACACGCCACCTGCTGGTTGCTCATGAAGCCGTGCGCGACTATGGCTGGGGCGGGGAGATCATGGGCAACGCGGTACAGGAATGCTGGAACGAACTCGACGCTGCACCCCGGCGTCTCGGCGCAGCCCGCACCCCAATCCCCTACAGCGAAGAACTTGAAAAGGCTGTCATCCCCACCGCGAAAGACATCGTCTCTGAAGTCCGGACCGCACTGGGGACCAAGGTGGTTCAGCCGGCATGACCGCTACAACCCAGCCCCTCATCGGATTCCTCGGAATCGGAGCCATGGGCCTGCCGATGGCCCAGCGCATCCAGTCCAGCGGCCAGCGTCTGCGGGCAGTGGATGTGTTCCCAGGCCAAGTCTCCAAAGCCCTCGATCTGGGTATCCCGGCCTCGACCGTGCCTGATGATCTCTTGGACGCGGACGCCTTGCTGGTCGTCGTCGCAACAGGCGAACAACTTCTGAGCCTCTTGGAATCTAAGCTCCTCTCAGGGACCGGCGCTGTCAGGACTGTGGGAGTGCTCAGCACTGTAGGGGTGGCTGCGGTACGGGAGTTCGCACGCGAACTGGCCGACAGAGGGATTGGAGTAGTAGATTGCCCCGTCACCGGCGGGGTGACCGGCGCCATCGAGGGCAAGCTAAACATCTTTGCGGCCGGCAGCCCGAGCGATCTATACGCCCTAAAAGGCTCACTGGAAGCAATAGGCACCATCCAGGAGTGCGGAACCACAACCGGCGACGGCCAAGCCTACAAAATGGTCAATCAACTCCTCGCCGCATCACATCTCGCGATCGCCGGAGAAGCCCTCGATTTTGCGCGGACGCTTGGACTTAACCCAGAGCAAGTGCTCAACGCCGTGGCAACAGGCGCCGGAGGATCCTGGATGCTCACAGACCGCGGGCCCCGCATGATCCAAACCCCCGAGCAACGACCCGTCCAAACGCATCTATCGATCTTCGTCAAAGACACCAGCCTCGTCATGGCGACCGCCGAAGAGGCGGGATTCGACGCCCGCATCCTGAGCGCCGTGGCGCAAGAGTTCAAGCGAGCCGCCGACGCGGGTCTAAGCACGGACGACGACTCCTCGATAGTGGACATCGACCGGCGTCACTAGGCCGAGCCAAGTAGGTCTTTGTCATTGCGCGTGAAGCTTGCCAGGGGTCAAAATGGCAAATGCCCGCGCCCGTTACCTTTTCCGTGCCCAGTCCCGTTGGCAGGATCAGGGCGATTTGGCCTGTCGCTGCCGCCATGGTTGCTGCCCAGTCGTTTAGTAACCCGAGGGTGTTGTCACCGGCACCGGCTTGGCGCCGGGTGATTGCTGATAGAGGCACGATGACGGGCCCTTCGTAACGTGGATGCGGTGGATCAGACTTTTGCCGCGGCTGGCCCGTCAGCACAAGTCAGTGGCGCTCAGACAGGGAGCGGGCGTTGCAGACCGCGCTGACAGTAGTCTTCCTCACCGCATGAGCGCTTTCTTCGTCAGACGGCTTGTGTGGACACTGCGTGCATCTGCAATCGTCCTGCTTATTGGGGCTGTGCTTTACAGTTCTACGGGCAAGAAGTTCGGCTTCTCGTTCTGATAGGGGCGGCCATTAGGGGCCTTTCGACGGGAATGGGGCAGGCAGTCCAAGGTGGGGTGATGGCTGCGACGGCCACTCATGTTCGGCGCCAGTCCGGTCTTGATATCACCGGCCTCAGCATGGCTTCAATGTCATTTGGCATGAAGATCTCGAGCGGGGTGGGAGCAGCCGCGATTGGCTGGCTCCTGGTGCTCGGCAACTACGACGCTTCGCTTGAGGTTCAGCCGGATTCCGCGATCAATATGATCAACCTTGCGTACATGGGATCCCCGCACTCTGTAGCCTCGGGTCTTCTTCATTCTGCGCAACATCCACCATGAAAAGGAACTCAAGGAACAGGACGATGACAAGGACAGCGTTCGAACGGCGACTATGGCAGAACGCCTACATGAGTCTGTTTCGCACGTGGGACCAAATGGCCGGCTACGGCGCGTACAGCAGTTCTTGGTGAAAAACACGCCACCATCCGCTCCCACCGGAGTGGACGGTGGCGTTCGCGTTGTGAACCTGATGGTAATTCTCGACACGGACTCACCAGTTCACCGCGTCTTTACTGGTCTTCGCAGTTCGTAGGGAGCCGCTATGTCGGCGTCGATGTCGCCGAGATGTCGGGTGCACCAAACCCCGCGGGAGGCGCCGACAGACAGCTGGCGATGTGGTTGGGCCCAGGACTGAAGAAGGCCGCACTAGTAGTCGATGTCCAGTTGTTCCCTGAGGGGCTCGCCCTCGGACTTAGTGCGGGGAAGGCCAGGCTGCCGCACTTCGCAGCCGGAGCGCAAGCTGCGGGCCGATGCCCGGCCCAACCAAGCGGACATCCCAGAGCGGCGCGCCATTTCCTGTACTCGGGTCGGCACCTGTTGGAGGTCGTCGCAAAGGAGCCGGCGTCGGAGCGGGCACTTTCCCCGTCCGGACCAAGCCACCGGCGCCCGGTGCCGCGTATCGCGCCCCCAGGCCATGCACACCATCTTTGAAACCGGGTAAGACCTCGGGTCGGACTAACAAGTCGAAGGAATGGTCAACCAGTGCGTGCAACTGCAACGAGCGCTGCGTGATGTCGATGCTGATGATGTCGCCATTCTCGACCAGCGCGATGGTGCCGCCGGAAACTGCAGTGTCATCTTGGAGGCCAGCTCTCCGGGTGCGGGTATGATCCCGAGAAAGTCGTACGATTTGGGGGTTTCAATGGCAGGTGCAGCAGGACGGTTGGTTTTCAGTAATGACATCAGCCGTGACGTCGAGCTGTTGGAGTACGGACTCGACGCGTCCCTGGACACACCACTGCTACCCAACTCGGCCGTGATGAATGCTCTGCAGAATCTGGTCCGGTTGGCCACGCAGCTGTGCGGTGCACCGTTTGGCGTCGTTAATATCATCAGCGCCGGGCACCAGCATCAGATCGGGGCGTGGGGAGTGGACCCTAGGGTGTGCTCCCGCGAGGATTCGATGTGCGCCAAGGTCTTCTTGTCCCGGGAAAAGACGGTCGTTTCGGACGCTTCCCGGGATCCCCGTTTTGCGGACAGTCCCTTTGTGACCGGTGAGATCGGCACGGTTCTTTCTACGCCTCGGTTCCCCTGGAAACCGAGTCCGGGTTCGTGCCGGGCACACTATGTGTCTTTTCCGAAACTGCCCACGAGCTGAACCCTACGCAGGTGGACATGCTGGAGGTCCTGGCAAGGCAGGTCGTGGAGCCGTTGGAGCTGCAGCACCGGACCGCCCAGCTCGACAGGGCCTACGCCGAGCTGAAGGAAAGCAACGCCTGGCTCGCTGGTTTCGCCGGCCGTGTCAGTCATGACCTGCGCAGTCCGTTCACCACGATGCTGGGCTATCTGGAAATTCTGCAGGACGATCCCAGGATAAATGCTGTCCCAGATCTGGACATGATCGGCGCATCCGGGAGGCGCATGCTCGCGATGCTCGAAGACGTCCTGAGTTACTCCCGGGTCGGTGGATCCATTTGCCCGATCAGCGGCTTGGTTGGACAACGGCTGAAGCATGATTGAGCGCGTCGGTCGGCGGTCGGGGGTGTTGGTTCAATCCTGGGCCAGTTCCCAACTGTAGAGGGTCAGTGGCTGTGATGGCTCAACCATTGCTTCGTAGTAGCGAAGGGTCATGCGGGCCGCCGATTTGTAAGGCTGCCGGGTCGGCGGTGGTGTCAGCCAGGAGAATGGGTCCTTCTTCGGTCTGACAGGCAACGACTGCCTTCGATTGACACCTTGACCGCCGCGGTATCTCCACATGCCACGGGTACCGTCACGACTGGCGGTCGTTCTTCAGTCAGCCAATTGAACCTGTTCCCAGCGCTTTTCCGCTGGCTCTGCGATGCAAGCGGAACTGTAGCAATCCGCTCTTTGACATTGCCCTCCCATCAGCCGGTAGATCTTCGAGATGGAGAGAGGTTTATCAAGACGAGGTATTGAGAACGCTGACGGTCGGCTAAGGCGGAAGGGCAGGCTGCTCAATTCCAGGTTGACTACGGCCGAATTACCGCGGAGGTTCTGAATTCTTCAAGGCAAGTGGGGGTTGACTGTGTGAAGTAGGTCATGCCAATATGGAACTTGGTAATACCAATTCATGGCGTCCAACATTGTCGTTGAGCGCATACAGGTAGGAGCTGAATTACCTTGACCCAGGACCTTGATCTGAGCACGACTTCATCAAATCTTCAGTTGGACATGACTACTCGCCGGGTCGGTGAGGCCTCGATGTACATTGACGGCAAATGGTTGCCGTCGACGTCAGGTGAGACCTTTGCGACCGTGGACCCAAATACGGGTGCGGAGATCGCCCAAGTGCCCCGTGGCGACTCAACTGACGTCAACAAAGCAGTAGAGGCGGCGGCTCGTGTCGCGGTGGAGTGGCAATTTACCGATGCCATTACTCGCGCCGGACTACTGCGGCGCCTCGCTGCGGTGATTACGGAGCACACTGAGGAGCTTGCGCAGATTGAGGCTCTTGACTCGGGGCACTACATCGCCAAGGCACGGGACCTGGTTGCTGCTATGCCGCTTTGGCTGGAGTACTGGGCCGGCGCGGCGGACAAGGTCAACGGTCGATCAATCACCGTACCGGGCAATAAATTCAGTTTTACTGTGCTTGAACCGCTTGGCGTAACAGCTCACATTGTTCCTTGGAACTACCCGCTACTTGTGATGGTTCGTTCTATCGCTCCGGCGCTTGCGCTCGGAAACACGTGTGTCGTTAAGCCTGCTGAGGACACCTCCCTGTCGGCGTTGAAGTTTGCCGAACTGGTTGAAGAGGCGGGCTTCCCGGCCGGTGTGTTCAACGTTGTAACCGGTCTTGGAGCCGAGGCCGGTGCCGCACTCGCTGCACACCCTGAGGTGCGGGGGATCACTTTCACGGGATCCACCGAAACCGGCCGACTCGTCGGCAAGCTTGCAGCCGAGCATGTGGCACAAGTGAATCTTGAGCTCGGAGGGAAGTCCCCGTTTATTGTGTTGCCCGACGCCCGTCTGGACGACGCGGTGGAAGCTGCCATTCAGGGTTTCTGCTCGCATGCGGGCCAGATCTGCACGGCCGGCAGCCGACTCTTCCTGCACGAAGACATCGCAGAAGACTTCCTCGTGCGGATGGAGGCTCGCCTCGCCAACACCAAGGTTGGTGACGGATTCGATCCTTCCACCGAAATGGGTCCCTTGGTCTCGAAGAAGCAGATGGAGCGAGTCCTCAGCTACATCGATATCGGGAAGTCAGAGGCTACGCTCCGAATCGGTGGAAGCCGCCCCAAGGCAGCGGATGGTGGCGGCTACTTTGTTGAGCCCACTGTCTTTGACAACGTCTCGCCAAACGCCCGCATCGCAACAGAAGAGATTTTCGGGCCGGTTACTGCAGTAATTCGGTGGAACGATCTGGACACCTTGATCGAGCAGTGCAACGCCAGCGATTACGGCCTCTTCGCCGTCGTGTGGGGTCAAGACATTACTCAGGCGATGACTCTCGCTCGTCGCCTGCAGTCGGGTAACGTGCTGATCAACGACTGGTTCGGCGAGCTTCCCATGGTTCCGCACGGTGGTCACAAACAGAGCGGCAACGGCCGTGAGGAGGGCCTGGAGGCTGTCCATGGCTACACGCAAGTGAAGCACATCGGCATCAGCTTGGACCCCAACCCGCGTGACAGCGCAGACTGGATCCAGGCTCCCCTGTAAGGTACTCGCAATCGGTCCAGAACCGGGCCCCGCGTAACAAACCCTAGATGCGCTGTCGACCTAACTCAAGTGGTCGTGGGGAGGCGTATGGATTGGCAGGACAGATACCAATCCAACACCGGCTCTGGAACACGAGCGGGCCGCCGGACGGTGAAGAACTCATCTCAACATGTACAAGGAGCGTTTCAGCAATGCAGGTTTCAGAAAGCACGGCAACGCAGGATGCAGGTGTTGCGCAGCGCGTGACCCATCCGCTCGATCCCTTGACCGCTGACGAGATCAGGGCTGTTGCCCAGATTCTCAGAGTCAGCCAAGGCATCACCGATAAGCACTGGTTCGCCCAAATCGGACTCCGGGAGCCGGACAAGGAAGTCGTCTCGCAGTATCAGCCCGGAAAAGCAGTGAACCGCGAAGCCTTCGTTGTAGTCATTGATCGGGAAAAGAACCAGACGTTCGAAAGTGTGGTGTCCATCACTGGATCATCCGTTATTTCATGGGAGTACATCGAGGGCGTTCAGCCGGCCATCATTCTCGAGGAATTCAACGAGACGGAAGAACTCGTTAAGTCGTCCCCGGAGTTCCTCAAGGCGATGGAACGACGCGGAATCACCGACGTCACCATGGTGACCATCGATCCCTGGTCAGCCGGCAGCTACGGAGCGGATGAGCGGGATAAGCGCCGTATTAACGCGCTCATGTGGCTACGCATCGACAGCCCGGACGACAACGCCTATGCCCATCCAATCGACGGATTGATCGCTCACGTCAACCTGACCGACCGAACAGTCGATGTGGTGGACAGAGGAGTCGTCTCGATTCCACGAGAGCCCGGCAACTACGTCCCCGAACTCACGGGCCTAACGCGCAACGACTTGCGCCCGATCGAGATCACCCAGCCCGAGGGACCCAGCTACTCCGTTGACGGTAACGAGGTTCGCTGGCATAACTGGAGCTTGCGCATCGGCTTCACTCAACGTGAAGGACTTGTGCTCCACAACGTAAAGTACCGCGATGGAGAGGACGAGCGGTCAGTTCTGTACCGGGGTTCGCTTTCCTCGATGCTCGTTCCTTACGGTGACCCGAGCCCAACCCAGTACCGCAAGAATGCTTTTGACATCGGCGAATACCATATTGGCTACTTGACGAACTCCCTGGAGCTTGGCTGCGACTGCCTCGGAGAGATCCGGTACTTTGATGCCGACCTTTCCAATGGGCTCGGCCAGCCATACACCATCAAGAACGCCATCTGTATGCATGAGGAAGACACCGGCATTCTGTGGAAGCACTCGGATATGGGCACCGGCAAAGCTGAGGTACGTCGAGGCAGACGGCTGGTGATCTCCTTCATCGCTACCTTCGCCAACTATGAATACGGCTTCTACTGGCACCTCTATCCCGATGGGACCATTGAGCACGAGGTCAAGCTGACCGGAATCCTTACTACGGCCGCTGTGGAACCGGGTGAGCGCACAAAGTTTGGGCAACTTCTCAACAGCGACGGTCTGTATGCCCCCGTTCACCAGCACTTCTTCAGCTTCCGCCTCGATATGGACGTGGACGGCGAGATCAATGAAATTTATGAGGTCAACGCCCGACCCGCGGCTCCCGAGGATAACCCCTACGGCAACGCGTACTTCGGCGAGGAGACCCGATTGGGCACCGAGTTAGCCGCACAGCGACTCAATGATTCTTCGACGGATCGCTTCTGGAAGGTTGTCAATCCCGCGAAGTTCAATCATGTGGGTGAGCCTGTTGCATATCGGATCATGTCGCCGTCTTCGTCAATTCCGAAATGGTCCGACACCGCACATATTGCGCCGCGGGGTGAGTTCATTAGCAAACAACTGTGGGTTACACCGTTCCAAGAGCGTGAACTCTATGCGGCGGGCGACTATCCATACGGAAATCCGGATAACGGCGGTCTTCCTCAATACACAGCCGGAGACCGCTCACTGCTGAATGAGGACCTGGTTGTGTGGCTCACGCTGGGGGTCAACCATCTTCCCCGACTTGAGGATTGGCCAGTCATGCCGGTCCAGCACGTGAGGTTCAAGCTTGAACCTCACGGATTCTTCGATCGAAACCCCACGTTGGACACCCCGCGGCCAGAATCAGCCCATTGTGTGAGCCTCGACACTGACCAGTGTTCACATTAAGTCCGGAAGGTCTTCAATGTCTAACATTTTCTCAACCAAAACTTTCGATCTTGCATCTGAACAGTTTTAACTACTCATCGACGGCCAGCTGGTTGCCGGCGCATCAGGCCTGAAGCAATTCACGGATGTCCACGTAGTGCAATCAATAAGCTGAAGCCCGGCGCGGTCTAATCTGCACGGCCCAGAGTGGAGCCTGCCCACTTAGCCAACGGGTTGGCTCCACCGGGGCTGTCCAGCTGCGCGGTTTCCTGCACAGCACCGACAAGATCCATTTATTTTATTCAAAGAAGGTGATCATGCGCAGTCTGAGCCACCAAGGACATCAGGGCTGGCCGATTTTCCCCCCTCCAGTCCTCATGGCCCCGCGGACCGGGCGCTGGGCAGCGGGGCTTGGGATGCTGAGCGCCGCGGGGCACCTGAGTCTGGCTCTAGTTCATCAAGACCATCATGGCATGCCGATGTCGACGGCCATGATCCTGATGTCGGCACTCTGCCTCTACTGCATAACTCACCTCTGGACAGGGCCTAAACAACGCACTTGGATCATCACCGCTGCGATGTACGGTGGAATGGTTTTAATGCACATCCCATTTCTGGTGAATGGTTGGACCACTGCCGGGACGCCCGCAACATTCACCGGCCACCACTCGGGACACCAGACCGTCTTGTACCAAAACGGGGATATCGACTTGGGAATGGTGGGGCTAATGCTTCTCTCGTTGATCCAGGTATGGATTTCCCTGGGCGTTCTGCGCGCCCATCGGGATGAGGGTGCGGCAATCCGTGAGACGAGCACCCGCGAGGGTGCAGAAATCCCATCCTCATGAATATGGCGATGCAGAACATGCGACAGCCGATGACGAACGCAGCTTCTAGCAAGGCCGCGATCGTCACAGGAGGAACCAGGGGAATTGGACTGGCCTGTGTCGAAGAGCTTATTCGGGTCGGCTACCAGATTCTCATATGCTCTCGTAATCAAAATGAGGTTGCTTCAGTCGTCAAGGCTTTCGATAACAGAGTTTCAGAGGTCGCCGGGATCACGGCTGATTTATCCGACCCAGGAACAGGCGAAATACTAACTTCTCGATGTATGGAATTATTTGGCCGAATCGATACGGTAATAAACAATGCAGGAATATTCACCCCGACGCCGCTGATTGACATGACGGCCGCAGCCTGGGACAAGACGCTCAACATCAACTTGAGGGCGCCCTCCCTACTTTCTGCAGCTGCTGTAGAGAGGATGCAACCTCACACCGGCTGCTCTATCATCAACATTTCATCCATTAATGGTTTGGCTTCAGAGGACAACTTCGCAGCCTACAATGCGTCCAAGGCCGCCCTGATGTCTCTCACGCAGACAATGGCCAGTGAATGGGCGCCCTTGGGGGTGAGAGTGAACTGTGTTTCGCCGGGTTGGATATATACGCCCCTCAGCGCACCATGGATCGGCGATCTGACTCAAGAGGATCTCTCGCGGCTTATTCCGATGAGTCGCGTTGGGCAGCCCGAAGAGGTTGCCTCCGTGGTCGGCTTCCTCGCATCTGACGCGGCGAGTTACATGACCGGCCAAACCATCACCGTCGATGGCGGCATGCTCTCCAGACAACCCCAGATCTAGGTCCTCGGGCAGCGTGAATTTGGGGCCCATAAAGCTAAAATAAATGATGTATTTCGCGTTTTTAAACGCAAGGAGAAATAATGAATCCGAAAGATGCTGCTGACACGAAGTCACCCCGCAGCAAGAGTACTGCACTGCGTGCCGGTGCCATGGGCGCCCCGGCACTCGTCTTCCTCGTCATGGCGTTCCAGGCACCTCTGACTTCAACGGCTGGAAATATGCCGTTTATCGTTGGGCAAGGTAATGGAGTTGGCTCCCCTGGAGCGTTCATCCTGGGCGGGGTTATTCTTACATTTTTCGCCATTCCCTTCGCGGCAATGAGCCGCCGTATTACTAATGCAGGAGCCTTCTACTCTTATATTTCCGCGGGATTCGGGCGCCCCGCAGGAACAGCCGCGGGTTGGGTCGCTCTCTTTACCTACAACGTGTTGATGCTGGTCCCGGTTGCGTACGCTGGATACTTCGGGAGTTACGTCTGCCAGGCCGAGTTAGGAATGGATGTGCCATGGCAGGTCTTCAGCTTCGGCGTCTTACTCTTTGTTTGGCTCATCGGTATCCGAGGCATTGAAGTGAACACGATTCTGATGGCGACCTTCCTTGTCGCAGAGATTGCGATCCTCGTGCTGACAATCATTGGCGTCTTCTCAAAGACCGGCTTCGGATCAGTCACTACGTCCTTTGCGCCGTCGGAGATTCTCTCGGGCAACGTGGGATTGGCGCTTACCTTCGCGCTCTTGTCGTTCATCGGATTCGAAGCCACGGCAGTGTTCGGCGAGGAATCGCGAGACCCCAGGCGCACGGTGGCCCGTGCCACCTTCGCCGCCGTATGGGTCATCGCAGGTCTGTATGCCCTCACGACATGGGCAGCCGTCGCAGCCTACCCGTCTGGGGATGTCGTGAATATCGCGCAGACAAGCCCGGAGACCTTCCTTAGCGGCGCGGCAGTGTTTGGCCTTGGAGCATGGTCTGGGCACGTCCTCAACTGGCTGCTGTTGGTCAGTATCGTTGCTTGTTCCATAGCCGTCCACAACATGGCTTCGCGCTACATTTACGCCTTCGGACGTGATGGGCTGCTCCCTAATGTCCTTGGGCAGACACACCCTAAATACCTGACCCCGCATTTCGCCGGCACCGTCCAGATGCTGCTCATGCTGGCCGCCGTAGGGACTTGTGCAGTTTTTGGAGCCGACCCATATGCGACACTCGCCGGACTATCGGGCAGTTTCGCAACGCTCGGAGCCATCCTCCTAATGACGGTGACATGTCTGGCAGCCATTTGGTTCCTGAAAGATTCCGGTGAAAGTCTATGGGTCAGACTAATCGCCCCCGCGTTGGCCTTCCTCGGGCTAGCAACGGCTATGTGCCTCATCTTGTTCAACTTCGGCATACTGGCCGGAGAATCTGTCCTTGCCAACGTACTTCCCTGGACGTTCATACCGATTGCTGTCTTGGGATTCCTCCACGGACGAAAGACTTTCGGACGAGTAGTGGTCAATAGCCAGGAGTTGCTCCCCACTGTCGACCGGCTGAAATGAGATGAAGCATCGGCCCACGCGTCCGGGACCGGCGGGCGGGGCTACCAGCAGGAAGAACCGCCGGCCTGCCAACCGCACCATCGAGGACGAGGGGATCCTCGACGTCCTGAACGGCCTATGCAGGCCGGACGAGAACGATCGTCTCGCTCCGAGGTGTCGAACCGAGGACGGAAAGAGCGCAAGGATGGGTAGAGGCTGACGCGTCCGGTTTCTGGCTTGCCGCCGACGGTGTCTATACGCGAGAGCTCATAGAGGTGGCTTGCGGCTACCAGGTCTGCACGTGGCATTATCCGGCTTCATCGCATTTGAGGGTGTAGCCGGGGTGGGGCGCGTCGGTAGCCCGTAGGGGTTGAGGTCTTCCAATGATGGAAGTTCCTACACTGCCCATCCGGAAGACCTCGCCGTGACCCTCGCTACCTTCCTGCCTCCTGACCTGACTACGTTCTGCCGCTCTATGAGCTTGGGCTGGAAGCTGCGGGGCAGCTTCTCGCCCATGGCCGGGCGGTGTTGGAATGCCGTGCCGTTGATCCGGAGGACTGGTGCCATTCGTGTGGTTCGCAGGGCATGGCCCGCGGCACGGTCACGCGGCCTCTCGCGCACGAACCGCTGGCTGGCGGCCGACGAGGCTGCTGGTTAGGATCGCCGTTACAAGTGCGCCGGGTGCGGTTGCGTGTGGCGGCAGGACATTTCCAAAGCTGCGCCGCCCGGGCGAAGATCTCCCGTCGCGGGCTGCGCTGTGCGCTGGAGGGCATTGTGTGCCAGCACCTCACCGTCGCCCGTGTCGCGGAAGGCTTGGGCGTGTCCTGGCATACCGCGAACAGCGCGATCCTTGCCGAGGGCAAGCGGGTGCTGATCGAGGACCCGGGCCGGTTCCACGGGGTGGCCGTGCCCGGCGTTGGTGAGCACGTCTGGCGGCACACCCGGCCGGGTGGCAAGTACGTCACCGTGATCATCGACCTCACCCGCGTCCGTGACAGGACCGGCCCGGCGCGGTTGTTGGACATGATCGAGGGTCGCTCGAAACAGGTCTTCAAGTCCTGGATCGCTGGGCGCCATGCAGTCGATCTGGTACTTATCTATGACCGGGGCCTGCAGCAACGCGGCTGTTCCCCAGGTCAGGACAACGCAAGTGCGACGGTCGGGAGAAGCCACGTCTGTTGACGCCGCCCCTCGTTGAAAGGCGAATGCCCTGAGCGACACTAGCGCAATCGCAAAATACCCGGATAGGCGGGTGACAGGTTCTCCTACCCAAGCTACGAGCAGGGGCCACCAAAGACCACCAAGACCTGGCGTTATCAGAGAGGCACACCGCCTTGGTCGGCAAGTTGGATGAGGCGATTGATGTAGCAATCTCCAACTCCTACCTCGCGCAGGCCATGCGTAGCCTGTTTCTGGCTATACCAAGCAGAGCCGGGCTAAGACACCATGGCCGAAACCACCTACGCACTGGTCCGTTTCCAGGAGCCCGGCGACAGCAAAACGCGGGCCGGTCTCCTGGTCAAGGACCGGGTCCTGCCGCTGGACGGGGACATCAACTCCCTGATCGAGCACTGGGACACCACCGAGGGCCAGTTTGACGCCCTTGCCGCCTCGGTTGGTGAGGACTCCGGACTGGCGGGCACCGCCGTCGAAATTCTTGCCCCGGTGGAACCGGCCCAGGTCCTGCAGACCGGCGCGAACTACCGCAAGCACGTCATCGACCTCGCCGCAGCACACCGCGAACCGGGCGAGGACGAGGAGGAAGTGAGCGCCAAGACGGCCGCGATGATGGACAAGCGGGCAGGCCAGGGCACGCCGTACTTCTTCATCGGGCTCCCGACGGCGGTCGCCTCCGCTACGGACGACCTCACCTTGCCTGCCTACTCCAAATCCCACGACTGGGAGCTGGAGCTGGCGGCAGTGATCGGCAGGACGGCGTTCCGGGTCACCCCTGAGGAGGCGCTGGACTACGTGTTTGGCTACACGATGGTCAACGACATCACCACTCGTGAATATGTCTTCCGCAAGGACATGCCGGCCATCGGCTCGGACTGGTATCGGGCCAAAAATGCCCCCGGATTCCTTCCCACCGGCCCGCTGCTGGTGCCCGCCAAGTTCTTCGGTGACCCGCAGGATGTGCAGGTCACGCTGAAGCTCAACGGCAAGCCCATGCAGGACGAATCGACCGCAGACATGATCTTCGGCGTGGCCAAGCTGGTCAGCGAAGCCTCCCAGATCATGCCGCTGCGCCCCGGCGACCTGGTGCTCACCGGAAGCCCCGCGGGAAACGGCCAGCACTGGGGCCGGCTGCTCCAGGACGGGGACGTCATGGAGGGCACCATCACCGGCCTGGGCACGCAGCTGATCCGTTGCAAGAACGAAACCCAAGCTGAGGGCAGCCAGCCGTGACCACTCAGGACACGGCTCCTGCCAGCACCACCGGCACCGGGGAATCAACCGATTCCCCGGTCATCCGGCGTGACGACCCACTCGGCAGCATCCGCGCCATGGCCGCAGCCCACAACAACTGGGGACGCTGGGGCCAGGACGACGTCCTGGGGACCCTGAACTTCATTGACGCGGCCAAGCGCGTTGAAGCTACGGCCCTCGTAAAGACGGGCTAGGCCTTCTGTCCCTTCTCGCAGTGGGAAGCTATTCCATATCCAGTTAGAGCACACCCCAACCTGACGGCAGGAAGAGGCCCTAGAAGCGTCAGAACAAGGCTCGCTTCATCCATTTCTGACACTGACCAAGAAATTTCTAGATGACAGCCTGACACCTATGGCGCGTTCCCTAACGACAGCGCGACAGGGGCAGCAGCATGCCTTCTTACGGCCAAGGGCGCTTCGGCGCCTCACCTTCCGTCATGTAGTCATCCAGGAGGTTGGCATGAACGAATATGAAAGACCAGCCGGCCAGCAGCGGCTCAAAGACGGCGCGCAACGACCGTACAGCGTCATGCAGTAGACGCCGAACGTAGCCATGAACAGGTAACGCCCCAAAACACAGGGTGCAGGATGAAAGGTGGTGCGACCTTGATGGGCCACATATACGGCGATGCCGGCTCCAAGCCGGGCGCGGTAACCGGTGTCAGAGCAGTCGGGAGTCCGGCAGAAGTGATTCTCGAACAGCTGGGCACAAGTCATGTCGCACTCCCCCAGACCCACCATGAACAGGCAGAACAGCAACCACGAACCGATAGGGAGAAACCTGGTGAACACCCAACAACCAAGAAAAGAAATCCCACCAGAATTTTTCTCAGGTCATGTTGCCCCAGCCAGTCCCGCCCATGAACAAGTAACCAGCACCAAGACCGCCGACCGGGCAACGAAGGAGCCACCAGGCCACAGCAGCGGCCACCCATGAAAAAGGCCCCCGGAGGGGCCCTTCACAACACAATTTGTCCACACTCAGAGGCTGAAAAGCCCCTGACCTGCGAAAACACTGTGCCCGAGGTGGGACTCGAACCAGCCTCCCACCCTTGAAAATCCGCCACCCTTCCGAAAACCTCCCCAGTCCGGCCCGGTCCGATGCCGGTACAACCGAATCCGAAGCCCAGGGTGTGGACAGTGTCCACACCCTCTTTTCTGAGCATTTTGATGCACCATGTGGCGGCATGCGCAGTCATTGAGGCGTGGACAATTCTTCTCCACGCCCTCGCTCATTCGGGCCTTCGGTGATTCCGGCTGGGCCGAAATCCGGCGCACGACATTGGCTTGGCAGTGATGTGCGGAGCAGGCCGGGGAGTGGGCAAGAGCGAAAATCACAGCGTTGCGACCTCCTTCGAACCTCTCATGGGCGCAGACCACAGAAGAAGGCATAACCCGAACCCCGCCTATCGAGCACCGGACTGCCGCAAGGCCCAGCACCTTTCAACATGACGAAACGCCGATTATCGGCGTTTTCACGCTTGTCGCGCTTTGTACATTTCAGCGCCGGTCTGGCATGAGCGAGATGACGGTGACTGACGCGCGGAGCCGGCTGTCCGAGGCGGTCGACACCGCACGGGTGTAGGAGAAAGAAAGCATCCTTGCGCGAAGCTCACCAAATCCGGGTAAAACAGATCCGGTTCAGTGGTGGTTCTTCCTGGTCGGCTGACGACGCTTGTGCCCGTGTCAGGACGGCTGCTTCCCTAATTAGCGTTTCACATCCTTAAGGACAAGTCTGGAAAGAAGGCTAGGAGATCTACCCGGCGGTGATTCGCACCGGCAGGGACTCGAAGCCTCGGAGCACGTTGTGCAGGATTGGCACCGGCGCTCCGTCCGGCTCGATGGCGGCCACGCGCTGGAGCAGCTGCTGCAGCACGATTTCCATCTCGAGCCGGGCGATGGGCTGGCCTACGCACTGGTGCAGACCCATGCCGAACGCGACGTGGCCCGACGCATTGCGGTTGAGATCGAAGTCATCGGCGTTCTCGCCCCACTTGCGCGGGTCACGGTTCGCGGCCCCGAGGAACACCAAAACTTTGGCGCCTGCAGGCAGGTGAACTCCGCCAAGGACGGTGTCCAAGGCCACGGTCCGGTGGAACTTCTGGAACGGCGATTCCAGGCGGAGCGCCTCATCCACGGCAAATTTCGCCATCTTGGGGTTCCCCCGAAGCTGGGCCCAGGCCTCCGGGTAGCGCGCCAGCACCGAGAGCGTATTGCCGATGCCGAAGATGGTGGTGTCGACGCCGGCGGACAGCAGGGCGCGGACCAGCAGTGTGGCCTGCTGTTCGCTGATCAGCCCGTCCTCCACGCGCTTCCATATCTGGGCCCCGAAGCCGGTGTCGTCCAGGTTTTCACGTTGGCAGTTCCGCATCACCGCGGCAGCGTGCTCGTCACCCTGGGCGAAAGCCTGCTTGAAGATGTAGTTCTCCGGGCCGAAGGCGTTGAACACCATGTTGCCGTAAGGCAGCAGATGTTCACGTCCGACGTCGGGAATCCCTACCGCGTCCGGGAAGACACGCAGGGGGTACTTTTCGGCGAGGTCTGTGATGGCGTCGAACCGCTGACGGAGCGCCAACTGCTCCGTCAGCTCCACGGCAGGGGGAGTGAACGGCTCGCGGAGGGCACGGACCGTGCCGGGGCTGATGACACCGGTCAGGGCGCGGCGCATCACGGTGTGGATGGGCGGATCCGATTCCAGGATGCTCGGCGGACGCCAGCCCGAATCCTTGCGGATGTCCCGCGGGCCCAGCCCGCCGGAGGAGATGTAGGTTTCGAAGTCGGTCAGGACCTCATAGACCTCCTGGTACCCGGCCACGGCATAGCTGCCGGTGCTCTCCAGGTAGGAGACGGCACCGGCGTCGCGGAGCCGGCCCAGGAACGGGTACGGGTCCAGGAGGTTCGCGGTGTCGAACGGGTCCTCGCCCAACACGTTGGCGTCATGGGTGATAACGGTCATGGGGAACACTCCTGGGGACGAAACTTGGCGGGGTACATGAAGTGGCTAAAGATCCAGGACGAGGCGCGGACAGCCGGCGGCGGCGCGTGAGACGCAGACCAGCATGATCTCGCCGGCGTCACGGTCCTCCTGGGTGAGGACGGCATCGCGGTGCTCGGGCTCACCCGAAATGATCTGGGTTTCGCAGGTGCCGCACAAACCGCCGCGGCAGGAGGACAGGACGCGCACGCCCACCTCCTCCACCGCTTCGAGGATGGTCTTGTCGTTAGGGACGGTCACGGTGGTCCCCGTCCGGGCCAGCTCCACCTCAAACGGCGCGTTGGCTGCGGCGGCACCCAGTGTGGAGGCAACGAAACGCTCGGTGTGCAGGGCGCCAGGTGGCCAACCCATGCAGCGTTCCTCAACGGCGCCGAGCAGTCCGCCGGGACCGCACGCGTAGACCAGCATGTGCGCCCGGGGCATGGCGAGAATCTGGTCAAGGTTCAGGCGGCCCATCTCATCCTCGGCGATGATGCGGATGCGGTCCGGGCCGTACCGGTCCTCCAGCTGCTGCGCGAAGGCCATGGTGTTCCGGCTTCGGCCACCATAAATCAGGGTCCATTCCTTGCCGGCAGCCTCGGCCGCCTCAAGCATGGGAATCAGCGGAGTGATGCCAATGCCGCCCGCGATGAAGAGGTAGCGCCGCGACTCACGCATGGGGAAGTTGTTGCGCGGCTCGGAAATGGTCAGCGGCGTCCCGGCCAGCAGGGCGTGGACCGCTTTTGATCCGCCGCGCGAATCCGGCACGTGCAGTACACCGATCCGCAGGTGGTCCAGTTCCTCCGGTGAGGAACAGAGGGAATACTGGCGCACCAGGCCATCCCCCACGTGGACATCAATGTGCGCGCCCGGCTGCCAGGGCTGGAACTGCTGGCCGTCAGCCCGTCGCAGCACCAGGGAGACCACCTGGTCCGCCACAATGTCTACCTGATCGACGACGGCGTCGATGGTGGCTCCTGCAGATGCAGTCATGGGGTCTTCACTTCCTTTGAAACGGCTCGCCTGCCGCGCAGGCTTGGGCCGGAGATCCGGCCTGTATAGGGGCTTACTTGAGGTTAGGTGTTCCACGACACAGACAGAGGCCAAGTTTCCATCCAACGGAAAGACTGGCCTGCCGCAGGCGGACAGAACCAGAACTACTGCGGCAGATGCTCCACACCCAACCGCCGGCCGATTCCCCGCGAGGCGATGTTGAGGACCGGAACCACGCTGCCCACCGGTGCAGGACGGCCCCGGGTGACGATGCCCAGCGCGGCCACTACCTGCTTGTTGGGCAGGAACACCGGGACGGCCAGCCCGTAATTGTCCGGCCCTGCCTCTTCCTCAGTGGTGGCGTAACCGTTCGCCCGAACCCGTTCGATCTCGGCTGCCAGCACCGTCTCGCTGGTGATAGTACGTGGCGTATGTGGCTCCAACCGCTGGACAGCAGCCGAAAAAAGGTCCTTGGCCCCGTAGGCGAGCATGATCTTGCCCGCGGCACTTGCATGCAGCGGCAGCCGGGCGCCCACCCGCCGGAACGGCTGGCCTGCGCCAGTACCTGACATCCGCTCCACCAGAAGGACCTCCTGCCCATCCAGGATGAACAGGTTCACCACGTTGTGGGTGACGAAGAGGACGTCCTGCATAAACGGAGCAGCCACCTCGGCGATGTTTTGCTGCGCGGGGGCAAGCAGGCCAAGACGCCAGATCCGGTGCCCGACCCGGTATTCACCGTTCAGCTTCTCCAAGCCGCCCCACGCCACCAGTTCGCCGGCAAGGCGGTGCGCCGTGGCAACCGGCAGTCCTGCCCGCCGGGCCATGGCGCTCAGGCTTTGGACGGAGTGTTCGGCGTCGAAGGTGCCCAACAAAGCCAGAGCGCGTGACGTCACGCTCGCTGCTTGCTGGGTGGCAGTACCGCCTCCATCGGACGAAAGCGGCTTGGACCGGACCGTCGAGGCCGGACGGCTGGCGGTGCGGCCGCGCGGGGCTGCGTTTGCCATAAATCACCCTTCTGAGCATCAGAGACCCCGGTTCCGCCGTCGGCGTGGTGCGTGTGGTGCCAGTTTAAGGTCCGACGGCGGTGCCTCCTAGCGCACAAAAGGCAAAGGTAGCGGCGTCGTTCGTTGAAGGGTCGTTCGGTGGGCGAGGGTGCTCAGCCGGACACCGCAGCCAGGCCGGACCCGCGATACGCACCCAGGCCGCCGTCCACGCGGATATCCGATCCGTTCACCCATCCCGATTCGGGGCGCAGCAGGAAGTCGATGACGGGGGCGATGTCGTCCGGGTCGCCAAAGCGGCCCAGCAGGGCGCCGGCTCCCTCGACTTTGTCGCGGCCGTGGTCCTTTTTGAAGTCCTCGAGGATGGGGGTGGCCACGGGTCCCGGGCTGACGCTGTTGACGCGGATCCGCTGCGGCAGCAGCTCCGCGGCCAGGTGCTCAGTGAGGACCCGGACGCACTGCTTTGAGAAGAGGTAGGACTCACCCGTCACCTCGTCATCGCCGCCAACCGAGTCCAGGGCGGCGGCCTGATCGTCGGCAAGCGCGAAAGCGGAGCACTTTGCCTTGACCTCCCGCCAGTTCACGGCGACGCTGGAGGCAAGGTTCACCACGGCAGACCCCTCGCCAAGCAAGGGTGCCAGCGCCCGGACCAGCCCGCGGACGCCGAAGACGTTGACGGCCAACACGGTCCGCCACGGTGCGGTCCCGGGGACCCCGGCAATGTTCGCAAGGCCCCCGATGCCGTGCGGCGCTGCAGCCCCGACTGCTGCCGCGGCGGCATCAATGCCGGCCTGGCTCGAGAGGTCGGCCTGGACAAACGTGCCGCTGAACTCGGTGGGTGCGTTGCGGTCGATGCCAATCAGCGGGACGCCGCGGCTGGTGAGGATCCGAGCCGTCCGAGCCCCGATGCCGGAGGAGACCCCGGTGAGTACGATGGGCAGTTGCTCTTGGGACATACAGACTCCTCGTTTTGCGTGACGTGCTTCACTCCATAGTGGCAAGCTGGCGCCGGCAATCGCGCAGGCTTTCCGTTGAGTGGAAAGGTCATCCATAAATGTGACCGGTGCCATGACACTGGGATAAGAATTCCCTCCCGGCCGAAAGGACAAACCATGACGGCAGCCCAGTACGAGGTCCACGACCCGGCCACCCTTGAGCTCGTTGGACACGCTCCAGAAAACACCCAGCAGGACGTTGAGGCCGCGGTTGCGGCGGCCGGTGCAGCGTCAGCCGGCTGGGCTACGGACCGGGAAGGACGCCGCAACGCCCTTCGCGCAGGCGCGGCACTGATCCGCCGTAACCTGGACGCGCTGGCCACCCTGCTCTCCATGGAACAGGGCAAACCCAAGGCCGACGCCGCCGCGGAATTCTCCGTTGCCGCAGGCCTTTTCGAATATTACGCGGACCTCGATTGGGACGAAGCCCAGCAGCTTAACCCGCGCGCCGACCGCAACCTGGAGGTCCAGTACCGACCCGTGGGCATCGTTGGCACCATCACGCCGTGGAACTTCCCCATTTCGCTACTCTGCGTGAAACTCGCCCCCGCCCTGGTGGCCGGTTGCACTGTGATCGCCAAGCCCTCGCCGTCCACGCCCTTGTCCACCATTGCGCTGGTAAACCTCCTCAACGAGGCCCTCCCGGCCGGGGTGCTGCAAACCCGCACCAGTTCGCGCCGGACCGTCAACGTTGCCCTGAGTACCTCGCCCGGCATCCGCAAGATCTCGTTCACCGGCTCCACGGAGGTGGGCATCTCCATCGCCCAGCAGGCGGCCTCAACAGTCAAGCGCGTCACCATGGAGCTCGGCGGGAATGATCCTGCCCTCGTCCTGGACGACGCGGACATCGCCGTCACGGCCCGCGGCATTGTAGGCAGCGCCTTCCGCAATGCCGGCCAGGTCTGCATGGCGGTCAAGCGCGTCTATGTCCCGCGCAGCCGCAGCGCTGAACTGGCTGAAGCCATCGCCGCCGAGGCGGCCCGCCATGTGCTGGGCCACGGCATCGCGGACGGTACCACCATGGGCCCGATGCATAACGAGTCCCAGCTCAAGCTGGTCCGCGGCCTGGTTGACTCCGCCGTGGGCGCCGGCGCCCGCATCATCACCGGCGGCGCTCCGGGCTGCGACCTGCCCGGCTACTTCCTCTCCCCCACTGTGGTGATCGACGCCGAACCCGGCATGGACCTGGTGGAACAGGAGCAGTTCGGGGCGGCGCTGCCCATCGTGGCATACGACCACCTCAACGAAACCATCGCGGGGCTGAACGCCGGAGAATTCGGGCTGGGCGCATCCGTCTGGAGCCCGGACCAGGAGCGTGCCTACGCCACCGCCTCACGCCTTGAGGCCGGAACCGTCTGGGTCAACCAGCACACCCTGGTGGAACCGGACGCCCCGTTCGGCGGCTGGAAGGCGTCCGGCGTCGGCCGTGAGCGCGGCCGCTGGGGGCTGGAGGAATACCTGGAAACCCGCGTCATCAATGCCCGCCCCCACTCCTGACCCCACAAATCTGCAAAGGATATTCCTGTGAGCGTCGAACTGATCACTCTTGGCACCGCCGCCGGCCCGGCCATCCGCGGACCGGAAAACGGCATCTCGAGCGCACTGGTGGTGGGCGATGCCTTCTACATGGTGGACTTCGGCCTCGGCTGCTCCCGCGCCGCCCATGAGGCAGGCCTTCGCGGCAAGGACTTCGTGGCGGGCTTTGTCACCCACCTGCACTCGGACCATGTGGTGGAACTTCCCGGCTTCCTGCTCTGGAACTGGGGGAACCCGGTTGAGGGCTTCACCGGCCCTGTTTCCATTGTTGGCCCGGGCAAGGATGCCACCCGCGACGGGGGCTTCGGGCTTTCCGGCACAGGTGAGCTGGTGTCCCACTCCCTGCAGGCCTTCTCCTACGACATCGATATCCGGGTCCATGATGAGGCGCGCCCGGACCTGGCCTCCCTGGTGCGCTCTGTGGACCTGGCCACGCCCGCACATGAGTCACCGGAGGCGGCCCGCCCCTTTGACGTCTACGAGGATGACAGGGTCAAGGTCACCGGCATCCTGGTGGAGCACCCGCCCGTGCGGCCTGCATTGGCGTTCCGCTTCGAGACGGACGCCGGCACCGTGGTGTTCTCCGGGGACACGGCCGAATGCGAGTCCATGGTGGTGCTCGCCGACGGCGCGGACGTCCTGGTGCATGAAGCGGTAAACCTGGACTTCTACGCAGGCAAGGGATTTGCGCCGGAGTTTCTGAACCACCAGCAGATCGCGCACACCACGCCGGAGGGAGCGGGCCGGGTGGCCGCCGCTGCCGGCGTGGGGCGCCTTGTCCTTTCACATCTGGCCGGGCGCGCGGAGCCGGAGTGGTGGGGCAGCCGCGCAGCCTCAACCTTTGATGGCCCTGTGGATGTCGCTGTCAGCGGCCAGCGATTCCACATCGGCAGTCCCGTCCTCGCCCCGGCCTGACAGGAACCTGACTTAAGGAAGACCGCCCTCACCCTGCAGCAAGGACCACACTCTTGGCACTGCCGTCGCACACCACACCACTCGGTGACGCAAAGGCGACGACGGACGGGGCCTGGCTTGCCGTCCTCGTTGCCGGCATCACCGCGGCCATGCACATCTGGAAACTTCCTGCCGCCCTGGCCACCATTCAGGCAGATCTCGGCACCTCACTGATCCAGGCCGGGCTGCTGCTGGGCATCATCCAGGTGGCCAGCATGGTGGGCGGCCTGGCCACGGCTGTGGGCGGTGAGATGGCCGGCCTCCGCCGTCTCCTGGTCTCCGGCCTGGTCCTGCTCAGCACTGCCTCCGCCCTGGGTGCTGCCGCACCCAGCACCGAATGGCTGATGGCAGCACGCACCTTGGAGGGCGTCGGCTTCCTGCTGGCCGTCGTCGTCGCCCCTGCCCTCATCCGCAAAGTGGCCCCTCCCCAGCGGTTGAACGTTGCGCTGGCAAGCTGGGCCACGTTCCAGGGAACGGCCACGCTGCTCGGCCTGTCCGCGGGTGCTGTGTTCCTGCAGGCCGCCGGCTGGCGCGAATGGTGGCTGGTCATGGCCGTTCTCACGCTTCTGCCGGTGCCGCTGCTGCTGCGCCGGGTGCCGAAGGACGTGCCCCCTGCCGAGGCCGGGCTCCGCTCCGCGCTCCGCAGGGTGGGTCGCACTGTGGCCACCCGCAGGCCATGGATCATAGGCGTGGTCTTCGCTTGCTACACGGCGCAGTGGATGGCGGTACTCGGCTTCCTGCCGTCAATTTATCGTTCTGCGGGGCTCGACGGTCCGTGGCCGGGCATCCTCAGCGCCATGGTGGGAGGAGTGAACGCCGTCGGGGCCCTCAGCGCCGGTCCACTGATCCAACGCGGCCTGTCAGAGCGCAGAACTATCTTTTGGACCTTCCCTTTGATGTCCGCCGCTTCCGTGGCCACGTTCGCCGTCGGCTGGGAAAACGTTCCGAACGGCATCCTCGTCCAGGTTGTCCTCATCGCCCTGTTTTCCGCCGTGGGGGGCCTCATCCCTGCCGCGGTGACCAGTTACTCGGTGCGCATCGCACCGGCGGACGGTTCTGTCACCGCCGTGCTGGGGCTGACGCAGCAGATCTTTAACGTGGGAAACTTTCTGGGACCCATGTTGTTTGCCCTTCTCGCCACCACCACCGGCGGCTGGGGCACCACCTGGTGGCTGACATGTGGATTGAGCACTCTGGGGATGGCCCTGCTGGTGTTCCTGGGACGGGCCGACGGCGGGAGCATCGGCGGTGTGCGACGCTCCCAAAAAGTGGCTTTCCGCCCAACGGGAAAGCTCAAATTTAAGGCCGGTCACACGAGCCTAGAGTCGAGGAAACGCCGCTGAACCGGCAAAGACTCCCCTTCAACGATTGGGCAAACCGTGTCTGAAACTCCCCATATGACGCCGGGCTCCGCGACCTCCCGCGACCCCCGGACCTGGTCCCGGGCCAAGCGCAACCGCTACGGCTGGTTCATGACGTTCAGCCTGCTTTTCCTGATGATGCTCAGCTGGGCTGACAAAGCAGTCCTGGGCATCGCGGCCGTCCCCCTGATGAAACAGCTGGGCATCACACCCGAGCAGTTTGGCCTGGTGGGCAGTGCCATGTTCCTGACCTTCGGCGTGGCCCAGATCGTTGCTGCTCCCATCGCCAACAAGGTATCCAGCAAGTGGATCCTGCTGGTCCTATGCCTGCTGTGGTCCGTGGCCCAGGTTCCCATCCTGCTGTTCGCCTCACTGCCCGCGCTCTGGGCAAGCCGCCTGCTGCTCGGCGCCGGCGAGGGCCCGCTGGCGCCGGTCCTGATGCATGGCATTTACAAGTGGTTCCCCGAGAAGAAGGGCGCCACCCCCGCCGCGCTGGCATCATCCGGCGTGACGTTGGGCATTGTGGCGTTCGCACCGGTCCTGGCGTGGGTCATCGGACAATTTGGGTGGCAGACCGCCTTTGCCGTGCTGGCCATCGTGGGACTGGTTTGGTCTGTCTTCTGGTTCATCATGGGCAAGGAAGGCCCGTACACCAGCCGGAAGGCCGAACAGGAAATTGACGGCATCGCCCCGGAAGAGACCCCGGTGGTGGCCGAAATCAAGATCCGCTACTGGCGCACCATCCTCTCCCCCAGTTGGATCTTCGCTGTCCTGGCGTCCTTCTTCGGCTATTGGACCTTCACACTCGCCATGTCATGGGGACCGGCATACTTCCAAAACGTCCTAGGCTTCAGCGGACAGCAGTCCGGTGCCATGATCGCCCTGCCCGCCGCCTGGGGCACCATTGCCACCGTCGGCCTCAGCGCACTCACCCAGCGGCTCCACCTCAAGGGCGTTCCCACCAGGAAGGCCCGCGGCTGGGTACTCGGCAGTGCCGGCGCCTTCGCCGGAGCCTGCCTGGTAGGGGCAACCATGACCACGTCCCCTGTTCTGTCCATTACCCTTATGGTCTTCGGTTTCGGTACCGCACCGGCGCTCTTCGCCATCACCTACCTGGTGGTGGCAGAACTGACCACCATCGGACAGCGCGGCGCTAACCTCTCCATCGCGAACGCTGTCCTCACCACAGGTGGCGTGTTCGCACCGGCAGTCTCCGGATTCCTGATCGGCGGTGCAGCCACCCCGGCAGACGGCTACCGTGCGGCGTTCGCCCTGGCTGGGGGCCTCATGCTGACGTTCGGCGTCCTGGCCCTGGTCTTCGTCAACCAGCAGCGCGACCGCCGCCGGCTCGGCCTTGACGTAGCCGCAAGCTTCTCACCCGAGGCACCCGCCCCTGCCGCCGGAGCCGAGGCAGCATCACTAGAGGCAATCACGAAGGCCTAAAACAACACCCCAGGAACTCGGTGCGGAGGTCGCAACGCGACCTCCGCACTCGCCTGCGCTGACGAACGATGAACGTGGAAGGAACCGCCCATGGAGAATTTAGATGCCCGCAGCGGCGGTGAAAGAACCGGACTCTCCAGCCGGATCCTGGGCGGCGGCACCGAACCGGACCCGCGCTTTACCTTGGCCAATGAACGCACATTCCTGGCGTGGATCCGCACCTCCTTGTCACTGCTCGCCGGTGGTGTCGCCGTCGAAGCCTTCATGGCCGATCTATTCGGCCCCGGACTGCGCAAAACGGTCGCCGTTCTGCTCCTCGTTCTCGCGCTCCTCATCGGCGGGGGCTCGTTCTTCCGCTGGCTGAATGTCGAACGCTCCATGCGCCGCAAGGACCCGCTTCCACTGCCTTGGATTGCCCCGGTCCTGGCAATCGTCGGCGGCCTCGTCGCCGCCATCATGACGGTCTTCGTCCTCGTGCGCCCCGTTTGATCCATGTCTCCACCACCTGATACACCAATCCATGGCGACCCCGGACTCCAGCCTGAACGCACAGACATGGCCTGGGGACGCACCACCCTGTCCCTAACGGTCGCAGCCGCCATCTTCCTTCGCTGGATGCCCGACCATGGCTGGTTCACGGCAACGCTCGTAGCGGCCGCCATCGTTACGGCCCTGGCTATCAACCTCACCCGCAAGCGGAGATTTCACCGCGCCATCAACGGCATCAAAGGTGAAGCAATTACAGCGGACGTCGCTTCGACCGCCGCCGTCGCGGCCAGCGTCATCATCCTTGCCGCCCTGGGAATCTGCACCGTCCTGCTCATCCCTCTCGAGCAATGACCTTGAGGTTACGCCAGACCCCGCCCGGAGGAGCGATTGGGTATTGACGAAAACGCCGGTTATCGGCGTTCCAAAATCACTCAGGGGTAGGGGCTCTGGGCCGTGCACGAAGCCGAAACGTGTGAGCCGTTGAAGGGCTCGAAGCGGTTACTGAACCTTGTAGAGGATTTCGCTGTCCTGTGCTATTCCGCCGAGGCAGGCACGGAGTCCGAATTCACGAAGTAGGGACGACAGTGGTTCTGGATGCGCCGGCTATGGGTGCCAGACCCGCTGCTGCTGTTATGGAATTGTTGGACATTCAGAACGGTTGCCTTTTGGCTGGCGGGCCTCCGTTGTGGTCGTGCCGCGATGCGTGCGGCAACGGGGCTGGGTGAAAACAGAGAAGCTGGCCGGTTTGCAGCCGGCCAGCTTCCTGAGAACCACTTAGAGCGGCTGGATGTTCTCCGCCTGCGGACCCTTAGGGCCCTGGGTGACGTCGAACTGAACCTTCTGGTTCTCGTCCAGGGAGCGGTAACCGCTGGATGCGATTGCTGAAAAGTGTGCGAACACGTCAGCGCTTCCGTCGTCGGGGGCAATGAATCCGAAGCCCTTTTCGGCGTTGAACCACTTGACCGTACCTGTTGCCATGCTTTTTTCCTTCACGGCTCGCGGGCCGGATCCGCTTGTCGGATTGCCGTCCCCGCCACTCACATGTTGAGCCTATGTGTCAGTGCCGGCGCGGGCAACAGATTGGTCAAAAGCGGAACCTGGATAAAGCGGTCTGCCCCACTGCCCACGGCGTAGTCGACCGCTCCACGCGAGCCGCTGGGATCCAGTCCTGTCCAACCGCGATCTCGGATTCTTCAACACAAACCCGCCCCTTCAGGCCCGCTGCCTTACGGGAAAGACGGCGTGACCTCCCCCGCCGCGGACAATAGCTTGACGAAAGGCCGGTTATCGGCATTCGGCATTCGGCCAGTGCGTTAGTAGACGCGGGAATCGCGGATTGTCTGGTGACTTCTCTTGTTGCTTAACCGCAGGGGGATGACCAATCGAGCAGAGGTCGCTAGCGCGCTTCTGCGGTCGCCGGCGGGAGCAGCGGCTGGTAGTGCTGACGCCGGCATGATGTCGGCGCGCAACCAGGCGGGCATTCTCAACGATTCTTTGAGTACCGGTCACATGGGAGGCCTCTGTGAGTTACAACGGGATCTCGACAATTCTGGGCCCGTGGAGCAGTATGAGAACTGCGTTTGAAGTGTCGAACCGATCGGGCCTTGGTCTGAATGCATCGGTTATGAATCAGGTTTCTGCCGGCTCACAGAACCACCCCTTATTCGTCCGAGGACCGAAAGAGTGTTTTCGTCGCCCGTCTGAGGCGGGTCCCGGTTCCGGCGCCTTCTTCCTTCTCTGGGCTGGGCTACAGCGGACAGCAGAAGGGTCTCGACGGACTCTCGCCGCGCGGGCATCACTCCGGCATCCGGGCTCCGGACGCCGGAAATTCGTCCCGACCGCCTGCGGTCCCCCGCACAGAGTAGAAGGCATGAGTCACATGACTTCCCCATTAACTACCCATCCAATGACGCGCCTGGTCCGCGGGCTCGTTGCGTCCGTGGCGGCGCTGGTCCTGCCGCTGTCCCTCAGTAGCTTCGCCGTGGCCGGCGATGAGGAATCATCGCCCGAGAGCTGGACCATTCAGGTCGGCTCGGAATCACCGGACCAGGCCATCCAGGGCATGTCCTTCCTCCCGTCCAACATCTACATCAACACCGGGGACACGATCACGTGGGAGGCCAACTCCGCAGAAATCCATACCGTGACCTTCCTGGCTCGCGGCCAGAAGCTCCAGCCGTTCAACCCGTTTAATCCGAAACAGCTGAGTCGGCAGGGCAGCAGCGCCTATGACGGCCACTCGTACTACAACTCAGGAATCATGGCCAACGTCTCCAACACTGGCTTTAAAGCGGTGGAGGATTACGCCCTGAAGTTCACACACACCGGGACCTTCACCTACTACTGCGTGGTCCACGGCACGGCGATGAAGGGAACCGTGCATGTCAGGGCAGCCGGTACTGACTACCCGTACAGCCAGGACCAGTACGACCACCAAACCAGGAAGCAGGAACGGAAGATTGTGCGGGACGGCGAGGAGCAATGGGAAGCAGCCCGCGACCAAGCCAGCAACCACCAGGTGATCGCCGGAACAGACAACGAAACCGCGATGCTGATGCGGTTTGTCCATCACGAGATTGTTGTCCATGTCGGTGACACCGTGACGTTCCGGAACGCCGGAATGGGTGCGCCTCACACCGTCACCTTCGGCCACGAGCCTGCGAACATCTTCGCCCCCGTCGGCAATCCCAAAAACTTCACGGGCGGGAACCTCAGCTCTGGCCTGATGGAACCGGGCACCAAGTTCACGGTCACGTTCAACAAGGCCGGCGAGTTCGCTTACATCTGCGCGCTCCACGACTACATGGGCATGATCGGCGAAGTGGAAGTCCGCTCCTGAGCAAACCCTCGAGGCCTTCCGGCTCCTTATGGTGGTCCCCTTCATGTTGGATCGTGCTCCGCTTCAGGAACTTCGCGAAGCGTGCTGCCGGTTCAGGGCTGAGAACCTTGGTGTTGGGGTGGAAAATGCCCGGGCCGGGAGGCATCCCGGATAACGTGGCGGACACCCCGGACAATTCGGCCCGGACCGCCACTGGGTCCGGCCTTCGGCCGTTCGTGCGTACTGTTTCCAGGTCGCGGCAGTAGGTTGCGAGCCGAACCGCGCCGGCGGCAACCCGTTCGTCGGCCGCAAGGCTCACCCTGCCCAAAGACCTCGATTCCCGGGCATGGGACAGCCTGGACCTCCTGGGCTGGCGCGACGAGAAGATGCCGCTTCGGGGGTATTTGGTAGTGCCCGGGCCCCAAGACGTGACCGGGATAATGCTCCGCGCGCCCGAGGGCGGTGCCAAGAAGAACCGCTCAGTGCTCTGTGAGTTGTGCCGGGATGTGTTCTCCAGGAGGATGTGCTCCTTTGGGTGGCCAAGCGCGCTGGCCCGTCCGGTCGTGACGGAAACACCGTTGGCACGTTAATCTGCGCCGACTTTCTGTGCTGCGAGAACGTGCGAAAGGAACCTCCGGCCAATGAGATCAACCCGGGCCCGGCGGCCGTCGTCCTCCGCCAGATTATGGGCCTCCAAAACCGCACCGGTCACTTTCTCAATCGGGTCCAGAGGCTAGGCGGCGACCAGCCAAGAAGCCGGTCAGGGGCCCCGCACGGAGAATGAGTGAGTCGTGTTGCTCAGGCAATGGCGGCAAGGTTGGCAGCCGCCCGGTAGCGTTTGAGTACTTCCGGCGTCGCTTCGGTGGTGATCTTCTTGGCCGCGCCGAGTGACCAGTCGGGAAATTTTCCAAGGAGTACTCCGGCGGCTTGTCGCGCTGCTCCGTCGGCGACATATTCGCCGGGTTCGGGAATTGCGACGGGCATCCCAAAGACGCCCGCGGTGACTTGTTGCAGCGCTTCAGAGCGCGCAGCGCCACCGATGAGGATGATGCGCTGCACTGTGACCCCCATAGCGGTAAGGGCGGCGAGTCCGTCGGCAAGGGAGCAAGCGATGCCTTCAAAGGATGCACGGGCGAGGCTGGGTGGGTTGAAATTGGCGAGGGTGATTCCGTGGAGGGAACCGGTGGCGTTCGGGAGGTTCGGCGTCCGTTCACCCTCGAAATATGGAACAAGCACAAGCCCTCCTGCGCCCACGGGCGCAGCCAGCGCCAGTTCAGACAGTTCCGGTAAATCAACGGAAAGGATCCTCGTCGTTGCATCGAGGATTCTTGAGGCGTTCAGCGTGCACACCAGGGGAAGGAAGTTCCCGGTGGCGTCGGCGAAGCCAGCCACCAGACCCGCGGGGTCTGCTGTCGGAGTGGCCGACACGGCGAACACGGTGCCGGACGTGCCTACTGAGACAATGACATCGCCAATTCCGGCATTCACGCCGAGGGCCGCTCCTGCGTTATCCCCGGCCCCGGGGCCGATGAGCGCGCCGGATGGCGTTTTGTGCTCTGCCTGCAGGTGACCGAGTACCTTGGGGAGGACGGGCACGTGGCCGAGCGTCCGTTCCAGTACCTCGGGCAGGTAACTCCCGGCTGAGGGAGACCAGTAGCCTGTGCCTGATGCGTCGGAACGGTCGGTACGGAGGGCATCGAGGCCGGCAGCGCCAGAGCCTGGCCCGTAGCCGGCCAACCGCCAGCTCAGCCAGTCGTGGGGCAGGCAGACAGCTGCGGTGCGACTGGCGTTGTCCGGTTCGTTTTCAGCAAGCCAACGCAGCTTTGTCGCGGTGAGAGAGGCAACAGGAACGGTCCCGATGTCCGTCGCCCAGTAGCTGGCCCCATCTGGTCCTGCTTCCGTTATGAGTGCCTGAGCCGCGCTGGCCGACCGGGTGTCGTTCCATAGGAGCGCAGGCCGGATGACTTGTCCGTCGGCGTCGAGGCAGACCATGCCGTGTTGCTGTCCGGCCACCGAAACGGCTGCGACGTCATCAAGACCTCCGCTGGCTCTGATGGCTTTTTGAAGGGCGGACCACCAGACTTCGGGGTCGACCTCGGTCCCCTCCGGGTGCCGGGCTGAACCTCGGCGAACCAGGGCACCGCTGCGCGCATCGCGGATGACCACCTTGCAGGACTGGGTGGAGCTGTCCACACCGGCTACCAGGGGCATTGGCTGATCTCCTCTGCTTGTGGTGTTTGCCGCCGGGCACGGATCCCGTGCCCGGCGGCGAGGGGATCCGTGGCTATCGCGCACCCATCAGGTGCTCCATGGCCAGCTGGTTGAGCCGGATGAAGGCGAACGAGCGCTCCGCGGCCTTTCCGGCATCAAACTCTGTGAACGCCGAGCGGTCCGCGAGCAGCTCAGCGGGGGTTTCCCCTGCTGAGAGCGTTGGCTCACCGAGTTCGAAGACGCCGGACGTTCGGAGTGCTTCCTGCACTTCGGGGTCTGCCCTGAATGCCAGGGCGCGCTCCTTCAGCATCAGGTACATGGACATGTTGGCTTTGGCTGAATCCCAAACTCCGTCATATCCGTCCGTGCGTGAGGGCTTGTAGTCGAAGTGCCGCGGACCTTCGTACCGCGGTCCCTCGTTAGGGAAGCCGTTCTCGAGCAGGTCGACTGTGAAGAATGCGCTGGTGAGGTCACCGTGGCCGAACACCAGGTCCTGGTCGTACTTGATGCCGCGCTGGCCGTTGAGGTCGATGTGGAAGAGCTTTCCAGCCCACAGCGCCTGGGCGATGCCGTGGGTGAAGTTCAGACCTGCCATCTGCTCGTGCCCAGTTTCCGGATTCAGCCCTACGATGTCGCCATGTTCGAGCTGGGCGATGAAGGCTAGGCCATGGCCGACAGTGGGAAGGAAGATGTCGCCGCGGGGTTCGTTCGGCTTGGGCTCGAGGGCGATCCTGAGGCCGTATCCCTTTTCTTTGATGTAACCAGCTGCCGTGTCGACGCCTTCCTTCATCCGGTCAAGGGCAGCCGAGAGGTCCTTGGATCCGTCGTATTCGCTGCCTTCGCGGCCGCCCCACATGACGAACGTTTCGGCGCCCAATTCGGCGGCCAGGTCGATATTCGTCAGGACCTTCGCCAGCGCGTAGCGGCGGACCGAGCGATCGTTGGACGTGAATCCCCCGTCCTTGAAGACGGGGTGGCTGAACAAGTTCGTGGTGACCATGGGGACCTTGAGTCCCGTTTCGGTGAGGGCTGCTTTGAAGTTCTTCAGGATGAGCTCGCGTTCCGCGGCGGTGGCCTCGAACGGTATGAGGTCGTTGTCATGGAAGGTGATGCCGTAGGCGCCGATCTCTGCGAGTTTGCGCACGGCTTCCAGCGGGTCGAGCGCTGCCCGGGTGGGAACGCCGAACGGGTCTCCCCCCGTCCAGCCGACGGTCCACAGGCCGAAGGTGAAACGGTCCTCGGGGGTTGGTTGTACTGCCATGATTAGCACCTCTTTGGGCTAGTTGGTGTTGAGTGTTTTTCGCATGGGCGAAGAGTCGGCGACGGGTCCTGGGCCCCGGCACCGTGACGGTCTTTGGCGCCGCCGCCAGAGGCGGGCGGCCGTGGGCGGCTGCGTTTCAGGGCTGCTGCGGCTCGCTGTGGATGCGTTCCAGGATCTTGACGACTTCGAGGGCCTCATGCGGTTCGACCGGTACGGGCCCTGTCCCCTGCACGGCAGCAGCGACCCCCCGGTAGAAGGCCGGGTAATTGCCCCGTTCGGTGGGAACCTTTGAGGGTGCCGGATATCCGGGGGCGGAGACACCCAGCGTTCCCCATGTCTCTGCGGGCTCCGTTCCGTAACGTTCATCAGTGGGCAGGATGCCGGCGGCCAAAGCGGGTTCCTGGCCGTCCAAGCCGTAGGAAACGTACGCTCCTGCTGTGCCGAGAACACGGAACCGGGGACCGGGCTGGGCGCCGACCCTGCTCATCCACAAGCGGGAGCGCACCCCGGATTCATGGGTTAATTCGATGTAGCTGGCATCGTCATTTCCGCCGCCTTCCCGGACGGTTCGAAGGTCTGCCCGTACGGCGGACACCGGCCCGAAAAGGACCAGGGCCTGATCGATCAGGTGGCTTCCCAGGTCATAGGCCACCCCGCCGCCCAGGGCTGCAGGCGTGACGTCCTGCCACCTGGACTCGGTCTTTGGCGCCCAGTGTTCAAAGCTGGATTCGAACTGGTACACCTCACCCAGCTCACCTGCGGCGAGGATCTTCTTCACGGTGAGGAAGTCGCCGTCCCAGCGGCGGTTCTGAAACACCGCCAGGGGCCGTTGCACTTCCTCCGCTTTACTGATCAGTTCCTCCGCCTCAGCCACCGAAGCGGCGAAGGGCTTGTCCACGACCACTCCCACACCTTGGTCGAGGAAAGCCGACCCTTGCTCGAGGTGAGCGCCGGGAGGACTGGCCAACACCACGAGATCCAGGTCGGCCGCATGCTTCAGGAGTTCGTTGGCATCAGCAACAATGGCGGCACGAGGGTAGTCACGGCTCGCCTGGCGTCTGCGTTCGGGGTCATTTGTTGCAATGAAATCCAGCGAGAATTCGGGGCTAGCTTCAATGAACGGGCAATGAAAGACTTTACCTGCAAGCCCGTATCCGACGACGCCTGTGCGGATAGGACCGCCATTCGAAGGGCCGGCTGTGATGTAGGTCATACTGGAAGGATAGGTTGGAAAGGCAATTTGTTCAAGCTCACCACATATTAGGATTAGCGATCCCAGATGCGGAGTGGACTTTGCGGTCCGCACCGCTCACTCTTAGATGGACGGTGTCCTTCTTGAGGGGTTGGACGCACGATGAGGTTGGAGAATGCATTGCCGGTCAGTAAGGGCACTTCGCCCAGCCAGGAACCGCCGCGCGGGGCAACGAGGATGGGCAACAATCTGGACAGCGTCCGCCAGCACAACCTCTCCACGATTCTTACCCTTGTGCACCATGCAGGAAGTGTTCCGCGCGCGGAACTTACCCGCCGCACAGGCCTGAACAGATCGACCATTGCTGCCTTGGTCGGGGAGCTTATTGATCTTCAGCTCGTCTTCGAAGCCCTGCCGGAAGCCACCAGCCAGGTCGGTCGCCCGAGCTCCGTGGTCCGCACGGCCGCAAGCACTGTGGCGATTGCGGTGAACCCTGAAGTTGACGCCGTTACCGTGGGCGTGGTCGGCCTGGGGGGCACAGTGTTGAACCGCATCCGGTATGCAACAGAGAAGCCGCCCACGGTAAGGGAAGCTGTCAATATCACCTCAGCCATCATTGAAGCGATCAGCGCGGGGATGAACTCTGAGAACCGGATTGTAGGCGTTGGAGTCGCAGTGCCAGGGCTCGTCTCCCAGGAAAGCGGCCGCGTCCGGCTGGCCCCGCATCTTGGGTGGAAAGATGAACCGCTGACCGAGATGCTCACCGAGGCCACCGGTTTCCCCACATCAGCTGCGAATGACGCGAGCCTTGGCGCCCTCGCGGAAAGGACTTTCGGGGCAGGGCGCGGGATCGACGACATGATTTACCTTAACGGCGGTGCCAGCGGTGTTGGCGGCGGAGTTATCTCAGGCGGCGTCGCTCTGGGCGGTGCCAGCGGGTACGCGGGAGAACTGGGACACATGCGGGTACGCAGCAATGGCCGGACCGATACCGCCGGCGCACACGGCACCCTTGAGTCCGAAGTGACCAGGGAAGCACTGTTGGAAGTCCTTGGCCTGGTGTCCGCAGACACTGAAGAACTTGAACGGGCCCTGTTTGCCGCCAAATCCCTGGCTGTCCGCTCAGAAGTGAACCGCCAGCTCGATTTCCTCGGCATTGCCCTGGGAAGCGCGATTAACATCCTCAACCCCCGGCTGATCATCCTCGGCGGCTTTCTCGGGTCCCTTTACGCCACCGACCCGGACCGCCTCCACAACGCCGTCACACACGAGGCCTTGCCAGCGGCCTGGAATGATGTGACCATTTGCCGGCCAAAGCTCGGAACGGACCTGCTCATGGTGGGTGCGGCGGAGTTGGCCTTCGCGGCGCTCCTGGCCGACCCGGCGGGAGTCCTGAACGCGGAACCCCGGCCCCTGCTGGAGAAGTCCCTTTAGCACCTGAGAAAGGCGTGCCATGGGTCCTGACGAAATCACTGTATCTAATGGCCATGGACTCGCCATGACACTCAGCAGCTTCGGAGCGCGTCTCGTTGAACTCAACGTCCCGGACAGGAACGGGCTGGCAGAGAACGTAGTCCTCGGATTTGACGGACTGGCGCCATACGAACAGCATGCGAACCTGTACCTTGGCTCCACGATCGGCCGGGTGGCCGGACGCGTCGCCGGCGGCCACTTCCTTTCCGGCGGCCTGGATTTACAGCTTGATCCCAACGAGGGAGACAACCACCTGCACGGCGGCCGGCACCGAAGCTTCGACCGCGTGGAATGGTCTGTGGCAGCAAGTCACCCCAGCCTTGGAGCTGGCGTAATCTTCGAGTACGTCAGTCCGCACGGGGAGGAAGGCTATCCCGGTACTCTGCATGCGCGCGCTGAATACGCACTGTCGGAGGACAATGAGCTGCGGGTCGTCCTGACAGCGACCTGCGACCGGACCACTCCCGTAAATCTGACAAACCACACCTACTGGAATCTGGCGGGCGGCAACGTTCCCATCACCGGACACCAGCTGATGATCCAGGCGCACAACACGTTGGCGACCAGCGCGGATCTGATACCCACCGGCTCGCTGGTGCCGGTGCCGGGGACGGCGCTGGACTACCGGCAGCAACGACGCATCGGCGACGCCCTCCCGGAGGGTGGCGGTGAACCTTGGCCGGGACTGGACCACACTTACCTGTTGGACGACAGCGACGGCAGTCTCAGGCGAGCCGCCATTCTCTATGACCCAGACAGCGGTCGAAGCGTTGAACTGTTCACCACGGAGCCAGCCCTTCAGGTCTACAGCGCCAACCGGCTGCCGGCGCTCCAGGGGCGGAACGGGGTGAGTTTCGCCGCGGGCCATGCATTGTGCCTCGAACCCCAAAAAGTCCCCGACTCTCCCGCGCTTCCCGGCCTTCCCTCCATCGTCGTGCCGGCAGCCCAGGAGTACCGGCACGTGATCTGTTACAAATTCCGCACCCGTTAACTCTCGGCTGCCGGTGCCCGCCCGGACCTGCGGCCTTGAACAGCTGCTGACAGGCAAGTTGCTGACCGTCGTTTGTCAAAACATATTCCACGAAGCAACTGCTTCTGCGGCTGAGCGCACGGTAGGAGATGCGTCAGAGCAGCGCATGTTTGACGCCGAACGCGCCACCGGCCGGCCCCGAAGGCTCCAAAAGTTCCCGTGAACCAAGGTAGTGAGCAGGCGAGCCGCCTGTCCGCGCGGTAAAAGGGTCCCCCAAAATAAGCATCCAGAAAGCGACTATTGCTTTTTGTTGTTTGAAACCACTATATTGGCACTTAGTGATTCAGGTCACTTCTGGGGATCTTCTACCACCGCCACTTTCAACGATGAGAAGGAGCGATCGCGTGACTGAACGCCCAGCCCCGGCTGCTGATGGATTCCTGCTGGACGCCGATGGAATCAGCAAACACTATGCCGGCGTTACTGCCCTGGATAGCGTCGGACTGCAGGTTCGTCCGGCCGAAATCCATGCGCTGCTCGGCGGCAACGGCGCCGGCAAATCGACCCTCATCAATATCCTGTCAGGACTGACCCCGCCAGACGCCGGAACGATCACCCTCTCAGGCGCTCCGCTTGAGCTTCGCCGTCCGAGCGATGCCTTGGGCAGCGGCATCAACACCATCCATCAGGAACTCTCCCTGGTCCCCGCGCTGACTACCCTGGACAACATCTTCCTCGGCAGAGAGGTCAACGCACGCTTCATCGGCTTGAACATGAGGCTGGACCGTCGCCGGATGGAGGAACGCGTTCGTGACCTTGCCGCGGAATTCGGTCTATCCGGGGAAGATCTGAAGCTTCCGGTCGGCGAGTTCGGCGCCCTGAAGAAGCGCGTCGTGGAAATCGTCAAGGCCCTGGCATTCGACACGCGTCTTCTCATCCTGGACGAGCCGACCTCGGGGTTGGAAGAAGAGGAGCGCCTCAACCTGTTCGAACATATGCGCCGCCTGCGCGACAAGGGCGTCTCCCTGGTCTGGGTCACCCACCATCTGGAGGAGCTGTACGGGCTCGCCGATACAGCGACCGTGTTCAGGGACGGCCGGAGTGTGGGCACCGTGAACGTGTCCGACACCAGCGTTGACGATCTGCTGGCCATGATGTTCGGTATCGCAGCAGGGGAGTTCGGCTCCATGGCCACTGCGCCGGCCGTGACGGAGGCAGAAGAGTCCCGCGAAGAAGTGCTCCGCCTCACCGACGTCAACCGCAGCTACATCCTTCGCGACATCTCACTTACTGTCCACAAGGGAGAAATCCTGGGTATTTCCGGCCTGGCGGGCGCGGGCCGCACCGAGCTTGCCCGGGCCATTATGGGCATCGACAAGATCAGCAGCGGAACAGTGCACCTGAGAGGCGAAGCAGTCCGGTTCTCCGAATCGAGCGCCGCCTACCGGAAGGGTCTGGCGATGCTCCCCGAAGACCGGAAACAGCTGGGCATCCTGCCCGAGCTGTCGGTTGCGGAGAACATTTCCATCTCAAGCCTCGGCCGTGTCTCGCAGCTCGGGTTCGTTCTGAAAAACAGGGACGAAGTCGCCCAGGCCGAAAACTATCGTCGGCGGCTTGGTATCAAGACGGCGGACGTCAGGGAGAAAATCCGCAACCTCAGCGGCGGGAACCAGCAAAAGGCCATTGTCGCCCGTTGCCTCAACACGAACCCGGACCTGTTGATTTTCGATGAGCCGACCCAAGGGATCGACGTGTCCGCGAAGGTCGAGGTCCACAACCTGATCCGTGAATTCGTCGCCAACGGCGGCGCCGCCATCGTCATCGCCTCCGAAATCGCCGAACTCGTCGAACTCAGCCACCGCGTCGTGGTCATGAAAAAGGGCCGCCTCGTGGGCTCGGTCGACCAAGTTCAGCACGCGCTGGTCTCGGGGCAGTTTGAAGCCGTTAAGAACCGCATCCTCGCGATGTCTGCAGGCAGGACCGAATCATGAACTTCCAGCGGACCACCTCCCGCGTCCTTTCCACTACCGGCGTCCCCATCGCTATCGCCCTTGTGATCGTTGTCATCGTCTTCCAGATCATGTCGCCAGTGTTCCTGACTCCCGGAAGCGTGCGCGATTACATTAACAACGCAATCCCCATCCTGCTCCTTACCGTGGGCGTTTCCATCGTCATCGTCGGCGGCGGCATCGATCTCTCTGTTGGTACTGTGGCCGGGCTCAGCGCCGGCACAACCATGTGGACACTGGTCTCGGGCGCCCCCACATGGATCGCAGTTCTCGTCGGCGTCGGCACGGGGCTGGTCTTCGGCCTCTTCAACGGGCTCATGATCACCCGTTTCGGCATCAACGACTTCATCGTCACCCTGGCCACATTGAACATCGCCGGCGGACTGCTCATTGTGCTCACGGAGCAGGTTCCGCTGCAGGGAGTCACGACTCCCGGCTTCTCCGAGATCGTGTACGGGAACCTGCTCGGCATTCCCAATGCCTTCTGGATCGCTGCGATCCTCTTCGTGCTCATGCAGTTCTTCCTCATCAAGACAATCTTCGGCCGGCGCATCTTCGCCATCGGCATCGGCGCATCAGCGGCCAACGTCGCAGGAGTGAACGTCAACCGCGTCAGGCTCGAAACCTTCGTCCTTTCGGGCCTGCTCGCAGGCGCCGCCGGGGTTCTCCTCGCATCCCGTCTCGGAGCCGTCCAGGCATTCCTCGGCAATGGCTACGAATTCGTTGCGATCGCCGGCGCAGTCCTCGGCGGTGTCAGCCTCGCCGGCGGCAGGGGCTCAGTCTGGGCTGCAGTCGCCGGCGGGCTCATGCTCGCCAGCCTGCAGCAAGGGCTGCGGCTCAACGGCGTGGACCCGGTCTACTTCAGCATCGTCACCGGCCTGTGCATCGTCGCGGGCGTCGTCTTTGATCGCCGGATCCAGCAGTTCGCGCTCAGCAGCATCAGAAGGCGCGGTGGCAGAACATCGTCAACGCCGCCCCCAACAACCAAGAGCGACCGCGAAAACCACTTGCTCAGCACCGGGAAGCAGGACTGACAATGAGCACCACAACCACCACCCCAATGAAGGACAACAAGAGCCTGACGGACCGGGCAGCCGGCCGCCTCCTGGTGGACCCGACACTCGGTGTATTGGCCCTGCTGCTTCTGATCTGCCTGATCTCCGCGTTCGCACTGCCGGTCTTCCTGAACCCATCCAACCTTTACAACCTCCTCAACACCAGCCTGATCGTCATGATCCTGGCCATGGGAATGACCGTGGTCCTGATCTCCGGAGGAATCGACCTCTCAATCGGCACGACCATGGCCCTTTGCGCCGGCGTTGCGGCCACAACCATGAACTACGGACTGCCGCTCATCGCAGCCCTGCTCGCCGCCCTGGCCACAGGTGCCCTGGTCGGAATCGGCAACGGCCTGCTAATCACCAGGCTCGGCCTGCCTGACTTCATCGCCACGCTCGCCATGCTCGGTTTCGCCAGCGGCATCCTCTACATCTGGACCAAAGGTGTTCCGATCATCGGCTACATGGTCCCCGAGTTCTACACGATCGGCGGCCTGACCCCGCTGGTGGGACCCCTCACCCTTCCGATGCTGATCGCCCTTGCCGTCGCACTGGTCCTCGGAGGAATCCTCGGCTCCACCCGCCTCGGAACGCACTTTTTCGCCGTCGGAAGCAGCAAGACCGGCGCCATGCAATCAGGTGTCCGCGTAGACCGCATCCGCGCCCAGGCCTACATCGTCAGCGGCCTGGCAGCGGCAGTCGCCGGCATCATCATGGCAGGCCGCAACACCAACGTCCCTGCTGACCTCGGCAACGGTTACGAGATCCAAGCGATCGCCGCCGCGGTCATCGGCGGCGCAGCCCTGACTGGAGGCCGCGGCCGGATCCTCGGCGCCATCCTCGGGGCAATCACCCTGGCCGCAACAGTCAACCTGATCAACCTCGTCGGCGTCCCGTCCAGCTATCAAAAGATTGTCATCGGCGCCATCCTGGTCGTCGCCGTCCTGGCCAACCGCCTCAGCGCAGTCATCAGCGCCAAGGTGCGCCAGCGCAGAGCTCTCGGTCCTTGAAGGAATCCCTGCCTAACCCAACTCCAAACCAGCCACGCAGTTGTGGCAAGAAAGCCCCATCCACAAGTGAAGGAAGCATCAACGATGAGCTCAACCACAGTGAATACACGGCCAGGCCGCCGCGGCAGCAGGGCCCGTCTCGCCCTCGCCTGCACGGCGACAGCAGCAGCGCTGCTCCTCACCGGCTGCACCACCGTGAACTCGTCCGGCGGAGGCTCCAACGCAGGAGCCAGCGGCGGCGGAGGCACGGACTACCTCCCTGACGAGACAGTCAAAAAGATCGTCAACGGCCGTGAAATCAAGGTCGGATTCGCCCCGCCAATCCTCTCCGAGTTTTACACCCAGGTTGAAAAAGCCGCCCAGAACAAGATGAAGGAATACGAGGACCGCTTTGGGGTGAAGTGGAAGTGGGAACGCCAGGGAGCCCTGAACGACGCCCACTCCGGCACTGAGACCCTGGGCATCGTGCAGGGATACATCGCCCGCAAGTTCGACGCCGTCTTCGTCTGCTCAGCCGCCAACGCCTCGACCATGCAGGCCCTGTACAAGCAAGGGTCCGCCAAGGGCATTGACTTCTACCAGTTCAACTCCACCGAAGAGCTCGCCAACCCTTCCCAGGCCGAGAACCCCACCGGCGGCCTGTCCACCGTGTCCAACATCGGCTACGACGACCGGTGGCAGTCCGGGTACCTCGCCGGGCAGTACATTGCCAAGCAGCTAAAGGGGCAAGGCTCCATTATCCAGATCATGGGCCCCTCGGGGTCCGACTGGACCAAGCTGCGTCAGCTCGGCTTCAAGAAGGCCATCGCTGAATACCCGGACATGAAGATTGTCGGCGAAGCAGACGGCGGGTACGTCCGTGACAAGGGACTCACCGCTGCGCAGGACCTGTTGACGAAGTTCCCGGACGTTAAAGCCATCTACGGCGAGAACGAGGACATGGCCCTGGGAGCCGCCCAGGCTATCGACGCACGGGGCCTGAAGCACTGGGACGGAACCTCCGGCATCATCACCATCGGCGCCGACGGCCTCGTCTCGGGCATGGACGCCATCAAAGCCGGAAAACTGACCGCCACCGTGGACGTGAACAGCTCTGAGATGGGCAGCCGGATGATCGAAACCCTCTTCGCCCATGAGTTCCTCGGCCAGGAAGTCAACCAGTTCATCCGCATCCCCACCGGCGTCGTGGACAAGTCCAACGTTGACTGGCACGAAGGAGTCCTCAAGAACGTCCTCAGCGGCCCCGGCAAGTACTGACCGGCCACCTGTCCCGGTCGGGTATGGACACCGGACCGGGACCCAGCAAGTTCCTCTGAAAAGCATGAAAGGTTCGCGCAATGAAGCGAAAAATGGACCCGGTCGATGTCGTAATCGTAGGGCTGGGAGCCGGCGGCGGGCCGGCAGCAAAAGTACTCAGCGAGGCCGGATACAAGGTCGTCGGATTTGATAAAGGTCCCTGGTTGCGCCCGGAAGAGCACTATTCGGGAGACGAGCTGAAGTTCCAGAACCGCAGCTACCTGTGGCCGGACGTGAACCTCATGCCCCGCACCGTCCGCAGCGATGACAAATCCGAAGCACGGATCTTCAACTTCTCCCCCGTGCCGTCCAACGTCGGCGGCGGAACGAGTCACATGGCGGGGTGGATGCCGCGGCCGCGTGTCTCGGACTTCATCTTCCACTCCCTCCACGGCGAACTTGAGGGAGCAAGCCTGGCCGACTGGCCCTACCGCTACGAGCATCTCGAGCCCTACCTGACAAAGGTTGAATGGAGCTACGGCATTTCCGGCCTCGCCGGCGCCGACAAGGGTGAAGGCTTCCGCAGCAAGGCCTACCCCAGTGCCCCGCTGCCCCCCACCAGCTTCGGCAAGAAATTCTACGAAGGCTCCAACAAGCTCGGCATCAACTCCTTCCCCCTGCCGATGTCGCACCTGACCGAAGGCAACGCGCTTGGTCGGCCCGCGGTCAACCGGACCAGCTTCTGGAACCAGTACGGCGACCCCACCCAGACCCGGTCCAGCGTCGCCACGACCTACATCCCGGAAGCCCTGGCCACCGGAAACTTCGAGGTCCGGGCCGACAGCTTCGTCCGTGAAGTCAAGGTTGGAAAAGACGGGAAAGCCACAGGAGTCATCTATATCGACCCCAGCGGACTGGAAATCGAACAGGACGCCCGGGTGGTCATTCTCGCACTCGGCGCCATCGAATCCGCGCGTCTCATGCTCCTGTCCTCATCCAACAAATTCCCCGACGGCCTGGCCAACGATTCAGGACTGGTCGGCAAGAACGCCACCTTCCACGAGTACATCTTCGCCGTCGGACTCTTCGACAGGGACATGGAAGACCCGCTGCACGGGTGGACCGGGAACTACCAAAGCGGCGGATCCACCCACTTCTACGAGACAGACGAAAGCCGCGGCCACATCGGCGGAGGGATCATCGCCACCACCCAGATCGGACAGGCCATCAACGCCATCATGCCCGGACGACCCACCTGGGGACAGGCCATGAAGGACGCCGACCGTGACTACTTCGACTACTCCATGAAAATCGGATTCATCCTCCAGGACATGCCGCAGGAGACAAACAGGGTCGACTTGGACCCCACCGTCAAAGATGCCTGGGGAATGCCTGTCGCGCGCATCACCAACAAACCTCACGCGAACGACATCGCCATGAGCAAGTGGCAGATCGACAAGAACCAGGAGATCCTCCAAGCGGCCGGCGCGAAGAAGACGATTCCCGTCTACCTCGGGGACGAGTTCACCGGAAACGCCTGCCACCAGCAGGGCACCGTGCGGATGGGCACCGACCCTGCCAAGTCCGTGCTAAACGAATGGGGCCAGACGCACTCCGTCGAAAACCTCTTCGTCCTCGACGGGGCAGGCTTCCCCACCGCACTCGGCGTGAACCCCACGCTCACGATCATGGCGCATTCCTGGCGCTGCGCGGACTACATCGCCAACATCTACATGAAGGGCCGCTCGGAACGGCTGAACCTGTCCCCAATCAAAAAATCCTAGAAGGAGGAGAACAAATGGTGTCAAAAGCTGACTGGGAAATAGCACCCATTCACATCGATCCTGATACGACCGAAAAGCTATTCTTCACCGACCACGAGTGGGACACGATCGAAGCAGCAGCGGCCAGGATCATGCCCACGGATCACGATCCGGGGGCCCGCGAGGCACGCGTCATCGTCTTCATCGACAGGTACCTGTCCGGCATCGACTACCTCTACGCCGCAGCCGACGGAAGCGGATTCCTGCAACTGGCAGATAAAGATGCCCACGCAGCCCGGGCCCGGAACGCCAACATGCAACGCCTGTACCGGGAAGGCATCCTCGAGCTGGACACGAAGGCACGGGAACTGCGCGCCCCGTCCTTCAAAGAGGCCTCCGACCAGATTCAGGACGAAGTGCTCGAACAAATCAGCGGCGCGCCCAAACCCGTCCCTGTGTCCCTCACATCCAGAGAGGTGTACTACTCACGCCTCCAGGGCAACACCGACGAAGGCAAGAGTTTTTTCGACACGCTCTGCCTCCACGTCCGCCAAGGCTTCTACGGCGATCCCGTCTACGGGGGAAATAAGGACCAGATGGGCTGGAAAACGGTCGGTTTCGTGGGACCAAAGAGCCTGAAGGACACCATGGACGGCACTTACAGCACCGCCGAGTTCTTTATCCAGGAATACGACTGGGAAGATCTGGTCCCCGGTTTCAAACACAGCCAGGATCCCACCTCCAACCAGCAGCAGAACGGTCAGTGACCGTCCTGGACGACCAAGGTAACCCGTCTCCGGCGCTTCAGAGCCGGCGCAGGACCATCTGAAATAAATCGAGAGGAAAGAAGACAATGACCGCCTTCGAAGACAAGCTCAACAAGTACGTCGACCGTTCCTACCGCTTCATCCCCGACACCATCGACCTCAGCAAGACCGTCGTGCACGCACTGGACATCCAGAACCTCTGCCTCGATCCCAAGGGCGCCGACTACATCGAAAGCGTCGGCGGCGCTCCCTCCGGCCAGGAATCCCTCGGCCCTGCAAAGAGGATCCTGGGACTCGCCCGCGAAAAGGGTATGAAGGTCATTTGGTCACTCTGGGGCATGCACCCCGAGGGCGCAGACCTTGGTATCTGGGGACTGAAGTACCCTTCATGGAACGAGCCGGATTCCCCCTTCAACCACGGCACCTGGAACGGCGCCCTCGTCGACGGATTCGAACCGCAAAAAGGCGAACCCGTCTTCCAGAAGCACCGCAACAGCAGCTTCTACGGGACTGCTTTCAACGAGTACCTGATGCAGGACCGAGCGGAGTATCTGGTCATCATCGGGTCGTCGACGGCCAATTGCGTCCCCACGACGGCCCGCGACGGGTTCGACCGCGGCTACAAGGTCATCGTCGTCGCCGACGCGGGGACTGCCATCCCGATCAACACCCACGGCCGCAACCCGGAATTCGATCACGAAACACCCGAAGGCTACGGCCAATACTGGGAGTCGCTGCGCAACATCCAGGCACAATACGCCGACGTGATGTCCAGCGACGAGTTCGCTGCCCTGGTGGAGCGCTCATCCGCCGCCCAGACAAAGTCCGGCGAACAGCTGACAAGCGCAACACGCTAAACGCCACAGCACCGCCCCTGCCGCCCGCGTCTGCAACCCGGACGCGGGCGGCAAGCGCAAAAGCACTCCTCATCCTGTGCATCCGCGCACGGAAACCGGCCTGTTCACCAGGTGAAAGAAGAACCCAATGGCCCCACTCAGCATCGCCGCCCAACGGACCTTCGGACGTGCCGGCTGGTCAACCACGTTGGCAGGTTTTGGCTCCGTAGCCCTGGGCAACATGGGAAAAGTCATGCCCACCACCGAAGCCCGCAATCTGGTCAACCATGCCTGGGAATCAGGCGTCCGCCTGTTTGATACCGCTCCCATGTACGGGCACGGACTGGCCGAATACCGGCTCGCGGATGAACTGATGGACCGGAACCGCGACGAGTATGCACTGGTCACAAAGGTCGGCCGTACCCTCCACCCCGCACCCTCAGGCACCTTCGACGCCGGACCTTGGAAAAACACGCCGCCGATGCGCATGGAATACGACTATTCCTATGACGGCGTCATGAGGCAAGTCGAAGACAGCATGCAGCGAATGGCGACGGACCGCTTCGATGTACTGCTCGTCCATGACACCGACCGGTGGACGCACGGAGACAGGCACCGTCAACGATTTCAGGAAGCCATAGAGGGTGCGTTCAGAGCGCTTCTGTCCCTCCGTGAGCAAAAAGTGGTCAGCGCCATAGGGATAGGCGTGAACGAAGTGGACGTATGCATCAACGCGGTGAACATGGTCGACATCGACTGCACGCTGATCGCAGGAACCTACAACCTCCTGGACCAGGAGGCAGCCAAAGAGCTGCTTCCCCTTTGCCAGACGCGAGGAATAGCAGTCATCAACGGACGGGTGTTCGGATCCGGCATCCTGGCCACAGGAACAATCCGCGGCGCCCAGTTCAACTACGCTCCCGCAAGCGCCGAACTCATCGCGAAGGTACGGCCAATCGAGGATCTCTGCGGCGACTACGGCGTATCCCTTGGCGCTGTCGCGGTCCAGTTCGCAGCGTCGCATCCAGCCATCAGCAACGTCTGCATGGGGGCCGGCAGCGTCGAGCAACAGAAACAGAACTACTCATGGCTCGAAGAGGAAGTACCCGACGGGCTTTGGAACGAGCTGACTACCAACGGCCTGCTGCCAGCCCACACCCCTTCCCCGTCGAGCCTAAACAATCCTCCGGATACTAAGGACCCCAACAAATGCTTCAAGAAGCGGAAAAAATCGCCGCCGCAGCCGAAAATGCAGCCGCAGAAGCAGGCGTGAACGTGGTTGTCAGCATCGTAGACACACATGGCAACCCGGTTCTCCTGCACAGGATGGACGGCGCACCACTGCACTCCCTCGAGATGGCCTTCCGCAAAGCCTACACAGCAGCCTCCTTCGATGTGGCCACGGAGGAACTGGCAAACCAAGTACTGCCCGGCCAGCCCCTGTACGGCCTCGCCGTCAACTCCGGCAGCAAACTAATCACCTTCGGTGGCGGGGCGCCCACGACGCTTTCGGACGGTCGCAAAGTCGGTGTCGGAATTTCGGGAGGAACTACGGAAGAGGACATCGACATCCTACAGAGTGCGCTTGGGCAGACCGTCACCTAACTCTTCGCACACACGCCAGGGTTGAACCTTTGATGGTGTGGCCCTTACCCACAACGGGCTGGGCAGCTAATCTGTCGAAGCTCCGGCAGAGCAAAACCGGAGCAAGCCACGCGCTCCGAACTCGTAATCTGTGCCATCACGGTTTTGAACAGCAACCTCCAGTTGTCCGGTTGGCGTACACCCAAATCTGACGTTGGGCAGGTAGCTGCCGGGCTATCGAGGTAAGGCCCGCTTCCTTCGTTTCCGACGGCGGCTCTCGAAACTCTTGGATGCCAACATGACAGGGACACCCCAGCGCATCGCCACAGAGACCTCGAAACGAGTTGGGCCGAAAGAGGCCATGCCGACGCGCGGGCTTTCGGACACCAGCGGCGACAGTTCACTAGAAGGCAAGGCGCACCAGGGCCTGACGTATAGGCTCTTATCCGCTAAGGATGGTTCGGCGGCTCATCATTCCGTCATGCAGTCATCCCACAGGCCGGCAATGAACAACCATGAAAGACCAGCCAGACAGCAGCACCTCGCTTCGGCCCATCGCGGTAAGAATCCACACCGTCATGTAGCCGACTCCGACGGCAACCATGAACAGCTATCGACGTAAACCCTCGAGCCATGGAAGAAAGGGCGGTGAGCATCATGGGCTACAACGCAGGCGCAACGTCTCGCCGTCGGGCACTATCGGACAGGTTGTGGGCGTCCGGAGGCAAAAGTTCCCACTGGTTATGCACAAGTCACGTCGTCCTCCCCCGCACCCACCATGGATAAGCAGATCAGCCACCTACAGCCGCTAAGGAGGAACCTGGTGAACACCCAGCGACGCGATAGAGAAACCCGCACCAAATTTTTCCCAGGTCATGTCGGCCGAGCCATAAACGCCCATGAACTGGTAACGAACAACAACCCGTCGATCCACGAAAGGAAGGAGGCAACCGGCCACAGCACCGGCCACCAATAGAAAAGGCCCCCGAAGGGGCCCATAAGTGAACAGTTTGTGCACACTCAGAGGCTAACAAGCCCCTGAACAGGGAAAACACGTGCCCGAGGTGGGACTCGAACCGGCCGCTCCCCCTGAAAGTCCGCCACTCTTTCGAAAACATCCCCAGTCCGGCCCAGTCCGAGGCCGGTACAACCGAATCCGAAGCCCAGGGTGTGGACACTGTCCACACCCTCTTTTGTGAGCATTTCGGGGCCCAACCATTCGAGTGTGATGGTCCTTCCGAACGTGGAAAATCCCTCTCCATCGCCGGCTGCCCCCACTGTGACGATATTGCCGCAGTCAACCGGAATCCGATGCACGACATGGATTGAGCAATGATGTGCCTGTAGATTACGGTGTATACCTCGCTGGCCGGATGGCATCGGACGCGGCTTACGGGGTTCCGGGGTTCTCTGTGCCAGACTTCAACCTCGACTCCGACCGCGGGTATGCCTGGCACACGTGGGACTGGGATCGCACTAAGGTCCCCTGCGTCCCCAACATCACACCGGTGGGAGCCGAGGACTACGGCTACCCGTTGCCGTGCACGTCCCCCCAGCTTTTCCACGCCGAACACGACTGCCCGAAGGACCCTAACCGGTGGTACTGGTGGGGTTTATGACCTGCGCGTCGGATCTGGATCCGGCGGTTTCGGCCCGGGCTCCGGCAGGGGACCCGGTGCCGGATCAGGGTTCGGCGTAGGGGGCTGCGGAGATGTCGGGTCTGGAGATTCCGGGACAGGACCTGGAGATGTTGGATCCGGCGAGCCAGGGTCCTGCGGACCGGGGTCAGGTGGAAACGGCTCGGGTTCTGGTAGCGGCGGAATAGTCACGGGACCCCCTAAACTCCGGTTTTGGCAATTCCAGACTACGAGCCGTTGTGTCCGAATAACAGGGCGACGAGAAGCGCGGACAGGAGTGACGGCGAGTCCACAATCAGAGATTCAGGGGTCTCGACACGCGATTCTGCCGTGCGGCCATCGGCAACGCCGCCTACACTGGACAGCCCTCGCCTGGGCGACAATTCGAGGGGTGCGCCCTTCCTCGACCGGCATCGGGCGTGTGCGAAAGTAGTCGAATGACTTCTCCTCAAACGCTAACCGAGGCCGATCGGCGCGTTGTCGCGGGGTGGGCCGCGGACTGCGCGGAGCGGGTTCTGGTCTTGTTTGAGGCAGAAGTTCCGGCAGATGGACGCCCACGCGACGCCATCGCACGAGCGCGGGCCTACGCTCGTGGTGAGCTCGATACCGTCGGAGAAATTCGGCAACGTTTCATAGCGGGCCGTGCAGCGCAGGGCGTGAACAATCCCGCCGCGGTGGCGGCCGCACGCGCTGCTGCCCAAGCCGCTGCGGTCCCCCACATGGGCGCGCACGCTCTCGGGGCAGCCGCTTACGCGGCGATGGCGGCTGGGCTCGCGGCCCCTGATCGACCCGATAGCGTTGGCCACGAGATCCGCTGGCAGCTGGAGCACATGGCTGTCGAAGCACGGTCCGCGCTTGGACGCTTGCCTGCACTCGGCGAGAATTCCGCAGGGCCCCTGGGTGCGGGGCTTCTCGCGTCCGGATTCCTCGCCTCGATCATCCGCGAAATCCAGACCGCCCTGGAACGCCCCGATCAACTCGATCCTCCGACCTAGTCAGCTGTGCGCCGAGGGATCCGCCTGCGCGCATTTTCTAACGTCCGGTTTTGGTATTCCTAGCGGAGTAGCGGCCGTGATCGCGTTCCCCCTGTCCGAGGTAGCAGGAAGTCGCAGTCGACGCCCTGAAGCGCTACTCCCCCGCCAGCGGAGACTGCTGATAGCAGGAATTTTGTCGGGCTGGTGGGCTTGGCAGCAATTGGAGCTCGTGCAAACTAGCCCGGAGTCAGATCGAAGCGACATTGATTTATCGCCGGCCCGTTTTGACGGAAAATCGTGCGGCATCGTCCGGTTACGTGGGCCTTTTACTGCGTGAAGACCGGCTTTATGGTTTTTGGAGTGGAAGCTGTAATGCTTCGTGGACGCGGGCCTTCAATGCACCCGGACGAAATGGCTTGGTCATTACCGTGTTGGCTCCCGCTAATGTGAGCTTCTCTGCCATCTCTTCGTGCCCGGTAAGCATGAGGATGTGTACATCGCTGAAGATTCTGATCCGCTCAATTACCTCAAGGCCGTTGATATCGGGAAGGCCGAAGTCGAGAATCACGATGTCCGGGTCGTGTTCGCGCACGGCGGTGACACCGGTGGTGCCGGTGGGTGCGGTCCGGACATCGATAGCCGAAGCACCCAGGATTGCCTGGATAAGACCGCGGATGTCCGCGTCGTCCTCAATGACAACAGCTGTTCGAATCCCCAACATCACACGTCTCCCCCTTGGGCTGCACCAGCAAACCCTGACGAAAGACTATCAAATTGATGATTGCGCCGTCTTAACTCAGCAAGGGATGGCTGGCGGGCCGACTTGCCAGGATCTGGCCGGAAATTGAGCCTATCTGGGGGATTTGGTGCATCCGCCTTGAGGTTGCCGGGCCAGAATGGCAGAAGCATCGAACAGTAACGCGCGGTGCTTCTGACAGAACGGAACCAGTGTGCACCCCATCGCAGGCCAGCCATTACTCACCCGACATTCGACCGCGTACGACAGGTCATCCTTAATCCCGGCCCAGCGTGGATACCTGACCGCGGGAGAAGCCCTGCAAGTTGTGGACACCACTGTCTTCCGGATGTTTGAGGCACAGGCAGGACGAAACGTCGCTGCGAAGTTTTTCGATGACTATCTGGGCCTGTTGCCGGTGCGCACTGCCAGCATTGTTGCCGGTATCGAAACTGACGACCGGGAACGTGCCCTGGACGCCGCGGTGAGCCTCAAGGTAGTTTCCGCAATGGTCGGTGCCCGGCGGATGGAGGGGTGCGCCGGGGCGCTGGAACGTCAATTACGGCTGGGCAATGCACCGGCCCCCACAGCCGCCAAGCGCCTGCTGTCCAGAAACATTCTCCAGATTCTCGCCGAATCCCAACGCCAAGGACTCCTCACAAGGCGTTGATTCTACGATGGGGGCTGCGACACGAAGGGCGAGACTATGCACAGGCGTGGCTCCCCGCACGCGCGTATCCTCACGGTCGCCTGTGCAGTTGTCGTGGTCCTGGCCCTGACCCTGACCCTGACCGGGCTGGTAATCGGTGTCTGTCTGGAGGTAAGGGGGCTCATCCGGCTGGATGAGACCGGCCGTCAAGGCCACTTGTCCGGCCGGTGACGGGTTCTTGGGTTCTCCGGTTGAGTCCCCGGAAGACCCTTTGGCCTGTGGTTGCCCGGGCGGACGCGGCCGGGCGGAAGTTGCGTGGTCCGACTGGGGGACGCCGGACCACACTCCCGGGGGGCAGGTGAAAAGGAAGCACGCGCCCGGCCCTCCGAAGCGTCCCGGCACCGAGAATGTCATAGCTCCGGCCGCCGAAGGGGCGGCGAGCCGGGCCGACCTTCCAGTTTGCTACACAAGACGGCCTGGATACTCCAGCCCGGGGCGTGCACAAAAAACTGCGGGGCGTGCTTGATGATCCTGCCGCAAAATTGCACTCGGGCTGTGCATAAGAGTGGGAGTCCTTGATGCTGGCAGGGCAGGCTAAAGCCAACAGAACGCCCACCGAAGACGGCGAAAAAGCCACAAGAGATGCAAGGAAGCAGGCACGCCATGGGTCACGCACCAGCTCTGGACGAGGTCACCGCCGAGGATCGCATTGACACCGACCACCAGCGCGTGGACTTCTACGCACTAGGACTCGCCGGTTGCATCGACAGGCTGACGACGCCCCTTCGCCAGAGAGGAACTTCGATCCGGTGGGAGACGCCGCACCACGGCATCGAGATACCTGCAACCGCTGCCGCGCTGCTCTACCACTCGGCAGAGGAAATCCTCAGCAACGCGTTCAAATACGCCCACGCCACACAGCTGACCGTCCGATTGGCGGCGGTGTATCACGGAATCCGGCTTACCATCACGGACAACGGTGCCGGCTTCGACATCCAGTCCCTCGGGCACCACGGGTTCGGTGTGCGCCTCATGGTCATCGCCGTGCACGAAGCCGGCGGGACCATCACCATTGACACCGCTCCCGGGACCGGCACGGGAGTGACCATCACGCTTCCCTTGGACTAGTAATGACGGTTCCGCCGACCAATTGGCATTGAACACCTTGGGTTAGCGCTAGCCCGCGAACGCCGGCAATCAACCAGTTTAGGGCGGACCCACAGCTTCGGTCGTCACACGGTCAGTCGCCGGCGCGTGACCATGTAGATCATCGGCCGCACATGGACAGCCAGCAGGTTCCCCCAGGATCAGCGGGAGTCAAGCTGTGAACCAACGGCTCACCCTTCAGTTTGAGTTAAAAGGCCGCAGCCCGGGATATTGGGGGACATACCGGGCTACACCATCACTGTAGGCGTAAACACGCCAAAGCTCCTGGCCTGGGTCGCTTGCAGGGTTGGCAGGTCCGACCCTTGAGAGCCGGAAGAGGACGCTCTTGAGCCGACTTTGAGCTTGACTGTGTATATCCGTTCGCTTGAGTTAGGATCGGCGGGTTTGCTATCGAAAGGTAAGCCCGCTTTGGATTTCACCCGCTACCTGATCGGCCTCGCCTCTCTAACGGGCCTCATGCTCATGTCTCTGCTGTGCGCGCACCTCCTGTTCAGGAGGGCGATCAATCGCCAGTACCGGTGCAAGAAGACGGTCAACCCAGGCCCGGCGGAATAGGCATACCCTATATCGATATCAATCCGCATCGGAGGCGGCCGAAGTGGATGGCTTACTCCTTCCTTGGCATACTCGCAGTCCTCGTGCCGTGGTCCTATTCTTTGCCCTTATCGCCGGTTGGTCACCGCAGTAGGCGCGCCCTGACTGCTCGCCGTCACCGAAACGGGACGGAGATGCGCTCCCTTCTTCTCGGTGAAGCCGATTCGGGGACGGCGGGACCCGTCGGCCTTTGCCGCGGCGAGCCCGGCGACGGCAGCAGTTCGGGATCCAAGCGTCCTTGGCGCCGCGCCCCGGAGACGATCCGGGGAGAATGCTTTTGGAACGTTCGGCCCTGACAGCCGTGGCCTTTGACCACGGACCGACGTGCAATTGACGTTCCAGTTCCCGGGAGCTTTTTTCCATCTGCACGGCGCCGGCCATGGCGGAAGTGACCTTCAGGCTCACTACCGCATTCAGGGTTCCTTCCCGGTCCACTGCGGCGAGGCCGGCGACGATGCTGGCTGTGCGTACTGGCAACAGGCCCAGATGGTCATTGAATAATCTCTCAGCGACGCTGCGTCCGGGCCTGCTCAGCGAGGATCCGAAGCGGGTGGGCATCAAGTACCGGCAGGGAACCCTCATCCATGACCTCATGGGCCGACTGCCCGCTCATTGATGTCCCAAACGCCGAGGGTCAGGCGAAAGGACAGCTCTGAGGCGGGGTGTCGTGCTGGAAGGTAGTCACGGCTGTCCATTCCTGTTGGATGGCGATGGCGCCGCGGCGCTGCTGCACCGTGCATGATTACTTTCCATCACAAGGGTTAAGTCTGAGCCAGCGTTTCCTCAGGATAAGCTCAATCTTCCCGACTCCCGCCTTCGTCCCCGCTCGGAGGTCCCTCTGCTCCCGGCACGTGTAGGGTCTCTGTGGTTCAGCGGGTATCGTGAAGATCGCGGGCACGCTGCATGGCCTGCCAGGACATCTTGGCCATGTGGTCCCGTCCAGCGGCCCGGTACAGGTCGCAGGCCCATTCGAATTCTGCCGCAGCGTCCCGGTATCTGGCTTCATCGAAGAGGCGCCGGCCGATCGGCGCAGTGCTTCCTCGTGCAGTTGTGCGGCTTCATGCCACCGGTACTGGCGCTGATAAACCTGGGCCAGAACCAGCAGCGGTTTGAACCTGTCCTGCGAGCCCGCCAGCAACGTCTGGCCCTCGGTCAGTGCTTCCTCGTCCCGGCCCAGCAGCGACAGGAGCCACACACGCTCCAACGGCGGGCAGCCCGCGAGTCGGTCCTCCACGGCGGTCCGTTCCAAGACGATGTCGCGCAGGGTGGCCGGGTCGGTATGCCAGATCTCTGCCCTGCTACCCACTGAACGCACACACCTCCGGGAAAGTTGAGCACGGGAAAGGGCCGTGGCGTCCGGACGGAACTCTCGGACTCAAGCCTGCCCAGATCCCATGTTCTCATGCACAACGTTTGCTTCCTGTGGATACTGTTTGCGGCGCCGGTCCTAAGTCGACTGACAGAAACCGATTCCTGTCAGTTCTTGTTAAGTGCCTCGGAGGTCCGCCCATTCATCCGCTTGATTGTGCCAAGGGCAGGGTTGAGCTTTCCGAGGGCGTCGTGCTGCTGAGGTGGAGGGCCGGAGCGGTGATAACGGAGAAAAGTGCCCCGGGCTGCGATGGCGAGAATCACGGACCTGCGCGCCGGACGTGATCATCCACTGCTCCTCGAGATCAGCGGGAGCCAAGGGATGGATCGTGGGGTCAGGAGCGTGCTTGCCGGAGCCTGGCCACTGAGCCGAGTGGCCATGACCGTATCCTCGCCAGTGGACGAGGTCATTGTGGACTCCTGTCAGGCCAGGCATGCCCCCAGCTGGCCCGGCAGGTTGTTCACTTCCGCTCAGGAGGCGATGGGCTGGCTCCGGCGCGCCGTCGACGCTGGCGAAGTTACCGCTGCGGCCGACGCCCAAGATGACCCGAAATGAGTCATTGTCCCTCGTCCTGCCAGGCTGGTCCCGGAGATGATGATGCCAATGCGGCCTTGTCCTGGCTGCTGGGGAATCTGGAGGCAGTCCTCCAGGACACCAGGCAGACTTTTCCGGCCTTCCCCTCTTCAAAGTCGAAGCGGTACTGAATGCCAGGCTGCGGGCCGCCGTCCCTGGGGTCCGTTTCTCACCGGAAGACATCAGAGGCTGGGCGGTTCAAATTTCCAGCTGATCAGAAAGCACCCCTGATCGGAAAGCACCGCCGGTCTTCGGAGAGACATTCAGTGCCACACACATGTTGCAGGGAGGGTTAGCCGCGGCCGCCAGGGCTGCCGATAGCGCACAAATTCAAGCTCCGCCGTGAGGCCCACGGCGGAGCTTGAATGCTGTCATGACCATGTTGCCGTTGACAATCGCACGTATGCCTGCCTGTTGTGCCAGGCTGCGGTTTCTGCTTCGGTCAGGCGGGGTGTCCGCATTCTGTTGCGCCTACCTCGTGGCGCCGGTCCTCTGACGGTTGGCTCGCCGTGTACCGGGGACGTCGTTTTCCCGTGGCATTGCTGCCCGGCGCCTCCGGCGCCGGCGCTGCATGAGCAGTGCTGTGGCGATGAGGGTGATTAGTGCTGCCGCTGCCAGGGCCATGAGAGCCGACCATGGGGTTTCTTCCTCCTGGACGGGGGTTACCGCTTCGCCGGGTCCGGCGTCCGGGAAAGTTAGGGTGGCGGTCGCCTTCCGTTCAAGAAGGCCGCTTTTCAGGCTGACTGAGGCTGTCCAGGGGCCGTTGGGCAGCTCCGCGGGGAGGGTGAAGGTGACGTTCTGGGCTTTGCCTGGTGCGATGGTCGCAGCTTTCTGGATGCCGAAGGGACCGGCCGACAGGCCTCCGGGTCCGGCCGCCAGTCGGAGCGTACCGGTGATGTCCAGGGCGCGTCCGCCGGTGTTGGTGACCAGGGCGCTGAGCTGGGGATTGCCGTTCTGGTCGCGGCCAGGGGTCAGGGAGGTGACGCTGAAGTTGGCCGGCTTGCCGTTGCCCGGACCGACCGAGAGGTAGACCCGGATTCCCACCCTGTTGGCCTGCACGACGCCGCCCTTGTCCGCGGCACTGCGGACTTCGGCCCACACTGCCCCGTACTGTTCGCCTTCGGGCGCATCCGTCGGGACCTTGATCGTCACGAGGACGTCAGCGGATCCTCCTGCCGGAAGCTCGATCTGCGGCTGAGCGGCTTTGGTCCAGGTGCTGAGTTCGTTTATGGACCCGGTGTTCTCGCCGACGAATGACCCGGCCTCGATGTGTGCTGCTCCCGAGTACACATGGACGGTCTGCGCCTCGGCCGTGTTGTTTTCCACCTGGATCCGGCGTTTAATCTCGCCTCCGGGCGCCAGTCGGTCAATGATGTAGGTGCGCGCCCGTGGATCATTCTGGCTGCTGGCCGGAATATCCAGCAGCCGGATGCCGATGCCGGCAGGCTCTGCTGGCGGAGTGGTCTCGGCCATCTGTGTAAGGCCTGCCGCTGTAGCGGGAGCTATCTGGGCTACCGCGATGAGGATCATCACGAACGCTGTCATCAGGAAACGCAAAACGAGTACCTCGGAGTCGTTGGGTGTAACGGGTGCGGGTTGGTTTAGTACGAGTTCGGTTCCGGGTGCCGCCCCAGCGGGCACCCCGGAACCGAATCCGGTTCTGCTGCCGGAACGCTTAGAGGACTGAGTGGGTCAGCGTGGCCGTGTAGTTGTCAGCCAGCGCGTCAGAGGGGGCTGCGACACCGAGACTCGCGCTCCAGGTGGCAGTGTTGTTGCCAACGACGCCGGTCGCGGTCTGGACCGTCTTGGCCGTCGCCAGACCCGACGCCGCGCTCGGTGAAACGGTGGAGGTCCCCGTCTCGACAGCGGCAGCGGGCGTGTAGGTTGCGGCCGTTGCCGGGATAACGTTGGTCTCGGTTTCACCGACGAAGTCGCTCAGCGTTACCGTGGCGCTCCAATTGGCCTGACCTGCGCGGGTATCGGAGACCTGAATACCGGCCAGGGTTGCGCTGGCGCTTCCTCCGGGGGTGATGGTCGTGAGATCGGCTCCGACCGGCGCCGAGATGCTCAGAGAGCCGACCGGAACCTCGACGGTGGCGGTGGTGTCGGCCGTTTCGGCTGCGGAAGCGGGCAGAGCGATCGAGCCGACGAGGGCTGCGGAAGCGGCTGCGACGAGGGAGATGCGGGAAATGGTGCGCATGGTTGAGACCTTTGCTTGGAGTGGGATCACTGTTCTGACCGGTGGAGGGAACCGTTGTGCGTGCGGCCCATTTGCAAGTGACGCATGCGCAGCGGCTTCCTACCGGTACTTCGACGTTAACAGCCGCATTCGCGGTTCAGCCGGGATCTGGGCAGAACCTGAGTGAAGGCTGGGTGAAGGCTGAGGCACGCTGCGGGCCTTGAGCTAATCCTGCGGATAAGTAGCGTCTAACTGCGGAAGCCCCGACGCCAACGACTGTCAAAACCTGGGGTCCCGTTGCCAGGTGAGTGCGGCAACATGACCACCTGGGAAGCTGCTGAAAGACGACCAGTGACGCCCACGCGCACTGCAGCGAGGACCGGGACTGGAACCGGAAACCTCGCAGGCGAAGCCGACCCAGGCCATCCCGGACAGCGCACATCGCCGGCGCCCACTCGGCCACCATCAACACCCCGTTCTCTAGGTACAGGGCCCCAAACCCAAGTACCTTGACGCGCCGTTTGCCGGTGAAAAACGCGTACCGGCCACTGGTGTCGCGACAGACTCCCGCATGACAGCCTGAGGCAATGGGTCTCCATGGGTCTAACCGTCAGAGTCCGCAGAATCTGTCAAGCACTCTGTCTGGCGCTGCCAGCTTTGGTTTACGCAAGCTTTTTGGGGGCAGTAATGGAAGCACACGTTAGTTCACCCAGGCAGGCACCGTCGCTGACGGCCACAAGGAAGATCCAGGCAGCACTTTCCCTTGCCTGCTCGGCGGCCCTCGCCGCTGGGTCGGCAGCACCGGCTTCCGCCGCGCACACCCTGACCACCGTCGCAGTTTCATCAGGCTCGCTTGGCTTCAGTTCAGCCCCGGCATCTGTCACTCTCGGTCGGGTCGATCCAGGCAGCGCCGCCGCCATCCCTCTCCGTGGCATCACAGTATCCGACAACCGCGCCGGCACACTCGGCTGGAGCGCCACAGTTGTCCTCACCGACTTCACAGGTGATACGACCGGAGCGGCTCTTTCCTCCGCCAGCGCCAAATACGCCCCCACGGCGGCCACGACTTCCGGCACCGCAACCGTGACGGCAACGACAGCAATCAATCCGACCCTGCCCAGGATTGTTCAGACCGCCACAGGTGTCTCCGGAAACAACACGGCAACCTGGAACGCAGACCTAACCCTTCCGGTGCCGAACGACGCCGTGAGGGACACCTATACCGCAACGCTAACGTACTCCGTGTCCTAACCAAACAGACAGCCAGGGAGACGGCACCTCGACCGTGTCAGGTTGATGTACATCCCACTCTGACATCAGCCAATTCGAGTATCTTGACCTGCTCCAATAAAGGCCATAGAACTCAATCTGACAGGTTGAGGGTTTGGAGGCTCAGGTGGCTGGTCAGCGGATCGGGTACGTGCGCGTCAGCACGCCGGACCAGAACGAGAAACGCCAGCTCGACGGCCAGGTTCTGGACCGGGTCTTCACGGACAAAGCCTCGGGCAGGGACACGCCCAGGCCGGACCTGACTGAGCTGCTGCGGTTCGCCCGTAACGGGGACACAGTCGTCGTGCACAGCATGGACCGGCTCGCCCGCAACCTCGATGACCTGCGTTCACTCGTCCAGGGCTCACACGCAAAGGCGTCCGGGTGGAGTTCGTCAAGGAGAGCCTGGTCTTCACCGGCGAGGACTCCCCCATGGCCAACCTCATGCTCTCCGTCATGGGGGCCTTCGCCGAATTCGAACGCTCCCTGATCAGGGAGCGGCAGCGGGAAGGCATCGCCCTGGCCAAGCAGCGCGGCGCCTACAAAGGACGGAAAAAGACCCTCACACCGGAACGGGCGACCGAGCTGGTCCAGCGGGCAGCGAATGGAATCCCCAAATCCGTCCTCGCCAGCGACTACGGCATCAGCCGGGAAACGGTTTACCAATACCTTCGCGAGGCCAAACTTTCTTAAAGCCCTCCTCTGCCGATCTTGCCGCTAGCCATAGTTGGAAAAGGCGCAAGTTGACGGAATCTCCCTTATCGGCGATGACTGTGACGCTGGAGCACCGAAATAATGACGGCGATTTCCGGGGTTTTCAGCCGAGGCGACGATCCTAGCGAATATGCTGGTGCCACCGATCGAGCAGGGGGGCGCTATGCGGGCAAGTAGGGCGATATCGGTCATGTCTATGGTGGCGCTGTTCCTATCGCTGTGTCTCCTGCTGACGTCTTGTGACCTCTTCCCCACGAAGCAGGCGGCTGGGTCATCCAGCGTCGGAGAGAACGGCGCCGACCTCACGGTGGACGGTGTCCGGATCCAGGTGCCGGCCGGGGCTGCCCCGGTGGGAACCAAAGTGGAGGCCTCGTTTGAGGATCGTGACCCTACAGGGGCTACGGATGCCAGCTTCAAAACACTGGCTAAGGCGTTCAAGATCAAGCTCGGGGATGGCCTTCAACCGTCCAAACCGCTCACAATAACGGTGCCAGTGGACAGAAGCCGCCTTGTTTCGGAACGACCGAACGACACCCCCACAACGTTGGCATTGATGGTTCAGTCGGAGGGTTCGTCAGCACCGGATCTGGTGAGAGCTGTTTGGAATCCCGGAGCCGGGACTTTGACTGCCCAGGTTCCCCATCTGTCCTTCGTCTGGCCGGTGCAGTTGGACCTCAAGGCGCTCATGAATAAGGTCCGCGACGCCGTCTTGCAGAGCTTGGGTATCGAATATCCCAAGCCGGACTGTGAAGGAAAGACGGCCACGGTTTCAGGAACAACGTACTCGGCCATTTCCCAGGCGCAGGCATGGATCTGTGTGTCGGCGATAGACGGCAATCTCACTGTAGACGCCACCCCCAACTCGCCTCTGCCCTTCCTAGTATCAAGCACACCGGCATCTACGGCCCGCAACGTAACCGAGGTGTCGGCGTCGACCGCCTTTACGGTAGCGCTGGGCCGAAACCTAGGTTTCACGAAGGGCAGTCAAGCATTCATGCTGCCTGGGGCCGACGCTCGCTTCACCTTCACCGCTCCTGCCGGCGACGTGAAGCTTCGATTCAGGCAGTATCCTGCCATGCTCCTGGTCTCAATATTGGCAAAAACCCTCGACGTCGCCCTGAAGCCCTTAGGCAAAGCTGTTCAACTCGATAAGATAGATGACCTCGATTGCTTGCAGAATGTCTTTGGCACCTCACAGACAGGTACTCTCTCGTCGTCGCAGACCGCTGGCGTAGTGAAATCATTCTTTGTGTGCGCGGGCTCAGTTCTGGAGCTCACGCTGGCCCAGGAAGTTGTGATGGCCATCCTGGGCTCCGGGCCACAGCTTCTTGTCGCCAGCGCCACTGGGGTGGTCAATGAATTTACTGGTCTGGGAGATTTCACAGCGACTATCACGGCTACCGGGCCCAAGCCGTCTGCCACCCGCTTCGTGACGCTCGATCCCTGGCATGACGGTTCACTCTCTGCCGTCACGGAAACCCTGGAGGCCCCAGGTCAATCCTCGTGCACCGGATCTGAGATCGCTCCGCGAAAGGACGGATTCCGCTGCTTTATCGGCAATGGTGTCCATGATCCCTGCTTCCGCGGCACCGAAGCGCCCGCGGACTTCCTGTGTTCTACGGTGGGAGCAACAGGGACCGTGACCGTTACGCGCATCAAAAATATAGGGACAAGTAGCATTACAGGATCGAATTCCGGAGTCTCCCCGAACGACAGCAGCCCCGTCAGGATCGAACTCACTGACGGAACGGTCTGCGGCCGTGCCACAGGTGCGGGTCCTCAAGGTGTCCCCGGGTATCCGTACTGGTCCGGCATCTGCTTCGGCCCCAGCGCTGGCATCTGGCGCGTCGGAGAGGCAGATCAATGGAAGGACGATTTGCAGCACTACCAGCTGTACCCAGCCCTCTCCGAGGGCGGTTACTTGCAGGCAGCCGTCTCGGTCGGAAGCGAAACCGCACCGGCCCGGCTCCTAAACGTCAAGACGGTTTATCGTTGAGCTCCACCGGATCGGGAAACACACCCCGTAGAACCGGGCAGAGTCACCCGCGTAGTTCGGGACATGCACCCCGAGCTAGTTAGCGTTGAACACGTCTTGCGTGTTGCATGATTTGATTTGCGCTGAGGAATTGGGAGTCACATGGCAAACAAGCGCCCCATCCTCCACTTTGATCAAGATGGTACGAGGGCTTAGCACACCAGGCACCTCAATCGGAGCCCCTTGCTCCTGCGCTACCTTAACTTCAGAACTTTCATCTCCCGACGCAACGTCTACGGTTACGTCACCATTGAAGTTTGAGAGTGCCGACAGCGTCAACACGATCTGGCCAGTCTCACCGGGACGGAGGTTGTAGGCAAGAGGAGTATTAGGCTGCCCGGTACCTGCTGGACCCATGACGGACTTATCGAAGAAAGCTCCTTCGCCGGAGTCGAGGGGCAGCCGTGCAGGCTCCGCTACTACTCCCCCATCACCGGTCTTATCGCACTCAACGGTGTAGGCAGCGTTTACGGGCGCAGTAGATCTTGCCGCCCCCCGAAAGTGGCTGACGGCGAGCGAACCACCGCCTCCGGCCGAGTTACGCAATTCGACCAGATAGTCCCGCTGAAACCGCACACCATGCTGATTGAGCCATTCCTCCTGTTCGGGAGAACACAGGTGCCCGCCCTTGGGGAAAGACTCAATTGGTGCTGAAACAGGGAGCCCGAAGTGAGATACGTCCGCCGCCCGAAACGGCTTCATCGTAATCTTGAGCGACTGCAGGCTCGACTCATCCTTGAAGATAATCGGCCAAATGGACACTACGCTGGTGATGACCGTTACCACTGCTACGACCACCGCCCAGACTTGTCCTACCCGCAATCTTCGGATCGCTGCCTTCAAAGACGCGTAGATGGTCCCCAGGCTCTGCCTCTCCACGCCAGCCGGTTCATTTAGAGTTTCCACAGGCGGCTGCTGCGCCCCGTTACTGTCGGGAGACGCACTCTGGAGTCGCTCAACCAAGGTTGCTCTTGGCCTTCAGTTCAGCAAAGGAACAGATCCTTGGTGTAGTCGAATACTTTTTGTTGGACGTTGTGTCCACAGGACAGATTGCGCCACCATCAACCCGAAGAGATGGCTGCAGAATTGACGTGTAGACGGAAGAGTCCCCGTCCAGAAGCGGCAGTGGAACGCTAATGTCGCGCTCACCGTCATTGGCGGCGACTCTGGCAACGACACGGCCCGTAACGCGGCCACTACTGTAGGGGGTCTCGATCGCCAGCTGAACGCCGGAGGTCTCCCCACCGGCAAGGTTTACCACTGCCGGCATCCCCTCAGGGATGGCCCGGGTAAGATCCTCGCCATATGGAAGGGGCTGACCAAACACGGCTGTTCCCTCACCGAAGGGCAGAAGAACTTGGCGTTCGGTGGCAAAGCCCGCTGCTGCGCCTCCCGACCAGTCGTTGTAATTAGTGCAGGTGACGCTGAAACCAGCATCGTTGACCTTCGTAAACTCACCTTCAAAGCGAATGTCTTTGAATGCTATCGACTGTGCCGAGTCCGCGGTATTTTTCAAGGTGACGGAGCCCAAGCCCATAGTCCCATCGATGGCAAACAGACCATCTTTAGACAGAGTGGCATTATTTCTCAGCCATTCACGTTGCTCTGCTGTGCAGCCTGGCGTGGAGCTTAGGCAATCCTTGTAGGCCTCCCTGGTCGCAAAGTCCTTCTGGAAGCAGGATAGAGCTGCCACAGGTTGATCTTCTGACGGAAAATCTTCAACGCTTGCTGCAGGACTGATAATCCACCGTTCAGTGGCGAGAAGAAATTTTTGCGGCTTCACGTCTAAAGAGAGCCTGTCCAAGGACTGAAGAACCGCAGCTGATGCCACAGCTGAACCAGAAGGTTGAGATGTCGCAGAAGGCACATCCTGCTGAGCAACTTGACCATCAGCCACATTTGAATCCTTGGTCATCAACCAAGTGGCCCCGGTCGCACCCGCCACGACGATGGCAAGCCCCGCGCCGACCCCGCCCAGAACCTTAGTAATTCGCCCAACCACGGTGCCCCCAATGCCGGATACAGCAATATTTGATCTATCCGTTACCAAGATATCTAACTCGGCCCTTCGCCGTGATTGGAAGCATATACAGCACTGCTGGCACGCGACCAGAAGATCAAGTCAAATATCCTGCCAGGGGCTTTTATTACGGCTTGCCATCCAGTCCAAGTAAGCCCGGGCGATACCAGACACGTCCCCTGGGGACACTAGAGCACAGGGCCGCAGTCTCCCTGCAAGTTGACGAAATCTTCATTATCGGCGTTCTGCGAGGGACTCGAGAGAAGAGGACCGTCGGAAGCATTGTCTCGGTCCTGGCCTTGCAGCTCAACCGGGGCGTTCGAACCAGTCAGCTCATCTGCGAGAATTGCTCGTCAGCCCTCAGGTGACAAGGGAATGGCTCTGTCCTGTCGGCAGGACGAGTACCCACAGCCCGGCAGTTTCATCAACCGCCGGCAGCATACTGCCCTCGTTTATGAAGCGTGGTGTCTCGTCGACGCTTTCGGACCGCCACCAACCGCTCTGAGGGCAGTGCTCTCCTGTCCTCGCCGTGGCGGGCTGCAGGGATTGGCGTCTTTTCATGGTCTGTTGCTTTCTGCGAAAACTGTCCGGTGTTGAACGTCCGAGACCTTGCGGCTTCGAACGGGCAAGCTGCCGTTGGCAGCTGCGTCGGGGTGCGAACGGCCTGTGAGCCTTGCATCGACCTCTAACGTTGGGGAACGTTCCCAATTTGGTCCCACAATAAAAGGGCCTCCCTGTCCCGTCAAGAGTTTTGCCCTGTAAAAACTTGAACTTACAGTGCACTCAGCTCTTCTAGGGCTTTTTGCACCAGTCAGGAGAGGCGCGACTTCCATGGGGTATTGACGTGCGCCGCATCACATCTCTACACTCGAAACCAGCGCAATTGGGAACGATCCCAAATACTGCCAGAACCCCTCGTTTCGCTCGTAGCTGCCGGGGGTTATCCCGGCCAAGGGTCCGGTACTCAAATTAGACGACAGGAAAATCATGACTCTCAGAATCGGCGTAGACACCGGTGGTACTTTCACCGATCTTTGTGCGTTCGACGAGGCGACAGGACAGGTACATGTTCGTAAGGTCTCGTCGACCCCTGACGATCCCGGACGCGCTATTGTGCTGGGCATCCGGGAACTGCTCGAGCAGATGGGCGGCCGCTCGATTGAAGAGGTTACCTACCTCGCTCATGGCACGACAGTGGGAACGAATGCACTGCTGACTGGGCGCGGCGTGCGCACTGGGCTGATCACCACCAAGGGCTTCCGCGACCTGCTTGAACTCGGACGGGGCCGCCGACCGCATCTTTATGATCTGCAGGCTGACAAGCCGGAGCCTTTTGTTCCGCGTGATCTTCGTCTGGAAGTGACCGAGCGGGTGCGCCACGACGGCCGCATCGAAACGCCGCTGGACCTTGACGAAGTCCGCGCCGCGGTAAAGGAGCTCAAGGAACAGCAGGTTGACTCCGTTGCGGTCTGCCTTCTCTACAGCTACCTTCGCCCGGACCACGAGCAGCAGATCGCCGCTGTCATTGCTGAGGAATTCCCCGAGGTTTTTGTTTCGCTGTCCAGTGATGTTCTACCCGAGTTCCGTGAATACGAACGTCTTTCCACCGTGGTCACCAACGCCTACATCGGCCCCGTGGTGGCGAACTATTTGAGCCGGCTGCGGCAGCGTCTGGCCGAGAACGGGCTGAAGTGTATCCCGCATGTGACTCAGTCCAACGGTGGCATCATTCCGTTCGCAACGGCCGAAAAGATGCCGGTCCGTCTGGTTCTTTCCGGCCCAAGCACCGGTGTTGTCGGCGCAGCTGCTATCACCAGCGCTGCGGGTAGCCCGGACATCATTACCTTCGACATGGGCGGCACGTCTTCTGATGTCTCCCTTGTTCAGAACGGCGAACCCAAGGTCACATCCGGGATGGAGCTGGACGGCCGGCCGATCCGCTCCCCCATGCTGGATATCCACACCGTTGGTGCAGGCGGTGGTTCGATTGCCTGGATTGACAGCGGCAATCACCTGAAGGTCGGCCCGGCAAGCGCCGGCGCCTTCCCCGGCCCGGCCTGTTACGGAAACGGCCAGGACGCCACCGTGACGGACGCCAACGTGGTTCTCCAGGTCCTCAACCCGGAGTACCTGCTCGACGGCCAGCTGAAGATCGACGCCCAGGCTTCCCACCGCGCGGTCAAGGCGATTGCCGATCCGCTCGGCATGAGCGTTCCGGAAGCTGCCCAGGGCATCATCCGAGTTGTCACTGCGAACATGGCACGAGCCATTCGCGTCATCTCGGTACAGCGGGGCTACGATCCACGTGATTACGCTCTTGTTCCGTTCGGTGGTGCCGGCCCGCTTCACGCCTCCCGGCTGGCCATCGAGTTGGGTGTCGACAGGATTGTGGTCCCGGAAACACCAGGTGCCCAGTCCGCGCTCGGCCTGCTGATGACGGATATCCGCAGCGATTTCATGCGTACTCAGATCACGCGCGTGTCCTCTGGCACTGCGGAGGACATCGCCAAGGTATTCACCGAACTCTCCGACCACGCAGCCGAGTGGTTCGAAGAGGAAGGGATTGAAACGGGCCGGCGAAGCATCATCCGTCGGCTGGAAATGCGCTATGCAGGACAGAACTACGAACTTCCTGTCGAACTCCCCCAAGGCCCCATCGACGCTGCGGCAATCACGGCCGTTATCGAAGGCTTTCAGCACGCCCACGACCGAATGTACGGATACAGCGCGCACGACGAAGAGGTGCAGGCAATAACCTTCCGCCTCCAGGCCATCGCTGACGTCCCACGGGCAGAGATCCTCCGCACCGCCCCTTCCGGGCGGAATGCAGAAGACGCCATCGTCGCCAGCCGAAACGTCTACCTCGCCGAAGAAGGCGACTACGTCTCCTGCCCGGTCTACGACAGGCGCCTGCTCGACGTCGGTCACCGCATCGTAGGACCGGCGGTCATCGAGCAGATGGACACCACTACCCTTTTACTTCCCTCCGACGTCTGCGTCGTTGACGACGTACGCAACCTTGTCATTGAAATCCGTAGGAGCCCCAATGAATAACAACACCACGCCACAGCTCGACAGCGTTCTGGTCGAAGTCATCGGCTCCGCCCTTGCCACTGTCGTCGAGGAAATGGGCGAAACCCTTGTCCGCGCCGCCTACTCCACCAACATCAAGGAACGCAGGGACTGCACAGCGTCCCTCTTCGACGCCAAGGGACAGGGCATTGCCCAGGACGAAGGCGGCTCGCCCCTGCACCTCGGTTCACTCATGGGCATCGTCGATGGCATCCTGAGCCGCTACCCGTTGGACGAGATCAAAGACGGTGACACCTTCATCGGCAACGATCCCTTCAGTGGCGGCGGGTCACACCTGCCTGACATCGTCCTGGCCACTCCGGTCTTCGTCGACGGCGTCCTGACCGCCTGGGCGGCAAACCTCGCCCACCACGCCGACTTCGGTGACCGCGGCCACGCACACATCTTCCAGGAGGGCTTGCGCATTCCGCCCGTCCGCCTCATCCGCCAAGGGGTGCTGCAGGAGGAGATGCTCAATCTGATCCTCCTGAACTGCCAGGTTCCGCACGAACGACAGGCCGACCTGCGCGCGCAGCAGGCCGCAAACCGCCTCGCAGTCCAGCGATACAAGGACCTTTGCGAACGCTACGGACGCGAAGTCATGGTCCAGGCCAGCGAAGAACTCCTCGATTACACCGAACGCCGCACCCGGGCAGCCATTTCGGCCATGCCGGACGGCGAGTACTTCTTCCAGGACAAGTTCGACTGCCCCGAACTGGACAACGAACTCGACCTTCAGGTGCGCATCGTGATTGACGGCGAGAACATCTCCTTCGACTTTGACGGCAACCCCCCGCAGGTCCGCGCAAGCGTCAACGTCGTCTGGACTGCCCTGTACGCCTCGGTCTACTACTCACTGAAGAGTCTGATCGACGCCGACATCGTCCCCAACGCGGGTCTCTACCGCCCCGTGAAAATCGAAGCGCCTGTCGGCTCCATCATCAACTGCCAGGAGCCAGCCGCTGTCAATGGCCGCAGCGAAACCTGCCAGCGGATCGTTGACCTCATCCACGGCGCCCTGGCCACAGCCGTCCCGCGGCGGGTCACCGCAGCAAGCAACGGCGCCAACACCGGTGTCCATTTCTCCGGCCGCAACTCCCGCACCGGACGCGAGTTCGTCTACCTGGAGACCATCGGCGGCGGATGCGGAGCCCGTGCCACCAAAGACGGGATGGACGGTGTCCAGGTCCACATGACCAACACCTCCAACCTCCCCGTCGAAAGCCTCGAAACCGAGTACCCACTCGTCATCGACGCATATGAACTCATTCAAAACTCCGGCGGCGGCGGGGAACACCGCGGCGGCCTCGGTATCCGCCGCGCGGTTCGGGTCGAAGATCCCGACATTCACTTCTGGCTTGACACAAGCCGGCAAAAGTCCCGTCCCTGGGGCCTTGACGGTGGACTGGCCGGCGAAGGAGCCCGGGCTGTCCTCAGCGAGGGCGCACGGCCAATCAACCACGGATATACCGTGCTTCAAACCGGCGATCGCGTCTCGATCGAAACAGCCGGAGCCGGAGGCTACGGCGCACCGGAACTAAGGCCCGTGGACGAGGTCGCCCGCGACCTCGCAGAAGGGAAGATTTCAGAGGCGTTCGCCCGGGAGGTCTACCCAGAACAGTTCAGCCAAATCGCCAGCGGCGATTCCTAACCCCGCCCTCACACCTAGGAAATAACATGGCCAATTCAGCCAGCAGTACGGCCCCCGTGCCTTCAGCCACCCGGCGCCGTGTTTTCATCTCGACCATGCTCGGCAACGTCGTCGAGTACTACGACTTCACGTTGTACGGGACCCTGGCCGCGATCATCGCAACCCAGTTCTTCCCTTCCGGCGATTCGACCGCCGCTCTCCTGGCCGTGTACCTCGGCGTCGTCCTCTCTTACGCCATTCGGCCTATCGGAGGGCTGATCCTCGGCCCCCTCGGTGACATCAAGGGACGGAAATTCGTTCTCATCCTGACTATCGCTCTGATGAGCATCGGCACGGCCGGCATCGGGTTCTTGCCAACCTACGCAGCCATCGGCGTGGCAGCACCTGTAATCCTGATGATCTCCCGTCTTCTGCAGGGCGTGGGTGCAAGCGTGGAATACACAACCGCAGCCAACTTCCTTTTCGAGCATGAGCAGGGCCGCCGGCCCAACTTTATTGCGGGCGTGCTGAACTCGACCGCTTCGGTAGGGTCCTTCCTCGCCGCGGGCATGGCCTACTTCCTGAGCGTTATGATGCCCGGCAACGCGTTCGCGGACTGGGGTTGGCGCATCCCGTTCCTGCTTTCCATCCCGATCGCATTCATCGGCGTCTACATGCGCAACCACGTCACCGAAACGCCTGAGTTCGAAAAGGTTCTCAAGGAAGCCGCGACCGAGAAGGTCAAGCAGACCCCTCTGCGTACCGCCCTCCGCTATCACTGGGCAGACATGCTGAAGGTCATCGGTCTGGGCGCGGGCCAGCGCATCGGTTCGTACACGATTCAGGCGTACTTCGTGACGGCGCTCATCACCGCAGGGTTCCCCGCATCCCAGGCATTGCTCGCCTCGATGCTGACTTACGCCGTGGGTCCAATCACGAGCATATGGGGCGGATACCTCGCCGACAGGTTTGGTGCCCGATCGGTATTGCTAACCGGTTATGGACTCTTCGTCATCCTCACCGTGCCGGCGTTTTACGCGATCGGTGAGAAGTCGATCCTCCTGGCGACAGTCAGCGTTATCGGTTTCACTTTGATCAACAACCTTCTGGCGGCACCGCTCAGCGTGGCCTACGTTCTTAGCTTCCCGCCAGAGGTGCGGTCGACGGCGTCGGCGCTGAACTTCAACGTCGGAACGTCATTGATCGGTGCCACGGCCGGCCTTGTCGCCGTATGGTTGTTCTCCGTCACTGGTTCCAACGTGTCGTTTGGCTGGTACATGACCGGCGCATGCGTCGTTTCAATCCTCGTGACACTCTTTGCCCTGCCGAAGGCACTCCGGCACACCCGGCCGGCAATAAGCCTCTCCCCGGCTGAGGCCGTAAGTTAGCTCCGCCCTAAACACGTTCGGTCTCACTCATTGCGAGTGAGACCGAACGCAGTCCCAGAATCCCAGAGCCCCGATAGGTCTCATCCATGATTGGAAACGCAGTGATCATATTGAACGTTCGCCAGGCGGCTGGGACAGCCGTGGTTACGCCTGCCCAGACCCACCAGTAGGAGGTGCCCTGATGGTTGCAACACCCATTCGGACCGCCGTTGTTGGATTCGGAGTGTCGGGCAAGGTTTTCCATGCGCCCCTGATCGCCGCGGACCCGGACTTCTCCCTGGACGCCATTGTCACGGCCAATACGGAACGTGCCGCTGACGCCGCGCGCCTCTACCCCCATGCAGAAGTTTTCCCCGCTGCGGACAAATTGTTTGCTTCCGCAGACGACTTCGACCTAGTGGTCCTCTGCACGCCGCCTTCTACCCATGTGGACCTCGCCTCGGCAGTGATCGCCCATGGGCTGCACCTGGTGGTGGACAAGCCCTTCGTGCCGACCTCGCAGGAAGGCCAGCACCTTCTCAACCTGGCTTCCAGCGCAGGGGTGCAGTTGTCCGTGTTCCAGAACCGTCGGTGGGATGCGGATTTTCTCACCCTTCAACGGCTCGTTCGTGGAGGAGATTTGGGGCAGGTCTACAGCTTTGAATCCCGTTTCGAATGGTGGCGGCCAGAAGGCTTCGGCAACTGGCGCGACGAGGCAACCCCTGATGAGGGCGGTGGCCTCCTTCATGATCTGGGCGCCCACCTGATCGATCAGGCCATCCAGCTGCTTGGCCCGGTCGTCGACACGTACGGCGAAACCGCTAATCATGGGCCTAACCCTGAGGGCGGCGAAAGCGAAGCATTCGTGTCACTGCTGCACGAATCGGGAGTCCGCTCAAGGCTCTGGATGAATGGGGTGGCGGCCAGGCCGGGGCCTCGTTTCCACGTGCTCGGTTCTTCGGCCGGCTACACCAAATGGGGGTTGGACCGTCAGGAGCCGGACCTCGCTGCCGGGGTTCTGCCCACCGATCCTGCCTACGGCGTCGAAAATGAAAACGCGTGGGGCATTCTCGGCACGGGCAGCACGAAAACCCCAGTCCCCGCAGAGCGGGGAGCCTATCCGCGGTTCTACGCGAAACTTGCGAAATCCATCCGCGGCACTGGCCCGCTTCCCGTGGATCCGCGCGAATCCGTTGAAGTGCTACGGATCATCGAAAACATCCACGCTTCCCTTAATGGCCTCTCCTAGAGGTACCAAGCCGGGCTAGCTAACAGACGACACGACGAAGAAAGTAACCAACATGTCCTCCACGTCTCCCCAGAAGCATGTAGTTGTCATCGGCGGCGGTATCCTCGGCGCCTCCACCGCTTTCCACCTCACCAGTGGCGGTGCGAAAGTGACACTCGTGACCGCCGGTACCCTCGCCAACGGAGCGTCCAGCCGTTCAATTGCATGGCTGAACTCCTCCGGTGCCCGTTCGGCCGAGTACCACTACCTGCGGTTACTGGCCATTGACCGCTACCGCACCTGGAGCGCGCACCATCCCGAAAGTCGTGGCTACATCCGATTCAACGGCGCCATGAAATGGGCCGCCCCAGGAAAGACATTCCGGGATACTTACGCAGCTGAACGGTCCCGCGGGTACGAATCCCTTTGGGTCGAGCGGGCCAACGTGGCAGCGATCGCTCCGGATGTGAACGCCGAGGCCGTGGCTGAAGAAGGTGCCATCTTCAATCCCGGTGAGGGCTGGGTGAACATGCCGGACTTCATTCCTGCCCTGGTCGCCGAGGCCGTGGCCAAGGGAGCGGAAGTAATCGAAAATGCCGGAGACGTGCGGGTCAACGTGCAGGATGGGGCCTCGGTCGGTGTGATCCTTGGCAACGGGACACAGGTCTCCGCTGACGAAGTCGTGCTCGCCACCGGCGGTGACGTCCCGGCCCAGCTCGCAGCCCTTGGCGTCACGGTTCTCGACAGGACCCCCGCCGCATTTGTGCTCATCACGGATCCGGTCGACGCAGAAGTCAAGACCGTGCTTAACACCCCGCGCGTGGCCGTACGCCCCACCCCCGACGGACGCCTTGTACTCGACTCGGACTGGGCAGAGCAAACAGTGGTGATCGAGGACGACGGCTCGTTCTCAGTGCCACAGGAGTCGGTGCAGGGCTTGCTGGACGAGGCCTCAAAGGTACTTGCAGGGAACCCCCGACTGACAGCCCACCACGTCGGGGCCGGGCTCAAGCCGATCCCCGGTGACGGCCTGCCCGTCGTCGGACCCATTCCACAGATCCCGGGCCTCTACACGATCTTTAGCCACTCCGGGGCTACTCTAGGTCTGATACTCGGGGAACTGCTGGCCGAAGAGATCCTCACCGGGACTCCCTCCCCCGTACTTAAATCCTTCCGCCCCGACCGCTTTGGTTCCACTGACGGCGCCCCTGAAGCCGTCGGCACAGGGGCCTGGGAGCCCGTAAAGCAATAGAGGCTAAGTACGAATTCTGCAGGGATCAGAGAAGCGGTAGACGCATGGCGTCCACCGCTTCTCTGATCCCTACAGACTAGGGCCGACAAGAAGGAAAAAAATATACTTACCGGGCGTCCGACGCGACGAGAACCGTGATCGCCAGGGTGGAGTAAGTAAAGCCTAGACCGCATCTGGATTTCCGATATTTCCGCTGCGAAGAGGCCGTTACCCGCTTCTCGATGGCCCAAAGCACCAAGGGCTGGCTAGAGTGGTAGGGAGCCTGGTAACGATCCCAAAGGGATCAAGGAGGAACGCGGCAATGGCCCCAGCCATCTCAGAAGCAGTAACGATCATAGAAGTCGCCCAACTCGCGGGGGTATCGAAATCAACGGCGGCAAGGGCACTGGCTGGCAACGGATCCGTCAGCGGTAAGGCCCGGCAAGCTGTCGAAGCAGCCGCGGAAACCCTCGGCTATCAGCCGAACGCCATCGCGAGGAGCATGATCACCGGCAAAACCACAACGATCGGTGTCATCATTCCGGACATCAGCAATCCATTTTTTGCCAACGCCGTGAGAGGCATATCGACGACCGCTCGCGAAGCGGGTTACGACGTGCTCCTCAGCAGCACCGAAGGCGAGCTTGGCTTGGAGCGCAGGGCAGTTTCAGTGCTTGCGGGGAAGAAGGCGGACGGCGTCATTGTCGCCCCGGTCTCGAATGAAGACACAACACACTTGGAGGAGCTGGAGTGCAAAGGAATTGCTGTTACCCTCCTGGACCGCCCGGCACCGAAGGTCACAACCGCGTCCTACGTAGCCCTGGATCACGTCGGCGCCTCCTCCCTGGCAGTACAACACCTGCTTGACCTGGGACACCGAGACATTGGCATTGTTACGGAAGCGACAGCACTCTTACGGGACCAGATCGATCCGGAATCTGCTCCATCGCTACGGCCGTCAACTGCCCGCCTGCTCGGCTACGCCATGGCTCTGCGTGGCGCGGGAATCCGTTACGATCCGGCATTCGTTGCTTCAAGCTCCTACGCACGGCACTCAGCGGGAGACGCAGTGCGTTACCTCCTCCAGTCCAACCCCGGCATCACCGCCCTCTACTGCACGGACGGAGAAATGACCGCCGGCGCATTCGCCGCGCTCCAGGATATGGGCATCGACTGTCCCGGGCACCTATCCTTGGTCGGCTTTGACGACCAGGACTGGACCACTTTGGTGCGTCCCCGTCTGACTGTCGTGGAACAACCCAGCTATCAGCTAGGTCGGACGGCATTCAAAGAATTGAGTGCTTCCATGCTCACCCCGAACGAAAGGCGACGCCACCGCACCCTCACGGGTCGCTTGGTGGTGCGCGAGTCCACGGCCAGAAGCCGCTTCGCATGACACCAACATTTCGAGCGGAATGCTCAGGCTAACGGCAATTCCAATTCTTTTTTTGGTGTCTGCTCTGAAGTACACCCCAACCTGACGTCAGGCGGCCACGCAAAAGCCGTCAGTTTTCGGTCCCTACTCCTTAATGCTGACGCGCTACTCCTTAATGCTGACGCGCTCTTGCGAAGGTCCTAGATTTCAAGCTGACTTTTCTGGCTTGTTCCGGCAGCCGGCCGACGGCGGGACCTAGGTGTGGGTTTGGGTCGCTGAGATTGTGTCGGTGCATCACCGTTCCGTCATCTATTCGTCCAGCAGGTTGGACATGAAGGAATATGAAAGTCCAGCCAGGCGGATACCTCACTTCCGGACGTCGCGCCCAAAAAACCTCCACTGCATCATGCAGTCGACGCCGAAGGTAACCATGAACAGGCAACGACGCGAAACCAGAGATGCAGGCATGAAAGGCGGCGTGAGCTTCATGAGTCAAATGCACGGCAATGCCGGCTCTCAGTCGGTCACGGCAATGCGCCCCCAGAGCATCTGCGGGAGTCTGGCGGAACCGATTCCCGAACAACTCGGCACAAGTCATGGCGCCCTCCCCCCGAACCGACCATGAAGAAGCAGCAAAGCCACCACGAACCGAGAAGGAGAAGCCTGGTGAAAACCCAACAACCAAGAAAGGTAACCCGACCAGACGTTTTTTCTCAGGTCATGTTGCCCCACCCAGTCACGCCCATGAAACAAGTAACAAGCACCAAGACGGCCAACCAGGGAACGAAGGAGCCAGCCCGCCACACCACCGGCCACCAATGAAAAAGGCCCCCGGAGGGGCCCTTCACAACACAATTTGTCCACACTCAGAGGCTGAAAAGCCTCTGAACAGGGGAAATACTGTGCCCGAGGTGGGACTCGAACCCACACACCTTTCGATACCGCATTTTGAGTGCGGCGCGTCTGCCAATTCCGCCACTCGGGCGCGGAGTACACGGAGTAACAATCGTAGGCTCACAGCGAAGTGTGATCAACGCAGCCACTACCAGTGCGCGGATTTACTCTACATGCAGATAGGCTAAAACCAGAATCGCGCCACCGCCGTCGCAACAAGCCATGCCGATCCAAGTACAAGCGCGGGGCCCAACTAAGATAGTCATAGTCCCGCCGTACCTTTTCAAGGAGATCCCGTGTCAGAACCGACGGAGTCAAACAAAACGTCCCAGCCGGCGCGCCGCGTAGTTGTGGCCGAAGACGAAACCCTCATCCGCCTGGACATCATCGAAATCCTGCGCGGCGAAGGCTACGACGTCATCGGCGAGGCCGACAACGGCGAGAAGGCCGTGCAGCTGGCCGAGGAGCTCAAGCCGGACCTGGTCCTCATGGACGTCAAGATGCCCGTCATGGACGGCATCTCCGCGGCCGAGAAGATCGTCAAGGCCCGCATCGCCCCCGTGGTGCTCCTGACTGCCTTCAGCCAGAAGGAACTCGTTGAGCGCGCCCGCGACGCCGGCGCCATGGCCTACGTGGTGAAGCCGTTCACGCCCGCCGACCTGATCCCCGCGCTGGAGATCGCGCTGTCCCGCCACGAGGAGATCAAGGCCCTCGAAAGCGAGGTGACCGATCTGCAGGAGCAGTTCGCCACCCGCAAGCTCGTGGAACGCGCCAAGAGCCTGCTGACCACCAAGATGGGCCTGACGGAGCCGGAGGCCTTCCGCTGGATCCAGAAGACCTCGATGGACCGCCGCCTCAGCATGCGCGAAGTGGCCGAGACCATCATCAACCAGGTCAACTAGCCAAAATAGCTGCAAGACCAGAAGGACCCCCGGACGAACGCCGGGGGTTCTTCTGTTTTCCCCGAAACCGGAGCGGAAACCGGGCAACAAAAAGGAGGACCCCCGCCACCGGTGAAACGGTCGCGGGGATCCTCCCTTTCAGGTTCGGCTACTCAGCAGGAGCTGCTGCAGCCTTGTCCTTGTTCTTCTTCTTCTTTTCCGGCCACGGGCCGAGCTTTTCCTTCTTCTCGGTGGCCTCGCCCAAGCGGGGCGTATCGGCGAGGTCGCCCACCTTGTGGACCTTCAGCGAGTTGGTCGAGCCGGCCTTCCCGGGAGGGGAACCGGCAGCGATGACCACGAGGTCGCCGTCTTCCACCAGTCCCATGTCCAGCAGGCTGCGGTCAACCTGTGCGGTCATTTCATCCGTGTGGCCCACCATGGCAACCAGCTGCGGCTGGATTCCCCAGGTCAGTGCCAGCTGGTTCCACACCTGCTCAACCGGAGTGAACGCGAAAACCGGCTTGATAGGGCGGAGGCGGGACAGGCGGCGTGCCGAGTCACCGGACTGCGTGAACGTACAGATGTACTTGGCGTCCAGCTGGTCGGCGATTTCGACGGCGGCACGGGTGATCGCGCCACCACGGGTCTTGGGCTTGGTGCCCAGCGGGGGGACGCGCTCCAGGCCGTGCTCCTCGGTGGACTCGATGATCCGGGCCATGGTCTTGACCGTCTCGATCGGGTACTTGCCCACGCTGGTCTCGCCGGAGAGCATGACCGCGTCGGCGCCGTCGAGCACGGCGTTGGCGCAGTCGGAGGCCTCCGCACGGGTGGGGCGCGGGTTGTCGATCATGGACTCGAGGACCTGGGTGGCCACGATGACCGGCTTGGCCCAGCGGCGTGCCAGTTCAATGGCGCGCTTCTGCACGATCGGCACTTCCTCCAGCGGAAGCTCCACACCGAGGTCGCCACGGGCCACCATGATCGCGTCGAACGCGTCGATGATCTCGTGGAGCTGTTCCACGGCCTGGGGCTTTTCGATCTTGGCGATCACAGGAACGCGGCGGCCTTCTTCGTCCATGATCTCGTGGACGCGCTTGATGTCGCCGGCGTCACGGACGAAGGACAGTGCGACGAGGTCCACGCCGCGGCGGATGGCCCAGCGCAGGTCGTCCTCATCCTTTTCGCTCAGTGCAGGGACGTTGACGGCAACGCCCGGGAGGTTGATGCCCTTGTTGTTGGACACGAAGCCGCCCACGGTCACCTTGGCGACAACCTTGACGTCGTCCACCTCGATGGCGCGCAGCGCCACCTTGCCGTCGTCGATCAGCAGGGCGTCGCCCGGGTTGACGTCCTCGGTGAGGCTCTTGAGCGTGGTGGAGCAGATGTCCTTGGTGCCGGGTACGTCTTCAGTGGTGATCGTGAAGATGTCCCCCACGGCCAGCTGGTGCGGGCCGTCGACGAAGCGGCCCAGGCGGATCTTGGGTCCCTGCAGGTCGGCCATGATGGCGACGGCCTTGCCCAGGTCGGACGCCGCCTTGCGGACGTTCTCATAGGTGTTGTCATGCACGGAGTAGTCACCGTGGCTCATGTTCATACGGGCTACATCAACGCCGGCTTCCAGCACCGCGAGGGTGTTTTCATAGCTGGCAATGGCCGGTCCGAAGGTGGCCACAATCTTTGCGCGTCTCATATACCTACCCTATTTGTCACTTGCATTGGTTAAGTTGTCGCGGAGATGAATTCCATCTCCGCCTTGGCGCTATAGGAAGACTCGCTACAGGACGGCTATGGCACGGTCCGTCGGAGCGACAGGAGCAGGAAGGATGGTGCTTCCCATCAGGAACTTGTCCACCGCCGCAGCGGCGGCACGGCCCTCGGCGATGGCCCACACGATCAGGGACTGTCCGCGGCCGGCATCGCCTGCCACGAAGACACCCTCCGTGTTGGTCATGTAGTAGCCGTCGCGGGCCACGTTGCCGCGGCCGTCGAACGCGGCGTTGACCTGCTCGGTGATGCCGGCCGGCTCGGCTCCGGTGAAGCCGAGGGACAGGAACACCAGGTCGGCGGGGATGATCCGTTCGGTGCCGGCCTTGGGGAGGCGCTTGCCGTCCACGAATTCGGTCTCTGCAACCTTGACGCCGGTCAGCTTGCCGTCCTCGCCCACGAACTCAACGGTGGAGGCGAGGTACGTGCGCTCACCGCCTTCCTCGTGGGCGCTGGCCACCTCGAAGAGGGTGGGGAACGTCGGCCACGGCTGGTGGCCGGCGCGTTCCAGCGGCGGCTGCTTGCCGATGGCCAGCGTGGTCACCGACGCTGCCTGGTGGCGGTGTGCCGTACCGATGCAGTCCGCACCGGTGTCGCCGCCGCCGAGGATGACGACGTGCTTGCCGCGGGCGTCGATGTGGTTCTCCGGGGACTCCCCTGCCACCATGCGGTTGGACGGGACCAGGTAATCCATGGCGAAGTGCACGCCTTCGAGGTCGCGGCCCGGGATGGGAAGGTCACGCGGCACGGTGGCACCGGTGGCGATGACCACGGCGTCGTAGCGGCGGCGCAGCTGCTCCCAGGTGACGTCCGTACCGACGGCGACGCCGGTGCGGAAGCGCGTGCCTTCGGCCTTCATCTGCTCGAGCCGGCGGTCCACCTGCTCTTTTTCCATCTTGAAGTCGGGGATGCCGTAGCGCAGCAGGCCGCCGATCTTGTCGTCGCGTTCGTAGACGGCCACGGTGTGGCCGACCCGGGTCAGCTGCTGTGCAGCCGCCAGGCCGGCAGGGCCGGAACCGACGACGGCGACCGTTTTGCCGGTGAGGCGGTGTGGGGGCAGCGGGTTGACCCAGCCGTTCTCGAAGGCCTCATCGATGATGGAAACCTCCACCTGCTTGATGGTCACGGCGGGCTGGTTGATGCCCAGCACGCAGGACGCCTCGCACGGGGCAGGGCAGAGCCGGCCGGTCCATTCGGGGAAGTTGTTGGTGGCGTGCAGCCGCTCAATCGCTTCCTCGCCCTTGTCCCGCCACATGAGGTCGTTCCACTCGGGAATCAGATTCCCCAGCGGGCAGCCCTGGTGGCAGAACGGCACACCGCAGTCCATGCAGCGGCCGGCCTGGCTCCTCAGGACACCCTTTTCCTGAGCCTCGTAAACTTCCTTCCAGTCCATGATGCGGACGGGAACGGGACGGCGCGGCTGGGTTTCACGCTGACGTACTTTCAGAAATCCGCGTGGATCAGCCACCGGTCACCTCCAGGATTCGAGACCAAACTTCTTCGCCGTCGGGGTCAAGGCCCTCTTCGATGGCGTCAAGACGGGTTTGCAGCACTGCGGCATAGTCGCGCGGCAGCACCTTGGTAATGCGGGCAGCGGTGTCGTCGAAGTTGTCGAGCAGACGCGCGGCCAGCTGGGATTCGGTTTCCTCCACGTGCTTGACCAGCAGGCCGTGGACGATGTCGCGGTCCTCGGCGTCCAGCTCAAGGAGCTGGAGTTCGCCGGACTGCAGGGCTTCCTTGTTGACCCGGGCGGTGTCCAGGTCCAGCACGTAGGCCGTACCGCCGGACATGCCCGCGCCGAAGTTGCGGCCGGTGCGGCCGATGATCAGCGTCTGGCCACCGGTCATGTACTCACAGCCGTGGTCGCCGATGCCTTCAACAACCGCGGTGGCGCCCGAGTTGCGGACCAGGAAGCGTTCGCCCACCTGCCCGCGCAGGAACAGCTCGCCGCTCGTCGCGCCGTAGCCGATCACGTTGCCGGCCACGACGTTGCGCTCGGCCTGGAACACGTTGGAGCGGTCCGGGCGGACGATGATCCGGCCACCGGAGAGGCCCTTGCCGACGTAGTCGTTGGAGTCGCCGTACAGGCGCAGCGTGATGCCGGCAGGCAGGAAGGCGCCCAGCGACTGGCCGGCGGTGCCGTTCAGCGTGATGTCGATGGTGTCCGTGGCCAGCACGTCCGTGCCGAACGTCTTCGTGACGACGTGGCCCAGCATGGTGCCCACCGAACGGTCGGTGTTGATGACGTCAACGGTGATCTTCACCGGGGCACGGTCGGTCAGCGCCTCGGCGGCCATGGTGATGAGCCGCTGGTCGAAGTGCTTATCCAGCTCGTGGTTCTGGCCGGTCAGGTTCCGCAGCGGGGCGTCGTCGTCGAACTCGAGGCCGTGCAGGATCGGATCCAGGTCCAGGCCCTCGGCCTTCCAGTGACTGATGGCCTCCTGGGTGTCCAGCATTTCGGCGTGGCCGATCGCTTCCTCGATGCTTCGGAAACCGAGCTCCGCGAGGATCTCGCGGACTTCCTCGGCCAGGAACTCGAAGAAGTTCACCACGAACTCCGGCTTGCCGCTGAAGCGGGCGCGCAGCTCGGGGTTCTGCGTGGCAACACCCACCGGGCAGGTGTCCAGGTGGCAGACGCGCATCATGATGCAGCCCTCAACCACCAGCGGTGCCGTGGCGAAGCCGAATTCCTCGCCGCCGAGCAGCGCGGCAATGACGACGTCGCGGCCGGTCTTGAGCTGGCCGTCCACCTGCACCACCACGCGGTCGCGCAGGCCGTTGAGCATGAGGGTCTGCTGGGTCTCTGCGAGACCCAGCTCCCACGGCACACCGGCATGCTTGAGCGAGTTCAGCGGCGAGGCGCCGGTACCGCCATCGTGCCCGGAAACAAGCACGACGTCGGCCTTGGCCTTGGTAACGCCGGCGGCAACTGTGCCGATGCCCACCTCAGAGACGAGCTTGACGTGCACCCGGGCGGAGGGGTTCGCGCGCTTGGCATCGTAGATGAGCTGCGCGAGGTCCTCGATCGAGTAGATGTCGTGGTGCGGGGGCGGGGAGATGAGCCCGACGCCGGGGGTCGAGTGGCGCGTCCGGGCAACCCAGGGGTACACCTTCTGCGCCATCAGCTGGCCGCCTTCGCCGGGCTTGGCGCCCTGGGCCATCTTGATCTGGATGTCGTCCGCGTTGGTCAGGTACAGGCTCGTGACGCCGAAGCGGCCCGAGGCGATCTGCTTGACGGCGGACCGGCGCTCGGGATCCAGCAGGCGGTCCACGTCCTCGCCGCCCTCACCGGTATTGGACTTGCCGCCCAGCCGGTTCATGGCGATTGCGAGGGTCTCGTGGGCCTCCTTGGAGATGGAGCCGTAGCTCATGGCACCCGTGGAGAAGCGCTTGACGATGCTGGAGACCGGCTCGACTTCCTCGAGCGGCACGGCAGGGCGTACGCCGTCCTTGAACTTGAGCAGACCGCGCAGGGTCATCAGGTTCTCGGACTGGTCGTCCACGCCCTTGGTGTAGGCCTTGAAGATGTCGTAGCGGCGCTCACGCGTGGCGTGCTGCAGCCGGAAAACGGTCTCCGGGTTGAAGAGGTGCGGTTCGCCGTCGCGGCGCCACTGGTACTCACCGCCGCCCAGCAGGGGCCGGTGCGGCTGTTCGATGCCGCCCTCCGGGTAGGCCATCTGGTGCCGCGCGGAAACCTCGGCCGCGATGACGTCCAGGCCCACACCACCCAGCTGGGAATGCGTGCCGGCGAAGAATTCATCCACCAGCTCCTGGCCCAGGCCCAGCGCTTCGAACGTCTGGGCGCCGGTGTAGGACGCCACGGTGGAGATGCCCATCTTGGACATGATCTTTAGGACACCCTTGCCGAGGCCCTTGATCAGGTTGTAGACGCCGTCCTGCGGGGTCACGCCCACCACGTCGCCGGCAGCGATGAGCTGCTCGACGGATTCCATGGCTAGGTACGGGTTCACGGCGGACGCGCCGTAGCCCACGAGGACAGCCACATGGTGCGTTTCGCGGACGTCGCCGGCCTCGACCACCAGGGCGGTCTTGGTGCGGTTGGCGCTTCGCAGCAGGTGGTGGTGCACGGCGCTGACCAGCAGCAGGGACGGGATCGGGGCCCACTGGGCGTTCGAGTCGCGGTCGGAGAGGACCACGTATTGCACGCCGCGGTTGATGGCGCCGGACACCTGCTCGCAAATTTCGGTGAGCCGGGCGCGCAGCGCGTTCTCGCCGCCCTCGGGGCGGTAAAGGCCGCGGACCTTCATGGCCACACGATTGCCTTCGGCGTCCTCGATGTTGGCGATCTTGGCGAGCTGGTCGTTGTTGATCACCGGGAACGGCAGGGAGACCTGTGGCTGGCGTACCTGCTTGGTGTCCAGGAGGTTGCCGTTGGGGCCGATGGCGCAGGTCAGGGAGGTGACCAGCTCCTCACGGATGGCGTCCAGCGGCGGGTTTGTGACCTGGGCAAAGGACTGCACGAAGTAGTCGAAGAGCAGGCGGGGGCGCTTGGACAGCACGGCGACCGGGGTGTCGGAGCCCATTGCGCCCAGCGGTTCGGCACCTGTGCGGGCCATCGGGCCCAGCAGGATCTTCAGCTCTTCGGTGGTGTAGCCGAAGGTCCGCTGGCGGATGTTCACGGACGCAGCGGTGTGCACCACGTGCTCGCGTTCCGGCAGTTCGTTGAGGTCGATCAGGTTGTCCTTGACCCACTCGGCCCAGGGGTTCGCCGCGGCAACTTCCGCCTTGACCTCTTCATCGCCGATGATGCGGCCGGCCTCGGTGTCCACCAGGAACATCTTGCCCGGCGAGACGCGGCCCTTCTTGACCACCTTGGAGGGTTCGACGTCGATGACGCCCACCTCGGAGGCGAAGACGACCAGGCCGTCTTCGGTGATCCAGTACCGTCCGGGCCGCAGGCCGTTGCGGTCCAGGGTGGCGCCCACGAGGGCTCCGTCGGTGAACGAGACGGCGGCAGGGCCGTCCCAGGGTTCCATCAGGAGGGAGTGGTACTCATAGAAAGCACGGCGTGCGGGATCCATTGTGGCGTGGTTTTCCCAGGCCTCGGGGATCATCATCATGATGGCGTGCGTGATGGGGCGGCCGGAGAGCCACAGCAGTTCGGCCACTTCGTCGAAGGACGCGGAGTCGGACGCGCCGGGCGTGCAGATCGGGAACAGCTCTTCCGGCGAGTCGCCCAGCAGCGGGTTGGCGAGCTGGGACTGGCGGGCGCGCATCCAGTTCCGGTTGCCCTTGACGGTGTTGATTTCACCGTTGTGGGCGATGGTGCGGAACGGCTGGGCCAGCGGCCAGGACGGGAAGGTGTTGGTGGAGAAGCGCGAGTGGACGATCGCCAGCTTGGTCTTGAAACGCTTGTCCGAAAGGTCCGGGTAGAACGGCTCCAGCTGGGCCGTGGTCAGCATGCCCTTGTAGACGATGGTCCGGGAGGACAGCGACGGGAAGTAGACGCCGAACTTGTTCTGGGCGCGCTTGCGGATGCGCCAGGCGCGGCCGTCCAGGTCGTTGCGGTCCAGCTGCTCGCCGGTTGCCGAGGCGAAGAACGGCTGCGAGAAGTACGGCATGCAGGCGCGCGCCATCGCACCGACCAGGTCGGCGACGACGGGAACCTCGCGCCAGCCCAGGACGGTCAGTCCTTCGTCGGCGGCCAGACCCTCAATGCCAGCCTTCGCCGCGTCAGCCTCGCGCTGCTCAGCGGGCAGGAAGGCGGTGCCCACCACGTACTGGCCGGGGGCCGGAAGTTCGAATTCGGTGACGGCACGGAAGAACTCGTCCGGCACCTGCATCAGGAGACCGGCGCCATCACCCGTTCCCTCATCGGCGCCGACGGCACCGCGGTGCTCGAGGTTGCGCAGGGCCGTAAGGGCGGCGTCGACAATGTCGTAGCCGGGCTCACCGCGCAGGGTGGCGATGATCGCAAGACCGCAGGCGTCCTTCTCCTGCTCCGGGTTGTAGAGCCCGGATGCCTCGGGGAGCGCCGCGAACCGCTTGAACGGCGACATGGCGGCGTCCGGCTGGTTCGGTTCGGACCAGCTGGGGCTTGAAAGAGTTTGGGTCATGGGAGACGTCCTTCCTCCTGATCGTGCGTATGGAAGGGACAACGTTGGCCCCACTCAGAGCGCCACTGTGATGGGCGCAACAAAGTGTTAATGCTTACTGGAAATTGTAGGGCAGGCATGCGTGCTGGACTAACAGTTACGCAGGCTTCCGCCCCGGGCTTGACCGGCCAGCAGCTCTATGCTGGCCGGAGTTGGCCTCTGCCACGACGCTGTGGTGGTGGGCGCTCCGAGCGGTAACTCTCTGCTGCCCTGGGTACCGGTGGCGGCTAGCGTGAGCTGCCGGGCTCCGGCGCGGTCCCGGTCTCGGTGCCACCGGACTTTCCGGCGTTCCGCGACTCCGCGGCGGTTGGGGTTCCGCCGGTGGATGCCGGGACTGCTTCCGTTTGGGCAGAAGCTAGCCCGGAACCGTTTTGGTTATCAGGGAGATTATCACGCGATTCACTATCTGAGACAACGCGGTCCGTATCACGGACCGGATTGCCGGTCACATTTGGAGCCGAACCGGAGTCCTTTGGCGTATCCTTTTCCGCCCCCGAACCTGCTGTTTCAGCAACGGCCGGCTTCCCGCCGTCGGCCTCCCCGGAGACCGGCTTCCCGCCGCCGGCCGTTGCGGCCGCCGCGGGTGCCGGCTCCCGGCCCGGCAGGTAAACACTGTCCGCGTTGCCGTCCTTGCGCCGGCCCAGCACGATGAACACGGCCAGCGCGGCGATGAACACGAAGATGCTGGTCCACACGTTCAGGCGGGTGGTGATGCCGAACAGGCTGATCTGCTCGGCGTCGTCGATCCGCATGGCCTCGATCCATACCCGGCCCAGCGTGTAGTACATGGCGTACAGCCAGAACAGCCGGCCGCGGCGGAAGTGGAACCGCCGGTCGAGGGCCAGCAGGATCAGCACACCCAGAATGTTCCAGAGCGATTCATACAGGAACGTGGGGTGGAAGAGGGTGTCGGCCGGGTAGCCGGCCGGGAAGTTGGCGTTGTCCGCGTCCACTTGGAGTCCCCACGGCAACGTGGTGGGACCGCCGAAGAGCTCCTGGTTGAAGTAGTTTCCCCACCGGCCGAGGGCCTGCGCCAGCAGAAGGCCAGGCGCCGCGGCATCGATGAAGGCCGTGAGCTTGACCCCTGCACGGCGGCAGCCGATCCAGGCGCCGAAGGCACCGAGCACCACGGCGCCCCAGATTCCGAGGCCGCCCCGCTGGATCTGCGGAATCAGGGACAGGTCCCCGGTGCCGTCGAAGCCGGGACCGAAGTACGCGTCCGGCGAAGAGAACACGTGGTAGAGCCGGCCGCCGATGATGCCGAAGGGGATGGCCCAGATGGCGATGTCCCAGACGCTGCCTTCGGGTGCCCCGCGCTTGGCCCAGCGGACGGATGTCAGCCACAGGCCGACGACGATCCCTGCCAGGATGCACAGGGCGTAGGCGTGGATGCGGAGCGATCCCCACGGCAGCGGAATATCGAACCCGGACCAGTCCGGGCTCGGGATGCTTGCGGGCACCATGCCGGCTGGAACCAGTGCGGCTGCGGTGAGGAGCGTCTGCATGGGTGCGGTTACTTCCTGGCCAGTCCGGTACTGAGGTCTTTGGTGAGCTGTGCAACGGCGTCCACGCCGCCGTCGCGCACGGCCGCCACGAGCGCCGAGCCGACGATCACGCCGTCCGCGTAGGCCGCGATCTCTGCGACCTGCTCGGCCGTTGAGACGCCGAGGCCTACGCACACCCGTTCCGCGCCGGCAGCCTTGGCCGCAGCCACGACGCCGGTGGCCGCATCGCTCACGGCCGTGCGGGCACCGGTGACGCCCATGATGGAGACCGCGTAGACGAAGCCGCGGCTCGCCTCCACGGTCCGGCGCATGCGCTCGGGCGTCGAGGAGGGCGCCACCAGGAAGACCCGGTCCAGGCCGTACTTCTCCGACGCGTCCATCCACTCGGCTGCCTCGTCCGGGATCAGGTCGGGGGTAATGAGCCCTGCTCCCCCGGCCTCGGCCAGGCGCCGGGAGAACTCGTCGACGCCCATGCGGACCACGGGGTTCCAGTACGTCATGACCAGGACTGCGGCGTCGGTCTGGCTGGTGATGCCGGCGACGACGTCAAAGACCTGCCGGACGTGGAAACCTTTGGCCAGGGCCTCGGTGGTGGCTGCCTGGATGACCGGGCCGTCCATGACCGGGTCGGAGTAGGGAATGCCGACCTCGATCAGGTCGGCGCCGTTGCGCGCCAGGGCAATACCTGCGGCGATGGTCTCCTCGACGCTGGGGTACCCGGCGGGCAGGTAGCCGATCAGGGCCGCGCGGCCTTCCGCGTGGGCCTTGTCGATGGCAATGGCCGACTTGCTGGTGGCGGATTTGCTGGTGTTAGGGGCCGTGGTCACAGCTGCTCCCCTTCCTTGCCGATGGCTGCTTCGGCCGAGTCCTGGTCCAGAAGGTCGAACCACTCTGCTGCGGTGGCAACGTCCTTGTCTCCCCTGCCGGAGAGATTAACGATCACGATCTTGTCTGAGGCCCCGGCGGCGCCGCCCTCCGCTGCCAGCCGCTGGCCCACCTTGATGGCGCCGGCGAGGGCATGGGAGGACTCGATCGCAGGAATGATGCCCTCGGTGCGGCACAGGAGGCGGAACGCTTCCATGGCTTCGCTGTCCGTGATCGGCTCGTAGCTGACGCGTCCGATGTCGGCGAGGTAGGAGTGTTCGGGTCCGACGCCGGGGTAGTCCAGGCCGGCCGAGATGGAATGCGACTCGATGGTCTGGCCGTCGTCATCCTGCATCAGGTAGGACCGGGCACCATGCAGCACGCCGGGCCGGCCGAGCGTGATGGTGGCCGCGTGGCGGCCGGTTTCGACGCCGTCGCCGCCGGCCTCGAAGCCGTAAATCTTCACTGACGGGTCATCGAGGAAGCCGTGGAAAATGCCGATGGCATTGGAGCCGCCGCCGATGCAGGCGCAGACGGCGTCGGGCAGGCGCCCGGCCTGCTCGAGGATCTGGGCGCGGGCCTCCTCGCCGATGACTTCGTGGAAGTAGCGGACCATGGCCGGGAACGGGTGCGCGCCCGCTGCCGTGCCCAGCAGGTAGTGGGTGTTGCCGACGTTGGCCACCCAGTCCCGGAGGGCTTCGTTGATGGCGTCCTTGAGGGTCTGCGAACCGTTGGTGACGGGGATGACCGTGGCGCCCAGGAGTTCCATCCGGGCCACGTTCAGCGCCTGCCGGCGGCAGTCCTCGGCACCCATGTAGACAACGCATTCGAGGCCCAGCAGGGCAGCTGCCGTCGCGCTTGCCACGCCGTGCTGGCCCGCGCCGGTTTCGGCGATGACGCGGGTCTTGCCCATCCGCTTGGCAAGGAGTGCCTGGCCCAGCACGTTGTTGATCTTGTGCGAGCCGGTGTGGTTCAGGTCTTCACGCTTGAGGAAGACCCGGACACCGCCGGCGTGCTCAGCGAAGCGCTTGGCCTCGGTCAGGAGTGAGGGCCGGCCGGAGTAGTTCTTGTTCAGGTCCGCGATCTGGGCGGTGAATTCGGGATCGGCCTTGGCCTTCTCGAACGTGTCCTCGAGCTCGTCCAGGGCCGCGATCAGTGACTCAGGCATCCAGCGGCCGCCGTAGGCGCCGAAGTAGGGTCCCGGGGCGTGGCGCAGCGAGGTGCCTCCCTGCAGGAATGCATCCACCGAGCCCTGGTCAGAGCCGGCTGTTGGCGCGTCGGCCATCAGTCTCACCATCCTGTTCACTTTTCTTATTGATGTCAGGCGCCATCCGTCCGCACGGCGTGCGGACGGATGGCGCCACGGTTGGGTGGGAGCTCAGGCCCGGGCGGCGATGGCCGCGGCCCCGGCCGCTGTGAACTCCGCGATGCGTTCACGCGGGGTGGCGTCGCTGACGAGCGCCTCCCCCACGAGGATGGCATTGGCGCCGTGCGCCGCGTAGTGCGCGACGTCGTCGGCGTTCCGAACGCCGGACTCCGCCACCACCACGGCGCCGGGGGGAATGCTGCCGGCGAGCGAGGCGAAAACGGAACGGTCGACGTCGAGCGTCTTGAGGTTGCGGACGTTGACGCCGATGATCCGCGCGTCGGCGGCCACGGCGCGCTCGACTTCCTCCGGCGTGTGCGTTTCCACCAGCACGTTCATGCCGAGCTCGCGGCTCAGGGCGCTGTATTCGCGCAACTGCTGGTCGGACAGGGCGGCCACGATCAGGAGGATGAGGTCCGCACCGTGGGCGCGGGCTTCCCAGATCTGGTACTCGTCCAGCGTGAAGTCCTTGCGCAGCAGCGGGACGTCCACCCTGGCGCGGACCGCGTCCAAGTCAGCCAGCGAACCGTTGAAACGGCGCTGCTCGGTGAGCACGCTGATCACCGCGGCTCCGCCGTCGGCGTACTGCACAGCCAGCGACGCGGGGTCCGCGATGCTGGCGAGGTCGCCTTTGGAGGGGCTGCGGCGCTTGATCTCGGCGATGACCTTCAGCTCGCCCCGGTCCGCGGACGTTCCTCCGAGGGCAGCCCAGGCGTCCCGGACAGGAGCCGCCGCCAGGGCGCGCTCCTTCAGTTCCGCGAGGGACACGAGGCGCTTCCGGTCCTCCATGTCCTCCCTGACACCGGCGTTGATGTCGTCGAGAACAGTCACGATTAGTGGCCGGTGTTCTTGATCTTGCTGCCGCCCACGCCGTAGCCGGCCTTGCGCATGATGTAACCGGCCAGCAGGCCGACGAACATGACGGCGATGCCGGCCCAGAAGATCGGGGTGTTGGCAATGACGAACGCGATGGAGGCGATGAGGGCGCCGATGAGCATGACGATCACGCAGGTCCAGGCGGCCGGGCTGTTGCCGTGGCCCAGGTCAATGCTGTGGTCGATGCCGTGGTGCTCCTTGGGGGCTGCGGGCTTTGTACCGGAAACAGTGGCTTTGCTCATGTGAATCTCCTCAGGATCAATACTGCTTACATTCTGCCATTTTTTGCCGCGGCCTTCGGCATCGCGCCGGGGTGCGTGGCTGCGTGACCCGCCGGCTCACGTGGGGTCGTCGCCCCGGGAGAGCCTGTCCCAGCTGTCGATCTCGTCCACCGGGCCGGTCTGCTCGCCTGCGGGACCGGACGCCGCGGCGTCGTATTTGGTCCGGGACTTCCAGTACCGCCCCGCCGGAACCACCAGCAGGCCGCAAACGGCCAGCAGGGAACCGGCGACGACGGCGAGCACCGGGAAGGCACTGACGCTTACGTCCGCGCTCCCACCCGAGACACCGGTGGCGGCGGCGATGGATCCCTGGGCCGCGGCCAGCGGGTCAGCGAGAACGGTGGCGGCCGCGGCGATGATGCCGGCCGCCGCCAGCACGATGATGGCCGTGATGACCCAGCGTGCGATCCTTCCGGCGATGGAGGCCGCGAGCCCGCCCGCCAGCGCGACGAGGGCCAGCGCCGTGACCGTGGTGGCGGCTTTGCTGCCCTGGACCTGGAGACCGCCTTCACTGCCTGCGCTCTGGCCCAGCTGCTGGGGATCCAGGTGAACCGTCAGCCAGGTCTGGGTGGTGGTGCCGAAAACCGCCAGCGCCAGGACCGCGATCAGCAGCACCACCGTGGACTTCCGCGCCCAGCCCGGGACCGTGCTGCGCGTTTTGCCCGGCACGGCGGATCCTGCGGGAACCGCCATCAGGAGTTTGCCTCCGTGACGGAACCGGGGCTGCTGACGGAATCGGGAGCGCTGACGGAGTCCGGCGTGATGTTGTGCAGCGAGCCTGCCGTGTGGACAGCCCGCAGCGGGGCCGCCGCCTTGTTGACGGTTTCCTGTGCCTCGGCCGGGTTGCTCGAGTCCGCCACGATGCCGCCGCCCGCCTGAACGTAGGCACGTCCTTCGCGCAGCAGTGCGGAACGGATGGCGATGGCCATGTCCATGTCGCCGGCGAAGTCCAGGTAGCCCACCACGCCGCCGTAGAAGCCGCGCCGGTGCGGTTCGAGTTCATCCAGGAGCCGCAGCGCGCGGGGCTTCGGGGCGCCCGAAAGGGTTCCGGCCGGGAAGGTGGCCTTCAGGACGTCGTAGGCTTTCGCCGTCGGGGCCAGGCGTCCGACGACGGTGGAGACCAGGTGCATGATGTGGCTGAAACGCTCCACCTCCATGAACTGCGTGACGTCCACGGAACCCGCCACGCAGACCTTCGACAGATCGTTCCGGGACAGGTCCACCAGCATGAGGTGTTCCGCCCGTTCCTTCTGGTCCGCGAGGAGTTCCTCGGCCATTGCCTTGTCCGCGTCCACGGTCTTGCCGCGGGGCCGGGAGCCGGCGATGGGGTGCGTGATGACGTCCTCGCCGGTGACCGTCACCAGCGCCTCCGGCGATGAGCCGACGATCGAGTACTGCCGGCCGGCGGCGTCCTCGAGGCTGAAGATGTACATGTACGGGCTCGGGTTCGTGTTGCGCAGCACCCGGTAGACGTCCAGCGGCGACGCCCCGCACTCCATCTCGAAGCGGCGGGAGATGACCACCTGGAATACTTCGCCGTCCACGATCGCCTCCTTGCCCCGGTCGAGGGCGGCAAGGTATTCGGGTTCGTGCCAGCGCTCCTGGACACTGGCGGCAAAATCGAGGGCCGCCGGCTCCAGTACAGACACCGGCTGGAGCACCGGGGTGCTGATGCGTGCCAGCAACTCCTTCACGCGGGCGACGGCGTCATGCCAGGCTTCGTCGACGCGTTCGGAGCTGTTGTCAAAGTTGATGGCGTTGGCGATGAGCAGCACCGTGCCGTCCATGTTGTCGTGGACGGCCATGTCCGTGACGAGGTTCAGCGCCAGTTCGGGCAGCTGCAGGTCGTCCTCGGGCGGGCTGATGAGCTTCTCCCAGTGGCGGACCGTTTCCCAGCCCAGGAATCCCACGAGGCCGGAGGTGAACGGCGGAAGCCCGTCGAACCGGTCGGTGCGCAGCGCCTCGATCGTGTCGCGGATGGCATCAACGGGGTTTCCGTCCACGGGAACACCCGCCGGCGGCTCGCCCAGCCAGTGCGCCTGCCCGTCTTTGGTGGTCAGCGTGGCGCGGGACCGGGAACCGATGAAGGAGTAGCGGGACCAGGCACCGCCGACAGCCGCCGACTCCATGAGGAACGTGCCCGGCTGGCCCTGCGCCAGCTTCCGGTACAGCCCGATCGGCGTTTCGGCATCCGCCAGCACCTTGAGCCGGACAGGGATGACGCGGCTGTGGGCGGCGAGTTCCCGGAATTCTTCCAGGCCAGGGCTGATGATTCCGAGGTCCTGCATGGCTATTGGTTCTCCGTCTGTTCTTGGCCAGTGCCTGTTGGGGGGTGGGGCCTGTTGAGTGTGGGGGGCCTGTTGGGTGGGGGGCCTGTTGGGTGGGAGGGGCGGCCGCTAGTTGGCCGGACCTGCCACAACGTCGAAGGCCCGGCCGTCAAAGCAGGTCCGCGTACCGGTGTGGCATGCTGCCCCCACCTGGTCCACCCGCACGAGGAGGGCGTCGCCGTCGCAGTCCAGGGCCACCGACTTGACCCACTGCACGTGGCCGGACGTGTCACCCTTGCGCCAATACTCCTGGCGGGAGCGCGAGTAGAACGTCACCCGGCCGGTGGTCATGGTCCGGTTGAGGGCCTCGTCGTCCATCCAGCCCAGCATGAGGACCTCGTTGGTGTCGAACTGCTGCACGATGGCAGCCACGAGTCCGGCCCCGTCCCGTTTCAGCGCCGAAGCAATCCCGACCGGAAGCGGGCTCCCCGGCAGAAGGCTTTCGCCGGCGTCGGGGGACGAGGCACCGGCGGCAGGGGCGGGGGCGGGGCTGGGGGTGGGCTGCTCAGACATCACGTCAAGTCTAGTGCCCATCCCGGGACGCTGGCACAAACGCCCTGGCCTCCCCGCTCCCCTGGACATACCGCACGGCCCGCAGGGGGCTTCGAGCCACCTGCGGGCCGTGCGGCCAACCACATTCAAGGGGGGAGTATTTGGTTCGGTCAGGAACCCGGTCAGGAAGCGGAACGCTTGATAACGACGTCGTCGACGTAGCTGTCACCCATCTGGCGCGGGTGCTCCGCGCCAAACTGCACCCTGCTCACGGTCGTGGAAGGCAGGTTCACTGTCCTGTTGAACACCTGGACGGTGCCGAACCACACCTGGATGGAGGACCTGGTGCCGTCCGCCCGTACCTGCATCCTGACATGCTGCCAGGTGTTCAGCGGAACGCTGGCGGCCTGGAGCCTGGCGTAGGAGACCGTACCGTTGGGATTTGCGGTCCGCAGCCACAGCTCACCGTTGGCGTTGTTGCGGAAGACGTCCGCCACCCGGGTGGAGCCCGAGAAGAAACGGACGTACGGCACATTGTTGCCGGCAAGGCCGCCAGTGGTGATGTTCACCCAGGCGTCCGCGCTGGCGCGCTTTGTTCCGGTGGGTAGCCCCACATACATTCTCGCTATTGAACCTGATGTGTCAGTCGCACGGATACGGACCGAACACGTTCCTGAGTGCGCCTTGGGGCTCGTCACCGCCACCGTTCCGGTCCCCGAGACGCTCCTGGTGAACGGCGACAGGGTGTTTCCCTCGAAGTTGGTGGCCGTCACGAGTGTCCCGGTGAAGGTTGTGCTGGTGGGGGCGGCCAAGCCCGTCCGGCATGTCGCCGCAGTGGCGGCGTTAGCCGAACCGAAGATCAGACTGCCCGAAACAAGCAGTCCGAGGCTGCCCAGTGTGCCCATTTTCTTGAGAGTGCTCATTACATTTCCTCACGCCAGATGGAGTTTTGTTATTCGCTCCACTGCAGCCTTTCCGCTCACTCCCCGGAAGCAGACCTAAAGCGTCTGATGATGCGCTGGAGCCAGTTTGCGTGCACTCCCCCCTGCCCATACTTGGTGGACCAGCTTGGAAAAAGCTTGGGGTTTCTTGAAGCGTCTCCGGATTCGGGGACGGCCCCAGGACCAGCGTGAACGGGGGCACAAATTCCCCGCTATCAACAGACTGCGCAACTCCCCCGCGGACGTGCTAGTTTTCCAAGTGATGCATTTCGTCGATCCGTCCCGAGAAGTCCTGGCCGAGACCCTGCTGGCGGCCGGTCCTGATTCCGCCACGCTCTGCAAAGGCTGGAAGACCAGGGACCTCGCAGCTCACCTTTACCTGCGCGAGCGGAAGGCCGCCGTCGGGCTGGGCCTGATCATCAAGAGCCTGTCCAAGGCCTCGGACAAGGCGACCGCCCGCCTGGCCGGAAAACTCAGGACCGCCGACGATTACGCCAAGCTCGTGAACTCCTTCCGCGCGGGACCGCCTCCGCTCTCGCCGATGAAGATCAAGGCGCTGGATGAGAGCTCAAACCTGATCGAATACTTCGTCCACACGGAGGACGTCCGGCGCGCCGTTGACCGCTGGGCACCCCGCGCCCTCGACGAGGAATACTCTGACGCCCTGTGGGATGAGCTGGTCAAGCGTGCCGCCATCCTGTACCGCGGCGTGGACGTAGGCATCGTCCTGGTCAGTCCCTCCGGCCCCCGCCACGTGGCCAAGCGCGCTCCGGTGTCCGTGGCCATCGTCGGGGAGCCCGGTGAGCTGCTGATGCACGCTCACGGCCGCACGCGCCACGCGCTGGTGACCTTCGAAGGCCAGCCAGACGCCGTCGCCCTTCTCCAGTCAGCCGAAGTAGGGCTTTAACTCCGCCGGTGATTGAGGTCAGCGGACCTCGAAGCCGGCGTCGCGGATTGCGGTCTTGACCTGCGACATCATGTCGTCCGGGCCCCAGTGGAAGATGGAGGCGGCGAGGACGGCGTCCGCTCCGGCCTGCACGGCGGGCGGGAAATGCGCGGGCTCCCCGGCGCCGCCGGAGGCGATGATCGGAACCTTGACTGCGGACCGGACCAGCCGGATGAGCTCGAGGTCGAAGCCGTCCTTGGTGCCGTCGGCGTCGATGGAGTTCAGCAGGATTTCGCCGACCCCGCGGTCCGCGGCTTCCTTGGCCCAGGCGATGGCGTCGATTCCGGTGCCCTGGCGGCCGCCGTGGGTGGTCACTTCAAAGCCCGACGGCGTGGTCTGGGATCCGGGGCGGACGCGCCGTGCGTCCACGGACAGCACCAGCACCTGGGAACCAAAGTGCCGGGTGATTTCGTCGATGACGTCGGGACGGGCCACGGCTGCGGTGTTGATCGATGCCTTGTCGGCGCCGAAGCGCAGCAGCTTGTCCACCTCGGCCACGCCGCGGACGCCGCCGCCGACGGTCAGCGGGATGAATACTTCCTCGGCGGTGCGGCGGACGACGTCGAACGTCGTTTCCCGGTTGCCGGAGGAGGCGGTCACGTCGAGGAAGGTGAGTTCGTCGGCGCCGGCGTTGTCATAGCGGTGGGCCAGTTCCACGGGGTCCCCGGCGTCGCGGAGGCCTTCGAAATTGATGCCCTTGACCACGCGGCCGGCATCAACGTCCAGGCAGGGAATAACGCGGACGGCTACAGCCATGACTTCTCCTGTTGTACTGCTGGGGTGTGCTGTTTAAGGAAAACCGGGTCAGATCCGGCAGGCGTGGATGCTGCTGACCAGGATGGCGCGCGCGCCGAGGTCGTACAGCTCGTCCATGATCCGGTTGGTTTCCTTCTTGGGCACCATGGAGCGGACGGCCACCCAGTCGGAATCGCGCAGCGGCGAGACGGTGGGTGATTCCAGGCCGGGCGTGAGGCCTGCGGCCTGCTCCACGAGCTCCTTGCGGATGTCGTAATCCATGAGCACGTACTGGCGCGCCACCAGGACGCCCTGCAGGCGGCGGATGAGGACGTCGATTTCCTTGGCCGTGCCGTTGGCCGCGCCGCCCTCGCCGGTGCGGCGGATGAGCACTGCCTCGGACTTGAGGATCGGCTCGCCGAAGATCTCCATGCCGGCGGCCTTGAGGGTGTTGCCTGTTTCGACGACGTCGGCGATGGCGTCTGCGACGCCGAGGCGCACGGAGGATTCCACCGCGCCGTCCAGCCGGACCACCTTCGCCTTGATGCCGCGCTCCGCCAGGTAGTCGCGCAGGAGGCCGTCGTAGCTGGTGGCCAGGCGCTTGCCTTCGAGTTCCTCCACAACGCTGAAGTCCCCGATCGGTCCGGCGAAACGGAACGTTGAGGCGGCAAAGCCGAGCGGAAGCAGTTCCTCAGCTTCCACCTGCGCGTCCAGCAGGAGGTCGCGGCCGGTGATTCCGACGTCGAGCGTTCCCTGCCCGACATAAACGGCGATGTCCCGGGGGCGGAGGAAGAAGAACTCAATGTCGTTGTCGGGGTCCACCATGACCAGCTCGCGGTTGTCCCGGCGCTGGCGGTAGCCCGCCTCGGACAGCATGGCGGAGGCGGCTTCGGACAGGGATCCCTTATTGGGTACGGCTACACGCAGCATTAGGAGGTCTTTCTGGTTTGGAAGTTTGGGTCAGGCAAGCGGGGCCACGCGGAGGCGGCTAAAGATGCTTGTAGACGTCTTCCAGGCTGAGTCCTTTGGCGAGCATCAGGACCTGCAGGTGGTACAGGAGCTGCGAGATCTCCTCGGCGGCGGCTTCATCGGATTCGTACTCGGCTGCCATCCAGACTTCAGCCGCTTCCTCCACGACTTTCTTGCCGATGCCGTGGATTCCCGACTCCAGTTCGGCGACGGTGCGGGAGCCCTCGGGGCGGGTCGCTGCCTTCTCGCTCAGTTCTGCGAACAGCGTCTCGAAATTCTTCACGCCCTCCAGCCTACTTGCTCGGGGCCGGGGCCCGCCTGTCGGGCAGTTCCATGACGGCGGGGATGTGAGCGAATACACACGTTGCATGCTTGCGCCCACATCCCCGCAGCGCCCCTGAACTGGGGAAATATTTTCTAGTACTGCATGAGCACTTAGTAGTTTTTGAGCAACAGCGCCGTGGACAGTGCGGCCGTGACGGCCTCATGCCCCTTGTCCTCGGAGGAACCGGGCAGTCCGGCGCGGTCGAGGCCCTGCTCTTCCGTGTCGCAGGTCAGCACGCCGAACCCGACCGGCACGCCGGTGCTGACGCTCACGTCGGTGAGTCCCGACGTCGCGGCCTGGCAGACGTAGTCAAAGTGCGGTGTTCCGCCGCGGATGACGACGCCGAGGGCGACGACGGCGTCAAAGTGCGGAGCCAGCCGCGCGGCGGCAACGGGAAGCTCGAAGCTGCCCGGGACGCGCAGCACCGTCGGCTCGTTGATGCCGGCGTCCTTGGCCGCGCGCAGGGCACCGTCCAGGAGGCCGTCCATGATCTGCGTGTGCCAGCTTGCCGCCACGATCGCCAGCTTCAGCTGCGAGGTTTCCGCGGGGTCGAGGGTGGTGAGGTCAATCTGGGGTGCGCCGTGTCCGCTCATAAAGTCTTCGTGATCCGTTCAGTCTTGTTCGTGGTCAAAAGTGTCGGTGCCGGTGCGGGGCAGGCCCGCGGTCTCGGTGTCGAGGGTCAGCAGGTGGTCCATCCGGTCCTTTTTGGTCTGCAGGTACCTGAGGTTCTGCTCCCGGGACGGCACCTCGGTGGGCACCATCTCGACGACCTTCACGCCGGCCACAGCCAGGCGGTTCTGTTTGTCCGGGTTGTTGCTCAGCAGCCGGATCTCGTGCAGGCCCATCTCGGCCAGGATCTGCGCCGCAGCCTTGTAGCAGCGGGCGTCAACGGGCAGTCCCAGCTGCTCGTTGGCCTCGACGGTGTCGAACCCGGCCTCCTGCAGGGCGTAGGCCTTGATCTTGTTGGCCAGCCCGATGCCCCGGCCTTCCTGGCCGCGGAGGTACAGCAGCGTGCCGCCGTTTTCAGCGATCAGCTCCAGGGCGTAGGCGAGCTGCTCGCCGCAGTCGCACCGGTAGGAGCCAAAGACATCGCCGGTGAGGCATTCCGAGTGCAGGCGCACCAGGGGCGCCTTCCCGTCCCTGGGCGCATTCGGGGAGCTGACCGCAAGGTGTTCGGCGCCGGTCACCAGATCGGTCCAGGCCTGCGTCACGAAATTACCGAACGCCGTGGGCAGCTGGACCACCGGGCCGCTGCTCACCGGATGCGGCTGCCGGCCGTTGCTGCCCGGTTCCGCTGTTTGAAATGCCGTCATCGTGTTTCCCCTTCTGCGGCCCGACTGACTTCCAAAGTGCTCTCCTGTGAAGATACACGGTGGTCAGCTCCCAGATAGGCAACCAGGTCCTCGATCGAGATCAAGGGGCATCCGTGCTCGGCAGCGAAACCCCGGAGTCCGTCCAGCCGCATCATCTCCCCGTCGTCATACACAACTTCGGCGATCACGCCCACCGGCTCCAGGCCGGCGAGCCGGCAGAGGTCGACGGCCGCTTCGGTGTGGCCGGGGCGTTCACGCACTCCCCCATTAACGGCCCGCAGCGGAAAAATATGCCCGGGGCGGGTCAGCGTGTCCGGGCCGCTGGCCGGATCGGCGATGACGCGGGCGGTGAGGGCCCGGTCGGTCGCCGAGATGCCGGTGCTGACGCCAGTGGCGGCGTCGCAGGACACGGTGTAGGCGGTGCCCTTCGAATCCTGGTTGACCTCCACCATCGGCGGCAGTTCCAGCGCATCGGCCCGGGCGCCGTCAAGCGGGACGCAGACGACGCCGGAGCTGTACCGGATGGTCCAGCCCATGAGCGCCGGGGTGGCGTGCTGGGCCGCGAAAATGATGTCGCCTTCGTTTTCCCGGTCTTCGTTGTCCACCACCAGCACCGGCCGGCCGGCTGCCATGGCGCGGACAGCGTCCTCAATCGGATCCAGCCTCAGGGCAACAGAGGCCAGGTCCCCGGAAACCGCGGCGTCAAGCTTTGCCGTGCCGTTCACAGCTGGACCCCGCCTTCAGCAACTACCGAAGCCTTAGTGCCGAACTCCGTGCCTTCGGTGCGGAATGCGAGCAGCCGCTCGGTGTACTTGGCCAGCACGTCCACCTCAAGGTTGACCCTGGCGCCGGCTGGCTTGGCCCCCAGCCCGGTGTCGGCCAGGGTTGTGGGAATAAGCCCCACCTCGAACCACGGCGCCGTCTCGGCCGCCGGGCTGACCGCGGTAACGGTGAGGGAGACGCCGTCGATGGCAATGGAGCCCTTTTCCGCGATGTAGCGCGCAAGCCGCTGGGGCACACCGAACCGGAGCCGTTCCCAGTTTCCCTGCGGCTCGCGTTCAAGCAGTTCGCCGACGCCGTCCACGTGGCCCTGGACCACGTGGCCATCAAGGCGCCCGCCGGCGGGGACGCAGCGTTCCAGGTTAACGGGATCACCCGCCGCAAGCTCGCCGATGGTGCTGCGGATGAGGGTCTCGCCCATGACGTCGACGCTGAAGTCCTTGCCGTCGATGGCAGTGGCGGTCAGGCAGACGCCGTTGACGGCGATGGAGCCGCCCAGCGGCAGCCCGTCAGCGGTGCCGGGGGCGTGCAGGCGCAGCGTTGCGCTTGTGTCCCCGTTCCGGTCCACGGAGAGGACCTTTCCCTGTTCGGCGATAATTCCGGTGAACATCAGTAGCCTCCCATGGCTGTGCCCGCTGCTGTGCGGACAGGTAGTGAATCGGTTGACGTTGGTTGTGTTGATGGTGACTGTGTTGAAGCTCGCTGTTTTGATGCTGGCTGCGCCGCCGCGGGCAGGTCCTGGGTCCGGTGGGGCACGGCGGCTTCCTCCGGGAGCAGGTGCAGGCGAAGGTCCCTGCCCAGGAACTGGACAGCGCCGCCGGACGCTGCGTCCCATTCCCAGCGCTGCGCCTCCGCCAGCGTTCCGATGCCGAGTCCGTTGAGGGCCGGCGTTCCTGAGCCCAGGAGCGTGGGCGCCAGGTAGACGATGAGTTCGTCCACGAGGTCCTCGGCCAGGAAGGCGCTGAGGATCCGCGATCCGCCTTCCACCATGACGTGCCTGGTCCCGGCGGCGAACAGGATGGACAGGGCCTCGCGCGGGTCCCGGGTCGGAAGGTGCAGGACCTTGCCGTCGTCGCCGCGCACGGCAGCGTCCGCCGGCACGTCGCGAAGTCCCATGACCGCGCGCAGCGGCTGTTTTCCGGTTGCGTCGCCGTTGGCGTCGCGCGCTGTCAGCCGGGGGTTGTCCACCAGCACGGTCTGCGTTCCAACCAGGATGGCGTCGATCCGGTTCCGGATGCCGTGGTTATCCGCCAGCGACTCCGGGCTGGAAATCCACTGGCTGGTGCCGTCCTCGGCCGCAATCCGGCTGTCCAGGGTCTGGGCGATGTGCAGGGTGACGAAGGGGCGCTTGGCGTCCACAGCCTGGAACCAGCGCCGGTTCAGCTCCAGCGCGCGCTCGGCGGCCAGTCCGCTGCGCACGCTGACCCCCGCCGCCCGCAGGGTGGCGGCCCCGCCGGCGGCAGGGTCATGGGGGTCGTCGACGGCGTACACGACGTTCGCTATCCCGGCGTCGATGATGGCCTGCGCGCACGGTCCCGTACGGCCCACATGGTTGCACGGTTCCAGGGTGACCACCATGGTGGACCCGTGAAGGTCGACGCCGGTGCTGACCGCCGTCGCTATCGCGTCGGCTTCTGCGTGCGCGGTGCCGGCACCGCGGTGGAATCCCGTCGCCAGCTGGCGGCCGTCAGGTCCGACGACGACGGCGCCCACCAGCGGATTGGCCCCCCGGGGGCCCTGCAGGGCGGCTTCCAGGGCAAGGTCCATGGCGGCTGACTCAGCAGCGGTGAAGGCCGATACCGGCTGGGTAGCAGTCACCTGGACACCGCCGGGTCCGGGAAGGCGGTCTCAACCTTGACGTTGGAGGGGTCCGCCTGGGCCTGCGTCCGGGACGCCCGCCACCAGACGATGAAGCCGGCCAGGGTGAAGAAGCCGTAGAACAGGTACATGAAGGCGCTGGCGAAGTATCCGGCGCTGAAGAGCAGCGGAACGCCCACCACGTCCACGGCAACCCAGATCAGCCAGAACTCCGTCCAGCCGCGGGCCATGCCGTAGGTGGCCAGGAGCGAGCCCATGAAGGTCCAGGAGTCCGCCCACACCGGCGGGTAGGAACCCAGGGAATCGAAGAGCGGAGTGAGGGCGGCGGTGCCAGCCACCAGCGCGAGTACCAGCGCCACGCGGGTCCTGGCACTGGCCCAGGCGGGCGCGATCGCCGTCGAGGATCCTGCCGCCCGGCGGCTTTGCTGCCAGCGCTGCCAGCCGTAGGCGGCGACGATGATGAACATGACCTGCCGCCCGGCCTGGCCCCAGAGCGTGGCCGGCGTGGCGGAGCCGAAGACGTTGCCCAGGAAGACCGTCAGGAGCAGAAGGTTGCCCGCGATGCCGGCCGGCCACGCCCAGACCTTGCGCCGCATGCCGCCGAGGGCACTGGCCAGGCCAAAGATGTTTCCCAGCACTTCGCGGAGAATAAGCACTGATCCGCCCACGGGAATCTGTGCCTCGAAGAGCCAACGCAGGATGTCCATGCGTGCGTGTCGTTCCTTCCCTCAAGAGCCGAGACTGCTCCGGGGGTATACGACAGCGAAACGCAGCGGCGTTCTGGAACGCCACAAGTACAGCTGTACGTGCTTCTCTCATCCAGACTTTAACTGTCGGTACTGGAATTTCACCAGTTCAACCGTCCGCCGGGCTTCCGTAAAGGAAACGCCGGCTCGCGGGTCGCGGACTGTCACCGCCGGTTCGGACTTACACCGACCCCGGAGCACGTATTGTGTGTTGCTATTCTGACACAACTTGGCGCATGCCCAGGCTATTCCCGCTGTGGTCCGTCATTCTGGCGTCATGGAGGCCGGTTGCGCCCCCATGACGCTTGCCCCTGAGGGCCTAAGGCTTAAGGCTGCCGGCCTTGCGCAGCCGGTCGATCGCTCCGGACGGATCCGCGGCGCCATACACTGCGGACCCGGCGACGAAGACGTTCGCTCCGGCTTCTGCGGCACGGACGATGGTTTCCTCGGTAATTCCGCCGTCAACCTGGATGGCAACGTTCACGCCGGATCCCTCAATCGCGGCGCGGGCGCGGCGGATCTTGGGCAGCGTGAGGTCAAGGAACGCCTGGCCGCCAAAGCCGGGTTCCACCGTCATGATCAGCAGCATGTCCAGCTCCGGAAGCATGTCCAGGTACGGCTCCACCGCCGTGGCGGGCCGAAGCGCCATCCCGGCCTTCGAACCCCGGGCTCGCAGTTCCCGGGCCAGCTTCACCGGCGCAATCGATGCCTCGGCATGGAACGTCACGGAGGCGACGCCGGCGTCCGCGTAACCGGGAGCCCAGCGGTCGGCGTCGGAAATCATGAGGTGGGCGTCCAGCGGAACCGGGCTGACCGCCTGGATCCGCTGGACCACGGGAAGGCCCAGGGTGAGGTTGGGGACAAAGTGGTTGTCCATCACATCCACGTGCACGGAATCAGCGTTGCTGATTTTCTGCAGCTCGGCTTCGAGGTTCACGAAGTCGGCGGAGAGGATGCTGGGGTTGATGCAGCACTGCGTCATGCGGGGTCCTTTCGCGGGACGGAAGTCCGGAGATGTGGGGTCAATCGGATGTCAGCGCTTCCTGAGCAGTCAGGATTTGCGGCGAATAAGGGCGAGGAACATGGCGTCCGTGCTGTGGACGTGTGGCCACAGCTGTGCGGTCTTCTCATGACCGGCGCCCAGGCCAGTGCCCAGGCTGACGGCGTCCAGCACGCTGCCGGCGTCCAGGAGTTCCAGGTCGTCCCGTTTGCGCAGTACGTCGCTGACCACCGCTGTGGTTTCGGCCGGATGCGGCGAGCAGGTTACGTAGGCCACCACGCCGCCGGGCCGCACGGCCGCCAAGGCAGAGTTCAGTAGGTCTCGCTGCAGCGGCCCCAGGTCGGCAAGGTCCTTGGGCGTACGGCGCCAGCGGGATTCGGGCCGGCGGCGCAGGGCTCCGAGCCCGCTGCAGGGCACGTCCACGAGCACGCGGTCAAAAGCGGCAGGCCGTTCCGCCCCAATCTCCCGGCCGTCGCCGGTCCTGACGGTCCAGACGTCCGAAGGCACAGCCGACAGCGCCTGGCTGACCAGTTTGGCCCGGTGCGGGGCGGGTTCGTTGGCGAGGAGCGTGGCTCCGCGTTCGTTCGCCAGTGCACCCAGCAGGGCTGCCTTGCCGCCGGGTCCGGCGCAGAGATCGAGCCAGGCCTCCCCGGCGGTGTTTTCTCCTGTTGCGGCGCTTTCCGCATCCGCCGCGTTTGCGCCACGCCCTGCGTTTTCGCCGCGCCCTGCCTCGAGGCCTGCAGCCGCCAGGGCCCTGGCCACCAGCTGGGAGCCGACGTCCTGCACGCGCGTGGTGCCGGACCGGACCGACTCCAGCCGGCCGAGGTCACCGCCGCTGGAAAGGGCGGACCCTTCCACCAGTTCGCCCGGGACGGCGCCGTTCTCCAGGGCCTCGTCCAGGCTTCCCAGCCCGGGAAGGGCCACCAGGTTGACCACCGGGGCCGCGTTGTCGGCTTCCAGCAGGTCATTGATTTCGCCGACCGGGCGCCCGTGTGCCACCAGGGACTGCCTCAGGGCGCGGACAATCCACTCGGGATGGGCGTACCGGACGGACGCAACTTTGTTCTCGTCCTGCTCGCCGGCAACCAGCTCGTCCAGCCACTCGTCCAGGCTGCGGGCCGATACCTTCCGGAGCACGGCATTGATCAACGCCGAGGGGCCGGCGCCGATGACCGCACGGGCCAGGCCGACCGTCTGGTCAAGGGCCGCGTGTGCGGGTACGCGCATTGCCAGCAATTGGTGGACCCCGATACGCAGGGCATCCAGGACAGCCGGATCCAGCTTGTCCAGGGGCCGGTCCACGCAGCGGGCGAGGATGGCGTCGTACGTGCCTTGGCTCCGCAGCGCCCCGTAGCTCAGTTCGGTGGCGAATCCGGCGTCGCGCCGGTCGAGGCCGTGCTGCCGGATGCGCGCCGGCAGCACGAGGTTGGCATAGGCGTCCTCGGCCGCGACCGCGCGCAGAACTTCAAACGCCACCAGCCTGGCAGGGTCTGCCCTGCGGGTGCGCTGCGACGGTGCGCTCTCGGTGTAGCTGCGCTGGGGGCCGCGGTTGCGCTCCCGGCCCTGCGCATTGCGGCGGCTGGCTCCTCCCCCGCCTGAACCGCCGGTGCCTGAACCGCGCTGGCCGCCGCGGCTGGATCGGCCCTGCCCGGACCCGCTTCTGCCGGAGTCACTCATTGGAATACCACGCTTTCGAGGGATGCCTGGCCGCGCGCCCAGTCGGCGGCGGCCATCATTTTCTTGCCTGCAGGCTGCACCTTGGTGAGTTCGACGGCATGCGAACCCGTACCCACCAGCACGCTCTTGCCGGCCACCGCTAGCTGTCCCGGCTGAACATCGGTGACGTCGGGACGGAGCCGCACCGGCTCAAGCTTCAGCCGCTGGCCATCAAGGGTGGTCCAGGCTCCCGGTTCGGGTGTCACGCCGCGTGCCCGACGGCCCACGGACAGAGCCGGCTCCGACCAGTCGATGCGGCCGTCGTCGATGGTCAGCTTGGGCGCCAGGCTCACTTCCCCCTGCTGGGGAAGCGGCGACGCCGCGCCGGACCCGATGGCGGACAGCGTCTGGGCGAGCAGGACGGCGCCGCTGTGGGACAGCCGTTCAAGCAGTGCCCCGGAGGTGTCCTCCGGGCCGACGGCTTCGGTCAGCGTGCCGATGACAGGGCCCGTATCGAGTCCCTCCTCGAGCTGGAAGGTCACGGCACCGGTGATGTCGTCGCCGGCGATAACGGCCCGCTGCACGGGGGCCGCGCCGCGCCAGGCCGGCAGCAGTGAGAAGTGCAGATTGATCCAGCCGTGCCGCGGAATATCGAGGGCCGCGCGGGGCACCAGCCCGCCGTAGGCGACAATCGCGGCTACATCGGGCCGGGTCTCGGCGATCCGTTCTGTGACGGCTGCGTCCACCCGTGACGCGTGGATGACGTCGATGCCGAGCTCGGCGGCCCGGGCTGCGACGGGCGACGGCGTGAGCACCCGCTTGCGTCCCACCGGCGCGTCCGGCCGGGTCAGCACCGCGACGATCTCGAAGCCGGCGGCCACCAGGGCATCCAGCGAGGGGACAGCTACGGATGGCGTTCCGGCGAAGAGGACCCTCATCCGGCAGCGCCGAAGCTGCCGGTTCCGGACGTTGCTGCCCCGAAGCTGCCGCCGCCGAAACTGGAGCCGACGGTCTTGGCGCGCTTGGCGGTGGTCTGTTCGGTGATGGAGTCGTAGTTGGCGTTGCGGATGGAGCGCAGGGCGGCCTTGCGGTCTTCACCTTCGAGCCGGTCAGTGAAGAGGATGCCGTCCAGATGGTCGGTCTCATGCTGGAAGCAGCGGGCAAGCATGCCCTCCGCCTCCACAGAGACGGGGTTGCCGTTAACATCGACGCCGGTCACCCGGGTGCTGCGGTAGCGGCGGACCGGGAAGCCCAGGCCGGGGATGGAGAGGCACCCCTCCACCTCATCCGGCTGGAAATCCTCACTGTTTTCCAGCACCGGGTTGATGACGTGGCCTTCAACGCCGCCGATCCGGTAGGTGAAGACCCGGAGGCTGACTCCGATCTGGGGCGCGGCCAGGCCTGCGCCCTCCACGTCCTCCATTGTTTCGGTCATGTCGGCAACGAGCCTGGCCAGCTCAGGCCCGAAATCCGTGACAGGGTCGGCAACCGTGCGAAGCACGGGATCGCCGATGATACGGATATTCAGAATTGCCATGTGCAGTCATTTCCTCACGGTGAACGGGTAAACGGGATCCAGTCCAGTTTAGTTGCTGCGGCCTGCCCGGCGGAGATGACGGCGGGAGCGGGTCCGGCCAGCCCGGGCGCGGGAAGGGTCAGGAGAACACCGGCGGCGCCAACGGCAGCAGCGCGGGTCCGGCGCTGACAGTATCCGCCGACATTTCCCACACCCGGCGCAGGGCACAGAACTTCCACCAGTGGTGCTTCAGGACTTCCGGATTAGCGCGGACGGGCCGGACCTCGGTTTCCCCGATCGCGACGGCGAGCAGAACCGGGGTATCGCCGTGCTGCCACGGCTCCCACTCCCCAGCCACGGGATCCACCAGGCTTTCCTCCGCCTTCATGCCGGCAACAAGCTGCATGACCACTTTGTCGTCCAGGGGCTTGACCTGGCCGTCGCGTGTGGTTCCCTTGGTCTTGTAGTCGATGAGGCAGGTGCGTCCATTGATCTTGGCGACGAGGTCCAGTGTTCCTGCGTAGCCCACCGCAGTGTTCCACACGGTGATCTCCGGGGCGATCGGCTCCACCCGGAACAGCTCCCACCACTCATCGAAGCGGGCGGCGAAGGCTTCCTCTCCGTTGGAGGCCAGCGCTTCACGGGCTTCCTTCATCTGGTGCGGCCGGCCGAGGGCACGCAGGGCCACCTGCTCGCAGTAGTAGTGCACCCGGTCCCCGCGCTGCGCAGCCTCGTCCCGGTAGGTTTCGGCCGCCTTGGCCGCACGGTTCACCGCCTGCCGCACCCGCGCAGGGCTGCCAAGGATCTCCGGCAGCGAGGGATCCTTGGCCAGGCTGCTTGCTCCCATGTAGCCGAACCAGCCGTCCAGTCCATGGGCCTGCTGCCCAATGACGGTGGTGATGGAGGGAACCGTGAACTGCTCCGTGGTGGAGCGGGCGTACATTCGGCCATATTCCGTGGCGTGGGCGAGGAGTGGAGCGGTCATGGTGAGACTCTTTCACGGGGGTCAGACATTGATGCGGAAACAGAAAAGCCCGCCCCTCCCAGTTCTATCTCCTGGGCTGAACGGACTTTCCATCGGTGGGCGATACTGGGTTCGAACCAGTGACCTCTTCGGTGTGAACGAAGCGCGCTACCACTGCGCCAATCGCCCCGATGCATTTGAATGCTAGCGGACGATCGCGGGTTAACGGAAATCGGCGCATTGACCCATGGAAAAGCTCACTGGAGCAAGGTGCCCAAGGAACGCCCAAGGCCACAACCAAGAACGGAGCCAGCCACTCCGGGCAGCCGGAACTACACGCCTGTAATTCGAAAATTTCCCTAGAATTCAAGGAAGTACGGCTTCCCAGGCCACATCGCCGGCACTCGATTTGGAGTTTCCCGGAACCTCCTATAGAGTTCTTACTCGTTGGAACGCGACGAACTGCCGAATACGGCAAGGAATCGCGGCTCCGAAATGCGGACGTAGCTCAGCTGGTAGAGCACCACCTTGCCAAGGTGGATGTCGCGAGTTCGAATCTCGTCGTCCGCTCGCAGGACACTGTCACGGCACTGATTTCCCCGGAATCAACGCCTACACGGTGGGTTGGCCGAGAGGCGAGGCAGCGGCCTGCAAAGCCGTATACACGGGTTCGAATCCCGTACCCACCTCGGTGAAAGCCATGGTTTCCGGTGATACCGGAAGCGATGGGCGATTGGCGCAGCGGTAGCGCGCTTCCCTGACACGGAAGAGGTCACTGGTTCGATCCCAGTATCGCCCACCAGAGCAAGGAAACTTGCTTGTAGTTGAACGTTCGGCCACACGGCTGAACTTCAAAAATGCGGACGTAGCTCAGCTGGTAGAGCACCACCTTGCCAAGGTGGATGTCGCGAGTTCGAATCTCGTCGTCCGCTCTCTTGATCCTTAGGGATTCCGAACCCAGGATACCGCCGGTTCTGCCGGCTCCGGGCGATTGGCGCAGCGGTAGCGCGCTTCCCTGACACGGAAGAGGTCACTGGTTCGATCCCAGTATCGCCCACGAAACAAAGCAGCTCCCCGGAGCTGCTTTTTTCTTGCCCTCATGCAGTTTGACAAAGTTTGTCAAGAACTCCTTGGCAGGCTCCGCCTTCGCGGCTAGGATCGAATGCGGAGGAGCGAACTGGCTCCGCGATTGAAGGGAGGTGCTCGTGGGTTTACTTGACGATCTAAAGGGCAAGGCTCAGGGTCTGATCCGCGGCAACGAGCAGGCCATCAAGGACGGCATCACCAAAGCAGGTGATTTTGTCGACGCCAAGACGGGCGGCAAATACACCAGCAAGGTAGATAAGGTCCAGTCAGGCGCTTCCACTCTCGTTGACAAAGCCGACGAGAGGCCTACCCAGGGACCGGCGGACAACGTGCCGCCGGCTGAGAAGGCTCCGTAGCCAGGATTTGCCGGGCTTCGCCCCTAAACGTCAAATAGGTGCCGGTCCCGCCGAGAGGCGGCGCCGGCACCTTTCGTGTTCCCGAAAGAATTCGCGAGTGTCTGCAAAAGCCCGTGTCTGCAAAAGCCCGTGTCTACAGGAGCCGGCGCCTACGACGGCTCGTGGTTCTGGCCTTCGCGGGCCAGTGCTGTAAGCCGGGAGACCGCCCTGAAGTACTTCTTCATGTAGCCGCCGTTCATCATTTCCTCGGTGAACAGCTTGTCGAACGGAACGCCGCTGGCAAGGATCGGAACGTCCTTGTCGTAAAGGCGGTCGGCGAGCACCACAAACCTCAGCGCCACCGCCTGCTCGGTGATGGTTTCCACGTCGCGCCAGACGACGCCGTCCACGCCGTCAAGCATTTTCCGGTAGCGGCTGGGATGGACTCCCGCGAGGTGTGAAATGAGCGTGCTGAAGTCATCCTCGGCAACGGTCTTGCCGTCGAACTCCGCCTTCATGTGGGCGTGGAGTTCGCTGTTCCGCAGCGGTGCCGGCGCAGCCGGAAGGCCGCGGTGGCGGAAGTCCTCGCCGTCAACCCTGATGACGTCGAACTGGTCCGCCAGGACCTGTATTTCGCGCTGGAAATCCACGGCGGCAAACCGGCCGTCGCCCAGGGATCCGGGCAGAGTATTGGAGGTTGCCGCGAGCTTGACGCCGGCGTCGGCCAGTTCCCGCATAAGGCGGGACATCAGGACCGTGTCGCCTGGATCGTCGAGTTCAAACTCGTCAATGCACACAAGCTTGTAGGAGCTCAACGCGTCGACGGTTTTCCGGAAGGACAGGGCTCCCACCAGGTTGGTGTATTCCACGAAGGTGCCGAAGGCCTTTGGGCCGGGGGCAGCGTGCCAGAGCGATGCCAGCAGGTGGGTTTTACCCACGCCGAATCCGCCGTCGAGGTAAATACCGGCGCGGGTCGCGTCCTTCTTGCCAAAGAGCTTCTTGAACAGTCCCCCGCCGTCCCCGGCGCCGACTCCTCCGGCAAAAGCCTGCAGCGCGTTCACTGCCGCCGCCTGGCTTGGCTGCTTCGGGTCGGGCCGGTAGCTTGCAAAGGACACCTGCCCGAACCTGGGCGATGGGTAGAAACCTTTGAGGAGCTCATCCACCGACACCGCCGGCGTCCGGGTGGCGAGCTTTTCGATCTGTACCAAGGTGGTCCATTCTGCTGGTGATTTGTCCCCAGCAAGAATACCGGCATTGGCTGCCCGCCCTGCCGGTATCGCCTTGCTACCCGCAATGCGGTGAGCAAGCACACATTTCGTCCTGTTAACACACAGAAGCATTCGTACCGGCCCGTGGCTAGTGTTGGACCAGTGACCCGCCGTCCCCCGGCGGTCTGACCTGACCGTTTCAGTGAAAGGCCATACGCATGTCCTACCCCGTTGAACAGAACGAAAAGTTCGCCGCCTACGCGCACCCGGAGCGGCTTGTTTCCACCGAGTGGCTGGCTGCGGCCATCGACGCCGGCGCCCTTAATGACGGCAAGCTCGTTGTGGTGGAGTCCGATGAAGACGTCCTACTCTACGAAACTGGCCACATTCCCGGCGCGGTCAAGATCGACTGGCACACCGACCTGAACGACGAAGTCACCCGTGACTACGTGGAGGGCGAGGCATTCGCCGCCCTGGCCGCCGCAAAGGGCATTTCCCGCGACGCTACCGTGGTCATCTACGGCGACAAGTCCAACTGGTGGGCCGCCTACGCCCTCTGGGTCTTCAGCCTCTTCGGCCACGAGGACGTCCGCCTGCTCGACGGCGGCCGCGACAAGTGGATCGCCGAAGGCCGTGCGCTGACGACCGACATCCCTTCCCCGGCCGTGGCCGACTACCCCGTGGTGGAGCGCAACGACGCCCCTATCCGCGCCTTCAAGGAAGACGTCCTTGCCCACCTTGGCAAGCCGCTGATCGACGTCCGCTCCCCCGAGGAATACACGGGCCAGCGCACCCACATGCCTGCCTACCCCGAGGAAGGCGCACTGCGCGGCGGACACATTCCCACCGCAGCGTCGATCCCGTGGGCACGGGCAGCAGCAGAGGACGGCACCTACCGCAGCCGCGCCGAGCTTGAGGCGCTGTACCTGGGCGAGGCCGGACTCACCGAGGGCGACGACGTCGTGGCTTACTGCCGCATTGGCGAACGCTCCAGCCACACCTGGTTCGCGCTCAAGTTCCTCCTCGGCTTCGAAACCGTCCGCAACTACGACGGCTCCTGGACGGAATGGGGCAACGCAGTGCGTGTGCCGATCGCCAAGGGCGCGGAACGTGGCTCGGTACCGGCAGTTGCCGTGAGGTAAGTAGGCGTAAAAAAAGCGGCGGACGGCGACAACCTGCGTAAGCTGGAAGTGATGAGTACTCAAGCACTTCCCACCGCCCTGGCGGAGATTGTCGACGACTTCCAGGCACTGAGCGAGCCCGAGCGGCTGCAGCTCCTGCTGGAGTTCTCCCGCGGACTGCCGGATCTGCCGGAGCGCCTGAACGACCACCCTGAGCTGCTGGAGCAGGTGGTGGAATGCCAGTCGCCTCTTTTCCTCACCATTGAGACGGAAAAGAACGACGGCGGCTCCCCCGCCTTCCGGCTGTTCTTTAAGGCGCCGCCGGAGGCTCCCACCACCCGTGGTTTCGCCGGAGTGCTCCATGAAGGACTGGACGGCCTCACCGCCGAGGAGATCTTGGCTGTACCCGATGACATGCCGGAACTGCTCGGCCTGACCCGCGCCATCACGCCGCTGCGCATGCGCGGGATGACCGCGATGCTCGGGCGCATCAAGCGCAAGGTGGCCGCCGCGGCCAGGCTCTACGCCTAGGAGCCGGACCCCGGATGGCGCGAAAAAACACGTCGCAGGGAACGCCTGCCACAGCCGTACTGGCTGCGGCAGGCGTTTCCTTTAACCTGCACCCGTACAGCCATGATCCGGCCGCGGCCAGTTACGGCATGGAGGCGGCCGAGGTCCTGGGGATCGATCCTGCCAGGGTCTTCAAGACGCTCATGGTGGAGATCGACGGCAAGCTGGCGGTCGGCGTCGTTCCCGTCAGCGGAAGCCTGGACCTGAAAGCGATTGCTGCGGCCCTGGGCAGCAAGAAAGCCGCCATGGCGGACCCGGCGGCGGCTGAACGGCGCACCGGCTACGTGCTGGGCGGAATTTCACCCCTGGGACAGCGGCAGCCCTCCCCCACGGTCGTCGATGAAAGCGCCCTCACCCTGGACACCATCCTGGTGTCCGGCGGCAGGCGCGGCCTGGACATCGAACTGGATCCCCGCGACCTCGTGCGCCTCACCAAAGCCGTCACGGCAGCAATCGGAACAGGCCCTCAGGCGGGCTGAACAGGCTCAGGCTGAACAGGGCCAGGCTGGCCGGGGTCCGGCTGGCCGGGATTTCTGCGCGGGGCCAGTTGCTGCTGCAGCCATGCCCGGACGAGCCCTTCCCAGCGGACCGGGTCGGCGTTCCACTCCTTGGCATGCCGCGCCCCCTCGAAAGGCTCGAATGTGACCATTTCCGGGTTCTTTTCGGCGAGCAGGGCCGACGGCTGGTAGGGAACATATTCGTCGTCCACACTGTGGATGATGAGCGTCGGCGTCCGGAGTTCGACGGCCCGCGACACCCAGTCCATTGATTTCAGGTCCACGGGCGCGGCGAGTCCGGTGAGCCGGCGGCCCACCTTGTGGCCCATCATCAGCTGTCCGTATCGGCCAACAGCTGACGGGATCCGGTTCAGCTCCGCGTGGTGGGCCAGCACGTTCACCCAGTCGATGACGGGTGCGTCCAGGACCATGGCCCGGATGACGTGCCGGTGCTCCGACAGGTCCGCGGTCTGCAGGCAGATGGCGCCGCCCATCGACCAGCCGAAGAGGACAACTTCACGGGCGCCGCGGGCCAGGGCAAAGGATATGGCAGCGTCGATGTCCCGCCACTCCGTCGAACCCAGCCCGTACCGGCCGTCGAATGCTGCCGGCGCCAGGCCGTCGTTGCGGTAGGAAACCAGGAGGTTAGGCAGGCCCAGTTCATGGACCACCCGCGCTCCACGCAGGCACTCCTGCCGGGTGGCCCCGCGCCCGTGGACCATGATGGCCCAGGTCCCGGCATCGGCGTCACCCGGGATCAGCCAGCCGGGCGCCGTTCCGCCCTCAACCTCAATGCCGACATCCTCGGATGCCAGCCCGACGTCGGACGGATGCTGGTACGTGGCGCCTCCCCACCAGCCGCGCCCCGCGGTTTCAAGGTTGCCGCTGTAAACGGCCTCAACTTCGCGCAGCACGGTGCGTTCCGCCGGGGAATAGGACAGGATCCTGCCGATCCGGGCGTGCCCGGCGCCGGCCTCGAAGAAGAGGCTGTACACGCCATTGTGCGTTGTCTCCGGCGTGGCCGCGAGGATGACCTGCAGGTCCCTGCCCTCCCTGATGACCGCCAGGACCTCCTGGTCCGCCGGCCGCACGCGGGCTGGGGTGAGGACGCGGCGGGCAAAGTAGAGCGCGAGCGCGGACGATCCGGCACCGAGCAGGGCTGCGGCAATGCCGCCGGCAATGATTCCCCCGAGTGTCCACTTCGCCCGCAGGGTCATCGCATTGCCCTGGGTAGCAGACGGGGTTGTCACAGCAGCATGCGCGGAATCCATGCCACCCATCTTGACTGATCCAGCCCCTGACGGCACATTCGCGGCCAGATGCCTGCAGGCCACATACGTGCGGACCGAATACCTGCAGGCACAAATACATGCGGGCGTTGGCGGGCGGGACTAGGCTGATGCCATGAGCGATCCAATCGTCATTCTGACTGAAGAGCCGCTGGGTGCGGACGACCGCGTGAACATCGAACGCCTGGTGGACGGAGGTGACGCGCCCCTGGTTGTGCTGGTGCCTGCCAACACGGAACGGCATCTGCTGGTGGATTTCCTCGAGAACCTGTCGATGCTGGACATCGCCAAGGCTTTCCGGGAGGCTGACCGCCCACGCGCCGGACCCTGCGGAGGAACGGGCAGCGGCGGACGCCACGCTGGCCACCTCGGTCAGCGCCCTGGAAGGACTCGGCGGCGGCGTTGCCGGCGAGGTGGTGGACGGCGGCGCCGTTAACGGCCTCGTGGCCAAGGTCAAGGAGCTTGGAGCCGCCCAGGCAGTCGTCGTTACCAGGCCGCATGCCGTGTCGGACACCTTCCATACCGATTGGGCCAACAGGGCGCAGGACAAGCTTGGGCTCCCTGTACTGCATCTGTATGCCGGCTCGGGATTTATCGGGGACTCCTGAGCGTTGGTCCGACTATGAGCACTCCCGAGAAGTCCGACCTCACCAATACCGCCGCAACCCCTGCCGCCGGCCGATCCGATGAAGACTGGCGGCAGGAATTGACGCCGGAGGAGTACCACGTGCTGCGCCAGGCCGGCACGGAACGCCCGTACACCGGCGAATACTGGGACACCCACACCGCCGGCGTCTACAACTGCCGCGCCTGCGGGACCGAACTGTTCACCAGCAAGGAGAAGTTCGATTCGCACTGCGGCTGGCCGTCATTCTGGGCCCCTCTGGCCGAAGGGCGGGTGCGCTACATCCACGACCGCACTCTGGGCATGGACCGCATCGAGGTGCGGTGCGCCAACTGCGACTCCCACCTCGGGCACGTCTTCGAGGGTGAGGGCTACGGAACGCCGACCGACCAGCGTTACTGCATCAACTCCATCTCACTGAAGCTGGTTCCGGCCGCCGACGACGCCCAAGCCTGAGGCTGCCTGGCGCTGCGCCTAGTGGTTAGTCCGACAGCCCCGAGCACTACAGTTTCTTACGCTCAAGCCTATGATCGATTAGGAAGCCTGTCTGCTTGCTACGCTCGCCGTAGAAGCTCAGATAACCCGAAAGGCGAGGCCAGCGATGACCGTAACCGTACACACAGCACCAGCCCGAATCTCCGCAGAACACCCGGAATGGCAGCGCCTCAAGGCCGCGGCCAATGCCCTGCGGGACCTTCAGGCACAGGACGGTTCGATCCCCGACCCGGCCGCCCATGTGGCTGCCCACGGCTACGTCGAAGCCCTTGTCAGCGCCATCGAGGCGCTGGCACCGGCATTCCCCCACGATTCCCTGTACCTGGATCTGGTGTGCCGCGACTTTGGCCGCTGGGCCGGGGCCGGGTTCGGCGTCCCGGATTTCCTGGACTCCCTGCTCGCGTTCCAGCCGCAGGCGGACCGCGAGAACGGCCTGCAGCACCTCGTGGTTTTCCCCATGTACACGCAGAACGGCAGCAGCAGCCGGCTCGTGGAGGCCGTCCTCATCGACGTCGTCTGGCCCGACTTCATTGCAGGCCTGGAACAGGGCGACTACTCAAACCGTCTGTTCGTGCCCATCCGGTTCATCGACTTCACCCCCGGGTATGACACCAACTCCGCCGTGCTCTTCCCCGAAACCGTGGGCGTGCGCGCCACACCCCGGTTCACTTGGGGCGCCATTTTCGCCGACCGGGAAGCGGCGCGCTTCCGCCGGGTCCTGCGGGCCGCGGCCGACATCACTTCGCTTGAGCTGCCGGCGGGGGCCGCGGCACTCCTCGAGGACCAGGAGCTCACCGAAAAAACCTTCGTCATGTGGGACCTGATCCACGACCGCACGCACATGCGGGGGGACCTGCCGTTCGATCCCTTCATGATCAAACAGCGGATGCCCTTTTTCCTGTACTCCCTCGAGGAGCTGCGCTGCGACCTGACGGCCTTCCGGGAATCGGTGAAAATCGAAAAGGACGAGGCAGCGGATCCGGAAGCCCGCCGGCACGCCAAGCTCGTGCAGTACGCCGTCATTTTCGATCGCATCTTCCGGTTCGCCATCACCGGCAGCCGGGTGCGCAACTACGACGGGCTCGGCGGCCAGCTGCTCTTCGCATGGCTGCACCAGCACCGCGTCCTCCACTGGACCGACAGCCGGCTGACCATCGACTGGGAACACGTCGCCGGCATCGTGGTGGAGCTGGGTGCCCGGATCGAGGAACTCTACTGGCGCTCCATCGACCGGCCCAAGACCGCCCACTGGCTGGCGGCCTATGAGCTGATCTCAGGCACCGTCACGCCGAACCCGGCTTCCGTCTGGGCTAAGGGGCCGGGCGCCCTCCCCCTCGACGGGCCGCCGCGGGGCCTTACCGATCAGGTCCTGGACGACGAGTTCCCGCTGTCCATGTTCTACGAAGCCCTGGAAAAGAAGATGCGCCCCGTCATCGAATCCACCGCCGGCATTACCGGCTCCACGGACCCTGCCCTGCCGGCGGTCAGCCCGGCGGCGACCGCAGCATGACTGACGGCAGCAAGACCGGCGCCAGCACGACCGGCGCCCGCCTGACCGACGGCAGTCCACTGCGCGTGCTGGTCACGGGCGGCAGCGGACCTTCGGGAATCGCGGCCGCCCGTGCCCTGCTGCAGGCCGGTTTTGCCGTCTTCACCGTCGGTTCGGACAGGGCACGCATCGAGGCCGCCGCGGAAACCGCGGGCGGCGCCACACCGCTCGTGTGCGACCTCGGCGACCTCGCCGCCGTCCGCGAACTGCACGCAGGGCTCGGGCGCACTGCCGGAAGGATCGACGGCGTCATCCACCTGGTGGGCGGGTGGCGCGGCGCGCAGGGCATCACGGACCAGACCGACGAGGACTGGGATTTCCTGGAGCGCAGCGCTGTCACGACGCTCCGGAACGTGACCCGGGTCTTCTACGACGACCTCGCCGCCTCGCCCTGCGGACGGCTTGCCATGGTGTCCTCGACGTCGGTGGGCAGTCCCGCCGCCGGCGTCGCCAGCTACGCTGCGGCCAAGGCCGCCGCGGAAGCGTGGACCATGGCCGTGGCGGAGGGGTTCGGCCGCGACAGCCAAGCCGACGGCGCCCAGCACAGCGCCGCCGTCGTCATCGTCGTGAAGGCGCTGGTGGACGCAGGCATGCGCAGCAAGCAACCCGAACGGAAGTTCCCCGGGTACACGGACGTGGAGGAGCTGGCCGCGGCCGCCGTCGGACTCTTCAGCCAGACCGCCGCGGAGCTGAACGGGCAGCGGCTGCTGCTGGCCCCGGCGCCCGCCGGCGCCGCAACTACCTAGACTGAAAGCGTGACCAACGAGATGACAACAACGGTTGAAACTGCCGGCAGCGGCACCATGCCCAGGCTGCACGACGCGTCGGTGCGCGGCTTTGCGTCGGACAACTACTCGGGGGTGCACCCCGAGGTGCTGGCCGCGCTGTCCGCCGCCAACGAGGGGCACCAGGTTTCCTACGGCGAAGACGCCTACACGGCCCGCCTGCAGGAGCTGATGGAAGCGCACTTCGGACCGGGCATCGAGTGCTTCCCGGTCTTCAACGGCACGGGCGCCAACGTACTGTCCCTGCAGTCCCTCCTCCCGCGCTGGGGTGCGGTGGTCTGCGCGTCGACGGCACACATCAACATGGACGAGAACGGCGCCCCGGAGCGCGTGGGCGGCATGAAGCTGCTGCAGGTGCACACCCCGGACGGCAAACTCACGCCGGAGCTCATCGACCGCGAAGCATGGGGCTGGGGCGACGAGCACCGCGCCCAGCCGCTGGCGGTGTCCATCACCCAGACCACCGAACTCGGCACCTGCTACACGGCGGATGAAGTCAGGGCGATCGCCGAGCACGTCCACGCCAGGGGCATGAAGCTGCACATGGACGGGGCGCGGCTGGCCAACGCCGCGGCGCACCTGGGCCTTCCCCTCCGGGCTTTCACGCGCGACGCCGGCGTAGACATCCTGTCCTTCGGCGGAACCAAGAACGGGCTGCTGTTCGGCGAGGTGGTGGTGGCCCTGAACCCCGACGCCGCCCAGGGGCTGCTTTTCCTGCGCAAGATGAACATGCAGCTGGCCTCCAAGATGCGGTTCATGTCCGCGCAGTTCATCGCCCTGCTCGAAGGTGACCTGTGGCTTCGTTCGGCCGCCCACGCCAACGCCATGGCGGCGAGGCTGCGGACGGCGGTGGAGGACATTGACGGTGTGGAACCCACGCAGAAGACCGAATCCAACGGCGTGTTTGCGGTCCTGCCTGAAGGGGTGGCGGACCGGCTCCGGGAGTCCTTCCGCTTTTACGACTGGAACGAGGCCACCCGGGAGGTCCGCTGGATGTGCTCCTTCGACACGAGCGAGGAGGACGTCGATGCGTTCGTGGCGGCCATCAGGGCCGAACTCGCCCGGCACGGGTCCTCACCGGCGGCAGGGCAGTAACATGCGCAGGATTGCGTGAGCAGGCGGCGAGCCTGCCGGATGCGGCGGTTTCCAATGCGTACCCTGCCATTGTGAACGCACTTGCCCAGGTTCCCGCGAATTTCCTGTATGCGCTGGGGACGCTCCGGAAAGCACGCTGCCGCAGCGAACTGCGCCTCGACGAGATCCCGGCGCCCGCCCGGCTGGCGCCGTTTGCCGTCGCCCTCGGCGCCGAGGTCATAGTTCCCAGCGGCGGCAAGGACCGGTCTCCCGTCCACGGGCCAGCGGCGATGGGGCTGGCCCGGTCGGCCGCCGCCGGAGCCTCCGCCGGGGACGACGCCGACGACGGCGAGGAGCTCGCCACCGGGCGCTTCATCCTGCTGCATGACCCCGACGGCTCGGCCGTGTGGGGCGGCGAGTTCCGGATCGTCACTTACATCCGGGCACAGCTCGACGCCGAAATGGGCAACGATGAGATGCTCGGCTCGGTGGCCTGGACATGGCTCGTGGAGGCACTCGAAACCCACAATGCCCCGTACAGCGCGGCCGGCGGGACAGCCACCCGGGTGCTGTCCGAAAGCTTCGGAACGCTGGCGGACCGGCCCGCATCGATCGACATTGAACTCCGTGCCTCGTGGACTCCGGCCAGCGCCGACGTCCAGGCCCATCTTGAGGCGTGGTCGGACATGGTGTGCACCTTCGCCGGCCTTCCGCCGTTGCCCGACGGCGTCGCCGCGCTCCCCCGCAGACGCCGCACCTAGGGACTGCGCTACCCAAACCGGTGGAGTAATAATTCTCCGGTAATTACGGCATGATTCTTTTGCCTAATCGCCTTGGCCGTGTAAAGTCCCGTGCTTAGGTGAGCCTAAGACGGGCTCCCCCGGCAGAAGGTGCTTTACATGACAGCCAACTTCCTCATCGGCCTCCGGGAGGGCCTCGAGGCGACCCTCATCGTCGTCCTGCTGATGGCCTACCTGACCAAGAGCGGCCGCCGTGCGCTGCTCCCCCGGTTGTGGGCGGGCGTGGGAATCGCTGTTGCCGTGTCCGTCGGATTCGGCGCCCTGCTGACCTTCGGCCCGCGGGGACTGACCTTCGAAGCGCAGGAAGCCATCGGCGGGGGCCTGTCCATCGTCGCCGTTGGACTGGTCACCTGGATGGTCTTTTGGATGGCGCGCACCGCCCGCACGCTCGGCAGCGAGCTGCGCTCCCGGGTCGATGACATGGCCGACGGCGCCGCCTGGGGCCTGGTGCTTGTCGCGGCTCTGGCCGTCGGGCGGGAAGGCCTGGAGACGGCCCTGTTCCTGTGGGCCGCAGCCCAGGCAAGCGGCGAATCCGGAACCCCCCTGTTCGGCGCCCTGCTGGGCCTCGCGGTGGCAGCCGGGCTCGGGTATTTGCTGCACCGCGGCGTCCTGAAGGTCAATCTGTCCCGCTTCTTCACCTGGACGGGCGTGGCCCTGGTGGTCATCGCCGGCGGCGTCCTCGCCTACGGCGTCCACGACCTGCAGGAGGCCGGCATCCTGCCGGGGCTGCACAGCCTGGCCTTCGACGTCTCAGCCGCCGTCCCGCCGTCGTCCTGGTACGGCACCCTGCTGAAGGGGACCCTGAACTTCTCCCCCGCCACGACGTGGCTGGAAGCAGCCGCCTGGGTCCTCTACGTAATCCCCGTCATGTTCTTCTACCTGCGGGCCAACTTCCGCCCGAAGCTCCGGCCGGCGGAAGCTCCTGCCGCAGCTGTCGCCGTCGCCTCCTGACCGGCAGCGCCTGCCACCACCCCAACCAAACCCCGCTGCATCCCCAACACCCCGCATCCCCAACACCCCCAAGGAATCCCCATGCCAGGCCTGACCTCGCCCAAAATCCGCCGGACTGCCGGTGCCCGCCTCGCCGTCGTGGCAGCCACCGCAGTCCTCCCGCTGGCACTCGCATCCTGCACCGACAACGCCAACGCCAACGCATCCGGCACCACCGACGGGCCCATCCAGGTGACCAGCACCGCTGCCGAGTGCAAGGTCTCCGCCACGGAGGCCCCGAGCGGGAACCTGACCTTTGCCGTGAAGAACGACGGCACCGAAGTCACCGAGTTCTACGTGCTCGCCGAAGACGGCCTGCGGATCGTCGCCGAAGTGGAGAACATCGGCCCGGGAATCACCCGCAACCTGGTGCTCACCGCGCCGGCAGGCAAATACATCACTGCCTGCAAGCCGGGGATGAAGGGTGACGGCATCCGCGCGGACTTCACCGTCAAGGACTCGGGCAAGCAGGCCACCGTTGACGCCGACCTCCAGAAGCTCGTGGACACCGGCGTCACCCAGTACACGGCCTACGTCAAGGACCAAACCGAACAGCTGGTGGCCGGAACCAAGGAATTCGCCGCAGCCTACGCCGCCGGTGACGCAGCCAAGGCCAAGAGCCTCTATGCCGCCACCCGCATGCACTGGGAACGGATCGAGCCCGTGGCCGAATCCTTCGGGGATCTCGATCCCAAGCTCGATGCCCGTGAGGCGGACCTTGAACCGGGACAGAAGTGGACCGGCTGGCACCGGGCCGAGAAAGACCTCTTCCCGCCAGCCGGATACAAGGCGCTGACCGCCGCTGAGCGCTCGGCAATCGCCAAGCAGCTGGTGGCCGACACGGAGGAACTCAGCACCCGCACCCGTACCGTAGAGCTCAGCGCGGACAAGCTGGGCAACGGCGCCAAGGAACTCCTGGATGAAGTGGCCCGCGGCAAGGTCACCGGCGAGGAGGAAATCTGGTCGCACACCGATCTCTGGGATTTCCAGGCCAACGTGGACGGCGCCCGGATTGCGTTTGAGAACCTCAAGCCCGCCCTGCAGCAGAAGGACGCCGCGCTGGCCACTGACCTCGACGCCAAATTCAGCGCCCTCCAGGCTGAACTGAAGAAGCACGCCAAGGGCGACGGCTTTGCCTACTACAACGAGCTGAGCAAGGACGAGGTCCAGCAGCTCAGCGCCCTGGTCGATTCCCTCGGTGAGCCGCTGTCCAAGCTCACCGCGGCTGTAGTTCTGTGAGCGGCTGCCCCTTCGGCGGCGACCAGCAGACGCCTGCCGGCACGCACTCCGACGCTTCCGCAGCGCCGGCGGAGACGTCCGACGGCGCTAACCGCAGGCTGTCCCGGCGAGGACTTCTGGGACTGGCCGGCGTGGGCGGCGCGGGAGCGGTGGCGGGAATCGCCGCCGGCCTGCTCGGCCACGACGCCCTGGCGGCCGCCGCAGCGCCCCCGGCTGCCAACGATTCCGTCATCCCCTTTTTCGGTGACCGGCAGGCGGGGATCACCACCGCTGCTCAGGACCGCCTCCACATGGCAGCCTTCGACGTCACCACCGAAAACCGCACGGCGCTCATCGAACTCCTTAAGGACTGGACCGCCGCCGCAGAGGCCATGACCGCCGGCCGGACCACCGGGAGCACCGGCGCCGTCGACGGCCCGTACGACGCCCCGCCGGAGGACACCGGCGAGGCGCTGGACCTCGAGGCCGGCCGGCTCACCATCACGTTTGGCTTTGGTGCCTCCCTGTTCGAAAAGGACGGCAAGGCCCGCTTTGGCCTCGACGGAAAGCGGCCCGATGCCCTGATCGATCTGCCGCACTTCCCCGGCGACGCGCTGGAGCCGGCCCGCACCGGCGGCGACATCGTGGTGCAGGCGTGCGCCGACGATCCCCAGGTGGCGGTGCACGCCATCCGAAACCTGGCCCGCATCGGCTTCGGCAAGGCCCGCGTCCGCTGGTCCCAGCTGGGCTTCGGCCGCACGTCGTCGACGTCGCGCGCGCAGACGACCGCACGCAACCTCTTCGGCTTCAAGGACGGGACCAACAACCTCAAGGCCGAGGACACCGCCCTGCTCGACGAGCACGTGTGGGCCGGCGCCGGATCCCGTGCAGGCGAAGCCTGGATGGAGGGCGGGAGCTACCTGGTGTCGCGCCGCATCCGGATGCACATCGAGATCTGGGACCGCACCTCGCTCCGCGAACAGGAAGGCCTGATAGGCCGGACCAAGGGAGAAGGCGCACCGCTGTCCGGCGGCAAGGAGTTCACCGCCCCTGACTTCTCTATCAAGGGCAACGACGGCGAGCCGCTCATTGCCATGGACGCGCACGTGCGGCTGGCCCACGCGGACCAGAACGACGGCGTGCGGATGCTCCGCCGCGGCTACAACTACACCGATGGTTCGGACGGGCTGGGCCACCTCGACGCCGGGCTGTTCTTCATTGCCTTCGTCAAGGACCCGCGGACGCACTACGTGCCGATGCAGATGACCATGGCCAAGGAGGACGTCCTCGCCCTGGAGTACCTCAAGCACACAGGGTCCGGCCTCTTCGCCGTGCCGCCGGGCGTCAAGCAGGGCGGCTTCATCGGGGAAGGCCTCTTCACCTGAGCTGTGTTTGCCCGGGCTGTGTCGCCTGGACTGTGTTTGCCGGGCTGTGGTTGTCCGGAAACAGTTTCGTCCATGCAGAGTGCCATGAGCACCGCGCCGCCGTCGGTTCCGACGGCGGCGCGTGCCGTCCCCGGACCGTCCTTGCGCCTGCTGCCGGTAAACTAGGGTCATCATGACCCCTCAAATTCCGGATAACACCACAGCCGGCGCTCCGGCTGATGAAACCACACCCCACATAACGGTGGAAGGCTTTGACAGCCGGGTCCCCGTTGTCATCGATCTCGATTCCCCCCGCGACGGCGTGCCTCTGGTCATCGAAACCCAGTCCGGGCTGGAACGTTGCGCTGCCGCGATCGCCGCCGGCACGGGCCCGGCCGGCGTTGACGCGGAGCGCGCCTCGGGCTTCCGCTACGGGCAGCGCGCCTTCCTCGTCCAGATCCGTCGGGAAGGTTCGGGAACCTGGCTGATCGACCCCGAGCCGTTCGGGGACCTGCGGATCATCAACGACGCCCTGCGCGGCGTCGAATGGATCCTGCACGCCGCCAGCCAGGACCTGCCCTGCCTGTCGGAACTGGGCATGTGGCCGGACAAACTTTTCGACACCGAACTGGCAGCCCGCCTGGCAGGCCTTCCCCGCGTCGGCCTTGCAGCCGTGATCGAGCAGCTCCTCGGCTTCGGCCTCGCCAAGGAGCACTCGGCGGCTGACTGGTCCACCCGCCCCCTGCCGGAACCCTGGCTCCGGTACGCAGCGCTCGACGTCGAAGTTCTGACGGAACTGCGCGAGGAGCTCATCGAACTGCTCGAAGCCGACGGAAAACTCGAATACGCCGAGCAGGAGTTCGCAGCGATCCTGTCCGCAGGGCTCGCAGCGCCCAGAGTGGACCCCTGGCGCAAGACGTCCGGGCTCCACCAGATCAGGGACCGCCGCCAGCTGGCCGCGGTGCGGGAGCTGTGGCTGGAACGCGATACCCTGGCCCAGAAGCGCGACGTCGCCCCCGGCCGGCTCATTCCCGACTCTGCCCTCGTCGCCGCCGCGAAGGCGATGCCCACGACCGTACCGCAACTGCTCGGCACCAAGGGGTTCCACGGCAGGGCAGCCCAGCGGGAGGCCCCGCGCTGGCTGCGGTGCATCGCAGCGGCCCGGACACTCGAAGACCTTCCGCCGCTCCACTTGCCCACGAACGCCCCGCCGCCGCCGCGGGTCTGGGCGGACCGCGACCTTGCCGCGGCCGAACGGCTGCAGACCGCCAGGCCGCTGCTGCAGGAAAAGGCGGACGAGCTCAAGCTGCCGCTCGAAAACCTGCTGACCCCGGACTACCTCCGCCGCGTCGCGTGGCGGCCACCGGCGGACGTCAGCGAAGCCGCCATCGCCGGCGAACTGCGCGAGCTGGGTGCCCGGCCATGGCAGGTAGGGCTGGTAGCGCCGCTGATCACCTCGGCATTCCTCAACCCCCAGCCGCTTCCGCCCAAGGAAGCCAGGGAGACAAAGGAAACCCCCGCGTAGGCTTGGCGCCAGAGGCAGGCACCGCGACGGTTGCAGCACATGTTACTCACGAGTAACGTGGGGTTCGCCGATGCCCGGTCCCGGCCGGTCCCGCCGTCCCGGTACGGACCGCATGCCCGTCTCAATGAGGAGCCACAGAATGAGCGCCGCAGATTTCCGCAAGCTTGCCGATCTCTTCCCTGATGAGATGGTCACCCATTCCTCCGTGCAGGACATTCAACTCCCGGCAGCCGACGGCCAGGCCAGCCCGGGCATCCTTGCCCTGATTACCTTGGACAACGGTCTTGGCCCTTCCAAGCCGACCACGCTTGGCCCCAATACCCTTGTTGAACTGGGATCCGTCCTCGAAGGCTTGCGCGAGCGGGCGGCCGCAGGCGAGATTGCGGCGGTGGGCGTGACGGGCAAGCCGGACTGCTTTGTAGCCGGTGCCGACCTCTCCGCGGTCACCTCCCTGCAGGAGCGGGAGCACGGCCTCTGGATGGCGCAGCTCGGGCATGAGGTCTACGCCACGCTAGCCAACCTGGCCGTTCCCAGCTTCGCCTTCATCAACGGCGTGGCCCTTGGCGGCGGACTGGAGATCGCCCTGCAGTCCACCTACCGCACGGTGTCCACCGGCGCCGGGGCGCTGGCACTTCCCGAGGCCTTCCTGGGGCTGGTGCCCGGATGGGGCGGCGTTTACCTGCTGCCGCGGCTGATCGGGCCGGAGAATGCGGTGAAGGTGATGATCGAGAACCCGCTGAACAACAACCGGACACTGTCCGGCCCGGAAGCCTTCAAACTCGGCATCGCGGATGCGCTGTTCGCACCGGAGAATTTCCTTGAGCAGTCCGTTGCCTGGGCCGCTGGCATTATTTCGGGCGCAGCACCGGAACGGCCCGCCGCCGTCGATCCTGCCGACCCGGCCGTTGCCGCGCGCTGGGCGGACGCCGTGGCTGCGGGCCGTGCCTACGTCGAAACGAAGACGTCCAATGCCTCCCCCGCGCCGGCCGAGGTGCTGAACATCATGGCAGCGAACCGCACCCTGACCCAGGCCGAGTCTGCCGCACTCGAATGCGAGACGCTGGCAGGCCTCATGCAGACCGACGAGTTCCGTGCCACCGTCTATGCCTTCCTTGATCTCGTGCAGAAACGGGCCAAGCGGCCCGCCGGCGCCCCCGGCCGCGAGCTCGCCCGGCCCGTCACGAAGATCGGCGTGGTGGGCGCCGGCCTGATGGCCAGCCAGCTCGCCCTGCTGTTCGCGCGCCAGCTCGGGGTTCCCGTGGTCCTGACCGACATCGACCAGGAGCGGGTGGACAAGGGAGTCGGCTATGTCCACAACGAGGTGGACAAGCTGGTGGCGAAGGGCCGGCTGGCCACCGACGTTGCCACGAAGGCCAAGGCGCTCGTAACAGGGTCAGTTTCCAAGGAGCCGTTCGCAGACGCCGACTTCGTCATCGAGGCGGTGTTCGAGGAACTGAGCGTCAAGAAGCAGGTGTTCGCCGAGCTTGAAGCCGTCGTCTCGCCGGAGTGCATCCTCGCCACCAACACCTCCTCGCTGTCCGTGACGGCCATGGCCGCGGGCCTGCAGCACCCCGGGCGCCTGGTGGGCTTCCATTTCTTCAATCCCGTAGCCGTCATGCCGCTGCTGGAAATCGTCCGGGCACCGAAGACCGACGACGCCGTGCTCGCCACGGCTTTCGAACTCGCCCGGGGCCTGAAAAAGACGGCCGTGCTGGTCAAAGACGCCCCGGCGTTCGTGGTGAACCGGATCCTGCTGCGGCTCATGGGCGAAGTCACTGCCGCCTTCGACGAGGGCACGCCCGCCAAGGTTGCGGATGCCGCGCTGCGCCCCATGGGACTTCCCATGACGCCGTTCACACTCCTCGCCATGGTGGGACTGCCGGTGGCCCAGCATGTGCAGGAATCCCTGCATGCGGTCTTCGGCGACCGGTTCCCGCTCTCGCAGAACCTGCAGAAACTGGTCGACAACAACGTCAGGTCCCTGTGGTCCGCGACGCCGGACGGTACGCAGGAGATACCCGCGGCCACCGCGGCCCTGATGTCCTTTGGCAGCACACCGTCAACCGCAGAGGAAGTGCTGCGCCGGACCCAGGACGCCTTGGCCGAGGAGATCGGGCTGATGCTCGAAGAGGGCGTGGTGGCAGCGCCCCAGGACATCGACCTGTGCATGATCCTGGGTGCCGGCTGGCCGATGTTCCTGGGCGGGATCACCCCGTACCTCGACAGGGTGGGGGCCTCGGAGCGCGTCAACGGCAGGCGGTTCCTGCCCCCGGGCGTGGCATCCCGCTCCTAATGCAGCTCGAACGGACACTTGGGCCCCGGCAACAGGGGCCTCAAGTGTACGTTCGCGCTTAGTGCGGCCGGAGCCGGCCGCCGTCGAGCCTGAGCAGCCGGTGTGCGTGGGCCCTCGCGAACCCAAGGTCGTGCGTCACCATCACGACGGCGGCGCCGCGCCCGGCTGCCGCTGAGACGGCGGCCGTGAGCCGCTCCAGGCCATGGGCGTCGAGGGCCACGGTGGGTTCATCAAGCGCGAGCGCCGACGGGTCGCGCGCCAGGACTGTGGCAAGGGCCAGTAGCCGCTGGCCTGAGGCCGGCAGCTCATGGGGGTGGGCGTTTTCGCTGGCTTCAAGGCCGACAGCGGCGAGGGCTGCCCTTGCCCGTTCCGGCGCCCCGGCAGCGAAAAGGCGGTCCAGCCCAAACAGCACCTCCCGCAGCGCAGTCCGCTCGAACAGCTGGTCATGAGGGTGCTGGAACAGGAGCCCCAGCCGGCGGGCCACCAGACCCGTAGGAACCCCGGCAATGGACTCGCCGGCCACCCGGACATCACCGCGAAGCGGCCGGTACAGGCCGTTGAGGAGCCGGAGCAGTGTGGACTTGCCGGCGCCGTTGGGCCCGGTCACGGCCACGACTTCCCCGGGCATCACCTGCATGTCCACATCCTCCAGGAGCATGTAGTCCTCCAACGGCACGCTGCCGGGCTGTCCCCCGAACCCGAAGGCGACATTCGCCAGCTCCAAAGCCGCAGGGGTCTCGGCAGCAGCCGCCACCACGGGACACGACAACACCGCAGGCGGCGCAGGCGTCGGCCCGGACTCCGCGTCCGGCTCCGGTTCCCGGTTCGAGACGACGACGCCGGACTCGGCCAGCGCCTCACCCTGCAGGATCCGGCCCGGCGGCCCCGCCGCCGTCACCTCCCCGTCCTTCAGTACCAGCCAGCGCTCCGCGGCGCGGGTCAGCACGTCGGCGTGCTGGCTGAGCACCACAATGGCGGTACCCAGGGCCAGCTCGGCATGGACCAGCTCCATCACGGTCCGGATCCCGGCCTGGTCCAGGGACTCGAGCGGCTCGTCGAGGACCAGGATGCCAGGACCGTCCACCACGGCGCAGCCGACAGCCAGGCGCCGCAGCTCGCCGCCGGACAGAGTTGCGGGATCCCGGTGCAGGAGCCCCCCGAGTCCCGTCCCGCGGGCGATGCCGGCGACGGTGCGCTCCATCTCTGCGCGCGGAACTCCGCGGTTTTCCAGGCTGAAGGCGAGCTCCTCCTCCACGGTTCCGCGAACCGCCGACAGCATGGACGCTGCGTCCTGCGGCACGTAGCCGACGTGCCGTGCCCACGCCCCGGGATCGATCCGCGGGTCATCCGGCGCTCCGGTAAAGGAGAGCGGACGGCTGCTGACGGGATCCCCGGCCACGTCCAGCTGCAGGCTCCCGGTCAGCGTTCCGTCCCGACCGCCAAGGAGCCAGGCAGCCAGGAGCCGTCCCAGGGTGGATTTTCCGCTGCCGGATCCGCCAAGCACGGCCGTCAGGGTGCCTGGCGCGGCCGCCATCTCCACGCCAAGCAGCGCGGGGCTGGCATCGCCGTGGTACGAAAATGAGCCAATGGAGGCCAGCAGCGTGGTTGCGGCAGTCCTGTCCGCGATCATCCGGGGCCACCCCCTGAAAGGGACAATGCAGCCAGTGACCCGGCCGAAAGCGACTCGACGATGCGCCAGCCCACGGCCGCCAGCGCAAGCACTATAGCCACGATGCGGAAGGCAACTTGCACGGCTGAATCGCGGACCTCCGTGTAGCTGGTCCGCGGACCGGCGCTCCTGAACCCCCTGGCGTCCAGGGCCTGTGCCCTGATGCCGGCGTCGTGAACCAGGCCCAGCACCAGCGGGACCATCTGCAGCCGGATGGCCGCAGCCCGGCTACCAATCCCCGGGCCCACCACAAGCCCGCGCGACTCCTGCGCCTGGCGGACCTTCTCCAGCCGCGCGGCGACCAGCGGGGCAAGCAGCAGCGTGGACGCCAGGACGTATCCGACCTGCGGCGGGACACGGCGGGCAGTCAGGGCGGCAACCAGCTCCGGGACCCTGACACTGAAGGAAAACACCATCAGCACCAGGACGAAGGCGGCGGTGCGGAGACCCATCTCCAGGGCGAAGGACAACCCCTCGGCAGTGACACGGGCGGGGCCCCAGCTGGCCAGGACGCTGCGCCCCTCCGGGAAGAAAAGGCCGTGGATCACCAGCAGCGACAGCCAGAACGGCACAATGATGGCGGCCGAGGCCACGAGGACACGCCGCACGGTGCCTGCGGCGACGGCAAGCAGGACTGCGCCGATTGCCACGGTGAGGGATACCGCCCAACTGGCGGCCGCCGTCGTAATAACGAGGACGGTGACGGCGGCCGTCAGCGTGGTCAGCGGGTTGAGGCGCGGGAACACCTGGCCGGCGGACCCGGAGTCAGGAATTCCGCGCGGCCGGCTCCCTGCCGGCCAGGACGCGGAAGCGGCGGACGAACGGGAACTGGAACGTGGTGCGCCGCGGCAGGGCGTAGACCAGCATGGCCGCGATGGCGAAGACGATGGCCTTGTCCATGGGATCGGAGATCAGGGCCTGCTTGGTGATGGCGGCCAGCAAGGTGTCGCCCATGGCCCGGAAGGCGCTGACGATCGCGCCGGTGCCCGCCCCTGAGGTGCCGCCGAAGACGAAAGCGGCAATCGGTGCGGACACGACGCCGGCGATGATGCCCGTGACGAAGCCGGCAACCGGGGCCAGGTAGAAACGGCGGAACAGCCCGTACCGTGCCGCCACGCCGGCCAGGAAGCCGATCAGCGCGGCGCCCGCTGCGAAGGGCAGGACCGTCGGGTTGAAGAACGACCACACGATGCTGCTCAGGGCACCGGTGGCGGCCCCGGCCGCAGGTCCAGCCAACACGGCGATGAGTACGGTGCCGATGGAGTCGAGGTAGAACGGCAGTCCGCTGGTGCCCATGAGCTGTCCCAGCACGATGTTCAGGACCAGGGCCACGGGGATGAGCACCACGGTGGACGTGGGCAGGGTGGGGAGCACGCCCACGATCAGCAGCAGGGCGCCGAGGAGGAAGCCACCGAGCGCGACGAGGGAGGAAACGCTGCCGAGCCCGCCCGCAATGTCGGCAGGCTGGGTGAGGACCAGGAAGACGAACGTGGCGGCGATGGCCGCGGCGCCGAACAGTTCGAGGAGCCTCCGGCGGCGGACAGCTTTCCGGTCCGTGGGAGGAAGGGTCAGGGACGGCTGTGACATGGTGGATCCTTAGGCTGAAAACGGCGGGTCCCGCACCCGTGGCGTGATCTTCCACGTGCGCGGAAGCAGGCGCCTATGTCACCTTGGCGCGGCTACCATCCTACCGACCCGCGGGCACGGCGTGCTACGGCCGTTTCCCCACGGCGGCGGCCAGGGCGCCCACCGAGGAGATCAGTTCGTCGAAGCACTGCGCGGGGTCATTCGAGGTGACGATCCGTGCATTGGACGGCTCCTTCCAGATGCCCCTGAAGTCGGCGACAGTGGTCCCGACGAGGCGGGGCGCCTCCGTTTCCACGTGCACGGTGGCCGGCCGGGTGCCGTAGGGCGTGCGCCCGATGGCCGCAGCGGCGGCGAAGGCGTCATGCATGTGTGCGATGAAGCCCTGGTCGTACAGCCGGTGGAACTCCATGTAGAAGCGGATGGCATCCGAAAGGCACGCCACCAGCGGGTTGCCCGAGCGGCTGCGCTGCCCCTCCGGCTGTTCGGGCAGCACCAGTTCGGGTTCGGCTCCGGCAGCCTCCGCGAGCCGCTGCAGGTGCTCGGGACGCAGCTCGATGCGTTCCGTGGTCTCGAGCGCGCACACCACCGGAAGGTTCTCTTCCGGAAGGCCGCTGTAGGCGGCGAAGACCTCCGCGGCCGCGTGCGGGTCCACGGAAACGTTCCACTCCGCCGTCGGCGTCGTGTTGCCCTGGTAGTTGAAGCAGCCGCCCATGATGACCAGTCCCTTGAGCAGTTTGGGAAGGTCAGGTTCCGCCCGCAGGGCCAGGGCGAAGTTCGTCAGCGGCCCGGTGATGAGCCCGGTGATTTCACCAGGGCGTGCCCGGGCCGCTTCGACCCAGACGTCCACGGCGTGCCGCGGTGAAATCTCCTGCTTCGGCAGCGGGAGCTCGGCATAGCCGATCCCCTGCGGGCCGTGGGTTTCTTCCGTGGTGACCAGCGGAATCTGCAGGGGCACCTCCGCGCCCACGGCAACTTCAATCCCGGCCCGGCCGCAGAGTTCCAGCAATGCGAGGTTGTTCAGTGCCACCTGGCGGGCGCCAACATTGCCCGCCGTGCACGTGATGGCCTCGACCCGGACTTCCGGCCGGGACAGCAGGTACACCAGCGCGAGGGCGTCATCGATCCCGGTGTCAACATCCATGAGGATGGAGGGCATCAGAACAAGGCCACCTTGGGGGTCTGCGGGAAGATGGCATCCAGTTCGTCGAGTTCGGCCCGGTCCGGCACCCAGGCCACCGCCCCGGCGTTCTGCCGGACCTGTTCCGGACGGGTGGCGCCGGCAATCACGCTGCTGACCGAGGGCTGCGCCGCCAGCCAGGAGAAGGCCACCTGCACTTCGGTCAGGTCGCGGGCGGCGGCGAAGGCGCTGAACGCCTTCAGCTGCTGCCAGTCGGCATCATGCACCAGGTTGGTCCGCGTGTGGCTGAGGCGTGATCCTTCCGGTGCCTGGTCCTGCGCGTACTTGCCGGTGAGCAGGCCGTTGGCCAGCGGGAAGTAAGGCAGTACACCCAGGCCGTACGCCTCGGCCGCCGGGGTGACCTCCTGCTCGGCGCGGCGGTCCAGGAGGTTGTAGTGGTTCTGCGCGGAGACAAACCGGGCCCCGCCGCGGGCGCGCGCCACGTATTCGGCCTCCGCGATCTGCCAGCCGGCGCGGTTCGAGTGGCCGATGTAGCGCACCTTGCCAGCGCTGACGAGGTCGTTCAGCGCGTCGAGGGTCTCCTCGATCGGCGTCAGGGGGTCGGGCGTGTGGAACTGGTACAGGTCGATGTAGTCGGTTCCGAGCCGCCGCAGCGAGGCCTCCGCGGCGCGGATGATGTAACGCCGCGAACCGCGGGCGCCGAAGTCCTCGCCGTTGGCTCCGCGCATATCCATGCCGAACTTGGTGGCCACCACAACGTCGCCGCGCCTGGCCCCCAGAGCCTTGCCGAGCATCGTTTCGCTGAGTCCCGGTTCCCGGCCGTAGGTGTCGGCGACGTCGAAGAGCGTCACCCCGGCGTCGAGGGCGGCATGCACGACGGCGTCCGTGCCCTCCTGCGATTCGGTCACCGTGTTTGCCCGGCCCAGGTTGTTGCAGCCGAGGCCCACGACGGAGACGGTCAGTCCGGATTTTCCAAGACGGCGGTATTCAGTCATGGAATCACCCTATAACGGCGCCGGCGGCAGCTTTCGCGGCCGGCCTTTCAGGCCGTCTCTTCGGGGAACCGTCGCTTGGCGGAACCGTCGCTTCGAGGGCGGGCTCAGGCGGAGGCGAAGTCCAGGCCGTGCTCCTCCAGCGCATCCTGGAGCTGGGCCAGGGTCCGCGGACAGATGCCCGGCAGCGCGGCCAGCTGGCGCCGGCCGAACTGTGCCAGCTGTTCAAGGGACTCCACGCCGGAGTGGGCGAGGATTCTGCGGTCGGGCGAGGCGAGGCCCCGCGGAAGCGGCGTGCGTCCCGGCTGGGCTGACTTCTTCGTCATGACGTTCTGCCTTCCTGGTGCTGTGACTGCTGGAACTGCCTTAGAGGGTGAAGCTGGTCACCTGCTTGGGTGAATGCTTGAGCTTGAGGGCCGAGAGGTCGCCGAAAGGGGCGGCTCCAATGCTCAGCTTGGTGAAGTCCAGGTCCTCGCCGCGGATGCAGACCTTGATCGCGTTCACGGCCTTGTTCACGTCCGGGCAGAGGCAGAAGATGTTGAGCTTGGCGTCGCTGAATTCCGAGCGGTCCACAATGCCCAGGCCGCGCCAGGCCAGGTGGCCGGAAAGTGCATCCTTCGCCTTTTCCTCCAGGTAGCGGTCGCGGCTGGTGCCTTCCCTGGTCTTCAGTGCGTACTGGGCCACCACCCAGTACTGCTCCTCATCCGGAATCTCGGCGTAGCCGTCCTCGGTGCAGGCCATCTCGAAGGCGTCCATCAGGCGTTCGGCGGCCTCGGCGTCCGGCACGTCCGTTTCCTGGGTCTTGCTCTGGTGCCCCACGGCGCCGTGGTTCATGACGAACTGGCTGTAGTCCTCGTCATACCAGGCTTCCCGGAACAGCAGGGTCCCTTCGTCGTCGCGCTTGTAGACCCGGATAATTCCGCTCATGCCCGTCCTCTCGTAATCCAAATGGTGTCGGTGCCGTCGAAGGGGGCATCCTGTCCCTTGACGGCAAGGAACAGGGCGTCGCACTCAGCCTGCATGGCGCGCACCAGCGTCTCAGGGTACTCCATGCGGAGCCGGTGTGCGGCGAACTCGTCCTCGTCGTCGACGAACACACCGCGCTGCACGGAGCGGATCACGTCGAGGTCCATGTCGATGACATGGAATTCCGTCACGTCCGGCTTGATCCTGCGCCACTCGTGGCCGGTGGCCAGGTCGACGTAGACGCGGAAGTCGCCCGGGTAGGTGTCGTCGTAGAAGGTGACCACGAACTCCCCGGTCCGCGGGACCAGGAGCACGGCATCGGATGCCGTGTAGAAGGCGGCGCCGGGGCGCGAGCAGAACTCATTGGCCGGCTGGAAAATCCACCAGCCGTGCCGGTCCTCGCCGAGGTACCTGCCGGGAACCACCCAGTGTGCCGAGCCGTCCCATTTGCGGTTCCGGGACACCACCAGTTCGCCTGGCTGAAGGGAAGCGGGCTCCCTCACAGTTTGGGCAGGCTTCCGGTGGTGGGGTGTTCCTGTCCGGGCAGCGGACGGGCGAACGGAACCTTGGTCCCGAGAACCTGGGCGACGACGTCGTGGGTGATCTGCTGGGCGGTAAGGCCCACCCGCTCCAGCACCTGGCTCCGGGTGCCGTGGTCCAGGAATTCGACCGGCAGGCCCACCTCGTTCAAGGCGGTATCCACGCCGGCGGCGCGCATCTCCTGGCGGATCCTGGACCCGACTCCCCCTGCGCGGACGCCGTCCTCGATGCAGATGACGAGGCGGTGCCTGGCGGCCAGGGCGATGATCGACTTCCTGACCGGGAGGACCCAGCGCGGGTCCACGACGGTGGTGCTGATGCCCTGGGCGCCCAGCCGGTTGGCGACGTTCAGGGCCAGCTCGGACATGGCGCCCACGCTGACGATCAGGACATCGTTCTCGGTGGACCCGGCCGGGCGGCGGGACAGCACGTCCACGCCGTCGGACAGCTGCTCGATGGCCTCGACCTCGGCGCCGACGGTGCCCTTGGAATAGCGGATGACAGTGGGGGCGTCCCCAATGGCGACCGCCTCGCGGAGCTCCTCGCGCAGCCTTGTGGCGTCACGTGGCGCGGCCAGGTGCAGCCCGGGAACGATCTGGACCATGGCCATGTCCCACATCCCGTGGTGGCTGGCACCGTCCGGACCGGTGACGCCGGCGCGGTCCAGGACAACTGTCACGCCGGCCTTGTGCAGGGCGACGTCCATCAGCAGCTGGTCGAAGGCGCGGTTGAGGAAGGTGGCGTAGACGGCGACAACAGGGTGCAGCCCGCCGAAAGCCATGCCCGCAGCGGAGGTGAGGGCGTGCTGTTCGGCGATGCCGACGTCGAACACGCGCTCCGGGTAGCGTGCAGCGAACTTGTGCAGCCCGACGGGGATGAGCATGGCGCCGGTGATGCCGACAATGTCCTTGCGCTCATCGGCGATGGCGGCGATTTCATCAGCGAACACCGAGGTCCAGGACTTGGCGCCGCCGGCTTCCGCGGGCTCGCCCGTTTCGGGGTCAATGATCCCGACGGCGTGGAACTGGTCCGCTTCGTGCGCGCGGGCAGGGGCGTACCCGTGGCCCTTCTCCGTCATGGCGTGCACGATGACCGGGCCGGCGAAGTTCCTGGCTGTGGAGAGGGCGTGTTCCATGGCCTGGAGGTTGTGGCCGTCCACCGGGCCGATGTACTTCATGCCGAGGTCCTCGAACATGCCCTGCGGGGCCCACCAGTCCTTGATGCCCTTCTTCATGGCGTGCAGGCTCTTGTAGGTGAACTGGCCGGCGGGGCCGCCGTTCTGAAGTTTTTTCTTCCACCAGTCCAGGGCACGCTCGTAGGCCGGGGCGGCGCGGAGGGAGTCGATGGTGGGGCGCAGCGACGCCAGGTAGTCGGCAAAGCCGCCGACGGTGGGTGCGTAGGAGCGGCCGTTGTCGTTCACGACAATCACGACGCGGCGTTTCTTGTCCGCCGCGATGTTGTTGATGGCTTCCCAGGCCATGCCGCCGGTGAGGGCACCGTCCCCGACGACGGCGACGACGTACCGGTCGCCGTCACCGGTCAGCTGGCGGGCGCGGGAAATGCCGTCGGCCCAGGACAGTGAGGATGAGGCGTGGGAGCTTTCGACGATGTCGTGCTCCGATTCCGCGCGGTCCGGGTAGCCGGACAGGCCGCCCTGCTGGCGGAGGGTGCTGAAATCGTGCCGTCCGGTGAGGAGCTTGTGCACGTACGACTGGTGGCCGGTGTCGAAAACGATGCTGTCGCGGGGCGAATCGAAGATCCGGTGCACCGCCATGGTCAGTTCGACGACGCCGAGGTTGGGACCCAGGTGCCCTCCCGTCTGGGAGACGTTGCCGATCAGGAATTCCCTGATCTCGGCGGCCAGCTGGTCCAGCTGCGCCGCGGACAACTTGCTCAGGTCCTGCGGATTCCGGATGGTCTCCAAGATTCCCAACGGCCCCTCCTTCGGCTGGTAGACATGCCTATTAACTGTAGCGCCTCCGCGCTGGCAGCAATGCAGAAACCCCGGCCGGTCAAGTGACCGGCCGGGGCCTCATCGCACTGCTTGCCGGGGCTGGCCCGGCAAAATCCCGCTAGTTAGCGGAGATCTGGCGCAGGACGTACTGCAGGATGCCGCCGTTGCGGTAGTAGTCCGCTTCACCGGGGGTGTCAATGCGGAGCACTGCGTCGAAGGACTTGGTGGAACCGTCCTCGGCGGTGGCGGTGACCTTGAGGGTCTTGGGCGTGGTGCCTTCGTTCAGGGCGGTGACGCCCTCCACAGCGAAGGTTTCCGTGCCCGTCAGGCCCAGCGTGGCAGCGGATTCGCCGGCGGGGAACTGCAGCGGAAGGACGCCCATGCCGATGAGGTTGGAGCGGTGGATGCGCTCGTAGCTCTCAGCGATGACGGCCTTGACGCCCAGCAGTGCCGTGCCCTTGGCGGCCCAGTCACGGGACGAACCGGAGCCGTACTCCTTGCCGGCCAGGACCACCAGCGGGGTGCCGGCTGCCTGGTAGTTCTGTGCGGCGTCGTAGACGTAGGCCTGCGGGCCGTCAGCCTGGGTGAAGTCGCGGGTGAAGCCACCCTCCACGCCGTCCAGGAGCTGGTTCTTGATGCGGATGTTCGCGAACGTGCCGCGGATCATGACCTCGTGGTTGCCACGGCGCGAGCCGTAGGAGTTGAAGTCCTTGCGCTCCACGCCGTTGGCCAGCAGGTACTGCCCGGCGGGGGTGTCCGACTTGAACGAACCGGCCGGGGAGATGTGGTCGGTCGTGACAGAGTCGCCGAGCTTGAGCAGCACGCGGGCACCGGCGATGTCCTGCACGGGCTCCGGCTGGGCCTTCATGCCCTCGAAGTACGGGGGCTTCCGGACATACGTGGACTTCTCATCCCAGGCGAAGGTGTCGCCGGCGGGGGTGTCGAGCGCCTTCCAGCGGTCGTCGCCCTCGAAGACGCCCTCGTAGCCCTTGGCGAACATCTCCTTGTCGATGGAGGAGTCGATGACTTCCTGTACCTCGACCGGGTTGGGCCAGATGTCTTTCAGGAAGACGTCGTTGCCTGCTTCGTCCTTGCCCAGGGGGTCGGTTTCGAAGTCGAAGTCCATGGAACCGGCCAGGGCGTAGGCGATGACCAGCGGCGGGGAGGCCAGGTAGTTCATCTTGACGTCCGGGTTGATGCGGCCTTCGAAGTTGCGGTTGCCCGAGAGCACGGCGCTGACGGCGAGGTCGTTGGCCTGGATGGCTTCGGAGATCTCGGCTTCCAGCGGACCGGAGTTGCCGATGCAGGTGGCGCAGCCGTAGCCCACGATGTAGAAGCCGAGCTTCTCCAGGTACGGGGTGAGGCCGGACTTCTCGTAGTAGTCGGTGACCACCTTGGAGCCGGGGGCGACGGAGGTCTTGACCCACGGCTTGGCGGTGAGGCCCTTGTTCACGGCGTTGCGGGCCAGCACGGCGGCGGCAAGCATGACCGACGGGTTGGACGTGTTGGTGCACGAGGTGATTGACGCGATGGTCACCGCTCCGTGGTCCAGGTCGAACTCGCGGCCATCCTCCATCTTCACGGCGACGGGGCTGGAATGGCGGCCCTCGGCACCGTGCGCGGCGGAGTACTTGGGCGGAACGCGGTCGCTGTCGGTCACGTGCGTGGCGCCGGTGGTGAAGGAGGGCGGGTCGGAAGCCGGGAAGGATTCCTCCAGCGACTCATCCAGCGAGCCGGCGTCGGCGTCGTGGGTGACGTAGTTCTTGAGGTCGTGGCGGAACTCGTCCTTGGCCTCGGTCAGCTCGATGCGGTCCTGCGGACGCTTCGGGCCGGCGATCGACGGAACCACGGTGGAGAGGTCCAGCTCGAGGTACTCGGAGAACTTGATCTCGCGGGAAGGATCGTGCCAGAGGCCCTGCTCCTTGGCGTAGGCCTCCACCAGGGCCACGTTCTCGTCGGAGCGGCCGGTGAGGCGCAGGTAGTCGAGGGTGACGTCGTCGATCGGGAACATGGCAGCCGTGGAGCCGAACTCCGGGCTCATGTTGCCGATGGTGGCGCGGTTGGCCAGCGGCACCGCGGCAACGCCTTCGCCGTAGAACTCCACGAACTTGCCCACAACGCCGTGCTTGCGCAGCATCTCCGTGATGGTGAGCACCACGTCGGTGGCGGTGGCACCGGCAGGGATGCTGCCGCTGAGCTTGAAGCCGACCACGCGCGGGATGAGCATGGAAACCGGCTGGCCAAGCATGGCCGCCTCGGCTTCGATGCCGCCGACGCCCCAGCCGAGCACACCCAGGCCGTTGACCATGGTGGTGTGCGAGTCGGTACCGACGCAGGTGTCGGGGTATGCGCGCAGGGCGCCGTCCACTTCGCGGGTCATGATGGTGCGGGCCAGGTATTCGATGTTGACCTGGTGCACGATGCCGGTTCCCGGCGGGACGACCTTGAAGTCGTCGAACGCGGTCTGGCCCCAGCGCAGGAACTGGTAGCGCTCACCATTGCGCTGGTATTCGATCTCCATGTTGCGCTCCAGTGCGCCGGAGTTACCGAAAACGTCGATCTGGACGGAGTGGTCAATAACCATCTCGGCCGGAGCAAGCGGGTTCACCCTCTTCGGATCGCCGCCGAGCTCCTTGACTGCCTCGCGCATGGTGGCAAGGTCCACCACGCAGGGGACACCCGTGAAGTCCTGCATGATCACGCGGGCGGGCGTGAACTGGATTTCGGTGTCGGGCTGGGCATTCGGGTCCCATCCTGCCAGGGCGCGAACGTGATCGGCGGTGATGTTCGCGCCGTCCTCGGTCCTTAGCAGGTTTTCAAGCAGTACCTTAAGGCTGAACGGAAGGGTTTCTGAACCTTCAACGGAGTTCAACCGGAAAATTTCGTATTCGGTTCCGGCAACATCAAGTTTGCCTTTTGAACCGAAGCTGTCCACAGTGCTCATCGCAGGACTCCTCTCGCAACAGTTTCATCTTTGTCGCGCGGTTGACCGCTTGCTAGTTAGGACACCCTAATTAGTGCCGGTCGCATCAAACTGCATGGTCAGCCGGGAACACGGGCGCGACAGGGGCTACACGGCCCATAGTAGTGGCATCAGCCGCGGGGCGTCAGCAGCGCGACAGTTTCAAGATGGTGCGTGTGCGGATAGAGGTCGAAGGCCCGCAGCCCGGCCAGCTGCCAGCCGCCCTGCTGGAAGTAACCAATGTCGCGTGCGAACGACGACGGGTCGCAGGAAACGTAGGCGATTGCCCGGGGCTTCGAGTCAATCAGCTGGCTGACCACGGCCTTGCCCGCACCGGCGCGCGGCGGGTCGAGGATGAGGGCGTCGAACTGGCGCTGCCGCTGCCGCAGCACCCGTTCCACCTTGCCCTGCACGATCTCCACCTGCGGTGAACCGTGCAGGTTTTTCCGGGCGTCACGGCTGGTGCCGGGAGCTCCCTCCACCGACAGGACGGACCCGGTCTCCCCCACCGCGTCAGCCAGCGGGGCGGTGAACAGGCCCGCACCGGCGTAGAGGTCCGCCACAGCGGCGCCAGGTTCCAGGAACCCGCCGTCGTGCAGGAATTTGGTGACGGCACCCACCAGGGTTTCCGGTGCATCGCGGTGGATCTGCCAGAACCCCGCACCCGTGACCCGGTAGTCGTGGCCGGCCGCAGATTCCTGCACCCAGGTCCGGCCGCGGAGCTGCAGGGTCTCGTTCTTGAGTGGATCGTAACTGGCCACGGACACGTCCGCGGGAAGCTGGGAGAGGATGGAGTTCAGCCGTTTGGCGCGGGTTCCGGGGGCCGGGGCCAGCAACACGAGCGGCCGCGAGCCGTTGGCGGGCGCGGCCACCTCCACCCGCTCGATGCCCTGAAGGTCCACGTCCCACAGCCGCAGCGCGTTGATCCCGTCGACGGCCAGCGGCATTTCCTGGACGGGAATCACCTGGTCGGAGCGGTGGGCGTGCATGCCGAGCCGGCCGCTCTGGGTGACGCCAAAGCTGGCTCGTGTGCGCCACGCAAGGCCGGCCACGCCGTCGTCCGTTTTTCCGGCGTTTGCTGGTCCGACCGCTTCCACGTCGGGGGAGAGTTCGACGGCGGCCAGCCGCCTAAGCTGTTCACCCAGCACCTCCGATTTGAGGCTCCGTTGGCGCTGCAGCGACACGTGGCCAAGTTCGGCGCCGCCCACCGGCGGACGCCCGTGTGCCCAGGAGCTGGCCGAATCGGCGGTCCGCCAGAAGTGCGGCACCCGGTCCGGCGAAGCATCCAGGACTTCCACGACGTCCGCCCGCCAGAACTTCGCCTTCTCTTCCGCGTCCGTGAGCCGGACCCGCACCCGCTCCCCCGGGATGCCATGGCGGACGAAGACCACGCGGCCCTCGTGGCGGGCCACGCAGTGTCCGCCGTGGGCCACGGGGCCGACGTCGACAACCAGTTCGAGTCCGGTCGAAGTGGTTTGGGTGTCCGGGCTCATTGAATGTCCTGCAGTCTCTTGGCTTCTTCGGATGATTTGAGCTGCCAGGGAACGCTGGCAACCATGACGCCGGGCTCAAAGTGGAGCCGGGTCTTGATGCGGAGGGCTGTCTGGTTGTGCACCAGCTGCTCCCACCATTTACCCACCACGTACTCGGGGATGTACACCACGATCAGGTCCCGGGGTGAGTCCCGGCGCATGTTCTTGATGTAGTCCATGATCGGCGTGACCGTCTCGCGGTAGGGGCTGGCCAGGATGGTCAGCGGCACCGGGATCTCCAGTTTCTCCCAGTCGGCGAGGGTGTGCGCTGTTTCCTCGGCGTTGATGTCCACCGTGATGGCGTCCAGCCGCGACGGCCGGGAGGCACGCGCGTAGGCCAGCGCCCGGAGCACCGGCTTGCGGACATGGGACACCAGCAGCACGGCGTGCACGCGGGTGGGCAGGGCGCGCGGCGACGAATCCTCGTCGACCGCCAGTTCCTTGGCCACGTTGTCGTAGTGGGCCCGGATGCTCCACATGATGAGGAACAGCACGAACATGGCGAGCAGGGCAATCCAGGCGCCCTGCTCAAACTTGGTGATGAGCACGATCACCAGCACCAGCGCGGTCATGCCGAAGCCGATCATGTTGATGGTGCGCGACTTGATCATCCGGCGGCGCACCGCCTTGTCCTTGGCCAGCTTCAGCTCGCGGCCCCAGTGGCGGACCATGCCCAGCTGGCTCGCCGTGAAGGAGATGAAAACACCGACGATATACAGCTGGATGAGCTTGGTCACGTCAGCGTTGAAGGAAAGGATCAGCACCAGCGCCCCGGCGGCCAGGGCAAGCACACCGTTGCTGAAGGCGAGCCTGTCGCCGCGGGTCCGCAGCTGCCGGGGCAGGTAACCGTCCTGGGCGAGGATGGAGCCCAGCACCGGAAAGCCGTTGAAGGCCGTGTTGGAGGCAAACACCAGGATGACGCCCGTGGCCGCGACCACAATGTAGAACGGAATGGACCCGGCACCGAAAATGGTCTGCGCGATCTGGCTGATGGCCGGGTTCTGGATATACCCCTCGGGCAGCGGCTGCCCGTTAAGCAGGAACTCGGTGGCCGGATCCAGCACGATATGCACCTTGGTGGCGTTGGCCAGGTAGATGATCCCTGCCAGCATGGCCGAGGCGATGATCCCGAGCAGCAGCAGCGTGGTGGCCGCGTTCTTGCTCTTGGGCTTCTGGAAGTTCGGCACCCCGTTGCTGATCGCTTCCACACCGGTCAGGGCGGCGGCCCCGGAGGAAAAGGCGCGCAGCAGCAGGAACGCGCCGGCAAGCCCCACGAGGCCCTCGTCGAAGCCGGGTGCGGGGACAATCGTGAACGCAGCCGACGGCGCCTGGCCCAGCTGGCCGGTCACGGCCTGGAAAATGCCGACGAGGGTCATGCCCAGGATGGAGGCCATGAAGATGTACGTCGGCACCGCGAAAACGCTGCCGGCTTCCTTGATCCCGCGCAGGTTGACGAGCGCCAGGACCACCACGCCGATGGTGGCGATCATGGCCTGCTGCCCATGGAGCGAAGGGATGGCAGTGGTGAGGTATGTGGCTGCGGAGGACATGGACACGGCGACGGTCAGGACATAGTCCACCAGCAGGGCAGACGCCACCGTCAGCCCCGCGAACTTGCCCAGGTTTTCATTGGCGATCTCGTAGTCCCCGCCACCGGAAGGGTAGGCGTGGACGTTTTGCCGGTATGACGCCACCACCGTGAGCAGGACCACCATGACGGCGAGGCCCACGAGCGGGGAAATGGTCACCGCGCTCACGCCGGCCAGGGCCAGCGTGAGGAGAATCTCATCGGGGGCATAGGCCACGGAGGACAATGCATCCGAAGCGAAGATTGGCAGCGCGATCCTCTTCGGCAGGAGGGTGTGGGCCATCCTGTCGTTCCGGAAGGGCCTTCCCACCAGCACGCGCTTCACGGCATTCAGAATTGTCAGCACCACACAAAGTTAGTCTGATTCGCACGCGATGTCATGGCAGGTTTCCGGCGGTAGAGTCTTACGGAGCAGTCGGCGAGAGTTGAGGAGAGAACGCGTGGCGCACTTCGTGATCATGGGTTGCGGACGCGTCGGGGCCACCCTGGCGCACACGCTCGAAGATGCGGGCCATTCCGTAGCCATCATCGACCAGGACGACCGCGCCTTCCGCCGCCTCCGCTCGGGCTTCACAGGCCGGAAAGTCACCGGAGTCGGCTTTGACCGCGACACCCTGAAGCAAGCGGGCGTCGCTGATGCCTATGCCTTTGCGGCCGTGTCCAGCGGCGACAACTCCAACATCCTGGCCACCAGGGTGGCGCGCGAGACGTTCCACGTGCCGCACGTGGTGGCCCGCATCTACGATCCCGGCCGAGCCGAAATCTACCAGCGCCTGGGCATCCCCACGGTGGCCGCGGTGCGCTGGAGCGCCGACCAGGTCCTGCGCCGCATCCTTCCCGAACAGTTGGCCGGAGACTTCCGCGACCCGTCCGGCCGCCTCGTGCTGGCAGAACTCGACCTCCACCCGGAATGGGTGGGCCATCCGGTCTCCTCCATCGAAAAGGTGGCCGATGTCCGGGTTGCCTACCTGACCAGGTTCGGCGAGGGGATGCTGCCCGCCGCGGGCACCTCCTACCAGGACGGCGATACGGTGCATGCCATGCTGCGGGTGGACCGCTCCTCTGAAGTCGCCCACATCCTCGCAAAAGCACCCGCCAAGGAGTCCTAAGTGAAAGTCGTCATCGTCGGGGCCGGAAGCGTCGGCTCCTCGATTGCCCGTGAGCTGCTGGCCCACAAGCACGAGATCCTGCTCATTGACCTCAAGCCCGAAGTGATCGGGCGCAGCGGCCTGCGGGGGGCGCACTGGCTGGTGGGCGACGCCTGCGAACTGAGCACCCTGCAGGACGCGAAGCTCGAGGACGCGGACGTGGTGGTATCGGCGACAGGCGATGACAAGGTGAATCTCGTCGTCTCGCTGCTGGCCAAGACCGAGTTCGGCATCGGGCGCACCGTGGGCCGGGTGAACAACCCGAAGAACGACTGGATGTTCAACGACTCCTGGGGCGTGGACGTTGCCGTGAACACGCCGCAGCTCATGACGGCGCTGGTGGAGGAAGCCGTGGAGATCGGCGACCTGGTCCGGCTCCTGACCCTGCAGACAGGCGTGTCTTCCCTCGTCGAGTTCACGGTGCCGCATGACTCCCACGCCATCGGGCTGACTGTGGGCGACATCGACTGGCCCGAGGACTCCACTCTCGTGGCCATCCTGCGGGACCAGGCACCGATCACACCCAGCCGGGACGACGTCATCGACGGCGGCGACGAACTGTTTTTTGTCACCACCATCGCGGCCGAGGACCAGCTGCGCGAACTGCTGTCGCCCGGCTCAAGCGAGGGGCAGGCGCCAGGCGACGGGCGCGAACGGGGCGAGGTCCCGGCGTCGGCCGTTTCGTCAGAGGAAGCCGCCCCGGCAACCGCGGATCAGCTGGATGACGACGGCTTCGACGGCTGACCGTCAGGCGTGGCCGCCGGCCGCGTGATGAGCCAGGCGATCCACACGCCGAGGATGTACAGCGGTGCACCCATGATGAGCCTGGTGGTGGCCAGCGCCGCCAACCCGTCCGGACCCATCAGGTACAGGGGAACCTGCACCAGCAGGCGCAGCACCAGCACACCCACGATGATCCACGTGCCCAGCCGGTAGGCGCGGACGCGGACCGGGTCCTTGCGCCAGTCCAGGCCTTCGTTGCGGATGAACCCGAACAGCAGTCCGGCGATGGGCCAGCGGACGGCGATGGAGATGACCATCGCCACAATGTAGGCCGTATTGGTCAGGAATCCCGGAAGGTAGAAGTCCTCGGCCTTGCCCGTGGTGTTGGCGAGCCAGGCTGAGATGCCCACACCGACGACGCCGGCCAGCGCCTGGGTCAGCGGGCGGCGCTGCACGAGCCGGACCACGGTGAAGACGGCGGCGATGCCCAGCGCGGCAATGAGCGACGGCGTCAGCGCGGTGGTGGCGGTGAAGGCGATCAGGAAGACCAGGCCGGGCAGGATGCTCTCGGCGATTCCCTGGTAGCCGCCGGCGCTCTTCAGGACGTCGATGCGTCCGTCGTGCGTGCGGTGCAGCCCTGCCTTGGACGCATAGTCCTCGGCCAGCCCTGCAAGACCCGGGTTCTCGGGCGTGGGCTTGGGTTCCTCGCGGCCCGGTCCCGAATCGGGGTTCTCAGGCAAAGTCATTGGTTCTCCTGGCGAGACAGTATCTCGTAGCGGGGGTTGAACATGGTGGGCATGCCTTCCTTAACGGTAAGCATGCCGTCGAGCCTGAGTTCCGTCCCGGCGTCGATCCCCGGAATGCGGCGGCGGCCCAGCCAGATGACACGCAGCCGGCGGCGCCGCTCTGCCACCGGGGTGTCGTGGTCCGAGACGATGGCCGTGAAGGCTGCCACCTCCGACGGGGGCGCGTAGGTCACCGACTCGATAAATCCATGGCAGAGGACGCGCCCGCGCTCCGGCAGCCCGCCGATGGGTACCGCCTGGTCCTGCGGGCCGCCCGCGTCAACCAATCTGGGTGATCTCCGGCCCGCGCTCGGGCTGCTGGAGGTCCGGCGCTGCGGGGGGCACGGACGCCGCGGTGTCCTTGGGCAGGCGCAGCTGCAACAGGTCCCTCGGCGGCATGGGGTTCTCGCCCCGGATGACCACGATCTTCCGGAACAGGTCCTCGAGGCTGGCGGCAGCTTCACGGTCCAGCGCGGCCGCGCCGCCGAAAACGCCGCGAAGGAACCAGCGGGGGCCGTCGACGCCGACGAAGCGGGCCACACGGTAACCTTGGCTGCCGTCCGGGGCGCCTGCCGGGAGCTTGGCCACGAGTTCCACGCCGTAGTCCCCCGGGATCTCCTCAACCTGGCCGCCCTGGCCGCCCACAGACTGCCCGATCTGCTCCCGGATCTCATCCCAGAGCCCTTCGGAACGGGGCGCGGCAAACGCCTGCAGCTGCAGGCTCGACCCCTCGAGGTCCATGGTCACGGCGACGACGCGCTGGGTTGCTTCCTCGACTTCAAGCCGGAGCTGGAGTCCATCGCGGGGCGCAATGAGCAGGGCGCCGAGGTCCACATAGCCGTCGCGGCTGCTGATCTCGGAGACGTCGAAGGGACCGTTGGCCCTGCGGTCATCCGCAGCATTCTCGGCCGGATCCGGGGCGGCGTCCTCTTGGACGTCCTCCGGTTCTGCCGATTCCTGCTTCTTGGGTTTCTTACCCAGCCCAAAAACCATGCGTTGTCTCCTTAGTCGTGATCATGCCGCGCGCCCCGAAAGGCGGGTGTGCAGCCCAGCAGGTGTTGAGCCGCTACGTGCCCGGAACGGCAAATCCGCCCGTGGAGCCGAACCCGCCGGCACCCCGGACAGAGTCGTTCAGCTCCCCCACGGCGACGAACTGCGCGTGCTCCACCCGCTGGATCACCATCTGTGCAATTCTATCGCCGCGCCGCAGTTCTATGGCCTGGTCGCGGTCGGTGTTGAGCAGGGTCACCGAGATCTCCCCCCGGTATCCGGCGTCGACGGTTCCCGGTGCGTTCACGACCGTGAGCCCGTGCTTGGTGGCGAGGCCCGAGCGGGGGTGGATCAGGGCTACGAAGCCATCCGGCAGGGCGATGGATACACCGGTGGGGACGAGCCGCCGCTCGCCCGGCTCGAGCACCACGTCCTCGCGGGCCCGCAGGTCCGCACCGGCGTCACCGGGGTGGGCGTACGACGGGGCTTCCAGGCCGTCGTCGAGCATTTTCAGCTGCACCTGCACCGTGGGTGCTCCGAACTCCGCCCTGGGCGGCTGCACAGCGGCAGTCGCGGGGGCTTGCTGCGCCGCGGGGGCCTGCTGCGCAAGGGACGTCATGGCCGTTGATTCGTCAGTCACAGTCCCTCACTCTATCGCCCGCGCGGCTCCTCCTCATACTGGCCACTAAGCTTGGGGGCATGCCCGAATCAAGCGCCGCCGTCCCCGCCCGCAACCCGTCTTCACCGGACGAAACCGCAATTTTCTCCGAAAAGCTGTGGCCCGGCGTGTGGATCTGGGTGGTCGCAGTGGGCATCGCATCGGCAGGCATCCTGGTCTTCGCCCCCATCAGCCTGGCTGCCGGCTTCACGGCAGCGGCTGTGCTGTTCGCCATCGAGGCAGTGCTGCTGGTCCTGTCCACGCCGGCAGTGGTGGTGACCGCGCGGACCCTGCAGGTGGGCCGGGCCAGCATCGAACGCACCCTGATCGGCGCGGCAGCAGCGTACCGTGGCAAAGAAGCGACGGCGGAGCGCGGCACGCGCCTGAACGGCCTGGCCTATCTCTGCATCCGGGGGTGGATTGACCCGGTGGTCAGGATCGAGATCGCCGATCCCTCGGACCCCACGCCGTACTGGCTGACCTCCACGCGGCGCCCGGAAGAACTCGTCGCGGCGCTGACCGGAAAGTAGCCTCAGTCAGCCTTCACAATCGCGGCAGTACAGCAGCCCGTTCTTTTCGCGGGCGATCTGGGAGCGGTGCCGGACCAGGAAGCACGAGGCGCAGGTGAACTCGTCGGCCTGGGCAGGCATGACACGGACCATGAGCTCCTCACCGGACAGGTCGGCTCCGGGCAACTCGTAGCCTTCGGCGAGGTCGGCCTCGTCCTCCTCCACCACTGCCGTTGGTTTATCGGCGCGGCGGGTCTTCAGCTCCTCAATCGAGTCCTCGTTGAGGTCCTCTTCGGACTTCCGCGGCGCATCATAATCAGTCGCCATGGCCTGCTGCTCACACTCCGTCGAATCGCTCGAATGATTCATCCGGGACAACGCCGGATGAACCTGGTTTGTGCCCGGTACGCGCACATTTTTCTCCAGGCCGGGCGGAAAAGCCATAGCCAGGTCCAGCGTCTCCCGCGCGCTTCCACCGACCGCCCGAAACTCCCGGAATTTCGCGGCGCGCCCTCTGCCCTAACGGGAAAAGACAGTGCGGGGTGGCAGAGTTTCGAATGATAGTAATGCCAGGGTGGAGGATTGTATGCAGGATCTACGGCTTGTAGGCGTCCACGACGACGGGGAGCATCTCCTGTTAAGCGGTACCGCCGGCGCAATGTTCCGGCTCCCGATCAATGAGGCGCTCAGGCTGGCTGCCAGCCGGCCCTCTGCGCGCCCGTCCGCGGGTACCCCCGTGGCCATGTCTCCCCGCGACATCCAGGCGAAAATCCGCAGCGGTTCCACTGCTGCCGAGGTTGCCGCCGCCTCCGGCATGCCGCAGGAAAAGGTGGAGCGGTACGAAGGGCCGGTCCTGGCCGAGCGCGCATACATCGCGCAGCAGGCCCAGAAGGTGGAGGTCGCTTCCCCCGCCCCGGGGCACGACGTCTACCGTTCGGCGTTCGGCGACAACCCCGCCACCCTTGGCGACATGGTGGCCCACCGGCTTACCGCCCACGGTATCCAGTCCTCCACGCTGGAATGGGATTCATGGCGCCGTCCTGACGGTACCTGGACTGTGGTGGCCAAGTTTGAAGCCGCTGCCGGCGGCCACGCGAGCATTGGGGAGGAACCTCCCGCGATGTGGACGTTCAACCCCACCCGCAAATCCCTGCAGAACGCGAACCGCTGGGCCCAGCAGCTCAGCGAACTGGAGCCATTGGACGGACCTGTGCCGACCCGCCGGCTTTCCGCGGTGTCTGACAGGCCTTTCGACTTCGAAACTGACGCGGCGGCTGCGGCCCGCACCGGCATTGGCGCTGGCATGGAGCAGCAGAAAGACCCCGACGGCCTGCTGGACATGCTGCGTTCGCGGCGCGGCCAGCGGCTTGGCGTGGACGAGGACAGCGACGACGCCCTGGCGCTGCTGCTGGCAAACGGTGTCCCGGCCGCCCACCCCCGGGCGGAGGAGGCGCCTGCGGGCACAGAGTCCGAACCGCCGGCGGAGGGCCCGGCGCATCCAGGTGATTCAGCCCATCCCGATACTGCAGCCCATTCCGACAGTGCAGCGCATTCCGACAGTGCAGCACAGGATGATGCGGAACATGACCCGGAAACCGGAGCGCAGGAGAACGACGGCGACGGTGCCGCCGAGGCTCCGGCGGCGGAGTTCACGCTGGCCCGGCGCCGTGACGGCAGGCCTTCGATGGTTTCCCGCCTCAACCTGGTGCCCAGGCACGAGGACACCGAGGACGAGTCGCTGAAGCTTCACGACGGCGTCAGCACCCACACGCGCGAAATCACCATTGTCCCGGGTCGCCCGGGTCAGCCGGGTCCGGCCAAGCCTGAGGAGCCCGCCTCACCGGCGGCGCAGTCCCCCGGCCCGGTTACCGGACGCCCGGGGCCTGCCAACCCGGGGCTGGACGAACTCCTGGGCCGCGGAAATGCCCGCCGCCGTCTGGACGGAAGCCGTCTCGAAGGAAGCCGTCTCGAGGGGGCCCGGCCACAGCCCGGCCAGGGAACGTCCCGCGCCGATCAGGACCGCGACGAACCGGAGCGCCAGCCATCCCGGCCGAAGCGCTCAAGCGTTCCCAGCTGGGACGAAATTGTCTTCGGCACCCGCGGCGACTGAGGACTAGCTGCAGGCCCTTCCGCTGGCACGGGCACTGGACTTTTCATCAGCACCGGACTTTTCATCAGCACCGGACTTTCCACCGGCAGGGGCCTTTCCACCAGCACCGTGCCACAGGCAGGCATCCACCTCGAACGGGAGCAGCTCGTCCTGCTGGGCAATGATGCTGGCGCCGTGGGCAGTGACCCGGCGCATGAAATGCCGGCGGCACAGCGTTTCGTAGCCCACCACCGGCACGTGGCCCGCACCGTCGTCGCAATCGCCGGCCGCGGGATCAATGGCCATGTCCACATCGCCGACCACCACCTGGGCGCCTTCGGTGACCATCACGCCGTCGACCGTCCTGGCGTTATGGGTGGCGCGCCGGCCGCACCAGCACAACGCTTCAACCTGCAGGACCTGCACCCGGTCGGCGAGTTCAATCAGCCGCTGGGAACCCGGGAAGAGGCGGGTCCGGAAGTCCGCGGTGATGCCAAAGGCAAAGACGTCCACCTCGATCTCGTCCACTACGCGCGCCAGCTGCTCCACCTGGGCGGCTGAATAGAACTGTGCCTCGTCGCAGATGAGGTAGTCCACGCGAATCCCCTGGGTGCGGCGGAGCACCACCTCGTCCCAGAAGTCCGTGGTGTCGACGACTTCCACGGCCTCGGCCTGCAGCCCCAGGCGGCTGGAGATCCGGGAGTCGCCGGCGCGGTCGTTGCGGCTGAAGCGCACCCCGCCGCGCCCGCGGGCGCGGTGGTTGTAATCCATCTGCAGGGCGAGGGTGGACTTGCCGGAGTCCATGGTTCCGGAGAAAAAGACGAGCTCAGCCACGGGATCCCTGGCGGCCTGCTGTCCTTCCGCGGCCTGCCTTGCCTGAGGCTGTCGTACCGGAAGCCTGGAAACTGAGCAGCGGCACTTCGCGTTCAGCCTTGGTCAGGGAACCATGCTGGCCCACAACCTCCATGGCCGTCGGACGTACCCGGCGGGTGTCGTAGAAGGCCAGCGCGTCCCGGGCGGCCACCATCACATCGCCCAGCCGTCCGGTGACTTCGGGCCGCACCGTACCGAAGAGCCCTGCAGCCACGGCTTCCTCCCGGGTGAATGCCCAGATCCGCTCGCCGAAGCGGGCACGCCAGGCCGCCAGGAGCCGCTCCTTCGCGGCATCGCCGGCGTCGTCCTCCAGGTACAGGTGGACCATGCGCGGTTCCCCGGCGGTGTGCCGGACACCGTCCACGAGGGCGGCGTCGGCGGCGTAATCGAGGCGCTGTGATTCAGGAACGTCCAGCATCCCGTGGTCGGCCGTCACCAGCACGGTGGTTCCGGGCGGGAGTGATGCATCAAGGCGCTTGACCGTGGCGTCCAGCTCCTCGAGCTGGTGCTCCCACTGCGGCGACTGCGCGCCGTACCGGTGGCCGGCCTTGTCCAGGTCGTTCACGTAAAAGTACATGAGGGCGGACTCCGCGTCAGCCATCGCCTCGGCTGCCGCCGCAGTGCGGGCGTGCGGGGTGGTGCCGGAGACGAATGCTCCGCCGCGCAGCGCCGCCTGGGTCATGGGCGAGCCGCCGAACTGCGGCAGGCTGACGGTGGTGACTGCCACGTGTTCGGAGGCACGTTCGAAGACCGTGGGGAACGGCTGCCACTTTTGCGGGTCCACGGCAGCATCCCAGTTGCCCAGCATATTGACCACTTTGTCCTGGGCCGGATCCAGGACGTCATAGCCCACCAGTCCGTGCTGGCCGGGCGCGAGTCCGGTGCCAAGGCTGGCGAGGGAGGCTGCAGTGGTGGAAGGGAAGGCGGCATCCAGCCATACGGGGACCGCCCCCTGCCCCTGCTGCAGGATGCCCCGGAGGAAGGGAGTGTGGGCGGTCTTCTGCTTAAGCAGGCTGCGGCCCAGCCCGTCGGCGAGGACCACGCAGACGCGCCTGGCCTGCGGGAGGCCCAGCACGTTCTCGAAGCCCGGCACACCCAGGCTGGCTGCTGCGCTGCCCAGCACCTCGGCCACGGAGCGGCGGCCATAGGCCGGTGCTGCCGGCAACCCGCTTACGGCAGGACCGGATTCCGTGGTTCGTAGTGCGGAGTCTGAAGCATGGTTTTCCTGCTCCCGCATCTCAGCGCTTGTGCCCGCGGCTGAGCCGGTTGGCAAAAACTCCCATGCGGGGACGCGGGTGGGTTGCGGACGGGGCATGCCGCACCGGGGTGGGGGATCCGGTGTTCACCGCGCGCAGGGCACGGGCAAAAAGCTTGGCATCCTGGACCGCCTGCAGGCCGTCCGCCTCGGCGCTGATGCGCAGGACGATATCTTCCTGGGCGATGGTGCCGCTGTAGCCATGGTCAGCTTCGCACTGCGGGTCGCCGCAGCTGGCCGGACCCACGTCCAGGCGCTGGCCGCCGGACCAGGCGATGGACAGGGTGACCTCGCGGACCGGGTCCGAAGGCTTGTAGTTCTGCGGCTGGGCGTACATGTAGCTCAGGACGACGGAGCGGATCTGCGACACCGGGACAGATTCCGTGGAAATCTGCGCCACGATCTGTTCGCCCGCCTCGTCGAGCTGCTGGTCGTCCACGTGGGTGATCACCAGCATGTCCTCGGTGAGGACCAGGACGGTGATGTGACGGCGGACCTCGGCACGGTCGAAGTGGGTCTCGAGGTGGACCAGGTGCGCGAGGCAGTCCCGGCCGTCCAGGGCGTCATCCACGACGTCGGCCACCAGCAGCGGGTAAAAGCCGGCCTGCTGGAGGGCGCCGTCGAGGCTCTGGCCCTGCACACTGTGGTTGTGTGAGCTGTGCTGGAAAGCCTGCGGGCTGTGGTCGGGCGCTTGAGGCTTCGAGGTGGGAGGCTGGGAGCTCATTTCCCCATTTTCACAGATCGGTCTGGCACATGCTAACCAGGGGACTAGCTCCGCATCGCCCGCCGCGCACTGTCGGTGCGCTGCGCCGCGTTCCCGATCCGGACATCGGCAGCCAGGATGAACGCCCCCTGCGGCGTGGCCAGGACCGGGTTGAACTCCACCAGGGCTATCTCCGGGTGCGCATCCTTGAGCCGTGCCAGCCGCGCGGCCACCTCCTCCAGGGCGGAGACATCGACGGCGGGCAGGCCCTGGTAGCCGAACAGCTTCCGTGACGCGCGGGGGCTGCGGATCAGGTCGCGGAGGTCGGCGCCGGCCAGCGGCGGCGCCCGGTGTGCCCAGTCGTCCAGCAGGTTGACGGCGTCGCCGGCCAGCCCGAAGGACACCACCGGCCCCAGCAGGGGGTCCTCGATGGCGCGCAGGGTGCAGGCCTGGCCCACCGGGGCCATGGTCTGGATCTCCAGCGACGCCGAGCCGTAGGGCTCCAGCGTACGGCGCATCTGGCGGATGTTCAGCCGGAGGGAGTCCGCGTCCTGGATATCCAGCCGTACCCCGCCCAGGTCGAGGCGGTGGCGCAGCGTCGGATCGGTGGTCTTCAGTGCCACGGGCCAGCCGAGCCTGCCCGCCGCCGCCACGGCTTCATCCTCCGTGTCGAAGCCTTCCGAGGGCATCACCCGGATCCCGTAATGCGCCAGCAGACGGGCGGCCTCTGCAGGCTCGAGTTGCTTGAGCTGCTCGCCGCGGACATCGGCCAGCAGCTGTTCGAGGTCGGCGTGCGCGGCGTCCGGATCGCACCCGTCAGGATCCACGAAGAGGCCCTGGTCCCGTTCCGTCCATTCGGCGTAGCGCACGACGGCGGAGAGGGCGGCCACGGCCGCCCCGGGGTTGGAGTAGCACGGCACCGGTGCTGCGCCGGCGTCCTCCCCCACCATGCCTTCCACGTACACCGATGGATCGAGGATGCCGGTGAAAGCAGCCACCACCGGTTTTCCGGCCTCGGCGGAGGCTTCTGCGAGCGCCCCGGCAATCTTCTCCACGGTCAGCCCGCGGGCCGGAAGGAAGGCCACCACGCCCGCGTGGACCGCCTCTTTGGCCAGCACCTCGCGGAGCCGCTCACGCAGGGCCGGCAGTGCACGGGACATGCCGGCGTCCAGGTCCAACTCCGTCACGAGCTCCTCGACGCCCAGCCCGTGGGACACGGCGCTGTCCGCCACCACTTTCCCCAGCGCCCCGGAGTTGCTGAAGACCGCCACCCCGGCACCCTTGGGAAGCGGCTGGGCGGACACGATCTGTGCCACGTCCATAAGCTGTTCGATGGTCTCCACCCGGATCACGCCGGACTGGCGCATCATCGAGTCCAGCGCATCAGCGGGAGCTTGCGTGGTGCGCACCGCATGGCCGGGCGGCAGCTGCAGCCCCATGGACGTGGACTTGGCCACGATCACCGGCTTGGTCCGCGCGAGCCGCCGGGCGATGCGGGAGAATTTGCGCGGGTTGCCGATCGACTCCAGATACAGGCCCACCGCGGTGGTGTCGGCGTCGTCCTCCCAGAACTGCATCATGTCGTTGCCGGACACATCGGCCCGGTTTCCGGCCGACAGGAAGGTGGAGATGCCGGCGCGGCGCCGGCTGGACGCCGCGTACAGCCCCACCCCGATCGCCGCGGACTGGCTGAACAGCCCCAGACCGCCGCCGCGGGCCAGGCTTGGGGCCATGGAGGCGTTCAGCGACACCGCTGGGTTGGTATTCACGATGCCCAGCGAGGCCGGTCCGATGACCCGCATCCCGTTGGCCCGCGCCTGCCGCACCAGTTCCCGCTGCCGGGCGAGGCCCCGTTCCCCGTCCTCTGTGAATCCCGCGGAGGCCACCAGGACCCCCTTCACGCCGGCGGCCGCGCACTCATCCACCACCTTGGGGACTTCCTCGTAGGGCACGGCCACAATGGCCAGCTGCACCGGTCCGGGCACCTCGGAGAGCTTGCCGAAGGAGAGCATGCCGGCCAGTTCAAAAGCTTCGGGGTTGATGGCGTAGACGGGACCGGTAAAGCCGCCTTCGATGATGTGTTCCAGGAGCTGGTACCCGACGGTCCCCCACTTGCGGCTGGCGCCAATCACCGCTACCGACGACGGCGCCAGCAGGTCCTGCACGCTTCTCGCCTCCGCGCGGTGCTCCCGGGCTTCCATGACGGCGCGCGATTTATCCGTGGGGTCGATGTTGAATTCGAGGCTCACCACGCCGTCGTCGAAATGGCGCTTGACGTCATACCCGGCGTCGGAGAAGACCATGAGCATCTTGCGGTTCTCGGGCAGGACCTCGGCACTGAACCGGCGGATCCCGTTTTCGCGGGCCGCCGCCGCGAGGTGCTCCAGCAGGATCGAGCCGATGCCCCGGCCCTGGTGCGCGTCGGCGATGTTGAAGGCCACCTCGGCCTCCGTGGGGTCGTCCAGCCGGTCGTACCGGCCGATGCCGATGATGTCCCCGCCGATGGTGATCACGAACGCCACCCGGTCCCGGTAATCCACCTCGGTGAAGCGCTTGAGCTCGCGGCTGGAGAGCCGCTCCTTGAAGGAGAAGAACCGCATGTAGATGGAGTTCTGCGACTGCCGCGTGTGGAAGGTCTGCACGGCGTCCGCGTCGGTGGGGTGGATGGGGCGCAAATGCGCTGTGCCGCCGTCCCTCAGAACGACATCGGCCTCCCAATATTCCGGATATTCGCCGTCCCCGGGCTGATCCACCATAGGCTTAGCCTAGCTAAACCTCCCGAAGTGCACCCCAAAAAGGATCCACCAGCCCCATGGCACGCCGCCAAACACGCACCCCCGCAGGGGAAACAGTCCAGGACTACACCGAAAACATCGTTGATATCGACGTGACTTCCGAGATGGAAGGCTCCTTCCTGGAGTACGCGTACTCGGTCATCTACTCGCGGGCCCTGCCCGACGCCCGGGACGGCCTTAAGCCCGTCCAGCGGCGCATCCTCTACATGATGAGCGACATGGGCCTCCGTCCGGACCGGGGCCACGTCAAGAGCGCCCGCGTCGTGGGCGAGGTCATGGGCAAGCTCCACCCCCACGGCGACACCGCCATCTACGACGCCATGGTGCGCATGGCCCAGGACTTCTCGCTCCGGCTCCCCCTGATTGACGGCCATGGAAACTTCGGCTCGCTCGACGACGGCCCCGCGGCACCGCGGTACACCGAGGCCCGGCTAGCGGCGGCAGCGCTCACCATGACGGACCACCTCGACGAAAACGTGGTGGACTTCGTCCCCAACTACGACAACCAGCTCACCCAGCCTGAGGTCCTGCCCGCAGCGTTCCCCAACCTGCTTGTCAACGGCACCACCGGCATCGCCGTCGGCATGGCCACGAACATGGCGCCGCACAACCTCGTGGAGGTCATCTCCGCGGCCCGGCACCTCATCGCCAACCCGGACGCCACGCTGGAGGACATCATGCGGTTCGTCCCCGGCCCCGACCTGCCCACGGGCGGGCGCATCGTGGGCCTGGACGGCATCCGGGACGCTTACGCCACGGGCCGCGGCTCCTTCAAGACCCGCGCCAAGGTGGAGGTGGAGCAGCTCTCTGCTCGCCGGACCGGCCTCGTGGTCACCGAACTGCCGTACATGGTGGGCCCGGAAAAGGTGATCGAGAAGATCAAGGACGCGGTCAACGGCAAGAAGCTGGCGGGCATCAGCGACGTCGTGGACCTGACCGACCGCAAGCACGGCCTGCGGCTGGTTATCGAGCTGAAGAACGGGTTCAACCCCAAAGCCGTTCTCCAGCAGCTCTACCGCTACTCGCCGATGGAGGACTCCTTCGGCATCAACAACGTCACGCTCGTGGAGGGGCAGCCGCAGACGCTTGGCCTGCTGCAGCTGCTCACCGTGTACGTGGACCACCGCATCTCGGTGGTGCGGCGCCGGACGGTGTTCCGGCTTGGCAAGAAGAAGGACCGCCTCCACCTGGTGGAGGGCCTGCTCATCGCCATCGTGGACATCGACGAGGTCATCCAGATCATCCGGTCCTCGGACGAGGCCTCTGCGGCCCGCGAACGGCTGATGTCCATCTACGACCTCTCCGAGATCCAGGCCAACTACATCCTTGAACTCCGGCTCCGCCAGCTGACCAAGTACAGCAGGATCGAACTGGAGAAGGAGCAGGACGAACTTCGCAAGGAGATCGCCGAACTGGAGGCCATCCTCGAGTCCGATCAGCTGCTGCGGGAACTGGTGTCCGGCGAACTCGGGGAGATCGCGGAAAAATACGGCACGCCGCGGCGTACGGTGCTCCTGGAATCCGAGGCCGTGTCCCCCACGGTGGCCAGCGCCGCCGGGGTCGAGGGCAAGGCAGGCGTCAAGGGCAAACCCGCTCCCCTGGCCCTCGAGATTGCGGACGACCCGTGCTGGGCCATCCTCACAGCCTCCGGCCAGATTGCCCGGACCGCCAACCAGGACAGCCTGGCCGAGACCGGACCCCGCTCCAAGCACGACGTGTTCCGCTCGGTGGTCAAGACGTCGGCCCGAGGCGAAATCGCCGCAATAACCTCCCAGGGGCGCATGCTCCGGATCCAGGTGATGGACATGCCCGTCCTCCCGCCGGTCTCCGGCCTGCCGAACCTGGCCGGCGGCGTACCGGCCAAGGACTTCATCACCCTCCTGAAGGGTGAGTCCCTCGTGGCGTTCGCCCCGCTCGATGAAGTGCTGGCGCTCGGCACGGCGCAGGGCATCGTGAAGCGGGTGCAGCCGGATTACCCCCTGAACCGCGAGGACTGGGAAGTGATCACACTGAAGGACAAAGACACCGTGGTGGGCGTGGCGCCGGCAGGGTCCGACGACACCGACCTGGTGTTCCTGACGCGGCAGGCACAGCTGCTGCGGTTCAGCGCCGCCGTCGTCCGCCCGCAGGGCAGGACGGCCGGGGGCATGGCCGGCATCAAGCTCGCCGCCGGGGACCAGGTCGTGTTCTTCGGTGCGGTCGCCCCCGGCGACGAGGCCGCCGTCGTCGTCACCGTTTCCGGCACGGAAGGAGCCCTGCCGGGCACCGCCCCCGGGGCCGCCAAGGTGACGGCCCTCGCCGAATACCCGGCCAAGGGCCGCGCCACCGCCGGCGTCCGGGCGCACCGGTTCCTGAAGGGCGAGGACACGCTGCTGCTGGCGTGGGCCGGCCACGGCCCGGCAAAGGCGTCGTCGTCGGCAGGGGTGGCCCGCTCGCTGCCCCAGGAGCACGGCCGGCGCGACGGTTCGGGCATTCCGCTCTCACAGGCTGTGGACGTCATCGGCCCGAGCATGGCCTGGCCGGAATCCGCCTAGACTACTGGCATGCCTATCGTCCCGGATGAAAAGGACTGGACCTGGGTCCTGTCCCGCCCCTGCACGCAGTGCGGCTTCGACGCGTCCACCGTCACGCCGTCCACGGTTCCCGGCAGCGTCGAAAACATGCTGCCGCGCTGGCGGGCCGTGCTCCGGCGTCCGGACGCCACCGAGCGGCCCGACGACAGCACCTGGTCCGCGCTGGAGTACGCCTGCCATGTCCGGGACGTGTTCAACCTCTTCGACCGCCGCCTCAACCTGATGCTCAGCGAGGACAACGCCCGGTTTGAGAACTGGGACCAGGACCAGACGGCGCTGGAGAGCGACTACGCGAACGCCGACCCCGCCGTGGTGAGCGCCGAGCTCACCGCGGAGGGCCAGCAGGTGGCGGCCTCCTTCGCCAGGGTGCAGGAGTCGCAGTGGGACCGGACCGGGCTGCGCAGCAACGGCTCGGAGTTCACTGTCCTGACGCTCGCGCAGTATTTCCTGCACGACGTCGTCCATCACCTTGCGGACGTGGACGGCTGACCGGCCGCTTCGTTCAGGGCTGGAGGACCTTGTCCCAGGCCAGGCTTGTGTTAACCGGGGCGTAGCCCATCTTGCGGTACAGCGCCATGGCGCCAGTGGGGTTCTCGGAATCCACATCCAGCGACGCCTTGTCCATGCCGGCGGCGGCGAACCGCCGCATGGCGTCGGCCAGGAGTGCCTGCGCGACGCCGCGCCCGCGGAATTCCCGGCGGACACCGAGCAGGTCCGTGTAGCCCTCGGTGAACCCGCGTGCCACGGCGGTGTCCGGGTCGTGGCTGGCCAGCTGGTAGCCCACCACCTCACCCGTGCTGCTCGCCAGCACGACGGCGCTGAGATCGGGCCGGGCCAGGGGGTCGTTGACCACGAAGCCCCATGACTCCTCGTCCCGTGGTTCGCTTCCCCAGTGGTCGGCGAAGACCTGGTTGTGCGCCAGTCGCACGGCTTCGCTCAGCCCTGGTTCCATCGGCACCAGCTCCAGGCCGTGGTCCAGTGGTGCTTCGGGCAGCGGAGCCGAGAGCGGGCGGTGCATCTCGTTGTAGTAGCGGACAACTCCATACCCGGACTCCTCCAGGAGCGCGCACTGGTGCTGCTGCTTCTGTTCGATGAAAATCCGCAGCCGCGGTACTGGCCCGGCACCGCCCGAACCTGCGCCGGCGTCGCCTGCACCGGCGCCGGCGTCGCCTGCACCGGCATCCTCCGCGAACCGCTGCCGGGTCCGCTCCTCCAGCCAGGACAGGAGGGCTGATCCGACGCCGCGGCGCTGCCACTGCGGGTCCACGGCACAAAATCCGTGGGCTTTTGCCCCGTCCTTGTTTTTGGTCAGGCGGGCGTAGGCCCTGGGAACGCCGTCGGAGTCCAGGCCAAGCACTGTGTTTGGTCCCACTTGATTGTTTTTGGACTCCATGATCTGTTCGAGGTCCGCCCGCCGTTCAAACCACACCGGCTGCTCGGCAGCCGCGGTCCGGGCGATCAGCGCAGCCCATACATCCAGATCCGCGGGGCCGGCGCTGCGCCAGTGCAGTTCCGGGAAGTCGACGACGGGCAGGTCACCGGAGCCGGAGTCTGGCAGGCCGGGGGCGTCGTTGTGCGTCATGGGGAACAGGCTAGCCGCCGGGAACTGGCCGCGCCATCATGCCGACTATGCGCTGGCTGTTCACGCTGCACTGGTACTGCGCTGCGGGGCGGCAACCCGTAGGCTGGGGCAATACCAGGCTGGGGCAATAGCGGTCAGCTTTCTCTGAAAGGCGCAGGATGCTTCTACTCTTCGGATTCAAGACTGTTCAGAAGCTGCTGCCCGGCCGGTCGGCGGCCTGCCAGTACTGCCGCGTGTTCGCCCACCAGCACCTTGAGGAGCGGGCCACCAAGTTCACGCTGTTCTTCATTCCGGTTTTCACGACCTCACGCTCCTACCGGATCACCTGCTCCAACTGCGGCGCCACCTCGGTGGTCAACGGCCGACAGAAACAAGCGTTGGTGGGCTAACCCCGCCCCGCCATCACCGCGGCGGCGGCGAGCCGGTTTTCGGGGCGAAGGTCCAGGAGCGCGTCGTCGGGGCTGATGTCGGCAGGGTTGTGGGTCACCAGTACCACAGTGCGCGACGCAAGTCCGGCACGCAGGTCCGCGATCAGCGCCCGGCCGGATTCGGCGTCGAGGTGGGCCGTGGGCTCGTCCAGGAGGATCACGTCGGCCTGTGTCATGAGGGTACGCGCGACTGCCAGCCGCTGCCGTTCGCCACCGCTGAGGAACGCTCCGCCCGGGCCAATGCGGGTATCCAGGCCGTCTTCCAGGCGCGCCAGCAGGGGCGCCAGGCCAACCGCCGCCATTGCTTCCCGCATCGCCTGCTCGGTCTCCTCCGCAGACCCCATGCCGGACTCCTGACGCGGGCTGCCGAGGAGCAGGTTCCCGCGGACGGTGGAGTCGAAGAGGTGCGCCTCCTGCGGGCACCACGCCGCGCTGCCAGTCACCGCGATGCGGCCTGCCCGGGCAGGGAGGAAGCCCAGCATCACTGCCAGCAGCGTGGACTTGCCGGCGCCGGACGGGCCGGTCACCGCCAGCCAGCGGCCGGGCTCAGCAACGGCAGACAGGCCACTGAAGACAGCACCGCCTCCGGGCCAGGCAGCTGACAACCGATCCAGTTCCACACCCGGCTGCCCATGCTCCCGCGGATCCGGCCGGGCAGGCTGCCGGCTGTCCGGGGCGTCCGCGCCATTCCGGCCGTCCGCGTAGTCCTGGCCGTTCGGGCCGCCCGCACTGAATTCTCCCGGCTGCAGGACGCCCGACTCACCGATGCGGCGCAAGACCTCACGCAGCGCCGGAAGCTGCCGGACCGCCGTCGTCATGGCCCCAAAGGGTTCTGCGAGCGCCAACTGCAGGAGGACCACGACGCCGACCGTGGTCGCCGGAAGGGAACCGGCCAGCACCTGGGGCGCCGCCAGCACGGCGCTGTAGAGGGCGCCCGCGCCGCACGCGGCCACGGTAAGGGCTTGGCCGAGTCCTTCAGCCCAGGCCGAACGGCGCGCCGCGCAGGTGGCGTCCCGGTCCAGCACACGGATGCCGTCCAGGACCGGCTGCTTCGCCCCATTCGCGTGCAGTTCCGCCCTGGCGTCCAGCGCGGCGGCGGCCCTCCGGAGCACCCCGGAGCGCAGCCGCTGCTCGGCCTTGGCCGACATCCGGTCCGCGAGCAGCGCCGCGGCGGGCGCCGCCACCAGGCTCATCAGCGCGGCGGCGAGCACGGCCGGCAGGGCCGCCGGCAGCAGCCAGGCCACCGTACCGGCGGCGGCTGCTGCCACCGCCACGGCGGTAATCGGCGGCAGCACCACCCGCGGGAGCAGGTCCCGGACGGTGTCGACGTCCTCGATGACGGCGCCCAGCACGTTGCCGCCCTGCAGCAGCCGGCGCAGGGACAGTGCCCGCTGGCTGAGGGACGCCCAGAGGCCGCCGCGCAGCTTCGTCAGGGAGGCAAACACGGCTTCGTGCAGGAGGAGCCGCTCGCAGTAGCGCAGAACGGCCCGGCCGATGCCGAAGAAGCGGACACCCACAATGGCGGTCAGGAGGTACATGATGGGCGGCTGCTCACTGGCACGCAGGATGAGCCATCCGGACAGCCCTGAAAGCGCGACGGCGAAAAGGGCGGCCAGGGCTCCGACGATCCCGGATGCTGCGAAGCGTCCGCGGACGGGTGCGAGCAGTCGGGCGAGCATCGCGGCGGTGGGGGCGGAACTGACTTGTGCCTCGGTGACTGAGACGCCGGCCGTCGCACTGCCGGTCACCGCAGAGGCGGCGCCCCCGCCGTCGACCGACGTACTGCGCTCGGCGGTGCTGGCCGAAACCTGGGCAGTGGCCTCAGCCGGAAGAGTGGGCGACGTTTCAAGGGTAGGCGCAGCTCCGTGGCCGGACAGCGGCACGATCCTGTCGGCGAGTTCCCTCGTCTGGCGGTCATGGGCTACCAGAAGGACCGTGGCGCGGCCGCGCAGCGCACGAATCGCATCATGGACACGGTTGGCCGAGTCCCTGTCGAGGTGCGCGGTGGGCTCGTCCAGGAGCAATACTATGGCGCCTGCCTCGATGCGGGCCAGGCCCCGGGCAAGGGCAACGCGGCGCACCTCCCCCGGGCTCAGTTCGGCCGGATGCTTGTCCGCCAGATGCCCAGCGCCGACGGCTGCCAGGCACCGCAGCACTCCCCCGGCGTATGTTTCCCCGCAGACGCCTGACCCGGTTGCTGGCGTGCCCGCTGCTGCGGTGCCGGCTGCTGCGGTGCCCGCCGTCAGGTACAGCAGCACTTCCTCGCGCACGGTGTCCGCCACCATCACGGGATGCTGCGGCACCCAGGCCACCTCGCCGGCCGCGAATCCTTCAATAGTTCCGGACACTGCTGTGCCGCCGCCGGCTCCGACAGTTCCCGCGAGAACGCCCAGCACGGTGCTCTTGCCCGCGCCGCTGGGACCGTCGAGCGCGGTGACCAGTCCGGCGGGCGCCGAAAAACTGAGTGGCCCGACGGCGGCACCCTGCCGTCCCGGATAACTAACCGTGAGATCCCGGACTGTCAGGCCGGCCGGCCCATCCGCACCGGACGTCGCCGCACCGGCGGTCACCGCAGCGGCAGGCTCATCCGCCGGGGCAGGCCCCGGCACGAGCCGCCGGGGCTCCGGGGCCTCCAGCACCGCCGCAGTTTCGGCAAGGGCCGCCCGGCCGTCGTCGCTGGCGTGGTGGGCGGTCCCCAGCTCACGGAGCGGAAGGTAGCAGTCCGGGGCGAGGATGAGCGCCAGCAGCCCGGCTTCCAGCGCCATGTCGCCGTGGACGAGCCGGACACCGATGAACACCGCCACCACCGCTACGGAGATGGTGGCGATCAGTTCCAGGGCGAGCGCGGAGAGGAACGCCGTCCGCAGGGTGCCCATGGTCCGCTGCCGGTAGTCCTCGGAAATGTCCTCCAGGGCTCGGCGCTGCGCGGCGGCCCGGCCGAGCCCCACCAGCACCGGCAGTCCCTTGGCGAGTTCGAGCATGTGCCCGGACAGCCGGGACAGGGCAGCCTGCGCGTCCCGCACCTTGTCTTCGGTGTAGCGGCCGATCAGCACCATGAACACGGGGACCAGGGGCACCGTCAGAACGATCACCACCGCACTGACCCAGTCGGCGAAAAGGATCCGGGCGCCGAGCAGCAGGGGGATGGCCGCGCAGTTCACCAGGGCGGGGAGGTACTGCGTGTAGTAGCTGTCCAGGGCATCAAGGCCGCGCGTCGCCAGCACTGCCAGGCCGCCGTCGGAAGGGCCGGCGGCCCGGACCCCGTTGCGCAGTGCCGTCTCCAGGAGTTGCGCCCGCAGCTCCTCCTTGACGCCCAGGGCGGCGCGCCTCGCGGCGACGCCCTGCGACCAGACCGTGACGGACCGCAGCACCACGCCGGCTGCTCCCCAGCCCAGCTGGTCACCCCACGCGGCGTCCTGGGTCATGAGGCCTGCGAGCACGGACGCGACGGCCTGTCCCATCAGTACAAGGGACAGGGCTTTCAGCGCAGCCAGCAGGCCGAGTCCGTAAAGGGCGCGGCGGGTGGAGGGTCCGGCCGGGAATTGGGGTTTCAAAGCGGGTCAGTCTTTCCTGATGAGTGCTTTCGCGGCGACCGCGGGCAGGAAGCTGTGCGCCTCCGGGATGTGGGCGGCGCTGACGCGGCGTCGGAACACCCAGTAGGTCCACGCCTGGTAGGCGATCACCAGCGGCAGTCCGATGCACGCCACGATGCTCATCAGGCCGAGGGTGTAGTCGGAGGATGAGGCGTTGGCGATGGTGAGGTTGTAGGCGGGGTCGATGGTGGACGGCAGCACCACCGGGAAGACCGCGCCGAAAATGGAGGCGGAGCCGCCCAGCAGGAACACACCGGTTGCCATGAACGCCCGGCCTTCATTTCCCTTCCGGGCCTGGGCCCAGGCTACGCCCGCGGCGACCACGGCCACCGTGAGGACAGCCAGCGTCCAGGCTTCACCGCTGAGGACCTGAACGCCGATGGCCCAGCCAGCCATCGGCAGGACCAGGACGGGAAGCAGCCGAACGAACCACTGCCGCGCACGGTGCCGGACCTCGCCGTCGGTCTTCAGTGCCAGGAATGCCAGGGCGTGCAGCAGGGCGAAGCAAACCACCGCCAGGCCTCCCAGCACGGCGTACCAGCTGAACCAGGCGAACGGCCCGCCGTCGCGGTCGCCGTTGGCATCCAGCGGCAGTCCGGTGGTGGTCAGCCCCAAGGCGGCACCCACGCCGAAGGCGGCCAGGAAGGAGCCGACGGCGATCGCCCAGTCCCAGGTGTTCCGCCAGCGGTCGGTGTCCACCTTCCCTCGGTATTCGAAGGCCACCGCCCGGAAAATCAGCGCCACCAGGACCAGCAGCAGCGGCAGGTACAGGGCGGAGAACAGGGAGGCGTACCAGAACGGGAAGGCGGCGAAAGTGGCGCCGCCGGCGGTCAGGAGCCAGACTTCGTTTCCGTCCCAGACCGGCCCGATGGTGTTGAGGAGCACGCGGCGTTCGGTGTTGTTGCGGGCGAAGATCTTCATCAGCATCCCGACGCCCAGGTCGAATCCCTCCAGGAAGAGGTAGCCGGTCCACAGGACGGCGATGGCAATGAACCAGATTGTTGGCAGCAGTTCCATGCTTTGTATCCTCGGGTCTTAGTAGGCGAAGGCCAGGACGTCGTCGGAGGTTCCGGGCTTGTCCGGTCCGCCGTCGCGGGGCGCGGCGTCCTCGTTCTCGTCGATCGGCACGTGGACCAGTTCGGGCATGGCCGAGACGACGCCGCCCAGCACGTATTTCACGAGGAGCTTCACTTCCACCACGAGGAGCACTGCGTAGATCAGGGTGAGGACAACGAGGGAGGTCAGGATTTCGGCGGCGGACACCCCTGGCGATACGGCCGCGGCGGTGAACATGAAGACCTGGTCGATGCCGTTGAGGTCCGGGTTGGGGGCCACGACGAACGGCTGCCGGCCCATCTCCGTGAAGATCCAGCCTGCGGCGTTGGCACCGAAGGGGGCCAGGATGCCGAACACGGCCAGCCGCATCAGCCAGCGCGACTCGGGGACGGTCCCCTTGCGGGTCAGCCAGAGTGCCACCAAAGCGGCCAGGGCCGCGAGTCCGCCAAAGCCGATCATGGCCCGGAAGCCCCAGTAGGTGACCTCCATGACCGGCACGTACTGGATCTCCTGGCCGGCGCGGTCACCGTAGATGGGGTTGTCCGGGACGTGCGTGCCGTAGTCCGCCTTGTACTGGTCGATCAGGCTGTTGACGCCCTTGACCTCGGTGGTGAAGTCGCCCTTGGCAAGGTAGGAGAGAATGCCCGGGACCTCGATCAGCGCCACGATGTCGTCGCAGTTGCGGGAGCCGACGTTGCCCACGCTCAGGACGGAGAAGCCCGTTCCGTCGTGGCATGCGGCCTCGGCTGCGGCCATCTTCATGGGCTGCTGTTCGAACATCAGCTTGCCTTGCAGGTCACCGGTGAGGGCGGTTCCGGCAAAGGAGATCATGGCGACGACGGCGCCGATCCGCAGCGACTTGATCCAGACTGCGTAGTCGGTGCGGTCGCGGCCCGGGATCTCGGACTCCCCGGCGACCACCTTGCCGTCCGTGCCGATGGTGTCGATGCCATCGCGGCGCCTGCGCCAGAGGTGGTACCAGGCGATGCCCAGCAGGAACCCGCCGGCCACGGCAAGGGCACCGAAGAGGGTGTGCGGCACGGCCACGAGGGCGGTGTTGTTGGTGAACACGGCCCAGGCGTCGGTCATGACCGGGCGCCCGTCGATCATGGTGACGCCGACGGGGTGCTGCATCCAGCTGTTGGCCACAATGATGAAGTACGCGGAGAAGAACGAGCCGACCACGGCGATCCAGAGGCACGCGAGATGCACGCCCTGCTTGAGCTGCTTCCAGCCGAAGATCCACAGGCCCAGGAAGGTGGACTCGACGAAAAACGCCAGCAGTGCCTCGAGGGCGAGCGGAGCGCCAAAGACGTCACCCACGAAGCGGCTGTATTCGCTCCAGGCCATGCCGAACTGGAACTCTTGGACGATGCCGGTCGCCACGCCCATGATGAAGTTGATGAGGAAGAGCTTTCCCCAGAACTTGGTCATCCGCAGATAGGCGGGATTCGCGGTGCGGTACCAGACGGTCTGCATCACTGCGACAACCAGGCCCAGGCCGATTGTCAGCGGCACCATCATGAAGTGGTAGACGGTGGTGATTCCGAATTGCCAGCGTGCGATTTCCAAGGCGTCCAAGGCGGTCCCTACTTACGGTTGGGTCTAGCTCTCCAGCGTTGTTTTCTACGCAACGTAGAAGTTCAACTTCTACAGAGTGTAGAACACAGGTCGAACACTGTAAACACGGTTGCATGCACATCGGAGGAACGCAATCACCCGCGACGCGCCGAACGTTCTACCTCATGTAGAAACGCGCGGCGAAACGCGATAGATTTGAAGTTGCAGTATTGGAATCACGGCACGGGCCGGGCGATCGGCTCCTGGCAGTGCGTTGTCAAAAGGATGTACAGATGGCAAGTCTTGGGGAACTGGAACGCGCAGTCATGGACCTGCTCTGGGCGGGCCACGAAGCAGCTACGGCAAACACGCTGCGGGACCTGCTTGCGCAGAGCACGGCCGCGCATGGCGGAGCAGCAGGGCATGAGGGCAAGGACCTGGCGGTGACCACCGTCCTGACGGTCCTTTCGCGTCTAGAGAAGAAGGGTCTCGTGGAGCGCGAACGCGGCACCCGGCCGCACCGCTACCAGGCTGTGTCCAGCCGCGAAGACCACACCGCCGAACTCATGCACGAAGTGCTGGGATCCGCTCCGGACCGCGAGGCCGTGCTGGCCCGGTTCATCGGTTCCGTGACGGAAAGTGAAGCCGAGACGCTGCGCAAACTGCTTGGCCACAGCTAGCACCTGATGTTCTGGACCTCATATTTCCTGGCGGTCCTGGCGATAGCACTGGCCTGGCCGGTACCTATCCTACTTTCGCGCGCCCATTGGCCGGCGCGCGACCCCTTTACGGCCATGGTGCTGTGGCAGGCCATCGCACTCGCCGGCGGGCTGTCCATGATCGGTGCCATGCTGGTCTACGGCCTCGAACCCGTCGGCGACAACCTGATTGCCGGCCTGCGCGCGCTGGCAGGAATGGTGCTGTTTGCAGCGCCCACCACAGCACTGGGTTTCTGGCATCTCTTCGCGCTCTCCGCGGCCGCGCTGCTGACAGCGCACCTGGTCTTCACGCTGCTGCTGACCTATTACAAAATCGAGCGTCAGCGCAGGCGGCACCGCGAACTGCTGGCCCTCCTGGCCTCACCGTCCGACGACGGGCCGGGCACCGTGGTCATCAACCACGATTCCCCGGTGGCGTACTGCCTGCCCGGCGGCGCCCGCTCCGTCACGGTCCTCTCCGACGGCCTGATGGCCGCCCTCGATCCGGCAGAGCTGCGCGCCGTCCTGATTCACGAAAACGCGCACCTCACCCAGCGCCACCACCTGCTGCTGTGGGCCTTCGCCGCCTGGCGCCAGGCGCTGCCATGGCTGCCCACCACGCGCCTGGCCCAGGAGGCCGTGAACTCCCTTATTGAAATGCTTGCCGACGATGTTGCCCTCAAAACGGAGAGCAAGGTAACGCTGATCAAGGCGATAGCCATCGTCGCCAGCGGCTCGGCGGCACCCCAGGGGGCCGCCGTCGTCGAACCGGCAGGCCTCGCAGGCTCAAGCCTGCAAGGCCTGCCGGATGGTGCCGGCGGCGCCGGACCGAGCACGACGGCGTCACGCGTCAGTCGCCTTCTCTCACCCCAGCCTCCGCTCGCCGGCGGCCTCCGGGCAACCGTCCTGGCCGTGTGCACGCTGCTGCTGGCGATGCCCACAGCCCTGCTAATCGTTCCCGGCCTGCTGGGCTAAGCCGGCGGCGGGCCGGCTTTTAGGCGTCGATGCGTTCGCGGTCCAGGCTGGAGGCACCGGCGATGATGAAGTCCTTGCGGGGTGCGACATCCGATCCCATCAGCAGGTCGAACGTGGCTTCCGCCTGCTGGGCATTCTCGATATTCACCTTGCGGAGCATGCGGTGCCGGGGATCCATGGTGGTCTCCGCCAGCTGCTCGGCGTCCATCTCTCCCAGGCCCTTGTAGCGCTGGATGGGTTCCTTGTACTTCCTGCCTTCGGCTGCGAGCTTCGCCAGCAGGGCGTGCAGCTCGGCCTCGGAATAGGTGTAGATCATCTCGTTGGCCTTCTGGCCGGGGTTGATGACTTCCACACGGTGCAGCGGCGGCACGGCGGCGAAGACCCGGCCTTCCTCCACCATGGGCCGCATGTAGCGGAAGAAGAGGGTGAGCAGCAGCGTGCGGATATGGGCGCCGTCGACATCGGCGTCGGTCATCAGGATGACCTTCCCGTAGCGGGCGGCTTCGATCGCGAAGCTGCGTCCGGAACCGGCCCCGACCACCTGGATGAGGGCCGCGCACTCGGCGTTCGAGAGCATGTCGCCCACGGAGGCCTTCTGGACGTTGAGGATCTTGCCGCGGATCGGCAGCAGTGCTTGGAAGTCCGAGGACCGCGCCAGCTTGGCCGTGCCGAGGGCCGAGTCGCCCTCCACGATGAACAGTTCGGAGCGGGCGACGTCGTCGGTGCGGCAGTCTGCGAGCTTGGTGGGCATCGACGACGACTCGAGCGCGGTCTTTCGGCGCTGCGTCTCCTTGTGGACACGCGCAGAGATCCGCGACTTCATCTCGCTGACGATTTTTTCCAGCAGCAACGCGGACTGTGCCTTGTCGTTGCGGTTGGAGGAGTTGAGCTTGGCCGCTATCTCCTTCTCCACCACCCGGGCCACGATGGCCTTGACCGCCGAGGTGCCGAGGATCTCCTTCGTCTGGCCCTCGAACTGCGGCTCCGCGAGCCGCACGGTCAGGACGGCGGTGAGCCCGGCGAAAATGTCGTCCTTCTCGATCTTGTCGTTGCCGGCCTTGAGTTTCCGCGCGTTGGCTTCCACGGCCTTCCGGAACGTTTTCACGAGAGCCTGCTCGAAGCCGGCCTGGTGCGTGCCGCCCTTCGGCGTGGAGATGATGTTCACGAAGCTGCGGACCGTGGTGTCGTAACCGATCCCCCAGCGCATTGCGACGTCCACTTCGCAGTCGCGTTCCACTTCCGCGATCTTGCTGTGGCCCTTCTCATCCAGCACGGGGACAGTTTCCTTGAACTTGCCGGAGCCATGCAGGCGCCAGACATCCGTGACCCCGGAGTCCGCGGCGAGGAATTCCACGAACTCGGAGATGCCGCCGTCGTGGTGGAACACTTCCTCGTGCGCCCCCAGTTCACCGGGCGTGCCGGGGAGCTTGCGCTCATCGCGGACGGTGATCTTCAGGCCGGGGACCAGGAAGGAGGTCTGGCGGGCCCGCGCGGTGAGTTCCTCGTAGGAGAACCGGGCGTCCGGGGTGAAGATCTGGGTGTCCGCCCAGTAGCGGATGCGCGTTCCGGTTACGCCGCGCTTGGCCTTGCCGACGACGTCCAGGACAGAGTCTTCGACGAAGGGGGCAAATGTGGCTGTCGGGTTGGGGCGGCCGTTGTCGTTGAAGCGGCCGGGCTCACCCCGGCGGAAGGACATCCTGTACGTCTTGCCGCCCCGGTCCACTTCGGCGTCGAGACGTGCCGAGAGCGCGTTGACGACGGAGGCGCCGACGCCGTGCAGGCCGCCGGAGGCAGTGTAGGAGCCGCCGCCAAACTTGCCGCCCGCATGCAGCTTGGTGAAGACCACCTCGACGCCGGTGAGGCCAGTCTTTGGTTCGACGTCGACGGGAATGCCGCGGCCGTCGTCGTGGATCTCCACAGAGTTGTCCGCGTGCAGGATGATCTTGATGTCGTGGCCAAAGCCGGCCAGCGCCTCGTCGACGGAGTTGTCGATGATTTCCCAGAGGCAGTGCATGAGACCGCGGGAGTCCGTGGAACCGATATACATGCCGGGGCGTTTGCGCACGGCCTCCAGCCCCTCCAGCACCGAAAGGTGGCGGGCGGTGTAATCAGAACTCGGTGCCACAGGTAGTGAACTCCTTTGAGGAACAGGCCGGATGGGCGTTAAAAGGCTCCCCCTAGCCTAGTCCCGCCGCCGCCAAATGCCCGACTGCCACTCCCGACACGGGTCCCCGCTCCCGGCGTTCGTTACGCACCCGTGATACGCGGACAGCGAAAGTGACCCATCCTTGCCATGGTTTACCAGCGAATGCTGGTTATATAGATGTACAGAACTACTAAGGAGGCCGACATGACAACAGCAGTTGCCGACCGCACACTAACCGCAGCTGACCGGTGTGACCGTTGCGGTGCACAGGCATACGTCCGGGTTGTACTCGAGTCCTCCGGAGGTGAGCTGCTCTTCTGCGCCCACCATTCTCGCGCCGTCGAAGCGACCCTGAGGCCGCTCAGTTCCGACTGGCACGATGAGACGGGCCGGCTGCACGAAAAGGCACCGGTTCCGGTCGACTAGACAACAAAGCTCAAAGCCAGGATCCCCTGCACGGGGGTCCTGGCTTTTTCTTTTTCCAGCTCCGCACCCCGTGGATCTTCCCGCGGCTCTTCCCGCGGCGCTAAATTGTCAGTCCCCCTTGGCAGACTGTGTCCATGGAATGCTTCGGGAATTCAGCGCTGACAGCAGGAGTGCCGCGCGCCGGCGTTCTGCATGCTGCCGCGGTTCCTGAGGGGTTTCCCTACGACGACGACCCCAACTTCGTGGACCCCGACGACGTTCTTCCGGAGGACCCTTTCCCCGACGCCCTGATTGCTGACGCTGAGTTCCCGGAGGACCCATTTCCCGAGGCCCTCTATGCGGACGTTCTGTTCGCCGACGGCGCAGCCACCAACGCAGCCACCGGCACTGACGGGCGCGGGCCCCGTACGCCGCGGCCGGCTTTGCCGGACCGGGTCGCGGCGGCAACCGCCCTTCTGCGGGCCGATCTCAGCGCCGACAATGCCGGGCTGATCGACCAGACGCACGCCTACGAGAACGTCAAGAACATGCTTGCCGGGCAACAGGCGAGGCTTGCCGTGACCTTCGAGGCCCGGCACAGCCAGGAGCACGCCCACCGGGTGACACTGACCGCCGAGGATCTGGGCAAAGACCGCAGCAATGACCGGGGCCCGGGCACGGCCGAGCAGATCGCCCTGGCCCGGGGTGAGTCCCCGCACCGCGGCGGCCGGCTGTTCAGCACAGCAAAGGCCCTGGTGCAGATGCCCCACACCCTGGCCGCCCTGGACACCGGACAGCTCAACGAAGAACGCGCCATGCACATCGTGAAAGAAACCGCCTGCCTGAGTCCCGCCGACCGGTCCGCCGTCGACGAGGAACTCGCCGCCGACACCGGAACCTTCACCGGCGCTGGGACCCGCACCGTCATCGCCGCGGCCCGGGCCGCCGCCACCCGCAAGGACCCCCGCTCCGTCGCCCAACGGGCCAGCCACGCCGCGTCCGAGCGGACCGTGAGCCTCCGCCCGGCCCCGGACACCATGACCTACCTGACCGCACTGCTCCCCGTCCACCAAGGCGTCGCCGTCTACGCGGCCCTCACCCGGCACGCCGACACCCTCCACGCCGCCGGCGACCCACGCTCCCGCGACCAAATCAAAGCCGACACCCTCGTCGAACGCACCACCGGCACCCCCGACGGCATCACCGGCATCGAAATCAACCTCCTCATGACCGACCGCACCCTCCTCCAAGACGACACCGAACCCGCCCGGATCCCCGGCTACGGCACCGTCCCCGCGGACTGGGCACGGAACCTCATCAGCCAGGAACAATCACCGGAGCATGGACAGGAACCTGGACAAGAACCCCGGGCTGGCGGCTCAAACGCGTCCGACTCAAACACCAGCCAGAAGGACCCGCTGAAAGAACTCAAAACGTGGATCCGCCGGCTCTACACCGCCCCCGGGACCGGCGACCTGGTCGCCATGGACTCGCGACGGCGCCTGTTCCCGGCGCCGCTGCGCCGCTTTATCCAGATCCGCGACGACACCTGCCGCACCCCCTACTGCGACGCCCCCATCCGCCACCACGACCACATCATCCCCTGGCACAACGACGGCCCAACCAGCCTGGCCAACGGCGCAGGACTGTGCGAAGCATGCAACCACACCAAAGAACTCCCCGGCTGGAAAGCCCAACCCATTCCCGGACCGCGGCACACCATCGAACTCACCACACCCACCGGCCACACCTACTACTCCACCGCACCGCCACTACCCGGAACTGGTTTAGCGGAAACCGGAGTGCGCGGAACGCGGCTAGCGGGAACCGGAAGAAGTGAAACCACCCTTTCCGGAAGCGGCAGGCGTGGAATCAGTCACTCAGGATTCAGCGATCCTTAAAAACCACCGTTCCGGGAACCGGCCGGGCCATGTCGCCCGGCCGGTGACTGGACCGCTTAGCGGATCTTGCTGATAGGTGATTCAGGCAATAGCTAAGCCGCTGGCGCGGACTCCGGCCAAACATGCGCCTGCACCTGGTTGATGTTGTAGCGGTACGACAAAGGCCAGGCCCTGCCGCCGTTTCGGGCGGAAGGCCTGGCCTTTGTTCGCGTTTGCCGGTCCAGCAGTTACCGGCCCAGCGTTTCCTAGTCCAGGTAGTCCCGCAGCACCTGCGACCGGGACGGGTGGCGGAGCTTGGACATGGTCTTGGATTCAATCTGGCGGATGCGCTCACGGGTAACGCCGTAGACCTTGCCGATTTCGTCTAAAGTCTTCGGCTGGCCATCCGTGAGGCCGAACCGCATGGCAACGACGCCGGCTTCGCGCTCGGACAGGGTGTCCAGCACGGAGTGCAGCTGTTCCTGCAGCAGGGTGAAGCTCACAGCATCGGCCGGAACGACAGCTTCGGAGTCCTCGATGAGGTCACCGAATTCGGAGTCGCCGTCCTCGCCGAGCGGCGTGTGGAGCGAAATGGGCTCGCGACCGTACTTCTGGACTTCGACGACCTTCTCGGGGGTCATGTCCAGCTCGAGCGCCAGCTCTTCAGGCGTGGGTTCGCGGCCCAGGTCCTGCAGCATCTGACGCTGGACACGGGCCAGCTTGTTGATGACTTCGACCATGTGCACCGGGATACGGATGGTGCGGGCCTGGTCCGCCATGGCACGGGTGATGGCCTGGCGGATCCACCAGGTGGCGTACGTGGAGAACTTGAAGCCCTTGGTGTAGTCGAACTTCTCGACGGCTCGGATGAGGCCGAGGTTGCCTTCCTGGATGAGGTCCAGGAACAGCATGCCGCGGCCGGTGTAACGCTTGGCCAGCGACACCACGAGGCGGAGGTTGGCCTCGAGCAGGTGGTTCTTGGCGCGCTTGCCGTCATGGATGATGAACTCAAGCTCGCGCTTGTACTTCGGATCCATGGAGCCGTCGTCGGCGGCGATCTTCTCTTCGGCGAACAGGCCGGCCTCGATGCGGAGCGCGAGGTCAACTTCCTGTTCGGCGTTGAGGAGGGCTACCTTACCGATCTGCTTCAGGTAGTCCTTAACGGGGTCGGCGGTAGCGCCGGCAGACATGACCTGCTGGACAGGTGCGTCGTCGTCGTCGGCGTCAGAGTAAACGAAGCCCGAACCGGTAGGCGCTGCGGCTTCCTTGCCGGCCTCGTCGGGTTCATCGACCAGATCTGCGGTGTCGGGCTGCGCGTCGTCGAGGTCCTCCTCGACTTCCACGTCGGCATCGTCACTGGTTGAGCGGCTTCCGGCAGCTTCGGCTGCAGCCTTGGCTCCGGGCTTGGGTCCGCGCTTCTTGGGCTCGGGCTTCCCAGCGGCACGGGTGGCGGCACGCTTGGCGCTGGATGCCGCCGGCTTCTCCTCGGCAGTTTCAACGGCCAGGGCGGCGGGTTCCTTCTTCGCGGAAGACGGGGTCACAGAAAACCTTTCTAGCGGCGGTCTGTGGAGTCACCTTCGGGCAACACCACTATGACCCTGTCAAGTCCGTGATCGATATCAGATGCAACCGACCGACAGGGCCACTAAGTAGAACTGCCGGGGCGGCCGCAATGTTCCCGCATGGGACCATTGCAAGCATTGATTCACGGACCCAACCGGGTCTCGGCCTCCATTGTCTCATGATTTTGCGTGCCAGGGGCCGAACGGGCCGTAATACGCCCTGCCAACGGGACGTGCCGGCTTTGACAGGGTTCTCGGTCCAGCCCGGCGGTGAGGTCCAGCTCGGCGGTGAGGTCCAGCGGGCGCTGTGGTCCGGCAGGCTCCTCGGTCCGGCCCGGCGCGAGGTCCAGCCCGGCGCGAGGTCCAGCCCGGCGTTGTGGTCCGGCCGGGTGGTGAGGTCCAGCCGGGCGTTGTGGTCATCTCTGGGCGGGATCAATCTCTAAGCGGCGTCCGATCCGAATTTCTGCCAAGCCGCCTCGCGTCGCCCTGCCCAGCCGCAGATTGTTCCGCGCCGAACCACCTCGGACAGCAGCTCGGCCAGCCGGTATCCGGGGCTGGCATCCAGGGCCCGGGTCAATGATGCGTGCGCGAAGGAGCCCCTACCTCGGCACCATTCGATCCAGCCGGTGGCAGTCAGCGCTGCAGCCTGCGCCTCACCCCCGCCACACGACGACAACCCCGCCATCAGGCCCTCCAGGCGTCTCAGAGTGTCCCAGTCCGGCACCGCCGGACTTAGGCCCAACAGGACTTCGCCATAACCCGGCAGGGCATCCGGGCCACAGCTGGAAGCAGGCACCTGGTCAGGACGGCCCGTGGCCATCCCTTGGTCCGGACGATCGCCGCTCAGTCCTGTTCCGGGCGCCTGCTCCGCTCCGGGCACCGAATCTGTTCCGGGCGCCTGTCCTTTTCCTGGCGCCTGCTCCGCTCCGGGCACCGAATCTGTTCCGGACGCCGAGGACGCCACCCCGCCGTCTGCGGCCGGGCTGGGTAATCCGCTCAGGGACAGCCGCGACTCCGGCAGCGGCGGGCAGGACACGGGGAGTCCAGTCGCGGCGGAGAAGATCCCGAATGCTTCGGCTCCGGACGCCGCCGTGGCGCGTCCCGCGGCGGCCATGACCAGGACCGCGTCGCGCCAGGCCGGAACATGCAGGGACGCGCGCAGGAACCCCGCGAGTTGCGGTTCAAGCCCCTTTCCCGGGGCGGCTTCAGGCGGAGCGGCTTCAGGCAGAATGGCCCCAGCGGAAACGGCTTCAGGCGAAGCGGCCCCCAGCGCAGCTGCCCAGGCATCGAGGACCGCATCAAACTGTGCCCGCTGAGTCCCCTTGCCGGCCAGGGCAAGACTCCACTCGCGTTCGGCTGCCATGACAGCGGCATCGTCCGCTGCAGTAGTACTGGCATTGCCGGGTGAAGGAGCCCCTGGCGGCGCACCGACGCTGCTGCCCAGATACACCATCTCCGCATTGAGCCGGCTGTCCCGGATCTCGGCGACGGAGCGGCCCGGCATCGGGCAGCAACTGCTATCAGTGCAGTACAGGTTGCGCCAGTACTCGTCGCCGACGCGCCAGGCATCCCGCACCGGCATGCCAGCCAGTCCGAGCGCGCATTCCAGATCGGCGAGCAGGGGCCGAAAGGACAACGCCGCCGCCCCTTCCCTGCCGCCGTCGTTATTACCGCCGTCGGTAAAGAAGACCAGCAGCGACCCGTCGGCTTCCTTGTCCGCCAGAAGGTACTCCGCCACCGTCCTCGCGAACGCCTCCCGGCTGCGGCGGCCACCGCGCTCCGGGAGGTCGACCCGAAGAGTGGCTCCGAGGCGCTTTCCCTGCATGGTCATGGCCACGAGGCTCTGCGACGGCCAATAGCCCAGGCTGTGCGGAATGTAGCCAAGAATGTCTTCAGGACCGCTGATGGTGAGATGCTCCGGTGTCATGGAAACAGCTTCCGACGGCGGTCACCGCCGGCGCGACAGGCAGCCTGACCTATGTGGACAAGCCCTGCCCGAACAGGTCTGTTGAGGAACAGTGGCACTGCCGCGGGAGCGGCGCCGTCCAGGGGTATGGGGCCTAGTCGCGGGAAGGGGTCTTGCGGCGGGCAATCCGCTCGCGCCGCTGCTGGGCCATTGCCTGCAGCAGGGGCGGCACCACCACTCCCTGGGCAGCCATCTGGCGGCGGACCTTGCGCCGGACCACCAGCATGGCGACGGACCCAACCCCGAGGAGCAGGAAGTGCACGCAGAGCGCGATGCGGAAGGGCTCCAGGCCATAGAGCTCCCCGCGGGAAAAGCCGGTGGAGTTGAGGATGTCCAGTACGGCGCCGATGAGGTAGATGGCCATGAGCGCTGCGAAGAAGCCGCCCACGTTGACGATGCCCGTGGCGGTCCCGATCCGGTGGGCCGGGTTGAAGGTGCGGGCAAAGTCGAAGCCGATCATGGAGCCCGGGCCGCCGATGGCCAGCACCACGATGAGGACCGCCAGCAGCCACAACGGTGAGCGGCCGGGATACAGCAGCACCGCCGCCCATGCTGCCGCGGTAGCACCGACAAGGAGGAGCACCATGGTGGAGCGCCGGAGTGGGTGCCGGGCAACAAAGCGGCCGATCAGCGGCCCGGCACCGATGGCACCGGCGACATACAGGGACATGAGCGACGCGACGGTGCCGGCATTGAGGCCCTGCGCAGAAATCAGGAACGGGTAGCCCCAGGTCATGGCGAACACCGTGCCGCTGAACTGGATGGTGAAGTGGCTCCACATCCCCAGCCGCGTCCCCGGCTGCTTCCACGCGCGCGACAGGGACACGCCGGTGGCGCGCAGCCCCTTGGCCGCCTCCTGCCGGGGAGTGCCGGGCGGCACGTCCTGCAGCATCAGGACCACCAGCACGACGGCGACCCCGGAGAATCCCGCCAGCGCAAGGAACGCCGGGGTCCAGCCCGCGGCATGCAGGATGAAGGCGAACGGCACCACGCTCAGCAACTGGCCGAGCTGTCCGGACATGCCGGTCAGCTGGGTCAGCAGCGGAACGCGGGCTGGCGCAAACCACAGCGGAATCAGCCGGATGACGGAGATGAAGGTCATGGCGTCGCCGGCACCCACAAGCACGCGGCCCAGCACACCGGCCGGGACGCTGTCTGCAAATGCAAGCTGCAGCTGGCCCAGGCCCATCAGCAGGGCGCCCCCGGCAATCATGGCCCGGGAACCGAACCTGTCCACCAGCACACCCACCGGAATCTGAAGGCCGGCGTACACCAGCAGCTGCAGCACCGTGAAAAAGGAGATGGCCGAGGCGCTGGCATGGAACCTCTCGGTAGCCTCGAGGCCGACCACACCGAACGACGTACGCTGCGTCACAGCCACGAGGTACGAAAAAATGCCAATGGACCAAATGAGCCAGGCGCGGGGTGCAGTCACCCTTTTATTATCCCCGGCGGAGGCAAAAATACTATTTAATTTGCCCGGTTTTGGCCTTTCAGTGATGAGCCTAATGCAGCCCAGTGACGGGGCTTACGGCGCGGGGTTCTCCCGCGCCAGGTAAGCCTCCACAGCGGCGCCCAGCGCGTCGCCGTCGGGCAGTTCATCATTCTCGTTGGCAAGCAGGGACCGGCGCACCGTGCCCTCCGCCTTTTCGTCATAGCGGGCCTCGAGCCGGGCCACCACCTGCTGGACTTCCTCCGACGCCTCGATCTGCTCGGCAATCTGCCGGCCCACTTCACGGCCGGACTCGCGCAGCCGGTCGGTCGGCAGCATCAGCGAAGTGGCGGCCCCCAGGTACTCCAGGCCGGCCACGGCAGCCGTGGGGTACTCCGCCTCTGCGAGGTAGTGCGGCACGTGGATCACGTACCCGGCAACGTTGCGGCCGGCGTCGGTCAGGCGGAGTTCCAGGACATGCCCGACGGCGGCCGGCACTTCCACGGTCGGCTTCCAGGAGGAGATGCCTTCAATGAGCTCCGGCCGGTTGCCGTGCACAGTCACCCCGACCGGACGGGTGTGGGGCACGGGCATGGGAATCGAGTGGATCCAGGTCACCAGGTTCACGTCCAGGGCCTCGACGATCTGCACCACGGCACGGGCGAAGCGTTCCCACTGCAGGTCCGGTTCGAAGCCGGCGAGGAACAGGAATGGCTTGCCCAGCCCGTCGACCAGCCTGTACAGGGCCAGCGTGGGCGGCTGGTAATCCTGCAGATGATCCTCAACAAAGGTCACATGCGGGCGCCGGGACCGATAGTCCATCAACTGGTCGGCGTCGAACACGGCCACACGTTCGGAATCGAGTGTGTCCAGCAGCTCGCCGGTGATCTGCCGGACCACGTGGCCGGCATCGGCGAAACCGGTAAAGCCCATCACCAGGTTCAGCCCGCGGAGCTCAGGGTTATGGAACAGCCCAATGTTCTTGGCATACAGCGCGTCGGGGTCCAGCAGCGAGCCGGAAATCCTTTCAAACACGGCGAGTTCCTTTCGTGGTCGGGGTTAATCGTCATAACGCCCGGAAGAGCGGCGTCATTCCTCGGGGCGTTGTGGCACGGCTCTCAACCGGCCCGTTTCCCCGGCGCTCCCCCGCAGTTGCGGAACGAGAGACTACGATCGGGATTGGCTTCCTTGGAAGCTGGCGCCGCTGCCCTGCGGGGACGGCGGCCGGCACCCGCGAGAGGGCGCCTAGCTGCGCTCCCTGCCCGAACAATCACAGAGAATTGAGGACCGATCCTCGTGGTCAAGAATACTGAAATCAACCTTAGTGCCATTGCAAGGGACCTGAAGAAGGCGCCAAGTGACGCAGTGGTCATCGGCGTCGGCCAGGGCACGGACGGCCCGTTCCTGCTGGAAAACCCGCTGACCGCGAAATCCGTCGAGGCCCTGACCGACTCCCTCAAGGTCCTCGGCATCACCGGCGCCCCGGACCAAGCGGTCCGCCTTCCCGGGCTTCCGGAGACGGGCTCAGGAATCCTCGTGCTGGCCGGTGTAGGAAAGGTCGACGCCGCGGGCAGGGTTTCGGGCGAGGCGCTGCGCCGCGCGGCCGGCTCCGCCATCCGCCAGCTTGCCGGGCTGTCTTCCGTCACGCTGGCCTTCCCGACGGCGAATGTCGCCGATGTCGCCGCCATCGCCGAGGGTGCCGCGCTGGGAGCGTACTCGTTCACGGAATTCCGTTCGTCCAAGGACGGCCTCAAGGATCCCGTGGCCGACGTCGCGATCTTCACTGAGCTGGCAAACGACAAAGAACTGCAGCCGGCACTCGACCGTGCGCGCCTGCTGGGCAAAGCTGTCAACGCCACCCGCTCGCTCGTGAACCAGCCGCCGAGCCACCTTTACCCCGAGTCGTTCGCAGACGCCGCCAAGGAACTGTCCAAGGGACTACCCGTCAAGGTCATCGTGTGGGACGAAAAGCGCCTGGAAAAGGAAGGCTTCGGCGGCATCATGGGCGTTGGCAAGGGCTCGGCCCGGCAGCCGCGCCTCGTCAAGGTGGAGTACTCCCCCGCCAAGGCCACGAGGAAAATCGCACTGGTCGGCAAGGGCATCACCTTCGACACCGGCGGCATCTCCATTAAGCCGGCCCTGGGCATGGGCGACATGAAGAGCGACATGGCGGGCGCCGCCGTCGTGCTTAATACTGTGCTGGCCATCGCGGGCCTGGGGCTGCCCGTCAAGGCAACCGCCTGGCTGTGCATCGCCGAGAACATGCCTTCCGGGGCCGCGTCGCGTCCCGCCGACGTGCTGACCATGTTCGGCGGCAAGACAGTTGAAGTGCTGAACACCGACGCCGAAGGCCGGCTGGTCATGGCCGATGGCATCGTCGCGGCAAGCCAGGAGTACCCGGACGCCATCATCGACGTTGCCACACTGACCGGCGCCCAGCTGATCGCGCTCGGCAACCGCACCGCAGGCATCATGGGCGCGGACAGCGTGACCGGCCCGCTGAAGGCGGCCGCTGACCGGGCCGGCGAACTCGTCTGGCCGATGCCCCTGCCGGAAGAACTGCGGCCCAGCCTCGACTCCCAGGTGGCGGACATCGCCAATATCGGCGAGCGTCACGGCGGCATGATGACGGCGGCCGTGTTCCTGCGCGAGTTCGTGGGCAAGGACAAGGGCGGCCAGACCATCCCGTGGGCGCACATCGACATCGCCGGCCCGTCCTTCAACAACGGAGCACCCTACGGCTACACGCCGAAGCAAGGCACGGGCTGCACCGTGCGCACGCTGGTTGCCTATGTCGAGGATCTCCTGGGTTAGGCCTGTGTGACGCGCGGCTGTGCGGCAGCGTGATCCGCTCGCCACACAGCCGCGTGACACTCGACACAAGCGCTCCACAAAAGCAGCGGCAAGGTGGAGCATGGATAAGTGGTTCGCTAAGGTGAACCACGGTAGTCACAAATGAAAGGGAAATGGCCTGCTGGCATAATCACGGCAGAGCAATTTCCAAGACCAGATGATGCGTACTCTCGTGTCATCGTTCACGCGAGGGAGCGTCTAAGTGGCCGATCAGGCAACTGCGCAAGAATTCGACATCCTGGTACTCGGTGGTGGCAGCGGCGGGTACGCCACGGCTCTCCGGGCCGTTCAGCTTGGCTTCACCGTTGGGCTCGTGGAGAAGGGCAAGCTCGGCGGAACATGCCTGCACAACGGCTGCATCCCCACCAAGGCGCTCCTGCACTCCGCGGAGCTGGCCGACCACGCCCGCGACTCCGCCAAGTACGGCGTGAACGTGACGCTCGACAGCATCGACATCACCGCTGTCAACGCCTACAAGGACGGCATCGTTGCCGGCAAGTTCAAGGGCCTGCAGGGCCTGATCAAGTCCAAGGGCATCACCGTCATCGAGGGTGAAGGCAAGCTCCAGGGCACCGACACCGTCGTCGTGAACGGGACCGCCTACAAGGGCAAGAACATCGTGCTTGCGACCGGGTCCTACTCCCGCACGCTGCCGGGCCTGGAAATCGGCGGCAAGGTCATCACCTCCGATGAAGCCCTCACTATGGACTACATCCCCAAGAGCGCGATCATCCTGGGCGGCGGCGTGATCGGCGTCGAGTTCGCTTCCGTCTGGAAGTCCTTCGGTGTTGACGTCACGATCGTTGAAGGCCTCCCCTCCCTCGTCCCGAACGAGGACGCGACGATCGTCAAGAACTTTGAGCGCGCCTTCAAGAAGCGCGGCATCAAGTTCTCCACCGGCGTCTTCTTCCAGGGCGTCGAGCAGAACGACGACGGCGTCAAGGTCACCCTTGTCGACGGCAAGACCTTCGAAGCCGACCTCCTCCTCGTGGCCGTCGGCCGCGGACCCGTCACCGCCAACCTCGGCTACGAAGAGGCTGGCCTCACCATTGACCGCGGCTTCGTCATCACCAACGAGCGTCTGCACACCGGCGTGGGCAACATCTACGCGGTCGGCGACATCGTCCCCGGCGTGCAGCTGGCGCACCGCGGCTACCAGCAGGGCATCTTCGTCGCCGAGGAAATCGCCGGCCTCAAGCCTGTCATCGTCGAAGACGTCAACATCCCCAAGGTCACTTACTCCGAGCCGGAAATTGCGACGGTCGGCTACACCGAGAAGGCCGCCAAGGCCAAGTTCGGCGACGACCAGGTCGACACCCAGGAATACAACCTCGCCGGAAACGGCAAGAGCTCCATCCTGGGCACCAGCGGCATCGTCAAGCTGGTCCGCCAGAAGGACGGCCCCGTCGTTGGCGTCCACATGATCGGCGCCCGCATGGGTGAGCAGATCGGCGAAGCCCAGCTGATCGTGAACTGGGAAGCCTACCCCGAGGACGTGGCCGCGCTGGTCCACGCCCACCCGACCCAGAACGAATCCCTGGGCGAAGCGCACCTGGCGCTGGCGGGCAAGCCCCTCCACGGCTAAGTCGTTCCGCAAGGCCACTCCGCAAGACAACAAGGGCCTGGTGCGCCGGCTCGAACAGCAGGGTGCACCAGGCTTGAACAATGCAGCAATTCATCCGCACTTTTAGATCAATAAGGAGAACGGGGACGACATGTCTGAATCCGTTAACTTGCCCGCCCTCGGTGAGAGCGTCACCGAAGGAACTGTCACCCGCTGGCTCAAGCAGGTAGGTGACCGGGTAGAGGTGGACGAACCGCTGCTCGAGGTTTCCACCGACAAAGTAGACACTGAAATCCCCTCTCCTATCGCCGGCGTCATCGAGGAAATCCTCGTCGCCGAAGACGAGACCGCTGAAGTTGGCGCGCCCCTGGTGCGCATCGGTGACGGCTCGGGTGGCGGCGCTGCAGAGGCCCCCGCAGCAGCCCCCGCCGAGGAAGCACCGGCTGCAGCCCCTGCTGAAGAGGCCCCCGCAGCACCCGCCGAAAAGGCACCGGCCCAGGAAGCACCGGCCGCAGAGGCAGCACCTGCCGCCTCCGGCGAAGGCCACGAAGTCACCCTGCCGGCCCTTGGCGAGAGCGTCACCGAAGGGACCGTCACCCGCTGGCTTAAGGCCGTTGGCGACTCCGTGGAAGTTGACGAGCCGCTGCTCGAGGTTTCCACTGACAAGGTGGACACCGAAATCCCGTCCCCCGTGGCCGGCACGCTTCAGGAAATCCGCGTTAACGAGGACGAGACCGCCGAGGTTGGCTCTGTCCTCGCCGTGATTGGCTCCGGCGCCGCTGCTCCTGCTGCTGCTCCCGAGCAGCCCGCCGCCCCCGCTGCGGAACAGCCCGCACCGGCAGCCGAGAAGCCCGCCCCCGCCCAGGAAGCAGCCCCCGCGCCCGCTCCCCAGGCAGCGCCCGCTCCCCAGGCAGCGCCCGCTCCGCAGGCCGCACCGGCTCCCCAGGCTGCACCGGCTCCCGAGGCTGCACCCGCCGCAGGCGCCGAGTCCGGCTACGTCACTCCCCTGGTCCGCAAGCTCGCCAACCAGCATGGCGTGGACATCGCTTCCGTGTCCGGCACGGGCGTTGGTGGCCGCATCCGCAAGCAGGACGTCCTGGCAGCTGCTGAATCCAAGGCCGCTCCGGCAGCCGCAGCACAGGCAGCCCCCGCCGCCGCTTCCGCTGCTCCGTCGGCTGCAGCGTCCTCGCTGCGCGGTACCGTGCAGAAGGCTCCGCGGATCCGCCAGGTCATCGCCCGCCGCATGCGCGAATCCCTCGAGGTCTCAACCCAGCTGACCCAGGTGCACGAGGTCGATATGACCAAGATCGCCAAGCTCCGCCTCAAGGCCAAGAACTCGTTCCAGGCCCAGAACGGCGTCAAGCTGACGTTCCTGCCGTTCATTGCCAAGGCCGTGGCCGAGGCCCTCAAGCAGCACCCCAAGCTGAACGCTGCCTATGACGAGGACAAGCAGGAGATCACCTACCACAACGCTGAGCACCTGGCGATTGCGGTGGACACCGACAAGGGCCTGCTGGTTCCGGTCATCTCCGACGCTGGCAACCTGAACCTCGCCGGCCTGGCGGGCAAGATCGCCGACGTCGCCGGCCGCACGCGCGACGGAAAGATCGGCCCGGACGAACTGTCCGGCGGTACGTTCAGCATCACCAACATCGGTTCTGTCGGTGCGCTGTTCGACACCCCGATCATCAACCAGCCGCAGGTCGGCATCCTCGGCACCGGTGCGATCGTCAAGCGCCCCGTGGTGGTCCAGGACGAGAACGGTGACGACTCGATCGCCATCCGCTCCATGATGTACCTGTCCCTCACGTACGACCACCGTCTGGTGGACGGTGCGGATGCCGGACGCTTCCTGCAGACGCTGAAGGCCCGCCTCGAAGAAGGCGCGTTCGAAGCGGACCTGGGACTGTAACCAAACAGCCAATAACGACGGCGGTGCGGACGCCGGTGGATTACCACCGGAAGGCCGCACCGCCGTCGCCGTTTGTTGGGCCAACGGTCCCCCGCGCTTCAGCCGCGCCTTACTACGGCGCGTAGAAGGATCTGGCTAGACTGATGCCATGAACATCGTCTATAACATCATGGTCTTCCTGCACATCGTCGGCGCCGCCATGATCGTCGGCATCTGGATCGGCAACATGAAGAAGCCGACCGTCCACCCCCGGCAGTTCGACGGCGCGGCACTCCAGCTCCTCACCGGCATCGTGATGATGGGCCTGATCCCCGCGCTCGACATGGACGCCAACTACGCCAAGCTGGGCATCAAGTTCGCCGTCGCCCTGGTCGTCGGCGTTCTGGCCTTCATCGGCCGCCGCAAGTACAAGAAGGGCGAGCCGATCTCCACCGGCCTTGCCCACAGCGTCGGCGGGCTTGCGTTGCTAAACGTCGCTATCGCCACGCTCTGGCAGTAACCGCCCTCTGCCATGCCAACCACGACGGCGACGCCCCCTTGGGAGGGGGCGTCGCCGTCGTGGTTTTGGCGCTTCCGGTCATAATCCTCTGACAGCGGACAACCCGTGCACCCGCGCCCGCTAATCCATAGGATTGTGGGGGACGGTCCGGGCGCCAGCCCGGCCATGATTGATCCCAAGCTAAGGAGTGGAAATGGCAGCAACACGCACCGCACACACTGTATGGAACGGCGACCTGATGACGGGCGCCGGCAACACCACACTCGACAGCTCCGGACTGGGCACCTACGAGGTCACCTGGAAGGCCCGCACGGAGGCCTCAGAAGGCAAGACCAGCCCGGAAGAGCTGATCGCCGCAGCCCACTCCGCCTGCTTCTCCATGGCCTTCAGCCACGCGCTGGCGCAGGCCGGCCACACGCCGGAAGAGGTGCACACCAAGGCGGACGTCACGTTCCAGCCGGGCACCGGCATCACCGGCAGCCACCTGACCCTCAACGCCAAGGTCCCGGGCATTACCGAAGATGAATTCCAGAAGATCGCGGCGGAAGCCAAGGTCGGCTGCCCTGTCTCTGGTGCCCTCGCCAGCATCGACATCACCCTGGACGCCACGCTCGCCGCTTCCTGATGTTCCGCCCGCCTGCTGAGTTGCAGGTGCGGCAACGGCAAAGGCCCTGTTCCGGTCTGGAGAAATCCAGTCGGGAACAGGGCCTTTCTGTGCGGCGGGGCCCTCTCCGCGCGGCGTCAGCCCTTCGCGGGCTGCCGGGCCGGCAGCGGCTCCGGGCGCAGCCGGCGGTAGCCCTCGCGGGCCGGCGGCCGGTCCGTGGGAAGCTCCTGCACCATCTCCTTCAGCGCCGTGATGCCGGACTCCAGCTGCGGGTCCCGGCGGGCGGCGTAGGCGTGCGGCGGGAACGTCACCTCAATGTCCGGAGCCACGCCGTGGTTTTCGACGCTCCAGCCCACGCCGCCGCCGAACCAGGTGGCGTAGCGGGGCTGGGTGACGCCTGTTCCGTCGGCCAGTGTGAAGCGGTTGTCGATGCCGACGACGCCACCCCAGGTGCGGGTGCCGATCACCGGGCCGATGCCACGCAGCTTCGAGACCTGCGTGATGATGTCGCCGTCGGAACCGGCAAATTCATCGGCCAGGATGATGACCGGACCGCGCGGCGCGTGGTGCGGATACGTCCGCGGCTTTTCACCGCGGGGCATGCTCCAGCCCGTCACCTTCCGCCCGATCAGTTCGGCAACGAGCTGGGAGGTGTGGCCACCGCGGTTGCGGCGCACGTCCACGATCAGGCCATCGAGCGCCGTCTCGGTGTCCAGGTCGCGGTGGAGTTGCGCCCAGCCGTTGGCCAGCATGTCCGGAATATGCAGGTAGCCGAACTTGCCGCCCGATGCCTCGCGTACAGTGCGGCGGTTGGCGTTCACCCAGTCCTGGTACCGGAGCCGTTCCTCATCCCTGATGGGGACGACGGCAATCCGGCGCTGGACCCCGGCTGCCGGTCCGTGGCCGGCGCCGTTGCGGATGGTCAGTTCCACCGCCCGGCCGGCCGCGCCCACCAGCTGCATGGCCGGCGTCAGCAACTCCGTCAGGCGCACGCCGTCAATGGCCAGCAGGACGTCCCCGGCCTTGGCGTCGGCGCCCGGGCGCGTCAGCGGCGAGGTGGCCAGTGGGTCGGACGATTCGCCGGCCAGGATGCGCTCGATTTCCCAGCCCTCGCCGGTGAAGGCGAGGTCGGCACCCAGCCGGCCCTGGCCGTTGCAGCCGTTTTCCGTGGCCGCGGCCGGGCGCACGTAGGCGTGCGATGTGCCGAGCTCACCGTGCAGTTCCCACAGCAGGTCCACCAGGTCGTCATGCGATCCGAGCCGCTCCACGATCGGGCGGTAGCGGGCGTGGACGGAGTCCCAGTCCTGGCCGGCCATGTCCTCGGTCCAGAAGAAGTCGCGCTGCAGCCGCCACGCCTCGTCGAACGCCTGGCCCCACACGCTCAGCGGATCCATCAGGACGCGGATGCGGGTGAGATCCACCTTGACCAGCTGGCCGGAATCCTCGTCGGCCTTGGCGTCGGCGGGCACCACGCGGACCTGCTTATCGTGGACCAGGACCACCTTCTTGCCATCGCCGGACAGACGGTAACTGTGCAGGGCGTCCACGAGGGTGGTGCTCTTGCGCTTGGCCAGGTCGAAGCGGACCAGGCTCGGTGCCGCGTTCTTGTCCTCCAGGCTTGCCCTGCCCTCCCCGGTGACGCCGGCAAGGGCGCTGTCGAGCCACAGCAGCGCACCGTCGGCGGCGGCCAGGTCCGAGTAGTTGCCCTGCGGAACCGGGACACTGATTACCCGGTGAGCGAGGCCTTCGGCGTCCACCCGGACGGCGACCGGTGCGGTCTCGCCCCCGGCGGCTGCGTCGGACGTGGCTGTGGTGCCATCCTGTTCGCCGGATCCGTCTGCCAAGGCAACGCTGGGGCCGAACGGCGAAGCGGTGTCCGCCGCCAGTGCCACGAGGTAGGGCTTGATCGGGCTGGGGAAGGCCAGGTCAAAGGAATGGCCGTCGTAGACCGGGTCGAAACTGCGGTTGGAAAGGAAGGCAAGGAACTTGCCGTCCGGGGAGAACGACGGCGATTCGTCCCGGAAGCGCCCATCCGTCACCTCCACGATGGCGGCCTCTCCGCCCTTGACCTCCGGGGTGTTGGCTTCCCTGGGGTTCGTTTCCCGGGGGTTCGTTTCCCGGGCGTTCGTTTCCCGGGCGTTGGCGCGGACCAGCCGCAGGCGGCTGCGTGAGCCGAAGGATGTCACCGGCTCAGACCAGGCGAGCCATGCGGAGTCCGGCGACCAGGCGAGGTCCTCAATGCTGCCCTCGCCGATGCTGGTTACCGCCGTCAGCGCGCCGTCCTGGGTGTCAGCAAGGTACACGTCGCCAAAGGCGGTTCCGATGGCGACCCAGCGGCCGTCGGGGCTGGCTTCAATCGCGCTGGCGCGTGAAGGCTTGGGGAACCGGACCGTGAGCGGGCCTGATTCGGCTGCAGCAGTGCCGGTTGCCTGGCCAGCCGTTGTTTCGGTTGCCGCCTCCGCAGGGGCGAGGTCGGCCGCAGCGTCGTCGGCCACCGGGTGGGTGGCGCGGGGTCCCGCTACCCCGGCGGCGGAAACAGGTCTGGGCAGTGGCACGGCCGGAGCCGCGGCTTCCTGCTGGTCCGTGACGGATGCGGTATCCGGGGCAGCGCTGGCGGCGCCGTTGTCCTTGGCCGCGGTCGCGGCTTTGACTGCCCGGACTGCTCCGTCGTGTGCCGGGACCTGCGGGGCGATTTCCCTGATGAACAGGGCTTCGTCGCCGTCGTGATCTGCCACGTAGGCGATGCGGCCGTCGGGAAGAGGACGCGGCAGGCGGGCGCGGACGCCGGCCGTCGCCTCCACAACGCGGGACGGTCCGTCCTTGTGCCGCAGCCAGTGGATGGTTCCGTGGGCCTCCACGGCGCTTGCTTCCCCTGTGGTGTCCGGCCGGACGTCACCCAGATGCTTGGCGACCTTGAGGAGCGAGGGGCGGCGGCCCTGGGACGCCGATCCGAGCTTAATCTCCAGCCGGACGGCCTCGGAGCCGAGGTCATGCAGGAGCCAGAGCTCACCGGCCGATTCGAAGATCACGCGCTTGCCGTCGGTGGAGGCGTGGCGGACGTAGAAGTCCTCGTGGTCGGTGTGGCGCCGCAGGTCCCCGCCGCCGGGCAGAACAGAGTACAGGTTGCCGTAGCCTTCGTGGTCGGAGAGGAAGGCGATGCGCCCGTCCACCCACATGGGATCGGCGAGGTTGCCGTCCAGCTCAGGCAGGAGCCGCTCAAACTCGCCGTTTCCGTCGCTGTCGATCCAGAGCTTTCCGGCGGTGCCGCCACGGTAGCGCTTCCACCAGGCCGGTTCGCGGGACAGCACACTGCCCACCACCACTGGCTTTTCGTCCCCGAGTTCCGGGCCGAAGGCCACGGACTCGACCGGTCCCAGCGGGAGCTCCTCGGCCCAGCCGCCGTCGGTGGACAGCCTATAGGCGTGCGTGTGGCGGCTCTCGGCCTGGCGGAACGCGCTGGTGACCACGATGTCCCCGGCAGGGGTAAAGCCCTTGACCCGGGTGGTGCTGTGTCCGAAGAAGGTCAGCTGGCGGTATCCCCCGCCGTCGACATCAGCGATGACCACCTCGGGAGCCGTCCCCTGCACGACCGTCCAGACCAGCTTCTTTCCGTCCGGCGTAAAGCGCGGGTTGCGGGCCGGCAGCTGGAGCGAGGAAACACGCCAGGCGCGGCCGCCGCTGAGGGGTGCAATCCAGACGTCGTCCTCGGCCACAAACGTGACCAGATCGCCGTGAACATGAGGGAACCGGAGGTAACTCGAAGAGGTCATCGTTCGATCATAGTCAACGTCACATGGGCCGTCGGGGAGGTGCCCCGCCGTGCCGGGCATGGTGAGATGGATCATGCGCATCGTCATGGCCGGCGCCTCCGGGCTCATCGGAACCGCACTCTCCTCCCGCCTCGCCTCCGACGGGCACGACGTCGTCAGGCTGGTGAGGCGGCCGCCGTCGTCGCCGTCGGAAATCCCCTGGGATCCCGCCAGCGGGACCCTGGACCCGGGCTACCTTGAGGCCGCCGACGCCGTCATCAACCTTTCCGGCGCCAACATTGGCGCCAGGCCATGGACACCGCACCGGATCGATGAGCTGTTCCGGTCGCGACTCGATCCCACACGGACGCTTACCTCGGCGATGCGCCACCTCGACTCCCCGCCCCGGACCTTCATCAGCCAGTCGGGGGCCGGCTACTACGGCGACGCCGGGCACGCCATGCTGACGGAGGAGTCCCCCGCCGGGAAGGGCATCATGGCGCGCATCTGCGTCGAGTGGGAATCGGCAGCCCACGAGGCCCCCGCCGGAGTCCGGGTTGTGACCCCGCGGACCGCAGTGGTGCTGAGCAGGTCAGGCGGAGCCATGGGACGCCTGCTGCCATTGCTGCGGTCGGGCATTGGCGGCCCGCTGGGCAACGGCCGGCAGTACTGGCCGTGGATCACCCTCCCCGACCTCACCTCAGCGTTTGAATTCCTCCTCACATCCGGGAATTCAGGCCCCGTGAATGTGGCGGCGCCGGAAGCCGCCGATGTCAACACCCTCGTGGCCGGGCTGGCCAGGGCCCTTCACCGCCCCGCCGTGCTGCGTGCGCCGGCCCCGGCGCTGCGCCTCGTCATGGGCAAGCTGGCCGACGAACTCCTGCTCCCCAGCCAGCGGATCGAGCCGACACTGCTCAGGGACAGCGGGTTCACCTGGCAGCACCCTTCGGTGGCGCTTGCCGCCGCCTGGGTCGCCGGCGACAAATAGTCGTTGTTCCGTTCTGGTGGTGTTCAGCCTGCCGGCAGGATGTCCGCGATGCGCCAGCGTCCCGCGGCCTGGACCAGGACAAGCCGCAGCCTGATGTCCTGCTGCCGCGCTCCGGCAGCCACAACGGCGCCGCCAGCCGATCGCTCCTCATAAGCCGAGGTCGACGACGTCACCGCCACCACTGCCCTCCCGGGCGTGTTTCCGGGCAGGCGGCGCACGGCGGAGAGGCTCGTGGTGAACCCGGCCAGCACTGTCCCTGATTTCTCCAGCCTGGCTCGGATCCGCCGGTCTGCGGCCTGAGCCGGGGTGTTGGGGGCATTCACATCGTCGAGCAAGTCCAGCCTGCCCTCCCGCAGCGCCAGTGAACGCAGCTGCGCCAGTCCGAGGACCGCCTCCACCGGATCCTTCGCCGCGAGCCGCCGCCTGAGATCACCGGGAAGGTCAGGCCCTTGCGAGGGTGCGGGACTGGCCGGCAGGGCTGGCTCCTGCGCGGCCGGGCCTGCTTCCTGCGCCGCGCCGGGCAGCCCCACTAGCCCGGCGCCAGCGATAACCGCTGCCGTGAGCACGCCGCCAACCAATGCCAGTCGGCGGCTGCGGCCGGGCTGCCTGTCTGCGGCGTGCCTCACCGCGGCGTGACTGGCCGGCGTGTGCCTGGACGCGTGGCTGGCCGCGCGCCTCGCCGCGGCGTGCCTGGCATCTGGTTGCGGGACCGACGGCACCAGATTCGACGGCGCTCCATGCGATGACGGCCGGCCCAAGGGCCTGACCCACCCGGCGCTCTTCAGCCGCCTTCCCCAGGCGAGCAGGCGCTTCCTCACCCGCCCGCCCGACGGCGGGACGGGCCTGCGCGTCAGCAGCTCGGGCAGGACCGTGTCATGGACGGAGCGGGAGAGATCCACAGGGACTGCGGCCGCGCTGCGGTACACAGCCGTGCCAAACTCGGCGGCGGCGGGACGTTGCCGCCGGTCGTCGCTGAGCCCTGCTTCCAGCACCGCTGCCAGTTCAGCCGGCACGTCCGGCACAAGCAGCGAGAGGGGTGGCCTCGCCGCTGACGGTGGAGGTGGTTGTCCGGTGAGGCAGTACCAGCCCAAGGCGGCAGCAGCATAGACGTCGCGTTCCGGCTGGAGTCCGGCCCGGACCGCGTCCACCGGAGCCGGATCGGCGAAGCCGTCGGTGTGCTGGTCAGGAATGCCGGAAACGTCCCCCACCATCCGGGCCACGCCGAGATCGGCTAGCAGCGGCTTCCCGTGGGCGGTGAAGAGTACGTTGCCGGGTGCGACGTCGGAGTGGGTGAAGCCCTTGCCATGCAGGTATCCCAAGACCTGCGCGATCGGGGTCAGGACAGTGACCGTCTCGCCGACGCTCAGGGCACCCCTCGCCGTCACCAACTGCTGGAGCGAACCCCCGGCCGCGTAGTCCATGAGGAGACCAACCCTGCCCCCACCAGCCTCCTCCGTCCTGCCAGCCTCAACCGTGCTGCCAGGTTCATCCGTCCGGACCACGCCGTAAGCCTTGACCAGGTGTTCGTGGTCCAAGACTGACATGACCAGGAGTTCACGGCGAATATCCTCCTCCCGCGCCACGGCAAGGTGCGTGTCCGCACTGCCTGGCTCAGCACTGCCTGGTTCAGCACCGCCTGGTTCACCGCTGCCCCGCGGCCGGCCGAAGCACTTCAGGGCAAGCTTCACGCCGGTGGAGTCCTGCGCAACCAGCCACACTTCCGCACTGCCGCCCCGGCCCAGCCGGCGGCACACCGAGTAGCCGGCGATGGCAGGCGCTCCCCCGGTTGCACCGTACGGATTCGCGCTGCGGCTGCCTTCCGCGCTGCGCATCTCGAAGCTGGGGTTTTCCAAGCTGTGCTGGTCCATGGCTTAAGGAGTACCGGAATCCGGCGATTCCTGCAGAAGTTATCCACAGGCGGGCGCGGCCCTCCGTCGTCGTCGGGAACAGCGTGGAATGTGACCGGGAACAGGGTGAGAGCTTGGGCACACTATCGGGCAGGACGCCGGCTGAGGTCTAAGCTGGAACGCATGACTCTTGAGTTCACAAAGCTCGGTCTTGCCCCGGATTTCGTCGATTACAGCCACGCCTGGGACATCCAGCGCGAAATCCATGAAAATGTCCTGGCCGGCAAGGCCCCCAGCACGGTACTCCTCCTCGAACATGCCGCCGTCTACACGGCCGGAAAGCTGACCGAGGATCACGAGCGGCCCTTCGACGGCACCCCCGTGGTTCCCGTGGACCGCGGCGGCAAGCTCACCTGGCACGGGCCGGGCCAGCTCATCGGATACCCGATTATCAAACTGAAAAACAAGGCCGGCATCCGGGACTACGTTGAGCGTCTGGAGGCCGTGATCATCGCGGTGCTCGCGGACTATGGCATCACGGCTGTCCGGATCAAGGGGCGCGCAGGCGTCTGGATCGAGGAGGACGCCAAGGGCCCCGCCCGCAAGATCGCCGCCATCGGCATCAGGGTCAGCCAGGGCGTCACCATGCACGGCTTCGCCATCAACTGCAACAACGACCTCGCACCATACGGCCAGATCATCGCCTGCGGGATCACCGATGCGGGTGTGACCTCGATCGCCCAGGAAACTGGCCGCGATGTGTCTCCGGCCGATCTCGTTTCGCGGATCACCGAGGAACTGCGCAACAATGAAGACGCCCTAGTTGCAACCCCCGAAGGAGCTCTCCTGTGACACTGGCACCAGAAGGCCGGAAAATGCTGCGGATCGAGCAGCGCAATGCGGCCACCCCGGTGGAACGCAAGCCGGACTGGATCAAGGCCAAGGTCCAGATGGGCCCGGAATTCGTCGGCCTGAAGAACCTGGTTAAGAAGGAAGGCCTGCACACCGTCTGCGAAGAGGCCGGCTGCCCCAACATCTTCGAATGCTGGGAAGACAAGGAAGCCACCTTCCTGATCGGCGGCTCCGAATGCACCCGCCGCTGCGACTTCTGCCAGATCGACACCGGCAAACCCTCCCCGGTGGACAGGTTCGAGCCCACCAAGGTGGCCCGCTCCGTGCAGTCCATGGAGCTCCGCTACGCCACCGTCACCGGCGTCGCCCGGGACGACCTCGAAGACGAAGGCGTCTGGCTCTACGCCGAAACGGTCCGCAAAATCCACGAACTGAACCCAGGCACCGGCGTCGAACTCCTGATCCCGGACTTCTCCGGCAAACCCGAGCACATCGCCGCGATCTGCGACTCCAAACCCGAGGTGTTCGCCCACAACGTCGAAACCGTGCCAAGGATCTTCAAGCGCATCCGGCCCGCGTTCCGCTACGAACGCTCCCTGGACGTCATCACCCAGGGCCGGAACCTGGGCATGGTCACCAAATCCAACCTCATCCTGGGCATGGGCGAAACCCGCGAAGAGATCTCCGAAGCCCTCCGCGACCTGCACCAGGCCGGCTGCGACCTGATCACCATCACCCAGTACCTGCGCCCCTCCGAACGCCACCTCCCGGTGGACCGCTGGGTCAAGCCGCAGGAATTCGTGGACCTCGCCACCGAGGCCGAGGAGATCGGCTTCCTCGGCGTCATGTCCGGCCCCCTGGTCCGTTCCTCCTACCGCGCCGGCCGGCTCTGGGCCACCGCGATGCGCAAAAAGGGCTGGGAAATCCCCGCCGAACTCGCCCACATCGAATCCTCCGGATCCACCCGCCAGGAAGCCAGCTCCCTGCTCGCAGCACACCAGTAACACCAGATATTTCCCACGGCCAAGGGCCGGACACTGGTACTTTCCGGCGTCCGGCCCTTTGTCGTGGATCACGTAGAATTAAGGCACTATGGCGAAATCCCCTGACTCCAGCAACAACACTCCTGCGGCCGCTGATGCCTCCAAGCGCGGTCTCTTTGGGCGCAAACCCAAAGCCGTGAAGGAAAAGAAGCCCAGCCGGCTCAAGCAGATCCGCGAAGTCTTCAATATGACCCGCCGCCACGACCCCATGGTTCCGTGGCTCATGCTCCTGGCGTTCCTGGGCGTCGTGGCCGTCAGCCTCGTGGTTGGCCTGTTGCTGAACAACTGGATTACAGGCCTGATCATCGGCATCCCGCTGGGATTCCTTGCGGCAACGTTCATCCTTTCGCGCCGCGCCGAGCGGGCCGCCTTCGCCCAGATCGAAAACCAGCCGGGAGCGTCGGGGGCTGCCCTCAGCACGCTCAAGCGCGGCTGGATCACCGAGGAGCAGCCTGTGGCTGTGAACCCGCGGACCCAGGATGCCGTTTTCCGCGCTGTCGGGCGTCCCGGCGTCGTGCTCGTTGCCGAAGGGCCCACGCACCGCGTGCGCCCGCTGATCGAAGGCGAACGGAAGAAGCTTGCGCGCATCCTTCCCAACGTCACCATCCACGTCATCGAAACCGGGCGCAGCGAGGGCCAGGTGCCCATCAGCCAGGTGGCGAAAAAGATGAACAAGCTCAACAAGGAGCTCACCAAGACCGAGGTCAGCGCCGTGTCCAAGCGCATCTCGTCGCTGGGCAGCCGCCTCCCGATCCCCAAGGGCGTGGACCCCTACAAGGCCCGCCCCCAGCGCGGACGCTAATCCGCCTGATCCGCCCCGGCGGCCGCCGCATCTGCGCCGGCCCCGGGGCGTTTTCGTTTGAACGGCACAACCACCAGCCACACCCCAGCACCTACAGAAGCCGGAGCCTCCTGTGAACTTCCCGTCCGCGTCCGCCGTCGTCCGCGCCTTCCGCCTGCTGGCGGTGGCCGAAGCTTTCAGCTGGGCCGCGCTCCTGGCTGGCATGTACTTCAAGTGGATCGCCGGGACCACCGAACTCGGCGTGGAGATTGCCGGACCGGTGCACGGCACGCTGTTCATCGGCTACGGGGTGGCCGCCCTTGTCTTGTGGCGGCTGCAGCGCTGGCCGCTCACGGTGGCACTGTTCGCAGGCCTCTCGGCGGTTTTCCCCTTTGCCACCGTCCTGTTTGAGCGGTGGGCGCTCCGCCGGGGGTACCTCTCGGCCGGGCGGCTACATGCGGACGAGGACCGTGTTCATGGCCTTGTCATGGAGCCCGCGCTGGTCGGGGTCGAAGATGACCGCCGGGATCACCAGGCACAGCAGGACGGTGCGGACCAGGGCGGCCAGCGGACCGGCCGCTGAGCCGTCCGGCTTCACCACGTGGATGCCCATCACCCGGTGGCCGATGCTGTAGCCCAGGGTTCCGATCAGCAGGATCTGCTCGGCGGCAAAGACTGCAAGCGTCGCCATGGAATTGCCGGCGAGGAACACGTTGCTGATCAGCAGCGCGATGGCCCAGTCGATGGTGATTGCCAGAATCCGCCGGCCGGCGCGGGCCATGGATCCGGTGCCCGATTCGGGAAAGCCCAGGCGTTCCCCCGGGTACTTGGAAATGCCGGAAGTGTCCGGCCCGCTGAGCCAAGAACCGATGTCTTTGCGATCTACCACCTACCAAGTTTACCGAGCCGCTGGCAGCACCGCGGACGTTCACAGTTTGGATAGGCGTGGACCACACTGTGGACACCGTATAGCGTTTACATATCAGTAGGTTCTGTAACCTGCCGGAAACAAAGCGGACACGGACGGGAAATCCCCAATCCCTAGGGTGGTAACAGTTGCTAGCGAGCCTGGAGCGGGGCACTTTTGTGTTTCCGCTCATTGGATTGCGCTGGACCACTTGGCTTTAGAGCCAGTTATTACATATGCGTAAGGAGCATAGATGTTCAAGACTGCGGACGAAGTCCTCAAGTTCATCAAAGATGAAGACATTCGGTTTATCGACATTCGCTTCACCGACCTCCCCGGCGTTCAGCAGCACTTCAACGTGCCCGCCAAGAGCGTGGACGCCGACTTCTTCGTCAACGGCCAGCTTTTCGATGGTTCTTCCATCCGCGGCTTCCAGGGCATCGCCGAGTCTGACATGCAGCTCATTCCGGACGTCACCACCGCGTTCCTGGACACGTTCCGCATGGAGAAGACCCTTGCGCTGAACTTCTCCATCGTGAACCCCCGTACGGGCGACCCGTACCACCGCGACCCCCGTGGCGTGGCAGAGAAGGCTGAGGCCTACCTCGCCTCCACCGGCATCGCCGACACCGCGTTCTTCGCTCCCGAAGCAGAGTTCTTCGTGTTCGACAACGTCCAGTACCAGTCCTCCCCCCAGGGCAGCTTCTACAAGATCGACTCCGAAGAAGCGCACTGGAACACCGGACGTGAAGAAGAGGGCGGAAACCTCGGCTACAAGACCCCCGTCAAGGGCGGTTACTTCCCGGTCTCCCCGACCGACAAGCAGGCCGACCTGCGCGACGCCATGTGTGTTGCCCTGGACGAGGCCGGCCTTGAGGTCGAGCGCAGCCACCACGAAGTTGGCTCCGCCGGCCAGGCCGAGATCAACTACAAGTTCACCACGCTGACCCACGCGGCTGATGACCTGCAGAAGTTCAAGTACGTCATCAAGAACACCGCCGACGCCTGGGGCAAGTCTGTCACCTTCATGCCGAAGCCGGTCTTCGGTGACAACGGCTCGGGCATGCACTGCCACCAGTCGCTGTGGAGCAACGGCGAGCCGCTGTTCTACGACGAAAAGGGCTACGCCGGCCTGTCCGACACCGCCCGCTGGTACATCGGCGGCCTGCTGAAGCACGCCGACGCCGTCCTCGCGTTCACCAACCCGACGGTCAACTCCTACCGCCGCCTGGTCAAGGGCTTCGAAGCCCCGGTCAACATGGTCTACTCGCAGGGCAACCGCTCCGCCGGTATCCGTATCCCGATCACGGGCTCCAACCCGAAGGCCAAGCGCATCGAGTTCCGCGCTCCGGACCCCTCCTCCAACCCGTACCTGGCCTTCGCTGCCCAGCTGATGGCCGGCATCGACGGCATCCGCAACCGCATCGAGCCGCCGGCTCCGATCGACAAGGACCTCTACGAGCTCCCCGCCGAGGAAGCCAAGGACATCCCCAAGGCTCCGGGCACCCTCGAGGAAGCACTGCAGGCACTGGCTGAGGACAACGAGTTCCTGCAGGCCGGCGGCGTGTTCACCCAGGACCTGATCGACACCTGGATCGAGTACAAGTACGAGAACGAGATCCGCCCGCTGTCCCTGCGCCCGAACCCCTACGAGTTCGAGCTCTACTACGGCGTCTAGCCAGATCAACGGGCTAAACCGGGTTTAGCCCGTAAGAATCTCGTTACAGCGAAGGCCGGCCCCAGGTTTCGTCACCTGGAGCCGGCCTTTCGTCGTCTGCGGTTCACGGCTCTTGGGACACCCACTTGGCCGCGGCCTCGGTTGGGTCGGGTTCTTGACTCGCGTGTCTGAAGGTCAAGTCGTACCGGCCCCCGGGAAGTTCAATCGGGAACTCCGACAATTCTCGAAGCTCAGACTTACTATCTTTGTCTCCACCTTGGTATGTCACATGCAGTTTCATAGCCGCAACGGTAGAACAACTGCCGGTTCTTCGAAAGACCCCCGTCGAGGGATTGCACACGTCCGCCCACCGGGTTAGCGGTGGGGCCGGGTTAGTGGCGGGACCGGGTTAGTGGTGTGACCGGGCACGGAGGATCGCGAAAGAAAGGCCCAAGACGCCTACCAACGATCCGGTCATAATCGCAATGCCTGAGATGTATTCAGTGATAGTCATGGCCGCGCACCTTCCCTTTAGTGGTGCCCTGAAACTACTCGCCCCAGCGGGGCATTGGCGGAGGATCGCCGGGGAAATTTCTCACGATTAGGACACGGCCCGAAGACCCCGATTTATGTGCCCCGGCAGGGTTCCTCCGCGTAGCGCCCCCAAAGGGAGTCTGCACCGGTGCCGCCAAAAGCTTCCTGGTCTCCCCGCAAAGCCCGGCACAGGATGAGGGAGTCCACGAAACTCCGCCGCATGTAGGCCTCCCAGTCGGCCCGTTCGGAGGTGAACGCCTGCGTTCCCATCTGGTATTTGAGGTGGGCGAAGTGATCCAGGATGCGGTGAGCCGTCGCTTCAGCCCGGGCAGCCAGCTGCTGTGCCTTCAGCTTCGCCGCAGGATCCCGGACCGCCGATGCGTCGGGCAGTTCCCGGCGTTGCCAAAAGTACGGCTGCAGGTCGACGTTGTCCACGAAGATCCTGTCGATCTCCTGCTGCTGGGCATACAGGGAGGAAGCGGTGCTGCTTTCCAACGTGCTCCTGATCCCGGCGTACTGATAGGCCGCCCCGATGAGCGTGGCGGCAACACCCGCCCCGATGAGCAGAAGCTCGGCCCTCCTGAGCCTCCTGGCGCGGCCGCCCTTCGCCTGCGCGCGGGCGTGCTCAGCGTCCCGGCGTGCCAAATCCTGCCGCCTCGGGCGATACGGAGGCTCCGGTGCCGAAAGCTGGCTCCAGGCGTGCTGAGACCGGGAGCCAGCCTGTTCCGGCGAGTGCCTCCGAGACGAAGACCTTTTCAAGCCTTCCCCCCAACAAGGTTTGAAGTGCACTGCCAAGACACAGCGTAGGCACGCCCCCGTGCCGGCGCAACGGTCCGGCGGTATTTCCGCACTGGATGAGCGGTCAGAAGGGGGCGTACATGGTCCGCTGCGGACCGGCCTCGCTGCCCAGATAGAGGCCTTTGTCCGCAAAACCCGCCTTCAGGTAGGCTCCCTGCCCGGCGGGGTTGCGCTCGCTGACTGAAAGCACGACGCCGGCCTGGCCGCCTCCCAGCCTTGCCGTCAGTTTGGCGGCCGCCGCCACTGCCGCGGAGGCTGCCGCCTGGCCCAGCCCCTGCCCCTGCCGCCGCCTGTCGATCAGGAACCCGCGGAGCAGCCAGGCGGAGTCGTCGTCGGGCCAGCCGGCCAACCGGGCCGCCCCCGACTGCAGTGTCAGCACCCCGGCAGCCCTGCCGCCCGCCTCGATGACATAGGGCCTGCGGGACCCGTCCTCGAGCCCTGCCAGCATCATGCGCAGCGGGTCGCCCACAAACTCCTGCTGCCCCGGTGCGAGTTCCAGTTCCGCCACGGCACCCAAATGGATGGCCCGGGCATCGGCATCCAGGTCCCGCAACGGAATGAGCCATACGTCCGGACTCATGATCCGTCAGGAAGCAGGTGCCTGCCCGTCGGCAGGCGGACCCGCCGGATCCATCCACATGACTTCCCACAGGTGCCCGTCCGGATCCTGGAAGCTGTGGCTGTACATGAAGCCGTAATCCTGCACCGGCTGCGATTCGGCTCCGCCGGCGGCCAGGGCCTTGCCCACCATCTGGTCCACGGCCTCCCGGCTATCCACAGAAAAAGCCATGATGGCCTCGGTGGCCGAAGTCGCGTCCACGATCTCCTTGGCGGTGAACGTCTTGAAGAACTTCTCCACGAGCAGCATCACGAAGGCGTCATCGTTGATCACCATGCAGGTGGCATTCTCATCCGTGTAGTCCTGGTTGAACGTAAAGCCCAGCGCCGTGAAGAACTGCACGGATCTGTCGAGGTCCCTGACGGGCAGGTTCATGAAGATTTGGGTAGCCATGCGCCCAAACCTAGCACCGGTTCAGTGGCCGTAGAAGATCTTCTCGAACACGGCACGGGCCCGTCTGCTCACCCTCAGATAGTCCTCCTCGAACGCTGTGGCCATCCCTTCCTCGTAGCCGCACCATCTGGCCACGGCCTCCAGGTCGCGCCGGGACGAGGGCAGCAGGTCCGAGGCGCGGCCCGTCCAGATCACGTTCGCGGAACGGATCCGGCTGGCGAGCCGCCAGGCGTCGGCCAGCAGGCGGGCGTCGTCGTCTTCCAGAAGCCCCAGCGAGGCCGAAGCGTGAAGAGCTTTCAGGGTGGACGTGGTGCGCAGTTCCGGGTGGCTTCCGGCGTGCTGGAGCTGCAGCAGCTGCACGAGCCATTCCACATCGCTCAGGCCGCCGCGTCCCAGCTTGAGATGCCTGGCAGGGTCGGCGCCGCGGGGCAGCCGCTCGGACTCCACCCGCGCCTTGATGCGGCGGATCTCCCGGACGTCCGCGTCAGAGACGGCGTCCGGGTAGCGGATGGGATCGATCAGCTTCACGAAGTCCGCCGCAAGGCCGTCGTCACCCGCGATCGGCCGGGCACGGAGCAATGCCTGCGCCTCCCAGATGAGCGACCAGCGGCGGTAGTACTCGCCGTAGGACTCCAGCGACCGCACCATCGCCCCATTCTTGCCTTCCGGGCGAAGGTCAGCGTCCACGGCAAGAACCCGCTCGGCCATGATCGCCGGCTTGAGCGGCTGCGTCAGAAGGGTTGACAGATGGCCCACGATCTTCGCGGCCTGCTGCTGGGCTTCATCGTCAGAGGCACCGGGCAGCGCACGGTGCACGTACAGGACATCGGCGTCGGACCCGTAGCCGATCTCCAGCCCGCCCTGCCGGCCCATGGCCACCACCAGCACCGAGGTCTTCAGCGGGCCGGCGGCGGAGACAATGTTTTCCGCCACCCGCAGGGCGCCAAGGATGGCGGCGCGGTCCGTCTCGGCCAGCGCCTCCCCCACCTGGTCCTGCCGAAGCAGGCCGGCGCTGTCCGCGACGGCGATCCGAAGGATTTCACGGCGGCGGATGAGCCGGATGAGGCGCATGGCGCTTTCCGGGTCCGCGTGCCGGGACATCTTGGAGGCGATCTCCTGCCACTGCGCCTCAAAGCTGAGCGGCGCCAATTCCTTGTCCGTCCCCAGCCAGGACACCGATTCCGGCGACACCTCGAGGAGGTCGGCGATGAGGCGGGAGTTGGACAGCATGTGGCACAGCCGCTCGGCCGCCGCAGCGGAATCGCGCAGCATGCCGAGGTACCAGTGCGTGGTGCCAAGGGCCTCACTGATCCTGCGGAAGGCGAGCAGCCCGGCATCGGGGTCCACGCCCTCAGCCAGCCAGCCCAGGAGGATGGGCAGCAGCTGCCGCTGCAGGGCAGCACGCCGGCTGACCCCAGCTGTCAGCGCCTCGATGTGGCGGAGTGCGCCCTGCGGATCCCGGTAACCGAGTGCCGCGAGCCGGCCCTGCGCGGCTTCCGGAGTCAGTCGCGCATCCTCGCTGCTCAGCTTGGCGGCCGTGTTCAGGAGCGGACGGTAGAAGATCCGGTCGTGGAGTTCGCGGACGGAACGTTTTGTCCGCTGCCACGCGGCCAGGAGGGCGTCGGGGTGCGGCCGGTCCGTTGAAAAGGGGCCCAGCACTGCCTTGGCCAGGGTGCGGAGGGGCTCCTCCTTGACCGGCATGAGGTGCGTGCGGCGCATTTGGAAAAGCTGGATGCGGTGCTCGAGCAGCCGCAGGTACCGGTAGGCCTGGTCGAACGCGGCCGCGTCTGCCCGGCCGATGTAGCCGCCGGTGGACAGTGCGGCAATGGCCGACGTCGTGTCGCGCCGGCGGAGGGATTCGTCCGATTTGCCGTGCACGAGCTGGAGGAGCTGGACGGTGAATTCGACGTCGCGCAGCCCGCCCCGGCCCAGCTTGATCTGCCGCTGTTCCTCGGCCGGCGGGATGTGTTCGGTCACCCGGCGGCGCATGGCCTGCACGGACTCAACGAATCCGTCGCGGTTCGCCGAGGTCCACACGAGCGGAGAGACGGCCTCCTCGTAGCGCGCGCCCAGCTCGGCGTCGCCCGCAATGGTGCGCGCCTTCAGGAGCGCCTGGAACTCCCAGCTTTCCGCCCACCGGGCGTAGTAGCTCTGGTGCGAAGCCAGCGTCCGGGACCAGCGGGCCGGACTTTCCCTCCGGACGAAGGTTGGCGTCAACCTCCCACAGGCCGGGCTCGCGCGCCGGCGAGGAAATGGCACGGGAGATGCCGGACGCCAGCGCGGTGCCGATGGTGTTGGCCCGGGCGTCGTCCAGCTCGCCTGCCTCCACCACGTAGATGACATCGACGTCGGAGATGTAGTTCAGTTCGCGGGCTCCGCACTTGCCCATCCCGATCACTGACAGTGCGACGTCGGCGACCTCCCCGGCGTCGAACTTTCCCGCCGCTTCGGCGCGGGAGACCGCAAGGGCGGCCTCGATGGCCGCCCCGGCCAGGTCCGCCAGTTCGGCGCCGACGGCGGGCATGAAGTCCAGCGGGTCAGCAGCGCAGAGATCCTTGACGGCGAGGTCCACCACGCCCCGGCGGTAGGCGGTGCGGAGCGCCTCGTAGGCCTCGGGGCCCGAAATGCCCGCCACCGGCCGGGCTGCGGTGGGGTCTGCACGCACCGACCTGAGCAGCTGTGCACGCAGCTCGGCCGGATCGGCCTGGAGCGGTTCCGGGCTGGCGGTCACGTTAAAGGCGTCAAGGTGCTCCGGATGCCGGATCAGGAATTCACCTAGTGCCTCGCTGGCGCCCAGGACCCGGTAGAGCGGTTCGCTCACCTCGGTGTCCGCCGCGGCCAGCTTCCGCAGATCCGGGTGCTTCTCGATCAGCCGGACCAGGGACTGCAGCGCGGCATCCGGGTTCGCGGCCAGCTGCAGGCCGGCAAACAGGATGTCCTGGTCAATGCCTTCCAGCTCGGGGGCAGCGAGGAACCGTTCGCCCTTCTCGAGGTCGCTGAAGCCGGCGGTAATGAGCCGGCGGGCCAAGCTCACCGCAGCCGCCTAAAGGATGGCGAGGTTGCGCTGCAGCTCATAGGGGGTCACCTGCAGTCGGTAGTCCTGCCACTCCGCCCGCTTGTTGCGCAGGAAGTGCTCGAAGACCTGCTCGCCCAGGATCTGCGGCATCAGTTCCGAGTCCTCCATGGCCCGGATGGCGTCGTGCAGGCTGGCGGGAAGGGGGTCGTGGCCCATCGCCCGGCGCTCCGCGGAGCTCAGCGACCAGATGTCGTCCTCCGCCGCTGCGGGCAGCTCGTAGCCCTCTTCGATGCCCTTCAGCCCGGCGCCCAGGAGCACGGCGTAGGCAAGGTAGGGGTTGGCGGCCGAGTCGATGCCGCGGTACTCGATCCGGGCCGACTGTCCCTTGCCCGGCTTGTACAGCGGGACGCGGACAAGGGCGGAGCGGTTGTTGTGCCCCCAGCTCAGGTAGCTGGGCGCCTCGCCGCCGCCCCAGAGGCGCTTGTAGGAGTTGACGAACTGGTTGGTGACCGCGGTGAATTCGGGGGCGTGCTTGAGAATACCGGCAATGAACTGGCGCGCCGTCTTGGAGAGCTGGAACTCCGCACCTGCCTCGAAGAAGGCGTTGGTGTCACCTTCGAAGAGCGAGAAGTGCGTGTGCATGCCCGAACCCGGGTGGGCCGTGAAGGGCTTGGGCATGAAGGTGGCGTACGTGCCCTGCTGCAGCGCCACCTCCTTGATGACCGTCCGGAAGGTCATGATGTTGTCCGCAGTCTGCAGGGCGTCCGCGTAGCGCAGGTCGATTTCGTTCTGGCCCGGGCCGGCCTCGTGGTGGCTGAACTCCACGGAGATACCCACGGACTCGAGCATGGTCACGGCGGTGCGGCGGAAGTCCTGGGCCACGCCGCCGGGGACATGGTCAAAGTAGCCGCCCTCGTCCACCGGAACGGGTGAACCGTCGGGTCCGGGCTCCTGCGACTTGAGCAGGTAGAACTCGATCTCGGGGTGTGTGTAGCACGTGAACCCCATGTCGGCGGCCTTGGCCAGGGTGCGCTTGAGGACGTTTCGCGGATCCGCTGCCGAGGGCTCGCCGTCGGGAGTCAGGATGTCGCAGAACATGCGGGACGTCTGTTCGGTCTCACCACGCCACGGAAGGATCTGGAAGGTGGACGGGTCCGGCTGGGCCAGCATGTCCGACTCGAAGACTCGCGCAAGGCCTTCGATGGCCGAGCCATCGAAGCCGAGGCCCTCTTCGAAGGCGCCTTCGACTTCCGCGGGTGCCAGCGCCACCGATTTGAGTGAGCCCACGACGTCGGTGAACCACAGGCGCACAAAACGTACGTCGCGCTCTTCGATCGTGCGCAGGACAAACTCTTGCTGGCGGTCCATGAAGGCCTCTTCTCCGGTCTACGTTCATGCCCCGGTCCGTCGACGACGGAGCAGCGGCAGCTCACCGATCACTTTACTAAGCATTTACGCGTGCTGCTGGCGCGGCTGCGGCGCGTAACACAGCGTTAACACTCAAACGGAGGCCGGGCAGCCCCCGCCGGGGCAAACCCGCTATGACGCGAATCACCCGGCATCCCCTGGCGGCCGGTGGCTAGCACGGCGGGTCCCGGACTACGCTCTTGCCATGGCCTCAAGCAGCAGTCCCGATCCACGCACGTCCGCTGAAGTACCTGCACCCTATGGGAACGGCCCCACGGCAGCAGCAGCGCCGGCGTCGGAATCCGCCCGGAAGCCGCTCCCCCGGATCCGCACGCACCACCTGCAGCAGGCCAAGACCAGCGGCGAACACTTCGCCATGCTGACGGCCTATGACCAGTACACGGCAGAGATCTTCGACGAGGCAGGCATCGAAGTCCTGCTGGTGGGCGACTCCGCATCCAACAACGTCTTTGGCAACGAAACCAGCCTGCCCGTCACCGTCGATGAGCTGCTGCCGCTGTGCCGGGCGGTCACACGCTCCGCGAAGCGCGCCCTGGTGGTGGCGGACCTCCCCTTCGGCAGCTACGAGGTTTCACCGCAGCAGGCGGTGGCCACCGGCGTCCGCTTCCTCAAGGAGGGCCTGGCGCACGCAGTGAAGCTCGAGGGCGGAAAGTTCTACGCCGAAACCGTAAGGGCGATGGTCCAGGCCGGCATTCCGGTCATGGGCCACATCGGCTTCACGCCCCAGAGTGAGCATTCCCTGGGCGGCTACCGCGTGCAGGGCCGGGGCGAGGACGCCGCTCGGCTTGTCGAGGACGCCGCTGCGCTGGCCGAGGCCGGCGCGTTCTGCGTGCTCATGGAAATGGTTCCCGCGGAGACGGCAAAGGCCGTGGACGCTGCCGTTTCGGTGCCCACCATCGGCATCGGTGCAGGGAATGCCACCACGGGGCAGGTTCTGGTCTGGCAGGACATGGCCGGCCTCCGCGGCGGCAGGATGGCCAAATTCGTCAAGCAGTACGCGGACCTCCGGACCGCCCTCAGCGACGCGGCCAAGGCGTATGGCGATGACGTCCGGTCGGGACAGTTCCCGGGTCCGGAGCATTCGTTCTAAACCATTCGTTCTAAACCGGAACTTTCTTTCCCGAGGCGCTACATGACCTTTGGGGACGGAGGATCAGTCGTCGTCGCCCTTTTCCCAGGTTTCGTTGCGCGCCTTGACCTTCTCGAGTGCGTGTTCCGCCTCTTCCCGGGTCTTGTAGGGACCGATCAGCTGGGTCCAGTCCGACATCGCGTCTTCCTCCACCATGTGGGTCTTGACGTTGTACCAGTACTCGGGCATCGGTCTTCCTCGCTTTCCGGTTAACGGCACACAGCCGCCGTGATCCACGTAACGTAACCCGCAACGGCAGCCGCCGGGCGCATTAATTTACATGGCGTTCTGTGCTGCCTTATATGATCAATCTATGCCTTCCTTAGCCTCGACTGCACCCACCGGCACGCTTACCCCGGGGACCATCAGCCCGCAGCGGCCCGTTCCCGCGTCGATTCAGCGGCCGGAGTATGTCGGCAAGCCAGGTCCGGCCAAATTCACCGGGTCAGAGGTCAAGTCACCGGAAACCATCGAGAAAATCCGCGTGGCCAGCAGGATCGCCGCGCAGGCCATCGTGGAGGTGGGCAAGCACATCCGGCCGGGCATCACCACCGACGAACTGGACCGCATCGGCCACGAGTTCCTGCTGGACCATAACGCCTACCCGTCCACACTGGGGTACCGCGGCTTCCCCAAGTCCCTGTGCTCGTCGCTGAATGAGGTCATCTGCCACGGCATCCCGGACAGCACGGTGGTGCAGGACGGCGACATCCTCAACATCGACATCACCGCCTTCATCGGCGGGGTCCACGGCGACACCAATTACACCTTCCTGGTGGGCAGCGTCGACGAACAGTCACGGCTGCTGGTTGAGCGGACCCAGGAGTCCCTCAACCGTGCCATCAAGGCCGTCGCCCCCGGACGCGAGATCAACGTGATCGGCCGCGCCATCGAGTCCTACGCCAGGCGCTTCGGCTACGGCGTCGTCCGCGACTTCACCGGACACGGCGTGGGCGAGGCCTTCCACACCGGACTGATCATCCCGCATTACGATGCCGCGCCGGCGTACAACACCGTGATTGAGCCTGGCATGGTGTTCACCATCGAGCCCATGCTGACCCTCGGCGCCATCGAGTGGGACATGTGGGCCGACGACTGGACTGTGGTCACCAAGGACCGCAAGCGCACCGCGCAGTTCGAACACACGCTCCTCGTCACCGAATCCGGCGCCGAGATCCTGACCCTTCCCTGACGCCAGCCAACCGCCCGCGTCATTCCGGCAAGTCACCCTTGCCCAGCCCGAGCCCCTACCCTGCCACGAACGGAATCCCATTGGCCAAGAAGGACGAAAAGACCCGCAAGAACGCCCCGCTGATCGGCATCGACATCGGCGGAACCGGAATCAAGGGCGGCATCGTCGACCTGAAGAAGGGCAAGCTGATCGGCGACCGCTTCCGCCTGGCAACCCCGCAGCCGGCCACACCGGAAGCGGTGATCGAGGTGGTGGCCAAGGTCGTGGAGGAACTCTCGGCACGTCCCGACGCCCCCGAGGCTGACAGCCCCATCGGCGTGACGTTCCCCGGCATCATCCAGCACGGCGTGGTCCACTCGGCCGCCAACGTGGACAAGAGCTGGCTCAACACCGACATTGATGCACTGCTCACGGCCCGCCTGGGCCGCCCCGTGGAGGTCATCAACGACGCCGACGCAGCCGGCCTGGCCGAAGCCCGGTACGGTGCGGGCGCCGGAATCGGCGGCACCGTCCTGGTCATCACCCTCGGCACCGGCATCGGGTCCGCATTCATCTTCAACGGCCACCTGGTGCCCAACGCCGAACTCGGCCACCTGGAGATCGACGGCTTCGACGCCGAAAGCAAGGCCTCTGCAGTGGCCCGCGAACGGGACGGCCTCAGCTGGGAGGAGTACAGCGTCCTGCTGCAGCGTTACTTCTCCCACGTCGAGTTCCTTTTCTCCCCCGAGCTCTTCATCGTCGGCGGCGGCATCTCCAAGCGCGCCGACGAGTACCTGCCGCACCTGAAGCTGCGCACCCCAATTGTTCCCGCTGAGCTGAAGAACGAGGCCGGCATCGTGGGCGCTGCCCTGGAGATCGCCGTCAAGCACGAACTGGCCAAGTGAACCCGAGCGGGCCGCGGTCACCGCGGCCCGCAGAAACGCCGAAGGCGGCAGACACAAAGTCTGCCGCCTTCGGTATTTTGCACTGGAGCCGGTGGCGGCTGCGGCTTCCCCTCCGCTGCCGCCACCGGAGACTTTAGAGCGTGCTCTTCGCGGTGTTCTTAGAGCCCTTACCGTCAGAGCCCTTACCGTCGGTTCCGGGGGCCGCCGCCTCTTTGGCGTCGACGTCGGACTCGTGCCGGAGCAGCGCAATGGCGGATTCGAAATCCTCGAGTGATTCAAAGGCCTGGTAGACGCTGGCGAACCGGAGGTAGGCCACCTTGTCCAGCTTCTGCAGCGGCCCCAGGATGATCAGGCCAACCTCGTGGGCGTCGATTTCCGCCGCACCGGAAGCCCGGATGTTCTCCTCGACTTCCTGCGCCAGCATCGCGAGGTCGTCCTCACTGACGGGCCGGCCCTGGCATGCCTTGCGGACGCCGTTGATGACCTTGCTGCGGCTGAAGGGCTCGCCCACGCCGGAGCGCTTGATCACGGACAGGCTGGTGGTTTCCACGGTGGTGAAGCGGCGGCCGCACTCGGGGCACTGCCGGCGGCGGCGGATGGCGGAGCCGTCGTCGGCCATCCGGCTGTCCACCACGCGTGAATCAGGGTTGCGGCAAAACGGACAGTACACGTTTTTCCCTACCCTTCCGTACTTTGGCCGAAGCTTCCTTCGGCTCCAGTTTACGGCTACATGTAGCCGAATAACAACCCTGTAATTACTACATGTAGTGCGTGGCTACTACATGTAGTGGTCAGCGGCCGCCTTGGAACCGGACCGTGACCGCGTCGCCGTGCGCCGGGAGGTCCTCCGCACCGGACAGGCTGACGATGTGGCCGCTGACCTGCCCCAGCGCCGCCTCTGAGTAGTTGATCACCTGGATGGCGCGCAGGAACGTGGTCACGTTCAGCCCGGACGAAAAGGCCGCCGTTCCGCTCGTGGGAAGCACGTGGTTGGAACCGGCGCAGTAGTCGCCGAGGCTTACGGGGCTGTAGTCGCCGACGAAAATGGCGCCGGCGTTCCGGATCCGCGCTGCCACAGCAGGGGCGTCCGCGGTCATGATCTCCAGGTGTTCGGCGGCGTAGGCATCACACGCCGCGATGCCCTGGTCGAGGTCGTCAACGAGCACGACGCCGGACTGCGGGCCGGACAGTGCCTCGCGGACACGCTGGCTGTGCTTGGTGGATGCAGCCTGCAGTTCCAGTTCCTCACGGACGTCCGCGGCGAGCTGGACGGAATCCGTGATCAGGACAGAGGCGGCCTTCGGATCGTGTTCGGCCTGGCTGATCAGGTCGGCGGCAACGAACGCCGGGCGGGCCGTGGAGTCCGCGAGGATGGCAATCTCCGTGGTGCCCGCCTCGGAGTCGATCCCCACGACGCCCTTGACGAGACGCTTGGCCGTGGCCACGAAGATATTGCCCGGCCCCGTCACCACGTCGACGGGTTCCAGTGCGGGAGTCCCCGCTTGACCCGGCACGCCGTAGGCGAAGGCGGCGATGGCCTGGGCTCCGCCGATGGCATACACCTCGTCAATTCCCAGCAGCGCCGCGGCGGCCAGGATGGTGGGGTGCGGGAGGCCGCCAAAGTCCTTCTGCGGCGGCGAGGCGAGTGCGATCGACTCCACCCCGGCGGCCAGCGCCGGAACCACGTTCATGATCACCGAGGACGGGTAGACCGCCAGGCCGCCCGGGACGTACAGGCCCACGCGTGCCACGGGTACCCACTTCTGGCTCACCACTGCGCCGTCGCCCAGGGAGATGTCGACGTCGGCCGGGCGCTGCCCGTCGGCGAACCGGCGCGCACGGCTGATGGACTCTTCAAGCGCCGAACGAACGGCAGGGTCCAGGCCGTCCAGCGCTGACCGGAGTGCCTCTGCCGGAACGCGCGGATGCGCCTGTTCAACCCCGTCGAACGTCAGGGCGAAGTCTGACAGGGCGGCGAAGCCGCGCTGGCGGACGGCCGTGATGATGTCGCCCACCTTCTGCTCGGCGTCGGCAACTGTCTGCTGCTGTGCCCGGGGCACCGCCCCGCGGAGTTCGGCCAGGCTGAGACTGCGGCCCCGCAGGTCAACGGTGCGGAAGTCGACGGCGGGGGTGCTCGGGCGTACCTGGGAATTCGAGGGCGCCTGGATATTCGTGGGCTCAGCGCTGTCCGGAGAAGTGGTCACCCGTACATTTTACGCGCCGCGGCCGCACACCCCGACGTCTGTTACCGCCACCCTACTGCCACGCGCGGCCGTCGCCGCTGTTACCTTCCGGCTCGTGGTCCACGGAGGCACGCAGGAGGCTGATGATGCGCAGGACGAAGAAGCCGGCGGCAACAGCCGCCGGCCACAGGACAAGGACGGTCAGGGACCGCAGCGAGAAGGCCACGCTCGCGTTCGCCGACGTGTCCTGCGGGCCTCCCAGCCAGAGGCCCGCCAGCACGCCGGTCTGCCATGCCAGGGCCGCCGCCGCTGCGCTTGCCGCGACGGAGAGCAGCAGCATCCGCCGGGTCCCGCCGTCCCGGCGGCCGGACAACAGCACAGCCACCAGGCAGCCCGCAAAGACAAACAGTCCTGCCAGCACCAGGTCCCGGGGCAACCAGCCCTCGGTGTTTGTCCCGGAGGAGAGCGCGGAGTTTCCCGAAATGAGGTTTTGCCCGCCCGGGGCCAGGAGCCACCAGAGGAGCCCGGCCGGGATGCCGGCAGCGATGATTCCAGCCGCCCACGCCCAGCCCTTGCCGGGCCGCCGCCGGGCGCCCTGGGCCCCGTCAGAGGGGCGGACCGGAGGGAGGGGTGCAGGCTGGGTCATGAAGAAACGTTAACAAATGTTGGCGGGCATTCCGCACCACGTGCCTGCGGGCCAAGTGAATGTCCTATCCGCCCGGAAGCCCCATAGTCTTGTACTTAGAGACTCAATCGGCACGGATGCAGTAGGGAGATCGATTCCAGTGACCTCAGATGATGACGCCTTCGAGGGCACGTTCAAAGAGATGTTCCGCCGGCACGCAGCGGGCGTGGCCATCATCACCGTGAACTATGACGGGGTTCCCTACGGCTTCACGGCAACCTCCGTTGCCTCCCTTTCCGCCAAACCGCCGCGATTCACTTTCAACATGGCGCGCAGTTCCAGCTCGTGGCCGGCGGTGGCCAACACCGCGTATATCGGCGTGCACATGCTGGGGCTCGAGAACCAGGAGCTGGCCGACCGGTTCGCCCGCACCAAGGAACGCTTCTCCGGCGACCACTGGGCTCATGGACCCTATGACGTGCCGGTACTCAAGGACGTTTCCGGCTGGCTGATCGGCAAGATCCAGATGCGCCTGTCCTTCGAGAACAACGCCGTAGTGGTGGTCGAAGTGGTGGAAGGGCAGGTTGGCGAGGACGGCTCACCGCTGCTCTATCACTCCGGAACCTACGGGCAGCCCGTTCCGCTGGACTACGAAATCTGAACGGCTGCGGGAACCGAACGGCTGCGGGACCTGGACGCAGGAAAGTCTAGGCGTCCAGGCAGGCCGGGCCCAGCAGCACCTTCAGGTCCCCGAACAGTGACGGGTTCGGATTCACGCGCAGGTGCACGGGAAGCGCCATGACCTCGATCCGGCTGTCGCCCTGCAGGTTCACCCGGACCTCGGAGTTGCCGCGGTGGTTGCGCAGCACGTCCCCCAGTTCTGTGACCACGGCCTCGGTGGCCTTGTGCGTGGGCATGGTGATCACCAGCGGTCCATTGGTGCCCTGGCTCAGGTCCGGGACGGAGAGCTCCATGCAGTTCAGGGTCACGGCACCGTCGTCACGCCGCTGCAGCCGGCCCTTCACCACTACGATCAGGTCCTCGGCGAGAACCGAGGCAATCGGCCCGTAGACCTGGCCGAAGAACATGACCTCCATGGAACCGCCGAGGTCCTCGATCTCCGCCCGGGCATAGGCGTTGCCGCTGGCCTTGGCGATCCGGCGGCTCAGTGAGGTGATCATGCCCGCGATCGTGACGATGGCGCCGTCCTGTGGCCCGTCCTCCGCGATGATCGAGGTGATGGACTGGTCGGCGTGCTGGCTCAGGACGCCTTCCAGGCCCTGCAGCGGGTGGTCTGAGACGTACAGGCCCAGCATGTCCCGCTCGAATGCGAGCTTGTCCTTCTTTTCCCATTCCGGCAGGTCGGGGATCTCGATGCTGAGCGACGACTCGGACTCGGCCTCGTCGAAGCCGGCAAAGAGATCGAACTGGCCGATGGCCTCGTTGCGCTTGAGGGTAATGACCGAGTCGATGGCTTCTTCGTGGATCATCGCCAGAGCGCGGCGGTGGTGGCCCAGCGAGTCAAAGGCTCCGGCCTTGATCAGCGATTCGATGGTGCGCTTGTTGCACACCACTGCCGGGACCTTCATGAGGTAGTCCTTGAAGGAACTGTAGGCGCCTTCTTTTTCGCGCGCGGCCACCATGGCCTCGACCACGTTGACGCCGACGTTGCGGATGGCGCCCATGCCGAAGCGGATGTCCTCCCCCACTGGGGTGAAGTTCAGGGCGGACTCGTTGACGTCCGGCGGCAGCACCGTGATGCCCATGCGCCGGCATTCGTTGAGGTAGATCGCGGACTTGTCCTTGTCGTCGCCGACCGAGGTCAGCAGCGCGGCCATGTACTCCGGCGCGTAGTGCGCCTTCAGGTACGCCGTCCAGTACGAGATCACGCCGTACGCGGCCGAGTGGGCCTTGTTGAAGGCGTAGTCGGAGAAGGGCAGCAGGATGTCCCACAGGGTCTTGACGGCCTCCATGGAGTAGCCGTTGTCCTGCATGCCCTGGGAGAAGCCGGCAAACTGCTTGTCCAGCTCGGACTTCTTCTTCTTACCCATGGCGCGGCGCAGGATGTCTGCCTGGCCGAGGGAATAGCCGGCGAGCTTCTGCGCCACGGCCATAACCTGCTCCTGGTACACGATGAGGCCGAACGTGCCGCCGAGGATCTCCTTGAGGGGTTCCTCGAGTTCCGGGTGGATGGGGATGACTTCCTGGATCCCGTTCTTGCGCAGCGCGTAGTCGGTGTGTGCGTTGGCGCCCATGGGTCCCGGGCGGTACAGCGCGAGCACGGCGGAGATGTCTTCGAAGTTGTCAGGCTTCATGAGTTTGAGCAGGGACCGCATGGGGCCGCCATCGAGCTGGAAAACGCCCAGCGTGTCACCGCGGGCCAGCAACTCGTAGGACGCCGCGTCGTCCAACTCCAGGGTTTCGAGGTCCAGATCGACGCCGCGGTTCATCTTGATGTTTTCCAGTGCATCGGAAATGATCGTCAGGTTTCGCAGCCCAAGGAAGTCCATCTTGATCAGGCCGAGGCCTTCGGACGTCGGATAGTCGAACTGGGTGATGACCTGGCCGTCCTGGAAGCGGCGCATGATCGGAATGACGTCGATGATGGGGTCCGAGGACATGATCACGCCGGCCGCGTGCACGCCCCATTGCCGCTTCAGGCCCTCAATGCCCAGTGCGGTCTCGAAAACCTTGGCAGCCTCGGGGTCCGTGCTGATCAGCTGCCGGAAATCCCCCGCCTCGCTGTAGCGCTTGGCGTCCTTGTTCTGAATGTCGGCAAGCGGAATATCCTTCGCCATCACGGCCGGCGGCAGTGCCTTGGTCAGCTGTTCACCCATGCTGAAGGGGTAGCCGAGCACGCGGGAGGAGTCCTTCAGCGCCTGCTTGGTCTTGATGGTGCCGTACGTGACGATCATGGCTACGCGCTCGTCGCCGTATTTCCGGGTCACATAGTCGATGACCTCGGGACGGCGCCGGTCATCGAAGTCGACGTCGAAGTCAGGCATGGAGACGCGGTCAGGGTTCAGGAACCGCTCGAAGATCAAGCCGTGGTGCAGTGGGTCAAGGTCGGTGATGCGCATGGCGTAGGCCACCATGGAGCCTGCACCGGAGCCACGTCCGGGACCCACCCGGATGCCGTTGTTCTTGGCCCAGTTGATGAAGTCCGCCACCACGAGGAAATAGCCCGGGAAGCCCATCGAGGTGATGACTTCGAGCTCGTAGTCGGCCTGCTTGCGGACCTTGTCCGGGATGCCCTGGGGGTAGCGGTAATGGAGGCCCTTGTCGACCTCCTTGACCAGCCAGGACGTTTCGTCCTCGCCCTCGGGGCAGGGGAACCGGGGCATGTAGTTGGCACCGGTGTTGAAGGACACCTCGCACCGCTCGGCGATCAGGAGAGTGTTGTCGCACGCCTCGGGGTGGTCGCGGAACAGCTCGCGCATTTCCCGCGGCGACTTCAGGTAGTATCCGCTGCCGGAGAACGCGAACCGGGAGCCGCCGTTGTCGTACGTGGGTTCGAGCAGCGTGGAGCCGGACTGGATGGCCAGCAGTGCCTCGTGCGCCTTGGCATCATGCTCGTGGGTGTAGTGGAGGTCGTTGGTGGCAACGAGCGGGAGGTTCAGCTCCTTGGCCAGCCGCAGGAGGTCACCGGTGACCCGGCGTTCAATGTCCAGCCCGTGGTCCATGAGTTCGCAGAAGTAGTTCTCCGCACCGAAGATGTCCCGGAACTCCGCAGCGGCTTCCAGGGCTTCGCGGTACTGGCCTAGCCGCAGCCGGGTCTGGACCTCGCCCGAGGGGCAGCCGGTGGTGGCGATGAGCCCTTCGGAGTAGGTGTTCAGCAGCTCCCGGTCCAGCCGGGGCCACTTGCCGAAGACCGAATCCAGGGAGGCGATCGAGGAGGCGCGGAACAGGTTCCGCATGCCCACATTGTTGTAGCTCAGCAGGGTCATGTGGGTGTAGGAGCCGCCGCCGGAGACGTCGTCCTTTCGCTGGCTCTCGTCACCCCAGCGGACGCGGGACTTGTCGCCGCGCGCAGTCCCGGGAGTCACATACGCTTCCACGCCGATGATGGGCTTGATGCCCTTGTCGGTGGCCTTCCGCCAGAAGTCAAAGGCACCGAAGAGGTAGCCGTGGTCGGTGGTCGCCAGGGCGGGCATCCCCAGCCGCTCCGTTTCATCGAACAGCTCCCCGAGCCTCGCGGCGCCGTCCAGCATCGAGTACTCGGTGTGGGTGTGGAGATGTACGAACGAGTCATTGCTGGAAGTCACCGGACCATTCTAGTGCCGACCCCCTGACAATTAATGCCGGCGTGCCGCAGGCTCAGGCCTTGCCGGTGCCCAGGACTTCCAATGCGTAGGCGAGGTCCTCGGGGTACTCGCTGGTCACGGTGACGCGTTCCCCGGTGCGCGGGTGGTCAAAGCCCAGTTCACGGGCGTGCAGCCACTGGCGGGTGAGCCCTAGGGTGGCAGCGAGCCGCGGGTCGGCCCCGTAGGTGAGGTCTCCGGCACAGGGATGCCGGAGCGCGGCGAAATGGACCCTGATCTGGTGGGTCCGGCCGGTCTCCAGGTGCACCTCCACCAGGGTGGCCTTGCCGAACGCCTCGAGGACCTCGTAGTGCGTCACCGATGGCCGGCCGTCCTCGATGACGGCGAAGCGCCAGTCGTGGCCGGGATGCCGGCCGATCGGGGCGTCGATGGTGCCCTCCAGGGGGTCCGGCAGGCCCTGGACCACCGCGTGGTAGACCTTGTCCACGGTGCGTTCCTTGAACGCCCGCTTGAGGGCGGTGTAGGCAGGTTCTGTCTTGGCCACCACCATCACCCCGGAGGTCCCGACGTCGAGGCGGTGGACGATGCCGGCGCGCTCGGCGGAGCCGGAGGTGGAGATGCGGTAGCCGGCCCCGGCGAGTCCGCCGACGACGGTGGGTCCAACCCAGCCCGGGGACGGGTGCGCCGCGACCCCCACCGGCTTGTCGACCACCACAAAGTCGTCGTCATCCAGCAGGATCTTCAGGCCTTCCACAACTTCCTCCACGACTTCAAGGGGATCCCGGCGCTCGGGGACCGTCACGTGCAGCACGGCGCCGGACGCGAGTTTGGCGGACTTGCCCACCGGTTTGCCGCCGCTGACGACGTTGCCTTCGGCTATCAGCGTTGCGGCGAACGATCGGGACATGCCCATCAGTTTGGCCAGGCCGGCGTCCACGCGGGTCCCGTCCAGCTCCTCGGGCACCACCACCCGCTCAGACATCGCCGGTCCCGTTCCGCTTTTCGACGCTGTGGTGCGATCCGTCGAGGGCAATCCCCCGCAGGGTCAGCAGGCAGATGATGGCCACGGATGACACGACGGCGGAGTCGGCGATGTTGAAGATCGCAAAGTTGGGCAGCTGGATGAAGTCCACAACGTGCCCCATTCCGAAGGACGGGTCACGGAACAGCCGGTCGGTCAGGTTCCCCAGGGCGCCGCCAAACAGCAGCCCCAGCGCCAGCGCCCACCACGCGGAACCGAGCTTGCGCAGCTGGAACAGGATGGCGGCGGCGACCACCACCATGATGATCGTGAACACCCAGGTCACGTTCTCCCCGATGGAGAACGCCGCGCCGGAGTTCCGGATGTAGTACCAGTGCAGCAGCGGGGGCAGCACGGGAATCCGTTCGCCCTCCACCATGGTGCTGGTGACCCACAGTTTGGTGAGCTGGTCAAAGACGTAAGCGAAAACTGCCAGTCCGGCGAACACGGACAACAGGACGGCGCGCCGTGGCCGCGGTGATGATGAAGCTGGGTGCGCTGCGTCAGCGGCAAGGTCGTCAGTCATGGTGCTTTCATTCGGGGAACCGTCGTTAATGGCAAAAGCCGGTGGCCGAGGAATCCTCAGCCACCGGCCTTCAGAATACGTGCTAAACGGCGGCGCTGCTGCTTTCGCCAACCTCAGGGGCGGCAACGGAACCACGGGCGTCCAGGTCGCGCAGCTGGCCCTCGATGTAGGCCTTCAGGCGTGAGCGGTAGTCGCGTTCGAAGCCGCGCAGCTGCTCCACCTTGCGCTCGAGGACAGAACGCTGCTGCTCAAGGGCGCCCAGGATCTTGCGGGACTTCTCCTGCGCGTCGTTGACCAGGCTGCTGGCTTCGATCTGTGCTTCTGCGATGATCTTGTCGCGCTGCTGCTGGCCCTCGGCCACGTGGCGGTCGTGCATCTGCTGTGCCATGGCCAGCAGGCCGGCAGCGGACTCGGAGACGTTGCTGCTGGTGACGGCGGGTGCCGGGGCTGCAACCGGTGCGGCCTGCTCGGCTTCCTTCTTCTTGGCAGCTTCGGCGGCCTTGGCCTCAGCTTCGGCCTTCGCACGCGCTTCATCCTTCTCGGACTTGGACGGTGCGGGAACCTTCTCAACGACAGGGGCGACGGCGGAGGTGGCAGCCGGCGATCCGGAGCCGCCTTCGGCCAGCTTCTTGCGAAGTTCTTCGTTCTCCTGGTTCAGGCGCCGCAGTTCAACGACGATCTCGTCCAGGAAGTCGTCAACTTCATCCTGGTCATAGCCTTCGCGGAACTTGGTCGGCTGAAAGCGCTTGTTGACAACGTCTTCTGGCGTCAAAGCCATCTGGTCACCTCGTTGGTCTAGTTCGTCAGGAGGCCTTCCGGCCGTCAAAACTACGGTACCTAAATATGGTCTGGTTCCTCTAATTCAACACTGTGGCGTCAAACAAAAGGTTTTCTGCGCCCGGGGATCCGTGGGGATCGGCCCCGGCACGGGCAAGCTGATATGAAGTTATGCAAATGACTTGGTGATCGCCATGGCAATGCTCAGGCCGATGAACAGCACCAGAAACCCGAGGTCCAGCGAGACGCCGCCCAGCCGCAGCGGCGGGATGAGGCGCCGCAGAACCTTAAGCGGCGGATCGGTTACCGAGTAGACCGCGTGAGCCGCCACCAATGCTACCCCTCGGGGACGCCACTCCCGGGCGAACATCTGAACCCAGTCATAGACGAGGCGGACAATCAAAGCGACAAAAATGAACAGCAGAACGATGTAGACGAGCCCGAATAGTATTCCCATGAGCTAACCCATTGTCTCCATGTTCGTCGCGGACACTTCCATGTCCTGGGATCGTGCCAGATTGTGCTGCTCCCCTATTTCAGCACGGATGCCAGGCAGGTGCGTCCCTGCCTGGCATCCGAAGAGCCGTTTTTTAGCTTTGGTTGAAGAAGCTGGCGGTGGCCTCGCTGGCTTTCTTGTCGTCTCCGATGACTTCGACATACGACGGCGACAGCAGGAAAACCTTGTTCGTCACGCGCTCGATGCTTCCGCGCAGACCGAAGACGAGGCCGGCGGAAAAGTCGACAAGCCGCTTTGCGTCCGCCTCCCCCATGTCCGTCACGTTCATGATGACGGGGATACCGTCACGGAAGCTTTCGCCGATGAGCTTGGCGTCGTTGTAGGAGCGAGGGTGGATCGTGGTGATCTGCCGCAGTCCGGTGGTCTCTTCGCGGCTCGACGCCGCACGCTTGATGGGTGTCACGGGTGCGCGGTATTCCTCTTCGGCAACTGGTGGCGCTTCACGGGTGACCTCTCGGAGCGGCGCCGGCGCGCGGCGCTCTTCACGGTCATGCTCCATTGAGTTGTCCTCATCCTTTTGCTGGGTGGAAAGCTCAGACTCGTAGTGTTCATCGCCGTCGGCGAGCCCAAGATAGATCATTGTCTTGCGCAGAGCGCCAGCCATGGTCGACTCCTAATCGTGTCCGGAAGCGGGTCGCCCAAAGATCAAGACAGCATCGGAAATCCCCGCCATTCACTTCCAATACGACAGACGCTACCGCACAGCCGGGCGCGAACCGAGAATATCTGAGCCAATTCGGAGGTGTGTCGCACCGAATCGGACAGCCGCTTCCAGGTCCAGGCTCATACCGGCGGAAATCCCCGTGGCGTCGGGGAAATCGCGTTGCAGGCCGGTTGAAATGCCCAGCAGTTTTTCAAAGGCCCGATCAGGATCCGCCCCGAGCGGCGCCACCGCCATCACACCCGCCAGGCGAAGGCCGTCCGCGGCTTCGAGTTGCTCCGCGAGCTGCGGCACCTCCTCGGGCGCTGCCCCGCCACGATGTGCACCGGCGTCATCTTCCAGGCTCACCTGGATGAAGCAGTCCAGGTCGGCACGGCCGGTCACCTCCTGCTGGCCGGCCATGGCCCGTTCCAGGGCCGCCACGAGCTGGGAGCGGTCCACCGAGTGCACGGCGGAGGCGTACCGGACCACGGTCTTGGACTTCTTGCTCTGGAGCTGGCCCACGAAGTGCCATGTGAGGTCCAGGCCCTCGAGTTGCTCCGCTTTTGCGGAAGCCTCCTGGTCCCGGTTCTCGCCGAAATCCTTGACGCCAAGCGCTGCCAGCCGGCGGACGTCCTCGGCCGGATGGAACTTGCTGACCACTATCAGGCGCGGCGGGTTTTCTTCGCGGCCGGCCGCCGCGGCGGCGCGGTCGATGCGCTGTCGGACGGCGTTGAGGCGCTCCCGCAGCTGTACCGTCCGGGCGTCCCCGGATGCCGGACTGTCAGTCATGGGTCCACACCAGTCCGGCGAATCTGCCGGACCGGGAGTCGCGGCGGTAGGAAAACAAGGATTCGTTTTCACGCGTGCAGGGCCCCCGGTATTCGATGGGAACGCCGAGGGCGGCGAGCTGGCTGGCGGCACCGGCGGGCAGGTCGAGCGCCGGCGTTCCCCATGTTGTGGTTGACCATGCGGACGGCAGGAGGGCGGCGACTTCGTTGCGGAGTTCTGCGGGCACCTCGTAGCAGTTCCCGCAGACCGAAGGGCCCAGCCAGGCGCGGATGTCCTCGGCGCCGGAGGCGCGCATCTGTTCCACCGCAGCTGGGATGACCCCGGAGAACAGGCCGGGGCGCCCGGCATGAACGGCAGCCAGCACCGGACCGGAAGCCCCGGCGCCCACCAGGACCAGCGGGATGCAGTCCGCCACCATCACCGCCAGTGGCCCGCCGAGGGACACCAGCGCATCCGCTGTCGGCGCCTGCGGAGCACCTGCTCCAGATTCAACGACAAGGGACACTTCGTTGCCGTGAACCTGGTTCATGTACTGGAACCTGCGGGGCGCGACGCCGGCGGCGTGCTCCAACTGCGCCCTGCGGTGAAGCACCGCGGCGGCGTCGTCGCCCACGTGCAGGGCGAGGTTGCCGGCATTCGTGTCGGTGAACGCCACGGACACGCCAGGCTGCACTTCAGCTCGCCACAAAAACAATCGGAACTCCGGCTATCAGGTGAGGAAACGGGACAGCGGCCGGGCGGATATCCGCCCGGCAACCTCCTACTTCAGGAAATCGGGAACGTCCAGGTCGTCAGACCGGCTGCCGGTGAGGTCGGGCTCAACTACAGACGGAAGGTCGACGTCGAACCCCGAGTCAGCGGGGACAGCTGACGGGCGCTGCTGCCCCCAGCTGCTGAGGCCCGCGGCACCCACGCCGGCGTGCACGGGCTGGACGTGGACCTGCTGGCTGCCCGCGGACGGCTGGCTCTGCGGGGCAGCCGCCGGCACGGCGGGACGCTGCGGGGCAGCCTGCGGCTGCGACTGGTCCATGGACGGCGAGGTGGCCTTGACGTCGTCGAAGCCTGCCGCGATGACGGTGACGCGGGCTTCGTCGCCCAGGGCGTCGTCGATGACCGCGCCGAAGATGATGTTGGCCTCCGGGTGGGCAACTTCCTGCACCAGGCGCGCAGCCTCGTTGATCTCGAACAGGCCGAGGTCGGAGCCGCCCTGGATGGACAGCAGGACACCGTGGGCGCCGTCGATGCTGGCTTCCAGCAGCGGGGACGCGATGGCAAGCTCGGCTGCCTTGACCGCGCGGTCCTCGCCGCGGGCAGAGCCGATGCCCATCAGGGCCGAGCCCGCGCCCTGCATGACGGATTTCACGTCGGCGAAGTCAAGGTTGATCAGGCCCGGCGTGGTGATGAGGTCCGTAATGCCCTGGACACCGGACAGCAGGACCTGATCAGCGGAGCGGAAAGCGTCCAGGACGGAGACGTTGCGGTCGCTGATAGACAGCAGGCGGTCGTTGGGGATCACGATCAGCGTGTCCACCTCGTCGCGGAGGGCGTCGATGCCCGCCTCGGCGGAACCTGCGCGGCGCCGGCCTTCGAAGGTGAACGGACGAGTGACCACACCGATAGTCAGGGCGCCAAGGGAGCGCGCAATGCGGGCAACAACCGGTGCGCCGCCGGTTCCGGTGCCACCGCCCTCACCTGCGGTCACGAAGACCATGTCGGCACCGCGGAGGACTTCCTCGATCTCGTCGGCGTGGTCCTCGGCAGCCTGCTTGCCGACCTCCGGGTTGGCCCCGGCACCCAGCCCGCGGGTCAGTTCCCGTCCGACGTCGAGCTTAACGTCGGCATCACTCATCAGCAGAGCCTGGGCATCGGTGTTGATAGCGATGAATTCGACACCGCGGAGACCCACCTCGATCATGCGGTTGACTGCGTTCACGCCACCGCCGCCGATGCCGACGACCTTGATGACGGCCAAGTAATTCTGCGGAGCTGCCACGTTACGTGTCCCTTGTTAGTGTCCTATTGCGAAAACTGATGGAGTCGAGCTTGAAGCCCTGAACCTTAACGTTCCAGTTGAAGGTTATAGTTATGTCAAGTAACTCACGTCTGTGACGCTATTTCCTCTGCTGGCTACATTCAATAACCGCCACCGCGTGTCGTCCTAATCCCCGAGAAATACAGCGGCTCACCGCGTCACCGGATGCCGCGGCACGCTCACGTCGTAGGTGTTGACCGGGTTCGCGGGATCGGCCGGCACCTTGAGCAGCGCCTCCAGTACCCGGGCCTTGAGCTCCTTCTCCCCCGCATTGCCCCAGATGACGGTCTGGCCGTCCAGCAGCTTCAGTTCCACCGCGTCCACGGATTTGGCGGAGGCGTTGGAGAGCTTGGCCAGCACATTGGCTGGCAGTGCGCCGAGGACCTCGGCCGTGGCCTGGAACAGGTCCTTGCCGACCGTGCCGGCACCGCCGTCAATCACCGGCAGCTTCACGGAGGTGGGGTCCGCCGTGGTGCTGAGCCGCACGCCGTCGACGTCCACAAGCATGTACTCGTTGCCGCGCTTCACGAGGGCAACGGGCACGCGTTCCTGGACCTGCACCACGAGCACGGACGGCGGGTGGGCCTGGGTGGTGACGGATTTGATCTGGACAAGCGGCTTGAGCAGTGAGGTGACCTCGTCGTCGCTGACCTGCGGCAGCGGCGTGCCCAGAAGCGGCTTGAGGGCCGCCTGGACCTGGGCAGGTTTGAGGAGCTTCGTGCCGCTGACGCTCACGCTGTGCACCGCCAGCACCGGGGAATAGACGGCAGCGACGATGAGACCCGCCACGAGGGCAGCCGTGACACACGCCGCCACGATGAGGTTGCGCCTGATGCGCCGGCCCCGCGGTTCGGGAAACGCCAGCACATTGTCCGGCCCTGGCTTATCCGGACGTGTGGTCTCCGGCTTCTGCATTCCGGGCTTCCAGGCTTTCCCCTTCGGCGTGCTGGCCTTCGGCGTGCTGGCCTTTGGCGTGCTGCCTTTCGGCATGCTGGCCTGCGTCTTCTCCTGCGCGTTAACTTCCGGGACGCCCTTGGAGGCGGTGATCACGGCCGGCTTGCCGCCGTCGGGCCGAGCGGCGCCCGCGCCCCTGGCAGCACCTGTGTCCCGGCCAGCGCCAGCGTCCCGGCCGGCGCCAGCATCCCCGGCAGCACCATCCCGGCTGGCGGGCTTGGCCGGCCTGTAAGTCGGGCGCCGGGTGCTAGCCACCGAGGGTCTCCACGATGAGCGGCCCGTAAGCGGTGACGTCCCCGGCGCCGGCAGTGAGGATGATGTCCCCCGGCTGCGCGGCTGCGGCCAGGGCGGCGACGGCCTCATCCCCGGCTCCGACCAGGCTGCCGCCGGAACCGAGGTGCTCGGTGATGAGCGCGCTGGTGACGCCCGGGATGGGATCCTCGCGGGCCGGGTAGATGTCGAGCACGAGGGCAGTGTCCGCGGCCTTGAGCGCGTCGGCGAACTCGGAGGCAAACTCCCGGGTCCGGGAGAACAGGTGTGGCTGGAAGAGGACGTGAACCTTGTGGCCGCCGGCCACGGACCGGGCCGCCGCCAGGGCGGCCCGCACCTCCGTGGGGTGGTGCGCGTAGTCGTCGTAGACCCGCACGCCCCGGCCCTCCCCCTTGTACTCGAACCGCCGGGACGCGCCGGAGAAGCCCGCCAGGGCGGAGGCGGCGGCCTGGGCGTCCACGCCGAGCTCGAGTGCCACCGCCATGGCGGCGGCAGCGTTCAGCGCATTGTGCCGTCCGGGGACCTGCAGTGCCAGCGGGAACCGGCCGCCCGCCGTCGTGATGGCCACCCTGCCCGGGCCGCCGTCGTCGAGCCGCAGGTCTGCAGCCTCGGAGGTGCCGTACAGAACAACACGGGTATTGCCCCGCTCGCGGGTTCGCAGCGCCAGCGCGTGTGCGCCGGCGTCGTCCGCACAGGCCACCAGCACGCCGTCGGCGGGCAGCAGTTCCGTGAACCGGTCGAAGGATTCGTACACAGCTTCGGCGGTGCCGTAGTGATCGAGGTGGTCCGGCTCCACGTTGGTGACGACGGCGATCTGCGGCCGGTAGTTCAGGAACGAACCGTCGGACTCATCCGCCTCCGCGACAAACACCTTGGAGCTGCCGTTCGCCGCGTTGACGCCGAGCGCCGGAACATTGGCCCCGATCGCGAACGACGGGTCCAGGCCGGCGCCCTGCAGCAGCACGGTGATCATGGAGGTGGTGGTGGACTTCCCGTGGGTGCCGGCCACGGTCACCACGAGGTCGTCGGCCATGGTGGCGGCCAGGGCTTCGGAGCGGTGCAGCACGGGCAGGCCGGCGGCCCGCGCGGCCTCGAGTTCGGGATTGTCGGCGCGGATGGCCGATCCTGCCACGACGGTCTGGGCGTCGCCGAGGTTGGCTGCGTCATAACCCACGCAGATCCGGGCGCCGGCCGCGCCGAGCTCCGTCATGACCGGCAGGTCCTTCGCATCCGAACCGCTGACGGGAACCCCGCGCGCCACCATGATCCTGGCGACGGCAGACATGCCGACGCCCCCGATCCCGATGAAGTGCACGCGGCCGAGTGCTTCCTGGCTGGGTGCTGCGTTGGTGATCATTTGGATACCGCTTCCAGTACGAGGTCGGCCATGAGCTGGTCGGCATTTCGGATGCCAAGGTTTTCCGCGTTAGCCGCCATCGCATCGAGGCGGGAACGGTCAGCCAGCAGCGGGATGAGGTTGGCGCGGACCCATTCGGGGGTGAAGTCCCGGTCCGCCACCAGGAGGGCGCCACCCGCATCCACAAGTCCGCGGGCGTTCAGCGCCTGCTCGCCGTTGCCGATCGGCAGCGGCACGAAGACCGCGGGAACGCCGACGGCGGCGACCTCGCTCACCGTGGCCGCGCCGGCCCGGGCGAGCAGCAGGTCAGCCGCGGCGTAGACGGTCTCCATGCCGTCCACGTACTCAAGCTGCCGGTAGCCGTCGGCGCTCAGCGCGTTGCCGTCCTGGTCCGCCACGGACTTGCCGCGGCCGGTGATGTGGATGGTCTGGACGCCGGCCCGGGACAGCGCTTCGAGGGAGGCCGCAACTGTGCGGTTGATGCTTTGCGCCCCGGACGAGCCTCCGGTGACGATGAGCACCGGCTTCCCGGGCTGCAGGTCCAGGCTGCGCAGGGCGCCGTTCCGCGCCGTTGCCCTGACCATGGCCGAAACTTCGCGGCGCATGGGCATGCCCACGTGGCGGGCGTGGGGCAGCGGGGTGCCGGCGAAGGCCACGGCCACGTGCCGGCTCAGCCGTGCCCCGACCCGGTTGGCCAGGCCCGGGCGGGTGTTGGCCTCGTGGATGACGATGGGGATCTTCCGCCGCCAGGCTGCGAGGTACATAGGCGTGCAGACGTAGCCGCCCACGCCCACGAGGACGTCCGCACCGGCGTCGTCGAGGATGCGTCCTGCCTGCCGCACGGCGCCGGCGAGCCGTCCCGGAAGGCGGAGCAGGTCTGCGGAGGGCTTCCGCGGGAACGGGACGCGGTCGATGGTGGCCAGTTCCAGCCCGGCGGCCGGGACCAGCCTGGTTTCCATGCCGGCGGCCGTTCCGACGGCGAGCAGCCGGGCGTCGGGGCGGGCATCGCGGATGGCGGCGGCGATGGCCAGCAACGGGTTGATATGGCCTGCTGTTCCACCGCCGGCGAGGACCACGGACAATGACTCGGTTTTCATCAGGTGCTGGTTACGCTTTCGTACGGGATTTCTTGCGCCCGGGCAACCGCCACGGGCCGAGGAGTTTGCGGGGCCGGATGTTGGGCGCCATCTGTTCGCGGGCCAGTGACAACACTACGCCGATCGCGCAGAGCGACATCAGCAGTGCCGAGCCGCCGTAGGAGATGAACGGCAGGGGAACGCCGATCACCGGCATCAGGCCGGTGACCACGGCCATGTTGACCGTTCCCTGGCCCAGCAGCCACACCATGATGGTTCCGGCCAGGACCCGGTGGAACAGGTCCTCCTGTGCCACCACCACGCGGTAGATGGCGGCACCCAGGATGGCGAAAAGGACAAGTACGACGACGGTCCCCACCAGCCCGAGTTCCTCACCGATGATGGCGAAAATGAAGTCGTTGTGGGCTTCGGGGATCCAGCTGTATTTCTGCCGGCTCTGCCCGAGCCCCACGCCGAACCAGCCGCCCGATGCCAGTCCGTAGAGGCCGTTCGTGGACTGGTAGTTGGCGTCGATGCCGTCGCCGCAGCTCTGGCCGGTCCACCACGAGGTGATGCGGCAGACGCGGTTGGAGCTGGTCATGGCCATGAACGCTATGACGGCACCGAGGCCCACGGCCGCGAACCCGAACAGGTACAGGCGCACGCCGGCGAAGAACAGGGCGGCGGCCGTGATGAGCATGATGATCATGCCGGTGCCGAGGTCGTTTCCGATCAGCACCAGTCCGATGATCCCGCCGGCGATGGGAACCACGGGGACCACAGCGTGTCCCCACTGGTGCAGCAGGGAGGCCTTCTTGGCCAGCACGGTGGCCATCCACAGTGCCAGGGCAAGCTTGGCCGCCTCGGACGGCTGCAGGGTGAAGAACCCGCCGATGTCGATCCAGTTCTTGTTGCCGTTGACGCTGGTGCCGATGACCAGCACGAGCCCCAGCAGGGCATAGGCGATGATGATGCCCGGCCACGCGAGGCGCTTCAGCCATACGACGTTGATCCGCGACAGCATGAACATGCAGAAGGTGCCGATTCCGGCGAACAGCCCCTGCTTGAGGGCCGCCGTGTAAGGCGACTCGCCCGCCGCGATGGCCTCCACGCTGGACGCGGAGAGCACCATCATGATGCCGATGGCGGTCAGGGCCAGCGTGGTGCCCAGGATGAGGTAGTAGGTGGAGCCGTTGCGCGACTTGCCGTTTCCCTCGAGGGCTGACCAGAAGCGCCGGTACCACCGGAGCAGCCGGCCGCTCTCCCCCGCCCGCTGCCGGGTGGCCGCGGGACGTGTGGGTGTGCTGACCATTCTTACTCCTTGCCGGTCCGGGCCTCCCCTTCCACGAGCCCGCGGACCGCTGCTATGAAGGCGTCGCCACGGTGAGCATAGGAAGAGAACTGATCCATGGATGCAGCAGCCGGGGCCATCAGCACAGTGTCACCCGAGGCGGCGAGCTGTGCCGCCGATGCGACGGCCCGTGCCATCACTGCCTCCCCGGATTCTGCTGACTCCGGTGCGGCGTCATGTCCGGTTCCGGCTGACTGCACAATTTCAGTGTGGCCTGCCGCCTGCCGGATGACGGGGACATCCGGTGCGTGTCGCTGCAGGGACTCTTCAAGCGATGCCGTGTCTTTGCCGATCAGTACCACGGCCTTCAGTCGGCGCGCATGGTCGCGGACCAGGTCGTCGTAGCTGACGCCCTTGGACAGGCCGCCGGCAATCCACACCACAGGGTCGAAGGCGGCCAGGGAGGCGGAGGCTGCGTGCGGGTTGGTGGCTTTGGAGTCGTTGATCCAGAGAACGCCGTTCTGCTTGGCGACCGGCTGGATGCGGTGGCTTCCGGGGATGTAGGTCTGCAGTCCTTCGCGCACGTGCTCAGGGCTGACGCCATAGGCCCGCACCAGGCCTGCGGCGGCCAGGGCGTTGGCCACCATGTGGCGGGGTGCCACCGGGCCGAGGTCGGACATGGACGCCAGTTCCACGGCACTGTCCTTGCGTTCGGCGATGAAGGCCCGGTCCACGAGCAGGCCCTCCACCACGCCGAGCATGCTGATGGCGGGCGTGAGGGTGGTAAAGGCCACCGCGCGGCAGCCTTCCACCACGTCCGCGTCCTCCACCATGCGTTCGGTTTCGATCTGCTCGTCGTTGTAGATGCAGGCCTTCTGCGTGTTTTCGTAGATCTTGGCCTTGTCGGCGAGGTAGGACTCGTAGGAGCCGTGCCAGTCCACGTGGTCTTCAGCGACGTTGAGGCAGACGCTGGCGACTGCCGAGACGGACTCGGACCAGTGCAGCTGGAAGCTGGAGAGTTCCACTGCGAAGACGTCGTACTCCACCGGGTCACGCAGGGCATCGAGGATGGGGGCGCCGACGTTGCCCACCGCGATCGCCTTCAGGCCTGCGGCGCGCAGCATGGATTCGGTCAGGCCGACCGTCGTCGTTTTGCCGTTCGTGCCGGTGATGGTGAGCCAGTCAGCTGTTTTCCGGCCTTCGCGGACGCGCAGGCGCCAGGCGAGTTCGACGTCGCCCCAGACCGGGATGTGGGCGCGGGAGGCCGCCGCGAGCAAAGCCTGGTCCGGGCGCCAGCCCGGCGAGGTGACCACGAGGTCCGGCTTCAGGCCGTCGATCTTGGGCAGCGTGCGGACGGCCTCCTCACCCAGGAGAACGTCGGCCGCGCCCACGATCCGCAGTGTGTCCGCCTTGGCCTGGGCTGTTTCCGTGGTGGCGCCGTCAACCACCACCACGCGGGCGCCGAGTTCGATCAGCGTGTCCGCAGCCGCGAAGCCCGAGACGCCGATCCCGGTGACTACGACGCGCAGCCCGGCCCAGTCGGAGTCCCAGCTGACCAGGCCGCTGAGCCGCGCCGGACCAGTTACCGCCGGACCCGCCGCTTTGTTGTGGGATTCGGAGCCGTTCACAGCAGGACCACCCATTCCGCGTAGAAGATGCCAAGACCCGCGGCGACGAACAGGCCGGCGAGGATCCAGAACCGGACCACCACGGTGACCTCCGCCCAGCCCTTGAGTTCGAAGTGGTGCTGCAGGGGTGCCATCTTGAAGAAGCGCTTGCCCTTGGTCACCTTGAAGTACCCCACCTGGATGATGACGGAGAGCGTGATGAGGACGAACAGGCCGCCGATGAAAGCCAGCAGCAGTTCGGTGCGGGAGAGGATGGCGAACCCGGCGATGGCGCCGCCGATTGCGAGGGAGCCGGTGTCACCCATGAAGATCTTGGCCGGTGAGGTGTTCCACCACAGGAAGCCCACCAGCGCGGCGCTCATGATGGCCGCAAGAAGCGCGAGGTCCAGGGGATCCCGGACGGAATAGCAGCCGCTGCCCGCCTGGCGGGGTGAGCCACAGGCCTGGTTGCTCTGCCAGATGCCCATCAGCGTGTAGGCGCCAAACACCATGACAGCGGCGCCGGCGGCCAGCCCGTCCAGGCCGTCGGTGAGGTTGACGCCGTTCGTCGCCGCCGTGACGATCAGGTTTGACCACAGCACAAAGAGGATCGCACCAAGCACGGTGCCGCCGAACGCGAGGTCCAGCCACGGGATGTCACGGACCAGCGAGATCTTGGTGGACGCCGGGGTGAGGCCGTCGGCGTCCGGGAAGTAGAGGGCCATGACGGCGAAGATGATGCCCACGGCCGCCTGGAGGATGAGCTTGGCCTTGGCGTTCAGGCCGAGGCTGCGCTGCCGGGAAATCTTGATGAAGTCGTCGAGGAAGCCCACCAGGCCCATCCCCACCATCAGGAACAGCAGGAGCAGCGCCGACGCGGACGGCCCGGCCGACCGCGGGTTCATGAGCCACATGATCAGGTGGGTCAGTCCGTAGCTCAGCAGGACCGCGCCCACCACCACGGTGCCGCCCATCGTGGGCGTGCCACGTTTGGTGTGGTGCGACGTCGGCCCGTCATCGCGGATGAACTGGCCATAGCTCTTGCGGACCAACAGCCGGATGAACAGCGGCGTACCCACCAGTGCCAGCAGCAGGGGCCAGGCCAGCGCCGATCAGGAGTGCAATCACAGCAGCTCGCTCCCTTCGGTGGCAGTTGTGGGGGTGGCACGTGGGGGTAATGCTATCCGATCGCCCAAATGGCGCAGTCCCACGCTGTTGGAGGACTTGAAGAGCACCAGGTCGCCGGGTTCGAGCTGCTCCTGGAGCAGTTCGTAGGCTTCGTCAACGGTCTCGGCGAAGATGCATTCATCGCCCCAGGACCCTTCCTGCACGGCGGAAACGTACAGCGAACGCGCTTCCCGGCCCACCACCAGGAGGCGGGAGATGTTCAGCCGTACCACCTGCGTGCCGACGGCGGTGTGCTCGCGGATGAAATCGTCGCCCAGCTCCAGCATGGCCCCGAGAACGGCCCAGGTGCGGCGGCCCCGGCCCAGGTCGGCCAGCGTGCGCAGGGCAGCCCGCATGGATTCCGGGTTGGCGTTGTAGGCGTCGTTGATGACCGTGACGCCGTCGGGCCGTTCGGTCCGCTCCATGCGCCAGCGGCTGGCCGCGGACTGGGAACTCAGTGATGCGCTGATCCGGTCAGCCGGAACGCCTGCCGCGTGCGCGGCCGCTGCTGCGGCGAGGAGGTTCGCAACATGGTGTTCGCCGATGAGTTTGCTGGTGACCCTCACCGTGGGCTCCCCCGGCACTTCGAGGTCGAACTCCGGGTTGCCCGCGGCGTTGGTGTCCAGGTTGGCGGCCCGGACGGCAGGAGCGTCCGGCTCAGCATCACGGGAGGAGAAACCCAGAACAGTTGCCTGGGTCCGCGCGGCCATGGGAGCAACGCGCACATCGTCAAGGTTCAGCACGGCGGTGCCTTCGGCCGGGAGCGCCTCGGCGAGTTCGCCCTTGGCGGCGGCGATGTTTTCCACGCCGCCGAATTCGCCGGCGTGGGCTGTTCCCACGCCGAGCACCACGCCGATTTCGGGCCGGACCATGTCGGCCAGGTAGCGGATGTGTCCTATGCCTGTGGCGCCCATTTCGATGACCAGGAACCGGGTGTCAAAGCCCGCCTGGAAGACGGTGAGGGGCACGCCGACCTCGCCGTTGTAGGAACCCTGGGGTGCAACGGTCGGCGCTTCAGCCGACAGGATGCCCGCGAGGAGGTCCTTGGTGGTGGTCTTACCGGCCGAACCGGTGATGCCGATGACGGTCAATTCCTCGCCGGCGGCCTCGCGGTGGTGCCTGATCCGCCGGACAGCCTCTGCCGCAAGGGCGCCCATGGCCAGCACCGCGTCCCCGACGACGACGGACGGGTAGGTCCGGCCGGCGTCGTCCTTGATTTCGCGTTCGGTGAGGGCCAGCACCGCGCCGCGGTCAAAGGCCGCCCCCACGAAGCTGTGCCCGTCCGCGCTTTCGCCCGGTTTGGCGACATAGAGGGAGCCGGCAACGGCCTCCCGTGAATCGGTCACCACGGATCCCGGGGTGACGTCGGGGTCCGCAAGCAGCCGGCCGTTGGTGATTTCGGCGATTTCCGCCGCAGTTAGTTCAATCATGTCGGTCTAGGACTCTATCCCGTCGTCTTGGAGAACGGTGAATCCTCGTGCCGTCAAGGCGTTCCGTAGTTCCACCCTGTCGTCGAGGGCAAGGTTCACTCCCTTGACCTCCTGCCACACTTCGTGCCCGCGCCCCGCAATGAGGATGGTGTCCTCCGGTGCCGCCAGGTTGACGGCCTCCCGGATGGCAGCGTCCCGCGGAAAAACCTCCATGATTTTGCAGTCCAGCTGCTCGGCTTCCTTGGCGTCCGTGGCACCTACCAGCACCTCGGCGCGGATTGCCGCGGCGTCCTCATCGTGGGGGTCGTCATCGCTGACGATCACGACGTCGGCAAGCCGGGCCGCGGTCGCACCCATGGACGGGCGCTTGCCCTGGTCGCGCTGGCCCGTGGCGCCGAAGACCACGATGACCTTGGACGCGGGCTCCGGGGACCGGACGGCCGCCAGGGCGCGTGCCAGTGCATCGGTGTTGTGCGCGAAGTCGACGACGGCTGCCGGCCGGGTGGAGACGAGCTGCATGCGGCCCGGCACCGCCACAGTGAACGGATCTTTGGCATCGAGTGCTGCCTGCACGTCGGCGGGGTCTGCGCCGCCGGCGAGCACCATGGCCAGGGCCAGTGCCGCGTTGGAGACATTGAAGGCCCCGGGCAGCCCGGTGTGCACGTGGAGTTCCGTGCCGTTCCGGCCGCGGAGGGTGAATTCCGTACCAAGGCCGCGGGGCTTCGGGTCGGTGACCGTCCAGTCGGCCCCTGCCGGGTCCGCTTCCGGCGCGCTGCCGGGCTGGAGCGTTGCCAGCGTGGTGACCGGAAGCCCAGTCTGGGCGGCAAGCCGCCGTCCCCACTCGTCGTCGACCGTCACGACGGCGGCACGGGCGCGTTCGGCGGTGAACAGCTCCGCTTTGGTCCGGTAGTACTCCTCCATGGTGCCGTGCAGGTCCAGGTGGTCCTGGGTGAGGTTGGTGAAACCGACGACGTCGAAGACCACACCGTCCACCCGGCGGAAGGAAACCGCATGCGAGGAGACCTCCATGGATGCGGCGTCGAGCCCGCGTTCCCGCATGAGGGCCAGCAGGGCGTGGACATCGGTGGATTCCGGGGTGGTCAGGAGGCTGGGGATCGGGTCTCCGCCTGCCAGGATCTCGATGGTGCCGATGAGTCCGGTCTTCTTGCCCATCGCCTGCAGCAGGGCGTTGATGAAGTACGTGGTGGTGGTTTTTCCGTTGGTGCCCGTCACGCCGAACATCGAGGGGCCCGGAAGGTCGGCGTCCTGGCTCCGGTAGATCAGCCTGGACAGCCGGCCCACTACGCTGCGGGGCTCCGCCACCACCAGCACGGGCACGGCGATGTCCGACCCCAGGGCAAGAAGCTTCCCGCCCGCGTCGTCCGTCAGCACCGCCACCGCACCGGACTCGAGCGCCGTCCTCGCGAAGTCCGCGCCGTGCCGCGCCGCTCCCGGCAGGGCAACATACAGGTCCCCGCGCTCCACGGACCGGGAGTCGAGAGAGATGCCGGTGACCTGAACCGATTCGGAGGCCCCGGGCACGGTGACGCCCACTGACTGGCCTATGACACCCAGTTCGACGGCGGCGACGGCGGTGGGCCGGAAGCCGCTCTTGGATGCCTGCCCCTCCGGGGCGTCGGCAGTGCCGGGGTCATGGTGCTGTGGCAACTGAATCTCCGTTGGTGCTGGTGGACCGGCTGACACGACCGAACTGTTTGTTCAGGTGTACCGCGGCCTTTCTTGGCGGGCGTTACTTGGGTGTACTGCGTTATTTGGCGAACTGGGTTATTTGGCGAACTGCGGCAGCCTGACGGGCGTGCCCTTGGACGGCGGAACGTTGTACGTCCGCAGCGCCTGGCTCATGACCGAGCGGAACACGGGCCCATTGGTGATCCCGTAAATCGACCCCTTGGGACGCTGCAGGACCACCTCCACAATAAACCGCGGATCGTCCATTGGCGCCATCCCCACCATCGAGGCGGTGTAGCCGCAGAAGCCTGCGGTCCCGTCGTCGCAGGGCGATTGCGAGGTACCCGTCTTGGCCCCGACCCGGTAGCCGTCGATGGCGGCCTCCTTGATCTGGCCTTCCGTGACGGCACTTTCGAGGATGTCCCTCACCTGCTGCGCTGTCTCCTCAGAGACCACCCTGCGCGACGGCTTGGCCGCCACCTTTTCCTCGGTCCCGTCCGGGCTGATGTAGCTGTCGATGAGCCGCGGCTGCAGCATCACGCCGTCATTGGCGATGGACTGGTAGGCCCGGACCGTCTGGAGTGTCGACTGCGATACACCCTGCCCGAACAGCACTGTGTACTGCTGGCGGCCGTCCCACTGGTCGGCCGGGGTCAGGATGCCCTTCGCCTCCGCCGGCAACCCGATCTCCGGCGCCTCGCCGATGCCGAATTTCTGCAGCCAGTCGTGGCGCTGATCCTTGGTGAGGCGCTGGCCCGCCATCACGGTGCCGGTGTTCATGGACCAGCCCAGGATGCCCGCCAGGGTCCGCTTCTCGGTTCCGTGGGAAAAGGAATCGTCGAACTGCTGGCCGTCCACCACCAGGGACGGCGGGATGACGAAGGTGTCCAGCGGTTTGGCCTTGCCTTCTTCGATGACCGCGGCGGCGGTGATCATCTTTTCCACGGACCCGGGCTCGTACGCCGCGGTGACGGAGCGGACGCCGCGGTCCTTGGCTGCCACCTTGCCGGGGTCGTTAGGGTCGGGCGTGTTGGTGTCGGCCATGGCGATGATGTTGCCGGTTTTCACGTCCGAAACGATGATGACCCCCCACTCAGCGCTGAGCTTGTCCGCCTGTGTTTGGATGGCCTGCTGGGCGAAGTACTGGAGATCGGAGTTCAGGGTGAGCTTGACGTCCTTGCCGTCCTGCGCGGGCGTCAGTTCGTCGATGCCCACGGGAATGCGGAGGCCGTCGGCGCCGATTTCGAACACGCGCTTGCCCGCAGTGCCACGCAGGATCCCGTCCTGGGTCTGTTCGAGGCCGGCCTGGCCGGTGGTTCCGTTCTCCAGGAAGCCCACAATGCCGCCGGCCACGGAGCCGTTCGGGTAGACGCGCTTGCTGTTGCCTTCGGAGAAGATACCCGGGATCTGCAGTTCCGAAACCCGGTTTTCGACGTCTGGCCGGAGGTCCTTGGCCACGATGTAGTACGTCCTGGTCCCGGTGACGGATTTGCGCACGTCCTCGGCATCCATGCCCAGGACCGCAGCAAGTTCAGCGATCCCCTGGTCACGGGACACGGTGACCAGCTCGTCCTTGCCGTTCACCTTTTCAAGCCGCTTGAAGGATTCGGTCTTGGTATTTACAGACTGGTCAACGGTGATGTTGTAGCGGATAACACTGTTGGCAAGCACGGTGCCATTCGCGTCCAGGATGCTGCCGCGTTCGGCCGGCAGCACAGTGGGGCGCAGGCGGTTGTCAAGGGCAGCTTCAGCCATGCCGCCAACGTCCAGTCCCTGCACCAGGAACAGCTTTCCGCCGACAACCACCAGCAGCGCAAGCATGATGCTGAGTCCGAGGCGGAGCCTCTTCGTGGCGTTAGCAGCCTTCTTCTTGCTTGCCCTGCTCTTGCCTTGCGCCACGCTCATCCCCTACTGCTTGCCGTGCGGGCTACCAGCCGCCTGTTCCTTTCCTACTGCCCCGGCGTCCTTTGCTCCGGCGCCGGAATGGTGCCCCCGTTGAGGGCGGCCGCGGCCGCCTCCGCCGGCTTGGCAGCCGCCGGAGTCTCCGGCTGGGCGGCTGCCGTTTCACCGGCAGCCGGGGCCCTGCTTGCCAGCGGCTCGCCCGAACTGGCGGGCGGAACCACATTCAGCTGACCCGGGACGGCGGGGGCAGCGATCACCGCTCCTGCCGAGTCTCCCTTGACCGCCGGCTTGGCATCCCCGCTCACGGTCAGCGTGGAAAGATCAATCTGTCCCTTGCCAGTGGAAGCAACCATTCCCAATTCTGCGGCCTTGGCAGCCAGATTCTGGGGAGCCTCGAAGTTTTGCACCTGCTGTGTCAGGTCCTGGTTCTGCTTGGTGAGCGCGGTCTGTTCGGCACGGAGCTTGACCAGCTGGTACTGGGCCGTGGACACAGTGATATTGAGCACCAGCACCGCGATCAGCGCCGCCGCCAGCATACCGAAGCAGAGAACAACAAAGGGCGCGCGGCGCTTCCTCGGTGCGGAGCGGACCAGGGACAGCGGGGTGCGCGCCTTGCGGGCCGAACCCGGAAGGCCGGCCTCTACATCCTGGACGCTCGGGCCGGACGGAAGGGCGAGGTTCTTGGCAGCTGCTGCGCTCATGTTGCTCTCCTGGCTCTGATACGTTCCACTGCGCGCAGCCGGGCTGATGCTGCACGCGAATTCTCTGCGATTTCGACGGCGGTGGGCACCTCGGTGCCTTTGGTCAGGGTTTTGAGTTCGGCCTTGTGTTCTTCGAGCTCCACCGGGAATCCGAGCGGAGCTGACGATTTGGAGCGGGTCTGGAAGACGCCCTTGACGATCTTGTCTTCCAGCGAGTGGTAGGACATCACGACGATCCGGCCGCCAAGCGCGATGGCATCCACCGCTGCCGGAACGGCACGCTCGAGGACTTCGAGTTCCTCGTTGACTTCGATGCGCAGCGCCTGGAACGTGCGTTTGGCCGGGTGCCCGCCGGACTTGGCCGCGGCGGCCGGAACCACCGCCCGGATCTGTTCGACGAGTTCCCCGGTGGTGGTGAACGGCTTCGCGACCCGGGCGTTAACGATCCTGTTGGCGATGCGCCCCGCGAACTTCTCCTCACCCCACTTGCGGATGATCCTGACCAGTTCCTCTTCGCTGTAAGTGTTAACGACGTCCGCCGCCGTCTGGCCGCGGCTGGTGTCCATCCGCATGTCCAGGGGTGCGTCAAAGGAATAGGCGAAACCACGTTCCCGCTCGTCGAGCTGCAGGGACGAGACCCCGAGGTCCATCAGGATGCCGTGGACTTCGGGAATGCCGAGGTCCTCAAGCACCTCGGCGATTTCGTCGTAAACAGCGTGGACCAGGTCCGTGCGCGCCGCGAAGGGCTTGAGCCGCTCACCCGCGAGAGCCAGGGCTTCCTCGTCACGGTCGATGCCCACCAGGTGCAGGTCAGGAAAACGCTGGAGCATGGCTTCGGAGTGCCCGCCCATGCCGAGCGTGGCGTCGATGGCCACCGGCGTCTCTCCGCGCAGGCGAGCCGCCTCGAATCCGGGCGCCAAAAGATTGATGCACCGGTCCTTCAGGACCGGCACATGCCGTTCGGACGTAGGCTTCGGCTCGTCGGGTTCTGTCACGCCTTCGTCCTTCCTTGAGCGCCTCGGGTGCTTCTTGGGCCAGATCCCCATCCGCGCCTATCCCCGTGGCTGCCTGGCTCCGGGGAAGTGAGCCAGGTAGTCGTCAAGGATGGGCGGCTGGAGATCTCGTCCAAGAAACGGATTCGGGCCGGCCTAAAGGATGCCGGCGATGGGGTTGTCGGTTTCAGCGAAGGAGGTTTCCTTCTCTGCCAGGTACGTATTCCAAGCCTGGGCGTCCCAGATCTCAGCCCGGGTGCCGGCCCCAATAACGGCCAACTCCCTGCCGAGCCCTGCATACTCCCGGAGCGCGGGAGGTATGGTCACGCGCCCCTGCTTGTCAGGCACCTCGTCCGAGGCTCCAGAGAGAAAAACCCGGATGTAGTCACGAGCCTGCTTGTTGGAGATCGGAGCCTCCCGGATCTGCTCGTGAACCCTCGCGAATTCCTGCTCGCTGAAGACGTAGATGCAGCGCTCCTGGCCTCTGGTGAGAACAAGTCCGCCGGCAAGCTCCTCACGGAACTTGGCGGGAAGAATGATCCTGCCCTTTTCGTCAAGACGCGGCGAGTGTGTCCCAAGGAACACGTCCCACCGCCCGTCTGCCGTCAGAAGCCGAACAACCCCCGCGCTGCCACTACCCTCTTACGCGCTCCACTTTACTCCACTTCTCCCCACAGTCAACGCGGCGCAGACATTTCTCACCGGTTTGGACAAACAATTTTCCGCGGAATGGCGGGGATTTTTGCCGGGGGTGGAAAGTGGAGGGGAATTGCACCGGTCCGCAGCCGGCAGCCGCGGTGACATCAGGCTCCGGAGCACCGGCTCACGGCATCAGATCCGCTTGCTTAAAGCGAAATGACCCGCCGCAGCGGGTCATTCCTGGCCTATGGGCGCCCACCCGGGATTGCCCCGGTGGTGCGATGTGGAGGGTGGTACGAAGTGGAGGTGGCGGGAAGTGGAGCCGGTGTGAAGTGGAGAATCGGCTCAGGACTCCCCGCGGCGCCTTTCATCCCATCGTTCTTCGAGGCTGTTCATGAACGAGCTCTTGTTCTTCGACTTACGGCCATGCCCGCCGGCCTTTGCTTTGCCGGCCGCAACGCTGCGCATTGTGGCAAAGTAAACTCCGGCACCCATGACGACGAACCCGAGGACCCCTACAAATATGTTCTGGAGGGAAACCCCCACCAGGAGGAGCAGCACCCCGGCCAGCGTGGCCAGTACGCCAATCACAATGTGCCGGGTGGACCAGCTGCGGCCGGGATCCGAGCCCATGGAATTGGCGAACTTGGGATCGTCCTCATGCAGTTGCCTCTCGAGTTGCTCGAGCAGCTTCTGTTCGTGCTCCGAGAGCGGCATCACGACCTCCTTAAGTAGGCCAACGTCCAGACAGGTCGGAACCGGTTGTTCCTGCCCCGTCAACGACCGGCATGCCATCCAGGTTCCCGGCCTGCCAACCTCGGCAGATCCAGGGATTCAAGCATACTGACGCGGCGGGTCGGGTGATCCACACATGTCCAGACGTTCGAAATCTTTGTATCTATAAGGATAGTTTGTTGGGCGCTGTTCTGAAAGACGCTGTTCACGGGCGGCAACACTCCCGAGGCCCCGAACTGGCCCGGATCTTCGGCCCATGAACACGGTTTCCCACGCCCGCGGATGTCGCGGGAATCACGTCAGCCGGAACCCCCATCAGGAGTTGCCACTTCCCGGCTCAAGCAGCCGGGCCGGAAGCACGGACTTGCTGCCGAATTTCTCGGCCACCTTGTCCAGCGCCTGTTCGGCGGCCCGCCAGTTGTCATCGCGCCTATCCAGGCTCAGCTGGAGGGATGTCTGGGCGGCCGCTTCCAGCTGCTCCGCACGGACGCCCACCAGCCGGACCCTCAGGGGCCGGCTGCCCAGTGACTCCAGCAGCTGGATGGCCACGGCATAGATGAGCTGCGCGCTGTCCAGTGGCGTGTGGACGGTGCGGCTTCGGGTCACAGTGGAGAAATCGGCGTACCGCAGCTTGAGCGCCACCGTCCGGGCCACCAGCCCCGAAGCGCGAAGCCGCTCGGCGGTGCGGTGGGACAGCCGCAGCAGCTCCCTGTGCAGCAGGACATCGTCCGCCGTGTCCGCAGCGAACGTTTCCTCCGCTCCGATGCTTTTCTCAACCCGCACCGGGGTGACCGTCCGGCTGTCGATACCCCAGGAGAGCCGGTGGACGTGCTCACCGGTGGCGCCCAGCACCTTCTTGAGCGAGGAGACCGGCGTCGCGGCGACGTCCGCCACGGTACGGATTCCCATACGCGCCAGCACCTCCGCCGTCTTGCCCCCGACACCCCACAGGGCATTGACCGGAAGGCTGTGAAGATACGGTACGGTCTGCTCCGGCCGGATGAGCAGGATGCCGTCCGGCTTGCACCGGGTTGAGGCGATCTTGGCCACGAACTTGCTGGCGGCGATCCCCACTGACGCTGTGATGCCCAGTTCGCCCGCCACCCTCCGCCGGATCAACTGCCCGATTTCCAGCGGCGGGCCGAGCCTGCGGATCGCGCCTCCGACGTCCAGGAATGCCTCGTCAACACTGAGTGGCTCAACGAGCTCCGTGATGGACTCAAATATCGCCATCAGCTGGCCAGACACTTCGTAGTACAGCTTGTGCCTGGGCTCGATGATGGTGGCCTGCGGACACAGCCGGTATGCGACAGCCATGGGCATGGCCGATTTCACTCCGAACCTGCGTGCCTCGTACGAGGCAGACAGCACCACGGAGCGCTCCGCAGGAAAGCCCACGATGACCGGCCGGCCGCGCAGGTCAGGGCGGGCCCGCAGTTCAACCGAGACAAAAAACGCATCCATGTCGACGTGCATAATGCTCGCCCGCCGAAGGTCCCGCAGCCGCGCTTCCGCCTGCTCTCTGTCTTCGTCCGGCCCCACAACTGCAATCCTATGCCCTGCACCTGACTAAACTGGAGGCTGAATCCGGCATCAACACCCAGGAGGACCGCACCTGTGAAGGTCATTCGAACGCTCATGCCTGCCCGCCTTGGGCTGCTCGCCGCTGGAGCGGCCGTAGTGGCGGCGGCGTCAGCGTGCACACCACAGGAACCCGGTTCCGCAACGTCCGCGGCAGCGGCACCGGCATCCTCGTCCGCAGTGGCGACTGCCACGGCGTCCGCGACCGCAACCGCCAGCCCGAGTGCTTCCCCCGGCACGTCGGCCACCGTGGGAGCGCTCGTCGCGGGCTTCCCGTCAAAGCTTCTTCCCGTGATGCCCGGGACGAAGGTGGTGGCCAGCAGCTTCGATAAGTCAACATCCCCGGCCACCGCCGCACTGGTGGGCTCAACCGCCGCCAAGCCGGCCGCCGTCGTCGCCTATTACACCAAAGCCCTGGAGGCACAGGGCTTCAAGGCCGTTCCCGGCAACACGGTGGGCAGCGTGGCGTCCAAGGACTTCGTGCGGGCGGGCAACGAGACGGTTAACATCGCCGTCCCCGCATCCGGCGGAGTTTCCACCTTCACCATCGGCGCCAACGTGCCGCCCGAGTCCGTCAAGTGATGGTGGCCGAGCAGCTTCGCGTGGAACAGGCGGACTTCGTCGCCGCCGTAGCGGGAAAGCTCACAGACTTTTTGACAACCCGGCAGTCGATCATGACGGCAATCTCGCCGGACATCGATCCCATCATGGGGTCCATTTCCAACCTGGTCACCGGCGGAAAACGGCTTCGTGCCCTCATGTGCTATTGGGGCTGGCGCGGAGCGGGGGGCCCCGCCTCGGCCGAGGACATCGTCACAGCAGGCGCCGCGCTTGAGCTGTTCCAGGCGGCAGCCCTGATCCACGACGACATCATCGACCGGTCGGACACCCGCCGCGGCGGACCCAGCGTGCACCGCCGGTTCAGCCAGCTCCACGAGTCCCAGGGCTGGGCCCTCGACAGCGAACGCTTCGGCCACGCCGCGGCCATTCTGGCCGGAGACCTCTGCCTGTCCTTCAGCGAGGAAGCCTTCACCGACATCGGCGAAACGGCAGCCTCCGGAAGCAGGGCAAGGCTGATCTTCAACCTGATGCGTTCGGAGGTCATGGCCGGCCAGTACCTGGACATCCTCGAAGAGGTGGCCGGGCCGGTCCGGGACCGCGCCGGGGCCGTCAGCCGCGCCCAGTCGATCATCCGCTTCAAGTCGGCCAAGTACTCGACGGAACATCCGCTCGCCCTGGGCGGCGCGCTCGGCGGAGCCTCGGACGAACTGCTTCGCGGCTACTCCGCCTTCGCCCTCCCCTTGGGCGAGGCCTTCCAGCTTCGCGACGACGTCCTGGGCGTTTTCGGGGACCCCGTCACCACCGGAAAGCCCGCGGGAGACGACCTCCGGGAAGGCAAGCGGACGGTTCTCGTGGCCTTCGCCCTGGACCTGGCCACCCCCGAGGAGTCCGCGTTCATCGACTCAAAGCTTGGCAGCCCCGAACTGAGCGAGGAAGACGTGGCGGAGATCCGCCGGATCATCGCGGACTGCGGGGCGCTGCAGGCTACGGAAGTGCTGATCGAGGAATTCGGTGCGGCGGCGTACGCGGCACTGGAGGTCCTGCCGCTGGACGACCTCCCCAAGACCGCGCTGCGGCGGCTGGCTGAGGCGACAGTGAGCCGGGCCGCCTGATCGGCTGGCCCGGCCCGTCCATCAGGCTGGGTCAGTTGCCTCGCCTGGGTTCGTTACCTGATTGCGTTTCTATTACCAGGCTGGTTTTTATTACCAGGCCAGGGACTGCGCCCGGCGTCGGATTTCCGTCTTGCGGCCCTCACGGAGGGCATCGATGGGCCTCCCGCGCAGCGACTCGTCAGGGGTAAAAAGCCAGCCGATAAGCTCTTCGTCCGAGAAGCCGGCGTCTGACAGCACCACAATCGTGCCCTTGAGGCTGTCCACGACGTGGCCGTCCTGGAGGAAAGCCGCGGGCACCGAACGGATCCGCCGTTCCCCAATCCGCAGGGCCGCCAGCGCGCGCTCGTCAAGGAGCCCGTGGACTTTGGTAATGGACACATCCAGCAACTGGGCGACGTCGGGCAGGGGCAGCCAGTCGCCTACAAGGGTTTCTACAGTACTCACGGGTCAAGGTTGCCATGGCGGGCACCCGCAAGCCTAGTCGAAACAGCTCACGTGTGCGGCCGCTCCATTTTCGCGCGCGACACTCCCAGCCGGACAGATTTCCCGCGTGAGAGCCCGTTCTTGTGCTAAACGAAAAATCGTGAGAGATTCACATAGATAACATTCGCAACACAATTAACATCAGTAACATTGGTACCACGAGCAACTGGCATGACCGACAGCATTCGCCGCTGAGAAGAGGATCTTTCCCATGACGACGACCCGCTCCACCAAGCAGTCACCCCGGCCGGGCCTGCCCCTGATCGCGGCCACGACGGCCACGCTCCCGGCCGTCATGCTTTCCTCCCTTGCGGTCGCCCAGCCCGCCGATGCCGACGCCCGGCCCCAAACCGTGCCCGCGACACTCGCCGCCGCCATTGAGGCCCAGGCAGCAGCAGTCAAAGCAGGCATCATCCCCGCAGCCTCCGTGTCCGCCGCGCTCCCGTCGGCCCTGCAGCCCACCCGCGTCACCCCGTCGGCCCACACGGTGGCCCGCGGGGACACGGTCAGCGGCATCGCCGGCCGGTACGGGCTAAGCACCACTGCCGTGCTAAAGCTCAACAACCTCAAGTCGAACTCCGTGATCTACCCGGGGCAGCGGATCAAGCTGAAGGCAGCCGCGGCTCGGACTGCTGCGGCGCCTGCCAGCACCGCCGCCAGGACATACACGGTCAAGTCCGGCGACACCCTGGGCGGCATCGCCGGGCGGCACGGCGTCAGGCTCTCCCAGGTACTCAGCTGGAACGGGCTCAAGGTGACGTCGATCATCTACCCCGGCCAGAAGATCCGCCTCGGTGCCGGCACGGCTGTCGCGGCGGCACCGGCCAGATCGGCAGCACCGGCCGCCACCCGCTCAGCCTCCTACGTCATCAAGTCCGGGGACACGCTGTCCGGCATCGCGGCCAGGCACGGCGTCAAGCTCGCGGACATCCTGTCTGCGAACCGGCTGAAAGTCACCAGCATCATCTACCCCGGCCAGAAGCTCGCGATTCCCGGGAAGGCCGCCGCCGTCCAGCCGGCATCCAGCGTCACGCCGCTCGTGCCCAGTTCGTTCCTCGGCTACACCTACCCGGCAGCCGTGGTCAGCTCGGCCAACAAGAACAAGGCGCTGCTCAACGCCTCGCCGGTTCCGTCGCTAGCCCAGATGCAGTCCATCGTGGCCGACACGGCACGGCGGATGGGCGTGGACCCGGCGCTGGCACAGGCCTTCGCATACCAGGAATCCGGGTTCAACCAGCGGGCAGTGTCTCCGGCCAACGCCATCGGCACCATGCAGGTCATCCCCTCCTCGGGCGAATGGGCATCCGACCTTGTGGGCCGGAAGCTGAACCTGCTGGATCCGTATGACAACGCCACCGCCGGAATCGCAATCATCCGCCAGCTGATCCGGACCAGCAAGAACCTGGACTACGCCATCGCCGGCTACTACCAGGGGCAGTACTCGGTCAACAAGCACGGAATGTTCACTGACACCAAGCACTACGTCGCAGCCATCAAGGCACACCGCAAGAACTTCAGCTGACGCCCTCAACTGACCCCGGGGCCGGGAAACCCCCGCTCCCGGGAGCATAACGATACGGGTCCGGATCGCATGTTGATTCGGACCCGTTTCCGTGCAGCACTTAGTATCGAAGAGTGCAGGAAAACGCTTTAGGCAGTCTCGTTGGGTCCCTGGTGGACAACCGCTACCAGGTGAAGTCCCGGTTGGCGCGGGGCGGGATGTCCACCGTGTATGTGGCCACGGACCAGAGGCTGGACCGTGATGTTGCCCTGAAAGTCCTGCATCCCCACCTGGTCAACGACGCCAATTTCCTGGACCGCCTGGCCCGCGAAGCACGGGCAGCCGCCAAGCTCTCACACCCGCACGTGGTGGGCGTCCTCGACCAGGGGCACGATGGCGACACCGCCTACCTCGTGATGGAGTACATCAAGGGGCACACCCTCCGCGACGTCATCCACAGCAAGGGCGCCTTGTCCCCCCGGCTGGCCCTGGCACTCATCGATCCGGTGGTGGAAGGCCTCGGGGCTGCGCATGCCGCCGGCCTGATCCACCGCGACGTCAAGCCGGAGAACGTCCTGATCGCCGACGACGGCCGGATCAAGATCGGCGACTTCGGCCTCGCGCGCGCCGTGACGACGACAACCAGCACAGGTGCCCTGATCGGCACCGTCGCGTACCTCTCGCCGGAACTGGTCCTTGGCAAGCCGGCCGACGCACGAAGCGACATCTATTCCACGGGCATCATGCTGTTCGAGATGCTCACCGGACGCCAGCCGTTCGACGGCGAGGTCCCCATCCAGGTGGCCTACCAGCACGTGAATTCCGCTGTGGGTGCCCCCTCAGGCCTGGTTCCAGGCCTCGCGGGGGAAGTGGACGAACTCGTGCAGTGGTGTACGGCCAGCGACCCCGAGCAGCGGCCGGTGGACGGCAACGCCCTGCTCGCGGAACTCCGTCATATCCGGACCAACCTCACCGACTCCGAACTTGATCTGCAACCCCCCGCCGCCATCCAAGCGGCCGCGGCGGCGGGCACGGCCCCCGGTGCCGGCCCGCGCGGCATGGGCGCTCCCCCGGCACCTGCCCGGATGCCGTCCCGAATGCCGCAAAGCCCGCCCGCCCAGGGAACCCAGGGAAACCACACCGAGCTGCTGTCCCCCATTCACGGCGATGATGTCCCTCCAGGGCGGCCCACGGAAGTCATTTCCCGCACCAGCAACCCGACCACCGTGTTTTCCGCCCCCGTCTCTTCAAACCCCGTTTCCTCAACTCCCGCCTCTTCAAAGCCTGCCTCTTCAACTCCCCGACGGGTCCTCCCGCCCTACGGATTCGACGACGACGACAGGGAGGCTGCCCCGCTCCCCCTGAGCAAGCGGGAACAGCGGAAGCTGGACCGCCACGAACAAAAGGAACGGTCGCGCGCCGCGGCCACTCCCGTCCGGACGCTCCGGGAAGGGAATGCCCGGCGCCGGGGCGCGCTCTGGATTGTGGTCCTGGTGATCCTGGCCCTTCTGGCCACGGGCGCGGGCTGGTTCTTCGGCATGGGACCCGGCTCCCCCGGTACGGTGCCGGCCGTGGCGAACAGGACCGTGGCGGAGGCCCAGCAGCTGCTCCGGGACGCCGGTTTCCAATCCAGTACCAAGGACGTCTTCGACGACGACGTCAAGGCCGGACTCGTGGTGGGATCGGAGCCGGATGCCGGAACGAAAATCCGCAAATTCCAGCAGGTCTCGCTGTTCGTGTCCAAGGGTCCGCAGCTGTTTCCCCTGCCGCAACTGACGGGCAAGACCCTCGATGCTTCCAAGGAAGCACTCAACGGGGCCGAGATGGCGCTGGGCAAGGTCACCGAAAAGTTCGATGAGGAGGTGCCTGCGGGCACGGTGCTGGGCCAGGCTCCGGCCGCGGGAACCGCCGTGCGGCATGGGACACCGGTAAGCCTCACTGTTTCGAAGGGCCCGCAGCCCATTCCAGTGCCGGACGTGCGCGGACAGGACCAGGACGCGGCGTTCCGTGCCATCGAATCTGCAGGGCTGAAAGCCGTCTTCGCCGACGAAACGGTGCATGACCGGAACGTTCCGAAGGGCGCCGTGGTCAGCCAGGAGCCTGCTTCAGGAACCCTGACAAGGGGCCAGACGGTCACCCTGACGATTTCCGAGGGGCCCAAGCTTGTGAAGGTGCCCAACTACATCGGCAAACAGGTGGAAGACGCGACTGAAGCGCTGAGGAAGCGTGGTTTCCAAGTCCGCGTCAACGAAGTCCTTGGCGGGTTCTTCGGCACAGTGCGGGACCAGGATCCCGTGGACACCGAGGTCCCTGAAGGCTCCGTCATCACCCTCACCGTGGTGTAGCCAGGACGGCAAACGAAAGACCGGCGCCGGGGACCCCCCGGCGCCGGTCTTTCTTCGCCAGCGGTGTTAGCGGCGGGTGAGCGCGCCCGCCACGAGGAAGGCCATCTCCAGCGACTGCATGTGGTTCAGCCGGGGATCGCAGACCGACTCATAGCGGTCAATGAACGCTTCCTGGTCGATGGGGTCGGCACCGCCGAGGCATTCGGCCACGTCATCCCCGGTCATCTCGACGTGCAGGCCGCCCGGAACCGTCCCCAGGGCATGGTGCACTTCGAAGAACCCGCGCACCTCGTCAATGACGTCGTCGAAATTGCGGGTCTTGTAGCCGTTGGGCGAGGTGACGGTGTTGCCGTGCATCGGGTCCGTGACCCACAGGACCTGGGCACCGGAGGCAGTGACCTTCTCCACGAGGGACGGGAGCTTCTCGCGGATGTTGCCGGCACCCATGCGGGTAATGAACGTGAGCCTGCCGGGTTCGCGCTCCGGATCCAGCTTGTCGATGAGGCGCAGGGCATCGTCACCGGACGTAGACGGGCCCAGCTTAACGCCGATCGGGTTGCGGACCCGGGACAGGAAGTCCACGTGGGCGTGGTCCAGCTCGCGGGTACGCTCACCGATCCACAGGAAGTGGCCGGAGGTGCCGTAAGGCAGGCCGGTCCGGGAGTCGATGCGGGTCAGCGCACGCTCGTAGTCGAGCAGCAGCGCCTCATGGCTGGCAAAGAATTCAACCCGCTTGAGGGCTTCGAAGTCCGCACCGCAGGACGCCATGAACTTGATGGCGCGGTCGATGTCGCGCGCGAGCGACTCGTAGCGGGCATGGGCAGGGTTCTCGGTGAACCCCTTGTTCCAGGTGTGCACCAGGCGGAGGTCCGCGAAGCCGCCCTGGGTGAAGGCGCGGATGAGGTTCAGCGTGGAAGCGGAGGTGTGGTAGGCACGCAGCATGCGGCTGGCGTCGTGGGCCCGCGACTCGGGGGTGAAGTCGTATCCGTTCACGATGTCGCCGCGGTATGCCGGCAGCGTCACACCGTCCCGGGTCTCGTCGTTGGAGGAACGCGGCTTGGCGAACTGGCCCGCCATGCGCCCCATCTTGATGACGGGCATCGCCGCACCATACGTCAGGACCACCGCCATCTGCAGGATCGTCTTCACGCGTGCGCTGATCTTGTCCGCCGTGGCACCTTCAAAGGTCTCGGCGCAGTCACCGCCCTGGAGCAGGAAAGCCTTGCCCTGGGCTGCGGCGGCGAGACGCTCGCGCAGGATGTCCACCTCGCCGGCGAAAACGAGCGGCGGGAGCACCGACAGTTCCTTGACGGACGTGTTGAAGACCTCGGAGTCCTGCCAGCTCGGCTGCTGGGAGATGGGAAGGTCCCGCCAGTTGTCGAGCCCCGGATAGTTGGCCGCACCGCTCTGTGAAGTGCTGGTCAGGGAAGAGGCAGGTTTTGCAGATAGCTCAGTCACATTACTAAGAGTAGTTGGCCGGACCGGCTCGGGACACCCGGACTGTCATGCGCCCGGGCATGGCGTCACAGATGCAGGCGTCACAGATGCGCAGGCCGTCACAGATGCAGGGCGCCAAAGCGTTACAGGGTCAAAGGGTCATGGCCAGCTAAGCTGACCGGGACGAACCGGCCTCCCCGGGCTCCTCGCCGCCCTTCCCGGGCTCTTCGCCCGACTTCCCCGACTCTTGGCCCGACTTCCCCGCCAGCCTGAGCTTGACGACCGAGGCGTACTCGTCCACGTATTCCTGCCCGGAGAGCCGCATGAGCTCGTACATGATCTCGTCCGTGACGGACCGCTGGATCAGCCGGTCATCAGCCAAGCCTTCATACCGGCTGAAGTCCAGTGGCTTTCCGAAGATCATGCCGATCCGGCGGATGTTCGGCAGCCGCTTGCCGATGGGCTGGACCTTGTCCGTTCCGATCATCGCCACCGGGATGACCGGAACGCCGGCCTGGAGCGCCAGCCGCGCCACCCCCACCTTTCCGCGGTAAAGCCGCGAGTCGGGGCTGCGGGTGCCCTCCGGGTAGATGCCCAGCAGCCCGCCGTGCGTCAGCACGTCCATGCCCGCCTCGAGTGAGGCCGCCGAGGCCGCCCCGCCGGAACGGTCCATGGGCAGCTGGTTGGTCAGCCGGAAGAACATGGCGGTCAGCCAGCCCTTGAGTCCGGTGCCCGTGAAGTACTCGGATTTGGCCAGGAAGACGACAGGCCGCGGCACCATCAGCGGCATGAAGATCGAGTCCGAAAATGAGAGGTGGTTGGAGGCAATAATGGCTGCGCCCTCGGACGGGATGTTGTCCAGTCCTTTGACCCACGGCCGGAAAAGAGTGCGGACCACCGGCCCCAGGAAGATCCGCTTCATGACCCAATAGAACACGTGTCTTACCTCTCCGGAAGGCTACCGCCGGCGCGTTCAGAGGGCCCGGCGGCACTGCAATGCAACCCTACTCTAGTGAGAATTGTCCGGAACAGTGACACGATGGATCCATGACAGAAAGCAGCGACCGCACAAGGCCCGCCGCTTTCAGCTACGCGGGACACGGACCCAATGCGCGGATCGGAATCGCGATTTCCCACGGCTTCACCGGCAGCCCGCTGAGCATACTGCCGTGGGCCGAATACCTGGCCGGGTGCGGCTTCGCCGTCACCGTTCCGCTGCTCCCCGGGCACGGCACCGCCTGGCAGGATCTGGCCGGCACAGGATGGCGCGAGTGGCACGGCGCCTTTGAACAGGCATATCTGGACTTGGCCGCCAGGACGGACGAATGCTACGTGGCCGGCCTCTCAATGGGCGGTGCGATCGCCCTGCTCACCGCATCCCGCCACAGGGTGGCGGGTGTCGCCGTCGTGAATCCCGGCCTGAGTTTCTACGACCGGCGTGTCCGGATCATTGGCCTGCTGAAGTACATCCAAAGAACCACCGTGCCCATTGCGGAGGAAAATCCGACGGCGGCCACCACCGACGACGGCGACTACTCCCTAACGCCGCTGGCTGCGGTTCACCAGTTGAAGAGGCTCTTCGCTGCCGCCGCCCGCGGGCTGCCGCGGATCACCGCCCCGGTACTGGTCTTCAAATCGGTCAATGACGCAGTAGTCCCCCCGAGCTCGCTCAGCCTGATCCGGAAGCGGCTCACCTCGGCAGCCCTCGACGTGGTGCCGCTCAGGAACAGCGGTCACGTGGCTACGCTGGACGCGGACGCCCAGGAAATCTTCGAGTCCTCGGCGCGGTTTTTCCAGCTGCGTTCCCGAAGCCACATACCCTCGGAGAAGTCATGACCACAGTTCCCGATCACAGCCCGTTCAGCAGCGCCTTCTCCGGCGACGGGCCGTCCATCGGCATTGCGCTGTCCCATGGGTTCACGGGCAGCCCGCATAGCCTGCGTACGTGGGCCCAGTCCTTTGCCGATGCCGGCTTTGCCGTCAGGATGCCCCTGTTGCCTGGCCACGGCACCACTTGGCAGGAGCTTTCCCGCAGCCGCTGGATGCAGTGGCATGAGGCCATGGACGCCGCCTACCTGGAGCTCGAGTCCGAGTGCGACCTCGTGTTCGCCGCAGGTCTGTCCATGGGCGGCGCCCTGGCACTGCGCATCGCCGCGACCAGGCCTGTGGCCGGAGCCATCGTGGTCAACCCCGGGCTTGTCATCGATGACCGCAGGGCCCCGCTGGCCGGCATCCTCAAGCTGGTCCTCAAGAGCACGCCGGCCATCGCCAACGACATCCGGAAGCAGGGCGTCGACGAGGGCGCATATTCCCGGACCCCCGTGGCAGCCGCCCACGAGCTGAATAAGATGTTCAAGGACACGGTCCGGCTGCTGCCACGCATCACAGCACCCGTGCGCGTGTTCCGCTCCACCGTGGATCACGTTGTGTCCGATTCCAGCATCACGGCCCTGCGGCGCGGACTTACCCACGCCCCGCTGCAGCTCACCCGGCTGGACAACAGTTACCACGTGGCCACGCTGGACCACGACGCCGGCCAGATCTTCAGCGGCTCGGTGGACTTCATCCGCTCCGTGGTGGCGGACATCCGCCAGGGACCCGCCAACTCCGCGACAGCCAGCCAGAAGGGCGCGACAGATGAATAGGCCCGATTCGAATTCGTCCGATCCGAGTGCCAACCAGGACGACGCCGTCTGGCTCGACCTGGTGGCCAGGCTCCAGGAGGGCGACACCCCGGTTCCCGATGCGGACATCGCCCCCGGCGACGGGGACTCTCCGGTCCCCGGGTCTCCGCGCCATCACAGCGGACCCCGGCACAGCACGGCTACCAGCGATGACGCCAGCCCTGCGCCGGAAGAAGGCCCTGCACCGGCAAAACAACCGGACGGTTCGGGTCCGGACGGCGCTGCAAAGCACTTTACCGACTTCGATCCCCTGGGCCTGGCCCCCAGGGCGCCACGCGAACTGTCGGCCGCCGAGCGGCAGCAGGCTGCCGACCGGGAGAAAGCACCCGGGCAGCAGGAGGGCGCCCGGTCCGGACAGGCCGCCCGGTCCGGACAGGGCGACGTTCCGGCCGGCGCGGGAGATCCGCGCGACTACAGCGTCGAGGACGACGACGGCGGGTTCGTCCCGGAGGAGCCCCCCAAGCTATCGGCGACGGATCCGCTGACGATGCTGGCGTGGCTGGGCGCCGTGGGCGCTCCGGTTGCCCTGGTCCTGTCGTCCATGTTCTGGCGCTCCGCGCCGCTGCTGGCAATTCTCGGCATGGTGGCCGTCTTCATCGGGTCTGTGGTGTATCTGATCATGAAGCTGCCGCAGGAGAAAGACGAGAACGACGACGGCGCCCGGGTCTGACGCTCCCGTCAGCGGCGGATCGGGGTCAGCGGTGCGTGCGGCTGCTGACCCGCGACAGATCGGCGGCGCCGATCAGGCCGGCGTTGGGCCCAAGGGCCGCCAGCTCGATTTCTGCGGCCGGACGGAATCCGCGGCCGGTCAGGTTGCGTGCGAAGGCCTTGCGCGCCGGGGCCACCAGCAGTTCGCCGGCTGCGCAAAGACCGCCGCCGATGACGAACTTCCCGGGATCGAGGGCAGCCGCAAGGTTCGCCAGCCCCAGCCCGAGCCAGTTCCCGACGTCCTCCAAAAGTTCCCGGGAGGCGGCGTCGCCGGCGATGGCCAGTTCAGTCACCGTGGCTCCGGTGATGAGCTCGGCCCTTCCGTCCACGGCCTTGAGAAGTTCCTGAGCCACCGGCGAGTTGGCCAAGGCCAGTTCCCGGGCCTCCCGGCCAAGGGCGTTGCCTGATGCGTACTGTTCCCAGCAGCCCACGGTTGCCGCACTCGCACCGGTGCCCGCCGGGCATGATGATCTGGTGGCCGAACTCCCCCGCCACGCCGAACCTGCCGCGTTCAACGTGCCCGTCCATCACCATGGCTCCGCCGATGCCGGTGCCAAGGGTGATGCAGACCAGCCGGTCCTGCCCCTGCCCGGCGCCAAAGCGCCACTCGGCCCAGGCCGCAGCGTCGGCGTCGTTAACCAGCATGACGGGGCGCCGCAGCAGGTGCTGCAGATTTTCCCGCAGCGGTTCGTTCCGCCAGGCGAGGTGCGGGCTGAACAGCACCGTACCGCCGTCGAGATCCATCCACCCGGCGGCTCCAATGCCCACCGATCTGATCCGGGCACTGGAGCTCAGTTCCTCGACGAGTTCGACGATGACGCGCTCCACCGCACGCGGATCGCTGCCCGGCGTGGACCGGCGCGTCTCGCGCAGGATGTGGCCCTCGGCGTCCACCACGCCGGCGGCAACCTTGGTGCCGCCAATATCAATGCCGATGGCAAGTCCCCGCCGGCCCAGCCGCAACTGCTGCCGGAACAGGCGGTGGCCGGCCAACTGGCCACCGTACCCCGATACCGGGCGCCGTGCCATTGGCCGCCGTAATACCCCGCGCCCGGAGGATACCCCGCGCCCGGACGCCCATTCCACTGGCAGGCCGCCCCGGCCGGAGTCTAGTGGCGGGGAGGGCTGCTCGTGGGGCGGGGAGGGCTGCATAGTCCCCCATTCTAGGTGTCGCCGCAGAGCCTCTTCGCAGGTACGACACACCCACGACACGTCCGGCACACTGGCGCCCCGCAGTTCTGCGCCGTAAAGTTACCGGCGGGTAACCAAGATCTGCCGGCCATCGCCGCGTGAGGTACTAAGGTTGGGGTTACCCGCTGCGGCCAACGGATATCAAAGGAGCTAACGTGCGCGAATTCAGCGTTCCGCCCTTGGCGAACGTCCCTCTGGACAGCAATATCACGGACCTTGTGCTGCGCCAAGCGGCAAAGGCATCTGATCCTGCCCTGTTTTCGCGCCTCGGTTCCGCCGGCCAATGGCAGGACATTCGGGCCAAGGAGTTTTTGGCTGACGTGTCAGCCCTCGCCAAGGGGCTCATCGCCAGCGGCGTGGGCGCGGGCGACCGTGTGGGCATCATGTCCCGGACCCGTTATGAGTGGGCACTCATCGACTTCGCCATCTGGTTCGCAGGTGGCGTTTCTGTTCCCATCTACGAAACGTCGTCACCTTCCCAGGTCGCCTGGAACCTGGGTGACTCCGGTGCCGTCGCCGCGTTCGGCGAATCGGACCACCACGAAAACGTCATCCGGCAGGCCGCTGCCACCGAAGGACTCACGGCGCTGACCCACGTATGGCAACTGGAGGGGGACGGCCTCGACACCCTTCGTGCGGCCGGGGCCGCGGTCAGCGATGACGAGCTCGACGCCCGACGGCGCTCCGCCGGGCTCCGCGACCTCGCCACCATCATCTACACCTCCGGCACCACCGGCCGGCCCAAGGGCTGCGAACTCACCCACGGAAACTTCGTGGAGCTGTCCGAGAACGCGTTGGCCACCTCCCTGAGCGGCGTTGTCAACGAGCAGTCCCGAACCATCATGTTCCTGCCGCTGGCGCATGTCTTCGCGCGCTTCATCTCGGTCCTGGCCGTGGCTGCCGGCGTCACCGTGGCACATACCCCCGACATCAAGCATCTGCTGCCCGATCTGCAGAGCTACAAGCCGACGTTTATCCTCGCCGTTCCGCGCGTGTTCGAAAAGGTGTACAACTCGGCGCTCACCAAGGCCGAGGACGGCGGCAAGGGTGCGATCTTCCACAAGGCCGCCGAAACCGCGATCGCCTACTCGCGTGCACGGCAGGCAGGCGGCGCCGGCCTGGGCCTGAAGCTCCGGCACGCGGTCTTCGACAAGCTCGTCTACGGCAAGCTTCGGGCCGCCATGGGCGGCGAGGTGGCCCATGCGGTGTCCGGCGGAGGCCCGCTGGGCGAGCGGCTGGGCCACTTCTTCCAAGGCATCGGCCTGCAGATCCTGGAGGGCTACGGCCTCACCGAAACCACGGCACCTGTCAGCGTCAACACGCCCGAGCGGATCAAGATCGGCACCGTCGGCGCCCCGATTCCCGGCAACAGCGTCCGGATTGCCGACGACGGCGAGATCCTGGTCAAGGGCATCTGCGTCATGCAGGGGTATTACCAGCGCCCCGACCTGACGGAGGAGTCGTTCGCTGATGGCTGGTTCCGCACCGGGGACATCGGCCAGCTCGACGAGGACGGCTACCTGCTGATTACCGGCCGGAAGAAGGAAATCATCGTCACCGCCGGCGGCAAGAATGTGGTTCCCGCACTGCTTGAGGACCAGATCCGGGCTGATGCGCTGGTGTCACAGGTACTCGTGGTGGGTGACAACCGCCCGTTCATCGGCGCCCTCGTGACTCTCGATGAGGAAGCCCTCCCGGGCTGGCTGCAGCGCCACGGCCTGCCGGCGGACACGCCCCTGGGCGACGCCGCTGGCCATGCCGAGGTCAAGGCCGCCGTGCAGGAGCTTATCAACCAGGCCAACCAGTCGGTGTCGCAGGCGGAGGCGATCAAGTCCTTCCGGATCGTGCCGAGCGACTTCACCGAAGCCTCCGGCCACCTGACCCCATCCATGAAGGTCAAGCGCGCCCAGGTCATGAAGGACTTCGAAGCGGTGATCGACGAAATGTACACGTCGCCGAAGCCCACCCGCGCCTAGGCGGGGGGCTCAGGCCTGCTGCAGTTCGTCCACAACCAGCGCTGCCAGCTCCACGGCCGCGGCGCGGGTGGCCGGCTTCAGCTGGCCGAGGCGGATCCGCGAACCTTCCGCCAGGTGCCGGTCGTGCGGAATCCGCACCACATTCTTGACCCGGGACAGGAAGTGCTGCTCGATTTCGTCGATGTTGACCAGGGTGCGGTCACCGGCGGCCATATTAATGGCCACGGTGGCTTTGGCGACGAGATCCTGGCGGCCATGGGCTTCAAGCCAGGACAGCGTTTCGGACGCCAGCCGGGCCTCATCCACGCTGCCGCCCGAAACGAGCACCACGGCGTCGGCCTTTTCCAGCGTGCCCTTCATGACCGAGTGCACCATGCCGGTGCCTGAGTCAGTCAGCACGATGGAGTAGTACCGGCCCAGGATGTCGGTGACTGCACGGTAGTCGGCGTCGTCGAAGGCGTGCGCCACCATGGGGTCTGTGTCGGACGCGAGAACATCGAGGCGCGAACCGTCGCGCGCGGTGTAATTGGACAGCTGTGCGAACGAGTTCACCGTGAACCTGTCCTTAACCAGCTGGCGCGCCGTGAAATCAGCCCTGCCCGGGGAACGGTCCGAGAGCGTGCCCCGGTCCGGATTCGCGTCCATCGCGATGACCCGGTCCTCACGCAGCTCCGCCAGCACCATGCCGAGGAGCGTGGTGACGGTGGTCTTGCCCACTCCGCCCTTGCGCGAGAGCACCGGCACATACCGGGTCCGCTCCCCCAGCCGCAGGGCGATGCGGTGCTCCATGGCCCGCTGGATACGGACCTGGTCCGAGTCGCCCAGGTTCACGTAGCCCAGGGTGACCTGGTACAGCCACCGGCGCCAGCCCGAGACCGGTGCGGCTGCGGACCTGGTGAGGAGACGGTCGGCGGTCAGGGCGGCAGCGGGCTCAGGTCCCTCGGGGCGTTCGCGGCGCCCGGGGAGCTCCCTGGCTTGGTCCGCCGGCGCCGGTTCGGCGGCGGCGAAATCGGCTGCCGAATCCGCGCCGGCCGGCTCCGTGCCCTTTGCGGCTGTGACTGCTTGATCCTGGTCCCCGGCGCTGACATCCACTGCGTTGACATCCGCAATAGCGACATCCGCAGCGTTGAAGCCCGCCGTGCTGACGCCCGCCGTGCTGACGCTGTCTGGACCCGCCGTCACGACGGGTATGGCTGCCGGCGCCATTCCCTGCTGCACCACGCCACCCACTGCCGAAAGCGACCCGGCTGACGTGCGGTCCTTGGGCGTCGGAAACAGTCACCACGCTGATGTCCCCTGTCGGCGCCACGCCGGTGGCGTCGGACGGGGCCACGCCGGCGGCGGACGGCGACGCGTCCGCAGCGTCCGCCAGAGTTACGCCGCCGGGACGGGTTCCAGCCTCCCCCGCAACATCGATGACGGGGGGCCTGTCGGGGCGCGGCCCGGGCTTGGGCGTATTGGTCTGCGTCATGGCTTCCGCTCTGTCTTGTACTGGCTGCCGGTGGAGTTCCGGGCTGCCGGTGTGGTTCGGAAATGGCTGTGGGGGCGGCTTGGCGCCGTCCCCACAACTTTTTTTCTGTTTTCCACCCTACCTGCAGGGCGGCCGCTGGCCACCCTGCAGGCTAGTCAGCGGTCATTCTGCCCGCCGGGCACCTGCTCAACAGTCGCCTAGTCGACGACGATCAGCAGGTCACCGCCCTGCACCTGTTCCACAGCGGAAATGGCCAGCCGCGTCACCTTGCCGCCCACCGGCGTCGTGATGGATGCCTCCATCTTCATCGCTTCGATGGTGGCAACGGTGTCGCCTGCCTTGACGGTGTCGCCCGCCTTGACGGTGACCGTCACTGCGCCTGCGAAGGGAGCTGCGACGTGACCCGGCACGGACGCGTCCGCCCTCTCTGCCGTCTTCACATTGCTGACCACGGACTTGTCGCGCACCGAGACCGGGCGGGACTGCCCGTTCAGCGTGCACATGACCGTGCGCATGCCCTTCTCGTCCGGCTCCGACACAGCTTCCAGGGACGCGATGAGGCGCACACCCTTTTCGAGCTGGATCACGTGCTCCTCGCCGCGCTGCAGACCATAAAGGTAGTCGCGGGTGTCCAGGACCGAAACGTCGCCGTACGTCTCCCGGCTCTTGAGGTAGTCCTTGGTCGGCCCGGCGAACAGCAGCCGGTTCAGCGTCTGCTGGCGGGTCTTCGAGTCGCCGCGGAGAGCCGCACTGTCCTCGGCGCTCAGTTCGGCGTCGCGGACCTTGATGCTCCGGCCCTGGAGGGCCTTGGTGCGGAACGGTTCCGGCCAGCCTCCCGGAGGATCGCCCAGTTCGCCGGACAGGAAGCCGATGACGGAGTCCGGGATGTCGTAGTTCTGCGGATTCTCGTTGAAGTCGGCCGGGTCTGCGTTCAGGCCCACAAGGTGCAGGGCGAGGTCGCCCACCACCTTCGACGACGGGGTGACCTTGACCAGGTGGCCCAGGATCCGGTCGGCGGCCGTGTACATGTCCTCGATCGCCTCGAAGCGCTCGCCCAGGCCCAGCGCGATGGCCTGCTGGCGAAGGTTGGACAGCTGCCCGCCCGGGATTTCGTGCTGGTACACGCGTCCGGTCGGACCCGGCAGGCCCGATTCGAAGGGGGCGTAAACCCTGCGCACGGCCTCCCAGTACGGCTCGAGCGAGCTGACCGCTGCCAGGCTGAGCCCGGTGTCACGTTCCGTGTGGGCCAGGGCAGCAACCAGGGCCGACGCCGACGGCTGGCTCGTGGTGCCGGCGAGGGATGCCGAGGCGACATCCACAGCGTCGACGCCGGCCTCGACTGCCGAGAGCAGGGTGGCGAGCTGGCCGCCTGCGGTGTCGTGGGTGTGCAGGTGGACCGGGAGGTCAAAGCGTTCCCGCAGTGCCGAGACGAGCTTCGCGGCAGCTGCCGGACGCAGCAGGCCCGCCATGTCCTTGATGGCCAGGATGTGGGCGCCCGCTTCGACGATCTTGTCCGCCAGGCCCAGGTAGTAGTCCAGCGTGTAGAGCTTCTCGTCCGGGTCCAGCATGTCGCCCGTGTAGCACAGCGCCACCTCGGCGACGGCGGTGCCGGTGGCCCGCACGGCGCGGATGGCAGGTGCCATCTGGCTGACGTCGTTCAGTGCATCGAAGATGCGGAAGATGTCGATGCCCGTGGCCGCTGCCTCGTTGACGAAGGCCTCGGTCACTTCCTCTGGGTACGGGGTGTAGCCCACGGTGTTCCGGCCGCGGAGCAGCATCTGCAGGCAGACGTTCGGCAGGGCCTTGCGCAGCGCGGCGAGCCGGTCCCAGGGATCCTCGCCGAGGAAGCGCAGGGCGACGTCGTAGGTAGCGCCGCCCCAGGCCTCAACGGACAGCAGATCCGGCAGGAGGGTGGAGACCGCGGGTGCGGCGGCCAGCAGGTCCCTGGTGCGGACGCGGGTGGCCAGCAGGGACTGGTGGGCGTCGCGGAACGTGGTGTCCGTGACGGCGACCGCCTTCTGCTCGCGCAGCGCCTTGGCGAAGCCCTCCGGTCCGAGTTCCAGCAGCCGCTGGCGGGAGCCGGGGCGGGCCGCGATGCCCTTGACCGAGGGGAGCTTGTCCGCCGGGTCGCTGTGGACCGGAAGTTCGCCATTCGGCTTGTTCACAGTGACCTCGGCGAGCCACGTCAGCAGCTTGGTGCCGCGGTCGGCGGAGACGCGCGCCTTCAGCAGTTCGGGCCGTTCGTCGATGAAGGACGTGGCCACGTTGCCGGCGATGAAGTCCGGATCGTCCAGCACGGCCTGGAGGAAAGAGATGTTGGTGGAGACACCACGGATGCGGAACTCCGCCAGTGCCCGGCGCGCCCTGGCAACAGCGGCGGGGTAATCCCGGCCGCGGCAGGTGAGCTTCACGAGCATGGAGTCGAAGTGCGGGCTGATCTCGGCACCCGAGTAGACGGTGCCGCCGTCGAGCCTGACGCCGGCGCCGCCGGCGGATCGGTACCCGGTGATCTTTCCGACGTCGGGCCGGAAGCCGTTGGCCGGGTCCTCGGTGGTAATGCGGCTCTGCAGCGCGGCGCCCTTGAGGAAGACGGTCTCCTGGGACAGGCCCAGGTCAGCCAGGGTCTCGCCGGCGGCGATGCGCATCTGGGCCTGGACGAGGTCGACGTCGGTGACCTCTTCGGTGACGGTGTGCTCCACCTGGATGCGGGGGTTCATTTCGATGAAGACGTGCTGGCCGGCGCGTTCGCCGACGGTGTCCACAAGGAACTCGACCGTGCCGGCGTTGACGTAGTTCAGGGCCTTGGCGAACTTCACGGCATCCCGGTAGAGGGCCTGGCGGATGCCTTCGTCCAGGTTGGGGGCCGGGGCGATCTCGATGACCTTCTGGTGGCGGCGCTGGATGGAACAGTCGCGTTCGAAGAGGTGCATGACGTTGCCCTCAGCGTCGGCCAGGATCTGCACCTCGATGTGGCGAGGGCGGAGCACGGCCTGCTCAAGGAACATGGTGGGGTCACCGAAGGCCGCGTCGGCCTCGCGCATGGCGGACTGCAGCGCCTCCGGCAAGGCCTGGCGGGTGTCGACGCGGCGCATGCCGCGCCCGCCGCCGCCTGCCACAGCCTTGGCGAAGATGGGGAAGCCGATCTCATCCGCAGCAGCGATCAGTTCGTCGAGATCCTTCGACGGCGCGCTCGACTTCAGCACGGGGACGCCAGCCTTGCGGGCGGCCTCCAGGGCGGCCACCTTGTTGCCGGCGAGTTCCAGGACCTCCGCGGGCGGGCCCACGAAGGTGATGCCTGCGGCCTTCGCGGCACGCGCAAGGTCCGGATTCTCGGAGAGGAAGCCGTAACCGGGGTAGATGGCGTCCGCGCCGGACTCCTTGGCAACGCGAACCACCTCGTCAACGTCCAGGTAGGCGCGGACGGGGTGTCCCTCTTCGCCAATCAGATACGCCTCATCGGCCTTCTGGCGGTGGATCGAGTTACGGTCCTCATTGGGGAACACAGCGACTGTCTTGGCGCCCAGTTCGTAGCCAGCGCGGAAAGCACGGATTGCGATTTCTCCGCGGTTGGCCACCAGAATCTTGGAAAACATACTTCTCCTGCATCATTGCGGGTGGTATCGGTAAGTGGTCACAGTGTGTAAGACGGGCCGGACGAAACACAAATCATTGTGTCTACCATCACAGAATTATCCGTCATGTCCGGGCCATATTCACTGCCGGGCCTGTATTTACTGCGAGGCATGCCCGGATCCCGATAAGAAGGGATTCGGGCCGAGGTCAACATATGATGAATGGGGCGGCGGAAGCCTGCCCCTGTTCCTGCAGCACCATCCGGCAGCACCGGAACGGAACGTACCCCAACACGGCAACCGGCGTTAGGTATTGGTTTATCAAGTGCAAGTAGTCAGCATCAGCAGCCTCAAGGGCGGTGTCGGCAAGACATCCGTGACAACCGGACTGGCGTCTGCGGCACTGGCCGCAGGCATCCCAACCCTCGTAGTTGACCTCGATCCCCATGCCGACGCCAGCACAGCCCTCGGGGTGCAGCCCAGCGACAAGCTGGACATCGGCAGGATGCTGAAAAATCCGCGCAAGGCCAAGATCGCTGAGAACGTCGTGCCCAGCGGCTGGATTAGCCGGGTAATCGTTAATGGTTCCGGCCCAGCGGTGCTCGATGTCGCCGTCGGGTCCGCGTACACCGGGATCTACGACCGGCCCGACCTTGGCAAGCGCGATCTGCGCAGGCTGTCCGCGGTGCTCGCCGGTGCGGATGCCTATGAACTCATCCTGGTGGACTGCCCGCCGTCCCTGAACGGGCTCACCCGCATGGCCTGGTCCGCCAGTAACAAGGTGGCCCTGGTGGCCGAGCCCGGGCTCTTCTCCGTGGCCGGCACCGAACGCACCATGCGGGCCATCCAGCTGTTCCGGCAGGAATTCGCACCGAACCTCGCCCCCGCCGGCATTGTGGCCAACCGGGTGCGCTCCGGATCCTCCGAGCACGCTTTCCGGCTTGCCGAGATGCAGTCCATGTTCGGCGACCTCCTGCTGGCTCCGCACATCCCGGAGCAGGCCAACTGGCAGCAGATCCAGGGCGCGGCGCATTCCGTCCACCACTGGCCCGGTGACTCCGCCAAGACCGCGGCCGGGCTCTACGACACGCTGCTGGGAAATCTCATGGCCACCAACAAGACCAGCCGTAGCCGGAGCGCACGCTAGCAGCACGCTTTGTTCCCAGCCAGGGTCCCGCTGAACGCATGAAGGCCGCCTCCCCGACGGGAGGCGGCCTTCTGCGTAAAATCTCGTGGCCGGCGCCGCTAGCCGATCTTGCGGGCGGCGCGGCGCTTGCTGAGTTCGTCGTCCGGGAACGTCTGGTCGCCGGCGTGCTCGCTGGGCAGCGAGGCGAGGCTTCCCTCGACTTCGCGCCACACGCGGCCCACGGCGATGCCGAACACGCCCTGGCCGCCCTGCACGAGGTCGATGACCTCGTCCGCGGAGGTACATTCGTAGACGCTGGCGCCATCGCTCATGAGCGTGATCTGGGCCAGGTCCTCGACACCGCGTTCACGGAGGTGCTCCACGGCGCTGCGGATCTGCTGCAGCGATACGCCGGTATCCAGCAGCCGCTTGACCACCTTCAGGACCAGGATGTCGCGGAAACCGTAGAGCCGCTGGGAACCGGAACCCGCTGCGCCGCGGACTGCAGGCTCCACCAGGCCGGTGCGGGCCCAGTAGTCGAGCTGCCGGTAGGTGATCCCGGCAGCCTTGCAGGCCGTGGGCCCGCGGTAGCCGGCGTCCTCGTCCAGAACGGGGAGATCCTCAGTGAAGAGAAGGCCCTGAGCACCACTCGCGGGCACGGCAACGCCGGCCGTCGAGGGTTGCTTCAGCTCGCCTGCTTCGCCTTTCGGACTCACGTGGATCCTCCTTGTCATGAGCTCCCCTGAGGAAGTTGCCGCAACAGCTGCTACGCCCATGAAGTCCGGAAGAAATTCATGCTTGTAATTCGGCCGGAGTAGCACTTTCCAGTGTGACTTGCGCCGCTGTCGTATGCAATGGGAACTTGGTATCTTCGACGTTAGGCCTGCCACGGCCCAAGGTCAAAGACGTTCGCATGATTATCGGGGCGTGTCGAAAGTTTCAGCCTTAACTTTAACCTTAACGTGACCTTAGCCGTCGAAATCCTCGGGCTCGACGTCGTCAAGAAACTCCCGGAACCGGCGCAGCTCGCGCTCTTCCTCCACTGTGGGCCCGGGCTCGGTGTCCTCGCCCTCGTCATGCTCGGTGATGCGCACGCCGGCCTCGTCCATGACAGAGTCGGCGCACCAGATCCGGCACTTGGCGCGCAGCGCGATGGCCAGCGCGTCGGATGCCCTTGAGCTCACCGTGGCCCCGTTGTCGAACTGGAGCTGGCCGTAGAAGATGTTGTCCTCCACGGCCACGATGTTCACGCTGACCACGGAATGGCCGAGCGTCTCCACGACGTCAACCAGGAGGTCGTGGGTCATGGGCCGCGGCGGCACCACGCCCTGCTGGGCCAGCGCGATGGCACTTGCCTCGGGTGTCCCGATCCAGATGGGAACGTGCCGTTCTCCGTGCATCTCGCGGAGCAGAACCAGGGGCTGGTTTGAAGGCAGTTCGATGCGGACGCCCACAATCTCGACTTCGATCATCAGATTTCCATCCGCGAGATACGGTCCTGCACAAGGGCCCGGTGCAGGGTGAGGCAAAGGTCGCTGATTTCCCGGGCGGCTTCCGCCGCGCGGGCCTGCGACGCAGCGTCCCTGCGCGAGGTCAGGGTGGCCACGGCCCGTTCAACGAGTCCGAATTCGCGCTCCGCGGCGGCCTGGAAGGGCCGGAGGTGCCGTGGCTCCAGGCCGTGGCTCTCCAGCTGGACGCAGGCGCGAGCCACCTGGAGGGCGTGCTCGTCAAATTTGCCGTCGGTGTGCCCGATGAGGCCGAAGCTGAGCAGGGACTGCAGGAGCGGCACGCTGGCCCCCGACTCCGCGCGCAGCTGTTCCTCGCTGAGCCTGCGTGCTTTGTTCTGCAGTTCCGCGGCCAGCTCGTCCGAGACGATCCGCGGGGAGACGGTAACCCCGGGCGGAAGGTTCTCGGGCCGTTCGCCCCTGTCGATGGCGTCAAGGTAGTCCTTGATGACCTTCAGCGGCAGGTACTGGTCGCGCTGAAGGGACAGGACGAAGCGGAGCCGTTCGACGTCGCTGTCGGAGTACTGCCGGTAGCCCGCGGGTGTACGCCGGGGATTGATGAGTCCTTTTTCCTCAAGGAACCTGATTTTCGACGCCGTCATGCTCGGAAAGTCATCGCTCAGCTGAGCGAGCACTTCCCCGATGTTCAGGACCAGTGGTCCCCGGCGCTCCGGTTGTGCCATTGCCACAGGCAGCCGCTCCGAATCAGACGCGTCCTGCTGCGCGGGCAGGGCTCAGGTAGAAGGTGAGACGGAACTTGCCAATCTGGACTTCGTTTCCGGACCTCAGTTCCACGCTGTCCACGCGGTCATGGTTGACATAGGTGCCGTTCAGGCTTCCGGTGTCCACCACCTCGAAGCTCCGCGGTGTGCGCCGGAACTCGACGTGGCGGCGGGAGACCGTCACGTCGTCGAGGAAAATGTCAGCATCCGGGTGCCGCCCGGCCGTGGTGACATCGGAGTCAAGGAGGAATCGGGCACCCGAGTTCGGCCCGCTGTGGGCCACGAGCAGGGCGGAGCCGGAGGGCAGCGCCTCGACGGCAGAGCGTTCCTCCGGGGAGAGCTTGGGCACGATCGTTGGCTCGTCATGAACCGGAGTGAGGTTGATCGAGGTGGTCTCCGAGGCCCCGCCCGCACCCGTGCCGTAATCGCCGTTGGTGTGGTTCTGTTCGCCGCCAACCATGGATTCCTCCTCCTTCGTTGCAGATGTCCCCCTGCAATCAACGCGTACCGTCCGGAGCTGCCTGGCAGCTCCGGTGTGCCGCCCGCCGTCCGGCCGTTGAAGTCCATTGCTGGACTCCGGTGGCCGGGCTGCGGGACTGGTTAGCTTTAGCCTACCTGTTGTTCGTACTCCGATGCACTGAGCAGGGAATCCACTGCGTCAGGTTCGGCGAGCTTGACTTCGATGAGCCAGCCGTCGCCGTACGGATCGGAGTTGATGAGCGCGGAATCGCTGTCGAGTGCCTCGTTGCGGGCTACGATCTCGCCGGAGACAGGCGCGTAAATGTCGCTGACGCTCTTGGTGGATTCAACCTCACCCACGACGTCGTTTGCCTTAACAGTGGTACCAACTTCAGGCATCTGGGCGTAGACGACATCCCCGAGGGCGTCCTGGGCGAAGTCGGTGATCCCCACGCGGACCACGCCATCGGCATTCGGTGCGGTCACCCATTCGTGTTCGGCGGTGTAGGACAGATCAGAGGGAATGTTGCTCATCAGGGGCCTTTCATCGGGTCAATCACCAATGTCAACGGAGGCGTAGGGAACAGCCACCGGTTGAAAGTATATGCACAACTCCCTGGCCGCCGGATGTGCCATCATGCCCCGTGGGAACCGCCCAATCCGGCATCCCGTATGGCAAAGTGGTGCCATGCCGGAACTACCCGAGGTGGCCGCACTGAGCACGTTCCTCGACACGCGGCTGCGCGGCGCGGTGCTGGAAAAGCTGCAGATCCTGTCCGTGGCCGTCCTCAAGACGGCCGACCCGCCCTACACGGCGCTGACGGGCCGGACCATCAGCGGCGTGGAGCGGTTCGGGAAGTTCGTCAGCATCAACGCCGACGGGCTCCATTTCGTCTTCCATCTCGCCAGGGCGGGCTGGGTCCGCTACACGGAAAAACCGTCGCCCGATCCGCTCAGGCCCGGCAAGGGTCCCATCGCGGCACGCCTGCACCTTACCGGTGCGGACGGCGGGAAGATGGGCATCGACCTGACCGAGGCCGGCACCAAGAAGGGCCTGGCAATCTACGTGGTGTCAAAGCCGGGCGACGTTCCCGGCATCGCCGAGCTCGGCCCGGATCCACTGGCGCCGGCCTTCAGCCGGGAAATGTTCGCCGAGATCCTCGCCGGGCACCCGCACCAGATCAAGGGTGTCCTGCGGAGCCAGAGTGTCATCGCCGGCATCGGTAATGCGTACAGCGACGAAATCCTGCACGCAGCGAAAATCTCCCCGTTCGCCATGGCCAATTCCCTGGAACCGGCGAAGGTCGGGATCCTGTTCGACGCCATCCACACCGTCCTGGGAGCCGCAGTGGCCCAGGCCCAGGGGAAGGCGCCCGCCGACCTCAAGGACGCGAAACGGAGCGGCATGAATGTGCATGGCCGCGCCGGCCAGCCCTGCCCGGTATGCGGGGACACGGTCCGGGAGGTGTCCTTCGCGGACACCGCGCTGCAGTACTGCCCCACCTGTCAGACCAACGGCAAGATCCTGGCCGACCGCAGAACGTCCCGCTTCCTCAAGTAGCGCGTTCCGCCGTCGAGCGGGCAACAAAAAACGGACAACAAAAAACCCCGCCAACCCAGTTGGGTTGGCGGGGTTTTGTTGTGGTCGGGCTGACAGGATTTGAACCTGCGACCCCTTGACCCCCAGTCAAGTGCGCTACCAAGCTGCGCTACAGCCCGTCAGTTCCGCCGTTCTCCGCTTCGGTGATTATTCCGAAGAATTTCACCTAAGCAGTCCGGCCGAACCACCTAGAAGAGCTTACACGATTCCGGAGGGTGCCAGTGACACTTTCCGGCATTCGCCGCCCGGTGTGTCCTAATTAACGCTTCTTGCCACGCTTTTCACGCACACGCATGCTGACTTCGATGGGCGTTCCCTCGAAGCCAAAGGTTTCCCGCAGGCGGCGGGTGATGAACCGGCGGTAGCCCGGGTCCAGGAATCCCGTGGTGAACAGGACGAACTTCGGGGGCCGGCTCGAGGCCTGCGTGCCGAAGAGGATGCGGGGCTGCTTGCCGCCGCGGACCGGGTGCGGGTGCGCCGCCACCAGCTCGCCCAGGAAGGCATTGAGCCGTCCGGTCGGAATGCGCCTGTCCCAGTTTTCCAGCGCCAGTTCCAGCGCCGGCACCAGGCGGTCCTTGTGCCAGCCGGTCTTGGCGGAGATGTTGACGCGCGGCGCCCACTCCACGTGCGCCAGGTCCTGCTCGATTTCGCGTTCCAGGTACCGGCGGCGCTCGTCGTCCAGCAGGTCCCACTTGTTGAACGCGAGCACCAGGGCACGCCCCGATTCGATGGCCAGTTGCAGGATGCGGACGTCCTGTTCGCTGAGCACCTCGTCAACAGCCAGAAGAACGACGGCGACCTCCGCCTTTTCCAGCGCGCTCTGGGTCCGGAGGGAGGCATAGAAATCGGCGCCCTGTGCCATGTGCTGGCGCCGGCGGATGCCGGCGGTGTCCACGAAGCGCCAGGTCTGGCCGCCGAGCTCGATGAATTCGTCAACCGGGTCGCGCGTGGTGCCGGCGGTGTTGTCCACCACCACACGCTCGGAGCCGGCCAGCTTGTTCAGCAGGGAGGACTTGCCGACGTTGGGGCGTCCGATCAGGGCGATCCGGCGGGGGCCACCGGAGCGTTCAACGCCCTCGACGGTGGAGAATTCCGGCAGGGTGTCCATGACGTGGTCCAGCAGGTCGGCGACGCCGCGGCCGTGCAGCGCGGAGACGGGGTACGGCTCGCCGAAGCCCAGGCCCCACAGGACTGCCGAGTCGGCTTCCTGGGCAAAGTCGTCCACCTTGTTGGCCACGAGGATGACCGGCTTCTTGCTCCGCCGGAGCATCTTCACGACAGCTTCGTCGGTGGCGGTTGCGCCTACGGCCGAGTCAACGACGAACAGCACGGCATCAGCCAGCTCCACTGCCATTTCGGCCTGTTCCGCCACCCGGGCGTGGATGCCGCGGGCATCGTGCTCCCAGCCGCCGGTGTCCACCAGGGTGAAGTTCCGGCCGTTCCAGTTCGCCGAGTACATCACGCGGTCGCGCGTCACGCCGGGGGTGTCCTCCACGACTGCCTCGCGGCGGCCGAGGATACGGTTGACGAGGGTGGACTTGCCAACGTTCGGGCGACCGATGATGGCGAGCACGGGGTCCAGCTTGAGCGGGCCCTCAAGCTCGTCCTCGTCGTGCAGGCCGCTGAGGAGCGCGGCGTCTTCCTCGTCGAGTTCGTAGTCGTCCAGTCCGGCGCGGAGGGAGGCGGCGCGAAGCTCGGCCTCGTCGTCGTCCAGGGCTGCCAGATGTTCAGCCACCTGGTCCGTGCCGGTGGGCGTGTATTCGTCTTCGCCGGCACCGGAGTGGCCGGAAGTTTGAGTCGTATCGCTCATTGCACTTTCCTTAATGGTGGTCTGCCGGCGGCCCGGCTACTGCTGGTGTACGTTGGTGCGGATGATCCGCGGAGGGCAATGACAGCCCGCTGAGCCGGACAGTGTCGCGGATGTGCGCGGCCAGAGTGTTACGGATTTCCGTAGCCGCCCTGTCCATTGAAGCACGCCCGGTTTCTTCCGGTTTCCGGCCGATCGCGAGGGGCTGGCCAAAGCTGACGTGCAGCCTGCGGCCCGGTTTCGGGATGCTGTCCAGGTGTTCGCCGCCCTGCCGCGTGCCCAGGATGGCCACGGGCACCACGACGGCGCCGGAATTCAGGGCGAGCCACGCCACCCCGTTGCTGATGCCGGCAGCGGTGCCGCTCCCCCGGGTTCCCTCGGGCAGGATGCCGACGCAGCGGCCGGCGTCGAGCACGCCCTTGCTCAGCTGCAGGACCGAGCGGTCCCCCGCCCGGTCAACCGGAAGCTGGCCCGACGCCTTCAGCACGCGGCCAAGGAAGCCCTTGAACATCTCCTTTTTAACGAGGATGTGCATGGGCCGGGGCGAGGCACCGAACATGACGGGTCCGTCGAGGAAGCTGATGTGGTTTCCTGCGAAGATCACAGGCCCCGCGGCCGGAACGTTGGAGCGCCCGGTCACGGATGTGCGGTAGACGATGTTGTTCAGGAACCGGCCGACGGGCCGGCTCCAGGCCATGGTCCAGCTGCCGGGAACTCCAGACCCCGGCAACCTGGCGGAATCACTCATGGTTGATGACCTTGGTGACGATGCGCAGCGCGGCGGACACGGTTTCCTCGAAATCCAGCTCCGATGAATCCAGAGTCACCACACCGTCCGCCGCCTGGGTGAAATTCACCACCGTGGAGTCCTTCGCGTCCCGCTGGGTCACCTGGGCGGCCAGCTGCTCGGCGCTTTGCGTTCCGCCGAGCTGGATGCCGCGGCGGCGGAGCCGCGCCTCCTCGCTGGCGGTCAGAAGCATGCGGACCTGGGCAGCGGGGGCGACGACGGTGGTGATGTCCCGGCCCTCCACCACCATGCGGCGGTTGTGCTTTTCGATCAGGGCGCGCTGGCGGCGGATGAGTTCCGTCCGGGCACCGAGCGTGGTGGCGACGGCACTGACGGCCGAGGAGATGGCCGGTTCCCTGATGGCGTCGGTGACGTCGGTGCCGTCGACCCGCACATACTCGGTGTGCGGGCTGGTGCTGATGTCCAGCGGCAGTTCTTCGGCAGCCAGCTCGACGGCGGAGGCATCAGTGAGGTCTGTTCCGCGGTCGAGGCAGTACCAGGTGAGGGCCCGGTACATGGCGCCCGTGTCCAGATAGGCAAGGCTGAGGCGGCGGGCCACTTCCTTGCTGACGCTGGACTTTCCGGAGCCGGACGGCCCGTCGATGGCCACCACAAGCGGGCGGCCCAGCCGGAGGGCAGGCAGAGTTTCGGTCAGTTCCTGTGTCATTACTGCAGTACCCGCCATCCACGGTCGCTTAGTGCTTCTACAAGGAGGTCATGCGCGCTCGGCAGCACGGAGATCTCCACCATGCCCACATTCTGCCCTGAGGAGTGGTCCAGGCGGAGATCTTCGAGGTTGACGCCAATCTCACCGATCTCGGTCAGCAGCCTGGCGATCTGGCCGGGCCGGTCGTCCACGAGCACCGTGAGCCAGGAATATGCCTGCGGCGGTCCGCCGTGCTTACCCGGAATCCGTGCCTGCCCGGCGTTGCCTTCGCTCATCAGCTGGGCCAGGTCGAGACGGGCTCCGGCGGCCGCGGGGTCTTCCAGAGTTCCGATCAGCCGGTTAAGGTCGTCGCGCACACCGTAAAGGATCTCCACCACCTTGCCGGCGTTCGCACCCAGAATCTGGACCCACATCGTAGGATCGCTGGCTGCGATTCGGGTGGTGTCGCGGAGCCCGTTCCCCGCGAGGGAAAGAGCGTTCAGCGGGGTGTCCTGCAGACGGGTCGCCAGCAGCGAGGACATCACCTGCGGCAGATGGGACACCAGGGCCACCGCCCCGTCATGTTCCTCTGCCGTGAACTGCGAAACGACAGCACCGAGATCGGTGGCCAGCGCCCGCGCAGCCTGGACGGCCCCGGCCGAGGATTCCTCGGTCGGGCATACAACCCACGGCATGGAGGTGAAAAGCTCGCCCCGGGCGGCGACGGGCCCGGATTTCTCGCGCCCGGCCATGGGATGGGTACCGACGTAACGGCTGAGGTCGGCGCCGCGGGTGCGCAGGTCATGCAGGATCGCCGCCTTGACGCTGGCGATGTCGACGACGGTGGCGTCCGGGTAGTCTGCCAGCGCACCTTCCACAACGTCGGCGGTTACGTCCGGCGGCGATGCGACAACCACGAGTTCAGGACTTTCGTCCCCCATGGCGGCCAGCGGGAGGCCGGCGCCGATGTCAACGGCGACCGCCTGGTTGGTGGGCGAGGGATCGGACAGGTAGACCGCAACGCCACGGCCGCGCAGGCCGAGGCCGATGCTGGTGCCGAGCAGGCCAGTGCCAATAACGACGACCGGGCCGTTCAGGTGTCCGCGGCCGTGCGTACGGAAAGCCGACATCCCTTACAGCCCCACGGATGCCAGCAGGTGGCCGACTTCCTGCTTGCCCAGGTTGCGGATGCTTCCCTGGCGCTGGTCGCCCAGACCGATGGGGCCCACCTTGACGCGCACCAGGCGCAGCACCGGGAAACCGACGGCGTCGAACAGGCGCCGGACAATGCGATTCTTGCCGGAGTGCAGCACCACTTCGATCAGCACGTGGCCCGGGGTTGAGTCGACCAGCCGGAAGGAGTCGACCGACGCGAAGCCATCCTCGAGTTCGATGCCGTCCTTGAGCTGCGCGCCGATGCCCTGCGGGAACGGCCCGCGGACCTGCACGAGGTAGGTCTTGGGGACCTCGTACGACGGGTGGGTCAGCCGGTTGGCCAGCTCGCCGTCGTTGGTCAGCAGCAGCAGGCCTTCGGTAGCAACGTCCAGGCGCCCGACATGGAAGAGCCGTTCACCCTGGTTGTTGCGGATGTAGTCGCTGATGCACGGGCGGCCTTCGGGGTCCTCCATGGTGGACACGACGCCCTTGGGCTTGTTGAACACCATGTAGACCAGCGTGTCATCGAGCTGAATGCGCAGGCCGTCCACGTGGATAACGGCGGTCTTGGGGTCGACGCGGACGCCGAGCTCGGTCACGACCTTGCCGTCGACCTCCACGCGGCCCTCGGCGATCATCTCTTCACAGACGCGGCGCGAGGCGACGCCGGCGGAGGCCATGACCTTCTGCAGGCGGACGCCGTCAGCGTCGTGGACTTCCGACTGCGGCACCTCGGCGCGGGGACCGCGCGTGCGGGAGGGCCGGCGGACCGGCCCCAGGCTCTGGCCGAAGCGTTCGCTGCCGAAGGCGCGCGAACCCGCCGCCTTGGGGGCGCCCGACTTGGGCTTCAGCGCGCCCGGGGTGCCGGGGGCCTTGTTCGCTCCGGGCTTCCGGGCAGCGGCGGCCTTGCGCGCGCTGGCCCTGGGTGCCCCGGTCCTGGACGCGGGGGGCTTGGAGCCCGGCTTCCAGTCGCCGGCCGGCCGGCGGCCTGCGGGTGCCTCGTCCGGATCGACGAAGCGCTCCTCGCGTGGCTTGGCTTTGTAGGTGCGGTCGCCGAAGGGGCGGTCGCCGCCCTTGGGGAAGTCCCGCTTCCCGGCGCCCGCGCCGCGGCCCTGTGCTGCTGCGCCGCGTGGCGCGTTGCGGTCCGGACCTTTACGTCCGGAGCTGTTACGTGGTGAACCCTGGCGTCCCGCCTGTGTCATGACCCGTCCTCTGTGATTTTGACCGGCAAAGGTTGTCCAAAGACAACACTAGCCAGCCGTGCAGATTAAATCTGCCCTGGTAAAAACTGCTTCGCAGGCGTGCCGCCTACATTCTTCCGGCGTCGTAGAACTCTTCAATTCCTTCAAGCCCCGGAAGGTGCGGTGAAAGCTGAGGCAACTCAGCCACCGAGCCGATTCCCATGCGCTCAAGGAAATACGACGTCGTGCGGTACAGGACAGCGCCCGATTCCGGATCTGTTCCGGCATCCTCGATCAGCCCGCGCTGGGTCAGCGTCCGCACAACAGAGTCAACGTTGACTCCGCGAATTGCAGACACCCTTGCCCTGGACACCGGCTGCCTGTAAGCGATGACGGCGAGTGTCTCGAGCGCCGCCTGGGTCAGCCTGGCCGTCTGCCCTTCCAGGACGAAAGTACCGACGACGTCGGCAAATTCAGCCCGGGAGTAGATGCGCCAGCCGCCGGCGACACTCCGCAATTCAAAACCCCGGGGGCTGGAAGCGACTTCATGCTCAGGTCCATTGCTGCCAGTTTCCCTATCCGGGGCTTTAACAGTATAGCCGTCATAATCACGCTGCAGGTCCAGCAGCAGCGCCTCGACGGCGGCCACCGTCAGGTTGAGTCCTGCCGCGAGGTCGGTGGCGGAGGTTGGCTCGTCCAGCACCATCAGTACCGCCTCAAGCGCGGCGCGTTCCCGGCCCGCGACTGGATCCGTCATTGCTGCTCCTCATATTCCTCGCTCAGGTGCTCCCCGGTCCATCCGGTGCCGGCCGCCGTCCAGCGCACGGTCAGGTCGCCAAGCGGCGCCACCTGGTCGAAGGCAACCACCTGGTCCCTGAACAGCTCCAGGAGAGCCAGGAAGCGCGCCACCACCACCAGGGTGGATTCGGCGTCGGCTATCAGGGCCCGGAATGTCAGGGGCCGGCCGTCCTGCAGCCGCAGGCCGATCAGCTCCGCCTGCTCGCGAACGCTCACCGTGCCGCCGTGCAGGTGGGCCACACCGACCTCCGTCGGAGCCGGGGCCTTGGGCTTGAGCGCCGCCTCGGCCAGCGCCGCGAACTGTGCGGGGCTGTGCTTCCAGACGAGCTCCGGCAGCATCGCCGCGAAATGTTCCTCGAGGGCGACTTGCCGCGGATAGCGAAGGGACTCCAGTTCCAGTGTTGCGTCCATCAGCGCGGCGACCTGTTTGAAGGCCTTGTACTGCAGCAGCCGGGCAAAGAGCAGGTCACGTGCCTCGAGGAGGGCGATGTCGTCGTCGTCCTCCACCTCGCCTGCGGGCAGCAGGCGCGCTGCCTTAAGGTCCAGCAGCGTGGCCGCGATGACGAGGAACTCACTCGCCTCATCAAGGGCCCACTCCTCCCCCAGCTCCTGGAGGTTCCGGATGTACCGGATGAACTCGTCGGTGACCGTGGCCAGCGCCACCTCGGTGATGTCCAGCTGATGTTTGGAGATCAGCCCCAGCAGGAGGTCAAAGGGACCGCTGAAGTTGGCAAGGCGAACTTCGAAGCCGGACCGCCTGGCCTCGGCGGGGGGCGTTGCCGGCTCTGCGGTCATGCGGGCTAGGGCGCGCCGCCGCGCGAAATCAGTTCCTTGGCGAGGCGGCGGTAGGCATCGGCACCCACATGGTTTCCGGCGTAGCTCGTGATGGGCTCGGCGGCCACGGTGGCGTCGGCGAACTTGATGGAGCGTTTGATGACGGTTTCGAAGACCTTGTCCCCGAAGGCTTCCACCAAGCGGCTGATGACCTCGCGGCTGTGCAGCGTGCGGGCGTCGTACATCGTGGCCAGCACGCCGTCCACCTGCAGCCGCGGGTTGAGTCGGTCCTGGACCTTGTCGATGGTTTCGACAAGCAGGGCCACCGCGCGCAGGGCAAAGAATTCGCAGATCAGCGGAATGATCACGCCGTGGGCCGCGGTCAGGGCGTTGACGGTGAGGAGGCCGAGGGAAGGCTGGCAGTCGATGAGCACGACGTCGTACTCGTCCTCGACCTTCTTCAGCGCCCGGTCGAGGACCTGCTCGCGTGCCACCTCGTTCACCAGCTGCACTTCAGCCGCCGAGAGGTCGATGTTGGCGGGCAGCAGGTCCACGTTCTCCACGCCGGTCTGGTGGATGGCTTCGCGGATGTCGATCTTGCGGTCCATCAGGACGTTGTAGACGGTCAGATCCAGTTCGTGGGGGTTGACGCCGAGCCCGGCGGACAGTGCGCCCTGGGGGTCGAAGTCCACCAGGAGCACGCGTCGGCCGTATTCGGCCAGCGCCGCGGCAAGGTTGATGGTGGAGGTGGTCTTGCCCACCCCGCCCTTCTGGTTGACCATGGCTATGACGCGGGCCGGTCCATGGGAGGACAGCGGCGCGGGCTCCGGAAAATCGCGGTGGGGGCGGCCCGTGGGACCCATGACGGCGTCTTCCAGGTCGAGTTCCGTGCCTTCCAGAGTTGCTGAACCCTGTTCGCTGCTCACGTATCAATCCACACTTTCGATGACGGTGATTTTCTGCCGCTGTCTGCCAGCGCCCCTGCTACTTCCACCCCAAGGTTACAGCGCCCGACACGGCATTCCATGGACCTTGACTTTTGATGGCGTTTGAGCCTTTACCTTGTACCTGAAGTCGAAGGTTGCTGGCCGACAGCAAAGAAACCGCCCGCACAGGCTGGGCCTGTGCGGGCGGTATCGCTGTAGTTGTATGGCGCCGGGCCTTAGGCCTTGGCCGGTACGGCCTGCTCGGGCGTTTCCGCCACACCGTGGTGGTGCGCCACCATCGTCTGCTCGTCGAACGGTTCCTGGCCGGACAGCACGCGGTTGACCTGCTCGCCGTCGACCTCCTTGACCCAGGTGCCGATCAGCAGGGTGGCAACGGCGTTGCCGGTGAAGTTCGTCAGCGCACGGGCCTCGGACATGAAGCGGTCGATGCCCACGATCATGCCGACGCCGCCCAGGAGTTCAGGCTTGTGGGCCTGCAGGCCGGCAGCGAGGGTGGCCAGTCCGGCACCGGTGACGCCGGCTGCGCCCTTGGACGCGATGATCATGAAGATCAGCAGGGAGATCTGGGCGCCGAGGTCCAGCGGCGTTCCCATGGCGTTGGCCACGAAGAGCGACGCCATGGTCAGGTAGATGGCCGTGCCGTCCAGGTTGAAGGAGTAGCCGGTCGGCACGGTTACGCCGACCACCGGCTTGGAGACGCCCAGGTGCTCCATCTTGGCGATGAGGCGCGGCAGGGCGGCCTCAGAGGACGACGTCGAGAAGATCAGCAGGTACTCGCGGGCCAGGTACTTCATCAGCTTGAAGATGTTCACACCGGTGACAACCTGCAGCAGGCCGCCGAGGATGACGACGATGAACACGGCACAGGTGATGTAGAACGCGATCATCAGGGTGAACATGCTCACGATGGCCTGGAAGCCGGTGGCGCCGACCACTGCGGCGATGGCACCGAAGGCACCCACGGGGGCGAGCCACATGATCATGATCAGGATGCGGAAGACCAGGGCCTGGCCGTGGCCGATGGCCTTCAGGATCGGCGCGCCCTGCGGGCCCATCTTCTGCAGTGCGAAGCCGACGAGGATGGCAGCGAGCAGGGTGGGAAGCACCGGAATGTCCCCGGGAATGATGCCCAGCAGGAAGTCAACCGTGCTATCCGTGGCTGCCTTTTTGTTGGGGTCGTACGGCGCAAGCTGCAGCCCTTCACCCGGGTGGATGAGGTTGCCGACAACGAGGCCGATCGCCAGGGCGAAGGTGGACATGACCACAAAGTAGCCCAGAGCCAGTCCGCCGACCTTGCCGACGGTGGCCGCCTTGGCGATGGAGCCGATGCCCAACACGATGGTGCAGAAGATGATCGGGGCGATCATCATCTTGATCAGCTTGATGAAGCCGTCACCGAGGGGCTTGAGTGATTTTCCGACCTCGGGGAACAGCAGTCCCACCAGAGCGCCGAGAATGACAGCGGCGATAACCGCCATGTACAGATAGTGGGACTTGTCGAGTCCCTTGCGCTCGGCTTTGGCCGGCACTGCCGACTCTCCTCGTTGAGAAGCCATCTTTCTCTCCTTATGGATAATCTGGAAGACGCTTCGGCACAATCTCTGGGCTCCGCGCGTCGGTCCTTTGTGATTTCCATCATTCGCCACGGAGTGACTTGGCTCACCGTTGCGTTCATATTGGTCATGGGAGGTGTTGATGATCCACCGCTGGAGCATTGCGAGGCGGCTGTTCGTGGCGAACCTGCTGTTCATGCTGGCCCTGACGGCCATCGTCGGGACGGCCGTCTTCGTTGACGCCCGGGACCATGCCTACGAGGAGGCCGGCCGCCGGATGGGGGCTTTGGCGACGTCCATCGCCGATAACCCTCTTATTCTGCAGGCCGCCGGTACCGGGAACCCGTCGGCGCAGCTCCAGCCCTACGCGCTGAGGGTCATGGCCGACTCCGGGGCCGACTTCATCACCATCATGTCGCCGGACCGGACGCGGTGGACGCACCCTTTGGACGAGGAGCTGGGCCGCCCGTACATCGGCTCGATCCAGGAGGCTCTCGAGGGCCGCGTGTTCACCGAGATCACCGCCGGAACGCTCGGGCCGTCGGTGCGGACGATCGCTCCGGTGAAGGACGCCCGCGGTGGGGTCCGCGCGCTAGTGGCGGCCGGCGTGACTGTCAACACGGTGGACGTGGCCGTGTCCGGCAGGCTGCCGGCGTTGCTGGCTGTGTCCGGGTCCCTGCTGGCAGGCGGATCGCTCGCGTCATGGTTTCTTGGCCGCTACCTGCGGCGCGTGACCAGGGGGTGGGGACCCGAGCAGCTGGCCCAGCTCTTCGCCTACTACGAATCGGTGCTCCATTCGGTCCGGGAAGGTGTTGTCCTGATTGACCGGGCCGGAAGGGTGGTGATCTACAACGACCAGGCGGCCGAACTGCTGGGCCTGGAACCGCGGGAAGCGGAGGACGACCACGCGGCCACGCCGCAGCTCGCCGACCTGCCCCTGGCGCCCAGCCTGAAGGAGCTTTTTGAATCCGGGCGCACGGCCCACGACGAAATCCACCTCACCAATGACGGCGTCCTGGTGGTTAACCAGCGCCCTGCAGTGGGGCCGGGATCCTCCGCCGAACGCCAGCGCGGCCCGGTGTTCGGCACCGTTGCCACCATCCGCGACCGCACGGAGATCGAATCCCTGGGCACCGAGCTGGAGAGCATGCGGACACTGTCCGATGCCCTCCGTGCCCAGACCCACGAGCATGCAAACCGGCTTCACACGATGGTCTCCCTGCTGGAGCTGGGCAGGACGGACGAGGCCCTGGACTTTGCCACGAAGGACCTGGAGCTGAGCCAGCAGCTGGCGGACGACGTGATCGGGTCGGTCCAGGAGCCGGTGCTGAGCGCCCTCGTCATGGGCAAGGCGGCGGAGGCCCACGAACGCGGCGTGGAGCTCGTGGTCGAGGCGTCCGGACCGGCCCTTAGCGGAGAACTGGCAGTACAGGACCTCGTCACGGTGCTCGGCAATCTGCTGGACAATGCCATCGACGCCGCGGCCGACGCCCCCGCACCCAGGCGGGTGGAGCTGCTGGTGGACACGTCCAGCGGCGGCCTGGAAATAACGGTGCAGGACTCTGGCAAGGGCATTGACCCGTCAGCCGTGGACGACGTGTTCCGCTACGGTTTCAGCACCAAGACGGCCGGGCCGTTCGGACGGGGCCTTGGCCTTGCACTGGTGAAACAGGCCGTCCAGCGCCTGGCCGGTACCATGACCATCAGCAACTCCAGCACCGGCGGGGCGCGCTTCCACATCGCACTCCCGGCCAGCGCAGCTTCCAGCTCATTGCCCCCAGACACCTTTTCGCCCGGCACATCGCCGTCAAGCACACCGCCGCCCAGCACATTGCCGTCATGCACGCCCACATCGAGCCTCCCGGAGGACCACACGTGACAGACATCCGAGTCCTCGTCGTCGAGGACGAGCCCGTCGCAGCTGCGGCACACGCCGCCTACGTGGGCCGGGTGGACGGCTTCACGCTGGCAGGTACGGCTCCGGACGGCCAGTCGGCGCTCCGGATGCTCACCGAGTTCTCCGCAGCCAGCACCCCGGTGGAGCTGGTTCTGCTGGACATGAACCTGCCGGACCTGCATGGCCTCGACATCGCCCGGCGGATGCGCTCGGCCGGGCACTTCGCCGACATCATTGCCATCACAGCTGTTCGGGAAGTGGCGATTGTCCGCAGCGCCGTCTCCATCGGCGTCGTGCAGTACCTCATTAAACCGTTCACCTACGCAACGTTCGCGGACAAGCTGGAGAGCTACCGGCAGTTCCGCGAACAGCTGGCGGGACCGGAGGCGGGATCGGCGAAGGCAGCGGCGTCGCAGAGCGATGTGGACCAGGCCTTCGCCAGCCTGCGGGCGCCATCCGAGCTTCCGTTGCCGAAAGGTCTGGCCCCGTCAACGCTCGACGCCGTCCGCGACTTTATCAAGGAACAGCCCGGTGCCGTCTCGGCCACCGAAGTCATGACTGCCCTGGGCATGTCAAGGGTGACCGCACGGCGGTACCTCGAGTACCTCGCCGACGCCGGAACGGTGTCCCGGACGGCGCGGTACGGGGCTCCGGGCCGTCCCGAGAACGAATACCGCTGGTCCCGCGCCTGATCACTACCGGGGATCCATTTAAAGGGAACCCGTAAATCCCGAGCTCGCATGATCACCCAGCCCCTGACCGCTCATGATCATCCAGGCCCCCTGCTCGGGAAACTCTCAGGCATGCCGATGAGCGGGCACCGGAATGGGAGACGCACCCTTAGGCGGCTGCGGGTGAAGACCAGTTGGGCCAGGGATCCAAAGGCAGCGGTGGTTCAACGCTGTCGAAAGCCATCGCGCTCTCAACACCGTCGAGGGCGTCGGGAGGTTCCGAAGGTTCGGGATCCTGGTCAAACCAGTCCGGCAGCCACTGCCATTCTTGGCCGGGCGGCGGTTCCGGCCAGATGGGTGGTTCCCAGTCCTGCTGTTCCGCTGGGTAGGACCGTCCCGCGGGTGAAATCCAGCCCGGCGGGCTCTCGCGGGTGGCGCCGACCGGTCTCCACGCTGTGGTGTGTTTCAGGCGGTGATGCTTAGGGCATGGCTGGCCAAGATTGGCGACGCCGGTGCCGCCGCCGTCGGCCCAGGCCAGTATGTGGTCGGCGTCGTTGTCCAGGGAGTGGTTGTTGCAGTTGGGGAACGTGCATCGGGCGTCACGCAGCCGGAGCCATTGGCGCATCGGTTTAGTGAGCCGGTAGCTGGTGCGTCCGATCTCCAGCGGCGCCCCGTCACGCGGGTCGGTGAGGACGCGCAGGAAGGACGTCGCCCCATCGGCAACCAGGCGGCGGGCCATGGACGGCGGGATCGGCCCGTACCCGTCCAGCACCGCCGGCTCCTCCGTCTGTCCAAGCAGCGAAAACACCGGAACCGTGACCAGGACCTGCGCCCGTGGAGACGGCACAACACCGGGAGGCGCTGAACCTGCCGGCACCAAACCTGCCGGCGCTGTACCTGCGGGCACGGCTTCCGGGGGCGGGCCGTCAACCGCGGCGTAAACCGGGTGGCCTGCGGTGAGCAGCCAGGTGGCGGCGGCATCGACGCGCAACTGGGTCAGGGTCCGTGACTCGGTAGGGCCCTGCAGCGCGCGGGCGGTGGCGGTGGCCCGGTCCCAGATCCCGGCGGCCTGGTCCGCGGGCAGATACGCCGACAGCCAGGCCATGCCGTCCCGGTCCGGGGTGTACTCCAGCCGCCGGTCTTTAGAACTGTTGCGGTGGCGGGTTTCGATGCTGACCGGGTGGTGCCGTTCCCGCCAGTAGCGGGCCTTGGCCCGGAACCTTGCCGGAGTCAGCTCCCCGGCGGGGCAGCCGCGCGCCGGGTTGGGGGCGTCGGGGTCCAGGAAGTGGGCTTCCAACGCCGCGGCGGCTTCTGGATCCAGCCCATCGGTTTCATCGAACATAATGCGCCCGTGCTGCCAGGACAGCGTTCCTGACCCCATCCCGTCCAGTGTCAACGGCAAGTTGGTACTCAGCTTGCCGGATTCGGCCAGAAACCGCGTAGCCGACCCTTCGCTCACGGTCAGCGCACACGCCACCGACGCAGTCACGGACATCTGCAGGACAGATCGCTCCTGGGGCGACGCCTCCGGCGGCGCCATCGCCGCCTCCGTGGCAGCGAACCCGGCCGCGAGGTGCACCTTCACGGCCGCAACCCGGGCTTCCATCCCGGAAACCTTGGTCAGGCCGTCCAGGAACGTATCCGCCCGCTCCTGCAACCGGTCCGCCTGATCCAGCCGCAATCCAGCGCCCGCCGGGACCGGGTCAGCAGTCCTGCGGAGCTCGGCAGCCAGCGCTAAGGCAGAGGCACTAATAGCCTCCAACACCTCAGCAGCAGCCGCACCGTTATGCATACCCACAGCATGACAGCAGCCTGTGACAAAAACGCCTCAGCGGTCGGGGCATCCTTCCCGCTTCTCCAGCCAGTATCCAAATCAGCCGGTCAGCGAAGGACGCCTTCCTGGCCTGGGCAACTCGCATTTAGCTTCTGCCCCGCCATATGTATACATATGGATCCTGAGTAGTGACTAAATACCGACGAAAGCTAGGCAAACTGCTCGCTTATGTATACACTCGAGTAAAAGTGAAGCGGCAAGGAGGCGGCATGCGGGCGAGCGACAGGGCCTACGCGGCACTCCGCGATGACATCGTCGAGTGGCGTCTTCTACCGGGAACGGTTCTTGCCGAAGTGGAACAATCGGAACGGCTTGGCGTCTCCCGGACGCCGCTGCGCGAGGCCTTGAGTCGGCTGACGGCGGAGGGGCTGACGACGGCGGGCGGCCGCGGCGTCGTCGTCACCGATATTTCGCTGGACGACATCGACGAGCTGTTCGAACTCCGGGAAACCCTCGAAGGGAGGGCTGCCGCGCTGGCGGCGCAGCGCGGCGATGCGGCCGTCTTCCGCGCACTGCAGGAAGAACTGTTGGGCGCGCCCGCCCTGCTCAACTCCCCGGACCCGGCCCGGCACGACTACTACGAGCTCGTCGGCCGCCTGGATGCTGCCATCGATGCTGCCATTTCCAACTCGTACCTGGCCCAGGCTATGCGGAGCCTGCGCGTCCACCTGGTCCGGGTCCGCAGGCTGGCCGCTGACGACCAGGGCCGGCTCACGGCGGCCGCGGCAGAACATGCTGCAATCGCCGAAGCGATAGCGGCCGGCAACCCCCGGCTAGCCGAGGCAGCCACCACCGTCCACCTGCACCGCAGTCTTTCCCACGTCAAAGCCGTCCACGCATCCGCCCAGAAGGAGCCCCATGGTTAAGGAACACCACGTCCGCGTATACAAGAGCGAGGAAAACCTCCCGCGCGAACAACAGCTCGCCCACAAGATTGCCGTTGTGGCAGCAGACCCGGTGGCCGTTTCCGACGAGGTCACGGACATGGTCATCAACCGGATCATCGACAACGCCTCCGTGGCCATCGCCTCACTCAACCGGGCCCCGATCGTTGCAGCCCGCGCCCAGGCCCTCACTCACGGTCCTTCCAACGGCGGCAAAGGGGCCAAGGTCTTCGGCATCGGTGAGCGCGTCTCCCCGGAATGGGCTGCCTGGGCCAACGGCGTGGCTGTCCGCGAACTGGACTACCACGACACCTTCCTCGCCGCGGACTACTCCCATCCGGGCGACAACATTCCGCCGATCCTGGCCGTCGCCCAGCATGTGGGCTCCAGCGGCAAGGATCTGATCCGCGGCATCACCACCGGCTACGAGATCCAGGTGAACCTGGTGAAGGCGATCTGCCTGCACAAGCACAAGATCGACCACGTCGCCCACCTCGGCCCCTCCGCAGCTGCCGGCATCGGAACCCTGCTGGGGCTCGACGTCGAAACCATCTTCCAGTCCGTGGGCCAGGCCCTGCACACCACTACGGCGACCCGCCAGTCCCGCAAGGGCGAGATCTCCACCTGGAAGGCGCACGCCCCCGCCTTCGCCGGGAAGATGGCCGTCGAAGCCGCCGACCGGGCGATGCGCGGCCAGACATCCCCCGTGCCGATCTATGAAGGCGAGGACGGCGTGATCGCCTGGATGCTGGACGGCCCCGACGCCTCCTACCAGGTCCCGCTGCCCGAAGCCGGCGAGGCCAAGCGGGCCATCCTGGACACCTACACCAAGGAACATTCGGCCGAGTACCAGGCCCAGGCCTGGATCGACCTCGCCCGCAAGCTGAACCGGGAACACCCCGAGGCCACCGATCCGGCGAACGTGAAGTCCGTCCTGATCAAGACGAGCCACCACACCCACAACGTGATCGGCTCCGGCGCCAACGATCCGCAGAAGTACAGCCCCACCGCCAGCCGGGAAACCCTGGACCACTCCATCCCCTACATCTTCACCGTCGCCTTGCAGGACGGGGCCTGGCACCACGTGGATTCCTACTCCCCCGACCGCGCAGCAAGGCCCGACACGGTGGAGCTGTGGCAGAAGGTGTCCACGGTGGAGGACCCCGAATGGACCCGCCGCTACCACTCGCTGGACATCTCCGAGAAGGCCTTCGGCGGTTCCGTGGAAATCACGCTCACCGACGGCACCGTCATCCGGGACCAGATCGCGGTGGCCGACGCTCACCCCCTCGGCGCCCGCCCGTTCACCCGCGAGCAGTACGTCAACAAGTTCCGCACGCTGGCTTCCGGGCTGGTGACGGAGGATGAAATCGAAAGGTTCCTATCCGCCGTCGAACGCCTCCCGGAACTGGCAGCGGGCGAGCTGGACCAGCTCAACATCGCAGCGGCGCCCGGCGTCATCGATTTCAGCGCCGCGCCCAAGGGGCTGTTCTAGATGCTGTACGCCAAAACAACCCCGGAGCAGAAGCGGCTCCGCTTCCGTGAACAGCTGGCTTCCGGAACCATCCAGCAGTTCCCCGGAGCGTTCAACCCGCTCTCCGCCCGGCTGATCGAGGAGAAGGGCTTCGCCGGGGTCTACATCTCCGGCGCCGTCCTGGCCAACGACCTCGGCCTGCCGGACATCGGCCTCACCACGCTCACCGAGGTCGCCACCCGGGCAGGACAGATCGCCCGCATGACCGACCTCCCCTGCATCGTCGACGCCGACACCGGCTTCGGCGAACCCATGAACGTGGCCCGGTCCGTCCAGGAACTGGAAAACGCCGGGCTCGCCGGCTGCCACATCGAGGACCAGTTCAACCCCAAACGATGCGGCCACCTGGACGGCAAAAACGTCGTGGACCTGGACACCGCCACCAAACGAATCCGCGCCGCAGCGGATGCGCGGCGCGACCCGAACTTCCTGATCATGGCCCGCACCGACATCCGCGCGGTGGAAGGGCTGGACGCGGCGAAGGACCGGGCAAAGGCCCTCGTCGAAGCCGGCGCCGACGCCATCTTCCCGGAAGCCATGAAGGACCTGAGCGAGTTCCAGGCCATCCGGGACGCCGTGGACGTGCCGATCCTGGCCAACATGACCGAGTTCGGCAAGAGCGACCTCTTCACCGTCGACCAGCTCCAGGAAGTGGGCGTGAACATGGTGATCTATCCGGTGACCCTGCTCCGTAGTGCCATGGGGGCTGCTGAGCGTACGCTGGACTCAATTAAGGCTGACGGAACGCAGGAGGCACAGGTAGGGAGCATGCTGACGCGCGCGCGGCTGTACGACCTGGTGGATTACGAGGCCTACAACCGCTTTGACACCGGCGTCTTCAACTTCCGGATCCCCGGAACCGACTGACGCCCAATCCCCCGCAGGACCACCGGCCGGTCCGGCCGGTAATCGGACGCAAGGAACGAAGGAGTTCAGCATGGCTGAAGAAGAGATCAAGAAAGGCCTCGACGGCGTGGTGGTGGACTACACCGCGGTCTCAAAGGTCAATCCCGACACGAACTCACTGCTGTACCGCGGCTACCCCGTCCAGGAGCTCGCCGCCACGCGCAGCTTCGAAGAAGTCGCTTACCTCCTATGGAACGGCGAGCTGCCGTCCTCCGGCGAGCTGGCTGACTTTACGGCCCGCGAGCGCGCCGGACGGCCGCTGGATCCCGTGGTCAAGCAGGTGATTGATGCCCTCCCGACGACGGCGCACCCCATGGATGTCTGCCGCACCGCAGCATCGGTGATGGGCGCGCGCCACGAGCTCGCGGAGGATTCCTCCCGTGAGGCCAACATGGCCAAGGCCCTGGACCTGTTTGCCGCAATGCCGGCGGTGGTGGCGTACGACCAGCGGCGCCGGCGCGGGCAGGACCCCGTGGAGTCCAGGAAGGACCTCGGCTACTCGGCCAACTTCCTGTGGATGACGTTCGGCGAGGAGTCCGTTGCCGAGGTGGTGGAGGCCTTCAACGTCTCCATGATTCTCTACGCGGAGCACTCCTTCAACGCCTCCACCTTCGCCGGGCGCGTCATCATGTCCACGCTTTCGGACCTCCATTCGGCGGTGACCGGCGCCATCGGTGCACTCAAGGGACCACTGCACGGCGGAGCCAACGAAGCCGTCATGCACACCTTCGACGAGATCGGAATCCGGCCCGAGGAGTCACTCGAGGAAGCCGCCGACCGCGCCAAGGCCTGGATGGAGAATGCCCTGGCCCAGAAGAAGAAGGTCATGGGCTTCGGCCACCGGGTCTACAAGCACGGCGATTCCCGCGTGCCCACCATGAAGGCGGCCCTCGACAAGATGATCGCCCACTACGGCCGGCCCGAACTGCTGGGCCTGTACAACGGTCTCGAATCGGCCATGGACGAGGCCAAGGGCATCAAGCCGAACCTCGACTACCCGGCCGGCCCCACATACCACCTCATGGGCTTCGACACGAACATGTTCACGCCGCTCTTCGTCGCCAGCCGGATCACTGGCTGGACCGCCCACTTCATGGAGCAGCTGAACGCCAACTCGCTCATCCGCCCGCTGAGTGCTTACAACGGTCCGGACGAACGGCACGTGCCGTAATGGTTCGCCTGTAGCGCGTACGACGCCGGGAAAGCACGACGCCGGGCCGGTCACCTTTGGGGTGGCCGGCCCGGTGTTGCTTAATGCCGCGTCCGTTTACGGCACCGTCAGGAGGTGACCTCCAGGCTCTGGATCATGGCCTTCAGTTTTTTGTACTCCGAAGTCTCCATGTAGGCCCTGGCCTCTGCCACGGTGGTGAAGGTCGGCTCGGCGGCCTCCTGCACAGCCCGGTCCGCGAAGGACAGGATCCCCCGCGGGGTTCCGGTGACCAGCGTGTACATGAGGCAGCTATCGCTGACGGAACCGCTGTCCTTGTCCACCAGTCCCAACTGGTAGCTGAATCCCTTGCCGAGCGGGGAGTTGTCCATCACCCGGTAAGAGAACCGCACCCCGCGCGCCACAGCCCAATTGGCAGTGAGGGATGACGCACCGCTATCGAGTTCAGTGATCTTGTAGTTTCCGTCAGTGCAGGCACCCCCGAGGCCGCCGGCAGCAACATGCTGGAAACTGGCTACGGTCTTACCCGCTTCGTCGGACACCGTGATTCCCGAGCCCGGGTTCTCAGGCGTTCCAACCTGGACGTCCTTCGCGGTCCAGCCCTCAGGGAGAACGAAGCTGGCTTTCCCGTCCTGGCTGACGAAGCGCGGGCTGGTGGCCGTGTTGGCCGGCTTTAGTGCCAGGGAGATCAGCATGCGCTTGACGTCCCGGTACTCTTGCGTCGCCATGTAGGTTTTGGCCTCGGCAACCGAGTCAAACGTCAGCGGGGCGCCCTGACCGTCGGACGTGAGCCAAACGGTATCGCCAAAATGCGCGAACGGGACATTGTCCGGGCCGAGGATCCCGTTGTATAAACCGCACGTCGTGGGCTGCGGAGCCAAATCTCCATCAGCCAGGGCGAGGGACCCATAGACCTTGTCTCCCTGGATCACACGGAAGACAAAGGCCGACGGACCCTGAGGGTGTTCCCTAAGCTTGGCGGGTTTCTGCGGAATGTCGACAACCACGGAGTCGAGGGTCTGGTACGGCTTCGGTGCCGGGCACACCGGGCCACCCGTGACGTCGTAGACCAACCGCAGGGTGGCCATGGTCCTTCCGGCGGCATTCTTCACCTCGACGATGTTGTAGGCACCGCCATCGATTGTTTGCGGGGTCTGCGACACCCTCCAGCCCAGGGGGTGTTCGAAGGTTGCCTGACCGGTGGCGTCGGTGAAGGTGGTCCAGGTAACTGGCGCCGGTTTCGGCGCAGCAGGCGCAGTAGCTGCGGCCGTCCGTGTTGCCGTCGGCTTTGGTGTTGCCGCCGGCTTCGCTGGTGCTGCCGCCGTCGTTTCCGATGAGGTGGGTGCGACGGGGCCGGCAGGAGCCGGGGCGGATGTCAGGGCGCCGAAGTTCGTTGCCACCAGCACACCGGCGGTCACCGCCGCCGCAGCCAAGGTCAGCACACCGGCAACGCGCGCCCGCCGCCGTTTCCGGTCCTCGAACCGCAGTACGTTCGCCGGCAGGCTGTCCGTGAACATCGGGGCCTCGGAGGTTACCCGCCGAAGGGCCGCATCGGCGTCGGGCATCTCGGCATGATCGTTGCGGAGCGGGTCTGACCCGGAAATCAGGTTCTTGATCGGATCCATCTCATGCACCCATCTTCTGTGTGACGGAATTCTGCCCGCTCGCCCCTGGGGTCACCGGCATTTGCTTGCGGAACGCGGCCCTGGCCCGGTGCAGGCGGACCTTGGCAGCAGCTTCGCTGCACTGCAGAACGCCGGCGATCTCCGCCATGCTCAGCTCGTCCCAGTAGGCCAATTGCAGGATGTCTCGCTCACTGTCGCGCAGCGCGGCCATGGCGTCGTGGACTACCAGGTCCTCGGACTCCGCACCGGAGCGGAGCTCGGCGGACGCCCGGAGTTTTGCCTGCAGGGCCACGAGCCGGTCACGGCTCCGGTAGGCGTTTCCGATCAGGTTCCGCGCCACTGTCAGCAGCCAGGCGATGTCCGCGTGCGGCTGGTCGTGCCATTTTTGCCATACGACGCGGAACACGTCCGCTGCGAGCTCTTCTGCGAGCTCGGGCGATTCCACCCGCCGGCGCACGTATCTGTAAACCCGCGGATAGCTGTCCCTGTGAACGGCGATGAACGCCAGTTCGCGTTCCGACTCCACGTATCCCCCAAACGTAAGAAGTAATGTCCCTGACCAGGCAGGCTAACCGTTAAGTTTCCGGCAGGGAACGGGCGGTTACACGGCCCGGAAGGAATATTCGGCGGACGCCACGGTCTCGTTGTCGTCGTTCAGGGTGATGACGGCATCGACGACGTTCCCGGCCAGCGCCAGCGGCAGCCAATGCTCCGCATCCTGCCACATGCGTTCCAGTGGAAGGGCGGAAATCAGGAACCACTCCGGAATGATCTCGGGGCTCTCGACCGGCTCACCGACCCACCGGCTGGACGTGAACAGGCGGGTGGACATGTTCCAGTCAGGGCGTGCGGGAAAGACGAACTCCACTTTTCCCGCGTCGAACAGGTCCTGCTCCAGGACGACGACGCCGGCCTCCTCCAGCACCTCCCGGCATGCCGCCTGCGCGTCGGTTTCGCCGGCCTCCACATGTCCGCCCAGTCCGACGATCTTGCCCGTTCCGAAGCCTGTCCTCTTCAGGCCCAGGAGCACCTCAGGCCCGAACTCCGGGCGTTCCCGTAGCAGGAAGCAGAGGGTGACGGGCACGGAAGTCATGCAGACCAGCCTAGCGGTGCCGGCGCTGTCCGCATGTCTGTCCCGGGCTGGGATTATCCGAGTGCCCGGGGATGCGCGGCGGCGTAGACTTCCCGCAGCGTGTCGGCGGTGACGAGGGTGTACACCTGCGTGGTGGTCACCGAGGCATGCCCGAGCAGTTCCTGGACCACGCGGACATCCGCTCCGCCTTCGAGCAGGTGGGTGGCGAAGGAGTGCCGCAGCGTGTGCGGGGAGACGTCCTTGGTGATGTTCGCCTTGTCCGCCGCAGCCTTCAGGATGGTCCAGGCGCTCTGCCGGCTGATGCGCCCGCCCCTGGCGTTGAGGAACAGCGCAGGGGTGCCCTTGCCCTTCCCCGCGAGCAAGGGGCGGCCCCGCACCAGGTACGCATCGAGGGCTCGGGCCGCGAAAGAGCCCAGCGGCACGAGGCGTTCCTTGGAGCCCTTTCCAAACAGCCGAACAATGGCGGGGCCGGATTCGGCTCCCTGCACCGAGAGATCGTCGACGTCCAGGCCTACGGCTTCACTGATCCGGGCACCGGTGGAGTACAGGAATTCGAGCAGCGCCCGGTCCCGGAGGCCGGTAGCGGTGTCAGTACCGGCGGCTTCCAGGATCCTGGTGACTTCCTCGACGGTGATCGCCTTGGGCAGCCGTTTGCCGGGCATTGGCGGGTGGACATCGCTGGCGGGGTCCGCCGTCGTCGTCCCTTCCAGCGCCCAAAAGCGGTGCAGTCCCCGGACGGCCACCACGGTCCGCGCCGCGGACCGCACGCCCAGAGGAGTGCCGCCGTCGGCGCCGTCGGAGAGTGCCTGGGCAAAGCCCGTCACGTGGTGGCGGGTGATGTCAGCCGGGCTGCTGAGGCCCTGCCCGGCGAGGTAGGCCGAATAACGGGCGAGGTCGCCGCGGTAGGCGGACAGTGTGTTTGCTGCGAGGCCCCGTTCGACACCCATGTGCTGGAGGTAGTCGGTCACGCCGCGGTCAATCGCGGTGCGGGGCCGTTCCGGCGGCGCCGGTTCCGCGCCATCTACCGGCTTGGGTGCCGCCGTGTCCGGAGATTCCTCCGGTGCCGCCGTATTAGCGGACATCAGCGCTGGCTGGGGTGCGCCGGCCAGGGGGCGTCGCCCGGCCGTAGTCCCCTGAAGCCGTCCGCTTTCGCGGCGGCGGCAGCAAGAATTCCGACGACGGCGGACGGGTTGTGCAGGTGTCCCTCCAGCACGGCGGCAACGGCATCCTCCAGCGGGATCCAATGCAGCTCGATTTCCGCTTCTTCGTCCGTGCGGACGTGCAGTTCGTGATGCGGGACCTCGGTGAGGCCGCGGGCCAGGTAGATGCGGATCGCCTCGCTGGAGGATCCGGGTGAATTGAAGAAGTCCACCAGGACGTTCCAGTCGCTGGCGATCAGGTCCGCTTCCTCGGCGAGCTCCCGCCCGGCGCCCACCACGAAGTCCTCGCCCTCGATGTCGAGCAGGCCTGCGGGAATCTCCCACAGGTCCATGCCCACCGGGTGGCGGTACTGCTTGATCAGCAGCACCTCGCCGTCGTCGTTCATGGGGAGCACAGCGACGGCACCCGGGTGCTCGATGTAGTCCCGGACAATGGGGTCGCCCTCGGAGGTGAGCTTGAAGCTGTCGCTGACAACGTCCCAGATCCGGCCGTTGTAGACCCGCTCCCGGGAGAGCAGACGGCGCGGGCTCGGCGCATCCGAAACCTGCCGGCCAGCAGGGGTGTTTTCAGACTTACCGGGCATCGCGCCGTCCTTACTCTATGGGTGCTGTGAAATTACTCGGCGGTGGCTTCGCCGGAGCCGGCCGCGGCGGGCTCGAAACCGGATCCGTCGCTGCCCCTCTGGTGGTCCAGGGCGGCCTTCACCAGACCGGCAAAGAGCGGGTGCGGCCGGGTGGGCCGTGAGCTCAGTTCCGGGTGCGCCTGGGTGGCCACGTAGTAGGGGTGGACTTCGCGGGGCAGCTCCACGTATTCCACCAGCTTGCCGTCCGGCGACGTACCGGAGAACACCAGGCCCTCGGCAGCGATCTGCTCGCGGTACTTGTTGTTCACCTCGTACCGGTGGCGGTGGCGTTCGCTGACAGTGGTCTTGCCGTAGGTCTCGGCGATAACCGAGCCCTCGTCCAGCTTGGCCTCGTACAGGCCAAGGCGCATGGTGCCGCCGAGGTCGCCGCGGCCCTCGACGAATTCCAGCTGCTCCTCCATCGTGGCGATGACCGGGTACTTGGAGTCCGGCTCGAACTCGCTGGAGGAGGCACCCTCCAGGCCGACGACGTTGCGGGCATACTCGATGACCATGCACTGCAGGCCCAGGCACAGGCCCAGCACGGGCAGCCGCGATTCGCGCGCAAACTTCAGGGCGCCCAGCTTGCCTTCCAGGCCGCGGATGCCGAAGCCACCCGGGACGCAGATGGCGTCCACGCCCTCCAGGGACCGCACTGCGCCCTCGTGGCTTTCGCATTCGTCGGACGGCACCCAGCGGATCTTGACCTTGGCGTCGTTGGCGAATCCGCCGGCGCGCAGGGCCTCGGTGACGGAGAGGTAGGCGTCCGGGAGGTCGATGTACTTGCCCACCAGGGCAATCTCGACCTCATGCTTGGGGTTGTGCACAGCTTCGAGGAGCTTGTCCCAGCTGGTCCAGTCCACGTCCTTGAACGGCAGGTCCAGCGCCCGGACGATGTACGAATCCAGGCCCTGGGTGTGCAGGGTCTTGGGGATGTCGTAGATGCTCGGAGCGTCGGCGGCGTTGACCACGGCGTCGATGTCGACGTCGCACATGCGGCCGATCTTCTCACGCATGGCGTCGGGGACTTCGCGGTCTGAACGGATCACGATGGCCTCCGGCTGGATGCCGATGGAGCGGAGGGCAGCCACGGAGTGCTGCGTGGGCTTGGTCTTCAGTTCCTGCGAAGGACCAATGTACGGGACCAGCGAAACGTGGAGGAAGAAGACGTTGGTCCGGCCGATGTCCTGGCGGACCTGGCGGGCGGATTCGAGGAAGGGCTGCGACTCGATGTCGCCGACGGTGCCGCCGATCTCCGTGATGATGACGTCCGGCGCGTTCTTGCCCTCGGAGGGAAGCCGCATCCGGCGCTTGATCTCATCGGTGATGTGCGGGATGACCTGGACGGTGTCACCGAGATACTCGCCGCGGCGTTCCTTGGCGATGACGGTGGAGTAAACCTGGCCGGTGGTCACGTTGGCCGAGCCCTCGAGGTTTTCGTCGAGGAAGCGCTCGTAGTGTCCGATGTCGAGGTCGGTTTCAGCACCGTCGTCTGTGACGAATACCTCGCCGTGCTGGAAGGGGTTCATCGTGCCCGGATCCACGTTCAGATAGGGATCGAGCTTCTGCATAGTTACTGACAAGCCGCGTGCCCGCAGCAGGTGGCCGAGGCTGGAGGCCGTCAGTCCCTTGCCTAGCGAGGACGCCACACCGCCGGTGACGAAGATGTGTTTGGTCGTCTTGGACGAGCCCGGGAACCGGGAATTTACACGGGAATTTGATCGCTGCACCACGGAATTCGAGCCTATCATCAATTGAGCCTTCCACGGATCGGGTATGCGTCCCCAAAGGCTTCAGTTTTCCCTGTCCGTGCGCTCCCGGCAAGGGCTGCCAGGGCCATCACCGGATCAGGCTTGCTGTGGCAGGAGCTTGGCGTCGTCCAGAAGCTCCTGGGCGTGCGCCTGGGCGGTTTCGGAGTCCTCCTGCCCTGCCAGCATCCGGGCGAGTTCCCTGACGCGTTCGGCCTCGTCCAGGAGCTGGACGTCGCTGGAAGTGAAGCCCTTGGCGGTGGAGCCATCGGCGCCGCGCACCGAGGTTTTGGTCACACGGATGTGCTGGTCGGCAAACGCTGCCACCTGCGGCAGGTGCGTGACCACCAGGACCTGGACATGGCGGGCCAGCATGGCCAGCCGCCGGCCGATCTCCACTGCGGCGCGGCCGCCCACGCCGGCGTCCACCTCGTCGAAGACGAACGTGGGCACGGGGTCCACGGCTGCCAGCACCACCTCGATGGCCAGCATGACCCTGGAGAGCTCACCGCCGGACGCGCCCTTGCCCAGCGGCCGGGCGGGGGCGCCGGAATGCGGCCGGAGCAGGAAGGAGATCTCGTCCGCGCCGTGGGGCCCCAGCTGGGCTGCGGCTTCGATGGTGATCACCAGCGTGGCGTCGGCCATGGCGAGGGCCTTCAGCTCCGCGCTGACCCGGGCGGAGAGGTCCTTGGCGGCCTTGGCGCGGACCTTGCTGATGGCCGCAGCCTGCTTTTTCAGCTCCGCACCGGCCCTGGCCACCTCGGCTTCCAGGTTCTCGATCCGGGTGGAGTCGCCCTGCAGTTCGTCAAAGCGCGCGCGGGCGTTTTCCGCCCATTCGAGGACCTCGTCGATGCTCGGCGCGTACTTCCGGACCAGCTTGGCCAGAGAGGCCCGGCGTTCTTCGATCTCGGCCAGGCGCTCCGGCCCCTCCGAGTCCAGCCCGGCCTGGTAACTGGCCAGCTCGGTGGCAATGTCGTTGAGCAGGAACCCGACTTCGGCCAGACGGGCGGCTGCTGATCCGAGTTCCTCGTCATGCTCGGCCACGTGTTCCAAGGTCCGCTTAGCCGCATCCACGAGCGACGTGGCGTCGCCGGCCTCGCCGAAGTCCTCGGCGATGAGGGCCTGGTGCGCGGTGGTGGCTGCGATCCGGAGTTCCTCGACGTTGGCCAGCTTCACGGCCTCGGCCTTCAGGGCCTCGTCCTCCCCCGGCTGCGGGTCCACGGCGTCGATCTCGGCCAGCGCGGCTTCCAGGGACTCGGCCTCGCGGAGCCGCTCGCGCTCTGCGCTTCGGAGCGAGTCCAGCTCGGCTTGGCTGGACTTCCAGGAGCTGTAGAGGTCCTGGAATCCGCCGAGCGCCGAGGCCAGCCCGTCCCCCGCGAACTTGTCGAGGGCTTCGCGCTGTGCGGCGGCGCCCTTGAGCCGGATCTGGTCCGTCTGCCCGTGCACCACCACCAGCGACTCGCCGATTTCGGCCAGCACCCCCACCGGGGCGGCCCGGCCGCCGAGGAAGGCCCGGCTGCGTCCGTCGGCACCCAGGCGCCGCGACAGCAGCAGTTCCGCGCCGCCGTCGAACTCCTCGATCTCAGCACCGGCATCCCTGGCGCGTTCCAGGGCGAAGTGGCCGGATTGCAACTGCACCACAGCTTCCGCAGAGGCGCTCTTCGCGCCACTGCGCACGGCGCCGGCGTCCGACCGGGCTCCCAGCAGCAGCCCGACGGCGGTGACCACCATGGTCTTGCCGGCACCGGTCTCGCCCGTCACCACGCTGAGCCCAGGGCCCAGCGGCAGCGTGGCGTCGGAGATGACGCCGAGATCGCGGATTCTCAGTTCTTCAAGCATGGTTCACTTTTCAGTCGGAGGATCGGATTCTGAACCGGGTTCGTACGGCCGGAGGCCCGAGGGAGGCGCCATGGTCCGGGGCGTGCGCACGATCGGCACGGGACCGGTATGGACCTGCTCGGACTGGGGCACGGGGCCGCGCCAGCCATGGATGGGAAGTTCGAACTTGCGGACCAGCCGCGCCGAAAACGGCGTCTGGTGCGTGCGGGCCAGGCGGACGGGGGTGGTGGACCTGGTGACCTCCACGCGGGCGCCGGGAGGCAGGTCCACGGAGCGCCTGCCATCACACCACAGCACGCCCAGTGCGTCCGTGCGGTTGAGCACTTCGACGGCCAGCCGGGACCGGGGCGAAACCACCAGCGGCTTGGCGAAAAGGGCATGCGCGCTGATGGGAACAATGAGAAGTGCCTCCACCTCGGGCCATACGACGGGGCCGCCGGCCGAGAACGCGTAGGCGGTGGATCCGGTGGGCGTGGCCAGCACCACGCCGTCGCAGCCGAAGGAGGTCAGCGGGCGCTCGTCCACCTCTGTGACCAGTTCGAGCATGCGCTCCCGGTCACCTTTCTCGATGGCGGCCTCGTTCAGGGCCCAGGTGTGCCAGATCTTTTGGCCGCGGACCCAGACCTGGACATCGATGGTCATGCGCTCCTCCACCGTGTATTCACGGCTGGCGATCCATTCGACGGTCTGGGCGAGGTCCGCACGCTCGCTCTCGGCGAGGAAGCCGACATGGCCGAGGTTCACGCCCAGCAGCGGCACGTCCACTTCGCGGACCAGTTCGGCTGCCCGCAGGATGGTCCCGTCCCCGCCCAGCACCATGACCAGTTCGACGTCCGGAAGCTGGATATGGTCGTGGAGGATTTCGACCGGCTGGTCCATGGCGCCGAAGAAGCCCTCCATGTCGCCCAGTTCGGACTTCTGCATGACGGGGATGATGCCGGAGGCGTGGAGCTGGGCGCATGCCTCCCAGGCCGCCTTTAGGGATTCCTCGCGGCCGGTATGGGCAAGTACCAGTACACGCCTGCTCATCGGGTTCCGCTCTCTAGTGGTTCGGCCAGATCTTTCCCAACAACGCAGCCACGGCTGCGTCCCGCTCTTCGATCTTAGGCAAGTCTTCGGACATTCTTTGCGTTATCCACAGGAAGTATTCGACATTTCCGTCCTGGCCAGGCAACGGGCTGGTAGCCAGCCCCCGCAGTTCCAGGCCGGCATCGAGCGCCGCCCCCGCCACTTTACCGACAGCCAGGCGCCGTTCGCGCTCCGAGGTGACCACTCCCGTGCGGGCGAGCCGCTCCTTGCCGATCTCGAACTGCGGCTTGACCATGAGGACCAAGTCTCCGCCCGGAGCGGTGCAGGCCGCCAGCGGGACCAGCACCAGCGTCAGCGAGATGAAGGACAGGTCGGCAACCGTGAGCTCCGCCGGGCCGCCGATCTGGCCGGGATCCATGTAGCGGACGTTCAGCCCTTCATGCACGCTCACGCGCGAATCGCTGCGGAGCTGGGGCACCAGCTGGCCGTGCCCGACGTCGACCGCCACCACGTGCGCGGCTCCCCGCCGCAGCAGGACGTCGGTAAAGCCGCCCGTGGAGGCTCCGGCGTCAAGGCATCGTTTGCCGCCGACGGCGACCTCGGGGAAGGCGTCCAGCGCGCCGGCCAGTTTGTGGCCGGCCCTGCTGGCGTATGCGTCCGTCGCGTCTTCGGCGACGCTCAGTTCACGGTCGTCGCCCACCTGCAGTGACGCTTTGGCGAGGACGTCGCCCTCCGAGGACACCTTGCCTTCGGCGATAAGTCGGGCGGCGTGCGTGCGAGACCTCGCCAGGCCCCTGCTGACGAGCAGTTGGTCGAGTCTGGGCATGGTCAGGCGGCACCCGGACCCAGCTGAGGCTCCTCGTTCTGCGGCTCCTCGTTCAGGGCTTCCAGCAGGGCGTCGTGCATGGCTGCATAGGCGGCGGGGTGCTCCGACACCGGGAGCCCGGGAACGCTACGGACCCGGTCCAGGATGGCAAGCACCGCCGGGTCAGCGACGCCGGCTTCAGAAGTACTGCCAGGCACCGCTAGCTGCGGCCAGGTAACGTCCGGAGCCGCACCGTCCGACGCGTCGTTGTTCAACTCGGGCATGGCACCAGTCTATTGATCCAGCCACTCGAGTTCGGGAGCCGTGGGGACGTCGGCGTCGGGCCGGGCCACCCACCACGCGGCACACGCCGCGCGCCAGGAATCGAGGTCGTCCTTGAGCCCGGCGATGCGGATGGCGTCTCCGGCAACGGTTGCGGTGGCGTTCCCGCAACGAAACGTCCCGCCGTCGTTATCAATTTCCGGATATGCCTCGTAGAGGCCGGCCAGGTCCCGGATGATGTAGCGTGGCCGCTCCTCGGTCCGGGCCGCCAGCATGCTTTCCAGGGTGTCAATGCCGGTCAGCACGGCCACCGTGGCGAAGCCGGCCCGGTTGCCGCCGAGGATGTCGGTGTCCAGCCGGTCGCCGACCACCAGCGGCCGGTCTGACGACAGGCGCTTGGCCGCTGCATGGAACAGCGGGGCCTCCGGTTTGCCGGCGACGAGGGGCTGCCGGCCGGTTGCAGCGGCCACCGCCGCCACGAGAGACCCGTTGCCCGGCGCGGTGCCCCGGGTCTGCGGGAGAGTCATGTCAGTGTTCGTCGCAACCCACAGCACGTCGCCGTCCGCCAGGACGAAGGACGCTTCGGCGAGATCCTTCCAGCCGATTGCAGGGTTGAAGCCCTGCACGACTGCCACCGGATTCTCCTCGGCGCTGTGCACCGGCTTCAGGCCAACAAGCTCAACCTCGTGGGCCAGCGCCGGGCTTCCGGTGATCAGGACGGCGGCGCCCGGGGACAGCAGAGACGCCAACAGGTCAGCCCCGGCTTGGGAGGAGCTCACCACCTGGTGGTCCTCTGCGGGGGCGCCGAGCTCACGCAGGTGGGCCGCGACCTGAGCCGGGCTGCGGGAGGCGTTGTTGGTGACGTAACCAAGGCCGACACCGATCCCGTCCAGCCGCTGCAGGGATTCCACAGCGCCGGGGATCGCGTGGGGGCCTCTGTAGACCACTCCGTCCAGGTCAGCCAGCAGGGCGTCGAACCGCGAAATCAGTTGTGCATCAGTCATGTGCGACTACTCCTCCGAGCCGTTCTGGCGGCGGTCGGCATCCTGCTGCTCGGTGTGCTCGGCTTCGGCCTCGGCGCCCTCATCCGGCTCGGCGGAATCCTCGTCGGACTCGGCGTCGTCGGATTCGAAGTAATCCGCCTCGGCGTCGTCCAGGTTTTCTACCGCCGCATCCGCTGAGGACTGCTGTGCAGCAGCTTCCTCCCCGGCGCTGATGCCGGGGTCCGCCTGGCTGTCGGAAGACTCGGTTCCGGCCGGCGCCGGCGTGCCGGCAGCCTGCGCTATCCGCTTCCGGCGTTCGGCTTCTTCGCGGGCTTCCTCTTCCTCGTCCCAGCCAAGGTCGATGATGTCGGGTTCCTCGGCCATGCCCAGACCCAGGGCTTCTTCCGCTACGACGGCCTGCCGCTGCCATTTTCCGGCCTCGGTTTCGCGGCCAACGGCGGTCAGGGCGTCGGCATAGGCGCGGAACAGGCGCGGGCTGTAGGAAAAGGCCCGGTTGATGTCCAGCTGCGGGATCTCCAGCTCCGCCACGGCGGCGTCCAGCTGGCCAAGGTCGGCGCGGGCACCGGAGGCGACAATCGCCAACTCCACCTTGCCGGGCGCATCGAGGTCCTGGGCTTCCTCGGAACGAACGACGTCCAGGGCGCGGTCGGGCCGGCCCAGGCCACGTTCACAGTCGGCCATCACGGGCAGGTGGACGTTGGAACCGCTGATCCGGCGGTACGTGCGGAACTCGCGCAGGGCCTCGCCGTAGTGTCCGGCGGCATAAGCGGTCAGGCCCACTGCCTCGCGGACAGCGGCAAGGCGTCCGCCGCGGCGGCTGGCAGCGAGGGCGTGCTGGAACGCCAGTTCAGGCTCCTCGTCGAGAAGCCGTCCGGCCATGACGAGGTGGCGAGCAACCCATTCCGCGCTGTTGGATTCCAGGGTCTTGATCTGGTGCTGTGTGGCGCGGTCGAGTTCCTTGCCCGTGACATCTTCGTCGATTTCGGGCGAACGCTCACGGTCCGGGCGGTTGGCGCTGCGGAGGTCCCGGGCGTTGGGAACGCGGGCCGGGCGGTCCTCAGCCCTGTCGCGGCCGAACTGGCGGGGGCCGGAGTCGCCGCGGTCAAAGCTGCGGGGTGCCCGGTCCTGCCAGCCAGCGCGGTCCTCGCGGGGTGCCCGGTCCTGCCGGTCGCCGAAAGGCCTGCGGTTGTCTCCGCCACCAAAACCGCGGCGGTCGCCCTCGCCCTCACGGCGCGGACGATCAGCAAACGGCTTACGCTCACCACCACCAAAACCGCGGCGGTCACCCTCGCCCTCACGGCGCGGACGGTCACCAAACGGCTTACGGTCACGATCACCAAACGGCTTACGCTCGCCACCACCAAAACCGCGGCGGTCACCCTCGCCCTCACGGCGCGGACGGTCACCAAACGGCTTACGCTCACCACCACCAAAACCGCGGCGGTCACCCTCGCCCTCACGGCGCGGACGATCAGAGAACGGCTTACGCTCACCACCACCAAAACCGCGGCGGTCACCCTCGCCCTCACGGCGCGGACGGTCACCAAAGGGCTTACGGTCACGATCACCAAACGGCTTACGCTCACCACCACCAAAACCGCGGCGGTCACCCTCGCCCTCACGGCGCGGACGATCACCAAACGGCTTACGCTCACCACCACCAAAACTGCGGCGGTCACCCTCGCCCTCACGGCGCGGACGGTCACCAAACGGCTTACGCTCACCACCACCAAAACCGCGACGATCGCCGTCGCCCTCCCGGGAGCGGAAGCCCCGCGGATCCCCGCCGGAGTTATTGGTCCCCCTAAACGGGCCCCCCTGCCGTCCCCGGTTGCTTCCCGAGTCCCCCCGGTCATTTCCGCCGCGGTAACCGCCGCCCTTGTGCTCAGCCATGGTGGATTCCTCCTGTAGTGAGCCGACCACTGGCGCGATGTGCAGCCGCTCTTGTCCGTGTTTGGTTGTCCTGCGCGACCCGTGGTGAAGCTTCCGGTGTCCGCATATCTCTAGCAATTCTAGGCGAGAGCCGGTGCCAGCCACTAACGGCGAGGGCCGTCCACGGGCCGGCGTGTGCATCCTCACAGGGGCGTGGGCCACTCGATCTGTTGGGGGCCGGTCCGTTTATTCGTGCTTCGGGGCGTCCGGCGGGGCGCAACATCCCACAGGAAAAATCCAAGGAGGCGTGGCAAGACTGGGCCTACAGCATCCGCCGAGGGGGAACCATGAAGAAATCACGGACGAAGCCGGTGGCCGCTGCAGCCATGATCCTGGGTTGCGGGCTACTGGCACTGTTCGTTGCCTACTCGACCGAGGCCGGCAAGGAAGCGGCGTTCCTGGACCGGACCGGCGCGGCGGTCATCTGGGGGCTTCCTCTTGCCAAACTTGTTTTCAATGTCGCGGCTGCCGGGACTGTCGGGCCTCTTGTCCTGGCGCTCTTTGCCCTCCCCCCGAAGGGAAAAGCGTTCTCGAAGGCACTCGTCCTTGCCGGCATATCCGCTGTGCTCTGGACAGCCACCGCAGCCGCGATCAGCGTCCTCACCTTCCACTCGCTGGCCAACCTGCCGCTGTTTTCGGAAGGATCCGGCGCCATTCTCGTGAGCTTCCTGACGGACGTCGACGCTGGGCGGAGAAACGCTCTGACCGTCGTGATTACGGCAACCGTGGCGCTCCTCTGCTTCGGAGTTCAGAGCCAGCGGGCTGTTGCCGTCACGGCAGTGCTGGCTGCCACGGGACTGATACCTCTGGCTCTAAACTCCCATGCCGCGGGTGGTGCCAGCCACGCCGACAGTACGGTCTCGGTAGTGATGCACATGGCCGCCGCAGCCATCTGGATCGGCGGCCTGGCCGCGCTCATCCTGCTTCGACGGACGCTGGGAACGGAGCTGCTGGCCGCGGTCCGGCGTTACTCGACGTTGGCGCTGCTGTCCTTCCTTGCCCTGGCAATCTCGGGCGTAGCGGCCGGAGTGACAGGCATCGGCACCCTTGAAGGGCTGGCCACACCGTACGGCCTGATCCTCTTGGCCAAGACCGCAATTCTGGGGGTTCTGGGCGTGTTCGGGGCCCTGCACCGAAAGTGGATCCTCACAAAGCTGGCGTCGGTCCCAAGCCGGGCACGAATCACCTTCTCGGCTCTGGCGGTGGCCGAACTTGCCGTCATGGCAGCCGCCTCTGGGCTGGCGGCCGCACTGGCGCGTACCCCACCGCCAACGGTTTCGCAGGCAGCGCCCGCCCCGGTGTCCCTACGTCTTCCGGGCTTTGTGGATTTGCTCGGCAGTTGGAAGCCCGACGCCCTGTGGATCTTCCTCTGCGCCGGTGCTCTGTTCTTGTATGCAGCCGGCGTGCGGCGCGTCAGGAACGGTGGCGGGCACTGGCCTGCCTACCGCGCGGGTCTCTGGGTGGCTGGAGTCGCGCTGCTGTTCCTGGTCACCAACGGAGGACTCCGCGTTTACCAGGAGTACCTGATCAGTGCGCACGTCACGACGCAGATGCTTCTCATTGCCGTCGTTCCGCTCCTGCTGGTTCCCGGTGCGCCGCTGACATTGGCCAGGCTCGCCGCTTCGCCCAGGCAGGACGGGACGATAGGCGGCGCGGAAGCACTCATGTTAATCCTGCGTCCTGTCATGAGTGCTACGTCGGCGCCATATATGGCGGCCGCTGGCTTGGCCGCGGTGCTGGCTGCCCTGTACTACACGCCTTTACTGGAGTACTCGTCACGCACCCAGTTCGGGTACCAGGCAATGGCCCTGTTGGCGTTGCTCTCCGGCTGCCTGTTCACAGCTTCCCTTACCCGCGCCACCAGCGCCGGCCCTGGATCGTCACTGCCCTCCAGGCTGGCGACCATAGGTGCCGTGGCTGCGCTCTATGCGGCGCACGGCTGGGCCCTCGCCCAACAAGCAGACCAGCTGCCGGATTCGCGGCGGCAGGAATGGCTGATCACCGTGGGCCTGCCCTGGGACCAACCGGTTCTGGCGGTGGTCGAGCCGGCGGGCATGGCCATGTGGATCATCGCGGGCGGCACACTACTTGTCGCGGCGGCGGCTGTGCTGTCCACGTCACGCCGAGGCCGCGACCCGATCGCACGGCACCGTTCCGCTACTGAGCGCGACCACAATCTTGTGATGTCCTCTGAGCCCTGATGGGCTTCGCCCCCATGCGGGCGTCTCTTGGGTGGCTTCCACCCAAAGAAGGCCACCGCCAGCCCTGCCTCCCTCAAGGTTTCCGCAGGGTAGGTATTACACCCTTCAACTAAATCAATTGGACTTTCTTTACGACGTCGGAGGTAGTCGTGTCAGTTACACGCCGTCAGGCATTGCAAATAGGTGGAGTGGGGATCATCGGCGCCTTTGGACTGGCTGTGCCCTTGACCTCGGTCAACGCCAAGTCAGCAAGCCAGCTGGCGTCCCGCAACATGCCGAAGCCCTTTCAACGGACACTTCCCATTCCGGAGGTGCTAAGGCCCAATAGCACGGTCGTGGACCCCGACGGCCACAAGCGGCACCTGTACAAGATCGAACAGAAAGCCGCCCTGGCCAACATCGTGCCTGGCCTCAGCACACCAATCCTCGGCTACAACGGGACATTTCCGGGGCCGACCATCAAGGTGAATCAGGGCGAACGCATCACTCTGGAGATGGACAACGTGTTGCCCCTGTTCCACCCGCAGTGGGGGTACCGGCTTGACACCTCGACCCACCTGCACGGGTCGGCGTCGCTGCCGCAGTTCGACGGCTACGCCAACGACCTCACCGGCCTGGGCTACTGCAAGGATTATGAATACCCCAACTTCCAGCCGGCACGGACCCTGTGGTACCACGACCACGCCGTCCACAATACGGCCCAGAGCGTCTACTCCGGCCTCGCCGCCCAGTACCACCTGCACGACGAAGTGGAGGGCAGCATTCTTCCACAGGGCAAGTTCGACGTGCCGCTCACGGTATCCGATGCCATGTTCGCAGCCAACGGCTCCCTCGGCTACAACGACAACACCCACTCCGGCCTGTGGGGCGACGTCATCCTTGTGAACGGAGCGCCTTGGCCGGTGATGAAGGTCCAGCGAAGGATCTACCGCTTCCGCATTCTCAATGCCTCCATTGCGCGTTCCTACCGCTTCTCCTTGAGCACAGGAGACGCAATGACCATCGTCGCGACGGACGGCGGCCTGATGCCGGCCGCCCAGCAGGTGACATCGTGGCGGCACGGCGGTGCCGAGCGCTACGAGATCCTCATCGACTTCTCGAAGTACCCCGTCGGCAAGCGGGTCGAACTGCGCAATCTGTCCAACAAGAACAACGTGGACTACGACTTCACCAACAAAGTCATGGCCTTCGACGTGACGGACGAGCCTGTCGACACGTCCGGACCCGGTGCCAGGGTGCTGCCGACGCTTCTCGCCCCGAGCACGACCATGAGCCTCAAGCCTTCGGACTCCGTGAAGACCAGGCGCATGCGCGTGAAGCGGGACAACGACATCTGGACTATCGGGGGCATGACGTGGGACGAGGTGGTCGAGAGTGGCTACAGAAAGGTCCTTGCCGATCCCGACCTCGATGACGTGGAAATCTGGGAAATAGAAAACAGCTCAGGAGGATGGTTCCATCCGGTCCACATCCATCTCGTGGACTTCCAGGTCCTCAGCCGCAACGGGCAGGCACCCTTCGCCCACGAGCGTGGGCCCAAGGACGTTGTCTACGTGGGCGAGGGCGAGACCGTCCGGCTGCTCATGAAATTCGAACACCACCGCGGCAGGTACATGATCCACTGCCACAACCTGCCCCACGAGGACCATGACATGATGGCCCAGTTCAGTGTCGGCATCGACACGAACGACCCAGATCCCAATCATCCAGTGGAAGCCGTAAAGCCGCACCCAATCAATCAGACTGCACCCGTACAAGAGACGACCGAAGTGCCGGCACCGCAGACCACCCAGCCAGCAGAGGCAGCCACACCGGTGACGACCGAACCGGCCACGTCACCGGTGGCATCATCACCGGCGCCAGCCCCGGCTGCCGCGCCTGTGGGACAGAAAGACGTCGTGACCATTACCAGTGCCCGGCACCGCCTGAAGAAGGACATGACCTTCAGCGGTACTTCCAGGTACGCCGGCTCGACGGCGGCAACCTCGGCCACCGTCGTGCTGTACGACGTGACGCCAGGGCGTGCTGCCGCACGCTTGGGAACTGTGAAGGCAAACTCCCCGGGGACGTGGACGCTGGCGGTCAAGCCCGGACCAGCCAAGCAGGTCACCGCTGTCAAGGCCGAATCAAGCGTAGGCGGGACAGCGACAGCGAGCGTAAGAACCAGGTGAAAGGGCAATGCAGCCCAAAAGCGGAAGAAGGCCCTTAAGCGGCTCAGGCCCCGACACACACGTCGGGGCCTGAGGAAGCGTCGGTGAAATGTCACTTCCATCCGGACGCTTCCTCACGTCCCGTCGCCTGGGTCCGGACGCTTCCTCACGTCCCGTCGCCTGGGTCCGGACGCTTCCTCAGCTCCCGTCGCCTCACTCCCGACGCTTCCTCACATCTTGTCGCCTGGGTCCGGACGCTTCCTCAGCTCCCGCGGGGGTGCTGCCGGAGCCTGCGGGAGGGGTCCGTTGGTTGAGCCTGTCGAAACCAGGCTCCCGGTGCTGTGAAAACCGGGTTAAATGCGGGAGAGCCCCGACCAGTGACTGGTTGGGGCTCTCGACCTAATGGTTGTCCGGCGGTGACCTACTCTCCCACACCCTCCCGGGTGCAGTACCATCGGCGCTGTGGGTCTTAGCTTCCGGGTTCGGAATGGGACCGGGCGTTTCCCCCACGCTATGACCGCCGTAACCCTTTGACCCGGCACACACCCGCGCGGGTGTGTGTGGGAAAACAGTGGTTACAACAACAGTGGTGTTGTTATTCAATTTATTTCGGTTCGCTTCCAACGGGTTTGTTGGTTGGGAACCACATAGTGGACGCAAGCATTCTTTGTTCTTGTGTGGTGTAAGTTATCGGCCTATTAGTACCGGTCAGCTTCACGAGTCGTTAGTCCTCGCTTCCACATCCGGCCTATCAACCCAGTGGTCTGGCTGGGGGCCTCTCACACCCGGAGGTGTATGGAAATCTCATCTCGAAGCGAGCTTCCCGCTTAGATGCTTTCAGCGGTTATCCCATCCGAACGTAGCTAATCAGCGGTGCACTTGGCAGTACAACTGACACACCAGAGGTTCGTCCGTCCCGGTCCTCTCGTACTAAGGACAGCCCTTCTCAAATTTCCTGCGCGCGCAGCGGATAGGGACCGAACTGTCTCACGACGTTCTAAACCCAGCTCGCGTACCGCTTTAATGGGCGAACAGCCCAACCCTTGGGACCTACTCCAGCCCCAGGATGCGACGAGCCGACATCGAGGTGCCAAACCATGCCGTCGATATGGACTCTTGGGCAAGATCAGCCTGTTATCCCCGAGGTACCTTTTATCCGTTGAGCGACGGCCATTCCACAATGTACCGCCGGATCACTAGTCCCGACTTTCGTCCCTGCTCGAGATGTCTCTCTCACAGTCAAGCTCCCTTGTGCACTTACACTCGACACCTGATTGCCAACCAGGCTGAGGGAACCTTTGGGCGCCTCCGTTACTTTTTAGGAGGCAACCGCCCCAGTTAAACTACCCATCAGGCACTGTCCCTGACCCGGATTACGGGCCGAAGTTAGATGTCCAAAGTGACCAGAGTGGTATTTCAACGATGACTCCACCCGAACTGGCGTCCGGGCTTCAACGTCTCCCACCTATCCTACACAAGCCACTCCGAACACCAATACCAAACTATAGTAAAGGTCTCGGGGTCTTTCCGTCCTGCTGCGCGTAACGAGCATCTTTACTCGTACTGCAATTTCGCCGAGTTTATGGTTGAGACAGCGGGGAAGTCGTTACTCCATTCGTGCAGGTCGGAACTTACCCGACAAGGAATTTCGCTACCTTAGGATGGTTATAGTTACCACCGCCGTTTACTGGGGCTTAAATTCTCAGCTTCGCCGTGAGGCTAACCGGTCCTCTTAACCTTCCAGCACCGGGCAGGAGTCAGTCCGTATACATCGTCTTGCGACTTCGCACGGACCTGTGTTTTTAGTAAACAGTCGCTTCCCCCTGGTCTCTGCGGCCCCGATCCCCTCCCGGTCGCTAGTACCGTTCAAGGTTGGGGCCCCCCTTCTCCCGAAGTTACGGGGGCATTTTGCCGAGTTCCTTAACCATAATTCTCTCGATCGCCTTAGTATTCTCTACCTGATCACCTGTGTCGGTTTGGGGTACGGGCGGCTAAAACCTCGCGCCGATGCTTTTCTAGGCAGCATAGGATCACCGAATCCCCCCTTTACGGGAGTCCCGTCAGATCTCAGGCACATGAACAGCGGATTTGCCTACCGTTCGCCCTACATCCTTGGACCGGGACAACCATCGCCCGGCTCGGCTACCTTCCTGCGTCACACCTGTTAATACGCTTGCCTCCCAGGATCAGGTCCCGCGCTCCACCAAAACCCTTCACCCACAAGGGGTGTCGGGCAGGTCTCGGGCGGTTAGTATCCCCTGTTCAACATGGGCGGTTTTTCACCGGTACGGGAATATCAACCCGTTGTCCATCGACTACGCCTGTCGGCCTCGCCTTAGGTCCCGACTTACCCAGGGCAGATTAGCTTGACCCTGGAACCCTTGATCATCCGGCGGACGGGTTTCTCACCCGTCTTTCGCTACTCATGCCTGCATTCTCACTCGTGTAGGCTCCACCGCTGGTTTACACCGCGACTTCACCGCCCACACGACGCTCCCCTACCCATCCACACTCCTGAACCACAAAGGCTTGGAAAATATGTGAATGCCACAACTTCGGCGGTGTACTTGAGCCCCGCTACATTGTCGGCGCGGAATCACTTGACCAGTGAGCTATTACGCACTCTTTTAAGGATGGCTGCTTCTAAGCCAACCTCCTGGTTGTCTTCGCAACTCCACATCCTTTCCCACTTAGCACACGCTTAGGGGCCTTAGTTGGTGGTCTGGGCTGTTTCCCTCTCGACTATGAAGCTTATCCCCCACAGTCTCACTGCTGCGCTCTCACTTACCGGCATTCGGAGTTTGGCTGACGTCAGTAACCTTGTAGGGCCCATTAGCCATCCAGTAGCTCTACCTCCGGTAAGAAACACGCAACGCTGCACCTAAATGCATTTCGGGGAGAACCAGCTATCACGAAGTTTGATTGGCCTTTCACCCCTACCCACAGCTCATCCCCTCCATTTTCAACTGAAGTGGGTTCGGTCCTCCACGACGTCTTACCGTCGCTTCAACCTGGCCATGGGTAGATCACTTCGCTTCGGGTCTAGATCACGCCACTGCAACGCCCTGTTCAGACTCGCTTTCGCTACGGCTTCCCCACACGGGTTAACCTCGCGACGTAACACTAACTCGCAGGCTCATTCTTCAAAAGGCACGCCGTCACAGCTACAAGGCTGCTCCGACGGATTGTAAGCACACGGTTTCAGGTACTGTTTCACTCCCCTCCCGGGGTACTTTTCACCTTTCCCTCACGGTACTGGTCCGCTATCGGTCATTAGGGAGTATTTAGGCTTATCAGGTGGTCCTGACAGATTCACACGGGATTTCTCGGGCCCCGTGCTACTTGGGATACTCATCAAAGGCGGTGCACAGCATTACGGTTACGGGGCTCACACCCTCTACGGCCGGCCTTTCAAGACCGTTCACCTATACCAGCACTCACACCTCCCCGGTCCGGCAGAACCAGGACAACAAGTCCCACAACCCCGCCCATGCAACGCCCGCCGGCTATCACACATGGGTCGGTTTAGCCTGATCCGCGTTCGCTCGCCACTACTAACGGAATCACTGTTGTTTTCTCTTCCTGCGGGTACTGAGATGTTTCACTTCCCCGCGTTCCCTCCACGCACCCTATGTGTTCAGATGCGGGTCACCAGATCACTCGCGCGTCTGGCGGGGTTTCCCCATTCGGACACCCTGGGATCACAGTCCGGTTATCGACTCCCCCAGGCTTATCGCAGATTCCTACGTCCTTCTTCGGCTCCTAATGCCAAGGCATCCACCGTGTGCTCTTAAAAACTTGACCACAAAAGATCAAGGAGTAATTTTCGAGAGAACCACGAAAACCAACCACACCCAACAACCACTCCCCCACAAGGGAAGCCATCATCACGCGCAGCCAGATCCAGGTTCATATTCTTGGAAATTGCTTCTTATAAAAGATGCTCGCGTCCACTATGTAGTTCTCAAACAACAACCCCGTACCACACACCCCACACACCACCCCCAAAGGAGCCAACGCGCATGATCCGTGCAGCCAGGAAACCAGAAACAAACAAAACCCGGGAAAGTCACCCTCCCCGGCCCTGTTGCCTCAGGACCCAACAGTGTGCCAAACACTAAACCGCGCATCCCCCACCCGCACCGTTCCAGGACCCCCTCCAAAAAGAAGATCCGTACTAAGCACAGGAGAAAAACCCGCGGCCGCTATCCGTTGATATTCCACCCATGAGCACCCGCCGCAGAACTTGCGTCTGCGCAACGGGCCTTTACTCCTGACAACCCCACCACACCCGCATACACGGGCACAGAGGACTGTAGGTGCTCCTTAGAAAGGAGGTGATCCAGCCGCACCTTCCGGTACGGCTACCTTGTTACGACTTAGTCCCAATCGCCAGTCCCACCTTCGACGGCTCCCTCCCACAAGGGGTTAGGCCACCGGCTTCGGGTGTTACCAACTTTCGTGACTTGACGGGCGGTGTGTACAAGGCCCGGGAACGTATTCACCGCAGCGTTGCTGATCTGCGATTACTAGCGACTCCGACTTCATGGGGTCGAGTTGCAGACCCCAATCCGAACTGAGACCGGCTTTTTGGGATTAGCTCCACCTCACAGTATCGCAACCCTTTGTACCGGCCATTGTAGCATGCGTGAAGCCCAAGACATAAGGGGCATGATGATTTGACGTCGTCCCCACCTTCCTCCGAGTTGACCCCGGCAGTCTCCCATGAGTCCCCGCCATTACGCGCTGGCAACATGGAACGAGGGTTGCGCTCGTTGCGGGACTTAACCCAACATCTCACGACACGAGCTGACGACAACCATGCACCACCTGTGAACCGGCCCCAAAAGGAGAAACCACATTTCTGCGGCGGTCCGGTCCATGTCAAGCCTTGGTAAGGTTCTTCGCGTTGCATCGAATTAATCCGCATGCTCCGCCGCTTGTGCGGGCCCCCGTCAATTCCTTTGAGTTTTAGCCTTGCGGCCGTACTCCCCAGGCGGGGCACTTAATGCGTTAGCTACGGCGCGGAAAACGTGGAATGTCCCCCACACCTAGTGCCCAACGTTTACGGCATGGACTACCAGGGTATCTAATCCTGTTCGCTCCCCATGCTTTCGCTCCTCAGCGTCAGTTAATGCCCAGAGACCTGCCTTCGCCATCGGTGTTCCTCCTGATATCTGCGCATTTCACCGCTACACCAGGAATTCCAGTCTCCCCTACATCACTCTAGTCTGCCCGTACCCACCGCAGATCCGGAGTTGAGCCCCGGACTTTCACGGCAGACGCGACAAACCGCCTACGAGCTCTTTACGCCCAATAATTCCGGATAACGCTTGCGCCCTACGTATTACCGCGGCTGCTGGCACGTAGTTAGCCGGCGCTTCTTCTGCAGGTACCGTCACTTTCGCTTCTTCCCTACTGAAAGAGGTTTACAACCCGAAGGCCGTCATCCCTCACGCGGCGTCGCTGCATCAGGCTTTCGCCCATTGTGCAATATTCCCCACTGCTGCCTCCCGTAGGAGTCTGGGCCGTGTCTCAGTCCCAGTGTGGCCGGTCACCCTCTCAGGCCGGCTACCCGTCGTCGCCTTGGTGAGCCATTACCTCACCAACAAGCTGATAGGCCGCGAGTCCATCCAAAACCGCAAAAGCTTTCCACCCCCCACCATGCGATGAGGAGTCATATCCGGTATTAGACCCAGTTTCCCAGGCTTATCCCAGAGTCAAGGGCAGGTTACTCACGTGTTACTCACCCGTTCGCCACTAATCCCCGGTGCAAGCACCGGATCATCGTTCGACTTGCATGTGTTAAGCACGCCGCCAGCGTTCATCCTGAGCCAGGATCAAACTCTCCGTTGAAGTAAAACAGACACAACCAACACCCCCGGAAATAACGGGAACGAAGGCTGCACAAAATTTGAAACCAGCCAAAAACACCAGGCCACACCACGGGGGTGGGCAGCCCGGCACAATCAACCAATTCATAAAAAATCGGTATCAACAAACTTGGCACACTATTGAGTTCTCAAACAACAGACACATTCGAATACTCGCGAAACAATTCAAGAATTAGTATCTGGAATTTATTTTTCGCTTTTCTTCGCTGCGATGTTTCTAGCTTATTTCATTCATTTTCACTTTGCAAATCCGGGTTATTCACCCGATATTCACCTCGCGGCATGAATCGACCCAGCACTAATGGAAGCTTTTCTTCATTCATTCTTGAAGTTGAAGAATTGCTTCTTAGTGAAGGGGGTTTGTCACCGCTCAGCGGCGGCGACTCAGAAGACATTACACGCTCCCCCGCGGCCGTGCAAATCGGCTGCGGAGGAGCGTGTATTTTGCCTGTTCCGGTGCTAGGCGCCGGACACCTGAACAGTGGCCAGGTTCTTCTTGCCCCGGCGAAGCAGCAGGTACTTGCCGTGCAGCAGCTGGGACGGTGGGATCACCGCGTCCGGATCCGTGACCTTGGCATTGTTGACGTAGGCACCGCCCTCTCCGACGACACGGCGTGCGGCGGACTTGCTGTCCGAGAGCCCCGAGGCAACCAGCAAGTCGATGATGCCGAGCCCGGTGCCGTCCACGGAAGCGGACGGCAGTTCTGCAGTTGCCGCGGCAAGCGTCTGCTCGTCCAGCACCGACAGGTCGCCATTGCCGAAAACAGCCGCGGAAGCAGCAATGACCTTTTCGGTGGCTTCGGCCCCGTGGACCAGCGCCGTCACTTCGTAGGCGAGCTTCCGCTGGCCTTCGCGGGCGAACGGACGCTCGGCGACAGAGACGGCAATCTCGTCAATCTCGGCCCGGGTGAGGAAGGTGAACACCTTCAGCCGGTCCACGACATCCGCATCGGCGGTGTTCAGCCAGAACTGGTAAAAGGTGTACGGGCTGACCATTGCGGAATCCAGCCAAATGGCGTTGCCCTCGCTCTTGCCGAACTTGGTGCCGTCGGCGTTGGTGATGAGCGGAGTGCCCAGTGCGTGGACCGTCTTGCCCTCCACCTTGCGGATGAGCTCCGTACCGCTGGTGAGGTTACCCCACTGGTCGGATCCGCCGGTCTGCAGCATGCAGCCGTAGTCTCGGTAGAGCTGGAGGTAATCCATGCCCTGCAGGATCTGGTAGCTGAATTCCGTGTAGCTGATGCCTTCCTCGGAGCTGAGGCGTGAGGCCACAGCGTCCTTGCGGAGCATGGTGCCCACGCGGAAGTGCTTGCCGACCTCGCGAAGGAAGTCGATCGCGCTCAGCGGTGCGGTCCAGTCGAGGTTGTTGACCATCCGGGCGGCGTTGGCGCCGTCGAAGCTGAGGAAGCGGCGGACCTGGGCCTGCAGGTAGCCGACCCACTCCGAAACGGTGTCCTTGGTATTCAGGGTGCGTTCCGCCGTCGGACGCGGATCGCCGATCAGCCCGGTGGAGCCGCCCACGAGACCGAGGGGTTTGTGGCCGGCCAGCTGGAGCCGCCTCATGAGGAGGAGCTGGACCAGGTTTCCCAGGTGGAGGCTCGGCGCCGTGGGGTCGAATCCGCAGTAATAGGTGACCGGTTCCCCGGCGAGGAGCTTTTCCAGTTCCACCTCGTCGGTGGATACGTGGACAAGGCCGCGCCATTTGAGCTCCTGCCAGATGTTGGCGAAGCTGGGGTCGTTCTGCTGGGATTCGAGGTCGTTTAGTTGTGACACGCCTTCTAAGTTAGCAGGGTCAGGGCCACCCCGACCCTCGTGGAGGGCAAGCGGGCAGGACGGGCCGCGAACGGCCGGGCCTGCCCGGAAACCTTAACGCTCGATGCCCGCCGGAACGTCCGCGGCCGCGATCAGCCGAAGCCGCTGCGTGGGCCGGGTCATGGCGACGTACAGATCGCCGACCCTGCCGTGCTCGTGGTTCAGCATGGCGCTCGGCTCAAGGACCACGACGCCGTCGAATTCAAGTCCCTTGGCCTCCCGCGGGCTGATGACCACCACGTCCTGTTCATAGCTGCCGGCACCCGTGCCCAGCCGGGAACCGTACTCGGCGCGCAGCGCCGCGGTGGCTTCCCGGAGCAACTCCCCGTCGGCAATCACGGCGAGCAGACCGCCGTCGAGCGCTTCGAGCTCCTCGGGGAGGACCTCCACCAGCCGGCTCACAATGTCCGACTGCTCCACGCGGTCGATGATCGGCGACCAGCGGCCTTCCCGGACGGCCTTCGGTGCGGAGACCACCAGGCCGGCGGCGTTGGCCATCCGGGCCGCCGCTTCGGCGATTTGCGACGGCGTGCGGTAGTTCACCGTGAGCTCCTCCAGCTGCCAGCGGTCGCCGAACATCGGGGCGAGGGCTCCCTGCCAGGATTTCGCGCCGGCCACGGAACTGGTCTGGGCGATATCCCCCACGATGGTGAAGGACTTGAGCGGGCAGCGGCGGACCAGGAGCCGCCACTGCATGGGCGAGAGTTCCTGCGCCTCGTCGACGACGATGTGGCCGAACGCCCATGTACGGTCGCTGGTGGCGCGCTCGGCTGCCGTCAGGCGGGCCTCGCGTTCCTCGTTCTGTTCAACGAGTTCCTCGGCAGACATCAGGACATCGACGCCGGCCGATTCCATGTTGACCAGGGTCTGCCGGGCGTTGGCCAGGGCGCGGGTCCGGTCCTGCTCCTGCTGGGCGAGGCCGCGGCCTGCCGCCGGATCCAGTTCACCGAGGAGTTCCGCGGCTTCGTCGAGCAGGGGCACGTCGGCCTCGGTCCAGGGGGCGTTGGGAGCCCGCAGCAGGAGCTCGCGTTCCCTGGTGGTGAACCCGGGGGTGCAGGCTTCGAGGAGGGCGGGCTTGCTGAGGAGTTCGTTCACCAGCTTCTCGGGCGTCATCGGCATCCAGCACAGGTTCAGCGCGATACGCACGTCGCGGGACGTCCGGACGTCTTCGGCGAGGTACGAGCGGTCGGCGTTGTTGCCGATGTTGCCGGCCTCGACGAGTTCGGTCATCTGCTCGGTCAGCTCGCGGAGCAGGATCTTGACGAACGTAACGCGGGCCTCATTGTGCGGCTTGCCGGTGGAGCGTGCGCGTTCACGTGCGCGCCGGACCTGTCGGGGTGTGAGGGTCAGCTTGCGGCCGTCGACTTCCAGGATCCGGTTTTCGGCCGGAATGCGCTGCCGGTTGGCCACGGCATTGGCAATGACCTCGGCCATCTCCAGCCGGCCCTTGATGGCGGCAACGTCCGCCTCCTGTTCCGGCACCGCATGGATGCCAGGCATGAGCCTGCCGAGGCTGGCCATGACCACGCCGGTCTCACCCAGCGACGGCAGGACACGTTCGATGTATTTCATGAACGACGACGACGGGCCCACCAGCAGCACGCCGGCGGACTTGAGCCGGTCGCGGTGGGTGTACAGCAGATAGGCGGCACGGTGCAGGGCGACGGCGGTCTTGCCGGTACCCGGCCCACCCTGGACCACGAGGGCGCCGGAGATGGAGGACCGGATGATGCGGTCCTGCTCGGACTGGATGGTGCCCACGATGTCCGACATCCGGCCCGTGCGCTTGGAGTTCAGGGCGGCCAGCAGGGCGCCCTCGCCCTGGAGCGAGTCGGCGTCGGAAAGCATGTCGGCATCCAGGACGTCGTCCTCGATGGCCTTGACCTCGCGGCCCTGCAGGATCAGGTGCCGGCGCCGGCGCACGCCCTGCCGGTCAAACGCGGTGGCCTGGTAGAAGTGGCCGGCCTCCGGCGCACGCCAGTCGACCATGAGCCGGACGAGGTCCTCGGTGGTGAGCCCGATGCGGCCGATGTACTGCGCCTCGCCGGAGTCCAGGTCCAGCCGCCCGAACACCAGGCGGTCGTCGACGGCGTCGAGCTGGGCGAGGCGGTCCTCGTACAGGGCCGCAAAGGCGTCGCGTTCGGAAACGTTCTGCATGGTGCCGACGGCTCCCGCGCGGCGCACCTGGGCCAGCTGGGCGCGCTTTTCCTCGCGCAGTTCATCAAGCCGTGTGTACAGACCGGCTACGTAGTCCCGTTCGTGGGCCAAATCGGCGTCGAGCATCGTTCCCCTATCGCAAAAGACAGACCGTCCATTCTATAACCTTTTCGGCTGACGTGGCGGCTGTTGAGCTGCTTACAGCAGGTTATCTGACGGCGCGGCTTCGCCGCTCACCGACAGGGCCGCTGGTCAGAGCCCGGTATGCCAGGGCCCCGCCAGGCCCGCGGACCGCAGCGTCAGAGGCGCAGCAGCGACCGCACGCGGTGCCCGGCAAGCGCGGAGCGGCCGCGCAGCTCGCCGAGTTCCATCACCACGCCCACGCCTGAGACGTGGACGCCGCAGCGTTCAAACAGGCGGGCGGCTGCCCCGAGGGTGCCGCCGGTGGCGAGGACGTCGTCGAGGATCAGCACCCGGCTGCCGCGGGCCAGGTCCGTGGTGTGAAGTTCCAGGGTGGCGTTGCCGTATTCCAGGGCATAGTCCTCTGAGTAAACCTCGCGCGGCAGCTTCCCGGCCTTCCGCACTGTCACCACACCGGTGCCCGTGGCGTAGGCCGCGGCGGCGGCGAGCAGGAACCCCCGCGCCTCGACGCCTGCCACGGCGTCGAACTGCCCCTTGAACGGTTCCACGAGCGCGTCAACGACTGCCCGGAACGCGGTGCCGTCGGCGAAGACGGGGGTGAGGTCTTTGAAGGTGATTCCGGGTTCGGGGTAGTCCGGAACGGTCGCACAGAGGCTGGTAACGAGTTCGTCCACGGGGACGGGCCTGCGGGCAGGGGCTTGTTCGCTGTGGTTCACCCGTCCAGCCTACGCCCGCGGCGGGCGCGCCTTCGCAGCCTTGTAACGGGACACGGTGGGGTCGCCGGTGAGCCAAAACCGCCACGGATAGTCGTGCGTGCCGCCATGCCCGGCGACGCCGACCCGCGGCCCGGTGCTGACGTGGGCGGCGGGTGCCGGCGGCAGAGCCAAGCCAAACGGAGGGGCCAGGGCGTCCCGCCCGCTGTCCTCGGTGGTCAGTCCGAGGGCTGTGGCCAGCCGGGCCGGTCCGCTGGCAAGATCCTTGGCGGCTTTCGACGTCGGCCGCCGGGCAAGCGCGAGTTCCCGGCCCGCGACGATTTCCCCCGCCCGCAGCAGGACGGCCGAGGCGTGGCCAGCCGGACCGCAGACGATGTTGGCGCAGTAGTGCATGCCATACGTGAAGTAGACGTAGAGGTGGCCGGCCGGGCCGAACATGGGAGCGTTCCTGCGAGTCGGGCCGCGGTACGTGTGGGAGCCGGGATCAGGGTGCAGCGAATCGACGGGACCCATGTAGGCCTCGAGTTCAGTGATCCGGACGGCGACGGGGCCTTCCTCACTCTCGTGGGTCAGGACAGCGCCAAGGAGCAGCGGGGCTATTTCGCGGGCATCGCCGGACAGGAACTGCCGCACAGGGCCGCTGGTGCTCATGCCCCGACTTTACCGAAGCGCCTGTTGTCCGGTCCTGGTGCCCGAAAAGCCGCTCGACGGCCATGTCCGATTTCCGCTAGCACGGCCTTCTGCCGGCTGGCAGGATGGAGGCATGGACTTCTGGCAGCGCTACCGCGCCATCGACGCGCGGGACACCCGCTTCGACGGGCAGTTCTACACGGCGGTGCGGACCACGGGCATCTACTGCCGGCCGTCATGTCCGGCGAGGACGCCCAAAGCGGAGAACGTCACCTTCTATGAGACCTCCGCCGCCGCCCACGACGCCGGCTACCGCGCCTGCAAGCGCTGCCTGCCGGAGGCTGTGCCGGGCACACCGGCCTGGAACCTCCGGTCGGATATCGCCGGCCGGGCCATGCGGCTGATCAACGACGGCGTGATCAACCGCGACGGCGTTGAGGGGCTCGCCTCGAGGCTGGGCTATTCGTCCCGCCAGCTGAACCGGATCCTCAGCCATGAACTCGGCGCCGGTCCCCTGTCCCTGGCCCGGGCCAGCAGGGCACAGACCGCGCGCACGCTGCTGGTGTCCACGGGGATGAAGCTTGCGGACGTCGCCTTCGCCTCGGGTTTCAGCAGCGTCCGCCAGTTCAACGAGACCGTTGCCGAGGTGTTCGACATGACGCCGACCGCCCTGCGCAACACCGCACGGCACCATCGGTCCGCCCGCGCGAGCACCTCACTCACCCTGGCTCTCCCCTACCGCGAGCCGTTCGACCCCGGTGTGTTCAGTTTCCTTGCCGTCCGTGCCATCCCCGGGATCGAGGCCGGAACCGCAACGTCCTATGCCCGCACACTGCAGCTTCCGCACGGCGACGCGCGGTTCAGCGTTGAGTATGCCGGTGATCGCACCGGAGAAGGCGGCACAGCGTTGGGTGACACAGCATTGGATAACTCAGTGAAGTACGACGGCGGGCCGCACCGGCGGCCGCTGGTTCTCACCATCGGCGCGGTGGACCTCCGGGACCTGCCGGCCCTGCTGAGCAGGGTACGCCGGCTTTTTGACCTCGACGCCGATCCCGTCGCCATCGATGGGGCGCTCGGCGCCGACCCCCGGCTTTCGGCGTCCGTGGCGGCAGCGCCGGGCATCCGCCTGCCGGGCGCCCTGGATCCGCAGGAACTGCTGGTCCGGGCCATGATCGGGCAGCAGATAACGGTGGCCGCCGCGCGCACGGCGCTCACGCAGCTGGCCGAGGCCGGCAGCCCCAGCGCGGCCGCAGGCGACGGGCTTTCCCGGCTGTTTCCGACGCCGGCGCAGATCGCCGGGGCCGGCGCGGAGCTGCTGCGCGGCCCGCGGCGCAGGATAGAGTCTCTGCTGGCCGTTGCCACGGCACTGGCCGAAAACAAGCTGGAGCTTGGCTACGGGGACGATCTGGCCGGCCTTTCCGCCAAGCTGCTGCCGCAGCCTGGCGTCGGGCCGTGGACCGTGGGATATGTGGCCATGCGGGTCATCGGCGCACCGGATATCTTCCTCGCCAACGACGCCGCGGTGCGCAACGGAATCCGGGCGCTGCCCGGCGGTGCTGCCGGAAGTGGCGCCGCGCCGTCGTCGGACGCCCCGTCGCCGGACTTCCGCGACGTCAGCCCGTGGCGTTCCTACGCCACCATGCATCTCTGGCGGGCAGCCGCGGCTGCATCCGCGAACCCCCGCCGCCCGCGGGGCGCAGACAATGAAAGTGACAGTGCAATGAAAGTGACCGTGCCATGAAAGCGACAGTGCAATGAAAGCCCAACTGCTCACCATGACCACGCCGGACGGGCCGTTCACGATCATCGCCCGCGACGGGGTGGTGCTCGCCTCGGGCTGGACTGCGGACCCCAAGGACCTCACGGGCCAGATCCATCCTGAGCTGGTGCCGGATGTCTACGAAGCGGTGGAGCACCTCGGCCCGATTTCGGCCGCGGTGGACGCCTTCTATGCGGGCGACCCCGCTCCGGCCATGAGCGTGCCCGTCCTGCAGAAATCAGGCCCGTTCCGCGCTCACGCCTGGGACGTGCTCCGCACCGTCAGCCCGGGGGCGCCGGTGACTTACACCGAATACGCGGAGCTGTCCGGCAACGCCAAGGCGGTCCGGGCCGCCGCCAGCGCCTGTGCCTTCAACGCGGTGGCGCTGTTCGTTCCGTGCCACCGCGTAGTCCGCACGGACGGCACCATGGGCGGCTTCCGCTGGGGCCTACGGATCAAGGAAAGCCTGTTGGCCCGGGAAAAGCAGGGACTCGCCGCAGGTTGAGCAGCCGGGCCCTGGGTTGGCCGCTATTTCGCCGGAACACCGGCGGGCCACGGCAGCAGTTCCGGCAGGTCCACGTCGTCGGCGGCGGCCGAGGCGCGCAGGCTGCCAAGCGACGGTTCCCGTCCTGCGAGCCAGGCGGCGATGTCGGTGATCATTCCGCTGATGACCGTGGAGCGGCCACCGGTCCCGATCGCCACGGGAGGCATGCCGAGCGGCTGCAGCACCAGCTTCTGGTCCTCGGGCACGCGCGCGGCGAGGAAGGTGAACAGGTGCTCGCAGAATGGCCGGCTCCACGTTTCCGGACCGCGGCCGGTGTTGAGGTCGGAGGCGTGGATCACCAGCTCGCGCCAGAGCGCGAAGCCACCGTCCAGCACGACTCCCCCGCGGTAGGAGATGGGCGCATGCCAGCTGCCGGCATCCGCATCCGCATCCGCCGCCAGTGAATCGAAGGCGCGCAGCGCCCGCTCCAGCGCTGCGTCCAGGTCCGCGCGGTGCCGTTCCAGGGCATGCCCGGCGTTCATTTCGATGGCCTTCGTGCGGCCGTCATAGCCGCCGTCGTACAGTTCCACCGTTTCCCCGCGTGCGGCGTATTCGAGCTGCCGGGCCATCGCGTTGGAGATGCCGGTGATGTGCGCGAGGACATGCCCGCGGGTCCAACCCGGGAGGGCCGAGGGAGCCGGGACGTCGGCATCGGCGAGTTTGGCCGCCAGGGAGGAAACGGCGTCGGCCGCTTTGTGGAGCTCGGCAAGCAAAGTGTCAGGTGTGATCGCGGTCATGCCGCAATCGTAGCGGAGCATCCCCACCGGCTCCCTGCCTTCGCAAGCTCAGGCCGGGGCCCTCGCCGGCGTGGGCCCCCGCCATGGAATCCTGCGGGCGGGGGCCCACTCTTCGCTATGGCCTAGCCCGCGTACTCGCGGACGCCGCTAAGCTCACCTTCCAGCGCAGCAAGCTGGCGTTCGACGGCGGCCGGGGCCGTGCCGCCCTGCGAGTTCCGGCTGTTGAGCGAGCCTTCCGTGCTCAGGACGCTGCGGACCTCAGGGGTGAGGTGCTCCGAAATGGCCGCGTACTCCTCATCCGTCAGGTCCCACAGCTCCACGCCGCGGCTCTCGGCCTGCTTCACGGCCGCGCCGGAGAGCTCGTGCGCTTCGCGGAAGGGCACGCCCTGGCGGACCAGCCACTCGGCGATGTCCGTGGCCAGCGCGAAGCCCTGCGGGGCCAGCGATTCCATCCGGTCGGCATTGAACTTGAGCGTGGCGATCATCCCCGAAACTGCCGGCAGCAGCAGCTCCAGCGTGTCGGCGGCGTCGAACACCGGCTCCTTGTCCTCCTGCAGGTCGCGGTTGTACGCGAGCGGCAGGCCCTTCAGCGTGGCCAGCAGGCCGGTGAGGTTGCCGATCAGGCGGCCGGCCTTGCCTCGGGCCAGCTCGGCCACGTCCGGGTTCTTCTTCTGCGGCATGATGGACGATCCCGTGGAGTAGGAATCGTGCAGCGTGACGAAGGAGAACTCCTTGGTGGCCCAAAAGATGACTTCCTCCGAGATCCGGGACAGGTCGACGCCGATCATCGCGGCTACCCAGCCGAATTCGGCGAAGACGTCGCGGGAAGCGGTGCCGTCGATCGAGTTGTGGACGGCGGAGAAGAAGCCAAGGTCCGCGGCAACTGCCTCGGGGTCAAGGCCCAGCGACGAGCCGGCGAGGGCACCCGAACCGTACGGCGAAACGCCGGCCCGCTTGTCCCAGTCCTGCAGCCGCTGCACGTCGCGCAGCAGCGCCCAGGCGTGGGCCAGGAGATGGTGGCTGAGCAGGACGGGCTGCGCGTGCTGCAGGTGTGTGCGCCCCGGCATCGCCACGCCGGAGTGGGCCTTGGCCTGGTCCACCAGCGCGTCGATGGTGGCGAGCACGCCGCGGGCGATGACCCGGGCGTGGTCGCGCAGGAACATGCGGCCCAGGGTTGCCACCTGGTCGTTGCGGGAACGCCCGGCCCGGAGCTTGCCGCCCAGCTGGGTCCCGGCCCGCTCAATCAGGCCGCGCTCCAGGGAACCGTGTACGTCCTCGTCGGACTCCGCCGGCACGTAGGCGCCCGAGGCGACGTCCGCGTCCAGCTGGTCCAGGGCCGCGAGCATGCCTTCGAGTTCGGCGGCATCCAGCAGCCCGGCCTTGTGCAGCACGCGGGCGTGCGCCTTGGAACCGGCGATGTCGTAGCGGGCCAGGCGCCAGTCGAAGTGCGTCGACTTACTCAGCGCCGCCAGGGCATCGGCGGGGCCGCCGGCGAACCGGCCGCCCCACAGTGCACCCTCGTTGGTCCCCGAGCGCGCCCCAACCTCGCTTCGCTCGGCAGGGGACCCCTGCGCTCGTGGGCCCATTTCCGATTTCTGCTCAGCCACCGGGGGCTACTTTCCTGCGACGCGGATGTCGCGGCCGGAGGCAACCTTGGCGGACATGCCCCACAGCTCGATGAAGCCGCGCGCCATGGACTGGTCGAACGTGTCGCCGGTGTCGTAGGTGGCGAGCTCGAAGTCGTAGAGCGAGGTCTCGGAGCGGCGTCCGGTGACGATCGCCTGGCCGCCGTGCAGCACCATGCGGATGTCGCCGGTGACGTACTTCTGGGTGTCCTCGATGAAGGCGTCCAGGGAACGCTTCAGCGGGGAGAACCACTGGCCGTCGTACACCAGTTCGGCCCAGCGCTGGCCAACGGTGGCCTTGAAGCGGGCCTGCTCGCGCTCGATGGTGACGTCCTCGAGGTGCTTGTGCGCGGTGATGAGCGCCATGGCACCCGGGGCTTCGTAGATTTCGCGGGACTTGATGCCCACCAGGCGGTCCTCGACGACGTCGATGCGGCCCACGCCCTGGGCGCCGGCGCGGCGGTTCAGTTCCTTGATGGCCTGCAGCGGGGTGACCTTGACGCCGTCGATCGCTACCGGAACGCCTGCTTCGAAGGAGATGGTGACCTCGTCCGGTGCTGGCGGGAATTCCGGCGTGGCGGTGTAGTCGTAGATGTCCTTGGTGGGGGCGTTCCAGATGTCCTCGAGGTAGCCGGTTTCGACGGCGCGTCCCCAGACGTTCTGGTCGATCGAGTACGGGTTCTTCTTGGTGGTCTCGATCGGCAGTCCCTTTTCCTCGGCGAAGGCGATGGCCTTGTCGCGGGTCAGGGCGAGGTCACGGACCGGGGCGATGCACTTCAGGTCCGGGCCGAGCGTCTGGATGCCCACTTCGAAGCGGACCTGGTCGTTGCCCTTGCCGGTGCAGCCGTGGGCCACGGTGGTGGCGCCGAATTCGCGGGCGGCCTTGACCAGGTGCTTGACGATGACCGGGCGGGAGATGGCCGAGACCAGCGGGTAGTGGCCCTGGTAGAGGGCGTTGGCCTTCAGCGTGGGCACGCAGTATTCGTTGGCGAACTCGTCGCTCGCGTCCGCCACGTAGGCCTCGACGGCGCCGCAGCCGAGGGCGCGCTGGCGGATGGTCTCCAGCGATTCGCCGCCCTGTCCGACGTCGACCGCCACGGCGATGACCTCGGCGCCGGTGGCTTCGCCGATCCAGCCGATGGCTACGGAAGTATCCAGGCCACCTGAGTAGGCCAGAACAATACGCTCAGTCACGGAATATGCTCCTTAGTTGTTGTTTCTGTTTTTTGTTTGTCTTGAAAGGCAGCTGCCGGGTGCTACTGGCCGGCTTCCTCAGCGAGCTGCAGGAAGCGGGCAGCCAGTTCCGGCCCGCCCAGCGGGTCCCGGGCCACGAGCAGCACGGTGTCGTCCCCGGCGATGGTGCCCAGGATCGAGGGCATTACGGAATGGTCGATGGCGAGGGCGAGGAAGTTCGCCGCGCCCGGCGGGGTCCGGAGCACCACGAGGTTGGCGGATGCCTCGGCCGTGACCAGCAGCTCGCCGCACAGCCGTGCCAGCCTGGCGTCGAGGATTTCCTGGCTGACCCCGCTCTTGGCCGCCCGCTCCCCGCCTTCACCGGGAACCGCGTACACCAGCACGCCTTCCTTGCCCCGGACGCGGACGGCACCAAGCTCCACGAGGTCACGCGACAGCGTGGCCTGGGTGACCTGCACGCCGTCGTCCGCGAGCAGCGCCGCAAGCTCAGCCTGGGAACGCACCGATTCGCCGGTCAGGATCGCGGTGATCCGCGCCTGGCGGGCGGTCTTGGTGGCCGGGCTCGCGCCCGGGGCCGCCGGGTTGGTGGACACTAGAACGTGCTCTCCCCGGTGCCCTCAACCGGAGAAAGACCGTCGACGAACGCCAGCCCGGACCGGTGCATGAGCCAGGCCATGAGCCCCTTCTGCGCGTGCAGGCGGTTTTCAGCCTCGTCCCACACGATCGACTGCGGGCCGTCAATCACGCCGGCCGAGATTTCGTAGCCGCGGTAGGCGGGAAGGCAGTGCAGCACGACGGCGTCGGCGGCGGCCTGGGCCAGCGCGGCCTCGTCCACGGAGTATTCACGGAACAGCTGCATCCGTGCTTCCTTTTCGGCTTCCTGGCCCATGGAGACCCAGGTGTCGGTGGCGACGACGTCGGCCCCCTTGAGTGCCTCCGCCGCGTCGGTCGTGATGAGCACGGATCCGCCAGTCTCGGCGGCACGTTCCCGGGCAGCCGACACGATGCCGTCCGCGGGCAGGTAGCCTTCAGGACCGGCGATGCGGACGTGCATGCCGGCGGTGACGCCTGCCAGCAGGTAGGAGTTGGCCATGTTGTTGGCGGCGTCGCCGAGGTAGGCCATGGTGAGGCCCTTGAGTTCGCCCTTGTGCTCCTTGACGGTCAGCAGGTCGGCCAGCAGCTGGCAGGGGTGGTAGTCGTCGCACAGGGCGTTGATGACCGGAACCTTTGAGTTCTCGGCCATGGTCACCAGGCCGGAGTGCGCGCCGGTCCGCCACACGATGGTGGAAACCATGCGCTCGAGGACCTTGGCGGTGTCCTCCACGGATTCCTTGTGGCCGATCTGCGCCTCGCCGGGGTTGATGATCAGGGCGTTGCCGCCCATGTCCGCCACGCCGGTGGCAAAGGAGACCCGGGTCCGGGTGGAGGTCTTGTCGAAGATCACCGCAACGGTCTTGCGGCCGCTGCCTTCGGCGGCGAACGGCTGTACGCTGTACGGCGCCGCCTTCATGCGGCCCGCGAGTTCCAGGACTTCCGCCTGCTCGGCAGGGCTGAGGTCCGTGTCCTTGAGGAAGTGGCGGATGGTGCCGGTGGAAGTCACTGTGCGTCCTTTGCGGTTTGCAGGATGGCCGGAAGGGCGGCCAGGAAACGGTCCGCCTGCTCGGTGGTCAGGATGAGCGGCGGGGCCAGGCGGATCGTGCGGGGGCCAGGGCTGTTGACGATGAAGCCGGCATCCAGGGCAGCGGTCACGGCGGCCGGGGCGACGTCGGCATCAAGGTCGAAGCCGATCAGCAATCCCTCGCCACGCACCTCTGTCACGCCGTCGACGGCGGCCAGGGCCTGGCGCACATGCTCACCCACCACGCGGACGTTGTCCATCACGTGCTGGCTTTCGATGGCGTGCAGCGTGGCCAGGGCCGCTGCGGTGGCCACCGGGTTCCCGCCGAAGGTGGTGCCATGCTGCCCTGCGGAGAGCAGCGACGACGTCTTCTCACCGAACGTGACGAGCGCGCCGATCGGGAAACCGCCGCCAAGGCCCTTGGCCAGGGTGATGGCGTCGGGCACGATCCCGGCGTCCTCGCTGGCCAACCACTTGCCCGTGCGTGCGATGCCGGTCTGCACCTCATCGAGGATCAGCAGGGCGCCGGCTTCGGCGGTGAACTCGCGGGCTGCCTTCAGGTAACCGGCCGGAAGGGGCCGGACGCCTGCCTCGCCCTGGATCGGCTCCAGGAAGACCGCAGCCACGGTGTCGTCCACCGCGTTACGCAGGGCCTCGATGTCGCCGAACGGAATGTGCTCGACGCCGCCCGGCACCGGCTCGAAGGGCGTGCGGTAGGCTTCCTTGGCCGTGAGCGCGAGTGCGCCCATGGTCCGGCCGTGGAATGCGCCTTCGAGCGCGATGATCCGGGTGCGGGGCTTGCCGCCTTCGGCGCCCCCGGCGGGAGACCCGGAGTTCCGGCGGGCCAGCTTAAAGGCGGCCTCGTTGGCCTCGGTGCCGGAGTTGGTGAAGAACACCTTGGAACCGGCCGGGGCTGCCGTGAGTTCCAGCAGCTTTTCCGCCAGGGCGATCTGCGTGGGGCTGGTGAAGAAGTTGGAGACGTGCCCCAGGGTGGCCAACTGGCTGGAGATCACCGAGGTCACGAACGGGTGGGCGTGGCCCAGCGCGTTGACGGCGATGCCGCCCAGGAGGTCCAGGTACTCCTTGCCGTCGGCGTCCCAGACGAGGCAGCCCGCGCCGCGGACCAGCACCCGCTGGGGCGTGCCGAAGACACCCATCAGCGACGACGAGTAGCGTGCCAGCCACTCCGAACCGCTGCTGCTGGGGACAATTGTGGTTACGGCGGGCTCCGCAGCGACGGGGGCCCCGCCCGGTCCGCCATTGCTGCTGCGGCCTTCAGCGGAATGGCTCAGTTCAGTGCTGCTCACTATGCGTTCACTTCCTCATCGGGTACGACTTGGGTGCCAATTCCGGCGGTGGTGAAAGTTTCCAGAAGCATTGAGTGGGGCAGCCGGCCGTCCACGATGTGCGCACGCTCAACTCCCTCATCGATGGCCTTGAGGCAGGCGGCCATCTTGGGAATCATGCCTGATTCGAGCCTGGGCAGCATGTCCCGCAGCTCGGAGGCCGTCAGGGACGAAATGAGCGAGGACCTGTCCGGCCAGTTGGCGTAGAGGCCTTCGACGTCGGTCAGGATGACCAGCTTCGAGGCGCCCAGTGCGGAGGCCACAGCCGCCGCGGCGGTGTCCGCGTTGACGTTCAGGACCTGGCCGGTGGGCTGGAAGCGCGCGGCGCCCGCCACGCCGTCGCCGGCGTCGGTGATCTCCGGGGCGACGGTGGAGATCACGGGGATCCGGCCGGCGTCGAGAATGTCCACGATGCCGGCGGGGTCCACTCCGACCACCTCGCCCACGAGCCCGAGGTCCACCTGCTCGCCGTCAACCACAGTGCCGGTGCGGACGGCACGCAAGAGGCCGCCGTCTTCACCGGACATGCCGACGGCGTAGGGCCCGTGCGAGTTGATCAGGCCCACCAGTTCACGACCCACCTGGCCGGTGAGGACCATGCGCACCACGTCCATCGCCTCGGGCGTGGTGACGCGCAGGCCGCCCTTGAATTCCGACTCGATGCCGAGCCTGCCCAGCATCGAGTTGATCTGCGGTCCGCCGCCGTGCACCACCACCGGGTGGATGCCCACGTGGTGGAGGAACACGACGTCCTCGGCGAAGGCGCGGCGCAGCTCGTCGTTGACCATGGCGTTGCCGCCGTACTTGATCACCATGGTGGTTCCGGCGAAGCGCTGGATCCACGGCAGGGCTTCGATGAGGGTGCCGGCCTTGGCTTGGGCATCACTCATGGACGTTGACTCGCGGGTCTGGGTGTTCATGCGGCTGGTTCTCCAGGGTTGCTGGCGGATCTAGCTTGAGTAAGCGCTGTTCTCGTGGACGTAGTCGTGCGTGAGGTCGTTGGTCCAGATGGTGGCTTCCGCCCCGCCGGCCTGCAGGTCGATCTCCACGAGCACCTCGCGTGGTTCCAGGTCCACGAGCTTGCGGTCCTGGCCGATGCCGCCGTTCTGGCAGATCTGGACGCCGTTCATGGACACGTTGAGCTGGTCCGGTTCAAACACGGCGTCGGTGGTTCCCACGGCGGAGAGCACCCGGCCCCAGTTGGGGTCCTTGCCGAAGATGGCGGCCTTGAAGAGGTTGGAGCGGGCCACGGCGCGGCTGACGGTTTCTGCGTCGCGCTCGGTGGCGGCGTTGAACGTCCGGATCGCGATGTCGTGGCTGGCACCCTCGGCGTCGCCGATCAGCTTGCGGGCCAGCTCGGCGCAGACCTGGGTGAGGCCCTGGCCGAAGGCCTCGGCTGACGGAACGGCCTTGGAAGCGCCGGAGGCGAGCAGCACCACGGTGTCGTTGGTGGACATGCAGCCGTCGGAGTCTGCCCGGTCAAAGGTGACGCGCGTGGCGTCGCGGAGGACGACGTCGAGCATTTCCGGCTGCACGTCGGCATCGGTGGTCAGCACCACCAGCATGGTGGCGAGCCCGGGTGCCAGCATGCCGGCGCCCTTGGCGATGCCGCCAATGGTGAATTCATTTCCTTCGGCGTCGGCGCCGCTGAAGACGGCCTGCTTGGACACCGTGTCGGTGGTCATGATGGCAGTGGCCGCCTCGGGACCGCCGTCGGCGCTCAAGGCGGCGGCCGCGGCGTCGATGCCGGGGACAATCTTGTCCATGGGCAGCTGCTCCCCGATCAGGCCGGTGGAACAGACGAAGACGTCGGTGGCTGACAGCCCCAGCGCCTCGGCCGTTTTCTCGGCCGTCGTGTGCGTGTTCTGGAAGCCCTGCGGGCCGGTGCAGGCGTTGGCGCCGCCGGAGTTGAGGATCACAGCGTCAACGCGGCCGTCCGAGACCACCTGGCGCGACCAGTGGACGGGGGCCGCGGCAACCCGGTTGGAGGTGAAGACGGCGGCTGCCGCCTTGGACGGTCCGTCGTTGACCACGAGGGCGAGGTCCGGGTTTCCTGAGGCCTTGAGTCCGGCTGTGACACCGGCAGCACGGAATCCCTTGGGGGCGGTAACGGTCACGGGGCAACTCCCTGCAGGTTAAGGCCGGCAGTCTCCGGCAGGCCAAGGGCAATGTTCATGGACTGCACCGCTCCACCGGCGGTGCCTTTGGTCAGGTTGTCGATGGCGCACGTGACAATGACGCGCCCGACGTGCTGGTCGAACGCCAGCTGCATGGCAGCGTGGTTGGAGCCCTGCACGGACTTGGTGGTGGGCCACTGGCCTTCGGGCAGCAGGTGGACGAACGGCTCGTCGTCATACGCCTCCGCCCAGGCACGGCGAAGTTCCTCGGCCCCGACACCGGGCTTGACCCGCGCGGTGGCGGTGGTGAGGATGCCACGGCTCATGGGAGCCAGGGTGGGCGTGAAGGAAACCGTGACCGGCTCACCGGAGGCGTTGGACAGGCCCTGCTCGATTTCCGGCGTGTGCCGGTGGCCGCCGCCCACGCCATAGGGGCTCATGGACCCCATGACCTCGGCGCCGATGAGGTTCACCTTGGCTGCCTTTCCGGCCCCGGAGGTGCCGGAGGCGGAGACGATGACGATGTCGTTCCCCTCGAGCAGGCCGCCGGCGAAGCCGGGCGTGAGGGCGAGCAGCGCCGACGTTGGGTAGCAGCCCGGGACGGCGATCCGGTTGGCGCCCTTGAGTTTCTCGCGCTGGCCCGGCAGTTCAGGCAGGCCGTAGGGCCACGTTCCGGCGTGGTCCGAGCCGTAGAACTTTTCCCACGCGGTGGCGTCCTCCAGGCGGTGGTCCGCGCCGGCGTCGATCACCACCGTGCCCTCGGGCAGCTTGGCCGCAATCTCGGCGGACGCACCGTGCGGGAGGGCCAGGAACACGACGTCGTGCCCGGACAGGTTCTCCACGCTGGTTTCCTCGAGAATCCTGCTCGCCAGGCCATGGAGATGCGGCTGCAGTTCGCCTAGTCTGGAACCGGCGTTGCTGTGTGCCGTGATGGCTCCGATGGTGACATCCGGATGGCCGGCCAAAAGGCGAAGAACTTCGCCGCCGGCGTAGCCGCTGGCGCCGGAAACGGCAACAGAAATAGTCATGAAGACGACTATACAGCAAGACTATGCATAGGTCCCGATATTTATGCATGCCTTTCCATGCCGTGAGCCGGTCCGCCGCGATGCGGAGCCGCCGTATGATTAACAAAGGGTGATCCAGACCGTGCGCGCCGAATGTCGGCCGCAGCGTTGCCCGTAACAGTTACGAGGCACGCCGTTCATGACGTCCACCATCACTTCCGAGCGCCCGCAGCCCCGGATCAGCAAGCTGAGCAGGGTCCGCCAGGCCAACCCTGTCACCCAGAGCTACTCCGATCTGCTCAAATCCGTGCGCGCAGCCGGACTCCTGGAGCGGCGCCAGGGCTTCTACCTCACCGTGTTCTCCAGCCTGGTCGTCCTGATGGCAGCCACCTGGTTCGGTTTCGCCCTGATCGGCCAGAGCTGGTTCCAGCTCCTCATCGCCGCAGCGCTCGGCATCATCTGCACGCAGCTGAGCTTCCTGGCCCATGAGGCGGGCCACCGCCAGATATTCGCCTCCCGGCGCGCGAACGACTGGTCAGCACGGCTCCTGGCAACATCCGTGGCCGGCGTCAGCTACTCGTGGTGGGAACAGAAACACGGGGCGCACCACAACCACCCCAACGTCATCTCCAAGGACCCGGACATCGCCCCGGGTGCCATCGTCTTCCACCCGGAAGCCGCGGCCGCACGGCAGGGCCGGCTGGCCCTGCTCACGCGCAAGCAAGGCTGGCTTTTCTTCCCCCTGCTCTTCCTTGTGGGGCTCGGCCTGCAGATAGATTCGGTCCGCTTCATTTTCCGGCGCGCCAAGGTCACGCACCGCTGGGTGGAACTGCCGATCCTGCTGACCCGCCTCAGCATCCTTCCTGTGCTGGCGTTTTCCTTCCTGCCGCTGGGCATGGCCGCCGCCTTCATCGGCGTGCAGCTCGCTGTTTTCGGGTTTTACATGGGTGCGTCCTTCGCTCCCAACCACAAGGGCATGCCGGTCCTTCCGGCAGACAGCCGCGTCGACTTCCTCAGCCGTCAGGTCCTGACATCACGCAACATTTCCGGCGGCCGGTTCATGGATATCCTGCTCGGCGGCCTGAACCGCCAGGTGGAGCACCACCTCTTCCCCGACATGGCCCGGCCCCAGCTGCACAAGGCAACCGCGATTGTGCGCCAGCACTGCGAAAAACAGGGGATTCCCTTCACGGAGACCACACTGGCGGCCTCGTTCGGAATCATCGTCAGGTACCTCAATGAGGTGGGGCTCGCTGCGGGACGCCACTTCGAATGCCCCATGGCAACGATCTCCCGCCGCTACTAAGCGGCCACCCGGACTTCGCCTGCACCGCACCGGTCCCTAGGATGAGGGGAGGAAGGGTGCCGGAGGTCCCGGCCCGGAAAAGGAGAATTCCATGACGCACGCCATCGTCGCCCGGCAGGCAGGCGGACCCGAGGTTCTGGACTTCACGGAGGCCGACCGCCCCGTCCCCGGTCCCGGCCAGCTGCTCATCAAAGTGGCAGCGGCCGGCGTGAACTTCATCGACACCTACCAGCGCGGCGGCATGTACAAAGTGCCTTTTCCCTTCACCCCGGGCTCCGAGGCCGCCGGCACCGTTGAGGAAGTGGGTGAAGGCGTTGAGGCCTTCACAGTCGGCAGCAGGGTCGCCACGGCCGAAGGTTCCAAATGCTATGCCGGCTACACCGTGCTGGACGCAGCGAAGGCCCTTCCGGTGCCGGACGGCCTGGATGACCAGACAGCAGCCGCCCTCCCGCTTCAGGGCATGACGGCGCACTACCTCATCAATTCGTCATTCAGGGTGGAGCCGGGCCACACGGTGCTGACGCATGCGGGCGCAGGGGGTGTTGGCCTGCTGCTGACCCAGCTGCTGAAGGAGCGCGGGGCACGGGTCATCACCACGGTATCCTCCGATGCCAAAGAGGAACTGGCCCGGGAAGCCGGAGCCGATCACGTGCTGCGCTATCAAGGGTTTCCCCCACCACGTCCGCGAGCTGACCGGAGGCAAAGGCGTGGACGTCGTGTATGACGGCGTCGGCCGGAACACCTTTGACGGGTCCATGTCCTGCCTGCGCACGCGCGGATCGCTCGTCCTGTTCGGAGCAGCCTCCGGAGCCGTTGCGCCTGTGGACCCCCAGCGACTGAATGCCGGCGGCTCGCTGACGCTGACCCGGCCTTCCCTTGCGCACTTCCTTCTCAACGAACAGGAACGCCACTGGAGGTCCGGGGAGATTTTCGCTGCCGCCGCCAACGGAAACCTCAAGGTCCGCGTCGGCGCCAGCTACCCGTTGGCTGAGGCCCGCCAGGCACACGAGGATCTCGAGGGCCGGCGCACCACCGGCAAGGTTCTGCTGGTTCCATAGCAAACCAGCCTCGGATGAACATGAAGGAAACGATGTCACCTTCCGTTCATCTTGCCGGGAAAGAATCCAGCCGTGACTGACCCACTCCCGCACACCATGGACACCACCGCTCCCTCCGCCGGCGGCGGACAGGCGGCTGTGCTGTACCCGGCGCAAATGCCGGGCGCTGCCTCCGCCCCGCCGGAGCGGACCCTGGTGGACATCCTCACCGGCACCGCCGCGCGCTTTCCGGATGCTTCCGCGCTCGACGACGGCGGCCGCTCCCTGAGCTACGCCCAGCTCCTGGCGGAGGTCAAGGCCGAGGGCCGGCGGCTCCACCAGGCCGGCCTCGGAGCGGGAGACAAAATCGGGGTGCGGATTCCCTCGGGCACCAACGAGCTCTACATCGCGATCCTTGCGATCCTGCTGATCGGCGCCGCCTACGTCCCCGTGGACGCGGACGATCCGGACGAACGGGCCAGGCTGGTGTTCACTGAGGCACGGGTGGCCGGCATCCTGCGGGCCAACGGGGTGATGGTCACGGACCATAAGCGGCCCGTCCCCTTCCCGGCTCCGCGCCAGGCCACCCCCGACGACGACGCCTGGGTCATCTTCACGTCCGGTTCCACCGGGACGCCCAAGGGCGTGGCGGTGCAGCACCGCTCGTCGGCCGCGTTCGTGGATGCGGAAGCCCGCATCTTCCTGCAGGACGATCCGGTGGGGCCGCAGGACCGTGTGCTCGCGGGACTTTCGGTGGCCTTCGACGCGTCCTGCGAGGAGATGTGGCTGGCCTGGCGCCATGGCGCCTGCCTCGTGCCTGCCCCGCGGGCCCTGGTCCGCACCGGCATGGACCTGGGGCCGTGGCTGATCAACCACGGCATCACGGTGGTCTCCACCGTTCCCACCCTTGCGGCACTGTGGCCGGCCGAGGCCCTGGAGAACGTCCGGCTGCTGATCTTCGGCGGCGAGGCCTGCCCGCCGGAGCTGGCCGAGCGCCTGGCCGTGGACGGCCGTGAGGTGTGGAACTCGTATGGACCCACCGAGGCAACGGTCGTGGCCTGCGCGGCTCCCCTGGGCGGTACCGGCCCGGTCAGGATTGGGCTCCCGCTGGACGGCTGGGACCTGGCGGTGGTCGACTCCGACGGGGTACCGGTGGCCGAGGGCGAGGTCGGCGAGCTCATCATCGGCGGCGTGGGGCTGGCCCGCTACCTCGATCCGCAGAAGGATGCGGAGAAATATGCCCCCATGCCCTCACTCGGGTGGGGGCGCGCCTACCGCTCCGGCGACCTGGTCCGCTTCGAGCACGCCGGCCTGATCTTCGTGGGCCGCGCCGACGAGCAGGTCAAGCTTGGCGGCCGCCGGATCGAACTCGGTGAGATCGACGCTGCCCTGCAGTCACTCCCGGGCATGGCGGGCGCCGCCGCTGCAGTACGCACGACGGCGGCCGGCAACCAGGTCCTCGTGGGCTACCTGGCTCCCGCCGGCGGCACGGACCCCGCACCGGACCTGGCCGCGTTCCGTGAACTGCTGTCCGCCACGCTGCCCGCTCCGCTCATCCCGATGCTGACCGTCGTCGACACGCTGCCCACCAAGACCAGCGGGAAAGTCGACCGGCATGCGCTGCCATGGCCCCTGCAGGGTGCCGGCGCGGCGGACGCGGACGCCGCGCCGCTGAACGTTCCCGAGGATGCCCAGTGGATCGTTGACCAGTGGCAGGCAGTCCTGGGCAGCAGCGTCGCCGGCCTCGACGCGGACTTCTTTTCCCACGGTGGCGGATCGCTGGCCGCGGCGCAGCTGGTCTCGGCACTCCGGGTCCGCTACCCCACCATCACCGTGGCCGACATCTACGCCACGCCGCGCATCGGCGCGCTAATAGAGGTAGCCCGCCAATCCCTGCCCGACGGTGTTTCGGCGGGCCCGGTCCCGGAACGGCCGGTCCGCCCCACGGCCCTGAAGTCGCAGGTCTTCCAGACGCTCATGGGCATACCGCTGCACATTCTGGCGGGCATGCGCTGGCTGACCTATCTGATGGCCGCCAACAACGTCCTGTTCACGTTTGCCGGCTTCACCGCCGCACCCACCGTGTCGTGGTGGTGGGTGGCCGCGTCCTGGCTGGTCTTCGTCAGCCCGCCCGGACGGATGGCCATCTCCGTTGCCGCCGCCCGCCTCCTGCTTCGCAACGTGCAGCCCGGGACCTACCCGCGCGCAGGCAAGGTGCACCTGCGCCTCTGGCTGGCCGAACAGATCCAGGACCTGGCCGGCGCCATCAGCCTCGCCAGCGCACCGTGGGTGCCGTACTACGCCAGGGCCCTCGGCGCCAAGATCGGAAGCAACATCCATCTGCACTCCCTTCCCCCGGTGACCGGCTTCCTCACCCTGGGCCGCGGCTGCAACATCGAACCCGAGGTGGACCTGTCCGGGTGGTGGATCGACGGTGACATCGTCCGGATCGGCCACGTCCACGTCGGGGCGGACGCCACCGTAGGGGCCCGCAGCACCCTGATGCCCGGGGCCAGCATCGGCGCCGGCGGCCAGGTGGAACCGGGCTCCGCCGTGCTGGGCAAGGTCAAGGCCGGCCAGTTGGTGGCCGGGTCCCCGGCAGAACGGCGGGGCAAGGCGAAGCAGGACTGGCCCGCCGGCCAGCCGGTCAGTTCCGTCCTGGGGCACCTCTGGTTCACGGCCTTCGCTGCCGCGTCCGCTGTCCTCGCCCTGATTCCCTACGCTTCGGCCGCGGCCGCAGCCCTGGTGGTCTTTCTGTTCATCAGGGGCAACGACTCGCTGCTCAATGCCTTGCCGCAGGTGCTGGCGTCGCTCCCGCTCGCCGCTTTGACCTGGTTCCTCACCAATTTGCTGCTGATCCTGGTCACCACCAGGCTGCTGGGCCTCGGCCTGAAAGAGGGCTACTACCGGGTCCGCAGCCGCGTCGGCTGGCAGGTCTGGGCCACCGAGCGGGTGCTGGACATGGCACGGGACCTCCTGTTCCCGATTTACGCCAGCCTTTTCACGCCGGTGTGGCTGAGGCTGCTGGGGGCGAAGGTCGGAAAGAATGTCGAGGCCTCCACCGTCCTGCTGTTGCCGCGCATGACCACGGTCGGCGAGGGTGCTTTCCTCGCCGATGACACCATGGTGGCTTCGTACGAGCTCGGCGGAGGATGGATGCGCATCGCGCCCGCGAAAATCGGAAAGCGCTCCTTCCTTGGCAACTCCGGGATGACCGCGGCGGGGCGCAGCGTGCCAAAGAACTCCCTGGTCGCAGTCCTCTCGGCGACGCCGGGCAAGGCCAAGTCGGGCACGTCCTGGCTGGGCAGCCCTCCGGTCAGGCTGCGGCGTACGGCGGTGGCCTCGGACAGCGCCCGTACCTTCCAGCCCCCGGCCAGGCTCAAGGTGGCCAGGAGCCTCTGGGAACTGTGCCGGTTCGTGCCGGTGGCCCTGACGGTGGGCCTGGCCCTCGGCGTGCTGCTTATCTTCGACTGGCTCGCCACCGCCCTCGGCTACGCTGCGGCAACGGCACTCGGAGGCGTGGTCCTGCTGCTGGCGGGCGGGGTGGCGGCAGGCTTCTCCGTCGCGGCCAAGTGGTTGCTCGTGGGCAGGATCAAGACCGGCGAACACCCCCTGTGGAGCTCCTTCATCTGGCGCAATGAGGTGGTGGACACCTTCATCGAAATGGTGAGTGCCCCGTGGTTCGCCCGGTCCGCCAGCGGTACCCCGGCCCTCGTCTGGTGGCTGCGTGCCCTCGGTGCCAAAATCGGCAGGGGCACATGGTGTGAAAGTTATTGGCTTCCCGAGGCGGACCTCGTGACCCTCGGCGCCAGCTCCACGGTCAACCGCGGCTGCGTTGTCCAGACCCACCTCTTTCACGACCGCATCATGAGCATCGACACTGTTAGTCTCGAAGACGGGGCGACGATGGGCCCGCACGGCGTGATTCTGCCGCAGGCGAGGATTGGCAAGGGCGGTACCGTTGGCCCGGCGTCCCTGGTGATGCGCGGCGAGACCGTTCCGGCCGGGACGTACTGGATGGGCAATCCGGTCAGCCCGTGGACCGGGCCCGCCGTTCCCGCACCCCGCCTCAAATAAGCGCCGCCTGACATGAACACCGCCCGACATGAACACCGCCGGGAGCGGCCCCACCACAGCTAAGGAAGTCACACGCAGAATGAGCTCCGGAGAATCGCCCGGCCCGGCCGCCGTCCTCTCCGCCGGCGCCACGGCCACCGGCGACCCCTACGTCCCGGGCCACGGAACGGATGCCTACCGCGTCCTGCACTATGACCTGGAGCTGGACTACAGGCTCGCCAGCAACCGGCTGGCCGGCCGCGCCGTACTGGCTGCTGTGGCGGCACGCCGCACAGCCGCCGTCGTGCTTGACATGACCGGTCTCCGGGCCCTCAAGGTGCAGCTGAACGGCACCCGGGTGCGGAAGTTTACGCAGCGGGCGGAACAGCTCGTGGTGCACTGCGAACAGCCCCTCGAGGCGGGCTCCGAATTCAGCCTGGAGATCCGCTATGACGGCAATCCCCAGCCGCGGCGCGGTCTCTGGGGCGAGGTGGGCTGGGAGGAACTCACGGACGGCGTCCTCGTAGCAGGCCAGCCCAACGGGGCGCCGTCATGGTTCCCGTGCAACGACCATCCGCGAAACAAGGCCAGCTACCGCATCACTGTCACCACCGACGCCGGCTACCGGGCCGTCTGCAACGGCCTCCTGGCGGGGCATACTGTGAAGTCGAGCCGCGAGACCTGGGTGTATGAGCAGAACGAGCCCATGGCAACGTACCTGGCAACGGTCCAGATCGGCCGGTACGGCCTGGAGCGACTGCCGGCCCCGGGCGGCGTGCCCCAGTTCCTTGCAGCACCGGCCCAGCTGGCACCCCGTGCACGGACCGCGCTGGCCCGGCAGGAAGCCATGATAAGTACGTTCGTCAGCCGCTTCGGCCCGTATCCCTTTCCGGAATACACGGTGGTGGTCACCGCCGATGAGCTGGAAATCCCGCTCGAGGCCCAGTCGCTGTCCATCCTCGGCGCCAACCATCTGGATGCCGGCTGGGAGGCGCAGCGGCTCATCGCACATGAACTTGCCCACCAGTGGTTCGGGAACTCGCTGACGCTCGGCACCTGGAGCGACATCTGGCTGCATGAAGGGTTCGCCTGTTACGCGGAGTGGATCTGGTCCGAGGAAGCCGGCGTGCTGCCCGCGCATGACCGGGCGGTGGCGGCCTGGCAGCGGCTCAGCGCCAACGCGCAGGACCTTCTGGTGGGTGATCCCGGACCCGAGCTGATGTTCGACGACCGGGTCTACAAACGCGGAGCACTTGCCCTGCACGCGCTGCGCCGGCGCTGCGGCGACCTCGCCTTCTTCGCGCTGCTGCAGGAATGGACCCGCACCCATGCCCACAGTTCCGTGTCGACGCCCGATTTTATCCTCACGGCCGACCGCGTCACGGGACTGGACTCGGAATCGGTGCTGCACCCTTGGCTCTACGAAGAGGCCCTGCCGCCGCTGCCGTGAATGGTTTCCGGCATTCAGTTTTCCGGCATAAAAGAAAGACCACGCCAAATGGCGTGGTCTTTCTTTATGCCGGTTAGCGCTGGACGGCACCAAACCGCTCGGCCGCGGTGGCGACGGCGCGCTCCCGCGCCTCCGACGCCTCGTCGGCCGTCAGTGTCCGGTCGGTGGCGCGGAACCGCAGGCCGAAGGCGAGGGACTTCTTGCCGTCCTCAATCCCCTTCCCCGCGTAGACGTCGAACAGGGCGACGTCCTCGAGCAGTTCGCCGGCGCCTTCACGCAGCGCTGCCAGCACGTCGTCGGCGGGGACGTTCTGTGGCACCACGAGCGCCACGTCCTGCGTGGCTACCGGGAAGGTGGAGATGTGGCGGGCCACCACGACGTCGGCCGCCGCCTCGAAGAGGGCGTCAGCGTTGAGTTCCAGCGCGACGGACCGCGCCGGCACGTCGTGCGCAGCCAGCAGCTTCGGGTGCAGCTCGCCGGCGTATCCCACGACCTCGCCGGAGCGCAGCGAAAGCTGCGCGGCGCGGCCGGGGTGGAAGGCCTGGTGCCGGCCCTGGGTGACCACAAGCTCCACCCCAAGGACGTCACCGGCCAGGCGGGCGATGTCCAGAGCGTCTGCCCAGTCCCACAGCCGCGGGGCGTGGCCGGCAGCAGCGGGTGAATCGTGGCCCGTCAGGACGGCGGCGACGTGCAGCGGCTGGTCCGGAACGCCGTCGTACAGCGCGTCCAGCACCTCATCGCTCGGCTTGACGCCCAGCGGAGGAATGGACGGCGTGCCCAGGGTGTCACCGGGCAGGAACACCATGCCGGCTTCGAAGACGGCGAGGTCGCGGAAGCCGCGGGAGTGGTTGCGCTTGACGATCTCCAGCAGGCCCGGCAGCACCGAAGTGCGCAGGTATCCGTGCTCTTCGCTGATCGGGTTGGCAAGCTTGACCGCAGTCCGGGGTGCACCCTCCTCGGCCACGCCGAACGTGTCGTTGGCGGCCTTCGACACGAAGGGGTAGGCCAGGACCTCGGTCAGGCCGGCGTCGGCCAGGGCCTGGACCAGGCGGCGGCGCTGCTGCTGCACGCGGGTCAGGCCGCGGCCGGGGGGCGCCACCGGCAGGGTCGCGGGGATCTGGTCGTAGCCCACCAGGCGGGCTACCTCCTCGGAGAGGTCCTCCTTGGTTTCCAGATCGTTCCGCCAGCTCGGCGCGGTGACGGTCCAGCCGACGTCGGTCTTTTCGAGGATGGCACCGAGGTCCTCGAGGGACGTGACGATCTGCTCCTCGGTGAAGTCAATGCCGATCCGGGCGGCGGGGAATTCCGCCGGAAGTGCGATGGTCACCGGATCCGGGGCGGTTCCGACGTCGGTGCCCGCCTCATCGGCGGTCCCGCCGGCCAGTTCCACGAGAAGATCGACGGCGCGCTGGGCCGCGATGTTGGCGACCTGCCAGTCCACGCCGCGTTCAAAGCGCTTGGAGGCTTCGGACGGGAGCTTGTGGCGCCGGCGGGAGCGGGCAATGGAGACTTCCTCGAAGTGGGCTGCCTCGATCAGGACGGCCGTGGTGGCGTCGGAGACCTCGGTGGACGCGCCGCCCATGACGCCGGCGACGCCGATGGGGCCGGAGGCGTCGGTGATCAGCAGGTCCTCGGGGTCAAGCGAGCGCTCCTTGCCGTCGAGGGTCGTCAGCTTCTCCCCCGCCACGGCCCTGCGCACCACGATGTCGCCGGACAGCTTGTCCTGGTCGTAGAAGTGCAGCGGCTGGCCGAGTTCAAGCATCACGTAGTTCGAGATGTCCACCGGCAGGGAGATGGACCGGATTCCGGCCAACCTCAGCCGGGAACTCATCCACGGTGGCGTGGGCCTGGTGGCGTCCACGCCGCGGACGGTGCGCGCCACGAAGCGGTCGCAGCCGGGCTTGCCGTAGATCGGTGCGTCGTCGTTGATCTTGACGCCATAACCACCGGAGAGGACAGCCGGGGCGTTGACCTTCGACGCCGGATCGGTGAATTCCGTGCCGGTGGCGTGGGCGTATTCGCGTGCCACGCCGCGGATCGAGAAGGCGTAGCCGCGGTCCGGGGTCACGTTGATTTCGGCGGCCTGGTCGTAGAGGCCCAGCAGTTCCATGGCGTCGGCCCCGATCTCGGGGTCCAGGCCGATCCGGGAAAGCACGAGGATGCCGTCGTGGTCCTCGCCGATGCCCAGTTCGCGGACGGAGGCGATCATGCCCGCGGACATGTGGCCGTAGGTCTTCCGTGCCGAGATGTGGAAGTCGCCGGGCAGGACGGCGCCAGGCAGGGTGACCACCACCTTGTCGCCCTCAACGAAGTTGTGGGCGCCGCAGACGATGCCCTGCACGCCGGAGGGATCGATGCCCTTGCCGGTGAGGGTCTGTTCCTGCCCCTCGGGGACGACGCGGACCTGGCACCAGTTGATGGTCTTGCCGTTGGACTGCGGTTCCTTGACCAGGCTCAGGACCTGGCCCACCACGACGGGTCCGCGCAGGGCGTCCGTGGGGCGGTGGACCGCTTCCTCTTCAAAGCCGACCTTGACGAGGTCCGCCATGACGTCTTCGGCCGTGGCTCCGGCCGGTATCTGCGCGAATTCACGCAGCCAGGAAAGTGGGATACGCACTGTTAGATCTCCATCCCGAAGTGCTCGCTGAAACGTACATCGCCCTCGATCATGTCGCGCATGTCGCCGACCTCGTTGCGGAACATCAGCGTCCGCTCGATGCCCATGCCGAAGGCAAAGCCTGAATAGACGTCCGGATCGATGCCGGCGGCCCGCAGGACGTTGGGGTTGACCATGCCGCAGCCGCCCCATTCGATCCAGCGCGGCCCGCCCTTGGCACCGGGGTGGAAGATGTCCAGCTCGGCGGACGGCTCGGTGAACGGGAAGTAGTTGGGGCGCAGCCGGATCTGGGCTTCGTCGCCGAACATCTGGCGGGCGAAGTGCTCCAGGGTTCCGCGGAGGTCAGCCATGCTGAGCTTCTTGTCGATGGCCAGGCCCTCGAACTGGTGGAAAACCGGGGTGTGGGTGGCATCGAGCTCATCGGTGCGGAACACCTTGCCCGGGCACAGCACGTAGATGGGCAGCTCCCGCTCCAGCATGGACCGGACCTGCACCGGGGAGGTGTGTGTGCGCATCAGCAGGTGGGCTTCGGGCGGCTCCACGAAGAACGTGTCCTGCATTTCGCGGGCCGGGTGGTCCGGCTTGAAGTTCAGTGCGTCGAAGTTAAACCATTCGGATTCCACCTCGGGGCCTTCGGCGATTTCCCAGCCCATGCCCACGAAGATGTCCGCAACGCGGTCCTGCAGCGTGGACAGCGGATGACGGGCTCCGGCCCGGCGGCGGCGCGGGGCTGCCGTGACGTCAACGGTCTCCTCAACCAGGATCCGGGCGTCGTTCTCCGCTTCGAGTTCGGCGGTGCGGTCCGCGAGCGCCTTGTTAACACGGCCGCGCGATGAGCCCATCAACTTGCCGGCGACGGCCTTCTGGTCCTTGGGCAGGCTTCCGATCCCACGGTTGGCCAGGCTGAGCGGCGACTTCTCACCGGTGTGGGCCAGGCGGACTGCCTTGAGTTCATCGAGCGTGGACGCGCCGGCGATGGCGGCGACGGCCTGCTCCACGGCGGCGTTGATGGCGGTTTCATCCAGAGGGTTCGGGACGGCGGCGCCCGGCAAAGTTTCAGTCATCTACTGTTCTTAGCTACGAGTCGGGTGATGCCAGCCGCCGGTGCAGCCGCGCCGGTTTCCCCGGCAGCGCGTCCGTCGCTGGCACGTCATTGCATGAAGTCATCCAAGGACGTCATCCAAAGACGCCATCCAAAGACAAGGGCAGGCTCGCCGGCGGGTGGCCGGCAGGCACTGTTCCCAGTCTAATTGACAGCGCCGGGCTAATTGACAGCGGCCCGGCCGCCTGTGTCAAAGGGCTGCCATCTGTCAGGCCTGCGACTGTCAGGCAGCGCCGGGCCGTTGTCTTTCCTGCGCCTGTCGTGCGCCTGTCCTGCGCGGCCGGCCGCGGCTAGCATGGCCTCATGACGCAAGGCCCCCGAGCGAGAGGCCCCCTAACGAGAGGCCGCAGAACAAGAGGCCGCAGAACAAGAGGCCCCCTGACGCAAAGACAGCGCCTTAGGCAACTCGCAAACGTGCTGAACGCCTCCACCCCCTTGGGGCTGGTGCTTGCCGGACTGGCCGGCACCAGGACGTTCCGGGGTCCCCGCGGCCTGATTGTCGCCACCGGTTACCGCTGGCGGCTGCCGGTGGCTGGTGCTTTCACCGTGGGGAACGTGGTCATCTTCCGTGCAGACGCCGACACGGCTTTGACGGGCCGTGTGCTCCTGGGCCACGAGGAGCGGCACAGCACCCAGTACGCGTGGTGCCTGGGGCTGCCCTTCCTGCTGTTCTATTTCGCGGCCGCTGCCTGGTCGGCAGTACGCTACGGCGATCCGGCGTCGGGAAATCCCTTCGAGCGGCATGCCGGCCTGGAGGCCGGCGGCTATGTGGACCGGAGGCGCAGGCATGAGTGAACCCGCGGGCCAAGCGGCAGCCCGGACTGTCACCGTCACGGGATTCGGAACCGCCGAGGCCGCACCGGACCTGCTGACGCTCTCCGTTGGCGTGGAATGCCGGCGCGACAGCGCCGGGGATGCCTATGCCGCCGCCGGCGAGGCGTCCGCTGCCGTAGCGGGCGCACTGCGCAGGCGGGGAGTGCAGGGCCGGGATATCAGGACGTCCGGGCTTAACGTCCGTGCCGACGTCGTCTGGCAGGAGGGCCGCGGCCAGCAGGTCACGGGCTATGTGGCATCCAGCATGCTCAGCGTCCGGCTCCGGGATCTCGCTGCCGGCCCGGGCGTCATCGCGGCGGCAGTGGAGGCAGGCGGCAACGACGTGCGCCTGGATGGCGTTCAGCTCGGCTTTGCCGATACGGCAGCCGTGATGGCGCTGGCCCGTGAGGCCGCCTGGGCTGACGCCCGGGCGGCAGCCGCACAGCTCGCCGGGCTTGCCGGAACTGAGCTGGGCGAGGTGGTCACTGTGCGGCAGCATCCCGTGCCGTCGGCGCCCGTTCCGGTGGGCGGGATGCAGCGGGCCTTCGCCGCCGACGCCATGGCGGTGGAATCCGGTGAATCCGGCGTTAGCACCAGTGTCACAGTTGAGTGGAAGCTGCTGAGTGGGGGCTGGGCTCCCGCAGAGGCTGACCCGCACCCCACCGGATGAACCAGGGGGAAAGGCCTGCCGCCTAGTGGATGCTGCCGGCGGCGAGCGCGACGTCGGACCGCCGGGTTGCGTTGTTTGGCTGGGTTGCGTCGATTGACTGGTTAAGCGAGGTTCGGACGACGGCGGCAATCGCCTCCGCCATCGACGCCACAGGCAGTGACGGTTTGCTGCTCCCCTGCTCTACCTGGTCCGGCGCGAACGGTACGTGGACAAATCCCCCGCGGACGCCCGGACGGGACGCGAGCTCGTGCATGAGTGTATAGAAAACGTGGTTGCAGACGTAGGTTCCCGCCGTTTGTGAGATCTCCACGGAAATACCCGCCTTTTCAACGGCGAGCAGGGCTGCCTTGACTGGCAGCGAGGTGAAATAGGCGGCAGGCCCGCCCGGCACCACATCCCGGTCCACGGGCTGGTTCCCTGCGTTGTCCGGGATGGGCGCATCATCGCAGTTGATGGCAACCCTTTCCAGGGACACCCGCCCGCGGCCTCCGGCCTGTCCGATGCACACCACGAGTTCCGGCTCCAGGTCACCGAGGACATCCCGCAGCACACTCCCGGCCGCCCCGAACACGCACGGCAGTTCCAGCGCCCCCACGGCAAGGCCGTCGGCCCGGAGCAGATCCCGTGCGCTCAGGGCGGCCACCCAGGACGGATTCATCGACTGGCCGCCGAATGGTTCAAAGCCGGTGAGCAGAATCATGGACCCAGCGTAGTCGCCTGTCCGCGGGAAACGCCGACGGCGGACCTTGACTTAAGTTCGAACATACCTTCGAATGGAGGGCATGAGATGGGACGCACAGGCACTCAAACCGGCACAGGAAGAGATGCCCGGGACTGCACCGCTGCTTCCCCTGGCCGGTCTGGTGCGGTCTGTGTCCACGCCCGAGTTCGCCGGCGTCACCTTTCATGAGGTCACCGCCAAATCGGTGCTCAACAAGGTGCCCGCCGGCTCCCGGATGCCGTTCGAGTGGACCGTGAACCCCTACCGGGGCTGCAGCCACGCCTGCGTCTACTGCTTCGCCCGCAAGAGCCACACCTATCTGGACTTCGACGCCGGACTGGATTTCGACAGCCAAGTGGTGGTGAAGATCAACGCGGCCGAGGTGCTCCGCAAAGAGCTGGCCAAGCCCGCATGGAACCGGCAGCACGTGGCACTGGGCACCAACACGGACCCCTACCAGCGGGCGGAGGGCCGGTACCGGCTGATGCCCGGCATCATCGGTGCGCTGGCCGATTCGGGGACTCCGCTGTCCATTCTGACCAAGGGGACGCTGCTGGCGCGTGACATCCCGCTCCTGAAGCATGCCGCGGCACAGGTGCCGGTGGGCGTCGGGATCTCGCTCGCCATGACGGACGAGCAGCTCTCCGAGGCCATCGAACCCGGCACCCCTGGACCGCGGGCCCGGCTCAAACTCGTTTCCAGGCTCCGCGAAGCCGGGCTGCCCTGCGGGGTGATGGCCATGCCCATCCTGCCGTGGCTCTCGGACAGCGACGAGGCACTGGACTCCCTGTTCGCCTCACTGGCGGCCGCGGGTGCAACCGGCGTCACGGCGGGAGCGCTTTATTTGAAGCCCGGCACCCGGGAATGGTTCATGCAGTGGATCGCCGCCCGGCATCCGGAACTCGTGGGCCGCTACCGCAGGCTGTACGGCACGGGCTCGTATGCGTCCAAGGAATACCGCACCTGGCTGGCGGGCAGGGTCCGCTACTTCAAAGCCCGGCACGGCTTTTCCGGCTCCCACGGATTCAGCCACCGGGACGTCGACGATCACCAGGCCGACGATCCCCGCGGCGAGGAAGCCGCCTACCCCGAGGGAAGCATTCCGCCGGATCGCCCAGGGCAGGATAGGACAGGACAACACAGGACGGAGCAACAGAGGACGGGGCAGCATGGCCACCGCAGCTCAGACCGGACGTCCCAGCCCACGCTGTTCTGAGCCCGCCTTAGCTCTGAGCCAGCTCTAGCTGGCCGGAATCACCAGGCCCTTGAACTCCGTCTGGATGAAGTCCTTCATCTCCTGCGACGTCAGGATCTTGTAGAGCTTCTGCACCCGGGCGTCGTCCTTCTTGTCGGCGTTCACGGCCAGCACGTTGTAGTAGGCGCTGTCCTTGCCCTCGACGAGGATCTGCTTGTCCGTGCTCAGGCCGGCCGGCAGAGCGAACGCCAGGGTGACAATGGCAGCGTCCTTGTCGTTCAGTGCCTGCGGGAGGCTGGCGTTTTCGATCTCCGTGAACTCCAGGTTCTTGGGGTTCGCCGTCACGTCCTTGAGAGTGATGGGGTTCTCCGTCACCTCGATGAGCCCCTTGGACGCGAGCAGCTTCAGCGCGCGGGCCTCATTCGTGGGATCGTTCGGGATGGCCACCGACGCGCCCTCGGGCAGGGCGTCCAGGCTCTTCACCTCGTTGGAGTACAGGGCAATCGGCGGCAGGTACACCTTCCCGACGCTGACCAGGTTCTTGCCGGCGGCCTTGTTGTACGTCTCCATGAACGTGGTGTTCTGGAAGAGGTTGGCGTCTATGTCGCCGTCGCTCACGGCAGGGTTCGGCGTGTTGTAGTCGCTGAACTCCTTGTATTCGACCGTGAGCCCTTCCTTGGGCGCGAGCTCCCGCTGCACGTGCTTGAGCATGTCGCCGGCGGGCACCGCGAGGGCACCCACTTTGATGGTCTCGGAGGCGGTGGACGAGCTTGGGCTGCCACAGGCAGAGAGGGCCAGGACGGCTGCGGCTCCGGCCGCGGCGGCCTTGAGGATGGTGGATCGGATCATGCTGGACTCTTTCAGGGTGGAGCGGATGGGGTGAAAATCGGGTGGGTGTGGGAACCGCTGTCAGCGGTGGGACAGCCGGCGGGCGGCGAAGTTGCCCAGCGACTGAAACAGCTGGACCAGGAGGATCAGCAGGATGACGACGGCGAACATGTACTCGGGGCTGTAGCGCTGGTAGCCGTAGCGGAAGGCCACATCGCCCAGTCCGCCGCCGCCGACCGCGCCCACCATGGCGGAGTATCCGATGAGGCCCACAACGGTGGTGGACAGCCCCAGTGCCAGGGCGGGGACTGCCTCGGCAACCAGGACCTTGGTGAGAATCGTCCACCGGGTGGCGCCGAGCGACTGGGCAGCTTCAACCAGGCCCTTGGGCACCTCGCGGATGCCGATTTCGACGAGCCTGGCGAAGAACGGAATGCCGGCGATCGCCAGCGGCACGATCGCCGCGGTCGGGCCGATGAAGGAGCCGACCAGCAGGCGGGTAAAGGGAATCAGGAGGATCATCAGGATGATGAACGGGATGGACCGGCCGATGTTCACCACGACGTCGAGTACCCGGTTCAGCGCGACACCCAGGGCACGGCTGCCGAAGGGCCTGGCCAGCAGCCCGTCAGCCTCAGTGGTCACCAGCAGTACGCCGGCCGCCAGCCCGAAGAGAACCGTGAGGAGCAGGCTGGCGCCCACCGTGTAAAAGGTCTCCCCGGCGCCCTTGAGGATGGTGTCCAGCAGGTCCGCCCAAAAGTACGGATCGTTGCGGTCGATCACTTGATTACCTCCACGTAGAGTCCTTGGGACCGCAGGTCGGCGACGGCCCCGGACACGGTCCTTTCGTCGCCGGGCAGTTCCAGCCGGGTCCGCCCTGTCTGGCGGCCGTGGATGGTCTCCACGGCGGCACCCAGGATCCCGACGTCGATGCCGTGCTGGCGTGCCAGCTGGGCAATGACCGGCCGGTCGGTGGCCACTCCGGTGAAGGTGATTTCCACGACTGCGTTGGACGTCTGCGGGATGTCGCCGAGGGGGAAGAGTGCCTGGCCAAGCAGGGACTTCTCCGTGGTCAGCAGCTCCTCGACGGATCCCTGTTCCAGGATCCTTCCCTGGCTCATGACCGCGGCCGAGTCGCAGATGCGTTTGACCACGTCCATCTCGTGCGTAATGAGGAGCACGGTCAGGCCCAAATCCCTGCTCAGCTGCCGGATCAGGTCAAGGATCTGGCGTGTGGTGTCCGGGTCCAGCGCCGAGGTGGCTTCATCACTGAGCAGGACGGACGGGTTGGACGCCAGCGCACGGGCGATGCCGACGCGCTGCTTCTGGCCACCTGACAGCTGGGCGGGATAGGCGTCCGCCTTGCCGTGCAAGCCCACGAGTTCAAGGATATCCAGCGCTCGGGTCCGGCGCTGGGCCCGGCCCGCACCGGTGATCTCCAGCGACAGTTCGACGTTCGCCTGCACTGTCCGCCCGCTGAGGAGATTAAAGTGCTGGAAGATCATGCCGATGCCGTGGCGGGCCTGCCGCAGCTCCTTGCCGGCAAGCTTTGTCATATCCCGGCCATCGACGTGGACGGTGCCAGAGTCCGGCTGCTCCAGGGAGTTGATGGTGCGGATCAGGGTGCTTTTGCCCGCGCCGCTTTGCCCGACCACACCCGAAGGGCAACAAATCCGAACAATCAGCTCAAGGAAAGCCGTGAAGGGTGGTGTTAATTCCCGGGGACAGAGTCCGCACGGTTCACCGCGGCGACGCTGGCGAGCAGCGCCTGGACAATCGGGAGGTCGGCCGGAATCCAGGGCAGGCTGAGAGCTTCGTCACCTTCGCGGATGCTGACCCAGCGAAGTTCATCGTGGTCCTCAAGCGGCCGGGGGTCGCCGTCGGCCACTTCCGCGAACCACACCCGCATCGCGGCTTTGTCGTTCAGGGGCCAGCCGGCCGGTCCTGGCGCTTCCAGCTCCTCCCCAAGCACGACGCCGATGCCGAGTTCTTCACGGAGCTCCCGGTGCAGTGCACTTTCCGGAGCTTCCCCCCGTTCCACCTTGCCGCCCGGAAATTCCCACATGCCGGCAAACTGCGGAGGCGCCGTCCGGCGCGCCACGAGAAGCCGGGCGGGAGCGGACAGCGAGTCGAGCACGGCGCCGCCGACGACGTTGATCAGTTCAGTCACGGGTCCAGTCTATGAGGGCCGGAATATCCATCCCGCCCCAGAGCTTGTTAAAATCAGACATATCAGTGGCAACGAGGCCTACTCCGTATCTCCCTTCGAAAAGCAGGCACATGACTTCCACTGTCCAGGCTCCCCGCACGCCCAAGGCCGCCACGCGCATCGGTCCCGCCATCCTGGCCCTGGCCATGGGTGGCTTCGGCATCGGGGTCACCGAGTTCGCCATGATGGGGCTGCTCAAAGAGGTCGAACTCGGACTCCGGATCAGCACCCCAGAGGCCGGCCATCTCATCTCGGCCTACGCCCTGGGCGTCGTGGTGGGAGCCCCGGTACTCGCCGCCGTCGGGGCGAAACTGCCGCGCAAGTTCCTTGCGCTGGGCCTCATGCTGTTCTTCAGCGTTGCCAACCTGTCCTCGTTCATCGCTCCCGATTACGCGAGTATGCTGGTTTCCCGCTTCGCCGCCGGACTGCCGCACGGCGCGTTCTTTGGCGTGGCCGCCGTGATTGCCGCTTCGCTCGGTGGCGCCGACAAAACGGGGCTGGGCCATCTCCATGGTCATGGCGGGGCTCACCGTTGCCAATGTGGTCGGTGTTCCCTTCGCCACCTGGCTCGGCCAGGCCTTTGGCTGGCGGCTGCTCTTTGTCCTGGTGGGAGTGCTGGGACTGGTGACCCTGGCGCTCATCTGGAGATTCGTTCCGTTCCAGCAGGCGCATGCGGACGCCAGCATCCGCAGGGAACTGGGCGCACTGAAGCGGGCGCAGGTCTGGCTGGCCATCCTCATTGGCATCGTCGGATTTGGCGGGTTCTTCGCCACGTACACCTATATCTCCCACACCATGACCTCCGTGGCCGGGATCCCCGCCGCCCTGCTGCCGTTTGTGGTGGCCCTGTACGGCCTGGGAATGGTGGCCGGCAATATCCTCGGTGGCCGGATCGCGGACAAGTCCGTGATGGGGACCATCTACCGCGTCCTGCCGGGAATCGCCGTCGCACTGGTGGTATACGCCGTGGCCGTGCACTGGCCGTGGTCAGCCTTCGTCATGGTGTTCGTGGTGGGCGGCGCCGGGTCCATGCTCGTCCCGGCCCTGCAGACCCGGCTGCTGGACGCGTCTCCTGATGCGCCGTCGCTGGCGTCCTCACTCAACCACGCCGCGCTGAACGTCGCCAACGCCCTGGGCGCGTTCCTCGGCGGTGTGGTGATCGCCTGGGGCTGGGGCTATGTTGCGCCCGCGCTGGTGGGTGCCGTCCTGGCCATTCTCGGCCTGATGGTGGCCCTGCTCAGCGGCCTGCTGGAACGCAAAAAACCGCTGGCCCCGTAACAGGTGTCACGGAGCCAGCGGCTCTACTTCGGCTAAGCAGCTAGGCGCCTGAGTCGCCCGCGAGGGCGGGCCCGCTGGCCACCTGGGCACGGCGGATGTCGGGCTCCAGGTAGATGACCCGCGCGATGGGAACTGCCGAGCGGATCCGGGCTTCGGCGTCGTCGATGGCCTTGGCGATATCCAGCCCGGAATCACCCGCCTCCACGCTGATCTTGGCGGCCACGAGCAGCTCCTCCGGGCCCAGATGCAGGGTTTTGAGGTGGATGATGGCGGTGCCGTCCGTTTCGATGGCGTGCCGGATGCGCCCAACGTCGTCCTTGGTTGCCGACTCCCCCAGCAGCAGGGACTTGGTCTCCATCGCCAAAATCACAGCAATGGCCACCAGCAGCAGGCCGATCATGCCGGTGCCGATTGCGTCCCAGATGCCGTCGCCGGTCAGCAGGGTCAGCCCCACGCCGAATAGGGCGAAAACCAGTCCCAGCAGGGCACCGAAGTCCTCGAGCAGGATCACCGGAAGCTCGGGCTGCTTGGCGGTCCGCACGAAGCTGATCCAGCCCTGGCTGCCGCGGACGTGGTTGGCTTCCATGATGGCCGTCCGGAACGAGAATGCCTCGGCGATGATGGCACCCACCAGCACGGCCAGGGGCACCCACCAGAAGTCACCTTCGATCGCGTGCGGGTGCTGGATCTTTTCCCATGCCTCATACAGGGCAAACAGGCCGCCGACGCTGAAGAGCACGATGGAAACGATGAACGCGTAAATGTAGCGTTCGCGTCCGTAGCCGAAGGGGTGTTCCGGGCTGGCCGCCCGTTGGGCGCGCTTCCCGCCCACCAGCAGCAGGACCTGGTTGCCCGAGTCGGCGAGAGAGTGGATGGCCTCAGCCAGCATGGATGAGGAGCGTGTCAGCAGGAACGCGACGAACTTCAGGACGGCGATGGTCAGGTTGGCGGCTAGCGCCGCAACAATCGCCTTGGTACCGCCATTTGCAGCCAAGGGAGGCTCACCTCTTCACGTGGGTATTTCAACGGATGGGACAGGGCGGTATGGAACCGCCGTCTAGTAAATACCGTACCCGTCCGGCCCGGAAGAGACACCGCACAGCGCCACTGGGCGCCGCAAAAAAGCCAAAACTAAGCCTGCTGACAAAGAAACGCGCACTGTGTTAGCTTGAAGCCATATCGGGACTGATAAGAATCGATCCCGACGAATATGAAGGAGCAGACAATGGGTTTTCTTGCTTGGATTATTCTCGGCCTGATCGTAGGCGCAATTGTTAAAGCCGTCATGCCCGGCAGGGTCGGCGGCGGCTGGGTCACCAGCTTGGTTCTGGGCGTCGTTGGCGCCATCGTCGGCGGCTGGATTGGCAGCCTTCTCTTCGGCAAGGGTGACCTGGCGTTCTTTGACCTCGGCACCTGGATCCTCGCCATCATCGGCGGCCTCGTAGTTGCAGGCATCTACGGCGCAATCACCGGCCGCAGCCACAGCACCCGGGCACCGTAACAGCCCCGGATCACAGGCACTGGTCCTCAGCAGGCCCAGTCCATATCAGACAAAACAGACAGGAGCGGGGGTCCACCAAACGGTGGACCCCCGCTCCTCTTTGAGTTGCTACCGGCTCTGAGTTGCTGCCAGCTTTGCCGTGCTACCGGCGGTGCCTGCGGTTGGAGTTTTTGTGCAGTTGTCGCGACCTAGAGTGCCCTTTGCGGCCAACATCTGTACAAAAACTCATCCGCGCTAGGCGGGCTGCTGGGATCTCGCGCTCGCGTAGAGGCAGACCGTGGCGGCCGTGCCAAGGTTCAGGCTCTCGGCGGCGCCATACACGGGCACAGCCACCCGATGGTCGGCAAGGGCAAGCTCGTCCTCGGAGAGCCCCTGGGCTTCGTTGCCAAAAAGCCAGGCCGTGGGGTTCTCCAGTGCGTAGTCCGAGCCGGCGCTTGATGCGCCAAGCCGGCGTGCGGCGTTCTCGTCCTGCAGGCGGTCAAGGTTCAGTTGCCCGTAGCCGTCCGCCGCAAGCACGCCGATCCCCCGGCCCTTGCACAGCGCCACCAGCTCATTAACGTCGGCGCCCAGGACGACAGGCAGGTGGAAAAGGGAGCCAGCGGTCGAGCGCACCGCCTTGGGATTGTAGATGTCCACGCTGGCACCGGTCAGGACCACGGCGTCGGCACCGGCTGCATCTGCGGCCCGAAGCACCGTCCCGGCATTGCCGGGATCGCGGACCTGGCAGAGCACGGCAATCAGCCGCGGACCGGCGTCGAGCACGTCCGCCAGGGCGACGTCCACGAAATCACACACCGCAACAATGCCCTGCGGGGTGACAGTGTCCGCCATGGCGGCCAGCACGTCGTCCGTGGCGAGCCGGGCGCTGGTTCCCACGGCCAGTTCCTCAAACTCCGGGTACCGGTCCAGGCAGGCCTCGCTGGCATACACCTCGCGGACTATGCCCGGCTGGCCCACGGCGATCCGCTTGCCGTGAAGCACCAGGGCCTCACGTACCGCCTGCGGGCCTTCGGCCAGGAACTGCCGGCGCTTTAAACGAACCGGGCGCCCTGCAAGCTTTGCCACGTCCCTGACCCGATCTGCTCGGGGATTGGAGAGTGGAAAGTCTTGCGGGCGCCCGGTTTCGTTCATATAAGAAACCTTAGTGGCTGTTGCCACCGGTCCTTGAACTGGGAGTTGCGTGCTTACTCAGCAGCTGCAGCAGCCGGCTTCTTCGCAGCGCGTGCGCGGGTTGCCTTGGCCTTCGGTGCAGCCTCAGCCTTGGCGGCCGGAGCGGAGGTGTCTGCAGGCAGGGAGTCCTTGGCAACCTGGACCAGCGCAGCGAAAGCGTTGGCGTCGGAAACGGCGAGCTCGGCCAGCATGCGGCGGTCAACCTCGACCTCAGCGGCCTTCAGGCCCTGGATCAGGCGGTTGTAGGTCAGGCCGTTGGCGCGGGACGCAGCGTTGATGCGCTGGATCCACAGGCGGCGGAAGTCGCCCTTCTTCTTCTTGCGGTCGCCGTAGCTGTACACAAACGAGTGCAGCAGCTGCTCTTTGGCCTTGCGGTACAGGCGTGAGCGCTGTCCACGGTAACCTTTGGCGCGTTCGAGGATAACCCGGCGCTTCTTGTGGGCGTTTACCGCCCGCTTCACACGTGCCACGTGCGTACTCCTTCAAAAATCTGATCCCAAGCGACTACTGCCGGTAACCGGCTGGCCTGAGAAGGCTTATTGGTAGTTGACTGCTGCCAGGCGGCAGTCAGTCAGTCAGAATGCTTGGAAATTAGATGCCGAGCATCTTCCGGATGACCTTGGCGTCGCCCTTGAAGACGATCTTGTCGCCGGCGAGGCGGCGGGTCAGCCTGGAGGACTTGTGCTCCAGGTAGTGGCGGCGGTTGGCCTGCTGGCGGCGCAGCTTGCCGCTGCCGGTCAGCTTGAAGCGCTTCTTAGCACCGCTGTGGGTCTTCATCTTCGGCATGGAAACCGATCTCCTTACGTATCCGCGGACAATGTCCGCAGTTCTATCGTGCAGCCGCCCCTGCGGGCGGCATGCTGGTTGCTGGCTGCCTGAAGGCGATGCCTTCCGCAGTTTCGAACTAGGTGGTCTTCTTGCCCGCCGGCTTTGGCGTGGGCCGGGGCGCTGCGGGTCGTGCAACAGGCTTCGGCGCTGCCGGCCTGGCCACCGGCTTGGGCGGGGCCGGGGCAGCCGCAGGCTTCGGCGCTGCGGGAGCAGGCGATTCAGCTACGGGAGCCTTCGGCTCTGCAGGCGCTGCCGCCTTCGGCTCTGCAGGCGCTGCCGCCTTCGGCTCTGCAGGCGCTGCCGCCTTCGGTGCTGCGGGGGCTGCCTTGGGTGCTGCAGCCTTGGGTACCTCGCGCTTCGGCTCGGCCTCCTTGGCAACCTTGGGCGCCTCGGCAACCTTGGGTGCTTCCGCGGGAGCCTCGGCAGCCGGAGCTACTTCGACCGGAACCGAGGGCGCTTCGACGGCGGCTTCCGGAGCGGCTGCCTCAGCTACTGCCGGGGCGTCCTGCACAGCGGCCTCCGTGGAAACCTGGAAGCCTTCCGGCAGAAGGTCGGCAAGCGACTGCGTCAGGGGTGCCTGATCGTCACCGGAGGTGTCCACGCGGCCTGCGGCCTTGGCTTCATTCTGGGCCTTGGCTTCCGCACGCTGCGTTGCACGGCGCGCTTCGGCCTTGGCTTCTGCCTTGTTCTTCAGCGGACCGATGACCATGACCATGTTGCGGCCGTCGATGCGGGGGCTGGACTCCACGACACCGACCTCACCGACATCTTCCGCGAAACGCTGAAGCAGGCGCAGGCCCATTTCGGGACGCTGCTGCTCACGGCCACGGAACTGGATCATGGCCTTGACCTTGTCCCCGGCTCCGAGGAAGCGGAGGGCGTGGCCGCGCTTGGTCTCGTAGTCATGGGTGTCGATCTTCAGGCGGAACCGGATTTCCTTCAAAACCGTGTTGGTCTGGTTCTTCCGGGCCTCACGGGCCTTTACCGCGGCTTCGTACTTGTACTTGCCGAAGTCCATCAGCTTGCACACCGGAGGCTTGGCCTGCGGTGCAACTTCAACGAGATCCAGGTCGGACTCGGCAGCCAGACGCAGGGCATCCTCAATACGGACGATTCCTACCTGTTCGCCGGCAGGGCCGACCAGCCGCACCTCAGGGACGCGGATACGCTCATTGATTCTTGGCTCGCTAATGTTAAAGCTCCTGTGTTCGTGATGGGTGTTCCACCGGCAAAATAGAGAAGGCCCCCAATTGCCGGAGCAATCGAAGGCCTCAAAGGATCGGATGTGCACATCCCGCGAGGGACTGCACGCACTTCCCCAGGCTCCTGCCCGGTGAACCGCCCGACCGTTACCCGGCAACCTTGCTTCCCTGAAACTTCCGGGAAAAACGGCTGACGCGGGTGGGAGAGAACTCCGCTTGCAAACTGAATATCAATTCTACATAAAGATGCCCGCTTACCGCACATTCGCGGCAGTGGGTCTCATCCACGGCAAAATAACGACATCCAGTCGGTCTGTGACAAGCTTACCAGTATGAGCACTCCAGACAGCAATTCACACGTCTACCAGGCGCCTGGCGCCGGGGACGACGTCACGCAGCAAATCCGCGACATCTCCGAAGTTCCTGCGATCGAGGTCATCACCACGGCCGCCGTGCACCTGATGAGCGCCTCCGCCGTGAAGCTCGGCCTGGCCGCAGAGGAGAACGCCGCTGAGCTGAAGGACCTGGATGAGGCCCGCAAGCTCATCACCGCCCTCGCCGGCCTGGTGACGGCGGCCGCCCCGGAAATCGGTTCGCAGCATGCCGGTCCGTTGCGCGATGGCCTGCGGTCACTGCAACTCGCCTTCCGCGAAGAGTCCATCATCCCGGATCCCCCGGGCAAGGGTCCCGGTGAGAAATTCACCGGTGCAGTGAACTAAGGATTGAACTTCGACGGCGGCGGGCCGGCTCTTCGGGGCCGGACCGCCGCCGTTTTTGTCTCTTGGGGCACTTCCCGGGGAAGTCCTTCCCACCGAAACACCGAAACCTCACCCAACGAAGCCCGAGCCCGTCAGGTCGTGGCGGCCCGTCAGGATGTGGCGGCGCGGCGGCGCCGCTGCTGCAGGACAAGCCCCACGACGCAAAGCAGCACTCCTGCCACTCCGACGGACACGAAGCCTCCCGCAGCGCCAATGCTGTCGATGAAAAGTCCGGCCAGCGGAGCCCCCAGTGCCACGCCCGCGGTCAGCGCGGACCCGTACCAGCCCATGGCCTCGCCCCGCCGGGCTTCATCGACCAGTTCGGCCACCTTCTCGGAAGCTGCCGAAAGGACCGGAGCACACAGGAGCCCCGGAAGCAGCGACAGCAGGCTGAGCGTCAGCGTGTCGGTGGCAAAGCCCATGGGAATGGTCAGGGCAGCCATGCCCAGCAGCAGGAGAATCGGTGAAACAGGCCGGTGCATGGCCCCGTAAACAAGGCCGCCCACCACCGAGGCGGCGCACCAGAAGAGGAACACAACGCCGATCTCGGCCTGGTGGCCCCCGGTCTCCAGCGCGGCCACGATGCCCACGTCGGTGCCGCTGAGCACCATGCCGGCGCCGGCGGCGACGGCGAAGACCGCGGCTACCGCTGCGGTGAACCAGCCGAAGCTGTGCGCCACCCGGCCCTTCAAAACAGCCCGCCGCCTGCTGCCCGCCGCCGCGGGGCCGAGCTCAGCCGCAGCCTCCTGCAGGTGTGCGGGGGCGGCGGCCACAACGGCTACCTCCGCAGCTTCCTGCTCGTCCGCCTCACAGGATTCGCTGCGGACAGCACTGCGGGTGGGCGGGTTGAACCACATCAGGAAGAGCCCGGCCAGCGACGTCGAGACACCGACGGCGGTCAGCCCCAGCACGGAATGGCCGCTCGTGGCCACCACAGCACCCGCTGCCGGGCCGATCATAAACACCAGCTCGGTGCTGACTGCGTCCAGCGCGAACGCGGTCCTGCGCTGGTCACCGTCCGCCAGCACGCCCAGGGACTGCCGCACCACGCTGAAAATGGGAAGGGTCAGCAGGCCGCCGACAAACACGAGGGGCAGCAGCCACTGGTAGGAGACGTGCGGCACGATGGACCAGATGACGGTTTCCGAAATCACGGAAGGTATCAGGGCCGTCCGCAGACCCGCCGTATCCACCCGGCGGCCGCGCCAAGGTGCGCCAAGCGCGATTCCGATGGTCATCACGGCGGCCGCCGTTCCCGCGGCCGCATAGCCCTCGCCGAGGGTCAGGACGATGTGCAGCGTCAGCAGGACGCCCGCCGCCGAATGGGGAATGCGGGCAATCATGCCCACCGCCAGGAGCCGGCGGATGGGCCGAACGGCCAGCAGCTCCCGGTACAGGCTGAAATTCACAGGTGGATCCTCAGTTTCGCCGCCGGACAGCAACGGAACGGGCCCACCGGGCCCGCGGCTACTGCGCGGCGCGCCTTAGCTTGACTTCGATCGAATCAACGCGCTCACCAAACAATACATTCCGGCTCCACTCGGCCTGGAGGCCGGCAACGAGGGCCTGGACCGCGGCTGCATCAAGTCCGTCCTCCAGATAGAGCACCACGCGCAGTTCCGGTCCGGCTCCGCCGCCATCGACGCGGCGGCCTGAGGTCGTGGTGGTGGCCACTCCCCCGCCGGGCAGGACCTCGAGGCCGCGGACTGCGGGCTTGCCGTCCGCTCCGGCGCGCAGCACCGCGGCCAGCTCGGTGTCCAGGTAGGCCGGCACCCACTGCCGCTGCTGCGCGAGGGCCCAGACGCCGGGGCGCCGGACCACGAAGGTTATCTCCGAACCGGGGTCCACGACCAGCAGCTCGGCGCCTTCGGCGACGGCGGACAAGGCTGCCCTCGCGGCGTAAACGGCCACGGGCCGCGCCTCCGGGTGCCACGACGCCAGGGCTGCCGCCGAGGTGAACACGGGCATGGCGAGGCGGCCGTCGGGTGCTTTGAGCGTCACCAGCGCCATGTCGGCCTGCTTGTCGGCGTGCACGCCATGCGCGCCCTCGGCTTCCTCCGCCAGCTGTGCCACCACGGGGACAAAGACACGGGCGGTGGCGAGCGAGGCAACCACCGCGGCCTCGTCGCCGTCGCCGGCGACAAGGGCAGAGACTGCGGTGAGGTAGCCGGCGTCGGCTGTGCCGTCGTCGTCCTCGAAGTTGTGGATCTTGGCGTCGTCACCGGCGAGGCTGCGTCCGGCCCAGGGCTGTCCGGCCGAATCGGTGGCGCCACCTGCCCCGGCGAGGGCGGCCTCGATGTGACCGGGCAGCCGGCGTGCCGGCGGCAGGTCCGCGCCCGGTCCGCCGCCGTCCGCGGAGTTGCGCTGGTGCTCGGTCACGGCGATGCCCTAGCGGCGTCCGGCGACGTCGAGGGCCTCGGGCAGGGTGAAGGCGCCGGCGTACAGGGCCTTGCCCACGATGGCGCCTTCGACGCCGAGCGGCACCAGGGAGCGCAGGACCTTCAGGTCATCAAGGCTGGAAATGCCGCCGGACGCCACTACTGGCTTGCCGGTCTTCTCCACCATCTGCCGCAGGAGTTCAACGTTCGGTCCCTGCAGCGTGCCGTCCTTCGTCACGTCGGTAACAACGTAGCGTGCGCAGCCGGCCTCTTCGAGGCGGCCCAGTACGTCCCACAGGTCTCCGCCTTCCTTGGTCCAGCCGCGGCCGGCGAGAGTGGTTCCGCGGACGTCCAGCCCGACGGCGATCCGGTCACCGAAGCGGTCGATGGCCCGCGCGGTCCAGTCCGGGTTCTCCAAGGCGGCGGTGCCGAGGTTCACCCGGGCGACGCCCAGGTCCAGTGCCTTTTCCAGGGATTCATCGTCCCGGAGCCCGCCGGAAAGCTCGACCTTGATGTCCAGCCGGCCCACCACCTCGCGCAGCAGGTCCGCGTTTGAACCGCGCCCGAAGGCAGCGTCCAGATCCACCAGGTGGACCCATTCCGCGCCCTGCTGCTGCCAGTTGAGCGCCGCCTCCAGCGGCGTTCCGTAGCTTGTCTCGCTGCCGGCCTCGCCCTGGACCAGGCGGACGGCCTGGCCGTTCACGACGTCGACGGCGGGAAGCAGTTCAAGTACCGGCAGCTCGTTTTGGCTGGTCATCAGGGGTCCTCAGTTCTTGTAGGCGCTGGTTCCCGTGCGCGGCGGCTTCTGCGGCGCACACGGCGGGTTGGTTGGTTATTTGCCGGGAAGGGTCAGCAGGTAGGCAGCCAGCAGCGACATGGCGGCCAGCACGTAGAAGCCGATCTGGATCCAGAGCGGCTTGTGCTGCTGCCTGAAGGACAGGCCACCGCCCACCAGGAGGCCAGCCAGTCCCATCAGGAGAATGGACCACATTTAGGCGTCCGCCGCCTGCCGGGAATGCGGCCCGCGGAGCCCGTCGACCCAGTTCTTGAGCAGCCGCGCGCCGGCGTCACCGGATTTCTCCGGGTGGAACTGGGTGGCGCAGAGGGGGCCGTTCTCCACGGCGGCGATGAAGGGGGCACCGTGCTCGGACCACGTGACCAGGGGCGGCGCCATCCGCGGCTGGATCACTTCGAAGTCCCAGTTCTGGACGCCATAAGAGTGCACGAAGTAGAACCGCTCAGCTTCGACGCCGTCGAAAAGCCTGGAGCCTTCCGGAACCTTGACGGTGTTCCACCCCATGTGCGGCACCACCTCAGCGGGAAGGAGCTCCACCTTGCCAGGCCACTCCCCCATGCCTTCGGCTTCAGTCCCGTGTTCGACGCCGGCCTCGAAGAGCACCTGCAGGCCGACGCAGATGCCGAGGACCGGACGTCCGCCGGCCACGCGGCGGCCGATCATCCGGATGCCGTCAACGGCCTTGAGCTCGCGCATGACCGTTTCGAAAGCGCCGACACCGGGAACGACCAGCCCGTCGGCGTTCAGCACGTCCTCGGGCTTGGAACTCAGGATGACCTCGGCACCGGCACGTTCCAGGGCACGCACGGCGGAACGGACGTTGCCGGAGCCGTAGTCCAGGACGGTGACGGTGGGCTTGCCCTCCGGGGAAGCCGGCTTCAGAGTGGCCGACGGATCGAGGATCGCGCCCTCGCGCAGTACTTTGCCGGTCACAGTGCTCCCTTGGTGGACGGAATGCCTTCGACACGGGGATCCGGCTCGACGGCTGCACGGAGGGCCCGCGCGAACGCCTTGAACTGGGCTTCCACGATGTGGTGCGGGTCGCGGCCGGCGATGACGTTCATGTGAAGGCAGATGCCGGCGTGCAGCGTGATGGCCTCGAAGACGTGCCGGGTCAGCGAGCCCGTGAAGTGGCCGCCGATCAGGTGGTACTCCTGCCCGGCGGGCTCGCCGCCGTGCACCAGGTAGGGCCGGCCGGAGACGTCAACGACGGCGTGCGCCAGGGCCTCGTCCAGCGGCACGGTGGCCTCGCCGAAGCGGCGGATCCCGGCCTTGTTGCCCAGAGCGGTGCGCAGCACCTCGCCGAACGTGATGGCCACGTCCTCGACGGTGTGGTGGACGTCGATGTGGGTGTCGCCTGTGGCCTTGACGGTCATGTCGATGAGTGAGTGCTTGCACAGCGCCGTCAGCATGTGGTCATAGAACGGGACCGACGTGCTGATGTCCGACACTCCGGTGCCGTCGAGGTTGATCTCCACCAGCACGGAAGATTCGCTGGTGGCCCGCTCCATGCGTGCAGTCCGTGCCTCGGCAGCCTTGATACCGGTGTCGCTCATGGTGATAGATGTCCTTTGACGAAGGATGGGGGCGGACCTGACCTGGTCCATGTTCAAGTTTAGGCCGGAAGTGCGGCCTGCCGGGCCAGGATGCTTTCGAGCGCTTCCAGGAAGGCTGTGGTTTCCGTCTCAGTACCGGCGGTCACCCGAAGGTGGCCGGCGATGCCGACGTCCCGGACAAGCACCCCTGCGTCGAGCAGTTCCTGCCAGACCTCATGGGGGTTCTCCAGCCCGCCGAAGAAGACGTAGTTGGAGTCGGATGCCGCGGGCCGCAGCCCCATCCGTGTCAGCTCCGCGACAATCCGGTCGCGCTGACGCTTGATGTCCTCGACATCCGCCATAAGCGCCTCGCGGTGCTGCAGGGCCGCGAGGGCGGTTGCCTGCGTAACGGCGGACAGGTGGTAGGGCAGGCGCACCAGACGCAGGGCGTCGGTCACCTCCGGGGCCGCGGCCATGTAACCGAGGCGGGCACCGGCAAGAGCGAACGCCTTGCTCATGGTCCGGGAGACGATGAGCCGCTCCCGGCCGGGCAGCAGGGTCAGGGCGCTGGGCGTGCCGTCGTGCGCAAACTCGTGGTAGGCCTCGTCCACGACTACGATCGCCTGGCTGGCCTCGCCCGCCTCGTAGACGGCTTCCACCACGTCCAGGCCCAGGCCGGTGCCGGTGGGGTTGTTCGGTGAGCACAGGAAGACGATGTTGGGCTGGAGTTCGCGCACCTGGCGTGCAGCCGACTCGGCGCTGAGGCCGTAGTCGTCGGCACGCTTGCCGGCGATGTAGGCGGTGTCCGTGCCGCTGGCGAGGAGCGGGTACATGGAGTACGTCGGCGGGAAGCTCAGGAGTGAACGGCCCGGGCCGCCGAAGGCCTGGAGGATCTGCTGGAGGACCTCGTTGGAGCCGTTGGCTGCCCAGAGATTGTCCGCGCTGAGCCCGTGGCCGAGGTACTCTGCCAGGGCTTCCCGGAGTTCGGTGAATTCGCGGTCGGGGTACCGGTTGAGGCCGGTGGCTGCCTCGCTTACGGCCGCGGTGATGGCCGCACGCACGTCGGCGGGCACGCCATGCGTGTTCTCGTTGACGTTGAGCAGGATCGGAACGTCAAGCTGCGGGGCGCCGTAAGGGGACAGCCCCCTCAGGTTGGTCCGCAGGGGCAGTCGGTTCAGTCGCTCAAGCTGGTCAGTCACCTAGACAGTTTAAGTAACCCGTAGGGCTGGCCGGAAACTGTGACGGTTCCAGTGCCGGGCAACCGCCTATTTGTTCGGCACGAACAGCTGCTGGCCGGGCATGACCTTCCCGGCCTGGAGGTCGTTGAGCTGGACGATGTCCGCAATCACGTCCCGGGGGTCGCGGTCGGGGTCGACTTTTCCGGCGATTGCCCAGAGCGACTCACCGGGCTGCACCGTGACAGAAACTGCGGGCGTGACGGTCAGGCCGCCGGCGGTGTCCGCAGCTTTGGCCGGCGAGTTCAGCAGCCCCGCCAGGGACAGGATCAGGGCGGCCAGCAGAACAAGCGGCAGGCCGATCAGGACGATCCGGCCACGGCGGGTGAGGCGAAGGCGCGGCGGCTTGCCCGGCCGGGAAGCTGCACGGGACTGGGATACTGCACGCGGCTGAGGCACCGCACGCAGCTGAGACACCGCGGTGCGCTGGGAATCCGCGAACGGGGTTGCTGTTGAAGCCGACACTGCTGGTGAAGCTGACATGGCGTGAGCCCTCCTGGACCAAGTTGTACTGCCTCGCGTTCGAACAAACAGTTCGAACGCCGGACTGAGAAACGGCCCTCACTAGAACACATGTTCGAACTTTGCTTTTCCAGTTTTAGCACCTATCAACGAATTAAGTCGAGACTCGCTAGAACAAATGTTTGAAAAAGCCCTATGGCTGGCCTACGTTGGAAATCACAGAACAACCACATCTGCAGTTGATCAGCAGGGTCTGACATTTTCAGGCCGGAAGTTCCCGGCCACTGCAGCTACCGCGGCCGGGAGGAACGGAAAGGCGTTGGCGAACATGGCAGCACAGGCCTCTGACGGCAAGGCTCCCCAGCGCAGCCCGCGGTCTCAGCGGACCCCCAAGGGACTAACACTCCGCCAGAAGAAGATCCTGGAAACCATCCAGCGTTCGGTCAACGAGAACGGCTACCCCCCGTCGATGCGGGAAATCGGCGACACCGTCGGCCTGGCCAGCCTGTCCAGCGTGACCCATCAGCTCTCGCAGCTGGAAAAGCTTGGCTACCTTCGACGTGACCCCAAGCGTCCGCGCGCCATGGAGGTCCTGATGCCGCTCACCCTGGACGCGGGGGCGGCGAAGTCCGGCGGCGCGGACAAGGCCCCGGCCCTGGGCACCGCAGGCGCTACCGTGTCCGAACTGCCCAGCGCGATGGACACCGCAATGGTTCCGCTGGTCGGCCGGATCGCCGCCGGCGGCCCCATCCTTGCGGACCAGATGGTGGAGGAGCTGATGCCGCTGCCCCGCCAGCTGGTGGGCCACGGCGAGCTGTTCATGCTCAGGGTCGCAGGCGATTCCATGGTTGACGCCGCCATCTGCGATGGGGACTGGGTGGTGGTCCGGCGGCAGAGCGACGCCGTCAACGGCGATATCGTCGCGGCGCTGCTCGACGACGAAGCCACGGTCAAGACATTCCGGCAGCGTGACGGCCACACGTGGCTGCTTCCACAGAACACGCAGTACGAACCCATCCTCGGCGACCACGCCGTTGTCATGGGCAAGGTGGTTTCCGTACTCCGCTCGCTGTAGCCTCCGGGGCCGGCAGGCCACCCCGGGTTTCGTCCCCCGAAACGTCCTTCAGGGAGCCTTGGGCCCCGGGCAGCATCAGCCGGGGGCTTCCTCAGGCCTGTGCGCCGGCGAGCCTTTCCAGTGCCGCGACGGCGGTCTTCCGGTCTGTCGTTGGCCAGAACGGCGGAAGCGCGGCCCGCAGGAACCCGCCGTACCGTTCCGTGGACAGCCTGGAGTCCAGCACGGCCACCACGCCCTTGTCATTCGTGGACCGAATGAGCCGTCCGGCGCCCTGGGCAAGCCTGATGGCCGCGTGCGTGGCGGAGACGGACATGAAGCCGTTGCCGCCGGCCTGGGCAACGGCCCGGGACCGCGCGGTCATCAGCGGATCGTCCGGCCGCGGGAAGGGAATCCTGTCAATGACCACCAGGCGGCAGGACCCGCCCGGCACGTCGACCCCCTGCCACAGGGACATCGTGCCGAACAGGCAGGTATCGGGCTCGTCAGCAAACTGCTTCACCAGGGCCGTCATGGTGGATTCGCCCTGGCAAAGAATGCTGACATCCAGCCGCGTGCGCAGGGCGTCCGCAGCTTCCTCGGCCGCCCTCCGCGAGGAAAACAGACAAAGCGCTCCCCCGCCCGAGGCGCGGATGAGGGACTCGAGTTCGTCCAGCGCCTCAGGCGAGGTGCCACGGCCCGGTTTCGGCAGGTGGCTCGCTACATAGAGGATGCCCTGCCTGGGGTAGTCGAAGGGCGACCCCACGTCGACGCCGGTCCAGCTCGGCGCGCCCTCCCCGACCAGGCCCAACCCGCCGGCTGCGGGTTCGAAGGCAGAGCCGATGGCAAGAGTGGCCGATGTCAGCACCACTGTATGCCCGGCGAACAGGCCTTCCCGGAGCCGGCCTGCGACGCTCAGCGGGGCGATGTTGACCAGCGCCGGGGCAGTCTCGTCCGGCGCAGAGTAGCCCTGCTGGGGATCAAACGTGCTGTTCCGGGAGAACCAGACCACCTCGCGGTTTTCCCGGGCGGCGATGAGCCGTTCGCAAAGCTCCAGAATCACCAGCAGGCGGGAGCGCGCGAGCTGCCGCCCGCCGTCGGCGGTTGTATTGCTGTCCCCCTTGGAATCCGACAGCGCCGCCCGGCAGGCCTCACGAAGCTGGTCCACGCAGTCCAGCTGCTCGTCGTTCAGGCCGTTGGGCAGCAAGCCGCTGGGAACGCCGGCGAGAGCCACCTCAAGGTTGGCGGCCGCTGTGTTGAGGGCGTCAACGGTAATGCCGGTGTGCTTGCGGGCGCCGGACGCTGCGGCGTGGACCATGGCCACAGACAGCTGCCCCGAAACAGCGCCGGTTACCCGGTCCTGGAGTTCGTGGGCCTCGTCCACCACCACGACGTCGTACTCCGGCAGCACCGCCAGTCCTTCGAACGCGCTGACGGCCAGCATGGCGTGGTTGGTCACCACGACGTCGGCTTCCGTGGCGTTGTGGCGGGCAAGCTCACTGAAGCACTCTTCGGCGAGGGGGCACTTCTGCGAGCCGAGGCATTCCATGGACGTGACGGACACCTGCCGCCAGGCCCGGTCCGTGACGCCGGGAAGCAACTCGTCACGGTCGCCCGTGGTGGTCTGCTCCGCCCATTCGCGGAGCCGGACCACCTCCTTGCCGAGCTGCGAGGAAGGACCGCCTACCGCCGCGGCGAAGTGCGGGACGCTGGTGTCCTCGCCCAGCGAGAAGAGCTGGCCTTCCGAGGGTTCCTCGGAGGGAAAGCCGCCTTCGAGTTTGTGCCTGCAGACGTAGTTGGCGCGGCCCTTGACCAGCGCAATTTTCACGGGCCGGTCGAGTGCCGGCTTGAGGCTTTCCAGGAGCCGGGGAAGGTCCCTGCCCACGATCTGCGTCTGCAGGGCGAGGGTGGCAGTGGATACGAGGGCTGGCTTGTTGCTCTCAAGCGAATGTGCGATGAGCGGGACCAGGTAAGCCAGCGACTTGCCGGTTCCGGTGCCGGCCTGAACCAGCAGGTGGTCGCCCGTTTCTATTGCGCGCGCCACCTGCCGGGCCATCTCGTGCTGGCCGCTGCGGCTTTGGCCGCCCATGCCCGCCACGGCACGGTCGAGCAGGTCAAGGACACGCTGCTCGCCGGCCGTGGCCGCGGCACCGGCGGCTGCCGCCTCGTCAGTCATCGGTGCTGAAGGATTCCAGTTCAGCCGCGAGGCCTTCCCGGACCATGACCACGGCGCGGGTGCCGCCCTCTTCGTGGTCCAGGCTCAGGATCTCCGCGTCGGAGTCATGGAGCTTGCTGATTAGATCGCCCCGGTGGTACGGGACGAGCAGCTGCATCTTAACGTTCGGCCGCGGGATCGATTCGCTGATGGCCTTGAGCAGCTCGGCAATGCCCTCCCCCGTGCGTGCCGAAACCACCACATGCCGCGGTTCGCGCTGCTTGAGCCGCTCCACCACAAACGGATCGGCGGCGTCCGCCTTGTTCAGGACGATGATTTCGGGCACCTTGCGGGCGTCCACCTCGGCGAACACTGAGCGCACGGCGGCGATCTGACCTTCCGGGTCAGGGTGGGACACGTCCACGACGTGCAGGATCAGGTCTGCATCCGCCACCTCCTCCAGGGTGGAGCGGAAGGCCTCCACCAGCTGGGTGGGAAGGGACCGGACGAAGCCTACGGTGTCGGCCAGCGTGTAGCCAACGCCGTCCGAGGTCTCGGCCTTGCGGACAGTGGGGTCCAGGGTGGCGAACAGGGCGTTCTCCACCAGGACGCCGGCGTCCGTGAGGCGGTTCAGCAGCGAGGACTTCCCGGCGTTGGTGTATCCGGCAATGGCCACTGACGGGACTTCATTACGACGGCGGTTGGCCCGTTTGGTCTCCCGTGCCGGCTTCATCGCGGCGATTTCGCGCCGCAGCTTGGCCATCCGGGTGCGGATCCTGCGCCGGTCCAGTTCGATCTTGGTTTCACCGGGACCGCGCGAGCCCATGCCGGCGCCTGCACCGCCCACCTGGCCACCGGCCTGGCGGGACATGGATTCACCCCAGCCGCGGAGGCGCGGGAGGAGGTATTCGAGCTGCGCAAGTTCCACCTGGGCCTTGCCTTCGCGGCTCTTGGCGTGCTGGGCGAAGATGTCGAGGATGAGTGCCGTGCGGTCGATGACCTTCACCTTGACGATGTCTTCAAGGCCGCGCCGCTGGGACGGAGCGAGCTCGGCGTCCACCACAACGGTGTCCGCGCCGGTGGACATCACGACGTCCTTGAGCTCCAAAGCCTTGCCTGCTCCGAGGAACGTGCCGGGGTCCGGCTTGGCACGGCGCTGGACCAGGCCGTCGAGGACTTCCGAGCCGGCTGTTTCGGCCAGCGCGGCGAGTTCGCGCAGCGAGTTTTCGGCGTCAGCCAGGGTGCCTTCGCTCCAGAGGCCGGCGAGAACAACGCGTTCCAGGCGCAGCTGCCGGTATTCGACCTCGGTGACGTCCTCGAGTTCGGTGGACAGCCCGGCCGTGCGTCGCAGTGCCCGGCGTTCCTCGAGGTCCTGCTGGTCGCCGTCGAACGTGCTGTGCTCTTCGGCGAGCTGTGAGATGGCCTGCGCCTTGCCCAGGACACCCTTGCTGTCGGCGCGGCCGCCGTCGGCTGCCGCTGCGTTCCTGGCTGGGACGTCCTTGGCGAGAATCCGGTCGATGACAGCCTGGATCTCCTCGGGACTCATGTCCTGGGCGGCTGGGTCGGATCCGGAATTTTGCTGATTGGTCATGGTCTCCTTTGAAGGTTCTGCATCTTCAGAATAGTGCTGATTGCCGCCCTTGGCTGCGGTATTCGCGCTGGGCTGACTGCGAGGGGTCATGGAGGTGCTCCTGACATGCCGGCGGCGGACAAGCTGGGCCGGCGAAAGTGGACTGATCGAGTGCTGTTTGGGCTGCGCTGCGTTTCAGGCTGCGCTGTGGTCACGCTGCGCGCTCCGGCGGAAGGCGGTATACCTGCATCGCATCGGAGGGAGCCCCGGGCCGGTACCGGCGGCTGAAGGCCGCGGGCAAAGAAAGCCGGCTACTCAAAAATCAGGAACATGCGTTCAAGGATAGCAGAACACCGGCACCCGCCTTCGCACCGGCCGGTTTCCCATCAGCCGGGCGGACCACTAATCTGGCCAGTTATGGAGTCTGCCCACTATTTCAGCGCCTCACCTGCGGGGCCGTTCACCCGCAAGCCCCTCACGGTGGAACTGGCCGGTGAAACGCGGAAGCTGCAGACGTCGTCGGGCATCTTCAGCCCGGACGGAATCGACAAGGGCACGGCGGTCCTGCTGGCTGAGGTTCCGGCTCCCGCCCCGCAGGGAAACCTGCTCGACATCGGGTGCGGCTGGGGACCCATCGCCCTGACCATGGCGCTGCGGGCACCGCACGCGCAGGTCTACGCGGTGGACGTCAATGAACGCTGCATCGCGCTCACGAACGGGAACGCCGAACTGCTTGGGCTGGGCAACGTCGCGGCCAGCACGCCGCAGGACGTGGATCCGGAACTCCGCTTCGACACCATCTGGTCCAATCCGCCGATCAGGATCGGCAAGGACGAGCTGCACTCACTCCTGATGCTGTGGCTGCCGAGGCTGGCGCCGGGGGGTTCGGCCTGGCTGGTGGTGCAGAAGAACCTGGGCTCGGATTCGCTTCAGCGCTGGCTGGCAGAGGCGCTTGACGAATCCTTCACGGTGACACGGGAAAGCACATCCAAGTCGTTCAGGATCCTGCGGGTCAGGAAAGCGTCCCGCTAGCAACGATCGTTGCCGGGCCGCTCAGTTCGACGTGCTCCCGGCCACCGGCGACGGTGAAGAACTTCACGCCCACGACGCCGCCGGGCACCTTAACCTGCCAGGCGTCCGGGGCGCCCTGCCCCGCCCAGTGCCGGATGGCCACGGCTGCAGCACACGCTCCGGTACCGCAGGACTGCGTTTCGCCGACGCCGCGTTCGTGGACCCGCATGGTCACGGTGCCCACGCCGTCGTGCACCAGCGGCTCTGCCGGGACAACGAATTCGACGTTGGTGCCGTTGGCGGGAGTGGGATCGACGTGGGGCGCTGTGAAGAGCCGGGTGTCCTGAAGTTCGGACAGCTCGGCCAGGGCGACGACCGTGTGGGGGTTGCCCATGCTGACGGACAGCGCCGGCCTTGCCACCTCGAGTCCGTCGGCGCTGACGAGTGAATCCATGGCGCGGGCCGCAGCATCGTCCGGGAAGATGAACTCCCAGGGGCCCATGTCGACGGCGTAGCCGTCGCCGGTGCGGACAATGGTTTTGACTCCCCCGCGGGTGCCGATGGTCAGCGAGCCGCCCGCAGGCAGTTCAGCGAGGCCCTCGGCCAGGAGGAAGTGGACGAACACCCGGACGCCGTTGCCGCACATTTCCGACAGGGAACCGTCACCGTTGCGGTAATCCATGAACCATTCGGCATCGGGGTTTTCGGCAAGTATCTGCCGGCCCTCGTCCATGAGCCGGGACGGCACAGCGCGGATGAGGCCGTCGCCGCCGATGCCGCGGTGGCGGTCGCACAGCTGGGCGACCTGCTCGGCTGAGATGGCGTGTACGCCCTCGGGGTCAGCGACCAGGACGAAATCGTTGCCTGTTCCATGGCCCTTGGAGAACCGCAGTCCGCTCAGTGTGCTGGCGGCGGGCCGGGCTGTTTCTGCAAGGGTTTCATTCATGGTTCAAGGTTACCCGCCCGCCGGCGGCGCCAGAAAAACGGCTTGGCTGTGCCTCGCAGACCGCGGGCGCTGGTGAGGAGGATGCCGGCGATGACAATCACCCCGCCTGCTATCTGGGCAAAGGTGTAGGGATGCCCCGAGAGGATTGTGAACAAGGCTGTAAAGACGGTGATGAGGTTAAGGAATACCCCGGCGTTGCCGGCGGGGATGACTGTCAGGGCCCGGTTCCACAGCAGGTAGGACAGCACAGACGGGAAGAGCGCAATGAAGGCCAGGGAAGCAATCGCACCCTGCGTGGAGGGCAGGGCTGGACCGCCGGCAGCCAGGCTGAATGGTGCGAGCACAACGATCGTGATCGAAGCCTGGATGGCCGTGGCGGTTATCGGGGGCAGTGGCGGAGCCAGGCGCCCGGTGATCGTATACGCGGACCACGCTGCAATTGCCGCGATCATGAACAGCTCGCCCGTCCCGAAGCCAGCCTGCAGCAGCTTGCCCAGGTCGCCGTTACTGAGGACAAGGAGCACCCCGGCAAGTGCGATCAGGACACCGCCAACTGCCCTGCGGGTCAGGCGTTCCCTGAGGAACACGGCAGCGGCCAACGTGATGAGTGCCGGGTTGAACGCATTGATGAGGGAAGCGTTGAATGCATCAGTGTGCTCGAGAGCTGTGTACAGAAGCAGGTTGTAGCCCAGCAGTCCGAACACACTCAGTGCGACCAGCCATGGCCACGCTGCCAGCACCTGCCGCCATTGCGGGCGCTCTGCCATCTGGGCGATAGCCAGCAGCGGAACCACGGCGCCCAACCAGCGCAGCAGGACGAGGCTGAGAGGGTCGATGCTCTCGACCGCGCCGGCTCCAACAATGTAGTTGCCTGCCCAGAACAGCGTCGCGCCCAACAGCGAGGCGATCGCAACAGTGAGGGTCCGCCGCGAAGTGCGCTGTGGCGTGCTGGCAACTGCGAGCGGCATAAGAGTCTTTCTTCCAGTGCTTTGATGCTGGCTCAGCGGGCGAGGTCGGCCGCTTTGGCAGCCAGCCGGGGGTCCTGCCAGTCCAGCCAGCTGATGCGGGGATCGGCCCGGAACCACGTCAGCTGCCGGCGGGCGAACTGCCTGGTGGCCACGATGGTTTCCTCGGCTGCCTGCGCTGCGTCCGTTTCGCCGTCGAGCACTTTGAGGAACTGGGCGTAGCCCAGTGCGCGCGGTGCGGTCTTGCCGCGGCGCAGGCCCTGGGCGTCCAGCCGTTCGACTTCCGCCAGCAGCCCCTGCTCCACCATCCGGTGCACGCGGACGGCGAGCCGGTCACGCAACCGCTCACGGTCCACCTGCAGGCCGATCTGGACGGCCGGCTGGTGGTACTCGCGCGTCGGCATGAACGAGCTGAACGGGCGTCCCGTCAGTTCGAACACCTCCAGCGCGCGGATGATGCGGCGGGCGTCGCCGAGACGCCCGGCGGAGACGGGATCCACCGCCCGGAGGCGTTCCAGCAGTGCGGCAGTGCCTGCCTCGGCGTTCTCCTGTTCGAGCCGGGCGCGGATTTCCGGGTCGGTTCCCGGAAACTCCAGCACGTCGAGCGCGGCGCGGACATACAGGCCCGACCCGCCGGCCAGGATGGCGCGCCTGCCGCGGCGGTGGATATCGGCGACGGCGTCCCTCGCCTGCTGCTGGAAGTCGGACACCGACGCCTCCTGCGTCACGTCCAGGATGTCCAGCAGGTGGTGCCGGACGCCCCGTTGTTCAGCTTCGGTGACCTTGGCGGTGCCGATGTCCATGCCGCGGTAGAACTGCATGGCGTCGGCGTTGATCACCTCGCCGTCCAGGGCCAGGGCAAGTTCGACGGCGAGGTCGGACTTGCCCGATCCGGTGGGTCCGACGACCGCAATGACGGGGGGCTGGCCCGCCACCGGGTCAGCGGCTCCGCACCGGGAGCGAGGGCATGCCGAGCGACACGCCGGACTTGCCTGACCCGCCGGCACCTGCTGCACCCGGCGCAGGGGCCCCGCAGGAGTCGGCCTGTGCCCTGTCCCAGGCGTCACCGGCGCGGGACCGGCGCAGGGAGTAGTCGTCCGCGGTGGCCGGATCGGCGATCAGGTGGAAGGCGGCGGCTTCCGTGATGGTGACTGTCACCAGGTCTCCGGGCCTTGGGGCAGGAGCGCCCTCGGGAACTGTGAAGTGGACAAGGCGCTGGTCCTGCGAACGGCCGGAGAGTCGGTGGGTTTCCTCGGACTTGCGGCCAGACTGCGCGGTGACCATGACCTCGACGCCGCGTCCCAGCTGCTTGGCGTTTTCTTCCGCGGCGATGCGGTCCTGAAGGGCGGTGAGGCGCTCAAAGCGTTCCTGCACCACCGCCTTGGGCAGCTGGTCCGGCAGGTCCGCGGCCGGCGTACCGGGCCGCTTGGAGTACTGGAAGGTGAAGGCTGTGGCGAAGCGTGACTTTTCGACGACGTCCAGGGTCGCCTGGAAGTCCTCCTCCGTCTCCCCCGGGAAACCGACGATGATGTCCGTGGAAATCGCGGCATGCGGCATCCTGGCGCGGACCTTGTCCAGGATGCCGAGGAACTTCGCTGACCGGTAGGAACGCTTCATGTCGCGCAGGACCTTGTCCGAACCCGACTGGAGCGGCATGTGCAGCTGCGGCATGACGTTGGGCGTCTCGGCCATGGCGTCGATGACGTCATCCGTGAACGCGGCCGGGTGGGGGCTGGTGAACCGCACCCGTTCCAGGCCCGGGATCTCGCCGCAGGCCCGCAGCAGCTTGGAGAAGGCCTGGCGGTCCCCGAACTCCACCCCGTACGAGTTCACGTTCTGGCCGAGGAGCGTCACTTCGATGGCGCCGTCGTCCACCAGGGCCTGGACCTCGGCGAGGATCTCTCCGGGCCGCCGGTCCTTTTCCTTGCCGCGCAGGGCGGGGACGATGCAGAAGGTGCAGGTGTTGTTGCAGCCGACTGAAATGGACACCCAGCCCGAATAAACCGAGTCGCGTTTGGTGGGCAACGTGGACGGGAAGACGTCCAGCGACTCGAGGATCTCCAGCTGCGCCTCGTTGTTGTGGCGGGCCCGGTCCAGGAGTGCGGGCAGGGCGCCGACGTTGTGCGTGCCGAAGACGGCATCGACCCAGGGAGCCTTCTTCAGAATGGTTTCGCGGTCCTTCTGGGCGAGGCAGCCGCCGACGGCGATCTGCATCCCCGGGTTGGCTGCCTTGATCGGCGCCAGCTGGCCGAGGTTGCCGTAGAGCTTATTGTCTGCGTTCTCCCGCACCGCGCAGGTGTTGAAGACCACGACGTCGGCCTGGGCACCGTCCGCCGGTACATAACCGGCGGCTTCCAGCATCCCCGCCATGCGCTCCGAGTCGTGAACGTTCATCTGGCAGCCGAAGGTGCGCACCTGATACGTGCGGGGCACCTCGGCGTCGCCGATTGGTGCGTTTTCGGTGCCGGTTGCGGGGGAAGGATAGGTCAGACTCACTCGTTAAGGGTACCGGCTGCCAAGGGTACCGGGTGCGCTCACTCCCAGTGAGATGTGGCCTCGGCGGAGTCTTCACAGGCCGGAGCACCCACGGCTGCGGCGTCAAGGACCTCGGCCACGATCCGGAAGGCCTGCGAGGGCTGGTATCCCTTGCGGGCCAGCATGGACGCGAGCCGCCGTGTGGCCTTGTCCCGCTCCGCCCGGCCTGACAGGTCCGTCCCCGGCCGCAGCTTGCGTTCCACGAGATGGCGCGCGGCGGCTTCCTCGTCCTCGTCACTCAGCTGCTCCAAGGCAGACGCCGCCGTGTCAGCATCAATGCCCTTGTCCGCGAGTTCCCGGCGGAGGGCTCCCCTGGCCAGCCTGCGCGACTGGGACCGGCTCCGCACCCACATGTCCGCGAATTCCGCGTCGTCAACGAGCCGGACCTCTTCGAAGCGGTCCAGCACGGCCGCGGCGACGTCCTCCGGCACGTTGCGCTCGGCCAGCTTGCGTTCCAGCTGCAGCCGGCTCTTGGGCGATGCGGTCAGCTGGCGCAGCACTATGGCGCGCGCCACCGACGCGGGATCTGCATCACGGTCCTCATCGGGTTCCGGGCTGGGTCCTGCTGTGCGGTCCCCTCCGGCCTTAGCGAAGGCCGAAGAGGACCGGCGTTTGCTAGAAGCCGTCAACGGCCTTCAGCTTCGGTGAGGCCTCAGCGTCGGCCGCAGGCTTGGTTCCCACACCGAGCTTTTCCTTGATGAGCCGTTCCAGTTCCGCAGCGAGTTCCGGGTTGTCGCGCAGGAAGCGGCGCGAGTTCTCCATGCCCTGGCCAAGCTGGTCGCCGTCGTACGTGAACCAGGACCCGGACTTCTTGATGATGCCGTGCTCCACGCCCATGTCGATGATGCCGCCCTCGCGGGAGATGCCCAGGCCGTAGATGATGTCGAATTCGGCGATCTTGAAGGGCGGAGCCATCTTGTTCTTGACGATCTTGGCCTTGGTCCGGTTACCGACGGAATCGGCACCTTCCTTCAGGGTCTGGATGCGGCGGACGTCGATGCGCACGGACGCGTAGAACTTCAGCGCCTTACCACCGGTGGTGGTTTCCGGTGATCCGAAGAACACGCCGATCTTCTCACGCAGCTGGTTGATGAAGATGGCGGTGGTCTTGGTCTGGCTCAGCCGGCCGGTGATCTTTCGCAGGGCCTGGCTCATGAGCCGTGCCTGCAGGCCGACGTGGCTGTCGCCCATGTCGCCTTCGATTTCCGCCCGCGGCACCAGGGCTGCCACGGAGTCGATGACCACGATGTCCAGTGAGCCGGAGCCCACCAGCATGTCCATGATCTCCAGGGCCTGCTCACCGGTGTCCGGCTGGGAGACCAGCAGGGCGTCCGTGTCCACGCCGAGCTTGGCTGCGTATTCGGGATCGAGGGCGTGCTCGGCGTCGATGAAGGCAGCGATGCCACCGGCACGCTGGGCGTTGGCCACGGCGTGCAGGGCAACGGTGGTCTTACCCGACGATTCCGGTCCGTAGATTTCCACGACGCGGCCGCGCGGGAGACCTCCGATTCCGAGTGCGACGTCCAGCGCGATGGAGCCGGTGGGGATGACTTCGATGGGGGCGCGCGTTTCGTCGCCCAGCCGCATGATCGATCCCTTGCCGAACTGCTTGTCAATCTGCGCGAGCGCTGCTTCAAGCGCTTTTTCACGATCCGGGGCTGCCGCCATGGTTCACACCTCTAATGCTTTCTCGCTTTGGAGGGGCCTCAGCGGCCCTTTGTCTGTCATCACCGACGCTAGCGCCACCCGCTGACATTCTTACCGGACAGGCGTGCGTATGTGGATAACCCGCTGCCAAAAAGCATAGCCGCACCCGAACAGATATTCGAACAATCGGTCGGCGTGTCAGCAGCTTCTTGGGCCGGGGTCGGGACCTGCTCAGACCAGGTCTGGGCCGCCCTGGCGGGGCTTGATGTCGCGGCCGAGGCGGCGCTCCTCGGGGACGTCCTGGACGTCGCACACGGCGAGCCAGATGTCGCGTGGACTGACGCCGGCGGCGAGGGCCTGGTTCGCCGTCCGGCCGCCGACGCCTGCAAGGACGAGGGAACCGCCCAGCACGCGCGAGTACCCGGCCCCGAATTCATCGTCCATCAGCCGCCAGAAATCACTAATCCTCACTCAATACAGTCTCTCACGGGCGCTGACTCTAGAATGGTTGCCATGAGCAACCCCGCTGAAGCCCCCGGAGCCGGTGCCCCCTTCGAGGACACGCTTGATACGGCACTGACCAACGTGGAGCATCAGATCAGTCTTTTCTGGCGACGGGCCCGGTCCGTTTCCCAGCAACTGTCGCGCGAGGTCCACCCGGACATGGAGCCCGCCGCCTACGGCCTGCTCACCGTCATCCGCAAGAGCGGGCCCATCCGCCTGACCGAACTCGCATCCTGCATCGGCGTCGGCAAGCCATCCGTCAGCAGGCAGATCGCGTTCCTTGAAAGCATCGGCCTGGTGCTCAAGGAAGCCGATCCCCTGGATGGCCGGGCGCAAACCATCAGGCTCACCGCCGAAGGCGAGGAGAAGATGCACCAGGTGCAGGATGCCAGGCGGCAGGTGTTCCGGGAGCGCCTGGGCGAATGGCCGGTAGAGGATCTCGAGGCACTGGCTGCCTACATGGCCAAACTCAACGCCACATACGAACGTGACGGGTTTCCCAAGGACGGCGCCTAGACAGGACGGCTCGTAGCCATCGAGGCGCGACTGGTCAGCCGCGACCGGACAGCAGAGCGCAACCGGACAGCAGAGCGCGACTGGTCAGCCCCGACGGGAAGCCAGGCACGACGAAGGCCTCCGGCAGACTGCCGGAGGCCTTCGCTGTAGTTCTGTGGTCCGGGTTACCGGGGTTCAGTTACCGGGCGCCCGAGAGCATTTCCGTTGCCAGTTGATTGTTGAGCTCGCTGCTCAGGTCGCGCTCAAGGTCCCGGCCGTAACGCTGGGAGAATTCCTGCGGGACGGTATCCGGCACGGCAACGCCTTCAGCCACGGCAACGCGGTCGCTGACCTCGCGGAGCATGCTGGAAAGCGGTACGTCCAGCGCCGAGCAGATCGAGGACAGGAGTTCCGAGGACGCTTCCTTCTGGCCGCGTTCCACCTCACTGAGGTAACCCAGGGATACCCGGGCGCTGTGCGAGACTTCGCGGAGGGTACGCCCTTGACGCTGGCGGACATCGCGCAGAACATCACCAATTTCGTGACGAAGTACAACCATCTTGCGCTCCTTCTGTTCGCTCTTGGCCTGATCGGCGAGGCCCACGTCCTTCCAGCGGACAACGCCGTTTACGGACACGGGCTGCTTTACCATCTGTATCGCCTTGCTCCCTCATGCTTTCGATTCACTGTGACGTGAACCGCATTTGTTCTCTTCATCCTAGGCGCCTCCCTCCAGGAGAGGCGACACAATGTGACAACTATTCGGAATCGCTTTTTGTTCCCGGCAACCTTACTCCCGGTAGCTTAGCGCAGTCATGGGCTCAGCCCAGCGCAGCCAGTGCCTCCTGCAGACGCTCCAAAGCAGCGCCACAGGCCAGCCCGCGGATCTCTGCCCGGGTGCCCTCGAACTTGTACGGAAAGGTCTGGACACCGGCTGCGGTGGCGACGCCCACGAACACCGTTCCCACGGCCTTGCCGTCGTGCGCGTCGGGCCCTGCCACGCCCGTGGTGGAGACGGCCAGGTCCGCGGCGCAGACGCGCCGGGCGCCTTGCGCCATGGCGGCCGCAACCGCTTCGTCCACCGACCCGACGGCGTCCAGCAAGTCCTGCGGAACGCCAAGAACGTCCCGCTTCAGGGTGTTGTTGTAAGAGACCACGCCGCCCTGCAGCATGGCAGACGCCCCCGGGGTATCGGCCAGGACAGCGGCCACCATTCCGGCGGTGAGTGACTCGGCGGTGGCGACGGTAACGCCACGCCCGACGGCCGCAGCCACGGCCTCCCCGGCGATCCGGTGCAGATTCGTCACGGATGGCCTTCCTGGTTAGGGATGTCCTGGTTGGGCTTGTCGTGCTCCGCAGCCCGCCGGCGCAACCCCTCCGACCTGACTTTCAGCGCCTGGACAACGTATTCGACGCCGGTCCAGACGGTGATCAGCACGGCAGCGAGCATGACCGCAAAGGCCACCCAGGTCAGCCACGGGGCGATGGGTGCCAGCGGAAGAAGGTAGAGGAAGATCGCCACGGTCTGGACGACCGTCTTGAGCTTGCCGCCGCGCGATGCCGGGATGACGCCGTAGCGGATCACGAAGAACCGCAGCGCCGTGATGCCCCACTCACGGACCAGGATCACGATGGTGATCCACCAGGGCAGCTCGTTCAGGACGCACAGCATGACCAGCGCGGAGCCGGTCAGAAGTTTGTCCGCGATCGGGTCGGCGATCTTGCCGAAGTCGGTGACCAGTCCCCTGCTGCGGGCGATGTCGCCGTCGAGCTTGTCCGTGTAAATCGCGACGGCGAACGCCGCCACTGCTGCCCAGCGCCAGGCCCCGGATTCGCTGCGCAGGCCGGGGGCGTCGGCGATGAGGAACCACACGAAGAACGGCACCAGCACAATGCGGAGCATCGTGAGGATGTTGGGGAGATTCCAGATACCGGAGCTGTTGGAGCCGGCCGCGGTCGCTTCGGTGCTTGTCACCCTTCTAGGCTACCGTCTTCGGCACTACCAAATTCTTGTTCACCTTAGGACTACCGGCCGGTAAGCGACCAGGCGTCCTCCGAACCGTCCTCGTCGTCACCGGAACTGTCGGCGCCGTCGTAATATTCGATGCCCTGGGTGCGGTTGTCCAGGTCTGCGGCAACGAGGTCCTCCGCGTAGCCGCCCTGGGCGATGTTGGCGTTGGCATTGTCGCTGAGCGCGGCGGTCTGCGAGTCTGCCGTCGCCGGAGCCTCCTGGCCCTTCATCGCAGCCAGCACCGCGGCGAGGTCGTCCGGCTTGACCAGCACATCGCGTGCTTTGGAACCTTCCGACGGCCCAACCACGCCGCGTGATTCCAGCAGGTCCATGAGGCGGCCGGCCTTGGCGAACCCGACGCGGAGCTTGCGCTGCAGCATGGACGTCGAGCCGAACTGGGTGGTGACCACCAGCTCCGTGGCCTGCAGCAGCACGTCGAGGTCGTCCCCGATGTCGTCGTCGATCTGCTTCTTCTGCGCTTCGGGTGCGACGTCGTCACGGTACACGGCTTGGAGCTGGCCCTTGACGTGTTCAACCACCTTGTGGATCTCGGACTCGGTGACCCAGGCGCCCTGCACACGCATCGCTTTGGAGGCACCCATCGGAAGGAACAGGGCGTCACCCTGCCCGATCAGCTTCTCCGCACCGGGCTGGTCCAGGACCACGCGGGAGTCGGTCACGGAGGAGGTGGCGAAGGCCATGCGGGACGGCACGTTGGCCTTGATCAGGCCGGTGACCACGTCAACGGACGGGCGCTGCGTGGCCAGCACCAGGTGGATGCCGGCGGCTCGGGCCAGCTGCGTGATGCGGACGATGGAGTCCTCGACATCGCGCGGCGCCACCATCATCAGGTCGGCGAGCTCATCGACGATCACCAGGAGGTACGGGTAGGGCCGGATGACGCGTTTGGAGTCCACGGGCGGCTGGACTTTGCCGGCGCGCACTGCCTTGTTGAAGTCGTCGACGTGCTTGAAGCCGTAGTTGGCGAGGTCGTCATAGCGGGCGTCCATTTCGCGGACCACCCACTGCAGGGCCTCGGCCGCCTTCTTGGGGTTGGTGATGATCGGCGTGATGAGGTGCGGCACGCCTTCGTAGGCGGTGAGTTCCACGCGCTTGGGGTCCACCATGACCATGCGGACCTCGTCGGGGGTGGCGCGCATCAGCAGGGACGTGATCATGGAGTTCACGAACGAGGACTTACCGGCACCGGTGGCACCGGCCACCAGCAGGTGGGGCATTTTCGCGAGGTTGGCCACGACGTAGCCGCCCTCGACGTCCTTGCCGACGCCCATGACCATGGGGTGGTCGGTGCGGCGGGCGTTCTGGCTGCGCAGGACGTCGCCGAGCGAGACCGTCTCACGGTCCGTGTTGGGGATTTCGATGCCGATGGCGGACTTGCCGGGAATGGGGCTGAGGATGCGCACGTCACTCGAGGCGACCGCGTACGAGATGTTTTTGGACAGCGCGGTGACCCGCTCCACCTTGGTGCCGGGAGCCAGTTCGATCTCATAGCGGGTTACGGTCGGGCCCCGGCTGAAGCCGGTCACGGTGGCATCCACGTTGAACTGCTGGAGCGTGTCCGTCAGGGCGGCCACGACGGCGTCATTGGCTTCCGTTCGCTCCTTGGGAATGGAGCCGGGCGTGAGCACGTCGGACGACGGCAGCGTGTACGTGACGTCGCCCGCGAGCGAGAGCTGCTCTGTGCGCTGCGGAATAGGGGTGGGCAGCGGCGCAGGCGCCACAGGTTTGGCGGGCACCTGCACTGCAGCGCCGGGAGTTGCGCCCGGTGCAGCGGCCGCGCCGGCCATGCCCGGCGTCACCAGCGGAATTGCCTCGGTGGCGTTCTCGGCGTTGGCGCCCTTGGCGCCGAGTCCCTGGGCTGCCTTGATCTTCTCGACGGCGATCTCCGCCTGGGTGGGCCGCCGGACTCCGGGGGCCACAGCAGGGGTTCCCTTGCCGGCGTCCGGCGACGGGTCGTCGTCGTCGATCACGGCATGCTCAAAGGCTTCATCTCCGACGTAGCCCTCCAGCCGGGGATCGGCTTCCTCATCCTTGCCAAAGAACCGCTTGCGCTTCTTCTTCGGGGCGGGACGGCTGTTTTCGTCCAGGTAGCTGCGGTCGTGGGCGTCGCCGTCGTTCTGCTGGAGGTCGATGCCCATCAGGTGCTCATAGGCACCGCGCAGCCGCCGCGGAATCGCTCCGAACGGCGTGGCCGTGACGATGAGCACGGACACGAAGGCCAGCAGCCCGTACAGGGCCACCGGGACGGCGGGGTGGATGGCGGCCAGCGGGGAGGCTGCCAGGAATCCCAGCATGCCGCCGGCCTGCCGCAGCCCATCGAAGCCCTCGCTGACAGTCGGCTGGCCGCCCACGATGTGCGCGATGCCGCAGCCTGCAAACGTCATGATGAGGAAGCCGATGCCCACTCGGTTGTTTCCGCGGCCGTCCACAGGCTGCCGGAACAGTCTGCAGGCGCACACGAAGAGCATGAGCGGCAGGACCAGCGACATCCAGCCGAACGTGCCGTTGACCACGGCGTAGACAGCGTCAGGGAACCAGCCCCGGAAACCCCACCAGGCGAAGGTGGCAATGAAGACGGCCAGGGCCAGGTTGAACAGGGCAGCCCCGTCACGGCGGTCCTCGGGTGCCAGGTCGCTGACGTCCTGGCCGATGCGGCGCACTCCCCCGCCCACCAGGTGGCCGATGCCCAGCCAGGCCCCGCCGGCCACCCGCAGCAGCCATGGCTGCCGGTGTTCGACGGCAGGAAGCTGGCGCGTGCGGGCACTGCCGCCGGACGATCCGGACCGGCCGGATTTGGCCGCCGAGGAGCCGCTGCGCCCTGCGGATGCGCCCGCTTTACTGCTGGAGGTACGTTTTGGCGCGGGGGAAGTACGAGTGGCCATATCTGCCACGGTACTCCACCGCGGCCGCGGAACCGCGGATTTCCGGGCCGCCGGGGGCTGTGTTCAACCCCCGGGCACCCGTGGTTATGCCTCCAGGACCACCGGGATGATCATGGGGCGCCGGCGCAGCTTGCGGTTGACCCACGTGCCCACGATCCGGCGGACGATCTGCTGCAGCTGGTGGTTGGTGTGGTCAGCGTTGCTGAGCACCGCCTCCTCCAGCGCGGCGTTGATCTTGGGAATGATGTCGTCGAAGACCGAGTCGTCCTCGGCGACGCCGCGGGCGTGGATCTCGGGTCCGGAGACAACCTTGCCGTTGGCCCGGTTGATGACCGTGATGATGGAGATGAAGCCTTCATCGCCCAGGACACGGCGGTCCTTGAGGTCGGCGTCAGTGATTTCGCCGACGCTGGAACCGTCCACATACACGAACCCGACCTCGACCTGGCCCACGATGTCGGCCTGGTGGTCCTTCAGGTCGATCACGGTGCCGTTGTCTGCAAGCAGGATGCTGGCGGCCGGAACACCCGACTCCTCCGCGATCTTGCCGTTGGCGATCAGGTGGCGCGTCTCGCCGTGCACCGGCATGGCGTTGAGCGGCTCGAGGATGTTGTAGCAGTAGAGCAGCTCCCCTGCCGCGGCGTGGCCGGACACATGGACCTTAGCGTTGCCCTTGTGGATCACGTCGGCGCCGAGCTTCAGCAGGCCGTTGATGATGCGGAAGACGGCGTTCTCGTTGCCGGGAATGAGGCTGGAGGCCAAGATGACCGTGTCGCCCTGGCCCACCACCACGCGGTGGTCTCCGTTGGCCATGCGTGACAGCGCGGCCATGGGCTCGCCCTGGGAGCCGGTGGACATCAGCACCACGCGGTTGTCGGGCAATGTGTCGATGTTCTTCAGGTCCACCAGGATGCCGTCCGGCACGTGCAGGTAGCCAAGCTTGGCGGCGATGGCCATGTTCCGCACCATGGAACGTCCCACGAAGGCGACGCTGCGGCCGTGCTTGGCCGCGGCGTCCAGGACCTGCTGGACCCTGTGGACGTGCGAGGAGAAGGAGGCGACGATGATGCGCTTGGTGGCCTGGGCGAAGAGCCGGTCCAGGGTGGGACCGATCTCCTTCTCGGCGGTGGTGAATCCCGGAACGTCGGCGTTGGTGGAGTCGGACATGAACAGGTCCACGCCTTCTTCGCCCAGTTTGGCGAAGTGCCGGAGATCGGTGATGCGGCCATCGAGGGGCAGTTGGTCCATCTTGAAGTCGCCCGTGTGCAGCACCGTGCCGCCGGCCGTGCGGATGAAGACGGCCAAAGCGTCCGGGATGGAGTGGTTGACCGCCACGAACTCGCACTGGAAGGGACCGAACTGTTCCACCTGCCCCTCGGTGACGGACAGCGTGTAGGGCTTGATCCGGTGTTCCTGCAGCTTGGCTTCGATCAGCGCCAGCGTCAGCTGGGAGCCCACGAGCGGAATGTCGTTGCGGAGCCGCAGCAGATACGGAACGGCTCCGATGTGGTCCTCGTGGCCGTGCGTGAGGACCACGGCGACGATGTCATTGATCCGGTCCTCGATGTAGGAGAAATCGGGCAGGATCAGGTCAACGCCGGGCTGGGTTTCCTCGGGGAAGAGGACGCCGCAGTCGACAACCAGCAGTTTGCCGTCGATTTCGAACACAGCCATGTTCCGGCCAATCTCGCCCAGCCCGCCCAGCGGAACAATCCGCAGGGTGCCTTGGGGAAGGCGGGGAGGGGTAACGAGGCCGGGGAGGGCTACTTGGGTCATAATGCACTTCTTTCCAGACGGAAGAGAGTGCCGGCCTTAGTCCGTCAGGAAAAGACCAGCCCTCCTTCCGCCAAGTCCTCGCGGATGGTTTCGATCTCGGCTTCGTCCGGCTCCACGAGGGGCAAGCGGACAATCGAGTTGGGCAGGACTCCCTGCCATTTAAGAATTTGCTTCGCGGCAACGGCACCCTGGACACGGGTCATCGTTGCGCGCACTACCGGCTCAAGCTCGAAGTTGATCTTGCGGGCCGTTCCGAGGTCGTTCGCGTTGATCGCGTCGATGAGCTCACGGAAGCGGCGGGTGGCGACGTGCGTGGTGACACCCACAAGGCCGACGGCGCCCAGGGCCATCCACTGCAGGGTCAGTCCGTCATCGCCGGAGTAGAAGGCAAGGTCGGTCTCGGCCAGGACGCGGGTGGCCGCAGCGAAGTCGGCCTTGGCGTCCTTGACGGCCACGATGTTCGGGTGCTGGGCCAGGCGGATCATGGTGTCCGGCGCGATCTCGATGGACGACCGTCCGGGGATGTCGTAGAGCATGACAGGCAGGTCCGTGGCGGATGCGACCGTCTCGAAGTGCGCCCGGACACCGGCCTGGCTGGGCTTGTTGTAGTACGGCGTGACGATCAGCAGGCCGTCGACGCCCAGCTTGGCGGCTTCCTGGGACAGGTGCACGGAGTGCGCGGTGTCGTTGGTTCCGGTGCCGGCGATGACGGCGGCACGCCCGCCAACGGCTTCCATCACGGCGCGGAACATTCCGAGGTTTTCCTCGTCGGTGAGGGTGGACGTCTCGCCGGTGGTTCCGGTGACGACGAGGCCGTCGCAGCCGTCGTCAACGAGCTTGCTGGCCAGTTCCGCGGCCTGCTGGTAATCGACCTTGCCGTCAGTGGTGAACGGGGTGACCATGGCGGTCAGGAGGGTGCCCAGGGCAGGAATGTTCGCGGAAGTGTCAGCCATGGGAAAAACGTTACCTTGTCACGTGCAGGTTAGGACAATGGCCGCAGCGTGATGAACGTCAAATTCCGGCGCGCACGCTAGCCGCGGTACCGGTCCAGGGAACCCCGCCGCAGGACAGCGGTGACCACTTCCGTTCCGGCACCGCCAGCCTGTTGCATCGACAGCCCGTCCGGCCCCCAGAAACCACTCAGGCCGCAGGACGGCCCCAGCGGCGTGCGGCCACCGAGGTTGGCAAGGACGCCGTACATGCGGTTGTCCATGGCTCGCGCTCCAAGATGCAGCCCCAGCCGGTGGCCTTCGTCCTGCGTGTAGAGCGCCGAGACGGCATACACGTCGGCTCCGGCAGCGGCAGCAGCCCCGGAGTGCGCCGGATGGGCAGCATCGAAGCAGATGGCCAGGGCGACCTTCCAGCCGTCCACGTCCAGCAGGAGCGGCTCGTGCCCTTGTTCGGGCCCCTGCCCCGGCCCGAACCTCTGCCCTGCTACGAACCTCTGCCCTTCTTCGAACCCGGGCCCTGCTTCAAACAGGGACTGCTCGTCGCCATGCAGGTGCGTCTTGAAGGCAGCCTCTTCCGCGCCGTTTGGGTGGATAGCGAGGGATGCGAGCCGGGGCGTCCCGTCCGGCTCCCGCAACGGCGCGCCGACGACGGCGGTGATGCCGGTCCTGCCGCAGATCTCCCGGATGGGGTCCAAACGAGGATCCGCGGGCACCACCCACTGGTCCCCGCCCGGCTGGTCACTGTCCCATTGGTCCCCGCCGCGTAGCAGCCGCAGGTTGTACCCCGTGAGGGAGAGCTCGGGAAATACCACCAGCCTGGCACCGTGCGAGTCGGCGTCCTCGATGAGGCGCACATGCTCAGGCACGTTGGTGTCGATGCCGCCGTCCAGGGCCGCGTACTGGATGGCGGATACGGTAAGCGGTGCGGTCACGAGCCCATCCTAGGCGGGGTCTGCCCCCGAGCAGTACCGCTCAACGGCCACCTCCCGCAACGATTCGACCCACAGGGTGAGGCGCTGTGCGGCGCGGACGTAGTGGAACAGCTCCGTGGGCGTCAGCGCATCGATATCCGTTTCCGACAGCCGGCGTGCCAGCTCCGCCCCCGGCGCCTGGTCGGAGAGTGCAACGCCTTCCCGGCCCCACTGGACGTCCTCGGCAGGCTCCCCCGCCACGAGCTGCCGGAAAAGGAAGTCCACCACGCCGGGGCTCATCGCCTTCAGCGGATCACCCTTCGCCGGATCAGCCCTGAGCGGGTCGGCCCTGGGCGCATCACCCGGAGCGCAGGGGCCTTGAGGGGGTCACTCTTGAGCCGGTGTCCGCCCAGCTCGCGCCCTTCCAGTTGGTGGCCTGCAGGACGCCCTGATGACTTCTTCATGCCGAAATACTATTCGAACATATATTCGAATACAAGGTCGCGCCCAAACCAATCCTGACTGTCAAGGCCAACTTTGAAGACGGGGCCAATCCTGACTAAGGGGTATGCCAGTCGGTAGTCCCCAACCACGTCCTGTCCTGTCCCGCCGGATTCCCGAATGCGTCACTGGAAGGTACGACGGCGACCTGCCGCTTTCCGCTTCCGGACGATGGTGCCTTCATGTCCGGGCGCATCACCCATGAGTTGATGGCCGATTTCCGGCCCACGGCCGACCAGAATCCCGGCCTCTCCGCCCATGGCCAAGTTCGCCGGGATCTGGCGGGAGATGCCCAAGTTCGTATTTTCGCGGACCCTCACCCAGGCCGCCTGGAACACGACGGTGATTCACGACGTCGTGCGGAGACCGCGGTTCACGAAAATCAGGCCTGCACTGCGGATATGAGACGATCACACCATGACCTCGCGGAGCACGGCTGCATCGTCCAAGACAGCGAAGAGGCCGGCGACCGGCGTCCGATTGGCCGGTATCGATGCTGCCCGCGGCCTGGCCCTCCTGGGCATGATGGCCACGCACCTGCTCCCGACCTTCGAGTCCAATGCCGCACTGACCCCCACCTGGGTGGGCCTGACGTTCTCCGGCCGTGCCGCCGCCCTGTTTGCCGTGCTCGCGGGCATTGGCCTCGCGCTGTCCACCGGCAAGCAACAGCCCCTTGACGGACCCGCACTGACGGCGGCACGGCGCGGCATCGCGATGCGCGCCCTGGTCATTGCCGTTGTCGGGCTCGCACTCGGCGGGCTTGACGTCAACATCGCGGTGATTCTGGTGCATTATGCCGTGCTGTTCCTGTGCATTCTGCCGTTCATCGGGCTGCGGCTGAAGGCCCTGTGCGCCTGGGCAGCGGGTTGGATCCTGCTGTCCCCGTTGATTGCCTTCCTGCTGCGGCCCTGGCTCATGGCCGCAGATCCGCCGCTGCAGCTCAACCACAACCCGGGATGGGAGGACTTGACCAGTCCGGGCCAGCTGCTGGGTGACCTGTTCCTGACGGGGTACTACCCGGTGTTCCAGTGGATTTCGTATCTGCTCGTGGGGCTCATCATCGGCAGGCTCGCGCTGACCACGGCAATCGTTCCGGTGTTGCTGCTGCTCGGCGGCACTGCCGTGGCGGCATTCTCCAAGGTCCTGGGCACGGCGGCGATGGAGCAGTGGGGTGGCCGCGCCGCCCTGCAGGACATCCTCACGGACCCCAACTATCCGTTGGACAGCCTCCTGCAGGTCAATCTCGCCGGTGTCCGGCAGGAGGGATCGTGGTGGTGGCTGGCCAGCAGCGCGCCCCATTCCGGAACCACGCTGGACCTGCTACATACCAGCGGCGTGGCGGCCGCCGTCGTCGGCCTTTGCCTTCTGGTGGGCAGGCTGGGGCAGTGGCTGGCCCTGGACCTGCTGCTTCCGCTGCGGGGACCGGGCGCCATGACGCTGACGCTGTACACCGCCCACGTTTGCGTGGTGGCGTCGTTCCATCTCAAGCCATTGCCCGTGGGCTGGACCGAGGACGGGATGTACTTCGCACATGCGGCGCTGGCCGTGGTGATCGGAATGGTCTTCGTAATCCTGAAATGGCGCGGTCCGCTGGAATGGCTCGGGCACGCCGCCAACCAGGTGGGCCGGCACCAGCCGGCAAAAATCCGGTAACTACCGGGCCAGGGCGTCGCCGGAGGCGCGGAACAGCCGCACGGCATCGCGCATAGAGGAACGTGCCCGCTTCCGGTCACCCGACGCGTCATAGGCGCAGCTGAGCCGGAACCAGGACCGCCAGTCGTCCGGGGCGGCTTCCGTTTCCGCGCGGTACTTCTCGAACTCCTGGTCCGCGGCAGCCCGGATGATGCGGCCGGCCGGCGTGCGGGGCAGGTTGTCCTCCGGCAGGCCACCTTCGGCCTCAAGCACACGTGCCATTTGTTCGGTCCGGGCGCCGAAAAGGAGTTCCCGGATCAGTGCCCAGGCACCAATCACCGGCAGCACGAGGTACGCCGCGCCGATCGCTTTGGCCACCGGCTCGGCGTCGGTCAGCAGCAGGACGGAGCGCTGGAAGGACACCACGAGATAGAAGACCAGCAGGAGCGTCACCGCGCCTACCCAGATCTTGGTGCGGTTTGTCCTCAGCCAGCCAAGAAGCGGTTTCACTGCGCTACAGCCCCAGGTCCAGGTAGCCGTCCAGGCCGACGGTGAGCCCGGGATGGGCTGCGACGTTCCGCACGCCCAGGAGGACACCCGGCATGAACGACGCCCGGTCAAAGGAATCGTGGCGGAGCGTCAGCTGCTCCCCCGGGCCGCCCAACAGGACTTCCTGATGCGCCACGAGCCCCCGGAGCCGGACGCTGTGGACGCGCACGCCGTCCACCTCGCAGCCGCGGGCGCCGGCCAGCTCAGTGGTGGTGGCATCGGGGCTGGGGCCGACGCCGGCCGCCTCGCGTTCCGCTGCTACCAGCTGGGCAGTGCGCACGGCGGTACCCGACGGCGCGTCCACCTTGTCCGGGTGGTGGAGTTCGATGATCTCCACGGATTCGAAGTACTTGGACGCCTTGGCAGCGAATGCCGATGTGAGCACGGAGCCCAGGGCGAAGTTGGGTGCAATCAGCACACCGACCTCCGGGTGGCCGGCCAGCAGGGTCTCCAGCGACTCCAGCCTGCCCAGGTCCCAGCCCGTGGTGCCCACCACGGCATGCATGCCGTTCTCGACGGCGAAGCGGACGTTCTCCTCGGTGCTCTCCGGAACGGTGAGGTCGACGACGTACCGGGCACCGGCGTCGAGCAAGGAATCGAGGGAGTCACCGCGTCCCAGCGCGGCGACGAGCTTCATGTCGGGAGCGGCCTCTACAGCTTTGACGGCCTCGGCGCCCATGCGCCCGTTTGCGCCCAGAACGGCGACAGGAAGTTGTTGGGTCATGGATTCAACACTACCGTTCGGGGGTCCGCCGGACGGAACCGGAGCGCATGCGTTACCTCACGCGCGGGGCCTCCAGTCCCCCGGCGCTGTGGTCGTTTACTCACCGGCGCTGTGGCCCTACTCGCCGGCCCCAACCCACTCAACGGTGCCGTCGCTGAAGAACTGTTCTTTCCAGATCGGCACCTGCGCCTTGACCCGGTCCACGAGCTCGGAGCACACGGCGAAGGCCTGCCCGCGGTGGGCGGCCGATACCGCGCAGACGAGGGCTGGGTCGCCGATTTCCAGCGGGCCCACCCGGTGCGCGACCCAGATCCGGACCGGAGGAACCGCGTCGGCGCCAGCCGCCTGCGCCTGCTCCGCCACCAGCTGCGCCACGACGTCATCCAGCACCTTCCGGGCCGTGGGGTGGGCGCTGTAGCTGAGCCGGTCGACCGGCTTGCCGCCGTCGTGGTTCCGGACCACGCCGCTGAAGCTGACCACCGCTCCGGCAGTCTCCGACTCCACGGCGGCGATGGCCTGGTCCACGGAGATGGGTTCGCTGCTGAGCACTGCGGTTACTACTTCGAACGAAGCCTCAGTGGCCATGTCCGCCCTCCAACTGGTCGCATAGGTGCCCGATCACCGGATCCAGGACGGAGAGACCGTCCATGACCCCCTTGGGTGATCCGGGCAGGTTGATGATGAAAGTCCGGCCGGCCGAACCGGCATGTCCGCGGCTCAGCATGGCATGGGGCGTCTTCGCCGTTCCGAACTGGCGGATGCCCTCCATGATGCCGGGGATTTCGCGGTCCAGCAGCGGCAGCGTCATTTCCGGCGTCTGGTCGTCCGGGCTCAGGCCGGTGCCGCCGCTGGTGATGACGACGGCGGGTTCCTGGGTCAGGAGCGCGCGGATCGCCGCGCCCACCGGTTCACCGTCGGGCACCACCATGACCGGGTACGGCACGAAGCCGTGTTCGGCGAGCCAGTCCGTGATGACGGGCCCGGTCTCGTCCTGGTAGACGCCGGAGGCGGCGCGCGTTGAGGCAATCACGACGCCGGCCTTCCGGCCCTGCACCTCGCCGTGGAGGTGCGGTGCCGGGGTTTTCGAAGGATGGTTGCTCACAGGGCCCAGTCCCCGCTCTTGCCGCCGCTCTTGGCCAGCACCTTGATGTCCGTGAGCACGGCGTGTTTATCCACGGCCTTGATCATGTCGTAGACGCTCAGCGCCGCCACGGAGGCGGCAGTCAGGGCCTCCATTTCGACGCCGGTCACGCCCCGGGTCTTGACGGTCGCCAGGATGTCCACCGTCTCGGGTCCCAGTTCGAAGTCGACGGTCACCTTTGAAATCGGGAGCGGGTGGCACAGCGGGATCAGCTCAGGCGTTTTCTTGGCTGCCATGATCCCGGCAACCCGGGCCACGGCCAGGGCATCGCCCTTGGGCAGGCCGCCGCTGCCCAGCAAAGCCAGGACCTCGGCGGTGCTGCGGACCGTCGCCGTGGCCGTGGCCTCGCGCGTGGTCTCCGGTTTTCCTGAGACGTCCACCATCTGGGCCGTGCCGTCACGGCGCAGATGGGTCAGGGCGCCGTGGTCATTATCTGAAGTCACAGCATCCATACTTCCACCTCGGCGCCCTCGTCGAGAGCGGCGGTGCCCACGGGTACGTGGACCAGGGCATTCGAGTGGGCCAGTGCCTGCACCAAATGCGAGCTCTCGCCGCCCTGCAGCCGGACTGTGCCGTCAGCCTGCAGGGACCCGCGCCGGATCTGGTGCTTGCCGGGCGGGGAAGACAGCGACTGTGCCAGCCGTGCCCGGACCGCGGGCCTGGGCGCGGGCGCGCCAAACAGTTCGCCCAGCACCGGGCGGAGGAACATTTCAAAGGAGACGAGGCAGCTGACGGGGTTCCCCGGAAACGCAAGGAGGGGGACGCCGTCGAACGTTCCCAGTCCTTGGGGGCCGCCGGGCTGCATTGCGACGTGCTGGAACGCGACGTCCTGGCCGTCCATGGCCTGCCGCACCACCTCGTACGCGCCCTTGCTGACTCCCCCGGTGGTGACAATCAGGTCCATCGCGGACGCGTGGCTGCGCAGTAGCGTCCGCAGGGCGTCCGGGCTGTCGGCGGAAATGCCCGCCCTGGTCACGTCAAGTCCCGCCTGCCGCAGCGCGGCTTCCAGGAGCGTGCCGTTGGCGTCGTAGATCTTGCCGTCGCCCAGCGGTTCCCCGGGTTCCACCACTTCATCGCCTGTGGTGACGAGCAGGACCGAAAGCTGCGTGCGCACCAAGACCTCGGGCAGCCCCAGCGCGGCGAGCAGGCCCAGCTGCGCCGGGCCCAGGCAGGTGCCCGCGGCCAGTGCCTGCTGGCCGGCTTCGATGTCGCTCCCGGCGGTGCGGATGAACGTCCCGGCTGCCGTTGCCGGCAGTCTCACCTCGGCCTCTTCCCCTGCCGCCGGAAAGGTGGAGGGGACGGCCCGTTCAATGGGTACGACGGCGTCTGCACCGTCGGGCACCATGGCACCGGTCATGATGGGGACAGCGGTACCCGGCTGCAAAGGCGCGGGCTTCGCGCCCGCCGGCACCGGAGCCGCCACGCGCAGGTCCGCCCCACCGTCGGGCACGTCGCCAGAGCGGATGGCAAACCCATCCATCTGGGAGTTCGGAAACGGGGGCAGGCTCAACGGCGCGGTGATGTCCTCCGCCAGCCCCCGGCCCAGCGCCTGGACCAGCGGCAGCCTTTCAGTCCGTTCCGGGGACAGCAACGGTTCGAGGAGCTCCCTGACCGCCTGCCGGTGGTCTGCAACGCTGCGGTGGGCGCCGTGCTCATGGGCGCCGTGATCGTGGGTGCCGTGATCGTGGGTGCCGTGATCATGGGCGCCGGCGTGGGCTGAGCGTGTGACGGCAACGGCGGCAACGGCGGCAGCGCCGGCGTCGGGCGTGGCTGATCGTACGGCGGCATCGTCGTGCGGCTGCGAATGGCTGTGCATGGTCCGGCCTTTGATGGGCTACGTTTTCACGTCCACTCTAATGGTGTGGAAGCCCGTGGCACCGTCCGGCGCCACCGAACGCTGCTCCTCCGCCTGTTCGGTGCCTTTGAGGTCCGTGGCCCGCACCTGGACCTCGTGCTGCCCGGGCTGCAGGTCAATGCCGAACTGCCACTGGTACCACGTGTCCACCGAGATGCCCGGAGCGAGCCTGGCCGGCTGCCAGTTGCCCCGGTCCACGCGCAGCTCGACCTTGCCGATTCCGGTGTGCTGCGCCCAGGCCACGCCGCCAAACACCACGGTCCCGGGCTGTACCGAGGCGTCGTTCCGTGGCACGTCGATGCGGGATGAGATCTTGATGGGGCCGCGCTCCGACCAGCCGCGCGGCGTCCAGTAGGCAACGTCGTCGGCGAACCTGGTGACCTTAAGTTCGGTGAGCCACTTGGTCGCGGAGACGTACCCGTAGAGCCCGGGAACGATCATCCGCACAGGGAAGCCGTGTTCGAGCGGCAGCGGCTCGCCGTTCATGCCCACGGCGAGCAGCGCATCACGGCGGTCGGTGAGCACCTCCAGCGGCGTGCTGGCCGTAAAGCCGTCCGAGCTTCGGGACAGGACCATGTCCGCGTCCGGCTTGGGGCCGGCCATGGCGAGCAGCTCCCGGACTGGCCAGCCCAGCCAGCGGGCATTGCCGATCAGGTCGCCGCCCACCTCGTTGGAAACGCAGGCGATGGTCACGTGCCGCTCGATCAGGGGTTTCGCCAGCAGGTCCTCAAAGGAAACCTCTACTTCCCGTTCCACCAGCCCGGTGACTTGGAGCCTCCACTCGCGGGAATCCAGCACGGGCACGGACAGCGCGGTGTCAATGCGGTAAAAGTCAGGGTTGGGTGTGACCAGCGGAGCCACCCCGGCCAGCCGGATGTCAGCGCCGGCCGGAATGGGCGGCGCCGGGGACTGCGGCGCGGGCAGCCGCAGGGTCCGTCGGACCTCGTTGACGCCGGCGGCCCCGCCCCGCCAGACGGTGACGATGGCGCCGCCCACTAGGACGCCGGCGGCGGTGCCGCCCAGCAGCTGGAAGAAGCCCCGCCTGGCCGGCCGCGGGTCAGTATCCCCGCCACCGTCAGTGGCAGCCAGGCGCCTGACCAGTTTTAGCAGCACCGCCGTTCCGACCCCGGCGGCAAGGAGCGGAAGAACGACGGCGGCGGCGGTCACCTGGGCGCGGGTCAGTACCGCGGCCAGGCCCACGACGCCGAAGACGGCAAAGACAGCGACGCCCGCGAAGCGCCGGCGCAGCTCGAGGACACCTGCCGCGGCGGCGAAAGCGGCGATTCCCAGCGCCATGCCGGCCAGCAGGGCAAGCTTGTCCGCTGTTCCGAAGAGGGAAACAGCCCAGTCCTTGACACCCGGCGGGACCGCGTCGATGACGGCGCCGCCCAAGGCAGTCATGGTTGACAGTGAAGGACTGACGAAGCCGGCGATGAGTTCGCTGCCGACGAGTCCGGTGCCGGCTGCCACCACGCCTGCGGCCGCCGCCCACCGGCGCCGGTGCCGGCCTGGCTCATGGGACCCGTTCACCCTTCCAGCATAGGTTCACCAGCGCTATCCGGCACCGCCGTCATCCCTGGCGGCTGCGCGTCGCCGCCGTCCGCAGCCGCAGCCCAGTCACGGAACGCGGCGGGTGTGATCGGCGGCCCGGGGTGGCGTAGCCTGAAGTCATGAGTGTTCAGCTTGGCATACCGCAGCTTCCTGAAGGAGGCGTACCCGGTTCCGGTTCGCAGCCCCTTTCGGATGCGCGCCCGGCCGGGGTTCCCGCCCGCCGCCCGGCTGATGCTGCCGCCGGGCTCGCGGACCGCTACGGCCGCAGGGCCACGGACATGCGCCTTTCGCTCACGGACAAGTGCAACCTGAGGTGCACGTACTGCATGCCGGCCGAGGGACTGGAGTGGCTCGCCAAGCAGGCAGTCATGACCGGGGAGGAAATCGTACGGATCGTGGGCATCGGCGTGAACCTGCTGGGCGTGCGCGAGCTGCGCCTGACCGGCGGCGAGCCGCTGGTCCGTGCCGACCTCGTCGACATCATCGGTGCGCTGCGCCAGTCACACCCTGAGCTTCCGATTTCGATGACGACGAACGGTGTGGGCCTGGACCGGAAGGCTGCAGCCCTCAAGGCCGCCGGGCTGACCCGCATCAACGTCTCCCTGGACTCGCTGCACGAGGAAACTTTCGCCAAACTGACCCGGCGCCCGTTCCTTGACCGGGTCCTCGCCGGAGTGGACGCCGCCTGGGCCGCCGGACTGGGACCCGTGAAGCTCAACGCCGTGCTGATGCGGGGCATCAACGACACCGAATCGCCGTCCCTCCTCGCCTGGGCGCTGGAGCGCGGCTACGAACTGCGGTTCATCGAGCAGATGCCCCTGGACGCGGACCACGGCTGGACCCGCCGGAACATGATCACCGCGGCGGAGATCCGGGAACTCCTCTCCGAGGAGTTCGTGCTCAGCCCGGATCCGCGCGCCCGCGACGGCGCACCGGCGGAACGCTTTGAAGTACGACGCCGGACGGCCGTTTCCGGTGATTCCGGCAGTTCCGCTGATTCACACAGTTCCGCCGCTTCGGCCGGCGCCGCAGACTCACACGGCCCAGTGCTGGGTACTGTGGGGATCATCGCCTCGGTCACCGAGCCGTTCTGCTCCGACTGCCGGCGGACCCGGATCACCGCCGAAGGCAAGATCATGAGCTGCCTCTTCTCCCGCGAGGAATTCGACCTGCTGGGCCTGCTGAGGCAAGGGGCCAGCGACGAGCAGCTCGCCGAACGCTGGCAGGATGCCATGTGGCTGAAGCCCAAAGCCCACGGCATGGACCACGTGGGCCTCGACGCTCCGGACTTCGTCCAGCCGGACCGCAGCATGAGCGCCATCGGAGGCTAATCCTTGAACGTACGATACTTCGCTGCCGCACGCGCCGCGGCAGGCGTGGATGAAGAGCGCTTCGAACTTCCCGCCGGCTCCACGGTGGAGTCGCTCCTCGCCGCCGTGCTCGACGTCGAACGCCCTGAGCCTCCGGCCGGGACGCCCCCGCTCGACAGGATCCTGGCCCGCAGCAGCTTCCTGCTGAACGAGGTCGCCGTCCGGGACCGGACCACCGTCCTGGCAGCCGGCGACGTGGTGGACGTCCTGCCGCCCTTCGCCGGCGGCTGACCCAACTGGGTCGCAGCACAGGGCCTTCCCAGCCGTGGGAACGCCCTGTGCTGCCACCTAGTTGGGTGGTGCGGGAGTGGGTGGTAAGGCCGGGTGCCGGGACCTACCATGGCACTACCTCGCCATTTCACCGCGCCGGAAACGGACCGCGCGGGGAATGGAACGCACCAGGCATGGAACACACCAGGCATGGAGCGGAGGCTGGCCAAAGGAGACCGGAAATGTTCACCCTGCAGATTGAGCACGCCATCAAGGACTTCGAATCGTGGAAGGCGGTTTTTGACCGCGACCCTGCGGACCGGGCGGGCTCCGGCGTCGTAGCCCACCGGATCGGCCGCCCGGTGGAGGACGACCGGTACATCGTGGTGGAACTGGACTTCGAGCGACGTGACCAGGCCGAGGAGTTCCTGGCCAAGCTGCGCGAAAACGTATGGAACTCCCCCGACGTCGCACCGGCCCTGTCCGGCACCCCGCAGACACGGGTCATCGAACTGGTGGGCTGAGCGCCTGGTACTGACTTTAGGCGCGGTGGCAGATCGAGGTCATGAACGGCTGGAACTCCTGGGCCTCCCCCAGCCGCAGTTCAGCCGTATGGGTCAGCACGCCCTGGTCCACCCGAAAAGTGTGGCGGGCGGTCCCGCGATCGCTGTGCCGCTCCACTGTGAGGGTGGAGTCGTGCCAGGCACCGCGGGCCGGCGCCGCAGGCGGCTTGCCCATGCTGTCGACGTAGTACCAGAGCGTTTCGTCGTGGTCCGGGTCCACCGTGAAGACCCCGTGCCCTTCGAAGTGTGTGCCGTCGGCTTCGGTGTGGCGGTAGGACTGCACGACGGCGAATCCTCCGGCCGCGCGGGTAAACGTCACCTCCGCAGTGGCCGTGCGTGCCGGACCCCACGGCGAGGCAGCCAGTTCAGTGGTTCCCAGCCAGCGGCCGACGAAGATCTCGAGCGCTTCGTGCGCTGTTCCCGGCTGCGGCTGGTCCATCGTTTCTCCCCGAACTCAGAGCCCGAAGGTTTCCGATTCGTCGAAGGGGCCGACCACCGTCACGGTCCGGGGCGCCGCGGCCAGCTCGCTGGCCAGCTCCTGTACCTGTTCCGCCGTCACGGCCTTGATGAGGCGCAGGGTCTCGTCGATGTCCTGGTATTCACCGGAGACCAGCTCGGCGCGGCCCAGCCGCGACATGCGGGAGCCCGTGTCCTCCAAGGCCAGGACGATCCCGCCGCAGAGCTGCCCCACAGCTTTGCGGAGCTCGTCATCGGAAATGCCGCCGGCCGCGAGACTGTCGAGTTCGGCGCCGAGGAGTTCCAGAACCTGGCGGACCTTGGTGGGCGTGCAGCCGGCATACATGCCGAAGTAGCCGGCGTCGGCGTAGGACGAGGCGAAGGAATAGGTGGAGTACACGAGCCCGCGCTTCTCGCGGATCTCCTGGAACAGCCGTGACGACATCCCGCCGCCGAGCACGGCGTTCAGCACGCTCATGACATAGCGGCGTTCATCGGTGGCCACGATGGTGGGACAGCCCATGATGATGTTGGCCTGTTCCACCGGGCGGGTGACCACGTGCAGCCCCGCCGTGCCGGTGATCTCTGCGCGCGCGGTGGAGCGACGGTCCACGGGGGCCGCCCCGGGCTCAAGTGACCACCCGGCTGAGTGGAGCGCAGCCACCACAAGCCGGCAGACGACGTCGTGCTCCAAACCGCCGGCGGCGGTGATCACGAGCTCGTCCGGGCGGTAGTAGCGCCGGTAGTGGTCCCAGACGGAGTCACGCGCCACGGCGCGGATCGCGTCAGGAGTGCCGCCAATGGGGCGCCCCAGCGGGTGGGTGCCGAGTACGGCGGCCACGAAGTGTTCATGCGCGACGTCCGTGGGGTCGTCGCTGTCCATGGCGATTTCCTCGAGGATGACGTCCCGCTCCTGCTCCATCTCAGCGGGGTCCAGCACGGCGCCGGTGATCATGTCGGCGATGACGTCGATGGCCATTGGCAGGTCCGTATCCAGCACGCGGGCGAAGTAGCAGGTGCTCTCCTTCGCGGTGGCGGCGTTGGATTCGCCACCCACCTCGTCAAAGGCGGAAGCGATCTCGAGAGCGGTGCGCCTCTTGGTGCCCTTGAACAACAAATGCTCAAGGAAGTGCGTCGAGCCGTGCTGTCCTGGCGCTTCGTCGCGTGATCCCACGCCCACCCAGAACCCGATGGTGGCTGAACGCTGCCCCGGCATGGCCTCAGTCAGCACGCGAACCCCGCCGGGGAGGACCGAACGGCGGACTTCCGAACCGCCGTCGGCTCCGTGGATCAGGGTGTCGCCGGGGTGGTTCTGCTCCAGCGGCAGGGGTACGACAGTCATCAAGGCCTTTCGGGAAGCGGAGCCAAATCTGCCTGCAATCGTACCAGCGGGCCCGCCGTCGGCGTGGCTCTGACGTGGGCTGTTTTGCCGCCGCAAGCGGGGGTTGGGTGGGGGTTAAACGGGGCGGGGCCGGTGGTACAACCAACGGCCCCGCCCTATGGGATCCGGCAGCACTCAGCTGCCGGAGCCCGGAACTACTCGGACGCGTCCGAGCCTTCTGCTGGAGCCGCAGCGTGAACGCGATCGGCCTCGCCGGCGCCTTCCTCTTCAGCCACAACCGGAGACAGGGACAGCTTTCCGCGGTCGTCGATCTTGGTGATCTCGACCTGGATCTTCTGGCCCACGGAGACGACGTCCTCGACGTTGTCCACGCGCTTGCCGCTGGCGAGCTTGCGCAGCTCGGAGATGTGCAGCAGGCCGTCCTTGCCCGGGGTCAGGGAGACGAATGCACCGAACGTGGTGGTCTTGACCACGGTGCCCAGGTAACGTTCGCCGATTTCCGGGACCTGCGGGTTGGCGATGGCGTTGATCGCGGACCGGGCGGCGTCTGCCGACGGGCCGTTGGTGGCTCCGATGTACACGGTGCCGTCGTCCTCGATGGAGATGTCCGCGCCGGTGTCCTCCTGGATCTGGTTGATCATCTTGCCCTTGGGGCCGATGACCTCACCGATCTTGTCCACGGGGATCTTGACGGCGATGACGCGCGGAGCGAACTCGGAGAGCTCATCCGGGGTGTCGATCGCGGCGTTGATGACCTCGAGGATGTGGAGGCGGGCCTCGCGGGCCTGCTTCAGCGCTGCTGCCAGGACGGACGCCGGGATGCCGTCGAGCTTGGTGTCCAGCTGGATGGCCGTGACGAACTCGGATGTACCGGCAACCTTGAAGTCCATGTCACCGAAGGCGTCTTCGGCGCCAAGGATGTCCGTCAGTGCTGCGTAGCGGGTCTGACCGTCCACCTGGTCGGAGACCAGGCCCATGGCGATGCCGGCGACGGCGGCCTTCAGCGGAACACCGGCGTTGAGCATGGACAGCGTCGAGGCGCAGACCGAGCCCATGGAGGTGGAGCCGTTGGAGCCAAGGGCTTCGGACACCTGGCGGATGGCGTACGGGAACTCCTCGCGGGACGGCAGCACCGGCACGAGCGCGCGCTCGGCCAGGGCACCGTGGCCGATTTCGCGGCGCTTCGGGGAACCGACGCGGCCGGTCTCACCGGTGGAGTACGGCGGGAAGTTGTAGTTGTGCATGTAGCGCTTGCGCGTTACCGGCGACAGCGAGTCGATCTGCTGTTCCATCTTGAGCATGTTCAGCGTGGTGACACCCATGATCTGGGTTTCGCCACGTTCGAAGATGGCAGAGCCGTGAACGCGGGGCAGGACCTCGACCTCGGCGGTGAGCTGGCGGATGTCCGTCAGGCCACGGCCGTCGATGCGGATCTGGTCCTTGAGGATGCGCTGGCGGACCACGTGCTTGGTCACGGAGCGGAATGCTGCGGACAGCTCCTTCTCGCGGCCTTCGAACTGCTCGGCGAGGGAGCCAACAACCTCGTCCTTCAGCTCGTCGGCTGCGTTGTCGCGGTCCTGCTTGTCGGCGATCTGGAAGACAGCGGTGAGCTTCTCCGTCGCAGCGGCCTCAACGGCGGCGTACACGTCGTCCTGGTAGTCCAGGAAGACGGGGAACTCGACGGTGGGCTTGGCGGCGCGGGCTGCCAGGTCCTGCTGGGCTTCGCAGAGAGCCTTGATGAACGGCTTTGCAGCCTCCAGGCCCTCGGAAACAACCTCTTCGGTGGGGGCGGTGGCGCCCTGTTCCTTGATGAGGCTCCAGGAGTTGTCCGTGGCTTCGGCCTCGACCATCATGATGGCGACGTCGTCACCGGCAACGCGGCCGGCAACGACCATGTTGAACACGGAGTTCTCGAGCTGGGAGTGCTTCGGAAAGGCAACCCACTGCGAACCCTGCTCGTCGGCGACGAGGGCAACGCGGACGCCGCCGATCGGGCCGGAGAACGGCAGGCCGGAGAGCTGGGTGGACATCGAGGAAGCGTTGATGGCCACGACGTCGTAAAGCTCGTCCGGGTTGATCGCCAGAACGGTAACGACAATCTGGACCTCGTTGCGCAGGCCCTTGACGAACGCGGGGCGCAGCGGGCGGTCCATCAGGCGGCAGGCCAGGATGGCTTCGGTGGACGGGCGGCCTTCACGGCGGAAGAACGAGCCCGGGATGCGGCCGGCGGCGTACATGCGCTCTTCGACGTCCACGGTCAGCGGGAAGAAGTCGAAGCCTTCGCGCGGGTGCTTGCCGGCGGTGGTGGCGGAGAGCAGTGCGGTGTCTTCGTCGATGTACACCATGGCTGCGCCGGCTGCCTGCTTGGCAAGACGGCCGGTTTCGAAGCGGATTACACGCTTGCCAAAGCGGCCATTGTCAATGACTGCTTCTGAGAACTGGATTTCGGGACCCTCCAAGAGAGTCACCTCCGTTTCTTGATTAACGGAAGTCCAGCCGCATCAACCCAGCCCAGCATCTGTCTACTGGCCCTGCACCCGGTCATCGATCGAGACCCACGGGCCGGCTTCAGTCTGCGAAGCTTCCCGGGGATCACTACCGAGGACCGCGAATGCGTGATGCGGTTGATCCTCCTGTTTAGTTTTTATGTACTGACGAGGCGGCCCGTTCCGGCAGGAATGGGCCGCCTCAAAACCAGACTAGCGGCGCAGGCCGAGGCGCTCGATGAGCGAACGGTAGCGGGCGATGTCGGTGTTCTTCAGGTAGGTCAGCATGCGCTTGCGGCGACCAACCATGGCCAGCAGACCGCGCTGGGTGTGGAAGTCGTGCTTGTGCTCCTTCATGTGCTCAGTCAGATCCTTGATCCGCTGAGTCAGAACCGCAATCTGGACCTCCGGCGAACCGGTGTCGCCCTCGGACGTTGCGTATTCCTTGATGATGGACTGCTTTACGGCGGCGTCAAGTGCCACAATAACTCCTAGAGATGTGCCGTGAGGCCCGAGTCAGTAATTCACTGCCGGGGGTGCCGGCGCGGAGTTCCGAAGAACATTCCGCACAAGACAGGACCCAGCAACCACGGACTGCAGCCGGATCCACCGTTTAGTTTACCGGCCATATTGCAATCTTGTCGAAACGGCAACAGGGCTGGTCACGCCCCCGGAAGCAGGTCCCGGATGGTGGCCATACCGCGGTGGAGTTCGGCAAAGCCGGTGCTCAGCGGCGAAAGTCCGATCCTGATGCCCTGCGGAGCGCGGAAGTCCGGGATGACATCCCGCTCCCAGAGCGCCGCCGTCACCTCACGGAAGGCGGGATGGTCAACCGTGATGTGGCCTCCGCGGCGGTCCGGATCCCGGGGTGTAGCAAGCATCACCCCGGCCGGCGCGAGCCAGGCATCGTGCAGTTCCAGCGCGTAGGCGGTGAGCTGCCGCGACTTCTCCCGGATGGCGGCCATGCCGGCCTCTTCAATCAGGTCCAGCGTGCCGCGCATGGCGATCATTCCGAAGATGGCCGGCGTGCCGCTCAGGAAACCGCGGATGCCGGCGGCCGGTTCGTAGCCGGGCCCCATCTCAAACGCGTCCTTCCTGCCCATCCATCCCCAGATGGGCTGCGCGAGTCGGGGCAGGTGCCGGTCATTGACGTAGGCGAAGGCGGGCGAACCCGGGCCACCGTTCAGGTACTTGTACGTGCAGCCCGCGGCAAAGTCCACGTTCCACGCGTCCAGCTGCAGCTCCACGGACCCTGCGGAATGGCACAGGTCCCAGACCACCAGGCCACCGGCGTCGTGCACTGCAGCGGTGATGGCCGGCAGGTCCGCGAGGTGCCCCGAGCGGTAGGCCACGTGGCTAAGGAGGACGACGGCGGTGGCCGGCCCCAGGGCCTGCCTCACCTGTTCGAGGTGGACACCTGAGGCGGGATCCGCCTCGATCCAGCGCAGGGTCAGCCCCTCCTCCTTGGCGATGCCCTCGACGAGGTACCGGTCGGTGGGAAAGTTGTCCGTGTCCACCACGATCTCGGTCCGCGCCGGATCCCCGACGGCGGCCAGCGCTGCCCGGATCAGCTTGTACAGCACCACGGTGGTGGAGTCGGCGATGATGGTCTGGCCCGCGGCGGCGCCCAGCACTGCACGCCCCAGCTGGTCGCCGATGGCCTGGGGCATGTCCAGCCATTCCTCGTCCCAGCCCCTGATCAGGCGCCCGCCCCAGCCCTCCTGGATGAAGGCGGTTATGTCTCCGGCGGTCCGCTTGAGCGGGCGGCCCAGGGAGTTGCCGTCCAGGTAGGACAGGTCAGTGTCCGCGCCGACGAACAGGCCCCGGTACCTGGCCAGGGGATCGCCGGCGTCGAGGCGTGTGGCCTTTTGAAGCAGCGCGTCGGCTGCTTGCGTGGTCATTGTCCGATCTCCGTACGCATGGCGAACAGCTCCGGAAAGAACGTCAGCTCAAGGGCCTTTTGCAGGAACGCGGCCCCGGTGGAGCCGCCGGTGCCTGTCTTCATGCCGATGGTGCGCTGCACGGTGCGCAGGTGCCGGAACCGCCACAGCTGGAAGTTGTCCTCCAGGTCAACCAGCTCCTCGCAGGCCTCGTACGCACCCCAGTTCTGCGCGGCATTTTCGTAGATGTGCTTGAACAGAGGCACCAGTCCAGGTTCAAACTCATGCGCCCGGGTCACATCCCTGGTCAGCACCTCCTCGGGAACGTCGAAGCCCTGGCGGTGGAGGTAGGCGAGGAATTCGTCATAGATGCTCGGTGCGTGCAGGACTTCGGTCAGCAGGGCGTGCGCTTCGGGATCGGACTCGAAGACGGGAAGCATCTTCCTGTTCTTGTTGCCCAGCACGAACTCCACGGCACGGTACTGGCTGGACTGGAATCCGGACGAATTGCCCAGGAAGCCGCGGAATTCCGCGTACTCGGTGGGGGTAAGCGTGGCCAGGACGGACCACTGTTCGGTGAGGGTCTTCTGGATGTGCTTGACCCGCGCGATGCCCTTCAGGGCCGAGCCGAGGTCATCGGACCGCAGCCACTGGGCGGCACTGCGGAGCTCGTGAAGCACCAGTTTGAGCCACAGCTCCGTGGTCTGGTGCTGGATGATGAACAGCAGTTCGTCATGGTGTTCCGGGACGCTGACGGGCTGCTGGGCGCTGAGCAGTGTGGGCAGCTGAAGGTAGGACGCGTAACTCATGCGGGAACTGAAATCGCGCACAATCCCCTTGTCCAGTTTCCTGGTGTTCTTCTCTACGGTCACAGCGTCGCCTTCCTTGCCAATACTGTGTGGGGCGGGACTGCGTGGTGCAGTTCCGTGTGGAACGCGCGGGTCAGCGCTTGAGCAGGATGTCGTGCGTCTGCAGGACGTCCTGGCGCATCTGCTCCACGAGGGCTTCAGGCCCACGATATGCCACCATGCCACGCAGCCTGGTCACGAACTCCACGACTACTGTCTGGCCGTACAGATCGAAGTCCTCGATGCGCTCTTCGGGCCTGTCGATGACGTGCGCCTCCACCTGTCGGCTCACGCCGTCGAAAGTGGGGTTGGAGCCAACGGAGATCGCGGCCGGCCAGCGCGTCCCGGCCTCGTCCACGAGCCAGCCCGCATAGATGCCGTCCGCAGGGATCAGGCCGCTCGCATCACTGGAGAGATTCGCGGTGGGGAAACCGAGGTCCCGGCCACGCGCGGCGCCGTGGACCACCTCGCCCCGCATCCGGTGTGCGCGGCCCAGGACAGCGGCGGCGGTGTCGACGTCTCCCTCCCGCAGCGCTTCGCGCACCCAGGTGGAGGAACAGCGGCGGTCCGTCCCGCCGTCGTCATGCAGCGGGAAGCCTTCGGAGCCGAACTCGCTGATGACCAGGACCTCAAAGCCGAACCTCTCCCCCAGCTCCTGCATGGTGTTCAGGTCGCCGGAGTTGCCCTTGCCGAAGCGGGTGTCGTGGCCGATCACCACATGGCTGGCGTGAAGGCTGTCCACGAGGACCGAGCCGACGAACTCTTCAGGGGTAAGGCTGGCGAGCTCCAGGGAGTACTTCATGACAAGTATGGCGTCCAGTCCGAGCTCGCCCAGCGCCTGGAGTTTGTCGTGCAGGCCCATAATCAGTTCGGGCGCGCTTTCCGGCCGGTGTATCAGGGCCGGGTGGGGGTCGAACGTCACGGCAACCGACTTGGCGCTGTTCAGCCGCGCAGTCCTGATGAGCTGGGACAGCACCTGTTGGTGGCCGCGGTGGACGCCGTCGAAATTGCCGATAGTGACAACGGAAGGACCAAAGTCTTCGGGGACCTCGGTCGGGTCGTTCCAGATGTGGACCATCAACCTCGCCTTTTACTGCCTGACTGAACTTGCTCCCGGCGCGCCAGGGCCGGAACTCTCTAAGGTTACCCGCAATCCCTGACTGTCATGGACGGCCGGGCGGCCTACCGCCTGCACACACGCCCGGCTAGGATGCAGAGGCAGCGGCCGGGCAGTGCTGCCTTGGGCTGTCAGAGTTTCAATCGGAGTTTCATTCGCGTTTTGACCACGGATCGCCTGCGGGATGAGCGGGCCGGAAGGAGCCACGCCATGAGTGATGTCCAGGAGCTGCTGGGACAGATCCCGGTCCAACAGATCGCGTCCCTCTTGGGGACTGATACGGCGTCCGCGCAGGCCGCCGTCGAAGCCGCCGTGCCCACGCTGCTTGCCGGAATGCAGAGCAACGTCCAGGCGCCGGATGGCGCCGCAGCACTGGAATCCGAACTGGCCAGGCACCGGAACGGACTGGCCGACGGCGGAGTGGACCCGTCGCAGGTGGACACCCGGGACGGGGAAAAGATCGTTGGCCATGTCTTCGGCGGCCAGCAGGACCAAGTGGCCAACCGGCTTGCCGGAACAGCGAACCTCGGCAGTGTCGGCGGAGACCTCGTCCGCCGGCTGCTGCCGATCCTCGCCCCGATCGTCATGTCCTATCTGGCCAAAAAGGTCCTCGGCGGACGGGATTCCGGCGCACAGGGATCCGGCGCACAGCCGTCCCCGGCCGGAGGCGGCGGAATCGACCTGGGAAGCATCCTCGGGGGAATCCTGGGCGGCCTTGGTTCCGGCGGGCTGGGTGGCGGCGGGCAGGGCTCAGGCGGCCTGGGTTCAGGCGGGCTTGGCGATATCCTCGGCGGCATTCTTGGAGGCAGCCCGCAACCGCAGCAGGCTCCGCTGACAGAGCAGGACCAGGAACCACCTACACAATCCGGCCCAGCACCGAGTACAACTGACTCAGTGCCACCGGCGCACCGGTCTGTGACGCCCGGTGAGCTGATCGAGGTGGACCTGCCCGACGAGAATCGCTAGATCCGAGCCCTAGGCAGCCGGGGCTGCCGGCCGCCGCCGGTAGAGCCAGATGAGGCCCAGGACCGGCAGGATCAGCGGAACGAAGGCGTAGCCGCGGCCAAACGCGGACCACACGGTTTCGTGCGGGAACTGTACGGAGTCGAAGAGGCTCAGCGCCCCCACGATAATGACGCCGACCAGTTCCACCAGGACAGCGACCAGGGACACCTTGAACCAGGTGCGGCCAGCCTTGGCCAGCGACACCGTGGCCACGACGTAGACGACGGCGGCGAAGGCGGAGAGCAGGTAGGCCAGCGGCGCCTCGGAGAACTTGGTGAGGATCTGGTAGCCGGCCCGTGCGGTAGCCGAAATGGCAAAGATGGCGTAGACAGCGATGAGGAGCCGGCCGGGACCGGTGTTTCTCGTGTCGGCGGTGCGTTTGCCGGTGTGTTCGGACGTATCAGTCACGTTGCGTGCTTCTTCCACTTCAGTACCAGATCTGATTCATGCGGGCGGCCATGACGAGGGCGGTGACTCCGACGGCCGCCAGGACGAAGTTGCTCCAGCGGGTCCGTTCCAGGATGGACCAGTATACGGCGGCGACGGGCAGCAGGAGGGCGGTGGCGAGGTAGCCCCAGAATTCCCAGGCCTCTCCGGCGATCTGCTCCCCCGCGATGACCCGCACGATGGAACCCACCAGGTAGACCAGTAGGGCCAGTTCGACGGCGGCTACCGAGAGGATGGTGATGTCGTTCGGGGCCTTCTTCATGATGCCCGCCGCCACACAGATGAGGGTGGACAGCAGGCCGACACCCAGGATGATGTAGAAATATGCGTCCAACACTAGGCCTGCCCGCCGTCGGCACGGGAACCATTCGGAACGCCGGGACTGTTGGAGCCGCCGGGGCCCGTTCCCGGGGCGAAAACCAGCACGGGTTTGGCGAAGCTTCCGCTGTCCGCGAGCAGCGCCACAAGCGACCCGTCTGGCGCGAACGCGGCTGCGGGCTTCTCCGCAGTGGCGGCGCCCGGTGTGCCCGCCGCGGTTCCGGCTGCGATGCGCCGGCCGAAGGAAATCTCGGTGGTTTCATCGGCGCTCAGTTCACGGTTGGGCATGAGCGCCCTGGCCGCCTGCGACATTTCCAGGATTTCGAGGTCTTCGGCGAGTTGTTCAAGGGTGCGCGCCTGGTCCAGCGAGTAGGGTCCGACGTTTGTCCGCCGCAATGCGGTCAGGTGCCCGCCGACGCCGAGTGAGTTGCCGAGGTCCCGGGCGAGGGCACGGATGTAGGTGCCCGAGGAGCATTCCACCGTCACGTCGACGTCCACCACATCCGTGGCGTGTCCGGCGGCCTGGTCCCGGCGGATTCCGTGAATGTCGAAGCGGTGGATGGTGACCGGCCGGGCAGCCAGCTGGACATCTTCCCCGGAACGTACGCGGGCGTAGGAGCGTTCACCGTTGACCTTGATGGCACTGACGCTGCTGGGCACCTGCTGGATCTCCCCTGTGAGGGACTCTACTCCGGAGCGGATGGCGTCCTCGGTCAGGGACGCGGCACTCGCCCGGCTGACAACTTCGCCTTCGGCGTCATCGGTGATGGTGGATTCCCCCAGCCGGATGGTTGCCGTGTAGGTCTTGGACGTGCCCACGATGTACGTAAGCAGCCGCGTTGCCTTGTTGATGCCGAGCACCAGCACGCCGGTGGCCATGGGATCCAGCGTTCCCGCGTGGCCCACTTTCCGGGTACCGGCGATCCGCCGCATCCGTCCAACCACATCGTGGCTGGTCCATCCCTGCGGCTTGTCCACTATTACCAGTCCAGAAAGCACGCCTATCAGTATATCGGGGACCCGGCGGGGGTATTGGGCCTCGTCGAGGGCCGCGGCCGGCCCGGCGCTAGGATGGCAGTCATGCCCGAGCTTTCCGCGCACATACGCGACGTACCCGTCAACCAGATCCGCGAAATCACCGAGGCAGCGTGGCGAACCCCGGGGGCGCTGATCCTGAGCATCGGCGAGCCCGGGTTCCCGCTCCCCCGCCATGTCCTGGATGCCGGAATCGCGTGCCTGGACCGTGACGAGACCAACTACACTCCGAACGCAGGGATCCCGCAGCTGCGCGAGGCTTTCGCCGCCAGGTTCCGGGAGCAGTCCGGCGTAGACATCGCGGCGGACCGCGTATATGTGGTTGACGGCGCCCAGCAGGGCCTGCACTTCGCCATGAGCCTGCTCCTCGCACCCGGCGACGAAATCCTGATTCCCAATCCGGGCTATCCCACGTTTGCCATGACCAGCCGGCTGCTTCATGCCGTCCCCGTGGAGTATCCCCTTTACCCCGCGCACGATTTCCAACCCCGGATCGCGGACATCGAGGCGCTCATCACGGACCGGACGCGCGTGCTCATGCTCAACTCGCCATCGAACCCCCTGGGCGCCGTCCTCCGGGAAGACCTGACCCGGGAACTGGTGGAACTGGCCCGCCGCCATGACCTGTGGATCATCTCGGACGAATGCTATGAGGCCTTCACGTACGACGTCCCGCACGTGAGTCCTGCCCGGTTCGATAGCACCGCCCCCGGTGAAGCACGCGTGTTCACGTCGCTGACGCTGTCCAAGACGTACGGGCTCACCGGTCTGCGCATTGGAGCACTGGTGTGCCCGCCGGGACTGGAGCAGCGGATGAACAACGTCATGGAGGCGATCGTCTCCTGCGTGGCGTCACCGTCCCAGTACGCGGCGCTCGCCGCGTTGACCGGTCCGCAGGACTATGTGTCGCAGGCCCACGCGCACTACCGTGCCAACCGCGACGCGGCGTCGGCCGTGTTGGCAGAGAAGGGCATTCCCTTCCTGAGCGCGCAGGGGGCGTTCTACCTGTGGGCGGACGTCTCGCACGTGAGCGGCGGAAACGTCCGGGCCTGGGTCAAACAGTTCCTCGCCGAGGCCGGCGTCTCGTTTGCTCCGGGAACGGCCTTTGGCTCCATCGGCGAGGGCTGGATCCGGGTTGCGTTGTGCGGCGACCAAAGTGAACTGGTCGAGGGCGTGGGCAGACTCCCCCGGAGGTAGCCAGGCACGGTAACCGGATCAGTAGTCGGTGCGTTCGGCGTTGTTGCGCCAGGCATCGAACGGGCTGCCCGACGTCGGAACCGGGGTATGGCTGACAGGCAGCAGTTCCGGCCGGGAGCCGCCGAAGTATTCATAGAAGAGCGCGTCGTCAAATCCCGCGGCGGCCGCGCCGTGCCGGTCGGCGGCGAAGTACACGCGGTCGATACGCGCCCAGAGCGCCGCCGCAAGGCACAGCGGGCAGGGCTCGCAGCTGGCGTACAGGACAGCGCCGCTGAGATCAAAGTTCCCGGTCTCTCCAGCGGCGGTACGTATTGCCACCACCTCGGCATGGGCCGTGGGGTCGTTGTCCCGGGTGACGCGGTTGACCCCTTCGTGGACGGTGCCGGCGGCTGTTACCACCAGCGCGCCGAAAGGCCCGCCTCCGGCCGCGACGTTCCGCTGGGCCAATGCCACGGCTTCGGTCAGGTATTCGGTTACGTCTGCTGCTGATGGGTGGGCGCGCATGGTCTGATCATAGCCAGCCGGATCGCGCTGCGGGGCAGCCGGGTTCTATTCATTCGTGTTGGGGTCGTGAGCGGAAGTAGTGGTTGCGGCGGGGTTTTCGGTGGGGGTCGAGTTCTGGTGGGGGTTTGAACCAGGGCACGTCGTTGGTGACTTCGATGGTCCAGTGTTCTTTGTGGATGAGGTGGTGATGGTGGCTGCAGAGCAGGACGCCGTTGCCGGTGCCGGTGGTTCCGCCCCGGGACCAGTAGGTGATGTGGTGGGCTTCGCACCAGGGCGCGGGGATGGTGCAGCCCGGGAACGCGCAGCCCTGGTCCCGGGCCATGATGGCTTTACGGATGTGGGGCGGGAAGACCCGTGAGGCGCGGCCGACGTCCAGGATCCGGCCCTCGCTGCCGAGGACGACGGGGATGATGTCGGCGTCGCAGGCGATTTTGCGGATCGTGGCCGGGTTAACCGGGCCGCCGTACGCGAGCAGGGCGGTGCCGTCGCCGGTCCGGCCGGTGTAGCCCGGCCGGGGACCCTGCCCGCCCTGGGACCACTGCGCGGCCTGGAACCACTGCGCGCCCTGTCGTTGCTGGACTTCGGCGAGGAGGGCGCGGTAGTTGATGGTGACCAGGATCTGGGGCCGGTGCCCGCCGTTGGCGGGCAAGGTGTCGGTGGTGAGGGCGGTTTGGCAGGCGCCCACGAGCCCGTCGAGCCTCTTCTGGCCCTGGGACCGGTGATCCAAAGGGATCTCCGGGACGCCCGAGGTGTCCCAGCCGGCCAGGCCACCCCGTTCACCGGCCCCGTCACCATCCGTCCCGTCACTGCCGGTCCCGTCGGCGGGTGCCGGGGTGCGGGGGTTGGTGGCGGTGTTCATGACGGTGGTGAGGGTTTCGAATTGTTCGGCAGTGGCGAAAATTTCCAGGTGCTGCAGGCCGTGTTTGGGGCGGCGGATGAAGGCGCCCTGGATCTGGCGGAGGGCCGGTTCGGAGGGTTCGGTCCCGTCCTGGTCGATCGCCTCGGCCCAGTGTTTGGTGACCCGGGTCAGAAAGTCGCCGTCGCTTTCGACGGCGGTTTGGGTCAGGGCGTGTTCCATCTCGGTGGTGAGGGCCGGGGTGGTGAGGTGCCGGGCCCGGTCCAGGGCCAGGGTGATGGTGGTCCCGGCGCGGGAGCTGATCTGGGCGGTGCTGACCGCGGCGGCGAGTTCTTCGTAGCGGGGCGGGAGCTGCTGGCCGCCGAAACCGGCCCGGGGCAGCACGGCACCGGCCAGGGAGAGCCGGCGGCGGGCTTCGGCGGCCGGGACCCGCAGCCTCCCCTGCAGGAACTCGACAGTGTTGCGGGACCCGTCATCCCCCGGACCCGGGTCCCCTGCAGCAGCGCTCGTGTCGAGGGGTGACGCGGCGGCGGTGAGGGCCTCGGTGCGGGCACGGTCCACCGCGCCGGCGGCCACCACCTGCAAAAACTCCACGTGACGGGAGAGCTGCTCGACCCGGCCCGCGAAATCCGCGGCCTGCCCGAAACCCCACAACGCCGTGTCTCCGGCGGTGATCGCGCTGGAGGTCAGCAGATCAAGGGCGTAGTCCACCACGTCCGCCGTGGAAGAAACGACCTGCAAGGCGTTGGCGCCGGCGGTAGCCAACCCACCGGGACCGGGCCGTCCGGCCCGGTCTGCGGTGAGTCCCCCAATGGCTTCCATGGAACCAGTCTGATCAGGGGGTCTGACATTAATAGTCCCGCAGGCCGAGACCCCCAAAGTTTTTTCGCGGACGACCCGAAGCAGCAGTCCAAAGCGAAAGGTCATGGAATTGCGCCATCGACAGGCCCCGAAAGTCGGGCTTAGAATACGCGCGTCGGGGGACCCGATTTTCGGACCACATATCGGTCTCAATGTTCTGGATGCGCACCATTGACATTGGAGACGATATGGAAAAGCAACGAGCACTTTGGGCTGCTGTCGCGGCTGCCTCAATCCTCTTGTCGGCGTCCCCGGCGGGCCACGCGGCCCCGGCAGGCAAGGCAGCAGGAAGCCAGTCAGCACCGGCCGTGCTTGCCAGGGGCCTGCTGACCCCGCTCCACCTCAGCGACGGACAGGACGGTTCAGTTCTGGTCAGCGAGGAATTCGCGGGGCAGCTGACGAAAATCGCCCGGGACGGCAGCAAATCGGTCGTCTACCGGAACGCGGCCTGGGATGTGGCCGGCAGCGACCGCCGTGGCCGCACCATATACCTGGCCGAGAGCCAGGGCGCCGGCCCCATGGATCCGAGGCCGTTTGCCGGACACATCAGGAGCATTGACACCGACGGCAAGCACCGTACCTTCGGCGACCTTGCTGCCCTGGAGATGAAGCACAACGCCGACGGCGGCACCAGCTACGGCTTCAAGGACCTTCCCGCCGCCTGCGTTGCGAAGCTACCCAAAGATGTGCCGGTTTCCTACAAGGGCGAGATCGATTCGCACCCCTATGGAATCGATGTCTACGGCGACACCATCTACGTAGCCGACGCCGGAGCCAACGCCATCGTCTCGGTCGACGTGGAGTCAGGCAAGGCCGAAACCGTCGCCGTGCTGCCGGCCCGGCCGCACACGTTCACCGCCGAGGAAGCCGCGGCCCTCAAACTTCCCGGCTGCATCACCGGCCACGCCTACCGCTTCGAGCCGGTGCCCACCGACGTCAAGCGCGGACCGGATGGCTGGCTGTACGTCTCCGTGCTGCCCGGCGGCCCGGAGGACCCGGCGCTGGGTTCCCGCGGAGCGGTGTACAAGGTCAATCCCCACAACGGCCGCGTGAAGCTGTTCGCTGACGACGTGATGTCACCCACCGGACTGGACATGGACGACGACGGGCACGTGTACGTCGCCTCCCTGTTCGGTAAGGGCGTGCTGCGGCTGTCTGCGCACTCCGGCAAGCAGACGGTAGTACTTCCGGGCATGCTCACGGCCGACGTCGACATCAGGGGCGAAAGCATCTACGCGACGGTCAACTCCCTGCCGGCACCGAATGCGGCACCGGACGGCCGCGTCGTGAAGGCCCCGCTGGACGACTAGGGAAAAGTAAGGGCAGCAAGAAGTAAAGGTGCGGTCGGATCGAGTAGATCCGGCCGCACCCTTACAGTGCCTGATGGCAGAGGCTGTGCCGTGCAGAACCGGGAAGGCTAGCGGTTCCGGTCCTCGTCGATTGTCTCATCGTCGGCCAGGTCGAGGTCCTCTTCATCGAAGTCGTCTTCGTCGATTTCCACGTCCGGCTGGACGTCGCTCTTGTACGGGTCGGCGTCGCCGGCGTGCTTGGCCTTCTCGGCCAGGGCAGCCACCTCGGCGTCGCGCCGCTTGGCCTCCCGGAGCAGTTCCTCAAGGTTGGAGGCGTTCACCGGAATCTGGTCGGCTACGAACTCGAGTGTGGGGGTAAGCCGGGCGGTGATGTTGCGGCCCACTTCCTGCCGCAGCACGCCCTTGGCCTTCTCCAAGCCTCTGGCGGCGTCAACCTGCACGGCCTGGTCACCGAGCACGGTGTAGTAGATGGTGGCATGCTGCAGGTCATTGGTCACCCGGGCATCAGTGACAGTAATGCCCTCGAGCCGGGGATCCTTGACCTTCCGGCCCAAAGCCTCAGCAACAACAACCTTAATCCGCTGCGCCATCTTGGCAGCGCGTGCCGGATCAGCCATTACATCCTCCTGGATAGAAATAGAAAACTGGGGGCGCGCCAACGCATGGAACAACGTTAGCGCGTAGCGATTGAGGGGGCCTGGGAGTGGCATCTAAGGAGATGGCCGCGGGCCCCGACACGAGCTTGCGAGTGTTGGGAAGGCCAGCTCCGCTGCCGGAGCTGGGCGGCTTGGGATCGAAAATCCCAAGCCGCCCAGCGTAGGGGCGGGGCGCTCCGAAAACTCGGAGGCTCCCGGGTCGGGCGAAAGCGCGGGGCCGCCGGGAAAAACCCAACGGCCCCGCACCTGTGAAACTCACACGACTAGACGCGCGGCTTCTCGCGCATCTCGAAGGTCTCGATGATGTCGCCTTCGGTGATGTCGTTGTACGATCCAAGGCCGATACCGCACTCGAAGTCCGTGCGGACCTCGGTGACGTCGTCCTTGAACCGCTTGAGCGTCTCCACCGTGAGGTTGTCGCCAATGAGCTTGCCGGCGCGGGTGATGCGGGCCTTCGTGTTGCGTCGGATGGTACCGGTGCGAACGATGGATCCTGCAATGTTGCCGAACTTGGAGGAACGGAACACTTCGCGGACCTCGGCCGTGCCCAGCTGGACCTCTTCGTACTCCGGCTTGAGCATGCCCTTAAGGGCCAGCTCGATGTCATCGATTGCTGAGTAGATGACGGAGTAGAAGCGCATGTCCACGCCTTCGCGGTCTGCCAGTTCGGCAACACGCTCGGCAGGCTTGACGTTGAAGCCGATGATGACGGCGCTGTCGACCGTAGCCAGGTTGACGTCGTTTTGCGTGATCGCACCAACACCGCGGTGGATGACACGGAGCTGGACGCCTTCGCCAACGTCGATCTTGAGCAGCGCGTCTTCGAGGGCTTCCACGGCACCGGAGACGTCACCCTTGAGGATGAGGTTGAGGGTGTCGATCTTGCCTTCGGCGACGGCCTGGTCGAAGTCTTCCAGGCTGATGCGCTTGCGGCGCTTGGCGAGCTGGGCGTTGCGGTCGGCTGCTTCACGCTTTTCGGCGATCTGGCGGGCGGTACGCTCGTCGGTGGTCACCAGGAAGGTGTCACCGGCACGCGGCACGTTGGACAGGCCGAGGACCTGGACCGGACGGGACGGCAGTGCGACGTCGAGGGCTTCGCCGTCTTCGTCAAACATTGCGCGGACGCGGCCGTGGGCCGTGCCGGCAACGATTGTGTCGCCGACCGCGAGGGTACCGGACTGCACCAGGACGGTGGCCACGGAACCGCGGCCCTTGTCCAGGTTCGCTTCGATGGCGATGCCTCGGGCGGCCTTGTCCGGGTTGGCCCGCAGGTCCAGCGCGGCGTCGGCGGTCAGCAGCACGGCGTCGATCAGTTCATCGATGTTGACGTTCTGGCGGGCAGAGACCTCAACGAACATGGTGTCGCCACCGTATTCTTCGGGAACCAGACCGTACTCGGTGAGCTGGCCCTTGACCTTGTCCGGGTTCGCACCTTCCTTGTCGATCTTGTTCACGGCCACGACGATCGGCACGTTGGCCGCCTGGGCGTGGTTGAGTGCTTCAACGGTCTGGGGCATCACGCCGTCGTCCGCTGCCACAACCAGGATGGCGATGTCCGTGACCTTCGCGCCACGGGCACGCATGGCGGTGAACGCTTCGTGACCCGGGGTGTCGATGAAGGTGATGTCGCGCAGCGCACCCTCGTGCTCGTGGCTGATCTGGTAGGCACCGATGTGCTGGGTGATGCCACCGTGCTCGCCAGCGACGACATCCGAGTTGCGGATGGCGTCAAGCAGGCGGGTCTTACCGTGGTCAACGTGGCCCATGACGGTGACTACTGGAGGACGTGCCTCAAGCTCTTCGTCGCCTTCAGCCTCGAGTTCGGCTTCGACGTCGATATCGAAGGCGCTGAGCAGTTCGCGCTCCTCATCCTCCGGCGAAACGACCTGCAGCTTGTAACCGAGTTCCTCGCCGAGGAGTGCAAAGGTGTCCTCGTCCAGCGACTGGGTTGCCGTTGCCATTTCACCGAGGTGGAAGAGCACGGTAACCAGTGCGGCGGGGTTCGCCTCGATCTTGTCAGCGAAGTCCGTGATGGACGAGCCACGACGAAGCCGGATAACAGTGTTGCCGTCGCCGCGGGGTACGCTCACGCCACCCAGCGACGGTGCGCTCATCTGCTCAAGTTCCTGGCGCTTTGCGCGCTTCGACTTGCGCTGCTTGCCGCGGCCAGCGCCGCCCTTGCCAAACGCACCCTGAGTGCCACCGCGACCGCGGCCACCCTTGCCGAAGCCACCGCCAGCCGGAGCACCGCCGCCGCCACCGGGACCGCCGGTTCCGGGAGCGCCGGGACGGCCGGGACCGCGTCCGCCGCCACCGGGACGGCCGGCACCTGCAGGTGCGGGACGCTCGGTGCGGTTAGGCATCATGCCAGGCGTGGGCCGGTTTCCGCCGGCACCCGGACGGGGACCGCCGGGACGGGGGCCGCCTGCACCAGCTGCAGGACGCGGGCCGGGCGTAGCGCCGGGACGCGGAGCGCCGGGGCGGGGTCCGCCTGCACCGGCTGCCGGACGCGGGCCGCCGGGACGGTCGCCGTCAGTGCGGCCGCCGCCGGGACGGGGCATGCCCTGGGAAGTTGCAAAGGGGTTGTTGCCTGGGCGCGGCGGACGGTCACCGTCTCCTCCGCGGCCGCGGGGCATGCCCTGGGACGTGGCGAAGGGGTTGTTGCCGGGGCGGGGGCCGCCGGGACGCGGAGCGCCGCCCGGACGTGAGGGGGTCTCAGCCTTGGGCGCGGGACGTGCTCCCGGCTTGGCACCGGTGGAGGGCGCAGCAGGCGTTGCGGCAGCCGGAGCTGCCGGGGCGACGGGCGCAGCCGGAGCTGCAGGCGCCTCGGCCTTGGGGGCCGGTGCCGGTGCGGGAGCGGGAGCCGGAGCAGGCGCCGCAGCCTTGGGGGCAGCGGGACCGGGAGCCGGCGCGGGACGGGTTTCCGCCGGCTTTGCCGGGGACTTGGGGGCGGCTGCGGGGGCTTCGGACTTCGAAGCGGCGGCAGCCGGGAACGCGTTGCGGAGTTTCCGCACCACGGGGGCCTCAATGGTGGAAGAGGCGGAGCGAACAAATTCGCCCAGTTCCTGCAGTTTGGTTACTGCATCTTTGGAAGTAATACCGAGCTCTTTTGCAAGCTCATGTACGCGGACCTTGGCCACATTTCTCCTGTCTCGGTCCGCACCGAGCCAGGCACGAACCGTCTACTTCTTACTGCGGGCCCCCGCTGCGGTTACAGCTGAAAGGCCCATTGCAGAGCGCAACAAAGTTGTCATCGTTACGCACTCATCGCTGGGAACTCATCGGGTTTCCATCAGATTTCTGACCCGCTTTCAGGTTGGACGGTTGGTACTGCAGACGCCGGGACGTCCGCAGCGTGCGCTCCTGCCGTTATCCGGCGTTCGACGGCGGCCGTTCCGGTTGACCCGTTGAGGGCCCTTCCGAAGGCTCGCCGCTTGACCGCCAGGGCCAGGCACGCTTCGCTGGGGTGCAGCCATGCACCCCGGCCAGCCATCCGGCGTCGTTCATCCACCACGACGGCGGACGAACCGCCGGTGTCGGAGACGAGCCGGAGCAACTCTGACCGCGGCCCCTTTTTCCGGCATCCGATGCAGGTACGCTGCGGCTGATTCCCGAGTTGTTGCACGTGTGCCACTGCCGAGTATCTTCCTGCCTGTACCTATCTGCCTGCCCGGCCGCCCGCCACTGCCTTTCGGCAGGACCCGGTGCTCGAACACGCTGATGCCGGCCGCTAGGCGCGGCCAAGTTCTATTCTAGCCCCTCACGGGGCCGATACCCGAAACCGGAAACCGAAACTGCCCGCCGCGGGGGCGGGCAGTTCGATCAGGCCAAGAGCCTGTGCCGGACGGTTTTTCCGCTGTCCGGCAGGGGCTGCTAACCGCGCGGAGCGGCGGCGTCGGAGACGATATCGATTCGCCACCCCGTCAGTTTGGCGGCGAGGCGGGCGTTCTGCCCCTCCTTGCCGATGGCAAGGGAGAGCTGGTAATCCGGCACCACGACGCGGGCTGATCGGGTGGCCTCGTCGGTGATGGTGACTGAATTCACACGCGACGGCGACAGGGCGCTGGCGATGAAGGTGGCCGGATCCTCGCTGAAGTCTACGATGTCGATCTTTTCGTCGTTCAGTTCGGTCATGACCGCCCGCACGCGCGAGCCCATTTCGCCGATGCACGCACCCTTCGCGTTGATGCCCTGGGTGTTTGCCTTGACCGCGATCTTGGTGCGGTGCCCGGCTTCGCGGGCCAGGGCGACAATCTCCACGGAGCGGTCGGCGATCTCCGGGACCTCCAGTTCGAAAAGCTTCCGGACCAGGCCCGGGTGCGAACGGGAAAGGGTGATGGACGGGCCCTTGGTGCCCCGGTGTACGTCGATCACGTAAGCACGAAGCCTGTTCCCGTGGATGTACTTCTCCCCCGGCACCTGCTCCGGCGGCGGAAGCAGGGCCTCCACCGTGCCGAGGTTGACCTGGATCATGTGGGGGTTGTTGCCCTGCTGGATCAGCCCGGCAACAAGTTCACCCTCGCGGCCCTTGAACTCGCCCAGGACGTTGTCATCCTCAACGTCGCGCAGCCGCTGCAGGATGATCTGCCGGGCAGTGCTTGCGGCGATGCGGCCGAACCCGGCCGGCGTGTGCTCGAACTCGCCGATAGGTGCGCCGTCGTCGTCGATTTCCGTGGCCCAGATGGTTACGTGGCCGCTCTTGCGGTCCAGCTCCGCCCGGGCCTTCTCGAAGGCCCCCGGCGACTTGTGGTAGGCGACAAGCAATGCCTGCTCGATCGTGGGGATGAGGAGATCCAGCGGGATTTCGCGCTCACGCTCCAGGAGTCTCAGCGCGCTCATGTCAATATCCATCAGGCCTCCTCAGAAGGTCCATTGTGCTCAGTTTCCAGACCGGCCTCGTCGAGGCGGCTGAACTCAATTTCGACTTTTCCGCTGCGGATCTTGTCGAAAGGAAGTTTTACGGGGTCGCCCTGCCTGGGCTTCATGCCCTTTTTCACGGCAATTTCGGGGACAACGGTCACGCCGGCGTCGTCAACGGAGCTGATCCTGCCCGTGACGTTCTCGCCCTGGATCACATTGACGCTCACCATGCGGCCGCGGGCGCGGTGCCAGTGCCGGGGCTCGGTCAGCGGCCGCCCCACGCCGGGCGATGAAACCTCAAGGTCATAGGGACGGCTGTCCGTGCTGGGGTCGCTGTCCAGGATGTCGGACAGTTCCTTGGAGATGTCTGCGATGACGTCAAGGCTCACCCCGCCCGTTTCTTCCTGTGGCAGATCCACCACTACGTGGACCACACGGTTGGAACCTGCGATGTGGATGGCAACATCCTCCAGGTAAAGCCGGTGCGACTGGACCGCGGGTTCCAGCAGCGCCCGGAGGCGTTCAGCCTCAGGATTGTGGACAGCCGCGGGTTCAGCCTTTCCCGCGTTGGTCCGGTCTGATGAAGTCGTGGCTTCTGCATTGCTCACGATGCCGGCCGCCTCCCGTTAGATGATGTTGTGACTACTAGCGTAGCGATTTTCCGGGCGGCTTGGTGCACGGACTTCCTGCCGGCCGTGACAACATGGTCTGTTGTGAATGACGACAACGGGCGAAAAAGAAGCCCGGCCAGCTATCTCCGGTACGGCCTGCTGGCACTCTCCGCATTCCTGGTGCTGAGTCTCGGTTTTGCGCTGATTCCGCGGGAATCCCCGGCACCGCCAGCCCCACCCTTCTCCGAGCAGGCGCGCACCGCCGCCCTCGCCGAAACCCTGGACCTGAAGACTGCCAGCCAGCAGCTCGCGGAAGGGTCGTCCGGAGCCCGGCGGCAACTGTTTTCGCACACTGTGACATTGCTGACTACGCAGGCAAGGGCACTCCTTCTTCCGGGCGGTGCCACCGCCGGTTCTGCGGCCGGCACAAGTTCCGCGGCTGGCGCCCCGGGAACCGCGGGCCCCGCCGCCACGGCATCATCAGGGACAGCACAATCGGGCACGGCAACGCTGCCGGCGCTGGTGGCCGCGTTGTCCAAGAGCGGCAAGGCACGTCTCGTGCATGCCGAGAAGGCCGACGGCGGGATGGCCCGCCTGCTCGCCGCGGTAGGGACCGCTCAGCTGCTTCAGGCGACGGCGCTGGCACAGGCTGCCGGGACACCGCCACCCGTGCTTGAGGCGCCGGTGGCGGCGCGGGGCAACGCGGCCACGGCGTGCAGTTCCGCGGGCAGCAGCATCGGGCCAAGCGCTGGGTCACAGGATGGCGCCCCATCAAGCAACGGTAGCCAGTCCAGCCAGACAGAGGACTCGACGGACAACGCCACGCTGGCTGCCGCCCTGAACCGGGTGGTCCGGACAGAAGTTGAGACGGTGTACGGCTATCAGGTGGCGCTGACGCGCCTGGACGGGTCCGCCGCGGACCAGGCCGCCTCCCTGCTGGCCACGCACGAGTCCCTGATTGGCCAGGCAGAGGCGTACACCCGCGTTCACTGTGTGTCCGTTCCTCCCCGTGAACCGGGCTACACCCTGGGCACCTCGTTCCTGCAGAAGCCCGCTGCGGGACTGGCCAGCCTGGAAGCCGGAACACTCCCGGTCTACGGCGACCTGGTGGCCCTGAGCGAGGGTGAGACGCGGCGGTGGGCAGTCTCCTCGCTGGTCGCGGCTGCCCAGCGGACCATGCGCTGGGGATCCGATCCGGGGCCCGTACCAGGCATTGTGCTGGACACCGCGCTCCTGCCGGAACTTCCGGAGCAGGCTGCGCCCTCGGCAAGCCCGACCGACGGCGGCGCAGCGGCAACTCCCGCCGCACCCTAGAGGCGGGGGGCCGGCGGCCCAGTGTCCAGGGTCGGCCGGTGACATCGCACTGGCAGCCGGCTGCCTCTGAGTGGTTTGCTGGAACCATGGATCCAGCGGACAAATCGGCGTTGCCCCCGGACAGGCAGCACGCCAATGAACCCCACAACAACGACATCGTGCACCGTTTGAACTGGCTGCGTGCCGGTGTCCTCGGAGCCAACGACGGGATCGTGTCGGTTGCGGCGATTGTGGTGGGTGTGGCCGGTGCGACCAGCGAGCACGGCCCCATCCTCGCTGCCGGTGCTGCCGGGCTCGTGGGCGGTGCTGTATCCATGGCTTTGGGTGAGTACGTCTCCGTCAGCAGCCAGAGCGACAGCCAGAAGGCGCTGATCGAGAAGGAACGGCGCGAACTGGCCGAGGAACCGGAAGAGGAGCTGCTGGAGCTCGCCGCGATCTACCGCAGCAAGGGCCTGAGTGAGGAAACAGCCCAGAATGTGGCGCGGGAACTCACAGAGCACGACGCCCTGGCCGCGCACCTTTCCGCCGAGCTCAACATCGACGAGCAGGACATCGTGAGCCCTTGGCATGCCGCCTTTGCGTCAGCCATCGCCTTCACACTGGGGGCCGTGCTGCCGATGCTCGCCATCCTGCTGCCACCGGAAAACATACGCGTGGCCGTGACTTTCGGGGCAGTCCTGCTGGCCCTGGCCGTGACGGGCGCCGTGGGCGCGTGGATCGGCGGCGGCTCGAAAACCCGGGCGGGTGCACGTGTGGTGGTGGGCGGGGGCCTGGCCCTGGCCGCGACGTTCACCATCGGCAACCTGCTGGGCGCCAGCGGCATCGTCTAGCGGCGCTTGCCGCATCGTGTAGCGGCGCTTGCGGCATAGTCTGGGCAGGAGCTGTCCGGTCTTCCCGCTGCGCTGGCCTTCACGCTGCGAAAGGCCCCCTCTACTACGCTGGAGCTGTGAGCCCGCCAGCAGACGTTCCCATTCCCCCGGACCTGACCCGCCGCTATTCCCGCAGCAGCGCCGGCAGGGCCTGGCTGGCGTCACTGCCGGACATGATCCGTGGCCGGCTGGAGCAGTGGCAGCTCGAGCTTGACCTGGCACCGGGAGCGCTTCCCTGGAGCGGGCACGGCGCTGTCGTGGTGCCGGTCCGCGCGGCAGGATCGGCGGCGGCATTGAAGGTGGCCTTTCCGCATGACGAAGCTCTGGTGGAACGCCATGCGCTGGCGCTGTGGAACGGCCATGGTGCGGTGCGGTTGATTGCCTCTGACGCCGGAACGTGTTCCATGCTCCTTGAGCGCCTGGATGCCGGCAGGTCGCTCCGGACAGAGCCGATGGACACCGCCCGTGAGGTGTGGGGCGGGCTGATGCGGCAGCTGAGCCTCGTCCCCGACGGCCGGCCGCAGTGGCAGGAATTTCTGCACGTGGCCGCGCGGGCAGAACAGTGGAGCGATGACCTGCCCGCCGAATGGGAACAGCTGGGCCGCCCGTTTCCCCGGTGGCTGCTGGAGGCCGCGCTTGAGGTGTGCCAGACGCGAGGCGCCGTGGGCCGCCGCTCCTCTGAGGACGTCCTTGTCAACACGGACTTCCACTACCTGAACATCCTGGCCAGGCCGGAAGCGCCCGGGCCTGCGTCGGGGAGCACAACGGCTGGAAATGCTGCCGCCGACGACTTTGCCGCCATCGATCCCCAGCCGATGGTGGGTGAGGCGGAGTTCGCCGTGGCTCCCGTGCTCTGGAACCGGATTCCGGACCTTCCCACAACGGATCCCGCCGCCGGCCTACTGGCCAGGTGCCATGACTTCAGTGTCGCGGCCGGGCTGGACCCGGAAGTGGCCCGGCAGTGGAGCCTGGCCCGGGAGGTGGACAACGCCCTGCACTACACCTCGAGGCCGGGCCACGCTGGTGACGTGGCACGGTCACTGTGGGTGGCCAGCACACTTGCCGGGCGGACCCTGGACGGGCTTCCGGCTGCCCACGACTTGCCCGAACCGGGCGAGGAGGCCACGAACACGTCGCCGTCGTAGGAATGTCAGGGCCGTCAGGGCCGGACGGCTTCGACGGCCGTCCGCACCGCTTCCACCGCAGTGGCACGTCACCGGCGTCGGCACCGGCACCGGCACCGGCAGCAGCTTACTTATCGACAGCGTTCACGTCAGTGGGAATAACACCTGGGATCCCCACCGCCGAGGCCGGGATGGATGTGGCCAGCCAAATCCCTGATTCCGGCCTATAGAAGAGGACCCCACTTGCCGTGGCGACACCCGTATCCACCGTGAGGATAGCGGGATTGAGGTCCTTTCTCACTCCCACTTGACGGGCCTGCTCCACGGTCTCCGCGAGATGAACGTACTGTCGCTGCATGGGTAGGATCCCAGACACTCGAATCGCGGGGACGGTTGCTCGCGCGGTCCCGTGGAAAAGCACCGGTGGGGGCGGAGTCGGTTCATACAGCGCCTGCACGGGTATGGAATGTCCGTGCAGGGCTCGTATCCGGCCTTCGGCCATCTGGTGCCGTTTCTTCTTTGAGGCTTCGAGAACCTCACGAATTGTCGTCTCGTCGACTAATTCCCACTCCTGGCCCAGCCTGTGTAGCGCCCGAAGCAGCTCAGTGACGGGCGCCCACCCTTGCGGATCCAGCGCCAGACCATACTCGCCCGGTGCGTGACGGAGCGCATGGGACAAGACACGGCTGATCTCTGACCTGCTGGGCCGACTATTCATCTGGTGCCGCCTTTCAGCGAATCTCGTCCCCGTCCGGCTGCGTTGCCTCGCGTCTGTCACATGCCGAGCTAGAGCTCAATCGAACTCGATGAAGTCTCGTACCGCCGCGATGAGCCACTCATCCATCGAGGCGTACTCCGAGATCGCGCGGCGTACCGCCTCCCCGCCTGCGGCTCGAACAACGTCGAAGTCATCGATGACCACGACACTCCCGCCAGTCCAGCATGCTACTTCGTCGTTATCGGTCCTCCGCGCGAAGGGGATGACACCCCACCCCGGGAAAAGCTCATCGACATGCTGCGTGCGCTGCAACTGCTCGGATCCACGTAACAGTGCCCACGGTTCCAGGTCGATCACCCCACACTCGATCATGCGGTCATAGAGAACCGGTAGTGAAAGATTTTGCATCATCGGTCTTGTTGCCTCTTTCTTGCTGGCTAATCTCCGGCCCACCCAGTGGTTGGCGACCCTTGTGGATACGTGTTGCGGAAGACTGCGCCCTGGTTCCCGATCCTGTTTTCAACCGCTTCGCCCCACGTCGCAGCAGGTTGGCCCCGCTCCGGCCCCCTTGGAACCGGGAAGCGCTGGCCCACAACTGGATCGTCAATTATATCCGTGTGAAGATGCACATTGGCGTGAACGGGATTGTTCGTATAAGCGGCCGCAAGTACCCGCCTATTGTCGAGTGTTGTGTATCCCCCATCAGTCATGAGCACAACGTCAGCAGGATCAAAACGAGACCAGCCGTGTTCGGCCATGGTATCAATTCGCGATTGCAGATCCGTGACACTTCGCTGACTGAAACGTACATCCGACGCATTGAGTAAGGTCGGGTTTGGGGCCAGATCGCCCAGGCGAGTGGTTGGTCCCACCGGAAGATCAACCCGGCTGGCGGCGCCGATGGGTAAGGCCCCGGTGCCGCCGCCCATGGCGGTGGCACCGATAAATCCGGACGGCGTGTGGGGGCCTGGCCCGGTGAGGTATCCGCCGGCTCCGCTAATCGACCCTTCAACACCGTTCTCCACGGCCATACGGACCATGGGGTTGTTGACGAGCTTGCCCGCCGCCATACCGACACCGCCGCCGACCATCCCAAGTCCACCCGAGATCGCGGCTTGGCCCCAGTTAACTTCGCCGGTGGTTGCTTTCTGGATCACAACGTCGGCGCCGAAACTCATCAGCCCCATCCCGACGACCTGGCCACCGGGGACGAACATCAACGCCGCCCCGCCGACTATCGCCATGCCACCGGCAACATATTCCCAGTTGTCTGCCAGCCAGTTTCCGGCGGCGGCGAAGGCCCCGCGGGTGGAGCCGTCGTAGGCTTTGAGTTCGTGATCGGTGAGTGGGCGTAGTCCGGTGGGGTCTGTGGTGTTGAGGGGGTTGTTTCCGGCGTAGGCGTAGGGGTTGCCGTCCCAGCCTGCGCCGAGGATGGGGGCGAGGGGGTCGGTGGAGAGGAAGCCGCGGGCGGCGGGGTCGTACGCGCGTTTGCCGAGCCATTCCAGGCCCGCGATGTCGACGCCGCCGTTGCCGGTGATGCTGATCCCGGCGGGCAGCGCACCGCCCAGCCCGGATACGGCACCGGCAGTTCCTGTGCCGCCGGCACCTGCAGTTCCGCCGGGAGCAGGAAGGGCGGGAGTGCCGGTGAGGGCCCAGGGGTCGGTGTGGTCGGTGGGCCGGGCGGCGCGCCAGCCCGGCGCGGTCCATGCGTCGCCAATGCCGGTGACGCCGCCGGGCAGGGTGAGGACCTGTCCGCCGCTGATGCCGGCCAGGGTGGGGATGGGGTTGGCGGTGTCCCACCACAGCTCCGCGCCATCAACCGCGGCGAGTTCGCCCAGGGCGTCCACCCACAGTTCGTGCCGGGAGACTGCAGCGCCGTCGGGGGTGCGGTCGGTGGTGCCGCCCAGGTGGCCGGTCGGGCCCCAGGCGTACTCGGTCCAGGACCCGTCGGGGCGGATGAGCCGGGTGCGGCGGCCCAGCCCGTCGTGGACGTACTCGGTCCGGGACCCGTCAGCCTCGGTGACGGCGAGAAGCTGCCCGCCGGCGTCGTACTCGTACTCCCGGGAACCGGCCGGGGTGCTTTCGCGCAAGAGCCGACCGCCGGCGTCGTACACCCACTCGGAAACGGAAGCCGGTGCCGAACTGTCCCGGTCCCCGGTCCGGGTGGTGGCGGTGACCATTTGCCCGGCGCCGTCGTACCCGTAGCGGGTCACGGCTCCGGCACGGGTCAGGCCCGTGATCCGGCCGTCCCCGTCCCGGCCAATCAGGGTGACATCAGCGGCACCCGGGTTCGCAGTGTCCGTGCGGGTGTGTTCGGCGAGGGCGCCGTTGCGGTAGGCCCATTCCTGGACCAGGTCCCCGGCGGTCGCGGCGGTGATCCGCCCCGAGGCATCGTGGGTGAACACGGCCTCCCCCAGCCGGGGGTTGCTGACGGAGGTGACCCGGCCCGCGGTGTCGCGCCGATAGGTGGTGGTGGTTCCGTTGGCGTCGGTGAAGGCGGTGCGGTGCCCGTCGGCGTCGTAAGCCCAGGACAGGCCCTTGTTCGCGCGGGTGCGGGAGGTCAGCAGCCCGCGCCGGTCAAACCCGAGCTCGTGCTCGACCGCCAACCCGTCACCGGCGGTGTGGTCGGTGATGACCACGCGGCGGCCGATCAGGTCACGCTCGATCCTGGCGAGCAGCTTCCCGTCAAACGACGTGGAGTTTTCGCGGCCGGCCGGGTCGTAGGTCCAGGTGGTGGTGTGCCCGTCCGGGCCGGTCTGGGACAGCTGGCGCCCGGCGGGGTCGTAGGCGGCGGTGGTGACCCGTCCGAGCGGGTCGGTCACCGACTCCACCTGGTCCGTGGCGGTGTAGGTGCGCGTGGTCACCCCACCCACGGGGTCGGTGATGCGGATCAGGCGCCCGCGGGCGTCGTACTCGAACCGGGTCCGCCCGCCCACGCCGTTGACGGTCTCGGTCAGTTCCCCGGCCGGGTTGTATTTGAACCGGCGGGTGCCGTACCAGGTGTCCTGGCAGAAGGTCAGCCGGCCTGCCTTGTCGTAGCCGTACCGGGACACGCCCTGCCCGGGGGCACGGTGCAGCACGAGCCGCCCGCACACGTCGTACTCGAACGTCTCGACCTCGCCCGTGGGCAGCGTCCGGGCCATGACACGCTGATCGGCGTCGTAGGCCAGTTCGGTGACCGCCCCGGCCGGGTCCGTGGTCCGCCAGGGCCGCCCGCACCCGTCGTACTCATACCGGGTGACCGCGCCCGTGGGAGAGGTAATGGAGGTGATCTTCCCGGCCACGTCCCGGCCCAGGACCGTCAGGCCGCCCTCGCCGTCGACGAGTTCCACCGGGTTGCCCGCCGCGTCATAGGAGACCAGCTCCGCGGACCCGTCCACCGCCTGCACCCGGGTGGGGCGCCCGTACCCGTCAAAGCTGTACGTGGCGGACGCGAACGCGTCCGTCAGGGTCGCCGTGCCGGCCCTGCGGTCCGACGCGGCCTCCGTGCGGACCCCGGTCGGATCGACGACGGCGGTCAGGGCACCGACCTTGTCGTACTCCCGCACCCAGTCATGCCCGGCAGGGTCCGTGATGCCGACCAGCCGGGAGAGCGTGTCGTGGGCGAAGCCCCACCGGGCACCGTCCGGCAGCACCGCGGCGGTGACATTGCCGAGCTCGTCGAAAACCCGCTCAATACTGCGGCCCAGCGGGTCGACGGTCCGGACGAGTTCGCCGTTGGCGGCATACTCCAGTTCGGTCCGTCCGCCATCCGGGGCGGTGAACGCGGTGGTCCGCCCCGCGGAATCGTGCTCGAAGGCCCAGACGGCGCCGTCCGGGTCCTCGCGCCGCACCAGCAGCCCGGCCGCGTCATAGCCGAAGCGGGTCGTAGCCCCGGACGGGCTGATCGCCGCGACCGGACGGCCCGCATCATCCCGGACAATTCTCGCGGTATCGCCTGCCGCGTTCCGGGTCGCGACCAGGTCCCCGAACCCGTCATAGTCGAAGTCGACGGCCACCCCGGCCGGGTCCGTGACCCGGGCCAGCAGCCCGTCCCGCCATTCCAGCCCGGTGAGCCCGCCCAGCGGATCCCGGATCACCGAAGGATCCCGGGAGACGTCGTCGGCGTACTCATAGGAGACGACCGAGCCGGACTCCGTCACCAGGGTGGTGATGCGGTCCTGCCCGTCCCAGCCGTAGCTCAGGTCCGCACCCTCCGGGGTCACGGTCCGGACCTTCCGGCCCCGCCCGTCGTAGGCGTGCACCGTGACCGCCCCGTCACGCTCGGTGAAGGACACCAGGTTCCCGTGCGCGTCATAGGCCATCGACTGGCGCAGGTCATGACCGTCCAGCACGCCGACCAGGCGGCCCTTCGCATCGGCAATCCACGAGTTGGAGCGGGTGCCGTCCTCATCCGAAACCACCGTCACCCGGCCCGGCAGGTACGCGAACCTGGTCCGGCGCCCGTGCTGGGTCACCTGCAGGACCACCCTGCCGTGGTCGTCGTAGCTGTTCTCCGCCTCAAGAACACCCGCGGCCGACACCACAGCATCAATCAGGCCCTGCCCGTTCCACCGGTACCTGCGCGCGCCCAGTTCGGTCGCCACCCGGGTGAGCCTGCCGGCGTCGTCATACCCGTACTCCACCCGGCGCCCGTCCGAGGCCCGGACCAGCGCCACCCGGCCGTCCCTGCGGCCGTCCGCGTACTCGACCTCGAGGAAGCGGCCCCGCACATGCTCCAGCCGCGCCACCGGACCCGCGCTGCCGGCGTCGGCCGCCTTGCCCCGGACCACGGACACCGTCCGGCCCGGCCCCGACCCGGCGCCGAGCCACACCCCGGCAAGGGTGTACGCCCACCAGGCGCCCTGGTTATCCCGGACCACCAGGACCTCGGCCGCGCCCGCCGGCAGGGAGCCCAGCTCCGCCAGGCCTGCCGCAGTCACGGGCTCCCGGGCCAGCCAGTAGTTTTCACCTGCCGCGCGGCCCCAGCCGTCCCCCTCGCGGGGGAAGTCCACCGCCCGGCCGTCCGCCATCACCCACCGGCAGCCCTCATCCGAGACCGCCAGGTACTGGTCCAGGACCGAGGCCCACCCCGGACCGAACACCCCGGGCGCCTCCAAACCCGACGCCAGCGAGTTATACATCCGCGACAGCACCAGGTTCGAGGCGGCCCCGGCGAACCCCAGATCCGTTTCCGGCTCGATGAAGTTGCCCGTGGCCGTGTTCACCGGGTCATTGGCGTAACCGCTGGTAGGCAGTGCTCCCGCCGCCAATGGCGGGTCGATCACCAGCCCGGACCTGCTGGCGCTGACTCCGGCCGCGGCCAGTGCCTCGTTGACCGCCGCGTCCGAGAGGGTGGAAACGTTTCCCTCGCCCCCGGCCGCGGCGAACGCGTCAGCGACAGTCACCGCCCACCGTGCATCGTTCTCGTTGGCCCGCAGGAACTCCCGGTAAGCGGCGACTACTCCCGACGCCTCGATCCGTCCCCAATAGCAGCCGGACTCAAACGCCGACAGCTGCCCCTCCAGGGTTCCCGGGGCCGAGGACAATCCCTCGTCCAGGCCGCGGGAGTTCGCCGCGAAAGACCGCAGGCTCGCCGGACGCGCCGAGGACGTCCCGCCCCCGTACCCGCCGCCGGGCTGGGGCGTCTCCCGGGACCCGGTCGCGGCACTGGCCGGGGCGAACGCAGGAGCACTCCCCGGCCGGGCGTTCGGCCGCTCCTCCTCACCGAAGAGCCACTCGCCGGCCTGTTCGAACCAGTTCCGGTCGTTATGCTCCCGGACCCACTCGTTGTTCCGCTCCCGCCGGGCGTCCTCTTCATGCCCGGCGTCGATCATCTTCCCGACGTACCCGGCCACCGTCCGCAACGCCGCCACCAGCGCGTCAGCATCATTCCTCGCCGTGGCGGCATTAGCCGCGAAAAGCTCCGAGAAGTGCCCCCGAAAGTCCTCCTTCGCCGAGGAGACATACGACACCCGCGAACCCGCATGCTCCTCCAGCCGTGACGCCGCCGACTCAAACGCCGACCTCACCGCCCCCGCCACGGCGTAGTCGAACCGCCCGCCCTCAGAAGCATCCGAATCCGGCAACAACGGCACCTCAACGAACTCGGTCACAACCAAAGCCCCCCAAAAGAACAAAACTCAAACAACAAGACCACACCCGGCAACGGCCGGGTAACCGCGCACTCACCCAAGCGGCGCGCTTACCCGGCCCTCACACAAGAAAAAACAGGCTCAGGCGCCGCCGCCGGCGGAGAAAATGTCCTGCGAGATCTTCTGCAGCTGACCCCGCAACTGCTCCAACTCCTCCTTGGCCTTATCCAACGCAGCCTTCGTCTCCGGCCACGTCGAACCACGGAACTGCGCAGCCAAAGGACCATCCCAAACATTCGGATCCGACAAAACCCGCCCCTGCGCATCCAGCGCCGAGATCTGGTCCGTGAAACCACCATTAATGATCGACTGCACCTGCCCAATCGCAGCCTTCGCTTGCTCAGTAGACAACACACGCGACATAAAAATTCCTCCCCAAAGACAACCCCAAAATACCGCCGAACACAGAACCGCCGACGACCGGACGAAGCCGAGGCTACCAACACCCGGCGAATAAATCCAACAAAAAGACAAACCAGTATGGCGCCCATATTAGAACTGCGTTATGCCTGTTGCGGAACTACCCGCCGAGTGGGCTGGTTTTCCAGCCAGCACGTGGCGTGCCGGACGGCAGCCCCGCCGGGAGCCAGACTCAGGCGAAGTTCTCCTGCCAGACGTCGAGGGCGAGTTTGACGATCAGGGCGAAAACCACCACGAGGAACACCACCCGGACGAACTTGCTCCCCTGCTTTACAGCGGTGCGCGCGCCGAGATAGCCCCCGGCCATGTTCGCCGCGCCCAGCAGCAGGCCGACTCCCCAGAGCAGGGACCCGTGCGGGAGGAAAAATATGAGTGCCCCGGCGTTCGTCGCCATGTTGACGATCTTCGCCTTGGCGCTGGCCTCCAGGAAGGCGTACCCCATCGCCGAAACCAGTGCGATTACCAGGAAGGATCCGGTGCCGGGCCCGATCAGGCCGTCATAGAACCCGATCACGGCCCCGATGGCGCAGGCCACCACGTAGTGTGTTCGGCCGTCGTGCCTGAGCTCGGTGAGGTGTCCGGCGTCGCGCTTAAGGGCCGTGGACAGCGCAACGGCGACCAGCGCCACCACGATGATCGGCTTGAACACCTCCGCCGGCAGCCGGGTGGCCAGAAACGCCCCGCCGAAGCTGCCCGCCAGCGCGATCACGGCCATGGGCACGGCCGTCCTCAGATCGGGCCGGACGCGGCCGTAGTAGGTCACGGCGCTGGTGGTGGTGCCGAAGATGGAGCCCATCTTGTTGGTAGCCAGTGCCTGCACCGGGGTGATCCCCGGCACGAGCAGCAGCGCCGGCAGCTGCAGCAGGCCGCCGCCCCCCACGACGGCGTCCACCCAGCCTGCGGAGAAGCCAGCCACCACTATCAGGACAATAGTGGCGAGCTGGATCGACTCGAACCCCGAAACCACTTAGTGGATCGGCGGTCAGTTGCTGCGGACGGCGTTGACCACGTAGTCAACGGCCTTGTCCACGGCCACGTTTTCAGCCTCGCCGCTGCGGCGGTCTTTGATTTCGACGACGCCGTCCGCCAGTCCGCGGCCGACGGCAAGGATGGTGGGTACACCAACAAGCTCAGCGTCGCCGAACTTGACGCCCGGGGAAACCTTGGGCCGGTCATCGTAGATGACCTCCAGGCCCGCGTTTTCAAGCTCGAGGGCGAGCTGCTCCGCGGCAGCGAAGATCTCCTCGCCGCGGCCGACTGCCACAACGTGCACATCGGCCGGAGCCACGGAGCGGGGCCAGACGAGGCCCTTGGCGTCGTGGTTGGATTCCGCCAGGGCGGCCACGGCACGGGTGACCCCCACGCCGTAGGAACCCATGGTGACAGTGACCTGCTTGCCGTTCTGGTCCAGGACCTTCAGTTCCAGCGCCTCAGCGTACTTGCGGCCCAGCGCGAAGATGTGCCCCATCTCGATGCCGCGGGCCGTTTCGAGCGGTCCGGACCCGTCCGGGGCTTCATCGCCGGCGCGCACTTCGGTGCATTCAATGACGCCGTCCCACGTGAAGTCGCGTCCCGCGACAAGCCCGTAGACGTGCTTGCCGGCCATGTTGGCACCGGTGATCCATGCCGTGCCGCTGACGACGCGCGGATCCACCAGGTAGAGGAGCTTGGCTGCACCCTCCAGGCCAAGAAGGGGTGCGTCCAAGGACATGCCCGGGCCGAGGTAACCACGCACAATGAGCGGGTTGCGGGCCAGGTCCTCCTCGCCCGCGGCTTCCACGGCGATCTCGCCGGCCACCGGGAGGTAGGCACCGATGTTGGCCTCGACGCGCTTGAGGTCGACGCCCCGGTCTCCGGGGACGCCGAGGACCACGATCTGACGTTCCCCGGTGGGCAGGGTGACCGCGAGAACAACGTTCTTGAGGGTGTCAGCGGCAGTCCAGGGGCCGCCGTCGGCCTCACTGCGGGGCACGAGCTCGTTGGAGGCAGCCACGAGCGTTTCGATCGTGGGAGTGTTCGGGGTATCCCGGATTTCCGCGGCCGGAGCGTTGGTGAAGTCGATCTCGGCGGGAACCACAGTGGTCACGGCCTCGACGTTGGCTGCATAGCCGCCGGCCGAGCGGACGAAGGTGTCCTCGCCGACGTCGGTGGGGTGCAGGAACTCCTCGCTCCTGGAGCCGCCCATGGCGCCGGCCGTGGCCGTCACGGGAATGACTTCCAGGCCCAGCCGCTCGAAGATCTTCAGGTAAGCCGCACGGTGGGCGGAGTAGCTGGCGTCCAGCCCGGCGTCGTCGACGTCGAACGAGTAGGAGTCCTTCATGATGAATTCGCGGCCGCGGAGGAGTCCGGCGCGGGGACGCGCCTCGTCGCGGTACTTGTTCTGGATCTGGTAGATGCTCAGCGGCAGGTCCTTGTACGAGGAGTACAGGTCCTTCACCAGGAGGGTGAACATCTCCTCATGCGTAGGGGCCAGCAGGTAGTCGCCGCCCTTGCGGTCCTTCAGCCGGAACAGCCCTTCGCCGTACTCGGTCCAGCGGTTGGTCGCCTCGTAGGGCTCCTTCGGGAGCAGCGCGGGGAAGTGAACTTCCTGGGCGCCGATGGCGGCCATCTCTTCACGGATGATCTGTTCCACCTTGCGCAGGACGCTCAGTCCCAGCGGCAGCCAGGTGTAGATGCCCGGAGCCGCGCGGCGGATGTATCCCGCGCGCACGAGCAGGCGGTGGCTGGCCACCTCGGCGTCGGCGGGGTCTTCACGCAGTGTGCGCAGGAAAAGCTTGGAGAGTCGAAGAACCACGGGTAGGTGTCCGTTTCTGGGGGAAGTGCTGATTGTCTGGGTACTAATCTACCGGCTGGGCAGCAGTACAGGATTCCGGGTCCTGTGGTAGCCGAACAGGAAAGCCACGCCCCACAGGAGAAGCCCCTGGCCGTTTCCGGCTGGTCATCCCTGCGGTGGCGTGGCTTCGCGGCCGGTCATGCCGCTAATTCTCTGAGACCACCCGAGTCCGTAAACGCGGTTACAAAGAACCTATGTGATAGCCGTCACCGATTCCAAATCCGCTTTGGCGGGGTGAGGCTGGGCCTCGGGCTAGAAGAGAACTGTAGCGAAGGTCCCCACCTGGCGGAAGCCAACGTGTTCATATGTTGCCCGCGCCCGGGAGTTGTAGTCATTGACGTAGAGGCTGGTGACGGGTGCCATCTTCTGGGCCAGCAGCACCACGGCCGCCATGTAGCCGGCGCTCAGCCCGAGCCCCCGGTGGGTGGGATTCATCCATACGCCCTGCACCTGTGTGACCTCGGCCGTGACGGCGCCGAGTTCGGCTTTGAACACGACTTCGCCGTCTTTCAGGTGGACCAGGGAGTGGCCCTGCCGGATCAGGCCTGCCACCCGGCGGCTGTAGAAGTCGCGGCCGCCGAGGTAGGGCGAGTAGCCAACCTCCTCCTCGAACATCGCCGCGCAGGCAGGGAGGATGGCGTCAAAGTCTGCGTACTGCCCATATCCCAGCTGCCAGTTCGGCTCGACGGCGGGAGGGCCGGTGATGGTCATGAGCGGCTGGTCGGCCCGCACCTCGTGGGCCAGGTGGCCCAGCTCCTCCAGGTGGCGGTGCAGGGCAAGGACCGTGCCGGCCGGTCCGAAGATCGACGCGTACCGGCGTCCGGAGCGGTGGGCCGCAGCAGCCACCGGTCCGGCCAGCTCGGGGTCGAGCTGGACGGGGACCAGGTTAGCGCCTGCCCAGCAGGCGCCAACCAGTACGTCGCCGTCGAAAACGCCCAGGACGTTGGCTCCGCCCGGGGTGGGCGCGGCAGAGTCCGTGGACTCCAGGTGCGCCAAAATGAACACGTTGGCTACGGGATCGGTCTCTGCCAGTTCGCGCAGTTGACGCGTGTCCGCAACACCCAGTACCCGGACGGTGGCACCGTCCGGCGCGGGGCCGTCCTTATGAGACGCTAACCACGGGGCTACCCTTGACAGCATCTTCGCCATCGGCCTCCCCCATCTCTTCCGCGATACGCATGGCCTCTTCGATCAGTGTCTCAACAATCTGGCTCTCGGGGACAGTCTTGATGACCTCGCCCTTCACAAATATCTGGCCCTTGCCGTTGCCTGAGGCGACGCCGAGGTCCGCTTCCCGTGCTTCGCCCGGACCGTTGACGACACAGCCCATGACGGCGACACGCAGCGGGATCTCCATTCCCTCGAGACCGGCGGTGACCTGCTCGGCGAGGGTGTAGACGTCCACCTGGGCGCGCCCGCAGGAGGGGCACGAGACGATTTCCAGCTTGCGGGGCCGCAGATTCAGCGACTGCAGGATCTGGTTGCCCACCTTGATCTCCTCGACGGGAGGGGCGGAGAGGGACACGCGGATGGTGTCGCCGATGCCGCGCGAGAGGAGGGCTCCGAAGGCTGTGGCCGACTTGATGGTTCCCTGGAAGGCGGGGCCTGCCTCGGTCACGCCGAGGTGCAACGGCCAGTCGCCCTTCTCGGCGAGCATTTCGTAGGCCGCCACCATGACCACCGGGTCATTGTGCTTGACGGAGATCTTGAAGTCGTGGAAGCCGTGTTCCTCGAACAACGAGGCTTCCCAGACTGCCGATTCGACCAGGGCCTCCGGGGTGGCCTTGCCGTACTTCTTCAGGATGCCTGGTTCCAGCGATCCGGCGTTCACGCCAATGCGGATGGACGTGCCGTGATCCTTGGCCGCCTTCGCGATCTCCTTGACCTGGTCGTCGAACTTGCGGATGTTGCCCGGGTTGACGCGCACTGCCGCGCAGCCTGCCTCGATGGCCGCGAAGACGTATTTCGGCTGGAAGTGGATGTCAGCGATCACCGGGATCTGCGACTTCCGGGCGATGATCGGCAGCGCTTCAGCGTCATCGGCCGACGGGCATGCCACGCGGACGATGTCGCAGCCGGACGCGGTCAGCTCGGCAATCTGCTGCAGTGTGGCGTTGATGTCCGTGGTGGGCGTGGTGGTCATCGACTGCACGCTGATGGGGAAATCGGAACCGACGCCGACGGAGCCCACTTTGATCTGGCGCGTCTTGCGGCGCGGGGCAAGGACGGGCGGCGGTGCGGATGGCATTCCCAGGCTGACCGAGGTCACGTGGACTCCTTGAATTCGAAAATCGGTAGTGCGGGGCGGCTAGGCTGCGTGCTCAGCCAGGAGGCCGGTCACAGGTGCCCATTCGGTGGTTCGGGTGCCGGAAATGACGCCGGCAGCAGCGAAGGGATCCTGCCGCAGGACCTCGTTGAGTGCAGCTTCGTCAGCCGCCTTGAAAATGAGCAGGGCACCCGCACCGTCGCCGTAGGGTCCGCTGGCAAGAAGCGTGCCGTCCTGCGCGAGTCCCGCAGTCCATTCACGGTGGGCTGGGCGGGTGGCCGCGCGCGTTTCGGAGGACTCGGCGTCGTATACGTACTCAACAGCAAAAACAGTCATAGAGATACCCTATCCCGCGGCCGGGCTAGCCGAGGAGCACGACCTTCGTGAGGGCGGCAACTCCCGCAGCCCACAGCATGGAGGCCAGGGTGCCGATGATGAACCGCTCCGCGGCCACGGGCGTTTCCTTGAGTTCCGCGAACCGGCCCAGGCCCTTGATGGCCACCACGTAGGCGATCGCCACGGGCTGACCGGCCAGGATGGCAAGGCAGACGGCCAGCCGCTCGAGCACGCCGATGATGGCGCCGCCCCGAAGAATCCGTGTGGCCGGAGCGCCGCCCCCGGATGCCGGCGCAGCAGCCGTGCCGGCGCCCACCGTGATGTCGCCGTTCACTGTGTTGGCCCTGTCCCCTGTGGCTCTGTCCCCTGTGGCCGGGCTGTCCCCTGTGGCGGGGCTGTCCACCGTTACATCCGCCGAGGGATCGTCGGCGCCGTCCCGGCCGGCACCTGCGGCGGCGGCGTCGGCGTCGGCGTCGGCTTTGTCGTCGATGGTACGGGCCAGCCGGAAAACCAGGGCCGTGACAGGCCAGCCCACGAATCCGGCCGTCAGCAGGGCGGCTGCGATCCAGACAGCGTTCACGGTTCTCCTCAGTTGTTGTCGTCGCCGTCCTGGGCCACGGGGGTGAGGTTCTTCAGGACGAGGCGGTGGGCGGTCGCCAGCAGCATTTCCACCGCCGGCCTTGCGGCCCATTCTTCCTGCCAGCCCGACCGGAGGACGGTCCGGCTCACCGACTGTTCGCTGATTCCCAACTCCCGGGCCACCTGTTTCTGGAGTCCGTGGCGTCCGTGGCCCCGTTCCGGTGCGGCTCCGCTTTTCGCCCGGAGGGCATCCACCACGCGCCACTGGGCCTCGGTCCGGTCCTGCACCAGCCTCCCGACCAGGCGCAGCACTGCCTCCGCGTTGGCGCACGCCACGGTGGCCTCGTGCTCGCGTGTCCCCGCGACCACGGCGGCAGGGACATGGCTCGCGGCTGACTTGGCCCGTTCCACCGCCCGGCGGGCGCGGCAACAAAGGCGGGTCCGGACCCTTCGCGGGGGCTGGCGTCCGGTGCCAAGGCCCCCGGGCCGACGCCGATTCCCACGTACCAGTGCCCGCTTCGCAGCGCATGCAGCGCCACGTCGACCACGAGGGCAGGGTCCTGCAGAACCCCCTGCACTTCGTCGCCGACGGAGCGTTCAAAGCGGACACCAGGATGGCCGCCGAGTCCCCCAAGGAGCTCGGGCACGCGGTCCACGTCATTGGTGCTGCCGCGCTGGTCGATGGTCAGAACGTACATGGCTAAACCGTATCCGGTTTATATTTTAAAATCAATCATTTAGCGCTGATTATTGGGAATCAGCCCTTTGGGGTTAAGGCATAAGAACTAGCCGAAGAGATTCACCGGCTTCACGATGTCCGCATAGATCAACAGCGCACCCATTCCCATGAGCAGCGCGGCCACGACGTAGGTCACAGGGAGCATCTTCGCGATGTCGAAGGCGCCCGGGTCGGGTTTGCCGAGCAACTTCGCCACCCGCCGCCGCACGGCCTCGTAGAGAGCGCCGGCGACGTGGCCGCCGTCGAGAGGGAGCAGCGGGATCAGGTTGAAAACGGCCAGGGCAAAGTTGAGTCCGGCGAGGAGTCCCACCAGGGCGGCCAGCCTGGCCTGGACAGGCACTTCCTCCATGGCCGCCACCTCGCCGGCCACGCGGCCCACGCCCACCACACTGATGGGGCCGTTGGGGTCGCGGGGTTCTTCGCTGAACGCCGCCTTGGCGACGCCGGCAACCCGGGCCGGCAGATTAAGCACCACTCCGGCCACCTGCTTGATGTTCTCCCCTGCCATGGGCAGGACGGACGACGCCGGCTGGGGAACCAGGGCGGTCTGCGCACCGATGCCCAGGAAACCGACGTCCTGGTACAGGAGCTTTCCGGCGTCGTCCTTTGCCTGGCGTCCGTCGGCTCCGACAACAGGGCGCGCCGACAGGACGGGGGTGACGGTACTGGTCACCGGTGAGCCGTTGCGCTCCACGGTGATGGACGCTTCCTTGCCGGCGGAAGCCCGGATCCAGCCCGTGAGCTGGTCCCAGCTGGTCACGGCTTTTCCGTCGAAGGAGGTGATGACGTCGTTGGGCTTGAGCTGGGCTGCAGCTGCCGGTGTCGGCTTGCAGTCGGCGGAGTCCGGGTCGACGGTCTCCCCCGCCTTCACCTGGCACTTGGAGACGTCGGCGATGGTGGTCGTGGGCTCGGAGATGCCGAAGCCCATGAGCAGCACGGCCGTGAGCACGAGGCCGATCAGGAGGTTCATTGCCGGCCCGCCGAGCATGACGATGATCTTCTTCCAGACCGGGAGCCGGTAGAACACGCGGTTCTCGTCCCCGGGACCCACATCTTCATGGGCCATGGAGCGGGCCTCGCTGGCCAGCGTCTGGAACATGCCCGTGCTGGACGGGCGCACCGAGCCGTCCTCCTTGTTGGGCGGGTACATGCCGATCATCGACACGTAGCCGCCAAGCGGCAACGCCTTGAAGCCGTACTCGGTCTCACCCTTTTTGGTCGACCAGAGGGTGGGGCCGAAGCCGATCATGTACTTGGTGACGCGCACCTTGAACAGCTTGGCGGGCACCAGGTGGCCCACCTCATGCAGCGCAATCGATACCGCGATGCCGACCGCCACAAAGACGACACCAAGAATAAAGAGGATGACGGGACTCATGCTTTAGATCTGCTGCTTCCTAGAGACTGCTCACTGCTAAACGTTCGTGGGTACGCGCACGTGCCCATTTCTCAGCATCGAGTACGGATCCGACCGTTAGCCCGGAGGAACCCGAATGTTCGCTGAGGACGGCTTCGATGGTGTCCACGATGCTCGTGAACCGGATATGCCCGGCGTGGAAAGCCATCACGGCCTCCTCATTGGCGGCGTTGAATACAGCGGGGTAGGTGCTTCCCTGCCTCGCCGCGTCCTTGGCCAGCCCGACGGCGGGGAACGCGGCGGAGTCCAGCGGCTCGAACGTCCAGCTCGCGGCGCGGGTCCAATCGCAGGGGGGTGCGGCGCTGGGCACCCGGTCCGGCCAGCCCAGGCCAAGCGCAATCGGCAGGCGCATGTCCGGCGGCGACGCCTGGGCGATGGTGGAACCGTCCACGAACTGCACCATCGAGTGGATCACTGACTGCGGGTGGACCACCACGTCGATCCGGTCCAGCGGGATGTCGAACAGCAGGTGCGCCTCAATGACTTCAAGGCCCTTGTTCACCAGGCTGGCTGAGTTGGTGGTGACCATCAGGCCCATGTCCCAGGTGGGGTGGGCCAGCGCCTCCTCCGGCGTGACGGCGAAGAGCTCTTCGCGGGTACGGCCGCGGAAGGGCCCGCCCGAGGCGGTCAGGATGAGCTTGTCCACCTCCGCGGCGGTACCCGAGCGCAGGCACTGGGCGATGGCGGAATGCTCAGAGTCAACCGGCACGATCTGTCCGTCCGCGGCGGCGGATTTAACCAGCGAACCGCCAACGATCAGGGATTCCTTGTTGGCGAGCGCCAGGGTGGCGCCGGATTCCAGCGCGGCGAGCGTGGGCGCCAGCCCGATCGAGCCCGTGATGCCGTTGAGCACCACGTCCGCCTTGACGGCGGCGATCGTGGTTGAAGCGTCGGGGCCGGCGATGATTTCGGGACGGTACTGCCGGATCCCTGCCTCGCGGGCGGCGTCGTTGATCAGGTCCCGGAGTCGCCCGGGATCGCCTTCGGCGATGCCGATGGCCGCGGCCCGGGTGTGCACTGCCTGCCGGGCGAGGAGTTCGAGGTTGCCGCCGCCGGCGCTGAGCGCCACAACCTCAAAAAGATGGGGGGCGCCGTCGACGACGTCAATCGCCTGGGTGCCGATGGAACCGGTGGATCCAAGAATGACGATGGTGCGCGGCTGGCTGGCTGGACGGCTGGAGCCGGAAGTCTGCATGGCTTAAGTATCCCGCACCGCCGGTGGCCGACGGACGTGCGGGGTTCGGCGCGGGCGGGCTGCGCGGGCAAGTGGAAGCACCTTGACGCGCTTCCGCGCCGGGGTAACGTGGTGCCCGTGGACTGGGCCGCATGGTTCGACGCGCCGGACTATGAATTCGCCCGGCAGGTGCTGCAGCGCGGTGTTGCCGCACTCTACCTCGTTGCGTTCCTCTCCTCCCTCAACCAGTTCCCCGCCCTTCTCGGCGAGCGCGGACTCCTTCCAGTTCCGGATTACCTGAAATCCTTCAGCCGGATGCGCCGTCCCACGCTGTTCCGCTGGCGCTACTCGGACCGGCTGTTCCGGGCCGTCTGCGCTGCGGGTCTGGTCATCTCCGGCGTCCTGGTCCTCGGCCTTCCCCAACTGGGTCCGCCCTGGCTGCCACTGATCGCGTTCCTGGCGCTGTGGCTGCTGTACATGTCAGTGGTCAATGTAGGGCAGACGTTCTACGGGTTCGGCTGGGAAATGCTGCTCCTGGAGGCCGGCTTCACCGTGGCCTTCCTGGGATCCGACCAGACCGATCCGCCCCGGACCGTCCTGATCCTCGTGGCCTGGCTGGTGTTCCGGCTGGAATTCGGGGCCGGCATGATCAAGATCCGCGGCGGCCGGGAGTGGCGCGACCTCACCGCCCTGTACTACCACCACGAGACCCAGCCGATGCCAGGCCCTCTCAGCCGGCAGGCGCATCTGTTGCCGAAGCCCTTCCACCGGCTGGAGGTGGTGGGCAACCACTTCGCCCAGCTGGTGGTGCCGTTCTTTCTCTTCGCGCCGCAGCCGCTGGGCAGCATCGCGGCGGGCATCATCATCTTCACCCAGCTGTGGCTGGTGGCCAGTGGCAACTTTGCGTGGCTGAACTGGATAGCGATCGTGCTGGCCTTCGCCGGCGTCAGCGATCCCGTGGCGCACACGGTGCTGCCGGTCATTCCGCTGGACTGGCACACCACCGGGGAGACGCCGCTGTGGTGGCTCATCATCACGCTGGCCGCGTCCCTGCTCCTGGTGGTCCTTAGCTACTGGCCAATCCGGAACCTGTTCTCCCAGTACCAGCTGATGAACGCCAGCTTCAACCGCTGGCAGCTGGTGAACACCTACGGCGCCTTCGGCACGGTAACGAAGCAGCGCATCGAGGTGGCGGTGGAGGGCACCCTGGACGAGGAGCCGGACGAGGCGGCCGACTGGCGCGAGTACGGTTTCAAGGGAAAACCCGGGGAAGTGCACCGGCTCCCCCGCCAGTGGGCTCCCTATCACCTGCGGCTGGACTGGCTCATGTGGTTCCTGCCCCTGCGAACGGTCCACGAGGAATGGTTCTACGCCTTCCTCGGCAAGCTGCTCGAGGCTGACGCAGCCATGCTGCGGCTGCTGCGCCACGACCCGTTCGACGGCGAACGCCCCCGTTGGGTGCGCGCCCGCACTTATCTGTACCGTTTCGCCACCCGGGCGGAGTTCCGGGAGACCGGCCAGCGCTGGATCCGGACACCCCTCTACGAGGCAATCCCGCCCATTTCCCTGCGGGCAGGGAAATGACGGTGTCCGGAATCAGGCGGGGCCGACGGCGGGCTGCCGGGCTCCGCGGAACCTAGCGGGCTCTGCGGAGCACCGACTCTGCATGCCGAAGGATGGGACCGTCGATCATCCGGCCCTGGTATTGGAACACGCCGGTCCCGGCTTCCTTGGCGGCCTCCAGCAGGCGGGTGGCATCGGCGACGTCCTCGTTCGACGGCGCGTAGGCGGCCCGGACGGCGGCCACCTGGCTGGGGTGGATGCAGGCTTTGGAGCCGAACCCGGATGCGGCGGCGTCCCGGGCCTCCGCGGCGAGCCCGTCAAGGTCGGGGATGTTCACGTAGACGGCGTCGACGGCCTGCTTGCCGGCTGCACCCGCTGCCAGGAGCACGGAGGAGCGGGCATGCAGGGCAACGGCGCGGTAGCCGCCGTCGTCGTTCCTGCTGGAAGTGCCGCCGAGGGAGGCAAGCAGGTCCTCTGCCCCCCACATCATGGCCACCACGTTGGGTTCGGCAGCAATGGCGGGTGCGTGGACCACGCCCGCGGCCGTCTCGCACAGGGCAATCACGTGGAAGTCCGGTAGGGCCCGGAGCTGGCTCACGCCCTCCGCCTTGGCGAGCATGACCGTGCGGTAGGGAGTGTGGGCCAGGCAGTGCAGGTCCTTCTCGAAGTCCTCGGTGCCCGCCGGATTGATCCTGATGATGGTCCGGCTGGGGTCGAGCTCCGGCCCCTCGCCGGAGCCGCCGAGCTGGGCGAGGATGGCGCCCCGTGCCCGCTGTTTGTCCGGCGCCGCCACGGCATCCTCGAGGTCCAGGATGACGGCGTCGGCGCGCTCGGCGGCCTTTTGGAAGCGTTCGGGGCGGTCAGCAGGGCAGAACAGCAGGGCGGGGCCCATCACAAAAGTCATACAGCCATTGTCCGATTATTTGCCCCGCTGCGCCTCTATATGCGCCTCGCGCGTCCACATCAGGCAGCTGCGCGTGGCCAGTGCCACCACGGTTCCGTCCTGGTTGCGGCCGGTGTGCTGCATGGTGACGACGCCCTGCCCCGGCCGTGACCCGGACAGCCGTTTGCCGGTGATGGCGGTCTCTGTATAGAGCGTGTCACCGTGGTAGAGCGGGTGAGGGAAAGAGACGTCGGTCAGCCCCAGCTGCGCGATGATGGTGCCCTGGGTCAGCTGGCCGACGGACTGACCCACCACCGTCGCGAGCGTGAACATGGAGTTGACCAGCCGCTGGCCGAAGGGCTGGCCCGCGCTCCATGCCGCGTCCAGGTGCAGCCCCTGCGTGTTCATGGTCATGGTGGTGAACAGCACGTTGTCCGTTTCCGTGACGGTCCGGCCTGGACGGTGGGCGTAAACGACGCCTTCCTCGAGTTCCTCAAAATAGAGACCCCGCTGCTCAACGACGCGGGCACCGCCGGTGGTTGAGCCCGTCGAAACCCCGGCTGCACTCTGCTCAGGGTTCGGCGTCATACGGTGAGTTCCTGGTCTTCCTCGAACAGCTCCGCACCGGTGGCCGCGGCAACATCCTCCGCAGACACATTGGGGGCGAGTTCGCGCAGGACCAGGCCGTCGGGAGTCACGTCAAGGACGGCGAGGTCCGTGATGATGCGGTCCACACAGGCCTTGCCGGTCAAAGGCAGTGAACAGCGATCCACGATCTTCGGTTTCCCGCTGCGGTCCACGTGTTCCATCATGACAATCACTTTTTTGGCGCCGAAGACCAGGTCCATGGCGCCGCCCATCCCCTTGACCATCTTTCCGGGGATCATCCAGTTGGCGAGGTCCCCGTTGGCGGCCACCTCCATGGCGCCGAGTACGGCCACGTCCACATGCCCCCCGCGGATCATGCCGAAGGACTGCGCGGAGTCGAAAAACGCGGCACCCTTGTTGACGGTGACGGTCTCCTTACCGGCGTTGATCAGGTCCGGATCCACTTCGTCCTCGCCGGGGTACGGGCCGACGCCGAGGATGCCGTTCTCGGAGTGCAGGACCACTTCAACACCGGCCGGGATGTAGTTCGGGATGAGCGTGGGCATGCCGATTCCGAGGTTCACGTACTGGCCGTTGCTCAGCTCCTGCGCCACGCGGGCGGCGAGCTCATTGCGTGTCCAGCCCTTGCCCTCGGGGTGGGAGGAAGCGGCCCGGCGGTACTCATGGCGGACGGCCTCGGGACGGGGCGGCTGCGCCTGCGTGCTGTTCAGGTCCATGGCTACGCTCCTGCCTGTTCGGTGGTTCCGGTGGTTCCCGCTGCGCCAATGGTTTCTGCAGTTCCGGTGCTCCCTGACTGGGTGGCCGACGCCGCGGACAGTGCTACCGTCCGCTTTTCAATGCGCTTCTCGGACTCGGGCACCACGACCACCCGCTGCACGAAGATGCCGGGCAGGTGGACGTGTTCGGGATCCAGCTCGCCCGGCTCCACGAGTTCTTCCACCTCCGCGATCGTGGTCCGTCCTGCCATGGCGCAAAGGGGGTTGAAGTTCATGGCCGTGGCGTGGAAGACCAGGTTCCCGTGGCGGTCGCCCTTCCAGGCATGGACCAGGCCGTAGTCGGGGGTCAGCGACTCCTCCAGCACGTAGTCGACGCCGTCGAAGTTCCGCACTTCCTTGGGCGGTGACGCGATGGCGATGCCTCCGTCGGCGTCGTATTTCTGGGGCAGGCCGCCGTCGGACACCTGGGTCCCCACCCCCGCCTTGGTGTAGAAGGCGGGTATGCCGGCGCCGCCGGCGCGCAACTTCTCGGCCAGGGTGCCCTGCGGGGTCAGGACCACCTCCAGTTCGCCGGCGAGGTACTGCCGGGCGAATTCCTTGTTCTCCCCCACGTACGAGCTGACAGTCCGGCGGATCCTGCCGTCCCGGAGGAGGATTCCCAGGCCCCAGTCGTCCACGCCGCAGTTGTTGCTGACGGTCTCCAGGTCCTTGGTGCCATGGCGGTGAAGGGCATCGATGAGCGCCACCGGGATCCCGCACAGTCCAAAACCCCCGACGGCGAGCGACGCGCCGTCGGGAATGTCGGCGACCGCTTCGTCAGCGCTGGCAACAACCTTGTCAATCATCGTTGATCCTTTCGGCGTCTCCACAGACTTCGACAGACACGGCCACCGGGCCTGCTACAGCCCGAGTTCCCGGGCGATCAGCATCAGCTGGACCTCCGTGGTGCCCTCCCCGATCTCCAGGATCTTGGAGTCCCGGTAGTGGCGCGCCACGGTGAACTCATTGATGAAGCCATAGCCGCCGAATACCTGGGTGGCATCCCGCGCATTGTCCATGGCCGCCTCGCCTGCGACCATCTTAGCGATGGCCGCCTGGGTCTTGAACGGCTTGCCGACGAGCATCCGGGCAGCCGCATCGTAGTACGCGAGACGGGCCGTGTGGGCGCGTGCCTGCATGCGGGCGATCTTGAAGGCGATCGCCTGGTGCTTGCCGATATTGGTCCCGAAGGCGCTGCGGTCCTTCGCGTAGCGGACCGAAAGGTCTACGCAGCCCTGTGCCGCGCCGGTGGCCAGGGCGGCGATGGCGATCCTGCCCTCGTCCAGGATGGACAGGAAGTTGGCGTAGCCGCGTCCGCGCTCCCCCAGCAGGTTCGCCTCGGGGACGGTGACGTCACGCAGCGTCAGGGGGTGGGTGTCCGAGGCGTTCCAGCCCACCTTGTTGTAGGCCTTTTCCGCTTTGAAGCCGGGCGTGTCGGTGGGCACCAGGATGGTGGAGATTTCCTTCTTGATGCTGCCGTCCTTGCGCTCATGCTGGCCGGTGACGGCGGTGACGGTCACCAGTTTGCTGATGTCGGTTCCCGAGTTGGTGATGAACTCCTTGTTGCCGTTGATGACCCAGTGTTTTGTGTCTCCACTGCCTTCCAGCCGGGCCGTGGTCTTCGTGCCACCGGCGTCCGAGCCGGCCTCCGGCTCAGTCAGGCCAAAGCCGGCGAGCGCCTTTCCGGATGCGAGCAGCGGAAGCCACTCCTGTTTCTGGGCCTCGGTGCCGAAACGGTATACGGGCATGGCGCCAAGGGACACCCCTGCCTCCAGCGTGATGGCGACGGACTGGTCCACCCGCCCCAGCTGTTCCAGCGCGAGGGCCAGCGCGAAGTAGTCGCCGCCCATGCCGCCGTACTCCTCCGGGAACGGCAGGCCGAACAGCCCCATGTCCGCCATTTGCGACACCACTTCGTAGGGGAAGCTGTGTTCCTCGTCGTGCTTGGTGGAGACGGGGGCCACCACCTCGTCGGCGAATTCGCGGACGGTCTTGCTGAGGTCCTGGTATTCCTCGCTGAGGTCAAAATCGGCCATGGCTAGGCCTCCTTACGTTCTTCTGTTGGATCCTGTGCTGCGGTGCCGGCCGCGTGAATGGTGGCTAGGACCTGGTCGGCCTTGACCAGGTCGCCGGTGGCAACGGTGATATGGACGGTGCCGGAGACTTCGGCCACGAGCTGGTGTTCCATCTTCATGGCCTCCACGGACAGCAGCACCTGGCCCGCTGTCACCGGATCGCCGTCGCGCACTGCAACGGAGACGACGGTCCCGGGCATGGGTGACCGGACTTCCGGATCGGCGGCGCCCTCTTCGCGTTCGATGGCGGCCAGCACCCGCTCCAGGCGGGACTCGCGGGTGAGGACTTCGAGCCCGCAGGACCAGCCGCCGTGGCCCACGTAGACATGCCCCGCCCGCACAGCCCGGCGACGGCCGCCGTCGGCATGTTCCTGCCGTGACAGACCAATGGCGAAGGTGTGCTGCTGGTCCCCCAGCTCGAATCTGATGACGTCAGGTCGGGTGCCATCGAGTCCGGTGCCCAGGACCCGCACCTCGAGCTCCGGTCCGTCGTCGACGCGGACCAGGGCGTCGCCGTCGCCCTGCCAGGTGATGGCCACGGTGGCCATGGCACCGCCGGGAAGGCCGAAGCTCACCCGCCACGGCGCCGGCGCTCCGAGGCGCCAGCCCCGGGCACTGTCCCATGGGGACCGGGGACCTGTCTGTCCCCCGACCTGTCCCCCGCCGGTTTCAACAGCCTCGACGTCGCCAAGCCAGAACGGCAGGGCGGCTGCCGTGAGCTCGGTGTCTCCGATGTCCCGGAACGCCAGCTCCGGCATCTTGCGGTCGATCAGCGTGGTGTCGAGGCGGCCGGCGCGGACGTCGTCGTCATTAATCAGGAGCCGCAGGTACTCCACATTGGTATCGATGCCAAGGACGGTGTACCGCTCCAGTGCCGCGTCCAGTTTGTCCAAGGCGGCCTTGCGGTCCGTTCCCCAGGCGATGACCTTGGACAGCATGGGGTCGTAATCGCTGGAGATTTCCAGCCCCGGCAGCAGCGATGAGTCGATCCGGACGTCCTGGCTTTGGAAACCACCGCCGGCAGCCGCAGTCCTTTGGGGGCCAGGCCGCCCCACGGGCGTGAAGAGGCCGCCTGCTTCGTCGAGGAGCACCACCTCGCCCGAGGATGGCAGGAAGTTCCGGTGCGGGGTTTCGGCGTAGACGCGGGCCTCCGCGGCGTGGCCGTTAAGTTCGACGTCGTCCTGTCCGACGGTGAGCACCTCACCGGCGGCGACGCGCACCTGCCATTCGACGAGGTCGATGCCGGTGACCATTTCCGTCACCGGATGTTCCACCTGGAGCCGGGTGTTCATTTCCATGAAGAAGAACTCGTCCGGGGAGTCGTCCGAGACGAGGAACTCCACCGTGCCGGCGCCGACGTAGTGGACGCTGCGGGCGGCCTGGCAGGCGGCCTCGCCGATCTTCGCACGGACTGCCTCGCCGTCGGACAGAGATTCCAGCAGCGGTGACGGGGCCTCCTCGATGACCTTCTGGTGCCGCCGCTGCAGGGAGCATTCGCGCTCCCCCAGGTGGATCACGTTGCCGTGCGCGTCGGCCAGGACCTGCACCTCGATGTGCCGCGGGGACGTCACCAGGCGTTCCAGGAAGAGGGTGCCGTCTCCAAACGCGCTCGCAGCCACGCGCCGCGCGGTTGCCAGGGCGGCCGGCAGGTCCTCCGGCCGCTCGACAGCATGCATTCCCTTGCCACCGCCACCCGCCGAGGGCTTGATCAGCAGGGGGAAACCCACAGCCGGGGCGGCGGCGATGAGTTCCTCATCCGTCATGCCGGGCTCGGCGATGCCCGGGACCACCGGAACGCCGTACCCGGCCACGTGGTTCTTCGATCGGATCTTGTCCCCCATGACATCCAGGGCTTCGGCCCCGGGTCCGATGAAGGCGATGCCGGCGGCATCCAGTGCCCGGGCGAAGTCCGCATTCTCGCTGAGAAATCCGTAGCCGGGGTGGACCGCCTGGGCGCCGGTCTCCTGGCAGGCCCTGATGACCGCCTCGATGCTGAGGTAGCTCTGGGCCGCCGCAGCGGGGCCGATCCGGACGGCGGCGTCGGCTTCGCGCACGTGGCGGGCACCGGCGTCGGCATCGCTGTAGACCGCAACCGAACGGATGCCCATGGCGCGCAGGGTCCTGATCACCCTGCAGGCAATCTCGCCGCGGTTGGCCACCAGGACGGTGCGGAACATGTTGTCTGTAGTCATCCCGGGGCTCACATTCGGAAGAGGCCGAAGGAGGTCTCCGGCAGCGGAACGCGGGACACGACGTCGAGAGCCAGGCCCAGCACGGTGCGGGTGTCCGCGGGGTCAATCACTCCGTCGTCCCACAGGCGGGCCGTCGAGTAATAGGGGCTGCCCTGGTCCTCATACTGCTGCCGAATAGGTGCCTTGAAGGCTTCCTCGTCCGCTGCGGACCACTCCTGCCCGGCCGCCTCGAACTGGTCGCGCTTGACGGTCGCCAGGACGCTGGAGGCCTGGTTGCCGCCCATGACGGAGATCCGGCTGGCGGGCCACATCCACAGGAAGCGCGGTGAATAGGCCCGGCCGCACATCGAGTAGTTGCCGGCACCGAAGGACCCGCCGATCACCACGGTCAGCTTGGGCACGCGCGTGGTGGCCACGGCGGTGACCATCTTGGCGCCGTTCTTGGCAATGCCGCCCTGCTCGTAGTCCTTGCCCACCATGAAGCCGGAGATGTTCTGCAGGAAGAGCAGCGGAATGCCCCGCTGGTCGCACAGTTCAATGAAGTGGGCGCCCTTGAGTGCCGACTCGCTGAACAGCACGCCGTTGTTGGCCACGATGCCGACCGGGTGTCCGTGGAGCCTGGCGAATCCGGTCACGAGGGTGGCGCCGTAGTTCTTCTTGAACTCGTGGAAGCGGCTGCCGTCCACCAGCCGGGCGATCACTTCGCGGACGTCGTACTGCGCGTTGACGTCCGTGGGAACGGCGCCGTAGAGCTGGCCGGGCTCGGCAACAGGGTCGACGGCGGTGTCCACATCCCAGGCCGGCGCGCCGGGCCCGGGAAGCGTGGCGATGATGTCGCGGACGATCTGCAGGGCGTGTTCGTCGTTTTCGGCGAGATGGTCCGTAACGCCGGAGATCCTGGAGTGCACGTCGCCGCCACCGAGCTCCTCCGCGCTGACGATCTCGCCGATGGCGGCCTTCACGAGGGGCGGCCCGCCCAGGAAGATGGTGCCCTGGTTGCGGACGATCACCGTCTCATCGCTCATCGCGGGTACGTAGGCTCCGCCCGCGGTGCAGGAGCCCATGACGGAAGCGATCTGGGGAATACCGGCAGCGGACATGCGGGCCTGGTTGTAGAAGATCCGGCCGAAGTGGTCCCGGTCCGGAAAGACCTCGTCCTGCTTGGGGAGGAAGGCACCGCCGGAATCCACGAGATAGATGCACGGGAGCCGGTTCTCGAGCGCGATCTCCTGGGCCCGGAGGTGCTTCTTCACCGTCATGGGATAGTAGGTGCCGCCCTTGACGGTGGCGTCGTTGGAAATCACCAGCACGTGGCGGCCGTGCACCAGGCCGATGCCCGTGATGATGCCGGCGCCGGGTGAATCGTCGTTGTACATGCCATTCGCGGCCAGCGGGGCGATCTCGAGGAAGGGGCTGCCGTCGTCGAGAAGGCGGTCGATCCGCTCCCGGGGAAGCAGCTTGCCCCGGGCCATGTGCCGCTGGCGGGATTTCTCCGGCCCGCCCACGGCCGCCGTCGCAAGCCGTTTCCGCAGCTCTTCGGCGAGCGCGCGCTGCGCAAGGCTGTTGGCCTCGAACGCGCTGCCGGCGGTATCCAGCCGGCTGGCGAGTGTCTCCATTGACCGCTTCCATTCCCGGGCACTTCCGGCGGCAGTCCTGCCGCATTTCGGTTAGTGTCTCGTAACTGAGTTTAGGTTAGTCTCTAGTAACTGTGATGTCCAACACAGGATGTTGGTAGAGTTCTTGGGTTCCGAGGAGGAAAAGTGCCCACCACAGATCACGGAGAGCTCACCGCTGCCGGCCAGAGCATAGCCGGCCATGAGACATCCGGCCCCACGCAACGCAGCCGGGCGAAGGAGTCCCGGCGGCAGGCGCTCCTGTCCGCAGCGGCCACGCTCTTCGCCGTCAACGGGTTCAACCGGGTCTCCCTTGAGGACCTGGGCTCTGCAGCAGGTGTGAGCGGACCCGCCGTGTACCGCCATTTCCCCGGAAAGCAGGCCGTGCTGGGTGCGCTGCTGCTCACCGTCAGCCAGGACCTGCTCGACGGCGGCCGCCGCGTGGTGGACGCCGCCGCCGATCCCTCCGCCGCCTTGACCCGGCTGGTGCAGTTCCACGTGGACTTTGCCCTCAGCAACCCCGACGTGATCCGGGTGCAGGACAGGGATTTCAGCAACCTGACCAGCGAGGACCAGGCCCAGGTGCGTGCCCTGCAGCGCAGCTACGTGGAAGTGTGGGTGGACGTGCTGGCTGGCATCCACGGCACAACGGATACGGCAGATCTCCGGATGCGCGCCCACGCGACGTTCGGCCTGATCAACTCCACGCCGCACTCTGTCCGCAACCACGGCCGGCGGATGGCCATCAAGTCGGCGCGGCCCCTCCTGGAGAACATGGCGCTTGCGGCCCTGCTGGTGACAGACAGTCCGCTGGCCCAGTAACCCTGCTGGCCGGTTGGCCGGCGCCAAAACGGGGCACTTTGGCATGGACACGCCGGGGTTTCAGCGGGTACACCCCGATTGCGGCTTCAAAGTGCCCCGTTTTGGTTGCAGGCTGTGTGGTTCCGGGTTGCCTGCCGCTCGAGCCCGAGCGGCAGGCTGCCTGCGGCTAGGCCATCGCGAAGGCCATGCCGGGATCCGCAAGGAGGGCGCCGACGTCGGCCAGGAACCTGGATCCCTGCTCGCCGTCCACCAGCCGGTGGTCGAAGGACAGGCTCAGCGTCATGACCTCCCTCAGCGCGACCTGGTCCTGGTACTCCCAAGGGGTCTTGCGCACGGCGCCCATGGCCAGGATGGCGGCCTCCCCCGGGTTGAGGATGGGTGTGCCGGCGTCGATCCCGAAGACGCCGATGTTGGTGATGGAGATGGTGCCGCCGGAGAGGTCCTCCGGGCTGCTCTTGCCGGCCCGGGCGGTGTCCGTCAGTCCTGCGAGCGCCGCGGACAAGTCGACGAGCGTCAGGCGGTCGGCGTCCTTGATGTTGGGAACGGTGAGGCCGCGCGGGGTTGCGGCCGCGATGCCGAGGTTCACGTAGTTGAACTGAACGATCTCCTGGTTGGCCTCATCCCACTTGGCATTCAGGCCAGGATTGCGCCGCAGTGCGATCAGGACCGCCTTGGCCACGAGGGTCAGCGGCGTGAGCTTATGGCCGGCAAAGGGCTTGCTTTCCTTGAGCCTGGCCAGCAGTTCCATGGCCGGAGTGACGTCGACCGTCAGGAACTCCGTCACATGCGGCGCTGTGAAGGCACTGCTGACCATGGCGGCCGCCGTGAATTTGCGGACACCCTTGATAGGCGTACGCACCTCACGGTCACGCCGGGCCGACGCGGACTCTGGTGCCGTTTCCTGTGCCGCGAGCTCCTGGGCGGCCGCGGGAAGATCCCCGCCTCCCACGAAATTGCGCACATCGTCACGGGTAATCAGTCCGCCGGGGCCGGTCCCCGCCACCTTCTCCAGATCCACGCCGAGGTCCCTGGCCAGCTTCCGGACGGGCGGCGTGGAACGGGGCCGCTCGGCGGGGTTGGTTTCGTCCGGCTTGGTTTCGACAGGCTTGGTTTCGACAGGCTCAACCGCCGGGGCCTTGGTTTCGGCCGGCTTGGTTTCGGCAGGCTCAACCACCGCAGGCTTGGTTTCGGCGGGCTCGAGGAGCGTGCGCTGCCGGCGGACGGGGCGGCCGATGCTTTCGACGACGGCGCCGTACCCGACCAGGTTGGGTTCCCTCTTGGGGAGCGGCGCTTCAGCCGGAGCGGCAGGGCCGGGCTGGTTACCGGCGTCGTCCTTTACCTCGAACGAGACAATCGGCTTGCCCACCTCCACCACGGTTCCCGGCTGTTCATGCAGGGCCGTGATCACGCCCGCGAACGGCGAGGGCAGCTCCACCACCGCTTTGGCGGTCTCCACCTCGGCGATGATCTGGTTCAGGCTGACGGTGTCCCCGACCCCCACCTTCCAGCTGACGATTTCAGATTCGGTCAGTCCTTCGCCGAGATCCGGCAGCCGGAATTCCTTGATCATGGTGGCGGTCATCCTTCCAGCCCGCTCAGCGAATTCGGCCGGCCCAGCGCGCGATCGACGCCGTCGAGGATCCGGTCAAGATTCGGAAGGTGGTGCATCTCCACCTTCGAATAGGGGTACGGCACATCAAACCCGGTGACGCGGACCGGTGCCGCCTCCAGATGGTAGAAGCAGCGCTCGGTGATGCTGGCCGCGACCTCTGCGCCGAGCCCGCCTGACTGCCCGGCCTCGTGGGTGATCACCAGCCTGCCCGTCTTGCGGACCGAGGCTTCAACGGTGGCGAAGTCCACGGGAGCCAGTGACCGCAGGTCAATGACCTCAACCGAGACGCCCTCGTCCGCGGCCGCCGTGGCGGCATCGCGGGCCGTCTTCACCAGTGGCCCGTAGGCCACGAGCGTGACGTCACTGCCGTCCGTCACCACGCGGGCCTGGCCCATCGGCGGGGCTGAGTTGGGATCCAGCGACTCGTCCACCTCGCCTTTGTCGTGGTAGCGGCGCTTCGGCTCAAAGAACACCACGGGGTCATCACACGAAATGGCCTGCTGGATCATGGTGTGGGCGTCCTGCGGGCTGGCCGGAGTGACCACCCGCAGGCCTGCCGTGTGGGCGAAGTAGGCCTCCGGCGACTCGGAGTGGTGCTCCGGCGACCCGATGCCGCCGCCGAACGGGATGCGGATGGTGATGGGCATTTTCACGGTGCCCCGGCTGCGGTAGTGCATCTTCGCCACCTGGGACACGATCTGGTCGAAGGCGGGATAGACGAAGCCGTCGAACTGGATTTCCACCACCGGCCGGTAGCCGCGGTAAGCCAGGCCAACCGCCGTGCCCACGATGCCCGACTCGGCCAGCGGCGTGTCCACGACGCGGTGCTTGCCGAAGTCCTTCTGCAGCCCGTCGGTCACGCGGAAGACGCCGCCCAGGGCGCCGATGTCCTCGCCCAAGAGGACCACTTTGGGATCGTTGTCGAGGGATCTGCGGAGGCCGGAGTTGATTGCCCGCGCAAAGGTCATCTGCGTCATCAGCGTGCACCTTCTTCTTGTGTTGCCGCTTCGGGATCGCCGAAGGTGGCAAGGTAACGGGAGTAGTGGTCCTGCTGGCGGTCCAGCCAGGAATTGGGGGTGCTGTAGACGTGCTTGAAGACGTCGAGAGGCTCGGGGTCCGGCATGCCAATGCAGCCTGCACGCAGTTCACGGGCGACGGCGTCTGCCTTGGTCCGCACGCCAGTTTCGAACTCCTCGGTGAACAGGCCCTTGCGGTCAAGCAGCGCGTGGACCCGCCCGATGGGATCCTTGGCTGCCCAGTCCTCTAGCTCATTGGCGTCGCGGTACCGGGTGGGATCGTCCGCCGTCGTATGCGGGCCCATCCGGTAGGTGACGGCCTCGATGAAAGTGGGACCGCCGCCCCGGCGGGCACGGTCGAGAGCAACCCGGGTGGCTGCCATAACCGCAAGCACGTCATTGCCGTCGACGCGCATGCTGGGGATGCCGAAGCCGGTCCCGCGGTCCACAAGCTGGGTGTGGGACTGGACGCGCACCGGTTCGGAGATGGCCCAGTGGTTGTTCTGGCAGAAGAACACCAGGGGCACCTGGAAGCTGGCGGCAAAGACCATGGCCTCGTTGACATCGCCCTCGCTGGTGGCGCCGTCGCCGAAGTACACAATCGCTGCGGAGTCGGCCCCGTCGTTCTGGATTCCCATGGCGTACCCGGTCGCATGCAACGTCTGCGCGCCGATGACGATCTGCGGGATGGCCATGTTGACCGTGTACGGGTCCCAGCCGCCGGACGCAGCGCCGCGCCAAACACGCAGGATGTCCGCCAGGTCCACTCCGCGGCAGTAGGCCACGCCGTTCTCGCGGTAGCTGGGAAAAATGAAGTCGTCTTCCCGCAGTGCCCGCACGGATCCCACCTGTGAGGCTTCCTGGCCCAGCAGAGGCGGCCAAAGGCCAAGTTCACCCTGGCGCTGCAGCGCGGTTGCCTCTTTGTCGATCCGCCGAATCACCACCAGGTCCTCGTAGAGCGAGCACAACTGCTCGTCTGATACGTCCTTGAGCCAGGGGTCGTACTCCGGATGGCTGACGCGTTCCCCCGCAGGGGTGATCAGCTGGACCATGCTGTGGCCTGCGCCACCCTGGTGCCCTGTGTTGTTGTTCCGGCCGGCGGCTGTTCCGCCCTGGCCCGCATCGTCTGTCACCACTGTTGCCGCAACCTTCTGACGTCGTGTAACCATCCCGCGGCAGGACTCGTGATACCGCCGCATTCCGGCCTCCCGGGCGCCTTTGCCCCGGTTAATTGTGACCATACTCACAATGTTCAGGTGGTACAACCACCACGCGGAAAACTGAGCACAATGCACTATTTGGCGGCTTCAGACCGTGCTAGCCTTGCGCATTATGCAAGCTTTGGATGGCACAGACACCCGGCTGCTCTCCGCCCTGGCACAGGACCCGCGCCGCACTGTGGTGGCCCTCGCCCAGAAGCTCGGCCTCTCCCGCAACACCGTCCAGGCGCGGATGGCCCAGCTCGAGAAGAAGCACGCCTTCCTGTCGTTCGAGCGGCGGATCAATCCGGTGTCCCTGGGCTATCCGCTGATGGCTTTCATCTCGGTGCATGTCCAGCAGCAAAAGCTCGGCTCCCTTGCCGAGGAACTGGCAGCCGTGCCGGAAATCCTTGAGGGCTATGGCCTGACCGGCTCGGCCGACCTGCTGCTGCGCGTGGTGGCGCTGGACGCCGAAGACCTCTTCCGGATCAACGGGAAGATTCTGGCCTGCGACGGCGTCGAGAGGACCGATACCGCCCTGGCCATGGGTGAACTGATACCTTTCCGGATCCAGCCATTGCTTGAGCGCAACTCAGCGGAAGCCTGACTGCGACAGCCAGCCGTAACCACGGGCAAACATCGCTGTTCCGGGCCACCGGCGCTATAGGCTATTGCACAAGAGTGACCGGGCGCCGGCTGTGCCCCCGTTAGTTGGAGCGCCGCTGGTGCGGTGCCGGAAAGGCCCACCCTTGAGCAATCCCCCGCTCCCCCCGCAGCAGCCCGGCGCACAACAGCCCGGCCCCTACCCGCCAGGTCCGCAGCAGCCCCTTGGCCGGCGGCGGCTTCCGCCTGCCCCGTTCGGCTTGCCCGGCATGCCTCCGGCCAACAACCGGAAGGGCCTCTGGATCGTCGTGGGCATTGTGGCAGGCGTGCTGCTGCTGGTGGCCGTCGGAGTGCTGCTCCTCGTGAACCTTGTGGGCGGAGCCACGCGGCAGGCCGGGGATCTCGCGGACAGCTTCACCAAGCTGGTCATCGCCGGTGACACCAACAAGGCGTACAACGACTACATGGACCCGAGCCTGAAGGAGCAGCTGTCACGGGAGGAGTTCGATTCAGGCGTTAAGAGCCTCCAACTGGATCCCTCCTGCACCACGGCTTATGACGACCTCAAAGTCAGCAACGAGGGCGACAACAACATCGCGGATATCGCCGGGCTCATCAAATGCCGGGGCAAGGACATCGAACTCGTGTACCGCTTCGCCGGCAAGGACGACCTCAAGATGGTCACCATCCGGCTCCGGCCAAAGGCCTGACTCTTATCTGACCGCCACCCATCCAAGCGCACATCGGACCCGAATTGCTTCCGAGAGTCCCGACCGGGGCTCCGAAAATCTGGCCAGGGCATCTGACCCTGCCAGCAACCGGAAGGAATTTGGGCCATGCGCAACTCACCTAACCGTCTTGTCGCCACAGTCTTCGGAGCTGTCTACCTCTTGGTGGGCCTCGTCGGCTTCGCCGTGACTTCGGGTGTCAGCTTCTTCTCCACCGAAGGCGCCAACCTGATCATCTTCGAGGTCAACCCGCTGCACAACGTGATCCACCTGGCCATCGGCGCCGCACTGCTCTACGCGGGGGTCAAGGACGTCCAGCTTGCACGCACCGTCAACACGACAGTGGGCGCGGTATACCTGCTGGTCGGTATCCTCGGGCTGTTCCTGCTCAGCTCGCCGCTCAACATCATTGCCCTCAACGGCGCGGACAACGTTCTCCACCTGGCGAGCGCCGTCCTGCTGCTCGGCGTCGGCCTGTCCCTGGACAAGGTCCCCGCCACAGCCCGTGCCTAGATGACGACCCCGCGCACAAAGATAATGACCGGCCAGGCCAACGCGGCAACCCAGGAAACCCCGGCATCGCAGGAAACGTTCCGTTCCGATGCCGTGCGGCTCTTCGCCGGCTTTGCCGGCCTCGGCGCGGCAGCGGTGAACCTCGCCGTCGCCTCCAGCCTGTTTGCGGCCGTCGGCCCTGCCCTCCCAGCGAGGGCGGCCGGCGCCGCGGCCGCCCTGCTCTGGGGCGTGGCCCTGCTGGGGTGGACGGTTGCCGGACTGAGCAGGAACCGCTTCCCGCTGCCGAGGGCCTCCGCCCTCCTGCTGCCCGCCGCTGCCACGGCGCACGTGGCGGCCATTGTTCTGGGCGCAGGGAGCGGCATGGCGGGGCTGGGCATCAGCCACCTCGCCGCCCTGCTGCTGACCCTCATGATCCTCTCGGCCACATTATGGCTCGGCCGCAGATCCCCCGGTCTTCCCCGCGGATCGGGCCAGAACGCATCGGGCCGCCTGGGCGCCGGAACGCTGCTCGCCGCCGCCTTCACCGGAGCAGTGCTGGTTGCGGCCATCACGACGCCGGGACTCGCCGCATCGACGGCAGGCCAGTTCGCAGTGCCGCACGGCGAACACGCCGGAGGGCACCACTCACCTTGAGCCGCAGGCTTACCCCCGGCGGAGCCCAGTCCCTGGCAGCCTTTCCCCCGACCGCCAGTCCGACGGCGGCAAACGCGGCAGGAGCCCCCGCGCGGTGCGCGGGGACTCCTGCCTGTTTTTTGGGCTCACTAAGTAGGGCCTAGCTAAGTAGGGCCTAGTAAGGGACGCGTTATACCCGGGGACTGAGGTTGCGCGAACCGGAAGCGGCTAGTGCTCCACCGCCTTCTCGGCGCCGATCCCGGTCAGTGACCGGACTTCCATTTCGGCCTGCTTGCCGCGGTCCTCCTGCCTCTTGTCCAGCACCGTGCCGAGCCAGCCCAGCAGGAAGGCCAGCGGGATGGACACGATGCCGGGATTGCTGAGCGGGAAGACAGCGAAGTTGGCGCCCTTGATCATGGAGGTCGCAGTGCCCGACACCACCGGGGAGAGCGCGATCAGGATGATGGCCGACGCGAGCCCGCCGTACATGCTCCACGTGGCGCCCTGCGTGGTGAACCGGCGCCAGAACAGGGAGTAGATGATGGTGGGCAGGTTGGCAGAGGCCGCCACGGCGAACGCCAGGGCCACCAGGAACGCCACGTTCTGGCCGTTGGCCAAGATTCCGCCCAGGATGGCGAGGATGCCAATCACAATCACAGTGCGGCGGGCCACCTTAACTTCCGTGTCGGCGTCGGCCTTTCCCTTCGCGATGACGTTGGCATAGATGTCATGGGCGAACGAGGCGGCGGCGGTGATCGTGAGGCCGGCCACCACGGCGAGGATCGTGGCGAAAGCCACGGCCGAGATGAAGCCCAGCAGCAGCGGGCCGCCCAGGTGGAAGGCCAGCAGCGGCGCCGCGGAGTTGACGCCGCCCGGGGCGCCCTTGATGGTGTCCGCCCCCACCAGTGCGGCGGCGCCGTAGCCGAGGACCAGGGTGAAGATGTAGAACAGCCCGATCAGCCAGATGGACCACACAACCGATTTGCGGGCTTCCTTGGCGGTGGGCACCGTGTAGAAGCGCATCAGCACGTGCGGCAGGGCGGCCGTCCCCAGCACCAGGGCAAGGCCCAGGGACATGAAGTCCAGCTTGGAGGTTTCCGTCTTTCCGTACTGCAGGCCGGGGTTGAGCACAGCCGGGTTGTTGGCCGCGTCTACCGCGCCGCCCAGCAGGCTGGAAAGGTTGAACCCGTAGATGGCCAAAACCCAGAGCGTCATGACGGCGGCACCGGCGATGAGCAGGATGGCCTTGATGATCTGCACCCAGGTGGTGCCCTTCATGCCGCCGATCAGGACGTACATGATCATCAGCGCACCGACGACGATGATCACCAGGGCCTGTCCGCCCCAGTCACTGATGCCGAGCAGGAGCGAGATCAGGCTTCCGGCGCCGGCCATCTGGGCCAGGAGGTAGAAGAAGCAGACGGCCAGCGTGGAGATGGCGGCCGCGATGCGCACCGGACGCTGTTTGAGACGGAACGAAAGGACGTCGGCCATGGTGAACTTGCCGGTGTTCCGGAGCAGTTCCGCCACCAGCAGGAGCGCCACGAGCCAGGCGACCAGGAAGCCGATGGAGTACATGAAGCCGTCGTAGCCGTTGACGGCGATGGCGCCGGTGATGCCCAGGAAGGAGGCCGCCGACAGGTAGTCGCCCGCGATGGCGGTGCCGTTCTGCGAGCCAGTGAAGGAACGGCCGGCGGCATAGTAGTCGGCCGCCGTCTTGTTGTTCCGGCTGGCCCGGAGAACGATGACCATGGTGACGGCGACGAACAGGGCGAAGATGCCCATGTTCAGCAGCGTGGTGTCTTTGAGTGCGGCGACATCAACCGCTGCGGGAATGGTGATCACTTTGCCCCTCCGCCCAATGCGCTGTTGCCGGATTTGTCATACTCGTGGCCTTCAATGCCGTGCCGGATGTCCGCGGCGATCGGATCCAGGCGCCGGTTCGAGTAGCTGACGTACCAGCCGGTGATGGCGAACGTGGTCACGAACTGCAGCAGCCCCATAATGATGCCCACGTTGATGTTGCCCCACACCTTGGTGGACATGAAGTCCACGGCGTAGGCGGCAAGGATGACGTACGCGAAGTACCAGAGCAGAAACCCGACGGCCATCGGAAACACAAAGCTGCGGTGGCGTTTGCGCAGGTCCTTGAACTGCTGCGTGGCCTGGACTTCCTCGAAGTCCACGGACGCCGCCGCGTCCTGGGTTCGGGCATCGTTACCCATCATTCCTCCTCATCGAGATTAATTTCCCACACGGCCGCACCCCACCAGCCGATGTGACTGCCATCACTGTGCGTCGCGGCAGGGATGATAAGCCAGTGGTTGCGCGCTGCGGGTCGGCCAACGGCGGCGATGCTGCGCCAAACGGCACGCGCTACGCTGGGCAGCATGCCGGATTCCCCTCTCTATTCCGCAGCCGCCGTGGCCGTCATCGCGCTCGCGGTGGCCATCATCGTCGCCGTCGGACTCAAGGTGCTGCGCTCCTTCCGGGAGCTGGGCACCGATGCCGAGCGGGCCACCTACAACACTCTCCACGCCGCCTCGAAAGCCGGCCGGCACCTGCGGACCGGGTTGAACCCCGCGGGCGCCGCCAAGGCCAGCCGCCAGCTTCGCACCCTGCTTGGCTGTGACGCGCTGGCCATCCTGGATGTGTCCGGTGTGCTGGCCTGGGACGGGACTGCGGAGGAACTGCGTCCCGGGCTGATGGGGCTCGCCGCAGATGTGCTCTCCAATGGCAGGACCCAGGTTTTCAACGCCGCCGACCTGCAGCTTCGTTCCCCCAAGTCCGGATCAGTCGCGGCCGCCGTCGTGGCTCCCGTCCGGGCCGGCTCGCGTGTGGTGGGAGCGGTTGCCGCCTTCGCCCCGCAGGCGGGGGCAGGGCTGGTGCGCGCAACCACCGAAGTGGCCGACTGGGTGGCCACGCAGGTGGAGCTGGCCGAGCTGGACGCCTCCCGGACGCTCCTGATGGAGGCGGAGGTGCGGGCCCTCCGCGCCCAGATCAGCCCGCACTTCATCTACAACTCGCTGAACGCGATCGCCTCCTTCATCAACACCGATCCAGCCCGGGCGCGGGAACTGGTGGTGGAGTTTGCGGACTTCACCCGGTACTCGTTCCGGCGGCACGGGGACTTCACCACGCTGGCCGAGGAGCTGCGCTGCATCGACAGGTACCTGCTGCTGGAGCGGGCCCGGTTCGGCGAGCGGGTGCAGGTCAGCCTGCGGATCGCGCCGGAGGTGCTGAGCACGGTGATCCCCTTCCTGAGCCTGCAGCCGCTCGTGGAGAATGCGGTCCGACACGGCCTGGAGGCGAAGGAGGGGCCGGGTCACATCACCATCTCCGCCAACGATTCGGGCGCGTTCGCCGAGGTCACCATCGAGGACGACGGCGTGGGGATGGATCCGGTTCAGCTGCAGTCCATGCTGGCCGGCCACCTGGACGGCGAGCACGTGGGCCTGCGGAACGTCGATGCCCGGCTCCGGCAGGTGTACGGCGACGAGCACGGCCTGGTGATCGAGACGGCTCCCGGCGAGGGCACACTCATCACCATGCGGGTCCCCAAGTCCCAGCCGGACCACGACGCGTGAAATTGCCGGCACCGGAGGTTCCCAGGCCCGAAGCTGTGGGCCCGAAAGATACCCTAGGACCATGATTAACGTTCTCGTCGCCGACGACGAGCTGCCCGCGGTTGAGGAGCTTGCCTTCCTCCTGGGCCGCGATGAGAGGATCGGCACCATCCTCCGCGCCTCATCCGGTGCCGAGGCCCTCCGGGTTCTCGAAGCCGAGGCGGTGGACGCCGTCTTCCTGGACATCCACATGCCGGCGGTATCCGGCCTGGACATCGCACGGGCCATATCCCGCAGCAGCCGGCCGCCCGCCGTCGTCTTCGTGACAGCGGATGAGGACTGCGCCCTGCAGGCGTTCGAGCTTGCGGCCGTGGACTACCTGCTGAAGCCGGTCCGGGCCGAGCGGCTGGCCCGCTCCGTGGGCCGGATCAGTGAACTGATCCGCGACGGCGGTGCCGCGCCGGAGATGATCACGGTGGACCAGGGCGGCACCACCAGGATGATCCGGCGCGACGACGTCACATACGTCCAGGCGCAGGGTGACTACGCCCGGCTCCACACCGCCGATGCCAGTTACCTGATCCGGGTTCCCCTTGCCGACCTGGAACAGCAGTGGGCGAACGCCGGCTTCATCCGCACCCACCGCTCCTACCTGGTGGCCCTCGCCCACGTCTCCCACCTCAAGCTCGCCGCCGGCCGCCCCAGCGTGTCTGTCGAGGACGCTGAACTGCCGATCAGCCGCCGGCACCTGCCGGCCGTCCGCGAGAAGCTTGAGGCCACCAGGATCCGGCCGCAGGCATGACGCGCGTCAGGGTCACGGCGCCCCGTTCAGCGGCGCGACCGCCGGCCGAACCGCGGGAGTCCGCCGAGGAGTCGGCCGTCGGCCAGGTGTTTGTCCGCTCGCTGATCCGCTCCCAGCTCCGGCTTGCCCTGGTGGTGGCCGGCGGCTTCCTGCTGATCCTCGGCGCCTTTCCGCTGCTGCTGGGTGCGATACCCGGACTGGCGCAGACCCGGATTGCCGGCATTCCGTTCGACTGGCTGCTGCTGGGCGCAGGGATCTACCCTGTGACCGGAATCAGCGCCTGGCTGTACATCCGCAGCGCCGCACGGAACGAAGTCCGCTACCGCGACCTCGCCGGGGACAGATGATGCGGCGGAAAGAGATGCTCCGGTGAACCCGGCAGTGGGCATCGCGGCGGTAGCGGCCGTGTCCGTGGCAACGGCTGTGATCGGCTTTTACGGGCTGCGGATCTCCCGCACCACCGGCGACTTCTATGTCGCCTCCCGAACCGTGCCGCCGTGGTGGAACGCGTCGGCAATCGGCGGGGAGTACCTGTCCGCCGCCAGCTTCCTGGGCGTGGCCGGCCTGATCCTGCTGTCCGGCACGGATGCCCTGTGGTATCCGGTGGGCTACACCGCCGGGTATCTGATGCTTCTGTTGTTCGTGGCCGCGCCGCTGCGGCGTTCCGGGGCCTACACAATCCCCGATTTCACCGAGGCCAGGCTCGATTCGCGGGCCGTGCGCCGTGTCACCAGCGTGGCTGTGGTCATTGTGGGGTGGCTCTACATCGTTCCGCAGCTGCACGGCGCTGCTCTGACGATCCGGACCACCACCGGCCTGCCGGCCTGGTCCGGTTCAACCGCCGTCGTGGTGGTGGTGTGCCTCACCGTGGTGGCCGGGGGCATGCGTTCGATCACCTTCGTCCAGGCCTTCCAGTACTGGCTGAAGCTCACGGCACTGGCCGTGCCCCTCATCTTCATCCTGCTGGTGCTGGCAGACGACGGCTCCCCGGCGCTGGCTGCAGCGGCCACGAATCCGGGCGGAGCGGGTCCGGCCAGCCCCTACCAGAGCATCTCGCTCCTCGTTGCCCTGCTGTTCGGAACGCTGGGCCTGCCGCACGTTTTGGTCCGTTTCTACACCAACCCTGACGGGCACTCGGCGCGGCGGACCACGCTGATCGTGCTGGGCCTGTTGTCCGTGTTCTACCTCTTTCCCACGGCTTACGGCCTGGCCGGCAGGCTGTTCGCCCCGGACCTGGCCAGGACGGGGCAGGCGGATGCCCTGGTGCTGCTGCTTCCGGGCCGTCTCGTTGGGGGCCCGGCCGGCGAATTGTTGTCTGCCCTCGTCGTGGCGGGGGCCTTCGCCGCGTTCCTGTCCACAACGTCGGGACTCGTCGTCTCGCTGGCCGGTGTGATCAGCCAGGACGTGCTGGGCGGCAGTGTGCGCGGCTTCAGGGTGGCGGCACTGGTCTCGATCACCGTTCCGCTGGGCCTGGCGCTCATGACGGACTCGCTGGCACTCGCCGGCAGCGTGGGCCTGGTCTTCGCCTTCACGGCGTCAACCATCTGCCCGGTCCTGCTGCTCGGCATCTGGTGGCGGGGCCTGACCGACGCCGGTGCCATCGCCGGCATGGTGACCGGCGGCCTCCTGTGTGGCGGCGCCATGGTGGCGGGGACGGTGCTCGGTGTGGCGGGAACGCCGCCGTGGCTGGCGCAGCCCGCGGCCTGGACGGTGCCGGCTGCCTTCACCGTGATGGTCCTGGCATCGCGTGCCACCAGTTCCCGGGTGCCGCGGACCATCACGCGGGTGATGACCAGGCTGCACACACCCGAGCGGCCGCTGGCCACGGAACGCTGAGCGGCCGGGCCGTCAGTGGGCTGCCAGGCCGCCGGTAGGCCAGGCCGTCAGTCGATGGCGGCCATCAGCTCGACCACCCGGTCGAGGAACGCGTCCACCTGGGTCTCCTCGTAGCCGTCCGTGCCGACGGCGGGCCGGAAGACCGCCCGGCGCACGTTGTCGACGCTGAGGGGCTTGTCCTGCTCCAGGTAACCGATCAGGTCCCGGCACAGGGTGTCCACGTCTTTGGTGTTGTAGCTGCGTGCCTTTTTCTTGGCCGGGCGGCGGAACCTCTCTCCGTCGGGCCGGTGAAGGCGGCCGCGGAGCGTCCCGGAAAGCTGTCCGATCTGCCGGAGCCAGGCGTCCTCGCCCCGTTCGGCGATGAGGTCGTCCCGTTCCCGGCGGGCAAAGGCGTCTTCAAGCCGGTCCAGCGCGGCGTCCACGGCGGTGGCCGAGTATCCGCCCTTCACGGGGTCGAAGGACACGGACCGGACGTCGGCGCTTTTGATGGGGCGGGCGGCAGCCTCGGGCGTCTCCAGTGATACGCGGGCCTGCTGGAGGAACTGGTCCACCTGCTTGGCGTTGTAGCCGTAGTCGGTCCGCGCGACGCGTCCGAACGACGCCGGAATCTGACGCTTGCTGTCCACTCTCACCATGTTTCCTTCGATACTTCTTCGGCGGGTCGTAACCGCATTATTCTAGGGCGTTGCGGAGGGCCGGATGCCAGAGCCCCTGCCGGAAAACCCTGCCCGGAAAACCCAGGCCGGTGACTACTCAGGTCCCGGAGAACAGGACGAACAGCATGAAGGCCACCGGCGAGGCGAACACGATTGAGTCCAGCCGGTCCATCACCCCGCCGTGTCCTGGCAGGATGCTGCTCATGTCCTTGACGCCGAGTTCGCGTTTGACCATCGATTCGGCGAGGTCGCCGGCGGTGGCGGAAGCGACCATGCCGATTGCCAGCACAACACCCACCCACCAGGGCTTGTCCAGCAGGAAGATGCTGGCCAGGATACCAACGAGCATGGCGCCCGCGATGGATCCGGCGAAACCTTCCCAGGACTTCTTCGGGCTGATCTTTGGCGCCATGGGGTGCTTACCCAACCGGGCGCCCACGAGGTAGCCGAACGTGTCATTGGAAACCACCAGGAGCAGCAGGATGACAATCTGCCACGCACCCTCCGGGACGGTTCCGCCGGGCCACGGTCCCACCGGGGAGGCGCCGCCTTGGACGTGCAGCGGCAGCGCGGCGAAGCTGATCAGGAAGGGCACCCAGGCGAGGGTGAACACCCCGGCGAAAATGCTGCGGGCCGAACCCGTTGCACTTTCCACCGACCGCCAGAGCAGCACCGCCACGCTGCTGGCAAGCATCGCGAACAGCAGGCTTTCCAGACCACCGAAGTAGGCCGAGAAGGGCATCGCCACCGTGCCCACCATGACCGGCACAATGGGCAGGCGTGTGCCGTTCGCTTCGAGCGCGCGGAAGATCTCCCACACGCCGAAGGCTGCAAAGGTGGTGACGACGGCGACAAAGCCGAGCGGCAGGAAGAGCAGCCCGCCGAGCACCGCAAGGAGCATGGCCAGGCCCACGGCGATAGCCGCCGGCAGGTTGCGCCCCGCCCCAGGGGTGGGGTTGGGCCTTGGCTGGCGGGTCCGGGTTCGGGCCCGCGCACCGGGGGCCTGCTGTGCCTGGCCCATCAGACCTCGAGCAGCTCAGCTTCCTTGCGCTTGAGGAGCTCGTCGATGCCGTCGACGTGCTGCTTGGTGATCACGTCGAGTTCCTTTTCGCCACGGGCGCCCTCGTCCTCGCCGGCCTCGCCGTCCTTGACGAGTCGGTCCAGGGTTTCCTTGGCCTTGCGCCGGATGTTGCGGATGGACACCTTGGCGTCCTCGCCCTTGGACTTGACGATCTTGACGTATTCCTTGCGGCGTTCCTTCGTCAGCTCCGGGATGGTGATGCGGATGACGTTGCCGTCGTTGGACGGGTTGGCGCCGACCTCGGAATCGCTCAGCGCACGCTCGATGTCGCGCAGGGCGGTCTTGTCGTAGGGCGTGATGAGGATGGTGCGGGCGTCGGGAACCGCGAAGGACGCCAGCTGCTGCAGCGGGGTGGGGGTTCCGTAGTACTCCACCATGACCTTGTTGTACAGGCCGGGGGTGGCGCGGCCGGTGCGGATCGAGGCGAAGTCTTCCTTGGCTACCTCAACAGCCTTGTCCATCTTGTCCCCGGCTTCGAGCAAGGTTTCTTCGATCACGATCTCTCCTCAGAAATTGGTTCCCGGCCAACCGGGCATTTCATAATCCTGGTCCCGCCCAATGGGCGGAACCGTCCTAGAAATATCCTAGCTGTAACTAGGGTGTGACCAGCGTTCCCAGCTTTTCGCCGCGTATGGCGCGCGTGACATTGCCTTCACCTTCCATGCCGAACACCACCATGGAGAGCTTGTTGTCCTTGCACATGGTCATTGCGGTCTGGTCCATGACGCGGATGTCGCGGCGGAGGGCGTCGTCGTAGCTGAGGTTCTCCAGCTTCTCCGCCGCCGGGTCCTTCTTCGGGTCGGCGGTGTACACACCGTCCACGCCGCTCTTGGCCATCAGCACCACGTCGGCGTGCACCTCGAGTGCACGCTGGGCAGCCACGGTGTCCGTGGAAAAGTACGGCAGGCCTGCGCCGGCACCGAAAATGACCACGCGGTTCTTTTCCATGTGGCGGATGGCGCGGCGAGGAATGTAGGCCTCGGCCACCTGTCCCATGGTGATAGCGGTCTGGACCCGGGTCTCAACACCGGCCTGCTCCAGGAAGTCCTGCAGCGCGAGGCAGTTCATGACGGTTCCCAGCATGCCCATGTAGTCGGCACGCGAACGGTCCATGCCGCTCTGGGACAGTTCGGCACCCCGAAAGAAGTTGCCACCGCCAACCACGATGGCCACCTCGACGTCGGGAACGGCTGCGGCGATCTCCTTGGCTACTGCGCGGACGGTGTCCGGGTCGACGCCCAGCTTGCCTCCGCCGAAGACTTCACCGGACAGCTTCAGGAGGACCCGGCGCCTGCTCTTCTCTGACTGGACGGGAGTATTGACGGCTTCCATGGTGCCTTCCGTTTGGTGAACTCTGAGCTAGGTTATCGCGCATCCGGCCAGCGCTCACATTCTTATGTGGCCGGTGCATGCAAAAGGGGCGGCCACCGAAGTGGCCACCCCTTGCGTGTCAGACTAGGAGCCGACGCGGAAACGCGTGAAGGCGGTTCCCTTGACGCCGGCCTCTTCGAGGACCTGCGCCACAGACTTCTTGGCGTCCTTGGCGAAAGCCTGGTCAACCAGGACCTCACCCTTGTAGAAGCCGGTAACGCGGCCTTCGACGATCTTGGTCATCGCAGCTTCGGGCTTGCCCTCGGCCTTTGCGGTTTCCTCGGCGATGCGGCGCTCGGATTCGACCAGGTCCGCCGGAACGTCCTCGCGGGAGAGGTAGTTCGGGGCCATTGCCGCAATGTGCACGGCGACGTCGTGGGCTGCGGTTGCAGCTGCTTCGCCTTCGCCGTCAACAGCAAACAGGACGCCGACCTGGGCCGGGAGGTCCTTGGAGGTCTTGTGCAGGTAAGCGTCGACCGTGGCACCCTCGATGCGGGCGATGCGGCGGACAACAACCTTTTCGCCGAGGATAGCGCCCTCTTCGACGACAACCTCGGACAGCGGCTTGCCCTCAACATCGGTGGCGAGCAGGGTCTCGAGGTCGGCAGCGCCGGACTCGACGGCGATGGCCAGGACCTTGTCAGCCAGCTGGATGAACTTGTCAGCCTTGGCGACGAAGTCGGTCTCGCAGTTGACCTCGATCATTACGCCGACGCCGCCCTCGACCTTGGCAGCAACCAGACCTTCAGCGGTGGAGCGGCCTTCGCGCTTGGTGGCGCCCTTCAGGCCCTTGATGCGGATGATCTCGATCGCCTTCTCGGCGTCGCCGTTGGCTTCGTCGAGAGCCTTCTTGACATCCATCATGCCGGCGCCGGTGCGCTCGCGCAGAGCCTTGATATCAGCGGCAGTGTAGTTCGCCATGTGAACCCCTCTGTCTAGAAAATTTTTGTGTGTACGGACCGACAGGACGGCAGCTCACTGGGTGAGCGGCCATCCTGTCAGTTGCCCGGACGCTGCGGACAGCGCCCGGAAATCCCGATGAAGTTGTTACTTCGCGGAGTCGGTGCCCTCGGCGTCAGCCGGGGCTTCCTCAGCGGCGGGAGCAGCCTCGGCAGCCGGAGCAGCCTCGGCAGCCGGAGCTTCCTCGGCCTTGCTGCCTTCGAGGAGCTCGCGCTCCCATTCAGCCAGCGGCTCTTCCGGAGTCTCGGTGGTGCCGGTTGCGCGCTGGTTGCGGGCGATCAAGCCCTCGGCAACGGCGTCAGCAACAACGCGGGTCAGGAGGTTCACGGAGCGGATGGCGTCGTCGTTGCCCGGGATCGGGAAGTCGACCTCGTCCGGATCGCAGTTGGTGTCCAGGATGGCCACAACCGGGATGTTGAGCTTCTTGGCCTCGTCAACAGCGAGGTGCTCCTTCTTGGTGTCAACAACCCAGAGCACGGACGGTGCCTTGGTCAGGTTGCGGATACCACCGAGGTTGGACTCGAGCTTGGTCAGCTCGCGGCGCAGGAGCAGCAGTTCCTTCTTGGTGTAAGCGGAGCCGGCGACGTCGTCGAAGTCGATCTCTTCGAGTTCCTTCATACGCTGGATACGCTTGGCAACGGTCTGGAAGTTGGTGAGCATGCCGCCGAGCCAACGCTGGTTGACGTACGGCTGGCCAACGCGGGTGGCCTGCTCGGCAATGGCTTCCTGAGCCTGCTTCTTGGTGCCGACGAAGAGCACGGTGCCGCCGTGGGCAACGGTGGCCTTGACGAACTCGTAGGCACGGTCGATGTAGGACAGCGACTGCTGGAGGTCAATGATGTAGATGCCGTTGCGCTCGGTGAAGATGAAGCGCTTCATCTTCGGGTTCCAACGGCGGGTCTGGTGTCCAAAGTGGACGCCGCTGTCAAGCAGCTGGCGCATGGTTACGACGGGCATGCCGACGCTCCTTCCGGCAGGTCATTCATGAGAGCGGCCGCGGCCGCTCTTACCCTGCCAATAGTTGACGGTTATTTAGCCCTGCCCGGGCGGGCACAGGCTCCTGGCATCCATTGCACATCTCATCAGGACCGTTGCCGGACCTGACCGCAAGAGGCACAATCCTCCGCAGCAGCAAGCAACTGCTTACCGGTTGTGGAGGGCTGGATACGCGTAGTCAGCTGCTGCTCCCCCGCACTCCTGAATGGGGCGTGCTGACGCTAGCCACGAAATGGAATGCGTTGAGGGCACAGCAAACTGCTCCACCAAGTGTACTACAGCGGACCGCGGCAAATGCACCGGTTCCGCCGCGCCAGGCCTCGTTTTCCACATAGGCCGAAGGTCCCGTTCCGGCAGGCGGACAGGGCGACCATGCTGGGGACATGAAAGCCTACGTGATGGCGGCGGTGCTCCTGCTCACGACGGCGGCTGCCGCACCTTCCGCCGCGCCCGCACCGCCTGCTCCAGGAACAGCTCCCGGCGTCCCGGTCTTTTCCCTCGCCACGATTTCTTCCCGGGCCACGACGCCGGCGCCGGCGGGCTGGCGCTGGCCACTTGCGCCGCGGCCGGCGGTCCTGCGTCCGTTCGATCCGCCGGACAAACCGTGGCTGAGCGGGCACCGGGGCGTGGACCTCGGAGCAGCGTCCGACGGCGGTCCGGTCACCGCCCCGGAGTCCGGAACCGTCAGCTTTGTGGGTGTGGTCGTGGACCGGCCCGTCATCACCATCGATCACGGCAATGGACTCCGCAGCAGCTTCGAACCGGTGCGGAGCACGCTCAAGAAGGGCGCTTCCGTGGCCAAGGGTGCCGTGGTGGGCACCCTGCTTGCCGGCCACTGCGGTCCCTCACCGTGCGTGCACTGGGGCGTCCGCCGCGGAGAGGAGTACCTCAATCCGCTGTCCTTCATCCTGGACCTGCGTCCCTCGGTGCTGCTGCCGCTGAACTGACTTGAGGATCGCGCTTGGACCATCGCGCCTGTTAGACGATCGCGGAGACGCCGGTAATGGCCCGGCCGGCCACCAGGGTGTTCACTTCGTGGGTGCCCTCGTAGGAGTAGATCGCCTCGGCGTCGGCGAAGATCTTTGCCATCTCGAAGTCCGTCACAATGCCATTTCCGCCAAGGAGGCTGCGGCCGATGGCCACGCTCTCCCGCATCCGCGCGGTGGTGAACGCCTTGGCGAGGGCCGACTGCTCATCCTTGGCCCGACCCGCATCCTCGAGCTGGGAGAGCCGCACCATCATGCCCATGGAGCTGACCGCGTTCCCCAGGATTTGGACCAGCTGACTCTGCACCAGCTGGAAGGAGGCCAGCGGGCGCCCGAACTGGTGCCGTTCCACCGCGTAGCGCCGGGCCACGTCGAAGGCGGCGAGCTGCTGGCCCACCGCCTGCCAGGCTACAGCGAGGCGGGTTACCTTGAGCACCTTGTTGGTGTCGCGGAAGCTGTTGGCATTGGCCAGCTTGAAGAAGTCCGGCACCGCCACGTTTTCGAGGGTGATGTCGGCGTTCTGCACCGTCCGCAGCGAAATCTTGTTCTCGATCTTCGTTGCGCTGAATCCGGGCAGTCCCGTGTCCACGAGGAAAGCCTTGACCTGGTTGTCGGCCACATCGCGCGCGTAAACCACTACCCAGTCGGAGAAGGTGGCGTTGCCGATCCAGCGTTTGGCGCCGTTGAGGATCCAGCGGTCGCCGTCCCGCCTGGCCATGGTGCGCGTCCCGCCGGCGACGTCCGAACCGCCCAGGGGTTCCGTCAGCCCGAAGGCGCCGATCTTGCGCAGCGAGTAGATGTCCGGAAGCCAGGCATCCTGCTGTTCCGGGGAAGCCAGCGCCTCGATGGAACCGGTGAAAAGGCCGTCATGCACACCCATGAAGGTGGCGATGGACGTGTCCGCGCGGGTAACTTCAGCGTGCACGATGCCGGCGAACAGATTGGAATGGCCCTGGCGTCGCACCGGGCTGACGAGGTCGAGCTCGGCCAGCTTGGGAATCAGGTCCAGGGGAAATTCGGCACGGTTCCAGCAGTCCACCGCTATCGGCTTTACTTCCCGGGCCAGGAAGGAACGGACCTCGGCCAGCCTGTCCTGCTCCTTGGAACTGAGAAGCTGTTCGAAGGAGAAGAAGTCGCCGTCGGCGTAGGGCAGGCTGTTGATGTCAGTTGCAGCGGCGGACATGGCGCTCCTTCGCACTGGCCAGCGTCCGAAGTGGAATACCACGGCGCCGGCGGGATAGTTACTGGTCAGTAACATATCCCAGGCGGGCGGAAAATGAAAAGAGCCCTGATCCGCGAAGACGCAGATCAGGGCTCTGGAGGTAGGGCTACTCGGACTTGAACCGAGGACCTTAGGATTATGAGTCCCGCGCTCTAACCAGCTGAGCTATAGCCCCGTGCACCTGCCCTGTTTACCGGAAGGTGCGCCCGACCAGCGCCGGCCCGGAAGGGGCCCGTCGTCGGCGGGCAGATTTACTCTAGCAAACCGGCGAACCGCTTCAGACCACTTCAGACGCCGCTGGCCCTCTGACGGGCAGGACCCTAGACCACCTTGTCCTCGTAGTTCGCCCCGTAGTACAGGTCCTCAAACGTCTGCAGCGTCCCCTGGATACTGTGCGGCTCCACCATGCACCGGCTGGCGTTGCCCATGGCTTTCCGTTCCTCGACCGGCAGGCGGAAAATACGGGTGATTTTCTCCGCGAGGTCTGCACTGTCGTTCGGCGTGAACAGGTACCCGTTTTCGCCGTCGCGCACCAGGTGCGGAAGGGCCATGGCGTCCGCCAGCAGGACGGGCGTCGATGCGGACATGGCCTCCAGGGTCACCAGCGACTGCAATTCGGCAGTACCGGGCATGCAGAACAGGTCGGCCCGGATGTAGGCCTCGCGGAGTTCGTCGTCGCTGGCCAGGCCCAGAAACTTCACCCGGCTCTGCAGTCCGAGCCGTTCCACCAGGGCCTCGAGCGACGGCCGCACCTCGCCGCCGCCGACGATTTCAAGATGGACGTTCAGGTCGGCAGGGGTGTCGGCCACCGCCTTGATCAGCACGTCAACGTGCTTCTCCTCAGCCAACCGCCCGGCAAACAGTACGGTGGGGTGTTCGTGCGGCTCAATGACCTCGTCCGGCTTGGGCTCGTACGCTGCCGAGTCGATGCCGTTGGACAGCGGCAGCACCTTGCGCAGGAAGGCATGCCGGTGCATCGCCTTGGCGGCCAGCGGCGTGGGCGTGGTGACGACGTCCGCCTGTCCCATCACCTTCCCCATGTCCTTCCAGGAGATCTTCCCGATGATGTCCTTGAACCACTGCGGGAACGGCAGGAAGGGGTTGAGGTTCTCCGGCATGAAATGGTTGGTGGCCACGACGCGGACGCCGCGCTTCACCGCCTCGTACAGGACGCGTTCGCCGATCATGTAGTGGCTTTGGATGTGCACCACGTCCGGCTGGACCTTGTCGAACAGCAGGCTGATTTCCTTCTTGATCTCCCAGGGGAAACAGACCCTGAAGTATTCGTGCGTGAACACGCTGTGCGAGCGGAGGCGGTGGACAGTGGCTTCGGCGCGGAACTCCGTAAAGCTCTTGCCCTTGTCCTGCCGGCAGGCCAGCACGTGCACGTTGTGTCCGCGCGCCGTCATGCCCTTGGCCAGCCGGTAGCCGAACTGGGCGGCTCCATTGACGTGGGGCGGGTAGGTGTCCGCCGCGATGAGGATGGTCAGTGGACGCTGGGCGTCGGGCATGGTCACGTAGAAAGCTCCTGGTGGTCATGGTGTTCGGCTGCGGCTGACCACACTGGCCGGTGCCGGCACGTCATGCACCGGCACATTCTTGCCTGGTCCGCAGTAAAACTCGGCTAGTGGGACGCCCTGCCCGTGGCCTTCCGAACGTCCTTCTTCCGTTTGGTGACCTCGGGATGGTGTCGTGAAAGGGCGATTACCCCCACGATAGCAAGGGTTGCCGCCGTACCCATGGCAATCGCCAGGACGGCGTGGACATCGGGGCGCAGCTCGCCGAGGATCGTGATACCGATCGCGATGCCCACAATGGGGTCCACCACGGTGAGGCCGGCGATCACCAGGTCCGGCGGGCCGGTGGAGTACGCGCTTTGGACGAACCAGGACCCCAGTCCCCCGGCCGCTGCGATGGCCACCACCGAATACCACGGCACGTTCAGCAGGAGCAGGCCGTTCGGATCCAGGAGGTGTTTGCCGATAATCCGCGTCAGCACGGCCACGAAACCAAACAGGATGCCGGCGCCCAGGATGTAAATGAACGCGCTCATGCGGTGCCTGAACATGGCGGCGAGGCTGCCGAAGATGCCCACCGCCAGGGCAAGCAGCAGCACAATAGTAATCTCGTCCTCAGGCGTGACGTGGTGGCTTTCCTGCGTGACAAACACTGCCAGCAGCACGAACAGTGCCGAGCCCGTCACGCATGCGGTGATTGCTACCACCGTGGCGCGGTTGATGCTCAGCCCTTGGTCCTTGGTGTTAACCACGGTGGTGATCACCAGGGCGATGGCGCCGATGGGCTGCACCACGGTGAGGGGTGCCGTGACCAGTGCTACGGAGTTCATGGCCATCCCCATGCAAAGCAGGAGGAGGCCAAAGACCCACCGCGGGTTCCGCAGAAGGCGCAGGAAACCGTTGGAGCTCAGCGCCAGGCCGCCGGTGTCCCTCTGAACGGCGCTGCCCTGGCGCTGGGCACCAAAGGCCAGGCAAAAGGCGCCCATGACCGCGAGCAAAACCGCAACCCAGACCATCAGCCGTTCCCGCCGTCGTCGGCCGTCAGCATTTTTCCTTTGCGCTTGATCGCCCAGAAATAGTTGTAGGCAGCAATCCAGTGGCCAACGAGCCCCAGCCCCAAGACCACCCAGGCCGCAACGAACCATGCGCCGGCGAACGGAATGGACAGCTTGGACAGCACCAGGAGCGGAGTTCCCAGCAGCAGCAGGCCGGTGCGGGCCTTGCCCACCAGGCTGACGGGCAGGTCCGGGTGTCCGCGGAAGTAGAACAGCGACATGCCCAGCAGGACGGCGTCGGGAACCACGAGCGCCGCCAGGTACCACCACTGCACGACGCCGGCGATCACCAGGGTGACCGCGACGGCTATCAGGGCCAGCCGGTCGGCGATGGGATCCAGGACGCGCCCCAGTTTCGAGGTCTGGTTGAACCGCCGGGCGATGTAGCCATCCACCCAGTCGGTACTGCCCATGATGGCCAGCACCAGCACGGCAAGTCCGTATTCTTTCTGGGCCAGCACCAGCCAGATGAAGATCGGCACGCCCATGAAGCGCAGCACCGTGAGGAGATTGGGGACGGTATAGACCAGATCGCGATCGACATGCGGCTGGCCGGGACGGGAACCAGCGCCGATGAATCTCATCAGGCCTTCCTCTCCACGGCCGGCGGCCTCGTACAGTCTTCGTTCAGGGCAAAGCTCAGCTCTTGAAGAGTTTCCGCAGCAGGGTGAGCAGGACGGCGGTGGAGGCTGCGAGCGCAAGGAGCGGCTTCCAGCGCGCCTCCAACTGGCCGGGCAGCGAAGCCTCCGAGGCCCCGGAGCGGGCCGACGCCGACACTGCGGCGAAGTGTTCGGCCGCACGTTGGCGGGCCTCCTGGAACTTCTCGTTGCCCTCCGCCGCGCGGTGCCTCGCGACACCGAGGAGAGCCTGGGTTTGGGTCTTGACGTCCAGTTCCTCGCCAAGCTCATCCCGCACACCGGTCAGGTGGTCACGGCGCTGTTTCAGCCGGCGGCGGAGTTCAGGCTCGGTGGGCACGGGAACGTCCACGGCCTCGGCAGCCTTCTTGGCTTCCTTGTCGGCCTTCTCCCTGGCTTTCTCGGCGGCCTTTGCTTCCGCGGCGGCCTTGGCCTGGGGCGATTTGGGATCAAGCACGGCGGCGTCGAAGTCCGAGCCCTCCTTCGCGATGCCCAGGTCATGCTTGAGGCCGCGGACGGTGTCCTCGGGAATCAGCGGCATGGCCTGCTTGAACTTCCGGAGGCCGATGAGTCCGCCAATCAGGGCAATGAGCAGGAAGACCGCGCTGACGAGCAGGGCCGCCAGCCAGGCCGGCATGATGGTGGCCAGGCCCATGATGGCGGCAACGATCAGCCCGGTGACCAGCAGCGCGAGGAAGACGGCGGCCACGCCGAAGAAGGCGCCGGCGACGCCAAGCTGCTTGCCTTTGCGCTTTGCCTCGATCTTCGCCAGCGCGATCTCGTCATTGAGCTGGCGTGGCACCAGTTTGACGGCGAGCCTCAACGTTTTTGGCAGCGCAGTGATACGCAGTCCTTGGTTGGCCCGCCCGCTGTGACGCCCGCTCATAGGTTCCGCCTAACTGGTTCCATTGTCGATTTTTCTTCACTGCTTCGGGGGTTTCCGGTTCGCCCGCGCGCCCCCGCTGACAAAACTATCATTCAGGTTCAGCCGGAACTTCTGGAAATAGCCCCGGCGAGCCCTCCAACGCTGTAAAAGTCTGATCTGTCAGCCCTAGGATGGTTCTCTGTGACCACCACCAACCCGGGCGATGCGCTCAGCCGCCGGCAGAAATTCCTCTACATCCTTCTACTCGGCGCCCTGACAGCCCTCGGGCCGTTCACGGTGGACCTCTACCTGCCGGCCTTCCCCGCCCTGGAAGCGAGCCTCAAGGTCTCGGAAGCTGCTGTCCAGCTCACCCTCACCGGCACCACTGTCGGCTTCGCCCTGGGGCAATTGGTGGTGGGCCCTTTCAGCGACAAGTTCGGGCGCCGGCTCCCGCTGATCCTGGCCACCGCGCTACACATCGCCGCCTCGCTGGGCGCCGCGCTCTCCACGGACATCGCGACCCTTGGCGTGTTCCGGGTCCTCATGGGCATCGGCGCAGCCGGCGGCGGCGTGGTGGCGATGGCCATGGTCCGCGACCTGTTCAGCGGGTACGCCATGGTCCGGATGTTCTCCCGGATGGCCCTGGTCAACGGGCTCGCGCCTATCCTGGCGCCCGTCATTGGGTCCCAGCTTCTCCTGGTCATGGCGTGGCCGGGCATCTTCGTCTTCCTGGCGTGCTACGGCACAGCGGTGATCCTTGCCGCCGTCGTGCTTGTCCGGGAGACGCTGCCGCGGGAGAAGCGGGGCCAGTCCGGCCTGACGGCCCGGCAGCGGTACGGCGTGCTCTTCTCCGACCGCATCTTCGTGGGCTTGCTGATGCTGGGCGGGATGAACTTCGGCGGCCTGTTTACCTACCTCTCGGCTTCCCCGTTCCTCTTCCAGGACGTCTTCGGGTTCTCACCCCAGCAGTACGGCCTGCTCTTTGGCATCAACTCGCTGGGCATCGTCGCGGGGGTCCAGACAAGTGCCCGGCTGATAAAGCGGGTCCCGCCGCAGTGGATCCTGGCCTGCTCCACCGCCTGGATGTTCCTGATGGCCGTGCTGATCGTCGTGTTCGACCAGCTGGGGTTCGGGCTCTGGGGCGTCATGGTGCCGCTGTGGTTCTACATCCTGGGCACCGGGTTCACCTTCCCCTGCGTGCAGGTCCTGGCGCTGGCCAGCCACGGAGCGCAGGCTGGCACGGCGGCGTCGCTGCTCGGGGCGTCCACCTTCCTGATGGCAGGCATCATCTCCCCCGTCGTGGGTTGGCTGGGAGGTAATTCCGCCACTCCCATGGGCGCGGTGCAGGCCTGCTGCATCTTCCTCGCCGCGGCGGCCCTGTGGCTTGTGGTCCGGCCCCGGACCGTGCCTTCCATCCACTGACGGTCATGGTTGTTCCCCGGCCACGGGCCGGTCCCCCGGCCGTGGCGGGTAGGCTGGCTCCATGACCCGCAAACCCCACCGCAACGGCCGAGGGCTGTTCCTCGGAGCCATCCTCGGCGCCGTGGCCGGCTTCTTCGCCGGCAGGATGATGGGCAACGCGGCACTGGGCATCCTGGTGGGCGCCGTCGTCGGTTCTGCACTGCTGTACCGCGTCAATCCGGGACCGTGGAACAGGCCCTGACCCGTCGCTTCCCTGGGCCAGGCCGTGCCTCCAGACAAGACTCCAGACAGGATGCGCCCGGTGCCGGGCCATCTGTTCGCCCGGGTACCTGCGCGATAAAGTTGTTACGTGCCCCACTGGCAGGATCATCCTCCACTTCCGGCCACGTGGCAGCGGTGCGACTCCGGCATTCTGCCGTTGTGGTGGGACCGGCTGTGCACCCAGACCAGTGCGCAGTCGGCAGCGCTCTATGCGGCGGGACTTTTCACTGAGGACCGGCGCCGGCCCATAGCCCAGTGGTTCAACCCGGCTTTCAACGCTGCGCTGCTGGTGGCCCCCGAGACCTCCCCCGAATGGCCCGTCCAGCGGTTCGGCATCTTCTACGCCCCGCCCGACGGCGGCTTCACCCGCGTGCACTCCTCGCCCCACGAGTGGCACCCCCGCGAACCGCGGAAGTCCCCCACGGAGAGGGAAGCGTTTGAAGCCGCCGTAGCCGAGGCCGAGCGTTTCCTCCAGGTGGAGATGGATTTCGTCTGACGGCACAAAAAAGTCCCGCGGCCGGCTCTGGGGCCAACCGCGGGACTGTGCGCTCCTCCTGCTGGACTTGAACCAGCAACCCTTCGATTAACAGTCGAATGCTCTGCCAATTGAGCTAAGGAGGAATGAAGCAGGTATGACATTAGCAAACGTTCTGCCGCAATGCGAAATCGGCGCCAATACTGCGCAGAAATACCCCTCCCGGGTATAAAAAAGTCCCCGTTCCGGAACCCGGAACGGGGACTGTGCGCTCCTCCTGCTGGACTTGAACCAGCAACCCTTCGATTAACAGTCGAATGCTCTGCCAATTGAGCTAAGGAGGAATGAAGCGGGTACTAGCCTAGCAAACACCCTGCCCGGAAACGAAATCGGCGTCTTTCCGGTTCCGGAGACCCGGTTCCGGAAACCCCATTCTGGGGACCGGCGCTGCTCCACGCTAGGCTGCCTCAGGCTAGGCATCGGAGCGCAGCGACCGGCGCTCCATTTCGAGCATCATGAGCTCCCTGTTCAGCCGCTGGAACTCCTCGGGGTGGGCAGCGGCATCCAGCCGCTGCAGCTGCCCCAGCTTGTCCGCCTTCACACGGGTGATCTGCAGCTCGAACAGCCTGGCGAGGATGTCCCGGCAGTACTTCTGCACCGCTTCGGCGGTATGGGCCGGCAGCGGCACCACAGCAAGCTCCGAAACCAGCGGCTGCAGCGGCTCCGGAACCTCCTGCCGCAACGCCTCCACCCACTGCAGGGCATCCCCGGAGAAGCCGGGAGCCGTGGCGCGGATGGCGTCGTGGATGGCCTGGTAGGCGGGCGTGGCGAACCGGGCGGTCGCGAACCGCTCCCAGGCTGCGCCGCCCAGCATGGCCGGCTCCTGCAGGGCCACCTCGAGCGCCTGCCGCTCCATGGACGCCACCGGGTCCCGGGGATCCGGACGGTGGAAGGACGGAAGAACGCCCGACGGCGGGAGCGCCGCTACGCCCGGCACGTTCTGGCCGTTCCCCGGGGCTTGGTTGTATCCGGCTGTGTTGGACCGGCCGGCTGCCCCGCCGGCTTGTGCGCCGGACGCCGGCGCCCCGGACGCCTGCGCCCCCGAGGCCTGCACACCGGGCGCCCCGCGCTTCGCGGCGGCCGCCACGGCCCGCGTGACGTCTTCAATGGGCATCCCCAGCCATCCCGCCAGTTCCCGGGCATAGCCGGGCCGGAGCCCGGCGTCGCGGATCTGGGCCACGACGGGGGCGGACTCGCGCAGCGCGGCCACCCGCCCCTCCACGGTGTCCAGGTTGTGCCGCCGCAGGGTGGCGCGGATGGCAAATTCGAAAAGCGGGCGCCGGGAACTGATCAGGTCACGGACGGCGGCGTCCCCCCGCGTCTGGCGCAGGTCGCAGGGGTCGGCGCCGGTGGGTTCGACCGCCACGTAGGTCTGGGCCACGAAGCGCTGGTCCTCTTCAAAGGCCCGCAGGGCCGCCTTCTGGCCGGCCGCGTCGCCGTCGAAGGTGAAGATGACCTCTCCCCCGGTGCCGTCGTCGGACAGCAGGCGGCGGGCAATCTTGATGTGGTCGGCAGCGAATGCCGTACCGCAGGTGGCCACCGCCGTCGGAATTCCAGCGAGGTGGCAGGCCATGACGTCCGTGTAGCCTTCCACCACCACCAGCTGCCGGTCCTTGGCGATGTTCCGTTTGGCAAGGTCGATCCCGTACAGCACCTGGGACTTCTTGTAGAGCGTGGTTTCCGGGGTGTTGAGGTACTTGGGGCCCTGGTCGTCCTCGTACAGCTTGCGGGCGCCGAAACCGATGGTGTCGCCGGCGATGTCCCGGATGGGCCAGATCAGACGGCCGCGGAAACGGTCGTAGATGCCCCGGTTGCCTTCGGAGAACATACCGGTGAGCTTCAGTTCGGCATCGGTGAAGCCCCGGCCGCGCAGGTGCTTGAGCAGCGCGTCCCAGCCCTGGGGTGCGTAGCCGACGCCGAAGTGGTCGGCGGCTGCCCGGTCGAAGCCGCGCTGCTGCAGGAATTTCCGGCCCTCTGCCGCGCCGGCGGTGAGCAGCTGGGCACGGAAGAACTCGTCGGCGATTTTGTGGGCGTCCAGGAGCCGCTGCCGCTTGCCCACTTCCTCGCGGCTGGGGCCGGTGCCACCGTCCTCGTAGCGGAGCTCGTACCCGATCCGCGCGGCCAGCTTCTCCACGGCCTCGTGGAAGGAGGTGTGGTCCAGCTTCTGCACGAACGAGATGACGTCGCCGTCCTCGCCGCAGCCGAAGCAGTGGTAGCGGCCCACCTGCGGGCGGACGGTGAACGACGGCGAGCGCTCGTCGTGGAAGGGGCACAGGCCCTTGTAGGAGCCGAGGCCGGCGCCCTTAAGCGTGACGTAGCCGTCGACGACTTCCTTGATGTCCGTGCGCTGGCGGACTTCATCGATGTCTTCCCGTTTAATCAGCCCAGCCACGAAGCAATCCTAGTCCCCGGGTACGACGGCGGGAGCCGCCGTATGGCGGCCGTCACCAAAGCGAGGGCAGGCTGCCCACGAGCCGTTCGTACATGGCCAGCGCGGAGCCGTCCGTCAGCGATGCCACCTGGTCGATGACCACGCGGAGCCGGGCGGCGTCGTCGGGAGCTTCCCGCCAGTCGGCGGCGAACATGGGCTCGAGGTGGCGGTCCCCGGAGGCGTTCAGCGCCGTGACCAAGGCGTGGAGGACCTCGCGCTGGCGTTCGTAGATGGGCTGCCGGTGGTCAGTGGTCATCACGAAGGTGGTGGCCAGGCCCTTCATCACCGCAATCTCCATGACGGTCTCGTCCGGAACCATGAGCTCGGCGTTGTACCGGGTCAGGTTCGCGGGACCGTAGACGGCGCGGGTGGTTTCCAGTGCGCTCTGGCAGAAGCGGCCAATGAGCTGGCTGGTCATGTCCTTCAGCGCTGCCATGGACTTGCGGCTGCCGTCCGCCTCGCGCACCCAGACGTCCGTGGCTTCCAGCCGTGCCAGGGCGGCGTCGATGGCGGCGGGATCGTTGTGCGGCAGGTACCACTGCTTGGCGTAGCCCACCACGCGTGCCCGGTGGTCGGGGTTGTCCATCCAGCGCAACTGGAAGTGGCCGGCCACGATCGCGTCCTCAACGTCGTGGACCGAGTAGGAGATGTCGTCCGCGAGGTCCATGACCTGCGCCTCGAGGCAGGACCGCCGTTCCGGGGCGCCTTCCCGGATCCAGTTGAAGATGGGCAGGTCGTCCTCGTAGGCGCCGAATTTGCTGGTCCGCTGGCCGTGGATCACAGGGGCGTCCAGGGCGGACCAGGGGTATTTTGCGGCTGCGTCAAGGCTGGCCCGGGTGAGGTTCAGGCCGGCCGGCCTGCCCTCCGGGTCGAGGACCTTCGGCTCGAGCCGGGTGAGCAGGCGCAAGGTCTGGGCATTGCCCTCGAACCCGCCGATGGCATGGGCCATCTCGTTGAGCGCCGATTCCCCGTTATGCCCGAACGGCGGGTGCCCGAGGTCGTGGCTGAGGCAGGCGGTGTCCACCACGTCGGGGTCGCAGCCGAGGGCGCGGCCAAGTTCCCGGCCCACCTGGGCCACCTCGAGGCTGTGCGTCAGCCGGGTGCGGACAAAGTCGTCGGTGTCGGGAGCAACCACCTGCGTCTTGGCGCCGAGCCTGCGCAGGGCCGAAGAGTGCAGCACGCGGGCGCGGTCACGCTCGAAGTCCGAGCGGTACGTGCTCTTGGGCGGCTCCTCCACCCAGCGGGCGGAATCGTGGGCTTCGTAGCCCGGCAGCGCCTGCGGGGTGGTGCGGGCATCCGCCAGCCGGCTTTCAGCCACCGGACACATCCAGTTCCGCCGCGGCGATGTCCCGCGACTGGTCCTCGTTCAGCTGGCGGCTCATCAGCCAGTCCTTGGGCAGGGCCGGTTTCTTCGGCGAGCCGGCGCGTCCGCGGGGTCCTTCGGAATCGATGCCGGGATACGGCAGGTCCATGTCCAGCTGGTCCAGCAGTTCGCGGAGCACTTCGAGTGTGGGCACGGTGGCGAGTTTCGCCCGCAGTTCGCCGCCCACCACGTAGCCCTTGAAGTACCAGGCCATGTGCTTGCGGATTTCCCGCAGCGCCTTGTATTCGTCATTGCCGAAGGTTTCCACCATGAGCTCGGCATGCCGGTAGACGCCCTCGGCCACCTCGCGCAGGCCGGGCCGGTGCCGGTGGTCGCTGCCTTCGAACGCCGCCTGCAGGTCGCCGAACAGCCAGGGGCGGCCCTGGCAGCCGCGGCCGATGACGACGCCGTCGATGCCGGTTTCGCGGACCATGCGGACGGCGTCCTCGGCGGACCAGATATCGCCGTTGCCCAGCACCGGAATGTCCGGCAGTGCCTCGCGCAGGCGGGCGATAGCGGACCAGTCCGCCTGGCCGGAGTAGAACTGCGCCGCCGTGCGGCCGTGAAGGGCGACGGCGGCAACACCGGAATCGCGCGCGATCCGGCCGGCGTCGAGGTAGGTCAGGTGGTCATCGTCGATGCCCTTGCGCATCTTGATGGTCAGAGGAATGCCGCCCTTGGACGCCTCACGGACGGCGGTCTGGACGATGGAGGTGAAAAGGTCGATCTTCCAGGGCAGCGCCGAACCGCCGCCGCGGCGGGTGACCTTGGGCACGGGGCAACCGAAGTTGAGGTCGATGTGGTCCGCCCGGTCCTCCTCCACCAGCATGCGGACGGCCGCACCCACAGTGCCGGGGTCCACGCCGTAGAGCTGGACGGAACGGACTTTCTCGTCCTCGTCGTGCGAGATGATGCGCAGCGATTCCGGCGTGCGCTCCACGAGGGCACGGGAGGTGACCATCTCCGCCACGTACAGCCCGCCGCCGTATTCACGGCAGAGCCTGCGGAAGGCGGTGTTGGTGATTCCGGCCATGGGGGCGAGCACCACCGGGGTGTGCACGGTGATGGGGCCGAGTTTCAGCGGCGGAAGTTCCAGCCGGGGGGCGGGAGGCGTAGCTACAACAGTCACCCGTCCATTGTCTCAAAGCCGGGCAAATCGTCTCAAAGCCGGCAAATCGTCAGGATGCCGGCGGCGGCGCTCAATCCCGCTGCATCTCATACCGCCGCATCTATTCCCGCTGGGCGGCACGCCGTCCGCGCCGGGTCGGCGGCGGCGAGTCAGCGTCGGCGTCGGCGTTTTCCCGGCCAGCCACCGCGGCGGCGGCCGCGAGCGCGCCGGTGTCGTCGACGTCGTCGGCGGTTATGGCCGTCCTCCCCCGCGGCTGCTGCTCAGGCAGACCAGCACCCCGGACTCCCGTGGCCTTGACCACCAGCACGGCGATCAGGGTGGTGACCGGAATCGCCAGGACCAGCCCGATGGAGCCGACCAGCGTGCGGATGACTTCCTCGGACAGTTCGGCGCTGGTGAGCGCTTCCCCCAGCGGACGGTTGTAGAGCATCACGATGATGAGGATGGGCAGGGCGGCGCCGGCGTAGGCGAACGCAATGGTGTACACGGTGGAGGCGATGTGGTCGCGGCCGATCCGCATGGCCGAGGAGAACAGCTTGCGGGCGCTCGTGTTGGGCGCGAGTTCATACAGTTCCCACACCGCGGAGGACTGCGTGATGGTGACGTCGTTCAGCACGCCGAGCCCGGAGATGATGAGGCCGCACAGGATGATGCCGGAAATGGAGATGTTGTCCGAGATGTTCACGAGCGTGGCGGCGTCGTGGCTTCCCACGCCTGCGAGGTTCGCCGCGTCGGTGGCCCAGGCCGCGAGCAGCGCGGTGATGCCCAGCCCGAAAATGGTGCCCAGCAGCGCCGTCGAGGTCCGCGCCGAGAAGCCGTGCGCGAAGTACAGCACCCCGATCATGATCACCGTGGAGCCGACGAGGGCCAGCAGGAGCGGCGGCTTGCCCTCCACGAGGCCAGGAAGCATGAAGCTGCCCAGCACAAAATAGGCGCCCACGAGGCCGATCAGGGCGCGCAGCCCGCGCCAGCGCGCCACGGCCACCACCACGACGGCGTAGAGGATGGCCAGCAGGATAATCGGCATGGTGCGGACGAAGTCCACAAAAATGTACGACGGCGACCCCTGGGCCGCCGGGGCATCGGCGCCGGTGACCGCTGCCTGGGCGTTGGACAGGTTCAGGTAGCGGATGTTGTCGCCCACCTTCACCCCGTGCGACTTGGCGATGTCAGGATTGATCACCACCTTGACCGGGTTGCCGCCCTTGTCCGGCTCGGTGAACGCGAAGGTGCACTGCGAGCCGCCATCTGTGTTGCCTTGGGCTGTGGAGTTTGTTGCTGTGTTTTCTCCGGCTGGCGCCTGCGTGCAGCTCTCGGTGACCACCCGCTGGATTCGTCCTGTGTCGAAGGTGACACCCGGAGCTGCGGCGTACGGGTTGGCCAGGGTCAGGCCCTCCTTGCTGCCCGAGGGCCAGAGTGCCGCCATGGCCGCGAGGGTCAGCAGGGTCAGCGGGACCAGCACCGCAGCCAGAATCCTGTTTGCTTTCCTGCGGGCAGCCATCGCTTCAGCGGTTGGCTCCGAATGGCCGGTATGACCGTGGGAGTGACCTGCACCCATCAGCAGTTAAACCTCATGCTTGAACTCTACGGCGGCCGCCATAGGGTTGGTAAATGAACGACGAAGTGTCGGAGGATGCAGCAGTGAGCCAACGCCGAACTGACCACGAAGCGGTGCTGACGGTTCTGGCCCCGTCCGGTCCTACCCGCGGCGTGGCCTTGGTCCTGCACGGCGGCAAGTCGCACAGCTTCGAGCCGGTCCAGGCCCGGCACCTGAGCCCTGCGCGGATGGTGCCGTTCGCCCGCCACCTGCACGCCGCCGGCCGGAAACACGGCCTGGCAGTGTGGATCCTGCGGAACAGCGTGCGCGGCTGGAACGGCGAGGACATGACCCCGCTGAAGGATGCGCGCTGGGCGCTGGCAAGGATCCGCGCGGAGCACCCCGGCGTGCCCATCTACCTGCTGGGGCATTCGATGGGCGGCCTCACCGCGGTCTGCGCCGCGGACGAACCGAACGTGGACGCCGTGGTGGCGCTGGCTCCGTGGCTCAATGATGTCACTCCCGCGTCCGCAGTCGCAGGACGGAAAGTCCTGATCGTTCACGGGAACGAGGACCGGTGGACGAGCCCGTCGGCCTCACTGCGGTTCGCTCGGCGGGCGGCACCGGGAGCGGCGGAGCTGCGGTACGTCTCGCTCCGCGGGGCGGGGCACTTCATGTTCCGGCGGCTCCGGCTGTGGCACAGGCTGGCCACCGGGTTCCTGATGAAGGCCTTCATGGAACGGACCGGAGTTCCCGGGGCAGGGCCCTCCGCGTCCGCCGCAGCCCTGGACAGGGTGATTCCCCCGTCCGGCGAGGCACTGCCGCTGGTCCTCTAGGAAGTCGGCGACCACTGTCATGAGCCCGTTTCCGCTGGAGGCGTTCGTTGCCAGCCTGCCATGGACGGCGCTGGGCGTGGTGCTGGTGCTCGCCGTCACCTATGCCGTGGCCGTCGGCCAAGCACGGCACTCGGTGATGGACGTGGCGTGGGGTCCCGGTTTTGTCGTCGTCGCGGTGATCTCCTTTGTCCTCGCAGCCGGGGAAGGCGACGGCGGCAGGCGGGTGCTCCTGCTGGTTCTGACGGGCATCTGGGGGATCCGGCTTGGCACGCACATCGGCCGCCGGGCGCGCGGCGGACATGAGGACCCCCGCTACGTGGCGCTGCTCCAAGGAGCACGCGGCTCCCGGAACGCCTACGCCCTCCGCCGCGTCTACCTGCCCCAGGGCTTGGTGATGTTCTTCGTCTCGCTGACCCTCCAGGTGGGCATGTTCGCCACTGGTCCGCTGGGTCCTCTTGCCATGGCGGGTTCGGCAGCTTGGCTGACCGGGTTCATCTTTGAGTCCGTGGGCGACCGGCAGCTGGAGCAGTTCAAGAGCGATCCGGCCCGAAGGGGAACCGTGCTGAACACCGGGCTGTGGCGCTACACGCGGCACCCCAACTACTTCGGCGACGCCGCCGTCTGGGCCGGCCTTTTCCTCGTCGCGGCGGAGTCCTGGCCCGGCGTGCTGACCGTCTTCTCCCCTGCCCTGATGATCTGGACGCTGGCCGCCAAGACCGGGAAGCCGCTCGCAGAGAAGGCCATGTCCGGCCGCCCCGGCTACCGTGAATACGTGCAGTCCACCAGCGGCTTTATCCCCTGGCCGCCGCGGCGGCACTGAAGGCCTCCGAGCACCGTATGCCCTGGACCCCAGCCGCCAGCGACCGCTTCTACCGCCTCCTCGTCCGGGCCGGGCTGTTCCTGCGGTGGCTGTTCCGGATCCGCCTGATCGTGACCGGGCAGCAAAACCTGCCCGGCGAAAAAGCACGAAGTGGCGACAAGGCTGCGAGGGCGGTGTTGCCGGGCCGGGGTGCCGTCGTCGCCATCACCCATTTCGGCTATCTGGACTTCGCCGCTGCCGAGCTGGTGTTGTGGCGGCACAACCGCGGGCAGCTGCGGTTCATGATCCACCAGGGAGCCGCGGACCACTGGCTGGCGGGTCCTTTCATCAGCGCAGCGGGCCAGGTGGTGGTGCCCCACGGTTCGGGAACTGCGGCCTACGACGACGCCGTGGCCAGGCTCCGCGCCGGCGAATACCTGGCCGTCATGCCCGAAGCCGGCGTGAGCCGCAGCTTCAAGGTCCGCGAATGCAAAACGGGGGCCGTGCGGATGGCAGCCGAGGCGGGCGTGCCTCTTATTCCGGTCTCCGTCTGGGGTGCCCACCGGATCCTGACCCGTGGCAACGGCCTTCCCCTCCACCGCGTCTGGCGCGCGCCGGTCCGGGTGCATGTCGGCGAGCCGGTGCATCTGGCCCCGGGGATCGACGCAGAGGCTGAAACGGCGCGGCTCCGCAGGACCCTTCAGGCAGGCATCGACGCCGCAATCGCCGGCTTTCCCGTGGCGGTGCGGCCGGGTGACTGGTGGATGCCGGCGGACCTCGGCGGCGGCGCCATCTCCGAGGCGGAACGCCAAAGGCTCGATGCGGCCGATCTGGCGAGGGACCGCCGTCGCACTTCCCGAACGGAGCACCCAACTGTGTAGCAGCACAGGGCATTCCCAGGCCTGGGAACGCCCTGTGCTGCTACACAGATGGGTCAGTTACATAGATGGATCAGTCGGAGACGACGAACGTCTCGGAGCCCTGCCGGCGGGCCTTGCCCGCTTCCATCAGCGGCCCGACGACGGCGCGGAGCGCTTCCATTGAATCGTCCACTTCCATGAGCACCGGGTACTGGTACGCGATGAGGGCCAGCAGGTCACGGACGGCGGCCTCTGCCTCATCGGCGTCCAGCTCCGGCTCGTGGCCGAGGAACACATCGGACGGGTGATCAGAGTTGCCCTGGGCATAGCTGATCGCGAAGGCCTGGATCTTGCCCTTGCGGCTTGCCGGCACGCCGGACCCGAAGGCGCTGGCTTTCGGGGCGCGCAGCACGATCGCGCCGTGCGCGCCGCTGAGCTCGTCCAGGAACAGCCGCTGCACGGTGCCGATGCCCAGTTCGCCCGGGCTGTCCCAGCCGTGGACGGACGAGTAGTACCGGCCCACGACGTCGGAAAGCTCCACCGACCCGGTGGCCAGGTCCTCGATGCGTTCCGACGCCGCTTCCTCTGAACCGTCACCGAAGACGGGCAGCTTCAAGGCCGCCGGCTCCACCACGACGAGCCGGGTGTGCTGGATCGGGGTGAGGCCCGCCGCCTCTGCGAAGGCGGCGCCGGTGGTGCCCGGCTCCACCTTGCAGCGCAGCCGGGTAACGCCCGACGGCGATCCCTCCGCCTCGCGGCGCAGCATCATGAGCAGCGTGGAGCCGATCCCGGCCCGGCGGTGGTCCCGGGCGACTTCGACATATACCCAGAGCCGCTCCGGGTGCAGGCTGGCCTCGTGGACCACGCCGGCGGCAACCGGGATGGCCACACCGTCGACGACGTCCTCGGCCACGATGCAGCGCCGCCACGGCGCGTTGCCGGAGGGCGCGAGGGTGCCGCGGAACTGCCCCGCCTGGTCGGTTTCCGGGTCGCCCCAGATCTCCAGCAGCGCGAGGTCGTCGCCCTCGCGCCATTCGCGGTATTGGATCGCCACGGCTAGGCGCCGATCAGCCGTGCGGCCAGGTAGCCCTCCACCTTGTCCAGGGACACGCGTTCCTGGCTCATGGTGTCGCGTTCACGGATGGTGACCGCCTGGTCCTCAAGCGTGTCGAAGTCAACCGTGATGCAGAACGGGGTACCGATCTCGTCCTGGCGGCGGTAACGGCGGCCGATGGCGCCGGCGTCGTCGAAGTCGATGTTCCAGTTCTTGCGCAGCTGGGTGCCCAGGTCCTTGGCCTTCGGGGAGAGGTCCTCGTTGCGGCTCAGCGGCAGCACCGCGGCCTTGACCGGCGCGAGCCGCGGGTCAAGCTTGAGCACGGTGCGGACGTCCACGCCGCCCTTGGCGTTCGGGGCCTCGTCCTCGGTGTAGGCGTCGATGAGGAAGGCCATGAAGGACCGGGTCAGGCCGGCGGCGGGCTCAATCACGTACGGCGTGTACCGCTCGTTGGTGGCCTGGTTGAAGTAGCTGAGGTCCGTTCCGGAGGCCTTGGCGTGCGTGGAAAGGTCGAAGTCCGTGCGGTTGGCGATGCCTTCGAGCTCGCCCCACTCGGAGCCCTGGAAACCGAAGCGGTACTCGATGTCCGTGGTGCCCTTGGAGTAGTGGCTGAGCTTGTCCTGCGGGTGCTCGAAGAAGCGCAGGTTCTCCTCGCGGATGCCCAGGCCGGTGTACCAGGCCATGCGCTCCTTCATCCAGTACTCGTGCCACTCTTCGTCCGTTCCCGGCTCGACGAAGAATTCCATCTCCATCTGCTCGAACTCACGGGTGCGGAAGATGAAGTTGCCCGGGGTGATCTCGTTGCGGAAGGACTTGCCGATCTGGCCGATGCCGAAGGGCGGCTTCTTCCGGGAGGTGGTGAGCACATTGCTGAAGTTCACGAAGATGCCCTGGGCGGTTTCGGGGCGCAGGTAGTGCAGGCCCTCGTCGCTGGCCACCGGGCCCAGGAAGGTCTTCAGGAGGCCGGAGAATTCCTGCGGCTCGGTCCATTCGCCGCGGGTTCCGCAGTTGGCGCAGGCAATGTCCTTGAGGCCGTTCTCGGCGGGGCGGCCCTTCTTCTCCTCGTATTCCTCTTCGAGGTGGTCGGCACGGTAGCGCTTGTGGCAGGAGAGGCATTCGACGAGGGGATCGGAGAAGACCTCGACGTGGCCGGAGGCTTCCCATACCTGGCGGGGCAGGATCACTGAGGAGTCCAGGCCCACCACGTCCTCGCGGCCGCGCACCACTGACTGCCACCACTGGCGCTTGATGTTTTCCTTCAGCTCGGCACCGAGGGGTCCGTAGTCCCAAGCGGAACGCGAGCCTCCGTAGATCTCGCCGGCCTGGAAAACGAAACCTCTCCGCTTGGAAAGGGAAATGACCTGGTCGAGGACGGATTTTGCTGCCATGGGAACTCCAATTTCTACAGGGCCGCTGGGTGCGGTCCGCGGTGTCTCTGGCCCTGACCGCGGCTGGATGCCGGGCGGGGGCGTGTGAAAGGGAAAACTGTGCAGGAAGCTGCGAGTCCTAGCCTACCGGGAGCTGCCTACGGAACGCGCGCCCACATCTGGGGAAGGCGCTCACCTCCGGAAAGCGGCGCTCACCTCCGGAAGGCGCCCCGCGGCCAGGGCAGGGTGGCCACGACGATGGACGCGAGGGTCAGCAGGGTCCCCAGAACCGTGGCCACCTCCACCACGGTGCCCGGCGTGGGCACCAGCAGGTCCAGGCCGAGCGACCCCAGGAGCTGCCCGGCGATCATTCCCAGCCCGGTCACCAGCACGCCGAGGCTGCGGACCAGCAGCGCGCCGAGGCCGATGAAGACGCAGCCCATGGGCCCGCCGAGGTAGTACCACCACTCCCCGGGCAGCGGATTGGCCGGCCCGGCAACGGCCACCTTGATGGACCAGGCAACCCACAGCACGCAGGTGCCTGCGATGAAGTTCACCAGGGTGGCCGCGATCGGGGTTCCGTAGTGCACGGTGGCGGTGCCGTTCATGGCCTGCTGGAAGCTCATCAGGAACCCGGCGAGAACCGGCAGGATGATCGGCAGCACGAGCGCCGTGGGGTCGGCCGCCGCCCCGCCGGCTGCCGCAGTGCCGGCGGCGCCTGCAGCGGCCGCTCCGCCGCCGGCGAACCGGGGTGACACCGCCCAGGAGACGGCCGCGATGGTGAGGATGCAGCCGATGACGCGGATGCCGGTCACGGACTTCTTGCCGGCCGGCCCGATGCCGAGGCGGTCCACGAGCAGGCCGCTGAGTGTCTGCCCGGTGACGGTTGCCACGGTGAAGAGGGCGATGCCCAGTAGCCCCACCGTGAAGGACTGCGCGAAGACGAAGAAGGCGCCGATGCCGCCTGCCAGCGCATAGTACGGGGGGAAGCGGCGTTCCCGCAGGGCAGGCAGGATTTGGGCGAGACCGGCGCGCCCGTGCGGAGCCAGCAGGGACACGATGACCATCACGATCAGCCCGGTGCTGAAACTGACGACGGCGGCGGCTATCCCGTCCCCGAGGCGGGCACCAAGGGCCCCGTTGATGCGCCCCTGGACGGGGATGGCTAGCCCGGAGGCCACAGCCATCGGAAGGCCCACGGCAAGGGGCAGCCGGGGTGCATGGGTCATTCGTTTCACCTTACGTCAGGCATTATTACTGGTATGAGCAACCCGGAAATCGAAGAGATCCCCATCCGCGACACCATGATCCGCCTGGGCCAGCTCCTGAAGCTCGCCAACCTCGTGGAGGACGGCGTGGAGGCAACGGAGCTGATCAAGAACGGCCTGGTCAAGGTCAACGGTGAGATCGATGACCGGCGCGGCCGGCAGCTTCACAACGGGGACACGGTCACGGTGAACGGCCAGACCGTCCGGGTCAGCGCTCCCCAGGCGTAAAAGCTTTTGCTGCAGGAGGGCCTACTTGTTCAGCACCTCGTGGGTGAGGAACTCGGACACGTGCCCGACCTCCTGGGCATTGATGCCGTGCCACATGCCGGTGTAGAGGACCTTGGTCAGCTTTACGTGCTTGCGTACCCAGCCCATCGTGTATTCGATCTTGTCCGGCGTGATGACCGGGTCCTGCTGGTCCCGGCCCCAGAACAGCGGCACCGATCCGTCCAGTTCTGCATCGCGGAACTCGCCGTCGGACTCCGCATTGACCACAAAACCTGAAAGGCCGACGACGGCGGCAAAGTCAGCGGGCCGCTGCCGGAGCAGCGTGGTGGCCATGGCCATGCCCATCGAGAACCCGAGAAGGGTCACGGACGGGTGGTTGGCCTTGACCGTGTCCAGCCAGTCCAGGACGTACGCTGACGCAGCCTTGACGGCGTCGACGGAGTATTCGATCGAGCCGGTCAGCGGGAACCAGGAAAAGCCCGGCCCCATGGCGATGGGCGCGCGGACCGATGCCACGGCGAAGTCGTCCGGGAGCATGTCAGCCAGGCTGAGGAGGTCCTGCTCGTTCGCGCCGTAGCCGTGCAGCAGGACGAGCAGTGGCTTGCCGGCCCTGGCTTCCTCAGGCTTGGACCACAGAACAACGGGGGCAGGAAAGGCGTCGGCTAAAGTCATGGCTCCATTCTTACAGTTACCCACTGGTAACAACCTACGGTGGCGTAGCCAGGCGGTGCCGGTACAGGATGGGAAGGTGAGCGGAACCGAACCCATGCAGCAACCCCCAGAGCCCTTGGAAGAATCCCCGGTGCCTGCGGGTCGGCACCCGTGGAGCCGGTATGTGGCCATGGGTGACTCCTTCACCGAAGGCATCGGTGACCCCGAACCCAACAGTCCGGGCGGCTACCGCGGCTGGGCGGACCGGGTGGCGGAAGAGCTCGGACGGGGTCATGAGGATTTCGCCTACGCCAACCTTGCGGTGCGGGGACGGCTGCTACAGCAGATCATCGACGAACAGCTGGCGCCCTGCCTGGCCCTCAAGCCCGATCTGGTGACGCTGTCCGCCGGCGGCAACGACCTCATCCGGCCCGGCGGCGACCCGGACGCCCTGGCCGAAAAGCTCGACCCGGTGGTGCAGACCCTGGCGGCGAGCGGCGCCACCGTGGTGCTGTTCAACGGCCCGGACACAGGATCCTCCGTCCTGGGCCGGATCCGCAGCAAAGTGGCGATCTACAACGAAAACCTCCGCACCATCGCCGCCCGGCACGACGCGATCATCGCCGACATGTGGTCGCTCCGGCAGCTGAAAGACCCGCAGATGTGGAACGAGGACCGGCTGCACTTCTCGCCGCTGGGACACCACACCATCGCCGCCATGGTGCTCGAGGCCCTGAACGTCCAGCACAGCCTGGAGCCGCTCGCGCCGAAGCCGCTGCCGCCGCGCAGCTGGCGCGAGGCCCGCAGCGAAGACCTGGTCTGGGCTCGCGAGTACTTTGTGCCGTGGGTGATCCGGCGCCTGCGCCACCGGTCCTCCGGCGACGGCATCGCCCCCAAACGGCCGATGCCGGGACCCGTGTTCGGTCCGGGTGTTCCGTTGGGTTCGGGTGAAGGACCGCTCGGCCTCGGTGATCCCGTCCGGCATTAGCCGGCGCATGGCTGGGGCAAGTGGCTTGGTTGGTGACTGAACTGCCAAAGGTGAGGAGCGGCGTCGGGCATGGAACCCCATGAGGTGCTGCGGACCCGGCTGGCCGGGCAGCAGCTGAGGGAGCCGCGGGCCGCCACGGCGGAGGATGCCCTGAAAAACCTGCTCGCGGTCCAGGCGCAGGAGTTTCCCTATGCGCGCTGGTCGCTGGCCCAGCGGACCAGCGGCGCGACGGCCGCCGAAGTGGAGCAGGCAGTTGCCGACGGACGGATCCTCCGGACCCACATTCTGCGGCCCACCTGGCATTTTGTGCACCGCGATGACCTGCCGTGGCTCCGGGCCCTGTCCGCGCCACGGCTGCACCAGGCGAACGGCGGCACGTACCGCAGGACCGGGATTGACGATTCGGCAGCATCCCGGAGCGCCGGCGTACTGGCAGAAGCGGTGGCCGGCGGGGTGCACCTCACCCCTGAGCAGCTGGCTGCCAGGCTGCAGGGTGCGGGCTTCCCGGCCAAGGGACTCGCCCTCGCATACCTGATCATGCATGCCGAGATCAGCGGGGTGCTGGTGAGCGGCGCCCCCGTCCGCAGTCCCGGCGGCGCACTGCGGCAGACCTACGCCGCGTTCGATGAGCGCGTGGCCGGGGCCGCCCCGGCGGCCGTGCCCTCACGGGAGGAATCGTTGGCGGCCCTGGCACTGAGGTATTTCGGAAGCCGCGGGCCTGCCACCGTCCGGGACTGCGCGGACTGGTCCGGACTCGCGATGACTGATGTGCGCAAGGGGCTGGCACTGGCGGACGAAATCGCTCCGGGCGCCATCGTTGCCGCCAGCTTCGACGGCGCCGCGTTCTATCTCCGGCCGCCGGAGGCCGGGGAGGCACCGGGGCGGGATGGGGAATCATTGCCGAACGGGGGAGCGGCGCAGGCGGGTGCCTGGGATGGCCAGCCGCAGATCGATCTGGTCCAGTGCTACGACGAATACATCATGGGCTATTCGGTCTCACGGCATTACTTCGGCGGAACCGCGCCGGCCTATCCCTTTGACGACAATCCCATGCATGTGGTCCTGCTCGACGGGGTACTGGCGGGCTCCTGGCGGCATTCTCTGGTCCGGCGGGGGTCCGCCGCACAGCGCTGCGAACTGGACATCCGGCTCTCCCGGCCGCTCGGACAGGAGCTGGAAAATGCCTTGGAGCTGGCAGTGGCAAGGTACGGGGACTTCCTCGGCATGCCGGCAGTCCGGGTTCCGGCGGGCACCTGACGTCCAGTGCGGCCCTTCCAGTGACGCCGTGCGCTCCGGGCATAAGGATCGTGGACGCGTTCTCCGGCGGGGCTAAGCTGGAATGGACACTCACCGAGAGGCCCCACCGTGTTCGACTTGTTTTTCTGGATCATCATTCTGGCCGTCCTGGTTCCCATGGGCATGCGGATGTACCGGCGGTCGGTCCAACAGCGGAACCAGGGGCCAGGCCTGCCCGGACAGTACCCCGGCCAGTTTCCCAACCCGGGAGACGACCAGTTCGGCAACCAGCCTGGCAGCCCGCTCGGAGGCCCATTCCAGGGCCGTCCGGACAACCGGCCCCGGGACGGCTACACGCAGCAGGACTACTTCAGTGGTGGATTGGGGTTTCCGCAGCGCGGTGGCCAGGAGGAGCTTCCGCCCCTGAACCAGCCCTACCCGGGTCAGCAGTACCCGCCATACCCCCAGCCCGGCCCGAACCAGCCGTATCCGGACCAGTCATATCCGAATCAGCCATACCCCAACCAGACCGGTCCCGGCGGCCCAGGTGCACCGTCCTGGCAGCAGGGTCCGGTGCCCTACGAGGACAGCCCGGAATACCGGGCCAACCCGCCCCAGCCGCAACAGAACCCGGCCCCTGCCACTGGCCCGGCGCCCTCGACTCCCCCGCCGCCGTCGGCTCCGCAGGGTTTCCGGGCGCGGAAGCTGGCCGAACTGGACCAGCAGTACAGCGACGGCCAGATCTCCATGGAGGAGTACATGGCCCGGCGCAACGACATCATGAACGGCTAGGTGTATTGATCACGGACGTTAGTGACGCTCGGCGTGGTTTGGTGACATGAAGAAGACCTCCGGGTGGAGTGGGGCTTGTCTAGAGTCCAATTCCACGCACGGAGGTCTTCATGTCCCACCCTAACGCTCTTCTGACGCCTCGTGGCCGGCTTCATCTCGCGCAATGTGTCGTTGAGCAGTGCTGGAGTCTGCGCCGGGCCGCGGAGCGGTTTCAGGTCTCGGTGCCAACTGCTGCGCGTTGGGCTCAGCGCTACCGCGAGCACGGTCCGGATGGGATGCTGGACCGATCCAGCCGCCCGCATTATTCGCCCCGGCGGACGGCAACGCGCACGGAGCGGCGGATCATCGGTCTACGCGTGAACCGCCGGTGGGGGCCTGCCAGGATCGGCTATCTGCTGGGCATCCACCCGTCCACCGTGCACCGCGTCCTGTCCCGTTACCGGCTGGCGAAACTGGCCTGGCTCGATCGTGGCACCGGGCGGGTGATCCGCCGCTACGAACACGACAAGCCCGGGGACCTGGTCCATGTCGACATCAAGAAACTCGGCCGGATCCCGGCCGGCGGCGGACACCGGGTCCTGGGCAGGATCGCTGGTTGGAAGAACAAGACCGGCACCACGGCCAACCGCAGGCCCGGCTACCACTATCTCCATAACGCCGTCGATGACCATTCCCGCCTGGCCTACACCGAGATCCTTACGGACGAAACAAAGGAAACAGCAGCAGCCTTCTGGCAGCGCGCCAACGCCTGGTTACAGGCCCAAGGGATCACGGTCCAGCGCGTCCTGACCGACAACGGGAACTGCTACCGGTCCCGGGCCTTCGCTCAGGCCCTGGGACCGGACATCAAGCACAAACGCACCCGACCCTACCGTCCACAGACCAACGGCAAGGTCGAACGATTCAACCGCACCATGTTGGAGGAATGGGCTTACATCCGCCCCTACCGCTCAGAGGCCGAGCGTGTCGCAGCTTTCACCGACTGGCTCCACGCCTACAATCACCATCGAGCCCACACTGCACTCAAAGGTCAAACACCGGCCAGCCGCGTCACCAACCTCTCAGGTCAATACAGCTAGGCAGCCGGCCGCCGCTTTAGGCTACGGGTTGACCGCCAGGGTCACAGGTGCTGCCGTCGAGGGTCCGCCGCATTCGGCCGTGCCACCGATCCGTTGCCAGTTCAATGGCACCTTTTCTTCCGCGAGGGTCCCGCCCACGGCGTCCAGAGCCCGTACCGTCGCTGATCCGGGAGAGTCCATGTCGAAGCTAAAACGCCAGGTGGCCGCGCCGACCTTCTCGACCACGATGCGGTGAACGGCCGGACCACCACCTGGAGGGAAACCGAGACCGTTGGCGCCGGTCGGTGTCGCGGTCGCGGTAGGAAGCACTGGCTGCGGTATGGGGCGTTCGGCCGCCCGGGAACACGCTTCCGGTGTGCACAGCTGCACCCAGGCGACGTTGCGGGTGTCTCCGGCCAGGGCCACAGTGACGGAGTTGTTCCACCCGATTGCCGGGCAAACCCTCGCGCATCCCGTCACCGGCAGAAGCGCCGGCAGCAACAGTGTGAGAAATGCAAAGGTTCGCAGCCGGAGCATGCGGCCAGCATAGGTTCCGCCACGCACGGAAGATAGGCGCACAGCACTCAACGCATCCGGCCGGTCGGCAGGGCAAGCTGACCGCAGGCGGCATCTCACACCCAATTTCCACCTACGCGACAAGCGGGCCCCGATGGGGCGCCTGCTTTGGGGATTTGGCGCGCTCAAGCAGTTCCCGCTTGCGGCCAAGGCGTGTGGCTGTAGTCGGGGCCGCGTGTGGCGGTGCGGTGGAGTGGCAGGTGCGGCGGGGTATTCCAGGGTTTTCAGGCGTGCCGGGGTCGAGTCCGCCGGGTGGGTCGAGGTCGCCAAAGATGGGCTGGATGTGTGGTGGCCAGTGGGGTGGTTCCCAGTCGGGTTGTTCGCTGGCGTAGCGGCGGCCGGTGGGTGAGGTCCATACGGGTGGGTCGTTGGCGCTGGCGGCGGTGGGTGTCCAGGCGGAGTTGTGTTTGAGGCGGTGATGCTTGGGGCATGGCTGGCCGAGGTTGCTGATCCCGGTGGGCCCGCCGCGGGCCCAGGCCAGGAGGTGGTCCGCGTCGTTGTCCAGGCTGTGGTTGTTGCATCCCGGGAACGTGCATTTGGCATCCCTGAGCCGGAGCCATTGCCTCAGCGCTTTGGGGATGCGGTAGCTGGTCCGTCCGATCTCCAGGGGTGCGCCGTCGCGGGGGTCAGTGAGCACCCTCCGGAACGATGGCGCCCCGTCCGCGACGAGCGCACGGGCCATTGAGGGCGGGATCGGCCCATAGCCGTCGAGCATGGCCGGCTCCTCGGTCAGGCCAAGCAGAGAGAGCGCCGGAACGGTGACCAGGACCTGGGCCACGGGCGAGGGCACGTCGCCCGTGCTGGCGGGTGCGGATTCGAGCCCTGCGGTCAGGAGCCAGGACGAGGCGATGTCGGCACGGAGCTGGGTGAGGGTCCTGGCCTCGCCCGGCCCCTGCACTGCCCGGGCGCCGGTGGTGATACGGTCCCATATCCCGGCCGCCTGCGCGGCGGGCAGGTAGGCCGAGAGCCAGGCCATCCCGTCCCGGTCCGGGGCGTACTCCACCCGCCGGTCTGCCGCACTGCGGGTGTGGCGCGTTTCGATGCTGACCGGGTGGTGCCGCTCCCGCCAGGTACGGACTTTCGCCCGGAACCGGCACGGGACGAGCTCACCGGCCCGGCAGCCGCGCGCGGGATCCGGCGCGTCCGGGTCCAGGAAATGTGCCTCCAACGCCGCAGCCCCGGCCGGGTCAAGGTTTACGGCTTCGTCGACCATGATCCGGGCGTGCTGCCAAGCCACGGTTCCGGCCTGCAGCGCAGACAAGGTAAACGGCAGGTCCGTGGTCAGGGTACCGGCCTCGAACAGAAGCGCGCCGGCAGCGCGTTCGCTGATGGTCAGGGCACACGCGACCTCCGCGTTCACGGCCATCTCCCTGACGGTGCGGTCCCGCGCGGACGCGCCCGGCGGCGTCATCGCCTTCTCAACGTCGACGTAACCGGCGACGACGTGCACCTTCAGGGCCGCCATCCGCGCTTCCAATTTGGCCAACTCGGCCAGCGCGTCCAGGCAGGCGTCCGCCCGGTCCCGCAACACATCAGCACCGCCCCGGTCCGGGCTGCCTGCCCCGCGGACAGCCCCGCTTCCCATTCCGCGGCGGACCAAAACAGCCAGCGCAGAGACGGAGGCGTCAATGGCCTCCACCGTCTCCACAGCTGCACTGCTTTCCATACCCGAAGCATTTCACGGGCCACTGACAATCTAACGGCAACGGCCTGGACCCGAAAAAGGTACAGCCCGCGGCCCGCTGCTTGTGGCTGCGGGACGCGGGCTGAGACACAGGCCGGTCGTGACCGGCCCAAACTCAAGTTTTGATGTAAACCGAGTTTCGAGTTTAGTCGATCTGCGGGAAGCCGAGGTCGATCACCGAGGTGGACGGGTCAGGCCAGCGCGTGGTGACCACTTTGCCCCGGGTGTAGAACCGGATGCTGTCCGGGCCGTACATGTGGGTGTCGCCGAACAGCGAGTTCTTCCAGCCGCCGAACGAGAACGTGCCCACCGGGACGGGGATGGGAACGTTGACGCCCACCATGCCGGCATCGACGTCGAACTCGAACTGCCGGGCTGCGCCGCCGTCGCGGGTGAAGATGGCGGTGCCGTTGCCGAACTCGTTCTCGTTGACCAGCCGGACGGCGTCGCTGTAGGTGTCGACGCGGACCACCGACAGGACCGGGCCGAAGATCTCGTCGTCGTACACCCTCATGCCGGGCTTCACGTGGTCAACCAGGCTGACGCCGATGAAGAAGCCGTTCGAATCGAACTGCTGCGAGCGCCCGTCAACGACGACCGTGGCGCCTTCGTTTTCCGCTCCCGCAACGTAGGAGGCCACCCGGTCCCGGTGCTCCGCGGTGATCAGCGGACCCATCTGGGAGGCCGGATCGGTTCCTGCACCAATCTTGAGGCCCGCCATACGGCTGGAGATCGCCTGCACCAGGTCGTCCGCGATGTTGCCCACTGCGACGAGGACGCTGACGGCCATGCAGCGTTCGCCCGCCGAACCGTAGGCAGCGGAAACCGCAGCGTCGGCGGCCATGTCCAGGTCGGCGTCGGGCAGCACCACCATGTGGTTCTTCGCCCCGCCCAGAGCCTGGACGCGCTTGCCGTGGTCGGCCGCCCGCTTGTAGATCGACTGCGCGATGGGCGTGGAGCCGACGAAGCTCACCGCTTTCACATCGGGGTGCTCGAGCAGGACGTCGACGGCTTCCTTGTCCCCCTGGACCACGTTCAGCACGCCGGCGGGCAGCCCCGCCTCGGCGAAGGCCTCGGCGATGAAGATGGCGGCCGAGGGATCCTTCTCGCTGGGCTTCAGCAGCACGGTGTTGCCGCACGCCAGGGCGCTGCCGATCATCCACAGCGGCACCATGGCCGGGAAATTGAACGGGGTAATGCAGGCCACCACGCCCACCGGCTGGCGCACGGAGTGGACGTCGATGCCGCTGGAGACCTGCTCCGAGCGCTCCCCCTTGAGCATGTGGGACAGGCCGGTGGCGAACTCGATGTTCTCCAGGCCGCGGGAGATCTCCCCTTCGGCGTCGGAGAGGACCTTCCCGTGCTCGCTGGTGAGAATGGCCGCGAGCTCGGGCTTGCGCTGGTTCAGGATTTCGCGGACCCGGAAGAAGATGTTGGTGCGCTTGGCCAGGCTGGTGGCCCGCCACGCCGGCAGTGCGGCGCGGGCGGCGGCGATCGCCTCTTCAGTCCGCGACGCCGAGGCGAGCGCCACCTGCTTCTCCTGTTCCCCGGTGGCGGGGTTAAAGACGGGACCGAAACGTTCGGCGTCGCTGACGCGGCTGCCGTTGATGAAATGCGGAATGGTTTCCAAGGGAAGTCTCTTTTCGTGCGTTGCTGACAGGTGTGACTGGGAAATGGGTCTGGCCGTGAGGACTACTCCGCGGAGCCCAGCGAGCCGTCGGCGAGCTTGATGATCATCGAGCAGTCCTTGCCCGCCTCGCCGGCGTCGATGAGCTGCTGGAACAGCTGCTGGACGTGCTTGCCGATCTCGAGCGGCGTGCCAGTGTCCTCAGCGGCGCTGATGGCGAGGCCGATATCCTTGTTCGCCAGTTCGGTGGTGAAGGTTGGCGCAAAGTCGTTGTTCGAGGCTGCGGTGGGAACGACGCCGGGCACCGGGTACCAGGTCCGCAGCGCCCAGGAGTCACCCGAGGAGACGGACGCGATGTCCCAGAAGACCTGCTTGTCCAGGCCCAGCCGGTCCGCCAGCACGGCACCCTCCGCGGTGGAGGCGAGGTTGATGAAGAGCATCAGGTTGTTGCAGATTTTCGCTGCCTGCCCGGTGGTGGCGCCGCCGGTGGGGATGATGTTGGCTGCCATCGGGCCGATGAAGCCGGTCGCGTCCGCGACGGCGCCCTCCTCGCCGCCCACCATGAAGGTCAGCGTCCCCGCCTTGGCACCGCTCATGCCGCCCGAGACCGGGGCGTCCACAAAGCGGAAGCCGGCGGCAGCAGCGGCGTCGTGCAGTTCCTGGGCGGACGCGATGTCGATGGTGGAGGAGTCCACCAGCAGCGTGCGGGTGTCGGCATGCGCGAGGACGCCGTCTTCGCCGAGGTACACCGTACGGGCGTGCTCGCCCTTGGGCAGCATGGTGAACACAACGTCAGCGCCGCCGACGGCCTCGGCAATGCTGCCGACCGGCTTGACGCCGGCCTCCTCGGCGGCGGCGAGCGCCGCGGGATTAAGGTCAAAACCGCGGACATCGTGCCCGGCCTTGGCCAGGTTCGCGGACATAAAGCCGCCCATGTTTCCGAGGCCGATCCAGCCGATTACTGCCATTCGTAAGCTCCTTTGCTTCGGATCCGGCCGCTCGGGCCGGAAGCTCTGTGTCCACCATCACACCCTGCTAGAGTGCAATCAAGGGGAAAAATTACAGACGGTATGTGCACTGATGCACACAGATGAAAGGCTTGCCGTGGACCTGAGGCGGCTTCCGAGCCCGGACGACCTGCTGATCCTGCTGACAGTTGCACGCCTGGGCAGGTTCAACGCGGTGGCGGAAACCCTGGGCACCACCCACACCACCATCTCCCGCCGGATCCTCGCCCTGGACAAGCAGCTTGGCGGGCGCACTCTCGAACGCAGCCCGCACGGCTGGGAGCTGACCCAGCTCGGTACCGCCGCCGTGGAGGCGGCGGAAGCCATCGAGAACACCCTTGGATCACTCTCCGGCCTGATCAGCCAGGACCAGAGCGCCCTGTCCGGGCTCGTGCGCGTGGCGACGACGGACGGTGTGGGAGCCGTGTTCGTCACGCCTGCGCTGGTCCGGCTGCAGCAGCAGAACCCGCAGCTGAACATCGAGATGCTAAGCGCCACGCGGAAGGTCAGCCAGAACAGGTCCGGCGTGGACCTGGAAATCGTGGTTGGCCGGACAGACGTCAGCAACGCCCAGACCATCTTCCTGAGCAACTACTACCTGCGCCTCTACGCCAGCCCCGGCTACGCCGCGGAGCACGGACTGCCGGAAACGCTCGACGACGTCGGGCAGCACGGTTTTGTCTCTTACGTTGAGTCTGCGCTCCAGGTGGCGGAGTTGGGGCACCGCTGGTCCTCGCAGCTGCCGATGCCCGCCTCGAGCTTCCAGGCCACGAGTGTCTTCGCCCAGGTGGAGGCGGTGCGGCAGGGCGCAGGCATCGGGCTGCTGCCGAACTTCATGGTGGCCGGGCAGCCGGACTTCGTTCCCGTGCTCGCCGGCGACTTCGAGCGCCAGCTGCCTATCTGGGCGGTGGCGCGGCCGGAATCCCTCCGCTCGGCCGCGGTGCAGGCCGTCATCGCGTCACTCAAGGAGGAAGTAAAGGCCCAGGCGGGCCTGCTGGCGGGCTGACGCGCGCCCCGTCAGGCCGTGAACAGCCGCCGCACCACCTGCCCGGAGGCCAGCGCATCCAGTCCCTCGTTGATCTCGGTGAGCGGCCTGGTGTCGGTGTGCAGCAGCTCCACCGGCAGCCGGCCCTCCCGCCAGTAGCCGAGGTAGAGCGGGATGTCCCGCCCGGGAACGGCATCGCCCATGTACGAACCGAGCAGGCGCTTGCCGGCTCCGGCGAACTGCAGCGCCGGCACCGTCAGCTCTGCCGACGGATGGGGCAGGCCGACCGAGACGACGGCGCCGCCCCGGGTCACATGCCCGAGGCACGCGGCAATCACGCCGGCTGAGCCAACCGCTTCGATGGCGACGTCGACCCCGTCGCCGGCGGCTTCCGCGATGAGTCCGGCCGCGTCCTCGGGCGTCCCCACGGCGGTGGCGCCGCAGTCAAGGGCGAGCTGGTGCTTGCCGGAATTTGGATCGATGGCGATCACGCTGCCGGCCCCCGCGAGGGAGGCGGCCATGACGGCGGAAAGGCCCACTGCCCCCAGCCCGAAGACGGCCACCGACTGGCCGGCCGTGACGGCGGCGGTGTTGAGCACAGCGCCCATGCCGGTGAGCACGGCGCAACCGAACATCGCCGCAACGGTGTCCGGGACGTCGTCGTCAATCACCACCACCGATTCCCGGGCCACCACGGCGTAATCGGCGAAAGCCGAGACGCCCAGGTGATGGTTGATCCGCTCCCCTGCCGGCGTGCGCAGCAGCGCCTCGCCGTGGAGCAGGTCGCCGGAGCCGTTGACCTCGGCCGCACGGTGGCAGAGCGCGGGACGGCCTGACCGGCAGGCTCGGCAGTCCCCGCAGCTCGGCACGAAGACCAGCACTACGTGGTCCCCCACCGACACATCGGAGACGCCGTCGCCGACGGCCACGACCCGCCCCACCGCCTCGTGGCCCAGTGCCATGGGCAGGGGCCGGACCCGCGAACCGTCCACCACGGAAAGGTCCGAGTGGCACAGGCTGGAGTAGGTGATGGCAACGCCCAGCTCGCCGGCGCGCGGCTCCGGCCGGGCCAGCTCCTGCACCACCAGGGGCCGGGCGTCCGTGTAGCTGGGCTTCTGCGCTGGAGTACCGGTGGCGGGGACGGTGGAGTAGAGGACTGCTGCTTTCATGTAAATCCTTGGTCTCGGTGAACGGGCAACTGCCCGGCCCCGCATGGGTGGCGGGTCCGGGCAGCTGCTGAATGCTCGTCAGGGTCGAGGCTAAAGCCGGGCTTACTTCTTGCCGGCTGCGAGCAGGTCGGCAGTGCCCTGGGCGTCGGCCGCGTCCACGTCGTGGAGCGAGATGCCGCGGGTCTCCTTCAGGAAGAACACCGCGGCGGCGGTGATGGCGCAGGCAATCAGCAGGTAGATGGCCACAGGGACGGAGGATTTGTACGTGCTCAGGAGTGAGGCGGCGATGATCGGGGCCAGCGAACCGGCCACGATGGAGGTCACCTGGTAGCCCAGCGAGACGCCGGAGTAGCGCATCCGGGTGGGGAACATTTCCGCCATGATCGCGGGCTGGCCGGCGTACATCAGGGCGTGGAACAGCAGGCCGATCATGATGGACGCCAGGATGATGACGTCGTTCTTGGTGTCCATCATCGGGAAGGCGAAGAAGCCCCACGTGGCACCGAGGATGGCCCCGGCCATGTAGACGGGCTTGCGGCCGAAACGGTCCGACAGCTTGCCCACCAGCGGCACAGCAACGAAGTGCACGGCATGGGCGAGCAACAGCAGCAGCAGGATCCGGGTCGTGTCGGCCTGGACAACCGTCTTCAGGTAGGTGATGGAGAACGTCACCACGAGGTAGTAGAGGATGTTCTCGGCGAAACGCAGGCCCATGGCGGTGAAAACACCGCGCGGGTAGCGCCTGAAGACCTCGGCCACGCCGTAGCCCTTGTGCCCGGCCTCGACCTCTTTGCGGGCTTCAAGGAAGATCGGGGCGTCGTTGACCTTGGTGCGGATGTAGTAGCCGATGAGGACGATCACCGCGGAGAGCCAGAACGCGACGCGCCAGCCCCAGCCGAGGAACGCTTCCTGGGTCAGGGTGGAGGACAGGATGAACAGCACGGCCGTGGCGAGCAGGTTGCCCATGGGCACGGCGGACTGCGGCCAGCTGGCCCAGAATCCGCGTGACTTGCTGGGGCTGTGCTCTGCCACGAGGAGGACCGCGCCGCCCCATTCGCCGCCGACCGCGAAGCCTTGGGCGAACCGCAGGAAGACCAGGAGCGCGGGCGCCCAGTAGCCGATCTGCTGGAACGTCGGGAGGCAGCCCATGAGGAAGGTGGAGACACCGACCAGGATGATGCTCAGCTGCAGCAGCTGCTTGCGGCCGAACTTGTCGCCGAAGTGGCCGAAGACGATGCCGCCGATCGGGCGGGCAACGAAGCCGACCGCGTAAGTGAGGAAGGCGGCAATGATGCCGTCCAGCTCGGTGCCGGCGTTGGGGAAGAAGGTCTTGCCGAAGACCAGGGTGGCAGCCGACGCGTAGAGGAAGAACTCATACCACTCCACGACGGTGCCGGCCATGGACGCCGTGACAACTTTCTTGAGGCCAGTGGCCTTGATGTCGGTTTCCTCTGCACGCCTTGCGGCGGAGCTTTCCGTACTCATTGCGAACTCCTTCGGCGTCTTCCTCGACGCCACGGGGACCAGACGATGGCGAACGGGTGTGATGCGCACCACGAACGCCGGATTCAACGAGTATGGTCTGCCGATGACGCGAGCTCAACGCCAAATAGTGCAGGGCACATCTGCATAAATGCACATCTGCGGCATCGGCATTGCCACGATGCGGTCGGCCCCGGCCGCACGGGCCGGCCTTGAATCAGTTGAGGAGGTGTGCCCTGAGCTGGGCGTTAAGCTGGCCGATCTCCGTGAGGAACCCGTCGTGGCCGATGGGCGAATCGATCATGTGGACGTCCACGTTCCCGGGCAGGGCCTCGGCGAGTTCCAGCGTCTGGGCGGGAAAGTACAGCCGGTCCGTCTCCACGGCGGCAACGAAGAAGTCTGCGGAGGCCCGCGCCAGGGCTTCCTTGAGTGTCCCTCTCCCCCGGGTGACGTCATGGCTCATGAGTGCTTCCGTCAGGGCGATGTAGCTGTTGGCGTCGAAGCGCCGGACCAGCTTGTTGCCTTGGTGGTCGAGGTAGCTCTCCACCTGGTATCGGCCGCGGCCCGCCAAGGCGTCGGCCTGCAGCGGCTCTTCGGCGGCTTGGGCGTTCCTGCCGAACCGGAAATCGAGTTCGTAGGCAGACCGGTAGGTGATGTGTGCAATCCGCCGTGCGAGCGCCAGGCCCTCCACGGGTTCCGGCCCGCCGTAGTAGTCGCCGCCGTTGAAATGGCGGTCCTGCCGGATGGCAAGAGTCTGCGCCTGGGCGAAGGCGATCTGTTCAGCCGTGCTCCTGGCACCGACGGAGATGACACCACAGCGGCGCACCCGCTCCGGGAAAGTCACTGCCCATTCGAGGGCGCGGGCCCCACCCATGGATCCGCCCACCACGGCGTGCCAGCTGCTGATGCCGAGCCGGTCGGCGAGCCTCGCCTCGGCGATGGTGGAGTCCCTGAGCGTCACCAGCGGAAAGCGCGAACCCCAGGGTTTGCCGTCCGGAGCGGTCGACGACGGTCCAGTGGACCCGTAACAGCCGCCCAGGATGTTGATGGAGATGACAAAGAACCTGTCAGTGTCCGCCGGCGCACCGGGTCCGGCGAGCTGCTCCCACCAGCCCTCCTCGTCACCGGCACCCCGCGTCACGTGCGTGCTGCCGGTGAGGGCATGCTGAACGAGGATGGCGTTGGAGCCGTCCTCGTTGAGCGTTCCCCAGGATTCGTAGGCCAGTGTGACGTCCGGCAGGAAGCCTCCGGCCTCGAGTTCCAGGCTGCCAATGTTGACGTACCGGACTGTGCCATCCTGCGCTGCCTCGGCGGCCGGATAGTTGGTGCTGCTGACAGAAATCGTCATAGGTAAACCTCTTCTACGCGCTTGCCCGCCGGCAGCTGTCCGGCAGGCCAGGTCTTCACCCGGGGCACCCCACCGCGGAAGGAGGGTTGCCGGCCAGCAAGCCGGGGCTGTCGCTGGCACTCATGACCTGTTGCCCAGTTTACGAAACAGGCGTACATCTGCGCGAAGAATGTGACGATTGTGTGACTCCCGGGCTCTCTCTAGCTGGCACTCATGACCTGCGATCGACGCAGGTACGGCTCTATTACGCGCACAGCTTTGTGACGAACTTCGACAAAGTATGGACTTTTCTCAGGTTAGGCGACCCTAAGCTGAGAGCCCCGTCACAAAGTGCCAAGATGAGGGCATGCGCATGGATCACGTCTCTTACGCCTGTGAACACGATGGCCTCGCGGCCACCACCGAACGTATCTCCTCTGCCCTCGGCGTCGAAGCCGTAAAGGGCGGAGTGCACCCCCGGTTTGGAACCCGGAATATGATCATCCCCCTGGCAGGCCACAAGTATCTCGAGGTTGTTGAGGTCCTGGACCACCCGGCGTCGGACAAGGCACCGTTCGGCCAGGCCGTCCGGGCACGGTCCGCAGCGGGCGGCGGCTGGATGGGCTGGTGCGTCGAAGTTGACGACCTTGCCCCCTTCGAGGAGCGCTTGGGCCGCTCCGCCGTCAATGGCAACCGCAAGTTCCCCGACGGCCGGGAGCTGGTCTGGAAGCAGATTGGCATCCTGGGCCTGATCGCTGACCCGCAGGTTCCGTACATGCTGAAGTGGGAGGGCGATCCGGGACTGCACCCGTCCAACGCCTATGACAGCAATGTGAAGATGTCCAGCCTCACGATTGCGGGCTCTGCCGAGCGCGTGACCGAGTGGCTCGGCGAGCCCGTCGAACGGCCGCTTGAGGATGTCGCAGTGAACTGGGTGGCCCCGCACGGCACTCCCGGAATCCTCTCCGTCACCTTCGAAACCGCGGCAGGCGCCGTCACCATCTGACGCACTTTCTGCCCTTCACTTCGGCCGCCATCAGCGGGTGCCAACGACGTCACCCGCCGATGGCGGCCGAATCATTTTTAACGGATTTTCCCAGCCCAGGACCGCCAGCCCGGAACCGCCAGCCCAGGACAACTAGCCCAGCCCGGCCGCTTTGCCGAACAGACTGAACCCGACGAACGCGACAATGTCCAGCAGCGCGTGCGCGATGACGAGCGGCATCACCCGGCGGGTTTTGGTGTAGACCCAGGCGAAGACCACGCCCATGACCGCGTTTCCGATGAAGGGCCCGAACCCCTGGTACAGGTGGTAGCTGCCGCGAAGCATCGAGGAGACAAAGATCGCCAGGGGCATGGACCAGCCGAACTTGGAGAACCGGTCCAGGAGATAGCCCACCACAATGACTTCCTCTACGATTGCGTGGCGCATGGCGGACAGGATCAGCACGGGCACGGTCCACCAGTAAGCGTCCAGACCGCTGGGGATGATTGCCGTCGTAATGCCCAGGGCACGTCCGGCGGCGTATAGGCCCAGCGACGGGATGCCGATCAGGGCGGCCAGCCCGAGCCCCTGCAGCAGGTCCCTTCCGGGCCGGGCAAGGTTGAATCCCAGCTTCCGGAACGCGGAGCCGGCGTCGTGCCCGGACCCGGACTTCGCCTGGCGCTGGTCTGTCATGAAGTAGATCACCAGCAGGACCGGCACCAGGGCGAAGATGATGTCCAGCAGCTGGTAGGTCAGGTCGAAGTACTCCCGGGTGCTTTGTGACCTGTTCAGCGTGGACGTCCCCTGCGCCAGCGGTGCCCGGGTCATCTTGTCCAGCAGCTGCACCACGGAATAGACGGCGGACTGCCCCAGCGACAACCCCAGGACAATCCAGACTTCGAACCGCAGCCGACGGCGGGAGGGAACCAACATGTTCCTATCTTGCCTGTACCTGCTGGTACTTTCCTGTCAGCCTGCCGACTCCTGCCGTTCGCTTCCTGCTGGCCAGTCGGTTCCTGTCCGGCTGCGGGCTGACCCTATGCTGGGAAACTATGAGCGCTCCCGGGAAAATCATCATGATCCGGCACGGCCAGTCGGCGGCCAACGCGGACACCTCCATCTACAACAGGGTGCCCGACTACCGGATTCCGCTGACGGAGCTCGGGCTGGAGCAGGCGAAGGCCGCCGGGGAGCGCATCCGCCGGGAGCTGGACGGACGGCAGGTGAGCGTCTACGTGTCTCCGTACCTGCGCGCCTACCAGACCCTCGAGGCGCTGAACCTTGGCGCCCTGACGGAGCGGGTGATCGAGGAGCCGCGGCTGCGCGAGCAGGACTGGGCCAACTTCCAGATTTCCGGCGACATCGAGGACCAGAAGGAACTCCGCAACGCCTACGGCCACTTCTTCTACCGTTTCCGGGAGGGCGAGTCAGGCTCCGACGTTTACGACCGGATCTCGTCCTTCATGGAAACCCTGTACCGGCACTGGTCCAAGCCGGACTACTCCCCCAACGCCCTGCTGGTCACGCACGGGCTGACCATGCGCCTGTTCTGCATGCGCTGGTTCCACTGGTCGGTGGAGTATTTCGAGTCGCTGAACAACCCCGAAAACGCCGAAGTCCGCATGCTGGTGCGCAACAGCCTGGGCAAGTACGAACTCGACACGCCCTTTACCCAGTGGGTGGACCGGAGGGTGGACGCAACGGTGCTGGACGCCCCGCCGGTGATCTTCTAGGCGCCGGCAACGATCACTTCGGTGCCGCGGGCCTCGAACGCGGCCTTGTCCGCCGCAGAAATGCCGGCGTCGGTGATGAGCCGGGTGAAGTCGTAGCCGTCCATCGTGGCGAACGCCCGGCGGCCCACCTTCGAGGAATCTGCGATCACGTAGGAGACGCTGGCACGGCTGGCCAGCAGCGCATTGACCGTTGCCTCTGCCTCGCCGGTGTTGGTGGGCCCCACCTCGGCGTCGACACCGTTGACGCCGATGAAGGCGATGTCCAGCACCACCTTCTGCATGATGATGTCCGTGTACGGGCCCACGAGCTCATAGGACCGCGTGTTGAGGATGCCGCCTGTCACCATCACCTTGATGTTGGGCCGGACGGCAAGCTGCGAGGCGATGTTGATCGCGTTGGTGACCACCGTGAGGGTGGGCTGGTTCGACGGCGAGTTGAGGTCTTCGCGGGTGGCCAGGATCTGCGCCAGGGCGGTGCTCGTGGTGCCGCCGCAGAGCCCGATCACCATGCCCGGGGCAATGAGGGCCGAGGCAGCCAGGGCAATCTCCTGCTTGGCCACGGCGTGGTCGTCCCGGTTGTACCTGCCGGGAAGGTCGTAGGCCAGGGCGCCGGTGGTGGCGCCGCCGCGGGTCCGCGTCAGCAGCCGCCGCTTGGCCAGGCTGTCCAGGTCGCGCCGGGCGGTTGCCGGTGACACGCCGAGCCGGGTGACGATCTCCTCGACTTCCACCTGGCCGGTCTCGGCAAGGAGATCAAGGATGGCCGTCAGTCGGTCGGTGCGGGTCATGCAGGGCCTTTCAGGATCCAAAAGCGTCACGAAAAATGACGCTTTGTGATTGTACCAGACCCGTAATGATCATGTTCCGTCACGAACGTCGGGTGATGGCCCCGCCTGACACTACCGTGCGCGCACCCCTGCGCGCCAAACCGCGTGGGTGAGCGGCATGCCAGGCCGGTAGGCGAGGTGGGTGGCGGACGGGGCGTTGAGAACGTGCAGGTCCGCCCGGTGCCCGACGGCGATGGAGCCCACCGCGCGTTCGCCGTCGACGTCGTTACCGGACTCGCGCTGCAGCGCCAGGGCGCCGCCGTACGTCGCCGCCCGGACGGCCTCGTGGACACTCAGGCCCATTTGGAGGACAGCGGTGGTGACGCAGAACGCCATGGAACTCGTGTAGGACGTGCCGGGGTTGCAGTTGGACGCGAGCGCCAGGGGCACGCCGGCGTCCAGCAGCTGCCGGCCGGGGGCCAGCGGCTGGCGGGTGGAAAGGTCGCAGGCCGGCAGGCAGGTGGCCACCGTTCCGCGCCGGCCCGTTCCTGCGGCGGCATCCCAGCCGGTCCAGCCCGCGGCGAGGCTCGCGATGTCCTGCTCCGAGAGGTAGTTCACGTGGTCCACGCTCGCTGCGCCGAACTCCACGGCGAGGCGGACTCCGGCGCCGTGACCCAGCTGGTTGCCGTGCACCCGCAGCCCCAGCCCGGCGTCGCGGCAGGCCTGCAGCACGGCGCGGGACTGCTCCTCCGAGAAGGCGCCCCGTTCGCAGAACACGTCGGCCCACCGGGCGTAGGGGCGGACCGCGTCCAGCATCGGGCCGCAGACGAGTTTGGCGTACTCCTCCGCGTCCATCCCGGCCGGCACCAGATGGGCGCCCAGGTAGGTGACCTCGTCCGCCACGGTCGAGGCGATCCGGGCACTCCTGGCCTCCTGCTCGACGTCGAGGCCGTACCCCGTTTTCGTTTCCAGATACGTCGTACCTTGCGATACCGCTTCGGCGACGCGCCCCTGCGCCAGCCGCGTGAGGTCGTAGTCGCCGGTGGTGCGGGTGGCTTCGGTGGTGACGGCGATGCCTCCGGCGCTGTACTCCTCCCCCGCCATCCGCGCCTCGAATTCGGCCGTCCGGTCGCCGGCGAAAATCAGGTGCGTGTGGGAGTCCACCCAGCCGGGCAGCACGGCCCGGCGGCCGGCATCCACGGCCTCGTCGGCCGCCGGGGCGTCGGATGCCGGGCCAATCCACGAGATCCGTTCCCCCTCGATCACCACTGCCGCGTCCTTGAGGACACGGTGTTCCGCGTCCTGGGTCATCAGTTCGGCAATGTTCGTGATCAGGGTGCTCATGGATCCATTCTTCAGCGCCGGATGGACCAGCGCGTCGCAGCCAGGGCATCCGCCGTCCGGGATACCGGACCGGCGCCGGCTTCCTGCCCGGCGCTGGCGGCCCGCGCGGCACCGGCATCCGGACCGGCAAGGATCTGGGCCGCGGCCAGTTCCGCGATACCGGACGACGTCTGGAACCCGTAGCCGCCCTGGCCGGCGAGCCAGAAGAACCCGCGGGCCTCGGCATCGAACCCCACGACCGGGACGCCGTCGGCCGCCTCGGTGCGCAGGCCGGTCCAGGCCGTCCGGACGGGTCCGATCCCCAGCGTCGTCAGCGTATTGAGCCGGGCGATGAGCCGCTCCACGTCCCCGGGACGGGGACGTGCGTCCTCCGCGGGGCTGGCCACATGCTCCGACGGGGAGATCAGTACGTCGCCGCCTTCCCTGCGGAAGTAGAAGGAGTCGTCGGCGGCAGCCACCATGGGGCTGCCCTCCGGCAGCGGATGGTCGACGCCGACAATCGCCGCCGTCCGCCGGTACGGCTGCAGGCCGATCTTCTCGACGCCGCTCAGCACCGCCAGTTCGTCCGCCCAGGCGCCGGCGGCGTTGACCAGGACGCCGGCGGAGAAGCCTTCCTGACCGGCCCCGATCTCCCAGCCCGATCCGAGCCGCTGGGCGGAGTGCACGCGGGCACCGGTGATGATGTCCACGCCGGCAGCTTCGGCCCGCGCCCGGTGCCTTTCCAGCAGCACAGGGGCGTCGCACGCGAAGGACCCGGTGTCCAGGCCGGCGGCGGAGAAGGACTCGGGTTTCAGGGCCGGGCACAACCCGAGCGCTTCCCCATGGCTGATCAGGCGCATCTCGCCGCTGGCCTCGGCCCGCACCGTCTCTTCGTCCCCGATGAGCAGGAAGCTTCGCGGCGTCAGCACGGGCTGGGGCCGTCCGGTGTCGTCCGCCGCAATCAGCTCGAGGGTGCGGACGGTGAGGTCCTGGACCACCGGCGGACCGTAGCTGGGGATGAGCTGCCGGGCCGAGCGTGAGGACGTGTGGTACGCCAGCTGCTGCTCCGCCTCCACAAGCGCAACAGTGCATTTGCCGGCCAGCGCGGAGGCCAGCGACAGACCGGCAATCCCGCCGCCCACAATGACCACGTCATAGGTTGATGCCATGGGCTCAATCTTTACAGATGGCCGGAACCTACGCGGTCACCGCGTCGCGGCTCTTGACGAACGCCTGCACGCAGGTTTCGACGTCGTCGGCGCTGTGCGCGGCGGACAGCTGGACGCGGATGCGGGCGGCGCCGCGCGGCACCACGGGGAAGCTGAAGGCTGTGACGTACACCCCGTGCTGGAGCATCTGGTCGGCCACCTTTGCTGCCAGCACGGCGTCGCCGAACATGACCGGCACAATGGCGTGCTCGCCGTCGAGCAGTTCGAAGCCTTCCTCCGTCATCCGGCGACGGAACAGTTCAGCGTTCCGGAACAGGCTGGCCCGGAGCTCACCGGAGGTCTGCACGAGCTCCAGTGCTTTGATGGTGGCCGCCACGATGGCCGGCGCCAGGGAGTTGGAGAAGAGGTAGGGGCGGGCCTTCTGCCGGAGCATCGCCACCACTTCGCTGCGGCCGGACACGTAGCCGCCCGAGGCGCCGCCCAGCGCCTTGCCGAAGGTGCCGGTGAAGATGTCCACCCGGTCGGAGACGCCTGCGTGCTCGGGGGTCCCGGCCCCGGTGGCGCCCATGAACCCGACGGCGTGGGAGTCGTCCACCATCACCAGGGCGTCGTGCTTCTCGGCGAGGTCGCAAATGGCCTCCAGCGGCGCCAGGTAGCCGTCCATGGAGAAGACGCCGTCGGTGACGATGATCTTCCGCCGCGCATCCTTGGCCTCCACCAGCTTCGCCTCCAGGTCAGCCATGTCCTGGTTGGCATACCGGAACCGCTGCGCCTTGCAGAGCCGGATCCCGTCGATGATCGAGGCGTGGTTCAGGGCGTCGGAGATGATGGCGTCCTCCGGGCCGAAGAGCGATTCGAAAACGCCGCCGTTGGCGTCGAAGCAGCTGGAGAACAGGATGGTGTCCTCCGTGCCCAGGAACTTTGAGACCTTCGCTTCGAGTTCGAGGTGGAGGTCCTGGGTGCCGCAGATGAACCGGACACTGGCCATGCCGAAACCGCGTTCGTCCATGGCGGACTTGGCCGCCGCGATGATGTCCGGGTGGTCGGCCAGGCCGAGGTAGTTGTTGGCGCAGAAGTTCAGGACGGGCGAGCCGGCCTCACCGATCTGCCCGGCCGTGATGTGGCTGGCCTGGGCGGAGTCGATGTGGCGTTCGGTCTTGTAGAGGCCTGCGGTGCGGATGTCGTCGAGCTCGGCGCGGAGCTGGTTCTTGATGGCTGAGTACATGGCGGGTTCTCCTCGGCTGGGAAACAGTTAAAGACTAGGGGTGGGAGGTGGCGGGGTCAGGCCCGGTGCGGTCAGGTACCGGGCGCCACTCAGATTTCCGACCAGTCGAGCACGACCTTGCCGCCGATGCCGGCCTTCGCGATTTCGAAGCCCTTCTCCCACTCGGTGGCCGGCAGCACGTCCGTGACCACGGCGGAGATGCTGGCGTGCAGCGCAGGATTGGAGGACAGCATGGCACTCATGGCATACCAGGTCTCGTACATCTCGCGGCCGTAGATGCCCTTCAGGGTGAGCATGTGCGTGACCACCTTGCCCCAGTCGATGTTGATGGACTGGCTGGGCAGGCCGAGCATGGCGATGCGTCCGCCGTGGTTCATGTTGTCGATCATCTCCGGCAGCGCCGTGGGGTGGCCGGACATTTCCAGTCCGATGTCGAAGCCCTCGCGCATGCCCAGCTCCCGCTGGGCTTCCCGGACCCGCGTCTTGGAGACGTCGATGGCGAGGTCCACGCCGAGCTGCCGGGCAAGCTCGAGCCGCGGGGCAGAGACGTCGGTGATGGCGATCTTGCGGGCGCCGGCGTGGCGGGCCACGGCGATGGCCATCAGGCCGATCGGCCCGGCGCCGGTGATCAGGACATCCTCGCCCACCAGCGGGAAACTTAGCGCAGTGTGCACGGCGTTTCCGAAGGGGTCAAAGATGGCGCCGAGCTCGGGCGTTACGGACGGGTCCTGGTGCACCCAGACGTTCGTCTCGGGGATGACGACGTATTCGGCGAATGCCCCGTCCCGCTGCACGCCCACGCTGACCGTGTGGATGCACATCTGCCGGCGGCCGGCGCGGCAGTTGCGGCAGATCCCGCAAACGATGTGGCCTTCGCCGGACACGCGGTCCCCGACTTTGACGTAGCGCACGTCCTCGCCGGTGGCCACCACCTCGCCGTAGAACTCGTGACCGGCGATCAGGGGCGCCTCGATGATGCCCTGCGCCCAGGCGTCCCAGGACTGGATGTGCAGGTCAGTCCCGCAGATGCCGGTGGTCAGCACGCGGATCTTGACCTCGCCTGGTCCCGCCTCGGGTTCCGGGCGGTCGGTTAGTTCAAACCCGGCGTGTGCGCCGGCCTTGTAGAGGGCCTTCATTGGCTTCCTTACGTTCGGCATGCGGTGGCATGCGGGGAAATCTCCCTTCATTAGAGCCACCTTCGACCCGTTAGCACAAGGGGAATTTTCTCAATCGACGATTAAGGAATTGCTAAGGAATAGGATGGGGCGCATGGAGATCCACCAGCTCGAAATGCTGCGGGAGCTTGGCGCGCTGGGAAGCGTCAAGGCCGTGGCCGATACCCTGCTCGTCACCCCCTCCGCCGTGTCCCAGCAGCTCGCCCAGCTGCAAAAAAGCGTCGAGGTGCCGCTGACCCGCAAGGAGGGCCGGAACCTGGTCCTCACGGAGGCCGGCCAGGTGCTCGCGGACGCGGGCGCCGCCGTCGTCAGCGCCATGGCCGACGCTCGGATGGCGATCGGTGCGTACCACAGCTCAACGGTGGCCCCGGTGACAGTGTGCGGATTCCACAGTGCCGGGCAGGCGCTGTTCGCGCCGCTGGCGCGGCTTCTGGACGGCCCGGACAAGCCGAAGGTGCTGCTCTCCGACGAGGACGTGGCCCAGCAGGATTTCCCCGCGCTGACGGCGAGGTACGACCTCGTGCTGGCGCACCGGATGGACCACAGCCCCAAGTGGCCGGAGGAAAGGGTGGCGGTGATACCGCTGGCCCATGAGCCGCTGGACGTGGCGCTGCCGGCCGGCCACCGGCTGGCGGGCCAGGCGGCGCTGACAGCGTCCGACGTCGTCGGCGAGCCCTGGGTGACCAGCCGCGCCGGCTACTCCCCCGCGGACGTGCTGTCCGCCGTCGCCGCGGTCTCCAGCCGGGAACTGAACATCGTGCACCGGATCAATGACTACTCCACGGTGGCGGCGCTGGTGGCCTCCGGAAGCGTGATCGGCCTGCTGCCGCGGCACACCGCGCGGCCGGTGCTGAACCCGGACATCGTGCTGCGGCCGCTGCACGGGATCAGCACCCGGCGCCGGATCGATATCCTGGCGCGCCCGGAGAACCTCAAGCGCGCCTCGGTCCGGGTGGTGTGCGAGGCGCTGCAGGACATCATGGCCCGGCTCAGCCACGGTTAAACCCAACTGGGTCGCAGCACAGGGCGTTCTGAGCGCTCAGAACCCCCACAACTGCGACCCAGTTGGGTGACAAACCGCTAAACGGTGACGCCGAGCTTCTCCAGGATCAGCTCGCGCACGCGGCCGGCGTCGGCCTGCCCGCGGGTGGCCTTCATGACGCCGCCGACGATGGCGCCGATGGCCTGCACCTTGCCGCCCCGGATCTTGTCGGCCACGTCCGGCTGCGCCGCCAGGGCTGCGTCGATGGCTTCCAGGAGCGGGCCGTCGTCCGAGACCACGGCCAGGCCGCGCTTCTCGACGACCTCGGCCGGGGTGCCTTCGCCGGCGAGCACGCCGTCCAGCACCGCGGACGCCATCTTGTTGTTGATCTTGCCCGCTTCCACCATGCGGCTCAGTTCGACGATGGTGGCCGGTTCGATGCCCAGTTGGCCGGGGTCGACGTCGGCGTTCTTGGCGCGGCCAACGATCTCGCCCATCCACCACTTACGGGCCACGGATGCCGTGGCCCCGGCGGCGATGGTTTCCTCGATCTCGTCCAGCACGCCGGCGTTGACGACGTCGCGGAACTCCAGGTCCGAGTAGCCCCAGTCCTGCTTCAGCCGCTTGCGGCGCTCGGCCGGCGGCTCGGGGAGCGTCGCGCGGAGCTCCTCCACCCACTCCCGGGAGGGAACCACGGGGACCAGGTCCGGCTCCGGGAAGTAGCGGTAGTCGTCGGCGTCGGACTTGGCCCGGCCCGACGTCGTCGTGCGCGTGTCCTCGTGCCAGTGGCGGGTTTCCTGGATCACCGGCTCACCGGAGTCCAGGACGGCGGCGTGGCGCTGGATCTCGTAGCGGACGGCGTGTTCGACGGCGCGCAGTGAGTTCACGTTCTTCGTCTCCGAGCGGATGCCGAAGCGTTCGCGGCCGTGCGGGCGCAGCGAAACGTTGGCGTCGCAGCGGACGTTGCCGCGCTCCATCTTGGCGTCCGAGACGCCGAGGTTCTTGACGATTTCACGCACGGCCGCGACGTAGGCCTTGGCGAGCTCGGGGGCGCGGGAACCGGCACCCTCGATCGGCTTGGTGACGATCTCCACGAGCGGAACGCCGGCGCGGTTGTAGTCCACGAGCGAGTATTCCGCGCCCTGGATGCGTCCGGCCGAGCCGCCGAGGTGGGTGAGCTTGCCGGCGTCCTCCTCCATGTGCGCGCGCTCGATCTCGACCCGGAACACGGTGCCGTCCTCGAGTTCGATGTCCAGGTAGCCGTCATATGCGATCGGCTCGTCGTACTGCGACGTCTGGAAGTTCTTCGGGGTGTCCGGGTAGAAGTAGTTCTTCCGGGCGAAGCGGCAGGATTCGGCGATCTTGCAGTTCAGCGCTAGGCCGATCTTGATGGAGGACTCCACCGCGGTCTTGTTCACCACCGGCAGGACGCCGGGCATGCCCAGGTCCACCTCGTTGACGTTGGTGTTGGGCTCGTCGCCGAACACGTTGGGCGCGGAGGAGAACATCTTGGTCTTGGTGTTGAGTTCAACGTGGACCTCGAACCCCAGGACGGGGTCGTACTTCTCCATAGCTTCTTCGAAGCTCAGAATCGCGTCAGCGCTCATTATTTTGCCTCCTGGGTTCCGACAAGCTCAACCAACGCCGGGGCCTTGTCCAGCAGCGGACCGCCCCACTTCGCTTCCAACAGGGATTCCAGGACAGCGCCCACCCGGTAGAGGCGGGCGTCCTCGCGGGCCGGCGCCAGCAGCTGGATGCCGACAGGCAGTCCGTCCTCGTCAGCCAGGCCGCCGGGCAGCGACAGCCCGGGGACGCCGGCCATGTTGGCCGGGATGGTGGCGACGTCATTGAGGTACATCGCCAGCGGGTCATCGAGCTTCTCGCCCAGCTTGAACGCTGTGGTGGGCGCCGTGGGGGAAATCAGGACGTCGGCCTTGGCGAAGGCAGCCTCGAAGTCACGCTGGATGAGCGTGCGGACCTTCTGCGCGGAGCCATAGTAGGCGTCGTAGTAGCCGGCGGACAGCGCGTACGTGCCCAGGATGATGCGGCGCTTGACCTCATCACCGAACCCTGCGGCGCGGGTGGCGCCCATGACGCGCTCGATGGTCATCGGCGGATCCTCGGGGAGCACACGCAGCCCGTAGCGGACGCCGTCGAACTTGGCCAGGTTGGAGGAGGCCTCGGACGGCATGATCAGGTAGTAGGCACCCAGCGCGTACTGGAAGTTGGGGCAGGACACCTCAACGATCTCCGCACCCGCCTCCTTGAGCAGCTCAAGGGCTTCGTTGAAGCGGTTTTCGACGCCGGCCTGGTAGCCCTCGCCGTGGAGCTCCTTGATGATGCCGATCTTCATGCCATCCACGTTGCCTAGGCGCGCAGCGGCCACAAGGTCGCCCAGCGGGTCCGGCAGGGAGGTGGAGTCGTGGGGGTCGTGGCCGCCGATGACCTGCTGCAGCAGCGCCGAGTCCAGGACCGTGCGCGAAACGGGCCCAATCTGGTCCAGCGAGGACGCCATGGCGATCGCACCGTAGCGGGAGACGCCGCCGTAGGTGGGCTTGACGCCCACGGTGCCGGTGACGGCGCCGGGCTGGCGGATGGATCCGCCGGTGTCCGTGCCCAAGGCCAGCGGAGCTTCAAAGGCGGCGACGGCGGCTGCGGACCCGCCGCCGGAACCGCCGGGGATGCGGTCCAGGTCCCACGGGTTGCGGGTGGGGCCGAAGGCCGAGTGCTCCGTGGAGGAGCCCATGGCGAACTCGTCCAGGTTGGTCTTGCCCAGGATCGGCATCTTGGCGGCCCGCAGCTTCTTGACGACGGTGGCGTCGTACGGGCTGTGCCAACCTTCGAGGATCCTGGAACCGGCCGTGGTGGGCTGGCCGATGGTAACGATGAGGTCCTTGACGGCGATCGGAACGCCGGCGAGCTCGTGCAGTTCCTCGGCGGCCTGCCCCCCGGCTGCGCGGATGGCATCCACCTCGGCCGCGACGGCGAGCGCCTCCTCGGTGTTGACGTGGAGGAACGCGTTGACGCCGCGCTCTCCCCCGTCGACGGCGGCGATGCGGTCCAGGTGCGCCTGGGTGACCTCGACGGCGGTGACCTCACCGGCGGCGAGCTTCGCGGCCAGCTGGGCTGCGGAAAGACGGATGAGTTCCGTGCTGTTGGTTTCAGTCATGTTCTAGTCCTCATCCAGGATTGCCGGAACCTTGAAGCGGTCTGCGTCCGAGTCCGGAGCGCCGGAGAGTGCCTGCTCGGCGGTGAACGTGTGGCCCACTTCGTCCTCGCGGAACACGTTGCTCAGCGGAATCGGGTGCGAAGTGGCCGGAACGCCGTCACCTGCGGCCTCGCTCACGGATTTCACCGCGTCTACGATGACGGCAAGTTCGCCGGCCATCCTGTCCAGCTCTTCAGCACTCATCTCAATGTGCGCGAGCCGCGCTAGGTGCGCGACGTCGTCACGGTTGATCGCAGCCATGGATCTCCCCTGCAATGTAGTTGGTTTCCCCTTAGTCTACGTGGCAAACGACAGTGCCCGCCTGGCACCCTGTAGCGGGTGCCAGGCGGGCACTGTCGGCCGCGGCAGGGCCGCGGCAACTGACGGATCAGTGGATGCCGATTGCTCCGGTCAGGATCCCTACTCCGAGCATGACGAGGGCGACGACTGCGCTCCGCCAGAGGACCTTCTTGTGGTGGTCGCCCAGGTCTACCTTGGCCAGCGAGACCAGGAGCAGGATCGCGGGAACCAGCGGGCTCTGCATGTGGAACGGCTGGCCGGTGATGGAGGCACGGGCCATCTCGGCTGCGCTGATGCCGTAGTGGGCGGCGGTCTCGCTCAGGACGGGCAGCACGCCGAAGTAGAAGGCGTCGTTGCTCATGAAGAACGTCATGGGGATGCTGAGGACGCCGGTGATGACTGCCATGAACGGGCCCATGTTGGACGGGATGATCTGGACCAGCCAGGCGGACATCGCTTCGACCATGCCGGTGCCGGTCAGGACACCGGTGAGGACTGCAGCTGCCATGACCATGCTGACGACGGCGACGATCGACGGTGCGTGGGCCACGAGCTGCGCGCCCTGGTCCTTGACGTGCGGGAAGTTCACCAGCAGGGCGATGGCTGAGCCCACCATGAAGACGTACGGCAGGGGCACGAGGTCGGCGATGAGCATGCCCATGACGGCGACGGTGAGGGCCAGGTTGAACCACTGCAGCTTGGGGCGCAGGGTCTTGCGGTTGGGGTCCAGTGCGGTGTCCGCCATGGCGGTGTCGCTGTCGTCGACCAGGATCTCGGTCCGTTCCAGGACGGCGACGGATGAACCTTCAGGGGAACCGCCGACGGCGGGGCCTCCCGTTGCGGGGACAGGTGCAGACCCACGACCGGAACCGCCCGAACCACCGCGGCCGGCGGGGGCACCGCCGTCGAACGCTTCAGCCGTCTCCGGCGTTCCCCACATCTCGGGCTGTGTGGCACGGAGGCGGTTGCGTTCCTGCAGGCCGAGGACCCAGGCGAAGACCAGGACGACGGCGAGACCGGCGATCAGCGACGGGATCATGGGGACGAAGACCTCGTTGACGTCGATCTTCAGGGCGCTGGCGGCGCGGGCCGTGGGGCCGCCCCAAGGAACGATGTTCATGGTGCCGTTGGCCAGGCCGGCCACGCAGGTGAGGACCACGGGGCTCATCTTCAGCCGGAGGTAGATCGGCAGCATGGCGGCGGTGGTGAGGATGAAGGTGGTGGAGCCGTCGCCATCGAGGGACACGGCAGCGGCCAGCAGCGCGGTGCCCAGGACCACCTTGGCGGGATCATTGCCGAGCTTGCGCAGAATGAACCGGACCAGCGGATCGAACAGCCCGACGTCGATCATCAGGCCGAAGTAGATGATGGCGAACATCAGCAGCGCCGCGGTGGAGGTCATGGACTTCATTGAGTCCATGACCATGTCGCCGATGCCGAGGCCGGCACCTGCGAAAAGACCGAAAACGGTGGGGACGATGATCAGCGCCAGCACTGGCGTCAACTTCTTCGTCATGATCAGCACCATGAAAACCGCGATCATGGCGAATCCAAGTAATACCAGCACAGCCGGCTCCTTCTAAGTGAACAGCACCACCCCGGTGTGATGCGTACTACAGACGTTAGAGTGGCCCCGGTCACGGCAGTGCCTTTGGCTCAATTGATTGGCATACTGCTTATTGGGAGCATTTTGCGCATTTTGCTCAAACGCCTCCGCGCCGCTACAAACACAGCTGCCAGCCCAAAACACCTTGCAGCCCGCTCGCCCCATGAAGGAGTGCCATGATGAGCCCCGCCGGCAGGCTTCCGCTCAGGTTCTCCACCCAGACCCTGCTGCTGCAGCTGGGCGTGGTTCTCCTCGTTGTGCTCCTCAGTGGCGCGGTGCATGCCTGGCTGACATTTGAACGGCTGGGCCGTGAAGCGGAAAACCAGGCACTGACGCTGGCCCGGACCGTGGCCTCGGACCCTTCGGTCCGTGCCAACGTGCAGGCCATCAGCCGGCAGGCCGGTACTCCCCCGCCCGCAGAGCTGAAGACCGGGCCGCTCATGGCAGTGGCCGAGGGCGCCCGGGCCCGCACCGGCGCCCTGTTCGTGGTGATTACCGACGAAACAGGCCTCCGGCTGGCCCATCCCGACGCCGACCGGCTGGGCGAGCGCGTAAGTACGGACCCGTCCGAGGCGCTTGCCGGCCGCGAGGTGACCACCCGCAACACCGGCACGCTGGGTCCGTCGGCCGGGGCGAAGGTCCCCGTCTTTGCACCCGGTTCGGCTTCCGGCACGGGTTCCGGCGGGGGTTCCGGTTCCGGTTCCCGGACCGTGGTGGGCGAGGTCAGCGTCGGCTATTCCACCGAGTCCATCGGGCAGAGCCTGGCCCGGGACATCGTGCCGATCGTGCTGACCGCGGCCGGCTCGCTGGTGGCGGGGGTCCTGGCGTCGTTCCTGCTCCGGCGCCGGCTGCAGCGGCTCACGCTCGGCCTGGAACCGGAGGAAATCGGCGCGCTGGTGCATGATCAGGTGGCGGTCCTGGAGGGTGTGGATGAAGGTGTCGTGGGCATCTCTGCCGACGGCCGCATCAGCGTGTTCAACGCCGCCGCACAGCGCCTCCTCGGCCAGCCAGACCTCGCCGGCCAGCTCTGGCAGGACGCCCCGGTGCCGGCCCGGCTCAAGGCCCTGACCCTGCCCGATGCCCGGGAGGGCGAGGCAGTGGAACTGGTCGCGGGCGAACAGGTCCTCGTCGCCAGCGCCCGGAAGGCGCTGCACCGCCGCGAAGACCTGGGGTGGGTGGTCATGCTCCGTGACCGCACCGAACTCCAGCACCTGACCCGCCAGCTCGACGCGGTGGGAACCATGTCCACGGCCCTGCGCGCCCAGCGGCATGAGTTCGCCAACCAGCTGCACACCATCGCCGGTTTTATGAGTATCGGCCAGCACCAGCAGGCGCGGGATTACCTTGAGCGGCTCGCCGCCACGGGCCCGCTGAAGTTCCCCGTGGACCAGGCCGAACTGTTGCAGGACCCGTATCTGCAGGCCTTCATTGGCGCCAAGGGCGTGGAGGCCGACGAGCGGGGGGTATCGTTGCGGATCGGGCCGGAAACCCTGGTGCGGGGCCAGGTGACGGAGCCGCAGGACGTCACCACGGTGCTCGGAAACCTGATCGACAACGCGGTCAACGCGGCGGTGGCCGGTACGGCCGCCGAGCGCTGGGTGGAGCTTGAGTTGCTGGATGAAGCGGGCGACGGCGGCGGCATCCTGCACCTCGTCGTCGCCGACTCCGGCGACGGGCTGCCGGACGGCGGCGATCCGGAGGCGGTGTTCGCCGAGGGGTTTACGACGGCGGGCGGCCGGGCTCTCCAGGGGCAGGTCCGCCCCGCGGGCGGCCAGGGCCTGGGCCTGGCACTTGCACGGCAACTGGCGCGCCGGCGCGGCGGCGACGTTACCGTGCTGGAACCGGGGAACGTTGGTGGACCAGGCGCCGTCTTCATGGCAACGCTGCCGGGAACCACCACGGCACGCAAAGACTGATGGATAGCGGACGGAAGGACGAGGATGTCTGAGGATTTCAGGGTGCTGATCGTGGACGATGACTTCCACGTCGCCAAGCTCCACGCCGCTTATGTGGATTCCGTGGCAGGGTTCCTTGCGCTGCCGCCGGCGGGTTCGGCGTCGCTTGCCCTGCAGTCCATCCACAGCCTGCGCCCGGACCTGGTGCTGCTGGACGTGTACCTGCCGGACGCCTCGGGCCTGGATCTCCTGCATCAGCTGGACGTGGACACGATGATTCTCAGTGCGGCATCGGACGCCGCGTCGCTGCGGACGGCCTTCCGGCGGGGCGCCCTCGGGTATCTGCTCAAGCCGTTCACGGCCGAGTCCCTGTCCCAGCAGCTGCGGTCCTATGCCCGGTACCGGCGGATCCTTGGCCAGCCGGGTGCCCTGGACCAGGACACGGTGGAGCGGGCGAAGCGGGCGCTCATTCCGGGGGACGTCTCGCCGTCGGCCAAGCCCCGGTCGGCGACGGAGGCGGCGGTGCTGGAGTCGCTGATTCCCGGCGAGCAGTACTCGGCGGCCGACGTCGCGCGGCGGGTTGGCGTGTCCCGGGCCACCGCCCAGCGGTACCTGTCCTCACTGGCGGACGACGGCGCGGTCGAGATCCAGCTGCGGTACGGCACCACCGGCCGGCCCGAACACCGCTACGGCCTCCCGCCCCGATAGCCCCCACCTGAAGCGTGAACGAACACTTAAGTCCCGCCGCCCAGCGCGAACGAACACTTAAGTCCCGCCGCCCAGCGCGAATGAACACTTAAGCCCCGCCGCCCAGACCTCGCCGTGCGCACGGCCCGCGTCCTCCCACTTGCTGATGTCCGTCAGGTACAGCTTGGACTGCACGACGTCGGCGAGCGCGAATCCGGCGTCGGCCAGGACGGTCTCCAGCTTCTGCAGGATGAACCGGGTCTGCTCATAGAAGTCGCTGCCGACGATGCCGTTCTCGCCGCTGGCCGAGGTGGCCGAGATGTAGAGCGTGTTGTCCACCTGCACCGCGCGGGAGTAGCCGAGCTTCTGTTCCCAGACCGAGCCGGTGCCAAACGTCTTGCGCATGCTGCGCCTTTCACTAGGGGTTTTAAGTCGGCTCCACTTTAGGCGGCTGGACGTCGAGCCTGAAAACCAGCAGCTTTATGTCGGTGCCGGGCACATACCAGTCGCGCTCGGGCACCCGCCGGAAGCCTGTTTTCCGGTACAGCCCGTGGGCGCTCTCCCAGGTCCCGCCGGTGGTCAGGGCCACGGCTCGGATTCCGTCCAGCGATCTGGCGTGCGCAATGATCGCTTCGACCATGGCCAGGCCGGCGCCACTGCGCTGTACGGCTGGATCCACCACCAGCATGCGGAACTCAAGCTCGTCGTCCAGGGCGATGTCGGCATACTTCTCGCCGGCAAGCGCCAGCGTCACCGAGCCGACGATCGTGCCGGCCCGCTCTGCCACCCAGATGGTGGCCCGCTCCGCGCGGGTGGCCACGTCCTGGATCTGCTTCATGTACGGATGGTCCGCGGTCTCGAAGTAGCCGGCCGCCAGATAAGCGTCCCGGGTGATGCGGGCGATGGCCGCAAAGTCGGCGGGGACGGCGGGACGGACGGTGATCTGCGGCTGCACCCGTCAATGGTAGTGGCGGCCGGCCGGTGCGCGGTGCGAAACAGCTGTTTCCGTGACTGAACTATCACGGTCAGGCGACGGTCCGCGAGCACTACGGACTGGCGCGGCCGCTGAACCATTACTCCGGGCACTGGCCGCAGCGGGATCGTCAGGCGCATAACCGTCTCGTCCACACTTATGCAGCCGGCTGGTCTGCCGTGTTTTCGGTATGGACCCGCGGGGTTGGCGGGACGATAATTCGTGCACCGCAGAGTTCACCGATTGAAGGGAAGAGCCATGAACGAGGAAGGGGCTCCGCGACTTACCGTCGTGCAGCCCGGTGAGGGACGAGAGGCACCACTTGGCGGCATCGGGGTCGTGTTCAAGCTCTTCGGAGAGGACACAGACCAAAAGCTCTCGATCGTGGAGCACCCGTTCCCGGTCGGCGCATTGGTGCCTCCGCACATCCACACCCGCGAAGACGAGTACTCGATCGTCATCGAGGGCGAAATAGGGTTCCGGTCCGGTGACCGCGAGGCGGTCCTGGGTGCTGGCGGGTACATCACGAAGCCACGGAATGAACTTCACACCATGTGGAACGCGGGCAAGGTGCCTGCCCGGATGATAGAGGTGATCAGCCCGGCCGGATTTGAACACTTCTTCTGGGGGTTTGCCAACCACATCGAAGCCGGGCTTCCGGACCCTGAGACGATCGAGAAACTCGCGGCCCACTTCGGCCTGCGCTTCGCTGAGGCGCCCTGGCTGCCGGACATTATCGCGCGCTACAACCTGACTCCGCCGCGCATGTGAACCAGGCCCTGGCCGTAAGTGGCCAGAGCTCGGACCGCCCGGCTACAGCGGGAACTTGCCGGACATCTCCAGTGTGCCCGCGCAGGTCCAGGCGGACAGCCGTTCCTCGGCGGAGGGTCCGCCGAGGAGCGGGCTGGCGAGCCGGGGACGCCGGACCCAGCATCCGGCCTCCTCGGCCACAAGCGCGCCGGCGGCGAAGTCGTGCTCATTCAGTCCCCGCTCGCCGAAGGCATCGACAGTGCCGTCGGCGACCATGCAGAGATCCAGGGCCGCCGAGCCGAGCCGCCGTACGTCCGCAAAGCCGTCCACGAAGCTCCCCAGCGCCGCAAACTGTTCTGCGCGCACCTCAGGGTCATAGCTGAAGCCGGTGGACAGGATCTGGCCGGTGCGGCCGGGAACCGGACCGGTGAGCTGGAACCGCTTCCCGCCCTGCTCCAGCCACGCGCCCTGTCCCCTTGAGGCGTAGTACACGCGTCCCAGCGCGGGGGCGTGTACGACGCCGGCCAGCCACACGCCGTCGGAATCGGCAACGGCCACCGAGGTGGCGTAGTAGACGATATTGCGGATGAAGTTGGTGGTGCCGTCGAGCGGATCAATGGACCACCGCAGCCCGGTCGGTTCCTCCGGACGGGTTGTCCCGTGTTCCTCGCCGGTGATCGCATCGCCGGGACGCGCGCTGCGGATGGCCGTGCGCACGGCTTCCTCCGCGGCCACATCGAAGGCGGTAACCCAGTCGCCGGCTTCGCCCTTGTTGGTCACCGTCCCTGAGTCCAGGGCTCCGTGGCTGCGTTCGGCGAGAACACCGGCACCGGCGGCCGCAGCCGCCTTGGCTACTGCGAGCAGCCCGTTGAGGTCCCGGGGGTCGGTCAGGTCTTGCGTCATTCGGAGTCCTCCTGGTCGCGCGGATTGGCGGTTGCCTCGGGATCGTCAGCCTCCGCCTCACTATTTTCCCCGGCAGGCGCCGGTCCGTTGGCCAGCAACTCGCGGAACCCGTCCTCGTCCAGCACCGGCAGGCCGAGCTGCTCGGCCTTGTCCAGCTTGGTTCCGGCGTTCTCCCCCGCCACGACGTAGCTGGTGTTCTTTGAGACGGAACCTGCTGCCTTGCCGCCCCGGATGAGAATGGCTTCCTTGGCCTCGTCGCGGCTGAAGCCTTCGAGGCTTCCGGTAACCACGATGGTCAGCCCTTCCAGGGTCCGCGGAACGGATTCGTCCTGCTCGTCCTCCATCCGCACGCCGTCGGCTGCCCAGGTGTCAACGATTTCGCGGTGCCACTCCTCGGCGAACCATTCCTTCAGCGCCGCGGCGATGACCGGGCCCACACCGTCGACGTGCGCGAGCTGCTCTTCCGAGGCCTGCCGGATGGCATCCATCGAGCCGAACGCCGTGGCGAGCGCCCTCGACGCCCGAGGCCCGACGTGCCGGATGGACAGCGCAACCAGCACACGCCACAGCGGCTGGGTTTTGGCTTTCTCCAGTTCAGCGAAGAGCTTTTCGGTGGTGGCCGTCGGCTTCGACGGCGACTTGGCCGTGCCCTTGCTGAAGAAGTACGGGACCAGCTCGAATTCACCCGTGCCCACGCCCCTGGACCGCTTCTCTCGCCGGATGCGGACCGCGGCGAGGTCCTCCCGCGTCAACCGGAACAGGGTGGCCTCGCTGGTCAGCGGCGGGGTTTCGGGCTCGGCCGGCTGGGTCAGCGCGATGGCGGCCTCCCAGCCAAGCGCCTCAATGTCGAAGGCACCACGGCTGGCCACATGGAACACCCGTTCACGCAGCTGCGCCGGGCAGGAGCGCGAGTTGGGGCAGCGGATATCCACGTCCCCTTCCTTCCCGGGGGCCAGCGGCGTGCCGCAGGAAGGGCATTCTGTGGGCATGACGAAGTCCCGGACCGGCGGATCCTGCTGGTCGCGGAGGGCAAGGACCGGCCCCACGATCTCCGGGATGACGTCCCCGGCCTTGCGCAGCACCACGATGTCGCCGATTTTCACGCCCTTGGCCTTGACCACATCCTGGTTGTGCAGGGTGGCCATTCCCACGGTGGAACCGGCCACCTTGACGGGCTCCATGATGCCGAAGGGGGTGACCCTGCCGGTGCGGCCCACGTTCACGGCAATGTCCAGCAGCTTGGTGTGGACTTCCTCCGGCGGATACTTGTAGGCCACGGCCCAGCGCGGTACGCGGGACGTATACCCGAGGGCACGCTGGGTGGCGAAGTCGTCCACCTTGACCACAATGCCGTCGATTTCGTGGGTGAGGCTGTGCCGCTTGTCGCCGTAGCGCTTGATGAAGTCGAGGACTTCCTTGAGGCTCCCGAGGAGCTCGAAGTATGGGCTGGTGGGCAGGCCCCATTCGGCGAGCTGGCGGTAGGTGTCCGACTGGCTTACCGTTGCCAGCCCTTCACGGGCGCCGATGCCGTGGACGTACATGCGCAGCGGGCGCTTGGCGGTTTCCGCCGGGTCCTTCTGGCGCAGCGAGCCGGCCGCGGCGTTGCGCGGGTTGGCCAGGGGCGCCTTGCCGGCCTCGATCAGTGCCTCGTTGAATTCGGCGAAGGCCTGGGATGGAATGAAGACCTCGCCGCGGACCTCCATTTCGGCCGGGAAGTTTCCGCCGCTCAGCTGCTGCGGGATTTCCTTGATGGTCAGCACGTTGTGCGTGATGTCCTCGCCCGTGTAGCCGTCACCGCGGGTGGCCGCGCGGACGAGTTTGCCGTCGCGGTAGAGCAGGTTGACCGCCAGGCCGTCAATCTTGAGTTCGGTGAGCCAGGTGGGGCCGGCGCTGCCGTTGCCGAGCTTGGCGACGCTTGCCTCGGCCTTCGCGATCCAGGCCTCGAGTTCCCCGATGGAGAACACATCCTCCAGGCTGTACATCCGCTGGAGGTGTTCGACTGCGGCAAATGCCGCGGACACTTCCCCGCCAACCTCCTGGGTGGGCGAGTCATTGGAAACGAGCTCCGGATGCAGCGCCTCGAGTTCCTCCAGCCGGCGAAAGAGAGTATCGAACTCGGCATCGGAGACGAGCGGCTCGTCCTCCTGGTAGTACGCGAAGCGGTACTTCCGGACGAGGTCCGCCAGGTTCTCGTACTCATCCCGCACCGACTCAGAGGGAATGGCTTCCGGCTCAAGCTGGTCAGTTCCGGTGGCTGCAATGTCTGTGGGGCCTGATGATGTGCTCACAGACCTATCTTGCCTTACAGCCCGGACATTTTGCCGCGGCGGCGGGCCGCCTACCAGTGACCGGGGCGGTTCCGGCTCCACAGGGCGAAGGCCAGCCCGCCCAGGCCCACCAGCAGGACGCCTCCCATGATGGCGAACAGGCCGAAGATGCCGATGCCGGAACTCTTTTCCACGGACACGACCGCGGCAGCCTGGCTGGCTGCCGGTGTGGCGATCGGTTTGGTCCAGCTGGACTCGGCCATGGTCGTGGACGACGACGGGTCCGGGCTGGAGGAGGCAGAGGTGACCGGAACGGCCGCGGGTGTTGCCACCTGAACAGCGTCGGCCGCCATTCCGCCATTGAATGTTGGGGCGACCAAGGGTGTGAGGGTAGGCGCGGGGGCAGGCCGCGCCGGTGCCGGGGCAACGCCCGGCGCCTTTGGCTGCACAGGGGCGGGGGCAGGGGCAGGGGCGGGGGCAGGTGCCGGCGCCTTTTGCGCCGGCGGCGGCGCCGGAGCAGGCGTCGGGACGGGAGCCGCCGTCGTCGGAGCCGGTGAACCGGACGACGGCGGGGCGATCGGTACCGGCGATTCAGAGCACTGCTGCTCCGGCAGGCAGGCTGCCCGGGCCGCGCCGGCAGCGCCGGCCACCACCGTAATCGCCAGCATGGCGGCGGTAATTCCGGGCAGCAGGGCGCCCCGCAGACGAGTGATTCGGATCATGGAAGTACCTTTGCAGCCGCGCAGGACACCCCGCGCCGAGTTTTGTCCCGGGTATCTTCCTACAGTCCCGCGCGGCGCGCCAAATTGACTACTGCCGGTTTTCCGGCGGCAGCGCGATCTGGAGCTTGCGGACCTTGCCCCTGCCAACGATGTAGCCGCGCCCCGGAATGAAGTCGGTGCCGACCTGTCCGAGCGATGTATTGAGGAGGCTGTCGCCGTCGATATCGCCCGGATTGATCAGCAGTCCCCGCCGGCCCGACTTGAACGGTTGCGCCAGCGACCACGCCGATGACCAGGTGGAGGTTTCGGATTCCCCCACGACCCACTGGTCGGCCTTGATGGACGCGGCCACGAGCCTTTCGATGCCGGACTCGGCCAGGGTGTCCGTGAACTCCGTGAGTCCCTCAATGAATATGGCCACCTTGCCCGGATTGGCCGAGGCGTGGTCCGTGAGCGCTTCCACCGCCTCCTCGACGTCGTCGGCCCCCACCAGCGAGCGGTCCCAGACCGGCAGGGACGCCACTGCGGACTTCCTGGCGGCTAGGTAAACCAGTTCGGTGTCGGGGTTGGACCGGCGCAGCGCGTAGGCCATGGTCACCAAGGCCACCGTGCGGCCGGCGCCGGGCGGGCCGGCGAGCAGCAGCGGGCCCTTGGCCATGAGCGTGGCGGGCTGCAGTGTTTCGTCGTCCACACCGATCACGGGAAGGTCCGGCAGTCCGGCAGGCAGAATGTCCAGGTCGATCTGCTCGGGCAGCCGCTCGATCCGCGGAGCCCTTTCCACGCCCTGGCGGAGCATGGCCTCGCTGAGTTTGTGCACTTCACGCGCCTGCAGGGCCAGGTTGGAGTTGCCGCCCAGGACAGCGAGCTGCACCTCATGGCCGCCGAGCAGCCCGCGGCCGGGAGGCGAGGCCTGGCCGAGGACGTCCTTCGGCACGTCCATGGTCAGGTAGTCGTCCTCGGCGGACAGCCGGAGCACCAGCCGCCGCTGGATGGAGGCGAGCAACGACGCCGGGACCGAGTTGGGGCGGTCACCGGTGACGACGAGGTGGATGCCCAGGGGACGGCCGTCCGTCGCCAGCTGCAGGAAGATGTCCCAGAGGCCGGAGAGCTTGCTGTACTCATAGGCCTCGCGGAAGGCCGACATGCCGTCGACCAGCACGAAGATGCGCTTTTCATCCGGCAGCCCGGCGAGCGTGCGGTACTCCCCGATGGTGGAGGCACGCACCTCGGCGAAACGGCTCGCCCGGTCCTCGGCGAGGTCGCGGATCCAGCGCAGCAGCCTGCCCACCCGCTCCACGTCATCGCCGTCGATGATCCCGCCCACGTGCGGGAGTTCCTCGAGCATTTTCAGCCCGGCGGAGCCGCAGTCGATCCCGTAGACGTGGACGGGGCCGCCGCGGGGCGTGACGGCGGCCGCGATGGCGATCCCCCGCAGCGCCGCGGACTTGCCCGAGCCGCCCGTGCCGTAGATGGCCATGTTGCCGTCTTTGTCCGGCTCGTAGAAGACGGTCGGCTGGTCCTGGTGGGCGGGGTCGTCCGCAACTCCCAGCAGGAGCCGTTCATCCGTGCGCGGGTTGGGCAGCAGGGAGAAGTCGTAGGTCGTGGCCAGCTGGTTCAGCCACGGCTTCCGCGGTGGCTCGATGGCCAGCAGGTCCGCGGCGGCGATGACGTTGGCGGTCATCCTGGCGATGTCGTTCGGCCCGGCGGGTTCGTCCTGCACGGCGGTATCGGGGGCCGGTGTTTCCCACGCGGGACCCGATCCGAAGGCCATCTCCACGATGTCGATCTGCGGGCCCTGCGGGCGTTCGGTGGTCCAGCCGCCGGCGTAACCGGTCTGGAAACCCTGGATGCGGCCCGGGCCGGTTTTCGCCGCGCCGCGGCCCGGTATGGAGGGGTCGAAGTAGGCGGCGTCCGGAACGCCAAGGATGTCCGTGGCGTCGTCCTCGTCGGCCATGCGCAGCGCCACCCGAAGGTTGGTGTTGGCACGCAGGCTTTCCTTGATGACACCGGCGGGCCGCTGGGTGGCGAGAATCAGGTGCAGCCCCAGGGACCGGCCGCGGGCGGCAACGTCAACCACGCCGTCCACGAACTCGGGCACCTCGGTGGCCAGGGCAGCGAATTCATCCACCACGATCACCAGGTAGGGCGGGGCCTCGGGATCGGCCTCGCGCTGGAGCGCGAGCAGGTCCTTGGCCTTCTTCCTGTTGAGCAGGTGTTCCCGGTAGCGGAGCTCGGCCCGCAGCGAGGTGAGGGCGCGGCGCACCAGGTGCGGAGAGAGGTCGGTGACCAGGCCCACGGTGTGCGGGAGGCGGACGCAGTCGGCAAACGCGGCGCCGCCCTTGTAGTCCACGAACAGGAAGCTGACGCGGTCCGGGCTGTAGGCAGTGGCCATGCCCATCACCCAGGACTGCAGGAACTCCGACTTGCCGGCGCCGGTGGTGCCGCCCACCAGGGCGTGCGGGCCCTCGTTCTTGAGGTCCAGGTGCAGGGGCTCCACGCCCTTGGACCCCACCAGGGCACGCAGCGAGCCGTTGTCCTTGCGGTTGGCCACAGCGGTGGAGCGGACGGAGTTGTTCTCCTGCCAGCGCTCGGCCACGGCCTGCGGGTTGTCGAGGAAGTCCTTGCCCACCAGCGCCGCATAGGACACAGCCCGCGGCAGGTTCGAGTCGTCCTCCACCGGCTTTCCGGCGTCGACCAGGGGCGAGAGCATGCGGGCCAGCTGGCCGGCGAGTTCGGCGTCGAGGCTTTCGCAGCTCACGGGGTAGGTGTGGCGTCCCAGCCGGACCTGGCCGGTGGTGGTGCCGTGCTCGCCGTCTACCGCCATGAAGTCGCGGCAGGCCGCCGGAAGGGATTCGACGCCGGCAGCCACCCACAGCACGTGGACACCGGTATCGGGTCCGCGCTCCACGAGCCGGGTCAGCCGGCCGCGGTCCACCGGCGCGTCGTCCTCGACGATTACCAGCACCGAGGGCAGCACCGGCGGCGGAACGTCCGCGGTTTCTTCGAGGATGGCGGGCCGTTGCGCGGCGCCCTGCACTGGGCCCTGCGAACGCATCGTGGTTTCCCGGAGTTCCACGAGGTCCTCGATCCGGGCCAGCAAGCTGGTGCCGCCTGCCGAGCCTGCAGCAAGGTGGTCACCGCCGAGCGGGCTGTGGCGCGAGCCTACGTGCGGCAGCCACTGCAGCCAGTTCCAGCGTTCCCTGGACCGTGCCGAGGTGATGGCGGCCACGGCTACTTCCGCCGGGGAATGCAGGCCCACGAGCTGGAGCACCACTCCCCGTGCCACGTCATCGACGAGTCCGCGCGGCCCGGCGAGGCCGAACGAGCCGGCGGACCGCAGCTGGGATACCACCGGCACGCCCTCGATGTGCCGGAACTGGTCCAGGCAGTCCTCGATCTCGCGCCGGTACTCCGTCTCGGTTTCCGCGGTGTTCGGTTCCTCGAACGGAATCCGGGACGGCACCGTGCCGAGCCCGAACCGGAGGGCCAGGAAGCCGGAGTGTTCCGGCCGGTGGGTCCAGAGCAGGGGGCCAAGCTTGTAGATCGAGTCAACGGTGTCACTGACGGACGGCGCTTCCTGGAGCCGGACGGCCCGCTCCACGCGCTGCAGCTCAGTGGTGTCCTGCCGGAAGGCTGCCATGGCCTCCCTGAACTGCTTCAGCTGCTCCTTGCGTTCGCGCTTGTTTTGCAGCTTCTGGTCCACGTAGTGGCCCACGATGAACAGCGGCATCATCAGCATGAACAGCATGGACAGCAGGCTTTGGGTCACCGCGAACAGCACCGCGCCCATCATCAGCGGCGCGATCAGCATGATGTAGGGGAAGGGGTGGTGGTCCTGCCGCTTGGGCCCGGCCGGGGGCACCCGCTTGCCGGGGGCGAACCGGGGCACCACCCGCGGTGAACGGTTGAAGTCCACGAGGGGCGACGTCGGAGCTGCCGCACCGCTGCGCGCCAGCGGCACCACGGTCAGCTCGGTGTCGCCCAGGGTTACGGTGTCGGAGGAATTCAGGGTGGCCCGGGTGACGGGCAGCCCGTCCATCTGGAGGCCGTTGGCGGAGTTCGTGTCGACGATCTCGATGCTCTCCCCCACGGTGATGCGGGCGTGCCGCTTCGACGTCAGGGGGTCGGTGAGCCGGACGTCCACGTTCCGGTCCCGCCCGATGTAGCTGGTGCCGGAGGGCAGCGAAAACTCCCGGCCGACGTCGGGCCCGGAGACGATCCGGAGCGTCGCCGCGGCGGGGCCGCGGTCCGCGGCACGGCCGGCGTCGTTCGGGTTACCGAACTGGTCGCTCACCTGGGTGAGCGAAACGACGGACCCGGGCCGCAGCCCGGATTCGAGGAGGTTGTCCGCCCGGTCGAGGACGATGCCGCGCATGCCGCCGGCCACGAATGCCTCGTCGATCCGGAGTGAGAGGTTCGGCGGAGCGGTCTCCTGCCGCCGGGCGGGGTCGGCGGTCCACAGCTCGGTGGCGATGTCCGCGACGGTGGCGCGGCCGTCCACGGTGACGGCCAGATCCTTGGCCTCGGCAGGGTCCCGGCGCAGGGTCAGTCGGATCCTCATGCTTCGCCGTCCCCGCGCATCTTTTCCAGGAGGTGGAGGTCGTCGGCGGTGACCAGGTGCGAGGTGACCGCGTGCTCCACGAGGCGTGCCCGGCGGTTGGTGGCCAGCTTGCCGCCGCCTCCGCGAAGGCCGGCCACCCCGGCCCGGTCCAGTTTGTCGCACACGTTGTCCAGCTTCCGGTTGAACCGGGTGATGGCCCAGCCCAGGGTCCGGGCCGCCTCTGCGGAGGACGGAATGGCGCTGAAGCCGGTGCCTTCGCGCCGGAGCATGGGCTCGGCGAGCGCCACGATGAGAGCTTTTTGGGAGTCCGTGAAGACCACCGGGCCGATGGTGGTGTCGCCGCCGCTGGTTTCGCTGCTGGTCTCCTGCCGGAACGACGGCGTTTTCAGGTGGACAGCGAATTCGTAGGTGGTGGGTCCGGCCGTGAAGATGATGCTGGTGTGGCTGAAGACGAGCGGCAGCCGGGCGCCGGGTGAGAGCCAGGCCTGCATGCCGCCGGATCCGTCGGCCACCGTGGCGGAGAGCCGGCTGCCCACGTTGCTGAGCCACCAGATGCCGTCGTACCTGGCAATCTGCAGGAAACGCCGGTGCAGGTACGGGTTGTCGTCCACCTCGAGGTCGCCTTCGCGGCCGATGCTGAAGATGTCCTCATCAGTGGGTTCGTACCACTCGCCGCAGAAATCTATGGCCAGGTCTCCCATGTTTTCCCGTCTTGTCGTTGGGTCTGTTGATGCTGGGCGGCAGTTGATGCTTCTCGGGCCTGCCGCTGCAGAGTGCTAAAGGCAGGCGATGGAGTCCTCGCCGGCGGGCGATGCGGATCCGTCGCTGCGGACGATGATCACCTGGACGCAGGTGGGTTCCGCCGGGTTCGCCGTGACGTCCACCCGGGTGGCCAACGTCGACAGGTAGCTGCCGCCGCCTTTGACCGTTTTGATCCGCCACTTGTAGGTGTCCCCGGGCTTCGGCTGCGGGTTGGCCCAGGTGAACCGGACCTTTCCCTGCGCGCCTGCGCTGCCGGCCAGCTTGGCGACGTCGGGCACGGACCCGTCGTCGATGGCGTCGGCGGGCGGCTTGCTGACCGTTTCGGTGGGCCGGGCCTGCGGCTCCGGCGCGGACGATGCCACCGCGATGCCCACGATGACCGCCAGCGCCAGGAGCGTTCCGCCGGAGATGGCGAGCCACAGGTTGCGTTTCCCGTGGTCTGCCGGCTGGTCCCCCGGCTGGCCGGGTGCATCATCCTCCGCAGCTTGGGGCTTATTGCTTCGCAGGACCGTGGCCTCGGCCCAGTCGTCAGCTGCCGGCTCGCGTGCCGCTGTCCGTCCCGCTGTCGCAGGGGCCGACGGCGGGATGCCCGGTGCCTGCCCACTGACCGGCCCCGGCGTCGGTACGACAAGTCCCGGTACAGCCGGGCCCGGCGCCGACGCGGCTCCCCCGTCCAGCGGCTTGGTGCGGGCCGGGAACGTGGGGGCGCTTCCGGTCCGGTCCGGGTCGATGGACGCGACGTTGCGGACGCGGGTCTCCTCCACGCCGTCATCCAGGTGCACGTCCTCCGGCAGACGTTCCTCGAGCACCTCGAAAGGCGTGACGGACAGGTTGAGCTCGGCCTGGATCCGCTGCAGCGCCAGGGCGAAAGCGTGGGCCGACGAATAGCGCGAGGCCGGCGACTTGGCCATCGCCGTGGCCAGGGCCAGTTCAAGGGACTCCGGCACGTCGGCGCGGCTCAGCCGGGGTACGGGCATGTTGGCGATGCGCGAAATGAGCTCACGCTGGGAGTTGTCGGCGCCCGGCAGCACGAACGGCGACCGTCCGGCGAGCAGCGTGTACAGCGTGGCGCCGAGGGCCCACACGTCCACCAGCACGCCGTCGACGTTGCCGTCCCTGAACTGTTCCGGCGGGGACCACGGGATGGACATCCCGGCGTCCTCGTCGACGTCGCCGGCCAGCGTGCCGGAGATGCCGAAGTCGGTGAGCGCCGGACGGTTGTAGTCCGTGACCAGGATGTTGGCGGGCTTGATGTCACGGTGGGCGATGCCGGCCCGGTGCGCCGTTTCGACGGCGGAGGCCACCTGGATGCCGACGGCCAGGACCTCGTCCACGCTGAAGCGCTGCCGGCGGTACCGGACGTCAAGGCTGGGCCGGGAGCAGTACTCCATGGCGAGGTAGGAATGCCCGTCCTCGGTCACCTCGGCTTCAAAGATGGTGACGATGAAAGGGTGCGACGACAGCTGGGCCATCAGGTTGGCCTCGGACTCGAACCGGCGGCGGGCGCCCTCAGTCTTCAGGCCGGACAGCAGCACCTTCACGGCAACCTTGCGGCGCGGCCGGTCCTGCTCGTAGAGGTAGACGTCGGAAAAGCCTCCCGATCCGAGCAGGCTGACGTAATTGAAACCGGGAATGCGGGGCGGTGGCGCCGCCGGCCGCTTGGAACTCACAGGATCTCCTCAAAGCGCAAGGAAACGTCATCGCCGAGTTCTGCGATGTCGCCGTCCAAAATAATGGCCATTTCGTTCTGGGCAAGGCGCCGCGGCGGCTGTCCTTCGCGGATCAGCACGGTGCCGTTGGTTGCCTTCAGGTCGCAGAGCATCACGTGCCAGCCCTCCAGCCGGACCTCCACGTGCGACCTCGAAATGTCACCGCCGGGGCTGGCAACCTGGACCAGCCGCGGCATGGTGCCGCCCTGGACCCGGGACACGGACGGCTGCCGCCCGATCACGAGCGACTGTTCGAGGTCGATCAGCTCCCCCGTGGACAGCCGCAGCCGGCCGAGCCGGGGGCGCGGCACCTGGCTCGCGACGTCCGGAAGCTGCGCCCCGCAGGTAAAGCACTGGCCGCTGGTGGGAGGGTTGGCGTGGCCGCCGGGACACACCCGGGCGAGCACCAGGGGGCCGTTGCCTGCCGCGGCGCCCTGGCCGGGTTCCGGTTTCTGCCCTGCCTGCTGTGCCCCGGATGCGGGGAGATCGCTCTTGAGGACGGTCTGGCCGTCGTGGTCGCCTTCCGCCGCCCCGCGGGGCTCGGGCACGGAGAGGAACGACGGCGGGACGAACGACGGCGGGACCTGGGGTCCCGGGGCACGGTCGCCGCCGGTCGCCCACGGCACCGAGTCGATCAGGCCCGACAACGCAGGCACCGACGGAGGCGCCGGAGCTGCTGCCTCACGGGCATTGTCTGGCTGGTCGGCGTTCGGCTGGTCGGCTTCCGGCGGGCCGGCTTCCTGGCCCGCAGTTTCCTGAACTGCCTTCTCCCCGGCCGCGGGAGCACCGCCGTCGTCCTCCTCCCCGGTCCGCACGGCGGCGTCCTCAATGCGGCGCACCACGGTCTTGTCCCAGAGGTGGTCGTACGAGCCGGTGAATTCGGGGGCTGGGCTGTCTTCCCGGCTCGGTGGTTCCTCGGGCAATGCGTCCTGGGACGGTGCTTCCTGGGGCAATGCTTCCTCGGGCAGGGCTTCCTCGTGCAGTGTCCCGGCAGTGGCAGCGCCGGTTTCAGTGAAGCCCGTGACGGTTTCCTGCAGCCCGGCAACTGTCTCGGCCGACACCTCCATAGACGTGGCAGCAACAGACATTGTAGGAGCAGACGTTGCAGCAGCAGACGTTGTAGCAGTTTCCGGCCGGAGTGGCGGGGCACCCCCGGGTCCGGTGACGCTGACGCGCAGGGACTGCAGCAGCACCGCCCCTTCCACCACGGGCAATTCAGCAACAGGCAGGGCGGCGGCCGGCATGCCAGCAACGGAGCCCGGCTCTGACGGAGCGGACTGCGCTGACGGGTCTTCGGGCACCGCCACGCTGAACCACTCGGCTGCATCCAGCCACCGCTCGGTCCAGGTGGTGACATTCCGGCCGTCGAGGATCACGGGGCCCGACGGGAGCTGGACTGTCAGGTCGATGTCGCCGCGCAGGAAGACCCGCAGCGAGTCACTGAACCCGATGATTCCGAACCACGGGCTGGCGGACAGCGGCGCACCGAACCCTCCGGCCACGGCATGAAGAACCTCGGATGCGTCCGGGCCTTTCGCCAGCAGATCCCACACCGTGCTGACCAGCGGGGCGGGAGTGGCGGGGTCGAGGATCACCGCAGTTCCCGACCGGATGAGGCCCAGCCATCCCCCGGGGACATAGCTAGCTGCGGCCATTGGCAGCGTCCTCGCTTCCGGCACGCGGCAGCGTGTCCTCCTCTTCCGCGTCGGCGGCGGTCCGGGGAGCCGTCGTCGCGATTCCGGCATCGTTGAGCACGTTCCTGGCATCGATGACGATCACCGTGATGTTGTCCCGGCCTCCGCGCCGCAGCGCTGCCTGGATCAGGGCATCCACGGCCTCCTGGGGGTCCTCGACCGTGCTGAGGATCTCCAGCATGTGTCCGTCCGTCAGTTCCCCGTTAAGACCGTCCGAGCACACCATCATCCGGTCACCTTCCTCAATGGGCAGGAGCCAGTAGTCGGCTTCAGTCTCGTCGCCGGCGCCCAGCGCGCGCGTCACGACGTGCCGGCGGGGATGAACCGCGGCCTCCTCGGCGGTGATCTCGCCACTCTCCACGAGCTCCTGGACCTCGGAGTGATCCACGCTGACCTGCGAGAGCCGGCCCTGGCTCAGCCGGTACGTCCGGGAATCCCCGATGTTCATGACCAGCCAGTAGGGAACACCCATCTGCTCCACCACCACCACGCCGCTGAGCGTCGTTCCGGCCCGCGAGCCGGTGGCGGAGCGGATCGATTCGTCGGCGCTGGCCAGGTACTGCTGCACCACTCCCGCGGTGGCTGTCCGCTCCCCCGTGGCCAGTTGCGGCAGCTGTGCCAGCGCCTGCACACACATGCCGCTGGCTACCTCGCCGGCTTCATGGCCGCCCATGCCGTCAGCGACGGCGAACACCGGATCCGAGGCAATGTACGAGTCCTCATTGAGCTCGCGGCGAAGGCCCCGGTCCGTTCCGTGGCCGTAGCTCAGCCTGAGGCCGGGTTCGCCGCCGGTCCCTGGGGTTCCGGCCACCTGCTGTGAATTCATGCGTGTCCTACGTTGAAGGTGCGGTCCCCGAAATGAACTGTGGTTCCGGGGCTGACATATGCGGGCACGCCCGGCTGCAGCGCCGTGCGCATGCCGTCGGGTGTGGTGACGGCGCTGCCGTTGGTTGAATGACGGTCGGTGACCCAGAGGCCGGTGCCGTCGGTGAGCAGGTGGAGGTGCGTCTTGGAAATGGTCCTGCCGGGATCCGGAACCGGCAGCAGCTGCGCCTGCGATTCCCCGGCGGCCGGGGCGGGATTGCGGCCTATCAGGACGGTCCGTTCCAGGCGGAAGTCGCGGCCGTCGTCGAGCGTTATCCTCAGCACCGCCTCAGGCGCGTCCTGGCGCACGCCGGCGCGGACCCGGGTTCGGTCCATCGCATCGTCCGGATGAACAGCAGTTTCCGGATGAACAGCAGGATCGGGGTGAACAGCAGGATCGGGATGAGCAGCCGGGGCTGCAGGCGGGAGCGGCTCCACCGGGGTTTGGGAAGCAACCGGGCCCGGGACAACCGGGGTCCGGGAAGCAACCGGGGAGGCCACCTGCTGCACCGGGGGCAGGTCCAGGGGTGCGAAGCTGTACGGGCCTTCGATCCCGCCGGTGGCCACGGGGTTGCGGCCGTTCACGACGTCGAAGACAAGGGTCTTGGCCGCACGGTCATGCCATCCGCGGAGCTTGCCGTTCCGGTCCCAGGCGCTGGATACCACAATGACGACTGCCCAGGCCGTTCCGAGAAGCAGCAGCGGCCCCAGGATCAGCGGGGCGGCGTCGAACCACTTGAAGACAGCCACCAGAACCGCGGCAAGGACGGCAAGCAGGATGCCGGCGCCGGTCACGGTGCCCCTCAGGAACACAGCCCCGAGGCCCGGCGCGTAGCCGTCCTTGTCGGCGCTGCGGATGCCCATCAGCTGATTGCCGATGGTGTTGCCTGAGCGGCCCTCGACACCTGCGACGGCGAACGCGTAGACAAGGGCCAGTCCGGCTCCGATGCTTCCAAGGAGTGCAAGCAGGCTTGTGTCGTAAATGATGAGTCCGGCGCTCCGCGTGCTGGTGATGCCTGCGAACCCGAAGGACAGCAGAACCGTCAGGATGGCCACCGGCGCAAGCCAGTCGAGGACGGCTGCGCCGATGCGTTTGCCCGGCGCCGCTGGAACCAGCGCAAGAGTGCCTGACATGTCCGATCCTTCCCCCAGCCCTACCGGGATGCTACCGGGAATCGGAGCGGCTTGCCTCCCGCCCCGGCTGGGCATGGTTCCCCGATCGGACCGGACTCCCCTGTTGACCATGGCTCTCCGGTTGACCGTGGCTCCCCTGTTGGGCAGCGGGGTGCCGCAGGCACCGCAAAAGCTCGCCCCGGCGCGGACAGGCTGCCCGCAGCGCAGGCACCGCCCTGTTCCCCCGGCAGCTTCAGGCCCCTCCCCAGCTCCGGACCCCTCGCCGTTCACAGACGATCCGGTCGCCGAAGACCCGTTCGCCGAAGACCCGTTCACCGCCGGAACCCCCGCGCGGCCAGGGCCGAACGGGCCTCAGCCAGCAGCGACCGTGGCGAGAACCGCGCCTGCTGGCGCCGCCAGAAACCAACGGTTCCGGTCATCTCCCTGAGCGAGCCGTCCACGACGTCCCAGTACTCCCGCACCTCATCCTCGCTCGGCTGGCCCGCCCCGAAGATTGACGCGTCAGCCCGGTGCGCGAGCAGGGTTGTGGCGGTGCCGGTGGCGGGGAACGCCGCAGCGACTACCGCCGCCGTTTCCCGCCTGGTTGCACGGTTGTCCACGTTGGCACCCATGTCCGTTGCCAGGCTGAGGACCTCGTTCCAGCCGCCCCCGACGCGCTGGGCAGGATCGCCGCCGGTGAAGCGGGCCTTCCGGCGCCGGGACTTGAGCAGCGCGATGAGCAGCAGCGGCAGCGCGAGGATGCCTGCCGGAATCAGGGCGATGCCGATGGCCGTGAGGACGGGACCCCAAAGCAGCCAGGGGTTGTTCTTCTTCTCGTCGGCGTCGAGGGCGTCGGGAGAGGAGTCCGGCGGCAGGTCGGCCGGTTCCTGCGGCGGTGGCGGCGGCTGCAGGACCTGGGGCTTCGGCTTGGACTTGTTTTCCGGATCGGGCGGGATGGGAATGTTGTCCTTGGGCGGAGTGGGGTCGAAGGCCACCCAGCCCACCCGGTTGAAGGCCACCTCCACCCAGGCATGGACGTCCTTGCCCAGGATCCTGATTTCGCCGGCACCGTTCTCCGGGCTCTTCGGGTCGGGATAGAAGCCCATGACCACGCGCGAGGGAATGCCCAAATGGCGAAGCATCAGGGACATCGCCACGGCATACTGCTCGTCGTCGCCCAGCATCTGCTTGGCAGTCAGCAGGTCGCGGATGCGCGCCGCGCCGTGCCCCGAGACGCTCGGGAGCTGCCCGTCGGCGATGAGCCCGTTGCTGAAGGCACCCTTCTTCTGAAAGTGGGCCTCGATCTGCCGGACCTGGTCCACGGCCGTCGGGGCGTCCGCCGCGAGGTCATTGGCCTGGGCGCCCACCACCGGGGGCACGTCGGTGATGTCCGGCAGGCTCACCCTGGCGAAGTCGTATTGCGTCAGCTGCCCGTGCTCGAGCTTCACCGGGTCCGACACCTGGACGGTGTAGGAATCGCCCCGGGACAGGCCCTGGGTGGTTACCGCGGTGTCGGTTCCGGAGTTGAAGTACAGCCCCGAGGCGGCACCGGACGAGCCCGGGCCAAAGCTGAGCCCGGTGGTCTTCCGTCCGCCCGGGACGAAGTAGCCCTGGTAGTCATCAATGGTGATGTCCAGACTGTAGTCGTTCGTCGGCACCGCGTCCGTGGAACCGGCGAGCGTGTTGATCGATTTCGCATCGCCCACCTTGCTGAAGCTGCCGGAGCCGTTCGGATCCATGGTGTAGTTGGTGCCGTTGAAGGAATCGAGTGCCCCGAGCCGGACCCGCGCGTCCTTGGGCAGCCCCTTCACGGTGAACAGGGCGTCGTCCTTCTTGTCCTTGACGAAGTTGCGGAAGCTCGCCAGCGGCGTGACGTAGGCCTTGGGGTCAAAGGGCGGTACGACGACGTTGCGGAGGACGCGCCGCTCGTCACCGGCGGCGATCAGCGGCGATACCGCCGCGGTGATACCCACCGTCGCCGCCAGCACGGCGGCTCCGGCCGCCAAACGGCGCATGCGCGCCTTCCCGGCCGTGCCGGCGTCGTGCTGGGGACGGTTCACCGAGACCTTGTGGGTGTCGCGCCGGCGCAGGGCGTCGCGCCGGAAGGTGGCCCAGGCGATGCCCACCACTGTCAGCGCGATGCCCCGCTCCACGGTCAGGAACCCGGCGTTGGTGCTGAAGGCGATGCCCGTGACGAACAGGACCAGGACCGGCAGCAGCGGCCAGTAGGGGCTCCGGATCCGCCACGTGAGGACGCCGGCGGCAACTGCCGTGATGAGTGAGCTCAGGAAGGGGACGATCAGCACGCCGCCCGCGGTGCCCACGGGCACTCCGACGGTGAGCATGTCTTTCCAGGAGAAGACGACGCCGAGCAGCAGCGTCCGCAGGGATTCCAGGCTGGGAAGGAATCCAGCCACCGCGGCGTCGGGCACGGCGAGGGCCGTCCCCAGTACCAGGTAACCGCCGAAGGCCAGGGCCGTGGTGATCAGCAGGCCCAACCGGAAATGGGCGTTGCCGGCAGCGATGGCCAGGCCCAGGATGATCCCGCCAAAGCCGGCAACCAGGTAACGGGGGCCGCCGCCGAAGCTGAGGCTGAACCCGAGGACACCCAGCCCGAGCAGAATGGTGAGGGCACCGCCGTCGAGCACAAAATACCACCGCGGCCGGCCGTCCGCGAACGCGGACCCGGCAGCAGGCCGGGCCGAACGGCGGACGCTGCCTGAACGGCGGGCGCTGTCTGAACGGCGGGGGCGGAGACCTGTGGCCTCACTCATGCTGCAGCCTTTCGCAGGACGGAGGGAAGGTCGGAGAGGTCACCGACCGTGAGGACGGTCAGGTCGCCGATGTTGGCGCGGGCCGGCGCGGCGCCAAGGTCGACAAGCACGGCGAGGCTTCGGACCCCGGGCGGCACCGACGCGGCGGCCGAGCGCAGCTGGGTGGGCGTCACGTGACTGCCAACGACGAAGAAAACCACCGAAGCATTGGGCACCGTGTCGGCCAGTGTGCGGGCGAGGTCGACGGCGGTCTTCCGGAGCGGGGTGCCGACGATCCGGGTCATGTCGTCCAGCATGTTGCGGCCGGTCTCGCAGCGCAACGGACCGGCCTGCGTCAGGACGTCCAGCTCGCGCTGTTCGCGGATGGCCTGCCGGCCGATCGACGCGGCTGCCGATATGGCCAGCTCGAATTCCTGTTCCGACGCGTATTCGTCCGTGTTGATGGACAGCGAAATGGCCAGGTGTGCGCGGCGGGTTTCTTCAAACTGGCGGACCATGAGCTTGTTGGTCCGGGCGGTGGATTTCCAGTGGATGTGCCGCCGGTCGTCCCCCGGGACGTAGTCGCGCAGCGCGTGGAAGGAAACGTCCGCGCTGGACAGCTCCGTGGTGGGCATGCCCTCCAGGTCGCGGATGAACCCGGCCGCGGAACCGGCCAGCGCAACAGTTCGGGGGTGCACGTAGAGGTCCTCCGGTTCCGTCCAGAGCACCTGCCGGCGGAGCAGGTGCAGCGGATCGGCCCGGACTGAGCGCACCGGACCCACCACGATGACCGCCCTGCGCGCCGTGGGGATGGTGAAGAGATCCTCATGCACCTGCTGCGGCTTCATCCGCGGGAGGTGGAAGACGGCGGTGGCTGCCCCGACGGGCAGCTCGAGGTCGGCGGGCAGGAGCGGCCGGGCAGAGGTGTTGGACACGGCGATGCTTCCGACGGCGCTGTCCCCCACCGCCACCCTGGTCCGGGCGAGGTCGAGCACCACACCGTAGGAGGAGCGGCCCAGGATGAAGCCGACGGCGAGGACGAAAAGCACCAGCGCCGCAATGGCCGCCGCCTTGGCTTCCTGCCAGCCGTAGGCGCTTCCGGCCGCCCACAGGAGAACCGCGGCGGCCAGCACGGACCAGCCCAGGACGCTGACCACGGACAGGACGGGCCGGACGCGCCCGCCCCATACGCCGCCGGCTACCCGCCAGGCGGGGCCCACTGCCAGGCGCGCAGTGCCGGCGGCATCCGACCACACCCTGGACGGGCGGCTATGGAACAGCAGCCCGGGCAGCCGCATTTTGGTCAGCCGCACCCTGGGCAGCCGAACTTTGGGTACCCGCACCCTAAACCGCTGCACTTTAGACGGCGGCGCGCTGCTGCGGCGCTGCGACATCGGCCAGGACGCGTTCCAGAACGGCTTCGGCCGTTGCCCCGGAGAACTCGGCTTCGGGGTCCATCACGAAACGGTGCGTCCAGACGACGCCGGCGAGGTCCTTGATGTCGTCCGGCAGGACGAAATTGCGCCCCTGGCCCGCGGCCCAGACCTTGGCCGCCCGGACCATGGCGAGGGCGCCGCGCACCGACACACCCAGGCGGGTCTCGGGTGCGTTGCGGGTCTCCTCACAAAGCCGGGAGATGTACTCAAGCACGGCGGTGTCGACGTGCGTCGTGGCGGCGAGGTCCGCCATGTCGGCCACCGCCTGCGTGGTGATGACCGGCTGCAGGTCCCGGGACCGGTCCTTAAGGTTGGTTCCGCCCAGGAGCTGGACGGTGGAGGCGTGGTCCGGGTATCCGATGGAGGTCTTGATCAGGAAGCGGTCCAGCTGGGCCTCGGGCAGCCGGTAGGTGCCCGCCTGCTCGATCGGGTTCTGGGTGGCCAGCACCATGAAGGGGCGGCCGGCTTCGTAGGTGGTGCCGTCCACGGTGACGCGGGACTCCTCCATGACCTCCAGCAGCGCCGACTGCGTCTTGGGCGAGGCCCGGTTGATTTCGTCGGCAAGCACGATGTTGCTGAAGATCGGACCCTTGTGGAATTCGAACTTCTGGGTCTTCTGGTCGTAGATGGTGACGCCGGTGACGTCCGAGGGCAGCAGGTCCGGCGTGAACTGGATGCGGCTGTTGGACCCCTGGACGGTGGCCGCCAGGGCCCGGGCCAACGAGGTCTTTCCGGTGCCCGGGGCGTCTTCGAAGAGGACGTGGCCCTCGGCCAGCATCGCGGTGATGGTCAGACGGATGACGTGCGCCTTGCCCAGGACAGCCTGGCCCACGTTGGCGACGAGCTTCTCGAACGTCCCTGCAAACCAGGCGGCCTGCTCGCTAGTCATTGTCATGGTTGTTCCTCTTCTGTTTCATTCCAGGCATATTCGTTCTCAGCAGGCGGTGGCACTGCACGGTCAGCACTGGCCCACACCGGGGCCGCGGAGGTCCACGGTAATGCCCTTGACGTACCAGCCGGGGTGCGGCCCGCCGTTCATCAGGTACCAGCGGCTTCCGTTGTTGTAGATATCGGACCAGCAGGGGGTGGGGATCCAGCCGTCGGAATATGACACCCAGTTGGCGTCGCTGCCGCCGCAGCTGCGGGTGGCGGCGTCGTACCGGTCGGGGACACCGGGCTTGCCGGGGCAGCTGTTGTTGTCCGACCGCTTGACCCTGACCTCGGTGAGCGGGGGCGTTGGATCTGCTCCGCTGGTAGCACTGTCACTGCCGGCCTGTCCGTAGACCACAGTGAACGCCCTGACGCGCAGCGAGTGGGTGCTGTCCCAGCCTCCCGCAGGGCGGTCGTAGCGGTTGCTGAGTCCGACGCTGATCCAGTTGCCGCCATCGAAGCTCACCTCGAACCGCTTGATGGCGCGCCCGTTGCTCGCCGGGTTGTTCCAGGTCCAGTGCACATCACCGTCGCCCTTGGCAGACCTTTGGCCGGTGACATTCGGCGCGTTCGGCGGCGCGTACGGGTTGCCCGAGCCTATGGCCTTGCCGTCGCCGGACACCTTGTTCTTAGTGGAGGCAGCGATGATGTTCACCGTCACGTCCCGGCCGTTTGGCTGGCCGGTGATAGTCCCCCCGCCAGTGCTGATCGGGCCTGATCCGTAGGCCGTGGACCAGCGGTAACTGATCTCCGACGCCTGGGAACCGTTCCGTTGCGCCTCCGTGAGCGGCGTGAACGTAACGTCCAGCTGGCCGTCCTTCCCGTTCGCCCGAACAGTTCCGCCGTCCACCGTCCCCGGCTTGCCGGCGGCGCGGACCGGCGCCGACTGCGCGCTGGTCCCGGACGTACCGGCCTTGTTCGTGGCGGAAACCGTGAACGCGTAGTCAGCTTCGGAGTTGTCCACCGTGACGTTCAGCGACGTTCCGGACGCCACTTTCTGGCTCTTGACCACGGATCCGCCCCGCAGCGTGGTCAGCGTGTAGGCGGAGACGGCGTCGCCATTGTTGTTTGGGGCCGTCCAGCTGACGTTCAGTTGGGACTGTGAACCCACGGAACCGGCGCCGGCTGCGGTGGGGGCTGCAGGCGTCACAGGTACGCCGGCCGGCACTTCGGCCGCGGAGTAGGTGCTCCAGTCCGACGGGTCCTTGGCATCGTTCCGGGCGAGGACCCGCACTTTGTAGGCCACGCCGTTGGTGAGCCCCTTCCAGACGTAGCTGGTGGACGTCAGGTTCTGGATCTGCGGGTTCTGGCCGCTGGGTGCCGGCGAGATTTCCAGATCGTAGGACTTGACCGGCGAACCCTTGCTGGCCGGTGCCTTCCAGGCAATGGAGAGCTGCTTGTCGCCGAACTTCAGCGACGGAGCCAGCGGCATCTCCGGCTTGACGTCGGGCCGGACCTCAGCCGAAGCCGGTGAACGGTCGGACTCACCAAATTCGTTCGTCGCGGTCACCTGGAAGTGGTATTTCGTGTTGTTGACGAGGTTGTTCAGGGTGCACGAGTTGGCCGGGCAGTCCTGCTTGTAGCCGCCCTCGCCGTACACCGTGTACGTGGTGATCGGCGATCCCCGGTCAGCCGGCGTCGTCCAGTTCAGCAGCGCAGTCCGGTCACCGACGCTCTGCGCCTGGGGCGTGGTGGGTGCGAGCGGCTTGTCCTTGACCGTGAGCCGGATGCGGGCGGTCGCATACCGGGACGAGTCCTCGGTCTTGTCCCCCACGGTGTAGGACACAATCAGGGTGCCGGAGAACCCGGCGGAGGGCGTGACCGTCACCGAGTCGCCACTGATGGCGGCCGTGCCCTGGCCGGTTTCGGTGGCGACGCCGATGATTTTCAGAGGGGCGTCCGGGAAGGGGTTGGCATCGTTCGCCAGCACCTTGACTGTCACCGGCTTGCCCGCCGCGGCATTTTCCTCCACGTCGTCGTTGGCGACGGGCTTGGCCCGGTTGGTTGCCGTAACGGCGAGTCGGAACGTGGCGGTGGATTCAAGGCCGCGCGGGTCCTTCGCCGTCACCTGCACGGCGCCCCCGTCACCTGTCCTTGTGCCGTCCTTCGCCGAGACTTTGAGGGACGCGCCGTCGATGGCCACGTGGAAGCCCTGGGGAACCGCGCCGGCGATCTCGTATTTCATGTTCGCGGCGTCGTCGCCATCCGGGTCGGTGGTCAGTTTGGCCAGGTCGGCGGCGGCGGAGTCACCCAACGGAACATCCACCGAGCCGCCGAGCAGCACCGGCGGGTTGTTGCGGTTGGGGTCCGGCAGCACCTTGGTGCGGATGCTCAGCGTGGATTTGAGTCCGGCGGGGTCGTCCGGGCCCGAGCCGTCCGTCACCTCCAAGGTGATGGATCCAGGGCCCACGTAGTCCTTGTCCGCCGTGTATTTGACGGCGGTGCCGTTTCCGGCCACCGGGTTGCTGCCGTCCGCACCGATGAGCTTAATGCGGTCGGTCTGGGTCAGCCGGGGCGACCGGCCGTCCCGCACCTTGACCCATTCGGCGAGGTCTGCGGTCACGGACTGGCCCGCGACCACTTCGAGGACGTCGTCCTTGGCAAGGGTGGGAACCTGCTGGCCCAGGCCCGGCACCCAGATGATCGCCGTCGACTTCTGGCCGTCGACGTCCTCAACCGTGTAGGGCACCAGCTGTGGCTGCTCGGTCAGCCCGACGATCATGTTGCCGTCCGGCCCCGGGCGCGCAGTCTCGGCCGCGCTGCTGACCTTGAGGTTCTCGCCCACACCGTCAGGGTCCTCGTCGTTCTTGAGGACGGGGACGTCGACGGCGGTTTTGCCGAGGGTCTGCGCGGACGTCACCCGGTCATCCCGGGCTATCGGTGCCTGCAGCGGGACGTTGCTGTCCACCATCATCCTGATGGCTGCCTGCGCGGAGGCTCCGCGTTCGTCGGCCACGGTGTAGCGGACGTTGACGGTACCTTCGGCGGCCGGTGCCTGCAGCAGGATGCGGCCGCTTTGCTTGCTGACCGTGGCCTTGAGCGCGGCATCGGCTTCGATGCCGTCGGTGAGGATCCGGATCAGGTCGCCGTCCGGATCAGTGTCGTTGCCGGCAACGTCGACGGCGATCTGCCGCCCGGGCCGAACCTTGACCTGGTCGTCCACGGGGGTGGGCTTCTGGTTGGTGTCGCTGCGGGGCGCGATGCCCACGGTGACGGTGCCGGTGTTCACGGCTCCCTGCCGGTCCACGACCTTGTAGCGGAACGTATCGGTTCCGGCGCCGTTTCCGGCCGCGACGAAGTCGATGAAGTTGCTGCCCGCCGTCGCGGTGCCCATGCCAGGCGTGCTGTCGATGCCGGTCAGCTGGACGGAGTCCCCGTCGGGGTCAATGCCGTCCAGCGGCACCGGAATGCGCACCGTGCCGGCGGCCACCACCCGGGCCGTCAGGTTCTTGGGTTGCGGGCGGGAGTTTTCAGCGCCCTCCAGCGGCAGGATGTGGATGGTGACGGCGGCGGCGCTCTTCTGGCCCTGCGGGTCCACCGCGTTGTAGATGGCGCGCACGGTCCTGGGCTGGCTCCCTGCGATGAAGCGGAGGGTGTTCTCCGAGACGAAGCTCTTCCCGTCCTCCGCCGGGACGGCCTGCGGCAGGACCGGGTCAACAGTCAGCTTTTCGCCCTGCGGGTGGGTGTCATTGTCCAGGACCGGGATGGTCACGACGTCGTTGACGCGGACGTTGACCTCATCGGGCTTGGGCTGCGGGGCCTCCACCACAGCCGGGGCGGGAACAGGCACCACGGAGACACTTCCCGTGGCGGAAGATTTGCCGTTGGACATCGTGTAGCGGAACAGGAACGGGTCCTTGGTGCCCGCGATGTCGGTGATCCGCAGGACGCTGTGGTCGATCACACTCACCGACGCCGTGGCGTTCTCCGGCACCGCGACCGACTGCAGGACCAGGACGCCACCGGACGGGTCCGAGTCGTTCGCCAGCGGGTCCAGCAGCACGCTGCCGCCCACCGGCAGGAGTGCCACGTCATGAACGGCGACGGGATTTCCGGAGTCCTTGCCGGATTCCACATCCACCCGGATGAGGCCCTGGCTGCTTTGCGGCCCGTTGCTGGCCAGGTACGTCAGGTAGACCGGGCCCGGGGTCCGGCTGCGGAAGGTGAAGGTGCCGCCGTCGGTGACCGGACCCAGTTCTGCAGCTCCGCTGGCTTCCACCTGGGCGAGGCGCAGGGCGCCGCCGTTGGGATCGACGTCGTTCTTCAACGGCGCGATGACCAGGTCCTGGCCCACCACTGCCGTGACGTGGTCGGCGTTGACCACGGGAGCGAGTGCTCCCGGCGGCTGGACGTTGACCACCACCTTTCCCGTGGTGGTGGCGCGGCCGTCCCAGACGGTCACGGTGACGCTTTTCTTGCCGGCCGAGGCGCCGGAATCCTGGAAGGTGAGCAGACCGTCGCGGCGGACCTTGACCTGGTCCTGTTCGTTGTCGGCGGTGGCTGACATCAGGACGAGGTCGTCGCCGTCGGGATCGGCCCAGTCGGTGAGGATGTTCTGGCTGACGGTCTTGCCCTGCTCCACCAGGAGTGTGGTGGGGTCGCCGCGCTTGAAGGCCGGCGGCCGGTTCTCGTCCGGCCCGACGACGCTCAGGCTTACTTTGCCGCCGGCGGACAGGCCGCGACCATCCGCCGCCGTGTAGTCGAAGGTCTCGGTCCCCGGCGCGGCGTCGGCCGGCACCGTAATCTGGAAGGCGGAGCCGCCGTAGATGCTTTCAATGCTCCCGGCCTGCGGGCCTTCCGTACCGAGTGACGCGGTCAGCACGTCGCCGTCGGGGTCGGAGTCGTTGTCGAGAACGCTCAGGACAGTGGTCCGGCCCGGCCGGACGCCGACGGCGTCGGGTTTGGTTTCGGGGGGACGGTTCGGTTTGGTCCGGTCCGGCAGGACGTTGATGGTGTTGTCGTCGGCGGACTCCTCATCCGGGTCGTCAGCCTGGTTCTTGGGCGGGACAACGTCGTCCCAGTTGTTGACCAGCTGCATGTTCTGGTTGACCAGCCACACGTTTCCCGAGTTCACGTCGTTCAACACCACGACGTCCCGGTTGACGCGGAACACGTAGCTGGGCGATGCGCTGGCTTTGGGCACGGCCACATTCTTGTTGTCCGAGTCATTGGCGCAGTCCCGGACATACTTGTTCGCCCCGGACCATGCCGCGTGGACGCAGCCCCCCAGCTGCACCGGCGCTGCCGGCACCCCCTGGCCGCCGAACGTCACGGTCTTCGCGGCGGAGCCGTTCAGCGGCTGCTTGAGGAGCGCCTTGCTGGTGGCCACAGCCACGGACTCTGACGCCGGGCCTGACTGCTGGAGCTTCGCCTCCCGCGCGTCGGCCAGAGGCACTTCGCGCCCGCCGGGCAGGAACAGTTTTCCTGCGGCGGCGTCCAGGACCACAGGCTGGTCCCCCACGACGGCGAGCTGGAGGTCCCCGGCACCCTTCAGCCCGTCCCACGTGCTGTGCTCGGTGTCGGTGGCCGCCCCCGCGGCGTCCACCGTGGTCACAGTCACCTGCCCCGTCTTCGGATCCGCCGAATAGATCCGGTCATCCGGGCCGACGGCGGACACGAGGCCCTGGGAACCGGCCACGGCGGGCTCGCTGGACTCCTCGTCAAACGCGTTGACGGTTGACGGGGACAAGGCCCACATCTTGCCGGTGGAAGGGTCGGTGACCGAGATGACGTCGGCGCCGAAGCTCACCTGCGCCGAGCCGGGAAGCTTCCTGTCGCCGCCCAGCCTCATGTTGGCGGCGGACACCCGGTTCAGGGTAGAGCCGGATTCGTCGTCGACGAACACCTTGCCCGCATTCTGCAGGACATCGAACGTGGTGCTGGCCGGGGTCACGGCACCGTCAAGGACCCGCGAGGGGTAGTTGAGCCGGCCGACGGCGTTGCGGGCCTTGCTGACCACCCAGACACCGCCGTCGTTAAGGTCAACCTCGGTTGTCTTGAACCCCGGGTGGATGACAGCACCGGCCACCAGCGCTGCAGCTGCAGCGGTAAAGACGGTTCCGGTGACGATCCTGTTGCGGCGTTTCCTCAGCCCCAGCTTGCCGAACAAAGTTGACACAGCGTTATTATTCCCCTGAAATCACGGCCGCCTGAGCGCGGCTTACGAGCCCCTGATGTTCATCACGGGCCGGTGACATTCCGCCACTCCCCCATAGAGACGCCGGAACAATTCTGAGTCTCGACTATTACATGGGCGCTGGCGGCTTGTCCAAGAACAACCCTTTGGCCGTCCGTTACCCGGCCAGCCTACCTGCGCAGCCCGGCCCGGGCGATGGGGAGGACTGCCCTAGTCCAGGACCAGGCCCTTGCCACGTCCCCGTGCCAGGGTGACCGGCTGGATCTCCCCGAATCCCCGGACGTTCTCCACGTCCTGGGGAATGAGCACGAACCGCTCGTCCTGGTCCAGCGCGGCAGCGGTCATCGAGTCGACCAGCACGGTACCCGGATCGGCGAGCGTGGTGAGGCGGGCGGCAAGGTTGACGGTGGGCCCGTAAATGTCACCCAGACGGGAGAGGATTCGGCCCCAGACCATGGCAACCCGTGCCTCGGGCAGGATCTCGTCCCGGGTGAACGCCTCGGCGAGGGCAAGCGAGATTTCGGCGCCCGCTGCCGGCGTCTCGGCAATGTAGAGGACTTCGTCGCCCACGGTTTTCACCAGCCGGCCGCCGCCCACGGAGATGATTTCTGCGCACTTGTTCTCGAACCGCTGCACCAGTTTGGCGAGTGTCTTCTCGTTCATCCGGCGGGAAAGGCTCGTGTAGGACACCAGGTCGGCGAAGCCCACGGCACGCGCCAACGGAAGCGGAGCATCGTCCTCGTCACCCTCGCGGCCTTCCTCGCTGGCCTGCAGGCCGGCTTCCGCCCGGACGGCCAGCCGCTGCACGCCGGCGTTGAGCTGGCGCCGCCAGGAGTAGACGAGCATCTCCTCGAGGGGATCCACCAGGGCAGGCAGTTCATGGACCAGCCGCTTGCGGGCCTGGGCGTCCGTGAGTCCCTGCTCGTGGACCATGTCCTCAACCAGCGCCTCGATCTGCCACACCACCATGCGGTCCGTCATCTGTCCGATGGCACGGGTCACCGAGATGGCGGCCTCCTCGGTGAGCATTCCGGCCCGGACCATGCCCACGGCCGTGGACAGGGCGGCCTGGTCGCGTTCGGTGAAGGCGACGTCGTCGTCACCGAAGTTGGGGAAGCCCAGCGCACGCCACAGCTTGCGCGCCGAGAGCAGCGACAGTCCGACACCGCCCGCCACGTCGCGCCGGCGCAGCTTGCGTTCCCCGCCCAGAAGGCGTGCTTCGAGGGCCTTTGCCGCGATTCGTTCCGCGGACAGGGTGCCGGTGGCCGGATTTTCGACGACGGCGTCCGTCACCTCCCCGTGACCGGTGCCGTGCGCGCCGGCTCCGTCTTTGCCCGCCTCATGCGTGCCTGCCTCCTGGCCGCCGCGCTGATCCTCATCGTTCATCTCTTCCACCTTCTCTCACATCCCGCGGAAACCGGGCGCCGGGCTCATCCGGCGCCTGACCCAATCCAAATGGTTCGTCGTCCGGAAGCTCATCGAGGGCATCCAGCAAGAACCTGTGGAAGGTGGCAACTTCCGGCACGTCCTTCAGCACGGTGCCGAAATGGTGCCCGGCATCCAAGGATATATTCCCCGAACGCAACATCCGCTGGAGCATCGACTGGCTGATTGTGACATTACGCACTGAGGCCAGGAAAACCTGCCGGTCCCGGCGGCGGAGCATCCCGTAGCGCGCCAGCACCCGCTGGCTGGTCAGGTAATACCGTGTGGCCTGCCACCGCAGCAGCCGGGGCAGGCAGTATCCCAGCAGGATCCACAGGCCGGCAAGCACGCAGGCAGCCACCGCCCAAAACGTCCATTCCCCGGTGACGGCAGGGGCCATCGCGGACAGGCCGCCGCGGATAATCCAGGCGCTCGCAAATGCCGCAAGGGCGGGCACCACAATGAAAACCGCCGCCGGGAGGAACAGCACCCTGGGCTGCGGGCGGGTCACCACGATGACCTGCTCGCCCGGAAGGAGTTCCTTACGCATAACCGCTTTCGCCGGCCCCCTGCTTGTCGGCGCCATGCTTCCCGGAGCTGTGCCTGTCGGCGCCGTGCTTGGCAGACGTCTCCGGAGACCACGGCCGCAGGTGGACCACGTCCCCCGCAGTCACCACGTGCTCATGGGCAGAGGCGTCCACCACCAGCAGGGAGCCCGAGTCATCAAGCCGGGATGCGTGGCCGATGATTTCGTGGTCGCCCGGCAGCTGGGCGCGGACCTGCTGGCCCAGGGTGACCATCGCCGTTTCGACGCGCTTGTGCAGCGACGGGCCGCCGGCCAGGCCTGCCGTGGCGTCGCCGTCAGCATTGCAGAAGCTGCGGTACAGCATGCAAAAACGGGACAGGTAGCTCTTCAGCAGCACGGTACGGTCCACCGTTCCGGCACCTTGAAGCTGGACGGACGTGGCGGTGGGCACCGGCAACTCGTCCTCGGTGAGTGTGACGTTCAGGCCCGTGCCAAGGATGACGGGCGGCACGGAGCCGTCGCCCAGGGGCCCGAGCTGGGCGAGGATGCCGGCAATTTTCCCGCCGCGCACCAGAACATCATTCGGCCACTTCAGCTCAGCGGGAATTCCCGCTGTCTCATCGAGGGCGTCGCGCAGCGCGACAGCGGCCAGGAGTGACAGCCATGAGTAGGTCTGGGTGGGCAGGGGGCGGCCGTCAGCATTAACGGGCCGCAGCACCAGCGAGACCAGCACAGAGCTGCGGGCGGGCGCTTCCCAGGCGCGGTCCAGGCGGCCGCGGGCGGCAGTCTGATGCTCGGCCGTCAGGACTGCCAGGTCTGGCCAGGCCTTGGGATCCACGGTCACTGCCCGCAGCAGGTCGGCGTTGGTGGACCCGGTTGTCTCCACGACCGTCAGCTGGGCGATGCCGGTGGCGGCGAGGAAATTGGCGTCAGACAGGGCTTCCCGGTCCAGGGCCGGCCGCTCGGGCAGGCCCTTCGCACCGGTGAGGTTCTCCTGCGGTCCACGGCTATCGTCAGGGCGTGCGGCATCCATAGTTGAATCCTAGCGACTCGCCGGGCTGCGCGGCCGGGAAAGCCCCCGGTCAGAGGCCGGCTCACAGGAAGATGCCAGCTAACCGGAAGAAACCGGCCCGCAGATAGATGCCGGCCCACAGACGGTGCCGCTCACAGGAAGATGTCCTGGACGAGGTCCTCCTCGGCAGCTCCCAGGCTGTAGGGCCGGAAATCCGTCACCCCGGCGGCGGCCAGGACCTGCTCGTCCGTGTAGAAGTTGCCCGTGTCGAAGTCCCCCGTGAGCACGGCATGGGCCGCGTCGGCCATGATCTCGGGGCTGCGGGCAGCCCGGACGATGGACTCACCGCCGGCCATGCTCCGGATGGCGGCCGTATCAATGAGCGTCCTCGGCCACAGCGAATTGACGCAGATGCGGTCGTTCCTGAGCTCCTCCGCCAGGCCCAGCGTGGTCAGGCTCATGCCGTACTTGGCCATGGTGTACGCCAGGTGCCGGCCCGCCCACTTCGGGTCGAGGTTCAGGGGCGGCGAGAGCGTGAGGATGTGGCCGCCGGATGATTTGCGCAGGGCGGGCAGCGCCAGCTTGGAGAGCAGGAAGGTGCCGCGGACGTTGATGTCCTGCATGAGGTCGTAGCGCTTCATGTCCACCGCGTCCGTCGGTGAGAGGTCGATCGCGGAGGCGTTGTTGATGACGACGTCGATTCCGCCAAAGCGGCCGACGGCGGCGTCCACGGCGCGCGCGACGTCGTCGTCGTTCCTGACATCCCCTACCAGAGGCAGGGCACTGCCGCCGGCAGCCTCCAGCTCTTCGGCGGCGCTATAGACGGTACCCTCGAGCTTTGCATGCGGCTCGCCGGTTTTGGCCAGCAGCACCACATGGGCGCCGTCGCGCGCTGCCCGCCGGGCGATCGCCAGGCCTATGCCGCGGCTGCCCCCGGACATCAGGATGGTCCGGCCCCGAAGGCTGCCGGGGGTCTGGTAAGGCGTAGCCGGAACAGGGTAAGCGTCGCTGCTCGAAGTCATAGGGACACTCTAGCCGCAATTTGTTACCCGCGAGTAACATCGGCGGTTCCGTCGGCGCCACGAACGAAAATTGTAGGAACCCTACAGCGGTCCCGGGAATTAGCGTCACTAGACTAGCCATCAGGGCTTTGGATTTGTACGGATGCTACTTAAACCGGCAACCAGGGCCCGCGTCACGCTGCCGCAGCAGAACAGCCACAGCACAACAGCTACAGAGCCGGAGACACTTCATGAGCCACGATCTGACCACGACGGCGGGAAAGATTGCCGATTTCCGCGACCGCCAGGCCCGTGCTGAGCAGCCGTCCGGCCCTGAAGCCATCGAGAAGCAGCATGCACGCGGCAAGAACACCGCCCGCGAGCGCATCGACCTGCTCGTGGACGAAGGATCCTTCGTGGAGTTCGACGCCCTTGCGGTCCACCGCTCCACCGCCTTCGGCATGGAGAAGAAGAAGCCGCTCGGTGATGGCGTCGTGTCGGGTTACGGAACCGTGGACGGCCGGCTCGTGGCCCTCTACAGCCAGGACTTCAGCGTCTACGGCGGCTCGCTGAGCCAGGTCAACGGCGAAAAGATCGTTAAGGTCCAGGAATTCGCACTGCGCAACGGCTGCCCTGTGGTGGGCATCAACGACGGCGGTGGCGCCCGCATCCAGGAGGGTGTTGCCTCGCTGGCGATGTTCGCGGACATCTTCCGCAACAACGTGCACGCATCCGGCGTCGTCCCGCAGATCTCGCTCATCATGGGCCCGTGCGCCGGCGGCGCAGCCTACTCCCCCGCGCTCACCGACTACGTGGTCATGGTGGACAAGACGTCGCACATGTTCATCACCGGCCCCGACGTCATCAAGACGGTCACCGGCGAGGACGTGGACATGGAGACCCTCGGCGGCGCCCGGCAGCACAACGCGACCACCGGCACGTCCACCTATCTGGCTTCGGACGAAGCCGATGCGATTGAGTTCGTCCGGGAACTACTGGACTTCCTGCCCTCCAACAACCTCTCCGAGGCGCCCGTGCTGGAGCACCAGCAGGAGCTGGAGCTCGACGACGACGACCTCGCCCTGGACACGCTGGTCCCGGACTCCGCGAACCAGCCCTACGACATGCGCAAGGTCATCGAGCAGATCGTCGATGACGCCCACTTCCTGGAGATGCAGTCGCTGTACGCACCGAACGTGATCATCGGCTATGGCCGCGTCGAAGGCCACACGGTGGGGATCGTGGCCAACCAGCCGCTGCAGTTCGCCGGCACCCTGGACATCTCAGCCTCCGAAAAGGCCGCCCGCTTCGTCCGCCACTGCGACGCCTTCAACATTCCGATCATCACGCTCGTCGATGTTCCCGGCTTCCTGCCGGGCAAGGACCAGGAGTTCCAGGGAATCATCCGCCGCGGAGCCAAGCTCCTCTACGCCTACGCCGAAGCCACCGTGCCCAAGCTGACCGTGATCACCCGGAAGGCCTACGGCGGAGCCTACATCGTGATGGGCTCCAAGAAGCTCGGGGCTGACCTGAACCTCGCGTGGCCCACCGCCCAGATCGGCGTGATGGGCGCACAGGGCGCCGTCAACATCCTGTACCGGCGCGACCTCGCCGCCGTTGCCGAGGCCGGAGGCGACGTGGAGGCCAAGCGCGCCGACGTAATCCGGCAGTACGAGGAAGAGCTGCTCAACCCGTACCAGGCCGCAGAGCTGGGCTACGTTGACGCCGTCATCGCGCCCTCGGACACGAGGCTGCAGATCATCAAGGGGCTGCGGGCGCTGCGCGACAAGCGCGCGAGCCTGCCCACGAAGAAGCACGGGAACATCCCGCTGTGAGCGCGAAAGATCCGCTGGTTGAGCCTGTCGAAACCCCGCTGTTCTCCGTTACCAAAGGCGAACCGACGCCCGAGGAGCTGGCGGCGTTTACCGCCGTCGTGCTTTCCTTAGGTCCCGCCGCAGCGGCCCGCCCGGAGAAGCCGAGCACGCGGCACTGGGTGCGGCGCCAGCAGCTGCGGCTGGAGCCGACGCCGGGTCCGGGCGCCTGGAAGCGCAGCCGGGGCTAGCGGTCCGTCCCCACCGCCTCCCTAACCTCGCTTCGCTCGGCCAGGGAACCTCCCCGCTGCCTCCCCAATCTCGCAAGCTCGATCGGGGCCCCTCGGCAGCGTGGGCCCAGGCGGCGGAGGCCCCGGCCGCTGAAAAATTCAGTAAGTCTTTCATAACCGGAACCCCGCAGTTAGTCTCGTGGGGTGACTACTGAATCTGCCGCCCCAGCGCGCCCCCGGACCGCCATCGACGCCGTCGCCGACGCCCACACCGACACACTCGTTGCCCTGGACCCGAGCCTGGCCACCACGCTCGGCATCCCGGGGCATGACACCGAGTTCCAGGACTTTTCCCCCGCCGGACTCGGCAGGTTCGCCGCCGCCGAACGAAAGACCCTGCAGGCCCTCGAGGGGCTGGAACCCGTTGACGACGTCGACGCCGTCACCCTCGATGCCCTGCGCGAACGCCTCGGCCTCCAGCTGGAGATCCATGACTCGGGCTGGAATCTCGCCGAACTGAACAACATTGATTCCCCGGCGCAGAACATCCGGTCGATCTTCGACCTCATGCCCACGGACACCGAGGAGCACTGGGCGAACATCGCGGGCCGTACGCACAGCGTGCCGGCTGCCATCAGCGGCTACATCGAGTCCCTGCGGACGGCCAAGGACAACGGCAAGGTCTCGGCCCGGCGCCAGGTGTCGATCGTGATCGAACAGACCACCAAATACGCCGCGGAGGACGGCTTCTTCGCCAAGCTCGCGGCCGACGCCAAAACACTTGACGGCCCGCTGCCGGCGGAACTGCAGGAAAAGCTCGACGCCGGCGCCGCCGCCGCCCGGGCGGCGTACGCCGGGCTGGCCGCATTCCTGCAGGAGGAGCTGCTGCCGGTCGCCCCGGAGAAGGACGCCGTGGGCCGGGAGCGCTACGCCCTCGCCTCACGGGTGTTCCTTGGCGCCGCCGTCGACCTCGAAGAAACCTACGCTTGGGGGGTCGAGGAACTCGAGCGGATCATTGCCACCCAGGAACAGGTAGCCGGGCAAATCAAGCCGGGTGCCTCCATCGCGGAGGCCAAGGAAATCCTCAACAGCGATCCCACCCGCCAGATCAAGGGAACGGAAGCCCTGACGGCGTGGATGCAGGAGCTGTCCGACCGCGCCATATCCGACCTCGCCGGCGTCCACTTCGAGATTCCCGACGTCATGAAGACCCTTGAATGCCGGATCGCGCCCACGGATGAGGGTGGCATCTATTACACGGGGCCGACGGACGACTTCAGCCGGCCCGGCCGGATGTGGTGGTCCGTGCCGCCAGGCGAAGACACGTTCACCACCTGGGCCGAAACCACCACGGTGTTCCATGAGGGCGTGCCCGGCCACCACCTGCAGGTGGCCACGGCCGTCTACCGGCGCGAGCTGCTCAACAGCTGGCGGCGGAATGTCTGCTGGACGTCGGGACACGGCGAGGGCTGGGCCCTGTACGCCGAGAACCTCATGGAGGAACTCGGCTACCTCAAGGATCCGGGCGACCACATGGGCATGCTGGATATGCAGCGGATGCGGGCTGCCCGGGTGGTGTTCGACATCGGCGTGCACCTGGAACTTGACGTGCCCGCGCGCTGGGGAACAGGCACCTGGACGCCGGAGAAGGGCTTCGATTTCCTCAAGGCCAACCTGGATATCAGCGACGGCAACCTTCAGTTCGAGTTCGCACGCTACCTTGGCTGGCCGGGCCAGGCGCCGTCCTACAAGGTGGGACAGCGGCTGTGGGAACAGATCCGTGAGGAACTCGAAGCCCGGCCGGATTTCGACCTCAAGGCCTTCCACACCAAGGCGCTCAACATCGGCTCCGTTGGCCTCGACACCCTGAAGCGCGCCATGCTCGCCTAGCTGCCCGCCGCTGATTGAGCTTGTCGAGATCAAGGTCTCGACAAGCTCGACCAGCGGCGTCCGCGAGATGTTTGCCACACGCGCCGCGGGAATAACTTCATAAAACGCCGGCCTGGCGCCGATTTACCGGGCATTGCGGCGTTCTTACCGATCGGGGCCAGCGTAATATTTCTCAATGCGGGCTGGAAGCTGTATTTTATGCAGCCTAGCTTGTTGTGGTGAGCAATCAAACCACTTCATCCACGGCCGGGCGACCCGGCTTCCAGCTGCCCCGGTGGGCAGGTTCCTTCGGCTTCCAGATCATTGCGGCTTTGATCGTCGGGCTGGGGCTTGGCCTGCTGGCTAAGTACACCGGCAGCACCAAGGCGAACCCCAACGGGCTGGGCGCCACGCTGCAGACCATCGGCTCCAGCTACGTCTCGCTGCTGCAGACCGCCGTCGTGCCGCTCATCTTCACCGCCGTGGTGAGCTCCATCTCCAACCTGCGTGAGGTCTCCAACGCGGCGCGGCTGGCCTGGAACACGCTGCTGTGGTTTGCCATCACGTCGCTGGTCGCCGTGCTGATCGGCATCGGCCTGGGCGTGCTCCTGCAGCCGGGCGCAAACACCGGCATCCCGGGCGACGCGGAGTACGACGGCAAGCAAGGCGACTGGTGGGCGTTCCTCATCGGCCTGTTCCCCAAGAACTTCCTGGGCCTTGGTGCCAGCTCCACCGTCACCGACTCCGGCGCCGTAACCACCTCCGTCAGCTTCAACGTCCTGCAGATCCTGGTGATCGCCATCGCCGTCGGCGTCGCCGCCCTCAAGGTGGGCAAGCAGGCGGAGCCGTTCCTGGCCCTCAACGCCTCCGCGTTGGCCGTCATCCAAAAGGTGCTGTGGTGGATCATCAGGATCGCACCGCTGGGCACCGTAGGCCTGATCGGCAACGCGGTGGCCGTCTACGGCTGGGACACCATCGGCTCGCTGGGCAAGTTCACGGTTGCCATCTACATTGGCCTTGCCCTGGTGCTGTTCGGCGTCTACCCGGTTCTGGTCCGCTCGCACGGCCTGTCCGTCAAGCAGTACTTCTCAGGCGCGTGGCCGGCCATCCAGCTGGCCTTCGTTTCCCGCTCCTCCATCGGCACGCTGCCGCTGACCCAGCGTGTCACCGAGCGCAACCTCGGCGTTCCCCGGGGCTACGCCTCCTTCGCCGTTCCGCTGGGCGCCACCACCAAGATGGACGGCTGCGCGGCAATCTACCCGGCTGTGGCAGCAATCTTTGTAGCCCAGTTCTTCGGGATCCAGCTCGACTTCAGCCAGTACCTGCTCATCGCCCTGGTCTCCGTCCTCGGGTCCGCTGCGACGGCGGGAACCACCGGCGCCGTCGTCATGCTGACGCTGACCCTCTCCACGCTGGGACTGCCGCTGGCCGGGGTCGGACTCCTGTTGGCCATCGACCCCATCCTGGACATGGGCCGCACGGCGGTCAACGTCGCCGGCCAGGCGCTCGTACCCACGATTGTGGCCAAGCGCCAGGGCATCCTCGACGAAACCCTCTACAACGCACCCCGCACCGGAGAGGCCTTCCGCGAGGAAGAGGCGCCCGCAGCCGTCGACCGTGAGCTGGCTGAGTCGAAGGCCTGATCGCCGTTGAATGCGTGTGCCCCCGGGGAGTTCCCGGGGGCACACGCATTTAAGTCCGCCCGCGTTAAGTCCGGACGGCCAAATGGGTCCCGGGCGGCAGGCAGCAAGGGTAGGGTACCGGCATGGACATCATTCTGGTTCCCGGCTTCTGGCTCGATGGCTCATCCTGGTCCGGCGTCACTCCCCCGCTTCTGGAGGCCGGCCACCAGATCCATGCGCTGACCCTCCCGGGGCTCGAGGCGAGGGACGCGAAGCGGACGGGCATCGGGCTCCGCGACCACATCAACGCGGTGGTGGAAGCCATTGACGGCATTGAGGGCCCGCTGGTCCTCGTCGGCCACTCCGGCGGCGGCGCCATCATCCACGGCGCCGTGGACGAGCGCCCCGACCGTGTAGTCCGGGCGGTGTACGTGGACAGCGGACCGCTCGGGGAAGGCGGGGTCATCAATGATGAACTGCCGGTTGACGGTGACGAGATCCCCCTGCCCCCTTGGGACGTGTTCGACGACGCCGATCTCACCGATCTCGACGACGGGCTGCGGGAAGCATTCCGGGCACGGGCCATCCCGCAGCCAAAGGGAGTGGCCTGCGACAGGCAGCACCTTCACGACGTGCGCCGCTACGACGTCCCTGCCACGGTGATCGCCTGCGAGTTCCCGTCCTCATTGCTGACAGAGTGGATGGACGCCGGGCACCCTTACGTTGAAGAACTCGCCCGCATCCGCGATGTGGAACTCGTGGACCTTCCCACCGGGCACTGGCCCCAGTTCACCAAGCCCTCGGAACTTGGAGCGGCAATCCTCGCCGCCGTCGACCGAACAAGCTGACAGGGCAGCCCGCGGGGGTCACCAGGCTACAGGCGCGACCGGACCACAGCGGTTCCGGACCCGTTGACCAGGCCTAGTGGCCGCCGATCACGCCCTTTTCCACGGCCTTCGTCACGGCGTCGGCTTCGGCCTGGGTGAGCGTTCCGTCCTTCACGGCCTGATCGAGCCGGGTCTTCAGGGCAGCCGCCCGACCCGCCTGCGCCTGGGTCCGGAGTTCCTCGAGTGCTGCCTTGACCTTGGCTTCATCGATGCCCAGGGATTTGGCCAGCGATGCTGCCAGTGCAGCTTCCTTCGCTGCCCTGTCCGGTTTGGTGCCGTCGGCATGGAGGCCGGGCGGATGGTTGGCCTGGCGGTAGGCCCGCAGGGCGTCCTCCACCTTGGCCTGGTCCACGCCCAGCTTGGCCGCGAGCGCCGCGGCGTCCGCTTTGACGACCCCGTGGCCGCGTCCGTGTCCATGCCCGTGCCCGTGCCCGTGCCGGCCGCCGTCGAAACGGGGTCCGTCAGCGGGACCGCTGGATGGACTGCTTGATGTGGGTGTAGGCGTTGGAGTGGCTGTTGTGGTGGCTGCCATTCCGGTGACAGTGAATCCGGTGCCAAGTGCCAGGGCGGTCGCGCCCAGTCCCAGAGCCACTTTCTTTGAACGCTCCATGGTCCGCTCCTCGATCCGCCGGCCTTGAGGCATCATTGCCGCCGTGCCAGCTATGACTCAGGATGCACGCTCCTCCTCAAGAACGGCTTTAGTCCGGCTGTGAAGACGCTGTGAATCCTGCCGCGAAAGTTGCGAAGTATTCAATGGATAGTTGCGCAGAGTGCAAACTTGCACGTAGTGTAACTGAGTGTCCACTTCCACTTCTTCGTCCTCGCCTTCGTCTTCGGCGGATTCGGTCCCGGCCGACGCCGGCGAACCGATGTCCCGGCGCGAGCTGAACAAGGCTGCCACCCGGCAGTCTATTACCGACTCCACGCTGGCTCTTCTGCGGCAGCACGGCCCCGGCAACTTCACGGTCGAGGACATCGCCGAAACGGCGGGCATCTCACGCCGGACCTTCTTCAATTACTTCAGCAGCACAGAGGCCGCCATCGCGTCGGTGACCAACGGCTTCCTGGACAGCGCCCTCGAACTCTTCCGCCAGCGTCCCGCGGACGAACCCATCCTCGAGTCCGCCCGCGCTGCCCTCATTGGACTGGCCGATCCCATGACCGTGGCTCCGCTGGCTGAGCTGTTCGGCCTGACCCAGGGCAATCCGCTCATGGCGCGCTCCGAACTTGAGGCATGGGACCACTGCACCGAGCAGATCGTTGCCGCGGCCCGCGAGCGGTCTCCGCGGACCAAACAGGGTCCCGGCACTGAACAGGACCCCGGCGCTGAGCAGGGTCCCGGCACTGAACAGGAAGAACTCTACGTCCGGGCCCTCGCAGGTTCGGTCGTCTCCTGCGGCAAAGCTGCCATGGACGTGTGGTTCCGCCGCTGCGGACCCGATCTCTCCCCCGGATCGCTGGCGATCCTCCGCCAGTTGCTCATTGATTCGATGGGGCTCCTCGGATCCGGTTTCGCCGGGCCGGCACCGGGTCCGCCGTCGATTGAGTCTTCCGCCAATCCCTCCACCCGCAATGCAGAACGGTCCTGACATGGCACTTCTCCTGTACCGCCTTGGCAAGTTTTCCTACCGTCACCGATGGCTCGTCGTCTCGCTCTGGCTGGCAATCCTGCTGGCAGCCGGCGGCGCAGCGGCAGCGTTCCACGGCACGCTGTCCAACAACTTCCAGATTCCGGGCACGGAAACCCAGCAGATGGCCGACAAGCTCCAGAAGGAGCTGCCGGCGTCCTCCGGCGGCTCGGCCGGGGTAGTCTTCCAAACAAACGACGCCCAGTTCAGCCAGGCCGGCAAGGACGCGGTATCCGCCGCGCTGGCCAAGCTTGAGACCCTCCCGGACGTCCGCGGAACCGTCGACCCGTTCGCCACGCAGGCCCAGCTGGACCAGGCGGCAAAAGATCTGGCCGCAGGCGAGGCCAAGGCGGCCGCGGGCAAGGCCGAACTGGAAAAGGCCGCCGCCGAGCTGGCCGCCGGCAAGGAACAGCTGGCCGCGGCCCAGGCGCAAATGACCGCTGCCGGGCTTCCGGCGTCGGCCATTGAAGCCCAGCTGGGCCAGCAGAAGGCCGCCCTGGCTGCCGGCCAGGAAAAGCTCGACGCCGGCACCAGGGAAGCGGACGCCGGCAACGCCAGGCTGGCACTCGCCACGCGTCAGTTCGAAGCTTCCCGGGGAATGCGTTTCGTCTCGGAGGACGGCAAGGCGGCCATTGCGCAGGTCCAGTTCAAGACCTCCATCAACGGGCTGGACCCCGAAGTGCGCCAGGAAGTCCAGGACATCGTGAAAGAAGTCTCCTCAGCCGGGGTAACCGCTCTGCCCAGCAAGGAAATCAGCGAGGACGTCTCCGAAATCTTCGGTGTGGCCGAGATTATCGGTGTCGCCGTGGCGGCACTGGTCCTGATCATCATGCTCGGCACACTTGTCGCCGCCGGGCTGCCGCTGCTGATGGCTGTGATCGGCGTGGCGGTGGGCGTTGGCGCCACCATGGCACTGAGCAGCGTTATTGACATGAGTTCCATTTCCCCGATGCTCGCCCTCATGCTGGGCCTCGCCGTCGGCATTGACTACTCGCTGTTCATCGTCAACCGCCACCGCGGGCAGCTCCTGGCAGGTGTGGGCGCGGAAGAGTCCGTGGCTCTCGCCACCGGAACCTCAGGCAACGCCGTGCTCTTTGCCGGCCTGACAGTCATCATCGCCCTCGCCGCGCTGGTCGTACCGGGGCTTCCCTTCCTGGGAGTCATGGGCGTGTCCGCGGCCGGGACGGTCGCGGTAGCCGTCTTGGTCGCCCTGACGCTGACGCCGGCGATCCTCTCCCTCGTGGGCAGGAAGCTGATCTCCAAGCGGGCCTGGGCCAAGGCCGAGCAGCACAATGCCGACCCCAACCGTGAGGCTGAGGACCGTGCCAAGGACGAGCACCGCAGCAGCCATGGCTGGGGCGGGCTCCTCACCAGGCACCCGGTTCTGGCCCTTCTCGCCGGGGTCCTGGCGCTGGGCATAGTGGCCCTGCCCGCTGCCCAGCTGCGGCTCGCACTGCCCGACGGCGGCTCCGAACCTGCCGATTCCCAGGCCTTCAAGGCCTATGACGCCACCAAGCGCAGCTTTGGCGAAGGCATGACCGGACCGATCATCGTGGTGGGTGATCTCCCTGACGGGCTGGGTGAAACCGAGGCACAGGCCAAGCAGCTCGACGTCGCGGACATCCTGGGCGAAACCGAGAACGTCACCGCCGCCATTCCGGTGGCACTGAGTGAGGACCGCGGGACGGCGGTGTTCCAGGTCATCCCGAAGGAAGGGCCGGCAAGCGCCAGCACCGTCAACGTGGTCTCCGACATCCGCGCCGAACGCGCCGAAATGGAGGACTCCACCGGCGTCAGCATCGGCCTGACCGGCCAGACGGCAGGCAACATTGACGTTTCCACGAAGCTGGGCGACGCCCTGCCGTCGTACCTGGCCATCGTGGTGGGGCTCTCGCTGGTCCTGCTGCTGCTGGTGTTCCGCTCGATCGTGGTGCCGCTGCTGGCGACCGGCGGCTTCCTGCTTTCGCTTGCGGCCGCATTCGGCGCCGTGGTGGCGGTCCACCAGTGGGGCTGGCTGGGTGCGGTGTTCGGCGTCGACAACCCCGGCGCCGTGCTGAGCTTCCTGCCGATTATCCTGATCGGCGTGCTGTTCGGGCTGGCCATGGACTACCAGGTGTTCATCGCCTCGGGCATGCGTGAGTCCTTCATGCACGGCGAGTCCGCGAAGCACGCCGTCCGCTCCGGTTTCAGCCACGCGTCCGCGGTGGTCACCGCCGCCGCGATCATCATGGTCAGCGTGTTCGCGGGCTTCATCTTCTCGCACCTGAACATGGTCCGGCCGCTCGGCTTTGCGATGGCGTTCGGCGTGCTGGTTGACGCCTTCGTGGTGCGCATGACGATCGTTCCGGCGGTCATGTACCTCCTCGGCGAGAAGGCGTGGTGGCTGCCGCGCTGGCTGGACCGCATCCTGCCGGACGTCGACGTGGAAGGAGCGAAGCTCCGCAAGCACGAGGGCGCGACCGGCGCCGCGGCCGACGCCGAGCCGGATGCCGAGCCCGCGGAGGTCGCCGCGCGCTGAGCAGTGTCGGGAGGATGAATTACGCTGGATCCGTGACCCGCCTCATTCTTGCCTCCCAGTCCCCCGCCCGCACCAAGCTCCTGACTGAGGCCGGCATCGAACACGAGGTCCTCGTGTCCGACGTCGACGAGGATGCCGTGCAGGAACGCTACGGCGTTACCGATCCGCACGACACCGCCCTGCTCCTGGCCCGCGCCAAGGCCGAGGCCGTCGCGTCGCTGCCGGAGGCCGAAGGGGCCCTGGTGCTCGGCTGCGATTCGGTTTTTGAATTCGACGGCGAGTCGCACGGCAAGCCGTACACAGTGGACGTGGCCCGGCAGCGGATGCTGCGGATGAGCGGCAGCAGCGGCGTCCTGCACACCGGCCACTGGCTGGTGGACTGCCGCGACACGGACAACGACGGGGGCTCCGGCGCCACGCTGGGCAGCGTCGCCTCCGCGGAGGTGCACTTCATGGAGATGCAGCTCGCGGAGATCGACGCGTACATCGCCACCGGCGAGCCGCTCCACTGCGCCGGGTCCTTCACGATCGACGGCCTGGGCGGCGCTTTCATCCGGAAAGTCGACGGCGACCCGCACGCCGTCGTCGGGTTGTCGGTATCGACCCTGCGCTCCCTGCTGGCCCAGGCGAACGTGAGCATCACCGAGTTCTGGCAGGACCTGCCCGACTCGGCAATTTCCGGGGAGTTGTAGCTTCCCTACAAAGACCGGGCCTCTTACACGCGGATTCCGCCAGCAATATCAGCGGAATCCTCAAAATCAGGCTAGGCTCCCTGAAGGAAAGAAGGAGACGCCTTGTCAGTAAAGCCGGAGCAGTCCGCAGGTCCAGTGCATTCAAAACTCACCAAGGTTCTGATCGCGAACCGCGGTGAGATCGCCGTCCGCATCATCCGTGCAGCCCGGGACGAGGGCATCGCCTCCGTCGCCGTTTACGCGGACCCTGACCGGGATGCCCTCCACGTCCGGCTCGCCGACGAAGCATATGCCCTGGGCGGCAACACGGCCGCCGAGTCCTACCTCGTGATGGACAAGCTGATCGAGGTGGCCCGCCAGTCCGGCGCCGACGCCATCCACCCCGGCTATGGCTTCCTGGCCGAGAATGCCCAGTTCGCGGCCAAGGTCATCGACGCCGGCATCACCTGGATCGGCCCGTCGCCGGAAGCCATCTCCGCCCTGGGCGACAAGGTCCAGGCCCGCCACATCGCCGAGAAGGTGGGCGCCCCGCAGGTGCCCGGCACCGCCGACCCCGTTGCGTCCGCCGAAGAAATCCTCGAGTTCGTGGACAAGTTCGGCCTGCCCGTGGCCATCAAGGCCGCGTTCGGCGGCGGCGGCCGCGGCATCAAGGTGGCCCGCACCCGCGAGGAAATCCCCGAGCTCTTCGATTCCGCCGTCCGCGAGGCCACCGCAGCCTTCGGCCGCGGCGAGTGCTTCATCGAGCGGTTCCTCGACTCCCCGCGGCATGTCGAAACCCAGTGCCTCGCCGACGCGCACGGCAACGTGGTGGTCGTCTCCACCCGCGACTGCTCACTCCAGCGCCGCAACCAGAAGCTCGTGGAGGAGGCCCCGGCCCCCTTCCTGACGGAGGAGCAGAACCGGCGCCTCTACGAATCATCCAAGGCCATCCTGAAGGAAGCCGGCTACCTCGGCGCCGGAACCTGCGAGTTCCTCGTCGGACAGGACGGCACCATCTCCTTCCTTGAGGTCAACACCCGCCTGCAGGTGGAGCACTGCGTCTCCGAGGAAGTCACCGGCATCGACCTGGTCCGCGAACAGTTCCGCCTGGCCTGCGGCGAAGAGCTGGGCTACGACGACCCCGAAGTCCGCGGCCACTCCTTCGAGTTCCGCATCACCGGCGAGGATCCGGGCCGCAACTTCATGCCCGCCCCCGGCACCGTGAGCACACTGAAGAACCCCACCGGCCCCGGCATCCGCATTGACTCCGGCATCGAAGAAGGCGACGTCATCAGCGGCAACTTCGACTCGATGCTGTCCAAGCTGATCGTCACCGGAGCGGACCGCCCCCAGGCCCTGCAGCGTGCCCGCCGCGCCCTCGAAGAGATGGTGGTGGAAGGCATTCCCACCGTTATTCCCTTCGACCTGGCCGTGGTCAGCAACCCGGCGTTCGCGCCGGCCGAGGGCCCGTTCAGCGTCCACACCCGCTGGATCGAAACCGAGTTTGTCAACGACCTTCCCGCGTGGACGCCCAACGGCGCCGTCCCGGAGGGTGAGGACGCCGCTGAGCGCCGCACCGTGGTGGTGGAAGTGGGCGGCAAGCGCCTGGAAGTGGCGCTGCCCGCCAGCCTCGGCTTCGGCGGAGCCGCAGCCGCCGGCGCGAAGCCGGCCAAGTCCAAGAAGCGCAGCCGCACCGGCGGCGCCACCGCCGCCGCGGGCGGCAACGCCCTGACGTCCCCCATGCAGGGAACGATTGTTAAGGTGGCCGTGGCCGACGGCGACGTCGTCGCCGAAGGTGATCTCGTCGTCGTACTTGAGGCGATGAAGATGGAACAGCCGCTCACGGCACACCGTGCCGGCACCATCACGGGCCTGTCCGCCGCGGCCGGCCAGACGGTGGCGGCGGGCGCCGTCATCGCAACGATCGAAGACTAAGGCGTCCGAAGCCTGGGGCGACCCACGACTGAACAGCGCATGAAAATGCCCGGTGTGATCCACACCGGGCATTTTCGTTTCCGCAGTTACACGTGGAAATCAGGCCACGTTGTTCTCGTAGTCCGTGTCCTTGGTCTCGCGGGTGATCCACAGCGCGATGAACGTCAGCACGGCGGCCGCGGCCATGTACACGCCGACGAGCCAGGTGCTGCCGCCGGCTGCCTGCCACAGGGCAATGGCGATGAACGATGCCGGAGCGGCGCCAATGACGCTGGAGAGGTTGTACGCGACAGCCGAGCCGGTGTAGCGCACGTTGGACGGGAACAGCTCGGGCAGGATCGCGGCCATCGGGCCGAAGGTGAGTCCCATCAGCGTGAAGCCGACAATGAGGCCCACGATTGCCGCGCCGGGGCCAGGGCCGAACATGGTGAACCACAGCGCGCCGAACACGAAGATGCCTACGGTGACGCCCATGAGGAACTTGCGGCGGCCCCACTTCTCGGCCAGCGGGCCGGACACGAGCGTGAAGATGCCGAAGAAGACGACGCCGAGGATCAGCATCCAGAGGAAGTCGCCGCGGGGAACACCCAGGCCGGGAACGAAGTTGGCCACCTCGGCGGCCGACATCGGCTTGCCTGCCTTCTCCGCGGCGGCCTGTGCGGCCGCAACGGAAGCGGGCTTGGTGCCGTAGGTCAGGGTGAAGGAGGTCATGATGTAGAACAGCACGTACGTGGCCAGCATGATGAAGGTTCCGGCCAGCACCGGGCGCAAGTGGCTCTTGAAGGTGGCGGCGAAGGGGACCTTGACCACCTTGTCTTCCTTCAGGACTTTCTGGAAGGAGACACTCTCCACCAGCTTCAGCCGGACGTAGAGGCCCACGATCACCAGGACCGCGCTGAGCAGGAACGGAACGCGCCAGCCCCAGGCGATGAATTCTTCGGGGCTGAGGGCGGCGTTGAACCAGATGAAGAGCAGGTTGGCCAGGATGAAGCCGATGGGGGCGCCGAGCTGCGGGAACGTCCCGTAGACGGCGCGCTTGCCCTTGGGGGCGTTCTCGGTGGCCAGCAGTGCCGCGCCGGACCACTCACCGCCCAGTGCCAGGCCCTGGGCGAAGCGCAGCAGCACCAGCAGCAGCGGGGCCAGGATGCCCCAGCCGGCGACGGTGGCGGTGGGCAGCAGCCCGATGAGGAAGGTGGCGAGGCCCATGGTGAGGAGGGAGGCCACCAGGGTGCCCTTGCGGCCGAACTTGTCGCCGAAGTGTCCGAACAGGACCGAGCCGATGGGCCGGGCGATGAACGCAACGCCGAAGATCGCGAACGAGCTCAGGAGGGCGTTGATTTCGGTGGCTTGGGGGAAGAACAGCCGGGGGAAGACCAGCACCGACGCAGTGGCGTAGATGTAGAAGTCATAGAACTCGATCGTCGTTCCGATGAGGCTGGCAAAGATCACTTTGCCCTTGGAGTTCACCGGTTTGGCGGTGCCATGTTCCGTTGACGTAGCAGGCGATGACATGTGGGGACGCTTTCATGAGAACTGGAGGGGCCTCGCGCGGAAGCCCCTCCAAACATAGGGATAAAACAGAGTTCAATCTTAGTTCCCGCCGTCCACGCAACGGACAGGCGGTCCAGTATCCGGACCTTCCTGGTTGTCTCAGCATGAGGCCGTCCGACCAGCCTAACGCTGCCCGAAGCGGGCTGATAGGCAAATGTCACAGCACGTTAACAAACTGCGACCGTCTGCGAAACGCGCCATCTCTACCTTGGAAGGACAACAATCCCCAAGGAGGTAAACCGTGACTGCTGACCGCACCGCAGACGCCGGAACCCATAATTCCCTCGATCTTGCCGCCGCCACCACCACTGACGCACCTGCCCTTGAAGAGCGTCCCGGACGCTGGATCGCCAACTGGGACGCCGAGAACAAGCACCAGTGGGAATCCGAGGGCCGCACCATTGCGCGCCGCAACCTCAACTGGTCGATCTTCGCCGAATTCCTTGGCTTCGTCGTCTGGCAGCTGTGGTCCATCGTCGTGGTCCAACTGCCCGCCGCCGGATTTACGTTCAGCACCTCCGAGATCTTCTGGCTGATCTCCATGCCGAGCCTCGTCGGGGCCACGCTCCGAATCCCCTACACCTTCATGGTTCCGCGCTTCGGCGGACGGAACTGGACCATCGTCTCCGCCCTGCTCCTCCTCATTCCCTCCACCGGGCTCGCACTGTGCGTGTCAAACCCGGAGACACCGTTCGGCGTCATGCTCCTCGTAGCTGCCCTTGCCGGCTTCGGCGGCGGCAACTTCGCCAGCTCCATGGCCAACATCACGTTCTTCTACCCGGCCCGTGAAAAGGGCTGGGCCCTGGGCCTGAACGCCGCCGGCGGCAACCTCGGCGCAGCCGTGGCGCAGCTTGCCGTCCCGATCGCCATCACGCTGCTGGCAGCCGGCACCGTCAACCTGCCTGTAGCCGGCCTCATGTGGGTTCCGCTGATCCTCCTGGCAGCCTTCGGCGCCTACAAGTACATGAACAACCTCACGAGCGCCAAGGGCGACGTCGCCGGATCCCTGGCAGCAGTGAAGGAACCCCACCTGTGGGTCATGGCCCTGCTCTACATCGGAACGTTCGGCTCCTTCATCGGCTTCGCCGGTGTCTTCCCCAAGCTCATCAAGGACTACTTCCCGGCTTTCTCCTCCATCTCCGTCGGTGCAGTCGCCCTCTCGCTGGCCTTCCTCGGCCCGCTGGTCGGCTCGCTGGCCCGCCCCTACGGCGGACGCATGGCTGACCGCATGGGCGGAGCCCGGATGACCGTCACAGCCTTCGCCTCCATGGCCGTCATCACGCTGACGATGATCTGGACGCTGCCGCTGAAGAACTTCTGGCTCTTCCTGGTCCTGTTCCTGATGCTGTTCACGGCCAGCGGCTTCGGAAACGGCGCCACCTACCGCATGATCCCGGTGATCTTCGCGACCTCCAGCCGGGCAGCCCGTTCCGGAGCCAGCTCGGTGCAGACCCAGCGGCTCGCCTCCTCGGCGCTCGGCCTGATCTCCGCCATCGGCGCCTACGGCGGGTTCGTTATCCCGCAGGTGCTGAACGCCTCCAACACCGCCAGCGGCTCCTACACCCCGGCCTTCTACGGCTTCGTCGGAGCATACGTCCTGATGCTGGCCGTCTGCTGGTTCTTCTACATCCGCAACGCCAACCGAAATGCGATGGGACACGTCTAACATGACCAAAAGCGCCGACACGCACTGCCCTTACTGCGCCCTGCAGTGCGCCATGACGCTCAAGTCCCCAGCGGCCACGGCCGCAACGGGTCTGACCCCGGCTGTCCAGCCGGGGTCAGACCCCGTGCCGGCCGCGCCGGCCCTCGAGGTTAGCGGCCGCGACTTCCCCACCAACCGCGGCGGCCTCTGCCGCAAGGGGTGGACGTCCGCGTCGCTCCTGCAGCACCCCGGACGCGTCACCGAGCCCATGTTCAAGGGGCCCGACGGCGTCTTCCGCCCCATCTCCTGGGACGAGGCCCTGGGCCGCGTCACCGCCGCCGTCAAGGACGCCCGCGCCAAGTACGGTGCGGACTCCGTAGGCGTCTTTGGCGGCGGCGGCCTCACCAACGAAAAGGCCTACCAGCTGGGCAAGTTTGCCCGCCTCGCCCTCGGCACCTCCCGGATCGACTACAACGGCCGGTTCTGCATGTCGTCGGCGGCCGCCGCCGGCATGCGGGCCTTCGGGCTGGACCGGGGGCTCCCCTTCCCGCTTGAAGCACTGGACACGGCCAGCACCATCCTGATGCTCGGATCCAACGTCGCCGAGACCATGCCGCCCTTCATCCAGCACCTGCAGGGCGTCCGCGACGCCGGCGGCTTCATCGTGGTGGACCCGCGGCGTTCCGCCACCGCCGGGTTCACCTCCGACGGCGGCGGCCTCCACCTGCAGCCCCTTCCCGGCACCGACCTCACGCTGCTGCTGGGCATCTCCCACGTGGTGATCCACGAAGGCCTGCTCGACGCCGATTACATCCAGGCGCGCACCACGGGCTTTGACGCCGTGGTCCGGTCCGTCAACGCCTACTGGCCGGAGCGGGTCCAGTCCATCACCGGTGTTCCCGCCGAGCTCATCCGCGAGACGGCCCGGCGGCTGGCCAGCGGCGCACGCAAGGGCGGCAGCTACATCCTGACCGGACGCGGCGTGGAACAGCACGTGGACGGCACTGACACCGCCACGGCGGCCATCAACCTCAGCCTCCTGCTGGGCCTGCCCGGCAGCGCCCGCAGCGGCTACGGCACACTCACCGGCCAGGGCAACGGCCAGGGCGGCCGCGAGCACGGCCAGAAGGCCGACCAGTTGCCCGGCTACCGCAAGATCACTGATCCCGCCGCCCGTGCACACATGGCGAAGGTCTGGAATGTGCCCGAGTCCCTCATCCCCGGCCCCGGCCTGCCAGCCGTGCAGCTGCTCAAATCACTGGGACAGCCCGACGGCGTCCGCTGCCTTTTCGTGCATGCCTCCAACATCGCCGTCGCCTCGCCGGACGCCAACGCTGTCATCCGCGGGCTCCGCAGCCTGGACTTCCTGGTGGTCTGCGACTTCTTCATGTCCGAGACCGCAGCCGAGGCCGACCTCGTCCTGCCGGTGTTGCAGTGGGCCGAGGAGGAAGGCACGCTGACCAACCTCGAAGGCCGTGTCCTCCGCCGCCGCCAGGCGATCCAGCCGCCCGCCGGCGCCCGCAGCGAGCTGTGGATCATGGCCCGGCTGGCCGAGGCGCTTCAGGCACCGTCCACCTACAGCGACGACCCGGAGACGGTCTTCGAGGAGCTGCGCCTGGCCTCCGCCGGCGGGGCGGCCGACTACTCCGGCATCGACTACGCCATGCTGGACAGCGGCGCGGCCGCGTACTGGCCCTACCCCGCCGGCAGCACCGGAACCCCGCGCATGTTCCTGGAGGCGTTTGCCCACCCCGACGGCAAGGCGGTCATGACCCCGGTGGCGCCCCGCCGCCGTCGTGCTCCTCTTGCAAACCCCGGCCGGGACAGCGCAGCGGCGGCAGCCAAACCCATGACCCTCATTACCGGCCGCCTGCTGGAGCACTACCAGTCGGGTGCGCAGACCCGCCGGGTGGCAGAGCTCCTGGCCTCCCAGCCCGAAGCCCGGGTGCAGATCCATCCGGCCGCCGCCGCGGCCATGGGCATTACGGAGGGCGCGGAGGTCTCGGTGGCCAATGAACGCGGCGGAGTGGTTTGCCGGGCCGAGCTCAGCACTGCCATCCGCCCCGAGACCGTCTTCCTGCCGTTCCACTTCCCCGAACTGGAAAGCGCGAACCGGCTGACGGAAGCGGCCACGGATCCCATCTCGGGAATGCCCGAATTCAAGTTCAACAAAGTCTGGGTCAGGCTGGCAGCGGCCACCCCGATCACCAGTGTTCTTCAGACATCGGAGGCCTCATGAGCGAGCAGATTGTAATTGTCGGATTCGGTCCGGTGGCGGCGCGGCTGGTCGACGAACTGCTGCCGGCCCTGCGTGCCGGGCAGGTGGGGCTGACGGTCATCGGCCAGGAAACCGAGGCCGCGTACAACAGGGTGCTGGTGGCCGACCTTGGGGTTGGCCGCACCTCCCCCGAGGCGCTGGCCCTCGCCGACGCCGCAGCACTGGTGGCCGACGGCGTGGACGTCCGGCTGGGCGTGAAGGTCCGGCGCGTGGACCGCGCCCGGCAGTCCGTCATACTCTCCGACGGCACCTCCGCCCACTACGATCGGCTGGTCTTCGCCACCGGTTCCCGGCCGGTGATCCCCAACCTCACGGGGCTGAATCCTGACCCTGCCGCGCCCGTCCTCCCGCCGGGTGTCACCGCACTCCGCGACCTCCGCGACGCCGAGGTGCTGCGCCAGGCCGTGGCTGACCGCAAGCGCGTGGTGGTCCTGGGCGGCGGCGTGCTGGGGCTTGAGACGGCCCTTGCCGCCGCGGAAGAAGGCGCCACGGTCACGGTCGTGCACAACGGGCCCCACCCGCTGGGCCGGAACATCGACCGCGGCGGCGGCGCCGTGCTGGCGGCGAGCCTGCGCAGCTGCGGCGTCCGGGTGGCGGGCAACGCCCGTTCCACGGGCGTTGAGCACAACGGTCCCGACGGCGGGTTCTCGGCACTGCTGCTCGACGACGGATCGGCGATTGACGGCGACCTGCTGGTCCTGTCCTGCGGCGTCCGCCCGCGCATTGAGCTCGCCGAGGGCTGCGGGCTCTCCACCGGAACAGGCATCCTGGTGGACCACCGGCTGCGGGCCCACCACGAGCCGCACATCTTCGCCATCGGTGACTGCGCGGAGGTCCGCTGCCCGGATTCCGCCTGCACCGAGTGCCGCACCGCGCGGGGCCCGTCTGGTCTGGTGGGCCCGGGCTGGCGGCAGGCCGAATGGCTCGCCGAATACCTACTGCTGCTGTCCGAGGGTGCCGCGGAGGACGCCGACTCGTTGCCCCCGCTCCCCCAGGAAAAGCCGGGCGTCATCGTGCTGAAGGCGCGCGGCATGAACATGGCGGTGGCCGGGGACAACTCCGCCGAACCCTGGGATGAGGAAGTCCTGACGGCCGGAGCCGTCAACGGCCGGCCGCGCCTGCAGATCGCCCAGTGGGCCGACCCCGAGCACGGGCGCTACGTCAAGATGACCACCCGCGGCGGAGTCCTGGAAGGCCTGGTCAGCGTGGGCATGCCGCGCACCGCGGGAGAGCTGGTGCAGCTGTTCGAACGCGGAGCCGAACTGCCCGCGGACAGGTCCCTGCTCCTTCGTCTCGACGGACCCGACCAGCTCGCGTCGGCGGGGGCCTCCAACGACCCCGAGAGCACGGTGTGCCGCTGCGCCGGCGTGAGCGGAGGCAAGATTGCCGACGCTGCCGCCGGAGGCTGCTCCACGGTGGCGGAGGTTTCCGCGGCAACCCGTGCGGGCACGGGCTGCGGCGGCTGCCACGAGGACATCAGGGGGCTGATCGAGAAGCACTTTCAGGGAGCTGCCGCCTGAGGCTGCTGCCTGATGACCCGGCCTGCGTCACAGAAATCGGGCCTGCCGCGGCTGGCCGGTAGCATCGGTGGCATGAGTGCCGACGACGACGACGACATCACCGACGAACTGCTGGCCGATTCCGAAAAGCTCACCGGGCTGAGCCTTGAGCTCCTGGGACTGGACCCGCACCCCGACGACATGACGGCCGAACAGCGGCTCCAGTTCGACCCCGACGACCTTGCCGAGATGGCCGCCGCCAGCCCCGGCGAGAGGGAACGGTCCGTGCGCCAGACGCGCCTGCTGGCGGGCCTGCTGTGGAATTCGTCCAGCATCCTCATCGACCAGCTGTTCCGCGACCTTGGCACGCTGTACGATCTGGACACCGTCACACCCGAGGCCATCGCCGGAACGTCCGTGCTGTCCTCGCTGCCCCCGCAGTTCGCTGCCAGCTATGACGCGAAGTTCACGCAGCGGTTCATCGTGGTGGCGTCGGACGTCACCGCGTCCCTTGCCCGCGGCTGGACCGCCCCCGGCTGCCTGGCCGGCGAGCTCGCGGTCCACTGCCTGCTCGACCAGGCCAGGATCACCGAGGACATTTACGAACTGGACCTCCCCGACGAGTGGCGGGCCATCGTGGAGGAAGTCCTGCTGGAGGACGCAGACTCTGAAACCCTGTATGCGGACGGCGCCGGCGCAGCGGACGGCGCCCGGGAGCAGGACGCGGGAAGCTTGGACATCCGGCACTGGTTCGAACCCTTCACGCCCGGCGACGCCGTTCCCCCGTACGCCTGCTCCTGAGCCGCCGGAACTCCTACCGTCCGCGTCCGGCTTCCGTGGCGGTGACGTTGAAGGAACCGTCCAGCTTGACTGTCGCCCGCGAGCCGTCAGCCTTCGTGATGTGCGCTTCGTAGACAGCACCCTCGGCGTCGGTCTCAACCCGGTGGACCGTCGCGCCAGGGTTGGCCGCCAGCACTGCGTTCCTCACCCGTGTGGCAGTGCTCCCCGTCAGCAGCTGCTCGGTGATCCCGTTGGCCTGGTGGCCGCCTTTGGCGGAGTCCGTGCTGGACTGGCTTCCCGTGCCGTTTGTGGACGAGGCAATGACGGGATAGCCCATGGCGAGGTAGGCACCGCCGCCCACGAGGGCCGCTACGAGGGCGGTGTTGATTGCGGCTTTTTGAACAGTGATCATGGCATGCTCCTGGCTTCCGCGGTCCGACCGTTCGGAGGAAAATCTCCGCATAGCTGACCGCTGGTGGATCGGTCTGTCGGAGCCCGGAGCCGCCAATCCCGGGGATCGACAGTCTGAATTTTACTCAGCTCTGCCGGTGGCGACTAGGAGAATGCTGCCATTCACAGGTTGGGCGGCAACCCCCTAGATGTGCACGTGCAGGCGCCGTGCCGCCTCGGAGATGGAGCCGCTCAGGGACGGGTACACCGTGAAGGTGCTGGCGACGTCGTCGACGTGCAGTTTCTGCTTCACCGCGATGGAGATGGCGAAGATCAGCTCGGACGCGTTGGCGCCGACCACCACGCCGCCGATCACGGTGCCCGATCCCTTGCGGGCGAAGATCTTGACGAAGCCGTCCTTGACGTTGCGCATCTTGGCGCGGGCGTTGCTCTGCAGGGAGAGCTTGATGATGTCGCCCTGGTACTTGCCTGATTCGATCTCGGCCTCGGACACGCCCACTGACGCGATCTCCGGTGACGTGAAGATGTTGGACGCCACCTGGTGCAGCTTGATGGGGGTCACCTGGTCGCCCAGGAAGTGCGCAATGGCGATCCGGCCCTGCATGGCGGCGACGGAGGCGAGCGCCAGGACGCCGGTGCAGTCGCCGGCGGCGTAGATGTTCGGGGCAGTGGTGCGGGACACGCCGTCCACCTTGATGTGGCCGCTCTCGGTCAGCGCCACGCCGGCTTCCTCCAGGCCGATGCCGGCGGTGTTGGGAATGGAGCCCACGCACACCAGGCAGTGGCTGCCGGTGACCTTGGAACCGTCACCGAGGGTGACCACCACGCCGTCGTCGGTCCGTTCCACCGTCTCGGCCCGGGAACGGGACAGTACCTTCACGCCGCGGCGTTCGAAAACGTCTTCCAGCACCTCGGCGGCGTCGGTGTCGGAACCCGGAAGCACGCGGTCGCGGCTGGAGATCAGGGTGACCTTCGAGCCCAGGCCGTTGTAGGCGGAGGCGAACTCGGCGCCGGTCACGCCGGAGCCCACCACGATCAATTCCTCCGGCAGCTCGTCCAGGTTGTAGATCTGTGCCCAGTTCAGGATCCGTTCGCCGTCCGGCCGTGCCGTGGGCAGTTCCCGCGGGTGGGCACCGACGGTCAGCAGGATGGCGTCAGCCTCGACGGTTTCGGTTCCGTCAGCGGTCAGGACCTCGATGGTGTGATTGTCCACCAGCTTGCCGGAGCCGTTGAGGATGCGGACGTTCTGGTGCTCCAGACCGGTCTGGATGTCGAGGGACTGCTGGCGGGCGAGGCCGAGCAGGCGGTCGTTGATGTGCTTGAGATCCGCGCGCATGACCGGAACGAAGTCCCCGCCGTCGACGTCGAACTTGACTCCCAGCTCGCCGGCGCCGCTGACGCGGGTCATCAGGTCCGAGGTCGCGATCAGCGTCTTGGACGGCACGACGTCGGTCAGCACGGCGGAGCCGCCGAGGCCGGAGCGCTCGATGATGGTGACTTGGGCTCCCAGCGAGGCGGCCACCATGGCGGCTTCATAGCCACCCGGACCTCCGCCGAGAATTGCGATTCGGGGGGCGCTGAAATCAGGATGCATAGTCACAAGAAGTCATTCTCCTGCATCCGGCGCCGGACCACCAACCGTCCGGGGCAGGCCAGGCAGCCGCAAGGGGCGCGTTTCTGCTGCCCGCACCGGCTCCGGCACGGTAGCTTGGACCGGGTGAGCACAACAGATTTCCTGGGCACGGACCCCTTCGAAGCAGCGCGGACGGCCGCAGACTACATCGCGTCGGAGACCGGCGTCGAGGCACACGACACCGCCCTGGTCCTGGGCTCAGGCTGGGCCGAGGCCGCCGACCTCATCGGCGAGACCACCGCGACGCTGGCGGCCTCGGAGGTCCCCGGCTTTTCGGCTCCGGCCGTGGAGGGACACGTGGGCACGATTCGTTCCGTGCTGACCCGCGAAGGCAAGCGCGCACTGGTCCTCGGCGCCCGCACCCACTACTACGAGGGCAAGGGCGTCCGCGCCGTTGCCCACGGCGTGCGCACCGCGGCCGCCGCCGGCTGCCGAACCCTGGTGATCACCAACGGCTGCGGCGGACTCAACGAAGACTGGGCCCCCGGCACCCCCGTGCTCATCAAAGATCACATAAACCTCACCGCGACGTCCCCGCTCGAAGGCGCAACCTTCGTGGACCTGACCGACCTGTACTCATCGCGGCTGCGGGGCCTGGCCCGCGACGTCGACCCGTCCCTGAATGAAGGTGTCTACGCCCAGTTCACCGGCCCGCATTACGAGACGCCGGCCGAGGTGCAGTACGCCAAGCGGATCGGTGCCGACCTCGTGGGTATGTCGACTGCGCTGGAGGCCATCGCCGCCCGGCACGCCGGCATGGAGGTCTTCGGCATCTCGCTGGTCACCAATCTCGCGGCCGGCATCAGCCCGACCCCGCTGAGCCATGAGGAAGTGCTCGAAGCCGGACACGCTGCCGGGCCGCGCATCTCCAAGCTCCTCGCGGAGATCATCGGCCGGCTCTAGGTGTACTGCCCGGCTCTAATCCCGCCCGTCGCTGGTGGCGCGCAGTTGGGCGAGCGAGTCGGCACGTGCCTGGGGAAAGCGCCGTTCGAGGGACTGTGCGATGCCTGCCACGGTCTGCCGCGCGAGTTCGGTGCGCCAGGCCAGCTCCGCCTGGCGCATGGACTGCGAAATGATGCAGCTCCGGAGGTAGTCCTCGTCCGCCTCACCGCCGGGGCAGTTCGCCAGGATGCCGTCGCAGCGGAACGCCAGGTCCCGGCCTTCGATGGCCAGCACCACGTCCAGCACTGAGATCCGGTCGGCCCGGCGCGCCAGCTGGAACCCGCCCCTGGGGCCGGACACGGACTGCAGGACGCCTGCCCGCACGAGGCACTGAAGCTGCTTGTTCAGGTAGGCCGGCGGCAGTTTATACAGCTCGGCCAGCCGGCCGCTGCTGATCGGTTCCCCTGCGGATGCCCATGTCAGGTTCACGCAGCAGTGCAGGGCCCACTCCACCCCCTGGTTCAGCTTCACAACCCAGACGCTACGTGTCCAGAATTTTTGCTGTCAAGCAGCGCTCCGGCGGCCACGAAGCGGTCGGGTTATGACGGGTCCGCTGCCCTGTCCGGCACCGCTCCGCCGGGTTTTGACGATAGTTTGGTTTCCATGACGTCCTCCGAAGCCGATCTGCAGCTGCTCAACGACGCCCGTGCCTGGGCTGCCCAGGATCCGGACCCGCGCACCGCGGCAACGCTGACCGAACTCGTGAAACTCACCGAGGCCGGCACGCCCGCCGCCCGGCAGGACCTCGAAGACAGCTTCCGGGGAACTCTGCAGTTCGGAACGGCGGGCCTGCGTGCCGCCCTGGGACCGGGGCCCAACCGGATGAACCGCGTCGTGGTCCGCCGCGCGGCGGCGGGCTTCGCCACTTTTCTGGTCCGGGCGGTGGCGGAGGCTGCGCCCGGCACACGGCCACGCGCCGTCGTCGGCTATGACGCCCGCTACAACTCAGACATCTTCGCCACGGAGACGGCGGCGGTGCTCACCGCGGCCGGAATCGAGACGTTCCTAATGCCGGCTGCCCTGCCGACGCCGCTACTGGCGTATGCGGTCCGGGCGCTGGAATGCGACGGCGGTGTGATGGTCACAGCCAGCCACAACCCTCCGCAGGACAACGGCTACAAGGTGTACCTCGGCCGTCATGCCGTGGAGGAAAACGGCCGGGGCGCGCAGATCGTGGCGCCGTACGACGCCCTGATCGCCACCGAAATCAGCAACGTGGGCGACCTTGCCTCGATCCCCCTGGCCCAGGACGGATGGACGGTCCTGGGCGCCGGGATCGTTCAGGACTACGAGGCCGCCACGGCGGGGCTTGCCGACCGCGGGCTGTTCCCGGCCCGGGACCTGAAAATCGTCCTGACACCGCTGCACGGCGTGGGCGGCACCACGGCTGTCGCCGTGCTCCGGGCAGCCGGGTTCACCGACGTGACACTGGTCAGCGAGCAGGCCGAGCCGGACCCGGACTTCCCCACCGTCAGTTTTCCCAACCCCGAGGAACCCGGCGCCCTGGATCTGGCGCTTGGCGCGGCGATGCAGGCGGACGCGGACATTGTCCTGGCCAACGACCCGGACGCGGACCGCGCCGCGGTGGCCGCGAAGGACCCGGACACGGGTGCGTGGCGGATGCTGCGGGGCGATGAGGTGGGCGCCCTCCTGGGAGCGCATGTCGTGGCGCGGCTGGCCGCCGGGGTCGACGGCTCCGAAGCGGGCGCGGGCGGCGGGGTGTTCGCCAGTTCGATTGTTTCGTCCCGGCTGCTTGCACGCATCGCGGCGGCAGCAGGCTACGCCCACGAGGAGACGCTCACGGGGTTCAAGTGGATTTCGCGGGTGCCGGGCCTCGTCTACGGCTATGAGGAGGCGCTGGGCTACTGCGTTGCACCGGATCTGGTCCGCGACAAGGACGGACTGTCCGCCGCGGTGCTGATTGCGGAACTCGCGGCCGCGGCCAAGTCCGAGGGCAAGACGATCTTCGACACCCTGGACGAGCTGTACCTGGTCCACGGGCTTCACGCTAGTGACCAGCTGAACATCCGGGTGGGCGACCTCGGCCTGCTGGACGCCATGATGAACCGGCTGCGCGTGAACCCGCCCGAATCATTTGGCGGTTCGGCCGTGGCGTCATTCGTTGATCTGGCCGAAGGCAGCGAACAGCTGCCTCCGACCGACGGGCTGCTCTACGTGACACGCGACCTGAGCCGTGTGATCATCCGGCCCAGCGGCACCGAGCCGAAGCTCAAGTGCTACCTGGAGGTCATCCAAAGCGTCGGCTCGGCCGCTGAACTGCCCGAAGCCCGGCTGGCGGCCAGGGCCGCGCTGGACCAGGTGCTCACTGACGTGCGCGAGGCCCTGGGCCTCTAAATGGCCCTGGGACTTTAGAGCTCAACCTCGATGAAGCCGTCCACGATGCGGGTGCCGTACGCGGCCAGGCGAAGGTCCTCGTTGCCGAAGCACTCGCCCGTTTCGAGGTCGTAGACCTCCTTGTGGAGCGGCGAGGCGATCGTGGGGCGTGCGCCGCGTGATCCGAGGATGCCGCGTGCCATGACGAAGGCGCCGGTGGCCGGGTCCTCCTGCGCTACGGCGAAAACCTCACTGGGGCCTGTGCGGAACAGGGCCACTTGCCGGCCGGCCACGAGTGCCGCTTCGCCCCAGGACAGTTCCAAGTCCTCCACCGCACAGACACGGTGCCAGCCTGCTGCATATCCGGTGGCGAGATCCTCAAGTTCCAGTGTTGCCGTCATGTCCGGCTCCTCTCCCTTTGCGTGCTTTCCGGCGGCGGGCCGGTCCTGCAAGACGTGAAATTGCGCCTGCTGTAGCCGCCGCTGCGGCCGTATACCAAAGCTAGGGTGACGGTGTTTCGACGGGGTGCAGTCAATGTGTCGGGAACGTAAAAGACACCTCACATGGCCCGAAACAATCCCGTGATGCAGAAGTTAAGTTCACGAAACAATTGGGAAACTGAAGCGAAACTGCGTCTCCCTAGTCTGGATGGACAAGCTGCAGAGCACCGTCTGCGGCCCAGCGAAAGGCCCACAGTGACCGAACAGACTTCAACCTCATCGACTCCGCGCCGCATCGTGGTCGCCGGCGGCGGCCCTGCAGCCCACCGTTTTGCGGACGCAATGCATGCCCGTGGCCTCGATGGCTGGCATGTCACGGTCCTCACTGAGGAAGCCCACCTCCCCTACGACCGGGTTGCGCTCTCCAAGGCCCTCACCGACATGGACTACGACCTCACCCTGGGTGAGGCGGCCATGTGGGACCACGCCAACGTGGAGCTGAAGACCGGCGAGCGGGTAGTCAAGATCAATGCCGAAGCCAAGACGGTGGAAACCGCTGCCGGCAACACCTATGAATACGACGAACTGGTAGTTGCAACCGGTTCTAATGCAGCCCGCCTGCCAATCCCCGGCGCCGAGCTCACGCACGTGTACCGCACGCTTGAAGACGTCTGGGCCATTAACAAGACCATCGCCGAGCTCACGGAAAAGCTCGGCCGCAAGGTCAACGCCGTCACCATCGGTGGCGGCCTCCTCGGCCTCGAGTCCGCCGCCGGCACGGAGCAGCTCGGCGCCAACCCGATCGTCATTGACGGTTCGCAGTGGCTGATGGCCACGCAGCTCGACGAAGGAGCGGGCCAGGCAATGGGCCGTCTCATCAAAGCCAAGGGCTTTGAAGTCCACGGCGGCGTCTTCCCCTCAGAAGTCCTGTCCGACGGCGAGGGCCAGGTCACGGGCGTCCTCATGGCCGACGGCCGCATCATCGAAGCCGACATGGTGATCGTCGCCATCGGCGTCCGGCCCCGCGATGAGCTCTTCCGCGCCGCCGAGGGCGAAGAGCAAATCTTCTCACTGGGCCAGCGCGGCGGCGTGGTCATCAACGACTACTGCGCCACCGAAGTACCGGGCATCTGGGCCATTGGTGAAGTAGCTAACTTCGGCGGCATGTGCCTGGGCCTGGTTGCGCCCGCCAACACCATGGCAGAGATCGTGGCCGACCGCCTGCACGGCGGGGATGCCACCTTCCCCGGCTTCGACACCGCCACCAAGCTCAAGCTGTCCGGCGTGGATGTAGCCAGCTTCGGCGCGACGCCTTCGCCAAGACCGAGCACGCCCTCGAAATCGTCTACGCAGACCCCGCCCGCGGCGTCTACCAGAAGATTGTCACCACGGACGACGCCAAGACCCTCCTGGGCGGCATCTTCGTGGGCGACGCCTCGCCGTACATGAGCCTTCGCCCGCTGCTGGGCCGCGAACTTCCCGCCGAACCCGGTGCGTTCCTCAGCGCCGCCGGCGGCGGCGACGCCCCCGAGACCGAACTGCCGGACGACGCCACCCTGTGCTCCTGCAACAACGTCACGGCAGGAACCATCCGCGACGCCATCAACGGCTGCGGCGCCTGCGACGGCAACGCCCCCGTCCAGGAACTCGGCGAACTCAAGGGCTGCACCCGCGCCGGAACCCAGTGCGGCTCGTGCGTGCCGATGCTCAAGAAGCTGCTGGAAACCGAACTGACCAAGTCCGGCGTCGAGGTTTCGAAGGCCCTGTGCGAGCACATCGAGCTGTCCCGCCAGGAACTGTTCGACGCCATCCGCGTCCTGGAGCTGACCTCCTTCGAGGAGATCATGGCCAAGTACGGCACCGGCGCAGGCTGCGACATCTGCAAGCCGACCATCGCCAACATTCTGGCCAGCCAGAACAGCGCCTACGTCCTGGACGCCGGCCGCGGCACCCTGCAGGACACCAACGACCGTGCGCTGGCCAACATGCAGAAGGACGGCACCTACTCGGTGGTCCCCCGCATCGCCGGCGGCGAGATCACCCCGAAGAAGCTCGGCGTCATCGCCGCCGTCGCTGAAAAGTACAACCTGTACACCAAGATCACCGGCGGCCAGCGGATCGACATGTTCGGTGCCCGGCTGGAGCAGCTCCCGGAAATCTGGAAGGAACTGGTGGACGCCGGCTTCGAATCCGGCCAGGCCTACGGCAAGAGCCTGCGCACAGTGAAGTCCTGCGTCGGTTCCACCTGGTGCCGCTTCGGCGTCCAGGACTCGGTGGCCATGGCCATCCAGCTGGAACTTCGCTACCGCGGCCTCCGCAGCCCGCACAAGCTCAAGATGGGCGTGTCCGGCTGCGCCCGCGAATGTGCCGAGGCCCGCGGCAAGGACGTCGGCGTTATCGCCACCGCCGACGGCTGGAACCTGTACGTCGGCGGCAACGGCGGTGCCACCCCGGCGCATGCCCAGCTGCTGGCCAAGGACCTCGACGACGAGACGCTCATCAAGTACATCGACCGCTACTTCATGTACTACATCCGCACCGCCGACCGCCTGCAGCGCACCGCTCGCTGGCAGGAGGAGCTCGACGGCGGCATCAAGCACGTCGAGGACGTGGTGGTGCATGACACCCTGGGCATCGCCGAGGAGCTCGAGGCGGCCATGGCCAAGCACGTTGACACCTACGTCGACGAGTGGGCTGACACCCTGACGGATCCCGAGCGCCTGCGCCGGTTCCGCTCCTTCGTCAACGCCCCGGACCAGAAGGACGACTCCATTACCTTCGTCCCCGATGAGCGCGGCCAGATGCGCCCGGCCACGGCAGAGGAAAAAGGCAAAGTGCTGATCGGGGCTTCCATCCCCATGAGGCCCCGCGATGAGAACGAGGTATAGCATGCAGCTCAGCATTGATCTCACCGGCCGCGAAGTCCTGGTCACCGGCTCCGACCACGCCGCCCGCCAGGCCGTCCGCCGCTACAAGGCGGCCGGCGCCGTCGTCTCCCGCCTCAGCACCCCGCACGGTGCCGGCCATGACGGCCCCTTGCCCGAGCGCCCGTTCCTGGTCGCAGCAGTCAACGACGGCCAGCCGGGCTGGGAGGCCCTGCTGGAGCGGTGCCGCGCCACCGGCATCCCTGTTTCCGCCGAACCGGCTGCAGGCCCGGTGGGCCACGTCACGCTGGTCGGCGGCGGCCCCGGCACCACCGAACTGCTGACCGTGGCGGCCGTCAAGGCCCTGCGTGATGCCGACGTCGTGTTCTACGACCGTTTGGCCCCCTATCAGGAACTGCCCTCCCTGACCTCGGCCGAACTGGTGGATGTGGGCAAGAAGCCCGGGCACCACAAGGTCAGCCAGGGCGACATCGAAAAGCTCATGGTCGCTTCCGCCCTGGAAGGCAACAACGTGGTCCGGCTCAAGGGCGGGGACCCCTACGTCTTCGGCCGCGGCGGGGAGGAAGTTGCCTCGTGCGTCGCCGCCGGCGTGCCCGTCCGCGTGATCTCTGGCGTCACCAGTGCGATCTCCGTTCCGGCAGCTGCCGGAATCCCCGTCACGCACCGCGAAGTCAGCCACATGTTCACGGTTGTTTCCGGCCATGCCCCGCTGACCGAGAAGGAACTCACCCACCTCGCAGGGCTGGGCGGCACTATCGTGGTGCTTATGGGAATTGGAACGCTGCACCACCTGGCCGCGGGCCTGCGCCGGGCCGGGATGCGCACGGACATGCCCATGGCTGTGGTGGAGCGCGGCTACCGGCCGGGCCAGAAGACCACCATCGCGGAACTGGGCACCATCACTACTGCCGCCGCCGGCTGCAGCAACCCCGCCGTCCTGGTGATCGGCGAGGTGGTGCGGGTGGCTGAGGCCAACCGCGGGCATGCCGAGGCCGCGGCGGAGCTCGACCGCCTGGCGGCCTCGCTGCTGGGTTCGTGATAGGCATGAACGCAATGAATGCACTGGCCCCCACTGAAACAGCCCCCACGGAGACAGCACCCACCGAGACAGCGCCGGAGGCACCTGCTGCCGAAGCCCCCTTGGAGGGTTTCCGGATTGGTGTGACATCCCACCGCCGTTCGCGGGACCTCATCGAGGCCCTGGAACGCCGCGGCGCCGAGGTGCTGCATGCCCCGGCCCTGAAGATCGCCCCGGTAAACGAGGACATCAGCCTCATCGAGGACACCAAGGCGATCATCGCGGCCAAGCCCGACCTCTGCATCGCCACCACCGCCTACGGCATGCGCCGCTGGTGCGAGGCGGCGGACGCGTCCGGGATCGGTGAGCAGCTGCTGGAAACCCTGGGCGCCTGCCGGATGTTCGTCCGCGGACCCAAGGCCCGCGGCGCCGTGCGCGCGGCCGGCCTGGCCGACGTCGGAATCAGCAGCGACGAGACCACGGCGACGCTGGTGGACATGCTGCTGGCGGAGGGCGTGCGCGGCAAGACCGTTGCAGTGCAGCTACACGGCTACACGGATGTCCGCCAGCTGGAACGGCTGCGCATGTCCGGCGCCACGGTGCTGACCGTGACCCCGTACCGCTGGGTCAAGCCCGACGGCGCCGACCGGCTCCCCCGCCTGATCGAGGCGGCGTGCAGCGGCAACCTGGACGTCCTGACGTTCACGAGTGCCCCCGCGGTGGACGCCATGTGGAGCACGGCCCATGAGATGGGGCTGTACAAACAGCTGGTGGAGAGCCTCAAGACCACGGTAACGACCGCCGTCGTCGGTCCGGTGACGGCGCAGCCGCTGCTGGACGCCGGCATCACTCCCCTGGTGCCGGAGCGGTTCCGGATGGGTGCGCTGATCCGGCTGGTGTGCGAGCACCTCGCGCTGAACCACGTGCGCCGCCTCGACACGCGCTCCGGAAACGTGGAACTGCGCGGCCGGTCGCTGCGCATTGACGGCGAGGCCGTGGAGATCGCCCCGGCGCCGCTGCTGCTGCTCCGCGCGCTCCTGGGCGCCGGCGGTGCGGTCCTGTCCCGGGAGTCGCTCTCCGAGCTCCTGGAACTGCGCGGCTCGGTGCACGCGCTGGACATGACGGTCAGCCGGCTCCGCTCCTCCCTGCCGGACGGCAAGCTCGTGGAGACCGTGGTGAAGCGCGGATACCGCATCCGCGTCTAGCTCCCGCACCAGCCCCGGCGTGACGCAAATAACAGAGGGAGTTTTTGTACAGATAACGGCCCCAAAACGTGGTTTAGGGCGCGATATCTGTACAAAAACTCCCTTTTGTTACCGGGTGGTAAAAAGCAGCGAACAGCCGGGGACAATTCCGCAATGGCAGGGAAACACCCGTGAAAAACGCTCCCCCTAGGCTGGGTCCCATCAGCACAACAGGGCCCGAGACCGGCCCGCCTGGTGCAGCATTCGAAAGGGCCCGCACATGTCCGCTCCGGCACAGTTTCCGTCCATCGCCACCGTTCCCTCCACCGATCCCTCATCCGGACCGGCCGCTGACGCCGCTTCGAAAATCCTCATCGCCGGTGCCGGCCCGGCCGCCCAGGCGCTGGTGGCCCAGTTGGCCGCGGCACAGTTCTCCGGGACCGTGACGGTGCTGAGCAGCCGGGACGACGCCCCTGACGACCTGCTGGAACTGGCCGCCCTGCCGTTTGTCTCCGTGCGCTTCGGCCAGCCCGCCAGCCACATCGACGCCACCGCCAAGGTGGTCACCACCGCCGACGGCATGGAATTCTCGTACGACGAGCTGGTCATCGCCACCGGCTCGGCCCCGGTGCACTCGCCGGTGGACGGCTCCGGCCGCTGCCTCAACTACTCCACCATCGATGACGCCGCCAGGATCGGCCACGCCGTCAAGGAAGTCACCCGGGTCCTCGGCCGCAGGCCGCTGGGCATCCTGGTGGGCACCGGTCCCGCCGCCGGCCAGGCCGAAGCGGTGCTCCGCGCCCGCGGCGTCCGGCCGGTCCGCACCACTGCCCGGCCCGCCGCCGTCGTGCCAACCCTTGCCGGCTCCGTGCTGCCGGCCGCCGGCGTCGTGTTCGAGGACGGCAGCCGCATGAACGGCGACCTCGTGGTCCTCGCCGAGGACCGCACGCCCCGGGACGGCCTGGCCGCCGCCGCTGGCGTGGAGACGGCAGCGTCAGGCGGGATCGTCGTCGGCCGCGACTTCCGCTCCTCCGTGCCGGGCATCTGGGCCATCGGCGACGCGGCAGCGTTCGACGGCGTGCGGCTGGGCCTGCTGGTGGCGTCCGGGTCCGCTGCCGGCGTCTGCGCGGCCGAGCTCATGGCGGCACTTTCGGTGGGGCAGCTGGCTACCGCTGCCTAGCTTTCCTGCTGTGGCAGGATGGTTCGCAAGGACGCCGCGACACCCGGGGGCGTCCTTCGGCCAACAGCCCATGGAAAGGACCAGCATGAGCAACGAAGCCAGCCCCGGAACGGGCACCGCCACCAGCCCCGCAGGATCTCCCGGCGAGGGTAGCGGGGCGCCGGGCATCGCTTCCTTCATCGACCACACGCTGCTGAAGCCGGACGCCAGCGAGGGGGAAATCCTCAAGGTGTGCGCCGAGGCCGCCGAGTACAAATTCAAGTCGGTGTGCGTGAACCCGGTGTGGGTCAAGACGGTCAAGACGGCACTCAAGGGCACCGGCGTGCTCACCTGTTCCGTGGTGGGTTTCCCGCTGGGCGCCACGCCCAGCGACGTCAAGGCCTTCGAGGCGCGCGGTGCCGTGCTGGACGGTGCCGACGAAGTGGACATGGTCATCGACATCGCTGCGGCCAGGGCCTCGGACAGGGGCGCCCTGGTGGACGACATCAAGGCCGTTGCCGAGGCCGTCCACGCCGGAGAGGCGATCCTCAAGGTCATCATCGAGACTGCCCTGCTCAGCGATGACCAGAAGGTCCTGGCCTGCGAAGCGGCCGTGGAGGCCGGCGCCGATTTCGTCAAGACCTCCACGGGCTTCAACGGCGGCGGCGCCACCGCCGGGGACATCGCCCTCATGCGGCGCACCGTGGGCCCGGACCTGGGTGTCAAGGCCTCCGGCGGCGTGCGGTCCCTCGAGGACGCACAGGCTATGATTGCTGCAGGTGCAACACGTATTGGCGCCAGCTCCGGTATTGCAATCGTCAAAGGCGAACAGGGTTCGTCTGCGTACTGACCGGCGGCAGCCACAGTTTGAGCCCCGCGGGGCCGAGGAGGAATGAATGTCCAGCAAGATCGACCAGCAAGTAAAGACGCCCCAGAACGAGAACACCCTGGCCGGCAGCATCGTTCTCTTCGTGGTGATCATGGCCCTGTTCCTGGGTGCCATCTACTCGCTGTCCTTCCTGTCCCTGGAGAACCCGTGGCCGATGGCTGTGTGCCTTGGCCTTTTCGCCCTCGCATTCTGGATCCCGCAGACCATCACGGGCCGCTCCGATTCGGCCGGCGAATACTAAAGACCAACCTGAACTAAAAAACCGAAGCCCCGGACTGTGCGAACTGTCCGGGGCTTCAGTTTTTAACGAATGAATCAGGGCAGTCCCAGCAGGCTGCTGGCCAGCCGGCCGGCCAGGGCCAGCGCCGCAGGAAAATGCGTGCCTGCCAGCGACCACGCCGCCAGGCACATTCCCACCATGGCGTAGCCGCTCACCGGTATCAGCACCAGCCATTCCCGCCGGGACCCCGCCCGGCCCAGCAGCGGGATGGAGAACGCGCCGTTGGGCCGCCAGAAGTTCCGCAACACCCACATCCGGCGGAGGAACCTTGGCGGTTTGATCACCAGCGGCCAGAGGAGCGGAACGCCGCCGGTGGTCACCATGTCGCCAACGATGTGCACCACGACGCCGATCAGCATGGACATGGGCAGCCAGGTCCACTGGTGGGGCGCAAACCAGGTCACCAGGCCGGCCATGGCCAAGGCAAAGACCCAGTTGGCGATCCACCCGGACTTCGGAAACAGTTTCAGCGCCTTGGCGGCGATGTTGATCATGAACATGCACAGCAGCCCGGCACCAACGGACAGCACACCCCACGGCGTGTCCACCTGGATCTGCGCCGCAACGGCGGCGAGCAGCACGAACATGGCCGCCCCCAGCACCGAATGCGTGCCCTGCCGGTGGCCGCCGCTGGCATTCTCGATGCCCACGGCGATCATGTTGGACAGCGGCGGCAGCGAGTGTGCCACGGTGCTGGAGCGGTGGTCCCAGTCGCACACCAGGGCGGTGCCCGCCGTCGCCATGCCGCCGATCAGCACACCGGTGGTGTCCAGCGGGTACCAGCCCAGGGTGTACGGCCCCGTCGCGGCAATAGCCACCCACGCCGCGGCTCCTGACGCGGCGTGGTGTCCTCCCATCACGGCTAGCCCTTTGTGGCTTCGAGCGGGACGGGGGCGTCGGCGAAAATGTTGCGAATGACACCGTCGGCCCATTCCAGGATTTCGGCGTCCTGCAGGTCGCGGCCGCCGATCCTTGCCGTTTTCGGCTTGGGGATGAGCACGGCGTCGAGGGCCGGCTTGGACTGGGAGCCGGGGTACATGCGGTTGAGCCGCATGGTCTTCGATTCGGGCAGCTGGGCCGGGGAGAACCGGATGAAGTTTCCCTGCAGGGCGACGTCGGAGAGCCCGGCTTCGCGGGCACCCACCCGGAAGCGCGCGACGGCGACCAGGTTCTGTGCGGGCAGCGGCGGCTCGCCGTAGCGGTCCACGAGCTCGGCGAGGACCTCGTCGATGGCCTCGTTGGTGACGGCGGACGCCAGCTTCCGGTAGGCCTCCAGCCGCAGCCGTTCGCCCGGGACGTAGTCGTGCGGCAGGTGCGCGTTGACCGGCAGCTCGATCTTCATCTCGGCGGCCTTCTCCTCGGCCTCACCGCGGTATTCGGCCACGGCTTCGCCCACCAGCCGGATGTAGAGGTCGAAGCCGACGCCCTGGATGTGGCCCGACTGCTCACCGCCCAGCAGGTTGCCGGCGCCGCGGATTTCCAGGTCCTTCATGGCCAGCTGCATGCCCGCGCCGAGCTCGTTGTGGGTGGCCACGGCCTTGAGCCGTTCCAGCGCCACCTCGCCCAGCGGCTTCTCGGAGGGGTAGAGGAAGTAGGCGTAGGCCCGTTCGCGTCCGCGGCCCACGCGCCCGCGCAGCTGGTGGAGCTGCGACAGGCCGTACTTGTCCGCGCCGTCCACGATCAGGGTGTTGGCGTTGGAGATGTCCAGGCCGGTTTCGATGATCGTGGTGCACACCAGGACGTCGAAGCGCTTCTCCCAGAAGTCCACGATGATCTGCTCCAGCCGGCTCTCGGACATCTTGCCGTGAGCCACCTCGACCCTGGCTTCGGGGACGAGTTCGCGGATTTTGGCCGCGGTCTTTTCGATCGTGGACACGCGGTTGTGCACGAAGAACACCTGGCCCTCGCGCATCAGCTCGCGGCGGATGGCGGCGGAAGTCTGCTTGTCCGTGTACGGCCCCACATAGGTGAGCACGGGATGGCGCTCCTCCGGCGGGGTGGCCAGGGTGGACGTTTCGCGGATGCCGGTCAGCGACATTTCGAGCGTACGCGGGATCGGGGTGGCGCTCATGGCCAGGACGTCCACGTTGGTGCGCATCTTCTTCAGCGCTTCCTTGTGTTCGACGCCGAAGCGCTGCTCCTCGTCCACGATCACCAGGCCCAGGTCCTTGAACTCAAAGTCCTTGGACAGCAGCCGGTGCGTGCCGATCACCACGTCCACGGAGCCGTTCTTCACGCCCTCGACGGTTTCCTTGGCCTCCTTGGACGCCTGGAACCTGGACAGCGGCTTCACGCGCAGTGGGAACCCGGAGAACCGCTCCGTGAACGTCTCGTAGTGCTGCTGCGCGAGCAGCGTGGTGGGCACCAGCACCGCCACCTGCTTGCCGTCCTGCACGGCCTTGAAGGCGGCGCGGACGGCGATCTCGGTCTTGCCGTAGCCGACGTCGCCGGAGACCAGCCGGTCCATGGGGATCTCCCGCTCCATGTCGGCCTTGACCTCGTTGATGGTGGTGAGCTGGTCCGGGGTCTCCACGTACGGGAAGGCCTCCTCCAGCTCACGCTGCCACGGCGTGTCCGGGGCGAAGGCATGGCCGCGGGACGCCATCCGGGCCGAATAGAGCCGGATGAGCTCGCCGGCGATTTCCTTGACCGCCCGGCGCGCCTTGGACTTGGTGCTGGCCCAGTCCGCGCCACCCATCTTGCTGAGCACGGGGGTGTCGCCGCCGACGTAGCGGGTCACCTGGTCCAGCTGGTCGGTGGGCACAAACAGCCGGTCCCCCGGCGCCCCGCGCTTCGACGGCGCGTATTCCAGCACCAGGTACTCGCGCACGCCGATTGAATTTTTTGAGCCCCCGACAGTCACATTGCGCTGGATGAGCTCCACGAACCGCCCGATGCCGTGCTGCTCGTGCACCACATGGTCCCCGGCCACCAGCTGCAGCGGATCCACGGCGTTCCGCCGCTTGGAGGGCATGCGGCGCATGTCCTTCGTGGAGCCCGCGGAGGTGCGGCCGAGCAGGTCGGCCTCGGTCAGGAGCCCGAGTTTCAGTCCGTCCAGGACAAAACCGCGTCCGACGACGGCGGTGGTCACTTCGATGATCCCCGCCTGGGGTTCGTGGTCCAGTGTGTCCACCCGGGCGCAGGGGATGTCGGCGTCGTGGAATAGCTCGGCCAGGCGCTGCGCCGGGCCCGGGCCTTCGGTGGCCACCACGATCCGCCACTGGTCCCGCACGTGCGAGCCGATGAAATCCATCATTTCCGCCACGTCGCCCTGGTACCCGCGCGGTTCACGGGCGTGGAGGTTGAGCACGTCGATGTCCGGTGCCAGTTCCTCGTCCGTGGCCAGCGACGTGATGGACCACCAGGACACCTCGTGCCCGAGGGCCGCGGAGCGGGTCTCTGCGAGCGAGCGGAAACTGGCGGAATGCAGGGCCGCCGACGCCTGCGAGCTCAGATCCAGCGGTGCAGTTCCGCCGTCGGAGGCCGTGGACCACGCGGCTTCCAGGAACTCCTCGTTGGTGGCGGCGAGGTCGTGCGCGCGGGTGCGGACCTTCTCCGGTTCGATGACCACCGAGATGGAACCCGGGGGCAGCTGTTCCATGAACGGGACCATGGCGTCCACGAGGACAGGCGCCAGCGATTCCATGCCTTCCACGGCAATGCCGCCAGCGATCTTCTCCAGCATGTCGGCGGCAGCGGGCAGCTGGGACTTCAGCGTCGCAGCCCGGGACATCACCGAGGGGGTGATGAGGATTTCGCGGCAGGGTGGAGCATGGAGTTCGGTGGGGTGATGCACGCCGGGGGCGGACAGCGAGCGCTGGTCGGCGACGGCGAACCAGCGCATCTGGTCCACCTCATCGCCGAAGAACTCAACCCGGATGGGGTGGTCCTCGGTGGGCGGGAAGACGTCCAGCATGCCGCCGCGGACAGCGAACTCGCCGCGGCGGGTCACCATGTCCACGCGGGCGTAGGCGGCGTCTGCAAGGTTCTTGACGACACTGCTGAAGGGCGCCTCCTGGCCGACCTTCAGGGTCACCGGAACCAGGTCCCCCAGGCCGGCCACGATCGGCTGGAGCACGGCACGGACGGGGGCCACGACCACCCGGAGGGGTCCCGCTGCGTTTTCCCGGTGCGCAGCGTCTGCCGTATGTGCTGGGTCTTCGGAGTGCGCTGAGTCTTCGGGATGGGCCAGGCGCCGCAGGACCGACAGCCGGCGGCCCACCGTGTCCGAGCGCGGGGACAGCCGCTCATGCGGGAGGGTTTCCCAACTGGGGAACTCGGCCACGGCGTTGGCGGGCAAGTAGGCGCGGAGCGCGGCGGCAAGATCCTCGGCCTCGCGTCCCGTGGCGGTGACCGCCAGGACAACACCCGGCGCGGCGTGGTCAGCGGCGGAGCCCCCATTTCCTGCAGCGTTCAGCAGGCCGTCCGCCATCTCCGCCAGGAGCACCGGCCGCAGGCCTGCCGGGGCGCTGATCTGGTAGTCCTCGCTGCGGACACTGAAGCTCCTCCCCGCCTCGGACTGCACGCGGGCGAACGTCCTGTCCGCATGAAGGACGCGGCGCAAGCCATTGAGGGGCAAGCCATTGGAGGGCTGGCCTTTGGGGCGCTGGCCGCTGGGGCTCTGGCCTTTGGAGCTCATGGGCAGGATCTCCTGGAATCTCATTCGAACGCAGGCAACACGAAAAGCCGAGATTCTTGCGAATGCCGGGGCCTCCAGCCTACCCCTGAGGGCACACCGGCGGCATCCGGGCCCCGGATGCCGCATTGCTAAGCTTGCTGAGCACGTGAAGTCCAGCACAGCCCGAAGATCAGCACAGCCACACCGCCGCCGCCCCCAAGGAGACTCCCGTGAGCGACCAGACCGGAAATGACAGCAGCGGAAATGACAGCAGCACGGCTGCCCGGACGGTGCTCGTCACGGGTGCCACAGGGTACATCGGCGGGCGGCTGGTTCCGCGGCTGCTGGACGCCGGCCATCGCGTCAAGGTGCTCGTAAGGTCCCCGGAGAAAATCGCCGGCGTGCCGTGGTTCGACGACGTGGAAGTGGTCCGCAGCAGCCTCGACGACTCCGCAGCGCTGGAGGAAGCCCTGCAGGGTGTCGACGTCCTCTATTACCTGGTCCATTCCATGGCAGCAGGCTCCGGTTTCGAGGCCAAGGAAAAGGCCATGGCCGAACTTGTGGCCGGTGCCGCCGCGGCTGCCTCCGTCCGGCGGATCGTCTATTTGGGCGGCCTGCACCCGCCCAACACGGCACTGTCAACGCACATGCGCTCCCGCGAGGCGGTCGGCGGGGTATTTCTCTCCGGCCCGGTCGACGCCATCGTGTTCCAGGCCGGGGTGGTCATCGGCTCCGGCTCGGCGTCGTTCGAAATGATCCGCCATCTCGCCGAAACCCTGCCCCTCATGCCGGCGCCCAGCTGGGTCCGAAACCGGATCGAAGCCATCGCCGTCCGGGACGTGCTCTACTACCTCGTTGGAGCCGCCTCACTGGCGGACCCCCTCAACCGCACCTTCGACATCGGCTCCCGGGACGTCCTGACGTACGCCGGCATGATGAAGGAGTACGCGGCCGAGGCGGGGCTGCCGCCGCGTCCGGTCCTGGCGCTGCCGGTGCCGGCACCCAGGCTGGCCGGATTGTGGGTTGCCCTGGTGACCCCGATTCCGCTGTCCATGTCCGTGCCGCTGGTCCAGTCCCTGCAGCACGACGCGGTCTCGGCCGAACACGACATCGACACGTACATCAAACAGCCCGGCGGCGGCCTGACCGGCTACCGCAGGGCAGTGGCCCTGGCGCTCGGCAAGGAACGCGACGGGCAGGTGGAAACCATCTGGGCAAACGCCGGCGCCGACGCCGACCCGCTGCCGAGCGACCCTGGCTGGGCCGGACACAGGGTGTATGTCGACGAGCGAACCTTCGCCAGCGACGTTGACCCGTCGCACGTGTGGACGATCATCGAGGGGATCGGCGGCCGCAGCGGCTGGTACTCGCTCCCGCTGGCCTGGAGCGTGCGCGGCTGGCTGGACAAGCTCTCGGGCGGGGCGGGCCTGCTCCGCCCGACGGCGGCATCCGCACCATCTGGTGACCGGTGAAGTGGTGGACTGGTGGCGCGTGGAACGGATCGAGCGCGGCCGCCTGCTCCGGCTACGGGCCGAAATGCGGGCACCCGGACGCGCCTGGCTGGAGCTCTGCGTGGAGCCTGACGGCACCGGAAGCCGTTACAGCCAGCGGGCGATTTTCTTCCCCAAGGGACTCAGCGGGCGGCTCTACTGGCTGGCCGTCCTTCCGTTCCACAGCATCATCTTCCCGGCCATGTCCCGCAACATTACCGCGGCGGCCCGGAGGCTGTCCGCCGAGGAGAAATCCGGCGTCGCAGAGCCGGGTGCCCGAGGTGCCGGTGCCGGGGAAGCGCGGCCAACCCCGTAGGATGTGGTGAGCAAAAAGCGTTCTGACCCCACAACGACGGAGGATCAATGGCACTGAGTGCATCCACCACCCTTCCCCACGGCGTCGACAGCGTCACCGCAGTCTTCGCGAACGAGGACTTCCAGCGCCACACCAGCGAATACGTCGGCGGCACCCTCGAGTCCTTCACCGTGGCGGGCGACATCGCTGGAGAGTTCAGCACCACGTCGGTGCGTACCCTCCCCACGACGCGCCTGCCGGAAATCGCCCGCAAGTTCGTCGGCGAGAGCCTCAAGGTGACCCAGGTGGAAAACTGGGACGCCCCGGCAGCCGACGGTTCGCGCCAGAGCACCATCTCGCTGAAGATCGCCGGCGCGCCGATCGACGTGTCCGCGGTCCAGCGTCTCGTGGCGGACGCGGGCAGCACGCGGGTTGAACTCGAAGGCAACGTCACGTCCTCCGTGCCGTTCCTGGGCGGCAAGATCGCCGACGCCGCCGAGCCCATGGTGGGCAAGGCGCTGAACATCCAGTCGCAGCAGGCCCAGGCCTGGCTCGAAAGCCACTAGTCCTGTGGACGTCCCTGCCTTCCTTGCCCTGGTCCTGGTTGTTTCGGGCGTGTGGTCCCTGGTGGTGTGGCCGCAATTCCTGCGCCGCGTCATGAAGGACCCGCGGGCACGGGACGCCGCCGGCAAGGCCACGAAGTTCCTCACCGTCCACGTGGTCCTGGTGACGGTGTCCATGGTGTTGGGTGCCGCCACAGCCGCCATCGGAATCGCGGCGCTCGTCAGCTGAGCCGCGCGGGCTAACCGGCGCCGGCTAACCGGTTCCAGAGAAGGTCCGCTGGTTGAGCTGGTCGAAACCGGGGTTTCGACCAGCTCAACCAGCGGCCTCGGTGGACCTTCACCAGTCGGATAAGCTGGGTACACATGGTGCGCCGGGAAGTCTGGTCGGCAAGACGTTAGCCGACCCCTCGCGAGGAGCTCCAATGCCCAAGTCCTCCCTCCCGTCCGGGAAATTCCGGGTATTCAGCCGCTCCACCTACCCCGAGTACCTCCGCATTGCCGCGATCCTCCGGACGGAGACGGTCGGCGGCGCGCTCCTCCTGGCCGCCACGGCTGCCGCCCTGATCTGGGCCAACTCCCCCGCGGCGGACGCCTACTTTGGATTGCGCGACTTCAAGGTGGGCTACGAGCCCTGGCACCTGCAGCTGAGCCTGGGGCATTGGGCTTCCGATGGACTGCTCGCCCTCTTCTTCTTCATCGCCGGGCTGGAACTCAAACGCGAGTTTGTTTCCGGCGACCTGCGCCGGCCGTCCCGGGCGGTCGTCCCTGTGACGGCGGCAGTGGGCGGAGTTGCCGCGCCAGCCATCATCTACGCCCTCATCGTCTGGAACCAGGGTGCCGAAGCCCTGCGGGGGTGGGCGATCCCCACCGCCGCCGACATTGCGTTCGCGCTGGCAGTGCTCGCCGTCATCAACACCCACCTCCCGGCGGCGCTGCGGACATTCCTGCTCACCCTCGCCGTGGTGGATGACCTGATCGCCATCGGAATCATTGCGTTCTTCTACTCCTCCGGGCTTCAGCCGGGCCTGTTGCTCGCCGCCCTGGTCCCGCTGGCACTCTTCGCCTGGCTGGTGCAGAAGCGGGTCAGCCGCTGGTACCTGCTCCTGCCGCTGGCGGCGGGCACATGGGGCCTCGTCCACGCGTCCGGCATCCATGCCACGGTGGCCGGCGTCCTGCTCGGCTTCACCGTTCCGGTGGCTGCCTCGCGGCGGGACCGCCGCCACCCGGGGACCGGCACCGACGGCGTCGGCACCGGCATGGCCGAACGCCTGGAACACCTGCTCCGGCCGCTGTCTGCAGGATTTGCGGTTCCTGTCTTCGCGTTCTTCTCGGCAGGCGTTGCGCTCGGCGGCGCCTCCGGCCTGATGTCCGCACTGGCCGACCCCGTGGCCGTGGGCATCGTGGCGGCATTGATCGCCGGCAAGGCCCTTGGCGTCTTCGGGGCTACATTCCTGGTCACGAAAACCACCCGCGCACAGCTCGACGACGGGCTGAAGTGGGTCGACGTCGCCGGGCTGGCTCTTTTGGCAGGCGTCGGCTTCACCGTGTCGCTGCTCATCGCCGAACTGAGTTTCGGCTCGGGCTCAGCCCGGGACGGCCACGCAAAAGTGGCCATCCTGGCCGGTTCGCTGACCGCCGCGGCGCTGGCCGCCATCGTGCTTAAGGCCCGCAACAGGCACTACCGCCGCCTGGAGGCGGAGGAGGCAAGGGACGACGACGGCGACGGCGTCCCGGATCTCTTCGAACGGTCCGAACAGGACGGCTAAAGGGGGTACGGTCAGGCTGCCTGGTTCAGGGCATCCTCGGCCGCAACCCAGGAAATCATGGCGCACTTTACCCTTGCCGCGTAGCGGGCCACGCCCTCGAAGGCCGCGGCATCGCCCAGGATTTCCGGGTCGGCGGGGATTTTCCCGCGGGAGCGCAGGACCTCGCGGAAGTTCCCGATCACCGAGCGGAGCTCGTCCACAGTCATGCCCTCGGCCAGCTCGCTCAGCACAGAGGCCGAGGCCATGGAGATCGAGCAGCCGGCCCCGTCCCATGCCAGCTGCGTGACCGTGCCGTGGTCAACGGCCACGCGCAGGGTGACCTCGTCGCCGCACACGGGGTTGAGCTGGTGTGACTGGCCTGTGGACGCGCCGTCCGGGGCGGCCGTTGCGGTCAGTCCGCTGCCGTGCCTGGCCTTGGAGTGGTCCAGGATGATCTGCTGGTAAAGCTGGTCGAGGCTCATGGTGAGGTACCTGTCGTCGGGGTCCGGGCCCTAGGCCCGGAAGTAGGCGCGGACTCCGGACACTGCGTCCAGGAATTCGTCCACGTCGTCGGTGGTGTTGTACAAGTAGGCGCTGGCCCGGGTGGTGGCCGTCAGGCCCAAGCGCCGGTGCAGCGGCTGCGCGCAGTGATGGCCCACGCGGACCGCGATGCCCCGCGAGTCAAGGAACTGGCCGACGTCGTGCGCGTGGACACCGGCGACGTCAAAGGCCGCCAGGCCGATGCGGTCCTGGCCTGCGGCCGGTCCCAGCACGCGGATTCCGTCGATGGCTTCCAGGCCTGCCACCATGCGCTGGCCCAGCTCGGACTCCCAGCGGTGCACCCGGTCGATGCCGGTTTCCGTCAGATAGTTGACCGCAGCGGCAAGGGCCACTGCCTGGGAAATTTTCTGGGTCCCGGCCTCGAACCGCTGCGGCGCAGGGAGGTACTCCGCGCGTTCCATGGTCACGGTGGTGATCATGGAACCGCCGGTCAGGACCGGCGGGAGCACGTCCAGGAGCTCCTGCTTGCCGTACAGCACTCCGACGCCGGTGGGTCCCAGCATCTTGTGGCCGGAAAACACGGCGAAGTCGACATCCAGCTGCTTGACGTCCAGGGCAAGGTGCGGCGCCGACTGGCACGCATCCAGCACCACGAGGGCGCCTGCCCGCCGGGCGAGGGCAACAAGGTCGCTGACCGGGTTGATGGTGCCCAGTACATTCGAGGCGTGGGTGAACGCCAGCAGCCTGGTGCGCTCCCCCACGATTTCCGCTGCCTCATCCATCCGCAGCACGCCGGCATCGTCCAGCGGGATGTGCCGCAGCGTGGCACCGGTCCGGTAGGCCAGTTCCTGCCAGGGAATCAGGTTGGCGTGGTGTTCCATTTCGGTGACCACGATTTCATCGCCCGGCCCCAGGGCCAGGTCCCGCAGCTTGGCGTGGCCGCGTCCCTGGGCTGACCACAGGGCGGCGTTCGACAGCGCATAGCTGATGACGTTGAGGCCCTCGGTGGCGTTGGAGGTCCAGACGATCTCCTCATAGGCGGCCCCGACAAAGTCGGCGACGGTCTGCCGGGCGTCCTCGAACACCTCGGTGGCTTCGACGGCTAGGTGGTGGGCGCCGCGGTGCACTGCAGCGTTCCGCTGCTCGTAGAATTCCTGTTCCGCCTCGATCACGCTCAGCGGGATTCTGCGACGTGGCGCCGGAATCAAGATAAATGAGCGGGCGGCCGTGGACCGTCTGGTTCAGCACGGGAAAATCGTTGCGGATCCGCAGGACCTCGGCATTGTCCATCGCAGAAAGGGCACGCGTCAGCGTGGTTGGCGTTGATACTACGGCCAATGGGACTCCTTGGGTGCCTTGAGGTACCTCTCAATTGTCCCACAGCACCTTTGCCGGCAGCACGGGCCGGCGATGCACTCCCGGAGCCCATACACACTAAGGGCGGCCCTCGTCTGTGCGGGCCGCTCCCTGCGATGCCGATGCTCCGGCGTACTATTCAACTGTTAGTTATAAGGACCGGCGACGGCTGGGGGGAGAGCCTCGGTCTCAGAAGGCTCTGACGTCGCCGGCCCCGCCTTACCCGGACCCGAGGGGCCGGAAATCTGGTGCGAGACCTGGAAAGCTGGTGGCAGCTTCGGGGGGGGGGGAGATCAGCCCTGCTTCCGCTGCCACTATTAGTTAATCGCGTACCGGCGCCCGCGGCACCAGTATCATGTACTCGTTTTTCTGAGTACTTAACTACTGGTTCCCGCAGGTGGCGATGTCCGCCGCGCAACCGCGCGGAATTTGCCCGGCGGGCCAGAAAAAATCATTTTGAGGGGAAGCGCTGCTTCTTTGGAAGGGCTACTTCTTCGGAGGACTACTTCTTCGGAAGGGCGAGCGCGAGCTCGTCGCGCCGGCGGACGCCAAGCTTGACGTAGCTGCGGTACAGATGCCCCTCGACGGTCCGCACGGACACCATCAGCTGCTGGGCGATCTCGCGGTCGGAGAGGCCCTGCACGGCCAGCTCCACGATGTCCCGCTCGCGGCGGGTCAGGTGGACACTGGGGACGGAGGCCACGAACGGGCTCTCCCGGAACCGCTCGCCGAGCTCCTGGTCGCACTTCTCCCGGTGCGCGATCGCCTGGCGGGCGCGTCGCCGCTCCCCTGCCTCGTCCAGCAGGGCACCTGCCCTGGCGTACGCCTCGCGCGCCAGGTTCAGCAGGCCCGCCTCCTCCAGGGCGGCGGCTGTGTCCATCAGGACATCGGCGTTTTCCGAGGCCCAGGCCTGGGCCAGCTGCCGCCAGCCGGCAGCCCACCGGCCTTCAACGGTGGCGGCGAGGGCGGCGAGTTCCTGCGCCACCGACCGCTCGCCAAGATCGGAGCAAAGGATGAGGCACTCCATCCTGGTTCCTGGATGGTCTGTAACGGACTCGGACCCCGCAAGCTCACGGAGCCTGTCCAGCCCGCTGCCCTTCCGGTCAAGGTATTCAGCCGCGGCGGCCGCATAGGCTTCCGCGACTGCATCACAACCGGGTCCGCTGGCGTGCCTGGCCGAAATAAAGTCCTGTTCGAGCCGCTTCGCCTGGACGGTGTCGCCCAGCCGTGCTGCGGCGTAGAAGGCAAGCGACGAGCCGAACCTGAATTCCTGCAGCGGATCATTGACCCGCAGCGCCTCGACCGCGGGCAGGAGGACCTGGTAGGCGCGCTCCAGCTGCCCCTGCCGCAGCAGCCCAAGGCCCCGCAGTGCCTGGATACCGCCGCCGAAGGTCGAAGCGCCCTCGGTGCGCTCAGCCGGGTATCCGGACAGTTCGTGTTCGGCAGATTCCCAGTTGCCGGCGGCGAGGGTGCTGAGCGCCAGCCGGGTCAGGACAAATTCGTTGAAGAAATAGAGGCCGCCGCTGAGCGCGGGCAGGAAGGGGCCGGCGGCGGCCGCGGCGGCGTGTGCCTGGTGTGACCGGCCGGCAGCAACCAGAGCCTGGGCAAGCAGGGCCTGCGCCACGGCGTGCTGTGTTGCTTCGACGCTCGAGGCATTGCCGGGCTCCGTGGTTCCCAGCTCGTCGATGACCCCCCTGATGCCTTCATGGTCGCCGGCGGCGGCCATCTCCAGCAGGCCAAGGATCCTGTCCTGCCAAGCGTCGGCCGGCGCGATCCCGGCCTCCTCAAGCAGACGGCGCGATTCAGCCCTGAGCACCGGCATGGGCTTTCCCAGCGCCAGGTGGGATGACGCCCTGAGCATGAGTACCTGCGGAGCCTCCGGGCGGTCCGCCAGGTCAAGCCAGCAACTGTCAAGGAGTTCGGCGGCCTCGCGGTACTTCCCCTCGTTGAAATGAGCCCTCGCGGTGATTGAGAGCGCAAGGGCCTTCAGCTCCGGGGCCTGCACGTGTCCGGCCATGAGGCGCGCGCCGGCGTTGTTGAAGGTGGTCGCAGCCAATAATCCTGCGTCCAGCAGGTCCTGGTCTGACACCTCCATGCCGCATTCGAGCGACCATTCGACCAGCCGCAGCCTGCCCTCGGCGCTTGCGGCCGCGGCGTCCAGGTGGGCATCAAGCTTCTGCCGCAGCTGCAGGCTCCGCGAGACCGAAACATGTTGCCGCATCGATTCGCCCAGGATGGCATGCGTGAACCGCAGCTCGGAGTGCGGCGCTGACGACTCGCTCACCACCTGGTTGTCCAGCAGGGAACGCACGATGCCGGCACCGCAGACGTCCTCGACCAGGCCCCGGGACACCGGCTCCGCCAGGGCGATCACCTTAAGCGCGTCCTGTTCCTCCGGCGTCCGCCGGAGGAGATCCTTGACCACGAGGTCCGACAGCCTGGGCCCGTCGGCCGGCAGGGGGCCGAGCAGCACCCAGATCCCGTTACGCTGGACCAGCGTTCCGGAAGCTGTTGCATCCCCCAGCAGGCAGTCGAGGAGCAGGGGGTTGCCGCCCGAGGCGGACCACAGTGATTGGACGGTGCTGACGGGAACGGTCCCCTGGAGGGTGTGCTCCACCACCTCCCTGACCTGCTCGCCATTGAGCGGCCGGAGATCAATGCGTTCTGCCAGGCCGTCGTACCAGAGCTGGTTCAGGGCCTGCGGCAGGCCCGGCCGCGGCCGCCCGGCTGCCAGCACGGTCGCCCAGCCGGCCGAGGTCATGTCCACCACCATGCTGGCCGTGGCCTCATCGAGGTGGTGGGCATCGTCCACCACCAGGAGCACGGGGGTTTCGCTGCCGCCCTTCAGGTCGCTGCTTCCCCTTAGCTCCTGGAAGTGGGCCCAGACGGCCCGCAGCACCGCCACAGGCGAGTCCGCTTCCTCGGGGGCGAGGCCTGACGTGTAGGGCGCCAGCACGCCGTAGGGGACCTTGGCCAGTGAGGCGCTGCCGTGGACGCGGAGCACCGTCATCTCTGCCGCCAGCTTCTCCCGCACGGCGTCCGTAACACTTGTCTTGCCGACCCCGGGGCCCGCCATCAGGTAGACCGCCTGGCTGGCCCGGCTCCGGATGACCGTGCAGACATGCTCTATCGCTTCGCGGCGGCCGGTGAGCTGCCGGAGTTCGGAAGCAGCCTTGGCACCGCGGCCATTGGACGCGACGCCGTGGGACGAATGGTTGGTCGAGGCGCTGTTTGATGGGGAGCTGTTAGACGAGGCCAGGCAGATCACCCCTGGAAGTCACGCCGAGCTTGGTGAAGACCTGGTACAGGTGGCCCTCCACCGTTCGGACTGATACACCCATCTCCAGGGCGATGTCCCGGTTGGATACGCCCCTTCCGGCCAGCCGGGAGATCTGGCGTTCACGCGCGGTAAGGAGCGGGCTTCCGCTGCTGGGAACGATCGGCAGGCTGGGCACCGTAGCGGTGAGGCTGTCCAGCCGGGCCTGGGCAACGCGGGCGGAGGCGGAATCGCCGGAATGGCGGGCAAAGTCGACGGCGAGCGCAACGCACCGCGCTTCCACGGCGTCGAGCTCCAGTTCGGCGCACAGGTGCGCGCCTTCCAAAAGAACCTTGGCGTCCTTGGTGCGGGTGCCCACGGCGATGAGGCGCGAGATCTCGGCGAGGGTCCCCTGCCGGTGGCCCGCCACCTCCTCCATCAGGCGGAAGTCCTCATCGGTCCCGTTCACGGTGGCACCGAGCAGGCTGATCCCGGCCAGGGTGTACCGGCCGGCATCGATGTCGCGGTGTGCTGCCTTGAGCAGACGCTTCACGGCATCGGTGTCCCCCAGCCAGCGCCCGGCCATGTCCGCACAGAACTCGGTGACGAACAGGGTGCCGAAGTTGCAGTGCCCGCGCACTCCGCGGAGTTTATCGAGGTACTTGTGCGACTGCCCGGCATTGCCGATCTGGGCGTAGGCGAAGGCCGTGGCGGCGTAGGCGGCCTGCAGCATGTTCAGGACAGGGCGGAGCTCGAGCTGGGCGACGGCGGACAGCAGCGAATCCAGGGCCACCGCGCCACGGCCGGAGAATACGTACGCGATTCCGGCGGCGAGTTCCGTGGCAGACGTGCGGTAGGCCAGCCGGCGTTCTTCCTGCCCCTGGGCCGGGCCGACGAGTTCCAGGCACCGTTTCCACTGACCGGCCTGCAGCAGCACGTTGAACGACGTCATCGCGAACCGCTCGCGCAGGCCGGTCAGCGGCTCCGCATCCGAGAGCTGCCCGCCGACGCGCCGCATCAGCTGGAGGGCGTCCATTTCCCGGCCGACCGCCGACAGGGCGTGCATCAGGATCAGAGCCGCCTGGATCCTCAGGCCGGGATCCTTGTTGACCGCGGGGTCGGAGGCTTCCTCCAACTCGGTGATCATGGAGGCGTAGTCGCCGATGAAGGACTTGTATTCAAACTCGGCCAGGGTGATGACGTTGGCCGCTACGCCAACGGGTTCTGGCCAGTTGGCTGCCACTCCGCCGGCGACGCCGAGCCTCTCCCGGGCGGCCGCCAGCTCGTCCGGCACTTTGTCACAGAGCTCCGGCAGCCAGACCATGACCCGGGTTTTGGCTGCGACCACCCGGGCCAAGGCCTGCTCGCCGAGCCCGTTCAGCTGTGCCTGGGAAATGTCCTCCAGCGCGGCCATGGCCTGCAGCGGCAGGTCGAGCAGCAGGTACGCCGTTGCCTTGTACAGCTGCGCTTCCACCCAGACGTCGTCGGTCTTCTTGATGCCTTCAACGCAGGAGATCGCGAACCGCGGGTCAAAGAGCTGCACGGCCGCCTCCGCCGCGGCCACCGCCATGGCGGGGCTGAGCTCGGCCTGGCACTCCTTGGTCCAGGCGGCGAACTCGATCCGTTCCTCCAAGGTCAGGGCAGACAGCTCGGGTTCGTGGCCGCGCAGCAGCTGGGTCCGCAGTTCACGACGCCGGGAGATGCTGAGCCAGGAGCGCACGACGTCCCCCAGGTACTGTTCCCGCAGCGAGACCCAGCGGTCCCCAGTGTCGGCCACGGTCAGCAACCCGGCGTCCTCCATGTCGGCCACGGTGGCTGTGCCGTAGATTTCGGTCAGCCTGGCCAGCGGGACGCGCCGTGCACAAGCCAGCATCTCGATGACCTCGCGGGTTTCCGGCTCTTCCCGGGTCCAGCGGGACCGGACGATGTCATCCAGCCCGGTGGCGCCGTCGAGCACCACCCTGTCCCGCAAAGTCCAGACCGAATCGGACAGGACGAGGTTTCCCGACTGCTGTTGCTCCGTGACGAGTGCCTTGAGCAGGAGCGGATTGCCGCCCACGATGGCGTGGTAGGTGCTCACGAGCGACGCCGAGACCCGGTGGCCCAGCAGCGTCAGCAGCACCTGCCGGGTCTGCAGTTCGTTGAGGTTGTCCAGCCGGACTTCCGTCAGCCGCCTGTCGGTGAGCAGCCAGTGGAAGTCCGCCGGCAGGTCGCTGGTGCTGGGCGCGATGGCGATGACGCGGGCGGTGTGCGTCAGCATGATGTTCAGGATGACGCCGGCACTCATGTCGTCGATCTGGCCGGTGGTGTCCAGGGTGATGACGCAGTCGCGGCCGGCGGCGTCGGACCGGATCAGGGAGGTGATGCCCTGGAGGATGGCGGTCGGGGAAGCCAGCGCGGACTGCGGAAGCCTGGCCAGGAGGAAGGCGAGGCAGCCGTAGGAGGTTTGTGAGCCGGAAAGGGGGCTGCGCAGTTGAAGGGGCCAGACGTCGGGACCCAGTTCGGCCACGGCGGTGCGGGCGAGCGAGGATTTCCCCACACCGCGGGCACCGGTGATGACTACGCCCAGGGACTCAGGATCTGTCAGCGCAGTGCGGATGGCTTCAAGGTCTGCGCTGCGCGCCGGAACCGACCATCGTTGGAGGTCCGTTCCGCCCGCGACGCCCACCGGTCCCGCCAGCACGCCCGCCGTAGACCCACGTCCCCAGCTCAGTGGCTCAATTGACATGAACTTTTCCTTACATCCCGCCCGGCAGGATAAAGGCTCCATCGCCTCCCCCGCTTAGAAAGTAGACTACCCCGTTACTTTGCCGGGATATAGGGCACTGCGTTCACATTTCGCAGACCTTGATGCGACCTTGAGGGTTCGCGCGGCGGGGAGGGAAAGGCGTGACTGGCCGTCCTACACCTTGGCGGTGTGGAACTGCTGCTGTGCGGCCGTCAGGCCCTCCCTGACCAGGAGCTCGACGGCGTCGGCGGCGTCATCGAGCAGGAAGGGCAGTTCCTTCCTTTCGGCAGTGCCGAAGTCCCGCAGCACGTAGTCGGCGGTGTCCATCCGGCCCGGTGGCCGGCCGACTCCCACCCGGACGCGGAGGTAATCCTTGGTGGCGAGGGCTTTGGAGATGTCCCGGAGGCCGTTGTGCCCTCCCTCGCCGCCGCCGATCTTCAGCTTCACCGTATTAAAGGGAATGTCGATCTCGTCATGGACGGCCACGACGCGGGACGGCTCGACGTCGTAAAACCTGGCAAGCGCCGACACCGGTCCGCCGGAGACGTTCATGTAGGTACCGGGCTTCGCCAGCACCACGCGGGGGCCGCCGATCCCCAGCCGGCTTTCAAGGACGGCGGCCCTGGCCTTGTGCGCCTTGAACTTGCCGCCAATGCGCCCGGCCAGCCCGTCGAGCACCATCTGGCCGACGTTGTGCCGGTTGCCGCTGTACTCGGGTCCGGGGTTGCCAAGGCCTACGATCAGCCAGGTGTCAGTCATGAATCAATCCTAAGGCGGGGGTGGGCCCGCAAATGGGGCAGGGACGGCAGTGGCCGGGCCCGAAAAGGACCCGGCCACTGATCCGCGCTGCGTGCAACGCGGAAAGGGTTTGTGCCTGTATTACTCGGCAGCAGCTGCTTCGGCCGGAGCAGCTTCTGCTGCGGCTTCCTCTGCTTCGCCCTCTTCGGCCTGTGCCGTGGCCTCGGAGATGTTGACGACCAGGGCCTCGGCGTCGGCCAGCAGGACAGCGCCCTTGGGGAGCACGAGGTCGGAGGCGTGGATGTGCTCGCCGGCGGCGCGGCCCTCGATGTTCACCTCGACGGACTCGGGCAGGTGGGTTGCCTCTGCCTCGAGGGAGACGACGGTCAGTTCGAGGTTGTGCACGGTGCCGGGAGCGGTTTCGCCCACGACGTGCACGGGAACGTCCACGGTGACCTTCTCGCCCTGGCGCACGGTCAGGAGGTCGATGTGCTCGATGATCTGCTTGATCGGGTCGCGCTGGACGTCCTTGACGAGGGCCAGGTGGCCTTCACCGTTGAGGTCGAGGGACAGCAGGGCGTTGGCGGTGCGCACCGCGAGGGTGGTGGCCTTGGCTGGCAGCGTGATGTGGATGGGCTCAGCGCCGTGGCCGTAGATCACAGCGGGGATCTGGCCGGCGGCGCGGGCGCGGCGGGCGAAGCCCTTGCCGAATTCGGTGCGTGCTTCTGCTGCGAGCTTCTGCTCAGACATGTGAATCTCCTGGTGGATATGTGGGTTCAGCAAGGGCGGAGGTCTGGAGTGACCTTCAACGCCGGGCGGCCCGAAGGCGGCCCCACCAGAAGGGTGATTCAGACCCAGTCGATAACGGAGACCAGCAGTCCGGTGTTCCGTGCATACGGTGTTCCGGAGGTGCTCTCCCTCGCCAAGGTATCGGGATAAAGCTTATCAGTGCCCGGCCCGTTTACTGAAAACGGGCCGGACCCCGTTAGGCGTTGCCGTCGAAAAGGCTGGTGACCGATCCGTCGTCGAACACTTCCCGGATGGCCCGGGCGATGAGCGGCGCGATGGACAGCACGGTGAGCTCGGGGAAACGCTTGTCCGCGGTGATGGGCAGCGTGTTGGTGACCACCACTTCGCGGGCGCCGGACTCGGAGAGGCGCCGGGCGGCGGGATCGGAGAACACCGCGTGCGTGGCGGCGATGATGACGTCCTTGGCGCCGGCGTTCTTGAGCACCTGAACGGCGCCGGAGATGGTTCCGCCGGTGTCGATCATGTCGTCGATGAGCACACAGGTGCGGCCCTCGATCTGGCCCACCACAGTCTTGGACACGGCCTGGTTGGGCACGGTCAGGTCGCGGCTCTTGTGGACGAATGCCAGCGGCGCGCCGCCGAGGCGTTCGGCCCACTGTTCAGCCACGCGCACGCGGCCGGTGTCCGGCGAGACCACGGTGATGTTGTCGGCGCTGACGCGGGTGCGGATGTAGTCTGCCAGCAGCGGGATGGCCATGAGGTGGTCCACCGGCCCGTCGAAGAAGCCCTGGATCTGGGAGGTGTGCAGGTCCACGCTCATGATGCGGTCGGCGCCGGCCGTCTTGTACATGTCGGCCACGAGGCGCGCGGAGATCGGCTCGCGGCCGCGGCCCTTCTTGTCCTGGCGCGAGTACGGGTAGAACGGCGACACCACGGTGATCCGCTTGGCGGAGGCACGCTTCAGCGAATCAATCATGATCAGCTGTTCCATGAGCCAGTTGTTCAGCGGTGCGGGGTGCGCCTGGATGACGAAGGCGTCGGTGCCGCGGACGCTCTCCCCGGCGCGAACATAGATCTCGCCGTTGGCGAAGTCGTAGGCGTCCACAGGCAGCAGTTCCGTGCCCAGCTCCTTGGCGATCTCCCGGGCAAGCTCCGGGTGTGCACGCCCTGCGGCGAGCACCAGTTTCTTCTCGCCGTGAGCCGTAATTTCGGTCATGGTTGCTAGCCCTCTTCTGTAGATGCGGGGGAATTTGCGGAATCAGTGCGGCCTTCGCGGGCGGCGGCGGCTTCTGCCAGTTCCGCGGACAGCGTGCCGGGACGGTTGGCGGCGACCCAGCCTTCGGCGTTGCGCTGTGCTGCCATGGACAGCGCCAGGGCCCCGGCGGGCACGTCCTTGCGGATCACGGCTCCGGCGCCGCTGTAGGCACCGTCCCCCACCGTGACCGGAGCGACGAATACTGTGTTGGAGCCGGTGCGCACGCCCGAGCCGATCACCGTGCGGTGCTTCTTCTCGCCGTCGTAGTTCGCGGTGATGTTGCCGCAGCCGATGTTGGTGTCCTCGCCGATTTCGGCGTCCCCGGCGTAGCCCAGGTGGGACAGCTTGGAGCCGCGGCCAATCCTGACGTTCTTGGTTTCGTAGAACGCGCCGATCTTGCCCGTCTCGCCCAGGACCGTTCCCGGGCGCAGGTAGGTGAACGGTCCAACGCTGGCTCCCGCGCCGATCTCCGCGCCGGAACCGTGGGTGCGGGTCACCTTGGCGCCCTCCCCGATGCTGACATCCGTCAGTGTTGAGTCGGGGCCGACGACGGCGTCCCGCGCCACCGTGGTGGCGCCGTGCAGCTGGGTGTTGGGCAGGATCCGGACGTCCTCCGCCAGGGTCACCGTGGAGTCGATCCAGGTGGTGGCGGGGTCGACGACGGTAACACCGGCGCGCATCCAGGCTTCCACGATCCGGCGGTTGTGCTCCGCGCCGAGGGCGGCGAGCTGGACGCGGTCGTTGGCGCCTTCCACCTGCCAGCGGTCGGCGGTGACGACGGCGGCCACGCGGCCGCCTGCCTCGCGGGCCAGCCCGAGGACGTCGGTCAGGTACTTTTCGCCCTGCGAGTTGTCGGTGGTGACGTGGCGGAGGGCGTCCCGGAGGACGGCAGCGTCAAAGGCGTAGATGCCGGAGTTGATCTCGCGGATCGCACGCTCGGCGTCGGTGGCGTCCTTGTGCTCGCGGATACCGGTCACGGTACCGTCGTCGCCGCGGAGAATGCGGCCGTAACCGGTGGCGTCGTCCAGGATCGCGGTGAGCACCGTGATCGCGTTGCCCTCGCGCTCGTGGGTGGACACCAGCTCGGAGAGCATTTCACCGGTGAGCAGCGGGACATCGCCGTAGGTGACCACGACGGTTCCGGCAATCGGCTCCTTGGCGTCAAGTGCTTCGAGGGCAACCTCGACAGCGCGTCCGGTGCCGGGCACCTCGTCCTGGTCCACGATCAGGGCGTCCGGATCGAGTTCGGTGAGGTGGGCTGCGACGCGGTCGCGCTCGTGCCGGACCACCAGGGCCAGGCGCTGGGGGCTGATGCTGCGGGCGGCCAGGAGGGCGTGGCCCACCATGGAACGGCCGCCGATTTCGTGGAGGATCTTGGGGGTACGGGATTTCATCCGGGTACCGGCACCTGCAGCTAGGACGATAACGGCGGCTGGGCCGGATTTCTCGGGGCTCACGTACGGGCTCTCCTTGCTCGGTTGCGTGTACTGCATCCGCGGCTGCCTGCGCGGCGGTGTCCGAACCTGTGCCCGGAACCGGCAACAGGGTTCATCCTACTGGACACCGCTGATGCAGCTGTTCCGCCCATAGGATTCGAACCTATACTCCACGGCTCCAAAGGCCGGGGTGCTGCCATTACACCAGAGCGGACCATGCCCGGCGCTAAGCCTGGGCACGAGAACCAATTCTGCCACGAACGTTGAGGCTCGTGCGACCTCGGCGCATCCGGTGCGCGGGTGCCGCCCGGGGCAGCGCGCCGGGACTGGCTGCCACCCCTGCCCGCCGCTTGACATAAGGCATGATTGGACGGTGAGCAACAGCACAGGGACAACTGACGGTCCGGGGAACCTGCCGGCAAGGCCCGACGCAGCGGCGGGGCGCATCCCCCGGTCGCGGATGACCGGAGCCCAGCGCCGGTCCCAGCTCATCGAAGTAGGGCGGGCCCTGTTCGCGATGCGGGGGCTGGACGGCACCACCATCGAGGAGATCGCCGCCTCCGCCGGCGTTTCCAAGCCCGTGATCTACGAGCACTTCGGCTCGAAGGAGGGCCTGTACACGCAGGTTGTCGAGTACGAGTTCCGAATCCTGCTCGCCGATATCAACAACGCCCTGGCCGACGAAGCCAAGCCGCGCGTCCTCGTGGAGCGCGCCGCGCTGGCCCTGCTCACCTACATCGAGGAACGCACCGACGGCTTCCGCATCCTCATGCGGGACGCTCCCCCGTCCCAGCCCGAAGGCGCCTTTTCCACGCTGCTCTCCCACGTGACAGCCCGGGTTGAACACATCCTGTCCGACGAATTCGCCCGCCGCGGGTTCAGCGCAGCCGACGGCGCCATGTACGCCCAGATGCTCGTAGGCATGGTGGCGATGACGGGCCAATGGTGGCAGGACGCCCGCCAGCCCGACAAACGGGCTGTGGCCGCCCACCTGGTCAACCTCGCCTGGAACGGCCTGACCGGCCTCAAAAAGGAGCCGGAACTCCGCAGCGAGCCGTGACTTCCGGCACCCAGCCCGGAACCACCTACTCGCCGAGAACTTCCGACGCCTCCAGCCATTCGAGTTCGAGGGCGTCCTTTTCCTCGGTCAGGTCCTTCAGCTGCTTGTTGAGGTCGCCGAGGCGTTCGAAGTCGCCGTCGTTGGTGCTGGCGGCCATTTGGACGTGGATCTTCTCTTCCTGCTGGGCGAGCTTGTTGAGCTGGCGCTCCACGCGGTTGAGGGACTTGCGGGCCTCGCGCTTCTCGGCTTCGGAGGGACCGGCGGGGGCTGCTGCGCCGCCGGCTGACGGGCCGGTGACGGGGTTTCCGCCGCCGGTGACGGTGGAACCGGCGAGGGCATTCTCGCGGAGTTCGAGGTACTGGTCCACGCCGCCGGGAAGGCCGCGGATCTTGCCGTCGCCCAGCAGTGCCATCTGGTGGTCCGTGACGCGTTCGAGCAGGTAGCGGTCGTGGCTGACCACCACGAGCGTGCCCGGCCAGCCGTCCAGGACGTCCTCGACGGCCGCGAGCGTATCCGTGTCGAGGTCGTTGGTGGGTTCGTCCAGCATCAGCACGTTGGGCTCGCCCACCAGCAGCCGCAGGAGCTGCAGGCGCCGCCGCTCACCGCCGGACAGGTCCCGGACCGGCGTCCACTGCTTCTGGTTGGTGAAACCGAGCTGCTCCACCAGCTGGCCGGCCGTGAACTCCCTGCCGCCCACATTGAAGGACCGCTTTTCGCGTTCGATGACCTCGATGACACGCAGGTCGGCGACGTCGTCGAGCTCCTTGACCTCTTGGGTGAGCACAGCGGTGACCACCGTCTTACCCTTCTTGACCTTTCCGGCCGACGGCTGGATTTCGCCGTTGAGCAGTTTGAGCAGGGTGGTCTTGCCGGCGCCGTTGACGCCGACGAGGCCCAGCCGCTCCCCCGGCGCGAGCCGCAGCGTGATGTTGTTGAACAGCTTCCGGCCGGCGTCCAGCTCAGGGTCGCCGCTGTCGAAGTCGAGCGACACGTTCTCCAGGTCCAGCACGTCCTTGCCCAGGCGCGCAGTGGCCATCTTGCTCAGGGCCGTCGAGTCACGCGGCTCCGGAACGTCGGCGATCAGGGCGTTGGCCGCTTCGATCCGGAACTTGGGCTTGGACGTCCGGGCGGGGGCGCCGCGTCGCAGCCAGGCGAGTTCCTTCTTCACCAGCTGCTGGCGCTTGCTTTCGACGACGGCGGCCGTGCGGTCCCGCTCGGCGCGGGCCAGCACGTAGGCGGCGTAACCGCCGTCGAACGGGTCAACGATCCCGTCATGGACTTCCCAGGTCTTGTTGCAGACTTCGTCGAGGAACCAGCGGTCGTGGGTGACCACCAGGAAGGCCCCCTGATTGGGCCGCCACCGGGTCTTCAGGTGCCGCGACAGCCAGGCCACACCCTCGACGTCGAGGTGGTTGGTGGGCTCGTCGAGCATGATGACGTCGTGGTCCTCAATGAGGAGCTTGGCCAGCGCGACGCGCCGCTTCTGTCCGCCGGACAGGGCGTGCACGTTGGCGTGCCAGTCGACGTCGGACACCAGTCCGCCCATGATTTCGCGGATCCGGGGGTTCGCCGCCCACTCGTGGTCGGCCTTGTCGCCGACGATCGCGGCGCCCACCGTCAGGTCGGCGTCAAGGACGTCGCTCTGGTCCAGGTAGCCAATGTTAACGTCCCCGCGCTTGGTGACCCGGCCGGAGTCCGGCGTGGACCGCAGCGCCAGCAGCCGCATCAGCGTGGACTTGCCATCGCCGTTCCTGCCCACCATCCCGATCCGGTCGCCCTCTTCGAGCCCAAGGGTGATGCCGTCCAGAACGGTGCGGGTTGCGTACGAGACCTTGAGGTTCTCGCCGCCGAGCAGGTGTGCCACGGGGAACTGCTTTCTGCTGTGAAGGTTGGAAAGTATTAAAGGAGCGTATCGGAGATGATGCGGGCGCCGGGCACCGGGCCGTGGACCGCCTGGGCATTGAGGCCTTTGCGTTCCAGCTCCCCGGCGAGGTTCTCTGCCGCTTCGGGATTGTGCGCCAACAGGGCCACGGTGGGTCCGGAGCCGGAAATGATCCCGGCGATGGCTCCGCAGGATTCGCCCAGGCCAAGGGTGTCCCGGAGCCCGGGGGCGAGTTCGATGGAGGCCCGCTGGAGGTCATTGACCAGCACCCTGCTCAGGGCGTCGGCGTCGCCGCCGCGCAGGGCCTGCAGGATCTTCGGGTCCACCGCCGTGGGCTCCTCGACGTCCAGGCCTTCGGCGTCGCGGAGCCGGTCCAGGGTACGGAAAACTTCCGGCGTGGACAGTCCGAACTCGGCCGTGACCAGCACCCAGTCCATCTGGGCCTTTGCCAGCGCCGGCGACAGGTCATCCCCCACGCCCAGCCCCACGGCCGTGCCGCCCAGCAGCGCGAAGGGAACGTCCGCCCCGAGCTCGGCGGCGAGCTGGGCGAGTTCATCCCGCGACAGGCCACTGTTCCATAATGCGTCGCACGCCAGGAGCGTGGCGGCAGCATCCGCGGAGCCGCCGCCCATGCCGCCCGCCACCGGGACCCGCTTGGTGATTTCAAGGTGCACGCCGGTGGCGTGTTCGGACACATCGGCCATGAGGGCGGCTGCCTTGTAGGCCAGGTTCCGCTCATCCAGCGGAATGTCCACTCCGTCGAGGTCCAGCGTGCTGTCGGCACTGATGCTGACGGTGATGCCGCCGGAAGCTGTGCTGGTGGCCGCGACTTCCTCGTACAGCGACACAGCCAGGTACACGCTGGCCACGGAGTGGTAGCCATCCGGGCGCAGTGGCCCGACATCCAGCGAGACGTTGACTTTGCCCGGGGCCTTTACCCGGACGGTCCTTGCCGCAAAGCGCCCCCGCAGGCCCTGGACCGCCATCAGGCGTCCGCGGCAGCGCGGGCTTCGGCGATCCTCGCGAACGCGGCGATATCGATCACTTCACCCCGCGCGGTGGGGTCGACCCCGGCCGCGACCAGGCAGCGTTCTGCTTCGGCGGCGCTGCCGGCCCAGCCGGCCAGGGCTGCACGGAGTGTCTTGCGGCGCTGCGCGAACGCTGCATCAATGACGGCGAAGACTTCCTCGCGGCTGGCGGTGGTGGCCGGGGGCTCCCGCCGGGTGAAGGCCACGAGCCCGGACTGGATCTTGGGCGCAGGCCAGAACACGTTCATGCCGATGACGCCGGCCTTGCGCATGCTGCTGTACCACGCGGCCTTGACCGAGGGCACGCCATAAATCTTGGAGCCGGGTTCAGCGGCCAGCCGGTCGGCGACTTCATCCTGGACCATGACCAGGCCGTGCCTGATCGACGGGAAGTGCTGCAGCAGGTGGAGCACCACAGGCACCGCGACGTTGTAGGGCAGGTTGGCGACGAGCGCTGCTGGCTCGGCCGGCAGCTCCGTCACCTTCATGGCGTCGGCGAGGACCAGGTGGAAATCGCCGGCGGCGTCGGGCCGCCATTGCCCGATGGTCTCCGGCAGCTTCGCAGCCAGAACGGGGTCAATTTCGACGGCGACCACCGCCTTGGCGGCGTCGAGGAGCCCCAGCGTCAGCGACCCCAGCCCGGGCCCGACTTCGAGGACCGTTTCCTCCGGCCCGATGCCGGCGGCGGCCACGATCCTGCGGATGGTGTTGCCGTCGATGACGAAATTCTGGCCCAGTGTTTTGGTGGGGCGGACGCCGATCTCTCCGGCCAGCCTGCGGATATCGGAGGCACCGAACAGTGGAGCGGGCGCGGTGCCGGAGGCGGAGGGGGTCGGGTCAGTCACCTAGGTATCCTATCCCGGCGTTCAGTCGTGGACGGTGCCGTCGGGTGGTTGCCGGTGGCTAGCTGCTGGCGGCCCAGCCGCAGCCCCACGGCTGAAGGCCGCGCTCCGCGTAGACACGGTTGGCAACGTCGATCTGCTGCGCCTTGGTCGCCTGGCTGGCGTTCGGGGCGTAGGCGCCGCCGCCGGCGCCGATCCAGGTCTGGACGTCGAACTGCAGGCCGCCGTAGTAGCCGTTGCCGCTGTTAATGGACCAGTTGCCGCCGGATTCGCACTGGGCGATCTTGTCCCACATGGCCACATTCATCATGGCCGGGGCTGCGGCACCGGTGTTGCCGCTATCGGCCTCGGCGGCTGCCGGCTTGGGCTCTTCCTTGGTGCCGACCGTGATCTTCTCGGTCACAGGCTCGCGGGTGGTGGTCTTGGAGACGAGGGTCCGGGAGGCCTCGCGGCCGTCGACCAGGACCAGCTTGTAGGTAAGGGTCGTCTGGCCGGGAACGCCTTCCTGGGTGACCTTCTCCTCACCCTTCGGAAGGGTGGCGCTGTCCGTGGTCAGCGACTGGAACTCGATCTCTTCGGTGACGGTGGCGGTCTTGCCAGTAACGCGGGACACCTTGATCACCATGTTGTTGACCACCGGGGCGTGCGCCGGCTGGGATGTCCGGTCGGCGGCGGCGAGCCGGATGCCGGCGTCCTTGAGGACCTCGCCGACATTGGCGGCTGTGGTGGTGGTCTTTTTGGCCTTGCCGTCGGCGATGATGCTGACGGTCTTCGGCGTCGAGATGGCCACGAACGAACCGTCCACGGCCAGCTGCGCGTCCTTCGGCACGGAGAGCTCCGAAGAACTGGCCACGCCGAGCTGGGTCACGAGCCCGGCCACGTCCTGCGCCGTGGTGCTCACGGTCTTCTCCGCACCATCCAGGCTGACTTTCACGGCCTTCGCCATGTTCACGTTGATGACGGAGCCATTCCCAACACTGGCGTCCAGCGCGGGAGAGACGCGGTCGGCCGGGTGCAGCTCGATATTCGCGCTCTTCACCACCTGCTCGACGGTGCCGCCGAAGGTCTGGACGGAGCTTACTTTTCCGTCGACGTTCAGGGTGACCGTCTTGTTGCTGCCCACAAAGGCAACGAGCCCCAGCACGAGGGCCGAGAGCACCACCAGCTGGGTGCCGACCTTGATGAAACTGAACTTGCCGTCTGACGTGAAGAAGTTGACCACGATCGCCCGTAACTTTTGAGCCATCCGGGCACGGGGAAAAACGCACAGGGGTACCCACAGCGGTCACCGACATGGTGGCTCCGGACAGGCCGGAGCAGGCCGCAGGCATATGCGTCGCCACACTCACATGGCAGGGCATCCGGAGGCGCCCTGCCTGTCACGAAGTGAGTTACATCATCCGGAGGCCTTCCCCGACCCCGGCTAATAGTTTTTCACTGTAATCGAAGCGTTATAAACCGGCCAAAATATTTGCCTACCAGGTATGTATTTTGGGATTGTTGCCTGCGGCGATTCAGGCCCAGGATCCGTACGCCCGCAGGGTATTTGCGCTGACTTGGGCGCAAAGTTTGGACAAGTCCGTCTCTGTCAATTCCGCCATTGCCCGCACGGTGTACGGCACCATATAGCTGGCGTTAGGGCGGCCGCGGTGCGGATGCGGAGTGAGGAACGGCGAGTCGGTTTCCACCAGCACCAACTCCGGGTCGGCCACGGCCAGCGCCTCCCTGAGGTTGGTGGCGTTCTTGAACGTGAGTGTCCCCGCGAAGGACATGAACCATCCTTCCCCGTTGCAGATCCGGGCGAGCTCTGCGTCCCCGGAAAAGCAGTGGAAAACTACCCGTTCCGGGGTGCCTTCCTCGCGCAGAACCTGGACCACGTCGTCGTGGGCGTCGCGGTCGTGGATCTGCAGGGTCCGGTCCAGCCGCTTAGCGATGTCGATGTGCCGGCGGAACGAGTAACGCTGGTGGGCCAGCCCCTCCCCTTCCGTGCGGAAGAAATCCAGGCCGGTTTCGCCGATGGCGCGCACGCGGGGGTGGGCGGCGAGCTCCTCGATCTCAGCCAGGGCGTCCTCAAGCTCACCGCGGGCGGCGTAGTCCGGCGCATCATTCGGATGGAGGGCCACGGCCCCCAAAAGGCGCGGATCCAGATCGACGGCGCGCACGGTAAACCTTGAGGATTCCAGGTCGCAGCCCACCTGCACGGCGCCGCAGACACCCACGGCTTCGGCTGCATCGAGGGCAGCCGCGATGTCCACCCGGACATCGTCAGTCGGGAAGTCCAGGTGCGTGTGGTTGTCCATCACGGGGACGGGCAACGGTTCGGGCGCCGGCGGGAAACCGCGCCTGCCGGAGCCGTCGGTGCCGGGAACCCGGTAGGGCCGGGGAATCAGGGAATGCCGCATTCCTCCAGCCTAGCGGCCGTCCCGGCTCCGCCTGACGCTCGGCATTACCCGGAGATTTACGGGGAACTCTCTGTTAGCCACGGCAGTTGTGTTAGTACGCTGGTTACGGACGGATGTGAGCGCCCAACGAGGGCAACGGCAGACCTCCGCCGCTTCGTTTTGCTTCACTCTGGGCTGAAAGGTTGCTGATGGAACCGCACCGACGCATCACGATCGACGAAGCACTTCCCGGCGGACAGGGCCTCACTGGAAGTGCTGCGCGCAACGTCAACCCGCTCAACGGACACAAAACTGTTCCCCTGGAAGCCCCGGCTTTCCGGGCCGCCAGCGAACGCATCCTCAGCGCCATCAACACCGTCATCGACGGCAAGGCCGAGGCCGCGAAGCTGGCGCTGACGGTCCTGCTGGCCCAGGGCCACCTGCTCCTGGAGGATGTCCCAGGGGTGGGCAAGACGCTGCTGGCGAAAACCCTGGCACGCACCATCGACTGTTCCGTCAGCCGTATCCAGTTCACACCCGATCTCCTCCCCTCGGATGTCACCGGCGTCTCCATCTATAACCAGTCCTCGCGCCAGTTCGAATTCCGTCCGGGCGCCGTGTTCGCGAACATCGTGATCGGCGACGAGATCAACCGGGCCTCCGCCAAGACGCAGTCCGCCCTGCTCGAATGCATGGAGGAGCACCAGGTCACGGTGGACGGACACTCCTACAAGCTCGGCGAACCCTTCATGGTGGTGGCTACCCAGAACCCCATCGAGATGGAAGGGACCTATCCGCTCCCGGAAGCCCAGCGGGACCGCTTCATGGCCCGGATCTCCATGGGGTACCCGGATAAGGACTCCGAGATCGAAATGCTCGAGACCCACCAGGCCACGTCCCCGCTGGCCCGGGTCAAGGCGGTCGTCACGGCAGCGGATGTCGCCGCCATGATCGCCACCGTCCAGCAGGTGTTCGTCTCCGAAGCCGTGAAGGAGTACACCGTGGCCGTCGGCCGGGCCACCCGTGACAGCGCCATGCTGCGCCTTGGGGCAAGCCCGCGGTCCCTGCTGCAGCTGCTCCGGGCCGCGAAGGCAACCGCGGCGCTGGATGGCCGTGATTTCGTGCTGCCGGATGACGTCGTGGCCGTTGCCGAGGCGGTGCTGGCGCACCGGATCATCCTGGACCGCAAGGCCGCCAGCACCGGCGAGACCCCGCAGGGCGTGATCCGCAGCGTCCTTGCCCGGATCCCGGTCAGCCAGGAGATGACGGACACGGCAAACGCCGGGCGGACCTCACCCGAACTCCGTCACAGCCACTAGTCAGGACCATCGCCGTGGCACTGCTGGACAGCCTCCCCCGACATCTCTTCAGCTCCCGGGGCTGGGGACTCCTGGCAGCCGGCGCCGTCTCGCTGCTGTGCGCCCAGGTCATGGGCCGCCGCGACCTTCTTGCCCTCGGCGTCCTGCTGGTTGTCCTCCCCCTCGTTTCACTGGCCGGCATCAGGGTGGTCAAGCCGCGGTTCCGGGTGTACCGGGAGTTCAGCCCTTCCACGGTCGAGACAGACTCCGTCACCACGGTCCGGCTCGCCGTCGCCCGGACCGGGCTGGGCACTGGCCGCGTCATCATGGAGGAGCGGTTGCCGCCACGGTTCGGTGAATCCCCGGCGTTCCGCTTTCCCGCCCGGTCCGCCTCGGGCGGCACCAGCCGCTATGAGTACCACCTGCGGTCGGGAAAGCGCGGACAGTTCACCATCGGCCCCGTCAGCGCCGAGTTCACGGACCCGTTCGGGCTGTCGCTGCACCGGCATTCGATCGACGACGGCGACACCCTCACGGTAACGCCGGCCGCCGTCGAACTCCCGCCCACCGGCCTTGCCGGCGCGCGGGGCAACGACGGCATCACGGCCACCCGGACCAGGGCCAACCCCAGCGACGACGACGTCATGACGCGCGAGTACCGGCACGGCGATCCGATGCGGCGGGTGCACTGGCCGGCCACTGCCCGGCACGGCGCCCTCATGGTCAGGCAGGAGGAATCTGTCACGACCCCCGAGGCCACGGTCATCCTGGACCACCGGTTCGTGGCCCATTCCTCGGGTTACGGCTCGGTGTTCAGCAGCCCAGGTGAGGACGGCAGCGACCTCGTCACCAGCGACACCTTTGAGTGGGCTGTTACGGCGGCCATGTCCGTGGGCGCCCACCTCGCCGAGCTCAACTACTCGCTGCGGTTCCTGGACGCGGCGGGTGAGCCCGCCTTCCACCGTTCGACGTCGGCCCCTGAGCCTGACAACGAGGAGTACAGCGGCGCGGCCGGCCTGCAGTCGATCGCCGAAAGCCTCGCCGCGATCCAGCTGACGGGGCCGCATCACGCGCGCAGGGACCATGACACCGCCCGCCGCGAACACGCAGGAAATGCCGACGCTGCCCAGTCCGTCTTTGACGACCGGCTGATGGACAAACTCGCGGCCCACCGGATGCGGGGCCCGGTCCTGGCGCTCCTCGGCAAGATTTCACTCGCGGAGGCGCGGGCCCTCGCTCCCGCAGCCGGCTACGCCGCCAACGCGTTTGCCGTGGTGATCACGGACAAACCCGCCGACTGCCACGACGTGCTCGAGGCCCTGCGGGTGGGCGGCTGGCGCGCTGTCGCCGTCGAGGCGTCCACCTCGCTGCCGGCCGCCTGGATGTATTTCGACGAGGGCGAGGCCGCGATGTGGACGGCTGCGGCGGACGTGCGCCGCGGGGCGGAGGTAGGGCGATGACACTGACATCACAACGGCAGCCGGGGGCTGATGCCCAGCCGCAGCCCGTTCCGGCGTCCCCCGGCAGCGGAAGGTTTGGGGCCGGTGCCTTTCCCTGGGTCATGGCCGGCGCAGTGGCGCTGTCCGTCTGCGGCGCGTCACTGTCCCTCAACGGGGTCCTTCGCGGCTGGGCGTGGTTCCTGCCGGTCCTGACCACGGTGGTGGTGGTCTCACTGACCATGGCCTTGCTCCGCACCTTCCGTGCCGCGCCCGTGCTGGTGGCCGCGGGAGGCCTTGCGTCCCTGGCCTTCATCCTGACCTTCACCTTCTTCCGGCGTGACAGCATTGCGGGTTTCCTCCCCTCGCAGGCCACCCTCGACGCGTTGGGCCGGCACCTCCGCCGGGCCAGTGAAACAGTGCTGGCCGAGAGCTCACCGGTAGCCCCCAACGCCGGCATCGTCCTGGTGACATGCGCCGCACTGGGACTAATCGTCATCCTCGTTGATGCGCTGGCCCTCCCCTTGGGCATGCCCGCCACGAGCGGACTCGGCCTGTTGGCGGTGCTGGTTGTTCCGGCCATGATCAAGCCCCAAAGCGTGGGCTGGCTGGGATTCGTGGTGACGGCGGCCGGCTATCTGGTGATCCTCGCCTCCAGCCAGTGGTTTGCCCCCGACGCGCGGACGGAGGCGGACACTGCCCGCAACCCGGGGCAGATCAGGCGGGCCGCCCTGACCGGAGCCGTGACCCTGGTGGTCACACTCCTGCTGCAGCTTGTGGTTCCCGGCTTCGACCAGGGCACGTTCCCCCAGGGCTCCCGGCTGAACCCCTGGGGTACAGCCACAGGACTGAACCCCATGATCAGCCTCGGCAACAGCCTGCGCACCCCGACGGGCGAGGGCAGGATCACCTACGCCACTAACGCCACCACGCCGCTTTACCTGCGCTCGGTCACAGTGGACCGGTTCGACGGCGAGTCCTGGTCCCCGGACGACCGCAATGCCAGCCGCCGGGCAGGCACCGGACGGATGGACGCAGGCCACGAGATCCTGGCACCCGAACAGACCCGGCAGGTGACGGTGGTGAACACCGGGGACTTCACCAGCCCCTACCTCCCCGTCCCGTACGCCCCCGAATCTGTCAACGGGCTGACCGGGCGGTGGAGCTGGGATCCTGCGACGTTGAGCATCAAGGGCACCGATACCAACTCCCGGAACCAGCAGTATCTGGTTCAGTCCTCGGTGCCGAAACTGACCACCGAACTGCTGGACGCGTCCTCCGCACCCGTCCAGGGCGTTCCGGAGGAGTTCATCCGGCCGCCGTCGAACGTTCCGGACATCGTTCGGACCACCGCTGAGTCCGTCACAGCAAACAGCCGGACAGCCTATGCCAAGGCGATGGCGCTCCAGAGGTTCCTGCGCGGCCCGGACTTTACCTATTCCCTGGAGTCGCCCGTCCAGGGCGGGTATGACGGAAACGGGCTGTCCGTCCTGGCGGATTTCCTGTCCCAGAAGAGCGGCTACTGCATCCACTTCGCGTCCGCCATGGCGGTCATGGCGCGGCTCGAAGGCATCCCGAGCAGGATCGCCGTCGGCTACGCACCGGGCAGGCAAACCGGGGCCACGGTGTCCGTTGCCGGCCAGGGGGCGCTGCCGGAGTTCGAAGTCGACGCCCGTGATGCCCACGCCTGGCCCGAGCTGTACTTCCAGGGCCTCGGCTGGGTTCCGTTTGAACCCACCCCTTCGCGCGGCGTGGTGCCGCCGTACGCGCAGGACTCGTCAACCTCGGGCGGCGCCAGCACCAACGACCAGAACAATGACGGCCTGGTGCCGAGCAACGGCGCCACGGCACCGTCGTCGACGCCGCCGGCACCGTTGCCCCTGCCGGGGGGCGGAACCGCCGACGCCGGGAACCAACTGGCGCCCGCGCTCTACACTGCCGCCGGGGTTCTGCTGCTGGTCCTCCTGGCCGCCTCACCCCGTCTGGTGCGCGGCGGCATCCGGGCAAGGCGCCTCAGGGGAACGGGCACCGGCAGGAACCGGCTGGCCGAGCCGCCGCTCGTCTGGTCGGAGCTCCAGGATCTGGCCACGGACTACGGCGTGCGTCCTGAACCGAGCGAGACCCCGCGGACATTCTCGGCCCGGCTGCGCGGGTCCCCGGCCATGCGTCTGCGGGCCGAGTCAAACCCCGTCGGAGCAGACACCGGAAGCGGAGCAGATACCGGAGGCAAATACTGGCCCGACGCCGAGACCGACCGGGCCGTGACCGTCCTGACGGATGCCTACGAGCGGCATCAGTATGGCCGGCCCGCGGCCCAGGACGGCTCGCGCCGCGGCCTGCCGGAGGAAACCGCCGTCGAGCACATCGGCCAGGTGCGGCGGGCGCTGCGTCGAAATGCCGGCATAGTCGGCCGGCTCCGTGCCGACTGGCTGCCGAGGTCGGTCCTCTCCCGCTGGGGATCCGTGGCCGGATGGCCTCTCCGCGTTTTGGGCCGGGCGGCGCGCCGGACGGGGCACGGCGCCTCGGTACTGTGGCGCAGGACCCGCAGCGGCCTTCGCCGCCTGCGGGAAGGCTAGCCGCCCGCTGAACCTGCCAGCGACACTCCCAACGTTTGACATGTGACCGCCGCCACCTTATCTTTGAGAAACGGGAAAGCGCATTCCAAAGGCATCGAAGCTTGGGAAAGCAGAGAAACTGTCCGTAAACCGCAGCAGCTTTGGCGGCGCGAGGCGCAACCTTCCCACCTGATCTGGCACCCAGCGACGGGGCAAATCCGGCGGGGCAGACGATTGTCCAAAGGAGGACGACATGAAGAGCGACACACACAAGCTACGGACTTCGGCTGAACCGCAACAGTCCGGCACGCACCGGACGAGCAGCACCAGGAAGGCTGCCGCCAGCGGCTGGGTGGGCAGCGCCCTCGAGTACTACGACTGGTTCATCTACGCCCAGGCCGCGGCCCTGGTCTTTCCCACCGTTTTCTTCCCGGCAGGAAACCCGACCGTCGCGCTGATCGCCTCGCTCGGAACATACGCGGTGGGCTACGTCGCCCGCCCGATCGGGGCATTCGTCCTTGGCCAGTGGGGCGACAAGCACGGCCGCAAGAACGTCCTGGTCCTGGCCATGCTGTTGATGGGCGTCTCAACCTTCGCGGTGGCCCTGCTGCCCACCTACGACCAAGTTGGCATCCTGGCCCCGGCCCTGCTGCTGGTCCTTCGCCTCGTCCAGGGATTCGCGGTGGCCGGGGAGCTGAGCGGGGCCAGCGCCATGATTGTGGAGCACGCACCCTTCGGCCGGCGCGGCTTCTATGCCAGCTTCGCCCTTCAGGGCACCCAGGCCGGGCAGATCATCGCCGCTGCCGTCTTCCTCCCGCTCTCGGCCGTGCTGTCCGCGGAGGACTTCCACGCCTGGGGCTGGCGCATCCCGTTCCTCCTCAGTGCCCTGGTGGTGTTCGCCGGCTACATGATCCGCCGCCGCGTTGAGGAGACGCCCGTCTTTGTGGAGGAGAAAGCGCACAAGGACGTTCCCAAGATGCCGGTGGTCCAGGTGCTGCGCGAAAGCGGGCTGAACGTGGTGCGGGCGGTCTGCATGACGCTGGTCAACGTGGTGGGCGTCACCGTTGCGGTCTTCGGCGCGGCCTACGCCACGCAGCCCGGGTACGGCATCGGCATGAGCACCACTGTCTATCTCTGGATCCCGGTGCTGGCCAACGTCGTCGCGCTGGCCCTCATCCCCTGGTTCGGCGACCTCTCGGACCGGTTCGGCCGGCGGCCGCTGATGATCGTCGGTTCACTGGGCTCCGGCGCACTTGCCTATGGGTACCTGTACGCGGTCAGCCAGAACAACGTGCCGCTGACCATCGTCCTCGCGATCCTCATGTGGGGCACGCTGTACCAGGTCTGGAACGCCACCTTCGCCAGCTTCTTCCAGGAGCTCTTCCCCTCCCGCACGCGGGTCACCGGGTTCGCCATCTCCCAGAACATCGGGCTCCTGATCACGTCGTTCCTGCCGAGCCTCTTCGCGGTGGTCGCTCCCCCGGGCTCGGCAAACGTTCCGCTCACCGTCGGCTCCATCTGCTTCGGCATCACCGTCATCGGGGCGATAGCGGCCTGGTCCGCCAAGGAGACGCACCGGATTCCGCTCCACCAGCTGGGTTCGCCGGACGCCACGCCGGTCTCCCGGGAGGAGTACGCAAGCGTCCGGGCTGCGGCCCGCTAACGCCGGGACAGCCACCGCCACGCAAAAAACGCACTGGCCCGCAGGATTCCTGCGGACCAGTGCGTTTTGCCGTTCTGTCCGGCGCCTGGCTTATTAGCCTGCGTAGGGGTCGGCGATGCCGATGTACTGCGTGTAGAGGTATTCCTCGATGCCCTCGAGGCCGCCTTCACGGCCCAGGCCGGACTGCTTGACGCCGCCGAAGGGTGCTGCAGCGTTGGAGACGACGCCGGCGTTCAGGCCGAGCATGCCGGTCTCGAGCCGCTCGCCCATCCGGATGCCGCGGTTGAGGTCCTTCGTGAAGACGTAGGCCACCAGCCCGTATTCGGTGTTGTTGGCCAGGCGTACAGCGTCGTCCTCGGAGGAGAAGGTGGTGATCGGGGCGACGGGGCCGAAGATCTCCTCGGACAGGATCCGGGTGCCTTCGCTGACGCCCTTCAGGATCGTGGGCTGGTAGAAGTACCCGGGCCCTTCGACCGGGGCGCCGCCCACCACGGCGGTGGCGCCGGCGGAGACGGCGTCGGTGACCAGTTCGTGCACCTTGTCCCGGCTCTTCGCGTCGATCAGCGGACCGACCTTGGATTCGGGCTCGGTGCCGCGGGCGGTAGTCATCTCCTTCATCTTCGCGGCGAACTTCTCTGCAAATTCGTCGGCCACGGACTCGTGCACGATGAAGCGGTTCGCGGCGGTGCAGGCCTCGCCCATGTTCCGCAGCTTGGCCAGCATGGCGCCGGCGACGGCGGCATCGACGTCGGCGTCCTCGAACACCACGAACGGGGCGTTTCCGCCCAGTTCCATCGAGGTCCGCAGGACCGTCTCGGAGGCGTCGGACAGCAGGCGGCGGCCCACCTCGGTGGACCCGGTGAAGGAGAGCTTCCGGAGGCGGGAGTCCTTGATCAGCGGGCCGGTGGTGGCGCCGGCCGTGGACGTGGGGATGACGTTCAGGACGCCGGCGGGCAGTCCGGCTTCCTGCATGACGGCAGCGAAGAGTTGTGAAGTCAGCGGGGTCAGGTTGGCGGACTTCAGCACCATCGTGCAGCCCGCTGCGACGGCCGGGGCGATCTTGCGGGTGGCCATGGCCAGCGGGAAGTTCCACGGCGTGATCAGCAGGCACGGGCCCACGGGCTTCTTGGTCACCAAAAGGCGGGACTTGCCGTCCGGGGAGACAGAGTAGCGGCCGAAAGCGCGGACGGCTTCCTCGGAGAACCAGCGCAGGAACTCGGCTCCGTAGGTGACCTCGCCGCGTGCCTCGGCCAGCGGCTTGCCCATTTCCAGCGTCATCAGCAGCGCGAAGTCCTCGGCGCGCTCGGTGACCAGGTCAAAGGCACGGCGCAGGATCTCGCCGCGCTCCCGCGGCGGCACCTTGGCCCATGATTCCTGGGCAGCGGCGGCCGCGTCCAGGGCAGCGGCGCCGTCCTCAGCGCCGGCGTCGGCGATGCTCAGCAGTGTCTTCCCGGTAGCGGGATCCTCGACGTCGAACGTCTTGCCCGACGCCGCGGGACGCCACTCGCCGTTGATGAGCAGGCCGGTGGGAACAGACGCGAGCAATTCGCTTTCGCGTTCTGCGGTAGCAGTGGACTGTGTGGTAACAGACACGGTGACTCCCTCGTCAGCAATCGGATTGCCGGTTATGTGCAGCTCCCGCATGCGGCGTGCCGCCGCCTGCCGCCCGCTGCTAGCTTGGCTGGATTAATGCCACGGTACTGCCGGGATCTCCGCAGTGTCTACGCTTCGGCGCACTGCCCGTGGCGCCATTCGTTGTGCAGCTGCACAGCCGCTCCGCCAGCACCGCCGGCGGCTGGAAGCGCACCGCCGGACGGCGGCAACAGGCTCACCAGCACCGCCGCGGCGGGGTCACCGGGTCGGGTAGGTCACCGCGCCGCGAGCACGGCGGAGTACAGTTCCCGCTTGCTGACGCGGGTTTCCTCGGCGACAGCCGCCACGGCTTCCTTGAGCCGGACGCCCTTGGCCACGAGTTCGTTGACGGCGGCGACGCCGTCCTCCGGGGAGCCAGGGGCACGCTCCGGCGCGCCTGCCACCACGACGGCGATCTCGCCGCGCACCTCGCTGGTCTCCGCCCACTGCAGCATCTCGCGGAGCGAGCCGCGGAGGACTTCCTCGTAGGTCTTGGTGAGTTCCCGGCAGACCGCCGCGCGCCGATCCGGACCGAAGCGCTCGTGCAGCGCCCGCAGCATGGCCTCCAGCCGGTGCGGGGCCTCAAAGAAGACCATGGTGCGGCGTTCGGCGTCGAGATCCGCCAGGCGGGCGGCGCGTTCGCCGGCCTTCCGCGGGAGGAAGCCTTCGAAACAGAACCTGTCGGTGGGCAGGCCGGACAGGGCCAGCGCGGTGAGGACGGCCGACGGTCCGGGGACGGCCGTGACCGTGAGGCCGGCGGCCACAGCGCCTTCGACGAGCCGGAAGCCGGGGTCGGAGACAGCGGGCATGCCGGCGTCGGTGACCATGACAAGGGTTTTCCCGGCGCGGACCTGCTCCAGGAGCTCCGCGGTCTTGGTGGCCTCGTTGTGCTCGTGGTAGCTGATGATCCGCCCGCTCACGGCGACGTCCAGGCTCTGCACCAGGCGGTGCAGGCGGCGGGTGTCTTCGGCAGCCACGATATCCGCCGTGGCCAGCAGCTCCACCAGCCTTGCTGAAGCGTCGCCCACATTGCCGATGGGTGTTGCCGCCAGGACGATCCGTCCCGGACCGCCGCTGCGGAGGTCCGGCTGCCTTCCGCCGGCGGTGCCTGCCGGTTCTGCACTGCTGGAAGGGTCGGAACTGCTGTCAGGGGCGGTGCTCGCATCATGGTCCACGGATCCAGCCTACTGCCGCCCGGACTACTCACCTCTCTCAGGTTCCAAGCAGCCGCAAACGGTAGCATGGGCTCGTGACGCAGACCTCCGTGCGGCCTGACGGGGCCGAACCAGCAAGTACCCCGGCTTTCGCACCCGCCACGGAAGGCCGCGGCCCGCACGTGAAGCGCTGGATCAGCCGCCCCTCGGAGGCCTTCACGGCGGACGCCCTCACCCGGCGCCTGATCGGCGGCATCCGCACCTGGCGGGACTACCCGCCGTCGCTCCGGCTCTGGTTCTGGCTGGTTCCCGCCTTGACCGCCGTTGTGGGCGGGATCCTGAGGTTCGTCCGGCTGGATGTCCCCCGCAGCCTCGTATTTGACGAGACGTACTACGTCAAGGACGGCTACTCGCTGCTGGTGAGCGGCTATGAGCGGAGCTGGCCGGACAAGGCCAACGACGCATTCGTGGCCGGCAACCCCAACGTGCTGCTGAACACCCCCGAATACGTCGTGCACCCGCCCGTGGGCAAGTGGATGATCGCGGCCGGCATGTGGCTGTTCGGCGCTGACAATCCCTTCGGCTGGCGGTTCGCCGCGGCACTGACCGGCACCCTGTCCGTCGCCCTCGTCGCGCTGATAGCCCAGAAACTCTTTGGCTCCCTGATCCTGGGAGCAGCAGCCGGGCTGCTGCTCGCCGTCGACGGCCACCACCTCGTCATGTCCCGCACGTCGCTGCTGGACATCTTCCTCATGTTCTGGGTCCTGGCGGCATTCGGCGCGCTGTTGCTGGACCGCGACGACGGCCGGCGCCGGCTGGCCGCCAGGCTCGGCAGGCAGGCGGCCGCCTCCCCCTCAGGCAGGCCATCAGCGCTCCAGCTCCTGTCCGGCCCGTGGCTGGGCATCCGCTGGTGGCGGCTTGCGGCGGGCGTCTGCCTGGGCCTGGCCGTGGGCACCAAGTGGTCGGCGCTGTTTTTCCTGGCCGGTTTCGGGCTCCTGACGGTCTTCTGGGACCTGAGCGCCCGCCGGATCGCCGGGATACGCGGCTGGGTCAGCGCCGGAATCATCAAGGACGGCCTCCCGGCCTTCCTCAGCATCGTGCCCGTGGCGGCCGTGACGTACGCCGTCAGCTGGACGGGGTGGTTCCGGTCCACCGATGCCTACTACCGGCGGTGGGCGGAGACGAACCCCAGCGCGGAATGGGGCTGGCTGCCGGACTCCGTGCGGTCCCTGGCGCACTACCACCTTGAAGCGTACAAGTTCCACCAGGGGCTCAGCTCGGAACATCCGTACGAGGCGAGCGCCTGGAGCTGGCTGGTGATGGGCAGGCCCACCTCGTTCTTCTACGAGTCCCCCAAACAGGGCACCCCCGGCTGCGATTTCACCAACTGCACCTCGGCCATCCTGTCCGTCGGCAACCCGCTGATCTGGTGGAGCGCCGCCATCTCGCTGGTGATCCTTCTGTTCTGGTGGGCTGGCAGGCGCGACTGGCGCGCCGGGGCCATACTGGCCGCCGTCGGCTCCGGCTACCTGCCGTGGTTCATGTACCCGGAACGCACCATGTTCTTCTTCTACGCGGTGTCCTTCGAGCCCTTCCTGGTCCTGGCGCTCGTGTACTGTCTGGGCCTGGTATTGGGCAAAACGGGCGACCCGCCGTGGCGGCGGCGTTCCGGGCTGTACGGGGTTGCCCTGTTCGTCGTGGCGGCGGTCCTGATCTCGTCCTTCTTCTACCCGGTCTGGACCGCCGAAATGATCACCTACCAGGACTGGCGGCTCAGGATGTGGATGCCCTCCTGGATCTGAGGCACGATTGCAGGTGGAGCCCCGACGTGATCATCAACGAAATGGAGACCCGCCTGTGAGGGAAGCAAGCACGGAACTGATGGTTGCCCTGGAGGACAGCAGCAACGTCACCGACCTGCTCCTGGACTGCTACCGGCACAATCCTTCGCACGCCGTCTACGCCCGCCGGGACGCCAGCGGCTGGCAGAATGTCACGGCCGGGCACTTCCTGGACCAGGTCACGGCACTGGCCAAAGGCCTCATTGCCGGCGGCCTGGCACCCGGGGACACCGTGGCGGTCCTTTCTGCCACGCGCTACGAGTGGACACTGGTGGATTTCGCCATCTGGTTTGCCGGCGGCGTGACTGTGCCCATCTACGAAACCTCCTCGGCGAGCCAGGTGGAGTGGATCCTGTCGGACTCAGGCGCCGGGCGGGTCTTCGTTGAGGACCGGCAGAAGGCGGCGCTGCTGGACCAGGTCCTCTCCGCCTCCAGCGTCTTGGCCGGCCGCCTGGTGCCGGTGGTCCGGATGGATTACAACGGCGACGCCCCCAACCTTGCCAGCCTCGCCGCCGCGGGGGCCGGGGTATCAGACGCCGAACTGGAGCGGCACCGCTCGGCAGCCGCGTTGTCGGATGTGGCGTCCCTCGTCTATACGTCCGGAACCACCGGCAGGCCCAAAGGCTGCGAGATCACGCATGGAAACTTCGCCCTCGTGGCCCGGAACATCGTGGCCTTCCTGCCCGAACTGCTGCAGCAGGAGAACGCCAGGACCCTGATGTTCCTGCCGTTGGCCCACGTGCTGGCCAGGGCCGTCCAGGTGGTGTGCCTCACCGCCGGTGTCACTCTCGGCCACACCTCGGGGAACGCGCAGCTGCTTGATGACCTGGGAACCTTCAAGCCGACCTTCCTGCTCGCCGTGCCCCGCATCTTCGAGAAGATCCACGCCGGAGCGGAACAGAAGGCGAAGGATGCCGGGAAGTCGCGGCTGTTCAGTGCCGCCGCGGGGGTGGCCGTCCGCTACTCGCAGGCGCTGGATGCCGCCGCGCGCGGCGAGGGCAGCGGCCCGCGCGCCACGCTGCGGGCCCAGCACGCACTGTTCGACCGTCTCGTGTATCCCAAGCTGCGCCAGGTATTCGGCGGCAATATGAAGTACGCCGTTTCCGGCGCGAGCCCGCTCAATGCCCGCGATGCGCACTTCTTCAGGGGCGCCGGGATCGCCGTGCTCGAAGGCTACGGCCTGACGGAGACAACCGCGCCGTGCACAGCGAACACCGCCGGCCTCGCCCGGGTGGGAACGGTGGGGATCCCGGCGCCGGGCACCACCATCCGCATCGCCGAGGACGGTGAGGTCCTGGTCAGCGGCATCGGCGTGTTCAAGGGCTACCACGCGAACGAGGCGGCTAACGCCGAGGCGTTCACCGACGGCTTTTTCCGTACCGGGGACCTGGGCTCCCTGGACGCCGACGGGTTCCTCACCATCACGGGCCGTAAGAAGGACCTGCTGGTCACGGCGGCCGGTAAAAACGTCGCTCCCGGTCCGCTTGAGGAGAAGATCCGCGAACACCCGCTGGTGGGCCACGCCGTGGTGGTGGGTGACGGGAAGCCGTTCGTTTCAGCCCTGGTCAACCTCGACCCCGAAGGCCTCGAGCGCTGGTGCACCGCACATGGCGTTCCCCTGCTCAGCCCCGCGGAAGCCTGCACGGACCCCGCGGTACGCGGTGCCATCCAGGAAGCGGTGGACCAGGCCAACGGCCTCGTGTCCAAAGCCGAATCCATCCGCAAGTTCCAGGTCCTGGAGGCAGCCTTCACCGTGGAGTCCGGGCACCTGACGCCCTCCCTCAAACTCAAGAGGGCCGCCGTCGTCAAGGACTTTGCAGCGGAAATCGAGCAGCTGTACGGCTGAGCAGACCCATCTGCCGGGAAGCCGCTACAGGTTCACGGGCCGTACGGTGCCTGCCTGCGGAGCGTCGTCGTCGTTCACGTCGCTGCCATCCGCGCCGTCACCCTTGCGGCCCTTCCGTGCCGGTGCCAGGCCGCGGCGCCTGCGGGTGGGCCAGGTCAGAATCAACGTCACCACAGCGGTAATCAGGACAAGCGCGGCGATGACCAGTCCGGCGTCGATCCAGAACTGCCCGGGGAAGAGCCGGATGAGCGTATCCTCCAGCGCAAACGTCCAGGATCCGGCGGCGAAGAAGATGCGGTGGAACTCGGTGAAGAACTGCTGCCAGCCGAGGGCGGCGAGCGTGCCCAGGCCGATGATGAGCACTAGCGTCACGATGGAGCCGGCGAACAGCCCCCGGCGCACTCCGCCGGGCGTGCGCCGCCGCAGGTAGATGATCGCGATGATGCTGATCAGGATCAGCAGTGCCCCGGCCCCGAAGGCGGACAGGAAGACGAGCTTCACGTCGGCCATGTGGCTGACCTCGCCGTCTTTGAACAGCTTTTCGCCGCTGCGGTTAACCAGTTCGCCCAGGTAGCGCGGACCGGACCAGTTGCTCAGGTAGTCCACGGCGTAGGAGCCGTACGTCATGCGGTCGTCCGCGTTGAAGCCGTAGCCGTCCCCGGGGAAACCGGGCCGGTGGTACTCGGCCCACAGGAAGAGCGGGCTGGTCACGGCGCGCACGGCAAGGACCAGGAGGATCACCGGATAGAAAATGGCCAGCAGGACCTGGAGGAACCGGGGCAGCACCGGCTTGGCTCTTGCTGCCTGCTCGCGCTGGGCGTTGCGGCGCTCCACTTCCTCCTGCGGCGGGCGCACCTGCAGGGCGGAGGTGGGGAGCGGCTCGCTGTAGTGGGTGCCCATGGAGGAGGAACGGACCATGGACGGAGCATCGGACCGGGACGGCTGGCCTGCATCCGCGCTCCGGTCAGTTTCGGCACTCTCGGCGGCGGCCGCCTCAGCAGCCTTCCGGTCCGCGCGGCTTTCCGGCTGGCCGGCTGCAGAACCGGCTGCCGGATCTGCAGCCGGACCTCCTGCAGGAGCAGAGGCGGAACGTGCAGGACCGGGGGCGCCCTCCCCCTCAGCGGCGCGGGCTGCAGGCGCGGGCTTCATCCATTCAAACGCCGGCTCGTCGGTGTCCTCCGCGGGAACCAGAGCGGGGTTCGCCGCTGGATCCAGCCGCGGATCAAGGCGTCCGGACGGTGTCGGAGTATTGTCTTTCACTGCAGCTTCACTTCCGTAGGCGTCCACGCTCCAGGGCCACCGGTAAGGCCGGGGCCACGCAGCGCTTTGTATCTCCCCAAGAGCCTACCGTCAGCCGCTCCGGCACCGCGATGTGCCACCCCGCCGCCTGCGTCGAATATTCGGCTGGCGGTAAAAATCAGGCCGTAAGCTCTGTGTAGCCGGTGTCCTGGCTGCCCAGATCACCGCGGGCGCCGGCGCGGTAGGCCCGTCCCCCGCAGACCAGCACATATAACCAGTATGCCGCCAGCACAGCCGCGCCGATACTGATCTTTGCCCACACCGGCAAGGTACTGGGCGTAACAAAGCCCTCCACGAGGCCCGAGACAAACAGCACCAAAACAAGGCCCAGCGCCACCGTGATCATGGACCGGCCCTCTGCTGCAACAGCGCGGGACCGGGTCCGGGGGCCCGGCGACACCATGGCCCAAAAGATTCTCAGCCCGGCCGCACAGGCCACGAACACCGCCGTCAGCTCCATGAGGCCGTGCGGCAGGATGTAGCTGAAAAACACGTCAGTCTTCCCCACCGCGGCAAACATCCCCGCGGCCACCCCCACACCCTGTGCGTTGGCGAACAGGATCATGGGCACCCAGAAGCCGGTGATGCCCAGCGCCACAGCCTGGGCACTGATCCAGGCGTTGTTGGTCCAGACGGCGCCGGCGAACGACGCCGCCGGATTCTCCGAGTAGTAGTCGATGAAGTCCTCCTCGACGTACCGCTGGACTTCCGCTTCCGAGGCAACAGCACGCAGGGCCTCGGGTGAGGTGCCAATCCACAGTGCGAAAGCACAGCCGACAAGGCAGAACGCGGCGCCGCAGGCCACCGTCAGCCAGCGGATCCGGTACAGAGCGGCCGGAAGGGACAGCACGAAGAACTGCGCCAGGTCTTCCATGAAGTTCGACCGCGCACCGGTGAAGCGGGTGCGCGCCTGCGCCAGCGTGGCAGAAAGCGACGCGGACAGGCCGCTTTCGGGCCCGGTGGAACGCAGCAGGGAGAGGTGGGCGGAGGTCACCTGGTACAGGCGCAGCAGTTCATCGGCGTCGGCACCGCTCAGGCGCCGCTTGTTCGCAAGATGATGCAGCCGCGACCATGTGTCCGAGTTGACGGCGGCGAAGGCGTCCATGTCCACGCTCCTACCCTAGCCTGCGGAGAACTAGACTTTAGGCGACCGGTAGCCGGAACAACGTACGGGGCAGGAATTGAGTCCACTCATCACAGGCGAGGCAGTCGTCCTGGAACTCCGTCCGGCGTCCTTCGCTGCCCGCTCACTCGGTCTTGTTCTCGACGTCGTGGTGCATTCCGCGCTGCTGATCGCCATCCTGATGGCAATGGGCGCTGCCCGGGATGAACTGGACGAGGCGGCTGCCGGGGCGCTCACCCTGGTCAGCGTGGTGCTGTGCTTCGTCATTGTCCCGGCGACGGTGGAGACCCTGACCCGGGGCCTCTCGCTGGGGAAACTGGCGGCCGGACTGAGGATAGTGCGTGACGATGGCGGGGCCATCCGTTTCCGCCATGCGGTCATCAGGGCGCTGATCGGCTTCCTGGAGATCTACCTGACCTTCGGCGGCGTCGCCATCGCCGTCGCGCTCTTCGACGGCAGGTCCCGCCGGCTCGGTGACATCGTGGCGGGCACCTATTCACTGCGGCGCCGGGTCCCGGTGGAACCCGCAATCGTCCCCGTCACTCCGCGGCACCTCGCCGCCTGGGCGGAAGCCGCGGACATCGGCCGGATTCCGGATGCCCTGGGACGGCGTGCCGGGCAATTCATGCGCCAGGCGCCACGGATGTCGCCCCTGTCGCGCAGCGGCATGGCCGCAGCCCTCGCCACGGAGATATCCGGATATGTGGCACCGTCACCGCCGCCCGGAACCACACCCGACGACTACCTGGCTGCCGTGCTGGGCGAACGCCGCACACGCGAACTCCGCCGGCTGGGCGCGGCACGCGTAGAAAGCAACCGGATCGGGGAACGGCTGCGCCGGCTCCCGTTCACGGCGGCCCGGGACAGCTAGTCCCGGGACAGCTAGTACTGCCTCTGACGCTTCGCGTCCTGCGTTTACCGCTTCGCGTATTGGCGTTTACCGCTTCGCGTATTGGGCCCAGGGAATGTTCCAGTCGCCGTAGCCCTCGAGCGGCTCGACGGGGGCGGCGCCCGTATTCAGGACCTGGACGACGTCGCCGGACTTCATGTTGTTGAAGAACCAGGCGGCGTCCACGGGCAGCAGCCCGACACAGCCGTGGGAGACGTTGGATACGCCCACGTAGCCCCATGCCGATTCGAGCGCCTGGTGGACATAGACGCCGGAGGACGTGAGCCTGTTGGCGTACTCCACGGTCAGCGGCGGGTAGTAGCCCTTGTCGCCGGGCTTCAGGCCGATGCTGCCCGCGTTGAACTTGGAATGCCGTTCCTGCTCCATGATCACGGCGTAGCCGGACGGGGAAAGCCAGTCGGAGCCGCCCAGGGTAACGGGCGCGGTCCTGACCAGCTTGCCGTCGAAGTAGACCTTCATGGTCTTGGTGTTGTCATCAACCACTGCCAGGCGCTGCTGGCCCACCTTGAACTGCACTTTGGCGTTGAAGTTGCCGATCATGCCCTTGCCGAAGTCCACCCCGAACAGCTTCATGTCCACGGTGACCTGGGTGTTGGATGCCCAGAACTTCTCGGGGCGGATGCGCACCTTCTGGTCCGAGTACCAGTGCCAGGCGACGGGCTGCTTGGAGGAGACAGTGATCTTGACGGCCTTTTCAACCGCCGCCTTGTTGGTGACGGGTTCGCTGAAGACGATGTCGATGGGCTGTCCTGCGCCAACTGTGGAGCCGTTCTCCGGGTACACGGCGGCGTCCGCCTCATTGGCCGGCGCCACGGTGGTGAAGGTCTGGACCTTCTTGGTTTCCCGGCCCGCCTCGTCCACGATGGTGTAGCTGTACTTGTACGGCGTGTTGAAGAGCAGCGGGTCCACGGCCGTCCACGTGCTGCCGTCGGCGCTCACAGTGCCCTTGACGGCTTCTCCCCCGGCGGCCGGGACCAGCACGACGTCCTGGACGCGGCCGTTGACAGCCTTGACGGAGGGCGCCACCGCGGGGTTTACGCCTTTGGCGCCGTCGAGCGGTGTCACGCCCAGTTCGACGGCCTTGACCACGGGGGTAGCCAGGCCCGGTTCGTTGCGGACGGGGCTGGAAGCCTCGGATTGCGGTGCGGGGTTGGCCCAGCCGGGCGCGGTGGCGACGCCGATACCGCCGGCTGCGACGGCAGCGCAAATGGCAACGACGGCGATAATTTTGCCGGTTTTCCGGTTGTTCTTTTCCGTCATGACTGGTTTCTCCGTGTCCACCGGGCTGCCGATCGGCATCCGTCCGTGTGCCCAGCGGTAACGCTGACCAGCCAATTTTATCGCACGGCGGAGCTAACCCCGGCCGCCGTGGAGTTCCACGGCGCGCCGGGGTGCTGCGTTAAGGCCTGCGGCTAGTAGCGGTAGTGCTCGGGCTTGTACGGGCCGGCCACGTCCACGTCCAGGTAGTCGGCCTGGTCCTTGGACAGTTCGGTCAGCTCAACACCCAGGGCATCGAGGTGCAGGCGTGCGACCTTCTCGTCGAGGATCTTGGGCAGCACGTAGACCTGGTTTTCGTATTCCCGCTCGCCTTCGGGCTGGTCCTTCTTGGTGAACAGCTCGATCTGCGCGATGGTCTGGTTGGCGAAGGAGTTGCTCATGACGAACGACGGGTGGCCGGTGGCGTTGCCCAGGTTCAGCAGCCGCCCTTCGGACAGGACGATGATGGACCGGGTGCTGTCCGCCGAGTCGCCGCCAAAGACCCATTCGTGGACCTGGGGCTTGATCTCGACCTTCCGGATGCCGGGGATCCGGCCGAGGCCCGCCATGTCGATTTCGTTGTCGAAGTGCCCGATGTTGCCCACGATAGCCTTGTTCTTCATGCCGGCCATGTGCTCGGCCATGATGACGTCCTTGTTGCCCGTGGTGGTGATGAAGATGTCCCCCTGGTCCAGCACGCTCTCCAGCTTGGCCACCTGGTAGCCGTCCATGGCTGCCTGAAGCGCACAGATGGGATCGATTTCGGTGACGATAACGCGGGCGCCCTGGCCGCGGAGCGCCTCGGCGGCACCCTTGCCGACGTCGCCGTAGCCACAGACGACGGCGACCTTGCCGCCGATGAGGACATCGGTGGCCCGGTTGAGGCCGTCCGGCAGCGAGTGCCGGATGCCGTACTTGTTGTCGAACTTACTCTTCGTCACGGAGTCGTTGACGTTGATGGCCGGGAAGAGCAGCTTGCCCTGTTCGGCGAGCTGGTAGAGGCGGTGCACGCCCGTGGTGGTTTCCTCGCTGACGCCGTGGATGCCGGCGGCGAGCCGGGTCCACTTCTTCGGGTCCTCGGCCAGCGTCCGGCGCAGGACGTCAAGGACGATCCCGTATTCCTCGGGGTCGTTGGCCGTGGCGGCCGGAACGGCCCCGGCTGCCTCGAACTCCACGCCGCGGTGCAGCAGCAGCGTGGCGTCGCCGCCGTCGTCGAGAATCATGTTCGGGCCCAGCTCAGGGTTCGTGTCGGCACCGGGCCAGGTGAGGATCTGCTCAGCGGTCGACCAGTATTCCTCCAGCGTTTCGCCCTTCCAGGCAAACACGGGAACGCCCTGCGGGTTCTCCACGGTGCCGGTGCCCACAACCACTGCGGCGGCGGCCTCGTCCTGGGTGGAGAAGATGTTGCAGGAGGCCCAGCGGACCTCGGCGCCGAGTGCGGTGAGGGTCTCGATGAGCACTGCGGTCTGCACAGTCATGTGCAGCGACCCGGCGATGCGGGCGCCCTTGAGGGGCTGGCTCGGTCCGAATTCCCTGCGCAGCGACATGAGCCCCGGCATCTCGTGCTCGGCGAGGCGGATCTGGTGGCGCCCGGCCTCGGCCAGGGAGATGTCGGCAACCTTGTAATCGAACGTCATGGGAATCCTTTGCTGTGTCCGGCGTCTAGCCTTCTGCGGTGCTGGCTGGGTGTTAGGCGGTGGGGGCGGCCGCTGCGGGGCCGGCGTCGTGCTGGTCTGACCGGGCGGCCGAGGCTGCGGCGCGGAGTTCCGGGGGAAGCAGCAGCGGAATGCCGTCTTCGATGGCGTACCGCAGCCGTTCGCCGCCCTCCGCCGCCGAGGTTGAAACGAGTTCCTCGCCCTCCTGGGTCAGAGCCGATCCGGTGACCGGGCACCGCAGAACGGACAACAGTTCAGGACTGATCTTTGGCATGGTGGATGCTCCCTGCTGGGCACAAGCGCTGTGGCTGACGGATTTCAGCTTCCAGCCTACCGCCAGTTCGGTATGAGGAAGGTTTGTGCAGAATTAGGACGGTTCGCGCAGGATGCGCAGGTGGCCGCGGCGTGTGCCTTCGGTTGCGGCGGGTGCCTCCAGCGCCGAGTGCGCGGCGCGCTGGCCCGGAGCCGGGGCCGCCGGGCGGGACGCTGCCTCACGGACGGCGTCGGCCAGGGCGAGAAGGTCGTCGGGGCCGGGCTGGGGCGGCTGCGAGGGCATGGCGAGGCGGAGCACTTCCCAGCCGCGCGGGACGGTCAGCGAACCGGCATGCTGCTCGCAAAGGTCGTAGCAGTGCGGCTCCGCGTAGGTTGCCAGCGGGCCGAGGACGGCCGTCGAGTCCGCGTAGACGTACGTCAGAGTTGCCACCGCTGACTGGCGGCAGGCTGACCTGGAACACTGACGTATTGCACCCACGAAAACACAGAATACTCTGCCCCAGGCAGATTTCCCGACATTGACGGACGGCCCGCGCCACGGCAGCGCGGCTCCGGTCCGGTTATGTCGCGCAAATCATTCGGCGGGTCTAAAGTCTGTATATGCAGTCATCGCACCATGCTTCGGGTTTCACGGTCCGGTTGGCTGACCCGGAAACGTCTGGGGACGCCGCCGGGGTCCCCGCTGGCCGGAGCTTCACGCAGCGCCGGCGCAACCGGCACGGCCGCGGCCTCCGGGGCGAACTGCTGCTGCCCACACTCCCCGGCTACCGAAGCCGCTCGGACCGGTTTGATGAACTCGTCATGGACTCAGCCCAGCGGCTCCATGACATCTGGGGCAAGCCGCTCGACGGCGTCCGGTTCGCCGTCGACGAGATCCCGCCGAACCTGGAACAGCTGGTGGCCGACGGCTCGCCCGCTCCCCTGGGCTGCTACACCCCGGCCACCGAGGACGAGGGCCCCATCATCACGCTGTACCGCCGCGTGGTTGAGCAGGCCTGCCCCGTCAAGGAGGAACTCCAGGACCTGGTGCATGACGTGGTGGTGGAACACACCGCCGAAATGCTGGGCGTCGCCCCGGAAACACTGGACCCGGTGTACCGCCGGCGTTACTAGGCCGGGTTTTACCACTGCCGCTGCCAGGCCGGGTTTTTGCCGCCGGCGAACTCCGCGGCTAGTAGCCCAGCGTCACCGGTACTTTTTCCTGGCCCTCTGCGCCCGGAGCGATGGCCACGGTGGAAACATCGTTCCGGCCTTCCCGTTCCAGCAGCACAGTGCCGTACGCCGCTCCGCCGGAGGCGGACACCACGTATCCGACGACGGCCGAGTTGCCGATCTTGTCGGCTGCCATGAGGGTTGTGGTGGTGCCGGCCGCGATGTCCGCGGTCGCCGCGGTGCGGAGTTTCCCGTCGGCCGTGATCGGCGTGTAGGAAATGGTGGCCCTGTCGTCCAGGGCGCCGAAGACCAACTGCCGCTCACCGCCCTGGGGAAGCGGGACTATGTGCTGGCTGCCAAGCTGGGCGGTGGCCGGCAACCATGCGAAGTCCAGGCTCTGGCTGGCCTTCAGGCCCCGGCTCACGCGCGCGGCGGCCACGATGCTGACGTCCGACGTGGCGGAAACGGTGTACTTGCCGGCAGGAACGCCCGCCAGGGGCACTTCGGTGACGGTGCCGGCCTTGGCCGTGACAACGCCTCCGCCCGGGAGTGCCTGCTGCCCGGCGCGGCCAAACAGCTTGACCTCCACGACTGCATCCGACGGGCCGGGAACGGTGATCTGCAGCGACGGTCCGGCGTCGTCAAAACCCGATTCGCCGGTCAGTGACTTCACGTCCCCGGCATCCTGGATGTCGATGCCTGTCATCACCTGGGACGGAGCCGCGGAGATCCCCGGTGCGATGAAATCCACGCCGCCGGAGGTCAGCCCACGCAGCACGCTCTGCTGAATGAAGGCGCTGACGGGCCCGCCGGAGCTTCGGACGTGCACGCTCAGCCGTTCTTCACCGGGTGCGAGACCGGCCAGGACGATTGAGCGCGTCGACTTTGGTCCCACCAGCAGGCCGCGGCTGCCCGAGGCCTTGACCTGGCCGGCTTTTCCGTAAAGCTCAAGGTTCACCGTTGCAGGGGTGGTGGAGGCATTTGTGAGATTGATGACGCTGCTGCGGCCCACCGCGGTGTTGGCGCCGCTGAGCCACAGGTCGTTCGAGGGCGCCTGGCAGGCGGCCGCCGCCGATCCCTGCAGGTCCCCGTCCGTTGCCGTGTAGGCCATGAGGGCTGCCGCCGCCGGCTGCCGGTTGGCGAGGGCGTCCGCGGACAGCACGCTGACGTCGTCCACGGGTTCCTCTTCGATCACCCCGGCGATCACTCCGGAGGAGCCTGCGGGAGCCGTCGCCGAGGCGGGAGCCTTGGCGATCCGCTGCAGCTCGGACCCCTTCAGCGCGAAAAGCGCGCTGCCGGGAAGACTGCCGCCCGCCGAGCTGACCACCGCCGCGGACACGGTACTCTTGGCCGTGGCGGATTCGGGGCTGAACTGGGGGTCGGTCCCTACCGGCGTTCCTTCGAGGAGCCGCGCCGGGGCAGGGCAGACGTCCTGGACGCTTCCGGCCGGCACAGCCGCTTCCGCCGGATCGAGCGACCTGGCCGACGACGGCTGCGGCGCCAGGGTGGTTGCCGCTACAACGCCGCCGCCAGCGGCGAGGATGACCACACCGGAGAGCACCCCCGCCACGATGCCGCGGCGGCCGGCAATGCGGCTGGCACCGCTGGACCGGGGTCCGGAAGCGTTGCCTCCAGTAGCCCGGACTACCGGTCCGCTGCCCCGCTTAGCCGGAGTCCCGCCGTCGTTCTCTTCCTCATGCATTCTGGTATTCCTTACGCAGGGAGCCTTCGTCCCTGGACAGGCCGGTGTTGGGGCGCCGGGCCGGCATCGGAAGCGCCAGCAGGACTGTCAGGCCAATGACGGCGGCCTGGAGGACGCCCGACCAGAGTGCCCACGGGCTTTCGTAGCGGAGTGTCACCTGGCCGGCCTGCGGGGGCAGTGTGAACGCTTGGGACCAGCCGGAGGTGGTGGAGGTCAGTTTGCGACCGTCGAGCCAGGCGGTCCAGCCGGGATCTGCGCGTTCGGCGAGTACCAGCAGCCGGCCCTCAGGCCCCTTCGGCACCGAGGCTTCGGCGCCGGTCAGATCTGACGGAACGAGGCCGATCGTGGCGCCCTTGGTGTCGACGATGCGTACACGATGGGCGACGTCGGCCGGCTGCAGCACCGCGCCGTTAAGCGGGGTCACACGCCAGAGCCAGCCCGAATCGGTGGGCCCCACGGCCGTCAGTCCGGGAACCGCGTCCATCCGGCTGGCGGTCAGCTGCGCTGCCGTGTCCGCGGCGCGCAGGACGACGAATCCGACGCCGAGCCGCTCCAGTTCGGGCCGCGGGTCTACGCCGCGGGCAGCCACCAGGGTGGCCACGCTGGTGCGCAGCGCCGCGGTGACTTCGTCGTCGTCGCGGACCGATTCCTGCCCGGGATTGCCCCTGATGTCCCGGGCGGCCGCGATGGTTGAGAGGCTGTCCAGTGTGGTGCCCCCTCCGCGCATGAGGGTGGCACTGTACGTTCCGTCGTCGCCGGTGCTGATCAGCAGCGTTCGGGTCTGCTCCGGCCCCTCGCCGCGGTCCACCGCGGTAGCGGGCAGCATCCGTGGGTCCGTGGGGCCCACGAGCCGGGGCGTCCCGAGGTCTGCCGTGTCAGCGTGGACCGCTGCGTCGGCGGGCTGCTGCATGACATTCTGCACGGTCCAGACCGCCAGCCCGGCCAGCGGCCCGGCGAGCAGGAGCACCAGCGCCAGCGCCGCAGCACTGCGGGCCACTGCGCCGTGCCGCACTCCCGCGCCAGCGGCAGTGCCCGGGTTCACGGTGTTCTGGTTCACGGCGTTCTGGCCCCCAGCGCCCGGGTTCACAGTGCCCTTGCCGGAAGCGGCAAGCGCCAGCAGGCCGTCACCGCCGACGACGGCGGCCCCCAGCAGGGCGAACACGGCAGCGGAAACGGCCGGACCGGTGAAAGGCACAATGAGCGCCTGGGTGCCGGCCGCGGTGGCGACGTGCGCTGCCAGCCATCCGCCAGCCAGCGCAAGCAACGCCGCTGCCCAGAGGGCCCTGGCGACACGCCCGCGGCGGTCCGGGTGGACCCGCAGCGGAACAAAGAGCGCGGTAACGGCCAGCGCCAGCAGCGGGGCTCCGATCAGGAGGGCCAGCAGCAGCGCCCAGGGAACGGAGCCGCCGGAAAAGAGTTCCAGCCCGGCGAGACCGCCGGCGGGGTCGAAACTGAGCGGCTGGCCCAGGATCTGCTGCCACACCGGAGCAGCTTCGAAGGGCAGCGGCAGTCCAGGGTCGGCCAACAGCGCCCTGGGCCGGTCGAGGGTGGACAGCGCAAACGGCACAAACAGCGCAGCGCTCGGCAGGAGCGCCCACCAGATCGTGCGTCCGCGTGTCCCCAGCACCAGGCTCAGGAGGATGATGCCAACGGCGGCCGGCAGCAGGAGCGACGGGGCGGCAGCCGTGATGACCGCCAGCGCCAGCCCGGCGGCCGCGGCTGCCGTCCACGACGGCGTGCCATTGACGCCGGGCTTGGCTGGCGGCTGGTCCGCGAGACTGCCCGCCAGAACGGGGGCGAAACGGCCGCGTCCGAACGCGGAGCCGGTAGCCCGCAGCAGTGCGAGGACCAGCAGCGGCATCATGAGGTGCGCCAGCAGGGCTCCGATGCGCCCATGGTTGACGGCCACCTGCAGGGCGGGCGCCGCGGCCCAGACCAGGGCAGCCGCCAGCCGGAAGCGGCGGTAGGAGGTCAGGGCACCGGCGGCGAACCAGGCAGTCAGGCCGGAGAGCGGCATGGCCAGCAGAAGGAGCCAGATGACGGCACCGTTGGCGTTGCCTCCGCCCAGCAGGCCGAGGATCCAGAGGACGTAGCCGAAGGGGTCGCCGTGCCCCGGAAGTCCGGCGCCCAGTCCGATCCACCAGCTGGAGGCGTGGTGCCAGATGTCCTCCAGGCGGGCTGAGACCGGCAGGAGCGCTCCGCCGGCGGCGGCGTCGGCCTGGAAAAGCGCGGCAAGGCCGGCGAAGGACGCCACGGTGGCAAGGATCACGGCGGCGACGGCACCGTTGCCCACCCAGCCCCGCTCGTTCGTGGACAGGGCTGCGAAGTCGTCCGTCGAGTCGCCGCTGGGCTGCTCCTCCAGCGGATCGTTGCTGTCCTCGGAGGCCCGGGCGTCGTCCGCGCCAAGCGCTTCCATCAGGGAGCGTCGGTGGCCCCACACTTCGCGCCGTTCGGTCTGCAGGGCTTTGACCACGGACCGGCGGACGCGGCGGGTGCGGGCAGCGTTGCGCCGTCCACGGGCGAGGGCGGCGGGCCTGGCGAGGGCCGCCGCCGTGGCCAGGAGTTGCGAAAAGCCGTAGCCGGGATCCTTCACGGCGATGCTGAAGACCAGCCGGAGGAGGCTCCCGAAGAGGGCGCCGGCGGCGTGCAGCGGCAGCGCCCACAGCGGGGCGTGCTTTAGCCGCAGGTGGACCTGTGCGCGGCGTGCGGCCGAGGCCGTGCCAAGCGCGTGCGGCCGGTGGGAGACGTGGAACATCCTCGCGCTGGGGACCACCACCACCCGGTGCCCGGCCAGCCGGTTCCGCCAGCAGAAGTCGACGTCGTCGCCCGTGCCGGGAAGCGCGGGGTCAAACCCTTTGAGGTGCTCCCAGATGTCCCGCCGAACCAGCATGCCGGCGGAGTTGACGGCGAAGGTGTCGGAACGTCCGTCGTACTGCCCCTGGTCGAGTTCGTCCGCCTCGATCAGCGTGAGCCGCTCGGCCCAGCGGCTGGTGGAAAGCCCGACGTCGATGAGGCGCCGTTTGGCGTTCCAGTCCAGTTGCTTGCAGCCCGCGACCGTAACGGAGGGGGCACGCTCCACGGCGTGCAGGAGTTCGGCCAACGCCTCGGGGGCGGGTGCCGCATCGTCGTGCAGCAGCCAGATCCATTCGGACTGGTCCTGCGTGCCCCGCCGGTTCCAGGGGGCCAGGGCGGCCAGGCCGGCCCGCACGGCGCCGCCCATTCCCGTCCTGCCGCCATTGACGGTTATGACATTGGCGTCGCCGATGGCGCGCTGCAGGAGGGCAGCCGAATTGTCCTGTGAGCCGGTATCCACCCCGATCACGGTGTCCGCCGGCCGGGTCTGTGCCGCCAGCGCTGAAAGTGTCCTGGGCAGATAATCACTGCCGTTGTGGGCGATCACAACGGCAGTGACGTGTACTTCCTGAAGAATTAGACTGCTCGCTTCCTCAGCCGTCGGCGCTCACGCTCGGAGAGGCCACCCCAAATCCCGAACCGTTCGTCATTCGCCAGTGCGTACTCCAGGCACTGCGACCGGACGCTGCACGCTCCGCAGACCTTCTTGGCGTCCCGTGTGGAACCGCCCTTTTCCGGGAAAAAGGCCTCCGGATCTGTCTGGGCGCACAGCGCGTCGGTCTGCCACCCAAGCTCGCCTTCGTCGTCGAAATCCTGTCCCAGCGGCAACCCGATCCACACCGGCTGGGCCAGGGTGGAGGGTCCAGGATTCCGGATCTCCATGGGGGGATCAAGATCGTCCTCGTCCTGCTCCGGCCGGCCGGCCAGCAGGGACTCGTTCTGGAGGGCGTCATGCTGGGCCAGGAAGGCCGTGGCCTGGTCCTGCAGCGAGGCAGACGTGTCCTTGTTGTACCGCTCCGCGGCGTCCGGATCAGCCGGATCTACGTACCAGTCGCTGGGTACCCCCCGAGACCTGTACTTTGCTGTGGCCTGGCCGGCCATAACAGCATCATCATGCATACGCTCCGCTTGCCCCATGGCGTCCCCTCCTGAGTAGTGCGGCCCCCGGCCCCGACGTTCAGGACACTACGTGGTGTTCCCGAGAGTTCGCCGCGGCTTTTCGATATCTAATTACACGCGTGTAAGTAGGGGGGAGTCAAGCCGCGACGGAATAATAATCAATGCCGGGCCCGATCAGCAGGCGCGCCACGCCCGGGAATTTTTTTCCCGCGCCGCCCGGCGCCCGCCCGGAATTTGACAGCAAGCTTAGTATCCCGTCCGGCGCGCGTGCAATTCCGGCAATTCTGCCGCCGGTCGGGTGGTTAAGGCAAAGGACGTTACAAAATGTTGTGCCGGAGATCACGCCAAAAGGCGTGGCAAGATGAAGCCATGAACATCCCGGCCACTGATCTGATGACGGCCCTGCGCTCGGGCCACTCCACCTCACCGCGCCTGACCTGGTACGGCCCGGACGCGGAGCGGGTGGAACTCTCCGGGCGCGTGCTGGACAACTGGGTCGCAAAGACCAGCAACCTGCTCCAGGACGAACTCGACGCCGAGCCGGGAATGCGGCTGCGGCTGGACCTGCCCGCACACTGGAAATCCATTATCTGGGCCCTCGCCGCCTGGCAGCTGGGTATGGAAGTGGTGCTCGGACCCGGCGACGCGGACCTGCTCGCCACGTCCGAGCCGGACGCCGCAGAGGACGGGTTCGACGCCGTCGTTGCAGTTCCGCTGCCTGCCCTGGCGATGCGATGGCCGGGCGACCTGCCCGCCGGAGTTCTCGACTACGCCGCGGAGGTCCGCTCCCACGGTGACGTGTTCATGGCCCACAATGACCCCGACCCGGGTGCTCCCGCGGTCCGCAGCTCAGAGGGGGCAGCCGTCCGGCATGAGGCCCTCCTGGCGGAGTTTGCCGCGGGCCACGAGCCGAGCGCGAGGCTCCTGGTGCGTGCGGCCGACGGCCTCGAGGCGGCGCTGGCCAACGCCCTTGGCGCGTGGAAGAGCGACGGTTCGGTGGTTCTGGTCCATGGCGATGTGGAGCTGACGGAGAAGCTTCTGGCAGCCGAGCGCATCCACGGCGAGTGAGCTGCCAGCCCGGCCGGACGGAGCTAGACCGGAAGGCCGGGCCTAGCTTGGCCGGACGGGCCGCTCGGGGTCATCAACGTCCGGTTCCAGGACACGCTCAGCCGGCTGGGCGGAGTGGTGGTGCACCTCGATGATCTCGTGGTCGTGCGCGAACTCCGGTTCCTGGTCCAGTTCCTGGTTGAAGACGAGGAACCGGTAGGCGAAGAAGCGGACAACCGTTGCCACCAGAATGCCCACGACGCCAGCGGCGAAGAGCATGTTCTTGTCCGTGACGCCCAGGGAATACTTGGCGAGGGCCGTAAAGCCGGTGGAGATGCCGATGCCGATGCCGTTGATGAGGATGAACATCAGGAATTCACGGAGCACGTTGGCCTGGCGGCGGTGCCGGAACGTCCAGAGACGGTTGGCGATCCAGGAAAAGACGGTGGCGACGCTGGCGCCCACAAAGCGGGCCTTGGCCTCGCTGTCCGTCATGGGTCCGTGCATCAGGTAATAAGTCAACCCGTTGTCAATGACAAACGCCACACCGCCCACGGCACCGAACTTCGCCACCTCGCGCCAGAAAAGCGAGGCGAGTCCCCGGATGCGCTCTGCAAGTGTGTTAATCATGACCCTCCGTGGCCGTCTGAATAGTGGGGGCCGTTGGGCCAAGCTTCCATTTTAGCGCCGTTTCCCGGGAGTAACCTCAGTGCGTCCCTGCGCCGGACGGCCCCATCCGCAGCTGCGCAGCCGAAATCGGGCGACTTGGGGAGCTTCACAGCCATGAAAGACAGCAACCGCGCTCCTTTTCTGTAGGCTGGAACATGTGACTTTTCCAGTAATCGGCGTGGTTGGCGGCGGCCAGCTTGCGCGCATGATGGCCCCCGCCGCCACCGCCCTGGGCTTTGAACTCCGTGTTTTGGCTGAAGGCGAAGACGTATCCGCAGTCTCCGCCGTCCCCAATGCCCCCGTGGGCGACTACAAGGACCTCGCGGCCCTGATGGAATTCTCCAAGGGCCTGGACGTGATGACCTTTGACCACGAGCACGTCCCGGGCGACCACCTCTATGCCCTGATCGAAGCCGGAGTGAACGTCCAGCCCGGCCCGGACGCGCTGGTCAACGCCCAGGACAAGCTGGTAATGCGCGCCGCCATCGACCGCCTCGAGCTGCCCAATCCCGAGTGGGCCGCAGTGGACGACGTCGCCGGGCTGGTCAGCTTCGGGGACCGGATCGGCTGGCCCGTGGTGCTCAAGACCCCGCGCGGCGGCTACGACGGTAAGGGCGTGCGGATCGTCGGTTCCGCCGAGGAAGCCGCAGAGACCGCCGACTGGTTCGAGGCCATGAGCCCGCTCCTCGCGGAGGCCAAGGTCGAGTTCAGCCGCGAACTCTCGGCACTCGTTGCCCGCACTCCGGACGGGGCGTCCCGCGCCTGGCCGGTGGTCCACACCATCCAGGTGGATGGCGTCTGCGACGAAGTGATCGCCCCGGCACAGAACATTTCGCTTGAGGTGGCTGCGGCCGCCGAGGAGGCGGCCCTCCGGATCGCGAATGAACTTGGCGTCACCGGCGTCATGGCCGTGGAGATGTTCGAGACGCCCGGCAGCGGCGTCGGCTTCCTGATCAATGAATTGGCGATGCGGCCCCACAACACCGGGCACTGGACGCAGGACGGCTCCGTCACCAGCCAGTTCGAACAGCACCTGCGGGCGGTCCTGAACCTGCCCCTGGGCGCGACTGACGTCCTCGGCCAGGTCGCCGTGATGAAGAACTTCCTGGGCGGCGACAACCAGGACCTCTTCTCCGCCTTCCCGGCGGCGCTGGCGGCAGAACCGGCCGCCAAGGTCCACTGCTACGGCAAGTCCGTGCGTCCCGGCCGAAAGATCGGGCACGTCAACCTGGTGGGCGCGTCCGCTGCGGACGTTGATTCCCTCCGCCAGCGGGCCACCGTTGTGGCGAACATCATCCGCGACGGCAGACTGCCGGCCGCGGCATCAGGCACCATCGAGGAGACCCCATGAGCCACGAATCCGCTGCAGCCCCGGAAACCGGTGCCCCCGCTCCCCTCGTAGGCCTCGTCATGGGCTCGGATTCGGACTGGCCCGTCATGGAGGCTGCGGCCGATGCCCTGGCCGAGTTCGGCATTCCGTTTGAGGCGGATGTTGTCTCCGCCCACCGCATGCCCACGGAGATGATCCGCTACGGACAGACCGCGCACGAGCGCGGCCTCCGCGTGATCATTGCCGGCGCCGGCGGCGCCGCGCACCTGCCGGGCATGCTGGCGTCAGTCACTCCCCTGCCCGTGATCGGTGTTCCGGTCCCGCTCAAGACCCTGGACGGCATGGATTCCCTGCTCTCCATCGTGCAGATGCCCGCCGGGGTCCCGGTGGCCACGGTCTCCATCGCGGGGGCCCGGAACGCAGGCCTGCTCGCCGTCCGCATGCTGGCGTCCGGCACTGATGACCTCTCCGCCCGCCTCCGCACGGAGCTCCTGGACTTCGCCCAGGAACTCAATGATGTGGCGAGCCGGAAGGGCGCCAACCTGCGCCAGAAAGTCAACGAAGTCTTCTCCGACGCAAACGTGGCTCTCCGGAGCGGCCGGTAGGGTCTGCGATGTCCAACACCGACCTGCCGTCCCAGGGCCCGCTGACGGATCCCGTCCGCAACCCGTCGAGCGCTGCTGAACCTGTCCGGACCAAGCGCGCGTTCCTGCTGATCCTGCTCACGTTGCTGGTGCCCGGGAGCGCCCAGATCGTGGCCGGCGACCGCAAGCTTGGCCGGATCGCCTTGCGCGTGACGCTCAGCGCCTGGCTGCTCGTGGTCCTTGCCCTGGTACTGCTGTTCACCAACCGGACCCTGCTGATCAACATCATCACCAATCCGGTTGCGTCGCTGCTCATCGTCCTTATCCTTGCCGCGCTGGCAGTGGGCTGGCTGGTGCTGTTCGTCAACACCCTGCGGCTTATCCGGCCGGTGTTGCTGCCCACCCGGATGCGGCCCGCCGTCGTGGTTGTCCTTGTCCTCGCCATGGTGGTGAGCAGCGGATCGCTGGGGTACGCCGCCTACCTGCTGAACGTCAGCCGGAATGCCATCGGCAGCATCTTTGCCGGCGGGCCGGCCATCGACCCGGTGGACGGCCGCTACAACTTCCTCATGATGGGCGGCGACGCCGGTGCAGACCGGACCGGCCGGCGCCCGGACAGCCTGTCGGTGCTCAGCGTGGACGCCAAATCCGGCCAGACAGCCATCATTTCCGTGCCGCGCAACCTGCAGAACGCCCAGTTCAGCGAGGGTTCGCCCATGCGGAAGATCTATCCTGAAGGCTACAACTGCGGCGACGAATGCCTCATCAACGCGATCAACACCGAGGTCACGAACGAGCACAAGGACCTCTACCCCGGTGTCGCCGATCCCGGAGCGCAGGCCACCCTGGAAGCGGTTTCGGGCACGCTCGGCATCACCGTGCAGGCGTATGTGCTGGTGGACATGGACGGCTTCGCGAAGCTGATTGACGCGATGGGCGGCATCCGGATCAAAGCCGGCGGCTGGGTGCCCATCAGCGGCGACATGATTGACGAGGCCAACGGCATCCACGGGATGCCCCTGGGCTGGATTCCGGCCGGAGAACAGAAGCTGGACGGCTACCACGCCCTCTGGTACGGCCGGTCCCGGGAATTCGTGGACGACTACGCCAGGATCGCGCGGCAGCAGTGCGTCCAGCAGGCCATGCTGAAACAGCTGGACCCCGCAACGCTGCTGGCGAAATTCGAGGACATCGCCAACGCCGGCACGAAGGTGGTGGACTCCAACGTCTCCGCCAGCCAGCTCGGCAGCTTCGTGGATCTGGCCATGAAGGCCAAGGGCCAGGACATCAAACGGCTCACCATCGGCCCGCCGGACTTCGACGCGTCCTTCTCCACGGTGCCCGACTTCGACCAGATCCATGACCGGGTCAAGAAGCTGCTCGCGTCCGCCAGCTCCGAATCGTCGCCGGCCGCCGCGCCGGGGGACCCCGCGTTGGAGGACACGTTGGTGCAGTCGGGTTCCGTGCCCGGCAGGCTCTCCGCCGCAGGCGCGGCAGGTCCCCTGGCGGGCCTTCCGGCCACCACCCCCTCACCGTCACCATCGTCGTCGTCGGACTTCACCCCGGTGACCACCACCCCTGAGGGGGAACCGATCACGGAAGCGATGCTGAACCAGTTCAAGCGTGAGGGCAACGAGCAGGCTATCCGCGACCTCGTGGCCACCAACGGCCAGTGTGCACCGCTTTGAGCAATAGCCGCAGCACGCTTTGAGCAATACGTACATCAAAAAAGGGGGAACACCAGGCGTGTACCAGATAGAGAATGTCCTGCGGCCGTATGCCTGGGGATCAACGACGGCGATAGCCAGCCTGCTCGGCCGGCCGGAGTCCGGCGGTCCGGAAGCCGAGCTGTGGATCGGTGCCCATCCTGACTCGCCGTCAGTGGCCATCCGGCCGGACGGCACGACGACGCCCCTGGACGCACTCATCGGCGAGGACCCGGAACATTTTCTGGGCGCGGCTTCGGTGGCCGAGTTCGGTCCGCGGCTGCCGTTCCTGGCTAAGCTCCTCGCCGCCGCCAAGCCGCTGTCGCTGCAGGTGCACCCGAGCCTTGAGCAGGCCCGGGCCGGTTACGCCCGCGAAAACGCCGCCGGCATACCGGCCGACGCAGCAAACCGCAATTACCATGACGACAACCACAAGCCGGAGATGATCTTCGCGCTGACTCCGTTCGAGTCGCTGTGCGGTTTCCGGAAACCGAAGAAGTCCCGCGACATCTTCCTCCACCTGGCCGGCTGCCTTGAGCTCCCCGGGAACGGTGTCCCGCAGGTTCTGAAGGACGTCATTGACGACCTCTCGCAGCCTGAGGAGGTGACGGCGCTGAGGTCGGCCTTCGAACGGCTGATCGCCGGGGGCGAGGCCGTCAGGGAAGCCACGTCCCGGGTGGTCGACGCGCTGGCCTCGGGCGCACCCCTGGCCCCATACCAGCTCGAGCTTTCCACGGTACTGAGCCTCAACAGCGAATACCCCGGCGATCCCGGCGTGCTGATCTCGCTCCTGCTGAACCGGCTGTCCCTCAAACCCGGTGAGGCCGTGTACCTCCCGGCCGGCAAAGTCCACGCCTACCTGCACGGCCTCGGCGTCGAGGTGATGGCGTCCTCGGACAACGTGCTCCGCGGCGGACTGACGCCCAAATTCATCGACATTCCCGAGCTGCTGAACACGATCGCCTTCGAATCGGTGGACGTTCCCATGCTCCAGCGGGAAACCTCCGAACTCGGACAGGAACTGTACTTCCCGCCGTTCCGCGAGTTCCAGCTCCAGCGGATCGAACTGCAGCCGGACGGCGAGCCTGTTCCGCTGGCACAGTCGGGCGCCGCGGTGGTTATCGTCGTTGCCGGTTCCGTGATCCTTGACTCGCCGAAGGGCGACCTTCAGCTGGGCCACGGCGCAAGTGCCTTCCTGCCGGACACCGACGCTCCCGTCAACGTCCATCCCGTGTCCGGGGCCACGGAGAACGCCGTGGCCTTCGCCGTGACCACCTCGATGAAGGCCTGACCGCTGTGGAGTATTTCCTGCAAACGAAAGCCTGGGAGGACTTCCAGAAGTCACTGGGACGCCACGTGCACCGGCAATCCGGTCCCGGCTGGAGTTTCCTGGCCATCGAGGAAAAGAACCCCGCGGGCAAGGTCCTTTATGCGCCCTATGGGCCTGTGGCCGAGTCGGTTGAGGCGTTCGACGCCGCACTGGTGGCCCTCCGGGCACTGGCGAAGTCCTGCGGCGCCGTCTTCATCCGGATCGAGCCGGTGACTGCGGGTCTCGATCCTGAGGGCGCGCCCGAGGCACTGCGGAGCCGTGGCCTGCAGCCTGCCCCGGTCAACCAGCAGCCCGAACTCAGCTGGATCGTGGACCTTGACCGGGACTTCAAGGAGGTCCTGGCGGAGATGAAGCCGGTCAACCGCAACCTGTACCGGAACATCCATAAGAAGGGCGTCACGTTCCGCAGCACGCAGGATCCCGAGGACATCCGTGTGCTCCTGAACTTCCTGCACATGACGGCACGGCGGAACGGCTTCAAACCGCAGAGCGACGAGTACCTGACGCAGGTGGCCCAGTCCCTGATGCCAGCAGGCGCGGCCACATTGTTCATCGCCGATCTGCACGGTGGCCCGGTGGCGGCAGCGCTGGCCTACGATTCGGCGGACACCCGGACGTACGCCCACGCGGCCATGGATGACACCCACCGCAAGCTCAGCGCGGGCATTCCCCTGCTGGTGACGCTCATGGCCGATGCCCAGGAGAAGGGCCTGAAGCACGTGGACCTGTGGGGCGTGGCCCCCGCCGACCAGCCCGACCACAAGTGGGCAGGGTTCACCGCGTTCAAGAAGTCCTTCGGCGGGCGCGAGATCGCCTACCCCGGCACCTGGGACCTGCCCGTCAACCGGCCCCGCTACGCGGCCTACCAGGTGGCCCGCAAACTCCGCGACGGCATCAAGGCCCTCATCAAGCGCCCCACCCCCTGAGCGCGAACGAACACTTAAGCCCCACCCCCTGAGCGCGAATGGACACTTAAGCCCCGCTGCCCGGAAATTTCCGGGGCTCAAGTGTTCGTTCGCGCTAAAAGCAGGGATGCTCCTGTGGATAACGTCCAATGGACTCTTCGACCGTTGCACACTGAAGCATGGGTCTCTCGCCGCTTCCCCGTGACTTGCTCGGAGGATCATTCACTTCATCCCACGCCGCTGCCGCGGGGGTGTCCCGGCGGCGTCAGCGGAAACCTGATGTAGCCATTCCTTCACGCGGGATCCGCGTTCCACTGCAGGGGGATGCGACGACTCCGGCGAACCTGCGCGCCTACACTGCGCTGGATGACAAGTCCACCCTCACCCACCACTCCGGCGCCCGCATCTGGGAGTTTGGCCTTCCTGGCTGGATGCAGGAGGACTGGCGGATCCATGTTGCCCGTGACCGGGACGGAAGCCAGCCGCGGCGGCGCAACGTGATTGGTCACCGGATGACTTTCAAGCCCGGCGAGGTGGTGATGCACCACGGCGTCCGGGTTACCTCACCGGCCAGGACGTGGCTTGATCTGGCCGGCCTTCTCAGTGTTGATGAGCTGATCGCCGCAGGAGACTCGGTGGTGGTTGCCCACGGGCCGGACTTCCCGAAACCAAGGACTCCCTTGGCCACGATCGATGACCTGCGGCGCATGATTGCGGCGCACCCGGGCATGCGGGGCATGAAGACGGCGCGGCTCGCACTCTCCGAGATCCGCGTTGGGGCTGACTCCCCGCAGGAGACCAGAATGCGCCTGGTTCTTGCCCGCACCAAGCTTGGCGAACCAGTTCTAAACCATGTGATCCGCAATGGTTGGGGCCAGCCCGCGGTCTGGCCCGACGCCGCCTATCCGCAATACCGACTCGCGCTGCAATACGACGGCGCGCACCATTCGGATCCGGTCCAAGCCGCCCGTGACAGGAAGCGTAAGGAAACCACGGAGCGCCTCGGCTGGACCGAGCTCAGAATTTTCAAAGATGACCTCGACGGTGAGAAGCCTTTCGTTCTCGAGAAGGTCAGGGCAACGCTGCAGGGGCGGCTTCGGCGCCAGGCATCGGGAACCTGAGCGTCGATCGGCTCGCAAACAAGCGCGAACGAACACTTGAGCCCCGGATCCATGGCGGATGCGGGGCTCAAGTGTTCGTTCGCGCTAGGAGGGCGCTGGGAAAGCGGAGGGGCTAGCTCTTGCGGGCGTAGCCTTCCCACTTGCTGGCCTGGTGCTCGCCGTCCACGAAGCGGATGGTGCCGGACTTGGAGCGCATGACGATTGACTGCGTCAGGACCTTCTCCTTGTTGTAACGGACGCCGCGGAGGAGATCGCCGTCCGTGATGCCGGTGGCGGCGAAGTAGCAGTTGTCGCTGGTGACGAGGTCATTGGTGGACAGGACCCGATCGAGGTCGTGGCCGGCGTCGATCGCCTTCTGCTTCTCGTCGTCGCTGGTGGGCCACAGCCGGCCCTGGATCACGCCGCCCAGGGACTTGATGGCGCACGCCGCCACGATGCCTTCCGGGGTTCCGCCGATGCCCATGAGGGCGTCAACGCCGGTGCCGGAACGGGCAGCCGCAATGGCACCTGCAACGTCGCCGTCCATGATGAACTTGGTGCGCGCGCCGGCTTCACGGATTTCCTCGACCAGCGGGCGGTGGCGGTCACGGTCCAGGATCATGACGTTGAGCTGGTTGACCTTCACGCCCTTGGCCTTGGCGATCAGGTGCAGGTTCTGCTTGACCGGCAAACGCAGGTCAACCATGTCGGCGGCTTCAGGACCGGTGACCAGCTTCTCCATGTAGAACACGGCGGAGGGGTCGAACATGGAGCCGCGCTCGGCGACGGCCAGGACAGCCAGGGCGTTGTTGATGCCCAGTGCGGTCAGGCGGGTTCCGTCGATGGGGTCGACGGCGACGTCGCACTCGGGGCCGGTGCCGTCACCAACCTGTTCGCCGTTGAACAGCATCGGGGCTTCGTCTTTTTCGCCTTCACCGATGACCACGACGCCGTTGAAGTGGACGGTCTGAAGGAAGGAACGCATCGCGTCGACGGCCGCGCCGTCCGCCTTGTTCTTGTCGCCGAAGCCCACCCAGTGGCCGCCGGCGATTGCCGCGGCTTCAGTGACGCGGACAAGTTCAAGGGCGAGGTTGCGGTCCGGCTCGTCAATTCCGACGGCGAGCGACGGGGAAAGCGTTGAGTACTTCTGGGTGATGGACGCTGGTGACACGTGAACCTCTTCTTCGAGTGGCGATCATTGGACCCGCAAGGCCTGGGTCGACCATCGCGGTGATTCCTCTGTAACTGATCATAGTCGCCGCCGCGGGACCCTGGGCGGCGAATGACCCCGCCTCGTAACGCACGGCCGGCCTCACCGCTGCCGCCTTCGAATGTGAGTTCGGACCCCGCATGGGCGACTATAGAAGGGTGAGTGATATGCAGGACCAGTCCGCCCCTTCGAGCCGCGCGCAGGCTTCCACCCCCTCCCCAGCTACGGCCAGCCAGCCCGTCAAGCCGATAATCCCCGCGGCTGCCGCAAAACGGGCGAATGCCTCGGTGATCGGAATGATCATCGCCCTGCTGGTAAGCGTCGCTGCGTTCCTGCCTATCGTCCTGATGAATCCGTCCCCGAAGTCGGACGGCTTCCGGCCCAACATCGACGTCAGCGCCGTCGCCAGCAACGCCAAGGGTGTGGCGGGATTCACACCGGTGGCCCCCGCGGCGGGTGACACATTCCGCCCGAATTACGCCCGCTGGGCGGCGGCCTCGGGCACGGGCGTCGCGGCTTGGGAGGTCGGGTACGTGACCCCGAAGGAAAAATTCATCGGCCTGACACAGACCAGCAAGGCCAACCCCACCTGGCTCGTGCAGCAGACCAAGAGCGCCCCGGTCACCGGCACCCGCAACGCCGGCGGCAGGGAATGGGAACTCCATGACACCGGCAAGGGCGAAAAGAGCATGGTGCTCGCCTACCGCGGTTCCACCGTGGTCCTGGCGGGAGACGCCAACCTGGAGGAATTCGCGGTTCTGGCTGCCGCCGTCGTCAAGTCCCTGGAAAGTAACCCTGCTGTCACCGTTTCCCCCTCGGCGAGCCCCGCACCGTAAGGTGGGGCCGTGACAACTTACCTGACTCCTGCCCTGGCCTGGCGCCGTCTGCGCGAAGGCAACGAACGCTTCGTAACCGGTGAATCCTCGCACCCGAACCAGGACGCCTCCCGGCGGTCCTCGCTGGTGGAGAACCAGCACCCTTTCGCGGTGATCTTCGGTTGCTCGGACTCGCGGCTCGCCGCTGAAATCATTTTCGACGTCGGACTCGGCGACGTCTTCGTCGTCCGGACCGCGGGCCAGGTCATTGACGACGCAGTCCTGGGCTCACTCGAGTACAGCATCGGCGTGCTCGGCGTGCCGCTGATCGTGGTGCTCGGCCACGACAGCTGCGGCGCGGTCAGTGCCACGAAATCCGCCGTCGAAACCGGCCAGATGCCTGTGGGCTTCATCCGCGACCTCGTGGAGCGCATCACGCCGTCGGTCCTCACCTCCCTGCGGAACGAGCAGACGGAGGTCAACGACATGGTGGTGGAGCACGTCAAGCAGACCTCCCAGCGCCTCGTGGACAGCTCACGTGTGATTTCGGACGCAATCGAGTCGGGCCGGGCCGCGGTCATCGGGCTCTCGTACAGCCTCGGCGAGGGCCACGCGGAGCTTGTTTCCGGAATCGGGGACCTCTAGAAGCGGGCTGAAAGCGCCCGGGCGGGCCGTCTGTAGCAAGCCGTTCACGGTTTTCGATGCGGCGCCCGGGCGTCCTAAGCTAGCCCCATGACTTCCACTGAAGAGTTCCGCATTGAACATGACACGATGGGCGAAGTCCGCGTCCCCGTGAACGCCCTGTACCGCGCGCAGACGCAACGTGCAGTCGAGAACTTCCCGATCTCCGGAAAAACCCTGGAACGCGCCCACATTGAGGCGCTGGCCCGGGTCAAGAAGGCCGCTGCCCAGGCCAACGCTGAACTGGGTGTGCTCGACGGCGAGCTGGCCAAGGCGATCGCGGACGCTGCCGACGAGGTGGCCACGGGCAAGTACGACGGCGACTTCCCCATCGACGTTTTCCAGACCGGTTCCGGCACGTCCTCGAACATGAACACCAACGAGGTCCTCGCCGAGCTGGCGTCCCGCGCCCTGAAGGCTGCCGGCAGCGACAAGGTGGTCCACCCCAATGACCACGTCAACGCCTCGCAGTCCTCCAATGACGTGTTCCCCACCTCCGTCCACGTTGCAGCCACCTCGGCCCTGATCAACGACCTCATCCCGGCCCTCGGCTACCTCGCCGAATCGCTGGAGCGCAAGGCCGTTGAGTTCAAGGACGTCGTCAAGTCCGGCCGCACGCACCTGATGGACGCCACCCCGGTCACCCTCGGCCAGGAATTCGGCGGCTACGCCGCGCAGGTCCGTTACGGCATCGAGCGCATCAACGCCGCGCTCCCCCGCGTGGCCGAAGTGCCCCTCGGCGGCACCGCCGTGGGCACCGGCATCAACACCCCGGCAGGCTTCCCGGAGCGCGTCATCGAACTGCTCGCCACCGACACCGGCCTGCCGCTGACCGAGGCCCGCGACCACTTCGAGGCCCAGGCCAACCGCGACGGCCTCATCGAAGCGTCCAGCCAGCTGCGCAACATCGCGATCTCCTTCATGAAGATCAACAATGACCTGCGCTGGATGGGCTCCGGCCCCAACACCGGCCTCGGCGAAATCGCCATTCCGGACCTGCAGCCGGGCTCCTCGATCATGCCGGGCAAGGTCAACCCCGTCATCTGCGAGGCGTCCATCATGGTCTGCGCCCAGGTCATCGGCAACGACACCGCCATCGCCTGGTCCGGCACCAACGGCGCCTTCGAACTGAACGTCGGCATCCCGGTCATGGCCGCCAACCTGCTCGAGTCTGTCCGCCTGCTGGCCAACACCAGCCGCGTCATGGCAGACAAGATGATCGACGGCATCACCGCCAACGTCGAGCGCGCCCGCTTCCTCGCCGAGGCGTCGCCGTCCATCGTTACCCCGCTGAACAAGTTCATCGGCTACGAAAACGCCGCCAAGATCGCCAAGACCGCTGTCAAGGAGGGCTTGACCGTCCGCCAGGCCACCGAGAAGCTCGGCTTCGTCGGCGACGGCGAAGGCAAGGTTTCCGAGGCCGACTTGGACAAGGCACTGGACGTCACCACCATGACGGCTCCGGCCCACAAGGCCTGATTTACAAAAAGTACGACGGCGGCCGCCCACCTTCTGTTGCGAAGGCGGGCGGCCGCTGGCGTTCTCTGTCGGGCATGACCGGCAATTTGGCCGCGTCAACGCCTACGTCGACTCCCTTGCGCCGGTGTTCTCGTACCTCGTCCCGTTCATCGCCGTCGCACTGATCCTGGCCATCACGCTGAAGCAGATCCCGCTCTCGGACACCGCAGGCATGGTGGCGCGCGGCGAGGAAGCCGAGCTTCTTGAGGCCGCCCTGCGCGAGGCCGCCGTTCGTGAACCGGCAATGCTCGAACCGACAGTTCGTTCCGCTGACGGTGTGAAGGACGACGACGGTGAGCTGGCCGGCCAGCGCCGCTGACCTGCCGCTTGGCACGGCTTTGGTGGGCCCCGGGGCATGTGCCCCGGGGCTCAAGTGTGCGTTCGCGCCGTGCCCCGGGGCTCAACTGTGCGTTCGCGCCGTGGTTGGGGTGCCAGTCAGGCAGGCAGTAGGACCATCGCCGCGGCCGCTCCGGCCAGCATGAACGGACCGAACGGAATGGCCGACTTGAGGGTTCCGCGCCGCAGTGCCAACAGGCCGATGCTCCAGAGGCCGCCGAGCAGGAACGCGGCGAACGTCCCTGCGAAAACATGCGGCCAGCCGAGGTAGCCCAGGTACAGCCCCAGGACACCGGCGAGTTTCACGTCCCCGAACCCCATGCCGGGCGGGTACACCAGCCGCAGCACAAAGTAGAAGAGCCACAGCACCGCTCCCCCGGCCGCAATCCTCAGTGCGGGTACGCCGAAAAGGCGGGCAGCGCCGTCGGGCAGCCCTGAGGGGTCCGCCGCCGCGAGCGTCACCACCGCCCCTAGCAGCAGCACACCGGCTATGCCATAGGAGGGAAAAACAATCCGGTTCGGCAGAAGGTGGTGCCGGACGTCGATGACAGTGAGCCGCACCGCCATCACGGCGAAGTAGGCGCACGCCGCCAGCAGCAGCCAGAATGCCGGCGGTGCCGCTTCCCACAATTCGGCAAGTCGTTGGATCACTCTCGGATGCTACTGGATTCGCCCGGCCTGCCGCTGGGGGCCGCGCGTAAACTGTGGATATGGGGACCTGGGACGCCAAACACCGGCAGGAACACGGCGGCGGTGCGACGCCCGCGTCGGCCGCCTCCTTTCGCAATCTGTGCCGCTCGTCCCCGTGGAAATGGCAGTCCCTGCGGTTCGAATACACCGAATTTCCAGGCCGCGACGTTCCAGGCCGCGACGGTCCCGGCGGCGGCATTGTCCGCGCCTGGCTGCGCCGTCCCGGCGCCCTCCGCCTGGAGTCCGGCGACGGCACCTTGCTCGGCAGCACCACCGGCATCAACGACTCCCGCGACGGCCTGTACATCAGCGCCACCCGGAAGTCGTGGCTTCTTCCTGCACATCTGGTGACGCCGGTCTACGACGACGGCGGGCTGGTGCGGCGCCGTCCGGAAGCCGCGTACGGCGAACCCTCCTTCGGAAACGGCCGGTTTGCGGCTGCACTGGATCCGGTGGAACTGGCGGGCAACGCCCCGGTGCCGCTGGAGTTCCCCAACGCGAACGCCGTCGAAGTGCTGGAGCCGGTTCAGGAGGTGGCGCACGAAGGCCGCCCGGCGCTGGAAACCGTAGTCTCACCGAACCCCGGGTACCGGCCGCTGGATCCGGCAGCACCCCTCTGCGGCCCCGGCCGGACCAGGATCCGCCTCGATGCCGGGACCGGCGTGTGCGTGGTTGCCGAGCCGCTCGACGGCGGGGGTCAGCTTCCAGGGCACCGCATCCGGATCCTGGCCGTGGACGAGTACATGCTTGATGATCTTTTTGTGGCCGAGCCGATGAACCTCACCGATGTGCGCGAGCACATCCAGTGGCCGCTGCGGCCCAACCCGGCCTAAGGGGCCACCCGGTATGCGGGGGTCTGTGCAGGCTTTTCCCAACCTGCCGGCCGCAAACTCGTGGCATGTCAACCACGGCTCCAGACGTATCGGCACCACCTGACACGGCCGTCACCGGCAGGACCGGTACGCGGCGCCGCAGGAAGTTGCTGCTGATCCCGCTCTCCCTGCTCTGCGCCCTGGGACTCGTGCTGGGATATCTCTTCCTCACCGCCAAGCCGGAGGCCAGCACTCCCCTGGGCGCCAGCGCGGTGATCCCCGGCGGAACGGCCCGGGTCAACGGCGTCATTCCGCTGGAAAAAGACGGTTGGCTTCCGCCGGAACGTGTCCAGGTGCTGGACGAGGGCCCGTCCGCGGGTACCCACCGGGTGCGGATACTGGTGCAGTTCACCGCTCTTGAAGGTGAAGGCGTCGCAGTGGATGCGTCGCAGTTCACGGTGACGGGGCTTGGTGCCAGCAGCCTCCGTCCGCTGTGGACCTCACCCGGCAAGACACAGCTCCCGCAAGGCGATTCAGTCGACGCCACCATGGTCTTCGAGCTTCCCAACCAGGCGATTGCCCTGGTCCTGGAGGGGCCCGGCAACACCCGGCTGTCCCTCGGGCTGTCGCACCACACCAGCTGACAGCGGCGGTCCCGCCAGACGCGGGCTGCGGGCGCTTGTGGTGCGTCCATCGGCTAGGCTTCCGGCATGACCGAGCTGATCTCCGTGTGGCCTCCGTTCGCGCTCACCCTGGCCACTCCCCGGCTCACACTGCGGCCACTGCGTGACGACCACATCCCCGCGGCTGTTGAAGCGGCTGCCAGCGGCATCCACGACGAGGGCCGCAATCCGTTCAGCACCCCTTGGACCTCGGTCCCCGCCGACGAGCTGGGACCCAACATGGCCCGCTGGTACTGGCAGTGCCGCGCCGCCTCCACACCGGACTCCTGGACACTGACGCTGGGCATCTGGCACGACGGCACCTTCCTCGGGTGCCAGGACATCGCAGCGCGGGACTTTTCGGTTCTCCGCACGGTCACCACCGGATCATGGCTGCGGAGGAGCGCCCAAAGCCGCGGCTTCGGCAGGGAGATGCGGGCCGCCGTCGCGCTTTACGCCTTTGACTGGTTTGGCGCCGATGTCTGCGAATCCGAAGCCGCCGACTGGAATGCAGCCTCCCTGGGCGTCTCCCGCTCGCTCGGCTACGAACTGAACGGCCTGACCCGCATGTCCTGGGGCGGCAGGCAGGAAACAGTCCAACGGGTCCGCCTTACGCCGGCAACCTTCCGCCGCCCCGAATGGCACCTAAAGGTGGAAGGCCACGAACCCACGGCGAAGTTCCTGGGAATCCCCGCTGGTTGAGCTTGGTTTCGCTCCCCACCCAACGGCGAAGGGCCGTGGCCCTGCGAACCTGGCCACGGCCCTTCCGACACCCGTGCTTAGTTACGCCCCTTCGAGCAGGTCCGTGACGAGCGCCGCGATGGGCGAGCGTTCTGACCGGGTGAGGGTGATGTGGCCGAAGAGCGGGTGGCCCTTCAGGGTTTCGACGACGGCTGCGATGCCGTCATGCCGTCCGACCCGGAGGTTGTCGCGCTGGGCAACGTCGTGGGTGAGGACGATCTTCGAGTTCTGCCCGATCCGGCTCATGACGGTGAGCAGAACGTTCTTTTCGAGGGACTGGGCCTCATCCACGATCACGAAGGCATCGTGGAGGGAGCGTCCGCGGATGTGGGTCAGCGGCATGACCTCCAGCATGCCGCGGTCCATGACCTCCTCCACGACTTCCTGGCTCACAAGAGCGCCCAGGGTGTCGAATACCGCCTGCGCCCAGGGGTTCATCTTTTCGGCTTCCGAGCCCGGCAGGTAACCGAGCTCCTGGCCGCCCACGGCGAAGAGGGGGCGGAAGACGATCACCTTGCGGTGCTCGCGGCGCTCCAGTACCGCCTCGAGGCCGGCACACAGGGCAAGCGCCGACTTACCGGTGCCCGCACGGCCGCCCATGGACACGATGCCCACCGACGGGTCCATCAGCAGGTCGATGGCGAGCCGCTGCTCCGCGGAGCGCCCGTGGAGGCCGAAAATGTCGCGGTCCCCCTTCACCAGGCGGACCTGCTTATCGGCACCGACACGGCCCAGGGCCGAGCCCCGGCTGGAGAGCACCACAAGGCCGGTGTTGACCGGCATCTCGGCGGCCGCCGGGATGAAGACCGGCTCGTGGCCGTACAGCGTGGAGATCTCCTCGTCGCTCGCATCGATCTCGGCGACGCCGGTCCACCCGGAATCCTTGACGAGCTCGTTGCGGTATTCATCGGCCAGCAGGCCCATGGCCGAGGCCTTGACCCGCATGGGGAGGTCCTTGGACACCACGGTGACGTTGCGTCCCTCGTTGGAGAGGTTCTTGGCGACGGCGAGGATGCGGCTGTCGTTGTCCCCGGCGCGGAAGCCGGCCGGCAGGACTTCGGCCGAGATGTGGTTCATCTCGATCATGAGCGTACCGCCGGCGTCACCCAGCGGGATGGGCCGGTTCAGCCCCCCGTGCTGGATGCGAAGGTCATCAAGGAGCCGGAGCGCCTTCCGTGCGAAGTAGCCGAGTTCGGGGTCATGCCGCTTCCCTTCAAGTTCGGTGATCACCACGATCGGCACAACGACTTCGTGCTCCGCAAACCGCAGCAGGGCGCGGGGGTCGGAGAGCAGAACGGAGGTATCGATGACGAAAGTGGAGACTGATGGCTGGGATTCAGTCTGTGGGCCGGAAACAGCAAGACCGGCTGCGGCGTCTTTCGTGTCCGCACCGGTCTTTGAATTGGCTCGCTTGGCGCGAGAGGTAGCCTTCTCACCCTTGTCCGTGATGACGTCGGGCAGTTGTTCAGAAATAGCCACATCGACTCCAGCCCCGGGGCACATGCCCGGAATTGTTATTGGTGAGGCGGATTGGCCACGAGGCCGGATCCGGCCTCCCATACAGCCGGTGCGAAAAATCGCTCCATGTACTGGCCTCCCCGATCAGCCGGCGGTTTGCCTGCTGATGGGTTTAACGTAAATCGCCCCGAACTAATTTCCAACGTCTTCTTCCGGCGATTCCTGTTGCCGCTGTGTGAATTCGGCGTGAACGGCGGCGGCCCGAAGGGGCCAACAGACGCCGGAAAAGGCTAGGAGCCGAAGCGGCGCTGCCTGCCGGCGTAGTCGCGCAGGGCGCGAAGGAAATCCACCTTCCGGAAGGCCGGCCAAAGTGCCTCGCAGAAGTAAAACTCGCTGTAGGCGCTTTGCCACATCAGGAAGCCTGAGAGCCGCTGCTCACCGGAGGTCCTGATCACCAGGTCCGGATCGGGCTGGCCGCGGGTGTAGAGAAAGCGGGAGATGTCCTCCACGCTCAGGGAGTCGGCGAGTTCGCTGATGTCCGCCTTGTGCGCCACGGCGTCGTGCAGCAGCTCGCGTACTGCATCCACGATCTCGCGCCGGCCACCGTAGCCGACGGCCACGTTCACGTGGAGTTTCTCGCGCACCGGCGTCCTGGCCGTGAGCTTGGTCAGCCGGTCCGCGAGGTAGTCCGGGAGGAGCTCCGGGGCGCCCATGGCGTGGACCGATATGTCGGCGTCCTCGTCGAGCCGGTCCAGCGTGTTGGCAATGATGCCCATGAGCAGGTCAAGCTCCTCGCCGGAACGGCTCATGTTGTCCGTGGAGAGCATGTACAGGGTGACCACCCGGACACCCAGCTCCTGGCACCAGCCGAGGAACTCATGGATCTTGTCCGCGCCGGCCTGGTGGCCCTGGCTGGTCGGGGCGTTGAACTGCCGGGCCCAGCGCCGGTTCCCGTCCACCATGACGCCGATGTGCCGGGGGATCCGTTCCGGCTCCAGCGAGCGCAGAAGCTTGCGCTCATAGAAGCCATAGAGGAACCCGGGCCATTCCATCCGGAGACTCACCTGACTTCCTGCTGTACGACTTTTGTGCAAGTCCTAGGCTACCGCCCGGAGGCGGCGGCCGCGTGCAGGCGGCCGCCAGGAACCCCCTCGAACGAGACGCGAGGACCCGCGGGAAGCGGCATTACCGGTGAGTAACTTACTGAGCCGTAGGTTATTCTGGATGACATGAAAAGCAACGCCCCGGACGGCGGACCGGAGCCGTCGAGGGCAGAGCCCACCGGCATGGATGACGCCGCCGCACGCATCGCCGAGCTGCTGACGATCAAGCCAAAGTGGCGGGGATGGATCCACACGGTCACCGCGCCACTGGCACTGGCCGCAGGGATTGTCCTGGTTGCGGTGGCTCCCACTCCGGACCGCAAGATAACGTCGGCCATCTACGCCCTCACCGGGGTCCTGCTGTTCGGCATCAGCGCGGTGTACCACCGCGGCAACTGGTCCCCCGGCGTCAAGCGCGTCCTCAAACGGCTGGACCACACCAACATCATGCTGGTGATTGCCGGCAGCTACACGCCCCTCGCGTGGAGCCTGCTGGACAGGCCGACGGCGGAGTTTCTGCTCTGGCTGATCTGGTCCGCCGCGATCCTGGGCGTGCTGTTCCGGCTGCTCTGGACCGACGCACCCCGCTGGCTGTACGTGCCCATCTACATCGGCCTCGGCTGCGGGTCCCTGTTCTACCTGCCCGCCTTTTTCGCGGCGAGCGTCCCGGCGGCCCTGCTCATCTGCGTCGGCGGGGCGCTGTACATTGCCGGGGCCGTGTTCTACGCACTCAAGAAGCCCAACATCAGCTACCGGCACTTCGGCTTCCACGAACTGTTCCACGCCTTCACGGTGCTGGCCTTCGCCGCACACTTCGCGGCCATCCTCATCGCAGTGCTGAGCTGACGCGTTCCAGCGCCTCCTCAACGGTCGCCACGGGCCGGTCGCAAACCATGCCGCGGCAGACGTAGACGAGGGGCGTGCCGCCTGGCCCGGCCGGCCTTTGCCGCAGCAGCGGCACTCCGGCCGGCATCCCGCCGTCGTCCGTCTCGGCGTCACCCACCGCCACTACCAGCCCCGGGCTCGCGGACAGCAGCAGCGCGCGGTGGAGGGCGTCCCGTTCGGGACCGGCAGGTCCGACGACGGCGGCCTCCAGCGGCCCCGCCAGCGCGGCCTGCGCTGTGGCCAGCAGCCAGCCCGCCACGCGCGGTGCACGCGTTGCGAGCGGGGGCACCAGTGCCAGGATGTTGCCGGCCATGGTCCGGTGTTCCACCGAGCCGGACAGGGCGGCATAGCCCAGCAGGGCGCCGGCAAATGCAGCCGCGCCGCTGGGCGTGGCATCGTCAAAGGGGTTCAGCCCCGGCTTCCCGCCCTGGGCCCTGACCACCTGCTCCGACTCCCCGGCGGAATCGGCGAGCGTCCCGGCGTCCACGAACCGGGTGTGCGCCGCCTGGATCAGCGCCTCGGCCAACGCGTACCAGCGTGGATCTCCGGTGGCCGAGCACAGCGCCAGGAAGCCGTCCGCGCAGAACGCATAGTCCTCAAGCAGGCCGCCGATCCCCCGTGCTGCGCCGCCATGCGACACGCGGACCAGCTCCCCCGCATCCGGCTCCCCCGTCTCCGCCCGCCAGTGGACCCGTTCCAGATAGCCGCCGATCCGGCCGGCTGCCGCCACAAGGTCCGGCCGGCCCAAAACTGCCCCGGCCTCCGCGAGTGCAGCCACGGCGAGGCCGTTCCAGCCCGCCACCACCTTCTCGTCCCGCCCGGGCTGCGGCCGGCGTGCCCTGGTTTCCTGGAGGCGGGGCCTCACCCGCGACCAGAGCCGCGCCTCGTCACCGTCCAGCGCCCGTCCCGGGTGCAGCGGCGAGCCGAGCTCCGAGACGGTTCCCCGGGCGCCGACGTTCATCATCCAGGCGACGGCCGCGGCGTCCTCCGCCCCGAGCACCCGCTCCAGCTCACCGGGGGTCCAGAGATAGCTCGCCCCTTCGTGGTGCTCCCCGTCCACCACGGAATCGGCGTCCAGCGAGGACGCCAGTCCCCCGTCCGGCAGCCCGAGCGCGGAGAGCAGCCAGTCGGCGGTCCGCGACGCGATGTCCGCGGCCTCGGCTGCCGGGAACCCGGCCGTTCCGCCCAGCCGGATCCAGTGCACGTAGACGCGCAGCAGCTGGGCGTTGTCGTACAGCATCTTCTCGAAGTGCGGAACGGACCAGTCGCGCGTCACCGAATACCGGGCGAAGCCGCCGTCGAGCTGGTCGAAAAGAGCCGAGCGGGCCATCGCCGCGAGGGTGCGCCCGGCCATGTCCCTGGCCACCACGGCAGTTTCCGAGGGAACCGCGGCATGCCGCACCAGGAACTCCAAAACGGCCGACGGCGGGAACTTCGGGGCGGTGCCGAACCCGCCGTCGTCGGGGTCTTCGGATCCGGCCAGGGAACGCACGGCGGCGGGCAGCAAACCGGCGTCGAGCAGTTCCGGCGGGCGGGACACGTCCACGGCCGCCGCAACCTGTACCTCGCCCATGTTTTGTGCGAGGGAGCGTGCATTCTCCTCCACGGCGTCACGGCGCTCCGTCCAGGCCTCATGCACGGCCTCGAGGACCTGGCGGAAGGAGGGACGGCCGGGCATGGGCCGTGGCGGGAAGTAGGTGCCGGCGTGGAAGGCCAGGCCCTCGGGGCTCAGGAAGACGGACATGGGCCAGCCGCCCTCGCCGCTGATCGCCTGCGTGGCGGCCATGTAGACGGCGTCGACGTCCGGGCGCTCCTCACGGTCCACCTTGACGGCGACGAAGTGGCTGTTCAGGTAGTCAGCGGTGGCCTGGTCCTCGAAGGATTCGCGGGCCATGACGTGGCACCAGTGGCAGGCGGCGTAGCCGATGGACAGGAACACGGGGACGTCCCGGGACGCGGCCCGCGCAAAGGCGGCGTCCCCGAACGGCTGCCAGTGCACCGGGTTGCCGGCGTGCTGGCGCAGGTAGGCAGAGGGTTCCGCGCCGAGGGCATTGCGCTCCCCCGGCCCGGGCTGCCCCGATCCGGGCTGCCCCGATCGGGGATCAGGTGTCGGTGCGGCCTGCATTGCCGTTGGCAGCATCGTCGCGGGCAATGTCAGCCGCCTCGGCGGCAGCCTGGCGTTCTTCCTCCACCTGGGCGCGGTACCGCACGCGGCGGATGCGGCGCACCATGTCCACGATTAGCAGCGCGGTGAGCACCACGATGAAGGCGGTCAGCAGGAATCCCAGCAGGCCGGGGGTTACCTGGTCCTGGGACAGGCCGGGGCGCAGCGACGGCGAGGGGGCCGGGGACGATGCCAGGGCGATGAGCAAATGGTGCACTGTTCAAACCTTCTCAAGGCTGGGGCCGCCGTGCGCCGCATGGGCTAACGTCCGGCCCGTTGGTACGCGCGCGGCCGCGGCCGTTCCGGCCGCCGCACGGTCTTCTACGCGGGATTTTCTACGCGCGATAGAAAATGTCTCGTGTATCTATCTTAGCCCCGCGAAGAGGTCCTTTTCCGGCAGCTCGGAGGCCACCTTGGATCGGATCAGCGTGTAGTCCTCCCAGGGCCAGACGCGCGCCTGCATCTCCGCCGACACGGCGAAGAAGAAGCCCAGCGGGTCCACCTGGGTCCGGTGGGCCCGGAGGGCGTTGTCACGGGCTTCGAAGAAGTCGCCGCAGTCCACCTGGGTGGTCGTTTCGTGCGTGGGCGGCGGCGGCGTGTGCCCTTCGGCGTCGGCCTCAAGCCAGGCGGCGAGGCGCTGGGCATAGGGCGACTGGAGCCCGGCCTCCTCCAGCGCAAAGTGCAGGGCACGGAAGCGTTCCGGGCTGAAGGCGCGGTCGTAGTAGAGCTTGCTCGGCTCCCAGGCCTCGCCGGTGCCCGGATACCGCGCGGGGTCGCCCGCCGCGTCGAAGGCCTCCACCGCAACCCGGTGCGCCATGATGTGGTCCGGATGCGGGTAGCCGCCGTTTTCGTCGTAGCTGACGATGACGTGCGGCTTGAAGTCCCGGACCAGCCGAACGAGGGGCGCCGCTGCCCGTTCCAGGGGCTGCAGCGCGAAGCACCCGGCCGGCAGCGGCGGGAGCGGGTCGCCCTCGGGCAGCCCGGAGTCCACGAAGCCCAGCCAGCGCTGCCGGATGCCCAGCAGTCGGGCGGCCTCTTTCATTTCGAGCCGGCGGGCGCCTGCCATGTCGCGCTTCGGATGGGGCTCGGCCTCCATGGCCGGGTTCTGGATGTCGCCCCGTGAGCCGTCCGTGCAGGTCGCCACCATAACGTCCACGCCGGCCGCGGCATACATGGCCATGGTGGCTGCGCCCTTGCTGGACTCGTCATCCGGGTGGGCGTGGACTGCCAGCAGGCGAAGCGTGGACGACTGGCTGGTGGACGCTGTCATCTGGGACTGCTCCTCTTTCTCCTGGGACTGACTGCAATGCTGGCGCCGGATATTTCCCCGGGTGATCGCCACTAAACTGGAAGGGTGACTACCGAGGACAAGTCGGGCATTGCCGAGCCTGCAGACATTAGCCTAGCCAATCGCTATGGCCGTCCAAAGCGCAGGCTGTCCCGAAAGGCCAGGCGCTGGGCGGTTATCGTTGCCCTGGCAATCGGGATGGGCTTTCTGGCCTGGGTCTCCACGTCCAATGCCACGGCGTCGGTGACGTTCAAGGACATCGGCTACCGGACGACGGATGCCACGCAGGCCGAAGTGGACTTCCAGGTGACGAGGGAACCCGGCACGGCCGTCAAGTGCGCCATCAAGGCGCTCGATTCCAAGTTCGCAGTTGTCGGCTGGAAGGTGGTCGACATTCCGCCGGTGGCACAGGAGGCGCAGGGCCAGAGCGCCGACGGCGGGCGCACCCTCGCCCAGCGTGTTGTCCTTCGCACCGAATCGCAGGCCGTCTCGGGTGTCGTGGACAACTGCTGGATTCCGAAGCCCGCGGCTTCCTAGGGCCGCAGCAGAAAAAGGTATGTGACCCACGCCGCTTGGTTGTTGGGTTTACTCCACAGGATTGACTACAATGGATCAATACCTTTACCCCGCTGAGATGGTTACTGAGTTCCACAGGTGGCCACCGTGGCGGGGTCTTTGTTTGTAAGACCGCTTGTACACCCACTAGAGGAGAAGTCCGTGTCTACCACTAACAGCGCGCCTGCAGCTTGGCTTACCCAGGAAGCTTTTGACCGCCTGAAGGCAGAGCTGGACCACCTTTCCGGCCCCGGCCGTGCGGAAATCGTCCAGAAGATCGACGCTGCCCGTCAGGAGGGAGACCTCAAGGAGAACGGCGGTTACCACGCTGCGAAGGAAGAGCAGGGCAAGATCGAGGCCCGCATCCGCCAACTGACCGTCCTGCTTCGCGACGCTCACGTCGGTGAGTCACCTGCCGACGACGGAATCGTTGAGCCGGGCATGATCGTCGTCGCCCGCATCGCCGGTGACGAGGAGACCTTCCTGCTCGGCTCCCGTGAAATCGCCGGCGACTCCGACCTGGACGTCTTCAGCGAGAAGTCCCCGCTCGGTGCCGCGATCATGGGCCACAAGGAGGGCGACAAGCTCAGCTACACCGCCCCCAACGGCAAGGACATCCCGGTGGAGATCCTCTCCGCCAAGCCCTACTCGGGCTAATACCGCAGCCGTCCGCGGTCACAGCAAACGCACGACGCCGGCCTTCCCCATTCCGGGGACGGCCGGCGTCGTGCTTTAAATCGCCTTAGTTACGGTTTCCGCCAACGCCGCCCAGGGCTTAGCGGCGGGACGCCCGTGCCCGCAGCACGACGGCGGCCAGGACGCCGCCTGCGGCGCCGCCGAGGTGGGCCTGCCAGGACACGTACGCTGCCACGTTCGGAATGATCCCGAAAAGGATGCTGCCGTAGGCCAGGAACAGCACCACAGAGAGCAGGATCTGCCACCAGCTGCGGTTGAAAAACCCGCGCACCAGGAGAAACGCGAAGAGACCGAAGACCAGGCCGGACGAACCCACGGTGATCCCGCCGGCACCAAACAGCCAGACGGCCAGCCCGGAACCCAGCCAGCTGCAGGCCACGGCCGTGAGGAACACCCGGATCCCGGACAGGAACACCAGGAACCCGAAGATGATCAGCGGCAGCGCATTGGACATGACGTGGTTGAGGTTGGCGTGCAGCAGCGGGAAGGTGAACACGTCAAGGATGCCGTCGGCGCTTCGGGGCCTGAGCCCGAAGACGCCGTTCAGCGAGTGCAGCAGCACCGTGTTGAGCAGCTCGATGGCGAACAGCAGCACCACGAACGATCCCACCACCAGCAGTCCGCCTTTGGCGCGGGCAGCGGTCGTTTCCTTGGTGGCGGGTGCCTCCCCCGGCGTGTCCAGCATTGCGGCCCCTAGTGGACCACGATCGGCTGGAAGCCCTCCGCGCGCAGGGCGCCGAGGACCTGTTCGCCGTGCTCGTGGCCCTTGGTTTCAAGGTTTACCGTGATGGAGACGTCGCCCATGCTGATGGAGCCGCCCACGCGGGTGTGGTCGAGGCCGGTCACGTTGGCGTCGTTCTCGGCGATGATGCGGGCGATGGTGGCCAGCGAGCCCGGGCGGTCATCGAGCATCATCCGCACGGTCATGTAGCGGCCGGCGGCGGAAAGGCCGCGCTGGATCACCTTCAACATCAGCATGGGGTCGATGTTGCCGCCGGACAGGACGACGGCGGTGGTTCCCGGGTTCTCGATCTTGCCCTCCATGAGGGCAGCCACGCCCACGGCACCGGCGGGCTCCACCACCATCTTGGCGCGTTCCAGCAGGAAGATCAGGGCCCGCGCCAGCGAGTCTTCGCTGACGGTCACCACATCGTCCACGAGTTCGCGGATGATGCTGAAGGGCAGCTGCCCGGGCCGGCCCACGGCGATGCCGTCGGCCATGGTGGACACCTTCTTGAGCGGCACCAGGGCGTCCGCTGCCAGCGACGGCGGGTAGGCGGCCGCGTTTTCTGCCTGCACGCCGATGATGCGGATTTCGCGGCCGAGTTCCTTCGCGCGGGCCTTGACGGCCACCGCGACTCCGGCGAGCAGGCCTCCGCCGCCGACCCCCATCAGGATGGTGTCGACGTTGGGCACCTGCTCGAGGATCTCCAGGCCCAGGGTGCCCTGGCCGGCCACAACGTCCACGTTGTCGAAGGGGTGGACGAAGACGGCTCCGGTGTCGTCGGCGTACCGCTGGGCCTCGGCGAGGGCCTCATCCACGTTGTGCCCGTGCAGGACCACCTCGGCGCCGTGGCTGCGCGTGGCGGCGAGCTTGGGCAGTGCCACGCCGAGCGGCATGTAGATCCGGGCCTTGATGCCCAGGCTCTTGGCCGCGACGGCCACGCCCTGGGCGTGGTTGCCGGCGGAGGCTGCCACCACGCCACGCTTCTTCTCGGCTTCGGAGAGGCGCGCCATCCGCACGTAGGCGCCGCGCACCTTGAAGGAGCCGGCGCGCTGCAGGTTCTCGCACTTGAAGTAGACCTCGCCGCCCACCATGGCGCCCAGGGCCCGGGATGACTCCACCGGGGTCCGCGCAATAATCCCGTCCAGCAGCTTCTGCGCCTCAAGGACATCGTCCAGCGTGACGGGAAGGCTTTCGGGGGTGTTCACGAACTATTCTCCTTTAGGTGATTCGACGTCGGCGCCGGGGGCGGCGTTGCCGTCCGGGGCACCGTGTGCAGTGTCGGCAGGGTTGCCGTGGCCGGAATGCGAACCCGGCAGCCGGACTTCCCTGAAGGTGTTGTCCTCGTCGGCAGAGGCCAGGTCTGCGGTACCCGCGGCAGCCGGCACAAGTTCATGTTCCCACGTTCTGGCAGCAATATACCGAATCGCCGAGTTTGCTACGGCCAGGATGGGGACCGAGAAGAGCGCCCCGGGGATGCCGGCGAGGTAGGAGCCGGCGGCAACGGACAGGATCACGGCCACAGGGTGCAGGGCAACGGCCTTGCCCATGACCAGCGGCTGCAAGATGTGGCTTTCCAGCTGCTGCACCAGCAGCACGATGCCCAGCATGATCAGGGCATTGACCGGACCGTTGGCCACCATGGCGAGTAGCACCGCGATGACACCCGTCACCAACGCACCGACCACGGGGATGAAGGAACCAATGAACACCAGCACGCCCAGCGGCAGGGCCAGCGGGACACCGATGATCGCCGCGCCGACGCCGATGCCCACGGCATCCACGAAGGCCACGAACAGCTGGATCCGCGCATAGCTGACCATGGAGGTCCACCCGCGCCTGCCCGCGCCGTCGGCGGGGATCCGCGCCTGTCGCGGCAGGAGCCGGACCAGGAAGGACCAGATGCGGCTGCCTTGCAGGAGGAAGAAGACCAGGATGAACAGAGCCAGGACCAGTCCCGCCGCGAAGTGGCCGGCGGTGCTCCCGAAGGACAGGGCGCCGCTGAGGATGCTGCTGCTGTTGTTCTGCAGTGCGGCCGTGGCCTCCTGGATGTACTGGTCGATCTGGGCCGCGGTCAGGTGCAGCGGGCCCTCGGCCAGCCAGTCCTGGACCTGCTGGACACCTGTCAGCGCCTCGCTCCACAGCTCCTGGAAACCGAGGGCCAGCTGCCGGCCCACGAGCGCCAGGGAACCGGCGATGAGTCCGATGAAGCCCACGACCGTGATGGCGACGGCGGCCCCGTTGGGCACGCGCGACTCCCGCAGCCACTTCACCACGGGGCTCAGCAGGCCGGCCAGCAGCGCAGCGACCATGACGGGAATGATGAGGAAGCTGACCTTGGCCAGCAGCCAGACCAGCACCCCGATGACCAGCAGGATCAGCCCCAGCCGCCAGGCCCATGCCGCTGCAATGCGCACCCCGTAGGGAATGTCCTGTTCAAGGTCACGGTCCGTCCGGATGCGCCGGGGCTCGAGACGTTCGGATGGACCCCGCCCGAAGGGCCGGGGCGCGTTTGCGGTGCTCGCCCTGCCCGTCGGGCTGGCGCTGCCGGTGCCGCTGGCACTGTCTGTCGGGCTGGCGCCGCCTGTCGCGCTGGCGCTCGTGTTGGCGGCGTCGTCTGGTGTGGCGTCCTTTGCTGGCGTCATAGCCCAATACTTCCCTAGCCGCCCTGCTATGGGAAACGCGCCACGGCCCGACTGTGTACTGCCCTGGCCGGGTACTGCTTGGTCAGGGGCCCGGCCAGGTCAGCGCGGATGCCCCAGGTGATGGTGAACGAGTCCCCGGGCGCCAGCCAGCGGAGGCTGTCCCCCGAGTTAAAGGCATTCGCCGGCCCTGTCATCGGTTCCAGCGCCACAGCCGCGGCCCGGCCCGGGTAGATGCGGCTGACAAACACGTGGACGAACGGGCAGGTCTCGTCCTGCCACAGGCTGACGCTGCGGCCGTCCGGCGCGGTCAGCGTGTGGCGGGCGATCCCGCCGTCGAACGCCAAGTCAGTCAGGGCGGCGTCGAGATCCAGGTCCCCCACGGTCCTCCCCTGCCGCAGGTCGCTGTCCGCTGACACGGGTTCGGAGCTGCGCGGGATGAGCCGCTCGTCCGCCACCAGCCGCGTTGCGGCATTGACCGTCAGCGTGAGGTCCTCGGAGGGCACGTCGCCGATCCGGAGGTACGGGTGCGCCCCGAGCACGAACGGCGCCTCGGTCTCGGAATCGTTGACCAGCGTTTGCCGCACCTCCAGGCCCAGGTCCTCGGCCAGGGAGTACTCCACGCGGTGCCGCACCAGAAAGGGATAGCCGTGCTGGGGGAACACCGGAGCCTCGAGCGTCACGGCAAACTCGGATTCCGCGACGAGGGAGTACGCCGCGTTGCGCAGGAGCCCGTGGCTTGCGTTGTTTTTGGAAACCTCGGTGATGTCCAGCTGCTGCTTCTTGCCGTTCAGGTGCCAGACACCGTCCTCCACCCTGTTCGCCCAGGGCGCCAGGGTAATCCCGGTGGCGCCGGGCGGAATGTCGGAATCCCCGTAGGACTCCGTCAGCTGGACGTCCCCGCGGCTGTACCACCGCAGCCCGGCAGCGAGCTCGGTGACCACGGCGAGCGCGTCACCGCGCCTGAGCTCGTACTGCCTGCCCGTGGCGTAACGCCTCGAAGTCATAGGAGATTCACTCGCCGCCGGGGCATGGCTGCCCGTGGAGGACTGGCTGGTTTCGGAAGTCGCGCCGGAAGTCATGGACCTACCGTACAACGCACGCATCAGTGTGCACGCACCGCCCGCGAGGATCCCGCTTGTTATCTTTTGTTAGAAAGTATTTGTTTTTGATCGCTTTGTGCCACAATAGAAACAGCCACAAATAGTGACCGGGCCCACAGGGCCTGAGTCCACACTGGATCCGCGAGGAAAGGAGGAGCGACATGCTCGCAACACAGCGGCAGCACCTCATCCTCCAGGAACTCGATGCCGAAGGCACGGTCCGCGTCGCGGCACTCGCGGACCTGCTCCGTGTCTCCGAGATGACCGTCCGGCGTGACATCGATGCGCTCGATGCCGACGGCCTGCTGCTGCGGGTTCACGGCGGTGCCACCCGCGCCGGCGCGTTCAGCGCCGTCGAACCGGGCTTCGGAGCAAAGTCCGCCCGGGAAGCAGACGCGAAACGGGCCATCGCGGCGGAGGCCCTCATGCTGCTCCGCCCCGGCATGACCCTGCTGGTTTCCGGCGGCACCACCACCCACGAGCTGGCGCGGCTACTCCCCCGGGATCTCGGGCTCACGGTGGCCACCAACTCCCTCATGGCAGCCAACGCGCTGGCGGCGTCCGGCGACGGCGGCATCCGCACCGTGGTCCTGGGCGGCCAGCGCACCCCGTCCGAGGCCCTTGTTGGCCCGGTCACGGTGCACGCCCTGGACAACCTGCACGCCGACCTCTGCTTCATGGGCGTGCACGGCTTCGACCCGAAGGCCGGCATCACCTCACCAAACCTGCTCGAGTCCGAGGTCAACGCCGCCATGATCGCGGCATCGGACCAGTTGGCAGTACTGGCCGACGCCACCAAGTACGGGACCGTGGGGCTCGCCGGGATCGCCCCGCTGTCCGCCGTCGGCACCCTCATCACCGACGGCCGGATCAGCACAGGCCCCGCCGGCCCAGCCGCCGAGGAGCTGCTCCGGCAGTCCGTCGGCGAACTGCGGCTGGCACGCATCGCCCCCGGCTTCCCAACTGGGTAGCAGCTCAGGGCGTTCCCACGGCTGGGAAGCCCCTGAGCTGCTACCTAGTTGGGGTCACGACCCCCTTCCCGACCGCCCCACCAGCCTCCCGGACGGCCAGACGCCGACTGCCGCGTTCAAAGGAAATGACGCATGACCCATATCACCAGCACCCACCTCGCCGACGGCCGTGAATTGCTCTACTTTGACGACGCCGGCTCGCCCCGCCCGCGGTCCGTGGAGCGCACCCAGGACCGCCGGGATCTCCCGGCCCGCGGGGAGCCCGGCGAAGTCCGGTATGACGCACTGACCGGCGAATGGGTGGCAGTGGCCGCGCACCGGCAGACGCGCACCCACCTGCCGCCGGCGGACCAGTGCCCCATCTGCCCCACCACAGACGCCAACCCGTCGGAGATCCCGGCGCCCGACTACGACGTCGTGGTGTTCGAGAACCGCTTCCCCTCCCTGGGCCCGGCCCTTGGCCCGGTCCCCGCCAACCCGGGCTGGGGAACCACGGGCCCGGCGTTCGGGCGCTGCGAGGTGGTCACCTTCACTCCGGAACACACGGGATCGTTCAGCGGCCTGAGCGAAACGCGTGCCCGCACAGTGGTGGAGGCCTGGGCGCACCGGACGGCAGCCCTCAGCGCGCTGCCCGGCATCAAGCAGGTTTTCCCGTTCGAGAACCGTGGCGCGGACATCGGCGTCACCCTGCACCACCCGCACGGCCAGATTTACGCCTACCCCTATGTCACGCCTCGCGCCGCCGTCATGGGCGCGGCCGCGCGGAGGTTTTATGATGACGCCGATGGGCGGCACACACTGACCGGCTCGCTGCTGCGCGCCGAACGGGAGGACGGCAGCCGGATGGTGCTGGAAAGCGACAGCTTCAGCGCCTACGTTCCGTTCGCCGCCCGCTGGCCGCTGGAGATCCACCTCGTGCCGCACCGCCAGGTCCCGGATCTGGCGGCGCTGACCGGAGAGGAGAAGGACGAACTGGCCCACGTCTACCTCGACCTGCTCAAGCGCCTCGACGCCCTCTATCCCACCCCGACGCCCTACATTTCGGCCTGGCACCAGGCCCCGGTGGATGACCTGCTGCGCCCCGCAAGCTACCTCCACCTGCAGCTGACCTCCCCGCGCCGCGCGGCGGACAAGCTCAAGTTCCTGGCCGGCTCCGAAGCGGCCATGGGTGCCTTCATCAACGACACCACGCCCGAACAGGTGGCAGAGCGGCTCCGCTCGGTCACCGTTCCGGCGTCCCCGGCCGAGGCGCTCGCTCCGGCCGCGCCCGGCCTCATCGAACAGGGCGTTACCGAACCAGACCTCATCGAAGGAGCCCACGCATGACCGCCCCCGCCACCACCGACCTCGAGGCCCGGTTCCACGCCGCATTCGGCCGCCAGCCCGACGGCGTGTGGCAGGCTCCCGGCCGAGTCAATCTGATCGGCGAGCACACAGACTACAACGAGGGCTTCGTGCTGCCGTTCGCCATCGACCGGACCGCCCGGGTCGCCGTCGGGGTCCGCCCCGATTCCACCATCCGGCTGCTCTCGACCTACGGCGACCAGGGAATCACGACGGCGGACACAGCTTCGCTGCAGGCCGGGACGGCCAAAGGCTGGACCAAGTACCCGCTGGGCGTCATCTGGTCCCTGCAGCAGCGCGGCATCGACGTCCCGGGCCTGGACCTGCTGCTGGGCTCCGACGTGCCCCTCGGCGCCGGGTTGTCCTCTTCGCATGCCATTGAATGCGCCGTGATCTCCGCACTCAATGACCTCACCGGAGCAGGCATGGGTCCGGAGGACATGGTCCTGGCCACCCAGAGCGCGGAGAACGACTTTGTCGGCGCACCCACGGGCATCATGGACCAGTCCGCCTCGCTGCGCGGCTCCAAGGGCCACGCTGTGTTCCTGGACTGCCGGGACCAGAGTGTCCAACTGGTTCCCTTCGAGGCCGAGGCGGCCGGCCTGGTCCTGCTGGTCATCGACACCAAGGTGTCCCATTCCCATGCCGACGGCGGCTACGCCTCCCGCCGGGCGTCCTGCGAACTGGGCGCCGAGGTGCTCGGCGTTAAGGCACTCCGGGACGTCACGCCAGGTGATTTGGAGGAGGCCAGCGGGCTGCTGGACGAGGTCACGTTCCGCCGCGTGCGCCACGTGGTCACCGAGAACGACCGCGTGCTGCAGACCGTGGAGCTCCTGGGCCAACAGGGCCCGTCGGCGATCGGCGCCCTGCTCGACGCCAGCCATGCGTCCATGCGCGACGACTTTGAGATCTCGTGCGCCGAACTGGATCTCGCCGCCGATACCTCCCGGGCCAACGGCGCCATCGGCGCCCGGATGACCGGCGGCGGTTTTGGCGGCGCCGCCATCGCCCTGACTCCGGCGAGCGAGGAGCAGCAGGTGCGTACCGCCGTCGTACGGGCCTTCGCGGAGGCGGGGTACACCGCGCCGGACATCTTCACGGTCACCCCAGCGGCCGGGGCAATGCGGCTGGCATAGCTGTTAATGCACCCTGCTCCGGGCGTAGGCTGGTCGCATGCCTGAAGCAGTCATTGTTTCAACCGCCAGGAGCCCGATCGGCCGCGCTTTCAAAGGGTCGCTGAAGGACGAGCGGCCGGACGACCTGGCGGCGGCCATGGTCAGCGCGGCGCTGGCCAAACTGCCGGCGTTCGACCCCACCGGAGACAGCGGGCCGGGCCTGGACGACCTGTACCTCGGCTGCGCCGAACCGAGCGGCGAGGCGGGCTCCAACATGGCTCGCGTCGTCACCATCCTCACTGGCCTGGACAACGTGCCCGCCGCCACCGTCAACAGGTTCTGTGCCTCGAGCCTGCAGACCCTCCGGATGGCCTTCCACGCCATCCGGGCGGGCGAGGGCCAGGCGTTCGTGGCGGCCGGCGTCGAAGCCGTGTCGCGCTATCAGGACTGGGCCGGGGCGGGCGAGACCGGGGCCCAGAACCACAACCCGCTGTTCCAGCCGGCCGGCCAGCGTACGGCCGCGCGCGCCGAGTCGAACACACCGTGGACGGATCCTCGGCTGGGCGGCCGCATGCCGGACATCTATATCGCCATGGGCCAGACCGCCGAGAACGTGGCCACCTCCTACGGGGTCAGCCGCGCGGACCAGGACGAATGGGCTGTGCTGAGCCAGAACCGGGCCGAGGCCGCGATCGCCTCGGGCTTCTACGCCCGCGAGATCACGCCGTATGAGCGGCGCGACGGCACAGTGGTGGACCGGGACGACTCGCCGCGGCCGGGCGTGACCCTCGACGCCGTCAGTGCCCTGCAGCCGGTCTTCCGCCGGGAAGGAACCGTCACCGCAGGCAACGCCTGCCCGCTAAATGACGGCGCCGCCGCCCTGGTGGTCATGAGCTACGACCTTGCCAGGGACCTGGGGCTGGAGCCGCTGGCCAGGATCGTCTCCACCGCGGCCACCGCACTGTCCCCCGAGCTGATGGGAATGGGGCCGGTGGAAGCCTCCCGGCAGGCGCTGGCCCGCGCCCGCCTGGACATGCGGGACATCGACCTCGTGGAGCTCAACGAGGCCTTTGCCGTGCAGGTGGTGGCCAGCGCCCGCGAACTGAAAATCGACCCCGCGAGGCTCAACGTCCACGGCGGTGCCATCGCGCTGGGCCATCCATTCGGCATGACCGGCGCCCGCATGACCGCCACGCTGCTTAATGGCCTGCGCGAGACGGACGGAACGATGGGCCTCGCCACCCTCTGCGTCGGCGGCGGGCAGGGCATGGCCGTGGTGCTGGAGCGCCTCACCTAGCCACCGTGCTCCAAACGGCCCCCGGAGTCCCAATAAGTGGACAAAAACTCCAGCCTTAAACGCGGGAGTGGGCCCCGCCGGTTGGCGGGGCCCACTCCCTTAAGAACGTACGACGGCGGTCTGCCGGCTTAGGCGTTAGTCGTCGCCGCGGAGGATGGCCAGCAGGCGGATGATTTCCACGTACAGCCATACGAGCGTGACGGTCAGGCCGAAGGCGGCGGTCCAGGAGAAGCGCTCCGGCGCTCCGCTGCGGACGCCCGCCTCGATGCTGGTGAAGTCCATGATCAGCGAGAAGGCAGCGAGGCCGATCGCGAGCAGGCCGATGAAGACGCCCAGCGGAATGCCTGCGATCTCCATGCTGGTACGCAGGCCGAACGGGGAATCCACGGCGCCGGTCCACATCATGACCATGTTGATCAGGGCGAAGACCGCGTAGCCGATGGTGGCGATCATGAAGAAGCGCATCGCCTTGGGGGTGGCGCGGACCTTGCCGCTCTTGAAGAGCACCAGGGTCACGGCGAAGACCGACAGCGTGCCGATGACCGCCTGCAGGCCGACGCCCGGGTACAGCCCGTCAAGGATGCGGGTCAGGCCGCCGAGGAACAGGCCCTCGAGGGCTGCATAGGCGAGGATGAGGGCCGGCGACGGCTGCTTCTTGAACGTGTTGACGAGGGCCAGCACAAAGCCGCCCAGCGCGCCGACGATCATCAGCAGGCTGGCCAGGGGCAGTGCCACGACCAGGGTGACGGCGGCGCCGGCCACCACCGCCGCGAGGCAGATGGCGGTCTTGACGATGACGTCGTCGAAGGTCATCCGCCCGGTCTCGGCAGGGCCGGCGGCAGGCCGGTTGTACATCTGCTGCAGCTGGTCGTTGGACATGTTCTGCTGCTGCGACATCCACCCGGATTGTGCGTCCATGACCTGGCCGGGAACACGGCCCTGGCCGTACGCCGGCTGGCCGAACTGGTTCTGACCATAGTTGTTGTGGCCGTACGCCTGCGGGACAGGCGGTGCCTGGGTGGCTCCACGGAAATTCTTTCCGTTGAAGATCGGGTTTCCGCCAAGTGCCATTGCGGGTGTCCTCCATGTATGGGGTCGAGTGATGAATCTACTGGTCACGCTATCAATTTCCACGGACCAGCGGCACGGAAAGTTCCTGCTGGTGACTGGGCATTTCAGTTGTTACCGGATCGCTATCTGATGGTCAGCTCCACCCACGCGGTTTGTACTGCTTGCGCTGTACGATAAGCGGGTCAGGGTGACGGATATCACAGCTAGTCAATACCCGCTCCACCAGCAATGATATCCGGCTCCCTCCGTTCGCAGCGGCTGCAATGACGCAGCCGCAACCACCCCCACGTGGAGGTTTTCAATTTTGAGACGCACACCGAGAGGGCTGCCTATCCGGCGGCCGGGCGGGCTGCTGAAGGTTTGGGGGGCCATTGCCTCCGCCGTCGTGGCACTTCTGCTGGTCGCAGCACCGGCATCGCAGGCAGGCACGCCAGCTCCGACACCACCCCCGTCGAACCAGCAGTTCCAGGACACCATCAGCGGCTTCCTCCGCGACGATACACGGCGCCCCATCGAAGGCGTCAAGATCACCGCCAAGAGCGGGACCTTCACCGGGGAGGCAACCTCGGGCGCCAACGGGTCCTGGCGGATCGGTGTTCCCAGCCAGGGGACCTATGAGATCCAGCTGGACGAATCCACGCTTCCGGAAGGAATCAAGCTCGCCGAAGGCCAGTCGAATCCCCGGACCGTCACGTTCAGCCAGACGTCAAACCTCTCCGTCATCTTCGCGTTCGGCAAAGGCATCGTGGTGCAGCAGCAGGACTTCGGCCAGAACCTGCTCAACAGGCTCGTGGCGGGTCTAAGCTTCGGTCTTTTGCTCGCCCTCGCCTCGGTGGGCCTATCCCTGATCTTCGGCACCACCGGGCTCACCAACTTCGCGCACGGCGAGATGGTGACCCTGGGCGCCGTGCTGGTCTTCGCGTTCAGCGCCATGAACCTGCCCTTCTGGCTCGCCATCATCCTGGCCCTGCTAGGCGGCGGACTCTTCGGCTACGCGCAGGACGCCGGGCTTTGGCGGCCGCTGCGCCGCCGCGGCACCGGCCTGGTGCCCATGATGATCGTCAGCATCGGCCTGGCCCTGGCGGTCCGCTACATCATCCAGTTCTACTTCGGCGGGGCCACGCAGCAGCTGCCGTTCGCGCAGAGCGCGGAAGTCCAGCTCGGCCCGGTCTCCATCTCCCCCAACAACCTGTGGTCCCTGGTCATCAGCGCCGTCGTGATCGCCCTCATCGGCATCGTGCTGCTGAAGACGCGCCTGGGCAAGGCCACCCGAGCTGTGGCCGACAACCCCGCGCTGGCCGCCGCCTCCGGGATCGACGTCGACGGCGTCATCCGCCTGGTCTGGATCACGGGCGGCATGCTGGCCTCACTCGGGGGCATCCTCTGGGCTTATTACCGCCCGGGCGTCACGTTCGACATGGGCTCGCAGATCCTGCTGCTCATCTTCGCCGGCGTCACCCTCGGCGGACTCGGCACGGTTTTCGGCGCCCTCGTCGGGTCGATCATCGTCGGCATCTTCGTCGAACTGACCACTGTGTTCGGCCTCGCGGCGGACCTCAAATACGTGGGAGCACTCTTCATCATGATCGTTGTCCTCTTGTTCCGGCCGCAGGGCATCCTGGGCCGTCGCGAGCGTGTGGGTTAGGAGACAGCCATGGACTTTGGATTCATCCTTTCCAGCGCAGCCAGTGAAATTTTCAGTCCGACGACGGCGGCGTACGCACTTGCCGCGCTCGGCCTCGCCGTGCACTTCGGCTACTCGGGCCTGCTGAACTTTGGCCAGGCCGGCTTCATGGCGGTCGGGGCCTACGGCTTCGCCATCTCCACACTCACCTTCCGGGTGCCCTTCTTTATCGGCCTCCTCATCGCCATCATCTGTTCCGTGCTTTTTGCGCTGGTGCTGGGCATTCCCACCCTCCGTCTACGGGCGGACTACCTGGCCATCGTCACCATCGCGGCGGCGGAAATCGTCCGCTATGTCGTCACCACCAACCAGCTCACCTCGGTGACCGGTTCAGCCAACGGGCTCGCCGCCTTCGAGGGCGGGTTCTATACGATGAACCCGTTCCCGGAGGGCTCCTACTTCGGCATGAACAACCGTGACTTCTTCATCCGGGTGGTGGGCTGGGGGCTCGTGGCCGTCGGCTGCGTGCTCGTGTGGCTCCTGATGCGCAGCCCCTGGGGCCGCGTGCTGAAAGGCATCCGCGAGGACGAGAACGCGGTGCGCTCACTCGGCAAGAACGTCTACGCCCACAAGATGCAGGCGCTGGTGATCGGCGGCACCTTCGGCGCACTGGCCGGGATGATCTTCACACTCCCCCGTGGCGCCGTGCAGCCCGCCAACTACGGCACCGAGCTGACGTTCTTCCTCTGGACCTGCCTGCTGCTAGGCGGCATGGCCACGGTCCTGGGGCCGGTGATCGGCGCCATGATCTTCTGGGTGGTCCTGTCCCTCACACAGGGCGTCCTGTACGGGCTGATCGAATCCGGCGCGGTGACCTGGCTGACCACTGTCCAGGCCGGCCAGCTGCGCTACATCCTGGTGGGCATCGCCCTGATGCTGCTGATGATTTTCAGGCCGCAGGGTGTCTTCGGCAATAAGAAGGAGCTGGCGTTCGCATGAGCAAGCACAGCGAAGAATCAATGGAAGCGGGCGTCGACTACATGACGGACGCCCGGCCGATCGCCGTCGGGGACAACACCCCCGGCTGCAAGAAGCGGGACGCGATCGTCGTCGCCGAAAACGTCACCCGCAGCTTCGGCGGCATCAACGCCGTCGACGTCGAATACCTGGAAATCCCGCGGCACAAGATCACCGCCCTGATCGGCCCCAACGGGGCCGGCAAGACCACCCTGTTCAACCTGCTCACCGGCTTTGACACACCGAACTCCGGCAAGTGGCAGTTCGAGGGCCAGAGCATCGCCGGGGTGTCCTCCTACAAGGTGGCCCGGATGGGGATGGTGCGCACGTTCCAGCTCACCAAGGTCATGGGCAAGCTGACCGTCATGGAAAACATGCGGCTCGGCGCGTCCAACCAGCCGGGCGAGAGGCTGTCCAAGGCCCTGTTCAAGAACATCTGGGGCGGCCGCGAAAAGGAAATCACCGAGCACGCCAACGTCCTGCTGGAGAAGTTCAAGCTCGACACCAAGAAGGACGACTACGCGGCGTCGCTCTCCGGCGGCCAGCGCAAGCTGCTGGAAATGGCCCGCTCCCTGATGGTCCGGCCCAAGCTGGTGATGCTGGATGAACCGATGGCAGGGGTCAACCCGGCACTGACGCAGTCGTTGCTGGATCACATCAAGAACCTGAAGTCCGAGGGCATGACCGTCCTCTTCGTGGAACACGACATGCACATGGTCCGGCACATCGCGGACTGGGTGGTGGTCATGGCCGAGGGCAAGATCGTGGCCGAGGGACCCCCGGTCGAGGTCATGAAGGACCCCGCCGTCATCGACGCCTACCTGGGCGCCCACCACGACGTCGATCTCGGCGACACCGAGGGCATCCGGGAACTGGAGCAGGAACTCGCGGCGGACGAGGAATCGATCGTCGGCACCGAGGACGCGGGCATCATCGCGGTGGACGTCGTGGTGCCCACGGTCACCGAAGCCGGCCCGGATACCCGACGCACAGACGAGGCCGGACGGACAGACGCCGGATCCACAGTTGTCGGCCAGCCAGAAAAGGACAAGGAATGAGTGCCACGAGCGCGGCCCCGGCCGCAAGCAGCGCAGCCGCGGACGGCGCCGTCGTCAAGGTCACCGATCTGGTGGCCGGCTACCTCCCCGGCGTCAACATCCTCAACGGGTGCAGCATCGAGGCCCGGAAGGGCGAACTGATCGGCATCATCGGCCCGAACGGGGCCGGCAAGTCCACACTGCTGAAAGCCATGTTCGGCCTGGTGAAGGTGCACTCCGGATCCGTGGTGGTCAGGGGCCAGGACCTCACGGGGCTCAAGGCGAACAAGCTGGTGACCCAGGGCGTTGGTTTCGTACCCCAGACCAACAACGTCTTCTCCACCCTCACCATCGAGGAAAACATGCAGATGGGCATGTTCCAGCGGCCCAAGGACTTCGCGGAGCGCTTCGACTTCGTCACCAGCCTTTTCCCGGAACTGGGTAAACGCCGGGCGCAGCGTGCGGGCTCGCTGTCCGGAGGCGAGCGGCAGATGGTGGCCATGGGGCGGGCCCTGATGATGGAGCCGGCAGTGCTGCTGCTGGACGAACCCTCGGCCGGCCTCTCCCCCGTCAAGCAGGATGAGACCTTCCTGCGCGTGCACGAGATCAACCGTGCCGGAGTATCCGTCATCATGGTGGAACAGAACGCCCGCCGCTGCCTGCAGATCTGCGACCGCGGCTACGTCCTGGACCAGGGCAGGGATGCGTACACCGGCACGGGCCGTGAGCTCATGAAGGACCCGAAGGTCATCCAGCTGTACCTCGGCACGCTGGCCGACGAGGACTAACTGCCCCGCAGAAGACACACAGAAGCCCCCGTCCGGCGGAACTGCTCCCCGGACGGGGGCTTCGTGTTGTGCGGCGGGAAGGCGGCTTACAGCTTGCCGAATTCCTCCCGGGCCGGCTTGTACTTGTTGTCGTCCTGGTACTCGTAGATGCCAATGGAGGCTTCCGTCGGGTCACCGGCGTCGGAGAAGGTCACCGGGCCGGACTCGCCGTCGTAGTCGATGTCCTTGCCGTTGCGGAGCAGCGTGACGCAGGACGCGAAGTCCGTGCACTTCTCGCCGCCCTCGGAAACTGCCTTGAGCTGCTTGGCGATCTCCGTGCCCTTGGTGCTCTTGGCGGCCTCAGCTGCCAGCGAGATCAGGTTGACGGCGTCGTAGGACTCACCGGCGTAGCTGTAGTCCTTCAGGGCGGGGTCGATGGCGAGGAGCTTCTTCTTGAAGTCCTCCTTGGCGAAGGTGCCGGGGATGGTTCCCTGTGCGCCCTTCAGCGTGCCGGCCTTGAAGTCCTTGCTGTAGTCGGACGTGTTGCCGTCCACCATGAACAGCTGCGTCGGCTTGATGCCCTTGCCCGTGATCAGCGGGACGATGCTCTTGGCCTGGTCAAAGGTGATCAGGGCAATGGCGTCCGGCTTGGCGGCGATGACCTTGTCCACCTGGCTGCTGAACTGCGAGTCGCCCTCGTTGAAGAGCTCTTCGGCCACAACCTGGCCACCGGCTGCTTCAAACGCGGACTTGACGTTCTTCGCCAGGCCCGTGCCGTAGGCGTCGTTCAGGACGATCATGCCTACCGTCTGGGCGCCACAGGTTGCCATGTAGTTGCCCAGCACCTTGCCTTGCAGCACGTCCGAGGGAGCCGTGCGCCAGTACAGGCCCTTGTCATCCCAGGTGGTGAAGTCCGGCGAGGTGTTTGCCGGGGAGAACTGGATGACGCCCGCGCCGGTGATCTGGTTGATCACGGTCTTGGACACACCCGAGGAGGCCGCACCGATGATGGCGCTGACACCCTGGCCGAGGAGTGCTGTGGTGGACTGGGTGGCGATGTCAGTCTTGGTGTCGCCGGAGTCACGGTGGGTGATCGAAACCGGCTTGCCGAGCACGCCGCCGGCGTCGTTGACTTCCTTGATGCCGAGGTTAACGCCGGCAATTTCGGGCGGGCCGAGGAACGCCAGCGACCCCGTCGTCGGCAGGAGCGATCCAAGTTTCAGCGGTGTGGGGGTGGTGGTGGTTGCTGCCGGCACACCGCCGGTCTCCGTGGAGGTGCTGGTTGCCCCGGCCGTGGCACTGGGGGCAGGGCACGCGATGCCGCCTGCCCCTGCGGAGGATTCGGTCGCGCTTGGAGTGGAACCGCCACCACAAGCCGTGGCCAGAAGGGCGACGCCGATGCTAAGCGCTGTGAGCTTAGCCACCCTGGGCGCCGCCTGGGGGAGTGAAATCATTTAGAGTCTCCTCGATCGAAAGGTGCGAACGGCCTTTGATGCGATTTTTGGTCAGGGGTTCCTGAGCTAAGTTCAAGCTAATCCAATTCGAGCGTGAACATAAGTGACTAAGGTCACATCCTCATAACACTCGTTGCATATTGGAACACCGGCGACGCGGAGGAGAAAGTTGTACCCCAGGTGGGACTCGAACCCACAACACGCGGATTTTAAGTCCGCTGCCTCTGCCAATTGGGCTACTGGGGCGCCCGGTCAATCGTATCGCCTCAGACGGCGGCCAAGGGCCCAGCGTACAGGAATGTGCCGTGGACCCCGCCCGGCCACAGCGCGAGGGGCAGCAGTTGGAAATGGTCGCCCCAGTTCCTGTCCGGCGCTTCTACGCCCAGGGACGACGCCGGAACGAAGCCGAACCGCGGGTAGTACTCGGTGCTTCCGAGCAGCGCGATGCCCTTCTCCCCCGCAGCGTTGGCACGGACAACGGTTTCGCGCATCAGCGCCGAGCCGATGCCGTGGCGCTGCAGCCGGGGCGTCACGCCGATGGGCCCCAGCCCCAGCAGCTCAAGGTCATCCACCCAGGCGCGGGTGCTGATCACGTGCCCGACGATTTCGCCGTCGAGTTCTGCGACGATGCTGAACTCGGGCAGGTATTCCTCGGCGACGAACAGCTCGCGGAGAATCTTAACCTCAACAGGCTCCCCCACCACGGGCAGGCCAGTGACCGGGGAAACGGCGAACGCATCGGCGGTCAGGGCAAGGAGGTCGTCTCGGTCCCCGGGCTGTTCGCTGCGCAGGATCACTTCCCGCACCGGTTCGGGCTCGGAGGCGTTGGCGGCTGAGAGCTCGGCCAGGACCTCCAGCGCCCGCGCCGAGTCAGCCACCGGCACCAGGAGATGGTCGTGGTGGAAGCCGGCGAGAACGTTGCAGCTGATCCGGGCCTGGGTCAGTGCCCTGCTGACGGCCGCCGTCAGGCCCACCGCTTCCAGGGCCGAGTGGACCTCAAGGGTGATCCATGCGGCCACGAAATCGTAAGACAAGTCCAGCGCGTCCGCTTCGGCCCGGGGCAGGACCACAGTGAGCCCCTCGGCCTCGCGGACGGCGGCCTCGACGTGCCCCGCCAGCGGCTTGCCGTGCGGCCAGAGAACGTAGACGTACTCCCCTTCCCGGAGCGCCGGACGCATCGAGGCAAGGAGAGTTTGGAGGTTCTTTTCACCCGTCATGGAGCCAGTCTATGTGGGCACCCTGCCGTTCCCGGGAGGATGCACCAGGGTAGACCGCCCCGCCTGGGGAAACGCGAAAGCGGCCGTTCCCCAAAAGGGAACGGCCGCCGTCGTCGTATTAGGGGCCACCGCCGCCGAGGGTTCCCTGGCTGAGCGGAGCGAAGCGAGGGAGGCGGTGGGGACCTACTTGGCCTCAGCCTTGACGGGATCCTTGGCGCCGCCCTGAGGGGCGTCGGCGGACTTCTCAGCAGCCTTCTCCGCCGGTGCGGCCGCAGCCGGAGCGGCGGGAGCAGCGGGCTTGGGCGCCGGGGTGGCGGCGGCCACGAAGGCGCCGCGCGGGTTGTCCAGGTCCAGCAGCTGGGTGGTGTCGCGGCCCGCGAAGAAGCTCAGGATCCAGTTGAAGATCACGCGGAACTTGCGCTCGAACGTCGGCATGGCCATGCCGTGGTAGCCGCGGTGAGCCAGCCAGGCGAGGGGGCCCTTGAGCCCGATGCGGCCGAGCAGATTGATGTTGGCAACACCCTTCCACTCGCCGAAGCCGGCCACAGCACCGAGGTTCTTGTGCTTGTAGTCCACCAGCGGCTTGTCCCAGCGGGAAGCCCACAGGTTCTTGGCAAGGCGCTTAGCCTGGCGCAGGGCGTGCTGGGCGTTGGGAACGCAGGTGCCGTCCGGCAGGCCGCCGCCCGTGAGGTCGGGAACCGCGGCGATGTCACCGGCAGCCCAGGCGTTGTCGATGATGCCTTCGTCGCCCGAGATGCGCAGGTCCGGCAGGACGCGGACGCGGCCGCGGGGCTCCAGCGGGAAGTCGGTGGAGCGGACCATCGGGTTCGCCTGCACACCGGCGGTCCACACGAGGGTGTCGGACTCGAATTCCTGGGCCAGCGTCTTGTCCGGCAGGTTGATGAGCCTGAGGGCGCCCTCGGCGTTGTCCAGCGAGGTGTTCAGCAGGACTTCGATGCCGCGGCTGCGGAGGTGCTCCACAACCCACTCGGCCTGCTTCGCGGTGACCTCGGGCATGATGCGGCCCATGGCCTCGACGAGGACGAAGCGGACTTCCTCCTGCTTGACGCGCGGGTTGTTCTTGACGGCCGCGCGGGCGAGGTCTTCCATTTCGGTGATGCACTCGATGCCGGCGAAGCCGCCGCCCACCACCACGAAGGTCAGGGCGCGGGCGCGTTCGGCGGGGTCGGTCATGGTGGAGCCGACCTCGATGCGGTCAAGGACCTTGTTGCGCAGTGCAACGGCTTCCTCGATGGTCTTCAGGCCGATGCCCTTGTCCGCCAGGCCCGTGATGGGGAACGTGCGGGTGATGGCGCCGGCGGAAAGCACGACGTCGAAGTACGGCACCTCGAAGTTGTCGCCACCGTCAGCCGGGGCAACCACGGCCGTACGGTTGGCGTGGTCGATAGATACGACGCGGCCCTGGATGAGCTCGGTCTGCTTGAGGTGCTGGCGGTGCGAGACCACTGCGTGGCGGGCCTCGATGTTTCCGCCGGCAACTTCCGGCAGGAAGGGCTGGTAGGTCATGTAGGGCAGCGGATCAACGACGGTGACGATGCCGCCTGCGTTCGCGATCTTCTTCTGCAGTTTGAGGGCTACGTAAAGGCCGACGTACCCGCCGCCGACGACGAGCACACGCGGACGATCCTGGAGCTGTGGGGTGGTTGCCATAACTCCAGAGTACAGTACTTTGTGAAAATCTTCACTAACTTCGCCGGTGGGCCGGTTCCACCTTTGTCACCGCGCCCGTTTCCGGCTCCTCCACTCCCCCGCCGGAGGCCCGGTAGGCCCGCCGGAGCTGGACCGCGCCGGCCACAATAATGGCTATGAAAAGCGCGCCGAACCCGATGACCACCGCGGCCGGCAAGGCACTGTCCAGCTGCGACGGCGGCACCGCAACCGGCACGGTCGCCTTGGGCAGCGTGGCTTCGGTGGTGGGTGCCGGGGTCGTCGGCTCGGGAGCGGGCGTGGCGAGGTTCCCGCGCCGGTGGACGCGGATCCAGTCCGCGATGGAACCCAGCGGGTTGGACTTCGTCTCGGCCACATCGTCCTTGAGGGCCGCCTCCGCATTGAGGACGCCGAAGCCGTACAGCGGGTCCTTGCCCGGCGCGCCCTCGTCCTTGGCGGTGGAGACGATTCTGTTGATGACCTGCTTGGCGCTCATCTCGGGCCACTTGGAGCGGATCAGCGCGGCAACGCCGGAGACGATGGGGGTGGCACCGGACGTGCCGGCCCATTCCGCGTAGCTGCCACCCGGCAGTCCGCCGGCGAGCTTCTCCGCAGGTGCTGCCACTCCAATGCTGATGCCCTGGGAGGAGGAATCGGTGCTGGCCTGTCCGTTCAGGTCCAGGCCCGCCACGGTCAGCACGCCGGGAATGGTGGCCGGAGCCCCCACCTGGACGTTGCCGCCCACCCGGTTGCCGGCCGCGGCCACGATGACCACGTCCTTCTGCTCGGCGTACAGGAAGGCGGCGTCCCAGCTCTGCGGCCACTCAGGCGACGTGCTGCCCAGCGAAATGTTGATGACCTTGGCGCCGTTGTCCACCGCCCAGCGCACGGCCTCCGGGATCTGGTCCTGGTCGCTCTTGCCGCCGGGGTTGGCCGATCCCAGCCAGGTGGATACGGAGAGGATCTGCGCCTCGGGTGCCACGCCCATGATGCCGTCCGGCAGGGCTTTGGAGGCCGTTGCGGTGGCGCTCGGGGAAGGCTTCGCGCTGGCCGTCGTCTTCTTCGCCGGCTGGTGTCCGCGGCCCGCGAGCATGGTGGCCACCAGCGTGCCGTGCTCGGGCTTAGCACCGATGCTCTTCTCGCCGTCGGGGGCGCCGGCACCGGAGACGTCATGGCCGCCGGCCAGCACGCCCTTGAGATCGGGGTGGCCGCCGTCCACGCCGCTGTCGATGACAGCTACCTTCACGTTGGCGCCTTTGGAGACCTCCCACGCCTTGGTGATGCCGGCTTCCTTGAGCCAGTACTCCTTCTCGCGCCAGGAGTCGGCCTGCGCGGCCGGTGCGGTGGCGACGGCGGACGCGGCGATGCCACCGGCAAGCACCGCGGACAGAAGGGCCGAGACCGTCCGGCGAAGCCGGGCTGTTGAGGTCATTGAGGATCCAATACTCGGTTAACTTGGTGCCTCGGCACTCAGGGCAATTCCATCAAGAATATCGTGCTCGCTCGCGGTGGCCGTAATTATGCTGCCGCCGCTGAGCTCGCCCATGCGGGTGAGGATGCGCCGCCAGACCAGCGCGCCGGCGCCAATGACGTCTACCCGGCCGGGGTGCATGTACGGCAGTTCGGCCCGCTGCGCCCGGGGCATCTGCAGCAGGTCGGTGGCCGCGGCCTGGATGGCGGAAATGGACAGTTCGGCGCCGTGGATGGCGTGGGGCAGGTATTCGGGCAGCTTGAGCGCGTGTGCCGTGATGGTGGTGATTGAGCCGGCAACCCCGACGACGGCGGTGCTGCGTTCCAGCGGAACGTCCAGTTTCGCTTCGGCAATGGCGGCGTCGACGTCGGCCTCCGCGGCGGCGATCTGTTCGGCCGTGGGCGGATCCGATGTGAGGTGGCGCTCGGTCAGCCGGACACAGCCGATGTCCACGGACTTCGCGGCGATCACGCCGTTGGCGTCACCGAGCACAAACTCCGTGCTGCCGCCCCCCAGGTCCACTACCAGGATCTTGTCCTCAGCCGAAATAGGCAGCACACTGCTGGCGCCGGCGAAGGAAAGCGCGGCTTCCTCGTGGCCGGTGATCACCTCGGGCTCCACGCCGATGAGGTTCCGGATGCCGTCCACGAAGACCTGGCGGTTCCGGGCGTCCCGACTGGCCGAGGTGGCCACGAAGCGGACTTTCCGGGCCTGGTACTCGCGGATGAGCGCGGCGTAGTCAGCCGTGGCCGCGAAGGTGCGCTCCAGCGCTTCGGGCGCCAGCTCGCCGGTGGCGTCGACGCCCTGGCCAAGCCGCACCACGCGCATTTCACGCACGATGTCGGTGAGCTTGGTGGCCCCGTTGCTGCGGTCAATGTCGGCGATGAGCAGGCGGATGGAGTTGGTTCCGCAGTCGATGGCGGCCACCCGGGTCATGCGCCTGCCTCCGTTGTGGTTGCGCCGGTGGTGTCTGTGGCGTGGGCGTCCGTTGCGGTTGCCTCAGTCCTGGATTTGCGGACGGGGGCAGGCCGGCCGACGATGTCCGGCAGCCCCTGCGGGCCGTGGCGGCTGAGGTCCCGGGAAGGTGCCTCGCCGGCCGTGTCCCAGGCGCCGTCGCAGTAGCAGCGGTCGGCGGTCCACCATTCGCTGATGGCCGCGATGGCCTCGTCGCCCAGCGGATTGACGTCCGGCCCGGCGGCCAGCGAGTGTCCCACCAGGACGTGCAGGCACTTGACGCGGGTGGGCATGCCGCCGGCAGAGACGCCGTCGATCTCCGGGACGTCACCGATGCCCGAGCGTGCCCCGATCTCGGCGCGGGCAGCCAGGTAGGCCTCGTGGGCCTTCCGGTAAGAGGCCGCCAAAGACTCGTCGGCGGCAAGCCGGTCATTCATCTCGTTCATGAGGCCGCCGGCCTCCAGCCGGGAGACCGCCGACGTGATGACGGGGTGGGTCAGGTAGAACGTGGTGGGGAAGGGTGTCCCGTTGCTGAGGCGCGGGGATGTTGCCGCCACGAGCGGGTTCCCGCAGACGCAGCGCGCCGGGATTTCCACAACGTCACGCACCGGCCTCCCCAGCTGGCGGCTGAGCACATCGAGATCCTGCGCTGATGGCTGCCGGGATTCACCGGGGGCGGTTGCCGTGTTGTCGTCCACTGGCGTGGCCGTCCTTCCTGCCCGGATCTGGCTGCCCCGAAATTCCGGTGGACAGTCCCGCGGCGGGCGCCGCTCCTAGTCTGTTGCCGAGCGCCTGATGGACTCCCAGAGGGAATCCACCCAAGGCACGTCGGCGGGGTCTTGTGTTTCTGCTGCACTGGGCTGGCTGCCTGATGCGCCGGCCGGCAGGTCGCTGCCGAACACCCAGTAACCGGTCTCTCCCGGCATAACCATGTTAATGCGGTCCCGGGCCTGCTGCTTGACGTAGTTGGGATCCTGCCAGCGCGAGACCTGCCGTTTGAGGTTGTCCTGGCTCGACTTGCTGTCCGCGATGTCCGACTCCAGGGCAGCAATTTCCGCCCGCTTGTCGATGAAGATCTTCACCGTCGGGGCCAGCATGATGGTGATGGCAACCATCACCACGGCCAGCGCCAGCATGCGCCCGGAAAACGCCTTGGCGGGAACGGGATCCAGGTTCTCTTCCTCGGCCGCAACGGCTGATGACCCGGACTTTCCCCGGCTGTTCCCGGCGCTGCCAGGCTTTCCGGTGGTCCCCTTGGTACCGGCGCCGGACTTCGGGCCGGCCTTGGAACCCGGCCCGGGCTTGGTCCCGGCCTTGGTGCCAGCGCCAGTCCTGGGAGCGCCACTCTTGGTACCGGCGTCGTTGGCGCTGCCCGGTGCTTTCGCCGCCGTCCCTGAGTGTCCCGTCCCGGATTCATGGGTGGCCGTGGCCGGACGCGGACCGCCGAAGTCCGCCTGGATGACGTCTCCCCCGGCCGATCCGGCGGAGGACTGCTGTGCTGGTGGGGTCACCCGGGGAACTTTGGGACGGCGGGTAGCCATGACACTCCTGTAACGTGTGGGCGCCTAAAACAAAACCGGTGGCTATGGTCTTTCCACCATAGCCACCGGTCAGCTGTTTCTTGGGCTACTAGGCCTTGAAACGCGGGAACGCGCTGCGGCCGGCGTAGCGTGCGGCGTCGTCGAGTTCCTCTTCGATGCGCAGCAACTGGTTGTACTTGGCAACGCGCTCGGAGCGGGCCGGGGCACCGGTCTTGATCTGCCCGGCGTTGGTGGCAACGGCGATGTCGGCGATCGTGGTGTCTTCGGTCTCGCCCGAGCGGTGCGAGGTGATGGTGGTGTAACCGGAGCGCTGGGCCAGGGAAACGGCGTCCAGGGTTTCGGTCAGGGAGCCAATCTGGTTGACCTTGACCAGCAGGGAGTTGGCCGTGGCCGCGTCGATGCCCTGCTGCAGGCGCTCGGGGTTGGTGACGAACAGGTCGTCACCAACCAGCTGGACCTTGTCACCGATGGTGTCGGTGAGGATCTTCCAGCCTTCCCAGTCGTTCTCGTCCAGCGGGTCCTCGATGGAAACCAGCGGGTAGTCGGCAACGAGTTCGGCGTAGTAGGCGCTCATCTCGGCGGCGCTCAGGGCCTTGCCCTCGAACTGGTAGGCACCGTCCTTGAAGAACTCGGAGGAGGCGACGTCCAGGGCCAGGGCGATATCGGTGCCCGGGGTGTAGCCGGCGTTCTGGATGGCTTCCTGGATCAGGTCCAGGGCAGCGCGGTTGGACGGCAGGTTCGGAGCGAAGCCGCCCTCGTCGCCGAGGCCGGTGGAGAGGCCCTTCTGCTGCAGCACGGACTTGAGGTTGTGGTAAACCTCAACGCCCCAGCGCAGGCCCTCAGAGAAGGTCTCGGCGCCGATCGGGGCGATCATGAATTCCTGGATGTCGACGTCGGAATCCGCGTGCGAGCCGCCGTTGAGGATGTTCATCAGCGGAACGGGCAGGACGTGGGCGTTCGGGCCGCCCAGGTACTTGTAGAGCGGCAGGTCAGCGGAGGCTGCTGCGGCGTTGGCAACGGCCAAGGAGACGCCCAGGATGGCGTTGGCGCCCAGCTTGGCCTTGTTGGCGGTGCCGTCCAGGTCGATCATGGCCTGGTCGATGCTGCGCTGGTCGGTGGCGTCAAAGCCGGTCAGGGCCGGTGCGATCTGGTCGATGACGGCGTCAACGGCCTTCTGGACACCCTTGCCGAGGTAGCGGCCCTTGTCGCCGTCGCGCAGTTCTACTGCTTCGTGCTCGCCGGTGGAGGCACCGGACGGAACGGCAGCGCGGCCGATCTGGCCGTCGGAGAGGAGAACTTCAACTTCGACGGTGGGGTTGCCACGGGAATCGAGGATCTCGCGGGCGTGGATGGCATCGATAAGCGCCATGGATTTGCTCCTTATGGGCAATTTACTGGGGAACTTTAGCGGAAAATCTCGACGTCCTCGTCTGGGACTAGCGTAGTCGAGAGTGGTGCACGTTACGGAAACCTATCCAGAACCCGGACGTCATGATCCGGGAGCGGAAGTTTCCGGGTGGCGGTTCTGGTACCGCCGGACGGCCCCGCGGAGGGCACGTTCGGCGTCGAACCCCCTGGTCCTGGCAGAACGGACGACGGCGAGCAGCAGCTCGCCGAGTTCGGCTTCGGTCTCTATTGTGTCGGCGAGCTTGGTTTCGGCGGGCTTGGTTTCGACGGGCCTGGTTTCGGCGGGCTCAACCAGCGGCAGTCCGGCCCGTTCGGCCCGGTCAAGGGTTTTCTGGGCCTGGGCCAGTGCCGGCAGTGCCACCGGAATGCCTTCGAAGGGCGTGCTGCGCTCCGGGCTTTCGGCCTTTTTCACGGCATCCCACTTGAGCACGATCTCTTCCACCGTGGCGGGAAAGGAGTCCTGAAGGGAACCGTCCGGACGGAACACGTGGGGGTTGCGTCGGATCATCTTCCCGGTGAGGCCACGCACGACGTCGCCGAAGCCGAACACGCCGCGTTCCTCGGCGAGCCGGGCGTGCAGCACCACCTGGAGCAGCACATCACCCAGCTCGCCTTTCAGGTCAGCCTCATCCGCACCGGTCTCGATGGTCTCGGCCACTTCATAGGCCTCCTCCAGCAGGTACTCCACGAGTGACTCGTGGGTGAGGGCGCCCATCCACGGGCAGTGCTCGCGGAGGGCGGCAACCACCCCCAACAGCTCCCCCACCGGGTCGGGGCTTTCAGCCAAGGTCGCCGTACGCGTCGTTGATGTACTCCACGAGGGCTTCCTTTTCCTCGAGGGGCAGGAAGGAGGCCTCGGCGGCGTTGAGCGTGAGCTCCAGCAGGTCGTCGAGGTCGTAGTCGAAGGTTTCCACCAGCAGCTCGAACTCGTCGGTGAGCGTCACGCCGCTCATGAGCCGGTTGTCGGTGTTGATGGTCACGTTGAAGCCCAGCTGGTACAGCATGTCCAGCGGGTGGCTCTCAATGCCCTCACCGAAGGCGGCAATGGCGCCGGTCTGCAGGTTCGAGGACGGGCAGATTTCCAGCGCGATGCCGCGGTCGCGGATCCAGCTGGACAGGTTGCCCAGGGTGACCAGGCCGATGTTGTCGCTGTCCTCGTCGTCGGCGTCGTCCTCGTCGAACTCCACCATGATGTCCTCGGCGATGCGGACACCGTGGCCCAGGCGCAGGGCCCGGCCGTCAACCAGGGCGGACTGGATGCTGTCCAGTCCGGCTGCTTCGCCGGCGTGCACGGTGGCCGGGAAGTTGTTTTCGGCCAGGTATGTGAAGGCGTCCCGGAAGCGCGAGGGCAGGAAGCCGTCTTCGGCGCCGGCGATGTCGAACCCTACGGCGCCCTTGTCGCGGTGCCGAACGGCGAGTTCGGCGATTTCCTGGCCGCGGTCGGCGTGGCGCATGGCCGTGATCAGCTGGCCCACCTGGATCTCGCGGCCGGTCTCGGCCACGGCCTCCACGCCGGCTTCGAGGCCTTCCTGGACCGCCTCGACAACCTCGTCCAGCGTCAGTCCCTTCTGGAGGTGCTGCTCAGGCGCCCAGCGCACTTCGCCGTACACCACGCCGTCGTCCGCCAGATCCTCCACGAACTCCTTGGCGACGCGGAACAGACCCTCTTTGGTCTGCATGACGGCGACCGTGTGGTCGAACGTCTCCAGGTAGCGGACCAGCGAGCCGGAGTCGGCGGATTCGCGGAACCATTCGCCCAGCGCGGTCGGGTCGGTGGACGGGAGGCTGTGCCCCACCGCCTCCGCCAGCTCAATGATGGTGGCAGGGCGCAGGCCGCCGTCAAGGTGGTCGTGAAGGGATACCTTGGGCAGGCTCTTCAGGTCGAAGTCAAGGGCAGGGGCGGCATCAACGATTGGCTCAGTCACGTACCAACTCTAGGGTTGGACCGGCAGCAAAGCCAACGCGCTGGCTGCATGGGGATGGGCGGCGAGCAAGTCCGCTCAGCCGCGCTGCTACGCCACGCGACTGGTCTGTTCCCGACCGCCGTCCGGGACACTGTCCTCGTCCAACGCGCGGGTCCCCTCCGGCGCAGCGGCGGCATCGTTGCGGCCGAGGCGCTTGTGCCACCAGCGGAGGGCGTGGTCGATGATGATTCCCAGGATGATGGCGAACACGACGGCGATGCCCGCGCCCAGCAGCGGGTTGTGGTGCAGCCACGGGAAGGAGCTGGCGACGAGGCCGATGCCAATCGAATAGCCCACCCAGGTGAAGCAGGCGAAGGCATCCAGCAGGAAAAACCTGCGGTGCGGGTATCCGGTGGTGCCGGCGACGTAATTCACGGCCACGCGACCCCACGGGATATAGCGCGCCGTGAATATCAGCACGGCGCCGCGCTTCTCCAGTTCGTACCGCGCCCAGCCGAAGACCTTTTGCACCCTGGGCCGGCGCATCCATTTCCAGCGCTCCAGGCCGATCTTCCGGCCCAGCATGTAGGCCATGTTGTCACCGGCCATGGCGCCAGTCAGGGCAGTCAGGCCGAGGATCCAGAGATTGGGCTCGCCGCTGTGCCGGGAGAAAGCCGCCAATGCCACGATGAGGGTCTCGCTGGGGACCACCATCGCGAACCCGTCAACGAAGAAAAACACCAGCAAAACGGGATAAATCCACCACTGACCCGCTGCATGGAGCACGGCCTCATTAATAAACTCCACGCGGGTGTTGCTCCTAGGGACTATAACAAGACGGGAAGTGACGCAAATCGCTCTTTAGTGTCCCATGGCGGGAGGATAGTCCGCTACGCCTTGATTGGAAAGTCAACGTTCTTCCAACGGATCCTTAACGCGGTTCCTGAGCCGGTTGATACCGACGTCCACCACGATGCCCAGCACGATGGCGCAGACAATGGCGATTACGGCCCCGAGCAGGTGGTTTTCCTCGAACCACTGGCCGAAGAACAGCCCGATGGCCACGGAATACGAGGCCCATAGGGTGGCGGAAAGCACAGTCAGCCCGATGAAGCGGGGATGGGAATAATGCGTGGCTCCCGCGGTCAGGTTGACCGCCACCCTGCCAATGGGGACGAACCGCGCCACGAGGATCAGCGACGCCGGCCGTTTGCGCAGCTCCCGTCCGGCCCACCGGAACGCGCGCTGCATCCGCGGCCCCCGCATCCACGCCCAGCGCTGTATGCCCACGCCCCGGCCGATGAGATAGGCGGCGTTGTCGCCGGTAAACGCGCCGAGTCCTGCTACGGCCGCGAGCAGCCACGGGTTGGGAACGTCTGCCGTCGCGGCGACGGCGGCCAGCCCCACCACCACGGATTCGCTGGGGATGGGCGGGAAGAAGCCGTCGATGACGCAACAGGCGAGGACTATGAACAGGACCCAGGGCTGGCCGGCGGCAGCCAGGATGAAGTCATTGATGGCCTGCACGGTCAGGCGATGCGGTCGATGATCAGCTGCTGGGCAGGCCTGGAACCATCCGGCGCGATGGTGACGGCGTGGTCGAGGGCCTCCCTCGCCCGGGCAAACTTCTCCGGCGTGTCCGTCAGCAGGGTCATCAGCGGTTCGCCGGCACGCACAGTTGCACCGGGCTTGGCGTGCATCCGGACGCCGGCGGCTGCCTGCACGGTGTCCTCCTTCCGTGCCCGACCGGCGCCGAGCCGCCAGGCCGCCACACCCACCGCGAACGCGTCGAGCTCCACAAGGACACCATCGGCGGGCGCGTAGATGGTTTCCGTTTCCCTGGCCACCGGCAGCTTGGCCCGCGGGTCGCCGCCCTGCGCCGCGATCATCCGGTTCCAGACGTCCATGGCCCTGCCGTCCTTGAGCGCGGCGGCGGGATCGGCGTCGGTAACACCGGCACACCGCAGCATCTCCTCCGCGAGCCTCACCGTTAGCTCGACGACATCGGCAGGGCCGCCGCCTGCAAGGACCTCAACGGTTTCCTCCACCTCGATGGCGTTGCCCGCGGTGAGTCCAAGCGGGGTGTTCATGTTGGTCAGCAGGGCCACGGTTTCCACTCCGGCGTCCTTGCCGAGGGCCACCATGGTCTCAGCCAGTTCGCGTGCGCCGGCCTCGTCCTTCATAAAGGCCCCGCTGCCCACCTTGACGTCCAGCACCAGCGAGCCTGTGCCCTCGGCGATCTTCTTGCTCATGATCGACGAGGCCAGCAGCGGGATGGACTCGACTGTGCCCGTGACGTCGCGGAGCGCGTAGAGCTTCCGGTCCGCGGGAGCGAGCCGCGCGCCGGCGGCGCAGATCACCGCGCCCACCTCCTGGAGCTGGGCCAGCATTTCATCGTTGCTCAGGGACGCGCGCCAGCCCGGAATGGACTCGAGCTTGTCCAGTGTGCCGCCGGTGTAGCCCAGCCCGCGCCCGGACAGCTGCGGCACTGCCACTCCAAACACGGCGACGAGGGGCGCGAGCGGCAGGGTGATCTTGTCCCCCACTCCACCTGTGGAGTGCTTGTCCGTGGTTACCTTCACGCCGCCGTCCGGCCGCCGGAGGCCGGAGAAGTCCATCCGTTCCCCCGAGGCGATCATCGCCGCCGTCCACTGCGAGATCTCGGCACGGTCCATGCCGTTGAGCAGGATGGCCATGTTCAGGGCGGCCATCTGCTCCTCCGCGATGACACCGCGGGTATACGCGTCGATGGTCCAGGCAATCTGCTCGGGGCTCAGTGCACCCTTGTCGCGCTTGGTCCGGATGATCTCGACGGCGTCGAACGCTTGGGTTTCCTTCAAAGGACGTGTCACCGGGTTCCCTCCAGGTGTTCGGGGCCAAATGCGTCAGGCAGCACCTGGTCCATGGTCTTGATCCCCTGCGTGGTCATCAGCTCCATGCCGGGTGCCCGGAACTCGTGCAGCAGCTGCCGGCAGCGTCCGCAGGGCATCAGCACGTTGCCGCCGCCGTCAACGCAGTAGAAGGCGCGCAGCAGGCCGCCGCCGGTCATCTGCAGGTTTCCCACGAGGACGCACTCGGCGCACAGGGTCAGGCCGTAGCTGGCGTTTTCCACATTGCAGCCACTCACCATCCGGCCGTCCGCCGTGAAGGCTGCGGCCCCCACCGGAAAGTTCGAGTAGGGCGCGTAGGCGGCCTTCATGGCGTCGAGCGCGGCGGCTTCCAGGGCCGACCAGTCAATGATGGCGCCCATTTCGTTGGCGTCGTTCTGCACGGCCGTCACCCCTTGGCGTACTGGATGCCGCTGGCCGGCACCCGGGTGCGCCGAAGCGCACTCATGAGCCCACTTTAGTGTCCTGTGGCATGTCCCGGTAACGCGTCGAGCGCGAACGGACACTTGCGACCCCTCGGGTACGGGCTCAAGTGTACGTTCGCGCTCGGGGGTGATGGCTGTTGCACGGGCTAGAGCCGGACGAGCATCTTCCCGGTGTTCCCGCCGTCGAGCATGTCAATGAAGGCCTGCGGTGCGTTCTCCAGGCCGTCGACTACGGTCTCGTCGTACCGGACGGTCCCGTCGGCGAGCCAGCCGGCCATCCGCCCGGCGAACTCGGCGGCATGCTGCCGCTGGCCGCCCACCAGGAACCCACGCAGTGTGAGCTGCTTGCCGATCGCCACGGCCAGGTTCCGTGGCGCGGCCGGCGGTTGGGTCGAGTTGTACTGGGCGATGGCGCCGCACATGGCCACGCGGCCGCCCACGTTCAGGACGGACAGCGCCGCCTCGAGATGGTCACCGCCAACGTTGTCGAAATACACGTCTATGCCGTTGCTGCCCGCGGCGGCCTTCAGCTGGTCCAGGACCGGGGCATCGCGGTAGTTGAACGCCGCATCGAAGCCCAGGTCCAGCAGCCGGGCAACTTTTTCCGGTGTGCCCGCGCTGCCGATCACCTTTGAGGCCCCCATCGCCTTGGCGATCTGCCCCACGAGCGAGCCAACCGCGCCGGCGGCACCCGAGACGAAAACGGCGTCTCCGGGCTTGAACTCCGCGACCTTCAGCAGGCCGGCGTACGCGGTGAGTCCGGTCATGCCCAGCGCACCCAGGAAGGCAGAGGCCGGGGCGAGGCTGGTGTCCACGGGAGTTGTCCGCTCCGCGTCCACCACCGCGTGCTCCCGCCAGCCGAGTTGATGTACGACGACGTCCCCCACCTTGCGCTGATCGGACCGGGACGCGATCACCTCACCCACCGCACCGCCGTCAAGCGCTTCGTCCAGCGCGAACGGTGCTGAATAGGATTTGGCGTCGTTCATACGGCCCCGCATGTAGGGGTCCACCGAGATGAACAGGTTCCGGACCAGGACCTGGCCCTCATTGAGGGCCGGGACTGCCGTCTCGGCGAGCCTGAAGTTTTCCGGGACGGGCCGTCCCGATGGGCGCGAGGCCAGCTGGATCTCGCGGGTGGCCGCCGGCAATGCGGTTGCTGCGCCGGCGCTCACGCTGCGAACTCCACCAGCGTGAGTGCGACGTCCATGTTCCCGCGCGTCACGTTGGAGTACGGGCAGATGCTGTGCGCCTTGGCCATGAGCGTCTCGGCGGTGTCGCGGTCCAGTGCCGGGAGGGCGACTTCCAGCTCGGCGGCCAGGCCGTAGCCCTCGCGGTCCTCGAGGGCGCCGAAGTGGATCTTGGCGGCGACAGCGGAGTCAGTGAGGTCTGCCTTGGCCTGCCGGCCGACCACGCGGAGGGCGGAGTGGAAGCAAGCCGCATAGCCGGCAGCGAATAGCTGCTCCGGGTTGGTGCCGTGGCCGCTGCCGCCCAGCTCCACCGGGCTGGCCAGGTTGACGTTGAGTTTGCCGTCCTTGGTGCGCGCGGAACCGTCGCGGCCTTCGCCGGATGCGAGAGCCTCGGCTGTGTAGAGAGTTTTCAATGTATTCCTTCCGGTTGGGAGGTCTGGAGGTTTGAGGGGCTGCCTACAGCGAATCGTGCAGGGCAGCTGTGAGCTTGCCGAGGGTTTCGCGCAGCTGGTCAAGTTCGCCGGGGCTCAGGCCGGCTGCGGCGGCGAGGTGCTGGGGCACGCCGGAGGCCTTGCTGCTGAGGGCCTTGCCTGCCTCAGTCAGGTGCACGGCGACGCGGCGCTCATCCGCCGCCGAGCGCCGCCGCTGCACGAGGCCCAGCGCCTCGAGACGCTTAAGGAGGGGCGAGAGGGTTCCGGAGTCAAGGCCAAGCTCCTCCCCCAGTTCCCGCACGCCACGCGGCTCGTTCTCCCACAGCACGAGCATGACGAGGTACTGCGGGTACGTCAGACCGAGCTCCTCCAGGAGCGGGCGGTAGACGGCGGTGGCAGCCCGCGACGCGGAGTAGAGGGCAAAGCAGACCTGGCGGTCAAGACGGGGAGCATCGGGCATACCCACAACGGTAGCGGGCAATTCAATTGTGCACAACTTAGTTAGTCAAAGGAAAGCGCGAACGAACACTTGCGGCCCCCGGAGCGGGGCTTAAGTGTGCGTTCGCGCCTGCCCTCGGGGCTTAAGTGTTCGTTCGCGCTGGAAGGTGTTGCGGGTCCTAGAGGTCGCGGATGGTGCGGAGTGCTGCGGCGGTGAGGACCTGGATGCCGAAGCCGAGGGCCCGCTCGTCCAGGATGTAGTCGCCACGGTGCAGATCGTACTCCTCGCCGCCGGGCGTCTTGGTGCCGAGGCGCATCATGGCCCCCGGCAGTTCGGCCAGGAACCAGGCGAAGTCCTCCCCGCCCATGGACTGCGGCGTCAGCACCACGGCTCCCTCGCCGATCTCGGCGCGTGCGGCCGCCTCGATCAGCGCCGTCTCATGCTCGGAGTTGACCACCGGAGGAACGCCCCGAGTGTGCTCCAGCCGCACGTCGACGCCGTAGGGCGCGGCCACCTGGTGTACCACTTCGTCCAGCAGTTCGCCGGCACTGTGCCAGGCATCGCGGTCCAGGCAACGCATGGTTCCGGCCATGTACCCGGTTCCGGGGATCGCGTTGGGTGCCGAACCTGCGGAAATGTGCCCCCAAACCACGGAGACGCCGCTGCGGACATCCACCCGGCGGGAAAGGACGGCTGGCACGTTAACGGCAATCTGCGCCAGCGCGAAAACAAGTTCCTCGGTGAGGTGCGGGCGCGAGGTGTGCCCGCCCCGGCCGGACAGTTCAATCCGAATGGTGTCCGACGCCGAGGTGATGGCGCCGATGCGCGTGCCGATCTTGCCCACTTCGATGCGCGGGTCGCAGTGCAGCGCCAGAATGCGGGGCACGCCTTCCAGCACGCCCTGCTCGATGCAGGAGTGCGCGCCGCCGGGCATGGTTTCCTCGGCAGGCTGGAAGATGATGCGCACGGATCCGCCCAGCGGGGACTCCTGGTGCATGCGGTGCAGCACGAGGGCGATGCCCAGCATGGTGGTGGTGTGCACGTCGTGGCCGCAGGCATGCGTGACGCCGTGGTTCTTCGAGGCGAACGGCAGTCCCGTTTCCTCGATGATCGGCAGGGCGTCGATGTCACCGCGCAGCGCCGTGGCGATCGGGCCTTCGCCGATGTCAACTGTCAGGCCGGTACCTTCGAGCCGGCGGGGCTCGAGGCCGGCAGCCTCGAGCCGCTCCACCAGTTTGTCCGTCGTCCGGAATTCCCTGAAGGACAGTTCGGGGTGCGCATGCAGGTCACGGCGAAAATCGATCAGTTCCGGCAGCAGGGGCTCGAGCCACGGCCCCACCAGGGCGGTCGGCTCAGCTTCAGTAGTGTAATTGCGCACACCTCAACTGTAGCGAGGCCGGAAAAATTAGCGGCATCGCCTTCTCCGCGTTACGTGCTCGCCGTCCCCGGTTTACTTAGGACTGGAGGGCGCACAACTGCCGCGGGCCAGCGCACTCTAGTGCACCGGCCCGCTGGAAGACGTTCTGCTAGAGGACGTCGGTGTCGCCGCTGGCTTTCAGGGCGTCCACCGCCTGCTTCACCCGCTGCGAGTGCTGCTTGGTGGTAACCAGCAGCGCATCCGGGGTATCGACGATGACGACGTCCTTGATGCCGATCAGCGCGATGACACGCTTGGTGTCCGAGACCACCACGCCGCTGGCGTTTTCGGTGAAGACGCGTGCGCCCTCGCCGAGGACGGTCACCTCGTCCACTTCCTTGGCGCTGTTGAGCCGGCCCACGGAGGCGAAGTCACCGACGTCGTCCCAGCGGAAGGAACCGGGCACGACGGCGACGTCCCCGGCCGCCGCTGCGGGCTCGGCGACTGCATAGTCAATGGCGATCTTGGGCAGGGTGGGCCAGATTCGGGCTGTGACTTCGTCACGCTGCGGGGTGTCCCAGGCCTGGGCGATTTCCTGCAGGCCGTTGAACAGCTCGGGCTGGTTCGCTTCCAGGTGCTTAAGCATGAGGGACACGGGCGCCACGAACATGCCGGCGTTCCAGACGTACTCGCCGCTGTCCACGTACTGCTGGGCAACGTCCTCGTCCGGCTTCTCCACGAACTCCACCACGGCCTGGGCGCTGGGCGCGCCGGGAATGTGCAGTGAGTTACCCGACCGGATATAGCCGAAGCCCGTGGACGGGTGGGTCGGCTTGATGCCGATGGTCACGATCTTGCCGGCCGCCGCGGTGTGGATGGCTTCCCGTACGGCGTCCTGGAAGAGACCGTCGGGGCTGATCACGTGGTCCGCTGCGAAGGAGCCCATAATGATGTCCGGATCACGCTGGTGCAGGATGGCTGCGGCCAGGCCGATCGCGGCGCCGGAGTCCTTCGGTTCGCTCTCGAGCACGAGGTCGCCGTCCTGGACCTCGGGCAGCTGGCGGCACACGGCCGCACGGTGCGCCACTCCGGTGACCACGAGGACGCGGTTGCCGGCCAGCGGTTCGAGGCGGTCGTAGGTGGCACGCAGAAGCGTGCTTCCTGAACCGGTGAGGTCGTGAAGGAATTTGGGAGCTGCTGCACGTGACAGAGGCCAGAGGCGGGTCCCCACACCGCCCGCAGGAATCACAGCGATAAAACGGCTGAGCGGTGAATCCTGGCTTGTCACTTTGTCGTTACTCATCAGTGCCTACTTTAGCCGACGCACCTCAAGGCGGCCTTTCGCCGGGGGCTGGGGTGCGGATACTGTGGCAACAGATGTGGTGTTCGTCTCAAAATAGCCGAAAATCCGTACAGTACGTGGCGGGCAAGGGACGCCTGAATTGAATAAGCTGTGAGCGAAGCCTAGATTTAGGCCTGAGCTACGAGTGCTCTCGCAGTAGGCGTTCCCCCCGCGTGGATCCCACGCCAGCGCCGCTGTGTCGCAGGGAGGTTTATTCAGTGCCGACGAAACCAGCTGGCACCTTGTACCGCGGCCGTGAAGGCATGTGGTCTTGGGTTGGACACCGCATTACTGGTGTAGTGATCTTTTTCTTCTTGTTGGTCCATGTGCTGGACACCTCGCTGGTGAGGGTGTCGCCTGAGGCCTACACCGCCGTCATCGGCGCCTACAAGAACCCGCTGATGGCCCTGGGTGAAACGGGCCTCGTCGCAGCGATCGTGTTCCACGCCTTCAACGGCCTGCGGATCATCGCCGTCGACTTCTGGAAGAAGGGCGCCAAGTACCAGCGTCAGATGCTCTGGGTGGTGCTGGGCCTGTGGGTCGTCACCATGGTCGCCTTCGCCATCCGCCACCTGTCCCTTGCGCTCGGAGGTCACTAAGCCATGTCTGCAACTGAGATCCAGTCCCCGCGCAGCGGACAGATCGGCGGCAAGCCCGAGGCCGGCAAGATCGCCCCGAAGTACCGCCGCAACGGTAGCTCGCGCGGCAACTTCGAAATGCTGGCCTGGCTGTTCATGCGTCTGTCCGGCGTTGTCCTGGTTGTGCTGATCTTCGGCCACCTCATCGTGAACCTCCTGGTGGGCGAGGGCATCCACGCCATCGACTTCGGCTTCGTTGCCGGCAAGTGGGCGGATCCGTTCTGGCAGTTCTGGGACCTGGCCATGCTGTGGCTCGCCATGCTGCACGGCACCAACGGCGTGCGCACCATCATCAACGATTACGCCGAGAAGGACTCCACCCGCTTCTGGCTCAAGATGGTCCTCTACGCAGCCTCCGCCGTCATCATCATCCTCGGCACCCTGGTGATCTTCACCTTCAACCCGTGCCCGGTCGTGGACGGCGTCCAGCTGCCCGGCGGCTTCTGCCCCGCGTAGCACCCCGTGGCGGCCCGCCATCCATTGGCGGGCCGCAATTTTGTGCGGAGACGGCTCAGACCGCCCGCTGTTTTATTGCGAATTTTGAGAGAAAGAGCGTCTGGTATGCAGGTCCATAAGTACGACGTCGTCATCGTCGGTGCCGGTGGCGCCGGGATGCGCGCCGCGATCGAGTCCGGTCAGCGTGCGCGAACAGCAGTACTGACCAAGCTGTACCCCACCCGCTCCCACACGGGTGCGGCGCAGGGTGGCATGTGTGCAGCCCTGGCCAATGTCGAGGAAGACAACTGGGAATGGCACACCTTCGACACCATTAAGGGCGGCGACTACCTGGTTGACCAGGACGCCGCCGAGGTCATGGCCAAAGAGGCCATCGACGCGGTACTGGACCTCGAGAAGATGGGCCTGCCGTTCAACCGCACGCCCGAGGGCCGCATCGACCAGCGCCGCTTCGGCGGCCACACCCGTGACCACGGCAAGGCTCCGGTGCGCCGCGCGTGCTACGCCGCCGACCGCACGGGCCACATGATCCTCCAGACCCTCTACCAAAACTGCGTCAAGCACAACGTTGAGTTCTACAACGAGTACTACGTGCTGGACCTCCTGACCGTCGAGGAAGACGCAGTACGCGAGGACGGCACGCCGTTCAAGCAGAAGCGCGTTGCCGGCGTCGTGTCCTACGACCTCGCCTCCGGCGAGCTGCACGTGTTCCAGGCCAAGTCCGTGGTGTTCGCCTCCGGCGGCGCCGGCAAGGTCTTCAAGACCACCTCCAACGCCCACACCCTGACCGGCGACGGCATGGGCATCGCGTTCCGCCGCGGCATCCCCCTGGAGGACATGGAGTTCTTCCAGTTCCACCCGACCGGCCTCGCAGGCCTGGGCATCCTCCTGTCCGAGGCCGCCCGCGGTGAAGGCGCCATCCTGCGCAACTCCGAGGGTGAGCGCTTCATGGAGCGCTACGCCCCGACCATTAAGGACCTTGCCCCGCGTGACATCGTGGCCCGCTCCATGGCCAACGAGGTGCGTGAAGGACGCGGCTGCGGACCGAACAAAGACTACGTGCTCCTTGACCTGACGCACCTTGAGCCGGCCCACATCGACGCCAAGCTGCCCGACATCACCGAGTTCGCCCGCACCTACCTCGGCGTGGAGCCCTACACGGAGCCGGTTCCGGTCTTCCCGACGGCGCACTACGCCATGGGCGGCATCCCGACGAACATCACCACCGAGGTCCTGCAGGACAACGACACCGTGGTTCCGGGCCTCTACGCTGCCGGTGAGGTGGCCTGCGTTTCGGTGCACGGCTCCAACCGCCTGGGCACCAACTCCCTGTTGGACATCAACGTGTTCGGCAAGCGCGCCGGCATCGCCGCCGCAGAGTACGCCAAGACGGCTGACTTCGTGGAGCTGCCGGAGAACCCGGAAGCGTTCACCATCCAGCTGCTGGATGTGGCCCGCAACGCGAACGGCACCGAAAAGGTCTCCGCGATCCGCAAGGAACTGCAGGACACCATGGACGCCAACATGCAGGTGTTCCGCACGGCAGACACGCTCAACCAGGTCCTGAAGGACATCGAGTCCTTCGAGGAGCGGTACACGCGCATTAACGTCCAGGACAAGGGCAAGCGCTTCAACCTTGACCTGCTGGAGGCCGTTGAGCTCGGCTTCCTGCTGGAACTGGCCAGGGTCATGACGGTTGCTGCCCTGCACCGTGAGGAATCCCGCGGCGGCCACTTCCGCGAGGACTTCCCGGACCGCGACGACGAAAAATTCATGAAGCACTCCATGGCGTACAAAGAAGACCACGCACCGGCCGACGGTTCCGCGGAGGAGGCAATCGCCGGTGTCCGGCTTGCCACCAAGCCGGTTGTCTTTACGCGCTACGAGCCGATGGTGAGGAAGTACTAATATGTCCGCTGAACTTGCTGAGCCAGCCTCCAAGATCGAACTTCCCGCCGGTGTTGGCGGCGGCGGGGAAATCCCGACGTTCGACATCACCCTGCGCGTCCGCCGCTACGACCCCGAGGTTTCCGCCGAAGCCCACTGGGATGACTTCAAGCTGACCATGTACGGCACGGACCGCGTGCTGGACGCCCTGCACAAGATCAAGTGGGACGTGGACGGCAGTGTCTCCTTCCGCCGATCCTGCGCCCACGGCGTCTGCGGTTCCGATGCCATGCGTATCAACGGCCGCAACCGCCTCGCCTGCAAGACCCTGCTGAAGGACCTGGACACGTCCAAGCCCATCACCGTAGAGCCCATCAAGGGCCTGCCGGTGGAGAAGGACCTGATCGTGGACATGGAGCCGTTCTTCCAGTCCTTCCGCGAGGTCATGCCGTTCCTCATCAACAAGGGCCACGAGCCCACGAAGGAACGCCTGCAGTCGGCCGAGGACCGTGAGCGCTTCGACGACACCACCAAGTGCATCCTGTGCGCCGCGTGCACGTCCTCCTGCCCGGTGTTCTGGACCGATGGCCAGTACTTCGGCCCGGCAGCGATCGTGAACGCCCACCGGTTCATCTTCGACTCCCGCGACGATGCCGGCGACATGCGCCTGGAGATCCTTAACGACAAGGAAGGCGTGTGGCGCTGCCGCACCACCTTCAACTGCTCCGAGGCATGCCCCCGCGGCATCCAGGTCACGCAGGCCATCGCAGAGGTCAAGCAGGCCATTCTGGCCCGCAAGATCTAACACCGTTTACCAGCGGACGTAACGGACGACGGCGTCGCTCACCATGTACGGGAACGTACGGTGGGCGGCGCCATCGTTGTATTAATCGAACTGGGCCCACGCCCGCGGGGTTCCCTGACCGAGCTTGCGAGGTTAGGGCGCGGGTGGGGAGGTTTCGACAAGCCCAACCACCAGGGAGGACCAGATGTCCCGCTCCGAAAAAGTCTCGTTCGAAGGCACCACCGGCGAACTGCTGTCCGGCATCCTCGACGTGCCGGACGGCCCCGTGAAGGGTTGGGGCGTCTTTTCGCACGGCTTCACGCTGGGCAAGGACAGCCCCGCGGCGTCCCGGATGTGCAAGGCGCTGGCCGACAACGGGATCGGCATGCTGCGCTTCGACAACGTGGGCCTCGGCGGCTCCGCAGGGCAGTGGTCCGCTGGATCATTCAGTCACAAGGTGGCGGACACCGTCCGCGCGGCGGAGTACATGCGGGCCGAGGGCCGCCCGGTTTCCCTGCTGGTGGGGCATTCCTTCGGCGGCGCCGCCGTACTCGCGGCCGCGTCTGAAATCCCGGAACTCGATGCGGTCGCCACGGTCGGGGCGCCCTTCTCCCCCAAACATGTTGCGCACGTCTTCGATGCGGCGCTGGACAAGATCCTCAGCGAAGGCAGCGCCGAGGTGGACCTGGGCGGCAAACGGGTGGAGATCCGCAGGCATTTCGTGGAGGACCTCGAGAACGCCGACCTTACGGACTGCATCCGGCGGCTGCACAAGCCCCTGATGGTCCTGCACTCCCCCACGGACAACACCGTGGGCATCGAGAACGCCAGCACAATCTTCCAGACCGCCCGCCATCCGCGGAATTTCGTCTCCCTTGAAGGCAGCGACCACCTCCTGACCGGCAAGGGGCAGGCCGCGCGGGCCGCCAAGATTATCGCGGCGTGGGCCGACCAGTACCTCGACGCCGGACACTGACGCCCACGGGGCGCGGATGCTCGGCCGGCTGGTGCCGTTCCACCGGTGTCTTGCCCGGCTGCACCTGCCGTGCCCCCCAGCCGGTGGTTTTGGCGGCCGGAGCGGCCTTCAGGTCCTCTTCGCGGATGGCCGACCAGGACGCCGCCACGAGGTAGACCCGGCTAACCAGGTTGAACCAGATCAGCAGCCCGATGATGATGGCGAACGGCGCCAGGATGGGGTTGCGTCCGGCGCCGGCGAGCAGCTCGGTGCTGAAGACCTGCAGGACCGTGGTGCCCACACCGGCGAGGATGGTCCCTTCCAGCAGCGCCTGCCGGGACAGCTTCAGGCCGCCGGCCAGGCGGAACATGATGAGCGCCGTAATCCAGCTCAGGAGCAGCGGCACGGCGATCTTGATCAGCGCCGCCGGAGGCCCTGCCACGGCCGGATCCAGCCGGAGCTGCTCGATCAGCCAGCCCGCCGCGGTGCCGAACACGAGGGACACACCCGAGCTGATAACCAGGGCGACTCCGAGCAGCAGGAGCGTTCCGGCGTCGTGTAACTTGAGGACCACGGGGTTGAGCTTGAGCGGGCCCAGCATCATCACTCCCCGAAGCCCCTCCCGGAGTCCGGCGATCCAGCCCAGGGACGTAATGACGGTAACGACGGCCGCGATGACTGCCGTCCAGCCGAGACCGTCGGGGTTCAGGAGGTCCTTCGGATCCACCAGCCCGTCGCCGCCGTTGACCTTCAGCAGCCCCGGGGCGCTCTCGGACACACTGGCGATGATCCGGTCCAGGAGGGCCGGCTGGCCGCGCAAGGCCAGCCCCGCAATGGAGAACCCCGTGGCCAGCAGGCCGGTGATGGAGAAGAACATGTTGAAGCCGGTGCCCGCACTCATCAGCGGGCCGTGCTGCCGGGTGTAGTGCTGCAGCACCCGAATGGGACGGAAGGTGTTCAGCCGGGCCTGCAGAAACTGGACCAGGGCCATGAGCCGGGGGAAGGTCCCCTGGCCGGACCTCCGGGCCTTGCCCCACTCCACCTGTTTGCGGATGACCTCCAGCTTCAGTTGGGCACGCTCAGTGGGGAGCGGTGGCTCCGTCGGCGTTTGTTGCTCGGAGGGCGTCCCGTTCGTCGTCTGGTTCGGTACCAAAGTCAAACTCTTCCCGTAGCTGCCAAATACCGCCGGTGTCGTGCTCGTAGAGTCCCATGCTAACCACCGGGAAGGTTGCCCTGTAGTCTTTCAGCACCGTTTCCGCCTCATCGAGGCTCTCCGGGGCGACGTCGTGGGCAATGGTCACATGGGGATGGTAGGCGAAGGGCAGCTCACGTTCGAGCGGGCCGGTCTGGAGCTTTTCGTGGAGGTCAACACACTCCTGGAAGCCCTCCTCCACTTTGATGAAAACCACCGGGGAGACGGGCCGGAAGGACCCTGTTCCGCAGATGGTCACCATGAACGGCGCCTGTGTCCGGGCCACTGCGCGCACGTGGTCCCGGGCCGCTTCCCAGTCGTGCGTGGGCGTGGTGGTGACGAGCGTGATGTGGGCCGGGATGACGGTGGCCATGGGGTCCCCGAAGGACGCCCGCCACCGCTGCAGTTCCTCGGCGATTTCAGGCGGGAAGGCCAGAATGACGCCGAGGCTCATTCCGTTGCTGACTCCGCTGTTGGCGGGCTTGGGGGCCGGCATCTCGCTAGCGGGCTCCGGCATACGGCAGGAAGCCGGTCTTGGCATAGACGTCTGCGAGGGTGGCAGAGGCGATGGCGCGGGCCTTGTCGGCGCCCAGCGCGAGCAGCCGGTCAAGTTCAGCCGGGTCCGCCAGGAGTTCGTTGGCGCGGTCGCGGATGGGGGTCAGCCGCTCAGTCACCACCTCGGCCAAGTCCACCTTCAGGTGGCCGTACATCTTGCCTTCGTAGGCGGCCACCAGTTGGTCGACGCTCTGCCCGGTGATGGCCGAGTAGATGGTCAGCAGGTTCGACACGCCGGGCTTGGTTTCCCGGTCGAACCGGATCTCGGTCTCCGCGTCGGTCACGGCGGACTTGATCCTTTTGGCGATGACCTTGGGGTCATCGAGCAGGTTGATCAGGCCGTTGGGCGACTCCGCGGACTTGGACATCTTGGCGGTGGGCAGCTGCAGGTCGTAGATCTTCGCCGATTCCTTCTGGATGAAGGGCTCGGGAACGGTGAATGTGTTGCCGAACCTGGTGTTGAACCGGGCGGCGAGGTCGCGGCTGAGTTCCACGTGCTGGCGCTGGTCCTCGCCCACCGGAACGCCGTGCGGCTGGTAGAGCAGGATATCCGCGGCCTGCAGGATGGGGTAGGTGAACAACCCCACACTGGCGTACTCGGAGCCCTGCCGGAGCGCCTTGTCCTTGAACTGCGTCATGCGGGAGGCTTCGCCGAAGCCCGTGATGCAGTTCAGGACCCAGGCCAGCTGGGCGTGTTCGGGCACCTGGGACTGGACGAACAGGGTGCACTTGTCCACATCCACGCCGCCGGCGATGTATTGCGCGGCCGTGACCCGCGTCCGCCGGGCCAGCTCCGCGGGGTCCTGGGGAACGGTGATCGCGTGCAGGTCCGGGATGAAGAAGATGGCGTCGTACTCATCCTGCATCCGCACCCAGTTCACCAGGGCGCCGAGGTAGTTACCAAGGTGCAGAGAGTCGGCGGAGGGCTGCATGCCGGAGAGGATGCGGTGCCGGATTCCGGCCTCTGGCGGGGTACCGTTTGCTGCTTCGGGCTGCGCGGCTGCGGCGTCGGTCACGGTGGGAGTGGAGGTCATTCGTCAGGAGCCTTAGGAACTAGAGCCGGTAGTCCACTACCAGCGGGGCATGGTCAGAGAAGCGGGTGTCCCACGAGGGCGCCCGGTCCACGACGGCCGAAACTGCTGCGGCCGCGAGGGCAGGGGTGGCCAGGTGGTAGTCGATGCGCCAGCCAGTGTCGTTGTCGAAGGCCTGGCCGCGCTGCGACCACCAGGTGTAGGGGCCGTTGACGTTGCCCGCCAGGCCCCTGTGAACATCCTTCCAGCCGATCTCCTCACCGAAGAAGCGGTCAAAGTAGGCGCGCTCCTGGGGCAGGAAGCCGGCACGCTTGACGTTGCCCTTCCAGTTCTTGATATCCAGCTCGGTGTGGCCGACGTTCAGGTCACCGGTGACCAGGGCGTGGTCGCTGTGCTTGGTGAGCTCGGGCAGACGCGTGCTCATGACATCCAGGAAGCGGTATTTGTCGTCCTGTTTGGGGGTGCCTGCCTCGCCGGAGTGCACGTAGGCGCTCACGACGGTCAGCTGGGAGGCGTTGCCTTCGGCGTCGCGGACCCGGAAGTCCGCCTCCACCCAGCGGCCGGCCGTGGCGAAGTAGTCATCGCCGATGTGGTCACGGGTGACGAGGGGCTCCTCGCGGGAGGCGATGGCGACGCCGGCGCGGCCCTTGGCCTCGGCTTCGGCGTGCAGGATGTGCCACCCTTCGCCGATGAGCTGGCGCACGATCGCGTCAGGGGCCCGGACTTCCTGCAGGGTCAGGATGTCCACTTCGCGGGTCGCCAGCCACTCGGCCATGCCCTTTTTGTAGGCAGCGCGGAGGCCGTTGACGTTGACTGTTGCGATGCGAAGGTGGTCCTTCTTCAATGCCGAGCTCACCCGTTCCACTCTAGTCGATGATGGTTCCGGTCACGGGCTCGCCGGAGCCGCCGGACGACTTGATCATGTCACGGGCGTTGGTGGCGGTGATCTCAATGGTCTCGAGGGCGCGGCGGATAGTGTCCTGGTCCGCGGCTGCACCCTTGGCCCGCTCCTGCTCCACCACGCGCACCTGCACCTGCACGATCTTGAAGGAGTGGTCCAGCTTCATGTCCCGGAGCTCCTCCGCCTCGCCGCGTTCACGGACCAGGCGGGTACCGCCGTGGTCGGCCGAGACGGTGGAGGGTGCGCGGCCGGTGGCGGCGTTGAACGCGTTGTGCGCCTCGTTGATCTTGGCTCCGGCCTTCTTGGCCGCCCGCTGGATGCTGAAGACCACGAAGGAGGCGAGCGCCAGCCAGAACAGTGCGATGACGGCAACAACCCAGCCGACGACGTCGTTCTGGTTGGCGGCGAAGATCACTGCCACCAGGAAGGCGGTGATCAGGACCAGCAGGCCCGGACCGCTGATGCGGAACATGGAGAATCCGCCCCGGCCGGGGGTGGATGACGACTTGGAGCTGCCCAGAGATTGCATGCAGCTATTCTCTCAAATCCACGGAGCGCCCCAGGACGCTTCCACCGGCGGCGAACACCTGCCTACTTCAGGAACAGGCTCCGCAGCCTGCCGGTGGTGAGCATGAGGCCCAGCACGATCATCACCAGGTAGTAGCCCACGTGGATGGCGGTGGCCGGGGTGAAGGCGGCAGCGCTGATCTGCCGCAGCAGCTCCACCCCGTGCCACAGCGGCATGGCCTGGATCAGCCACTGGATGTACTGCGGGTAGACGCTCAGTGGATAGAAGGTGGCACTGAAGAGGAACATCGGCAGCATGATGAAGTTCACCCAGTCCATCTGCTGGAAAGTCTTCATGAAGCTGGTGATGCCCATGCCGAAGCTGGCGAACCCGAAGGCGATCAGCACCGAGGCCGGAATCATCAGCAGTGCCCACGGAGTGGTGATCAGGCCCATCAGCCCCATGACTGCCGTGAACCCGGTGGCGTACAGCAGGCCGCGCAGCAGCGCCAGGAAAATCTCGCCGATGGCCACGTCCAGCGGCCCGAGCGACGTGTACAGCATCCCCTGGTAGAGCCTGGCGAAGTTCATCTTGAAGAAGACGTTCCAGGTGGAGTCGTACACCGCCCCGTTCATGGCCGAAACCGCCAGGAGCGCCGGCGCGATGTACGCCGCGTAGCTGATCTCCTGGCCACCCGGACCGGTGACGGAGCCCACCACGGCGCCCATCCCGACGCCCATCGAAATCAGGAACAGCACCGGCTCGAAGAACCCGGACAGCATGACCAGCCAGTTGCTGCTCTTGGTGGCCATCAGCCCGCGCCCGATCACCGCACGGGCATTGCGCGAGTACAGCGGGCCGAAGCGCCTGTTCCGGGCTTCCTCCGTGACGGCGTGGCCCTGGGTCAGGACTGTCACTGTCCCATCCTCCTGACGAATTGGCGCTTGGTGAGGACCCAGCCGAACCAGGCCAGTGCCAGCAGGAACACGACATGGATGATGGTCAGCACCGGGGACTCCTCGTAGCCGAAGGTCATCACCCGGCCCAGCTCCGTGCCATGCCAGATGGGCGAGATCCAGCCGATCCAGCGGACCAGCACGGGCAGCGTGTCCAGCGGGAAAAACGTGCCAGAGAACAGGAACAGCGGCATGACGATGAACCGCATCACCATGGCGAACTGGCCCTTGTCCTCCTTGATGGATGCCGCGTAGGCCATGAGCGGCAGGCCGAACGAGAGCCCGGCCAGGGTGGCCACCAGCACGGAGCCCCAGCCCCAGCCACTGGGTGATGCGCCGAACATCGCCACGATGACGAAGTAGATGACGGACTGCAGCAGGAACCGCAGTGTCACCGCGATGATCTGCCCGGCCGCGATCTGCTCGGGGGTCAGCGGGCTGGCGTGCGGACCGTAGTAGACCCGGCGCCATTTAAAGCCGTCCATCACCGGGAACGTGAATTCGTTGGCTGCGGTCATGACCGCGGCAGACACCAGCAACGCCGGGGCGATGAAGGCGATGTAGCTGACCCCGCCGAACGCGGAGACAGCGTTGGTGTCCACCAGCGTGGCCAGGCCGACGCCCATCGCGAACAGGTACGCCGCGGGCTGGCCCACGCTGTACAGGAAGATGGACCAGCCGTACCCCTTCATGACGCGCAGGACCTGCTCGGCGTAGTAGAAGGCGCCCCAACGCCGCGCCCTGGCGGCCGACACCTCGGGAGGGTGGGCGCGCAAGGTGCGCTCAGTCAACGAGGCTCCTGCCGGTGAGCCGGAGGAACACGTCCTCCAGCGAGGACCTGCGCACCAACGAGGTCAGCGGCCGCAGTCCGCGCGCGGAGACTTCCTCCAGTGCCGCCTCGCCGTCGTGGGTGTAGATCAGCACGCGGTCCGGGAGTGTTTCCAGGCGTTCGCCGATGCCTTCGAGCTCGGCCCCGATGCTCGCGTTGCGCTCCGATCCGAACCTCAGCTCCAGGACCTCGCGGGTGGAGTAGTCCCGGATGAGCGCGGCCGGCGAGCCTTCCGCCATGATCCGGCCCTTGTCCACCACGATCAGCCGGTCGCAGAGCTGCTCCGCCTCATCCATGTAGTGCGTGGTGAGGATGAGCGTGACGCCCTGCTCCTTCAGCCGGAACAACCGGTCCCAGAGGATGTGCCGCGCCTGCGGGTCCAGGCCGGTGGTGGGCTCGTCGAGCAGCAGGATGCGGGGCTCGTTGATGAGTGAGCGCGCGATGGTGAGGCGGCGTTTCATGCCGCCGGACAGGGCGTCCACCTTGGACTTGGCTTTATCCGTCAGCTGCGCGAACTCGAGCAGCTCGTCGGCCTTGGGTTTGAGATAGCTCATGGGCAGGCCGAAGTAGCGGCCATAGACCAGCAGGTTGTCCCGGACCTTGAGTTCCTCGTCCAGGTTGTCCTGCTGCGGCACGACGCCCAGGTGTGCGCGCACTTCGGGACCGTTCTGCTCGGGGTCCAGCCCCATGATGGTCAGCTTCCCGGAGGTCCGCTGGGACACCCCGCCGATCATTTTCATGGTGGTGGACTTCCCCGCGCCGTTGGGGCCGAGCAGCCCGAAGGACTCCCCCGCCGGGACGCTGAAGGAAATGCCGTCGACGGCGGTGACGTCGCCGTAGGTCTTGGTCAGGTTCTCTGCGGTAATCACGTACCGCAGCGCGGCGGGCACGGCGCCGGGTTCTGTTTCGTTGGTGGGCCCTGTCTCGTTGGCGGGCACAGGCTTCTTGGACGTTCCTTCGGCGGAATGGAGTTCGGGCACCCCATTACGCTAGTACGCGGCACGGGCCAAAGGAATAGCTAAATCTCAAAAAATCCGGACCGCAACGTGGGCCCACGCCCGCCGGGTTCCCTGGCCGTGGAGCCGCTCGGGCGAGGGCCCCCGGCCCGAGCTTGCGAGGGCAGGGAGCCGGATCGGACTTGCGAGGGAAGGGGGCGGGTGGGAGGGTCAGGTACCGCCCAATTCCGAGGCGGCACTGGGCGATATCTGACCCCGCGTTGCGGTTGGCGTTACCTGCGGTTCCCCCCAGATTCCCTCCGGGAGTCGCCGCGGAGGACCTCCAGGCGCTGGCGGTATTCGCTCTCGTCAATTTCGCCGCGTGCGTAGCGCTCCCGCAGGACACTCTCACCGCCGCGGGCCGTGGCCCACTCGTGGTTCCTGCGCCAGGTGCGGCGGGCGAAGAAGATGATCAGTCCGATCACCAGGATCCAGAACAGCGGGAACAGCAGGAACCATGGCGAGAATCCGGTGCCCCACGGGCCTGCGCCCCAGGGACCATGGGCGACGGGATCGGCCAGCAGCTGCGCGGACTGGACCGCGAAAGTGGTGGCCAGGGATGAAGTCATGTCATGCTCCCAAAATCTCGGTAAGGGCCGTCCTTCGGCTCTGCTTCGAGTCTGGCCGTCCGACGGCGGCGGGTCGTCCGACGGCGGGAGTCACTTTGGGTGCCCCGCGTACTCCGCCGGGAGGCCGGCCCCTGCTGCCTCAGCCGGACCCCGCAGCCCCTACACCGCCCAGAACCCCTAGCCCGGCGAGCCAGCACCCCTGACCGCCCAGCATCCCTAACCGGCCCAGCCGGGCCGCACGAGCCCCGATTCGTAGGCGAGCACCACCAGCTGTGCCCGGTCACGGACCAGCAGCTTGGTCATGATGCGGGAGACGTGCGTCTTGGCCGTGAGGGGCGTGATCACCAGCCGTTCCGCGATCTCCGCGTTGTTCAGCCCCTCGCCCACCAACCGCAGGACCTCGCGTTCACGTTCGGTGATGTTCACCAGCAGCACCGGGGCCGCCGTCGCCCGGGACTGCAGCGCCAGCTGGGCCATGATGCGCCGAGTGACGGACGGTGAGAGCAGGGCGTCGCCCTCGTGGACCACGCGGACGGCGCGGAGCAACTCCTCGGGCTCGGTGTCCTTCACCAGGAACCCTGCCGCCCCAGCCCGCACCGCCTCCGCGATGTATTCGTCCAATTCGAAGGTGGTGAGGATGATGATGCGGGTGCCCGCGAGGCCCTGGTCGGCCATGATTTTCCGGGTGGCCTCCAGCCCGTCCGTCTCGGGCATCCGGATGTCCATCAGCACCACATCCGGATGCTCGCGCGCCGCCAGGCGGACGGCGTCGCGGCCGGTTCCGCACTCGGCCACCACCTCCATGTCCGGTTCGGCGTTCAGGAGGGCGCGGAAGCCGGCGCGGATGAGGGTCTGGTCATCGGCCAGCAGGATGCGGATCACCGCGCCTCCCGTTCCGGTCCGGGCACGGGTGGGGACGGCGGTCCGGCCAGCGGAATCACGGCCCGGACCCGCCGGCCGGGACGCAGCGGCGACAGGTTCAGCGGCGCCAGGTGAAGCGAACCGCCCGCGGCGGCCGCCCTCTCCCGCATCCCCGTCACGCCGTTGCCTTCCGGCACCCCGGCGGCTCCGGCGCCGTCGTCGTCAATGGTCACGGTGAGCTGCTTTCCGGCGTTCCCCGCCGGCGTCGTTCCCTCCAGTGAGAGGACGACGGCGGCCTTCCGGGCGCCGGAATGCCGCACCACGTTGGTGAGTGCCTCCTGGACGATCCGGTACGCCGCTTCCTGGACGGCGTCCGGAAGCTGGTGCACAACGGCCGCCTCCGGCTGGGTCAGGCTGACCTCGAGCCCGGCGCGGCGGGCGTCGTCGGCGAGCCCCGGGATCCGGTCCAGCCGCGGCGGCGGTGCGGGGCTCAGCGGGGCGTCCTCGCGGAGCACGCCCAGGAGCTGGCGGACCTCGGCCAGTGAATCCTTGCTTGCTGCCTTGATGGCTTCCAGCGCGGGGCGGAACTGGGTGGGGTCCTTCTCCCCCAGGTGCAGTGCCACCGAGGCGCGGACATTGATCAGCGACAGGGAATGGGCAACCACGTCGTGGATGTCCCGGGCGAGGGCCAGCCGGTACTCGTCGCGGGCAGCCTGCTCGCGGGCCTCGTGCTGGCGGCGGCGTTCCGCCACCCGTTCGGTGCGCAGCCGAATGCCCTCCCCCATCAGCACCAGAATGGCCAGCCACGAGGTGCCGGCAAATGCCCGGACCAGGGCGAACTCGTCGCCGCTGCCCGCCGCGCCGGCCACCAGGACGGCCGCGCATGCGCCGGCCACGGCCCACGTCTGCCAGCGCTTGCCGGCAGCGGCGGAGAGCACGATCGCCAGCGCCAACGACAGGAACACCGGACCCCACGCGTAGCCAAGGGCCAAATACGCCACGACGGACGCCGCCGCGGCCGGAAGCATCACGAGCGGGGCACGGCGCCGCAGCGACAGGGAAGCCGGTCCGGCCAGCAGCAGGACGAACGCGAGGGCATCCAGCGGGCGGTGGTCCGGCTGCCGGGCGGAGGCGAACACGGTGCCCACCACCTCGAAGACGGCCACGGCAACCACGATGGCTGCTGTGGGCGGTCCCCGGAAACGGCGCTGCATAGGTCCGAGCCTAGCCGGGAAGGCCCCGCCCGTCGTCGGCTTAACGGCGTAGGGCGCCTACTCCCGGAGGAGTAGACGCCCTACGCTTGACTGGTTGAGCCGGGGGCCCCGCCCGCCGGGTTCCCTGGCCGAGCTTGCGAGGTCAGGGAGCGGGTGGGGATTACGCGATGCCCGCGTGGCGTTCCGCGGTTTCCACCACGTTGGCCAGGAGCATGGCGCGGGTCATCGGACCCACGCCGCCCGGGTTCGGGGACAGCCAGGCGGCGACGTCGGCGGCGTCGGGGTGCACGTCACCGGTGACCACTGCCTTGCCGGTGCCGTCGTCAACACGGCTCACGCCGACGTCGAGCACGATGGCGCCCGGCTTCAGGTCCTCCGCCTTGACCAGGTGCGGCACGCCGGCAGCGGCGATCACGACGTCGGCCTGCCGGAGTTCGGCGGGCAGGTCGGCGGTGCCGGTGTGCGCCAGAACGACGGTGGCGTTGACGTCCTTGCGGGTCAGCAGCAGGCCCACCGGGCGACCGATGGTCACGCCGCGTCCCACGACGAGGACGCGTTTGCCCTTCAGGTCAATGCCGTGGCGGCTAAGCAGTTCCACGCAGCCCTTGGGGGTGCAGGGCAGCGGGGACTTCATGGGGCCGCTGATGTTGGCCACGAGGCGGCCCAGGTTCATCGGGTGCAGGCCGTCGGCGTCCTTGTCCGGATCCATGGCCTCCAGGATGACGTCCTGGTCGATGTGCTTGGGCAGCGGCAGCTGGACGATGTAGCCCGTGCACTCCGGGTTGTCGTTCAGCTCGCGGACCACGGCCAGGAGCTCGTCCTGGGTGGTTTCCTCAGGCAGGTCGCGGCGGATGGAGTTGATGCCCACCTCGGCGCAGTCCTTGTGCTTGCCGCCCACGTACCAGGTGCTGCCGGGGTCAGACCCCACCAGAATGGTGCCCAGTCCCGGAGTGACGCCCTTGGCCTTGAGTGCGGCCACGCGTTCGGTCAGCTCGGCCTTGATGGCAGCGGCGGTAGCCTTGCCGTCAAGGATCTGCGCGGTTTTTGCGGTTTCAGTCACGGATCACCACTGCTCGTGCTGCGGGTACAGCGGGAAGTCGGCAGCGAGCTTGTCCACGCGGGCCTGCAGGGCATCAATATCGACGCTGCCGGAGGTGCCCTTAACGAGCGCGGTGGCGATGATCTCGGCAACCTCGGTGAATTCGGTGGCGCCGAAGCCGCGGGTGGCCAGGGCCGGGGTACCGATGCGCAGGCCAGAGGTGACCATCGGCGGGCGCGGGTCGAACGGCACGGCGTTGCGGTTGACGGTGATGCCCACGGAGTGCAGGAGGTCCTCGGCCTGCTGGCCGTCCAGCTGCGAGTTGCGCAGGTCCACCAGCACCAGGTGAACGTCGGTGCCGCCGGTGAGGACGGAGACGCCGGCCTCGGCAACATCGGGCTGGTTGAGGCGGTCGGCGATGATCTTGGCGCCTTCCAGGACGCGTTCCTGGCGCTCCTTGAATTCGGCGGTGCCGGCGATCTTGAACGCCACGGCCTTGGCGGCGATGACGTGCATGAGGGGTCCGCCCTGCTGGCCCGGGAAGACGGCGGAGTTGAGCTTCTTGGCCCATTCCTGCTTCGCCAGGATGACACCGGAGCGCGGCCCGGACAGCGTCTTGTGCACGGTGGAGGTGACGACGTCGGAGTGCGGGACCGGGCTCGGGTGCAGTCCGGCGGCGACGAGGCCGGCGAAGTGCGCCATGTCGGTCCAGAGCAGGGCGCCTACCTCGTCGGCGATCGAACGGAACGCGGCGAAGTCGAGGTGGCGCGGGTACGCGGACCAGCCGGCGATGATGACCTGCGGCTTTTCGGCGATGGCCTGCTCGCGCAGCTTGTCCATGTCGATCCGGAAGTTGCCTTCCTCGACCTGGTAGGCGGCAACTTCGTAGAGCTTGCCGGAGAAGTTCAGCTTCATGCCGTGCGTGAGGTGACCGCCGTGTGCCAGGGAGAGGCCCAGGATCTTGTCCCCCGGGGTGATCATGGCGTGGAGCGCGGCAGCGTTGGCCTGCGCGCCGGAGTGCGGCTGGACGTTGGCGTACTCGGCGTCGAACAGGGCCTTGACCCGGTCGATCGCCAGCTGCTCGGCGACGTCCACGTACTCGCAGCCACCGTAGTATCGGCGGCCCGGGTAGCCCTCGGCGTACTTGTTGGTCAGAACGGAGCCCTGGGCTTCCATAACCGCGCGGGGGGCGAAGTTTTCGGAGGCGATCATTTCCAGGGTGCCGCGCTGGCGGCCGAGTTCCTGGTCCAGTACTGCGGCGATCTCGGGATCGAGTTCAGCCAGCGGCTGGTTGCTGACGAAGGAGGTACTAACGGAAGTCGGTGAAGTGGTCACGAAGAACTCCTGGCTAGGGATGGGCACTGCTAAAGGTCAGGCTACCGGCTGGAACGTTGCTCCGCCCTTAGATGACAACCATCCGGAATGGCTTCCGGCGCAGGTCTATTAAGGGCGCCGCAGCGCACTGGGGTGGCTGCTCTTCGAGAAGCGCAGCGCTACCGGCAAAACATGACCCTCGGCCCAGGCGTACGATCCGTGGTCTTCGTGAATGCCGCTCCCTGGTGGTTAGCCACCCAAACGCCAGTTGCGACGCCACCACACTATCAAAAGCGGGACCGACGCGCGGGTAGGCTGTTCTTCGTGAATGAAGACCAGCTCGCCAAATCGTACGTAGTAACCCTGTCCTGCCCGGACCGCCCCGGAATTGTGCACGCCGTTGCCGGCGCCCTGCTCGTGGCGGGCTGCAATATTACGGACTCACAGCAGTACGGCAGCGAGTCCACCGGGACCTTCTTCATGCGCGTGGAAGCCACCACCACCGCCTCCCAGACCGAGGTGGTTGCTGCCCTGGAGCCGGTGGCCGAAGCCTTCGGCATGCAGTGGAGCCTGGACCCCGTGGGCCGGAAGGTCCGCACCGTGCTGATGGCCAGCAAGTCCGCCCACTGCCTGAACGACCTCCTGTTCCTGCAGCGCTCCGGCACCCTGCCCATCGAGGTTCCCGCGATCGTCTCCAACCACCGGGACCTGGCCGGTCTTGCCGAGTTTTACGGCATTCCGTTCCACTACATCCCGGTGACGGCGGACACGAAGGACCAGGCCGAGGACCAACTCCGCAAGATCATCGCCGAAGAAGGCGTCGAACTGACCGTCCTTGCCCGTTACATGCAGATCATCTCCGACGACCTGTGCACCGAACTGACCGGCAAGGCGATCAACATCCACCACTCCTTCCTGCCATCCTTCAAGGGCGCCAAGCCGTACCACCAGGCCCATGCCCGCGGTGTGAAGCTGATCGGCGCCACCGCACACTACGTCACCGCCGCCCTGGACGAGGGCCCAATCATTGAGCAGGAAGTCATCCGGGTGGACCACGCGCGCACGCCGGAACAGTTCGTGCAGATGGGACGGGACGTGGAGGGCCGCACCCTAGCCCAGGCCGTGCAGTGGCATGCCGAACACCGCGTGCTCCTGGACGGCAACCGGACGGTCGTCTTCAACTGACGCTCGGCCGATAACTGCTACCCCGCCGCGGGCGGTGTGCCCGCAGCGGCGGTTTTCGCTGGCGGTTCACAGACGGCGCGTTTTAACCAAGACTGGTTAACACGATGACTCTGCTGACAGAAACCTCGCTGGAGCCCTTCATCGCCCTGCTCAAATCCCAGGGCAGGCACGCCGTGCTGGACGTGTGCTGCGGCCCGGGCGACGACGGCCTCCGGTTCGTCCAGGCCGGCATCCACTACACGGGCGTTGACCCTTTCGACGGCAACGTCAGGTACGCCATGGCCCGCCGTCTGAGCGTGTCGGTGGCTGAGCCCTCGCGCCTGCCCTTCGCCGCGAATACGTTCCCGGCGGTCTGGGCAGTCCAGTCGCTGGAGGGACTCACGGCGGACCAGGCGGACGACGTCGTGCGGGAGCTTGAGCGTGTGGCAGAACCGGGTGCGCCGATCGCCGTCATCCTTCCCTGACTGCCGCAGAACTGCTCTGTCCGCTCAGCGCCCGCTGCTATCTCCGGTCCGCTGGGACAGCAGTTGGCTGCGCTGGGTTACGGTCGGCCGGTTGAGCCGGACGCGGACCGCGGCGCCGGCGCAGACAATGACGGCAAGGCCGCCGACAATGGTGGCCCACGTCAGTTGTTCGCCAAGCAGAACCGCAGCCCAACAGATGGTCATCACCGGCTGGGCGAGCTGGACCTGGCTCACTTGGGCCATGGGCCCGATAGCGAGGCCGTGGTACCAGGCAAAGAAGCCCAGGAACATGCTGACGACACCGAGATAGGCAAAGGCAGCCCACTGCGCCGGTGTGGCTGACGGCGTTTGCTGGGATACAGAGAAAGCCACCGCACCGACCATCAGGGGCGCGGCAAGGACGAGGGCCCACGATATGGTCTGCCACGCGCCAAGCTCGCGGGCCAGCAGCCCGCCCTCGGCGTACCCCACGGCCGCTGCCAGCACGGCGCCGAAGAACAACGCGTCCGTCCACTGCAGCTGGCCGAAGCCGCCCGGCTGTGCAAAGGCGAAGGCAACGGCAGCAATGGCCCCCGCTCCTGTCGCGACCCAAAATGCCACTCGCGGGCGCTCACGGCCGCGGAGAACCGCCATCGTTGCAGTCGCGGCCGGAAGCAGGGCGATCACCACGGCCCCATGGCTGGCCGGCGCGGCAGTGAGCGCGAAGGACGTAAGCATGGGGAAGCCGACGACGACCCCTCCGGCGACCACCGCCAGACGAAGCCATTGCGTGCGGCGGGGAAAGCGCTGCCGCGTCAGTCCCAAGGCCGCGGCGGCCAGGACAGCCGCCACCACCGCCCGGGCCGAGCCAATGAACAACGGCGACAGCCCTTCGACTGCGAGGCGGGTAAAGGGAACGGTGAACGAGAAAGCCACTACGCCCAGGAGGCCCCACCAGATTCCGGCATGGGAGGTACCGCTGTGTGGCGACCCGGCGCCTGACGAAGAGAGTGACGATATCACTGGGCTGACATGAACAGTAGCGCTACTATTGTCCCTCATGAACAACGATAGCAGCTCCCGGATTGCGTCGCGGCTGAGGGAATGGGTCGCCGCCGCCGCGCCGGGATCGCGCCTGCCGTCGACGCGGTCGCTCGTCGCGGAGCACCAGGCCAGCCCGGTTACAGTTCAGAAGGCGCTGCAGGCCCTCACGAGGGAGGGCGTGATCGAGAGCCGGCCAGGCGTGGGGACATTCGTGCGGGCCGTCCGGACCGCGCGGCCCTCGGACTACGGCTGGCAGACGGCGGCCCTGCGGTCACCGCAGGCTCCCCTTCGCCCGACGTCCGCCGCGATGCGCACCGCATCGAACGATGTCATTGCCTTCCATTCCGGCTATCCGGCCCGCGAACTCCTGCCGGAGCGGCTGGTGCGCGCGGCCCTCACGCGGGTGGCCCGCGGCGAGGCAGCGTTGTCCCGTCCCCCGGCGGCAGGGCTGCCCGAGCTGCAATCGTGGTTCGCCCACGAGCTCGGAAGCTCCACCCCGGCCGGCATTACGCCGCCAACCCCGAGCGACGTCGTCGTGCTTCCGGGCAGCCAAAGTGGCCTCAGTTCCATCTTCAGGGCCCTCGTCGGCTACGGACAGCCGCTCCTCATGGAGTCCCCAACCTACTGGGGCGCCATCCTGGCCGCGGCGCAGGCCGGCGTCCGGGTCATTCCCCTACCGAGCGGTGCCGGCGGACCGGACCCGGCCGAGCTGGCCCGCGCCTTTGAGGAAACGGGCGCCCGGATGTTCTATGCGCAGCCGAACTATGCGAACCCCACGGGCGCGCAGTGGGACGGCCGGCGCGGCGAACAGGTACTGGACGTCGTGCGCAAGAACGGCGCTTTCCTCCTCGAGGACGACTGGGCACACGACTTCGGCATTACCACCACTGCACAGCCCGTGGCGGCCCGCGATGATTCCGGCCACGTGGTGTATCTCCGGTCGCTGACCAAGAGCGTCTCCCCTGCCATCCGTGTGGCCGCCGCCATCGCCCGGGGCCCGGCACGCGAGCGCATCCTTGCCGACCGGGCAGCCGAGTCGATGTATGTCAGCGGCCTGCTCCAGGCCGCGGCACTCGATGTCGTCACGCAGCCGGCCTGGCAGACCCATCTGAGAAGCCTCCGGCACCAACTCCAATCCCGCCGCGATCTTCTGCTCACGAGCCTGATTCAGCACGTACCCCAGGCCCACATCGAGAATGTCCCCAAGGGCGGGCTGAACCTCTGGGTGCGCCTTCCCGACGGGACCGAAGTCGAACAGCTCGCCCGGAACTGCGAAAGCGCCGGCGTCATCATTGCCGCCGGAACGGAGTGGTTCCCTGCCGAACCTGCGGGGCCTTTCATCAGGCTCAACTACGCGGGCCCCAACCCGGGCGCCTTCCCGGAAGGCACCAGGATTCTCGGCCAGGAGCTCTCGCGGGCCCTCGGGTAAGTCTGCTGTTCTGCGCGCACCTAGGATGGGACTGGTCTGGGTGCGACGCGCCGGCAGCACGCCGGTCAGGGCCCCAGCAATGAGAAAGGACAATACCTTTTGGGCTACGTCTATCTGGCACTGGCGATCGCCGCGGAGGTCCTGGGCACCAGCCTCCTGAAGTCGACAGAAGGATTTAGCCGGCTCTGGCCCAGCGTCTGGTGCCTGGGCTCCTACGGAATTGCCTTCGCGCTGCTGTCGCAGGTGGTCAAGAGTGTGCCCGTCGGCGTGGCCTATGCCCTCTGGTCAGGCCTCGGAACGGTTGCCATCGTGGCCATCGGCGCCGTTTTCCTCGGCGAGGAACTGAACCTCATGAAGGTCCTCGGGATCGCATTGGTGGTCGCCGGCGTCGTCGTCCTGAACGTCGGCGGAGCACACTGACGGGCGCCCGGGGCAGAAGATGACCATGACTTTCGTTTCGCCGTCGACAGGCCGGCAGCCCAAGGCCGTGCTGTTCGACACCTTCGGAACGGTGGTCGACTGGCGGTCCGGCGTTGCCGCCGAGATCAGGAGATTCGCGGACAGGCACGGGCTCGCAGTGGACCCGTTGAACCTGGCGGACAAATGGCGGGCGGAGTACCAGCCGTCCATGGAAACGGTCCGTTCCGGCCAACGCGGCTACGTGCCTTTGGACCAGCTGCACCTGGAAAACCTGAAGCGCGTGCTCGAGCGGAGCGGGCTCTCCCCTGCCGGCTTTACCAGCGCGGATCTTGAGGAACTCAACCATGCCTGGGAGCGCCTGCCGGCGTGGCCGGACAGCCGCGATGGCCTGCACCAGCTGAAGAGCCGCTACGTCATCGGGCAACTGTCCAACGGGAACACCGCCCTGCTGGTCAACATGGGCAAGAACGCCGGGCTGCCGTGGGACGTAGTTGTGGGGTTGGACCTGGCCCCGGCTTCAGACTGGGACGTCGTGGCAGCGGACTTCATTCAGCTGGCACAAGTGCTGACTGACGACGCCGCCCTGGCACACTAGCCAACCGCGCTACTCCATGCCCACCTTGTCCTAGGCTTGGGGGCATGGCTCCCATTTACCCCTTCGCCGGTGACACGCCGGACATCCACCCCTCCGTTTTCGTTGCGCCGACGGCGTCGGTCATCGGCCGTGCCACGCTCGCCGAGGACGCCAGTGCGTTCTACGGCGTCTCGGTACGTGCCGACACCGCCGCCATCACCGTGGGCACCGGCAGCAACCTGCAGGACAACGTGGTCCTGCACGCCGACCCGGGCTTCCCCTGCAGTGTCGGGGCGCGCGTCAGCGTCGGGCACAGCGCCGTCGTCCATGGCTGCACTGTGGAAGACGACTGCCTCATCGGCATGAGCGCCACCATCCTCAACGGAGCGGTGATCGGCGCCGGATCGCTCGTGGCGGCCGGCGCCGTCGTGCTGGAAGGCACGGTCGTCCCGCCCCGCTCGCTGGTGGCCGGGGTCCCGGCCAAGGTGCGCCGCGAACTCACCGATGAGGAGTTCGACGGCGTGAAGCGCAACGCGACGCACTACCGCGAGCTCGCCCGGGCGCACCGCGAACTCCACCCACCCAAGTAGGTCGCAGCACAGGGCGTTCCCAGCGCTGGGAACGCCCTGAAGTGCTACCCAGTTGGGCCCGCGCGGGTCAGTCCAGGCTGATCGGTCCCAGCTCGTCCAGCAGGTCGCCGGGGCCGGGGTTGCCCGGGGCCGATGAGCCGCCGAGGTGGTTCACCACGCCCCACACCGCGTTCAGCCCCGTGGTCACTGCCCCCTCGGCCCAGCCGGCGGTGAAGGATACGTCGTCGCCGGCGAGGAAGATGCCACGCTGGGATTCCGGCAGCTTGTCCTGCTTGAAGTGGGTGAACAGCCGCTGCTGGTAGCGGTAGTGGCCGGGCAGGTTCGCCTTGAACGCGCCCATGAAGTTGGGGTCGGCCTCCCAGGAGACGGTGATGGGCTGGCCCACGATGTGGCTGGCGATGTCCACGCCGGGGTAGATCTGCTCGAGCGAGTGCAGCATCAGCTCCACTCGTTCTTCGGCGTCGAGCGCCAGCCACTTCAGTGCGTCATCGTTCCACGTGTAGGACAGCAGGATCACGGCCGGCTGATCGGGGCCGTTGTCCAGAAGGTACGTGGCGCGGTTGAGCCGGTCCGTGAGTGTCATGGACAGCACCTCCCTGCCGGTTTCCGGATCGATGTCCTTCCAGAACGGCCGGTCCACCATCACGAACGTCTTGGACGACTGCATGTAGTGCGAGCGCTCGATCGCGGTCCACAGCTCGGCCCGGAAGAGCGCCTCCTCGGTGTGGATCCTGGTGGACAGCAGCCACGACTGGCAGGTGGTGACCACGGCCGGGTAGGAGGCTTCCCTCCCCCAGCGCTCCCGGATGCGGAGGTTGCCGTCGGCGTCGCGGCTGATCCGCTCCACCGCCCCGCGCGGGGAACCTGAGTGCAGGGACGCCAGGGACGTCCCCTCCGGCCAGTGGACCATGCCCGACGGCGCGTGGCGCCAGAGTGCCTCGGGGAGCCTTTGCGCTCCCCCGGCGATGAGCCGGTGCTGGTCGTCGGCGTCGGTATAGACGACACGCAGGATTTCCAGGATGGAGTTGGGGAAGTCGGTGTCCCAGCCGCCGGTGCCGAAGCCGACCTGGCCGAACGCCTCGCGGTGCGCGAATCCCGCCTTCCGGAACGCCTGGCTGCCGGCGATGAAGCCGTAGAAGGTCTCCTCGTCGAGTTCCGGAAGAAGCTCGTTCCACAGCTCCTTGATCCGGGCTGTGTCCCGCGCCCGGATGGCCTCCTGCATCTGGGTGAACTGCGCGCCGTCGTTCACGGCCGCCTTCCAGGCGTCGGCCACTTCGCGGAAGAACGGCGGCAGGTCCGCCGAGGTGGTGGCGTAATGCTTCTGCCCCGCCAGTTCGATCACGGTGCTGGAGGTTGCCGGTGCCAGCGGGTTAGGGAAGTCCCGCGTCTCCAGGCCCAGCAGGTCGATGTAGTGGTAGAACGCCTTGCCGGAGACCGGGAAGCGCATGCCGCCCAGGTCCGCCACCACGTCCGGGGCCGCAGGGAAGCTGGCGGTGCGCAGGCGTCCGCCGAGCTGGTCCGCTTCGTAGAGCACCGGGCGCAGCCCGAGCCGCATCAGTTCGTACGCCGTCACGAGCCCGGACAGCCCGGCCCCCACCACGGCGACTTCGGTGCCGTGCAGTTCCGGTGGAACCGAACCAAGGCCGTCCGGGTGGGACAGGTAGTGGTCGTAGCTGAATGGGAAATCGGGGTTCAGCATGGTCACCGGGGCCTGGCCCGGCGCTCCGGCCTCCGGCAGGATGCCTGGTGCGGCGGTGGTCGTGCTGGACGGGTCGGATGCCGGCAGTTCGGTAGCGGTTGTCATGGAAGGTCTGTCTCCGTGGTCTCGTCTGTTGTCTTACTGGTGAAAGATTGTCGCTTCAGCGGGTGCGGGAGCTGGGGAAAAGTCACGGCCGGATAGTTCACGGTATTCCTCCTGCCCCAGCGCGGCCACCCGTGAGTGCCGCCTGCCGTAACCAAGGTAGGCGGCCAGTCCCACGAGCATCCAGACTCCGAAGGTCACCCACGTTTCGGCGCCCAGGTTGGCCATCAGGTAGACGCACATGAGCGCGCCCAGGATCGGTGTCAGCGGGAACAGCGGAACCCGGAAGGTCCGCGTGAGCTCCGGCCGGGTGCGGCGGAGGTAGATGACGGCCACGTTCACCAGGGCGAAGGCGAACAGGGTGCCGATGCTGGTGGCGTCCGCGAGCGCCCCGAGCGGGACCAGCCCGGCAGTGAGGGCGACGGCCGTTCCCACGATCAGGGTTCCGGCAACGGGCGTGCCGGTGCGGTGGGAGACGCGGCCGAAGATGCTGGGAACCAGTCCGTCGCGGGACATGGACAGCAGGATGCGGGTCTGTCCGTAAAGGACGGTGAGCACAATGCTGGCGATGGCGAGCACAGCACCGACGGCGAACACCAGCGCGATCCATGGCTGGCCGGTGATTTCCTCCAGGATTTTCACCAATGCGGCCTCGGTGCCGTCGAACCAGCCCCACGGGCGGGCGCCTATGGCGGCTACGGCAACCAGCACGTAGATGGTGGTGACAATCAGCATGGAGAGCATGATGGCCCGGGGCAGGTCGCGCTTGGGGTTGCGGGCTTCCTCGCCCGCGGTGGAGGCGGCGTCGAACCCGATGTAGGAGAAGAACACCCGGGACGCAGCAGCGGAAACACCGGCGGCACCCATCGGCAGGAGCGGCTCGAAGTGGCCGCCGTTGAAGGCAGTGAAGGCCACGGCGCAGAAGAAGACCAGGATGCCCACCTTGACCACCACGATCGCGGTGTTGATCCACGCGCTTTCCTTGGCGCCGCGGACCAGCAGGACCATGGACAGCACCACGATGATCATGGCCGGGACGTTGACCACCCCGCCGTCACCCGGCGGCTGCGAGACAGCATCGGGCAGCGCCTGCCCGAAGACCGCCAGCGCTTCGTTGACATACTGGCCGGCACCCACCGCGACGGCGGCTACGGAAACGGCGTATTCGAGCACAAGGCACCAGCCGCAGATCCAGGCCATGCCCTCACCCATGGTGGCGTAAGTGTACGAGTAGCTGGAGCCCGCAGCCGGCACCAGTCCTGCCATTTCGGCGTAGGACACGGCGGACAGCAGCGCGGCCACGCCGGCGATGGCGAACGAGATCCAGATGGCCGGCCCGGCCAGCGGCACTGATTCGCCCAGGATCACGAGGATGCCGGTACCGAGGGTGGCGCCCACACTGATCATGGTCAGCTGCAGAACGCCGAAGCTGCGGACCAGGCGTGTGCCGCCGTGGCCGCTTTCGGCTTCGTTGACCATCTGTCCGATCGGCTTTCGGCGAAGGAGCTGTGCTGCCAGTCCGGGGCGGCTGGAGGTCACCGCCGGCTGCTGTTCTGTGAAGGTGGGCAGAGTCATCGTTGACGTCCGTTCGTGGGTAGTTGTCGATTGCCGTCGCTCCAGCCTAAGGCTGTGAGCCATCTCTCACAGGTGTGCAAAATGACCTATAGTGTTCAGGCATGAGACGTAATGCACACCAGACAGGCACCTCGATGACGGTGCTCTCGGGCCAGGTCAGCGTTGATCTGTCCGCAATTTCCGACAACGTCCGAGCGCTGCGGAGGCTAACCCCCGCACCGCATTTCATGGCCGTGGTAAAGGGCAACGCCTACGGCCACGGGCTGGTGGACGTGGCGCAGGCAGCCCTTGCCGCCGGCGCCAACTGGCTCGGAACGGCGCAACTCACCGAGGCCCTCGCACTCCGCCGGGCTGGTATCACCGCCCCGGTCCTGTCCTGGTTGTACCTGGCCACAGCATCCAGCGAAATAATCCGCGAGGCCGTGGAAAACGACGTTGACATGTCCCTGGGCAGCGCCGCCCAGCTGGACGCAGTGGCAGGCATCGCGATGGGGCTAGGGAAGCCGGCGGCGGTCCATCTGGAGCTCGATAGCGGCCTCAGCCGCGGCGGTGCCCGCGCCGAAGACTGGCCGAATCTCGTAGCCGCGGCACGCCGGGCGGAGCTTGCGGGAATTCTTACCGTGAGGGGCATCTGGACCCACCTGGCCTGGGCGGACGTGCCGGCCCACCCTGGCAACGCTGCCGCCGTGAACGCGTTCGAGGAGGCCGTGCGCCAGGCCCGGGAGGCAGGGCTGGATCTCGAGCTGCGGCATGTTTCCAGCTCCGCCAACATCCTGGACCGGCCGGAGTTTGCCTTCGATATGGTACGGGCAGGCCTGGCCATTTACGGCCTTGCCCCGGCCGACCATCTCGATCCGGCAGACTACGGGCTTCGTCCCGCCCTGACTGTCACGGCTCCCGTGGTGCTGGTGAAGAAGGTCCCGGCAGGCACAGGTGTGAGCTACGAGCACCAGGCCATCACGCACGAGCCCAGGTTCCTGGCGCTGATTCCGCTGGGCTATGCGGACGGCATTCCGAAAGGCATTTCGGGGCGCAGCGTCGTCCAGCTGGGTGGCAGGCGGGTTCCCGTAATCGGCAAGGTGTGCATGGACCAATTCATGGTGGATCTTGGTCCCGAAGCGGGCGGCGTTTCTGTCGGTGACACCGCCGTGCTGTTTGGCGATCCGAACAGCGGGGCTGCGAGCGCGGACGATTGGGGGGCGGCGATCGGCAGCCACGGCGACGAAATCATCAACCGGATAGCGCCGCGGCTGCCCAGGGCGTACGAGTGCCCCGATTACGAGGACCCCGAAGACGGTGTGCCTCATGTCGCGTAAGGCCCCCGCAACGGCATCAGGGGCGGCCGGAGGGACAGGCAACGGGAATGGGGCCGAGCGGTTGAGTGTCGTCACGCTGGAACAGTTCCTGGACAAGTTGCCGCCGGCGTTGAAAGTCCTTCACGACGGCGGCAACGGTTCCGGCCTGCTGCGCTGGGTCGAGCCCAGTGAGCTTGAAGACCCCACCCCGTATCTGCTCGACGGAGAGTTCCTCCTCACGGCCGGGCTGCCGTTCGTGGGGGAGGCAGGCGACCGGGCACGGGTCGATGCCTATGTTCGGCGTTTGGTGGAAGCCCGGGTGGGCGCGTTGGGCTTCGGCCTCGAGCCCTACTTCACTGCCGTGCCGGACACGCTGGTAGAGGCCTGCATCCGGCACAACCTGACGCTGGTGGAGGTGCCCAGCACGGTGCCCTTCGCGGCCATCGGGCTCGAGTTCTCGCAGCTTCTGGAATCGGACAACGCCAAGCTGTTCAGGCAGCTGGCGGACACCAACAGGCAGCTGATGCGCGCCGTCCTCTCCGCCCGCCCCGAGCATGAACTCCTGGCCGCGCTGACCCAGCGTCTCCCGGTATGGGCTGTGCTGGTCGGGGCGGACGGAAGGGTCCGCGCACGGGCGGGCTCCGGCGTCGAGCTTTCCGCCCTGCGGCAGATCCTGGACCGGCTCCTGGGCGGGAGCGGCCCCCGCGTGGAAATGGATTCCTTCGACGTCCCGGGCTCGGCGCTCGTGTTCGGCCATCCCCTGCGCAGCACCCGCGACGCAAACCTTGGTGCGCTGATCCTGGGCACGGATGCGCCCCTGACGCCGTCGCAGAACAGCGTGGTCTCAGCCGGCGTCGGGCTCCTGGAACTGCTGGTCCGCCAGCGGACCAGCGGCTCCCTGGCACCCAGCCAGCTGGCCACCGCCCTGCTGCTCCACCCGGACAGCCTTGCCAGCGGTGGAACGCGGCACGTCAACGGCCTCCGGGACCTGCTGGCCCAAAGCACCTCCTCTACCCGTTCCACGCCGCTGCGGGTCGTGCAGGGCGTCAAGGCTGATCAGGCCGCCGGGCGCGCCGGCGAGAGCCCGGTACGGGAGCTGCTGCAGTGGCGCCGCCTGTTCGACACGAAGCTCGTGGAGCTCACGGACTACGGCTTCGCCGCCATCACCCGGCTCAGGGTGGACGACGCGCTGCTGGGCGAAATCGAGAAACTCGGGTGGCGGCTGGTCATCGGGGACGCCACCGAGCTCACGGATCTGAGCAGTGCGTACCAGCGGGTGACGGCGTTACGGCAGCGCGTCCAGACCACCGGCAAGAGCGCCAGGGTGGGTGAAGTGACATGGACGGTCGCCGGACTGCTGGGGCAGGAAGCCGGTGCCATGCTGGCCAGCCGGCTGCTCGAGCCGGTGCTCAGCCAGGACAGCGACCGCCGGACGGCTCACCTGTCCGTGTTGCGGGCATGGCTCGGCGAGAACGGGAACTGGGATGCCACGGCCAAAGCGCTGGGACTGCACCGGAACAGCGTCCGGCGGCAGATCAACGCGGTGGCCGAACTGTTGGACACTGACCTGAACCAGGCGCAGGTCCGGGCCGAACTCTGGATAGCGCTGCAGTATGTCAACGAACTGGCGCCTGGCGCCTAGCTGGACCCTATGAAGGCTTGGGGGCGCCGCCGTTCTCGTCGCTGCTGCTCTCCTCCCACGCACGGTAAACATCTGGGCGCCGTTCGCGCAGATAGGGCACGGCATCGCGTGCCTGGCTGGCCGCCTCGGCGCTGACCTCGGCGTACAGCAGTTCCGGGTGGGGACCGGCAGCGGCAAGCAGTTCGCCGTCGGGGCCGGCAATGACGCTTCCGCCCAGGAAAGTGCAGCCGTCCTCCTCCCCGGAGTGGTTGGCATAAGCCACCGTCAGCTGGCTCTCCAGCGCGCGGGCCCGCAGCAGCACTTGCGGCACCGATTCGAAGCCGTGGGCCAGCGCCGTGGGAACCAGGAGCAGGTCAGCCCCGGCCGTCGCGGCCGCGCGAACCGTCTCGGGGAACTCCACGTCGTAGCAGATGGCCAGCGAAGCTTTGATGCCGCCCAGATCGACGACGGCGGGGGCTGCTTCCGCGGGGCTGAACGCCTTGCGCTCCTCCGGCCCAAAAAGGTGGACCTTGGCGTAGCTCAGGAGTTCGTCCCCGCGGCCGTCCAGGACCGTCGCGGTGATCTGCCACTGCCCGTCGGCTGTGACGGCGGGCAGGCTGTACACCAGGGCGATCCCGCGCGTGGCAGCGATGCCGGCAAGGGTGCGCCGGATGCCGGGCAGGGCTTTGGGGTCCAGTTCCGCCCTGACGCGCAGCGGCGAATAACCCACCGGGAAAAGCTCGGGGGTCAGGAGCACGTCAGCACCCGCTTCCGCGGCCCGCTGAGCCGCCCGGTCGATGGCTGCGCAGTTCGGTTCGATGTCCAAAACACTGGAGTTCGCCTGCATCAGCGCCAGCTTCACCGTGATCACCTCAAGTCTTCGTGGACGCCCGCCCACACCGGACGCCGTTACCTTCAGCGTATCCGTGTGCGGCCGCCGCCAAACCGGTCCATTTGCACCGCCCCACACAGCCCGCGGGGCGGATTGCCCGGGCCCTGCGCCCTTCCGTATGCTGGGGCGTTGCGTTAACTTCTTGACTACAAGGCCACTGATGGTGCAATGTTCATTTCATGCCCTCACCATCGCGCTCGACGAGGAGCCGAACCAAAAACCCCGGGTCGCAATCCGCCCTCCGGCACCTGAACCAGCAGCGAATCATCGAATGCCTGCTCAACGGCCCCTCGACCCAGGCGGAGCTCGCGCGGCAGACGGGACTGTCCACCGCGACAGTGTCCAACATCGTCAAGATCATGCAGGACTCTGGCCTGGCCTCCACGGAGCCGACAACCAGTTCCGGGCGGCGCGCACTCAACGTCCGGCTCAACAGCAACGGTGCCGTGGCGGTGGGCATCGACTTTGGACGGCGGCACCTGCGGGTGGTTCTCGCCTCGCTCAGCTACCACATCATCGCCGAGGAATCCGTGCTCCTGCCCCTCGGCCACCAGGCGGAGCAGGGCATCCAGGCAGCCGTCGCCCTGCTCGATAAACTGCTGGCGGACAGCGGAGTGGAACGCAGCGCCGTGGTGGGTGCCGGCGTCGGAATCCCCGGCCCGATCGACCGCCGGACCAGCACGGTCGCCCAGGGAGCCATCCTGCCCGAGTGGGTGGGCATCGACATCCAGGAACGCCTCGAAGAGGCGTTCCAGTTCCCCATTTTCATAGACAATGACTCGAATCTGGGGGCCCTGTCCGAGGTCACGTGGGGGCCGCACAGCGGCATCAGCAACCTGCTGTTCATGAAGATCGGTTCCGGCATTGGCGCGGGCCTGATCCTCAACGGCAACCCGTATTACGGCAACGTCGGAATCACCGGCGAAATCGGCCACGCGACCATCCACGAACACGGCCTGATCTGCCGCTGCGGCAACAGGGGGTGCCTGGAGACCATTGCCTCCACCACCACCATGATTGAGCTGCTGAGCCGGGGCGAGGAGCGTCCGCTCACGCCCGAGGACATCGTCCGCAAGGCGTTGGCGAGGGATGCCGCCACCCTGCGCGTCGTGGATGATGCGGGTCTTGCGGTGGGCAGGGCGCTGGGGAATGTGGCCAACCTGATCAACCCCGAGGTCATCGTGGTGGGCGGCCCCCTCGCGGGACTGGGCGACATCCTGCTGGACCCCATCCGTCGCGGGCTGGTGCGGCACGCCGTGCCGGTCATCGGCGAAACCACCACCCTCACCATGTCCTCGCTGAACGACCGCGCGGAGGCTCTCGGCGCCGCAGCCCTGGTGTTCCAGCACGCCGGAATCCGGCGGACGTAGCGTTTCGTTATCCCGCAGTTGCGTTAAAGACTTGACGACAACGGCATGCTCCATCTACTTTTTCATCAGACGGCCCTGCGGATTGCAGGGAAGACAACGAAGTCAATGCATTGGAGGCGTAAGGGCACATGACGTCCCTCAACACGCAGAGCGAGCCGGTTCTCCTGGAGATGCGCTCCATCACCAAGGAATTCCCCGGCGTTAAAGCCTTGTCCGATGTCAGCCTCAGGGTGAAGGCCGGCGAGATCCACGCGATCTGCGGGGAAAACGGTGCCGGAAAGTCCACCCTGATGAAGGTCCTCTCCGGCGTATACCCCTACGGCAGCTACACCGGCGACATCGTCTACCAAAACGCGGTCCAGCAGTTCAAGGACATCCGGGCCAGCGAGCACGCGGGCATCGTGATCATCCACCAGGAGCTGGCGCTCATCCCGGAGCTCTCCATCACGGAGAACATCTTCCTGGGCAACGAGCCGGTCAAGCGCGGTGTGATCGACTGGGCCGAGGCCCGCACCCGCTCCCGAGAACTGCTCGCCCGGGTGGGCCTGCGCGAGGACCCGGACACCCCGATCAAGGAAATCGGCGTCGGCAAGCAGCAGCTGGTGGAAATCGCCAAGGCGCTGAACAAGTCCGTGAAGCTCCTCATCCTGGACGAGCCGACGGCCGCCCTGAACGAATCCGACTCCCAGCACCTGCTGGACCTGATCCTGGGCCTGAAGGGCCGCGGGATCACGTCCATCATCATTTCCCACAAGCTGAACGAGATCGAACAGATCGCGGACGAGATCACGATCATCCGCGATGGCAAGTCGATCGAAACCCTGAACGTCAAGGCCGACGGCGTCGACGAGGACCGAATCATCAAGGGCATGGTGGGCCGCACCCTGGAATCCCGTTTCCCGGACCACGAGCCGAAGATCGGGGAGGTGCTCTTCGAGGTGAAGAACTGGAATGTCGGGCACCCGCAGATCCAGGACCGCCTGGTGTGCAAGAGCTCCAACTTCTTCGTCCGCCGCGGCGAGATCGTGGGTTTCGCGGGGCTCATGGGCGCCGGCCGCACCGAACTGGCACGGTCGGTGTTCGGCCGTTCGTACGGCCGCTTCATCAGCGGCCAGATCTACAAGAACGGCAAGGAACTCCACCTCAAGAACGTCAAGCAGGCCATCGACGCCGGGCTGGGCTACGTCACGGAGGACCGGAAGTCGCTGGGCCTGAACCTGCTGGACGACATCAAAACCACCACCGTCTCGGCCGCGCTGCACAAGATCAGCAGGCACTTCGTAGTGGACGCCAACAAGGAATTCACCGTCGCCGAGCAGTACCGCAAGTCCCTGCGCACGAAGACGCCGTCCGTGGAGGAGGGCGTGGCCAAGCTCTCCGGCGGGAACCAGCAGAAGGTGGTCCTGGCCAAGTGGATGTTCACGGACCCGGACCTGCTGATCCTGGACGAGCCCACGCGCGGCATCGATGTCGGGGCCAAGTACGAGATCTACGGCATCATCCAGCAGCTGGCCAACCAGGGCAAGGGCGTCATCGTCATCTCCTCCGAACTCCCCGAACTGCTGGGGCTCTCGGACCGCATCTACACCATCTTCGAAGGCACCATCACCGGTGTCCTGAACAAAGATGAAGCCAGCCAGGAGAGCCTCATGAAACTCATGACGTCCGCCCGCAAGACCGCCGCCTGACCATCTGGAAAACTTCCAGAACCTTCCAGACACAAGGACCGAAAACAATGAACGCGCTCAAGAAGCTCTTTGGCGGCAACACCCGCCAGTTCGGCATGATCTTCGCCTTGGTGGCACTGATCGTCTTCTTCCAATTCACCACCGAGGGCCGCACGCTGACGCCGGGCAACGTGATCAACCTCTTCAACGGCAACTCCTATATCCTGATCCTGGCCATCGGCATGGTGCTGGTGATCATCGCCGGCCACATCGACCTGTCAGTCGGATCCGTGGCGGCCTTCGTTGGCGTCACGGTCGCCCTGGCCATCCGGGACTGGGGCATCCCCTGGTACGCGGGCATTCTCCTGGGCCTTGCCCTCGGTGCCCTGATCGGGGCCTGGCAAGGGTTCTGGACAGCCTACGTGGGCATCCCCGCGTTCATCGTCACGCTGGCCGGCATGCTGCTCTTCCGCGGCTTCAACCAGTTCGTCGGTAAGTCCAACACCATCCCCGTCCCGTCGGACTTCCAGTACATCGGTTCCGGCTACCTTCCGGAGGTCGGCCCGAACACCGGCTTCAACAACCTGACTCTGCTGCTGGGACTGCTAGCCGTCGCGTTCGTGGTCTTTAGTGAAATCCGCGCCCGCCGCACCGCGAAGGCCCTCGGCGCGGAAGTTCCCGAGGGCTGGGTGGTTGCCACCAAGCTCATCCTGGTCTGCGGCGCCATCCTCTACGCCGCCTATCTGTTCGCCACGGGCCGCCCTGGCACGTCCTTCCCCATCCCGGGACTCATCCTCGCCGTACTGGTCCTGATCTACGGTTTCATCGCCTCCAAGACCGTCGTCGGGCGTCACATCTACGCCGTGGGCGGCAACCGCCACGCCGCCGAACTCTCCGGCGTCCAGTCCAAGAAGGTCAACTTCCTGGTCATGATGAACATGGCCATCCTGGCCGGCCTCGCGGGCATGATCTTCGTGGGCCGTTCCACGGCATCCGGCCCGTTTGACGGCGTCGGCTGGGAACTTGACGCCATTGCCGCGGTGTTCATCGGCGGCGCAGCGGTCACCGGCGGCGTGGGCACCGTGATCGGCTCGATCGTCGGTGGCCTGGTCATGGCCGTGCTGAACAACGGCCTGCAGCTCCTTGGCGTCGGCGCCGACCTGACCCAGATCATCAAGGGCCTGGTTCTGCTGATCGCTGTCGCGTTCGACGTCTACAACAAGAGCCAGGGCAAGCGTTCCATCATCGGCATGCTGACCCAGGGCTTCAACCGCCCCAGCGGAGGCACTCCGCTCCAGCCCGACGAAGTGACCTCCACCAAGGAAACCATCTCCCGGGAAGCCTGAGCACGGCCCGCTTCCCGGATGCATTTCCCACCCCTATAGAAAGTGAACCGAGCAAATGCGAATGATTGGTAAGGCAGGAAAGGCGGCAGCAATCGCTGCCATTGCGGCACTGGCGCTGACAGCCTGCGGCCGTTCCGACACCGGCACAACGGGCGGCGGCACCGCCGGCGGCGAGGCCTTCCCCAAGGACTCCTCGATCGGCGTCGCACTTCCCCAGAAGACCTCGGAAAACTGGGTCCTGGCGGAGAAGCTGTTCAACGACGGCCTCAAGGACGCCGGCTTCAAGCCGGACGTACAGTTCGCCAACGGCGGCGTCTCGGAGCAGCAGAACCAGATCAGCGCCATGATCACCAAGGGCGCCAAGGTCATCGTCGCCGGCGCGATTGACGGCGCCCAGCTGGGTACCCAGCTGAAGCAGGCCAAGGACGCCGGCGCCACCATCATCGCCTACGACCGCCTGCTGCTGAACACCGAGAACGTGGACTACTACGTGGCCTACGACAACTTCAAGGTGGGCGAACTCCAGGGCAAGGCGCTGCTGGAGGGCATGCAGGCCAAGAAGCCGAACGGCCCCTACAACATCGAGCTCTTCGCCGGTTCCCCTGACGATGCCAACGCCAAGGTCTTCTTCGACGGCGCCATGAGCGTCCTGCAGCCGAAGATCGACGACGGCACGCTGAAGGTGCTCTCCGGACAGAAGTCCTTCGGGCAGGCTGTGACCCAGGGCTGGAAGGCTGAAAACGCCCAGCGCCGTGCCGACACGCTCCTGACCGGCAGCTACACCTCCGCGTCGCTGGACGGTGTGCTGTCCCCGAACGACACTCTGGCCCGCGCCGTGCTGACCGCCGTCAAGGCTGCCGGCAAGCCGCTTCCGGTGGTCACCGGGCAGGACTCCGAGGTTGAATCGGTCAAGTCCATCATGGCCGGCGAGCAGTATTCCACCATCAACAAGGACACCCGCAAGCTCGTTGAGCACGCGATCGTCATGGTCAAGGACATCCAGGCCGGCAAGACGCCTGAAATCAACGATGACAAGTCCTACAACAACAAGGTCAAGACCGTTCCCGCCTACCTGCTGGAGCCGGTCATCGTGACCAAGGAAAACGTCAAGACGGCCTACGTGGACGATCCGGTTCTCGGCCCGATCACCAAGTAGCGGCTTCCGCCACAGACGCCACAGAGCCCCGGCTCCCCCGCAGGTGACCAGTTCACCCGGAGGGCCGGGGCTCTTCCATTGCCATCACAGCGCTCTCTGACTTTTCGCGCCCCCGCTCCTCACAGCACAAACATAGGTTCAGCCCGTTTCCTGCACAGCAGCGGGCACCAATGTGGGATCCGAAGCCGGCCAATCCCCCGGCATGTGATCCCAAGGAGTGCAGTGAGCGTCCTCGCCCGAAGTGTAGGCAATGCGTTTAGAAACAAGGTCCGAACGGCCGCGGTTGTGGCCGTTCTGGCGGTCGCCATCGGGCTGGCCCCGGCCATGCTGGTGGCCAACCAGGCAGTCGGGGCAAAAGTCCAGGAGCTGAACGCCTCGGTGGGGACGGTGCTGACGGTGAACCCGGCCGGTGGCCAGGGCTTCGAAGGCGGCGGCGAGCCGCTCACGGCCGAGCAGGCGGCAACGGCGGCGGACGTGCCCAACGTGACCGCCGTCGTCGGAACCAAGGCGCTGCGGCTGCACAACGCGACCGAGGCCGCCGCGCAGGCGGCAGCCGGCACCCAGGCCGGCATCCAGACGGGGCCCGGCGGCGGGCAGGCCGGTCCCGGTGGCCAAACCACCACCACGCTGACCACCAGCCTCACCGCGGCTGTTGACGCCGGAACGCTCGGCGCGCGCAACCAGGACAGCTCCGCGACCACAGGAAGTACCGGATCCACAGCCACCACCGCGACCACCCAGCCGGCGCGGTCCCTGCCCATCACCGCGACCGGCACCGGCGCAGAGGTGGACAGCACCGGCAAGGCGCTGGAACTGACCTCGGGCACCGGGCTGGGCGACTACACGGCCGAGTCCACCAAGGCGCTGCTGGGCACCACCCTCGCTGAAAAGAACAACGTCAAGGTGGGCTCCACCTTCACCATCAACAGCAAGACCTTCACCGTCGCCGGCCTGTTCGACGCCGGCACCGCGTTCGGCAACAACGCCCTCTACGTCACGCTCCCCACCGCCCAGACCCTGGCCGAGCTGCCCGGCGAGCTGTCCACGATGATCGTCACGGTGGACAGCATGGAGAACGTGGACGCCGCCAAGACGGCGCTGCAGAACGCGCTCGGCACCGACAAGGCCGACGTCACCCAGGGCCAGCGCAACCTCGAAACCGCCGTCAGCTCGCTGGACAGCGTCAAGAACATCTCCATGGTGGCGTTCATCGCGGCGCTGGGCACCGCGGGGCTGATCATCCTGCTGATCATGGTCATGCTGGTCCGCGAGCGCCGCCGCGAAATCGGCGTCCTCAAGGCCATCGGCGCACCGAACCGCACCATCGGCCTGCAGTTCGTGCTCGAGGCCCTGGTCCTGGTGGCCCTCGGCAGCGTGGTGGGCGCCGTCATCGCCTCCTTCGCCAGCGGCGGCATCGCCTCCGCATTGGTCAGCTCCAGCACAGGTGCGACGGCGGCCCCCGCCGGCCAGCGCGGCGGCGGGTTCGCCGGAGCGGCGGGCGGACTCCCGGGAGGCCAGGGCGGTCCGTTCGGCGGCGCCTCCCAGCTGCTCACCTCCGTCACCGCCAGCGTGTCCCCCGAAATCCTTGCCGCCGGCATCGCGGCTGTGTTCGGCGTCGCCATCATCGGCGCGCTGGTTCCGGCCCTGCTCACCGCCCGCATCCGCCCCATCGAAGTCCTCCGAGGAGAATAGCCATGATTGAAGTCAAGGATCTGGTCCGCACGTTCAAGTCCGGCGACCGCACCATCAAGCCGGTCAACGGTGTCAGCTTCGAGCTGGAGCAGGGCACACTGGCGTCCATCGTGGGCAAGAGCGGCAGCGGCAAAAGCACACTGCTCTCCCTCCTGGGTGCGCTGGACAAGCCCACCAGCGGAGACGTCGTCGTCAACGGCGTGAGCCTGGCGGGCATGCCGGACGGCAAGCTGACCGAATACCGGCGCCGGGACATCGGCTTCGTGTTCCAGCAGTTCAACCTGGTGCCCAACCTCTCCGCGCTGGACAACGTCATGCTGCCCATGGAGTTCGCCGGGGTGCGGAAGCCAGTCCGGGCCGAGCGGGCACGGGCACTGCTGGAGCAGGTGCAGCTCGATCCGGACAAGCACGGCCGCCGCATCAACCGCCTCTCCGGCGGCGAGCAGCAGCGCGTGGCCATCGCCCGGGCCCTCGCCAACGAACCCAAGCTGATCCTCGCCGACGAGCCCACTGGCAACCTCGATGAGCAGACGGGCGAGCACATCATCGAACTGCTCAGCTCCCTCAGCCGCGACCACAACACCACCATCCTCGTGGTCACGCATGACCGCACGCTCGCCAACAAGACGGACCGCCGGTTCCGCCTCCAGCAGGGCAAGCTCACGGAGGAACCCGTCCGCGGCCGCGCTGCGGAGCCGGCGGCGGTGTAGGGAGCCGGCGGGAGTGTAGGGAGGCCGGCGGGAGTGTAGGGAGCCGGCGGGAGTGTAGGGAGCCGGCGGGAGTGTAGTTTGCGCGGAAGGTGCGGGCAGGGCATAACCCTCCCGCACCTCTCGCAGGTTTTAACCCGACCCTTCCTCACCTTTCGCGGGTTTTGACCCGACCCTTCCTCACCTCTCGCAGGTTTTAACCCGATCCTCCCGCACCTCTCGCAGGTTTTAACCCGACCCTTCCTCACCTTTCGCGGGTTTTGACCCGACCCTTCCTCACCTCTCGCAGGTTTTAGCCCGCCCCTTCCTTACCCGGGTGAGAGGATGGCGTCATGACGTCACCGATCGCCAAGCCATGGCTCTTCAGCCAGTCCAACCAGGATCCCCTTGCCGCCACGGGCCGACCGCTGCGGTGGGGTGTCATTGCCACCGGCCGCATCGCCTCCCTGGTGTCGCGGGACCTGGCGCTGCTGGAGGACGCGGAGCTTTACGCCGTCAGCTCCCGCGCCCAGCACACCGCGGACGCGTTTGCGGGCGAGTTCGGCTTTGCAGTGGCGTACGGGGACGACGGCGGGCACCACGGCTATGAGCGGCTACTGGCCGACGACGCGGTGGACGTGGTCTACGTGGCCACGCCGCACGCGCAGCACCACCGGGTAGTGCTGGCGGCTCTTCGCGCAGGCAAGCATGTGCTCTGCGAAAAGGCATTCACCATCAACGCCCGCGAAGCCTCCGAGCTGATCGACGTAGCCCGTGAAAAGAAGCTGTTCCTGATGGAAGCCGTGTGGAGCCGCTTCCTGCCCAGCATGCAGAGGGCCTTCGAGATCGCACATTCCGGCGAACTCGGAACGGTCCAGTGGGTCACGGCGGACCTCGGCTTCCCGGCACCCTACTCCCCCACCGCCAGGCTCTGGGCCGTTCAGGATGGCGGCGGCGCGCTTCTTGACATCACGGTCTACCCGCTGTTGTGGGCGCTTGGCACCTTGGGTTTCCCGCAAACGGTCAGTGCCATGGGCACTTTGAACGACGACGGCGTGGACGCCCAGAATGCGCTCACGCTGGGTTACCACCACGGCGCGCAGGCACAGCTCACTTCGTCGCTGCTCGCCCACGGCCCCCGCACCGCAACCGTTGCCGGCAGCCTGGGATACCTGCAGACACTCGGCTCGATCAACAACCCCAAGAAGCTGGTGGTGGGGATCGGGCAGGAGACACCGCGAACCGAACACTTCGAGGTTACTGGGCGGGGTTATTCGTACGAGCTTCGCGAGGTGACCCGGTGCGTCCAGCAGGGCCTCACCGAGAGCCCGGTCATGCCCCTCGAGGACTCGCTGAATACGATGCGGCTGTTCGACGGTGTGCGCGCCCAACTCGGTGTCGCCTACCCCAACGACGCCCACTGAGCAGCTTTTCCGGCCTTCATCGAATCGAAAGAATTTATTGCCCCGGGTCTGGACGCCCACTTTGGGGGAGGCTTAGGCTGGAGCCGATCGTCGATTAATTCGGTGAGTTTGGGGGTGTTAAGCATGACCATTGCGGCTTTGTCGTGGTCTGCGCTGCGCCCCTTGCGCCCTGTTCTCTTGGCCGGTGCCGCTGCTGTGGCTTGGATGGCTGTATCCGCCCCGGCCGCCGACGCCGACAACCGCTCTGACTCGCCTGCTGGCAGTATTTCCTCGGCTGTCTCGTCCATCAAAAGAAATGCGGACAGCGTGGCGGGAAGCGTAGCTCCCCCGCCACTTCCAGCCGTCGATCCGGCCGCCATCCCGGCACCATTGCCGGCGACAGTTGCGCCGATCACGGCCGCACAGCCGCCGGTCGTTGCGCCTCCACCCGTGACGTCCGTTCCTTCCACGCCGTCAGAGCCAGCACCTGTGGCCGTGGTTGCCCCGGTTGTGGCGGACATTGTGGAGCCCGTTGACAACGCTCTCGACGGACTGCCTCTCGGCGGGTCGATTCCGGACGACACCCTGGCTGGGGTTATCGATCCCGCTGCCTCCGTTGCTGATGGAGCGCTGACGGACACGGCCGAAACTATCGTGCAGCCGGTCGCGGAGGTCGTTAACCCCGTTACCGACGTCGTGAAACCAGTACCCGACGTCGTGGGCCCGGTGACCGAGGCCCTCCCTGTCGAGCTTCCCGTTGAGCCCGTCACTGACGTGCTCACGCAGGTACCTTCTCTGACGGCACCGATCGTTGCGCCCGCCAAGGACGTCGTGACGGGGATTGTCGCCGATCCAGGCCGGCTACCCGCAGTTGGCCTCGCCGAAACGGGACAAACTTCCGCAAGTCCAGGGGCCTGGCCTGGCATGGTCCCCGCGCCCTCTGTGGTGTCCGCGCCGGCTCTCCAACCGGCCGCCGGATCACCGGCTCATTTCAGCCACGCTGCCGCGCCGAAAACTGCCAACCCCATGGGGTCTGCCCCGAAGGTTCCTACCGGCGGAGACTCACCATCCGGTGGCGACGGCACACCGTCACCGGAGGCGCTGCTTCCTTCTCCTGCCTCAGGCTCGGGTAGCAGCACGTCCTCCGGGGGCCCTTCGGCTTCGGCCGCCTGGCTGAACAGCGCCTTTGAATACCTGCCGCTCAAGGGCTTTGTCCCTGTCAGCGGACCCCTTCAGCATGTTCCTTCGCCGGTGGCCATCGACCCCGGCTCCTCTCCTGACTAGTTGGGCCCCTTCTGCCTCAATGTGGCAGATACACGGCCAATCAGGTTGCCATGAGCACCTGACAACAACTTTTCAGGAGACATCACAATGCACCAGACAGTTCGCAGGGGCCTACTAGGCACCCTCTTTGCGGGAGGGTTACTAGCCCTCGGCGCAACCGCGGCGAGCGCGGATACAACTGCCACGGGCGCGGTCAACATCGCGTCCGAAACCGCTTCGGCGGACCTCAATGCTTCGACGTCGCTGGGTCTGCTGGGTGGCCCAGCGCCGTCGAATTCTTCCGCGGTCAGCATTAATGCCGACCTCGATCTCAACACCGGTACCTCGAACGGCAGCACTGCGACGGTGGCACCGGCCGCGACCGCCGTGGTCGACGTGAACCTCGGCAACACCGCAGTGACGGGAAACGACGCCACCGCCGTGGTCGACGTGAACCTCGGCAACACCGCAGTGACGGGAACCGACGCCACCGCCGTGGTCGACGTGAGCCTCGGCAACACCGCAGTGACGGGAACCGACGCCACCGCTCCCACCACCGACGCGACCGCCGTGGTCGATGTGAACCTCGGCAACACCGCAGTGACGGGAACCGACACCACCGCTCCCGCCACCCACGCCACCGCCCTGGTCGACGTCAACCTCGGTGGGACGGGCACCGGCACGGAAACGGGTAGCACCGCTCCCGCCGCCAACGTAGCGGCCGTCGTCGACCTCAACCTCGGCAACACCGCAGTGACAGGAACCGACACCACCGCTCCCGCCACCGACGCCACCGCCCTGGTCGACGTCAACCTCGGCAACACCGCAGTGACAGGAACCGACACCAGCGCTCCCGCCACCGACGCCACCGCCCTGGTCGACGTCAACCTCGGTGGGACGGGCACCGGCACGGAAACCGACACCACCGACGCCGCCGCCCTGGTCGACGTCAACCTCGGAAACACGACGGGAACAGGTAGCACCACCCCGACCGCGGACGTGGCCGCCGCTCTCGATGTCAACCTCGGCAACACCACCGGCACCGGAACGGACACCGTTGTTCCCGCCACCGACCTAGCCGCCGTCGTCGACCTCAACCTCGGCAACACGGGTTCCCCGGGAACCGGTGCGGAAGGCGCCGTCGACCTCGGGCTCGGCACGGGAACTGATGCAGCCGTGGACCTGGGTGTCGACTTGGGCATCGGACTTGGCGCAGGAACTGTGACGACGCCGCCAGCTTCTGATCCGGGTGACGGAACCGGCAACGGCTCCGATCCGGGTGACGGAACTGATGGAACCGGCACCGACGGAACCGGCACCGGTGGAGCTGGAACGGGAGCCGACGGCACGGAAACTGATGGCACTGCCACTGACGGAACTGGCACCGGCACCGCCGGGACCGACAGCAACGGATCCGGCACCGACACGGCCGGTGGAGCGGCAACGGGCGCTGGCACCGTGCCCTCCACGACTGGCGCCGCCATCCTGCCCGCGGGCTCGGTGACCACGGCCGTCTCCGCCTCGGAGAGCATGGCAACTTCGGCCAACGGAAACATGGTTACCGCACCGCAGACGCTCGCCAACACGGGAGCCGACGCTGGGCTGCTGCCACTCGCACTGGTCCTGCTTGCCGTCGGCGCACTCCTGGTGATCCGCAGGAAGAAGGCCTAACAGCCCGGATCCTCTCCGGACAGGAGTAACTGCCGTTCGTCGGCGGTCCGCATCACGGCAGTCCTCTGGACTTCCGGATGCCGGGCCGCCGACGAAGCCGTGCCCCCGCCCGGGCCGTCCGGCCACCGCTGCGCCAACCAATCAGCCGGCCAACCAAACAGCCAGCGACCTCAATTACTAAGTACACGTATTATCCTTAACACCGAGCCCGAGCTGATAAGGACGACAACGTGTTAAAGGAATCGCCCAGCGGGGTGACAACGGAAGTACTGGGCGGGCGCTACCGGCTGGGTGAGGTGATCGGACGAGGCGGCATGTCGTCGGTCTATGCGGCCAGGGACCAGAACCTGGGCCGGGACGTGGCCCTGAAGCTCTTCGCCCCTCAGGCCGCAGATGCCGACGAACTCAAAAGGCAGGAAGCCGAGATCCGGCTCCTGGCGACCCTGAACCATCCCGGCCTTGTCACCCTTTTCGACGCCGGCGTGGATACCCGCGTGCCCGACCAGCCCCGGCCCTTCCTGACCATGGAACTCGTGGAGGGCCAGGACCTGCGCAGCCGCATCCGGCACAGCCAAGTTCCGCTCGACGAGCTGTCCGTCATCGGCGCCGGGGTCGCCGATGCCCTCGCCTACGTTCACGGGCTGGGCATCATCCACCGCGACATCAAGCCCGCCAACATTCTCATCATCCAGGTTCGCCCCGGCGAGCCCGTGCGGCCCAAACTAACAGACTTCGGCATTGCCCGGATCGCAGATGGCACCCGCCTCACGGCCACCGGCACCATGGTGGGCACGGCGGCGTACTTAAGCCCCGAGCAGGCCATGGGCTCCCCGCTCTCACCCGCGTCGGACATCTATTCGCTGGGCCTCGTGCTGTTGGAATGCATCAAGGGCACTGTTGAATACCCGGGCAGCGCGGTGGAGTCGGCGGTGGCGCGGCTGCACCGTGCCCCGGAGATCCCTGCCGACCTGCCCGTGGAATGGCAGCACCTGCTGGCCTCCACGACCGCCCTCGAGCCGATGGAGCGGCCCACCGCTGCGGAGCTGGAAGCGGCTCTCCGGCACGCCCTCGTTTCACCGCAATCCGCCCCCGCAGACCTGGCCAGGGAGCACACCACCCGTGTACTCCCTGTGTTGCCGACCCGGCCGCCGTCAATTCTCCGGTCCGGGCCGGCTCAGACGTCAGGGCCTTCTCAGCCACACTCCCCCGCCAAAACAACAGCAAAAACAACAGCGGGCCAGGCATCAGCGCTCCCCGACAGCCGTCCCGCCGGCGCAAGGAGGCGCCGCCGTCTCCGCATTGGCGCCGCCCTGGCGGCGGCAGCCCTGCTGGGCGGAGCCGCCGCGGTGACGGTGGCCGCCAACTCACCTGCAACGCCCGACGTCGTCCCTTACCCCAGCGTGAGCGGCACCTTGGGTGACCATCTCGTGGAGCTGCAAAGGAGCGTTGAACCATGACCCCGCGCCAGGCACCGGCCGCGTGGCGCCGGGCGATGACCGTCCTCATCGGGTTCACGTTGGCAGCCGCACTGGCAGGCTGCGCCGGCGCCGCCCCGGACCTCGAAACGGACGCGGCTAAAAAGCTTCAGGAGCGGGTTCTTGAGGTCACCAAATCTGCTGCGGGAAGCAACCCCGCCGCCGCCCTGAAGTCGCTGGCCCGTCTGTCCTCTGAGCTGGATGCTGCGGCGGCTGCCGGACAGGTTTCCTTCAAACGCCACCGGAGCATCACGGCGGCCATCAGCTCCGTGCGGGCCGACCTCACGGCAGCGCAGTCCAAAAAGGCGGCCCAGGCTGCGGCTGCGGAGACGGCCGCAAAGGCCGCGGCTGCGAAGGCCACGGCAACTGTTAAACCTGCACCCACTGCCGCCCCCGTCGTGGTGGTCCCGGTTCCCGCCCCCGCGCCTGCGCCCGTGAACAGCGGAAAGCAGGACAACTCCGGCAAGGGCGGCTCGGAGGGGAACAAGGACAAGGGTTCGGGCAAGAACAAGGACTAGCCCCGCCGGGACCAGTCCTTGTTCTTCAGACCTCAGGCGCTTCTCCGCCCTTCAAGAGGATTCGCCCGTCAGGAAGTGGCTGCCGGGAAACGCTCCCACGCCCGGTGGGCGGCCAGCAGCCCCTGGATCTGCGGAACCACCTGCTCGGCACTGTCGCCCAGCACCACGCCTGCTGCATCGTCCGGGATGCTCGCCGCGTCCACGCCGGCGGAGCCTGACCCCCAGGCCCCGATGGCCTTGGCGTGCCGGAAGGCCTCTGACAGCAGGAGCACGACGCGCGGATCAAGCGACGCACCGGGATCACCGGCTTTCGCATCCAGCCCCTGTTCGGCGTCGTCTGCCGGGGCCCCGGATCCTGCCACGATGACCGCGTCGAACTCGGTGGAGCGGGCGGTGAGATAGGTCCGCTGAACCGGGATCCCGCCGTCGGCCTCTCCCCCGAGCGTCCCGCCGGACGGGGCGATCACCAGCGGAACGATGCCGGCGTCGTCGAGCGCCTTGCGTGCGTCCCGGACGGCCGCGAGGTCACTGGACCCGTCCGCCACGATGCCGACGACGCGGCCTGCGACCGGCCAGGTCTTCCCCAGCTGGGACAGGGCCGGGCTGGGCTGGGCGTCCTGGACGTCCTCGGTGGCTTCGGGAGCGGGCATCCCCAGCCCCCGGGCCACGGCGGCGCACAGCGAGGCATCGATGTTGGCCAGGGCTAGAAGCTGGCGTTCACGGACCGGCTTCTCGTAGCACTTGCCCAGCTCGAACGTGTAGGCCTGGATCACGTGGTCCTGCTCCACCGGAGTGAGGCTGCGGAAGAACAGCCGGGGCTGGCTGTAGTGGTCATCGAAGGAGGCCGGATTCTTGCGCTGTTTGATGGCCTCCGCCACCGCTTCCGGGACATCGACAAACGCCCCGAGGTCTGCGCCGGCCTTGAACGGGCAGCCCCCGTCGAGGGAGTTGGGCCGGTAGGGCGCCACCCCGGCGTGGACTGCGGTCTGGTGCATGCCGTCGCGCAGCATGTCGTTCACCGGGGCCTGGGGCCGGTTGATGGGGATCTGGGCGAAGTTCGGTCCGCCCAGCCGCGAAATCTGGGTGTCCAGGTAGGAGAACAGCCTGACCTGCAGTAGCGGATCGTTGGTGACGTCAATGCCCGGCACGAGGTGCCCGGGGTGGAACGCAACCTGCTCCGTCTCGGCGAAGTAGTTGACCGGGTTGGCGTTGAGCGTCATCAGCCCGATCGGCTGGACGGGGGCCAGCTCCTCGGGCACAAACTTCGTGGGATCCAGCAGGTCGATTCCCTCGAACATCTGGTCCTCGGTGTCCGGGAACGTCTGGATTCCCAGCTCCCATTCCGGATAAGCGCCGGCCTCGATCGCGTCGGCCAGGTCCCGCCGGTGGAAGTCCGGATCCATGCCGTTGATGATCTGGGCCTCCTCCCAGACCAGGGAGTGCACGCCCTGCTTCGGCTTCCAGTGGAACTTGACGAGCGTCGTGGCGCCCTCGGCGTCAACCAGGCGGAAGGTGTGGACGCCGAATCCTTCCATGGTGCGGTAGGAACGCGGGATGCCCCGGTCGGACATGTTCCACATCGTGTGCGCCTGCGCCTCGGTGTGCAGGGACACGAAGTCCCAGAACGTGTCGTGGGCGCTCTGGGCCTGCGGAATCTCACGGTCCGGGTGCGGCTTGGCGGCGTGCACAATGTCCGGGAACTTGATCCCGTCCTGGATGAAGAACACCGGGATGTTGTTGCCGACAAGGTCGTACGTTCCCTCATCCGTGTAGAACTTGGTGGAGAATCCGCGGGTGTCCCGGACGGTGTCGGCGGAACCGCGCGAGCCCAGGACCGTGGAAAACCTGACGAACACGGGCGTTTCCACGTCCTTCGCGAGGAAGCCTGCGCGGGTGATATTCGCCGCCGTGCCGTACGAGCGGAATACGCCATGGGCACCGGCACCGCGGGCGTGCACCACGCGCTCCGGAATCCTCTCGTGGTCGAAGTGGGTGATCTTCTCTCGGAGGTGGTGGTCCTGCAGCAGGATCGGTCCCCGCGCCCCGGCCTTCAGCGAGTGGTCGGTGTCCGCCAGCCGGAGCCCCTGCGCTGTGGTCAGGTACTGGCCGGACTGTGCCCGGGAGTGTTCCGGCGCACCCGTGGGGCTGCCGGTCGGAGACACCGCTTCCGGCCCCTGCTGGTCCGGCTTGGGCGGCAACGGTTCCCTCGGGGTGGTGGGTTCGACGACGGCGGGTTGCTCGCCTGCCGGCGCTCCCGGAATGTTGATTGCTGTTTCTTCTGGCACAGGGAGGATCCTTTCCGAAGCGGTGGCCTAACCGGACTCGGCCGTTGGCGCTGGGCGCCCGACCAAAAGATAAGCCTGCTTAGTACCCTATGAAAGCCGGTGGCCGCCCACAACCGCGGGCCGTCATTTGAGCGTTCCGAGCTTCATAGTCAACGGACTTGGCTGTCTCTTCAAATGCCAGCTGCTTCCCGCTACGTTGGAGGTGTTCCACCCGAACAAGGCAATCAGAACCACGGGCCCATCCGCCCGTATGCTGAAGGAGTGAACCACGCATGGCAACTGTCCAGGAATCGATCACTGTCGATGTCCCCGTACGCCAGGCCTATAACCAATGGACCCAGTTTGAGGATTTCCCCAATTTCATGAGCGGAGTGGACGCCGTCCGCCAGCTCGATGACACCACTGTTCATTTCGAAACCAGCATTGCGGGTGTGAAGCGCGAGTACGACGCCCAGATCACCGTCCAGGAGCCGGACCAGCGCGTCACCTGGGAGAGCCTGAACGAGCCACGCAACTCGGGCACCGTTTGGTTTGAGTCCCTGGGCGCCAACGAGACCAAAGTGAATGTCGAGCTGACCTGGGAGCCTGAAACGGCAGTGGAAAAGCTTGGTGCAGCCACCGGACTTGATTCCCGGCAGGTCGCCTCGGACCTGAAGAAGTTCAAGAAGTTCATCGAGGAACGGGACACGGAAACCGGCGCCTGGCGTGAAAGCGTGAGCGGTGGCGAGGTGGAAGGTGACGCGGGTTCCGCGGCGGCCGGCACGGGACTCGGCACAGGCACCGGAGCCGGAACGGGAGCCGGCGTCGGAACCACCGGAGCCGGCGTCGGAACCACCGGAACCGGAACGGGAGCCGGGGCCGGGGCTGGAGCAGCCGGCGTCGGTATCGGGGCTACAGCGGCAGGAGGCAACGGTGACCCAGGCGCGAGCACCGCGTTATTCCGAGGGGGCAGGCATGGACGCCGTCCCGGGCCGCACCTACGAATCCGGTGACGCCTACGATGCTTCCGCAACTGAACGGCCCGTCAGCACGGACCCGGACATGGCCGTCGACGCCCCCTACGGGGACAACGACACAGGTGAACCGCGGACCGAAACCCGGCATACGGATACCCGCCGCGACGACATCCCGGACCGGTAACTCAGCCTCCCGGCCGGAAGTCCCGGCAAGCAAAGAAGCGCCCCGCCACTCAAACGAGTGGCGGGGCGCTTCTACTGCTCAGCTCGGGAGCTCAGCCGCGGACCGGGCAGGTTAGCCCAGGCTGGCGACGATCTTGTTGAGCGTTGCGGACGGCCGCATCACGGCTGCAGCCTTCTCGGCGTCGGGGCGGTAGTAGCCGCCGATGTCCACCGGCTGGCCCTGGACGCCCAGCAGTTCGGAAACGATGGCTTCCTCGTTGGAGGTCAGCGCGTCGGCGACCGATGCGAACGAGGCTGCCAGTTCTGCGTCCTCGGTCTGCTTGGCCAGTTCCTGTGCCCAGTACTGGGCCAGGTAGTAGTGGCTGCCGCGGTTGTCGATCTCGCCGGCCTTGCGGCTCGGGGACTTGTTCTCCAGCAGGAACGTACCGGTGGCGCGGTCCAGGGTGTCCGCGAGGACCTGGGCGCGGGCGTTGTCCGTGGTGTTGGCCAGGTGCTCGAAGCTGACGGCCAGTGCCAGGAATTCACCCAGGCTGTCCCAGCGCAGGTGGTTTTCCTTCAGCAGCTGCTGGACGTGCTTCGGGGCGGAGCCGCCGGCACCGGTCTCGAAGAGCCCGCCACCGTTGATCAGCGGAACGATGGACAGCATCTTGGCGCTGGTGCCCAGTTCCAGGATCGGGAACAGGTCCGTCAGGTAGTCGCGGAGCACGTTGCCGGTGACGGAGATGGTGTCCTCGCCCTTGCGGATGCGCTCCAGGGTGAAGGCGGTGGCCTTCACCGGGGACAGGATCTCGATCTGCAGACCCTCGGTGTCGTGCTCCTGCAGGTATTCGCGGACCTTCTCGATGAGCTTGGCGTCGTGTGCGCGGGTCTCGTCGAGCCAGAACACGGCGGGGGTCTGGGAGGCGCGGGCGCGGTTCACGGCCAGCTTCACCCAGTCACGGATCGGGAGGTCCTTGGTCTGGCAGGCGCGCCAGATGTCACCCGGGGCAACTTCGTGTTCGATCAGGATGTTGCCCGAGCCGTCGACCACCTGGATCTTGCCGGGGACCTGGGCCTCGAAGGTCTTGTCGTGGCTGCCGTATTCTTCGGCGGCCTGGGCCATGAGGCCGACGTTCGGGACCGTGCCCATGGTGGTGGGGTCGAAGGCGCCGTTGGCGCGGCAGTCGTCGATGACAACCTGGTAGATGCCGGCGTAGGAGCTGTCCGGGAGGACTGCCAGGGTGTCGGCTTCCTGGCCGTCCGGGCCCCACATGTGGCCGGAGGTGCGGATCATGGCGGGCATGGAGGCGTCCACGATGACGTCGCTGGGGACGTGCAGGTTGGTGATGCCCTTGTCGGAGTCGACCATGGCGATCGCGGGGCCTTCTTCCAGGCCCTTCTTGATGGCGGCCTGGACGCCTTCGCGGACGTCCTCGGGCAGCTCGTCCAGTCCGTTGAGGATGGAGGCGAGGCCGTTGTTGGGGCTGAGGCCAGCCGCGGCGAGCTGCTTGCCGTAGGTGTCGAACAGCTCAGAGAAGTAAGCCTTCACCACGTGGCCGAAGATGATGGGGTCGGAGACCTTCATCATGGTGGCCTTCAGGTGTGCGGAGAAGAGCACGCCCTCTTCCTTGGCGCGGGCCACCTGTGCCGCCAGGAATTCGTCCAGGGCGGCAGCGCGCATCACGGTGCCGTCGATGACCTCACCGGCAAGGACGGGGAAGGCCTTCTTCAGGACCTTGACCGTGCCGTCCTCGCGAACCAGCTGGATTTCGATGGTGCCGTCGGCGGGGATAACCACGGACTTTTCGTTGGAGCGGAAGTCGTTGGCCTCCATGTGTGCCACGTTGGTCTTGGACTCGGGGGTCCAGGCTCCCATGGAGTGCGGGTTCTGGCGGGCGTAGTTTTTGACCGACAGCGGTGCGCGGCGGTCCGAGTTGCCTTCACGCAGGACCGGGTTCACGGCGGAGCCCTTGATCTTGTCGTAGCGGGACCGGATGGCGGTCTCTTCGTCGGACGTGGGGTTGTCCGGGTAGTCCGGCAGCCTGTAGCCCTGGGACTGAAGTTCGGCGATGGCGGCCTTCAGCTGCGGCACGGATGCGCTGATATTGGGGAGCTTGATGATGTTGGCTTCCGGCTTCTTCGCCAGTTCACCGAGTTCAGCCAGGGCGTCGCCGATCTGCTGCTCTTCAGTGAGGTAGTCGCCGAAGACGGCGATGATGCGGCCGGCCAGCGAAATGTCGCGGGTCTCCACCTGCACACCTGCCGTGGAGGCGAACGCCTCGATGATCGGCAGGAACGAATATGTGGCCAGCATCGGCGCTTCGTCGGTGTGGGTATAGATAATTTTGGCCATGCTCGGGCGTCTCCCTGAAGGTCGGCTTGTATCTGGTATTCCGGCTATTTCACCAACCTTTAACTTACCCGAGGTGAACCGGATGAACCTTACGCGGACGGCCGGATGCCCTTGCATGACCACGTTCCTGTGTCTTCGGCCACACTATCCATTGTCCCCGGCGCGGAGGAGCTCTAATCTTTCTCTCATAAAGGAATACCGCTTCGGCGGCTGAACTGAGTTGTAACCCCTTGCGGCAGGGGCAGATCAGTACCACCCCTACCTGGCAAACAAAACTTGAATCCTCAATAACCGAGCTTGTCATCCCCGGGTAGGTCAATCAGTCACCTGGCGTGCCTCCCGGGGCCCGCCCCACCTGATAGGTAGGACCGCAATGACGAGCAAAAAGACTCTGGCCGGCAGCCTTCTGAGCCTTTCCACAGGCCTGTTGCTGGCAGTGAGCGCCATCGGCGGCGCAACAGCCTCCTCTGCAACGTCGCAGGACTCAACTCAACTACAGGTCGCAAGCACCCCAGTGTCCAGCCCGCAGGGCTACTGGACACCCGAGCGCATGCGTGCCGCCGTTCCCGGTGATGTGCTGGCCGCCAAGGCTGTGGCCCGGCAGGACAACCAAGGCCCCTCGTCCGATGCTGCACTGGAGTCTGGAGCCCCAACGAGATTTGCCGGCACCGCTGCACAGACCACGGTCACCACTGCCCTGCACACAAATGAAGCCCCTGTGAAGCACATCGGCAAGGTCTTCTTCACCCTCGCCGGAAACAACTACGTCTGCTCCGGCAACTCGGTCGCTGCCCGGAACAAGAGCCTAGTGGCCACCGCCGGCCACTGCGTTAATGAGGGGCCCGGCGCCTTCGCCACCAACTGGGTCTTCGTTCCCGGCTACGTCAACGGGACGGCCCCCTACGGTCAGTGGCCGGCTCGGTCCCTGCACGCGGCACGGAACTGGACCTCCGACGGCGACATCCGGTATGACACCGGCTTCGCCGTGGTTGCCCGGGTGGGAGGCAAGTACCTAGCCGACGTGGTGGGGGCGTCCGGAGTGGAGTTCAACCAGCCCCGCGGCCTGACGTACAAGTCATTTGGGTACCCGGCCGCGGCCCCGTTCACCGGCCAGACCCTGGTCAGCTGCACGGGCACGGCCATGGATGACACCATCAACCCGCAGTTCAACTCCCAGGGCATTTCGTGCGACATGACGGGCGGTTCCTCGGGCGGCCCGTGGTTTGCCAAGGGCGACACGGACGCGGCAAGCGGGGCGGACGGCTTCCAGAACTCCGTCAACAGCTACGGCTATGGCACGAATTCCACCACGATGTTCGGACCGTTCTGGGGCTCCACCACCATGAAGGTCTACGACAGTGCACAGAGGAAATAAGGATGATGCGGGCTCCTCTGGCGATGTGGTGAGCCACAGCGTCAGCGAGGCACCCGAGGAGATCCTGGCTTACTGGACGCCGGAACGGATGGCCGAAGCGGTCCCCCGGGACATCCGGTTGCCGGATCCGGAGGATGAGGAGCCCCAGGCCACAGGAAAGTAACCCAGGTTAAAGCCCGACGGCGGCCGTCCCCCTAAGGGGGCAGCCGCCGTCGGGCTTTTGCTAGGGCCCACGCCGCCCGGGTTTCCTGGCCGAGCGGACCGCGTTTAGGGACGCGGTGGGAATCAGTGGAAGAAGTGGCGCGCGCCGGTGAAGTACATGGTGATGCCCGCAGCGTTGGCTGCGGCGACGACTTCCTCGTCACGGACGGAGCCGCCGGGCTGCACCACAGCCCGGACACCGGCGTCGATCAGGATCTGCAGGCCGTCGGCGAACGGGAAGAACGCGTCGGAGGCAGCTACCGCGCCGCGGGCACGGGCGGGGGCGCCTGCCGTCCCGACGTTGGTGGCGCCACCGGCACCGTCGACGTCGGACTCAACCTGCACACCCAGCGTGTTGGCACGCTCAACGGCAAGCTTGCAGGAGTCCAGGCGATTCACCTGGCCCATGCCGATGCCCACTGCCGCGCCGTTGGAGGCGAGCAGGATCGCGTTGGACTTGGCCGCGCGGCAGGCGGTCCAGGCGAACGCGAGGTCGGCCAGCGTGGCGTCGTCAGCGGCTTCGCCGGCTGCCAGGGTCCAGTTGGCGGGGTTGTCGCCGTCGGCGTCCACCTTGTCGGTGATCTGGACGAGCACGCCGCCGGAGACCTGGCGGATTTCGGCCGGGTAGCGGCCGTAGCCTTCGGGCAGCGCCAGCAGGCGGATGTTCTTCTTCTTGGAGAGGATTTCTACGGCCTCGGGCTCGAAGCCGGGGGCGATGACCACTTCGGTGAAGATGCCGGCCACGGTCTGCGCCATGCCGGCGGTGACCGTGCGGTTGGCAGCGATGACGCCGCCGAAGGCCGAGACGGGGTCGCAGGCGTGTGCCTTGGCGTGGGCGTCGGCGATCGGGTCCGCAGCGTCAGGCGACGCCACTGCCACACCGCAGGGGTTGGCGTGCTTAATGATGGCCACGGCGGGCTCCGCGAAGTCGTAAGCGGCACGGAGTGCTGCATCGGCGTCCACGAAGTTGTTGTAGCTCATGGCCTTGCCGTGGATCTGGTCGGCCTGGGCGATGCCCGCGGGGGCTGCCTTGTCGACATAGAGGGCGGCCTGCTGATGCGGGTTCTCGCCGTAGCGGAGGACCTCGGAGCGTTCCAGCGCGAGGCCGGCATAGGCCGGCCAGTCGATGACGCCGTCGCCGTCCTCGTCGAGGAACTGGCTGGCGGTCCAAGTGGCCACGGCGGTGTCATAGGTGGCGGTGTGCGCGAACGCCTTTGCGGCGAGCCGGCGGCGGGTCTTGAGGTCGAAGCCGCCCTCGGTGGCGGCACGGACCACGTCGCCGTAGAACGTCGGGTCCACCACAATGGCGACGGCGGCGTGGTTCTTCGCGGCGGAGCGCACCATGGCGGGCCCTCCGATGTCGATCTGCTCCACGACGTCGTCCTGCGCGGCACCGGACTTGACCGTCTCCACGAACGGGTAGAGGTTCACCACGACGAGGTCGAAGGCCTCGATCTCCATCTTGGCGAGGGTCTCCATGTGGGCGGGGACGCGGCGGTCGGCGAGGATGCCGCCGTGGACGCGCGGGTGCAGGGTCTTGACCCGGCCGTCGAGCATCTCGGGGGAACCGGTGACCTCTTCGACTTCCTGGACCGGAATGCCGGCCGCGGCGATCTTCTTGGCGGTCGAGCCGGTGGAAACAATTTTGACGCCTGCTGCGTGCAGGCCCTTGGCGAGCTCCTCCAGACCGGTCTTGTCGTATACCGAGATCAGGGCCCGGCGGATGGGAACACGGTCAAGCTGCGTCAAGCTCACAAAAGTCTCCGTCTTTATCTCGCGGTTGATGTGCCGCGGTTGGTGGGGATACGGCCCAGTTTATCGTGTCGACGGACCCCCTCCTGCTGACTGGCCCAGTGTGAAGGCCGGGCTGTTCCCGGCGTGGGGGCCCCCCGCTCCGGGACCTCACGCAACGTAAGGTTTAAGCAGGAGGCCGAGATGAATATTTACACCGCTGTGCCCAGCGGCGAGCAGGTAGTCCAGGAACTGCCGTGGCGCTGGAAAGTGCAGGGCCGGATCTTCGTGATCGGGGGCCTGGGATTCATGTTCGATGCCTGGGACGTCACCCTCAACGGCATCCTCATTCCACTGCTGTCCACGCACTGGAGCCTCACCCCGGGCGAGGCCGGCTGGATCGGCACGGCGAATCTGATCGGCATGGCCCTGGGCGCCTTCGTCTGGGGCACCATCGCGGATACCATCGGGCGCAGGAAGGCCTTCACAGCCACGCTGCTGATCTTCTCGCTTTTCACGGTCCTCGGCGCCTTCTCCCCCGACTTCCTCTGGTTCTGCGTGTTCCGCTTCATGGCCGGGTTCGGCCTGGGCGGCTGCATTCCCGTGGACTACGCGTTGGTGGGCGAGTTCACGCCGCGCCGGCAGCGCGGCAGGGTTCTCACGGCCATGGACGGCTGGTGGCCCGTGGGCGCGGCGCTCTGCGGGTTCGTATCCGCCTGGCTCGTGGCGGCCTTCGCCGACTGGCGCCTGACCATGCTCGTCATGGTGCTGCCGGCCCTGCTGGTGTTCTGGGTTCGGCGCAGCGTTCCCGAGTCGCCGCTGTTCCTGATCCGCATGGGCCGCCGTGATGAAGCTGCCCGGGTAATTGACGGCCTGGTGGAGGCCACCGGCGCCGAGCCGCGGGCCTACAGCCTGCCCGAGCCGCAGGCTGTACCGCGGCTTTCCGCCGGCAGTGCCTGGCAGCAGCTGCGCGGGGTCTGGCAGTTCAACTGGAAGATCACCGCCGCCGCCTGGGCGCTGTTCATGAGCATCCTGCTGGTCTACTACCTGTCCCTGACCTGGATGCCGCGGATCCTGATCGGCGCCGGGTTCGCCGAGTACAAGGCGTTCCTGACGACGGCGGGGATGGCCGCCGTCGGGCTCCTTGGCGTGATCGCGGCAGCGCTGCTCGTGGAGCGCGTGGGCCGCAAGTGGCTGCTGGCCATCACGGGGCCGCTGTCCGCTCTCATCCTGGTGGTCGTGGCGTTCGTAGTGGACGTGCCTACGGCCGCGGTGTTCTGGCTGCTGGTGTTCGGGTTCGTGGTGCAGGTGGCCATCCCGGTGCTCTACGCCTACGTTTCCGAGCTGTACCCCACGGAGCTGCGCGGCAGCGGTTTCGGCTGGGCATCCACGTTCTCGCGGCTGGGGGCAGGCTTCGGCCCACTCATTTTCGCGAACTACTTCTGGCCGCAGCTTGGCCTCGCCACTTCCTTCGCGCTCGCCGGCGGCCTGGTGGTCCTGTCCGTGCTGTGGATGGCGTTCTTCTCCCCCGAAACCCGCCAGCGCCGCCTCGAGTAGCTGCCCGCTTTCCCATCTGAGTAGCAGCAGGGGGCGTTCCCAGCCTTGGGAACGCCCCCTGCTGCTACTCAGATGCGGCGGGCGCCGGCCGGGGCAGCGAGGAATCCCCGCTGCCCCGCGCCTCGCTCCCGAAATAGTGCGCCAGCCGCTGCTACTGGATGCAGGTCGCGTAGACGGTGATCGAAGCAGCCCTGGTCTGGGTCACGGACCAACCCTTCTGCGCTCCTACCGTGACTGGTTGGCTGGCCGTCACCTGGTTGCTGGGGGTCGTAATAACGCCGCTGAAGCCGCCTCCCATGGCCACTTGACCGGCGTCGCACAGGACCGTCACGGTGGCGGTCGAAGCGGTGAGCGTCTGCACAGTCACGCTCGTTGAAGCCGCGGCTCCGGTGGCTCCGGTGGCTCCGGTGGGCCCTGCAGGACCGAGCGCGCCGGTGGCTCCGGTGTCGCCCTTCTCCCCCTGGATCCCCTGTGCACCTGTGGCCCCGGTATCGCCCTTCTCCCCCTGGACCCCGGTAGCTCCGGTGGCCCCGGTGTCGCCCTTCTCGCCTTGGGCCCCTTGGGCACCGGTCTCGCCGGTATCGCCCTTCTCGCCTTGCGCACCGGTCGCTCCGGTCTCACCTCGGATCCCCTGCGGCCCGACGTCGCCCGTTTCGCCTTGGGCACCGGTCGCTCCGGTCTCACCTTGGATCCCCTGCGGCCCGACGTCGCCCGTTTCGCCTTGGGCACCGGTCGCTCCGGTCTCGCCCTGGGACCCTGTCGCTCCGGTGGCCCCGGTGCCGCCCTTGTCGCCCTGGATGCCCGGGATGCCTTGAATTCCCTGGACTCCTTGAATCCCTTGGCTGTTCCAGGAGATGGGAGTTTCCTTTTTGGTGTCGCAGGTGGATCCGGCGGACAGAACCCTGAGCTGACCACCGTTGTTGTTGTTAAAGCAACCACTGATCTCGCCTGCGGCGGACGTCGTCGCCGAGGCGTACACAGCTGTGACGGCACCGGTGCCGAGAACTAGCGCTGCTGTAAGACACAAAACTTTTGGACTCGATTTGGAAATGCTGAAGTGCGACATGTGAAACCTCCTGGCAAGCCGCGCGCTGGATGAGACGCAGTCAGCGTATGGGCCGCTTCTGCGGCCAGCCAGCGTAATTCAGGCGCCCAGGTACCCGTCTTTTCGAGGGCACTACCCGGGCCGTCGGCTCCGATTACTCACCAATGGGCAGGTATTGCACCACCTATTAATGTGGCAGGACGCATCAGCCCGGCAACCAGAGCCTGAACAAGTAGTGGCACCGTTCCCATGCGCCCTGAAACTGGGAGCAGGCTGCTAATTAGGCGACAGAGTGCGCCGCGGCGAGCGACGCGAGGGTGGAGACCAGGAGCCGGCGCTCCACCACCTTGATCCGTTCATGCAGGGTTTCCTCGGTGTCGCCGTCCTCGATGGCCACCGCCTCCTGCGCGATGATGGGCCCCGTGTCCACGCCGGCGTCGGCCCAGTGCACCGTGCAGCCCGTGACCTTCACGCCGTAGGCCATGGCGTCGCGGACTCCGTGGGCGCCCGGGAAGGACGGCAGCAGGGCGGGATGCGTGTTGAGGTATCTTCCCGTCGAACGCGTCGATGAATTCGGGGCTCACGATCCGCATGAAGCCTGAGGACACCACCACATCCGGCTGGTAAGCGGCAACGGCTTCCGTCAGCGCGGCGTTCCATTCCGCGCGGTCCGGGTAGGCCTTGAAGTCCACCACGAACGTGTCGATCCCGGCTGCCGCCGAGCGCTCTACGCCGTAGGTTCCCGGGCGGTCCGCGCCAACCGCGGCGATTTCAACATCCAGGTCCCCGGCTTGAACGGCGTCAATGACGGCTTGGAGGTTGGAACCGGTTCCGGAGACGAGGACTACTATGCGCATTGCTCAAGCTTAGGCGGCTGCTCGCGTAGGCTGGAAAACATGAACCCCACTCCGGGCCCCCAGGGGTCGCAGCGGACCGCGCGTCCGCTCAGCGAGGAAGCCAAAGCCTCGCTCCAGAAGACGCACACACTGTTCCGCATGTTCATCGTGGCCGTGCTGGGCGCCTTCTTCGTGTTCCAGCTGGACATCGCCTACCTCTGGCTGACGGCCATTCTGACGGCGGCGGGCATCGCGCTGGGGATCATCGTGCTCATCCGGGCCATCCGGTTCAAGGAATCCAAACTGGTGCTGTTCGGCACCATCTCCGGCTTGGTGGTTTCCGCCGTCATGGTTCTCCTGGTCCTGACCTCGGCGCTGTTCTTCAACCAGGTGCGGGACTTCCAGCAGTGCTCCCGCCAGGCGCTGACCAGCAAGGCAAGCACGGAATGCCGGGTCCAGCTGGAGAACTCGCTGCCCGGACCGCTCAAGCAGCCCGTGCGCTAGAGCCGCCCCGGCGCACGGAAGACTACGCGCCGAAGGCTATGTGCTGCTCGGGGCGGTCCCCAGCTCGGCGTCGCGCAGTTGCCGGCGTTCCAGCCACGGTCCCGCCGCGTACCCAATTACGACGCCGATCCCGACTTCCGCTGCCAGCCAGACTGCCGTCCATAACGGGTCAGGGCCGATGTCCGAGAGGCGGCCGATGCCGGCCGAGCCGCGCGCCAGCCACGCGAGGGCTGCTGCCAGCACGCCGGCGGCGGCCCCGACGATCAGCGCCAGGAACAGCGTGGACGCGGCGGCGGTCAGCCAGCGGACGCGGAGTTTGATGGACAGCCATTCATCGAAGTGGTTTTCACCTTCACGCAGGAACCACCAGCCGGCCAGGACTCCGGCGAGCACGGGAACCACCAGCGCCACCGGTCCGAAATCGAGCGGGCCGGAAGGGATCGCCGCAAAAACCGGGATAGTGGGCAGCGGTCCCACGGCGGTTCCCAGCGAGCCCACCTGGGAACCGGCGCCGAGCGCGAATCCGGAGCCGGTCAGCCACGCGAGCGCGAAGACGGCGAGGTTGGGCAGGAAGCCGAGCTGCGCAATGGTGAGTGCCGCGCCTCCGACGGGTCCGGCGTCGAGCGCTTCATAGACCGCCACCACAAGGTTCCAGTGGATGAAAAGATCCACGGCCAGCAACGCCGAGGAAATGGCGAGCGCCGCGATGACGGCGACGAAGCCGGCCTTGGCTGCGGAGGCCAGATACGACCCCGCCCAGCGTGAATGCTGGCTGGTGCGGGCGATCCAGTCCACGGCGTCGACGCCGATCAGCCGGCTCCATGAACCGGCCTCCCGCCGGGCGCCGATCACCATCCCGAGGCCGAACGGAACCAGCGGAAGGAGCCCGGCCCACCATAGGAAAACCTCAACGTCTTCGGTCCGGCAAATGAATCCAGTGGCGATGCCGAAACCTGCATAGACCAGCCACGACCCGAGGAGCGCCTGCCACAGCTGGTCCGTGTACGACGCCCGGGCCAGACGCCTGCCCGCCCGCCAGGCCAGCAGGAACGGTATAAGTGTCAGGCCCAGCGGAAGCAGCGACAGCATACCGGTCTCCGGCCTCGCGGCAGAGCCCTCCCCCACGGTGGTGAGGTACAGGGGTACCCCGTGGATGACCAGCCACGCCTGGCCGGACAGCCGGGCCAGGACATCGAAGCCGGCGCTCCCGAAACCCGAGGTAGCCCACACCGCAACGATGGGGGCGATGACCACCAGCGCGGAAATGATGGCCGCCTGGGCGGACTCGAGCCCGCCCTGCAGCCACAGGGGCATGGGTAGGCCACGGTCTCCGGTCTGGTCAGCACGCAGTTTCATCGCCTCCCATCGTGCCATGCAGCACCCGGCTCCCCTGTTTTCGACAGGCTCAACAGCGCGAGAAGTCTGACGATCATGCGCCTGCACCGGTGCACGGCAGGCTCGACGGCGGGCGCTTTTTCGGGATGCCCGTCGTAAAATTAGCTTGTCCGCATTCAGTGGTTGGAGGCAGAAAATGACTACCGCATCCCCACATGCACATGGCGTTCACTTTGGCAGGACTGACGTCCAGAACGCCGGCATGGGTGTTGGTATTGTCGCGTTGGTGGTCGGTGTGCTGGGGTTCATCCCGGGCATTACCGCACGGTATGGCGAACTGATGTTCCTTGGGCCCGATTCGCACGCCATGTTCCTAGGTCTGTTCCAGGTGTCCATGCTGCTCAACATTGTGCAACTGGTGATCGGCGGAACCGGCTGGGCCATGTCCCGCAGTGAAATGGGTGCTCGCAGGTTCCTCTTGGGCGCCGGTGCGCTATACATCATTCTCAGCATTTACGGGCTCAGTGTCGGAGTGGATTCGGCGGCCAATTTCCTGTCGCTGAACATGACGGACAACTGGACCATGATGGTGGCTGGTGTACTGATGATTGCCGCCGGCTGGATGTTTTCAAGGCATTCGGTCGAGGACAGGAAATAGCCCGGAACGCGAACGCCGGGAACTAGGAGCCGCGAATGAGTAGATATCTAATCTGAGTATTCGTACTACCGGTTGGTGCAGGCGGCCACGCAACATCGTGGGCGGCTGCACCAACTTTGTGTCCGGAAAGTTGGTGTCCGGAAACGCTCCTCCCCGGGAGGCACCGGCAAGGTTGGTGTCCGGAAATGCTCCTCCCCGGGAGGCACCGGCAAGGACTAGGCTGGCTTGCAGAAATCAGGCAAGGGAGAGCACGAAGGAGAGCACGAACCCGGCCGCCGTGCTGAGCGCCACTGCGGGCCCGCCATGTTCGAAGGCCTCCGGCATCAGGGTGTCCGCGAGGGAGGCTATGACAGCCCCGGCTGCAAATGCCAGCGGCAGGGAGATGGGTTCCGGATCCGTGCCGGACAACGGGCCCGCACCCAGGACCACGGCCGCCACGAGCAGCAGGGCGCAGATGGTCCACAGCGCCATGATCGCCCCGCTGGTACGGCCTTGGCTGCGCATGGATGCGGCGCCCACCAGTGCTTCCGGCAAATTGGAGACGAAGATCGAGGCCAGGAGCGCCAGGCCCCCTGTCCCCTCCCCCAGTGCGACGCCCAGGGCGATATTTTCCGGCACCCCGTCCAGGGTCACGGCTGCGAGAAGCGCCACTCCGGCGGCACCCCGGGTGGACGTCGACGCGGGGGCCTTCTCTTGGGCAGCCGCATCGGTGTCCAGCTTCGCGCTGCCGCGGAATTCGTCTGCCGGGAGGTTCCCACCCCGTCAGTGTAGGATCGGGAGCCGCAGCCGGGAATGCTCCTCCGGCGGCCGCTATTTGAATCGAATCTGGGCGTATGGCTCGCTGGGCAGGTTCCCGGCGGTCCAGGGCTCCTCAGACGGTTCGCTCCGCACTTCGCCTCGCCCGTCGCGCAACACGGCCAGCACCGTTGCCGCAATGGCGACGACGGCGATTGCGGCCAGCAACACTAGGACGACGACGATGGACCCAGACATCCTTACAGCACCTTCTGCTTCAATTTTAGAGCGTTCCCGCCTGCTCGATCCTGCGCGAATTTTTTCCTCTGGACTTTTTTCCTCTGGACATAGCTGGGCGGCGGGCATATTCTGGTCTCCCACCGCGCTGGGGGGTGATTCGGATGGGCAACGGCTTGCGCTCTGTCAAAGCTGCCGTTCTGCGCGCGCTCCTGCTGCCCGCCCTCCTGGTTCTCGCGTGGATCACCTGGGGCGCAGCGTCCGCTGAGGCAGCTTCCGGGGACACAGTGACTGCCCCTTCGCTTGGCGCTGGTCCCCTGGATACCGGCTCCCTCAACGCTGGTTCCCTTGTCAAAACTCCTGTGGCTGCCATTGCGAAGTCGGCGGTGTCTGCTCCGCTGGCTTCGGCTGTTTCCCGGGTGGCCCCGGCGACCACGCTACTTCCGGTCGTTCCTGCCCTGCCAACGGCCCCGAGCCTCCCGGCCGATGTCACCAAGCCCGTGTCGACCGTCGTCGGCACTGTAGCGGACACGGCCGCCACAGTGATCGAGGAGGCATCGACGGCGGTCAGCACCGTGACCACCGCAGCGGATCCGGTGCTCGACAGAGCACACAGCTTGGTTACGGCCGCGGAAGACATCGTTTCGTCGGCGCCGCAACTGCCGGTAACGCCTGCTGCTCCGGTCTTTCCTTCGCCGCGTCGTTCCGTGCATGTCCCGTCGGTGTCGGTTTCTTCGGTGCCAGTTCCCTCGGTGCGTGTTCCTTCGGTGCCGGTGCAGGATCTGCCCGGCGTCCACGCACCGGCTGTCAGGCCGCCGGCGCCGGTTCCCGGCGCCGCGGACAACCCACCAGATCTCGCTGTACCGCCACATGCCGTTTCGCCGTCGGGCATCACGCAGGGGACGAACACTCCAAAGACCGACCGGACCCTGCCTGCAGCACTTGCCGGGACGATCCTCCCGGCCATGCCGGCTACAGGCGGTGGTCTGCCGCTCGCAGGCACGGGCCTCACGCTTGCAGAGCTGCAGATGACCACGCCCCAGCGGCGAGAGCCGGCAGCCGCCAGCCCCGCAACCCACAAACTTAACATTGATACGTTGCCGCGCGACGGGCATCTCCCGGCCTTTGCCGTGAGCGAGGGAACGTCGGGGAACTCCTCCGGAGGCTCCGAAGGCTTCGGAGCCCAGGCCGCCGAAGCGGCGGGAGACTGGGACCGGCCCCTTCTGCTTGCCGGCGCCGGGATGTTCGATGCCACCCAGAACCTTCCTGCCAGCCCAGCCTTCGATCCGGGGACTTCCCCCGACTGAACAGGTCAACTCTGCCCTCAAATGCGGGCAGAAACGACCACCTGCGCAACCTTGCGCAAGGACCATCAGTTCAGTCAGGAGAATATGTCATGTCTACGCACGCCCCGCTGTCTGCTACCCCTCGTCCGTCCCGTCCGCAGTCCGGCGCCCTTAGCGGCCGGATCGGCAACTGGCCCGATCCCATGCGCGGCCGGATCGGCAACTGGCCCGATCCCATGTCCGGCCTCATCGGCAACTGGCCGGACCCGATGCAACAGCGAAGCTAGGGATATCGGCGCCAGGGATGTCACAGCGAAGCCAGAGTACGGTCCGGCCCTGAGCCCGGACCGGCATGGGCCAACCAGGAAAGTGTCGCCGCGCGCGGCGCGGCGACACTTTCCTCCCTCAATGACCGAAAAACCTACCCAAGGCAATAGGCCTATTCCGGGCTGGAGTCACCCACGCCGTTTGGCTTCTGCCCTATTCCGGGACGGTCCTCCGGCGCCGGCGTAGCGTCCTGTCCGACCTCATCTGCTTCAGAAGCCGGTGCCCGCAAGGCAGGTTCCGCAGACGTGCCCGCGCCCGAAGCCTCCTGTACACCTTCTGCGGGCCTCCCACCTTCTGTAGGTGCACCGGCCACAGGAGTGCCCGCCTCGGCGGTATCCTCCACGGTTGGGTCGCCGACGACGGCGGCCGTATTCTGGTTCTTGGCCGAGTCTGCCTTGCTGCGGCCGGGAAAGTAACTGATGACCCGGGCCAGCTCCCGGCCCAGAACTGTGCCCTCGACGACGTCGGGGGGCAGGGCGTCCTGTTCCGCTTTCCGCGCTGCCTCCAGCGCCTGTCGGCCAGCTTCCGTTATGGATACCTGGTTGTGCCGCCTGTCCAGCGAACTCGACTCACGGGCCACAAGCCCTGCCCCCTCAAGCCTCGCCAGTACCCGCCCAAGGGACTGGCTGCGGACTTTGATATCGGCGGCCAACTGCTCCTGGTTCAGCGGGCCGTCGGTAAGGCCTTGGAGCGCAATGACCGCGGCATGGGTGAGGCCGAGTTCTGCCAGCGCCTGGTCCTGCCGGCGCTGGACGAGCCTGGCGGCCATGGACAGCAGCTGGTGAGGTCCCCACTGCTCCGCGTCAGGATTCGGGACCATCGGTCTCAACCTTCTTTCCCTTTGACCCCTGCTGGCAACACCGCCAGCCCAAAACCGCCGACAACGCCGGGGCCGGTAACCCGGCCCCGGCGTTAGGCACGTTAACGGCGGGTGTCCTCTACGCCGTCTGTCTCGATGCGCTCCTTGCGGATCTGTTCATCCACCGTTACTTCATCCGTGACGGTTTCCGTGTCCAGCCTGACCCGCTCGACAGGAACAGTTTCCTTGTCCACCACGGGACGTTCCTCGTGCAGCACCACCTCGTGTTCCGCTTCGCTGATGTCCGGTCCCCTCAGCGCCTCGTCCCGGTTTCCTTCGGTGATCGGTTCGCGCTCCAGCCGCACTTCCTCGCGCTGCACGGGAACTGTCCGGGTCTCGTTTTCGGTCACCACATATTTGCGCAGACGGGCGCGGCCGGCAGCCTGCCTTTCTGTGCCAACATTCACGCGCTCCTCCGACCGGGTCATGGCGTCGTCATCCGCCAGTCCGGACGTATGGCGTCCGAGCCCGCCATCCGTTGCACTATAAGTTCCGCCGCTCCCTGCGGCAGCAAACCCCGCATCCCGCTCGGTGGCAGAAAGGCCGGCAGCGGACCGGTCGGCCGTCCGGCCGGAGTCGGGGCGGTGCCCGGTCGCAGCCTCGGAATAGGTCACGTTGCCATGCAACTGGTAGTGCTCGTAGAGCCGGTCCTCTTCTGACGGATCAAGGTGACCCTCAGCGTCCACCCGCGGAGCGTCCTTGACCTGATCCTTGCTGTAAGGGACAACAATGTCCGATCCCTCAAGGCGTGCTCCCTCGAGGGGAATGAACGACTCCGACGTCCCGAAAAGGCCTGTCCGTGCCGTCACCCAAGTGGGCTGTCCGTTGTCATCATCCGCATAAACCTGGCCGAGGGAACCGATCTTGTCTCCGTCTGCGGAGAGGATGTTCCCGTTCTTGTTGAGTAGGTCGTCGATGTGTTCCTTGGTGAGCATGTTGTCTCCTTGGAGTTTGACTTCGTGTTCACATTTGGCTGTTCACGCTGAGGCCGACGACAGCGCAACGGCAGGTTACGGCAAAGTCTCGCCGCTGCAGAACGGCATCTGCAGCACCCCTGCCGGGGCCATCTATCGTCGCGACCGAGGCCGGTAATCCGACCTCGCACCTATACCCTAAGCATGCTTACTATCAGCTTGGCAAGCCTACTTAGCTTTTTTCTTGGGTTGGGTGGCCGGTGGCGCGCGGCAAGTCCTGCCGACGGTCGACACCCTCTGCCACTTCCCCATGAGGACAGAAAAATGGAGGTGGGAAAAAATGGCAAGGGTGCTTACTATTTATTAGTAAACATGCTTACCATTGCATGCCAGCAACGCTGGTTCCTGTACAGCAGCTGCCCCTTTCGGAAAGAGAGAGCGAAGATGACTGAGAACCAATGGCCGCAGGATGAAGACCTGACCACTCCCCCGGCCACACAGAATTCGGGTTACGGCGCCGGCACCACGGGATACGGCGCAACTGGAGCGGGTACCACCGGCTACGGCACTCCCGGCTACCAGGATGACGCGTCTTCGAAGAAGGACGTGGCGAAAGAAGAGGCCACGAACGTCGCCGGCGAGGCTAAAGGTGCCGCCCGCAACGTGGCGGAGACAGCCAAGTCCGAGGCTGCGAACGTCGCGTATGAAGCCAAGAACAGCGCCCGGGATCTGCTGCACCAGGCGAAGTCGGACCTGACCAGCCAGGCCGGCACCCAGCAGGCCAAGGCCGCCGAAGGCATCCGAACCATCTCCTCACAGCTGCGCTCCATGGCCGACGCGCCGGACCAGCAGGGCGTGGCCTCGGACCTGATCCGGCAGGCGGCCGACCGTTCCGCATCGGTCGCGTCCTGGCTGGACAACCGGGACCCGGGCTCACTGCTGGATGAGGTCAAGTCCTTCGCACGCCAGCGCCCCGGCACCTTCCTGCTCCTCGCGGCAGGCGCCGGCATGCTTGCCGGACGCCTGGGCCGCAGCCTGCAGGCCGGCGCCCCCGAAACCCGTACAGCCGGCTATGGATCTGACACCATGCCGCCCTACCCCGTCCAGCCGCCGGTCACCGAAAGCAGCATGGAGGCAGGAGTCGGCGCTCCGCTCTACGATGGCGCCGAACTGGGCGAACCTGCCTACACCCAGCCGGCCTACGGCGAGACAACCTACGGGGAGCAGGCCACTGGCCAGCCCGCCTACGGGGAGCCAGCGTACGGCGAACCAGCAACGGGCCAGCCCGCCTACGGTGAACCGGCCTATGGCGAGCCAGCCATCGGCGAACCAGGATATGGCGAGCCGAGGCGGCGGGATACTGACGATACCGAGGGTGGAGGTCGTCCCCTGTGAGCAGCCAGATCCCTGATACCCCGGAAACGGCCGCGCACGCCAAGGCCGACACCACCTCCCTCGGTGACCTCCTCGGCGAGGTCACCCGGGACCTGTCCACCCTGATCCGGCAGGAAATCGAACTCGCCAAAGCCGAACTGAAACAGTCCGGCAGCCGCGCCGGCAAGGGCGGCGGCATGCTCGCCGGCGCCGGCGTCGCCGGGCACTTCGTGCTCCTGTTCCTCTCCATCGCCCTCTGGTACGCCCTGGGCGAGCTGATGGGCCTGGGCTGGTCCGCCGTCGTCGTCGCCGTGATCTGGGGCATCATCGCCGCGATCCTCGCGTCCGTGGGCCGCAAGGAACTCAAAGCCATCAAGGGCATGCCCCAAACCGTCGAGACAGTGCAGGAAATCCCGCCTACCCTCAAACCGAACGGAGACCACCGATGAGTGAGAACCCGGACGCCATCCGCGCCGACATCGAAGCCACCCGCGCCCGCCTCGGCACCAACGTGGACGCCGTGGCCGACAAGGTCACCCCGTCCAACATCGTCCACCGCCAGACCGACAAGGTCAAAGACGCCGTCTTCGGAGTGAAGGAGAAAGTCATGGGCACCGCGGACCACGCCACCCACAGCACCACCGGCGGCCTCCACCACGCCGCGCACACCGCCTCGGGCGGGGTGCACCAGGCCACCGACGCCGCCGGGAACGCGATCAGCACCGCCGGCGAAGCGATCGCCGACGCCCCCCAGCAGGTCAAGGCCAAAACCCAGGGCAACCCCCTCGCCGCCGGGCTGATCGCGTTCGGCGCAGGGCTGCTCGTCTCCTCCCTCATCCCGCCGAGCCAGAAGGAACGCGAAGCCGCCGACGCCCTTAAAACCGCCGCCGAACCCATGACCAGCCAGCTCACCGACGCGGCCAAGGACATGGCCCAGGGCCTGAAGGAACCCGCCCAGGACGCCATGGAAAACGTCAAGGCCACCGCCACCGACGCCGCCCAGCACGTCAAGGAAGAAGGCCAAACCGCCGCCACCGACGTCAAAACCACCGCCACCGACGCCAAAGACCACGTCCAAAACACGTAGTCTGCGAAACAGCTAAAGTACGACGACGGCCGGCCCGCTTTTGCGCGGGGCGGCCGTTTGTCTGCGGCGAGGTGCCTGTGATCAGGCGGCGGCTAGCCCCGGCAAGCGGCCACGGCCCCGACCCAACTCGAATGGCCTTGAGAGCTCACTCTCCTAAAGCGGCCGGAATTGCTGGACTCTGCGCGGACGCACCACCAGACTGTCTATTACAGCTGGTCATCCCGCATTTTTTGGGCTTTCCGGCTCCGCAATGCCCGAGCTTTATCCGGCAGGTTTTCCCGGCCGGATAAGTACCGGCCTCGCACTGCGCCTTCTAATTGCACTGAGAGGACACCGCCATGGAGAACCTGGCAGCCATCCTGCCCCTGATTATTATTGTTGTCTCGGTGCTTCTGGGCGTTCTGGCCATTTGGCTGGCCGTCAAACTGATGTGGAAGGTGGCCGAGCCGAACGAGGCCCTCATTATCTCCGGGTTGACGCACGGCACCCTGGAAAGCACCGACGGGATGGACTTTAAGATCGTCACTGGGAAGGGCGCCCTGGTGGTTCCCGGCCTGCAGACGGTCCGGACGCTGTCGCTCACGCTGAGCGAGACAGAGCTGAAGGTCTCCTGCGTCACGTCCCAAGGCATCCAGGTTGTGGTCGAAGGCGTCGTCATTTATAAAATCGGGGATGCCCCCGCCTTTATCGCCAACGCGGCACGAAGGTTTCTGGGCCAGCAGCCCAAAATGGAAAGCCAGGTGTATAACGTCTTCGAGGGACACCTTCGCTCCATTATCGGCAGCATGACCGTTGAGGAAATTATCCGCGAGCGCGATAAGTTGGCGTCCCAGGTCCGCGGGGCGAGCGGCGTGGAAATGGAAAAACTTGGCCTCGTGGTGGATTCCCTGCAGATCAAGGACCTCCAGGACCCCACAGGCTATATCCAGAACATCGCGAAGCCGCACATCGCCCAGGTCAAAATGGAAGCCCGCATAGCCGAAGCAACAAGGAACCGTGAGGCCGCGGAGCGGGAAGCCGAGGCCGCCGCACAGATCGCCGACGCCCAGAGCCTCTCCGCCATCAAACAGTCGGCGGCGCAGGCCAACGCGGAACGGGCAAGGGCCAATGCGGCGCAGGCGGGCCCGTTGGCCGACGCTACCGCGCGCCAGCAGGTGGTGGTCCAGGAAACAGAGGTGGCCAAGCTCGAGGCAGACCGCGAGGAACAGAAGCTGCAGACCACCATCCGCAAGCCCGCCGACGCCAAGGCCTACGCACAGCGCACCGAGGCGGAAGCACAGAAGGCCGCGGACATCAGTGCAGCCGAAGCCCGTGCCAAGCGCACGGAACTCGAGGCGCAGGCCAATGCCCGCCGGGTGGAAGTGGAGGCGCAGGCCAGCGCGAGCGCGGCCGCGGCGATTGCCGGAGGCACCCGGGTGACAGGCGAAGCAGAGGCGGCAGCCACGAAGGCGCGCGGCGATGCAGCAGCCTCCGCCATCAAAGCCAAGGCGCTGGCGGAGGCTGAGGGCATCAAGGCCCGCGGCGAGGCCCTCGAAAGCAACCAGGACGCCGTCATCGCCCAGCAGCTGGCGGAAAACATGCCGGCCATTGTGGCGGCGGCGGCCGAACCGTTCGGACACGTCGACCAGTTCACCGTTCTCAACGGCGCTGACGGCGTCAACAGCATGGTCGGCGGGATCATCACCCAAGCCGGCTCGTTCCTGCCGCGGCTGTCGAGTGCCCTGAAAAACGGGCAGAACCACGCCAAGCAGCCGCCGAAGCAGCCCGGCGCCTAGGACAGGGGTCGAGGTAGCCCAGGGAGGTCGAGGACCATGGTGCACAGAAACGTTGACCGGAGCCTGACCGGGAAGATCGGCCGGGTCACCGGGCGGATCGGCCCCGGTACCGTGGGGGAGGTCATGCTCCCGTACCGTGGTGGGGTCAGCGCCTTCCACGCCTACCCGTTCGACAAGGTCAGTGTCTTTCCTGTCGGTGACGAGGTGCTGGTCATCTACCTCGACCCGCCGCAGACTGTCTTCGTGGACGAGCTGCCGGACGTTCTCCGCCACGAGGAACGCTAGCCCCGCCTGTTTACCCAACCTTCCCTTCACGGTCACGCCCACTCCCCCGCATGGTTAGACGGCGGGAACACCGTTGAGGGGTGAGGATCGCTATCGTTGCCGAATCATTCCTGCCGCTGATGAACGGAGTCACGCACTCCATCCTGCGAGTGCTTGAGCACCTGCAGGAACGGGGCGATGAGGTATTGGTGATTGCGCCGTCGACGTCGGACGCTGATGTTCTGGACGTTGTGCACGGCGCGTTTGTGCACCGGCTGCCCTCCGTTCCGCTGGCGGGTTACACGAACGTGCGGGTGGCGCTGGGAGGTGTGTACCGGGTCAAGAGAATCCTTGCCGACTACGCACCGGACGTGGTCCACCTGGCGTCGCCGTTCGTGCTCGGCTGGCGGGCGGCGCAGGCCGCGCATCAGCTGGGGATCCCCACGGTGGCCATCTACCAGACCGAGGTTCCCGGCTACGCCGCCCGGTACGGGGTGCCGTTCCTGGAGAACTGGGCCTGGAACAGGGTGGAAAACATTCATCTCCTGGCGTCCCGGACGCTGGTGCCGTCCACTTTCGCGCTGAACCAGTTGCGCGGCCGCGGGATTCTGCGGGTGGGCATATGGCGGCGCGGTGTGGATACCGCGCGTTTTGCACCGGGAAAGCGCGACGACGGATGGCGGGCTTCCGTGGCGCCGGGCGGTGAGCGGATCATCGGCTATGTGGGCCGCCTGGCGGTGGAGAAGCAGGTGGAGGACCTTGCCGTGCTGGCCGATATCCCCGGCACCCGCCTGGTGATTGTGGGTGACGGTCCGCAGCGGGCCGCGCTGGAGGAAGCGCTTCCCAACGCCGTGTTCACCGGATTCCTCGGCGGCGAAGACCTGGCCCGGGCCGTGGCGTCGTTCGACCTGTTCGTCCACCCGGGCGAGTTCGAGACCTTCTGCCAGACCATCCAGGAGGCCATGGCATCGGGTGTTCCGGTGGTGGCCACGGGCCGCGGAGGCCCCCTGGATCTGGTGGAAAATTCCCGCACCGGCTGGCTCTATGAACCCGGTGACCTGGCCGGCCTGCGCAGGCATGTGATGGACCTGATGGGCGACGACGCCAAGCGCCGCGCGTTCGCCGCGGCGGCTCACGCTTCGGTACAGGGCCGGACGTGGCCGGCCCTGTGCGCGGAACTGGTCCGGGACTACAAGGCCGTCATTGCCGGCACCTCCATCGCTGATCGAGTTTGTCGAGATCACTGCGAAACAAAAACTCCCTCGGTTTCGCTCCCCACCGGCACCCCAACCTCGCAAGCTCGGCTAAGGAACCCTGCCGGAGTGGGCCCAGGCTCAACCAGCGGATCGCTGGTTGAGCTTCCGGAACCAGAAACCAACAGCACTCAAGGAGCCATCCTGTGAACATTTCCGTGATCGGCTGCGGCTACCTCGGCGCCGTGCATGCGGCCACTCTCGCCTCCATGGGCCACACGGTGGTGGGGATCGACGTCGACCCCGCACGTGTCGAGCAGCTGGCCGCCGGCCGGGCGCCCTTCTTCGAACCGGGACTGGACGAACTCCTGCGCGACGGCCGGGCCACCGGCCGCCTGCGCTTTTCCACTGCCTTCGCCGACGCCGCCGGGGCGCAGATGCACTTCCTCTGCGTGGGCACGCCGCAATCGAAGACGTCCGACGGCGCCGACCTCAGCTACTTGGTCTCCGCCACCAAAAGTCTCCTTCCGCACCTGGGCAGGGGTGCCGCCGTCGTCGGTAAATCCACGGTGCCCGTGGGGACCGTCGACAAGCTGGGGCGCATCCTCGCGGCACGGCCCGACGTGCTGCTCGGCTGGAATCCCGAGTTCCTGCGGCAGGGCACGGCGGTGAAGGACACTCTGGTGCCGGACAGGCTGGTGTACGGGGTGCGGGGCGGCAAGGAGGGCGCCTTCGGGCGCCGCAGCGACGGGACGCCGGGAGCGGCCCGCGGTGTGACCGCCGTACTGGACGCGGTGTACGAGCCGCTGCTGCGCGCCGGCATCCCGCGGCTCGTGTGCAATTTCGCCACCGCGGAACTGATCAAATCGGCGTCGAACGCTTTCCTGGCGACGAAGGTCAGCTTCATCAACGCCATGTCGGAACTGTGCGACGCCGCCGGCGCCGACGTCAGCGAGCTGAGCGAGGCGATGGGCATGGACCCGCGCATCGGCAACCGGTACCTGCACGCCGGGCTCGGTTTCGGCGGCGGCTGCCTGCCCAAGGACATCCGCAGCCTCCGGGCCCAGGCGCAGGCGCTGGAGGTCCATTCTGTGGAGGACTGGATGGCCGTGGTGGACTCCATCAACCTCGGCCAGCGTGCCCGGACCGCGGAGGTTGCCAAGGAACTCTGCGGCGGCTCGATCGCCGGCCGGACGGTGACCGTGCTGGGCGCGGCGTTCAAGCCGGACACGGACGACATCCGCGACTCCCCCGCCCTCGACGTCGCACTCCGGCTTGCCTCGGCCGGTGCGCACGTCACGGTGACGGATCCCAAGGCCATCAACAACTCGTGGATGCGCTTCCCGCAGCTGCGCTTCGAGGCCTCTGCCGCGAGGGCGCTCGAGGGTGCCGAGCTGGTGCTGCTGCTGACGGAATGGGCCGAGTACCGCGACCTGTCACCGGCCGCCGTCGGGCAGCTGGTACGACGCCGGACGGTGCTGGACGCGCGCAACGTGCTGGATACCGCGGCGTGGCGGGCGGAAGACTGGACGGTGCGCGGCCTCGGCACGAACCAGGCGGCGGCTCTGACTGAGCACATCTCCGCCGGTTGAGCCTCCGTCCGCTGGTTGAGCCTGGGCCCACGCCCGGGCCCACGCCGGCAGGGTTCCCTGGCCGAGCTTGCGAGGTTAGGGTGCCGGTGGGGAGGGTCAGCGGTACCATCTTGGTGAGGGGGTGGACGCTCAATGAGTTTCTCGCGGTCTCACGCAACGGTGGCATGACAGCGGCTTCCCCACGTCCTGGGGAGGATCCGGCCGACAGTTCCGCTGCCCTATTCGACGCGCTGCCGGACGCGGTACTGGTGGTGGCCGGCGACGGGGTCATTGCCCGGGCCAATGCCGCCGCCGAGAGGCTCTTCGGCTACGGCAGGCCTCAGCTCGTGGGCCAGGACCACCGGATGCTCCTCGCCGAAGGCTACCGCGGCGGTTTCGACCGACTCTTCGCCAGCCTGCGCAGCGGGTCCGGAGACAGCGCCGCCGCACAGACCCCTTTCGAGTCCTACGGCCTGCGCAGTGATGGCACGGAGTTCCACGGCGAGGTGGCCTGCTCGCTGCTGGAGTCCGACGGCGGCCCATGCCTGGTCGCGTCGGTCCGGCCCACGTTTCACCGGCAGGAGGCCGACGCCGAGCTGCGGGAGGCGATGTCGCTGCTCAGCGCTACCCTGGAGTCCACGGCCGACGGAATCCTGGTGGTGGGCATCGACGGCAATATCGCCGGCATCAACGAGCAGTTCAGCAAGATGTGGGGTATCCCGCGCGAACTAATGGCCACAGGCGATGACGCTGCAGTGATGAATCATGTGCTTGGTCTCCTCTCGCACCCGGAAAGCTTCGTGGACAAGGTCAACGAGCTGTACGCGCACCCCACCGCGGAAAGCCACGACACCCTGGAGTTCCGCGACGGCCGTACTTTTGAGCGTTATTCACGGCCGCAGCGGGTCGGCAACGTGGTGGTGGGCAGGGTCTGGAGCTTCCGTGATGTGACGCCGCGGCGCCGGGCCCAGGAGCAGGCGCGGCAGGCGATGGCGGACCTCGCCGAGCAGGCAGAACAGCTCAGAGCCATGGCGTTCCAGGATCCGCTGACCGGCTTGGCGAACCGAAAGCTGTTCCATGACCAGCTGGCTGAAGCCCTGCACGGCGGTGGCAGTGCCGCCGTCGACGTCCTCCTTCTGGATCTTGACGACTTCAAGGAGGTCAACGACATCCTGGGCCATGCCGCAGGGGACCAGATGCTGGTGGAGGTGGCCCGCCGGCTCAGGGCATGCGTCCGGCCGGACGACACGGTGGCACGGCTGGGCGGTGACGAGTTCGTCGTGCTTCTGACCGAAGCCACAGATGCCGAGTCCATCGCGGCGCGGATCGTGCAGTCGCTCAATGTTCCGGTATGGATCGAGGGGTCCATGCTGCGGCCCAGCCTGAGCCTGGGAATCGCTTCGCTCTGTGAGGACGCGGTGGCCGCGTCGGAGCTGCTGCGGCGTGCGGACGTGGCGATGTACGCGGCCAAAGCGGCGGGCAAGAACCGGTACATGCGGTTCCAGCCGGAGATGATGACGGCCCTGGTGCAGCGGACGGACATGGAAGCGGGACTGAGGCTCGCCGTCGACAACGACCAGATCAGCGTGAGCTACCAGCCGGTTGTCTCGCCTCAGCTGGGTGAGGTGATCCAGTTCGAGGCCCTGGCACGGTGGGAGCGCGACGGGAGGAATGTCCCGCCGTCACAGTTCATTCCGACGGCGGAGCGCAGCGGACTGATCTCTGCGGTCGGCCTGCAGATGATGCGGGAAAGTTTTATCCAGCTTGGACCCTGGCTTTCAGCCGGCGCCGAGCGTTCCCTTGCGGTCAACGTGTCCGGCGTGCAGCTGCGGGACTGCGATTTCGCCGGCAGCGTGCTGGACATGGCCGAGTCCCACGGCATGGACCCCCGGCAGCTGGTGCTGGAGGTGACGGAGAGCGTGTTTTTCGATGCCGACGACCACGTGATCAGCCAGCTTGCAAGCCTGCGCAGCGCCGGCGTGCGGGTTGCGCTCGATGATTTCGGCACCGGTTACTCCTCGCTGGGCAGGCTTCAGGATCTGCCGGTGGACGCGGTGAAGATCGACCAGTCCTTCGTTTCCATGGTCCGGACAGGGGCGGAGAAGCTGCCGATCCTCAGTTCCATGATCAACATGGCCCACAGCCTTGGTCTTGGCGTCACCGCCGAGGGCATCGAAACCTCCCAGCAGGCCGCCTACCTGACGGACCTGCAGTGCGACGCCATGCAGGGTTACCTGTTCTCGGTTCCCGAATCCGAGGCCGGCCTCGAGCAGGCCATCAGCCGCTCCATCGCAGCGCTCGAGGCCCTTGAAGGTCTGCGCCTGCGCCGCTGACCCAGGCCAACCCTTCCTCACCTCTCGTCGCTTGACCCCAAACCCTCCCTCACCTTTCGCCGCCTAACCCCAAACCCTCCCTCAGCTCTCGCCGCCTAGACCGAAACCGTCCCGCGGGGCTGCGGAGGCGGCGGCCGCCGCTCAGGCAGCGCAACGTGCAGCAGAAGCCACGGCAGCCCAGGAAGCTGCCGCTGCGCAAGCGGCGGCGGACAAGGCAGCGCAGCAGGCCATAGTCGCACCGCCTGCAGCTGCCCCCTCCAACTGCGACCCGAATTACTCTGGCGCCTGCGTACCAATCGCCTCAGACGTGGACTGCGCTGGCGGAGCGGTAACGGGCCCGCCTATGTACAGGGTCCGGTGACCGTCACTGGTGCGGACATCTACGGCCTGGACAGGGACAGTGATGGCATAGGCTGCGAAGGTTGAGACCTTCGGCTGACACATGTCAGACGTTGTCCAGTTCGGGCTTCTCCAGCGGCTCGCCGGCGCTGACTAGCTCCAGGCTGCGGTCCCAGAGGCTCCTCGCCAGCCCGGCGTCGTAGGCCTGCTTGTTGGCCTTCGCCAGCGCACGCTTGACGTAGAAGGCGCCGGGCACCCAGTCCCGTCCGGGCGGGGATGTAGCGAGCCAAACGAGCGTGTCAGCGCCCTGCTCGGCCGAGATCAGGAACCGGTTGAACACGGTCTTGTAGGCATGGCGGAACCAGCTTGTGGACTCAGCAGCGAAGTTGGTCGCCACGACGCCGGGATGGAAGGCGGCCGCCGCAATGCCGTCCTTCCCGTAGCGGTTCTGCAGCTCCGCGGTAAACAGGATGTTCGCCAGCTTCGCCGTACCGTAGGCGCGGTTTGTCGAGTAGCTGCGCTCTGAGTTGAGATCCGTCAGATCCAGGCGCCCGAAACCGTTGGCAGCGCTGGAGGTATTGATGATGGTGGCACGGCTGGCGGTGAGAATATCCATCAGCTCGCTCGTGAGCAGGAACGGCGCTAGATGGTTGACCTGGAACGTCTTCTCGTGGCCGTCCACGGTCAGCTCATGGCCGCGCATGATCCCGCCGGCGTTGTTCACCAGGACATCGATTCGCGGGTACCTTTCGCGCAACGCCGCGGCCAGCTCTCGCACCTGCGCCAGCTCCGCGAAGTCGCAGACGAAGTAGTCAACGCCCAGTTCCGCACCGACCGCTGCGGTCTTCCCTGGGGAACGCCCGACGACGACGATCCAGTCGCCTGCCCGCGCCAGGTACCGCGCGGCTGCTGCACCGATGCCGTCGCTGGCGCCGGTAATCACGATGGTGCGCTGGGGCATGAGGTGTCCTTTGCTGTGATTGAGCCGCTGAACCATGAGGCGGCGTCCCACATACAACGGCGTCCTGCCAGGACATGTTCCCGGGGCAGAGGGAAAGCAGGATACTGGCTGGAATCTCATGTTGCCGATTGCGCGCCCCTTCGCCGAAGTGATAGCTTTCCGGTGATCGTGATCTATTGGCAGGAGGTGAGACCCATGAACGCAGTATCCGCAACGGGTGCTCCCCCGCAGTCCACGATCGCGCGACTGAAGTAGTCGCCACCGGGAGCACCGCCGGCAAATTCGCGAAAGGCGACTCCCATGAACACAACACCTTCTTCACCTCTGCATTTCACCTCCACGACGGTCTCCGACCGAGCGTTGGTCCTCGGTGGCGGCGGATCGACAGGCAATGCGTGGCTGATCGGCGTCATCGCCGGCCTGTCCGATTCCGGGCTGGACGTGACCACAGCCGACCTGACCATCGGAACGTCAGCCGGCTCCACGGCCGCGGCCCAGATAGCTGGCGCGACCCCCGCCGAACTGCTGGCCGCCATCCTCGCCGCCGCGCCCCAGCCCCAGCCCCGGCTCCAGCAAGGGACCGGTCCGGCCGGATCCGGCAGCGGACGCGTTCCGTCCAAGCCAGTGGCGGACCACATGGAGAGAACCAGCAAGATCATTGCCGCCGCTGAGGACGCAGCCGACATGCGCCGCAGAATGGGCGCGGCGGCACTCGACATGGATGCGGCGTCGGACACGTCCGTACAGCAGCGGTGGCGCGCAACTGTCGCCGCGCGGCTGCCCAGCCAGCACTGGCCGCAACGAAGGGTGCTCATCACAGCAGTCGATGCCCAATCCGGTGAACCGGTCGTCTTCGACCGCCAAAGCGGAGTCGACCTGGCGGACGCCGTTGCCGCTAGCTGTGCCAGTGGCTTCGCCTACGGGATCGGGGACAACCGTTATATCGACGGCGGCTACCGATCCAACGCCGAAAATGCCGATCTGGCGGCCGGATACCAGCGGGTGCTGGTGCTCTCGCCATTCGGCGGCAGAACACGGACGCCGGTGAACTGGGGCTTGCATCTCGCAACACAGGTCGACGGGCTACGCGCAGGCGGCAGCAAAGTCGAAACCATCTTCCCGGATAGCAACTCCGAGCACATGTTCGGCGCCAATGCGATGGATCTGACGCTACGTCCGCCCGCTGCCCGGGCTGGTTACAACCAGGGCAGCGCCCTAGCCGAGCAGCTCACCGAATTCTGGGGCTGACGCCGGGCGCCGGGGGGCGGGCGGTGCGACTTTTTGGACGGGTCAGGTTTTAAACGGCCAGGGCCCCGGCGGATGCGCCGGGGCCCTGGGCGGGTGTGGATGGTGGTTAAATGCGGGAGAGCCCCGACCAGTGACTGGTTGGGGCTCTCGACCTAATGGTTGTCCGGCGGTGACCTACTCTCCCACACCCTCCCGGGTGCAGTACCATCGGCGCTGTGGGTCTTAGCTTCCGGGTTCGGAATGGGACCGGGCGTTTCCCCCACGCTATGACCGCCGTAACCCTTTGACCCGGCACACACCCGCGCGGGTGTGTGTGGGAAAACAGTGGTTACAACAACAGTGGTGTTGTTATTCAATTTATTTCGGTTCGCTTCCAACGGGTTTGTTGGTTGGGAACCACATAGTGGACGCAAGCATTCTTTGTTCTTGTGTGGTGTAAGTTATCGGCCTATTAGTACCGGTCAGCTTCACGAGTCGTTAGTCCTCGCTTCCACATCCGGCCTATCAACCCAGTGGTCTGGCTGGGGGCCTCTCACACCCGGAGGTGTATGGAAATCTCATCTCGAAGCGAGCTTCCCGCTTAGATGCTTTCAGCGGTTATCCCATCCGAACGTAGCTAATCAGCGGTGCACTTGGCAGTACAACTGACACACCAGAGGTTCGTCCGTCCCGGTCCTCTCGTACTAAGGACAGCCCTTCTCAAATTTCCTGCGCGCGCAGCGGATAGGGACCGAACTGTCTCACGACGTTCTAAACCCAGCTCGCGTACCGCTTTAATGGGCGAACAGCCCAACCCTTGGGACCTACTCCAGCCCCAGGATGCGACGAGCCGACATCGAGGTGCCAAACCATGCCGTCGATATGGACTCTTGGGCAAGATCAGCCTGTTATCCCCGAGGTACCTTTTATCCGTTGAGCGACGGCCATTCCACAATGTACCGCCGGATCACTAGTCCCGACTTTCGTCCCTGCTCGAGATGTCTCTCTCACAGTCAAGCTCCCTTGTGCACTTACACTCGACACCTGATTGCCAACCAGGCTGAGGGAACCTTTGGGCGCCTCCGTTACTTTTTAGGAGGCAACCGCCCCAGTTAAACTACCCATCAGGCACTGTCCCTGACCCGGATTACGGGCCGAAGTTAGATGTCCAAAGTGACCAGAGTGGTATTTCAACGATGACTCCACCCGAACTGGCGTCCGGGCTTCAACGTCTCCCACCTATCCTACACAAGCCACTCCGAACACCAATACCAAACTATAGTAAAGGTCTCGGGGTCTTTCCGTCCTGCTGCGCGTAACGAGCATCTTTACTCGTACTGCAATTTCGCCGAGTTTATGGTTGAGACAGCGGGGAAGTCGTTACTCCATTCGTGCAGGTCGGAACTTACCCGACAAGGAATTTCGCTACCTTAGGATGGTTATAGTTACCACCGCCGTTTACTGGGGCTTAAATTCTCAGCTTCGCCGTGAGGCTAACCGGTCCTCTTAACCTTCCAGCACCGGGCAGGAGTCAGTCCGTATACATCGTCTTGCGACTTCGCACGGACCTGTGTTTTTAGTAAACAGTCGCTTCCCCCTGGTCTCTGCGGCCCCGATCCCCTCCCGGTCGCTAGTACCGTTCAAGGTTGGGGCCCCCCTTCTCCCGAAGTTACGGGGGCATTTTGCCGAGTTCCTTAACCATAATTCTCTCGATCGCCTTAGTATTCTCTACCTGATCACCTGTGTCGGTTTGGGGTACGGGCGGCTAAAACCTCGCGCCGATGCTTTTCTAGGCAGCATAGGATCACCGAATCCCCCCTTTACGGGAGTCCCGTCAGATCTCAGGCACATGAACAGCGGATTTGCCTACCGTTCGCCCTACATCCTTGGACCGGGACAACCATCGCCCGGCTCGGCTACCTTCCTGCGTCACACCTGTTAATACGCTTGCCTCCCAGGATCAGGTCCCGCGCTCCACCAAAACCCTTCACCCACAAGGGGTGTCGGGCAGGTCTCGGGCGGTTAGTATCCCCTGTTCAACATGGGCGGTTTTTCGCCGGTACGGGAATATCAACCCGTTGTCCATCGACTACGCCTGTCGGCCTCGCCTTAGGTCCCGACTTACCCAGGGCAGATTAGCTTGACCCTGGAACCCTTGATCATCCGGCGGACGGGTTTCTCACCCGTCTTTCGCTACTCATGCCTGCATTCTCACTCGTGTAGGCTCCACCGCTGGTTTACACCGCGACTTCACCGCCCACACGACGCTCCCCTACCCATCCACACTCCTGAACCACAAAGGCTTGGAAAATATGTGAATGCCACAACTTCGGCGGTGTACTTGAGCCCCGCTACATTGTCGGCGCGGAATCACTTGACCAGTGAGCTATTACGCACTCTTTTAAGGATGGCTGCTTCTAAGCCAACCTCCTGGTTGTCTTCGCAACTCCACATCCTTTCCCACTTAGCACACGCTTAGGGGCCTTAGTTGGTGGTCTGGGCTGTTTCCCTCTCGACTATGAAGCTTATCCCCCACAGTCTCACTGCTGCGCTCTCACTTACCGGCATTCGGAGTTTGGCTGACGTCAGTAACCTTGTAGGGCCCATTAGCCATCCAGTAGCTCTACCTCCGGTAAGAAACACGCAACGCTGCACCTAAATGCATTTCGGGGAGAACCAGCTATCACGAAGTTTGATTGGCCTTTCACCCCTACCCACAGCTCATCCCCTCCATTTTCAACTGAAGTGGGTTCGGTCCTCCACGACGTCTTACCGTCGCTTCAACCTGGCCATGGGTAGATCACTTCGCTTCGGGTCTAGATCACGCCACTGCAACGCCCTGTTCAGACTCGCTTTCGCTACGGCTTCCCCACACGGGTTAACCTCGCGACGTAACACTAACTCGCAGGCTCATTCTTCAAAAGGCACGCCGTCACAGCTACAAGGCTGCTCCGACGGATTGTAAGCACACGGTTTCAGGTACTGTTTCACTCCCCTCCCGGGGTACTTTTCACCTTTCCCTCACGGTACTGGTCCGCTATCGGTCATTAGGGAGTATTTAGGCTTATCAGGTGGTCCTGACAGATTCACACGGGATTTCTCGGGCCCCGTGCTACTTGGGATACTCATCAAAGGCGGTGCACAGCATTACGGTTACGGGGCTCACACCCTCTACGGCCGGCCTTTCAAGACCGTTCACCTATACCAGCACTCACACCTCCCCGGTCCGGCAGAACCAGGACAACAAGTCCCACAACCCCGCCCATGCAACGCCCGCCGGCTATCACACATGGGTCGGTTTAGCCTGATCCGCGTTCGCTCGCCACTACTAACGGAATCACTGTTGTTTTCTCTTCCTGCGGGTACTGAGATGTTTCACTTCCCCGCGTTCCCTCCACGCACCCTATGTGTTCAGATGCGGGTCACCAGATCACTCGCGCGTCTGGCGGGGTTTCCCCATTCGGACACCCTGGGATCACAGTCCGGTTATCGACTCCCCCAGGCTTATCGCAGATTCCTACGTCCTTCTTCGGCTCCTAATGCCAAGGCATCCACCGTGTGCTCTTAAAAACTTGACCACAAAAGATCAAGGAGTAATTTTCGAGAGAACCACGAAAACCAACCACACCCAACAACCACTCCCCCACAAGGGAAGCCATCATCACGCGCAGCCAGATCCAGGTTCATATTCTTGGAAATTGCTTCTTATAAAAGATGCTCGCGTCCACTATGTAGTTCTCAAACAACAACCCCGTACCACACACCCCACACACCACCCCCAAAGGAGCCAACGCGCATGATCCGTGCAGCCAGGAAACCAGAAACAAACAAAACCCGGGAAAGTCACCCTCCCCGGCCCTGTTGCCTCAGGACCCAACAGTGTGCCAAACACTAAACCGCGCATCCCCACCCGCACCGTTCCAGGACCCCCTCCAAAAAGAAGATCCGTACTAAGCACAGGAGAAAAACCCGCGGCCGCTATCCGTTGATATTCCACCCATGAGCACCCGCCGCAGAACTTGCGTCTGCGCAACGGGCCTTTACTCCTGACAACCCCACCACACCCGCATACACGGGCACAGAGGACTGTAGGTGCTCCTTAGAAAGGAGGTGATCCAGCCGCACCTTCCGGTACGGCTACCTTGTTACGACTTAGTCCCAATCGCCAGTCCCACCTTCGACGGCTCCCTCCCACAAGGGGTTAGGCCACCGGCTTCGGGTGTTACCAACTTTCGTGACTTGACGGGCGGTGTGTACAAGGCCCGGGAACGTATTCACCGCAGCGTTGCTGATCTGCGATTACTAGCGACTCCGACTTCATGGGGTCGAGTTGCAGACCCCAATCCGAACTGAGACCGGCTTTTTGGGATTAGCTCCACCTCACAGTATCGCAACCCTTTGTACCGGCCATTGTAGCATGCGTGAAGCCCAAGACATAAGGGGCATGATGATTTGACGTCGTCCCCACCTTCCTCCGAGTTGACCCCGGCAGTCTCCCATGAGTCCCCGCCATTACGCGCTGGCAACATGGAACGAGGGTTGCGCTCGTTGCGGGACTTAACCCAACATCTCACGACACGAGCTGACGACAACCATGCACCACCTGTGAACCGGCCCCAAAAGGAGAAACCACATTTCTGCGGCGGTCCGGTCCATGTCAAGCCTTGGTAAGGTTCTTCGCGTTGCATCGAATTAATCCGCATGCTCCGCCGCTTGTGCGGGCCCCCGTCAATTCCTTTGAGTTTTAGCCTTGCGGCCGTACTCCCCAGGCGGGGCACTTAATGCGTTAGCTACGGCGCGGAAAACGTGGAATGTCCCCCACACCTAGTGCCCAACGTTTACGGCATGGACTACCAGGGTATCTAATCCTGTTCGCTCCCCATGCTTTCGCTCCTCAGCGTCAGTTAATGCCCAGAGACCTGCCTTCGCCATCGGTGTTCCTCCTGATATCTGCGCATTTCACCGCTACACCAGGAATTCCAGTCTCCCCTACATCACTCTAGTCTGCCCGTACCCACCGCAGATCCGGAGTTGAGCCCCGGACTTTCACGGCAGACGCGACAAACCGCCTACGAGCTCTTTACGCCCAATAATTCCGGATAACGCTTGCGCCCTACGTATTACCGCGGCTGCTGGCACGTAGTTAGCCGGCGCTTCTTCTGCAGGTACCGTCACTTTCGCTTCTTCCCTACTGAAAGAGGTTTACAACCCGAAGGCCGTCATCCCTCACGCGGCGTCGCTGCATCAGGCTTTCGCCCATTGTGCAATATTCCCCACTGCTGCCTCCCGTAGGAGTCTGGGCCGTGTCTCAGTCCCAGTGTGGCCGGTCACCCTCTCAGGCCGGCTACCCGTCGTCGCCTTGGTGAGCCATTACCTCACCAACAAGCTGATAGGCCGCGAGTCCATCCAAAACCGCAAAAGCTTTCCACCCCCCACCATGCGATGAGGAGTCATATCCGGTATTAGACCCAGTTTCCCAGGCTTATCCCAGAGTCAAGGGCAGGTTACTCACGTGTTACTCACCCGTTCGCCACTAATCCCCGGTGCAAGCACCGGATCATCGTTCGACTTGCATGTGTTAAGCACGCCGCCAGCGTTCATCCTGAGCCAGGATCAAACTCTCCGTTGAAGTAAAACAGACACAACCAACACCCCCGGAAATAACGGGAACGAAGGCTGCACAAAATTTGAAACCAGCCAAAAACACCAGGCCACACCACGGGGGTGGGCAGCCCGGCACAATCAACCAATTCATAAAAAATCGGTATCAACAAACTTGGCACACTATTGAGTTCTCAAACAACAGACACACCCGGCACCACCCAAACCAACGTTCAGGATCGCTCCGGAGCAACTTTTCAAACTTACCCGACCCGGCGAAGCTTTGCAAATCAGCGTTTCCGCGATTCCCGCCTGCAGGAAAGGTCCCCGGCCCGCGTCCGGCACACTGTTTAGTGCGCCGTTTTTCAGGCTGTCAGAAAGGGGGTCGGTCGCTATTTTTCCGCTTCAGCGGCGGCGACTCGAAAGACTCTACACGGCCCCGGAGGCGCGTGCAAATCGTCCCCGACTCGAGGACGGGAGTCACAGAAGCGAGCCGTTCTGGACATGCTGAGCGGACAGCAAATGCTGCCCGTTACATTTATTCCGTCCCCGAGGGCCGGGGATTTGGTCGCTGGACCTGGTATGACTTTCTTGCCCTGTCATTGATGATCCGGGGGGTGTTGTCGCCAGGTTCGGAGACACGCGTTGACTGCTGATAGGGACACGGCCGGCTCCTTCCGCGGGGCCAGGTCTCTTTGTAACGTGGGTGCCAGCATCGGGTGTCGTGACTGCGGCCATAAGTGGTGCAAGGGGGCGCCGGATGGACGAAGGATACGAGGTTTACTGCGGGCTTGATGTCGGCAAGTCCGAGCATCACGCCGCCGCGTTGAACGCAGCCGGCGAACGGGTCTTCGACAAACCGCTGCCGCAGGACGAGGCCCGGCTGCGCGAGCTGTTCACCGGCCTGCAGCAGCACGGCCGGGTGCTGGTGATCGTGGACCAGCCCAACACCATCGGCGCGCTGCCGATAGCGGTGGCACGGGACTGCGGCTGCACTGTTGCCTACCTGCCCGGCCTGGCGATGCGCAAAGCTGCTGACCTGTACCCGGGAAAGTCCAAAACGGACGCGCGGGATGCGTTCATCATCGCCGAGACGGCACGTGCAATGCCGCACACGCTGCGCGCCGTTGACCGGGACAGCGAAGTGCTCGCGGCCCTGAAGGTACTCTCCGGATTCGACGCGGACCTGACCCACGAATGCACCAGGGCGATCAACCGTCTGCGGTCCCTGCTGCTGCAGATATTCCCCGCCCTGGAGCGCGTCTTCCCGGGAACAGTGCTGACCCGGCCCCTGGTGCTGGAACTGTTCATCAAATACGCCGGACCGACCGGACTGCGGGCTGCCGGGCGATCCAACGTGCTGCGCTGGGCCAGGAACCACAGCCGCAAGGACCCGGTAGACCTCATTGAAGCCATCTTTTCGGCACTGGACGAGCAGACCGTCACCGTCATCGGCACCGAAGCCGTCGAACTGGTCATCCCCCGCGTCGCAGCCCAGATCAAGGAACTCAAACACCAGCGAGCCATCGTGGCCGAAGAAGTCGAAAAGCTCCTCGATGACTTCCCTCTTTCCCAGGTCTTGATGTCCATGCCGGGAGTCGGCATCAAGACCGCAGCGACGATACTCCTGACCATCGGCGATGCCGGCACCTTCACCTCCGCCGGACACCTCGCGGCCTACGCAGGCATAGCCCCGGTGACACGACGCTCCGGCACCTCGATTCGCGGTGAATTTCCTGCCCGCTCCGGCAACAAACAACTCAAGAACGCCCTATTCAGATCCGCCTGGATCGCCAGCTGCCACCACCCGGCCTCGAAGGCCTACTACCAAAAGAAACGGGCCCAAGGAAAGAAGCACAACGCCGCCGTCATCTGCCTCGCCCGGCGCCGCTGCGACGTCATCTACTCCATGCTCAAACACGGCACCCTCTACAAGGAGAAACCAGCCCAGGCCGCTTGAACAAAAGCATAGGGACACCCCCCCCGGCCGTCGTTACCCCTTATCGAAAGTGGCGTTCTAGATGCTACTTTGCGCGTCCCCGGCTCAACTAGACAGAACAGTCTGTCTCGCATAAATTTCAGGTAGATCGCTGGCCCCTATGGGCGGAGATCCGTTTATCGCTGAAGCAGAAACGGCGGATCAATGTACATGTCCGTAGAGGAGCCCAAAAATGGACGCCACCAAGTTTGAACAATTTATCGCCGAGGCGCTGACCACGGAACGGGAAACCGACACGGTTCTCGGAACCGACGAGCTATACGGCCTTTACACCAGCTGGTGCCTGATCCATAAGTTGCAGCCAGCCGCCCCTGACTCCCTGTTTGCGGCACTCAAGGAGCGAGGCATCGATCCGGCGAACTGCGAGCTGGCCATGACCGGGCCCGCAGCCGCCGACTACATCCTGGCGAGCGCCCCCAGCCTTATCTAGGCCGAACCGCAGAAAGAGCCGATACATATCGGCTCTTTCTGCGTACCCAAAACCCTGTATCAGGCGCACACTGCTGTCACAACGCTTCAACGCACTAACAGCGCCGGCCCCCGGGGCCCGGCGGGAAATCAAGGTACCTCATGGCCGTACAACCCGGCATTGCAGAAGGCACAGTCCTCGGCGGAAGGTACCGGGTGGTGGAACAGATCGGTTCCGGCGCCATGGCCAACGTCTACCGGGCCGTCGACGACTCCCTCGAGCGCGAAGTGGCCCTTAAGGTCATCAACCGAAGCAATGCCGCTCGGGAAACAGTGCGCGACGATGACGCCGAAGTCAAAGTCCTCGCGGCCCTGAACCACCACAGCCTGATCACACTCCTTGACGCCGGCGTGGACCGGGCGGAAGGCGACCGCACGCTCATTTACCTGGTGATGGAACTCGTGGAAGGCCCGGATCTTAAGCGCCGCCTCAGCGAAGGCCCGCTCTCCTCCCGCCAAGCGGCCGAGATCGGCTACGACGTGGCCGATGCCCTCGCCTACATCCACGAAAGCGGTGTGGTTCACCGGGACGTGAAGCCCGGAAACATCCTGGTGTTTGACTACCAGCACGACACCGCGCGGATGCACGCAAAGCTGACGGATTTCGGCATCGCGCTCATGGCTGACGCGCCGGACCTGCACGACGGCGGCTTCCTCGGTACCGCGGGATACCTCAGCCCGGAGCAGGCCAAGGCCGAGCCCATCGGGCCCCCAAGTGATGTGTACTCCCTGGGCCTGGTGCTGCTTGAAAGCCTGACCGGGCAGCAAGCCTTCCCGGGTGATCCCCTGCAGAGCGCCCTCGCCCGCCTCATGGACGACCCGCATATCCCCGACCACGTTGATCCCGAGTGGCGGCTTCTCTTGGCTGCGATGACGGCGCGGAATCCGGAGGACAGGCCGTCAACCAGCGAGGTGAGCCAGGCCCTGTATGAGCTGTCCCTGAGCAGCCGCGGCAAGCACAAGGTGGATGCCGCCGTCATACCTGCAGACGAGGAAGCCCGGATGGAGGCCGTGCACAGCTACAGCATCCTCGACACTCCCCCGGACGGCGCCTTCGACAGGATCACCGCGCTGGCCGCCAGGCTCTTCTCGGTGCCTGTGGCGATCGTGTCGATCGTTGATCATGACCGGATCTGGTTCAAGTCCCACCACGGAGTGGACGTGGAGCAGATCAGCAGGGACCCCGGCCTCTGCGCGTCAGCGATCCTGCAGGACGGGCTTTGGGTGGTGGAGAACGCCCCGGAAGACCCACGTACCCTGCTCAACCCGCTGGTCGCGGGTGAGTTCGGGCTGAAGTTCTACGCCGGCGCTCCCCTCAAGACCCGGGACGGCTACAACCTCGGAACCCTGTGCATCCTGGATTTCGAGCCGCGCACCATGACCGCCGAGGACAACGCCAACCTGCGGGACCTGGCGGCGATGGTCATGGCCGACCTTGAACTGCGGCTTGAAGCAGCAGCCGGATTGAACGGCGCTCCCCAGGATTCCGCCGTCGGCAAGTAGAAGCCATACCTGCGCATGTAAGGACATGCGCTTCCCACGGTCATCCCCAAGCTTTCTATAGGCTGCGCCCACAACCATGGGGTTCTGTCTATAAGCGCAATTGGGGGCGACATGGACCCGCATTCCACCTGTACTCCCGTCCCCAGCACACTGGGAGGCCGGGCATGGCAGTCTTGGACATCCACATCAACGACGGCTTCGTTCCGATGGTGGACGGATCGCTCGTCTACCACCGTGGGTTCGGGGACCGCCGCACCGCGATCAACGATCCGAAGCCGGCGCTGGCCATAAGCCCAAGGGTTATCACCGTGAACGGGCGGGTGGTGGCCAGCCGGACCTATCCCCTGGGAGCGCCGCTACCGCCGCATGGAAGGCCCTCGCCGCTGCGGCCGGACCCTACATTCACCCGGCAGTTCCTTGCCCGGCGAGGCTACTGGGCCAGCTTCTTTCCGCCCCGGACGCTGATCGCCGAGACGGGCAGCACCATCGAAATTCTGTTGCACAACAACCTCGCGCAGCCGCATGAGATCCGGTTCCACCGTGCCGGCCCGGGCGGGGCGGATATTGGCTCCGGTCAGGTCGCTCCCGGAAAAACGAAGCTCCTGAGGTTTCCTGCGCCCTTGCCTGGAACCTACGTGTACACAGACCCCGGCAACCAGCCTGTGGAACGGATCCTTGGTCTCTACGGAGCCCTCGTGGTGATCGATCCGCGCAACGCATGGCGGCTCGCGCCCGGTGCAGCTGAATTCGAGCGGCAGTGGCTGTGGCTCTGTCACGACGTCGATTCCAACTGGGCCCGCATCGCATCGAGGGGGCAGACGGTGGATCCCCTCGCCACGCCGGCAGTGCCGAATTACTTCACCATCAATGGGTTCGCCGGCTTCCAGGCGCTGGCCGTCACCACTGACCTGGAATTCAACGAGCGGCGGCATGAGGACACGCTGGCTTCAGGCCATCCCCGAGAGACCGATGTGCGCAATTTCAGCGCCTCCCCCTCAGCCGGGGCTATCCGCACCGGTCACCTCATGCGAATGCTCAACGCCGGCATCGTGGACCATCAGCTGCATTACCACGGCAACCACGTGTGGACCGTGCGTGCCAATGGAATCGACTTTCCCCGGTCCAACGGCCGGGTGTCGCCCCAGGGCGACGTGCAGCTCCAGCAATGGGAGGACACCGTTCAGCTGCAGCCGCTGGAACGCAAGGAATCGATGCTGCCGGTCCGGCGGCCACCTGATGTGATCGACCAGGTGTGGAACACAAGGGACGAGGACTGGACGTACCCCATGCACTGCCATGCGGAACCGTCCCAGACGGCGCGCGGCGGTTTGTACCCCGGCGGCCTGGTGGCGGACTGGGTGCTGGCCGGCCAGCCCGCCCCTGTCCAAGGGACGCCGCCGACGGCCGCGGATCCGCACCACACGTTCAGGAGCCAGGTGGACTTCTCGTCGGACCAGCCCCATGAAGGCAGCCCGGAGACCGAGTTCCCGCTGAAGCCTGACGTCTTCCTCCTGATGGACTTCTTCAACCGGAAGTTCACATTTCCTGACGGTTCAGAGCATGAGATGTGGAGCTTCGAGGGCAACAAATTCGGGCGCCAGATTCCCGGAACAACGGTGAGGATGCAGGAGGGCCAACTGTTCCAGGCCACGATCAAACCAAGCAAGAGGGTCCACACCATCCACTGGCACGGCATCGAACCGGACCCGCGGAATGACGGCGTGGGCCACACCTCCTTCGAGGTTACGGGACACTACACCTACCAGTGGAGGCCCGACGTCGCAGAACGCGGCAACCCCAACCGCGGCGCGGCGGGCACCTACTTCTACCACTGCCACGTCAACACCCCGCTGCACGTTCAGATGGGCATGTTCGGGGCGATCGTGGTTGATCCCCGGCCCAACCCCGCTGCGCCGACGCCGGCCGGCACGCGGCGTCATTCGTTCGAGGGACCGCTGTATGATATCGCCACCGAAACATTCATCGCGCCCTACTCGCTTGATCCGAGGTGGCATGAACTGAACCATGCTGCCGGACTCAACGGCGAGGATGCGGGGCTCAACCGCTTCGAGCCCAAGCACTTCTTCCTCCTGGGCGGCATCATCCCAAGCCGGCCAAGGGGCGACGACAGGGTCTGGGCCGTCTCCCAGATGCGCGCCAACGTCGTGCGGAACGGCAAGTACCCGACCCTCGTGCGCATGGTCAACGTGGACTATTTCCCCACGCTTACGAAGATCACGGACTCGGCGGGCAGGCCAGCGAAAATCGCCGAGCTGATCGCCCACGACGGCCGGCCCTTCTGGACCACACCCAGCCCCACAGGACCCGCGGTTCAGCCGTCGCAGGCCGGGCAACCGCTCCTGACCGACATCATCAAGTCCGGCGCCGCCGAGAAGTTCGACTTCCTGCTGCGCCCGCCGGCTCCCGGGAGGTACACCATCAGCATCCAATTCCTGCACTGGATCACGTCCGAGGTGCTCGCCACGCGGACAGTGACAGTCACCGCAGCCTGAGCGGCCCTTCAGGACCGCTCAATTAAGCCCGACGGCGGGCGGGCGTCAGCGTCGCCGCCCGCCCGTCGTCGGGGTACTTTCGGGACCCCGATACCGGTGGTGCCCCCGCTGTCGGGGTCCAGCCACCGTTTGAAAACTGGTGCGACCAGTGCACTGACGCCGGCGGAACCGGCTGCTACTGTGGCGGCATGGAAGCAGGTATGGTTCGGCCCAGGAGTGGCAAGATGATCGCGGGCGTCTGCGCGGCGCTGGCTGCACGGTTCGGTATTTCCACGGCTCTGGTCCGCATCGGCTTTGTGCTGTTCGGCCTGTTCGGCGTCGGGGACTTGGTCTACATCGCTCTGTGGATCCTCATCCCCAAGGAGCGTTAGACCTTCCGGAAAAGGAGAACTACCCGCCGACGTGGTGGATGGTGAAGGCCGAAAGGAAGCCCACGGCAGCCACCAGGCCGGTGAGGTTGTGGTGCTCCTCGAAGGCCTCGGGGATCATCGTGTCCGCGAGCATGGCAAGGATCCCGCCTGCCGCCACGGCCGTAATGAAGGCCACCATCCCCGCGGGCGCGGTTTCCAGTGCCGTGTAGCCGACAAGTGACGCGAGCCCGCACAGCAGCGCGATCCCGCTCCACACACCGAAGACGTACTTGGCACCGCGGCCCGCCCTCTTCATGCCCGCCGTGCTGGACAGCCCCTCAGGGACGTTTGAGATGAAGACAGCGGCGAGCATCGCCGGGCTCACGGTGCCTGCCGTAACCAGTCCGACGCCGAGGACCACCGATTCCGGGATGCCGTCCAGGAGTGCTCCGACGGCGATGGCCGTGCCGCTGCCCGGGTCGTCCTTTTCGGAGGGCTGCTGGTCCTTGGAGCGCTTCCGGTGCTTGGCTCCGGAGCGGGCGAGCAATGCGTTGGCGCTGACGTAGACCACCGCGCCGGCGAGGAAGCCGAGGACCGTGGGCCAGAGGCCGCCGCCCTGCACGGCCTCGTCCACGAGTTCGAACGCGAGCGCGGAGATGAGGACGCCTGCGCCGAACGCCATGATCGAGGAGACAAGCTTCGCGGGGATGTTCCATTTCCAGGACAGTCCCGAGCCGAGAACCAGCGCCCCGCCGGCAAGAGTTCCCCAAAAGAGCGCCTGGGCCCACATGGGCATGGTTGTCCGCCTTCCCCGGCCGCGAGGCCTCGCTGAGCTTCGTTGAGCTAAGGGGACGGCATTGTTCAGTTGCGCCCGCCCCCGGTCCACGAGCATTCTCGCAGACGGGAAGTATGACGCCGTGGCGGCAGGCCGCAGATGAGGCTGGTCAGTTTCCGGGGGTCAGCTACAGCGGGTCAGGTGCCGGGCCGGAGCCGGTGCCAGCCGAGGGTGATGCTTGCCCAGATCGCCCACATGGTCGCTGTGGCTGCGGCGAGTGTCAGTGCGGCTGTGACGTTCTGGCCGGCAGCGAAGAAGCGGATGGTGAATCCGGTGAGGTAGGCGAGCCCGACGGCGGCCGCCACACCCAGCGCGAACAGCACCAGTCCCGCTGCAGTACTGAACGCGCGCTTCGGGGCACCCCGACGGGGTGTTCGGTCCGGTTCAGCGTCACCGTCTTCAACGGGCGCAACCTCCGCCCGGCTCAACTGAACCAGCTGAGGAGTCCGGTGCGGACCGGCGTCGGGCGCCACCACGGCGAGGTTGGCATCGGGCTCATCCCGTCCCCCAGGCGCAACTTCAGCTTCCGCATGTCCGGCGCCGGAAGTTTCAGCCTCCGGGTCGCCGTCGGTGCGGACGCGCCGGCCACGGCGGCGCTTGCCGACCGCCGTCGCCGGCTGTTCCCAAACCTCGGCCAGAGTGGAGAAACGCCGTGCTGCCGCAATGGCAAGCACAATCTGGGCGCAGGCCAGCGCGTGCGCCCGCGGCTCATGCCGCTCAACCGGCGGAAGGTCCAGTGCGGCGAGAACGTCGTCGAGGCGGTGCCGCGGCAGGGCCAGGTGATCCTGGGCGAGGCGCAGCGCGCAGTAGAAGTCCTTGGCCGGCAGGTCCAGGTGCTGGTGATCGGTGGCTTTCCGCATCACGGAGGCGTCGTAGGCGGCGTCGAACGCCACGAGCGGGTCCTCGCAGACGAACTGCAGTATGCCTTCGAGGGACATCTCCCAGTCGGCGGCGTTCTGGACGTCCTGTTCCGCGATCCCGTGGAGCTCCACGTTGATGGGATCAAAGTCGTCGATGCCGGGCGGCGGCTTGATGAGCCACGACGCCGTGTCCACGATGTGCCCGTCGTGCACCTTCACCAGGCCGACGGCGCACGCCGAGCCGCGGTGGCTGTTGGCCGTTTCGAAATCGATGGCCGTAAAACTGATTCCTGACATTCTTGCCTCCCCAGGGCATAGTGCGGGAGGTCTCAAGCGCCTTTGCTTGTGACCTCCCGCACATGACTTCGCCATTCTTGCAGAAGAGATGCCGGATTACATTCTCAACGGAAAATGTGACATGCGCCATCCGGGTCCCCTGGCCGAGCACGCGAGGTTAGGGTGCCGGTGGGTAGCGAAGCCTACCGCCCGGGGTTCGGGTCCACGCCCTCCGAGGCGGCCAGCCCGCCGTCGTTCTCGTCCGCCGCCGGAGTACCTGCCAGTGTGACTGGCTCATCGTGGGCCGACTGGTCCTTCAGGCGGGCTTCCTGAAGATGCTGTTCCAGCTTCACTTCCGCATCCCGGCGGCGCTGGCCAACGGTGCGCATCTGCTGGGTGGTGGGAGCCGCATGCGCGTGCAGGTGCGGCCCATGGTCCGGAAAGTAGTCGCTCATAGTTGAATCGTCCCACCGGACGGGCCGGGTGACTACCTCCCCTAACCGCGAGCACGTCAGGCCAGGAAATCCAGCCGTTGCTGGCCGCACAGCAGCCTGCCATTCTGGGTGAATCCTGCTTCCGGCAGTGAACGAAAGGACGAGACGATGCCGCTCTACCTATCCAAATTCAGCTACACACCGGACACATGGGCACGGCTGATCAACAACCCTGAGGACCGACGAAAAGCCGCCCAGGCTTACATCGAATCGGTCGGCGGGAAGCTCCACGGATTCTGGTACGCCTTCGGCAGCCACGACGGCTACAACCTTTGGGAGGCGCCCGACAACGTGTCCATGGCTGCAGTGGCACTGGCAATTAGCGGAGGCGGTGCACTGAGCTCATTCGAAACCACGGTGCTTCTGAGCGTCGAGGAATCGATGGAAGCCATGCGGCAGGCTGCGCGGATCAAGTACCAACCGCCCGGCGGCGCACAGCAGCCCGAGGTTACCGTCGATTGAGCCGATGCCCGCTGGTTGGGCCTGTCGAAAACCCCGCCCGTTGAGCCTGTCGAAACCAGTAGATCTGCGAGATCCCCACAGGCTCAACCAGCCGGCTCAGCGCTCCGGATTCAGGTCCTTGCGGAAGATCACCGTGCCGTTGGCGTTGCGGAGGGTGACGGAGAAGACGTCGTCCGCGCCGAGGTCCACGTGGCCGAAGTACTGGCTTTCGCCGCTGCGTGGGGACTCGCCGGAGTAGGCTCCTGCCCGCGAGAAGGCCACCTCGGGGCCGAAGGTGCCATCCATCTGGTTGGGGCCGAAGCTTCCGGCGTTGATGGGCCCGCCCACGAACTCCCAGAAGGGATCGAAGTCCTGGAAGGCGGCGCGCTCGGGTGAGTAGTGGTGGGCGGCGCAGTAATGCACGTCCGCGGTGAGCCACACGACGTTTTTAACCCGGTTGCGCTTGAACGCGGACAATACACGTGCGATTTCGAGTTCTTTGCCCAAGGGGGCGTCGGCGTCGCGGTTGGAGAGAGATTCCTGCGCTGCGGGCCCGTCGGGGACGATGATGCCCAGCGGCAGGTCTGCGGAGATCACCTTCCATGTGGCCTGGGACGTGCTGACCTCGCGTATGAGCCAGTCGGCCTGTTCCTGGCCAAGGATGTGGGTGAGGTTCGTTTCCTTGCCGTCCGTGTTGGGGTCCTTGAAGGTGCGCATGTCCAGGCAGAAGACGTCCAGCTGCGGGCCGCGGGTGATCTTGCGGTAGATGCGGGCAGGCTCGAAGCCGGTGCTGCCGTCGCTGAGCTGGGCGATGGGCTGGTATTCCTGCCAGGCCTGGCGGCCACGGGCGGCGAGCACGTCCACGCGGCGCTCGGTGTAGCGGGCGTCGGTGAGGATTTCGCCTGGGTACCAGTTGTTGGTGGTTTCGTGGTCGTCCCACTGGGCAATGACCGGGACCTCCGCGTAGAGGGCGCGGATGTTCTTGTCCATAAGGTTGTAGCGGTGCCGCCCCCGGTACTCCTCGAGGGTTTCGGCCACCTTGGAAACCTCTTCGGTGACGAGGTTGCGCCAGATCTGTCCGTCGGGCTCGGTGACCTGGGCGGCGATGGGGCCGTCGGCGTAGATGGTGTCGCCCGAGTGGATGAAGAAGTCAGGCTTGGTGGCGAGCATGGCCGCATATCCGCGCATGCCGCCGATCTCCTCGTTGATGCCCCAGCCCTGGCCCGCGGTGTCGCCGGTCCAGACGAAGCTCTGGCCCCGCTTGCTGCCGGGGCTGCGGGACCAGACGCTGTTGGCCTTCGAACCGGGCGCGGTGCTGAAGGAGCCGCGGGCGGTTTCGCCTGCGTTCCCGTCCGAGTCCTCGAAGTGCATGGTGAGCGCGAAGCGGGTTCCCGCCGGGAGGCCTCGGGCGGCGATCTTCGAGGTGAAGTCGGTGGCGTCGCTGGCAGTGGTGCCGCGCAGCACCCGGCTGAAGGCGCGGCTGCCGCGGAGCGCGGACCCGTCCTCGTCGACCGCCACCAGGTTGGCGACTAGCCGGCCGGCGCCTGACGCGCGCGACCACAGGACGCCCGAGTTGGTTGTGACGTCCCCGGTGGAAATGCCGGACGGGAGAGTCAGCCGGTTGCGTACCAGGGGAACCGCGGACGGCCGGGCCGCGTGGGCCGGGACCACCAGCGAAGGCGCGACGGCGGCGGCACCGGCAGCGGCGATGGCACCTTTGAGGACTTTTCGGCGGGAGAGAGCAGTCATGGGGCCATCGTTGACGGGCCGGGTTAAGGGACTGCGACGGCGGGGTGAACCGGGTGGATCGCGGCGGTGACAACCAGTTCGAATTCCTTGACAAATAATGAATTGTCTTCCCAAGGGCGAGTAGCAGGTCTAATATCCTGCACCTAGGCATTAATCAAAGAAGACAATGCCGAGAGCTGACCCTTACTTTTACGTAAGGGTAAATGAGTGGGAATGCGCTTCGTGCCATTTCCTGCGGCAACTCATTTGCGGGCTACTCCGTGGGAGAACCTGCCTCATAGGAATATTGGCCTTATGCGAATATTCAACGCCCCTCACCTTCTTTGCGCGCATATTGCGGCATTATTCTGCCCAGTGCGCTTGTATGCCAAAAAACAATGGAGATAAATCATGAAAAAGCTATTCATTCTCATTGGGGTCTTCCTGGGCTCGATGGTCACCTCCGGACCGGTTGCGGCGGCGCCCGTAGAACCCATCGCTTTTGACTTCACCACTACCGCTGGCGATGTCTGTGCATTTCCTGTTTTGGTGGAAGTCGCTGGAAAGAGTAAAGAAATCGGCGCCCCTGGGGACGACTCCATTCTTATCGCACCTGGACTGAAAGCAACGTTCACGAATACGCTTACTGGAAAGTCCGTCACTTATGTAATCACGGGAGCTACGCACAACCAAACACTGGCCAACGGTAACGTGGTTTCCACCGTGACCGGCAGGAACGCCATCGTCAACAGCATTGAACTCAATGAAACAGTCCGCCCGGGAATCTTCCTCGTCGAGGGTACGTTCCGATTTGAACTTAACGGGTCCATCGAAGTCCACGTATTTAGCGGGACCGGTAGAGTCACAGACGTCTGCGCTGTCCTAGCTGTACTGCCCAGGCAGGTTGGTTAAGCGGCTGATGGGCGTGTGGCCTCCGATTGCAGTGTGGGGCCTGTGGTGATTGTAGTGGTGCAGCCATGCAGGGAGGGCGTTTCTGCGGGCTGATTCAGTGGCGTAGAAGCGTTTGAAGGCCCATCCGTCGGCCAGTGTGCGGTGGAACCGTTCGATCTTGCCGTTGGTTTGCGGACGGTAGGGTCGGGTCTTCTTGGCCTTGATGTTCAGCTCCCGGCAGGTGTCCCGCCAGAGGTTCGATTTGTACGCTGATCCGTTGTCGGAAAGGACTCGCTCGACGGTGACGCCGCGCGCGGCGAACCAGGATACTGCCCTTTTCAAAACGGAGGCTGCGGTGGCCGCTGTTTCGTCATCATGGATCTCGGCGTAGGCGACGCGTGAGTGGTCGTCCACGACGGTGTGCACGTAGGCGGTGCCGATCAGCGGGTTGCGGTGGTTGCTTCGCGGCTTTGCCGGAGTCGTAGCGCGGTTCCTCTTGCCTTCCTGCCGGCCAACGTAGCGCCAGCCGCCACCGTCCGGGATGTTGCCGAGCTTCTTCACATCGACGTGGATCATCGCCCCGGGTTTGTCGTGTTCGTAGCGGCGGATGACTTCCCCGGTGCGCTTATCCACGTAATGCAGCCGGTTCAGCCGGCACCGGACCAGGACCGCGTGGACCGTGGAGGCAGGCATGGCCAGCTTCGCTCCAATCGCGACAGGCCCCAGCCTTTGCTTCCAGCGCAGGTGCACGACCTTGCGAACCAGATGCGGCGGAGTCCGGTTCGCCACCCGGTGCGGGCTTGAGGATCGGTCCGTCATGCCGGCTGGGCCCATCGCGGCATACCTGGCTGCCCACCGTTTGGCGGTGGGCCAGGAGCAATTGAACTGTTCGGCAGCCCGGGACACCGGCCAGCCGTGATCAACGACGAGCCGCGCGACGCGTAACCGTTGGCGTGGAGTCAAAGCAGCATTAGCGTGGGACATTGAGGACCTCCTGGTCGCTTCAGCGGTTGTCTAAGCAACTCCACTGTCCAACCGGAGGTCCTCACCCATGAGTCAACGACTCCAGCGAGTCATCACATTCACCCAACCAACGTCCCTGGGCAGTACACCTAGCGCGATAAGAACACTTCCACGTGTCACGACGTCGGGTGGCTGGCTTTCTGCCAGCCACCCGACGTCGTGCGTTCTTAGAAAAAGCAGCTCAGCGCAAAGGAACCTCGTCCACGAAGGCCACCGGCGCCACAGCTTGCTGGTAGAGCTTGAGGGCATCGGGCACGGCGAGGTTGCCGAAGTTCAGCGACAGCTGCAGGCCCTCCAGTTGGGCGTTGGCGCTCTCGGCCGCGCTGACCTTTTCGCCCAAGGCCCGGGAGTTGGCGAAATTCGTGGCCAGGGCGGCGGACACGGAGAAGATTACGGCTGCAAGGCAGAGGAACCGCCACACGATGGAGTCGTCGTCCAGCGAGAAGATCCCGCGTACCGCCTCCGTGAATCCGGTACCGCCCACTGCCGGTCCGGCCGTGAGTGCGGCCGCCAGCGCACTGCCCACGATGCTGATGTTGGAGAGTCGGTTCCGTCGTGGCCGCTCCCGTCCTATGTAGGAGCGAATGGCCTGCTGTTTTTGGTCAATGCGCTCGGAGAGCCGTTGCCGCGTATCGGCGGATTCTTCCATGGTTAGCTACAGCCTTTCTCCCCCCGGTCGACGTTTGGATCAGGATCCCACCGCCCGGAATCCCGGTCCAGACTCGGATGCTCAGGGTCCGCCCGCCATAGGACGCGGAATAGCAAGGGCTCACTGAAAGTTCGCCGAACCCGGGAAGGAGGACCCGGACGGGAGACTCCGCGCATCCTTCGGCCGCGATAGCGCGGAACCGGCTGGCCGCCACCGCCGTCGTACTCTTAATACCGCTCAGCGGGACGGGACCTCTGCCACGAACGGAACGTGGGAAACGAACTGCTTGTACAGCATCGCTGCCTCGTCAATCGCTATGTGACCGAAGCCCAGAGACAGCTGCAGCCCCTCCAATTGCGCGATCGCTGTCTCCGCTGCGGTGACTTTCTCGGCCAAAGCCTGCGAGTTGGCGAAGTTCGTGGCCAGACCTGCCCCAACGGACAGGATCACCGCTCCCAGGCAAAGGACGCGCCACACCACGGAGGCGTCACCGAGCGAGAACATACCCTGGACTGCCGCCGTGAACCCCGTGCCGCCAAACGCCGGACCCGCAGTGAACAGAGCCGCCAGCACGCTCCCGGCGACGCTGAATTCCGTGAGCCTGTGCCGCCGTGGCCGGAGCCGTTCCAGGTAGGAGCGGAGTGCGCTCTGCTTTTCCTCGATGCGGTCGGACAGCCTCTGGCGCGTCTCCGGCGAGTCGTCCATGGCGGTATCAGCCTCCCTCTCCGACGGTATTGCGATCAGGATCCCACCGCCCTGATATCCGGTCCAGAGTCGAAATGTTTGGACTGATGCCAGCGAGACAGGGTTGTCTCCCTGTCCGCTACACGCAGGCTTGTGTACGTTATTGCCACGGGACTGCAATGGCGCAGCCCGCCGAGCTGGGGCAGCGGACGAGAGGCGACGAGGATGGCAAAGACGACCGGAGCGGCACCAAAGCTGGCCAAGGCATTGGCCATTGTTCTCGGAACCGGGGATTTGAACAATGACCGGTCCGGCACAGAGCAGATACCCATCCGTTTGCGGGCCTGGGATGGCTCCGAAGCCGGTCCCGAAGATGCCCCGCTGATCGAGTTCACGTCCCGGCGGGCGCTGCGGCGGATCCTGTGGGCGCCCGGGCAGCTGGGGTTGAGCCGGGCATACGTCGCCGGTGAAATCAACGCGCACGGCGACATCTTCGCGGCCTTCGCCGCCCTCAGCTCCGTCGGCAAGTTCGCCGAGCCTGGCCCTTTCAGTCCGCTGACACCCCGGGAACTGTGGACGCTGGTGAAGACGGGTGTCCGGGTCGGCGCGCTCGGGCCCAACCCCGCTCCCCCGCCGGAGGAGGCGAGGGTGGAAAAGCACGGCAGGAGGCACTCCAAGAAACGGGATGCTGCCGCGATCTCACACCATTACGACGTCGGCAATGACTTTTACCGGCTGGTCCTCGGTCCGTCGCTGGTCTACTCGTGCGCCGTCTGGTCCGATGAGGGCCGGAGCCTGGAAGAGGCCCAGGAGGAGAAGCTCGACCTCGCCTGCCGGAAGCTGGGTCTGAAGCCCGGCATGCGGGTGCTGGACGTGGGCTGCGGCTGGGGAAGCTTCGCGCTGCATGCGGCCGGGCGGTTCGGGGTGAGCGTCGTCGGCATCACGCTGTCCACCGAGCAGGCCGAGATGGCCCGCAAGCGGGTGGCCGAGGCCGGCCTGACTGAACTCGTGGATATCCGGGTCCAGGACTACCGCGACGTGACCGACGGGCCCTACGACACGATCAGCTCCATCGGCATGTCCGAGCATGTCGGCCGCGAACAGCTGGGCCGCTACGTCTCGCAGCTCCACGGTCTTCTGCGGCCGGGCGGCCGGCTGCTGAACCACGCCATCTCCTGGAACGCCGGGCCCACCGAGGACGATCCGGATTCCTTCATCCCCCGCTACGTCTTCCCCGACGGCGAGATGCTCAGCCTGGGCGAGTTGGTGGTGGCGCTGGAGGGCGGCGGCTTCGAGGTGCTGGACGTCGAGGCCCTCCGCCGGCACTATGCCCTGACGCTGCGGGCCTGGGTGAAGAACCTCGAGGAGCAGTGGGACGAGGCCGTGCGGCTGACGTCCGACGGCCGCGCGCGCATCTGGCGGCTCTACATGGCCGCCAGTGCTCTCGGCTTCGAGGGCGGCCTGACGGGAGTGAACCAAGTGTTGCTTCAGAAGCCCGGCGGCGAGGAGCCGCCGCTCCGGCTGAGGGAATGGACCACCGGCTGAGCCCGTCGAAACCAAGCCGGTCCGCGGGATCTCGACAAGCTCGATTAGCGGTCCCCGCTGGCTGAGCCTGCCGAAACCAAGAAAATCACAAAAGGAGCAAGAACAATGGCTAACATTCTGATGGTCGTCTCGGCGGCCGATTCGCTGACCATGAAGGATGGCAGCCGGCACCCCACCGGGTTCTGGGCCGAGGAGCTGGTGGTGGCACACCGTACCCTGCAGCAGGCCGGGCACAACGTGGACTTCGCCACTCCCGGCGGCGTCAAGCCCAACGTGGACAAGATCAGCCTGCAGCCGGACATGGTCGGCAGCGAGGAGAGGGCGGAGGACTTCCGGACCTATCTGGAGATGATCGACGTCGACCTTTTCGCGCCGCTGGTGCTGGCCGACGTCGACATGTCCGGGTACGACGCCGTCGTCCTGCCGGGCGGCCACGGCCCGATGGCGGACCTGTTCCAGGACAAGGACCTCGGCCGGATTCTGGTGGAGGCGGACGGTGCCGGAAAGATTATCGCGCCCTTCTGCCACGGCCCGGCGGGCCTGCTCAGCGCCACGGCCGACGACGGCGCGTTCGCTTTCGCGGGTCGCAAGCTCACGGTCTTCACCAACTCGGAGGAGATGGGCGGCGGCACCGGCGAGAACACGCCCTGGTTCGTGGAGACGGCGCTGCGGGGGAAGGGGGCCAACGTGGAAACCGGCCCGGACTGGGCCAGCCACATTGTGCGGGAGGGCAACCTGATCAGCGGCCAGAACCCGCAGTCCAGTGAGGACGTGGCCAAGGAGGTCATCAAGGCCCTCGCCGAATAAAACTGCCGAAGCGGCGCCCCGGCTCAGCCACCCATGCCGGGCTGGACCCGCACGAAGTCGACCTTGTTGCCGGGGTTGCTCCGGCTCTTCTGGTGACGCGAGAAGCCTTTCGCGTCCAGGTGGTTCTGTGCGCGGAACTCGGCCAAGGCCTCGTCGTACGCCTGGTTGAGCCGCTTGCCGGAAACCTCCTCCACCGAGCCGTCGGAAAAGGTGACGGAGACGAGGATGCTCTCCGGGAAATGCCGGTTCATCCGGATGAAGCCTTCGGCATCCTGCTGCAGATTGATCAATGTGGTCCGCCTTCGTGGTTGTGGCTTCCAGTCTCCCTCACTTTTCAGAAGTCGGCCGACAAAAGTACGACGGCGGGAGGCTGGCAGATCTGCCAACCTCCCGCCGTCGTACTTTAGAAAGCAGTAGCTAACCGGCCAGCCCGGCAACCAGGAAGATCACCGCGGCGATGGTGAAGCCCATGACGCCGATCAGGGTTTCCATGACGGTCCAGGTCTTCAGCGTGGTCTTGACATCCATGCCGAAGAAGCGGCCCACCAGCCAGAAGCCGGAGTCGTTGACGTGGGAGACCACCACGGAGCCGGCGGCCACGGCGATGACCATGGCAGCGACCTGCATGCCGTTCAGTCCGCCCGCGGCAACGGCCGGAGCGATCAGTCCTGCGGTGGTGGTCAATGCCACGGTCGCGGAGCCCTGCGCAATCCGCAGGATCGCGGAGATCAGGAAGCCGGCCAGGATCAGCGGGATACCCATGTTGCCGAGCACGTCGGCGAGGGCGTCGCCGATGCCGGAGGTGCGCAGCACACCGCCGAACATGCCGCCGGCGCCGGTGATGAGGATGACCGAGCAGACCGGGCCCAGCGAGGATTCAAGCAGCTTCTCCAGGGCGCCGTTGTGGACTCCGCGGCGGGCGCCGAGGACGAACATCGCAACCAGGACGGAGATGAGCAGCGCCACCGGCGTTTCACCGAGTGTGCGCAGCACCTGGAACCACTGTTCCTTCTTGACCGCTTCGGACAGCACGCCGGAGGCGGCGAGGGTGTTCAGGCCGGTATTGATGAAGATCAGTGCCAGCGGCAGAAGCAGCAGGCCGATGACGGTGCGGAACCGCGGCGGGTGGGATTCGGCGTCGGCGGTTGCGTGGCCGAGCAGTTCCGGCACGGGCAGCTCCAGCTTCTTGCCGGTCCACAGGCCGTACAGGTAGGCGGTGACATACCAGGTGGGGATTGCCGTGAGCAGGCCGGCGATGGTGACGAGGCCGATGTTCGCCTCAAAGAAGGCCGACGCCGAGACGGGACCAGGGTGGGGCGGCAGGAAGATGTGCATCACGGAGAACGCGCCGGCGGCGGGCAGGCCGTAGCGCAGCACGCCCCCGCCCAGACGGTGGGCCACGGCGAACACGACAGGGAGCATGACCACGAGGCCGGCGTCGAAGAAGATCGGGAAGCCGAAGATCAGGGATGCGAGGCCCAGCGCGAACGGTGCGCGCTTTTCGCCGAAGATGCCGATGAGGTAGTCGGCCAGCACTTTCGCGCCACCGCTGGTCTCCACGATGCGGCCGAGCATGGCCCCCAGGCCCACCAGCAGTGCAACGGTGCCCAGGGTTGTCCCGAAGCCGTTGACCAGCACCGGCACTACCTGGTTGGCAGGGATGCCAGTGGCGAACGCGGTGGCAAGGCTGACCACGATCAGTGCCAGCAGCGCGTGCATGCGCAGCCGGATGATCAGGACGAGCAGGACGGCGATGGCCGCTGCCGCGATGAGCAACAGTGGTCCTGCGCCCAGTGTTTGGGTCCATCCTTCGATGGTCATGGTTCTCCTTTGAAACAGGTTCTTGCGTTGGGGAGGTGAAAGAGGGTGGGCGCTTAGTTAGCGCACGGCGCCTGGTGGGAGGGAAGCTGCAGCGCGGCCAGGATGGCGCCGATGAGCTCCTCCGGGGTGCGGGTGATGTCCAGGCGGAGGCTGCCGGCTTCCAGTTCCTCCGCGGTCAGCGGTTCCAGGGTGGCCAGCTGGCTGGGCAGGAGCGTGGGCGGCATGAAGTGGCCCTCGCGTCCCTGCATGCGCTGGCTGATCAGGGCTGCCTCGCCGTGCAGGTGGATGAACAGCACGCGGCCTTCGGCTTCGGACAGCAGCCTCCGGTAGCTCTGCTTGAGCGCGGAGCAGGTGAGCACGGTGCTGTGGCCGGCCCGGGCCTGTTCGGTCATCCAGTCCTGAATCTGCTGCAGCCAGGGCCAGCGGTCCTCGTCCTGCAGCGGGATGCCCTGGCTCATCTTGTCGATGTTGGACTGCGGGTGGAACTCGTCCGCCTCCGCGCTGGCCCAGCCGAGGTGCTTGGAAAGGGCCGCGGCAATCGTGGACTTGCCCGAACCGGCAACGCCCATGACCACCAGGTGCGTGGCTGGATACTGCATGTTTTACCTCCGAAGAAGACGTCTTTGGCTTGTGGAAGAAGCTCAATCTGCAGCCCGATTCGAACTGCGCTGGAGATAAGGTATCACCAATTCATTCAAAAGATACTATCTTTTCGTGTCACAGGTCATATCTTTGCCTTCATCGTCCGGTAGTCTTGGGAGGCGCCACGGGCGCGGAGGGAAGGCAGGAATATGTCGATGGCGACATCAGAGAGCGCGGATGACGCGAACGACGGCGGGTTGTCACCCGCGATGCATGAACGCGTCCTTGACGCTCTTGGCGTGGCTATCGCTTCCGGGCGTCTTGGCCCCGGGAGCCGCCTGACCCTTGAAGGCCTGCAGCAGGAGTACGGCGTGTCCCGGACGGTCGCCAGGGACACGATGAAGGTCCTCGAGTCGATGAACCTGGTCTACTCTCGCCGGCGGGTGGGGATTGTGGTGCAGAGCCCGGAACGCTGGAACGTTTACGATCCCAAACTTGTGCGCTGGCGCCTCGCGTCAGAGCGCCGCGCGCAGCAGTACGCCAGCCTCACCGAGCTGCGCATCGCCGTCGAACCCATCGCCGCCGCGGGCGCCGCCCGCCGGGCAAGTGCCGCCGAGCGCAGCCAGCTGGTGGAGTTGGCCGCGGACCTGCGGCGGCTGGGTGAAGCCGGTGAACTGGAGGCGTTCCTGGCGGCTGACATCGCCTACCACCGGCTGGTGCTGACAAGCTGCGGCAACGAGATGTTTTCCTCGCTCGAGGGCATGGTGGCCGAGGTGCTCACCAGCCGCACCAAGCAGGGCCTCATGCCGTTCAAGCCCCGGCCCGAAGCCCTGGACGCGCACGAGGCAGTGGCCGCAGCTGTCGCCGGTGGGGACGCCACGGCGGCAGAGACCGCCATGCACCACATCCTCGACGAAGTGCGGAATGCGATGGGGCTGCACTAGTCCCAGGGGACCGGCGGCACATTCCCGCACTGGGTTCAGGAGCGCTGGTCCTGTTCGTAAACGTCGGGGATGCCGTCATGGTCGGAGTCGATTTCCTCGGCGGCTTCTGCCAGCCGGTATTGGCGGTTTCTGGTGCTGAGGACGGCTGCTGCCAGCAGCGCAGCAATAAGAGACGCGGTCAGGATGCCGACTTTGGCGTGGTCGTCGTAGATGCTTCCGTGACCGAAACTGAGTTCAGCCACTAACAGCGAGACGGTGAAACCGATTCCGGCCAGGACGGAGACTCCGAAGATGTCGATCCACTTGAAGGAGTCATCCAGCCTTGCCCTGGTGGCCTTCGTGAGAACCCAGGTGGTGCCGAGGATCCCGGCAGGCTTACCCAGCACGAGGGCGAGGATGATGCCCAGGGTTACCGGGTCGGTAAGGGCGGAGACCAGCCCTTCCCATCCTCCGACGGCGACTCCGGCGGAGAAGAACGCGAAGATCGGTACGGCGATGCCGGCGGAGATGGGGCGGAAGCGGTGTTCAAAGGTCTCCGCGAGGCCGGGACCGGCTTCCGGACCGCCGCTGGCCTGGGAACGGATCACGGGCACGGCAAACCCCAGCAGCACGCCGGCGACGGTGGCGTGGATGCCTGAGGCATGCACCAGCGTCCAGGTGGCGATGCCCAGTGGCAGCAGGATGAGCCATGCTGCTACAAGCCTGGATCCGAAGAACCGGCGGTATTTCTGGGCGAGGAAGGTGTAGAGGCCCAGAGGAATCAGTGCCAGCAGCAGCGGCCCGGGCTGGATGTCGCTGGAGTAGAAGATGGCGATGATGCTGATCGCGATCAGATCATCGACCACGGCCAAGGTGAGCAGGAAGATCCGCAGGGCGCTGGGCAGGTGGGAGCCGATGATCGCCAGGACGGCAACGGCGAAGGCGATGTCGGTGGCGGTGGGGATGGCCCAGCCCCGCAACATCTCCGGGCTCGAGAGGTTGACCAGGGCGTAGATGACCGCGGGCACAGCGACACCGCCAACGGCGGCGGCGATGGGGACGATGGATTTGCTGATCTGGCGCAGGTCTCCGGCGACGAACTCCCGCTTGAGTTCGAGTCCGACGAGGAAGAAGAAGATGGCCAGCAGTCCGTCGGCGGCCCAGGCTCCGAGGCTGAGGTTTAGGTGCCAGGGCTCGTAGCCGATCCTGAAGTCCCGGAGTGCGAAATAGCTCTCGGCCAAGGGTGAGTTGGCCCAGAAGAGTGCGACGACGGCTGCGACGACCAGCAGTGCGCCGCCGACGGTTTCTTTTCGCAGTATCGCCCCGATGCGCAGCGCCTCGGCGTAGCTGCCGCGTCCGAAGACGGTGGATCCGCCGCGGGGCGAAGTTGAGGGTGGGTTCTGGTCCATTAGGTGTCCTGATCGTTGGGTCGACAAATACCGTGCCGACCAGACTTCCCGGCTCACCTGCCTCCAGTCTATGGGCTCGGGCCGCCCTGACACGAACGACCCCAGTCCGATCCTCGGGCGGAGCGTTCCCCGCGCGGCTCTTCAGGGTTGAGCTTGTTGAAACCCGCTGCTCCCTAAAGCCGCGCCTCGGAGAAGGGAACGCTGGGCAGACGCCCTGCGTGCCATCCTTCAGTGGAACGCACCCGGGGAGTGTGGCCACGGCCGTCGGTGAGGACGGCACGGACGGTGGCGCCGACAACCCAGAGTCCAACGAGCAGGATGATGACGAGCAGTTCCATGGTGTTTCCCTCGGATGAGTGTTGGTGCTGATTGGTGATTTCAGTGTGTCCGGCATGCGTGTGAGCAAGCGTGTGAGGCACCGCAGACAGCGAAAAGCCGCCGGGGTACCATGAGCCGTATGGCCGAGACGTGGATCCGGCTCCTCGGTCCGCCGCGGATCGAGTCCCCTGGCGCAAGTCCTCCACAGCCCCGCGGCCGGAAGGCATGGGCTGTGCTGGCCTACCTCGCCCTGCAGGCTGCGGGCACCGGACGGTCGAGGACCGCCGGGCTGCTATTTCCCGATGCTGCAGATCCGCTCGGGGCGCTGCGTTGGAACCTGTCGGAGCTGCGGCGCACCCTCGACGGCGTGACGATGGCGGGTGATCCCCTCCGGTTTGAGATGCAGCCGCCGTGGCGCTGCGACGCTGCGGAACTCGTGGGGTCGGGTGCGGTCCCCCGCCCTGACCCGCACAGCCTGAACGGCCAGCTGCTCGAGGGGCTGTCCTTCGTCGACTGCCCGGTTTTCGAATCCTGGCTGTCGGACCAGCGCTACCGGCTGGAGAACTGCGCGCAGTCCGTGCTGTACGAGTCGTCAGTGTCCGCCATGGCTTCGGGCGATCCGCGGGAGGCTGCGGAGCTGGCCTCCCGTGCGCTGCAGCGTGACCCGTTCCACACTGATTGCAACGCGGTGCTGGTCCGGGCGCTGGTGGCGATTGGTGAGCACCGGCATGCGCGCGAGCATGTGAGCAAGTGCGCCAACCTTTACCGCGACGAACTGGGCCTCCCGCTGCCACCCGAAATCCGGACGGCGCTGTCCGGCGCGGCACCTGAGACCGCCCCGGGGATTCCCGCCACCGTGGCTACCGTCCGGTCCTATCTCGACGCCGGCGGCGCCTCACTCTCGGCCGGCGCCGTGGACCGCGGGCTGGATCAGCTGCGGCTTGCCGTCGTCCTGGCCCAGCGCACGCCTAACCGGCACCTGCTCGCCGAGTCGCTGGTCACGCTCGCCGGGGCGATGATCCACCAGGCGGGCGGCCGCGGCGCGGAGGTAGCGGACTTTCTGCACCGGGCCCTGTCGGCCGAATCGCCGTCGGCCGTGGCGCCGTCGGAAAAGTACGACGGCGCGTCCCCCACTGCGGCGGCCGCTTACCGCGAGCTGGGGTACTTATCCGTGCAGCGGGGTGTCCCGGACCGGGCGGCCGGCTGGCTGGAGCGGGCCAGTGCGGCTGCCGCAGGGTTCCCGGAAGAGCAGGCACGAGTCCTGGCGATTCAGGGCATGCTGGCGTCGGATACCGCACGCTATGGGGACGCGATGGATGCGCTGACCGCCTCCGGGAAGCTGGCCCGGGAGATGCGGAACCGCCGGCAGCAGGCGTTCAGCAGCGCGCTCCTCGGCCGGGTCTTGCTGCTGCGCGGTGAGCTGGACCTGGCGGCCAAGACCCTGGACCACGCCCTGGAATGGATTGCTGCCGAGCACTGGACAGCGTTCGAGCCGTTTGTGGCCGGAGTACGCGGCGAAACGTACCTCGCTGCCGGCGACCTCGAGGCTGCCGCCGAAATGATCGACCGCTCGTGGGTGATGGCGGACCTGGCCGGGGACCATTGCTACATGGCCCTCGCTGCGGGGGCCGAAGCCCGCCTGTTCCTGGCGCATGGCAACCTCGCCGCGGCGCAGCACTGGGTGGACAGAGGGATGGAACCCAAGCCCTGGTACCTCTGGTATTCGGCCCGGCTGCTGGACGTTGCGGCGGAAGTGGCTATCGCGGCACGGTCTGAGCGGGCGGGAGAAGTGGTCGAGCGTCTCGGGGCACTTGCCAGCCGCAGCGGGATGCGGGAGTTCGCCGTGCGGGCACAGTCCCACCGCGCCGTGCTCGGGGACGAGACCGCAGCCCAGGCCGTCCCCTGGCTGGCAAAGGAAATCGAAAACCCCGCACTGACCACGTTCCTGGCCGCGCGCGGCCAGCTCTAACAGCCGCTGGTTGAGCCCGGTGGTTGAGCCTGCCGATTAGCAGCACACCCGGGTTAACAAAAAGCAGGGCCCGTCCGGAGACGGGCCCTGCTCAGAAACCTTGCGGCCCCAGAAACTCTATGGAATTAGAGAGCCTGGATGTTGACGGCCTGGGGACCCTTGGGGCCCTGCTCGGTTTCGAAGGAGACCTTCTGGTTCTCTTCGAGGGAGCGGAAGCCGCCGGAGTTGATCGCGGAGTAGTGTGCGAACACGTCCTGGGAAGAGTCATCGGGGGAAATGAAGCCGAAGCCCTTTTCAGCGTTAAACCATTTGACGGTGCCAGTAGCCATTATTTTTGTCCTTCGTGAAGGTGGAGGAAAAGTCCCGACTTTCGGGTCCTCCGGCGTGGGGTGTTCAAAACCGCTACTTCAGAAGAACGCGGACTTTCGACCGCGCGTACTGCCTGAACTACCAAATACAAACACAACAACGGTCTCTAGACTACACGAGATCCAGCCGGCACCGCGACAAACTTGCAGGATCAACCTTCGAGGGTGATCAGGGCTGTCGGCGGCGGCAAGGGAAACTACTCCTGCCCGTTGCCGTCCAGCGCCGGACTGTACGCCGTGTACCCGGGCCGCAGCCGGACGGACCGGTCCCCCAACACTGCGATGTCCTCCCACATCACGAAGAAGGATCCCCGGTGCCGCCACCGCAGCAGCTTGGGCAGCGGCCACGGCTGGGTGAGGCTGTTCCGCTCGTAGCCCAGGAACGACGACCAGCTGTGCGGGCTGACCACCAGGCCCAGCAGCCGGGCTTCGGCCATCAGCCGGCGCGGGGCACCGTCCACCACAAACCGGGCGTCGGCCACGCGCCCCAGCCGCACGCCGTCGTCGTCATGCACCGGAGTGCCCAAAAGGTCACCGAGGATCACGGCGGCCTCCCGATCCCGGTATCCGGGCGATGATCTTGTCGCGGATCCAGCGCTCCACCCAGTCGGCGTCGAGGCCCTGGCCGCTGACGCCGAGCCGGACCACCACGCCGACGTCGGCCACGTCCGTCCACGGGATCCGGATCAGCCGGGACGACGGCGGCCTGCCGCCGAAGATGCGCGTCCCCAGGACGGGGCCGGTCAGCACGGCGGTGATCACCGGGGCCGGCGTTCCCTCGGGAATCACCGTCCCGAGCGGAAGTTCGGGCGCGCCCTCGGGGACGCCGAGTTCGAGGTCGTCCACGGTGGTGACGGGGACGCCGTCGCTGTCCAAAACCTGGCGGTCCAGCAGGTGCAGCTGCGCGTCCAGGGTCTGCCCGGCGACAGGGGGAACCGGGGCCAGGGGAACAGAGCGGCGGGGCGTTTTCATGCGCCGGCTCCTGTCACGATCATCAGGGGTATGGCCGCCAGCGAGGCCACCAGGATCACCACGAGGTAGACCATCGCCACCACGTTCACGCCCCGGCCGTTGACGTGTTTGCCCATGTATTGGGGGTCGTTGGCCACGATCAGGATGGGCAGGTACGTCAGCGGCAGCGCCACCGCGGAGAACACCACGGAGTATTCGGTCACCAGCACCACGGGTCCACGCCGGTGGCCAGCACCGCGATGCCCACCAGCAGGCAGATGATCATCGCCAGATGGAACCGGGCGGCCTCTGCGGGCTTGCGGAACTTGCCCCAGGACCAGCCGAAGAACTGCGCCAGCGTGTAGCCGCTGGACAGCGTCGTCTCCAGGGCCGCCCCGAATGTCGCGGCCACAATGCCGAGAAGGACGACGGCGAGCCCCAGCTTTCCGGCGCCCTCCGCCACCGGGAGGATCACCTGGGAGAGGGACGTGACGGCGATCCCGGCGGGGAGAAGAACGACGGCGGCGCACGCCGCGATCGCCACGGACAGCAGCCCGCCGAGCGGAAACCCCACCAGGACGTTGATCCGCGACTGGATCAGGTCCTTGATCTTCCACCCCTCCTCCACAGCGCCGGAGGAGAAGAAGAACACCTCGTACGGGGTCATGGCGGCGCCGAAGAGGGCGATGGCGAAGTACCAGTAGGTGGCGCCGGTCTCCTCGGCCGGGACGGCGGGGATGGCCTGGCTGGCCAGGTTGCCCCAGTCCGGTTTCAGCAGGAAAAGCGCCACGGCGAAGACGATCAGGGTCAGGCCCAGGAGCCCGGTGACGTTTTCCATGATGGAGAACTTGACCCGCCAGATCACCAGCCACACCGCCACCACCGCCAGCGGAATCCAGAGCAGGTAATTGACGCTGCTGGCCAGCTGCAGGGCTAGGGCGATGCCGCCGATTTCCGCGGTCACGGTCATCAGGTTGATGAGGAATGAGGCGGACAGGTTGGCCAGCCCGGCCCGCGGGCCCAGCCGTTCGCGGATCACCTCGAAGGTGGCCCGGCCGGAGGCGGCCGCCACCCGCCCGGACATATTGGCGAACACGCAGATGCCGACGACGCCGACCAGCACCACCCACACAAGCGACAGCCCGAACCGGGACCCGACGACGGCGTTGGTCACCAGGTCGCCGATGTCCACGAACCCTCCGATGGCGGTGAGGATGCCGAGCGCGACGCCGAGCAGGCGCTTCACTTCTTGCCCACCTTGGCCGTGAGCTGCGAGAGCGCGTCCTCAGCCGCGGCGAGCGCCCGCGCTCCGTCCGAAAGGGACGGCCCGCCGTCGTCGGACGAAACGGCGTCCCGCGCGGTGGTGAGGCCGGCGGCGGAACTGTCCAGGACCCTCAGGGCGTCCTCGCGCACCTGCCGGTCCTCGGGCGAGGTGGGCGAGAGCCGCAGGACGGTGTCGCGGCTGGTCTGCACCTCCTTGAGGGCGTCGTCGAGCGCGGTGGAGGTGGCGGCCCGGGTGAGCTTCCCGTCGGAGTCCAGGCCGACGGCGAGCTTGGCGGTGGCGATGGCGGAGGAGCTGTCCTCGGCGGCGGTGGAGACAGTGTCCGTGACGGCGCTGCCGGCTGAGCAGGCGGTGAGGAGGGCTCCCAGACAGGCGGCGGTGAGGAGTACCTGAGGGCTGGTCCGCGCTCCGGCCGGCCTGGTCAGCACCTTTCCTCCAGCCTCCGGGCGGGGCCCGGTTCGTCCGAAACGCCACTGCAGACAGCCGCGCATTTGGTTGCCTTGAGGTATGTATAGCACTGCGCGCCGGGAAACAGCAGAGTGCCGCGTGGGGAAGGTGGCCGGCCTGCCCGAAGCGGTGGCCGGGGGCGCCGGCCGGGCGTATGATCCCGGCATGGGACGGCACCGAGCCGGTCCCCTGAACTGCTGCCTGAGCCCTGCTACCCGGAGGTGCACCGATGGAAATGCCCAAAGCGTCCGAGGCTGACAAGGAACACTTCCGGACCGTGGTGCCCAACCATCCCGAGGTGGTCATCAAGCCGATGTTCGGGAACCTGGGGGCGTTCGTCAACGGCAACATGTTCGCCGGGCTGTTCGGGCCGACCATCGGCATCAAGCTCTCCGATGAGGACCGCGAAGTGCTCGAGTCCTCGGAGCGGACAGTACCGTTCGGTCCCGCCGAGCGCCCCATGGGCGGGTACACTGGCCTGCCGGAGATCTGGAACGAAGAGGGCGACGGCGATGACGCCCGGGCCCGGGCCTGGACGGAGAAGGCGTTCGCGTACGTCGCCAGCCTGCCGCCCAAGGCCGCCAAGGAACCCAAACCCAGGGCCGCGAAGAAGTAGCCATGTCCCCGCCTGCAGCGGCCGCTCGAGAAGTCGACACCCTGGTCATCGGGGCGGGGCAGGCCGGCTTGGCCACGAGCTACTGGCTCAGCCGGGCGGGCGTCGAACACCAGGTGCTGGAGCAGCGCCCGGAACTGGGCGGCGCGTGGCAGGACCGCTGGGACTCGTTCTACCTGAACACGCCGAACTTCGCGTTCCTGCTGCCGGGGATGATGTACGACGGACCCGAGCCTGACGCGTTCCTGCCCCGGGACGAGGTGATCGAGCTGTTCCGGGAGTACGCCCGGCGCATTGCGGTGCCGGTGCAGCTGGGGACCGAGGTCACCCGGGTTGCAAGGGCGGAGGGGTTTGCCGCTGGCGGGCCGACGGCGGACGGCGGGTTCGCCGTCGACACAAACCAGGGGCGCTGGCTGGCACGGAACGTCGTGCTGGCGAACGGGGCCTATCAGCGGCCGCGGATTCCGGCGTCGGCCGCCAAACTCCCCCAGCGCATTACCCAGCTGCACAGCCATGACTACCGCAACCCGGCGAAGCTGCCCGACGGCGCGGTGCTGGTGGTGGGGACCGGGCAGTCGGGCGGCCAGATCACCGAGGACCTGATCGCCTCCGGCCGGGAGGTGCACCTGTCTGTGTCGGCCTGCCCCGAGGCGCCGCGGCGCTACCGCGGCCAGGACACGTTCCACTGGCTGCTGCAGGTCAACCTGCACGGGCCGGACTACGGCATCAACGGCCTGCAGGCTGCGCAGCTCCCGTCGCCCGCCGCGCGCTTCATGTGCAATCCGCTGGTCTCCGGCAACGACGGCGGGCACGGCATCCGGCTGCGGGACCTGGGCCGCCGGGGCGTCCAGCTGCACGGCCACTTTGAGGGAACGGACGACGGTGTCATCACCTTCAGCGACGACCTCACCGCCCGCATGGCGCTGGTGGAGGCGGCGTTCGGGCAGCGGATGAAGGTGATGCTTGACGCGTACATCGCCGCGGCGGGCATCGAGGCGCCTGTTGCTGAACCTGTGCCGGTGGATGACTGGCTGCTTCCTTCCTCCGGGGCGCTCCTGGACCTCGGCGCCGAGGGCATCACCTCCGTTATCTGGAGCACCGGCTACGGCCTGGACTTCGGCTTCCTGGACATTCCCGTGCTCGACGAGTGGAACTACCCGCGCCATTCGCGGGGAGTCACGGAGGTTCCGGGGCTTTATGCGGTCGGGCTCCCGTGGCTCACCAAGCACGCGTCGTCCACGGTGGCGGCGGTGGGTCTGGATGCCGAGTACGTGGTGGGGCACCTCGCCGGGCGGTGAACCACCGGAGCCGCTGGTAGAGCCTGTCGAAACCAAGCCCGCTGGTTGAGCCTGTCGAAACCAGCCGGACCTTGCCTGCCGCTCCCCCGGGTTCTAAAATTAAATAAGTTAGCTTTAGAACCGGCCGGGAGGTTGAGATGGACTGGCAAGGCTGGGCGCTGTTCGGGCTGCTTGCCACCACAGCCCTGACCGCGGTGATGATCGCCTTTCAAATGGCCGGCTGGACCCGGCTCGACCTGCCGCTGGTCCTGGGGAGCCTCGTCACGCCGGATCCGGACAAGGCACGGATCGCCGGCTTCTTCATCCACTTGGCCGCGGGGCAGGTCTTCGCCCTTGGCTACGCGGCGGTCTTTGCGCTGCTGGGCCGGGCCACGTGGTGGATCGGCGCCCTGCTCGGACTCCTGCACGTTGCCGTGGCACTCACCGTCATTCTCCCCCTGCTCCCCGGCATCCACCCCAGAATGGCCAGCACCAGGGCGGGTCCGGCCAGCCGTGCGGCGCTTGAACCGCCGGGCCTGTTGGGCCTGAACTACGGAATCCAGACCCCGGCGGTGGCCGTGGCGGCCCACCTGGTCTACGGCTCGCTGCTCGGGCTGCTCCTCACGGTCAACTGAGCTCTGAGCGAAAGAAGGTGAACGGGAACGTGGACGCTAAGCACTCCCCCGCCCTTGCGGACTACGGGCTGCTGGGAGATACGCGCACGGCTGCCCTGGTCTCGGCCGACGGCGGCATCGACTGGCTCTGCGCTCCCACCTTCGACGGCGATCCCGTCTTCGGTGCCCTGCTCGGCGGCCCGGAAGCAGGCACCTTCCGCGCCGGCCCGGCCCTGCCCGCCGAGCGGCTCGTCCGCCGGTACCGTCCGCACACCGCCACGCTGGAGACGGTCTGGGCCGCGGGCGGCGGCACGCTGACCCTCACCGAAGCAATGGTGGCGGAGGTATCGGGCCGCCTGCTGCCCACAACTCTCCTAATCCGGCGGCTGGAGGCCGACGGCGTCCCGGTTCAGGCCGCCGTCGAACTTAACCCCCGCCTCGGCGAGCGCCATGTCCGCCCCCGGGTCCGGCAGGGGCAGCATCTGGTGTGCGAATGGGGCGCCCTGGCCCTATCGCTCGGCTGCAGCGGCGGGGTGCGCGTGGAGCCGGGTACGACGACGGTTATCACCGTTGAGCCCGGCCGTCCCGTTGTGATGGTGCTCGCCCTGGCGTACACGGAACCGCTGATCTGGGTCGATCCCGAAACCGCCTGGGACCTGGTGGAGGCCGACGAGGCCCGCTGGCGTGAGTGGACATCAGGCATCAGCGAGGACGTCCCGTTCCGGGAGCCTGTGCTGCGGAGCCTGCTGACGCTGAAGCTGCTGACCTACTCGCCGTCGGGCGCCCCTGTGGCAGCCCCGACGACGTCCCTGCCCGAGGACCCCGGCGGGATCCGCAACTGGGACTATAGGTACGCCTGGCCGCGGGACGCCAGCATCGGCATCGCCGCCTTCCTCGGACTGGGCAAAGACGGCGAGGCACTGAATTTCCTGAACTGGCTCCTGCATGCGAGCAGGCTGCAGCGGCCCCGGCTGCCGGCCCTGCTGACCCTGACCGGTGGGCATGTCCCCCGCGAGCGCACTCTGGAAAGCTGGCCGGGCTACCTGGGCAGCGCTCCGGTGCGGATGGGAAACGGGGCCGCGCACCAGCATCAGCTCGACGGCTACGGCTGGGTCCTGGACGCCGCATGGAACCTCGTCCGGCAGGGCCACCGGCTCAATTCGGAGACATGGCGGGCGATGCGCGGTTTCACTGACCTCGTGGCGCAGCGGTGGCCGGAACCGGACGCCGGTATCTGGGAAATCCGCGCTGATGCCGCGCACCACGTGCATTCCAAGATCATGGGCTGGCTTGCGCTGGACCGGGCCCTGCGCATCGCCGAGAGCCACCACATCAGTGCCCGGCGGCGGCGCCGGTGGGAGGCGGCGAGGAGCGCTGTGGCTGCCGACATCCGGATGCGGGGCTTCGATACTGCTCGGAACACGTACACCCGCTCGTATGGATCCGCCGACCTCGACTCGGCCCTGCTGATCCTGCCTGTGACCGGCTTCGAGTCGCCGGGCTCTGCACGGCTGCGGGGCACAGTCGATGCCGTGTGGGCGGAGCTCTCGGCAGGCTACCCGTTCCTGTATCGCTACCCGCCGGGTCAGGACGGGCTGCCCGGGGACGAGGGGGCGTTCCTGCCGTGCTCGTTCTGGCTGGCCCAGGCCGTCGCGCTCACGGGAAGGGCCACGGAAGCTGCGGAGTTGTTCGAGGCGCTTCTGGGGATCGCCGGCCCGCTGGGTTTGTTCAGTGAAGAGATCGATCCCGCCACCGGCGTCCTGCTCGGAAACTACCCACAGGCCATGACCCACGCCGCGTTGGTCCAGGCAGCCCTGGCCCTCCGCGATGTATCGCTGGTTGAGCCCGTCGAAACGCGGCCTAGCCCGTTGGTTGAGCCTGACCCCGCTGGTTGAGCCTGTCGAAACCAATCCCGGTTCAGCCTTCCTGCCCCGAACCGGCGGTGAAGACGTTCTTCGCGACGGTCATGGCTGACATGGCCTTGGGCCACCCGGCGTAGAAGGCGAGGTGGGTGATGGCCTCGATGAGCTCCTCCTCCGTGAGGCCGTTCTTCCTGGCGTAGTCGAGGTGGAAGGTCAGCTGCTCGGTGTTACCGCCGGCGAGGAGCACCGCGACCGTAATGAGGCTGCGGTCACGCGGGGAGAGCTCGGGGCGTTCCCACACCTGGCCGAACAGGACGTCGTTCGTGTAGCCGACGAGCGCGGGGGCGAAGTCGGCGAGAGGGTTTTCGGGCATGGGAATTCTTTCCTTTCAGCGGGCTTTTCACCGGGGGTAGGCCGGTCATGACACGAGTCAACACGCGTCCGCGGCCGCGCGGGAGCCCCGGCCGATACAGGGTCCGTCGAAGCATGGTACTGACAGGGACTCCCTCGGACCCGGATGGTCGACGTAGCGTGGTCGGCATGGACAACCGCAGCGAGATCCGTGAGTTCCTCGGCACACGGAGGGCGAAGCTCAGCCCGGAGCAGACGGGCCTGCCCTCGTTCGGCGGCACCCGGCGCGTCCCCGGGCTGCGCCGTGAAGAGGTCGCGCTGCTGGCCGGCGTCTCGGTTGAGTACTACACGAAACTCGAACGCGGCTCGCTTGCCGGGGTCTCCGAAAGCGTGCTCGAGTCGCTGGCCAGGGCGCTGCAGCTGAACGAGGCCGAACGCGAGCACCTCTACAATCTGGCCCGCGCGGCGTCACCTTCGGCGCGGCCGCGGCGCAAGCCCAGTGAGGGTGTGACTCCCAGCGTTCAGAGGCTGCTGGACTCCATGGTCGGCGTGCCCGCGTTCGTCCGCAACGGCCGGCTGGACGTCCTGGCGATCAACGGCCTTGGGCGTGCCTTGTACTCCGAGGCGTACGGACAGAACACCGAAACCGTGAACCTCGCACGTTTCGCCTTCCTCGACCACCGCTCGCACGGCCTGTACCCCGACTGGGAGAAGGCGGCCGACACCTCGGTCGCGATCCTCCACACCGAGGCGGGCCGTGACCCGTTCAACAAGTCCCTTACCGAGCTGATCGGAGAGCTGTCCACCTGTTCGGAGGACTTCCGCACCCGGTGGGCACGGCACGACGTGCGCCTCCACCGGGGAGGCTACAAGGACTTCCGCCACCCCGCCGTCGGAGACCTGCACTTGGCGTTCGACGCCCTGATGCTCCCGAACGCGCCCGGGCTCACGCTTACCGCCTACAGCGCCGACCCCGGCACCCCGTCGGAGGACGGCCTCCGGCTGCTCGCCAGCTGGGCGGCGACAGAATCGACTTCCACAACCAGCAAGGAGAACGCATGAACATCGAACCCGCCAAACCCACGAGCAAGAATCCGCCCGAGCAGTTCGCCGGTGATGTGTGGCTGGACCCCATCGCGCTTCCCCACGAAAGCGACCAGCGCATGGTGGTCGCGACCGTGCGGTTCGCCCCCGGCGCCCGCACCGCCTGGCACTCGCACGCCCGCGGACAGTACCTCCGCGTCACCCAGGGCGTCGCCCGGTTCGGTGGCCGCGACGGCACCATCATCGAGGTTCACCCCGGCCAGACCCTGTACACCCCGCCCGGCGAAGAGCACTGGCACGCTGCCGCACCCGGCTGCTTCATGGAGCACATCGCGATGCTGGAGAACGGTGACGACCCTGCCACGACCACCACCTGGCTGGAGCACATCACCGACGACGAATACAACGGCACCCAGTCCTGACTCCCCCGCCCGGGATCGGCCGACGCGGGAAGCACCACGATCAGAGCACCGACTGCAACGGAGACCGAACAATGCACACACGTACTCTCGGACAGGGCCTGAACGTTTCGGCGGTGGGGTTGGGCTGCATGGGCATTTCGCAAAGCTACGGACCCAACCCCGGCAGCCGCGAGGACATGATCGCTGTGATCCGCTCCGCCCACGACCTCGGGGTGACTTTCTTCGACACCGCCGAGGTGTACGGGCCGTATGTGAACGAGGAGCTGGTCGGCGAGGCCTTGGAGCCGATCCGCCACCAGGTACAGGTCGCCACCAAGTTCGGGTGGCGCATCGAGGACGGAAAGAGCGTGGGCCTGGACAGCCGGCCCGAGCAGATCCGCCGCGTCGCCGACGCCTCACTGAAGCGTCTTCGGACCGACGTGATCGACCTGTTCTACCAGCACCGCGTCGATCCCGACGTTCCCATCGAGGAAGTCGCCGGTACCGTCGGTGAGCTGATCGCGGAAGGCAAGGTCCGGCACTTCGGACTGTCGGAAGCCTCTGCAGGGACCATCCGCCGCGCGCACGGGGTCCAGCCGGTGACGGCGGTCCAGAGCGAGTACTCCCTGTGGACCCGCGATCCCGAGGCGGAGGTGCTCCCAACGCTCGCTGAGCTGGGCATCGGGTTTGTGCCGTTCAGTCCTCTCGGCAAGGGCTTCCTCACCGGCACCGTCAGCACGGACACCGCCTTCGCCGCGGGCGACGTCCGCGCCACGATCCCCCGGTTCAGCCAGGAGAACCGCTCCGCGAACGCCGCGCTCGTCGAGCATGTCGCCGGCCTCGCCCGCACCAAGGGCGCCACCCCGGCGCAGATCGCGCTGGCGTGGCTGCTCGCGCAGCAGCCGTGGATCGTGCCGATTCCGGGCACGCGGAGCGCCACCAGGATCGAAGAGAACGCCGGCGCCACCACCGTGGCCCTGTCAGCGGACGAGGTCGGAGACCTCGATGCGCTCGCGCAGCGGATTGGCGTGCAGGGCGCCCGCTACAACGACCAGCATCTGGGATACGTCAACCGGTGACCCGTGCGGACGGGCCGGCCCCGTCCGCACCGCCGGCGCCGCGGCGGGCCGTTCCGCGGTTGAGCGCCAGATGCCCGCCCAGGAAGCCGGCCCCTGCCACGATGGCGTTTCCTGCCAGGCCGAGCTTCAGCCCGAGCGCGTGGTGGCCACGCATCCGCGCGATGAGGGATCCAAGAAGAAGGACGACGGCGGCGTCGGTACCGAGTGCGTGCACCGCACCGATCCGGCGCTCGCTGTCCGTCATTTCCGCCCAGTCACCGGTGCCTGAAAGAGCGGTTGGTACGGCCCGGTTCCGACCAAGACCATGGCACCGTGACGTGTATAGAGATCGTCCTGGGCGGTCAACGCCCCATTTGGGGTGAAACGCAGTCCGGGCTGGCAGATCCGGCAAGCTTTTCCCAACGTGTCCGGCAGACACTGGCGTCGTTGCATCCAGGTCTCTGCAGCATCGAGGGGGAGGCGGACCCGCGGCCATTGTCGCGGGCCCGTTGTATGTCAATACATATGTTCCCAATGTCTGGAGGAGACAATGACGTCTCGCAGGGAAGTACTGAAACTGGGTGCGGTGGGCGCCGCTCTGACCGGGGTGCTGGCCGGCGGCGCTGAGCCCGCTGCGACCACGGACCCTATAAGCCGCAGCCAGCTTGCACCGCAGAACACGCCAATCCCTTTCAGGGCTGTCTTCCGGCGGCCCCCGGAGTTGGTGCCGTTTCAGCGGGGCTTCGATGGCGGCGACCCGCGGCGACCTTTCGAGCGCTACGCCCTCACCCAGAAACTCGGACAGGCCCGCATGCTGCCTGGCCTTTCCACCACTGTGGCCGGGTTCAACGGGATCTTCCCGGGTCCCACCATCCGGGCCAGGCAGGGAACCCGGATCGAGGTCCGGATCCGCAACGCATTCCCGGCGACCGGACTGCTCCAACCGGGGGCATTCAGCACCTCCACGCACCTGCACGGCTCGGCGTCCCTGCCCCAATACGACGGCTATGCCAACGACATCACCGTTACCGGTTTCTTCAAGAATTACCACTATCCCAATAGACAGACAGCGCGGACGCTTTGGTACCACGACCACAAGCACCACATCACCGCCCAGAATGTGTATTCGGGACTGGCAGGGTTCTACCCGCTGACGGACCGTTTCGAGCGGGCCCAGCTGCCGCAAGGGGAGTTCGACGTTCCGCTGATGCTTTCCGACGCACTGTTCCAGGCGGACGGTTCGCTCGGGTACAGCGACAACAGCCAAAAGGGGCTGTGGGGTGACGTGATCCTGGTCAACGGGGTGCCCTGGCCCACCATGAAGGTCAAGCCACGCATCTACCGTTTCCGCGTGCTCGACGCATCGATCTCACGCTCCTACCGGCCTGCCCTCTCCAACGGTGAACCCGTCTATATCGTTGGCACCGATGCGGGCATGACGCCGGTGGTCCAGGCTGTTTCCTCGTGGCGGCAGGGCAGTGCCGAGCGCTACGAAATCCTGATCGACTTCCGCAAGTACAGGCCCGGGCAAACCGTCGACCTGCGCAACCTCAGCAACAAGAACAACATCGACTTTGCCAACACGGACAAGATCATGCGGTTCCAGGTGGTCGCCGATTCCGGCTCCGGGGCAGGGTCCATCTCCTCCGTCCCGTCGAGGCTGGATGGCGGGGGGTCGCCCACCGCGTCCCGGGGTGGGCTCGACACGATGAGCCTCACCCCGCAGATGGCCACGGTGAAGAGGCAGCTGCGGTTCGAGCGCGAAAACGGCCAGTGGAGCATCAACGGGGTCATCTGGGACGACATCGAAAGGTCCGGGTTCACCAAGCTGTTCGGCAACCCGCAGCCATTCGCCGTCGAGCAGTGGACCATCACTAACCAATCCGGAGGGTGGTTCCACCCGGTACACATCCACCTGGTCGACGCCAAAATCATCGCCCGCAACACCAACGGCGGCAAACCATTCGCCTGGGAACTCGGCCCGAAGGACGTGTTCTACGCCGGCGAGAACGAGTCCATCACCACGCTGATGCAGTTCGACGCCATCCCGCAGGAGGCCGGTCGGTACATGATCCACTGCCACAACCTGGTGCACGAGGACCACGACATGATGGTTCAGTATGCGGTTGGTGATCTGCGGACCAACAACCCAATCACCACCGATCCGCCCAAGCGCGACACCCTGCCCGCGAACGCCTTCCCGCCGGTGTACCGGCCACTGTTCCCGGCGGGGACGTGAGATGGATCCATGACCGAAGCCCCGAGTTTTTGGGCAGATATCGCGACATAAATCGCGCCAAACGTGGATTATCTGGACAAAAACTCGGGGCGGTGCACGTGGCGACGGAGGGCGCGGCCGGCCAGGCCGGACGCGCCCTCCCCTTTGCGGAGAATCCCCAGGGTGGGGTTCAGTCGACGAGCACCGCGGTTCAGTCGACGAGGACCGGAGGTTCAACGCGATCCGGGGACTCGACGCGCTGCTCCCGCATGTTGGCGGAACGGTGGTGCAGCCAGTTCGCTACTGCCAGGAGCGCCACGAGGCCGAAGGTGCTCAGGAGCTGGGGACGGGAATCCTCGCCGATGAAGCCGACGGTGAAGATGGCCGCGAGAATGAGCAGGCCAAGGCCCGTGAGCCACGGGAAGCCGGGCATCCGCAGGGGAAGTTCCGTTCCGTCGCGGTCGGCGCGGATGCGGAGCGCGAGCTGGGCGAGGAGCGCGGACGTCCAGACCAGCAGGCAGGTCGAGCCCACAATGTTGAGCAGGACGGGCAGGACCATCTCGGGGAAGGCCAGCTCCAGCCCAACCGTGACAACACCGAAGGCGACGCTGGCCAGGACTGCGACGACCGGGACCTGGGCCTTGGAGACGGAAGCGAGCAAACGGGGAGCCTCACCCCGCTCAGCCAAGGAGTAAGCCATCCGGGAGGCGCCGTAAAGGTTGGCGTTGAGGGCGGAGAGCAGTGCCGCTACGGCTACCAGGGTGATGGCAGTCGCTGCACCGGGCATGCCCGCGGCCTCCAGCACGGCAGCGAACGGGCTCTTCAGCCCCGCCGAACCCACGGGAACCACGGCAGCGATGACGAAGATGGCACCGATGTAGAACACCAGGATGCGCCACAGCACCGTCCGGACTGCCTTCTTCACGCTGCGGGCCGGCTCCGCGGTCTCGGCTGCCGCCACGGACACGATCTCGGTGCCGCCGAACGCGAAAGCCACCACGAAAAGTGCCGTGGCAATCCCCGCGAACCCGTGCGGAGCGGCATCGCCTCCGATGAAGTTGGCCAGGCCCGGCGACGCTACGCCGGGCAGCCAGCCGAAGAGCAGGGCGGCACCCACCAGGAGGAACCCGACGATGGCTGCCACCTTGAGCAGGGCGAACCAGAACTCGAACTCGCCGAAGTTCTTCACGCTGGTGAGGTTCACGGCGGTGAGCACCACGATGAACACGAAGGCCATCAGCCACACCGGCAGGGCCGGGAAGATGGTGGACAGCAGGCCTGCCGCACCGAGCGCTTCGGCGGCGATGACCACCACGAGCTGCAGCCACCAGAGCCAGCCCACCGTGGCACCGGCCACCGGCCCGTAGGCCTTGGCGGTGTAGACGGAGAAGGCACCGCTGTCCGGGTTGGCGGCGGCCATCTCGCCGAGGGCCCACATCACCAGGATGATGAGCGTGCCGGCGACCAGGTAAGAGATCAACACCGCCGGGCCGGCGGCCTGAATGCCGGCGCCCGAACCGATGAAGAGACCCGCGCCGATGGCGCTTCCGAGTCCCATCATGGTGAGCTGGCGGGGTTTGAGGGCGGCGCCAAGCGCCGGGGCAGACGTCATTGTCCGTTGTTCCATGGGGAGTCCTCTGTGTTGTCTGTCGAACGGGTAAAGATCGAACGGGTAAAGGTGGAACGGGTGGGGATTTTCAGGCTGCGCGGGCTGCCAGGACGGCTTTCATAACCTGGAGCACGCGGTCGTTGGAAGCAGGATCGGCAACGGTGATCCGGATGCCGTCGCCCTGGTAGGCGCGGACCAGGATGTCCGCCTGGTCGAAGGCGGCCACGAGCCTCGCCCTGAGGTCATCGTCTGCCCGGATCCACAGGAAGTTGCCTTGGCTTGGCTGCAGCTTCCAGCCCTGGGCTTCCAGCCGTGCGGCCAACCGCGAGCGCTCTTTCTTGACGACGGCGACCCTCGCCTGCATCTCGTCGGTCGCGTCCAGCGAAGCGACGGCAGCCTTCTGGGCCAGGGCCGTCACGGCGAACGGAATGGCGGTCCGGCGCAGTCCCTCCGCGATTTCCGGCGCAGCCACTGCGTATCCCACGCGCAGGCCGGCGAGTCCGTAGGCCTTCGAGAAGGTTCGGAGGATGCACACGTTCGGGTATTCACGGTAGAGCGCCAGGGAGTCCGGCCCGCTGCCCGCCTCGGCGTATTCCACGTAGGCCTCGTCGATCACCACGAGGATGTCCGAGCTGACGGAGCGGAGGAACGCCTCGATGCGGTCATGGCTGATCGGGACGCCCGTCGGGTTGTTGGGGGTGCAGAGCAGGACCACCTTGGTCCGTTCGGTGACGGCTGCGGCCATCGCATCGAGGTCGTGGCCCTCGGCGTCGTCCAGCGGGATGCGGACGGGCCGGGCACCTGCCAGCTCCACCAGGATGGGGTAGGCCTCGAAGCTCCGCCACGCGAAGATCACTTCATCCCCGGCGTCGCACAGCCCGGTGATGATCTGCTGGAGAACGCCGACGCTTCCGGGTCCCACCGCGATCTCCGCGGCGGTGACAGCAAGGTGTCCGGCGATCCGTTCCCGGAGTTCGACGGCGGCCATGTCCGGGTAGCGGTTCATCCTGCCGGCCGCTTCAGCCACCGCGGCGGCGGCCGCGGGCAGGGGTTCGTAATGGCTTTCGTTGCTGGCGAGGGCTGCGATGTCCTCGCCGGCACTGCGCCGGCCCGGCACATAGGACGGCAGGCCGGAGACCGCGTCACGCAGGGTGGGGTGCGCGGTTTCCGTTGCCGTCAGAGTTTGATCACTGGTCATGAGGCTTGATCATGGAAGTGACCCGGGCCACATTGCAAGATACGCTTACCCTCTTGGGATTTCTGCTCAACTTCTATCGTCTGTGGTGAAAATATGACCATCCCGAATCCCCGCACCTTCGATTCCCTGGACGCCAGGATCATCCTCGCCCTCGACAAGGACCCGGAAGCGAGCGCCCTGGCTCTTTCCCGGACGCTCGGTGTCGCACGGAACACCGTGCACGCACGCCTGACGAAGCTTGAGAGCGGCGGCGCCCTCAGGTCCTTCAGCCGGAGGCTGAACCCGGCGGCGCTCGGCTACGGCCTGCTGGCTTTCCTCTCCCTGGCCATTAGCCAGGCCCGTGCGAAATCGATCGAAAGCGGGCTCGCTGCTATCCCGGAGGTTATCGAGGTCCACGCCACCACGGGAGATGCGGATCTCATGGCCAAGGTGGTGGCCCGGGACACGGCCGATCTCTATCGAATCACCAACCAGATCCTGGAAATCGACGGAATCCAGCGGACCAGCACGGCCATCTCCGTACTGGAGCTCATGCCGCCCCGCTACGACGGCCTCCTGGACCGGCTGTCACAGCAGGAGAGCCGCCTGCCCGGCTAAGGTTGCCGTGACCTGCGCCACGTTGGGCATATTTTCACTCAGTTAATGATTTAGCTGACAAATATCCCAGCGAAAATCTAGTCTCTTGCCTATCAACGATCTAGATCCGACGATTCCTGCATGACTTCACTTACAGTGTCCGGCCGCGTGGCGCAGGTTCTCAGCAGCTATATCAGTGATGTGTTCGGCGTGATGGGCAACGGAAACGTCTACTTCCTGGACGCCGCCGAGAAGGAGGGCCTCCGCTTCACGGCGGTACGCCATGAAGGTGCCGCCATCGCTGCGGCGGACGCCTACTATCGGACATCCGGGCGGCTGGCGGCGGGGACCACCACCTACGGCCCCGGTTACACCAACGCCCTGACGGCCCTCGCGGAAGCGGTCCAGGCGAAGATTCCCGTCGTGCTCGTCACCGGAGACGCCCCGAGCAGCGGCGCACGTCCTTGGGACGTGGACCAGGCGGCGATCGCCGCCGGGCTGGGGGCGGCGACCTTCACGGTCACCCGTGAAGCCGCGGGCGCAATCACGCAGGAAGCGGTGGAGTACGCACTTGCCCGGCGGACCGCCGTCGTGATCGCCGTTCCGTACGATCTGGCGGCCCTTGAGGCGGCGGAGGAAGAGCTTCCCGTGCCGCCGCCGGCGGCGGCTGCGGTGGCGGACGACGTCGACGGCGGACTCGGACGGGCGGCCGAAGTGCTCGCCGGCGCGAAACGGCCGCTCATCCTTGCCGGCCGCGGTGCGCACCTGGCCGGAGCCGGCCCCGAACTCCGGGAACTCGCCGACCGCCTCGGCGCGCTCACCGCGGGGACGGCATTGGCGCTGAACCTGCTGCAGGGCGAGGGGTACCTCGGCGTCGCGGGCGGCTTCGGCACGGATACCGCCGCCGGGCTCATGAACGAGGCGGACGTGGTGCTGGTGGCGGGGGCGAGCCTGAGCCCCTTCACGATGCGCTTCGGCCACCTGATTAGTCCGGACGCCACCGTGATCCAGATCGACACCGCCATGGAGCCGACGCACCCGCGGGTGGACCTGTTCGTCGGTGCGGACGTGAAGGCCGCCGCAGGCCGGCTCCTCCGGCTGCTGGATGGCGCCACCCCATCCGAGGCCGGTGCATCGAAGGCCTGGCGCGCGGAAGCCCTCAACCGTCTGGCCGAAGGACCCTGCCACCACCCCGGCAGCACGGAGACCCCCGACGGCCGGCTTGACCCCCGGGCGCTTGCCACGGCCCTGGATGCCGTCCTGCCGGAACGCCGCACCGTGGTCCAGGACGGCGGGCACTTCATGGGCTGGGCGCCCATGTACTGGCGCATCCCGCGCCCTCAGGACCTGGTCATGGTGGGTACCGCCTACCAGGCGATCGGGCTTGGACTGGCCAGCGCCGTGGGGGCCGCCCGGGCCGTGGACGCGGGCAATACCCTGGTGCTGACCGCGGGCGACGGCGGATTCCTGATGGGCCTGTCCGACCTTGAGTCGCTCGTGGGCACGGCGAGCAGCGCCGTCGTCGTGATCTATAACGACGCCGCCTACGGGGCCGAGATCCATCAGTACGGCTCGCAGGGCCTGACCGAAAAGCCCATGCTGATCCCCGAGGTGGACTTCAGCGGGATAGCCCGCGCCATCGGGGCTGAATCTGCGATCATCCGCACCCTGGAGGACCTTTCCGCGCTCCAGGACTGGATCGACGCCGGTGCCAAGGGCACCTTCGTGGCCGACTGCCGCATCACCTCGAGCGTCCGGGCCCAGTGGCTGACCGAATGGATGAAGGCAAAGGAGACGGTCGCCAGCTGAGGTTCGGACCGCCACTGGTATCGATCGGCGCGCAGGCGTAGCGTCGTTTTGAGCAGGCGGCCGCAGGAGGATCCGCCCGGCTCTGTGCGGCGCTGAGCCGTGGAAGTCGGTCCTTTGAAGGAGTCGGGATGGCTGGATGGAATGCTGACACTGCTGCAGGTTCGGCGGGGCCGGGCGCGGTCACCCTGGTGGAGGGCTCATCATTCTGCATCTCGGGGGCGAACGGGGACATCAGCCCGGAGTATCCGCATGGGGTCTTCTTTGAGGACACCCGCATCCTGTCCACTTGGCATCTGACCGTTAACGGAGCTCCATTGGAGGCACTCGCCGCCAAGACCAAGGAACCGTTCAGGGCCCTCTTCGCCGGCCGCGTCCCACGCCCGGACGGGCACGCGGACAGCCCGCTGATTGTCGAACGCCTCCGCGAGGTGGGCACCGGAATCCTGGAGCAGATCACCGTCAGGAACTACGCGACGGTCCCCGCCGAATGCGTGGTCTCCCTCAAAGTCGATGCGGACTTCGCTGACCTCTTCGAGGTGAAGGAGGCGCGCATCCAGGGGCGCTGGAGCGAATCCCGAGAAGCGGACGGTGACGCGCTGACCATCCGGGCCGTCTGGCAGGACATTCGGAAGGGCGTCGTCGTGTCGGGCAGCGGTGCCGACGCCACGCCGGAGGCCCTGACGTACCACGCCGTTGTCCCGCCGCATGGAGAATGGAGCGCCACTGTCAGCGCGGTGCCCACCGCAGACATGTCCGGTTCCGCGGCGCCCTTTGTTCGTGCGGACGACGGCGGACTGTCTCCGCGCGACCTCCGCCGGCAGGAGTGGGTGTCAAAGATTCCGATGCTCCGCATGGGCAACCGCTCCATCGAGCGGACGCTTCGCCGCAGCTATGACGACCTGGGCGCACTTCGCATCGAGGATCCCCACCACCCGGACCGGATCGTGGTGGCCGCCGGTGCGCCCTGGTTCATGGCGCTGTTCGGCCGGGACTCCCTGTGGGCGTCCCTGATGGCGCTGCCGGTGGATCCGTCCCTGGCCTTCGGCACCATCCAGACCCTCGCCGAGCGCCAGGGCACCGTGGTGGATGTGATGAGCGAGGAGGAACCGGGGAAGATCCTGCACGAGGTCCGGCTTGATGTCTCCAGCGGCCTGGCCCTGGGTGGCAAGTCCGCCTACTACGGCAGCGTCGACGCCACGCCTCTGTTCGTGGCCCTGTTCGGGGAAGTCAGCCGCTGGGGATTCGCCGCCGAAACCACCGCCGCCCTGCTGCCGCACGTGGACCGGGCGCTGGACTGGATCCGCGACTACGGCGACAAGGACGGCGACGGCTTCGTCGAGTACGAACGGCTCAACGACACGGGTCTGATCAACCAGGGCTGGAAGGATTCGTGGGACGGCATCAACTTTGCCGACGGGACTCTGGCCGAGCCCCCGATCGCGCTGTGCGAGGTGCAGGCCTACGTTTACAGCGCCTACATGGCGCGGTCCTGGATAGCTTACGACGCCGGCGACGTGGCTTTGTCGGCCGAGTACCGGGAGCGCGGGGCGCAGCTAAAAAGGCAGTTCAACGAGCAGTTCTGGCTGCCCGACCGCGGCTATTATGCCGTCGCCTTGGACGGCCGCAAGCGGCCGGTGGACGCGTGCGCGTCCAACATGGGGCAATGCCTGCTGTTCGGCATCGTCGACCAGGACAAGGCCCCGCTGGTGGCAGAACGGCTCATGTCCCCGGAGATGTTCAGCGGCTGGGGCGTGCGGACCCTGGCCACCAATATGGGTGCCTACAACCCCGCCAGCTACCACAACGGATCCGTCTGGCCCCACGACAATGCGATCATCGCGGCCGGTCTTCTGCGCTACGGCTTTGTCGAGCAGGCACAGCGGATCTCCACAGCCCTCTTTGAGGCGGCCGAATACTCGGAAGGCCGGTTGCCGGAACTGTTCTGCGGCTTCAGCCGGGAGCACTTCGACGAACCAGTCCCCTATCCCACGGCCTGCTCTCCCCAGGCCTGGGCCGCCGCCACGCCGATCCAGCTCGTGAAGAGCCTGATGGGCTACTACGCCGACGTTGCCCGCGGCGGCCTCTGGATGGATCCGGTACTCCCCGAATCCTACGGCGACCTGCACATCACCAACGCCCCCATGGCCGACAGCCGGATCACCATCGACATTTCCGGTTCCGTCGCGAACGTTCAGGGGCTGCCCAAAGGCATGCTCTTCCACCATGGAATCCGCCCCTGGGCGTCCGATCTGGCGGAAAAGGCGAACCACACAGGTGATCGGCATCCTGATTAACCATGTGATTGCCTTTGGAACAGCGCAGCGGTTCCTGCCCCGAGGATCAGGACGACCGACAACCACAGGCCGCCTGCTATCCCCCATGAACCATCGGACATGGCTCCCGAGACCACAGGGCCAATGCCCTGGCCCACGCTGAACGCAACGGTCTGGGCAGCAATTCCGGATGTACGTGCTTCTGGAGGCAAACTGCGTTTGGCGAGAACGGCAGCAGCGGTCGGGCCAGCCATAAACGCGCCTCCGAAGATCACTGCCGAGATCAGCGCTGCCGTCAGTCCCGACCCGACGAGGACTGGCAGGACTCCGAGCAGAACAACGAGTGAGACCAGCGCCAGCGCCCGTGCAGACGAAAGGCGGTCGATGATTTTAGCCCACAGGAACAGAGTGGAAGCGGCGGAGGCGAGGCCAAGGGTGATGAAAAAAACGGTTGCCGGCCACCCTGAGAGGCCCTGAGCATTAAGGAGCGCGATGATGAAGGTCATGTACGAGACGTAGCCTGCACCGTAGAGCAGATTCCACATGAACGCCGGCACTAGAAAAGCGAGAGACACCGTCCGCCCCGTTCGCTGTCCGGTCGGGTGAATTCGGCCCGACGCCATGCCGGCTGGAACCAGAGCCAATGCGGCTGATGCGCCCATGACGAGCCAGCCTACTCGCCAACCCGGGCTCCCTAGCCAGGTCAGCACAACCGGAACCAGGATTCCGGAGAGTACTATGCCGATCCCCACCCCGGACATGAAGATCCCTACCATCTTTACGGACTGTCCTGGCGTAGACGTAGGAATTCGCGACGCGAGGGCCGCTCCAACGACGAAGAGGACAGCGGTAGCCACGCCTCCGATAAACCTGACGATGGCAAGATATGTGAATTCTCCACTCATCGCTGACGCGACAAGAGTCAGCGCACTGATGGCAATCCCCCACATATAGGTCCGCCGGCTGCCGAACTTACGGGCCCACCAGGCCCCGCTTGCCGATCCAAGAATGTATCCCGCGGCGTTGGCGGTGTTGATTCCTCCTGCAGTCGCGTACGACCAGTCCAGATCAGACTTCATGGCGGGAAGCAGCAATGCATAGGCGAACCGCATAAACCCAAGTGCAATGACCGGCCCGACGGCGAGCCCGAGCGCCAACAACGGGGCATTGCAGGGACTGCGTAAGGTCCCGCCCGAAGACTTCCGGGCCGGTGAATCAATTTGGTTTTCCACGAGGGCCTTCCAGAACTAGTTTGTTTCCTACTCTTATGGCGGGAGAGACCGGCAGTCGTCGGTCTCTCCCGCGGTCGTTATTGAGTTACAGCGGCACCATGCCGCCGCCCCGACGCGCGGTAACCGGACGGACGTCGTAACCGTCGTCTCTGAGGATCAGCCGTCTGGTCCAGTCACTAATCAGCCAGATGGCCGCTCCATTCTCCATGGCGCCGTCTGTCCTCCCCACTTTGGGAGGTAGGAACGGGCTGGTCAGGACGACTGTCACGTTGACTGGGATTTCGGCCCAGTCCTCAATGACCTCTCCAAGGAGGAACGTGCCCAAGCTTTCGTCGACCAGAAAGTGCCTGAAGTTTCCCTCAAAGTACCCTTGCCTGATTTGCCCCATCAGCTGCCCTCGGGAATGCGTTCGGTGAAGGTGTGAAATGCCTGGCCGGTCAGACTGAGCTGCCGGGTTCTCCAACGGAATGCTCCGGGGAGTCCTGCATCCAGCCGGCCCAAGCCGCGTGAGCAATGCGGGTTTGGCCGCCAGCACAGATCTCGTGATCCGGCCATTGCGGAGATGACGCTGTGCCTGAGGTAAGGCCGCCCGTTGTCATTGTGCCCTCAGCCCTGTCTTCGTAAAAGGTTGCAAAGTCCGTCACGCGTTGCCGCGGGGTGGTGAAACTGTGCAACCGGTGTGATGTGTCCGCATATCCCAGGGACAGTCCGCAGATGATCCTGTGATCGTCTGGGATTTCCAGGTGGCTTCTAATGACCGGGTAGTAATCCAGGAACGAGGCTTGGGGGCAGGTGTCGAGTCCTGACGCACGCGCAGCAAGCATCGTAGCCTGCAGGAACAAACCGGCGTCGATGAGCGCACTGTCCAACTGGTGACGGCTGACCGTGAGGAAGATGCCGATTGGAGCTCCGAAGAACTCATAGTTGCGTCGGTGATGGGCGTCCCTGGCAGCAAGGTCCGTGAAGTCTATCCCCAGCGTTTCGCCGTAGAGGCCCTGGCCGAAATCGCTCCGCCGGGACTGGAAGGGTTCCACCCATTCGTCCGGGCGTGGCTGATAGTCGAACTCGCACCTCTGGACGCGTTCTCCGGCGTCATGGGCCTGCAGGAGAGCTGCTGTTAGGCGATCCTTTGCGGTACCGGAAAGAATGTGGACCTGCCACGGTTGCCCATTCGAATTGCTGGCTGAGCGGGAGGCAAGCTCCAAGATCCTCTCAACGGTGCTTCTGGAAACCGGCCTCGGCAAGAAAGCACGTACGCTGCGCCTGCTAAGCAGGGCTTCCTCGACACTCATCCGCTGTAGGGCGGGGCGGGTCACCGTGCTGCATACGCCCCCGCACTTGCATTGGCACATTGTTTCCCCCGCTTAGTAGCTGGGCGTGATGTCGTAGGAGATGCGGCCGGCGGGCAGGAAGAAGAGTGCGATCAGCGCTCCGCCCTTAACTTCCGGATAGTGGTGGCTGCCGGGCCCTGGAGCTGTCCATCCCGGTCCTGACCAGCCGTTGGGTCCGGCGAGCTTGGCTTCGGGATCGAGGGGCACCACGAGGTTCAGCTCCCCGTAAGGGTGCTGGTGGTAATCGCCGCGGTAGGGCTCCACACTGTTCATGTACACCGCCGTGATGCTGAAGTAGTTGAGCACATCGCTGGGATCAGCGAGCCGGCTCCGCCTGTAGTTCGGACCATCAACTTCGATGTTGGCCGCCCAGCCGTCGCGGACACCCTCAGTAATCATCCGGGAAAGATCCTCAAACAAGGGGGTGCCGGGACCATAGTTTTCGTTCAGCCAGGTTTCGAGTTCACCGCCGGCAGTGCGGTTCTTGACTTCGTCAAGGAAAGGGATGCTCCGGTCGATGAGCTCCTGAAGTGCGTTCATGATTGGTCTCCTGATTCGTAATCGCCAGCTTGTGCTGCGATGCAATAACACTAACCCGAGGTTAAGTTACAGTCAATAGCTGTAACCTAACCTCTAAATTTCTACTTGGCCTGCCGGTCGTCACTATCGGACAGCGGCGTCTTCTGTTACGTTGAGAGATCGTAACGTAACCTAATATTGGAGGTTGTGGGTGGCCACGAAGCCAGCGGACCGGACCCCGGATGAAAGTGCCGAGACTGAGGTTTCCAAAGGCGGCAGGCCCAGAGATCCTGCCGTTGACGAGGTCATTATCAAGGCGACCCGCCGTCGGCTTGTTCTCGACGGATACTCCAAGATGACCCTTGGCGACGTTGCGGCAGATGCCGGCGTGACCCGCCCCACCTTGTACAGGCGGTGGCCTGGGAAGTTCGAACTGGTGGTCGATGCCTTGGACTACGGCTTTCGCGAGCAACGGAACACTTACCCGAACCTGAATCTGGATGAACTTCCGCCCCTGGAGGCCTTGACTGAGGCTGTTCGCCGGCTGGATCCCACCTATTTCAATCCCGATGCGATGATCCTCATGGGAAACTTCATGGGCGAGACCAATCGCACCCCCGGGCTGATGTCAATTCTCACCGAGCACGCCGTTGAACCGCGGGTGAACCTCCTGGAGCGCACGCTGGCCAGCCTTCAGGATCGGGGAGCGGTCAAGCAGGGAATTGACAAAAGCACCATTGCCTCAATGTGCTTCGGCAGCTATTTTGCCGCGTTCCTGCGCGCGGATACGGATAGGGCCGGCCTGGCCGAGAAGGTCGTGCAGGTCATTTGGCCAGCCATCGCTGCCAACCCCGACTAGGGGCCCTTAGCGCTGACACAGAACCGAATGCCAGCACCAAAAGCACTCCAGGACGCCCATTTCTCGCTACCGACACATGACTTGGGGCCGGTTCCCTGCCTCAGAGAACAGGCCCCTCCCACGCCAGCGCTTAGCGGTGCATGCGCCCCAGAATCAGGACACTGACTCCTGCGACCACCAGGGCCCCCGCCATCACCAGGAAAACCTGCTGAGGGGCGATTCCACCGCCGAGGGCAACACCCACCAGCAGCGGGCCAGCAATTCCACCCAGGCGTCCCATGCCCAAGGCCCATCCGACTCCTGCCGATCGCATGTGGGGCGGGTAGAGAACAGTAGCGAGCGCTATCACGCTCATTTGCCCACCCGTGACGCAGGCTCCTGTGAAGAACGCCGTCACGAGCAGCATTTCGGTTCCCGCGCCCAGAACGGCACCTAGCGCCACAACAAACACGGCACCGAGAAGGTACACGGTTCCGAGTGTGCCGAAGGGGCTGATGCGGTCCATTGCGGGGCCAATGGCTGCGGCCGCGACGATTCCCCCTATGGTCGTCAGCACGGTCGCGGCGATGACGATTTCCGGAGCCCGGCCGAGGGAGCCCACGATGGTGGGCAGCCAGCTTTGAATTGAATAGAATGCGGCAAGATTTGCTACGAAGGCCAGCCACAGCAGGATTGTGCTGATTAGCCACTTGCGGCGAAAGAGCTCGGCAACCTGCGTCTTGGCCCTTTTCGATGCATGGTTTTCGCCGTCGTTGACGATATTCGCTGCCGCCGGAAGATCCGGCTGAAGCCGCTGCAGGATCGCGCGAACCCTCGCTTGCCCGTCCACTTCCCTCAAGAGGAAGCGCGGCGACTCCGGAAGGTACCGGATGAGGAACCCAAGCAGAACAAGCGGCACCAGGCCCCCGATAACGAACATCATGCGCCACCCCAGCAGCGGAATGATGAAACCTGATGAGATGCCGGCAGCCACAAATCCTAAAGCAAGCCAACAGTAGATGAACATCACGAAGCTCGAACGCCGCCGCTTAGGGGCGAACTCACTGGTCAGGGACACAACGCTCGGGATCACTGCCCCAAGGCCGGCACCGGTCAGGAACCTTAAGGCAATGAGATGGTTCGGCTCCATTGCCAGGGCCGACGCTAACGTAAGCGAGCCGAACATGGCAGTGCACACGATGACAACCCGTCGGTTGCCAACCCTGTTCGCCAAAGGCGAGAGCACAAGATACCCAATCATGAGACCGACGATTGCGGCAGAAAGAATGGGTCCCAATGCAACGACCGGCAGGCCCCACTCCTTTGCGATTACCGGAGCGGCAAAACTAATCGACTGGGTATCAAAGCCGTCCAGGAACATGACGGCACCGGACAAGAAGAGAATGAGGTAGTGGAAGCGGCCGAGGGGTCTGTTGTCGATTACGTCCGTCAGGCGAACTTCTTCGTTCTGTAGCTGAGGATGCAGGGGCGGGACATTCACGGATATCGCACGCCTTTCTTTGGTTTCTAGTCGGAGGTCCGCCCGTTCGATCCGCACGGCAGATCCAACGGGTACATCGATGCGCTCACAAACAGCACATGTGATAGGGACAACACCAAAGTAGGCTAGAGTTAAGTTACAGTCAATACTCGTAACTTAACTAGACCGAGTTGCGACCTAATCCATTCCAACCCATTGATCGAGGAACCCATTGACCAGTTTCGACATAGCGCTCTTAGTGCTCAGGCTCGGCATCGGCATCACCATGGCAGTTCACGGATACGCCAAACTCTTCCTGGGCGGGAGAATATCCGGCACAAGCAAATGGTTCACAAGCCTTGGCATGCGCCCGGCTGCCTTCCATGCCTGGTTGGCAGCCGGCACTGAAATTGCCGCAGGTCTTGCCCTTGCCGCCGGCCTCCTGACCTCTCTCGCCTCAGCTGCATTTGTGGCACTCATGCTGGTAGCAGCGTGGACCGTCCATCGTAAAAAGGGCTTCCTCATAACCTCCGGAGGGTGGGAGTACACCTTTATGCTTGCCGTCGCGGCGATTTCCATAGCAATCACGGGGCCAGGACATCTGAGTCTGGACTGGCTGATATTCGGTTCGCCCTTGCTCGAAGGACTGCCGGGGCTTCTCATCTCCGTAGGAGTTGGCGGGGTTGCCGGAGTGGGACTCCTTGCAGCCTGCTATCGGCCGCCGAAGGACATCCCCGCCTGACGCTCGCAGGATCTGCGCTTCTCAAGATCAGGAGCACCACGGAAATGACATTGAATCTCCCCCGGAATGCAAAATCTCCAACGACAGAAAAGGACCGGACGCCATGACCAGCACAACAACTGCGGCGCGCACCAATATCGGCAGCAGGCATCAGGAGCTGTACGGAATACTCATCAGGCTGGCTGGGATGTCAGACCAGGCGGCACTCGCCGAGAACCTCCATCCTCTTCTCATTGAACTGGTAAAGATACGGGTGTCCCAGATCAATGGGTGTGCATACTGCCTTCGGATGCACACAGCTGACGCCATTGCCAAGGGAGAGAGTCCGGAACGGCTCAGTGTGTTACCGGCCTGGAGGGAGACGGGATACTTTAATGAGCAGGAGCGGTCGGCCCTGGCCTTGGCCGAGTACGTCACCAGGATCAATGACTCTCACTCCAACGTGGGCGAGTATGAGTCCGCCGCGCAGCACCTGACTCCGGGGCAGTTGTCGGCCCTCACCTGGGTGACCATGTCGATCAACACTTTTAACCGCGTCGCCATCAGCAGCTCCTACAAGGTAGCCCCGGGCAAGTGAGCCTTAGCCAGCGATTTCGCCGCAACGTCCACTCGGTAAGGATCCCTGGCCCCGGCATGAACCGGAGCGCCGCCCTTAGCTGATCCTGGCCGGTCAGCGGCCATGGCGACGACGTAGGCGGGGCCAGGATGCCGAGGCACCACGTGAGGGCGATCCGCATGCCGCTGCCGACCGGCCGTTGTGCAAACAGATCCTTGACTGTGTTGACGATCGAGGTGACCGGTTGGTTCTCGACGAAGACGTGCAAGTTGCCCGGCATGTGTCCGTTGGCAGCCGTGCGGCATCAGGCCGATGGGCGTTACCGGCGTCGTTCGGCCGGATAGAACGGTAACGTTACAATACTTGACTGTAACGAAACCGATGCCTACCCTTTACATACGAAGCCTCAATGCAGGCCGGGGGACTATGCGTCGGAGCTGACCTGATCAATGTTTATCGCCAAAATCCTCAGTATATGGAAGGGAACGAAGACATGACCCGCGAAGAAGCCTTTGCACGTTGCCCCTCCGACTCCTATGTGGAGCTTTACGGCAACAAATGGCTGATCGTTCCGTTTGCCCCCGTAGCACAGCCCCACTTCTTCGTCTGCACCCCAGGTTCTTTAAAGGTTGATAGTCCAGAGCTTTTCGGACGCGCCTGATATGGGCACTCCTCGCGGCAACTTCTAACGACGTCGGCGCAGCCCGTTGCCCGCCCCCCTTTCCGGCAGATGGCCAGAGTGCTGGGCAAGTCCCAGGAGGCGGCGCAGTTCGGTGAGTTGGCGGAACATGGAAGTGGCGCCGAAAGTTGCTCTGGACGATGGCGCCGGCCGTTCCGGCGTCCACTTCTATCCGTGGCCCAAGGGCGAATCCACCAGCCTGCAGAACTTCGTCGCGGCGTGCGGCAGGTGCAACCGCGCGAAAGGCGCGCAGATCCCCTCGCCTGTGCAGCAGGAAAGGCTGGAAGGACGACGGCGGACGTACGTCACGCTCAAGGATGCGGTTGCGGTCGGCGAGCGCCAGCCCCTCCCGTAGGCAGACAGCAGATGTCTGCGGCGCACCTTGAACCCAAGCCCGCTGGTTGCCAGATTCAGTCGCCGTCGTAACGGGCAATTGCTTCGATGTAGACAGCGGCGGTTATCTGGTCGCCCCTATCGGTGTATTTGGCGATGATGTTCGCTAGGTCGTGCTTGATGACCCAGTGCGCGTCATATGGTGCAGCAGGACGGGGAACGTAGTCGTTCAAGATTCTCACCCCCTTGCGCATTTTCACCCTTCGGCAGATATCGAGGGAATGCCGCCTGGTTGTCGACTTCCTGCTGTTGTCGCGGGGAAACCCGGTCCAGCACTTCATTGTCGTCCGCCATGGTGTCCACCCCTTCAAGCTATGAAATGATGGTCACCCTGTTCCGGCAAGATCGGCGAAAGTTTCAGGCAAGATCGGCGAAGGTCTTGCCGGCGGCAGCTTTGGCACGACCGAACAAGACGTCAGCGCGAGCTTTTGGCGGTCGCGGCCTGGCCATCGCCGCCCTGGTCATCGGCCATGCGTCGAAGCCGCCTACGAACCCGAAGGCGACTGGGGCTTCGGCGTCCGGGAACGGTATGCCGAGGCCCGCGAGAGCTTCTACGGCGTGTGAGCGCCGCTGCTTCTGCTTGAGCCTGCCGAAGACAGGCCCCGCTGGTTGAAGCTGTCGAAACCAAGCCCCGTGGCTGAGGCTGTCGAAACCAAGCCCCGTGGCTGAGGCTGTCGAAACCAAGCCCCGTGGCTGAGACTGTCCTAACTAAGCCAGCGCTAATCGACCCTACGGCTGCACAACGTTAACGAGTTCTGACCGGCTGCCCGTCTCCAGGTCCTCGGTAAGGACCAATGACTTGACTTCGGGGCAGTAGTATTTATGCTCCCGTGAGTTCTTCTCAAGCGGCGTCCAGTCGTAGACCTTGACGCAGTCGGTGTACTTGGCGGTTTTCGTGGATACGGTCTGGCCGGTGGCGATGGTATCCCGCATGTCCTCCGCATTGCCAATGTAGAATTCCTGCCGATAGGAGTCACCAACTCGCTGCTCGGCCTTCATCCAAATCCCGGCTTTTGCTCCATCTTTTCCGTGGAGGAAGCTGCCCGCGTGGTGGATCAGCATCCCATTCCAGTAGTTGTTCACGTCCTCCCCGAAGTACCACACGTCACCGTTCTTATGCTGTGCCAAGTAGTCCCGTGTTTCCTCTACCAGCTGCCCGTTCTTGTATTCTTTGTCCAGATAGACGACCGTCTCAAAGCCCTCGATCTGCATCTTCTCCGGCAGGATCTCAATCTCGATCCTTTCGGTGACCCCTCCTTGGTCAGCGGTCTCATACGTCATTTTCTTGCCGACGGGGAGTGCAAAGTATTTATTGGTGATGTTGGTGGTGAAATCTGCCGGAGTGATCTCGGGGTGGTACTCGCTTGCCCGGCTCCTTTTGATGTTGTCGTTGTACAAAAACACTCCGCCGCCGACAACCAGCAACAGAACGAGGACTCCAAGAAAAATTTTGGTCCGGAGAGGCATGACCTTTCCCACTCCTCACTGAGTAGAAATTCCTATAAAGGGTCAGAGCAACGTTGCTTGCCCATGGCCATAGCAAAAAGGTAGAGCAGTTTGCCCGGAACCAGAACCCACCAAAATCATGCCTGGGGCATGCGTGTCCCTACGCCCTGGCCTGAACCAGGTTGGCGAAGGGCAGCTTCCCGTACGTGCCGATGAATTTCGCGTGATAGGCGGCTTCTGCAGCATTCACCTCGGCTGCTGGCAACTCCTTCCACGCGATGACCAGTGATTGGGAGTCGCTGAGCTGCCAAATGAGCCGCCCGTCCCAGTGGCCAACAGGCTTCCCCCGGCCGAAGTCAGCGAACTCTTGAATGCGCTTTCGGAGTCCGCGATTGCCGGTGCTTCCGGGACCTGCTTTCCCGATGTAGAGGACATCCGCGTCCTCGATCCACTCTGCCTCCAACGCCGCTTGGAGCAAGGACGGGTTCCGCTTCTTGAACCGGCCCCCAACGCTCTTCGCAAGGAACAACCGCTCGAATCCCTCAGGTTTGAGCACTGCATAGATACCGGGGGCCTGGGGAACCCGGTTGATGTCCAGCTCTTTGAACGACCGGAATCCGGAGAACCCGTCTTCTTTCAGCGTCTGTTTGTTGATCTGCAACGGGAATTCCTTAATTCGGCACGTCATGAAAAGGCGGATAGCCGGTTTTGACGAAGCCAACCCAGGGGCAGATCCGCTCCAGAACATTCTGTCGCTACCATCGCCCAGATAACTAACTGGGCCTGCCAGCGCGGGCCTGTTGAAATTACTCCGCTGGTTGAGCTTGTCGAAACCGAGCCCACAGAAACCAAAGTACGATCTCCCTCAGTGAACAGGACATCGCCTGAATCACTTTGCCGGAGTCTTGTTGGGGAGAGACCGAATGTTGGAACTGAAGCGCATCTACTGGACACGGGTGGCCCTTCGGATGGCATACCTCGCGGCCATTGTTTGGCTCATCGCCGCGGTCATCCTTTCCTTCCAGCCGAACACAACCCACGTAACGCTCGGCAAGACCGGCTCCTCGGTCGCCAGCATCATGCGCGAGATGTTCGACGGCGTCCTGGCGGCGATCACAGCCCCGGGGCTCGTCATTGTTGCCCTGATCATCACAGTGCTCATCATCCGCTCCCGCGACGTGCGCCGCCGCGATCCCGTTCGCCGCTTCACGCGCCAGCAGCGCCGCGAAGGGATGGCCCGGGCCGGCGGCCAGTGCGAGATGGAGGCCGGCTTCCGCCGTCGGTGTTCACGTCCGGCAGAGCATGGCGACCACTTCTATCCGTGGTCCAAGGGCGGATCCACCAGCCTGCAGAACTTCGTCGCGGCGTGCAGCAGATGCAACCGCGCGAAAGGGGCGCAGATTCCGTCGCCCGCGCAGCAGGAAAGGCTGGAAGGACGACGGCGGTCGTACGTCACGCTCGACGGCGCGGTTGCAGTCGGCGAGCGCCAGCCCCTCCCGTAGGCAAACCGCAACGCGGATGTCCGCGGTGCCCTTTAGAGTGAACACAGGACGTGACGCATCAAACACCACGGGACGCGATGGACTACTACGCAATCAACGCCCTGCGTGAGAACCATGCAGGCTGGTCGTTGCTGCGTGCCCAGAACGCCCCGCTCGCCATCTCGTTTTTCATGGCGGCCTTCACCGGGCCGAACCAGCGGAACCTCGGCAGGCAGCAGCTCATCGACAGCCTGGACGACGTTCTTTTCGGCCTCCGCGATGCCTACGGCGAGGACAAGTTCCCGCGCCAGGCGTCGGAATACCTCGACGACTGGGCCGCCCCCGAAAGGGCCTGGCTGCGGAAGTACTACATCCAGGGCCAGGACGAGCCGCGCTACGATCTCACCGCCGCCGCGGAGGATGTGGTCCGCTGGGTGGAAAGCCTGCGCGGCCGCGACTTCGTGGCCACCCAGTCGCGGCTCACCAGCATCTTCGCCGTCCTCGAGCGGCTGGTCCAGCAGTCCGAGACGGACCCTGATGTACGCCTCAAAGAACTCCAAAACCAGCGAGACGCCATCGACGCCGAGATGCAGCGCATCCGCGATGGGAACATCCGGGTCATGACGGCCCCGGAGGCACTCGACCATTTCCAACAGCTAACCGCCCTGGCCAAGGACCTCCTCTCGGACTTCCGCGAGGTCGAGCAGAACTTCCGGAAGCTGGACCGCCAGGTCCGCGAGCAGATCGCCACCTGGGACGGCACCCAAGGCGAGCTACTGGAGTCGATCTTCGCCAACCAGCAGGACATCAGCAGCTCCCTGCAGGGCCGGACCTTCCAGGGTTGCTGGGACTACCTCATGTCGCCGGAGTCCCGGAGAAAACTGCAGGAGCTCCTCCAGCGGGCCACACAGATCGAAGCCCTTGCCAAGATGGATAACCTGCACGCCGTCACCAACCTGCACCAGGACTGGCTGCCCGCTGTCGAACAGACCCAGGGCACCGTCCGCCAGCTGTCCCAGCAGATGCGCCGGCTGCTCGATGACAAGGTGTTCCTGGAGAACAAGCGCATCATGCAGCTCATCCGGAGCGTCGAGTCCGGTGCCCTTGCCGCCCGGGAGCAGCCGCCGCCAGGGGACTTTATGACGATCGCCGCGCCGTCAGTGGACATCATCCTGCCGTTCGAACGCCCGCTCTACGAGCCGAGCCGGCGGGTCATGGTGGACGACGTCGTCGAAACCGCCGATGACGCGGACGTGGACGCCGGCGCCCTGTTCAGCCAGTTCCACGTGGACAAGGAGCGCCTGAAGTCGAATATCGATGCCGTGCTGGCCGAGGCGGAACAGGCCACCCTCGCGGAGATCACCGCGGCCCACCCCATCGAACAGGGGCTCGCGGAGATCGTGGCTTACTACCAGCTGGCCACGGAGTCGGACTGGGCCAGTATCAACCCGGAGGCCGAGCAGCAGATTTCCTGGCAGCTGGAGGACGGCAGCATCCGCGAAGCCACCCTCGAACAGATCATCTTCGGAAGGCCCGCATGAACCCGGCAGCAGATTCCGCAAGCACCGCGGAAACGGAAACCCGGACGCCCGAGGAACTTCCCAGCGTCGTCACCCGGCTCTTCAAAGGCGTGCTGTACGCCGAAGGGGACGAGAAGCTCTGGCAGTCGCTGCTGGGCCTGACCTCCCAGGTCCGCGACTACGTGTCCGTGCTGGGGCTGGACCTGATCCTGGACGAGTCCGAGGGCTACGCATTCCTGAAGTCGCGAGAGAATCCCGACAGTACGCTTCCCCGGCTCATCGCGCGCCGCACCCTCACCTTCAACGTCAGCCTCCTGCTGGTGCTCCTCCGCCGCCGCATAATGGAGTTCGATATCAACAGCAGCGAGGTCAGGCTCATCATGACTGAGCAGGAGATCGTGGACATGGTTGCGCTGTTCCGGCCGGAATCCAGCAACGAGGCCCGGACTCTGGACCGGCTCCGGGCCGACATCAAGAAAGTCGTAGAGCTCGGTTTTCTTCGGAAGCTCAAGGGTCAGGCGGACACGTACGAGGTGGCCCGCATTCTCAAAGCATTCGTGGACGCCCAATGGCTGGAGGAGTTCGACTCGCGGCTGGCGGACTACCGTGCGACGCTCGCCGGACCGCTGGGCGCAGGCGCCTCTGAGGAGGATAGCAAGTGAGCACTGAACTGCAGGACACCCTGTTCAGCCTGGAAGAAAAGACGGACGACGGCGGCACTCCCCCGGGCTTCCGGCTGCACCGTCTGGAGCTGCTCAACTGGGGCACGTTCCACCAGGGCGTGCGGACGTTCCGGCTGGACGGTGCCAACAGTCTGCTGACCGGCGACATCGGATCGGGGAAGTCGACAGTGGTGGACGCCATCACCACGCTGCTGCTGCCGGCCAACCGGATCGAGTACAACAAGGCGGCGGGCGCGCAGAAGAAGGAACGCTCGCTGATGTCGTATGTCCGCGGCTTCCACAAGAGCACGCGGAGCATCGGCGGCGAGTACTCCAAGCCCGTGGCGCTGCGGAGCACCGGCTCCCTGACCGTGGTGCTTGGAGTCTTCCGGAATGCCGTACTGGGCAAGTCGGTCACCCTGGCCATCACGCTCTGGGCCACCCAGGAGGCAGGCACGCCCAGCCGCTTTTACTCGCTTGCCGAGGCGGACCAGTCGATTGCGGCCGACTTCTCCAACTTCGGCCAGGACCCGGCCAAGCTGAAGAAGAAGCTCCGTGCCGCCGGCGCCTCCGTGCACGACACCTTCGACCCCTACGCCGCGGCCTTCAAGCGCCAGTTCGGCATCAGCGGCAACCAGGCCATGGAGCTGTTCCACCGCACGGTGTCCATGAAGCAGGTGGAGAACATCACCTCGTTCGTCCGGACCAACATGCTGGAGGAGGACAACGTTGCCGAGCGCATCGGCAACCTCATCCACCACTTCGACGACCTGAAGAAGGCCCACGACGCCGTGCTGCGGGCCAAGGACCAGATCGCCCTACTGACGCCGATCAGGGAGGGCGCCGCCCAGCACGCCGAGCTGAGCCACGAGGATGAGCTGGCGCGCCAGCAACGGGATCAGCTTCATCCCTGGTTCACGGACCGGAAGCTGCAGCTCAGCCTGGAGCACCAGGCGGAGCTGGAACGCACCGGCGAGCGGCTGCAGGAGGACAGCACCAAGCTGCGCAATGAGATCACCGGCAAGAAGCACGAGCTGCAGGCCGTCCAGGAGGACATCCGCACCAACGGCGGCGGCCGGCTGGCAGCCATCGACGCCGACATTGCGCGGCTCTCCGTGGAATCGATGACCCAGCGGCAGCGCTTCGACACCTACGGCGCGGCCGCGAAAGACCTGGGACTGCGGCCGCCCGAGGACCGGGTGCTCTTCGACGCCAACCGTGCCCGGCTCGGCGATGTGGAGAAACAGCTCGGCGAACAGTCCGGTGAGCTGCAGGACGACCGGACAAAGCTCACCATCACCCGCACCGAGCTCAACGCACGGTTGGCCGAACTCGGCGCGGAACTGCGCAGCCTGCAGTCCCGCCCCAACCTGCTGCCGCTCCCCCAGCTGGAACTCCGCCGTCGGCTGTGCGACGGAACGGGCATCCCGGAAGCGGCGCTGCCGTACGCCGGCGAACTGCTCCGCGTCCGTGACGGCGAGGGCGCCTGGGAGGGCGCGGCCGAGCGCACGCTGCACGGCTTCGCGCTGTCCCTGCTGGTGCCGGCCGAACACTATGCGGCCGTGAGCAGCTGGGTGGATGCCAACAACCTGCGAGGCCGGCTGGTCTACCTGCGGATCGGCGAATCTCCGGCGGCCCGGGCCGCCGAGCCGGGAACGCTGGCCGCGAAGATCGCCATCAAGCCGGGCACCCCGTTCCGCAACTTCCTGCTGGATGAGCTCGCCACCCGGTTCGACCATGTCTGCTGCGACACCCTCGAGGACTTCCGCCGCTATCCCAAGGCGCTGACGGTCAACGGGCAGCTCAAGGGCGGCCGCGGCAGGCACGAAAAGGACGACCGGCGGGAACTCACGGACCGGCGCAACTTTGTGCTCGGCTGGGACAACCACGACAAGATCAGCCGCTTCCTCGTCGAGCAGGACGAGGTCAGGGGCCAGCTCGGGGTCACGCAGGCGCAGCTGAAGAAGGTCGACGCGGCCCTGGATGCCCTGCGAACGCAGAACCAGCAGCTCGGCGCCGTGCGCTCGGTGGCGGACTTCGGCGAGATCAGCTGGCAGCTCACCGCCCGGCGGATCGAGGAACTGAAGGCGGAGAAGCTCGAGCTGGAGACCGCCAGCGACGTGCTGAAGCAGCTGACGGCCAAGGAGTCCGCAGTGGCCGCCGAGCTGGAGCGGCTGGAAGAACGCGCCGGCAAGCTGCGCGAGCGTCTCGGCGCGAACGAGAAGGACGCGAGGGACATCGCGGAAGCGATTGAGGAATGCCGCGGCATTCTCGCGGAAACCCCGCTGACGAACGACGGCGGGGTGCTGGCCGCCGTCGAACATCTCACCAAAGCGGCGCTTGGGGACAAAACGCTGACGTACAAGAACACCGGCACGGCGGAGAGCACCGTCCGCGCCGGGCTGACGGACACCATCGACGCGCTGTCCAAGCGGATCGCCCGGGCGGCGGAAGGCACCGTCCGGCTGATGGCGGATTTCCGCAACAAGTACCCGAACGAGACCACGGACATCGATGCCGCCCTTGAGGCCGTGCCGGACTATAACCGGCTGCTGGAGCAGCTGGTCAGCAACGACCTTCCGCGGTTCGAGGCGCACTTCAAGGAATCCCTCAACCAGAACACCATCCACGAGGTGGTGGCGTTCAACGCGTTCCTGGACGGCCGGCGGCAGGACATTGTGAACCGGATCGGCGAGATCAACCAGTCGTTGGCCGGGATTGAGTACAACCCGGGCCGGCACATCCAGCTGGAGCACCAGAATACGTCGGACCAGGACGTGCGCGAGTTCGGCGTGGATCTGCGGGCATGCTCGGAGGGGACCATCGGCGACGAGGACCAGTACTCGGAGCAGAAGTACCTGCAGGTGGAGCGCCTGATCGAGCGCTTCCGGGGACGCGAGGGACTGACCACGCTGGATGAACGGTGGACGGACAAGGTCACGGATGTGCGGAACTGGTTCACGTTCTCGGCGTCGGAAAAGTGGACCGAGACCGGCGAGGAGTTCGAGCACTTCACGGATTCGGGCGGCAAGTCGGGCGGCCAGAAGGAGAAGCTTGCGTACACGATCCTCGCGGCGGCACTTTCGTTCCAGTTCGGGCTGGGGTCCGGGGCTGGTTCAGCGAGCGCGGAAGCCGGGAAGAAGTCCGGCCGAAGCTTCCGGTTCGTGGTGATCGACGAGGCATTCGGCCGAGGTTCCGACGAGTCCGCACGGTACGGGTTGCAGCTGTTCCAGCGGATGAGACTTCAGCTGCTGATCGTCACGCCACTGCAGAAAATTCATGTGATCGAACCCTTCGTCTCGCACGTGGGATTCGTGGCGAACACCAACGGCGACGACTCGCAGCTGCGCAACATGACCATCCAGGAATACCGGGACGAACGGGACCGGCGTGCCGGTTGATTCCTGGACCACAGTTTCGGGGCTGCGCGCCCAGTCGCTGAAGGCTTGGAACAGCGGTGCTTTGCTGCGGGAGCTCCTGGAACCGTCCGGCGCGTATCCGCGCCGTCGTACATTGAAGCGTCCGACGGCGGGCGAACTGTTGAGTGATTACGGTGCTGCCCGCAGTTGGGCCGCTGAGCTCTTTGCTGCGGCCGGTCAATTCAACTTGGAAACGACAGAGGTGGGACGCAACACCATCGGCTCCAACCGGATTCCGGCGGCTGCAGTGTTCGCGACCGTGAAGGACGAGATCGGGTTTGTCGGCAAAACCCGGGAGGCGACGCGGTTCCGGGAGCTGGCAGCGAGTCTTCGTGGGCTGGATCCGCTGCTGCACGCTTGGGCGGCGCGGCGGCCGCTGAGAGTTTTGGCGCTGGGACCCGACGTCCTGGCCGCGGCGCGGGTAGCGCTGTGGCTTAGAGATAATCCCGAGCCGGGCATCTATGTTAGGCAGCTCGGACTGCCCGGGGTCCACACGAAATTCATCGAGGGTCACCGGCAGGATATAAATCAGCTGCTGGCTGCGCTCACCCCCTGCCCAGATAGCGGCAGGACGGAGGTCGACGCCGAACGTGCCGTAGAAGAGGTCGAACCGGATGTGACTGGCGCCGACGCAACATTGGAAAACGGTGTCGGTCGTACTGCGGCGGCACGCTTTGCCCGTCGCCATGGGTTCCTGCATCCGCCCGAGCTCGTCCGGTTCCGCATCCTCGACCCCGCGATTCCTGCCCTTGGCGGCGCCCGGGACATCACCGTGACCGCAGAGGCGTTCAGCACGCTGCAGCTGCCCGTACACAAGGTGATTGCGACCGAGAACCAGGTCAATTTCCTTGCACTGCCGGAGCGTCCCGGAACGCTTGCCCTGTATGGCGCCGGGTATGGTTTCTCGTCGCTGCGGGATGCGGCGTGGCTTCGTAACTGCAAAATCCTGTATTGGGGCGACATCGATACGCATGGCTTCCACATCCTTGACCAGCTCCGCGCGGTACACCCTTTGGTGGAGAGCGTGCTGATGGACGAAGAGACCCTGCTCGCGCACAGGGATGCGTGGGGCCAGGAGCCGTCACCGTCGAGGGCTGCCCTGACAAGGCTCACACCGGAGGAGTCGGAACTCTACGTATCTTTGGGCAACGCCGCCTACGGTTCAGGGGTCCGCCTCGAACAGGAGCTAATCAACTGGGACTGGGCGCTCGAACGGCTCGGCTCCCCCGCCAGTTGAGCCGGTCGAGACCGCGGCTCGGCAGCAGCCGACATTAAGGGCGGGCGCAGCTAACTGTGCCGGTTAGGATTGCTGGCAGTGAAAAGGGGTACTGATGCTTGATTGGAACATGCCTGTGAGCGGTTGGCAGGTAATTTTGCCTCCAGCCATAGGAGCTTTCGTCTCGGTCATTTCTGTTGCGGCCGCGTACTTCATCGGACGGGGTGCAGAGCGTCGGAGGCAACGTGATTCGATTCTAGAAGCAAATCTGACGGCAATGCACAAGCTGTTTTCCAAGGTGAACTCGCTGACCTCCGACCTGGACCGGCACATCATGCGAAAACAACTGCCGTCTTCTACCACCTTCGACAAGACTTGGAATATTACGACCGGGATCAGTTGGGTTCCAGGATTGCGCGATGCCAAGTTAAAGCGGTGCGTGCTTCAGCCGACAGCCGATGGGCTGATCATTGATTTGTGGCTACGTACTCGCATTCACGGTTTCTATATGCGCATGGACCAGCGTGATCTGACCGATGAGTATAACGATCACCTCCTACGTACAGAGGTGACCAAGATCCATCCACGTTTGCAGGAGTGGGTCATTGGCCGTCGTCCCGCCAGTTGGTTTTTAAAGGACCTAAGCAGTACTGGTTATCGCTTCTTCCATCCCTTGTATGGGGAGCGGCAGAATGAATTGGCCCCTCTAAATCTTGACCCAGAGTCGCAGAAACTCATAGCCGCCAGCTGGGCGCGTACCGACTAATTGCATTCCCTTGTTCATCCGAAGATGTGCTTTTCGGATGAAGGTTTCTTGAGCTGGTCTAGGGACTTCAGGCACGACGTGGCCCAGTACTTTGCCGAGTGACTGCCGGGCGTTGCGGCGAAAGGGCCCACGTGGTGGACGCTTTCGACACGGGACACGAGGACATCGAGCTTTGATCCGCACCAAGACTTCTGAACGAGTGACAAATGTCCTGCTCAGCGATGGAACTGTTATTTCGTCGGGACGTTTCTCGCGAAACAGCTGAATGGCCGTTCGTCCCCGCTCGTCACTTGGAATGGTGAGCGACGGTCGCAGACTGCAGGTCGTCAATTCTTCGCATCTCAAGCTGACCTCGAGCTGATCAACCGATGGCCGTTGGGGCCACTGGCCTTTGGCCGAACTCGGAAATGCTACATCAGAGCGACGTCTACTTAACTGCTCGGCGGTGCGTCGTGCCCCGTCTGCTAGCTGAATCCAATGCGGGTGCACCGCGCACCTTGTCCAACAAGCACGTACCACTTGCTACGCTGGGACTCTCCGAACAAAACACACAAACGAGGCATAACGTGCACGAGGAAGCCGTCCGGTTCCTGTCCCAGCCGGTGGAGGCCCACCCCGGCTCACCGCTCCGGGTTGCCGTGTACTCCCGGATCGCCGAAGCCATCCGCAACAACCTGCTGCAACCCGGCTCCATGCTCCCCACCGAGACCGAACTCGGCGCCGACATGAAGGTCAGCCGCACCGTGGTCCGCGAGGCCCTGATGCTGCTCGAGGAGGACGGCCTCATCCGGGCCCGCCGGGGCGTCGGCCGGTTCGTTTCCGACACCCTCCCCCGCATCGGCATCGAACGCATCCGGCCCTTCGAGGAAGTACTCGGCGGCCCCGGCCACCAGGTCGAGATCAAGCGCATCCAGGTCGAGAAACAGCCGGCCTCCGAATTCGTCGCCCCCGGCGTCGGCGTCGACCCCGGCAGCGACGTCTGGCTCTGGGAGTCTGTCCTGATCCGCGACGGCGAGCCCATTGCGCACCTGCAGGAGAACATTTCCGCCCAGCCTGTCAGTTTTGCCGGCGGCGCCGCCGCGCCCTTGGATGTCAAGGACGACGGCGGCACCACCCTGCTCTCGGCCCTCAACAAGGCGGCTGGCCGGGGACTCGGTCCGGGCGAGTGCCAGATCAGCCTCAGCCAGGTCGGCCCGAGCCGCGCCAAGCTGCTGGACCTACGCCCTTCGGACCCGGTCCTCGTGCTGACGCAGTACGTCCGGCACGCGAACCGGCCGTTGTACCTGGCCAAGTGCCTCATCGCCGACCGCGCCGGTCACCTCTCCGTGATGCAGTCGCTCCAGTCCTAAACCTCAGGGCTGGTCGCAGTCACCAGCCACAGCCTTGCACGCGTTCACACGGCCATGCACCCAGTAGGAGCCAGTGCCGGAAACCGCGGAGTCGGCGGTGGATTGGACTTTTGCGCGGACTGTCTTGTTTTCAGTGCCTGCAGGTGTGCTCCAGACAAGCGCGGCAACGCCTGCAACGACAGGTGAGGCCATTGAGGTACCACTGGCGATGTCGTAGCCCATCTCGCGGCCGTTCTGCCGGCCGATCTCGAAGGGGTGCTTCGGGAAGGTGGAGTAGACATTGACCCCGGGCGCTGCCACATCCACCCACTTGCCATAGGTTGAGAAGGAGGCTTTGGCATCGTTGTTGTCGGTCGCGGCGACGGCAATGACGTTGGGGTAAGCGCCCGGGTAGATCGGCGCCTGGGTACCGGCATTGCCGGCCGCGGCTACTATCACCACCCCTTTGTTCCACGCATTGTTGACGGCAGCCTCGAGTGCCCGCGATGAAACGCGCTGTCCGAGGCTCATGTTGATCACATTGGCACCGTTTTCAACGGCCCAGTTGATGCCATTGACAATCGATGATGTGGAGCCGGAACCGCTGTCGTTCAGGACTTTGCCGTCCAGAATGGAGCAATCCGGGCATACACCGGACACACCCTCCGCGTCCCTGGTGGCGGCAATAATGCCGGCCACGTGGGTGCCGTGGCCGTAGTTGTCTTCGCCTGTTGCCGCGGTGCTGAAGTTGGCGTGCAGAGCGACATTCGCTGCAATGTCGTCGTTGTCCGTGGCGACACCGGTGTCGAGCACGGCAACCTTGATGCCCTCGCCGGTAGTGACCTCCCATGCTTCGACGGCGTCCACATCGGCGTCGGCCTTGCCCCTGGCCACAGTAACCGTGTCGTTGGTGTTAGTGAATGACTGACCCTCGTTGTGCAGAGCGTACTGGCGGGGGAAGTAGTCCGGGTCGGGTCCGTCGACGGCGGCGGTTACCAGCTGGTCCGGCTCGGCGTATTCAACGGCCGGGTTCCGGCTCAGGGATTCGACGAGCTGAGATTCCTTGCCGGCCGGCACCTTGATGAGGTGGGCGCCAGTGCTGCCGATGCCAACGCCGTCGCTGAGACCATTCTGGCGCAGCAGGCCAAGCGCTGCGCCGCTGTCGCGGAACTTGACGATGATCTGACCAGAGATCTGCTGCGGCTCCGTTGCCGCGTTGCTCGGGACAGTTACGGTGAGTGCGCCAAAACCTACGGCTGCTGAGGCGAGGCTGGCTATAACGACGTTTTTCATACCGAGCATCTTGCTTCAATCCGCCGCAGCTACCTAGTGTCTGCCGGAAGATTACCCCGAGTTTTTGTACGGCTGTCGCGGTTTGAACCGTGCCAAGACGACGACAGCTGGACAAAAACTCGGGGTGGGCCAGGGCTTAGGCGCCGCCGGCCTGAAAAGACGGACGACGGGCGCGAGCAGGAGCTGGTCAACTGGGACTGGGCCCTCGAGCGGCTTCGCACCGGTGGTTGAGCCTGTCGAACCCGGTAGTTGATGGTCAGATCGGCCTCAGCCACATGGGTCCGAGCCGTGCCAAGGTGCCGGACACGCGCCTCTGACCCGGTCCTCATGCTGACGCAGTACGTCCGGGCGTCAGCATAAGGCGGACCCGCGGCCTTCGAATGCGCCCGCTGAACCCGTCAGGGAGCGAGCAGTCCGTCAGCGACGATCGCAAGCATCGATGCCACTGCGTCGGCGGGAAGCTCGCTGTTGTCTGCGACTGCAGCCGCCCCGCCAACAAGCCGACTGATTTGGATTGCCTCGACCCCGGGGCGCAGGGCCGAGTCCAACGCCTCAATCACGCGCTGATTCGCGTTGATGTAAGTCGTGCATTTCGCCGCGAATGGAGACTCAGGGTCGCCCAGCGCAGCAGTGATCCGCGCGGCTGCACCCTTGTGTTCTGTCAGCATCGCTGCGTAGTCGCTCAGCCAGGTCAACAGCTGCTCCCGCGCCGATGCATCGAGCGAGAGCGCCCTGTCGACTGCCTCATTGACCTTCTCTGCCCAAGCCTCAAGAACCGCGTCGTACAGGGACTCTTTGGTCGGGAAGTGCCGGTACAGCGTTCCGGTGCCCACCCCGGCCCCTTTGCCGACCTCGTCCATCGAGACGGCATCGAAGCCTTTGGCGCGGAAAAGCGCACGCGCAACCTCCACAATGCGGTCGCGATTGCGTTGAGCGTCAGCGCGCACAGAAACACCTCTCAAAAGATGGTTGCAAAGCGGAGAGTGTCTCCGTATAGTTCTAAGCGGAGCATCTCTCCTCTTAGTGTACGTCAGCCCTTCGGCTAGAACAGGACACCACCCCATGACATCCACAATCGCCACACGTGCGTCCGCCGGGATCGCGCCATCCGGCCGCCGCGCCGGCAGCATGGGCCTCTGGCTGGTCATGCTGGCCCAACTCATGCTTGTCCTCGACGCAACAGTCGTTAACGTCTCGCTCCCCCACATCGCCACCGACCTCCATTTCACCCGGGCCCAGCTCAGCTGGGTCTTGAACGGCTACGCCGTAGCCTTCGGCGGCCTCCTGCTGCTCGGCGGACGGATCGGAGACGTCTTCGGCCGTCGCCGGACGTTCCTGGTGGGCGTCGCAGTCTTCACGGTCTTCTCGCTGCTCGGCGGCCTGGCCACCTCACCCCTTCTGCTCGTCATCGCACGCGCACTGCAAGGCCTCGGTGCCGCATTCGCCGCCCCGAGCGTGCTCGCGCTCATCACTACGAGCGCACGGGACGACGGCGCACGGAACCGGGCGCTTGCATTGTTCTCCGCCGTCGCCTCGATGGGCGGCGCGCTCGGGCTCATTCTTGGCGGCCTGCTCACCGACATGGCCAACTGGCGGTGGACCCTCTTCATCAACGTGCCGATCGGCGTCGTCGTCCTCGTTGCCGTACCGCGCCTCGTCGCCGAAACTCCCCGCAGACCCGGGCGCTTCGACATTCTCGGAGCAGTGACCGCAACGGGCGGCGCCGTCGCCATCGTGTGGGCTCTCATCCAGGCGGGCGACGACGGCTGGTCCAGTCCCCGCACGATCGGCGGGTTCGTGGTCGGCGCAGCGCTGATCACCGTGCTCGCCTTCACCGAGCGGAGAGTGGCCCACCCCCTGCTCCGCCCGCAGCTGCTCCGCAGCCCGAGCCGGGTGGCCGCGCTGGCGGCGATGGCGGCCACCTACGGCGGGATGCTGGCGATGTTCTTCCTCATGGTCCAGTACCTCGAAAACGATCTGCACCTCACACCGCTGTTGACGGGGCTGGCGTTCCTGCCGATGCCCCTGAGCATCTTCGCGATGTCGCGGATCGTCCCGCGGCTGGTCGAGCGCTTCGGGGCCGTCCGCCTCGTCATGCTCGGCGCCGCCCTTCGCGTCGTCGCCTTCCTGCCACTCACGCAACTGAGTCCGGACACCCCCTTCGCCATCGTCATGGTTGCCCTTCTCTTGACGGGAATCTCAGCCGGCATGACGTTCATGCCGCTCACGACGCTCGCGCTTCGCAACGTCGAACCCGAGCACGCAGGGTCCGCCTCCGGGCTTTTCCAGACCATGCAGCAACTTGGCGGCGCCGTCGGACTGGCCATCGTGGCTTCAACCTACGCGGCCTTCGCTGTCCCCGGCGACTTCCTGACCGGCGGACGGGCCGGGTTCTGGTCGGCGACCATCCTCTCCGCCCTGGCGCTGGCAGCCGTCGTCGGGCTGGTCATCAGGCCTCGGAAGGTGGCCTGACGGCACGCTTTCGCTGCACGTCAGGAGTCGCCGGAGGCTGCCGGTGAGGAATCCTCCGGCGAGACCAGGAATCCATGAGGCAGGGAGGCAGTTCCCTGGAGATGATCGAGGGCAACCTGGTAGGCGCCATCCGCATCGCCACGGAGAATTGCGTCGACAATTTCCTGATGCTGCTGATTGGAATGCTCAAGGTTGGCACCAGTAACGGGATCCGGTCCAGCGACCGAATCCAGCCAAGAAATTGCCAGCATGGCTTGACTCGAACACGTGGAGGAGGACCGGCAGATACACATCGCTAAAACACATCAAAGCCTTGGCCGAGCTATCTCGCAACGCCGTGGCGAGCGTCGGCTGGAACTCCAGAGACCCACTAAGCGAGGCATAACGTGCACGGTGGGGGCGCAGCCCGGCTTACCGCTCCGAGTTGCCGTTTACTCCCGGATCGCCTGGTTGGCACCGTTCTGGCCATTCCATTCATTGCCGCGAGATCGCGTCCGCTGCGAGGGCGAACAGCATTGCCGCGAACAGAGTCAGGACGCGGCGGAGTGATGGCTTCATTTTTCAGACTTTCTGCAGATGCCCTCGGCCTCGATGCCGAAGGCATTAATGACCGGAATACCGGGATCGGCTTACGCGGTCCGTGTGCTCCGAAGCCGACTGGCTTCGCCAGCCTCTCTCGATGCGGGACGTCACCCGATGATCAGGATGACGGACTGGTTCCCCCAAGCAGACCGACTGCAGGTCGACGAGGTGCGCTGGTTGCGTCAGGCCCGTCGGCGCCTTATTTTCTATCGGCGCTACCCTGTCAAAAACCTGTGGTCACGTGACTCTTCAATGGACTAAACCCCTTCTTTGAGGGGAGCGTCGCCCGTAGCTTAGCGAGCATTGACGGCTATTGGTGCGGGAGCGATTCCCGTGCAGCATTCGCCGGAGGCGCTGTGGACCTTCAATGTGACGCGCCGACCCTCGACCGGGACCGGCACGTTTTCCAGCACTTTGAGATCACGCAGCCCCAGCTCGGGCAGCAGGCAGGGCAGGCAGCGTTCCCGCAGGTCAACCAGCTGCAATCGCGCCCGTCCGGGCAGGTCACCACCATGGCGGAAGCCATGCACTCCCCCTAAGACCGGGGGTGCGCCGGTTGCGGCAAGCCGGTTACCCCAAGGTTCTTCCAAGATTTCTCCAAGGTGGCATTCAAAGACTTGGAGGCCTTGGTGGATCAGTCGATGCCTAGGGGGCCAAGAGATCTAAGAAGCAACACAAGAGCAAAGGGGCTTGGAAATGAAAAAATGGCTAACTTCCGCAGCACTGGCCGCAAGCATTGCAGCTTTGGCCGCCCCGGCTGTCGCCGCGCCGCCTTCCACCGCGCCGTCGGGACCGCCCACAACCATCAGCTTCGACGACGTAGAGCTGACGGGGTGCGACTTCAAGGTGACGGCAGATATCACTGGGAAGACTAAGGAGATCACTCTTCCCAGCGGCGGACTGATCGTCACCGCCCCGAACCAGACGGCCACCGTAACGAACGAGAAGACCGGGAAAACCGCTGACTTTGTCATCACCGGAGTCTTCTTCATAACAACAGACGAAGCAGACAACATCACTTTCAAGGCGAGGGGAAGGAATATCCTGACCCGCAGCGACGGAATCTTCCTCACCTCGGGCAATGTCTCATTCAGCTTTGACGCGGCGGGGAGCGTTGTCACGGAATTCTCTACTACCGGCCCGGGCAGCATCATCGACGTGTGCAAGGTTCTCTCCTAGGACCAACACCGGCCTCAGCGGCCTGCAGCATCTGCGGCAGCGCTGAGGGTCCACGACTGCTGGACCCACTGGCGCCAGAGCTGTCTTTCATCTCCTGGAACGGCTCTGGCGCCCACAAATACACGAGCGGTGTGCCGGATTCCTCAGACAGACAGTAATCTCCACGCAAGCCATCGAATCCACAACGCTAGACGACGGCCGCACCCAAGGCCACAGCCGCACCCACCGCATCACCCGCAGCCGCTGGAGCCCCGAACGACAGCAGCGTCTCCACCAAATGCGGCGCGAAGTCATCATCCAGCGACAGCACCACCCGGCAGCGGGCACCGGGCTGCTCGGGATAGTCCAGGTACAGTCCCCGGAGGTCGCAGACGGTCTGCCCGCGGCCCGGCCCGGAAGTGGTGTCGACGTCCACATGCACTATCGGGGCGACGGCAGCGGTCACAGCACCAACCGCGAGCGCGGCGGCGAGGGGATCGTGCATGGCGGAGCAGGCCCGGCCAAAGATTCCCTCGTAGAACCGGAAGTAGTAGCCCAGCATCTCCCCCAGCGCCCGCGGCACAGAACCGGAAGAGGCAAGCAGTTCCTGCCGGTGGTTCTCCTCCAGCACGTTGGTCATGGTCACGTCCAGCGGCACCAGGGTCACGTTCCAGCCGGCGGACAGCACCAGGGCGGCGGCCTCGGGGTCGTTGGCGATGTTCGCCTCCGCCACGGGCGTGAGGTTCCCCGGGGCGAGGGCCGCGCCGCCCATGATCGTGATCTTCGAAACCAACTGAGGCAGCTCGGGCTCCAGCCGCAGGGCCTCGGCGATGTTGGTGAGCGGGCCGATGGCCAGGACCCGCAGCGTGCCGGGGTGCTCGTGTGCGAGCCGCACCAGCATCTCCGCTGCGCTCTCCGACGTAAGTTCGGCAGCCGCCGTCGAAAGCGACACCTCGCCGATGCCGTTGGCGCCGTGCACCCACGGCGCTCCCCCGCCAAAGGAACCGGCAAGGGGATCGTGCGCGCCGAGGGCAACAGGAATATGTGCGTGCCCGGCGAGCTGGAGCAGGTCCAGGGTGTTGCGGGCGCCGACGGCGGCACTGACGTTGCCGCTGACGGCGCCGATCCCCCGCACGTCCGCCTGGGGCGAAGCGAGCAGGTAGGCCAGGGCGAGGGCGTCGTCGATGCCGGTGTCGCAGTCCAGGTAGAACGGGTGGCTGGTCATGGGAGTGGTCCTTCTTTCAGATAGGGGGAAGTTAGAGGGTTTCGCCCTTGGGGGCGGCGACGAAGAGGCTGACGATGAACGCCGCGGCCGTGATGCCCACCGAGATCCAGAGGGCGGTGGCGTAACCGGCCGAGGTGGTCTGGGCGGCGAACGGCGCCACAATCACGACGCCGAGGCTCGCCCCGATGCCGAAAGAGGCACCGTTGATGCCCGGCAGAGCGGCGGGGGCTTCCTTGGGCGAGAGCAGGACGGAGAGCCCGTTGATCGCCGTGAGGAAGAGGCCGTTGTAGAAGATGCCGAGGGCCGCGACGGCGACCATCACCGCGATCTGGTTGTCGGAAAACAAGGCGGCGGCCACGGCACAGGCCAGGCTGAGCGCGGTGCCGGCGCGGAGGGTCTTGATCCAGCCGCGGCGGCCGGCCAGCCACCCGGCCAAAGGCGCCGCAAAGACGCCGATGAGCGCGGCCGGGGTGAGGAACAGCAGGGCGGAGACAGAAGCGGAAAGCCCGAACCCGGCGTCGTGATCCTGGCTGAGCAGCACCACGGTGAAGTTCATGACGGCGAAGATGCCGGCGAGGGTCAGCACGGTGGTCGCGATGACGGGCCACACCTGCCGGGAGCGCAGGTGGTGGACGGCGAAGAGCGGGTGGCTGCGCCGTTTCTCGATCATCCAGAAGGCGGCGAAAGAGGCAACGGTTCCGGCCAGCAGGGCCAGCGTGCCCGGGGCGGTCCAGCCGGCGGCCGATCCGCCGGAGACGAAGTATGTGATGAACACCAGGAAAACCGAGAGTGAGCCCGCCCCCCACCAGTCCATGGCGCCGCGGACGCCGTGCGGCCGTCCCTTCGGGACGGTCCTGAGGATGCAGCCGGCGGCGACGGCGGTGAGCACCAGCACGACGGCGAAGATGGACCGGAAGCCGAGGGTCTCGGACATCAGGCCGCCGACGTAGCCGTCCACTCCCCCGATGCCGCCGTTAATGGCAGCGATGATGCCCACGGAGGTGCCGAAGACGCGCGGCTGCAGGTTCTCGCTGAGCACGATGTAGGAGAGTGCGAAGACCGCGCTGGACACGCCCTGCAGGAAGCGGCCGGTGATGAGGATCGGCAGCGTCGGCGCGGCGATGCACAGGATGGTTCCGGCGCCCATGATGGCCAGCACCAGCAGGAGGGCGGTGCGCCGGCCGATGAAGTCGCTCCACCTGCCGATCACGGGCCCGGCGATGGCGCCGGCGAGGAAGAACATGGACTGCACGGGGGCGGCCGCGTCGGCGCCCAGACCGAAGCTGGCGGCGATCTGCGGCAGCGCCGGGGTGACCATGCTGGCGTTGAGCTGGAAGGACAGCACGCCGAGGAGCAGGGTGGAGATGAGGAGGGCGGCGCGGCGGCCGCTCAGTTTGGTCTGGTGCACGTCTTCATTTTCGACGGCGGATGGCGGCGAGGCGGTGCCGGCGGTTGGTGTGTTCACATCAAACTCCTTTGTTCTGCAGGCTGGTTCTGCCGTGGGATGTGAGTTGTTATACAACCATGTATGACGAACAAGTACAACCGTGCCGTACACTATTTCCTAATTCAGCCGCCCCTGGCTCGACCTGATAGGACTTTCTCATGAGCACTCGACTTCCTGCCGTCACTGTTGTCGGCAGCATCAATCTGGACATCATCGCCACCACGGACCGGCTCCCCACCGCCGGGGAGACCATCGGCGGCGGCGTGCTGCAGCAGCAGCCCGGCGGCAAGGGAGCCAACCAGGCCGCGGCCGCCGCGCGCCTGGCCGGCAGCGCGAGGATGATCGGCGCGGTGGGCGACGACGGCCAGGGCCGCCTGATGCTCGAAGCTCTGTCCGGCGCCGGTGTGGACACCGCCGACGTGGCGGTGCTCGACGGCGACGCGACCGGCACCGCACTGATCGTGGTGGACCGCGACGGCGAGAACCAGATCGTGGTGTGCCCTGGGGCGAACTCAGCATTTTCGCTGGAGGGCGTCGAGTTTGGGTCCGACGAGACCGTGCTGTGCCAGCTCGAGGTCGGCCTGCCCGTGGTGATGGAGGCGGCGCGGCGTTCCACCGGCTTCTTCGTCATCAACGCGGCCCCGGCAATGGACCTGCCCGCGGAGCTGCTGGACCGGTGCGACCTGGTGATCGTCAATGAGTCCGAATACGAGCTGATTCCGGCACTGGCTGACGCGAAGCTGGTGGCCGTGACGTACGGGAAGGACGGGTCGGCGATGTTCGAGCACGGTCGGAAGGTGGCCGAGGCGCCTGCTGTCTCCGTGGCGGTGGCCAACACCATCGGGGCGGGCGACGCGTTTTGTGCGGCGCTGGTGCTGGCGCTCCGGAGCGGAACGGACTACTCCACGGCGCTGGCCGTGGCGAACGCTGTGGGGGCGGATGCGGTGGGCGATTCGTCCTCGCAGCCGGCGCTGGCGAGACTCGAGGAGTACGTTGAGCGAGTGGCTGGGGCCGGGGTTGCTGCGCCGTGACTGTGGTTTTCAGGCTGGCAACGGCCGCCGACTATTCAGAGGTCCAGAGAATCACGCGAGAGGCGTACCTCCACGCCGGGCACTTCGCTGCCGACCACCCATACATGAGTGCGCTGGATGACGTGGAACACCGGGCGAAGCATGCCGAGGTGTGGGTCGCCGAATCATCGGGCGCAGTCGTGGCAGCAGTGACGCTCACCTTCGCAGGACAACCGTACAGCGAGATTGCAATGGAAAATGAGCTCGAGTTCCGGATGCTCGCGGTTGATCCTGCCGTTCAAGGCGGCGGCGTTGGGCGTGCCCTTGTCCGGCGGGTCATCGAACACGCGGAGTCGTTGCCGAATATCAGGGCGATCAGCATAACGAGCGCGACGTTCATGGAACGGGCGCATGCTCTTTACGAATCCCTGGGCTTCCGGAGGGTCCCGGCCCGCGACTGGTACGTGCCGGATGAGGATGTGCTGCTGTGGGTGTTCCGGTTGGAGTTGGCGGTGGTCGAGCTTGTCGATACGGCGCACGACTCGGCCGGTGGTTGATCCTGCCGGACCCCAAAGAGCAGGGGCATTGCCCGCAACAACGGCGGCGCCAAGTCCCTGGGCGCGCACCCGGAGGCGTCACTGCGGCAGCATACTCTCGGGCTCATGCGGCGAGGACGGAGCGCTGCCGGCATCTATCCTGCGAACGCAAAGTCGACGGTGATTTCGGGATCAACGCTTGCGATGACCCCGGAGTAGAAAACCTTGGCCTGCTCCTTCAGCGCTGCTTCGTTTTGGGAGATGTACTTCTGCTTGTTCTCGTCACTGAGGATGTTGTTCACCATGCGAGTTTGAACGGCTGGCGTTGCCAGCCAGCCAAGCGCGTTGCTGCTTTCGAGGGGGTCCTCGAACGCGGGCTTGTCAAAGCCGATGCCAATGAATTGAGGGACAGTCACCCGAAACGACTCTGGGCCGGTGGGTTCGATCGTCACCCGTGACCCATCGATGCCTAATTTTGCGTCGAACTTGTACTGGATCAGCGTCGTCTTCTCGCTCCCGGGTACGGCCACGCCGAAAATCTCTCCACTGCTTTCGTTCCTCGAGACACCCTCGATGTGAAGACTTAGCAAGGCGACCTCTTGCACGCGCGTGACAGCCTGAACCACCTGCGAATCGCGTTCGTTCGAGCTGCTGGTGAACAGCGAACTGAGTGCGAGCGCGTTAAGTGCACCGGATGCGAATGCGGCGCCCGTTCCCGCAACAACTAGCACGATGATCAGCAGAACAGGCCAAAGCAGAACCCGTGCTTTGAACAACTTTATGAGCATTGAGTCTCCATTTTCATTTTGACGTCGAAACGCCCTCGGGTGGTCACAGTACGGAACGGCCGGCCGTAACAGATCGCCGGGCCAAGTACCCTCAAACCATTTGTAAGAGCAAGAACTGGCCGATTATGACGCGCCACCCACCCTGGGCATAAGGCTGCGAGCCGTGCGTCCCAACCTCGGTGAACAGTACGCCTAGCTAAGTGGTGAGGGCTGGCGCGCAGCAGGGTCTTGGCTCTCCGCCAGGTCCTCTGCATCTTCCGCTAGATCTTCAACCAGCTTCGGCTCAAGGCCGTTCTCGCACAAGTACTTCATTGCCCTTCCAATTGTCTCAAGCTTCTTCTTCAGCTCTTTCAGTGTCTGAGCGGACTCATCGGAGAACTCGTCCAGCCGCTCATATTCGCGGCGGACTGTTATCTCATTTGAAGTTAGGATGCTCCACAACGTGTAGTCCGGTTCAAGGTTTTGCCGCTGGCGCAGTATCGCGGCCGCCAAGCGGCGCTGAATCACTGCTTCGACGGTTTCGGCTGAAGTGCCGGGGCTGGCAAGGCTAAAGGCGATGCCACCACCACCCGCACCCACCAGCGTCCCCGCAGTTAGAAGTCCACCAATCATTCCTCCAGGACCGAATCCGGCCAGGGCACTCGTGATGACTGCCGCACCTACCACCCCAGGTGCCGCTGCCAAGGCAAGGCCGCCGGTGGCGACGACTAGTGCGACGGCACCCGCGCCGAGTGCTCCCCATTTCTTCCAATCAATTACGAGCGCTCCACTGAGCACATCTTGGGCCTCTTTGGCAGCCTCAAAAACGTGAGTACCGTACTGGCTACCCAACCCCATCTCCGAGGTAAGCTCCCGCATTGCGCCGAGCCATTTACCGCGGTCTACGTTGATATCAAACGGCCGGATCACATTTTCGGATGCCAGAACTGTCAGTAGCGTTACCGCGTCCTCTTTAGTGAGATGACGGCTCGGCAGGGGCTCAGGGACGTTCGCATTCGAGTCTGATGCGTCGAAGGCCAGCCTTGCAACTTGAGAGGGCAGCGGCCTCCCCGCTTCCTTATTCCTTTGACGGATTTCATCGACGACTGTGGCCTGCACTTGCCGCAACGCTCCAGCAAATCGAATACCCTGTTCGCCGTCAAGCCGTTCCTTGAGCAGATGGGCATAACGCAGTGCCACCAAGGCAGTCAGTTCAGACGCATCCAGTGGAATATCGAGACCTCGCTCCGCGAGGACAATTTCCTTGGACTTGGATCCGAAGAGCCCAAACCCCACGGCTTCGGCGACGGCATCGTGTGAGAGGTACGTTTCGGCGTCGTGTACGTGGTGGTTAAATCCAGTTCCAATTCGGAAGTCAAGCATCCAGTTGAACACCGACGACAGGCCCCTGTGGGCCGCTACTGGGTCCAGCACGTTCCAGAAATTTGCCCACCAAGCCAAGTTGGTGGGTGGCTCCTGCATATTTTCTCGCAGTTTGTCGACATTGAATCTGCCGCTCGCCAGTGGGCTGCCGATGGTGACCAAACCGACCACCTCGAGCTCTTTCGGTAACCGCTGAATCAGGTCTGCAGCAATTACTGACCCTAGGCTATGACCAACAATTACTATCCGGCCGGCTGCGGGCAGTTTGCGAAGGATGAGCCGCAGAACCTGTGCTCTGACGTCAGCGTCACCGAGGTACTTTCGGACTTGCGCGAAACCGGGAAGGTTGGCCGCCCCGTTAACCACTAGTTCGGCGCCACCCCAGCCGGTCCCGTGGTCATGTCTTCCTAACCGAAACTCCAGCGCAGCTGTGCGTCGCTCAAAATCCCGGCGATTCTGGCGGACCTTGTCCCTCGCAGGCTGCTTAACGTTGATCTTCGGAAGAGGGAAGGATTCATCACAGTCCCTGAGTGCGTGAGCATACCTGGGTGCAAGTATGCGTTCAGGGTTTATGCGCGGATACCCCAGGCGCGATAACGCCGCCTCAAGGCCAGTCAGCCAGGCACGGTCTCTGTTTCCGTCTCCGACGCCGTGCAGAAAGAGCAGTGTGGGTTCTTGGGACATGGGAACTCCGATCAAAATTTGAATCAATTTGTTTAGGGTGCGAGCGCCAGCTAGCTAACGGCATCTGCAGGCCCGCTTGCTATGCCTTCTGGGAAAAATCAATGATTGCCTAAATGCCCTATTCGCCTAGCTAGCCAGCTGCACGAATGCACCTCGAAGCTCAAGCCTCTTCGTGTCGACGCCATACTGCAGACCTTCGTTCAGGCGGGCTGTCACACCTGCCGTCAAACGCTTGCCCCCGAAAGTCCTGATGGTCTCTCGGTGGAGCTCGTCCACTGCGATGCCACCGGAGAGCCGCACGATGTCGACCATCGCGTTCCGAATTTCGACAACGCTGATGTGCTCAGGTTTCCTCGTGATGTCAACGCTGTTAGGGCGGAACTGCTCCCACATCTCCCGGTCAACCGAAGCGTCCCAGATAAAACCGTCGGCGTCGCAATAGTGGAGTGATTCGTCCAAAACATCGAGTACGGAATTTGCCCTTTGCGAGTTCACCTTGTTGAGTTCAAAAGCAGCGCAGACGAGCTTGGCGAGCCGCTCCTGGTGGATAGGTCCTTCTGCTGCGATCACATCTTGGATAGCTTCGCGTACGGCTGTTAAGGAGCGGCGGGAGTGAAGCGTGTCCAGTACTTCAAGGCCGCCGAAGCGCCGGACAGTCCAAGGCTCGTAGCTGGACTGGGCGGATGCGCTAACAAGCGTGGCTGGCCTAGGGTTCGCTTGAACGGCCTCCAGGAGGGTTCCCTGGCCCAGCGGCGAAGTGTACTTGCCGGCGACCAGAACGAACTCCTGCTCAGGTGCGGCCGGCTCTGCCGCCCGTCGTCCGGAGCGCGTCACCGCGGGAGTTCCGCCAGTCAACGCATCCTGAAGTTCTGAATCGGGAGCTGCCGCCTCGTACGCTTCCTCCAGAGCAGCTTCAAGCTTGTCCAGCACCGCGTCCCGGTCGGCCAGCCACGCCGGCAGCCAGACCCGCTGCACTGAGGGCCAGCGCATCATGCGCGTCAGGACATCCCGGGGCAGCCCGTCCCGGTCGCCCGCCGTCCGGCGGGCAGCCCACGCGGGACCGTCCAACAGAATCGCCATCAGCTGGCGGGACGGGTCTTCCGCCGACGCAACACTCAGGTCCACCTTGAAATCGGACAACCCCACATCCGACGAAACAACAAAGCCGCGGTCCCGCAACGCGTCGGCTATTTCTTCGCGATGCAGGTCGACACTGGCGGCGCGACGCCCGTCGTAAGGCAGCGCCGCGGTGCCCTGCTCTGCCAGGTCAAGGTAAGACCGCAGGTGCTTGATGCCAACGGAGCTGGTTTCCTCGGAGCGCAGGTCGGCCGGGTTGAAGCTGGAGAAAACAATAACTTGTCGGCGTGCACGGGTGACAGCAACGTTGAGGCGCCGTTCCCCACCAGACCGGTTCAAGGGACCAAAGTTCAGCGGCAGGTATCCCTTGTCATTCTTGCTGAACCCCGTCGAGAACAGGATGACGTCCCGCTCATCACCTTGCACGTTCTCGAGGTTTTTAACGAAAAGCCCTTCTGAGTCGTCGTCAAGAGCAGCGAGGATGCGCGGCTCCCCCGTGTCGCGCAGCAGACCTTCGATCAGTGCGCGTTGCTGCAGGTTGAACGTCACCACACCGATGGAGGGAGTGTCCGCGGGATCAGCATCAAACCTGTGACGGATCTCGGCCACCACCGCCGCGGCCTCCACAGGATTGGTACGAAGGACCTTGGATGGTCCCGAACGGTGGAACTGGCCGTCGACCCGGACAAAGTTCACCCCGTGCCCGCGAACACCCGCATTCGCAGCGCCATGGGACGGGCCCGGGAACGAGGAAAGCTTGCTGTCGTAGTACTGCTGGTTACTGAAAGCAATCAGCGATTCGTCCTGGCTCCGGTAGTGCCAGGACAGCCACTGCCGCGGCACCCGCGCTTCCACGCATTCGGAAAGGATCGACTCCATATCCTCCACCACGGAGATCTCGGCGTCGCCGTCGCTGCCGGCGTCGGAGGAAATCTCCGCGAACGACGTGGGCGGCATCTGCTTGCTGTCACCCACGACCACCACTGACGCACCGCGGCCCATGGCACCTACCGCGTCGGCAACCCGGATCTGTGAGGCTTCGTCGAACACCACGATGTCGAACAGACCTGCCTTGGCGGGGAAGAAGCGCGCCACCGAATCCGGGCTGACCAGCGTGCAGGGCATGATCCCCGTGATGAGGTCTGCGTACTGTTCCATCAGTTTGCGGACGGACATGCCGCCCCGCTGCCTGGTCAGTTGCCGTTGCAGCTCGCCCATGCGCCCGGAGGTCGACGACGACGAGACCGTCCGGGAGCTCAGAACCTCGGCGGGGAGGTTGGTTTTGAGCAGCTCGCGTACCGTTTCGGCACGGGTGGTAAACCGCTCGATAGTGCGCTCGTGAACCGTGGCGTCAAAATCGTTCAACCCCGTGGCGATGCGCCGTTCGGCCAGCGACCCTTCAGCTAGGCCGCGCTCAAAGGCTGCTGCTGCGTCATCGGCCTCCAGCTCGCCGTCGAGGATTGCAATACGCGCGTCCACCAGCCCCGCGGCACGCAGCGGCTCGACATGACGGACGAGCTCAAACCACCGCGTCAGCGGGACCGACCCCGCCGCGTCCAGTCGCCGCGGCACGGACGTTTCCCACCATCGAGCCAGGAAGCCCCGCTCACCGCTCCACACACGCAGGTCACCGCTACCCACACATTGAATCTGCAGGAACTCTTCCCAAGCTAGGGAAAGCTCCCGCAGCCAGCCCACAACGTTCTGGTGGACGTCTGGGGCATCCTGGAGGAAAGCACGAAGCTCGGTCTGGAAGCTCACGACGTCAGGTTCGGGGGACGGCTGCACCGCCTGCGCGGCCCAGCGAAGCCAGGAAATGCGGTGTCTGAGATCGGCTTGTGCGTCCGGCGTCAGCGGGTTCCAATGCTGATCCGTAGGAAGCCCGGGCAAAGAGCCCCGCGTTGCCCGCAGGCCGGAGACCTCCTGCTGGACAGCCACCAGTTTCTCCAGCAGCGGCACAAGCTCCTTATGACGGACTTCAGCGCCAGATACAAGCACGGGAGACAGTTCGGCGGCCACTGCCAGCAGCCGCTTCTTGCGTCCCCAAAATCCGGATGCTGCGGCCTGCTGCGCACGGCCGAGGATTTCTGGCAGAGGAAGATCCATAGCCACCGGCGCTACATGCTCAAGGCCCGGATGCTGAACGGAGGCAAAGGCCGTAACCAGCTTCTCCAGCTGTTCAGCGTTAACCGACCAGTCGCCGGAACGGACCACATCCAGTGTTCCCACTGGGACGTTCCGGTCCTGCAGCAGAGTAGCGAGAGTTCCGACGTCGGCCGGCGTTTGCGCTGCGTCCAGAACCAAAGAAAGCCCAGGAGTCGGCCGCAGGGCCTTCAACGCTTCGTTGAGGCGCTGTCCCAGAGCCAGCAGCTGCTGCTCGTGCTGCTCGCCGCCGGCAACAGAGACGAAGCGCCATGGGTGGTCAGGTCCAGGACGGACGGGGTCGGTGAACTCCGGAAGTTCCCGGAACACCTGCCGAATCGAGTTCAGGGTGGAGCCATTCAAGGACGCTGTCAGTTCCGGGCTGAGCGGAACCGTCGCGTGGTCAAGTTCATAGGTCAGCGCCTTGGTCCGCGCGCTGTAGAGGGAAAGCTGGGCGCCATTCACCTCATGGACGTTGTGGGCATACCGGACCAGTCCACGGCGGGCCGAGGCAAGATCGGTGGAGGCAGTCTCAAGCTGCTGTTCATTCGCAGACAGGCGCAGCTCCAGGGCGTGTTTGATCTGCGCCCGGACCACCGCCGGCTTGCTGCCCTTGTCATGGAGGTCAAGGGAGAACGGCCCCATCCCGACGTCGTCGAGCCGCTTCTGAACAACGTCGAGTGCCGCCCGCTTCTCCGCAACAAACAAAACCCTTTTGCCGTCAACAATGGCGCGGGTCAGAAGGTTGGTGATGGTCTGTGACTTTCCGGTGCCCGGAGGGCCTTCCAGGACGAACGTCTGGCCGGCGGCTGCAGACGCCACTGCCTCCAGCTGAGACGAATCCGCTGGTATCGGACACTGCGCAGCAAGGGCGTCCAGTTCGACGTCGGGCGTAACGGGAACACTGTCTGAATACAGTTCTGTGGGGGTGCTGATCAGGTGATTGACCAGACTGTTGGCCGTAAATTCCTTCCAGTTCTCGTCTAGGTCCTTCCACAGCCGGAACTTGGCGAACTGCAACATGGACAGGTCCACGGTGTTTTCCACCCGGAAGGCCAGTCCCTTAGCCGAAACGGCGGCCCGGACTGCAGCGAACGCAGCGTCCAGATCGATTCCATATCCGTCTTCCTCCGGCTCGGCCAGGCCCGGAATCCGAAGGTCGTGAGACTGTGCCAGCTTCTCGAGGAGGCAGTAGTTGGGCGTCGACTGACCGGTCTCATCAAGTGTGACCCGGTATAAACCGTTTTTCCCTGCTGAGGTCAGTTTGACCGGGACCAGAACCAGCGGGGACCGAAGCGCCCGGCCGTCCAGCTCCCACATCAGGCTGCCGATGGCCAGGTAGAGGTTGTTGGCTCCGGTTTCCTCCAACTGGGTCTTGGCCTTGTAGGCGAGCCCGCGCATCTTGGCGTTGTAGCCGTCTTCGCTGACCTCGGCAAACACGGACTTTTTGGAGCTGAGCAGGTCCGCGAGTTCGTCTTGGGGAAGGTCGTTGCCAAAGCGGATGCCGCGCTCCTGGTGGATGGCACTGATCTGGTTTGACGGAAGCAGGCTAACGGACGTGCCCTTGCTGATGAGGTCCTCGAAGGCGCCCATCCATGCGGTAGGCACTGCGAGTGGGAACCGGGCGGTGTCAGTGAAGTTGATGAGCCTGTTCCGCAGGCTCAGGTCCAGCAGGGCGTTCTTCCACTGGACCACCCGGGGTGGAACATCGCTTGTGGTCCTGGCCGTTCCCCCGCTTGAGGCTGCTTTCTTCGGCAGCACCGGCGCAGTCTTGGTTTCCGGGACGTAGTTGACCACGGTGTAGCCTCCGGCGTCGGACGTGGTCCGGGCCGGCAGTGGGTAGATGCCATCGAGGCGGGCGCGCCTGACGTCAGTCACCGCGGTGATCTCGTCATTGCCGCTTTCCACATAACGGTTCAGCGGGCTGCTGCGGAGTGCGGCCGCCGAGATCGGCTGACTGCCGGTGAGGAGCGTGGTTTCCACGAGGCCGATGAAGCCCCGCTGTACAAGGCTGACCAGCTCGGGCACGTCGTCGGACGCCGCAGTGCTGAGGCTGCCTTCTTCCCGCCAGTAGCCGAGGAAGGCGTGGCCCTCCACCAGCCAGATCAGAGGCCGGATGCCGCAGAATTCCAGCGCGGCGGCCAGGACCAGCGTGGTGTCGAGGCACGTGCCCAGACGGTCGTCGAGGACCTGCGCGGGCGTGCGGACCTGCTGGCCCTCCAGTCCCCAGCTGGCAGGTGGCATGCTGTAACGGATGTCACGGGCGCTCATGGCCTGGGCGATGGCGAACACGATCTGATCAACCCGGTCCCCGTCTTCCAGGTACCCGTCGAAGCTGCCGCTGCCGGTTGTTTGCATGAGGATGTCGGCGGCTTCGGACATGAGTTTGGCGATGCTGGGATGGTGCGGCTGCACGTACGCGGCCAGGAACTCGTAGGAGACGAGTCCCTGGCCGGCGATCCACAACTGGGCGGGCAGGAGCGTCAGGTCCGCCTCTGCGCGGCCCAGCTCCGCCACGGCGGCATCGGCACCCGCCGAATGGACGGTCACCAGCACCTTTCCCATCTGGCGGTCAGCCAGTTCATACATGGTGGCAGCCTGAACCGGGACGTTGAGGTCATCGAGCGTGATGGTTTGGCCTGCGGCAAGGTCCACATACTGCTGGAAGTCGCCGGAGATCCGGCCTGACTGCGCGGAGGCCTCCACCTGGACCACTGCACCACGGATTTCCGCGCCAATGTTGGTGATCTTGACCTGCCTGACGAAGCGGAAGCCGTTGTGCGCCATCGCGTAGCTCAGTGCATCTGCAGTGGTCACGTCGACCACAACTTGAGGAGCGGATGCAGCCGGCCCATGGACCAAGGGCTCACCCGGAAGGCTTTCCTCCGGGTGGTCGGACTGCGCGACGGCGGCCGGCAGAGCCTGCTGGTCTTCTTCCGATTGTTCCCGGTTCGGAGAGGACCTGTTCTGGTACTCGGTGAGAAGCGCAACCAACTCGTTCTGAGTTTGGTCCAGCCCGATCACTTTGGCCAGCCGACCTGCAGTGTCCAGGGCACGGAACGTATCGGCGTCGTCGAAGCTCTCATTGTGGGCCCAGCGGTTCCGTGCCTGGCGCAGCTCGGAGGTGTGGCTGCGTGCGTCATGCGGGAGGTTGAAGGGGTAGCCAAGTGAGCCCATGGATTCAGTCATGATGCGCAGCTGCAGGCTGAGATCCGTGGGTGCGTAGGATTGCGCAGCGCGGCCAGCGTTCTCATCCTTGTGCTGAATGATCTTGGTCCATGCCACGCCGGGGGCTACCTCAGAGAGCACTGATGCGATGTAGGGCTCAAGGCCAACCGCCAAGGCCTCAAGGGCCCGGCCCACATACTCGCGGTTGGACAGACTCATCAAATTCCCCCATCTACGGCACCGGCATCAGTACCGTCATTCAATCAATGCAACTAATCATGGCATCCGGCGCTGACAATCCTGAGTGTCTGCTGGCGCTGGCGCCGCTCAGCGGTCCGGAAAACCGGTAAGTTACGGCCCGGACCAATTGAACCCGTCGTTTGAGGCCCTTTCGGCCCTCCCGAGGCTACGGACACGAAGAAAGAGCCGTCCGGCCGACGTAGCGAGCTTTGACCGCAGACGCCGCCGTTCCGCAGGGCCGGTGGGCTGCGACTAAGTGGACTTCCGACTTCCGGCTTACCGTGCGATCCGCCCTTGAAGTTCTTCGTCGATCCTATGATTGCGTGCGGAGATGAAAGCGTTGCTGAGCCGTAAATACTCGAGGTATTCGTCACGGTCCTTCGGAACGGCTGATGTGCTGAAGTCGGCGAACGGGTGGAAGAACCGGATTGTCTGGCCGTCATCCTCCACGAGGTCTTCCAGTAAGAAGAATTTGACGTACCCGGCGAAATCCCCGAACAGTGCGAAGAATTCCGCATATCTGAGCAGGACCTCTGCGAGGGGACTCGGCTCACCAATATAGTGGCGGCGGATGCATTCCAGGGTCAGATCGAAGCGATCGGCGATCCTGGGATGGAGTCCGCGTGCACCATTGATCGTCGGCTTTCTGCCGATCCTGTTGCCCGGAAACACGAGCGTGCTTCCGGGGGTGTAGCCAAGGTACTCGGGTAGGTCGTCTTCCGGTATGTCACGAATGACGTTCCAAGCCTTCTTTCGCAGCCTGGTGGTGATGGCGTCGCTGGCGAGGAAGAAAACACCGGACGAGGATCGGTGCACGAGGTACGCGCGGGGTTCCAGAGTCAGGTGGAAGTGCTGGCCGGTGGGCAACTCCTTGCTCCACAGCTGCTGGTGGTACTTCCGCAGCGCCGGGCTGAAGGAGTCGGGGTCCTTGCCGGACGGAGTATCTGAATGGAAGTCGAAAGTCATCAGTGTCCCTTGAGTTCGTTGCGGATTCCACGGCTGTGACTTTCACCAGTCTTAGCGCGCCAAGGTTGCTCCGCGTGGCTGATGGCCAATTTAGTAGGCGCTATAAGAGCAAGCGCCGGCAGTAACCTTTTGTACTTCACTGTTGGAGACCCCCAAATCGTGCATTGTGCGCGTAGTGCGTGAAATCGTCTCACGGGAACGCACTGGCAAAGCCGGTCTTGATCCAATGCTTCCGCGTTCCTGCGTCAATGCTGAGAATGAATCGCTGGGTCCGTGTAAACCTTGGACTGATTTCCCCGCAGGCAGGCACGGCCCGGGCCACCAGAACCTACGGGCGCACCAGCACCTTCACCGCCATGTCCTTGTGGTTGATCAGAGTGTCGAAGCCCTGCTCCAGCAGGTCCTCCAGTGCGATCCGGCCAGTGATGAATGGTTTGAGCTCCACCTTGCCCTCCTGCACCATCACCACTCCCCCGGGCCGGACGGCGTCGCGCATGGTGTCCAGCACCGCGTTCACGCCGGCGCACTCGAACGCCTCGTCCGCCCCGGTCCCGCCGGTCAGCTCCAGCACGCGCGCCGGGACGTTCGATGATCGGGCTATGCCGACGCGGGTCGGGCAGTGATCACAGTTTGCGTTCCGCGACGAGAAACGTTCCAGCGCACGCGCTCGTGGAACTGATCACTGAGGTCGGGTTGAAGTCGGTGTTGTGGATAGAATACGCGGATGAAAGCGCCTCAGGTGGTCGTGGACCTCGATAGGAAATCTCGGGTGGTCCTTCGAGAGGGACTCCTCGTCGACCGCAAGGGTGTTGAGGTCACAGTTCTTTGGAATGACGGGTCAACGGATGATGTCCGACTCGGTGTTGATGGGGACCACATACTGCTTGCCACCGCGGCTGGCGGGCTACGCCACCGAAAGCACGTCAACCCGGTTGGCACCTCAGAGCTCGTGCGCACGTCGCCTGCACAGGCTTTCGCGTTCGCCCTTCTCGACTCATCGAAACCGGTGTCGAGCAAAGACCTCATCGCGCGTGTCGAGGAGGTCTTCACCGGGGATGTCAGCGCCCTGTGGAAGCGGGCTCGCCTGACCTTCGAGGCGAACGAGAATGTCAAGGCATCGGGCAAGGGTGCCAGCCTCAAGTACATCTGGGTGGGGCAGGCTCCGCTCGATGCAGTCTCGGCTGACATAGCCGCCCAAATGCGCGGACAGACAGCCATGAAAGAGAACACGGTGACGGTGGGACTCGATGCCGGAAATGCCGAGCGAGGCGGTGAGGCTGCTCCGCAGGTCGCCGATGGTGCTGTCGGCAGGCCAATGGATTCAGAAACCCGGAACGAGGCCCGAGACAGCGCAGACAGCGCTGAGGGCGGGCAAATCCACCCGGCTGTCGAACTCGTCCATGCGGCTTCGGTCTCAGGCCAACTGCCTGAGAACTGGGGTCGGCTACTGGACACTGCCCGGCGTAATCCTTTGGCAGCTGGGCTCGCTGTGGACTCGCTGTCCGATAATGCGCTTCAAGCGGCCGTTCCGGTGCTCGGTCGAGCTGCTTTGATCCTGCAGGCCCTGCCGAGGGACAGCAAGGCGATCAAGGCAATTGATGCGGTGCAATTGGCGGGACCCGAGGCTGCGGCCGCTCTAATAGATGCGGCAGACGCCGAGTTGCGCGGTCTTGAGCCGGCGACTGCCAGAGCGCAGGAGCTACGGCACGCCAAGGACTTCCTGATTCGGAGGCTGTTGAACTCGCCCTCGGTTGGTCTCCTCAACCTGGACACTGTCCTTCGTGCCACCCGCGAGATGGAATCGCCGAAAGATGCTGCCAAGAAGGGTGAGTGGGTTGCTGGGGTTCTGGCGACCGTCATAGGCGCGATGGATCAGGACTCTTGGAAGAATCTCTCGCTCCAGGACAAGTCGGCGGTGGCCCGGCGGCTCACCTCCGTTCCGCTGAATGCGACCGGCTCGAGGGCACGCGTGCTGGGGTGGATCTTGCGCAATCATCCAGCAGATCTCGCGGACGACATGTGGTGGCGGGGCGTGGAGTTTGACGATCTGGCTGCGGTCGCCACCACGCCCCTAGCCAGCGCGCTCGAGAGCGATGCCATAGCGTCCGCCGTAGTCAAGCCCTTGGTGGTCAAGAGGCTCGAGTCAGCCACGACGAGGCGTCAGCTGCTCACGTCCCTCGCCGCCCCCACTGCAATTGCTCGCCTCATGGATGAAACGGCCGTTCAGCGAGCGTTCGACCGAGTCCTGCGGGATGACAACATCGGTCGGGCCTGGCTGGTTGGCCTCAGGAATGAGACACGGATATCCGAGCTTGCTCACCAAGTAGAAGCCCTCACTCGCCAGACGAGGGAAATGACAGAGCTGCTGGAGAAGGCCCAGGAAGCCGTGCGGATGAGTGATGACCGACTGCACCGCATGGAGGTACGACTTGGCGAGGCCGCCGCGAGCACCAACAAGCTTCGCGAGTCTCAGTCGCGCCAGATCAGGATCGATGTCATGCGCGCCCTTGCGGAGCTCTGCGCGTACGTCGATGGGGCTGCCGACAGTCAGTCCGCTCAGCGCGTCCGGGAGCGGGTACGGCGAATGGCCGCCCGTGAGGGACTAACTCCGTTTGGTGTCCCAGGGCGGACGGAGCCCTATGACCCACAGCGTCACGATGTCGTCGGGGAGCCGCCACTGCCCAACACACCAGTGACTGTCACGGGCATCGGATATACATGGGGCGAGGGCGCCGACGAGATCGTTCTCGTGCGCGCGCTCGTTGAACGAACTTATTAGGAGTTGGAGTGGCTCGAGAGCAGTTTCTGGGTGTCGACTTTGGCACGAGCACGACACTGATCGCGGAGAGCCTGCCGGCGGGCAGGCCGACAGTGGTCCCAATCGGTCACGCCGAATCGTGGATGCCCTCCGCTGCTGCGGTCAGCGGTGACGCCTTGGTGGTCGGCGAGGACGCCCTCACGCACAATCCCGCCGCTCTGATCACTTCGGTCAAGCGCTGCATCACCGGACGCGCGGTAGTCGCGCGAAGCGCCGACGGTTCCGTCGAACGCGACGCCGACGAGGTCATCGGCGCGGTACTACGCGAGATTGCGAACCGTGCCCGCGCTGATCGGCTCCCCATCTCCAACAAAGGAGTCACTCGACTCGGTTGCCCTGCAATGTGGGACGCGGATCAGCGTGAACGGTTGCTCGGCCTCGCCGAGACGGCGGGCTTCAGCGTCGGCCCCTCGACTCTGATTGATGAGCCGATAGCCGCTGGACTGAACTGGATCGGCCAGCGAACGCAACAGAGGGAGTACTTCGACGAAGAGCGCGTGCTCGTGTTCGACATGGGCGGAGGCACGCTCGACGTCGCCGTCCTTGACGTCACGACGGGCCCGCTCAGGGACCCGGAAATTTACGTCCTCGCCTCAGACGGCCTCAACGAGGCCGGTGACGTGCTCGACGCAGCGATCGTCGCTGACCTGGAGATCGTTCTCCGCGACCAAGGGATCGAGCTCGAGGCGTTGCCCGACGCTGATCTCGCGAGGGCTTATCTGATGCGCGCAGCAGCTGAGGCGAAGGTTGACCTCTCGACATACCAGGAGACGCAGGTGCATGTCGGCTATCAGGCCGGCAGCCTGCCCAGCCTGCACTACACCCGCGAGCAGCTGGAGGATGCCATGCGTCCGCAACTGGAACGCGCTTGGTCCCTTATCCTCTCGACCCTGCGCGGATCATACCTGACCCGCGCCGAAGGTGCGGTCACATCTGCCCTGCGCCAGATTTCGGAAGAGAGCCTCACCTCAAACGTCCATCACGTTCTCCTTGCCGGGGGCATGAGCCGCGCCTCCGCGGTGGAAAAGTTCCTTAGCAGAAAGCTACCCACCGCCAGGATCCACACCTTCCCCGGCACGAACGGTCCGCGCGAGGCGATCGTTGCGGGTCTTGCCGAGAACACTTCCTACGAGCAGGTGAATCTGCATCGCCCCGCCTTCGACTTCGTGCTCGAGTTCGCGGCGGGAGGCGGGGACCTGACCCGTGTGCCGCTCTACCGAGCACATACGAAGCTCTACGAATGGTGGCAAGCACTGAGTCGGGACCGGCTCAGGTACGAGTGGCCAGACGGTGCCACCGCGGTCAATCGGGATTCAGCTCGATCATTGCCAGCAACCGGCTACGGCCGCCTGGCTGTCTATGCGATGGACGGAACGCCGGTCGATCTGCGGCATAAGGAGACCGATGTGCCCGGATTGAAGGTTGCCTTCGGCTATGGTGGTGTCCGCTTCGACCTGTCCACGGAGGGGCGCGTCAACATCATCGATGGCCGCGGAACGAGTCAGTCATTCCGCGTCTCGCGCTGGCCTGTGCTCACAGGGGGTTTCGCCCGCCTTGCCCTTCCTGTCAAGGAACCGGACTGGAAGCCAATGGAACGCCGTGACTGGGACGTCAAGTAGCCGGACCGACGAGCTCAATCACTGCGACCGTCCTGCGGCTCATCGAGAAGGCCCGATGCTTCTCCAGCTCGGCCTCAAGCTGCTCGAGGTCTTGACCGAGGTTCCGGATGCGACCTTCTGCCATCCGGATGACTCGCGGATCGCGTTCTCGCTCCATAACGACGTCCAACGTGGCTTTCGCCTTATGGATCTTGACCTGAAGACTTTCCTTGCGCGCGTCGAGGCGGGCCCTTACCAACGCCTCGTTGTCCAGACGTCTGCGTGACTCCTCCTCACGGTGCCGAGCCCAGCTGACTTCCTTCAGCGATACCAGGAAGGGCTCCATTGGCGTTGGAGTGGCTCCAGTAGCTTCCTCCAGTGATCCGTTCGCCACGGCCTCCAGCAACTGAACGCCGATGTCTGGCGCAACGGCCCCGGTCTGGATATCGATCGCCGTTGACCACAGTTCCTTGGTCGGCCTCACTCCGGTCGACGCTACCAAGTCCACCGTGACGGCATAGCGAGTGCCGGACGGCAACGTTGCAAGCCTGCCTATGCCATAACGATGCAACCCGAGCCTGTCGTGTTCCAGTTGGTGCAGTGCCACGTCAACGATGGGATGTCGGAGAGATAGGAGTTCCACGTCTCGCGTGCTTGCCAGGTCGGCGTCGAAGGTCACTTCGATTGGTTCTCCGTTGCTGATACGGCCTTGGAACAGTATCGCTGACCGACGGTTCGCGCCTTGGGTGCCTCGAAAGCGATAGATGAGGTCGGAGAGCTCATTGCTTCCCCGTAGTAGCAGGATTCCGGGATGCTCCGACTTCTCGAGCTTGCCTCCAGTGGCTCGCAGAATGTGCTCAATTAGGGTGCGCACTTCTGTCGTTCCAACATACCGCCCGTCCGCTGGCCCTGATTCTGAAAGACCTTCCACTTGCATCTCGTCAATCGTGGACAGAGTGGCGCGCTCCTCATTCAATCGCCGAAGGTTCGCTGCCCTCGTCTCGATGGCCGTTGCGATTTCTTCCGCTCGCTGCCTTCGCTGGGAGTCGTTCAGTCGCGGATCAAGGATTTGGTTAGCCAGGTCACGGAAGTCGTCCCTGAGGATGGGCTCGAGGTCTCCAATGGAGTTCTGAAAGACGCCGATTCGGGTGTATAGGCGTTCCAAAATGTCGGACTCGATCGTCCCCGGCACATGCATGTTGAGGATAAGGACCTTCTCGTGCTTTTGGCCGAATCGGTCCAAACGACCGATTCGCTGCTCGACTCGCATGGGGTTCCAGGGCAGGTCGTAGTTCACCAGTACGTTGCAGAACTCGAAGTCTAGACCCTCTGATGCCACCTCGCTCGCAATGAGGAAGTCGAATTTCCCATCGCGAAAGGCATCGATGATGGGCTGGCGATCCACCATGTGGATACCGCCGTGGAGCTGCCGGACCCGAAAGTCTGAACTCAGGCGTTCTGCCAAGTACGCGATGGTCCCGCGAAAGGTGGAGAAGATCAGTGCCTGACGCAAGCCTTGTTCGCGCAAGTGCGTGAGCTGCTCCAGCAGGGCTTCAAACTTCGAGTCCTCGCCATGCCACTCGAAGGATGTCCGGTCCTCGCGCATGTCCGCCAGGTCCTCTTCGTCGTACTCCTCGTCGTAATCCTCCACTGAGCGCGCGAACTGGTCTGCGTTGGCAGAGAGTCGCGCCTGCATGGCCGGCAGGCAGCTCGCAACCTGTCGCAGCGGCATCTGCATGGCGAAGCCGGGTGGCGTTCCGTGCGCGCGAGCCCGGGACATGAAGTGGTCAACGACGCGGTCGTAGAAGCGCTTCTCATCCGGCGACCAGTTCACGAGTACCTGATGCGGTTCGCGCACTGCCTTGGCGTCAGGTACATCCACCTTCCGGGTCCTCGAGAGCACGCCACTCAAGGTGTTCAGCTCGGAAACGAGGCGTTTGACTTCGGCCCGGTGGCCAGCTTCCAGGGGTGCAGCGGTGTCAAGAAGCTCCTCTAGGCGCGCGTAGTCAGGGCGGCTCGAGACGGCGCGGCCGAAGGGCAGTGTCTTAATCGACCGCAGGTGGTGGCGCAGTGCTGAGCCGGAGGAGCCGTGAGAGATGCCGCGTTCGATCGCGTTGAGGTGTTGATTCGGCTCGAGCTGCATATGGAAGATTTGGGAGTCCTGGTACATGCCGTCGTCGAGCAGAGTCAGCAGGTTGTACAGGTCGTCAGAGCGCAGATTGATGGGGGTGGCCGACAGGAACAACAAGTGATCGGCCCAATCGGACAGCAACCCGCCTAGCAGGTTCGACCTCGTACCGGTATTGCGCAACACATGGGCCTCGTCGACGATGACCAGATCAAATCGCGGTCGGATCTGGGTCAGCTGCTCGAGCACGTCGCTCGCACTGCGGAGGGACTCCACCGAGATGATCGCGTGGAGTTCCGCGTCTCGACCGGCGAGGAGATCTTCGGCGAAGTCAGCCAGCTTGCGAGGCTTAATGACCTCGAGGTCACGGTCGAAACGCCGGCTCATCTCCATGCGCCATTTGTGAGTCAAGGAGGAAGGCGTGACCACAAGCGTGCGACGAAGCGGTGACCTCTGCTCCAGCTCGCTCCACACCAGTCCCGCCTCGATCGTCTTTCCGAGACCCACCTCGTCCGCCAGAAGTAGCCGCCCGGTGGGAGAGTTGAGGATCTTGAGAGCAGGGATGAACTGGTAGGCACGAAAGACGGTTTTTGTCGCCCGGTAGGAGTACAGGGTGTTCGAGAGCGGCTCGCGCAACTTCGTCCACGTCAGAGTCATTGCGATCTCTCGTGCCGAAGCGGGTGCCGAGGTTACCCAGAAGGCTGGATCGCGTGGGTCTCCATCCACCTTCTGGAGGGACTCTGGCGCCACGTGCTGAAGCTCCCCGTCGACACTCACTTCAATCACGTAGCCAGCGCGCCATGCGAGTAACCCGCCGCACCCGACCAATGCGATCACACCCGAGCACTTTCACGACATCCTCGGGCGCAAACGAACTAGTGCCGATGAAGGGCAGACCGTCCTCCCACTGCTCAACCAGATCTTCTCGAGCCTCCCCAAGGTGACGCATCCCTCCGTCCGTAGTGAATCGATGGCGGGCGGTTGCAGCTGGCCTTTCTTGGCCCTCTCCACGGATGACGAGGGCCTCCCATCGACCCTTGCGGTGGACCCCGTACACACCGTTGAAGAGATTGCCGCCGGAATATCCGGGCGGAAGCTGACGGATGTCGGCGTCGAGCGCCTCCAACTCTTCGAGGTCCAACCCCGTTAGTTCACCTCGAACGAGGACCCGCTCGGCTCCGATCTCTTTCAGCCAAGCAAGCCCAGATTGCATCCCCTGATAGACCAGGTCATCCATTGACATCAGACGCGGACCTCCCTCGTAGGGATCTGCCCCGAATTTGCTTGACGCTCGGGGAATTAATGGTGATCGGGCCGCTTCTGCGGCTGCCTAGATCATCTCAGACTCAACGGGGTGAGAATCTTGAGGAGATCGATGTCGTGGTGTGATCGGCAATTTCCATACAGCCATCTTCCCCTGCAGACCACTGAGAACAATCTTCGACACTCTCTTGTCTATAGGAACATCTCCACCGTGTGGTGCGCCACGGACAGCGGCTCGATCAGCGCCGCCTCGTCCAGCGGAATGTCCCCAATGGGGTGCACCCACCGCGCGTCCACCACCATCTTCTCACTCAGCCCTCCCCCGCCGCCGGAGAGCCCAATGAAGCCCATCTGCCGGCACAGGTGTAGCTGCCCGCCTGGCACATGTCGCAGACGGCGTGCACAAAATAGGGTTCGACGACGACGTTGTCCCCCTTCGCCAGGCCCGTCACCCCTTCCCCGACCTCGGAGACAGCCCCGGAGAATTCGTGCCCCAGGGTCACCGGGGATTCCTCGTGCGAGAGCGGGTGCGGGTGCCCCGGGGCAGGGACGAAGATGGGCCCCTCCAGGTACTCGTGCCGGTCGCTGCCGCAGATCCGTCTGAGCCATATCCCCAGCACTTGCCCACCCGGTCCGCGATTTCGGGCGAGACCAGGTCCGCCAGCCAGCCGTTCATCGGCCCGTACCCGCTGGCGTGGACGATCAGGTCGGCCTCCAGCTCGGTGCCGTCGTCCATCACCACGGCGTTGCCGGTGATCTTGGCGACCTGCCCCGACTTCAGCTTCACTGGGCCGTCGATGATCAGCTCGGAGGCGCCGACGTTGATGGAGTAGCCGGAGCCGCGCCGCAGGTACTTTAGGAACAGGCCGGAGCCGTCCACGCCGAAGTCCAGGTCGAACCCGGCGGCCTCCAACTGGGAGTAGAACTCCGCGTCCTGCCTCGCCAACTCCTGGTGCACCGGCACCTGCGCCTCCGTCAGGATCCGGTACGTCAGGGACGCGAACAGCAGGTCGGCCTTCTCCGTGGCGACGCCGTTCGCGAGCGCCTTCTCCGAGTACAGGTCCCCCAGCGCCAGATCCATCAGCGACTCACTCCAGGCGATGTGGGTGGAGGAGCGCTGCACCATGGTGACATCGACGCCGTGCTCCCACAGGTCGGCGCAGATATCGTGTGCGGAGTTGTTGGAGCCGATCACGACGGCCTTCTTCCGGTCCAGTCCCCGCCCTTCCGGTCCAGTCCCCGCCACCGGGGTGCTGCGAGGAGTGCCGCTCCTCCCCCAGGAAGGACTCCCTTGCTCAGCCGGTCCGATGTTTTGGCGGTGCAGCTGCTGCGGGACCAGCTGGACCTGGCCGTCGGGGGGGTCTTGCCGTCCAGCCGGGAAGCAGGGCTGCTGACCCGCTGGCTGTTCACCGATATGGGAGCTGCCGATTGTGAGGCAGTCAAAGCCCTGGGACGGCTGGTGGGACGCGGGATGCGCGGTACTTCGCGTTCCGGGCTTGGACCGCTGGTTGAGCCTGTCGAAACCTCCGTGGTTGAGCCCATGGAAGTCCCTCTGCTGGGACCCAGTTTAGGGCCCGATGAGGCCGGCTTTCTCTGTTAGAAGCTGCAATACTCGCCGCTGAACGGTTGGTCCCGCCGTTTGTTGAAGTTCAGCAAAAATTTCATCAGCCGTCAGCTGTGCGTAGGCTTCATCCCTCTGGCGAAGCACGGCCACACCGTTGGTGGCCGCCGAAATGACCGTGTGAGGCGGTTCCGCATGATACTCAACTTCAGGCGTCAGTCTATCGTCCTTCGTGTTATCACTGACTACCTCGTCTTCCGGGGTGCCCTCTGAGATGAGATCGCGATCGGCTTCCGGCAGGGTTTCGATATCGGTCTCAGAAGATAGGGATGGCACAAACTCAGCAAGGACGTCGGGCACTTTTCCTTCTGGTATGACGACGTCCAAATAATGCACGGTTCGAGTCAAAGCGACGTAGAGCAGTCGGGCTCCTTGAGTCTCATTCAGGATCCGCAGCGGATCAACTACGACAACTGCATCAAATTCCAATCCCTTGGAATCTTCCGGCGTAACAAGGTTGATGCCTTGAGAAAGGCCGCCGTCGGCGGATTCACTCCATCTTGTTCCTCGGCCGTGAAATGACTTCTGTAGGGCGGGCCAAAGTTGTTTGTTGGCGATAACGCCGACGAATAGACCCTTGGCGCTGTGTTCTTGTACGGCATCCACGACAGAATCACTAAGAGTTCCCGGTGCCGAAAGAATCCACCTCGGCAACTCAGGGACATCACGCAGAATCCGGGGAGCAGGGATGTCTGGAGCAGCGACTGAAAGAACCTTCGTGGCTACGTCAAAGACCTGTCGCGGCACTCGATATCCCATTTCGAGAATTTCTAAGTTTGCCGGAAGGTCGGATTCAAGTTCCTTGAGTACCTGGCTCCAGTTCTGTCGCGCATAGGCCGAAGTAGACTGAGCAATATCGCCGACTATAGTCATGGATCCTGAACGGGAGCGGCGTCGAATCGCTTTCAGCTGCATTACAGAAAGATCTTGCGCCTCGTCCACAACGATATGTCCGTAGCTAGATGTCACGCCCTGGATGGCATGCATGGCTTGATCAAGTACGGCCAGATCTGCAGACGTCCAAAGTTCCTCACCGATCCTAGCCTGGGCGGGCCGATACAGCGCCTCGGCCTGTGAGTTATTGGCCCCCGCCGCTTTCAGACGCTCCTTTGAGCCATAAAGCTCTCTGACGAACTGGTGTGGCGACAACTGCGGCCACACCTTCTCAATTTCTGCTTCTATCGACGCAGGATCGTACAAGTTCTCCGGATCCACAGACCCAAGATATGAAGATGAGCTATGGGCAACTTGCAAAAGGGCTGAACGCAGTTGAGCCCGGCGTTCGCTGAAAGTTCCAGAACGCAATGCTTTGAGTGCGCTCTCAATATCAGAGCTGTCCACCGAGGAGGTCATTGCTGAATTACGCAGCCGGAACTTCAATCCCGCCAGAGGTACTCTGATTCGCTGATTGAGAGCCCTCGCTACAATGCCCGCCATAGTAAGCGACCCCTTCAGCCGGGCGGTCCGAGCGTCGTCAGAGCCCCTTACGACCGTAGATCCTGCTAGCAGCTGGTCTAGGGATTGCTGAACCACGTTCTCGTCACCCAAGTCCGGAAGAACGCGTTGAATGTATTTGGTGAAGGTAGGGTTTGGGCCGACTACCAAGACATCTTGCGGCGCAAGCTCAGATTGGAAGTTGAATAAAAGCCAGGACACGCGATGGAGCGCTACCGCCGTCTTGCCGGTGCCAGGGCCACCCTGAATTACGAGTAGCTGATCCTTATCAGCCCGCACCAGCTTGCTTTGTGCAGCTTCAATGGTGCGCACGATGTCTTGCATGTGGGTGCCGCGCTGGCGGCTCAGCTCGTCCAGCAACGGATCCGTTGACGAAGAAAACTGTTCTAGCTGCTCCAAGTCCTCCGATAGCTGCCGAAAGAGTATGTCTTGGAACGACTCGATGCGGTTCTTTGGAGCATGATAGACGCGTTTACGCGCTACGCCTTGGGGATCGTCGATGGACGCAAGGTTGTAGAGCTCCGCCGCCGGGGACTGCCATTGGTAAACCAAAATGTCGCCGTCCGCGTTTCTGATGGCAACTTTACCGATATAACGAGTTTCAGCGTCGTCAAGATCGATACGGCCAAAGGCAACTGCTTCGTCGGCACCAAGACGTTGCCGACGCTGAGCCGCTGCAGAGAGGGCCCTACGTTCAAAGGCGGTGCTACCAGAGGAAAGGGGCCCACTGGAAGCAATCGCCTGATCCAGTGCTTCTTTGGCTTGGTCGAAGTACTCCTGCTCGACAACCTTTTCGGCTTCGAAAGTCGGCCTAAGATCTTGCAGCTCCGCCGTCAAGAGTTCCCCCTACTGAATGGTTCTATACGCATTTTGCACAATCCTAGTGTGCCGCCCTGACAATCCCAGAAAGTCCCCCGCCTGTTTTCTCAAAGCTGTGAAAGCGGACAAATAGTGCAGTCAGGAGGGGCGTCGGCCACCCCTCCGGGCTTCAACTTTCGACTCGCGCGGTGGTCTGCCGTCCTCAATCGGCCAGTGCTTTGAGCAAGGCGTCCTTGCCATCAGAGTAAAAGAGAAACGAAATTTTAGTCGCCACGTCATCGCTGACGTCGAAGAGCTGTTTCCTGGCGGAAACGGGTAGCAACAAAGTTTCCGCTCCCTTTTCCATGGCCAGCTCGGCCAACGCAACCGCATTCGGGACAGCTTCCACGCCTCCGCCGAGTGTCAGGTTGCCCACTGCGATGAGGCCTCCCCTAATGTTTTTCTGCAATAGCGAACTGCACAAGGACAGCAGGGTTGGCAAGCCGAGCGCCGCGCCGGATTTGGCGCTGTCCATGGCTCGTACTTGTATGGAAAACTCGTGCTCCCGTGGCGCTTTGTCCCCGACCAGCTCACGCGCGTGTCCAATCAGATTTTGCTCGGCCACTTGGACGCTCTCACGAAGTGCAGGGGGCGTCGGACGGTTCACGATCTTTACGCCAGTTCCCGGGGCTTCGGTGACGTCAACCCGGTATAGACCCGGATACTCGTCTGGACCGCCCGGGCTCACAGCCCAGATCTGTCCTGGCGGCAACGGGTCCAAGCCGATCGTGTCGGGGCTTTGTAGTTCCGGAGTCGAGACGAATTGTTCGACAGCGTCTTCGCCAAGGCGGTAACTGAAGTGCGTGTTGCGGAATTCGGCTGCGCCGATACGGCGCTGCTGTTCTTTGACGCGTCGCCGGCACTCTAGTGCAAGTTTTACTGCCCATTCCAAATCAGCGTCCGGGATATCTGCGTCGGGGCCCGGATAGAGGAGCTTGAGCAGTCCGTCCGTCGTCTTGTTGACTGCAGTCAGATCGCGCCCACTCAGTGCGTCTCCATAAAGAACCCGCCCCTGGACGTTGGCCAATCGGCTCTGGGCTCTCAGTCGTGTCCAGCACTCCGACAGGAAGTCACTTACCAGCCCGAAATGCGACGTGAAGTATGAAGGATCGAGCTTTGGGACGTCCCAACCAGGTAGGAAAGCGTGGATGCGGTCCATAAAGGCGGTATCATTTCGCATCTCGGGCGGCAGCGGAGAGAGTAGGTGTCCGACGCGCTGCTGGTGCTGGACATCAACGTCAAAATTGCCTACCAGGACAATGCAGCCGTCGGCGCGGATACTTTCGCGGCCCCGGCTGAATTCCCCCGACTCCATGTAGCCCTTCATGATATTTACGCCGTCCTTCTGATCGAAGGAAACGCCGGATACCTCATCGAAGCAAACCACGTCATGTTGCGCTACGAGTCCACGCTGACCTGTGGCGTTATTCACGAACATCCGTGCCACAGTCGCCTTCCCACCCGAGATGAGGTGGGCATAGGGAGAAACCTGTTGGAATAGGTGTGACTTGCCCGTACCTCGCGGACCTAGCTCCACCATGTTGTGATTCCGGACAACGAACGGAACCATCCGCAGTAGAAGCACATCTTGCTGGCGCTCAGTCAATCGGCCGGGTTCAAAACCTACGCTTCGCAGCAGCATGTGCTTCCACTGTTCGGTGGTGAAACTGTCACGCTTTTCCGCTAGATCATCCAATGCAGACCGCGTGGAAAGTTGGATCGGACGCAAGCTCGCCACGCCGAATGGACGCCCAGAGCTTTCGCCGGCGATTGCGGCGTCGTATTCCAAGTCAATTTCAGCATAGAAGCCGCCGGTAAGCATGCGCTCATTCGCGGCGACCAGCGTGTCCTCGATCCGGACATCACTCAACTGGAGACTGGGCAGCGTGGCCAGATAGACATTCGCCTTGGAATCCAGCCTGGCTTGGATGAGATCAATGATCTTTATGGTGCCCTGTTCACGAGCCCGTGATTTGAACAACTCTTCTTCGCCAGCGCGTACCGTCCGGTCTCGCAGCAACCGCTCGACGACTTCCAACCCTTCCTGGATCTCGACCGGGTCTGTTGTTGCGCAGAAACGTCCTAGGAGGAACTCCCCAACGTAAGTTGGAACTGGATAGGCTCCCTTGAAGTTCTGTGCCAGGTCTTTGCGTACGACAAAGCCCTCATATGCATCCGCCGTGATCCGGTCCAGTTCGTCGAGCTCGGCCACCGGCTACTCCCCGACTCTTGTCGATACCTGGGCCAATATCTCCCCTTGTTCGGACAACAGGACGACAAAAACCATGCTGCCCTCGATGGAGTCATCAGGCACCAGCACGCGATCCTCACCCGAACCAGAAATTACCTTGGCTGTCGTCACGGACGACGACGAGTCCCCCGGGCTTCTTCTCACGTCCAGAACCGCACCAATAGGAGCATCAACGTAGTCAACCCGGCATCTAAGGCCCAGCCACTTAATTCCCTCGATTCGTGCGGGAGACTTTGCTGCAGTCCGGCTGACAATGATGTGCGGCGTGATACTTTCCTGAGGGCTCACGCCCCCGTGTTCATAGATGCAGCCGGCCTGGAAGGCCGCTATTCCATGCGGAATGGCTATCCGAACACCGGAATCCCAAGTCCAGGGAAAAGTTGGCTGGTCCACGGCCCCGGCCCCGTCCGACAACCGCGCGCAACGAGATTTGCGCACGACTGTCAGATGCTGCGGGAGTTCCATCTTGGGGAGTTGGCCCGGCATGAGCAACCATCCGTGATCCGTCACGATGTGCACCCGTCCCCATCCCCCGTCCAGCAGCTGACGGACCCTGCTGGCGATGTCAGCTACTTCTTGGGGTATGCGGTCCACCAGTTTAAGTTCAAGCTTGTGTCCGGTCGCGTCCAAGTCTCCGGTTTCCGTCCAGCCGAAGCCTTGCGGGTTTCCAAGCTCATCACGCCCCAAGACCTGCACAGCCGCTTGGCCTAACAAGGATCGCAAGACTCCCGCGTCCACCGGGCGTCCGTCAGCGCTCGGTGCCAGCTCGTTCCCTCCAGTCAGCCCTTGGTCAAAAGGGGCAACGGCAGGTTTACCCGAGCTTGTCATGGTGGGGAAAGCAGCGAATCTGGTGCGAATGTCGGCGTTTGCGCCGCGCTCAGCAAGGGCGCGCCGCACGGACTCAGCAACGTCGTAACGAAGGCCGTCGACGAAAACGACACAGTCGCCCTTCTCGAGATCCAGCCCGACGTCGGCCAACTGACCGTGCTGCGTCACGGCATGCTGGAACTTTCGAGCGACCTCGTCAAGCCATGGCAGGTAGATTGCCCTAAGAGCATCTCCCACGGCACCTCGGGAATACTGGTCTGTGACTGAAGCCAAGGCGGCCACCGCGGCCGCATCCACCTGCCATCCCTCATCCGCATACCAACTCGCATATCCCGCGGGGTTGTCTGCGTTCGGATGGCTCCGGGTCTTACCGGCCACAATGCTTAGATGCTGGAGCGCAACGGCCAGCGGGGCAGCCCCGAGTACCGCCCACACAGTCAGCCTTCGCTTGGCGTGCTCTCGCTCGAGTGCCAAGACCCGTGACCGTGCCTCTGCCGGCGTACCCCCGCCCGTCGCAACGAGTGCGGCCTCGACCTCCCGTTCAGCCTCCTCATTGTCCTGCGGCCACGAGTCGGGGAGATCGGAAAAGAGTCGGTCAGAAGGTTTCGCCCTGCGTAGTTGGTCCGGTATCTTTGGGTAGCTGTGAGGAGCCTCAGCGAACCTGTCCCAGGCCTTCTTCCATGGACCTTGCCTCTGCCCCAGCTTCGCTGCAATGGTCAGTGCGCCCACAGCACCCGGATCCACGCCGAATGTTGACTTGGATCGGGACACAAATGCTGCCCACTCGTTGCCGCTCAGCGCCAACTTTGTGGCCTCGGGCTCGTTAAGCCAGGAAAGCAATGCCTTCGTCTCGTCGGCCACCAACAGTGAGGAGAAGAACGACGCGTCCAAGCGACCGACGTTGCGGAGATCGTCAACTGCCGAGTCGCTGAGTTCGGATAGCACCAAGGCGAGGTTTTTTGTGGTCTCGTCGTCCCTCGCAACATCAAGTTTGAGACCGTCGGGGCTTCGGAGAAAAGCACCTGGAGTCCAGGGCGATTGATTCGACTGGAGCCACCAGGCAGAGCGGAACTGCAGTTCTGCCAACGGTCGAAGAGCGGCTGAACTGCTTTCAACCGCCCGGAGGTCGCCACGGGAAACACCTGGAAGATAAACCACGAGGGGCACCTCCGAGGACTGATTAGAATTGGCCAGCAGTAAGCGAATCCAGATTGCTGGTCCGGTGGACTTGGATTCGTCGAAGTCGCCCAGCGCTGCAATACGGAGAATTCCACCAAGTTTCGTAACGATCGGTTCCCAATGACGCTCCGGGTCCGGCCATAGGACCGCTACAGGGCCGGTTTTATCGTCGCTGTTGTACCGGCCTGCATCCAGGAGCGAAGTTGCGATGGCGTCCAAAACGGACTTACCGGACACGGTCATGAGTTGTGGGTCCTTTGTGCATCGTTCTTCTGGACCGTTGTGTAGTGGAGGTCGTTGTGGCGTTCGGTACCGTCGGGATTCGTGCCACGGTCCTTTTTCCAGTGAATCGTGAACCTCGAACGCAGCACACCGGCCTCAACGAACGGGCGGATGTTCAACCGCACCCCGTCATCCAGATCCGGTTCCCAGCCGATCGGCTGCTCCGCCACTGCCTTCCACCGCACATAGATGTCATATGGGGGCTCACCCGCAAGGATCAGCTTCAACTTCTCCTGCAGAGTGGTCGCCGCAGCCAACCGGGCTTCGGCCCCCGCCGCGCCGGCTGCAGCGTCGGCCTTCTGCCTGTCAATCCACCAACCAAGGGTCCGGTACGTCAGCTTCTCCAGCGTCGCCCGGTCCAGCTTGTGGTAATTCACCAGTGCGGAGAACCCGTCCCGGCGCCCATCCCAGACATGCCAGATAAACGGGCGGTTCGAAAAGACCTTGCAGTGATCCTTGAAGAACACATCGGCCAGCCAACCGGCCAGATCCCCAGACTTCCCGCCTGCCTCAACCAACAGCTCATCCAGACGCGCGTTGGACCACTGACCCCCGTACGAGGCCGCCAGCACGGAACGTACCCGCTCCGCCGCCGGCTGTTCACCTGACACGGCCGGCAGACACACAATGCCGTCCCCATCCACCAGCGGATCGACGACGTCCGGTTCCTGATCAGGCCACGAAAACCCCAGCAGCCTCGCCACCGCAACCTGCAACGGCTGCCGGGCACCGGCAGGAACCCCCTTGAACAACCACTGCGTCGCATCATCCGAAAACGGCTCCGGCAAACCCTCCGGAAACTCCTCCTCCGCCACACCCCGCCAATAATCCACATCAAACGGCACCTTAACCAAGCTCCCGCTTGCGACAGCAAGAGCCGCATCTACACGTTGAACTTCAGTGCGGAACTCATGACTGGAAGTAAAACACCACACCGCAGCTAGGTTCGTTAAGTCCTCCACCGTCACCGCACCGGCTTTGTCGATGACAGGCTCACCGCGGGTCAGAGTCGCCCTCAACTCACCCATCCGCGCGACGGCAATCCCCGGCCGTCCCCACGCAGACGTTCCTTGGAGGCGCGCGAACGTCCCCCGCACCGGCGCCGACAGCTTGTCATCCCATGACAGAACCATTTCCCGTCCAGAGAAAAGGCTGGTAATGCTTGGCGGAATAATTACTGGACGCCATCCACGATTGCTTACTTCCCAGTGGTATCGGAGGTGCAAAGCGTTATCGCCCGTAATGAGGCCCTGATGGCTCCTAGCCCGGGAAGCAAGAAGCGGCATACTATCTCCGCTGGGAATCAAGATCCTGGCATCCGGATTTTGTGCCATGTCGAGCACACTCACTCGGGAAAATGGACGAACCTGCAAGCTAGACCGTTTGGAGCTAGGTCCGCTCTGATCAGAGTGATCAGCCAGTGTAAAAGTATCGGAGCAGTCGTTGGACAATATTGCTAAGAGAACAGTGACTATTTCGCCCCCAATTGCCTCAAATGCTCTAGCACCAAGCGTCGATATATGACGAATTCCCCGTTGTTTCAATAGAGATTCACGAAACCGTGAATACCCTCCCAGATAGGTCCAATGTTGCGGCGTCACGGCGACGCTCCATTGTCCTAGCTGTCGAAACCGCTGGAGAAAGGCCACCGCTATGTCAGCGCGGCCCTCCGGATAGCTGTTCCCCAAGAAATTATTGAGGAGCGGCGCTTGTTTTCCTCGTCCGAGGTAGGGCGGGTTGGTGGCGATGAGGGTGTATTTGCGGGAGAGGTAGTCTGCGGCGCGGGCGATCCCGGCGGCGGCCTCACCGAACACCTCAGCCGCAGGGTCGCCGCTGGAAGCAGCCTCCGAGGTCAGTGCCCGGTCCAGCAGCGGCGCGATGTCTGCCCAGTCCACGGATTCCAGCCCGGCCTGCTCCGAAGCCCGCACCGGATCAATCAGTGAACCCAGGGTGTCCGCGTCCGCGAACAACGTGTGCAGCCGGGTCAGGGCAGCCTCGAGCTGGTAATCGCCCTCGGCGAGCTTCGTCCAGTCCGCCAGCGGCGCCTTTGCCGGGATCCCAGAACACGCCACCTGCGGCACCGGAAGCTTCCGGAAACCGCCCTGCTTCCATGCCTCCAGCGCCAACGCAAACATCGCAATCTGCGTACAGCGCGGATCCAGCTCCAGACCAAACAGATTCTCAGCCAGCACCGCATCCTGCGCCGCCGCCGGAGACAGACCCTCTTCCTCCGCCCGCATCCGCCACAACATCCCGAACGCCCCGACCAAAAAATGCCCGGACCCGCAGCACGGATCCATCACGGTCACCTCCGCAACCGTCTCCGGCCAGCCCTCAAACGTCCCCGCCGCGGGAGTGCCGTCCTCCGCGAACCTCAGGAACTCAAACCCAGACAGAAGAGACGACTCCGGATGCCGGCCCGCCCACCACGCACCCAGCGAGTTCTCTAACAGGAACCGCACCATGTAATCCTCGGTGAACAGCTGCGTCACCGGCGACAGATCCGCACCGCCGATCTTGCGGCCCGAGTCGTTCACCGCTTCCTTGGCCTTGGACTGCCAGAACTGGTACACCCACCCCAGCGAATCCTCCGCCGTAAACACCTCCGCCGGCAGGCCCGTCACAGCCCGCTCCAACGCCAGCAAATCCTCCCGCGCCAGCCCCACCTTCACCGCAGGATCGGACGGCTTGAAAATCCCCGGCAGAATCTCCGCCGCGAAACGCGCCGCCACCGACCAACCATCAGGCTCACCCAGCCCCTCGGCCAGCTCCTGGCAATCTTCCAAAGAAACCGGAACACCGTACTCCGGGTGCCGCAACAAAGCGTTAATCTCCAGGAACCGCGCAAATAGGAACCGATGCCACTGCTCATACGCAACTTCACCCACCAGCAACGGCGACGCCACCCACACATCCCCAGGATCACCGGAAAGCTCCAAACGATCCCCCAGCTGACGAGCCCGCGCCCGCAAACCATTCCGAAGCGCCCGCTCCTCCAAACTCAAATGCCCCGGCGCATCACGCAACCCCACACCCAAACGCGTCAACGCAGCAGCAGCACCACCCTCAGCCACCACACGCCCATCAACCACCGCACGCTCAAGCAACTTCCGCAAAACACCCGACAACACCGACATGTACTTACTCCCTAGACGATGAGCGACTTGTGCTGCTGGAGCTCAGTCAGCATCTGTTTGCGAAGGTGTTCAATGTATGTCTCGACCTCAACTTCAGACTTGAGCGTCGCACTCGGCGGGGTAATCTTGAATGCGGTGGGTTCAACTAACCTGGCGGCAGCCTGGCGCAATCGGCCCAGCTGGGCGTCAACTGCATCTATGCGGTCATTCCACGAGCTCAGGGGGCGGGTTTCCACAGCGGCCAATACCTGATCTGCTGTGCCGAGCGCAGGCGTTTCCACCGTCGCCATTTCGTACTTCGACAACAGTTCTTCCTGTTGGCCACCGCTGAGGACAGCCCAGCTTTCATCCTCCGCAATGTGCGTTCGTGCCGTGGCTACCGCCTGGTTATAACGGGACAATTGGGCGTTCAGTGCATTGCGCAGCATATCGGCCGCAGCGAGAATGATGGGCCTGACGGGATCAGGTGACTGGAGCAGCTGCCGGTTGTCCTGAACTGAACGCAACTCGCGCGCAATGTGATCGCCGCTATCAGGCAGATGGGTTACCAGACGCTGGGCTTTGGAGAAGTCAGCTAACCTGTCCTGCTTGAGCGTTGCCGCGGCCCGCCATTCCGCCACCGCGGTCCGAATCGCTTCACGGTGGTCGTGCACCGCTGAAATCAATTCATTTCCCTTGAGACCCTTCAACGGGTCCAGAAACGACGTCGACGGCGGCGCCGGCAGCGGTGCAGTACCGCCTGCCGCACCCGCAAGGTCGCTAAGCCGTTGTAGGAGCAGCGCACACGCGGCCGCCTCTTCGTTCTTCTCCACGGGAATTCCGGATTCGATGAGCACCTGCTGTACGGCGAGCCGTGTGCTGAGCGGGACGGCTTTCGTTTCGCGGCGGAAAGTCAGTTTACCGATGGCATTCGGCTTTAGCTGTCGCGCGGAGACCGGGAGACCGTTTTCCTCAGCGTTTAGCTCGGTAGCCAGTACGAGGGCCGCGAGGCCCGCATGTACTGCGTCACGCGGCCAGCCGTACTCTGGAGATTCAAACTTTTTCCGGAGTTCGTTTCCGGATGTCCCCGCGGGCCCGACAGCGGAAAGTATTGCTTTGCAGACTGGGTGCGACGCAGTTGACCCCTTGTGATTAACCGCCTCTAAACAGTTTTCGTTGCCTTCCACCGCCCGCGCCCATACGGTTGCCCAGCCTGTATGGTCACCTTCCCGGAACTTGGGGTAAAGACGGTCAATGGACCTGTCCACGGCCGTTGTCAGAGCCTTACTTAGGTCCGATTCTGCAATTCGGTTACCTCCTGACTGCGCCACGGTCGACTGACGAAGGACATCGGAAACGTGCCCGGCCACCTTCTGCCGAGCCATCTCCCGGGTGGATTCCATGGCCTTGCGGGCGGATACACCCTCGTCCGTATTCGGACGCGGCCTGGTTGCCAACGTTTCCTCCGCCGCTGCCAAGTCCGCCAAGGCACCGACCATGGCGTCGGCGTCGACCTTGGGCAGGTAAACAAAAATAAGAGGCGAGTCCGTGCTTCCTGAGCTGGCCAGGTCAATGAATTGTTTTTCTGCTAGATCCCAACCTGTGCGGACCCAGACCCAAATGCTGAGGTCAACCTTCGGCTCTACGTCGCTGAAACTTATTTCAACGGTTCGTGGGGTCTTACTGAGTCCATGTTGCCGTGACCGGGGGACAACTCGCGTCATTGCGTCTCGGAAGGCACTGTCGCGCGCGTGGGCGACCCGGGTCGTGTCACTCAGGAAAGAAGCCCTGCGGTTGCGGAAGTCCTTAGCCCATTCCTGCCCTGCCTGTGTCTGCAGGAAGTACTCCTCGTCAACTTTGAGGAGCTTGGATTCAGCGTGAAGCTGCTCGAGTACCTTTGGAACTTGGGCACGTAAACCAGGTCCGGAACCGGACAGATCATCCACCAGGAGATCGGCGATGTGCTGCTCAGTGGCCCGCACACCTGTGTCTGCAAAGCCTTCCCGGGAGAGCTGCGAAATCAGGAATACAAGAGCCAGGACACGGCTCCGGAGCTCTCCTTCGGGCCCCTGCGAACGCTCCCCCTTGATGAGCTGTTCGATCTCCCGAAGCAGTACGCCGGTCTGGAGCATGTCAGCAGACTTCTCATCGTAAATGAAGTCCGCAGGCACAACGGTGCCGACCGGAGAGTCCGCCACAACCCTGTTCGCTTCGTGAACAACACGCAACTGGGACCTAAGCTGACCTGCCTTGCCCGCCTTGTCAACCGAACGGAGGACGTGCTCCCAGAAACGACGACGAGACGGCAGCAGGGGATAGTCAGGCACAAGGTACTTTTCGTCAGAAGCCGATGGCGCAATAACCGCACCGCCCAGCTGCCTGTCAATTTCACCTGCCTGATTCTCGAGGACCAGTTGCAGCGCGGACACTTTTTCAGGTCGCTTCCGCAGAACGACCTCCCGAATAACGGCGTCGACGTCGGTGTCAGAGAGCTGTACTTGAATGGCGAAGCGGTCGATCAGCTTTTGAAGGACGGCAGTAGTCTGGAGGGCGGCCTGTCCCGTGGCAACGATCATGAGGAGGCCGTCGAAACTGCTTGAGCAGGCCTCAACAAGCAACTGGACCTGCTGGGCACGGTCTGGGTCCTCGTTTATGAACTGCTGCATTTCGTCAAGGACGACGAGGGCACACGGCAGCTTGCCGACTGTGTCCGACACCTGGCGAAGCACATGTTCTACGATCTTGATGGTCTCCGACAGGGATATGTCTTCCGGCTGCGGAAACTGGTTGTGGATCTGTTCCCGGGCCATATCCGGACCGGCTGCCCATCCGGGCTTCGCGGCCAGGATCGCCTCACCCAGCTCAGAGACGTACATGTTCTCGAGAACCATTTCCCAGTCGAGTCCTCGGCTGGCAATGTCTGCCTGGACGGCTTCAAAAAGCCCTTCATCCTGCAGCCACATCACACAGCGGGCCGGGGCAAGGTCCGTCGGAAGACCTGCCGCTCCCAAAACGATCGACAAAAACCCGAGACGCACAGAACCGGCTCCAGCACCCAGTGTGCCCGCCGCCGACCAGAGGCCCCCGTTTCGGTTTCCAAGAGTGCTGAGCTCGCGCAAAACGTCAGTTACCGGTTGAGGAGTTCGAACCAGCCCCCGCGCTGTCGAACCATCTGCAAGCTCCAGGTCTCGCCAAAGGTACTCCAGAACCCTTACGAGATGTGACTTTCCACTGCCATAGAACCCGCTGACCCAGGCTGCAGGTTGTGAAGATCCTGCCTGCCCGACGTATGAGGACAGGATGCGGTCCAGGCCCTGCGCGTACGCGCCCTCGCAGACGAAGCTCTTCAGCTCGTACTCCAGAACCGCCCAGCCGGCGTCGTCCGTGGGTTCCCCAACCTTTGCCACCCCGAGGTTAGGGATGCTCTTTTTGGTGGGGTCCTCGACGAAAATTTCTTTGTTCAGCATCACGACATGTCCTCTGTTGCAGTGATTGGTGTGGCAAGGTAATTCCAGCCATCCCGGGCTTCGAGTAATCGGTAGTTGGAGCCGTCCCGTTCACCGGGGAAAAAGACAACCAGACGCCCCGCCACCTCTGGGGCGAGGTCTTCAATGAACTTGCTGACTTTTGTGAAGGGGAACAAAGACCCCACGCCTAGGACGGCGACCACCGTCTCGCTGTCATTGGTGGTGCCGGTCAATGATGTACGCACCTGGGCAACGAGGTCTCTTTCGAAGTCCCGGAGCGCTGCCGCCGAAAGTCTGTCAGGGTTTTTGAAGTAGGTCTCCCGATAGGGATTCCGACCGATCCAGTCTCCGAAACTGTTGGTCACATCCGCCACGGACCATGCCTTGTGGGCCTTGGCGGTAGCAACGGCAAACGCCGCGATCCGTGCCCGTAAGCGACGCTCGTCACTCGGGGGGTAAACGACCATCCAGACTCGCTGAGCCGGCGCGAGGTTCCGTGACCACGGCAGAGCCACGAATCTTTCATATGCACCAACAAGGGCGTCGATGTCACTCATTGGTCAGATCCTCCATCGGTCTCAAAAGGTGCCGGAAACCGATTTCGACAATCCCGCCCCCGGAGCGTAGCTCAATATACCCACGCTGGCCGGCAACTCCTGCAATGGCCTCAATTTCGCGCGCCCCAGCGTCGAAAAAAGCTGTCCACTGTGTGTCGTAGAGTGACTGCCCTCTGGCTCCCTGCAGATGGCCAAGGAGGAGGGCGAACGCCAGAGCAGCGGGGCGGGGTTCAACAGTTTGACGAGTTTTCTTTGCCCGGCCGCGCAGATGCCCGGTTTGTGTCCATGACGACGCGGTGTTTCGACCGATTTTGGCCGCTGTCGCTTCGTTGTATGCGTGGGGGAACGCGGCTTCTACGAATCCTGTGAGCATCCCAGCAGTCGCTTCCGCTCCCTCACTCAGCGCGAGGAGTCCCGCAGCGGACGCCCGGAAGACGCTGTCCCGTGCCATGGCTGACAAGCCGGCGAGGAGCGGCTGCGACTGCTCATCTTCATCCCACAAATCGCGCATCGCTCGGAACATCACTCGGTTGGGATCGAGAAGGTACAGTTCGCGCAAGTATCGAAACGTCCGCCGACGCCCCTCCGTAGTAGCCCGCCCGAGAACGTTGTGTTCAACGGCTGCAGTTTCGTAGTCGGCCAAACCAGAGGCCTTGGGCACTGCAGAGAGGAGTGACGTGAGGTGCCCGACAGCAAGCGTGTGGCTGGTGTTCGTGCCACCGGGCACATGGCCGCTGACGATATCGCGGTCATCGAACGGCCCCAATGACGATCTCCTACTCACGAACAACTCTGACTTCAAACTCTAGCGGCAGCTGCATCGCTGGACGAATCAACCCGCCGGAAGCGACGGGGCTTATAGGGCTTGCAGGCCATGGCGTTTATTTAGTCCGGCAGAAAGCGGGCGGGCGCGAGCCGTCAAAGCATATGCCCGACCGTTGCGACTAGTCGCAGGCACAGCCACCCATACTTGCTCTGACCTTAAGGCCCGACCTTCTTCCCGGACGATAAGGTGGTGACAATCCAATATGAAGGAGAGCTGTGAAGGCCGTTGACTCGCATCTACTTACGCTGCTGAAAGCGAGCAGTCAGTTCATAGTGCCGATCTACCAGCGCCTTTACTCTTGGCACGAAGCGGAGTGCGCGCAGCTGTGGGCAGACATCCTGCGCGCGGGATCGACTGCGGCACTTGGGTCACATTTCACGGGGTCGATCGTCTACGTCGCAAAGGATCAAGCCACTAACACCTCTGCTGAACCCGATCTGATCATCGATGGCCAGCAGCGGGTCACCACTGTAACCCTGATCCTCGCAGCGCTGGTTGAGCGGCTGGAGACACTACCGGACGGTCAGCGGGAGCCCTGGGACGGTTTCTCTCCGCGAAAGATCCGTAATCGCTACCTACTCAATGATGATGAAGAAGGTGAACGTCAGTTCAAGCTGATCTTGTCCCAGAGCGACAGGCCGGCGTTGATCGCGATCCTACAGGGAGCCGAGCCGGCCAACGACACGGACACCCGCGTCATCGAGAACTATTCCTACTTCCGGCGGAAGCTTGATGATCCGAAGCTCGATTTGTCCCTCGTCTGCCGCGGCCTCGACAAACTCGTCGTCGTCGATGTAAAGCTGGAGCGCGGGGTGGACAACCCCCAGCTCGTCTTTGAAGCCATGAACTCGACCGGCAAGAAGCTGTCCCAAGCCGATCTGATTCGCAACTACGTCCTCATGGACCTGCCACCCAAACAGCAGGAGAAAGTCTACTCGGCCTATTGGCGTCCGATGGAGCTCGAGTTTATGGGTGCTGAGGAGAGTCAGTTCGATGAATTCGTCCGCCATTACCTGACCAATAAGACCGGCGAGATACCTCGCTTGGACGGCATCTATGACGCATTCAAGGATCACGCGACAGCTTTCACAAGCGCGGACGAAACAATCGAGTCTCTCGTTATCGAGCTGCGTCAGTACGCGCGCCGCTACTGCGCAATGGCGTTGGGCAAGGAGACGGATCCGACCTTGTGGCGGGCCTTTAAGGACCTGGACCAGATCAAGGCTGATGTCGTCTACCCCTTCCTGCTCGATGTCTACACCGACTACGAGCTCGGAACTTTGACTTGCGACGGCGTGCTCCAGATCGTTGATTTAGTTACCTCGTACATCTTCCGCCGCGCGGTTTGCCGCATCCCGACCAACTCGCTGAACAAGACCTTTGCTGGCTTCAGTTCAGCTGTGCGCAAGGATCGGTATCTCGAGAGCGTTAAGGCAAACTTTCTCGGTTTCAAGAGCTACCGCAGATTTCCGACTGACGCCGAGTTCGTTTCCGGCCTCAAGGCCAGTGATCTGTACAACTTTCGCCGGCGCTCTTACTTTTTTCGCATGCTGGAGAACTACGGCCGCAAGGAGCGCGTGACGATCGAGGATTACACGATCGAGCACATAATGCCGCAGAACGAGAACCTGTCGGCTGAATGGCAATTGTCTCTTGGGGAAGACTGGCAGGACGTGCAATCGACGTACCTGCACACGCTCGGAAACCTCACGCTCACGGGCTACAACTCGGAGTACTCCGATCACGCGTTCGCAAAGAAGCGCGACATGGAGGGAGGGTTCAAAGACAGCCCACTCCGGCTCAACAAGGGGTTAGGGCAACTCGAATTTTGGAACGCCAGCGAGATCCAAAAACGCGCCGCGCGGCTGGCAGACGATGCGCTCAAGATCTGGTCCCTGCCGGAACTGCCAGCTCAAACGATTACGGAGTTACAAAAAAGACGGGCAGAGTCGGATTTCTCCATTGAAGACCACCCACATCTGCTCAAGCAGCCGCGACGAGCCCTGTTTGAGAACTTTAGTGCGGAAGTTGTGGCCCTGGACCCAGGCGTCACTCAGCAATTCTTGAAGCAATACGTCGCTTTTAAGGCTGAGACTAACTTCGTCGACGTGGTTCCGCAGAAGGCTCGGCTGAGGTTGAGCCTTAACATCCCACTGGAGGCACTCCGCGACGAGCGGGGCCTTGCCTGGGACGTCAGCGACAAGGGGCACTGGGGCAATGGCCCAACCGAGGTCAGCCTGAACGAGGAGACCGACCTCGGCTACATCATCGGCTTGGTCCGCCAGGCTTTCGAGTACCAGATGGGTGGAGAGTAGGCAGGGGCTGGACGCACTTGGGCGCCTTTACGAGGAGTTCGTGACGCGGCTGCACCTCCACAGTCACTCTTCGGAGGTACCGGAATAGGCCGGCGGGCTACCCTAATCTTTCAAAGGCGCCCCCCAAGGACCCGCTGCTGTGGCCACTCCTCGCCTACATGCGGATACTTCTCGAGCCTGGGGACCTCTTTGAGCATGTCATAGTGGACGAGGCGCAGGACCTTAGCCTCTTCGAGTGGTGCCTTCTAGAGGAAATGAATGTCGGCACCTGGACCCTAGTCGGCGACATGCAGCAGCGTCATTCCTAGCAGGTGAAGTCTTGGTCAGACATCACTGCCCGCATCTCCGCCACGCGACGGGATGAACGTGTGATCAATGACGGCTACCGCACTTCTCAGGCCATCGCTGACTTCGCAGCGGCACTACTTCCAAAATCCGCTGGCCTCCGAAGGGTTTCTCCCCTCGGTCGAGGCATCCCACCAAGGATTATCAATGCCGCCGCAATCCGGCGAACCGTCGAGTCCATCGCCTTGGAACATTGCCAGAGGCTGGCTACGGACCACTCCGACGGGACGGTGCCAGTCATTACTCCTCATATCGACAAGGTGCTGCAGGAAGCACGTATTTCGGGATGGTCGGCAGAAGATAGATGGACCTGGGCGGACAAGCATCTTCACAGATGCTCTTTCCTCACCCCTGAAGAGGCCCGCGGCCTTGAATTCGACGCAGTCGGCGTCGTCGAGCCGGCTGCTTTCCGCGCCAACTCTGGGTCCGATGGAAGGCTGTACACGTCACTGACAAGGGCAAACTTGGAGCTGGTAGTAGTCCACAGTCGTCCGCTGCCCGCAGCTCTGGCGCGGGAAGCCTAGCGAATAACGCTGGAGAGCCCCTTCGCCCGTTGAGAGTGCTGGCTCGAACGGTAGGTGGACTTGAGGTCCTGCTGACCGGTGGATTCCAGCACTGTAGGTCGGATTTTTCTCTTAGGTGCGCTGCAGCCCGCAGCCAAGCTGTCGGAGGAAATTCGTGGCACTCGAGCGGCTTGGAGGGTCTTACGCCTCTCTAAATCGCGCGTAGGCTGTTTCCAAAAGCAATAGGCTGGGACGCTCTGCGCGCTTCGACGGAACACTCATCAACGGCTGTCGATGCCTATCCTGAAGCCCGTGTTTGAGCATTGGTCCGTCAACCTCCGCTAGGATGTCCGTCCTAATCTCTACTACGAGGTCGGGCCGAATGCCAAGTATATTAGCGTCAAAGGCGGCATGGTGAATTTTGCACATGGCCATGCCATTTACAACAGTCGGTACACCGTCTTCGTGAGTGTCAGGGATTATGTGAGCAGCATCCAGTAGCACTTTATGCCTGAGGTTGCAGATGGCACACCGCGTTCCATAAGCGTTGATCACCGTGGAGCGGAAAAGTCGCTGGTGCAGACGGGTTCGAGCAATCCGCGTCCCATAGCGTTTGAGGACGTCCACTTCCAGTGGTGAGTCGAGATTGACGTCGCTATCAAGGAATGCCCGCTGGGGGTCAATGTCAACGACGAATTGCTGCTTGTCAGTCTCCTCTGCAATGAGAAAGACCGGGAAGACTGGCTGATATAGGCCAGGCCCGATCCCGAAGAACCAAATCAGGGGCAATCCCTCCCCCATGGCTCGGCGAAGCGCCCGATTGTCAGCCGCATCGATATCATCGCCCTGCCATTTGTAGCGCAGCATACCGTCCGAACCGACTTCGTCCTCATACGGCCTTTCCTGGCCGGGGCGCCGAAAGGTTGTCGTGATGGATAGCGCCGCATCCAGTATTCGGGGTTTCCAGATCCCACGCTGTCTGCTTTTAATGGGAGTCTCGTACCTTCGAATTCGAAGTCTTCAAGGTCCAAATAGGAAATGGCATCTTCACCGTCATTAGTCCGGACTGCCAACCAGGCCTGTGCTTCCTGTCTCACACGGGAATCAAGCGAAACCAATGGACTGTTGAGATATTGGACAACATCAGAGTGGGGCACTCTGAAGTGACCCCGAGCACCCTTGCTCGTATCCAGGTAGACGTTCGGAAACACTCCCCGTTGTACGTAATCAGTTGCTGTGGTTTGGTGGCGCCCAATCATCATTGCAACTTCACGAGTGCTCAGGTGTGGCCCTGCAACAACGGGCCCATCAGGAAAGACGCGATTCATCTCGCCAGGATAGCCGGGATACGTCCAAGCGGACGCCGCCGACTTACCGCTAGGGTCAGTTCCCCAGCATGTGCGAAGCGTGTCTGCCGGCGAACCAGAGGCCCGTTTCTCGAGAACGCCGGAACTCGCCAAGGTATCCGAGGGTTGCTGACGTGACGGCAACTCGCCAAGACCGCCCATCCGGACGAACGGGCAGCTTGTCCCCATGTCGCTGTAATGACTTACTCCACCCGGAGGAATTGGGCAGGAGCAGATGGACATTCGGCACGGAAACAGCGTCACTACCGCCCGAGAGCCGGACCTCCCGCGGACCCGGCATGAGGAGCAGAGACTCTAAATGATCAGCCAATTGAAGCGGATCCGAGCCTCCACACAACATCGCTGCCCATCGACGACTCCTACTGATGCGGCTTACAAGCGCGGGGCTGTGGATTAGGGCTTCCGAAGGATCGAAGGTGTCCTCACTCTGGTCGAGGTGGTTTGGGACGACGTGAATCATTTTGGTCGCCAGCTCAGACACATTCCTATTGAGAATCAGAGCCGCCGCATCAGCTCCGTAAAGTCGCTTCAACCCTGAAAGCACGCCATCGTCCCCAGGCATTCCGGAATTTAGCCAACGGGCCATCCCGAGGGCCGGATTTGACCACGCCAAGTGGCCCAGCACCACCGCCGAAAGGGAGAACCAGTAGGTAATGAAATCCGGCATGTGTCCAGACCCTGCCGGATCTTTCGGAGGCAGCCAGTCTGCATCGTGCGATCCCAGCGCCCTACAGACCAACGAGAGCTCGTAATCACAGTTGGAGTCAGCACTTTCCCAGCCCGCATTGAAGTCGTTCCATTGCCAGCCGAAATCGCTGAATTCTCGCTCTTCGTGCACCGAATTGACAAGCTCGAACAAGCGTTGCAGGAGCATCTTCATTTGGTAAAAGATGCCAGGCTTGATTTTCGCAGGTTTGGCCGACGCGGAACTGGATGTGAGGGCCAGCAGACACTCAACAACCACCGCCGCGTCAGCAGACCGTAGATTCGAGCATCCGGGGGCCGAGGAATCCCAGCCCAGCACTGAGTCATGATCGGAGCTCAATTCCAGTACGTCCCTCATGAAACGCGAGAGCTGACCGACGAGAAGATCCGCAAGGATGCTCGGAACTTGGTCGAGTGGCTTGACTGAAACGTGGACCGCAAGCTCCAGGAGTTCACCGAGCTTGGCAATATCCGACGGCTCCATGAGCGCGATTTTGACGGCGACATCAGCCTCAAAGTCTCGACTTGGCATTCTTCCCTTTTTGTTCATGGAATCTACGGATGGAATGAGACTACGGAAATCCGGCGGCCGCGTGGACGCGGCGCGCTAGAGTTGTCAGCCCGCACCCACAACCGCGACGGCCTCCCCCGCGTCCCGTCCGACATCTGCCCAGTCCCGGCCAACTGCGGCTCCATGAAACGCCGGAAGGTATCCCGCATCAGCGCACGGCCAGCGACCACCTCATGCAGGTCCCGCAGCTCCTTCAGCGTAAAAGGCTCATCCAGCAGCGCCCCAGGGTCCGGCGCCTCCGCGTAGGCGGCACGCACCGACTCCACCGCCTTGGCCACCATCTCCGCATGGCCGTACGGCAGCCCGGCAATCAGCTCCGGCTCCCCGGAAACGGCAGCCAGCCGAACGCCGTCGGACGTTAACGCGTCCTCCAAACCAGCCAACGGCACAACATCCACGTGCGCGACGGACAGCACCCAGCCCCGGTCGTCCCGGGCCGGATCATCGAAGACGTGCAGCTGCCGGGGCACGCGCCCCGAGATCCCGGCCTTTTCCCTCAGGGATCGCAGCACCGCATCCGCCAGCCGCTCCCGCTCACGCAGGAAGCTGCCGGGCAGCGCCCACTTGCCATGCTGGTGGCCCTCGCCCCGCCGCACCAGGAGCACACAAAGGCTGCCGCCCGCGACGGTAAGGACCGCGGTGTCCACCGCCACCGACGGCCGCGGGTAGTTCAGTAGGGAGGCACGCGGGGCATCTTTAGGGGTCTTCACAGGATTATTTATCTCAGTATTGCGCTAAAGATTCAAGGCGCGCATACTGGAGTCAATTAGCTCAGATCTGAGCTAAAGATTCTGGAGGTCGTCATGAAGGTTCAACAGCTGCACGTCGGGGCGGGCACCGCGCTTGGCCCGCTCAGCATCTTTCCCGTGTGGACGGCGGGCGTGGGCGAGCTCGGCATCAGCACCGCCACCCACGCCGATGTCGCCGTCGCCGAGCTGGCCAGCGGCCCACAGGTAGCCCGGCTCACCGTCACCAACAACGGCCCGCGCCCGGCCCTCCTGCTCGAAGGTGAGCTCCTCGAGGGCGGCCAGCAGCACCGGACCTGCGCCCGGACGTCGTCCTCGGCCCGGCGAAACCCGCGACATTGACGCCTACTGTGTGGAGGCCGGCCGCTGGGAAGGCACCCACAGCCACCGTCGCCAGGCCCGCCGCGCCCCGCTGAACGTCCGGGTCGAACTCGCCACCAGCCTGACGGACCCTGGCGGAGTCGACCGGCAGGGCCGCATCTGGAGCCGGGTTGCCCGCTTCGACGCCGTCCGGGGCCGGTCAGCCACCAGCTCGCTGCTCGAGCACCTGGACCGGTTCACCGCCGAGCCCCGGAAGGACCGCGGGTTCGGCGCCGACGACGCCCCGGCCCCGATCGAGGGCCAGCGCGGCGTGGTGATCGGGCTCGGTACGCAGCCGCTCCTGCTGGAGGTCTTCGGCACCCACACGCTGTTCCGCCGGCACTACCGCCAGCTGGTCGAATCAGCGCTGCTCGACCTGGAGCTCCTTCCGCCGCACGTGATGGCCTCCGGGCCGATGCCCGGCCAACGCGCCCGCGACTTCGCCGCCGCGGTCCAGGCCCTGGAGTTCGGACCGTTCGACGGCGGCATGCCGGCGCTGGAGGTCAGGAACCACGGCGCACTGCGCAGCCGGAACATCACCCAGACCACCGGGCAGCTCGCGGTGGCGGGGATCGCCGTCGCACTCCCCCACCGGGAACCCGAGCTGGCCCACCTGACCGGCTGGAACAACAACCACCCCCTGATGGAGATCGCATGAAACTGAACCCACTGCAGAACGACCGTGCCGCCGGCGTCCTGGTTACACTGGCCGCCGGCGACGCCCTCGGCGCCGGCTACGAATTCGGTGCACCGCTGCCCGACGGCACCCCGGTGAGCATGAAGGGCGGCGGTCCGTTCGGCTTCGCCCCCGCCGAGTGGACCGACGACACGTCCATGGCCATCGCCCTCACAGAGGCGGTGGTGGACTCCCCCTCCGCGCCCGGTTCCCCTGCCGTGCTGACCGCCGTTGTCCGGGCATGGACCGAATGGGCCGCCGACGCCAAGGACGTGGGTGCGCAAACTAGCTCCGTCATCGCCGCTGCCCGGCGGCTGGCCGCTGCCGCCAGCAGGAGCGAGGCCGACGCCGGTGACTTCACAGCTGCTGCGGCCGAGTTCCACGCCCGCACCGGCCGGAGCGCCGGCAACGGCTCTCTGATGCGCACCGCTCCCTTGGCTCTCGCCTACCTGGACCGCAGCCCTGATGAGCTCATGGCCCAGGCCGGGGTGGTCAGCGCCCTGACCCACACCGATGTCGACGCTCAGGAGGCCTGCGGCCTGTGGTGCATAGCCATCCGGCAGGCGGTCCTCACGGGCGAACTAGATGTCCGGTCCGGGCTTGCTTTGCTGCCCGCGGAGCGCGCCGCTGTCTGGCTGGAGCGGATCGAGACGGCTGAGCGGTCCCGGCCGCGGGACTTCGCCCGCAACGGCTGGGTGGTGGAGGCATTCCAGGGAGCCTGGAGCGCCATCCACTTCACGTCTGTCTCCACGTATGGTCCGGCGCATGTCCGGGCGGCTTTGGAGGAAGCAGTCAGGGGCGGCCGCGACACAGACACGGTCGCTGCCATCGCCGGAGGGCTGCTCGGCGCCGCCTACGGCTACACAGCGGTGCCATTCGAGTGGCGGCAGCACCTGCACGGCTGGCCGGGGCTGCGTGCCCGCGACCTGATGACGCTCGGCATGGAGCTGGGCCGCGGCGAGGGCCGCCGTCTTGATTCCTGGCCGCGGGCGGCGACGCACGACTACAGCATGTGGGGCCGCACCGATGCGCTGGTCCGGCACCCGCACGACGACGGCGTATGGCTGGGCGGCGTTGCTTCCGTCACCCGTGTAGCCGAGCTGAGGATTGACGCTGTGGTGTCGCTGTGCCGGCTGGGCATTGAAGACGTTCCCTCTGTTGGCGCAGCTGAGCACGCCTCGTTCCGGGTAATCGATTCGTTCGATCCCGGCGCCAACGCCGATCCGGACTTCGTGCTCCGGGAGGCGGCGGCCGCCGTCGAACGCTTCCGCTCAGAGGGCAAGACCGTCCTCCTGCACTGCGTGCGGGCGGAATCCCGAACGCCTACTGTGGCGGCACTGTATGGCGCCCGGGTGGCTGGCGTGACTCCTCTGCGAGCGCTGGAAGACGTTCAGCGTGTGCTGCCGGGCGCGCAGCCGAACCCGCGATTCATCGAGTTCCTCAGCAAAGCCGAAGCATCTACGCAACGTTCACGCTTGTTGTCCGCCGAAACGTGATCTGCACCATAAGATGATCAAAATATTTTGCGGCAACGTTCGCCGTTATTGGGCATGGGGGCAGCAGTGAGGTGTATTCCGGAAGAGCCGGAGTTCGGTGACGGCCAGTCGGCCGAACGCGCTGTGTGGGAGGCGCTGAGGAAGAGCCTGCCGGATGACTGCGTGCTTGCCCATTCCGTCCAGGTACGCGATGGACGGGCCGAGCATGAGATCGACCTGCTGGTCCTGTGGCCGGGCGTCGGCATGGCAGCCATCGAGGTTAAAGGCGGCAAGGTCGGCGTCGAAAACGGGCAGTGGTACCAGTCCGACAAGGGTGGCAAGCACAAAATCCAGAGCCCGGTGGCCCAGTCCCAGAATTCCCAGCATGCCTTCAAGAACTGGCTCGAGAGCCGCATGGGTTCCAAACTCACCAGCCGTTTCGCCTATCTGGTCAGCCTTCCCTACACGGACGTCCCCAAGGACTGGGAGATGGCCGGATGTCCCCGCTCGCTGGTCCTCGACCAGACGGACATGAAGTCGCCGGCCGACCTGATCCGGTGCGCCATCGAGCACGAGGGCAGCGGAGCCAGCACGTTGGCTCCGTCGTTCGTGGACCGGATCCTGCGGCACCTCAGCGGTGACCTCATCACGGACTCCGGCTCTTTGGATCCGCAGGAAGCCGAGGACGAGCAGGATCACCTGACCGAGCGGCAGGCTGTGCTCCTGCAGGCCACCAGGTCGCTCAGGCGCGTGCGGTTCACGGGCGGTGCGGGCAGCGGCAAGACATGGCTCGCTTTGGAAAAGGCCCGGCGGCTCTGCCGCGAAGGCAAGCGCGTCGGTCTCTTCTGCTACAACAAGGGCCTCGGACAATACCTGCAGCGGGAGGTGTCCGGCTGGCGGCACAAGCAACCGGTCTTCACCGGCGAATTCCACGAGTACGTCCGCGGGCTGGGCGTCCCGGACGGTTCAGGTCAGGACTACTTCGACGTCGAGATGCCGCGCATGCTCAAGGAGCTGGGAGCCGGGCTTGAGCCGCTTGAGCGGCTGGACGCCGTCGTCATCGATGAAGCGCAGGACTTCGCCCCGCTGTGGTGGGAGGCACTGCTCGCCTGCACCACGGATCCCACGGACAGTGAAGTTTACGCCTTCATGGACGACCGCCAGGACGTCTACAAAAGATGGGGAGGCACGACGGCGGACCTCACCTTTGGCCCGACGGCCACCTTTGTTCCCATCCAAATCGACGAAAACCTGCGGAACACCCGGAAGATCGCCGAGACGTTCAAGTCGTTCGCCGGTGAGCACTTCACGCCCCGGGGCGGTACAGGCCTGCCGGTCCGGCGGGTCGAGTGCGCTACCGAACATACCCTAGACGTGGCAGGGGACTGCATAGATGCACTCATTAGAGAAGGTTGGGCGAACAACCAGATCGCCCTCCTTACCACGAAAGACCGCCATCCCATTCATCTGGAGTTCCACGAACGCGGCGCCACCGTTGACTACTGGCGCGAGTTCCATGCCGCCGAAGCTGAGTTCTATGGCCACGTGCTGGGGTTCAAGGGGCTGGAGCGTTCTGTCGTGGTGCTCTGCGTCAACGGGTTCAAGGACATGGAACGCGCGGCGGAGCAGCTGTACGTCGGCCTGTCGCGGGCGCGCAGCCTGCTGGTAGTGGTGGGCGAGAGTGCACTGCTAGAGGAAGCCGGCGGCCGGGAACTGAAGATGGCCCTGTCGAAGGCGCAGGCGTGGGTGCCGGACGTCGACCTGTAGGCAACTTATGACAACAAGGGCTTCTCCAACCATGCGGGGACCTCTCCCGGCAGGGGTTCCAAAGCTTTTTGTCGGTCGGCAGGGACATACTTTCGGCAGATTCAATGTGAAATTCCAATCAGTTCCTCGATTCGAGGGGGCGCTCGTACAACAGCTGGCTTCAACCCCAAGGAGATGGTGCAGGGCGTGGCGCGCTTGGTGACAGCGAGATGCAAGGGCGAGGATCTTGGGTATGGAAGTAAGCTCCCGGCAGGCTCGGGCACCTCGTCTACGATCTTCGCCTCCCTTGCCAATCGAATGCAGGTCTTAGCCGACCTCGGGCAGAAACCCGGCGAGACAGACGTTGCTGGTTCCCTCTGGAGCTCAATCAGGCACAACTAGTAAGGACTCTGTGAGAGGTGATCCGAATCCATATGACAACGGCCCAACGCGAGGTCGAAGTAGCTTCAAAATTGATTCGCCTCGATGCCAAGAGGAGAGATGCACTGACGGCGTGCGGTGACCACCTAAGGTGGAACTTCAAATGGGCCGACCCACACGACGATGTGCAGACCATTCTCAACGGCATCGCACAAAAGATCGCCGTCCTTTGGGACAAGGACCTTGCGTCCTCAGAAATTTCCCCAGTCACATCCCGGCGCGTGGAAGAGTACCTTCCCAGCCTGTCCAAGCTAGCCGCACGCAACTTCCCTGAGATGGAACAAGAAGTCTTATGTCTGCCATTGTGGCAAGTCGTTGAGTATCTAGAGCTGCTGGCCAGGCCATCTTCTCTACCGACCAAAGTTGGCGAACTCACCGTTATGTCCGGGCTTGCCCGACTTCTGATCATGCGCACGGTCGCTGCTGCTGCGTCCCTAGACACGGATCTGGAGGAGCCCGTCCCTTTTTCGCTTCGACCGAACGAAAACCTTGACTGGCATCCTGCCCCGACCGCCGGAATTCACGATCATGCTCCCTGGGTCACCGGCGTCGCCCAGCTTCACGGCTGTCTGGCGGGCTGGGACGCGGCATGGACCCTCCCACCCCGGCCGCCCCTCGATGCCGACGTCTTGCCGAGATGTGCCTATTTTGCCCCTCTGGCACTGTTGATGTTCGGCTGCCTTTCTTGGATAAATCCTGCTGTCGGTATTGCTCGATGGATCAATTTGGGCATGCCTGCAGAGGATCCGGTCCTGAAACTAGTCAAGCGGCAGTGGGGCAAATGGGCTCTCGCGCATGCAGTCGGGCAGGACACACTCAGGTTCTGGACTTACGGAGACGGGTACAGACTGGCCAAAGGCCTGACCCACGAACAGACAAACCTTGAAGAGTCCGCGAGGGCCGGCCGATCTTTCCTTGAATCCTCGGAATACGGCCGCAGACAATTGCAGTTTGCGGGCCAACTCCACATGCAGACTCACATCCAGTGGCAACTCGGACGGCTAGACGGGCAAACGCCCGCGCGAACACTCTTCATCAACGGGAGCAGCGCCGTCATCGCTCTCGACGAATACAGCGGCTGGTGGGAGGCGCTACGTGAAGAAGGCGACAACTTGCCGCCCCTCCGTGCAGATGATGAGCGCGTGGTCCTTGTCCTTTCAAAGGGGATAGGACTCCTCGGGGAATTTCGACATTCAAGGGTCACCGGGCGCTGGTACGTCGGCTCCCACGAAACACACCTACTCGGTTGGACGGCGCCCTAGTCCGCCAATCGGAATACCCGCGGTCATCTCGCCGATCACAGTTTCCCTGATGCGGGCGTTCGTGCCAGGGACCCTGACGCGGAACACCTCAGCGAAATGCGCCGCGATCCCCTCGGTCGTGAGCCCCTTCGCGGTCGGCAACAACACGGTCTCATTCACGCCGGTCAGCGGCCGCTGCCGTTTCCGATAAACGAGCGCATGACCGAAGAGCGGGGCAATCAGCTGGACCGGGATTGCTGAAGAGGATCCGCACTCATAGCCGCCATTGCTCGCGGTACCCATGGTGCGCAGCATAGGGCTCGGCAAGAATGAAGAGCAATTTCTCCAAATGTTGATCTCCGCTCGGTTCGGAGCCGCGTGCGATGTGTTCGAATTGAGCAATGATTTTCCGCTTCGCCTCACATTGAGCCATGATGTGGTCTGGGCCAAGTTTTCTCATGTACTTAAATGCCCTATCCGCGCCCCTGCCGCCCTCACTGTGCGCTGCCCAAGCTTCCATCAGGAAGGCCTTCCAGTAAACTTCCCCCGGAATGAGCTCGGCAACCCGCTGGGCCTCAAGCTCGTCCTCGGCGATGCGGTCTTTTAGGAACTCGATGATGTCGTTCATGTTTTCGTTCTGCCATTCACTCTCAGGCGATTGGGTCGTTCGCAATGAGTCGTCATGGCCGCCATCGGGTGTGGCGATGTGAGAAGGGGCCTCCTTGTCCCCTTCTTCGTCATCAAGGTCATCAAGACGGTCCACTTGGGGCGCAAAGACTGCCAAATGCCACCGGAGTTGTTCGGCGTCCTGGCATTCTCTGCCGAGCCGAAGCCCGTCTAGGAGCTTTTTGGCGGCAGATTCCCGAGGAACGTCGACCATGTGCCAATTCGGGTTCTCGTCCGATGGGGCTTTCCAGCCAGCAGCCAGGAGAAAGCCGGGGTTCAGCGGCCAAACTTCAGCAGAAAGGAACTGTTCGGAAACGAGTTCCAGCGATAGCCCTGAATCGTCCGGGGTCGCTTGGGCATAGGGAGCGCAATCTTGGCTGGTTCCGTCGTTGTATGCAATGCTCAGGAAGTCGTCGTCTTTGAGCCACACCAGTTCGTCCGTCAGGGCCTGCACAGCATTCGCCCACAGAAGGTCTTGGTTGCTGCCCGCCACCGGATCTTGGCCCTCGCCGTGGGAGGCGTTCTCGATACCGTAATCCATGGGAGTTTCCCCGTCCCGTGATTCATCGGACCATCTGAGCTGTTGGGGCTTAGTAACGCCCCGGCACTCGCGCAGCCCCGAGACGAGAGTTGATGCAACATCAGCGCGGGGGACGGACATTTTGACCCAGACGTCACGACGATCTTCGCTTGACGACCAGCCCAGTTCAAGCATGCGCTTGACATCCTGGGGCCAGTGCTCCGTGCCGACTACCAAGGCCGAAGCGAGTGAGCAATCGGCCCCGTCCACCGTGATTGCCGCACTCGCGAACAGTGGTACGTCCAAGGCTTCGCCTTCTTCCACGACGCGAACATCTAACGTAGCGTCCGCAGGTAGCCGGGATACTGTCTCTGCAAGCAATTCGTGGACTCGATGCCACTCGTCATCGAAGGCGTCCGTGTCCTCGTGAGTTAAGTCCACGCTTCCACCTACCAACCTCAAGGCGGCTTCTACGGTACCGAATTCAGCCTGCATGCTAAGCAATGACGGCCGTTCCGTTCCCCGCACAACTTGCAGTTTTACCCAGTCGTCGTATGCAAAATCAGTGGCAGGAGCATGTTCCTGTTCTGACAAAGTCTTTGCAAATTCGACAGCAGCGCTAATGAAGTCGGATCCCTGCCAATTGAGGCTCTGCAATATCTTAGGAAGCCCCATCGCTACCATCGCGCCATTCCAGGAGCCTTTGCCTAGGAGCTGGGACACTGTCTGCACCGGTGCAGGCCAATCCAGATAGCTGGGTACCTCGCAAGTTTCCCTCAACTGTTCGCGGCCCCAGTCGTATTTTGCGGCATAGAGCTGTCTGCCCGGGGCGTGACTCAACTGCCTCAGGGCGCCCAGAACCGCTTTGACGGTGCGCTGTCGTGAGGAGGCCGAGAAGTCCGACAGAAAGCGCTCAAGATCCTCCACCACGATTTCCTCGTCCGGTGAATCCGGCTGTACAGAGTCGGCAGTTAGGCCATTGAGCATGCCGTAAACCGCCAATATGCCATAGTCAAGATACGGGGAGTAACACGTCATGGGGTAATCCGCCGTGATCTCTGCCTCCCAGCAAATTTCTTGGTAGACATCGATTGCCAAGTCATGCTGCCAATGGGACCCGTGGTCCAGCGCCATTGCCCGGCGCATAAATTCTGGCGAGGGATGGCCGCGCACCCGGCCGCGGTCCATGTCGTCCTGAATCAGCTGACGTAGCGAACTGATCTCACCCGCAATGGCATCCGCCCTGCTTTGCTCGTGTTTTGCGGTAATCGTTTCTCGGAGCCGGTCAAAGAACCGTTCCGGTTGTTCGTCGTCCTCGTACAGGGAGGCTAGCCTTTCCCCTCTGGCGTAGGCATCCAGCACCATCTCCCAGCCGTGGCGCCAGTCGTTCGAGGTTCCTCCAAGGTCTCTGCCCGTCTGTCGAGTTGAATCACTTGCCAGTCGGCAGAGCGCAGATTCAATGTCGGGTCCGGCGTTCACGACTCCTCGCAGGACGCCGCTAGCCCAATTTGCTAGCGATGCTTCTGCTTTCTCACCGCCCGGAGCTGGCAGCCGGCCGCACCTCGCTATGAAGTCCTTATACTCGACGAGCCGTCGCTCATGCCGGATTTCGCGGGCCGACTTCAACGTGTCTGCATAAGCAAGCACGCGCGCTACTTCATCGGAAATCAGTGTTCCTGCAGACCGAAGCTTTCGGTGCTTAGCCAACCAAGAGTAAATCGGGGATGCAGATCCCGGAAGGTGGCCTGCCGCGTTGAGCGCAGCCATAACATTTGCGGCCTCCGCACTCTCCCGGGCCCGACTTGCCTGTGTCTTCTCGACAGGCCTAACTTCATCGGCGGCGGCCGCTATTCGGCCGCACTCAGCGGCGAGTTTATTGATTTGCTCATTGATGTCGGCACTTCCGGTGGTCCGGGAGCCATCGAGGCGTCGCTTAACCCAGAATGCGAGATTTTTTTCTTCCTTCGACGCAAGCTTGGCAAAACCAGGCATACGTCGATTAGCTTCGACGAAGGCGCGCAATTCATCGAGACGAGCATTACGCTTGTGCTCTGAATGAGGTTTGAGACTGTCAGCGAGTGCCAGCACTTCCAGTGTTTCCGGAGGAAGCTCGGTGCCTGCAGCGCGTTGCCGGCGTGCGTTCGCTATCCAGCCGTGGATTTGGCTGTCTTCGGTGCTTGAGGGTAGGTGATCAGCGCACTCAAGAGCGGCCCGCACCTTCTCCCTGGTCACAATCTCGTTGAATTCCATCCGGGAGGGGTACTTGTCGTAGAGATCGAGGATGCTTTGTCGGCGCTCTGAGTACGCGCTGGGCTCGTAGCTGCGGTCGCTTTCGCGGGCGTGATTGCGCATCCAAGCCCCGATCGTCCGCTCCTGCTCCTCTTCTGCAGAGAGCGCGTCGGTATCGGTGAAACTTGTCCGCGGAATGTACCCGTGTTGGGCGCACCATTCCTGGGCCTCCAACAGCCTGACGTCGGGGTCCACGTTCTTCCTAGTAGCCAGCGCGCCGGGGACCGTGCTCAGGGCGTCGATCTGGTCCTGGGGCATGGTCCCGTCTTTGAATGACATGCGCTTGTTAATGAGCCACAGCGCGAGGCCTCGCTCTTCTTCGCGGGTGCTCAGTGGCATCCGTCCGTGCTCGTCGTGGAATGCCATGAGCTCCGCGACCCACTCTGCGATAGGTCGAATTCTTCGAGTCGAGTCCAACGGGACGAGGGGCTCGAGCAAGTCTGAGCGCTCAGCCGACAGTTCTCCCTTGTTTCGCGCGATGACCTGAAAGTTTAGCCATGCCGCCAGGCTGCGTTCGGGAGCGTTGGCGGATCCGTAGAGTGGGCGCCTTCCGTTGTCGCGGATGAAGTCAGCGAGCTCCGCAATCCGGTCAGCGTAGGTCTGCCGGGGCGCCAGCGCGTCCCCAAGGTCCTCAAGCAGTTCCAGCCGGTCTGCGGAGAGTTGACCGGCGTTCCTTAGCGTTTGCTGTGCGGTAGTCCAACGGCCCAGGGCCGCTTCCGCGGCATCCTTCGACTCTGCGCGCGGACGGCGCCCCGTTTGCTCGATGAACTCTTTCAGTTCACTGTAGCGCTCGGTGAACCGCTGATTCTGGTCTCCACGTGACATAGCCGTTCTAGTCTTCCTATCCGCAAGCATCTCGGAGGGCCCACTCAATGTGCAAAGCAAGGAGTGGGCCCTAAGTCCTCCGCATACCGTAACCGCACGGACCCCCCTCAGGTGATCCGGAACTTCCAGTTTCAAGTAACGGGAGGACAACAAATTCAAGAGCAGAGTTAACCCGGAATCTGAATACGGGCGGCTTCCTGCATCAGCGGATCGGAAATCATCACCGTCACCGGTCCCGGTGCCACGTCGAAGGCAATGAAGCCCCGGGACTTGTCACCGGGCAGGATTTTTCCGGACCCGAGCTGGTCGTCCACGAACAGGTTCTGGTCGGCCTTGCGGCCGTTAGCATCCTTGGCCGAGAAATAGAACGGATTCGAGCTGGTCTCCCCCGACGAGGTTTCCCAGAGCACGTCCAGGAGCAGGTACGAACCGTTTTTCGCCGGCGTTGAGAACTGCGTATTCACGGAGGTCTTGCGGACGGCCGAGAGGATCGTGATCCGGGCGACGTCGGCGTTACCGAGATCCATGGTGAAGGGCTTGCCCACGGTGGGAGCGGCGGGTGCCTTGGGCGTCTCTGCGGCGGGCACGGGGCTGGCAGCTGCGGCCTCTGCGGAAGTGGTCCCGGCGGACTCCGGGGCTGCAGCGGCCGGAGACGATGAGCTGGTGGCAGCAGGCGCCGTCGCCGGAGCATCACTGCTGGACTTGCCTCCACCGCCGCAGGAACCAAGCACGATGCTCAGCAGGACAAATCCGGTGGGAATCACGAAGCGTTTCTTCTTATAGAAGGGGCGCTTGGCTGCAGCGGGTGCTGCCGCGGCCGGCGGGATGGGTTCGAAACTCAGGTGCGTCATGAGGTGCCTTTCATAGGTGATGAGTCAGGAGATTGGTGAGGCCCGGCAGTGCCGGTTACTGCTTGGTCCAGGTGCCGCACCGGCTGGACTTGAAGTCCTGGCCGGCGGCGAGAGCCACCGATGGGCGGCCCCCGCCCGGGAGGTCGTTTTCGATGATGTTGCTGCCGTTGCTGCCGGTCTCGTAGATGCCCCAGTAGCAGCTGGACCCCACGTCGGCCGTGGCCCGGTAGGTTCCGGCGGCGATGTCATTGCCGACGGTCCATGTCCCGTCGGATACCGTGTTGGCGGCTTTCTGCTTTTCGGCAGCTGTCACGGCCTCTTCGCGTTTCTTGACGGCTGCCTCTGCGGACTTCACAGCGGACTCGGCTTTGCCGACTTCGGTCTCCCGGGCCTGGACCTTCGCTTCCTTGTCGGCGATGCCGGCCTGAAGAGTCTCATAGTCGGATTTGAGTGAGTCGTAGTCGGAACGGAGCGAGTCCCGCTCGGATTCGGCCCCCGCTTTGGCGTCTGCCACGCTCCGGTACGCCTCGCTGGACTTGGGGTCCGGAAGCGTCGTGCCAAATGCGGTTCCGCCGGCCAGCAGGACGCCGGCAAAGAGCACGCCCAAAGCCCGCTTCCCGCGACCAGCACGGCGCTGAGATTTGCCCGCTCCATCGGGGTTGGGCTCCGGAGTAAGGGCTGTTCCGGCGTGATCGGTGCCGGGCGCCGGCGTGGTGTTTTCGGTCTTCATGGTTTCTCCCCAAGGTCTCAATCGAAGAAGGACTGGCGGCGGGATACCCATCCCCCATGCGTGGTTCCCCGCCGCCGCCACAGCTCCGAAAGGTTCCTTCCTGGGCTGCAGAAATGAACTTAGGGCCCGGGATGCCTCAACAACTGCTGACGCCTGATAACCCCCCTTATCAGCAAAGTTCTAGCCATATCCGGGCAGCGCACTAAGCTGGGCGAACGACCACGACCGATTGGGGGCAGCCATGGACACATCCGCCGGATCTTTGCACATGACGCTCGCGGACATTGCTGCCCTGGCGAAGGTCCAGCGGCCGGTCGTCTCTATGTGGCGCAAACGAAGCAGCGGCGGCCAGCTCCCGTTCCCTGAAGCATCCGGACAGGTCAACGGCGTCGAGCTTTTCGACGCCGGCGAGATCACAGCCTGGCTGGAGACAACTGGCCGGGGCAACAACCCCGAGGCGCGGAACGACGCCGCCGCGTTCGCCAGAATGACAGCACCGGCAAGTGCAGAGGCGCAGGACGGCCGCCGGATGTTCAACGGCCTGACCTCGCTGCTCGCCCTGAAGGTCATCACCGGTCAGGAACTCAGCCCACGCACAACGGACGGACTGCTTGACGCCGCTGATGAAGCGGACCCGGATGACCTCTTCCTCTACGCCGAGCTTGAAGCCCTGGGCACTGAGCTTTCCGCTTTGGCCGGCTTCGCCGACAGACTCGCGGACAGTGCCTTCAGCGCACCGGCTGCTTTCGAGAAGCTGCTGTCGAAGCGGTTCCGGGAAGGCCTGCGCGAACAATCCGACACAGCCCTCACCGACCCGGCACTGGATCTCGTGGCATCGGCCGCCATGGAACTGGCCCAAACGCTGGATGCGCCGCCGTTTTGCGATGCGACGCCTGGCGGCAGTGACGTGATGCTGCGCATCGTCCAGCAGTTCGGCGAGACCCGGCCCCTGACACTGCTCATCGGGGACCACGACGGCGGCCCGTCACGCCTTGCCCGACGACGTCTTATGGTTCACGGTGCCGACAGCGAACACGTGGAAGTCGACGCCCAGGGCGCCTTCTCGGTCAACGGGCCGGCAGTCCATGTGGCACAGTATCCCGCCCCCGGCGAACCAGGACTTGGCACCACAGAAATCCTCGAAGCCATCGAGAACACCGTGCTCCAGATGGATGACCGCCAGCGCGCCGTGGTGATCGCCCCGGCCCGGCTGCTGTGCGACCCGCTTAGTGGCGAGGCGGGCCAGCTCCGCTCGGACCTCCTGCGCTCCGGCAGGATCCGTGCAGTGATCAGGCTCCAGATTGGCCTCCTGCCAGCGAAGCCGCGGGAGCCGCGGGCCCTGTGGGTGCTGGGACCGTCCCACGCGGAGGTGCCCCTTGCCGAACGCTGGACCATGGTCGCCGACCTAAGCACAACATCGTTGACTCCGGATGTGCGGCAGGACCTGATCAGCGACACTGTCGCCTCCATGGGAGATCGTGCCACCATTCGTGCGCACTCTTTCCGGTTTGCCCGGCTGGTGCAGACCCGCGTCCTGCTCGCGAGCAAAGGCTCCCTCGTCGAAGCTTCGGCCAACAAGCGTCCGACGGCAGCCGACGGAGCAGAGGCAGCGCTGCGGATCGAGGAACTTACGCGACATCTGTCGCAGGAGCAGTCCGGGAGGCCTGCTGTCACAGACGTTCAGCCCACGCCTTACGGCAACCGGCCAGGCACGGCTTCTGTCCAGGAACTGATCACTGCCGGAAACCTCCGCTATATCAAGGGCAACCGGTTGGACGAGCGCAACTTCAACTCCAGTGAGGGCAAAAAGGTCCTTGGACGGCAGGAATTACAGGAGCCCCACACCGCGGACCCACGGTTCATCAGCCTTCTGGACTTCACTGCTGCATGCCCCAACGGACGACTCACCGAGCCCGGTGACGTCATCTTCTGCACCAGCCCGCGGCCCGCCGCCAGGGTCGACCATGAGGGCGGCAACGTCGTCGTCTTCCCTGCCCGGATCCTGAGGATCGATAGCGGCGATCCCGGTGGCCTGGTGCCCGACGTTGTGGCTGCGGACATCAACGGTCTTCCCGCAGGCGACAAAGCCCGGCACAGTTGGCGCCTGCGCCAAACGCCGGACGCCCAGCGGCAGCCCCTCATGCAGGTCCTGGCCGGCCTGCAACATGAACAGCTTGAGGCCCATCGGCGCCTCGAACGGCTGGAAGAACTCGCTACCCTGTTTACGGACGGCGTAGCGGGCGGAAGCCTCACCCTGACACACCCATCTCCAAACGCCGCACCAATAGAAGGAACTGCATAATGCCCCCGAAATTGAAGGTGGACCTCGCCCCGTCCACCATGAAGGAACTCAAGGACACGCTCTGGAAGGCCGCGGACAAGCTGCGCGGCTCCATGGATGCCTCCCAGTACAAGGACGTGATCCTCGGGCTGGTATTCCTGAAGTATGTCTCGGACGCGTTCGACGAACGCCGTGAGCAGATCATTGCCGAGCTGGAGGCGGACGGGCTCAACGAGGAGCAGATCGTCCAGCTGATCGACGACGTGGACGAATACACCGGGCGCGGCGTGTTCTGGGTCTCCGAGCGGGCCCGGTGGGGCTACCTGGCGGAGAACGCCAAGGGCCTGCCGGCGATAGACGGCGCAGCCCCCAAGTCAATCGGGCTGCTCATTGACGAGGCGATGGACCTCATCATGACCGACAACAAGTCACTGGCCGCGACACTCCCCCGCATCTACAACCGGGACAACGTGGACCAGCGCCGCCTCGGCGAGCTGCTGGACCTGTTCAACTCAGCACGGTTCACGGGCCAAGGCGCCAGCAAAGCCCGGGACCTGCTCGGCGAGGTCTACGAATACTTCCTGGAGAAGTTCGCCAAAGCCGAGGGCAAGCGCGGCGGCGAGTTCTACACCCCCGCCGGCGTCGTGCGCGTCCTGGTAGAGGTCCTGGAACCGCACCGTGGCCGCGTCTACGACCCCTGCTGCGGATCCGGCGGCATGTTCGTCCAAGCCGAGAAGTTCCTCGAGGCCCACAACATGGAAGGCTCGGACATCTCCGTCTACGGCCAGGAGCTCAACGAGCGCACCTGGCGGATGGCCAAGATGAACCTCGCCATCCACGGCCTCAACGCCAACCTCGCCTCCCGCTGGGGCGACACCTTCGCCCGCGACCAGCATCCTGAGCTGACCGGGAACAATGGCGCGGACTTCATCATGGCCAACCCGCCCTTCAACATCAAGGACTGGTCCCGCTCCGAGTCGGATCCCCGCTGGAAGTACGGCGTCCCTCCGGCCAACAACGCCAACTACGCCTGGATTCAGCACATCATTTCCAAGCTCGCCCCGGGCGGCAGCGCTGGCGTAGTCATGGCAAACGGCTCCATGTCCTCCAACTCCGGCGGCGAGGGGGACATCCGCGCGCAGCTCGTTGAAGCGGACCTCGTCTCCTGCATGGTGGCCTTACCCACCCAGCTGTTCCGCAGCACCGGCATCCCGGTGTGCACCTGGTTCTTCACCAAGGACAAGACCGCCGGCAAGAAAGGCTCAGTAGACAGGAGCGGCCAGGTGCTCTTTGTCGATGCGCGGAACCTCGGCCACATGGTGGACCGCGCCGAGCGTGCACTGTCTGATGAGGACATCGCTAAAATCGCCAACACCTACCACGCCTGGCGCGGGACTGCTTCTGCGGCCGAGGCAGGCCTGAGGTACGACGACGAGGCCGGCTTCTGCTATTCGGCGAGCCTCGCGGAGATCAAGGCAGCGGACTACGCCCTGACACCGGGACGGTATGTCGGGGCGGCAGAACTGGAGGACGACGGCGAACCGATCGAGGACAAGATTGCCCGGCTTTCAAAGGAACTGCTGGAACAGTTCGAGGAATCCGAGAGGCTTGCTGCCGTTGTACGCGAGCAACTAGGGAGGGTGTCGTGAACGATATTGCTACTCTTGGCGAACTAATTGAGGGATTTGGAGGCTCGATTAAAACAGGCCCGTTCGGTACTACCCTCAAGGCCAGCGAGTACTCTGAAAACGGAGTCCCAATCATTTCTGTTGGCGAGGTCGGATATGGGTCCCTTAATCTGCGGGGCGACACACCTAAGGCGCCGGCAGAAGTGACTGAACGCCTGCCGGAGTATCTTTTGGAGACAGGCGACATTGTTTTTGGCCGCAAGGGAGCGGTAGATCGGAGCGCTTGGGTCAAAGCGACCGAGAGCGGTTGGTTTCTCGGTTCTGATGGAATTCGCGTTCGGCTTCCCTCTTGCGTCGACTCTCGCTTTGTTGCCTACCAGTTTCAGAGTGAGGAAGTGAAGTCGTGGCTGTTGCAGCATGCGTCTGGTTCAACAATGCTCTCGCTCAATCAGAAAATACTGGAACGGGTTCCGCTGCGGCTCCCGACCATCGACGTACAGCGGGGCATCGCCGAAGTGCTAGGGGCGCTCGACGACAAGATCGCCGCCAATACCGCACTCGCCAATGCCGCGGACAATCTACTAGCCGCCACATTCGAGTCAATCATTGGCGTCGATTCTCCAGTGGTTCGACTCGGCGATATTGCAGACCTAAATAGATCGACGGTGAAACCTTCGCCCGGCGGCCACCTCAGATACGTCGACATCGCTGCGGTCGGAGTTGGGTCATACGAATTCCCCTCTGCTATGGATTGGACCGATGCGCCGTCAAGAGCACGCCGTGTCCTCAGCAAGGGCGACACACTTTGGTCCACCGTTAGACCGAATCGCAGGTCGCACGCCCTCAACCTCTCTGACGACCCTATGCTGGTCGGCTCCACCGGTCTGGCAGTTATTTCGGCGCGGACGGTCGGGTGGGCCTACCTCTATGAAGTCACTCGCCGTCCGGACTTCACGTCCTACCTGGAAACGGTGGCGGAAGGAAGCGCCTATCCCGCGGTTCGTGCTGACAGATTCCAAGAGGCTCTCGTTCCCCTTGCGGAAGAGTCGGCGCGTGATTCATTTGAGAAACTGGCCGAGCCCCTGCGCGAGGAGCTTTTCTCCCTCGACAAGGAAAATAGGACTCTTGCCGCTCTTCGTGACACCCTCCTCCCGCAGCTGATGTCGGGCAAGCTGCGGGTCAAAGACGCCGAGCGGGTCCTGGAGGAGGCTGGCGTATGAGCGGGAACGGGGGCGAGATCCAGCCGGGAGCGCGGAAGCATGCCACAGACGCGTCGTTTCCGGCCACGCCGGCGGCCAGTTCCATGCCGGCGTGGTACCCGGAGCTGCTCGCCTCCGTGACGCGCCAGGTCAGCACCGGGCGGTGGAAGGCAATTTCCGCCGCGAACCGCGAACTGCTGGCATCCTACTGGGCCATCGGTCGGGAGCTCGCCCAGCGCGAAACTCAGGAGGGCTGGGGCGCCAAGGTCGTCACTAGGTTGTCCGCGGACGTACGCTCCGCATTTCCGGACGCCACGGGATTCTCGCCGCGGAACCTGCGCTACGTGAAGTCGTTTGCACAGGCCTGGCCGGATCCCGCAATGTTGCAACAGGCTGTTGCAACATTGCCCTGGAGCCATCAGATCATGCTGATGGAGAAGCTCAGCGACCCGGCGACACGACTGTGGTACGCCGCGGCCGCCGTAGATCATGGCTGGTCGCGCAATGTCCTGGCTCACCAGATCGGGACGAAGCTCCATGAGCGCTCAGGCCAGGCAGTCACCAACTTCCCGGCGACCATGCCGGCGTCGGACTCTGATCTTGCGCAGCAGTCCCTCAAGGACCCGTATGTGTTTGATTTCCTGGCGCTGACCGACCGCCGCAACGAACGGGAACTTGAACACCAGCTGATCCAGCACGTCGAGAAGTTCCTGTTGGAGCTGGGGCAAGGCTCGCCTTTGTCGGCGAGCAGGTCCGGCTTGAAATCAACGGCGATGAGTTCTTCGCTGACCTGTTGTTTTACCACCTCAGGCTTCGCTGCTACGTGGTCATCGAACTCAAAGCGACCAAGTTTGAGCCCGGTTTTCTCGGGCAGCTGGGCATGTACATGGCAGCCGTTGACGACCTCTTGGCCCACGCCGACGACAAGCCCACCATCGGCCTCCTGCTGTGCAAGGAGAAGAACAACGTGGTGGCCGAGTACGCGCTCCCGGGGTACAAAACACCAATCGGGGTCGCCGAATGGACGGACACCATGATCAAGTCGCTGCCTGAGGAATGCAGCACCAGCCTGCCCAGCATCCGCGAGCTCGAAGCCGAGCTCTCGCAGGACATTTCAGAATGACATCCGGCCCAATAGGGGGATCCACCGTGACAGCAGCACCAGCCGTAGCCTTTTCCGAAGCCGAGTGGGAGGGCATGGCCCTTGAGCTCCTGGCTGAGCCGCTCGGGTGGAGGCCGCTGTCCGGGCAGGCCATCGCCCCCGGCACGGACGAGCGGGACACCTGGGATGAACTCCTGATCCGTCCCCGGTTGCTCGCAGCGCTGCAGAAATTCAACCCGAAGGTTCCCGCCGAGTACCTGCAGCAGGCCCTGGCCGAGATTGCCTCGCCCAAGTCCAACGATGCCATCACCGAAAACCATCGCATCCACAACTACCTTGTGGACGGTTACCGGCTCAGTTACATCGACTCGGACGGCAACGAAGCCAATCCAACGATCCACCTGCTGAGCCAGGATCCGGACCAGAACGACTGGCTCGCCGTCAACCAGGTCACCCTGGTGCAGGGCGACTACAACCGCCGCTTCGACGTCGTGCTGTACTGCAACGGTATGCCGGTGAGCATCATCGAGCTGAAGAAGGCCGGCAGCGCCGCCGCCGACGTGGCCTCGGCGCACGCCCAGCTGCAGACGTACCTGCGGGAATTCCCCATGGCGTTCAGATTCTGCGTGTTCACGCTGGCCTCCGACGGTATCCAGGCCAAGTACGGCACCCCGTTCACACCCCTCAACCACTTCTCACCCTGGAACGTGGACGACGACGGTCTGCCGGTCGCTCCCGGTTACATGGAGGACGGCGTGGCCGTCACGGCGCTGGAGACAGCCCTCAACGGTTTGTACAACCAGGAGCGCTTCCTGCAGCTGACCCGCAACTTCACGGCGTTCGACGAGGGCTCCGACGGGCTCATGAAGCGCATCGCCAAGCCGCACCAGTACTTCGCCGTAACCAAGGCCGTGGGCAGCACCGTCCAGGCAGTGGAAAGCAACGGCAAGGCCGGCGTCGTTTGGCACACCCAAGGCTCAGGCAAGTCCATGGAGATGGAGCTCTACGCCAACCTGGTGGCACGGCATCCCAAGCTGAAGAACCCGACCGTCGTGGTAATCACGGACCGCAACGAACTCGACGGACAGCTGTTCGAGGGCTTCGACCGGAGCCTGCTGCTGGCCGAATCACCCAAGCAAATCCGGAAGCGCTCCGAGCTGCGGGAGGAACTGAGCAACCGCACCACCGGCGGCATCTACTTCACCACCCTGCAGAAGTTTGGCCGCAGCAAGGCAGAAAAGGACGCCGGCTCCGAGCACCCGCTGCTGTCCGACCGCCGCAACATCATCGTGGTGGTGGATGAGGCACACCGGTCCCACTATGACGACCTTGACGGTTACGCCCGGCACCTGCGGGACGCCCTGCCGCATGCGACGCTGATCGCGTTCACAGGCACGCCCATTTCGTTCGACGACCAGAACACGCGGGACGTGTTCGGTGAGTACATCGACATCTACGACCTCTCCCGGGCAGTGGAGGACGGCGCCACGGTTCCCGTGTACTTCGAGCCGCGACTGATCAAGGTCGGCCTGGCATCCGAGGTCACCGAGGAGATCCTGGACCAGGCAGCCGACGAAGTCACCCTGGGCCTGGACGACACAGAGCGGGCGCGCCTCGAAGCGAGTGTCGCTGTGGTCAACGCTGTGTACGGCGCCCCGCAGCGCATCGCTGCGCTGGCGGAAGACCTCGTGGCGCACTGGGAGAACCGGCGCGCCCAGATGGGCAAGTTCATCGAGGCGCCGGGCAAGGCAATGATCGTCGGCGGGACGCGGGAGATCTGCGCGAAGCTGTACACGGCGGTCGTGGAGTTGCGGCCCGACTGGCATTCAGACGACCTCTCGAAGGGCAAGATCAAGGTTGTGTACTCGGGCGATGCCACCGACGTTCCGCCGGTCTCCGACCATGTGCGCCGGGATTCGTTGAACGCACAGGTAAAAGAACGCCTGAAGGATGTCGACGATGAGCTGGAGCTCGTGATCGTCAAAGACATGATGCTCACTGGCTACGACTCCCCGCCGCTGCACACCCTGTACTTGGACCGGCCGCTGAAGGGCGCGCTGCTGATGCAGACCCTTGCCCGGGTGAACCGCACGTTCCGCGGTAAGAAGGACGGGCTTCTGGTGGCCTATGCTCCGCTCGCGGAGAACCTGGCCCAGGCCCTCAGCGAGTACACGAAGGATGACCAGGCGAACAAGCCGGTCGGCCGGAACGTGGATGAGGCCGTTGGACTGACTGTGTCCCTGGTCGAAACGCTGCGCGGACTGCTCGCGGGGTACGACTGGAAGGCGGTGCTGATGCGCGGCGGCCCCAAAGCCTTCGTCAGCGCTGCGACGGGTGCAGCCAACTACCTGCGAAGCCCGGAAACACCAGGTAACAGGCCGGCTGACGGCGAGGAGACGCTGGCATCCAAATACCGCCGGCACTCGGGCCAGCTGTCGCGGGCGTGGGCACTGAGTTCCGGCTCCGAGACACTTGCTGAACTGCGACCCGAGATCCAGGTCTACGAGGAGACCCGGGTGTACATGGCCAAATTCGACGCCGCAGACCGGCAGGCCAGCGGCGAGCCGGTGCCTGAGGAGATCCAACGGCTGCTCGGCAACCTGATAGCGTCGGCAACGTCTTCCGGCGAAGTGCTGGACATCTACGAGGCAGCCGGCATGCCGAAGCCCTCATTGGATGATCTGACGCCGGAGTTCATTGCCAAGACCCAGAAGGCACGTAATCCGCAGCTGGCGATTGAGGCGCTGCGGAAGCTCATTGCCGATGAGTCTGCTGCTTCGACGCGGAACAACGTGATCCGCCAGCGGGCGTTCTCCGAGCGCATCACCGAGCTGATGAGGAAGTACACCAACCAGCAGCTGACCTCGGCGGAGGTCATTGCCGAGCTGGTGGAGCTTGCGCGCGAAGTTGCGGCCGAAGGCAACCGCGGAGCGCACTTCACTCCCCCGCTTAACTCGGACGAGCTTGCGTTCTACGATGCCGTGGCCTCGAACGAGTCAGCCGTGGAGGTCCAGGGCGAAGGCATACTTGCGGACATTGCCCGGGAACTGGTGTCCGTGATGCGCCGGGATATCCGGACGGACTGGACGGTACGCGATGACGTTAGGGCCAAGTTGCGGTCCTCAATCAAGCGGCTCCTTGTCCGCTTCGGGTACCCGCCGGACAAGCAGCCCGAGGCGATCAAGTTAGTCATGGAGCAGATGGAGTCCATGGCGCCCCGGTTCGCGGAGGCGCGACAGTGACAAAGAAACCCTGTGTGTCAGTGCATCCCGCTAGCGTGATAAAAACGACCACCAGTCAATGCATGGGGGATTAATGAAGATCGAGTTCGGGTGGCACCTAGACCGTGCGCCGTGGGCGTACACCCAGCCAGGCCTCAACCGCATCCGCGTGGGACGCAAGAACTTTACGGCGCTGCTGCAGACACGGCTGGGCATCACCCGCCCGGACACCGGCCACGCCGAGCGCGTCAGCCAGTACCTGGAGCGGCTTCGGGCCGTTGACTCCCCCGGCGCATGGTTCCACGAGTCCTTCGAGGTTGACCCTTGGTCCACAGCTCAGGAGCTGCTCGCTGCCCGCGACGATGCCGTTGCCAATGGGTGGGACGGGACGCTTCCCGAGCCTGAGCCGGGCGCCCCTGAACCGTCTCCACTGCTGCGGACGCTGGCGGCAGCGGAAACGGCAGCCAGCCCGCTTGCACCCTCCTTGGCAGATGACATTGCCGAGCTGGTGACGGCGCTCGATTCGCCCCTGCCGCTTGGCGTCGACGAGCTGATACTCCAGCATCCCGAGCGGAGCTTCCCGAAAGTTTGGCAGCACATCATCGGAAAACTCCGGGACCGCGGAATCCGAGTCAGCGAAGCAGTGCCCGCGGACAGCCAGCCACGGCTCACAGTTCTCTCAGCCGAAACGGAGTGGGAAGCGGCGGAAAACAGCGCCCGCTGGCTCGCTGCCGGAGACAATCAGAGCACTGCCGTGGTCTCCTCGGACCGCACGTCCCTCCTCGATCATTTCCTGGCTGGGCACGGCCTGCCCGCCATCGGCGTCGGCTCCCCCTCCGTCTGGCGTCCCCAGGACCAGCTGATTCCGCTCTTTTTCGAGGTCATCTGGTCACCGCCGAACGTTCAGCTCCTCGGCGAGCTGCTCACCCTGCCCGGCTCGCCCGTGCGGCGGGCCGCCGCGCGGCATATCCTTGAGGCCTTGAAACAAGAGCCTGGCACCGGCGGCGAAGCGTGGAAGGCAGCAATTTCCGCCATCGCCGCAGACCCTCAGCTCGGTCCCGAACTCGCCGCCACGCTGGACAGGCTCTTTTGCACCGGCGTGCTCGTCGAAGACGAGGACGTAAGCGGTACAGATTTCGCTGAACGGGCGGAATGGCTCGCCGGCCGGTTGCGTGCCCGCGCTTCCAAAGACGACGCCGCCAAGACAACAGCGTCCCTGCTGCAACGAATCCTGGGACTGGTGACGCCACTCCCCCGTGTCTCCCGCCGGGATCTTCGTCGCATCATCTCGGCCGTCATCACCCCATCGACGGGCACGGTCGTGAGCGCAGAAGCCGCGCCCTGGTTGCGCCTCGGGCACTTGGCCGAGTTGACCGACGACGTCGACCAGGTGCTGTGGTGGGGTTTCCAGAGCAGCCGCATCTCATCCGCCCGACGCTGGGACGCACACGACATCGAGACCCTGTCCCGAGTCGGCGTTCACCTGCCAACACCGGAAGAACTCAGCGCCCTCGAGGTCAGCCAGACTCTGGCAGCAGCCGGCCGGACCAGGAACCTGCTCCTTGTGCAGATCGAGCAGCGTGATGGCGAGCGAGTGGAAGGTAATCCGCTGCTGGAGGCACTCACCGCCGCTCAGCCCAGTCAAATAGATGGGTCGCTTTCCGAGCGTCTCGCTCTGCTCACGCATAAGCCTGAAGCGCTGATTGACGCCACCGGCCACTGGGCACTTGCAGACCGCCGCATTCAGCTCGTTGCTGTCCCCCAGCACCGCCCTGCCGCGCCGCCTGCCGTCCATGAGTTGGGCCCGAATCCCGCTCTCGTCCCGGAACGACTCTCCTTCACGCAGCTGTCCACACTCTTGGGCTGCTCCCTGGCTTGGGTGCTCAAGCACAAATCGCACCTGAGCGTTCCCGCCGCCGCCAGCGTCCCTTCGGACAACCAGATGCTCGGAATCTTCGCCCACAAGGTGGTGGAGGTACTTCAGGACCAGCTTCGTGCCCAGCACCGGGTGGTTCCCGATCAGGACGAGGTGAGCGCCGCCGTCGAACGTCTTTTGCCTCAGCTCGCCTCGGAACTACTTCTTCCCGGCCAAAAGAGCCGACTTGCCGGTGTGCAGGCCACCATTGAAACAACCGTCATGACCTTTTTTGAGCAGCTGCAGCGCGGCGGCGTCGTGCTGCAGGAGATGGAGAAGGACTTCGCCAAGGACCTGCATTTTACGGCGGGGGGAAACAGCTACACGGTGGAGGTCAAAGGCCGTGCAGACGCGGTGGGCATTGACGCTTCCGGCCGCACCACCGTCGTGGATCTCAAGTGGTCCAACAATGACAAGTACCGCCGCGAGGAAGTCCAGCGCGGCGAAGCCCTGCAGCTCGCGCTGTACCAGTGGGCCCTCAGCCCCAGCGAGCTTCCGCCAGACGCGCCCACCGCCTACTACATGCTGAAGCAGGGCAGCTTCGCCTCAGCCCACCCAGAATTCGGTTCCGCCATCCAGGCCAGCCAGGATCCAGCGCGGTTGTGGCAGCAGGCTGTTCGGGCGATCGAATTCACCGTCGAGGAGGTGCTCGCCGGACGGATAACGGCAACGGAGCCGGCAGCAAACTCTCTGGCAGAGGGCGAACCCGGCGCCGACGCACTTGCGGCAGCCAACGGCCGCCTGCACATGAAGCCGAACTGCAGGTACTGCGACTTCGGCACGCTCTGCGGACTCAAGGGGGACTATTCGTGAACCTGCTGGACAACGTCACCATGGTGTCGGCGAGTGCCGGCACCGGAAAGACTTTCACGCTCACAGGCAAGATTGTCGATCAGATTGCCGCCGGCCTGCCGGCTGGAGCCGTCATGGCCACCACATTCACCAAGAAGGCCGCGGGAGAACTGCGTGAACGGATCGCCGCCCGCCTCCTTGAGCAGGCTGACCTGGCCGACGACGCCGATTCAGCCGCCGCGCTGCGGCTCGCCTCCCAGCAGTTGCCCGCTAGCCTCATCGGCACGGTCAACAGCGTTTGCGGCCAGCTGCTGCAGGAGCACGCCATCGACGCAGGCCTCTCGCCTGCACTTGAGGTTATCGGCGAGGAGCAGCTCGCCAGTATCTTCCACCTCGCCACGGACGAAGTCCTGGCCGAGCACGCTCCGAGAATCCTGCCCATCGCGCGGCGCATGGGGACAGACGGCAACGGGGCCAGGGACGCGAAAACCTGGCAGGAGACCGTGCGGTCGATCGTGGATGCTGCACGTACCAACCTGCTGGAAGCGGACGACTTGGCAGCCTGTGCGGATCGTTCTTGGACCGGCCTGCGCGAGCTGCTCGACGCACCGGCTACGGATGACCGGTCCCAGTGGCTGTCTGCTCTTCGCGCCACGGTGACCGATCTCGAGACCATGGCCAGGGACAGCAAGACTCCCGCCGGAAAGAAGGTGGATACGGGCTCGGCCACCTTTACCGAGCATGTGCCGAAGATCCTTCACAAGATTGCCACCATGGGCGCGGTGGAGGACATCCCGTGGGAGACGTGGCGCGGCGTGGTGGGCTCGGCAGCGCCGGCCGCCGTCAAGGCACTCTTCACTCCCGTCACCGGAGCCATCAAGGAAGGCCTGCTCTCCAACCCGGCCTTCCATGACGACCTCGAGCAGTACATCCGGCTCCTGTTCGCCTGCGCTGAAGAGTGCCTCACGGCCTACTCCGATTTCAAGCGGCTGCATGGCCTGATGGACTTTGTGGATCAGGAGACCTTGGTCCTGGGCCTTGCCCGAAACAACGATGCTTTCCGCCGCTCCTTCCCAGGGCGCATCCGCTTCCTCGTCGTAGACGAGTTCCAAGACACGAGCCCTCTGCAGCTTGAACTCTTCCTGCAGCTCAGCCGGCTCGTGGACGAGGCCGTCTGGGTAGGGGATCCCAAGCAGGCCATCTACGAGTTCCGGGGCACCGACCCAGAGCTCATGGAAGCTGTAGTCAGGGAGGTGCGCCACCGGGAGCAGCTGTCCCATACGTGGCGCTCCCACCAAGCAGTCGTCGATCTAAGCAACGCCGTGTTCGAGCCCGTCTTTGAACAGCACGGCATGCCGGCCGATACCGTGCACCTCGAGCTCCCGAACGCACACTCTGACTGGTCCCGCGGCACGCTCGAGGCGTGGACGCGGCCGCAATCCAACGATGGCGAGCGGCTGAAGGCAACGGCGGCCGGCGTAGCCGCGTTGTTGGCCCGCCGGCCAGAGCTCAGTCCCGGGAACGTGGCCGTGCTGGCCCGGTCCAACGCCGACGTCGAGTCGTTGTCCGCTGCACTACATGCATCAGGAATTCGCGCGAGCCGTAATCCCCGGATGCTGCTGGACTCCCGCGAAGTGCAGCTGGCCCGCGCCGGGCTGGCGTTCGTGGCGGACGGGTACGACACTGTGGCTCTAGCCGAGATCGTCGCCATGCACCCCGCGCATTCCTCCAACGCAACCTGGCAGCAGGAACTGCTGTCGGCCGCCGATCCTGCCCCCGTACTCGAAAAGTGGAATGCGGATCCGATTTTCAAAGCCCTCGATGCCCTACGTGCCCGGGCAGCGGCGGCTACGCCCACTGAGGTTTTCGAAGCCGTGGTTGGCGCGCTCGGACTGCCCCGGCTGATTGCCGGATGGTCCTCCCCCGCCACGCGGCTAAGGAACCTGGACGCCGTCCGCGGTGTCATCAAGACGTACTACGAGCGCTGCCTCGCCTTGCGCTCACCCGCTACCCTGCGAGGCTTCCTCACGTTCTTCGGTTCGGAGGAGCAGAGGTCCGCCGATAACGCCGGAACTGACGTGGTCAACGTACTCACGTATCACCAGGCCAAAGGACTCGAGTGGCCCGTCGTGGTTCTGGAGGGCCTTGACAAGGATCTTCGGTTCGCCGCTTTCGGCGCAGCCGTTGAGCAGGACGGCGGCTTCGACCTGGCGCAGCCACTGGCCGGCCGCTGGATCCGCTTCTGGCCGAGTCCCTTCCCTTACGGCGGCTCTCAGCTGGATGTTCGGGGAACGACCAGCGACGTCGCGCTCCGGGCCGAAGAACGCGAGCGTCGAAACATGGCCCGGCTCATGTACGTCGGCATGACCCGCGCCGTCGAAACAACCGTGCTTACCGGGAAGAAGCCTGCGCCAGAGCTTCTCAACAACCTTGGCGTTCCCTCGCTGTTGGGATGGAAGCCGGGTGCCGATGACAACTCGGACGGTGCCATCTACGTCGCGGACGGGCTGGCGCTGCCGGCGCGAGTAGAGGACTTGGGACCTGTAGTCGCTGAGCTCTCACCCTCCGACTGGACGCCCCGGTTCTCCGACGTTCCTGCCGATCCGTCGAGCGTTGTCTTCCCTCCCGCACGGTTCGCGGCTTCGTCGCTGGAGTCTGCCGGGCACGAGGCCTCGGTCCGTGCCGTCGCAGAGCTCGGTTCCCGGCTTGCTGAGCATGGGTCTGACGATTGGGGTGCAGTCGGCAGCGCCGTGCACGCTTATCTGGGGACCGAGTTCTCGGTGCTCGACACCGTCCAACGGCGGGATCTTGCGGAGCGGATAGTTGCGCGCTGGCAGGTGGAGGGCACCATCGGTTCTTCCCTGCTGCTCACTGCCGGGGAAAGATTCGAGTCCTATCTGGACGCGCAGTTCCCCGGTTGGGCTCGGCATCGGGAAGCTGCCATCGGATGGCGGCCGGACAACCAGGTCATGGAAGGTTGGATCGACCTTTTGCTGGAAGGGCCGGACGGGTTCGTACTCGTCGACCACAAGACGTATCCGGGGAACGCCCCTGAAGGCCACGTGCGGGAGGAGTACCTGGGCCAGATGGCCGCGTACCGGGATGCTGTACTCGCGGCTACGGGCAAGCCGGTGCTGCGAACGCTGATCCACTTCCCGGCTCTTGGACAGGTCTACGAGGTTGAGCCTCTGGTGGCCGTAACCTCGGGCTAGGAGACGATCAGTCAGGGCCATCGTCATCCGTCGGTTCGATGGTCGCGGACCGGGGGAACAACGGTGCGTCGTCACGCTGCCCCCGGTCTACGAAGGAGCCGCTGGCGATCCAGTCAAGGCTGGACACGTAGGGTTTGCCCTTCGACTCCTCGTGGACTCTCCGCAGGTCTCCTACGGTTGCGTCACGGCTCCACATTCTTGCTCGCCGGCCTAGCCGAATACGTGCAGTGCTGCACCGAAGCCCAGCGGCAGCCCGTGGCCGTTCAGCCAGGACATCATCACTTCCGAGGCTCCGGCCAAACACAGGTTCTGTGACCGAGCGACTCCTACATGTGGCTCGTTCCCGGCTTCATCTGCCGACAGTCCCAGTCCGATTCGCCAGATGTTTGTGACTCCACTGCTGACGACCGCAACCTCTACCTGGTACCCGTCGCCGGTGTACATGGCTTGGGCATACCTCCCGAAGTGCTGCTCATCGAGGCCCTTGCTTTGCACCACCAGCCAGTCCCCTTCGTGGGAAACCAGTTGGATGAGGGTAACCAACTGGGAGGCCGACTCCACATCGTGCCACTCTGCGTGCCGCTGCCTCACCTGGGCTTTTCACTCCAACGCTTCCTCGGGCTGAAGCTCCAGCATTAGCTCCAGTGCGGTTTCAGGACGTGCGATCGTATCCAGCATGTCGGTGCCTTTCTATCTAACTGATGCTTCATTGTCAGAGGCCCCACTGACATTTCTTCCGGCCGTGATAGGCCTTCGGAGAATGTCAGCCCCGGTTGATAGCCTGCCGGTGTTGATGTCAACGGGCCGACGGCCCGGAGAGGGTTCAAAAATGGAAAATCACGAAGCCAACCCGGAGGTCGCAGCAGCGAAGGCGATCGCGACAATCGCGCACCGGTTCCAAACGGACAAGATCGGGGTTCCATATATCGAGCACCCCGGCCGCGTGGCAGCTAGGTTGACTAATCCCAAGCAGGTCGCTGCCGCGTGGCTGCACGACGTCATCGAAGACTGCGGCATCACGGCCAGAGATCTGGAGGCTGCCGGTATCAGCAACCAGGTGATTGACGCCGTCGTCCTGCTTACCCGCACCAAGGACAACACGGGTAACGGATACTATGGGGCCATTCGCGAATATCCCGTTGCTCTGGCTGTGAAACTGGCTGACATCGCAGATAATACCGATCCAGAGCGGACGGCGCGTCTGGAACCCGAAGTCCGACAGCGGCTTGCCGACAAGTACGAGACCGCCCTGCAGCTGCTCGGCCAGAAATAGCCTGACCGGTGTTGTTCCATGCGGGCGTGCCGGTTCAACGTCGGACCCACTCCAGCAAGGCGAACCCGCCGTAGATGCCGATAGGGTTGGCGCATGGCAGTACTTGGGGGAAATCGTTGGTCGCGGGCTATCGCGCTGTTGCTGGTTTTGGCCAGTTCCGGAATCGCACTAGGTGCATGTGAGTACCAAGATGACAGCCCGGCTCCGGCTGTCCCATCAGCCGTACTCTCCCCGTCAGCTTCCCCGCCCGTGCCAAAGGCGGCCCCGTCAGCTTCCCCGCCCGTGCCAAAGGCGGCCCCGTCAGCCATGACCTCCCCTCCAGTTCTCCCATCCGCGCCGAAGGTCGATCCCACTACTGCCCAAGTGCAGGCGAGAAACGGGGCGCAACTAGACAGCCGCCTGGGCCTTCCGCCTGACGGTCTTGTCTTGGGTGGATCAGGCGGACTGGGCAATGACGGATTCCGATTGTCGGCCCCAGGAATACCAAAGGGAAGCTACGCAGTTACCGCTGAATGCGTGGGAGTGCTCAAAGCATCGCTCACTATCTTCCAGCCCGATCGACGAGGAGGAACGACGCACGAATTAGCCCTCGACTGCGGAACCACAGCCAGCGCGAAACTGGATCTTGAAGCAGGACCCGTGTCCGTCCACATCACTCGCATGACCACGGCGCCTGGCCGCACTGCAGTCGCCGGATTATGGATGGCCCCGGCGGCCTGATGGGAAACGCTCCGCCAGCGGTCACCACCAACGGTGTCGGCATTCCGGGTTCTGGCATGCCCACTTCGGGACCCCGGATTCAACCTTGCCCGTGGCGGGATAGATGCGTACTTCCTCGGTCAGGCAGCAGCCGGCAAACTCAGTTTTCGGGTGCTCGGACATGGCCTCTGGCATCACCATGCCGTAGGCGATCCGCCAGGCTTCCTGGCCGCAAACAGGGCACCTGCGGACACTCTCACGTTTCTTTGCGGGCTTCACACCGTTGGCCATGGGTGCAATGTATCCCCAGGTAGCGACAACTGCTGCAGTTACAAAAAACTCTAGCGGCTAAGCAATTTTTGTAACTGCTGCAGGCGGATGGGCCCTGGCGAATTTGGCGCCGCTTTGGACTTCAGCGCTTCAGCATCAGACTCGGCCGGCTCGGTCTCCAAGCTCAGAGATGATTACTTTCTCGCGCGCGTTGATGGCACCATCCACAGAGGCCACGCAGTCTGCAACGTCGAGGATGTCGCTTAGATCCCCCGGCTCGGCATCCAGGCGTCGCCACACGTCCGCGGGGTCGATGTCGACGAGGTGGGCGAGCTGCTCATCGACCACCTGATGCCTATCCCGGACCAGCCTCACCAAGTGACGCATCAACAGGGCCTCGTCGTCGGAGATCTTGTGGTCCGCCATGATGACGAGCCACGCGACCCACAGCATGAGCTGCGGCTGCCGACTCCGCTCGCTCAGTTTCTCGGCGAGTTCTATCACCCGCGCCTCGTTCCGGAAGACGGCTCGCGCGTGCCGCCCCGCGATCAGCGTTGTATAGCGGTTCAGCACCACCGCGAGTGGAACGCCGACGAGCGGGATGCCAATCTTGATGACGCTGCGCTGCAGGAGGAATTTTCCGACGAAGGGAAGCCCCCTCGCGGCGGACAGTACCGCGCCGGAATAGAAGCGCTTGATCAGCGGCCGCATGATGGCTGGTACCGCCCTGACCACGCCTTGGCTTACGACTTCCCCGCTCTTGATGGTGAAGGCCACACGGATGAGCTTCCACATGTCATCGGGGTCGGACAGGTCGAGCGGGACGCGATAGAGGACGGCGATGTCGTAGGCGAGGCGAAGCTGGAGCTGGGTGATGAACGCGACGTCCACCATGACAGTTCCGATAGCGGCCGGGACAGTCGCCGGTGAGGAACCACCAAGGCTACCTAGTGTGGCGATGACGGTCGCCGAGTAGGCTCCGGCGGAGAGCCCACCTTCGAGCGCGGCGTACCGAGTCGCCATCTTGATCCGCTGGTCCACGATGGCGTCAGCGGGCACGCCCTCGTACCGCTCTTGGAAGTACTGCCAGTTCACCTTGTTGGTGTAGGAGCTCAGGGCCTGCGCGGCGAGCTTGGTGAACCATTCGCCCGACTTGATGTCGTTCGGGCTCAGCCCCGTGATGAACTTCCGCAGCTCCTCTCGCTCATTCTCTACAACCTTCCGGTCTGCATCATTGGCGTCGTCGACGTCTACAGCGTTCTCGATGTCTACAGCGTTCTCGATGTCTACAGCGTCAACAGCATCGATCGGAGCTTTGGGCACGGCAAGTCCTCCAAGTCAGTTGCGTGTCTAGCTAGGTTGCCAGATTCTAGAGAACCCTGCTGACATCTCAACAGGGTAACCCAGCGACCAGCACATCTGTTGACGGGCGCCCCGTTGAGTTGAAACGCCCGCATGTGAGTATGCCAAGCGTTCTGGCCCCTCGGGCGTCGGGGGCCAGAAGTGACGCCAAGCCCTGCTGCCTGTCCAACGGATGCAACCACTCCCGGACGACAACTGCAGCCGGCCCTGAGGTGGTGTCGTTCTCCGGCGGCGGCGAAACCAGCTGCCAAGCGTCTACCCCGACGCTTGGCCATGGCGTGATACTCGCTACACCTGCGGAAACTATGCACCTACCAGTTGCCGACTTCACCAGTCTGCGCCACTAACTGCAGCGACATAGCCGGGGTGATTGGATAGGTTCACTGGGAACAAAACAAGCATTGACTTCAACTGTAAGGGGCGGGAATTCTTGGATCCATTGAGCGGCATGAGCCATGACGAACTCAGCATCTTTTCTTGGGTTGCCGCCACCGTCTTCGCGCTTGCGGTCGGTGTTTGGCGTCCTCGCAGGCTTCCTTGGACTGCGCTTGGATCGGTCCTGCTCTTCGCGGCCCTCAACGCCGGTGCCGGAATCTACGTCCTGAACCATATCGGTGATCCGCGCTGGTCTGCAGGGGGAAGCGCCGCTGAGCGCTCCGTCGTTTTCCGGGACGCCCATGGTGGGGCAGTTTCTAGGGCCCCTGGACTCCGCTCTAAACGCGGTGGTCCGCGGGGTGAACGCGTTCCTGGCATTCAAGCATTCCTTCGCTGCACCGCTAAGCACCGGCAGCCACAAATTGCCTCGTTCTGTAAGTACTCAGTAGCGAAGGCAAAAAATCGACAAAATCGCGCACGACCAAATCCAGCTGCTCGACATTTTCCTCCTTCAGATCTCGCAGCTGATGAAATATATGGTTTCTAATACCATAAAAGTATGACTGAAAGTCGCCACCGCCAGCGCGGCCTTCCTTTAGAAGGAAATCATTGCATGACTGCTTTAGGTTCTCCAGATTAGATCGGCTTTTTGAGTACTCATTTATTAGCAGGGTCAGCCGCTTCTTCTCGGACGTCACGCGATTCAACTTCTCCATCACCTCTTTTGCCGTTGACAGCTCATTAACGGAATGCCGGTACTCATCAAGTATGGCGGCATGTTCGGCCATAAAGACGTGCTCCATCAGGAGCTCAATAACTTGATAAATATAGAAAAAGCAGAAAACAGGATGCGCCTCATATGCCACCGAGTTATGGAGAAGGCTGCCTATCAACTCCACGTCCGTCAACTCGTTCGAGACCGGTTCAACAACCAGAGATCTGGGAGCCTCTTCAGGTGACTTCACCGTCCAGACAAGATCGTCGGGAGTCCGGTGAGTGAGCTTAACGTAGCCTCTGGCTATCAGGCTCGGCATGTACCTATCGATGTCGAACGACCGAGCAGGCATAGCATCCAGGTTGACTACTAGCAAGCACGTATCAGAGTGAATTAAGTCGGAAAACTGAAGCGTTCTGTCAACCATGTCCTGCGCATCTGGAGACTTCGTGAAGAATTCTTCCATGTCAGCCCTAAAAAGACGATGGATTGCCACATATGCATATTTCAGAAAATGTGGATCTTCGGCTCGGCCGTGATCGTCGGATGCCAGAGCGTTAATCGGCACACACCACCCGATCCGCGCCTTCTTTTGCGAAGCGTCAAGTACGGGAAGTATTTCATTTTCATTGACACTTTTCTTGGCAAGAAAGTGCAGTTGGAAATTCTCGACATTCAATGAGGTATCAAGCTTCAATGGGGTAGACAGGAGTCGGCCATCAAAGAGGTCTGTGCAATTGAATTCCAGCACTTCAGCGACGGCTCCATTGCTGACCAACTCCAGGCTGACACTGGCCCCCTCATTACGCACTCTTGCTCCTACAGGTTCTGGGATTGATATTTGCGAAGTGCACTCTTCGAGGCACGGAGCAAGTCAGCGTAGCTATCGGAATCCCTGTTAAGCAGATCCCTGAAGTAAAAGCTAAAAAATGTGCGCTGGGCATTACCGATCTTAGTGGTATTGTTCTTCAACCATTCGAGCGAATTGTTCATTTCCTCAAGAAACTCATCGCCGCTTTCCACTTCGAGCTTCTTAATTGAAAGGATAGCGTCGTCAACACTGCCGATAATCTCAAAGTCTATAAGCTTTCCTAGAGCTGCGCCGAGGCCAGACATAGCCTGGGGTCGCTTGAATATTTGAGTGACATTCTTTCCAAAAGGAGAGGCATTTCGCTCGAGATAATCGACTGACAACTCCGCGCCCTCGCACAAATCGGCCACCGTCTCTACCAAGAGGCTAAGGGCTTCGAGGTACTTCTCAAAGAGCTCGGTCGATTTATTCTCTTTGGAAAGCTTTTCTAGACTATTAATGTTCTCTAGTATGTTTGCCTTATCAATAGGCAGTTCATCGCGATCAAGATATGCATTGAAGCCTTCAACCACATCTTTGAAGTTGAACTGGTTGATTTTGCTTGCCGTTCTGCCTTCTGCTTCCCGGATCAGCTCCACACCGTTAACATTTGTATCTATGTAGTCCAGGTAAAGGATTTCGATCTGTTGTCTCAAGGACATGGGTGTTTGCCCGGTATTCAAGGTAAGCATCCTGTATAGGATGCCCAGCCGATTGAGACCGATGTATATCTCAACGCGAATTTTAGATTCTTCGACCTTTTTGATTTGCGTTTCATCACCCTCACGGCGAAGGTCGTTGAGAAGATCAATTATTGTGTGCGTTCGCTGGAGACCATCTAGAATCACAAGGCTTGCGGCATTATTCCGGATAGTGTCCGCCAACTCTTCATCATTGGCAAAATCCGTCAATGTGACGTCAGAGTTTAGAGCCAAAACCACCGGAGGAATCACGCAGCCGATCAAGAGGTCACTGCGCAGAAGTGAGTACACCGTCTTTGAGGACCTAACTCTTTTCCTCTGAAACTCGTTGTTCTGGAGCACGCCCTTCACGAGCACTTCATATTCCGCAATGGTGATGTCTAGGAGCACATTTTTGGCGTTGATTCGTGCATCATGCAGCTGGGAGGCGACCTTCATATCATCCTTCTCTCGATTACAAAGCTTCAACGCGGGCCTTTGGAAGACGCTGGAGCACCTCCAAAGAAGATACCCTGCAGGTGCCCACTTGCCGGAATGAACATCTGCACCACGTGAAAATTGAAGATCTGACGCGTTTTTACTATGCGATCGATTCAGTAGGTGCAGTCGATAGTGCGCCTTAGGCTCACATGGGTCTATGACCCGATTTTGCCCCGTCAGCACGCCATTGACGGCTGATGCTGAACGTTTCATCGCCGAGTGCGTGTTGCCGCTCACGGCCGGCCGGGCTTAGGAGGCTTCAGCGTGTGACCGTTTCGGCGGTAGCCGACCGCCCATGGCCTCACCGTGCTGACCATCTAGCACTGGTCTGGGCCGGTCGGATGCTCGTCCCCGTCCCCCTAGTGTCGGTGGTCGCCGCCCTCGTGATCACGCTGGTCGGCCGGAAGCACGCCTCCCCGCCGGTCGTAAAGAATCTGTTTGGTCACAGCCGGCCTCAAGGAAGCGGTGTCCCAGCACTCAACTGAGCAAAGACTGCCAACTTCCGATTCGCCGCGGCCTTCCATTAGGTCCCAAGTAAGCAGAACTCGCGCACTCATCGCTGTGGCCTGTCGACATCGGACGGCAGATGTCGACAACATACACGGCCGAGGCAGGACCGGTACCAACGGCCAACCGCAGGTCTCCCCCGCACCTTGCCGCCGTCTCAACCCCGGCGGTAGCCTGAAAAACAGATGACGGGCCGCGCCCACCACCGGATCCGAGGGTGCCGGGTCCGGCATGCGCCCCAGGCTCCGACCCGCCACCGGAAACGGAAGCCGCGATGTCCACACTCGCACGGGGCCGGGAAGCCTACGCCGAACGGCGCTGGCCGGACGCCGTCGGGCAGTACACCGCTGCCGACCAGGACGCCGAACTTCCGGCCGCCGACCTGGAACAGCTGGCCACCTCCGTGATCCTCACCGGCCGCGGCTCCGAGGGAGTGGACATCCTGGCCCGGGCGCACCTGAAGTACCTCGCTGATGGCGACTACGCCGCCGCCGGCCGCTGCGCCGCCTGGACCGGGATGAACCTCATGCTGCTGGGCGAACCGGCCCGAGGCGCCGGCTGGCTGGCCCGCGCCCGCCGGATCGTCGAGGACCTGACTGAGCCCTGCCCCTTCGAGGGCCTGCTCTCCGTCCCTACCGGGCTGAACGCCCTCTACCAGGGCGACGGCACAGCCGCCGCGGAAGCCTTCACCAGGGCCGCCGACCTCGGCCGGGAACATGGCGACGCCGACACTGCGGCCCTCGGCACGCTGGGCCTCGGCCAGGCAAAAATCCTGCTGGGCCAGCTCGACGACGGCCTGGCCCTGCTCGACGAAGCCATGGTGGCCGTCACCGTCGGGGAGATCTCCCCCGTCCCCGCCGGGATCATCTACTGCGCAGTGATCGAAACCTGCCACCTGGCCTTCGACCTGCACCGCGCCCACGAGTGGACCCGCGCGCTGGACCGGTGGTGCGACGCGCAGCAGAACCTCGTGTTCTTCAGCGGCCAGTGCCAGATGCACCGGGCCGAGCTGTACCGGCTGCACGGCGCCTGGGCCGAGGCGCTCGACGCGGCCAAAACCGCGCAGGACCTCGCCTTCCAGGGCGACCGGATGGCCACCTACGGCGGCTTCTACCAGGAGGCCGACATCCACCGGCTCCGGGGCGACTTCGACTCCGCCGAGGCCGCCTACCTGAACGCCCAGGAGACCGGCTTCCCGCCGCAGCCCGGGCTGGCACTCCTCCGCCTGGCCCAGGGCAGGCCGGACCAGGCCCGGACCCTGCTCCGGCAGGCCATGGACGGCGCCGGCCCCGACTACCGGCGCCTGATGCTCGCCGCCACGGTAGAGATCGAACTGGCCGCAGGCGACGCACCGGCGGCACGTTCCGCCATGGAGGAGCTGGCCTCGCTCTGCGCCTCGATCGACATGCCCATGCTGCACGCCCTCGCCGAGCAGTCCGAGGCCGCCGTCCTGTTCCACGAAGGCGACCCGCAGGCTGCCCTGGTGCTGCTGCGCCGCGCGTGGTCCCGCTGGCTCGGCCTCGACGCGCCGTTCGAAGCGGCCCGCTGCCGCGCCCTTCTGGCCAGCCTGTGCGCCGCGCTCGGGGACGAGGAATCCGCCCGGCTGGAGCGCGAGGCGGCCCGGGCGGTATTTTCCGAGCTGGGCGCCGCACCGGCGCTCTCGGCTCTGGAGCAGCCACTGCCTGAGCGATCAGTTCCGGGTGCACCGGGCGCCCGGGCAGAGCCGCTGCCAATCTCCAAGTACGACGCCGGCCACTCCCCCGACGCCGGGCCACTCACCGCCCGCGAAACCGAAGTGATCCGGCTCGTCGCCGACGGACTGAGCAACCGGGACATCGCCGCCGAGCTGTTCATCAGCGAGAAAACCGTGGCCCGGCACCTGAGCAACATCTTCACCAAGCTGGGCCTGACCTCGAGGTCCGGGGCCACGGCCTACGCCTACCGGCACGGACTCGCCTGACCTCCCCTCTGCACAGAATTGCCCATTGCCCGCGCGCGAGAGCTCGCCAAAAAGATGGGTGATTCGCCCGATTCGCTGCGGCACGGCGGAAAATAGCGTTAGTGGCATGAACGTTTCAGTGCTCGCAGGAATGGTGTCCACCGTCCTCTTCGCTATGAGCTACCTGCCCATGTTGCTCAAGGCCCTGCACACCAGGGAGCTCGACTCCTACAGCCTCGGCTACCTCGCGCTGAGCAACGTCGCCAACGCAGTCCACTCCGTCTACGTCTTCAGCCTCCCGCTGGGGCCGATCTGGCTGCTGCACTGCTTCTACGTCGCCGCCTCCGCGCTGCTGCTCATCTGGTACCTGCGCTTCAGCGTTCACAACAACCCAACCGCACCTGCATCACCGAGGAGGCACCACCATGAACACCACCCCAGCAACTGACGCCGGCGACACCGCCGGAACTGCCGCCGTCGACACCGCCATCATCGGCGCCGGACAAGCCGGCCTGGCGCTGGGCTACTACCTGGCGCAGCAGCACCGGAACTTCGTTATTCTCGACGCCGGCACCCGGGTTGGCGACGGGTGGCGGAACCGCTGGGATTCGCTGCGCCTGTTCACGCCCGCCAAGTACAACGGCCTGCCCGGCCGGCCCTTCCCCGGCGACCGACTCGCCTTCACCACCAAGGACGAGCAGGCGGACTATCTGGAGGACTATGCCTCCCGGTTCCACCTGCCGGTCCGGCCCAGCACGGCCGTCACCCGGCTGACCCACGACGGCCAGCTGTTCCACATCACCGACGGGGCGCAGCGCTGGACGGCGGCGAACGTGGTCCTGGCCACCGGCGCCTGCCACCTGCCCAAGACGCCGGGCTTCGCGGCGGACCTGCCGTCCGACGTCGTCCAGCTCCACTCCCACACCTACAGGAACCCGGCCCAGCTCAAGCCGGGTCCGGTTTTGCTGGTGGGGGCCGGCAACTCCGGGGCGGAGATCGCACTGGAAACCAGCCGCACACACGAAACCTGGCTGGCCGGCAGGACGACCGGCGAAATCCCGTTCCGGCACGGCCGGACCGCGGCCCGGTTCCTCATCCCCCTGGTGCGCTTTGCCGGAATGCACGTGCTGAACACCGGCACGCCGGTGGGGCGGAAGGTGCTGCCCAAGCTGGCCGGCATGGGCAGGCCGCTGATCCGCACCAAGACCGCGGACCTCCGCGCCGCCGGCGTCCAGCTGGTGCCGCGGGTCGCCGGAGTCCGGCAGGGCGAGGTAATGCTCGACGACGGCCGGAGCCTTCCGGTGGCCAACGTCATCTGGTGCACCGGCTTCACCGAGGCGTATCCATGGCTGGATATTCCTGCGCTGCCCGCGGACTGGCGGGAGCAGCAGCACCGCGGGATTGTGGACGCACTGCCGGGCCTGTACCTGCTGGGGCAGGATCTCCTCTTCGCGGCGGCATCGGAAACCCTCCCCGGCGTGTGCCGGGACGCCAAGTACCTGGCCAAGCGGCTGGCCGCCACCCGGCCTCAGCAGGACGAAGCGCAGGTCCAGGGCGGGCGCGTTGCCCCGCTTGCGAGCTAGCCGTTACGCGCGCTGGGAAATGTTGAGGATGTTCCCTTCGCTGTCCAGGAACCAGGCGGCCTTGCCCCATTCATCCGTGGCAACGCCGTTCTCCGTTTTCAACCCGGGCTGGTCGTACTCTTCAAAGACGACGCCGCGGCCCCGCAGCTCCTCCATTTCGCGTTCCAGGTTGTCCGTGACCCAGCCCATTTGGGTGTTCTTCGCCGTCCCCGCATTCTCTGTCTGATACACGAGGAAGCCCGTTCCGTGGCCGCCACGGTACACCAGGCTGCCGTCCTCCGGGGACTCCGCAGGTTCCAGCCCCAGCTTGTCCCGGTAAAAGTCCTTCGCCCTGTTGATGTCCCTCGCGGGAAGGACAGCCATGATGTCTGAATCGGTGAGCATGATGATTTCCTTTGTGCGTTGTTCTGGTGGTGATGGCGGTGCTCTCCCCCGCCCTACTGCCCCGGGGCGCGGTATGTCGGCGTCTTCTTGACGGCGTCGTCGATTTCCTCCGGCGTCATGAGCGGCTTCAGACGCAGATTCACGGCGCCCGTCGAATTGATCGTCAGCGAAAGTGCCGCGGCGTTGGCCTGATCCGGGATATCAAGGACGCCCAGGACGTCGGTGTCCCCGAAAGCGAAGTAGAAGCTCTCCAGCGATCCTCCAACGGATTTGAGGGCGTCCACCACCACGTCACGCCGCTTGGAGCCGCCTTCCCGCATCAGCCCCTTGATTCCTTCACCCACGTAGTTCGCTTCAAACAGATACTTGGTCATGGTCTTTCCTGTTCCGTTATGGTCCAGGACACGGGCAGCAAGGGCGTGCCTGACACGCGTTACGGCGGGTCCTGGAGCGGTCCCGGAGTGGGGCCGTGCGCACAGCGTAGGCCTACTTCCGCGCGCTAACAACGGCTGTCTGCTAACTCCGCGGACGGGAGTCCGCCACAGTCGGACTGCACCGCCCGGGCGCTGTGTTCGACGTCGTCGCGACGCGCCTTTGTCACATCACCGTCGGCCTGTCAGGGCGTTCTCCGTGCGACGCCCTCGCCTCCTCGTAGCTGCTGTCGAACGGCAGGCTGTCCATTTCCAGCAGCGGGTTCCGGTCCTGGGTCGCCACCAGCTCGCGGGCGGCTTCGTCCGAGTCCACGCTGGGCATGGAGCCGGGCAGGTGCCGCTGGGCGGATTCGGGGAGGAAGTAGATGGCGACCGCCGCGATGGCCGACGTTGCCATCAGGTAGAACGCCGGCATCAGGTCGTTGCCGGTCGCCTGGATGAGCGCGGCGATGATGAACGGGGCGGTGCCGCCGAAAATCGCCACGGCGAAGTTGTAGGCGATGCCCATAGCAGAGTAGCGGTGGGCGGTGGGGAACAGGGCCGGCAGCGCCGACGCGAGTATGGCCACGAAGAACGCCACCGGAAACGCGACCAGGGCCAGCCCGGCGAGCGTGGCTGGCACGGTTCCGATCGAGATCAGAAGAAACGCGGGAAGTGAAAACACCACTGTGCTGATAGCCCCGATCCACAGCACGGGGCGGCGGCCGATCCTGTCCGAGAGGCGCCCTGTGAGCGGGATACACAGGGACAAGGCTCCTGGGCGACGCGACGGTCATTGTCCGAGACCTTCACGCAGGGTTTGACCGCCTGCCATTCTCCGAGCCATCAGCGTCTGCTGAGCGAATGGATGCAGGCCTCGCAGGCCGCAAAGGCGGCGGTGGCGGGCTAGCTAATGCCCGCCGTCGATATACTCCAAACATGCCAATCACACGCCTCGACATAGGCAGCCACACCCAGCCGTCCACCCTTGAGCAGCACGGGGGCGATCTGTGAGCGGCGGTCTTGTCGCCCTGCTGGATGACGTAGCAGCCCTTGCCCGTATAGCGGCCGCCTCAGTGGACGACGTCGCTGCCGGAGCGGCCAAAGCGGGGGCCAAGGCCGCCGGCGTGGTAATCGATGACGCCGCCGTTACCCCGCAGTACGTGTCCGGGGCGGACCCCTCCCGCGAACTGCCGATGATCAAGCGGATCTTTTGGGGTTCGCTCCGGAACAAACTGCTGATCATCCTGCCGGCCCTGCTGCTCGTCAGCGCCTTCGTCCCATGGGCCATCCCGTTCATCCTCATGCTGGGCGGCACATACCTTTGCTACGAGGGTGCCGAGAAGGTCTGGCACAAGCTCCGTGGCCACCACACCGCGGAGGAAGATGCGCCGGCGGTTGAACGCGGCCCGGAGGCCGAGGCCAAGGTCATCAAGGGCGCCATCACCACCGACTTCATCCTGTCCTGCGAGATCATGGTCATCTCGATGAACGAGGTGGCCCAGGATTCCTTGCTGTCACGGGCGATCATCCTGGTGGTCGTGGCCCTCGTGATTACGGTGGCCGTGTATGGTGCCGTCGCTCTCATCGTCAAGATGGACGACATCGGGATGCACCTGGCCGCTAAAGATTCCGCAGGCTCCAAGCGCTCCGGCGAGCTGCTCGTCAAGGGGATGCCCGCCGTGCTGGCCGGGATAACCTTCATCGGAACGATCGCAATGCTGTGGGTTGGTGGCCACATCATGCTGCAGGGGGCCTATGACCTCGGCTGGCACGGTCCGTATGACCTGGTCCATGTCCTCGAGCACCCCTTCGAGGGGATCGCGGTGGTGGGCGGCTTCCTGGCCTGGCTCGTGAACACGTTGTGTTCGTCAGTCATCGGACTCGCCTGGGGCATCGTCGTCATGGCTATCGTGCATCCGCTGCTCAAAGTGCTGCCGTTCGGCAAGAAGAAGGGCGGGCACGAGGAGGGCGACATCCGCGCCGAACTTGCCGGCTATCGGCCGACGAAACGTGACGCCGATCCCGACGCTTAACCAGCGGCCCGGCAGAAACATCGCTCCGCGGTCACAGCCGCCGCCGCCGCAGCACTCCTGCTTTGCGCAAAGGTGAGGCTGTTCCGTAAGGCGTGACAGAACAAGGACGCAGTACCGAACTTGAGGACGCGGGACTGCCGCTGACGGCACTGGCCGGGGCGGCGGGCTAGGAGAATTCACAGGTCCACCACCTAACATGTCCCACATGAAGGCTGCCCGGGACGCCCGCTCTGCCGCCGTGGTGATCAACGCCGGATCACGCCGAGGGGCGGCGCACGAACTTGCGGTGGACACGATGCGCAAGGCAGGCGTGCCGATCTCCTCCGTGCACCACGTGCTGTCCGGGGGCGATCTGGCCCGGACGCTTGATCGAGTGATTGCGGACGGGCACGACCTGGTGGTTGTCGGCGGCGGCGACGGGACCGTGTCCTACGCCGCGGGGCGAGTTGCCGGCACCAACGTTGTGCTCGGCGTTCTTCCGCTGGGCACCGCCAACGACTTCGCCCGCACGCTGGAGATACCCAACAATCTGTCCGAGGCGTGCGCTGCCGTCGCGGACGGGAAGGTGGTGGACATCGACCTGGGCCGGGCGAACGGTGAGCCATTCCTCAACGTCGCTTCCGTGGGCCTGTCGGTGGCTGTTACCGAAGCCCTCAGCCCACGCCTGAAGCGGTACATCGGACCGCTGGCCTACGGCATTGCCACCCTGCGGGCTTATGCCGGGCACAAAGCGTTCCGGGCCCGTCTCGAGTTTCCCGAGGGGGACCACGAGCCGATGGAGCTCGAAAACCCTGCTTCAGGTGGCCGTCGGCAATGGCCGGCATTACGGCGGCGGCAACACGGTCTCACCCACCGCAGGGATAGACGATCACACTCTGGACATCTACGCCATCCTGGCGGCGCCGCTCCGGGAGCACGTGAAGATCGCACGGTTGCTCAAGGACGGAAGCTTCATCGAACACGACCGGGTGTACCACCTGACCAGCCGACATGTCCGGCTGGTCACCGAGCAGCCGCTGCCCGTGAACCTCGACGGCGAGATCGCCACCAGCACGTCGGCCGATTTCACTGTCCAGCGCAACGCCGTCCACGTGGTGGTCCCCCGGAGCAGCACCAGCGCGTTGTTCGACGGACCTGGCGCCGCGGACTGGCCGTCCAGTTGAAAGCCAGCACGATGCTGCGCCAGTGGTCCCTGAAAATCCCCACCGGGCCGACAGAGCGGAACGCGTGGCCGGTCTCGTGAGCCGCAGGAGCTCTGACTCTGGAACGAGATATCCAGCCTAGATGTTCAACTGAAACAGAATTGCTAATGCCGATTTGGGTCTGATGAGTCGTCCTGCTCACATCACCGTCGGCCTGTCAGGGCGTTCTCCGTGCGACGCCCTCGCCTCCTCGTAGCTGCTGTCGAACGGCAGGCTGTCCATCTCCAGCAGCGGGTTCCGGTCCTGCGTCGCCACCAGCTCGCGGGCGGCTTCGTCCGAGTCCACGCTGGGCATGGACCCGGGCAGGTGCCGCTGCGCGGATTCCGGCAGGAAGTAGATGGCGACGGCGGCGATAGCCGACGTGGCCATGAGGTAGAACGCCGGCATCAGATCATTGCCGGTCGCCTGGATGAGCGCGGCGATGATGAACGGGGCGGTGCCGCCGAAGATCGCCACGGCGAAGTTGTAGGCGATGCCCATGGCGGAGTAGCGGTGGGCCGTCGGGAACAGCGCCGGCAGGGCCGACGCGAGAATGGCCACGAAGAACGCCACCGGAAACGCGACCAGGGCCAGCCCGGCGAGCGTGGCCGGCACGGTTCCGATCGAGATCAGAAGAAACGCGGGAAGTGAAAACACCACTGTGCTGATAGCCCCGATCCAGAGCACAGGCCGCCGCCCGATCCTGTCCGAGAGCCGCCCCGTCAGCGGGATGCACAGGGACATGACCACCAACACCGGAACAGTCAGCAGCGTCCCGTGGATCTCGTCGTAGCCCTTGTTGGTCGTCAGGTAAGTCGGCATGTAGGACGTGAGGGCATAGCCCACGGTGTTGCCGGCGGCCACCAGGATCATGGCCAGCACGATGCGGCGCCAGTGGTCCTTGAAGATCCCCACCGGGCCGACGGGGCGGAGCTCGTCATCGGTCTCGTGATGCTGGGCGGCTACGGCTTCCGCCTCCTGCGTGGCCTTGAAGGCGGGCGACTCCTCGATCTTCATGCGGAAGTAGATGGCCACGATGCCCAGAGGGCCTGCGACCAGGAACGGGATGCGCCAGCCCCAGGCCTCCATCTGTCCCTGCCCGAGGATCAGCTGGAGGGCCGACACCATCCCGGCCCCCAGCGCGAAGCCGAGGTAGCTGCCCATGTCCAGGAAACTGACAAAGAAGCCGCGGCGGTGGTCCGGCGAATGCTCGCACACGAACGTGGTGGCGCCGGAGTACTCGCCGCCGGTGGAAAAGCCCTGGATCAGCTTGGTGATCACCAGCAGCACCGCGGCCCAGATGCCCAGCACCGCGTACCCCGGAAGCAGGCCGACGACGAATGTCGCCCCGGCCATCAGCAGCAGGGTCATGGCCAGGACCTTCTGGCGGCCGATCTTGTCGCCGAGCCAGCCGAAGAAGATCCCTCCCAAGGGGCGCGCGACGAACGTGGCGCCGAACGTTCCCAGCAGGAACAGGTTCTGCACTGCCCGGTCCGCCTCGGGCAGGAACACCGGCCCCATCGTGGTGATCAGATAGCCGAACACCCCGACGTCGTACCATTCCATCGTGTTGCCCACGATGGTCCCGCCGAGCGCCTTCCGCAGCGTGCGGTGGTTGACGACGTTGATGTCGGACACGCGCAGTCGCCGCTGCTGCAGGGGTCGCTCGGTCATGGCTCGGTCACCGCCCTGTCTCCAGGCTGGGCACGCGCCGCCAGTTGCCGGCGTCCCCGTTTGGTGGAGGCCCAACTCTCCGACCATCTTCCCACTGCCCAACTGGTACAACAACGAAAACCGCAGCCTACGCACACTGCCCGGGCTGCGCCGTCGTCCGTTCCCCCGGGTTGCTGGCCCCTGCTTAAGCGCCCAGGTGACTCCTGTTCGCGCAGCCACCGCTATTGTGGCCAGCATGGGGTATCAGGAGAAGTGGTTCAGGGTCGTCGAGCAGAAGCGGTCTGGCCTCTTCGGCATGGGACGCAAGTCGACTTATGAGCTGCTTGGGGATGATCGGCGCTTCACCACACTTGAGCTGCTGGCTGAGCTTCTCGGTCCGAACCTAGATGCGCGGCGGGATGCGTACGAGTGTATCGACCGGGCCATTAACATCTTCCCGAACGGGCGGGGTGAGTGGGTGGGGTATCCCTCCGGTGCAAGGCGGACCGATCCGCTGGCCACCGACATCCAGCCGTGACCCTGGACATGCTGGCTTTCGCCACGTTACTGCGGCTCGTCCGGCTGCCCGAGTTGGCTGGGGAGTATGAGTCGCTTGCGATGGACCTGAGGACGGACGGCTCAGCTCAAGCGGTGGAGAAGGCGCGGGAGTGGGTGCTCCCCACCCTTCAATCAGGTCCCGGCCGTCTTGATGATCGGTACATCCAGAAACGGGATGGCTCAGTCGACCGATCCCTCAGCGATTGGTATGACGCGCTTCGCGACAGGCTCGGTGGGTTTGCGAGCGGCACATTGGAGTAACAGGAGACAAGTAGGGCGGCTTGCGCCTGGGGGATCCTTGGAGGCAGCGCCCTAGATCGCCGCTGATAATTGACCCGGCACGCTGTCCTTGAATTTATCCTTCGCACTCGATGCAGTAGGCGTGGCCGTCTTTTTCCCGCGCCATTTGGGAGCGGTGACGGACCAGGAAGCAGGAGTAGCAGGTGAATTCGTCGTCACGTTGGGGAACGATCTGGACGACTAATTCTTCGGCGACAAACTCTCCGCCGGGGATCCCGACACTGTCCATGTCATCCGTTGCGTCCAGTTCACGCACCACACTGTTGGGATCGGGTGCGTTGGCTGACTTGAGGGCCTCAAGGGAGTCGTTCTGCGATTCCTTGACCTCGTTGCGGAGCTCATCATAATCAGTTGCCACTATGATGCATCTCTTTCCTAACTAGGGGTTGTCGGACATGCAACGTATGCCGTGCCGACATAATTCCCTACCTTCATCAGGTTTTTCCAAGGTGCTTGGGCGAGAGTTTGATTGTCCTTGAAGGGAGGTGTTCACGCACCTTCGCGCAGGACTGCCGGGTCCGTCCGCCTCCGCCCGGGGCGCCGGACCCGGCCACACATTTCTCCCGTGTCCTGTCTCTTGGGTGGTTGTTCTAATGAACCTCTCCGCGCCAGCCACCGGTTTCGGTGCCTCTGGCTTCGACGAAATCCTTGAACCGGCGCAGGTCCTCCCTGACCTGCATGTTGTCGAACCCCAGCGCGGCCCCGGCCGTATCAGTGAAGGTTTCCGGTGCCCATTCAAAACGGACCCACACACGCGTTGATCCGGACTGCAGCGGCGTGAACACCACGGCGCCGGCGTGCGTCTGGCCGTCGGTGCTGCGCCAGGCAATCCGTTCATCGGGCTGTTGTTCAATGATTTCGGTATCGAATTCCCGTTTCGCCCCGCCGACGCTCACCACCCAGCGGTTCGTCCGGTCAGTGAGCTGGGTGACGGAGTCCACCCCGGACATGAAATTGGGGAAAGACTCGAACTGGGTCCACTGGTCATACGCTGTCCGCACTGGGACCGCGACGTCAATGGTTTCTTCAACTGTTTGCATGCTCTCCTCCTGCTGAAGGGGTGCTGCCACCGGTCGACAGCGGCAATCCGTATACACAGGATCCGCGGCTTCCGCTTCCGTTCCGGCCCCGCTGTCCCACAATCGTGCCACGTGTGAGCTGATCGTGTTGAAGCGGAGTGTCCTTCTAGGATCTGCGTCTGGGGTCCGGCTCTTCCGGTCGGGGGCCCGGCTCCGGCAATGGACCAGGAACAGGACCGGGATCAGGAGAGGTCGGGTCAGGAGAGCCAGGTGCCGGGGATGTAGGGTCCGGTGATCCTGGGACGGCCGGCCCCGGTTCCTTCGGAAACGGCTCGGGTTCTGGAAGCGGTGGGATAGTCACGCTTTTCTCCTTTGTTTAGTGATGGCCGATTCCCAGTGAGGCTTACCGGTCCGGTTGCCTTCGGCGGGGTCTTGGCAGGTGGTGCGACTAGAAGGAGATGAACGTGACGAGCTCACCGACGCGGTCTTCGGGGTAGTTCCGGGCGATGTCTGCCTGGCTGAGGATCCCGACGAGGTCGTGGCCGTCAATAACGGGCAGCCGGCGGACCTTGTGCTCCTGCATGGTCCGGATCGCCTCCTCAATGGAGTCGTCGGCGCCTATTGTGACGGGCTTGCCCTCCCCGAACTCCCGCGCGGTCACGGTGCGCGGATCGCCGCCTTCGGCCAGGCAACGGATGACGATGTCCCGGTCGGTGAGCATTCCCTTGAGGCGGTTGTCCTCACCGCAGATCGGTAGGGCGCCGACGTCCAGGTCCTTCATCTTTCGGGCGGCCTGTTCGAGGGTTTCGTTTTCGCGGACGCATTCCACGCCCCCGCTCATGATGTCGCGTGCAGCGCTCGGCATGATGTGCTCCTAATCTGCGCCGATAGAGCGGGCCGGGACCGCACAGCGGTTCCGCCGAGCCCGCTGCCTTACGCCCTCCGCAGCGCCAATGCCACCGGGGACGATCGGCCTACAAACCATTCTTCGCCTACGCGGTGTCCCTGTGAACCCTCTGCCGACCCCACTAGCATGCACTTCTTCCGGGCCCCTTGCCCCCAAAACGAGGCGCAGAGGTTTCGAGACTCCGCCGAATCGAGTAGGACAAGGGGTTGGCCGCTCTCTGAAGAAACGGCTGTGACTCTTGAGTGGAACATGTGCCAACATTGCCTCCTTCTTGAGCATGGCGACGGATGACGCGTGAACAGTACCGGACGGGACTTGCTGGACATCGATGACGTTGCCAGAAGACCCGAGTGATCTGCCATCTGTAGATCATTGGGAAGCCGTCAGGGCTTTAACGAAGCCGTGGGTCGCGGGGGCAGAAACGGCCGCCCTAACTGCGTTCTGGCGGTGGTGGTCAGCGGTGGGAGTTGGCCTGGTTACTGCCGCTGTGATGACCGGGGCCTAATGGGGACCTCCCGGAGTTGATCAGTGCCATGGTGGCAGCGATTCATCCGGAGCAGCGGCCGCCCTTACTGCGCGGGATAATGGAAGCATGACCGATCGGGATCACGATGAGGACCTGTGGCAGGAGTTCGATAGGCTCCCGCCCGCAGGGCCTGACCGCGTGCAGGGACTGCCCGGCGGATTGCCACAGGGTTTTGGCTTCCGCACCGGCGTGCGCAGCGCAAAGGTGGCCCTCGGGTTCGCGGTATACGCCCTGATCCTGGGAAGCGTGCTGGTCCTCACCGGCGCCGTTGTGTTCATCACCCAGGGGCACTGGCTGATGCTCGGGCTGATGGTGCTGATCGAGGTGGTCTTCGTCTTGGCCTTCAGGCGGCTGGCGCGCCTGGCGCGCAACCGGCGCTCCGCCCAATAGCGCGACCGCTCACTGCTCATTACGACGGCGGTCATCACCGCCGCCTTCCTCCTCCTTCCGCTGAGTGCGGAGGCCGTTTTTCCAGCGCGGAAAAAACTTTGACGAAACCCGTAACCTTTGTGACTCAAATTACGATCCAGTGAGTGCGGGGGGAAACCGCAAAGTTGAACGCAATCCATGAAAATCCGTCAACGGAGGGTCTCATGTCTTTCTTCACTTTTTCTGGAAACAAGCTCGCAGCAACCGTGATCGCCGCCGGAGCCCTGGTGGCCGGCGGGACGGGGATGGCGGCCTTCGCCGTCTCGTCGCCCGACGGTCCCGTAGCGCAGGTCGCGAAGACAGAATCGCCGTCGCCCACTCCCACGGCCACGGAAACGGAGGCGCCGGAGCCCACCCCCACGGCCACCGAAACCGACTCCGCCGAGCCCAGTCCCACAGCCACCGAAACCGACTCCCCGGACCCGACACCAACGGAAACCGAATCGCCGAGCCCGTCGCCCACAGAATCCGAGGATCCGGAGCCTGAGCCGAGCGCAACATCAGCCCCGGTTGGACCTGACGCCACAGGCCCGGCGGCCTTTGGCCTCTGCAACGCCTTCTCCCACGGCGGCCTGAACTCCACATCCACCGCATACGCGGCACTTGTGAAGGCAGCCGGCGGCGAAGGCAAGGTCGACGCCTACTGCGACACTGTTACGGCGCCGCGGGACACGGCGGACGATGACACCGAGGGGACCTCCGCCGACGCTCCGGAGGAACAGGTGGCCGGGCAGCAGGTGCAGGAGCAGCAGGGCGCAGCAGCCGCCGCCAAGGGCGGCACCCCCGCTGCCAAGGGTGGTACCCCGGCTGCCAAGGGCGGTGCAGGCCACCCGTCCAATAACTCGCACGCACCGGCCGGCCGCGGTCAGCGGTAACCTGTCAGCAGGAGCGGCGATCAGGCCGGGACGAACTGCTCATACCGGCCTGGGCGCCACCTCCGAACGGTGCCCGGCATCGGGCATCTGCCGCAGGGGGGCGGATGCAAAAGCTTAAGGATGAGGCGACGACGCCCCGTCAGGCCGACGAGGGTGTCTTTTGCGCTGTGTACCGCGAGTTCTCGCCGGCCGTGCTGAGCTACCTCCGCGCGCGTGAGGTGGAAGATCCAGAGGGCACCACCCAGGAGGTGTTCCTGGCACTCTACCCGCAGCTGGGGGGCGTGCGCGGAGGTACGAACGGGATCAAGAACCTGGTCTTTTCCATTGCGCACGCTCGCTATGTGGACGAATACCGGCGCCGCCTCAAGGCCCCGCACATCACCGATTACGACGCCGAGGCGGACCCGCGTTGTGCCGCTTCCGCCGAGGACCAGCTGCTGGCTGCCGAGAGCACGGAGAATGTCAAGGCACTGCTCGGCACGCTGCAGCCGGACCAGCAGGAAGTCATCGCCCTGCGGGTGGTCGCGGATCTGTCCCTGGAGACCACCGCGGAAATCATGGGCAAAACTCCGGGAGCCATCAAGCAGCTGCAGCGCCGGGCACTGTGCCGGCTCAGAAAACTCCGTCCCTCACTCAGAAGAGGCGCATCATGACCAGCGACGACAGAAGGCAGGAAGAGTGGCGGCTCGACGACGAGCGCTGCGTGGACGCGCTGCTCGCCGAGGGCGGCTTTCCGGACGACGCTGAACTGCGTGCCGTGCTGCTGCAGTTGAGGAGCTTCCGGGTGACGCAAGTTCCGGAGCCGTCTGCTGAGGTTGCCGCCTTGATGGGTCAGCCCTTTGCAGCGGGAGCGGTTCGGCTGGACGACTGGTCCAGCCGGCACTGGAGGAAGAAGCGCGCTGTGTTCACATCGTTGGCCGTGGCGGCTTCTCTGGGCGTTGCGGGCGGCGCTGCGGCCGGGAACGAGACGCTGCGCAGCCAGGCAGAAGGAACCATCAACAGTATCGTCCGCTCCTTCTCGCCCCCAGCACCGACCACGCCGGCACCGCCACCGCCATCGCAGGCGGAGGCACCCAACCCTGCGCCCGCCGTCGTTCCTTCCCTTGGCTGGACGACGCCGACGGCGGCAGTACCCGCCGCCCCGGCCCCGGCCAGGGTTCCCGCTTCCGAGCCTTCCGTTCGCGAACGGCAGGTGTCAGGAGAGGCAGCCGGGCGCCCGGCGCAGACTCCGTGGGACGCTGGGGTTCCTTCCGCGGTTCCGCCAGGCGGAGGAAAGCCGGCTGAGCCAGGCGCCTCCCGCGCGACCGGCGCACCGTCACAGGCAGCGCAACCACCGGCCGGCCGGGCGAACGTTTCCGACAATGGGAGGGCAAAGGGCAAGGCACCTGCGGACGCCCGGACGGGCCAGGGTGGATTAGAACAGGGCGGCGACGCACAAGGCGGAACGGGGCAGGGTTCCGGCCAGCCGCCGGCGGCACCGGCCCAGGGCGACCGGCGGTAGTCACCAGCGGCGGACCGCCGCTGAACGCCACAACCTTCGAGATCATCTGCCTGTCAGGGAGCTCCGGAGGTCATTCGCTCGAACACAAGCTCCAGCACGGCATCGTGGTCGAAGTTTCCGGTGTCGAACCGCATGTAGTGCCCTGCGAGCCAGACGCCGATCATCACCGCCGCGCGGGCGGCCGCCTCGGCAGGGTCGCCCGTGAGTTCGACGTGCAGCTCGCGGAGGTAATCGAGCCGCGCCCGGTCCACGCGACGCAGGCGCGCGGCGACGGCAGGGTCACGGCGCGCCCACTCACGGATGGAGAATTCGGCCCGTGCAATGTTCTCCCTCGCCTTCACGCTCGCGAAGAGAGAGTGGAGCCGCTCTTGCGTGCCGCCCCGGGACTGCTCGACCTCATCGATGACGGCCTGCGCGGCCTCGCGCTCCCAGAGGTCAAGAGTCTCGGAGAGGAGTTGGGCGCGGCCATCAAAGTACCCATAGAAGCCGCCCTTCGTCACGCCCAGACGCTTGGCGAGCACTTCGACCCGCACGGTCTCGGGGCCGCCTTCGGTGAGCGCGTCGAGGGCTGCCCTGACCCAGGCTTCCCGCGGCGTGCGTGCATTGACCATCCGTCCGCCCTCTCGATCTGTACGCTAGCGTATATCGCTGTTATCCTACCTCTTATACGGTTCCGTATAGATTCGAGGAGGCGACCATGTCGCGACTGCCTAGGACCGCCCACCGCGCCCTCCCGTGGCGCATTCACGAAATCGCGCCCGACTTCGAAATCGAGGACGTCTGGTCGTACCGGGCGCCCGGTGCCGGGCCGGATGACTTCGGTGTGATGCTCGCAGCGATCCGCGCCGCAGGCGGCCCGGGATCTTCATCGCGTCTAAGCCACGCCCTCTTCGCCCTGCGCTGGAGGCTGGGGAAACTGTTCGGGTGGGACAACGAACGGGACGGCCTCGGCGCCCGTGTCAGCTCCCTCCGCGACCGGCTGCCCGAGGATCTGCGGGGCACCGCTGAGACTGATCCGCCCGGTAGCCCCTTCACGTCGCTCTACCGGCTGCCCCGGGAAGCCGCGAGAGAGATCGCGAACGGCACGGTGCACGCAGTCATGCATCTCGGATGGGCCGAGGGCGACGGCGGGTGGGAGTTGCGGATGGCCGTGCTCGTCCGCCCCAACGGATGGTTCGGGCGCATGTACCTCGCGGCTATCCTGCCGTTCCGCCTGCTCATCGTCTATCCGGCGATGACCCGGCAGTGGGAGGGAGCCTGGCGAACGCGGATGACGGTGGGTCGCGCCGCGGGTTTCGAGGCAGCAGAGTGACGGCCCCGCGCCGGATCGCCTTCTGGGCTGCAGTGCTTGCGACGCTGCCATACCTTGCCCTCAAGGTGTCGTGGATCGCCGGCGCCACAACCGGACTGGAGGACGAGGCGGCGGTCGCGACCATGAGCAGTCCGCGCTTCATGGTCGGCAACGCCGTCACGGCAGCCATGGAACTCAGCGCCATCGGCCTCGCGTTCGTCCTCACCCGGCCATGGGGTCGAGGCATCCCCGCCTGGCTTGTGGTGATTCTCGGCGGTGGTGCAACAGGGCTGCTCGTCCCGATCCTCATCGGTTTGCCCCTGGGACTCCTGCTGCAGCTGGTCTCGGGCGCACCTCCCACGGCGGCCGATGACGGCGGGCTCGCGGGATGGGCATTCGCCCTCGTGTACACCGGTTTCTGTATCCTCGCCGCGGCGTTAACGACGCTCCTGGCGTTCTATGTGCTGGACCGCTGGGGCGTGCTCTTGGACGGGCCTCCGCCGCGAGCGCGTGGCTGGGCCGCGGCCGTCGGCGCGCTCGGACTGCTGCCCTTCGGTGCGGCCATGACGGTCTGGGGCGCGGCCGGTCCCGGGGACACCGGGCCGCAGGGGCTCGCATCACTCGACCAACGGGTAAGTCTTCTCGTCACGGGCATGCTCGCGCTCGGGGCGTTCGTGGCACCGTACATCAGGGCATCCGGCGCCGGGAGCGCGCGGGCCCTGTGGACCGTGCTCTGGATGGGATGTACGTGCGCCGCCCTGCAGGGACCAGCTCATCTGCTTCTCGCCGAGGGCGCGCGCGTCCAACCCGCGGTCGCATTCTTGGCCGTGCTCGCGACGCCGGGAGCCGCGGCATACGGATTATCGATCCTGCGTGAACGGCGCCGCGCGCTGGCGCATGTAACGGCCAAGCCGTAATTTGATCGTGTTCGTCGGTTCCGAATGACGGTATCCCGCGCAACGTAGCGGCGGCGGGGCCGCCGTCGTCCTCCCTACGCCGCCTTCCGCTCCCGCCACAGCAGCGACACCACGAACGTCACCACGCAGAGCCCCAGCATCACCAGCACCATCCGGCCCCAGTTCTCCTGGGTGACGCCGGTGCCGTAGAAGATGCCGATCATCACCGTGGCGCTGATGGCACCGACGTACCGGCAGGTCTGGAAGATCCCGGCCGCCACTCCCCTGTCCTCCGGCGCCGCGGACAGGTACAGGCCCTGGTTCGAGGCGATGCTGACCGACCCGTACGGCACACCCATCAGGGCGGTCAGCACCAGCACCAGCAGGACGGCGAACGACGCCGTCAGCAGCCACAGTGCCGCTGCCGCCACGGTCAAAAGTACGACGCCGGCAATCAGCACCCGCCGCACGCCGAACCGGTCGATCCCCCTCACGGCGAACGGCGTGACGACCACGGACATCGCCGCCAGCGGCAGCATCAGCACACCCACCAGGCCGGGGTTGTAGCCCGCGGCCTCCTGCAGCAGCTGCGGCAGGCCGAAGAACGCGAAGTAATAGACGCCGCTGAACACCGTGAAGCCCAGGTACACCAGCAGCAGCGGCCGGTTCCTGCCGAGCAGCCGCAGGTCCAGGAACGGTCGCTTGAAGGTCAGCTCCCGCCAGGCGAACAGGACGGCCAGTGCCATGGCTCCGCCCAGCAGCCACCAGCGGAAGCCGGGCAGCGCGTTCAGCAGGCCCATGAGCAGCAGCACCATGCCTCCCGTGAATGCGAGGATGCCGGGGATGTCCGAGTCACGCAGCAGGGTGCCGATGCTGCCGTGCTCCCGCGCTTCATCGGCGGGCGCGAACCTCCGCACGATGAGCAGCGCAGCCAGCGCCAGCGGCACGTTGATCAGGAACAGCGCCTCCCAGCCGACCAGGCTTACCAGCAGCCCGCCGACCACCGGGCCGACGGCGGCCCCGGAGGTGTTGGCCATCTGGATCCGGCCCAGCGGCCGGGTGGAGCTCGTGTCAGCCAGCCGTGCCAGGGTGCCGACCATGACGACGGCGCTCGGGTACGCCGTCGCCGTCCCCAGCGCCATGAGCGCGCGGGCAATGCAGACGAATACGAAGTTGGGCGAGAAGGGCGCCAGCGCGCAGGACGCGATCACCAGGCCCATGCCCAGCATGAAGAGCTTTCGTGGCCCGAACCGGTCGGCGAGCCGCCCCATCAGCGGCTGGCCCGCGGCCGAGGTGATGTAGAAGGCGGTGATCACCCAGGTGACCGTGGCGACGTCGAGCCGGAAGTCCTCGCGCAGCACCACGAGGGCGACGGCGATCATCGAGGAGTTCAGCGGGTTCAGGGACGTGCCCAGGCTGAGGCCGGCTACGGCGAGGCCGGTGCGGGGAGAGTTGCTCACGGCAACAGTCTTCCGCACACGGTGCTTTCGGAGCCAACTCGGGATACTTCGGCTCCCCGAACACGGGTCGTGATGGTCGCGCAGCCCATGGGTTCCTCACAAGCCGCTTGATGTGTCTTCCAGCGAGATTGGCCTGCAGGATTCCGCAAGAACCGTGCACGGATAGTCAAAACCCAAGAACTCCCAACACTCTAGTGTTGTGCCATCAACTCACCGTTAGGGACTGATGCTATGAACAACCAGGCCGATCTTCTTCTGATCAACGGGGTTATCGACACACTGGACCATGCACATACCCGGGTGGCGTCACTGGCGGTCAAAGCCGGCAAGGTGCACTCCTTCGGTGCGGCTGCTGAGGCCGCCGCCGGTCCGGGAACTACCGTCATCGATCTTGGCGGCGGCTATGTGATGCCCGGCCTGCTGGATGTGCACAACCACCACATGATTGCTGGCCAAATGGACTTGTTTGAATTGAATGAGCCTCCCACCAGGACACTCGATGAGCTGCTCAACGCCGTGGCGGACCAAGCGAAACGTCTGGCACAGGATGACTGGGTGGTCGGCGGAAGCTGGGGTTCGGGGCTCCTGGCGGAATTGAATTCCGCAAACGCTCTTGCCCGCTTTGATGCCGCCACCGGTGGACGGCCAGCGCTGCTGAAGGATGACAGCAAGCACAACCGGTGGGCCAACTCCCGGGCGCTGGAACTGGCAGGCATCGGCGACGGCACACCCGATCCCGAAGGCGGTCAAATTATGCGGGACGCATCTGGTCGCGTGACGGGTGTCCTCATCGAGGCCGGAGGCGTCTTGGTGGAGCAGACGTTGGCCCGGCTACGGCCAACGTCCACAAAGGATCTGGCGCGAGCGGCTGCGCGCGGAATCGAGATCCTCCACTCCTACGGGGTGACAGGGTTCCAGGACGCCGCGGCCTCCCTCCAGCTAATGCAGGCGCTGAAGGAACTCGACGACGCGGGAAACCTGCACGCTTGGGTAGTTACCTCCATGCAGGCCAACGACTTCATCTTCGGCACCAATCCGCTGGGCGAGGGCATAATTGCGCACCGGGACGGGCTGCGGTCCGAACATCACCGCCCGGACTTCATCAAGATCTTCCTGGACGGCGTACCCCCGGCAGGAACGGCTGCCTTCATCGAGCCGTACCTTTCAGGCGTCGGTTTCCCCGAGTGTCACTGCGGTGGCACCACTATGCCCCCGGCGGAACTCGAGCGGTGGCTGATGAGCACGGCTGAACGCGGCATCTCCGCCAAAATCCACTGCACCGGAGACGCGTCGGTCCGGCTCGTGCTGGATACCGTAGCTAAAGTCCGCCGAGCCGGATATACGGACGCGAAATACCACATCGCTCACGGCCAGTTCGTCCATGAACAGGACATCGAACGTTTCGCCGAGCTGGATGTCACCGCCGACATCTCCCCCTCCCTGTGGTTTCCCGGAGTCATCTCCGAAGCCATCGCCACAGTACTTCCCGCCGACAGGGCCTCAAAGATGCAGCCCAACCGGTCCCTGCTCGACACCGGCGCCCGCATCGCCGGAGGCTCGGATTGGCCGGTCAGCGTATCCCCAAACGCCTGGGAAGGCATTTACGGGCTCGTGACCCGCAAGGACCCGACCGGAGAATTCCCGGGCACGCTCTGGCCCGAGCAGGCCATCACCCTGCCAGAAGCCATCAGGATCTACACCACCAATTGCGCCGAAGCAATGGGCGTGGATGACGTCACAGGATCCCTGTCGCCAGGGAAATCCGCAGATTTCATTGTCCTGAGCGACAATCCGTACGAAATCGACATCGAGGACGTTCCGCACATAACCTCGCGGCAGACCTGGTTCGCCGGCCGCAAAGTCTTCGACGCAGAGCGCTCGGAACACGCCACGGGCGCATCCGGACGACTGGCCCCGCAGCGCGCCTGACCGCTTCATTTGTCCCCAGTTCTTAGGCTTGCGGACCCGCAGGCATCATCACGTCCCCCTGACGGCGGCACCGCGCCGCTTCGTCCTGCCCGAAAGAACATGACCATGACCACTGCCTTAAAGGCCGCTCCGGGGGTAACCGCCTCCGACAGGGGCACGTACACGTATATCGCCGTTTTCAGTGCCGTCCTTTACACCGTGCTGCTGATTGCCCCAGTGATCGCCGGCAAACTGATCCAACAGTTCGCTTTGTCCCCGGTCCCAGGTCGGGACGCTCTTTTCGCTGGAACTTGGCGCCTTCAGCCTGGCAACAGTGCCGGCTTATCTGTGGCTGCGCCGGATGAACCTGAGAACAGCCAGCTACCTCTTCACTGCCGTCGTCATCGCAGGGAACGTTGTTTCAGGTCTTTTGGACGATTTCGGACTCCTGATCGTCGTCCGGGTGGTGACCAGCCTCGCGGCCGGCTCTATCACGGTGATCATCCTGACTCTCAGCGGAAAGACATCGAACCCCAGCCGCGCGTTCGGAATTTTCGTCGTATTCCAATTGGCCATGGGCGCACTGATATTGGCCGTCTTCCCATCATTGTTCGCCGGAGCAGGAGTCGCAGCGATCTATTGGACCCTCGCCGGTCTGGCCGTGTTGTGCCTCCTCGTGGTCAACCGGATCGACGGGGAAGTGCTGCGAACATCTTCCCCGGCGGCAACGTCAGCGCCGTCGCGGGTGCCGATCTTCAAAGCAGCAGCGGGAATGGCCGCAGTCTTGCTGTTCTATGTCGCACTGAGCGGCGTCTGGTCATTCATGGCCCAGATTTCCGCCGGCTCCGGAATCGACCTTTCCGCTAGCAGCCTCATCCTTTCCCTAGCCACCGTCGCCGGGATCCTGTCAGCCCTCACGGCGACGGCCCTCGGGGACACTCCCCGACGGAGGATCTACCTCATCGCCGGCTACGTAGGCATGGCGCTCAGTATCGGCTTACTTTTTGACTCACCGGCTCTCGTCCGCTTCGCCATCGCCGCAGTGATCTTCAAGTTCGCCTGGACTTTCATCCTGCCCTACCTGCTGTCCACACTGTCCGACCTCTCAAACGGCGGACACCTCATGAACACCACTAATCTGATGATCGGCAGCGGCTTCTCCATCGGCCCGATCGTCAGCGGGGCGCTGATCCAATCGGGCGCCGGTTCATTCACCGGCATGCTCGTGTTCGCCTTGACCGGCGTTCTGGCATCCGGTGCCTTCGTCTTGGTCGCACAGCGCCGAAAGGTAGCCCCGCGCATCTGAGGGCTGAATTTCTCGTTGATCTACCCTCCAGGAGTGCAGGATGGGCCATTGCTAGGTGCGGAGTCGGCGGCGGCCAACTCCCTGATCTTGGCGATGCGGGCTTTTGTATCGGGGTCCACCTCGAGCTTGTTGTAGACAGCGGCGCCTGCTGCCTTGAAGGCAGCGATGTCCGCGTTAGTGGCCCTGGTAACGGTCCCGCCGTTCAAGCAGAATTCGGCGGCGTCATCTGCTGTCGAGGTCATGGCTTCACTTGCCCACGTGCGCGCGGCTGCCGCAGCGTCCTTCAGTGACTGCCGCTGGGACTCGCTTAGGCCCTGAAAAACGTTGGCGTTGGCCACCAGGGAGTTCAGCTTTGAATACAGCACGAGGTTAGCAGCCACCGTCGTGGGCGCAGGCAAGGACCCGGCTCCCACGAACGACGATTCTGCCGCGACAACTTTCCCGTCGGCAATGCCCTCGGGGAAGCGCTCGCCCACAAGGTCATCGGGTGTAGCTCCTAGTGCATGCAGCAGAGCGTACGTAGTCTCCGAACGCGGAGCGCGTACGGTTTTGCCCGAAAGATCGGCTGGCTTCAGCACCGGTTTGCCAAAGGAGAAGAGCAGCCGCGTGCCTTCCGGGAAAAGGGCCAGCCCGGACACACCGACCTTGTCCAGACCCGCCAGCATTTCGTCAGCAATGGCAGGTTCGGCGACCTTGGACAGCAGAGTCTTCGAAGTAACGAGGAAGGGGGCGTGAAGTGCCGCAAAGGAATCCACCCCTTCGGTGTCCCATGCCCGCGCTGGAACCAGCCCCATGTCGAAGTCGCCGGCCACGACTCCGCGTGCCACCGCTTGATCCCAGTCGTCTTTATCCTCGCCCACGGCCTTCCATACCGGTTCAATCAAGAGCTGACCGCCGGAAAGTTCTTTGACCTGCCGAGCGAATTCCTCAATCTGAGCCGCAGCCGGGCGGCCAGGTTCGTCGTCGGTGGCGATGCGCGCAGAACGCGCGCTTGTTCCGTGGCTGGTGGGCTAGCTGTTGGAGCGGTGCACCCCGCCGCGGCGAAAACAGCAGTGAGGCCTAAACCGACTGAAGCCAGAAACACGGACGGATTCCCCATAGCAACGCGCCTTCCGAACGGTGAACCAGTGATGCCGTGCAAGTGAAGAGACCGGTGAATGTGCCTGAGGTAGCGGTACGAAGAAGCGCGCGTACCTGTAACCTACTCGCCGGCCGGCAGCCAAGCAATGGCAGGTGCCGTCACAAAATTCCGTCAGAATTTGCGGTTCCGTCGCCGCACAAGGGCTGCCAAAAACGACGGTCCAGCATGTTGAACCGGGCTGACAGTGGCGGCCGCCCTACACGCCCGGCCTTCCTGGTCGGATGACCTCACAGCCATCGCCGTCCGCAGAGCCCTTCAATGAAGGCGGATCTTGTGGGGAGGCCGAAAGAGCGGATCTGCGTAACCTCGTTCCACCGCACGGCGATCACCATGAAACCTGAACAAATCCTGCGCTAATCTGGCCTGTTGCTTGACCGCTTCTTGAGCCCTGCCCGGCATAGTCGCTTATATCAAAGCCAAGGCTCAGGGCGCGGGGAAGGACAGGGCCATGAATGCTAGGACAGTACTCACCAGTCAGCATACCGACAGCCATTGGACTGCCGATGAGGTTAGGGACAAGCTCGGGCGGGACTTGGAATCGGACCCGGGCCTGGCCGAGTTCCTTGCCGCAGCCCCGAACATGGCGCGCGCCCTCAAAGCCGTCCTGAACCTGGACCTTGGCCAACTGGCAGAGCGGTTGGTCAAAGCCGAGATCAGCGCCATCCTGCATTAGTGAGGATGCGCAGCGGTATGGAAGTCTGCTCGGACCGGATACTTTCTTACTGCGAGGGGCTCACCGATGGCCGGTGCTGGTGCAGAGTTTCCTGATAGTCTTCGTCGGACCTTTCATCCCGGGGTTCATCGTAGGGATAGCCACCGGGAAGCGCCCCTTTGGCAAGGCCGCGCAGGACCAAGTGGTGCAGCGAGGTTTGACCGTCAGCCACGACGGCGGACATAGTGGCCGATGTCGGACCATGGATTTTGGCATTGGCCATCTGGTCAATGCCGGACGCGCTGGCCGCGCCTAGGAAAATGACCGCCAAACCTGCTATTCCGGGCACGAAGCCCCGTCTCCAAAGCCCCATTGATTGATCATTGCCCACGAACATGAAGGCAGCGACAGAAGGCCCTTTGAACAGGCTGTGAGAACGCCACTCGCACAGCAGCGGCGTCAGCCTCCTGGGCGCCCGCCTCACGAGCTCGCGATCGTCCAGCAGACACATTCAAGAGCCTCTTTTGCACCCTTTGCATGGGAAAATAAAGCAAGGACACCTGTCACGGCGCCGGATCCGGCACCGGCACGTCCCGCTCAAAAGACCAGGAGGGGATCCTGATGGACCCCACCACCTTTGTCGTTGTCATCGTCCTCGTCGTACTGCTGCTCATCGTTGCGAAAATGTCGATCCGGATCGTGCGCCAATATGAGAAGGGCGTGCTCTTCCGGCTCGGCAGGGTCATCGGAGTCAGGGATCCCGGCCTGCGGCTGATCATCCCTGTCATCGATCGGCTGCCGCTGGTGAGCCTGCGGATCGTGACCATGCCCATCCAGTCCCAGGGCATTATCACCCAGGACAACGTGAGCGTCGACGTTTCAGCGGTTGCGTACTACCGGGTGGTCGACGCGGTGAAGTCCGTCGTCGCGATCGAAAACGTGGCCGCGGCCATCGACCAGATCGCCCAGACGACCCTGCGGAAAGTCGTCGGCCAGCACACCCTTGACCAGACCCTGTCCGAGACCGGACGGATCAACGTCGACATCCGTGAAATCCTCGACGTGCTCACCGTCGAATGGGGCGTGGAAGTCACCTTGGTGGAACTCAAGGACATCCAGCTGCCCGAAAGCATGAAGCGCGCCATGGCCCGCCAGGCTGAAGCCGAACGCGAAAAGAGGGCGAAGATCATCGCCGCCGAAGGCGAAGCCATCGCCGCAGCGGCCCTCGGAGACGCCTCCGACACCATGATGGCCCACCCGCTGGCCCTGCAGCTAAGGAACCTGCAGTCCCTGGTCGAAATCGGCGTCGACAAGAACACCACGGTCGTCTTCCCCGCCCCGCTGATGAGCACCATCGGTGAACTCTCGGCGTTCCTTGCCCGTGAAAACCTGGCCGCGGCATCCTCCAGCGACAAGACACCCATCAAAGCGGCATAGCTGCCGTCCGCGCCTATCCCAGCCGCCGCTGCCGGAACATCGGGAACTGCTCCTTCACCCGCGCCACCGTCCTAAGCGAAACGTCCACCGCCCGAACTCCGGGCTCCAGGCCGAGGTCCGCCTCCACATACCCCATCGGATCCACCAGCAGGCTGCGCCCCACCGAGACCGGCGGGGCCTGGCACACCCCTGCCACGTAGACGCTGTTTTCAATCGCCCGGGCCGCATTCAAAGCCAGCCACTGCTCGGTCTTGTGCGTGCCCGGCACCCAGGACGAGCAGACCAGCAGGACCTGCGCGTCGGCGTCGGCCAGCGATCTGGCCAGTTCCGGGAACCGAAGGTCGTAGCAGGTCATGAGGCCGAAGACCGCTCCCCCGGATTCGAACACCACCGGCTCGGTGGAGGGGCCCGGCTTGATGAACGTCGACTCCCCGAAGCCCTGCGCGTCGAACAGGTGGATCTTCCGGTACACAGCCAGCCGTGCACCGGAAGGACCGAAGGCCACCAAAGTGTTGTAGGCCTTGCCTGGTTCGTCAGAGGTTTCCACCACTCCCGCCACGAGCGTGATTCCGTGGCGGGACGCGGTGGCGGCGAGTTCCCGGCAGATGGGGCCGTCCAGCGGCTCGGCCACGGCCGGGAACGAGGCGTCCACGATCTTCTTCTCGTACGTGGCGTACTCGGGGAAGGCCACCAGCGCGGCCCCGTCACCGGCCGCCGACGCGGCGAACCGGTCGATGGCGGCCTGGTTGGCCTCGATGTCCGTGCCGGACTCCAGCTGCCCCAAGGCAATCCTCACACCAGTTACCTCCTGCGAGCTTCCAATCAGAACCAGGTCAGCCGAAGAACCCCAAACCCTAGACGGCGGCCTCGACGGTGGCCTTCTCCGTCGTCGTCATCTCCGGCGGCGCGGCCCGGAAGCCGCGGGTGATCAGCGCGAGGACCACGATGCCGAGCGCCAGCCAGGACAGTCCCAGCGTAATGGCGTTGCTGTCCAGCTGGGAGAGCAGGTAGGCGCAGACGATGGCGCCCACCGCCGGGACCGCCACGTAGGAGACGGCGTTCAGCTGCTCCCCGGCACGGCGCCGGCGCAGGTAGTGGAACACCACGGAGGCGTTGACCAGCGTGAAGGCGGTGAAGGCACCGAAGTTGATGAACGACGTGGACGTGGCCACGTCCAGGAAGATCGCGATGAGGCCGACGATGCCGGTGACGATCAGGTTCACGACGGGCGTGTGGAACTTCGCGCTGAGCCGGCCGAAGACCGCCTTGGGCAAAACCGAGTCGCGGCCCATGGCGTAGATGAGGCGGGACGCGCTGGCCTGCGCGGCCAGGCCGGAGGCGAACTGCGCCACCACCAGCCCGGCGAGGAACACCGCCCCGAAGAGCTGCCCGCCGATCTGCAGCGCGATGGCGCTGGCCGCCGACGCCGAGTCCTCGAACACGCCGCCCGGGTGCACCAGCTGGGTGACGTAGGAGACGGCCACGAAGATGCCGCCGCCGATCAGCGCGATGAGCATGATGGCCCGGGGCACGTTCCGGCGCGGGTCCACGGTCTCCTCGGTGAGGGTGGTGACGGCGTCGAACCCGAGGAATGAGTACGCCGCGATAGCCGCGCCGGCGGAGATGGTGGCGAAGCTGGAGGTGCCGTTGAAGAACGGCTCGGTGCTGGCCAGTCCGCCGGCGCCGGACGTGGACACCACGCTGCCGATGGCCAGCACCACGAAGAACACGATCACCAGCAGCTGGAACGCCATCAGCACATAGTTCGCCTTGTCCGCCACCTTGATGCCCAGGATGTTCAGGACCGTGGTGATGAGGATGAAGCCCACGATCCACAGCCACATCGGCACGCCCGGGAACTGCGCGCTCAGGTAGGACGAGCCGATCAGCCAGATCACCATGGGCAGGAAGAGGTAGTCCAGCAGGATCGCCCAGCCCACCAGGAAGCCCACCCGGGGATCGATGGACCGGCGCACGTAGGTGTACGCGGAGCCGGCCACCGGGTAGGCGACCGCCATCCGGCCGTAACTGTGCGCGGTGAACAGCATGGCCACCATCGCCACGAGGTAGGCCGACGGCGCCGCCCCGCCCGTGGTCTCGGCGATGAGGCCGAAGATGGCCAGGACAATCAGCGGGGTCAGGTACGCCAGGCCGAACAGCACCAGCGAGGGCAGCTTCAGCGTGCGGGTCAGAGTTGGTGTTGTCACGTGGTTTTCCTTAGGCATTGAAGGACGGGGGCGTCCAGGTCAGCGGATTGATCCGGCCCTGGTAGACGGGCAGTTCGACGGCGGCCTCGCCGTCCCGGAACTGGGACCAGGGACGGTTGAGGTTCTCCGTCCCGTGGGTGCGGACGTGTTCGACGGCGGCCAGGTCCAGGTCCGCTGTGAGCAGCACCGGCGCGTCGTTCTCGGCCTCCGCAATGGTGTTGCCCTCGGGGTCGACGATGATGCTCTTTCCCTGGCCGGTGGGGCCGGCGCAATTTACGCTGACCACGAACACCTGGTTCACGATGGCGTTCGCCTTGGCCAGCACCAGCTCCTGCCGGCGGTCAGGGGTGGTGGTCTTCACGACGTTGAGGATCACCTCGGCGCCCATCCAGGCCAGCTGGCGGGAGACCTCCGGGTACCAGGCGTCGTAGCAGATGTTCAGGCCCACCCTGCCGATGCCGGCCAGGTCCACGGTGGTGAACCGGTCGCCGGGATCGTACGGTTCAAACGGGCGCCAGGGGAAGATCTTCCGGTAGTAGCCGGCCAGCTCCCCTTCCGGGGACAGCACCAGCTGCGTGTTGAACAGCTGGCCTTCCGGGCCGCGCTCGCAGACGCTGCCCGGGACCAGCCAGATGCCCAGGTCCGCGGCGAGCTCCTTCAGCTCTTTCACTCTCGGTCCTCCCAGCGGCTCGGCCGAATCCTGCAGGGCTTCGGTGCTCTGCCGGTCCGGGGTCCCGTCGCCAAAGAGGTGGAGCTCCGGGAAGACGACGAGTTTGCTGTCCGGTTTGGTTTCGAGGGCAGCTTTGACCTCGTCCGCGAAGGCCGAAACGGGTTCTCCGATGAGCCGGGGCGCGGCCTGGGCAGCTATGAGGGGAAGGATGCGTTGCATGGGTTTGTCTCCGCGTTGGGGTGTGATCTGCACTATATTAGATCAGAATGATCCAATAATGGGAAGGGGCAGCGGATGGGCCGTAAAGTAGCGGATATGACCCGTCAGTTGGAGGACACCGCCTCCCCCGCCGGCGCCTCGCGCACCAATGCATCCGGCATCGGCGCGGGAGCGCTGGCCGGCATCGACCGCCGGAGCGCCATCGACGCCGTGCGCCTGCGCATCGGCATGGCCATCTCGCTGGGACTGCTGAAGCCCGGCGAGCGCCTGCCGGACCAGGAGGACGTGGCGCTGGGCCTGTCCGTCAGCCCGATCACTGCCCGGCGAGCGCTGGCGAGCCTGGCGGACCAGGGCGTGGTGGTCCGCCGCCGCGGCCGGGCCGGCGGGACCTTCGTGGCGGACGATCCGCCGCGTCAGGTGCTGGCGGAGCTGACGGCATCGCCGGCCGAGTCGCAGGCGGTAAACCGGCTGGTGGACCGGCGGCTGCTGTTCGAATGCGCGGTGACCCACTACGCGGCCGTCAATGCCACGCCGGAACAGCTGGACGAGCTCGAGCGGCTGACCCGGGACATGGCTTCTTCTGCCAACTGGTCGGACTACCACCAGGCGGACGAGCAGTTCCACCAGCTGGTGGGCACAGCGTCAGGGCTGGGGACCGCCGTCGAGGTTTACCACGAGACGCTCGCCGAGCTCTATGCCTACTTCATCCCCTACCCCATCGAGCTGCTGCACAAATCCAACTGCGACCACGTCGCCCTGGTGGCGGCCCTCCGGGCGGGCGACATTCAGAGCGCGGTGGAGGTCTCCCGCAAGCACGTGGACATCCTGCACCGCACGATGTTCATGGGTCTGGCGGCGCGAACGAACACTTAAGCCCCGCGGATGTGGGCCTCAAGTGTACGTTCGCGCTCTGGCCCACGGCCCATGGTGCGGGCCGTACGGGTCCAGTTCACGACGGCGGTGCTGCCGCACACCGGCGCGCCGTCCGTTGCCGCCGCACGTCGGCCTTGGCATACTGCACTCATGCCCAGCCTCCCCGCAACGCTCGTCCCGGCCGTCTTCAGCCAGCCGCTCCGAGCCCAGTTCGACACCTTCCTCGACGAGCACCGCGCCCTGCTCAATGCCTGCCTCGACGGACTGACCGAGGAGCAGGCACGCCGCTCTTTGGTGTCATCCCGGACAACGCTGCTGGGCCTGGTCAAGCATGCGACCTTCGTGGAAAAGGTCTGGTTCGATGAAGCGATCACGTGCCGGTCGCGTGCGGAGATCGGCATCCCGGCCACGCCGGATGAGTCGTTCATCCTTGAGGACCGGGACACGATTACCAGCATCCAAGAGGCCCACCGCGACGCCTGCGAGGCCTCGCGCCGGGCGGCGTCCCGGCTGGAGCTCGACGACGTGGTCAGCGGCAACCGCCGAGGCCCGCTCCCGCTGCGGTGGGTGTACCTGCACATGCTGCGGGAGCTCGCCCAGCACTGCGGGCACGCGGACATCCTGCGCGAGCAGATCCTCAGCCGCTGACAGCGGGTCCAGGACCTGCCCGCGCCGCCGACCCCCGCCGTCGGGAATCCCACCTAATAAGGCGGGCCGGCCACGGCCCTACTGACCCTGGCCCTACTGACCCGGGGCCCGGAACGACGGCGCACAGCGTAGGCCCACTTCCATGCACTGACAACGGCCCGCGGAAAGTCGGCAGATGGCCGGGATTGACGGCCGTAGGAACTCCATGGAACTTCGTGCCGTGCATCCATGATTAATGGCTGTTGCAGCCTGCTGTGGCGGAGTAGGATCCGGGCACAACCATGACGTGCAAAGGGTCGGGCACTGCGATGAAGCAAGCTGTGAAGCACTGCACAATGTTGGTGGCAGCCGGCCTTCTGGCCCTCTCCAGTAGCGGGGCATCCAATCCCGCGGAGCAGTTCCCCGCCGCAGGCGGAAGGTCCAGCCAAAGTGTGGCTTCGCCGACGGGTGGGTATCCATTCGAAGGAGACGCCAACGGCAAGGCGCTGCTGAACACCCTGGTCCGGCAGGCGCCGGGAGGTCCCCGATTCGATGAGTCCGCCTTCGAGTACCCCATAGTGGGACCCGACGGGTGCACCACCCGCGAAAGGGTAATAATCGACGGCGCCAGCGAGCATACGCTCGGCTCGCCCTGCACCGTGCTCTACCCGCAGTGGGTGTCCGTCTGGGATGTCACCGTTTTGGTGGACCCGGCCGAGGTAGATGTTGCCCACATGGTCCCGCTGGAAGAGGCCTGGTACTCCGGGGCGTGGGCATGGACCGCGAAGCAGCGCCGCGACTTCGCCAATGACCTGTCCAACAGCATTTCTTTGAGAGTCCTGACAGCCGCCACGAACGCGGAGCGGGGATCGTCGGACCCGGCCCACTGGTGGCCGCCATACTCCGGAGCCCACTGCGGCTACGCCGCGGAATGGGTGTGGGTTAAGACCCGCTGGAACCTGAGCGTCGATCCTGCCGAATACGCGGCACTCATGACCCAGCTCGACGAAATGGAAACAAACAACTGCCGCGACAAGCCCGTCTACGTTCCACCACCCGGCCTTACCCCCGGGGTGGGCCCGGCATCGATCATCGGAGGCATCGGGGCGCCGTCCGGCACCATCTACAGCCTCATCAGCGTGCAGGCATTCAACGCAAACCATAAGGTGGTGCGGGAAACCCGGGTGCGGCCCGAGGGACTCTACGAACTGACGGGACTTCCGCCCGGCAACTACACGGTCAAGTTCCTTGGCGGCACCAGCGGGACATCTGACCAGTGGTACAGCGACCAAGGCCCGGGCGGACCGCCCGAGGTGATCCCGTTGGCTGCCGGCAGGATTGCCAGCGGTATATCGGTGGGGATGGTCGCAGATCCAGGATCGGCAGCGCCGGATTCGGCACCACCGGGTTCGGCACGGTGACCGGATAGATTCCGTGGAGGTGGGCAACGATGCTCGAAACTGCGCGCAACACCCGAACTGACGGACGCCGGGACCTGGTCACCGAACTCCTGGGCCTGTGGCTGCTGCTGGCCGTTTTCCTCGACGGCTGGGCGCACATCAACCTGCCCGGCCTGGAGACGTTCTTCACGCCGTGGCACGCGGCCCTCTACTCCGGCATGCTCTCGACGGCGGCCTGGACGGCCGCCGTGATCTGGCGTAACCGGACACCCGGGCAGCCGCTGCTGCAGGCCGCTCCCCCTGGCTACCGCGGGACCGCCGTGGGCGTGGTCCTGTTCGCCGTCGCCGGCGGCCTGGACCTGCTGTGGCACGAAATCCTGGGCATTGAAGTCTCGCTGGATGCCCTGGTCAGCCCGACCCACCTGCTGCTCGGCTTCAGCCAGTTCCTTATCCTGGGCACCGCGGTCCGCAGCGCCCGCGCCGCCGGCGCAGCCGGCCACGGCCCAGCCGGACACCGCGCGGTCGGCCACGGCTCCATCGGCCACGGGGCAGCCGGCCACGGCGGAAACTTTGCCTTGACCCCGGCGGCGATTTTCGCCGTCGTTCTCATGACCGGGCTGGGAGCGTTCTTCCTCATCTACGTCTCCGCGTTCGTCCGGCCGGGGCCGACGGCCCTCTTCACCCCGATCCCGGTGGGCACACCCGGCCGCATCCAGGCCGAGCTCCCGGTGGTCACCACCCTGGCGAGCTACCTGCTGACCACGGCGCTGATCATCGCGCCGTTCCTCTTCACACTCTCCGCCGCCAGGCGCCCCGCCCGCGGGATCGTCACTATGCTGGTCGCGGCGGCGGCCTGGCTGCCGGTACTGATGATCGGCCTGCGCCCCACGTCGATCGCCGGAGCCGCAGGGACGACGGCGGCGGCCGTCGTCGTCGACCTGCTGCTGACCCGGGTTCCGGATGCCTGGCTGGGCAGGCGGCTGCCGGCGGTCACGGCAGGAATCGCGGCGCTGCTGTGGACGGGCCAGCTCGTGGCGTTCGCGGTGACGGACGCGATCCGCTGGCCGGTCTCGCTCTGGCTGGGCGCGGTGGTGCTCAGCGCGGCGGTGGCCGCGGGCCTCGCCCTTCTCAGCTCGTGGGGGCGCAGCCCTCTACCCCGTCAGCTTTGACGGCAGGTCCGCCTCCGGGCCCGCTTCCCCACCCATGGCGGCGACCAGCCGTTCCCGTGCACGCCCGAGGTGTTCGTCCAGGAGCCGCGCGGCGGCGTCGCCCTTGCCCTCCCCGATCAGTTCAAGGAGCTTCTGGTGCTCCGCCTGGATGAGGTTTGTGTCCAGCAGATGCAGTGACTGCACCCGGGACATGCAGAGCCGCACCTCCCCCACCAGCGACAGGTACATCTTGCTGATGCGCTGGTTGCCCAGGGCGTCCACCAGGCTGGTGTGGAACCGCATGTCCGGCTCCACCACGTCAAGGGGCGCGCCCGTCTTCAGGGCAGCGATGTCCTGGTTGGCCCGCACGGCCTCGTCCGGCACGGTCCGGCTGGACGCCAGCCGCCGGAGCACCTCGCTCTCCAGGTAGGCCCGTGCAAGGTAAATGTCGCGGACGGATTCAGGGCCGAGGTCGGCCACGCGGGCGGTTTTGTGCACTCCCCTGACCAGCAGCCCCTCCGCCACGAGCTTCTCGATCGCGGCTTTTGCTGTGGGCCGGGCGACGTCGTAGGAGGACGCGACCTCGGTTTCCGTCAGCGCGTGCAGCGCCGGGAGCTCGCCGGAAAAGACCCGGGCTCTGATGTCCGAGGCGATCGCTTCGACGATCGATACAGCTGAAACACGGCTCACGGCTCTCCGCTTCTCCACGTCTTCTACACGTCCCTTGAGGGGCTGGCTTCCTTCATTTTGCCAGACATGCCACCAAAGTAGTCTTGACCGACTTGTGTACTTGTTAGACAATCAAGGGGCGCCACGAAGCTGTGACGCCTCACACATCCTGGAGATCTCATGTTTCAGCAGCTCCTTGACCCCATCGGCGGGTCGCTCTTGCTCTCGGCCCTTTGCGCCGCGCTTCCGCTCGTCCTGCTCTTTGTCCTTCTGGGCGTCTTCCGGGTCAAGGCACCCAAGGCCGCCATCGCCAGCCTCGCCGTGTCACTGATCCTGGCCATCGTTGGCTGGCAGATGCCCCTCGGCCAGGCCCTCAGCGCCACCGCGGCCGGCATCTTCTACGGCCTCTTCCCGATCCTCTGGATCCTGGTCAACGCCCCTGTGGATCTACAAGCTCACCGTCGCAACCCCGTGGTTCGAGGCCCTGGGCCGCACCATCCGCTCCATCTCCGACGACCTGCGCATCCTCTCGATCCTGATCGCCTTCTGCTTCGGGGCGCTGCTGGAATCCCTGGCCGGCTTCGGCGCCCCGGTGGCCATTTCCGCGGCCATGCTGATGGCCGCCGGGATGAAACCGCTGAAATCCGCGATCGTCTCGCTGCTGGCCAACACGGCGCCCGTCGCGTTCGGCGCCATGGCGGCCCCGATCATTGCGCTCAACGGCGTCACCGGCCTGCCGCTCCACGACCTGTCCTCGATGGCCGGGCGGCAGACCCCCTTCATCGCGCTGATCGTGCCGCTCCTGCTCGTGTTCATCGTGGACGGGCGCCGCGGCGTGAAGCAGGCCTGGCCCGTGGCACTGGTGGCCGGCGTTGCCTTCGCGGTGTCCCAGTTCGTCACCTCCAACTACCTCGCCGTGGAACTGACGGACGTGGTGGCCGCCGTCGTCACTGTCACCGCGGTCCTGGTGATGCTGCGGTTCTGGAAGCCGAAGGAAACCATTGGCATGGCCGGCGGCGTGACGTCCGTACCCGTCGAGGCGAACGTCAGCCGGGCCGCTGTTGGATCCGCGACAGGAACGACGCCGGCCTCCCGCGGTTCCGCAGGCCCCGCCGGCAGCACCGTGCCCGCCGACCCCTCGCTGCCAACGGACAGCACCCGCCCCGAGCCGCGCCACATCTGGATGGCCATCGCCCCCTACCTGATCATCATCACGGTGTTCTCCATCGCCCAGATCCCGCCCATCAAGACCTGGCTGAACCAGGTGGGCACCGTGACGTTCCACTGGCCGGGCCTGGAGGTCGCCGACTCCGCCGGCAAGCCGGTGGCGGCCACCAAGTTCAAGCTCGACCACCTCAAGGCCACCGGCACGCTGCTGCTGTTCTCCGGCCTGATCACCATGGCCCTCTACAAGATCACGGCCGGCCAGGCCTGGCGGATCTACCGCGAGACCCTCGTTCAGCTCCGCTGGACCATCGTCACCGTGACCTCCGTCCTTGCCCTGTCCTTCGTGATGAACCTGTCCGGCCAGACCACCACCCTGGGGTTCGCCCTGGCCTCCGCCGGCGGATTCTTCGCCGTACTCTCCCCGCTGATCGGCTGGATCGGCGTCGCCCTGACCGGTTCCGACACCTCCTCCAACTCCCTGTTCGGGCAGATGCAGGCCACCGCTGCCCAGCAGACCGGGCTGTCCCCGGTGCTCATGGCGGCGTCCAACTCCTCCGCCGGCGTCATGGGCAAGATGCTCTCACTGCAGAACCTCGCGGTGGCCTCCGCCGCCGTCGGACTGGACGGCTCCGAAGGGACCCTGTTCCGTAAACTGATCGGATGGAGCGTCGGGCTGCTGGCCCTCATCACCGTCCTGATCCTCCTGCAGTCCACCCCCGTACTTGGCTGGATGGTTCCCTGATGACAACACTGCAACTTGCCGGGCTCCATGAGGCCGTCGCCGATCCCGCCCAGGTAAAAACCCGGCCCATCGACCTCCACGCCAACGCGCACGACGCCTCCCATTTCCTGCTCATCCCGCAGGCAGTGGTGGTGGCCGGCAACGCGGACGAGGTGGGCCGCCTGCTCCGCGCCAGCTCCGCCCAGGGCGTTCCGCTGACCTTCCGCTCCGGCGGCACCAGCCTCAGCGGACAGGCCGTGTCCGACGGCGTCCTGGTGGACGTGCGCCGCAACTTCCGGAACATTGAGGTGCTCGACGGCGGCGCCCGGGTCCGCGTCCAGCCCGGCGTCACGGTGCGTGCCCTGAATGCCCGGCTGGCGCCCTACGGGCGCAAGTTCGGCCCGGATCCCGCCAGCGAGTCCGCCTGCACCGTGGGCGGCGTGGTGGCCAACAACTCCTCGGGCATGAACTGCGGCACGGTGGACAACGCGTACCGTACGCTCGAATCCCTCACCGTGGTGCTGCCCTCCGGCACCGTGATCGACACCGGCGCGCCGGACGCGGACCACAAGCTGCGCACGCTGGAACCGGACCTCTATGCGGGCCTGGCGGAACTGGCCCGGCGGGTGCGCGGCAACAGCGGTTCGGTGGGCAGGATCCGGCAGCAGTTCGCCATGAAGAACACCATGGGCTACGGCCTGAACTCCCTGCTGGACTACAGCAGTCCGGTGGAGATGATGGCCCACCTGATCGTCGGCAGTGAAGGCACGCTCGGTTTCGTGGCGGAAGCGGTCTTCCGGACGATTCCGCGGCTGACGCACGCGGCCACGGGGCTGCTGGTGTTCCCCGACCTGCAGACAGCCAACGAGGCATTGCCCGCCCTGGTGGAATCCGGGGCGGCGACGGTGGAGCTCATGGATGCCCTGTCCCTCAAGGTGGGCCAGACGCTCAAGGGGACTCCCGCCGTCGTACAGGACCTTGCGGTCCGGGAGCACGCCGCACTGCTGGTGGAATACTCGGCCGTACGGCCGGACGAGCTGGCGGCGCTGCGGCAGCGCGGCGAGCGCATGCTCACGGACCTGGGGTTGGCCGCCCCCGCGCAGTTCACCGGCGACGCCTCCGCCCGCTCCCAGCTGTGGCACCTGCGCAAGGGCCTCTACGCCTCGGTGGCCGGAGCCCGTCCGCAGGGAACCACGGCCCTGCTGGAGGACATCGTGGTTCCGGTGCCTGTGCTGGGCCGCACGTGCCGGGACCTGATCGGGCTGTTCGACAAATACAGCTACGCCAACAGCGTCATTTTCGGCCACGCGAAGGACGGCAACGTCCACTTCATGCTCACCGACGGCTTCACCACCCAGCAGGAGCTGGACCGCTACAGCTCGTTCACGGAGGACATGGTGGACCTGGTCCTGGGTGAAGGCGGCTCGCTCAAGGCCGAACACGGCACGGGCCGGGTCATGGCGCCCTATGTGCGGCGGCAGTACGGCGACGAGCTGTACGCGGTGATGCGCCGGATCAAGGAGCTGTTCGACCCGTCGGGGATGCTCAACCCCGGCGTGCTGATGGACGACGACCCGCAGGCGCACCTGCGGCACATCAAGACGGCGCCGCCGGTGGCCGAGGAGGTGGACCCCTGCGTCTCCTGCGGCTACTGCGAGCCGGTGTGCCCCAGCAAGGACCTGACCCTCACGCCGCGGCAGCGCATTGTCACGCTGCGGGCCATCGAGTCCGCCCGGCTGGCCGGAGACTCGTCGTTGGCCAGGCAGCTCGAGAAGGACTACGACTACGAATCGGTGCAGACCTGCGCCGTTGACGGCATGTGCCAGACCGCGTGCCCTGTGGAGATCAACACCGGCCTGCTGGTGAAGCGGATCCGGCGGTCCGAGGCCGGGCCGGTGGAAAACGGCGTGTGGAACGCCGCGGCGAAGCACTGGGGCTGGGTCACGCGCGGGGCATCCCTGGCGCTCACGGTGGTGAACAAGCTTCCCGCCGCGGCGGTGGTCCCGCCCAACAAGGCGGCCCGCGCGGCCCTCGGGACGGACACGGTTCCGCTGTACTCGGCGGAACTGCCAGGCGGCGGTTCCGCTCGGAGGCGGCCGACGCCGGATGGCGCACCGGACGCCGTCTACTTCCCGGCGTGCGTGGGGACGATGTTCGGGCCGGCCGGGTCTGGTGGTGCCGGCTCTAGTGGCGGCGGTTCCGGGGGCGCCGCCGGTGCCGGTTCCGGCGGCGCCGCCTCTCCGGGACGCGGCGTCCAGTACAGCTTTGAGCAGCTCTGCGAGCGGGCCGGGGTGACACTGCTGGTCCCGGACGGCATCGACGGGCTGTGCTGCGGAACGCCCTGGTCCTCCAAGGGCATGACCGCCGGCCAGGCCACCATGCGGGAGAAGACCCTGGCGGCGCTGCGGCAGGCCACCCGCGACGGGGAACTCGCCATCATCTGCGACGCGTCCTCGTGCACCGAAGGGCTGCGGCAGGCGGTGGAATCGGACACTCCGCTGCCCGGGCAGCGTGAGCTGCGGATCGTGGATGCCGTGGACTTCGCCGTCGAGCACATCCTGCCCAAGCTGCCGGATCACGAGAAGCTGGATTCCCTGGCGCTGCACCCCACCTGCTCCTCCACCCGCCTGGGCATCAACAGTTCGCTGACCGCCGTTGCCCAGGCCGTGGCAGAGAAGGTGGAAGTTCCGGAGAACTGGGGCTGCTGCGCCTTCGCCGGGGACCGCGGCATGCTGCATCCCGAGCTCACGGCCTCCGCCACCCGGAAGCAGGGCAAGGAAGTTGCCGAAATGGGCGCGTCGGCGCACGCCTCCTGCAACCGCACCTGCGAACTGGGCATGACCCGGGCCACCGGCAAGGACTACCGGCACGTGCTGGAACTGCTGGAGGAAATGACGCGGAACTAATGCTCTATGGCGGCTGGCCAGGCAAGGGGTACTGCGGCGGCTACATCGTCATGCCTGGCGCCGCACCGGGCACCAGCGCGATTCCCACTGCGATCAGCACCAGCGCCGCCGAGACCGAGCGGTTGGCCAGCCGCTTCCAGGGCAGCATCTTCTCCACGGCGATGAACGCGCCCACCAGCGCCATCCATCCGACGCTCATCACGCCCAACGCAAACAGCGCCACCATGAGCGCCCAGCAGCAGCCAACGCACCAGGCACCGTGCTCCATTCCCATCCGCAGCGCCCCGGCGTACCCGGTCCGCATGCGGTGCAGGATGAAGTCCAGCGGGGTCCGGCACTTGGTGAGGCAGACGTTCTTGGCCGGCGTCAACTGGTACACCGCGGCCGCCAGGATCACCCCGGCCGCGGCGTAGCGCCCTCCCGGCTCCGCCGCGAACGCCCCGGGAACCAGCTGCGCCGCCGCCTCGCAGAGGGCGTACGCCACCAGCCCGAACGCCGTCCAGGAGAGGAGATACCCGGCCACGAACAGCGCGGTGGATCCCCGCGGCGCGTACCGCCCTGTTTCCCGACGCCGGCGGTTGATCTTGGCGTAGGCCGTCACCATGGGCGCCACCGAGGGAAACATCATGGCGGCCAGCATCACCACCCAGGTGGTGAGGAAGAAGTCCAGCGGACCCGGGTCCGTCCAGCCTCCCATGTCCATCCCGCTCATCCGCTCGGCGGTGAACACCCAGCCCACCGCCGCGAGGACGAGCAGCACGGCAATCAGCCCGGCCTCGCGCGCATCGATGGCGCGCAGAACGTGTTGCCGGGATTCAGGCGCGGCCTTTGGGTCCACCTTCGGCCATCTCGCTTGCGAAGGTGAAGTCCGCCGTCTCCCCGTAGACCGCCTGGTAGTCGAGTCCGAAGAGGTCCGAGCCGCCCGCGCCCTTGCCGATCCTGAACTCTGGTGCGAAGCCGAACATGGCGTTCTTCACCGTGGTGGCTCCCCCGTCGGGACCGGGAAGGGGTTCGAACGCCACATTGAGGTGCCCGGTGACCGAGGCCGACGGCGTGTCCCCGTCGGAGAAGCTGACGCTTCCGCGTTCGACGCCGAGCCACTGACCATAGAGGGCGGCGAAGTCGGCGAACGGGCCGCCCTCGTCACCGTGGAGGATGCGCTCCAGCGCCGAGGCCTGGCCGTCGGAGATGCCGTCGTCCAGGACGATGCCGACCTTCCAGTTGCCCGAGGTCAGGTTCGACGGGAACAGGTTGCAGAAGGCGAAGTCGACGCCGGAAAGATCGGTGTTATCGAGGCGGCCGCTGGCGATGTGGAAGACCGCCGAGCCCCGGCATTCCCCGTTGGGCCCCGTGGGCGAGCTGTCCACCGGGCACGGACAAATCAGCTGGCAGTTGCAGTTCGCAACATACGTTCCGGACATTTCCCATGACATTGAAGACTCTCCTTGGTGGCGCCGGTGCCAGGCGGGAGCGGCGAGGTCGCGCGCCGAAACTACTGGGAAAACAGGGCGAAAGGGTCCTGATACCGCTGAGAATACTCAGTGCCGCATGCGTGTCAATACGCTGTTGCTTGGCCCGAAACCCTGGCGGTCCACCTGCTCAGAACGCGCTGTCAGAACGCTGTCAGAACACCAAAGCGACCAGCGCAAGACACCGTTCGAGAAGGTGGGCGTGAGGGGCCGCGGGAAGTTGGTGGCCAAGCTGCTTGCGTAGATGGGCGGCGAGCCTGCCGGGACGGCCTTGATCCTAAGATGGGGCATGGACTTCTGGGACGTCTTGTGGACGGTGGCGGGAGCCGGGCTGATTCTGCTGATGCTCGTCGACGTCTTCCACACACTGCTTTACCCGCACGGCTCGGGCCCGGTGTGCAGGACCATAATGCACGGGTGCTGGCGTCTCTCCCGTATATCCAGAGGAGGAGCCTCCTCCGTCGCGGCTCCTGTGGCCATGGCTGCTGTCATCTTCGCCTGGGCCGCCATGGCCATCCTGGGCTGGGCGCTGCTCTACCTCCCCCATCTCCCGGAGGGTTTCATCTACGGTGACCGGGTCCCCCGGGAGGCGGATTTCCTCGAAGCGGTCTACCTCTCCATGGTCACTCTTTCCACGGTCGGGTTCGGGGAAGTCGTGGCGGGCTACCCTCTGCTGAGGCTCGTCTCGGCCGCCCAGGCCGTCACGGGATTCGGTCTGCTGACAGCCACGGTTTCTTGGATTCTTCAGATGTACCCAGCCCTGAACCGCCGTCGGGCACTTGCCCACCAACTGAACCTGTTCAGGGAAGCGGCAACGCCGGGCGACCCGTTCTCAATGGACGCAAGCCATGCCGCCGCGCTGCTCGAATCGCTGGCCGGCAGCGTCGCCGCCGTCAGCATCGACCTGCTCGCCTTCCACGAAACGTACTATTTCCAGGAAGTCGAGCAGAGGGGTTCCCTGCCGGCCACAGTCACCTATGCGCAGGAACTCGCGTCCGAAGCCAAGGCCAGCGACCACCCCGATCTCCAGTTTGCCGGGCGGATGCTGGAGGCCGCGTTGGAGGATCTCGCCAAAGTTCTCCGCGGCCGGTTCGGGCATGCCGGGACCACCTCCTCCGAAGTGTTCGAACACTATTCCACGCACCACAGGCGCCGCCGGTCCCGTGAAGTGGCCGATTAGCGGACGCCGCGATTTTCTGTCAGCCTGGCCACGGCGGCTATATCCTCCGGGGTCGTTCGGCAGCACCCGCCAATGAGCCGGGCACCAAGTTCACGCCACAGGGCAGTTCCTTCCGCAAGGCTTGCGGCGTGACTACTACCCTGTCCCGCAATGGCCGTGACCGGCCGCCATGTTTTACTGACGGCGTCATAGCTTTCGCCGGAATTTGGATACGCGATCAGGGGCGCGTCCGTGGCTTTGCCCAGAGCGCCCAGGGATGGGGCAACCAGCTCCAGCGGCACACAGTTCACGCCGATGGCCGCAACGGACTGCGCCCTGCTGAGCTTTGCCACCTGAGCAAGCGGCGTGCCGTCGCTGATGTGCCCTCCGTCCCGCAGGGTGAAGGAGAGCCAGCCTTCGACGTCGAACTCTTTCATGAGTGCCACCAGCGCCTCGGCTTCCGGCAAGGACGGCAGTGTCTCACAGGCAAGAAAGTCCGCTCCGGCGTCCACCAGCGCGGCAATTCGCGGCCGGTGGAACTCCAGGAACTCGTTTCGGCTGAGGAAGTAGTCTCCCCGGTATTCCGACCCATCGGATAGGTATGCGCCGTACGGACCGACCGATCCTGCAATCAGCAGGGGGCCTGCACCCCGGTTTTCGGCTAGGTGCTCGCTGCGGGCCTCGTCGGCCAGGCGCACACTCAATGCCACCAGCTCCAGGGCTTCTTCTTCGCCAATGCCGCGCCGCGCAAATCCCTGGGGTGTTGCCTGATAGCTCGCCGTGATCGCGACCGCGGCTCCCGCGCGGAAGTAATCGCGGTGCACACGCTTGACGAGCTGCGGCTGTTCCAGCAGGACTTTAGCCGACCACAAGGGGTCGTCCAGATCGCAGCCGTGCGCTTCCAGCTCGGTGGCAAGTGCGCCGTCCACGGTCAGGTTCACTCCGGCATCCAGCATGCGGGAGAGCTTGGTGTTACTGGGCATCGTTTGGGCTCCAAGCGGTTCGTTCACCATGTCTGTCCGGCACGAGACACCGGGTGCACGCGTCAAGCACGATGAATATGTTCATAATAAGCATCTTTCAATGCTTGTAATGATCATCACACCGTGCCACGATGGCATGCAAACACGTTACGAACCGATCTGGAGCCTTCCCTTGAAGATTGAAATGAAAGCAGTACGCAAGCTGCGTGTGCATTGGCCCGTAGCTTCGGAAACCTTCTCGCGTCTCGCCAGCGGCGACGCAGAAGCATTCAAAGACGAAGAGGGCATTGCGGCCCTGCTCGACGCTGTCGCGGGATCCCCTGACCTCGGGGACTTTGGCAACTACCGGCATGTCTTCGAATCCGGTTTGGGTTTCGAGGGGTTCACCTGCACTGAAGGTGCCAACCCTACTTTGGGGCAGGTTGGTCAGCAGACAATTTCGCCGACCCTGGTCTTGACGACGTATTTCGATGCTGCGCTCGACGACGGTGCCGTGGAACGCTTCCTGCAGCACATCGTGGATATCCACCCTTGGGAGGTACCCGTCATTGAGCTGACAGGGCCGATCGGCGTCTCCAACACTGCCCTTCCGGCGTTGGTTGAAAGCCAGGCCACGTCATGACTCAAGTCACCACAGCCGCCCTCTGGGACGGCCTGCAGACGCTGCTTGCCGGCAGATCATTCACTGACCTGACGCACGCCTTCCACCCCGGCCAGCCACGCTTCCCAGCGTTCCCCGACGAAATCAGAGAGCCCGTCTTCGATCTGGAGAAAGGTGACGGTTTCACCGCTCACCGCTACTCGATCATCGGTCAATGGGGAACCCACGTTGATCCTCCCTCGCATTTCATCTCAGGGGGAAGGACTCTGGACCAGATTCCGGTGGAGGAGATGGTCCTTCCGCTGGTCGTCCTGGACATCACCGGGCGCGTCATCGCTAATGCGGACGCCACTCCCCAGATGGAGGACGTCCAGGCCTGGGAATACCGCAATGGTGTCATCCCACCCGGGGCCTTTGTGGCATTGCGGACAGGTTGGAGTGACCGTTGGCCTGACGCTGCCGCAATGGCAAACAGGGACGATCACGGTATCAGCCACACACCTGGCTGGTCGCAGGAAGTCCTCTCCTTCCTGATTGAGGAGCGGTCGGTTACCGCCGTCGGTCATGAGCAGACGGACACAGACCCGGGACTGGCCACATCCCGCCAGGATTTCACACTGGAGACCTACGTCCTGGCGCAGAACCGGTGGCAGATCGAGCTGATGGCGAACCTGGACGGACTTCCGGAAGCGGGCGCTGCCCTCATTGCCACCTGGCCCAAGCCCCTGCGGGGCAGCGGTTTTCCTGCCCGGGTCTTCGCCATCCACTAGGAGGCGTTCCTCCAGTGACTAGAATCGGACCCATGTCTAAGACATCCAGCATGGGCCGGGGAATTATGGCTGTCCTAGCGGTGGGCTCCCGCAACGCAGAAGGCCTGCCTGGCGGAACGGTCGCTGACATAGCAACCGACCTGGGCAAGGACCGCAGCCAGGTAGCGCGCAGCTTGCGGACGGCCCAGCAGGAGGGGTTTCTGGTCCGCAAAGACCACCGGACCTACACCGTCGACTGGTCGCTTCTGACGGACGCGCAGCTGTTGTCCGAACAACGGTTGCAGACCGACGGCGCCACCGCGCTGGCAGGCTTGGCCCGTGAAACTGATGAAGGATGCTTCCTTGGAATTCTGAGCGGAGACAGCACCGTCACCATCGGTGAGCATGTTCCGGCAAGTAGCAACATGATCGGTTCATGGCTGGGCCGGCCCTATCCGGCCTACTGCAGCGATGCCGGCCAGGCTCTGCTGTGGGAAGCGTCGGACGACGAGGTCCGGACCCTTTTCTCCGGCGTCGCTTTCGTGCGTCATGGCCCCAATACACCCCTTGACGCGGAGGACTTCCTGTCACGACTACGCGCGGCCCGGGCGCGGGGATATTCCATCGTCGACGAGGAAGCCGAACCCGGGCTGTATTCCGTGGCCGTTCCGATTCGGGACTTCAAGGGCGACGTGGTGGCAGCGCTGCAGGTCGTTGGCGCCAAGACTCGCCTGCAGCCGAGGTTGGAGGCCTGCGCTACGGCCCTAGTGTCCTGGGGAAGGTGGCTTGAGTCAACGCTGGGTCAGGTCCTGCCGCAGAACGTGCCTTAGCTGGCAAGCCCCTTCCGGCCAGCGTTGTTCCGCGTGCCGCCCTGGCAGGACCCCAGCCGCTGGGCTGCTTCCCACAGGGCCCTGGCTACGTCATCTGCGTCGGACGTGATCTCGGCGCGACTGCCCAGGACGCTTAGCGCCGCGAGAACGGAACCGTCGGCGGTGCGGACCGGAACCGCCAGTTCGTAGACCCCATGCTCGAACTCTTCCTCCGCGACAATGAAGCCCCGCGCCCGGTCCCGGTCCATCAATTCGACGACTTCCTGCGGCGAATGGGCCGCCCCCGGGCCGCCTACTCCAATGAAGTTGACGTCCGCAAGGAGGGCCTCAACGGCTGGCTGCTCCTCGTCCCACAGCAGGGCCCGGCCGGACCCGGTGCACCACACGGGTGTCACCATGCCGGGTTTCACGAAGCTGCCGGGAACCGCGTCATTGCTGGAGGTCCGCAGGAGAATGACGCGGAAGCCCTCCCGGACGGAAAGTCTGGATCTAAGGCCGAACGTGGCCACCAAAGCCTCAAGTTCGGTTTTTGATTCTCGGACCCAACCGGTATTCAAAGCGGCAGCCAGGCTGAAAAAACGTGGCCCGGTCCGGAATGGCCCGCGTTCGACGCGTTCCAGCAGTCCCAGCTCACACAATTCCTGGGTCAACCGGGAGACACGGCTTTGGTCCATCTCCAGCTCGGATGCGATTTGGGAAACGCCGAGTAGCCGCCTTCCCCACTTCTCCCGGTCTGCGACCAGCCGAACTATCCGAAGGCCTTGGGCCATGGATGACGCTTCCGAGGAAGAATCCATGCTCAATGCTCCCTTCCGCCTCGTAACTACGCCTATTCTCACACGTCCTCACAGCCGGCCGGGACGCGCTTTCCCTGCTCCCGCGCCCTGTAGGGGTCAGCGAGTGTTGCTGACATGGGACTTAAACGCCGAGCTTGGTGGCGGGGGACGAAAGTCTCCCGCCACCAAGCTACGTGGACGATGGTTGGTGACGGCGTCAGGACGGCTGGTTTGCGCGCGCCTTGCGTCCGTACTTGAAGTAAAAGAACGCGTAGCAGGCGCCAACGAAAGTGAATCCGAAATAGAGCGCTGCTACCTGGTTCGGGTCATAGGCGATGCCGATGAGCGAGATGAGGCAGAGCGAGAAGGCCAGGATCGGCACCAGCGGGAACAGCGGGGCCTTGTAGGGAAGCGCAGCGACATCACCGCCGTTTTTGACGAAGGATCTCCTGTGGAAGAAATGCGAGGCGGTGATTGACATCCAGACCCCGACGACGGCGAAACCTGCCACCGATACGAGAGCCAGATATACCGTTTCAGGTGCAACGACGCTGCTGATGAGGGATGCCAGGCCACCGAGCATGCTGACGGAGAGTGCAGTCATGGGGATGCCGCGTCGGGTCAGCTTCTTCAGCGCCCGGGGCGCGTGCCCCTCGTCGGCAAGGGAGTAGAGCATCCGTGCGCAGGAGAAGAGGCCGCTGTTACCGGCTGAAAGGAGTGCGGTGATGATGACGAAGTTCATGATGTCGGCGGCATAAGGAACGCCGATGGATGAGAAGACCGTCACGAACGGGCTTTCATCCAGCCCGACCTGCTCGAAGGGGATGGTGGCGGCGATGACAGCGATTGCCCCGACGAAGAAGATCAGGAGACGGATGACGGTGCTGCGCATCGCTTTGGGGATGCTGGTGGCCGGGTCAGCGGTTTCGCCCGCCGCCACACCGATGAGCTCTGAGCCGGAGAAGGCGTAGAACACAGCAAGCGCAGTGACCAGGACACCTGTGAAGCCGTTGGGGAAGAGGCCGCCGGGAGTGTTGAAGTTTTCAAACATGGCGGGATGGTTGGCCGCCTCGCTGAGCGGGTGCAAGCCGAACAGCGCCGCGCCGCCGAAAACGATGAGGACCACGATGGCGCCGACCTTGACGATGGCAAACCAGAACTCGGATTCGCCGAAGAATTTCGAAGAAACCGCATTGAGGCCGAAGAGGACGGAGGCGAAGATGACGCACCAGACCCAGACGTCAACGCCCGGGAACCAGCGCTGCATCAGGAGACCGGACGCAGTGAACTCCGATCCGATGGCCACCGCCCAGCAGAGCCAGTAGAGCCAGGCCGTGGTGAACCCGGTGGCCGGCCCGATCGACCTCGCCGCGTAGATGTGGAAGGCCCCTGAGACGGGATAAGCGATGGCGAGTTCACCGAGGCAGGCCATCACGAGGTACACAACAAAGGCGCCAATGAGATACGCGATGACTGCCCCGAGCGGCCCGGCCTGGGAAATGGTGTACCCCGAGCTCAGGAAAAGCCCGGAGCCGATCACCCCACCCATGGCGATCATGACCAGATGCCGTGCCCCCATGGACCGCCGGAGCCCCGAATCGGTCGACGGCGGAATGGTGGGCTGTGGTTCTAGCTGGACAGGTGATGACGGTTCCATGGTGTCTCCCAGGTGAGTGGCGGGTCTGATGCGGAGGATGCGCATGTGGCCCGGGGTGGGTCAAGCCGACTCGAGCTGCGCAGTAGCGACAGTGATGAAAGTAACACGAAAAGGCGATTTTGGTCATTAAGAACATCTCTACATGTCTATGTTGAACGTAAGTTACGTCCGACGTACATGCCGAATCGGCAGGCGGATGGTCAGTTCGCCCTGCTTTTTGGTCACAATCACATGCGCTGACGGACATGGAATGCGGTCAGCATTGGAGGACCGATGTACCTGACTGAAGGAGCACCATGACCACCTACGACATTGCGCTGATCGGCTTCGGCGGCGTCAACAGGACGCTGGCCGAACTGATCAATACCCGTGGTGAGAGACTCCGTTCCGAACTGGGCTTCGGCCTTCGGGTCGTCGCCATCACCGACCTGCGTCTCGGATCCCTGGTCCAGCCTGAAGGCGTGGACCTCTCCGTTGCCCTGAAACTGGGCGGCGACAATGAAACCTTTGCAGCGTACGGCGGATCCGCCGACACCAACAACGAAGCCGTGATCCGCAACTGCCCAGCTGACATTATCTGCGAGGCCACCTTCACCAATCCCGACGACGGCGAGCCGGCAGTTTCACATGTGCGCTGGGCACTCGAATCCGGCAAGAGCGTCTGCACCACAAACAAGGGCCCGGTTGCCCTCCGCGGCGCCGAGCTGAGCTCCCTTGCCGAACAGAACGGCGTGCACTTCGAGTTCGAGGGCGCCGTCATGAGCGGCACTCCCGTCATCCGCCTGGCCAAGAAGATGTTCGCGGGGCTGAAACTGAACGGCTTCGAAGGAATCCTCAACGGCACCAGTAACTATGTGCTCGGGCGGATGGAAGACGGTATGGACTTCGACGCTGCCCTTAAGGATGCGCAGGAACTCGGCTACGCCGAAGCAAACCCCGCAGCCGACATCGAGGGCTACGACGTTCAGCTCAAGGTCCTCATCCTCGCCAACGAACTGCTGGACGCCGGCATAGAGCTCAAGGACGTTCATCGGCAGGGGATTTCGAGAGTGACGCCGGAAGATCTTCGGAAGGCAGCCCGCGCGGGGCGCCGCTGGAAGCTCGTCGGCGCGGCACGACGAAATCCGGACGGGTCCGTGACTGCAGGCGTATCCCCTGTAGCGCTCCCCCTTGATCATGGGCTGGCCGGGGTTTCCGGCGCGACCAATGCACTGTCCTTCGAGACCGATCTTCTGGGCGCTGTAACCATCTCCGGACCGGGAGCCGGGCGCGTGGAGACCGCCTATGCGCTGCTCTCTGACATCATCGCCATGCACGCAGCCAGGACGGAGGTATCCGCAAATGCCTGAATCCACAGTGTGTTCGACAGAAACCGCGCTGCCACAGTTCCGTGACGTGACGAGCCCCTACGACGGCAGGGTGGTCGGCGCGGTTTCGCTGACCGGAGCCACCGCCGGCAAGGCCGTGATCGAAACGGCCCGCGTCGGCGCCCGAAAGGCACGGGCCCTGTCCCGCGCCGCACGCGGGAAGATCCTGGACGGTGCCGCAACGGAGATCGAGCAGCGCAGCGAGGAGTTCGCACTAACAATAGTGTCCGAGGCCGGGAAAACGATCCGCCAGGCACGGAAGGAAGTGCTTCGCGCGGTCAACACGCTCCGTCTGTCCGCTGCCGAAGCGCGCCGGAACGCAGGCGAAGTCATCCCCTTCGACTCCTATGAAGGCTCAGAGGACCGCACCGGGTGGTATTCGCGCGAACCACTGGGCATCATTGCCGCGATCACCCCGTTCAACGACCCCCTCAACCTGGTGGCGCACAAGATCGGCCCGGCAATCGCCGGAGGAAACGCCGTGATTCTCAAACCCTCTGCGCTGACGCCGCTGTCAGCCCAGCTGCTCGCGGACGCCCTCGTGAGCTCAGGGCTCCCGCCGGAGGCACTCACACTTGTCCACGGCGGCCGGGAAGTGGCCGAAACAATCATCGGGTCCCGGGACGTACGGATGGTGTCCTTCACCGGGGGGTTTTCCACGGGTGAAAGCATTGCCCGCACGGCGGGCTTGAAGAAGCTGTCCATGGATCTCGGCGGAAACGCACCCGTGATCGTCCTGGACGATGCGGACATCGAAAATGCAGTGGAATCGTGCGTTTCCGGAGCATTTTGGGCCGCCGGCCAGAACTGCGTGGGGGTGCAACGGATTCTCATAGCCGCCCCGGTGTACGGCGCGTTCCGCCAGCGCTTCCTGGAGGCGACGGCCAGGTTGGTTGCCGGAGATCCTTTCGACGAACGGACGGACGTCGGGCCCATGATCAGCCCAGCTGCGCTGCATGAGCTCCAAACCAAGCTGGACGAGGCCCTCGGCGCCGGCGCTGTCCTTCTTTCAGGCAATGTCACGGACGGCAATGTGCTTCACCCGACCGTCCTGGAAGCGGTCCCGACGGACAGCCGGCTGTGGAAGCAGGAAGTTTTCGGGCCCGTGGTCATGTTCCGCCAGTTCAGCACATTCGACGAGGCCATCGAAGTCGCCAACGCCATCGAGTTCAGTCTTCATGCGGGCATCTTCACCGACTCCCTGGCCAGGGCCATGGACGCGGCCCAACAGCTCGAAGCAGGCGGCGTCATGATCAACGACTCCTCTGATTACCGCTTCGACGGCATGCCGTTCGGCGGGGCCAAGTACGGAAGCATGGGCAGGGAGGGCGTCCATTTCGCGTATGAGGAGATGACCCAGCCAAAGGTCGTCTGCATCAGGAACTGATCGCTTCACTCGGTGGCGCGGGCACCTCCGGGGGCCCGCCTGATGTAACTGGACAGCGTCATGGCCGTCACCGTGTCCGCGACGCCGGGAATGGCCGCAATCTGCTCCCAGATCTCCTGAACCCTCTCCAGCGACCGGGCCTCGACCCTCACCAGCAGATCAAAGTCACCGCTCACGACATCACACAAAACCACTTCCGGAATCGACCGCAGTACGGTGATGACGTCCGACCCCCGCACCCGGTCCTTCCTGTAAACCATCAGGAAGGCGGACACCGACCCCTGCCCCGGCGGGCCGGCAACGATGGTGTACCCCTGGATATACCCTTGCCGTTCCATCCGTTCGATCCGTTGGCGCACGGCATTCCTCGACAGCAGGACCTTGGTCGCCAGCTCCGCGTGGCTCATCCGAGCGTTCTTCGTTAGCTCCGCAAGAATCCTCTGGTCTATCTGGTCAAGACTCACTCGATCCATGCCTACCCTTCACACCAAAATTTCCCCGGCACAGCCAGAACCGAACCAATTCCACGACCGAAAGCACTCAAAAATGACACTTCTGCAGCAAGATCGCCCAGCTCTCACCGGCATTAGCTGCGTCCTGTTCGATATGGACGGAACGCTGCTGGATTCAGCACCCGGCGTTACGGCAAGTGCTGCCCGAGCCCTGGCAGCCGTAGGCGCTCCGGTCCCCGCGATGGAAAAGCTGCGCCAATTCGTCGGCCCGCCGATGATCGAGTCCTTCAGAACAGTCTCACAGTTGGACGACATAACCGCCCAAAGGGCCCTCCAACACTACCGCAAGGCATACGCCGACCACGGCGCTGAACAATCCAGCCCATACGACGGGATCATTGAACTGCTTGACCACCTGCACTCGGCCGGCATGCCGATGGCTGTCGCCACATCCAAGGTGGAGGACCAAGCGGTAAGACTCGCACGAAGGTTTGGAATCGAAGGCCACTTCATCAACATCTGCGGGGCGTCTGACCGCGACGGAAGAGCGAGCAAGGCAGAAGTCGTCGCCGAATTGCTGCTCCGCCTTCAATCCGAAGGTGTAGACATCTCCAGTCCCGTAATGATCGGAGACCGGAGCTACGACATCGCCGGAGCCGCCCAACATGGAATCCCGACAATATTCGCGCTCTGGGGCTACGGGGACGCCGGGGAAGCGTCGCAGGCGGCAGCCGTTGTCACGTCCCCCGCAGACCTGCTGCCACTGATCGTGACCAACCGCCGCCCGTCGGACAGTTCTACGAAGAGGTCCTGCGCTGCCGTGTGAGCACATGGATACACAAACGAAACGTTGGGTCGACGCCGTGAAACATGCCGTGGCTACGCTAATTCCTACCTGAGAGAGGGTCATCCGCAGGTCAATTGAAAGGAATTAGCCATGCTTTGGAATACCTTGAACCTGTTTTTCAATTCTTCGCCCAATGATGGGAACTCAACATTCGGAGAGGCCGGGTCGAATACCGATTTTCCCCAGGGCCAGCTCACGTCCGTGGCGTGGGAAGGCTGGTGGGACAGCGCCGCGCAGCTCTGACACGCGCCACCCGGAGTAGGCTCACCGAAAGGGAACCAGCGAACGGGAGGGTAAGGCGTGACAGAGCAAGGACGCAGTACCGAACTTGAGGACCAGGGGCTACCGCTGGCGGCCCTGGCCGTGGCGGCGGGCCGTGCCGTCGAGACGTCGCGGGCAGACGCGCTCGTGGCGGATCGGTTCGCTGCAGCTTTGGTGGTGGCCGCCCGCTCTCATCTGGACCTGCCGACGGTGTGGCCAGCTGAACCGGCGGAGGCTCCTCCCCTGCAGCAGCCTCTCCTGCTTGCTTCCATTTACATCGGCATGCGGACCAGGTTCATCGACGACTTCCTGCAGTCCGACCCTGCCGCCACGCAGACAGTGGTTCTCGGCGCGGGGCTCGATACCCGGGCCTTCCGGCTGGCGTGGCCGGACGGCGCCAGGGTCATTGAGGTCGACAGCGCCAACGTCCTGGAGTTCAAGGCCCATGTGCTGAGCCGGCTGTCCGCGGAGCCTCAGTGCGAACTGATCACCCTCGCTGCGGATCTTTCCGTGCCGTGGCGGGAAGGGCTCCTCGCTGCCGGTTTTGACCCGGCGCAGCCCACCACCTGGGTCCTCGAAGGCCTGCTGCCGTACCTCGATGCTGCGGCCCAGCATGCAGTGCTGGACGAAGTTGCGGTGTTGTCAGCGCCAGGCTCGCGGGCGGTAATTGAGCGGGCAGTTGCCCTGCCCAAAACTGACGACATCGAGGCCAAGCTGCGCGAGTTCAGCGAGCAGACGGGCCTGCCCATGAGCGAACTGCTGGCGCGGGCCGATCCGCCGGACCCGGTGGAGCTGCTCGAAGCAGCGGGCTGGCGCTGCACAGGACACACCGTTGAGGAGCTGTGTTCGATGTATGGCCGTGTCCTGTCGCTGGCCGCTCCCGACGCGGCAAGACCCGGCGTTCCAGGACCAGACCTGGCCCGATCAGGCGGGCCGGCACCCGTGCAGCAGCCGACCCCCGACCAGTCCCGGGGCGGCTTCGTCACCGCCTTGCTGCCGTAGGCTGCGCGCACGCCGGGCGAAACGGTGCCGGGCCTGGAGAAACTATGCCGGGTCAGTGCCAGAAGGTGCGGATGAAGCAGGTTTCGCGAGTTCCGCTGTCACCTGATCCGTCCACGCGTGGACAGCCGCCCAGTCGCGCAAATCTCCGAAGCGGCCGCCGGCGAGCCGGAACAGCCCCCGAAGCGGCGCCGATAACTGGCTGGCCTGGTAAACGCCGGAAAAAACAGTGTGGCCGCGAAGCTGAACTTCCTGGAACTGCGTTTCCTCCAGACGTTGCTGTTGCAGTGCCGCGCCGCGCTGGCGGAACAGCTTTGGCAGGCCGTCGGACATCCCCACGCTGAAGGCCCAGACGGGCCGTTTGGCGAGCTCGGGCGCATGCTGTGTGAGGAACTGCAAGGCCGGGGGCAGCCACGCCTGATTGTGGATTGCGCTACCGATCACCACAGCCTCGTAGCCGGCGACAGACTCGACTTCCTCCACGGACCGGCACTCGACCTCGCCCAGGGCCACCGCCATTCGTGAGGCCACGTGTTGGGCTATCTCCCGGGTGGAACCCAGGGCACTCGCATAGGCAACAAGGACAGTCATGGTTGAGCCTCCTGTCTTTCCTTCCTCCATTCTGATGGAAGATGTGCCTGCTGGATCCTGCCACGCGTCCCGGCACTGCCGTTAACCTCACCGCCACCTGTCCGCATGCCGTTCGCCACTTGACCTCCCTAGGGTGAACGGGTCGGCGGCTCAGCGCCGGCCACAGCCATCCGGGAGGAACCAAAACCATGCGCAAAGTCCTGACCGCAGCAGCCGCCGTCGCGCTTTTCACCACAGCGATTGCCTCAACGGCGGGTCCCGCTCTCGCCGTCCCGGCGGCGGATGCCGGCTCGCCGTCGTCGAACGCGGCAGGAACTGCCGAGTCCGCTATCAAGACGAACGAGCGCAATGGCTCCTTCGACCTGCAGGCTCACCGCGGCGGCCGCGGCGAGTGGACCGAGGAATCGCTGGCCGCGTTCGCGAGCTCGCTGAAGCTGGGCGTGAGCACGCTCGAGCTGGACACGCACCTGACCGAGGACGGCAAGGTCGTCGTCTGGCACGACGACACGATTCAGGCCAACAAGTGCGCGGATACCGCTCCCGCCACCCCGGGTGACGCCGAGTTCCCGTATGTCGGCGACCGTGTGGCGGACCTGTCGCTGCCGCAGATCAAGACCTTGGACTGCGGTTTCAAGCAGCTGGCCGGCTACCCGGAGCAGGACGTCATCGAGGGCAACCGCATCGCCGAGCTCAAGGATGTGTTCCAGCTGGTCCGCGGCCTCGATGCGAAGAAGGTCCGTTTCAACGTGGAGACCAAGGTGGAGGACGGCCAGGCCGGCGGCGAGGGTTCCGTGGCGCTGACCAAGGCCGTAGTCACGGAGATCTACATGTCGGGCATGTCCGGGCGCACCACAGTGCAGTCGTTCGACTGGTCCACGCTGAACTACACGAAGAAGATTGCCCCGCAGCTGCCGGTCGTGGCCCTGTCCAGCGGCGACGCGTGGCTGCAGGTGGGCAAGCCCGGCGCGGCGCCCGAGCTCGGCGGCATCGACATCGACGACTACGACGGCTCCCTCGCCAAGGCGGCCAAGGCACAGGGCTACGACGTCGTCTCCCCCGCTTTCGCCTCCGTTACCCCGAAGATGATTGGCGAAGCACACGAGTTCGGCCTGCCCGTCATCCCGTGGACCGTCAACACCACCACCGACATGGCGCGCCTGATGGACCTCGGCGTGGACGGCATCATCACCGACTACCCCACCCGCCTGCGCACCCTCATGGACGAGCGCGGACTGAAGCTGCCGAAGGCTTACCCGGTGGCTGGCTAGAACTTCCGTCGGTTGCTCCGTAACTGCCGTTTTGCGGCCGCAAAAGGGCAGTTACGGAGCTGCCGACGGCGGAGTCAGCTGGCATACTGCTTGGTGAACCTTGGGGGATCATTTGAAAATCGTGCTGTACGCCATCTGGGTGCTGTTCGTTGCCGGTGCCGCCTACTCAGTCATTCACGTAGTCAGGAAGGACAGGCGGCACCAGCAGCTGACAGCCGATTGGCCCCGGGTGCAGGCTACCGTGACCGGCAGCCGGGCCGGCTGGAGCGGGGGCACGGGCAACATGACGCACAGCCGCCGCTTCTGGCCCAAGTACCAGTTCTCCGACCCGCATGGCAGGACGTTCACAGGGGAATCCGAATATTCATTTGGCAAGCAGGCGGTACCGGGTTCGCCTTTAGAGGTTGCCTACAACCCGGCCAACCCCAACGAGTCTTTCCACATCTCTTCCCAGACGAGAGCCACGCTGGGCTGCCTGATACCGTTCTTCGCCGTCTTTGCCGCGCTCCTCTTCCGGTTCATCGGCATCTTTCCGCTGGCCTGATCCATCTTCCGAAACCTGTAATAGCAGAGAGCTGTTGGAGCAACATCATGATTGTCCATGTCTACCCGGCATCCTGAGCCAGCCGACATAGCGGACGGAATGTTCGCCCCGGCGGGCCGGACCACGGGCGCTCCATTAGAAGGCGGCCGGTGGAAACCGGCCGCCTTCTAGAGGGACTGCCTACCTTGACTGCAACATGTTCCAGAGAATGAGGTCGTGCGCGTGCTTCGCTTTGTCATCGCCGCGGAAGTCGGCCTCTTTGACACTGCCGCCGGTGTCGATGCCGATGCTTGATGAAGAAGCAAAGCGTCCAAGCATCGATTTGTTAGACAGCATCGATACGGAGCGGATGTTCTTGTACGGGATAGAGACGATGGCCAGCTTGTTGCCCACGAAGCTCTTGTCCTGCAGGATGATTCGCATGTTGGTAATGCCGACGAAGCCGGTGCCGACTCCGATGCAGTCGTAGACGGCGTAGACGGTTTCGCCCTGAAGCAGCCCGGCGTTGATCTGCTCCAGCTGATCCTGCCGGTCATGGATGATTTGGGACAATGTGTTCCCCCTGATACTCGAATGGTGGTCGGTCGTCGGCGCGCCGGTCAGTCCCGGAGCGGCATACCCTTTGCGTCCTGCCGAAAGTAGTTAGCGCCAGCGAGGATCATGATCCCCTCAACGAAGCCCCACAGACCGACGAGCCCGAACGTGAAGACGCCTAGGAACACCGTGAGGAGAAGCTGGACGATGCCAATGGTGGTGTATCCCAGATAAAAACGGTGGATACCCAGTCCGCCTAGGAAGATACCCAGAAGCCCCGCGGCGAGCTTGGATTTCGGCTGAGGGTAGGCATAGACAGGATTCGGCATCGGAGGTTGCTGTGACATTTGCGGTTGCTGGCTCTGCAACTGCTGCGGGGCCACCGGCACCTGGTACTGCGGCGGCGCGGGCGGGTAGTTCTGATACTGAGCAGTCGCCGGAGGCTGCTGCTGGTACTGGCCGGGGGTCGGAAGGCTCTGCTGCTGCCCCGGCATCGGGGGCTGAGCCGGATTGAGTGGAACCGGTGGCGTCACCGGCGCCGGGATGCCGGCAGACGGATTCCAAGCCTGCTGGCTTGCCCCCGGGGTTGGGGTTTGCTCTGTCTCCGGAGCGTTGGCCTGAGAGGGCGCCCACGGCTGTTCACTATTGGATTGGGTCATGGCGATAGTGCCTTTCGATAATGTGATGATGCAGCCCAAGGCTTCAGGGCAGCAGCTCAACGTCGAAAGACGGCATCCCCCAAAAAATCCATGTGCCGTGATCATTCTGACGTACCAAAGAGGAAACTCCACGCATTCTTTGAGTATTCGGGCATTTGCGACGTCGACGCCAACGGCGGCGATCCAAGCGGGTACGTCTCCCAATGCCAATTGTGCAGACGGCCGAGTGCCAGCGCCGGCCCAGCCGCTCATTTTTGTTGAAGTTTAATCTCAATTTGACAACTCGGACACCGGGAAGACAGTGTTGCTGCTCAGCAACTGGACGGTCACCTCGATCGATAACCCTGGCATTACGCAGGCGACCAGCAAGGCTGTTGTAGTTCACGTGACCAAGTAACTGACGGGATCGCGCCACTAGCAATGTCTGGGCCTGCGGACCCAGGCAGCACGGCGGGCTGCCCCTTCGGGGGCGGCCCGCTGTTGGGCCGGGCTCGGGACCGCTTGGATCAACCGCCCGGGCGCGCCCTACCCTCCGTACTTCACCACACCGGACTACACGGTCACGTCGCTAGGGGATCTCGCCGACGCGCTGACCAACGCCGCGGGTTAAACACACTATCGTCGTACTGGCCGACCTTGAGGGCGCATCCCAGCGGGCGGGGGGCTCATGTCACCTTGTAGCGGGCGGCGGCTCCGGTTTCGACAGGCTCAAACAGCGGACGCAAAAGGCCCCGCAGTACCGGGCATATTGCCGGGTCCCGCGGGGCCTTCGGTGGGAGGCAGGAACGCTACTTCGCCGTGATAGTCCAGTCGCCGTCGGAGTTGACCTGGACGAAGCCGGGGGTGAGCTTCACGGTGCCGCTGTAGTCGCCGATCTTGTTGACGGCGAGCTCGGGAACCTCGCTGCCGAAGCCCTGCACCACGAAGTTGCTTTCGCCCTTGTTGGTGATGGTTGCCTTGTCGCTGGCCACGTCCCAGTACAGGACCTTGTCGCCGGTGCCGCTGACCTTGCCCGTGGAGGAGGGAACGCTGTCGATGTCCTCGATTTTCAACGTCCAGGCGGAATCGGCGCTGACGTTGAACTCGGTGGTGGGCGCACCCGCGCTGGTGTCCACGAGGTGCGAACCGGCGTAGGCGCCGGTGGTGTTGACCAGCAGTATCTCGGCGCCGTTGGTTTCCAAGACGGTGTTGCCGCTGCAGGCTTTGCAGGTGAAGGTCACCACGGCCGGGAGCCCCTTGAGGTCAACCGTCTTGACGTCGTCGCCGGTACCCGTCAGCGTCTGGGCCTCAAGGTGCGGCCGGTCTTCCCCGGCAGCTGCTTCCTCAGTGGTTGTCGGCTGCGCGGAGGAACTGGCGGCGCTCTCCTGCGTGACAGGTGCGGCCGAGATGATCGGCGGGGTGGCGGCCTGCCGGACAATAGTGGCAGCAGCAATCCCGCTGAACACGCCGATCACCAGGTTGACCACCAAGAGGACAACCGTGACCACAACGGCCACCTTCTTGTGCTGCGCATATCCTGCCAGCGGCCGCCGGCTCTTGTCCGTCTGCTTCCCCGCCAGTGTGACGATCAGGTCCACGAGCGACCAGATGCCCAGGCCGCCCAGCGTCAGCAGCTTGGCGATGCCCGTGCCGATCTTGCCCAGGTAGAAGCGGTCCACGCCCAGGCTGCCCAGGAGCAGCGAGAACAGCCAGGTGACCAGGAAGGACTTCTGCGGTTCCGCCCCGTACTGTCCCGAGAAGGCCCCGTACTGCCCCGGATACGCCTGCCCAGCGTTCTGCCCGTCCAACAACTGCCCGTTCGCATACTGCGGCGCGCCGTAGGTGGTGTAGTCGGAGGGCGGCGGTGGCGGGGTTGGGCCGGGGTGGCTCATTGCGGTCCTTTCAGGGCAGGCGACGGCAGGGGTCGCCGAGGTGGCGGAGTGAGGAAAGAGGGTGGGCAGTGCGGAAAGGGGGTGGTGCGCAAGGGTGGTCGAGCGGGAAATCCACCTGCGGAAGGAACGCCGCGTGAACGGAATCCTGTGGTGAATGACACGTCGTCTGACAGCGGGCACATGGCTTCAAAAAGCCCGTTTGCTTAAGGCTTTACGGCTTGCACATCTGCTGCTGTCCCCCAGTTTGACGCTTTGGCGTCACCGCCCCCAGAAGGGATAATACAGGGCTTCCGGAGGGCGTGCGGGGACGCCACGGCGCGTCCCGGAAGACGCGCCGGAAAGACGCACGACGACGACGGTCCCCGGCCGCCGTCGTCGTACTTTTGCTCTCTGTTGGAGTCGCTTTCCCTGCCCTACTTTGGCACTGCCCCGATCTGCTGCATCAGGTTCAGCATGTCGGTCGATCCCCAGTGTTCGGCCACCTTGCCGTCCTGCACGCGGATGATGTCGATGCCCGAGAATTCCACCGAGTTGCCGGTGGCCGGGACCCCGGCGAAGTCACCCTGGTGCGTCCCCGTGAGGACGGTGTGGACGGCCTCTAGGTTCCCGTCGGCGAGCGCCGGCTCGGATGTCTTCACCGCGAGGTCCGGAAACGCGGTCCTGATGGCGTTCACATAGAACTTCACACCCTCCTTGCCCGGGGGCTGGCCGGGGAAGCCCTCCTCGTGATCGACGACGTCGTCCGTCACCATCTCGTCGATAAGCGACAGATTGCCGCCCGTCAGTACCTCGTCGTAAAAGCGCTTAATCAGTCCTTGTCCGCCAGCCATCTCGTGCTCCTAGTGCTTGTGGCTGTGTATGGCAGTTGCATTGTCCTCCCGCCCGAATGCCGCTTCAACGGCCAAATGCATTCCCCGAATCCGACGGTTGTGAATTGCGGCGGTAAATAAGCTCTTTTGGTTAGACGTTTCGTTGTGAAGCTGGGGAGCCTACGGCAGCTTCAACTGCAGCCACGAGAGATTGGACGTCGGTTTCGGTGGTGTCCCAGGAGCACATCCACCGTACTTCCCCGCGTGCTTGATCCCAGTCATAGAAGCGGAAGGATTCCCGGACTTTCGCGGCTGCCCCGGGTGGGAGGACTGCAAAGACGCCATTGGACTGTGTTGCTTGCGTCAGCGAGACGCCGTCAATGGCCGCGATTCCTTCGCTGAGACGTTGAGCCATCTCGTTGGCGTGACTGGCTGACCGCAGCCACAACCCATCCGTGAGCAGGGCGACCAGTTGCGCAGAGACGAAACGCATCTTTGAGGCAAGCTGCATGTTCATCTTGCGCAGGTAGCTCATGCCTGGGTCAGACTGTGGGTTGAGCCAGATAACGGCTTCGCCGAACAGCAGCCCGTTTTTGGTGCCGCCAAAAGACAGGACGTCGACACCGACGTCGGTGGTGAATGCCTGAAAAGGAAGCCCGAGATGTGCTGCAGCGTTGGCCAGCCTTGCTCCGTCCAGGTGCAGTTTCATTCCCTTCGCATGGACGTGTTCAGCGATCCGTTGGATTTCTTCCGGCGTGTAGCAGGTGCCGAGTTCCGTGGGCTGGGTGATCGATACGACCAGCGGTTGCGCCCGGTGCTCGTCTCCCCACCCCCAGGCTTCGGCGTCGATCAATTCCGGGGTGAGTTTGCCATCCGGGGTTGGGATCGGGAGGAGCTTTATCCCGCCAATCCGTTCCGGGGCGCCGTTTTCGTCGGTATTGATATGCGCTGTTGCTGCGCAGATGACAGCGCCCCAGCGCGGGAGCAGGGCTTGCAGGGCAAGGACGTTGGCCCCTGTTCCATTGAAGACGGGATATGCGGTAGCAGTCGTCCCGAAGTGGGACTGGATGACCTGTTGAAGCGCTGCTGAGTAGACATCTTCGCCGTATGCGGTGACGTGCCCTTCGTTGGCTGCCTGAACTGCTTCGATGATTTCGGGGTGAGCCCCGGCGTAGTTATCCGAGGCGAAGCCCCGGTATGCCGGGTCGTGCAGGCGCCCCGCCAGTACCTGCGGGACGCCTGCTTTGGTATCAACGCTGACGCTCATGCCGGTGCGCCCACGGGGTGGCCGGCCGTGAGGGGCAAGCGCTGCCCGTTGATCTGTTCTGCGTCCAGGTAGAAGATCCGCTGTACAGCGTCGGCAAGGACACTGACATCGGTGAAGCCCGGAAATTTCCGTTCCGGCTGGGCTGCACGCATCCGGTCATCGACCAGAGCCTTGACGACGAAGACCAGGGCGGCTGAGTGCTGAGCGGAGAGGGGGCCTTCGTTTCCTCCCTGCAGGTGCCGGAATCCGTCGGCCACGGCCAGGGTCCATGCCTCGGCGGCGGACTTGACGGCGGCATATGCGGCGCCGTCCGCTGTCGGCGAGGAAGCGGACTGTGCGGAAACGATGGCCAGTCGACCCACAGGGGAGGTAGCCAAGTCATGGTGAAATGCGCGGCTGGTGTTCCTCAGGGTGGTGAGGACGCTCATGTGCAGGAAGTCCCAGTCTTCGTCCGTCTGGCCTTCAATGCCGGTACCGCCTCGCCACCCTCCTACAAGATGGATAAGGCCGTCCACGGGACCCAGATCTTTCCGGACAGACGCCGCCAAGTCCTCCACGGCTTGCAGGTCCGCGAGGTTGCAGACATAGCCCGTGACGTGGTCGTACGCTGACGAGAGCTCCTGCACTCGGTCCTCAAGAATGTCCACAGCGGCCACGCGTGCCCCTGCTTGCGAGAGGGTGCGGACTACCGCGACGCCGGCAGCGCTTGTCGAACCAGCGACGACGACCGTACGCCCCGAGAGATCCTGGCTCATGCGCCCGCCTCGCCCTCAGTCTTCACAGGGCTCTTACCGGTGATCCCGGCAGTTGATTCAATGACCGGGGACATCTTCTTCTCCAGTGCCTCGTAGAACATCGACAGAGGGAATTCGTCATCAAGGATCTGGTCCGTCAGACCCCGGGGAGGGCCGTCGAGCGGAAGGGCCTCCGGTCCCTTGGCCCAGACGGAGGCCGGGTGCGGGGTGAGGGTTTCCGAGACGAGCTCGTAGGCAGCCAGCCAGTGTGCGGTCTTCGGCCGGTCGATTGAACGCCAGTAGAGTTCCTCAATGCGGAGACCCAGCTCAACGACCACGCCGGCGACGTCCTTCCAGTCGATGCTCAACTTTCCATCGGTCCAGTGCAGGACCCGGTGCTGGTGCATCCAGGCGAACAGCAATTGGCCGCCCACGGCGTCGTAGTTACGGACCCGGTTCCCGGTAATCGCGAAGCGGAAAATGCGGTCGAAGATCACGGCGTACTGGACCAGCTTGGCGTGCTTGCGGGCGTCCTCAGAAGCCGTTTCGTCCCGCTCGATGAGGACTGATTCACGGAAGGCGGTCAGGTCACAGCGGAGCTCCTCCAGGGAGTACAGGAAATACGGCATCCGTTGCTTGATCATGAACGGGTCAAAGGGCAGGTCACCGCGCATGTGGGTCCGGTCATGGATCAGATCCCACATCACGAAGGTCTTCTCCGTGAGGTGCTGGTCGTCGATGAATTCCGCGGCGTCAGCGGGCAGGTCCAGGGAAGTGATGTCGGCAGCAGATTTTAGGACGCGACGGAACCGGGCGGCTTCGCGGTCCGCGAAAATGCCTCCCCACGTGAAGGACGGGGTACTCCGGACCGCCACGCTCTCGGGGAAGAGAACTGCGGAGTTCGTGTCATAGCCGGGCGTGAAATCGACAAAGCTGATGGGGACGAACAGCTTGTTGGAGTAGTTTGCCGCCTCCAGTTCAGCGACGAAGGAAGGCCAAATGACCTCGATGAGGACGGCCTCGAAGTAGCGGTTAGTGCTGCCGTTCTGCGTGTACATGGGGAACACAACCAGGTGCGGCAGCCCATCGATGCGCCACTGCTCGGGGTGGAAGGCCACCAATGAGTCGAGGAAATCCGGTACGACGAAGCCCTCGGACGCCCACCGCTGGAAGTCCTGCACGAGCAGTTCTAGGTAGTCCGTGTCGTGGGGGAGGTGGGGGCGCAGGTCGTTGATTGAATCAGTAATGATGCCGACATTCTGGCGGGCCCGGTCATGGTCAGCGGGTTCCGGGACGGAACCGTCCTGCACTTGAACCTGCTGCAGCCCGATGACGGCTGCCTTCAGGGCCTGCCATGCCGGGAACTCCTTGAGGTCTTCTGCCCGGGTGGTTGTCACTTCCGGGCTCGCGATTACAGACATGCTCATTCCTTCCGTTGAGGGGATTCCTGAAGAAGCTAGCAGTGCGTAAGCATGCGTGAAGCATTCTTGCCTCATGCATAAGAAATGCTTTCGCTAAAGCCCGTCTCCCGCCTGCTATGCCTGCGCCTGACCTTAAGGTCGGATGCCTTTAGGGCGGCGCATCACGATTGAATAATCCGCAGGATCGGGACGGCTCATTTTTACCCCTGGCACCATTCGCCCAACGCAGGCCGTCTGCCATAGCAGATCGTCAGAGCTGCTTATTCACCGGGCGACGTTACATCAGCAAATCTTACGCTCAGATCGCGTAACCCACGCCTATTCGTAAGGACTTGACCCCTCGGACGTGCAACATTCACCACGCCAAAGGTCGCTTCCTTCACGTGTGTTAGCTTGATCACCATCCTTCCCGGACCGGGGGCTCCGGAAGGCTCAAATCCACCGCAGCTACCTTTTCGGAGGCACCATGGGACTTGGCTCCCACACGCAAATAAGTGATCGGGCTATGGCCCACCTGCTCGACACAGCAGTCGCAGAAGCCTGCACCGGTCGAGCCACCGGTGGCACCGGGAACCCGACCCGGCTCGCATTGATACCCCTTGGCGGTGTTGCATGACACCACCAAGCGCAACTTCCATAGACATCAAACCCGAAGAAACAGCACAACAAGGGTCCTCCCTTGCAATACGGGCAGATCGCGCTTCCGGCGAAACCACCAACGACCTCAAGCGCGGGCTAAACAACCGCCACCTGCAGATGATCGCTATCGGCGGTGCGATCGGTACCGGGCTGTTCGTGGCCTCGGGCAGCACCATTTCCCAAGCGGGTCCCGGCGGTGCGTTGGCCGCCTACGCGCTGGTCGGGCTGATGGTATTCCTGTTGATGCAGTCACTGGGCGAGATGTCGGCCAAAATTCCGGTCGCCGGTTCTTTCCAGTCCTTTGCCACCCGTTTCGTCTCCCCGTCCTTTGGCTTCGCGATCGGCTGGAACTATTGGTTCAACTGGGCCATCACGGTGGCCGCCGAGCTGGTCGCAGCCGGAATCATCATGGACTTCTGGTTCCCGGGGGTCCCAGGATGGGTGTGGGCCGGGATCTTCCTGCTGGTGTTGACCGGGCTCAATGCCCTCTCGGCGAAGTCCTTTGGTGAGTCGGAGTTCTGGCTCTCCCTGATCAAGGTCAGCGCAGTGGTGCTCTTCCTGATCGCCGGTGTGCTGATGATTTTCGGCATCCTCGGGGATGACTCTCCGGGACTGAGCAACTGGGAAAACCGCGATGACGTTTTCCACGGGGGTTGGGTCTCGATCATCTCGGTCTTCATGGTTGCCGGGTTCTCCTTCCAGGGCACCGAGCTCGTGGGAGTCGCCGCAGGCGAAGCCAAGAACCCGCGTCGCGAAGTGCCGAAGGCCATCCGCACTGTCTTCTGGCGCATCATGCTTTTCTACATTGGTGCCATCTTTATCATCGGCTGCCTGATCCCGTTCAGCGATCCGAGCCTGCTGGCCTCCGGCGAGTCCGATGTTGCAGCATCGCCGTTTGCCCTGGTTTTCTCGCGCGCCGGAATCGCCTTCGCAGCGGCCTTGATGAACGCCGTGATCCTGACCGCAATCCTGTCCGCGGGCAACTCCGGACTATATGCCTCCACCCGGATGCTTTACGCCATGGCCCACGACGGCATGGCCCCGAAGATCTTCGGCCGAACCAATGCGCGTGGTGTGCCGATCGCGGCGTTGCTGGCGACCGCGGCCGTGGGACTCTTCGGGTTCCTCTCCGCGATCGTCGGCCAGGGTGCAGCCTACTCCTGGCTGCTCAACATGTCCGGCCTATGCGGCTTCATCGTCTGGGCGGGAATCGCGGTCTCCCACTACCGTTTCAGGCGCGGCTTCCTGGCCCAGGGAAACAAAGTCAGCGACCTGCCTTACAAAGCATCCCTGTTCCCCATAGGCCCACTGCTGGCTTTCGCCCTGCTGATACTGGTGATCGCGGGACAGAACTACGAGGCTGTGCTTGCCGGACGGACCATGGAGGTGCTTTCCTCCTACATCGGGTTGCCAGTCTTCATTGTTCTATGGCTGGCTCACCGCTTCATCACCAAGTCCAAAGTGGTGCCGCTGCTCGAGATGGATCTCACGGCACCGAAGGACCTCGAGGACGAACCTAGGGGCGGCACCCAGTAACCATGCTGCTCGGCTGCCCCACGCATTGCGGGGCCCCGCGGTAGCCGAGGGCCAGGAGGGCTAGAACGCGGGATCTAGACCAGAAAGAGGGAAGCCGGGTAAACATTCCATCCGGCTTCCCTCTTCCTCCAGGTCAATAACGACCGTTTTACATCCGGCACGCCTTCCAAAGATGTCGTGTGGAGTTTGGCGTTAGGTGGCGGCTTTTTGTGCTGCCGCCATCTACTGCTGCGATTCACATTCGACGGGCACCCGGGCGTTCCTTCCGGGCAGGAAAGGTCCAGAATGTACCTAGGGGACATACCAGGGAAGGCAGCACGAACGGAGGGAATTCTCATGGCTGGACACTTCGAAATCATCGATGCTCCGGACGGCGGCTTCCGGGTCAGGCTTCTGGATGGCACTGGAACTCTGGTGGCGACCTCAGTCCCGTACCCCACCAAGCAGGCTGCTGTTGCCGGGATTTCCTACACCAGGGAAATTGCAGGAACAGGCCTCATCCGCGACATGAGCCGTGGCGGCCACGGGGAAATCATCATCCCCAAGTCCAGGCACGGCCACGCAACCGTAAGACTCCACTCGCACACACGGTTCCCGGCCGCGGATCGACAGGCCCATTCCCGCTGACCCGTCGAGCTGGGCCGGCTGACCCGTCGGGCAGCATGACGTCGGGGCGGGCCTGGGGCTAGGGTGGATTCACGGCTGAAGACACCCGGCCCCTGGAACGCCCCCTATGGAGCTGCCACCATGACCGACGCCGCCGACACAGCCGCCACCGATAGAGCCGACGAGTCCACCCTCCGCCGCATCGCCGCCGACAGGCTCGGCCTCCCCCACCTCCGCGACGGCCAGCTCGCCGGCATGCGCGCCCTCGTCCAAAGCCGGGACGTCCTCGCCGTGATGCCCACCGGCTACGGCAAGTCGGCCATCTACCAGGTGGCCGCCCTGTTCATCCACGCCGGCCACGGCGGCGTGGAGCACCCCGACGGCACCGCCGCCAACAGCGCAAGGCGCGGTCCCGCCGTCGTCGTTTCCCCGTTGATTGCGCTGCAGGAGGACCAGCTGGACGGCCTGCTGGAGGACCTGGGCGGGGAGTCCGCCGTCGCCATCAACTCCGGCCGGAAGGACTCCGAGGTGGAGGACGCCTGGGAGGCCGCCGAGCGCGGCGACGCCGCGTTCCTCTTCCTGGCCCCCGAGCAGCTGGCCAAGGCCGAGACGGTGGAGCGGCTGGCCGCCATGGACGTGGCGCTGTTCGTGGTGGATGAGGCTCACTGTGTCTCCTCCTGGGGCCACGACTTCCGCCCGGACTACCTCCGCCTCGGTGAGGTCCGCGGGCAGCTGGGCAACCCGCCCGTCGCCGCGCTCACCGCCACCGCTTCTCCCCCGGTGCGCGACGAGATCCAGCAGCGCCTGCACATGTTGGACCCGCTGGTGCTGGTCCACGGCTTCGACCGACCCAACATCAGGCTCGACGTCGTCCGCCACCTCGAGGACAGGGACAAGGACCGCGCGGTCGTGGAGCAAGCGGCCGAACTTCACGCCGCGCTCAAGGGCCCCGGCCTGCTCTACGCCGCCACCCGCAAAGACACCGAAACCTATGCCGCCGAACTCGCCGGGCACGGGCTCCGCGCCGCCGCGTACCACGCCGGCCGGAAGCAGAGTGAGCGGGACCAGGTCCACGAGCAGTTCCTCGACGACGAACTCGACGTCGTGGTGGCGACCACCGCCTTTGGCATGGGCATCGACAAGCCCAACGTCCGCTTCGTGATCCATGCCGACATCCCCGAGTCCCTGGACGCCTACTATCAGGAGATCGGACGCTCCGGCCGCGACGGGCAGCCCGCTTCCGCCGTCCTGCACTACCGGCCCGAGGACCTCGGCCTGCGCAAGTTCTTCGGCACCCACAAGCCGGACGAGGACGCGCTGCTCGCAGTCCTCACCGCCCTGCGCGCCGCCGACGGGCCGGTCACCCAAAAGGCACTCGCCGAGCAGACAGGCATCCCCGGCCGCCGGCTCACCGGACTGCTGAATGAATTGCAGGAGACCCGGTCCGTGAAGGCCCTCAAGCGCGGAATCCGGCTGGAACCCGGCGCCAAACTGCCCAAGGTGGTGGAACACGCCGTCGAACTCGCCGAAGCGCGGCAGCGCGTGGACCGCTCGCGGATCGAGATGGCGCGCGGCTACGCGGAGACGGACGCCTGCCGGCGCCAGTTCCTGCTGGGCTACTTCGGTGAGGACCTGACCGAGCCGTGCGGCAACTGTGACAACTGCGCCGACGGTTCCGCCTACGAAGAGGACTACGACGACGGCGCCGCGGCCGCCGCGGGCGGGGAACCGTTCCCGCTCCAGGCCGCCGTGGTGCACAAGGAATGGGGCTCGGGCATCGTGATGCGGCACGAGGAGGACGTGATCACCGTGCTCTTCGAGCAGGAGGGCTACAAGACCCTCTCCCGCCAGGCCGTGACCGACGGGAAGCTGCTGACTTTGGCGAGGTGACGCCGTCGGGCCTCACCGTCTGCGCCCCGGCCCAAGTAGGTAGCAGCTCAGGGCGTTCTCAGCGCTGGGAACGCCCTGACCTGCTACCTAGTTGGGCGAACCAGGGAAGCCACTGGCCGTTGACATGTGACCATATGGTCACCTATCCTGACCGTGTGGACGCCGTATTCAAGGCCCTCGCCGACCCCATCCGCAGGGACCTGCTGGACGCGCTCTTCCGCGAGGACGGCCAGACCCTCAGCGCACTGGAGGCACGGTTCGAGATCACCCGTTTCGGCGTCATGAAGCACCTGAAGATCCTGGAAGAGGCCGGCCTCGTGGTGACCCGGCGCCGCGGCCGCGAGAAACTGCACTTCCTCAATCCGGTGCCCATCAGGCTCGTCCACGACCGCTGGGTGAGTAAATATTCAGAACCATGGGCCGCTGCGCTCAGCGACCTCAAAACCCGATTGGAAAGTCCCATGGAAAAGATCTTCGAAATCTACATCAAGACCACTCCGGAACGGCTCTGGGAAGCCATCACGGACAGCGACATCCGCAGCAAGTACCAGTTCGGGAACACGCTGAAGTCGGACTGGACGCCGGGCTCCCGTTTCGAGATGGGCAACCCCAAAGCCGGGGCACTCCTGGGTGAGGGCGAAAACCTGGAGGTCGATCCCCCGCGGCGACTGGTGCAGACCATGCGCGCGCTCTGGGGCGAGGACGTCAAGGCCGAGGGCACCTCCCGCGTCACCTGGGAAATCGAACCCGTCGGCGACGACTCCTGCCACCTCACCGTCACCCACGACCAGCTCCGCGAAGGCGCCAACGAACAGCTCTACGGCGGCTGGCCCATGATCCTCTCCGGCCTGAAGACCTGGCTGGAGACCGGGGAAAAGCTCACCACGCCGGGCTCGCTGATGTACGGCTGAGGCCGGCCGCCGGTTAGGCCCCTCCCCCGGCTAGGTCCCCTCCCGCCCAACTGACGGGCAATAGTTGTCGTTCTGGGCACTCAGAATGACAACAACTGCCAGCCAGTTGGGAAGGCTGGGTAGGGTTGATTCCAAGCGCTCCGCCCGAATCGCATTCAGGAAAGAGGCAGCATGGAAGTTTCCCCTATCGTCTGGACCCTCACGATCGCCGGAATCGTCGCACTCCTGGCCTTCGACTTCTTCTTCCACGTCCGCAAGGCGCACACCCCGTCCCTCAGGGAATCCGCCACGTGGTCCGCCATCTACGTTGGCCTGGCCTTGGGGTTCGGCCTCGGCGTCTGGTTCTTCGGCGGCTCCAAGATGGGCACCGAGTACTTTGCCGGCTATGTGACCGAGAAGGCGCTGTCCGTGGACAACCTGTTCGTCTTCCTGATCATCATGACCAGCTTCAGGGTCCCCCGCAAAGACCAGCAGAAGGTGCTCCTGTTCGGCATCGTCTTCTCGCTGCTCGCCCGGACCGGCTTCATCTTCCTCGGCGCCGCGCTGATCAACAGCTTCGCGTGGGTGTTCTACATCTTCGGGCTGATCCTTCTGGTCACGGCCGGCAACCTGCTCAGACCGGAAAATCACGACGACGACAGCGAAACCCTCGTGGTCCGGCTCGCCAAGAAGTTTCTGCCCGCCTCCGAGCATTACGACGGCGACAAGCTCTTCACCGTGGTGGACGGGAAGAAAGTCCTTACCCCAATGCTCCTGGTGATGGTGGCCATCGGCGGAACGGATATTCTCTTCGCGCTGGACTCCATCCCGGCCATCTTCGGCCTGACGCAGAACGTGTTCATCGTCTTCACGGCCACGGCGTTCTCGCTCATGGGCCTCCGGCAGCTGTTCTTCCTGATCGATGAGCTCCTCGACCGGCTCATCTACCTCTCCTACGGCCTCGCCGCCATCCTCGGCTTCATCGGCGTAAAGCTGATCCTGCACGCCCTGCACGAGAACACGCTGCCGTTCATCAACGACGGTCAGCACGTGAACGTCATCGAAATCAGCACCGGCACCTCACTCAGTGTGATCCTCGGCGTGCTCGCAGTCACCATCATCGGCTCCGTGCTCAGCCCCAAGGGCAAGGCCAAGACCATGGTCTCCGGCGCCAAGCGGCACGCCACCACGTACGTGGACCTCAACTACGAGACGGACATTGCCGAGCGCGAGCGGATCTTCGACAAGCTGGTCCATGAGGAGCAGGAACTGAGGAAGCTTCCGGAGAAGTACAAGCGCCTCATTCGCAACGAAACCCAGTTCATGAACCTCATCCGCCAGGCCCACGCCGAGCACGACCAGGCACTCGAGCGCGCCGGCGAGAAGTAAAACCTCTAGGACTAAGACAGAGCCGCCCTCGGGAAGGGAGCTCGCCTGGCGGCTTCAACTGCACGCCGGGTGTCCTCGTCGACAAGATCGGCGTTGATAGCCGTGGCTGCCTTGACCCCCGCCGAGGCTGCCGTTATTAGTTGCGCTGTTGGGTCGCAGATGTTTCCGGCGGCCCAGACGCCTTGAACGGCAGTTAATCCATCCGGGTCCGTGGTCACATGCTGACCTTGCCCGGCGCCTGTTTGCTGAAGCCCGAGGGACTGCAGCAGCGGCGACTCCGTCTTGGCCTTGGGGCTCACGACGAGGTATTCACATGCGACAACCAGACCGGATGCCAAGCGCACTCCGGCGAGGGCGTCTCCTGCTAACTCCAGCGACGTTACGGCGCCTTCGACAATGTGGACCGACCGGGCCTCAAGCTGTTCGCGTTCGCCACCGCCCAAGTCCCCCGAGAGGTGCTGGAAGAAGGTGACGTTCCCGCTCCACTGCCGGAAAAGCAGCGCCTCCTTTACAGCGGCAGGTTCTGTCGCAAGTACTCCTATCGCCCGGTGGCGGATCTCCCAGCCGTGGCAGTACGGGCAGTGCAGCACGTCGCGGCCCCACCGCTCCCTGATACCGGGCACCTCCGGCAGCTCATCCTCAAAGCCGGAAGAGATGAGTAGTCGCCGCGAACGGAGATTCTGCCGGTCCTGCAGCTCAGTGGTGAAGACACCCCCTTCGTCCCGAGCGGAGATTGCTCGGCCGTGCAGGATCTCGCCACCGTGCACCCGCACTTCCGCACGGCCGGCGGCAAGAAGCTCATCAGGCGGCATTCCCTCATGCGTGAGGAAGCCGTGCACCCCCGAGGAACGGCCGTTCCTTGGCTCGCCCGCGTCGATGACCAGGACCGAACGCAGTGACCTGCAAAGAGTGACAGCTGCGCTGAGGCCGGCTGCTCCTCCTCCGATAACCACCACGTCGTAAATCTTTGCCGATGACATGCACTCCCCTAACAACCAGCCCTGGCTGTGGCCTTCCTGAACTCACCAACGGGATCTGCATGCCGTCATGAGGAGACATATCATAAGCATACTTATCAAATTATGACCAGCCTCCATCCAGGAACGGTTAGAGGGGCGGCGGTCCCGGGCACCGGGAGCGGCCAGCAGCCCTGCGCTCCCCTTGGGGGACCCGGTCGAAGTCAGCAGCAAGGGAGGCCCCGCGGCTCACCGCGGCAACCTCCCCTGCGGACAGTGCTGCCTCGCCGTGGACGTCAGGACCCGGCAGGCGCTCCAGTGTCAGTGCCTGTGAAGCATGTGGCGGATCTTGTCCCCAAGTCCTCCAGCGGTGCGGCCACGGCCCATGGCTGAGGGCCGTCCCGTGGTGTAGGGCCTGGTGCCCCTCGTGTACCCACCGGTTGTTCCGTGCGTGGTCCGGCCGGAAATACGTCCTGCGGCATTCCTGATCATGTTGCCCAAGTTCATGATGAACTCCTTAGGTTGTGCGTCTGTTCAGGCTGCGACCGGTTTTAGGACCGGTCTTTCCCGACTCTACGCCCGTCCCGAAGGCAGATCTACGGTCAAGTAGAAACGGGGCAACTTTCATCAGGACAGGACTGCCGCTTCCCGGGCCAGTTCGGTGATCAGCTGCCAGTCCCCGCTTTCGACGGCGGCACGCGGCGTCAGCCAGCTTCCCCCGACGCAGCGGACGTTGGGCAGTTTGAGGTAGTCCGGCGCCGTGGCCAGGCTGATGCCGCCGGTCGGGCAGAACGTCACCTGCGGGACGGGTGCCCCGATGGCCGCCAGGTACGACGGGCCACCGGCAGGACCGGCCGGGAAGAACTTCATGGTGTCCAGCCCGCGCTCCAGCACCGCCATCACCTCGCCCACCGTGGCCACGCCCGGAAGCACCGGCACCTCGAGGGAGAGCATGTGCTCCAGCAGTGACGGCGTCACCCCGGGGCTGACCAGGAACTGCGCACCCGCGGCCACGGCGGCGTCGGCCTGGCCGGGAGTGAGGATCGTGCCGGCGCCCACGAGGATGTCCGGAACCTCGTTGGCGATGGCCTTCAGCGAGGTGAGCGCCGTGTCGGTCCGCAGGGTGAGCTCGATGATCCGGACGCCGCCGTCGGCCAGGGCCCGGGCAACCGGAACCGCATGCTGCGGGTCCTCGATGGTCACCACAGGGATGACCGGAGAAACATGCAAAACGCTGGTGGCGTCAGCCATGGTTGATCTCTTTTCTCAGGCCTTCAAGCCCGTGCGTGTCGATGATGCTGTACCAGTGGATGAGGAGGTCTGCGAACCCCTGATTCTGGGCCAATTCGGCGTCGAAGACACTGCGGCAGCCCAGCAGCGCCGGGACCACATCCGCCGCGTCCCCCGAGGCCGGCAGCGCGGCATGGAGTTCGGCGGCCAGCGGATCGTTTAGTCGGTCCGCAGGCGTGGTGGCGACGTGCCGCATCCACGCAGCAACGGCGAGCGCTGCCCACCGGGGTTCCCGTCCGGCGTCGAGGTTTCCGCGCACGGTGCTGAGCAGGCGCAGGCCGATCTTCTGTGAACCGTCACTGCCCACCTTCGCCGTGGTGTGGCCCAGGGCGGGGTTGGCGAACCGCGTCAGCACCTGGGCGCAGTACTCGTCCGCGTCGAGACCCTCCGGGAGGGTGATGGTGGGCAGGACGTCCTCGGCCAGCATGCGCCGGGCGGCAGTGAAGAACGCCCCCTCGGCCACGGAGTCGCTGATGGTCACCTTGCCGGCGGCGAGACCGAGATACGCCAGCAGCGAGTGGCTGGCATTCAGCAGCCGCAGCTTCGCCGCTTCCCAGGCCGCGACGTCGCTGCTGAACAGCGCTCCGGCGTCCTCCCACCGCGGACGTCCCGCGGCGAAATTGTCCTCGATGACCCACTGCATGAACGGTTCGGCCACCACCGCGGCCTCGTCCCGCAGTCCCAGTTCACGTTCGACGGCGTCCAGGTCACCCGCCGTCGTGGCCGGCACTATCCGGTCCACCATGGTGCTGGGGAACGTGACGTTGGCGTCCAGCCAGGCCAGCAGCGGTTCCGACTCCTCGGGCGGCAGGGCCGCGGCGAAGGCGTGCACCAGCGTCCGGGTCAGTTCGCCGTTCGCGGGAAGGTTGTCGCATGAGACCACCGTGAGCGGCCCGGCCCCGGTGCGCGACCGCTGCTGCAGGCCACGCGCGATCTGGCCGATGGCAGTGAGCGGGGCACGGCCCTCGAGGTCTGCGCGGACCTCCGCATCCTCCAGGTTGAGGGATCCGGTATGCGGGTCGATCCGGTAGCCCTTCTCCGTGACGGTCAGCGTGACCATCAGCGTTTCCGGCGCGGCGATCCGGTCCATGACGGCGACCGGGTTGTCCCGTCCCGAGATGGCGTCCACGATGCTGGACACCACCCGCAGCGGTGCCGCACCCTCGCCCCGTTCAGCCACGGTGAACAGTCCGTCCTGTGGGGCGAGCTGCCGGGCCACGGTGTCCGAGCGCTGGGTGACGCCGGTGATCCCCCAGCCGGTTTCTCCGCTGGCCAGCATGGCGTTCTCAGTGAAGACAGCGGTGTGGGCGCGGGCGAAGGCGCCGAGGCCCAGGTGCACGATGGCGGGCTTCAGTCCGTTCGTCCGGAGCGCGGCGCCCGGGAACGTGGCCGCGTTTCCGGCGGTGCTGCTCAGGTTGGCACTGCTCAGGCGCGCGATGACAGCTCTCCTTCGGGTATCCCAATGGTCTGTGCCCCCAGGGCGTGGGCGCGGGTCTGCTCGAAGCTCGGGATGAAGCCGGTGCCGCCCTTGCCGCCCACCACGAGTGAGGCCGCCGCTGCCCCATGCCGGACAGCTTCGGCGAGGCTGTCGCCGAGCACCAGCCGCGCGGTCAGCGTGCCCACGAAGGCGTCGCCCGCTCCGGTCTGGTCCACCACGGCAGGTGCAGGAATGGCTTCGATCCAGGCCGACTCGGTGTCGCTTTCCAGCTGGATTCCCTCGGCCCCGCAGGTCACGGCGACGTTGGCGGTGCCGAGCGAGCGCAGGTTCGCGGCGGCCTCCTGCGGCGAGGACGTGCCCAGCAGGGCTGACGTCTCGCCCGGGAAGGAAGGCGTCACCAGGAATGCCTTTGGTGCCAGCTCAACCACGGCCGCCGTCGCATCCTCCACGGAAGTGAGCCGCGGCCGGTAGTTCGGGTCAAAGACAAAGCGGTTGGCAACCTCGGCGGCCTTGAAGACGGCGGCGCGGGACGAGGCCGAGATGGCGCAGGCGATGCCCCCGGCAATTACGGCGCCGGCAGCTGCGAACACGTTCGGGTCCACATCGTCCGGCCCCAGTGTTGAGCCGACGCTGCCGCTGCGCGCGTAGGAAAACTCGCGCTGCCCGTCCGGGTCGCAGTGCACCAGGTACACGCCCTGCTGGCCGGGACGGAACTTCAGGAGCTCGGTGGAAATGCCGAGTCCAGCGATCCGGGCGGCGACCGCCTGGCCGAGGTCGTCGTCGGGCAGTACTGCCAGCAGCGCGGTGCGGGCACCGGCCGCAGCGGCAGCCGCCGCGACGTTCAGGGCGTCGCCGGAGATGCCCAGCTGTGCCGGGACGCCGTGCCCGAACGGGACGTCGGTGGCCACCTCAAGGAGGATCTCCCCCATGGCGACGACGTCGAACGGCTGTGCTTCTGTCGGGTTACTCACCAGTCATGCACCGACCCGTCGAGGCGGCGGTTGATGGGCAGGTACTTCGGGTCGAACGGGAAGGCGGCGGCCGCTTCCTCGTCGAACTGAACGCCGAGGCCCGGGGCGTCGCCGGGATGCATGTAGCCGTCGGTGAAGCTGTAGGAGGTCTTGAACACCTCGTTGGCGGGGTCGCGGTGGCCCATGTATTCCTGGACGCCGAAGTTGGGGATGCTCATGTCCACGTGCAGCGCCGTGGCGAAGGACACCGGCGAGAGGTCACCGGCGCCGTGCGAGCCCGAGCGGACGCCGTACAGGTCCGCCAGCGAGAAGATGCGGCGCAGGTGCGTGATGCCGCCGGCGTGCGAGACGGACGTGCGGATGTAGTCGATCAGGCGTTCCGTGATCAGCTGCTGGCAGTCCCAGATCGAGTTGAACACCTCGCCCACGGCGATCGGCGTGGTGGTGTGCTGGCGGATCAGGCGGAACGCGGACTGGTCCTCGGCCGGCGTCGGGTCCTCGATCCAGAACGGGCGGAACGGTTCAAGCGAGGCACCCAGCCGGCCGGCCTCAATGGGTGTCAGCCGGTGGTGGACGTCGTGCAGGACGTGCACGCCGTAGCCGAACTGTTCCCGCACGTGCGCCATCATCTTCGGCGCGAAGTCCAGGTACGCCGTCGTCTCCCACAGGTCCTCCTGCGGAATGTTGCCGCTGGCGGGCTCATACGTCTTGCCGTCCACAGGCCCGATCCCGTAGGTCTTCTCCAGCCCCGGCACAGCGGCCTGCGCGCGGATGGCCTTGTAGCCGAGGTCCAGGTGGTGCTGGAAGTCGGCGCTGAGGTCCTCCAGCGAGGAGCCGCTGGCATGGCCGTAGACCATGACCCCCTCGCGGGCCGCACCGCCAAGCAGCTCGTACACCGGCATGCCGGCGGCTTTGCCCTTGATGTCCCAAAGTGCGACGTCGATAGCGGCGATCGCGGTCATGGTCACCGGGCCACGCCGCCAGTAGGCACCCTTGTAGAAGTACTGCCACGCGTCCTCGATGCGGCGGGCATCACGGCCGATCAGCAGCGGGCAGAGGTGCTCGGACAGGTAGGACGCCACGGCCAGTTCACGTCCGTTGAGGGTGGCGTCGCCGATACCGGTAATCCCGTCCTCGGTTTCGATAACGAGCGTGACGTAATTCCGTCCTGGCGACGAAACCACTACGCGTGCGTCGGTGATCTTCACTGGTGGGGTCCTTTTGTGTGTCGAGTATTGCAAGTAGGTCGCAGCAGATGGCGTTATGAGCCCTCAGAACGCCATCTGCTGCTACTTAGTTGGGTCAGGAGAGGCGGAGCATGACTTTGCTGCTGCCGGCAGCCGGGTCCGCGGAGACCCGCATGGCTTCCGCGGCCTGGTCGATGCCGAACTTATGGGTGATGACCGGTGAAACGTCCAGGCCTTCGGACATCGCCTTGAGCGCGTCGGTGATCTCGTCAGCGAACCGGTAAGAGCCGATCCACGTGATTTCCCGTGTCACGAGGTCCCCGAGTGCGGCCGGGGCGGGGGCGCCGGGCAGGTTGCCCACCTGGACGATGGTGCCTCCCCGGGCGGTGGCCCGGAGGATGCCGCCCAGTACCGCGGGGATCCCGGTCGCCTCGAACACGAGCTCCACGTCCTCCGGCAGCGTTGCCCCGTCCGAGAGGTTGCGGACGTCGTCCGCGCCCATGGCCTTTGCGATCCGGAGCGAGGCGTCGTTGATGTCCGTAGCGATGACGGTCCGTGCCCCGGCGTACCTGGCGGCCGCGATCACCAGGGATCCGATCGGCCCGGCGCCGTTGACCAGCACGTCCCGGCCCGCCAGCGAACCGGCACGCCCCACCGCGTGAAGTGCGACGGCGAGCGGTTCAGCAAGTGCCCCGCGAAGGGTGTCCACGCCGTCGGGAAGCGGACGGATCTGCGACGCGCGGACCAGCTTCCGTTCGCTGAAACCGCCGTCGGTGTGCGGATCGAAGGCTGCCGATCCGAAGTACCGGATCCGGGGGTACAGGTTGGTCCGGCCGCTGAGCCGCTCGGGCAAGATCCCGTCCCCCACCAGTTCCGCGGGATGGACGGTGACCGGCTGGCCGACGTCGAGGTTTTCGACGCCGTCGCCCAGCTGGGCGATCCGGCCGGCCACCTCGTGGCCGAGGACGAGCGGGGACTTCAGCTGCGCGGTCCCGGAGGCGCCGTGGCGCCAGTAGGAAAGGTCGGAGCCGCAGATTCCGCCCCATTCGACGTCGAGGACAACCTCCCCCGGCCCCGCGACGGGCTCGGGGCGTTCGTCTATGCGGAGGTCGTTCGCGCCGTGGACGACTACTGCTTTCATGCGGCGTCTTCCAGGCGGACCAGGTCGCGGCCGCGGACTTCGGGGCCAACAGCTGCGGAGACCAGCGTGATCAGCGAGTAGCCGACGAGCATGGCGGCCAGCGGCCACCAGTGCCCGGTGACGGCGGTCAGTGTGGCGGCGAGGATCGGGCCGATGGCCGTGGCGAGGATGCCGCCGATCTCCTTGGCCAGGGCGAGCTGGGTGAAGCGGGTGCGGGCTCCGAAGAACTCGGCCATGGTGACGCTCTCCATCGAGAAGAGGCTCAGCACACCCAGGTTCAGGCCGGCGACGACGGCGATGGTGACGAGGGTCGGGTTGCCGCTGGTGACCATGAGCATCATGGGGATCGCGAAGACGGCCGTGGTGGCGCTCAGGATCATGTACAGGGGCCGGCGGCCAAAGCGGTCACCCAGGATGCCGATCAGCGGGATGGTGGCGAAGCCGATGATCGAGCCGATCATGATGGCCGTGGTGCCGACGGACTTGTTCATGAGCAGGACCGTGGCCAGGTAGCCGATGAGGAAGGTCTGGATGAGGCCGGAGTTGCCGGCCTGTCCGAAGCGGAGGCCGAGGGCGATCAGGAAGGACTTGCCCTTGCGCTGGTGCAGTGCGGCTTCGATCGTGCTGGTGGACTGGGTCTTGTGCTTGGGCTGGTCTGCTTCGTTCGTGTTTGCTTCGGCGGCGAGGTCGCGCTTGGTGATTGCTACGCCGTCGACGACGTCCTCACGCTGTTCGAAGACCGGGCTCTCCTTGAGCGAGCGGCGGATCCAGACGGCGAAGATCATCAGCAGGAAGCTTGCCAGGAACGGCAGGCGCCAGCCCCAGGTCAGCAGCTGATCCTCGGAGAGTACCGCCACCAGGATGGCCCAGAGCGCGGAGGCTGCGAGCGTGCCGGAGTTGGTGCCGAGGCAGACGAGCGAGGAGATCAGGCCGCGGCGGCGGGCGGGAGCGTATTCCGCCAGCATCACGGTGGCGCCGGCGATTTCCGCGCCAGCACCGAAGCCCTGGATCAGTCGCAGTGCCACGAGGAGGATGGGGGCCCAGATGCCGACCATGGCGTAGGTGGGCAGGACACCGATGAGCGTGGTGGATGCACCCATCAGCGCGATGGTGATGAAGAGGACCTTCTTGCGGCCGATCCTGTCGCCCATGCGGCCGAAGTAGACGGCACCGACCAGGCGGGCCACGTAGCCAACGCCGTAGGTTGCCATCGCTGCGATGAGGCCGATGACCGGGCTGACGTCGGGGAAGAAGATCTTGTTGAAGACGATGGCCGCGGCCAGCGAGTAGAGCTGGAAATCCATGAATTCCATGGCCGTTCCCAGCCAGCCGGAGACCGCGACCTTCGCGAGGTCCTTAGTGGTCCTCGTTTCGGTCTTGGCGGTGGGCGGTGCGATGCTCTCGGTCATCAGTTGCTCCTTTGCAGGCGATGAAGAAGGGGAGGTGGAGAGTTCTGCCTGGATGTGGCCGGTTTGGCGGACAGAAGAGCTGTCCTGCGGCCGTTTGCTGACTACCATACAAGCACTACCATTCTAGTTTGTCAACGATGGCTACACTGGATGCATGGCAACCGGCAAACCCGAAAAAGGGCAGTCCCCGCGGCTTTCCGTGCGGGACCAGACACTGGATACGCTCCGGCGTCGCATCATCTCCCTGCAGCTCCCTCCCGGCGAGCCGCTGTCCGAGAACGAGCTCGCCCAGGAGCTCGGTGTCAGCCGGACGCCCGTGCGCGAAAGCCTCATTCTGCTGCGCGAGGAAGGGCTGGTGCAGGTCTTCCCGCAGATCGGCTCGTTCGTCTCACTCGTTGATCTGGGACGGGTCGCTGAGGCCCAGTTTGTGCGCGAGGCCATCGAGTGTGCCTCTCTGAAGGATGCTGTCGTTGACGCCGCAGGGCTCGCCGGGCTGCGAGAGATTCTGGCTGCGCAGCGGGACGCGGAATCCGCCGGCGACGTCGAGGAGTTCTTCCGCCTCGACGAGGACTTCCACCGCGAACTGCTCCGTCTGGCGGGGCACGAGTCGGCCTGGACAGCGGTCAACTCGGCCAAGGCGCACCTGGACCGCGCCCGCCGGCTCAGCCTGATCGACACCCGGCCCGTGGCCACGCTGATTGAACAGCACACCGCCGTGGTGGACGCGCTCGAAGCCAACAACCGCCGCGAAGCGGACAGCTCCCTGCGGGTCCACCTCCGCGGCGTCTTCGAGGACGTCAAACGCATCCAGGCATCGTCGCCCGAGCTCTTCTCGGACGGCACAGCATCACGCCCAGTCCGCCGCAGCATCGCCCGGCTTTCCTAAGGCCCCTCGAGGGCCTCGGTGTCGACAAGCTCGACCCGCCGACCGGCCTTAGCTCTGCTTTACCAGGGCCGCTTCGAGGTTGATCTTCACCTTGTCGCTGACTAGAAGTCCGCCGGCTTCCAGGGCGGCGTTCCAGGTCAGGCCGAACTCCTTGCGGCTGATGTCTGCCTCGGCTGAGAAGCCTGCGCGCGTGGAGCCGAAGGGATCGACGGCCACGCCGGTGAATTCGACCTCCAGCTCAACCGGCTTGGTGATGCCCTTGATGGTGAGGTCGCCCGTCAGAGTGTAGTCCTCGCCGTCGCCGTCGATGTGGGTGCCATTGAAGGTCATCTCCGGGTACTTCGCGACGTCGAAGAAGTCCTCCCCCTTCACGTGCGCGTCACGGTTGGCATCGCCGGAATCGAAGCTTGCGGTGCTGACGGTGGCATGCAGCGAAGAATCGGCCAGGGAGTCCCGCACGTGGGCTTCGCCGGTTGCTTCCCGGAACCGCCCGCGGACCTTGCTGATCCCGGCGTGCCGTACGCTGAAGCCGATCTCACTGTGGGACATATCGAGTGTCCAAATGCCGGGAGTCAGGCCTGCGGGAAGAGTCATGACGCATCTCCTTTGAAGGAAAAACCTGCTGGTCAGTGCGATTTCAACACTGGTTTAGCCCGGCGGTGAAGTCAAGGACGAGCAGCTTCATCGGAGGGCATTCGACCGGCAAGCGAACCGACCTGGAAACCCCCACATTCCTAGCCAATTTTCAGGAAACTTCTCTAACCTTGGAGCAGGCCCACCGCGTATCCCCCATCCGGGGTGGTCCTGCCGCTAGGAGAAGCCCCGCAAAGCCGTCAGGCAGTGCGGGGCTCTCTGCGTTTCGGGTGCGTCTCCCGCGTGGCACCGCCAGGCCCGTCCCGCCGGCCAGTACGATCGATCGTTGAATCCACAACCAGCGCCACGGGAGTAAACCGCCTTGCAGAAAGCACCACCCCGCAGAAGGAACTGGTTTGCCGCCGGCGCCCTTGCCGCCGTCATCCTGGCCACCACCGCCTGCGGCGGCGTTATCAGCGCAACCCGGCAGCCGTCGTCGGACGCTGTCCCCGGCGGATCAGCCGGAAACGCACCCGGGTATGCCGTCAAGGCAGCCGACCTCCTCGCCACCCTGCCTGTCAAAGGCCGCGCCCCGAAAACCGGCTACGACCGGGAGGAGTTTGGGCCAGCCTGGTCGGACACGGACCACAACGGCTGCGACACCCGCAACGACATCCTGGCCCGGGATCTTACCAAGACCACCTTCAAGCCGGGAACGAAGAACTGCATCGTCCTGACCGGCACCCTCGCGGATCCGTACACCGCCACCACCATCGCCTTCACCCGCGGCAGCAAAACCAGCAGCGCGGTCCAGATCGACCACGTCGTTGCCCTCAGCGATGCGTGGCAAAAGGGCGCCCAGCGCCTCAGCAAGGCACAGCGGACCGCGTTCGCCAACGATCCCCTCAACCTGCTCGCCGCTTCCGGCCCCGCCAACCAGCAGAAGTCCGACGGCGACGCCGCCACCTGGCTGCCCGCCAGCCGCGCCTACCGCTGCCCGTACGTCGCGCGGCAGATTTCGGTCAAGGCGAAGTACAAGCTGTGGGTGACCCAGGCCGAACGCACCGCGATGGCCTCGGTCCTGGCCCAGTGCGGCGGCACTGTGGCTGGCGGCATGGCGGCTGGAACCAAGTAACTGGCACCAGGTAGCCGGACCCGCCGCCGCCCGAAGCCCGGCCAGACGGGCCGCTCCTCAGCCCTGTTCCGGCTCCACTTCCCCGGCGAACGGGTAGTCGTCCTCGTCGCTGCCAGGCGTGCCCGCGGACTGCTCAATGGCGTCAGCCTCGGCCGCTTCCTCGGCGGAGAGGTCCGGGGCCGCGGGCGAGCCGTTGGGCCGTAGCGGGGTCCGCTGCTCCAGCGCGTCCGCCTCGGGAACGTCCTCGGGCAGCGGCTGCTGTTGTTCCTCGTCCCCGGACTCCCCGCCCGCCGGCTGGCGCTGCTCAAACGCGTCGGCCTCCGGCACTTCGAGCGGTGTCTCGTCAGGCTGGCTGTTCATGGATCTCCTCCTGCGGCTCGTTTGGTCCTTCCATGAGTCTGGCCCTACTCCACGACGACGGCAATGGGGGCCGCGTGCTGCCCCACCTTTGGGTGGAAAACTGCATGCGGCCCCGCATCGCTGCCCTACGTCAGCTGAGGTATCCGTTCGGGTTCAGCACGTACTTCGTGGCGGCGCCGGCGTCGAATTCGGCGTACCCCTTCGGTGCGTCCTCCAGCAGGATCGGCTTGGCGTTGACGTTCTTGGCGATCTGCACGCGGTCGTTGAGGATGGCCATCATCAACTGCCGGTTGTACTTCATCACCGGACACTGACCCGTGGTGAAGCTCAGCGACTTCGCCCAGCCCGTCCCGAGGCTCAGGCTCAGAGCACCCTTCTTTGCGGCGTCGTCGATGCCGCCGGGATCACCCGTCACGTACAGCCCGGGAATGCCAAGCGCTCCACCGGCCGCAGTGATGTCCATCAGCGAATTCAGCACGGTGGCCGGCGCTTCCTTGGCGCCCTCGCCGTGGCCCTTCGCTTCGAACCCGACGGCATCTACGGCGCAGTCCACCTCGGGAACCCCCAGGATCTGCTCGATCTGCTCGGCCGGGCCGCCCTTGGTGAGGTCCACCGTCTCGCATCCGAAAGTGCGGGCCTGCGCCAGTCGGTCACTGTTCATGTCGCCAACAATTACGACGGCGGCACCCAGCAGGTGTGCGCTCGTCGCCGCTGCCAGTCCAACAGGACCCGCCCCCGCGACGTATACGGTGGAGCCCACCCCGGCCCCCGCCGTCACGGCGCCGTGGAAGCCCGTGGGGAAGATGTCCGAGAGCATGGCCAGGTCCAGGATCTTCTCCATGGCCTTGTCCTTGTCCGGGAACTTGAGCAGGTTCCAGTCTGCGTACGGCACCAGGACATAATTGGCTTGGCCGCCCACCCAGCCGCCCATGTCCACATAGCCGTAGGCGCTGCCCGGGCGGTCCGGGTTCACGTTGAGGCAGATGCCTGTTTTGCGTTCCTTGCAGTTCCGGCACCGGCCGCACGAAATATTGAACGGCACCGAGCAGATGTCCCCGACCTTGATAAATTCGACGCCGGGCCCCACCTCCACCACTTCACCGGTGATTTCGTGGCCCAGCACCAGGTCCGGCGGCGCCGTGGTCCGGCCGCGGACCATATGCTGGTCCGACCCGCAGATGTTGGTGGCCACAGTTTTGATGATTGCGCCGTGGGGAACCTGCCGCCCCACGTTGGCCGGATTTACGCCCGGCCCGTCCTTGAGTTCAAATGTGGGGTAGTCGATATCGATGACTTCCACCTTGCCGGGTCCCTTGTAGGCAACGGCTTTGTTCCCTTCCATCTCTTTCCTCCTGGCGTCACGGACCCTTCCCCGTGAAGGGTCGGCGGTGAATTCCTGAGTGATGTGATGCGCCCTCCAGGGCATTTCCGTTGAAAGGCCGGACGACGCCGTCGGGCCTAAAAGTGGAGGGTCCTGCCAGTCTAGAACGGTACCCGCAAAGGGTCCATGGGGCTCCGGCTAAGCCATGCCGGGCGACTACGGAGCAGATCGCGCAATTACGTCAATTACGCAACACTATTGGGTCTTTTTGATCCGGCCCATCGGGCCTACGTTGGGAACAGCGAGCCGCCCAGCCGGGGCGTCCGGAATCCTGGAGGAACCCAATGAGCACGCACGTAGCCGATTGCAGCGTCACCAACTGCTCCTTCAACGACCACTCTGAATGTAACGCCGAGGCCATCACGGTCGGCGGCACCACAGACCATGCCTCATGCGCCACGTTCATCGACACCGGCACACACGGCGGCCTGCCGAAGGTCCTCGCAGGCGTCGGCGCGTGCCAGCGGGCGGAATGCGTCCATAACGACCACCTCATGTGCAACGCATCGGAAGTCCACGTTGGTCCCGGCCCGGACAACGCCGACTGCCTCACCTACTCGCACAACGGCAAGCAGCCCGTCACCTAACCCGCGAAGGCATGTAGGGTCCCCATTGGCGCAGCTCCCAACCTGTGCGGCGTGATTGTCATAGCCTCTTGCTAGATTCAAATCAGCGCACCGGGAACCGTCCCGGAGCGAGGCTGCCAATGGGGAGGCCCCATGTTCCTGCTCGACCCAACCACGCCGGGAGCCCCGGCCGATCTGGTGTTCTCAGCCAGCGACCTCGTGGCCGCCAGCGAATGCGAGTACCGCACGCTCCGGATCCTGGACGAGAAGCTGGGCCGCTCCCCCAAAGCCTATTTCCCCGCCGACGAGATGCAGGCGCGGGCAGGCAAGCTCGGCGACGTCCACGAGAACAAAGTGCTTGCCGCCCTCATCGACCGCCACGGCACATGGGATGCCTCCCGCGGAACCGGGGTCTACTGCATAGAACGTGGAACTCCGGACCGGGCCGACCTGACGGAAAAGGCGCGCGAAACCGCCACTGTGCTCCGAGTCGGGGCCGACGTCGTCTTCCAGGCCACCTTCTTCGACGGCGAATTCCTTGGCTACGCGGACTTCCTCGTGTGTGAGGAGCCTGCCTTGCCTGGCGGCGACCGGGGTGCGCAGCGGTACGCGGTCTGGGACACCAAGCTGGCGCGCCATGCCAAGGTAGGGGCCCTGCTGCAACTCGCCGCCTACGGCGACCAGCTGATCGGCCTCGGACTGGAACCCGCCCCGCGCGTCACCCTGGTGCTGGGAAACATGGAGCGCAGCTCGCACTCACTGGACGATCTGCTGCCGGTGTACCGCGAGCGCCGGGCGCGCTTCCGCGAGCTCACCGCTGCGCACCGTCACGGCGAGGGCTCCGTGGCGTGGCAGCAGCCAGGTGTCAGTTACTGCGGCAGGTGCGACTACTGCGCCAAGCAGGTGGCCGGGCACCGGGACCTGTTGATGGTGGCCGGCATGACCTCCGTCCAGCGGAAGAAGCTCGTCGCGGATGGCATCACCACCATCGACGCCCTCGCCGAACTGCCGCTGCACCAAGCAACGGGTTCGCGGCGGCGCCTGCGTGACCAGGCCAGGATGCAGACCGGGCTTGAGGCAGCCGACGGCTCACGCACCTTCGTGAAGGAGGGACAGCCACACACCGTCACGTACAGGGTGCTGGCGGACAACGCGTTGGGCGGCATTCCTGCCCCGAGTGACGGCGACATCTTCTTCGACTTCGAGGGCGACCCGCTCTGGCAGGATCCCGCGGGCCAGTGGGGCCTGGAGTATCTGTTCGGCGTGATTGAGGCCCCGCGACCCACCGATCCGCCAGGCAAGGAACCGGTCTTCCGCCCGTTCTGGGCTCACTCGCGTGCGGGCGAACGGCAAGCGTTCCTGGACTTCCTCGCCTACGTGGAGGAACGGCGCGCGCAGTATCCGGACATGCACGTCTACCACTACGCGCCCTACGAAAAAACAGCCCTGCGCAACCTCTCCCTAAACCACGTTGCCGGCGAGGATGTGGTGGATTCATGGCTGCGGGACGGGCTCCTCGTAGACCTCTATGCCACGGTCCGGCATTCACTCCGGATTTCCGAAGCCTCGTACTCCATCAAGAAGCTCGAGCCCCTGTATATGGGGGACAACCTGCGCTCCGGGGACGTCAAGGACGCCGGGGCTTCGGTGGTCGCCTACGCCGCCTACTGCGAGGCGCGCGACGCCGGCCCCGAGACGCAGGCGGAGGCGGCCGCCATTCTGGCCTCCATTTCCGACTATAACCAGTACGACTGCCTTTCCACGCTGCGCCTGCGGGACTGGCTGCTGCAGCTGCGTGGCGGTGCGCCTGCCGCTCCTGGCGCGGCCGGCGTAGCCGACGCCGGCGCGGGGATGCCCGGGGTGGAGACGGCCGGTGCGAGGGCAGCTGCTGCCGGTCCGGGGACGGCGGCAGGCTCCCAAACGCCGCCGGAGGCAGTTCCGGACGCGGAACCTTCGCCGGAGGAAGCAAGCCTGCGCGCCTTCCTGAACGCCATTCCGGAGCACCGCGAGCTGGGGCCGGACGAGCAGGCCGTGGCCATGGTCGCGGCGGCCACCGGCTATCACCGGCGGGAGCGCAAGCAGTTCTGGTGGGAGCACTTCGACCGCCTCGAATCCGAGGTCGACAGGTGGCGGGACCAGCGCAACGTCTTCATCGTGGAAGCGGCCGAGGTGGTCTCGGACTGGGCGCCGCCCACCTCCCGGGCCCGGACAGAGTCCCGCACCTTGCGGCTCACCGGGATCATGAGCGAGGGCTCGGAATTCAAGCCCGGCTCCACCTGGTTCCGGATGTTCGAGGACCCCCTGCCCGACGGCCTGGGCGAGGTCGACGGCGGGCGGACACCGAGGCGTGCGGGGACCGGCCGGTCTGCAGGCGCGGGGACGGCGGCCGGGAGCACCGGCGCAAGCACGGACACGGTCACGGGTGCGACCGGCTCGTCGGCAGGCACGGCGACAGCACGCCATGAAGCCGCCATGCCGCCCTCCCGTGACGGCATCTTCGGCACGCTCGTGGCGGCCGTCGAGGACCTTCCTGATCAGCCCGGCCGGACCGTCATCACCATCACGGAGAAGTCCACGGGCAAGGTGCCGCCGTACTTCCAGCTGCCCATGGCGCTGACGGACGACCGTCCCATTCCCACCGTCAGCATCGAGGCGGCCCTGACAGAGCTCGCGCAGCTTGTCGGCTCCACGCTGCCAGAACTCCCCAAGCATCCCGGCGTGGACATCCTGCGGCGCACAGCACCCAGGTTGGCCGGCCTCCCGAATCTGCCTGCCGTCGGCAATGATGAAGCGGGCCACGCCGACTACGTCTCAGCCATCACCCAGGCGCTGCAGCACCTGGACCGGTCCTATCTCGCTGTGCAGGGACCTCCGGGGACCGGCAAGACGTTCGTCGGCTCCCACGTCATTGCCCGGCTCGTGGAGGCCGGCTGGAAGGTGGGCGTAGTCGCCCAGTCCCACGCCGTCGTCGAGAACATGCTCTGCACGGCCATTGCAAAGGCCGGTGTGGACTCTGCAGTCGTGGCCAAAAGGCTGGCCCAACCGCACGACGTCCCGTGGACCTGCGTCGCCGACGAGGACATCGCGAGGCTCTTGGGCGCCGACGGCGGTTGCCTGGTTGGCGGAACCGCCTGGACCATGACGGGCAAATGCGTGCCGGCAGGGTCACTGGATCTGCTGGTCATTGACGAGGCCGGCCAGTATTCACTGGCCAACACCCTAGCTGTGGCCCGGTCCGCGAAGCGGCTTCTGCTGCTCGGCGACCCGCAGCAGCTTCCGCAGGTCACCCAGGGCTCCCATCCGGAGCCAGTCGATGAATCGGCGCTGGGCTGGCTGTCGGCAGGGCACGCCACGTTGCCTGCCGAGCTGGGCTACTTCCTCGCCGATTCCTGGCGGATGCATCCCGACCTGTGCCGCAAGGTGTCGGTGCTCAGCTACGACGGCAGGCTGGAGTCCGCGCCGGCAGCATCCCTGCGCCATCTCGACGGGGTGCCGCCGGGCGTGGAAACCGTCCTGGTGCCGCATGCCGGCCACACCACGAGTTCGGCGGAAGAGGCAGCCGCGGTCGTCAGACTGGCACGCGAACATATCGGGCTCAAGTGGACGCCGGGCAAGGACGAGCCGATCCGTCGGCTGGAAGCCAAGGACATCCTGGTGGTGGCTGCATACAACGCCCAGGTGCAGACCATCCGGCATGCCCTGGACCAGGATGGCCTGCCGGGCGTGCGGGTGGGTACCGTGGACAAATTCCAAGGGCAGGAGGCTCCCGTGGTGCTCGTGTCCATGGCGTGCTCGGCCATTGCCGAGGCACCCCGCGGAGCCGAATTCCTGCTCAACCGTAACCGGATCAACGTGGCTGTGTCGCGGGGCCAGTGGCGGGCCGTGATCGTCCGCTCCCCCGAGCTCACGAACTACATGCCCTCGCGCCCCTTCGCATTTGAGGAGCTAGGGGCCTTCCTGGGGCTCAGCCCCGGTGAACTCAGCCGGGAGTGAATCAGCACGTGAACTCAGCCGACGACCTGAAAGCTCCTGAATCCGCCCTCGGCCGGGGAGACCTTCTCGTCCACATGGGCCACCCTGCCTGGCGCCTGGGATGAGCCCAGCCAACGCCTGAATTCGACGATGTCGGGCTGCGGGCCTTCCGCGACGACTGCGACCGAACCGTCGTCGTCGTTCCTGACCGAACCCGTCAGCCCCAGCTCGTCGGCCTTGCGTGCGGTCCAGTAGCGGAAGCCGACACCCTGGACCATTCCCGTGACGCGTGCGGTGAGGCGGACGCTGTCAGGGTCTGCTGCCTTCGACTCAGTCATGGAACCAATGTAGCGCCGGCGGCTGTGGTCTCGACAGGCTCGGCCGGCGGAAACGGGGTTGGGCCCGCGGACTTAGGCTGCGGGCCGGAGCGAGGTGATCATGGTGCGGATGTTCTTATATTCCGGGGTTTCCATGTACGCCTCCGGTGTGTCCACGTTCGGCGGATTTCCGGGAGTCGTGTCGAAGGGGTCGTAGACGCCACCGAACATTGCGCCACTTGGCGGCCAACTGAAGAAGTGGGCCATCGGGCACGCCGTGGGACCGGTTGGTTCGGGCGCCGAGGTGATGCCGTAGGCCAGCATTGTCATCTTCGCCGGGTCGGTTGCGGTGTCATCCTGCCGGGACTCGAACGTGAACCGCGGGGTGCCGCCGGCCTGCTTCAAGGCCGGGAGCTGTTCGGAGTCGTACATGCCGTACGGCTGCTTCTTCATGCATTCCGCGCCCACCACCATGTTGGTGCGCAGGGTGGCCATCGACTTTCCTGCAGGGTTCCGGATCTCCACAAATACGCCACCGCCCTGCGGCGTCTGTCCGGCGGGGTCCTTGACGACCCACTCGGACGGAAGGTCGAACGCCAACTTGCCGTCCGACGTCGTGAACGTCTTCCAGCCCTCAGGCAACGTTGCGGACGGCGTGGCGGTGGCCGACGCCGGGCTGTCAGTTGCCGTGGCAGTGCCACTTCCCGTTCCGGAGGCTGCAGCAGAGGAAGAGACTGAAGTCGTTGGTGCCGCAGATCTTCCTCCGCCGGGCGTGGCAGGCGCCCCGCAGCCGGCGAGTGCGACGACGGCGGCCAGAACGGCGGCCCCAGACAAAGTCACTGAATAGCGCAAAGCTCCTCCTTGAGTTGCGAATGTGCTCCCCATTTTGGGCTTCAGTCCATCGACTAGGAAAGGGATCCGTAACCACCGCATCCAAAGTGTTGCCATCAATAACGAACCGGGTCTGAAGTCCCAAGACGACCTTCTGAACGGCAAAGCCCCGCGGCAGCATGGTGCTGCAGCGGGGCTTCGGCCGATGGAGTCAGTTGACGGTGATGTCCCGTGTCCTGTGGTCGTAGCGGATGGTGAGCTGTCCGCCGGAGTGGTGCAGTTCGTGGTTGGCGCCATCGAACGCGCCGAATGCGCCGTAGTTCTCTTCCCAGGAACGGTTGAGGGCGATCTTGAAGGTGTAGTAGCCGGCCGGAATTTCAGCCGAGAGCTTCCACAGCTGGTCCAGCTCGTCCAGCTTCATCTGCGCTTCGTCGTACTGCGGTGCCCAGTTCTCCGGCGCTCCCAGCAGGGTGTTGAAGTCGCCGGCCACAGCTACGGCGGCGGGCTGGTCGATGGTTTCCGCGGAGTTTTCGACGGCGGGAGTGTGAGCTTCGCCGTTTGCCTCTGCCTTCTTCAGCACAGCCTTCGCTACGGGAGCGACTGCGTCCTCGATCAGCTTGGCTGCCTTGTCGACGACCTTCGCCGCCTTGGACGGAGCCTTCTCTGCCTTGGCTGCAGCGGCCTTCGCGGGCGCTTTCTTGGCTGCCGGCTTGGCAGGTGCGGCCACCGGAAGGGGCGTGTCGGCAGGGACCGGAGTACCGGCGTCGAGCGCTGCCGAGAAGCTGGCCGCATCCGGGAAAGCAACCGTAGCGCGCTGTCCGTCCTCGGTGATGGTCCAGCCGGAGCGTCCCTTGACCAGCCAGCCAGCCTTTACCAGCTTGGCCGTAGCCGTGGTCAGTGATTTGTGGCCACGGGGAATGCCGCCGCTGAGGAGTTCAGCTTCGTAGGCGTTCAGCGGAACCCGGACGAGGGCTTCAGCCAGCACGGCGCCGGCGTTCTGCGACTCACCGGACAACACCCCCTCTGCCAGAACGTCCAGCACGGCCTTAAGGCGGATGTTGGTGTTTTCGGCGGCAGTCTTGCGCATGGTTCCCCTTACAGAGCGATTGTTCCCCCAGTAGTTTGCCAAGTACTGGGCAAATCTGGCGACTTTGTTCGGTAAACATTGTGTGTCGTGACCGACTATGACGGGGATTACACCGGAACTGAGCCGGAAATCTCGGTTTTTGGAGATTTGCGGGGACTAGCTTACCCCTCGCATTTCCTGGCGGCGAAAATAGAAAGTAGGCTTACGATACAGAGTGAGGCACTAGTCGGAAGGGATGAATTTAGTGAGTGAACACAGCAGCAAGGCAGACGGCTTTATCGTTCCGGACCCTTCGAAGCTCCGCGACGACGTTCCCGGCGATGCGGGTGACGACGCCAACGCCATCCGCTTCAGCGAGGAGCAGGCGCTCATCGAGGAACAGTCACACGGCATCCGCCCGCAGCGCTACAGCGTCCCGCCCGGCGGGCCCACCATGGAGGAAGCCCGCGGCAACATGGACCTTTCCGACGACACCGGCGACACGGCTTCCTCAGACAGCAGCGACGACGGACTGCACAGCGGCCAGGAACAGTAAGTAGTGCGCTAGCCGCAGATCAGCAATACGGAAGGGCGACTGCCAGCGGCGGCCGCCCCTTCCGCCTTACCGGCGACTTACTGCACGTAGCCTTCCACCTCATTGACGGGCCGGGCATCCGCCTCGTTGGGATTTTCGCCGGCCTTCGCCTTCGCGCGCCGCTGGCGCAGCAAGTCCCAGCACTGGTCCAGCGACTCCTCCACCTGCCGCAGTCGGGCGCGGCGTTCACCCCGAGCATCCTCGTCCTCGTCGGAACCGTTCCCGCCGGAGCCGCTGGCCGGGCCCGACGCCGCCGGCTCACGGAGTTGGTGCTCTTCGTCAACCAGCGCCTGGATGCGCTGCAGAATGTCCTGGTTGTCCATCGCCTTCTCCTTGGTTACCGCGTATTGGTTACCGCATGCCGGATTCATTCATGAGGACCGCCGCCGGCGACCGCTCGCCGGGGCTGGGACTGCCAGCCTAGTGAGCTGATGCAGCCCGCGGAAGAGGCTGCCGCGCGCCCTTCGCAGCGGGATGCCTGCCCCCCGCAATCCGAATTGCGGCACCACTGGCGGCACCGCCGTCGTCTCGTTAGGGTAGACGGTAAGCATGCTTAGCATTGCTCCGATGCCAGCACGCCCCCGAGCACGATGAACCCGACCGCGTTCAACACCATCTGGAGGAGAACCATGACCGACCAGTACACGTTCAAGAATCCTGTCACCGCTTACGAGCACATCGAGCCGCCCAAGCAGCACCAGCCCGAGCCCGGCCTGGACGCCAAGCTTGAACCCAAGGCCGACCTGGGCGAGGACACCTACCGCGGCACCGGACGCCTCGACGGCCGGAAGGCGATCGTCACGGGCGCGGACTCAGGCATCGGCGCAGCGACGGCGATCGCTTTCGCCCGGGAAGGGGCCGACGTCGTACTTTCCTACCTCCCCGAGGAGGAGGAAGACGCCGCCAAGATCGCGAACCTGATCGAAAAGGCCGGCCGCAAGGCCGTGAAGGTGCCCGGAGACCTCAAGGACGCCGCAACCTGCCAGAAGCTGGTGGACACGGCGCTTCAGGAACTGGGCGGACTGGACCTCCTCGTGAACAACGCCGGAAAGCAGGTGGCACAGGAAGACATCGGCGACGTCACCGACGAGCAGTTCGACCACACCCAGAAGACCAACGTATACGCCATGTTCTGGCTCACCAGGGCCGCGGTGCCGCACCTTCCCGCCGGCTCCACGATCATCAACACCACGTCGATCCAGGCCTACAACCCATCTCCGACGCTCCTGGACTACGCCACGACGAAGGCGAGCATCAACAACTTCACGAAGGGACTGGCACAGCAGCTGGCGCCGAAGGGCATCCGCGTCAACGCCGTGGCTCCCGGGCCCATCTGGACGCCCCTGCAGGTCAGCAGCGGCCAGCCCAAGGAAGCGCTGCCCGAGTTCGGCAAGGACACTCCCTTGGGCCGTGCCGGACAGCCCGCCGAACTCGCCCCGGCCTACGTGTTCCTGGCATCGGCGGAATCAAGCTTCGTGGTCGGCGAGACCCTGAACGTCAACGGCGGCAGCCCCACACCGTAGCTATTGGCCGCTCCGCGCGTCAGGTTGCAGCGCATTTCTGCACCACTTCATGAAACGGCACCACCGCCAGCCACCGGGAAAACCGCGCCAGCATGCGGGAGACCCGGGGCTGGCGGCGTTTCGGCGCCGCAAAAGTGGAGCAAAAATGCCGCGAATCGACTTATAGTGGCGACTACACCGCACCTCCCTGAGCCACTCCCGCAACCTACCTGAGGAGAGCCCCATGGAATCCCGCACACTTGGTTCACTTTCCGTCTCCAGCCTGGGCCTCGGCTGCATGGGCATGAGCGAGTTCTATGGAACCGGCGATGACAGCGAGTCCATCGCCACCATCCACGCCTTCCTGGACGCCGGCGGAACCCTACTGGACACCGCAGACATGTACGGTCCGTTCACGAACGAGTTGCTGGTGGGCAGGGCCATCGCGGGCCGGCGCTCCAATGTGGTCTTGGCAACGAAGTTCGGCAACGAGCGGCGGGAAGACGGTTCCTGGGTGGGCATCAACGGCCGCCCCGACTACGTCCGTGCCGCCTGCGACGCAAGCCTGCAGCGACTCGGCGTGGACCACATCGACCTCTACTACCAGCACCGGGTGGATAAGACCGTCCCCATCGAGGACACCGTCGGGGCAATGGCGGAGCTCGTCGAGGCCGGCAAAGTCCGGCATCTGGGGCTGTCCGAAGCCAGCGCCGACACCATCCGCCGGGCGCACGCCGTCCATCCGATCACCGCGCTGCAGACCGAGTATTCACTCTGGGAACGGGAGCCGGAGACGAAGGTCTTCCCCGTGCTGGCGGAGTTGGGTATCGGTTTCGTCCCCTACAGCCCCCTGGGCCGGGGCTTCCTCACCGGCCAGCTGCGCAGCCCCGACGACTTTGCCCAAGATGATTTCCGGCGGCACTCTCCCCGTTTCCAGGGCGAAAACTTCACCCGAAACCTGCAGCTGGTGGACCGGGTCAAGGAACTCGCAGATGAGAAGCAGTGCAGTCCGACGCAGCTCGCTCTGGCCTGGCTGCTCGCGCAGGGCGATCACATCGTCCCTATTCCCGGCACCAAAAAGCGCGAACGCCTGGCCGAGAACGTGGGCGCGGCCGCCGTCGAACTTTCAGCCGGCGACCTTGCCCGCCTTGATGAACTTGCCCCGGCGGGCGCTGCGGCAGGGGCGCGCTACCCGCACATGTCCTCGATAGACACTTAGAACCCGGCGCATCCGCCGGGGAGCACCTACACCAACGAGCAAGAGACGAGCAGGAAAGGGAGTCCAATGACAGGCATTACCGAAGGCGACGGCGGCACCGCCTCCGCCGGAGCGGCCGGCATCGGCGACACGGACCAGGAACTCGAACAGTGGAGCCATCGGCTCATCCAGGCGCTGCAGATCCTCGATCTGAACGTGGACCACCAGCTGGTCGCTCGCCTGGCCGACGAGTCTTCCCGAGCGGTGAGCGGACAGGCCGTTCCTGTCACTGCGCTGCTGGTCGGCTATGCAGCCGGACTCCGGGCACACGGCAGCAGCGCGTCGCCGCAGGAGGCGGTGCAATCGGCGGCCGACGTCGCCCTGCGGCTGTGTGAGCACGGCACGGAAGGCGGCCCGGACAGCGAAGGCTGGTCAAGCACCGCCCAGTAGCCCCGGCACCACCCAGTAGCCCGCTCCGGGACAGTAGCCCAGCTCCGGGACGGGGTCAGGAGGCGGTGGGCGCTACGCAGGCTCCGCGCTGGGCTCCAACCGTACGAGCACGGCTTTGGACGCCGGCGTGTTGCTTCCCTCCGCGACGCTGTCCAGGGGCACCAGCACGTTGGCCTCCGGGTAATAGGTGGCCGCGCAGCCGCTGGCCGTGGGATACGAAACGACGCGCAGCTTCCTCATCACCCGCTCCACGTTGTCCTCATACACGCCGTGGACATCCACGAACTGGCCGTCACTGAGGCCCAGTTCGGCGATGTCCTCGGGACTCACGAACACCACGTCGCGGCCCTTTTTGATGCCGCGGTAGCGGTCGTTGTGCCCGTAGATGGTGGTGTTGAACTGGTCATGCGAACGGACGGACTGCAGTATCAGCGTGCCGGCCGGCCGATCGATGCTCTCCAAATGATTTACCGTCAGCATGGCCTTGCCGGTGGGCGTGGGGAAGGTCCGCGAATCGCGGGGGCCGTTGGGCAGGACGAAGCCGCCTTCCTGCCGGATCTTGTCGTTGTAGTTCTCGCAGCCAGCCACCACGTGGGAAATGTGCTCGCGGATGAGGTCATAGTTTTTCTCGAACCCTGCCCAGTCCGCGCTGGACTTCCCCGCCACCGTCTCCCGGGCGATCCGACAGACGATGGCCACCTCCGACAGCAGGTTCGGCGCAACAGGCTGTACCCGCCCCGCCGAGGGATGAACGGCGCAAACAGTGTCCTCGACGGAAACGAACTGCGGACCGGACTCCTGGAGGTCGATTTCCGTGCGCCCCATGGTGGGCAGGATGAGGGCTTCCCTGCCCGTCACCGTGTGCGAGCGGTTCAGCTTCGTGGAGATTTGGACGGTGAGGTCGGTGTTCTCCATTGCCGCTTCGGCGGCGTGCGTGTCCGAAATGGCAGCCACCAGGTTGCCGCCCAATGCCACGAAAACCTTGATCCCGCCGTCGCGCATTCTGCGGATGGTTTCCACGGCGTCAGCGCCGTGCTCGCGCGGCGGGTCGAAGCTGAACTCCTTGCCGAGCGCGTCGAGGAAGGCGGGCGGCATCTGCTCCCAGATGCCCATGGTCCGGTCCCCCTGCACGTTGCTGTGCCCGCGGATCGGCGACGCGCCGGCGCCCGGCTTGCCGATGTTTCCGCGCAGCAGGAGAAGGTTAATGATCTCCTTGATGGTGGCCACAGCCTTCTTGTGCTGGGTGATCCCCATGGCCCACGTGATGATGACCCGGTCGGCTTTCAGATACCGGGCCGCCAGCTCGTCAATTTCGTCGCTGCGGAGCCCGGTGGCCGCGAGGACTGTCTCATCATCCAGCCCGTCGAGGTGCGCCTTGAGTTCGTCCAGGCCCTCGCAGTGCTCCTCGAGGAATTGATGGTCCAGCACGGTCCCCGGGTTCTTCGCCTCGGCGTCGAGGACCCGCTTCGAAATGGCCTGCAGCAGCGCCATGTCGCCGCCCACGCGGATCTGCAGGAACTGGTCTGCAAGGTCGGTGCCGTGGCCGATGATGCCCTTGACCTTTTGCGGGTTCTTGTACCGCAGCAGCCCGGCTTCCGGCAGCGGATTGACGGCCACAATCTCCGCGCCCGCCTCCTTGGCCTCCTCGAGCGCCGTGAGCATGCGCGGGTGGTTGGTGCCCGGGTTCTGCCCCATGATGATGATGAGCTGCGCCTTGGCGAAGTCGCCGTAGGTGATGGTGGCTTTGCCGATGCCGATGGTCTGGCCCATAGCCCAGCCGGACGATTCGTGGCACATGTTGGAGCAGTCCGGCAGGTTGTTAGTGCCGAAGGCCCGGACGAACAGCTGGTAGATGAAGGCGGCCTCGTTCGACGTCCGGCCGCTCGTGTAGAAGGCGGCCTCGTCCGGGCTGGCCAATCCGTTGAGCTTTCGGCCCAGGATCCCGAACGCCTCGTCCCAGCTGACGGGACGGTAATGGTCCTCCCCTGCCGGCTTGTACACCGGCTCCGTCAGGCGGCCCTGCATCCCGAGCCAGTACTCAGTTCTCTGGCGCAGCTCACTGACCGGGTGCTCCGCCCAGAAGTCCGACTCAATCACCACCGGCGTGGCTTCCCAGGTGACGGCCTTGGCCCCGTTTTCGCAGAATTCAAAAGTCTTCCGGTGGTCCGGGTCCGGCCAGGCGCAGCTCATGCAGTCGAAACCGTGCTTCTGGTTCAGGGCCAGCAGCGTCTTCTCTGTCCTGCCCAGGCCCATATGCTTGATGGCTGGCTGCATCGAGTGCAGGACGCCCGGTATGCCGGCGGCCCACTCCTTCGGCTTGCCTACCTCGAGGTCCTTCTCGTCCGCCTCTTCAACGTCTGGGTTCTTGCGCGGCATGCTGCACACTCCTTGACTCGGCATCGTCCAGGTACTGCTGTCCGCGGCTCCATCGCCGCCGTTTTGCCTCCCTCACAGGACTAGCAGTTATGGAAGACGCCTGCAAGCATTTGGCCCGCTGCCGGGGTGGACGGTCCTGCCTGGGTCCTGCCTGCTGGCGCGTCGATGCGGACGGGGCGGACAATTGGAGCACCTGCAGACCGTTGTTCCACAACAGCCAGGGCACCTTCACCGTTGGTTCCTTCGGTTTCACCGCCGCTGCCGCTGGCCGCGCCGAGCTGATTTACTTCCTGGCGGTGGTCCTCACGGTTCTTGCCACCGTGGTACTGGACCGCCGGGCGTGGCGCAAGGCACCCCGCTCGGCCACCGCCGTCGGGCGTTTCCCGCTCGGCATGCGTCCCATGTGAACGACGGCGGGTGATTGGCGCTGGGTGATCGGCACAGAGCGAACGGCGCCGGCGCTCCCAGGAATCGGCAATCCATCCATCCAGGAGGAAAAATGTCCTCACCGCTAACGAGAGCCGCTGGTCCTATTGCCCTGGTGTCGGGCCTTGTCTTTGCCGCAGTGGACGTGGCGCGCCTGCTCGCTGCCGACCGGAGCCTGGACCGGATCGAGATGATGCGGCAGACGCCCTTCCAGGTCACGAACGCCCTGCACTGGGTGGTCTTCATCGGGCTCTCCAGCTACGTGCTTTTCGCTCTGGGCTGGATGGTCTTCGGCATCACCGGCTGGCGCTCAGGCATGTTCCCCGCGTGGATCGGCGTGGCATTCGTCGTCGCCGGTTTCCTCGGCTAAAGCGCCGGACTGCCGCCCTACGGGATCCCGGTCGGTCTTGTCATGGCGGCGCTGGGCTGGTGGATCACCCGGAATGGCGCGACGGCGGCGACTCCGAGCGGTTCCACGACCGGCGCCCCGGCGACGAGCGGCCCTCCCGTACCCTAGCCCGACAGCTCGGCCAGCAGCTCCTGCTTCCGCTCCTCGCTGGCAAAGGACGACCTGATCGAGTTCGCTGCCAGCCTGACCCGGTCGAATTCGGACAGGCCCAGAACCGACTCGAGCTGGGCAAAGTTGCTGTCCACGTAGCCGCCGAAGTACGCCGGGTCGTCCGAGTTCACGCTGACGTTGAGCCCGGCGGCCAGCATCGCCGGCAGCGGATGGGCGGCCAGCATGTCCACGGCGCGGAGCCGGACATTCGACAGCGGACAGACCGTCAGCGGCACGTGGTCGTCGACGAGACGCTCCACGAGTTCGGGATCCTCCATGCACCGGATCCCGTGGTCGATCCGCTCCACGCCCAGTACGTCCAGCGCCTCCACGATGTACGACGGCGGGCCCTCCTCCCCCGCGTGCGCAATCTTCCGGAGGCCTGCTTCGCCGGCCCGGGCAAACAGCCGAGTGAATTTCGACGGCGGGTTGCCCACCTCTGCGGAATCCAGGCCGATGCCGGCGATCGGCGCGTTCATCGCAAGAAGCCCCTCCAGGACCTCGAGCGCCGAGTCCTCTGAAAGATCGCGCAGGAAGGCGGCGATCAGCAGCGTGGAAATGCCGAACTCCTCCTCAGAGGTGGCGAGTACTGAGGCCACGCCGTTGACGCACGTCTCCAGTGAGACACCGCGCGAGAGGTGCGCCTGCGGATCCATCATGATTTCGGCATGCCGCACCCCGGCCGCCGCAGCCCGCGCCAGATAGGCCCTGGTCATGTCCGCGAAGTCCTGCTCCGTCCGCAGCACTGCCATGTTGGCGTAGTACAGGTCTAGGAAGGACTGCAGGTCGGTGAACTCGTAACGGCTCCGCAGCTCGTCCAGGTTCGCGTACGGCAGCTCGATCCCGTTCCGTTCAGCGAGCGCAAAGATCAGTTTCCGGCTCCAGCGTCCCCTCGATGTGAAGGTGGAGCTCCGCCAAAGGCATCGGCGACGGGGCCGCCACCAGCTCCTCTTGATCTGAAAGCGCAGTTTGATCTGAAGGCCCAGTCTGACCTGAAAGAGCAGCGGGATCGATCGGTTCGGCGGCGGCGTCGTAAGTGTTCACCCCGACAGAATAGTCCCCGGACCGGCCATGACCGCTAGAGTCGAACAGATGCGGACTGAAGAGTATGCTGCCCCCTTGGCCGATCTGGACTGGAGCCTGGAAACCGGCCCCGGAATCGCCCCCTCCATCGGTGCCCACCATTCCGCGGACGGCTTCGTCCGCGTGCGGGGCGCCCGCGAGAACAATCTTCGCAACGTGGACGTGGCCGTCCCGCGCGACGCCATCGTCGCGTTTACCGGCGTCTCGGGATCAGGCAAGTCCTCGCTGGCATTCGGCACGATCTACGCCGAAGCCCAGCGCCGATACTTCGAATCCGTGGCGCCGTACGCCCGTCGCCTCATCCAGCAGGGCCACAATCCCAAGGTGGAAATGATCACCGGGCTGCCTCCCGCCGTCGCGCTTCAACAGCGCCGCGGGACACCGAGCAGCCGTTCCACGGTGGGGACGGTGACCACGCTGTCCAACTCCCTCCGCATGCTGTTCTCGCGCGCCGGCAGCTACCCTGCCGGTGCCGGCACGCTGGACTCGGACGCCTTCTCGCCCAACACGGCCGCCGGGGCATGCCCCGAGTGCCACGGCCTTGGCGTTGCGCACACCGTGAGCGAAGCCTCCCTGGTCCCGGACCCCTCCCTGAGCATCCGGGACGGGGCCATCGCCGCCTGGCCGACGGCGTGGCAGGGCAAGAACCTGCGCGACATCCTCACCCACCTGGGCTACGACGTCGACACCCCCTGGCAAGAGCTGCCCAGGAAGGACCGCGACTGGATCCTTTTCACCGAAGAGCAGCCGGTCGTGGAAATCACCCCGCAGCGCGACCGCGTGGCCAAACCGTACAAGGGCAAGTTCTGGAGCGCCAAGAGCCACGTGCTGCACACGCTCGCGGATTCCAAGAGCAGCACGATGCGCGAACGGGTGCTCCGCTTCATGGAAACCGGCCCCTGCCGGCGGTGCAGCGGCAGCGGACTCACGCCGGAGGCCTTGGCCGTGACCTTCGCCGGAAGGACCATCGCCGAACTCAACGCAGTGCCGATGGCCGAACTGGCGGACATCATCCGCCCGACGACCGAGCTGAAGGACGCCAACACCGCCTCCCGCAAGCTGTCCTCGGGCGAAAGCAACGAGGTGGCCGTGGCCATCACGCGCGACCTCCTGCAGCGGATCACGGTCCTGCTGGATCTGGGGCTCGGCTACCTCGCCCTCGGCCGGTCGACGCCCACCCTCTCCCCTGGCGAAATGCAGCGCCTCCGGATCGCCACCCAGCTCCGCTCGGGTCTGTTCGGCGTCGTGTACGTGCTGGACGAGCCGTCGGCCGGGCTGCACCCCGCCGACGCCGAGCCCCTCCTGACGGTGCTCGAGCAGCTGAAGTCGTCGGGCAACTCCGTGTTCGTGGTGGAGCACAACATGGACATCGTGCGCCGGGCCGACTGGCTCGTGGACGTGGGGCCGAGGGCAGGAGAGTGCGGCGGTGAGGTACTTTACAGCGGCCCGGTGGCCGGTCTTGCCTGTGTGGAGGCCTCCGTCACGCGTCCGTTCCTCGTGCCGGACGGTGCCAGGGGCGCATCTGACACCGGCGCCCGCGACGCCGGCGGGTCTGCTAGCAGCGAGCCCGGCAGCAGCGAGCGAACCGGCCGCCGTCGGCAACCTGGTGCTTGGCTGGAACTGAACGACATCACGCGCCACAACCTCCGCGGCCTCGACGCGTCCTTCCCGCTGCAGGTGCTGACCGCCGTCACCGGAGTCTCCGGTTCGGGCAAGTCCACGCTGGTCAGCCACGTTCTGGCCGAGGTGGTTGGATCGGAACTGCACGGCGACGCGGGCGCAGAACTCGGGGGCATCGCGGGCGGCGGGACTGCGGGCGCCGGCGAGGACCAGCCCGTTGACGCCGTCGATCCCGGCACCCCGCTGAGTGTCGGAACGGTGACCGGCCTGCACCACGTGGACCGGCTGGTGACGGTGGACCAGAAACCGATCGGCCGCACGCCCCGGTCCAATCTGGCCACCTACACCGGACTGTTCGACGCCGTGCGCAAGGAGTTCGCAGCCACGGACGAAGCCCGGTCCCGCGGATACGGCGCCGGACGTTTCTCCTTCAACGTGGCCGGCGGGCGCTGCGAGACCTGCCAGGGTGAGGGATTCGTCGCCGTCGAACTGCTGTTCCTGCCCGGCAGCTACGGCCCCTGCCCGGAATGCGGCGGTTCCCGCTACAACCCGCAAACCCTTGAAGTCACCTACCGCGGCAAGAACGTGGCCGAGATCCTGGGCATGACCGTGGACGCCGCCGCCGAATTCCTGCAGGACGTTCCCTCAGCCGCCCGCAGCCTGCAGACGCTGCGGGAAGTCGGGCTGGGCTACCTGCGGCTCGGACAGCCGGCCACTGAACTCTCCGGCGGCGAGGCCCAGCGCATCAAACTCGCCACCGAACTGCAGCGGGCCCGCCGCGGCCACACCCTGTACCTGCTGGACGAGCCCACCACCGGGCTGCATCCGGCCGACGTCCGGCTCCTCATGGCCCAGCTGCACCGCCTCGTTGACGCGGGAAACACGGTGGTCGTGGTGGAGCACGAAATGGACGTGGTGGCAGAAGCGGACTGGGTGATCGACCTCGGGCCGGCCGGTGGGGATGCCGGCGGAAAGATCGTTGCCTCCGGAACGCCGGCCGCCGTCGCCGGTTCAGCCGACAGCCGGACGGCGCAGTACCTGGCTTCCGCGCTCGGCCGGAGTGCCCCTTAACTACTTGACGGTCAATAAAGATCTCGATTTGATAACGGCGCGTAACACCTTTAGGGTGGGACACATGCCCGCGCACGCGGGCCCATGAATGCCCGGTGCCGCCTCCACCAGTTACTGCCCGGCCGGCGGACACCGAAATGACCTCTAGTTCGTCAGGGGCGGGCAGTAGCGCGATAACGTCCGGGGACGGACCGAGCGCGGGTGGCCTCAGGAGCATCCCCCATGAAGAAGTCCACTCTCAGCACTGTCGCGCGCCGTGGAGTCACCCTGGCCGCCGTTTCCGCCGCAACTCTGGCACTCTCCGCCACTGCCGCCAACGCTGCAACGCCCACCGCCACGAACGGCTCCACCTGGGACGCCCTCGCCCAGTGTGAGAGCGGCGGCAACTGGTCCACCAACACCGGCAACGGCTTCTCGGGCGGCCTGCAGTTCACCCCGCAGACCTGGGCCGCTTTCGGCGGAACGGGCTCGCCCCAGAACGCTTCCCGAGCCCAGCAGATCGCCGTGGCCGAAAAGGTCCAGGCCAGCCAGGGTTGGGGCGCATGGCCCGCCTGCTCCGCCAAGCTCGGCCTGAATGGTGGCGGTGGGGCTCCTGCACCGCAGATCCTGCCGCAGAGCGCGCCGGTCCAGGCCGCACCCGTCCAGGCCGCACCGGTCCAGGCTCCCGTACAGACCGCTCCGGTTGCCCAGGCCCCGGTGGCCGAAGTGGCCCAGGCTCCCGCCCAGGCCCGTCACGCTGCTGCCATCGCGGTGAGCGGCGAGACGTACACCGTCCAGGATGGCGACACCCTGAGCAAGATCGCCGACAAGCTTGGCATCCACGGCGGCTGGCAGCACCTCGCCGACGCCAACGCTGACACCATCAGCAACCCGAACCTCGTGTTCGTGGGCCAGGTTCTGCAGCTCCCTGCCTAACCTGCTTGGTCAGCCCGCTTTAGCGGCACTGCCCTAAAGAAGCACGACGCCGGGCGGTCCCTTTCGAGGGGCCGCCCGGCGTTGTTGTGTCCCGGCGTTGCCGCGTCGCTGTGTCGTCTATAGAAACAACGACGCCCGGCGGCCCCCTGAGTGGGGACGCCCGGCGTCGTTATTTATTCTCTACAGCGTAGGGGCTGGAAGCGTCCGTGTTCGGCCTCAGGCCGCGGCGGGAAGTTCCCGGACGATGCGCACCTTCCAGGCGGCGTCGTCGCTGGTGTCCAGGAGGGCAACGGTGCCGGACGCGAGGTGCAGGGCAACCCGCTTGGCGTGCAGCAGCTCGAGGTAGAGGTGCTCGTTGACGCGGGCGGGGCTGTCGACGACGAACTTCACGGCGTCGCGCACCTTGCGGTAGTTGTCGCTGCGCTCGCGGTGCAGGTGCAGCTCGAGCTCGTGGCGCTGCTTGACGCGCGGCTCGTGCTTGTTCAGCCAGTTCACGGCGGCGTGGACGCCGATCACCAGGGCCAGCGACACGGCGTAGATCCACCAGCCGGTCGACATCAGGAAGAGCGGCAGGTTGGCGACGGCCACCACTGCAATGAAAACGCGCAGGGCCACAAGGCGGCGTAGGGTCAGCGCAACGGAAGCAAGCGCGGCGCGGAAACGGTGCTGGTCCTTGCGCGCAGCCGCCGGGTCCAGAGTAAACTCGTCGAGAACGAGGATCCCGTTCGCGTCGGCACCCAGCATTTGGCCGTACTTCGGAACGAACAGCTGAGGCTCCTGTGACGGGTGTGAATTCGCCTCCGCGGGGACGGAGAACAGTGGTGTGGGAGAGGTAAGAGTCATGAGGTGGCTTCCAGACGCTGGTGAGGTTTCGGATATCTTAGTGGATTAATCAACCTTCCGTATGCACGGGTCCACTATGTGAACACCCGGCCGTCCATTTTGGCCGCTGGCTGTGCCGTCCGGCACTTCAATTGGCACAGGGCGCCAGGGACGGCAGACTGAAGGGATGCAAACCTTCCTTCCCTATCCCGATTTCCGGCAAAGCGCGGCCGCGCTGGACACCCCCCGGCTCGGCAAGCAGCGCGTAGAAGCGCTGCAGACACTCCGTGCGCTGGTTATCCCGGAATACGGGTGGCAGTCACACCCCGCCATCCGTATGTGGATGGGGCACGTGCCTGCGCTCACCATGTACGGCCTGGCCATGGTGGACGAATGGACCAAGCGCGGCTTCGACGACAACACCCGGGACAACATCCGAGAGTTCGCACCCCAGGCCGCGCACCCGGACTATGCCGCCAAGATCCTGCTTCCGCCGTGGCTCGGCGACCCCGAGTTCCACCTGAGCCACCGCTCCAACCTGATCCGCAAGGACCCGCACTTCTACGAACAGGTGTTCCCCGGCACCGAGCACGGGCTGGAGTACGTCTGGCCGGAGCCCAGGCACGAGTTCCTGCCGGAGGATCCGGAGGGTGACGTTCTGTGGATTCTTCGCGAGCACGTCGGGCACGGCGACCCCGAGAAGCTGGACAAGGTCGGTCTTCCTGCCGTGGGGCGGGCGGCGCAGGGTTCCGCTGTTGCTTCGGGCGGCGGGGATTCTGGGTCTGGTGCCGGGGCTGGTTCGGGCGCCGGCGGGGATTCCGCAGACGACTACCAGTTCGTCTACGCCGAGGAAACTTCGCGCCGCCCCGCCAAGGTCGCCCGGAAGGCCGCCCCCAAGCCGCTGGTCAAGAAGCCGTCCCGGAAAAGGCAGCGCCAGGAGGCAGCCTTCTCAACACTTCCGGGCAAATCGCCGGTGGCCGTGCCTTTCGACGGCGGCAGCAGGTTCGCCCTCGGAATGGTCGTGGGCCGTCCCATCACCCTCGACGACGGGCGCTTCGGCCGCAACTTCCAGCTCACCGACATCGTCGACCGGTCGGAGTTCGACTACCCGGCGCTGCTGCAGGACCCCCGCGTCTTCTTCCCCGTACCGGCGCTCGGAACCCGCGGATGACTATCCTTCTCGCCGGCTGCGGCGACCTCGGCACCGAGGCGGGTCTGCGGCTCGCCGCAGCGGGGCACCGGGTGGTGGGCTGGCGCCGCTCGCCGGAAAAGCTCCCCGCCGAGATCGAGGGCGCCGCCGCGAACCTAAGCACCGCGGAACTGCCGCCTGTCCCGGCGGACACCACCGCCGTCGTCATTGCGGTGGCTGCGGACGCGTCCACCGAAGAGGCATACCGAAGCGCGTACCTGGACGGCGTGGCGCATGTGCTCGACGCCCTCGAACGCGACCATGTCACGCCCGCACGCGTCCTTTTCGTCTCGTCCACGGCCGTGTACGGTGACGCCGGCGGCGGATGGATCGATGAGAACACGACGCCGGAACCCGGCGGATTCTCTGGCCGCATCATGCGTGAGGCTGAGGAGCTCCTGCTGAAGCGGCTGGATGGAACCGAAACCTTACCTGTCGTGCTCAGGCTTGGCGGAATTTACGGGCCGGGCCGCACGCGGCTCATCGACCAGGTTCGAACTGGCGCCGCCGTCATTCCGGACCAACCGCGCCACACCAACCGCATCCACCGCGACGACGCCGCGGGTGCCATCGTGCATCTGTGCACCATGAGTGCTGTGCCGTCGCCGGTCTATCTGGGGGTGGACAACGATCCGGCCGAGTTGGGCGACGTCCTGCGTTTCCTGGCGGCTGAGTTGGGGTTGGACGTACCGCCGACGGGTTCTCTGGGCGCCGCGCGGGGTGGCAACAAGCGGTGCAGCAACGCGCTGCTTCGGGAAACAGGGTTTTCATTCAATTACCCATCCTTTCGGGAGGGGTACCGCGACATTCTGGCCGGCGTCGGAGTCCGCCACCCCTGAGTACACGCGTCGCCGTTGGAAGTGATCCGGCTGAAATGGCCGGGTCTAAAAGTTTTTTAGAAACTTTTTCCCTTTTCGCCCGCGGTGACCCTCATCACCCCTAAAAATGTCAGACCCCGTTGAGATAGTTTTCCTATGGAAGCCATTGGGGAGCAGCGAGCGGATACCGCAGCCGGGACGGACGTCCCCGGCCTGAGTGCCGCTGGTTTGCTCCGGGGCCGCGGGCTTCGCAGTGTCCCCTCGGCTGATTCCCGTTCTGCCGCCCCTATGAGGGAGACGTCCGACGGCGGTGCTGCCGCCCGCTCCGGTTCTGCCACTCCGCCTTTCGGAAAGCCAAATTCGGTAGCGGCCGCCGTGGCACCTGCTGAGCCGGCGTCCCGAACCGTGGCAACACCTGATCTGGAGGCGTGCCTGGCACTGCTGGACTCCGCCACCACTTTGGCGCCGGAGGAGCTTACCGCGGCCAACTTCCTTCAGGCGGCCGATTTCGCAGAGCTCACCGAGGAGCTCTCCCGCCGCGTGGAGTACATTCAGCTGCTTGCCGCCGCGGCGGTGGACCGGACACGGACCGAGGCGATCGACGCCGCCGGGACCGCCAGCCGCGCGGCCGGCTGGACCACCGGCTGGGGCAATGACCCCGTACCCGCCCCGGCTCCTGACACTCAGCCCAACGATTCTGCTGCCGTCCCTGCGCGTCCGGTGACCTGGTCCCCGGCCGATGACGGATCCCGGAACACCGTCGAGTTCCTCCGCACCCGGCTCCGGATCAGCACCACCGAAGCCCGCCGGCGCCTCGCCCTCGCGTCCGCCACCCTCCCCCGCACCGGACTCGCCGGCCGGCCCATGCCACCCGAGCGCGGTGAGACCGCCGCCGCCCTCACCGCCGGGATCATCGCCTCCCGCGCCGGAACCATCATCACCACCGCCCTGGACAAAGTCCGCCACATCCCCGACCCCGCCGCGATCGCCCAGATGGAACACAACCTGACCCAAACCGCGATCGAAAACGACCACGACTTCCTCACCCGCATCGCCCACCGCTGGATCGATGCCCTCGACCAGGACGGCACCGAACCCAGCGAAGAAAACCTCCGTCACCGCCAAGGCGTCTTCCTCCACCGCAAACGCGGCGGCCTCCACCACGTCGAAATCCACGCGACCACCGACCAATACGAAGTCCTCACCACCGTCATGAACACCGCCACCAACCCCCGCACCACCACCCCCAACACCACCACCTGCGGGAATACCGACGACGGCAACGACGCCGTCGGCGGCAGCGGCAGCAGCGGTGACGGTGGGACCAGCAACGGCAACGGCGCAGCACCAGCCGACCTGGACGCGGCATTCAACGCCGCCACCCCGGACCCGGACCTGGACCGGCGCACCCTCGCCCAACAACGCCTCGACGGCCTCGTCGGCGGCTGCAAAGCAGCCCTCGCCGCAGGCACCCTGCACACCACCGGAGGACTCCGCCCCCAAGTCATGGTCACCGTTTCCTACGAGGACCTCCTCAACAGCATCGAAACCACCGCCGCGCAAGGCCCCCGCTACAACAGAAACCGCCCCCGCACCCGGCCAACAGACAGCACCTGGCAGACCAGCGACTCCAGGCCCGAGCCCGGTACCGGCACAGACGCCTGGCAGACCAGCGATCCCGAACCCCTGCCCGGAACCGCATTGTTTGGCATCCCGCCCGGCATCAACTGGCCCGGAACCCCGCTCTTCGGCACACCCACCGGCAGCGGAACCTTCACCTACACCGGCCCCGTCACCGCCTCCACCATCCGCAAGATCGCCTGCGACGCCGACATCATCCCCGTCCTCCTCGGCTCCGAAGGACGCATCCTCGACGTCGGCCGCACCACCCGCATCTTCCCGCCCCACATCCGCAAGGCCCTCAACGCCCGAGACCAAGGCTGCGCCTTCCCCAACTGCACCATCCCCGCACCCTGGTGCGAAGCCCACCACATCACCTACTGGTCACAAGGCGGAACCACCAGCACCTACAACGGCGTCCTACTCTGCACCCACCACCACCATTTAATCCACAAAGAACAGTGGAAAATCCACGTCAAAAACGGGACCCCCTGGTTCATCCCGCCACCGCACATCGACCCCCGCCAACAACCCCGACAAAACCACCACCACAAAACATGAACCGGTAGCGGGGCGGCGCCGCAGCGCCCGGACGCGAGGTCGGTTTGTGTCACCAGCCTGCCGAGATACACGTGTAGCGGAACCGAAAACCGGAAGATGCCACGATTTTGGCAGATCCACGCATGCGGTGACCTGCCAGTACGGGTTCACCAAGTTCGCACCACCAAAAGCAGAAGCGCCCGGCCCCTCAAGTCTGGGCCAGGCGCTTCCGGTGAATCTATCGTTGCAGCTGCTACGCGTCCTGCCAGCCACTGCCTTCCGTGAAGGTAGCTACGAGAGTGCCCACGCCTGCCTGAAGCGAATTCGAGGGGTCCTCATACAGGGACGCCTCCGTCGCCCGGCTGTGGGTGATGAGCTGCTCGGCTTCGAGCTTCGCCTCGGGCACGGTGGCACCGATGATTCCGGTACGGGCGGGCAGCTCGGGAGTGTGCACTACGTCGGCATTGGTCTCCGAAAGCGGGATCGTGGTCCCGGGTCGAATCTCGTCGTGCGGAAACTCGAATTCGGCGTCGTCGGGGGCAGCGGGAATCGTGTACTCCAGGAAGTAGTTCATGCCCCCAGCCTTGCAGATAACCGCCACGCCAGAAACCCCGCCCCGCGGCCCGCGGGGCACGAATATTCGCTGCCTACTCAACGGGAACGTGAGCGGAACTGAAATTCCGCTCCTACCGGCCTGCCGCGTATCCCTGCGCACCCCGCGGGTTCGCGGCAGCCTGCAGCACGCCGGTACTGGGATCGCGTACGACGGCGGACAGCCGTCCCAGCGTCCAGTCGCCTGCCCTGGTGATCCGGTGTCCCCGCCGCTCGAGTCCGGCGATGACGTCGTCGCCCAATCGATCCTCGACGACGGCACCGCCGGGCTCCCATGTGCGCGGCCAGAAAGACCCGGGCATCGACGTCGTGTGGAACGCCGGCGCATCGATGGCCTGCTGTGGCGTGTACCCGCCGACGATGGTCCGCAACAGGTACAGCAACTGCCACTGGTCCTGCTGGTCTCCCCCCGGCGAGCCGAGCGCGGAGACAGCAGCGCCATCACGCAGGACCAGTGTCGGCGTCAGCGTGGTCCGCGGCCGCTTGCCGGGCGTCAGCGTGGACGGCGTTCCTGGCTCAAGCCACGTCATCTGCAGCCGCGTGCCCAGACAAAACCCGAGCTCAGGGATCGCGGGCGAGGACTGCAGCCAACCGCCGGACGGCGTGGCTGAAACCATGTTGCCCCACCGGTCCACAACATCGATGTGGCACGTGTCGCCGCGGGTTTCCCCGTTGGACGCCACACCGGGTTCACCGAGCGTGGGTTCACCGATCGTCGGTTCGCCAACACCTCCGTCGCCATCCGACAGCGCGGCAGGGACATACTCGGTGCGAAGAGTGGGCATGTACGGCTCACGTCCGGGAACGGAGCCCGGACGAAACTCGAGCGACGCATTTTCCGTGATCAGCTCCCGGCGCGACGCCGCGTACTCTTCTGACAGCAGGTAATCGAGCGGGACATCCGCGTCGCCGTAGTAGGCCTCACGGTCCGCCAGTGCGAGCTTCTGGGCCTCCAGGATGGTGTGTGCCCCGAGCTCGGTGGACGGGTCGAGGTGGTCGTCATCGAAGCCGGCCAGGATCGCGAGCGTCTGCAGCAGAGCCGGCCCTTGCCCCCACGGTCCGGTTTTGGCGATGGTGTACCCGCGGAACTCGAGGCTGGCCGCTTCCTCGTACGACGCGCGGAACCCGGCCATGTCGGCCATCGTCATGACGCCGCGGTGGTTGGTCCCGGACGAGTGCCGGTGCGGCGTACGGACGCTTTCGGCCACGGCACGGGCCACAAAGCCCTCGCCCCACTCCCTCCGGGCGGCGTCGATACGCTCCTCGCGGCTGTGCGCCGGCTCCGCGGCGAATGCCTCGCCGAGGCCGGCACCGGCCTGGACCAGTTTCTGGAGGGTGCGGGCAAGGGCGGGATTCCGGACCAGTTCGCCCTCCACCGGGATACGTCCCTCCGGCATCCACAGGGCGGCAGACGTCGGCCAGTACTCCCGGAACAGTTCGGCAACTGCCGAGATCGTGCTGCAGACGCGTGCCAGGACCGGGTGGCCGTCGCGTGCATATCGGATGGCGAAATCCAGGACTTCCGCCAGTTCCCACGTTCCGTGGTCCCGCAGCAGCAGGAGCCAGGCGTCGACGGCTCCGGGAACCGCCGCGGCCAGTGCACCTGAGCCTGGCACCAGTTCCAGGCCCTCGGCGCGGAAGTGTTGGACCGTCGCGCCCGCGGGAGCCGGGCCCTGGCCCATCAGGACCACTGGTTTCCCTTGTTCCTCCGCCGTGCTGAAGACGCCGGTCATGTCACCGCCCGGCCCGTTGAGGTGCGGTTCCACCACATGCAGTACGAAGGCGGCGGCCGTGGCCGCGTCGAACGCGTTGCCGCCCCGCTCCAGCACTGCCTGCGCAGTGCCGGTAGCGAGCCAATGGGTCGTGGCGGACATGCCGAACGTGCCCTGCAGCGTAGGACGGGTGGTAAAAGTCTCCGGCCTCGTAAAACTCATAGGGGCTACTGTAGTCACCGGCGTCCGCCCAGCCCGGGATACGGCCAGCGACACGGCTGCCCGCGACCGGGAGCCTACTTACCCAGGCCGGCCCGGCGCAGGGCTTCGGCCATGGCTGTATCCGCTGGAGCTGGCCGCTGGCCGGACTGCTTCGGCTGTCGCCTTCCGTTGTTGCGCTCTGCCGTAGCCTGGCCTGAATCACTCCCCTGGCGTGCCCCGGGCTTTCCGGCAGCCTGGCCAGGAGTAGCCGTCCGGGTCCGGCCGCCGTCGCGGTTGCCGCCTGCCGAACGTTCGGCGCCGCGGCCGCCTTCCCGGTCGCGGTCGCCGCCGGCGCGTCCGCCAGCTGAGCGGCCGCCGGAAGGGGCCGGTTCGTCGTCGAGCCTTAGCGTGAGTGAGATACGCTTCCGCTCCGGATCGGCCTCAAGCACCTTCACCCGGACCACCTGTCCGGACTTCACCACCTCGCGCGGGTCGGCGACGAACCGGTTCGCGAGCGCAGACACGTGAACCAGCCCGTCCTGGTGGACCCCCACATCCACGAACGCGCCAAAGGCAGCCACGTTGGTGACGGTTCCTTCGAGGACCATGCCAGGTTTCAGGTCGGAGATCTTCTCGATGCCCTCGGAGAACGCCGCGGCCTTGAACGCCGGACGCGGATCGCGGCCCGGCTTCTCGAGTTCGGCGATGATGTCGCGCACGGTGGGGAGCCCGAAGGTGCCATCGACGAAATCGGCAGGGTTCAGCCGTCCGGCGTCGGCCAGCGGAGCAAGACCGGCGGCTGCCCCTCCGGTGCCCCCGGAAACGCCAGACCCGCGAAAGGCGCCGGCGGCAGTCAGGATTTTCCGGGCCACCGAGTACGCCTCGGGGTGCACGCTGGAGGCGTCCAGCGGCTCCGCTCCCCCGGTGATCCGCAGGAATCCGGCGCACTGTTCGAACGCCTTCGCTCCGAGCCGTGGCACCTTCTTCAGCTCGCTGCGCTTGGCGAACGGTCCGTGTTCGTTGCGGTGCGCCACGATGTTCTCACTCAGCAGCGGTCCGACGCCGGCCACCCGGCTCAGCAGCGCCGGCGACGCCGTGTTCACGTCCACGCCTACCGCGTTCACGCAGTCCTCCACCACGGCATCCAGGCTGCGGTCCAGCTTCGCGGCCGTGACATCGTGCTGGTACTGCCCCACGCCGATCGACTTCGGATCGATTTTCACCAGCTCAGCCAGCGGATCCTGCAGCCTGCGGGCAATGGACACCGCGCCGCGCAGGGACACGTCCATGCCGGGGAGTTCGGCAGCGGCCAGGGCGGACGCCGAGTACACGGACGCGCCCGCCTCGGACACGACCAGCTTCTGCGGCGCTGCGGCCGCCCCGGAAGCGCCACCGGTGCCGGCAGCTGCGGACAGCTGCTTGATCAGTTCGGCCGCGAGCTTGTCCGTTTCACGCGACGCCGTCCCGTTGCCAATGGCCACGAGTTCGACGGCGTGCTGCCGCGCCAGACGGGTCAGCGTCGCCAAGGCTTCGTCCCACTTGCGCGCCGGCGCGTGCGGATAGACGGTGTCCGTGGCCACCACCTTGCCGGTCTTGTCGACCACAGCCACCTTCACGCCCGTCCGCAGCCCGGGGTCCAGGCCAAGGGTGGAGCGGTTTCCGGCAGGCGCCGCCAGCAGCACGTCGCGCAGGTTGGCGGCGAAGACGCGCACGGCTTCGTCTTCCGCGGCGGCGAACATCCGTCCCCGCAGGTCGGCCGTCAGCCGGGCAAGCACCCGGGAGCGCCATGCCACCTGGGCGGTTTGGAGCAGCCATGAGTCGGCGGGCCGGCCGCGGTCGGCAACCCCGAGGAACCGGGCCACGGCGGATTCGTAACGGGTGCGCGCGGCGGCGAGGGCGTCGTCGTCGGCCGGGTCCGCTTCGGTGAGGTCCAGCTCCAGCACCCCGTCCTTCTCACCGCGTAGCAGCGCCAGCACGCGGTGCGACGGCATTCCCGACGGTGCCTGCGAAAACTCGAAGTAGTCCGCGAACTTCTGCCCCTCGGATTCCTTGCCCTTCTTCACCCGGGACACCATCCGGCCCTGCGTCCACAGCCGCTCGCGCAGGTTCTCGGCAAGGTCGGCGTCCTGGGCCACGCGCTCCACGATGATGGCGCGGGCGCCGGCGAGCGCCGCGGCGGCGTCGTCGACGGCGTGCTCGGCGTTCAGGTACTTGGCCGCCTCGCGTTCGGGATCAAGTTCCGGGCGCTTGAGCAGGGCGTCGGCGAGCGGTTCCAGCCCGGCCTCGCGGGCAATCTGCGCCTTGGTGCGCCGCTTGGACTTGAAGGGCAGGTAGATGTCTTCAAGCCGGGATTTCGTGTCGGCGGCCACGACGGCGGCCTGCAGTTCCGGGGTCAGCTTCCCCTGTGCGGCAATCGCCTCCAGGACAGTCCGACGGCGGTCCTCCAGTTCGCGGAGGTAGCGCAGGCGTTCGTCGAGCTCGCGGAGCTGGCCGTCGTCGAGCGTACCGGTGGCTTCCTTGCGGTAGCGGGCGATAAAGGGAACCGTCGACCCGCCGTCGAGCAGGTCTACAGCCGCCTTCACCTGCCATGCCTTTACGCTGAGCTCGGCGGCGATCTGTTCCGCTATTCGGGCTGCGACATCGTCCGCGCCGTGGCCGCCTGCCGGCACCGGTGCGGGGATATCCTTCGGCTTTGTCCCGGCGGCGGAGGCCGGGCTGGGCGTGGGCGTGGCGGGGTGCTGCGGCTGTTGGGTCACCAGAACATTTTGCCCTACACACCCGCATCGGGGACGTTCCAGTGTTTGAGGGCCGACTAAACCGCACTACCCACAACGGCCCTTAAGTGATGTAGTGACTTTATGCAGCGGAGGTCATCGACTTAGGCGGCGCATCATGCAGGAATTGCTCATCATTCTTCAGGACGGCTTCAACGATGATGAAGTCGCCATCACGGTCAACGGCAAGGAGGCCCGGTACGACCGCGAAGTCACCACCCGGGAGCTTTTGGGCATGGCCGAGGAAGTCTCCGTTGAACTGCCGGCAAAAGGCGCAACGGTGGGGGTTGAGGTCACCAGCCGCAATCTCAGTGCGGAAATGAAGCTCCACGGCAGGCCACGGAGCCTCCTGGTGTCCATTGAGGACGGCGAGCTCGTGCTCAGCGAAGGGACGGGCCGGGAGGCTTTCCTTTAGTGCTCGCTGTCAGGAGCGCTCCGCGCCCGACAGCGACAGTGCTTCGTCCAGCACTTTTCCGAAGTTCGCGGCGTCGTGCGCGAACCGGCCAAGGAACAGCCCCGACACCCCCTCCAGCGAGGGCAGCAGGCCAGGTTTCGCCGAGCCGCCGTAGATGACCGGCAACTCCTGCAGGCCGTGGGCCCCGAGCAGCTCCCGCAGAATACGCACGACGGCGGACACGTACCCCGCGCTGGCGGGCTCGGCTGCTCCGATGGCCCAGACGGGTTCATAGGCGATGACGAGCCGGGCGGCGAGCCCCCAGTCGCCGCCGACCGCGCCCTCGATCTGTCCGTACACGAACCGGGCGGCGCCTTCCGCGCCCGCAGTACTGTCGGCGTCGGCTGCTCCGGCACTGGAGGTGGTCTCCGTGCCGCGCGACCCCTCCCCCACGCACAGCAGCGGGGTGACGCCGGCGCCGTCGGCCGCCCTGACCTTGAGCGCGATCATGGCGTCGTCCTCGCCGAAGTGCCGCCGCCGTTCGGCATGGCCGATCTCCACGAGTCCCACGCCCAGCTCGGCAAGCAGCGACGGAGAGAGCTCACCCGTCCACGGGCCGTCCGCCCAGCCGCAGTTCTGGGCACCCAGGACCAGCGGCGACCCGGCAACGATGTCCCCGGCGGCCGGAAGCATGGGGAAGGAGGGAATCACGAACGGAACCACCCGCCCGGCCGCAAGGGCCGGGCGGGCGTCCACCTGCTGCCGCAGTTCCTCCAGCCAGCGCAGGGTGTCCCCGTAGCCCAGGTACATCTTGGTGCTGACGCCGACGAAAGTCGTGCCGGGGTCCTTGATGGCCTGGCTGAGCTGGGTCACGGGGGTTCCTGCCTTTGCTGGAGTTAGTAACTGCCGGTGATACTGCGCTTCTGTGCTTTGCTGCTGACTACTTTTCCAGCACTACTTCTTCTTGGGCAGTGCCTGCCTTCCCGGTGGCGCTGGTTTCGAGCAGGTCGTCGGCCTTGTTCTTGAACTTCCGCGTGCCGATCATCATGACCGCGGCGAGGAACGGCAGCACACCGAGTGCGTAGACGCCCATGGTGCCGGTGTCCGAGGCGGTGACCTGGTTGACGGTGGTCCGCAGGATCGGGGCCACGAAGCCGCCCAGGTTGCCCAGCGAGTTGATGAGCCCAATGCCGGCCGCGGCGGCCGTTCCGGTGAGGAACGCCGTCGGATACGACCAGGCGATGGGGCCGATGGAGAGGAAGCTGCACACCGCGAGGGTGATGAACACGATGCCCAGCGCGGGCAGGTGGTTGGCACCGGCCCAGGCGGAGCCGAAGATGCACAGGCCGGTGGAGATGAACAGGCCGGTTCCCCAGACGCGGCGGCGGATCACGGTGTTGGCGGCCTTGCCGATGAAGTAGCAGGCGAAGATGCCGAAGAACCACGGGATGGCAGCCATGAGTCCGACGGCGAGGCCCACCTTCTGGCCGGTCAGCTGGGACACCTGCTGGGGCAGGTAGAAAGTCACGCCGTACACGGCGATCTGGAGGCAGAAGTAGATGACCGTGAAGTACCAGACGCGGCCGTTCTTCATGGCTGCGAGGACGCCGCGGGGGCCGGACTCTTCCTTGACGTTGTCCTCAAGGGCCATGACGTCCAGCAACGCCTTCTTCTCGCCCTTGTTGAGGAACTTGGCGTCCTGCGGGCTGTTGATCAGGAAGAAGAAGGCGGCGATGCCGGCCAGCACGGCGAGCATGCCCTCGACGAAGAACATGACCTGCCAGCCCTGGACGCCGGGAACCTGGTCGCCGATGTTGATCAGCCAGCCGGACAGCGGGGCACCCATCATCTGGGAGAACGGCTGTGCCAGGTAGAAGATGGCGAACATCTTGACGCGGACCTTGTTCGGGAACCAGGCGGCGAGGAACATGATGACGCCCGGGAAGAGGCCAGCCTCGGTCACGCCCAGCAGGAACCTCAGGATCACGAAGGAGGTCTCGTCCTGCACGAAGGCGAAGCAGGCGGAGACGATGCCCCACGTGACGGCGATGCGTGCCAGCCACACCTTGGCACCGAACCTGGTCAGGAGCAGGTTGCTGGGAATTTCGAACAGGGCGTAGCCGATGAAGAAGATGCCGGCGCCCAGTGCGTAGGCACCGGCGCTGATGCCCTTGTCCGCTTCGAGTACGGCCTCGGCGAAGCCCACGTTGGTGCGGTCCAGGAAGGCCACGACGTACAGGATGACGAGCATCGGCATGAGCCGGAAGGACGCCTTGGAAATGGCCGATTTGAGAACCGGCGAGTCCAGCAGCTCCTTCGTGGTGGATGGGTTGGTGACAGTCATTCAAACTCCTCTTTGAGTAAAAGTGAGCAAATCAGGGTGGCTAGCGGGAAAGACCTCAGAGCGAAAAGGCGATGAGCAGCACGCCCGCCAAGCTGGCGAGGACGCCGATGGCCAGGTAGATCTTGCGTTCCCTGGTCCACGAGCTGATGCCCGCGGGGACCCGCTTGTGCGGTTGCCCGCCGGGTGGACTGGGTGTTCCGGTTGGAAGCCATGATCGGTCCTTCCTAGTGCATGTAGAGGCCGCCATCCACATTCAGCGTCTGGCCGGAGATGTATCCGGCGTCCTCGCTGATGAGGAAGGCGATGGCTGCGGCGATGTCGCGGGTGGAACCGACCCTGTTGACCACGAGGTCCTTGACCAGTTCGTCCTTGCGTTCCTGGCTCAGGGTGCCGCCCATGATGTCGGTGTCGATGGGGCCGGGCGAGATGGCGTTGACGGTGATGTCGTACTCCCCCAGTTCACGGGCCGTGGCACGGGTCAGGCCGATCACGCCGGCCTTCGCCACGGAGTACGGGGTCTTGGAGAACGTCCCGCCGCCGCGCTGCGCGGAGACGGAGGAGATGTTCACGATGCGGCCGATCCGGTGCTTGGCCATGGATTCGGCGACGCGGCGGGTGGCGTAGTGGACGCCGTTGAGGTTGATGTTGAGCACGCGGTCCCATTCGGCGGCGTCGAGTTCCAGGTACGGGACCGGCGAGCTGACACCGGCAACGTTGGCAAGGGCAACGATCTGGGGCAGCTCCGCCTCGATGGAGTCGATCGCTGCCCGGACCGATGCCTCGTCCGCGACGTTCGCGCCCACGCCGTGGGCCTTGACGCCGTACTGGCTGGCGATCTCCTTGGCCGTGGCCCGGCAGAGGGCGTCGTCGAGGTCGATGATGCCGATGTTCCAGCCCTGCTCTGCCAGGTAGTTGGCGGTGGCCCGGCCGATGCCGCGCTCCGAGACGGCACCGGTGACAATGGCTGTGCGCTCGGGCGGAAAGGTACTCATGGATGTGCTCCTAAGCGTTGAATTTTGGGCATGGCGCAGCGGGACCATGCCCGGCTGCGGGCACGGTCCTTGCGGGTGGAGATTAGTTAATCGGGGCCGGGCCGAGTTCCTCGATGAGCTTCTGCATGGCGACGTAGGCCTTGTTGCGGTAGGCGATCAGCTCGGGGGTGCGCTCGGCCGGGACATTCAGGAAGCCCGCGCCGGTCTTGGTGCCGAGCTTGCCTGCCTCCACAAGGTCCGTGAGGATCTTCGGTGTGGCGAAGCGCTCCGGGAAGTCGGTCTGCAGCGACTTGTAGCAGAAGTTGTAGACGTCCAGGCCAGCCATGTCGGCGATGGCGAAGGGGCCGAAGAACGGCAGCCGGAAGCCGAAGGTGGTGCGGACCAGGGTGTCCACGTCCTCCGCCGTCGCGATGCCCTGCTCCACCAGCTGCGCGGCCTCGTGGAAGAGCGCGTACTGCAGGCGGTTCAGCACGAAGCCGGTGACGTCCTTGACCACGGCCGTCTGCTTGTTGGCGGAGTGGACCAGGTCGCGGACAGCGGCAACCGTCTCGGTGGAGGTGCCCTCGTGCGGGATGATCTCGACGCCGGGGATGAACGGCGACGGGTTGGAGAAGTGCACGCCAAGGAAGCGCTCCGGGTTGGCGACCGGCTGGGAGAGCTCGGCGATGGAGATCGTGGAGGTGTTGGAGCCGATGATGGCGTCCGGCCGGGCGGCGGCGCTGATGCGGGCCAGCGTCTCGTGCTTGATGGCGATGACCTCGGGCACCGCCTCCTCGATGAAGTCGGCGTCCGCCACGGCTTCCTCGATGTCCTTCGCGGCCCAGAGGTTCTGCTTCAGGATCTCGGTGGATCCCTCGGGAAACAGGCCGTCCGCCACGAACTGGTCGGACTCGGTGAGCAGGCGCTCGTAGTTCTTCTGTGCCACCTCGGCGGATACGTCGGCGAGGGCAACGCGTGCCCCGCCGAGGGCGAGGACCTGGGCGATGCCGCCGCCCATGTAGCCGGATCCGACGACGGCAAACTTGCGTGAGCTGGTGGGTGTTTCGGTCATGTTCAGTCGGCCTTCGTGTAGTCGGGTTCGTAGGAGCAGATGGCCTCCACCTTGGCGGCGGAGGAGGAGTTTTCATCGAAGCGGTGCTCCAGCCATTCGCCCACGAGCTTCTTGGCAAGTTCCAGCCCAATGACGCGCTGACCCATGGTGAGGACCTGGGCGTTGTTGCTGAGGACGGAGCGTTCCACGGAGTAGCTGTCGTGCGCCGTGACGGCGCGGATGCCGGGGACCTTGTTGGCGGCGATGGCCACGCCAAGGCCGGTGCCGCAGATCAGGAGCGCGCGGTCCGCTTCTCCTTCGGCCACCTTGCGGGCGGCCGCCACAGCCAGGTGCGGGTACGCGGTGGAGTCGTTGGCCGCGACGCCAATGTCCTCGACGGAGGCAACGCGGGGGTCCGCCTCCAGCAGGGCCTTCAGTGCTTCCTTGTATTCAACGCCGGCCTCATCGTTGCCGATGACAATGCGCCAGCCTTCTGTGCTGCTCATTCCGTTGCTCCTTTTCCGGCCGTCGAGGCCATGTGGGACGCGGCCGGTGTGGAAGCGGCCGCATCAGATGCGAGGTAAGTGGCCACGCGCTCGGCGATCAGTCCGAACGAGACTGCGCCGGGGTCCGGGTGGCCAAGGCTCTTTTCAGCCAGCGGGCGGGCGCGGCCCTTGAGGGGTCGCAGGTCCGCGGTCCGGCGGGCTGCTTCGTTCGCCGCGGCAGCGGCGGTGGTGAGCGCACCCGCCAGGGAGGCCCCGCCGTCGAACGCTTCTTTGAACGCGTCCCGGAACGGCACGAGGGCGTCAACCATGGTCTTGTCCCCCGGCTCTGCCTTGCCGAGTTCGGTGATGGCGTTGCTGAAGGCGGACACGGCGGCGGCCGCGTCCCCGGCGGCGTACGAATCGCGGTTGCCGAGCGCGAGGCCGGCTGCCATCACGGCGGTACCCCACAGCGCCCCCGACGTTCCGCCGGCGCGCTCGCTCCACGCCTCGCCGGCGGCGGTGAGCACGCGTTCAACCGAGGTTCCGGCTGCTGCCTTCTGCTCGCCGGCCGCGGCGGCCGCATCAACGCCGCGGCGCATGCCGATGCCGTGGTCGCCGTCGCCGGCGATCGCGTCCAGGTCGCCGAGTTCCGCTTCATGCTCGACGACGACGTCCCGCACCTGGGCGAGGACGGCGGCTGCCAGCCGGCCCAGGTCAGCGGACGCCGCGGTTGCCTTTTCGGTCTCCTCGGCGGCTGTGTCTTCGACTCTGGAGAGTTCGCGGCGGGCGCGCGGCGCTGTGTTGCCCTTGCGGAAGGCAGGGGTGTCGGCCGGCGCGGCCCAGAACTGCTCGAGTTCGTCGTCGAGCCACAGCAGGGTGAGCGAGAGTCCGGACATGTCCAGGCTCGTGACGAGTTCGCCGCACTCCGGTTCCACGACGGTCAGGTTGGCGGCGCTGAGGAGCTTTTCGACCTTGCCGAAAAGGAGGAACAGCTCGTCGTACTTGACCGTGCCCAGGCCGTTGACGATGGCAACCACTCGGTCGCCGGCGTCGTCCGGCTTGTCCTCGAGGAGCCGGGAGACCAGCAACTCGGCGAGCTCGGACGCGGTGGGCATGGGGTGCTCGGAGATGCCCGGTTCGCCGTGGATGCCCAGGCCCAGCGACATCTGCCCGGCCGGGACGTGGAACAGCGGCTCGGATGCGCCGGGAAGGGTGCACCCGTCGAAGGCGACGCCGAGCGAACGCGTACGGTAGTTCGTCTTGATGGCGAGCCGCTCCACCTCGTCCAGGCTCAGACCGGCCTCGGCCGCGGCGCCTGCGATCTTGAAGACCGTCAGGTCGCCGGCGATGCCGCGGCGCTTCTCGATCTGGTCCAGCGGCGCGCTGGCGATGTCATCCGTGACCAGCACGGTGCGCGTCTCGATGCCTTCGGCGTTGAGCCGAAGCTGTGCCTGGCCGAAGTGCAGGACGTCGCCGGCGTAGTTGCCGTAGCTCAGCAGCACGCCGCCCCCGGCGTTTGCCGCCTTGGCCACGCGGTAAACCTGTCCGGCAGCCGGCGAGGCGAACATGTTGCCGCACGCGGACCCGGCGGCCAGGCCAGGCCCGACCAGGCCGGCGAAGGCCGGGTAGTGTCCCGAGCCGCCGCCCACCACGAGGGCCACCTGGCCGGCGGGGATCTCGGTGGAGCGGACGACGCCGCCGTCCACGCGGGCAACGTACCCGCGGTTGGCGGCCACGAAGCCGTCGAGCGCCTCGTCTGCGAAATCAGCGGGATTGTCGAAGATCTGGGTCATGGTTCCTCATTGAATCCGGGTTGGTTGGTCGGTTCTGCCGGGCTGTCTTAGTGGGCGACGGCGGCGGGCTGCTGACGGCCCTGCGCCACCTGGCTCTGGCCGAGGGCGTAGCCTTCCTTCTTGGGCAGCACGTGGCGGCGCAGGTAATCCTGGTTGCTGGCCGTCACGGAGAGGCCGTCGCCGCCGTAGTGCTCGGTGCAGAGGATGCCCTGGAAGCCCACGGAGAGGGCAACCTTGAACGCCTCGCGGTAGTTGATCAGGCCGCTTTCCATGGGGGCAGGCATGCCAACGTACATGTCGCGTGCCACGTCCTCGTCACGGATGTAGTTCTTCATGTGCCAATAGTTGGAGTACGGCAGGGTCTTGGCAACCATTTCCCGCCAGTCCTCGATCGGCCGGTGCAGGCGGATCAGGTTGCCCAGATCGGGGTTGAGGCCGACGTTGGACAGGCCGATGTCCTGGACGAACTGCACGGAGGAGTCCGCGGTGCCGATGTAGGTGTCCTCGTACATCTCGAGCGAGAGCAGGACGCCCACCTCTGCCGCGTGGCGGCCAAGTTCCTGAAAACGGGCAACGGCATTGTTCCAGGCTTCCTTGTCGCCGACCGGGTCCTTGTAGCCTTCGACGGTCCAGAACCAGAGCTGCTTCTGCTGTTCCGGGGTGATGGCCTGGTGCAGGCCGAAGGAAACCACTTCGCAGCCGAGCTCAGCGGCGGCGTCGATCGTGCGGTGGCTGTAGGCCAGGTTGTCCTCCCATTTGCCCTCCTCGATCACGCTCTGGCGGATGGCGGAGATGACCGGGATGCCGATGCCGACGCTGTCCGCGGTCTGCTTGAACTCGGCGAGGCGCTGCTTGCTCAGATCGCCGGGACGGACCCAGCTGTCGGTGAGATCGGCGTTGGCGAAGCCGGCTTCCTTGACCTCCGTGAAGACCTCCGCCCAGGCGGAGGCGTCAGCGTCGTTGATGTGGGTGCCCTGAGCGTCGACGCCCGGGAACTGCAGCAGTGCCGCGGTGATGGGCCAGTTGTCGGCGGTGTAAGCCATGGTGTTCACTCCCTCGTGGATCCTGTTTCCTATAGGATTTACTATCTATATGGAGTTGTCAAGGTCACACCTACTTCGCCGCCAGCCGTGATTACCGACCATCGAAGATCCTATAGGGATGCCGTCGGCATGTGAAGGGCCTCACGTTCGAGGCATGAAGTCATTGCACCTCCCACGCTACGCCTCCCCCAACTGGGTAGCAGCAGCGGGCGTTCCCACGGCTGGGAACGCCCGCTGCTGCTACCTACTTGGGGTGCGCCGTCGCTACTGCGCGAGTGCCGCTACTCCTCCGGAGCGTCCGCCATGGCGCGCTCGCGGACCTTCTGGATGTGGGCTGCCATGGCGGCTTCGGCCTTCTCGGGATCGCCGCCGGACAATGCGTCCAGGACGGACTGGTGCTCAGCGATGGCATTCTCGGCATCGGTGATCCCCACTCCCCCGAAAAGCCGGAAGCGTTGGACTTGTCCCCCGAGTGCAGCGTAGGCGCCGACGAGGAACTGGTTGTCCGTCTGCTGGGCAATCAGCTGATGGAAGCGCTCGTCGGCCTCGAGGTAGTCCTTGTACTCAGCAAAGGACGGGCCGCGCGGCGCCGACTTCAGGTCGGTGACTGTTTGCTCAAGCTCGGCGAGACGGTGCGGGTTCAGGCGCGCGCAGGCAAGCCGGGCGTTGACTGGCTCGATCGCGAGGCGGGCCTCCATGAGATCCGCAAAGTCCTCCCGGGTGAACACCGGCGCCACGCGGTAACCCTTGAGCGCCACCCTGCGGACCATGCCGGTGTGTTCCAGGCGGGCCAATGCTTCGCGGACGGGGGTCGGGGAAACGTCCAGCTCGCGGGCAGTTCCGTCGATGCTGACGGCCGCCCCTGGTTCCAGCCGGCCGTCCATGAGCGAGGCCAGCAGCTCCTCGTATACGTGGTCGGCCAGGACCTGGCGGCTGACAGTCCGGCCTGCCTTGCGCCCGGTCGGATCCTCGGGCCGGCTGCCGGCGCGGGTGCCGTTGGACGCTTTTTGCATGATCAGATCCTATAGGGACGCCTCGGGGAAGGCTGGCAGGTTCAGGCAGACGTTACGGCGCGCACTTGACCTTCCCGCCGGTGGTGACGATGCCCAGGGTCCATTCCGCGGTCGCTTTCTGACCGTCCGAGAAGGTACCGGTCACGCGGACAGTCATTGAGGTGGCACCGGCGTTGGCAATGACGATGGGCGAGGTCTCGGTCAACGTGAACGTCTGCGCGTTGAGGTCGGCGGGGTACTCGATGGCGAGTGGGCTATAGGTGCCGTTGGCTTGGCGTGCAGCAATTGTGAGCAGCGTAGGCGTCTGGGCAGAACTTACCGCGAGAGTCGCAGTCTTTTCGTTGGTGCTGGGCGTGCAGGCCAAGGTTATTGTCGGGGGACCCCAGTTGGCGGCAGCGGAGACCAACACCGTCGCCGTTGCTGACTGTTGCCACAGTGCGACCGCGGACGTGCCGCCGATGCCCAGCAGCACCGTCAGCATGAAGGCGAACAGGGCCAGCATCGTGCCGGGGACCCTGGCCTGGACGACGTCGGGGGTTTTCATGCCGCTGCACCCGTTTCGCGGCGCCGGCTGCGGATGTGCCGGAAGATGAGCAGGGCGCCGTACCCGAAGAGGCCGGCAGCACCCACCGACATCCAGAGGCCGCGGTCTGCGTTCCCCAGTGCGTTGGCCACGTAGCCCACATACGGGACGGCGTAGAAGAGCTTGCCCTTCACCTGCGGCTCGCGAACGGGATTGGGATCGGTGATGTCGTTGTTGTCACCCTTGGTGATGAGGGTGTTCTCCCCCGTTTGCGTGGTTCCAAAGCCAATGATGCGGTGAGACTCCACCGCGGGTTTTCCCGACTCCAGCTGAAACGTGATGACATCCCCGGCCTTCAGTTCGCTGAAAGCGGTGGGCTTGACCACCAGGTAGGTGCCCGGCGAGTACTTGGGCGCCATCGAGTTCGTCAGCACCGCGTAGGTCTGGGACCCCGCGGCCTTGGGGACCAGGATGAGCACCAGTGCAGCAAACACCGCGACCACCAGCAGCACGAAGTTGACGGTTCTGCCTGCCGCCACGAGCCACCGGACAGCCCTGCGGCCGCCGCGGACGCTGCCCTTGGAACCGCCGGTCGCCGAACCGGCCCCGCCGGTGACGCCGGAATCCGGACCGTCAGCCGGACCGGCCACTGCGGCCTCCGACGTCGGAAGAATACTAGGCGCAGCCACTGGGCACCCCGCAGAGCTGCGTGGCGGTGAGGGGAATCGTGATGGTCACGGATTGTCCTTTCACGGTGGCTGGAGCGTTGGAGGCGAGTTTGACTTCGAAACACAGCGTTGTGCTGGCCAATTTTGCGACGGCCACCGGTGCTAGTCCGGCAGCAGCGATGTTGGTGTACGCCGTTGTGCCGCAGGCGGCTGCATTTGCCGCGAACTTGGCACTGACAGTGAGATATTGCGCCATATCACCCGGCGCAACATTGCTCTTTGCCGCCGGGCCCGTGGCGACGCTGAGGTTGAATTGGCCTCCGGCGTCGGAATTGTTGGTAACCGAAACGTTGGAATAGACAGCGCTTCCCGGCGTCAGCGAACCGGACGGATTTACCGCCACGATTGCCGACTGTCCCCCTGCCAGTGTCATGTTGGTCGACGGCGTTGAGGGCCCCGAGAGGTTCACGTCGAAAGAGGCTGATGTCACGGTTCCGGGTGCCGCGGAGGCAGCAGCAGACCAGAGTGCATAGCTGCCCTCAACGGTCAGGAGGCCCAGGAGCACTGCCACGGCGACGAGCGCCGCGGCCCGCAGGTGGCGCGGGATGCGCATGGCTCCTCCTGACCCTCATTCGATAACTGCCGACGTTTGGACTTCCGGCCGCCCTGAGCGACGGCCGGAAGCGGCTTAGGACAGACCCGTCTGAGTGACCTGGTTTAGGGCGAAGGAGACGTTGCCGAAGTTGTAGGTCTTGGTCACATCTGAACGGCCCGTGGTGCTGGACTTGAATTCGAAGGTGATCGTGGCGGTGACCGTGCCGCTGGTGGTCAGCGGGTTGCTGACCGCCGTACCGCCGACGGTCAGGACGGGGTCGGTGACGACGACGTTGGCGGCGGTGAATCCGTTCACCGCGCCGGTGCCTGTAGCGGTGACGTTCGCAGCCATCTTGTTGCCCGTCAGGGTCACGTTCAGGACCTGGGTGTAGGTCAGCTTGTCACCGGGGACAACCTTGTAGGTGGAGATGGTGACGGGGGCGCCGTTGCGGTCCGTCCAGACGCCAGTGTCGGCCACCACGTCCAAGTCACCGGCGACGACGGTGCCCGGGGTTTGGGTGTCGGATGCATTCCAGGATGCCAGGGTGCCGCCGCCGCCCAGCAGCAATGCAGCTCCAACGGCGATGGCAGCGGTTCCCTTGATCAGTGCGCTGTTCTTCATGATGAGACCCTTCGGGTAAATGCTGAGTAGTTTTCCTGCTGAACAGAACAATGCAGGGGCTAACTCAGGACTCCATGCGTCAAAGGGTCAAGATTCACTCAAGAAAAAACGCCCCGTTAAGCCAAAGAAACCACCCGGCGAACGGGTGGTTCCTTTGGCTGTTCAAAAGGCGTGCTGCACCAGCGCGAGGGTCAGGCGGGCTGGTACACCGGGTAGTCGGTGTAACCCTTCGCGCCCTCGCCGTAGAACGTGGACTGGTCCGGTTCGTTCAGCGGCAGGCCTTCGCGCCAGCGGCGGGCGAGGTCCGGGTTGGCGATGGCGGGCCGGCCCACGACGACGGCGTCCGCGTGGCCGTCAGCCACGAGCGCCAGCGCTTCCTCGCGTGTGGTGATGACGCCGAAGCCGGTGTTGACCAGGAACGTGCCGTTGAAGCGTGACCGCAGGTCCTGCACCAGATCGCCGGTCGGGTCGGCGTGCAGGATGCTCAGGTAAGCCAGGTCCAGCGGGGCGATGGAGTTGACCAGCACCTCGTAAGTTGCCCGGACGTCGGCGGCGTCGGTCTCTTCGATGCCCTGAACGTTGTGTTCGGGCGAGATGCGGATTCCGACGCGGTTGGCGCCGAGCGCCTCCACGACTGCGTTCACCGTCTCAATGACGAAGCGGGCGCGGTTCTCGGGCGAACCGCCGTAGCTGTCGGTGCGGACGTTGGTGTTGGGCGCCAGGAACTCGTGGAGAAGGTAACCGTTAGCGGAGTGCAGCTCAACGCCGTCGAACCCTGCCTCAATGGCATTGCGCGACGCCGTGACGATCTCTTCCCGGACAATAGGCAGCTCGTCAATGGAGAGCTCGTGCGGGACGGGGTGCGCTTGCTTGCCGTTGTAGGTCCGCGTTTCACCTTCGACGGCGATGGCGCTGGGAGCCACGACGCGGTGGCCGCCGTTGATGTCCTCATGCGAGACGCGGCCGCCGTGCATGATCTGGGCGAAAATTCGGCCGCCCTCGGCGTGGACGGCGTCGGTAACCTTCTTCCAGCCGGCGATCTGCTCGGGGGTCACCAGCCCGGGCTGTCCCGGGTAGGAGCGGCCGGCCGGGCTGGGGTAGGTTCCCTCGCTGACGATCAGGCCAAGCGACGCGCGCTGGCGGTAATGCTCCACGACCAGGGGTCCGGGGACGCCTTCCACGCCGTTGCGAAGACGGGTCAGCGGGGCCATGACGAGGCGGTTGGAAAGTTCGAGCTCGCCGAGTGTCAGCGGGGAAAACAGCATGCGGAGTTCCTTTCAGAATGCATCAGGTTCACCAGCTCCAACTGCCTAGCGTGTGCAACTATTCCGGGTGTGGTCGAGTCCACTGCGCAAAGCACCTCAGGCATGCCGACGGCGGCACCCCAGTTGGGTGCCGCCGTCGGACATGTCTGCTGGCTGGCCCGCTTCCCTAGGGGTGCACGATGATTTTGACCGCGGTGTCGTTGTGGTTGATCAGGGTGTCGAATCCCTTGTCCACGAGATCGTCCAATTGACCACAACACCCGCTGGCCGCACCAAGTCGAGCATGCTGTCCAGCACCGCATTGACGCCGGCACACTCGAAGGCAGCATCGGCGCCCTCCCCCGCGGTCAGTTCCAGCACACGTGCCTTGACGTCCTCCTGACTCGGATCGATGACGTGGTCGGCGACGCCCGAAGAGGCCGCTTTCTCCTTCCGGGCGGCGGACAGTTCCGTGACGATCGTTGTGATGCCCAGTCCCTTGAGCACGGCCGATGTCAGCAGGCCGATGGGCCCGGCACCGCCGACGACGGCCACGTTCCCCGCAGTCAGCCCGCTGCGGCTGACTGCGTGATAGGCCACGGACAGCGGCTCGATCAGCGCAGCTTCCTCCAGCGGAATGGAGCCCACGGGATGGACCCAGCGCGAGTCGACGACGATTTTTTCGCTGAGTCCACCCCCGCCGCCGCCCAGGCCGATGAACCCCGGAATTCATGCAGGTCGGTTCCGCAGATGCCGCACCAGGCCACGGCGATTTTGACCGCGCCCGGGCGCAGCTCCGGCTCCGGAACGTCCTCGATCCGGATGTCGCGCTGGCCGTGAAAACGTGCCGCTTTCATGACGTACTCCTCTTAGCGGGTGTGGTGGGAGGGCTGCAGCTCGTACACCGGGGTGGGCAAGCCTTCCATGCGTGCCTTGAGCTGCAGCGCGAGGTAGCTGGAGTAATGCCGGCTCTGGTGAAGATTGCCGCCGTGAATCCAGAGGTTTTCCACGTTGGTGGGCTTCCACATGTTGCGCAGCTCCCCTTCCCACGGACCCGGGTCCTTGGGTGTGTCAGAACCGAACCCCCAGCATTTTCCGACCGTGTCCGCCACCTCGGGCGACACCAGATCGGCAAGCCAGCCGTTCATGGATCCGTAGCCAGTGGCGTAGATGATCACGTCAGCTTCCAGCTCCGTGCCGTTATCGAGGACGACGGCGTTGCCCGTGATTTTGCCGACCTGGCCGTTGGCGAGTTTCACCCTGCCGTCGATGATCAGCTGCGAGGCGCCGACGTCGATGTAGTAGCCGGAACCGCGCCGCAGGTACTTCAGGAAGAGCCCGGAACCGTCCACGCCGAAGTCAAGGTCGAAGCCGGCGGCCTCAAGCTCGGAGTAGAAGTCGGCGTCGCGCCGCGCCATCTCCTGGTAGACCGGGATCTGTGCCTCGGGCAGGATCCGGTACGGCAGCGAGGCGAACAGGAGGTCGGCCTTCTCAGTGGTCACCCCGTTGGCGAGCGCCTTCTCCGAATAGAGGTCGCCGAGCGCAAGGTCCATGAGCGACTCGCTGCGGGCGATGTGCGTGGAGGAGCGCTGGACCATGGTGACGTCGGCACCGTGCTCCCAGAGGTCGGCGCAGATGTCGTGCGCCGAGTTGTTGGACCCGATCACCACAGCTTTCTTGCCCGTCCAGTCCCCGCCGCCCGGGTGCTTGGACGAGTGGTACTGCTCCCCCAGGAACGACTCGGCGCCGTCGAACTTTGGAACGTTCGGATAACCGGAAACGCCCAGCGCGAAGACGAGCTGCTTCGGGCGCAAGGTAACCGGTTCGCCGTCGCGGACCACGCTGACTTCCCACTCGCCCCGGTCTTCATCCCGGCGTGCGTTGGTGCATTCGGTGCTGGACCAGTAGTTGAGCTCCATGATCCGGGTGTAGTACTCCAGCCAGTCGCCGATCTTGTCCTTGGCAGCGAAGACGGGCCAGTCGTCGGGGAACTTCATGTACGGCAGGTGGTCGTACCAGACGGGGTCGTGCAGGTGCAGGGACTTGTAGCGGTTTCGCCACGAGTCACCCGGCCGCGCGTTCTTCTCAATGATGATGGTGGGAACACCAAGCCGGCGAAGCCGTGCGCCAAGTCCGATGCCGCCCTGGCCGCCGCCGATGATCACAGTGTAGGGCTGCTCCTCGTAGCCAAGCTTGGCAGCCTGCTCCTCCTTGAGTTCAAGCCAGGACCGTCGGCCTTTCTCGATGCGGTGGGCCACGCCCTGCTCGCGGTTGGGACCTTTCTTCTCCTCGAATCCCTTGAGCTCCTGCATGGTGGTGAGCAGGGTCCAGCACTTGCCGCTGCGAAGGCGCATGTGGGCGTAGCCGCGGGCCTGCGCAGTCTCGAATGTCACCCAGGCCTCGGTGCTGGACGCATCGCCGGTGGCATCCTCGGCGAGCGCCCAGTTATGCGGCCCGACGTCGTCGAGGGTGGCATCGAGCATTCGCCTGATGCTGTCCTTGCCTTCCATCGTCTTGAGGTTCCAGGTGAAGGACACGAAGTCGCGCCAGTACGATTCTTCCTCGAACAACTCGAGCGCGGCGTCGGTGTCCTTCGTGCGCAGCGCCTCGTCGAACTGCTCCAGCCAGCCGGCGACGATGCCGTTTGGTGTCTCGGGCATGATTCCTCTTTCCTTTGATGACCCGGCCGTTTATGGGCCGGGTGCCACGTTGCTGATGCGGGGGCAGCCACCCCGCCGCCTCCGTGACCCGCATCACAAGTAAAAGCCGTGGAGGGTTACAATCGGGTTGCACGTTTTTCGTCCTGTGATGGGCGGTCGGGGCACGATTCAATGGCGAGTTGAGAGGACGCGTATGCCGAAGTCTGATGCTGCCGCCCAGGCACGCGACCTCCGCTTTACTTCGCCCCTCGAGTACGCCCGGGCGCTCCGACAGGCCCATGAAGCCACCATTTCCGGACACCCAGATCCGTACATCGCCCCGTCACTCGTGAGCTCTTGGCAGCGGTCCCTGGCGCTTGGCATTGATCCCGACCGGCACCGGCCCGTCCACCGCCACGACGTCAGCGAAGCCCGTCGGCTGGGTGCCGACCACCGCCTGGCAGCTGTGATGCCAGCACTGTCCCAGTTGATTGCCGACGAGACGACGGATGGGCGGCACCTCCTCATTGTCACGGACCACCTCGGCGAGGTTCTTTGGCGGATCGGCAGCCGTCACGCTCTTAGGCAGGCGGATGCCCTGGAGTTCGTGGAAGGCGCCGACTGGTCCGAGTCCGGAGTGGGAACCAACGCGATCAGCGAGGCCCTGGTCACCGGCACCCCGGCTCAGCTGTTCTCCGCGGAGCACCTCGTTCGCACGCACCATGACTGGGCCTGCACCGCGGCACCGATCCGGGATCCGTTCACGGACGACGTCCTGGGCGTCCTGGATGTCTCCGGCCCGATCGAATCCGTGACGCCAGACAGCCTGCGGATGGTGCGGTGCGGAGTCCGGCTGGCCGAGGAACTGCTGAAGTCTACGGGCGCGCCAACGATCGGTGCAGTGCCGGAGCGGAGAGGCCTGGTTCCGGCAGCACAAACCAGCCGCACGCCCCATACGTTGACCCTGCGGATACTGGGTGACAGGCCCACTGCAGAGGTCGACGGCGGTGCGCCGCGTACGCTGACCCTGCGCCGTGCGGAAATCCTGGCGTTGCTCGCCTCCCGGTCCGATGGCTGGAGCGCTGAGGAACTGGCGTACGAGCTGTATGGCGAGGACGGTGCCGCCGCATCGGTGCGGACTGAGATGCACCGGATCCGCCGGTTACTTGGGAACGTTGTGGAACCCAATCCGTACCGGTTCACCGCGGAGGTGCAGGTTGAGACCGACGCGTCGATGGTGGCCGCCCACCTGCGTGCGGGGCGCGTGGCCGACGCACTGGCGTTGTATCCCGCGAAGCTGCTCACCCGTTCAGCCAACTTCGCCATTGAACTCATGCGCGATGAACTCAACGAGGCCGTGGGCGCCTCGGTGCGCGCCAGCGGTGAAGCCGATCTGGTCCTGCGATGGTGCTCCACGGACATGGGCGCCGCCGACTCCGCCGCTGTTGCGGTGGTTGAGCAAGTGGTCGGGGCGGCTGATCCGCGCTTTCAATTGCTGCGGGCCAAAATGGCACGGTTGGACCGGGAACTGCGGGCGTAGGGGTCGGCGCAGTTCTAGCGGTTCCCCGGAGCAGCGCGAGGGCAGCCTTCACCTTGCGGGTTGGTGTTGCAGTCGTCGGCATAATTGCGAGTGACTGAGCGCCACACGCTAACGGTCTGAGGCGCAGAACTGAACTGACCCTGGTTGGGAATTGGCAGGTCCGGCCCGCCGTTCACGGAGTAGGTTCCCTGGAAGTACGTGGTGAGGACGACGTTGAAGTCGCCGGTCGCGGCGTAGGCGTGGCTGGTCCGAGTCTTCTCACCCCAGCGGTCCTGCGGGAGCGGGCCGCCCATGGTGGTCGTGGGGCCGAGCGCCCTGCCGTCGCCGTAGTCCCAGCGGTATTGCACGGGCTTGGCGATGATGTGAACCTTCTGGGCCAGGATGGTGATGTCGAATGCCTGCTCTGTAGCCTTGGCGTAGAAGTTGGTCTCCGCGCCACGGAGAGTATGCGGGCTGGGCTGTGCGGTTAAGGTTCCCGGAGTGACGGGGAGCCTATCGAATGCCCTCTGGATGAGAGCGGCGATTCGGGGAAGAAGATCCTCGGGATTCCTGTCGTAGAGACACGTCGGTCCGCCACCGTTGCCTTGCCAGTCGGTCCAGGTCGGATTCTCTATTTCCCGAGGGGCGACCTTCCAGATCACGGGCACGCCGGGCTTCCCATCGGCTCTCGCTGGACACACGCGCTGCTTTGCCAAGCAATCAATAGCCAAGTTGCCATCGTCCACCTGGCATTGTGGAAAAGCGTTGTATTGGTTGGGGTCGCTACTGACATAGCCAGGCGGGGCAGGAAGGAATTCATCTGTCGCCTCGTCGCGTACCCAACCACCTACAATGATGCCTGCTTCACCATAGTCGACGGAACCGCCGTAATCGTCGTCAAATGCATGAGCTTGCTGCTGCAGGCTAAACGCTAGAGCGGCGGCAAGAGTCACGGAAATAGTCGCCCTAAGGCTCATTTCGTCACCGGCTACTGAATAAGGTGGAGGTCGGAAACAGCCCAATGGCCATCGGCATATTTCGCTACAACCACAGAAGCAGTATTCGAGCCAGGAGCAGGACTTCTTCCGACGCTTTTATCTGCTTTGTAGTAGTGCGTTTTCTCCTGAATCACCTGCACTACAACCTGCTGACTTGCCGCCCCCGGCTTGAACCTCGCCTCGGCAGACCGAGCGGAAAGGCGGCCGCCAGCCTGCCAACGTCCCTCCTTGTAGCCGACTGCGACACTGTTTTGGAGCAGGTTGCAAAACTCACAGGAAGTCGAAGTTAGCTTTGCCCAGGATGACAAGTCACCCGTCTCGAAGCCGTAATTCAGCAAGGCGTACCAATACTTGGCAAACGCCTCCAGCCCCTCCTTCGTGTTCCTATCCGCTAGGGCTGGCTTGACCGGCACCGGCACGTTCTGCGCCCTCCCCTTCGCGTCGGCCGGCTTGTAGACGGGTTTGGGCGTAGCGGTTGCACTAGGCGTGGCGGCTGCCGCCCCGGAACCAGACGCAGCTGGCGAGGCGACGGCAGTGGCAGTTGGACCGGCCTGGGGATCTCCGCCACCGCTGCAGCCGGCGAGCGCAAGGACGGACACAGCGACAGCGGAAATCACAGGCAGACGGAGGCGTTCAGAAATGCAGGTACGAGAAGTCATGCGCTAATCCCCCCGGATAGGTTTCAAGACATCTGTGTCCAAACAATGGTTAAAGGGTAACCGAGGTCACACTTTTCGGTTCAAAGTTATCCACAGCCCAAGTTCCCGAAAGCACAGGGCAACAGGACCACACAAAGCGGGCCCGGTGAGAATCTCACCGGGCCCTCTTCAGTCCCCCATCACGACGCCGTCATCGTGGCGTCGCTCACGCCCTACACGGCACTACCCCCTGGGCTGCCCCGGACGGAGGGGCTGAGCCGGAAGGACCAGCTGCGCCGGCAGTACCAGCTCCCCCGTCTTATCCGTCGACAACGCGAGCGACGAGACATACTGGGGTTCGCCGTCGGGCCCGTCCTGGGCAGAGCGCACCATGTCCGGGCGTTCGAACTCAATCCCGGTCACGTGGCAGAGCAATTTTGCGTCGCTGGGGTTCCCGTCGGCGTCGAACATCGGCAGCTCGATGCCGTCATCCGTGCGGCGCAGGTAGTACCTGCCCTTGGTCAGGACCGCCAGAACCGGCGGCAGGACGAGCGCCAGGCCCACTGCGAAAATCGGCGAGTACGGCTGGATTCCGGAACCAAAGGCACCAAAGAACACCGCGATTGACACCCCGGCGGAAACCAGCATGGACACAAACCCAACCGGGTTCACGGCGTGCAGCATGCCGCGCCGGAATTCGGGGGTCTTGGGTGAGATCTTCAGCAGGTATTTGTTGATGGCGATGTCCGAGGCCACCGTGACCACCCAGGCCATGGCGCAGTTGGCATAGAAGCCCAGAATCGTGTTGAGGAAGTCGAACATGTTGGCTTCCATTAGGATCAAAGCAATCAGCAGGTTCACCGCCACGAACACCATGCGCCCCGGGTAGGTCTTGGTCACGCGGGTGAAGCTGTTGGTCCACGCCAGCGAGCCGGAGTAGGCGTTGGTGACGTTGATCTTGATCTGGGAAATGACCACCAGCACCACGGCCAGGCTCATCGCGAGCCACGCCGGCATCATCTCCTCGTAGACGCCGAGGAACTGGTGCACCGGCTCATTCGCAGTGGCCGAGGCCGCCGGATCCAGCTTGGCGATCAGGTAGACGGCGATGAACATTCCCACGATCTGCTTGATGGCACCGAACAGAACCCAGCCCGGTCCGGCGAGAATCACGGCGCGCCACCATGCACCCTTGTTGTCGGCGGTCTTGGGCGGCATGAATCGCAGGTAGTCGATCTGCTCCGCAATCTGTGCCATCAGCGACAGGCAGACGCCTGCGGCAAGCATGACCGAGGCCAGATTGGTGCCCGCCGCACCGGAATTCCCGGTGTAGGCGAAGAAGTCATCGATGCTGCCGGGGTGGGTCACCAGCAGGTAGCCGACCGGAACCACCATGAGGAGCAGCCACAGCGGCGTAGTCCAGACCTGGAGTTTAGCGAGCGTGTTCATCCCGTAAATGACCAGCGGAATGATGATGATCGTGGACGCGGCGTAACCCAGCCATTGCGGAATTCCCAGCCCCAGCTCGAGGCCCTGCGCCATGATCGACCCCTCAAGCGCAAAAAAGATGAACGTGAAGGTTGCAAAGATCACGTTTGTCACCACGGAGCCGTAATAGCCGAATCCGGAGCCGCGGGTAATCAGGTCCAAGTCGATGTTGTACCGGGCTGCGTAATAGGCGAGGGGAAAACCCGTCGCGAAGATAATTACGGCGGCCACCACAATTCCGAGGATCGCATTCACCGTGCCGTAGGCAATCCCGATATTCGCCCCGATCGAGAAATCAGCCAGGTAGGCAATGCCTCCCAGCGCACTCGTCGCCACCACGCCGGCGCTCCACTTGCGGTAGGAACGCGGCGCGAACCTGAGCGTGTAATCCTCCAGGCTTTCCTTCGTGGCGCTCAAGGCGTCTGCGTTACCGGCCGCCGGGTTACCGGCCGCCCGTGGCCGCTTGGTATCCAGTCCGACGCCGGAACCTCCGACGGCGGCACCGCCGCCCGGGCTATCCAACAGTTCGCTGTCCTTCAGGTCATTAGTCATTAGGCATCCGCTTTCGTCACCGGTTTGTCCTTGCCGACGCTAGTCACACCGTGCGACAGCACGATTCCGGCGGGATTACAGCGGTGTAAAGTGTCTTACGCGCCCGTCAAACGCTCCCTTGCCCCGTGTCGCAGCTCCGCGCTTGCTGGGAAAATCTGTCCATACCCCTGTCGTTTTTCTACAAGCTGTAGAAGAATGGAGCACATGATGTTCAACCACGCCGACGGCGATCCCATCCTGGTCCTCGACGAAGGGCAGTGCTGGCAGCTTCTGGAGGGCACCACGCACGGCCGCTTGGTGGTCACCGTGGCGGGCGAGCCGGATATCTTCCCCGTCAACTACGTGACGAGCCGGAGGAAGCTGTACTTCCGCACAGCGCCCGGCAACAAGCTCGCCCAGGTGACCATCAACGACAGGGTCCTGTTCGAGACGGACGGAATCATGTCGGACCAGGCGTGGTCGGTGGTGCTCCGCGGCACGGCCCGCGTCCTGAGCAAGTCGGCGGAGATTGCCGAGGCCGAAGAGCTGGGGCTCTCGTCCTGGGTGCCCACGCTGAAGGACTTCTATGTGGAGATCGATCCCGGATCCGTGAGCGGCCGGCACTTCCAGTTTGGCGAACAGCCGGAGCGCGATTTCTAGCAGGGTTGCCGGCCTAGACTGGAAATATGGCGGACCGGCTGACACCTGAGCAGCGCAGCTGGAACATGTCCCGGATCCGGGGCAAGAACACCAAGCCCGAACTGCTCGTGCGTAGCCTCCTGCACGCCAAGGGCTACCGGTACCGCCTGCACGGCGCCTCGCGCGGCATCAAGCTGCCCGGCAACCCGGATCTCGTCTTCGCCGGACGGCGCAAGGTCATCTTCGTCAATGGCTGCTTCTGGCATTTCCATGACTGCAAGGTGGGCCAGCACGCGCCCAAGGCCAATGCCCAATTTTGGGAAACGAAACGCGCCCGCACCCGGGACCGCGATGCCAGCCAGCGCAGGCAACTGGAAAACGACGGCTGGGAGGTACTCACCGTCTGGGAGTGCGAACTCAGGGACCTGTCCGCCGTCGAGAAACAGCTGGAGCTGTTCCTCACGGCGGGCTGACCCAAACTAGGAGTGCTCAGTTCTCAGCCGGAGCCAGCCGGTATCCCACGCCACGGACAGTCTGCAGCCAGCGCGGGTTCTGTGCCGAATCGCCGAGTTTCTTGCGCAGGTTGCCCATGTGCACCTCAACGGACCGCTCGTCCGCCTCGCTGATGTAGCTTCCGACGTCGTACGGTTCGTCCCGCAACCGGCGCACCAGGTCCGCTTTGGTACGGACCATGCGGCCCGCCTCCAGCAGGGCATGCAGCAGGTCGAACTCGGTGCGGGTCAGGCTCAACTCCTGGCCATCAACTGCCACGGTCCGGGAGTCGTAGCTTAGGTCGAGGCCGTTGTGGGTGTACTTACGCCCCTCGTCCGCGGCGGCGGCAGGTGAGCCGCCCTCCTCGGCGAGATCCGGCGTCGAACGCGGACGCCGCATCATGGCCGCAACGCGGGCACGCAGCTCACGCGGACGGAACGGCTTGGTGAGGTAATCGTCCGCGCCCGACTCAAGGCCGATCAGGGTATCCAGCTCTTCCGCACGGGCAGTGAGCATGACGATGTAGGCATCGGAGAACTGGCGGATCTGCCGGGCCACCTCGAAGCCGTCGATATCCGGCAGTCCGAGGTCGAGCGTGATGACCGCCGGGTCCAGTTCCCTGGCGGCCAGGACGCCCTCGGCTCCGCTGCTTGCGGCACGCACCTCAAAACCGGCCTGCGTCAGAACAACACGAACCAATTCGCGAATATCGTGATCATCCTCGATGACCAGTCCCACGCGTGTATCACCCATCGCAGCCCCCTCAGCCCGCTACATCCCCGTCTGCAGTATAGCTCCCGGCGGATATCCTGCTCCTATGCGTTTCTCACGCCCCGTCCGGATGGACCATCGCCCATGAGCAGTATCGCCTGGAAAGATTCCTCCGGCCGGATCCTGCTCTTCCGGCGGCCCTTCCACGAGTACTCCCTGCGGGGCAGGGTAATGCTGAGCCAAATGCCGCTTTCTGTGACGGCAGGAATCACAGCTTTTCTTATTCTGGCGTTCTTCCCCGAAACGCTGCTCAATCCCCTTTTCATCAGTTTTCTGCTGTCACAGGCAGTAATACTGATCCTTTGCTTTGCCGTGCCGTGGCACCGGTTGCCCTATCCCTCTTTCCTGGTAATACCCCTCCTGGACCTGGTGTCGATCTGCCTGGGCAGGGAAGGCGGCCAGGACAGCCTGACAGGGCTAAGCGTCATGGCCGTTTTTTCCGGTCATCTGGCTCTGCGCCTCCGGGCTGTTCCCTAAAACGGCGGTGGCACTGTCCTTCTTCGCTCCCTTGGGGATCATCTGGGTGCCGCTGTTTCTCCGCGGCGCTGTCTCCGGCCAGGACCTGGCGCGCTCCTTCCTGCTGCCGGTGATGATGCTGGGCATCGGCGTCACCGTGTCCGTCATGACGCTCAGCATGGTCCGGCAACAGCGGGACCTCGAGGAGCAGCAGCGGGACCTGGAAGAAAAGGACTCCCAGCTCCGCGGCGTGCTGACCGGAAGCAAGCGCCAGGAACGGCTCCTGAACACGGTCCTAGACACGGTTCATTTGGGCGTCCTCGCCGTGGATGCGGAGGGCCATGACATCCTGATGAACCGCAAGCAGCGCAAGCACCACCAGCTGGCTTCGCCGCCAACCATCGACGACCCCAACGAGTCCCAGCTGCTGGTGTTTTCCGCCGACCGGACTACGCTGGTCCCCACCGACCAGCGGCCGGTCCGGCGCGCGGTCCTCGGCGAGGAATTCACCGATTACCTGGTGTGGCTCGGAGCGGGCGCCGAACAGCGCGCGATCTCCACCAGCGCGAGGCCCATGAAGGACCAGGACGGGAATTTCGCCGGCTCCGTCATCGTGTTCAGCGACGTCACCGAGCTGGTGAACGCCCTGGCCGCCAAGGACGATTTCGTCTCCAACGTCTCCCACGAATTCCGGACTCCACTCACTTCGATTCTTGGTTACGTCGAGCTTCTGTTGGACGACGACGACGATCTCACGGACTCCCAGCGTGGCCCCCTGGAAATCATCCGGCGGAATTCGGAGCGGCTGCTCACGCTGGTCTCGGACCTGCTGTCCAGCCGCAACGGCCAGCTGCTCGTCACGCCAGAGGCCGTGAACGTGGCAGAGCTCGTGCGCACCAGCGTCACCGCCGCCCTGCCGCGGGCCGCGGAATCCGGCATCCACCTGCGCGCCGATGCCCCGGACAGGCTGGAGGCCCACATCGACGCCGCGCGCATCTCCCAGGTGCTGGACAACCTCGTCTCCAATGCCATCAAGTACTCGCCCGACGGCGGCGACGTGGTGGTATCGCTGCGGTCCGAGGATGGCCGCATGGTGTGCAGCGTGAGCGATACAGGTATGGGAATGAGCCAGCAGGACCAGGAGGAAGTCTTTGCCAAGTTCTTCCGGTCCGCAGCCGTCCGCAATTCAGCGATTCCCGGCGTCGGGCTGGGGCTCTCCATCAGCAAGGCCATTGTGGAAGCCCACGGGGGCCGCGTCTCACTCCGCAGCGAAGTGGGGAAAGGCACCACGTTCACGTTCGCCGTGCCGGTGCAGAACTGAGTTGTCGGCTTACGTCCGGTGGTCCTCAATCAGCCAGCCGGCCAGCCTGCGGGCCCGATGGGCTGCCTCAAGGTCCCCCTCCGCGGCAGAGATGATCGAGCCCTTCATCAGGATGTGCCAGGAGCGGGAGAAATCGTCGGTCCGCTGCAGCCCTGCCTCGTCCGCGAGCTGCTTTACGTGACCACGGATCCTGGCGAGGTAATCAATGCTGGCCCGTCCCAGCGGATGCGAGGCGCCCATCTCCAGCAGCACGTTGATGAAGGAACAGGCCTCAAAGTCGGTGCGGTGGAACCAGTCGGAGAAGACATCGAAGATGGCCAGTAGCTGCTGCTCGGGAGTGTCCGCCCGGCGCCGCGCCTCCCCCATGATGGCGTTGACCGTCCATACCTGGTCGCGCTTCTCCAGGAACGCGAGCACGAGCTCGTCCTTGGAAGCGAAATGGCGGTAGAACGTGGCCTTTGCGACCCCGGAACAGCTGATGAGTTCGTTGATGCCGACGTCCCGGACACCGCGGCTGGCGAAAAGGTCATAGGAGGCGTCAACGATCCGTTCGCGCATTCCAGCAGCACCGGATACCGCAATTTCCTCGCCGCGCAACGGGTTTCCCGACCTAATGGGGTCACCCGGCGTGGCGGCCGGCTGCGGTCCAGTCTGAAGCCCTCCGGAAGGCACTCTCCCGGCGCTCCACGGCTTGGAGCTGGGTACCTCTGCCATTACAAACAGTCTAACCCAAACTGCAAGACAGACCTGTCTGTCTTGGGAGATCGTTCTCACAGGTCAGTGCATTTTCTGCTGGCCGAAACCTTGGCCCATCCAGGGGCCTGATATAGCGGAAGTCGATGTATCGAGCGGTCGCCATGACGGACTACATGCCGAGCTGTATGGGGAGCCGGAGGAGCCGCAGGACTAGCGCCCGAGGCTCGCCTGGCGCACCACTTCTCCCCAGGACTGCTTCGCAAGGTCGGCCACGGCAGCCAGGATCTCCGACGGCGGACGGGAAAGATCCACGGGGAATTCCACGATGTCGATATCGGTGTTGAGGATCCGCCTCAGCTTCACCTCCCCCGCCCCGGCGTAGACCAGCCAGGCCGTGGGCACGCGCAAAGCCGTGCAGTAGGCCAGCATCTGGAAGTGGTCTGCCGAAAGCGAGGCGCCCTGGTCGGTACCGGCCCGGTACTGCGCGTCGTACACCACCACCGGCCGGCCGCCCAGCAGGTGCACGGCATCCGGGCGGACAGTCAGCCGGTCCGAATCCCGGACTGCCTCGTTCAGCATCGCGTTGTACTGCAGCCTCATCTCGCCGGGGAAGGCCGCCATGGCCCGGCGCAGTGCCGCGCCGACGAAGTCCTCGAAGACCTTGCCCATATCGACGACGAACGACGCCGTCTGCTGCTTGCCCTCCCCCGCCTCGGCGGACGCATTGCGCAGGACCACCTCGGAGAGCCTCAATGCACCGTGATAGCGGAGGTTCATCCGGCTGGCCTGCCACGGCGGAAGCGGAGCGCCGGCGTGGAGGAGGGTGACGCCGTCGAGCTTTCCCTTCAGCTGCCGCAGGCGGCTCAGCACATCGGGGCGCACTCCCGGGACGCGGGACATGCGGTCCAGCGCGGTACGCAGGATCTGGTTTTCCGGGATGTCCTCGGTGAACTCGTCGTAGGACACCTCCAGGGGCACGAGCATCCCGGGCCGGCGCGATATCTGGTCCGAAATGCGGATGCGGCCCTTGACCGTCCGGAGCGAATCATCGACAGTGACGTAGCCCTGCAGGACGCCGCGCTGCAGTGCCCGTTCGGCGAGCTGCACCAGTGACGCCGCCAGGGCGCTCCACAGCTCGGCATCTTCGTCGGCCGCAACGGTATCGTCGCGGAAGCCCTGATCCCCGGCGTAGCTCAGCAGGAAAAGCAGCCGGCTCAGCCCGAGCCGGTCCTTGGGCCGCACGTCCAGCTGCACCAGCGGAGTGCGCACCGACCCCACCATGCCGACGGGTTCGATCCGGAACAGTCCCATGCCCATGGGCGTCGCCTTGGCCAGGCCGCTGGAGTTGAGGAACGCGGCGCTGTCCGGGTCGAGCTTCTCCACGGTGCCGCCGGAGAGCTCGTCCAGAACGATGTGCCGCCGTGCCGGTGTGGAGCCCGCCGGGCGGCGCGCGGCGCCGGCAGCGGAACCGGCCGCCGTCGCGAAACCGGCGGTCACACCGGAGCCCGCGGGGCTAGCGAGCCGCAAGGCGTCCCAGCAGCTGGTCCAACCCGAAGCGCTCTTCCAGCTGGGCCCGGTTCAGCTGCCCGTGGTAGTGCTCTTCCAGGAGCGGCATGAGCTCGTACTTCCAGATCCGGCGCAGGCCGGCGGGGGTCTGCGCGGCCTTCTTCATGAAGTAGGACGGCCCGATCATGAGGTCGCGGTCCCACTCGTCGATGGCCTGGTTGAGCGCATCCAGCAGCAACGCGGGCGTGGTGTCCAGCTGCCGCGCCTCCAGGAACCTCAGCAGCGACCCCTTCACCGGCTCGGTCTGGGGGTGCAGCTCGATGAACGCGAAACGGCGGCGGATGGCGGCGTCCATCATAGCGATGGAGCGGTCCGCGGTGTTCATGGTGCCGATGATGTACAGGTTGTCCGGGAGCGTGAACGGCTCGTTGGGGCTGTACTGAAGGTAGATCCGGTCATCGCGGTATTCCAGCAGGAAATACAGCTCACCGAACACCTTGGCGAGGTTGGCGCGGTTCATCTCGTCGATGATCAGGAAGTACGGCTTGGACTCGTTGCCCGGTTTCGCCGCCTCCTCCGCCAGCCGGCGCAGCGGGCCGGCCACGAGCTTGAAGGAGACCTGCCCCTCGTCCGTCTTGTCCGGCCGGTACCCCTCGAAGAAGTCCTCGTAGGCATAGGACGGGTGGAACTGGACGAGCTTCACCCGCTCGTCGGTGCTGTCCTGCGCAAGTTCAGCCGCGAGGTGCTTGGCGAGGTAGGTCTTGCCGGTTCCCGGCGGGCCGTACAGCACCAGCTGCCGGTTCTCCTCGAGCAGGTCGGCGATCTCCTGCAGCGGCTCCACCTCCATGTGGAGGGAGTCCGCGAACTCCCGCGTCACCGGGCGGAAGCCGCCCAGCACGGGGAGGGCGACGGTGGCCGGCGACGTGTCGGCGTCGGGTTCGGTCTCCGCCTCGGCGGGCAGCAGCGCTTGCAGCGCCTGCACCACCCGGGTGACGTCGACGACGATGCCCGGGGTGGCCAGCTGGCGCTGGATGTGCCGCGGCAGGTCAGTCATGGCATGGGCTTCGTCGAACCAGCGCACCTTGCGGCGCATCCGCCGGCTGTCCCCGTTGTGGTCGGGCTCCCCAAGCACGACGCCGATCCGAACGGCTCCGGCGTTCTGGTACAGCGCGAGGTCCCCCGGCTTCATGACGGTCAGGAAGGCGAAGACGGCGGTCTTGGTGTCCTCCCGCTCCACGTAGCCGAGGTGCTTGTAGTCCTCATCGACGGCGTGCTGGACCAGCCCGGCGGTAACGCCGGCGTCGAGCAGGCGGAGGTGTTCGACGTCGAGCGTCACCTTCTCCTCTGCCTGCCAGGTAGCCAGGAGCTCGGCGTTGTCGTGGTGGGTGCGCAGCAGCCAGGCGCGGCGGCCCGGGTCCCCGACCTTCCGCCACTGGCTCACCAGCTGCCGGGCATACCAGTCGATGCGCTGGCCGGCCTGCTCATCGAGGTGCAGGCGGATGCGGCGGATATCAGCGGTGATTTCCTCCTCGCTGTCTCCCTTCGCCCCGCCTACCAGGGAGGCGAAGGCGTCCCGGATCTCCTGGCGTTCGATGTCCGCCACCACCGGCTCGAAGTAGCTGGGCCACGCGAGGTATTCGATGCTGCGGCGGATGGCGGGCTGGTCATCGGGGGTTCCCGCCGCGAGCAGGTGGAAAGCCAGCGGATCCTTCAGTGCCTTGCCGATTTCGGCCGTGGACTGCCGGTCGACGTGCTGGACGAACCGGCAAAGCCATTTCAGGTGGTCCCAAATGGTCCAGTTGAATTCGGCAGTCCGGTCCCGGATGACGCCATGGTCGGTCATGCCCTTATAGAGCTCCTCCGGGAGCTCCAGCGGCGGCTCCAGCCAGGACGCCGCCTCGGCGACGCGGGCCCGCTTGACCTTGAGCGACTTCACCTCGTGCGCCAGCGGCAGGGACTGCAGGAAGAGGAGTTCCACGGCCAGCTGCTTCGCTGAAGGGGACGCGTCCGCCAGGTTGTGCCGCAGGTTGGTCATCATGGGCGCCTTGGCGTCCGCGACTCCCCGCTCAAGCCGTTCCAGCAGTTCCGCCGCGGCCTCCGCCGTCCACGTCTGCGTGCGGCCGTCCAGCGCCGACGGCTTGCCCTGCAGCCCGGCGCCGAGCACGAACCACGCCGCGTCCTCGATCTCTTTGGAGATTCCGAGGGCGCGGGACATGGCAGGCTTTGGGGCGGGGGTCATGCGTTCAAATTTACAGGGTTAACCTGAACGCCAGCACCATGGTCGGCGCCAAAGCTACCTCTGGGTAACGGCCGGAAGCTGCTTCCGGCCGAAGGCGAAATAGCAACCCGGGCCGATGAAGTTGACCAGGGTGGCCAGCCGCCAGAACATCTTCGAGCCGCGGATCTGCTCGGCGGGGCGGCGCGAAAGGTCCCGCTGGGCCGCGGCGAGGAAAGCGAGCTGCGCGGCTCCGATCACGATGATGCCGATGCGGGCAGCAGGCGGAAGTTCCTTCCAGGACTTCTTTTTCTTCCAGGCCGCTTTTTTCGTTCTCCGGTTCTTGGTTCGCACGGTCAATGCTCCTTGCGCTCCTGGAAGGGCTCCAGCAGCTGCTTCTGCTTCGGAGTCAGCCGAAGTACCCTTCCGGTGGCTTCATCGACGAAGGCCAAATGGCTTGAGGCCTTCACACAATCGTCGCCAGTTACGGGGTCCTGCACAAGGTAGTGAATGTCGAAGCTCGCACCCTTGACGGCGCCGACCCACACCTGGACCGCCGCCGGAACGTTGCGGTATTCGAGGGTCTTCACGTACCGGATGCGGTGGTCCACCACCAGTGCCATGGTCCCTTGCGGAACGTCGTTGAACAGCGACACGTGTGGATCGATCCCGGGGAGCCCGGCACCGGCGGGCGGGCCGAAGGCGGCGATGCGCGCCTCCTCCAGCATGCGGACGATCTCCACGTTGTTGATGTGCCCGTAGGCGTCCATGTCCCCCCAGCGCATGGGCACGAGTACCTCTATGCGCCGGGGCTCTGGGTGGCCTCCAGGGTTCGCGCCGGTCAGCTGTGCACCGCCGTCGAATCGTCCACGGGCGTTTCCTCCGCATCCGCGCCGGCGAACTGCGACATGTACAGCCGGTAGTAGGCGCCTTCGGCGGCAAGGAGGGTCTGGTGGTTGCCCTGCTCCACGATCTTGCCGTTCTCCATGACCAGGATGGTGTCGGCGTCGCGGATCGTCGACAGGCGGTGCGCGATGACGAAGCTGGTCCGGTCCGTGCGCAGCGCAGCCATGGCCTTCTGCACCAGGAGTTCGGTGCGGGTGTCCACCGAACTGGTGGCCTCGTCCAGGATGAGCAGCGACGGGTTGGCCACGAAGGCGCGGGCGATGGTGATGAGCTGCTTTTCGCCGGCGCTGACGTTGTTGCCTTCTTCGTCGATGACGGTGTCGTACCCGTCGGGCAGCGCCCGGACGAAGCGGTCCACGAACGTGGCCTTGGCCGCCGCCATGACCTGGTCCTCGGTGGCGTCCAGCTTGCCGTACCGGATGTTGTCGTAGATGGTGCCGCCGAAGAGCCAGGCGTCCTGCAGCACCATGCCCACCTTGGAGCGCAGCTCGGCCCGGCTCAGCTGGGTGACGTCCACGCCGTCGAGCGTGATGGCACCCGAGTTGAGCTCGTAGAAGCGCATGACCAGGTTCACCAGGGTGGTCTTGCCAGCGCCGGTGGGACCGACGATGGCCACGGTGTGCCCCGGCTCCGCGGTGAAGGACAGGTTTTCGATCAGCGGCTTGTCCGGCGTGTAGCTGAACGTGGCGTCCCGGAACTCCACATGGCCGTCGGTCTTGGCCGGCAGGTGCTGCGTGGCGGTCTCGGCGTCCTGCTCATCCGCGTCCAGGAACTCGAACACGCGCTCGGCGGACGCCACGCCGGACTGCAGCATGTTGGCCATGCCCGCCATCTGCCCCAGCGGCTGGGTGAACTCGCGCGAGTACTGGATGAAGGCGGTGGCGTCGCCCAGGCTCATGCTGCCCGAAGCGACCCGCAGGCCGCCCACGACCGCGATGCCGACGTAGCTGAGGTAGGAGACGAACTGCATCACGGGGAAGATGATGCCGGACACGAACTGCGCGCCGAAGCTGGCCTTGTACAGGGCCTCGTTGCGCTCCTCGAAGCGCTCCAGCATGTCGGCGTCGCGGCCGAAGACCCGCACCAGGTCATGCCCGGAGAAGGACTCCTCGATCTGGCCGTTCAGCTCACCGGTGTTCTTCCACTGCGCTGCGAACAGCTTCTGGCTGCGTGCGCCGATCATGCCGGCCGCGGCGCCGGACAGCGGCAGGGCGATGAGGGCGATCAGTGCCAGCTGCCACGAGACGATGAACATCATGATGACGATGCCGATCACGGTCAGCAGGGAGCTGATGAGCTGGGCGAACGCCTGCTGCAGTGCCTGCTGGACGTTGTCGACGTCGTTGGTCACCCGGGAGAGCACGTCACCGCGCTGGCGGGTGTCGAAGTAGTTCAGCGGCAGCCGGTTGAGCTTCTTTTCCGTATCGTCGCGGAGCTGCCGGATCACCTTCATGACGATCCTGTTGAGGACGTAGCCTTGGAGCCACAGGAAAATGTTGGCCACGAAGTACATCAGCAGCACGGCCGAAATCAGGACGGTCAGCTTCTGGAAATCGATGCCGGTTCCGGGCACCAGCTCCATCCGGGAGACCATGTCCGCGAAGTTGTTCTGGCCCTGCGCCCGCAACCCCTCGACGAACTGGTCCTTGCTGACACCGGAGGGCAACTGTTTGCCCACCACACCGCCGAAGATGACGTCCATGGCCTGGCCCAGCACCTTGGGCGCAATGACGTTGAGGATCACGGAAACGATCACCATGCCGACGACGACGTAGATGCCGGCGGCTTCCGGTTTCAGCAGGCCCATGAGCCGCTTGGCGGACGGCCAGAATTGCTGGGCCTTCTTGGCGGGCATTGCGCCGAACATGCCACCGTCGGCTTCGCCCGGCTTGTATTCCTCCTCGACGAAGTCGTCGTCCTCAAGAACGGCGGCTTCGTTTGCTGCCTGGGCACCCGTGGAGCTCTCAGCGGGGTTCAGGCTGGTGCCCTTCTTGTCGGCGCTCATGCCACTTCCTCCACGCTCAGCTGGGACTCAACAATTTCCTGGTAGGTGGGCGACGTTTCGAGGAGTTCCTCATGCGTTCCGCGGTCCACGATCCTGCCGTTGTCCAGCACCAGGATCTGGTCCGCTTCCGTGATGGTGGAGATGCGCTGCGCAACGATGATGACGGTGGCGTCTGAGGTGGTGCGCCTTAGCGCCGCTCGCAGCCGGGCGTCGGTGGCGACGTCCAGCGCCGAGAAGGAGTCGTCGAACAGGTAGACCTTGGGCCTGGTGACCAGGGCGCGGGCGATGCAGAGCCGCTGGCGCTGGCCGCCGGAGACGTTGGTGCCGCCCTGGGCGATGCGGGACGCGAGCCCGTTTTTCTTTTCCTTCACGAAACCGTCGCCCTGGGCCACATGCAGCGCATCCCAGAGTTCGTCGTCGGTAGCCTCCGGCTTTCCAAAGCGGAGGTTGTGCTCAATGGTTCCGGAGAACAGGTAGGGCCGCTGCGGAACCAGGGCAACGCGCCTGGTGATTTCCGCCCGGTCCAGCTGGCTGACGGGGACGCCGTCGAGGAGCACTTCGCCGTCGGCCACGTCGTAGAGCCGCGGCAGCAACGACAGCAGGGAGGTTTTGCCGGCACCGGTGGAGCCGATGATGGCCACGGTCTCCCCGGGCCGGGCGGTAAAGCTGATGTTGCTCAAGACCGGGGCCTCGGCTCCGGGGTAGGCGAACGTGACGTTGCGGTACTCCACCACGCCCTCCAGCCGTCCCGGGGTGACCGGCCGCTCGGGGTCATGGATGGTCGGTTCAACGTCGAGCACCTCGCCGATGCGGTCCGCGCAGACGGACGCGCGCGGGATCATCATGGCCATGAAGGTGCCCATCATCACCGCGATGAGGATCTGCAGCAGGTACTGCAGGAACGCTGTCAGGGAGCCGACCTGCATGTCGCCGGAGTCCACCCGCTGGCCGCCGAACCAGAGCACGGCGGCGGTGGACAGGTGCAGGATCATGCCGATCGCAGGGAACATCAGGACGAACAGCGCGCCGATCTTCAGCGACACGTCCGTCAGTTCCTTGTTGGCCTGGCCGAAGCGCTCGGTTTCGTACGGTTCCCGCACGAAGGCGCGGACCACGCGGATGCCGATGATCTGCTCGCGCAGGACCTCGTTGATGCGGTCGATCTTCTTCTGCATGGAGCGGAACAGCGGCATGAGGCGCACCACGATGTAGCCGACCACCACGATGAGGATGGGGACCGAGACCCAGACCAGCCACGAGAGGTTGATGTCCTCGCGCAGGGCCATGATGATGCCGCCGATGCACATGATCGGCGTGGACACCATGAAGTTCAGGCCCATCAGCACCAGCATCTGGACCTGCTGGACGTCGTTCGTGCCGCGGGTGATCAGGGTGGGCGCACCGAACGCGTTGACGTCCTTGGCCGAGAAGCTTGTCACCTTGTGGAAAACGCCGCGGCGGAGGTCGCGGCCCACCGCCATGGCAGTCTTCGATCCGAAGTAGACGCCGGCGATGGCGGTGCCCACCTGGAGGAAGGCCACGAGGAGCATGACGGCCCCGGTGCGCCAGATGAAATCGGTGTCGCCGCGGGAGACGCCCTCGTCAATGATCTGGGCGTTGAGGCTGGGCAGGTAGAGCGCCGCAATGGTGGATGCCAGCTGGAAGGCGATGACAGCCAGGATGTACGGTAAGTACGGTCTGGAGTAACGCCGTATGAGGGTGACGAGCATGCTCACGGATCCTTCGGGAGAGCGCGAATGAGTTAAGAGAAGTAATAGCAGACGGGTCTGACAGCCCAAGCCTTCCAACTCTACGAAATCTGTTGCCCATGCGAAACGTCGCGGGCGAAGATCATCCCAACGGACGACGCCGGTCCACCCAAGCCCGAGCGCGAGCGGACATTCAAGCCCCCAAGCCAATCGCCGCCGTCGTACGCCCTGCCCGCGCGACTGGAGTTTTTGTACAGATACTGGCCTCTGGCCGGAGTTTTGCGGCCATTAGGCCATTACCTGTACAAAACTCCATTCGCGGGATGGCTATTCGCCGCGGTGCTTGCCGTGCGAGGCGATGTAGTGGGCGGCGGCGCTCTGGAGCTTCCGTTCCTTGGCCAGCCGCCGGCTCAGTGCCTTCAGTTCGGCGGCGACCCGGGCCTGCTCCTGCGCGATGATCCGCTGCTGCTCGGCCTGCCGGGCGACGGCGTTCAGTGCCGTGGCCAGCTGAAGCTGCTGTTCCGCGAGGAGCCCCTGCGTTTCCTGGATGAGCGGCACCAGGTCCGCGGGCCTGTTGTGCATCTCAGCCAGCATGGTCCGGGCCCGCGCCGGCGGTTCGTTCATCGGCAGGACGGGTTCCGCCGGCCGCTGCCTGCCGGAGTAGGCGCCGTTGGCGTCGTCGGCCAGTTGGCGGGTCAGTACCTCGGCGAACTCACGCTCGAGGTCGTCGTCGGAATATTCAGCGGCACGCAGCCCGGAGGCAGGTGCGGAATCGGGAGCAGCATCCGGGCGGATATCAACGGTCCGGCGCAGCGGCTGTTCCTTGATCAGGAGCACGGCGATAAGGGCAACAACCGCGATGGCGCCGGCAATCAGGAAGATCTCTGCGGTGGCGTCACCGTAGGCCGCCCGCATGATGTCCCGGACCGGGGCAGGCATGTCGGCCAGGTCCAGGCTGGCGCCGGAAGCGCCGGAGCCTGCCCGGATGCCGGCGTCGGCCAGCCCCTGGGTGGCCAGTTCCGTGACCCGGTTGCTCATGACCGCTCCCAGCACGGATACGCCGATCGCGCCGCCCACGGAGCGGAAGAACGCCACAGAAGCACTGGCCGTGCCGATGTCGCTGGCGCTGACAGTGTTCTGTACGGCCAGGACGAGGTTCTGCATAAGCATGCCGAGCCCGAGGCCCAGGATCGCTGTGAAGACGCCGGACTGCCACAGTTCCGTGGTGTGATCCATGGTGCCGGCGAGGCCCAGCCCGCCAATCAGCAGGACCGACCCGGCAATCAGGTAGCGCTTCCACTTGCCGGTGCGGCTGATCAGCTGGCCGGAAAACACGGAGCCGATCAGGTTGCCGGCGATCATGGGCAGGGTCAGGAGGCCCGCCTCGGTGGGGGTTGCGCCGCGTGCCACCTGGAAGTACTGGCCCAGGAAGGTCGAGGAACCGAACATCGCCACGCCCACGGCCACGGAGGCCCAGATGGCAAGAGCGGTGGTGCGCTCGGAAATGATCTTCAGCGGGATGATGGGCTGCGAAACCTTGGATTCCACCACGACGAGCAGAGCCAGCAGCACGACGCCGCCACCCACCATGAGTGCCGACTGCCAGGACCACCAGTCGTAGTAGTCGGGGTTGCCCGCGAACGACACCCAGATGAGGAGGAGGCTGACGCCGGTGGTGAGGAGGATGGAGCCGAGCCAGTCGATCTTTGCAGGCCGCTTGACGCGCTGGATCTTGAGGGTGATCTGCAGCAGGATGAGGGCGACGACGGCGAGCGGCACGCAGACGAAGAACGTCCAGCGCCAGCCCAGCGGGCTGTCAACGATGAAACCGCCAAGCAGCGGCCCGCCGGCCGTGCCGACGGCCATGACTGCGCCCATGTAGCCGGAGTACTTTCCGCGGTCGCGCGGCGGGATCATGGAGCCGATGATCGCCTGGGCCAGGGCAGTCAGGCCGCCCATGGCGATGCCCTGGACAACGCGGGCCGTCAGCAACAGCGGGATGGTCTGGGACAGGCCGGCCATCACCGATCCCGCCACGAAGATCACGATGCTGAGCTGGACCAGGACCTTCTTGTCGAACAGGTCAGCGAGCTTGCCCCAGATCGGGGTGGTGGCCGCGTTGGCCAGCAGTGCTGCGGTGATGACCCACGCGAAGTCCGTCTGCGTGCCCTTGAGCTCGGACATGATGGTGGGCAGCGCGTTGGCCACGATGGTGCTGCTGAGGATCGCGGTGAAGAAGGCAGCCAGGAGCCCGGTCAGGGCCTCCATGATCTGCCGGTGCGTCATGGGGGCCTGGGCCGGGTGGGCCGAAGGGCGTGACGTGGCCGTCACGGGGACGGCAGCATGGCTAGCCAATGAACTGCTCCTTGCGTTGGGTAGTGGCGGTGATGGTGCCGGCCGTCGTTGCCCGGGCGGATTCCCGAAGGGATTCCGCAAGTTTGGAGAGCACTTTCGCCGTCTCCTCGGCGTCCTGCTGGCTCCAGTCCTGCAGGAATCCCTGCAGCGTGGCCACGCGGTGCTCCTCGATCTCGATGAGCTTCGCGCGGCCGGCGCCGGTGAGGGCCACCAGCTGCGCGCGGCCGTCGTCGGGGTCCGGCCTGCGACGGACCAGCCCGAGTTCCTCAAGCTCCGCGATGTGCCGGCTGAGGACGGGCGCACTGACACCCAGCCGCGCGGCCAAGTGCGTGGCGCGGGATTCCCTCTCCCCCACGAAGCGCAGGACGCCCTGCAGCGCAACTCCCGCCTCCAGGCCGCGCGAGTTGGAGACGGCCACGCACCGCACGACGCGCTGGAGGTCGAAGATCTGCCGCACGAGTTCAGCTGCCGTGTTTGGCTCAACTGCCATGATGGAAAAACCCCTTATTGCTTGCCTTAGGCAACTATAACAATAAAAGGTTGCTTTAGGAAACTAAGCAATCCGGACAGGCGTCCGGTCCGGTTAAAAGGCAGCAGCGCGAACGCACACTTGCGGCCCCATTCCGGGTGGAAATGGGGCCGCAAGTGTGCGTTCGCGCTGAGAGCGGGTGCTTAACTGTGCGTTCGCGCTGGAAGCATGGGGCTTAAGTGTGCGTTCGCGCTTAGCTTTCCAGGTGGGTTGGGGCGAACATCCTGAGGAGCGTTTCGACGACGACGACGTTCGGGCCGTCCGCGGCAAAGCCCGCTTTGAGCGCGTCCCCCACGTTTTCCGGTGCCACCCGGGTGGCGGGAACGCCGAAGGACTCGGCCAGCTTCACGAAGTCCGGCCGGGCGAGTTCAGTGGCGGTGGCCTTGCCGAACGCGCCCACCATGTATTCGCGCAGGATGCCGTAGCCGCCGTCGTCCACGATCAGCCAGGTGACGGGCACGTTATGCTGCTTCGCGGTGGCGAGTTCGGCGATGGAGTACATGGCCGAGCCGTCGCCGGAAACAGCGAGCACGCGGGCCGAAGCCACGGACTTGCCCACGGTCTCCAGGCCCACGGCTCCGCCGATCGCTGCCGGGAAGCCATAGCCCAGGCCACCGGCGCCCTGTGCCGAATGGAACTGGCCCTCGCGGGCGTCCCAGCAGCTCCAGCCCCAGTAGGCCGAGATGGTCATGTCCCAGAATGTCTGCATCTCGGCCGGAACAGCCTCGCGGATATCGGCCATAAACTGCAGTTCCTTCGCCAGGTCCTGCGATTCCAGCCGCTCCTTCACCTTGCGCAGCGACTCCCGCACGAGGTCCTCCGGCGAGGTTCCGTGCCAGTCGGGCAGGGTATCGGCGGGCACTGTAAGCGAGGCGTCGAGGGCTGCGAGGGCCTGGCCGGCGTCGGCGCGGATCCCCAGACCCGGCCGGTTGGATTCCAGCACGCGCGGTTCGGCGTCGATCTGGATGATCCTGCCGCGCGGTTCAAAAGTGAAGTAATTGGAGGTGACCTCGCCAAGTGACGAGCCGATGACCACCAGGACGTCAGCGTCCTCGAGGAGGTCCGTCATGTGCCGGTCCTCGATCCACGACTGCAGCGACAATTCGTGGTTCCACGGGAAGGCCCCGTTGCCGCCGGGCGTGCAGATGACGGGAGCCCGGAGCTTTTCCGCTATCGAGAGCAGCGACTTTTCCGCCCGGCCCCGGCGGGTTCCGCCGCCGGCGATGATGGCGGGACGCTTCGCCGCCGACAGCCAGTTCACGGCTTCCCGGACAAGCTCGACGCGCGGCGGGTTGTCCGCCGCTTCGGCCAGCGCATCTTCCACGGGCGGCACCATGATCGGGTCCAGCAGCACGTTCTGCGGGACCTCGAGCCAGACCGGGCCCTGCGGCGAGGAAATCGCCTCGGTCCAGGCATCCTGGATGGCGGACGGAATGCCGGACGCGTGCTGGATCAGGCGCTGGCTCTTGGTGACATTCGCGGCCGACGCCTTCTGGTCATCCAGCTGGTGCAGCATGCCTTTCCGGCGGGCGCCCAGGCCCTCGAGCGGGATCTGGCTGGCAACCACCACCATGGGAACCCCCGTGGCGTAGGCTTCCTGGAGCCCGGCAAGCGACGTCAGCGCACCCGGCCCAGTGGACAGGAACAGCACGCCCACCTCCCCCGTGGCCCGCGAGTATCCGTCGGCGGCGAAGGCGCTGTTGTTCTCCACGCGGGAGGACACGAACTTCAGATTGCCCCGGCCCATCGCGTCGAAGAGGCCCAGCGCATGCTGGCCGGGGATGCCGAACACCGTCTTCGCGCCCAGCGCCTCCAGGGTCTCGACGACGAGGTCCCCGCCGTTGCGGACACCGGCCCCGGCGCCCGCCCCTGCGGGAGGAGGCGCCGTGCCGGACTCGACGGCGGTCACTTGGAGTACTCCCCCACAGCGGCACGGACGGCGCCATTGCCTGCCGGCGCCGGCGATGCTGCCGCGAACCCTGCCGGACGGCGGGCTTCGCGGCCCAGCGCCTGGGCGGCGTAGCCGGTCTCGGCACCGAAGCGGTCGCCCGCGATGGTGTTGTCCGCCATGAGGGTGACGAGTTCGTAGGCAACGTGGCTGGCGGCCACGCCGGTGATCTCGGCATGGTCGTAGGCCGGGGCCACTTCCACGACGTCGGCGCCGACCAGGTTCATGCCGCGGAAGCCGCGGATGATCTCCAGCAGCTCACGGCTGGTGATGCCGCCGGCTTCAGGCGTGCCGGTTCCGGGTGCGTGCGCGGGGTCCAAAACGTCGATGTCCACAGAGATGTACAGGGGACGGTCGCCGATCCGGTCCCGGACTTTGGCCACAGTCTCAAGGACGCCCTGGTAGTAAACGTCCGCGGAGGTGACGATGCCGAACCCGAAGCGGTGGTCGTCGTCGAGATCCTTCTTCCCGTACAGCGGGCCGCGGGTACCGATGTGGCTGATGGCCTCCGTGTCCAGGATGCCCTCCTCCACGGCGCGGCGGAACGGCGTGCCGTGGGTGTACTCCGCGCCGAAGTAGGTGTCCCAGGTGTCCAGGTGGGCGTCGAAGTGCAGCATGGCGATCGGACCGCCGGCGCGCTCGGCTGCTGCGCGCAGGAGCGGCAGCGCGATGGTGTGGTCACCGCCCAGCGTAAGCAGCTTGCTCCCGCCCGCCGTCAGGTCAAGGGCGTTCTGCTGGATGGTCTCGATGGCCTCGTTGATGTTGAACGGGTTCACGGCCATGTCACCCGCGTCGGCCACCTGGCAGTTCTCGAACGGGCTGACGTCCCAGGCCGGGTTGTACGGGCGGAGCAGCCGGCTGGCCTCGCGGACGTGGTTCGCGCCGAAGCGGGCACCGGGGCGGTAGGAGACGCCGGAATCAAAGGGCACGCCCACCACGGTGATGTCGGACTTGGCCACCTGGTCCAGGCGCGGCAGGCGGGCATAGGTTGCCGCCCCGGCGTAGCGGGGAATACGGGATGAATCGATGGGGCCAAGGTTGCCGTTGGCCTCGATGCGCAGCTCTTCCAAAGGAACGCCTCTCCTTCGAGGATGATTTGTCGAGGTGGGTTGTGACAGCCATCATACACTCGAAGTTGCCCAATGTGCACCGGCTGTTTACAAGAATCTCCCGATGGGGGCACAAAAAAGCCCGGACCACCCAACAGGCAGCCCGGGCCGGGGTTTCAAGGAGCACTACCGGCTGGCAGCCGGCACCAGGACCCAGAGAACCTCGACGGGCTCATCGGTCGGGTTGACCCAGGTGTGGGGTTCCCGGCCGGGGAAGGTGACGGTATCGCCGGTGGTCAGTTCATATTCCTCATTAGTGAGGATGAGCTTGATGGTCCCCTTGATCACATGCAGGACGTCGACGTCGCAGTCAACGGCATACAGTTCCGATTCGCCGCGGCCCCGCGGATCGATGACGGCCTGGATGATCTGCACGCGCCGCTCGGACCGCGCGGTCAGCAGCCGCTCCACAATCCCCTCCCCGCCAAGGGAGATGCGGGGACCGGCATCCCGCTTGGTCAGATGGGTTTCCGGAGCGGCAAACAGGTCGCCAATGGAGATCGACAGAACCTGGCACAGGGTAACGAGGGACGCCACGGACGGCGAGGTCAGGTCCCGTTCCACGCGGCTGAGGAAGCCCTTGGTCAATCCGGTGGCGTCAGCGACCTGCTCGATGGTGAGCCGCTGGGACTGGCGCGCGGCACGGATTCTTGAACCGATGGCAACCGGAACATTGCTCGGCTCAACTGGTAGTGCCTTCATTTACGAACCTTTCACGGCCGGCCGCCCGGCCCCATCATTGGAGACATATTATCGGCCCGCCCCTTCTGTGACGCGGGGCAAACCGCGCCGCAGAGCTTTGCGTCTTGACTGTTACTCGAATCACAGCCTACGCTTTCATGCAACAAGTGTTGCTTGTGAAACAACTCCCACGAGGAGACGTCAGCAAGGAACCCAGCGTTCCCCCCGATTTTCCGTTAATGCAGCACCCTCCGGGCAGCCAGTTCCCCGGATCGGCCCGCAAGCTGCCAAAGCTCCAAGGATCCCCAAATCATGGACGCAAGTTTCGTCAATATCGCCATCGTGGTGGTCTACCTGGCCGCCATGCTGGCCTTCGGCTGGTGGGGCAAGTCCCGCACCAAGAACAACAGCGACTTCCTCGTGGCCGGCCGCCGCCTGGGGCCGTTCCTCTACACCGGGACCATGGCCGCCGTCGTCCTGGGCGGCGCCTCCACCGTTGGCGGCGTCGGCCTGGGCTACAAGTTCGGCATCTCCGGCATGTGGCTCGTCGTGGCGATCGGTGCCGGTGTCCTGCTGCTGAGCCTTCTCTTCGCCGGCACCATCCAGAAGCTGAAGATCTACACGGTCTCCCAGATGCTGTCCCTGCGCTACGGCAGCCAGGCCACACGGACCTCCGGCATCATCATGCTCGCCTACACCCTGATGCTGTGCGCCACCTCCACCGGCGCCTACGCCACCATCTTCGTGGTGCTGTTCGGCTGGGACCGCGCGCTCGCCATCGCCATCGGCGGCGCCATAGTGCTGGTGTACTCGACCATCGGCGGCATGTGGTCCATCACCCTCGCCGACCAGGTCCAGTTCGTCATCAAGACCGTGGGCATCTTCATCCTGATGCTGCCCTTCACGCTCAACGCAGCCGGCGGCCTGGACGGCATCCGCAGCCGCGTGGACGCCAGCTTCTTCCAGATCGACGGTATCGGCATCCAGACGATCATCACCTACTTCGTCGTCTACACCCTGGGCCTGCTGATCGGCCAGGACATCTGGCAGCGCGTGTTCACCGCCAAAACGCCACGGGTTGCCCGCTGGGGAGGTGCCACCGCCGGCATCTACTGCATCCTCTACGGCGCGGCCGGCGCACTGATCGGCCTCGGCGCAAGGGTGGCGCTGCCGAACATCGACGTCGCCACCGAAGGCAAGGACGTTGTCTACGCCGAGGTGGCCCAGAACCTGCTGCCCATCGGCATCGGCGGCCTGGTGCTCGCCGCCGCCGTCGCGGCCATGATGTCCACCGCGTCCGGTGCCCTGATCGCCGCCGCCACCGTGGCCCGCGCGGATGTGCTGCCGTTCGTCGCCGGCTGGTTCGGCAAGACCATCAACACCGACGACTCCGACAACCCCGAGCACGACGTCAAGGCCAACCGCATGTGGGTCCTCGGGCTGGGCATCGTGGCCATCCTCATCGCCATCATCACCAAAGACGTCGTCGCGGCCCTCACCATCGCCTACGACATCCTGGTGGGCGGCCTCCTTGTCGCCATCCTCGGCGGCCTCATCTGGAAGCGCGGAACTGGCATCGCGGCCGCGGCGTCCATGGCCGTGGGTTCCGTGGTGACGCTCGGGACCATGATCTTCCTGGAGATCAACGCCAAGGAACCGCTGGAGGGCATCTTTGCGAACGAGCCGATTTACTACGGCCTGATCGCCTCCGCCGTGGTCTACGTCGCAGCGTCGCTCCTGACCAAGCCCACGGACCCCGCGGTCATGGGCCGCTGGTACCGCCGCGTGGCCGGCAGGGAAACCGAGGAAGTGCCGGTTTCGGCCGCTGCCAGGTGACCTTGCGTCCACTGAGCTGGCCGGCCACCTGCCGCCGGCAGGTTTAGCAAAAAGCGCACGACGACGGCGGTGCCTCCCAGCGCGGGGAGGCACCGCCGTCGTGGTTTAAAGAAGATTGGGCTAGAGCGGGAGCGAACGGTCCAGGGACTAAACGGACGTCAGTGCTGGAACGGACGCTTTAGTCTTCATAGCCTTCGCCCGCACGGAACTCGTCGTCCGCATCCCGCGGAACCACCCTTTCGTCACCGTCCACTGCCTCGGGGTTGGCGGGAACAACCCTTTCCTCGGAATCAAGGAATTCGTCTTCCGTGTCCCAGTCTTCGTCCACCGGCGCGTCCTCGGCAAAGTCGTAGGCGGGATCGGACTCGATGGTGTTGCGGGTGTCCGGCTCGGGGCGCGATCCGTTGGTGTTCATCAGGCAGACCTCCGTGTGGTTGGACTTCCGTACCCGCCGGCGGCGGGGCACATTTTCATCAGATCACCGCGGGTGCAGGCGGTCAAGGGTGTCCGGGCGGGCCGGCGGCTTTGCCCCGTCAAGGCGCAGTTATTGAGGTTTCCCTAAACTTAGGACTAAGGGTTACCGGCCGAAAAACCGCGGAATTACGCGGTAAAGTGGGCGATGCAATGGGGCCGCATCACGCCCCATCTACTCAGGAGTTCCCGTGTCTCAGCACGCAAAATCTGATCCCCACACCCCCGGCAACGCGTCCGGCTCAACCAATGGTCCCGCAGCCGGCGCCGTGGCATCCGGCGGCGGCGCAGCCCGCACGGAACCCAGCGCAGCGGACATCAAGCGCTGGCGCCAGTACCTCGCCGACGAGCGGGCGGAGGCCGCCGTCTACCGCGACCTCGCCCAGAACCGCTCCGGCGAAGAGCGCGCCATCCTTCTGGCCCTCGCCGAGGCCGAAGGCCGCCACGAGGCGCACTGGCTGAAGCTGCTGGGTGAGCATGCGGGCAAGCCCCGGCACGCTTCCCTGCGCAGCCGCCTTCTGGGCTTCCTCGCCCGGCACTTCGGGTCCGTATTTGTGCTCGCGCTGGCGCAGCGGGCCGAGGGCCGCTCCCCCTACACCAGGGAGCCGTCTGCCACTCCGGCCATGGCGGCCGACGAGCAGATCCACGAGGAAGTGGTCCGCGGCCTGGCAACACGCGGCCGCAACCGGCTGGCCGGCACGTTCCGCGCCGCCGTCTTCGGCGCAAACGACGGACTGGTGAGCAACCTCGCGCTGGTCATGGGCATGGCTGCCACGGGCGTTGGCAGCGGCGTGGTCCTGCTCAGCGGCATCTCCGGGCTCCTGGCCGGAGCGTTCTCCATGGGCGCCGGCGAATTCGTGTCGGTCCGTTCGCAGCGCGAACTTCTGGATGCTACACGCCCCACGCAGGTGACGCTGGTGGCGGCACCCCAGCTGGACATCGAACACAACGAGCTTCTGCTGGTCTACCTGGCCCGCGGCATGTCCCGCGAGGCGGCCGAACACCGAGTGGCCGAGCGCATGGGCCTCTTCACGTGCGACTGCGATCCAAGCCTCTCGCTCCATCCCGAACTGCCCGAGGCTGAGGACGAGCACGAAGCCGTGGGCACTGCCTGGGGCGCCGCGCTCTCCAGCTTCTGCTTCTTCGCCTCCGGCGCCATCGTGCCCATCATTCCCTTCCTTTTCGGCATGACCGGGATCGGCGCCCTCATCGTGGCGGCCGTCCTGGTGGGCATCGCGCTGCTGGCCACCGGCGGCACCGTCGGCCTGCTGTCCGGCACCTCGCCGCTGACCCGCGGACTGCGGCAGCTCGCCATCGGCCTGGGAGCGGCCGGCGTCACGTACCTCCTGGGCATGGCGTTTGGCGCTGTCATCGCCTGATTGCCGGGGATAGCCCGGCAGGTTTCGTGGGCCGGTGAGCTGAACTGTAAAGTAGGCCTGTTTGCCTGGTGCTTGGGTGCCTGACGCCTGATTCGCCGGCGGAGGGGACGCGGCAGCGGAATGCCGTGAAAGGGGGTGCAATGGAGGGTCAAGACCGCGGTCACAGTCAGCGCCGGCACCAGCCGCGCCACTCAGGTCCGGCTATCGCGGCGGCGAGGTTTATCCGCCGCCTGATCGTACTTGCTGCCCTTGGTTGTGCGGCGTTTCTGGCAGCCGGAATGGCGTACGGGGACCCCCGCTTTGCGGGCGTGCTGAACTTCCGCCTCGGGTCCGGGGACCAGTCCGCGTCCCGGCAGGATGATTCCGGCCAAGATACGGCCGGGCAGGATCCGGCCGGGCAGGCGGGGCAACGCGGGCTGGACGGACGGTCCGGTGGAGCCCAGACCGGTGCGCCTGTTGGCCCGGACGGTACCATGGGCGCACCGCCGCCGGGCCGCGAGGAGGCAGCCACTCCCCTGGGCAACCCGGAGCCACCTCCGGAGCCCAGCACCTCGTACAAGTTTCTGGCCGTGAACAGTGACGGCTCCCCCGTGGGCTACTCGCCATGCCGTCCGTTGCATTACGTGGTGAATGCCAGCCTTGCGCCGGAGGGTGCAGCAGGACTGGTTCCGCTGGCAATCCAGGCCATCTCGAGGGCCACCGGCATCCAGTTTGTTGACGACGGCGCCACCGACGAGCAGCCCTCGGACCAGCGTGCCCCCTACCAGCCGGACGCTTACGGCGAGCGCTGGGCACCCCTGCTCATCAGCTGGACCACGCCGGACGTGACCCCCAAGCTGGGCGGCAAGGTCATCGGCACCGGCGGCAGCACGCATTACAGCTACGGGAACGGGCCCAAGAGCTATGTCACCGGCAGCCTGGAGCTGGATGCCCCGCAGATGGCCGCGGAACTGGAACGCCCCGACGGCACCGACTACGCCACCGCCGTCATCCTCCATGAACTGGGCCACGTGATGGGGCTCGAGCATGTCAACGACCCCGTGCAGCTCATGTATCCGGAGATCGGCGCCCCCGACGGCCTCGCGGCCGGCGACCTGAACGGCCTCTATCAGCTCGGCAAGACGCCCTGCCGCAAGGACCTGTAGGCACCCGGCGCGTTCATCCGGCCCGTTCATCCACCGCGTTCATCCGCCGAGGACCGCGAGCGCCTCATCCACGCTGTCCACCAGGAAGATCCGCTGCTCCATTGCCCGGCCCGCGGCGAGGCTTTGCAGCATCGGCCAGGCCGGGAACCGCTGCTCCCAGTGCTCCCTGCCGACCAGCACCATGGGGGTCATGGTCTCCGGGGCGCCGTAGTAGTTCTCGCAGGCATCCTGGAAGATCTCCTGCACGGTACCCGCCGCACCCGGCAGGAACACGATCCCACCGTTGCAGACCTCCAGGAGGATGGCTTCGCGGACCGCGTTGGCAAAGTACTTGGCGATGTGGGTGGCAAAGTAGTTGGGCGGTTCGTGGCCGTAAAACCAGGTGGGAATGCCGAGGGACGCGGTCCCGCCAGGAAAGCGTTCGACGGCGGCTGCCGCAGCACGTGCCCACGCGGACACCGAGGGGCGGAAGCCGGGGACGGCCGCGAGCTCTCGAAGCACACCGTGGAAATCGTCGTCGCCGGCCATGCTGAGGTAGGCACCCAGATTCGCGGCCTCCATGGCCCCTGGGCCTCCGCCGGTGGCCACCAGGTGGCCGCGGCGGGCCAGGAGCCGGCCCAGCATGGCGGCCGCGGCGAAGCCGCCGGTCCCCCGCTGCAGGGCATGGCCGCCCATGACCCCGACGATGGAACGGCCCCCGCTGTTCAGGGTACGGACAAATTCCTCCAGGGCATCGCCGACGGCGTGATCGTGCAGGGCTGCCGCGAGGGTGGAATCGAGGCGGTTCCGCTGGCCCGGCCGCATGCTCCATTGGTAGACCAAACCGTCGGGTGTTTTCTCGTACGGTTCATCGACGATGCCTGCGTACAGTTCCTGCGGGGTGTAGAGCCCTGCCCGGTAAGGATTGAAAGGAACGCCGGTGAGCCGCGGGAAGATCAGCGCGCCCCGGCTGCGGAGGGAAGCCTCCACGCCCGGGTCGAAGGTGCAGCCCAGGAAAACCGCACCCTCGGCGTCCAGGGCTGCCAGGGCTGCACCCCGGCCGCGAAGGTCAAGCGACTGTGCGTGCCAGCCGTGCATCGCCCTGGCCCCGGCGCTTACCAGCCGGTCGAACCTGGCGATGCTGTCCACCTCAAGGGTGCGCGGGCCGGGGTTCAGGCTGCCGGAGGGGTTCATGCTGCCCAGCCTAATGCGGTGTTCCGCCGGAAGTGCCCCGCCGGGAATCCCGGCGGGGCACTTCGGATAAATCAGGAACGGCTCAGGAACCGGGTTAGGAAACCTGGAGGCCGCCGTTGATGTCGTAGGTAGCGGCGGTGATGTAGCCCGAGTCCGCACCCAGCAGGAAGGAGATCAGCGCAGCCACTTCTTCGCGGGTACCGACGCGGCCCATCATGATGCCTTCGGACATCTGGGCCTTGCGCTCCTCGCTCAGCGTGCCGCCCATGATGTCGGTGTCGATCGGACCCGGTGCAATGGCGTTCACGGTCACGCCAAACTCGCCGACTTCACGGGCCAGGGCGCGGGTGAAGCCGATGATGCCGGCCTTGGAGGCGCTGTAGGCCACCTTGGAGTAGGTGCCGCCGCCGCGCTGGGCGGAGATGGAGGAGATGCTCACGATGCGTCCGAGCTTGCGTTCGATCATGCCCTTGAGCACCCGCTGGGAAACAACGAACGTGCCGCGCATGTTGATGGCGAAGACCTTGTCCCACTCGGCAACCGTGGTTTCCATGAAGGGGGTCGGGGAGCTGATGCCGGCCAGGTTGGCAAGTGCCACGATCGGCGGCAGGGATGCTTCGATCTCGGTGATCGCCCGGTCCACGGATGCTTCGTCGGAGACATCGGCGCCGACACCGATAGCCTTCACGGCACGGTTGGACCCGATCTCCGCGGCAGCGGCCTTCGCGTCCTCGGCGTTGATGTCCAGGATCGCGATGGACCAGCCTTCGCTGGCCATGCGGTCAGCTGCTGCGCGGCCGATGCCGCGGGCGGACGCAGCGCCGGTCAGCACCACGGTGCGCTCTGCGGGGAAAGGGGTAATTGAGCTCATTGCGGGTATTCCTTCGGGTGTTCTCGGATGGGTCTTTAGTGGCTGGCCGGGGCATCTGCGGCGGCCTCGACTGCCGGGTCCAGGGCTGCGTCGCCTTCGGGGCGCTTGCGGGCGTAGAGGTAGGTGGCAACAGCTGTGACGCACAGGCAGAAGGAGAGGAACAGGAGGCCGCTTTGGTTGCTGCCCGTGGCGTCGTTGAACAGGCCGACGGCGTAGGGGGCAACGAAGCCGCCGAGGTTACCCAGCGAGTTCACCATGGCAAGGCCGGAGGCTGCTGCTGCGCCGGTCAGCGCTGCGGACGGCATGGACAGGAACGGGGCGATGGCGCCGTAGATACCCATTGCCGCGGCCGTGAGGGCAACCAGGGCCAGGATGGGGTTGACCTGGAGCAGGTAGCCTGCGGACAGCAGGCCCACACCCGCGAGCACCATGCTGACGGAGCTGTGCCAGGCCCGCTTGCCCGTCTTGTCCGCACGCTTGCTCCAGAAGTAGACGAAGACTGCTGCAATGGCGTACGGAATGAGGACGATGAACCCGACCTGGGCGGTGGAGAACTTGCCGAGGGCGGCAACGATCGTGGGCATCCAGAGGCCCAGGCCGTAGATGCCGCAGACCAGGCCAAAGTACAGGGCCGAGTAGACGATGGTGCGCTTGTCCTTGAGGCCGGCCAGGAAGTTGTGGCTGCCGCCCTTGGATTTGGCAGCCAGTTCGGCGTCCATGGTGGTGGCGAGCCATTCGCGCTCGTCGGCGTTGAGCCACTTGGCGTCCCGCGGGCGGTCCGTCATGAGGATTGGGGTCAGCACGCCAAGGAGGATGGCGGGGATGCCTTCGATGATGTACAGCCACTGCCAGCCCTGCAGCCCAAGGATGCCGTCCATCTGGAGCAGGAGGCCTGAAACAGGTGCACCCAGGGCGTTGGAGATGGGCTGGGCCAGGATGAAGATGCCCAGCACGGTGACGCGCTGTGCGGCCGGGAACCACAGGGTCAGGTAGAAGAGGATGGCGGGGAAGAAGCCGGCCTCGGCGGCGCCGAGCAGGAACCGGATGATGAAGTATGTGGTTTCGCCGTTCACCAGGGCCATCGCGGTGGCGAAGAGACCCCAGGTGATAAGAATGCGGGCCAGCCACTTACGGGCGCCGAACTTGTACATGCCGGCGTTGCTGGGCACCTCCAGGAGGGCGTAGCCGAGGAAGAAGATTCCTGCGCCGAGGCCGTAGGCCGCAGCCGTCAGGCCGATGTCCTCGCTCATGGTCAGCTTGGCGAACCCTACGTTGTTGCGGTCAAGGTACGCGACGAAGTAGAGGAGAACGATCAGCGGCATAACGCGGCGGCGGACTTTGCGAAGCGTGCGGTCGCCAAGCTCGCCGAGTCCGAAGGACTTTGTGGTTAATGAAGTCATCATCGACCTTCTGTCTGGCGGTTCCCTGCCCTGCGGCTTCGCGGGGGGAATCCGCTGCTTGTCTTTGTGGGGGTTCTGTCCGGTCTTCAGTGATTATGTCTTATTTATCTGATGTCAGACATCTGACGGAAGAACATGACCAAAAGCATAGGAGGGTGACGAGCATTACGTCAAGACGAAAAGGGGGACCGGTGAAAAAGGCGGGCTGAGGGGTCGGTGCTGTAACAGGCAAGCCAGGGCCCAACAAAAAGTCCCGCCCAGCAGAAGTCCGGACCCAGGAAGAGCCCGAGCCTAGGAGCGCTGGCCGTGGACGTAACGTTCGTAATCCTCGAACGTCTGGTCCATGTGCTCGTCCATGGCCTTGCGGGCCAGCTCGGCGTCGCCGGTGAGGATGCTCTCCAGCACGCGCTGATGGAAGGCGATGGCGTGGCGCTGGATTTCCTCGATGGCCGACGTCTCGCGGCGGGCGCGGTAGAGGGACTGGCCCAGCTGGGCCAGGAGCGCGCGGACAAACGGGTTGCCGGACGCCCTCAGCACGGTGTCGTGGAAGGCGATGTCCGCCGCCACGAACCCGTCAAGGTCTCCGGCCTGGTGATACCGTTTCATGTCCGCGATGGACGCCCGCATCTCCTCGGCATGCTCGGGGGTGTGGCGTCTGGCCGCGAGCGCGGCGGCGCCGGTTTCCACCATGCGCCGGACTTCGATCAGCCCGCGGGAAACTTGGTCGTCCGCGTTGCCGTGCGAGGCCGCCTTGATGATGGCGTCGAGGCCGGTCCAGTTGTCCGCCGGATTCACGAACGTCCCGCGGCCCGCTTTGACGTAAAGGATGTTCTGCGCCCGGAGTGCCTTCAGCGCTTCCCGGGCGGTTAGCCGACTGACGTCATAGGCTTTGGCGATGTCGGCTTCCGGCGGCAATGCATCATGCGGCTTCAGCCTGCCGCCGAGTATGTCGTCCAGCAAACCGTCAACGAGGTCGTCAACAAGTGTCCTGCGCCCCACCGACTGCCCTACTTTCGCCTTGCCTCTTGCTGCCAACACTACCGAAACCGGGGCCGGACGCAGTAAAAACGGCACAAAGTGCGTCAGCTTGTGGCCCGGGCGCCCGTAACGTAGGAGTCCAGCTTGGCGAGCGTCCTGTCAATATTCTCCGGATGGCGGCCAAGATAGCCGGCAAGCCGAAGCAGGAACTTGCCGCGGACCTGGCGGGCATCCCACTGTTCGGTCACGAGCGTTCCGGGCACGCCGCTGCCGTCCGTGGCCGGTTCCAACAGGTATCGCCACACATGCCCATAGAAGTGGCGCCAGGCGATCCTGTGGCCCTCCTCGAACTCCGTGACGGTGTTGAGGATCCGGTAATTTAGCCTGATCTTCATTTCCATCCCGAACTTGGCGCCCGGACCGAGGCGCCGCGGGCCCCTCGGCTGGGCACCCCTGACAGTGCCCGAACCGTCGATTTCACTGTGCAGCGCGGGAGTGGCCAGGACCTCGAAGATGCGGTCCGGTGCTGCGGCGATGAAACGGTCCCGGGACACCAGATAGCGGTTGTTCATCGGCCCAGCCTAAACCGCCCGGATATGGGGCAGAATTTGAGGATGCAGAATTCAACGCGGAATTCAGGACCAGGGCAGACCCCAGACGCGACCCTGAATGCGGCTGCGGGCGATGTGCGCCGGCCGCGGATCGGCATTCCCGTCCGGCTAAGCGGCTCGGCGGATCCGGACCCGCGGGTGGCAAAGGCCAACAGCCTCTTCGGCTGCATCGTCAGCCTCATCCGCGATGTCGGCGGGGAGCCGGTACTGCTCACCCCCGAGTCGCTGGAGCGCGGCCTGGCCGGCCCACCCACCAGCGGAACGACGGGCAGTGCCGCCCCCGGCAGCGGCACATCCAACGGTGGAACCCGCAACAGTGGAACGGCCGACGACGGAACCTCCGACGGCGAGACGGTGCCGGACGCGCCCGAGGCGCTTGACGGCGTCGTACTTCCCGGCGGCGGTGACGTTGACCCGCGCCTCTACGGCCAGGAGCCCGGACCCTCCCTCTATGACGTCAACGCGGAGCAGGACCGGCTGGACATCGCGGTGGCGCGGCGCGCGCTCGACGCCGGCACGCCGGTGCTGGGAATCTGCCGCGGGCACCAGCTGCTTAATGTCCTGTACGGAGGGACGCTGGTCCAGGATATGACGCCGGGTACGGTGCCGCACCGCCAGATCCCGGCAGCGGCCAACAGGCCCTGGGTCTGGCACGAGGTGACCATCACCCCGGGATCCAAGGTGGCGAAGATGTACGCCGCCGTCCAAAATCCGGAGGCCGGCGAGACGGCGCCCGCCGACGCAGGTGAGGCCGCGGGTGATGCAGGCGCACCAGAGCCGGCAGGCGGCGTCGAGGTCAAGATCGCTTCCGGCCACCATCAGGCTGTGGACCGGGTGGCGCCGGGGCTGCTGGTAACCGCCGTGGCTGATGACGGCACGGTGGAGGCGCTGGAGGACCCCGATCGGTGGGTCGCATCGGTGCAGTGGCATCCGGAGGCCCTGGAACTGACCGAAGAGCAACGGCTTGCCCCGTTCCGGGTGTTCGTGGAGGCCTGCCGCACTCCCTGACCGCCGGCCGCCTGACCGACCGCGCTCCTTGGCTGCCTGCACTCCTTGACTGCCCGCGGCTCCCTGCTATGATCAAAATCAGAGTATGTCCTAACAAACGGACATGCACTGACATACTGGACGCAGGACCCTGCAGCACAAAGGGAGCACTCAATGGCGAACCAACTACACCTCAGCATCGACCGCTCGTCGCCGGTGCCGCTGTACCATCAGGTCGTCCAGGGCATTGAAGCTGCCATCCACACCGGCCTGCTGGAACCCGGCAGCCGGTTGGAGAACGAGATCGATCTCGCCGCCCAGTTGAACCTCTCGCGCCCCACCATGCGCAAGGCCATGGACGAACTGGTCCGCTCGGGGCTCCTTGTGCGCAAGCGGGGGGTCGGCACGCAGGTGGTGTCGAGCCAGGTCCGCCGCCCGCTCGAGCTGTCCAGCCTGTACGACGATCTGACCAACAACGGCAGCAAGCCCACCACCGAGGTGCTCACCTTTGCGCACGTCGAGGCCGACGCCGCCACCCGGGAGGCCCTGCACCTCGCCGCCGGGGCCAAGGTCTACCACTTCACCAGGCTCCGGAAGGTGGGCGGCAAGCCGCTGGCCCTGATGGAGAACTGGGTGCGCGACGACATCACGCACATCGACGAGGACCTGTTGAAGAGGCAGGGCCTGTACAGCATCCTGCGCAGCGGCGGCGTCAACTTCCGCCTGGCCACACAGCGGATCGGCGCGATGGTGGCCAACGACTACCAGGCTCCGCTCCTGGAGACCGAGGCCGGCTCCGCCCTGGTCACCATGGAACGCACCGCCGTCGACGACACGGGGCGGAACGTCGAGACCGGCCACCACGTCTACCGCGGTGACTCCTACAGCTTCGAAATGACACTGGTCCAGCGCTAGGGCAGTCGAGCGCTGAGCCGCACGGGGCCAGGCCCGCAGAGGCCCCTTCAGCGCAGGGGCGGCGTTATGCCTGCCCTCTGCGCCGGGCTGTCATGCCCCGGACCGACCACCACACATCCGAAAGGAACATGAACTTATGGCCGAATGGGTATACCCCCTGGGCAGTGCAGCCGAAGGCTGCTGGGACGTTTCACTGGGAACGTCGGACTCGAAAGTTGCCGTGGAAGGCTGGAAACACACGGGACTGAAGGTGGCCACGCTGGCGCCGGGCGCCGCCGTCGAACTTCCACCTGCGGCTGAGGAACGAATCGTCATCCCGCTGAGCGGGGCGTTCACCGCCTCCGTTGACGGGCTGGACTACCCCCTTGCCGGCCGGGCCAGCGTCTTCAGCGGCCCCACCGACGTGCTGTACTCCGGAACGGACAAGGCGGTCACGGTCACGTCGTCCGACGGCGGCCGGGTTGCCATTGCGACGGCGCCCGCCAAGGTCCAGTACCCCACCCGCCTGATCACCGCGGCCGAGACGCCGGTGGAACTGCGCGGAGCCGGAAACTGCTCGCGCCAGGTCCACAACTTCGGCACCCCCGCCGCGCTCGAAGCCGACCGCTTCATCGTCTGCGAGGTCCTCACACCCGCCGGCAACTGGTCCTCCTACCCTCCCCACAAACATGACGAGGAGAAGGAGGGCGAGACCCGGCTCGAGGAAATCTACTACTTCGAGACGCAGGTGGCTAACGTTCCCCGCTCCACCGGGCCGGGCGAGAATGCTGACGCCATCGGCTACCAGCGGGTCTACGCCTCCGACCACCGGCCCATCGATGTTGCCGCCGAAGTCCGCACCGGCGACGTGGTGCTGGTCCCCTACGGCTGGCACGGCCCGGCCATGGCCGCGCCCGGCTATGACATGTACTACCTCAACGTCATGGCCGGACCCGGCCGCGTGCGCGACTGGCTCATCAGCGATGACCCCCACCACGGCTGGGTCCGCCAGACCTGGGACAGCCAGAACCTGGACCCCCGGCTGCCGTTCGGGACGAAGTAGGCGGGCTCTCCCGAATTGGCGCCGTTTGCCGCCGCGCGCGGCGCGGGGGGCAGAGGGCGCGGCGCACGGCTAACGGACGGAAACGGCTCCAACGTCGGCCGGTTCAGCCTGGACTGAACCGGCCGCTTCCGCCTCCGCGCCCGTCTGGGACGCAACCGTTTGGGAAGCAACGGCCGGGGACGCGGCGGTTATGTCTGGAACCGGAACCTGGCGGGCCGCTGCCTTGGCCCGGGCGGCAGCGCCCGCCATCACCACCAGGCCCAGCAGGGTGATCGCCGCCCCTGCCCAGATGGGCGAGGTGTACCCGAGGCCCGCGGAGATGGTCACGCCGCCGAGCCAGGCGCCCAGGGCGTTGCCCACATTGAACGCGCCGATGTTGGCTCCGGACGCCAGCGTGGGCGCCTTGGCCGCGTACTTCATGACGCGCATCTGCAGACCGGGCACAGTGGCGAACCCAAAACCGCCCAGGAGCAGCAACGAGGCAATGGTGGGCACCTGATTGCCCGCGCTCAGGGCGAAAACCACCAGCACCACGACGAGGACCGCGAGCACGGCCAGCAGGGTGCGGTCAACGTCGCGGTCGGCCGCCCTGCCGCCGAGGGTATTGCCGATAAAGAGGCCGACGCCGAAGACGATCAGCAGCCACGGCACGGTGGAGGCGGCGAATCCGGAAACCTCCGTGAGGGTGAAGGCGATGTAGGTGAAGGCGCCGAACATTCCGCCGTAGCCGAGGATGGTCACCAAGATGGAGAGCCACACCTGGCCGGAGCGGAAGGCGCGCAGCTCGCCGCGGAGGCCGCCGCTTGCGGTGTCACCGTTCCCCGCCTTGGGCACCAGGGCCAGGATGCCGGCAAGCGCAAGCACACCGATGCCCGCAATGGCCCAGAAGGTGGAACGCCACCCTGCCGCCTGCCCCAGCAGCGTGCCGAGCGGAACTCCGAGGACATTGGCGGCCGTGAGGCCGGTGAACATGATGGCGATGGCGGCGGCCTTCTTCGTCGCCGGGACCATGCCGGCAGCCACCACCGCCCCGATGCCGAAGAAGGCGCCGTGCGCGAGGGCGGCAACCACCCGGCCAGCCATCATCGCCCAGTAGTCAGGGGCAATGGCGGACAGCAGATTGCCGGCGATGAAAAGCACCAGCAGCATGGCCAGCACGGGCTTGCGCTGGAAGCGGGAGACGGCAGCGGTGAGCCCCAGCGCTCCCACCACGACGGCGAGGGCATAGCCGGAGATGAACCAGCCGGCGGAGGCTTCGCTCACCCGGAAGTCCGCGGCCACTTCGGGAAGCAACCCCATGATGACGAATTCGGTGAGTCCGATGCCAAACCCGCCGAGGGCTAGGGCTATCAGGCCAACAGGCATGGATGTGCTCCTTCGGAACTGTACTGAATGGGGAGCGCGACGTAAGCTAATAGTTGCAAGCGCGCTATATTTTGTTGCACAAGCAAATATTGCATATAAAGATATAGCGCGCAAGCAACTATCTGTTCCGTGCTCTGTTCCGAGTGAGCCGGAGAACTGAAGGAGGAGAGCCCATGGGCATCAAGGACGACGCCGTGGAGGTGCGCGCCCAGGGGTGGCGTACCCTGGCGGCCCTGCACGGGCTGATCGAGGCGGAGCTGGAACGGTCGCTGCAGGGGCAGCCCCGGCTCTCCGTCGTCGAATACACCGTGCTGGACGCGCTCAGCCGGCAGGACGGGTGGCACATGCGCATGCAGCAGCTGGCGCGGGCCACGGCCCTCAGTGCCAGCGCGACCACCCGCCTGGTGAACCGGCTGGAGGACCGCGGCCTGCTGACCCGCATCCTGTGCGCGGACGACCGCCGAGGCATCTACACCGAGCTCACGGACAGCGGGAGCAAGCTGCTGGCAGAAGCGCGGCCCGTTCACGACGCAGCGCTGGAGCGGACCCTGGCCGAGGCGCAGCAGGTGCCGGAGCTGGCGCCCCTGGTGGACGCCCTCCCCCGCCTTCACGCCGGCGTCTAGCCGCGTTCTGGGAGCCCTTCCGGCGCCGGAGTTTTTGTACAGATAATCCCCCTCGAAGGCCTCGAGAGGGCATTATCTGTACGAAACTCCGGAGCAGGACGGGCTTTAGTGGACCGGGGTTCCCGCTTCGGCAGGGGTTCCCGCTTCGATGACGGTTTTAGCTTCGGTTGAGAGGCCGGCCTGGTGCTTGAAGAAGTGCTCCACGTCCTCGAGGCTCTTGTCCTTGGTCTCGGGAATGTACTTCGCCGCGAACAGGATCGCCCCGACACCCAGGACGGCGAACACGAAGAACGTGTTGGAGATGCCGATGGCCGCGAGCAGCTGCGGAAAGCCGAAGCCGATCAGGAAGTTCACGATCCAGAGCACGAACGCCGATGCGCCCATGCCCAGGCCGCGCAGCTTCAAGGGGAAGATCTCCGAGAGCATGAGCCAGGTGACCGGTGAAATGGCTCCCTGCTGGAAGGCGAGGAACGTGACGGTCAGCGCCAGGATCACGTAGCCGCGGCCGGTGCCCTCGGGCAGGACCAGCGAGAACAGGCCGATCAGCAGCAGGGCCGAGGTGGTTCCGATCTGGCCGGTGATGAGCATCCGCCGGCGACCCACCTTGCCGAGGAGCCAGATTCCCGCGAAGGTGGCCAGCACGGAGATGACACCGTTGGCAATGTTCGCGCTCAGTGCCGCTTCCCGGCCGAAGCCGGCATCCGCGAGGATCTGCGTGCCGTAATACATGATCGAGTTCACGCCGGTGATCTGCTGGATCACTGCCAGGCCGACGCCGACGAAGAAGATCCGCCGCAGCCAGGGCACCTGCAGGTCCTTCCAGGACCCCATCTTGGACTTGTAGTCCTCCACGGCCATGGCCTTGACTTCTTCGAATTCTGCCGTGGCCTCGGCCTTGGAGCGGATGCGCTGAAGCACGCCGAGCGCCTCACCGAAGCTGCCCATCGAGGCAAGCCAGCGGGGGCTTTCGGGCATGAAGGCCATGCCGATCCACAGGGCGACGGCCGGCAGTGTGGCGATCACCAGCATCCAGCGCCAGATGCCCCCGGCCTCGCCGAAGGTGTTGCCAAGATAGGCGTTGAAGATGAAGGCGAGCAGCTGGCCGGTGACGATCATGAGCTCGTTCTGCGTCACGATCCGCCCGCGCCGGGCCGACGGCGACACCTCCGCGAGGTACACCGGCACCGTCACGGATGCACCACCCACGGCCAGGCCCAGAATGAACCGGGCCGCCACCATGAACTCGGTGCTGGGGGCCAGGGTGCAGGACAGCGTGCCGATCAGGAAGATGACGGCCAGGACCATGATCATCTTGCGGCGGCCGTTGCGGTCCGCCAGCCTGCCGCCGAACAGGGCACCGAAAGCGGCGCCGAACAGCAGCGACGACGTCACCATGCCCTCGGCCAGCGGGGTCAGGCCCAGGTCCTCCTGCATGTAGGGCAGGGCACCGTTGATGACGCCTGTGTCGTAGCCGAAGAGCAGGCCCCCGAAGGTGGAGATGATGGTGACGGTGCGCAGTGCCCTGTTGTGTTTTAAGTCAGCCTTCCCAGAAGGCGCCGCCGTCATACGCTGACCTTCTGCACGTACTGCTTCATGGTGTCCAGCTGGAAGCGGGAAACCTCCTCGGCGTTCTCGTTTTCGGCGAAGACGCTGGACACCATCACGGTGTCGTCCCGGTCCAGGAACCCGATTTCCTTCAGGCCGCCGAAGAACTCATCCCAGTTCACGTCGCCGTCGCCGATCTTCAGGTGCTGGTGCACCCGGACGGCGTTGCCCGGCGGGTTGGTGATGTAGCGCAGTCCGTGGGAGGCGTGGTGGTCCATGGTGTCGGCGACGTGGACCAGGCGGAGTTTGTCCCCCGCCGCGCGCATGATGTCCAGCGGCGAGTTCTTCATGTGGAAGCTGTGGGAGGCCACGTAGACCATGCCGACGTTCTTGGAGTTCAGTCCCCGGATGACGCGGATCGCGGCAAGGCCCTCTTCCACGAAGTCGTCCGGGTGCGGGTCGATGAGCAGGTCGATGCCTTCGCGCTCGATGATGGGGAGCAGTTCCTCCATGGAGCGGTAGAACGCGCGCTCGGATTCCTCTGCCAGTTCCGGGCGGCCGCTGAACTCGGTGTTCATGGTGCTGACGCCCAGGTCAACGGCGATCTGGATGGCGCGCTTCCAGTAGCGCACGGCTGCCTCACGGGCGTCCTCATCCGGGCCGGACCAGCGGAGCACCGGCAGGATGGACGCGATTTCGATCCCTGCGTCGGTGCACGCCTTCTTCAGCTGACCCACCAGTTCGTCGTCGGCCTTGGGGTGGTTGTAGAAGGGAATGAAATCCGGGTGCGGCGTCATCTGCATGTACTTGTAGCCGAGGTCCGCCACCACCTTGGGGAACTCCAGCAGGCTGTGGCTGTGGTGGAAGGGGGTGGGATCGAGGGCGATTTTCACGAGGAACACTCCATTGTGGAAAGAGTCGGGTGACGAGCGGAGTTTTGTCCAGATAATGCAACCTTGAGGGCCTCGAAGGCGCATTATCTGGACAAAACTCCAAGGGCGGGGCCTAGCTGTAGAGGGCCGGCTTGGCGTTCAGCTTCACGGCCACCTTCTCGCCGTTCTTCTGCGCTTCCACGCCGGCCTCGCAGCAGGCTGCCGTGGCGTAGCCGTCCCAGGCGGTGGGTCCGCCGATTTCGCCGCGGAGCGCGGCGTCAACCCAGGCCTGGATTTCGACGTCGTACGCGGCGCCGAAGCGCTCCTCGAAGCCGGGGGTGACCTTGCCGCCCCAGCGGCCGTTGCTGCGGAGGTACGGGCCGCTGTCGCCGCCGATGCTGACGATGCCGTCCTCGAAGGAGGCCTGGGTGGCCACTTCGTAGCCGAACTTCGCGTTCACGTAGATTTCGACGTCGGCCAGGACACCGGATTCGGTTTCGATCAGGACGTGCTGGGGATCGTGCTGTCCGGCCGGTGCGTTCCTCGTGGCCTTGCCGAGGCGGACCTGGACCGAGGTAATCTCCTCGCCCGTGAAGAAGCGGATCGCGTCGAACTCGTGGACCACGGAGTCGTTGATGAGCATCTCGTTGGTGAAGCCTGCCGGGGTGGTGGGGTTGCGGTGCTGGTGGTGCAGCATCAGGAGCTCGCCGAGTTCGCCGTCGCGGATGACCTGGCCCAGGGCGGCGTATTCGGCGTCGAAGCGCCGCATGAAGCCCACCTGGATGCGCTTGCGGCCCAGCTTCTCCTCGGCCTGGACGATCTTCCAGGCCGACTCGGCATCCGGCGTGAGCGGCTTCTCGCACAGGATGGGAATGTCCTTGGCGATGGCCTTGAGCAGGATCTCCTCGTGCAGGAAGCCGGGCGTGGCGATGAGGACGGCGTTGACGTCGCCGTTGTTCAGCGCCTCTTCGGCGTCGGCCAGGGCAACGGCCCCGGGGATGCCTTCGATGGCGGCCTGGGCGCGGGCGAGGTCAACGTCGACGACGGCGGCCACTTCAGCGCCGTGGATGCGCTTGCTGAGGCGCTGGATGTGGTCCGCGCCCATGCGGCCGGCGCCGATAACGGCGACGCGAAGGGTTTCAGTCATTTTTCTTTCCTTAGGTTTGGATTGCCGGGGCGGGAGGTTAGCTGACCGCGGTGCGGGAGCCGCATGACAGCAGGTAGTTGCGGGTGCGCTTGGCGATGGGCATCGGAACGTCGAAGGCCACCGGGTACATGTCCTGTTCCACGATGCCGAAGATCGGCCGGTCGAGGGCCTCAACTGCTTCAATGACCGCACGCAGGTCCGGCAGGCCGTTGGGCGGTTCCGTCATGACGCCGGCCAGGTTTGCCGCTGCCCAGGTCATGTTTTCCTCGTTGACCATCTTGAGGACGTCCGGGTTGATCTGCTTCAGGTGCAGGTACCCGATCCGGTCCGGGTAGTTCTTGATGAGCTCCAGGCTGGAGGCGCCGCAGTATTCCGCGTGGCCGGTGTCCAGGCAGAGGCTGAGGTACTTCGGATCGGTCGCTCCAAGGAGCGTTTCAATGTCTTCCTGGGCTCCGACGTGGGAATCAGCGTGGGAGTGGAACTGCTGCTTCAGGCCGAAGTCCTCGAGCAGCGTCTTTCCGAGCCGGTTGTGGCCGGCGAACAGGTCGCTCCACGCCTTCTCCGTGAGCTGGCCGCTTTCCACGGCCTCGCCGGTGACGTCGTCGCGCCACATGGCGGGGATGACCACGATGTGCTCGCCGCCCATGGCTGCTGTCAGTTCGGCGACCTTGCGGGCCGGCTCCCAGGCCGTCTCCCACTGGTCCAGTCCGCGGTGGAACGCGGTGAAGACCGTGCCCGCGCAGACCTTCAGGTCGCGCTGCTTGAGCTCCTCGGCGAGGCGGGTGGGGTCGTTGGGTAGGTAGCCGTAAGGGCCGAGCTCGATCCACTTGTAGCCGGATTCGGCCACCTCGTCCAGGAAGCGCTCCCACGGGGTCTGCTTGGGGTCATCCGCAAACCACACGCCCCAGGAGTCGGGCGCGGTGCCGATGATCAGCTTGTTCTCAGTCATGACAGCGTTGTCTTTCTCTCTGTTGGTTGAGCTTGTCGAAACCATGGGTCTCGCTCCCCACCCGTTCCCAAGCCTCGCAAGCTCGGCTAGGGAACCCGGCGGGCGTTGGACCAAGCTCGACCAGCGGAATGCGGGCTAGTTGGACGGGAAGTTGTAGGAGGCGCCGGAGGCGTGGGTTGGTTCGGGCCAGCGGCTGGTGACCACCTTGCCGCGGGTGTAGAAGGAGACGCCTTCGGGGCCGTAGATGTGCTTGTCGCCGAAGAGCGAGGCCTTCCAGCCGCCGAAGGAGTGGTAGGCGACCGGGACGGGCAGGGGCACGTTGATGCCGATCATGCCGACCGTGACGGAGCGCTGGAACTTGCGGGCGGCGGCGCCGGAGGAGGTGAAGATGGCGGTGCCGTTGCCGTAGGGGTTGGAGTTGATCAGCGTGATGCCGTCCTCCAGGGTGTCAACGCGGACGACGACGAGGACGGGTCCGAAGATTTCCTCGCTGTAGGCGGTCATTTCGGTCTTGACGTGGTCCAGGACGGTGGGCCCGACCCAGAAGCCGTCCTCGTGGCCGGGAACGACGAGGTCGCGGCCGTCCACGACCATCGCAGCTCCCGCGGCTTCGGCCTCGGTGACGATCCGTACGATCCGTTCCTTGGACGCCGGCGTGATGACCGGGCCCATTTCGGCGCCGGACACGGTGCCGTTGTTGACCTTCACGGCGACGGCGCGTTCTTCGACCTTCTTGACCAGCAGGTCCGCGGCGTCGCCGACGGCGACGGCGACGGAGATGGCCATGCAGCGTTCTCCGGCGGAGCCGAACGCGGCGGCGGCGAGGTGGTCGGCGGCGTTGTCCAGGTCGGCGTCGGGCAGGATGATGGCGTGGTTCTTCGCCCCGCCCAGGGCCTGGACGCGCTTGCCGTGGGCGGTGGCGGTCTCGTGGACGTACTTGGCGATCGGGGTGGAGCCCACGAAGGAGATGCCGTCCACGTCCGGGTGGGTCAGCAGCCCGTCAACGGTTTCCTTGTCGCCGTGCAGGACCTGGAACACACCGTCGGGCAGACCGGCGTCCTTCCAGAGCCTGGCCAGCAGCAGGGAGGCGGAGGGGTCGCGTTCGGAGGGCTTGAGGATGAAGGCGTTGCCGGTGGCGATCGCCATCGGGGCCATCCACAGCGGCACCATGACGGGGAAGTTGAACGGGGTGATGCCGGCGACGACGCCGAGGGGTTCGCGGAAGGAGAAGACGTCGATGCCGGTGGAGACCTGATCGGAGTAGTCGCCCTTGAGCAGGGACGGGATGCCGCAGGCGAACTCGATGACTTCCAGGCCGCGGCCGATCTCGCCCTTGGCGTCGGAGAGGACCTTGCCGTGCTCGGCGGTGATCAGCTCGGCAAGCTCATCGATGTGGTTAGCCACGAGTTCGCGGAACTTGAACAGCACGGCGGTGCGCTTGGCCAGGGAGATGTCGCCCCAGGAGTCGGCAGCGGCGCGGGCGGCGGCGACGGTGGTGTCCAGGTCGGCGCGGTTGGCCAGGCGCAGCTCGGCGGTGACCTGGCCGGTGGCCGGGTTGTAGACGGGCTGGGTGCGGTCGCCTTCGCCGGCGGTTTCGGCACCGTTGATGAAGTGGTTGATGGTGGTGGTGACGGTCGTCGTTGACATAGAGATGACTTCCTTGGTCTGAGGCTTTTGGGGCTGGCTTTGAGGGAGGTTAGCCGAGCAGCTTGCGCTGGCGGTTCTTGTGGCCGGTGTAGGTCTGGTAGGCCTGCTGGGTGGATTCCAGTTCGGAAACGGCGGAGACGGGCACGTCCCACCAGGATTCGGAGCTCGGTGCGTCCAGCAGCGGGTCGGATTCGACGTGGATCACGATCGGGCCGCCGCGTTCCGGGGCGGCCTTGGCGTCGCGGATGGCCTGCTCGAGCTCGGCGATGGCCTTCTCCCCCGGCTCGATCCGGATCACCTTCACGCCCAGGGATTCGGCGTTCAGGGCCAGGTCTACCGGGAGGGTCTCGCCCTCGTCGAAGCTGTGCTGCTCCTCGTCCAACACCCGGTACTGGGTGCCGAAGCGCTGCGAGCCGAGCGATTCGGACAGCGAACCGATGGAGGCGTAGCCGTGGTTCTGGATCAGGACCACGATCAGTTTGATCCGTTCGGCGACGGCGGTGACCAGTTCGGTGTGCATCATCAGGTAGGAGCCGTCCCCCACCATGACGACGACGTCGCGCTGGGTCCCGCCCTTGGCGGCCTCGGCAAGCGCTGCGCGCTTGACGCCCAGCCCGCCGGGGATTTCGTAGCCCATGCAGGAGTAGGCGTATTCGACGTGGTAGCCGAACGGGTCGCGGACCCGCCACATCTTGTGCAGGTCACCCGGCAGGGAACCGGCGGCGCAGATGACCACGTCGGAGGCGTCCATGGCCCGGTTGGTGGCGCCGATGATCTCGTTCTGCGCCGGCAGCGGGCTGAACCGGGTGTCGAAGGCCGTATCCACCGTGGTGTTCCAGCGCTGCTTCTCGGCGGCGATCTTCTGCTCCAGGTCGGCGCCGACGCGGTAGCCGCCAAGGGCCTGGTTGAGCTTGACCAGCGCCTTGCGGGCGTCGGCGACGATCGGCAGCGAGGTGCCGTGCTTGTACGCGTCGATCGCTGCGACGTTGATGTTGATGAACTTCAGGTCCGGGTTCTGGAACGCGGTCCGGGACGCGGTGGTGAAGTCCTCGTAGCGGGTGCCGATGCCGATGATCAGGTCCGCTTCGGCTGCCAGGGCGTTGGCCGCCGTCGTGCCCGTGGAGCCGATGGCGCCGAGGGAGAACTGGTGGTCCCAGGGCAGGACGCCGACGCCGGCCTGCGTGTTGCCCACCGGGATGCCGGTCAGCTCGGCAAAGGCAGCGAGTTCCTCATTGGCGTAGGCGTACAGGACGCCGCCGCCGGCGATGATCAGGGGCCGCTTCGCGGCCCGGATGGCTTCGGCGGCGCGGCGGATGTCGTCGTCGTCGGCTTCGGGGCGGCGGATCCGCCATTCACGTTCGGCGAGGAATTCCTCGGGCACGTCGAAGGCTTCCGCCTGGACGTCCTGGGGCAGCGAGATGGTCACCGCGCCGGTCTCGGCCGGGTCCGTGAGGACGCGCAGGCCGTGGTGGAACGCGGAGAACAGCTGTTCCGGGCGGGTGACCCGGTCGAAGAACTTGGACAGCGGCCGGAAGGCGTCGTTGACCGTGAGGTCGTAGGCGTAGGGCTGTTCGAGCTGCTGCAGCACCGGGTCCGCGGCGCGGGTGGCGAACGTGTCGGACGGCAGCAGCAGGACCGGCAGCCGGTTGGTGGTGGCCAGGGCGGCACCGGTGAGCAGGTTGGACGAGCCCGGGCCGATCGAGGTGCTGATCGCGAATGTCTGGCGGCGGCGGGTGTGGCGGGCGTAACCGACGGCCTGGTGCGCCTGGGCCTGCTCGTTGCGGCCCTGGTAGTACGGCATGATGCGCGGGTCCTTGGCCTGGTACTGCTTCAGGGCCTGGCCCACACCGGCCACGTTGCCGTGCCCGAAAATGCCGAACGTGCCCGGGATCAGCCGCTCGCGGAAATCGACCCCGCCAACGGAATCAACGGTGTACTGCTTGGAAAGGTATTCGACCACGGCCTGCGCCACGGTCATCCGGCGGGTTCCTGTTCCCATCGTTTACTCCGATACTTCTGCGGTGTGGGCTGATGTGGTGTGGTGGAGGAGTGAAGCGGCCGCGGCGACAGCTCCGGCAACATCGCCGTCCTGCGGGTACAGCAGGGTCCGGCCGACGGTGAGTCCCTGCACGCCGGGGAGGGCGAGGGCTGCTCCCCAGGTGGCGAACACCTCGTCCTGGGTGCCTGCCGGGTCCCCGCCCAGCAGCACGGTGGGCATGGTGGTGGCGGCCATGACGCGTTCCATCTCGGCCACGACCGGCAGCTTCATCCAGGTGTAGGCGCTCGTGGACCCCAGGCCCTCGGCGATGGCGATGGACTTGATGACGGCGTCCGGGGACAGGTCGTTGCGGACCCGGCCGTTCTCCCGGACGGACAGGAAGGGCTCCACCATGGCGATGAGCTTGCGTTCGGCGAGCGAATCGATCGCCTTCGCCGTGGCCTCCAGCAGTGAGACCGTGTCCGGGTCGCCGAGGCAGATGCGGGTGAGCATCTTGCCGCCGTCCGCGCCCAGTTCTTCCAGCGCGGCGGCGGTGTGGCCGGTGAACCGGTCGTCGAATTCGTTGACCAGGCCGGTGAGGCCGCCGCGGTTCATCGAACCGAACACGAGCTTGCCCTCCAGCGCCCCCAGGAGCAGCAGGTCATCCATGATGTCCGGGGACGCCAGGACGCCGTCCACAGCCGGATTGGCCAGTGCAATCTGCAGCCGGTCCAACAGCTGGCGGCGGTCCGCCATGGCCACCGGGTCGTTGCCGACGGCGAGGGCTCCGCGGGCCGGATGGTCGGCGGCGACGATGAAGTTCTGCCGGCCGTACTTCAGGCCCGGGTGGCGGCGGCGGGCCTTGGCGGCCCGGGCCACCGCGTCCGGGTCTTCGAGCCGGATGGTGCTCAGGTGCTCGTAGCGGCGGGGGTTGTCATCCACCGCGAGGGTCGCGGTGCCGGGGTTGAGGCTCACAGGGCCGCTCCTTCGGGGATGGGGGTGCCGGGAACAAGCCGTCCGCGCTCGGCGAGCAGGGAGGTGACCTCGGACGGGGTGGGCATGGCATCCGCGCAGGACAGCCGGGAGGCAACAATGGCGCCGGCAGCGTTCGCGTAGTCCAGGACCTGGGCCAGCGGCCAGCCGGACAGGAGCCCGTGCACGAAGGCGCCGCCGAAGGAGTCGCCGGCACCCAGGCCGTTGACGGTCTCCACCGGGACGGGGGCGGAGACCACGCGCTCGGTGCGGGTCTTGGCCATCACGCCTTCCGGGCCGAGCTTGACGACGGCGATTTCCACGCCTGCGTCCAGCAGGCGGTCCGCCTGTTCATCCGGGGTCCCCGGGCCCACAGCCACGGAGCATTCCTGGTCGTTGCCGATGGCCACCGTGACGTGCGGCAGGATCCGGGCCACCTGCTCGCGGGCTTCCTCCTCGGAGGCCCAGAACATCGGGCGGTAGTCGAGGTCCAGAATCGTGTACTGGCCTTCCGTCAGGCCGGTGCGGGGCCGTGCTTCGTGGGCCTTGATGTGCGCCTCGCGGCTCGGCTCCTGGCACAGGCCGGTCACCGTGGACCAGAAGATCCGTGCGTTCCGGATGGCGTCCGTATCGAGCTCGTCAGCCTTGATCTGCAGGTCAGGCGCCGTGGGGAAACGGCCGTAGAAGTACAGCGGGAAATCATGCGGCGGCTGGATCGCGCAGAACGTGGCCGGCGTCTGGAGCCCCTGGACCGGGCTGACGAAGGAGTCGTCAACGCCGAACTTCTGCAGTTCGCGGTGCAGGTACTGCCCGAACGGGTCATCGCCGGTGCGGGTGATGACGCCGGTCCGGCGGCCATGGCGGGCGGCGGCAACAGCAACGTTCGATGGCGAGCCGCCGAGGTACTTGCCGAAGGACGTGACATCCTCCAGTCCCACCCCGATGTCGTTCGGGTAGATATCAACGCTGATTCGCCCGATCGTGAGCAGTTCGTGGGTCACGGTGATCGTGGACCTTTCTTTTGGATCTCAACCTCTAAGCAGCCGAACGGCCAAGGCTCCGGCGTTCCGCGGCCCCGTGAGCGGGACCACATGAACTACTGTGCCCTAGAATTTATGTCCTGTCAAAGGTTTGTACTGACATACTTACAACAAGCAGAACTCGGCCCAAACCGGGGCATTGCGGAGCTGCCGGCACGGGCCGGCAGGGGTGCTGTTGTGCACTTATTTCTTCGGCACGGCGAGCTCGCCGGTAACGTATTGGGCGCGGCCGAACCCAAAGGACCAGTCCCCCGCCGTGTTCTCGACGTACCCGATGAAAACGTCCTCACCGGCGACCCCCAGCCCCGCCAGCTTCGCCGCCACTGCCGCAAAGAGGCTCTGCTTCGCCTCCTGGCTGCGCCCGCCCTGGGTAAAGATCTGGATCATGATGACGTCGCGGGTGCGCTCAAAGCCAAGGCCCGCATCCTGCGCCACAATCTGGCCCGGCGCATGTTCGGTGACAATGTGGAAGTAGTCGCGCTCCGGGACGCCATACTCGGCCAGGATGGCATCATGAATGCCCCGGCTGAGGCGGCTGAGTTCGTCCCGGCTGCGCCCCGAGTGGACGTCGATTCGTACGAGCGGCATATGTTCTCCTTTGATAGTTTGTCCTGACATACTATCAAAGCGTCGGCGGCGCGCAAGACTTTCGCGTTCGTCCGCCCAAGTAGGTAGCAGCACAGGGGGTTCTCAGCGCTGGGAACGCCATCTGCTGCTACCTACTTGGGTGCGGGCCTGGCTTAAATGGCCGACGGCGGCCGGTGACCTTCAGATGAAGGTCACCGGCCGCCGTCGGACGATTTGGTTGCGGTGCAGGCCCTACTTGGCCAGCACCTCCTCGAGGCGCTCGTAGCCGTCGCTCAAGCCGCTTTCCATGCCCGACTGGGCCATGCCGTCGCGGGCCTCCATGGTGGGATAGACCGAATGGCCGCGAAGCCTGCACCGGCCGCCGCCGAGATCCTCGAAGTTCATGAATTCGATGCTGACGATGTCCGGGTAGCCGCTGAACTCAAAAGTCTGGATGGCAAACTCGTTTTCCCGGACGGTGTGGAAGATGCCACTGAAGGCGTAGGACACGCCATCGGGGCCAGTGTGGTTGTACAGGTAGCTGCCGCCGCTGCGGAAGTCATAGTGGTCGATGTCCACAGTGGTTCCACGCGGCCCCAGCCACTGGGTAATCAGCTCCGGTTCTTTGTGGGCACGGAACACCTCAGCGACCGGGAAATCGAACTCACGCTCGAAATCGATGAACGGGACGCCGTCGGGAACGGTGAGTTTCAGCGCGTTGCTCATTGTCTGTCCTTTTGACTACTGCCGCGTGGGGCGGTGTTGGTACGGAGTACGGCATCGAGACTGCGGAACTGCGCCTCGCGGACCAGCCGGTACTGGTCGATCCACGCGGTGAGTGCTTCGAGCCGTGCGGGGTTCAGGTGCACGGGCCGGCGCTGCGCGTCACGGCTTCGCGTGACCAGCTGCGCCTGCTCGAGGACCTGGATGTGCTTCGAGACCGCCTGCTTGGAGATCGCGAAGGGCTCGGCCAGTTCATTGACGGTGGCGGGTCCCCGGCTGAGCCGGGAGATAAGCTGGCGGCGCACCGGATCCGACAGGGCCAGGAAGGCCGCGTCCAAGAGGTCGTCGTCGTCATTGCTCATGTCCACTGTCATTGCCGTGGCCCTATAATCAACCTAATTGTTTATCAACCATCTGGTTGATAACCACGATAGACCTCGCCTCACTGACTGACAAGGGTTAAACGAAGAAACGCGGGGTCACCCTGCGCCCAATCCAGGGGGTGGATTGGGCTGGGAGTGACCCCGCGTTGCCTGAGGTGGTGCTTAGAGCGCTGCGTAGACTTCGCGCAGCAGCTTGGCGGTCTCGGACGGCGTTTTGCCGACCTTGACGCCTGCAGCCTCGAGGGCTTCCTTCTTCGCCTGGGCGGTACCGGCGGAACCGGAGACGATGGCGCCTGCGTGGCCCATGGTCTTGCCTTCCGGCGCGGTGAAACCAGCCACGTAGCCGACAACCGGCTTGGTGACGTTGGCCTTGATGAAGTCGGCGGCACGCTCTTCGGCGTCGCCGCCGATTTCGCCGATCATCACGATGGCCTTGGTCTCCGGGTCAGCCTCGAACGCAGCCAGGGCGTCGATGTGGGTGGTGCCGATGATGGGGTCACCGCCGATGCCGATGGCGGTGGAGAAGCCGAGGTCGCGCAGTTCGTACATCATCTGGTAGGTCAGCGTGCCGGACTTGGACACCAGGCCGATGGGGCCCTTGCCGGTGATGTTCGCCGGGGTGATGCCAACGAGGGCCTCACCCGGGGTGATGATGCCGGGGCAGTTCGGTCCGATGATGCGGGTGACCTGGTTGCCGTCGGCGTCGACCTTGGACTGTGCCAGTGCCCAGAACTCGGCGGAGTCCTGAACCGGCACACCTTCGGTGATGACGACGACCAGGCCGATGCCGGCCTCGATGGCTTCAACAACGGCGTTCTTGGTGAATGCCGGCGGGACGAAGACGATGGAGACGTCGGCGCCGGTCTCTGCCATGGCTTCCTTGACCGTGCCGAAAACGGTGATCTCGTTTTCGCCGTGCAGGACGGTGGTGCCGGCCTTGCGGGCGTTGACGCCGCCCACGATGTTGGTGCCGGCCTTGAGCATGAGGGCGGTGTGCTTGGTGCCCTCGCCGCCCGTGATGCCCTGGACGATGACCTTGGAGTCCTTGTTCAGATAAATAGACATGTTTTCTTTCCTAGATCTCGACAGGCTCGATCAGCGGGCGTTGGCGAGCTCGGCGGCCTTGTCGGCGCCCTCGTCCATGGTGGCGGCCAGGGTAACCAGCGGGTGGTTGGCCTCGGCGAGGATGCGGCGGCCTTCTTCGACGTTGTTGCCGTCGAGGCGGACAACCAGCGGCTTGTTGGCGGAGTGGCCCAGCTCGGCCAGCGCGCCCACGATGCCCTTGGCAACAGCGTCACAGGCGGTGATGCCGCCGAAGACGTTGACGAACACGGACTTGACCTGCTCATCACCCAGGATGACGTCCAAGCCTGCGGCCATGACCTCGGCGGAGGCTCCGCCGCCGATGTCCAGGAAGTTGGCGGGCTTGACGTTGCCGTGGTTCTCGCCGGCGTAGGCGACGACGTCCAGGGTGGACATGACCAGGCCTGCACCGTTACCGATGATGCCGACTTCACCGTCCAGCTTGACGTAGTTCAGGTCCTGCGCCTTGGCCTTGGCCTCCAGCGGATCTGCGGATTCCTTGTCCTCAAGCTGGGCGTGCTTGGGGTGGCGGAATTCGGCGTTCTCGTCGAGGGTGACCTTGCCGTCGAGGGCAACGATCTCACCCGCACCGGTCTTGACCAGCGGGTTGACCTCCACGAGGGTGGCGTCTTCCTTCTTGAAGACGTCCCAGAGCTTCAGAATGACGCCGGCGACCTTGCCGCGCAGTTCTTCAGCGAAGCCGGCGGCGGCGACGATTTCATCAGCCTTGGCCTGGTCGATGCCCACGGCGGGGTCGATGGCTACCTTGGCCAGGGCCTCGGGCCGCTCAACGGCGAGCTGCTCGATCTCCATGCCGCCTTCAACCGAGCACATGGCCAGGTAGTTGCGGTTGGCCCGGTCCAGAAGGACGGAGAAGTAGTATTCCTCGGCGATGTCCGCACCCTGGGCGATCATCACCTTGTTGACGGTGTGGCCCTTGATGTCCATGCCCAGGATGTTGGTGGAGTGCTCAAGTGCCTCGTCGGCGGACTTGGCAACCTTGACGCCGCCGGCCTTGCCGCGGCCACCGACCTTAACCTGTGCCTTGACGACAGTTACGCCGCCGATCTTCTCGGCAGCTGCCTTTGCTTCTTCAGGGGTGTGCGCCACGATGCCGGCGAGCACGGGTACACCGTGCGCTTCGAACATATCGCGCGCCTGATATTCAAACAGGTCCACGGTTTGTGTCCTTCTACGTCGAAGTAGTTTCTGTACAGCCGGACAACACCAAAGGTGCGGACCGGGCTGCGGAATTAACGCGCCCTGCGGCAGGTCCGGAAACGAGCCACGCGGCGCAATGCTCCTTTGGGAACTCTAGTCCTTTGGAGGGACCGGCCCGTTCCAGACTACCTGTTCTGTGAGTAAGGACACTATTCTATGGATCGTAGAAAAACCCCGTGATTACGGGGTTTTTGAGGCCTTCGCGGCCGCCGTTTGGACGTTTTTGCCGTTCGCGGAGATGAGTTCGTAATGATCCCGGCTGATAAAGAAACCGACGCCGCCTGAGACGTTTCCGCAGGCCACTCCGGAGCGGTATGCGGAGCACCGCAGGCCGTTCCGTTCGAGGTTGCCGCCCTCGGGCAGGACGGGAAACTTGGAGACGGGCCCGTTGCGCGTGCCCTTGGGACCGTACTCGGCCTCCATCTGGGTGACGCCGGACCGACATTCACCGTACCCGGCACGGCTGGGCGTCATGAGTGCCACGCCGCCCAGATAGCCGAGTCCGGTCCCCGAGCAGTCGTCACGGACGTCCGCTGGTGCCGGTGCGGGATACACGGCGAGCTCGCAGTGCGCCACGGGCACGGTAGCCAGTTTTTGGTTGTCGGAATCGCTGAAGTTGTTGGTTTCGTAGGGCAGATTCAGGTGGGGCCCACGGGCCGAGGTCAGGGCGCACACCACGTTCCGGTCCGCGGTAACAAACGCCAGCACGTCTTCCCCTGCGGCAAACCCCACCGGGTCTGTGAGCGGCGCCTGTTTGAGCTGCTCAAGGGCCGGGAGCGGCGGCGGAGGGGTGTACTCCGGATCCGCGACCGTTACCGAACAGCCGGCCAGGGTCATCGACAACAGGGCCACCGGGACCAGGGCCATCGAGAACAGCAGGGCCCGGCCTGCAGCAACGCGATCCAGGCGCCTTACCGGCACGCTCAGGCGTCGATCTTGGTCAGCGGGGCGTAACGGAGCAGCAGCCGCTTCTCGCCGATGTCGAACTTCACCTTCGCGACGGTCTTGTCCCCGGCGCCTTCGACGGCGAGCACGGTGCCGTTGCCGAAGCTGGTGTGGTTGACCTTGTCCCCCACGCTGACCGCAATGACTTCCTTCTGCGGCTGCACGCGGTTTTTGGCGACGGCGGCCGGAACGTCGGCGTTGAAGCCCGCGGAGGAATCGGCCCGGGTTCCGCGGGCCGTGCCGGCGCCCCAGAAGGATCCGCTGTACCGGTTCGATCCGATGGCGGCGCCGCTGCCCCAGCCGCCGGCCTGCCGGCTGGTGCCTTCGCGCTTCCATTCGACGAGTTCGGAGGGGATTTCCTCCAGGAACTGGCTGGCCGGGTTGTACTGGCTTTGCCCCCACATGTTGCGGACCTCGGAGCGCGTGACGTAGAGGCGCTTCCGGGCGCGCGTCAGTCCCACGTAGGCGAGCCGGCGTTCCTCCGCCAGTTCCTTGGGGTCTGTTGCGGAACGCTGGTGCGGGAAGAGCCCGTGCTCCATGCCGGTCAGGAACACCACGGGGAATTCGAGGCCCTTGGCCGTGTGCAGCGTCATAAGCGTGACCACGCCCAGCCGCTTGGCCTCAGCCACCGCGGCGTCGATGTCCGCGCCGGGGGCGTCCGGGATCTGGTCGGCGTCTGCCACCAGGGACACCTGCTCGAGGAAGGCACCCAGGGATCCTTCGGGATTGTCGCGCTCGTATTCACGGACGACGGCGACAAGCTCGGCGAGGTTCTCCACCCGGGACTCGTCCTGCGGATCGTTGCTGGAGCGCAGCGTGGCGAGGTAGCCGGTCTGTTCCAGCACCGCCTCGAGCGCGGCCGCGGCGCCGGAACCTGCGGCGACCTCGGCGAGGTCGTCCAGGAGCTTCACGAAGCCGAGCACCGCGTTGACGGAGCGGGTGGCCATGCCGGGCGCCTGGTCGGCGCGGCGGGCCGCAGCCATGAAGGACGTACGCTCCCGCTCGGCGAGGGCCGCCACGGCACCCTCGGCCCGGTCCCCGATCCCGCGCTTGGGTTCGTTGAGGACGCGGCGGAGGTTGACGTCGTCGTCCGGGTTGACCAGCACGCGCAGGTACGCCAGGGCGTCCTTGATTTCCTTGCGCTCGTAGAACCTGGTGCCGCCCACCACTTTGTACGGCAGCCCCACCCGCACCAGGACGTCCTCGATGGAACGGGACTGGGCGTTGGTGCGGTAGAAGATGGCGACGTCGCCGGGGCGGAGGTTGTCCTCGTCCTGGAGCCGGTCGATTTCCTTGGCAATGAACTGAGCTTCGTCGTGCTCGTTCTCGCCCACGTAGCCGATGATCTTGTGGCCTTCGCCCTCCGCGGTCCAGAGCCGCTTCTCGGGGCGGTTGGGGTTGCGGGAGATCACGGAGTTGGCTGCGCTCAGGATGTTCTGGGTGGAGCGGTAGTTCTGTTCCAGCTTGATGGTACGGGCGGCGGGGTAGTCCTTCTCGAACTCCACGATGTTCCGGATGTCCGCGCCGCGGAACGCATAGATCGACTGGTCCGAGTCGCCGACGACGGTCAGTTCCGCCGCCCCCGGTCCCTCACCGACGATTTCCCGGACCAGGGCATACTGCGCATGGTTGGTGTCCTGGTATTCGTCCACCAGGACATGCCGGAACCGGCGCCGGTAGGAATCCGCGAGCGCCGGGAACGCCCGGAACATGTAGACCGTCTGCGCGATCAGGTCATCGAAGTCCATGGCGTTGGCCTGGCGCAGCCGCTGCGTGTAGCCCTTGAAGACGTCGGCCACGGCGCTTTCGAACGGGTCGCTGTGGTTGGCGGCGGACGCGAAGGAGTCGTCGTCGATCAGTTCGTTCTTGAGCGCGGAAATCTTGTGCTGGATGGCTTTGGGCGCGAACTTCTTGGGGTCGAGGTCCAGGTTCTTGGCCACCAGCGTGATCAGCCGCAGGGAGTCGGCGGAGTCGTAGATGGAGAAGTTGGAGTTCAGCCCGACGTTGGCGGCCTCGCGCCGCAGGATCCGGACGCAGGATGAGTGGAACGTGGAGATCCACATGGCCTTGGCCCTGGCGCCCACGAGGGCCTCGATGCGTTCACGCATTTCCGCGGCGGCCTTGTTGGTGAACGTAATGGCCAGGATCTCGCCGTGGTGGGCCCGCTTGGTGGCAATCAGGTAGGCGATCCGGTTACTGAGGACACGGGTCTTCCCGGAGCCTGCTCCGGCCACGATCAGCAGTGCGCTGCCGGAGTGTTTGACCGCTTCCTCCTGCTGCGGGTTCAGGCCGGCCAGCAGCGCCCCGGCGTCAGGGAGCTGGTGCCGGGCGTGCTCCTCTCCCGGGCTCCCGCCAGCCGGTCCGGCGGCGGGGCCAGCTGCCGGGCGGGGCGCGGATTCACCCGGGCCACCGCCGAATGCGGGCGTCATCAGCCCTGTTTCGGGGCGCGACTTGGTGATGGCACCGGCGTGGGAACCAGCCTTGAACGGACCGTCAGCGTAGGGGTCAAACAACATATCCATGGTGACTACAAGTCTAGGCGGTGGGGCTGACACTGGATTCCGCCCTGTGGATAACCCCGGTGCGGGCAGAGCCGCGCAGGTCCGGACAACGATCCAGCCGGCGGAAATCTAGTCGACGGAGCCTGACTCGAGGGCGGCACGCAGCTGGTGCACCGCCGTCGTTCCTCCCGCCATGAACCATTCCAGGCCGTTGACGTGGACGCTGCCGGCGGCGCCGCCGGCAGCCGTCACGATCGCTTTTCCGGGAAGCCAGTCCCATTCGGGGCAGCTGTGCTGGAACCAGCAGCCAAGCTGCCCGTCAGCGACGCGGCCGAGGTCGCACGACCCGGATCCGAGCATCCGCAGCGTCGCGGCCGACGTCGCGGCGGCATGCCACGGCATGGCGCACATCGGGTCGGAGAGCCAGCGCGGGTGGATGTAGGTGGCGGCGCCAAGGTGGGACAGGTCGGCGGCGTTGCGGTTGGTTCCGTCCTCCCTGAAGGTGGTGACGGGGTCGCCGTTGAGCGTGGTGGCGCGTTGCTTGCCACCGATCCAGAGTTTGTCCTCCTCGGGCTGGAAAATGGCGCCGAGCAGCACATCGGATTCGTCCTTGAGCGCGATGGCTGAGCACCAGTAGGTGGAGCCCTGCAGGAAGTTGTAGGTGCCGTCCACGGGATCGATGACCCAGGTCCGCCCGCTGCTGCCGTGCACCGCGGCGCCTTCTTCACCCAGGACGCCGTCGTCGGGGCGGCAGCGCTGCAGCTGCTCCAGCACGTACGCTTCGGCCGCATGGTCTGCGGCGGTGACGACGTCGGAGATGGAGGTCTTGCGCTGGGCGTCCAGGCCGCCCTGCCGCATCAGCAGGGCCAGCTGCCCGGCCTCGCGGACCAGTTCGGCCGCCAGCTGATAGTCGTCGAGCTCGGGGCTCAGGTTGGTGGCGCTGTGTCTGCCCAGTTTGTGTTTGCCCAGTTCCGTCACGGTTCCCACCCTATCGGCGCCGGGCACGCCCTGCACAGCGGGGGCGCAGGACAGCAGGCCTGGTGTGCGGCGGGCGATAATGGACGCATGGCCAAAACACCTGCACAGCGGATCAAGAAGCACGGCGCGAAGGCCGCAGTACCCCAGCACCACCTGCCGCCGGTGATCAACCCGAGCACGGACCGGACTCCCGCGAAGGCGCAGAACAACGCCAGCCTGATTGTCATCGCCGGCGTGGTGGCCAGCCTCTTCCTGTTCTGGTACGTCCACCTGCTGACGCTGAACCAGCTCACCCAGCTGTCTGGCGGGCTGGCCATGCCCGATTCCCTGGTCGGCGGCTTCGACACCGGCTACGCCGAGCAGCTCCGCCGCGCCCTGGACGCCGACGCCCGCGGCCAGCTCAATTACGTCCACAAGACGGCGGGCACCCTGTTTCCGCTGATCTTCGGCTTCACCTGGCTGCTGCTGATCGGCACCAACGTGGCCCGGAAGGGGCTGCGCTGGGCGCTGTGGGCGCTGCCGCTGCTGTTCGTGGTGGTCCGGCTGTGGGGCAACGTCACCATTGATTCCATGATCGCGGCGGTAAACCTCGACGCCGGCCAGGTCGCCGTGGCGTCGGGCCTCACCGTGACCGGCTGGGTACTGTTCGTGGCCAGCCTTATCGCCGGCGGCGCCGCCGTGCTCCTGGGGCGCCGGTCCTCGAAGAAAGCGGCCCCGCAGCAGGAAGTCTAGGCGCCCCGGACCGCCCGGGCCCGGGCAAGGGCCCTGCGCACCTGCCGTTCCTGCCGGACGCGCTGGGCGATTACCAGGCCGGCGGCGGCGAGGCCAATGGTGATCGGATAGCCCATCAGCCGTTCCAGGGTTCCCGGCTCGGGGACGTCCAGGCCGGTGACGCCCGCCGTGACGAGCGCGGCCGCGGACACCCCGCCGGAGGCCAGAACGAACCAGCCCAGCGGGGACTGCCGGAGCCACAAGGCGCCGAGCAGCAGCAGCGCCAGGGAACCGGCGATGAAGTACATCACGGCCCCGGCGTAGTGCCAGCCCGATTCCAGGTCCTCCGGGACCAGCCCCACGATGATCGTGCCCGTCCCAGCGGTCCCGGTGAGGATCCGCGCCGCCACCGCCGAGTACCAGGGCACTTCGCCGGAATGGCTTGCCGCCACCCGCACGCCGGCCCGGGCAGCAACCCGCAGCAGCGCCGAGCTCAGCAGCAGCGCGCCCAGGAGCATGCCCAGGCCCTGCACCACAAAGGAGGAATTCATCAGCACGTGCAGCGGCGAACAGATGCTGCGGCCGTCAAAGACGCCGCAACTCACGGCGCCCAGGTCGCTGATGAGGCCGGTCCGCCGGCTGTAGGGGCCGGGTCCGGCCCAGGCGCCGATGACCGCCGCCTCCGCCACGAAATACTGGACCACGCTGAGCACCGCCCACGCCCCGATGTACTGCCGCGTGGAGGCGGTGTCGGGCAGGAACGTCGCCCGGGCGGAAGGGACTTGAGCTGCGGCGGCCATGCCAAGAGCGTAGTACGCGCCGTCACCTTGTATGCTTGTAAGCGTGCCCGAACGGGCCGGTCCAAAAGCCGGCCGCGGCGGACACCCGCCCTCGTAGCTCAGTGGATAGAGCACGGCTCTCCTAAAGCCGGTGTCGTTGGTTCGATTCCAATCGAGGGCACTTGAATCTGCAGCACCCGCACGGGCTCCGCGACTATCTGCTGGGCACAACGCCGGCTGACCCCTCATCCCCCGGCCGTTCCCAGGCAGGGCGTTGGTCCGTGGAACGGGCCCTGCTGGACCGGTCCGCCGGCACCCGCGGCACCTTCACCGGCGTCGTGATCTTCTCCTCCGACGGCGACGGCGGGCTCCACTTCCATGAGGAAGGGACCGTGGTCTGGCCTTCAGTGAAGTGGCCCGCCGGGGACTTGCCGGCAGAGGATGGCGGTACGTTCACCGGCCCGGCCACCCGCGACTACCTGCTCAGGCCCGCGGACACGCCGGAGGCGATGGACATGCTGTTTCCCGATGGCCGGCCTTTCCACCGGATGAGCTTCTCGCCGGAGGCCAGCCAGGACCGGCACTGGTGCGATCCGGACACCTACCGCGTCACGTACGTCCGCCACGGCGAGAACGAGTTCAGCTACGTCTGGGATGTCACCGGCCCGCGCAAGGACCTGCTGCTGGAGTCAGTGCTGCGGCGGCTGCCCGGAACCGCGGCGGCCACAGACGGGCTAGGCTCGAAACCGTGAATCCGCGCATCATCGTTTCCGCCGTGTGTGTCTACGACGCCACTGGCCGGCTCCTGACCGTCCGCAAGCGCGGCACGGACAAGTTCATGCATCCCGGCGGCAAGCCCGAACCCGGTGAAACGGCGGTGCAGGCCGCGGCGCGGGAGCTCCAGGAGGAAGTCGGCATCATTGTGGATCCGCGGGAACTGACCCTCATGGGCGTCTGGCTGGCCGATGCCGCCAACGAGGCAGCCACGGAAATCGAAGCCACCGTCTTCACCGCGCCGGGGACCTGGGTGGCCCACCCCTCCGCGGAGATCGCCGAGATCCGGTGGCTGGACCTCACGGCGGAACTGCCCGGGGACCTGGCGCCCCTGCTCACGGACCACATCCTTCCGGCGCTGGCGCAATCCGGGCTCTGACGCGGCGCCCTGGACACCGGGCAACGACTCAGTACTCCGGAACGGCTTCCTCCGCCACGGCCGTGGCCTCGGCGAACTGGGTCCGGTACAGCTCGGCATAGCGGCCGTCCGCGGCCAGCAGCTCGGTGTGGGTGCCGCGCTCCACAATTTGTCCGTCCTCCACCACCAGGATGGCGTCAGCCGCCCGGATCGTCGAGAGCCGGTGGGCAATAACGACGGCGGTACGGCCTTCCAGCGCAGCGCCCAGCGCCGCCTGCACGGCGGCTTCGTTCGTGGAGTCCAGCGCGGCGGTGGCTTCGTCGAGGATGACCACGCGGGGCTGGGCGATCAGCAGCCGGGCGATGGTGAGCCGCTGCCGTTCCCCGCCGGAGAGCCGGTAGCCGCGCTCCCCCACCACGGTTTCCAGGCCGTCGGGAAGGGAGCGGATCATGGTTTCGAGCCGGGCCTGGCGCAGCACCTCCCACATGTCCTCGTCGGTGGCCTCCGGGCGGGCCAGCCTGAGGTTGGAGGCGATGGTTTCGTGGAACAGGTGCCCGTCCTGGGTGACCATGCCCAGGGTGGCGCGGATGGAATCGAAGGTCAGGTCGCGCACGTCCAGGCCGGAGGCCGGGGCGGTGCCGCCGAGGCGCACGGCGCCGGAGTCGACGTCGTACAGCCGGGACAGCAACTGCGCCACGGTCGACTTGCCGGCCCCGGAGGAGCCCACCAGAGCGACGGTCTGTCCGGGTTCCACCCGGAAGCTGATGCCGTGCAGCACCTCCTCGCCGCCTCGGGTGTCCAGCGTGGAGACCTCCTCCAGCGAGGCCAGCGAGACCTTGTCCGCGGAGGGATAGGAGAACCGCACGTCGTCGAACTCCACCGCCACGGGCCCGGGCGGGACTGCCAGCGCACCGGGCTTTTCCTGAATGAGGGGCTTGAGGTCCAGGATTTCGAAGACCCGTTCAAAGCTGACCAGGGCACTCATTATTTCAACGCGGGCGTTGGACAGCGCGGTGAGCGGCGCGTACAGGCGGGTAAGCAGCAGCGCCAGCACCACGACATCGCCCGGGGCAAGCTGGCCGCCGATGGCCAGCCAGCCGCCCAGGCCGTAGACCAGGGCCAGGGCCAGGGCGGAGACGAGCGTCAGCGCCGTCACGAACGTGAACTGCAGCATGGCCGTCCGGACGCCGATGTCGCGGACCCGGCCTGCACGGAGCGCGAACTCGCGGGATTCGTCGTCGGGCCGTCCGAAAAGCTTCACCAGGGTGGCTCCGGGGGCGGAGAAGCGCTCGGTCATCTGGGTGCCCATGGCCGCGTTGTGCTCGGCCGCCTCGCGCCGCAGGTCCGCCAGCCGGGAGCCCATCCGCCGGGCGGGGATGAGGAAGATCGGCAGCAGGATCATGGCCAGCACGGTGACCAGCCATGAGGTATTGAGCATCACCACGAGGGTGAGGATGAGGGCCACCACGTTGCTGACCACACCGGACAGGGTTCCGGCGAAGGCGGACTGCGCGCCGATGACGTCGTTGTTGAGGCGGCTGACCAGCGCGCCTGTGCGGGTCCGGGTGAAGAACGCGATGGGCATCCTCTGGACATGATCGAACACCCTGGTGCGGAGGTCCACGATGACACCCTCGCCGATGGTGGAGGACAGCCAGCGGCTCACCATGCCCAGGGCTGCCTCGGCAACCGCCACGCCGGCGATCAGCGCCGCCAGCCGGATCACTTCGCCGGCATTGGCGCGGGCAACGATCGTGTTGACCACCTGGCCGGCGAGCACCGGCGTGGCCACCGCCAGGAAGGCCATGGCGACGGACACGGCCACGAACGCGATCAGCCTGCCGCGGTGCGGCCGGGCAAAGCCGAGGACGCGCTTGAGGGTCTCCTTGGAGAACGGCCGGGAGCCGCTCTTGGCCCGGGTGATGTTGTAAAGCGAGCGCCAGGCGACGCCGTCCATGCTCATCTGTTCTGCTCCATCTTGCCTGCCGCCAGTTCGGTGACGACGCCGTTGTCCACGTTCCAGCGCACGTCCAGGCGGACGTTTTCCAGCAGCCGCCGGTCGTGGGTGACCAGCAGCAGGGCGCCGTCGTAGCTTTCCAATGCTTCTTCCAGCTGTTCGATGGCCGGGAGGTCCAGGTGGTTGGTGGGCTCGTCCAGGACCAGCAGGTTCACTCCTTGGGCCTGCAGCAAGGCCAGGGCGGCGCGGGTCCGCTCCCCCGGCGACAGCGAGTCCACGGTTCGGGCGGTATGGTCCGCCTTGAGTCCGAACTTCGCCAGCAGCGTGCGGACCTCGGCGGACGTGTAATCCGTCAGGACGGCTTCGACGGCGTCAGCCAGCAGCAGGTGCCCGGCCAGCAGCCCGCGGACCTGGTCGATCTCGCCGACGGCCACGGACACACCACGGGAAGCGTCGCCGGAGTCCGGTGCCTGCGTCCCCAGGAGCAGCCGGAGCAGCGTCGACTTGCCGGCCCCGTTCGGACCGGTGATGCCGATCCGCTCGCCGGCGTTGAGCTGCAGGTTCACCGGGCCCAGGGTGAAGCTGCCCTGCCGGACCACGGCATCGCGCAGCGTTGCCACCACCGAACTGGACCGCGGCGCCTGGCCGATAGTGAACTGCAGCTGCCATTCTTTGCGCGGTTCTTCCACCACGTCCAGGCGGGCGATGCGCGATTCCATCTGCCGGACCTTCTGGGCCTGCTTCTCGGACGATTCGGTGCTGGCCGCGCGGCGGATCTTGTCGTTGTCAGGGCTTTTCCGCATCGCGTTCCGGACGCCCTGCGAGCTCCATTCCCGCTGGGTCCGGGCCCGGGACACCAGGTCCGCCTTGGTCGAGGCGAATTCCTCGTACCGTTCACGGGCGTGCCGGCGGGCGACGGCCCGTTCCTCCAGGAAGGCCTCATAGCCGCCGTCGTACACGGCCACGGAGTTCTGGGCGAGGTCCAGTTCCACGATGGAGGTCACGCAGCGGGCGAGGAACTCGCGGTCGTGGGAGACCAGCACCACGCCGCCGCGAAGGCCCTGCACGAATGCTTCCAGCTTGGCCAGGCCGTCCAGGTCAAGATCGTTGGTGGGCTCGTCCAGGAGCACGACGTCGAAGCGGCTCAGCAGCAGGGCGGCGAGCGCCACGCGGGCAGCCTGGCCGCCGGACAGCCCGGTCATTTCGGCGTCGGGACCGACGTCCAGGCCCAGGTCCGCGAGGACGGGGGCTATCCGTTCGTCCAGGTCCGCGGCGCCTGAGGCCATCCACCGGTCAAAGGCCACCGAGTAGGCGTCGTCGGCTCCGGGCGCCCCCGACCCCAGGGCCTCGGCCGTGGATTCCATTTCAGCGGTGGCTTGGGCGCAGCCGGTGCGGCGGGCGATGTAGGCGGCGACCGTTTCGCCGGCCTTGCGTTCGTGTTCCTGTGGCAGCCAGCCCACGAAGGCGTCGGCCGGCGCGAGGCTGACGGTGCCGTCCTGCGCCTGGTCCACGCCGGCAAGGAGCCGCAGCAGCGTGGACTTGCCGGCACCGTTGGCGCCGACCACGCCGACAACGTCCCCGGGAGCCACTGTGAGGGACAGCCCGGAGAAGAGGGTGCGGTGATCATGACCGCCCGAAAGGTCCTTCGCAACAAGGGTTGCAGTCATCAATCCATCCTCTCACCGCTGCCCGTTTTTACCCGAAAATTCAGGCGGGCATGAAAGAACCCGCTGGTCCGGACTTGGGGGGTGTACGGACCAGCGGGTTCGACCATTTAGCATAGTTGAAGCGGCGCGCTACGTAAAATCGAGGCCGGCGGGCCGCGTCTCCGCACCACCCCCGCCCGTCAGCAGAGAGCGTTCCATGCCCCTATCCGCCAAGGCCTTCCAGCACTGGCTGCACGGCATCGCGCCGGACGCCAGCGTTGCTGATGTGGCGAGGGCTTCAGGGGTCAAGCGCTCCACCCTGGCCCAGCAGCTGGTCCGCGGCAAGGTGGCCGAGGCAACCGTTGTGGGGATCAGCCGGGCCTTCAATATCAATCCGGTGGCAGCGCTGGGCTCCTTTGAGCGGTATCGGGATCTGGGAAAACCGCCGGTCCCGCCCACACTGCAGGAACTGGTCAGCCAGATCGCCACGGCGGACCTGCTGCACGCCATCATTGCGCGCACCGAGCCGGACACCGGCACAGACAATGGCACGGGTCCGCCCGAACTCAGCCCGCCGCCCCACCCCACCTCCGTGAAGAACTGGGTGGATGCAATCGACGACGGCGAACTCCGCCACCGGGTCTCCGCCGCCACCGGCGTCGCCCCGCAGAACTACTCAGCACAGCTGACGGCCAACCGGCTTGCCCCGGAACTGGCCGTCGCCACGTCACGGGCAGCCGGCGTCGGACTGGCCAGCGGGCTGGTGGCCACCGGCCTGGTGACCGAAACGGAAGCCGGCTGGCCACCCGGCGCACGGCAGGCGGCCCTCGACCTGCTGACCGACGGCGAACTGGCCGTTCTGGCCGGCGAGCGCCTCCAAGCGCTCGGCAAGGCCCTGCGCCGGCAGGAACACGACCAACGACAAACCGAAACGATCTGGGAGAACCTCGGATGATTGAAATCCTGCAATGGACCACCCTGATCGCATCCGGCGCCGCCGCGCTGAGCCGGATCCCGAACCTGGTCCGCCGGAAAAACAGGTCCATCTTCTATGCCCTGGCGCTTCTGACGCTGGCCATCCTGCTGAGCATCCGCGGTCCCTACCTGGCGATCGATGCCCTGCTGGGCGGCACCAACGTGGCCAACCTCCTGCTGCGCTTCATCATCTTCGGGGCGATCTTCTTCCTTGGCCTTCGGATTGCGGCCGGGTTTGGGGACAGCCGTGGAGTCCAGCTGATCCGGGGCCGCGCCGGCATGCTTGCCCTGGGACTGATTTCTGCCGTGCTAGTGGTGTGCTTTGTCCTGATGGACACGTCGGGGTCATCGGCGGGGCTCGTGGACGTGGCAGCCACAAATCAACAGAACGCCATTCTCGTCGAGTACTACGGCGCCGCGGGCCGCGCCTACCCGGCTTACGTGTGCCTGGCGATCCTGCCGGGGATGCTGCGGGCCATCAGGAGCCCGCTGCCCGCCATGCTCCGGATCAGCGCGGCGTTTCTGGCCGTGGGCAGCATCGCGATCCCCCTATCGTTGCTGTTCCCTGTCGTCCCGCCTGGGCTGGGATTCCTGCGCTTCGTTGTCAATTACACAGCCATCCTGTGCTTTGTGGCAGGCCTGGCACTCATCTGGATAGCCAGCGGCCGGGCCGGCCGGAAGCACGGGCGTGTGTCCGCCCAACGCCGTTAGTATGGGTCAAACATTCGTTCATCAGAGAGCGTTTCATGCCCCTCCCCGCCAAAGCATTCCAGCGCTGGCTTAGTGGCGTAGCACCGGATACCAGCACGGCCGATATTTGCAGGGTCTCGGGAGTCAAGCGGACCACCCTCGCCCAGCAGATGGTGAGGGGGAAGGTTGCCGAGACCACGGTCGTGAGCATCAGCCGGGCCTACAACATCAATCCGGTTGCCGCACTGGCCACTTTCGACACCTACAGCGACCTCGCCAGTTCCTCCCTGCCTCCCACCGACAAGGAACTGGTCAGCCAAATCGCCACCGTCGACCTGCTGCGGGCCGTCATTGTCCGCACCGCGCCGGCAGATTCCACCGGCTCGGGCCAGCCTGAACTCAGCCCGCCTCCGCATGCCACCTCCGTGAAGAACTGGGTGGATGCAATCGACGACGGTGAACTCCGCCACCGGGTCTCCGCCGCCACCGGCGTCGCCCCGCAGAACTACTCAGCACAGCTGACGGCCAACCGGCTTGCCCCGGAATTGGCCGTCGCCACCTCACGGGCAGCCGGCGTCGGACTGGCCAGCGGGCTGGTGGCCACCGGACTGGTGACCGAAACGGAAGCCGGCTGGCCACCCGGCGCCCGGCAAGCGGCCCTCGACCGGCTCAGCGACGGCGACCTTACCGCACTGGCCGGCGAGCGCCTCCAGGCGATGGGCAGGACCCTGCGACGGCAGGAACAGGACCAGGAACAGACCGAACGAATCTGGGAGAACCTGGTGTGAGCGAGATTCTCCCGTGGATAACCCTGGTGGTTTGCGCCGCTGCCGCCCTGGCCCGGATCCCGAGCACCGTGCGTGGAGTCAATCCGGCCCTGTTCTTCATTTTCCTGCTCGCGACGGCCGCCGCGGTCCTGAGCATCGAACAGTTCTATGTGGCCATCGACGGGGCACTGGGCGGCATCAACATTGCCCACGTCCTGCTGCGCCTGATTGTCTTCGCCACGATCTACCTCATCGCAGTCCGCGTCACCAAGGGGTTTGGTGCCCCCGACGCCCACCGCATGATCGCCGGCCCTCCCGGCCTGGCCGCGCTCGCGATTTTCTCCGTGGCCCTGGTAACGGTCTTCCTCATGATGGACGCCGCCGCGTCGTCGGTCCGCTTCCAGGACGCCGGGGCGGTCAGCCCGCGGAATGAGGCCCTGCTGCCCTTTTACTGGGCCGCGGCCCGGGGTTACCTGGCGTATGTCTCCCTCGCCCTGCTGCCTGCCCTGCTCCGCAGCGTCAAGGAACGCCTGCCTCCGCTGGTCAGGACCGGGGCTGCCCTGATGGCGGCCGGAGCAGCAGCCACTGTCGCCGGTCTCTTCCTTGAGTTTGCGCCCGCGCAGCTGCTCCCCGCGGCGCCGGCGGTGAACAACGGGGCGGTGGTTTTCTACACATCCGGCCTCGTCATGGTCTGGCTGGCACGGGTAAAAGCCGCCCAGCGCAGGAGTCACGGAACGTCATCTACCGGAAGGTAGCAAACCGGGATTCACAAAATCATTAGACCGTGAGAGAATCATGAATGTGTGAAAGCAGTTGCTGCCTGGCTCACAAGCTGTGGCGCCTGCCGGATCGCACATTGGGGGGATGAGTGGTGGCGGCCGTTGGGGACCGCCCCCACTCAGCCTTTTTAACGACCCTCCCTTAGGGAGCCGCCGACCCGTATGGCGCCCCCGTATGATGGCGAAATAAAACGTCTTTTCAAATGCGTTGCAGGCAGTAGCGTCGCAGGCGGACCCGCCCGCCGCGCCCGCACCGCCGCCGCCTGAAGAAGAAGGTATTCGCCATGAACCGTGTCCCCTCCCGCCGCTCCGCCCTTGCGGCCGCCCTCGCCGGACTGGCCCTGGCTCTGACGGCCTGCGGCGGCGGTTCCTCCCAGGCACCGGCCGCCAGCAGCTCCGACACCTCGCTCAGCGACGTGAAGGCCAAGGGCGAGATCGTCGTCGCCACCGAGGGCACCTACAAGCCCTTCTCCTTCCACGCCGAAGGAGCAGGCGACCTGACGGGCTACGACGTGGAGATCGCCCGCGCAGTTGCCGAGAAGCTGGGCGTGAAGGCCACCTTCCGGGAGACCCAGTTCGACGGCATCTTCGCCGGCCTCGACGCCAAGCGCTTCGACACCATCGCCAACCAGATCTCCATCAACGACGAACGCAAAGCCAAGTACGACTTCTCCAAGCCGTACACCGTCTCCACGGGCGTGATCGTGACGAAGGCGGACAACAACAGCATTACCGGCTTTGACAGCCTCAAGGGCAAGACCACAGCCCAGTCGCTCACCAGCAACTTCTACAAGATGGCCGTCGACGCCGGCGCCAACGTCCAGTCCGTAGAGGGCTGGGCCCAGGGCGTCGCGCTGGTCCGGCAGGGACGCGTGGACGCCATCGTCAACGACAAGCTCACCTACCTCGACTACGCCAAGACGAACCCGGACGCCGGGCTGAAGATTGCCGCCGAAACCACGGAGAAGTCCGAAAGCGCCTTTGTGTTCCGCAAGGGTTCCACGGAGCTCACCAGAGCGGTGGACAAGGCGCTGGACGACCTCCGCACCGACGGGACGCTGGCCAAGATCTCGGAGAAGTACTTCGGCACGGACGTCACCAAGTAGATGCCGTTGAACTGGGATCTCATCTGGAGCTCCTTCGGCCCTATTGTCACGGGTGCCATCACCGGCACCATCCCGCTGACGCTGGCGTCGTTCGTGATCGGCCTTGCCCTGGCCCTGCTGGTGGCGCTGATGCGCCTGAGCCGGAACGCCGTGGTGTCCGGCGTGGCGCGGTTCTACGTTTCGGTGATCCGCGGCACGCCGCTGCTGGTGCAGCTGTTTGTGATCTTCTACGGCCTGCCCAGCCTGGGCGTGAAGCTTGACCCGTGGCCCAGTGCCATCATCGCCTTTTCGCTCAACGTTGGCGGTTATGCTGCCGAGGTCATCCGCGCCGCCATCCTGTCGGTGCCCAAGGGGCAGTGGGAAGCCGGCCACACCATCGGCATGTCCCGTGGCCAGTCGCTGCGCCGCATCATCCTGCCACAGGCTGCGAGGGTGTCCGTGCCGCCGCTGTCCAACACCTTCATTTCGCTGGTCAAGGACACGTCCCTGGCCTCGCTGATCCTGGTCACGGAGCTCTTCCGCAACGCCCAGCAGATCGCGGCCTTCAGCCAGGAGTTCATGGCGCTCTACCTCGAGGCTGCCCTGGTCTACTGGGTGATCTGCCTGGCGCTCTCTTCCGGGCAGTCCGTCCTTGAAAGGAGACTGGACCGCTATGTCGCCCACTGACGGAGCAGCACACGAGGCAGCCGGAGCCACATCACAGGCCAGGCCCGTGCTGTCGGTCCGGAACCTCGCGAAGGCATTCGGCAGCAATGTGGTGCTGCGGGACATCGACCTCGACGTGCGCCGGGGCAACGTGGTGGCCCTGATCGGGCCGTCAGGTTCCGGCAAGACCACCGTGCTGCGCTCACTCAACGGACTGGAAACGCCCGACGCCGGGACGGTTACCTTTGCGGGGCCGGGCACCTCCGCAGGGCCGGGCACCGATCTGTCGCTGGATTTCTCCGCCAGGGTCTCCAAGAAGGAGATTTCAGATCTGCGGGACCGCAGCGCCATGGTGTTCCAGCACTACAACCTGTTCCCGCACATGACCGTCCTGCAGAACGTCATCGAAGGACCCGTCCAGGTCCAGAAGCGCAAGCGGGCCGAGGCGGTGGCCGAGGCCGAAAAGCTGCTCGCCAGGGTGGGACTGGCGGACAAACGCGACGCCTACCCGTTCGAGCTCTCCGGCGGCCAGCAGCAGCGGGTAGGGATCGTGCGTGCCCTGGCCCTGAAGCCCCAGCTGCTGCTGTTCGACGAGCCAACCTCGGCGCTGGACCCGGAACTCGTGGGCGAGGTCCTGGGCGTCATCCAGGAACTGGCCGACGAGGGATGGACCATGGTCATCGTCACCCACGAGCTTGCCTTCGCCCGCCAGGTAGCGGACGAGGTCATCTTCATGGACGGCGGCCTCGTGGTGGAGCGCGGACCGGCCGCCGAAGTCCTCCGCGCGCCGCGGCAGGAGCGGACCCGGCAGTTCGTCCGGCGCCTGCTGCATGAGTTCTGAGCGCCGGTAGCGCCGGCAGCGACCGCCTGACGTGTCGGGGGCGCTGCCGGCAGAACCAGCTCAACAGAAAACAGCGCTTAGCGGGCGAGCCTCAGTGTCACCAGCTGAAACGGCCGCAGGGTGAGCTCGGCGGAGTCCGCCCCGGCCACCACGCCCGTCGCCTCAACCGGCCGCTCGAGCAGGTCCACGGTCTGGATTCCAGTGGCCGGGAAGTTGGCTGTGAGCCGTCCGGCCGAACGCTGGCCGAGTGATTCGTACAGCCGGACGATGACGTCGCCGGAGCCGTCCTCGGCCAGCTTTACGGCTTCTATCACCAGGGCCGGATTGTCCACCGTAACCAGCGCCTCGGCCGGGCGGGCGCCCCGCACCGTCCTCGGCGCGAGGTTGGCGCGGTAGCCCTCCTCCACTGCCTCCGCGATTCCCGCTGCCGGGCGGACCCAGACGTCAAGCACGTGCCTGCCGCGGTCGGCCTGGGGGTCCGGGAACTTTGCTGCCCGCAGCAGCGAGAGCCGGACGGTGGTGGTGGTCCCGCCGTCGTCCCGGACAGACCGGGCGACGTCGTGCCCGTAGGTGGAGGCGTTGGCGATGGCCACGCCGTACCCGGGTTCGGCGACGTGGATCCAGCGGTGCGCGCAGATTTCGAATTTCGCCGCCTCCCATGAGGTGTTCACGTGGGTGGGCCGGAAGACGTGGCCGAACTGGGTCTCCGCCGCCGAGCGGTCGGCCCGCAGGTCCAGCGGGAATCCCAGCTTGAGGAGCTTCTCCCGTTCCTGCCAGTCGACCTCAGTGGAGATTCCCAGCGACGGGCTGCCCGCCGCCAGCGTGATGCGCTGGGTGATGCGGGAGGAGCCGGTGAGGCGTTCCACCACGACGACGGCGTCCCCGCCGTGCCGCTCCAGCCGCACCTCCGCGGCGTCGGTAAGGCTGGTGACGTTCCGCCGGTAGAACTCGTCAATATCCCAGGCGTCCCATTCGTTGGGGGTGTCACGGTGCAGTTCCAGATGGTTTCCGAACTGGCCGGGGGCGATGGCTTCGCGGCCTGACCCGTGATCCCGCAGTGAGGTCAGGAGCCCGTTGTCATCCAGCACGGCACGGATCACGCCGTTGTCCAGGACAAAGCCGCCGTCCAGCGGCGTAGCCTCAACCTCATCCTTGGCTGACGCGGCGTCCTGGATTGACACTGCGTCCCGGGTCGACACAGGCACACCGGCCGCGAGCGCCGGGACTCCCAGGCGACCATGGGGGCTGGCGTTGAGCAGGAACTCCTGGGTCCCCTCGCCAAGGAGGGCCGCGGCAGCCTCGCTGATGAGCGATTCCAACCCCTTGGCCACGGCTGCGTAGTTCCGTTCGGCGTCCTGGTGCACCCAGGCGATGGCGCTGCCCGGCAGGATGTCGTGGAATTGCTGCAGCAGGACCAGCTGCCACAGCCGCTTCAGCTCGGCCGCGGGGTACGTGTACTCCGCGCCGCAGCGGACGGCGGCGGTGGCGCACCACAGCTCCGCCTCGCGGAGGAGGTGCTCGGACCGGCGGTTGCCCTGCTTGGTCCTGGCCTGGCTTGTATAGGTGCCGCGGTGCAGCTCGAGGTACATCTCCCCCACCCAGACCGGCAGCGCTTTGTACTCGGCCTCGGCCTGTTCAAAGAAGCTGCCAGGCGTTCCGATCCGGACTTTCGGCGAGCCTTCCAGGTCGGCCGCGCGGTGCGCGGCAGCGACCATCTCCCGCGTCGGTCCGCCGCCGCCGTCGCCATAGCCGAAGGGAACCAGCGAGATGGTGCCGCGCCCGTGGTCCCGGTAGTTGCGCTCGGCGTGCGCCAGATCCCGGCCGCTGAGCACGGAGTTGTATGTGTCCACCGGCGGGAAGTGCGTGAAGATGCGGGTGCCGTCAATGCCTTCCCAGTTGAAGGTATGGTGCGGCATCCGGTTGATCTGGTTCCAGGAGATCTTCTGGGTCAGGAACCAGCGGCTGCCGGCGGCCTTGACGATCTGCGGCAGGGCTGCGGAGTAACCGAAGGAGTCCGGCAGCCAGGCTTCCCTGCACTCGACGTCGAATTCCTTGAGGAAGAAGCTCTTGCCTTCCACGAACTGCCGGGCCATGGCCTCCCCGCCTGGCATGTTGGTGTCGGATTCCACCCACATGCCGCCCACGGGAATGAACTGGCCTGACTTCACCTTTTCCCGGATGCGTCCGAAGAGCTCCGGGTAGTATTCCTTGATCCAGGCCAGCTGCTGGGCCGAGGAGCAGGAGAACACGAAGTCCGGGTCCTCGTCCATGAGGGCAACCACGTTGGAAAAAGTCCGGGCACACTTGCGCATGGTCTCCCGCACCGGCCACAGCCAGGCCGAGTCGATGTGCGCGTGCCCGGTGGCGATCAGCCGGTGGGCGGACGCGTAGGCAGGCCTGGCCAGCACTTCGGCCAGCGCTTCCCGTCCGGCCGCTGCCGTGCCCGCGACGTCGTCGGGGTCCATGGTGTCCATCATGCGCTCGAGGGCGCGGAGGATCTCGTGCCGGCGTGGCAGTTCCGTGGGCAGCTCGTGCATGAGGCCGCTGAGCGTCAGCACGTCCTGCTGGAGCTCCCACACGTCGCGGTTCAGTTCGGCAATGGCGATGCTGCCCAGGCGGTACTGCGGTTCGGTTCCGGCGGTGGCCTTGTCCCCGTACGGCGTCGCTGCGAAGCTCCAGCCCTGGGCGACGTCGGGGTTGGCTGCTGCCTCCACATAGAAGTCCACGGCCAGGCCGCTGCCCAGAAGCTTCAGTGGGATGTGCTGGTTGCGGGGCGAGATGGCCTTGATGATGGTGCCGTCCGGGCGCCACGCGATTCCCTCGCACTGGAAGCCGGGAATCTCCGTGGTGAAGCCGAGGTCCACCACGATCTCCACCTCGGTCTCCGGGGCGGCACCCCAGGCATCCGGCACCTCCCCCTGGAGCCGCAGCCATTTTGTGCTCCACGGACGTCCCCAGGCGGCACCGTGTTCCTGCGGCGTAAACTCCTGGCGCAACGCCTCCAGAACCGGGACGGGTTCATCCGGAACGTCCCAGCTGCTGAGCTCCAGCGGCACGCTGCGACCATAGATGGCGGGGCCAATCCGTTCGCGGAGAAAGCGGTCCAGGCGGACTTCCGTGATCCGGCGGTCGTCGTGCAATGTGTACCTCTTTAGTACGTGAAAGCACAAGCGGGCTGTGCTGGCTTTCGTGCGGGCATGGGGGTCGCGGTCAGCTTGGGTCCTGGCAGTTCAGCTGCCGTCTGAGCGGATCAACGCTTCCATTCGATGGATAAAATCTACCGCTTTGGCATCCGGCCGCCAAGGCCCCACGCCCGCTACCGCGGCACCGGCGCAGGCGTCGAAATGCGGCCGGAACCCGCGTAGACATTCAGGCTGGTTCCCCGACTGAAGCCGGCAAGGGTGACACCGGTGGACTCGGCCAGCTCCACTGCCAGGCTTGAGGGTGCGCTCACCGCGGCGAGCACCGGGATGCCAGCCAGTGCGGCCTTCTGGACGAGTTCGAAGGAGGCCCGGCCCGATACCTGGAGCACGGTGTTGGTGAGCGGCAGCCGCCGTTCACGCAGGGCCCAGCCAACGACCTTGTCCACCGCGTTGTGCCGGCCCACGTCCTCCCGCAGGCACAGCAGCTCCGCACCGCCGTCGTCGTCGATCCTGAACAGTCCGGCAGCGTGCACTCCCCCGGTCACTTCGAAGACTGCCTGCGCCTCCCGCAGCCGGTCCGGCAGGGAGGCGAGCGTTTCGACCGGAACGGTGAGCCGGTCGGCGGCGGGGTTGAAGTGCGAGGACTTGGTCACCGATTCAATGGAGTCGGTGCCGCAGATTCCGCACGAGCTGGAGGTGTATACGTGCCGGCCCGTGTCCGGCAGGGGCACATCGGGCCGCAACTGGGCTTCGACCACGTTAAATGTCTGGACCCCGTTTTCGTCCTCACCGGCGCAGAACCTGAGCGAGATCAGCTGGTCGGCGTCCCAGATGACGCCCTCTGAGACGAGGAAACCTGCCACCAGGTCGAAATCGTCCCCGGGCGTGCGCATGGTGACTGAGAAGGACAGGTTGCCCAGCCGGATTTCAAGCGGTTCCTCCACGGCGAGCACGTCTTCCCGATGCCTGACGGGGAACTCCAATGCCGCGGCCGAGCCGTCCAGGACATAGCGGTGCACTTTGCGTCGTTGCGTTACGCGGCCCATGCGAGACTCCGCGCTGAGTGGCTGTTCATGACTCCATCATTGCATCTCAGTCGAGCAGGGCACTCCAGTCCACGGGACCGCTTTGGGCTGCCTGCTTGGCAGAGGTGCGGGAGGAGGACTTCCGCGCCGGGCTCTTGGACTTGGGTTCAGCGCTCTTGGGCTCGGGAATGGGCGGACTCCAGGGCAGGGCGAAAGCCGGCACCATCTCGCCCAACTGCACGCCGTGCGGCGGTACCACCAGGACGCCGTCGGCGGACGCCAGTCCACGCATCATGCCGGGGCCGGTGTGCTGCGCAGGCGACGCCATGCCGTAGAGGAGCCGGAAGGGCATCAGCCGGGTGCGGCCGGGGTCGGGTTCGAGCATGGTTCCGGAGGGAACTTCCCGGACCGGCGGCAGCTGGCCATGTCCAAGGGCGGCCAGGAGCGGCGCGCCCACCGTGGACAATGCCATCATGGCGGCCAGGGGGTTGCCCGGCAGCCCCAGCACAAAACGCCCGTCGGGCAGTTCGGCGAGGACGGCCGGGTGTCCCGGCCGCATTGCCACGCCGTCAATGATCAGCCGTCCGCCCAGCTCAGCCACGGCTCGCCTGAAGTGGTCGGTGCCGGACCGGCCGGTGCCGCCGGTGGTGATGACGACGTCGGCCGGCAAGTTTTGTGCCTCGGCGATGCCTGAGTCCTCGAGGCCCTCCAGCCATTCCGCGTAGCCGTCGCCGATGCGGACCTGTTCCCGGCACAGGCCGCCCAGCATTTCCACCACTGTGGCCAGCTGCGGTCCGAACGTGTCACGCACCCGCCCGGGCTGGGGCACTCCCTGCTCCACCACTTCGGAGCCAGTCAGCAGCAGTTTCACCACCGGTTTGCCGATGACCTCCACCTCGTCATACCCGGCGAGGGCGGCGAGGGCCACATGGGCGGGGTTAAGCACGACGCCGGCCCTGACCAGCACGTCCCCGGCAGCCGCCTCTTCTGCGGCCTTGCGGATGTGCTGGCCGTTCCTCGGTTCGCCGGGCCGGGCGGTGCCGCCCAGTGTCAGGACAGGCAGCCCGTCGTCGTCCGTGGAGATCACGCCGCTTTCGGTGCGCAGCACCGCCTTGGCACCGGGGGGAATCAGTCCGCCCGTTACGATCACGCTCGCCTGGTGCGGTGCCAGACGCTGCCCCGGCTCGGCCAGGATCCACGGACCTGTTCCGTTAACGGCCCAGCCGTCCATGGCGGACGACGCGTAGTGCGGCATGTCCTGGTGAGCGGTGATGTCCGCGGCCAAGGTCCGGCCCACGGCGTCCCGCAGGGGAACGGGTGCCGCGGGTATCGGGGCAGCGCAGTCGAAGGCGGCCTGCCGGGCCTCCTCCCAGGTGTGCGCCAGGTGCTTGGCATGCGTGTCCGGCTCCCCCACCGCGCCGGGTTCGGTGTCGGGACGGGGTTCCACGCCGGAACCGGGCTCGGTGTCGGGACCGGGTTCTACGCCTGAACCTGGTCCGGCGCCGGGACCGGAAGCAGTGCCGCCGCCGGCAGCAATCGCGTCCCTGGCGGGGGTTGCCTCCGCGGAGTAGGGGTCGTCAGAGCGCTGCTCGGGCGCGGCTGTCATTCCCCCGGAGTCCCGCTTGGCGCCGAGGTGCCGGCGGAGCCCACGGCCGGGCTACCTGCAGCAGCCTGCGCCTCATCGGCCGCGTAGGCCTTGGCAACGGCACGGGCCACATCCATGGCACTTTGCATGGCCTGGACGTCAGGCGCCTGGCCCGAAGCGCAGTCGAGGCCGGCGGCGAGCCCGGCTATGAAGGTTGTGAGCGGCGCCGCTGGACGCACCACGGAGTGCGCAGCCACTCCCGCGACGGACAACACCTCGTTGATGTCCACGTCCACATCCTCGAGCTCAAAGGCCCGCAGCAGCAGACGGCACCATTCCTCGAGCGTCTCGTCCTGGCTTTTCATGCCTGCCTCCAAATTCACGGCGGTCCGGAATGCGGGTCATTGCTCCCGGACAGCTACTCCCAACGCGGCCGCATCGTCCCACGTGTCCACGTCGTCCGTGGAGCCGGCGGGGACAACCACAGCCTGCACGTCAAGACTAGCAAGGAGGGCGAAGACTGACCCGTGCACCAGGGCGTTGCGTGCGGCGGCAGCCTGCACGGCGCGTTCTAGCGCGGCTGTGCTATAAAAACCCGCCAGCGGCTGCAGTCGCCCGTCGGCCGATGCCGCCATGACGCCGTCAGCACCAGTGCCGGGGAGGGCGTCCAGGAGCGCGCGGACCGCATCGCCGACGCGCGGCATGTCGCACGCGAGGACCAGGACCAGGTCCGCGGGGCCTGCACCCCTGAGCGCGTCAAGGCCGGCAGCGATTGCCGCGGCCGGACCTGCAAAGGGCGGATCCTCACGCGAGGTGAGAACACCACCGGGAAGGCCCGCCGCCTCAGGTCCCACCACAACAGTGTGCCGGGCTTCCGCGGCCGCCGCGAGGGAGCGCTCAAGGAGGGTGGCGCCGTCGAACAACAGGGCAGACTTGGGTGCGCCACCCAGCCGCGAGGAGCGGCCGCCGGCCAGGATTACTGCGTCAAAGTCCACACACCCAGCGTAACGCTGTGAGGCTCAGACCAGCGTCAGGCTGCTCTTTCCGGAAGCAGGAACGGATCCCACGCCGGTGTGGGCTTCTCCAGTTCCTTGATCTGCCACATGGTGCCCACCGGAGGAGCCGGGTCGAACCGGAGCTTCCAGCCCATTTCACTGGGCGTGTGGTCACCCTTGACGTTGTTGCAGCGGAGGCAGGCTGCGACGAGGTTCTCCCACGAGTCCGCTCCGCCCCTGGATTTGGGCTGGACATGGTCTATGGTGTGGGCTGCCTTGCCGCAGTAGGCGCACCGGTGGCCGTCGCGGCGAAGCACACCGCGCCTGCTCACCGCGGTGATCATGTTGTACCGGGGACGGATGTAGCGGTTAAGGAGAATCACGGACGGACGGCCCATGATGTCCTGCGGCCCGACGACAGGATCGTCGCCTTCGGCCACCACGCTTGCCTTTCCGGTGAGCACAAGGACCAGCGCCCGGCGGAATGTCACTACCGCCAGCGGTTCATATCCAGCATTCAGAACGAGTGTGCGCATGCACATACCTCTTCACGGCCGCACCCGGCAGAGGCGCGAGGGCCGGCTGCCCTCTGCATGTCCGGGCTATGGATCGACACCATAAGAGTAAACACTCACTAGGCAGATGAGCGAATCGAACACAAGCATCGTCAGGGCGTGTCACCAAAAATTCATGCGGACGCAAGGCAAAAAAGGACCCCCGCCAGCTGGCAGGGGTCCCTTTTTTAGGCCTTGGGAGTCTTAGCCGCCGACGCGGATGAAGACCGGGCCGGAGCCGACGTTCACACTGAACAGCGCGGTGGTTCCGCCGTTCCAGCCGCCGTGGACGGCCTGGCCGTTGCCAACGTACACAGCGATGTGGGCCAGGCCCATGCCGCCGTTCTGGTAGTAGGCGAGGTCGCCCGGCCGAGCTTCAGCAGCGCTGACGGTGCGGCCGAGTGACAGGTAGCCGGCCGGCCAGCCGTGGTAGTGGACACCCACGGCTGCGAGTGCGTTGGTGGCCAGCGCGGTGCAGTCCTGGGAGACACCCAGCTGGGCGTAGGCAGCAGCAGCGATTGCAGCGCCCTTGCCGCTGGCGGCAGTGGTCTTCGGCGCTGCCGGGGCTGCCGTCTCGACGGCGGCGGTGGCCTGGACTGCCGGTGCGGCGTCGGCAACCGGGGCAGCCTCAACGGCGGGAGCGGCTTCCTGGACCTTGACAACAGGCTTGGGGGCCTCGACGACGGGAGCCGGCGTGGTGGAGACAGCAGGCTTCTCGTAGGAGATGGCGATGCTGGAAGCAGCGGAGATGTTGGCCGGTGCAGCGGACTGGACTTCCAGCGTGGAGGCTGCTGCGGATTCGCGCTGAACGTTGGTCTCAGCGGCGTTGGCGGCGATGCCGCTGGTCAGGACAAGACCGGAAGCAGCAGCGATAACTGCGGCCTGGCGGCCCACGCCACCGGCGTTGTCGCCGACGGCCTTGGCAATGACAGCCAGCGAGTTGGTCTTGGTGACCTCGGCGCGGTGCCGTGCAATGGTCGCACGTGTAGTCATTAATTTCTCTCTTTCGTGTTCCACGGTCCGCGGTAGCAGGCCATGGGTGATCGACGCGCCGGCATCTTGGGGGTAAGCCGGCCCGCCTCGAATCGGATTCTTAGCGAAGGGTGTAAAAAGCGGACGTGCCCGTTGCGGACACCGCGTGCAGGAGAGTGCCCTGCGAGGGGTTCAGCGCGCTGATCATCATGCCGTTGCCGACGTAGATGCCCACGTGGGCGCCGCCGTTCTGCATGACCAGGTCGCCGGGAGCAGGCGTGGAGGTGGGCTTCATGGCGTTCCACGCGTTGACGCGGGGAATGCTGATGCCTGCCTGAGCGTAAACCCACTGGGTAAAGCCGGAGCAGTCCCAGCCGCTGGGCGTGGTGCCGCCCCAGACGTAGGGGCTGCCGATGCCGGTGTACGCGATTGCAGCCAGCCCGGAAGCTGCGGCGGAGGCCGCACCATCGGTGGACTTGGCGGTGACGGCCAGGGCCGCACCTGCGATCTCGCTGCCGGTCTGGCCTGCATCGGCCGTCTGGCTCTCATCGTTCGACTGGGGAGCGATGCTTTCGGCGACCGGGGCTGCCACCGTGGTGACGGCAGGACGCTCGAAGGAGACAGTGGCGGTGGGTGCGGCGGTCACAGCAAGCTGCGCCGCCTGGGATCCGGTCTCCGAGGAGGCGGAAACACCAATGTTGGCGTCGGCTGCGTTGGCAGGCATGCCAACACTCAGGATGAGTCCTGAAGCAGCTGCGATAACAGCTGCCTGGCGACCTACTGTGCCGGCATTGGCGCTAACCGCCTTGGACACGGAGTCCAACGGGTTCATACGAACCGTGTGCGCGCGGTGGCGCGCGGCATTGTGGCGTGAAGACACGAAGGTAGCCTCTCCCAATGCCTGCGAGGTGAGCTGTCGGATTCGGATGGGAGTCACCCGGCCGCTCCGCTTCCTGGGAAGCATTGCGACTTAACCCCAAGGCCTTCTTGCGAAGACCAAAATTGGTTCCCCCGCCCCTGCCAGACGATGTAATGCGAACGGACCTTGAGCGGTGGCAGAGTTAGGCAATCCACTCAAGAGCGTCAACTTCGGAAAAGTTGACGCGGTTTAGACGGTACAGCAGTTCGGAGCCAATGTCACATTCAGGTCACGGCGTGTCACAGGAATGAGAGTGCTCACTCGGCTTGGCTCAGAGCCAGCCGGTGGGATCAACGACGTCCCCGTTGACCATCACCTCGAAGTGGAGGTGGCAGCCCGTGGAGGCGCCTGTGGTCCCGCTGAGGGCGATCACTTCGCCGCGGGTGACCTTCTGGCCAACCTGGACGCTGGAGGACGACAGGTGGTTGTACGTGGTCTCCAGGCCGTTGCCGTGATCGATCACCACGCGGTTGCCTCCCCCGTACGGATGCCACCCCGAGAACGTCACCTTGCCGCTGGCTGCGGCCAGCACCTCGGTGCCGCACTGGGCGGCAAAGTCCTGCCCGCGGTGGAACTCGCCGGCGCCGCCGGTGATCGGGCTGACCCGGTAACCGAACGGCGAGGACTTGACCAGCGTAGTCAGCGGCCCGCCCAAGGTGCCCACCGAGGCCGAACGGCTGATGCTGCCGGCCGACTGGGCACTCAGGAGTTGCTTGAGCTTTCCGTCCGGGTCACCGGTGGTGGAGACGGACGTGCGGCTGAAGTCGATCTTTGCCGCCGCTTCAGCCGAGACCTTTGGCTGGGCAGGTGCGGCAGCGGACGCCGACGCCTCTCCCTGCTGCTCTCCGGCAGCGAGGACAGGGCTGGTGGCGGGGACGGTAACAGTCAGCAGCAGGCCTGTGGCCGCAAGGGCTACGCCGGCTTTCTGCCCAACGCCACTGGCCGAGGCGAAATCCGTAACCTGCCGGAACGGACCCCGGCGGCGACGGCGCGCTTCACGCTGGGCGTCCCGGGGACGGTCCGCGGCAATGGCCTCCGCGAGGCGCGGCTCCGGAGCGGGACCGGACGCGCGGCGGCGGCCCCGGGCATTCTGCATGGACAAGTACTGTTTCCTCTCTGGATAGCCTGCGAAGTTAGCTGTCGGATTCGGGTCAGAGAGTTCGGACCCGGTCCGCCGTAACAAGCCATTCCGGCACAGGGGTATCCCAAGAGGATTCCTTCTGCGGAAGAGACTTGCTGCTGCGGACTTCACCCCAAGGCTGTAGAAACAGCCGGTTGTGGTTCCCCCGCCCCTGCCAGTGGGTGACTCGTGCTGCTGATCTGCTGGCAGGGTTCGGCTCCAGATCAGGTAACGCTTGTGTATCGGCGTTGCCGTTTAACTATAGGCGATTAAAGGGCACAGTAATAATTCCGTTATATACACTGTGCAAAAGTGGTAGGTCATCCTGCCTGCAGATGTCAGACAGATGCGGCATCCGCCCCGAGGGGCCGTTCGGAAGTCAGCCGACGCGCACGAACACGTGCGCAGCAACTTCCGGCGGCAGCTCAAGGGCACCTTCGAAGCCGGGGACGCGGACCGAGATGTATTCCCCCACACGCTCCAGCGAGACGGCGGCGCCGGGCCGGATCCCGCCTTCATCCAGCTGGAGCAGCAGCTCCGGCTCCACCTGGATGGGTTCTGCCAGGCGGCTGACGGTGACCTGGGATTCCGGGCCGTAGCCGGCCATGGCGTCGAGCAGGCTCACCACACCGTCGGTGAAGGGGCGGGCAGGCGGCCCGCCCAGTGCTGCCAGGCCGGGGATCGGGTTGCCATACGGCGACTCGGTGGGGTGGTCGAGCAATTCGTAAATCCTGCGCTCCACCCGTTCGCTCATGACGTGCTCCCACCGGCAGGCCTCGTCGTGCACGTAAGCCCAGTCGAGGCCGATGACGTCGGCGAGGAGGCGTTCGGCGAGCCGGTGCTTGCGCATCACCTCGGTGGCCCGTTTCCGGCCCACTTCGGTCAGTTCAAGGTGGCGGTCATTGGAGACGACGACGAGGCCGTCGCGCTCCATCCTGCCAATGGTCTGCGAAACGGTGGGGCCCGAGTGGCGGAGGCGTTCGGCGATGCGTGCCCGAAGCGCCACGATGTTCTCTTCCTCCAGCTCCAGGATGGTGCGAAGGTACATCTCCGTGGTGTCGATCAGATCCGTCATTCAGCTCAGCTCCTCGAGCACAGTATTTGTGTCCGTCCCACCGTACCGCGGGCCCGCCGCACCGGGATCCGGCAAGCTGCAGCGGCGGTCGCATATCCGACGGCGGCGCAGCACCGGCTGTCTGCCCGTACGTCCAGTGCCAGCTTAGCCTATTTTGAATTAGTCCGGATAATTCGCAGGGCGGACGGCGGGCACTGTCTCAGTGACTGGACTATGACGGGGGCGTGTTCCTCCGGTATCCGCGCTTCGGGCAGAATAAGGAGGGTCTTCGTGGCGGTCAAGGTAGCCTGCCGGCCATCGCCCCGACCCAGCCGAACCGCACTTCCATGCCGAAAATTGGAGCCACTGTGAGCGACACCAGCATCACTATTCCCGCAAACCTCCTGCCCAAGGACGGACGGTTCGGCGCCGGTCCTTCCAAAGTCAGGCCGGAGCAGATCGAGGCACTCTCCGCAGCCGCCACGACGCTCCTTGGCACCTCGCACCGCCAGGCCCCGGTGAAGAACCTCGTTGGCTCCGTCCGCGAAGGCCTCAGCACCTTCTTCCGTGCCCCCGAAGGCTACGAAGTGGTCCTGGGCGTCGGCGGTTCCACCGCGTTCTGGGACGTCGCCAGCTTCGGCCTGGTGGAAGAGAAGGCACAACACCTGTCCTTCGGCGAATTCGGGTCCAAGTTTGCCGCGGCCACCAACAAGGCGCCGTTCCTTGCCGAATCCTCCGTCATCAAGTCCGAGCCCGGCACCTGCCCCGCCCCCAAGGCCGAGGCGGGCGTTGACGTTTACGCCTGGCCGCAGAACGAGACCTCAACGGGTGTTGCCGCGCCCGTCCAGCGGGTGAATGGCGCCGACGAGGGCGCGCTGGTGCTGGTGGACGCAACCTCGGCTGCCGGTGGCCTTGACGTCGACGTGGCCCAGACGGATGTCTACTACTTCGCACCGCAGAAGAACTTCGCCTCCGACGGCGGGCTGTGGCTGGGCCTCTTCTCCCCGGCAGCGCTGGAGCGGGCCGAGCGCGTCAAGGCGAGCGGGCGCTGGATCCCGGACTTCCTGGATCTGAAGACCGCCATCGACAACTCCAGGCTGAACCAGACGTACAACACCCCGTCGCTGGCCACGCTCGTCACGCTGGATGCCCAGGTGCAGTGGCTGAATGCCAACGGTGGCCTGGACTTCGCCGCCGGACGCACGGCCGACTCGGCCGGACGCATCTACAAGTGGGCGGAAGCCTCCGAATTCGCCACACCGTTCGTTGCCAATGCCGCCGAGCGTTCCAACGTCATTGCCACCATCGACTTCGACGACTCGATCGACGCCGCCGCCATTGCCAAGGTGCTCCGCGCCAACGGCATAGTGGACACCGAGCCCTACCGGAAGCTGGGACGCAACCAGCTGCGCATCGCCACCTTCGTGGCCATCGAACCATCCGATGTCTCCGCCCTGCTCGAGTGCATCGACTACGTGGTGGGCGAGCTGAAGAAGTAGCCAGGCTGAATCACTGGTGACGGCGAAATGCCCCCGCTACCTACGAGGTAGCGGGGGCATTTCGCATTATGTCCCGGATGATCCGGCGGTGTGATCAGTCCTGGTCCTGGCCGTGAGTTTCTGTCTGGCCACCGGTTTCAGCCTCGTCAGCGGAGGCCGCATCGGCGCCCGGTTCAGTTTTGTCTCCGGACTCTGTTTCGGCGTCGGATTCTGTTTCAGCGTCGGCTTCGGCGCCCGCGGCCGTCCCACCCGGAGCGCCGTCGGCAGTCCCGTCTTCAGCAGGAGCGTCGTCCTGGGCGTCTTCCGCGTCCTGCTCCTGGGCGTCCTCGGGGCGCACGCGCTCGGCCCACGGCACCCACTCCGGGGCGAGGATTGAGTCTTCCGAGGGAAGCAGGCCTAGCTCGTTGACCGTGATCACCTTGGAGCGGGAGTTCCGGGTCAGGACGGCATACCACTGCCAGCCGATGTACCCCGGCAGCCGCGATTCAAAAAGGTGCGTGACCACGCGGTCGCCCTCGGTGCGGGCGGCCAGGTGGTTCCCGATTTCGGATGCCTTCGCAATGCCTTCGATGGCGGTCCGGGCGGTGTCCACGGCAGCGGCCAGCACGGCGTCAGGTTTTCCCGTCCGCCACGCCGGGACACCGGCGCCCCGCTTGGGTGCCTTGGGTTCCACCTTGGATTCGGCCTGTTCAGGTTCCGGGTTCATCGGGAGGCCTAGGCGTCCAGCTCGTCGGCAACCTTACGCAGGGCAGCGGCAATGGCCTTGCCCTTGTTGCCATCCGGGTACTTGCCGGACGACAGCGTGCCGGACAGGTTGTCCAGAACCGTCACCAGGTCCTGCACCAGCGGGGCAAGATCCCTCGCGCTGGGGCGCTTGGCCTTGGCGATGGACGGCGTCTTTTCGAGGACGCGCAGGCCAAGGGCCTGGGCGCCCTTGCGTCCGTCCGCGACGCCGAACTCAACCCGGGTGCCGGCCTTCAGTTCAGAAACTCCGGCGGGCAACGCGGACTTGGGAAGGAACACTTCCTGCCCGTCCTCGCCCGCGAGGAATCCGAAACCTTTGTCCTTGTCGTACCACTTGACCTTGCCGGTAGGCACCTAATCAACCTTCTTCGTTCTGACGTTCTGGGACATGGCCAGCGGTCACCGCATCCACACTGATGTGCGGGTTCAGGGTATGACTGCCTGGTCCATGTTGGTCTGTTCCTTCAAGGTTATCCTGACTGGCAGGCTAATCCCGCTTTGAGGCGCGGCCGCGGCGCTGCTGTTAGCGTTACGTCCATGACATCCGCGCGTTTCCGGCGGCCACTGATGGCCACCGCAGTGCTCCTTGCAGTTTTGTCCCTTGCAGCCGTCGGGGCGGTCATGGCGCTGGCCGCTGCGGGCCAGGCCGCGACGCAGTGGATCACATCAACGGCGCTTTACGGCCTTCCGGCGGCCTTCCTGCTGATGCTCGTGCTGGTGGTCGACGGCGTTGCCGCCCGCCGCCGGGCAGGAAGCCCCGGCGGGCGGTAACGTTGGACTGATGTCCCTCATTCGAGCGCTCAGCAAGGAACTGGAGGCACGCAGCGACGAGTCACTGCGGGCCCTGTTCGCTGCGCGGCCGGACCTGATCTCCCCCGGCGTTCCCGACTTCCCCGCGCTGGCCGCCCGCGCCAGCGCGCGGGTGAGCGTGCAGCGGGCCCTGGAACGCCTGAACCGCCCGCAAATGCAGGTCCTGGAGACCCTGCACCTGTGCACCAACACGGACACCGGGCACAGCGCATCGGCCGCGGTGCTGAAGAAGTCCATCGCAGGGGCCACGGTGGCGGCCATCGAGCAGCTCCTGCAATCACTGCATGACCTGGCCCTCGTGCAGCGGGCGGAGCCGCCGCACGGAGCGGGACCCGGCACCCAGCGGCAGCGTTTCTACCTTCCGGTGAGCAGCCTGAAGGACGTCGTCGGGATCTACCCGGCCGGGCTGGGGCGCAGCTACACCGAGCTGGTCAGGCTGCAGCCGGCCTTCGCCCAGCGCGTTGTCCAGCTTGTCGCGGAGCTGCACCGCAGCGGCGCCGCCGTGCAGCCCGCCACCACCCCGATGGAGGCAGCGCTGGCGCTGCAGCACTGGACCTCTTCCCCAGAGGGGCTGCACGCGCTCCTCGCCAGCGCCCCGGAACGGACGACTGCACTGCTGGCACGGTTCAGTAACTGGGCCATGGGCGCCGTCCCCCAGGCCCAGCGGAAGGCTTCCGTCACAACTGAAGGTCACGACGTCGGGCCCGTCGACTGGCTGTTGGCCCGGGGCCTGCTGGTGCCGCTGGACGCCGCCCACGTGGAACTGCCGCACAGCGTGGGCATCTCCCTGCGCGGCGGCGCCATCATCGACAACTTCTCCCTCAGGCCCCCGGCGCCGACGCTCGGCGTCACCACTGCCGCGCTCCGCCGCAATGCCGCGCTCGGCGCCATCGCCGAAACCCTGCGCCTCACCGGTGAACTGCTGCACGCCGTCAGGGACCAGCCCCTGGCCACCCTGCGGAGCGGCGGCGTGGGCATCCGCGAAATGCGGAGGCTCGCCGAGACGCTCCGCGTGGACCACCACACCACCGCCGTGCTGCTGGAGCTCAGCGCCCTGGCGGGCCTGATCCGCTTGGACGTGGATAGCTCGTGCTGGGTGCAGCCGCCCCAGCTGGAATGGCTCGGACTGCCGCGGCAGGAACAGTGGCTGTGGCTCGTCAACGCCTGGCTGGCGAGCGAGCGGGCCCCGTCACTCGTGGGGCAGCCCATCAATGGCCAGTCCGGCGGGCCGGCGAGCCACCGGGCCGCCCCGGCGGCCACCATCAACGCCCTCTCCGCGGAGGCCCAGCGGGCCGATGCACCTGTCGTCCGCAAGAGGATCCTGGAGATACTGCGGGAGCTGACGCTCGAAACGGAGATGCCGGACGGGGCGGCGCCGGTGCTCAACGCGGAGGCAGTGCTGCAGCGCGCCGAGTGGTCCCAGCCCCGCATGGCGCGACGGTTCAGTTCCCTGATCGGCGGCGTCCTTGCCGAGGCGGAACTGCTGGGGCTGATCGGGTCCGGTGCCCTCAGCCAGCTGGGTGCCGCCATCGCCGCGGATGCGCCTGACGACGCCATGAACCTCCTCGGCGAACACCTGCCTGCAGCCCTCAACCACGTACTCCTGCAGGCGGACCTGACCGCTGTAGCGCCCGGCTATCTGTCCCCCGACCTGGCAGAGCAGCTCCAGCGGATGGCCGACGCCGAAGGGCAGGGCCCGGCCACGACGTACCGGTTCTCCGTGGAGTCCATCCGGCGCGCGCTGGACTCGGGCCAGGACGCTGCAGCCATCCTCGATTTCCTCCGCCGGCACTCCGCTACCGCCGTGCCGCAGCCGCTGCAGTACCTCGTGGAGGACACAGCCGCCAGGCACGGCAAGCTGCGGGTCGGGGCGGCCGCCAGCTTCATCCAGAGTGACGACGAAGCCGCACTCAGTGAGCTCTGCCGGGAAGCTGCGGCCTCGTCCCTGGGCCTGGTCCGGATCGCCCCCACAGTCCTGGTCTCCATGGCCTCTCCCCGGCAGACGGCCCTCGTGCTGCGCGGGCTGGGACTGTCACCCGCCGTCGAAGAGGCCGGATCCGCCGTCGTACGCCTCAACCGCACCGCGCCCGTTACGGTCACCGGGCGCCCGGTCTACAGTGCGCCGCGAACCGCCCTTCCCGACGCGGACGTCGCTGCCCAGCTCGCCGTCCTCCGCCGCCATGCGGAGCACGGCGCCAGCCCCAACGGTGCCCGCCCGGCTCCCGCCGGCGGCGAGGAGGCAACCCAGCTGGGACTGGAGACCCTGCACAAAGCCATCCGGCTCAGGCAAAAAGTCGTGATGAACGTCGTGGACAGCCTGGGGAATGCGAAACTGGAAACGGTCGTTCCGGTATCCGTGGCGGGCGGACGAGTCCGTGTTTTCGACCCTGCGAAGGACACGGAGCGGGTGCTTTCCATCCACCGGATCATCGATATCGAGGCTGCAGAGGAAATGCAGCAGTGAAGGTTCTACCTGCGTGAATGACGGCCCCCTGATTGTCCAGAGCGACAAGACCATCCTCCTCGAAGTGGACCACGAGCAGGCGACGGAGGCCCGGCACGCCATCGCGGCCTTCGCCGAGCTGGAGCGCGCTCCCGAGCACATGCACAGCTACCGGCTCACGCCGCTGGGGCTTTGGAACGCCCGGGCAGCAGGGCTCGACGCCGAAAAGGTGCTGGACACGCTGCTCACCTATTCCCGGTTCCCCGTGCCGCACTCGCTGCTGATCGACATCGAAGAAACCATGTCCCGGTACGGCCGGTTGCGGCTGGAGAAGGACCCCCAGCACGGGCTGGTCATGCGCACCAGCGATTATCCGGTGCTGGAGGAGGTCAGCAGGGCCAAGAAGATCCAGCCGCTGCTGGGTCCGCGTATCGACGCGGAGACCGTGGTGGTCCATTCCTCCCAGCGCGGCCAGCTGAAGCAGCTGCTGCTGAAGATCGGCTGGCCCGCCGAGGACCTGGCCGGCTACGTGGACGGCACGCCGCACCCCATCATGCTCAACGAATCCGGCTGGACGCTGCGGCCGTACCAGCGGCTGGCCACGGAGAACTTCTGGGCCGGCGGCAGCGGCGTCGTCGTGCTCCCCTGCGGCGCCGGAAAGACGCTCGTGGGCGCCGCGGCGATGGCCACGAGTTCCACCACAACGCTGATCCTCGTCACCAACACGGTCTCCGCACGGCAATGGAAGGATGAGCTGCTCCGGCGGACCTCGCTGACCGAGGACGAGATCGGCGAGTATTCGGGCGCGGTCAAGGAGGTCCGCCCGGTGACGATCGCAACCTACCAGGTCCTCACCACCAAGCGCGGCGGCCTGTACCCGCACCTTGAGCTCGTGGACGGCCACGACTGGGGGCTGATCATCTACGACGAGGTCCACCTGCTGCCCGCGCCGATCTTCCGGATGACGGCGGACCTGCAGGCTCGCCGGCGGCTCGGCCTCACGGCAACCCTGGTGCGTGAGGACGGCCGGGAAGGGGAGGTCTTCAGCCTCATCGGCCCCAAGCGCTATGACGCGCCGTGGAAGGACATCGAAGCGCAGGGCTACATCGCCCCCGCAGACTGCGTGGAGGTGCGCGTGGACCTTCCCAAGGACGAGCGCGTGGCCTACGCCATGGCCGAGGACGCGGACAAGTACCGGCTGTGCGCCACGTCCGAGACAAAGACCCTCGTGGCCGAGCAGCTGGTGGAGCACCACCGAGGCGAGCAGGTCCTCGTCATCGGGCAGTACATCGACCAGCTCGACGAACTCGGTGAGCGGCTGGGCGCCCCCGTCATCAAGGGCGAAACCTCGGTCAAGACGCGGCAGAAGCTCTTTGACGCCTTCCGCGCCGGGGAGATCCAGACCCTCGTGGTATCCAAGGTGGCCAACTTTTCCATCGACCTCCCGGAGGCCTCCGTGGCCATCCAGGTCTCCGGCTCCTTCGGCTCCCGCCAGGAGGAGGCCCAGCGGCTCGGCCGGCTGCTGCGCCCCAAGCAGGACGGCCGGGCGGCACGCTTCTACTCCCTCGTTGCCCGCGACACCCTGGACCAGGATTTCGCGGCCAAACGCCAGCGCTTCCTGGCCGAGCAGGGCTACGCCTACCGCATCATGGACGCCAAGGACGTCGAATCCTGCTGACCCAAGCAACGCACAACATACATCCAGAAAACTCCCAGATTCTGGGAGCATCATGGGAGATATGAAAAAGAACAGCGCCGAAGCGAAGCTCCTCGTGGTTGATGACGAACCGAACATCCGCGAGCTGCTTTCCACGTCTTTGCGCTTCGCCGGCTTTGAAGTGGTGTCCGCGGGGAACGGGCGGGAGGCGCTGGCCGCCGTCGAGGCACACGCCCCCGACCTCGCGGTGCTGGACGTCATGCTTCCGGACATGGACGGCTTCACCGTCACCCGCCGGCTGCGCGCGGCGGGCAAGCACTTCCCGGTCCTCTTCCTGACCGCCAAGGATGACACCGAGGACAAGGTGACTGGGCTGACAGTGGGCGGGGACGACTACGTCACCAAGCCCTTCAGCCTGGATGAGGTGGTGGCCCGCATCCGCGCCGTGCTCCGCAGGACGCAGCCGATGCTGGATGACGACGAGGCTGTCATCCGGGTGGACGATCTGGAGCTCGACGACGACGCCCACGAGGTACGCCGCGGCGGGAAGGTAATCGAGCTGTCCCCCACCGAATTCAAGCTGCTCCGCTACCTGATGCTCAATCCGAACCGCGTCCTGTCCAAGGCTCAGATCCTGGACCACGTCTGGGAATACGACTTCAACGGTGACGCCTCCATCGTCGAGTCCTACATTTCCTACTTACGGCGCAAGGTGGACATCGATCCCGACGCCCCGGCCCTCATCCAGACCAAGCGCGGCGTCGGCTACGTGCTGCGGACAGCAGAAAAGCGCTGACCTTGCTCGATCGATGGCGGTCCGCGCTGGAGCGCTGGAAGTCCGCCACCCTCAGGTCCCAGCTGGTGGCCATCATGATGGCCCTCCTGCTCGTGGCCCTCGCCGTGACCGGTACAGGTGCGCTGACGCTGCTGCGCGGCTACCTCCAGGGCCAGGTGGACGACAAGCTGCGGGCCGCCGTCGAAGCCGCCCAGCGGCAGCGCTCCATCTCCCCCATCGCCAACCCGGTGATACCCACGGATTACACGGTGACCCTCTATTATCCGGGAGCCGCAGCGAGCCACTTGGACGAGAAGCCCGACCGCCCTGACATTGAATCGATCACCCTGGACGAAGCCCGTGAGCGCGATCTGAGGCCGTACCAGGTGCGGGGCACCGACGGTGAGAACTGGCGCGTGGTGGCAGTCCCCGTTGTTGTTGGGAGTGAGCAGCAGCGGGCGGTGGTGGTTATCGGGCTTCCGCTGTCCACGGTGGATGAGGTGCTGCGCCTTTCCACCTTGGTGGTGGTGGGTGTTGGCCTGCTGACGCTCATCCTCGCCTTCTTCATCGCCAACTGGACCGTGACCAGGTCCTTCCGTCCGCTGGCCAGGGTGGAGAAGACTGCCGCCGCCATTGCCGCCGGCGACCTGTCGCGCCGCGTCGACGTGGAGAACCCCTCCACGGAAGTGGGCCGCCTCGGCCGGTCGCTGAACGCCATGCTCGCCCACATCGAGGCGGCGTTCGCGGCCCGGATGGCGTCCGAGGACCGGATGCGCCGGTTTGCGGCGGACGCGTCCCATGAGCTGCGCACCCCGCTGGTGACGATCAGGGGGCTACTCGGAGCTGTACCGGCACGGCGCGCTGCAGTCGCCGGAGGACGTGGCCAGCGCCATGGGCCGGATCGAGAGTGAGGCTAAGCGGATGGGCTCCATGGTGGAGGACCTGCTGCTGCTGGCACGGCTCGACGAGCAGCGGCCGCTGCAGCGCAAGCCCATCGACCTGCAGCTGCTTGCCCATGACGCCGTGGTGGACACCCAGGCCAGCGAACGGAACCGCACCATCACCCTGACCGGCCTGCACAACGGCAGCGCCGAACCGGCGCCGGTGCTCGGCGACGAGGCGAAGCTCCGCCAGGTCATCGGCAACCTGGTGGGCAACGCGCTGCGCTACACGCCCGGGGGAACTCCCATCGAACTCGCCGTGGGCGTCAGGCGGGCCGACGACGGTTCCGCCCAGTCCGTCCTGGAGGTCCGGGACCACGGCCCCGGGATCTCCGATACGGAGGCGCCCAAGGTCTTTGAGCGCTTCTACCGGGCCGACACGTCACGTACCCGGGAGACGGGCGGCAGCGGGCTGGGGCTGGCGATCGTGGCTGCCATTGTCGGCTCGCACGGCGGCTCCGTCCGGGTGGAAGGTACCGACGGCGGAGGCGCAACCCTCGTGGTCAGCCTCCCCCTCCGGGAGGACTCCCCCGAGGCGGACAGCCCGGAGGCCGATGCTCGGGAGGTGGACGGCATCGGGACATTCTCGGACAGCGTCGACGGAGACGGTGTCACCGGGGACGAGGCGACTGGCGGAGACCGGGCGTCCGGCGGGAACCGGGCTGCCGGCGGGAACCGGTTATCCACATAGCGGAGCCGGCTGTGGCGCCGGCCGCCGGCGGGTTCCTAGGCTCGATGTAGCGGGCCGGAACGGCCGGTCCGCCAGCCACAGCGACTGTCCTGCCGGGGCAGTTCCTCAAGTTGTCGAGAGGCCCGCCATGAGCATCATTTCCGTCGATACCGACCTACTGCAGGCGAAATCAGCCAACGTCAAGGCAACGGTTGACCGGATCAGCGCCGACGTCCAGGCGATGAAGCACGGCCTGGACGAACTGCAGGCCACGTGGCGAGGTTCGGCTGCCAGCAACTTCCAGGCCCTCGTTGCCGAGTGGACGCTGACGCAGGGCAAGGTCGAGGCCTCCCTCGCCTCCATCAACCTGGCCCTGTCATCGGCGGCGGACACCTATGCGCAGGCGGAGCAGGGCAACGCGCAGCGCTTCAGCTGACGCCTGCCGCGGCTCAGGCTTCGGGTGTGCCCTGGTGGAACCGCAGGCGCCACTGTTCGCCATCCAGGACCCACAGGGAGCTCCGCAGGGCTGAGCCGGCGCGGGAGTAGCTGCGGTAGGTCAGCAGGACCGTGTCCGTGCCGATCCGGTCGGCGCTGAGCACGTCCAGGTCGACAGGACCTGCCGGGCTTTCCTCGAGGGACATCATCATGGCGTCGCGGGTCCAGAGGCGCCCGGCGGTACCGATTTCTGTGAAGTCCGGGTGGAGGAGCTGCCCCGTCCGGCCGATGTCGCTACGGACATCCGGGCGGAGGAGCTCACGTTCGAAGGCCTCGACAATCTGTTCGGGCGTGGCGCCCGCCGGAGGTTCCGAAAACGCCTCGTCACCAAGTTCGCCGGCACCCAGTTCGCTGAAGAGGTCGGGCTCGTCTCCGAAGAGCGCCGGAGTTCCGGACTCGAAGCGTTCTTGGTTGGCGGCTTCGCTGCGGGCCGGGGTTCCTGCCGCGCCGCGGGCCAGTGTTTCAGCCGCGCCGCGGGCCGGTGTCTCAGGTTCAAACAGCGGAGGGATGCCGCCCTCGCCACGGCCCTCCTTGACGGGGCGCCGGCCCGCTGCCGGTTCCGCGTCGGGGAAGCCGGGTCCTGAGCGGGCGGCAACGCCCTGCTGGTAGGCGATCGCCACGGCCCTGGCGCGCTCGTCGGCGGCTTCGTTCAGCTCGTGCCCGGCATGGCCCTTCACCCATTCGAACCTGTACTTCCGCCCCGCGAGCTCCCGGTCGATGTCCTTAAGGATGTCCACATTCAGCACGGGCTTACCGTCTGCCTTGCGCCACCCTTTGCGCTTCCATCCGGGCATCCACTTGGTCACGGAATTGATCACGTACTGGCTGTCGCAGAGGATGTGCAGGTCCTCGTCGGGGAGGTGCGCGGTGGAGCGGAAGAGGTCCAGGACGGCCATCAGCTCACCCTGGTTGTTGGTGCCGTGTGGCCAGCCGCCGGCCCGCCAGCAGTCGTCGTTCACGTACCAGGCCCACCCTGCGGGACCCGGGTTTCCCAATGCCGAACCGTCGGCTGCTGCAGTAATCGTCACCGAACCATCCTGCCAGACTGGACAGACAAAAAATGCGCAGACAAAAGCGCAGACAGAAAAGTGCGGCCCCCTCGGTGGAGGGGGCCGCACTTTTTAGACGCTAGGAGCAGCGGGTGGCTAGAAGCCGCCCATGCCGCCCATCTCGTCGCCGCCGCCGACGGCCGGGGCGTTCTTCTCCGGCTTGTCGGCCACAACGGCCTCGGTGGTGAGGAACAGACCGGCAATGGAAGCCGCGTTCTGCAGGGCAGAGCGGGTCACCTTGACGGGGTCGTTCACGCCGGCAGCCAGCAGGTCGACGTATTCGCCGGTTGCTGCGTTCAGGCCGTGGCCTGCGGGCAGTCCGCGGACCTTGTCGACCACAACGCCGGGCTCGAGGCCGGCGTTGAAGGCGATCTGCTTCAGCGGGGCGTCGATGGCAACGCGGACGATGTTCGCACCGGTTGCTTCGTCGCCGGTCAGGTTCAGGTTGGCGAATGCCTTGGCGCCGGCCTGGATCAGGGCCACGCCACCACCGGCAACGATGCCCTCTTCGACGGCAGCCTTTGCGTTGCGGACAGCGTCCTCAATGCGGTGCTTGCGCTCCTTGAGCTCAACTTCCGTGGCGGCACCGGCCTTGATGACTGCAACGCCGCCGGCCAGCTTGGCCAGGCGCTCCTGCAGCTTCTCGCGGTCGTAGTCGGAGTCGGAGTTTTCGATCTCGGCGCGGATCTGGGAAACGCGTCCGGCGATCTGGTCGGCGTCGCCTGCACCTTCGACGATGGTGGTCTCGTCCTTGGTCACGACAACCTTGCGTGCCTTGCCCAGGAGCTCGAGGCCGGCGGTCTCAAGCTTGAGGCCCACTTCCTCGGCGATGACCTGGCCGCCGGTGAGGATGGCGATGTCAGCAAGCTGTGCCTTGCGGCGGTCACCGAAGCCCGGAGCCTTGACGGCGACGGACTTGAACGTGCCGCGGATCTTGTTGACGATCAGGGTGGCCAGGGCCTCGCCCTCGATGTCTTCGGCGATGATCAGCAGCGGCTTGTTGGACTGCATGACCTTCTCGAGGACAGCAACCAGTTCCTTGACGTTGGAGATCTTGGAGTTGACGATCAGGATGTACGGGTCTTCGAGGACCGTTTCCTGGCGCTCGGTGTCCGTGACGAAGTACGCGGAGATGTAGCCCTTGTCGAAGCGCATGCCTTCGGTGAGCTCCAGCTCGAGGCCGAAGGTGTTGGACTCCTCGACCGTGATGACGCCTTCCTTGCCCACCTTGTCCAGGGCTTCGGCGATCAGGGCGCCGATTTCGTCGTCACCGGCGGAGATGGAAGCCGTGGCTGCGATCTCTTCCTTGGTTTCGATTTCCTTGGCGGAGTTCAGCAGTTCAGCGGTGACGGCCTCAACGGCCTTCTCGATGCCGCGCTTGAGGGACAGCGGGTCAGCGCCGGCCGCGACGTTGCGCAGGCCTTCCTTGACCAGTGCCTGGGCCAGGACGGTGGCCGTGGTGGTGCCGTCACCAGCGACGTCATCCGTCTTCTTGGCAACTTCCTTGACCAGCTCGGCGCCGATCTTCTCGTAGGGATCGTCCAGTTCGATCTCCTTGGCGATGGAAACACCATCGTTGGTGATCGTGGGAGCGCCCCACTTCTTTTCGAGGACGACGTTGCGGCCACGCGGGCCGAGGGTGACCTTGACGGCGTCGGCGAGGATGTTCAGGCCCCCGCTCAAGACCGCGGCGTGCCTCTTCATCAAATGCAATGATCTTGGCCATAACGGCAATAGTCCTTTCGGGACAGTCGTTAAGAAGGAACCTCGCTGCGGTGCCCGCGACGGACGATCCTTTCTGCAGGCCTCTGTACGCCCGACAGTCCGGATCTCACCCCAACCAGGTGTTTCTTTCGCTCCTTGCGCCGCCGCCGGGGAGGTTGCCGGCTTGAACCGGACGACCCTTTAGCAGTCGGCACGCTGGAGTGCTAATCAATAATTAGCACTCCCCCGGGGAGAGTGCAAGCAGATGCGCCTGTTAATCCCGCGAACGTGCGGAGTATTCGCTGCCAGCGATCAGCCGGCGGACCTGCCCGCTGCCTCGCTGCCCGTGAGCTTGGCCCTGTTGTCTGCTCCGTAGGTGAACACCATGAACTTGGCGGCGGTGACGTCTCCGTTGGCATCGAAGCGGACAGGTCCTGACTCGCCGTCGTAGTCAATGGCCTTTCCGTCCCGGATGGCGGCAAGGCAGTCCTTGTACGTCGAGCAGACGGCCCGCGGGCCGGACGGCGAGGCGGACGCCCGGCTGCCGGAAGTGCCGCCGGAGACGGGGATGAGCGTACCGGCGATGGAGGCACCGGCGTCGTCCTCTGCCTCAGCGGCGGCCAAGGCCGCGAGGTTCACGGCGTCATAGGTCTCGGCGGCGAACGTCATATCCTTGAGTCCCGCATCGATGGCCACGAGTTCAGCCTGGAAGTGCGCCGACGGGAAGACCCCGGGCACCAGGGCACGCGTCCCCTCCAGCGACTTCGATCCGAGGGCGGACCCGTACTGCCTGAAGCCGCCGTCGCCGAGGATGAGTTTGTTGCCCGGCAGGCCGGCGTTGGTGAGCTCGGCGAGGGCGCCCTGCGAACCGTCCCGGGCAATGACGACGACGGCGTCCGGCGCGGCGTCACGGGCGGCGGCCGCGGACTTCTGTGCCTCGCCCGCCTTGAAGCCGGAGACGGTGACGGGGTCCCAGCCCGCCGGCCCGGGCCGAAGCGGACACTGCCGCAGACACGGCCTGGCCGTAGCTGCTGTCCTCGTAGACCACCGCGAGGCTCTTGGCTCCTGCGTCCTTGGCGAGTTTCACCAGCACGGGAGCCTGTGCGATGTCAGCCGCTGCCGTGCGGAAGTAGTAGCCGCCGCTCTTGTAGCTGCTGAGTTCGGGTGCCGTGTTGGCGGGGGAGATGAGCGTGATCCCGGCTTTGGACAGCACGTCGATGGCGGCCGGCGCCCGGCTGGAATCCGTGGGACCGATCACGACGTCTGCCTTGGCGTCGGCGAGTTTCCGGGCCTGCGCGGCCGTGTCGGCGCCGGTGGTTTCGGGCAGTAGTTCCACGGGCCGTCCCTTGTGCCCGCCCGCCGCGTTGATTTGCTGGACGGCGAGCTTGGCCGCGGCCAGTTGGGCGGCGTTCAGGAAGGCCTGGGGTCCGGTGTTGTCGAGGATCAGTCCGATCCGCAGGGTCCCGTCGCCGCTGGCTTCAACCCGAGCCGTCCGGGCGTTGTCCCCGGATCCGGAGCAGGCAGCCAGCGTCATCGCGACGGCGGCGCCCCAGACAGCGGAACCCAGGAGACCTGTGCGTAGTGCCACTAGACGGGCCGGACCTTTTCTGCCTGCGGACCCTTTTCGCCTTCGCCCACTTCAAGCTCCACGCGCTGGCCCTCATCCAGCGCCCGGTACCCGTCGATCTGGATGGCCGACCAGTGCACAAAGACGTCGTCGCCCGAATCGTCAACGGTGATGAAGCCGTAGCCCTTTTCCGCGTTGAACCACTTCACGGTTCCCAATGCCATGATCCCCACACTTTCAGGTTGCTTCCGTAAGGCCCACGTCGGTGTGTGCCGTGAATTACGCCTTGAAGCCTGTCATAACTGTATCCAGTCAGGCCCTCGCAGGCGCAGGCCAGCGGCCGGCCGCGGAGGCAATAGTTATTCAGGCGTAACCGGACTAGCTACTCGTAGCCGGGGCCCAGGACCACCACAACGGGCGTCGGGAAGTCCGCGCTCTCTACCAGAGTGGGGATGTTCAGCAATGCACTGAGCGCCTCGGCGTTGGCCCTGTGGGCAGCGTCCGAGTAGAAGATCACCGACTGTTGCTGGGGAGCACCCTGCCAGTTGGCCACTTCACCGAGCACCCAGCCGTCGGACTTGACCGTGGCACCTACACGTCCGGCCAGTCCGGAAGTCAGCGTGCCATTGAAAATGGCGACCGGCTGCGACTTGTCCACCGCCGCAGGGGCAATGGTTTCCGAGGTGGCGGGCTCCAGCGCGGAGGGCGACGCCGGGTCGGAGGCGGACGCCGAGGCCGAGGCGGTGGCGCTGGGTGCCGCACTTTCCGAAGGCCTCGCCGTGGGGCTGGCCGACGCCGTGGAAGTGGAAGTGCCGGCCGCCGCGGCGGGCTGCGGCGCGGTGGCGGTCTGGAAACCCAGCTGCGGCAGCAGGAGGAAAGCAACCAGGCCTACGGCGAGCGCCCCGATTCCCACGGAAAGGATCGGCCACAACTTCGGGCGCGACGGCGCGGAGACAACGCGGTGTACGCCCTGCCGGGAGGAGACCTCAGGCACCCTGTCGAATTCGTCCCGAGCAAAATTAGTCATGGTAAACAGGCGTCCTTGTTGGTTTTCGCCGGCAGTCCGGCACTAGCAGTTACGCGTCAGATCCAAGGCGGCGGGCAGTGCGGGCGCGCTGACGTGACGTACGTAGTCTACGCAATCTCTTTACGAGCATGGGGTCGTGGGCCAGCGCGTGCTCTGTATCAATGAGGGCATTAAGGATCTGGTAGTAGTGCGTCGCGGACAGGTCAAAGAGCTCGCGGATGGCCTGTTCCTTGGCGCCGGCGTACTTCCACCATTGCCGTTCCAGGGCAAGAATCTGCTGCTCCCGCTCACTCAGTGGCGAGTCCCGTGGCGTGAAGCCGTCCAGCAGCGAGCCGCTCCGCAGCCCGTGCTCCTGCAATGAATTCTGCCCTGAATCCCGCTCCGCGAGGTGGTCCTGCAACGGCTCGGCCACTGCGCTCTCCTTAGCTGAATCCGGTCAAAGTACCTCCCCTATGTTACGGAGGAATAACAGCCTTGTCATTTGCGGCGCGGCGGCACCGGCCGCGGTTCCACCGACGGTTGCTGCGGGCTCGGGCCAGCCGTGCGGGAGAATGGACACCGTGACGCAACCTGAACCGCTCTTCGACCTCGAGCCCACAATGGCGGCTGGCCCGGACTTCGCGGAGCTGGCCGGACTGCCCCTCGGCGAGCTGATGGCACCCGACTGGGCGGACGCGCTGGCGGGAGTGGAGGCCGAATTGCGGTCCGTGCTGTCCTTCCTCGCCGGCGAGGAGGCGGCCGGGCAGCGTGTGCTGCCGTCGGCGTCGAACGTCCTCCGGGCTTTCCGGCAGCCCTTGAACGGCGTGCGGGTCCTGATCGTCGGCCAGGATCCCTACCCCACCCCCGGGCACGCTGTGGGGCTCGCCTTTTCCGTGGACGCCGGCACCCGTCCCATCCCGCGCAGCCTGGCCAACATCTACAAGGAGCTCGAAACGGATCTGGGCCTGCCGCCGCGGATCCACGGTGATCTCGGCGCCTGGGCAGACCAGGGTGTCCTGCTGCTCAACCGGGTGCTGAGCGTGCGTGAGGGCGCTGCCGGGTCCCACCGCGGCAAGGGCTGGGAACCGATCACGACGGCGGCTGTTGCCGCCGTCGTCGGCCGCCGCACAGCGGACGGAACCACGGCGCCGCTCGTCGCCGTGCTCTGGGGAAAGGATGCCGAGAGCGTCCGCCCCCTGCTGGGCAGCACGCCCGTGGTGGCCAGCGCCCACCCCAGCCCGCTCTCCGCCTCGCGGGGGTTCTTCGGCTCCCGGCCGTTCAGCCACGCCAACGACCTGCTGATAGAGCAGGGCGCCGGGCCGGTGGACTGGGAACTCCCGGCGGTCCCGCCAAGGTACTTAGGCTAGGCTTACCTGCATGACTTCCCTTCCGGCCACCACCACCGCCACGAAAAAATCCCGCCCGCAGGTCACCCTGACTGTCCTTCGCCGGGAGCAGCTTTCCGCGCACATGGTGCGGATCGTCGCCGGCGGCCCGGGGTTCGCTGACTACGTCAACAACGACTTCGTGGACCGGTACGTCAAGATCGTCTTTCCGCAGCCCGGGGTGGACTACCCCCAGCCCCTGGACCTTTGGGCCATCCGGGAAACCATGCCCCGCGAGCAGTGGCCGCACACCCGGACCTACACGGTCCGCTGGGTGGATACGGCCGCCGGCGAACTGGCCATTGATTTCGTCGTTCACGGCGACGAGGGCCTGGCCGGTCCCTGGGCTGCCGCGGCCCAACCCGGCGACACCCTCATCTTCACGGGTCCCGGAGGCGGCTACAACCCCGATCCCGCCGCGGACTGGTACCTGTTGGCCGGGGACGAGGCCGCACTGCCGGCAGTGGCCGCCGTCATCGAATCCCTTCCCGCACACGCCCGCGGCGTGGCCTTTATCGAGGTGGGTTCGGACGCGGACGTCCAGGAGATTGCTGCCCCTGCCGGACTCGAGCTGGTCTGGCTGCAGCGCGGCGACGTTCCCGCCGGTGAGAGCAGCCAGCTGGTGGAGGCAGTGCGCACCGCCGCCTGGCCCGATGGGCGCGTGAACGTGTTCGCGCACGGAGAGCGAGGCTACATGAAGGGCCTGCGGGAGGTGCTGTTCCGCGAGCGCGGCCTGGACCGCAGCCAGGTTTCGCTGTCCGGCTACTGGGCCAAGGGCCGGGTCGAGGACGTATTCCAGGCTGAGAAGAAACTGCCGATAGGCCAGATCTAACGCCGCAGGATCCAGCAGCCCTAGCGGCGGCGGGCGCGCCGCCGCTCGTTACTGGCGAGGCTGCGCGTGAGCGGCCGGGCCAGCGTGTCACCGAGCACAATGCCGCCGGCCACGCCGAACACGATCGCACCGGCGCTGAGCATCCCCCCGGCCCCTAGCAGGATCTCGGACTCCTCGATGGTCAGGACGTACATCGAGCGGAATATAGTGAGGCCGGGCAGGAGAATCAGACCGGCCGGCACGGCGACCACAAGCTGCGGAGCGCCCATCTTCAACGCCACCACGCGGGCCAGCAGGCCGATCACGACGGCGGCGAGCGCCGGCGAGAACCGCGGGCCAACGCCCAGCAGGTCACTGCCGATGAGGACCAGGTGCCCCACTACGCCGACAGCCGCCGTCGGAAGCAGCAGCTTCCAGTCCGTCTGCTCGGTGATGCCGATCGCCACAACGGCGACGGCAACCATGATCACCTGTATCCACAGCGGATACGCGGGCGGGAAGGTCTCCGTGACGTCGATCGGCGCCATGCCGATCCGGTCCCCCACCACGAATGCGACCGCGATCCCGGCGACCACCGCACCGAACGTCAGCAGGGTGGAAAGGAAACGTCCGGCCGCCGTGACGGGAAAGCCATTGATGGCGTCCTGCACCGAGGAGACCAGGCGCCCAGTGGGAAGCAGCAGCAGGATGCCGCCCACCACCACAATGGCGGGCGCCAACCGGAACCCCACGGGACTGCCGAACTTCCACATGAGCAGCGCGATGACCGTAACCACAAAGGAACACGCCGCCGTGATGAAGAAGTCAGGCGTCCGCCAGCGGCCCAGCTTCCTGGCCAGCAGGCTGATCAGGATATTGGAGGCGAAGGCCACCGCGGAGGCGCCGGCGCCGCCGCCGATCACGCCAACGAACACCGCCGAGAAGACGGCGAACGCGACCGTCACCATCCAGCGCGGAAACGGCTTGGGGCTGCGGATGATCTCGTCGAGCCGCCGGATGGCCTCGTCCCGGCCAACCCCTCCGGCGACGATGTCAGTGACCAATTGGTGGACCTTGGCAAGCCCGGCGTAATTGTTCGTCCAGGAGCGGACCACCCGCAGGAGCGAGATGGGCGTCTGGTCCTTGGGGGCGTAGTTGATGCCGACGGACTGGTTGGTGATGTCCACCTCGATGTTCTTCAGCCCCAGGGCTGCGGTGACGGCAATGATGCTCGTCTCCACCTCGAGGGACCCTGCACCGTAGCGGAACATGGATTCGGCGAGATGCAGCGCGAAGTCCATGGTCTTGCGGGCCGACGTGTCGACGCCGCCCACCTGGATCATCGGGTTGGCGTAGGGGCTCCCGGCGAGCCGGTCCACGATGCTCAGCGGCGCCGTCGGCGGACTTTCACTCTGCACCAGCCGGCGGAGCATACGCTTGGCCGCCGCATTCTGGTGCATCTGCGAGGGGGTGAGGGGCTCCGTCTTGGGCAGCCCGTCCGTGGGCGGCCGGTTGGCGCCGCGGGGTTGTTTGGCCATCAGGGCTCCCTCCGTTCAGTGCCTCAGCCGTTCAGGCTCACAGGTTGTGCAGCTGTATGGATCCAGTCTTTCAGGCTTCTGTCGTTAAAGGTCCCGGCTCCTCGGCGCAGTGCCCAGGAAACACGGTCCTCAGTAAAACTGCTGCCCGGTGCGGCGCGTGTACAGCTGCCGTGCGACGCGTTCGCCCGCAACAATCCACGCCTTGTACTTCAACGGGCTGATGACTTGGTCATAGCAGCCGACGAAATCGGTGACCGTCTTGCTGAAGCTGGTCTTGAAAAGCCCGAGCCCGTGGAAGGGATTCGACGTGTCCTTGAGCTTGTCGCTGGGCGGCGTTCCGCAGAAATCGTATTCTGTGCAGCCCAGCTCCTTGAGCTGGTTGATCGCGGTCCACTGCACCAGGTGCGAATCACCGTACTGGTTCCGTTTCTGGAGGGACCCGCCGTCCTTGTACGTGCCCTTGCGGCCGTAGTTGATGACAAACGCGCCCACCGAGGGAACTCCGTTTTCGTACACAAACATGAGCCTGCCCTGGCCGCGCTTGATGAAGTTCGTCCAGAACTGGCGGTAGTACTCGTATTCGCGGACCCGGACCTGCGACTTCGCCTGGACCGTGTCGGTCATCAGGGCGTACATGGACTTGAAGTTTTCCTCGCTGGGGTCCACGTTGTGCACTTCGACGCCCTCACGGATGGCGCGGCGGACGGCGTTGCGTCCCCGCGAGTGGAGGTTGCGGAGCAGCTGGTTCTCTTCGGGGGAAATATCCAGCAGTGCTGTGGAGTCGTTGGGCTGGAGATTGTGCGTCTTGACCAGCCCGGCCCCCTCGATGACCCCGCGGGCGGCGTCGCTGAGGATGATGTCCGGCTCGATCTTGATGGCGAAGACGCCCAGCCGTGCGCGCTTGACGAACTCTGCGTTTGCCGCGGCGATCCCCGGGATGTCCTCGACGCCGGCAACGTCCGGCCCCTTGATGAGGTACCAGAGCTTGCCCAGCACCGGGAAGCTCTTTTCCAGCACGAGGTTGTAGCTCGCGTAGTCGGCTGTTTCGTAGACGAGGTGCAGGGTCTTCCAGCCGAAGTGCTGCTTGACCTCGGCGAAGGCCTCCGACTGCAGCAGGTTTCCGCCGTTCGGATTCGCGGTGACGTGGGAGTCCCAGTTGGCAACCTCTTCGGAGGTGGCAAAGCGGGCAGTGAATTCTCGCAAGTGTGCCGTGTCCAATCTTCGCTTACGTTTCGTGCAGATGCCGGAGAAGCAGCCTCAAGTCTATCCGTCCGGCCTCCCGGACCGCTTGCCGCGGGCACGTGATCCTGGTCAGAGCCTCCTTGACTCTGGCTGCGCCCTTGGCAACTGTAGAGAAATGGAAAGCAGGGAGCGCGTTCCGGCAGCGGGAGCAGGAAGAGGCACCAGCAGCAGGGGTGGCGGGGCGGAGCCCAAGCCGTGGCGCACCGCCGTCGAACTGGCCGCACTCCTGGGGTTCCTGGCCGCCTCCGCGCTGGTGGCCTGGCTGGGTTCGTGGGCGACCATCAGCAACGTCACCGGCTGGTACGCGGCCGCCGACAAGGCGCCGTGGTCTCCGCCCAACTGGCTGTTCGGGCCGGTCTGGACCGTGCTGTACACGGCCATGGCGGTGGCGGCCTGGCTCGTTTGGCGGAACCGGAGCCCGAACCGCCGGATTGCGCTCACGGTCTACGGCGCGCAGCTGGCCCTGAATCTGGCCTGGACGCCCGTGTTCTTCGGGCTGTATCCGGTGTGGGGTTCGGCCGCCCTCTGGCTGGCACTGGGCATCATCATTGTGCTGGCGCTGGCAGTCGCCGCCACCGTACTCCTGTTCGGGCCGATCCGCCGCACCGCCGGTCTGCTGATGCTGCCGTACCTGTCGTGGATCATCTTCGCGGCGAGCCTGAACCTCTGGGCGGCTGCCAACAACTAGTCCGGGCGGTGGTTGGTCAGCACTCGACGACGTTGACGGCGAGGCCGCCCATCGCGGTCTCCTTGTATTTGGAGCTCATGTCCTTGCCGGTCTCGCGCATGGTCACGATGACCTCGTCCAGCGAGACCCGGTGCGAGCCGTCGCCCCACAACGCCATCTTGGCCGCGTTGATGGCCTTGGCGGCGGCGATCGCGTTGCGCTCGATGCAGGGGACCTGGACCAGTCCGCCGATCGGATCGCAGGTCAGCCCCAGGTTGTGTTCCATCGCGATCTCGGCGGCGTTCTCCACCTGCGCGGGTGTGCCGCCCATGACCTCGGCAAGGCCGGCTGCCGCCATTGACGACGCCGATCCCACCTCGCCCTGGCAGCCCACCTCCGCGCCGGAAATGGACGCCTGCTCCTTATAGAGCACCCCGACGGCGCCGGCGGTCAGCAGGAACTTGACCACCACGTCGTCGCGGTCTTCCTGGGTTGCCTGGTCCATGCCCGGCGCGAAGTGCAGCGCGTAGTAAAGAACAGCCGGGATGATGCCCGCGGCGCCGTTCGTCGGGGCAGTCACCACGCGCCCGCCGGAGGCGTTCTCCTCGTTGACCGCCAGCGCGATCAGGTTCACCCACTCCTGCCAGTACTTCGGGTCCCGGTAGTCGGGATCGTGGTCCCGGCTTTCCTTCAGGAGCCGATCGTGCCAGTCCGGGGCACGACGGCGGACCTTCAGCCCGCCGGGCAGCAGCCCCTCACGCTTGAGGCTGGTTGCCACGCAGCCCTCCATCACCGAGTAAATATGCAGCAGGCCTTCCCGGATCTCCTCGTCCGAACGGGAGGCACGCTCGTTGACCAGCATGACCTCGCCGACGGAGAGTCCCTTGGATTGGCAGCGGCCCAGTAGCTCGGCTGCGGTCCGGAACGGCAGCGGCAGCTCCTTCTTGGACTCATCGAGCTCCTTCAGGGCCGCATCCTCCTCGCCTTCGCGGACAATGAACCCGCCGCCGACCGAGAAAAAGGTGGCACTGTGCAGGACCTCGCCCGCAGCGTCCGAGACCGCGAAGGTCATGCCATTGGTGTGCCGCGGCAGGATGGTCAGCGGCCGCAGGACCATGTCCTTCACCCCGTAGGGCAGGGCGACGGACCCGGCCAGCTGCAGGGTCCCGGTCGCGTCGATCGCAGCCAGCCGCTCCTCGACCTCATCGGGCAGGATCAGCTCGGGATGGAAGCCTTCCAGCCCGAGCAGGATCGCCGTCATGGTGCCGTGGCCGTGCCCGGTGGCGGCGAGTGAGCCGTAGAGGTCCACGCGCAGCGACGCCACGTCCGCCAGCTTGCCGGACGCCTTCAGCTCCTCGGAGAATACCGCGGCAGCGCGCATGGGACCCACCGTGTGGGAACTGGATGGGCCTATTCCGATAGAGAAGAGATCGAAGACTCCAACGGCCATGGTCGGTTCCTAACTAAAATGCTGTGATCCAGCAGATGGTCCTGCCGGTAGGCGGCAGAGCCGCGGTTGACGGTCCTGCAGCCGGAAGACTCGACGGCGGCCGGCGGCTTGTGGCAGCCGCCCGCCGTCGTGCTCTTTTAATCCACGCTACGCGGTTTTTGCCGCGGCGAGGTCTTGTACTGTCGGATAGAGTGGGTGGGCTTCGGCGAGTGCCTCCACACGGTGACGCAGGCCCAAGAGGTCCGCGCCGGCGTCGGCAATTAGGGCCTCTGCGATGATGTCTGCGACCTCGGCGAAAGCGGCTTCGCCGAAACCTCGCGTCGCGAGGGCCGGGGTGCCGATGCGCAGCCCGGAGGTGACCATCGGCGGACGCGGATCGAACGGCACGGCGTTTCGGTTGACGGTGATGTCGATTTCCGCGAGGCGGTCCTCGGCCTGCTGGCCGTCGAGTTCGCAGTTGCGCAGGTCCACCAGCACCAGGTGCACATCGGTCCCGCCGGAGATCACGCTGATCCCCTTGGCGGTGACATCCGGCTGGACCAACCGGTCGGCCAGGATCCGGGCACCGGCGAGCACGCGCTCCTGGCGCTCCTTGAACTCCTCGGAGGCGGCGATCTTGAAGGCCACGGCCTTGCCGGCGATTACGTGCTCCAGCGGACCGCCCTGCTGGCCGGGGAACACTGCCGAGTTGATCTTCTTGGCAACGTCGGCGTCGTTGGTCAGGATGATGCCGCCGCGCGGACCGGCGAGGGTCTTGTGCGTCGTCGACGTCGTCACGTGCGCGTGCGGGACCGGTGACGGGTGCAGCCCGGCGGCAACCAGGCCGGCGAAGTGGGCCATGTCCACCATCAGGTAGGCACCCACGGAGTCAGCGATCCGACGGAACTCGGCGAAGTCCAGCTGCCGGGCGTAGGCGGACCAGCCGGCGACGATCAGCTGCGGCTTGTGTTCTTGGGCCAGGCGCTCCACCTCGGCCATGTCGATCCGGTGGTCCTCTTCGCGGACCTGGTACGGGATCACGTTGTACAGGCGCCCGGAGAAGTTGATCCGCATGCCGTGGGTCAGGTGCCCGCCGTGCGCCAGGTTCAAGCCCATGATGGTATCGCCCGGCTTGATCAGGGCGTGCATCACCGACGCGTTGGCCTGCGCGCCGGAGTGCGGCTGAACGTTCGCGTACTCGGCACCGAACAGGGCCTTGACGCGGTCAATCGCCAGCTGCTCGATAACATCCACGTGCTCGCAGCCGCCGTAGTAGCGCTTGCCCGGGTAGCCTTCGGCGTACTTGTTGGTCAGCACCGACCCCTGCGCCTGCATCACGGCCGCGGCGGTGTGGTTCTCCGACGCGATCATCTCCAGGCCCGAACGCTGGCGGCCGAGCTCGTCGTCGATCTTCGCCGCGATCTCCGGATCCAGCTCCGCGAGCTCCGCATTCAGGCTCGGGGATACGACCTGCTCGAAAGCCACTGTCTCTGTGCCTGCGGCACCTGCCGCGCTCACAGCTCGCCGCCGTTCTTGGCAGCGTATTCCTCGGCCGACAGCAGCGGGCCCTCGGAGTCAGCGGCCACCTTGAACAGCCAGCCGGCGCCGTACGGATCATTGTTGATCAGAGCGGGGTCCTCGATGACCACCGGGTTGATCTCCGTAACCTCACCCGTCACCGGGGAGTACAGGTCCGAGACCGACTTGGTGGACTCCACCTCGCCGCAGGTCTCCCCCGCGGTTACGGCCGAGCCGACCTCGGGCAGGTCCACGTAGACAATGTCGCCGAGGGCGTCAGTGGCCACGGCGGAAATACCAATGGACACAACGTTCCCGTTCTCGCGGGAGACCCACTCGTGTTCGTCGGAATACTGCAGTTCAGCGGCAACTTTTGCCATGTTTTCTTCCTTACGTTTGAAATCGTGTGGTTCCGTACAGCGGTGCGTGGTCGGCAAGCTCGACCCCCAATGATCGAGCTTGATGAGGCTCGGTTCCGACAAGCTCAACCAGCGGCTTGGGTGCCGGATTCTTCCGGTCAGCGGCTCACAGCCAGCGACTCACGGCCGCGGCCGTCGGGCTACTTGGAGCGCTTGTAGAAAGGCAGTGCGACGACTTCGAACGGCTCCGCCTTGCCGCGCAAGTCGATGTCCAGTGCCGTGCCGGGTTCGGCGTAGGCGACGTCGACGTAGGCCATGGCAACCGGGTAGCCGAGGGTCGGGCTGGGCTGGCCGGACGTTACTTCGCCAACGACGTTGCCGTCCTTGAGCACCGGGTAGTGCCCGCGGCCGGCGCGGCGGCCCAGGCCCTTGAGGCCCACGAGCTTGCGGCCCGAGGTGGAACCGGCGCCGGCTTCCTTCTTGGCTGCCAGCGCGGCCTTGCCCACGAAGTCGCCTTCCTTGGACAGCGCGACGACGGGGCCCAGGCCGGCGGCGAACGGGTCCCCCTCGAGGGAGAGTTCGTTGCCGTACAGCGGCATGCCGGCCTCAAGGCGGAGCGAGTCGCGGGAGGCGAGCCCGGACGGCGTCAGCTCCCCCTCGTCCGCGATGGCGACGATCGACTGCCAGAGGGCGGCGGCGTCGTCGTTCTCCACGAAAATCTCGAAGCCGTCCTCCCCGGTGTACCCGGTGCGGGCCAGGAGCAGGTTCCGGCTGGCGCCGCCCACCAGGAAGGACACCTCGACGGCGGCGTAGTACTTGAGTCCGGTCACCAGCTCGTGCTGGGCTGCCGGGACCAGGCGCAGGAGGATCTCCTCGGCCTTGGGACCCTGCACGGCGATCAGTGATGTGGCGGCGGAAACGTCGTCGACGGCAACCTCGAACCCGCCCTCCCGGGCAGATCCAGACCGCTGCGCCAGTGCCTCGGCCACGACTTTGGCGTTGCCGGCGTTGGGCACAACCAGGAACCGGTGGTGGCCCTCTGCGTCTGCCGGCCGGCGGTACACGATGAGGTCGTCGATGATGCCGCCGTCCTCGTTGCAGATCAGGGAGTACTTGGCCTTGCCTACGGCCATGGCGGAGATCTTGCCGGCCAGGGCGTAGTCGAGGAACGCTGCGGCGTCCGGGCCGGTCACCCAGACTTCGCCCATGTGGGAGAGGTCGAAGATGCCGGCCGAGTTGCGGACGGCGTGGTGCTCGGCCAGTTCGGAGCCGTACTTCAGCGGCATCTGCCAGCCGCCGAAGTCGGTGAACGAGGCGCCCAGCTTCTTGTGCTCCTCGTAAAGGGCAGTGTAGTTCTCAGTCATTGAGGAATCCTTTGTGTGCGGATCGAGCCTGGGCGGCCCGGGGTTTCGACAAGCTCGACCACCGGGGCGCCGACAGGCTCAACCACCGGACGAATCTAGTTCTCGAAGGCTTCAATCGGCGGGCAGGAGCAGACCAGGTTGCGGTCGCCGGCTGCGCCGTCGATGCGCCCCACGGGCGGGAAGTACTTGTCCTGCTTGAGCGTGTGCACGGGGAACACGGCCTGCTCGCGAGGGTAGGCGCGGTCCCAGTCGGAGCTGATCGCAGCGGCAGCGGTGTGGGGTGCGTTGCGCAGCGGGCTGTTTTCCACGGTGAAGTCACCGTTGGCAACCTGGTCGATCTCGCCGCGGATGGCGATCATGGCCTTGATGAACCGGTCGATCTCGCCCAGGTCCTCGGACTCGGTGGGTTCGACCATCAGGGTACCGGCCACCGGGAACGCCAGTGTGGGCGCGTGGAAGCCGTAGTCGATCAGGCGCTTGGCCACGTCCTCGGCGGTGACGCCGGTCCGGGCGGTGAGTTCGCGCAGGTCCAGAATGCACTCGTGTGCCACGAGGCCGCCTTCGCCCGTGTAGAGCACGGGGAAGAAGTCGTTGAGGCTGGCGGCAACGTAGTTCGCGGCGAGCAGCGCGGACTTGGTGGCTTCGGTAAGGCCGCTGCCGCCCATGAGCTTGACGTACGCCCAGGAGATGGGCAGCACGCCGGCGGAGCCGAAGCGCGAGGCGGAGATCGGAACGTCGTTGCCTTCGGTCCAGGTGGCAGCATCGCCCGGCATGAAGGGGGCCAGGTGTGCCTTCGCGGCGACCGGGCCGACACCGGGTCCGCCGCCGCCGTGCGGGATGCAGAAGGTCTTGTGCAGGTTCAGGTGGGACACGTCGCCGCCGAACTTGCCGGGCTGCGCGAGCCCGACGAGCGCGTTGAGGTTGGCCCCGTCGATGTAGACCTGGCCGCCGGCGGCGTGGATGGCGTCGCAGACCTCGCGGACGTCGGCGTCGTACACGCCGTGCGTGGACGGGTAGGTGATCATGATGCAGGAAAGTGCATCCCGGTGCTGCTCGATCTTCGCGTACAGGTCAGCGTGGTCAATCGTGCCGTCAGCGGCGGTGGCCACCACGACCACCTTCATGCCGGCCAGCACAGCCGAGGCGGCGTTGGTGCCGTGCGCCGAGGCCGGGATCAGGCAGATATTGCGCTGGTCGTCGCCGCGGGACAGGTGGTAGCCGCGGATGGCCAGCAGCCCGGCGAGCTCACCCTGCGAGCCGGCGTTCGGCTGGATGGACACCTGGTCGTAGCCGGTGATCTCGGTCAGCTGCGACTCGAGGTCGGCGATCAGTTCACGCCATCCCTCGGTCTGGGAATCCGGCGCGAACGGGTGGATCGAGGCGAACTCCGGCCAGGAAATGGCTTCCATCTCCGCCGTGGCATTCAGCTTCATGGTGCAGGAGCCCAGCGGAATCATGGTGCGGTCCAGCGCCAGGTCACGGTCGGAGAGCTTGCGGATGTAGCGCAGCAGCTGGGTCTCGGAGCGGTGCGTGTTGAACACCGGGTGCTGCAGGTACGCGGAGGAACGCTCGACGGCGGCGTCCAGGGCGAAACCGTCAGCCGCCTCCACTGCCCCGGCACCGAAGGCGGCCAGAACGTCGGCCACGATGGCCGGTGTCGTTGTTTCATCGGTGGAGATGCCAATGGTGTCGGCGTCGATGCTGCGGAGGTTGATGCCCTTCTGCTCGGCGGCGGCGATGATGCCGGCGGCCTTGCCCGGGACGGAGACCGTCACCGTGTCGAAGAAGCTGGTGTGCAGGACGTCCAGGCCGGCGGCCTTGAGCGAGGCGGCCACGGTCCTGGCGTGGCCGTGGGCGGTTTCGGCGATCGCCTTCAGGCCCTCCGGTCCGTGGTAGACGGCGTACATGGAGGCAACGATGGCCAGCAGCGCCTGTGCCGTGCAGATGTTGGACGTGGCCTTCTCGCGGCGGATGTGCTGCTCGCGGGTCTGCAGCGCGAGGCGGTAGGCGGGAACACCGGCGGAGTCCTTGGAGACGCCCACCAGGCGGCCGGGCAGGGATCGTTCCAGGCCCTTCTGCACGGCCATGTAGGCGGCGTGCGGGCCGCCGTAGAACAGCGGAACGCCCAGGCGCTGGGCGGAGCCGACGGCGATGTCCGCGCCCTGCTCGCCCGGAGGCGTGATGAGTGTCAGGGCCAACAGGTCAGCGGCCACCGTCACCAGGGCTCCGCGTTCCTTGGCGGCGGCGATGACCTCACTGTGGTCGAAGACGCGGCCGGAGACACCGGGCTGCTGGAGGACAACGCCGTTGATGTCGCCGTCGGGCAGTCCCTGCGAGAGGTCCGCCACCTCCACCTCGAACCCGAGGGCTTCGGCGCGGCCCTTGACGATGGCAATGGTCTGCGGCAGGCAGTCCGCATCCAGGACCGTCTTGCCGTCGTGGGCGGTCTTGTTCTTGTTGGCCCGGCGCATCAGCAGCACAGCCTCCGCCACCGCAGTCGCTTCATCCAGCAGCGAGGCGTTGGCGATGGGCAGGCCCACCAGGTCCTGGACCATGGTCTGGAAGTTCAGCAGGGCCTCGAGACGGCCCTGGGAGATCTCCGGCTGGTAGGGCGTGTACGCGGTGTACCAGGCGGGTGCCTCAAGGACGTTGCGGCGGATCACCGGGGGCGTCACGGTGTCGTAGTAGCCCTGGCCGATCATCTGGACGGCGGTCTTGTTCTTGGCCGCGAGCTTCCGGAGTTCCGCGAGCGCTTCCACTTCGCTCAGGGCCGGCGCGAGCTGCAGCGCTGAGTCCTGGCGGATGTCGTTGGGCACTGCCGTATCAACCAGCGCGTCGACGGTGTCGTAGCCGACGGCCTTGAGCATGGCTTCGACGTCGGCCTGGCGGCGGGCGCCAATATGCCGGTCAACGAAGGACGAGGAGGCTGAATTAACGGTCAAAAGGAACTCCATAACTAAGGCGACGCAGGGTACGCCACATTGATTCGGGTTCCTCCCCGCTCTGTATTGGACCTGAGAGTTTCCGCGGTGCTGCGCTTTCGCACAGCTCCGCTTGCACCGTCGGTGAGCACAGCGTGCCCTGAACTGTCCGCGCGACGGCGGAACATTTCCAGCGGGCAGCCTGCTGCTTTCCAGAGTTGCCTTGCCGCGGCGGTACATGGGCCTGAGAGATTCCTGGGGAGGTTTTGCTCCTACGGCGCCTGCTTGTACCTACTTGCAGGACTCTCCCGCCGCAGATCAAAGGCTTATTCAATTGAGCGGTGACAGCTGTCACAGAGGCTATTGTCCTACGCCGGGATCGCGTCTGCAAACTGTGGCAGCGTGGGCTGGCACACCCCCGACGGCGGCCAGCCCTGAGGCCGGTCTACCGCCTGAGCCGGTCAAGCGCGGCCAGGAGGCTTTCGACGTCGGCCGCCGTCTCGGAGGGCGACGCGGCCGGCCCGATTGAGAGCATGGCGTTGAAGTAGAGGCCGTCGCCCATGTACAGCACGGCCTTGGCCAGGCCCGGCCCGACGTCACGGGCGATCTCATCGAGCCACCGCTGCTGGATGTGGGCAAACCGGCGCCGCGTCTCCTCGTGCGCCACCTCGGCAAGCCTCGTCGCAGCCACGATGGCACGGTCCAGCGGAGTGTCCGCCCAGACGGACGATTTGATGAAGTAAGCGGCCGCGCCCTCGGGAGCCGCAGCCATGGCCCGGGCATCCGCTTCCGCGAACTCGTCGAGGCGGTCCAGCAGGACGCCGATCAGCGCTTCCTTGTTCGGAAAGTGGTACAGGAGCCCGCCCTTGGACACGCCGGCGCGGGCTGCCACGGCATCAAGGGTGGCGGCGCGCTCCCCCACCTCGATCAGGAGGGATTCGAACGCATCGAGCACTGCGCCGCGGGCGACCGGTTTTCTGGGCATGGCTTCCATCATGCCCGGTTCCAACCCAAGGCTATAACTGTACCGTCTGGACGGTATAGTTATTTCATGACCACGCACTCAACCCTTCGCCCGGAGCACGCGTCCGCAAACGAGGCCCCCGGTGGCGGCGCGCGCGACTGGTTCGCTCTGGCCCTGCTCATGTTCCCGGTCCTCCTGGTGGCCGTGGACAACACTGCACTGACGTTCGCCCTTCCCGCGATCGCCCGCAGCCTCGACCCCTCGGGCGTGCAGCTTTTATGGGTGGTGGATGCCTACGCCCTGGTCCTCGCCGGACTCCTTGTTGCCATGGGGAGCCTCGGCGACAGGATCGGGCGCCGCCGGCTGCTGCTGGTCGGCATTTCCGGCTTCGCCGTGGTCTCCGCGGCGTCGGCCTTCGCCCCGAGCGCCGAATGGCTCATAGCAGGCCGGGCGGCTCTCGGATTCTTCGGCGCCATGCTCATGCCGTCCACGCTGTCACTGATCCGCAACATCTTCCGGGAGCCGGGCAGGCGGAGGCTGGCCGTGGCCATCTGGGCCGCGGGGTTCTCCGGCGGCGCAGCGCTGGGGCCGATCTTTGGCGGCTGGCTGGTGGAGCATTTCTGGTGGGGCGCCGTCCTGCTCGTTGCCGTGCCCATCATGCTGCCGCCACTGGTCCTGGGCCGCTTCCTCATTCCGGAATCCAAGGATCCGAATCCCGGGCGCGTGGACCTGGCCAGCGTGGCGCTGTCGATGCTGGCCATGGTGCCGGTGGTCTACGGCATCAAGGAACTGGCCACCCATGGACCCGGCGTGACGTCACTCGGGGTTCTGGCATTTGGCCTGGCCATGGGACTCCTGTTTGTCCGCCGCCAGCAGACCCTCGCGTCCCCGCTCCTGGACACGTCCCCGCTCCTGGACATGTCACTGTTCAGGAACCGCGTGTTCAGCACTGCGATCACGGCAAACATCCTGGCGCTGTTCTCCTACAACGGCTTCATCCTGTTTCTGGCCCAGCACCTGCAGCTGCTCGAGGGCATGTCACCGTCGGAGTCGGGCACCGCCATGCTGCCGGCCCTGACGGCCACCGTGGTGGCGGGTTTGCTCGTGGTTCCGTTGGTCCGGAAGGTCCGGCCGGGCTTTGTGGTGGCCGCGGGACTGGCGCTGAGCGCCGCCGGCTACTCCGTCGTGGCGTTCGGCGATCACGACGCCGGGCCCACCGCGCTGCTGGCCGCCCTCCTCGTCCTGGCGCTGGGCGTGGGTTCTGCCGAGACCATCTCGAACGATTTGATACTGGGCGCCGTGCCCGCGGAAAAATCCGGCGCAGCGGCGGCCATTTCGGAGACCGGATACGAAGTGGGTTCACTCCTCGGGACAGCCCTCCTGGGGTCCATCCTGACCGCGTCATACCAGCAGCATCTCGCCCTCCCGGAGACCGTTGCCCGCGCGGTCCCGGCGGAGTCGGCGGACCAGGCCAGGGAGACCCTGGCAGGGGCCATGGAGCTCGCCGGGTCGCTCCCGGCCCCGCTGGCCGAAGGGCTCACGGCGGCCGCCCGGGCTGCCTTCGATTCCGGTGTCCACATCACCGCTGCGATCGCGCTGGTACTTATGGCAGGAGCCTCGGTGCTCGCCGCCGTCGTACTTCGCCGCATCCCGCACGCGAAGTAGCCGCCACAGAAATGGGCAGCCCCGGAGAATTTTCCCCGGGGCTGCCCATTGCAATCGGCTCTTGGCTTTGTCCCGCCGGCCGGCTACTTGCTGTCAGGGTGCGTGACGTTGGCCGACGCCTTCATGTTCTCGGCGCCAACCATCCACGCGTACTGCTCGAGCTTTTCGATGAAGGTATGCAGCAGGTCTGCAGTGGTGGGGTCCTCCTCATCCACCTCGTCATGGACCTTGCGCATGGTGCCTACGGCCGCTTCGAGTGCTGCCACCATGCGGTCGATCGCATCCTTGGTGTTGATGAGCCCGTCGGGGAACGGGGGAAGGTGGGTCGACTTCGCCACCGTGGCGCTGCGGCCGTCCGGCAGGGCGTGCAGGGCGCGCATGCGCTCGGCGATGTCGTCGGCAAAGGCCCGTGCGGCGTCGACGATCTCGTCGAGCTGAAGGTGCAGATCCCTGAAGTTGGTTCCAACGATGTTCCAGTGCGCCTGCTTGCCCTGGATGTGCAGTTCGATCAGGTCCGTCAGGACGGCCTGCATGTTATTGGTCAGTGTCGGTGAAGCCTTCATGAATCCTCCTCGATTGGTCCAGTGGTTTCGACGCTACATCAGCCGCGCCGGGACAGGGAGCGCCGGCGCCCAAATTTCACAATCAGCTTACTTACTACTTTGCAGGTCGTAAATGATCAGGATTCAAATAACCCTTGCCACGGCCGCGCTGCACGTGCATACTAAATGAACGTCATTCATTTAGTGACGGTCGTCTCACTGGAGTAATCATCATCATGATCGAAATAACCTGCCTCAACGCGCCTGCCTCCCTCGCCCGGACAGCGCCGTCCGGCCGTCCCGCCTTGAGGGTGGGCGTTGTGCAGCACCGCTGGCACAGCAGCGCCGCCGCACTCCGCGCGGAACTCAACGACGGCATCGACCGGGCCGCCCGGCTGGGCGCCACCGTGGTGTTCCTGCCCGAGCTCACCCTCTCCCGCTACCCCGCAGACCAGGTTCCGGAGAATGACCTTGCACGGCAGGGCCAGGACCGGCCGCGCCCCTCCGACACCGCCGAGGACCTGCTGACCGGCCCCACGTTCCGTTTTGCCGCCGAGGCCGCCCGCCGGAACGGCATCACCGTCCACGCCTCGCTCTACCAGCTCGCCGGCAACCCGGACGGCTCGGACGACGGCCTGGGCCTGAACACCTCCATCCTCGTGTCCCCAGCCGGCGAACTCCTGGCCGCCACCCACAAGCTGCACATCCCGGTGACCGCCGGATACTACGAGGACAAGTTCTTCCGCCAGGGTCCCGCAGCGGAGGACGCCTACCAGGTCCACGCCCCGGCTGAACTCGGCGGAGCCCGGCTGGGCATGCCCACCTGCTGGGACGAATGGTTCCCCGAACTGGCCCGCATGTACTCCCTCGGGGGCGCCGAACTGCTGGTGTACCCGACGGCGATCGGTTCCGAGCCGCTGTTCCCGGAGTTTGACACCCAGCCGCTCTGGCAGCAGGTCATCGTGGGCAACGGCATCGCCAACGGCCTGTTCATGGTGGTCCCGAACCGCTGGGGCCAGGAGGGCAGCCTGAACTTCTACGGGTCCTCCTTCATCTCGGACCCCTACGGCCGCATCCTGGTCCAGGCGCCCCGCGACGAGTCGGCGGTCCTCGTGGCCGACCTCGACCTGGACCAGCGCAGGGACTGGCTGACGCTGTTCCCGTTCCTGACCACCCGCCGACCCGACACCTACGCCCGGCTCACCGAACCGGTCCGCCCCGAGGAGCCGTTCGGCACGCCGGATGCACTGATCGTGACCAGTTCAACCACCGGGGTTTCGGCAGGATCAACCGCCGGGGTAAACGCGTGAGCACGTGGCGCATGCCAGCCGAGACGGCGCGCCAGGAGCGGCTCTGGATGGCCTTTCCCACCGGCGGCTACACCCTCGGCGACACCGCCGAGGCGGCGCACGCCGCCCGTTCCGTCTGGGCCGCCGTCGCGAACGCCGCCGTCGAGTTTGAACCGGTCACCATGGTGGTGGACCCGTCCGACGTCGGGACAGCCGCTCGCTATCTGTCCCCCGCCGTCGAAGTGCTGACGGCGGAACTCAACGACGCCTGGATGCGCGACATCGGCCCGACGTTTGTCCTGGACGGAAACGGCGCCCTGGGCGCCGTCGACTGGGTCTTCAACGGCTGGGGTGGCCAGGACTGGGCCAGCTGGGACAAGGACTCACTGGTCGCCGCCGAGGTGGCCGGACGGTCCAGCGCCCGGCACCTCGTGTCCGAACTGGTCAACGAGGGCGGCGGAATCCAGGTGGACGGCGAGGGCACGGTGCTGGTCACCGAAACGGTGCAGCTTGATCCGGGCCGCAACCCCGGCCTCAGCAGGGCCGACGTCGAGGCCGAACTGGCCAGGACCATCGGCGCCAAAAAGGTGATCTGGCTGCCCCGCGGCCTAACCCGCGACTCACAGCGGTTCGGAACGCGCGGGCACGTCGATATCGTTGCCGCCATCCCGTCCCCGGGCACCCTGCTGGTCCATTCCCAGCAGAACCCGGCCCACCCGGACTATGAGGTGAGCCGCGAAATCATCAGCTTCCTGTCCTCCACTACAGATGCTGCTGGCCGGGAATGGTCGATCGTCGAAGTCCCGGCACCCGTTGCCCTGACGGATCCGGAGGGCTTCGTGGACTACAGCTACATCAACCATGTGGTGGTGAACGGCGGCGTCATCGCCTGCACGTTCTCCGACCCCAACGACGAGAAGGCACTCCGCATCCTCGCGGATGCGTATCCTGGGCGCAAGGTGGTGGGCATCGATGCCCGCGAACTCTTCGCCCGCGGCGGGGGCATTCACTGCATCACCCAGCAGCAGCCCGCTGCAATCTAGAAAGGGCAAGTCATGAGCCAAACCACGCGTGAGAGCATCCAGCCCGGCGGGAAGAGCACTCCCCCGGCCGGCGCAGCATCGCACAGCATTACCGGGAAAGGCCTGAAGGGCGGGCAGTTGGGCCTCCTGGCCGTCGTCGTCCTGGGTATTTCCTCGGTGGCCCCGGCCTACAGCCTCACCAGTTCGCTTGGGCCCGCCGTCGGGGCCGTGGGAGTGCAGCTGCCGGCAATCTTTATCGTTGCGTTCATCCCAATGATCCTGGTGGCGTTCGCCTACCGCGAGCTCAACGCCGACTCCCCGGACAGCGGCACCTCGTTCACCTGGGCGACAAAAGCGTTCGGCCCGTTCGTCGGCTGGATGGGCGGCTGGGGTCTGCTCGCCGCCAACATCATTGTTTTGTCCAACCTGGCAGGCGTCGCGGTGGACTTCTTCTACCTCTTCCTGGCCCAGTTGTTCAACAACCCCGAGCTCGCGGACCTGACCTCCAACACCGCAGTCAATATTGCCACCTGCCTCTCGTTCGTGGCTCTCGCCGTCTGGGTCAGCTACCGGGGCCTGCACGCCACCAAGCTCGTGCAGTACAGCATGGTTGGTTTCCAGGTCCTGGTTCTGGGCGTCTTCATCGTCATGGCGCTCACGCACGCAGCATCCGGCGACGCCGGTCCGTCCCTCGCGTTCAGCTGGGACTGGTTCAACCCCGCCAAGATCGAGAGCTTCGAGCAGTTCACCGCCGGCATGTCACTGGCCGTCTTCGTCTACTGGGGCTGGGACGTTTGCCTGACCGTGAATGAGGAAACCAAGGGCGGCAGGGGCACCGCAGGCAAGGCGGGAACGACGACAGCGGTCGCCGTCCTGGCCCTCTACCTCGCCGTCATCGTGGCCACCATGATGGTAGCCGGCACCGGCGCCGACGGCATTGGTCTGAACAACCCGGACAACCAGTCGAATATCTTTGCCGCGCTGGCCTCGCCGGTGATGGGTCCGCTTGCCATCCTGATGTCCCTCGCCGTGCTCTCTGGCACCGCCTCGTCCCTGCAGTCCACCATGGCCTCCCCGGCACGCAGCCTGCTCGCGATGGGTCACTACGGCGCCCTGCCGCCGCGTTTCGCGTCAGTCAGCAAGCGCTTTGGCTCCCCCGGCTTCGCCACGCTGGTCGCGGGCGGGATCTCCGGCGGCTTCTACGCCGTCATGAAGGTGGTCAGCGAGAACGTCCTCAACGACACCATCCTGGCGCTGGGCCTGATGATCTGCTTCTACTACGGCCTCACGGCATTCGCCTGCACGTGGTACTTCCGGCACAGCCTGTTCTCCAGCGTCCGCAACTTCTTTATGCGGCTGCTGTTCCCCATGCTGGGCGGACTGGTCCTCACCGTCGTCTTCATCCAGACCGCCGTGGACAGCTGGGCGCCTGAGTTCGGCAGCGGTTCGGAGATCTTCGGCGTGGGGCTCGTCTTCGTGCTCGGCGTTGGGATCCTGGCCCTCGGGATCGCCTTCATGCTGGTGATGGCGCGGCTGCGGCCCGGCTATTTCCGCGGCGACACCATCCGCCAGGACACCCCCGCGCTGGTGGTCCCCGAATAGCCTTCACCTTGGACAAGCAGCGATGCCCCGCCTTCCGGTTGCCGGAAGGCGGGGCATCGCTTATTGGAGTCAACCAGCGTCTCAGGGACCCCTTGTCCCGTCAGCTGCCCTGCTCCCCTACCGCAGGTAACTCACCAGTAGTGGGCGACGTCGATGACGAGCCGGGAGCCGGAGCCAGGGCCATCCAGCGTGTACACCTTGAACGGCAGCCGGGCACGGACGCCCAGGCCAAGGGTGGTGTACCCCTCGAAGCTGCCGGCCCACGCCACCTGCCGGAACGTGTGGTATCCGGACACGTTGGTCACCTCGGACCGGTTGGCCGGAATGAAGGTGGCCTTGCCGGTGGCATTGTCATAGGCCGGCGAGTTGATGGTCAGCTGCAGGAAGGCCGCGCCACGGAGCTTGAGCGGCAGGCCGGACCCTTCCTGGGCCACCTCGGAAACGTAGCGGACGTTGTAGCCTTTGGCTTTGCCGTTGAGGTCGATCACCAGGCGGTCGAAGCAGTAGTGCTGCCCCGTGCGGACATTCGTGAGGGCTGCGGTGCTCATGGTCTTGTCTGCCTTCGCCAGCGAGCCCCACACCTGCCCGCAGTAGGAGGCTGCCGAGGCGGAGCCCGGAGCCAGCAGGCCCAGCCCAACAGCCAGAAATATGACTGTGAGCCAGGCGGGAATTCTTTTCATTTGGCCACCCCTTTCGGGTGAGTGATTGGATACCTCCAGAGTAGGGTCGCCAAAAGCCCTAAACGAGGGATGTGGCCGGTTCGGGGCGCAACCGTTAATGTCGCAAAATACGGGTCACGGGGCCGTGACTCCGGGCGTGCTTTTAAGGGCATCGAGAGGCGTTCGTGGCCCTTTCTCCACGCTTCCGTTACCGCAGGTAACGGCGTTTATCCGGGCATGAAAAAGCGAGGCGGGCACAAAAAGCGAGGCGCCGGCCTCCCCATGGGGAGCCGGCGCCTCGCGCGGCTTTGCTTTGGCGGCTGCCTGGCTATGAAGGCTGCCTGGCTGCAAAGCGGGATATGCGCGGAGTGGCTGTTTTAGCCTTCGCAGTCGTGGCAGTACTTCATGCCGTTCTTTTCCTTGGCTACCTGGGACCGGTGGCGGACCAGGAAGCAGGAGCCGCAGGTGAACTCGTCGGACTGCTCGGGGACGACGATGACCGTCAGTTCCTCGTTGGAAAGATCGGCGCCCGGAAGGTCGATGCCCTCGGCGGTGTCATTCTCGTCGAGGTCGATAACGGCGGTCTGGGCACCGCCGCCGCGGGACGCCTGGAGTGCCTCCAGCGATTCGGAGGGAGACTCTTCTTCTGTCTTGCGTGGGGCGTCGTAATCGGTAGCCATAGCGTTGTTCACTTTCGTTGCTGCACAGCGCCATTCAGGCACCTCAGTGAAGCAGTTTAGGTCATAAAGCGGCAACGTCAAGAATAGTGTGGCCAACGCGACACTAAATGGTCTTTTCCGCCTGTTTCGCGGCCTGGCCGGCGGCATTTCCGTGCGTCCTGAGCGCGTGGTCACCCCCGACAGCGACCCCGCTGAGCGCAGGCAGCCACGCCCACCGCGTGACCTCCTGGAGGACGTCGTTGGCCTGCTCGGTCGTGGGAGGAACCGGTGGCAACAGCAGGGCGTCCGCGAGCGCCGCGCGCATCCGGGCAAGCAACTCTGTGATGGTCATGGCGCAAAGCTATGCGGCCAGTGTTGTGGACACGTTTCGGCCGCGTCTCCGGGCAGTTAAACCACATGCCCCTACTGCCCGGTCCGGGGCCACCGGGACCGGGCCCAAAGGGGGCCACCGGGACCGGGGCCTACCCCGGGGACTGGCGGGGCGCCGTCGTCGGTCCTAGCCTTGAGCTGTTCTTGGATCTGACCACCCAGCAGGCGGAGGCACACCATGGCTACGAAACTGAACCGCAAGGCGTTGGAGCATGCACGCAGTCTCGTTAAGAACGGGAAGGTGGAGCGGGACATCCGTGATGACTGGAGTGAACACGCTCCCTCGGCGGACGACGAGAACTCCTTCATCGATAAGCACGGCTTCGACGAGTTCTCGAAGTGGCACCTCGGCATTGATAGCGAGAAGTCCGAGGGCACCAAGGGCAGCGTCAGTTTCCCCTTCGGAGACCTCAAGAAGGTCCACCGCTGCGCCATTATTTCGCTGGAGAGCCGGGCGGCCCAGTACGACCACGACGACATCCGCAAGGCTGCCAAGGACCTGCTGGAAGAGATCGACGCGGACTAACCGCAGCGTAGCCCGCACGAAGGAAACCCCTCCGTCCCAGGGTGTTGCCGGCGGCCAGGATCGGGGCAATCTTCCATGCGGCCATCAGCAGCGGGTAGTTCCAGGGCGTGATCACACCGACCACACCCACGGGCTCGCGGAAGACCACCGAGGTGTGGTTTTCCGCATAGTCGTCCGCACCGAGCGTGGTGAAGGCACGAGCAGCACCGGCCGAGAACCGGAAGGTGTCAATCGCACTCGAGAAGAACGCTGTTGAGCGTGGCTGGAGGGGACTCCGAGGGGTTGGCCGTCGAGGCGAAAAGAAAACCGCTCCGACACTGGACTTCTTCACAGTGTTAGAGCGGTTTTTTGTGAGCCCCCTGTCGGATTCGAACCGACGACCCCCGCTTTACAAGACGGGGTATCCCGGGTGCTCCCGGCGGTGCCCCGAAACGTCCCCTGACCAGCAACTTTGCAACTATTGGTGTTGAAATCGTACCTCTGTGTTCCCTGCAGTTCCCGTTCAAAGCGTGTCGTAAACGTGTCGTATCCACGTCGCTGACCAGTTAAGCCCTGTCATCCGCGGTACCTGTCATCCGCGGTATTCGTGGACCCTCAGGAGATCGATCACGTCCCGGACATTCTTGAGGTGTTCGATCCAGAACTTGGCGGATTCCTGCTCCGACAGCCATTGGGCGACCGGATAGCCGCGCTCCGCGTTAAGCCAGTTGTTGGCCAGTTCTTCGTGGAGAAATCCGACGACCTTCGCCCGGAGCCCGGCGGCCCAGCGGACCTGTTTTGGAGTGCCTTGTAGCACCGGCCACTTGGCTGGCCATCGATTGTCCACGCCGACCGAATACCCCTGCAGCTGCGCCTCATAGTGGCGGACGCGCGCCAGATCTTCAGCAAGGGCAGCGCGTCGGGCGGCCGCCTCCCGTGCCCTCTTGTCCGCCGCTTGTTCCGCCGCTTCGGCTGCCTCATCCTCGCTCCGGCGCCGCAGGGCCTCCTGCCGGTCGGCGACCGCCTGTTTAGCCTTCCTCAGGTGCTCTGAGTCGAGCCCGCCCGGGGTCAGGAGCCAATCGTCCAGGGCGCCCCCGATGGCCCTCTCTTCCGGCTCGGTTTCGTCCCCGGACTGGTAGCTGACACCGATCCGGCATTCCTGCTTGGCCCAGCCCCACCAGACCCTGAGGCTCCAACCACGCTCGGCCATTTCGGCTTTGAAGGCGTCGATGCTGGTGGATTCAAACAGCCAGTCGACGGCGGGAGCGCGGGTTCGGTACCGGGATGTGCGATCCCTCGCCGCAGTGCCGCTCAGCTGGGACCGCTGGACCTCCAGGGCTGCTTCGAAGTCCGGCCCGGTGGCCAGAACGTCGGTGCGTCCATCCTCCACGGAGACTTCCAGCTGACAGGTGAATCCCGGCATGGCGATGATCCAGTCGCGTAGGGCGTTCTGGATGGCCAGATGGGTGTACCGGTCAGTGATGGATCCGGAGCCCATCAGCGCGCACCTGACTCCCGCCCGGTGCCGGAAATGGGGGATGTTAATGTCACCGGTAGCGAACGTCAGTTCGGTGCCGCAGCCGCCCAGAGCCGTCGAGCAATGGAACGTATGCGCGGTTTTCAGTCGCCGTGCCGCGTTCCTGTCCGCCGGTGCACAGACCGGCACATCTGAGTCCGCCGAGTCCAGCACCGCGTAGATGTCGCGCTCCGCCGGCGAAAATCCGCTGCTCACGGCTTTAGCCCCGCAGCCTGCCTTTTTGCCGAGTGAATTCCTTGTCAGTGAGAGCGCCGGAGCCACGCAGGGCAGCGAGCTTCGTCAGCCCATCCGCCACGTTGGTTTCGTTCGAGGGTGCGCCGGCGGCCATGTTGCCCCCGAAGTCAGGGTGACGCCGGAACCAGGCTTCGATTTTCGCCCCGCCGCCCTCAAAGACCCGTGCCGAGGCCAGCTCTGCTCCGCTGCCGAAGACTTTCACCAGCTCATCGTTGGACTTCTTGTTTGGCTGGACGGAGAAGCGGGTCACGTCAATGATCCGCACGGAAAACTCAGGTGTCATTCTGATCCATTTGTAGAGGGTCACCTTTCCTTTGCGCTCATAGAGCGTCCCCACAAAGGCCCCAACGTTGTGGCTTTCGCAAAACATCTTTCCCCCTTCGGCCGTCCGGCCGCCTCCACAGCTGGCTCATCGTGAGGCTACTGCAACGCAACCGCAGATTTCCGCCGCGACACTTCCGTTCCTTGCGCTGGTGTAGATGCCGGCGGCCTCGCGGCGCCTCTGTTTACGGAATGCGAACCGTTGACGCGGAGTACTTGATGGCTGTGGTGTAGCCGGCCTTGGTGCCGACGATACGGACCTTGATTGTGTCGTAGCGGTCGGCGGCAACCAGCCGGTAGGTCCTCCCGGTTGCGCCGGCAATGGCGACACCTGACCGGTACCACTGGTATTTCAGGATCGTCCCGTAGGTCCAGGTCCCGGGCGCTGCGGTCAGCGTGTACCCGGAACGCGGCGTGCCGCTGATCCTGGGGACCGGTGCGACGAGCGTTCCGGCGACCACCGCTATGCTTGCCGCCGAGTCCTTGGCTAGTGTGGTGTATCCTGCCTTGGAGCCGGTGACGCGCACTTTTATGGACTTGCCGAGGTCTGCAGCCCCCAGTGTGTACTTGGCTACTGTCGCGCCGGCGATGGCGGCGCCGGAGCGGTACCACTGGTACTTGAGGATCGTCCCGGACATCCAGGTTCCAGGGGTAGCCGTCAGCGCGTAGCCAACCTTCTTGATTCCCGTGACGGTCGGAGCCGGAGCTGTCAGGGTTCCGGCAGCGACTGTCCCAGTTTCAAGTGAGTCCTTGGTGACGGTCGCGTAGCCCGGCTTGGAAATGCTGACCCGGAGCTTCACACGCTTGCCTAAATCGGTTGCGGAGAGTCGATACCCGGGTCCGATCTCACCGGGGACGGCGACGCCGGAGCGATACCACTGGTAACGCTTTGTCAGTTGGGGGTCGTAGAAGTTCGAGGCGCGGCCCGTATTCCAGGTTGTTGTATCGAAAGTCAGCACATTGCCCACCTTCACTGCACCGTTCACGACCGGTATTGGGGCTACAAAAACGGCAGGAGTTGCCTTCGCAGTGGGCAGGGATTCAACTGTGTGGGTGGCATATCCAGGTTTCGTGAGAGTCAAGCGGATAGATACGGCGTGACCAATGTCGGCAAGCTGAACGGAGTAGTCCATGCTTGTGGCTCCCGGGATCGCTACACCGTCCCGGTACCACTGGGAGGTCCGAGACTGCGCCGCTGGAGTTGAGAACCAGTCGTAGCTGTACCGTGGCACCGACAGTGTTTCCAGGTACTTGGGTGTCCCTGAGATCCTCGGAACCTGAACCTGGCCGAAGGAACCTTCGGCAATAGGCCCTGTCGAAGCGGATTCATTCATCAGGGGCGTATATCCTGGCCGGGATCCGGTGACCTGAACCGTGAAAGCCTGACCGGCATCCGCCCCGGCCAGCACGTAAGTGCTCTCAGTGGCACCGCTGATGGCAACACCAGAGCGGAACCACTGGTACTCCAGGCTCACCGGTGACGGCTCCCACGCCCCGGGGTTGGCCGTAAGAACAGAGCCGACCTTCAGATCACCCGTGATCGTCGGGACCGGCGCCGCGCCAAGCGCCCCCGGAGCAACGGCAGCAGTCGAGGCCGAGGACTTCGTCACAGCCTCATACCCGGACCTGGACCCGGTGACCTGAACCGTGAAGGCCTGACCGGCATCCGCCCCGGCCAGCACGTAAGTGCTCTCAGTGGCACCGCTGATGGCAACACCAGAGCGGAACCACTGGTACTCCAGGCTCACCGGTGACGGCTCCCACGCCCCGGGGTTGGCCGTAAGAACAGAGCCGACCTTCAGATCACCCGTGATCGTCGGGACCGGCGCCGCGCCAAGCGCCCCCGGAGCAACGGCAGCAGTCGAGGCCGAGGACTTCGTCACAGCCTCATACCCGGACCTGGACCCGGTGACCTGAACCGTGAAAGCCTGACCGGCATCCGCCCCGGCCAGCACGTAAGTGCTCTCAGTGGCACCGCTGATGGCAACACCAGAGCGGAACCACTGGTACTCCAGGCTCACCGGTGACGGCTCCCACGCCCCGGGGTTGGCCGTAAGAACAGAGCCGACCTTCAGATCACCCGTGATCGTCGGGACCGGCGCCGCGCCAAGCGCCCCCGGAGCGACTATTGGTGTCTCGACAGGGGCATGGCTGATGCGGTCGCCGGCCGTGAAACTTAGAACAGCCCCCAAATCGGCTTCCACGATGTCATAGTCGATCGACTCCGCACCGCTGATCTTGATTCCATCGCGGTACCACTGAGGCGATCGAATCCATTGGAGATACTCTGCGTGCCACCCCTCGGGAACGGCTAATGCCGCGGTTAGTCGCTGGCCCACTTGGGTCTGGCCTTCGATGGTGACGCCCGGATCAGGAAGCTTGATCGGCGGAACGGAAACGTCGGACGATCTGGCCTCTGTGTAACGAGCTACTCCCCATTGTGCAGCACTTACAACGACATGAATCTGGCCTTGGCCGACGTCAGGTAACCCTGGCCGATATGTCGGATCGGTCCGGGCGCCAGTGAGTTGTTCTTCCCCGCGGTACCACGTGTACTTCCAGCCGTAGAGAGGGGTCGGAGACCACGAACCGGGAGTTGCGAATAGTTCCTGACCGAAGGCCGGGTCGCCGATGATGGTCGGCTTTGAGGAGACGGTGAAGGCAGGAAGGTCGCTGAAAGCGGCGGCCTCGGTACCGAGATCGATGATTCCCGGAGCATCAAGGACAATTTCCCGCGCAGACGCGTATCCTTCAGCGTCGTCGAAGGTACTTTTGCCGCCAATCCACTTGTCAGCAAAGGTGAAAGGATTACGGCCGCCCCATCCGTAGCTGTCCATAAGCCTCACTTTGTAGACAGTGCGGCTGTCGGCACGGAAGTTGAAGCGTCCATTGGCATCCGTAGTTGTTTGCGCGCTCATGTCCTGGAAGCCTGAACCGTAAGGCTTGTCCGCTTCCGCATAGACGATTACGTCCATACCTGCCGCCGGTTCACTGTCGGGTCCAACGATCCGACCCGTGATTTTTGAGTCATAAGCGGGCGTAAATGCTTGCGCCGACAGTGCCCCCGACAGAAGCAACACAAGCACTAGGGCGGCAGCTACCGTTACGGCAATAGGTCGCGCTAGGGTCAAGCTCATCAAAGTCCCCCAAGGATACGGTCAAAGAGTTATGGCGAAGTTTAGCTTCCATCCGGAGACCTGATTTGCAGGACCGGCTAACTTCAGTGCTGGAGCCGGCTCCGTCCTGTTGAACACGGTGCCGGAAATGGCGCCCGCCTGAAGCTCTCAGATACACGGCGGTAGACGTCATTCCACTTGTCGTCATGCCCAGGCTTGAGTTGGGATGGCAGCCGGCAGTAGCTAGTCATTACCTCTACTCAACTGTCAGTTTCCTGCGTTGGGTCGAGTCGAATCATGCCGGTCGCGAAATGGCCGCTGCCAACTCATGTGCCAGCCGTGCCGATGTTCGCAGCTGTCGTTCTCCGTCGATACGATCATGTTGTGGTCACGTGTCCGATCGTCGAAGCGAACGGACGGTTTGCAGCACGAGCTTGCAATCAGCGCTAGTGGGGGGCATCAGATGTGGATAACCAGCGACGTGAACCTGCCGCAGGCCGTTCTCGACGCACAATCTGATGGGCGCTTAGTATTTTTTGTTGGCGCGGGGGCTTCGGTTGACGCTCCGTCAGGTCTTCCGCTTTTCGGCGAATTGGCGCGTCAGTTGGCAGTAATGGCACGGGTACCGTTCAAGAAGAACGTCGAGCTCGACTTTTTCCTGGGGTCGATGCCGGAGAGTTTCGAAACGCATCGCCACACCCGGAATATCGTCGCTCGCGAAGGCTCCGCACCGAACACCACTCACACAGCGCTCGTTCGAGTCGCTTCTTCAGTCGGCCAGCTGCGGGTCGTCACAACCAACTTCGATAACCACCTCTCGTCCGCAGCGGCTGCCGGTGGAATCGAGGTTTCCGACATGTGGATCGGTCCGGCCCTACCGCTCGGGGAAGATTTCACTGGCATTGTCCATCTTCACGGTTCAGTGCTCCGCGAACCTCGGGAGCTCGTTCTCACCGATGGAGACTTCGGGCGGGCCTACCTCACCAACGCCTGGGCTACCCGATTCCTGCTACCGATGTTCCAGAGGTTTACGGTGCTGTTCATCGGTTACAGCCATGATGACCCAATCATGAGATACCTCGCACTTGGCCTCCCGTCGGGGACGCCGCGATTCGCCTTCATGAGTGTCGACGACGTCGACGACGTTAAGTGGTCGAGGCTCGGGGTTGAGACGATCGGCTACCCTGTCCAGGGCCACGACCACACTGCGCTTGTGGCTGCGCTGGAGGCGTGGGATCTCCGCGCCCGGATGCGGCAGACCGAGCACCGCGCTCGGATCGTTGAAGTTGTCAACGGAGGACCAACTCTCACCCCGGTCGACTACGACTACCTCGTCGCTCAACTCAAGACCGCCAGCGGTGCAAGCGAGTTCGTCCATGCTGTCGGAGCTGCTGAACCGGTTCTCCAGGTCGCGTGGCTCCACTGGGCGGAGGAACTGCCGGAGTTCAAAGCGCTCTTCAATGGTCAGGACGGAGACGCCGCGGCCAATATCCTTGGGAACTGGTTCTGTCAGAACTTCATCGCGTCGCCCGAACTTCACGGAGCGGCATTGCAGACGCTGCAGCGGTTGGGCCAAGCGTTCAGCAACGGCCTCTTCCGTGCTGCCGGTTGGGCAGCCGCCGATCTGAGCAAGGCAGATGCTGACGCCGGGCGGCGATGGAAAGCGTTGCTCGCGACCTCAGTACACGGACACTCTGCACCGGTCGCCACTGAGACGCTACTGTCACACTTCCCGGCTGACCAGCCAGAGGATTTGACGGTAGTCAGAGCAGCTCTCAGACCCTACCTCGTGCTCAAGCGACGATGGTTCCTTGATGACTCCGAGGACCTGACTACTTTGCCGGACGCTGAAGTGCGGTGGAAAGCCGACGCGGACAACCTCATAAGACACGTGTTGACGGTTGTCGAGGCGACGCCTCATGGAGATCTGGCGCTGGGAGCGGTACTCGAGGAGTCGCTGAGCGCAGCTTACGACCTTCTCGACGCTTACCACGGTCTTCGCTCGTGGGATCCGTTGAGCTTCGGTCGATCGGCAATCGAACCACACGGGCAGGATCAGTTTCGCGATCCCGTCGACGCGGTCATCGATGGACTACGAGCGTATGGCGAGAAAGCCTTGGTCGCACGGCCGGAGCTGCCCGAAAAGTGGTGGTCGCTCGATCGAGTTCTCTTCCGCCGTCTCGCGCTCCATTTGGTCGCACTTGACGCCTCACGGTCATGCGACGAGAAGATCTCGTGGCTGCTCGAACGATCCGTTCTTTATGAAACCGACCTCAAGCACGAAAATTATCGGGTCCTCAAAGTGTCGGCTGAAAAAGCATCGAAAGAAGCCCGCGCGCGCCTTCTCGCGGCCGCGCAGGCCGGGCCAAGCCTCCCCGAAGACATCGCCGACATTGAAAGACACACCAAATACGCAACCTACAACTTGCTGGTTTGGCTGGCCCAGGTCGCACCTGGATGGTCAGAGGCTGGCGCAGCACTGGAAGCGGCGCAGGCCGCAAACCCTGACTTCGCCCCGCGTGGACATCCCGACTTCGACAGCTGGATGACGAGCGGCACCTGGGGTGGGAAACTGCCGATGGAACCGGAAGACTTTATCAGGCGCTTTGAAGCGGACCCCGCCGCCGCCGTCGATGACCTTCTCGCCCGGGACTACTCGGCGCGGAACTTCGACGAACCGGACTGGCGCGACGCTCTTTCCCTTGTGAGCCGAGTGGTTGAGTCCCGTCCAGAACTCGGCGAACAACTCTGGACACTCGTCGACGATCGGAGTGGGCTTGGTCCTCTGGCACACGACCTTCGACGAGCAACTGTCGAGGGCTGGGCACAGGCGACCTTGGGTGGGGCCGCCGATGCTGTCGTCGAACGAGTTGCAACACAGGTTCCAAATTCCGAATCCGCACGGTCAGTCAGCCGATTCCTACTGGAGCAGGTTCGCAAGCAGATCGAAAGTGACGAGACACCGGCTCTCGCTGGCATGCGACGCATCGCCTTCCGACTCTGGAGAGAGCACGGCCAGTCATTCACGCACGCGGAGGAACTGGACCCGAATTCGTTTGCTCCGCTCTACCTCAATTCCTGGCCAGGAGACCTCGCCCAGTACTGGATGGCCGAGGTTGATCGACGCTGGCGGAAGGATCGTGATGACTGGTCGGGCCTCAACGAGGACGAGCGCGACGCGCTGACACAACTACTCGACGGGCCGCCGCATGCGCTGGACGCCACCAGACCCGCTGTGGCGAGCCACTTGTTCTTTTTATTCGCCGCCGACGCGACCTTCACCACCGAGCATGTGCTTCCGCTATTCCGTGAAGACTCGACTGCGGCGTTGGTTTGGAATCCGTATTTACATCAACCCCGCTACAACGACAAGCTGCTCGCGGCCGGTCTCTTGGAGAGCACGATAGCGGAGTGGGCCCGGCTGGACGTGCTAGGGTCCCATCTCCGGAGTCAATTCTTCGCACTAGTCGCCTCTATTGTCTCTTTCGCTGGTATCACTCCAGAATCACGCCTAGCCCTGCTCGATCAAAGCGTGCTGGTCGACGACGGCGCCCACGCAGCGGAGTTCGCTCAGGCGATTGTTCGTTTCCTCCATTTGGACGGGATCGACGGCGCGGAGGTGTGGAAGCGATGGCTTCGCGACCACCTCACGACAAGACTGCACGGGGTGCCAAGGACCCCGAATATGGAAGAACTGACCTGCTGGGCAGATACTGTCCCTTACCTCGGCGATGAAATTCCCGAAGCGATCGAGCTGCTCAGCAACCACAGCATCGGTCTGGGCAGTCGGTTCTTCCGTCCGCATTTCCCAGAAGAAGCGCTCTCAGCTCATGGCTCGGTTCTGGTGTCACACTTCGCGGAACGCGTTCACAACTCTTCGCCCAGCAACTACTCCATCGTCCATCAGGTGAAGGAGCTGATCGATGCGTTACGCGGCGCCCTCGGCGACACAGGTGTGCAGCCGTTAGTCCACGCGGCGATGACGCGTGGATTCCTTGGCAATAGCAGCGACTAGGGATGCTCGCGATACTTGCATGAGGCTACGATGCCGAGACCAGATGGGCAAGGAACTTCACCGCGGCTCAAAACCCTAACTTGTGCGTAGGCAACGGGGATACGGGCCCCGCCGGAGCATCCTTCGGACGTGGGAAAACAGGAAGGTGTCCGTGTCGTCGTTGATCGTTAGCCGTCCCTGAAATGATGACGATCTCGAACGAGCTTCTGCTTGCCGGCTGAGCGAAGCGCAGGTGCCGGTAGAGGCAACGGACGAGCGGGACCGTAATACCTTTCAATTGCACGGGTCCATGCAGCCCCGTGTGCGGACCTCCGAGGGTCCCCTCCACCTCCACGGGTGCGGGTGGTGGCCGACGGGGCAGCTGGAAGCCGAGCCAGCCACAGCTGGAGCTTTGCTTCTACGGCGCGCTGAGGGCCTCAATAACGGACGGGATTAGAAGCCCCGCACGGCCCCAGACCGGATCGAAGATCTGGACTTCCCAGAGTCCAACAGCGACTAGGGCGAGCTCCCGAGTAGTGTAATCCTGAAGTATCTGGATGAAGTCACTATCCTCATCGCACAAAGCCATGCTCTGCCCAAGATGGAGAGATGCCACAGCGCCGGGAGAGGCGGTTGCCGGAATCAATCCAAAGCCCGTGGTGCCGGGGCGGAAGGAGAGAGCGACAAGGTCTGAGCGGTTACTCAGCAATTCCAGCCGCAGAGCGGTGCCCTCCTCGCACAGGCCGTGGATGAATTCTCTCTGTGCCCAGTTCTCGGAGGCCTCCCCAGGCTGGGACTCCTGTGTCCACAGTCCGAGCCTGTTGATTTCGGCGAGATCTGACGCAATCGGTCCGGTCTCACTCTCAATGGCACCGAACCGTCCGGGCATAAACGGGATGATGCCTTCAAGCCATGCGGCTGTCATCACGCAGGCATCTTCGAATGTCTTGGTTTGGTGCCACAAATCCTGGGCTGCCTGCAAGCGTCCTTCTTCGGTGTTCTCCGGCATGTCAATACTCACCCAACGATCCTAGTCGGCGATATAGGAGCAGAATGCCAGGCAACATTGTGGGCGAGTTCTATCCGTCGTTACAACGCCCGATCCCTTCGAGGGCATCTGGCGGAGGCTGATGGAGCGGAGACGAGTGATGCTCTTCCGCCAGATGCAGATCTGGGTCTTCTCGGGGGTCGCGGGCCACTACGATCGCGAGTCATTCATCGAGCCGGCCGCCCACTCATGTTCGAACGGCATAACTTTCGCGTGCTGCACTTCAGCTTCTTCCACTTCGCCAGTTTCACTCGGTGGGTCATTTCCGTCGGCTCCGGACTCGCTGGCCGGCGTGTCAAGAATGTCCTGGCCGAACCGGGCCCCGTCTTGGATATTTGCCGAGGAGACGCACCCGGAACGCCGCAAACAAAAGACAGATAGACCCTCCGATATAGGCAACAAATGAAAGGCTACAGTTGGCTGCATGCTTGATACCAACTCGCCGGTAGCGCCCGTAGATTCTCACGAACCGGATGACTTCGTACCGGCAGAATTCATTCGCGCACGTGCTGAAAAGGTCATAGCGGGCGTACTGGGCGATGAGGTGGGATTCGCTCGCGCCGTCAAGGCGATGGTCGCTCACACGATCAAAGAGTACCGGGGGAGATTTCTTCACGAGCTGATTCAGAATGGCTACGACGCGCATCTTCCCGGGACTCGAGATGGCAAAGTCGCCATCATTTTTGACGAAACTGAGGGTGCGCATGGCGTGCTCTATGTTGCAAATGGCGGGCGCCCGTTGTCGCAAAGCAACTTTGAGCGGATGGCGACACTCGGTGAGAGTGACAAACCTATCGGGGAAGGGATCGGCAACAAGGGCGTCGGGTTTAAAAGCGTCTTCCAGATCTGCGATGTACCCGAGATATACAGCGCTCGGGATAGCCGAGATCCGATGTTCAATGGATTTTCATTTCGTTTGGGTACTCGGGCGGACCTCCTGGAGATGCTGGATGACGACGATATACGCGCCGACCAAGTAGAAAAAAATCTTTCCCTGAGCATGCTGACGGTCCCGTTGTCTACCGTCCCTCGTCGCGCCCAGGCACTGCGCGAGCAGGGCTACGTCACGGTTCTAAGGTTGCCCTGCTCATCACCCAGAGCTGCACAGGAAGTTGAGGAGCGGATCGGCCGGCTTCTCAACTCGCCTGCTCCCATCATGTTGTTCCTTGACCGCCTCAGTTCCATGACTATCCAGTCGAGCAACCAATCGGATTGTGAGGTGCTCGTCCGAAACGAAATTCCAGCGGAATTCTTCGGCAAGCGAGTGATCCTCAACGATTCCATCCGCTTTCATGTGTTCAGTCTCATGGTTCCACAGGAACGACTCTTGGCTGCCCTGCAGGAGTCGGTCGACGAGGGCGCGCTGGACGCGAGGTGGCTTGAGTGGGATGCCAGTGCTGAGGTGAGCGTCGCGGTGGGTGACGGATGGGAGGTGAGCGCGCCGCATGCTTTCACATACCTCCCAATGGGCGACAACACTGCTGCCCCGTTTTCAGGCCACATTAACGCCCCTTTTGTTACTGACTTTGCCCGGCTCGGCCTGGACCCGGAGCAACCTGTAAATAAACTCCTCCTCGAGTTCGCTGCAGAGCTCTGCATCCGCTCCGCCGAACAACTGATAGCCGCGGATCTGGACGCAAACTCTGTCGTCGATCTGACCACTTGGGCGGTCAACTCACTCAGCTTTGTTGATGAGGCCTCTAAACGTCTGAACGACAGGCCGTTAGCAGACGTTATTCGCGTTCCCTGCGTTGGCTCGGGTTGGGCCGCGCTGTCGAGCGTTCATCGGTGGCCAACTGATTCAGGCAATGTCATCACAGCTGAATCAGTTGCCGGAGTAACCGCTGCCCACCTCGTCGATCCGTCACGTGTCAGCGAGACAAGGTTGGGGCGGCTCGCTGAAACCGGAAAGCATCTAGGTTCTAGTCTCGAACCTGCGCCGGAAGTTTTGGCCGAGTGGGTTGAACGTTTGGCAGCAGACCTCGGCTCCAATGCAACCACAATGACCAAATGGCGCCTGTTCTACGATGACCTTCCAGATCTGTTCGCTTCCGGCGACCCGCTATCCGGACGGAACCTGCTCCTCTCGGCAGACGGGGCGGTAGTGTCATGCGATCACCGGCCGAAAGGCAACGAGGGCCCACGACGTCACGGCATTCGTGCTGTTTTCTTTTCCCCGAAGAGCACCGGCACAGACGACGACGACGCTGTCGACGGCGACCTTGATTTCCTGCCGCCCAAGTCTCTGGAAGATCGACTAGTCTTTCTGCATCCGGAGCTGGAGTGGTACGTGGGCCCTCAAAGAACCCGAGGTCGGGCCTTCCTTCAGGATCGAGGGCTGGCCAGACAGTTCCGAACCGCTGGCCTCTTGCTGCATCTTGGTCAGGTCATGGCACGGTCAGCGTCCATCTGCCGGCCTCCCTGTATCTACGGTTCTTCGTCGTCTAAGAGGACGACCGGTCCCGGTGCAGCGGGAAGGTTTGAATTGGGCCCACATTCGGGCGCGAAGTGCGCAGCTTGCGGTTTTCCGCCAGCCCTTGGGTCGCGGCTTGCGGTGGTTTCCGGCTTTCGAAGTTCTCATGTTGACTATGTGTGCGGAGCCAAGGCATTCTCTCCCCGGTGCATGTGGTCTCACAACGATGGCTGGGAGTGACAAGCTGATCGGGGTGCACGGCGTGTGCTTCATCTTCACATCCTGAAACTTGCCCCCCGAGGACCTTGCCTTCTGTCACCGTATGCATCCCCAATCGCACACACTCCTCGGCAACGTCTTACGTTTTGAACTCAATGGACAGCGCGCTGGATGGCGGCCTGGGCCGTCTTCGGTTTGATCAGCAGCGGACTGCACGGGCCTGACCCGGCCGGTGCACAACAGGGACGATCCGTGCGGACGCGGGTTAACGCGTTGGGCTGCGAGGTCCTTACCAAGCGTCTGAGGACGGGCGTTGGCAAGCCGCGACAGCACGGCCCCCATATCAGTCCTTTATCTCGTCTGAGGGGGATTAGGCTCTGTGGGAAACATTGACGAGATTTGCCCATTCGAGCTAGGGCGTGTCTCTTTATTGGCGGAGCCACATCAGGCATGCGTAAAGGTCGACGCCGGCCCGGTAGGTGAGCGAGAGGTTGAAGGACTGCTCGGCGGCCCGGGCCAGCAGCCACCGGTCCTCGACGATGCAGCGGGCCAGCCGGAACCGGCCCTTCGAGGTCAGGACGGCGTTGGCAGGAGGCATTGAAGACCTCCGGGCCAGACGTGATGACTGTCGTAAGCACCACCCCATCCGGAGGTCTTCTTCATGTCACGCCCCCACGCGGGGCATCACCAACGCCCCTGGGTGTTTCACCGCGCCGGTGCTGCGGCTCGTTTTTGCCGGCGGTGTTGAGAGGGTGCCGGTACTCTCTGGTGCTGCTCCGGTGGTCTAGTCAGGTATCCGACGGGCGATCCATGGCACGACCACAGCGGAGCTCACGACGAGGATCAGCGATACTGTTTGGCCTGCTCCGGGGGCCAGGGATTCGGCAGCGAGGGATGCCACCGGTACGGCCGCAATCCACATCAGCACGCCCCTGAACCCGCTGACGATCGGACGCTTTGGCGGTTCACCGTAGAGGTGCTTGAAAAGGCTGGACTCTTTAGGCAGTACCTCTACCTTTGCTTCTGCCGACTGCCGGCGGCTTTCCTGGAGAGCTTCGATGCGGGCTCGTTTAGGGGCGAAGTAGGCCCACTTCCAGTCCGGGTCCCGTCCTTCGGGGTCTCGGAGATCCGGGAACACGGGGGTGCTCCTGGGCCTGAGATGCTCTTCGCTGTACACGCGTACATCCCCGGACCCATCGGCCGCATACACGTAGTGCCATGTCCGGTTGAGACGACCGCTGCCATCGGGGGGCGTTCGCCCAATCACGGCATCCACGAAGCGAACCTCCCCGTCGTCAGCAACCACCCAGTCACCAAGCTGGAACCGCTCCGGTGCGTTGTAGGGGTCCCGGTTCCGGTGTTCAAGTGTGAGGTGTGCGTCGCCAAAGAAACCGGACTGCTCCGATTTAAAGTCCTGCACTTTGTAGGGCCGGTCGCCATCCGCCACGAACTTCTCGACGACTCCCTTGAAGGACGTTATTCCGTCGTCGGCAACCACCCAGTCGCGAAGGAAGAAATGCCCCGCACGCCAGGCATCGTCCGCAGAGCGTGGCTTGACCTCGTGTTCAGTGAAGAAATCCCCCCTCCGCAGCGGGTGGTTGCAGGCGTGCACCACGTGGTAGGCGTAACGCTTGCTGAAGTGATCGTCGTCTTTGGGCTCAAAAACCTCGGCGATCACTCCATCTGTGATGACGTCGCCCCTATCCCAGTGCTTGGCCTCGACCAGATCGCCGACTTTGAAGCGTCTTCCTTCGCCCATCCCCCATGGCCCTTTCATCGCAGCGTTTCCTGGACTGATTCTCCACCACCCGGGCGATCCTCAGGGATTGTGAAGACAGTCCTGGCGTTCGAGTCCTGAGTCGTTCAAGTGCCCTGCTGTCGACCGCTCCCTCAGCGGGCTGATTACGAAGATCCACCACGCCTACGACGGGAAGGGCTGGCCGCTGGCATTCCTCATCGAGCCCGGCCAGGGCTTGGACTCACGGATGTTCGCGCACGTCATCGAGGCGGTCCGCGTCCCCCGCGCCGGCGGCGGCCGGGCCAGGACCCGGCCCGATGCGGTGCTCGGGGACAAGGCCTACTCCTCGAAGGCCAACCGGGAACGGCTGCCGGCCCGGAAGATCAGGGCCGTGATCCCCGAACCCAGGGACCAGATCGCCAACCGCAAACGTCGGGGCTCCCGCGGCGGTCGCCCGGTGAACTTCGACGCCGGGGCCTACAAGGGGCGGGCCGCCGTCGAGCAGTCCTTCAACCTCTTCAAGCAATGGCGCGGCATCGCCACTTGGTACGACAAGTTCCCGCTCACCTACCGGGCCGCGTCGCCCTTTACGCATGCCTGATCTGGCTACGCCAATAAAGAGACACGCCCTAGGTCACTTCAGGGAAGGTAAGCCGTCCTCGACGAGCTCCTCATCCGAGCCCAGTTCAAGACTGCGTTCCGACTTCAACAGGTATTCGTGAGCATTTAGGCTGTCGGGCAAGGTCAGGCTTGCAACTACATGTTGTTTCTTTCGTAAGGTGCTACTTCCGTCCGGGGCGGGTCGCATTTCGGTCGCGGCAGTAATGTGTGCGGCATTCCGTGGAAATCGCCCCAGATTTAACCAGGCCAACCGGACGTCCGGTTGGCCTCTAGTCACGTTTGTGCAGTGTCAAAGAAGTATCTCCCCTGAGCGAGAATTAGCAAGTGAGTTTTACTGGGAGCATTTCAAATTCCATTCATCTCGGCGATGCCCGCCGAGTCCTGCCTGGCCTCCTGGCGGACGGTATGGAAGGCAGCGTGAAACTCTGCTACCTCGATCCACCGTTTAATACTCTGGGCGCGCAGTCAACCCGCGGCCATTACAGGGACCACCGGACAACCCCGCAGTGGGCAGACCTTATGAGGGAGGTCTTGGGGAGCGTGCATGCCTTGCTCAGGCACGACGGTTCGTTGTGGCTCCATGTGGATGCAAACGAGCTCGGCACGGCTCGGTTGCTGTGTGAGGAGATCTTCGGCGCGGATAACTCAAGCGGTGTCATAACGTGGGAACGGACGCGTCGCCCGGTGTTTTTGCACGGACAGATGTCCTCGGTCACGGACTTCATCTTGGTCTATGCAAAAGATCGCTCTAAGCTCCGCCCGTTCACGGATGGGGCCACGGAGCGGAGCAAACGAACACCCCTTGCTCACAGGGGAAACCGGGCTGTAGAACTGGCATTCCCTCCGGGCACGGTCAAATTCAACTGTGGCGACGGAACCTACTCCGCAGGAGACCACTCATCTCCCGGCATTGACGCCCATCTTTTGAAAGACGTAGCCGTAGCCGCTGGCCGCAATGTGACTTGGCTGCACCTGACCATGCCCTCTCGTTATTCGGCCGCAAAGCTGAATCAGATGATAAGCGACGGTGCTGACTTCATAGTCCCCAAAGTACCGTTCCGCCCCAGCTACATCGCGCCCGGCGGCAACCCGAAATTGGTGACCAACCTGTGGTCGTGGCAGCTCGAATCGATGGAAACGAACGAGGACGCCGCGCGACAGCAGAAGGAACTGCATCCAGATCTGCCGTTCCCGAGTGCGAAGCCGGAGGGCCTCCTCCGGAAAATCATCACATTGGCTTCAGAACCTGACGACGTCATCCTGGACTGCTTCGCCGGCTCCGGAACCACCGCGGCCGTGGCAGAAAAGCTTGGCCGCCGCTGGATCGCCATCGAAGAGAGCCCCCGGACCATGAACTCCTACCTCCGGCCACGAATGGCCGGCCTAGGGAGTATTGGCCAGATAGTTGAACCCGTGCCTGACAAACCCGTGGTCGCATCGCATTTCCAGGTCTTCACCGATGATCAATGGGGCCTAGTCGAGCCTCTACTGCCTAACTCCGACGGCCGCCGGGGACGCCCGTTCCGAAACCAGCGTCAAGTCGTCGAAGGTATTGCCTACCGGTACCGGCACGGGATCGCATGGCGCGACCTGCCGGAGCAGTTCGGTCCCTGGCAAACCGCTTGGAAGCGTCACCGAGTTCTCGCGGCAGATGGCATCTGGGACCGGATCCAAAACCTGCTCCAAGCGGAAGCCTATGCAGCGGGTGCAACAGGCTGTCCCGTGTTCGTGGACTCGACTTTCAACCGCTCCCACTTTCAAGGATCGAACCTTCCCTTCGGGACGGGGAATCCGGCGAACGACATTTGACGATCAGGGGTGCGCGCCGGCCCCGGGCGGTGCACACTCGCCTTTCTTTCGCGGTGAATACGACGCGGACTACCACTATTCAGCTATTCGCGAGCGGGGAATCTCAGCCGTACTTCCTAAGCCCGGTGGCCGGCGCGCCAGCTGCATACGCAGCGACACAGGGAGCACCGGTGGACTTCGGCGGCGATGCTAACAGCGTCGGTCCCTCATCGAGTGCACTAATAAAGAGACATGGCCTGGTGCAAGACGATCAGGACACTTGGCGTCCGGGCCGACGACGGCTGACTGAACAGGACGGACATTCAGCGTCGCTGACGACTCTTCCCAGTTGAGCAGACCGCGACACCAACTGCACGCCGTCAGCGTAGGGTCGCCGTGAAGTGTATGGAAGCGGTGGGGAGGAACGTCGACACACTACTCGTAGTCCCAGGTCTGCTGCTTCGTTTCCGCGATGAGAGCGAGCAGGCTATCCCGGATGTCAGTGTTTTTGAGGGCCCCTTCTTTCTTCAACTTCTCAGCCCAGCGAGCCAGCGACGCCTCCTTCGCGGGCCGTGTCTTAGAAGGGAGGCGGCGGTTCTCGGCGATGAAATGCCGGTACTCTTCCAGCCGCTGCCCGTGCGCGAGCTGCCTGGGTTTCGGGAGCGTGTCAGCGAAGTCAAGCAATGCCGCGACTTCGTGTGGCACCGGAGTGTTCTGATCCCAAAGCTTCCGGAAGTACGTCAGCCTTGCATACGCCGGTTCAGTCCCGCGCGGGAACCTCCCTATCTGCTCAAGATACTCTTTGAGCTCGAGTGCGGATTTGATCATGTCGGCTCGCAACTTCGCCGTGTGGGCGATCCTGCCGAGGCCGGTTGTGGGCTCATTGGCGGTCAATTGAACTTCCTTTCTGTGACTTCCTGAATGTGTGCGGCGGTCCCAGAGACGCTCACCGATGCTTCAGTCCGCCTATGTCTGAGTTCTTCGGCGGCCGCTCGATGTCCAGAGATTCGATTAGCACGGCTTACCCTTCGACCGCGCTCCCGCCGACCGAGCTGCTGACTGTGGGAAAGTCCGTCTAACACGTCCTGTACGACAACAAGTTATGAGAGGCCTGAGAGCGCGCGCACATCACCAGTTCCTGGCACCGGAATAGTCCTCTTGGTTGTCAGATCGGTTGCGACGATCCTGAATCCGTTGTCAGCTGTTTCTCGCCGGCTCCGTGTCGACTGTCCCATCGCCGTCCCGCCAACGTACAGCGCAGGGCCGGTGAGGCTCGGACACCGCCTCTGGCAGTGGGCCTTCTGTAGGGCGTCGCTTCTGCGTAAGGAGTCGACTTGGTGGGAGGTCGCTCCTCACGGGTTACCGTCGGCGAGTCCAGTAGCAAAGGGTCCGCCCACGTGTGCACCAGGTGGGGTGGCAGTCCGATACAAATCGGATTGGTGAGGATTGCGGCCATGGGCCTGACCGTGCCCCGGCCCGGCCCGGAGCACGGTTCTGAAACGAACTCCACCGTCACTCGACCTCAGGATCGTCCGAATCGACCAGGACTCGACCAGAAGGTCGAGTGGGCAATCCCTTGCAAACAAAGGGAAGAAGGGGCCCTTATATATATCACTCTACCTATTCGACCTATAATATATATATACAGGGGCCTCTCGCATTCTTAATTCACCCCACCCCTCTATCTCTTAGTAAGAGCATAATTTCCCTAGGGGCGCGTAACACCTGAGGTCGTTCGGGTCGAGTGGGGTCAGTTTAGGGGGAGAATTCTGCGCCGTTGTTGAGTTTCAGGACCCATTTCCTGCTCGACCGCCTAGTCGATTGCTGCCTGTACCCTGGGCATTCTTGGTGGAGTGGCCGGGCTGGCACAACTGCGTCGGAATCCTGTTTCAGCCACTGTGAGGCTTTGTAGCTGCGTTGACCTCTCCGGGGCGGCTGTGGCTCGGGCGGGCCCGCCAGCTTTCCGAGGCCAGAATGGTTTAGAGGGCGTCATCGAGCCACCGACCTGTGAGGGTCGGTCGGTCCCATCAAAGACTCCTTGCCACTTTCACGGCTGGCTGGTGAAGCTCGCTCCCATAGGGCGACAACCGTTGCCGGCCAACTCCGAACGCCGTTTGCCGATGCCTTGGCCACCAATCGTCCTGGTCTCCCGGACGATCAGCGTCCTCGTAACCGCCGCCTTCGGTTGGCGGACGCATTCGCTAGCTCTCGGCGATGATGGTGAACCCGGCCGCGCTTCTGGCCCGTTTCCTCCCATCGCACCCTCCCGGGGCACGCGTATCGTACTGCCGACTCCTCCGCTCCGTACTTTCCAAGGTTGCCCCCAGCTTCACCCCGCTCATCACGGCATCGGTGGTGTGCGTGGGAACCCCATATTCCTATGCCCTCACCGAAATCAAACTCATGGGATCCGTCGGCCTCACCGGTGCCCTGTCAGGCGTCGGAGTCGTCCGGCCGAGTGACCCCGAGTTCTAGGTTCCTGCCCGGGGCGCCGCACGGGCGCTTGCCTCTTTGCACTCGCCGCTTCCCGCCGGGACTCCACTTCGATCGAGGCGGCCAACCCCAACCGCCGAGCATTCCTTCAGCATTCGCCTGACTGTCTGGCCGGACAACCGTAGCCTGTCAGCCTCCGGTCAGACCACGCGATGCGTTGGAACACCGTCGCCCCCTTTCAAAGGCTGAGGGCCAGCGAGCCAAGGTGATGAACGACCGCGCCGAATCCAGACGAGGACTTCCGCCCAAGGCCGGCGGCGATAGCCGACAAGCCTGGGAAACGGGAGGGTTCTCGAGAGCGGGCGCTATATGAGGAGGTTCGACTCTGACGAGTCTCACCCGCGATCTCTAACCGTTGGCAGATCGATCAGCCAACCAAACTTCTCCCGGTTCGCTTCCAGTCACTGACAATCTCACGCAACCAGCACGGTGCCCGACAGGCGGCGGCAGCCGCTTCGCCGCCCGGGCACGCCGGAGCCGTCCTTTTCCGGCCTCCTACAACACCATCCCTAGACGCGCTCACGCCGAACCCCAGTCCTAATGCCTCATGCCTCATGTCGCCGTCTCGATCCATCCACAGGCGTTTGCATCGTCACGGCTTCAAGTTCAAGGTCCTCCCCCTCATCAGTGAATGGCGAAGTATCCCCTCTGCCTGGGGCGTCCTCGATACAGCACCCGGAAACAAGGGAAACGGAAGTCTCGTTCCAGGCCCGGGTTGGGGGATTCGCGGCGTTTTGCAGCCGCGCTTCTGGCGTAATCAGAGCCGCAAATCGGTGATGTTTCCCGCCGGGCCGCCTTTGTCCCTGCGTCTACGCATGTTCCGTTGTATGAGCCAACTATTGCGGCAGACGCCGTCATCATCGAAGAGATCCTTAATGGACCGAGAATCGCACGCCCAGGACTTTCCCGCCTCTCCCTGCACCGGAACTAGCGCAGGGAAAACAAGAAGAGACGTCAAGAATGACTCACCGTCCTTCGCCATCGCCAGCACGGCCGGCAGGTGTTCCCAGTGAACGCACAACACCCTCGGCGGAAGACGCCCGAAAGCATCCACGCATCGATGCTGCCGTCCGCCTGCACTCTGGATGCCGTCTCTACGGCCCAGCGGGTCGATCCATACTGGGATGAGCTGTGGGTGCCAGGCAGCCAGGCGAACTGGACGACGGCCTATGGCGAACGTTATCGCCGTGACCACGGAGCAGCACCAGGCGTCCCGCCGCGCCTTCTCATGGACGACGGCGAACACCTGCGCCTCCTGACCGCAAATCGGGGCCGGATCGCACGACAGAACGCATGGTCCGTCATGCATGCTTACCGCACTGTCACCGCAGAACAGCTCGCCGCTTTCACCGGTTGCTTGAAGTTCCTGGACTACCGCAGTGCGCCTCTCGCCGCTTCCTTCTCTGCTGATCTCGTGGACCTTGGCTGGTTTCCGGTTCCCCGGCAGTATTCGGGCATCAAGCCCGGCCGCAACATCCTGTACCGTCCAGCAGCCACGGACGTCTACAAACAGCTTGTCGAACCAACCCTGACCGGCCCCGAGTCACTGACCGTGACCGGAGGCCAACCCTGGTCCTCCGGGGGACAATACGACAGGCACAACGTCCTCGCAGCCGAGCTTGCGATCCGTGCTAGTGAATGGCTACCCATAGGAACGGTCCTGGGCGAAACATTCGCCTCTGTGGACCTGCTCCTTGGCAGCGGACTCGGCAAGACTGTGAAGAGGCCGGACAACCGTCGCGCCGACGGGGTGATCGTCCGCACCGACGGCCTGCGGATCGCCTACGAAATCACCGCCACAGCGTCACGAGGATTGGAGAGCAAGGTCCGCCGATGGGCTCAGGCTCTCGCGGCACACCCGATGGAGACGAGTGGGCTTACTGTCGTCTTTATCGCGGCCCCACACCCTCGCCGGAAGGATGGGACAAATCCTCTGACGGCCATACGCAACGCCATCAGCGACGTCGTCCTCCGAGAGTTCCCAGGGACGGGCACCGACTCACCCGCTGCACGCATCGGTGTCGCATCATGGGGCGACTACTTCCCCGCCCGCCACGAATTGAGCGAAAGTTTTTTCCGCCTCGAAGCTGATTTTGCCGTCGGTCACGGAAAAGGCGCGGCGAAATGGATCCCCCGCGGACTCCTTGATGAACAGAAGTTCGAGCCCTGGACCGCGACGTTCGACGCGACGGCCGTCATCGACAACGCACCGTTGCTGGGAGCCACGCCCTACTGGCTCCGTGAAGCCGGGAAGGATTACACAGAGCTTATTGGGAGTCCCATAGAACGCGCTGGTGAGCCGGTCCCTCACCCTGCCCCGGCCAAACCGAAGACAGCCAAAGGACGACCGCTCGGGACGGGCGTTGGCCGTGCCCGCGACACGCAGCTACCGCGGCGTCTGCGGATCATCGCGTAACACCGATCACTTCCTCACAGGCCCTCGTACTGGCCCGCGCATCACCGCAGCGTTGCGCGGCCAATGGTTTTGCTCACCACGGCGGCGATGCTGCTGAAGTCATCTTTAGCCCCGAGAATTACAGTTGCAGGGGGCGCCACTCATGGTCAAGAAATTTGGCTGTACGTCGCCCCGCCCTGGCAGTGGTCAGGCTCGCCGGCAGCGGCGAACGGAGCCTGCACTTGCTCGTGGTCCAGTGACGCGTCCAGGAGCTGGTGCAGCGTCCTACCTGCCACGCGCAATCGCAAAGGGCTCATTCACGGTGCCGCACCCTGTTCAGGAATCGCTCCGATCGGCCATGCGTGTCATGTGATCCGCTGCAACCGCTGCTGCACCTGCCCCGTCGGCGAACCGTTCCGAGAGCGTCTTGATAGCCGTCGCTTCTGGCAGCGCCGCCGAAAACTTCAGGTTCTCCACCATCTCCACAGGGATGCGCGGTACCACGTCGTCGAACGAGATCTCTGCGAGCCGCCCCAGATCGCCCGCACCGCGCAGGACCATGACGTCGTTGTACGACTGCCCCTCCACTCCTCCCAGGCCAGCTCGCAGTGTCTCGTTGGCCTTGAGCCCCGCCCAGGTCCAGAGGTGGGAGTCGTGCCCCGTTCGTTCGAGGACGAGCCCGTCCCGTGAGACCTGGTCGAACCGCGTATGGCGGACGAGTTCCAGCCGCTCGGTCGCTCGCCGTGACAGCGGCACATCTGGCGTCTCGCCGAGAACCACATCCCGTTGCGCTCGCATCATCTCGAACGACAGCGCGATTGCGTCGCTTTGCCACCGGACGTCGCCCTTGTGGGTCACCGGGCTGACAAGGACTTCGAACCGTTCCCAGTTCACTTGCTCGACATGCCAGGCCCGACCATTCATGAGGATGGGCTTGGCGTCGAGCTTGTCAGAGCCCTCGCGTGGCAACGCCAGCGGTGAAATGAACCCGAGTTCCTTGTTCCCGCTCATCACGCGCAGTTCCTTCTCGGCGTTGAATGAGCTGAGCAGGTCCATAAAGTGGCGCCGGCCGAACGACTTCTCGGCGGCCGGCCCAATCATCAGCAGTCCGCCGTCCTCGACGAGGAAACCTTCGTTTCGCAAATATGCGAGCACTTCATCGCCTTCGTCCATCAGTCCCAACGATCCCCACCACTCCCGCCACGTGTTGGCCCCATAGGCGCCTTCCTGCAGCGCTAGTGCCAGAAGCTGCTGGGCGGTGAGGTGTCGCGGGTGTGGTGGCGGCGTGACATCCTCGACGAAGCCGCGCGTCCACAAAAGGAGGAGCCCTGCGGCCTCCAGCAACGAGTCCGGGCTGGTGGCTAGGAACAACGTGTTGCGCCTCGTCCCTGGTCGGCGTCCCGTTCGCCCGAGCCTCTGGAGGAATGAGGCAACAGTTCGTGGGGCGTCGATCTGGATGACGCGGTCTAGGTCGCCGATGTCGATCCCTAGCTCGAGCGTCGATGTGGCTACTATGACAGTGTTCTGAGTCTCGGCGAATGCCTGCTCTGACCGGCGCCTCTCCTCTGCGGAGAGCGACGAGTGGGACACGAACGTTTCGACGCCAAACGTGCGCAGCTCGAACGCAAGCTGCTCGCTGACCCTGCGCGACTCGCAGAAGACTAGCCGCTTCTCGCCGCGGTGGAGTGCCGCGACGACCTTCGCTGCGTTGGCCACCGAGCCCACGTAGTCGAGCATCACCTCAGGCTCGGGCGCAGATGCCGCTGTCTCCTCGGAGACCACCCGAAGTTCCCGTTCCCCCGGCCCCGTCGCGGCCTCGCCACCTTGTAGCCAGCGGCCGATCTGCTCCGGGTTGCCGACCGTCGCCGACAGCCCGACCCGCTGGATCGGGCGCCCGGCTATCCGTTCCAGGCGAGCCAGAACGCCGAGCAGGTGCCATCCGCGGTCAGAGGACGCGAACGAGTGCAGTTCGTCGACGACGATGGCTCGTAGCCCCGAGAACAACCGGTCGTGCTCGACGCGCCGCGACACGAGCAGCGCTTCGAGTGACTCGGGTGTGGTCAGCAGGATGTCCGGCGGGTCGGCGAGGATGCGCCTGCGCGCGGTGTCGCCGACGTCCCCGTGCCATAGTCCGACGCGGCGGCCAAGCCAGTCGCTGTACTTGGTGATACGTGGGTGCAGGTTGTTCAGCAGCGCCCGTAGCGGTGTCACGTAGAGGACGGACAGGCCGTGCCATTGCTCCTGAACCACCGACGAGAGCAGGGGGAAGACGGCAGCCTCAGTCTTGCCGCCAGCCGTGGGTGCGATGAGCACGCAGTCGGCGCCCGATCGCACGGGTTCGACGGAGGCGGCCTGCAGAGGGCGCAGGCTGGACCAGCCTAGCGAGTTGACGACGTGGTACTCGATGGCCTCGTCGAGGCTAGTGCCGCTTGTCACGGCGCTAGAACCCTATGTCGACGTCGTCGACCGACGACGCAGCGGGCAGGGCACCGCGTGTCTGAGCTTCCCGCTCGACGTCGGTAAGTTCGGAGACGCTGAGCGTGAGATCGTAGTGTTTGCGCGGGTCGAAGTCCGGGAACTGATCGACACGATCGAGTACATCGGCCACCAGCTTCTTGAGGAATACGCGAGGCGCTACCCCCGTCCGGCCACCCAGTTCACCAGCGACTGCACCGGCGAGGTCAGCGATGTAGGTGTCGTCCACGACCGCGTGGATGCGCTCGGCATGCTCGGTCCCCGCGGCGTAGATGTCGCGGACGCGGCTGCCGAGCTCAACCAACGACTCAAGTGTGAACCCACGCAGGCGGATCTGCGTCGCCCGCGGGTTGTCGAATCGTGCGTCGGTGGCGAAGTCGGTCTGCAAACGCTGGGCGAGTGGCGGAAGTCGCTGGACGCCCTGATGGCCGTCGTAGAAGGCCGGCGTCCCCGTCATGAGGAGGTACAGGCCCGGGAAGCGTCCGCTATCGACTTCGTCCATGAGCTGGCGCAGCGCGTTAAGGGACTTCTCGCGCACGTCGGATCGCATTCGCTGGAGTGTCTCGACCTCGTCCAGGACGAGGACGAGCCCCGCGTAATCCGAGTCGCGCAGCACGGTCAGGAGCCCTTGGAGGAACCCGAGGGCGCCAAAGTGGTCGAGCTCGCCTCGCACGCCAGCCGACCGGCGAGCGCTGGCAGAAATATGCGGCTGGCCACCTAACCACGCCAGAAGGGCATCCGCCTCGGCATTCTTCGCGCTCGTACTCATCTGGCGGTAGGCCCGCAGCGCCATGGCGAACGCGGGTGCCTCCTTCGACACCGATGCGAGGCGCTTCTCGAGCAACTCGTCCGTCCGAAGCTCGAGGTCAGCCGCGTCAGCGGGTCCGGCGGCCTGGACATCCTGTCCGAGCACGTATAGCCAGCCGTCAATGACGTCGCTGAGGGCTCCGCTGGAGACGGTAGGCGTCGAAAGGTTCTCGACGATGCGCCGGTAGACCTTCTCCAGTTTGAAGAGCGGCGTCTCGGTCTCAGAAATCTGGATCTCGGCGGTCGCGAAGTTCATTTTCTTGGCCCGCTCTGTGAGCCAGCGGGAGAAGAACGTCTTGCCGGAACCGTATTCACCCCGGACGGCTTTGAACTGAGCTGCGCCGTGCTTGATTGCGTCCAGCTCGGCATCGATCGCGGCCTCGAAGCTGCCGAGCCCCACGGCCATGACGTCGAGCCCTTGTTGCGGCACGGTGCCGCGGCGCAGGGCGTTGATGATCTCCCTGCGCCGCCGCTGGCTGATCGCAACATCCGCCATCACACCACTCCGAACTGGTCTTTGAGCAGGTCGATGTCGAGCCGCAGGGTCTCACCATCGCTGTCGTAGGACAGGATGTCGTAGCCCTCGACGTTCAGGACGCGTTTGACCACAGACAGCCCTTGCCCGATGCCAGCGTAAGACAGTCCCGCGGCCGACGCGACCGTGTCCTGGTGCGCTCGCCCACCGCGGTCCACGAGCATGCGCAGCACCGCTTCCACGAGCGATCCGGCGCCGGTAGCTGCGCGCCCGGCGAGCCCCATCTGCTCGGAATAGACCGACGACCCGAGCACTCGGGTAACGAGGTCGTCCGACTTCGCCGCCGCGGGAGTCTGCGGCTCGTCGAACTCGAACAACGCGGGCGGCGTCTTACCGACGGTGGGCTTCTTGTGCGCCTTCTTCGCTGGAGAAGCCGCAGGCGCGGACGGCGTCTCGATGACCGGGTCGTTCCACCATGCGGGCGCCTGCGGCGGCGCAGCCTCCCATCCGTCTGGCGCCGACAGCGCCAGCGATCGTTGGTACACCAGGACCGGCACGGTCAGCTCGGCCAAAGACGCACCACCGTGGTAACCGGCCCGAGCCGCCCCGTACCGTAAGTCGTCACGCCACAGGAGGACGGCCTCGCCTGCGTCGAGCGCGACGCGCGGCCCCCTTACCAGCAGTTCGCCATCTCGGACAGGACCCGAATTCGCTGGTCGCCAGCGCGAATCTCCGCCAGCCACAGCGGGCAGCATCTCGGTCTGCCTCTCGACCACGTGGCCGTGGTCGGAGGTCAGCACGACGGCGCGTCCGGCGATCGACGCGGCATTGAGCAGCGCCCGCAGCGGCTCCAGGTCCCCCAGGGCCCAAGGCCGACCGGCGGTGTCGGTTTTGTGCGTCGCATCGTCAATGGCGTTGATGACCACGCCGACTACGGGGACGGTCCGGTCGGCGATCGCCGACGCGACGATCTCCCCGAGTTGGGCCCCACCTGTGGCCCGCAGCTCGCCCTTGTGGAACACCCTCGCGCCAGGGAACGCCACTCCGAGACCGGCCTTCTCCGTCGTCGAGTTGCCACCCCGAATCTCGCCACACAACAGACTCGTGCGTGAGATCCCTGTCACAGTCGGCAGCGCAGCCGCCGCAGCAAGTCGGCGCTTGGTGGCGGCCGGGACCCACTCGACGAGCCCCGAACGCCCAACCTCGGTGGCGAGGTCGACGGCGACTGCAGCGCTCATCCCGTCCAATACCACCAGGAGCACGCCGCCGTGGGACTTCCACGGGTCGACGACAGCGCGAAGAACGTTTTCAATTCCGACCGCCGGTCCTTCGGCCTGTTCGGCGAGCGAACGCTCCGCAGGCGAGTCACCCAAGTGCGTCGCGGCTGCCTCATCGCGCGTGCGGCGCCGAGCGCGCACGCGCTCGATCAGCCGCCCATACGCGGCGCCCACCTGCGCGTCAGTAGAACCGCTCCAAAGCACGCCGAGGGCCGCATCGACCCAGGCGCCATCGTCGAGCTGCCGCTGCAGGTCACCTCCGAAGGTGTGCACCTCCTGCTCCTTGGTGGCCAACCAGCGGGCAAGTCGCACGGCCATCCGCGGTGGGAGGTCGTATCCGTCCAGGCTTGCTTCGCGGTGCTCGAGCACCGCCGCCAGTGCCTCCTCGCTCCCCGCCCCGACGTCGAGCGACTGCCCGAGGGCTCGTAGCCGAGCGGTGAATCCGGGGCGCAGGATCGCCGACCGCTCCGCGCCGGTGGGCCAGCCCAGATTATCGCGCAGCAGCGCTTCGGCTTGGTCGAGTACCACGCCCAGCCGCCCCTCGGGGTCACCCTCTCTCGACAGGCGCAGCACAGCGGACACCGAGGCATTGGCGATCTCCCGCGCCTGCAGCGGTGTAATAGATCGGCCGCCCACGTAGCGCTCGAGCAACCGGGTGCGCGCGGCAACCAGCTCCTCGGTGAGATCGCCGGCAGGGTGAGGCCACAGCACGTCGATGGCCAGCCCGAGCGCGAGGGGCTTGACGAGCCCGCCCGGAACGGCGGCCGTGCGAAGCGCGAACCCGGCGGCGGTGCCGTACTCCCGCTCAGCCCACTCGATCAGGTGGTCTTGTAGCTTCGGTTCCACCGCAGACCAGGAAGCGCGAGACCCGTTGCTCAGCGCGCTGAGAATGATGACGCCGTCGAGGTCGCCCGAGTCCATCTCCAGCATGTGCGCGAGCAGTCCGCCAATGGCGTGCTCGGCGGTCACGGCGAGGTCGGTCGACGGCGCCCACCCCCCTGCAGGCTCGTGGTCGAGCAGAGCAGTGGCCGCCCAGTCAAGCCGGCGCAACTCGCGGCTGACTTCACGCGCTCCGCCGAACAATGCCGGAACACTTCCCCATTCATCGGGGTCCTCGATCTGCTGCCGGTAGGCCCGGGCAAGCACGGTGTCGCCGAGATCGGAGCGTGGTCGGTCGGTGAGCACTACCAAGTACTCGTCGTCGGTCTGTGAGGCGTAGGCGTAGAGTATCGCCAGCTGGGAGATGCCCTCGACCACCCGTACACGTCGACCTTCGATGGTCAGGTTCCCGCTGTGCCAGCGGGGCTGGGCGCGCATCACGAGCACGCGCGAGTCGCCGCCCTTGGCGATGAGTTCGGCTGCGCGTGACCGCACAAGCGCCTCAGAGACGGCGACGGCGCGGGTCACTTCGGTCGGGGCGCTGATCACTCCCACCTCCAGCTCACCCGTAGTTTTTTGCCCTGAACTGGATTGGCCAGCTCGTCGCTGATCTTCCTCCCGATTTCCTGGACCTCGACGACGCGTGCGACAAGCTGGCTCTTCTCAGCTGTCCGCTGCCGCTGACGCTCCTCATCTTCCAGACGGATCCGGTTGAGCTCGGCGAGCTTGTGAGCGATCTCCGCCTCGCGCTCCTCCTGCTCACGACGCTGGGTCTCAAGCTGTTCTCGCTCACGCAGGAGCTGCGCCTCACGAGCCGCGCGCTCCTCAGCAGCTGTTCGCTCCGCTTCTTCTCGCTGATGTGCGTCTTCCGCCTCCCGGCGACGCCGCTCTTCCTCGTCCCGACGGCGCCGCTCGACTTCGTTAGGATCGTCGAGTAGAGCCTCGGTCGCCTCGCCCGCTGCAGCGTCGAGGGCCGGCTTGAGCGCGGCGTGCAGCTCTGCCTGCCTTGCGATCTCTCGCAGCTGAGCCAGCGCACGGGCCGCGCGGTCGCCGCCGAGTGCGGGCAGCCTGTCGATGAGCCCCCAGTTCGCACCGCGCAGGGCGGCCACGAGGTCGCCGGACGCACTGATCGAAAGGGCGATGGCCTGCGACTCGGCAGGGAGGTCGAATTGGGCAAGAGCCTCGATCCGCGCCAGCGGCCCATCGGACGCATGAAGGAGGGCGACCAGATCCCGTGCCCGTGTCACCGTCTGCCACCGCGCCATGGTCTCGTCCAGCCCAAGTGTCTCGAAGTGAGCGGACAGCTCTGCTGCGGCCTCCTCCGTCGTGTGTACCGCTGGTCGGACCTTGCCGATGAGCGCGTCGGTCACGCGCTGCAGCGCGGCGGTCGACAGGTGGTACTCGTCGGCTCCCACGCCGAACAGCGCCTTGGCGCGGGTCAGCGCGACCTGCCACTCCTCCTCGGACGGCAGCGCGGGCTCGCGCAGGAGCATGTCAGCGGTCAGAGAACCGATGCCTGGCTCGGATGTGCGGGCGCCGGCCCGGTACCACTCGCGGTCGGTGATCTTCGCCCACGCCAGGACCAGCAGGTCCATGGCGTCGGCCGTCATGCCACGCTCCGCCAGCACGCCCCGCAGAGTCCCGACGGACACGTCGTCGGTGCCCGCGGCGCGGGTGAACTCGTCGAAGAAAGCGAAGTGCTGGGCGTCCAGCGCGTAGGTGGTCTCGCGCAGGGCCCCGACGCCGTAAGCGGTAACCACGCGACGCACGCGAGTTCCGGTGGTCCGGTCAACGCCAGCCAGACGCCCGCCGGCGTCCACGGCTTTGCGCGCCAGGTCCAGCACGGCGTTCAGCTCAGCCCGGCGGACCTCCTCGACGCCGCGCTCGATCTCTGGGTGTTTGGGGTATCGGGCGGTCAGAGCGGAACCGAGCACGCCGGCGACGGCGTCGCGCAATGTCGCTACTGAGGGCTGCGTCGGTGTAAACCCGTCGGCTAGAGTGACGAAGTTGGTCCCGGCGACAAAGGTCCCGAGGTTCTCCTCGTTCTTGGCGTCGACGCCGTAGGCCTGGCGCAGGAGCGCGGCCAGCTGGCTGCGCAGCGAATCGCGCTGTCCCGTCAGCAACCGGCGTGCTGGCTCGCGGTCGTTCACCGGCAGGTTCGCGGCGTACTGGTCGAACCGGTCGCCGGTGAGCAGGTACTCGAGCTGAACCAGCTTGCCCACGTCCTCCATGCGCTGCGTGGTCAGGAAGTGCGGCACCCACGCGATCGTGTCGGTGAGGATGCCTTCCTGCCGAAGCGTGTAGATGCGCTCGACGTCGTCGGACGGTCCGCGGTCATCCATGTCGTCGAACGGGAAGTCGACTACGAGCTTCCAACGCCCGTCCGACGCCTTAAGCGCCTCGACGGGGAGCGCGACCTTGTCACGGACGTTCCCGAACACGACGTCGACTGTCTGCTTCTGGCCACGCCAGACGTGGTCGAGCGTGTACTCGCCCGCGAACGAACCGGTGGCGGCGGCGCCGATCTCTGCGACGAGGGTGTCGCGGATAACTCGACGGCGGTTCGCGTGGGAGTCCTCCTGCGTGACGTGCGCGAGGATGGCATCGAAGTCTACGCCCGTGAGCTGCAGGCTGATCACCGGGTCCGCGGTCGAGCCGACTGTGATCTCAGAGAACTTGCCCTGCCACTCGGTGGCCAGTGTCACGACCTGCCCTGACACATTCCCTCCGAACATCGACACGACGCTGCCGAAGTTGAGCGCGGCGAGCTTGGACGCCGTCAAGTCCTTCAGCGATGTGGCCCCTGGGGCGATCGCCGCAACGAGGAGGGTCTTGGCGAGGCGGTCCTCGCGGCGGAATGGGTGGTCCCGGTCGAGCGTCCGAAGGTCTGCCCCGCTGACATGGTGCTTGTCCATCAGGTACGGGCGCATCTTGCCGCGGTAGAACGCGGCTGCCGCCTCGAAGACCTTTACCATATCGTCCGTCAGCGGCTTGGCATCGCCGAGCACGACGGCGTCGATCAGGTCGCCGACCGGGATGACGTCGCCCACAGTGAGCTCATCACGCCCCCTGTACAGCAGTTCGCTCATGATCTTCAGCGCGGTGCGCTCCCGCTGCATGATCGCCGACAGGGCGACCATGGCGTCCACGAGCGCTGGGGAAAACGGGTAGACCTTCTCGAAGTCGACGGCGCCCGAACCTGCTGTATCCGTCAGCAAATGCTTCCAGTCCGTCGGGTTGGCACGCACGCGGGCGACGGCAGCGGCCAAGGCCGTCTTGCCCGCCTCCGACATGGGGGTCAGCAGACGCTTGTTGACGATCTCTGGAAGGTCGGCCGCGGCGAGCGTGATCTTGTCGAATCTGTCCTCCCACCACTGGAACGAGTCCTCCAGCGCGACTTGCTCGGCGCCGACGTTGCCGCCACCAAGAAACTCCTTCAGCGCTCGCTGCCGCGCGACGAACGAGATCATCGGGATCGCCATCTGCCCCGACCCGGTCTCGACGAGCTTGGCCACTTTGGAGGTCTCGTTCTGGATGAACGCGGAGTCACGAAGGTGATTGGCCAGCCACAGCACCAACTCGTCTAGGAACAGGACCAGTCCGTCGTAGCCTAGGTCTTTGGCGTGGGCGGTCATGATCCGCAGGCCCTGGTCAATCGGCAGCCAGGCGGAGGTGGAGGTATAGGCCGGGAAGTAGGTCTCCACGAGCTTCGCGGCCACCGCCTGCCGGTCGCGGTCGCTCGCCGTGCCGTTGGCGGCCGCGTCGAGCTCGGGGGCGGCGAGCCCGCCCTCGCTCAGGGTACCGAGCACGGGGTCGACGTCAGCCGCAAACTTCGAGAAGAAGAGCTCGTCTCCCATCTGCGCCCGCAGCCCTTGGGCATTCTGGAACAAAAGGGCGCTCTGGTGGAGCACTGGGGCGGCAGCCTTCGGGTGCTTCGCCTTGACGGTGTTTATGTACCCCGAGAACAAAGCACTCTCGAAGGACTCCGCACCAATGAGGTGGTAGTCGACTGCTAGAAACTTCCGGGATAAGACATCGGTGTGCTCGCTGACGACAGTCTGCAGCCCCTCCAGCGCCCGCGCGTGCGGGTTCCCGGTCAGGAGCAAGTGCATCACGGCCATGTAGTGCGACTTACCAGCACCGAACGAGCCGTGGATGAACGCACCCTTGGCGTTCCCGCGAGTTAGCGCGGACTTCACAAGGGTCAGACCCTCGCCGAACGCCTCGGAGATTTTCTCCGTGACTACGTAGTCCTTGAGGGTCTGCTCAGCGGCGGGAACACCCTCGTGGATGCGCATGACGAAGTCGTCATCATGGACGGCCTCGGGGACGTGAATCGCATCGCGCAACATCATAGCCAAGGCGCCTGTGGTGTGGGTGCTCATCGGTGGGAATTTCCGTTCATCAAATAGGTCGCTTCTCGTCTACTGCGGCGTGTGAATCCAAGGTCGATCAAGCGCTGCGACGTCGCCGCGCCGCCGCCGGCGGACGCCAAGCGTTCACATCGTCGCGGGTCATTTCCAACTGTGCTAGGAGCTGGTCGATCTGGCTGGTGACCGCTTGCGCCGCACTGGACCCGAACTCCGGTTCGAGCTCGGTGTGCCACTGGTGCAGCCACGGCTCCAGTTCGACAAGCCCGGCAACCATGGGTACCAGGGCTTCGTTAGGCGCACCGAGGGCCTGCTGGTTCATGATCTCGCGGACCAGCGCGACCGCCTGGTCACGGTGGCTCCAGCCGGCCCAGCCGAGCACGAGGCTGTTGTCTCCCTCGCGACCGACGCCCGGATACAGTACGAACCGTTCCTTGGGTACGTCGAGCTTGCCCCGGGCCTTCCAGTACTCAACTTTCTGGAAGTCCGGCGTCGAGTACTTCGGCGGAACCGGGATTGTGACCTTCTCCCCCGAGTCCTCGCGCCGCTGCAGGTCCCAGATAGCCTGCCACTCGCTAAACTTTTCCAGTCCCGAGGGCTTGTACCGGTACGCAGCGACATAGGGAACAGCTTCCATCGGCGCAAGTGAACCGATGACCGCCGCGAGATCAGGCTCGGCACTGCCGGTCAGAGCTCGTGCGAGTTCGAGCAGGACGTCATCGTTTCGCGATAAATCCGCCAGCTGAGCCACCGAACGAGTGCTCGGACCCTGGTAGTCGCGCCAAAGTTCTACCCGCTCGAGGCATTCGAGAATAGAAGCTTCCAGCGCATCCTGGAGCCGTTTGTCCCATGGAACAGTCGCCCACCGACGCTTGTACTCCGGGCGCTCGAGCAGGCGTATGCTCCGATCTACCTCGATCAGCTCAAGACGCTTCTCCACGACGTCCCGATATTCCTCCGACCATACGGTCGGCAGCGTGGTCAGCGCCACGGAACTATGCCGAGAGAACCAGGAGCTCAGTTCTGTGCCGTCCTCCACACGGCGAGCAAGCGCAATTTCGAAGGACCGCTGCCCCGGAACGATCTGATCCGTGGCCGATCCGCTATACGTCATTTCCTCTTCGGCGAGGCCGTAAAGCCTGTATGTCTCCCAGTCAAGCTCTTCCTGTTCGAACACAATGCGACGGTGCAGTTCGGCCCATTCTCGTCGAGCCGCCGCGATGCGTTCTCCCAGATCAAGTCCTCCACTGTCGGCCAACCAGGCAGAAATGACAGCCCGAGGCGAAACGGCACCGAGCAGCTGAGCTAGCTGGTCCAGGAGCTTTCCCCGGTCTCCCGGCAGTTTCGACGGAAGCGGAAACTCTTGAAGCTTGGTTCCTGTGAACTCGAAGCGATCACTCCAGCCCTCGGCGCTGACGCGTGCACCGTCATCGCCGACTGGGTCACCGCCCTTCGGATAGCTGACCTGTTTGAGCCAAAAACACGCCACCGAGCTATTTAGCACGGCGAGCAGCTCGAGGTGCTGTTCCTCGGTTGCGTCGTCCGGCAAATTGATCACTGGCGCGGACTGCTTGAAGACCTTCCCGCCACGGTCGAGCACGAAGTGGTTGTGGGTCGCCACAAACGCGAATACCAGCTTTCGAGGAGCCACGTTTCTAGCCGGGAACTGAATCGCGTACTCGAACCATCGAAGACCGCGTTGGCTCGGCGTCTTATCGAAATACTTTCGGTTGGAGAGCACGGCCCTCCCTCGCCAGAGAAATCTGGCCAACTCCACTGATGGCTCCAGCTCAACACCGTCGAGTGCCGTCGGCACGAGACTAACAAGCGACTCCGACGCGCACCAGTCGCGTATTTCATCGCCCAGGACGAATGGCGGTGCACCTTCGTTGCGGAGTCGGGCCGCAATACGAGACGGCGCAGTCAGAAATTCGTCGTCACCAGTAATGGCAGAGAACCCGACTGACTCTACATACGCGTGGAGCTTCCCCTCCGCCGCACCCTCGATCATTGCCATCGTCGCCCCCGCGCCACCGCCGCTAAGCGACCAAGGGAATGTCGACAGGGTCTCGCGGGCGAGGTCGACGATGCTTACGTAGGTGCCGTCGAAGCCCGGGCTGTCAATGTTCGCGTTTATCTCGGTCCAGACCAGCCCCTTCGACGGGTCCTCGGGCTGTCCCGGCTCACCACGAACCCCGAGGACTGCCCGAACATCGCCTGCGACAGGCCGGCGTCGTCGTCCGATTAGGATGACGGTTGGCGTCCCGTGGCCTGGGATGTAGGCGCCTGAAGTGTCTATGACGTGGGTCAGGTCGACAGGATTGTCGATGTGATAGCCAGCGAAGAGGTCCTCTATGACTTTCTTGCCGAACTCACGTTTCATGAACGAGTTGGACGTGATCTGCCCAACGTGGCCGGAACCCTGCCCTGCTCCACCCTTGATCGCGAGACGGAAGAATAGTTCCATGAATGGCACCGACAGCGCATACTTGCCTGCCGCCGTTTTGTAGGCCTCTCGGTAGATTTGGTTGAGGACTTTGTCCTTGACGGTGATGTAGGGCGGGTTGCCTACGACCACGTGGTACCGCCCGGGCTTGAGGATGTCGATGTATTCAGCGAGGTCCTCGGTGGCATAGGTATAAGTGTCGTCGCCAAAGAGAGGTTTGGTGACGCCTTGCTGACCGAGAAGCGAGTCTCCAATAGCCAAATGGAATCCCCACTCCTCTACGCCGACCAAAGACTTCTCGCCTGCGGCCAGGATTCCCGCGACGGTTAGGCGGAATCGGGAGATCGCGACGGCGAACGGGTTGAGGTCGACGCCGTGGATGGAGTCCATCGCCTTGCGCACACGCTGCTTGGGGTCCATGCCGGGAGCGTCGGTGGCCCACTGCTGGTTGAGGCGTTCGAACGCTCCGAGCAGGAAGTGACCGGATCCGCAGGCGGGGTCGATCAGCTTGAGCCCGCCGACGCCGAACTCGGCGATCGCGGGGGTAAGGGTGCGATCAAGGATAAATTCTTCGACGAACACCGGCGTCTGCAGCAGCGCGTAAGTCTTCTTTGCGTGCTCGGACAGGTCCTGGTAGAGGTCGCCGAGGAAACGGGTGTCCAGGCCGGGGTCGGTGAAGTCGTGCACCAGCGCGCCGTCGTCGTAAGTGCGGCGCCAGAAGTCGACGAGGCCTTTTGCAGCCTCGGCGCTGATCTCTGCGGTCCAGACCGGGTTGTGCCGGGGGTCGACAAGAGATGCTCCGGCGGGTTGGGCTGCCAGCACGCGGAAGGACTGCTGGAGCCAGTCGCGGTCGTGGTGGCTGGTATTGACGCGGAAGTAGGCGGTCTGGTTCTCGCGTGCGCGGAGGATACGGTCGCCGGGCCCGGCGATCCAGCCGACCTGGACGGGCATTCCGTCGAGCGTGGCGCCGACGAGCAGGTCGTTGTCCTCACAGAAGCGGACGAACGTCGTAGCGACGATCCATTCGACGGCCGCCTGATCGACTTCGTTGTCGCGCCACACACTCCAAGGGAGCCCCGTGCGCTCGCGGCGCAATGCTTCGGCGTGCTCCCCCTGGAGGGCGGCGCCCCAAGTGGTGGTTGGGTCGTCGGCGCGCTCCTTCAGGTCGGCCTGCAACGTCCGCAGCTGTACCTTGAGGGCGGCAAGGAGGGCAGAAGAGTCGATCATGCATGGTCTCCAAGATTAGTGCGCTGAAGTTCGTTGGTGTAGTTAGTGAGCTGGGCCACATCGCGCGGAAGATCTATCCAGCCGCTCGGGCCCAGCGGTACCGACCGGCCTTCCAAAAGCGGGGCGCGGGCGTCGCCGGCCTTGGCGACCAGCAGCCAGCGGGCGGCAGGCCGCCGCGTGCCGGTATCCAGCATGGTGGCAAGCAGCGAGGTCATGCCGTAGCGCACCAGCGGCCCGGCGTTGGTCAGCAGAAGCGGCCGATGCGAGCTGAGTCGTTCTGCCCACACCGGTTCGACCGACCTTTGGACGACACCCTCGAGCGCCTTCCACTGCTTGCTGTCATGGCCCAGGGCGTCATAGCCGAGCAGACCGCTCCAGATACCGCCGGCCTTCTCGATCTGCTCCTTGGTAGCGCTGATGACGAGCTCGGCGACGTCGAGCACATCGATGTCGAACTTTGAGGCCAAGGCCCTCCCGGCAACGACGTACCGCTTGGGCGCGACGGTGAGAGTGAGCGCCGAATGCCTGTATATCGACTCAGTGAGCTTTCGCGCGACCTCGGCGGCAGGTGTGGGCGCGAACTGAGTCGTCGAGACCGTGCCCGTGGTGGACAGCGCGGTGCTCTTGGGCTCATAAAGCCCGTTCCGGTTCACCAGCTCGGGGAACAGCTCGCGCATGAGAGTGTTAAGCCGGTCGGAGCTCGGCAGCGGCTCGGTCAGGCGCGGGAACCGCGAACTGAGCGTGCGCCGCACCGCCATCTGGCTGATAGAGCGTCCGGGCTTGCCACGCATCGCGTGCTCCAGGGCCTCCTTGATGGGCATTGCCCGCGGGTACAGCTCCTGGAACCCCGACACTGCCGCCGTCTGACTCGCAGCCGCGGCCAATCGCAGGAGGCGCACGTCGGTCACCTGCCACTGGCCAGCACCGTCGAGGTCGTCGACGACACCGCGGAGCGCGGTTGTCGCCGTACTAGCGGCGACGATGCCCCCGGCAACCAGGTCATCGGCCTTGCTGCCGAGCTCGCCGGCCAGATCGGAGAGCAGGTCTGCAGACGGGGCGACTCCGCCGTCCTCCGGGGTCACGGCGTGTTCGCTAAGTGCCAGAAGGCCGACCTTGGCGCCGGCACGGCGGCGCAGCACGAAGACGGGATGGGTGCCGCGCGCGTCGAGCTCGACGATCGCCCGCACAAGTGCAGTGCCGTAGGTCGAACGTTCGGCGCCGTCGAGCGTGGATCCGCGCAGGGTTAGGAGTGCGGCGACCGCCTCGGGCACGGTCATGACGCGCCCGGCGTTTGCGACAATGTTGGTCAGCTCGCTGCATGCAGCGAGGAACCGCTTGTCCTTCGACCACTCGCCGACTGCGTCGTCGAGCATGCGCGTGACGCGGTCGCGCGTGGTCTGAAAGCTGGCCGCGACCTCGGCCGCCGTGGGCCATTGGGCGTCGTCGCCGAGGCCGAGGAGGCCGTGCGCGAGCGGCCTATCCGCTGCGGGCAGCATCTCGAGCAGGTTGTCGACTACGCGGTCGACACCGAGCGCAACCTCGACGCCCGGAGAGGGCTCGGCGGGGCTCAGTGCGGTGCGCCATTGCGCGATTCGTGCCTGAATCTCCTTGCGGTAGGTCTCCCCCAGACCCCGAATGCCGTTGATCTTGACCGGGTGCACGCCGAGCACGTCGCCCACCGTCACGACGCCATCGAGGCGACGCAGGGCGGACAGTGCGTGCGCTGATAGACCGGACTGTTCCAGCGGTGTCTCGAGCGTGACCTTGGAAGCGAGCTCGTCATCCTTCTGCCGGGCGTCGACGTCCAAGGCGAGACTTGCGAAGACATCACTCCAAGCGTGCAGGAGGTCCTCGACGTTGCCGAACCGCTCCTTGACGTCCGGCGACAGTGCCTTACGGAAAAGCTCGGCGAGAGGGGCGCCCACGGCCGGGTCGAACGACGTCGGCTCGACCACCGGCCGGTCGGCCGTGCCGGCCGGTGCACTCGCGCCGTTGGGCCACCAGGGCAACACGCCGGTCGCCATCTCAAACAGCGTCACGGAGACTGCCCACAGCTCGGCAGCCCGGTCGTAACGAGTGCGCCGACCATTGCCCAGATACGGGTCAAGGTAGCCGGGCGTGCCGGAGGAAACGTTGTCCAGCGGCTCGCGGGCCAACGAGAAGTCGAACAGGGTCAGGTGGGGCTTGCGGTAGCCAGGGTCAGGTGCGATGCCCAGGTTCGCGGGCTTGATGTCCCGGTGGAAGAGGCCCTTGACGTCGACCAGGTAGGCCATGGCCTCCAGAAGGTCGGTGCCCCAGCGCTGCAGCTGCTCCAAAGTCGATTGGCCTTCCTTGACCAGACGCGTGGCGAGGGTCTCCTTGCCGGCGTCGGACATAAGCAGGACGTTGCGGCCACCCAGCTCGAGCCTCTCGACAAGCCGGACGACGCGCGGGTGCTCGAGCCCGCCGAGCACCTCCCCCTCGACGTCGAGCCTGCGGCTGGCCGCGTCGTCGCGTGCAACCTTGAGGATGAGCTCCTTGTCGTCGTTTGCGGCGTCGTCCAGCACCGCGAGGGCAACGCCCGACGAGCCCTCGCCGCGGCGACCGACCACGAGGAATCGTTCGCCAATCATGTCCCCAGTCTGGGCGTCGCGCGGATCCTCGATCTCCGGCGGCGGGACGTCGTCGTCAGGTCGGCGCACCTCGTCCCAGGCGATGCGGACCAGTTCCAGCGCGTCCGCCACAGAAGCGGGGCGCGCGGCCTCGTCTACGGAGGTCAAATCGGCCACAATCTCGGCGAGCGTGTCGGGCAGGGCTGCGGTGACCGCCCGTGGATCGAACCGCCCGGCCTGCTGCTGGAGCTCTTGGACCTCGACAATTGTCGTCCCCGGTGCCTTGCCTGTCAGGATCAGGAACGCCAATGCTCCGAATCCGAAGACGTCCAAGGGAGCACCGGGCACGTCGGTAAGCGACTGGCGTGCCTCGGGCGCGAGCCACACGAGGTCTACGGCGCCGGCGACGCCGAGCAAGTCCGTCACGCCGCGGCTGATGACGGTCCAGCTTGTCGAAGTGGCCGTTTCGCGGTCCTTCTGCGCCGAGTACCAATCACGCACTTCGAGGCGGGGACCGGCCGGCGAGGGCCGCACCCACACCCGCTGAGGTGACAGAGCACGGTGGAACAGATGGCGGTTGTGCGCGAACCGGAGTATGTCCCCGAGCTGCTCGACCATGGCGACTCGGTCGTCAAGCGTGAGCGCGGCGCCTTTGTCGGCGAGGAAGGCGTCGAGCGGACGTTCAGCATCCTGGTACTCGAAGACGAGAGCGGGACCGTCGTCGGTCACTAGGAACTGCTGGGGAACCGCGATCCCCTCGTGGCGGATGCCGAAGGTCAGCTGGTATTCGCGCTGGGCAAGTTGCTCTATACGCCTGCGCTCCGACGCGGACGCTTTGGGCGGTACGTCATACAAGCGAAGCCGTTGCCTGAACTTGGGCAGGTTCGGGTGCGTGACAATCACGTCCTGCCAGTCGACGCCCTCGGCCACCGGGTCGGAGTCAGCGACCGCGTAGTCGCCGACCATCCGCGTCTTTGGAGTCGGACGGAAGTCCGCCTTGTCACAGAGGTGCCGCACGAGCTGGGCACGCTGCGGGTCGATGAGATCCTTCGGGTTCGCCGGCGGCGTCGCCAGGAACTCGCTTAGCCGCTGCAGGGGAGGCTTGGAGGTGACGTTGTACGTATCAAGCTTGACGACGCCAGCGCGGCCCGAGGCATCGACCGCAAATGTGGATCCCTGGCCGTGCAGCACGACAAGAGGGCTGACCCACGGGACAGCGCGCTCCATATGCGCGTTCGAAGCATACGACTTGAGCAGCGACGCGAGGCGCTTGCCCTTGCGGTCGGTGACTAGGAAAGGGTTCGGGTGCGTCTTGCCCGGCTGGTACCAGCGCTGCGAGTCGCCGGTGATGGTCCCGTGCCAGCCCTTGAGCTCCACGCAGAAGAAACCGACCGGAGTCAACAGCAGGACATCGACCTCGGCAGTTCGGTTGTTCAGGTCGATAAAGGTCAGGTTGACCCACGCAGTCGTGCGCCCGTCGTCGGGCAGGACCTCGCGGAAGGCCTCGAGCGCGGCCGCCTCTTCGGGCGTCGCAGGCGGGCCCATCACCTTCCAGTGGGGCGAATCAGCCTTCATCGATTTATCGGTGCTCCAAATTTGCGGTGCCGGGTGTTGCTGCAGGCTAGTGCGCTGCACCAACAGCTTAGTTCGGGATGTCGGGCGCGCGATTCACGGCGCGCGATGGTGCGCAATGGTGTCGCCTTTGCCTCGGCGGGCGCGAACGTGCGCGTGGGCTGCTTCTGCCTCTCCGACTTCGACGTGCTGCTCAAGGCCCCTGGCAGTCGTTGGTCGACTCGGAGTAGGGCCGCTAGCTGACCTGAACTGCGAAAACGCACTCTCGGAACTGTTGGACAACGCACTCTCGGAACTGTTGGACGCAGTTGGCCGTTGGTGGTCTCGGCTGAGTATCTAGCGGACTATTTGCGGGCTTAGACCTGCTGCCGATCCAGCGGCCAGGGGGCCGTTCGAGATGGACAGCGCGGCTACCGCGGTCTCTGCCCGCTGCCGGATGGAGATAAGCCGATCTAGCAGACCGGATCGCGTTGCGCGTGCCCCATCGATCTCGTCAGCCATCGCGTCGATGCGTCGGAACTCCGGCCCGAAAGTGTCCTTTAAGTTGGAACTGACTGCGTGGAGCGCATCAGCCACAATCCCGTCTGCTTGGGCCAATACCTCATGGGTAATGCTGCGGCGACGCTCTGCCCGTGCCTGCTCTTCTTTGACGGCCGACCGCTCCTCGGCAACTACTCCGTACGCTTCCAGTCCGATAGAGATTGCGACCCCGCCGACCTTCGCAACTCTTCCGATCTTGTTAGCGGTCCGCACTGCTTCCCAGGGCTTGAACTTCTTACCGAATGCCTTACCGACTGTCAGCACAATCTTGTGTCCAGTGCTGCCTGCAGCTGCCTTCGTACCGCTACCCGCACCCCAGAACTCGTGGAACTGCTTGAGGTACTTCGACAGGTCGCCTGCCCAGCTTGGCGGAGGGGGAAGCGGAGAACCCCCTGGCCGAACCTCCACGTGCCGCGCGTCGAAGCCGCTGGCTTCCTGGTCACCGAGTCGGACCGAGATGCGGCCGTAGGGAGAGGCTTCGATCTCCAGGACTTCCGAGGCGAGGTCGTCAAACTGGACTTCGAGCACTTGACGTACTTCATCCTCAAACCGATCCAAGGCAGCGCGGAGGTTGTCGTTGAGTGCTGTCATGTGCTCGTCCGAGGCTTCCTCCAGGGTGCCCTCGGCCCGGCTCTGTTCGTCGCGTTCGATGCTGTCGGCGAACTGCGTGGCGGCGCGCACCGCATGCGCTCGGAACTGCGCTGCGCGCGCTTCGAGCAGATTGTCGAGATGGATCCGCTTCTTGGAAAGCGCAGAACGTTGTCTGGCAAGAACGGTGAGTGCGGCCTGTTCATTGGGGTCATCTGTGAGGTCGGCAGATGCTTCGAAGGCAAGCGCGCCGATGAGCTGCAGCGGCTGACTCAGCTTGCCCAGCTCTCCCTGTTGGCTAGCGAAGCGGTTGATGAGAGTTGCGACGCTACCCAAACCCGACGCCTCAATGAAGGCGTTCGAGGCGGTGGGATCAGATGCCGCAAGGTCAAGTCCGTCGAGGTAATACTGGCCGTCACACTCAACCCATGGAATCTGTTCGAACGAGCCGAGGGCTTCCTTGATTGCTCTATCTCGCACACCTTCGTCGGCCTCCATCGTTCCTGCCTTGGTGACGACGATGAGTGTCTGTTGGGACTTGCCGAGTCGGCCGAGAACGTCTCGGAGATGCTCGGTGAGCACATCGTCGAAGAGCTCGACCGTTACTGCAAATAGCACGAGATCGGCCTTTTGGAGTGCCTTTTCGGCTAGGTCGTCGTGGTGCGGGCGGCCTGCATGCACGCCTGGGGTGTCTACAAGGCGGACGTCGCCCTCCCAGTCGAACTCTTCCACGGCGTCGGTGGTCACACCCGATCCGATAACGACGCTGGCGGCGCCGTCGGTGAGCGCCTTGATGAGAGTCGACTTGCCGCTGCTGTACTGCCCGGTGAACACCAGCAGTGGAGTTGAGTGGGATTCGACCGACAGACGGTCGAGCAGGGGTTGCGCGACCGCAGGATCGAGTTCGCCGAGAATGCCGCGAAGCTCCTTGCCCAGCTCCCTGGTAGCGGCGGACGATTCTTTGAAAAGGTTCACGCTCATAACCCCGATGTCCTTCTGGTGCTCTCTATGCGGATGTTTCTGCCGATGTGGGACGTCAACGCGTAAGACCATGTCTCCGTGATGGCTGCGGGGAGAGCATCGTCCACGCAGATGGTCGCGGAGGCTGCGTCTGCCCTCGATAGGCGCGCTGGCGCGTCGACAAGGCCGAGTGTGTAGGAGAGCGCACCTGCCGCCTCGCCGCCAGCGTCGGGGGCCCTTCCGCCGGCCAATCTCTCCCCGATGTCTGGCGGGTACAGCCATGCCTCCGAGAACGCAGCGTCCTTGAACTCGGCGAGGATGCAGACCCCAGGCACCCGTGTCGCCCGCTTCAGGGATCGTGCCAGCCGTTCCCGGCCCGAGATTCGAAGCAAGGCTGACGTCGTTTCCTTGTCCAACTCTCGAATCAGCGCATGCAAGCCCTTGCTGTGCTGAGTCGACCGGTCCGCCAACCACTCTAGTCTTGCCGAGCGGTCGTCGCTCTGAGCGCGCGCACTGGCAAGGCGGCCACGGAGCACGTCGAGTCGCTCGTCGACGGTCCGTTCGTAATTGCCTTTGAGCTCGTCGAGAAGTGGCCCGATCTGCCCAGCCACCTGGTCACGTCGTTTCCGCAACACACCGTCTTGGCCCAAGATCCAGCTGTCAACGAGTCCCTTGAGGGGATTCACTGCCGCGCCGACGCCTGCTCCAACAATGCCGCCGACGATGGTCGTGACGATTGCTCCGGGGCCGGACGCCAGCCCGAGATTCAACCCGATCACAGCGCCCAATTTGGCACCGGCTAAGGCGGCACCAACACCCACTGCCGCGATTCCCGCGCGCGCCAAACGGTTCCCGAGTACTGAGTCGAATCCGGTGAGATCCCGCAAGGCGAACTGGTCCGGCGAGACACGGGCCCACTCGGTGTCTGCCTCGTTGATCGTCGATTCCACTTCAGCCCTCAACTGCGAGAACCTGGCGTCCAGGGCTCGTTCAGCTCCGCCTGCAACGCATCGATTTCCTTCTCCCAAGCCTGCTGGAGCGACTTTCCAAAGTCTGTCAACGAGAGGTGCAAGTCACGGCGTCGTCCGACAGCGATTGCGATGTCGGAGACCATGCCTTCGCGTGCTAAGCGAACAACGCGGGCTAGCCGCGCCTGAATGTCCTCGTTCAGTTTCCTATTGTGGTCTGCCTGCGCGCGGCGGGTGGTCGATCCCTGCGCCAACGAAAGCATGAGGCTGTCGACCTTTCGGCGCTGTCCGTCGACCACCCTCAGCGCTCGACGGCTTTCGCAGTGACTGGAGTACTCGCGGTTCAGGGCATCGGTGAGGTCATCGATGCGGCTCGCCTCGTGGAGCTCAACGTCGATCTCACCACCGTGTGCCAACGATTCGGTCGCAGCGAGCGCGTGCATGTAGACCACGTCGAGAGGCTCGACGGCGACTGCTGCCATGTGACGCCTAAGATCATCGACCAGTCCCTCGCGGTGTCCGAAGACGCGCTCAGGGAACTTCAGCAGGTTCAGCCGGCCGACACCTTTGAGGGACTGGCGACAGTTGAGAACGACGATGATCGGTTTCCCGATGACACCGAGGAGGCGAAGCGCACGCGCTGTCTCTTCCTGGATTGAGTCGCTACTCGCGACCCACAAGATGAGATCCGCGTCATACGCAGCGCTGAACGCCAAATCGTAGTCTTCGGCTCCATCGCGTGCGCCGACGCCAGGCGTGTCGACGACCTCGATGCGGTCGGACGCCCGCGGGGTCGCAACGAAGACATCGCGTGAAAATCGTTGACTACCGTCTCCGATCCTGTCGAAATGTGAGCCAGACAGCGCCGACAGGAGCGATGACTTGCCGGCCATCGTCCGCCCCATCAGGACAACGCGCATCGGCGCGTTGAAATCTTCGGTTGCTTCTTGCCAGGCTGCCCATGACCCGCTGTCGGCACTGGTTAGGGCGGAGTCGATACCATCGAGCTCGGCCTCGTCGAGCAGTGCCTGATCGCGGATGACTCCAGCTTGAGCGGCGAAGGCTGCCACGGCTTCCCGGATCGACGGCCACGGGTCTGACACCACCGGCTCTACACCGAAGAGCACAGGGAGTGCCAACGGGAGCCACTTGTGGCGGGAAGGCACGTCGCTCTCAATCACGCCCCGATCCTCTCATAGGGGTCCGACAACGAATGAACGACGCTCGCCGGACCCTTCGCCGCCATCACTGAAGCGAAACGAGTCGGGGAAGCAGAACGGGACCCTTGGTCAAGCTCAACGACCGCGAGCCTGGATGCCGCTTGTTCCCGTCACTTACTTTGGGTGGGGCCAAGGAGTCCGAACTCCTGACCTCTTCGATGCAATGAGCCGCCAACCCTGTTGGCGGAAGGTGCTCCGGGCCTCGCGGAAGTCCTCGTCGTCGAAGTAGCCGGTCAGGTTCTAGCCGAGGCCATACTTCTGGATGTCGTGGATTTCGCAGGCGCTGATGCCGGGCAAGACGTTGGTATTGGCCTCGCTGTCGCCGAGGATTCGGCCCGGCCCTTCGCGGCTAGGGGTGTCTCAAGCGCATCCCGCGGAGCTCCGGATCGCGATTACTTGCACCTCGGGAATGACTGGCGCTCGGCCCCCAGGAATTTTTGCCGGCTCCACTTTGGAACGCCAAAACGGCCTACCGTGGTCGATTTTCCAGAGATCGTTTGGACGATTCACAGGATTCCCTCATACGGACAACAGACACCCGGCCGGGACCCTTTATGCCTCCATCCTCCAATTGAGGGGTCAAACCCAACCAGAAGCGCCGCGACCGGGACGAAGCGAATCGCTCCGCCCCGAGCGAAACCTTTCGCGCAGCTAGTCCCAGACTCCGTCGAGTTTGCCTCAAAGGCGCCACGAAGGCGGTAGAGCAAATGTGAAATCAATTCGAAGAGGGAACAATAGCGCAAACTGCTCAATCGCACCTCGAGCGAGGCGGCGGCCGGTCACCTCGCAGGGGGCCTGGTGCTCTCCGGCGCGGACGGCCTGTGGGGCTGCGCGAGAATCCTGACGCTGTGGTCATCGAGCCACCTGAGCCCTCAACAACGAAGGACCCCGGCAAGTCCGCCGGGGTCCTTCAATCTGTGTCTGGGATCAGAGCCGGCTGAGCAGCTCTGTCCGTTTCGCCTCGAACTCCTCATCGCTGACGAGGCCCTGCCCTTTGAGTCGGGACAGGTCCTCGATCTGGGACGCGACGGACGGCGCTGCAGCCGAGGTGACGACAGTGGGACGGTTGTTGCCGATGGACCGGATGATGATTCCGGCCAGGACCAGAATGACGCCCAGGACGATCAGGATCCATGTCGGGACGGCGGCCGCCGCAATGCTCTCCTTGCAGTCGGCTGCTGCGCCGCCAAAAGAACCCTGCAGGGTGTCGTACAGTTCGGCGACGTTACTCTTCGGGCTGAAAACGCTGCCGCACATGCCTCCGGTTTTCATGGAACCGACGATGATGCCGATAATCGACGTGACCAGGCCGATGACGACGAGCCAGATCCAGCCACGGCGCTTCGGAACAGTTTCAGACATAGTTTCCCCCATGGTTCGTGCAAATGATGTCGATGGAATCATATCCACTGGTTGACTGCCTCGGCCGCACACAGGCTGGCAAGACACAAACACACCAGCCCGAAGGCATCCCCACCTGAGGTCAGCGCGCAGACCTGCACCTCATAACCCCTACAATCTGTGGGGCTAAGGAGAATCGAACTCCTGACCTCTTCGATGCAATGAGCATGGCTTGGGTCCGGCCTATCCACGCGAGTGCGGATTCAAATGGCATGGACGCAGAACATCGATCGGCCTAGGACAGGGGCTTCGGCCCAAGACCGTCCAGGACCGCTGTGTAGTCATCAACCTCTTTGAGCCGTTCAATGTACGCGGCATGCGTCATCGTCAAGTCGGCGTGACCCAGCATGGAGGCCGCGGCTTTGTCCTCCACTTGCCTGGCGAGGAGGGTCGCCACTGTACGCCTGAATGCGTGCGGTGTAATCAGCTGTGCATTGTCAATGCCAGCAGCGTCCAAAGCGGCGCGCAGTTGCCTCCTCACACTGGAGGCCTGCATGTAAGTTCCGCGCCGGGACCAGAACAGCGCGCCAGCTGCATTGTTTGCCGGAGATTCCGAGATTCTGCGCACGAGCACGTCCACGACGAACTCAGGCACCGGGATGATCCGTTCGCTGCCGGGGTTCTTCAGGAGGTCCTGCCGGTACTTGGGGCCGTGCCGCGGTTCCACCAAAGTGCCAGTGATGGCGATCTTTCCTACGCCGCCTGACAGGTCGATGTCTTCAAGTCGGATCGCAAGTACTTCACCGATGCGGGCACCCGTGCCGAGCAGCACATCCACAATGTCTGCCAGAACGCTGCTCGGCCGCGGACCGGAGCGCCGGGGTTCCTGCCCCCAATTCCGCACTGCCTCACGGACTTCCACCAGCGTCGTCTCACTGAGCCCCAAGGGCTTCTTGCGGGGCTTCCTGAGGCGATCTACTTCAACGACCGGATTACCCCAAATGTAAAGGTCGTGCCGGACAGCGTAGGACATGATTTGCTTGAGCACCGTTTTCGCCAGTCGAGCATTCGTGTGCCCTTTTCCATCCACGACCAGAGACCGCAGGAAGCGATCACACGTCGACGTCGTGATTTCCTTGATTTTCAGCCCGCCGACGCTCGGTTCGATGAGGCGGCGGATGATGCTCTCGTACTGGTCCCACGTCTGCCGCCGGATTTCCTCCTTACAGTCGACCGAATTCATGTTCCCGTTTTCGTCGACGACCACGTGAGGAACTTCGATGCTGGACAGCCACTTCTCCGCCACGTCCTTCATGGAAGGATTTTCGACCAAGCGCCCGTTCTCCTGCTGGCGCTCCATCATGGAGACCAGCAGGGCGTTTTTTGCCTTGTCCTTAGTGGACCCGAATTTGCTGTACGGCCTGGTCACACCGTCATATCCTCGGAACCTGCAGCTTGCCCGCCAATTCCCCGACGCTGTGTCTTTCTTCGCGCTGACTGTTCCCCACGCTCCCAGTGGGAGGCTCGACCGCCCCATCAGGCCGCAGCCTTCGAAGTCTTGCCGATCCAAGCCTCGACAGCGGCCCGGTCATAGCGAACGACACTATGGAGTTTCAGGGCCGCCGGACCGATGCCGGCGGAGCGCCAGTTCCGGAGGGTCTTGGGAGCCACCCGCAGCCAGAGGGCCACTTCCTCGGTGGTCAAGAGCTGCACTGCGTTGCCTTGGTCCGTTGCCGGTGCCAAGGTCTTTCTGCTTGTCTGCATGGTTTCCCTATGCAGCCCGAAAGCCGACGGGCGTATCCCGTCTCCTTGAAAGCGTGTCGTAAGCGTGTCGTGCCCTATTTTCCGGCATGAAAAACCCCTCCGTTCGGGGCAAAATTGCCGGAACAGAGGGGTAAATGGAGCCCCCTGTCGGATTCGAACCGACGACCCCCGCTTTACAAGAGCGGTGCTCTGGCCAACTGAGCTAAGGAGGCGTGCCCGTCAGGGCAGGCGCGCTATGGCGCTAGATAAGGTTAGCCCAAGGACAGCCCGCCCGTAAAAACGGACATGCGATTAAACGGAAGGCGGCCCGTGCCCGGAAATCCGGACGCCGGGCCACCGCCCAAAAATGACCGCTTAGGCCTTGGCCTTGATGGCCGCCTCGACGAAGGCCGGGAATTCGGTCTGGGCACTGTCGCCCTTACCCCACTGCTTGCCGTCCACGAGGACCGTCGGCGTACCGCTCACGCCAATGGCTGCGGCCTCCTGGGTGGTGTACTTGACCCACGGACGGTAGGTCTTGTTCTCGACGCAGGAGTCGATGCTCTTGGCGCCGACGTCCGTGGCCAGCTTCTTCAGCTCGTCGTCGGAGAGCCCGGCGCTGCCCTCGGCCGGCTGGTTGGCGAACAGGGTATCCACAAACGCCGAGTACTTCTCCGGGGATTCGTTCACGACGCATGCGGCTGCGTTGGCCGCACGCGAGGAGTAGTTGGTGGTGGAGCGGCTGTCCAGGAAGCCCAGCGCCCGGTACTCCACGGTGATCTTGCCTTCGTCACGGAGCTTCGTCAGCGTCTCGTTGTACGTCGCCTCGAAGTTCTTGCAGACGGGGCAGATGAAGTCGATGTAGAGGACGACCTTAACAGGCTTGCCCTTTTCGGCTTCCGCGCCCGGCGCCGTGACCGTCGCAGGCGCCGAGGCTGCCGGCGACGGAATGTCTGCGACGTTTACGGTGGCGGCGGCGGACTTTGCCACTTCCGTGCCCTTGAGCAGGGTGATGCCGCCGTGGACGTTGCCGTTGGCCGGGGTGGGACCCTGGTCCGCCACCGGGGCGTTGTTCTTAAGACTGCTGGTGACCACCAGTGCGACGACGGCAAGGATGGCCACGACGGCAACCACGATGCCCCAGCCAATGAGCAGTTTGTTCCGCTTGTCCTTCTTGAGCTGCGCCTCCCGGATCTCGCGGGCTTTCTCGCGGGCCTCGGCCGTGCGTTCTGCTTTGGACTTGCGGGGTTCGTTTGCGGGGCTCATTAGTTCCTCGTGTCGTACGGACAGATGCGGGCCACCAGGGGCAACTCCCCCAGTTTAGGGGAGAACCCTGGAGCTTGCGCTTTCAAGTATTCGTTCAGCCTGCCCAACGGACGAATGGCCCGTAAGATTCCGGCCCGATAGGGTTGATGGGAGTCACAAGCAACCTTAGGGAGCCCCCCATGCACGGAGCCGTAAGCGACAAATCCGACACAAAAACGGAAAGCTCGGCCGTGCCCGGCGACAGCTCGGACGCCGCCAAGTACGACTTCATGGTGGTCTCGAACCGCCTGCCGGTGGACCGCTGCGCCCCCGGCGAGCCCGGCGATGACGGCTCCGGCTGGCGGCGCTCCCCGGGCGGCCTGGTAACCGCCCTCGCTCCCATGATGACCCGGACGGACGGCGCCTGGGTGGGTTGGCACGGTGCCGCGGATGAGACGGTGGAGCCGTTCAGCCACGGCGGCATGGATCTTGTGCCGGTCCAGCTCAGCAGCGATGACGTAGAGCTGTATTACGAAGGTTTCTCCAATGCGACGCTGTGGCCCCTGTACCACGATGTCATCGCGCCGCCGGAGTTCCACCGAACCTGGTGGGACGCCTACCGCACAGTGAACAGAAGGTTCGCCGACGCCGTCGTCCGTACTGCCGACGAAGGCGCAACTGTCTGGGTGCAGGACTACCAGCTCCAGCTGGTGCCGCGGATGCTGCGCCAGGCGCGGCCGGACCTGAAGATCGGGTTCTTCAACCACATCCCGTTCCCGCCGCCGGAGATCTTCGCCCAGCTCCCCTGGCGCCAGGCCATCATCGACGGGCTGCTGGGGGCCGACCTCGTGGGCTTCCAGCGCAGCAGCGACGCCGGCAACTTCATGCGTTCGGCCCGGCGCTTCCTCGGCGCCAGCGTCAAGCAGCAGCAGGTCCACGTCAAGGACACCGAGGGCGACCTCACGCACATCGCCCGCGCCCAGGCCTTCCCCATTTCCATCGATGTCCAGCACATTACTGAACTGGCCCGGAAGCCCGAGATCATCGAACGCGCCCGCCAGATCCGGCAGGACCTCGGCAACCCCAAGACCATCCTGCTGGGCGTGGACCGGCTGGATTACACGAAGGGCATCGGCCACCGGCTCAAGGCGTATGAGGAGCTCCTGAATGAGGGCCAGCTCAAGGTGGGCGACGCAACGCTGATCCAGGTTGCCAGCCCCAGCCGCGAGCGCGTGGAGCAGTACCGGCTCCTGCGTGAAGAGGTCGAGGGCACGGTGGGCCACATCAACGGCACCTACGACACCATCGAAAACACGGCGGTCCGCTACCTGCACCACAGCTACCCGGTAGAGGAGATGGTGGCGCTCTACCTGGCGGCGGACGTCATGCTGGTCACCGCACTGCGCGACGGCATGAACCTCGTCGCGAAGGAGTACGTCACGGCCCGGACCAACAACGACGGCGCCCTGGTGCTCAGCGAGTTCGCCGGCGCCGCCGACCAGCTCAAGCAGGCCCTGCTGATGAACCCGCACGACATCGACGGCCTGAAGGACGCCGTCATGCGGGCGGTGAAGATGTCCCCTAAGGAATCCGCCCGCCGCATGCGCGCCATGCGCAAGCAGATCCTGGACCACGACGTCGACCACTGGTCGGCCGACTTCCTGAACGCCCTCAACGAGAAGGTAATCCGCGATGACTCCTGAGGCAGAGCACACCGGCGGCGCCGGCACCCGGCTGACGCTGTCCCCCGAACTGCTGGAGGCAGTGCGCCGCATCGCCGGCACGGAGCACCTGCTGGTGGCCATGGACTTCGACGGCACCATCTCCCCCATCGTGGACCACGCCGGGGACGCGCGCCCGCTCCCGCGCTCGGCTGCCGCCTTCGCCGAACTGAGTTCCCTTCCGCGTACGACGACGGCGCTCATCTCCGGGAGGGCACTGGACAGTCTCCGGGCGGTCGCCTCCCCGCCGGAGGAGACCCTGCTGATCGGCAGCCACGGCGCCGAGGCGTGGCTGGGTCCGGGGTCGGCACCGCTGACCCTCGACCCCGAGCAGCTGTCACTTCTCGATGAGGTCCGGGCCATCCTGGCGGAGATCGCGGACCTCGCCCCCGGCACCGTTCTGGAGGAAAAGCCCGCCGGCGTAGTGCTGCATACACGACTGGCGGCGGACGACGTTGCAGAGGACTCCGTCGCGGCCGCCCGCGCCGCACTCCAGGACCGCCCGGGCGTCTACCTCAAGAATGGCAAGCGCGTCCTTGAAACGTCCGTGGTGCACGCATCCAAGGGTGAGGGCGTGGACTTCCTCCGCCAGGCCACTGGAGCCACCGGTGTGCTGTTCGCCGGCGACGACACCACCGATGAGGACGCCCTGGCCCGCCTGGGGCAGCACGACGTTGGCGTGAAGGTGGGCCTCGACTTCACCCAGGCACAGTTCCGGGTTGAAGCCCCGGTCCATGTCGCCGAACTCCTCGAGGCCCTGCTGCGGGAACGCCGGAAGGCCGTTGCTCCCGCATCCTGACGAGGCCGCGGCGTAAACGCCGTTGTGCGGCATCTCATATGTGAGGTCCGTAACATTTTGTCCGATCTGCGATAAATCTGACATACTCTTCTTTGTGATGTGGCGCACAGGAACCGTGCGGCGTCACTGGATGCTCCTCGGCCTCGGCCGGGGAGTCATCATGTAGGGCACAACTGAATTACATGAACCATTCACTACGGATCGTCCGGCACGTACCTGCCGGTGAAGGGATTGATAACTGTGGCAACAGTTACTTTTGACAACGCTACGCGTCTGTACCCGGGCACTGAAAAGCCCGCTGTTGACAAGCTCAACATCGAAATCGCCGACGGCGAATTCCTGGTCCTCGTTGGACCCTCCGGTTGCGGTAAGTCCACCTCCCTGCGCATGCTCGCAGGCCTCGAGGACGTCAACGCCGGCCGGATCCTCATTGGCGACCGCGATGTCACCGACGTTCCGCCGAAGGACCGCGACATCGCGATGGTTTTCCAGAACTACGCCCTGTACCCGCACATGACCGTGGCGGACAACATGGGCTTCGCCCTCAAGATCGCCGGTGTGAGCAAGGAAGAGCGCGCCGAGCGGGTCCGCGAAGCCGCAAAGCTCCTGGACCTTGAGCAGTACCTCGACCGCAAGCCGAAGGCACTCTCCGGTGGTCAGCGCCAGCGTGTTGCCATGGGCCGCGCCATCGTGCGTAACCCGCAGGTCTTCCTCATGGACGAGCCGCTCTCCAACCTGGACGCCAAGCTCCGTGTCCAGACCCGCACCCAGATCGCTTCCCTCACCCGCCGCCTGGGCGTCACCACCGTTTACGTGACCCACGACCAGGTCGAGGCCATGACCATGGGCGACCGCGTTGCGGTGCTCAAGGACGGCCTGCTGATGCAGGTGGACACCCCGCGCAACCTGTACGACCGCCCCAAGAACGTCTTCGTGGCAGGCTTCATCGGCTCCCCCGCAATGAACCTGCTGGAACTTCCCGTGGTCGACGGCGGCGTCCAGTTCGGCGGCACCGTTTACCCCGTACCGCGCAACATCCTTGAAGAGGCGCACGGCCAGACCGTCACGCTGGGCAGCCGCCCCGAAGACCTCGAGACCGCAGCCCAGGGCGAAGGCATCCAGGTTGAGGTCGACGTCGTCGAAGAGCTCGGCGCCGACGCCTACGTTTACGGCCACACCACGCTGGATGGCAAGAGCCACGACATCGTGGCCCGCGTTGACGGCCGCCGCCCCCCGATGAAGGGCGAGTCCATCTGGGTCCGTCCGCAGTCTGGCCACGTGCACCTGTTCGACACCAAGACCGGCGAGCGCCTGGGCGACTAGTCTCTCTCCCAACCAAAACCTTGGCGGCGGTCCTCCCCAACCGGAGGGCCGCCGTCGGGCGTTAACCGCTGCCCCCTTTTAGGCACCCCCCGCAAAATACGGAAGAATTGACCCATGACCGAGGAACACAACGCGCAGTGGCACGATGAACCCACCGACTACGGGCAGATCGGCAAGCTGCCGCGGTTCGAAGCAGCCAGTGCCAATGACGACAAGGCAGCCTCGGTCGCAAGCAACCTCAACATCACGGCCGCTGCCGCCGACCCCGAACTCCTCGATCTGCCCTGGCATATAGCGCTCGAAGACTGGCCGGCGGAAAACCTGGCAGCACTTCCCCGCGGTATCTCCCGGCACATCGTACGGTTCGCCCACCTCGGCGGCTCCGTCATCGCCATCAAGGAAACGTCCGAGCACGTGGCCCGCCACGAGTACCACATGCTCCGCAAGCTCGCGCGCCTGGACGTGCCCTGCGTGGAGCCCGTGGCCGTCATCACCGGGCGCACCACCCCCGACGGGCGCCCCCTGAACCCGGTTCTCGTGACCCGCCACCTGAAGTTCTCCATGCCGTACCGCGCGCTGTTCTCCCAGATGCTGCGCAAGGACACGCTCACCCGGCTCATCGACGCCCAGGCGCTGCTGATGGTCCGGCTACACCTCATCGGCTTCTACTGGGGCGACGTCTCGCTCTCCAACACCTTGTTCCGCCGGGACGCAGGCGCCTTCGCCGCCTACCTGGTGGACGCCGAAACCGGTGAACTGTACCCGGACCTGTCCACCGGCCAGCGCGAGTACGACCTGGAGATCGCCCGCGTCAACATCGCCGGCGAACTCATGGACCTTCTCGACGGCGGGCTGATCGAGGAGAAGGTGGACCCCGTGGCCACCAGCGAACTCATCATGGAAAGCTACCGACGCCTGTGGACGGAGCTGACCGCCAAGGAATCCTTCGAACTGGGCGAGCGCTGGCGCGTCGGCGCCCGCATCCGCCGGCTCAACGAGCTCGGCTTCGACGTCGAAGAGTACGCGATCAAGACCACCCAGAACGGCTCCACGATCCAGTTGCAGCCGAAGGTCGTCGACGCCGGCCACCACATGCGCCGCCTGCTGCGCCTGACCGGCCTCGACGCCCAGGAGAACCAGGCCCGCCGCCTGCTCAACGACATGGACTCCTTCCGGGCCGACAACAACCCGGAGATGGACGAGGAATACAGCGCGCACCTGTGGGTCAGCCAGATCTTCGAGCCGATCGTCCGTTCCATCCCCCGCGACCTCTCCGGAAAGCTCGAACCGGCCGAAGCCGTACACGAGGTGCTGGAGCACCGCTGGTACATGTCCGAAAAGCAGGAACGGCACATCCCTCTGGCTGAAGCCGTCCAGTCCTACATCGACTCGATCCTGCGCCACCGCCGCGACGAGGCCGCCATCATGCTGAACCCGGACACGGAGATGCTGAAGATCCTCGCCGTGGAGACCGAGGAGTCGCGGTACGGGGCCGATGAAACCGAGGACGAGTATCCTGACGCCGACGACTGAGTCCTTCGGGCGGGCTTTAGCCCTGTCTTAGATCGTCTCTTAGATTGCCTTGCCCGGATTCAGGATTCCGGCGGGATCGAAGAGGTCCTTGACCCGGCGCTGCAGTTGCCGCAGCGGCTCGGGCTGTTCCAGGCCGAGCCAGCGCAGCTTGTACTGCCCCACGCCGTGCTCGCCCGTGATGGTCCCGCCCATTTCCAGTGCCGCGACGATGGACGCGTCGAGCGCCGTGTTCAGGCGGCGCACGGCGCCGGCGTCCACCTCGTCGTTCACACGGTCAATCCAGAACGTCGGGTGCAGGTTGCCGTCGCCGGCATGGGCCACAACCTTCAGGCTGACGTCGTGGGCCTCGGCCAAGGCTTCGAGTGCCGCCACGTAGTCCACCAGCCTGGAGCGCGGCACGGCAACGTCCTCGCCTACGCGATACTCGTCATCCATCTCCACGCCCCGGCTGTTGCGCCGCAGTTCCACAAGCTGTTCCGCTTCTGCACTGGCCTCAGTGGTGACCACGGCACCACCGGCCGCCAGGACCTCCCGCACCACGTCGGCCTCCGCCGCCGCCCCGAAGCCGTCGGTCTGGACCAGGAGCAGCGCGGCCCCCCGCGACGCGAGATCCGAGCCGTGCAGCTCATCCAGCTGAGCCAGCGACCCGCCGTCGAGCAGTTCCATGATGGCTGGCTGCACGCGCGCCTTGCCGACGGCGAGCACACCGGCGGCGGCCTGCCGGAAGTCAGGGTAGAACGCCGCGATCGTGTGCACCTCGCGGGGCAGGTACTTCAGCCGGACCGTCGCACCGACCACGATGCCCAGCGTGCCCTCCGAACCCACGAACAGCCCGGTCAGGTCGTAGCCGGCCACGCCCTTGAACGTCTGGTGGCCGGTGTGCAGGAGCGACCCGTCCGCGAGGACCACGTCCAGTGCCAGCACAGAGTCCCGGGTCACGCCGTACTTCGCGCACCGCAGCCCGCCGGCGTTGGTGGCCACGTTCCCGCCGATGGTGGACATCCTGAAGCTGGCCGGGTCGGGAGCGAACATGAGTCCGTGCGCGGCAGCAGCGTCGTTCAGGTCGGCGTTGATAACGCCGGGTTCGACGACGGCGGTCTCGTCATCCGCGTTGAGATCCAGGATGCGGTTCATCCGTTCCAGGCCAAGTACAACGCAGCCTTCGGTGGCATGGGCACCTCCCGATACCCCGGTCCCGGCACCGCGGGGCACCAGCGGTACATTCCGGGCCGCGCAGGCTTTGACGGTGGCCTGGACGTCATCGACGGTCTCCGCCAGGACCACCGCGGTGGGCAGCCGGTAGTCCACCACGGGCGCCTGGTCCACCGCATACACGGCGAGTGCGGCCTCGTCCCGGAGGACTTTCCCCGGCCCCAGGATGGATGTCAGTTCGTCGGCGATGCTGCCCATGGGTCTCCCGTTCGATCAGTTTGCTTTCAGTTTAGGTCTCATGTGGTGACCACCTTTCCGTGCCGGCCCCGTCGTCGGCGGGCAGACGGCATTTCCTGACTGGAAGCGTTTCCAACTTTGTGATGCCGGTGACCTCGCAGGCCGTCGAGTTGACCCGAACTGTCAACCAATTTAGGGGTGTAAACGCTTTCATTCCTGCGTATCCCACCTTTAGGATGGCCCAATGTCTGTTGACTCGTTTCTGCACTCGGCGTCGCCGCTGGCTGGCGCCCTGACGCCCATCCACGCCCCCGACAAAGCGCACGGCTGGTGGCGAGCAGCCGTCATTTACCAGGTGTACCCCCGATCCTTCCGGGACATGAACGGCGACGGAATCGGTGATTTCGCGGGGATCACCGCCGAGATGCCGCAGCTTGCCGAGCTCGACGTGGACGCCGTCTGGCTCTCGCCCTTCTTCCGCTCCCCACAGCGCGACGCCGGATACGATGTCAGCGACTACTGCGACGTCGACCCGATCTTCGGCACGCTCGGGGACTTCGACGGCATGGTGGCTGAAGCGAACCGGCTGGGCCTGCGCGTCATCGTGGACCTGGTCCCGAATCACTGCTCCGACCAGCACCGGGATTTCCAGGCGGCGCTGGCTGCCGGCCCTGGCAGCCCCGAACGGGACATGTTCATCTTCCGCGACGGCCAGGGCGCCGAGGGTAACGAACCACCCAACAACTGGGAGTCGCACTTCGGCGGCTCCGCCTGGACCCGCATTACCGAACCTGGCGGTGCTCCGGGCCAGTGGTACCTGCACCTCTTCGATTCATCGCAGCCGGACTTCAACTGGGACAACCAGGCCGTGCATGCCGAGTTTGAGCGCATCCTGCGCTTCTGGCTGGACCGCGGCGTGTCCGGGTTCCGCGTGGACGTGGCCCATGCCCTGGTCAAGGCCCCGGGCCTCCCTGCCTGGGGCGGGCGCGCGGACGGCAGCAGCTCCGACGGTTTCCCCGGCCACGAGGCACCGATGTTCGGCCAGCCGGCCCTGCACGATATCTACCGTGCGTGGCGCCGGATTCTTGAGGAGTACGGTCCCGACCGCATTCTCTGCGCCGAGGCCAACGTGGACCCCCTGCCGCGGCTTGCCCACTGGGTCAGGCCCGACGAAATGCACCAGGCCTTCAACTTCCCCTACCTCCATGCGGGGCTGGACCTCCCCCGCCTGCGGCACATCGTCACCGAGTCCCTGACGTCCTTGGATGCCGTGGGTGCGCCCAGCACCTGGGTGCTTTCCAATCACGACGTCGTCCGGCACGCCACGCGTTTCGGGTACGCCTGGTCCGGGCCGCGGGACGGGGACGGCATCGGCCCCCAGGACCCCCAGCCGGATGAGGAGCTGGGCAGGGCCCGGGCCGCGGCAGCGTCCCTGTTCATGCTCGGGCTCCCCGGCGGCGCCTACCTCTACCAGGGTGAAGAACTTGGGCTCCCTGACGGCATCGATATCCCGGACCACCAGCGGCAGGACCCGACGTTCGCGCGGACCGGCGGCGCCCGGCTGGGACGTGACGGTTGCCGGGTCCCGCTGCCGTGGAAGGCGTCCGAGCTCCACAGCGGCTTCGGCGACGGCGACGCGCCCTGGCTGCCGCAGCCCGAGAGCTTCGCGAAACTGGCCCGTGACGCCCAGGCCGGGGACCCGTCGTCGCACCTGAACCTTTACCGCCGCATGCTCAACGTCCGCCGCGAACTGGACCTGGGACGCGGCTCCCTCGCGTGGGCGGAGGAATGGTGCACCGCTTCGTCCCTGGCCTTCCTCAACGGGGACATCCTGGTTGTCATGAACGCCGGCTCCGATCCGCTGGAACTTCCCGCCGGTGAGGTCGCGCTCCGCAGTTCGTCGCCCTCGGGCTACGGAGAGGATGGCCGGCGGTTTGCCTTGGGCTCCGGCGAAACCGTCTGGCTGCGGATCCCTGTCGAGGGCACAGAGGGCTAAGACATGGCCGGCATCAAGGACGTTGCGGAACGGGCCGGGCTTTCCATAGCCACCGTTTCGCGCGCCTTGAGCGGCAAGGGCCCTGTGTCCCCCGCGAGCCGCGAGCGTGCCCGGGCAGCCGCGGCCGAGCTTGGCTTTGTGCCCTCCTACCAGGCATCCAGCCTCGCCTCCGGCCGGACCCGCAACATCGGCCTCGTGGTCCCCACCGTCCGGCGCTGGTACTTCTCGTCCGTAATGGAGGGCATTTCGGCTGCTCTCCTCGACGCCGGCTACGACCTGACGCTCTACAACATCACGGAGGGGCCGGTGCGGCGGCGGAGCATCCTCCAGGACTTCCTGCTGCGGAAACGCGTGGATGCGGTCATCGCCGTGGCGCTGGCGCTGACGGAGGGGGAGATCGGCCAGATGCTTGCCATCAACCGTCCGCTCGTGGGCATCGGCGGACCACTGCCCGGAGCTTCCACCATCCGAATAGACGACCACGGCCTGGCAGAGTCGGCGGTCAACCACCTCATCCGGCTCGGCCACAGGCGGATCGCGCACCTCACGGGCGACTCGGTGTACGAGCAGGACTTCAAGATCCCGCGCACCCGCCTCGACGGTTACGAAAAAGCGATGACGGCGGCAGGACTCCCCCTGCCTTCCTCGTGGGTGGTCAGGGCGGATTTCACCGTCGAGGGCGCCTACGCCGTCGCACGGGACCTTCTCGGCGGAACTGTGGAACGGCCAACGGCAGTCTTTGCAGCCTCGGACGAGATGGCGATAGGAATCATCCTGGCCGCCCGGGACTTCGGGCTCCGGGTGCCCGAAGACCTGTCAGTAATCGGCTTCGACGGACACGAACTGGGCGAACTGTTCGGCCTGACCACGATCGATCAGGATCCGGGGGGCCAGGGAGCATTGGCGGTGCGCCTGCTGCTGGAGGAGTTCGACGCCGGAGCGGAGAGCGCCGTCTTGACCACCGAATACCCTACGCGGTTTGTCGTTCGGCGGAGCACCGCGGTACCCCCGTCCTAGAGCCGCACTAGTCTGAAGCGCCGCCCATGAACCGCACGAACCGGCCCAGAACCTCCGGCCATTCCTTCTCCCACGCAGCGCGGGTGGCGGCCGGATCCTCGGCACCTTCCCAACCATCATGGACTACGCGCACCTCTGTGCCGTCCTCGACGCCCCGGAACACGATACGCAGCTCAGTGGACCAGAGTGCGGTGCTGCCGGGGTACCACGATGCGTGGAAGGACAGCGGAGGCTGCCAATCGTCAATGGTTCCCCACGTGGCGCCCCGGCCGTCATTGGCGGTCTCCAGGATGAGGTTCTCCTCGAACTCAACGTAGGAGCCGGGCCCGTACACGCTGCTGGTCTCCATGGGCCACCAAAGATGCGTGTGGTCTGTGAAGCCCATGAACGCCCGGGAGACCGGCCCTGGGACGACCGCAGTGCAGATGACGGGGTCCAGGTTGTCTGCGGGCTCGGGCACATCGCTGCCGGCGGCGTGGCTGAAGAGATTTTCCATGGCTACCAACTCTACCGGCCGCTTCGCCCCGGACGCTTCCTCACATCCCGTCGCCTCACCCCGGACGCTTCCTCACATCCCGCCGCCTCACGCCGCACGCTTCCTCACATCCCGCCGCGCCAATAAATGTAGCGGGGCTAGCTGCTCGCGCCGGAGGCGATGACGCCGGCGCCCAGGGCGGTGATGATGCCGCTGCTGGCGCGTTCGACGCCGGTGCTCACCTTAGGGCGACGCAACCACCCCATCGCCTTGTAAGCGACGAGCGAGACGACGGCCAGGTAGGCGAACGCGATGACCGCCTCCACTGCCCCCAGGATCATCGCCGTGCCCATGGTGTCGCCGCCCTGTGGAATGAACTGCGGAACGACCGCCAGGTAGAAGAGGCCAACTTTGGGGTTGAGCAGCGTGGACAGCGCCCCGGCACCGAGGCCAGCGATCTTGCTGTATCGAGGCCCGCCTGCTTCGTTGCCACCCTCTATGCCATCCTTTGCGGCCTTCCGCGTCTTCAGGAACGAGGAAATGCCGAGGTAAAGCAGGTAGAGGCCGCCTGCAATCTTGATCCAGCGGAACACCTCTGCGGACTGCTCCAGGATCGCTGCCAGTCCGAGCCCGACAAGGGCCGCCCACGCGACTGCGGCAACCGCTGAGCCCGCCGCAGCCGCAATCCCTGCGCTGGGCCGGTTCAACGCGATGCGCAGCACCAGGAACGTGTCCGGTCCGGGCGTAAGGGACAGGACGAGGCACAGTCCAGCGAAGGCTACAAGCGAAGCGAGGGTCATGGTGACGATTATCCTTGGCCCGGATCCCGCCGGCCAACTTCATCTAACAAGTCCGGCCCGCAGGAGATGAGGAAGCGTCCGGGAAAATCCCGCAGGACGTGAGGACGCGTTCAGGAAAATCCCGCAGGACGTGAGGGAGGGTTTGGGAAAAGGCGACGGGAAGTGAGGGAGGGTTTGGGAAAAGGCAACGAGAAGTGAGGGAGGGTTTGGGAAAAGGCGACGGGATGTGAGGGAGGGTTTCGTCTGCCTGGCTGTTAAAAGGGTCAGGCCCCGACGTTCATCGTCGGGGCCTGAGCCGTAAATAGTGTCCGGCGGTGACCTACTCTCCCACACCCTCCCGGGTGCAGTACCATCGGCGCTGTGGGTCTTAGCTTCCGGGTTCGGAATGGGACCGGGCGTTTCCCCCACGCTATGACCGCCGTAACCCTTTGACCCGGCACACACCCGCGCGGGTGTGTGTGGGAAAACAGTGGTTACAACAACAGTGGTGTTGTTATTCAATTTATTTCGGTTCGCTTCCAACGGGTTTGTTGGTTGGGAACCACATAGTGGACGCAAGCATTCTTTGTTCTTGTGTGGTGTAAGTTATCGGCCTATTAGTACCGGTCAGCTTCACGAGTCGTTAGTCCTCGCTTCCACATCCGGCCTATCAACCCAGTGGTCTGGCTGGGGGCCTCTCACACCCGGAGGTGTATGGAAATCTCATCTCGAAGCGAGCTTCCCGCTTAGATGCTTTCAGCGGTTATCCCATCCGAACGTAGCTAATCAGCGGTGCACTTGGCAGTACAACTGACACACCAGAGGTTCGTCCGTCCCGGTCCTCTCGTACTAAGGACAGCCCTTCTCAAATTTCCTGCGCGCGCAGCGGATAGGGACCGAACTGTCTCACGACGTTCTAAACCCAGCTCGCGTACCGCTTTAATGGGCGAACAGCCCAACCCTTGGGACCTACTCCAGCCCCAGGATGCGACGAGCCGACATCGAGGTGCCAAACCATGCCGTCGATATGGACTCTTGGGCAAGATCAGCCTGTTATCCCCGAGGTACCTTTTATCCGTTGAGCGACGGCCATTCCACAATGTACCGCCGGATCACTAGTCCCGACTTTCGTCCCTGCTCGAGATGTCTCTCTCACAGTCAAGCTCCCTTGTGCACTTACACTCGACACCTGATTGCCAACCAGGCTGAGGGAACCTTTGGGCGCCTCCGTTACTTTTTAGGAGGCAACCGCCCCAGTTAAACTACCCATCAGGCACTGTCCCTGACCCGGATTACGGGCCGAAGTTAGATGTCCAAAGTGACCAGAGTGGTATTTCAACGATGACTCCACCCGAACTGGCGTCCGGGCTTCAACGTCTCCCACCTATCCTACACAAGCCACTCCGAACACCAATACCAAACTATAGTAAAGGTCTCGGGGTCTTTCCGTCCTGCTGCGCGTAACGAGCATCTTTACTCGTACTGCAATTTCGCCGAGTTTATGGTTGAGACAGCGGGGAAGTCGTTACTCCATTCGTGCAGGTCGGAACTTACCCGACAAGGAATTTCGCTACCTTAGGATGGTTATAGTTACCACCGCCGTTTACTGGGGCTTAAATTCTCAGCTTCGCCGTGAGGCTAACCGGTCCTCTTAACCTTCCAGCACCGGGCAGGAGTCAGTCCGTATACATCGTCTTGCGACTTCGCACGGACCTGTGTTTTTAGTAAACAGTCGCTTCCCCCTGGTCTCTGCGGCCCCGATCCCCTCCCGGTCGCTAGTACCGTTCAAGGTTGGGGCCCCCCTTCTCCCGAAGTTACGGGGGCATTTTGCCGAGTTCCTTAACCATAATTCTCTCGATCGCCTTAGTATTCTCTACCTGATCACCTGTGTCGGTTTGGGGTACGGGCGGCTAAAACCTCGCGCCGATGCTTTTCTAGGCAGCATAGGATCACCGAATCCCCCCTTTACGGGAGTCCCGTCAGATCTCAGGCACATGAACAGCGGATTTGCCTACCGTTCGCCCTACATCCTTGGACCGGGACAACCATCGCCCGGCTCGGCTACCTTCCTGCGTCACACCTGTTAATACGCTTGCCTCCCAGGATCAGGTCCCGCGCTCCACCAAAACCCTTCACCCACAAGGGGTGTCGGGCAGGTCTCGGGCGGTTAGTATCCCCTGTTCAACATGGGCGGTTTTTCGCCGGTACGGGAATATCAACCCGTTGTCCATCGACTACGCCTGTCGGCCTCGCCTTAGGTCCCGACTTACCCAGGGCAGATTAGCTTGACCCTGGAACCCTTGATCATCCGGCGGACGGGTTTCTCACCCGTCTTTCGCTACTCATGCCTGCATTCTCACTCGTGTAGGCTCCACCGCTGGTTTACACCGCGACTTCACCGCCCACACGACGCTCCCCTACCCATCCACACTCCTGAACCACAAAGGCTTGGAAAATATGTGAATGCCACAACTTCGGCGGTGTACTTGAGCCCCGCTACATTGTCGGCGCGGAATCACTTGACCAGTGAGCTATTACGCACTCTTTTAAGGATGGCTGCTTCTAAGCCAACCTCCTGGTTGTCTTCGCAACTCCACATCCTTTCCCACTTAGCACACGCTTAGGGGCCTTAGTTGGTGGTCTGGGCTGTTTCCCTCTCGACTATGAAGCTTATCCCCCACAGTCTCACTGCTGCGCTCTCACTTACCGGCATTCGGAGTTTGGCTGACGTCAGTAACCTTGTAGGGCCCATTAGCCATCCAGTAGCTCTACCTCCGGTAAGAAACACGCAACGCTGCACCTAAATGCATTTCGGGGAGAACCAGCTATCACGAAGTTTGATTGGCCTTTCACCCCTACCCACAGCTCATCCCCTCCATTTTCAACTGAAGTGGGTTCGGTCCTCCACGACGTCTTACCGTCGCTTCAACCTGGCCATGGGTAGATCACTTCGCTTCGGGTCTAGATCACGCCACTGCAACGCCCTGTTCAGACTCGCTTTCGCTACGGCTTCCCCACACGGGTTAACCTCGCGACGTAACACTAACTCGCAGGCTCATTCTTCAAAAGGCACGCCGTCACAGCTACAAGGCTGCTCCGACGGATTGTAAGCACACGGTTTCAGGTACTGTTTCACTCCCCTCCCGGGGTACTTTTCACCTTTCCCTCACGGTACTGGTCCGCTATCGGTCATTAGGGAGTATTTAGGCTTATCAGGTGGTCCTGACAGATTCACACGGGATTTCTCGGGCCCCGTGCTACTTGGGATACTCATCAAAGGCGGTGCACAGCATTACGGTTACGGGGCTCACACCCTCTACGGCCGGCCTTTCAAGACCGTTCACCTATACCAGCACTCACACCTCCCCGGTCCGGCAGAACCAGGACAACAAGTCCCACAACCCCGCCCATGCAACGCCCGCCGGCTATCACACATGGGTCGGTTTAGCCTGATCCGCGTTCGCTCGCCACTACTAACGGAATCACTGTTGTTTTCTCTTCCTGCGGGTACTGAGATGTTTCACTTCCCCGCGTTCCCTCCACGCACCCTATGTGTTCAGATGCGGGTCACCAGATCACTCGCGCGTCTGGCGGGGTTTCCCCATTCGGACACCCTGGGATCACAGTCCGGTTATCGACTCCCCCAGGCTTATCGCAGATTCCTACGTCCTTCTTCGGCTCCTAATGCCAAGGCATCCACCGTGTGCTCTTAAAAACTTGACCACAAAAGATCAAGGAGTAATTTTCGAGAGAACCACGAAAACCAACCACACCCAACAACCACTCCCCCACAAGGGAAGCCATCATCACGCGCAGCCAGATCCAGGTTCATATTCTTGGAAATTGCTTCTTATAAAAGATGCTCGCGTCCACTATGTAGTTCTCAAACAACAACCCCGTACCACACACCCCACACACCACCCCCAAAGGAGCCAACGCGCATGATCCGTGCAGCCAGGAAACCAGAAACAAACAAAACCCGGGAAAGTCACCCTCCCCGGCCCTGTTGCCTCAGGACCCAACAGTGTGCCAAACACTAAACCGCGCATCCCCACCCGCACCGTTCCAGGACCCCCTCCAAAAAGAAGATCCGTACTAAGCACAGAAGAAAAACCCGCGGCCGCTATCCGTTGATATTCCACCCATGAGCACCCGCCGCAGAACTTGCGTCTGCGCAACGGGCCTTTACTCCTGACAACCCCACCACACCCGCATACACGGGCACAGAGGACTGTAGGTGCTCCTTAGAAAGGAGGTGATCCAGCCGCACCTTCCGGTACGGCTACCTTGTTACGACTTAGTCCCAATCGCCAGTCCCACCTTCGACGGCTCCCTCCCACAAGGGGTTAGGCCACCGGCTTCGGGTGTTACCAACTTTCGTGACTTGACGGGCGGTGTGTACAAGGCCCGGGAACGTATTCACCGCAGCGTTGCTGATCTGCGATTACTAGCGACTCCGACTTCATGGGGTCGAGTTGCAGACCCCAATCCGAACTGAGACCGGCTTTTTGGGATTAGCTCCACCTCACAGTATCGCAACCCTTTGTACCGGCCATTGTAGCATGCGTGAAGCCCAAGACATAAGGGGCATGATGATTTGACGTCGTCCCCACCTTCCTCCGAGTTGACCCCGGCAGTCTCCCATGAGTCCCCGCCATTACGCGCTGGCAACATGGAACGAGGGTTGCGCTCGTTGCGGGACTTAACCCAACATCTCACGACACGAGCTGACGACAACCATGCACCACCTGTGAACCGGCCCCAAAAGGAGAAACCACATTTCTGCGGCGGTCCGGTCCATGTCAAGCCTTGGTAAGGTTCTTCGCGTTGCATCGAATTAATCCGCATGCTCCGCCGCTTGTGCGGGCCCCCGTCAATTCCTTTGAGTTTTAGCCTTGCGGCCGTACTCCCCAGGCGGGGCACTTAATGCGTTAGCTACGGCGCGGAAAACGTGGAATGTCCCCCACACCTAGTGCCCAACGTTTACGGCATGGACTACCAGGGTATCTAATCCTGTTCGCTCCCCATGCTTTCGCTCCTCAGCGTCAGTTAATGCCCAGAGACCTGCCTTCGCCATCGGTGTTCCTCCTGATATCTGCGCATTTCACCGCTACACCAGGAATTCCAGTCTCCCCTACATCACTCTAGTCTGCCCGTACCCACCGCAGATCCGGAGTTGAGCCCCGGACTTTCACGGCAGACGCGACAAACCGCCTACGAGCTCTTTACGCCCAATAATTCCGGATAACGCTTGCGCCCTACGTATTACCGCGGCTGCTGGCACGTAGTTAGCCGGCGCTTCTTCTGCAGGTACCGTCACTTTCGCTTCTTCCCTACTGAAAGAGGTTTACAACCCGAAGGCCGTCATCCCTCACGCGGCGTCGCTGCATCAGGCTTTCGCCCATTGTGCAATATTCCCCACTGCTGCCTCCCGTAGGAGTCTGGGCCGTGTCTCAGTCCCAGTGTGGCCGGTCACCCTCTCAGGCCGGCTACCCGTCGTCGCCTTGGTGAGCCATTACCTCACCAACAAGCTGATAGGCCGCGAGTCCATCCAAAACCGCAAAAGCTTTCCACCCCCCACCATGCGATGAGGAGTCATATCCGGTATTAGACCCAGTTTCCCAGGCTTATCCCAGAGTCAAGGGCAGGTTACTCACGTGTTACTCACCCGTTCGCCACTAATCCCCGGTGCAAGCACCGGATCATCGTTCGACTTGCATGTGTTAAGCACGCCGCCAGCGTTCATCCTGAGCCAGGATCAAACTCTCCGTTGAAGTAAAACAGACACAACCAACACCCCCGGAAATAACGGGAACGAAGGCTGCACAAAATTTGAAACCAGCCAAAAACACCAGGCCACACCACGGGGGTGGGCAGCCCGGCACAATCAACCAATTCATAAAAAATCGGTATCAACAAACTTGGCACACTATTGAGTTCTCAAACAACAGACACACCCGGCACCACCCAAACCAACGTTCAGGATCGCTCCGGAGCAACTTTTCAAACTTACCCGCTCGCTTCACCCGAGTCAAATCGGCGGTTTCTGTCCGGCCCAGCCTGTGGCTTCCGGATCACCGTGATCGACTCGCTCTGTGGAGCGGCGCGGAAATAAACTCTACCACTACCTTGGCGGAATGCCAAGTGGGCCTGCGCAACGCCGAGGAGGGCCCGGAATCCCAAGGGATTCCGGGCCCTCCTCCTCATGAAACAGCCGCCCTAGTGAAGCAACCGCCCGGTGGCGGCGCACAGGGCTTCGACCAACGGTCCGCCAGGACTCACATCTACGGTCCTCCGTGAGTCAGACGGGAATCAGACGAGCGGCCCGCCGGGCAAAGCAGACTTCCCCGTCGCACCTTTCGGTTCAGCACCCTTCGGTTCAACACCCCCGGTCCCAGCACCCTTCGGTTCAACACCCCCGGTCCCAGCACCCTTCGGTTCAGCACCCCGGGTCTCAGCAGCCGCGGGCCCGGCAAAGATGGATCCAGCCTCAGTGGCTTTGGCCTTGGCCGCCGCCGCCGTGGTGATGACGTTGGCACCGGCGGGCCGGAAGTACGCGGCACCCAGCGGCGGCAGTGTAACCGTAAGGGTTGCCGGCTGGCCGTCGATGCCCTCGTCCTCAGCGGTCAGCGTGCCGCCGTTGAGGACGCCAGATCCGCCGTATTCCTCGGAGTCGGTGTTCAGCACCTCGGCCCATTCTCCCGCGGACGGCACGCCCAGGGCATATTCCTTGTGTGGGCCGCCGGAGAAGTTGACGGCACAGACCACCGGGTTGCCCTCGGTGTCCCAGCGGACAAAGGTCAGGACGTTGCGGTCGGCGTCGGCCCCGTTGATCCACTGGAATCCGCCGGGTTCGTTGTCCCGGGAGTACAGGGCCGGCGTCGACTTGTACAGTTCGTTGAGGTCCTTAAGCAGCATCTGAATGCCCCGGTGCGCCGGGATGTCTGCGAGCCACCAGTCGAGGCCGTGCTGTTCGGACCACTCGGCCTCCTGGCCGAATTCGGTGCCCATGAAGATCAGCTGCTTGCCCGGGTGCGCCCACTGGTAGCCGAGGAAGGCGCGGAGGTTGGCCAGCTGCTGCCAGCGGTCGCCGGGCATCTTGCGGAGCATGGAGCCCTTGCCGTGGACTACCTCATCGTGGCTGATGGGCAGCAGGAAGTTCTCGGTAAAGGCGTACACCATGGAGAACGTGACCGTGCCGTGGTGCCACTTGCGGTTGACCGGGTCTTCGGAGGCGTACTTGAGCGAGTCGTGCATCCAGCCCATGTTCCACTTGAGGCCGAAGCCGAGGCCCCCCTGGCTGGTGGGCGCGGTGACGCCCGGGAACGCCGTGGATTCTTCCGCGATCATCACGGCGCCGGGGTGCGTCTTGTAGACCGTGGCGTTGGCCTCCTGGAGGAAGGAGATGGCCTCCAGGTTTTCCCGGCCGCCGAAACGGTTGGGCTGCCACTGGCCGTGCTCCCGCGAGTAGTCCAGGTACAGCATGGACGCGACGGCGTCCACGCGGAGGCCGTCGATGTGGAACTCATCGAGCCAGTACAGCGCGTTGGCCACAAGGAAGTTCCGGACTTCGGTGCGGCCGAAGTCGAAGATGAGGGTGCCCCAGTCCGGGTGCTCGCCAAGGTTCGGGTCAGCGTGTTCGTAGAGCGGCTGGCCGTCGAACTGTGCCAGGGCCCAGTTGTCCTTCGGGAAGTGCGCCGGCACCCAGTCCAGGATCACCCCGATGCCTGCCTGGTGGAGGGAGTCCACCAGGAAGCGGAACTCGTCCGGATGCCCGAAGCGGGACGTGGGTGCGTAGTAGGAGGTGACCTGGTAGCCCCAGGAACCGCCGAAGGGGTGTTCGGCCACGGGCATGAATTCGACATGGCTAAAGCCCAGCCACTTCACGTACTCGACGAGTTCCTTGGCCAGCTCGCGGTAGCTCAGCCCCAGCCGCCAGGATCCGAGGTGGACCTCGTAAACGCTCATGGGCGAGTTGTGCGGATCCCGGGCGGCGCGCTCCTTCATCCAGTCCGCGTCCTGGAACTGGTAGTGCGACTCGACAACCCGCGAAGCGGTGAGCGGGGGCACCTCGGTGCCGAAGGCCAGCGGGTCGGCCTTCTCCACCCAGTAGCCGCCCTTGGTCTTGATTTCGTACTTGTAGCAGGCGCCGGCCGGGACACCCGGGATGAACAGTTCCCAGACGCCCGAGGAGCCGAGAGACCGCAGCGAGTTTTCCCGCCCGTCCCAGGCGTTGAAATCGCCCTTGACCCGGACCGCTTCGGCGTTCGGGGCCCACACGGCAAAAGACACGCCGTCAATGTCGCCCAGCGAGGACTTGTAGTGCTGCACGTGCGCGCCCAGCACGGTCCAGAGTTTCTCGTGGCGTCCTTCGCCGATCAGGTGCAGGTCCACTTCGCCCACGGTGGGAAGGTAGCGGTACGGATCGTCCAGGGTCACCGGCTCGGCGCCCTCGTAGGTCACCTCGAGGCGGTAGTCCGGCACGTGGCCGTGCTGCAATGGCTCCAGTACCGCCACCCAGACGCCTTCGGCCTCATGGGTCATGGGCACGGTTCCGGCTTGGGTCACCACGTTGACGGCCTCGGCGAGGTGCTTCACGGTGCGGATGGTCACGTGACCGTAGTTGTCCAAATGGGCACCAAGCACCGAGTGCGGTGCGTGGTGTTCACCGGCCGCGACGCGTGAAAGCGTGTGCGCGTCCACGTGCAACGGTGCGTGGGGACTGTCGGTGTGTGCAGAGCCTGTCATCTTATTACCTTCCGCTGCTGCTCCGGCCGGTTCGCCGGAGCTTTTAGTGCTGAGGAGCCGTCTTGCCGCATTCACCGGAATGGCCAGCCAGCCCGGCCGGTTGCGCAACTCGTACACGACTTCGTACAGCGCCTTGTCCAGCCACAATGCCACAAAGAGCGGCGAATTACGGTCCACCGTTCCGGAAGTTACTTCCGCGTAGCCTGCCAGGAAGGCCTCGGTGCAGTCGTCCACCCAGGATTCCGGGACACGGACGTCCGGCTGTTCGCGTTCGGCGGCACCGGCCGCGTAGTCAAAGGAGCGCAGCATGCCCGTCACGTCCCGGAGCGGGACGTCGGGGAAGTTGCGCTCGGAGATTGGCCGGAGCGGCTCCCCCTCGAAGTCGAGGATGGCCCACCGGTCCTGGCCGCCTTCGGCGCCGGGTACCTGAAGGATCTGGCCGAGATGCAGATCGCCGTGGATGCGCTGAAGCGCGCCGGCGGGCGTGCCTTCGAGCTGGCTGAGCAGGCTTTCCAGCGCTTCTTCGTAAGGTCCGACGGCGGGTCCCGCCTCCGCCCACGTCTGACGCACACGCTGGGCTACTCCGGGGGCAATTTCCCCGCCCGGAACCGCTTCGGCCGAAACACCCAGTGTCTCGGCGAGCCTGCGGTGGACTGTGGCCGTCGCATGGCCGAGGGCATGCGCCTCGGCCGTGAAGTCCACTCCCCCGGCCGCCGCGTCAACGGCGAGCCGCCACGCGTCCCGGCCGCCGGCCAGGAATTCGTGGGCCACTGCCAGTTCGCCCCGGGCAGGGCCGCCCGATGCGGGCTTGCCCTGGGGCAGCTGCCCCTGCGGGTACCACTCGCCGGTGACCCAGCCCAGCGTGGCAGGGACCTCCGAGGTGCGGGCCGCGGACAGCGCGGCGCCAACCTCCACCTCCGGGTTTCGCCCGGCTGAAAGCACACGGAAGAACTTCACGATTGCCGCGGAGTCACCGTCGTCCACTATCACCGACGTGTTGGACTGTTCGCCGGAGAGGACACGGACCGTCCCGGAGGCCTGCGGCAGAGGCTGGCCGGCCCCCGAAAGGTGGCCACTGGCGGTGCCGGCGGCGTCCTCCGTTCGGATCAGATCCAGCCATGCGGCAATAAAAGCGGGGTCGTGGACGGCGTCGTAGACCCACCGGTGCCCGAGCTCGGCGTCGTCGCTTTCACCGATCAGGGCCCGTTCGGCGCCCGGCAGCTGCTGGCTGCGGTAGCTGAGCGGGATCTGGACAACGTCGGTGCGGGAGCCGCCGTCGGCCGTTTTGGACTCAACGGAAGCGAGGAACACCTCCAAGCCGGCTCGGCCGGTGGCGTCCTCCAGGACCAGGCCGCCCACCGGCGCCAGGGTGAAGTCCGGGGACTTCACCGGGAACCACCTCTGGGCCGGCAGCCAGTCGCGGAGCAGTTGTTCGAGTGTGGGTGTCAGTGTGGTTTGGGTCATCTCATCCCTCAATCGACAGTATCGGCATCGCTTGGGTAAAGGGTGAAGCTGGGTTTGAAGCTGTCGACCGCATGCGCAGCCAGAAGAAGTCGTGGCTGCCCAGCGTCAGCGTCAGCTGCCCGTCGTCGCTGATGCCGGGGAATGGCTGGCCTCCGAAGACGTCCCGCAGGCCCCGGCCGGAAAAGTCCGGAAGCCTCAGGGTGGAGGACACCGGATGCTGGGAAAGGTTGAAGACGCACAGGATGGATTCGGCCGGTTCGCCCGCTGCGTTGCCCTCCGGCAGTTCGCGGAGGTAGGCCAGCACCACCTCGTGGTCGGCCTCCACATGCCTGAACGTCCCAAGCCCGAACGCCGGGTGGTTCTTGCGCACGCTGAGAATCTGCCGGGTCCAACGCAGCAGCGATCCGGAATGTGCGGCCTCAGCCTCCACGTTCGCCATGGCGTAGTTGTAGACCAGCGACTGGATCACCGGGAGGTACAGCTTGCCGGGATCGGCGTTGGAGAATCCGGCGTTGCGGTCGGGGTTCCACTGCATGGGGGTGCGGACGGCGTCTCGGTCCTCGAGCCAGATGTTGTCGCCCATTCCGATCTCGTCCCCGTAGTACAGGAACGGACTGCCCGGCAGGGACAGCAGCAGGGCGTTGATGAGCTCGATTTCCGCCCTGGAGTTGTCCAGCAATGGCGCCAGCCGGCGCCTGATCCCGATGTTGGCCCGCATGCGCGGGTCCGGCGCGTACCAGCCGAGCATGGCGGCCCGCTCATCGGCGGTGACCATTTCCAGCGTCAGCTCGTCGTGGTTGCGCAGGAAGGTTCCCCACTGCGCACCTTCCGGGATGTCCGGGGTGTCGTGCATGGTCTCGATGATGGGTGCGGCCTTCTGGTCACGCAGCGCGTAGTAGAGCCGCGGCATGATCGGGAAGTGGAAGGCCATGTGGCACTCCGGTTCCTCCTCTGTGCCGAAGTACTCCACCACCTCGTTGGGAGGCTGGTTGGCCTCGGCGATGATGACCCGGCCGGGATAGCTCTCGTCCACCATCTTCCGCAGCTTGCGCAGGAACACGTGCGTTGCCGGGAGGTTTTCGCAGTTGGTCCCCTCCTCCTCGTACAGGTACGGGATGGCGTCGGCCCGGAACCCGTCGATCCCCTGGTCCAGCCAGAACCGCACGACGTCGAATACGGCGTCGATGACCTTCGGGTTCTCGAAGTTCAGGTCAGGCTGGTGGCTGAAGAACCGGTGCCAGAAGAACTGCCGCCGGATGGGGTCGAAGCTCCAGTTGGATTCCTCCGTGTCCACGAAGATGATGCGCGCGTCCTGGTATTTCTCGTCCGTGTCACTCCACACGTAGAAGTCGCCGAAGGGGCCGTCGGGGTCCTTCCTGGACTCCTGGAACCAGGGGTGCTGGTCTGACGTGTGGTTCAGCGGGAGGTCGATGATGACCCGGACGCCGCGGGCGTGGGCCTCGGCCACCAGCCGCTTGAAGTCGCTGATGGTGCCGAACTCGTCCAGGACGGAGTTGTAGTCCGAGATGTCATACCCGCCGTCGCGGAGGGGTGACTGGAAGAACGGCGGCAGCCATAGACAGTCCACGCCCAGCCATTGCAGGTAGTCCAGCTTCTCGATCAGCCCGTGGAAGTCGCCCGAGCCGTCGCCGTTGGCGTCCGCAAAGCCCCTGACCAGCACTTCATAGAACACCGCTTTCCGGTACCACAGCGGATCATGCTGCAAACCCGGAGCATTGAGCTCGAACGTGCTCTTGGGGGTGAAGTGCTGGAAGGGACTCTGCGGACTGAAACTCACTGGCGGCTACCTCCGGATGCTCAGGATATGTGCAGGTTCAACATGTGCATCCAGCCTCACGTAGTTGTACTCCCCCCATTCCCACGACTCGCCGGAGATCAGGTCATCCACCCAGAACCCGCCATTCGGAGTGAGATCGGCCGGGTCCAGCCCCAGCGCGGACAGGTCCAGCGACACCATGCCTTCCCTTGCACTGTGCGGGTCCACGTTGACCACCACGATGATGGTGTCCCTCGTGCCGTCCGGGAGCGTCTTGTGCTTCGAGTAGACCACTGTGGCGTCGTCCGTGGACTGGTGCAGGGTGAGGTTCTGCAGGTCCCCCAGCGCCGGGTGGGCCCTGCGGATTTCATTGAGCCGGGTCAGGTACGGCGCGAGGGTCCGGCCGGAGGCGGCGGCAGCGTCCCAGTCCCGGGCCTTGTACTCAAACTTCTCGTTGTCGATGTACTCCTCGGCACCGGGCCGGGCGACGTGCTCGTACAGTTCGTAGCCGGCGTATACGCCCCACAACGGGCTCGCGGTTGCCGCCAGGGCTGCACGGATCTTGAAGGCCGCCGGGCCGCCGTACTGCAGGTACTCGGTGAGGATGTCCGGCGTGTTGACGAAGAAGTTGGGCCGGAAGAAGGCAGCCGACTCGTGGCTGACGTGGTGGAAGTACTCCTCCAGCTCCTTCTTGGTGTTGCGCCATGTGAAGTAGGTGTAGGACTGCTGGAAGCCGGCCCTGCCCAGCGCGTGCATCATGGCGGGGCGGGTGAAGGCCTCGGCCAGGAAGACGACGTCGGGGTCCTTCTTGTTCACCTTGGCGATGAGCCACTCCCAGAACCACACCGGCTTGGTGTGCGGGTTGTCCACCCGGAAGATCTTCACGCCATGGCTGACCCACAGCTGGACGATCCGCAGGATTTCTTTGGACAGGCCCTCGGGGTCATTGTCGAAGTTGAGCGGGTAGATGTCCTGGTACTTCTTCGGCGGGTTCTCGGCGTACGCGATGCTGCCGTCCACGCGGGTGGTGAACCATTCCGGGTGCTCGGTGACCCAGGGGTGGTCCGGAGCGGCCTGGAGTGCCAGGTCGAGGGCCACTTCGAGGTTGAGTTCATTCGCCCGCGCTACAAAAGCGTCGAAGTCCTCGAAAGTTCCGAGATCGGGGTGGATGGCGTCGTGCCCGCCTTCCTTCGCGCCGATGGCCCACGGCGAACCGGGATCGTTCGGGCCGGCGATCAGGGTGTTGTTGGGGCCCTTGCGGTGCTGGATGCCAATCGGGTGGATCGGCGGCATGTAGATGACGTCGAAGCCCATGCCGGCCACGGCGTCCAGCCGTTTCGCGGCGGTCCGGAAGTTGCCGGATGTCCAGGTGCCCGTGCCGGGGTCGCGCACCGCGCCCTCGGAGCGCGGGAAGAACTCGTACCAGGAGCCGCGGCCCGCGCGGTCACGCTCGACGAGCAGGGGAAACGATTCGGAGACGGTGACGAGCTCACGGATGGGCTCGCGCTCAACCACGCCGGCGACGTCCCGGCTGAAGCCGGCAGCCAGGCGGTCCTCGGGCGACAGGGAGGTGTCCGCGAGGATGGTGGCTGCGGAGCGCAGCGTATGGCGGTCCGCATCGTTCCGGGCGGGTTCCTCAGCTGCCTGGGACAGCAGCGCAGCCCCCTCCGCAAGCATCAGTTCGACGTCGATGCCCGCGTCCACCTTGACTTCGGCGTTGTGGTGCCAAGTGCCGTAGCGGTCGTGCCAGGCCTCGATGACGAAGGACCAGTTTCCGGTGGAATCAGGGGTGAGCAGGCCTTCCCAGAGGTCGGTTCCCTTGCCGCGGTCGCCGGACGGCGGCTGGAGCCGGGCCCGCTGGCGCTCGTTGCCCTTCGGGTCCAGGAGGACAGCACTGACGCCCAACTGGTCGTGGCCCTCCCGGAAGGACCTGGCGCTGACCACGATTCCTTCACCGGGCAGCGCCTTGGCCGGGAACTTCCCCCCTTCGACAACAGGCTGAACGTCCGTGATCGGGAAACGGCCAAACCGAAGGCCTTCCGTGATCGAAACTTTCGGCTTTTGCTTTGCTGGGGCGCTGGTTCGCGTGTTTGTCGTCACAAGCTCGACGTTAGCGAGAAATGGGGCGGATTGCTAAGCCTGCGAACTTAATTAATGAAGCGATTCGTCATTTACCGGAAAGTAATCAAAACCGGTTCCTGCCGTTCACCTAGTCGGTTAGTGTGGCGCAGGTGAAGGCAATCCGCAGATTTACAGTCCGTACCGTTCTTCCGGAGCCGATCCGGCCGCTGGCCCGGTTGGCGACCAACCTCCGCTGGTCCTGGCACCGGCCCACCCGGGAACTGTTCGAAAGCCTGAACCCGCGTGTCTGGGCCCAGTGCGGCAATGACCCGGTCAGCTTCCTGGGCCTGGTGGGCCGCGAAGACATGCACCGGCTCGCGACGGACCAGGACGTGGTGGCCAGGGTGCAGGCGGCAGCCGCGGACCTGGACCGGTACCTCACCGAACCCCGCTGGTACCAGGGCCTGGGCAGCGACGCCCCGGCCTCCATTGCCTACTTCTCCCCCGAATTCGGCATCACCGAAGTCCTGCCGCAGTATTCGGGCGGCCTCGGCATCCTCGCCGGCGACCATCTGAAGGCCGCCTCCGACCTCGGCGTGCCGCTGATCGGCGTCGGCCTGCTCTACCAGGCCGGCTACTTCAAGCAGTCACTCTCCCGGGACGCCTGGCAGCAGGAGACCTACCCGGTCATCGATCCCGACGGCCTGCCCCTCACGCTGCTGCGCGAACCCGCCGCGGACGGCAACGGCAAGCCGCTGGAAATATCCCTGCCGCTGCCCAACGGGCGGCACCTTGCGGCACACATCTGGCGTGCCGACGTCGGACGCGTTCCCCTCCTGCTGCTGGACTCGAACGTCCCCGGAAACGACGACGCCGCCCGGAGCATCACGGACCGCCTTTACGGCGGCGGCGGCGACCATCGGCTGCAGCAGGAACTGCTGCTGGGCATGGGCGGGGTCAAGGCGCTGCGCGCCTACCAGAAGCTCACCGGCACGCCCGCGCCCGAGGTGTTCCACACGAATGAGGGCCACGCCGGCTTCCTTGGCATCGAACGGATCCAGGAGCTGATGGCCGGCGAGCAGGCGCTCACCTTCGACGAGGCCCTCGCCGCCGGACGCTCGTCCACCGTGTTCACCACCCACACGCCTGTTCCGGCCGGCATCGACCGTTTCGAGGCAGCGCAGATCCAGCACTTTTTCGAAGCCGGGCTGGCGCCCGACGTTCCCACGTCGCGCATCCTTGACCTGGGCCGGGAGAACTTCAACGAGGGCAACCCCTTCGTGTTCAACATGGCCGTGATGGGCCTGCGCTTGGCACAGCGGGCCAACGGCGTTGCCAAGCTCCACGGCGAAGTCTCTCGCGGCATGTTCTCTGCACTGTGGCCGGGATTCGACCACTCGGAGGTGCCCATCACCTCCGTGACCAACGGCGTGCACGTCCCCACCTGGGTGGATCCCCGCATCTCGAAGCTCGCCCGGGAGCGGTTTGGGCCCGAAGCCGAGGTGATGGGCCGGTGGGACCTCGCCTACAGCGTCTCCGACGCCGAGGTCTGGGCGCTCCGGCGCGAGATGCGCGTCTCGCTCGTGGAGGACGTGCGGCGCCGGCTACGGGCTGCGTGGAAGAAGCGCGGTGCTGCCGATGCCGAGCTGGCCTGGACCGATTCGGTGCTGGACCCGGACGTCCTGACCATCGGGTTCGCCCGGCGCGTGCCCACTTACAAGCGGCTGACCCTCATGCTGCGGGACCCGGAGCGCCTCAAGGCACTGCTGCTGCACAAGGAACACCCCATCCAGCTGGTCATCGCGGGCAAGTCCCACCCGGCGGACGACGCCGGCAAGAAGATGATCCAGGACCTGGTCCGCTTCACCGACGATCCCGCGGTCCGGCACCGCATCGTCTTCCTCCCGAACTACGACATCGCCATGGCCCGCACGCTGTTCCCCGGCTGCGACGTCTGGCTGAACAACCCGCTGCGGCCGCTCGAAGCCTGCGGCACCTCAGGCATGAAGGCCGCGATCAACGGGTCCCTGAACCTGTCCGTCCTGGACGGCTGGTGGGATGAGATGTACGACGGCGAAAACGGCTGGGCGATCCCGACCGCCAACAACGGCGCTTCCGCCGACGAGCGGGACGACATCGAGGCCGCGGCGCTGTACGAGCTGCTCGAGACCCAGGTTGCGCCCCGGTTCTACGGCAACACCGTGTCCGAAGCGGCCGGCGCCGCCGGGCCGTCGGAGTCCGGCCACGAGAAGATCCCCACGCACTGGGTCGCCATGATCAAGCACACGCTGGCGCATCTCGGCCCGGCGGTCTCGGCCGAGCGGATGCTGCAGGACTACGTCAACGTCCTGTACCGGCCCGCCGCGGTTTCGGGACGCGAGGCGGTCGCAGGCTCCTACGCCCAGGCCAAGGCACTGGCGGCATGGGTCGCCAAGGTCCGCGCGGCATGGCCGCAGCTGCACGTGGAGCACGTGGACTCGCTGGGCGTCTCCGAGGACCCGCAAATCGGCGACACCCTCCAGGTCCACGCCTACGTGGGACTGCACAACCTGTCTCCGCAGGACGTGGCAGTGGAGGTGGCGTACGGGCAGGCAGCCGAGAGCGACGAACTGGCCAATGTGACGATGGTGGAGCTGGAGGCCAAGGAGGAGCTCGGCAACGGCCGCTACCTCTTCGCCGGGTCCATCGTCATCGACCGCTCCGGGTCCTTCGGTTACACCGTGAGGGTGCTCCCCAAGCACGACGCCCTCGCGTCCAGGGCCGAGCTGGGCCTGATCGTCAACGCGTAGTCCCCACCGTCTCCCTAGCCTCGCAAGCTCGGCCAGGGAACCCTGACGGCGTGGGCCCAGGCGGGTTATAGCAATACCGCGATGACTGCGAGGTCCTTGCCGGCGTAGGCCTCGGCGTCCTGGAGGATCTCGCAGATGATGCCGAAGGAGCGGTCGCCGCGGAAGGCTGCGGGAACCTCCCAGATCACCGTCAGGGGCTCCGCGCCGTCATCGGAAATGGCGTCCGCGAAGTCGTGCAGTGAGTCGTTGAGCGCGTCCAGGTTCACGCCGAAATGCTCCGGAAAGTCCAGGGCCTCGCCGAAGGCGGCGAGCACAGCCTTCTTGGAGTCGGCGGCCGGGACCAGCAGGCTGCGGCGGCCGGCGTCCACAACCTGGTCGCGGAGTTCCTCGAGGGTCCAGGTGTCGCCGGAGTAGATCTTCATGGTGCTATTTGCCTTCTGCTATGAACTTGAACGATTCGTAGTGGTCCGGTGTGTAGTACTTGTCGCCGGACTGTCCTGCCACGATTCTGCGGGCTCCGCGGTCCGACTCGCCCGGGGTAGGAACCGTGTACTCCTTGTAGTACCCGCTGGCCTGGCGGGGCAGGATGCGTTCGAAGTTGCCGAACGTCACGCCGTCGCGGCTGTACGGGTAAGGGCCGCCCTTCCGGATCAGGGCAAGGGTCCGCCGGCCTTCAGTCGGAAGCTGCGACTCCCGGATAGCGGGCAGTCCGGACGCGTTCGGCACTCCGGTGGCCTTGGCGTCCGACGACGGTGCAGCGGCGGGTGCCGACGTCGCATACGTGGGTGCCGCCGTCGTCGTTCCCTGCGGTCGCGCGGCGGGCGGCGTGCCGCCCGGTGGGATGAAAAGATTGACGACCACAAGGGCAGCCACGGCAAGCCCCAGCAGCAGCGTTCCGACAGTCCAACGCCTGCGCATGCCTGATTCCCCGTAGCCTATGTGCGGTAAATGTTGATGGTGTGGGCCTGCACCTCGTCAGGCTCGCCGGACGCCACGAGGGCTCCCTGGCGCCGGTCGTGCAGCTCGGACGTGGTGAGGCGCAGATCGAACAGCCGCTTGCCGGTGCCGTCGTCGTTGGTGACCTGCGGAAGGGTGACCTCAATGTCCTCAGGGCCGCCGTTGACCACGATGAGCCCGGCCACGTGCCCGTCGTCGGAGCCGAGGAGCAGCTGAACCACCCGGTTCCCGTTGTCGTTCCACCGTTCCATGGACATGGGCTGCCCGGTCCGGTCGTACCAGTACAGGTAGGAGCGGGCGTCGCGGACCGGATAGTCGTGCGGCTGGGCGGCCAGGAACTCGTTGCGAAGCCGGATGACACGCTTGGTGCTGCGGAGCATGGCATGGGATTCCGGCGTGCTGGTCCAGTCAATCCAGGTGAGCGGGTTGTCCTGGCAGTACGCGTTGTTGTTGCCCTGCTGGGTGCGGCCGAGTTCGTCCCCGGCCGTGATCATGGGGACGCCGAGGGAGATCATGAGCGAGGCCATGAGGTTGCGTTTGCTCTGGGCGCGGCGCGTCAGAATGCCCTCGTCCTCGGTGCGCCCTTCGAAGCCGTGGTTGTAGCTGCGGTTGTCGCCGTGCCCGTCCCGGTTCTGTTCCCCGTTCGCCTCGTTGTGCTTGCGGTCGTAGGAGACGAGGTCGGTCATCGTGAAGCCGTCGTGGGAGGTGATGAAATTCAGCGAGGCCAGCCTGGAACGGCCCGACGGTTCGAACAGGCTTGCCGACCCGGACAGGGCGTCGGCCAGCCGGGCCACGGATCCGCCCCGGCCGCCGTTGTCGAGAGCGGCACGGTCGGCCAGCCAGAAGGAGCGGACGGCGTCCCGGTAGTGATCGTTCCAATCGACCCAGCCGACGGGGAAACGTCCGGTCTGCCAGCCGCCGTAGCCCACGTCCCACGGTTCCGCGATCAGCTTGACGCGCGACAGCTCCGGATCGGCGGCGACCGCCGCGAGGAAGGGGTGACGGGGATCGAACTCGTTGGCTGCGTTCCGGCAGAGCGTGACGGCAAGGTCGAAGCGGAAGCCGTCGATATGGAATTCGTCCACCCAGTACCGCAGCGAGTCCAGCACCATCTGGACAACGCGGGGCTCGCCGAAGTTGAGCGTGTTGCCGCAGCCCGTAGTGTCGATGTATTTTCCGTTGCCGTCAGTGCGGTAGTACTTTTGCTCGCCCAGCCCCCGAAAGCTTAGGGTGGTCCCGTCCGGCCCGCCTTCGGCCGTGTGGTTGTAGACGACGTCGAGGATGACCTCGATGCCGGCTGCATGCAGCAGCTTGACCATTCCCTTGAATTCGTCCTGGACGGCCTGCGGCCCGGCTTCCTGGGCGGCCTTGGTGGCGTACGCGGGGTGCGGGGCGAAGAACGCCGCCGTGTTGTAGCCCCAGTAGTTGGTGAGTCCGAGGTTCTGGAGGTGGGGCTCGTCCATATGGAAATGCACCGGCAGTAACTGCAGGGCGGTGATGCCAAGGCCTGTGAGGTGTTCGATCATCGCGGGATGGGCCATGCCGGCATACGTTCCGCGCATCGCCTGCGGGATGTCCGGATGCAGCATGCTCTGTCCGCGGACGTGTGCCTCGTAGACGATGGTGTTGCGCCACGGAGTATTCGGCTTCTCGTCCGAGCCCCAGTCGAAGTCGGAAGACATCCTGACGCTGGTCAGGAATCCGTCGCGTTCATCGACGGCCCGGCCGTAGGGGTCCAGCAACAGCGGTTGCCGGATGCCGTCGTCGTCGTCAAGATCAACCGTGGGAACCGCGGGCGGCAGTACCTCGTCGCCCTTGGCGGTTGCTTCGCCTCTGGGAGCTGCGAGGAAGCCGTACCGGGATCCCACGGGAAATCCGTCCATCACTCCGTGGTGGATGCCGTTCGCGAGGCTGGACAGGGTATGGAGCCGCCAGCCTTGGCCGGGCGCCTGATAGGCCACCTCAAGCGCCGCGACGCCGGGCGCGTAGACGGCGACTCTTACGCGGCTGCCGGGCGCGCCCCCCGCACCTTGGCGCGCTTCGCTGACCCCGAGGGGAAAGGCCTGGGGGTCATCCACCGTCAAGGCTGTGTCTAAAAGGGGCATTACCATCAATTAAAGCTTAGCTGTCACAGCCAAATAGCTAATCTTCTCCGCATGTTACGCGGGCGTGCTGTGGCGGCACCGCTGAACACTCTCAAGACGCACCGACTGGAGGTTTTCGTGAAGATTGCATTAGCCCAGATCATCACCGGAAGGGATGTGGCCGGGAACCTCACCATGGTCGAAGAATACGCCCGCCGCGCTAAGGACGGCGGCGCCGAGATCGTCGTTTTCCCGGAGGCCACCATGCGCGCATTCGGCAATTCGCTGCTGGACATCGCCGAGCCTCTGGACGGCCCTTGGGCCGGCCGCGTCCGCTCGATTGCCGGCGAGTTGGGGATTGTAATTATTGCCGGAATGTTCACCCCGGGTTCATCGCTCTCCGGCGGGCAGGCGAAAGTCCGTAACACGCTGCTGGTGACCGGGCCGGGCGTGGACGCCAGCTATGACAAGGTACACCTGTTCGACGCCTTCGGATTCCTGGAGTCCGACACCGTGGACGCCGGGACAGGACCCGTAACGTTCGACGTCGGCGGCCTCACCTTTGGCCTGGCCACCTGCTACGACATCCGTTTCCCGGCCCTGTTCACGGCCAACGCCGATCGCGGAGCGGTCGCCAACATCGTCTGCGCTTCCTGGGGTTCGGGCCCCGGCAAGGTGGACCAGTGGCAGCTCCTGGCCCGCGCCCGTGCCGTGGACACCACCACCTACGTCCTCGCCTGCGGCCAGGGCGACCCCGCCACCCAGGGCATCGAACCCCGCGGCGCTGCGCCCACGGGCGTCGGGCACAGCGCGGTCATTTCGCCTTTCGGTGAGGTGCTCCAGGAGCTCGACGGGGCCCCCGGCCTCCTGTTCGCGGATCTGGACCCCGATCTGGTCAAGGAAGCCCGCACCAAGCTCCCGGTCCTGGCGAACCGCCGGGAATTCTAGAAGAGAAAAACGCTCCCTCAGCTCTTGTCGCTTAAAACGGAACGCTCCCTCAGGTCCTGCACTTAAAACGGCAACGCTTCCGCACCTGGTTGCGGAAGCGTTGGCGTTTACCTGCGAAAGGTGAAGAAGCGTCCCCGGATTTCCTGCGAAAGGTGAAGAAGCGTCCCCGGTTTACCTGCGAAAGGTGAGGAAGCGTTGCGGGTCTCGACAGGGTGGTCTTACTTGGCGGAGCGCTGGCGGGAGACCTCGTAGAGCGAGATGCCGACGGCCATGGAAGCGTTCAGGGATTCCATGGCGGAGTCGATCGGGATGGAGACGATCTGGTCGCAGTTCTCCCGGACGAGGCGGCTGAGGCCCTTGCCTTCGGAGCCGACCACGATGCAGACGGGTTCGGTGGCGACGGTCAGATCCGGCAGTGAGATGTCGCCGTCGCCGTCGAGCCCCAGCACGAAGACGCCCATGTCCTTGAACTGCTTGATGGCGTTGTTCAGGTTGGAGGCGCGGGCCACCGGAACGCGGACGGCCGCGCCGGCGCTGGTCTTCCATGCTGCGGCCGTGACGCCGACGGAGCGGCGTTCGGGGACGATAACGCCGTGGCCGCTGAATGCCGAGACCGAGCGGATGATCGCGCCGAGGTTGCGGGGGTCGGTGATGCCGTCGAGGGCAACGAAGAGCGGCGCATTCGCGATGTGCCCCTTCTTCCAGCCTTCAACCGTCTGTTCGGCCAGGTCGTAGGCGTCCTGGTACTCGTACGGGGGGATCTGCAGCACGAGCCCCTGGTGCACGGCGTCGTCGGTCATCCGGTCCAGCTCGGGCTTGCCGGTTTCCAGCAGCGGGATGCCCCGTTCGGCGGCGATCTTCAGGGATTCCTTGACGCGGTCGTCCATCTCGATGCGGATGGCAACGTGCAGTGCCTTGGCCGGAATGCCGGCCCGGAGCGCTTCGACGACGGAGTTGCGGCCGGTGACCACTTCTTCGGTGGCACGCCCCTTCGGACCAGATCGGGCACCGGCACTGCGGGTGGCGCCGGCACCGCCGGGCCGCTTGGCGGCGGAGCGCTCAGCGAGCTGCTTGTTCTTGTGCGCCTTGTGGTACGGGCGATCCTCGGCCTTGGGGGTTGGCCCCTTGCCTTCGAGAGCCTTGCGGCCGTGGCCACCGGTTCCGGTGGTGGGCCCCTTCTTGAGCTTGCGGACTGCGCCCGGGCGACCTTTGTTGGCCATGAATTCCACCCTTGGTTGTATTGAGTAAGTCTGGACTCCAGTCTACTGACTGGCCTCAAATCGTTGACCGGGCGGGCGCTGAGCCGCCGGGGCTAGCTGCGCTGCAGGCTCCACGTGGCGCCGTCGGCGTTGTCTTCGACCAGAACGCCGGCCGCTGCGAGGGTGTCCCGGATGGCGTCGGAGGCAGCCCAGTCCTTCCTTGAGCGGGCTTCGGCGCGGGCGGCGAGCTGCGCTTCAATCAGCGTGCCGAGGGCACTGGTGGCCTGGTCATCGACGGCGGGCTGCGCGGCGGCGCTGATGCCCAGGACCCTGAGCATGTCGGTGACGCTGTCCAGCGCCTGCCGCGTAGCCGCGAGGTCGCCATCGGTGAGCGCCGAGTTTCCGGCGCGGACCGTGTCGTGCAGCACCGCGAGGGCCTGCGGCACGTTGAGGTCGTCATCCATCGCAGCGGCGAACGCCTCCGGAACGGTGCCGTGGCTGCCAAACAGCAGGGCACCGTCGGAGGACAGCGCCCGGACCGCACGGGCCACGAAGCCGTCAATGCGTTCGACGGCGGCAGCGGCCTCCTGCAGCGACGTCGGCTGGTAGTCCAGCACCGAGCGGTACTGTGCCTGGCCGAGGTAGTAGCGGACGACCCGCGGCGGCGCGAGCTCCAGCATCTCCGCCGGGCTGACCGTGTTGCCGACGGACTTCGACATTTTCTCGCCCTGGTACGTGACCATGCCGTTGTGCATCCAGAAGTTGGCGAAGCCGTGGCCCGCCGCCTGGGATTGCGCCATCTCGTTTTCGTGGTGCGGGAAGCGCAGGTCGAGGCCGCCGCCGTGGATGTCGAATTCGGTGCCGAGGTATTTGGTGACCATCGCCGAGCATTCGAGGTGCCAGCCTGGCCGGCCGGCGCCCCACGGCGAAACCCAGCTCGCCGTCGTCGGCTCCCCTTCCTTGTGGCCCTTCCAGAGGGCAAAGTCACGAGGGTCCTTTTTGCCGCGGGGATCCGCGTCCGCGGCACCCTGCATGTCATCGATCTTCTGGCGTGTCAGTGCGCCGTACTTGTTCCAGGAGCGCACGTCGAAGTAGACGTCCCCCGAGCCGTCGAGGGCAGGGTACGCGTGGCCGCGGTCGATCAGCAGCTGGATGAGCCCGTGCATCTCCGGGATGTGGCCCGTTGCCCGCGGCTCGTACGTGGGCCGGGACACGCCGAGGGTGTCGTAGGCCTTGAGGAACTCCTGCTCATACCGGTAGGCCAGCGCCCACCATTCCTCCTCCGGCACGGAGCCGGGCTCCTGCTCGAAGTCCGGGTGGAAGGAGGCCTCGGACTTGGCGAGAATCTTGTCGTCGATGTCGGTGACGTTGCGGACCACCGTGACGCGGAAGCCGCGGTACTCCAGCCAGCGGGTGAGCTGGTCGAAGGCGATGGCGGAGCGGATGTGCCCCACGTGCGGCATGCCCTGCACCGTCGCACCGCAGTAATACAGGCTTACCTTGCCCGGTACCAGGGGAACGAAGTCACGGACTTCGGCGGATGCAGTGTCGTAAAAGCGCAGGGTCACCGCTCCAGATTAGCCGATGCGAATGTCCCCGCTTACTTGCAGACCTCGCCGATCCTGTTGTTCTGCCTGGCGAGTTCCGCCGTCTGCTCGGCGCTCTTGTTTCCCAGCGAGGTGCCGGCCACCTGCTTCATGATGTCGGCCATCTTCTGGATGGGGTCGGCGACGTCCTGGGCCACCTTGTCGGCGACCTCCTGGTAGTGCTTGGCGATCTGGTCGGCCTGCTGCTGCTGGTTGCCCGTGGGCTTGAACGTGTCGCCTTGCAGGAACTTGCAGCTCTCCTCGACGCTCATGCGGGGGCTGCCGGCGCAGCCGGCCAGAAGCATCCCTGCGATCACGACGGCGGGAAGCAACTTTTTCACGGCGGGTCTCCTGGGATTGCGGTACTTGGGCTTATTCCAGCCTAGGCGATTTGGCTGTGGGGGCGGACAGCCGCCGGGGGGCCGGGTTGCGACGGGAAGCTACGCCGCCGGGTAGACCAGCGCCGTAGCCACAGCGGAAATGCCTTCGCCGCGGCCGGTGAAGCCCAGGCCGTCGCTGGTGGTGGCGGTGACGCTGACCGGGGCGCCTGCAGCTTCGGTCAGGACACGCTGGGACTCCTCCCTGCGGGGGCCGAACTTCGGACGGTTGCCCACGAACTGCACGGCGACGTTGCCAATTTCAAAGCCTGCCGCCCTGACGATCCGGGCAGCTTCGGCCAGCAGCGTGACTCCGGAGGCGCCGGCGAATTCGGGACGGTCCGTGCCGAAGTGGGTGCCCAGGTCGCCGATCCCGCAGGCGGAGAACAATGCGTCGGCCGCGGCGTGTGCCACGGGATCGCCGTCGGAATGGCCGGCGAGGCCCCGCTCCCCCTCCCAGAAAAGCCCGCCAAGCCAGAGCGGCTGCGGATCGCTGTCCGGGGCGAAGGCGTGCACGTCGATGCCGATGCCTGTCCGTGGCAGGAGCACTGGCGATCGCGAAGCGTTGTCTGTCATGGCGCCTTTCGTCATGTGGTCGATCAGCCCTCCACCCAGCGGACGCCGAGGGGTCCCTCGAGCAGGCCCTCGGCGATGATGAGGTCCAGCGGCGTGGTGATTTTCAGGGACTGGCTGGCCCCGCGGACGGCATGAACCGGCACCCCGAGAAGCTCCACCAGCATGGCGTCGTCGGTAACCGCGGCGGCCTGGCGCTCATCGAAGCCCGCGGCTGCCTCGTGCGCCTGCCGCAAAACGGAGAGCTTGAAGCCCTGCGGGGTCTGGACCGCCCGGAGCTCCTCCCGCGGGGCGGTTCCCGTGACGAGTTCAGGTGCGATGTCCGTGGCCGGCCCTTCGGTGGCGGCGACCGTTTTGACCGTGTCCACCACCGGGATGACCGGAATCACTGCGTCGGCACCGGCAGCCAGCGCTTGGGCAACGCGGTGGAAGACCGGCTCCGGCGTCAGTGCACGGGCGGCGTCATGGACCAGGACCGCTTCGGTGCCGTCCTCCACGGCGGCCAAAGCCGAACGGACCGATTCCGCCCTGGAGGCCCCGCCGTCGACCATGGTCAGGAGCGGTCCGCCGTCCACCAGCTCCACCCGGAAGTCCTCGCAGAGCCGGCGAAGCTCCTCTTCCCCTGCCGGCAGCGCGATGCACACCTGGCTGGCAATGCCTGCCGCGACGATCCCGCGAAGGGCATGCATGAGGATCGGTTCACCGCCCAGCGGCACGGCGGCCTTCGGCATGCCATACCCCAGCCTCTGCCCGGAACCGGCGGCGACGAGGATCACGGCGGTCACAGGACGCCTGGGTGCAGTGTTCATGCGCTCTAGCCTACGTCCCTGCCGCGCTCCCCCTCCATCTCCCAACTCAGTAGCAGCTGCGGGCGTTCTCGGCGCTGGGAACGCCCGCGAGCTGCTACTTACATGGGGATTCTTGGGCTGGCTGATTTTGGGCAAGAAGAAACCCCGGCGGCACTTTGCCACCGGGGTTCAATTCTTGTTAGGAAGCCAAGACCTCGTCGAGAACGCTCGCAGCCTTCTCTTCGTCGGTCTTTTCAGCCAGAGCCAATTCTGAGATCAGAATCTGCCGGGCCTTGGCCAGCATACGCTTCTCGCCTGCGGAAAGGCCCCGGTCGTGATCCCGGCGCCACAGGTCGCGGACGACCTCTGCTACCTTGATGACGTCACCGGAAGCAAGCTTCTCCAGATTTGCCTTGTAACGACGCGACCAGTTGGTGGGCTCCTCAGTGAACTCGGCACGAAGCACGTCAAACACGTGCTCCAAACCGTCTTTGCCCACTACGTCGCGAACCCCAACAAGGTCAACGTTCTCTGCTGGAACTTCAATGGTCAGATCACCCTGAGCCACCTTGAGCTTGAGATACATCTTCTCTTCGCCCTTGACAGTGCGCATCTTGATCTCTTCAATTTTTGCTGCACCGTGGTGAGGGTAAACTACTGTCTCGCCGACCTCAAAAACCATGTGGACTTTCCCCTTTCCCGCAGATCAGTTTATCACGATTAAGGCATATGACTGGCATGGAAACGGTCCCGGAACCCCGTAAATCCGCGGAAAATGGCCGAAATCGGCCACTCAGACCCCTTGACGAATGCGAACAATAGTGCATCGCATGCAGGCCCACAAGCGTTACGCGCGGGTAGTTGCAGGTCTCCGCCGGCGGCTCGGGGACCCCCTTAACCGGCGACGGAGGGGCCGGTCATGTGGAGGGGCCGAATCCTTGTTTGACCCTCTTTGCCGATAGGCTATGCCTGAAAACTGTTTCAAAGACTTTTCGAGGAGTGCGTGACGTGCGTTTCACTGCGATGAACCGGGGCCAGAGCGGCAAGATGGCAATGGCGGCAGCCGTCCTGAGCGTCGGCCTGCTGGCCCTGACGGGCTGCGGCTACGTCAACGCCCAGCAGACCTCTCACCAGTACGCCGCCTCCGACGGAACCCGTGCCGAGGTCGGACCGGTCCAGCTGCGCAACATGCTGATCGTTTCCGCCGGCGAGAACCAGCCCGGCCGCGTCATCGGCGCCGTCTACAACTCCTCGTCCAAGGACGTCAAGGTCACCCTCAAGGGGGCCGAAGGGGCGCAGACTGAAGTTTCGGTCAAGCAGAACGCCTACACCCTGCTGAACAGCTCCTCTGACGAGGCCATCCTGAGCACGTCCGGCGGCAAACCCGGAGCCCTCGTGGACGTCCAAGTGACCGAGGACGGTACCAACCTCAACAAGACCGTGAAGATTCCCGTGGTGGATGGCACGCTGAAGGAATACGCCGCCTACCTGCCCGGCGGCGCGCCCAGCGAGTCCGCCACCCCGAGTGAGACCGCGACCCCGGGCGAGACCGCGACCCCGGGCGAGTCCGCCACGGCCGCGCCCACCGAAAGCCACTAAGAGCGCAGCCAAGCAGCAATAGGGCAGCGATACAAGAAGGAGGGGTTCCCGGCCGGGAACCCCTCCTTCTTCGTGTGTTGCCGGCGCCTCGCCCGGGCCACTCCCCCGGCCCGTTACATTTATTCCGTCCCCGAGGGCCGGGGATTTGGTCGCTGGACCTGGTATGACTTTCTTGCCCTGTCATTGATGATCCGGGGGGTGTTGTCGCCAGGTTCGGAGACACGCGTTGACTGCTGATAGGGACACGGCCGGCTCCTTCCGCGGGGCCAGGTCTCTTTGTAACGTGGGTGCCAGCATCGGGTGTCGTGACTGCGGCCATAAGTGGTGCAAGGGGGCGCCGGATGGACGAAGGATACGAGGTTTACTGCGGGCTTGATGTCGGCAAGTCCGAGCATCACGCCGCCGCGTTGAACGCAGCCGGCGAACGGGTCTTCGACAAACCGCTGCCGCAGGACGAGGCCCGGCTGCGCGAGCTGTTCACCGGCCTGCAGCAGCACGGCCGGGTGCTGGTGATCGTGGACCAGCCCAACACCATCGGCGCGCTGCCGATAGCGGTGGCACGGGACTGCGGCTGCACTGTTGCCTACCTGCCCGGCCTGGCGATGCGCAAAGCTGCTGACCTGTACCCGGGAAAGTCCAAAACGGACGCGCGGGATGCGTTCATCATCGCCGAGACGGCACGTGCAATGCCGCACACGCTGCGCGCCGTTGACCGGGACAGCGAAGTGCTCGCGGCCCTGAAGGTACTCTCCGGATTCGACGCGGACCTGACCCACGAATGCACCAGGGCGATCAACCGTCTGCGGTCCCTGCTGCTGCAGATATTCCCCGCCCTGGAGCGCGTCTTCCCGGGAACAGTGCTGACCCGGCCCCTGGTGCTGGAACTGTTCATCAAATACGCCGGACCGACCGGACTGCGGGCTGCCGGGCGATCCAACGTGCTGCGCTGGGCCAGGAACCACAGCCGCAAGGACCCGGTAGACCTCATTGAAGCCATCTTTTCGGCACTGGACGAGCAGACCGTCACCGTCATCGGCACCGAAGCCGTCGAACTGGTCATCCCCCGCGTCGCAGCCCAGATCAAGGAACTCAAACACCAGCGAGCCATCGTGGCCGAAGAAGTCGAAAAGCTCCTCGATGACTTCCCTCTTTCCCAGGTCTTGATGTCCATGCCGGGAGTCGGCATCAAGACCGCAGCGACGATACTCCTGACCATCGGCGATGCCGGCACCTTCACCTCCGCCGGACACCTCGCGGCCTACGCAGGCATAGCCCCGGTGACACGACGCTCCGGCACCTCGATTCGCGGTGAATTTCCTGCCCGCTCCGGCAACAAACAACTCAAGAACGCCCTATTCAGATCCGCCTGGATCGCCAGCTGCCACCACCCGGCCTCGAAGGCCTACTACCAAAAGAAACGGGCCCAAGGAAAGAAGCACAACGCCGCCGTCATCTGCCTCGCCCGGCGCCGCTGCGACGTCATCTACTCCATGCTCAAACACGGCACCCTCTACAAGGAGAAACCAGCCCAGGCCGCTTGAACAAAAGCATAGGGACACCCCCCTGCCCCCCGGGCCAGCTTCTATGGCTCGAACTTGTAGCCCAGTCCGCGCACGGTGACGAGGTACCGCGGCAGGGACGGGTCGGGCTCGATCTTGCTGCGCAGGCGCTTCACGTGGACATCGAGCGTTTTCGTGTCGCCCACATAGTCGGAGCCCCACACCCGGTCAATCAGCTGGCCGCGGGTCAGTACGCGACCGGAGTTGCGCAGCAGCATCTCCAGCAGTTCAAACTCCTTCAACGGCAGCGAGACCTGCTCGCCGTCGACACTCACCACGTGCCGCTCGATGTCCATCCGCACCGGACCGGCATGGACGGTGGATGAGATGAGTTCCTCCGGTTCGCCCTGGCGGCGCAGCACCGCGCGGACACGGGCCACCAGCTCGCGGGAGGAGTAGGGCTTGGTGACGTAGTCGTCTGCGCCCAGCTCAAGCCCGACGACCTTGTCGATCTCGGTGTCCTTCGCGGTCAGCATGATGACGGGCACTGTGGAGCGCTGCCGAAGCTGCCGGCAGACCTCCGTGCCGGACTGTCCCGGCAGCTGCAGGTCGAGCAGCACCAGGTCTGCCCCGTTGCGGTCGAATTCCGTGATGGCGTCGAGGCCGTTGTCCACGACCTCCACTTCGAACCCTTCCTTGCCCAGAAGATAGGAAAGGGGATCACTGAACGACTCCTCGTCCTCGACAATAAGAATCCTGCTCAAGCGTTAGCTCCTCGTTCGTGGACGCCGGCGGCGTCGTGTGCTTCCTTGGCCGGTTGCGGCCGGTCGGGCTGGCCCTGCGGTGAGGCGGGCGCCAGCGCTTTGGTTTCCTGGGCGGCGCGGGCGTCCCCGGTGCGGGAACGCGGCTCCGGTGCGGCTTCCCCTTCCTGCCCTTCCATCTCCGGCAGCCGGAGGGTGAAAGTGGAGCCCTGGCCGGGCTGCGACCACAGCGTGACTTCCCCGCCGTGGTTGGAGACGACGTGCTTGACGATGCTCAGGCCCAGACCGGTTCCGCCGGTGTGGCGGGACCGGGCCGCATCCACCCGGTAGAAGCGCTCGAAAACCCGTTCCTGGTCCTCGGGTGACAGGCCTTCGCCCTGGTCTGTCACAGAGACGGAAACCAGACCTTCTTTGGACCGCACGCCGATGCCCACCCGGGTGTTTTCCGGCGAGTACCGGATCGCGTTGTCGATCAGGTTGCGCAGCGCCGTGACCAGCAGGTCCTGGTCACCGTAAACCTTGGCCTCCGCGCGGCCGCCAATGACGATCTGGATGTTCTTGCTCTCGGCGGGCAGCTGCGAGCGGTCCACCGCTTCGGAGATCACCTCGTTGATATCCACGGGGTGGCCCTGCTGCGCCACGTTCGCACCCTGCAGCCGGGACAGCTCAATAATGTCCTGCACCAGCGCAGCGAGGCGGGCCGACTCCTTGTGCATGCGTTTCGCGAAGCGACGGACGGCATCCTCGTCGTCCGCCGATGACTCCAGCGCTTCAGCCAGCAGCGAGATGGCGCCCACCGGGGTCTTCAGTTCGTGGGACACGTTGGCCACAAAGTCGTTGCGGATCTCCTCTGTGCGGGTGATCTCGGTGCGGTCATCAGCGAGCAGGAGGATATATTCCTCGCCCAGCATCGCGGCCCGGACCTGCACGATGATGGTTCCCTGGCCGAGCGGCCCCCGGGGCAGTTCCAGCTGCCTCTCCAGAATGACGCCGTCGCGCCGGACGTTCGCCGTCATGTCCAGCAGTTGGCGGTGCACAACGGTGTGGCCGCGTACCAGGCCGTAGGCATAGGCAGCCGGGCTGGCCCGGACGACGCCGTCGATCGCGTCAACCACCACAAATGCCTGCCCGACGACGGCGAGGACTTCCGCAGAGCCCTGCGGCAGCGCCGGTTCGTCGTACTCAATGTCCACAAGCTCGCGCTGCTTCTCGCTGGCACGGAAGGCGAGCACGCCAAAGACGCCGAACGACAGGCCCAGCAGGCCGGCGATGACACCTAAGAGCATTGGATCCACGCCTCCAGCTTATGCTTCCGGGAAGCCCTGATATCCGCTAAACGGCCCACGCGGTACGGATTCAGCTAACGTTCATCTTGAGGTGTGTAACAGTTCACCGAACACTGGAAGAGTGTGCGGTTGGACTGCCGGAACGGTGACACGAAATTCTGACCGCCGCGGCGGGGCGGAGTTTCCAAGGAAAGGACGCCTACGTGCGCAAGGTTTTTCAGGAGGAGCTGGCCCATGTGGGCGAGGACCTCATCGAGATTTCAAAGCTGGTCAGCGAAGCGATCGGCAAGGCAACGACGTCGTTCGAGAGTGCCGATGTCGATCTGGCACAGGATGTCATCGCCGCGGACGCCAGGATCGACTTCCTGCAGAACAGCCTCGACGAACGGGCGATCGACATCCTCGCGCTGCAGGGCCCCGTTGCCAGCGACCTGCGCATGATCGTCGGGTCGCTGCGGATGAGCGCGTCCCTGGAGCGCATGGGTGACCTCGCCCGCCACATCGCCCAGCTCGCCCGGCTGCGGTTCCCCTCCACCGTGATCCCGGAGTCGCTGACCGGAACGTTCAAGAGTTTCGCCGAGCAGGACATCGAGATCGCCAACAAGCTCACCCAGCTGCTGGAGACCCGCGACCTGGAGGTTGCCCGCGACATTCTCAAGGCCAACTCCGCGGTGAACGACCTCCACCTCAGCGTCTTCAAGGCGATCGCACGCCCCGACTGGCAGGAATCCCCGGCCACCACCGTGGACGTAGCCCTGGCCAGCCGCTACTTCGAGCGGTTCGCGGATCACGGCGTGTCCGTGGCGCAGAAGGTCACCTACCTCGTGACGGGCGCGTGGCACCCGAACAGCATCGAGCACGGCTGACCCGAAACAAAACGGACGACGCCGGCTGGTCACCTTAGGTGACCGGCCGGCGTCGTCCGTTTTGGTTTCGACAGGCTCAACCAGCGGCGGGCAGGGGCTACTTCTTGCCCTGGTTGGCCACGGCCAGGATGGCCTCGGCTGCTGCGTCGGGGTCGAGGTAGGTTCCGCCGGGGGTGATCGGCTGGAAGTTCTCGTCCAGGTCGTAGACCAGCGGGATGCCCGTGGGAATGTTCAGGCTGGCGATGGCGTCGTCGCTGATGCCGTCCAGGTGCTTGACCAGGGCGCGCAGGGAGTTGCCGTGGGCGGTGACCAGGACGGTCTTGCCGGCCTTCAGGTCTTCCTTGATGTCCGATTCCCAATATGGGAGCAGGCGGATGAGGACGTCCTTGAGGCACTCGGTGCGGGGCAGGTCGTCGCCGAGGTCCGCGTAGCGCGGATCGCGGGACTGGGAGAACTCGCTGCTGTCGTCCAGGGGCGGCGGCGGGGTGTCGTAGGAACGGCGCCACAGCATGAACTGGTCCTCGCCGAATTCGGCCAGGGTCTGGGCCTTGTCCTTGCCCTGCAGTGCACCGTAGTGGCGCTCGTTGAGGCGCCAGTCGCGCTTGACGGGGATCCAGCCGCGGTCGGCCTTGTCCAGGGAGATGTTGGCCGTGTTGATGGCCCGCTTCAGGAGGGAGGTGTAGAGGATGTCCGGGAGAATGTTGTTCTCAACCAGCAGCTCCCCGCCGCGTGCTGCTTCCTCGCGGCCCTGGTCGTTCAGGTCAACGTCCACCCAGCCGGTGAACAGGTTCTTGGCGTTCCATTCGCTGTGGCCGTGGCGCAGCAGAATCAGCTTGTAAGTCATGATTTTCATCCTAGCCGAGCGCGGCCCGCGGGTGCCGAGAGTTACATCACGCGCAGGGGCCGCCCGCATCCCCCGGACGCATCCCCCGGAAGGGCCGGCCCGATAGGCTGGGCCGGGCCGATAGGCTGGGGCCGTGGTGCAGAAAGCAGAACGGGTGGTGACCAACCGGAGCAGCCGGGGCAAGCCGGTGGGGAACGTGACCCGCGGCACCACCAACCCGAACCGCATGCGCCGGCTGGACCGGTGGCTGGCGGGGCCGCAGGCCTGGCGGCTCCGGAGGGCGGCTGACCCGCTCGTGGTGGACTTGGGCTACGGCGCCTCACCGGCCACCGCCGTCGAACTCTTTGAACGGCTCCGGGCGGTACGGCCGGATGTGCGTGTCTGCGGGATTGAAATCGAACCGGAACGGGTGCGTGCGGCGAAGTCCCTGGAGCGCCCGGGCCTGAGTTTCCACAACGGAGGATTCGAAGTTCCGGTGCCCGGGAACCCGGTGTTTGTGCGCGCGTTCAACGTGCTGCGGCAATACGAGGAAGCGGACGTGCGCGGCATCTGGGAACTGGTGCAGGGCCGGCTGGCTCCGGATGGCCTGTTCATCGACGGGACGTGCGACGAGATTGGCCGGCGCTCCGCGTGGATTGCCCTTGATGCCGAGCGTCCGCTCAGCCTCACCATGTCGGTGCGGTTCGGGAGTTTTGTGCTGCCGTCCGAGATCGCAGAACGCCTGCCCAAGGCCCTTATCCACCGCAATGTTCCCGGCGAACGCATCCACACGCTGCTGCAGGCGATGGACCGGGCCTGGCTCGAGTCGGCGCCGCTGGCACCCTTCGGAAACCGGCAACGGTGGACGGCCATGTGCCGGGCACTGCTCGACGGCGGGTGGCCTGTGCAGGATGGTCCCTCGCGTTGGCGGCTGGGGGAACTTACGGTCGGCTGGGAAGCTGTGGCGCCCGGCTGACATTGGGTTTCGACACGCTCAACCAGCGGGCAGGGTTTCGACCAGCTCAACCAGCGGCGGGGACTACCAGGGGCCGTACGGGCCCATGTTCCGGCTGCCGCCGCGGCCGGCGTCCTTCACGGCCGGACGGACGTCTGCCAAGTAGACAGAGGCTGCCACGACGGCTCCGAGGCCGAACAGGCCAAGCGGGCCGAGGAGGCCGCCCGCTCCGCCGCCGAGCACGGACAGCGCTCCAACGGCCAGGCTGCCGCCGGTCAATGCCAGCCAGAACGTCTTGGTGCGCTTGCCCACAGCCTCGAAGGCGTTGGCCCGGTGGCGGACGCAGTCGAAGAAGGCCCACACCTCGAGTGCCAGTGCTATCAGCCCCAGGATGTAGTAGACCGTGCTCTCAACGTAGAAAATCAGTAGTCGTCCGTCCACCAGCCCAGCCTATCGGTCCAGCGCGTCCAGCGCCTGCTTCAAATCGGCCCAAAGGTCCTCGACGTTTTCGATGCCGACGCTCAGCCGGACCAGGTTCTCAGGAACGCTGACCGGTTCCGCGGCGTGCCGGCGCCGCCGCTCGATGAGCGACTCAACCCCGCCAAGGGACGTGGCCGGCAGCCACAGGTTCAGGGCACGGACCAGTTTGTCCGCTGTTTCGGAAGCGCCGAGCCCGCCGGCAGCGGCAACCTGGACGCAGAGGATGGAACCGAAGCCAGTCATCTGAGATTTGGCCAGATCGTGGCCAGGGTCCGACACCAGCCCCGGGTATCGCACACTCTCCAGGGCCGGGTGCGCGCTGAGCCGCTCGGCGAGCACCGCGGCCGAGGCCTGCGAACGCTCAATCCGCAGGGCCAGGGTCCGCAGTCCGCGCAGCGCCAGCCATGCTTCGAAGGGGCCGGCGATTCCGCCGTGGATGATGCGGTGGTGGAGGAGGGTTTCGCGCAGTTTCGCATCAGAGGTGACCAGGGCGCCCAGTACCACGTCCGAGTGGCCGGCCAGGTACTTGGTCACCGAGTGAAGAACGACGTCGGATCCCAGGCTGAGCGGCTGCTGCACCAAAGGGGTGGAGAAAGTGTTGTCCGTGACGACGACGGCGCCGGCGTCGTGAGCGGCCTGCGTCAGGGCCCGGATGTCCGCGATGCCGAGCATCGGGTTGGTGGGGCTTTCCAGCCACAGCATGTCCGCCGCTTTGCCGTTCCGCGGCGCAATCTGGGCCCGGACCGCTTCGGTGTCCGCGATATCCACGGTCCGGAGCTCAAGGAGGCCCTTTTCCGCCAGTTCGGCAGCCATGACCAGCGATCCCGAATAGCTGTGGGACGGCATCACCAGGACGCCCCCGTTGGGAATCAGGGAGAGCGCAGAGCTGACCGCCGCCAGGCCAGAGGAGTACAGCAGGCCCGGCAGCGCGGCACCCTCGAGCTGGCCGAGGGCCTCTTCGAACGGGTCCCACGTGGGGTTGGAGTAGCGGCCGTAGCCCCGGTCACCGTCGTCGAGCGCGCCGGTGCCGAAATAAGTGGACGAGAGCACGATGGGTGGGTTGACGGGCGCGTCGTGTTCACGGGGCGGACGGCCGGCGGCCACAACCACCGTTTCGGCCGACAGGGATGCGGCATGCTGATCGGAAAGACTCATGGTCAAAGCGTACGTTGGGTGCCTGCCCGCACGGAAAGCGGCCGCTTCCGGCGAGGTGCGGAAGCGGGCGCCGGGCATTTTCGTCGGTGGAAATCGGTAGGCTGGATAAGTGAATATGCAAAGTCCCGGACTTTTCATCGCCTTCGAGGGCGGTGACGGTGCCGGCAAGTCGACGCAGGCGGCCCGGCTGGCCGGCTCGCTGGAATCGCGCGGCCTCACCGTGCTGCGCACCCGGGAACCCGGAGGTACGCCCATCGGCGAGAAGCTCCGTTCCCTGGTGCTGGATCACGGCCACGGCCACATTGACGCCCACACCGAGGCCCTGATCTTCGCCGCCTCCCGGGCCGCTCACGCCAGCCAGGTCATCAGGCCCGCCCTGGCCCGCGGCGAGGTGGTGCTGACGGACCGCTACATCGACTCCTCGGTGGCCTATCAGGGCGCCGGCCGCGGCCTCGGGACGGACGCCGTCCGCAGTGTTAATGAGTGGGCCACGTCCGGGCTGCAGCCGGACCTGACGGTGCTCCTGGATGTTCACCCGGCCGAGGGACGCAGCCGCCGCACCGCCGGGGACGCTGCCGAGGACCGGCTGGAATCGGAAGCAGACGAGTTTCACGCCCGGATCCGGCAGGCGTTCCTGGACCTCGCCGAGGCCAGGCCGGAGAGTTACCTGGTGCTGGAGGCGGGGCTGCCCGTCGAGGAGATCGCCGGACTGATCCTGGCGCGCGTCGAGCATCTCCTGTCAGCAACCGGCAGGCGGCCATGACCGTCTGGGATGACCTGCAGGGGCAGCCAGCCGTCGTCGCCCAGCTGCGGCAAGCATCCATGGGTGAGGGGCTCACCCACGCTTGGCTGTTCACCGGGCCTCCGGGTTCGGGGCGGTCAAATGCCGCCAAAGCTTTCGCCGCCGCACTGAACTGCGACCAGGACGACGTCACCATGCGCGGCTGCGGCACCTGCCCGGCGTGCCTGACCATCCTGGGTGAAACCCACGCGGACGTCTCCTTTGTCCGCACCGAAAAGGTGACCATCACCATTGAAGAGGCGCGCGAACTCGTGGCCACGGCCGGCAACCGGCCGTCGTCGGCGCGCTGGCGGATCATCGTGGTGGAGGACGCCGACCGCATGGCAGAGCGCACCACCAACGTGCTGCTCAAGGCCATCGAGGAGCCCACGCCGCGCACCATCTGGATGCTGTGTGCTCCATCCCCCGCGGACGTCCTGGTGACCATCCGGTCGAGGTGCCGTGCGGTGGCGCTGCGGCTGCCTCCGGCCGCCGACGTCGCGGCCCTGCTGGTGAAGCGCGACGGCGTGGATCCTGCCCTTGCCGAGCGTGCCGCCCGGGCAGCGCAGAGCCACGTGGGCATCGCCCGGCGGCTGGCCCGCGATGCCGAGGCCCGGGAGCGGCGGTTGGAGACCGTGCGGGTTCCCGCTGGGGCTGCGGGGCATCACGGCCGCCGTGATGATGGCTGACAAACTCGTCAAGATCGCCACCGAAGAGGCCACGAGCTCCAACGAGGAACGTGACGCCGCCGAAAAGGCCGCATTGCTGGCCACCCTCGGCGCCCCCGAGACCGGCACCCTGCCGCCCGCCATGCGCAGCCAGGTGAAGCAGCTGGAGGACGATCAAAAGCGGCGTGCCAAGCGCTCGGTCACCGATTCCCTCGACCGGACGCTGACCGACCTCCTGTCGTTTTACCGGGATGTCCTGATCATCCAGCTGGGGAACGCCGTGGAACTGGTGAACGTTGAGCTGAGGAGCGAGCTGGAAGAGTTTGCCCAAAGGTCCGGGCCGGACGTGACCCTCGCCCGGATGGACGCCATTAACAACACCCGCAAGCGAATCACCACCACCAACGTCGCTCCGCTGTTGGCCGTAGAGTCAATGGCCGCAAGCCTGATCCAGTAGCCACGCACCCCCATTTGCCTGACCGAGCTGGCACCGCCCACAAGGAGAAACCGCATGATGTCTGCACCGCCCCTGTCCTCGCGACCCCGGACCCTCGCGGCCGGGATGCGGGCGGCCGGCGCCATGGCGCTGGCCGTACTGCTGGCATCGTGCAGTGCCCTGGGACCGTCCAAGGACGAGTCCTCGCAGAACGGCTCCACGGGACAGGCCGACCCCTCCATAGCGGCGGCTGCCCCCGAGGGGCTGAAGGCCTATTACTCCCAGAGGATCATTTGGGAGCCCTGCGAGGACAAGCTGCAGTGTGCCAAGGTCAAGGTGCCCGTCGATTATGCGAAGCCTGACGGCGACACCATTGAACTGGCTGCGGTGAAGATCGCCAGCACCGGGGACAAGAAGGGCAGCCTGCTGGTCAACCCCGGCGGTCCGGGCGCGTCCGGCTACGACTTCGTCAGGGACGCCGGCAACAGCCACTTCTCCGAGACTGTGCGCGCCAACTACGACCTCGTGGGCTTCGATCCGCGCGGCGTCAAGCGTTCCGCGCCCGTCACCTGCCTCACCGACAAGGAACGGGACGAGACCCGGGCGAAGATCTACACGCCGGAAACCGATGCCGGGCTGGCCACGCTTCTCGCCGACAACAAGGCCACCGCGGCCAAGTGCGCAGAGGAGACCGGGCCCGTGCTCGGGCACATCGACACCGTCAGCGCGGCCAAGGATCTGGACGTCCTGCGCGCCGTGCTCAACGATTCCAAGCTGAACTACATGGGCTTTTCGTACGGAACCTTCCTCGGCTCCACGTACGCTTCCCTGTTCCCTGACAATGTGGGGCGCATGGTCCTCGACGGCGCCATTGACCCCTCGCTCAGCGCCGAGGACCTGACGCTGGGCCAGGCCCGGGCGTTCGAAAAGGCGCTGCGCGCCTACGTTGAACATTGCCTCGGCGAGGAAGGCTGTCCCCTGAACGGCACGGTCGACGACGGCCTCCAGCAGATCCGCGACCTCATCACTTCCGTGGTCCAGACTCCGCGCACCGCCAAGGACGGCAGGCTGGTGGGCGGCAACCTCTTCGTCAGCGGCCTCATTGTTCCGATGTACGGCAACGAAAGCTGGCCGGCCCTGACCCAGGCATTGGACGCCGCCATGAAGGGCGATGTCAGCCCCATGCTCCGCCTGGCCGACCTGGGCGCAGACCGCTCCCCCAACGGCAAGTACACCTCCAACACGGCTTTGGCCTTCAGTGCCATCAACTGCCTGGACTACCCCATGAGCAGCGATCCGGCGGCAATGCGCGCCGAAGAGCAGCGGCTCCTCAACGCCTCTCCCACCCTTGGCTACTTCTTCGCCTACGGAGGTGCGAACTGCGCCGGATGGCCGTACAAGAACGTCCGCAGCACCCCGTCCGCCGTCAAGTACAGCGGTTCCGCACCGATCGTCGTCGTCGGGACCACCGGTGACCCGGCAACGCCGGTGGAATGGGCCAGCGAGCTGCGGAAGCAGCTGGGCAACGCGTCCTTGCTGACCTTCAAAGGCGAGGGTCACACGGCCTACGGCCGGTCCAACAGCTGCATCAGTGACGCCGTGGACAAGTACCTGGTTGACGGCAAGGAGCCGGCGGACAACACCGTCTGCTGACCCCTGCGGCAGTGGCGGCCGCCGTCGGGGTCTTCACAGCCGGGAGGCGCGCCGCTCCAGGAGGGCCGGAAACTCCTTGATGGAAGGCACGACGTCGGTGGCACCTGCGCTGCGAAGCGCCGCCTCGGAGTTCGACCCGGTCAGCACCCCCGCAGCCACCGAGGCCCCGGCGCGCAGGCCCGAATGGATGTCCGCGGCGGAGTCCCCCACTACGGCCACTTTCCGGACGTCGTCGATGTCGAGGGCCAGGACCGCCGTCAGCACCATGTCCGGGAACGGCCTGCCCCGGCCGGCGTCCGCGGGGCACAGGCTAAGGTCAGCCAGCCCCATCCAGCCCAGCGATTCCAGCACCATGTTCTGCGTGTGGCGCCCGAAGCCGGTGGCCAGGCAGACCTTGATGCCGGCGTCCCGCAGCCAGCCGATGGTGTCTTCCGCCCCGGGGACGGCCCGCACGCCGCCGTCGGCGATAAGTTCGTCGCAGTTCAGCTCAAACCTCTTGTTGGCGCTGGCGGCCGACTGGGGGTCGTCGAACAACTCGGCGAAAACCGTCATCCGCGAGATGCCGGAACGCTCCCTCGCGTAGCGCAGCATGCCTTCGAAGCGCGCGGAGCCGACCGGGACTCCCTGCTCCATCAGCGTGCGGGACATCGCGCGGTCCATGAGGCCGCCGTCGTACACGGTTGTTCCCACCATGGCCAGCACCGCCAGCAGGACGGGCCGGCCGTCGGCCGCGTCCGCGTCCGCCGCGGAGGCTGTGCGTCGTGCGCTACGGGTAGAAATTGCACTGTCTGGTGTCATGGTCGAGCTCCTTTGCCGCTGGCGCGCAGGCATGCTGCGCCACACTGTTGGGTCCAGCATCGCGGCCGTTGCTGTTGCGGGCCTGAACCGGACCCGACGGCGGAATGAACGTCCTGCCAACGTCAATGTCAGCCCTGCGGGGCGCTCATTTTGACCCGGACGCGGGGACTCTATTACAGTTGTCTCTTGCATGAACCGGCCGGTTTTCCGGCTGATTGGTGCGGTGCTTCCTTAGCTCAGTCGGTAGAGCGTTTCACTCGTAATGAAAAGGTCATCAGTTCGATTCTGATAGGAAGCTCGGGAAGAACCCCGTATTGTCGTTGATTTCGACGATGATGCGGGGTTTTTTGCTGGTTTCGCCCCCAGGCGCCGAGAGGCCCGGGGCACATCTTTGGCGTCTGTCGGCGCGGCGCCCGTCAGCGCCAACGTCCGCTTCACGCGGGGACGGTGAATGTCCACCCGTCGTCGATCGCCGCTTCCACTGCAAGCCCGCGCAGGGCCCGCTGCGTCTTGAGCGAATCTTTCTTTGCCGGCCGCGGGACGGATTTTCTTGAGCCAGTATTGATCAGCACTCGATAGGTCCTTGAGGCAACGAAGGCAGAGTGTTCATTACCGGCATGGAAGACCGGTCATACCAAAGTCCGCACGCCGGGCGCCTTCAAGAAACGGACGTTCGCCCATGGGCCGCGATCTGAATTCCACCACGGGCAGGGCCCTCGCCTCCGTGGCGTTCACCGGCAGCCAGCCCTGCCGTGCCAACAACTAACCCACACACGTCCCCTCCGTCGTCTGGCCCCAGAACCGCGGCGGAGGGGGCCCATCCGTAAGGCAGCACGCGATGACAGCAGCAGCAGCGCCGGCGGCCGGGGTGACCGGCACGGCGGTCCCCGCCAAGAGCCAACTGTTACTCAAGGCCGGCCGCCTGCCGGTCGTCGTGATGCTGGCAAGGATCTGGCGGAAAGGCCCCGCCGCCGCTGACGGGTCAAGGACGGGGGCGGATGGTGCAAAACACCGTCCTCAGGCTGAGGCGCCCCCGCCGGTCCTGGACGGGCAGCACCTCACAAACTTGGCGGAAGAATGTTCGACGGCGGCAGCTGAGGCCTTCGCGGACAACTACACAGCCCTCCTCCCACAGCGCGTTGACCGCATCATCCGGAGTGTCGGCGTCGGGCACCGGGAGACGGCCCTGGACGCTGCCCTCAGCCTGCGCACGGCGTCGTCAATGGCTGGCGCCCTGCAGATGAGCCACCTGTGCACCCAACTGGAGAAGGCCTTGGTGGTCGCCGACCTGGCCGCCGCTGCCGGCGTGGCCCGGGACATCGACCTCCACCTGCCGGAACTGCAGGACGCCCTCGCAAGCCGCCCGAGCCCGGACCATTAGTGCCTTCAGCGCTTAGTACCTAGCGCTTAGTACCTTCAGCGCTGGGCGCAGGCTGACGTCACAAAGTCGTAAACCTGTCCACGCAGTGCCGGCCCGGCCGCGATCTTCAACTGTCCCTCTCGTCTTCCCACACTCACATTCAGGGGCAGCAGGGTGCCCACCTTGTCCTCGGCGACGGCATGCGGATCGCATCGGGCAGGGCGGATGCGCAAACGCAGCTCAGTGTGTGGGGCGCCCCGCACGATCCGGATGTTCCGCGGCCAAGGGCTTTCCGCCGGTTCGGCAATCAGGGTGGTCCCGGCGATGCTCGCGATGATCATCGATCCTTCGCCCGGGCCTGCGCCGCCCGTTTCCTTCGGGGTGATGACCAGACGGACGACGGCGGTGCGGGAGTCCGGCGCAACGTCAAGTCTGCGGTCCAGGACGATGTCCGCCACGGCGGCCGCCTCTGCCGCAAGGCACAGCTCCATGTTGTTCCGCTCCAGGACCCCGAAGGGGTCGACGGCGACGGGCGCCACCTCCCGCACGCCGGCCTGCCCGGCCTGCGAATATCTCACGCTGGCGACTGGCTGCTGCGCGGTTGATTGCCCCGTGGCTGATTGCCGCGCGGCTGATTGCTCTGGGCCGCAGACCGGGGCCGGAAGCCGGGCTGGAAGACTCTTGGGCTGGCCGGGGGGCAGTTCGAGGCCGCCGCCGGTTGGCTCCCACAGGATCCGCCCGCGGAACAGGGGCGACGCGAGTTGCGCGGCAGCCACCGTCATGGGCCTGCCGGACACGTTGGTGAGCAGGAGCTGGATTGCCTGTTTTCCGTACTGGTCCCGCGACTGGTTCACCTCCACCGTTACCGGCAGTGGCACAGCAGACTCCTGTGGCTCCGGCGCGGTGCAGGCAGACAGCGCAGGAAATACAGCCGCCAACGCAGTCACAGCTACGATGGCGAGCCACCGGCGTGCGCGCGCACGAATCCCGCGTGTCTGCGCACGCATCCCCGCCGCAGGCGACCCCAGCGCTGTGGACCCCTCAGCATAAATGCACGGGCCGCGGACCTGTTGTTCATGCAACAGGTCCACGGCCAGAGCCTCTCTAGAACTGCCCGATGGGGCCGGTGTCCTCGACTTCGCCGCGCCAGCCACCGGTTTCGGTGCCGCGTGATTCGATGAAGTCCTTGAACTTCCGCATGTCTGACTTCACCTGCATCTTGTCGATTTGCAGGGCCGCGCCCGCTTTCTCAGTAACGGTTTCCGGCGCCCACTCGAAGTGGACCTTCACCTTGGTGTGAGTGGCGTCCAGCGGGGTGAACCTGATGATGCCGGCATGGGACTTGCCGTCGGTGCTGCGCCAGGCGATCCGGTCATCCGGTTCCTGGTCCACTATCTCCGTATCAAATTCCCGCTTCACGCCGCCGACCTTCGTAACCCAGTGATTGGTGGTGTTGGTCAGCTGGGTTACGGATTCCACGCCGGACATGAACTGCGGAAATGATTCGAACTGTGTCCACTGGTTGTAGGCCGTATGGACCGGAACTGCGACATCAACGGTCTCTTCAACAGTTTCCATCTGCTTCCTCCTGTCATTACGGGTGGCCCGATTACGGGCCATCGGCAGTCGCCGTCGTCTCCCACAGCAACCACCACCTGAACGGTAGGTCCGGCGGCTTCCCGTGTCCAGACCCTGCAGGTGATTAGGATCAGGGAATGCCAGCGGTGCCGCCTGAGGTGACCAGAAGGTCCCCGACCTGGCAGTCCAAGGCGTCGCAGATGGCTGTCAGGGTGGAGAACCTGATCGCTTTTGCCCTGTCGTTTTTCAGCACCGACAGGTTCACCAGACTGACGCCGACCCGCTTGCTCAGTTCGGTCAGGGTCATCCCGCGCTCTGCCAGCAGCTCGTCGAGCCGGCAATGGATTCCCGAGGTTTCGTCCGCCGGCATCAGACCAGGCCCTCGGTGTCCTTCTGCAGCCGGCGGCCAAACTGGAGGACCCCGGCAACAAGAACCAGGGCGATGCCCACCACCAGGGGAGCGGCGTTGAAGTCCAGGGAGAAGAGGTAGGACTCCCCTGGCACACGCCCGTTGGCTCCGATCAGGTCTGCCAGCCTGCTCCGTGCAAGGGAATCGAGGATCTGCCCGGCTGTCCCGGCCAGTGCGAGGACAACTCCCCCGGCACCAACGAGCCAATCGGATCCACGTGTGAAGAGAATCTCACTTCGGAGCCGGTAGGCGAGCAGGAAGACCAGCCCCAACACGGCAAGAATGCCGAGCTGGTTCAAGGCCTCAGCCCACGCCAGCAGTGCGGCCGGGCCGGAAGGTAGCACCGGAATGGTCGCGTCCAGGGCCGTGTAGTGTCCGGTCGCACCCAGCGACAATCCAGACGCAGCCTGACGCGGCGTTGCCACCGGAACCGTAAGCGTCACCTGCCCGGCAGAGGAAGCAACAATGCCCGACACCGTGAACGCCGTCGTCGTGACTGCTGCCGCCGCCGAGGCAACCATCAGCAAAAGCGCATCGCTTCTGGACACGATCTTCTTCCCGGCTGAAGCCTGAGCGGCGCGTTTGATGACTCCCATTAATCCCCCAGTTATCGAAACTCGTTAAAAACGACAATCGATAACATAGGGCGTTCACAAGCCGGCGTCAATCCCCTACGCACCAGCCTGCCGCCCTTACCAGGGCAAAAAGGAGCCCGCCGGGACGGCCGGTTGGTCCGTCGTCGGCGGGCTCCTTACGGTAATGCCCTGGCCTCAGGCTACCGGCACGTCGAACCGCTGCCCTTCGGGCTTTGACGGCAGGATGGTCAGGACCAGCAGTGCTATGGCCCCAAGGAACGGCACGAGCCCCAGCAGCACAAGCCAGCCGCTCACGTTTACGTCGTGCAGGCGCCGCACAGTCAAGGCCAGGGAAGGAACAATGGTCGCCAGTCCCCAGATGATGGCCAGGACGAGGCCAACCGTGGCGCCCGGACCGGGCACTGCAGTACCGTTGGCGGCCACGGTTGCTCCCGCCGAACCCCCGGCGGCCGTGATGATGTTGATGATGATGCCGACCACGGCCGCGACGAGCACCCACCACCAGTACTCACTCCGGCTGGCGCGACCCGAGAACGTGGCGTACTTCTTGAAAAACCGGCGGACTGCCACAGGAAAGGGCGCCCCGTAGTACGGTGCCCAAAGCGGCGGCTCCCCGGCACCCGCCTGATAGGCCTGCTGCTGTGGATATTGCTGATAGCTCATGGATTTCCCCCCACGGGTTCTGAGTTATGAGACGAGCCCATCCTAGGGGCCAAACTCCCGGATCCCCCGAGGGATGCAGAAAATTTACTGCGAATTTCACTTCGTGAATGGATAAGTGCGGGGATTCCGCTTCCGCTGACGCCGCGAGGCCCGGACGCCGGCAATCAAATGACCATCGACATCATCCTCGCGCAGGCTTAACCTTTCCTCGCTGGGACCCGACAACGACGACGGTGAGGTGCGAAATGGGAACCCGGGAAGATGTTGATTTGGTGCGGCGGGGTTACGAAGCGTTCGGTGCAGGTGACATGGACACTCTTCGCGGCCTGTTCGCGGAGGACGCCGTCTGGCATCTGGGCGGCAGCGGCGGGCTGTCCGGTGACAAGCAGGGCCTGGACGCCATCCTCGCCTATTTCGGCGAACTGTTCACACGATCCGACGGCACCATCAAAGTCGATTTGGACGATCTGATCGGCGGGGAAAATCACACCATTGGCTTCCAGAGGGTGCACGCGCAGCGCAACGGCGCTGCCATCGACCAACGCACCGTCATCGTCTTCGCACTAAAAGACGGCAAAGTCAGCGAGGTATACGAATTCCCGGAGGACACAGCCAAGGCCGCCGATTTCTGGTCCTGATAATTTGGTTTTTCCCCTGGGCGTGATATCCACAACGACGGCGGCCGGCCGGCTTTCCGCCTGTTCAACCGAGCGTTTCAACCGGGCATTTCAACCGGGCGCCGCTACGCGACGTCATCGGCGATGCTCCGGTCCGACAGGTGGGCCAGCAGGGCTTTTTCCGGATTGCCCGGGTTTTCCTCGAGGTGGCGCAACAGGCTGAGGCGCACGTCGGGCCCCGTGGCAACCGCAGAAAGGACATCGATAATGACGTCCATGACCTGACGGCGTATCGTCCAATCCTCCGAAGCGTACGTCATGTGCACCTCCCAACCGGCCGCGAGCTCTTTCCCCCGAGTGTTCTTGCGATCGATGCTGTTCCCTCGATCGATATAGTCGCTCCCACCGTGCCCGCCTAGCCCCGGAAACGCGGGAACCAGTGGGGCCGGCCCATGCCTGGGCCGACCCCACGTGCAGATCCCTGTGCTATGAAGTCAGGTCAGACCCGGCTTCTGCGTGTTACGGCGCCGTAGATCAGCAACACAATGACAGCTCCGAGGATGGACAACAACCAGGTCCTCAGGTCGAAGAAGTCACCCAAGCCACCACCGAAGATCAGCGAACCGATCCAGCCGCCGAGGATAGCCCCGACGACACCCAAGACGAGGGTGACAATCCAACCGCCGCCCTGCCTCCCGGGAAGAATGGCTTTTGCAATGGCCCCCGCAATCAGACCGAGCAGGAGAAATCCAAGAATTCCCATGACGCACTTTCCTTTCCACCAGACAGGTACCGCGGGTGTGGCACCAGCTATAGAGATGAGTTAATCAGCATGCTTAGTAGCTGGCAAGCACCCGATGCCCGTGCCCAGAAAATTCTCTTGTCAGGCCTGTGGGGCCGGTGCTATAAAAATCTGTATCAGCCAGCACCGGAAAACTAGGTCAAGGAGGGGTCCCCGGCAGCAAGTCAACGTCTCATGGACCGGGACGGGATACCGGTAAACGCAAAGCTGCTTATTGGGCGGAGAGCTTATAGAGAACGCCACAGCGCATAATGCGCAGGTGCAGCAACATCAGCGTGCGGATCCTATTCCCGCTAAGTGGTCCCCGGCTGCAGAAGCAGCCGGGGACCACATCACCCTAGCTGCAGAGGGGACCGCAGCATCCGGAGTCATTGAGCTTGTGGTTGGATTCCAGTGGACCAGGCGACAATCGTCAGCTACGCCGTCGGCTATATCGCCGTTGCCATAGCCGTTTTTCTTATGTTCCTGCCGGCGCTCGCCATTCTTGGCCTGCTTCTGCTCGGTGCCGGCGCCGTGCAAGTGATCGTTTTACTCATCAACGCCATAGCCGTTGGCCTCTACAAAGCCGTCCTCAGGATGTATCACTACCTGCTGGACAGGTGGCAGAGCGGCCATGGCGGCAGACTGGCCGCCCACTAGAGGGGGCACGACGTCCGGCGGAATGCGTCCCGCCGGACACTCCGCCCCGTGGGAAGGCATGCTGAAACCTGCGCGCCGAAACATATGATGGCTGCATGGAGGAGGAACTGGAGCGCGCCGCCCAGGCTTTGTACGCGCTTCCCTTCGACGAGTTCGTCGCCGCCCGCACTGCCGCCGCCAAGGATGCCTCCGCGTCCAACAAGCCCCTTGCCCAGGCGATCCGTACCCTGCCGAAGCCTTCCGTGGCCGCGTGGACCGTCAACATGCTGGCGCATCACAGCCCCGACGCCGTTCAGCAGCTCAGGACTCTCGGACAGACCATGCAGGAGGCCCAGGCGTCACTCGATGCCGCAGCCCTGAGGGAACTCGCCAAGGAACGGCGGAAGCTCCTCGGCACCGCTGTGGGTGAAGCACGGCTCGCCGCTGAAAAGCAGGGCCGGAAGATCAGCGGCGCAGTTGCCACCGAAGTGGAAGAGACACTGCGGGCCGCAACTGCGGATCTGGCGGCTGCCGCCGCCATCGAAAGCGGGCTGTTGCTCCGCGGACTGTCAGCCGACGGCGTGGACCAGGTTGATGTCAGTGACGCCGTGGCGGTTCCGTCCGCTCTCGGCAAGCTGCCGCCGCGGCCGCTCCCGCCGCAGCGGCCCAGTGGAATGCAGCGCCCCTCTGGCAAAGCACCGAAAGGTCGCCGGCAGGAACCATCCGCCGCTACGGCTCCCTCCGTTCAGCGCACAGGGACCCAGCCGCGGAAGGCCACGGCCCGGACGGACAGCGATGCCGACGCCACAGAGCCCGAGAAGCCGCGCCTCCATGCGGTCCGCACCGCTCCCCGCCCGGTCACGCCGTCCCTGCTGGAGAAGGCCGAGGCGGCGCTGGCGGAGGCTGAGGAAGCGGCCGCTGATGCCGCAGAAGAGGCCGCGCGCCGCGCCCAGGCCCAGGAGGAAGCCGCGGCAGCCTTCGTCCAGCTCACCGCGGACGTCAACGAGGCACGTCAGCGGCTTCGGGCCCTGGAGCTCTCACTGGATGCCGCGCGCAAGGACCGTGAGACGGCTGCCGCTGAGGCGAAGCAGTACGCCCGGGCAGCGGAGAAAAGCGAGCGGTCTGCCGTGCTGGCGAAGGAACGTGTGCTCCGGCTCCGCAACACGCCGGACTGAACTGCCAAAAATGTCAGACCCCGGTTGCACGATGGAGCCATGGAAATTAATCAGGAGTTCCACGTAACCTACTTCGACGCCGACTGCGGCCGGATCCGCTCGGAGGCCTTCGACACTGTGGCGGCGGCAGAGCGTTTCGCCAGCCGGAGCATCACCGGCGAGGACAGCTGGGCCATCATCGACGCCGTCGCGGTCCAGCAGGAACAGCTCGCCGCCTAAAGCCGTCAAAGCGTGCCCAGCCAAGCCCGAACAGCCCGGTCCGGTCAACGTGGAGAGGCCCCGCCGCGTCCGCTTGAGCGAACGCGGCGGAGCCTCTCAGCGGCCGCCCGGGAACTAGGCGAAGTCAGAAACAGCCGGGTCCGGGCCGATCCTTCCGGTCCCGTCCGCGGTCCGGTCCAGTCCGTTGATGGCCTCAACGTCCTCGGCGTCCAGCGTGACGTTCAGGGCGTCGAAGTTCTCGCGGATCCTGGACTCCGTGACGGACTTGGGGATGACGACGTTTCCGATGGCGAGGTGCCAGGCGATGACCACCTGCGCCGGAGTGGCGTCATGCTTCTGTGCGATGCCGGCAATAATCGGATCCTCGAGGAGCTCACCGCCCTGGCCCAGCGGAGACCAGGCCTGGGTCAGGATGCCCTGGGAGGCATTGAATTCGCGCAGTTCCGACTGGCTGAAGTACGGGTGGAGTTCCACCTGGTTGATCGCGGGCACCACGCCGGTCTCACCGATGATCCGCTGCAGGCCTTCGATGGTGAAGTTTGAGACACCGATGGACTTGACCTTGCCGCGCTTCTGAAGTTCGATCAGCGCCTTCCAGGTGTCCACGTACTTGTCCTGCTTGGGCTGGAGCCAGTGGATGAGGTAGAGGTCCAGTGTTTCAAGGCCCAGGCGCTCCAGTGACTCCTCGAACGCGGCAAGCGTCGATTCGTAACCCTGGTCGGCGTTCCACAGCTTGGTGGTGATGAAAATTTCCTCGGCCGACAGCCCGGAGCTGGCGATCGCGCGGCCGACGCCGGATTCGTTGCCGTAGATCTTGGCGGTGTCGATGTGGCGGAACCCGGCCTGGAATGCCTGGAAGACAACCTTCTCGGCGACGTCGTCTTCAACCTGCCAAACCCCGTAGCCCAGCTGGGGAATGGTGTTGCCGTCATTGAATGTCAGTGTTGGTGAAGAAGTCATTTGTCCATCCTGCCAACAAGCGAATTCGAGCGCACGGAATATGACGAAGCTAAGCTAGCCGCGTAACGGCCCGGCACGAGGAATATTTCGGGGGCAGGCGAAATACCGGCCGGTCAGGACTGCGACAGGAACCGCTCGGCGTCGGCCACCTGCTCAAATACCGTTTCCGCCCGGCGCCAGACCGAGGCCGCCCCGACGGGCACAGGTCCCACGGCGAGCCGGAGCATCGCGGCAGCCTCGGCGGTGGCGGCCAGCGAATTGCCCGCCTTCGACAGCGAGCGGTGAACACCGGACAGGGCGTGCGGAATATCCAGGCCGTCGCTGGGTGACCGCCGCTGCGCCTCAACACAGATCTCCCGGACACGGCCGGAGAGTCCCGCCAGCTGGTTGGCTATTTCGACCAGCTCTCCATAGAGCTGCTCGTCCTCCACGCCCTCGAGCACCTGATGGTACCGGTCAAGGCCGCGGTGGAACCGGTCATGGGCGCGGCGCCATAAGCCCTTGCCAAGTTCCGCGTCGTCTTTGCGCCCTTGCCGGGCGGCCGTGAAAAATCCCAAAGAGGCCTACAAGTACTGGCCGGGGCCGTGGTCGGGGTCTTCCTTCCGGCCCGGGTGCAGCGGGTCGGTGCCGGGCTGGGGTGCCTTGGCACGCTGCGGCTCGCCGTTTTCACCAATGACGACGCCGGGGGCGATGACGGTCCCCGGCGGAAGCTGCCGGAGCTGCATCTGGGCCATCGAGTGTTCCCGGGCCGCGTGCTGGGCGGCGATCGCCGTCTGGATGCCATGGAACAGGCCTTCCAGCCAGCCCACCAGCTGGGCCTGGGCGATCCGCAGTTCGGCGTCCGAGGGCGTGCCGTTGTCCGGGAAGGGCAGGCTGATCCGTTCCAGCTCCTGCACCAGTTCCGGCGCCAGGCCGTCCTCAAGCTCCTTGATGGAGCGCTCGTGGATCTCCGCCAGGCGGCCCCGTGCGGCGTCGTCGAGGGGCGCTGACTTCACCTCTTCCAGCAGTTGCCGGATCATGGTGCCGATCCGCATCACCTTGGCAGGCTCATCCACGAGGTCCTGCAGGCTGGCATGTTTGGGCTTGCCGGCGTCAACGGGACCATCGGCAGCCCCGGCATCGAGGGGAGTGCCCTCTACGGGCTCCTCGTCGTCCTGCGGCACGGAAGGCTCTGCCGCCTGCTGCGCTGCGGGCTGAACGCCGGGCTCGCCGGGCTGGACGGCGGCCTGCAGACCGGCCGCCTGGGTGGGTTGAGTGTCTTCAGGATCGCTCATGCGTTCATACTCTCACGGGCCCGGAACGCGGAGTCCAGTCAATGAAGCTCCTTGACCAGGATTTCGCCTTCGTCCGTAGCGAAACCGCATTTGCGGTAAAAACCGACCGCATAGGTGTTGGCCGGGACCCACACTTCAGCCACGCCGTTGCTCCTCATCCAGGCCTCCATGTCCGCGACAAGCGTCCGGCCAATGCCCCGACGGCGCCACTCGGCATGGGTGCCCATCTCCATCAGCAGCAGCTCCGCCCAGGGGCCGGGCGTCCGGCGCCGCTGGATGCAGCAGTGCAGGAAACCCACGGTCTGTCCCCCGGCCTCCGCCAGCCAGAAGAGAACTGAGGGGTCCGCAAGGAAGTCCCGGGCGCCGTCGGGGTCTAAGACCCCCGACGGCGCGGTGCCCGGAGCCTCGTCAAAGAGCTTGTCCGTGGCCGCCAGCGCGACGAGCGCGCCGGCATCCGCCGGCCCGATCCTGCGGACGGCGAATCCGGCCGGCAGAGTAGCCATGGTCAGCAGCACCTGCCCTGCGGGTTGGTGTCCTGGCGGTCGGTCCGGTCGCGCCAGAACGCCCGCTCGTCCATGGGCGGCGTGCCGTGGCTGGCCGCCGCATGGTGCTCCAGGTACTTCCGGTAAGCGTCAGCCCCCATGACTCCCTGCAGGTACTTCGCGAAGCCGCGGAAGGCTTGCGCTACCGGGGGCAGCAGGCCGCCCAGTCCCGCACCGGCACTCATCAGTGATGGCCTGCCCGCTCAGCACGCATATTTGCCGGCACCTTGTTCCATTCCGCCATGAGCTCGCGTTCGGCGGCAGTGGGAATCAGCCCGGCGGGTGCGTACACCCGCGAGGGATGGGGCCGGTCCTCGTTATTGAGGTTCGGGATCCCTGCCGTCGTGTTCCGGAAGGCCTTCACGGTGGCCGCCACTGCGGTGATGATGACGATGCTGCTCAGGACCACAAAGACGACGGACAGCCAGCCCTGGATCATGGTGTTGCGGACCACCGCTTCCATGGCCGCGGTGGTCTTTGCCGTGCCAAAGGAGGTCTTCCCGTCGGCCAGGGCCTTGCTGAACGCGGCGTTGTTGGCGAAGTACCCCACCGCCGGGACGGAGGAGAAGATCTTGTGGATGCTGGCCGTGATGGTGACCACCGCGGTGAAGGCCAGAGGCCCGGCAACAATCCACAGGTACCTGAAAGAGCCGCGTTTGGCCGCGATGGCCATGCACACCGCCAGGGCGATCGCGGCCAGCAGCTGGTTGGCGATGCCGAACAGCGGGAACAGGGTGTTGATGCCGCCCAGCGGGTCGGTGACGCCCATCAGCAGCACCGCGCCCCAGGCGCCGACCATGATCGCCGTGCAGAGCCACGCGCCCGGCCGCCATGACGCTTCCTTGAACCTCGGGGCAAAGTTCCCGATCGAATCCTGCAGCATGAACCGCGCAACGCGGGTTCCGGCGTCGACCGCGGTGAGGATGAACAGAGCCTCGAACATGATGGCGAAGTGGTACCAGAAGGCCATCATGCCGGTGCCGCCGATAAACTGCTGCATGATGTGGGCAAGGCCCACGGCCAGCGTTGGTGCACCGCCGGAGCGCGAGACGATGCTTTCCTCGCCCACGTTGGAGGCGGTCTGGGCCAGGACGTCGGGAGTGATGTTGACGCCGGCCAGGCCGAGTCCGTTGACCCACTGGGCCGCCGTCTCCACCGTTCCTCCGGTCAGCGCCGCGGGGGCGTTCATGGCGAAGTAGATCCCGCGGTCGATCGAAATGGCCGCCACGAGCGCCATGATGGCGACGAAGGATTCCATCAGCATGCCGCCGTAGCCGATGAAGCGGGTCTGCCGCTCCTTCTCGATGAGCTTGGGCGTGGTGCCGGAGGAGATCAGTGCGTGGAAGCCGGACAGCGCGCCGCAGGCGATGGTGACGAACAGGAACGGGAACAGTGCTCCGGAGAAGACCGGACCGTTCTCGCGGCCGGCGAACTCGCTGAAGGCGGGAACGGTGATTTCGGGGCGCACGACGATGATGGCCACGGCGAGCATCGCGATCACGCCGATCTTCATGAACGTCGAGAGGTAGTCGCGCGGTGCGAGCAGGAGCCACACGGGCAGGATGGCAGCGATGAAGCCATAGACGATGAGGCCCCACGCGATGGTGACCTTGTCCAGGTGGAAGAACGCAGCACCCCGTTCCGTGCCCGCTACGGCCCCGCCGCCGATGATGGCCGCCATGAGCAGCACAAAGCCGATGATGGAAACCTCCATGACCTTGCCAGGACGCAGGTACCGCAGGTATACGCCCATGAACAGGGCGATCGGGATGGTCATACCCACCGAGAAGACGCCCCAGGGGCTCTCGCCCAGGGCATTGACGACGACGAGCGCCAGGATCGCGACGATGATCACCATGATCAGCAGGGTGGCCACGAGGGCGGCGGTACCGCCGATGACGCCGAGCTCCTCGCGTGCCATCTGGCCGAGGGAACGGCCGCCGCGGCGCATGGAGAAGAACATGACCAGGTAGTCCTGGACGGCGCCAGCAAGGACGACGCCGATGATGATCCAGATGGTGCCGGGGAGATACCCCATCTGGGCGGCGATAACGGGCCCCACGAGCGGACCGGCTCCGGCGATGGCGGCGAAGTGGTGTCCGAAGAGGACGTTGCGGTCCGTGCGGACGTAGTCCTTGCCGTCGGCCTTGTATTCGGCGGGCGTTGCGCGGCGGTCATCAGGCTTGAGCAGATACCGCTCAATGACCTTCGAGTAGAAGCGGTAGCCGATCAGGTAGGTGCACACCGAGGCAAACACGAACCAGATGGCGTTGACCGTTTCGCCCCTGACGATTGCGAGCATGAACCAGGCCACGCCGCCCAGGAGTGCGATGGCAATCCAGATGGCGATCTTCGCAGGGGTCCATCTGCGCTCCTCGGCGTCGCGGACCGCGTCATCAACGGACGCCGGCGGCAGCGATCCGTCGGCGTCGGGATTCAGGTCCTCGGCCGCGGTTCGGGTCCCGTCCTCAGGCATGGTGCCCATGTCTCCTCCTTGAGATTCCCAGGTGGCACGGAGTGTGCCACGGGCACCCTACCAACGGGTATGGCTGCAATCGCGGCCATTTGCGGGGTGCTGCCCGGGGAATCGACGAGCGGTCGCGATGCCGCGGTGAGCGGGCGGCCTGCCACGGTGAGCGGACGGCCTGCCACGGAGACCCACGGCTTGCCGGGTTGTCCGCCGCCCGTCCCGTGCCGGCAGTCAGTGCCAACCCGGCTGTCAGGGCCAACCCAGCTGTCAGGGCCAACCCGGCTCTCAGGAGCCAACTGTCAGGAGCCGAGACTTCGCCGGGACACCGGCAGGCGGGCACGGGCAAAGGCCCAGGCCAGTGCGCTGCCGGTCAGCGGTACGCCAACGAGCAGGGCCAGCAGCGGCATCCAGGGAACGACGGGCTCTGCAAACATCCGGGTGGCCCCAATGAGGAGGACTGCGGGCAGCACCCCGGCGGCCACTCCCAGCGAGGTGCCAAGGGATGCGGTCATGAGGGACTGCGCAGCGGCCAGTGCCTTCCGCAGCCGCGGCGGCGCCCCGACCCCCGCCAGCGTCATGTGGTCTGCCCGGGCATCGGCGAGCGCCAGTCCCGTGGTGATGCCGGCGGCGCTGAGCGTGATGAGTGCGCTGGTGCCAACGATCAGCCACAGCAGTTCAGACCCCGTTCGGTCCGCTCCCGGCTCAACGTAGAAGCCCAAGGCCTGGATCCGGTAAACCTGCGCCAGTGCCGCCGATGCCCGGTCCTGCTCAGCGGCTTCCGGGTATGCGGACAGCTGGGCGAGCAGAACGGAGTTGCCCACGTGCATGCCCGCCCTGGACGCGGTGCCCGGTGGGATGACTCCGTAGAACGGGACCGGCACCTCCGGCGCCTCCACGACGGCAGGCAGCACTGTGTTGCTCTGGGGCTTGTAGGCAACGGCGGACCCGGGGCCCGGAACGGGCTGGCGAACGTCATAGGACTGAAGCGTGGTTTTCCCGTCCTTTTCGAAGACCGGGTTGCTGACCACCATTCCGCCGGTGTTCAGTGCCTCCAGCGCGGCAGGGCTGGGCTCCCGGCCCAGCAGTGCCCGGAGCTCGTCGGCGCCGCCAACCACCACTGGCGGAAGCTGGCCCGCGGCGCCGGCGGGGAACATCGATCCGTTGCACCGCCAGTCCTGCCCGTCCAGAACGCGGCCCTGCGGCGTGGCGGGGCATTCCTGGCCGGCCGGCACGGCGAGCTTGTATTGCCGGCAGTCCGCTCCGTCGGCATTGGCGGGAAGGGATCCACCGGCGGACGCCCGCATGTCGCACTTGCTCAGCACCGGGCCCTTCAGGACCTGCGTCCACTGCACGGCTTTAAGCTCCCGCTGCAGCGCCGCGGCTACGGCAGCCGGGTCAATCGGCGGGGCGGAGTCCGTCCCCGGTGATTGGACAGGTGCGGTTTCCAGCGGCAGCGAGACCTGGTTCTCCTGCGCAGCCCACATGTGGGTGCGCTTCGCCTCCCCCATCTGGCTGGCGGAGAGGACCATAGCGGCACTGGCAAGCGTCGCGGCGGCGAGGACCGCCGCCACGGCAGGCACCGTGCGGCTCCGGTTCCTGGCAGAGTCCCGGGCGGCCATCCGCAGTGGAAGCGGCAGCCAGGCGGTGCGTGCCGTTAGGATTTTCACGAACGTCCCGGTGAGCAGCACCAAAGCGGTGACCGCAAGGACCGCGCCGCCGGTGAGCAATGCCGCGAGCAGCGGGGTGCGGGCAGCCACGGCGTCCAGGTCACCGGTCAGTCCCAGCGTCCGCCCGGCCGCCAGGCAGATGATGGCCACAACCAGCAGAAAGGCTCCCACCCGAGCCGGCCAGGGACCCGAAGCAGCGGGTGCGCGGCCCGACTTCAACGCGCCGAGCACCGCCTGCCGCGCCACCTGCCGTGCAGGAACAACAGCGGCCAGGAAACATGCCAGCAGGCCCATGGCCATGGCCGCAACAGTCGGCAGGAGGTCCAGGTGGAAGCCAGGAAATCGGACGGAGCCCAGGTGCCTGGCGACGCTTGCTACCGCTGCAGCCCCGCCGGCCCCCACCAGGGCGCCGGCAACCACCGCGATGGTCCCAAGCCACAGCCCGGCGGCAGTCACCACCGCACGGACCGTGGGTGCTTCCGCACCGCTTGCGGCAAGCAGTGCCAGCTCGCGGACCTGCCGCTTGGCGCCCACGGCAAAGGCTGCGCCAGCCAGGAGGCCCACTTCGAGCAGGGCAAGTGCCCCGATGAGCACTCCGGCAATGTAGCCGGCGGCGGGCATGGCCCCGGAGTTGGCGGCAGCGCCCGACGTGACCGGCGGGTTCAGGGCCACGGCGCGGGACAGCACAGCGATGCCGGACTTGTTCAGGTCACGGATGTGGTCCCACGTGACGGGTTTTGAACCCACGAGGTAATACATCGTTTCGCCGAGCGGACTCCCCTGGGCGGCCGGGCTGTCGATTGCCGCCTGGCCCGGCTGGAGGAACAGGATGGGGTTGCCGTCCGAGTAGGTGGCATCCCGGAGGGTGCCGACGACGGCGAAGGTGCCGTCCGCCGTCGTCAGCCTGTCCCCGAGGCGGATCCCGAAGCGTTCCAGCGCTCCGGGCGAGACGAGGATTTCATCACGGGCGGCGGCCGGCCTGCCCTCCAGAAGCGTGTATTTGCCGGTGAAAGCGGGGTTCAGGGCGTCAACGGCCTTGGCCATCACCGGGACATCCGACGCGCCGCCATGGGACGCGCGGGCCCGGACCATGAGTGTGAGCTGCGTTTCGGTGAGGACTTCGTAGCCGGCAGGGATGGCGTCCCTCGGATTTCGCGGTGTGAAGTTTGGATCGATGGTGAAGTTCCGCGTCATGGTTGCCGTCTCCAGCACGGGATCCTGCACCGTCTCGGCGTTGGAGGCGGGCATGCTGCGGAGCCGCGCCTGGGTGCTGCCCAACTGGTACTGCACCCGTTCCGCGGGCGTTTCCTGCATGCTTTGCGCCAGGGCCGCGGCACCGGTCATGCCGGCAACGGGCAGCAGGATCAGCAGAATGATCAGCAGGGAGCGGCCGCGGTGCCGGCTGATGTCCCGGCGCGCCATCCGAAGGGCAAGACGGAAACTGTGCCAGCGGCCGTGGGGCACGGGCGCAACGTCAAGGGCCATCTCAGCCGGCCGGCGCCAGGAGAACCGCGGGATCGTGCATCGCCGTTGCCTCATCCACAATCCGGCCGTCGCGGATGAACACCACGCGGTCCGCCCACGCGGCATGGCGGGCCTCGTGCGTGACCAGCATGACCGCGGCGCCGTCGTCGGCCCGGGAACGGAGCACCTCCATCACGCCGTGGCCGGTGGTGGAATCCAGCGCACCGGTGGGTTCGTCGGCAAGGATCAGCCGGCGGCTCCCCACGATGGCGCGTGCGATGGCCACGCGCTGCTGCTGCCCGCCGGACATTTCATCCATGAACCGGTCCGCGAGGCCGGGGATCCCCACCTGCCGGAGTGCATCCAGTGCCTGCCGGTGCGCTTTCCTGGCCGGCACGCCGTCGAGTTCGAGCGGCAGTGCGACATTTTCCACGGCTGACAGCGTTGGAACCAGGTTGAAGTCCTGGAAGACGTAGCCCACGGCACGGCGGCGGAGCCGTGCCAGCGCGTTCAGTTCCAGCCCCGCCAGGGGCGTTGACTCCACAAAGACGGCGCCCGACGTCGGCCGGTCCAGTCCGCCGGCCAGCGCCAGGAGGGATGATTTTCCGGAGCCGGATGGCCCCATCACCGCAACGAATTCCCCGGCGTTGATGGTGAGGTCCACATCCCGCAGGGCGGCAACGGCCGTCGCTCCCTGCCCGAACGTCCTGCTGACCTTGGCGAGCTCAAGGACCTGCTGCGGTCCCTGCACGCTCACCGGCGGTTCTCCGCTGTGAGCGGGGCAGCCTCTTCCGCAGTGACCCCGTTGGACGGTTTACGTGCTTGGCTGCGCGTCCCAGAGGCCTGCGCAAGCTGCACCATCCTGGCCTCGCACAGGTCCAGCCAGCGGATCTCGGCCTCCGTCTGGAAGATCAGCGAATCCAGCACCAGCAACCAGGCCATGTCCGCCGCCCGCTGGTTGGCCGCGGTGTCCCGCCGGGACTTCGTGTAGTCCTGCAGCGCGCGCATGGAAGCGGCGCGCTGGGCCTGGATGATGGCTGCCACGTCCACCCCGGGCAGGGTGACGGCGAGCGCAAGCTTGATGGCGAGCTCGTTCCGCGGCGGATTGCTGCGTTCCACCGGCGTCGCAAACCAGCCCTGGACCTCGGCCCGGCCGGCATCGGTGATGCTGTAGACGACGTGGCCTTCGCCGTCGCCGCCGTCGTTGCTGACAAGGCCGTCACGTTCCAGCCGGTCGAGGGTCGTGTAGACCTGCCCGATGTTCAGAGGCCAGGTGGAGCCTGTGCGGTCTTCGAATTCGACCCTGAGCTGGTAGCCGTAACGCGGCTGGTCCTGCAGGAGGGCGAGGAGGCTGTGGCGAATGGACATCTGGCTCCTTGGCTGGAAGTCGGCGGCATGCACGCGCCCCCAAGACGCGTGCATACCGCGTATGTCCAGAGCGTAGCCCGTCTTTTCGCGAATGGCAATACTGAGTATCTACCGCCGGTGCGGCGTTACATCACCAGCAGGACCTTGCCCACGTGTTCGCCGGAGTCGAAGTACTTATGGGCCGCCCTTGCCTGGTCCAGCGGAAAGGTCTTGGCCACCAGCGGGTGGATCCGCCCGTCAGCAATAAGGGGCCACACGGAGTCCCTGACCGCCGTCATGATGACGCCCTTCTCCGCAGCCGGTCGGGGCCGGAGCGCCGTGGCCACGACGGCCGCACGCTTGCGCAGCAGCTGCCCGAGGTCCAGTTCCCCCTTGGCGCCTCCCTGCAGTCCGATGACGACGAGCCGGCCGTAATCCGCCAGGGCGTCGACGTTCTTCTGCAGGTACTTGGCGCCCACCACGTCCAGGATGACATCGGCGCCCTTGCCCCCGTTCTGCGCGCGGAGGCTCTCGGCGAAGTCTTCCTCCGCATAGTTGATGGCGATGTCGGCACCAAGAAAGGCCTTGGCGGTGCTGACTTTTTCGTCGGTGCCCGCGGTGGCCGCCACAGTGGCGCCCAACGCCTTGGCCAACTGGATGGCCATGGTGCCGATGCCTCCCGTGGCGCCGTGGATCAGGACGGTCTCCCCCGGCTGCAGCTGCGCGGTCATGACCAGGTTCGAGTACACGGTGGCCGCCACCTCAGGCAGGGCGGCAGCTGTGACCAGGTCGACGCCGTCGGGAATCCTCAGCACCTGTTCCGAGGGCACCGCGACCTGCTGCGCATAGCCGCCGCCGGACAGCAGCGCCACGACTTTGTCCCCGATGGAAAACGGCTTGGTCACGCCGGGGCCGAAGCCCGCGATCCTGCCGGAAACCTCCAGCCCGGGAATCTCCGAGGCGCCCGGCGGTGGCGGGTAGTAGCCCCTCCGCTGCTGGACGTCGGCGCGGTTCAGGCCCGCCGCCACAACATCGATGAGAACCTCGCCCTGGCCCGGCTCGGGAGCCGGCACCTCGCGGATTTCCAGCACTTCCGGCCCGCCGGGCTCCGATATAAAGACGGCTTTCATGGCGAACTCCCGATTTCTAGCTGATTCCTGCCCCAAAAATACTGTGCACCGGCGACAACTGCCACGCGGCGGTTTTTGTTGCAGCCAACTGCCTATGAAACACTACTAGTTAGGGAAGGTTGTCCGAGCGGCCGAAGGAGCTGGTCTTGAAAACCAGTGTGCGGTAACCCCGTACCAAGAGTTCGAATCTCTTACCTTCCGCGCAGGGCCGGCGGCGTGCGAAAAGCACCGCGCTGACGGCCATTTTGAAGGCCGGCCGGGCCAATCGAAAGGTTGGTTCTGCCGGCCTTTTGCGTGGGCAAGTGGTGGCTCTTTTGTACGGGCAAGTAGGGGTTCGGACCACAGTCCGAAAATCAGGTAGTCCGAGTACCTGCTCTGCAGAATACGAGTACGCGCCACTCATGCGCGCCGTTGCCGGAAGGCGTTCACTTGTATCAGCACAGCTCTATCCCGCGACCGCAGGACAGAGCTTCCGCATCCACCGTTGCATGTGGGGGGTCGAGGTCATGAGCAAGGCTGAGAAGCAGAGCCTGCGGTACTCGGACTACTACTGGTGCATGTCGCTGAAGGACTTCATTGAATGGATCGAGGCCGACGACGACCAGGAGCCGGCCACGTCATACTCGGACCTGCCCTGAGCGCACGCCTGAAGACGGCACACCCCCATTGAAAGTGTCACACCCCCGGCATAGTGTCGGTTCTGTCCGTAGCACCTCCATGACCTGCGGGAATGTCCCGCAAACAACACCAGGAGCAGACTATGCCTACGCCCGAACCCACTCCCGGCGCCCCCTGCTGGGTCGACCTTATGACCACCGATGCCAACCAGGCGAAACAGTTCTATGGCGAACTGTTCGGCTGGGACTTCCAGACCGGCGACCAGGAAAAGTACGGCGGCTACATCACCGCCACAAAGAACGGCAAGACCGTCGCCGGCATCATGCAGAAGCAGGAGGATCAGGCGGGCATGCCGGACATGTGGTCGACGTACCTGTGGTCGGACGACGCCGCCGCCACAGCCGCGGCGGTTCCCGCAAACGGCGGCCAGGTGTACATGGAACCCATGGACGTCCCGGAACAGGGCCACATGGCGTTCTTCGGTGATGCCTCCGGCGCCGCGATTGGTGTGTGGCAGCCGCGGGAGATGCGCGGTTACGAACTTGTGGGCGAACCGGGCGCCCCGGCCTGGCACGAGCTTCACACCAAGGACTACGCCGCCGCGGTGAAGTTCTATCAGGACGTGTTCGGCTGGGACACCGACGTCATGAGCGACACCCCGGAGTTCCGCTACACAACCCTGGGCGCCGGCAGGGAGGCTAAGGCCGGGATCTATGATGCGTCGGCCGACCTTCCCGCTGAAGTCCCCTCCAACTGGGTGGTCTATTTCGCCGTAGAGGACGCCAACGCCTCCATCGACAAGGCCGTCAAGTTGGGCGCGACGGTCCTTGACGGCCCGGACGACACACCCTACGGCCGGATGGCCACGCTGACCGACCCCACCGGGGCCAGGTTCAAGCTTCTGGCCGACACGGGCCAGGGCGCCCAGTAGGCGACGTTCCCCGAACGGATGCCGGGCGGCAGCTTCGCAGGAAGCTACCGGCCGGCATTCTTTGTGTGCCGTTAGGCCGGGAAACGAGGAAGCGTCCGGGCTCAAGCGACAGAACCTGAGGAAGCGTCCGGGCTCAAGCGACAGGACCTGAGGAAGCGTTTGGGCTCAAACGGCAGAACCTGAGGAAGCGTCCCAGCTCAAGCGACAGGACCTGAGGAAGCGTCCCGGCTCAAGCGGCAGGACCTGAGGAAGCGTTTGGGGGAAGTTCGAGGATGGCGCGGGCGATCTCGTCGGCGTCGCGGAGGGTACGCTGCCCGCTGGGGTAGACCGGACCGGCCTGCTGGGCCGCTTCGGCAGCAATGGCGGTTCCCCATTGGACGGCCGAGAGCTGAAGCCCGAGCACGTACATCCCGTCTGTGACCTCGCCGTTCGCCGCAACCGGCCGGTACGGGTGCGGGCGGACGTCGAGGCCGGAGGACTGCACCGGCGTGCCTTCCACCGTCATCATGGTCCGTGGCCGCACAAGCCCGTCGGCGAGGAGCTGCTCCAGCAGCGGGGACTCGTTGAGGGCCACCCGGTTGGCCGGCGCCAGTGCCTCCACCAGGGTGTGAGCTTCCGCGGCACCGCCGTGTACCCACGGCGAGGCGGCGGTGAAGGCGCGCTTCCCGCGGGCCACGCCGAACTTGGGGTCCGGGCCCACGAAGCTGACAATTCCGGCGCGCGCCAGTGCCGCCAACTGCTCGGCGCGCAGCGCCGGCGGACCGCTGGCGAGACCCTCCACCAGCGACTCAAACCAGCCCCGCAGGCCGGCGACCCATGACTCATCGGTGATCCCGCCGTCGGCCACCACCGATTTCAGCACGGCACGGCCGTGGTGCAGCGCCCCGATGGCCATCTTGACGGGATCGTCCTCGCCAAGCGCGGAGCGGCGGGCATCGTCGTCGAGGTAGTCGACGACGGCGGCGTCCAGCTCGGCGCGCGAGGCGAAGGTCTGCCCGGCCAGCGGGGCAGCAAGACCGCGCAGGTTCAGCCTGCTGTCCGGATGGACATGGCGGCCGACGACGGCGTTGAAGTCCTCTTCCCACCGGCCGGTGCCGTGGGCATGCGGGTGCAGGGCGTCGTCCAGTTCCTTGAGGAAGGCGGCATGGTCCTGAACAGCGTCCGGCTGCGAGCGCACGAGGGTCGTGTAATAGGCCCAGAGCGCGTCCCGGTGCAGGAGCGGCCAAAGGTCATGGTCGAAGGCCGGAACAATCCCGGCGGCCGAGAACCTCCGCAGCGCCTTGCCGGTGAAGTAGCGGAGTGTGACCGACGCCGGGTAGTAGCCCGCGAGGGTGGCCTTGGACCGGTACGGCGTTCCGCGCCGGGACGCGGCGAGGATGAAAGGCTCCTGGCCAGAAGGCAGGTACTCGAGGGCGTCCCCTGCCTCCACGAACTTCCCTCCCCTGCCCTCCGTGAGCTGGCCCATCACGTCGAAGAAGTTCAGGCCCATCCCGCGGACCAATACCGGCTCCTGCGCGGGAATCACACTCCAGTCGACGTCGGCAGGAACGGCCGGCGGCAGGTAGCGCAGGCCGAACTGCGCGGCGGCCGCCTGCAGTTCGCGCTGTTCGGGGCTGAGGCGGGACGCGAGGTGGCCCAGCGCGAGGACGACGGAATCGACGGTGAGGGTCCCGCCGTCGTTCGGTTCGCCACCCTCCGATCCACCACCGTCCAGTTCGACCTCGAACCTTCCGTCCGGCTGCCGGCGCGCAGCGGTGGCCGTCGCCTGGTGCATTTCCACGGTGACGCCGTCGGGCAGCGCGGCGAGCAGCTCCTCGAGGGTGGACCGCAGGTAGCGGCCATAGATGGCGCGGCTGGGGAAGTCGCAGGATCCCAGCACGGCGAGCTCCGCCCGCTCGTCGTCGGAGAGCCCGGGCAGGGGGCTGTGCTGCTGGGCTGTACGCCAGCGGTCGAAGGTGGTGCCCGCCACCGGCGCGGCCAGACCCGTGTCCTCGGGAACGAGCGTGGGGTAGAACGACTGCGTGTTCATCAGGTAGAGGCGCGACTGTCCGGGCTGCCAGACGTGCCCCGGACCGGCGGGAAACGGATCGATGACGTCGATGTGCAGGCGGGCTCCGGCGGGGCCGGCGGCGGACCAGTTGGCGAGCAGCCGCTCCAGCACGCTGGTACCCCTAGGACCGGCGCCAATCAGCGCGGTCCGGATGCTCTGCGAAATAACCACGCCTTCCAGAGTATCGGCATGTGACTTGCTAGCTGAGTGGGGATGTTGTTTGGATGGGCGCATGACCACCACCGCAGCTGATTCTGCCCCCGCGTCCGGCGCCGCTCCCACAGAGACCGCGCCCGCGCCCACCGACGAGAACATCTGGCTGGAGGACATTTACGGCGAGGAACAGCTGGCCTGGGTACGCGAGCAGAATGCCCGCACGGAGGACCTCCTGGAGGACGCCGACTATGCCCGGCTCGAGGGCGAGATCCTCGAGGTGCTGGACTCGACGGACAAGATCGCCATGGTGAGCAAGCACGGCGAGTGGTACTACAACTTCTGGAAGGACCGGCAGAACCCCAAGGGCCTGTGGCGCCGGACCAGCTGGGACAGCTACCGCAGCGACGCCCCTGAGTGGGAGGTGCTGCTCGATGTGGACGCCTTGGCGGCCGCCGACGGCGTGGAATGGGTCTTTCACGGCGCAAACCTGCTCCGGCCCGAACCCGGGCAGCCGTACCGGCGCGCTCTGGTGGCGCTCTCCCCCGATGGCGGCGACGCCAACCGTTACCGCGAGTTCGACGTCGAGACCCGGGCTTTCGTTGCTCCCGCCATGGGCGGCTTTGACCTCCCGACGGCGAAGGGGAACGTCTCATGGCTCGATGCGGACACGCTGCTGGTCGCCAGCACGGCCGATGGGCTCCCCCGCACTGCGTCGTCGTACGCCCGCACGGCCGTGCGGCTCCGCCGCGGCCAGGTCCTGGCCGATGCGCCGCGCATCTTCGAGATCCCCGAAGACCACATGATGGCCATCGTGGCCCACGACTCAACCCCGGGCTTTGAGCGGACGTTCGCCGTGGACTGGATCGACTTCTTCAACCGCCGCACCTCCGTGCTCCAGGACGGCGACTGGGTGCCGGTGGACGTGCCCACCGACGTGAACACGGGCGTGCACCGGGAATGGCTGCTGTTCCGGCCGCAGCTCGACTGGACGGTGAACGGGACCACCTACGCGGCGGGCTCCCTGCTGGCCGCTGATTTCCGGGCGTACCTGGCCGGCGAGCGCGAACTGACGGTTCTCTTCGCACCGGACGCGCACACCTCCCTGCAGTCCTGGAGCTGGACGCGGAACTTCCTGCTGCTGAACCTGCTGAAGGACGTGTCCTCGGAAATCCGCGTGCTGGATCCTGCCGGCTCATGGCGGTCCTCGCTGCTGGACGCCTGCCCGCCGTTGCACGACGTCAATGCCTTCGCCGTGGACGACGAGGACGAGGCGGAAAGCGGGGCCGGGGACGACTTCTGGCTCGTTGCCACCGGCTTCACGACGCCGAGCACGCTGACCCGCGGCACACTGACCCGGGACACACTGGCCCGGGGAACTGCCGACGGCGGGGCTTCAGGCGGAACTGCCGTGGCAGGCGTGGTGAGCAGCCATGCGGAGGTGAAGGCGTCGCCGTCGTTCTTCAATGAAGCGGACTACGAGGTGCAGCAGCACTTTGCCGTCTCGGCGGACGGCACGAGGGTCCCGTACTTCCAGGTGGCCGCGCGGGGCCTGGTCCTTGACGGGCAGAACCCCACGCAGCTCTCCGGCTACGGCGGCTTCGAAGTCTCGCGCACGCCGGCGTACAGCGGCACCGTCGGCCGGGCGTGGCTGGAGCGGCGCACTGCCGCGGTTCCGGGCGACGGCCTAGCGGAGGGGCACAGCCGCGGCGGCGTGTACGTCGTGGCCAACATCCGCGGCGGCGGGGAATACGGCCCGTCCTGGCACCGGGCAGCGCTGCAGGAGAACCGGCACCGCGCCTACGAGGACTTTGCGGCGGTGGCCAGGGACCTGATCTCGCGGGGTGTCACCAGCAGGGAACGGCTCGGCTGCGTCGGAGGCTCCAATGGCGGCCTGCTCGTGGGCAACATGCTGACGCGGTACCCCGAACTGTTCGGTGCCGTGTCCTGCGGGGTGCCGCTGCTGGACATGCGCCGGTACACGAAGCTGTCGGCAGGACACTCGTGGATTGCCGAGTACGGCGACCCTGACCTGCCCGAGCACTGGGAATTCATCAAGACCTTCTCGCCGTACCACCAGCTGAAGGACGGCGTGGAGTACCCGGAGACGTTCATCTGGACTGCCACCTCCGATGACCGCGTGGGTCCCGTGCAGGCCCGGAAGATGGCTGCGCGGATGCTGGCCATGGGCATCCCCAACATCTGGTTCCACGAAGCGCTGGAGGGCGGGCACGCCGGCGCCTCGGACAACCGGCAGGCGGCCGCGCTCCAGGGCCGCAGCCAGCACTTCCTGTGGAAGGCGCTGGCAGAAGGCACGGCCTGACGCGGTCCTCCTGGAGTTTTTGTACAGATATCGCGAGACAGGGCCGCTTGAGCCCGCATTATCTGGACAAAAACTCCGGCGGTTGGGCCGGGCCGCCGCGTTTTTCGCGGGCGGCACGGGCCGTTTTGCACTGGGTGGCCGGTTCTGCGTATCCTTGGTGGGCTAGTAATAGCAATTGGAGACGTGCCAGAGCGGCCGAATGGACTTCACTGCTAATGAAGGGTCGGGGTTAAACTCGACCGGGGGTTCAAATCCCCCCGTCTCCGCGTTTGGCCCCGGTCCTCGGACCGGGGCCTTTTGCGTTCCCGGGCTCCTGCGTCTCGGCGGCGGCAGCCGTCCGCGTGCCGGACGGTCAAGGCGATAAAGCGCTTTCCGGTGGCAGGATGAGTCCATGAACAAGCTTTCCGCCAACGAGGCCTGGAGCCCCCGGCTGGCCCTGCTTGTGGCGGCCACGTTCTTCATGGAATTCCTCGACGGGACGGTCCTGACGACCGCCATTCCGAGCATCGCCGGGGACTTTGGGGTGCCGTCGGCCAGTGTGAACATCACCATGACCGCCTACCTGATGACGGTGGCCATGGGCATCCCGCTGAGCGGCTGGCTGGCAGAGCGGCTCGGGGCCCGGCGGATTTTCTGCCTTGCCATCGCTGTCTTTACCGTGGCGTCGCTGCTGTGCGCTGCAAGCCAGGACCTCACGGTGCTGACCGTCAGCCGCGTCCTGCAGGGCCTGGGCGGGGCGATGATGGTGCCGGTCGGTACGCTGCTGGTGCTTCGCGGGACGCCAAAGTCGGATCTGCTGCGCGCCACGGCCTATCTGGTCTGGCCCGGGCTGCTGGCTCCGGTCCTGGCGCCACTCGTGGGCGGCGCCCTGACCACATACCTGTCCTGGCACTGGATCTTCCTGATCAATCTGCCGCTCGGCGCCGCCGCCTTCCTCGCCGCCCTGCGCCTGGTCCCCGCCGTCCCCGGCGACAGCAACCGCCGGCTGGACTGGCTTGGACTTGCCCTCACAACGGCCGGCGTGGGAGCGCTGGTGGCGGGACTTGAACTGGCCAGCGGCCACCCCGGCGGCTTTTGGACCTGGCCGAGCATTCTGGCCGGGGTTCTCGCGCTGGCAGTGGCGGTCTTCTGGATGCGCCGCGCGGCCCACCCGTTGTTTGATCTGACAGTGTTCGGCACCCGCACCTTCCGGGCGACCAACTCGGGCGGCTTCATTTACCGGCTGACCATCAGTGCCGTGCCGTTCCTGTTGCCGCTGATGTTCCAGAACGGCTTCGGATGGAGCCCCCTGCACGCGGGCATCATGGTGGCCGCCGTGTTCATCGGCAACATCGGCATCAAACCCGCGACGACGCCGCTCATCAGGCGCTTCGGATTCAAGCCCGCGCTGGTGTTCGCGTCCCTGGCGTCGGCTGCCACCTTTGCCCTCTGCGCGATGCTGACCCCGGCCACGCCGGAACCGCTGGTATTCGCGCTGCTCGTGTGCAGCGGGGCGTTCCGTTCCATTGGCTTCTCCGCGTACGCGTCGGTCCAGTACGCGGATATCCAGCCCGGGCAGCTGACGTCTGCCAACGCCGTCTCGGCCACGATCGTTCAGCTGGCCACCGGGGCCGGAATCGCAGTGGGCGCCCTGCTGCTGCGCCTCTTCGAGTCGGAGTCCCTGCTCTCGTCCGGGCTTGGCGGCGTCCTGTTAGCCGGACCTGATGGTAGCGGCGTGGCCGCCTACCGCGGCGCATTCCTGTCGATTGCGGTGCTGATGCTCCTCAGCACCGTCGACAGCCTTATGCTGCACCGGCATGCGGGGGCCGAGGTCAGCCGGCCTGGGCCAGCGCCAGCGGAAGCACCGCGCCCGCACCGGCCCGCCTGAGCGCGCGCCCCGCGACGGTAACCGTCCAGCGGCTGTCCACGAGGTCGTCGATAAGCATCACGCTGCCGCCGCCCAGGCCTGCGAGCTCTGCCGCCAATGACTCCCCCACCACGAGCCGGTCCCACACCCCGGCCAGCCGGTAGGCGCTGTTGCCGCCGCGTCCGCCGGTGGGCCCGCCGTGGTCGAGCTGCAGCTGGCCGATGTACGGGATGCGGCCGATCTGGGAAATGCCCCGGGCCAGCGAGTCCACAAGTTCGGGCCTGCTGCGCGAGGGCATGCTGACGATCGCTGCCGGCCTGCCTGCGCCGCTCCAACCGGGAATCCGCGAGTTACCGGCGCCCCATTCGCGCAGCACCTGGACACAGGCCTGCAGCATGCCGGGATCGACAGCGCGGTCCGGAGCCCCGGCCGCGAAAAGTTCGCGCAGCGCCCCGCCCCAGCCCAAGTCCGTCAGCCTGGCGAGGACCCGGCCGTCCGCTGTGTTTTCGTCGGGTTTGATCTTGCCCTTCACCGGCACTCCGAGGCGGTCCATTCCGCTGGGCCACTGAAGCCTGGACTCCAGCACAATGCCCGCGCGGCTGAGGGTCTGCCCGGCAGCCTCCGTGGCTGTGGACGCGACCTCCGCGGGGAACCATCGGCCGGCGCAGTTGTCGCAACGGCCGCAGGCGGCGGCGGTTTCGTCGTCCAGGACGGAGGTGATGTACTCCATCCGGCACCCGGCAGTGTCCTGGTAGATGACCATGGAGTCCTGCTCGTCCACCCGCGCTTCCGCGATGCGGCGGTACCGTTCGGCGTCGTACGTCCAGGGCATTCCGGTGGAGCGCCAGCCGCCGCCTACTCGTTCCACTGCACCATCCACGGCGAGCACCTTCAGCAGGAGTTCCAGGGGCGTCCGGCGAAGGTCCACCCGGGCTTCCAAAGCCACGGTGGACACGGCCGAGCCGGCCTCCGCCAGCGCGGTCAGCACAGCCGCGGCCTTCTCCTCGGAGGGCATGGAGGCAGTGGCAAAGTATTGCCAGATTTCACGGTCCTCGGATCCGGGCAGGAGCAGGACGTCTGCGTTGGCGGCGCCACGGCCCGCCCTGCCCACCTGCTGGTAGTAGGCAACCGGGGACGACGGGGCGCCGAGGTGCACCACGAACCCGAGGTCCGGCTTGTCGAAGCCCATCCCCAGCGCGGAGGTGGCCACCAGCGCCTTGACCTGGTTGTCCTTGAGGAGCTGCTCCGCCCTCTCCCGGTCAGCCGGGTCGGTGCGGCCGGTATAGGCCAGTACCTCGTGGCCTGCCTCCGCAAGCAGCCTGGCCGTGTCCTCGGCGGCGGAGACCGTCAGGGTGTAGATGATCCCGCTGCCCTGCAGATCCGCGAGGTGCGTGAGAAGCCAGCCGAGACGCTCACGCGAGTCGGGCAGCGCCAGGACCCCGAGCCGCAGCGACTCCCTGCCCAGCGCGCCGCGGATGGTCAGCACGCCGTCGCCGAGCTGTTCCTCGATGTCGTGGACCACCCGGGAGTTGGCCGTGGCTGTGGTGGCCAGTACCGGCACGGTGTCCGGAAGCTGCGTGATGAGGTCGGCAATGCGCCGGTAGTCGGGCCGGAAATCGTGGCCCCAGTCGGAGATGCAGTGGGCCTCGTCGATGACCAGCAGCCCCGTGCGCCGGATGAGTTCCGGCAGCTGGTTTTCGCGGAACGAAGGGTTGGTGAGCCGCTCGGGGGAAACCAACAGGACATCCACCTGGTCAGCGGCAAGCTGCTCCCGCACCGTGTCCCACTCCAGCTGGTTCGCGGAGTTGATGGCCACGGCCCGTACACCTGCCCGGGCTGCTGCCGCCACCTGGTCCCGCATCAGGGCCAGCAGCGGCGAAACGATGAGCGTGGGTCCCGCCCCGCGTCGGCGGAGCAGCAGGGACGCCACGAAGTAAACTGCGGACTTTCCCCAGCCTGTCCGCTGCACCACGAGCGTCCGGCGGCCGCCGTCGACCAGCGCCTCAATCGCCTCGAACTGGCCGTCGTGGAAGTCGGCATCCGGCCGGCCCACCAGCTCGCGCAGCACCGACAGGGCCTGGCCCCGGGTCCCAGTGACCGCTCCCTCATCCCTTCCGGCGCCGGTGCCGGAGGGGCCGGGGGCAGAAGCAAGGACAGGAGCGTGCTGGTTATTTGCCATTGATTCAGTATCCCAGCCGCCTCTGACACACCAAACCCCGGGCACCCGCCATGTGGACAACGCCGGCGCGCGCTTCTGTGACTTCCCCTTCACAGGCCGCCGCGCGCGTGCCCGTAAGATAAGTGCCGTGACTAGCGACCAGACCCGTACTTTTGACCTTTCGGCCTCGTTCAAGGCGTATGACGTCCGCGGCATCGTGGGCGAATCCATCACCGCTGAAATCGTCGAAGCCGTAGGCGCAGCGTTCGTTGACGTGCTTGGCCTTGAGGGACAGACAGTCCTGGTCGGCGGTGACATGCGCCCGTCCTCCCCCGAATTCAGCAAGGCGTTCTCCACCGGTGCCGCCACCCGGGGAGCCAACGTCCAGCTGCTGGACCTGATCTCCACAGACGAGCTGTACTACGCGTGCGGAGCCCTGAACGCCGCGGGCGCCACGTTCACCGCGAGCCACAACCCCGCCGAGTACAACGGCATCAAGATGGCCAAGGCCGGCGCCGTCCCGATCTCCTCCGAGACCGGCCTCAAGGAGATTCAGGCACTCGCAGAGCAGTATCTGAACACAGGCTCCATTCCCGCTGCCGAAACCCAGGGCCAGATCGGCGTCCGGGATGTGCTGAAGGACTACGCCGAGTACCTGCGCACCCTCGTTGACCTCTCCGGCTCGCGCCCCCTCAAAGTCGTGGTGGACGCCGGCAACGGTATGGCCGGACTGACGACGCCGGCCGTCCTGGGCGACACGCTGCTTCCGAAGCTGCCCTTCGACATCATTCCGCTCTACTTCGAACTGGACGGCTCTTTCCCGAACCACCCGGCCAACCCCCTGGAGCCGGAAAACCTGCGCGACCTGCAGGCCGCCGTCGTCGAACACGGCGCGGACATCGGCCTGGCGTTCGACGGCGACGCCGACCGCTGCTTCGTCATCGACGAAAAGGGCGAGGCGGTCTCGCCGTCGGCCATCACGGGCATGGTGGCCCGCCGCGAAATCGCCCGCGCGAAGGCCCAGGGCGAGGCAAAGCCCACCATCATCCACAACCTCCTGACCTCCCGTGCGGTGCCCGAACTCGTCGCCGAGGACGGCGGCCGGGCTGTGCGCACCCGGGTGGGCCACTCCTTCATCAAGGCCGTCATGGCAGAGGAAGGCGCCATCTTCGGCGGGGAGCACTCCGCCCACTTCTACTTCCGTGACTTCTGGAACGCGGACACCGGGATGCTGGCCGCCATGCACGTGCTGGCCGCTCTCGGCGAACAGGACGGCCCGCTTTCGGAGCTCGGCCGGGAGTACGAACCGTATGTGTCCTCCGGCGAAATTAACTCCGAAATCGAGGACAAGGCCGGCGCCGTGGAGCGCGTGCGGGCCGATTTCGAGACCGAGGACGTGGCGGTGGACCACCTGGACGGCAGCACCTTCACCGCCGCCGACGGCAGCTTCTGGTTCAACCTTCGCCCCTCCAACACCGAACCGTACCTGCGGCTGAACGCCGAAGCCACGGACCGGGCCACGATGGAGCGCGTGCGCGACCGCGTGCTGGCCCTGGTCCGCAGCTAGGACAGCCCCGTGGAATCACCCGACCCGACCCCGGACCAGTCATCGTGGCGCGCATCCGTGCCGGAGGCCACGGCCACGGACCTGGAAAACCTTCTGGGCACCGGCATGGCGGCAGCCCAGGAGCAGCTTGAGCGGAGCGGCGGGTTCCTGCCGTTCGCCCTCGTGGTGGAGAACGACGGCGACGTCCGCCTCGTGGCGGTCTCGCCGGCGGACCAAGATGCCGACGGGGACGGCGAGTTCGACGCGGACGGCATGATCCGCGACGTCACCGAGCTTCTGCGCCAGCACCGGGACGAGTTCCGAGCCGCCGCCATCGTCTGCGACATCACCCTGGTCGAGGAGGACTCGGACGCCATCCACGTGGCCACCGAACACCGGGACGGCGCGGTTTTCGCAGCCGTCCTGCCATACTCACCGAACAGCGAAGGCAGTGAGTTTGAGTTCGGCGACCTTGCCGCCGACTCCAATGAGCCTGTTATTTGGGCTGACTAGACCGGTCCGCAACAGGGGCTTTAACCCGGTCACGCGCTGCGCACAGATCACGCGCTGCGCACCGGACGGACCCTGACTTGCACAGGCCATTAGGCTAGAAGCATGAAAATCAACGCCTTCGCGGACGTCAGCCTGCGCGCCCTCATGGTGCTCGCTGCCGCACCCGAGGGCGGACTGCTCACCACGCAGAACGTCGCTGACGCCGTCGGAACCCCCTACAACCACGTCAGCAAGGCCGTGGCGAAGCTGCGCATGCTGGGCCTAATTGACGTTGAGCGCGGCCGCAACGGTGGCTCGCGGCTCAGTGCCGCCGGCCGCCGTGTCACCGTGGGCCAGGTTCTGCGGGAGCTGGACACCCGCGAGGACGCGGCCGAGTGCATCGGCCCGGCCGGCAGCTGCCCCCTCATCAATGAATGCCGGCTCCGCGGCGCCCTCACGCGGGCGCGCGAGGCTTTTTACCGTGAGCTCGACGACGTCGTGGTGGCCGAATTGCCGACCTCACGCCAGATGACGCCCGTTTTCGAGGCGATTGGGCTGCGCCCGGGCGCCTGACCGACAGGCGGCGTCCAAGCGGCGCGCGACCGGTACCCGGCGTCCAACCTGCGCCTGACCGGCCCTGCCATCGCGGGCCTGAAGGCCCCGTCCCCGCCGGTTCCCCTTCCATTTTGGAAAATCCCTTCTACAGGGTGTAGAAATGAGTCATCAGAAACTCGCATTTCAAATGCCAGTATCTGAAGTTCCGGTCCGGCCAAAGACCCCGGACCACTAGCTCAGGAGTGTCAATGCTCTCGGACAAAGCCCGTCCTGTCATCGAAGCCACCCTTCCCCTGGTCGGCTCACGAATCGGCGAGATCACCCCCAAGTTCTATGACCGGCTCTTCGCCGCGCACCCCGAACTCCTGGACGGGCTGTTCAGCCGCTCCAACCAGCGCTCCGGCAACCAGCAGCAGGCCCTTGCCGGCAGCATCGCCGCCTTCGCCTCCCACCTGGTGAACAACCCGGGCACGCTCCCCGAAGCCGTCCTCTCCCGGATCGCCCACAAGCACGCCTCCCTGGGCATCACCGAACCGCAGTACCAGGTGGTCTACGAGCACCTGTTCGCGGCCATCGCCGATGACCTGGCCGAGGTCATCACCCCGGAAATCGCCGAGGCCTGGACCGAGGTCTACTGGCTCATGGCCGATGCCCTGATCAAGCTCGAAAAGGACCTGTACGCGGCACAGTCAAACACCAAGATGTGGATGCCGTGGACTGTCGTCGAAAAGACACCCGCAGGAACAGGCGCCATGACGTTCACCCTGGCGCCGGCCGATGACACCCCGGTCACCCCCGCCCTGCCTGGCCAGTACATCAGTGTGAAGGTCCAGCTGCCCGACGGCATCCGCCAGGTCCGGCAGTACTCCCTGTCCGATGAGGCCGGGGCCAGCCGCACCTTCACCGCCAAGCTGGACGACGGCGGTGAGGTGTCCCCGGTGCTGCACCGCAGCGTCGCCGTGGGAGGCGTCCTGGAGATTTCCAACCCCTACGGCGAGATCACCCTGAAGGACGGCGACGGACCGGTGGTCCTTGCTTCCGCCGGCATCGGCTGCACTCCCACCGCATCGATCCTGCGCTCCCTCGCGGAAGCCGGTTCCGAACGCCAGGTCCTGGTGCTGCACGCCGAAAGCAGCATGGAAAGCTGGGCCCTCCGCGGGCAGATGACCGCCGACGTGGCACGCCTGGACGGGGCGGACCTTGAAGTCTGGCTCGAGGAACCCCAGGCCGGCACCAAGGCCGGCTTCATGTCCCTGCGCGAGGTGGACCTTCCCGCCGATGCCTCCCTGTACCTGTGCGGCCCGCTCCCCTTCATGAAGAAGATCCGCAACGAGGCCATCGAAGCCGGGATCCCGGCAACACAAATCCACTACGAGGTCTTCGGCCCCGACATCTGGCTGGCCGCCTAGCCCCGGCCGCTGCCCTAGTTGAGCGCGAACGGACATTTAAGCCCCGGGGCTTAAATGTCCGTTCGCGCTTCTCCTTAACGAACGACGGCTTAACCGACGACGGCGGCCCCGCACCTTTGGATGAAAAAGGTGCGGGGCCGCCGTCGTACTTTTTGGACTAGACCAGGCGGGCCTTCAGTCCTTCGAGCTCCTGCTGGAGTGCGGCGGGCAGTGAATCACCGAACTTGGCGAACCACTCCTCGATGGAGGCGAGTTCGGTCTTCCACTCGTCGGGGTCGACCTGGACTGCTTCCTCCACCTCGGCTGGGGTCATGTCGAGCCCGGTGAGGTCGATGGCGTCGCCGGTGGGGACGAAGCCGATGGGGGTCTCCACGGCGTCGGCCTTGCCTTCGAGCCGCTCGATGGCCCACTTCAGGACACGAGCGTTGTCCCCGAAGCCCGGCCAGGCGAAACCGCCCTGGGCCGTGCGGCGGAACCAGTTGACCAGGAAGATCTTGGGCAGGCGCTCCGGGTTGGCCTTGGCGGAGAGGTTGACCCAGTGGTTCAGGTAGTCGCCCGCGTCGTAGCCGATGAACGGAAGCATGGCCATGGGATCGCGGCGGACCACGCCGACGGCACCGGCCGCAGCAGCGGTGGTCTCGGACGACAGGGTGGAGCCCATGAAGATGCCGTTGGTCCAGTCGCGGGCCTCGGTGACCAGCGGGATGGTGGTCTTGCGGCGACCACCGAACAGGATGGCGGACAGTTCCACACCGTTCGGGCTGTGGTACTCCTCGGCCAGCATGTCGATCTGGTCGATCGGGGTGCAGAAGCGCGAGTTCGGGTGGGCTGCCGGCTTGCCGGACTCAGGCGTCCAGGAGTTGCCCTGCCAGTCGGTGAGGTGAGCCGGGGTTTCCTCGGTCATGCCTTCCCACCAGACACCGCCGTCGTCGGTCAGTGCAACGTTGGTGAAGATGCTGTTGCCCTTGGCGATGGCGCGCATGGCGTTGGGGTTGGTGCCCCAGCCCGTGCCGGGAGCCACACCGAAGAGGCCGGCCTCGGGGTTGACGGCGCGGAGCTCGCCTTCCTTGCCGAACCGCATCCAGGTGATGTCGTCGCCGAGCGTCTCGACCTTCCAGCCCTCGATCGTGGGGTCCAGGAGGGCAAGGTTCGTCTTGCCGCAGGCGGACGGGAAAGCCGCCGAGACGTAGTACGTCTTCTGTTCCGGCGAGGTGAGCTTGAGGATGAGCATGTGCTCGGCAAGCCAGCCCTCGTCGTGGGCCATGACCGACGCGATGCGCAGGGCGTAGCACTTCTTGCCCAGCAGGGCGTTTCCGCCGTAGCCCGAACCGAAGGACCAGATGGAGCGGTCTTCGGGGAAGTGCACGATCCACTTGTCCGGGTTGCAGGGCCACGGGACGTCGGCCTGGCCGGCCTCCAGCGGAGCACCCAGGGAGTGCAGTGCCGGAACGAAGAAGGCGTTGGTCTCGGTGATCCGGTTCAGCACGTCGGTGCCAATGCGGGCCATGATGCGCATGGAGGCAACAACGTAGGCGGAGTCGGTGATCTCGACGCCGAACTTCGGATCCTCGGCATCGAGGTGGCCCATGACGAACGGGATGACGTACATGGTGCGGCCGCGCATGGAGCCGGAGAACAGCCCGCGCAGCTTCTCCTTCATCTCCGCCGGGGCCATCCAGTTGTTCGTGAAGCCGGCGTCGTGCTCCTTTTCGGAGCAGATGAAGGTCTGCTCTTCGACGCGGGCCACGTCAGCGGGATCCGAGAAGGCTGCGAAGGAGTTGGGGAACAGGTCCGGGTTCAACCGCTTCAGGGTGCCGGCCGCGACGAGTTCGTCGGTGAGGCGGGTGTTTTCTTCCTCGGAGCCGTCGACCCAGTGAATCCGGTCCGGCTGGGTCAGCCCAGCGACCTCTTCAACCCACGCCAGCAGACCGGGGTGGGTGGTGGGTGCCTCTTCAAGCAGCGGCAGTCGCGTCAGGTGGGCCATTGCAGTTCCCTTCGTCGGGTTCAGTGGTGTGTGCTAAATGCTATTTCTGATGATCTGGACCAATTCACTGTCAGACATCGGATGTCCTGCCCGTCCGAAGACAACTTCCGCGGGAAATCAAGGAATTTTGATTTAGGAAAGTCGAAATTAGTGACGAAGGTCACGTAGACCGGTCTAGTTGTGTAAATTACATGGTCCTCGATTTGGAACTGCGGCTGTCCTCGCGTAAAGTTATTCGAGGTTCGGGGCGAGCGAAAAACTCGCTGAGAACCGGAAGATGCGCCCATAGCTCAGCTGGATAGAGCGTCTGTCTACGGAACAGAAGGTCAGGGGTTCGAATCCCTTTGGGCGCACAAAGAGAAGGTCCGCACCGGGAAACCGGCGCGGACCTTCTGCGTTAAGCCCGTCTACCGAGCTGCGTTAAGCCCGCCTGGACCGCGGCCCCAAACCCGTTAACCACTCACGCCGGAACCGGCTACCTATTCGCCAACGGCCTCAAGTATCCGCCTGCGGAATCCGTTGAAGTGGTGAGTCAGCTCGCGGGCTGCCAGTGCCTTGTCCCCGGCGGCGACGGCCGAAAAAATGTTCCGGTGCACTGCAGCGAGCGCAGGAAGGTCCTCCACCCCGGGTCCAACCTCGGTGTAGATCTTGCGGTAGACCTTCCAAAAGACGCCCAGCAGGTTGAGCAGCAGTTCATTGTTCAGGGGTTCAAAGAGCCGGCGGTGGAATTCGGCATCGGCTTCCACGAAGGGCTCCCCTGCTGCCGCGCTCCGCTCCATGCTGATCACGGACTCCTCGATGGCGGACAGCTGTTCGGCCGTCATCTCATCCATCGCGCTGCCGATGAGGCCCGCCTCCAGCGCCTGGCGGACGTCCACCAGCTGCCGCGCTTCCAGGCCGTGGTGCCGCAGGGACAGCCGCCCGCGGAAAATCAGGCCGTCGGCGAGGGACTCGAAATTGCTGGGCGCGACGAACATGCCGAAGCCGTGGCGGATCTCGATGACCCCCAGCGCCTGCAGGACCTTCAGCGACTCCCGCAAAGTGTTCCGGCCCACCCCGAGGGCCAAGCACAGCTCGTTTTCGGTGGGCAGGGCATCTCCGGGCTCCAGTTCGCGGTCCAGGATCAGTTCCATGATGTCCGACTGCAGGGCGCGCAGGCGGGCCTGGGCGCTGAAGCGGGCCGGCGGAACCACGTTGGAGGGCTGCATGGGGGGCTCCTTTGCACTGGCCGTACTTTTCCTCACCGTATCGGATGTCCCACGTCCCCGGAACGGCCGGTCCATTATTACGGCTGCCCCTGCCCAAATCCGCGTCAGGCGTGGGCGTAGTCTGATGCCATGCCACGTCTTGTTGAACGCGAATTCGATGTCATTGTGATCGGCGCCGGCGCCGCGGGCGAAAATGCCGCGGACCGGGTGGTGCAGGGAGGCCTGACGGCGGTCCTCGTGGAAGCCGAACTGGTGGGCGGCGAATGCTCCTACTGGGCCTGCATGCCGTCCAAGGCGTTGCTCCGCCCGGGCACCGCACTGCACGGGGCCCAGGCAGTTCCCGGCGCCAGCGAAGCCGTGACCGGAACGCTCGACGCGGCCGCGGTCCTCACAGGGCGCGACTCCTTCGCGTCCCACTGGCAGGACGCCAGCCAGGTGGAATGGGTGGAGGGCGCGGGCATCGAACTGATCCGCGGCCGGGCACGGATCACCGGCGAGCGGGCCGTAAAAGTAGCCGGGCTGGACGGTGACGACTATGCACTCACGGCGCGTCACGCCGTCGTCCTTGCCAACGGCTCCACGCCCAACCAGCCACCCGTCGACGGGCTGTCCGAGGTTGAGTACTGGGGCACGCGGGAGGCGACCTCGGCAAAGGAGGTCCCCAAGCGGCTTGGCGTGCTGGGCGGCGGCGTCGCCGGCACGGAGCTTGCCCAGGCCTTTGCCCGCCTCGGGTCCGCGGTCACGCTGGTGGCGCGCAGCGGGCTGCTGCGGAACTTCCCGGCTGAGGCTGCGGAACTGGTGGCCGCCGGCCTGCGGGCCGACGGAGTGGAGCTCCGGGTCGACACCAAGACCCGCAGCGTCCACAGGAATTCGGATGGTTCCCTGACGCTCACGCTCGACGGCGGCGACACCGTCACGGTGGACAAGCTGCTGGTGTCCACCGGCCGGCGGCCCGCATTGGACGGACTCGGGCTGGAGAGCGTGGGGCTGTCGGCCAGCGACGGCAAGCCCCTGGCCATCCGCACGGACTCGACCGGCCTGGTGGCGGAAGCGGCGCGCAACGGCGGCGGTCCGTGGCTGTACGCGGTGGGCGACGCGGCGGGCAAGGCCCTGCTCACCCACCAGGGCAAATACGAGGCCCGGGCCACCGGGGCAGCCATTGCAGCCCGGGCCAAGGGCGAGCTTCGCGGGGAACCCGAGCCGTGGAGCCGGTACGCGCAGACGGCCGACGAACACGCCATTCCCAACGTGGTGTTCACGGACCCCGAGCTGGCCAACGTCGGCAGATCGCTGCAGCAGGCCCGCAAGGATGGCTACAGCGCATCGTCGGTGGAGCTGCCCATCGCCGTGGCGGGTTCCTCCCTGCACGCCAGCAACTATGAGGGCTGGGCACAGCTCGTGGTGGATGAGGACCGCAAGGTGCTCCTGGGCGCCACGTTCGCCGGGCCGGACGTCGCCGAACTCCTGCATGCCGCGACGATCGCCGTCGTCGGGGAGGTTCCGCTTGACCGGCTCTGGCACGCAGTGCCCTCCTATCCAACCATCAGCGAGGTCTGGCTGCGCCTGCTGGAGAAGTACGGCCTCTAACTCTTATTTGAACTGACTGGTCAGTTCAGTTAGCCTTGAAGCAGACCAACTTCTGCGAAAGGCTCCCTTTGCTCTGCGCACGACAGCCCAGCGTGAAAGGCCGGCGGCTCGACCTCCTGCCACCGACCTCCCTGCAGGTAGCCCGCGGCGAACTGCTGCTGGTGACCGGCGACCGCCAGGACCAGAGGACGGCCCTCGCGCTGGTCCTCAGCGGCCGGATGAGGCCCGACGGCGGCACTGTCAGCTGGGACGGCTCGGCCGGGATCAGGCCGCTGCGGCGCGCCAGTGCGCTGGTGGACTCCCCCGGCGTCACCGAACCCGAACAGCACCTGAGCGTCGCGGATCTCGTCACGGAGGATCTGGCCCTGGTTCCCCGCCGTTACCGTGGGGCCCTGCTCAGCAAGCCGTGGCTGAAGGTCAACCGTTTCGAGGATGTCGCCGGCCTGTGGACGGAGCAGTTGCCGCCGGCCCGCCGCACCGAGCTCCTCACGGCGCTGGCCCTCGCCAACCCCGGCACGGACCTCCTCGTCGTGGACTCCCCCGACCGTCACGGCGCCGACCCCGCCGGCTGGCTGCCGCGGCTCAGCGAACTGGCGTACGACGGCGGCCGGCCCCTCGCCGTCGTCGCAACCGTTACTGCCCTCCCGGACGGCTGGACCGGACCGTCCGCGGCAATCGGCAACGCGGACCGCCGCCCCTCCCCTGGGAGTTTTTGTACAGATAATGGCCCCAAAACACCCCCGAAGTCCAAATATGTGGACAAAAACTCCAGCCTGGCAAGCGAGGTAGCCAAGTGACTGTCCTGCGGCTGGCGCGCTCTGAACTCAAGCGCATGACCGGCGGGTTGCTGCCCAAGCTGACCATCATGGCGCTCACCCTGGTGCCGCTGCTCTACGGCGCGGTGTACCTGTATGCCAACTGGAATCCGTACGGCAACCTGGACCGGATCGACGCCGCACTCGTGGTGGAGGACGCCGGGGCGGCCACCGGCAACGGAGTGCGGCTGGAGGCCGGGCAGAAGGTGGCGGACAACCTCCTCGACGGGCACGTGTTCAACTGGCAGACGGTCCCCACCGCCGCCGAGGCGGACCAGGGCGTCAGTGACGGCAAGTACGCATTCGCGCTCAAGATCCCCAAGGACTTCTCCGCCAACCTCGCCTCGCCCGGCAGCTTCGATTCGGCGACCCAGGCCATGCTCAACGTCACCACGAACGACGCCAACAATTACCTGCTGAGCACCATCGTGGACAAGCTGGCCACGGCCGTGCATGCGTCGGTGGCCAAGGAAGTCGGCGCGGAAACCGCCAACCAGCTCCTCACCGGGTTTGGCACCATCCACACCCAAATGGTGAAGGCGGCCGACGGTGCCGTCCAGCTGGCCGACGGCGTCACCCGCCTGCACGACGGCACGGTCACCCTCCATGAGGGAACCGGGAAACTGGAAACCGGGGCCGCCGACCTTCACAACGGCCAGGTCAGGCTCCGTGACGGGGCAAACGAGCTTTCGGCCGGCGCCGGACAGCTGAGCGGAGGGCTGGCGGAACTGCGGGACAGGACGGCCGGGCTTCCGGCGGACTCTCAGCGCCTCGCAGACGGTGCCGCGCAGGTTGCGGCAGGAAACGCGGCGCTGAACAGCAAGGTGCAGGACGCTGTCGGGCAGCTCGAGGCTGCTGAAAACGGTCTCCGCGGCCGGCTGCAGGAGTCCAACAACAAGCTGGTGGCCGCCGGTGTCCTGACCCAGGAACAGGCGGACAAGGTGCTCGCGGAAGTTGATTCCGCGGCGGCCTCCGGCCCGGTCAGCGATGCCAGGGTGAAAATCCAGGCGGACGCCGCGCAGATCCAGCAGCTTGCAGACGGATCAGCTGCGGTCAGTGCCGGCGCGGCGCGCCTGGCCGCCGCCGCACCGGCTTTGACCGGCGGCATCTCCACCGCGTCCGCCGGGGCAGACCGGCTGGCCGCCGGAGCCTCGACGCTCGCTGCCGGTGAGCAGACAGCGGTGGACGGTTCCGCTGCCCTGTCGGCAGGTGCCCAAACGCTCGACGACGGTGCGGCGCAGCTGGAGAGCGGAGCGGGCACCGCCGCGGCGGGGGCCGGGAAACTGGCCGACGGGCTGTCCCAAGGAGCCGGCAAGGTCCCCCACCCCAATGACGCGCAAAAGAGCAGCCTCTCGGCTGTGATGTCCGATCCCGTGGCCGTCAGCAACGTCTCGCAGGCAAAGGCCGGCTCCTACGGTGCAGGACTCGCTCCCTTCTTCATGACCCTGGCCCTGTGGATCGGCATCTTCATGCTGGTCCAGGCCATGCGGCCCATCACCCAGCGCGCCCTGGCTTCCAATGCGCCCGCCTGGAAGATCGCCGTCGGGGGCTGGCTTCCGTTTCTGGCGGTATCCGCCGTGCAGGCAAGCCTGCTCACGGTGGTCGTCAACGTGGGCCTGGGACTGCGTCCTGCCCATCCGTGGCTGATGTGGCTGTTCCTGCTGGCCGCCGCCATGGCGTTCAGCGCCATCATCCAGGGCGTAGTGGCACTGCTCGGTTCGCCAGGGAAGCTCGTGGTGCTCATCCTGCTCGTGCTGCAGCTGGTCTCCTCCGGCGGCACTTTCCCGTGGCAGACCACACCGGAGCCGCTGCACGCCGTCCACCGGGTCCTGCCCATGGGTTACGTGGTGGATGGGATGCGGCACCTGGTCTACGGCGCGGACCTGTCCCTGCTCCCGGCCACCGTGGCGGGGCTCTTTGGCTACACTTTGCTGGGGATGGCCCTTTCGACGCTGGCCGTCCGCAAGAACAAGTTCTGGACCCTCAAGACCCTGAAACCGGAGATCGCCGTATGAGCACGCTGGAGGCGGACCAGGAACCCGTTGCACCGAGGAAGCTCCGCCCCGGCCGGACCAACGCCACCAAGCAAAAGCTGTTCGAGGCATCCATGGACCTGATCGGGGAACGCGGCGCGTCAGGTGTGACGGTGGACGAGATCGCCGCCGCGGCGGGCGTGTCCAAGGGGACCGTCTACTACAACTTCGGCAGCAAGTCCGACCTGATTGCCCAGCTGCTGCGGCACGGCGTGGACATCCTCGAGGCCAGGCTGCTCAGCGTGCAGGGCGGGACGGCCGATCCGCTGGCCGGCATGGAGGCGATGATCGGCCAGGCCATGGACTTCATGGCCGAGTATCCGTCCTTCGCCAGGCTGTGGGTGGGCGAACAGTGGCGCAGCCCGAGCGAATGGCAGGACACCTTCGCCGAGCTCCGGACCCGGCTGCTGCAGGTGATCGGCACGGCAATCGAAAGCGTTGCCGAGCAGTATCCGGTGGACGCCACCATTTCCCGGGGAAGCCTGGAAGCTGCCGTGTTTGGCGCCTGCTTTGTGGTGGGGCTGGATCGCCAGACGTACAACCCGGAACGGAGCCGTGACCAAAGCGTTGCAGCCATCATGACAATCATGCGCGGCTACGTGCTGAAGGGACCCGATCCTCAGGGATGATTGGTCCCATGCGCCACATGGGTAACAGCGGAAAGACAGCGATCGGTGCGTTTGCCGCAGCGGCAGGCCTGCTGGTGCTGACGGCCGTCACGCTGGAAGAGGCCGCGCTGGTGGCCTTCCTGGGCGCCCTGGCCGTGGGGTATGTGGCGTCCGTGGCGGAAGGCTTTGCCCGGCACCGCTACCTTGCCCTGTTGGCAGGCGGTGCCGGAACCAGCCTGTTTATCGGCTGCAGCATCGCCTTCCTGCGCATGTGGGGGCTGGCGTTCAACCAGAGTCCGGCAGCCCTGGGCCAGGCGGTGACCACACGGGATTCGGACATCTACTTCTACCTGGCCGCAGCCTCGGGATGCCTGACGCTGCTGGTGCTGTTCTGCGCGGCGGTCTGGCCGTCCCGGCGGCGGCTCCGGCGGGAGCAGCCCACGGCCGCGGCCAGGCCCCGGAGCGCAAGCCCGGCCAGGACGGCCGGAGGGCCGGCGCGTCCTGCTACGAGACTCCCGGCGGGCGCCCGGCAACCAGCGCAGGCCACGGTTCGGCCACAGCAGGCCCAGCGGCCAGCCCAGCCAAAGCCGCCGCAGCAAAAACGCGCAGTCCGGCAACGCTAGGGCCGGCAACCTATAGTCCGGCAACCGGCGGCCGGCCACCCATAGTCCGGCCACCGGACCGAAGACCGGCTAGCGGAAGATGTTAAACGACTGCCAGCCTGGCCCAACCGCCCGGAGTCCGGTGAACTGGCTGTTGCCCAGGCTGTAGTACACGAGGCGCCCATCGGTGGTTTTCGCAGTGAGTCCGCGTGTTCCCGGCCCTTGGAACCCGAACGACGCGTGGGACTGGACCAGCGCGTTCCACCCGGTCCCCACCCGGCGGCGGGGTTCCGCAGCGAACTTGCCGGCGCCGTCGGACCTGTAGAGCAGGAGTTCGCCGGTCGCCCTGGTGACCAGCAGGTCCTGGCGGCGGTCATTGTCGAAGTCGGCCATGGTCAGTTTCATGCCCTGGAATCCCTGCCCGAGCCGAAGCCGCGTGCTGAGCGCACCGCCCGTGGCGTTCGGGTAGAAGTACATGGCGCCGTCGGCTGCGGTGCCCACCACGCCCGGGTAACGCTGGCCGTTGTGCCATTTGCCCACGGTGATGTTCATGGACTGCCATCCGGCGCTGCCCACGCGGAGGGGGCTGAGGAATCCGCCGGAGAGCTTGCCGCGGTACACGGCGAGCGTCCCGGTCTTCCACTGGGCCACGATGTCGTTAACGCCGTCGGCATTCCAGTCAGCGACGAAGCCGGCCTTCAGGCCTGACCAGCCCGGTCCGATGCGGACGCGCGTGCCGAAGCCGCCGCGGCCGTTGGCCGGATAGGACCAGAGCACGCCGCTGGAATCGGCAGCGAGTACGTCGGCCCCGCTCCGGATGGTGGGGCGGGCGGCAAAATACTGCTCCATGGTGGGAATGGCCCGGATCTTCATATCCGTGGCCAGTGGAACGCCGACAAATCTCAGGTGCCAAGGCTCATATGTGTAGCCGGTAATGCCGGAATATCCCTGCGGGTAGCGCACGACGAAGCCGTAGCGGTGGGCGTTCGCCGCCACCCAGCGCCCGCCGGGTGTGGTCCCGAAGCAGGCGGTGAGGCCACAGCCGCCGCCTGCGTTGCCGATGTCCGCCGCCAGGCCGGTCTGGTGCTCGCTGTAGCCCGGCCTGGCCGAAATCTGGTCGGCATAGGCCTGCCCGTACATCTGCACGTAGGAGCTATACAGGGCACTCTGGGACGCGTAGGACCGGTAGCCGCTGATGACTTCCAGGGAATATCCGGCGGCGCGCGCCCCGGCGAACAGCTGGCCCAGGGCACCTGCGACCTGTCGCCGCAGCAGGTGGCCGGTGCCGTTCGAGCTGACGAGGTCCGACGGCGCGAACTGCCGCGGATTCAGCGGGCGCGACTTGTTCACGAGGACCCACGCATGGCTGGGGTTCGACACCACCTGCGTGGACAGCGGCTCACCGGAAGGAGCCGCGGTTGCCTGCTGCGCCCCGGCGGACAGCATCATCAGAACGACGACGGCGGCAGCGAACCGCCGGGCACCGGCCCGCCACCGGGCGGATACGGAATTCAGCATGGCGGCCCTTCCCCAAATTAGACGACAGTGGGGACAAGCCTACTCGTCCGCGCTAGTGTGCGCGCGGGACCTTGAAGTGCGTGAGCCTGGCGTCCTGGCCGTCCAGTTCGGCCCAGGGCTTCTCGGTCTCCAGCACGGTCAGGCCGCTCGTGGGAAAGCGCGTGGCGGCATCCATATAGGCATCGTGGTTGGAATCCCGCGACGCCAGGTGCATGGCCAAATCCTGCACGCCGGGCATGTGGGAGATGACCATCAGCGTGGTCACGGTGTCGGGCACGTGGTTGATGACCGCAAGCATGCGCAGCGCAGAGGCGCCGTAGAGGCCGTCCTCAAGTTTCGGCGTCGGGGCCTTCTCACCGAGTTCACTGCACACCCACGTGCATGTCTGCCGCGTCCGCAGGGAACTCGAGCACAGAATGAAATCCGGGACGATGTTGTGCTTGAGCAGCCATTTACCGGCAAGCGGAGCCTCGCGGTGGCCGCGTTCCTCCAGGGGACGCTCGTGGTCCGCCACCCCGCCCGGCCAGTCGGCCTTGGCGTGGCGCATCAGGACCAGCCGCTTCTTATGGTGCGCACTCATGGACTCACCCTACTATCGGGCGGCCAAGCGCAAACCTGGACCAGCCGCGCCAAGGAGCGACGGAGGCGACTAGATCGAGTACTCCGGAGCGGCCCAGACAACGACCTCCGGGTGCTCGTAGAAGCGGTAGCCCTGGCCGCGGACCGTGCGCACGGTGTTGGCGAGGCGGCCGAGCTTGGAGCGGAGGCGGCGGATGTGGACGTCGATGGTGCGCTCGTTCGGCACTTCTTCGGCGTTGCGCCACAGGCCCTCGAGCAGTTCGTCGCGGCCCACGGTGCGGGTGCCGTTCTCCACGAGGTAGTTGAGCAGTTCGAATTCCTTGAACGTCAGGTTCAGGGACTCGCCGTCGAGGTGCACCTCGCGGCGGGCGAGGTCGATCAGAACACCGGAGGGACGGGGATCCTGGGCCGGCTGCACGCGGGCAGTCTCGGTGCGCTGCCGGGCGTTGACGGTGGGGTCACCAAAGGTGGAACGGACCACGTCGAGCGCGGAACCGGGCGCGCTGGCCGGCGCCACAGCGACGGCGGCGTAGCTCTCAGCACCGGTAACCAGGGACTGGGCGTAGGCGCGGATCTCCTGGGCAAGCTTGGCGATCGAGGTGCCGGCGGCAGCCGCCGTTTCCTCGTCAATGCCCATGTACAGGACGAACCCGCGGGCGACGTTTTCGTTCGGCACGGGGCCGGACCGGGGAGGTGGCAGCCGGGGCCACAAGAGGTGTGGGCGCGGTCAGCGGCGCGGCTTCGTCGGCCTGCACGGCGCGCAACTGGCCGTACGAGTTCGGGTTATAGCCCTGCGGTGCGTAACCCGGGGCAGCGGGAACGGTATTGGCCGGGCCTGCCGGGGCGAAGGCGGGGCGGGCGCCGAATCCCTGGCGCAATCCCTGTGCCTGACCTGCCTTGTTGGCGTTACGGACTGAGATGTGGACGTATCCGGATGCAACTGACATGAATGCTTACCTCAATGTGAATGGCCGTCATCGCGGCTCGAATGCTTGGGTCCCGCAATGATTCTGGGGAGGGGCGCCCTACGCTGGGCTGGGGGCGAATGCCTAAAAACTTCGAGGGGTGGTGAAAGTTAGGCGTGCATTCGACAACAGCGCATGTCGGCAGCAGCGGGTGTGCTGGACCAATGTTCTGCGGCTGCAGGTGCTGTTGAGTTCTTGTTCACATTTGAAAGTGTGCAACGTAACAATGAGAACTTGCAAGTAACAATGGACGAAAGCGTCCGCATACTGAGACAAACGACTCGTTTGTGTGGTAAATCACAGTTTTGCAGGCGGCCGGTTTTTTGATTTATTTTCCTGAACGGACGGTCGGAAAGCTGCTCCTGCGGAATCTTCTTCGATTTTTCCATGAATACGCGCTGAATATTCAATGACATCTGAATTGCCGCAAACCGGCAGCCGCCATACGCCGATTGTCCAGCTATGACGCACGCGGGGCGAAAGTTTTTTGCTCGGGCGCAGGTCGCGGCAGGGGTCAAATCCGCCAGGACGGGCGGCGGCAGCGCCCGGTTCGGCTGGGCGCTGCGCCTTTCCGCGTTAATCAGCTGGACTGGCTCGAGCCGCTGGTTCCTGACTGAGTGCTTCCGCCCGAACCGGTGCTTCCGCCTGACTGTGTGGCGGTCCCGCTCACCTGCACGTTCTCGGCTGCAAAAGCCGAGCCATCCTTGCCGGCCACAATCCTGACAGTGGCTCCGGTAACGATGTCAGCCACTGTCAGGTCGCCCGTTGCTGACTGCTGCCGCCTCTGCAGCAGGTTGCTCACCACCGTGTCGCCGCTGAGTGTGTAGGTGCGCGTGAAGCCGTCGGAACTCTTCACCGTGACCGAACCGGAGGAAGCGGCGGAAACAGCGCCGAGCTGCGCCACCTTGGTGACGTACTGCCCGTTCTCCTCAATGACGTACTCCGAATGGACGGCCGCCGGGACGCCGCTGCCCATGCCGCCGAGAGCGTAGGGCGCGAAGTCGCCTCCTTGGCCGGGCACGGTTCCGCTGCCCGGGGCCTGCATCCCGCCCGGGCCGCCCCTCGACCCGCCGTCCTGTGGCAGGCTACCCTGCGTGCCACCCTGGCTCAGGCCGCCCTGGGCCCCGGCGGCAGTCCCGCCGGCAGCGGCAGCGTTGCTGCCCAGGCCGTACACGGTGGCTCCGGCGCCTGCCGCCAGAACCGTTGCCGCACCGGCCACGACCAGTCCGCGCTTCATGGTCCAGGGCTTGCCGCTGGGAGAACGTGCCCAGGGGCGTCACCGGTTCGGCCGCCGGTCCCGTTTGGTAGGCCTGCCCGTCCGGCAGCGGCGCCGGAGGCAGGGGTGTGGTTTCTGGAACAGGTGCGTGCTGCTGGCCGCTCATTGCGATCTCCTTAGGGCTGCGGAAGCGTCCGTTCCAGACTGGAAAGCCTTCCTGTGCTTGGCCTGTGCGGCGCGCAAGAGCCATGGCTGTGACCTGAAAAATGCGTCCATCGGGCCTTTCAGCTCGCTAGGCTGTGATTCACAGCTGGCGCACAGGGTTGCCAAAGCGGCGGCTAAACACCAGAACGGAGAGTTGTCACATGGCCACTTCGCACTCCATGACCAACAACCTTCCCCAGCTGACCCACCCGGATGGCTCCCCCATCCGCGCCCTTGTGGTTGACGACGAGCCGAGCCTCTCCGAACTCATGAGCATGGGCCTGCGCATGGCCGGCTGGTCGGTCGCCGTCGCTGCCGACGGCCCCGAGGCCGTGAAACTCGCCAAGGAGTTCCGCCCGGACGTGCTGGTGCTTGACGTGATGCTTCCCGGATTCGACGGCGTCGAGCTCCTGGGCAGGATCCGCGCCTTCGCGCCGGAAGTCCCGGCCCTGTTCCTCACCGCCAAGGACGCGGTGCAGGATCGCATCGTGGGCCTCGCCGCGGGCGGCGACGACTACGTCACCAAGCCGTTCAGCATGGAGGAGGTCCTGCTGCGCCTGCACCGTCTGGTCCAGCGCTCCGGGGTGGCCGCCATGGATTCCGCTGAGCTTGTGGTGGGCGACCTGGTCCTGAACCTCGACACGCGCGAAGTCACGCGCGCCGGCGACGAGCTGCAGCTGACCGCCACCCAGTTCGAGCTGCTGCGCTATCTCATGGAGAACCCCAAGCGCGTGGTCAGCAAGGCCCAGATCCTGGACCGGGTGTGGAACTACGACTTTGGCGGCCAGGCCAACATCGTCGAACTGTACATCTCCTACCTGCGCAAGAAGGTGGATGCCGTGCATCCGCCGATGATCCACACGGTCCGCGGCGCGGGCTATGTCATCAAGCCGGCAGAGTAGGCCGTGGCAAACCTTTCCGGTGCAGTTCGTACCCAGCGCCGAAGCTGGCTGAAGCCGGGCACGTGGCATCTCCGCACCCGCCTGGTCCTGGTGGCCATGGCGCTGCTCGTGGCCATCTGCGCTGCGATCGGCCTGTTCAGCTACGCCAGCATGGACGCATTTCTGACACGCCAGCTCGACGAGCAGCTCACCGGGGCCGCTGACAGGGCCCGGGACTTTGGCCGTCCGCCGCTCGGCGCCTCGGGCAACAAGCCGGATCCCCTCGAAGGCCGGGGCCAGCGCGTGGGCACTCTTGCCGGCAGGATCCAGGCGGGCAAGGTCACCGCAGGATTCCTGGCCTCCGATGCCACCCGCAAGGCACTCTCGGCGGCAGACAACCAGGTTCTCCTGGATCTGCGCCGCGACGGCGTCCCCGTCGACCGCACCCTCTCCACCGGGGCCTACCGGCTGGTTGCCGCCCAGACACCCTATGGCGATGTCATGGTGACAGGGCTCCCCCTGGCGGACAAGCAGAGCACCCTGACCTCGCTCGTCTGGACCATCACGATTGTCTCGCTGGGCGGCCTCGTATTGATCGGTCTGGCCGGGACGGTGCTCATCCGCCGCACCATGAAACCGCTGGAGCAGCTCTCCGAGGTGGCCACCCAGGTGTCGCGCCTGCCGCTGGACGCCGGTGAGGTGGCACTCGCCGTCCGCGTCCCGCCGTCGAACGCCCATCCGGGAACCGAAGTGGGCAGCGTTGGGCACGCCCTGAACCAGATGCTGGACAACGTCTCCAACGCGCTGGAAGCACGGCAGGAAAGCGAAATGAAGGTGCGGCAGTTCGTGGCGGACGCCTCCCACGAGCTCCGGACGCCGCTCACCGCCATCCGCGGCTACACGGAGCTGATGCGCATGACCGAAAAGTTCACCCCCGACGGCCAGCGGTCCCTTGCACGCGTGCAGAGCCAGTCGGAACGCATGACCGCCCTGGTGGAGGACCTCCTGCTGCTGGCACGGCTCGACGAGGGCCAGCCGCTAAAGCTCAGCGACGTTGACCTCACCCAGCTCGTCATCGAGACCGTCAGCGACGAAAAAGTCATGGCGCCGGACCGGGCGTGGCACCTCGACCTTCCCGAGGAACCCGTGTCGGTCCGGGGCGATGCCTCACAGCTGCACCAGGTCCTCGTGAACCTGCTCTCCAATGCCCGCAAGCACACCCCGCCTGGCACCACGGTGACCACCGGCGTGATGCGGTCGGCTGACGGCAGCGCTGTGATTACTGTCACGGACGACGGTGCCGGCATCCCGCCCGAATTCGTGGACAAGGTGTTCGCTCGCTTCGCCCGCGCAGACGCGTCACGGGCGACTCCGGCGCAGCCGCCCCTGGCGCCGGCATCCGCCGCGGCGAAGGGTTCCGGGGCCGGTGGCGCAACCGCGGGGATGGCCCTCCATACCGCGGCTGCACAGGGAGAAGCGGGGGTCGCGTCGGCAGAGGGAACGAGCGGCCTGGGCCTGTCCATCGTGCAGTCCATTGTGGAGGCGCACGGCGGCACAGTGGAAGTCACATCCCGGCCGGGCCGGACGGAGTTTGCCGTCCGGCTGCCCATGCAAGGCGCCGCGCCGGCGTCGTGATGTCCGTTACCCAAATGTGACTTAATCAAAAGCCTCCTGTACGGTCGATAGCGTGCGGCCGCCACTAGAGCCGCATGTCCGGATTGACGCCCAGCTCTGCCGCTTCCCGGATTCCGCTAGATCAGGCAGAGGCGGGGGAACCAGAGTCCCGGGCTTTCCGCATCAGCCCTTGGGGTGAAGCCGACACGTGAATTTTCCGTGCGGCCGGATGACCTCATCCGAACCCGACAGCTAACTCCGCAGGTGTTGAGAGGCAATCCACCATGTCTGAATTTAAGACTCAGGCGCGCCCTGAACGCGCCTCCAAGCAGTCCGACAGCAAAATTTCACGTCACCGGGCCGAGCCTGCCCAGCCCAAGAATGCACTTGGCCGTTTCGCCGCAGGCCTTCCGTCCTTCGGACGCCGGGCAGCCGTCCTGACCACTGCGGCCGCCGTGCTCGTTGGCGTCGGCGCCGCAGGCCACGCGGCCGACCAGGCTGCGCCTTCCGCCGCCGAATCGTCCGTGGCCACCGCCGACAGCGGGCAGACGCTGAGCTTCGACAAGTCGCTGATCTCCGCCCTCCCGGCCCCGTCTGCGGCGTCCATCGCTCCGCAGTCCTCGTCCCAGGCTGCCGCCGCAACCAAGGCTGCCGCCGCCAAGGCAGCCGCCGCCAAGACCGCCGCCGCGAAAGCGGCCGCAGCAAAGGCCGCCGCCGCCAAGGCAGCCGCGGCTAAGAATGCCGCCGCCGCCAACGCCGCTGCGGTTGCCAAGGCCAACGCCGCGGCCGCTAAGGCTGCTGCTGCCAAGGCCGCCGCCGCTAAGGCTGCCGCCGCTGCCAGGGCCAAGGCTGCCGCGCCTGTTGCCCTGAATGATCCGGCCGGCGCCCAGGCCTACGCGGCCAGCAAGCTCGGCTCCTTCGGCTGGTCCGCAGACAATATGCAGTGCCTGAAGCGGCTCTGGACCAAGGAATCGGAATGGCGCACCACGGCCACCAACGCCAGCAGCGGCGCGTACGGCATCGTCCAGTCACTGCCGGCCGAAAAGATGGCGAGCGCCGGGGCGGACTACCGCACCAACTACCGCACCCAGATCAACTGGGGCCTGGACTACATCAAGGAGCGCTACGGCTCCCCGTGCGGTGCTCTGAACTTCCACCTCGCCCACAACTGGTACTGACCGGTTGCCGCAGCCACACCGGCTGACGGCGAGTACTCAGCACCGCCAACCCAACTAGGTCGCAGCACAGGGCGTTCCCACGGCTGGGAAGGCCCTGTGCTGCTACCTAGTTCTACAGATCGCCGCCCTCGCTGTCCTTGCCGTCACTTCCACAGCCCCTGCACAGCTTCGCCCTAAAACCCTCATAACAGCGGCCGCCACTGTTGATGCATGACCATCACTGACCAGGCTTCAGGAACCCAGCCGCACCCACCGCTGCAGCACACCCAGCCGCAGGCGCTCCATGGAGCCGGCGCGGCCGGACACGCCCCGGCGCAGACCCTCATCAGGCACACGCGGCGGTCGCCCATCGACACCGCCACGGCGGTACCGGTCCTGGACGTGACCATCCCGGTCTACAACGAGGAACGCGACCTGGAGGAGTGCCTGCGCCGGCTGCACGCCTACCTGCGCGGTATGTTCCCGCACTCATTCCGCATCACCGTTGCGGACAACGCGAGCACCGACGGCACGCTCAAGGCAGCCGAGCGGGTGGCACGCGAACTCCGTGAGGTCACCGTGGTGCACCTCGAGGAGAAGGGCCGCGGCAACGCCCTGCGCAAAGTCTGGCTGGCCTCGCCGTCACCGGTCCTGGCATACATGGACGTGGACCTCTCCACCGACCTGGCCGCACTGGGTCCGCTCCTGGCACCGCTCATCTCCGGCCACTCGGACCTGGCCATCGGCACGCGGCTGACCCGCAACTCCCGGGTGGTCCGCGGGCCGAAGCGCGAATTCATCTCCCGCAGCTACAACTTCATACTGCAATCCCTGATGGGCGCCCACTTCAGCGATGCGCAGTGCGGCTTCAAGGCCATCCGGGCCGACATCGCCCAGCAGATCCTCCCGCACACCGTGGACACAGCCTGGTTCTTCGACACCGAACTCCTGGTCCTCGCCGAACGCTGCGGCCTGCGCGTCCACGAGGTGCCGGTGGACTGGACCGACGATCCCAACTCCAGCGTGGACATCGTCCAGACGGCCCTCGCCGACGCCCGCGGCATGGCCCGGCTCAGCAAAGACATGGTGACCGGCCGCATCCCGGTCGCCGAACTCCGGGCGGCCCTGGCCCGCGGCCCCCTCCCCGCCGCATCACGCAGCCAGGAGCAAAGCCCGGGCGGCAGCCTGTTCGGCCAGCTGGTGCGGTTCGGCACCATCGGCGTGGCATCCACCCTGGCGTACCTGGTTCTCTTCTACCTCTGCCGCAACCTGATGGACCCGCAGCTGGCCAACCTGCTGGCCCTCCTCACCACGGCCGTGGCCAACACCGCCGCGAACCGCCGCTTCACGTTCGGCATCGCCGGCAACAGCGACGTTGCCCGCCACCACTTCGAGGGGCTGCTGGTTTTCGGGATCGGGCTCGCCCTCACGTCCGGCGCGCTCGCCCTGGTCCACAGCGGCGCACTGCCGGGAGGCACGACGCCGGACCGCTGGCTTGAGCTGGCGACCGTCACCGCCGCGAACCTCGCGGCCACCGCGGTGAAGTTCCTGCTGTTCCGTCTGTGGGTCTTCCGACGGCGGCCGGTCCCCGCCAACGCCCCCGCAGATCCTGCCGCTTCCCCCACCAACGCTCCCGCCGATCCTGCCGCTTCCGAGGCATCCCTCCCGCAGGCATCCGCCCCGACCACAGAAATGACAAAGTCATGAGCACCACTGTCACTCCTCCCAACCAGACGCCAGACCGCGAGCCGGCGAACGCCGTGCAGACCGCGCCGGCCGCACCCGGTGAGCCCAAAGATACTGCGGAACGAACCCACCGAACCGGCAGCGCATCCCGGCTGCTGCTGGGAAACCAGCACCGCTGGATCCGGCCGTCGGCGGCGGCGCTCCTGGCGTTCACCGCGGTGCTGTACCTGTGGAACCTTGAAGCCACGGGGTACGCCAACTCCTTCTATGCAGCGGCCATCCAGGCGGGCACCAAGGACTGGACAGCGCTGCTGTTCGGCTCCCTCGATGCCGGTAACGCGATCACCGTGGACAAGCCCCCGGCGGCCCTGTGGATTCCCGCCCTCGTGGGCCGGGTCTTCGGCTTCTCACCGCTGAGCATGCTGGTGCCGCAGGCACTCATGGGCGTGGCCGCCGTCGGACTCCTATACCTGACGGTCAAGCGCATATCCGGTCCCGCGGCGGGACTTGTCGCCGGCGGTGTGCTGGCGCTGACCCCGGTGGCCGCGCTGATGTTCCGGTTCAACAACCCCGACGCGCTGCTCACCCTGTGCCTGGTGCTGGCCGCCTACCTGACCACGCGGGCCATCGAAAAGGCAGGGTGGAAGTGGCTGGTGGCCGCCGGTGCAGTCATTGGCCTGGCCTTCCTGACCAAGATGCTCCAAGGCTTCCTGATCGTTCCCGGCCTCGCACTGGCCTACCTCTGGGCTGCCCCCACGGGCCTCGGCCGGCGTCTCCTGCACCTGCTCGCCGCGGCAGGCGGCATCGTGCTGGTGGCCGGCAGCTATATCGCCCTTTTCCAGCTCACGCCGGCCTCGGCCAGGCCCTACATGGCCGGGTCCGAGACCAACAGCTTCCTGGAACTGACCTTCGGCTACAACGGCCTCGGCCGCATTACCGGGGCCGGGGGCGGCATGGGCGGCGGCATGCCCGGCGGTGGCGGCGGCATGGGCGGGAACGTCGGCTTCGGTGGAACCGCGGGGATCACCCGGATGTTCGGTACCAGCTTCGGCGCCGAGGTGTCCTGGCTGCTACCGTCGGCCCTGATCCTGCTGGGTGCCGGCCTGTGGTTCACCCGCCGCGAGGCCCGCACGTCCCGGACCCGCGCGGCTCTGGTCCTCTGGGGCGGCTGGCTGCTGGTCACCGCCGGGATCCTGAGCTTCATGAGCGGCACCGTCCACCCGTACTACGCTGTTGCGCTGGCCCCGGCAATCGCCGCACTGGTGGGCATCGGTGCCCTGGAACTGTGGCGAGGCCGGGCCCACTGGCCTGCGCGGATTACGCTGGCCGCCACAGTCCTGGGCGGATCTGTCTGGTCCGCGGTGCTCCTGGGACGCGACGCCACGTGGCTGCCCTGGATCAGGGTGGCGGTGGTGATCCTCGGCGTGCTCGCCGCCGTAGCGCTGCTGCTCCGGCTCGACTCGCTCCAGGCTGTTCCCGCCCGCTTCCGCAGGACGGCAACTGCCACTGTCGTGGCGGTTTCGCTGCTGGCCGGCGGGCTGGGCAGCACGGCCTGGACCTTCGCCACGGCAGCCCAGCCCCACTCCGGGTCGATTCCGACGTCGGGCCCCACCGCCTCCGCGATGGGCGGACCGGGCGGCCAGGGCGGGCGCACCGGCTTTGCCGGCCCGGGCACGTCCGGCTCGGACACCTCGGGCTCGGGGCTGGCGGATGGCTCCGGCCTGGCCCCGGACGGTTCCGGTCTAGCGCCCAACGGCTCAACCGACAGCGGGAACGCCCCCGGCGGCACTGTTCCCGGCGGTACTGTTCCCGGCGGTGCAATGGGTCCTGATGGCGCCGGCACGGCGAACTTCGAACTCACCGTGCTGCTCAAGGCCAGCACTGCGAAGTGGTCCGGGATCGTTTCCGGCGCCAGCCAGGCGGCCAGCCTGGAACTTACCACGGACACCAATGTGATTGCCCTCGGCGGCTGGAACGGCGGTGACCCCTATCCCACGCTCGCACAGTTCCAGGAGATGGTGGCCAACGGCGAGATCGGCTACTTCATCTCCGGCGGCGAGATGGGCGGAGGCGGCGGACGCGGCGGAAACTCCGAGGTGGCCACCTGGGTTGCCGCCAACTACCAGGCCGAAACCATCGGCGGCGCCACGGTGTACAACCTGTCCTGACGGATCCGGGCCGTCTGGCCCCTGGACCGTCCGGCCTGCCTACAGCCGCAGGGAGATCGCCCGGCGCCCGTCCTCACCGGTCTCCACCGACGCGGAAACGGCGGTGTAGTCAGGAATGTGCAGCACGCCGTCGGGAAGGACGCCGGTGTTCGGCCCCACCGCGACGGTCCGGATGCCGGCGGCAACTCCTGCTGCGATGCCGGCGGGAGCGTCCTCGAACACCACCGCTTCCGAGGGGTCGGCCCCGAGCAGGGACGCGCCAAGCAGGTAGCACTCGGGATGCGGCTTACCCCGGGACACGTCCTCGGAGGTGACAACCGCCGCCGGCATCTCCACCCCCGCCGCAGCCATCCGGACAGTGGCAAGGTCGCGCGACGCCGAGGTCACCAGGGCCACGGCATTGGCGGGCAGGGAGTCGAGCAGCTGCAGCGCGCCCGGCACCGCCACGATGCCGTCGGTCTCGGTCAGCTCCATGTGTCCCAGCTCGGCGGCCAGGGCGTGGATGTCGGCCCCCTCGGGAGCGAAGCGGCGGACCGTATCCAGAGCCTGCACGCCGTGGGAGGTGCGCAGGATTTCCTCGATATCAAGGCCGTAGTGTCCGGCGAACTCGGTCCACACGCGCTCCACGATGGCCGTGGAATCCACCAAGGTGCCGTCCATGTCGAACAGGACGGCTCGGGCTGTCAGCGTGACGGTGGCGGATTCGGCAGGAAGGCTCATGGCTTCCATCCTGCACTATCCTCGCGGCAAACGTGGACTTCCGAACTCAGCCGTTCGGCCGGTTGGGGAGGTACTGCACCGCCCACTTGTTGCCGTCCGGGTCGGCGAAGTAGACGAAGTGGCCCCAATCCTGGATGTCCACATCGCTGACGTCCACGCCGTTCGCCTTGAGCTGGTTGTGGGCGGCGTTGATGTCGCTCACCACGAGCTGAAGGCTGGGCGCCGTGCCCGGAGGAGCATCGTTGAGGCCTTCCCCGATGGCGATCGAGCAGCCCGACCCGGGCGGGGTCAGCTGGACGAAGCGGATGCCGTCCATGGGCCGCTCGTCGTAGTCGGCGTTGAAACCGACCTTGTTGACGTAGAAGTCCTTGGCGCGGTCCACGTCGGACACGGGTACGAAGACGAGTTCAAGTTTCCAGTCCATGCTGCACAGGCTAGCCGGGGCGCCCCGCGCTCCGGAAGACCTGCGCTCCGGAAGGGGCTTTAGCCTGCGATCCCGTAGAGCCGGTCGCCGGCGTCACCCAGGCCCGGCACGATGTAGGCCTTCTCGTTCAGCTTCTCGTCGATGGAGGCAAGGACGATGGTGACGTTGGCAACCTTAAGCTCCTCCTCCAGCTTGGCCAGGCCCTCCGGAGCGGCCAGCAGGCAGATGCAGGTGACATCAGCGGCGCCGCGCTTGAACAGGAACTTGATTGCCTCACGCAGCGTGCCGCCGGTAGCGAGCATGGGGTCGAGGACGAAGATCTGGCGGCCCGAAAGGTTGTCCGGCAGGCGCTCTGCGTAGGTGATGATGTCCAGGGTTTCCTCGTCGCGGGCCATGCCCAGGAAGCCCACTTCGGCGGTGGGGACCAGCTTGGTCATGCCCTCGAGCATGCCCAGCCCGGCGCGCAGGATGGGGACCACCAGCGGCGTAGGCTTGGTGAACGCGGTCCCGACCGTGGTGGCGACCGGGGTTTCGATGGTGACCGGCTGGGTGCGGACGTCGCGTGTGGCCTCGTAGGCGAGGAGCGTGACCAGCTCCTCGGTGAGCTGGCGGAAGACCGGCGAGGAGGTGTTCTTATCCCGCAGGACGGTGAGCTTGTGGGCGACCAGCGGATGGTCCACGACGAGTGTGCGCATGGGTCAAAACTATCACCCGGGGCTTGGCTCCCCGCCCCGGTTTCCGGCTCCTCCGCCGGCATCGGGAGACCCCTGGAGGCGCTCCGCCCGCTCGGTTTTGCTGTCCTTCAGATGGGCCGGGTGCTCGAACGTGGGCGCGGGGCCGGCATGCTCCCGCCGGCGGATGGCATGGAAGAGCCTGTGGGCCAGGATCACCACACCCACCCAGGCCGCCCCGATCAGCCAGGCTGCCATCACGTCTGTCAGCCAGTGGTGGCCGAGGAACACGCGGCTCAGTCCCATGGCGATGATGAACGCCGCCCCCGCGATGATCAACCACGTCCGCGCCGAGGTCTTCCGGAACTCCAGGCACATGAGGTACACCACGATGCCGATCACCACGGTGGTGTTCAGCGTGTGCCCGCTGGGGAATGACGGCGAGAACTCGAACGGGGGAACGGCGTCGACGTGGTCAGGACGGGTGCGGCCCAGCAGGGTCTTGCCTACGCTGGTGGCGGTGACGGAGACTGCGGCCGCGCCGCCCACCAGGATAAGCGGCCGCCAGCTGCGGCTGACATAGATCAGCCAGGCAACGAGGAGGCTCGCCAGGATGGGCATGCCAATGCCGCCGCCGATGTTCGTGAAGGCCGTAACAGCCGAATCGAGTCCGGGGCTCCGGAATTCCTTGGCCAGCTGGAGGGCGGGTCTGTCCAGTCCCGAAACGCCGTCCTGGTCGACAACGCTGTTGTATACCTCGGCACTGAGGAGCGTCAGGACCACCACCAGGAAGCCGCCGATGACGAGGGTGATCCACAGGGCCGCGTAGGGCCCCAGCCACCGGCCGTACTTTTCCGTCAAGGACTTCATCGTTACTCCCGGCACTCGCGTTGTCCGATGCTAAGTATCCTTCGAAACTATCATTGACCCATGGCCCCGGCAGATCCGCAACACCTGGAATGGATGGGCCTTGCCCTCGAAGAAGCCCGGCGGGCCCTGGCAACCGAGGACGTGCCGATTGGCGCCGTCGTGATCGGTCCGGACGGAACGGTCCTGGGTAGCGGACGTAACGAGCGCGAAGCCCTCGGGGACCCGACCGCGCATGCCGAGGTGGTGGCCATCCGGAAGGCCGCCGCGCGGTTGCGGGAACGCGCGGCGCTCGACGGCGGCGGCGGCGACGGCTGGCGGCTGGAGGACTGCACGCTGGTGGTGACTCTGGAACCGTGCGCCATGTGTGCCGGAGCGATCATTCTGGCCCGGATCCACCGCGTGGTGTTCGGGGCCTGGGACGAGAAGGCCGGGGCGGCGGGCTCCGTGTTCGACATTCTGCGCGAGCGCCGCCTCAACCACTGGGTGGAGGTCTACGCCGGCGTGCAGGAGGAGGAATGCGGCCTGCTGCTGCGGGACTTCTTCGCAGCCCACCGCACTGGCAGTTAGACGGCGGCTGGTCAGACGCCGGCGGCGTCAAGCGCATCGATCCGCTCCTGCCGGGACGATGGCGAGTCCAGGCTGAAGGAGCGAAAGTCGCCCAGATCCTCCCGGATCCACGCCTCAACCTCGGCGATGCGCTGTTCGACGGCGGGCGTCCGGCCGGCAAAGAGCCAGGCGGCGATCCTTTCCCTGCCGGGATCGTACTGCCAGAGTCCGATGATCGTGCCACGGTCAAAGATGGGGTGGTCCGGCAGGTCCGCCTGCAGCGCCAGGGTGGTGTTCAGCAGCTTCCGGTCCCGGTCCGCGTCCGCAAACAGGTCACCTGCGTTCCGGCGGTGCAGCACGAGCGCATCGGTGCCGGCCAGCAACTGGATCTGTTCCCCGTCCGGCGGACTGAAGTCCGCGAGGCGTTCGACGTCGGCCGGCAGCATCCAGAGCACGTCGCCCGCGGCGGTGGGAACCTCCACGGCCCCGACGGCGGCGAGCGCCGCCTTGGTGTCGGTGAGGGTGAAGCCGGTGAACCACTGGGATTGCTTGCTGGTGGCGCCGCCCGTCCAGCCGAGGTAGCGGCGGACCAGTTCCTCGCGGGCGCCTTCCGGGCCGAGCCGGCTGGGCGGCAGGCCCCACAGAGTGTAGGCATAGCGCTGCTGGTCCAGCCGCCCGTTGACCGGAACGCGGCGGATCCGGCCGTCTGCCTGCAGCAGCCCCAGCGCCGTGGGCAGCGTGGTGGCCGCCCCCTTTTTCTTGCCTTCCTCGCCCAGGTTCCGAACCGACTCCCCGAGCTCCTCTTTCAGCTGCCTGGGGTCCAGCGGACTGTCGGCTTCGCCGAGAACGTGCAGGATCTGTTCCTCCAGCAGCGTGATCTCGCCGCGGTCCACCCCGAGCCGGGCCAATACGCGGAAGGCCTCGTCAGCGCTCTTGCCGAGGGTCAGCGCCCAGTCGAAGTCCTCCCGGCCCAGCACATAGGTGCAGCCGCGGGCGGTGGGCAGTTCGTGGATCGTGAGCTCGCGGACGTCCGCGTCCACCTGGCCGCGGCGGATTCCGGCGCGGGCGAAGAGGGTCAGGTACGGATTGGCGCCGCCCACCGACCTCGCCCAGCCCGCCGTGGCGAGCACCTCCTGCGACGTGCGGCCCTCGAGCGTGCCGTCCAGCCCCTGCCGGTGCCAGGCCCAGGCGCGGAGCAGCTCCGGGGTGAGGGCCGTAGCAGTTTCCAGAGTGGCGGCAGACGGAACGTGGCTGGTCATGCCTCATTCTCCACCAGCGGGCGGTTGCGAGGAATGGCCGCCTACCGATGCCTCCGGCGCCACGTAGCCGAGCACCCGCCGTGCAGTGGCGTCCCAGCCAGGCAGGAGTTCCCGGCCGGCGAGGGCACGCCGGCGCCATTCCGCACGTAGGGCGGGGTCCGTGAGCCAGCTGCGCAGCACGGCCGCCAGCGGCTCCGGGTCCCCGTCCCCGTCCCCGGGCACAACATCCCCGGCGTCAACATCCCCGGCGGCACCGAGTTCGACGACGGCGCCGGGCAGGGTGGGCGCTGCACCTTCCGGAGGCTCTGGCGCGGTTTCTGCACCCAGTTCCAGCGCCTCCACCGCGCCGGTGCCGGCCCGGACGATGACCGGCACCCCGCGGGCCACAGACTCGGTGACCGCCATGCCGAAAGCCTCCACCTTGGAGACCAGCAGGCTCAGATCAGCGGCGTGCCACTGCTGCTCGAGCACCTGGCCCGTCAGTTCGCCGGGCAGCTGCACCCGGCCGCCCAGCCCGTGCCGGTCGACCGCCGCCGCGACCTGGCGGGCGTAGTCGGGGTCCGCCGTGCCCGAGCCGACGAGGGCTGCCGTCCATTCCAGATCCTGGAGCCGGGCCAGCGCACCGAGGAGAGTCAACTGGTCCTTGTTGGGCAGCAGTGCCGCCACGGCAAGCAGGCGCGGTGGCTCGGACCCGCCAGCCACCCGGGCACGTCTGGTTCCGGGCAGCGCAGCGCGGACGCCGGCCAGTCCGTGCCGCCGGCTGATCTCGGCAGCGGCTGAACCGCTGGTGCAGATCACGCCGGCAGCCGCCCGGAGTGCCCGGGCTTCCAGGTCCGGGTGCTCGTCCAGGGGCATGTGCAGCAGGACCCATGGCGCGTGCCCGCCGGCGGCGGCCGCCTCCATCGCGTCGGGGGCGCCGGAGGCCACCAGACCGTCAACGATCGTGATGGTGCTGGCCGGCACCGCTGCCGGGCCCCCTGCAGCGGTTCCTGAACCGAGCAAGCCGGCCAGCCGCCGTCGTTCTTCCTTGCTGCCCACCGGCCACTCGCCGGCGACCGGCTGGATGGTTACCCCGGCTCCCAGTTGCTCAAGGCCCTGCGCCAGCGCAGCGTTGTAGACGTTGCCGCCGGAGTTATGGCGGATGTTCGCGGGAACCAGGAGCCGGATGGCTGGTGGGGGCAGCATGGCGGCCTTAGTTGCGGTCGAACTCGAGGGCATAGCTCGCCCAGGCGTCGGGGTTTTCGCGCAGCGTGACGTCCAGGCCGGCGAGTTCCCGGCCGTCCCTGTCCTCCCGCAGGCGCTCCGCGACGGCGCCGGCAATGTACTGCGCCAGCGCCTCGGTGGTGCTCAATTTCCCGGCGAAGTCCGGGTGATCGTCCAGGTTGCGGTAGTTGAGCCCGGCCAGCACCTCCTCAATCATGCTTCCGGCGGCGCCGATGTCCAGTACGATCGCGTCGTCGTTGAGAGCACGACGGCGGAACCTCACCTCCGCCACGAAGGTCGCCCCGTGCAGGCCCTGGGCTGGCCCGAACGCCTCCCGAGGAAGGCTGTGGGCGATCATGAAGTGGCGGCGAACGGTCAGGCTGAACAATGGTTACCTCGCTGTTTCGGTGGTGGCGGTCCGGTGGTCTTCAGTCAGGGGATCATCAGTGGCGGGATACTCAATCACGTGGCACAGCGCATCGAGCCGGCCGCTGGCCAGGTCCTGGACCACGCCCGGCAGCTCAGCGAACGCGGAGGCACCTGTCAGGAAGGCATCGAACACCGGATCTGTCAGCAGGGACATGGCGAGCTCCAGCCGGTCGGCGTTGGTCCGGCGGTGCCGGCGGGCCCGTGCCACGGCGCCCACCTGGCTGGCGCGGATGGACAGCCTGCGGGCGTGGAAGTCCTCGCCGAGCGGGATGGTGATTTTCCGGTCGGCGTACCAGGACATCTCGATGATGTCGCCCTCGTCCCCCACGAGCTTCAGGCTGCGCTCCAGCCCGCCTTCGGACGCGGAGCAGTGGAACACGATGTCGCAGTCCGGCAGGGCGTCGTCCGGGTGCGCGAAGTCAATGCCCAAGGTGTCGGCGAGGTCCTGGCGGTCAGGGGCCAGGTCGACGAGCTGGAGCCGCGCCAGCGGGAACGTGCGCAGCAGCGTGGCCACCATGCCGCCCACCAGCCCGGCGCCGATCACGGCGACGCGGTCGCCCAGCCTCGGCCCCGCCTCCCAAAGGGCGTTCACGGCCGTTTCCACGGTGCCGGTGAGGACCGCGCGGCGGGGAGGAACGCCGTCGGGAACGCGGGTGAGCGCGGACACCGGCACCACGTAGCGGTCCTGGTGCGGATGCAGGCAGAACACCATTTGCCCCATCCAGTCATCCGGACCCTGCTCCACCACGCCCACGGACAGGTAGCCGAACTTGACCGGCGACGGGAACGAGCCCTCCTGGTGCGGGGCGCGCATCTTCTCGGCGATGCAGGGCGGTACGGCAGCCTGGTGGACCACGAGTTCGGTGCCCTTGCTGATGCCCGAATAAAGCGAGCGCACCAGCGCCTCCTCCGGGCCCGGGACGGGCAGCTCCTCGCTGCGCAGTTCACCCCGGCCGGGGCCCACGGTCCAGTATGCGGTTGCTTTAGTGTGCTGCTGGGAAGTACTCATCTTGCTTATGAATCTAGTGCCCGGCCCCGATTTCCGGGAAGATGCGTCCCGGCGCGCCCGCTGAGAACGCCAGGCCGCTGACTGTGTTGCCGGCAAAAGTATGCCGTTTTGGGGATGCGGGCCTTGCTCCGGTACCCTATTCAGGTTGGTGACGTGTCCGAGCGGCCGAAGGTGCAACACTCGAAATGTTGTTTGGTGTAAAAGCCAACGTGGGTTCAAATCCCACCGTCACCGCCAATGAGAAAGACCCCGGTTCCCTTGTAAACAAAGGGAACCGGGGTCTTTCTTCATCTCCAAGAAGCCCAGCGGTAACTTCTTCTGAGTCATCACGTGCTACGATCCCCGCACGACCGCATGCAAAGTCGCAATCCCCCGGGAGGTTCGCGATGCCGGACACCACCTGCCACATGTCGATCTCGCTGGACGGCTTCGTCGCCGGGCCAGACCAGAGCCGTGAGAACCCCCTGGGCAAGCGGGGGCTGGAGCTGCACGGCTGGCACATCGGCGACGCGCGGGCGAACGATGCCGACAAGGTCGCGAACGAGTGGCTCATGCGCCCGCGGGGCGCGTATGTAATGGGTCGGAACATGTTCGGCCCGATCCGCGGGGACTGGGATGAGGAATGGGCGGGGTGGTGGGGCCCCGAGCCGCCGTACCACGCGCCGGTGTTCGTGCTGACCCATCACGGACATGACCCGATCCAGATGGACGGCGGGACGACCTTCCACTTCATCACCGAGGGCTTCGACGCGGCCTACTCCGCTGCGTGCCAGGCCGCCGGGGAAAACGGCGTGGACATTGCCGGTGGGGCTTCGACCGTCCGGCAGGCTCTGATCGCCGGCGTGATCGACGAACTCACCCTCGACATCGCACCGGTCCTGCTCGGTTCGGGCGAGCGCATCTTCGACGGGGTTGAATCCTTCGGCTTCGAACCCGCCGAGGTGCTTCACTCACCGCTGGCCACCCACATCCGCTACCGCCGCGTCAGCTAACTCCGGTCCGCCGGTGTCCTCGCCGGACTCCTATGAGCAGCGATCGAAACCTGGTTGGACCTGTCCGGGCGGCATCTCACTCCGGCGGCCCATCCCATCCGGCGTGGGCAAGTTCCCGGGCCGGGGCGGCGGCCCGCTCATTCCCCGGTTCGCAGAGCGGGCCACCTACCGAGGCCGTAGATCCAGGAGACCCGTTACGGCGACGGTAGCGGGATAGTACCGCCGCGGGCTTGGGAAAAGGTGGCTCCGATTTGAGACCTAAGCAAGCTTTCCATTAGTTTTGACAGGGACGCTCCGTGTTCCCCCATACGCGGAGCGGTTGCCTAGAAGAACCCCGCTGCACGGTTGTGCAGCGGGGTTCTTCGCCGTTGGGGCTGTTACTCGGAGCCGGACTTCTGATCCCGGTCGAGGAGGTTCTTTTTGAGCTCGTCCAGTTTCTCCTTGATGACCCGCTCCGCATCCGAGATGGTCTTCCCCGCGCTGCTCAGCGGATCCAGCTGCACATACACCTCGTGCGTCACTGGCAGGTCGTACTCGTCCTTCAGGTGCGTCCCGCCGCCGACCCCTTCCAGGCTCAGGTACACCTGGGCGTCGGTGCGGGCGATTCCGGCGATCCTGCCGAACACCACGGTGAAATCGTTCGGCTGAAAGCTCACCGTCTGGCCAACGTGGCTGCGGTCAAGCTCCCCCGCCGTCACGGCCTTTTCGTACTGGCTTCCGCTGTAGTTCATCGCTACTCCTCAATTTGGGCGTGGTGACTTACGCCAGCAGTCTATGGCGGACGGGCGGCACGCGCTTGAATGGTTGCAGATCTTTTCGCGGCAGGAGGCACAGATGAACGCCAAGGGCACCAGGAGCACGGACTACGCCTTCGTCACGGTCTGGCGGGTGGCGGGGACCACGGACGACGTCGCCGAGATCCTGGCCGACCCCGTCGGACTGGCCACGTGGTGGCCCTCCGTGTACCTCCGCGTGGACCTCATCCATCCGGGCAAGGAGAACGGTGTGGGGCGGATGGCCAGGCTCCACACCAAGGGCTGGCTCCCTTACACCCTCCGCTGGACGCTGACCGTCACGGAACCGACCACCAGCAGGGGCTTCGCGATCCGCGCAACCGGCGACCTGGACGGGACCGGGCGCTGGACGTTCGAACAGGACGGGCCGGAAGTCCTGATCACCTACGACTGGCGGGTCAGTGCCACCAAGCCGCTGCTGAGGCGGCTCAGCTGGCTGCTGAAGCCCGGCTTCGCGGCCAACCACCGCTGGGCAATGGCCCGCGGGCAGGAGAGCCTGGCGCTGGAGCTGCGCCGCCGGCGGGCGGGCACCGGAACGCATTCCGTCCCCGCACCACCGCCGCCCACGTTCCCGCGGGTGGCGGGGCGTGGGCGGCGGATGGACCGGCGGGTCGTGGCTAGGCGTTAGCCAGTACGGGCTCCGGCGGTGCCTGGTTCCGGCTGGCCTTCGGCTTGGCGAACCGCAGGTACAGCGACGGGACCACGAACAGGTTGAGCAGCGTGGACGTGACCAGCCCGCCGAGGATCACCAGGGCCATGGGATGTTCAATCTCATGGCCGGGGATGTTCCCCAGGACCACCAGCGGCACCAGGGCAAGCCCCGTGGCCAGGGTGGTCATGAGGATCGGAGAGAGGCGTTCCCCTGCGCCCCGCAGCACCAGTTCAGGACCGAACTTTTCACCCTCATATTTCTCCAGGTGCTGGCAGTGGTTGATGAGCAGGATGCCGTTCCTGGCCGCAATGCCCATGACCGTCAGGAAGCCCACAATGGACCCCAGTGACAGCACCCCTCCGCCCATGAAGGCGGCGAACACGCCGCCCACCAGGGCAATCGGGAGCGTGAGGATCACCAGCGTCGCCAGCCGCCAGCTTCCGAAGGCCACCTGCAGGAGCAGGTAGATCACGGCCAGTGCCCCGATGGCGAGCGTCAGCAGGGTCTTGGTCGCCGCCTGCCGCTCCTGGAACTCACCCAGGATCTGGGTGCGGAAGCCCTGCGGCAACTCCACCTTCTTGAGCCCTTCCTCCATGGCCGCAACCACCGAGCCCAGGGCGCCTTCCTTCACGTTGGCCTCGATATCGATCCGCCTGGAGTGCGCGTCACGCTGGATGACGTTCGGGGTCGGCTTCACCTGGACGCTTGCCACATCGGACAGCAGGATTTTCCGCCCGCTGGGGGTGTCGATGGGAAGGTTCCGGATGGCACTGATATCGGAACGGACCTCCGGCGGGCTCCAGACCTGGACGTCATATGCCTTGCCGCCGCGGTAGACGTCGCCGACTTCCTCTCCGGCCACGAGTGTTGCCGCCGCCCGCCGCACGTCGCCCGGCTTCAGCCCGTAGCTCTGGGCCTTCGCCAGATCAACCTCGATATTAAGCTGTGGAATGTCCTTTTGCAGTGCCGTGTGCGGGGCAACCGTTCCTTCGGTCTGCTCAAAGATCGTCTGGATTTCCGCGGCCTTTGAACGCAGGAGGGCCAGGTCGTCCCCGTAAAGCCGGACGACGACGGCGTCGCTGGCACCCGTGAGAACCTCACGGATCCTCTCCTTCAGGTACGTCTGGACGTCGCGCACAATGCCGGGATAACCGTCCACGACTTCGTGGATTGACTTCAGCGTCTTGTCATAGTCGACTGCAGGGTCGATGCTGATCCAGTTCTCACCGAAGTACACCCCCACGACTTCGTCGGCGTTGAAGGCCTGCCCGATGTGCGAGCCGCAGTTCCGGACCCCCGGAATCGTGAGCAGTTCCTCGCAGGCCTTCTGGCTGACGCGGTACTCCTCCGTAACCGACGTGCCCGGCTGTGTCAGCCAGTGCATCAGGAAGTCGCGTTCCTTGAAGTCAGGCAGCAGCGACTGCCCCAACAGCGGTGCCGTGATGGCACCGATGGCCGCCATGGTGCCGAAGGCCGCATAACCTGCAACGGGCCGCCTGACCATCCGGCTCAGGACCGCGCGGTAGCCGCGTTTGAGCACCCTCACCAGTGGCGGTTCCTGCTCCTTCAGCGGGACTTTCCGCATGAAGATCAGTGCCAGTGCGGGGGTGACGGTCAGTGCCACGAGCATCGATGCCAGCACCGCCAGGGTGTAGGAGATGGCCAGCGGCCTGAAGAAGGCCCCGGTCAGTCCCTGGAGGAAAAAGATCGGCACCGCGGCGGCGATGATGATCAGCGTGGCGTAAATGATCGGTCCGCGGACCTCCAGCGAGGCCTCCAGGACCACCGATGCCGTGGACCGGGTCCCGCCCTCCGCCCGGTGCTGCCGGAGTCTTCGGATGATGTTCTCGATGTCGATGATCGCATCATCCACCACCACCCCGACGGCAATCACCAGCCCCGCCAGGACCATGGTGTTCACCGACGCTCCTGTGAGGTACAGAACGGACGCCGCCGTCACCAGTGACAGCGGGATGGCGATCAGGCTGATCAGCGCCGTGCGCCACTGGAAGAGGAAGGCGCCCAGAACCAGCACCACGAGGATGCAGCCCAGCATCAGAGCGCGGCTGAGGTTGTTCAGGGACTCCTCGATGAAGGTTGCCGGACGGAAGATCTCCGTATCGACCGTGATGCCGCTGAGTCCCGGCTCCATCTGCTCCAGCGCTGCTTCCACACCCCGGGTGACTTCCAGTGTGTTGCCCCACGGAAGTTTCTCAACGATGAGCATCAGCCCTTCGCCCTGGTTGATCACGGCGTCGCCAATGAGCGGCTGATGGTCCTCCACCACATTGGCCACGTCGCCGAGGCGGAGCGGCTTCCCGTTCTTCTCCTCGATGGTGATCCCCGCGAGGTCCTTCGGCGTGGTGATCGGCAGCACGTGCTGAATGCTGAGCCGCTGGTTGGGCGTCTCGATGTGCCCGCCGGTTCCAATGACGGAACCCGGCGAATACTGCAGCAGGCCCGCGTCAAGGGCGTTGGCGGTGACTTCCATGACCTGGTTCAGGCTGACGTCGTTGGCCTTGAGCTTCTCCGGAATGGCCTGCACCTGCAGCATCTGCAGACGCTCACCCCAGATGGCCACGTTGGCCACGCCCGGGACCCGCAGCAAGTGGGCGCGGATCTTCCAGTACGTGATCATGGACATTTCCATGAGCGAACGCTGGTCCGATGTCAGCCCGATCTTCATGACCCGGCTGGTGGACGAGAGCGGCTGCAGCATCACCGGTGGAGCCGCCCAGGTGGGCAGCGACGGCGTGACAATGGCAATGCGCTCCGAGACCAGCTGGCGGGCCTTGAGCAGGTCCGCCCCCGGAGCGAAAAGGAGCACGATCGAGGACAGCTGCTCCACTGACTTGGAGCGGATCTCGTCCAGTCCCTCGACGCCGTTGAGGGCGTCTTCGAGCGGAACGGTCACCAGCTGCTCCACCTCGGCGGCGGTCAGGCCTATGGCGATGGTCTGGATCTCTACCTTCGGCGGCGCGAATTCGGGAAAGACGTCCACCGAGGCCGTGCTGAGTTGGACGCCGCCGAACGCCATCATTGCCACCGCAATAGCCACCACCAAGGCGCGGAATTTCAGGCTGAACCCGACAATCCGGCGCATGTCAATGACCCTTTGTGCCGAATTCGGCGCCGAACAGTTCCGCGGCACCAACGGTGACAACATCGGTTCCTACGGGCGGACCGGACCGGAGCTGCACCTTGTTGTCGGCGATCTTGTCCACCGTCACCGCGGCCCGGATGTAGGTCCGCGGCGCGGGATTGGTATAGACCCAGGTCTTACCGTTGGCGTCGTAGACCAGGGCTCCGTAGGACACCTGCAGCGGACTGCCTTCGCCCTTGGCCACCTTGACCGTGGTTACTCCCAGCCGCTCCACTGCCTTGTCTGTCAGTGTCAGCCTGTTCAGGTCCGGGCCGGCCTTCTCCATGGTGGACGCTGCCTCCCCAGCGGGTGTCGCGGTAGTTTTTACCGTGGCACATCCGGAGAGGCCGATCGATGCTGCGCAGACCAGCACAAGAACAGAACGCCAGCCCCCAAAATCACTCTTGCTTTTCATGACAATTCCGACCTCTCTGCCAGAACCGGTCCGTTATTAATCACCAATGAGCTCCCCCAGTCCGTGTTGGTGCGTGGACCAATGCGGAGGAAGAGGATCGGCAGAATAAAGAGGGTCAGGAGGGCAGTGGTAATAAGCCCGCCCCACACAACCAGCGCCAGCGGAAGGAGCATGCCTCCGCCGACCGGCCCGCCGAGCAGCACCAGCGGCACCAGTGCCAGTCCGGTGATCACGGTGGTCAGAACAGTTGGCAGCAGCCGCTCTCCGGCCGCCTGCCGCATCAGATGCGCCGGCGAGTCCGCCGGGGCACGGGACTGCAGTGACTGGTACGTTCCCATCAGCATGACCACGTCCCGGACTGCCAGGGCGAGCACTGCTGCCAGGGCCACCAGGACATACACGGAGCCGAAACCGCCGGCCAGGTCGGCGGTGAGGATGCCGCCGGACAGGGCCACCGGAAGCAGCACGAAGACGAGCGCTGCGAGCCGCCAGTTGCCGAGGACCGTCAGCAGCAGGACCAGGATGCCGGCTGCCGCTGCCAGGGCGAGCCACCAGATGAACGCGCCGGCGGCCTCCTTTTCGGCGTACTGCGGCGGGATCTCAGCGTGGTACTCCACCGGGAACTGCATTCCCTTGATGGCGGCCTGGACGTCGCGGGTAACGTCACCGAGGTTGCGGCCCTGGATGTTGGCCACGACGTCGATGCGCCTGGAGGTGTCATCATGGTGGATCACGGTCTGGTTCGGGCGGAGCGTGACCTTTGCCACGTCACCCAGCCGGACCTGCCCGCCTTCAGGCTTGTCAACCATCATGTCGGTAACGCTTGTCAGGCTGTCACGGGTGGATTCCTTACCCTTGACGATCACCTGGAAAACCTTTTGCTGTTCGAACAGGTACCCCACCTCGATGCCCTGCAGGACGGTGGCAGCCGCCCGCCGAACATCGCCAGGCTTGATGCCCTGCTTCTGCGCCTTTGCGAGGTCAACCTCGATTTCAGCAACAGGCTGGTCTACCCTGACATCCACCTGGGGCTCAACCACGCCGTCCGTACGCGACAGAATCCCGCGGATTTCCTCTGCTTTCTGGCGGAGGATGTCCAGGTCCACGCCGAAAACGCGCACCCTGAACTGGCGGTTGTCGATTTCGCTGGCAGCAGCAACCTGCTGCTCCGGGTAGGTGGTCACCTTCGCCGTCAGCCCCGGGTACCCCTCAACAATTTCCCGCACCTCGGAGCGCACCCTGCTGATGTTGACGCCGTCCTCCATGGTCACCCACAGTTCGCCGGCATTGACGTCAGAGGAGCTATCGGAGGTGATGGCACGTCCAACGTGGCCGCCCACGGAGGAAACTCCGCGGATTCCACTGAGCTCTTCGCTGGCGTTGGTCATCACCCGGTTCATCACATCGGTACCTGTGCTTGCCGCCGCCGCCCATTCCACGAGGAGGGTCCGGTCGGGAACAGCGGCCACAACAGGAAGTTCCTTGGTGGCTCCCGGGACGATGGCGAGTGCGGCAATGGCCATTGCCGCCGCCGCAAGGGCGAACACGGTGGCAACTGTTCCGGTGAAGGCCCTCGCCGAGCGTTCGTAGCCGAGCCGGGCCTTCCGGATTATCGCAAGGCTGCGCCGCGGCCGCCTATGGCCCCGCAGCAGCAGGCTCGCAAGGGCGGGTGTGACTGTCAGGGCGACGAGCATTGCCACGGCGGTGGCCAACAGGTAGGACAGCACCAGTGGCTTCAGGAACGCCCCTTCCACACCCGGGACAAACAGCGCCGGGGCCAGGGCAAGCAGTGCAGTGAGTCCGGCGAACAGGACAGGCACGCGTGACCGCTGCAGGCCGTGGGCAAGCAGGGCTTCGCGCGTCACCCGGTCACCGGTCGATTCCCGCCGGAAGCTGTGCAGATCGCTGATGACATCGCCGATGACAACGAGGAGGGCAAGGACCAGACCCGCGAACGCCATGACGTTCAGGACCGCTCCCTGGAACTGCAGCACCAGCGCCGCTGCCATGGCCGCCACGGAAATGGCGATGAAGGCCAGCAGGGCGTACCGCCAGGACCGGAATGCGATGCCGACCAGTGCGGCAACCACCAGGAGGCTGACGAGCAGGGCAACGCCCAGGCTGCCAACAGCGGACTCAATGAAGGAGGCCGGGCGGAACACGGTGGAATCCACGGTGATGCCGGAAAGGCCCGGACGCAGACCGTCCAGCACCGCCTCAACGCCTTGCGTCACGTCGGCGACGCTCGTGTCCGGGAACTTCTCGATGACCATCAGCAGACCGGGCGACTTGCCAGTGACAGCATCGCCGATCAGCGGCTGGTGGTCTTCACTCAGGGTGGTGACGTCGGCCAGCGTCAGCGACTTGTCGGATGCACCTTCAACGCTGACTTTGCCGAGGTCTGCCGGTGTCCGGATCGGAAGCACATGCTGGATCCCGATACGCTGGTTGGCGGACTCGAGGAAACCGCCCGTGCCCGGGGTCGATGCTTCCAGGAAGCTCAGAGGCGATACCCACACCGCATTGCCGGCGGTCTCGACCACCTGGTTGAGGGTGATGTTCTTCGCTTTGAGCTGCTTCGGGTCCACCTGCACCTGCAACTGCTGTTCGCGCTGGCCGTAAATGGAGACGTTTGCCACCCCCGGGACACCCATCAGCGCCGGCTTGACGTCCCAGCGGGCCAGGACGGACATGTCGATCGGCGACACGTCCTGGGAGGTCATTTGCACCATCATGACGCGGCTCGTCGAGGAGAGCGGCTGCATCAGTACCGGCGGAGTCGACACATTGGGCAGCGCGAAAGCCTGCGTCAGTCGCTCTGCCACGAGCTGCCGGGCGCGGAGAATATCTGTGCCAGGCTCAAAAACCATCTCAATAGAGGAGAGGCCCGGGACTGACTTCGAACGTATTTCGTCGAGCCAGGCAACCCCGTTCAGCAGGTCGGCCTCCATAGGCGAGGTAATAAGCTGTTCGACCTCCACGGCCGACAGGCCCAGTGCCTCGGTTTGAATCTCCACGTGCGGTGGAGCGAATTCTGGAAGGTTATCCACTGGCATTGACGGCAGGGTGGTTATTCCAAACCCCAGAATGCCGGCAGCAGCGGCTAAAACAATCAATCGAAACTTAAGACTCCAGCGGACAAGCCAACCGGTCATAACCTCAGCCCCCATCGTTATTAGCTTCGGCGGCGTTGCCGGAAACCAATGACTGATGCGCCTCTTCAGGTACGTCCGCAGCGGCGTTGCTGTGGACGAGTGCCGAGCTGTCTCCCCTCAACCCTGCGCATCCTCCTTACGGAGGACACTTCTGGCCATGGGAGTGATGACGGACCGCGGCCAGACTATGAGCGTTATTTCCTTGCCGGCTTTTCCTGCCGGCTTTTCGATTCCTACGCAATTGTGGACAAGCGAGACCAAGATCAGTTTGACACAACCAAATCTGCAGATCAACGCAACATTTACGCTGAAATTAGCCAATTCTGCGCCAAGGAAGTGATTTATCGTTGCATCATCGTCGGCAGAAACGGGTTTGGGCCGAACGGATGGAGTCTGCCGGCTGATGTCACAATCCGGGCATCAAATCCGGGTGCCCGCCGCGCCTTCGTTGACTCCGGCAGGAACGCCCGCAATGTTAGAGCCATGAGGCCTCAGCGAATCACCAAAGGACTAATAGGTACGACGGCGGCTGCCGCACTGGCGCTGCTACTCGCGGCCTGCGGGCCAAGCCAGCCCGCCAGCCAGGGGACATCCGAACCGGCACCCGGCTCAGCCACCCCGAGCACCCAGTCGGCCCCCGAAACTTCCGCGCCGTCGTCGTCCGCTGCCGCTCCTACCCAACCCCGACCAGCGCCCCCGACGGCCACTTCAGCGGCGCCCCAGTCCACCGCCGCCGGCACCCAGCTGTGCAAGGCCTCAGGGCTGAAAGCCACCACGGATGCCACCGGCGGCGGTGCCGCCGGCAGCGTTTATATGGAGCTGATCCTGACCAACAGCGGCAAATCCGACTGCCATCTGAAGGGCTTCGCCGGTGTGTCCCTGACCACCGGGCCCAACGGCCAGCCGATCGGGGCACCGGCGCAGCGTGATACCTCCGTCGCCGTCCAGGACGTCCTGCTGGCCCCCGGGAAGTCCGGCACGGCGGTGCTCCGCTACACCCAGGCGGGGAACTACCCGGACTGCGCCAAGACCGCAGCCGCCGGCTTCCGGATCTACCCGCCGGAGGACACGGCGTCGCTGTTCGTGGCACGGCCCTCGGATGCCTGCAGCAATGCCTCGATTGAGCTCCTGAGCATCGGGGCGTTCCAGGCCCGCTAGGGCAAAGATTGCCGGAACCACCCTGCCCTGCCGCAAGCCTGTTCCGGCCCTGACTTCGTAAGTACACTTACGGTTACGTCGGGGCCCTGGCTGGCAGCGGGGGGCCAGCCGCGGGAACGCCTCGCGACAAAGACGCAGGCCAAAGGCAGGTTGAGACACGTGACGTCACTCTGGTTGGACCGTAACGACACTTTCACCAGCGACCCGTTCACCCCCGGCGAGTCCTTTGACACCGTGGTGGTGGGTGCGGGGCTGACTGGCCTGACCACGGCGCTGCTGCTGGCCCGCTCGGGACAGGACGTGCTTGTCCTGGAGGCACGCGGGCTGGGCGCAGTGACCACCGGCAACACCACCGCCAAGGTAACCCTGCTGCAGGGCACCGTACTCTCCGCCCTCCGGCAGCAATACCCGCAGAAGGTAGTGGACGCCTACGTGTCCGGCAACCGGGAGGGGCAGGCGTGGCTGCTGCGTTACATGGAACAACGGGGCGTGCCGTTCCAGGTGCGCGACGCCTACACCTACGCCGCCACCCCGCAGGGTACGGAAGCGGTCCGCGCGGAGCTTGTCGCGGCCCTCAGCGCCGACCTGGAGGTGGACTACGTCCGGGATGCGGGCCTGCCGTTTCCTGTGCGGGGAGCCGTGCGCCTTCGCGGTCAGGCCCAGATCAACCCGATGGACGTGCTCACTGCGCTGGCAGAGGACGTCCGGAGCCACGGCGGCCGGATTGTCAGTGGGCTGCGGGTCCGGAACGTCACCGGCGCGGGGCCGTCAACCATCCATGTTGACCGCGGATCCGTCCAGGCCGACTCGGTAGTGCTGGCCACGGGCAGCCCGATCCTGAACCGCGGCCTCTACTTCGCCAAGCTCAAACCGAACCGATCCTACGCCGCAGCCCTGGAGTTGACCGGAGATGCGACACCGCCCGAGGGCATGTACCTGTCCGTCGAGCAGCCCGTGCGTTCCATCCGGGACTACCCGGCGGACGGCCGGAACCTCCTCCTCGTGGGCGGCAACGGGCACCCGGTGGGAAAGGCGCGCTCGGAACAGGCGCACCTGGAGGATGTCCTGTCCTGGGCGCGGCAGCACTTCCCTGTTGCCGCCGTCACCCACACGTGGTCCGCGCAGGATTACCAGGCCACCAACCTCATGCCGTTCTTCGGCAAGCTCCCCCGCGGCCGCGGGCGCATCTTCTTCGCCACCGGCTACAACAAATGGGGCATGACCAACGCGGTGGCTGCATCCCTGGGCATCGCTGCGGACATCCTCGGCGGCCAGCTGCCGTGGGCCAACACCATCCACCGCCGGGTGACATCGCCTCCGGGCGCAGCCTCGGCCGTGACCCTGAATGCCGGAGTGGCCGCCACGCTGGCAAAGGACTGGGGCAGACTGAAAAAGCTTCCACCGGCCGACGGTGCCGTGCCGGCCGAGGGCACGGGAACCGTGGCACTGCGCGACCGGAAGCCCGTGGCCACGTCCACTGTTAACGGAACGACGTGCAGCCTGTCCGCGGTCTGCACGCACCTGGGCGGAATCCTGCACTGGAACGACAACGAGAAGTCCTGGGACTGCCCGCTCCATGGCTCCCGGTTCAGCAGCGACGGGCAGGTCCTTGAGGGACCGGCCACCCGCGACCTTCCGCCGGCCGGGTAGGGAATTCCTGATGTTCCTATAGGTGTCAGTGCCGTGAGGCATGATGGAGGCATGCAGTCGCAGGAGCCCGCCGGTACCTCCACCGGCACGTCCACCGGGGACTCGATGGGCCAGTTCAGCCGGCCCACCAGGGAGTGGTTCCTCGGCGCGTTTTCCGAGCCCACCCCCGCCCAGCAGGGGGCCTGGAACGCGATTTCATCCGGTTCACACGCCCTCGTGGTGGCGCCCACCGGCTCAGGCAAGACCCTGGCCGCGTTCCTTTGGGCCCTGGACCGGCTCCTGGTGGCCGGGTCGGCCGCACCCGATGCTGCTTTGCCCGACACTGAAGTGCTGCCAGGCCTTGAAGAGCCTCCTGCCGGCGCCAAGCCCAAACAACCCCGGGCACGGAAGCCCAAGCGGAAAACCCGCGTACTGTACATCTCCCCGCTCAAGGCGCTTGGCGTCGACGTCGAACGCAACCTCCGCTCTCCCCTCATCGGCATTACCCAGACCGCCAAGCGGCTGGATCTGCCGGCTCCCCTGATCACGGTCGGAGTCCGGTCCGGCGACACCCCCGCCTCGGACCGCCGTGCCCTGCTCAGCAACCCGCCGGACATCCTGATCACCACCCCCGAGTCCCTCTTCCTGATGCTCACCTCCAGGGCGCGGGAAACGCTCAGCGAGGTGGACACCGTCATCGTGGATGAGGTCCACGCCGTTGCCGGCACCAAGCGCGGGGCGCATCTCGCCGTCTCGCTCGAGCGCCTTGATGCTTTGTTGCCCGCGCCCGCCCAAAGGATCGGGCTCTCGGCCACCGTGGAACCGCGGGAACTCGTGGCGCAGTTCCTGGCCGGTTCCGCCCCGGTGGAGATTGTGGCCCCTCCCTCGCGGAAGAACTGGGATCTCACGGTGTCTGTACCCGTGGAGGACATGTCAGATCTTCAGGGCGCCGCCGGGGCTTTCGATTCCGGGCCTGCGTCGGGACTGCAGCCGCAGGCCTCCATCTGGCCCCATGTGGAGGAAAAGATCGTGGACCTGGTGCTGGCCAACCAGTCCACCATCGTCTTCGCCAACTCGCGGCGGCTGGCGGAGCGCCTGACGGCGCGGCTCAACGAGATCCACGCGGAACGCCAGCTCCTGACCGTTGGCGGAGGCTGGGATGACCCTGCTCCGCCGGCGCCCGGAGGCGTGGCCACGTCCACCGGCACGCCTGCGCACATGATGGCGCAGGCCGGAAGCACCGCAGGGGCTGAACCGTTGCTGGCACGGGCCCACCACGGCTCAGTATCCAAGGACCAGCGGGCCCTCATCGAGGACGACCTCAAGTCCGGGCGGCTGCGCTGCGTGGTGGCCACGTCCTCGCTGGAACTCGGCATCGACATGGGTGCCGTGGACCTCGTGGTGCAGGTCGAGTCCCCGCCGTCAGTGGCCAGCGGACTGCAGCGGGTGGGCCGCGCCGGGCACCAGGTGGGCGAAATTTCCCAGGGCTACCTATTCCCTAAGCACCGGGCAGACCTGGTGCACACCGCCATCACCGTGGAGCGCATGCTGGACGGCAAGATCGAGCGGCTCAGCGTGCCGGCCAACCCATTGGACATCCTGGCCCAGCAGACCGTCGCGGCCACCGCGCTCGGCAGCATCGACGTGGAGGAATGGTTCTCCACGGTGCGCCGCTCGGCCCCGTTCGCCACGCTTCCCCGGTCCGCCTACGAGGCCACGCTGGACCTGCTGGCCGGGCGCTACCCCTCCGACGAATTCGCCGAGCTCCGCCCCCGGATCGTCTGGGACCGCAACGCCGGGACCATCGAGGGCAGGCCTGGCTCCCAGCGGCTGGCCGTCACGTCCGGAGGCACCATCCCGGACCGCGGGCTGTTCGGCGTCTACATCATCGGCACGGAGACCGAGGGATCGGCTTCCCCAGCCGGAGCAGGTGACGGCAAGGGATCTGGCACGGCCGCCCCGGCCAAGGGAGGCCGGCGGGTCGGCGAGCTGGACGAGGAGATGGTGTACGAATCCCGCGTCGGCGACATCTTCGCGCTGGGCGCCACCAGCTGGAAGATCGAAGACATCACCCATGACCGCGTGCTCGTCTCGCCCGCCTTCGGCCAGCCCGGCAAGCTGCCGTTCTGGAAGGGTGACTCGCTGGGACGCCCCGTTGACCTGGGCCGCGCCCTCGGCGCGTTCGTCCGTGAACTGTCGGCATCCGACGTCGGCCCTGCCACCGAGCGCTGCAAGGCCAGCGGCCTGGACGACTTCGCCGCAAACAACCTGCTGCAGTACCTGTCGGAACAAAAGCTGGCCACAGAGGTGGTCCCCAGCGACACGACGCTCGTGGTGGAACGCTTCCACGACGAACTCGGCGACTGGCGGGTCATCCTGCACAGCCCGTTCGGCATGCCGGTCCATGCGCCCTGGGCCCTCGCCGTGGGCCGGCGGCTGAACCAGCGCTACGGCCTGGACGGATCGGCCATGGCCGCCGACGACGGCATCGTGCTCCGCGTGCCGATGATGGAGGACGAACCTCCCGGAGCCGAGCTGTTCCTGTTCGACCCCGAGGAACTGGAACAGATTGTCACCGCCGAGGTGGGTGGCAGCGCCCTGTTCGCCTCCCGCTTCCGTGAATGCGCGGCGCGTGCCCTGCTGCTGCCCCGGCAGACCCCCGGCAAGCGGCAGCCGCTGTGGCAGCAGCGGCAGCGGTCCGCGCAGCTGCTGGACGTCGCACGGAAGTACCCGGCATTCCCGATCGTGCTGGAAACCGTCCGCGAGTGCCTCCAGGACGTGTACGATCTGCCGGCCCTGAAGGATATCGCCGCCTCGATTGAACGGCGCGAACTCCGGATTGTCCAGACCACCACCCAGCAGCCGTCCCCGTTCGCCAAGTCCCTGCTCTTCGGCTACGTGGCGCAGTTCCTCTATGAGGGCGATTCCCCGCTCGCCGAACGCCGGGCGGCCGCGCTGGCCCTTGACTCCACGCTGCTCAACGAACTCCTGGGCCGTGTCGAACTGCGCGAGCTTCTGGACGCCAGGGTCATCGACGCCACCGAACGCGAGCTTCAGCGCCTTGCCCCCGATCGGAAAGTCCGGGGCATGGAGGGTGTGGCCGATCTTCTCCGGCTGCTCGGGCCGCTGGATCCCGTGGAAGTCGCCGCCAGGCTTGCCCCGGCTGAGGCCCCGCTGGTTGAGCCTGTCGAAACCGAGCCCGTCGAAACCTTGGAAACCCCGCTGGTTGAGCCCGTCGAAACCCCGCCGTCCCAGGCAACAACGGCCGAAGCTGCCGCCCACCTCGCCGCCCTCCAGCGGGCGAACCGGGCCATCAAGGTGACCATCGCCGGCGTCGAACGCTTCGCCGCGGTGGAAGACGCCGCCAGGCTGCGCGACGCCATCGGCGTCCCGCTGCCCATGGGCGTTCCCCTCGCCTTTATCGAGCCGGTGACGGACCCGCTGGGCGACCTCGTCTCGCGCTATGCCCGCACCCATGGTCCGTTCACCGCCACCGAAGCCGCAGCCAGGCTGGGACTTGGTGCGGCCGTCGTCGAAACTGCCCTGAAGCGGCTCGCGGCCGACGGCCGCGTGGTGGAAGGCGAATTCCGGCCCCACGCCGAGTCCGCTGCCACCGGGTCCGCCGCCGGCGAAAGCCCGGCAGCCGCTCTGTCTGATTCCGATTCCGGCCTTGACCCCGTCGCCCAAGCGGCAGCTGCATCGGCCGCCGCCTCGGCCGCAGTGGCCCTGGCCGGCAGCGAATGGTGCGACGCCGAAGTCCTCCGCAAGCTCCGCCGCCGCTCGCTCGCGGCACTGCGGGCAGAGGTGGAGCCCGTGGACATCACCGCCTACGGCAGGTTCCTGCCGGCCTGGCAACATGTCCGTACGCCGGGCGCGGGACGTGGACAGCCGGCGCTGCGCGGACTCGACGGCATCATCACCGCCGTGGACCAGCTCTCCGGCGTGCCCATACCTGCGTCGGCCTGGGAACCGCTGGTGCTCGCCAGCCGGGTGTCCAACTACCAGCCCGCCATGCTGGATGAACTGATGGCCGCCGGGGAGGTCCTCTGGTCAGGTGCCGGTGCACTTCCGGGCAACGACGGCTGGATCAGTCTGCACCTGGCAGATTCAGTGGAACTGACGCTGAACCCGGCCCCTGACTTTGAACCGGGTGACGCCCAGCGTCGGCTGTTGGACCACCTGCAGGCTAACGGCGGGGGCTACTTCTTCCGGCAGCTGACGGACATTGCCGGCGGCATGGACGCGGTACTGGGCGACCAGGACGTCGTTTCCGCCATCTGGGATCTGGCCTGGGCAGGCCGGGTCACCGGTGACACGTTCGCCCCGGTCCGGTCCCTGATCGCCGGCGGGCACACCGCCCACCGGCAGGTCGCTCGCGCGCCCCGCGCCAGGGCGCCACGCCTCAGCCGGCTGGGACGGTCGCACGGCACGGGCCTGCTCGGCTCGCCGGGACTGTCCGGCGGACGGTACGGGTCGGTCAGCGGCGCTGTCCCCACCCCGCCCCTCGCGGCCGGGCGCTGGTCCGCGCTGCCCACGCCCGAGCTCGATCCCACCATCCACGCCCGCGCCACTGCGGAGCTTCTACTCGACAGGTACGGGGTGGTCACCCGCGGATCCGTTATGGCCGAGAACATCCTGGGCGGCTTCGGGCTGATGTACAAGGTCCTGGCCCGTCTGGAGGAAGCCGGACGGTGCCGGCGGGGGTACTTCATCGAGCATCTCGGTGCTGCCCAGTTCGCCGTGCCCGCTACCGTCGACAGGCTGCGCACGTACACCGAGGACGCCCAGCTGGCCAAGCCGGAACCGGTGGCGCTGGCCCTGGCGGCAACAGATCCGGCCAACCCCTACGGCGCCGCCCTGCCGTGGCCCGCCAGCAATGTCGAAGCCGGCAGCGGGCACCGCCCGGGCCGGAAGGCCGGCGCGCTGGTGGTTCTGGTCGACGGCGCGCTGGTGCTGTACGTCGAACGGGGCGGCAAGACGCTCCTGGTCTTCACGGAAGGCGACTCCGTCCTCGCCGCCGCTGCCGGAGCCCTCGTGGACGTGGTAAAGCGCGGGGCAGTGGACAAGCTCATCATGGAAAAGGTCAACGGCCACGGCATCCTCGACACCCCTGCGGCATCGGCACTGACTGCCGCGGGCGCCTACTCCACACCAAAGGGGCTGAGGATCCGTGCCTGAAGGCGACTCCGTCTGGCGCGCCGCCAACCAGCTGCACACCGCCCTCGCCGGACAGAAACTCCTCGCATCCGACTTCCGCGTGCCCCGCTTCGCCACACTGAACCTGGCCGGCTGGACCATGGAGGAGGTGGTCCCCCGCGGCAAGCACCTGCTGATGCGGCTCGCCGGCCCGGCCCACGAGCGGCTGACCATCCACTCGCACCTGAAAATGGAGGGCAGCTGGCAGGTCTACCCGCCGGGAGGCCGGTGGCGGAAGCCGGGATTCACGGCCCGGTGCGTGCTCCGCACGGCCGTTGCCGACGCCGTCGGATTTTCCCTTGGCCTGCTTGAGGTGATCAAGACCAGCGAAGAGGACAAGGCTGTGGGGTTCCTGGGCCCCGATCTGCTGGGCCCGGACTGGGACCCGGCCGAGGCCGAGCGCCGGGTGACGGCGAGGCCCGACGTGCCGGTCGGGGTGGCCCTCCTGGACCAGAGCAACCTCGCGGGCATCGGGAACATCTACCGCTGCGAGGTGTGCTTCCTGGCCGGGATCCACCCGGCGTCGCCCGTTGCCGCGGTGAGGGACTGGCCCGCCATGTTTACCGACGCCAAGCAGCTCCTTGAGGCGAACCTCGGACCAGGCCGCCGGACCACACTGCTCAACGCCCGTGGAACTCCGGTGGGCCGCGCGGCCGGGCGGCCCGGCTACTGGGTGTACCGGCGCGAGCACCAGCCGTGCCTGCGCTGCCGGACCCCCATCCGCCACGCCGTGCTGGGCAAGAGCGTGCCGGGCAAGAGCGTGCCGGGCAAAAGTGGTGCGGGAATCGCGGCGGCGGGCCGCCCCGGCAGTGCATCCGCGGCGGTCACGGAAGAACGCGACATCTACTTTTGTCCGACATGCCAGCCCCTGCTGGACGGCCCCGAAGCCTGACGGCCACGGAGCCGCCGCAGAATGAACTGTGTCAGGACGCGGCCGCCGGCGCCGCGGGCTGGTCCTCGCGGTCCCCGGACTGTGCATCGGCGGCCTGGCCGGCGCCTCCACGGGCGGCCGGAACCAGGAAGTACGGCAGCAGGATCTGGACCAGCGGACCGATCGCCAGGGCATAAAGCACGGTTCCCACGCCGACCGAGCCGCCCAGCAGCCAGCCCGCGGCAAGCACCGCCACCTCGATCAGCGTGCGGGACAGGCGCACAGACCAGCCGGTGCGCCTGGCCAGGCCGGTCATGAGCCCGTCACGGGCACCGGGGCCGAAGCGGGCGCCGATGTAGCACGCCGAGGCGATGCCGTTGAGCAGCACCGCACCGCCCAGCAGTGCGATCTGGCCCCCGAGGTGGGAGAACGCGGGGATCAGGGCGAGCCCGACGTCGGCAAAGACGCCCACCAGGATGGCGTTGCAAAGCGTGCCGAAGCCGGGCCGCTGCCGCAGCGGAATCCACAGCAGGAGCACCAGAAAGCTGACAATGATGACCACCACGCCGATGCTCAGGCCTGTCCTGCCGGCAACGCCCTGATGGAACACGTCCCAGGGGTCCAGTCCGAGCCCGGCCCGGATGAACAGGGCCAGCGAAATGCCGTACATAGCAAGGCCGGTGAAGAGCTGTACAAGTCTGCGAGTCATCATTGAACCATCCTGAAGCAGAACTGGCCTTGTTTTCCATGGCCAGTTTGAAATACTGGCCTCATGTCCGGATCACTCACCCCTACCGCCCTCGCCCGCCTCCTGGGCCAGTGGCACCACGGCAACGCTCCCGCCTACCGCGAGCTGGCCGACGTCGTCCGCCTTTTGGTTCTGGACGGGCGCATCCCGCTGGGGACCGCGCTGCCCAGCGAACGGACACTGTCCGCCACCCTCGCGGTCAGCCGCACCACGGTGACGGCGGCATATTCCAGCCTGCGCGAGCAGGGGTTCCTGAGCAGCGGCCAGGGCACGCGCGGCCGCACGTGCCTGCCGCGGACGGCGTATGCCGGAAAGGGACGGGATTCCGGGGCCGGCCTGTCGGGGGCGCCCGGCCTGGCGGTTCCCGACGGAGTCATCGACCTCGCGTACGCGTCGCTCCCGGCCAGCGGCGAAGCGGTCCACCAGGCCTTCGCCGCCGCCCTCACCGAGCTGCCCGCCCTGCTGCCCGGCTTTGGCTACGACGCCTTGGGCGTGCCGGGCCTTCGGGAAGCAATTGCCGGCCATTATGCCGACGCCGGTGTGCCCACAACGCCCGGGCAGATCCTCGTGACGTCCGGCGCGCAGCATGCCCTCAACATCGTGCTGCGGGCATTGGTCGGCAAGCAGGACAAGGTCCTCGTGGAGCAGCCGACCTATCCGAACGCGCTCGACGCCATCCGTGCCACAGGCTGCCGCATCGTACCGGTCCCGCTTCCCCCTGCGTCGGAGCGGGGCTGGGATCTGGACGCGACCGAAGCCGCCCTGGTGCAGCACCGTCCCCGCATGGCCTACACCGTTCCCGATTTCCATAACCCCACCGGCCGGCTAATGCCTGACGCGCAGCGCCGCCGGCTGGTCCGCGCGGCCGCGGCGTCGGGCACAGTCCTGGTGGTGGATGAGACGCTCCGTGAGCTGAACCTCGACGGCGGCACAACGGCTCCGCTGGCTTTCTTCAGTCCGGCCGTGGTGTCCATCGGATCACTGAGCAAGTCCCACTGGGCGGGCATGCGCACGGGCTGGATCCGCGCGTCGGAGAGCCTGATTCAGCGGTTCGCGGCCGTCCGGACCACGATGGACCTCGGCGGTCCGGTGGTGGAGCAGCTGGCGGCAGCCCACCTGGTGCGGAGCCTGGCCGATCCACTGCCGGCCCGCCTGTCCGCGCTCCGGGAGAACCGCTCCGCACTGCTGGAGCTGCTCAAGGTCCACCTGCCCCGGTGGGAGGCGGAACGGCCCGACGGCGGCCTGGCCGTCTGGTGCCGGCTTCCGTACCCGGGCAGCACGGCACTGACCGTGATCGCCCCGGAACTCGGCATCCGGCTAGCTGCCGGCCCACGCTTCGGTGTGGGTGGGGTGTTCGAGAACTTTCTTCGCATCCCGTTCACCCTGCCGCCGGACCAGCTGGAGACTGCTGTCCTCGCACTGCGGGCCGCCCAGGACCGGCTGGAGGCCGCCCCGCAGCTGCGGCGCACGCTCAGGGACTCCCCCGCCGCGGCCATCGCTTGATGTCCGGCGGCTCAGGTCGCGCCTCCGCCCCCACGACGCGCATATTGACTGGCGACGCTTGAATTCGAGTGTCCTGAGGCAATATGCGCGTCGCCCGGCAGACCGGGCGTCGCTGGCTGGCCTACGTGTAGACCTTTTGGAGGAATGCACCCCAGGCGCTGGCAGTCGCCGCGGAATCCCCGCTGCCACTGAAGTCGTGGACGGTCATGCCCACGGGAGCGCCGAACGCGTTGCGGCCAAAGAACCGGTACATGGTGTCCGCGGTCCGCAGGCCCAGGAAGTTCTCGTTGGAGAAGTCCACCTGCCCGCTCAGCCGCCCGACGCCGTCGACCTCCACATCAAGAGCGTCCCCCTGCGAGGCGCCCTCCACGCCGAGCACCTTCTTGAGCCGCACGAAGCCGTCAGTCGTCTGCGATTCCGCGGGCCCCTGGATGTCCGTGAAAATCACGGGCTGGCCGTCGAAGTGCTTCAGGTACTGGCCCAGGGTATGGAGGTAGAACTCCGTGTGCTTGCTGGCACCGTCGTACTGCTGGTCCCAGTTGTCCGCGAAGATGCCGCTGTGGACATAGTGGAGCCTGGCCCGGCCGCCGTCGACCGGCTCCAGCACATGCTCCAGCTGGTTGAACCAGCCATCCGGACCGTCCATGCGCGACACCAGATGCTGCGGATATTCCTCCACGGTCTTCACATCCGGCCACTGGTCCGTGGGGAACATCCAGCCCGGGGTGCCCTTGGTTACGGCCTCCCAGACCCGCTCCGGGGTGCCGGGCAGCTCGGTGTCAAAAACAATCTCGAATTTCCTGTCGTCAGTCATTGTCCCGCTCCTTGGCTGGTTTGGTTTTGGTTGAGTCTTGTACTTCCGGCTTGAGTGCGGGGTGAAGCGCGACGACGAGCCGGTGCTTCCGTCCCCCGGCACCGCCGTGGTGGTACTGGTCCACAAGCCGCGCGACCGCCACCCCGAGGTCTTCGGCGAACGCGGCCCTGTCCGCGGCGGTGCGGAACGTGATCTCGCCGTCGATCGCGAACGTGGCGAGTTTCTGCCGTGCCGCGGCAGCGCCGGCGATGAGCTTGCCCATTTCCTGGACCATGCGGCCGGCGAGCGCCAGCAGCCAGAAGGCCGAGAAGCGGTCCGCAAATCGGTGCGGATCCGGCGCCACGGACTGCAGCGCCACCGGGGAAATGAGGTAGGACGCCGCCGTGGCCCGCAGCACGCGTTCGGTGACGTTGCCCTTGCGGCGCTCCTCCACCAGCTCGACGAGGCCGTGCCGCTCCAGCGCCTTGAGGTGGTAGTTCACCTTCTGCCGTGGCAGCCCCACCTTCGCGGCGAGCTGCGTGGCCGACCCGGGCTCCGCCAGCTCCTGGAGGATGCGGGTCCGGATCGGATCCAACGAAGCCTCCGCCGCCGCCGGGTCCTCGATCACTTCGATGTCCAACATGGTCCAAGTATCCGCACCGACAATTTTATTTGTCAAGAACTTTTTTACCGTCGGTTCCTGTGCCGGGTCGCCACTTCGCCGGAACGGCGCGAATTCGGCGGAACGTCGGTGAACTGGGAGGTTTCCGGCGATTTCGACGGCGGGGGCGAGGGCCCGGGACGGCGGGCGGGCTGGGCGGCGGCAGAGGGGACGCCGGGCGGGCACGGCGGCGCAAAGTAGAATGGACCGGTGATGCAATCCCCCCTTCCCGTGCGCGACGGCGTGAACGCGACCCGCCTGCGCCTCCCGGACGAGGGCCCCTGGGACACCGCAATGGATTACATGATGCACCGTTGGGGCCACATCGACCCCCAGGGCATCGAGGACCGGTTCGACGCCGGCGAGATCGTGGGCGAGGGCGGCATCCCCCTGCACCGCGGCACCAGGCTCGAGGACCACACCTTCATCTGGTACTACCGCACGCTCCCGCCGGAAACCCGGCTGCCCGTGGAGCTGAACATCCTGCACCAGGACGAGCACATCCTGGTGGTGGATAAGCCGCACTTCCTTCCCACCACGCCCGGCGGAACATACATCCAGGAATCGGCGCTGGTCCGGCTCCGGAACCAGCTGGACCTGCCGGATCTGATCCCCATGCACCGGCTTGATCGGATGACCGCGGGCATACTCCTGCTCTCAACCAACCTGGAGACCCGGGGCAAGTACCAGGTGCTGTTCGAGAAGCGCCAGGTCCAGAAGGAATACGAGTGTGTGTCAGCCGCCGAACCGGCTGCCGGGCATCCCGCCGTCGAATTTCCGGTTGTGGTCCGGAACCGGATGACCAAGTCCCGCAGCTATCTTCTGGCGGAGGTCATCGACGGCGAACCCAATGCGGAGACGCGCATCGACCTGCTGCGGACGTTCGACGCCGGGACTCCGGCAGGAGCCCCGGAACGGCGCGCGCTCTACCGGCTCGAACCGCACTCCGGGAAAACCCACCAGCTCCGGGTGCACATGGCCTCGCTGGGCCTGGGCATCCTGCACGATTCGTTCTACCCCGAACTGCTGGACAAGGCGCCCGACGACTACACCAGGCCGCTCCAGTTGCTGGCACGCGGCATCCGGTTCGTGGACCCCATCACGAAGAAACCCGTCGAGTACCGCAGCCGCCTCCAGTTGAGCGAAGTCCGCTAACCGGAGCAGGGTCCGCTACGAACCACCTTCGAGGACACTGCGGAAGACCGCCACGGTTTCCGGGCTGAAGAGCACGAACTCCACCAGCTCCACTCCGCCTTCGGCGGAGCGGCTGGCATAGGACCGGACGGCATCGAAGGCCACCTGCGCCACCTGGCGGGCGTCCCAGCCATAGACCCCCGCGCTCACAGCGGGAAAGGCCAGCGAACGGGCCCCCAGGCCTTCGGCAATCCGCAGGCTCTCGGTGAAACAGGACGCGAGCAGCGCAGGATTGGTCTGGCCCGCGTGGCGGTTGGGACCGACGGTGTGGATGACCCACTGAGCCCGCAGCCTATACCCGGGGGTCGCCACCGCAGCGCCAACAGGCAGGCCGTCCCGGAGCGTCGTTGCCCTCAGCTCGCGGCAGGCCTCCAGCAGTTCCGGCCCCGCCGCCCGGTGGATCGCGCCGTCCACGCCACCACCTCCCAGCAGCGAGGAATTCGCCGCATTCACCACCGCGTCCACCGGCCGCCCGGTGATGTCACCCTCAACGATCTCTATCCGCATGCAGCCAGTGTGGCACTGTGCCCCCGATCAGGCGTAGCGGTCCGCCAGCCGCAACGGTCCACCGGCTGTGGGGTGTTCCGAGGGATGCAGGCGATCCACACGGCGCGCCCCCGTTCCGTGTGCGGTACGTTGAGCAAATGGACTTCGGCAATCCGGACACCTGGAGCACGGCGATCTACTTCTGGATCATCCCCGCTGTCCTCGGCGATGCCATCTTTCCGCCGATCCCGTCCGAGATGGTGCTGATCACGGGCGGTGCCCTGTCCGCCGCGGGACGGGCCAACCTCTTCCTGGTCGGGATCCTCTCCGCGGCTGCATCATGGCTGGGCGATATGGTGGTGTTCCAGCTGTTCAAGCGGCGGCTGAGCCATGTCCTGGACCGCTGGACCTGGGGCCGCAAACTCCACCACGGCATCCACGCGGCAATCGCCAAGGCCGGCCGTTCCTCAACCTACGGCACCATCATCGGGGCCCGGTTCATCCCGGGCGGGCGGCTTGCCACGTCCGCCGCCGCAGGCATCGCCGACGTCTCCACTCCGGGCTTCAACCTGTGTGCCGGGCTTGGGGGTGTCCTGTGGGCGACGTGGCTCGTGGGCCTGGGTTACTTCACGGGTTCGGCCACGCGTCTGCCCTTCTGGGCGAGTTCGCTGATCGGTGTGGCCGTTGGCCTGGTGATCGGCGCCGTCCTGGGTCTGATCGTGACGCGCCGGCGCGGCGACCGCTCGCCCGTGGACGAACCGGGCGAAGCCCCTGGCCCAGCCAATTAAGATCCGCCCGGCTAAGCCTGACCCTAAGGTTAGACGGGCGCCCAGCGGCCCCGGCTGCGGCGGAGCACCGAAAGCGAGCCTGTCAGCGCAACGCGTTCGACGGCGTCGCGCATCACGGCTGCCGACTCCCGGGCAGCGCTGTTCTCACTGTGGTATTCGGTGGGCTCCACGAGGAACCGCAGGTTCAGCTGCGGCACGCCGCCGGCCAGTTCCAGCTGGTGCGATTCCACATGGTGCCGGGTCCGCAGCGACTCGACAGCGGTGTCCATCACGGCTTCGGGAGGGTTGCCCGGCTTCAGCCCGGTGATCTTGAGTCTGGTCTGAAAGGACGGCATGATCCCACCCTAGCGCCGGGCGCGACGGACACAGCGCGAACGTACACTTGACCCCTAAAATCCGGGCCCCGGCAGGGCCTTAACTGTCCGTTCGTGCCGGGGAGCGGCGGGCAGGTATTCGGACGGTTGCGTTTTGTCTGGCGCGAGCCTATCTTGGCAGGAAGGGGCGCGATTATGCACGAACTCTCCATCACGCAGGGCCTTGTTGAAGCCGTTCTCCACCGCACAGGCGAACGGACGGTCACGGCGGTCAACCTGAGAATCGGTCCCCTCTCCGGCGTACTGGCTGATGCCGTGCGCTTTTGTTTTGAGGTGGCAACGGCCGGCACGCCGATGGCCGGCGCGCGGCTGCGCATCGACGAACCGCAGGGCCGGGGACGGTGCCGCAACTGCCAGGACGAATTCACCCTGAGCGATCTCATTCTGCTGTGCCCTTGCGGAAGCGCGGACGTCGAAGTCCTCAGCGGCCGCGAGCTCATGCTGATGTCCGTGGAGGTGGCATAGGACATGTGTACAACATGCGGCTGCGGCGACGAGGCCGGCACCCGCATTTCAAACCTCGCAGGAGAACTGCAGACGCCCGGGCCGGGGCACCTGCACAGCCATACCGATGAGCACGGGCGCACGTACACGCACGAGCACCCAGACTCCCATCAGCACGCCCACGCCGACTCCCATGACCACCACCCCGGGCACGCAGACGGCCACCACCATGCGGATCCGGGCACGGAGACCATCCTGCTCGAGCAGAACCTGCTGGCCAAGAATGACCTGCTGGCCGCCACGAACCGCGGCTGGCTTGCGGGCCGGGGAGTCCGCGCGTTCAACGTCATGAGTTCACCCGGTGCCGGCAAGACCACACTGCTGGTCCGCACCCTGACGGAGCTTGGCGGGCGCCTGAACGCGGGCGTCATCGAGGGGGACCAGGAGACGTCCCTCGACGCTGACCGCATCCGCGCCACCGGGCGCCCGGTCATCCAGATCAACACCGGAGCCGGCTGCCATCTCGACGCCGACATGCTGCGGCACGGGCTCGATGCCCTGTCCCCGGAGCCGGGTTCCACGGTCTTCATTGAAAATGTGGGCAACCTCGTCTGCCCCGCGCTTTTTGACCTCGGCGAAACAGCCAAGGTGGTGATCGTCTCGGTAACGGAAGGTGATGACAAACCCCAGAAATACCCGCACATGTTCATGGCAGCCGACCTCGTGATCGTCAACAAGTCGGACCTGCTCCCCTACGTCGACTTCGACGTCGACGAGTGCCTGCGCCGCATCCGGCAGATCAATCCGCGGGCCGAATTCATCACGCTGTCCGCCACCACCGGCGAAGGCCTCGCCGACTGGTACGGCTGGCTCGACGGCGCCACCTCCCCGGCGGCGGCGCCAACCCCCGGGGCAGCCCGGCCAGAACCCTTGACCGGCTCCCTGACAGAAGCACACTGAGCTCCGCAAGGGGCACTGAAAGAGGCAACGATGCCTACGGAAACTTCCCTTAAGGCCGAAGAAGCCCTCATCCACGTGCTGTGGATCAACGCAGGGCTCAGTTGTGACGGCGATTCGGTCGCCCTGACGGCGGCCACCCAGCCGAGCGTCGAGGAAATCGCCCTCGGCGCGCTGCCCGGCCTGCCGAAGATCGCCATGCACTGGCCACTGATCGACTTTGAATGCGGTCCCCAAGAAGGGGCCGACGATTTCCTGGAATGGTTCCGCAAGGCGGACCGGGGCGAACTGGAACCGTTCGTGCTGGTGGTCGAGGGATCCATCCCCAACGAGAAACTCCATGAGCCCGGCGGCTACTGGTGCGGGTTCGGCAACGACGTCGAGACCGGCCAGCCCATAACCACCAGCGAGTGGCTGGACCGTCTGGCGCCCAAGGCCACCGCCATCATCGCCGCGGGAACCTGCGCCACCTACGGCGGCATCCATGCCATGGCAGGCAACCCGACCGGGGCCATGGGCGTGCCGGACTACCTCGGCTACGACTGGAAGTCCAAGGCCGGCATTCCCATTGTCTGCGTGCCCGGATGCCCGATCCAGCCCGACAACCTCTCCGAAACCATGACCTACCTGCTGTACCAGGCCACGGGGCAGGCCCCGATGATTCCGCTGGACGAAAACCTGCGCCCGACGTGGCTGTTCGGCAAGACGGTGCACGAGGGCTGCGACCGGGCCGGCTACTACGAGCAGGGTGACTTCGCCACCGAGTACGGTTCCCCCAAGTGCATCGTCAAGCTCGGCTGCTGGGGTCCCGTGGTGAAGTGCAACGTGCCCAAGCGCGGCTGGATGAACGGCATCGGCGGCTGCCCCAACGTCGGCGGCATCTGCATCGGCTGCACCATGCCGGGCTTCCCGGACAAGTTCATGCCCTTCATGGATGAGCCTCCCGGCGGCAAGCTTTCCACCAGCACCATCCGCCCCTACGGATCCGCCATCCGGGCCCTGAGAGGCATCACGACGCACACGCTGGACCAGGAGCCCAAGTGGCGCCGGCCCGGAACCGAGCTCCTCACCGGGGCCCGGCGCACCTGGTAACCCACCCACTTCCAGACAGGCGAAGACAATGACGTCCACAATTCCCATGGGTTCCGGAGCCGGAACGGGCAACAACAACCTGGTGGAGATGAACTGGGACCCCATCACCAGGATCGTCGGCAGCCTCGGCATCTACACAAAGATCGACTTCGAGAACAACCAGGTGGTGGAATGCAAGAGCACCTCCTCGATCTTCCGCGGCTACTCCATCTTCATGAAGGGCAAGGATCCGCGGGACGCCCACTTCATCACCAGCCGTATCTGCGGGATCTGCGGCGACAACCACGCCACCTGCTCCTGCTACACGCAGAACATGGCCTACGGCGTGAAGCCGCCAAACCTGGGCGAGTGGATCGTCAACATGGGTGAAGCGGCCGAGTACATGTTCGACCACAACATCTTCCAGGAAAACCTCGTCGGCGTGGACTACTGCGAAAAGATGGTCTCCGAAACCAACCCCGGCGTCCTGGCCAAGGCCGAGAACACCAGGGCGCCGCACGAGGGCGACCACGGCTACCGCACCATCGCCGACATCATGCGCTCGCTGAATCCGTTCACCGGCGAGTTCTACCGGGAAGCGCTGCAGGTCAGCCGCCTCACCCGTGAAATGTTCTGCCTCATGGAGGGCCGCCACGTTCACCCCTCCACGCTCTATCCGGGCGGCGTGGGGACGGTGGCTACCATCCAACTGATGACGGACTACCTCACCCGGCTGATGCGCTACGTCGAGTTCATGAAGAAGGTCGTCCCGATGCACGACGACCTGTTCGATTTCTTCTACGAGGCGCTGCCGGGCTACGAGCAGGTGGGGCTGCGCCGCACGCTGCTGGGCTGCTGGGGATCCCTGCAGGACCCGGACTACTGCAACTTCGAGTACAAGGACATGACCGAGTGGGGCCGGAAGATGTTCGTCACCCCGGGCGTGGTGGTGGACGGCAAGCTGGTCACCACCGACCTGGTGCGGATCAACCTGGGCCTGCGGATCATGCTGGGCTCCTCGTACTACGAGGACTGGGAAGACCAGGAAATGTTCGTCACCCACGACCCCCTGGGCAACCCTGTGGACCGCAGGCATCCCTGGAACCAGCACACCAACCCGCGGCCGCAGAAGCGCGACCTTTCGGACAAGTACAGCTGGGTCATGTCCCCGCGCTGGTTCGATGGCCAGGACAACCTCGCCCTGGACACCGGCGGCGGCCCGCTGGCCCGCCTCTGGGCCACGGCGCTCGCCGGACTCGTGGACATTGGCTATATCAAGGCCACCGGCAGGAGCGTCCAGATCAACCTGCCCAAGACCGCGCTGAAGGGGCCCGTGACTTTCGAGTGGAACATCCCGCAGTGGAGCAACACGCTCGAACGCAACCGCGCCCGCACCTACTTCCAGGCGTACGCCGCGGCTGCTGCGCTGCACTTCGCGGAAAAGGCCCTCGAGGAAATCCGGGCCGGCCGCACCAAGACGTGGGAAACCTTCGAGGTCCCCGATGAAGGTATCGGCTGCGGCTTCACCGAGGCGGTCCGCGGGGTCCTGTCCCACCACATGGTGATCCGCGACGGCAAGATCGCCAACTACCATCCCTACCCGCCCACCCCTTGGAACGCCAGCCCCACCGATTCCAACGGCGTGTCCGGGCCCTATGAGGACGCGGTCCAGGGGCAGCCCATCTTCGAGGAGAACGACCGGGAGCACTTCAAAGGCATCGACATCATGCGCACCGTCCGCAGCTTCGACCCCTGCCTGCCGTGCGGCGTCCACATGTACCTGGGCAACGGGCAGACGCTGGATATGCTGCACTCCCCCACCCAGACCCTGACCGGCGAGTAGGCCATGCTCGGCGGGGACCGGCCGCCGTTGCAGAACGGCGACCAAATCGGCACACTCCTTGACGCCCTCGGCGCCGGCGGGGCGGTGGCCCGCGGCCGTGCCGAGGACCTGGTCCGGCAGGTGACAGACCTCTACGGCGCCGGACTGCAGCGGATCATGGAGATCCTGCAGGCCCAGGGAAAGCTCGACGACGCCACTCTGGAAGCGCTCACCGCTGACAGCCTGGTGGCCGGCCTCCTGGTGATCCACGGGCTGCACCCCCATTCGATGGAGGCACGGGTGGCGGCGGCGCTGGACAGCGTCCGGCCCTACCTGGGATCGCACGGCGGCGACGTGGAACTGGAAGGCATCAGCCCCGACGGCGTGGTCCGGCTCAAGCTGCTGGGCACCTGCCAGGGGTGCCCGTCGTCGTCCGTCACCCTCAAATACGCCGTTGAGGAAGCCATCCAGAACGCCGCGCCGGAAGTGACGGCCATCGACGTCGTCGAGGCGGAAAAGCAGCCAGGCTCACCGGCGCTGATTCCGGTGGACTCACTGCTGGTCCGAGTGAACAATCCGGCGGGCGGAACGCCGGCGGAATCCTGGCACGACATGTCCGGCGGCACGTGGGAACCGCTTCCGGAGGTCGCCGGGCTCGAAGCCGGCGAGGTGGCGGGTTTCCTGGTCGGCGGCTATCCGGTGCTGGCCTGCCGCACCGGTCAGGACATCTACGCCTACCGCGACTATTGCCCGCGCTGCACCGGCTCCATGGCCGGCGCCGTACTGCAGCGCGCCCTCGCGGCGCCTGCCGATGGGGGCCTGCTGCGCTGCCCCACCTGCCGCGGGCACTTTGACGTAAGGCGTGCGGGTGCCTGCCTTGAGGACAAGGACCTGCACCTGGAGCCGCTGCCGCTGCTGGTCCGGAACGGAGTCATGTCCGTGGCGGTTCCGACAGTGTCCGTGCAGTCCGCGCCGTTGCCGGCTCCGCCGGTACCGGTGGCCCCTGCCGAGGTGACGCCGGTGCAGGCACTCCCGCTGGTGACGCCGGCCGGCCTGGAGGTCCCCGCGGTCCACGAAACGGCAGAGCCGGCGGAAGCCCCGGCTGCAGCACCGGCCCATGCCGCAGTGCCTGCGGCGGAACCGGCCCCGTTGTCCGGGCTGGCCCCGGTGTCTGCGCCAGCTGCGCTGTCCGCGCCAGCGGCCTCGGTGCCCGCATCTGCGCCGGCAGCCGCCATGGCACCGGCGTTGCAGGCAGCCGCGGGACAGGACAGCTGACATGAACGTGGAGAACGGAGGAGGTACAGGGCGCGGCGCGGGGACCGGCCGGGCCAGCGGCGCCTTGCCGGTGGCCCTACTGCGGCGGATTTCCGCGAACCGGCCCGCTCCCGCCGCCGGGGAATGCTGCGAAATGTGCGGCGAACCGATTCCCGACGCACACCAGCACGTGGTGGACCTGGAGAGCCACGCGATGATGTGCACCTGCCGGCCCTGCTACCTCCTCTTCACCGATGCCACCGCCCACATGCGCTACCGCTCGGTGCCGGACAGATATCTCTCCTTCCCCGACTTCGATCTCGGTCCGGGGCAGTGGGACGAACTGGAAATTCCGGTGGGCCTGGCATTCTTCTTCCGCAGCTCCAGGCTCGGCCGCACGGTGGCGTTCTACCCGGGCCCGGCCGGGGCCACGGAATCGGAACTGCCCCTCGCCGCTTGGGACGGCGTGCTGGCCCGCAATCCTGCCCTCGGCCTCGCGGCGCCGGACACCGAGGCTCTGCTGATCCGCGGCCCGAGTCCGGGCAGGGCCGCCGCGGACTGCCACCTCGTTCCGGTGGACGCCTGCTACGAGCTGGTGGGCCGGCTGCGCCGTCTCTGGCGGGGGTTCGACGGCGGCCAGGAGGCGCGCGATGAGCTCACCGCCTTCTTCGACCGGATTGGCCGCCGCAGCGTTCCGGCACCGGCAGATCCCGCCGGCGAGGCATCAGGCGGCGAGGCATCAGGCGGCGCGGCATCCGGCAGCACGGCGTCCACCAGCCGCCCGTCGGGCACTGGAGGCTTCCGGTGACCGAACTTTCCTTCGCCGTGCTGGAGATCCGGCCCGAACCTTACGCCGCCGCCCCGCAGCTGACCGCCAGGCTCCAGGTGACGGAGGGCACGGGTGCCGTGGTGCACGCTGTGGCGCTCCGCTGCCAGGTCCGGATCCTGCCGCAGCGCCGCGGCTACTCGTCCGGGGAGGAGACCGGCCTGCTGGACCTCTTCGGCGACCGCGGGCGCTGGCCCACCACCCTGAAGTCGTTCGTCTGGATGCAGTGCAGCACCATGGTGCAGGGTTTCACGGGCAGCACCGAGGTGGACCTCCCGCTGCCCTGCACGTTTGATTTCGACGTTGCCGCCGCCAAATACCTGCATGCCCTGCACGACGGCGAGATACCGCTGGAGCTGCTGTTCTCCGGCACGGTGTTCACCAGGGGGCAGACGGGGTTCACCGTGGAACAGGTGCCCTGGGACCTTGAGGCGTCCTACCAGCTGCCCGTCGCCGCCTGGCGCAGCCTGATGGACCAGTACTTCCCCAACACCGGATGGATCCGCCTGGACCGGGACGTCCTGGCAGCACTCGCCCGGTACAAGTCCTCACGGGGCCTCACGTCCTGGGAGGCCGCCGTGGAGAAGCTGCTCGCCCAGGCCACCGCCGACGTGTCCGGGGAGCTGCCATGAACACCAGCCTGGCCCTTGCCCGCGCCGTCGCCGACGCCGTCCTCTACGAGGGCTACCTGCTCTACCCCTACCGCGCCTCGGCCCAGAAGAACCAGGCCCGGTGGCAGTTCGGGATCCTGGGTCCGCAGGGGGCCGCCGCGGACGGCAGCGGGGAGGAGCCGTCCATGTCCGCCGACTGCCTGCTTGCCCCGGGAGCCCAGGCCGGGCTCGAAATCCACTTCCGCTTTCTGCAGCTGCAGGCGCGCACGGCAGAAAAAGCGGACGACGGCGGCGGGTTCACTCCCGTGGACAGCCTCGCCGTCGGCGGTGCGAACTGGCTGAGCTGGGACGAGGCCGTCGAACAGGAAGCGGCGTTCGGGCCCTTCTCCGTGGCCCAGCTCCGGACCGGACTGGTCCTGCCGGTGGAGGTCCCGGAGGGACTCGACGTGGAGGAACTGAAGAACGACGCCGGGAGGCCGGCCGGCAGACTGGTGCGCCGCCGTCGGGCTCTCCGCGGCGAACTGCGGCTCAGCGCCGCCGAAGACTCCGGCGGGCTGCTGCGGCTCAGCGTCACCGCGGCCAACACGGCCGATTTCCTGCCTGCCCGTCCGCTGCCGGCGCGTCCGCTGCCTGCCGGGAACCGGCAGGACGCCACCGCGGTCTCCTTCATTGGCGCACACGTGTTGCTCGGCGTGCGGGACGGCGACTTCGTCTCGCTGCTGGACCCGCCGGAGTGGGCACAGCCCGCAGCCGGGCGGTGTTCCCAGCACCGCTGCTGGCCCGTGCTGGCGGGTCCGGAAGGCCAGACCGACGTGCTGCTGATCTCGCCCATCATCCTGTACGACCATCCCGCCGTCGCCCCGGAAAGTTCGGTGGCGCTGTACGACTCCACCGAGATCGACGAGATCCTGACACTGCGGGTGCTCACGCTGACCGATGAGGAAAAGGCCGAGGCGCGGGCCACGGACCCGCGCGCCGCCGCCGTCATCGACCGTTGCGAGGCGATGTCGCCGGAGGACCTCCAGCAGCTGCACGGCGCTCTGCGGAACCCGCACGCGTTCGCCGCGGATCCCGCCGAAGCATGGAGCACAGCCGGTCAGGACGTTCCCTGGTGGAATCCTGAGGCGGAGGCCGGTGTCCGGCCGGACGAGGACGCCGTCGTGATCAATGGTGTGGCAGTGGCGCGCGGCAGCCGGGTGAGGGTGCACCCGAAACGGCGCGCCGACGCCCAGGACCTGTTCTTCGGCGGACAGACCGGGCGGGTCACCAGCGTACATTTCGACGTCGACGGCGGCACCCACGTCGGGCTCGTCCTGGAGCAGGATCCGGCGGCCGATCTCCATGAGGGCTACGGCCGGTCCTTCTACTACGCGCCCGACGAGCTCGAACCGCTGGAGGGAAAGGAAAACCCGCAATGAAGGCAATAGGAATGGCCACTGTTTCGGTGCTGGCGGCGATGGCCCTCTGGGGCATCTACGCCGGGATCCGCGCAGTTCCGGATATCCGGCGGTACATGAAAGTGCGGCGGATGTGACCGCCGCCAGCAGGGCCGGGAGCGCCCCGCAGAAGTTTGCCGCGCAGGGTTCCGGCGCGCATGAGTCCGGCGAGCGCACCGGCGGCGTCCTCGTGGCCGGCGTCGGGAACATGTTCCTGCACGACGACGGCTTCGGTCCCGAGGTGGCGCGGCACCTCGCCGCCCACCCGCAGCCGCTGGACCCCGGCGTCCGAGTGGTGGACTACGGCATCCGCGGCATGCATCTGGCCTACGACCTGCTCGCCGGCGTCGACATCCTGGTCCTCGTGGACACGGTGCCCCCGGACGCGAACTCGGCCCCCGGCAGCATCCGCGTGCTGCAGGTCAGCGCGGCGGACCTGGACGGCAGGGCCGTGCTCGATCCCCACGGCATGGACCCGGCGGCCGTGCTGGGCAGGCTTCGGTCCATGGGCGGCAGCCTGCCTGCCACGTATGTGGTGGGCTGTGTCCCCGCCGACCTGTCCGAGGGCATCGGTCTCTCGCCGGCGGTGGCCGCGGCGGTGCCCGAGGCGGCCGCCGCCGTCGGGTCCCTGCTCGGCCAGCAGACCTCCACTCCAAGCTCCTCCACTGCAAGCTAAGGCGGTGTCCGTACATGTGCCTCGGAATACCCGGCAGGGTCGTCGAACTCCTCGAGGGCTACGGCGGCCAGCTCGCGCTCGTCGACGTGGCCGGAGTGCAGCGGAAGATTAACATCGGGCTGCTGGATGAGGGCCCTCTCGAACCCGGGACATGGGTCCTTATCCACATGGGCTTCGCGCTGGAACGCGTGGACGCCGCGGGCGCAGCACAGGCCATGGATGGACTGGAACTGATGGGCCGCCCGGCGGACAGCGGACCCGGATCCCAACCTGCACAACCACCACAAGGAGGGCAGCATGTCACCCACAAACCAGCCTGATCCCGACGACACGGAAAAGGGCGCCACGCAGGGCACCGCACCAGGCACGGCGCGGGCCTTCGGCAGTGAACCGCCGCTGAAGGAACCCGCCCAGCCCGGAGCAGACGAAACCCCGGAGGACGCGGCCCCGGCTCCCGCCGGCGTCGGCGTCAGCACCACCCGCAGGGGCGAGGACGTCATCAAGGAGGAGGGCACCGAACCGGGACGCGAGCACACGGGCACCGATGAATCACCTGCCGGCCGGCCGGCCGGCGAGTCGTCGGCCCGCGATGCCACCGCCGTCAAGACCCCCGAACACCCCGACGGCGCGGCGCCGCAGTCACCGTAGGCAGTCGCGGGGCTGGTGCTCGGGGCTAATGTTCGAGCGCTATGGCGGCGCCGCGGTGCTCGACGCCGCTGTTGGCGATGCGGAGATGCCGGGCAGTAAAGTGCTTCAGCTGCTGGAGCTGGTGCGCCGAGAGGCGGTCACACACCCAGTCCCAGTGCAGTGACACGACGTCGCCCACGGCCAGCCCTTCCACGAAGCCGGTTCCGTTCACCGCGAACTTGGCCGACTCCACCGCGGGTTCGCCGATGTCGAGGGCTGTGCCGTCCCAGACCAGCGGCCGGGACCGCACGACGGCGTCGTCCCCGGTGATCGCGAGCACCTGTCCCCAGCGGATCCGGCACCTGTCCAGCACGTTCAGCGCGGTGGCGTGCCGGCGTTCGTCGCGGAGCAGGCCCAGCCACGGGTAGATCTCAAACACGTGGAAACTGTGGTGCGGGACCCCGCCGGCCAGCACGCCTTCCACCAGATGCGGGAACTGCCGCCCGGTGCGGGCCCGGAAGCGGTCCTCCATGGAATTGCCGATGTTGGTGATGCCGACGGTATCCAGAAGGCTGTTGCCCACCCAGTAGGCCTCCACCACGCGGGCGTCCAGCGGATCGGCAATGCGGTGCGATCCCGCGATCAGTTCGAGGTAGGGCCAGGCGCCGGCGAAGCCCTTGGCCAGTTCACGGAGTCCCTGGTCCGTGACGCCGGACTGCCCGTAGTGCAGCAGGGCGTCACTGTCCGGCGGCCCGCAACTCCCGCGTGAATTGGGCGGATAGGCATAGCGGACAAACAACTGGGCACCATCGATAACCATCCCGTGGCCACCTTCTGCGAGCGTCTTCTGAAAGTAGCACCGGCCCATGGCGCGGACAAGGGACGGCCCTTCGCGGGACACCCGAGAAGGCGTTGACAGCCCTGTCCTTGAAGCGGATGCTGTGAAGACCCACGCGCAGGGAGTCAACGATGACAGCTGCAGACCTAAACCGCCGCGCCGCCCTACAGGTGTTCATTGCAGGCGGCTCCGCCGCCGTGCTGGCCGGATGCGGCGCATCCGGCAGCGCCCCGCCGTCGTCCCCTGCGGGCAGCACCAACAGCATCAGCCTCACGGACCAGCGCGGCAGGACCCTGTCCTTTGCCCGGCCGGTGGCGCGGGTGGTGACGATCCCGATGCCGTCGGCGTCCCTGCTGGTGGCCGTCGACCGCAGCGCCGACCATCTCACCGCCATGCACAACGCCTCCTGGGCGGCCATGCGCGACGGCATCATGGGCGCCATGTTTCCCGCCGCCCTGGACCTCCCGCACGACATCGCCACCCAGGACTTCACCGCCAACGTTGAGAGTATCCGGGCCCTCAACCCGGACGTGGTGGTCCAATGGTCGGACGCGCAGCTCATCGAGCCCCTCGAGAAGGCCGGGCTTCAGGTTCTGGGGCTGAAAAACTCCGGCACACAGGAGGACGTGGACGCCTGGGTGGCCATGTTTGCCGCCATGCTCGGCAAGCCGGAACGTGCCACCGAGCTAAAGACGCGCAGCGACCGGGAGCTCGCCGAGGTCAAGACACTGGCATCCGGGCGGGCGGCCCAGGGTCCGAGCATCCTGTACTTCAACCGCTTCACCGGCGGGCTCAAGGTTGCCGGCGCCAACAGCTACAACGACTTCTACATCAAGCTGGTGGGAGGTTCGAACCCTCCAACAGGCAAGGATCCGCTGACCGGCTCCGGCATGGTGGGCGTGGACATTGAGCAGGTGCTGCGCTGGGATCCTGAGGTCATCCTGCTGGGCAACTTCGACGCCGCCATGCCGCAGGACATCTACTCGGACCCGGTGTGGCAAAACGTGTCCGCGGTCCGCTCGAAGCGTGTCTACAAGGTCCCGCTGGGCGGCTACCGCTGGGATCCGCCCGGGCAGGAGTCGCCGCTGATGTGGCACTGGCTGGGCGACATCGCCTTCCCGCAGCAGAGGTCGGCGGTGCGGGACAAGGCGTCCGAATACTTCAGGTTCCTGTACAACCACGAGCTCACGAAGGCTGAACTAGACAAGATTCTCCGGACCGCGGAGAACGGGCCGTCCGCCAACTACCGTCAGTTCAATGCTTGATGAGGCCGGCGCTCCACGGTTGCGAAGGCGGGTGCGGCCGGCACTGCCCCGGGCGGGTCCGGCTTCCGCCCCGGCCGGGGCGGTGGAACGAAAGGCGACGGCACGACGGCGGGAACCCGCCGTCGTCGTTCCCGTTGCCCTTAGTGCCTGCTTCCTGGCCGCGGTGACGGTGCTGGCACTGGCGGTGGGGCGCTACAGCGTGCCGCTGGACCACGTGGTCCAGATCCTGACCGCACAAATCGGGCCGATCCCGGTTCAGGCCAGCGGCACCGAATTAAATGTGGTGCTGCTGGTCCGGCTGCCCCGGGTGCTGCTCGCTTTGCTGGTGGGCGGCGGCCTGGCCATCGGCGGCGCAGCGCTGCAGGCCATTTTCCGCAACCCCCTGGTCAGCCCCGAGATCATCGGTGTCTCCGCCGGCGCATCCTTCGGCGGTGCCGTGGCGCTGCTGCTCGGCCTGGGTCCGTTCCTCCTGGTGGGCGGCTCCTTTGCGTGCGGGCTGCTGGCCCTCGGAACCCTGTTCCTGATCACCTCGGGCCGGGCGGGGACGCCGATGCTCATGATCGTGCTCGGCGGCGTGGTCACGGGGTCCTTCTTCTCCGCCCTGGTTGCCCTGGTGACTTACATTGCGGACCCCAACACCACGTTGCCCGCCATCGTCTTCTGGCTGCTCGGCAGCGTGTCCACGGCCACCTTCACCAAAGTCGCGGTGGCCCTCATCCCCGTCCTCGGTGGAGCCGCCGTCCTCGTTGCCCTGCGCTGGCGGATCAACGTGCTGTCACTCGGAGACGAGGACGCGGCGGCTCTGGGTGTGCGCGCGCGCCCGCTCCGGTGGGTGGTGCTGGTGTCCGTGGCGCTGATCGTGGCCGGCGCTGTGGCCGTCAGCGGCGCCGTCAGCTGGGTTGGCCTGGTGATCCCCCACCTTGCCCGGATGTGGGTGGGCCCGGACCACCGTGTCCTCCTGCCCGTGTCGTTCCTGCTGGGCGGCGCCTACATCGTCCTGGTGGACACCATCGCCCGCACAGCAACCGCCGGAGAGATCCCGCTCGGCGTCCTGACGGCCCTGATCGGCGCACCCGTGTTTTTCCTGCTCCTGCGCCGGAACCGCGAGAAGGTCTGGGACAGTGCTTGAACTCGACGGCGTGGGCTTCTGTTATTCGCCCCGGGACTGGGTGTTCCGCGGCGTCAGCTTCCGCGTGCCGCCGGGAACCGCCACCGCCGTGCTGGGCCCGAACGGCAGCGGCAAGACCACGCTGGTGCGCTGCGCCGCGGGACTGCTGGACCCGCAGGAGGGAACGGTCCGGCTCAGCGAGAGCGCCGGGTACGTTCCGCAGGCGCATGGGAGCGCCTTTGCCTACCGGGCGCTGGACATGGTCCTGATGGGGCGCGCCCGGCACGTTGGAGTGTTCCGGACACCCGGGCCCTCCGACCATGAGGCAGCTCTGGAGGCGATGGAACGGGTGGGCGCGGCCGGGCTGCGGGACCGGCGTTTCCCCACCCTCAGCGGCGGCGAGCAGCAGCTGATCCTGATCGCCCGGGCCATTGCCGCCGGCTCGCCCGTCCTGGTGCTGGACGAGCCCGCCACCGGCCTCGACCTCAAGAACCAGGCCCGCGTCCTGACGCTGCTGCGTGAACTGATGGCGGACGGAATGGCCCTGCTCCTCAGCACCCACCATCCCGACCACGCCCTGCACCTGGCCGACCGCGTGGTCCTGCTGGGCCACGCTGGGGTGCGGACCGGCGCGGCAGCGGAGCTCCTGACCGACGCCCAGCTGTCAGCCCTCTACGGTGTGCGCGTGAGCACCGTGGCCTACTCCGACGACGGCGACGGCTTCCCCAGCAGCACGCCCCGCCGGACCATCGTGGTCCACTACGGCAGTTGACGCTTCCTCACGTTTCGCACCGATTCCACCAACCCTTCCTCAGGTCCTGCCTCCCCACGCCGGACGCTTCCTCAGATCCCGTCGCCCCACGCCAAACGCTTCCTCAAAGAGTGAGGACGCGTTCGGGATGAAGCGACCAAACGTGAGGACGCGTCTGGGATGAAGCGACCAAACGTGAGGAAGCGTTCGGGATGAGGCGACCAAAAGTGAGGAAGCGTCTGGAATGAAGCGACCAAACGTGAGGACGCGTCCGGTGCCTGGGCGGGCTATCCGGTGTTGCGGAGGCCTGCTGCTACGCCGTTGACGGTGATGAGCATGGCCCGCTGCAGGCGCTCGTCGATCTCGCCGCCGGAAATGCTGGCACCCTCTGCACGCACGCGGCGGAGCAGTTCCACCTGGAGGTAGCTGATCGGGTCGAGGTACTGGTCGCGGATTTCCAGGGACCGCTTGAGCGTGGGCTGGGCATCCAGGAGCACGTTCTCGCCGGTGAGGTTCTGGATCTCGGCGACGGTGAGTTCGTACTCGTCACGGATGGCGCGGAAAAGGTGGTGCAGTTCCGCCGGGACCAGGGTGTCAACGTAGTATCCCGCGATCTCCATGTCCGTCTTGGCCAGGGTCATCTCCACGTTGGAAAGCACGGAGCGGAAGAAGTGCCAGCCGTGCATCATCTCCACAAGCTGGGCGGAGTTGCCTGCTTCACGCGCCGCCTTCAGCCCGGAGCCGACGCCGAACCAGCCCGGCACGATCTGCCGCGACTGGGTCCAGCCGAACACCCACGGGATGGCGCGCAGGCCGCCCAGCCCCGCACCGGAATCCGGGCGCTTGGACGGGCGGGAGCCGATGTTCAGCGAACCGAGCTGCTCCACCGGCGTCGAGGCCAGGAAGTACGCGGGCAGGTCCGGGTGGTCGATAAGGCTGCGGTAACGGGCAAACGCGGCGTCGGAGATCGTCTCCATGACGTGCCCGAAACGCTCGCGCTGGTCCTCGGATGTGCGCGGCGTGCGGTGCAGCGCAGACCCCTGCAGCACGGCGGCCAGGGACAGCTCCAGGTTTTCGCGGGCAAGTTCCGGCAGGGAGTACTTGTCCGAGATGACCTCGCCCTGTTCGGTGAACTTGATTTCGCCCTCGAGGACGCCGTTGGGCTGCGCCATGATGGCGTCGTAGGTGGGTCCGCCGCCCCGGCCCACGGAACCGCCGCGGCCGTGGAACAGGCGCACCCGGACGCCGTGCTTGGCGGCGATGTCGCGCAGCTTGCGCTGGGTCTTGTGGATTTCCCACTGGCTGGTCATCACGCCGGATTCCTTGTTGGAGTCCGAGTAGCCGAGCATGACTTCCTGGACGTCCCCGCGCAGCCGGACCAGCTCGCGGTAGGACGGGTCGGACAGCAGCTCGTCCACGATTTCCGCCGAGGCCCGCAGCTCCTCAACCGTTTCCAGCAGCGGCGCGAAGCCGATCTTGGCGTACGGCGCATCGCCGAAGAGGCTGACCAGGCCGGCCTCGCGCGCCAGCACGGCGGCGGCCAGGACGTCGTCGGCGCCGCGCGTCATGGAGATGATGTAGGTCTCGATGACGTCCGGGCCGTACGTGCGCAGGGCACGGCGGATCTCCCGGAAGACGTCGTACGTTCCGTCAGCGGCGCCGTCGAGCTTGATCGGGTGGCCGGACAGCGGACGGCGGGAGGCGAGCTCCGCGCTGAGGACCTCGAGGCGCTCGCCCCGGGTCAGCTCGGCATAGCGAATGCCGGGACCACCGAGGCGGTCCATGAGCTGCCCGACGGCGTCATGGTGGTGGTCTGCGTGCTCGCGGATGTCGAGGGTGGCGAGGTGGAGGCCGAAGGAGGCGATGGCCCGGCGGACACGGGCCAGCGCGCCGTCCGCGGCGAGGGACGCCGAGTGGTTGCGCAGGGACAGTTCCAGCAGCTCGAGTTCGCCGATGAGCTCCTCGGTGGAGGTGTAGTCGCGGCCGGGCTGGTGCTTGGCTCCGGACGCAACCCGCTTGCCGGTGTTTATGAGCTTGGCCTTGATGCAGGTCAGCTTCAGCCGGTAGGGCTCCTGGGCGTTGAGCTCCAGGATGCGGCGGTCCAGTCCGGGCAGCTTCGCGAGGTCGGCGTCGATCGAATCGAGCAGTGCCTGGTCGGCGCCGGCGAGGGCCGTGGAGTTGGACAGGATCGAGATGAGCTCGTCGATCATGGCGATGCTGATCCGCACGGCGTTCTGGTTCTGGAGCTGCAGGATCTCATGGGTCACCGCCGCGGTGACGTTCGGGTTGCCGTCGCGGTCACCGCCGATCCAGGAACCAAACCGAATCGGGGCGTTGTGGGCCGGCAGCGCAACACCGTGCTCGTTGAGGAGTTCCGAGAAATCCGTGAGCATCTCCGGCAGCGCGTCCGTCAGGATGCTGTTGAGGTAGTAGATGGCGTTGCGGGCCTCGTCCACGGGAGTTGGCCGGACCTGGCGCAGCTCGTCCGTCTGCCACATCTGGTCAATCATCTCCGACAGCTGGCGGTCCTGCCGGCGCCGGGCGCTGGTGCCCTCCTCCGTGGGCTGGGCCAGGACGTCCGAGAGCTTGCGGATCTTGTCCAGCACGGAACGGCGGGAGGCTTCGGTGGGGTGCGCAGTGAAGATCGGCCGCACATCCAGTTCGTTGACGACTTCCTGCAGCACCGCCGGGCCGGCCTGCCCCGCGATGTCCTCGACGGCCTTGGCCAGCCAGCCGTCCTTCTCCTGCCGGGTGCGCAACCGGCGGACCCGGTGGACCTGCTCGGCGGCGTTGGCGAGGTGGAAGTAGAAGGCGAAGGCGCGGACCAGGTCGGTCGCCTGCTCGAGCGGCAGGGAGGCGAGCAGCTCGCGGACCTGGGCAACGACGTCGTGCGCGCTCCACGGACCTGTGGCGTGCGCGCCGCCCCGGGCGGCTTCCTTGGATTCCTTGGTGAGCAGGCGCACCTGCTCCACGAGGTCAAGGAGTTCGGGTCCGTGCTGGCGGACCAGCGATTCACCCAGCAGGGTGGAAACGCGGCGCACATCGGCGCGGAGTTCGGCGGCGAGATCTGTTTCTGAATTCATTGCAGTGTCAGCCATGGAAACTATCTTTCGAGTGTTCGACTTTGGCTCGTACACTGCGCTGGATACTGTGAGCCGGGTTACTGTTCCTATGGGATGTTACCCGCAGCAGGCCGGAGCCGGGAATATGTCTCAGATGTTGTCGCGCCCTTGAACCCGAACAGCCGGTCGCGGTATGGAGGACACATGAGCACCGCAGCAGACGCCCAGCTGGAGCGCTGGCTCCGCTTCCGCAAAGGCCGCAATACCGCCCTCGCGGCCGAACACGGCTGGCTCACCCTCACGTCGTTCCAGTGGCTGGAAAGTCAGCCGGCCGCTGTCGACCTCGTCCCCGGGCTGTGGTCAGCGGACGTAACGACGGCGACGCTCACCGCCGCGGCGTCCGACGGGCTGACACTCGTGGAAACCGGGGAACCGGTGGACGGGACGATCACGGCAGTGCTCGCCAACGAGGAGTCCCTCATGTGGGTGCAGTTCGGCGGCGAGGACGGCAAACAGGTAGTGGTGGAGCTGGCGATGCGCGCCGACAGGTATGCGGTCCGTACCCGCGATTCGACGTCGCCGGTGTTCACCGAGTTCGACGGCGTGCCCACCTTCGATTACCGGCCCGACTTGGTGGTTGAAGCACGGTTTGAGGCGTTTCCCGAGCCGGAGGACGTTCCGATTGCAACCGCGAACCCGCTGGTGGACGGGGTGCACCGCAGCGTCGGGGAACTGGTCTTCCGGCTGCCCGGCAAGGACCACGAGTACCGGCTTCATGCTGAAGAAGAGAAGCTCGGCGCCCTTACGGTCACGTTCCACGACGAAACCAACGGCGAATCGACCGACGAGTGGCGCAAGGTGTCCACCGCGCGTCCCCGGCCGGACGGCTCCGTGGTCCTGGACTTCAACCGCGCCATCAACTACCCCAGTGCCTTCACGCCGTACGGCACCTGCCCGATGCCCGTGAGGAACAACAGCCTCGACGCCCGGATCGAAGCCGGGGAGAAGCAGCCCGTTTCCTGAGCCGGCCTTCCCTCAGCCCAGCCACAAGCGCGAACGAACACTTAAGCCCCGCACCGCAGGGCCTCAAGTGTTCGTTCGCGCTCCGCAGGGCCTCAAGTGTTCGTTCGCGCTCCGAACGCTGCGGGAGATGCGTCAGGCGATCGCGGAGACACCCGTGACTGCGCGGCCCACGATCAGCGTGTTGATCTCGTACGAGCCCTCGTAGGTGTAAATGGCCTCGGCGTCGGCGAAGATCTTGGCCATCCGGTAGTCCGTGACGATGCCGTTGCCGCCCAGGATGGACCGGCCCATCGCCACGGTTTCGCGCATCCTCGCCGATGTGTAGGACTTGGCCAACGCCACCTGCGCCATCCCGGCACCCTGCTCCTGCAGCTGCGCGATCCGGACCATCATGCCCATGCTCGCCACGGCGTTGCCCAGCATGGACACCAGCTGCTGCTGGATGAGCTGGAACCTCGCCAGCGGACGGCCGAACTGCTGGCGTTCGACGGCGTACTGCCGGGCGACGTCGAACGCGGCCAACTGCTGCCCCACCGCCTGCCACGCCACCATGATGCGTGAGCCGCGGAGCAGCTCATTGGTGTCCTCGAAACTGCCGATGCCGGCAAAGCGGTCGGTCTCGGCCACCCGGACGTCCTCGAAAACGATGTCCGCGTTCTGGACGGTGCGCAGCGCGATCTTGTTCTCGATCCGGCTCCGGCCCACCCCGGGCAGGCTGGCGTCCACAATGAAGCCGCGGACCGCACCGTCGGCTTCATCCCGCGCCCACACCAGCATGTAGTCGCAGAACGTCCCGTTGCCGATCCACCGCTTGGCGCCGTTCAGCACCCAGCAGTCCCCGCCGGCGTCGGCTTCTCCGGTACGGCTCGATATCCGGCGCGCCCGCGTCTCCATGCCGCCGGCGACGTCCGAGCCGTGACCGGGTTCGGTCAGCGCAAACGCGCCCGTCGTCCTGAGGTTCGAGGCGTCGTCGAGGTACCGGGTGCGCTGGTCCTCGGAGCCGAAGCGGTAGAGCGACTCGACGAAGAGGTCGTGGTGGACCAGGAAAAACGTGGCGATCGACGTGTCCACGCGCGTCATCTCCGCGATCACCAGCCCGGCGAACAGGTGGCTGTAGCCGCGCTGGGCGGGCGTGCTCAGCTCCAGGGCGGCGAGCTTGGGGAGGATGTGCCCCGGAAATTCGGCCTTGTTCCACCAGTCCCCCGCGAACGGCGCGATCTCCACGGCCAGGAACTCCCGCAGCTCGCCCAGCTTCCGCTGCTCGGAGTCGTTGAGCAGGGACTCGTAGCCGAAAAAGTCGGCGGTGGGCAGGGCCTGAACCCCGGTGGCCTGTGTCACTTCGGGCCCATCCGGATGGCGCCGTCGAGGCGGATGGTTTCGCCGTTGAGCATGGCGTTCTCCACGATGTGCGCGGCGAGGTTGGCGTACTCCGCGGGCCGGCCAAGGCGGGACGGGTGCGGCACCTGCCGGCCCAGTGACTCCTGGGCATCCTGGGGCAGTCCGGCCATCATCGGGGTCTCGAAAATCCCGGGCGCGATCGTCACCACACGGATGAGGGACCGGGCCAGTTCGCGGGCCAGCGGCAGGGTCATGGCGGCCACGCCGCCCTTGGACGCGGCGTAGGCAGGCTGGCCGATCTGTCCGTCGAACGCGGCCACCGAGGCGGTGTTGATGATGACTCCGCGCTCCTCCCCGCCGAGCTCGGTAGCAGCGGGCTCGGTGGCGGCCATCGCGGCGGCGGCCAGCCGGACCACGTTGAAGGTCCCCACCAGGTTGATCTGGATGACGCGCTGGAAGGTCTCCAGCGGCAGCACGCCGTCGCGCCCCAGGACCTTGCCCGGCGTGGCGATGCCGGCGCAATTAACCACGATCCGCAGCGGTCCCAGCCCGACGGCTGCGTCGACGGCGGCCTGCACCTGCTCCTCGCTGGTCACGTCCGCCGGAATGAAAACGGCTTTGGGGGCTGCCGCCTGATGGCCCGCAAGGTTCTGCGGGCCGGCCGCGTTCAGCTCGTCGGCGTAGGCGGCACCGGCCGAGGAACCGAGGTCAGCTAGCACCACCGAAGCGCCGGCGTCGAACAGCCGCCGGGCCGTGGCAGCGCCCAGGCCGGATGCACCGCCCGTGATGAGCGCGACGGAACCCTCGATTTCCATACATCCTCCTTGATGCGGAACCGGTCGATGCGGATCCGGATCCCGGCCGCGAACGTTAGTTAGTGAATGTTAACTGAAATGGGCGGCGGATGCATCCCTCGGCGCATGGTCCGCCAGGCCGCCCACCTCCATGCCCCACGCCCGCCGCCAGGCAGTTCGCTAGGCTGGCCGCATGACCCAGCCAGATGCTGACGCCACCCCGGATGCCATGCCCGCCTCTGCGACGGCTTGGGCAGAGCGGGCCGACGTTGCCGCACGGTCGGTAACGCACCTGTTCGGCCAGCGGCTGTTCTTCCTGCCCGGGACACACATCGCCGCCACCGCCCGGCCGTCCGGCCGCATCGAGAACCTCCGCCGCCCATGGCACTACTGGTGGCAAGCACATTACCTGGACTGCCTGGTAGACGCCGGCTTTCGGGAACTTGGGAGGGCGGGGCGCCCGCCGGAAAAGTTCGACGGCGCCAGCCGCCCCAGCGCCGGCCAGCTCGCGTCACGGCTGGTCACCGGCATCCGGCTGCGGAATTTCCTGACGTTCGTCAACCACTACTACGACGACATGGCCTGGCTGGCCCTGTCCACGCTCCGGCTGGAGGGGCTGGCCGAGGAGAGCCGCAGGCCCAGCCCCCGGCGGCAGGAGAGAATCCGCAAGAGTTTGACGCTGCAGTTCGACTCGGCATCCACCGACGACCTGGGCGGCGGCACGTTCTGGAGCACCAAGCGGGACTTCAAGAACACCCCCGCCACGGCACCGGTGGCGCTCTACTATGCACGCACGGGCAACACCGCCAAGGCGCAGGCCCTGCTCGACTGGCTGGATGCGCGGCTGTTCGACCCCGCCCGCGGGCTCTACCTGGACGGGATCCGGGTCCGCAACACCGGGGAGACCGTGCTGGAGGACGCCATCTACACGTACAACCAGGGGCCCGTCCTGGGCGCCCTGCTGGAACTCGGCGGCACCGCCAACCTGGAACGCGCCGCAACCGTGGTCCGCGCCGTGGCAACACACCTCACCCTGCCGGAGGCTGCCGCCGCCAACCCCGCCAACCCCATGGTCCTCCGCTGCGACGGTACCGGCGATGGCGGGCTGTTTACCGGCATCCTCACCGGCTACCTGGCGCTGGCCGCCAACGACCAACGGCTGCCGCGGGAAGTCCGGACCGCCGCCGCCGGGCTGGTCACCGGAACGGCCGGCGCCCTCTGGTCCGGCCGCCGGCCGATTGCGGCAGGCGAGCCGCTGGCCCGGCACGGCCGGGCGGGGGACCCCATCTTCTCTTTCGAACCGAGGCGGCCAGCGGGCGGCACCTACCCGCGGGGTGCCGCCGTCGAACTTTCCACCCAGCTTCAGGCCTGGATGGCACTGGAAGCCGCGGCGTCCGCGTCAGCGAACGTGCGGCAATCAGGTAACGTGCGGCAATCAGGTAAATAGGACACGCAACAGTGTCGTAATTGATGTGATCCTCCTCACTTAAACGCCACTATCGCTTGGTGCTTAGGTTTGGCTAACCTACAGTTTTTCGAGTGAGCTTTACCTAACTTCCCCAGCTCACGAAGGGCCTCGCCCACGAGACTTTTGCAGAAAGAAGCACCCCGATGAAGATCCGCATCAACGCGCTGGCCGGCATCGCGATTGCCGCCACCGCAGCCCTCGGCCTCTCGGCCTGCGGCTCCAGCACCTCCCCCGCTGCCACGTCTTCCGCTGACGCCTCCAAGGGCGAGATCACGGTCTACAACGCCCAGCACGAAAGCCTCACCAAGGAATGGGTGGATGCTTTCACGGCGGAAACCGGCATCAAGGTGACGCTCCGCCAAGGTGACGACACCGAGATGTCCAACCAGATCGTCCAGGAAGGCGCGGCCTCACCGGCGGACGTCTTCCTCACTGAAAACTCCCCCGCAATGGCGCAGGTGGAGAACGCCGGCCTGTTCGCCGACGTCAACAAGGACACCATCGCCCAGGTTCCGGCGGAGTTCCGCCCCAGCACGAACAAGTGGACCGGCATTGCAGCCCGTTCCACCGTCCTGGTCTACGACAAGTCCAAGCTGACCGAGGACAAGCTGCCGAAGTCCATGCTTGACCTGGCCAAGCCGGAGTGGAAGGGCAAGTGGGCAGCCTCCCCCAGCGGCGCTGACTTCCAGGCCATCGTCTCCGCGCTCGTTGAGCTCAAGGGTGAAGCCGCTGCCGAGGAATGGCTGAAGGGCATGAAGGAAAACTTCACTGCCTACAAGGGCAACAGCACCGCCATGAAGGCGGTGAACGCCGGCGAGGTCGACGCCGCGCTGATCTACCACTACTACTACTACGGCGACCAGGCGAAGACGGGCGAGAACTCCAAGAACGTCACGCCGTACTACTTCAAGAACCAGGACCCGGGCGCGTTCCTGTCCGTCTCCGGCGGCGGCGTGCTGAAGTCCTCGAAGAACGCTGAAAACGCCCAGGCCTTCCTGAAGTTCATCACCGGCAAGAAGGGCCAGGAAGTCCTGCAGAAGGGCACGTCCTTCGAATACGCCATCGCCTCCGGCGTCCCCGCCAACGAGAAGCTGGTTCCCGTCAAGGAACTCGAGGCTCCCGCCGTGGACCCCGCCAAGCTGAACTCCGAGAAGGTCACCGAACTGATGACCAAGGCAGGACTGCTCTAATTCTGTGACCACGCAAGTATCGGCGCCGGAGACATCCGGAAGCACGACGACGGCGGGCCGGGGCAAGCGCCCCCGCCCGCCTTTCGGCGTTTCCGCGGTAGCCGTCATGGCGATGCTGATCGCCCTGTTCGCCCTCGTCCCGCTCGGCTACGTCGCGGTCATGACCGCGGCCACGGGCTGGGACACCGCCCTTGAACTGATCGTGCGGCCGCGCGTTGGCGAACTGCTGCTCAACACCGTGCTCCTGATAGTGCTCACGGTGCCGCTGTGCCTCATCCTGGGTGTGGGCGGGGCGTGGCTCGTGGAACGGACCACGCTGCGCGGGCAGAAGGTGTGGGCGGTGCTGCTCGCGGCGCCGCTGGCCATCCCCGCGTTCGTCAACAGCTATGCGTGGGTTTCCGCCGTGCCGTCCCTGCACGGCCTGTTTTCGGGCGTGCTCATCGCCACGCTCTCCTACTTCCCGTTGGTCTACATTCCCGCTGCCGCGACGCTCAGCCGGCTGGATCCTGCCGTGGAGCAGTCGGCTGCGTCCCTTGGACTGGGAGCCTGGCGGGCGTTTTTCCGGGTGGTCCTGCCGCAGCTCCGGATTGCGATGACGGGCGGCGGACTGCTGGTGGCGCTGCACCTGCTGGCCGAGTACGGCGCCTTCGCGATGATCCGCTTCGACACGTTCACCACCGCCATCATGGTGCAGTACCAGTCCACGTTCAACGGCGCGGCGGGCACCATGCTGGCCAGCGTGCTGGTGTTCTTCTGCCTGGTCCTGCTCCTCGTTGAGGTGCGCAGCCGCGGCACCGCCCGGTACGCCCGCGTTGGATCCGGCGCACAGGCAAAGGCCCTGCGCCTGCCCCTGCACAGCTACCAGGCGCCGGCCCAGCTGGCTCTGCTCGCGCTGACCCTGCTTGCCTTCGGGCTCCCGCTGCTGTTCGTGCTGCGCTGGATCCTTGCCGGCGGGGCGGAAATCTGGGCCGCCGACGAGTTCGTTCCGGCCCTCTGGCAGACCCTGCTGTACGGGCTGGCCGGCGCGGCGGCCACGACCGTTGTCGCCTTCCCCATGGCGTACCTCGCCGTTCGCCACGCCAGCTGGTTCAGCAAGGCACTTGAACTCTCCAATTACGTCACCAGCTCCATGCCGGGCATCGTGGTGGCCTTGGCCTTCGTCACCGTCAGCATCCGGCTGGTCCCTGGCGTCTACCAGACGGCGGGCGTCCTGATCGCCGCCTACGTCCTCCTGTTCCTGCCGCGCGCGCTGGTGAATATCCGCGCCGGCCTGGCCCAGGCCCCCAAGGAACTGGATGAGGCCGCCCAGGCCCTGGGCACGCCTCCCCTGCTGTCCTTCATCCGCGTGACGCTCCGGCTCACCGCCCCCGCGGCGGCCGGCGGTGCGGCGTTGGTCTTCCTCGCCATCGCCAACGAGCTGACCGCCACTCTGCTGCTCTCCCCCAACGGAACCAGGACCCTCGCCACCGAGTTCTGGAGCAAGAGCAGCGAAATCGACTACGCGGGCGCGGCGCCGTACGCGCTGCTCATGATCGTGATCTCGGCGCCCATGACCTATTTGCTCTTCCAGCAGTCCAAGAAAGTAGCGGGACAGTGACCGAACAATCCCCGTCCAGGCTCCCGGAACCACGCATCTCACCGTCCGTGGCGCCGAGCACCAACAGCCACCTGGAGATCGACGCCGTCACCAAGAACTTCGGCTCGCAGGCCGTCCTCAAGGGCGTGAACCTGTCCGTGGCCAAGGGCGGAACCACCGCGATCGTGGGCCCCTCGGGTTCGGGAAAAACCACCCTGCTCCGGCTTATCGCCGGCTTTGAACACCCGGGCACCGGCAGCATCTCGCTGAACGGATCCCCGGTGGCAGGCGACGGTGTGTGGAAGCCGGCGCACAAGCGCCACGTCGGCTACGTGGCCCAGGACGGCGCCCTGTTCCCGCACCTGACCGTCGGACAGAACATCGCGTTCGGACTCAGTGCCGCAAAGCTCGACGGCGGCCGGCGCGCGGTCAACGCCCGGGTCAACGAACTCCTCGAGATGGTGTCGCTGGACACGGCCATGGCCAAGCGCCGGCCGCACCAGCTTTCCGGCGGCCAGCAGCAGCGTGTCGCCCTGGCCCGGGCGCTGGCCCGCGAGCCCGAACTGATGCTGCTGGATGAGCCGTTCTCCGCCCTGGATGCCGGGCTGCGCGTCGCCACCCGGCGGGCGGTGGCCAAGGTCCTCAACGAGGCCGGGGTGACCACCATCCTCGTCACCCATGATCAGGCCGAGGCGCTCTCCTTCGCGGACCAGGTGGCCGTCATGCGGGGCGGCAAGCTGGCACAGATCGGCAACCCGTTCGTGGTGTACACCCGGCCGGCGGACCGTGCCACGGCCGAGTTCCTGGGCGATGCGGTGATCCTCGATGCGTGGATGGAGGGCTCGCTGGCCACCTGCTCGCTGGGTGGGATCCCCGTCCGGCGCCCGCCCGCGCAGGGCCGCGTCCAGCTCATGCTGCGTCCGGAGCAGATCCGGATCGCCGAGGACGGGCCGATCCGCGGCGTGGTGGTGGATACCGACTACTTCGGCCCCGAAACCACCGTGCGGCTGAAGCTCGCGGTGCCGCCCAAGCTGGCCGGTGCCATGCCCGACCACCGCTATCCCGGCGGCGGTGAGGTGATCACCATCCGCCACTGGAATGCGTCCATTGCGCAGCCAGGCACGGAACTGTGCCTGCGCGTGGTGGGGGAAGCGGTGGCCTTCCCGCTCGAGTCGGACTGACCTGCGCCGCTTTGCCTACCGCGCCGTCAGCACGGTGGCCAGCGGGGTGTACTTGAACGACTTCAGTGTCAGCTTTCCGCCGGCGGTGGCGGCGCTGGCCGCCGGCTGGCCTGACCTGGGCAGCACGACGGACGTCAGGGTCTGCTCGCCGCCGTTCACGAAGACCTCCACCGAGGAATAGTCGACGAAAATGGTCAGGTCCACGCTGCCCCTCGCCGGCGCGCTGCCGTTGCGGGGCGGGCTCTGCGCGCTCCGCCGGTCCGTGAACACAGGTCCGAGGGCATCAGCGCCGGGCACCACTGCCGTCCGGCTCACCCATGCCGTGCCTGCCTCGAAGTTGTAGCCCACCGTGGCGAAGTCCGAGCCGCCGCTGCCCAGTTTCAGCAGGGCCTCCGTGCCGTCGTCGCCCGCTGCACGCTCCAGGGTCACGTCCAGCCGGTAGGCACCACCTGCGGGCTCGGGAAGCCCGCCGGCGGCCTCCGGGGTCAGCGCCCTGCCGTCTACCGTCTTGGCTTCGCCGTCCAGCGCCGACAGGGCGGGAGTGGGGGTGGAGACGAGCGTGGGCCGGCCCTGCACGGTTTTCAGCCGGATGTCCCGGACGATGGAGTCGGCACCGCCCTGCCAGTCGGTCGTGGGCAGCTGCCGGGCATAAGTCCAGTTGTTCATCCAGCCGATCGCGTGGCGGGACGCCATCCGTTCGTTTTCCGGCAGCCGGGGATCGTCCCAGGTGACGGCTGCATAGAAGTCGGCGCCGGCGTCGAGCCACTGGTGTTTGTCATCCGCGGGGGTGAACGTGGTCCCGTCAAAGGCCCCGGTCCAGTAGGCCACCCCGGTGGTCCGGCCTTCCGCGGTGCCGTTCGCGCTGGCTGCCAGGACCCAGGTCCGCTTGGCGGGGTCGCCGTCGGCATCGAGCTGGAAGAGGTCAGGGCATTCGAGGATCCCCAGGCCCTTCCGCTCGAAGCCCGACGCATAGCGCCAGTCTTTGAGGTCCCGCGAGGTGTACAGGCCGATCTTTTCCCCCTCGGCCAACGCCATGACCCACTGTCCCCGGGCCTCGTCGCGGATGATTTTCGGGTCGCGCCAGTGCTCCTTGCCCGGGTTGTCCATCACGGGATTCCCGTCAGCGGCCTTGAACGTGTAGCCCTTGTCCGTGGAGTAGAACAGGGACTGCCGCTGCACCCCTTTGTCCTGCTGGGTCATGACGGCGACCACGGCGCCCTTGCCGAAGCCGGCGGTGTTGTCCTGGTCCACCACGGCGCTGCCGGTCTCAATGTCCCCGAGGCCGTTCTTGAACTTCTCGATGGCCACGCCTTCGTCCTTCCAGTGCACCAGATCGGTGCTGGTGACGTGGAACCATTCGGTGCCGTTCCCCTCGGGGTGGTCCGCGTTGTAGAGGTAGTAGTAGTGCCACACCCCGTCCAGCAGGAACGGCCGCTGCGGATCGTTCATCCATTCCTTGGCCGGAGTGAGGTGATAGGAGGGCCTGAACTGCGACGTGCCCTCCGGCCGGGTGAACGACTTCGGAGCTGCGCTCTGGGTGCTGCTGCCTTGGGTGCCACCGCCTTGGAGTCCGCCCTGCGTTCCGCCGTCGCCCGAACGCCCGGCCAGGCCGATCACCGCGGCCGCGGCGAGCACCAGAGCCAGGGCCACGGCCACCGCAATCCACCGCGCGCGGGGGCCGGGCGTGCGTAGGGAAAACCGCTGCATGTTCGCCGTTCGTGTTGGGAGTTGCTCCCAATTTTAGCGCGGGCGGCCTTTTCGATGCCCCTTACCAGGACGCTCGGCGCCGGGTTTCGGCAGGCTCAACCAGCGGAATGAAGCGACAAGCTCAACCAGCGGGATTCTGCACCGGGCGCCTCTTCTGCGGGTACGGCGTCTCGCCGCGGGCCAGCATCTCGACAAATCCGGCGATCTTCCGCTCCCTTGTGGAGGCCTGCTTGACCGAATTGGTGCGGTAGATCAGCGCGTAGCGATTCACCGAAGTCAGCACGTCGAACATGGCCTGTGCCTCGGGCACGGCGGCAATGGCGGCGGCCAGATCCGCCGGGACCTCCGCCGTCGCCTGTCCTGAATAGGCGGCCTCCCAGCGGCCGTCGGCCTTGGCGGCGTCGACGGCGGCACGTCCCGGGACCGTCATCTTCCCTTCTGCCTCAAGCCGGGCCACATTGCCCACGTTCCGTTCCGACCAGGGGCTCTTGGGCCCCCGGCGGGTCATGCGCTGGAGGTAGCTGCCGCCGTCGCGCTTTTTGACCTGGCCGTCGATCCAGCCGAAGCAGAGTGCCTCGTCCAGGGCGGCGTCGTAATCGAGTTCAGTGACGTTGCCGCCCTTCTTGTGCAGGACCAGCCAGACGCCGGGGCTGTCGCTGTGGTGGGATTCCAGCCATGTCCGCCATGCGGCGGCATCGGTCACCAGCAGTTCCTCGAGTTCAACGGCCATGCGCCTATTCTGCCTCCAGCGCTGCGTGATTCAACCCGGTGCCGCGCGATTCAAGACGTGGCATCATGGCCATGTCGGCGCCGTTTTCGGGATCCAGGTGTTTCGAGTTCGAGGAGAGAGCATGCTTCGTGTCCGCCCCATCCACTTCACGTCCCGGGTTGACCCCTGGGAGCGGCTCCTCACCGACCTGGGGATGATAAAAACCACCGACGAGGGCTCCTGGCGGGAGTACGACGCCGGAGCCGGCAGACTGGCGCTGCACCAGGCCGAACCGGGCGCTGCGGAAGACGGCGTCACGCACTTTGGCGTGGAGGTCGGCGACCTCGAGGAGTTTGCCCGGCGCACCAACCAGTCCGGCGCGGAATCTGACTCCTCGTCCGCCGAGCTTGTCCGCGCGGACCACGGCGACTCCTGCCGGATCACGGGCGCGGACGGTTTCAGCTTCTTCGCCGACAAGGCCGCCCACGGGGCCGGCTGTGCGGATGCGGATCCGGCGCTGGCCGTGGTGGAGGTCTGGTTCAGCGAGGACGTGACGGCCGCTGCCCAGGCGCTGCGGGACATTGGAGCACGGTTCCGGCCCGTCCCGGACGACGACGAAACTGCCGACTTCACCGCCAAGAACGGCGGTGTGCTGATGGCGCGGCCCGGCACCGGCGCGGCGCACGCAGGACTCGGGTTCGAGTACGCCGGGGACCTTGACGCCCTGCGGGACCGCCTCACAGCCGCGGGCCACGAAGTGACGCTGACCGAGGAGGCGTTCGGGCGCACCCTTCATGTGCCGCACCCGGACAATGACGGCGCGGCGGCACAGCGGGCACCGCTCTGGATCTCCGCCCGGCGCCCGTCGTAGCCCCGGGCGGCGCGCCGCTTCGGCGCGCCGCTGCGGCGCGCCGCTGCGGCGCAGAGAGGCGGCGCGGAGCGGCAAATCGAGTGGCAGGATCTCGTCGTTTTGCCCGCCGCCAAGGGCCGCGATCCCACGCCTCGGCGGCCGGACCTGTGGCGATGGGGTAAAAATGACTCATGAACGTGCGCACCCCTGACCCCAACCCCGGCTGGCTTTCGGACGAGGATCTCTTCGAAGCCAGAGGCAGGCTCCCGATGGTCTATGTGGAGGCGGTGCCGGTCCGGCTGGATCCACTCGGGTTTGTAAATGAGGTGGGCACGCTCCTGCAGGCGGACGAGGACGGCACCATGGTCCGGTCCCTCGTCTCCGGCCGGGTGCTCTATCGCGAGACCATCCGCGCTGCCCTGCTGCGCCACATGGAAAAGGACCTCGGCCCGCTGGCATTCCCCCAGCTCCCCATCAGCCCGGCGCCGTTCACCGTGGCCGAATACTTCCCGGCCCCCTCCCACACAGGGTTCACCGACGACCGCCAGCACGCCGTATCACTGGCCTACATCATCCCCGTGACCGGTGAATGCGAACCCCGCCAGGACGCGCTGGAGCTGACCTGGATGACGCCCCAGGAAGTGCTTAGCGACGGCGTGCAGCTGGAGTTCAGCGGCGGCCGCGGTGCCCTTGTGCGGCAGGCCCTGGCCTACGCCGGCGTCGGCAGCTGACGCCCGGGCGCCCGCGCCTCCCGGACTTCGCACCCTCTCCTTTGTAGACTGTTGGGCGGACCGCAAGAGAACTTAAGGACTCCCGATGAACCACCCTGCAGCTGCCAAGACCTACCGTGAACAGCAGGCGGGCTCTCTGCGGGCGGGCGACCACCTTCTCCTGCCGGACGGCGAGCGGTCCGCGGAAATCCACTCCGTGGAAGTCGAAACCGATGATTTCGGCAGCCCCGCCATCATCCTTGCGACCCTCACCGGCGGCGGCACGCTGCGCATCGCTGCCGGCTCGTCCGTCCGCATCCCCGGACCCGCGGTTGACGACTTCGCGTCCCCGGAAGCCGCCGCCACTGCCGCTGTAAAGACTGCTGCCGTCGTCGAAGATGCCGCCACCGCAGACGGCGCCGGCGCGGACGGCGCCCCCCAAGAGGCGGACGGCGGCGCCCAAAGGGCGGATGCCCAGGCGTCCGACGCCGGCGCTCCCCTTTCCGTCGTGGGGAACGAAGCAGTTGGGGAGACTGCGCGGACGGCGCCTGCCGCCGTCGTCGTCCCTCCGCTGCCGTCCACCACCCCGGCGGTGGTCGGCCCCAGCGCGGAGGACCTGGCCCTGATCCCGGTGCCCTCCGGAACGCCTGAATCCGTGGTGGAAGCCGTGGCGGAGGCCCATCCGGACTCCGTGGGCGTGCAATTGCTGGCCGACAAGCTGGTCAAGGGCATCAACACCAAGTCCGGCAGCTGCCTCAAGGACCTGAGCGACCTCGCGCATGAGCTGTTCGTCATGCTCAAGGACGCCGAGGCGTCGCTGGCCGTGGCCGACCTGCTGAACGTCCTTCCCTTCGACGGCAACCCGGGGCGCTGGGGGTCGGTGGAGGCGTCGCTCGCGCTGTCCAGCTACGTGTGCCGGCAGACGGGCCAGAAGGACCGCGCCGCAGTGTATGAGAAGCTGCTTCGGGCGCCGGACAACCAGGAGACGGACCCGTTCAAGGCGCGGATGCAGGCCCGGGTCCGCCAGCGCTCACTGAACGAGCCGAACCTGTACGACAAAGAGATTTTCCGCTCCATCGACAACTCCAACCACGAGGCCGAGCGCGAGTGGCGGCTGCTGCGGCTGGAATCGCTGCTGTTCCTGCGCGCCCACGGCGGATCGCAGACCATCAGCGCATCGGAGCTGGAGCGGCGGATTGCGAACGAACTGGAGTCCGTGCGGGGCTAAGCGGCCCTGCGGTACGGCTGCCCGTTTCCGCCGGAAATTCCTCTAGCCCGGGTCGCGCCCAAGTTGTAGATTCAGGCCATGACCAACAATCTCAGCGTTGTGATCAATTCCGACGCCCCACAGATTTGGACGATGCTGCGTGAACCCTCAAAAGTTGCGCAATGGCACGGCTGGGAAGCCGACGAGCTGGCGGCAGAAATCAATGAGATCTACTTCAGCAAGAACGTGGTCGAAGGGCCGGACCACACCTCCCTGACGGTCAACAACGGCGACATCTTCACGCTGAAGCCCGTCCCCACGGGAACTGAGGTCAGCGTCACCCGCGCCGGTGTGGACCACAACTCCGAATGGGCCGCGTGGGACGAGGACATCACCCAGGGGTGGCTGATCTTCCTGCAGCAGCTGCGGTTCGCGGTGGAGCGCCATCCCCACGGGAAGCGCCGCACCTGCTACTTCTCCGTCCCCGGCTCGGGCGGCTCCGCCATCGAGAAACTCGGGCTCAAGGACATCCCCGCCCCCGGTGAAGAGTACTCGCTGACCCTGGGCACCGGCGAGGAGGTCTCGGGCAGGGTCTGGCACAAGACCAACCACCAGGTGGGGATCACCGTACACAGCTACGCGGAGCACGGGGAGGGCCTGCTGATTGTGGCTGACCAGCCCGTGATCCCCGAGAAAAGGCCCGACGGCGGCTCGATGGTGATCATCTCGCTCTACGATCTGGGCGCCCACAGCATGGAAACGATCCGCTCCCTCTGGGACGACTGGCGCTCTGAGAACTACCCCACATCAGAACCCATCCAGTGAAGGTTCGCCGCTGTTAGCTGGCACACTTGAACCGTGCCAGCCAATCCTGAATCACCTTCCACTTCTGTACCGGTGCCGGCCGCCCGCCAGTCGGAGTTCTCCTTCCGGGTGGGCAAGCGTCTCACCGAAACATGCAACCCTACCCCCGAGCAGGTGGCCGCCAACGGAGGCGGGTTCCTGGGCCGGACCGGCACCATCACCACGCCGCACGGCGAGATCCAAACGCCGGCATTCATCGCCGTCGGAACCAAGGCCACGGTGAAGTCCGTGCTTCCGGAGTCCATGGCCGAACTCGGCGCCCAGGCCCTGCTGGCCAACGCCTACCACCTGTACCTGCAGCCCGGCCCCGAGGTCCTGGACGGGGCCGGCGGCCTCGGCGCGTTCATGAACTGGCCCGGGCCCACCTTCACCGATTCCGGCGGCTTCCAGGTGATGAGCCTGGGCTCGGGGTTCAAAAAGGTCATCGACATGAAGTCCGTGGACACCTCCGGACCGGACGATGCCGTGGCCCCCGGCAAGGAGCGCCTGGCCCACATCGACGACGACGGGGTCTGGTTCAAGAGCCACCTCAACGGGGACCGGCACCGCTTCTCCCCCGAGATCTCCATGCAGGTCCAGCACCAGATCGGCGCGGACATTATGTTCGCGTTCGACGAGCTCACCACGCTGCAGAACTCGCGGGGATACCAGGAGGAGTCGCTGGAACGAACGCGGCTGTGGGCGGTTCGCTGCCTTGAGGAACATTTCCGGCTCACGGCCGAGCGGGCCGGCAAGCCGTACCAGGCCCTGTTCGGCGTGATCCAGGGCGCCCAGTACGAGGACCTGCGCCGCAAGGCCTGCCGCGACCTCGGCGCCATGGCCTTCGACGGCTACGGGATCGGCGGAGCCCTTGAGAAGGAGAACCTGGGCACCATCGTCCGCTGGTGCAACGAGGAACTGCCCGAGAACAAGCCGCGGCACCTGCTGGGCATCTCCGAGCCGGACGACATCTTCACGGCCATCGAGAACGGCGCCGACACCTTCGACTGCGTCTCCCCCACCCGCGTGGCCCGCAACTCGGCGTTCTACACGCCCGACGGCCGCTTCAACCTCTCCGGGGCCAAGTACAAGCGCGACTTCGGCCCACTGCAGGAGGGCTGCGACTGCTACGCGTGCCTGAACTATTCGAGGGCCTACATCCACCACCTGTTCAAGGCCAAGGAGATGCTCTCCGCCACGCTGATCTCCATCCACAACGAGCGCTTCGTGGTGAAGATGGTGGACGACGCCAGGCTGGCGATCGAGTCCGGCGACTTCTTCGAGTTCAAAGCCGAGACGCTCGGCCGGTACTACACCTGAAGCTCCTGAGCCGCGGCTCCGGCGATTTCGCGGCGGCCGGGCTGGGCGGGCCCACGCATAGCCTACCCGGGGTTCCTACGCCCCGTAGCTCGGTTCGCGCTTCTTGACCCAGCCGATGGCCAAGGCGGTCACGGGGACGAAGAGGAACTCCACGAGGGTCTTGTAGAGGAAGCCCACCAGCACGTAGTTCGCAAACATGCCAAAGTCGCTGATGCCGATCACCGAGGCCGCGATGCTGCAGAAAATCAGCGTGTCCACGAATTCCCCGGCCACGGACGAGCTCATGATGCGGGCCCACAGCGACTTCTCCCCGGTGCGGGCCTTCATCCGGACCAGGATCCACGAGTTGATGGTCTGCCCGGCGAAGAACGCAAGGAGCGAGGCAAGCACAATCTGTGGAACCGGGCCGATAGCGCCTTCGAGGGCGGCCTGTTTGGCGGTGCCGAAGTCGTCGTCGAAGCCAGGCAGCGCAATGATCACCCAGTAGCAAATCGCGGCGAAGACCGACAGGGCGAACGTGGTGACGATGGCTTTCCGGGCCACCTTGAAGCCGTAGACCTCACTGATGACGTCGCCCAGGATGTAGGCCAGCGGGAACAGGAAGAAGCCGCCATCCGTGACGATTGGACCCAGCGCCACGCCCTTGGAGGCCCCGATATTGGACAGGATCAGCACCACGGCCATGACCGCAAGCATGATGCCGAAGTAGGGGGACCCGATTGAGGCGAATTTCGGCGCTGCTTTCGGCACGGAGGACTGGGCGGTAGTCATGGTTTTCCATTCGTAGTGGTTCGCTCGGCTGCCTGCGTCCCCACGAACGGAGATGGCAGCCGGCTGTATTAGCACTGGACCGGTCCCGCCGGCTGGCCGAAACCGCCCTTCATTCTCCCACCATTGCCCGCACCGGGAAGGGCAGTCTCACGTACGCAAAACCCCGGGGACGACGACGGCGGGCTGCCGCCCCGGGGACCCAAAGGTCACCGCCGGGGCCGGCCACCCGCCGTCGTGGTCAAACTGTTCATGAGCACAATGCCGGCGCCGCGCGGCCGGTGGCAGGATGGGGGCATGACTTCTACCGCGTTTGACTCCACCGCTTTGGCGTCCGATACCGCGTCCGACGCCGTTTCCGGCACCACCGCCGCTCCCGCCGTCGTCCTGACCATCGCCGGCTCGGAGGCGACCGGCGGCGCTGGAGCCCAGGCCGACCTGAAGACGTTCCAGGAACTCGGCGTTTTCGGCATCGCCAACCTCACGTGCATCGTCTCGTTCGACCCGAAGAATGACTGGAACCACCGCTTCGTGCCCGTGGATCAGGAAGTCATCGCGCACCAGCTGGAAGCAACGACGGCGGCCTACGGTGCCGCTTCCGGCGCGCCTTCCGTGTTGGACACCGTGAAGATCGGCATGCTGGGCAGCCCGGCCACCATCTCGACCGTGGCCACCGCTCTGGCTTCGGGCGCATTCAGCAACGTTGTCCTGGACCCGGTGCTGATCTGCAAAGGCCAGGAGCCCGGCCACGCCCTGGACACGGACCAGGCACTCAAGGCGCAGATCCTGCCGCTGGCCACGTTCGTCACGCCCAACCACTTCGAGGCCGAGTCGCTGTCCGGCCTGGAGATTACCGACGTCGAGTCCCTCAAGGCCGCGGCAATTCGCATCCACGAGCTGAGCGGAGCCGCGGTGCTGGCCAAGGGCGGCGTTCGCCTGTCCGGTCTCGACGCCGTCGACGTTTTCTACGACGGCGAAACCCTCGAGGTCCTGACTGCGCCAAAGGTGGGCGAGGTGGCTGTCTCCGGAGCCGGTTGCTCCCTGGCTGCGGCTGTTACGGCGGAGCTGGCCAAGGGAGCTACGCCGCTGGAGGCAGCGCGGACTGCGAAGGACTTCGTGACAGCGGGCATCCGCAACCGCGTGGCCTCCGGCGCCCCGTTCGACGCCCTCTGGCAAGGCGGTCCGCGCTAGGCCTTGGCGGGGACGCTTCCTCACCTTTCGCAAAAAATCCGGAACCCTTCCTCACCGTTTGAGGAAGGGTTCCGGTTTTGGCTGCAGGACCTGAGGAAGCGTTTGGTCAGGAGCGGGGGTCGGCCACTGTTCCCATGAAAAGAGGCAATCCGGTTTCAAGGTGCACGATCTGATAGTGGAACGGCCGGTCGAAATCGATGGTCCGCTCGGGCCGGGGTGGCGCGCTCGTCACCATGCCGTTGATCTGGGTTACCGCGGCAGCCACGGTTCCCTTCTCGGCCACCGTGATGTTGGCGGTCTGCGCCGCCTGCGTGATGGTCATTTTCGGCTGGATCGCGTTGAAGTCCTCAGTGCTGGTGAGGGTCTTGTGCAGTCCGGCGGCTTCCAGAACCGTGCGCAGGTCGAAGCTGCATTTGTGGTCCCAGCGGGGCAGCTGAATCTGCACGGTCTCCAGGGGTGCGCTGTCCATGGAATTCGCGATTTCCGTGAGCTGCGACCCTCTGGATAAGGCATCCGCCCCGGCGTCCGGCAGGACCAGACGCATCACGAAGCCCTCAGCATACGGGAGGTCCACACCCCGCCAGCCTGCCCCCTCCGCGTACTTCATCTCCAGCAGGGTGTGCATGGCCGGGACGTCGATTTGCTCGCCGCCGGCGAGGGTGAAGGGCAAATCCGACGTTGAGCCCGGGTCAAACGGGGTCTGCCAGGCCGCCGCAAAGTACAGAGAATTGAGCAGGCTGAACGTGTTCCGGGGGTCGTACTTCGCGGGCGCTTCCTTGATCCGGCCGCCCGTGTTCCTGTCCACCCAGGCATCGATCGCGGGCTTGGTGGCGCCCTCGTCGCTGAAATCCACCGGATAAACGCCGGTTCCGTAATGCCTTGCCAGCGTGGTGAGGAATGATTCACCGGTTGGCACGTCCTTGTCCACGAACAATCCGTTGGCGGCATGCATCACAGGCCTCCGCGGCGGGTTGCCCTCGTCCACGGCGCCGGGATCACCGTCGAACTTCGCCAAGGAGGCGAGCAGCGCATTCATGGCCTCATCGCGCTGATCCAGCGGAAGGCCCAGCACAGAGTCCAGCTCGGCAGCCGTTTCCCCGGATGCGCCGGCTCGAAGCATCGCCAGTGCAACCAGCAGACTTCCGGGCGAGGACACCACGTTCCCGCCTGAACCGTTGCCGCCGTCGGCCTGCAGTGCCTGGCCAAGCCCCAGGGCGGAGTCCCGGAACGCGCGGAACTCGGCGGCGAACGCCGTGCCATCCACCGAAACCCGCTCCACGCCGTTGGCCTTCAACATTTCCGGCACCGGCGCCGAGCACGCCGTTGCGAGTGCGACCGCGGCCGAGGCCGCCACCATCTTGGCCATTCGAATCCTGTTCATTGCAGTCCTCGGCTCATCCGGCGAACACCGTATGTCCACAGTCAACCAGCGGCCGCTGACAGTATCGATGCCTGGCCGGTCACGGTTTGCCGTCGGTTTGGTCTCACCCTCCGACGCTCCCACATTTAACCGCTGCCTGTACCACCCCGCCATCGAACGCGGCCGACGGCGGGAGCGGACGACGGCGGGCCGGCCCGCCGTCGTCCTCGGGAACCTGCCGCCCCGCGCACAACCGCCCGCACACTAGCGCCGCGGGATATTCCGGAGGTTGCTGCGCGCCATGCTCACGGCCTCACCGGCGCCACGGTTCAGGACCACCTTCGACATGGCGGTGGCGAACCCCAGGACCTGCGAGCCAGTTATTTTCGGCGGAATCGACAATGCCTTCGGATCCGTGATGAGCTCGACCAGCGACGGCCCCGGATGGGCGAAGGCCTCGCGGTAGGCGTCCTCGATCCGGGCGGGATCCGTGACCCGGACGGCATGGAAGCCGAGGGCACGGGCCACGGCGGCGTAGTCCGCGTCGGGCACGTCCACGCCGAAGTCCGGCAGGCCGTCCACCAGCATCTCCAGCTTGACCATGCCCAGGGTGGAGTTGTTGAAGACCACCACGTTGACCGGCAACCGGTGCGCGGCCACGGTGATGAGCTCGCCGAGAAGCATGGACAGGCCGCCGTCGCCCGAAACCGAGATGACCTGCCGTCCGGGGTACGCCAGCTGCGCCCCGATCGCGTGCGGCAGTGCATTGGCCATAGAGCCGTGCAGGTAGGAGCCGATCAGCCGGCGGGTGCCCAGCGGATTGATGTATCGGGCAGTCCAGACATTGCACATCCCCGTATCCGCCGTGAAGATCGCGTCCTCGGCCGCCACTTGGTCCAGGAGCGAGGCCGCGTATTCCGGGTGGATCGGCTGCTTCTTCTCCACTTTGCGGGTGTAGGCGCCCACGGCCTTGTTCATGAGCCGGTCATGCTTCTTGAGCATCTGGTTGAGGAAGCGGCGGCTCTTTTTGCGTTCCAGCAGGGGCAACAGAGCGGTGAGCGTGGGCAGCACGTCGCCATGGACGGCAATGTCGACGTCGGTCCGCCGGCCCAGCCGGTGGGCGGCGCGGTCCACCTGGGCGGTCCGGGTGCCGGGCAGGAACTGGTCATACGGAAAGTCGGTGCCCAGCAGGATCAGCAGGTCCGCGTCCTCGATCCCTTCCGCCGCGGCGCCATACCCCAGCAGCCCGGTCATGCCGATGTCGTAGGGATTGTCGTACTGCAGGAAGTCCTTGCCCCGCAGCGTGTGGCCGACCGGCGCACCGATCAGTTCCGCGAGCCCAATGACCTCGTCATGGGCTCCCTGAGTGCCCGCGCCGGCAAAAATGGCAACCTTGCCCGCCGCATTGATGGCATCGGCGAGCTCACGGATGCTTTCCGGTGCCGGCGTCAGCGTGGCGGGCCGGAACTTTGCGGGCAGCGGGGTTTCGCCTGTGGCCTCCAGCCCGGCGATGTCGCCGGGAAGGGTGACGACGGCGACGCCGCCTAATGCCACGGCGTGCTGGACCGCGCTGTGCATCACCCGCGGCGCCTGTTCCGCCGTGCTGATCAGCTCCGAGTAGACGGAGCATTCGTTGAAGATCCGGTCCGGATGGGTTTCCTGGAAGAAGCCGCTGCCGATCTGCTTGCTCGGGATGTGCGATGCGATGGCCAGAACTGGTGCGCCGGAGCGGTTCGCGTCGTATAGGCCGTTGATCAGGTGCAGGTTGCCGGGGCCGCAGGAGCCGGCACACACGGCAAGCTTCCCTGTCAGCTGGGCTTCGGCAGCGGCGGCGAAGGCTGCGGCCTCTTCATGCCGGACATGGATCCAGTCAATGCCGCCTTTGGCCGCTCCGCCGGTCTGCCGTACCGCGTCGACGATGGGGTTCAGGCTGTCGCCCACAATCCCGTAGATCCGCTGCACACCGGCAGCCTGGAGTTGTTCAATGAGCTGGACTGCGAGTTCCTTGGCCATGAGTGCATACTCCCGCGAACGTCTGGGACAGCTGACAGGTTGATCAACTGACAGGGCCCAATATAGTAGGGCAGCCTGAACGCGGGCCGGACAGACGACGACGGCGGGAGCCCGGCCCGCCCCGTACGGAACCGCGTTGCCGGCCACCCGCCGCCGTACTCTCTTGGGAGCTTTGCCGCCTGGACGCTAGGCGTCCACGAGGTCCTTATCGTCGTCCTTGCGGTCCGCCGACCAGGCGTGGCCCTGTTCGTGGTCCAGGTGGGTGGACTTCTTGTTCCGCAGGCAGAAGACGTAAACCGCCAGCGAGATGGCAATGGCCACGGTGACGTAGGTGAAGAAGAGATCCACGCGCTCGGCCTTCTGGAAGGCAGCGCCGAGCAGCGGCACCGTACCGCCGAAGAGTGAGTTGGCAATCGCGTAGCCCAGCCCGACGCCGAGGGCGCGGATGGAGGCGGGGAACAGTTCCGCCTTCACGAGGGCGTTGATGGACGTGTAACCGCCGACGATCAGCAGCCCGCCCATCATCAGCAGGAAGGCGGTGAAGGGGTCTTTGGTGTTGGACAGCGTGGAGAGCAGCGGCCAGGTGAAGAGCACGCCGGTGATGCCGAACCAGAGGAGCAGCGGCTTGCGGCCCACTTTGTCGGAAATGATGCCGTAGACGGGCTGGAGCAGCATGAAGATGAACAGCGCCCAGAAGTTGATCACGGACGTGTCCGTTTTGGCGATGCCGGACGTATCGTTCATGAACTTCAGGATGAAGTTGGTGTAGGTGTAGAACGCAACCGTGCCGCCCAGAGTGATGCCGATGCAGACCAGCAGAGGCTTCCAGTGCCGGGTGAAAAGCAACTTCATGGTGCCCGGCTGCGCCTCGCCCGCGGCCGGAACCCGGGCGGCCTGGATCTGGTCTGCGGAGACGGTCTCTTCCATGGACCGGCGGAGCCAGAGGACGACGAGTGCAGCAACGCCGCCGATGGCGAACGGGATGCGCCACCCCCACTCGTTGAGCATGTCTTTGCCCAGGACGTTCTGCAGGATCACGAGGACCAGCAGTGCCAGCATCTGGCCGCCCACCAGTGTCACGTACTGGAAGCTGGAGAAGAAGCCACGGCGTTTGGAGGTGGCCGCCTCCGACATGTAGGTGGCGCTGGTACCGTATTCGCCGCCCACGGAGAAGCCCTGGACCAGGCGGATGAGGATCAGCAGCACCAGGGCCCAGACGCCGACCTGCTGCGTGGTGGGCAGCACGGCGATGGCAAAGGATCCGGCGGACATCAGGGTCACGCTGAGGGTCAGGGCCGCTTTCCGGCCGTTGCGGTCGGCGTACCGGCCGAAGAACCAAGCGCCGATGGGACGCATCAGGAACGACGTCGAGAACACCGCCATCGCTTCCAGGCCAGCTTGGAGTTCATCCTTGGAGTTGAAGAAGTGGGCCTGGAAGTAAGCGGCGAAGACGGTGTAGACGTAGAGGTCGTACCACTCCACGAGGTTTCCGGCGGAGCCTTTGAGGATGTTGCCGACGGCTCGGCGGGTTTGTGCTGCCTCATTCAGCGGCGCGGCGTGCTGGGTGCTCATCGATGAACCTTCCTTAGCAAGAACGGCCTCCCGGAAGCGCGGAGGACCCTATCCAAACTAGGGGTGATCCAGCGCACTACCAACGCGAACGGGATTTCCTAACACTTCCTTAGGTTTCGGGGCGGGTTTGCGGTTGCCGCAGGCGGGTCTGCTCCTGCGGCGGGCGAAAAAGCTGGCAAAGCGGTAATCTCCAGAAGGGACTATGCGGCCGGGCGCACGGGCCGGCTCTTGCTGCGGGACTGCGCGCTCGGATTCAGCAGCCGGGCTTTGCATCAACGTACAAGGGACATGCCCATGGAAGTGCTCATCGTCGAGGACGACGACGCCATGGCTGGCGCTCTGACCGCAGCCGTCGCCACCGCCGGGCATAAGACCACACGGGTGTCCCGCGGAGCTGATGCGCTCCTGACGCACCGCAGGTTCGAGGTGATCCTCCTGGACCTGGGGTTGCCCGACATGGACGGGCTGGATGTGCTGCGGAAACTTCGTCAGGTGACCGACTGCCCCATCCTGATCCTCACTGCGCGCGACGACGAGCGCAGCGTGGTGCTCGGGCTGCGCTCCGGTGCTGATGACTATCTGGTCAAGCCGGTCAAGCTCGTGGAACTGCTGGCGCGGATCGAAGCTGTCACAAGGCGTGCCGGGCGCAGCAGCGGGAGCGCGCCGCATACCGTCGTCGTGGACGACCTGGAAATCGACCTGGACCGGCGGGCAGCCACCAGGGCGGGGGAAATGGTGCCGCTGACCGCCACCGAGTTCGAGCTCCTGGCCCTTCTGGCCCGCCATGCAGGGTCCGTGGTCACCCGGGAGCAGATCCTTGACGCTCTGTGGGGCGATGCTTTTCTGGCTTCCTCACGGTCACTTGACGTGCACCTGACGGGGCTGCGGGCGAAACTGCAGAAACCCGGCTTAATCATCAATGTCCGCGGCGTGGGCTACCGGATCGAAGCGGATCCGGTGTGAGGCTCCGTGTTCTCGGCATCCTTAGCGTGCTCTGTCTGCTGCTGGTCTTCCTGGTGTCCGGCACCATACTGACCTCCGCTGCCAGGGAACTCACCCAGGAACTCCAGATAAACCGGGTGGCCTCACTGAACCGGCTGGCGCAGGTGGCCTATGAAGCGGCCGGGGACGGTGACACGTCGCGGCTGCAGCGAGAGATGGACACCTACTCCGGACTGTACGGAGAAGGCATTGTGGTCCGGCTCCAGCAGGGCACCGCGCGCTCGGGCGGACTCAGTGAAGACAGTGCTGATGTACGGGAGGCGCTGACCCGGGCGCAGCTCAACCTCAATGACACGTCCCTCGCCACGCTGCAGCCCTTCAGCTCCGGCTCAGAAGTCATTTCCCGCTCCTTCGGCAGTGCCAGCCAGGTTCTGGGCGCCGTGGTCATGGACGTGGACCTCCGTACGGCCCGGCAGAAGCTGCTGGAACGGTGGGTGGTGGTGGCTGCTGCCGCGGCTGTCCTCGCGGCCGTACTGCTGCTTGGTGCCGCCCGCGTAACGGGCTGGGTGCTGCGCCCCGTGCACCGGCTGAACGCAGCCGTCACCGAGCTTGAGGAAACCGGACGGGCCGGGCGGCTGCCGGAGGAGGGGCCGCCGGAGCTGCGGGAACTGAGCAGGTCGTTCACTGCAATGGCGCAGACCGTGAGTGCCAGTATCGAATCGCAGCGCCAGCTGATAGCCGACACGTCCCACCAGCTGCGCAACCCGATAGCGGCCCTGCGGCTGCGCCTGGACGTTCTCCAGCTTGAGCTGAAGACTGCCCGGGAGCATGACGCCGCGGCCAGCGCCCTGGCAGAGCTGGAACGCGTGGAGGAGATCCTGGACGGCGTGCTGAAACTGGCCGCGGCCGAACACCGGGTATCTGAAGACTCGGCCCGGCCGTTCAGCAGTTCCCCCTCCGGAAAAGCTCCCGGGCCGGTGGACCCTTATCCCGTCCTGCAGGGGGAAGTGGAGCGGGCAGGGGCCGCCGCGCAGCGAGCCGGTTCACGGTTGGTCCTGGCAGAACCGCCCCAGCCGCCTGTGCTGGTGGCCTGCCATCCCGCGGAGCTGGCGCAAATGGTTGCAGAACTCCTCAACAACGCGATTAAGTACGCCCCCGAGGCAACAGTGATGGCAGCGGTCCGAGTACATCCGGACACCGTGACAGTGGAGATTTCCGACGACGGGCCAGGACTTTCCGCCGAGGAACGCGCCGCCGCAACCACCAGGTTCTGGCGGGCACAGCGGCATTCCACAGTCCGCGGCACCGGCCTGGGAATGACCATTGTGGGTAAGCTCGCCGCTGCCAACGGTGGCCGGCTGGTGTTGACCGAAGCCGAACCCCGGGGCTTGGCGGCCCGGATCGAATTCCGTGCCCCTGCTCACGCGCCGGCCCCCGGGACGGACCGTCCCGATGCCTGAGGCTGCTGGGCTGCCGGCGGCCCTGCCGCGGCGGGCTGTCCTAAAGGCCGGCCTGACGAGTGGATTTCTGGCGCTCCTGCCGCCTGCCCTGGGTTCATGCACCGGCCAGAACCGTCCCGGCCTGCTGACCGTCGCGGGCGGCGAGTCGGGCGGGTTCTACCTGGAATTTTCCACCCTCCTGGCAGCGTCGCTGGAACGGCACGGGGTGGCCGACCACGCCAAGGCGCTCCCCACCGGCGGCAGCCTGGATAACCTGGCTGAGGTGCTGGCTGGCAGGGCCACCTTTGCGGTGGCTCTTGCCGATTCCACCGCTCAGCAGAACAGCCTGCCGCATAGGCCCGTAAAGGTGGCGGCGCTCGGGAAGGTCTACGAAAACTACGTGCACTGCGTGGTGCGGAAAGACAGCGGGATCCGCAGCTTTTCGCAGCTCGCCGGCCGCCGGGTCGCCGTGGGGCAGCCCGGATCCGGAACGTCGCTGACCACCCCCCGGCTCATGGAAGCGGCCGGCCTGAACACATCCCCGGAAGGTGCGGGATCCACGGCGGGGGCCGTCGTCGTCATGAGCCTGGGGCTGAATGACGGCCTTGCCGCGCTGAAGGCAGGGTCGGTGGATGCACTGTTCTGGTCGGGCGGCGTGCCCACCGCCGCCATTGCCGCCGCTCAACAGGATGTGCCGCTGGCGCTGCTGGACCTGTCAGCCCTGCTACCGCGGCTGCGGCAGCGATATGGCGCCTACTATGACCGCGTACTCATTCCCGCGGGCAGCTACCCCGGGGTTCCCGCGGTGTGGACGGTGGGAGCCGCCAACCTCCTGCTCTGCCGTGAGGACCTGGACCACGACACGGTGAAGCGGACCGTGGACCTGCTGGTGCACTACGCCGGAGAACTGATACCGGAGTCCAGCCTTGGCGTGCAGTTCCTCAGCCCCGAGACCCTCATCAACACTGCCGGCATACCGTTGCATCCCGCAGCGGCCGCGGCATACAGGTCACTCCACGGGTGAGGGCGTCCGTCAGCTTCCCGAGTGGGCCTGCAGGAACGTGTACACCTCGGTCTCGTCCACGCCGGGGAAGGCACCCGGGGGCATCGCAGCCAGCAGGTGGGAGTGGGCGCGGGCAGACGGCCAGGCGTTGCCCGCCCACTCGGATGTCAGCGCCGCCGGCGGCCGTTTGCAGCAGTTGGGGTCCGGGCAGTTGGACGTGGCCCGGGCCGTCGTCTCCCGTCCGCGGAACCACTTCACGTGCTGGTACGGGACCCCGATGCTCAGCGAGAACTGTCCGCTGGCCGACCGGTCCGTGCGCGCCGTGCACCAGTACGTGCCCGAAGGCGTGTCCGTGTACTGGCTGTAGGCGCTGAACTTGTCCGGCACGTCGAACACGGCGCGGGAGGTCCAGGCCTTGCAGGACGGCTGCCCCTCGATGGCCCCGGTGTGGTCCTGCGGGAAGTTCACGCCGTCGTTCTCGTAGGCCTTGTAAATAATCCCGCTCTGGTGGGTCTTCTGGAAATGCGTGGTGATGCCCAGGTGCTTGGTGGCCAGGTTGGTGAAACGGTGGGCGGCCGTCTCGTACGACACGGCGAAGGCGTCGCGGATGTCCTCCACCGCGATCTCCTTCGCCGCCTTGGCTTTTTGCAGAAATTCCACGGTGGCCTGCTCCGGCAGCAGGAGCGCCGCCGCGAAATAGTTCGTCGCCACCCGCTGGGCCAGGAAATCACCGTAGTTCCGGGGCGTCTCATGCCCCAGGACGTAGTGGCCCAGAGCCTGCAGCAGCACCGAGCGCGGGTCATGGTCCTGCCGCTCACTCTGCGTCAGGTAAATTTTGCGGTTCTTCAAATCGGTCACCGAACGGGTGGAATGCGGCAGGTCACCCACGTGGTGGAGGGTGAATCCGAGGTGCTCCGCGATGTCTGCGATGACGTGCTGGCTCAGCGGTCCGGTCGTGTAGCCGACCTCCTTGAGCACCTTCTGCGCCTCGGCTTCGTACTCCGGAAAGTAGTTGCCGCGTTCACGCATCATGGCCCGCAGTTCACCGTTTGCGCGGCGGGCTTCCTCGGGCGTCGCCACCTGCTCGTTCATCTTGCGTTCGAGCTCCTGAAGCAGCCCCACCTGGGCCTCCAGGACATCCATCGGCAACCGCGAGCTGATGCGGATTTTGGGCAGGTTCAGGGACTCGTACAGCGGTCCGCGCTGGTAGCGTTCGAGCTCGATTTCCAGGCCCGCCCGGCGGCTGGGCGGCTCGGCTCCCAGCAGCTGGTCAATACCCACGCCGAGCGCCCCGGCCAGGTGCTGCAGGAGCCCGAGTTTTGGTTCCCGCTTGCCGTTCTCAATGAGGCTCAGCTGGCTCGGTGCGGTCCCGACGGCGGCACTCAGGTCATCGAGTGTCAGGCCCGCCTGCTTGCGCAGGTGGCGCACCCGGCGGCCCAGCGCAATGACGTCCAGTTCGGCCGTGGGCGGGGACGACGGCGGGTGCGAAACTTCCCTGTTCCAGCTTGAAGGCGACATTTCTGAAGAATACGCGAAGAAACGCATTTCTTTCCACCTTTTTCCTCTAGAAAGCTCTTTGGAAGTGCAGAAAAGTAGGTGTCACGAAGGAAAACCCCTCCGGAAACTGGCCGGACCTGCAAAGGCGCAGGGACGGTCAGCCCGGAAAAACTTCCCGGAATGGCCCGGGAGCTAACAAGGAGACAAAGATGACTGCAGCATTTGAGCCCAACCAGCAGACGCCCGAACAGCAGGCCGCCGCCCTGGAGCTCGAGTGGGCTGCCAACCCGCGCTGGGAAGGCGTCACTCGGGACTACTCAGCCGCCGACGTCGTCCGTCTCCGCGGCCGTGTCTCCGAAGAGCACACCCTTGCCAAGCGCGGCTCCGAGAAGCTGTGGAAGCAGCTCACCGAGGAGCACAAGACCGGCAAGTACACCAACGCCCTCGGCGCCCTGACCGGCAACCAGGCCGTACAGCAGGTCAAGGCTGGCCTGCGCGCCATCTACCTCTCCGGCTGGCAGGTTGCCGCGGACGCCAACAACTCCGGCCACACCTACCCTGACCAGTCGCTGTACCCGGCCAACTCCGTTCCCACGGTGGTCCGCCGCATCAACAACGCCCTCCTCCGCGCAGACCAGATCGAATTCTCCGAGGGCATCCAGACCGTTGAGGACTGGCTGGTCCCGATCGTCGCCGACGCCGAAGCCGGCTTCGGCGGGCCGCTGAACGCCTACGAGCTAATGAAGTCCATGATCCAGGCCGGCGCCTCGGGCGTTCACTGGGAAGACCAGCTCGCCTCCGAGAAGAAGTGCGGCCACCTCGGCGGCAAGGTCCTGATCCCCACCCAGCAGCACGTCCGGACCCTGAACGCGGCCCGCCTCGCCGCCGACGTCGCCGGCACCCCGACCGTGGTCATCGCCCGCACCGACGCCGAGGCAGCAACCCTGATCACGTCCGACGTCGACGAGCGGGACCAGGAGTTCATCACCGGTGAGCGCACGGCCGAAGGCTTCTACAAGGTCCGCAACGGCATCGAACCCTGCATCGCCCGCGCCAAGGCCTACGCACCCTACTCCGATCTCATCTGGATGGAAACCGGCACCCCGGACCTGGAGCTGGCCCGCAAGTTCGCCGAAGCGGTCAAGGCCGAGTTCCCGGACCAGATGCTCTCCTACAACTGCTCCCCGTCCTTCAACTGGCGCAAGCACCTGGACGACGCCACCATCGCCAAGTTCCAGCGCGAACTCGGCGCCATGGGCTTCACGTTTCAGTTCATCACCCTGGCCGGCTTCCACGCCCTGAACTACTCGATGTTCGACCTCGCCCACGGCTACGCCCGCGAAGGCATGAGCGCCTACGTCGAACTGCAGGAGAAGGAATTCGCCTCCGAGTCCCGCGGCTACACCGCAACCAAGCACCAGCGCGAAGTCGGCACCGGCTACTTCGACGACATCTCCACTGCGCTCAACCCGAACGCATCCACCCTCGCTCTGGTCGGATCGACCGAAGAGGGCCAGTTCCACTAGTCCCCATTCAAGCCCAAAGGTGAGCTGTCGTCATCGCTCACTCGAAGGCACGACGGCGGCCGGCACCCAGGTGCCCAAGCCTCGGGCCGGAAAAGGTGATCCGGAAGCGTGCGTAAAAGGGGCCCTATGCCCCGGCTTGGCCGAGCTTTGCGAGGCCCTTGCCGGGCATGGGGAATAGCACGCGGAGGATTGCCTTTTTCGGCCTCCCAGCACCAGCCGCCGCACCGCCGTCGAAATTGCTTCTTCTGAGGAGAGAATTGAAATGAACAGCTTCACTGACAACTTCACGATTAACGGGATCACTCTGACCGCGCAGCCCATTTGCCGGCAGGGCGAGGTGCTTACTCCGGACGCGCTGGGCTTCATTGCGCAGCTGCACCGGGCCACAGCGGACCGGCGGCAAGAACTGCTGCGGGCCCGCAAGGCCCGGCGGGAGGACATCGCCCGCGGCCAGGACCCTCGGTTCCTCCGCGAGACCGAGTCCGTCCGGAACGATCCGAACTGGCGGGTCGCTCCCCCGGCTCCTGGCCTGGAGGACCGCCGGGTGGAGATCACCGGACCGGTGGACCGCAAAATGACCATCAACGCCCTGAACTCCGGCGCCAAGGTGTGGCTGGCGGACATGGAAGACTCCTCCACGCCGTCGTGGCGCAACGTCATCCAGGGCCAGCTCAACCTCACGGACGCGCTGGAGCGCCGGATCGACTTCACCTCGCCCGAGGGCAAGGAATACAAGCTCAAGGCCGCCGAGGAGCTGCCCACCATCGTGGTCCGGCCCCGCGGCTGGCACCTGCCGGAGAAGCACATGCTGATCAACGGCGAACCGATCGCCGGCGGCATCGTGGACTTCGGCCTGTACTTCTTCCACAACGCCCGCCGCCTCCTGGCCCAGGGCAAGGGCCCGTACTTCTACCTGCCCAAGATCGAAAACCACCTCGAAGCCCGGCTCTGGAACGACATCTTCATCCTGGCCCAGGACCTGCTCGGCATCCCGCAGGGCACCATCCGTGCGACCGTGCTGATCGAAACCATCACAGCCGCGTTCGAGATGGAGGAGATCCTGTTCGAGCTGCGGGACCACGCCGCCGGCCTGAACGCCGGCCGCTGGGACTACATCTTCTCCCTCATCAAGAACTTCCGCACCCGCGGCCCGCGCTTCGTCCTGCCGGACCGCGGCCAGGTGACCATGACGGCCCCGTTCATGCGCGCCTACACCGAACAGCTGGTCCGGGCCTGCCACAAGCGCGGCGCCATGGCCATCGGCGGCATGGCCGCCGCCGTTCCCAACCGCAAGGATGAGGCCGCCAACGCCAACGCCTTCGAAAAGGTCCGCGCGGACAAAACCCGCGAGGCAGCCGACGGCTTCGACGGCTCCTGGGTAGCGCACCCGGACCTGGTCCCCGTGTGCCGCGAGGTGTTCGACGGCGTCCTCGGCGATAAGCCCAACCAGCTGGAGCGCCTGCGTGAAGACGTCACCCCGGACGACCGGGCCCTCATCAACGTGGCCGCCACACAGGGCACCATCACCGAACAGGGCATCCGGAACAACATCGAAGTGGGCATCCGCTACATCGAATCCTGGCTGCGCGGCAACGGCGCAGTCGCCATCCACAACCTCATGGAAGACGCCGCCACCGCGGAAATCTCCCGCTCGCAGCTGTGGCAGTGGATCTACTCCCGCGCCATCACCGACCACGGCGAGATCATCAGCCGGGAATGGGTGGAGGAGATGCTGGACGAGGAGTTCGCCCGGCTGGAGCGCTTCGACGGTGACCGCTTTGCCGATGCCCGCGACATCTTCGAGGAGGTCACGCTGAGCGACAAGTTCCCCAGCTTCCTCACGGTTCCCGCCTACGCCCGGTACCTGCACGAAGCCCGCGAGAGCATCGACGCCACAGCCGAGGCCATCGAGGACGAGCTCGTCGCCGCCTAGGCATCGCCCTCCGAACCGGCTCAGACTTCCGCCCGCCGGGCCGCCACGCCCTTCGCAACAGGCACCCCCGAAGGCCGGGGGGGCGGCCCGGCAGCGGAACCACCTTGAAGCGCGAACTGGCAGCTAATGACCCAAAAACCCACGTTTGAGGGCGTTAGCTGCCAGTTCGCGCTTTGAGGTTTAAGGAATGTACGACGGCGGGACCGCAGCTAGCGCTGGCGGGGCACCTTCCGTACGGAGAGCGTTGTCGAAATGACGAACGCCAGCACGGACCCGAGGATCACCAGGAGGGGCATGGCCCAGCTGCCCGAGGTGCTGTGGACGTAGCCCACCACAGTCGGGGCCAGCGCCGCTACGCCGTAGCCCACACCCTGGACGATCGCCGATATCCTGCCCGCGGACGCCTGGTCCTGGGCGAGCTTGATGATGGCGATGAAGATGAGTGTGATGCCGCCGCCCTGCGCCACTCCCCCGAGCGAGGACCACAGCCACCACAGCTGGGGAACGAACAGCAGCCCCAGCGGAACGGTCAGCCACATGGCACCCAAGGTGACCGCGACCGCCGTCGTACTCATGAACCGGGCCGCAAGCGGCACACCCAGGCCGCCCGCGATGGCCATGATCTGGAACAGGGAGGAGCCCGCCCCGGCGGCTGCCGGCGTCATGCCGAGTTCATCGGAAAGCAGAGTGGGCAGCCAGGCGGTCACGCCGTAATAGGAGATGGCCTGGCCGGCGAAACCCAGCGTCAGCCCCACCGTGATCCATCGAGACGCCGGGCGGCCGGCTGGAGGCGGGCCGCCAGTGCCGTCGTCGGCCGCGGGGAGGAAAGCCCGGCGTCCGGAGGCGAAAATCCAGACGCCGACGGCCGCGATGGCGAAGGCCGCGGAGCCCGCAATGGCAGCCCGCCAGCCGGCCAGCTCGGCCAGCGGCGCCGTGACCACGGACGTAGCAAACGAGCCGACGTTCAGCGCAGCCGTGTAGATGCCCATGGCGGTCCCTTGGCGCCGCGATGAGAAATCCCGCCGGATGATCAGCGGCACCGCGATGTTGCCCACGGTGATGGCCAGGCCCAGGATGACCGTTCCCGCCATCACCATGACCCCGCCGCCGGCCGAACGGACCGCCACACCGGCGAGGACGCCCGCCAGCGTGAGGGTAATGGCCAGTTCCGCCCCGAGCCGGCGTCCGGCCAGCGAGGCAAGGGGCGCCGCGAGCGAGAAGCACAGGACCGGAATCCCGGTCAGCAGGCCCAGCTCAACGGGTGAAAAACCCAGCTCCCGCTGCATCGGGCCCAGTACCGGTGCCACCGCCACGAAGGGGCCCCGCATGTTGAGGGCGATGAGTCCTATGCACGCGAGCAGGATCCAGCTGCGGGGAACCTTCGTTCCGGTGCTGCCCCTCATAGGGCGCGGACGTCAGTGTGCTGGGAGCGGGCAAGGGGTTTCATCACCCTTATTGCTATCACGCGGCGCCCCCAAGGACGGAAAGTCGGCGGGTCCCAAGTGTGCGTTCGCGCTGGACCGGCGGGTCCCAAGTGTGCGTTCGCGCTGGACGGGAGGCCTTCTTAGGGAGCCTGCAGGAACCAGTCCCGCTGGGCGTTGCTGACGCCCGGCGCCTCGCGGAACCGCCCCGGCTGCGCCACCCACCCCACGCCGTTGGCGATCACCTGCTGGATCTGCGGCTGGTGGTACACGGGGTACTCCTGGTCGCCCGGGCTGAAGTAGAAGATCCGTCCCTTGCCGCGCGTGAACGTCACACCCGAGCGGAACACCTCGCCGCCTTCGAAGGAGCTGATGAAGATAAGGTCGTCGGGCTCCGGAATGTCGAAGAGCTCCCCGTACATCTCCTGCTTCGGGATCACGATGGGGCTTTCCACGCCGGCGGCGATCGGATGCGAAGGCTTTACCGTCCACACGAGTTCCCGCTCGCCCTCGTTCCGCCACTTCAGCGAGCATGTGGTGCCGAGCAGTTTCGTGAAGACCTTGGCGAAGTGTCCTGAGTGCAGGACGATCAGGCCCATGCCGCCCAGGACGTGCCGCTGTACGCGGTCCACCACCTCGTCGCTGACGTCGCCGTGGGCGACGTGCCCCCACCACAGGAGCACGTCCGTGGCGGCGAGGGTCTCCTCGGACAGGCCGTGTTCGGGGTCCGCCAGCGTGGCCGTGGTGATGCCGGAGTCCGGGTAGAAACCCTTGAGTCCGTCGGCGATGGCGCCGTGCATGCCCTTGGGGTACATCTCAGCCATGGTTTCCGGCTGGTTGCGGGCCTCGTGGACACCTTCGTTCCACACCAGGATGTTGAGTTTGTCGGCCATGTCAGAGCCTCACTTCGCGCTGTTCGAGGGCGGATTTGTAGCAGGCGTCGAGCACCAGGGCACGGGTCAGGGCGAGCGAGCCGTCGTGGGCTCCCCACACGGTTTCGCCGCCGCGGACGGCTTCCACAAAGTCCTCCACCACGGCCTGGTGCGCCCGGCCCGGCTCCGCCACCACGACGTAGTCGGCGTTCTCGCCGTCCTTTTCCTTGAAGATCCGGACATCTGCGACGGGGACGTTGGAGGCCCCGACGGCGCGGAGTTCCGCGCCGCCGTCGGTGCCATAGACGATGAAGTCCATCAGGTCCTCCTCGTCCCGGTAGGCTGCCCAGCCGGCTTCGAGGATCAGCGTGCCGCCGCCTTCAAGCCGGATGAACGCCGAGGCGAAGTCCTCCACCTCAAACTTGTGGGAGGACTTCATGGCGGTGTAGCGGGCGTTGCCGCCCAGGCCGCGGGGGCCAAGCTCGGAATGTGTCGACGCCGAGACGGAGATGACCCTGGGTTCGCCCAGCAGGTGCAGGGCATAGTCCAGGACGTGGACGCCGATGTCGGCCAGCGGGCCGCCGCCTGCCAGGGCAGGGTTGGTGAACCAGCTGCCCAGCATGGGGATCCCCTGCCGGCGGAGCCACGAAGCCTTGGCGTAGTACGGCCGGCCGAGTTCGCCGTCGTCGATGATGCCTTTCAGCTTTTGGATGTCACCGCGGCGGCGGTGGTTGAAGGCCACGTCCAGCACGCGGCCGGCTTTCCGCGCCGCTTCCACCATCTGGAGGCCTTCCTCGCCGTTGCGCGCCAGGGGCTTTTCGCTCAGGACGTGCAGCCCGCGTTCAAGCGCTGCGATGGTAATCGGGGCGTGCAGGAAGGTCGGCACGGCCACGCTCACGGCGTCGAGCCCGTCGAGTTCGATCAGGTCCTCCCAGCGGGCAAACGTGTGGGGGACGCTGTACTCGTCCTTGATGCTCTTAAGCAGGTCCTCTTCCATCGCGGCGACCGCAACGAGCTCCACGCCGTCCATTTTCTTGTAGGCCTCGATGTGTTGCTGGCCGGCCCAGCCGATCCCGATGACGCCAACCCTCAGGGCCGCGTTTTTCTGCGTGCTCAATTTCAAGACTCCGTTTTCGCTTGGATGTGAAAGTTGGTCTCCCTGTGTCCGCAATCCCATGGGCCTGCGGGCATTGGGCTACGGCCACCAGGCCGGCGTGCTCCGGCTACCCCGTGGCCTGCAGTGTGGCTTCAATGACGGTCGGGGACAGGACGTGCTGGGTGACCATCTGGCTCGCGCCCAGCACGGCAGCCTGGCCGCCCGCCATGGACAGGCCGATGCGCAGGTGCGTGGTGGCGAGCGGGAGCGACCTGCGGTAGACCACTTCGCGCACGCCCGCCATGAGGTGTTCACCGGCCTGGCCGAGGCTTCCGCCCACCACAATGACCGACGGATTCAGCAGGTTCACCACCGTGGCAAGCACATCGCCCACGTCCCGGCCAGCCTGGCGAAGGGCCTGAATGGCCTGCAGGTTGCCCCCGGCCACCAGGCGGAGGACGTCGGCTCCGCTCTCTGCCTCAACGCCCTGTGCCGCCAGTGCCCGTGCCACGGCAGGGCCTGATGCGAGTGCCTCGAGGCAGCCGTAGTTGCCGCACCGGCACAGGACGTCATCGCCCCGGGGCACCCGGACGTGGCCGAGGTCCCCGGCGGTGCCGTTGGCGCCGCGCTGCAGTTCACCGTTGCTGATGATGCCGGCCCCGATGCCTGTGGCCACCTTGATGAACAGGAAGTTATCGTGCTCCGGCCAGTGGCCTGTGCGTTCACCCAGCGCCATGATGTTGACGTCGTTGTCCACCAGCACCGGGACAGGGAACGAGCGCTGGACGTGGCTGACCACGTCGAACCCGTCCCAGCCCGGCATGATGGGCGGCTTCACCGGCCTGCCGGTGGCGTGTTCCACAGGCCCCGGCAGGCCGATTCCGACGCCGGCGAGGTCCTCCGTGGTCCGTCCCGTCTCAGCCAGCAGCGAGGTCGCCTCGGTCACGAGCCGGCCCAGCACTGCTTCCGGCCCCTCGGCCACATCCTGGACCAGACGACGTTCGCTGAGGATGTTTCCACCCAGGTCAGTGACCGCGATGATCACGTGGGTGGCACCGACGTCGACGGCCAGCACTGCCCGGGCGGCCGGCTTGAAGGCAAAGCGCGACGGCGGCCTGCCGCCGCTCGATGTCGCCTCACCGGCGGGGCCCACCAGCCCTGAGGCAATCAGCGCATCAATGCGGGACGCCACCGTGGAACGGGCAAGTCCTGTGGTCAGCGCCAGCTCGGCCCGGGTCCGGGCCTTGCCGTCACGGAGCAGCTGAAAAAGGTCGCCGGCGCGGGACAGGCTGCCCGTGCCGTCGGCGGAAACCGGCTCCGCAGTCTGGCCATTTCCCGTTCGTGGACTCATGGCTTCAGTGATAGCACGAATGCTTCTGCGTGTCACAGGACACAAAGAATGTCGATAACTTTCCGACTTTTGCTTGACGCTCGTCAAAAGTGGTTCTAGGTTGAGCTGTGAGCCGCATCACCAGGCAGCACGGGGTGCGGCGGGCAGAGCTTTTTCCGGCGATTACAAAGAGGTAATGACCTTGTCGAGCCAGCACCAACCAGGCGCCCCTCTTGGCGTCGGCATCCTGGGCGCGGGGCCTGTCACCCAGGCAATCCACCTTCCGTCCCTTGCCAGACTCACCGACATTCTGCAGGTACGGCACATCATGGACGTGGATCCGGCCGTGGCCGAATCCGTTGCAGGCCGGGTGGGCGCCCGCTTCAGCACCAGCATGGAGGAACTGCTGGCCGATCCAGACGTGGACATCGTGGCCATCTGCAGCCCGCACCAGTTCCATGCCGCCCAAGTCATCGCCAGCTGCCGGGCGGGCAAGAAGGCGGTGCTGTGCGAGAAGCCCTTCGCGATGACCGGGGAGGAAGCAGCGGGCATCTCCGCCGTCTCGGCCGAGACCGGCGTCCCCATCATCGTCGGAGCGATGCACACCTTCGATCCGGGCTGGCTGGCAGCCGAAGCAGCCTGGGGTGATCTGCCGGAGCAAGTCCACACCATCCGCTCCTCCATCATCCTGCCGCCCAACCCGCGCTTTGAGGACTTCGCCACCGAAATCGTGGGCCGGATTCCCATGCCGGAGCGCGACGCCTCCGGACCCGAGGTCACCAAGGCCATGCTCCGGGGCGGCGTGATGGGCCTGGCCATCCACGATCTGCCCCTGGTCCGCCGTTTCGCCCCCGACTTTGCGTCGGTGGAGGTCCTCCACGCCGAAGTCGCGCACCCGTTCGGCTATGTCATTTCGCTGCGCGCCGGGGCTGTGGCCATCGAGCTGCGCGCCGCCATGAACGCCACCTGGGAACCGGCATGGGTGTTCGAAGCCATCGGCAATGAGGCCGCCCTGAGGATCGACTTCACGCCGTCGTACGTCCACGCCGGCTCCGCAGCAGCGCAGATCCGGAAGGACGGGAAGACCTTGTTCCTTGGCCCCTACGGCCACAACGGCTACGAAGGCGAATGGCGCAAGCTCGCCGAACTGGCCAACGGCACCGGCCAGCCGCCGTCGGCCGAAACGCTAATCCATGACCTTGAGTTCGCCCTGTCCATCGCCGACGCCGCCGTCAGCCTCGTGGACGCCGGCACCACCGGCGCCACCGCAGCCGAGGAGGTCAGCGCATGACCGCGCAGCTGTCCCTGTACGCGGACCCGCAGGCGCAAACGGCCGGGTCCGTGGCCGCCGTCGCCGCTTCCCTCCCCCTGTCCTTCGGTCCGGCCCCGGCCGAAGGGCCGGCTCCCGATGTCATCGCTGTCGCCGGCCACTCTGGCTGGACCCGACGGGCCGCCGACGCGATCCGCAGCGGCGCCCGGGGCGTCGTCGTGGCTTCACCGGTCCCCGAGGGCGCGGACCAACTGGCCGCCGAAGCGTCAGAGTCCGGGGCGGCAGTGGTTCTCGACCAGCGCTGGGCCGGAAACGCAGTACTCGCCGGGCCCCGCACAAACGTGGAGAGTGTCATTGCCGATGCCCTTGGCGACGCCGTGCTGATGGACTCGGTTGCCGTGGCAACACCCGGAACAGATCCCCTGCAGCTGCTGACGGAGCAACTCTCCGCAGTCCTGCACTCCGGCATTGAACTGCGCAACGTGAGGATGGTCCAGCGCAGCGCCAACGGCTACACACTGGCCGCCGTCCTCCCCGGTGGAGCACCCGTTGCCCTGCAGGGCATCATCACGTCGTCGTTGCCGGCGACGGCAAGCATCTGCGTTCTCACTTCTACGGGACGTGCCGACATCGTGCTGCCGGACCCCGCGGCGGCGTGGCCGGCAGAGGTCCGCATCGTCACCGCGGAGGGGGCGACGACGCTTCCCACACTTTACGAATCGGCTCACCGCACCAGCTGGTCAAGGGTCCACTCGCACATCTCGTCCGGTAACCCCGCCAACGATCTGGCGCAGTTCACCGCGGCCATGTCGCTCCTCAGCCAGCTCACCGACTAGACAGTCTTTCCCAGCAATCCAGCGTCACCTTCACCATCCACTCATCGTCGAGAAGGGACCGGGCATTCAGCAGCCCGGGCCTGAAAGGAAACACCGTGTCTGCTAATTCCTCCTCCGCTTTCTCCCGCAGGGGATTCCTCGGCTTCGCCGCCGCCGCCGCATCCGCTCCCCTCCTGGCCGCCTGCGGCGGCGGCTCAGCCTCCCAGGGCGGCGGCGGGGGCGGAAACGGAGTCATCAAATTCTGGGATATGCCATGGGCAACGCCCGCCTACAACGACGCCGCCAAGAAGATCGTGGAAGGCTACTCGCCGGCGTCCGGCAACCTCAAGGCCAGCTACCAGACCATCCAGTGGAACAACTTCTACCAGACGTTCTCATCCGCCATCGCATCCAAAACTGGTCCCGCGGTGTCCACCGGTGGCGGTTTCCAGGCCTTCCAGTTCGAGAAGCAGGGCCAGATCGCCTACGCGGACAAGGTCATTGACGAGCTCAAGAAGAACGGCCAGTTCGATGACTTCCTGCCGGGCGTGCTGGAGCCCTTCAAGTCGGACAAGGGCTACGTGGCCGTCCCGTGGCAGCTGGACATGCGTGTGTTCTGGTACCGCAAGTCCCTGTTCGAGCAGGCCGGCGTGGACGTTCCAAAGGACTGGGCTTCGCTCTTGGAGGCCGGCAAGGCGCTGAAGAAGGTCGGCGCCTTCGGCTTCGCCACCGGTTCCGGCGCCGGCAACAACATCGGCAACCACTCGATGATCATGATGATGGTCAACAACGGCGGCGGCGTGTTCACCAAGGACGGCGAGCTCGACGTCATGAACGACCGCAACGTGGAGGCCATCGAGTTCCTCCTCGAACTGGTCTCCAATGGAATCGTCGACCCGGCGTCGGTGAGTTACACCACCGAAAACCTCAACGCCATGTGGAAGAACAAAAAGGCAGCCTTCGGCCCCTACGTCCTGGGCGTCCCCGAGCGTGTCGGTGACACTTCCGGGGACATCGTGGTGGCGAGCCCGATTGCGGGCCCGCATGGGGACAAGGGCGGCTTGGTGTTCCCGAACAACATCATGATGTACACGAACACACCCTCGCAGGCCTCCTCCGAAGCCTTCCTGGTCTCCTACATGGGCCAGCTGAAGGAACTGTGGCGGCAGAAGCTGATGAACGCGCTGCCGGTCTTCAAGTCCATTACCGAAATTCCGGAGTTCGCCAGCGACCCGAACAACGTCAAGATCGTGAAGGAATGGCAGCCGATCGCCAAGACCTTCGCTTCCCAGGGGACGGTGCTCAACGACAACCTTGCGGTCCTCGACGGCGGCCAGGCCCTGAACCAGTTCACGCAGACCGTCCTGACCGGCAAGACCGACGCCAGGTCCGCACTGCAGGCCTTTGAGTCGGGCCTGAAGTCAGTCATTAAGAAGTAAGCGGCCTTTCGATGGCACTGACCACAGCCCAGACCGGCCTGAGCCGGGCTCGCCGCGGGGTAGCCCCCGGCGGGGCCGGGAGGCCCGCCAACCGCAAGAGCAAGCTCACTGCGCAGACCAGCCGGACATTCTTCTGGCTCCTGCTGCCCTCGGTGATCCTGCTCGTCCTCATCCACGGCTACCCGCTGATCGAGGCCGGCGTGCAGGCCACGCATGACGGCTCCCTGATCGAAGCGGGCAATTTCGTGGGCGGCGAAAACTTTGCCACCGTCCTGTCCTCACCGGCCTTCTGGAAGGCCGCCCAGTTCACCCTGCTCTTCACCATCGTGGGCGTCTTCGGCTCCTGGCTCGTGGGCCTGGGCCTGGCCCTGCTGCTGCGCACCAAAATCCCGGCCGGCGGCACCTTCAAGGTCCTCCTGCTGCTGCCGTGGGTGGTCCCGATCGTGGTGTCCTCCACCGCGTGGAACTGGCTGGTCGCCACGCCCGACAGCCTGATCCCCTCGCTGTTCCGCAACCTCGGGCTCGGCACCCCGCTCTTCCTCGCCGACCCGAGCCTCGCCGCCCTCACCGTCATGGTGTTCAAGGTCTGGGTCAGCTTCCCCTTCATGATGATGATGATCTCCGCGGCACTGGCTTCCGTGGACAGCACCGTCTACGAAGCAGCCAGCATGGACGGCGCCACCCGCTTCCAGCAGTTCAGCCAGATCACCCTGCCGCTGATCGCCCGGTCCACCTACATCAGCTGGATCCTGATGACCATCTTCTGCGTCAACGACTTCCCCACCATCTACCTCCTCACCGGCGGCGGCCCGGTGGACGCCACCACTTCCCTCGTGGTCCTCGCCTACCGGACAGTCTTCCAGGACTTCGCCACCGGTCCCGGCGTGGCCATCGCATTCCTTATGACCATGACCCTGGTGGTCGTCTCCGTTCTCCTGTACCGCCAGATCCGAAAGTCGAGCGTCGAATAATGAGCGCAGCACTCCACGCCCACCCCGAATCCGGCCCGGTCCTCGGCGTCGCCGGCCCAGCCAAAAACCGCCGCGTCCTTTCCGAAGCCGGCCACCGCGGCCAGTGGTGGAGGCTCGTCGCGATCCTGGCCATCACCGCCATCGTCCTCGTCCCCATCATGGTCACCGTGGTCCTGGCCTTCACCCCCGGCCCCACGAGCACCGCCACAGGCTTCACCCTCGAGAATTTCGGCTCCGTCTTCTCCGAAACCCTGGCCTCGACCTGGCTGCAGAACAGCCTCGTCACCACGCTCTCCACCGTCGTCGTCTCCGTAGCCGTCGCCGCACCCGCCGGCTACGTCCTCTCCCGCGGACGTAGCAAAGCCGTCTCCGGCTACTCCCTGCTGCTCTTCGTCATGCAGTCCCTGCCGATCATCACCTCCGTGGTGCCGCTGTTCATCCTCTTCGCCGGCATGGGACTGGTGGACAACCTACTGGGCCTGACCATCATCTACGTCGGCTCCACCATGACCGTGGCCACCTGGATGATGGCCGCCTACTTCGACTCCATCCCCATCAGCCTCGAGGAGGCCTCCTGGATCGACGGCTGCTCCGTCTTCGGCTCTTTCACCAAGGTCGTGCTCCGCAACAGCCTCCCCGGCATCCTCTCCACCGCGATCTTCGCCTTCCTGCTCGCCTGGAACGACTACCTCGTCGCCATCGTGTTCCTGCGCTCCACGGAGATCTTCACCCTTCCCATGGGCGTCCAGTCCTTCTTCCAGCAGAACCAGACGGACTGGACGTCCGTCATGGCCCTCGCCGTGATCATGATGCTCCCGCCGGTCATCGTCTTCGCCGCCCTGAACAAGTACTTCAGCGTTGGCGGCATCGGCGGATCCCTCGCGGGCCGCTAACCGCCAGTTGCCCAGGAACCAAATTTTGAGAACAATACAACCACCGCAAAGGAACGAAATGTCTTACTCACTCCAGCTGTACACCCTGCGCAACGCCATTCAGGCGGACCTGCCCGGCACCATCCGGAAGGTGGCGGAGATCGGTTTCACCCAGGTTGAGCCGTACAACTTCGTGGCCACGGCCAAGGAGCTCGGTGCCGCGCTGAAGGAGAACGGGCTGACCGCCCCGTCCGGCCATGCTCCGCTGCTGAGCCAGGACCAGGACGAGATCTTCGCCGCTGCCAAGGAGCTCGGCATCAGCACGGTGATCGAACCGTACATCACCGCCGAGCACTGGCAGAAGGCCGAGGACATCCAGGCCACCGCGGCGAAGCTTAACGCTGCCGCGAGGAAGGGCGCCGAATACGGGATCCGCGTCGGCTACCACAACCACGCCTGGGAGCTGGAGTCCAGCATCGAGGGCCAGACCGCCCTGGAGTACTTCGAAGGGCTGCTGGACCCCGAGCTGGTCCTCGAAGTGGACACCTACTGGGTTGCCGTGGGTGGCCAGGACCCGGTGAAGATCCTGACCAAGCTGGGCGACCGGGTGAAGTTCATCCACATCAAGGACGGCCCGCTGAACACCGACACCAAGGCCCAGCAGCCGGCAGGCCAAGGCAAGATCCCGGTGTGGGACGTCATCGGCGCGGCAAAGTCGCTGGAAGTGGGCGTCGTGGAATTCGACGACTACTCCGGGGACATCTTCGACGGCATCACCCAGTCGCTCAGCTTCCTGACCTCCGACTCCGCAAAGGCCACCGAGGGAGCACAGGCATGAGCGGCGCAGCATCCACCCGCCGGGGCCCCGTCGGTGTCGCCGTCATCGGCGCAGGCGTCATCAGCAAGCAGTACCTGGACAACCTGACCGCCTTCCCGGACCTGAAAGTCCACGTCATCGCCGACCTCTTCGAGGAGGCAGCCGAGGCGCGGGCCAAGGAATACGGCGTCCCCGAGTGGGGCGGCGTGGACGCCGCACTGAACCATCCCGACGTCGAAATCATCGTCAACCTGACCATCCCGGCCGCGCACGTCGAGGTGGCCACCGCCGCCGTCAACGCCGGCAAGCACGTCTGGACTGAGAAGCCGTTCTCGCTGGACCGGGAATCAGGCCTCGGACTGCTGAAAACAGCCGACGCCGCCGGACTGCGCCTCGGCTGCGCCCCGGACACGTTCCTCGGCGCCGGGCTCCAGACGGCGCGCCGCCTCATCGAACGGGGGGACATCGGGACCCCGCTCACCGCGATGACCACCTTCCAGACCCCCGGCCCGGAAGCCTGGCATCCCAACCCGGCCTTCCTGTTCCAGTACGGTGCGGGGCCGCTGTTCGACATGGGCCCGTACTACCTCACTGCCCTGGTCCAGACGTTCGGGTCGGTCCGCAAGGTCGCCGCCGTCGGGTCCAAGGCCAAGGAAGTCCGTGTCATCGGCTCCGGTCCCAGGGCCGGTGAGGAATTCACCGTTGACGTCCCCACCCATGTCTCCGCGATGGCCCAGTTCGAGGGCGGCCAGTCCTCGCACAGTGTCTTCAGCTTCGAATCTCCGCGCCAACGGATGGGCTTCGTGGAGATCACCGGCACCGAGGCCACCATCTCGCTCCCGGACCCCAATTTCTTCGACGGCGACGTACGCCTCTGGCGCGCCGGCGACGAGGACTGGACAGTCATCCCCGCTACCGGCCCGGCCAATGGACGCGGCATGGGTGTGCTGGACATGGCCCGCTCCATCCGGGCCGGTGTGCCGCACCGAGCCACCGGCAACCTCGCCTACCACGTCCTGGACACCATGGTTTCGATCTCCGAGTCCATGGAGTCGGGAACGTTCATCGACGTCGAAAGCTCCGCCCCCGCGTCCGCAGCCCTCCCCGAGGACTGGAATCCCACCGCCCTCACTCTCTAGGAATACCAATGACTTCCCACGAATCACCCGGCACACCGCCGGGAGCCAACCGCCGTTTGGGTGTGGCGATGATCGGCTACGCGTTCATGGGCAAGGCCCACTCAAACGCGTGGCGGAACGTCGCGTCCTACTTCGATGTCCCGGCCTTCGAGCAGAAAGTGCTCGTGGGCCGGGACGCCGGCCAGGTCACCGCGGCCGCCGCTAAGTATGGCTGGTCGGAGTCCGCGACGGACTGGCGTTCAGTCCTGGAACGGGACGACATCGATATCGTCGATATCTGCGCCCCGGGCTGGATGCACGCCGAGATCGCCATTGCCGCCCTCGAAGCCGGGAAGCACGTGCTCGTGGAGAAACCGCTGGCCAACACGCTCGCCGAGGCCGAGGCCATGACCGACGCGGCCCAGGTGGCCCGTGCCAGGGGTGTGCAGTCCATGGTCGGGTTCAACTACCGCCGCGTGCCCGCCCTGGCACTCGCCCGCGAGCTGATCGCGGAGGGCCGGGTCGGCACCGTGCGGCACGTACGCGCCGCCTACCTGCAGGACTGGCTCGCCGACGCGGAGTCACCGATGACCTGGCGGCTGAACAAGGAAACCGCCGGGTCCGGCGCCCTCGGGGACATCGCGTCCCATGCGATCGACCAGGTCCTGTTCCTCCTGGGCGACGCCGTCACCGAGGTCTCCGGCCGGCTGCACACCTTCACGCCGGTCCGGCCCGGAAAGCACGGGCCGGAGACCGTGACGGTCGACGACGCCGCCTGGGCCACGCTGTCCCTCGCCTCCGGGGCCATCGCCTCCGTCGAAGTCTCCAGGGTGGCCACCGGTCAGAAGAACTCCCTGAAGCTGGAGATCTACGGAGAGAAGGGCACCATCCTCTTTGACCTCGAGAACCTGAACGAACTCGGCTTCCTGGACGCCACCGCCCCGGTGCGGGAGCAGGGCTTCCGCCGGATCCTGGTCAACGAACCCGACCACCCCTACCTTGATGCGTGGTGGCCGCAGGGCCACATCATCGGCTGGGAACACACCTTCACGCACGAGATCCGTGACTTCCTATCCGCGATTGGCACCGGTGACGCGCCGTCGCCGTCGTTCGAGGAGGGCCTCGCCGTCCAGCGCGTGCTGGCCGCCGTCGAGGAGTCCGCGGCAGCGAAAAGCGCCATCATCCAACTCGTCCAGCCCACCGGCGCCGCAGCCGCCACACCGACCGAAGGAGCCTGACATGCCCCGCCCGTATACCCTGTTCACCGGCCAGTGGGCCGACCTGCCCTTCGAGGAAGTCGCCAGGCTCGCCTCCGGCTGGGGCTATGACGGCCTGGAAATCGCCGTCTCCGGGGACCACCTGGACGCCTGGCGCTGGGACGAACCCGGCTACGTCGAGTCCAAGCTCGCCGTGCTGGAGAAGTACAACCTCAAGGTCTGGGCCATCTCCAACCACCTCAAAGGCCAGGCCGTCTGCGATGACCCCATCGACTTCCGCCACGAAGCCATCGTCGGATCCAAAGTCTGGGGCGACGGCGACCCCGAAGGCGTCCGCCAACGCGCCGCCGAGGAAATGAAACACACCGCCCGCCTCGCCAAAGCCCTCGGCGTGGACACCGTCGTCGGATTCACCGGCTCCTCCATCTGGCAATACGTCGCCATGTTCCCGCCCGTCCCGGAAAAAGTCATCGACGCCGGCTACCAGGACTTCGCCGACCGCTGGAACCCCATCCTGGACGTCTTCGACGAAAACGGCGTCCGCTTCGCCCACGAAGTCCACCCCTCAGAAATCGCCTACGACTACTGGACCACCGTCCGCACCCTCGAAGCCATCGGCCACCGCGAAGCGTTCGGCCTGAACTGGGACCCCTCCCACTTCATGTGGCAGGGCATCGACCCGGTTTCCTTCATCTGGGACTTCAAAGACCGGATTTACCACGTGGACTGCAAGGACACCAAGCTCCGCCCCACCGGCCGGAACACCGTGATGGGCTCGCACCTGCCCTGGGGCGACCCACGCCGCGGCTGGGACTTCGTCTCCGCCGGCCGCGGCGACGTCCCCTGGGAATCGAGCTTCCGGGCCCTCACTGCGATCGGCTACACCGGCCCGATCTCCGTCGAATGGGAAGACGCCGGCATGGACCGCCTCCACGGCGCCCCCGAAGCCCTCGCCGCCCTCAAGAAATTCGACTTCCCGGCGTCGCAGACCAGCTTCGACGCCGCCTTCAGCACAAAGGACTGATCCAGCCAACTCCATCCCCGCCCGCCCGCCCAAATCCATTGGACCGCGTAAAGGAACTGCACCTATGCACGATTTGTCCCGCTTTTCGACGGCGTGAGCCTGGCCGGGTGGCATCCGGCGCACTGGTGCGACGCCATGTTCGGCGAAGCCCGGTGGGGAAAGGGCGCACAATGCCGGTGGCGGAACATCCAGATCAAGGAGCTCTAGAAATGTTGCGAACCCTTCAGTCGGGCCAGCGCTGCGAGGTCTGGATTGCGTCCGTCACCGGCGACCGCGAGCTGGTGTTCGCGTCCGACGAACTCCTCCTCGAAGCTCCCAACTGGACTCTCGACGGCTCGGCCCTCATCCTCAACGGGGACGGCGTGCTCTGGCGGGTCGAGCTCGGCAGCGGCCATCTCAGCCAGGTTCCCCTCAGCGGCATCCCCGAGCTCAACAACGACCACGTCCTGGCGCCCGACGGCACAGGCATCTTCCTATCGGCAAACGACGGTCACATTTATCGTGCGCCGCTTGGCGGCGGAGAGGGCCGGAGGGTCACGGCCGACGACGGCTTCTTCCACTTCCTGCACGGTGTAAGTCCCGACGGCGGTGAGCTCGCCTACGTGGGAATCGAGGCCGGAAACTTCACGCAGCCCGGCCGGCTCCTGACCTTGCCCGCGGACGGCGGGCCGCCGTCGTGGTTCGACACCGGTGACGGGCACTGCGACGGCCCCGAGTACTCGCCCGACGGAAAATGGCTCTATTTCAACACGGAAGCGTTCACCAGCGCGCCCGGTCACGCACAGCTCGCCCGCATGCGCGCGGACGGCAGAGGCCGCGAGCAACTGCTGTCGAGCGACACCGTCGACTGGTTCCCGCATCTGTCCCCCGACGGCCGCCTGGCCAGCTACATCCGGTTCCCCAGCGGCACGCAAGGCCACCCGGCGGACCTGCCGGTCGACGTCGTACTTGTCTCAACCGATAACTGGGCCGCGCCGCTGCAGACCTGGGCCCTCTTCGGCGGGCAGGGAACGCTGAACGTCAACAGCTGGGCGCCCGATTCCACCCGGTTCGCGTACGTCGCGTACCCGCTCGCCAACTCCAACCCCGCAAAGGACTGAGCACGTGACCAACCACCCCAATGGCACTTCCGACGGACACATCCGCTGGGGAATCCTCGGCACGGGATTCATCGCAGGCCTGCAAACGCAGGACCTGGCCGAAAACGGCTTCACTGTGCAGGCCGTCGGCTCCCGCAACGCGGAATCGAGCAAGGCGTTCAGTGAAAAGTTCGCCATTCCCACCGCACATGCAAGCTACGAAGCACTGGTTGCGGACCCGGACGTCGACGTCGTTTACATTGCCTCGCCGCACACGTACCACCATGCCCATGCGCTGCTCGCCCTGAACGCCGGAAAGCACGTGCTGGTGGAGAAGCCGTTCACCATCAACGCCCGGGAAGCGCAGGAAATCTTTACGCTGGCTGAGGCCAAAGGCCTCGTGGCACTGGAGGCCATGTGGAGCCGCTTCCTCCCCCACATGATCCGGCTCCGCGAGATCATCGCTGAGGGCTCACTCGGACAGATCCGGAAGGTCACGGCCAGCCACAACCAGAACCTTCCCAAGGATCCCGCGCACCGGCTCAACGATCCTGCCTTGGGCGGCGGTGCACTGCTGGACCTCGGCGTCTACCCGGTGTCCTTTGTCTTTGACGTCCTCGGCACGCCGGACACCATCCGGGCCAGCGCTTCCATGACGGCAACGGGCGTGGACCGGCAAACGGCAGCAATCTTCGAGTACGCGGACGGACAGCAGGCGCTCGTGGACTGCGCCCTGGACATCGCATCAAACAACCGCGCCGCCATCATCGGGACGGAGGGGTGGATTGACGTCGAACCCACCTGGTACAACCCGACGCCCTTCACCTGGTTCGACGCTCAGGGGAACGTCGTGGTGAAGTTCGACCAGCGGGTGACCAGCAGGGGGATGCAGTACCAGGCGGCCGAAATGGAGCGCTTGGTCAGCGAAGGCCTCACCGCGGGCACTGTTCTTCCCCCGAGCGAGAGCGTGGCTGTCATGGCCGCGATGGACGAGATCCGCCGCCAGATCGGCCTCAAGTACGACGCCGACGCGGTCCCGTCTTCGCTGCAGTGACAGCTCCAGGCTGTCAGCCGAGAATCTGTTCATAGAGCGCCAGGTGGTCCGCCACCATGCGGGCCGAGCTGAAGCGCTGCTCCACCGAGGCGCGGCAGGCCGCCCGGCTGAGGCCTGCGGCCTGGGCGGCGAATCCAGCGAGCTCGTCGACGCCGCCCAGGTAACCCGTGACGCCGTGCTCCACGATTTCCGGCGCCGCACCGGCGGGAGTCCCCACAACGGGCGTTCCGGTGGCCAGTGCCTCAATCATCACGAGTCCGAATGGTTCCGGCCACTGGATCGGATTCAGGAACGCGAGCGCGCCGCCCACCAGTTCATATTTTTCGGCATCGGACAGCGGTCCCGTGAACTCCACATCAGGCCCCAGCGCCGGCCTGACGACGTCGTCGAAATAGCCCTGCTCCTGCGGGCCCTGGATCCGGGCGCTGATGCGCAGGGGGATTACAGCGGCACGCGCAATGTGGATTGCTTCGAGGACGCCCTTGTCCGGGGACAGCCGTCCGAGGAAACAGAGGTAGCCGCCGTTCCCCTGGCCCACCGGGACGGACGCCACATCCATGCCATGGTGGATCACCTTTGCCACCGGGACTTCCGGCGAACGGCTGACCTGGTCATGCGAGATGGCAATGATGCCGGTGGTCTTTCCGATTGCGCTATACAGGTCCACGGCCTGTGGGGCCAGCCGGATGTGGATGGTGGTGACCACCGGGACACCGGCCGGCCGGTGGGCATACAGCGGTCCGCTCATGGTGTGGTCATGGATGATGTCCACACCCGCCATGCCGTCGTAGGCCCTGATGATGTGGCTCAGCTCAGACAATGCGGAACCCAAGTCCGCCGGTTGCGAGGGACGCATCCGTGGAGCCAGGGGAACAGGGCAGGTGCTGTCGGACGGGGCTGCCAGCAGGACGTCATGCCCGGCCGCGGCGAAGCCGCGCGCAAGGCTGTCCACCACCCGTTCGGTGCCGCCGTACCCGGGCGGCGGAACCGGGATCCATGGGGCCGATATCAGTCCAATGCGCATATTGCCTCCCACGAATGTACGGCCTGACCGCCGGGAGTTAGTCCAAACAATATGGCCGGACCCGCCGCCAGACAAGGTCTGCGGGAACCCGGGCTTCCAAGCAACAGGGTCCGGCCGGCGTGACCAAAGCAACTGCCCGCGCAGGAATGCCCAGAAAGGCCCGGGAGTTGTCGCAGGCATGAAGATTGAGATCTGGTCAGACGTCGCATGCCCCTGGTGCTACATCGGCAAGCGCCGGTTCGAGGCCGCCCTCGCCGAGTTCCCGCACCGCGACCAGGTGGAGGTGCAGTGGCGCAGCTACCAGCTGGACCCGACCCTGCCCGAACACTACGACGGCACCGAAGTGGACTACCTCAGCACGCGCAAGGGCCTCGCCCCCGCCCAGGTCATGCAGATGTTCGACCATGTAGCAGCCCAGGCCAAAGGTGAGGGCCTCAACTACCGGTTTGACGCCGTCGTGGTTGCCAACAGCTTTACGGCCCACAGGCTGATCCATCTGGCTGCCGCGCACGGCAAGCAGGATGCGGCGAAGGAGCGGCTGCTCAGCGACCACTTCGAGCACGGCAAGGACATCGGCAGCCCCGGCTACCTCGCCTCGGTCGGCGCGGATCTTGGGCTCGATGCACGTGACGTTGCCGAGCTGTTCAGCACCGACAAGTACGCCGACGACGTCCGCCGCGACTTCGCCGAGGCCCGCGCCCTGGGCATCAGCGGCGTGCCGTTCTTCGTGATCGACCGCAAGTACGGGCTGTCCGGCGCCCAGCCCGTGGCAAGCTTCACCATGGCCCTCGAGCAGGCCTGGCAGGAGGCGCACCCGCTGGTGATGGCTGGCGACGCCGACGCGTGTGGCCCGGACGGCTGCCCCGTCTGAGTCCTGCACCGCCTGACCCTTTCCTGAGTTCTTGTACAGATATCGTCCCCTGGAGGGCGTTTGGGGCCCATTAGCTGTACAAAAACTCGGAACGGTTTGGTGACAGATCGCGGTAAAGTGTCCCTATGCCACGGATCTCGGCCCCCAGCAACGCTGCCCAACGCGCCGAGACCCAGCGCCGCATCCTGAACGCCTTCGGTGAGCTCCTCTTCTCCCACGGCCTGCCCGGGCTCACCATGACGGACGTCGCCCGGCACGCAGGGATTGGCCGTACGGCTGTCTACAACTACTACGCCGACATCGAAGAGCTCCTGATCGCCTACGCACTCGTGGAGACGGAACGGTTCATGACGGGGCTGCGCGAGTCGCTGTCCCGGCTGGACAATCCGGTGGACCAGCTGGCCCTGTACGTGCGTGCCCAGGTGGAGGATCTCAGCCGCCGCCATCTGCCCCCGGGTCCGGCCATGGGCTCAGTCCTCTCGCCGGCGTCGTTCGCCAAGCTGGCGGATCACGTAGGCGGGCTCAACGACATGCTGCAGGACATTATTCGCGACGGCATGGACCAGGGCTACTTCCCCAAGGCCGATGCCCTCCAGCAGGCGCAGCTGATCCACGGCACCCTCTCCTCCAGCGCCGCCCGCGGCGGCGACGCCACCGAAGATCTGGAGGACAGGATCTCCCGGACCGTCCGCTTCATCCAGTTGGGCGCCGGGGCAAGGTTCGACGACGGCGGCCGCCCCTTGCGCCTGCAGCCGCCGGCCGCTGCGGCCAGCTAAGGATCAGCCAGGATCAGCCGACCGGCTAAGGGCCAGCCAGCGGCAGGACCCGGGCGGCGCTGAAGATCAGGGCTTGGCGCCCTGAGTGGGCATGACCGGCCACTGCGAATCGTCGGCGACGCGCCGGCTTTCCCGCGGGCAGCTGAGCTGCCCCGGAGTCTGGTCAACAAGCTGCGGCTTGACCAGGCCGCGGTAGTCGCTGGTCAGGATCACATCCACGCTGGCGTCCTTGCGCCCGTCCTGGAAGTAATCGGAGCCCGGCAGATTCCGCTGGACGGTGAAGGCCGCCGACTGTCCGGCAGCGCCCGAGACGATTGCCGCCACGCCGCGGTATCCGGTCTGCGTGTTGGCGACGTTGCCAACAACAAACTTCCGGGCTTTGAATTCATTGGCTGCCGCCTTGGCTAGTCCGTTGCGGCTCGTGGCGTTGAGGATGTTCACCTTCACCTTGGCGGGCGGCGTGTAGTCGAAGGTTGTGGCGGGGCAGACGGAGGAGTTCTCCTGGGCCTGGATGGTGGACGGAAACTTGATCTGCCCGCTCATCACACCCATCGCCCCCATGATCCCCGCGACAATGAGGCCCAGCAGCAGCACGAGCACCACACCGTGCAGGATCCGGCGGCGCAGCCGGCCCGGGTTCTGCGCGTTTTCGTCGTCGTCGACGAACGTGGCCCTGAGCTCTGGACCGGTAATGACGCGGTGACCGTGGAGAACGGTCAGGTCCTTGGGTTTCCTAGCCATCGATCACGAGCACCCTTGCATGTATGGCGGTGCGCTGGTGGAGCGCCGTCCTTACCGCGCGGTGCAGGCCATCCTCCAGGTAGAGGGTGCCCTGGTACTGCACCACGTGGGGAAACAGGTCGCCAAAGAAAGTGGAGTCCTCGGCAAGGAGCGCTTCAAGGTCCAGGGTCCGCTTGGTGGTCACAAGTTCATCCAGCCGCACGGGACGGGGCGGAAGCGCCGCCCAGTCTTTCGGGGTACTGAAACCATGGTCGGGGTAAGGGCGTCCCTCGCCCACAGCTTTGAATATCACCCTGTAAGCGTAAGCAACTGGCCGGTTCTAGGGAATGTGGAATCAGCGCGCCGCGGGAGGTTGTAGCCAAACAGTAACTATGTGTCACATGCTGGCCGCGACCCGCTGTCTGGGCGGATTGGCCGGTGCCGGCTGACAGAATGGAGCCATGACTGCACCTTCAGCGAACCCAGCCACCGGGTTCGGTGCCCACACTCCGTCGGCACCCGCCCTGGCCCTTCTCCTGGACGTCGACGGCCCGGTCGCCAGCCCGGTGACCAGGGATGTGAAACCGGAAATCATTGCCGATCTGGTGGCCCTCGCGAACGCCGGAATACCGGTCATCTTCAACACCGGGCGCTCGGATGCGTTCATCCGTGACCAGGTCATGGCGCCCATGATCGCAGCCGGTATGCCCGGCGGAACGCTGATCCACGCCATCTGCGAAAAGGGCGCTGTGTGGTTCAGCTACACGGCTGCCGGCCCCGGCCCCATCCACGTGGACCACGAGCTTGCCGTGCCGGCGGCCTACGGCGACGATATCCGGCGCATGGTGGCTGAGGACTACGCGTCCCACATGTTCTTCGATGAAACCAAGCGCGCCATGGTGTCGGTGGAGCAGCACATCGAGGTGCCCAACAGTGAGTACCTCGCCGAGCAGAAGCTGTTTGATGCCGAGGCCCTGGAGCTCATGGAACACCACGGTTTCGGCGTCGTACGGCTGGAGCACCACGCACCGAACTCCGACGACGAGATCGACTACCGCGTGGACCCCACCATCATTTCCACGGACATTGAGTCGGTCCGGTTGGGCAAGGACCTTGGCGCGAGCCGCGCGGTGGAGCTGCTGGCGGCCCAGGGAATCACGCCGCAGGCCTGGCGGACGGTCGGCGATTCCCGCACCGACTATGCCATGGCCGACTGGCTGCACCACAACGACCACGCCGTGAAACACGTCGACGTCCGCCCCGCGGACGGCGTCCCGGCCAAGCCCTATGATGTTCTCACCGCCGCCGACCTGGGTCTGCCGGAAACGGTCATTCACGACGACGCCGGGGCAGCGTTCCTGGCCGGTTGGCGGCAGGCGCTGCTGGGCTAAGCCCGCTGCCGCGGCACAGGGGGCCGGGACCGAGGGCCAGAGGGCCGGGCCACCACCCTGCCGCCTGCCCGGCAAGTTTTAGCGGCAGGACTATCATGCAAGTAAGACTTCACCCCCTAGCAGCTTGGGAGAAACACCATTACCGACGTGACTGTTCAGGATGACATCTACTACGGCGGTCAGGCATCCGAGGACGTACCCGCACTCGCGGAAGCAACGTCGCCGGCGGCTGTGGCGCGCCTCAAGCACCGCCCCGACGTCGTTCGCCGGTCAGGCCGCTATGCGCTGATCAACGACACACGGACGCCCTACCAGGCCATGGTGGAGGACCTGCTCTTCCTGCGGAATGTGCTGGACGGGGCCGGGCTGGATTACCTGCTGGTCCGGGGCAACAACGACCGTCCGGTGATCGCACTCGACTGGAAGGACCGCAAAAAGCTGCGGTCCGCCCTCGTTGACGCCTGCCGGAGCGAGCCGTTCTACTCCATGACCGTGGACGCGAAAAAGAAGACGTCCGTCCTGGTGGCCGACGGCGAGCTCTCCGTCAACCGGCAGGCACGCATCTTCCGGTTGTACCGCCCGCGGGTAGAGCCCAACGGCGGCTTCGAATTCGGGGCCTCCGCCGGCGTCCAGGTTGAGCTGTGGAGCTTTCTGGGCAACGAAGTAATCCTGCCGATCGAGAACTCGCTGACCCGCCGCACCATGATGGCGCACGATGCCGTCCGCGGAACGGTTGAGCGATATGGCCACACCTGGCCCACCATCGAGAACATGTTCGCTGACCACGCGAGCGACATCAGCTTTGATATCGACATGGTCTTCTCCTGGGTGGACGGCACCTCCCCGGAGTACATCGCCGCCCGGCGTGCGCGGCAAGCTGGGGCTGTCCTGGGCGAAGGGGACGACCACGAGGCGCGCTACCGGCAAATCAATGAGCTCAAGTACGCGCTCCGGTCGGTGTACATGTTCGCGCCGTGGGTCCGCCGCATCTTCATCGCCACGGACTCCCCCGCGCCGGAATGGCTGGCCGACCACCCTTCCGTGACCATTGTCCGGAGCGAGGAGTTCTTCGCCGACCCGTCGGTGCTGCCCACGCACAACTCGCAGGCCGTGGAGTGCCAGCTGCACCACATCGAGGGCCTCTCCGAGCACTTCCTCTACTCCAACGACGACATGTTCTTCGGGCGGCCTGTGGGGCCGGACATGTTCTTCACTCCCGGCGGCATCACCAAATTCATCGAGGCGGAGACCCGCATCGGGCTTGGCGAGAACGACGCCGAACGCAGCGGCTTCGAAAACGCGGCCCGGGTCAACCGGAAACTGCTCTGGAACCGCTTCGGCCGGATCACCACCCGCCACCTGGAGCACACGGCGGCACCGCTGCGGCGCAGCCTGGTTGCCCAGATGGAGCAGGAGTTCCCCGCGGAGTTCGCGAAGACTGCCGCCAGCACGTTCAGGGCCGCAGACAACATCTCCGTCACGAATTCCTTCTACCACTACTACGCGCTGCTGACCGGGCGGGCCGTCACCCAGACGGCAGCCAAGGTGCGCTACGTGGACACCACGCTCCGGTCGGGACTGAAATACCTGCCCAAGCTGCTGACCAAACGCAACCTGGACTTCTTCTGCCTCAATGACGGCAGCTTCCCGGAGGTTCCGGCCGGCGAACGTGCGGAGCTGGTTACGGACTTCCTGGAGAAGTACTACCCGATCAAGGCGCCCTGGGAAAAGTAGGCTCCAAAACGCAGAAACCCCGCCGGATCTGGCTCCGGCGGGGGTTTTCTGTGTACTGACGCTACTTCCGCGTGAGCCCTCTATTTCCGCGTGAGCATCGGGCGTTTGGCCCCCTCTGGGATGCGGATTCCGGCTGCTGCCAGGCGGCGTTCGGTCTCCTCGGGGCTGACATACTCGCCCACAGTCGGAGTTGCGCCCAGCGGCACCACTGAATGCACCACCGTGTGCTCATAAACGTGCACCAGGTTGAAGGCCTGTCCGCCGTCGCGGCCGCGCGTGCCGCCCACCGGAACGTTCAGGTCCTGGGTGTAGCACGTCGCCGAGGCCACGGACACAGGGATGCCGGCGAAGCTCGCCGTCGTGGAGTAATGCAGGTGCCCGGCGAGGATGCTGCGGACATCCGAGTTCCGGACCACGGCTGCCAGGGACGCCTGGTCGCGGAGCTCTACCAGCACGGACAGGTCCAGCACCGACGGAACCGGCGGATGGTGCAGGGCAAGGATCGTGCCGTCCGGCGCGGGGGTCTCCAGCTGTCCTGCAAGCCAGTCCAACTGGTTGTCGCTGAGTTCGCCGTGGTGGTAGCCGGGCACGGACGTGTCCATGGTGATGACCCGCAGCCCGTTGACGTAGTAGCTGTGGTCGACGGGATCGTCGTTGCCCGGCTGGTCGAACAAGCCGGCCCGGAAGTTGGCGCGGTTGTCATGGTTGCCCATGGCCCAGATGACCTGGGCGCCGAGGTCCAGGCACGCGGGCTCCACGATCGCGCGGAGCTTGGCGTATGCCTCGGCGTCACCCTTGTCTGCCAGGTCGCCGGTGAAAATCACGGCTTCCGGGCGCGCGCCGGAGGCCTGAACCTCGTCGAAGAGCTGGATCAGGCGGGCTTCGCTGTCAATTGCGCCGTATAGGGGGTCCGGACCTCCCAACAGGTGGGGGTCACTCAGGTGGAGTAGAAAATGGCGTGGCCGGGGATGCTCGGCCTCGATGAGCTCCATTGCTGCCTTCGCGGTAGTTAGGAAGCGGGGCGCCTCCTGTGTCCCTCTCAGTACGTTCCATCCAACCAGATAAAAAGCGAACTAGGGGGAAACGGGAGTTGGCATGTTGAAAAATTACAACACCGCCGCCGCTTTCGGGCTACCTTCCTCGCTTTCGTTTCCTCGCTCGGTCATCACCCGATGACCGCTCCAATAATTTGCCGCATTGTGGGTTTGCCGCATTCCGCCGGTGCCTGGGCAGTTCCGGGCGGAATGCTCTTCCGGAAAGTGCCCGGCGTACCGTGCCTGGGGCCGCTTGAAAGAAGGACGACGGCGTGCTGCCGCGCAGGGCGGGCCAACCGCCCAGCGCGTCCGGTACAGCCCGTACAGCCGCCGTCGGCGGACGCATCCGGCGCCGGCACTGCATCGCCCATAGGGCAGCCGAAACCCGGGCGCGTTCCGTCGGCTGTCGGCGGAATCTTGTGGAGGGAAGTCACATCGTGCTCTCTCGCCGGGTGCATGGCTGTCGTTAATGACAACGGCTTTGGCCTCTGTTGCATTCCCTGGACCTCCTCACCACGTGGCTTTCCCGGCAAGCGGACAGCCCGACGTCGGCTGCCCGCCACCGTTTACGGCGCCGCCGCGGGCTCCGTCGTCGGAACAGCTTCTGCTGTGGCGTTCGCTGCTGCCGCGGCGGCATCCTCGGTTGGCGCGGCACTTGGCGAAGTCACGGTTGCCGGTTCCGACGTGGGAACTGGCGCCGGTGCCGGCACAGCCGGAACCGTGGTTACGGGGTCCGCCGCCGTGGGGACCGGATCCGGCTCGATGGGGGCAACTTCCGTAGGGGCAGGCGTGGAACCTGTGATCGGCGCGGAGGGTGCGACCGGCTCGGTGGGGGCCGGGGTCACGGACTCGGTGGGCGCCGGGTCGGCCGGCGGCGTGATGGGAGTCGGATCAGCCGGAACCGGGTCGACCGGAGCCGGGTTCGCCGGCGGTGTGGTGGGAGTCGGGGTCGGTGTGGGAGTCGGCGTCGGTGTCGGGGTGGGAGTTGGCGTCGGTGGGGGAGTCGGCGTCGGGGTGGGCGTGGGCTTGGGCTTGGCCGTCGCCGGAGGCTTCGGCGACGTCGGCTTGGGGCTTGCCGTAACAGTCGGAGTCGCCGTCGGGCTGGAGGTCGATGGACGGGACGAGATGGAACCGGAGGTCGACGAGCTGGCAACGAGGGTCGTTCGGGGCGAGGTTGACGGGCCGCTGCCCGGGTTGGCCACTGCGGCTGCTGTGACCGGCCTCAGGCCGTCGTCAGTGTTGCCCGGTCCGCTGTTGCCGGGAATGTTGGGGATCGCCCACCCGTACGTGTTGGCAGCGCCGCCTTCGAAGCTGGTAAATACGGCAGGTGTCAGCTGGTCGGTCTGCCGGATGGGCAACAGGTTCCAGTTCATCGGGTCCTGGTGCTGACCGTCCTTGATCACCTCGAAATGCAGGTGGCAGCCGGTGGAGGATCCGGTGGTGCCCACCTCCGCGATGATCTCGCCGACTCGCACATGGTCGCCCTTTTCGACGGCAATGCCCTGCAGGTGGTTGTACGTGGTGATCAGGCCATTGCCGTGGTCAATTTCCACCCTGTTGCCGCCGCCCCAGGGGTGCCATCCGGCAGCCCGGACCACGCCGGCGTCGGCAGCGTAGACACGGGTGCCGCAGGCGGCGGCGAAGTCCTGGCCCCAGTGAAACTCTCCACCTTCGCCGGTGATCGGGCTGTGCCGCAGGCCGAACGGGGAACTGGGAGTCAGCACCTCCAGGGGTGCCATGAGGAAGCCTGCCCCGGGCCGCTTCAGCGCGCTGGAAGCCACACCGGGAGATTTGGCGGTGCCCGTCTTGGTTGCCTTGACGGCGGTATTCGACACAGTGCGTCCGGTGGGAGCCTTCGCCGGTGCGGCGATCCCGGACCCGCTGATCGCGTAACCGGGCGGGGTGCTGTCGGGATCAAGGAGCTCCGGCCCGACGACTCCCGAGGGAGGCGCAATCGGGACGGCAGCACCCACGGGCTGCTGGATCGAGGCGGCGGGCCCCTGAAATCCGAAGGCAAAGACGGAGAAGCCAACAACCACCGCCGCGGAAAGGCTCCGCAAGGCGATCCGGCCCGGGCCGGCCGCCCCTGGTGCGTGCTTGTGTCCCCCATGATTTGCCACAGAATTCTCCTGGTTCAGTACCCGCCAAACTCCTAGCTCGACGAGCGTGTCCTCCATTGTGGCCACAGGCCAAAGCACGGCGAAACCCCTAAAACTGGGGGGCCACCCGTGCGGTTTTTGTAGGCTTAACCGGCCGGCCTTGGCGCGCGAGAATGAAACATGGGTACTTTCCTGAGGGAATGGCAGGCGGAACTGAAGCGCACGCTGACAGGCAGCCGGGATGCGCTGCCGGACTGGTCCCGGAAGTTTGCCCAGGGTGACGACCCCGGGTATTTCCTCCCCGGCTCTGCGGTCTGGGCCGTCCATGGCGGCGTGGCGACCATCGTTGGCGGCATCCGGTCCCTGCTGATGCAGACACTGCACCCCGCAGTCCTCGCCGGCGTCCACGACCATTCGAATTTCCGCGAGGATACGCTGGGCAGGCTGGCCCGGACTACGGCGTGGATCCACGCCCTCACGTACGGGTCAACGGCTGAAGCCCAAGCGGCAACCGGCAGGGTGGGCCGGCTGCATGAGTCCGTCAACGGCAAGTACGTCGACGGCGGCGGCAACGTCCGGAAGTACTCCGCCAACGATCCTGAACTGCTCCGCTGGGTGCACATCACGTTCACGGATTCGTTCCTACGCGCTCATGAGCTGTGGGGCGGCCCCATCCCGGGAGGCCCGGATGCCTATGTGCGCGAATGGGCTCAGGCGGGCAGGCTCATGGGCGTGGAGTTTCCGCCAGAGAGCAAGGACGCCCTCAATCGGGAGCTTGGGGAATGGCTCGCCGGAGGCACTCTTCGCTGCGACGAACGGGTGGCCGAAACAGTCGCCTTCATCAGGAATCCGCCCCTCCACCCCCTGCTGAAACCGGGTTACCGAGTGCTTTTCGAGGCCGCCGTCCTGAGCTTGGAGCCTGGCTACCGCCGGCTGCTTGGGCTGCGCACTGCCCGGCTGGGCCCCCTGCCGCTGCCGGTGAGGCTGGCCGCCAGGGTGACACTCGCCGTCGTGCGCAGCGCACTGGGCCCGGCTAGCCCCAGCCAGCTAGCCGCCCGCGAGCGGCTCCAGAGGCTGGGCGTAACCTAACCCCGCCCGTACTCAACGCAGGAAACAGAAAACCCGGTCCTGACAATGTCAGAACCGGGTTTTCCGATGGCGGAGAATGGGGGATTTGAACCCCCGAGGGCGTTAACCCAACACGCGTTCCAGGCGTGCGCCATAGGCCGCTAGGCGAATTCTCCAGCTGCTCTTGAACCAAAAGCAGATACTAGAATACCTGAACTTTCCGACATCTCCCAATCGGCCGAAAATGAAGCCATGTCCCAGCTGCATTCGCTCGTGGTTTACGTCCCCGAATCCCATGCCGAGGCGGTGCTCACCGCCATTGGCGATGCCGGCGCCGGCAGGCTGGGTGACTACTCGCACTGCTCCTTCACGTCGCCGGGTATAGGACGATTTACCCCCTTGCCCGGAGCCCGCCCCTACATCGGCACCGCCGGAGAGCCGGAGGAGGTTTCCGAGGTCCGGATCGAGTGCATCGTGGAAGCGGACGTGCTCGACGCCGTTGTGCAGGGATTGCGGCGGGCCCACCCCTACGAGGAGCCGGCGTTCATGAGCTGGCCCGTGAACGGGCACCGCTGAGACGACGGCGGCGCCCGCCACTGCCCCACCGGAGCCGATTCGAGCCACGCCCAAAGTTCGGGTAAAGTATCTGACGGCCCCTCATGTGGCGTCATCCTGTTGAACTCCCCCAGGACCGGAAGGTAGCAAGGGTAGATGGGCTCTGGCGGGTGCATGAGGGGTCTCTTATTTAATGTCAGTCCCTATAGGTAGGTTTTCCCTGTGACTGTTACAACTGCCCTTTACCGCAGGTACCGCCCGGACTCGTTCGCGGACGTTATCGGGCAGGAACACGTCACGGAGCCGCTGATGACAGCGTTGCGCAAGAACCGCGTGAACCACGCCTACCTTTTCTCCGGCCCGCGCGGCTGCGGCAAGACCACGTCTGCACGCATCCTGGCGCGTTGCCTCAACTGCGCGAAGGGCCCCACGGACACCCCGTGCGGCGTCTGCCCCAGCTGCGTCGAACTCGCCCGCGGCGGTGCCGGCTCCCTCGACGTCATCGAGATCGACGCCGCCAGCCACGGCGGCGTGGATGACGCCCGCGACCTTCGGGAACGCGCCACCTATGCTCCGGTGCGGGACCGCTACAAGATCTTCATCATTGACGAGGCCCACATGGTCACCTCGGCAGGCTTCAACGCCCTGCTGAAAATCGTCGAAGAGCCGCCGGAACACATCAAGTTCATCTTCGCCACCACCGAGCCGGACAAGGTCATCGGGACCATCCGCTCCCGCACGCACCACTACCCGTTCCGGCTCGTTCCGCCGGAGCCGCTCATGGCCTACCTCGAGCAGCTCTGCCAGCAGGAAAACGTCCCGGTGGCCCCCGGCGTGCTGTCGCTGGTGATCCGGGCGGGTGCAGGCTCCGTGCGGGACTCGCTGTCGGTGCTGGACCAGCTCATGGCCGGCGCCGGACCCAACGGCCTCGATTACGAACTCGCCGTGGCACTCCTCGGGTACACACACGCCTCGTTACTGGACGACGTCGTCGAGGCCATCGCCGCTTCCGATGCCGCCACCGTCTTCCGCGCCGTGGACCGCGTCATCCAGACGGGGCACGATCCCCGCCGCTTCGTGGAGGATCTCCTGGAGCGCTTCCGCGACCTCATCATCGTGCAGGCCATGCCGGAAAGCGCGCAGGCCATCCTCCGCGGAATGCCGGCCGACCAGATCGCCCGGATGCAGAGCCAGGCACACAATCTCGGCGCAGCCGAGCTCTCCCGCGCGGCCGATGTCACGAACACCGCGCTGACGGAGATGACGGGTGCCACGTCGCCGCGGCTGCACCTGGAACTGCTCTGCGCCCGCATCCTGCTGCCCAGTTCCGAGCAGACCGAACGCGGCATCGCCGCCAGGATCGACCGCGTGGAGCGGCGCCTGAACTATGGAGGTTCCGACGCCGGTGTTCCCGCCGCGGTTGCGCCGGCCGCAGGCGCGCCTGCTCCAGCCGCGCCTGCTCCCGCTGTTTCCCCTGCTGCGGCTCATTCCCCTGCGCCTGCTGCGGCAGAGGCAGCTCCGGCGTCCACTTCCGCGCCGTCCGCTCCGGCTCCGGCCCAGGCTCCGGGGCAAAGCGGGCAGCAGGTGGGCCCGCCCAGCATCCAGGCCGCACCAGCGGCACAGGACGCACCCGGACGGGAAGCCCTGGCAGCACCGCGGATCACCACTGGTGACTGGCCCATGGATGACGCCGCCGCACGCGACCGCCGCCCGGCCCCGGACTCACACGACGGCCAGGGCCGGGAGTCCGTGCCACAGCGCCCCGCGGCCTCGCAGGCACCGGAGGCTGCCCCGCGGCCTGAACCGGCCCAGCGCCAACAGGCCCAAGGCCCCGAGCCGGTGGCGGCACAGGCGGCCCCTTCGGCCCCCGCTCGGCAGTCCAGTGCCCAAGCCCCTTCGAACGCAGCCCCTTCGAGCACAGTCTCTGCCGGTGCAGCCCCGGCTGGTGGGCACGCCGACGTGGAGGTACTCCGCCGCGCCTGGCCCGAGGTCCTGCAGACCCTGGCACGAATCAAGCGGAGCACATGGGCGCTCGTGGAGCCCAATGCCCAGGTCGGCCAGTTCGACGGCCAGGTCCTGACGCTCATCTTCACCACCTCCGGGCTGGCCGGAGCCTTCGGCAGGGCAGACCACTCCGAGAATCTGCGCCAGGCCATCCACAAAACCATCGGCATCGACTGCCAGATCACCGCCGTGGCAGGCGCCGGCAGCTCAGCGAGCTCTGAGCCAAACCCAAAAGCGCCTACTAGCCGGGACATTCCGGCTACCACCACCGACGCAGACTGGGGCCTGGCACCCGCTGGTGGCCCCGGACAGCCGGAGCCCGCCGCCCGCCCTGCGGCAACAGGCACGGCTCGGGCGTCGCCGGATTCGTCCAACGCGCCCGCCGCCGGGCATGTCCCTCCTTCTTCGCCGGAGGCCCCAGCGGTTTCCGCGTCGCTAGGGTCCGGACCAACCATCACGGCGTCCCGGTCGGACACCGCAGCCCCCGCCGGCGTCGGAAGCGCTGCTGGCGCATCAACCACTACAGCACCCGCTGCCCCTGCCGCGCCTGCCGGCGCCAGCGGCGCTGCTGGAGCGTCCGGCGATGCACCGTCCGTGCCGTCCCGGCAACCCGTCTCACAGCGGGCGGCCACGGAGCCGGCGGCTTCACAGGCCCCTGTCCCCCAATCCCCTGCGGCACAGGGGCAGGCCCGTGGACCGCAGCAAGCCGGCGACTATTCCTATCCGGATGACGATTGGGGCCCTCCGCTCGACGAGGACGCACCTCCGCTGGAAGAAGAGCCTCCCATGGACTGGGAGCCGTCGCGCCAGTGGCAGGGCAGCCCAGCGCCTGCACCGGAGATAACGGCGCCCGAGATACAGGCACCGAAGATACAGGCGCCCGAGATACAGGCACCGAAGGTAACCGCATCTGTCGGGTCCGCACCGTCGGCTGCGCAGACCCCTGCAAAAACTGCTGCTCCGGCACAGGCGCAGCGCCAGCCTGCTCCAGACACCTCGGCTGATCCGTGGTCCCGTGCTGTCGAGCAGACACCTGGTGTGTGGGCTCTCGGCTCAGAAAGCAACGTGGGCAAATACCCCGGCGCAGCTGACAATGGGCGCGACGAGGAGTCAACCGGGGCGGCCGCACCGGTGTACCCGCCGGCCGCCGCCCAGCCGCCGCACCCTGACGGTCCGGCCACTGAAGGCCAGCCGTCCTCCGCGCCGGGTGGACCTGTGCCGGGTTGGAGCGCCCCGGGTGAAGGCGCCCCGAATTGGAACGCCCCTGCTGAGAGCGGACCGGAAACCGCCGAGCGCGGCGCCCCGGAGCTCGAGCGTGCTTACGCCATGGCATCCGCCCCGGCAGCTGCCAGCCACGACTACGGTGCACCCACCACCCAGGGGGTCCGCCCACCCTCCGTGACTGCAGCCGCCGATGCCGCCCCGGTCCGGGTTCCCGTGTTCGCATCCGGTCCCGGCCCAGCAGTCCAGGCAGGCCCAGCAGTCCAGGCAGGACCGTCAGTCCAGGCAGGACCGTCAGTCCAGGCCGGGCCCTCAGTTGCGGCTGCCCGTACCGCCGCACCGGCGCCTTCACCCGAGACTCCCGCCAGAGGCAAGCTGAGCCTCTACCAGAGGCTCAGCAACAGCCCGGAGGCCGAGGCTGGCCGGGCCAAGGCGCCCGCGCGGAGCATCGAGGAACCGGCACCGTACGTGCAGGACATCCCCAGCGCCGATGACGAAACCATTGAGGAGTCGGGCGTCTTTGGCCGTGCCGCCGTCGAGCGTATTCTGGGCGGAAAGCTCATCGAAGAACGGTCACTGGACGGCAGCCCTCTGATGCCCCGGTTCTAGGCAGCGGCACCCGGCCCTGAAGCGGCTCCCGCCCGAGGCGAGGATCCAGGGGCCGGGCAGGCCGCCCCGCGACGTCCCGGTGCCCCGTCTGGTGGCACCGGCCATCTTTCAACCAAGCAATCGAGGAAAAAGTGTACGAGGGTGCAGTTCAGGAGCTGATCGACGAGCTCGGACGCCTTCCCGGTGTGGGACCGAAGTCCGCGCAGCGCCTGGCGTTCCACATCCTGGAGGCAGACCCCCAGGACATGAAGCGGCTGGTGGAGGCCATCACCACCGTCAAGGAGCGGGTCAAGTTCTGCGCCGCCTGCGGCAACGTGACCGAGCAGGAACTGTGCAACATTTGCCGGGATCCGAGGCGTGATCCCTCCGTCATCTGCGTCGTGGAGGAGTCCAAGGACGTGCTGGCCGTGGAGCGCACCCGCTCATTCCGGGGCCGCTACCACGTGCTCGGAGGCGCCATCAACCCGATCGCCGGTGTCGGCCCGGAGCAGCTCCGGATCCGCGAACTGCTCAACCGGCTCAGTGACGGCGCTGTCCAGGAGATCATCATCGCCACCGACCCGAACCTTGAGGGCGAGGCCACCGCCACCTATTTGGCGCGCATGCTGCAGTCCATCGGGATTGCGGTCACGCGTCTCGCGTCCGGGCTGCCCGTGGGCGGCGACCTTGAGTACGCGGACGAAGTCACTCTGGGCAGGGCCTTCGAGGGCCGCCGGAATGCCCTCAGCTGACTGTAAGGGTCACAATTCCACGGCGGGCGGACGGCGGCGATAAACTGTTGAAACCAACATGCCGCCGTGCCGTAAGGCCGCCTGGCCTCCAGAACTCCAATTTGATCCAGTGAGGGTGCACGCATGAGTATGCCCAGTACCGATGTGAAAACCGAACCGCAGCCGCAGGAGCTGCCCGCAGATGCTGCTGTCACCACGCAGCTCATTGTGCAGAAGTTCGGCGGCTCCTCGGTGGCTGACGCTGACGGCATCAAGCGCGTGGCCCGGCGCGTGGTCGACGCCCAGAAGGCCGGCAACGAAGTCGTCGTCGTCGTCTCCGCCATGGGTGACACCACCGACGAGCTCCTTGACCTTGCCGCCCAGGTCACCGATTCAGCCCCGGCCCGCGAGATGGACATGCTCCTCTCCGCCGGTGAGCGCATCTCCATGGCCCTGCTGGCCATGGCCATCAACAAGTTCGGTGCGTCCGCGCAATCCTTTACGGGTTCCCAGGCCGGCATGATCACGGACGGAATCCACGGCAAAGCCCGGATCATCGACGTCGACCCGCACCGTATCCGCACCGCCCTGGACAAGGGGCACATTGCCATCGTCGCCGGCTTCCAGGGCATGAGCCGCTCCACCAACGAGATCACCACCCTCGGCCGCGGCGGTTCGGACACCACGGCGGTGGCCCTCGCCGCCGCCCTCGAGGCAGACGTCTGCGAGATCTACACCGATGTTGACGGCATCTACACCGCGGACCCGCGCGTCGTTCCGTCAGCACAGAAAATCGAACGCATCTCCAGCGAGGAGATGCTCGAACTGGCCGCCTCCGGGGCCAAGATCCTCCACCTCCGGTGCGTCGAATATGCCCGGCGGTTCGGCGTGCCGCTGCACGTCCGTTCCTCATTCAGCCAGAACGAAGGCACCTGGGTCCTGCCCGGCGCCGATGACAAGATCACGACTCAAGAGGGAGTTGCCTTGGAGCAGCCAATCATCTCCGGTGTTGCACATGACCGCTCGGAAGCAAAGGTCACCGTCGTCGGTGTTCCGGACATCCCCGGCAAAGCTGCCGCGATCTTCCAGGTCATCGCGGACGCGCACTCGAACATTGACATGATCGTCCAGAACGTCTCCACGCACGGCACCGGCAGGACCGACATCTCCTTCACCCTGCCCATCGTCGAGGGCGCCGATGCCCTTGCCGCCCTCCGTGCTGCGCAGGCCGAGATCGGTTTCGAAAGCATCGAGTACAACGAGCAGATCGGCAAGCTGTCGCTGATCGGCGCCGGCATGCGCTCCCACCCGGGCGTTTCGGCCACGTTCTTCAAGGCCCTGTCCGCCGCAGGCATCAACATCAACATGATCTCCACTTCGGAAATCCGCATTTCCGTTGTGACCCACGCTGACCTGCTCGATGACGCTGTCCGCGCCATCCACAAGGCATTCGACCTGGACAGCGAAGCTGTTGCCACCGTCTACGGCGGCACCGGCCGCTAGGCCGCCTGCCCCAGCGCAGTCAGAGCCACCGCTGACATAGCGAGTGCAGAAAGAAGCCCGGTGCGTTAACGCACCGGGCTTCTTTGGGCTTAAATAAGGGCTTGTCACTTTTCCAGGTCGCTCCTGCGGACAGCATAGTGGTGCCCCTCCGAGTCGGTCTCGACTTCGAACTGGGCCAAATCATCTTCGGAAGCATGCTCATACTCGTCATGCAGGTGAACCACCGGCGCAGCTGAATCGCCGACGGCGGCAGGGCCGAATACGAACCGGAGCCTGTCCGTCAGGTTCATAAAGCCACTGAGCACATGTGCCACAAGTCCCACCCCCTTCCCTGCTTGAAGGCGTCAGAGCGTCTGCCCTTCGGGTTGCCAGTGCCCTTATTTTACGCCGGGACCCGGAAAAAGAACCCGGCCTGCAGTGGTTCGACCGGCGAAACGACCCAGCGGCTGCTAGCGCAGGGACTTGTCATCGGGGTTGCGGGGAACAACGTACGTGCTGCCGTCCGGGCGCCGGACTGTTTCCCACTGCTGCGTCTCGGCCTCACGCTGGGCGAGCAGTTTGCGGTTCTCCTCGGTCATGTCGTGGACCAGCGAACTCCTGTTGGCGGGGCCAAAAATCGCCCTGAGCTTGCCGGTTGCCCGCATGAACCGCTGCGCGCCGTTCTCTTTTGCCACGGTATCCACTCCATTTCGAGACTACTGCCACCATCAATGTTACCCGAACGATTCGTGCACTAACGATCAGGAATCCCTGCACGCCTCGCGGACCGGCCTTATGCCGGGAGAAGCACGACGCCGGGACTCACCAGCAGCGGTGAGTTCCGGCGTCGTTCGACCCCAGACCAGCGGCGCTAGGCCACCGGCCGCACCGCCACCGGTGAGCGGACGGTGTTGTCGCCCGACGTCCACGTCAGGGATCCGGTGGAGTATGCGTTCAGCGGCGCCCCTGCGGTGGTGAACGTGATGGTGAACGTGGCGCTTTCACCCTCGGCCAGCGTCACCTCTGCCGGGCTGACAGTGGCGGTGATGCCTGGAAGGGTGATCGCTGCCCGGTAGGTTCCTGCCGTCACCGCCGTGACCGACCGCGTGACGGTCTGGCTGCCGGACATGGCACCCAGTGCCACCGAGGGGAGGTTGACGTCCTTGGCTGCGATGGGGGCGACACCAAGGTCGATTCCCTGTCCCTGGAGGAAGCCCATCCAGTCGCTGATGCCGGCGTCGTAAACGAGCCCCGGGGAGTCGAACCGGGCCGGATCGACGTGGCCTGCGCCCTGGGCAAACACGTCATGCACGTCGGTGCCGGCCGCGTTGACCAGGTCATAGGCCGTGGTCATGATGGCGGATTTCACCGCCGCCGGGGACCACTGCGGGTTCTTGCCCAGCAGCAGCGCACCCGAGCCGGCGATGTGCGGCGACGCCATGGACGTGCCGGACAGGAAACCGAAGTTCTCGCCGTTGAAGCCGACCGGTGATACAGCGGCCAGCACTGCCACACCCGGAGCCGTAACGTCAGGCTTGAGCAGGTCCCCGTTGGCTGCCAGGGTGGGCCCGCGTGAGGAGAATTCCGCAATCTGCGGCACGGGCGGAGGTTCGGCCCCCGTGGTGTCGGTCGCTTTGAGGCTTGCCGTCATGCCCGGGGTCGCCGCCACCAGGTCCTTGATCTTCGGGTCGTCTACGTGGACCGTGGGCACGCTGTGCAGATCGGCGTCGAGCGAGCCGGGCGTCAGGTTGACCAGGACCATGCCCACGCCACCGGCGCGCTCAACCTCGGCGCTCTTGTCAACGCGTGCCACAACACCGCGGTCGCAGACCACGATCTTGTCTGCAGTTTTTGCCGGGTCCAGCGAGTTCGGCGCGCACAGCGCCGCATCCGTAGCCACGGCGGCGGCCGCCTTCACGTCCACGGCCAGCACGATCGGCTTAGAGTCCACCTCGCTGCTCATGACACTGGCACCGGCGAACTTGCTTCCGTCCGACAGTTCCGCGGTTCCGCGGAGCGTGTTGTCGAATGTCGAGGCTGCCACGCTGGTGATCCAGGGGCCGGCGTGGTTGACGGTCGAGGCAGTCGGGCCGGAGTTGCCGGCGGACGCAGCCACGAAGATCCCTGCGGCCGCGGCGTTAAGGAACGCGAGGGAAACGGCATCGACTGTGGAGTTGTTGTTTCCCGAGATTGAGAAGTTCAGCACGTCCACGCCATCGAGGACGGCATCCTGGATGGCGTTGAGAATGTCTGATTCAACGCATCCGGTGGCCTCCGGAATGGCGCCTTCCCAGCAGACCTTGTAGACGGCAATCTTGGCCGCCGGTGCAACGCCTGAGCTCTTGCCGAAGTCGCGCCCGCCTGCCGTCTGGGTGACGTCGGCGTTTCCAGCCGCGGTACTGCCGGTGTGGGATCCGTGGCCGTTAACGTCCAGCGGCGAGAACTTCTCGCTCGGGGAGCGGAATTCCGGAGGAACCGCTGCCTTGTAGGCCTTGTCGTAGAACCTGGCACCGATGACCTTGCTGTTGCATTCCGTGCCGTCGAACCCGTCGCCGGCCACGCAGTCGCCCACGAAGGTCCCGCCATTGGCCTTGCGCATGGCGATCACGTTGCCCTGGAGGCGGTATGGCACGCCCACGTCCGGGGTGCCGGACAGCGGATCGACGGCATCCCCGGCGAAGAACGGATTGTCGGGCGTGTAGCCGGTGTCCAGCATGCCCACCACGATGCCCTTGCCCGCCTCATCCGCGCCACCGAACTGTTGGTCCCACACACCGTCGCCGCCGGGCAGTCCGAGGAAGTCAGTGCTCGAGTAATCCGGCTTGCGGATGCTGTCCGGGACCACGGCCAGAACGTCGGTGTCACTGGCGAGCGCCTTCGCCTGGGCTGCGGAGAGAACTGCGCTGAAGCCGTTGAGGGCCAGGGTGTAGCTCCTGTTGATGGTCACGCCCGTGGAGGCTGCCGCCTGCCGCTGCTTGGCTTTGAGGTGCGCATCGTACTTGCGCGAGTTGGGGCCGGAGGGGTTCAGCTTCTTCCCCTTCGGCACCGCCGTGCCGGGGATGCCCGGGACACCGCCGGAGTAAGTGGCCAGCGGTTTGTCCTTGAGCATCACGATGTAGTGGCCATCGTCGAGCGGGGACGCTGCCCGCTGCGCGGCCGCAGGCAGGGCAGCGGCTGGCTGCGCCGATGCAGGTGCAGGAGCCGCCGCCGTTGGACCGGCGAGGCCCTGGCCAATGACCATGGCAAGGGCCACGGCGAATATGGCCGGCAGCCTTCTGCTATGTCCGGGGCGGGTAGTGGATTGCTGAGGGATCATGGGGGGATGCCTTCCTTGGTTCAGGACCTGTAGACCTTCGGTCCCACGAACTGGACGCTCTGCCCCCCATGGGCGTCATCACTATTTGGTTATGCCGCGCACCCGTTGATGTCAGAAAGATACCGCGGACGCCCGCAAGAATCGATACCCTTCCGTTAGCAATTGCCGGGTACTGTTATCCGCCTGTACCGGACGGCCCGCGGCCCCGACGGTAGAATGGGAAAAACTTGAGGAGACCCGGCATGCGCAAGCAACTGATTTCTGTGCTGCTCGCCCTCGCGGCGACGGGCGGTCTCGCGGCCTGCACCCCGGACACCGGAACCGGCCAGCCTTCGGCCACCCCTGGGACCACCACCGGATCGCCGGACACCTCATCTCCCGGCACCGAAACCCCTGGCACCCAGACTCCGGGCACTGGAACCCCCGGCACCGGCACTCCCAGTACCCCGGCGCCCGGCTCTACACCGCCCGACGCCGAAACGACAGTCCCAGCGCCCGCACCCCCTGCCGCTTCTCCCCTGCCATCCGGCCCCGGCGCCGGCGATGCCGAACTGTCCATCACGGTCAAAGCGTCGAAGGACGGCAAGGCCGTCAACTACACGCTGGTCTGCAAAGACGGCGCGCCGATGGCGGAGAGCCAGCACCCGAACGCCGCCGCAGGCTGCACGGCTCTGAAGAACAACGCAGCCATCGTGAACCCGGCCGCTCCGCCGAAGGGCATCTCCTGCACGCAGCAGTACGGCGGGCCGCAGGTGGCCACCGTCACCGGCGAAGTCAATGGCACCCCGGTGGAGACCTCCTTCGCCCTGCGGGACGGCTGCCAGATCGGTGCCTGGAACGCCGCCAAGGACATCCTCGGCGCTGCAGGCGGGGCGCTGTAGCACTGTGACAGGCACTGCCTTGACGATCCCCGTTGCCCAGGTCCTCTCCCCCGCCGACTCGAGGGAACGGGAAGCCGCCCACGTGCGCAGGGTGCGCCGTTACGCCGATCCCTACCTGGCCCGCCGCTCTGCAGGACGGAAGCATCCCGTAGAGGACTTCCTCTTCACGTACTACACGCAAAAACCAGGCCAGCTGCTGCGCTGGCATCCCGGGGACGGCGTGGTCCTCTCCGGGACGGAAGCTGCCGCCCGCAAGGACTGGAAATACTACAAAGCGCTCGACGGCGGTGAGCTGGCCAGCGCAGGCCTCCCGCCCGGCAGCACCGCGGTGGCGTTCGATCGGGAGGCATTCCTGACCGAACGGCGCGACGCCCTCCTGTTTGCCCGGATCATCTTGGCCGGAACAGCCGCGCGGCCGGCGCAGTTCGGCTGCTTCGGCCTGCATGAGTGGGCCATGGTCTACCGTCAGGAGAAGTTCGAGCTGCGCCACGAGTACCTCAAGCTGCGGCTGGGCGGTGCGGGCACGGACAAAGTGGTTGAGGACAACAGGATCCGCTGCTCCCACTTCGACGCCTTCCGGTTCTACACACCCGACGCCGTGCCCCTGAACGAGCTGTCACCCAGCCGAGAGAACCAGCGGACCATGGAGCAGCCCGGGTGCCTGCACGCCAACATGGACCTCTACAAGTGGGCGTACAAGCTCTCGCCGGCCCTGCCGAGCGAACTCGTGATGGACTGCTTCGAACTGTCCTGGCGGGTGCGGGCCATGGACATGCAGGCCTCCCCCTATGACCTCACAGACTGGGGCTACCCGGCCATTCCGATTGAGACCCCCGACGGCAAGGCGGCTTATGTGGAACAGCAGCGGGACTTCTCGGCCGAGGCCCAGGAGCTGCGCGGCCGACTGATGGCCGCCCTCGCACCGCTCCTCGACAGCCTCGGGACGGAGGAAGAACGGTGAGCGACACGCCTGCCTCACCGCCCCCGGACATCGACCTGCCCCCGGTCCCGGACCTCGAACTGACCGTCATCCTCACCCACTCGCCCGGCGGCCAGGAACACGTCTTTGCCCTCGTCAGCCGTTCCGGCCAGCTGGTGGAATCGACACTGCCGGATCCGGCGGCGGCGATTGCCGCCGTCGGCCGCTTCGGCGAACGGATCTTCTTCCCCGAGCCGGGCCCACCCAAGCTGTGCACGCAGCAGTACGGCGGCCCCCAGGTTGCCGTGGTCACCGGCACTTTCAACGGCCGCCCTGTAAACTCCCGGTTTTCCCTGACGGACGGCTGCGAAATTGCCCGCTGGCGGGCGCTGTCCCCCCTGCTGGGCGGAGTGGCCGGGTCCACCGGCGCCATCTGAGCTGCCTCCCCCAATTTTGTGAACTTCCCAAAGCGGCCGTCCACGAAGAGTTTTTGTCCACATATCGGGACTTGCGGGGCGGTTAGCGCCCATTATCTGTACAAAAACTCCAACCAAATACAGCGAAGGCCGGCGGGACCCTGGCATTGTGTGCCACGCCCGCCGGCCTTCGCAGTGGGGCCCTTTCGGGAGCCCGGTTCCGGGACCTTCCTAGATGGAGTTATCCGGTGACCGCGTCAGGTCCTCGTTCTGGACCTTCCCCTGTTCCTTCTTTTTCTTCGGATCTTCCGAAGCCGGTGCAACCGCGACGGCGCCGCCCTCCGCCACCACCACGTTCACGAACGTCGGGGAGCTGGCCCCGTCGAAGGTGATCCGTCCGATGTAGGAGCCGGGAGCCAGGTTCTTCCAGGTGAGGGCGAGCTTCCCGCCGAGCCCGTTCGCAAGCCGGACCGGATCAGGCGTCACGGTAGCGTTGCCCTCATTTGCCCCCAGGACCGCAGCATCCACGGAGGCCTTGGTTGCCTGTTGGCTGGGACTGTCGTAGAGGTTCACGAACATCCGGTAGGTACCCGCGGCAGGGTTCGGAATCGAGACAGACTCGCTCGCTGAGGCCGTGGCGGCGACAATTCCCTGACCGTCCGGGGTGATGACCACCATGTCGAAGTCGGCGTTCTCATCCGCGGAAATCACGGACAGCTTGGCCAGCGGCACGCCGGCCGGAACTTCCACGGTCTTGACGAAGTTGGAGGCATCCGCCTGGTACCGGAACGGTCCGGGGACAAGTTCGATGGCCGAGGAGTCCGCCTTCGACAGGCCGTCCAGCGTCACGTTCGTGGGCGAGTTCGAACCCGAGACAATGCTGATGTTCCCGGAACCATCGGTCCCTTGGGAGGTGAACGAAATGTTCTTGGGAGCCACCACCGACTGCGGCCGGACCGCGATCGGTGATGTCACGGTCTTGCCGGCCCCCTGCCACGTCAGCGAACCGGCGGCGAACTCACCCAGCTTGGCGCTTTGGTTTTCAAAGGCCACCTTGAACGTGCGCTTCTCGCCGGCCGCGGTGAAGGACAGGACCGACGGCGTGACCGTCACCTTCACCCCGGGCACGCTGGCCTTGGCGCTGTAAACGCCAGGCGCCAGCGCCGTCACCGTGCGGGTGACCTCGATCCTGCCGGCCAGGTTTCCGAGCGAGAAGGACGGGACGTTCATGTTACGGGGCCGCGTGCTGCCGAGGCCGGGCATGCCCAGGTCGACGCCGGTTCCCTGGATGAACCGCAGGTAGTCGTCGGTGCTGGCGTCGTACACGAGCCCCGGATCCAGGACGCGGGCGGGATCGACCTGCCCTGCACCGGTGGCCAGGACGTCCGTGTTCTTGCTGCCGTCTGCGAGCTTGACGTCGCTGGCGGTGGTCATCATGGCAGACTTCACGGCGGCCGGGGACCAGGTGGGGTTCCTGCCCAGGATGAGGGCACCGAAGCCGGCCACGTGGGGTGACGCCATCGATGTCCCGGACATGAAACCGAATTCGTCGCCGCCGGCGCCGATCGGCGAAACACCGGCCAGGACAGCCACGCCGGGCGCGGCGACATCGGGCTTCAGCAGGTCCGAATCGGTGGCGAGGAGCGGTCCGCGGGAGGAGAAGCCGGCGATTTGCGGCTGCGCCTCGGCGGGCAGTCCCGTGGTGTCCTTGTTGACCAGGGACACCGTGATGGCCGGGTTCGCCGCCACCTTGGCCTTGATGGTCTCCGTGGCAGGCGGATTCACGTGCACGGTGGGGACGGAGTGCTTGTCGGCGTCGAGCGATGAGGCTGTCAGGTTGACGAGGATCATGCCGACCCCGCCGCCCCGCGCAACCTCGGCGCTCTTGGCCACCCGGTCGTAGACGCCGCGGTCGCAGACCACCACCTTGCCGGCGATCTTGGCCGGATCGAGTGAGCCGGGGGCGCACAGCGCAGGGTCGGCGGCCTGTCCGGATGCTGCATTGGCGGCGAGCACAACGCCTGCGCCGGCAACTTCACGGTTCATGATGCTGGCGCCGCGGAACTTGCTGCCGTCGGAGAACTCGACGGTGCCCTGCAGTTCCTGGGAGAAGCTGCTGGCCGCAACGGTGGTGACCCATGGCTCGCCGTGGTTCACGGTGCTGGCTTCAGGGCCGGAGTTGCCCGCGGAGGTGGCCACGAAGATGCCGGCTGAGGCGGCGGACAGGAACGCCAAGGACACCGGGTCCGTGGTGGTGGAGGTGGTGCCGGAGATCGAGTAGTTCAGGACGTCCACGCCGTCGAGTACGGCCTGGTTGATGGCGTCCACGGCGGATGAGGTGTAGCAGCCGCCGGTGTTGGGATCGTTGTCCTCCCAGCAGATCTTGTAGATGGAGAGTTTGGCTGCCGGTGCGATGCCGCCCGTCAGTCCGAAGCTGCGGCCGTCGACGAAGGTCTCGACGTCGGCGTTGCCGGCGCGGCGGTGCTTGCCGTGTGGGTGCCGTGGCTTCCCACATCCACGGGAGAAATCAGTTCCTCCGGCGCCCGGTCCTGCTTGGTCACGGACTCCTCGAAGGCGTCGGAGAAGTACCTGGCGCTGAGAACCTTGGAGTTGCAGGCCGTTCCGTTGAACTTTTCACCCTTCTGGCACTCGCCCTCGAAGGTGCTGCCGTCTGCCTTCAGCATCGCGATGCTGCCGCCGGCGGTGCGGTAGGGAACGCCAACCTGCGGATTGCCCTTGAGCGGCGCAACGTCTTGGCCCGCGAAGAACTTGCTGCCAGGCGTGTAGCCGGAGTCGATGACGCCCACCACAACGCCCTTGCCGGCACCCGCCTTGCCGCCGAACTGCTTGTTCCACGTGCCGTTGGCGCCGCTGAGCTTGAGGAAGTCGGTGGTGGAGTAGTCCGGGGCCTGCTGGGTGTCCGGCGCCACCGCGAGGACCCCGGGGTTCTTGGCCAGGTTCACGGCCTGGTCGGCGGTGAGCGTGGCACTGAAGCCGTTGAGTGCCGCCGTGTACTGGCGGCGGATCTGCACGTTTTCCTGTTCGGCCAGCGCGGCCTGCTTCGCCTCCAGGTGGGCCTGGTACTGGCGAACCTCTGCCCGGTCGGCGTCGAGCTTGCGGCCGGACCGCGGCTTCGTGGCCTGCAGGCCCGGCGTGCCGCCCTCGTAGGTGGCGGCGGGCTTCTCGGTCAGCACTACAATGTAGCGGCCGGCGGAGTAGTCGTTGGGGTCGACGTTCTTTTGCTGTGCGGCCGGCGCCGCTAGCTGCGTCGGCGCCGCGGTTGCCGGCAGCGCGCCGACTGACGAAAGGAGCAAAGGCAAGCCGACAACCAGTGCCGCTGCTTTCCGGGCCCCCCGGCTTCGGAAGAAGCTTTTTCCTGCAGATTTCACGAGTGGTTTGAACCTTTCATAAAGGAACGGCCCCGGCTACATTGCCGGGCGCAGGCGGCAACGACACGTGAAGATGACAGGTCCTGTCGATCCCAGCAATCGTCGACCGATCCCCACAGTACCTATTGAGAGCCGCATATGACATAGGGCGCAAACCAGAATTTACTTTTTGTCATGGCCTTCGACACGGAGCTAAAAAAGCGGCGGGCGCCCGGAAGGGCACCCGCCGCAGGGGAGGTAAAGGTTGCGGAGCTATTGCCGGGGAACTACTACCGGGGATCTACTGCCGGGGCGTACGGACCACGTCGCTGATCCACTGGCGCGTCTTCTCGTCCACCGGGCCGGCCACCCGGTCCTGTCCGGCAGCGCGCCGCCCAGCACGCCCCCGCCCAACACCGGCCTGGCCAGTGCCGTTCTGGCGGGCGGCACGGTCCGCCCTGATCTTCTGGATCACCATCCTCCCGAGACCGGCGAACACGGCGACGGCCATTACCGGCAACAGGACAGATTTCGGTTTCTCAGCCATTCCGCAATCCTACTGAGGCCGCCCACGGCGGGCCAGACCCGGCGTCTTTCTTTCCCGTCCTGCGGCGTCCGCCGCACGTCTGCCGCACCGAATACGGAGTGGTGCGCCGCGGCCGGTAGAATAGGCATGCAAGCTCGCGGAGCGCCCGTCCACACCATGCCATTTGAATGCCCTGCCATTTGAACCGGCAGGCAACTTCAGGAATGGCGTGAGACGGCACCACTCCGCTGCGCCCTTACCCAATGCACACGCACAGGAGTTACCGGATGCCCCGGATCGTTGTCGACGTCATGCCCAAGCCCGAGATTCTGGACCCGCAGGGGAAGGCCATCGTGGGTGCGCTCCCCCGTCTGGGCTTCACCAGCTTTAGCTCTGTACGCCAGGGCAAGCGTTTCGAACTGACCGTTGACGGCGAGGTGACCGAGGACATCCTGGCCCAGGCCCGCGACGCCGCCGAAACCCTGCTGTCCAACCCGGTGATCGAGGACGTCGTGAACGTCGAGGTCGTCGAGGCCTGAGATGACTGAACTTCCCCTGATCGGCGAGGCAGTCGCCGTCGCCTCCGAGCCGCGCCTCGCAGGCGCGAAGATCGGCGTCGTCACTTTCCCCGGAACCCTGGATGACCGGGACGCTTCCCGTGCGGTGCGCCTGGCAGGCGGCACGCCCGTGGAGCTCTGGCACGCAGACACCGAACTGGGTGACGTGGACGCCGTCATCATCCCCGGCGGTTTCTCGTACGGGGACTACCTCCGCGCCGGTGCCATCGCACGTTTCGCCCCGCTGATGTCCAAGATCATCGACGCAGCCAACTCGGATGCGAAGCTGCCGGTGCTCGGCATCTGCAACGGCTTCCAGATTCTGACCGAGTCGCACCTGCTGCCCGGATCGATGATCAAGAATGACCACCTGAAGTTCATGTGCCGCGACCAGGTGCTGCGGGTCGAAAACAGCAGCACCGACTGGACCATCGACTATGCGGCGGGCCAGGAAATCACGGTGCCGCTGAAGAACCAGGACGGCCAGTACATCGCGGACGAGAAGACCCTCGACGCCCTGGAGGCCGAGGGCCGCGTGGTGTTCCGCTACGTGGGCTTCAACCCGAACGGCTCGCGCCGCGACATCGCCGGCATCTCCAACGCCGCCGGCAACGTGGTGGGCCTCATGCCGCACCCGGAGCACGCCGTGGAAGTTGGCTTCGGCCCCGAATCCCTGGACGGCATCGGCGGGACGGACACCGACGGCCTGGGCTTCTTCACCTCCGTGCTGAACAAGATTGTGGGAGCGAACAAATGACCGAGATCTCAACAAGCTCGATCACCGAGACCAAGAAGTTCAACATCGACACCGTCGAAAACGCGGCCAAGACGCCGGACACCGAGCTGCCCTGGGCCGAGCTGGGCCTGAAGCGCAACGAGTTCGACGAGATCGTCAAGGTCCTGGGCCGGCGCCCGACCGGCGCGGAGCTCGCCATGTACTCCGTGATGTGGAGCGAGCACTGCTCCTACAAGTCCTCGAAGAACCACCTGCGCCAGTTCGGCGAGAAGGTGACGGACGAGATGAAGAAGGACATGCTGGTGGGCATCGGCGAGAACGCCGGCGTCACCAACCTGGGCGACGGCTGGGCCGTCACCTTCAAGATCGAGTCCCACAATTCGCCGTCGTTCGTTGAGCCCTACCAGGGTGCCGCCACCGGCATCGGCGGCATCGTCCGCGACATCATCTCCATGGGCGCCCGCCCGGTGGCCGTGATGGATCCGCTGCGCTTCGGCGCCATCGACCACCCGGACACCGCCCGCGTCATGCACGGCGCGGTCGCCGGCATCGGCGGCTACGGCAACTCCCTCGGCCTGCCGAACATCGGCGGCGAGATGGTCTTCGACTCCGTATACCAGGGCAACCCGCTGGTGAACGCACTGGCCGTGGGCGTCATGCGCCACGAGGACATCCGCCTGGCCAACGCCTCGGGCAAGGGCAACAAGGTGGTCCTGTTCGGTGCCCGCACCGGCGGCGACGGCATTGGCGGCGCCTCGGTGCTGGCCTCGGAGTCCTTCGACGACACCAAGCCGTCCAAGCGCCCCGCTGTTCAGGTGGGCGACCCGTTCGCCGAGAAGGTCCTGATCGAGTGCTGCCTGGAACTGTTCAAGGGCTCGCTGGTTGAAGGTATCCAGGACCTCGGTGCCGCCGGCATCTCCTGCGCCACGTCCGAGCTCGCCTCCAACGGCGACGGCGGCATGAACGTCGAACTGACCTCTGTCCTGCTGCGCGACCCCACCCTGACTCCGGGCGAGATCCTGATGTCCGAGTCCCAGGAACGCATGATGGCCGTGGTGACGCCGGAGAACGTCGAGGCCTTCGAAGCCGTCATGGACAAGTGGGCCGTGGAATACGCCTGGCTGGGTGAGGTGACCGACAGCGGCCGCCTCATCATCACGTGGGAAGGCGAAGTCATTGTCGACGTCGACCCGCGCACCGTGGCCCATGACGGTCCGGTCTACGACCGCCCGTTCGCCCGTCCGGAGTGGCAGGACACGGTCCAGGCCGATAGGTTCACCGGTTCCGTGCAGGACGCCGGCCGCCCCTCCGCGCCGGCGGAACTGGCCGCAGCCGTCACCGAGCTCGTTGCCTCGCCGAACATGTGCGACAAGTCCTGGATCACCAACCAGTACGACCGGTACGTCGGCGGCAACACCGCCATGGCGTTCCCGGACGACGCCGGCGTGGTCCGCGTGGACGAGGAATCCGGCCTGGGCGTTGCCCTGGCCACCGACGCCAACGGCCGCTACACCTACCTGGACCCGTACCACGGCGCCCAGCTGGCACTGGCCGAGGCCTACCGCAACGTGGCCACCTCCGGCGCCGTTCCGATGGCCGTCAGTGACTGCCTGAACTTCGGTTCCCCCGAGGACCCGGACGTCATGTGGCAGCTGGCCGAAGCCATCCGCGGCCTCTCCGACGCCTGCATGGTGCTGGGCATCCCGGTGACCGGCGGCAACGTCTCGCTGTACAACCAGACCGGCACCACGCCGATCCACCCCTCCCCCGTGGTGGCAGTGCTGGGCAAGCTCGACGACGTCGCCCGCCGCACGCCGTCGGGCTGGCGGGAAGACGGCGCAGCCATCTACCTGCTGGGCACCACGGCGGCCGAGCTGGACGGCTCGGAATGGTCCAACCTGCGCGGCCACCTCGGCGGCCTGCCTCCCAAGGTTGACCTCGAGGCCGAACGCGCGCTGGGCGAGATCCTGATCAACGCGTCCCGCGACGGCATGGTGGACTCGGCCCACGACCTCTCCGAAGGCGGCCTTGCCGCGGCCCTCGTGGAATCGTCGCTGCGCTACGGCGTGGGTGCCCGGATCGCGCTGCAGGATGTCCTGGACCGCGACGGCATTGACCTCTTCACGGCGCTGTTCTCCGAGACCCAGGGCCGCGCCGTCGTGAGCGTTCCGCGCTCCGAGGAAGTCCGCTTCAAGGACATGTGCACCGCCCGCGGCTTCGAGCACCTGCGCATCGGCGTGGTGGACGCAGCCAGCGGACAGTTGGCGATCAACGGCGTGGATACCCTCTCGCTGGACGCCCTCCGCGAAGCCCACGAGGCCACCCTGCCGAAGTACTTCGGCTAATCCCCACCGCCGCCCACCCGCCATCGACTGCTCCGTAGCTGCCCTTTTGACCCGTCAGAAGGGCAGTTACGGAGCACTCGTTTAACGGCCCGGCCGCCATCCGGCCTGGACCAGCGCGCTGCGGACCTTAGCTACGGCCGCCTTGCCGTCATTCAACATGTGACGTTTGGAGATGCGGACTTCCGTCCAGCCCAAAGCGACGTACCGTTCCGACCGCGCGATGTCCCGCTCAATCTGCAGTTCGTCACCGTGATGCTCGCCTTCATACTCGATGCCGATGCGGTAGTGCTTGTAGGACAGATCCGGCTCATGGTGGCGCAGGCCATCATCGGACAGTATCGGCACATTCAGCTCCGGCTCCGGCAGGCCCGCGCGGACAATCGCGAGCCGAAGCAGGGTCTCCTGCGGTGAGTCCGAGCCAACCCGGATGAGCGTGATGGCTTCCTTTGCCTTGCGCAGCCCGCGCTTGCCCTTGTGCCGGTCGATCATGCGCTGGAGGTCCGCCAGCGTACACAGGGACTGGTCCCGGCCCTCCAGCTCCGGACGCGGCACCCGAACACAGCTGTCCCCCGCCACAACAAGCTCATCCACGCTCAGCATTTCGGCAAGATCCAACCACGTCCGTTCCGGTGTGGTGACGGGGATGCCGTCAACGGTGGTGACTTCATCGTCGTAGAGCTTCATCCGGTGGACGATGACGTGCGGCCGGTTCAGGTGGGCTGCACCCTCAGGCCTGATGATGTCGAACATGTCGGACGCCCCTTTCTGCCGTCGTCGCGGAAGGTTGAGAAGCTCCGCCGCGGTGAGGTGCGATGCGGCGCATCGCTCGTTGACCTCGATGAAGGGCCGCACCCGGACGCACAACGGGAGTCCCGCCATCGGGCCTTCTGCACGAATGCCCCTGCCCAACGGAATGAGCGAGCGGTGCCGGAGCCGCTTCGAGGTAATGCCAGCGCGGCCGGCCTCACCGACGGTGAACGGCCTGTCCTGGAATTTGTTCGGCAGCGGGCGTGCGGTCTTCATGGCTACATAAGAGCAGAAAGGACTCCCGCCCCGCTGAGGTTATCCACAGCCCCCATCGATTGCTCCGTAACCGCCGTTTTCAGGGTTGAAAAGGGCGGTTACGGAGCAATCGATGGGGTTTAGTCCTCGCTGTGGATCTCGCGCTGCCGGGAGCTCAGCAGCTCCAGTTCGGGGCGGAAGGCCACGAAGCGTTCGACGGCGGTGAGCACCTCTACGAGGTGCCCGCGGTCCGCGGCGACCAGACCGGCGCCGATCCTGGTGCGGCGGTACTGCTCGTGGTCCCCCACCTCGGCCACGGAGACCTCATAGCGCCGTTTCAGTTCAGCCAGGAGCGGCCGCACCACGGACCGCTTCTCCTTGAGGCTGTGCACGTCGCCGAGGAGGATGTCGAACTCGATCCAGCCGATCCACATGCCATCATGCTATCGAGTGCTCCCCACCGGCTCCCTCGCCTCGCAAGCTCGGCCAGGGAACCCTGCCGGCGTGGGCCCACTGCCGTTTAGGCCCCTCAAAAGGGCGGTTACGGAGCAATCGACGGGGGTTCAGATGCTGAGTTCGCCCATCGTGTCCCAGCCTTCGCCGTCGAGCTGGCGGCTGATGATGCGCGGGGTCTCGGCGAGGGCCTGCGGCGTCTCCGCCATGGCCTTCTTGAAGTGCGCGCTGTTGACGTGGTCGCCGGCGGCATCGTCCTTGAACGCTTCGACCAGGACGAACTCGTTGGGGTCGTCCACGCTGCGGGACCAGTCGAACCACAAGTTGCCCGGCTCCTGGCGGGTGGCCTCGGTGAAGTCGGCCACCAGGCCGAGCCACTTCTCCGACCAGTCCGGCTTGACCTTGAACTTGACGACGATGAATATCAAGGGGCTATGCCTTTCGTTGGGTTCTTGCGTTCTGTTCGGACGCCAGCGCCTGCTCGCACTCTTCAATGGCCTCGCGGGCGTACTTCTGCTGGGCCGGGGTTCCGACGCGCTCGGCCCACTGCTCGGCCAGCTGGAACTCCACGAGCGCCTCGGTGAGCCGGCCTGCGCCGTGCAGGGTCCAGCCCAGGTTGTTATGCAGGGCCACCATCCAGCGCTTTGTGCGCTCGTCGTGGACCGTGGACGCGTACTCCAGCGCACTGCGGGTCCACAGCTCCGCGTGGGCGGAGTCGGCTATGGCCAGCATGTGGAGCGCGTCCACCGCAAGGAACTCCTCGCCAAGATGGTCGCCGAGCTCGGCCGCCTGCTCAAACAGGGGCACCGCCATGGCCGCGTGCCCGCTCGAGTTCAGGACCCGCCCGCGCTCCAGCAGGATCCGGACACCCACCGTCGGCTCATCGCCGTCAATCGCGTCGAGCAGCGCGTCAGCCTCTTCGAAGCGTCCCTGGAGACCGATGGCGCGCCCCAGCTGCGTGGCGAGTTCGGCGCGCTCGTCGGCGTCGTACCGCGGGTCGGCGAGCGCGTCCCGGAAGCGCTGCTCGGACAGCTTCGGATCCTCGAAGTTCCACAAAAGGTCAAGGCTCTTTTGGTCCAGCATGTACCTCTCCTGATCAGCTTTCACCTGCGGCGAGTTGGCGTGCACCTTCAATGTATCGGGAAGTCATGAGGCGCTGCGCCCGGCGGGCCAGCGCGCCGCCCGCGGCGTAGAACCAATTGGACGGCCGGCTGAATGCTGTGATGCGGAGGTACACCCGGCCCTGGGCATCAATCTCGGCCTCGAATGACTCCTCACCGCGCACGGGGTGACCGGGCAGGGAGCCGTAGCCGAAGCCGGCGGACTGCGGTCCGCCGCCCGGAACAGGGCGGTGCACCCACACCACCTCGCAGGGAATATTGAGGCGGAAGGGCCCGACGCCGAATCCACTCACCACGCGTGCGCCGGGAACGACGATGCCGGACTCGGTCCGGACCCGCAGGCCGGACCGCCGCTGCAGTTCCCAGGCCAGGATCCCTTGGGCCACCCGTAAGTAGACGTCCGCCCCCTCGCCGAGATAGGTGCGGGACGCCACGCGGCGGTAGCCCGCCGGAGCCCCGCCGTGCTCGGTGGCGCCGATCTCCGGATAGTTGAGGACACCCCGTGCCAGGCGCTTCTCACTCATTGCCCACCTGCCTGGCCCAGCCAAGCTGTTCCCGCTGTTTCCGGCTCAGCGAGGCAACCACGAGGTCGTAGGAGTCCTCCACCATGTCCCGCACCATGTCGTCGGGCAGGTCCCCGTCCAGGCGGACGCCGTTCCAGTGTGTCTTGTTCATGTGCCACGCGCCGGTGATCTCCGGATGCACGGCCCGGAGCTGTTCGGCCAGGGCAGGCTCGCACTTGAGGCTCACCGACCAGTCGTCAGGATCCATGGCGGACGCCGCGAACATCTTGGCCTCCTGCTTTGCCCCGCCGGACACGGCCGCCCTGACCTTGAACACCGACGTTTCGGGACCGAACGGGAAGTCCTCGAAGGTGCCCGGAAACGACAGGCAGATTTTCCTCAGGTCGGCTGGATCCATGTTGCGAGCCTACAAACCCTTTCCGGGCGGTGCTAGTCTGCGAACATGGCAGCTGCCCGGGAGACCATTCCTGTACTGGATCTCGGCTCCTCACGCCGGGCCGACGGTTCGTTCAGTCCGGAGTTCATTGAAGAGCTCCGCGACGCCACGCACCGCGTGGGTTTCTTCCAGGTCATCGGCTACGGCGGTGCCCCCGGCCAGGCGAAGGAACTGCTGGCGACGATCAGGCGCTTTTTCGACCTGCCCCTCGAAGAACGCATGAAACTCGACAACCGGCTGTCACCGCATTTCCGCGGCTACACCCGGATGGGCACGGAAGTCACGCAGGGAAGGGCGGATGCGCGCGAGCAGATCGACTACTCACCCGACCGGGAACCGGTGAAGGACTATCCCCCCGAGCAGCCGTACTGGCTCCTCCAGGGCCACAACCTCTGGCCGGATGAGTCGATGCCGGAGCTGAAGGAGGCGGCCATGGCCTGGGCCGAGCTCATGTCCAAGGTGGGGGCGGAGCTCATGCGGGCCATCGCTGTGTCCCTCCAGCAGCCGGAGAACTATTTCGAGGAACCGTTCAGGGATACTCCGGCCTGGATGGGCAAGCTGGTCCATTACGTGGGCGGAGTGGTGGAAGCGGCGGGCGACCAGGGAGTCGGCTCCCACGCGGACTACGGATTTGTGACCCTCCTCCTCCAGGATGAGGTGGGCGGGCTCGAAGTGCTGCCGCCGGGCGCGAGCGCGTGGGTCCCCGTGGAGCCCATCCCTGAAGCGCTGGTGGTGAACCTCGGCGAAATGCTGGAAGTGGCCACCGAGGGCTACCTTGCCGCCACCATCCACCGGGTCAAGGCGCCGCCACCCGGCGTGGACCGTTACTCCGTCCCGTTCTTCTGGTCACCCCGGCTCGACGCCGTGGTCGATCCGGTCCCCCTCCCCGCAGAACTGAAGGCGCAGGCGCGCGGCATCTCGGACGACCCGTCCAACCCCATGCTCGCCTCGTTCGGCCTGAACATGCTCAAGGGCCGGATGCGCGCCCACCCGGACGTCACCGAACGTCACCACCCTGAGCTGATGAGGCCCTGACCTGGAGCCCCGGACAGGCTAGATGCCTACGCGCCAGCCTTCGCGGGCAGGGCACGAGTTCACCACGACGTCCAGCCCGGCAGCCTTTGCGCGTTCGACGGCGGCGTCGTCGAACACGCCCAGCTGCAGCCACACCGCCCTGGCGCCGACGGCGATGGCCTGGTCGATGACGGCCCCCACCTTCTGCGAATTGACGAAACAGTCCACGACGTCGATCGGATGCTTTGCCGCGGGGATCTCGGCGAGGGTCCGGTAGCCCTTCTCCGCGTGCACGTCATCACCCGGCAGGTTTACGGGGATGATCTCCATGCCCATGCGGTCCCGGACGTACAGCGAGACGTCGTACGCAGAGCGCCACTCATTCCGGGTCAGGCCGACAATGGCCCAGGTGCCCTTCGTTCGCATGAGTCGCTCAATAACCGCCGGATCGTTTTCGTGAGCCATGGCTCAACTCTACTCCCGGGGCGATTTGGCGGTCTTTTCCGAATATTTGAATGCCAGACGGGCACCCCGGCAGCCATGAACGAATATTACAGCCGCAAAGACACCGATTTTGAGAAATCCTGCATCTCCGCTCTAGTAGGTAATGACCATCCCGAGCGGCCGAGAGACCTGGATCGATGAAGCCGCAGCAACCCCGGGTGACGTGAGACGACCATTCCCACGTCACTGTTCTTCCGTCCCGGCGGAGGGCTAGGGGTGCTACTGCCAGGACCGATGGAGTGCTGCAATGACCCCAGAGAATACTTCCGCCCTGCCCACCCTTGCCCGGATTCCGTCCGAGGCAACCCCACAATCCACTTCGGACGCGACGGCGGTCGAAGCAGGGCTGCGTGACGCGCCCGGTTCCTCTTCCGGCTCTTCGGGATGGTCCTCGACCGAGCCAACGGACGGCGCAGTGCACGGCGTCCCCACCGGCGGGCCGGCGCGTCACAGCGGCACCACCTCCTTTGTCGACCCCGGCAATGTGGCCTTCTGGGAGGAACAGGCCCTCCGGCTGGACTGGGCCGAGCGCCCCGGCGGCCAGAAACCCTGGCACACGGCGCATAGCTGGCTGCCCGCCGACGTTGATGCCAGCCGTGGACCCGAGATCAAATGGTTCGACGGCGGCAAGCTGAACGTCGCGTACAACTGCGTGGACCGTCACGTCGCCGCCGGACGCGGTGCCAAGGTGGCGCTCTTCTTCGAAGGCGAACCGGGCGACCGCCGCACCATCACCTATGCCGAACTGCAGCGTGAGGTGTCCAAGGCCGCCAACGCGCTGCTGTCCCTCGGCATCACCAAGGGCGACCGCGTGGTCATCTACCTGCCCGTGATCCCGGAAACGGTCATCATCACCCTCGCCGTGGCGCGGATCGGCGCCGTTCACTCCCTCGTGTTCGGCGGGTTCTCCGCCGAGGCCCTCCGGTTCCGGGTCGAGGATACGGGCGCGAAGCTGCTGGTGACCACCGACGGCCAGTTCCGCCGCGGCGTCGCGGTCCCGGTCAAGGATAACGCCGATGCCGCCGTCGCCGGAGACAACGCCATCGAGCGCGTCCTGGTCATCAACCGCACCACCTCCCCGGCGGACCTCGCCGCGGTCCCCATGACCGCGGGCCGCGATGTCTGGTGGCACGACGTCGTCGAACCCGCCTCCGATGTCCACGAGCCCGAGGCGTTCGACGCCGAGACTCCCCTCTTCATCATGTACACGTCCGGCACCACGGGTAAGCCCAAGGGCCTGGTGCACACTTCCGGCGGTTACCTGACCCAGGCATCGTGGAGCTTCGAGCACCTGTTCAGCAACCCTGATCCTGCCCTCCGGGACCAGGACGTGCACTGGTGCACCGCCGACCTCGCCTGGGTCACGGCGCACACCTACGAGATCTACGGCCCGCTCTCCAACGGCGTCACGCAGGTGATCTTCGAGGGCACGCCCAACACGCCGCATCCAGGCCGGCACTTCGAGATCATCGAACGCTACGGCGTCACGCAGTACTACACGGCGCCCACCCTGGTCCGCTCGCTCATGGGCTGGTTCCCGGACGGCGTGCCGGACAGCTACGACTTCTCCTCCATCCGCCTGCTGGGCACCGTGGGCGAGGCCGTGAACCCTGAGGCGTGGCGCTGGCTCCGCGACAACCTCGGCGCAGGCAACGCCCCCATGGTGGACACCTGGTGGCAGTCCGAAACCGGGGCCACCATCATGTCGCCCTCGCCCACCGACACGGAGTTCAAACCTGGCTGCGCCGCCCGCCCCCTTCCCGGCGTCAGCACCCGCGTCGTGGACGAGGCCGGGAACCGCACCCCGCCCGGCGTGCAGGGCTTCATCGTGGTGGACCAGCCCGGCCCGGCAATCGCCCGCACCGTCTGGGGCAACCCGCGCCGCTACTTCGACTCCTACTGGAGCCAGTACGCGGAACAGGGCTGGTTCCTCGCCGGTGACGGCGCCAAGTACGACGACGACGGCGACATCTGGATCCTCGGGCGGGTGGACGACACCCTCAATGTCTCAGGCCATCTGCTCTCCACAATCGAGATCGAGTCGGCCCTCGTTACACACCCCGACGTCGTGGAGGCGGGCGTGTGCCCGGTAGCCGACCCCAAGACCGGGCACGCCGTCGTCGCCTTCGTCGTACTCAAGGGCGGGGTTTCGACGGTTTCGACCAGCTCAACCAGCGAGGAGCTCCGCAACCACGTTGCCAAGGAGATCGGCCCGATCGCCAAGCCGCGCGACGTGGTCGTGGTCCCCGACGTGCCTAAGACCCGCAGCGGCAAGATCATGCGCCGGCTGCTGACCCAGCTCTTTGAGGGAACCGCCCTGGGCGACACCACCTCACTCCAGAACGAACCGGCCATTGCCGGCATCCAGGACGTCCTGCGCAAGCGGGCCTAGTTAAGGAAGATTCATGAACGACATCAGCAACGTAGCCCGTCTTTCCGAACCGCTGAAGTTCGCGTACTGGGTGCCGAACGTGTCCGGCGGCCTGGTGGTCTCCACCATTGAGCAGCGCACCAGCTGGGACTTTGACTACAACAAGAAGCTGGCCCGCATCGCCGAGGAATCCGGCTTCGAGTACGCCCTGACCCAGACACGCTACGCCGCGTCGTACGGCGCTGACAAGCAGCACGAGGCGACGTCCTTCAGCCTCGCCCTGCTGGCCGCCACCGAACGCCTCAAGGTGATCGCCGCCGTCCACCCGGGCATGTGGCACCCCGGCGTGCTGGCCAAATACATCATCACCGCCGACCACATCTCCAACGGCCGCGCCGCCGTCAACATCGTCTCCGGCTGGCTCAAGAACGAGTTCACCAACTTCGGCCTCGAATGGCTCGAGCACGACGAACGCTACGTCCGCACCGAGGAATTCATCAGGGTCCTGCGCGGACTCTGGATCGAACAGGAGTACAGCCAGGCCGGCAAGTACTACAACATCACCGACTTCACCCTGAATCCGGCCCCTGTGGATGTTCCGGGCCGCGCGCACCCGGAGATCTTCTTCGGGGGCAACTCCACCGCAGCCCAGGCCACCGCCGGCCGCGTGGCGGACTGGTACTTCTCCAACGGCAAGGACCTGGAGGGCTTCAAGGAGAACATCGCAGGGGTGGTTGCGGCCGCCGGAGAGACGCAGCGCGGGACTGAAGGTCCGCTCGCGGCACCGCGGTTCGGCCTCAACGGCTTCGTCATCGCCCGCGACTCCGAAAAGGAAGCCCGCGACACGCTCCGCGAAATCGTGGAGAAGGCACACAAGCCCGCAGTCCAGGGCTTCCGCGACGCCGTGCAGGAAGCCGGCGCGTCCACCAAGGACGGCAAGGGCATGTGGGCCGACTCGAGCTTCGAGGACCTGGTCCAGTACAACGACGGCTTCAAGACCCAGCTGATCGGCACGCCGGAACAGATCGCCGAACGGATCGTGGAGTACAAGAAGATCGGCGTGAACCTGTTCCTCACTGGCTACCTGCACTTCCAGGAGGAAGTCGCCGCGTTCGGCCAGGACATCCTGCCGATCGTCCGCGAGCTCGAAGCGGACCTGGCCCGCAAGAACGGCACGGAGCTGGTCCCCACCAGCCCCCTAGCCTCGCAAGCTCGGCCAGGGAACCCTGCGGGCGTGGGCCCATCCGGCACACCCGTCGCCGCAGAGACGGTGGCTGTCTAATGGCTGACCGCAAATTCGGATTCCGCACCCGCGCCCTGCACGCCGGCGGCACCCCCGACGCCGAGCACGGCGCCCGCGCAGTGCCGATCTACCAGACCACGTCCTTCGTGTTCAAGGACACCCAGGATGCGGCCAACCTGTTCGCGCTGCAGAAGTACGGCAACATCTATTCCCGCATCGGCAACCCCACGGTCGCGGCGTTCGAGGAACGCATTGCGTCCCTCGAGGGCGGCATCGGTGCCGTGGCCACCTCGTCCGGCATGGCCGCTGAGTTCATCACGTTCGCCGCACTCACCCAGGCCGGCGACCACATCGTGGCAGCCTCCCAGCTGTACGGCGGCACGGTCACCCAGTTGGACGTGACCCTGCGCCGCTTCGGCGTCGACACCACGTTCGTTCCCGGCACCGACCCCGCGGACTATGCGGCGGCAATACAGGAAAACACCAAGGCGATCTTCGTCGAGGTGGTGGCCAACCCGTCGTCGGAGGTCCAGGACCTTGCGGGGCTGGCAAAGGTAGCGAACGACGCCGGCATCCCGCTCGTCGTCGACGCCACCCTGAGCACGCCGTACCTCGTGCGGCCGATCGAGCACGGCGCGGACATCGTGATCCACTCGGCCACCAAATTCCTTGGCGGCCACGGCACCACCTTGGGCGGCGTGATCGTGGAGAGCGGCCGGTTCAACTGGGGCAACGGCAAGTTCCCCACCATGACCGAACCGGTGGCCTCCTACGGCAACGTCTCGTGGTGGGGCAACTTCGGCGAGTACGGCTTCCTGACCAAGCTCCGCTGCGAGCAGCTGCGCGACATCGGACCCGCGCTCTCCCCGCAGTCCGCGTTCCAGCTGCTGCAGGGCGTCGAAACACTTCCGCAGCGCCTGGACGAGCACCTGAAGAACGCCCAGGCCGTGGCCGAGTGGCTCGAGGCGGACGAACGTGTGGCCTACGTGAACTTCTCCGGCTTGCCGTCCCACCCGCACTTCGAGCGGGCGCGGAAGTACCTGCCCCTGGGGCCGGGCTCCGTGTTCTCCTTCGGCGTGAAGGGCGGCCGTGCGGCCGGCCAGAAGTTCATCGAATCCCTGCAGCTGGCCTCGCACCTGGCCAACGTGGGCGACTCCCGCACCCTGGTGATCCACCCCGGCTCCACGACGCACCAGCAGCTCAGCGACGAGCAGCTGGAGTCTGCCGGAGTACCGGAGGACCTGGTCCGCATCTCCGTCGGCCTGGAAGACATCGACGACATCCTGTGGGACCTGGACCAGGCACTGACGGAAGCTCAAAGCGCGACGGCGGATGACGCCGTCGTCCTCGAAGAACCGGCCGACACCTGCCCGATCGGAGCGACCCGATGAGCGTTGACGCAAGAAACTGGACCGGCCCCTCAGCGCCGGAGCGCTTGAACCTGTTGCGCGAAGCGAAGTCCATCGCGATTGTGGGTGCCTCGGACAAGCCGTCGCGGGCCAGCTACTTTGTCGCCACCTACCTGCAGTCTTCCACGCGGTACAAGGTGTACTTCGTGAACCCCGTTGTGAAGGAGATCCTTGGCCAGCCGACCTACGCCTCATTGGCCGACCTTCCCGAAAGCCCGGACATCGTGGATGTGTTCCGCAAGCACGACGACCTCCCGGGCGTCCTGGACGAGGCCATCGCGGCCGGCGCCAAGACCCTCTGGCTGCAGCTGGGCTCCTGGCACGAGGGCGTGGCCGCGGACGCTGAAACGGCCGGGCTCAACGTGGTGATGGACCGCTGCGTGAAGATCGAGCACGCCAGGTTCCACGGCGGGCTTCACCTGGCCGGCTTCGACACGGGGGTTATCTCCTCGAAGCGGCAGGTCCTGGCCTAGCAGCAAGCTGGCCGCACCGAAGGCATAAAAAATGCCGGGCTGGAATTTGATGGGGGACAACTTCCAGCCCGGCACTCTCACTTGGGTAATCGACGGGGCACCCGAAAGGGTTACGCCGATTCCAAAATTTTTTCAAAAACTTTTTTGCCGCCCTCTTAGCCGGTTAGCCGGCCCCGCTCCCCACGAGTTTATGCGCACGTATCGCGACTTTACGGCCGTTTGGGGCCAATAAGTGTACAAAAACTCGGGCTACTCCCTTAGGGCGTGCCGGGGACCGGCTTGGCGGGAACGGTCGGCGCGCCGCCGGGCAGCGTGGGCACCGCCGGCAGCGGCTTGGCCGGAAGCTTGGGAGTGATGCCCGTTCCGGGGACCGTGGGCAGCTGGCTGGGCCCGGCGGGCGCCGGAGTCTGGCTCTTCGTCGCTCCACGGGAATCCGAGGAACCGTTCGCCGCGGATGAGTTCGACGAACCGTTTGAGGAAGCCGCATCCGTTTGGGCCGGCGTTGCCGGTGCCGACGGCGAAGCGGCCGTATCGCTGAGCGATGGTTTGGTGGCAGCACCCGACGGCGCCGGAGCCGCCGGAACGTCGGCGGGCGATGTAGGCCTTGGCGCCGTCGTGTCGCTGGTCGGCTGGAAGATCCGGACGACGGTATGGCCTACGCTGTTGCGGAAGTCCTCGCTGGAAGCTGCGGCGACAGCACCGGCCCCCAGTCCCATGGCACCGACCACTGCGGCTCCCACCACAAAGCCCATCCGCCGCTGCCGGTTGCGGCGGTGCAGTTCGAGGCTGGCGATGTTGGATGCGCGCCGCATGGGCGCGCCTTGAGGGGCTTCGCCCTGGGCCGGTCCGCCTGAAGCGGATGCCCCGTGAACGAGCAGCGCGGCGAGTTCGGCCCGCGGTTGGGGTGCGGAGTCATGGGCGAATCCGCGCAGTTCTTCGAGGGACCTGCGGAGATCGGCGTCGTCTTCGAGCCCGGAATCCAGGAGGATCGCCTGGATCTCTCCTTCTTCGCGGCCTGCCGGCGTGACACTCATGATGCTGCGTGGTCCTTTTCCTTGACGAGTTCGCGCAGGGCGATGAGCCCGCGGCGCTGGAGCTGTTTGATGGCCCCGGGGGTTTTGTCCATGATGCCGGCCACCTGTTCAACCGAAAGGTCCGCAACGATCCGCAGGACCAGGACTTCCCGCTGGTCGTCGTTGAGCGTGGCCAGAGCGGATGTGATTCCGCCCATCGAACCGAGGACCTCGTCCTCGGCGGAACTCGCCCGTCTGTGGTCCTCAAGCGGATCGAATTCGGTGAAATGCGGCGTCCTCGCGGACCGGCGGTGGTAGTCCACGAGCCGGGCGTGCGCCACTGAGAAGATAAATGTCCGCAGCCCGGAGTGGCCGCCCCTGACATTGCTGAGCTTGGGCAGGACATCCACGAAGACGTCCTGGGTGAGGGCTTCGGCGTCGTCCACCCCCCGGGCCCGGAAATAGCCCAGGACAGCGGGGGAAATGACGGTGTAGACAGCACTGAAGCCGGAGGGGTCGCCAGAAAGGGCTGCTGACAATTCGTCATCGGTCAGCTGAGCTGCCAAGGAGCTGTCCTTCCCTTTACTGCAGGTGTGCGGCGGTAGTAAGCCTAACCGCCGCACACCTCACGCCCCTATTCGAGGAACGCCCTGTTTCGCGTGCTGTGGACTACTTGCCGGTGGGCAGGTCGGCAGCAGCGTCAGCCTTGACGTCAGCGTCTGCGGTGGCGGACGGCGTGGCAGGCTTGGCGACGTGGTCCGTTACGTCCGGTACAGCCGGGACGGCAGGAACGGCCGGGGCAGCCGGAACTCCGGCGCCACCGGGGACAGCGGGAACGGCGGGAACTGCTGCGGTTACGTCGGCGCCGGCAGCCTTGTCCCCGGCGGAGACGTTGGCGTTGGCGACGGCGTTGTCCTCGTCAGCTTCCACTGCGGCGTCGGCTGCGTCCGCAGCTTCGCCGGCAGCCTTGGCCTTGGCGGCGGGGGCGGCCGGAACCGTCGGGGTAGCCGGGACGGCGGGCACTGCCGGGATCTCGGTGGCAGGAACGGCCGGGGCTGCGGGCGTAGCGGGGGTCACCTCTGCATGCTGCGAGCTGGACACCTGGGCGGCGTTGGCCAGTCCGATGCTGGAGAAACCCCCGACAGCGACGATGGCGGCTGCGACAGCAATCTTGGTGGTCTTGCTAACACTCTTCATCAGAAAAAAATCCTTTGGTTGATTGAAGGCCGGACGGAGACCGATGGGGGACAACCTCCGTCCCGGCGCTTACATATACGTAATCGCTGAGGCGGGCCGGAAAGTTACGCGGTCCCGGAAAACTTTTTCGGACGGGGCGGGCTCTCCCCGAAAAAGAACGGACTGACGACGACGGCGGCGGGCCACCGTGAGGTGACCCGCCGCCGTCGGGAACTGCTTGTTGAGCTGTCGTTTCCGGAAGCTTCCGGCGTCAGTCGTTGATCAGGTCGTTGACCACGATGGTCTGGTCGCGGTCCGGTCCCACGCCGATCGCGGAGAAGCGGGTGCCGGACAGCTTCTCGAGGGCAAGCACGTAATTGCGGGCATTCTCGGGCAGGTCAGCAAGCGTACGGGCGCCGGTGATGTCCTCGGTCCAGCCTTCGAAGTACTCGAAGATGGGCTTGGCATGGTGGAACTCCGTCTGGGTCATGGGCATCTCGTCGTGCCGGACGCCGTCGACGTCGTAGGCCACGCACACCGGGATCTGTTCGATGCCGGTGAGGACGTCAAGCTTGGTGACGAAGTAGTCGGTGAAGCCGTTCACGCGGGAGGCGTGGCGGGCCAGCACGGCGTCGTACCAGCCGCAGCGGCGCGGGCGTCCGGTGTTAACGCCGAACTCGCCGCCGGTCTTCTGCAGGTACATGCCCATTTCGTCGAAGAGTTCCGTGGGGAACGGGCCGGCGCCGACGCGGGTGGTGTACGCCTTGATGATGCCGATGGACCGGGAGATGCGGGTGGGGCCGATGCCCGAACCCACCGATGCGCCGCCGGCGGTGGGGTTGGAGGACGTGACGAACGGGTAGGTGCCGTGGTCGACGTCGAGGAACGTGGCCTGGCCGCCTTCCATGAGAACCACCTTGCCCTCGTCCAGGGCGGCGTTCAGCACGAGAGTGCTGTCGATGACCAGGGGGCGCAGCCGGTCTGCGAAGGAGAGGAAGTAGTTGACCACTTCATCCACCTCGATGCTGCGGCGGTTATAGATTTTAACCAGCAGCTCGTTCTTCTGGCGCAGCGAACCTTCGACCTTCTGGCGCAGGATGGACTCGTCGAAGACGTCCTGGACACGGATCCCCAGCCGGGCAACCTTGTCCATGTAGGTGGGCCCGATGCCCCGGCCGGTGGTGCCGATGGCACGGCTCCCGAGGAAGCGTTCAGTGACCTTGTCCAGAACCTGGTGGTACGGAGCAACGAGGTGTGCGTTGGCGGAAACACGCAGCTTGGAGGTGTCCGCGCCGCGGGCTTCGAGGCCGTCGATCTCCTGGAAAAGTGCCTCGAGGTTGACGACGCAGCCGTTGCCGATGATGGGGACGGCGTTGGGGCTGAGGATGCCGGCCGGAAGGAGCTTGAGCTCATACTTCTCACCGCCTACGACGACTGTGTGCCCGGCGTTGTTACCGCCGTTCGGCTTCACTACGTAGTCGACGCGGCCGCCAAGCAGGTCGGTGGCCTTACCTTTTCCTTCGTCGCCCCATTGGGCTCCGACGATCACGATTGCTGGCATGGGATCCTCCCCCATTCGTTCGGGCCTAGCCCGGCTGGATCACCGAGGTGCTTCAACCGGAGGTCGGCGCCGTTCATGAGAATGCCCCGAATTCGCCGCCCGAACCCGCGGCGCTGGCCGGGGAAGGACGCAAGAGTTCCGGGGCTCTTACCACCCAAGTTTAGCGGATGGGTGCCAAAAGTATGGCTTTTGGTATTCCGCCCGTGCGGCAGATTCCGGTGACATCCGCGTCACCCACGCCGGGTCCCTGCCCCGCACCCCCGGAGCTCCACACCGGGCAACCACCTCGTTCCCTGACCGCCGGGACCGGCAGAAGTTCAATGACGCCTATAACGATCCCTCCTCGGGATTCTCGCCCACCGCAACAGCGAGGCCCTCGGGGAGGGCACGCCTCGCCACCAAACGGCCCTGGGAGTGATTTAGCCCTCACTTACTTCCCTGCAGGCCCCCGCCTGCGCGGCTCCGTCACGGAGGCGCGCAGGGCCGGGGCCTCACGGTTTCGGACGCCTTGCTAAACTGGGAAGGATCGGTCAAGCACCGGTCCACATCTCATTTCACACCACGCCGCACTCGGCATGCCTGCGGCGTGCCGGCCTGTGGCGCGGCGGCGCGACCCACCTGCAGGAGACACAGCACCATATGACCGCTCTGGCTACCGAATCCTTCCATGAACAGCTACTGAAGCGCCGTTACGAGCCCAACGTTGCCGCTGTCAATGAGCTCTGCGACACGTTGCAGAGCGCCAAGCCGGGCACCCAGGTGCCGTACGTCGACCCCGCCCACGACGTCGACGAATGCCGCATCATCAGCCTCTTCTCCAACATCGGCACGGCATCGCCCACCGGCTTCATCATGCCGGGCGACGACGATGCCGCCACCCGCATGCTGGGCCTCCAGTGGAAGCTGGGCCTGCGGCCGGAATACATCATGCCGTGGAACGTGCACCCGTGGCACACGCCGGGTGAGCCGAACGGCAAGTTCACTCCCGACCAGATCCAGGCCGGCCTCAAGCCGCTGCTGAAGGTCCTGGCCCTGGTGCCCCGCGCCTCGGTCATCATTGCCCACGGCACCGAGGCCAACCGCCTCGCCGGCCTGCTGCTCAAGACCGAAGTTCCCCTGCTGTGGCGCCGCGGACTGAAGACCTATAAGGTCCGTTCGCTGAGCGGCCGCTCCTTCGCCGGATCCCCCGAGCGGCAGAAGCAGTACCTGGACGAGATGCAGGTTGCCTACGCCGACGCCATGGCCCGCACCGGCCTGCAGAAGTCCCCACCTGCCCCCTAACCTCGCAAGCTCGGTCAGGGAACCCGGCAGGCGTGGGCCCAACTCATACGCCGGCGGGCGGTCACCTTCTTTGGAGAAGGTGACCGCCCGCCGTCGTATACGGGGCGCCGCCGCCGAGGGTTCCCTGGCTGAGCGGAGCGAAGCGAGGGAGGCGGTGGGGATGTTGTATTACTTGCCTTCGATGGCTGCCTTGGCCCTGGGGTCCGAGTCGTTGAGGAACTTCTCGATGCGCTCGGGTTCCTCCGCCTCGTTGATGGCGGCGGAGGCGCGGCCCAGCGAGTAAAGCGCCCGCAGGAAGCCGCGGTTGGGCTCGTGCTCCCACGGGATGGGCCCCACACCCCGCCAGCCGTTGCGGCGGAGCGAGTCCAGGCCACGGTGGTAGCCGACCCGTGCGTAGGCGTAGGAATCAATGGTGCGGCCTTCCGCCCATGCCTCCTCGGCCAGGACGGCCCACAACAGCGATGACGTCGGGTGCTTTTCCACGAGGTCCAGCGCCTCAGCGCCGAGCGCGAGGTGCTGGTACACCTCGGTCTCGGCAGGCAGGAGCGTGGGCTCGGGGCCCAACAGGTTCTTCCGGAACTCGTCGGACATGACTAGAAGGTCTTGCCTGCCGAGCCGAGCTGCTGGGTTGCTTCCACCACGCGGGCGGCGAGGCCGGCTTCGGCGGAGGCGCCCCAGACGCGGGGGTCGTAGGTCTTCTTGTTGCCCACTTCGCCGTCGACCTTCAGCACGCCGTCGTAGTTCTTGAACATGTGGTCCGCCACCGGACGCGTGTACGCGTACTGGGTGTCGGTGTCGATGTTCATCTTGATCGTGCCGTAGGACACGGCGTCCGCGATCTCCTGGTCCGAGGAACCGGAGCCGCCGTGGAACACGAGGTCGAACGGGCTGTCCTTGCCGATCTTCGCACCGACCTGGGCCTGGATGTCCTTCAGGATCTCCGGGCGCAGCTTCACCCCGCCCGGCTTGTACACGCCATGCACATTGCCGAAGGTCAGCGCCGTGATGTAGCGGCCGTTCTCACCCGAACCCAGCGCCTCCACCGTGGCCAGCGCATCTTCGACCGTGGTGTACAGCTTCTCGTTGATCTCGTTCTCAACGCCGTCCTCCTCGCCGCCGACCGTGCCGATCTCGACCTCCAGGATCATCTTCGCGGCAGCGGTACGGTCAAGCAGCTCACGGGCGATCCGCAGGTTTTCCTGCAGCGTCTCGGCCGAACCGTCCCACATGTGCGAATTAAACAGCGGGTTGCGGCCGGCCTTGACCTCGGCCTCGGACGCGGCCAGCAGCGGCAGCACGAAACCGTCCAGCTTGTCCTTGGGGCAGTGGTCCGTGTGCAGGGCGATGTTCACGTTGTAGTTCTTGGCCACCTCACGGGCAAACGCGGCGAAGCCCAGCGACCCGGCAACCATGTCCTTGGTCGAGGCACCGGACCAGTACGCCGCACCGCCGGTGGAAACCTGCACGATGCCGTCAGACTCGGCCTCCGCGAAACCGCGCAACGCCGCGTTCAGCGTCTGCGAGGACGTCACGTTCACGGCCGGGAACGCGAAGCCGCCCTTCTTGGCACGGTCGATCATGTCGGCATAGATCTCTGGGGTTGCAATGGGCATGCTGACTCCTAAATCGGATTTCGTCTGCGGGTTGGGTTGACCCTGGAGTGAACCTCGTCGGCTAGGAACCATCCTAGCCATTTCTTTGCACCGGCCGTGGTTCGCGTCACGCGGCCGGGTAACACATTGCGCTTGCGGGTTCCCCTACTGCACCACCGTTCGGCGGAGCAGCCGCCTAGTTTGCTCCGGGTCCGTGGCCGCTGCACATGCCGCTGAGGCCAGTCCGAACGATCCGTCAAGCACCGCTTTGTCCGCACCCGCGGAGGCACCGAAGGCAGCGAACTCGGCGGTGTGGTGCGCGGAGCCCCTCACGTCGTAGCCGACCATAGGATGAATGCTCGGCACGAGCTGCGAGACATTTCCCATGTCCGTCGAGGCCACTGGCTCGGCGCTGAACGTGACGACCCTGCCCCTGGCCGTCATCGCTGCACGGTAGGCCTCTGACAGGAATGCGTCCTGACGCAGTTCTGCGTAGTCGTTGCCCGTGGGTGTGACCTGAAGGGTGCTGCCGCTCGCATGAGCACCGGCTTCAAGGCAGCGCCTCACTTTGTGTTGGATCAGCCGGAGGTTCTCGGTGCTGACGGCCCGCATTTCAATGTTGGCCCGGGCACGCTCCGGAATGACGTTAACGGCACTCCCGCCTTCCGTCACGATCAAAGATACGATCGAACCCGCTGGCAGTTGCTGCCGTGCCAAGGCAATTGCCGTCTGCGCGACTACCAGCGCGTCGAGTGCGTTGATACCTTCTGCAGGAGCCGCCGCGGCATGGGCTGGCCGCCCCTCGAACAGCACGTCCCACATGCACATCGCCAGGGACGAACCACCCACGACGTCTGTTGCCGCAGCGTGCGCCATCATGGCCAGGGATACGTCGTCGAAAAAGCCCTCGTCTATCAAGTCCACTTTGCCGCCGGTGGTCTCTTCCGCGGGAGTTCCGAGCACTTTGACGGTGAGGCCCACTTCGTCGGCCACGGCCGCCAGCGCCAGCGCCGCCCCCACCGCGCTGGCCGCGTTTACGTTGTGCCCGCACGCATGACCGATGTCGGGCAACGCGTCGTATTCAGCACAGAGTGCCACCACAAGCGCGCCGGATCCGAAGCGCGCGCTGAATGCGGTGGGCTGTGCAGGCTGCGGCTCATCGAAGCTGAACCCAGCCATCCGGAGTACCCGGTTCACCCGCTTGGCGGCACGGAACTCATGGCCGCCGAGCTCCGGATCCGCATGAATGGCGTGGCTCAGATCCAGAATCTCCGGCTTCCAGCGCTCCACTGCGGCCTCGAGGGCGGTTTCGATATCGCCCCGGGATACAGGAATGACGGCGGCCCCTCGCCTGTGGCCAGCTGGTCCGGGGATCATGCCGCCACCTCGGCAGCTTGGCGCGTGGGGTAGGCCGCACTCGCGGCGGCGGCAATCAAAGCCGCCATTGCCAAGGCGCCGCAGATGGACAGCAGTCCGGCCTCTGTTATGTGCCCCGCCTCGGCCGAGGCTGAGGAGATGAGCTTGACCACTGCAGCCCCCACGGCGATGCCGACGGACAATGCCAGCTCATTGAGTCCGGCCGCCGTCGAGGTCTCCTCCAGGGGGACGCCTTCGACCGACAGCGCCCGGGTCCCCGCCTGGTACATCCCCAGGCTCAGGTTGAACATGGCGAAGCCGGCGCAATAGCCCGGGAGGGATCCGTGGGCAATCATCATCACCAGGAAACCGCCCGCCAGCAGGACGCCTGCGAAGACGAGGGTGGCCCGTTCGCCGAACTTCCTGAGTGCCTTGGCCGTGAGCAGTGAGGAGGCCAGGGAAAGTACCGAGGCCAGCGCAAGGACAATGGCGATCATCAGCGGGCTAAGACCAAATCCGTAACCCGTCATATCCGGGTTGGAATGCAGGAAAATGCCGTTAGTGCCGAAGTAGCTGATGGACGCGAAACCGAAGAAGAAGGTGGCCAGCGAGACAGCCCTGATCCGCGGATTCGACAGCATCCGTAGGTCCATGAACCTGCGGCCCTGGGTGCAGCTGAAATCGCGCCTGGCCCAGTAAACCAGCAGTGCAATCCCCGCCACGCCTGCCGCAAGGGTCCGGGCGTCGAGCCAGCCCCATTCAGGCGCCATCGAGAGCGCCACGACAAACCCAATCAGCCCGAGTGAGCAAGCGAGCAACGGCGCAAGGGCGATGCCCTCACGCGTCGGAATCCCGGCGTCGGGCAGTATGAACGAGCAGACGAGGGCGACCACAGCGAACGGCACTGCCACCCAAAAGCCGAGCATCGGGTCGGTGACACCGATGATGCCCGCGAGAAGCCCGCCGGCCCCCACCATGATCATGAGCATTCCGATCATGACGCTCACGCCGGTGCGCGTGCGGGATGGGCTGCTGACCCGCAGGATTCCCATCATGAGCGGAATGAAGCCCACAACGCAGGTGAGCATGACGACGCCCACCGTCACCGTCCACAGCGACGGCCAGAGTGCCATTTGAAGCACGCCGGCCGCCACAACACCCGTGGACCAGCGCAGCACCAGCCGGTATCCGTAGCTGTCGCCAAGCCTCGAAATAATCGGGGTCAGGACGGCGAAGCTGACGTTGGAGATGAGGAAGATGCCGTTGATGGTGGGATCGTCAATCCCGAAGACGGGTCCCAGCGCGGGCAGGATGGGATTCAGATATCCCTGTGTGACCCCGCTGAGCGACTCAATGAGTGCCATTGCCAGGATCATTCCCGCAATGGTCCTGCGCGTGCTGACCTCCAGCGGGGGAGGTGCTGTCTTGCTTGCCATGTGATTCCTTGTGGTCCGGGGCGGATTTGCCTGCGGTGATGCGAGTCACAACGTTAGGACCTTCGTTTACACTGGCTTAGAAATTGTTCGAAACTCACCTGGAGCGGCAAATATTGAAGGAATCAGCCATGATTTCGGAGCTTGACCTTGAAATCGTGAATGCCCTCCAGATCAATCCACGCGCGGAATGGAGCCGGGTGGCGGACGCCTTGGGCCTGTCCGGGCCCACGGTGGCAAGGCGCTGGAGCGCCCTTGCGGAGCAAGGTCAGGCATGGATCACACCGGCTCCCGGACAGCGCTATCTCAGTGCCGGCTGGTCCGCATTCATCCACCTGTCGTCTTCGCCCAGCGAGGGTGAGGCGCTCATCGAGCGGCTTTGCGCCGAGCCGGCGTTCGGCACCGTCTCGCTGGTCACCGGCTCGCACGACCTCTTTGTGGACTGCTTTGCGTCCAGCCACGCCGAACTGATGGACATAGTCACCGGCTCCTTCCCCGGGCTGCCCGGCGTCACGCATCGCGAGGTTGTTTTCGTCACGAAGCTGTACCGCCAGGCATCCGAATGGCGCAGCGGGACCCTGGAACCCGCACGCGCCCGGCAGGTATCGGCGGAACCCCTGCCTGAGCAGCCTGCGTACGCTCCGGACCGGCTGGATGCGGCACTGCTGGAAGAGCTCGCCAAGGACGGGCGGGCCAGCTGGGCGGAGCTGGGTGCCGCATGCGGCGTCTCGCCCCAAACCGCACGACGGCGGGTGGAGCGGTTCCTCGCCACAGGTTACATAGCGTTGCGCTGCGATACGTCGACGGCGGCCCAACAGGGACTGCGGGAAGTCACCTTGGTCCTGAACGTCCCCGCGCAGTACGTTGACGACGTCGGCCACTACTTCGCGGCACTCAGCAACTGCCGCCTCAGCGCCCAGGTTCTGGGGGCGCAGAACCTGCTGGTCACCATGTGGGTCCGTGACTACCTGCAAGTCCAGGCCCTACGAGCGCGAACTGGCCGATCGGGCTCCGGGAAGTGCGGTCATCTCCCGGCAGGCCGTGGTCCGGACATTCAAGCGCATGGGCCATGTCCTGGACGAATCAGGATGCAGCCGCAGCGTGGTGCCGCTGCCGCTGTGGACGGAAGGTCTCTAGCCCGGTGTCCGGTATGCCGGACACCGGGCGTATTCTGGGAGAGTGAGTAGCTCACCGCTGCGCCCCAAAGCCCCTGCCGCTGTACAGGTTCTCGCCGTTCTTAGGTACGTCGCGGAACAGGCCGGCCCAGTGGCCGCCTCGGTCATCGCCCGTGACGTGGGAGTGCCGCGGTCAACGACGTATCAGTTGATCGCGGCCTTGGTTGATGACGGGTTTCTGGTCCATCTTCCGGAGGAACAAAAATATGCGCTGGGCGTCACGGCACACGAACTCGGAACCGGCTACTCACGGCAGGCCCCTCTTCAGCGCATCGCCCGTCACCCGCTCGCCCGGTTGGTGGGGCGCACCCGTCGTACTGCCCACCTTGCGGTGATGCATGGCCGTGACGTCGTTTACGTCATCGAGGAACGCGCTCCGCGCCAGCGGCCTCTGGTGACTGACACCGGTGTCCGGCTTCCGGCACATCTGACGGCCAGCGGCAGGGCGATGATGGCGCAGATGGATCCTGCCCAGGTCGCCGCCTTGTTTCCGGGTCCGGAGGCCTTCACGGTTCGCAATGACAACGGGCCGCAGTCCTTGCCAGCCCTGCAGGATTTGCTGTCGCGGGCGCGGTCCCTGGGCTACGCGTGGGAACAGGATGAAATCACTGTTGGTTACTCTTCCGTGGCTGTTGCCGTCCTGGACCGGGAGCGCTATCCCGTGGCCAGCGTGACATTGACTGTCTCCAACCGGGCGTTTCCTCCTGGTGGTGCGCGCCGTGCCAAGGATGCCGAGACGCCGGAGGAACGGGCAATGCGGATTGAAGACGTTGCCCGTGAGTGGATTCCGGAGGTGAACCGTTGTGCCCGCGAGATATCGCGCAGGCTGGGTATCCGTGGCCGATTTCCCTTAACCCGATGAGTGTCCCGGCCACGTGTGTGGCCGGGACACTCACATCAGGCATCAATGCTGTTTGTCGCGTGCAGATGCATCAGAGCCTGCCAGTGCTGCCTAGACGGCTGGGCTGGCGGGTGCGGAATTCGCAACTGGTTCCAGTGCTCCTTGCCCCGTTTCAGCCGGATAAATCATGTGGGACGGTGCGTTGGAGTTCCTCTTGGCCAGCGGGTAGTACACCAGGGCTGTGACGACCAGCCCCACGAGCCAGGAGATGTCAGCACCGCCCAGGAGCTTCGTCATGGGCCCTGTGTAGAGGGCTTGGGCCAGGAATGGAATCTGTACGATGATGCCCGCTGCGTAGGTGATCAGGGCGGTCTTGTTCCAGTGCCCATAGCGGCCGTTCAGGTCGTACAGGGCCGGGATATCCACCTTTTCTTTGGAGATCAGGTAGTAGTCGACCAGGTTGATGGAGCTCCAGGGGATGAAAACCATAAGCAGCAACAGCACGAAGTTCTTGAAGTTGGCGATAAAGTCCGGCGACGCCAGGACGGCGATAAGCACGGACAGCCCGATGAAGCCGACGACGTACGCGAACCGCGTCCAGGTGGCCACACCCGTTTTGCGGGTGAACGCGGTCACCGAGGTCAGCATGGTCATGTAACCGCCGTAGGCGTTCAGGGTGTTGACCGTAAGCTTTCCGATCACGATGACCAGGTAGATGACCACAGCGATGAGGCCTCCGCCGCTCATGTGTCCGAGGAAGGCCACCTGGCCGTCCAGGAACCTCTCCCCCTTGGGCAAAGCAAGGGCGGCGAAGAGAGCTCCGAGGGTCATCGACCATTGGGAACCGAGCACAGTGCCGAAGTAGGACGCTTGGAACGTCTTGCGGGCTGGGGTGTCGGAGGGGAGGTAGCGGGAGTAGTCGGCCACATAGGGCCCATAGGTCAGTTGCCATCCGGCGCTGAGGGAGATGGCGAGCAAGAAAGTGGGAAATTCGAAGCTCCCGGCCCCCAGGAGAGCTCCTACATCCTGGCTGATGAGCAGCCTGATGCCGAGGTAGGTGAAGCCGAGCACTCCGACGATCGTGGCGATGCGGCCCATCATGTGGATGTATTTGTAGCCCAGCGTCGCGACGAGGATGGTCAGCGCCCCGAAGAGGACCATACCCACGGCCGGCGTGCCGGTGTGCAGAATCTGGTCCACGGCCTGGCCAGCCAGGACGGTGCCCGTGGCCGCGAACCCAAGGTACATGATGACCACCAGCACCAGCGGGATAACAGCACCCAGAATGCCGAACTGGGCCCGGCTGGAAATCATCTGCGGAAGCCCAAGTTTGGGGCCTTGGGCCGCGTGCAGCGCCATGACAGCCCCGCCCAGAAGGTTGCCGATGAGCAGGCCAATGATCGCCCACAGGGCATCCGCTCCGAACAGGACGGCGAGGGCACCATCGACGATGGCGGTGATCTGCATGTTCGCCCCGAACCATAGGGTGAACTGTTGTGCCGGGGAACCGTGACGTTCGTTTTCCGGGACGAAGTCGATGGAGCGGCGCTCAACGCGCGGCCCTGATCCCGTTTTTGTTGTGGCCTGCATGCTGTTCCTCACTTTGACGACCGGATCGAGGTCCCCCAACCTTTCAATCAATCTGAGCACGGGCTGTGAGCGGCATCACCCGAAAGCCGCGACGTTCCGTCCGGGGTTTCGGACAATGCGGCAAAACTGTGATTCGGCGGTTCAGACGTGCTGGCCGAACACGTGCCGGCGCACCCAGGCGTGCATGGCGATCGCCGCGGCCGAGCCCGCGTTGATGGAGCGGGTGGACCCGAACTGCTCGATGGACAGTGTTGCTTCCGCCGCCTCGTGGACCTCCGGGGTCAGCCCCGGGCCTTCCTGGCCGAAGACCAGCACGCACTTCTGCGGCAGTTCGTAGGTCTCCAGCGGCACGGAATCGGGAAAGATGTCAATCCCGATGATGGCCAGCCCCTCCCCCTGCGCCCAGGCCACGAAGTCCTCCACAGTGGGGTGGTGGCGGACGTGCTGGTAGCGGTCGGTGACCATCGCCCCGCGGCGGTTCCACCGCCGTCGTCCGATGATGTGGACCTCCTTGGCGAGGAACGCGTTGGCGGTGCGCACCACAGTGCCGATGTTGAGGTCGTGCTGCCAGTTCTCGATGGCGATGTGGAAGTCGTGCCGCTTGGCGTCCAGGTCCGCGACGATCGCCTCGTGCTTCCAATACCGGTACTTGTCCACGACGTTGCGCCGGTCGCCGTCGGCCAGGAGGTCAGGATCCCAGTGGTCGCCTGCCGGCCATTCACCGTCCCAGGGTCCGACGCCGACCTCCGGCTTTGGCTCCGGCGTTTCGTTTTGGTCTGGTTGGGGTTCGGGTGTCCCGGGCGTTTGCGTCACCCCTCAACACTAGACTGGGCTCCGAACCCAAACATCTCGGCGAAGGAATGACATGGCAGAAGCGGACAAGGTAAAGACATCGGCGGCCGTCTACCGCAGTGGCCAGGAAATTGAGTGCTGGCTCACCGACATGGACGGGGTCCTGGTGCATGAGAACCAGGCCGTACCTGGCGCCGCGGAACTGATCCAGCGCTGGGTGGACACCTCAAAGCGCTTCCTGGTCCTGACCAACAACTCGATCTTCACGCCTCGTGACCTCGCCGCCCGGCTGCGGGCCTCCGGCCTGGAAATCCCGGAGGAGAACATCTGGACGTCGGCCCTGGCCACCGCCCAGTTCCTGAAGGACCAGGTGTCTGCCGGCGGACCGGACAGTGGCAACCGCGCGTACACCATCGGCGAGGCAGGGCTGACGACGGCGCTCCACGAGGCCGGCTTCATCCTCACCGACCAGAACCCCGACTTCGTGGTGCTCGGGGAAACCCGCACGTACTCCTTCGAGGCGATCACCATGGCGATCCGGCTGATCCTTGCCGGGGCCCGCTTCATCGCCACCAACCCGGACGCCACCGGCCCGTCCAAGGAGGGCCCGATGCCCGCCACCGGCGCCATCGCCGCCCTGATCACCAAGGCCACGGGGCGGGAACCGTACATTGTGGGCAAACCGAACCCCATGATGTTCCGGTCGGCCATGAACCAGATTGATGCCCACTCGGAGACCACCGCGATGATCGGCGACCGCATGGACACGGACATCATCGCGGGCATGGAGGCCGGGCTGCACACCGTACTGGTGCTCAGCGGTATCACGCAGCGCGACGAAATTGCTTCTTACCCGTTCCGCCCCAACCAGGTACTGAACTCCGTGGCGGACCTCAAGAACCAGATCTAGAACGGTGTCATCTTCCCGCCGCCTCCGGGCAGCGGGAAGATCTCGTTCTCCAGGTCCTCGAGGATGGGCCGGTACACGAACGGGTTCCAGCCAGGACTGGCGTGGGCCGGCAGCGCCCCCGTGGTCTGCCGGTCGGCCGAGACCATGTTGGCGGCGAAGGTGCGCGCCCACGAATCGCGGGCCGTCTGGTAGTTGACGGTCTGGTCCCGCGGATTTCCGATGTACGCCATCCGGGTATCCCCGATCTGGCCCGCAAAGCGCGTGGCATCAAAGTGGTAGATGTAGGCGGATTCGGTCTGGACCAGTACGCTCGAGGGGGCGATCGGGGACAGCTGTTCCAGTGTCTGGTCGAGAATCTGCCCCCACGTGCGCTCGTCCTTGTGGACCACCCGCTCCCCCAGCTCGTAGCCCCCGCGCAGCACGGACGGGATCCGGAAGCCGCTTTCATAGAGGAACACCACGCCGTCGAACCAGCTCTGGTCCAGGACATCGAACTTGCTGTAGGGGCTGCAGTCGAGCACGATCAGCTCAACCTTGACGCCGTGCAGCTCCAGCAGGCGGGCGGCCACCTGCGTCGCCACCATGCCACCGAAGCTGTGGCCGTAGAAGTAGAGGGTGGTGAGGTTGTTCGCCCGGACGTACTCGATCACGGCGATCACCAACTGGTCGATGTCCAGGCCCAGGTTCGAATACCCGGCCGCCGCGAGCTGGCCGCGCAGCCGAAGGCTGCCGCGGAGTGAGTTGAGGATCCACTGGGCCTCTTCCCAGCTGGTCTTGTAGCCGGGGAACAGGATCCAGCTGGAGTGGGGGAAGTAGCTCTGCGCGAAGTCGTCCTCGACCACGAGGATTTTGTGGACCTGCCGTTCCTCCTGCACGCGCTTCGTGAACAGCATGTCCGCGGCAAGGATGGTGGACGCGCCTGCTCCGGAGAGGAAGGTCCGGCGGGAGAACCGTTTCAGGTCTGCGGCGCGCCGAAGGAACCGGGCAGCGTCTGCGCCCGGCGCCTTCTGCCGGCCCGTCTGGCCGGCGGCCCCTTCATATGGCACTGGACTACCCTAGGCACACTTCTAACCGCAGGCACAGTTCCGGTTCCATCGGCGGTTCGAACCCTGTGAGGTTCATCCCCTGGTCAGCTGGGTGCGGCGTGCTGCCCTGCGGACTCGATCGATTCCCGGCGGGCTATTTCCTCACCGATCGCCTCGTATCGGGCCAGCAGTTCCTGTCCGGAACACCCGGCGGGATCATCCAGCAGCGCGAAGACCGAGTCGCTCGCCGCCAGCAGTTCGTGAGAGGAATACTTGGATAGGGGGCGGAATCCCGCGGCAACCTGCGCCTCAGTCAGCCCTGCCGGGTCGGTCAGCGCCGTGAAGTCCGCGCGGGCTTGAGTCACGGTGTCGCGGCTGGACAAAACCTCCAGCAGGACTCCTGGCGCTGGACGGGAGGAAACCTGCCATGCGCCGGCGTCGAGGGTGTTGAGGTCGGAGCGAAGGCCCGCGAGCGCGGATGACTCCACGAAAGCGGCGTTGGAAAGATCCACAGTGATGGGCGATGAGATACCCATCCGGCGGACGCGTCGGATTTCGAGCATCAGCTCAGGGCGGGACGCCTGGGTGAGGCTCCCCCGGACATCGATCCGCGCCGTGCCGTTGGCGTCGTTGATCTTAATAAGGGAATTAAGCTGGTTGTCCATAGGTACTCCAAAAAGGGGTGTCTATGGCCGACGGCTCAACCTCGGACAGCCTATCCCCCCGCAGGGCGGCCGCACAAGCAGCGGGCCGCGGCGCTATCCCGCCTGAACCTTCCCGGGCTCCTCGAAGTGCGTACGCACCTCCGCGCCGCCCACCGAGTTCACCAGCGATGCCGCGACGTCGCGAAGTTTGACGTTGCTGTGACTTGAGGCATCAGTCAGGATCCGGACGGCAGTCTCCTGGCTGCACCGGTTCTGCGCCATGACAATGCCGACGGCGATGTCGATGACGGTCCGGGATTCCAACGTCGCGCGGAGATTCGTCGCACTGTCCGTGTGCAGCGAAAACCTGACCGCCAGGCGTAGGGCCTGGGAAATCTCTCGGGTATACCCTCGGGCGCGGGCCGCAGAAATCTCAGTAAACTTGTGCGGCACGTCAGAGTACAGGTTGAGCGCGGCCTTCGCTTCCCCCTGCAGGCTAAAGGGCAGCGACAGCACCGATCGAAGCCCGTGGGAAGCCACGGCATTGGCGTAGTCAGGTCCCCAGCGGTCTTCTTCGAAGAGATCCGGAACGTGGACTTCCCGTTCTTCCTCCGCCGCGGTCAGGCACGGTCCCCGGGACAGCGAATACTGGATTTCGTCCACTTCGCGGGCGGAGTCGCTGCTCCAGCCGATCGTCGCCGCCTTGCGGTCCCTCAGCAGTGTGATTCCGCAGAGGGCGTCGTCCCCGTCGCCCGCCACTTGGTGCGCCGAGTACCGCGCAAGCTCATTGAGGAAGTCCTCAAAGTCGGCGCTCTCCAGAATGAGATTCTGGACTTGCTCAACACTGCTCAGGGCCTGCTTCGACGGGTACATGACGGGGTGCTCCAAAGGAAAGGACTGATCCGGGGTACGGAAATACTAGGCCACCCGGGGTGTACCGTCCACAAAGACAGGTGGCTCAGCTCAGCCCGAGCTCGTCCTTGCTGAAGGCGTACAGGTACGGCACCCCGGCTTGGGCTTCGATCTTTTCCTTGGCGCCCGTGTCGCGGTCGACGATGACGGCGACAGCCACGACGTTGCCACCCGCGTTGCGAACACCCTCGACGGCGGTCAGGGCCGAACCGCCGGTGGTGGAGGTGTCCTCAAGGACCAGGACCTTGCGGCCCTCGACGGAGGGACCTTCCACCTGCCGGCCCATGCCATAGGACTTCTGCGCTTTGCGGACAACGAAAGCGTCGATGGCCCGGCCGGCGTCTGTGGCGGCGTGCATGACGGCGGTGCCCACCGGGTCGGCACCCATCGTGAGGCCGCCGGCGCACTCAAAGTCGATGCCGGCGTCGTCAATCAGGGACAGCATGACCTGGCCGACGAGCTTGGAGGCCTCGTGGTGAAGGGTGATGCGGCGCAGATCGATGTAGTAGTCGGCCTCGGCTCCGCTGGACAGAGTGACCTTGCCGCGGACAACCGCGAGCTCCTTGATCAGTTCCAGAAGTCGGGCACGGGCAGCGGTGTTGGAAAGCGAGTCCGGGGTGGCAGTCATGGGCTCCAGTTTAGTCGGTGCCGGGTACCTTGCCGGGCCCCGCGTCCACACGCCGGGCGAAGGCGGGTGCGTGCTCAGGCAGGGGTCCGTGCGCGATCATCCGCGGCAGCAGGCCCATCAGCACGGGAACATGCTGGGCCAGGTACATCACCGCAGCCGGCGGGCCGGACCGCTTGCCGCTAAAGAGCGGGATGAAGACGCCGCGGTGCATGAGGCGCTGGACGGATTGGATGATGACCGTGGGCAGTTGCCGCCTCCGCTGCACCGCCGCAAGATCCTCCACCGTGACTTTCCCGCGCAGCAACGCGGGCGCGAGCCGGGCGGCCGCAGCCACGGCATCCTGGATGGCCAGGTTGATTCCCACGCCGCCGGCCGGGGACATCGCGTGCGCGGCGTCGCCGATGCACAGCAGCCCGTCGATGTACCACCGCTGCAGGCGGTCCAGCCGGACATCCAGCCAGTGGAGGTCGTCCAGGGACCCGATGGCGTCGACCCGGTCGGCGAGGTCCGGGCGCAGCGCGGCGATCCGTTCCCGGAACCGTTCCACCCCCTCGCTCTTGATGCGGTCACCGGCGCCTTTCGGGGCGAAGTAGCCCATCTGGTAGTAGGTGTCGCGGAACAGGGCGATCACGGCATCGCGGTCCCCGAAGGCGGGAACGATTTCTGCGACTTCCCCTTGCTCCGACTCCGCCCGCGGCAGCTTGAACCACCACGTGTCGAACGGCACCGGGTATTCCTTCGATTTCAGGCCTGCCGCCTGGCGCAGCACCGAATGCCGGCCGTCCGTGGCCACCACGAGGTCTGCGCGGAGCGCGCCTTCGGTGCCGTCCTTGGTGACGTACCGGATACCAGTGACCCGTCCGCCGTCGGACATGAGGGACCTCGCCTTGTGCTCCATCAAAAGCGTGAACGTTGGCTCCTGCTCGGCGGCGCGGGCGAGGAAGTTCAGGAAGTCCCACTGGGGCATCATGGCAATGTAGTTGTACGGCGGCCGAAGCGCGGCGAAATTTCCCAGCGTGACCAGGCCGCCACCGGGCGTCGGGAAGGCCACGTTGCGCAGCCGGCTTTGCGGCAACCCGCGGAACTCGCTGCCGAGGCCGAGTTCATCGATGAGCCGGATAGTGGAAGCGTGGACGGTATCGCCGCGGAAGTCACGGAGGAAGTCGCCGTGTTTTTCGAGGACGGTGACCTCGACGCCGGCCCGCGCCAGCAGGAGGCCCAGCATCATGCCGGCCGGCCCGCCGCCCACCACCACGCACCCTGTACTCTCCATGAGCCATACGGTACGCCTGTCCGAGCGGCGGGGCACAGAGCGCGAACGGACTCGGGCGGAAACAGTTGAGCGGTGCGGATCGGGCTGGCTAGGCTGTGTCACATGCGCACACTCCAAGCCAAGATCATCGAAGAAATGGGCGTCCAGCCCCGGATCGAACCCGCAGAGGAGGTGCGCAAACGCGTCACTTTCCTCAAGGAGTACTTGAAGGCCACCGGCACCAGGGGCTTTGTCCTGGGCATCTCCGGCGGCCTCGACTCGTCGCTCGCCGGGCGGCTCGCCCAGCTCGCGGTCGATGAGCTGCAGGCAGAGGGCACGGATGCGCAGTTCGTGGCGGTCCGCCTTCCCTACGGCGTCCAGCACGACGAGGAGGACGCGCAGGCGGCCCTGGACTTCATCAAAGCCTCCAAGGAGTGGACCTTCAACATCTCCGCCGCCGTCGACGGCTTCGAGGAGGAGTTCGAAAAGACTGTCGGCGACGGGATCTCCGACTTCCACAAGGGCAACACCAAGGCCCGCACGCGCATGATTGCCCAGTACGCCCTTGCCGGGGAGCACAACTACCTCGTCATCGGCACCGACCACGGCGCTGAATCCGTCACCGGGTTCTTCACCAAGTACGGCGACGGCGGCGCCGACATCCTGCCGTTGTTCGGCCTGAACAAGCGGCAGAACCGTGCCCTGCTGGAGCACCTCGGCGCCCCGGAGCGGGTGTGGAAGAAGGTGCCCACGGCCGACCTCCTGGACGACAGGCCCGGCCGCACCGACGAGGACGAACTGGGCCTGAGCTACGACCAGATCGACGACTACCTCGAGGGCCGCGACGTGGGCGACAGCGCGGCAGAGCTGATCGAACAGAAGTACCTGCGGACCCGGCACAAGCGCACCGTTCCGGTCAGCATCTTCGACACCTGGTGGAAGCACGAGGGTCCGGAAGAGGCCCGCGCAGGACTCTAAGCCGTTTAGCCGGGGCAGCCGGTCCTAGGTGTACTGCCCAGGGACGTTGGTTGGGTGAATGTGATGACTCGCTGGAGTCGTTGACTCATGGGTGAGGACCTCCGGTTGCACAGTGGAGTTGCTTAGACAACCGCTGAAGCGACCAGGAGGTCCTCAATGTCCCACGCTAATGCTGCTTTGACTCCACGCCAACGGTTACGCGTCGCGCGGCTCGTCGTTGATCACGGCTGGCCGGTGTCCCGGGCTGCCGAACAGTTCAATTGCTCCTGGCCCACCGCCAAACGGTGGGCAGCCAGGTATGCCGCGATGGGCCCAGCCGGCATGACGGACCGATCCTCAAGCCCGCACCGGGTGGCGAACCGGACTCCGCCGCATCTGGTTCGCAAGGTCGTGCACCTGCGCTGGAAGCAAAGGCTGGGGCCTGTCGCGATTGGAGCGAAGCTGGCCATGCCTGCCTCCACGGTCCACGCGGTCCTGGTCCGGTGCCGGCTGAACCGGCTGCATTACGTGGATAAGCGCACCGGGGAAATCATCCGCCGCTACGAACACGACAAACCCGGGGCGATGATCCACGTCGATGTGAAGAAGCTCGGCAACATCCCGGACGGTGGCGGCTGGCGCTACGTTGGCCGGCAGGAAGGCAAGAGGAACCGCGCTACGACTCCGGCAAAGCCGCGAAGCAACCACCGCAACCCGCTGATCGGCACCGCCTACGTGCACACACTAGGGCAGCAGCAGGATCTTCCCGCGGCCGTGGCCGCCACGGCTGATTTCCAGTGCGTCGGCGGCCTCGATCAGCGGCATCCGGTGCGCGATCGTGAAGGTGATCTGTCCTTCGGCGGCGAGCGTCCCCACGTCCGCCACCCGGCCTTCCAGCTGCTGGACGGCGGCGAGCCCGGCCGCGGATGACTGCTCGCCCGGAACGGTGGTCACCGCCCGGCCGGCCCCCCGGAGCAGCTCGGCTGTTGCCGCCAGCGAGTCCTCGCTCCCCACAGTGTCCAGGACGGCGCTGACTGTGCCGGCGTCCTCGGCCAGCGCCCGGACCCGGTCCGCAAGCCCGGGACCGTACGTCACGGGCTCGGCGCCCAGCTCGCTGAGATACTCCTGGTTGGCTTCCGACGCGGTGCCGATCACCCGTGCACCAAAGGCCTGTGCGATCTGGACCGCGGCCGAGCCGACGCCGCCTGCGGCGCCATGGATCAGCACGGTGTCCCCGGCTCCCAGGGCGAGCTGCTTCAAGGCCGAATACGCCGTGCCTCCTGCCGCCGGGATGCATGCAGCCTGCTCGAAGTCCACGCCCGCCGGCAAGGGAGTCAGCTGGTCCGCCGGCACCACGGCTTCCGTCCGGTAGCCGCCCAGCAGTCCGTTCCAGATAACCTCGTCACCCACGGCAAACCCCTCGAAGGCGGGTCCGACGGCGGTCACGACGCCGGCCGCCTCGCTGCCGGGCACCGCCGGGAAGTCCAGGGGAAACCACTTTTTCAGGTAGCCGGCCACGAGCTTCCAGTCCATGGGGTTGACGCTGACCGCCCGGAATTCCACCCGCACCAGACCGTCACCCGGTTCCGCCAGCTTCTCCGTACCCACCTTCAGGACCTGCGGGCCGCCGTATTCCTCAAAGTAGACCCGTGTGCTCATGGCTCTGGCTCCTTCGGTGCTGTCCAGGCTTCTGCAAGGGGAAGGACTCTCCTGCAAGGGTAGGCACGCCCGCCAGGCACCACAACAGTCTGCACCGGTTCCCGGGCAGACGGGTGCGGCAACCAGGGCGGACCGCTGCGCCGGAGCGATGTGCTGCCGCTAGTTCTGCCGCCTGCGCTGGCCACCCGCGCCGAGCCGCACGGTGAGCCGGTGGGCCTCCTCCAGCAGGAGCCGCCCCAGCAGTTCGCGCCGGTCCCCACGGAAGCGCGGTTCGATCCCGGTCAGGGACAGCGCCCACGACGGACGGCCGGCCTGGTCGAAGACCGCGGCGCCCATCCCCCAGCTGCCTTCCAGCACCAGGCCCGGGTTCACGGCGTAGCCGCGCCGGCGGGTCTGCCGCAGGTTGTCCCGGACCACGTTTTCGGGGTGCCCGTTGGCGTATTTGCCGGCGTGGGCAGCCCAGTCCCCCAGGATCTGTTCCTGCTCCGCCTCGGGCAGGAAGGCCATGATCGCTGTTCCTGCCGATGCCACGCCCAGCGGAAAACGGACACCCTCGTGAAGCACAAAGGAGCGGACGGGGAAGCTGCCCTCCTCCCGCAGCAGGCATACGGTCTCGGCGCCCCGCCTGATCGAGAAGAAGGCACTCTCACCGGTCTCCTCGGCAAGCCGCCGCAGGCTCGGCCTCGCCAAATCCTCCAACGGAAAGCGCGCGGCCGCCACCGAGCCCATCAGCAGGACCTCGGGGCCGAGCACCCAGTTCCCGCTCAGGGGGTCATGGTCGAGGAGACCCTCGGCCGCAAGTGACGTGAGCAGGCGGTGCACGGTTGGACGGGTCAGCCCCGAGTCACGCACCAGCTCCACGAGCGGGCTTCCTTCCGGCTTGCGTCCCACAATGCGCAGCAGCCCCGCAATGCGGCTGACGACCTGGGCGCCCTGGACCGGTGCCTGGTTCACGGTTTCCTCCCTCGGATTCCATATTGTGGACACTTCCTAGCCTATCGTCCACAGTGTAAATGCGCGATGCCTCTCGGGCGGAGGAACCTTGACACTGCCACAAGGGCACACATACGCTCCACTGTCAGAACGAGCGTCCATAAAGTGGACTGGGAGACAGCTCAACGAGGAGATGCGATGTCCAAACTGAAATCCAGCGCCGCCGAGGTCCTGAACGAAGTCCTCCGGGACGGGATCACCCTCGCCGTAGGCGGGTTCGGGCTTAGTGGCATTCCGACCGACCTGATCGAGGCCGTGCGCGATTCCGGCGTGAAGGATCTGACCGTGGTGTCGAACAACATGGGCGTTGACGGCAAGGGCCTGGGCATCCTGATCGAGGCGGGCCAGGTCGGCAGGGTGATCGCGTCCTACGTCGGTGAGAACAAGCTCTTCGCCGAGCAGTACCTCGCCGGGAACCTGGAGGTGGAGTTCACCCCGCAGGGCACCCTGGCCGAGCGGCTCCGCGCCGGCGGCGCCGGCATCCCCGCGTTCTACACCAAAACCGGGGTGGGAACCCTGGTGGCCGAGGGCAAACCGCACGAGGTGTTCGACGGCGAAACGTACGTCCGGGAGCGCGCCATCCTCGCCGACGTCGCACTGGTCCACGCCCACACCGCCGACACGGACGGCAACCTGATCTACCGCTACACCGCCCGGAACTTCAACCCGGTAGTGGCCACCGCAGGCGCCGTTACCGTCGCCGAGGCGGAAGTCATCGTCGAACCGGGCGCGCTGGATCCGAACCACATCGTCACGCCCGGCGTCTACGTCCAGCACCTGGTCCAGGCCAGCAACAGGGTCAAGGACATCGAACAGCGCACCGTCCGCCCGCGCGCTTCCGAGGCCGTACCCGCCTAATACCCGGCGCGAACGAACACTTAAGCCCCTTTTCTAGACCCACTTTTAGACCCGAAGGAGATTCCCGTGGCCTGGACCCGGAATGAGATGGCTGCGATCGCGGCCGAAGAACTGAACGACGGCGACTACGTCAACCTCGGCATCGGCATCCCCACGCTGGTGGCCAACAACCTGCCCGACGGCGTCCGGGTAGTCCTGCAAAGCGAAAACGGGCTGCTCGGCATGGGCCCGTTCCCCTACGAAGGCGAGGAGGACGCCGACCTCATCAACGCCGGCAAGCAGACCGTCACCGTCCTGCCCGGCGGCAGCATCTTCGACTCCGCCACGTCCTTCGGCATGATCCGCGGCGGACACGTCAAGGTCGCCATTCTCGGCGCCATGCAGGTCTCCGGCAGCGGCGACCTCGCCAACTGGACCATCCCCGGAAAAATGGTCAAGGGCATGGGCGGCGCCATGGACCTCGTCGCCGGCACACCGCGCGTCGTGGTCCTCACCGAACACAACGCCAAGGACGGCAGCCCCAAAATCGTCACGGACTGCACTCTGCCCCTGACCGGCGTCGGCGTCGTGGACCGGATCATCAGCGACCTCGCCGTCTTCGATCTCCATAAAAAGGACGACGGCGGACGGCAGCTCACGCTCACCCGCCTCGCCCCCGGCGTCACCGTGGAGGAAATCCGGGAGAAGACGGAGGCGGAGTTCACGGTTGCGGCGGAGCTCGCCGAACCGGCCCGGCTTTGACGCTGCGGCCCTGACCCTCAGCCCCAGCCCCGCTCAACCCCAGCCCCGCTCAACCTCAGCCCCGCTCGCGGATCAGCCGGGCGATCTCGGCGAAGCCCAGGCGCTCGGCGTTCTCCAGAGCCGTCCTGCCCTCCGGGTCGCGGATGTTGGGGTCTGCGCCGGCATCGAGCAGCTGCCGTACCACGTCCTGCTGCCTCGGGCCTCGGTTCAGGAGGATGGCTTCCTGCATCGCGGTCCAGCCGAGCTTGTTCACATGGTTGACGGGGACGCCGGCGGCGATGAGGATCCGCACTGTTTCCACATGCCCGTGCTCACTGGCCGGGATCAGGGCGGTGCCGCCGAAACGGTTGGTGCTCCTGACGTCTGCCCCGTTGGCCAAAGTCAGCCGCAGAACCTCGTTGAAGCCCTCGGCACCGGCGTACAGGAAGGCCGAGTCCTGGATGGAATCCTTGGCGTTCACGTTTCCGCCTTCCCGGATTAGCCGCGCCACGAGCGCCGCGTCGTTGGCCTTCGCGGCCAGGACCAGTCGCTGGTCCAGCCTCTGCTGCTCACCCGGGGACAGCGAGGGGCCTGAGGCGGCGGGGGTCGACGACGGCGGCCGCACGGTTCCGCTCACCCCGGAACCGCCCGCCGACGTCTGGCTTCCGGAACTGCCCTGGCTTGAACCGGCTGGGGCCGGGCCGCCGGCCGACGGGGAGCCGGCCGACGGGGAGCCGGCCGACGGGGAGCCGGACGCGCACCCGGCCAGCAGGGACACCAGTACAGCCAGGCCCGCGAGCGGCAGAGCAGTGGTGCGCCGGCCGCCGTCGAACCCGTCCCCGGTCACAGCCCGCAACCTACTTGACGGCGATTGCGGCGGCGCCGGCCTCGGCGCAGGCTTCGTCGAGCTTGCCGTCCGGGGCGCCACCGACGCCGATGCCTGCCACGGAGACGCCGTTCACCTTCAGCGGGACGCCGCCCGGGAGGAAGAGGGTGCCGGGAAGGTCGGCGATGCTCGGCCCGTTGCCGCTGATGCGCTTGGCGAGTTCACTCGTGGGGCTGCCCAACGCTGCTGCGGTGTAAGCCTTCTGTTTGGCGGACTCGATGGTGTGCTCGGCGGCATTGTCGCCACGCAGGAGTGCCTGCACGGTGCCGAACCGGTCAACGAGGGCCACGGTCACGAACGGCAGCTTGTCGGCCTGGCACTTGGCGAGCGCGGCGTCCACCGCCTTGGCCGAGGCGCCAACGGTGATCCGGTTCTGGGCGACGACGTTGTCCGCACCCGGTTGGACATTTGCGGCGGGCACTGCTGCCTGCACGGCTGCAGGCTGGACCGAAGCGGCCGCAGGGGAAGACCCTGATCCGGCATTGGCGACGGCGGTGGCACCGGCGGTGATGACGAGCGCTCCGGCTGCCGCGGCGGCAAAAATCTTCTGGGACTTCTTCACGGTGGTTCTCCTTCGGTGAGACGCAGCCAAACGGTTGCATTTCCATGGTGGACCTGCCGCCGAGCCGATGCATCAGGCCATCAGGTGGGGCTGGCTGGTCCTTTCGGCTCCCGGTATCAGCCAAAAGGCTGAGAGACCAGCAACGCCGCGGGCAATAGCATGGTTCGTAGTACGTCACCCACCGGAACCGGACCCGCCATGCCCTCCCCAGCCCCCACCGCCGCACCGGAAGTTCCTCCCGCTCGGATCGGTCCCGTTCCGGGCAGCCGGCTGGGACGGATCGACGCCGCGGTCCACCTGGGTTTCGCCGTGCTCATGGTCGCCTCGGTGGTGCGCTACGTGATGCGGCACAGCGCCCAGGACAACCTGCTGGTCCTCGCCCTGGCGGCCGCCGCATGCGCCCTATACGCGGTCATCGCGGTACTCGCCCAGCGTCGGCGCCCCTGGGCCTTGTGGATGTTCGTACTCGTGGCCGTCTGGGCTGTGCTGGTGGTCTCCGCGCCCAGCTTCGCCTGGTGTTCGTTTGCACTGTTCTTCCTGTGCCGCATCGCCTTCACCGGGGCGGTCGCCTACGCGGCGGCGGGGGCGACGGCAGCTGCCACCGCCGCGGGACTGTTCCGGCTCAGCGACGGCAGCGATCTGGCCATGCTTCTGGGCCCGCTCGCCGTCGGCGTCCTGCTGACGCTGATCTACGACCGCATTGAGCACGACGCCGCCGAGCAGCGGCGCCTGCACCGCGAAGTGTCGCTCGCCCAGGGGCAGCTGGCCGCCAGCGAGCGCCGTGCGGGCACCATCGCGGAGCGTGAGCGGGTCTCCCGGGAGATCCACGACACCGTGACCCAGGGCCTCGCCAGCAGCCTGCTCCTGCTCGAAGCCGCAAACCGCGCCTGGCCGGAGCCGGCGTCCCGGCAGGATCTCCGGCAGGCCAGTGAGCTGCTGCGCCGAAACCTGTCCGACACCCGCAGTCTGGTCCACGAACTGGCCTCGCCCGGCCTGGACGCCTCACCGCTGCCGGACGCCCTGCTGCAGGCCGCCTCCCAGTACGTGCCGGGCGCCAGGCTGCTGGTCACCGGCGTCCCCCGGGCAGTTCCGGCCGAAGCCCGGCATGCCCTCCTCCGGGTAGTGCAAAGCGCCGCAGCGAACATCAAGCTGCACGCCTCCGCGGCCAACACAACCATCACCCTTGGCTTCCTGCCGGATGCGGTCACACTGGACATTTACGACGACGGTGCGGGCTTCGATCCGGCGGCGGTAGCACCGCCGTCGGACACCGGAGGATACGGCCTGCGGGCTATGCGGCAGCGCGTGGAGCAGCTGGGCGGCGCCTTCTCGGTGGAAAGCGCCCCGGGCGAGGGAACTGTTGTGGCAGCGCAGCTGCCGGCAAAGGGGGTTGAATGAGCGTCATCACCGTGCTCCTCGTGGACGACCACCTCGTGGTCCGCAGCGGACTGAAGGCACTGCTGGGCACACAGCCGGACATCGAGGTGGTGGCGGAGGCGTCCTCTGGCGAGGAAGCCCTGGCCGCCGTGGAAGGGCACTCCCCCGACGTCGTGGTGATGGACCTGGCCATGGGCCCGGGCATGGACGGGATCGAGGCCATCAGGAAGCTCCGCGAACGCAACCGTCAGCAGGCCGTGCTGGTCTTCACCACCTACGATTCCGACGCCGACATTGTCCGTGCCGTGGATGCCGGCGCCATGGGATACCTCCTCAAGGACGCCGCGCCGGAGGAGATCTTCGCCGCCGTCCGGGGCGCCGTCCAGGGCAAAAGCGTCATGAGCCCGCCGGTGGCCTCCCGCCTGTTCCAGCAGCTGCGCAACCCTGACGACGTCCTGACCCCGCGGGAGGCCGAGCTGCTGAGCCTCCTCACCGAAGGGCTCAGCAACAAGGAGCTGGGCCAGCGGCTCTTCATCTCCGAGGCCACCGTCAAGACCCACCTCGCCCACATCTACGCCAAGCTGGGCGTGGAGACCAGGGCCGCGGCCATCGCCACGGCCATCCGCCGCGAGGGGATGCGCTAGCAACCGCCCCTAGCAGCCCGGCGCGTCCCCGCAGCGGGGCTAGACTCGGTCACGTCCAGCCCCGCCCATTCGAGAGGAGCAGCCATGCGCGCCACCATCATCCACGGACCCGGAGACATCAGGGTCGAGGACCGCGACTACCCTGCCGTCCAGCTCCCCACGGACGCCGTGGTCCGCGTGACTGCCGCGTGCGTCTGCGGCTCCGACCTGTGGCCGTACCGCGGCGTGAAGCCGGTCCGCCACGCCTCCGCCATCGGCCATGAATTCGTCGGCGTCGTGGAAAGCACAGGTGCCGACGTGTCCTCACTCCGGGCGGGCGACTTTGTGATCGCCCCCTTCGTGGTCAGCTGCGGGCAGTGCCCGCAGTGCCTGAACGGCGTCACCGTGGCCTGTGACCACCTCGCCGGTTGGGGCGGAACGGACGACGCCGGGTTCGCTGTCGACGGCGGCCAGGGCCAGGCCGTGCGCGTCCCGCTCGCCGCATCCACGCTCGTCAAGGTGCCGGATGTCAGCGAGCCGGATGCAAAGCTGCGCAACAGCCTGCTGACCCTCTCGGACGTCATGGCCACCGGGCACCACGCCGCCGTCAGCGCCCAGGTCGGCCCCGGCCGGACCGTAGTGGTGGTGGGCGACGGCGCCGTGGGACTGTGCGGCGTCCTTGCGGCAAAGAGGCTCGGCGCCGAACGGATCATCGCGATGTCCCGCCACGCCGACCGTCAGGCCATCGCCCGCGAGTTCGGTGCCACGGACGTTGTGGAGGAACGCGGGGACGACGGTGTCGCCAAGGTCCGTGAACTGCTCGGCGGGGTGCTGGCCGACTCTGTGCTCGAGTGCGTGGGAACCAAGGAGTCCATGGAGCAGGCGCTGCATTCGGTCCGGCCCGGCGGCGCCCTGGGCTTCGTCGGGGTCCCCACCGGCGGCGCGGAGATCCCGCTGCGCTACCTGTTCGACAAGAACATCACCGTGTCCGGCGGAATGGCTCCCGCCCGCACCTACATTCCCGAACTGCTCAAGGACGTGCTGTCCGGGGCCATCAATCCCGGGCGGGTGTTCGACGTTGAGATGCCCCTGGAGGATGCGGCCGAAGCCTACAAGGCGATGGATGAGCGCCGGGCCATCAAGGTGCTCCTGACGCCGTAGAAACGGTTGCGCGGGCCCGGCACGGGGTCTACCGTGATCCGCATCAGACACCACCGCCGTCGAGGAGCCGTCATGGCCGGGTTTGTGCAGATCATCGAATTCCAGACCTCACGCATCGAGGAGGTCGAAGCGCTGGGCCGCCCGTCAAGGACCGAGGGAACCACCGCACCGACGTTTCGCCGCATCATCGCCACTGCGGACCGGGACCGTCCCGGGACGTACTTCACCATCGTGGAGTTCGACTCCTACGAGTCGGCGATGGAAAACTCCAACCGGCCGGAGACGTCCGACTTTGCCGCGAAAATGGCGGCCCTGTGCGACGGTCCCCCGGTATTCCGTAATCTCGATGTGCTGTGGGAGAACACCGGACAGGAGCCGGACAGCACGGCCTAGCCCAGGAAACGGCGTTTTTAATTAGCGAATGTGGACAGAATCTCCCGTTACTGGTGGGACTCCTGATGACGGTAGCTATTGCACGCCCGGCGGAACGCCCATAGGTTGGAGACAGCGGACAACAGTTTCCGCCTCTGCCTGCTGTCGGAGCAGGACCAGAATAAGGGTTACAAAGGAAGTAGCAATGGCAACAGGCACAGTTAAATGGTTCAACGCCGAAAAGGGCTTCGGCTTCATCGCTCCGGATGATGGATCGGCAGATGTATTCGCCCACTACTCGGCAATTGCCTCCAGCGGCTACCGCTCCCTGGATGAAAACCAGAAGGTCGAATTCGAAGTGACCCAGGGCCCCAAGGGTCCGCAGGCAGAGAACATTCGCCCGCTGTAACGGCTTTCCAAAGACTCCCCTGTCCGTGCCTGGCACGCGCAGGGGAGTTTTTGGTTCCCGCAGTTTTTGGTGCTCCCGCCCGGTAGAGTGCCGCCATGGATGAAAAAGCGACCCTGCACCATTACCTGCGGACACGGCGCGCCCAGCTCCTCGCCAAGATCGACGGCCTGGGTGAGTATGACGTCCGGCGGCCGATGACGCCCACCGGCACCAATCTCCTGGGCCTGGTCAAGCATGTGGCCAGCGTGGAACTGGGCTATTTCGGCGAGGTGTTCGGGCGGCCCAGCGACCGGGAGCTGCCCTGGTTCGCCGACGGGGCCGAGCCGGACGCGGACATGTGGGCCACCCCGGAGCAGACCCGTGCCGAGATCGTGGAGCTGCACCACTTCTCGGCGGCGCACACCGATGGCACCATCGAAGCGCTGCCCTTGGACGCTCCCGGGCTTGTGCCCTGGTGGCGGGAAGAACGCAGGCACGTGACCCTGCACCAGATGCTGGTGCACATGTGCGCCGAGACGGCGCAGCACCTGGGGCACGCCGACATCATCCGGGAACTCATTGACGGTTCCGCCGGGCAGGGCCCCAACGACCCCAACCTTCCTCAGCGGGGTGCCGCAGAGCAGGCCGCGCACGTGGAGCAACTGGAGGCCGCGGCGCGGAAAGCCGCCATCCTGGCCCAGTAAGGCGCTGGCTGGGTGACGCTGTGACCAGGTGTCCTACACGAAGGCTGATTTTCCTGTGACCGCCCGGGCCACGATCAGGGAATTGATCTCGTAGCTGCCCTCGTACGTGTACAGGATCTCCGCGTCGCCGAAGAGCTTTCCCATCTCGAAGTCGCTGCTGATGCCGTTGCCGCCCAGCAGCGACCGGCCCATGGCCACGGAAGCCCTGGCTAGCCGGGTGGTGGTGGCCTTGGCCATCGCCGCCTGCGCCATTTCCAGCCTGCCGTCCTCCTGGATCCGGGCCAGCTGCGCCATCAGGGCCAGCGACGCCGAAGCGTTGCCCAGAATCTCGGCGAGCTGCTGCTGGATGAGCTGGAAGCGCGCCAGCTCCTTGCCGAACTGGCGGCGCTGCAGCGAATAGGAGCGGGCAACGTCAAACGCCGCCAGCTGGATCCCGGCAGCCTGCCAGCCCACCCACGCCCGTGAATCCCTCAGCAGCTCGTTGGCCTTGGTGAAATCCGTGGCGCCGGGGAGCATGTTGGTTTCCGGAATGCGGACGCCGTCCAGACGGATATCGGCGTTCTGCATGATCCGCAGCCCGATCTTGTTGCTGATCTTGGTCGCCGTGTAGCCGGCGCGGTCCGTCTCGACAATGAAGCCCTTGATCTGATGGTCGGCCGTGTCCCTGGCCCATACGAGTGCGAAGTCGGCGATGGTTCCGGCGCCTATCCACCGCTTGGCGCCGTCGATGACCCATTCGCCGTCTTCGAGCCGGGCCGTGGTGGCCAGCCCGCCGGCAATGTCCGAGCCGTGCTCCGGTTCGGTCAGCGCGAAGGCCCCCAGCTGCGTGAAAGCAGTCAGTCCGGGCAGCCACCGCTGCTTCTGCTCGTCCGACCCCAGGGCGTCGATCATGCCGACGATCAGCTCGTTGTGGATGCCCACCAGGGCTGACAGGGAGACGTCGGCGCGGGCCACCTCAACGTACATCAGGCCCTTGAAGAGCGTGGATGTCCCGTCCGTCTGCAGCCCGCCAAGTCCGTGCTTTCCCAGCTCCGCGAGAAGCCCGAACGGGAACTCCTCGCGGTTCCAGTATTCGATGGACTGGGCCCGGACCCGGGACTGCAGGAAGTCCCTGATCTCGAGATAGCGTGCCCGCTCGGCCGGCGGAAGAAGGTCCGCAACATACATAAGATCCGCGTCGGCAAACGGCGGTGCCGTCACCCCCGGTTCCCCCGCTGTACCCTCTGTGGGCTGTCCGCTGTCACGTCCTTGTGGCTGCACGGGCATAGGTCCCTTCGCTCTTCCAAACCCTTGGATGTCCTAGTATATTGCACAGTGATGTGGATCACTAGGACGTGAATCCCCAGGCGAAAGGTGCCCCATGACCGTCACCGACGATTTCCGTGCCGCACGAGATCAGCTGCTCGCTGCGCGCCAGGACTACCGGCAGGCGAGAACCAGCTTCGAATGGCCGCGGCCCTCGGAGTTCAATTTCGCACTCGACTGGTTTGACGCCATCGCGGCGGATCCTGACCGCGGCGGGAACCCGGCACTGGTGATCGTGGAACAGGACGGCTCGGCCACCCGCCGCAGCTTCGCCGAACTGTCGGCCCGGTCCAACCAGGTGGCCAACTGGCTCCGCAGCCAGGGCGTGAAGCGCGGCGACCGCATGATCATCATGCTGGGCAACCAGGTGGAACTGTGGGAACTCGTGCTGGCCGGCATCAAGCTTGGCATCGTACTGATCCCCACCACCACCCTCATGGGTCCCGCGGACCTGAAGGACCGGGTGGAGCGCGGGGAAGCGGGCTGGGCCGCCGTCGGCAGTTCCAACCTGCGCAAGTTTGCCGAAGTGCCCGGCCACTACCGGCTCATCGGCATCCCCGATGCCGCGGGGGCAGGCATCAACGGCGCCGGCAGCAACGGCGCCGGCGAGGCGCTGCAGTACGCGGATTCGGCAGGGTCACCCGCCGACTTCACGCCCGACGCGCCCACCCTGGCAGACGAGACCCTGCTCCTCTACTTCACTTCGGGCACCACCTCCAAGGCCAAGCTCGTGGAACACACGCACACCTCGTATCCGGTGGGCCACCTGTCCACGATGTACTGGATCGGCCTGGAGCCGGGCGACGTGCACCTCAACGTGGCCTCCCCGGGCTGGGCGAAACACGCCTGGTCCAACCTGTTCGCCCCGTGGATTGCCGAGGCCTGCGTGTTCGTCTACAACTACGAACGCTTCGATGCCAAGGCTCTCATGGAGCAGATGGACCGGGAGAAGGTCACCAGCTTCTGCGCCCCGCCCACTGTCTGGCGGATGCTCATCCAGGCCGACCTCACGCTCCTCAAGAATCCGCCCACCAAGGTTGTTTCGGCCGGCGAGCCCCTCAACGCGGAGGTCATCGGCCAGGTCCAGCGCGCCTGGGGCCAGACCATCCGCGACGGCTTCGGCCAGACCGAGACCACGGTGCAGGTGGCCAACACCCCCGGCCAGCCGGTCAAGATCGGCGCGATGGGCCTGCCCCTGCCGGGATACGACGTGGTCCTCGTCGATCCGGCTACCGGCGAAGAGGCCGACGACGGCGAGCTGTGCCTGCGCCTGGATCCCCGCCCCGCAGGGCTGATGAAGTCGTACTACGGTGACCCGGAGAGGACGGCCGAGGCATTCCGCGGCGGCTACTACCACACCGGCGACATGGCCAGCCGGGACGAGCACGGCGTCATCACCTACGTGGGCCGGGACGACGACGTCTTCAAGTCGTCCGACTACCGGCTGTCCCCGTTCGAGCTGGAGAGCGTGCTCATCGAGCACCCGGCGGTGGCGGAGGCCGCCGTCGTTCCTTCCCCTGATCCGCTGAAGCTGTCCGTGCCCAAGGCATTCGTGGTGCTGGCGGCCGGCCACCAGCCGGGGCCCGAGCTCGCCGAGGAGATCCTGCGCTACTGCCGCGACCACCTGGCGCCGTTCAAGCGCATCCGCCGGCTGGAGTTCGCCGAGCTGCCGAAGACCATCTCGGGCAAGATCCGCCGGGTCGAGCTGCGGCACAGCGAGGAGCTCCGCCACGCGGACGGCATCCAGGCGAGCGTTCCCCCCGGCCTGGGAACGGAATACTCCGAAACAGACTTCCCGGGCCTGAAAAGCCAGGGCTGAACCGTGAGCCCTCCGCTGCCCCGTGACCCGATTGCCGATGCACAGCGCAACTGGGAGAGCCACGGCTGGGGCGACGTCGCCGCTCCAATGGCCGCCATCACGGCAATCATGCGCACCCAGCAGATCCTGATGGCCCGCATCGAGGGGGCTCTGAAGCCCTTCGGACTGACCTTCGCCCGCTACGAGCTGCTGGCGCTGCTGAGCTTCGCCAGGAGCGGCGCACTGCCCATGAACAAGGCGAGCGCCCTGCTCCAGGTCCATCCCACCTCGGTGACCAACGCCGTCGACCGCCTCCAGACGGCGGGGCTGGTGGTCCGGTCGCCGCACCCCACGGACGGGCGCACCACCCTGATCGAGCTCACGGCCGAGGGTCGCACGCTGGCAAAACGGGCGACGGCGGTGCTCAACGCCGAAATTTTCGGCCAGTCCGGTTTCGGCGAAGAGGACGTGAACCAGCTGATCCGGATCCTGGGCGACTTCCGCCGCGGCGCCGGGGACTTCACGGACTGACCGGTTTGGGGACTGACCGGCGGCCCTGCGGCTAGCAGCTTGGCACGCCGTCCTTCTCTGCAGGGCTGTCCGTGTGCCTTTCGGACGGCCGCCGTAGCTCCTGGACGAACGTGTCAAGCAATGCCGCCGGCTGCGGGCTGTTGGCAAGCTGCACGAGGTCGGCAGCCGTGCTGGACACCTTGATGTTCGTGTCCTGGCTGTACTTGGCCATCAAGTCGAAGGCGGCCTCGGAACCAATCCGCAGGATCCCCATCAGGATGCCCTTCGCCTGTTCGATGGTGCTTCGGGTGCCAAGGGCCCCGGCAACTGCTTCGCGTGCTGCCCTTTCGGTTTCCCAGTGCAGCGTGCTGGTCAGGTCAACGATGAATCCCTCAACAGCGCTGAGACTGCCGTCCTCCATGAGCGCCTCGCCGGCGGTGAGGACACGGTGTTCGCGCATGCGCGCGTCGATGATGCGGTGGTAGCTGCAGAAGAAACCGCCCGCTTCGCAGGCGGCCATGAAGATGTCATGGCAGCGCTCCCTGTCGTCCGGATGCTTGTGGGCATACAGCAGCTCCACACTGGGGACGATGTCGCCGCGGCGGTAACCGTGGAGCGTGTACAGCTCATCTGACCACTCGAGCCGTCCGGAGATGGCATCGTAGTAGAACGTGCCGGCAACACAATCTGCCGGCCCGAGTGCGCTCGAGTACGCCCGCACGGTTTTCGGAAGGCTCATCGCGGCTCCCTGCCGCCCTATCCGGTCATCCCCTGGCACTGGACGGGTATGCGCTGGGGAAGAGGACGAACGGCAGCGCGGGGGCGGGAACCGAGGAAGCGATCCACCGGGGCCGTGGCGAGCTCCCGCACGTGCCCCATTCCGGCGTACTCGCGAACGGCAGCAATGCCTTCAACCGCTGCAGCCTTGCTGGGAAAAGGGCGGGACACGGCCATCACGGTGCCGTCCGGGGCGGTGAGCTGGAACCTGAATGAAGCCTCTGCGTCAATGAAGAGTTCGAACATGCCAGCCATTTAGCCCTCCTGGATCCGGGAACACGGCGTCCGGGACGCCGTCGTCGCCGGAAGCAGCTGAGATTTTCTTCCTTGCCGCTCCCGCGGATGAGCCGGGGCGCCAATTGAGGAATTTATGAAATTGTGAACCAGTTGCAGCGTCTTGGCAAGGCCTGTCCATGGCTACTCCCGGGCCGTCGCGCCCCTGCAGGACGGACTACCCCACAAAAAGTTCATCCCGTTCGCCGGAGACAGACCGTTCTGTCTCTATACTTAGGTCTATACGCCTTGGGGGCACCAGTTCGGCGCGCCGAGCAATACCTGGCTGGCAACATCTGGCAAGGAACAGTGGAAGGAATCCATCATGGGTGACATGCCCCACGGCGTGATTCACACCGAGGTTAAGGCGGACCTGTTCAAGTCCATGGGCCACCCTGCACGCATCCTGGTCCTGGAGATGCTGGTCAGCGGTCCGGTGACCGTGAGCAACCTGCGGGACTGCACCGGCCTTGAGGCCTCGAACCTCTCCCAGCACCTCGGCATCCTGCGGCGCCAGCGGCTGATCGTTCCGTCCCGGAAGGACGGCCGCCTGTTCTACGAACTGACGTCCCCTGAGGTACGCGAAGTCCTCGAAGCGGCCCATGGCCTGCTGGGCACCATCCTCGACGGTGGCGGCATGCGGCAGAAAAACGGCGGATCTGACGGCGCCCCCGGCGAGGCGCCAGCCTCCGCCCTCGCGCCGGCAGCACAGGCCGCAGGCTAGCCGGGGCCGGCATTTACGCCGGGCCGGCTTTTGCGCGCCGCCCGCTTTTACGCGGGGTCGGCGACGGCGGCCGGTGCGGAATGCCCGAAAAGCCAAGCTGCGACGTCGCTCCTCAGCACAACGTGCGGGCTGCCGGTCCCGCTGACACTTCCGGCCGGAACATAGTAGCCGCGGCCGCCGCCGGGACCGCCGGCAGCCCGGTCCAGCGCTTCCACGATCCTGCGGCTCAAATGCCCTTGCGGGCCTGTGGCGTGGATTTCCTCAAGCTCAGCCGCGGTGAGCCGTCCCAGTACAGCAGCGATATCGGCCACGATCGTTCCCCTCTTCGGACGTTTGCCTGACTAACACGTTTGCCTGAATAAACACGTTTGCCTGAAGTGCAAGGCTAGGGCATCGCGATTAACTGCGGGTGAAATCCCGGCGGCCATTCGCGGACGGATGCTGTGGAGGGAGTTGCACCGGGAATCAGTACGGGAACGGGAATCAGTACAGGAAGATGTCGATCCACGCCCGGTTGTGCGCATGGAGCAGCACCAGGAACAGCACGAAGTCGAAGAGCAGGTGCACGCTCACGATGTACGACAGCGACTTGGTCCAGGTGAAGATGCGGGCCTGCAGCAGGGCGAACGGGTAGATGAAGAACGGTGCCCAGGCCCTGAACCCCAGTTCCCACAGGAACGAGGTAAACAGGACGGCCTGCAGCAGGTTGGCCTGCCAGTCAGGCAGGTGGCGGCGGAGCAGCGCGAAGCAGGTGCAGATGAAGAACAGCTCATCCCAGATGCCCAGGGCGTTGGTGCCAACGAAAAGCCGCGCGATGCCCTCGGGGTCGTGTACTGCGGGCCAGTTCGTGTAGACCCCGGTCCGGATCATGTACACGGGCAGCAGGGCGTAGCCAATCACCACGACGGCGGGCAGGTACCACTTCTCCGCACGCGTCCATTTCTGCCCGGTCCGGACCGGAAACACCACCGCGTGCTCCTTGGTAAGGAAACGCGACACGGCGTAGGGGATCCCCACGGCCGCGATCATCGCCGAGCCCATGACGAGCATGTGGGAGGTGCTGACGTCGGTGGTGATCGGCACGGCACTGATGATGGCCACTCCGGCTGCAATCAGTGCGAGGTCGCGGAACAGCAGCCGGTCCACCAGCACCGCGATTACGAGCGCCGCGGCGAGCAGGGCATAGCCCGGCAGGCTCTGGTCCAGCGCGAACAGGACAAAGCCGGCCAGCGAGACCATGGCTGCCGGGACAACGCGCAGGGAAGTCCCCTCCACGGTGCGCTCCCCGGTCAGCCGGGCGCTCACCGGTGCCTGAACTCCGGCTGGCGCTTCTCCGCGAAAGCAGCCATGCCTTCCTTCTGGTCCTCAGAGGCGAAGAGCGAATGGAACAGCCGCCGCTCAAACAGCACGCCCTGTGCCAGCCCCGTCTCGAAGGCCGCGTTGACGGCTTCCTTGGCCAGCATGGCAGCCGGCTTCGACTTGGACGCGATGACCTCCGCGGCCTTCAGTGCCTCCTCCACGGTGTCCGCCGCCGGCACCACGCGGGCCACCAGGCCTGAGCGCTCTGCCTCGTCCGCATCGATGAACCGGCCGGTGAGGATCATGTCCATCGCCTTGGCCTTGCCCACGGCGCGGGTGAGCCGCTGCGACCCGCCCATGCCCGGCACAACGCCAAGGTTGATCTCGGGCTGGCCGAATTTAGCGTTGTCCCCGGCGATGATGAAGTCGCACATCATGGCCAGCTCACAGCCGCCGCCCAGCGCGAATCCGGACACGGCCGCGATCAGCGGAATGCGCAGCCGGGTGAGGTCCTCCCACCCGCGGAACCAGTCGGCGTCGTACATCTCCAGGTAGCCCTTGTCCGCCATCTCCTTGATGTCGGCGCCCGCGGCGAAGGCCTTCCCCGAGCCGGTGATGACGACGGCGCCCACGCCGGGATCCGTGTCCATGGCCGAAACCGCCGCCACCAGTTCTTCCAGGGTGGTCCTGTCCAGGGCATTCAGCGCCTCAGGCCTGTTCAGGGTGACGAGGCCAACGCGCCCGCGGCGTTCCACCAGAATGTTCCCGTACTCGTGCGTCATCCATGCCCCTCATGTGGTTGCTACGTCCTGAAACTAAGCCTACTGTCCTGACTTGTCCCGGATGTCGGTAATGATGCCGGAGAAATCCCGGCCGGCCCCGCCTTCGGCGGCGAAGGCGTCGTAAATCTCGGAGGCCAGCGGTCCCATTCGGGCGGCAACGCCGGTGGATTGAAGGGCGTTCAGCGCCAGCCGGAGGTCCTTGGCCATCAGGGCCCCGGCGAACCCCGGCTGATAGTCGCGGTTGGCCGGGCTGGTGGGCACCGGTCCCGGGACGGGGCAGTTGGTGGTGAGGGCCCAGCACTGCCCTGACGCCGCGGACGCGACGTCGAACAGGGCCTGGTGCGTCAGCCCCAGCTTCTCCCCGAGCACGAACGCCTCGCTGACGGCGATCATCGAGACACCGAGGATGAGGTTGTTGCAGACCTTCGCGGCCTGGCCGGCACCGTGCTCTCCGCAGAGCACCGCGCGTTTGCCCATGACGTCGAACAGGGGCCGCACTGTCTCGAAGTCCTCCGGCAGCGCGCCCACCATGAACGTCAGCGTGCCGGCCTCCGCCCCCACAACGCCGCCGGAAACCGGTGCGTCCACAGAGCGGTGCCCTGCGTCGAGGGCCAGCCTGGCGGCTTCCCGCGCCTCGTCCACGTTGATGGTGGAGCAGTCCAGGAACATGGTGTTCGGTGCCGCAGCCTCCAGCAGTCCGGGCTCTCCGTCCCCGCCGCGGTAGGCATCCAGCACATGTTGCCCGCTAGGGAACATCGTGAGCACGACGTCCGCTCCGGGGATGGTTTCCGCGGCACTCGCGGCGACGGGGATGCCATGCTCGCGCGCCGCATCCAGCGCGGCGGGCACCACATCGAAGCCGATGACTTCGTAGCCTGCCTTGACCAGGTTGACCGCCATGGGACCGCCCATGTGGCCCAATCCCAGGAAGGCGACACGCGGTTTCGTTTCTTCAGTCCGGGTTACTTCTTCAGGCATGGTCCGACTCCTTTTCCCACAACACCAGTTCCCGGTCCCCCAACGGCGCAAAGTACCGCTCGACGTCGTCCGCGTGTACCTCCTGCAGCGTCGCCGGGCGCCATTGCGGGTTGCGGTCCTTGTCCACCACCTGCGCCCTGATCCCCTCCCGGAAGTCTGCTCCGGCGAGGCACCGCAGTCCCACACGGTATTCCTCGGCGAGCGCCTGGTCGAGCGTCAGCCCGCGCGCCCGGCGGAGCGCGGCCAGGGTCACTTTGACGGATGTGGGCGACTTCGCCTCGATGGTCTCGGCGGCTGCCGCGGCCTCCCCGCCGGCGGCACGCAGCCGCCGGACAATCTCCTCGGCGTCGTCCGCTGAATAGCAGGCGTCGATCCAGTCCCGCTGCGCCTCCAGCGCCGAGGCGGGCGGCTTTTCGGCAAAGCGTACGACGGCGGCTTCCGCACTTTCGTTTTCCAGCGCCGCCGCGAGGTCCGCGAGGCTGCCGGACGGGACAAAGAAATCGGCGAGCCCCAGGAAAAGCGCATCCGCCCCGCTGAGGTGGGCGCCGGTGAGGGCGGCATGCGTGCCCGCCTCCCCCGGTGAGCGTGACAGCAGGAGGGTGCCGCCGACGTCGGGCACGAACCCGATGGTGGTCTCCGGCATCCCGGTCCGGGTCCGTTCGGTGACGATGCGCAGGGAGCCATGGGCGGAGATGCCCACGCCGCCGCCCAGCACCAGGCCGTCCATGAACGCCACATAAGGCTTGGGGAACCGCTCGATGAGCGAGTTCAGCCGGTATTCGTCAGCCCAGAAACCGGCCGTTTCGTCGCCGCCGGCGAGGATGTCCCGGTAGATGGCCACGATGTCCCCGCCCGCGCACAGGCCGCGGTCGCCGGCGCCCTGGACCAGCACGGTGGCCACGGTGTCGTCGTCGGCCCAGGCGGTGAGCTGCTCCAACATGGCGGAGACCATGCCGGCCGTGAGGGCGTTGACCGCCTTGGGCCGGTTGAGCGTGACCACCCCCAGTTTGCCCCGTTGTTCGAACAGCACCTCTTGTTCAGGACGCACGTCTTGGTCAAACGGCATCTCGGCCGGGTTTGCCGGCGTCCCGTTCGGGGCAGGTTCAGTCATCAGCTTCCTTCCGGCATGATGAAGCTGGCGCCCTGCCGGATGCCGGAGGGCCAGCGTGAGGTCACGGTCTTGGTCTTGGTGTAGAAGCGGAAGGCATCGGCGCCGTGCTGGTTGAGGTCGCCGAACCCTGACGCCTTCCAGCCGCCGAAGGTGTAGTAGGCAATGGGCACCGGAATGGGGACGTTGATGCCCACCATGCCCACCTGCACCCGGCTGGCGAAGTCCCGGGCCGCGTCCCCGTCGCGGGTGAAGATGGCCACGCCGTTGCCGAACTCGTTCTCGCTGCAGAGCCGGAGGGCCTCGTCGTAGTCGGATGCGCGCAGGACGCTGAGTACGGGGCCGAAGATCTCCTCGCGGTAGATCTTCATGTCCTTGGTGACGTTGTCGAACAGCGTGGGGCCAACCCAGAACCCGCCGTCGTAGCCGTCCACGGCCAGGCCCCGGCCGTCCACCAGGAGCGAGGCGCCTTCCTCCTCGCCGGATTTGATGTACCTCTCGATCCGTTCCTTGGCGGCTGGTGTGACCACCGGTCCGAAGTCGGAGTCCTTGGCCATGCTGTGGCCAACCTTCAGGGACTTGATCCGTTCCTGCAGCCGTGCCACAAGACTGTTCGCGGTCTCCTCCCCCACAGGAACGGCCACGGACACTGCCATGCAGCGTTCACCGGCGGACCCGTAGCCGGCCCCGATCAGGGCATCGGCGGCCATGTCCAGGTCTGCGTCCGGCATGATCACCATGTGGTTCTTGGCGCCGCCGAAGCACTGCGCCCGCTTGCCGTGCGCCGCGGCCGTGGCGTAGATGTACTGGGCGATCGGGGTGGAACCCACGAAGCCGACCGCCTGCACGCGCGCGTCCTCGAGCAGCGCGTCCACGGCTTCCTTGTCGCCGTTGACCACGTTGAACACGCCGTCCGGCACCCCCGCCTCGGAGTAGAGCTCGGCCAGCCGCAGCGGTACGGAAGGATCGCGTTCGGACGGCTTGAGGATGAACGCGTTGCCTGCCGCGAGTGCGGGGCCGGACTTCCACAGCGGGATCATGGCCGGGAAATTGAAGGGCGTTATGCCTGCAACCACGCCCAGCGGCTGGCGCATGGAGTGCACGTCGATGCCCGCGCCGGCGTCGTCGGAGAACTCGCCCTTAAGCAGGTGCGGGGCGCCCGCGGCGAACTCCACCACCTCGATGCCGCGCTGGATGTCGCCCCGGGCATCGGCGAGGGTCTTCCCGTGTTCCGAGGAGAGGAGGGCGGCGAGCTCGTCCAGGTTCTGGTTCACGAGGTCCACGAATTTGAGCAGGATGCGGCCGCGCCGCTGCGCGTTCATGGCGCCCCACTCCGGCTGGGCCTTTTCGGCGTTCGCGATGGCGTTACGGACTTCCTCCGCGCCCGCCAGCGGCACCTTGGCCTGGACCTCTCCGGTGCAGGGATCATAGACATCGCCGTACCGTCCGGACGTGCCGTCTACCCGCCGGCCACCAATGTAGTGGGAAAGTTCGCGAACCATGGATGCTCCTTTGCAAGACCCCGGTCATCTCTGTGCTGAATCTACTCGGACTTCCTACTAAATTCCAGAGTTCCCAAGGCGGGGTTGGCGGCGGTGGTGAGCTGCCGCCGTCGTGGGGCACTTTGCGGCGCAAACGGTGCCTGCGCGCGCCTAATCCCGGCGTGTCCGCCGCAAAGTGCCCCGTTTTGGACTGCGGAATGCCCCCATTTTCGGCAGCAGCGGTGTCCAAGTTCGGTAAGTTAGGACTGTGAAGATAGCTACTTGGAATGTGAACTCGCTGCGTGCCCGTGCCGACCGTGTGGAGGCGTGGCTGCAGCGCTCCGACTGCGACGTCCTGGCCATCCAGGAAACCAAGTGCAAGGACGACAATTTTCCGTGGGAGCTCTTCGAACGCATGGGCTACGAAGTGGCGCACTACGGCGTCAACCAGTGGAACGGTGTGGCCATCGCCTCGCGCGTAGGCCTGGACGACGTCGAACGCGGCTTCACGGACCAGCCGCACTTCGGCAAGGCGGGCAAGGACCCCGTCCAGGAAGCCCGCGCGATGGCCGCTACCTGCGGCGGAGTCCGGGTCTGGAGCCTCTACGTCCCCAACGGCCGCTCCCTCGATGACGAGCACATGCCCTACAAGCTCAAGTGGCTTGATTCCCTGAAGAACCACGCGGCAGACTGGATCTCCGAGGACCCGTCCGCTCAGGTAGCGCTGATGGGCGACTGGAACATCGCCCCGACGGACGACGACGTCTGGGACATCGACCTGTTCCTCACCCAGGGCTACACCCACGTCAGCGAACCGGAGCGCGCCGCGTTCCGCGCCTTCGAGTCCGTGGGCTACTCCGACGTCGTGCGCCCCCACACCCCGGGCCCGGGCGTCTACACGTACTGGGACTACACCCAGCTGCGCTTCCCGAAGAAGGAGGGCATGCGGATCGACTTCGTGCTCGCCTCTCCCGCCCTCGCCTCCCGGGTCTCCGGCGCATCGATCGACCGCGAGGAACGCAAAGGCAAGGGCGCGTCCGACCACGCACCGGTAATTGTGGAACTGGCCGACTGATGGAGACTGACGGCTGATGACAGGCAGGCATTCATGACGGGCAACCTCTACCGGGGCCAGGCCGGGCTCCCGTTTTCCTCCACGCTGCGCGTTTATGAGCCGCTGGATGCGTTTCCGGAGGAGCAGCGCCCCGCCATCAAGTCAGCCGGCGAGCGGGCGGTGTCCCGCGCCGCGGTCGAAAACGCGGAGCTGCTGGCTTCCCTGGGGCGGATCACCCGGCCCGGCGGCGATCCGTTCCCCACCGGCCGGACCGACCTGGTGCGCGTCACCCGCGCCCCGGGTGTCCCCGTGGAGGATGCCGGCAAGGAAGGCTCCGAAGATGAAACGGCCGACGGCGTCGCGCTGCTTTACTGCCCCAGCCAGCTGGTGCTTCGGGCCGGGTTGGCGGCAAACGCCCTGATCGAAGGCATCCATGGTCCCCTGGCCGAGCTGCTGATCCCCGAGGAACAGCGGGACCGGCACCAGGAACGCATCGACCTGGTCAATGCCCGCGACGGCATCACCCGGGTGCACACCCGGGCTTCCACCTGGGGCATCCCCTTCAGCTGGTTCTCATTGTTCCTCGAGTCCGACCCGCAGGACGTTGTGGAGGCGGGCGGCAGGATCCTCACGGTGCGGGTTTGGACGCCGATCTCCGACGCCCTCGACCGGGTGCGCTACGCCGTCGCAAACCTTGCCCTCGCCGCGCCGGACCTGGACATGCTGGACGACCTCACACAGCTCACCGAATGGCTGGAGCTCTTCCACGCGGACTCCATGGTGGAACTGGACTACGGCGCGGTGGCGGACAAGGTCTACCCGGACGACTCCCCCATGGACGTGCGGCTGGGCATCGAGTGCCTCGCGGAGGGTGACATGACCGGCGCTGCCGCTGCCTATCGCCGGCTTGCCTCGCGCTGGATCCCGATCCGCCAGCTGGCCCGGGCCTCGTAAGCCGGGACTGATCCCCGGTGCGGCGCCGGGTTTTTACAGATGTCAGGTGCGCTGCTAAGAGGACCGGGGCGGCGCCGTCGTGCGCCTGACTATCAGGCGGTGGGGTGCGACGGAGGACCGCACCGAACCGGTGATCCCCAGGAGTTCGTCGAGCAGCATCTTGGTGCCTAGCTCGGCCTGCTCGTCCGGCCGCTGCCCCACGGTGGTGAGACCGATGGCGTCGGAAAAATCGTGGTCGTCGATGCCGATCACGGACAGCTCCTCGGGCACCCGGACGCCGACCCGGTTCGCTTCGAAGATGACCCCCATGGCCATTTCATCTGAGGCGCAGAAGATGGCGGTGGGTTTGGCGCCGGGCTGGGCCCACAGCCGCCGGAATGCCTCCTGGCCGCTGCGGACGGTGAAGTCGCCCCATTCGTCCCACTCCGGGCGGACTTCAAGGCCCGCGGCTGACATGACGTCCTGGAAGGCCAGGATGCGGACCCGGGGAACATCGAAGTTGAGGTCCGTTTCGTCGTCGCCGTGCAGCAGCGCGATGTCCCGGTGGCCAAGTTCGATCAGGTGTTTGACGGCGGTGGAGGCTGCCGCGTAGTCGTCTATGCCGATGTAGGCACATTCCTCCACGTGGCCGCCCACCACCACCAGCGGAATATCGATCTTCTGCAGGTGCTCCAGCTCGTCCCGGGTCAGCGCCATACACAGGACCAGGAGGGCATCGATCTGCTTGTAGACCATGGTCTTGCTGAAGAGCCGCTCCCGATGGCTGCCGTGGCCCCCGAGGTTGAAGAGGGAAAGGTTGTACTGCCGGGCATGCAGCTCGCGGTCCGCGCCCTCGATGGCCTTCGAGAAGAACCACCGGCTCACAAAGGGAGCAAGCACGCCGATGGTCTTGGTGCGCCCGGTGGCAAGGCCTGATGCCGAGGATGAGGCAACGTAGCCCAGCGCCGCGGCCACCTCGAGGATTTTTTCCCGGGTGGCCGGGGAGACGCGGGGCAGGCCGCGCACAGCGCGGGACACGGTAGCGGTGGAAACACCTGCGGCCGCGGCCACGTCTTCGATGCTGACTCCCGAGTGGCCACCGCGCTGTGCCCTTTCAGTAGTGCGCGCCACGATGTCCTCTCTAAACCCTCATGCAGATTTCCGCCCCGCCGTTCTCCCGACGGCAAGTATCCATTTTAGTCCCGCCGGCCTCACTTGCGGCGGGTGGCCGTGCGCGCGGGGAGCCGCTTGCGGAGCCTGACCATGCCATACAGCGCCAGCAGTGTGGCCAGCAGCCCCAGCGCCCAGAAGACGGCGGGCTGCGCCGTCAGTTCCATCCAGACGGTGGCGACGAGCAGCACCACGGCCCAGAAGCCAAGGAATCCGATGATGATGTCGAAGTCCTCACCGGACCGTACGCGCTTAGGCGCGACCGATTCCGGCTTCCTGCCCTGTGGTGCTGCTCGTTCCGTCACTTGACAGCACCGGCGGTCAGGCCTGCCACAATCTTGCGCTGGAACACCAGCACCAGGATGACGAGCGGGATGGTGACGATGGTGCCCGCCGCCATGATGGCCGTGTAGGGAATCTGGTTCGGCTGGGCCCCGGCGAAGTTGGCGATAGCCACCGTCACCGGTTGCGTTGCGTCGCTGGACAGCTGGCTGGCGATCAGGAATTCATTCCAGGAGGAGATGAACGCCAGGATCGCCGTGGTGAAGATGGCCGGCGCGGCGAGGGGCATGATGACCTTGCGGAAGGCCTGTCCCTGCGTGCAGCCGTCCACCCGGGCCGACTCCTCCAGCTCCCACGGCATCTCGCGGAAGAAGGAGGTCATGGTGTACACGGTCAGCGGCAGCACGAACGAGATGTTCGGAATGATCAGCGCCTGGTAGGTGCCCATCCAGCCGATGTTGGTGAACAGCTGGAACAGCGGGGTGATCAGGGCAACGCCCGGGAACATGGAGGCGCCCAGGATGAATCCCAGCACCATGTACTTGAACCGGAAGTTCAGCCGGGCCAGGGCATACGCCGCGAAAACACCGATGATCAGCGATACCACCGTGACGACGCCGCCGATGAAGACGCTGTTCAGCAGTGCCTGGCCGAACCGGTTGCCGAAGGAGGTGTCGAACGCGGTGTTGAAGTTGTCCAGCGTGACATGGCTGGGCAGGATCGAGGTGTCGTAGGTGAAGCCCACATCGCGGAACGCTGTCACCACCATCCAGTACGCGGGTGCCAGGCACCAGATCAGGATGACGGCGGCGCTGATGTAGGTCCTGCCCTGGGCCCACTTCTCCTTGTTCTGGGCCTTGCGGCGGCCTCGGTCCTGTTCCGCGCGCAGGCTTGTGGCGGAGGATGTCGCGGCGGTCATTTCTTCCCCTTACCGGTGGCGCCGCTTTGCTCCACAACATTCGCTCCCAGGAAGCGGACGAAAATGAAAGCGACAAGAAAGATGATGATGAAGGTAATGGTGGACAGCGCGGCCGCCGAGTTGAAGCCTTGCCTGACCTGATTGATCACCAGGATCGACAGCGTGGTGGTGTTGTTAGCACCGCCGGTGAGGATGTACGGGAGGTCAAACATGCGCAGCGCGTCCAGGGTGCGGAACAGGATGGCCACCATCAGGGCGGGCTTAACCAGCGGCAAAGTGATCATCCGGAACCGCTGCCAAGCCGAGGCGCCGTCCACCTTGGCGGCCTCGTAGACCTCCGCCGGGATCATCTGCAGGCCAGCCAGGATGAGCAGCGCCATGAATGGCGTTGTCTTCCACACATCGGCGATGATCACTGCCCACTTGGCGGGCCATTCGCTGCCTGTCCACAGGATCGAGGTGTTGAAGAGCTTATTGGCAATTCCTTCGAACGCGAAGATGAAGAACCAGAGCTTTGCGGTCACGGCGGTGGGAATGGCCCACGGCACCAGTACGGCCGCACGGACAAGGCTGCGGCCCTTGAAGGTCCTGGCCATGATCATGGCCATCCAAAAGCCCAGGACTGTTTCGAGGGCAACGGTCACCACGGTGAAGAAAAACGTTGTTGCCGTGGCGGACCAGAACTGGGCGCCGAGTGTTCCCGGCGGGCAAGCCACCGTTCCGCCGGCTGGGGCGGAACACTGCTGCGCAATCCAGTTCACGTAGTTTTGGACGCCGGCCGGTCCGCCTGCGGTAAAGAGGCCCGTCGCGGGATCCAGGCCGGCATCCTTCTGGAAGGACATCACGATTGCGCTGATGATCGGGTACACGATCACCACAGCAAGCGCGATGATGGTCGGGGCAAGGAGCCATGAGGCCCACTTTCCCTGACTGAGAATCTTGTTATCCTCGCCCACGCCCTTGGGGCCGTGGTGGATCGGGGCGCTGCCCGACGCCGGTGCCTTGACCGGCGTCGGGCCTACTTCGGTTGCCATGGCAGACCTACGATCCTGCACCGGCGGATTCGATGGACTTCTGCATGTCAGACAGTGCAGTGTCCACGGGCTTCTCGCCCTTGATGGCTGAGTAGGCGTTTTCCTGGATGGCCTTGGTTACCGCCGGGTAGAACGGGGTGACCGGGCGGGGAACAGCGTTCTCAATGGAGGTCTTCAGCACCGGCAGGTAAGGAAGCTTCTTCACCAAGGCAGCGTCAGTGTAGAGGCTGCCCAGCACCGGAGCCAGTGAACCCTGGGTCGCGTAGAACTTCTCGGTCTCCTCGGACGTCATGAACTTCAGGAAGTCCAGGGCAGTGGCCTTGTTCTTGGAGTACACGCTGATGGCCAGGTTGTGGCCACCCAGCGAGGAGGCGCCGGGCCCGCTCGCGCCGGGGATCGGTGCGATGCCGAGCTTGTCCTTCACCGCCGAGGAACCCTCAGTGGTTGCCAGGTTGTAGACGTAGGGCCAGTTACGCAGGAACAGCAGCTTGCCGCTCTGGAACGCCTGGCGGCTCAGCTCCTCCTGGAAGGTGATGCCTTCCTTGGGGATGTTGCCGTCTGCGTAGGCCTTGGCGAGGTTCTCAAGGCCGGCCTTGGCCTCGGCGGTGTTCAGGCTGGGCTTGCCGTCCTTATCCAGGACCGATCCGCCGGCGGAATTGATGGCCTCGGACGCGTTGACCGTGAGGCCCTCGTACTTACTGAACTGGCCGGCGTAGCAGCCGATGTTGTTTTTCTTGGCGATGGAGCACATGCTCATCATCTCTTCCCACGTCTTAGGAGGCGTGGGCACAAGGTCCTTGCGGTAGTACAGCAGAGCGCCGTCGGACGTCTGCGGCGCGGCATAAAGCGTGCCCTTGTACGTGCCGCTGTCAACGGTTGGCTTCAGCATGGCGCTGGTGTCGAAGGCCATCTTGTCCTTGAGCGGCTGCAGCCAGCCCTTGGCAGCGAACTCGGCGGTCCAAACCACGTCAACGTCCACGACGTCGTAGCCGGCATCCTTGGCTTGGAAGTGCTGCACAATGTCGTCGTGCTGCTGGTCAGCCTGGTCCGTCTGTTCCTTGAACGTGACCTTCTCGTTCGGGTGCGCGGCATTCCACTTGGCAACCAGCGGCCGGACCACGTTGCTGTTGTCCTTGCCCTGGACGTACGTGATGGGCCCGCGCCCGTCAAGGCCAGCTTCGGCGTCGCCGCCGCCGGCCGTGGTACCGCCTCCGCCGCCGCCACAGGCGGACAGGGTCAGGGCGAGCACGCCGGCAGTGGCAACCGGGAGTAAGAACTTAGGGGTTTTCATTGGCTGGAGACTCCTCGCTGAGTGACATGAAAATCATTCGTGCGGTTGATGTGGTGACTGTCACACTAGTAACGTTGCCCGAAGATATGCAAGCGTTTACACCTAATTGTTACCGGAGAGGCAACCATGACCCACCGCCCGATCAGTACGCCGGCTTCCGAGACAGCAGCGTGGTGGGCCCACGCGGCCGTGTACCAGATTTATCCGCGTTCTTTTTCTGATGGGAACGGTGACGGCATGGGCGACCTGCCCGGCGTCACGGCGCGCCTGCCCTACCTGCAGCAGCTCGGTGTCGACGCCGTCTGGCTGTCGCCGTTCTACCGGTCCCCGCAGGCCGACGGCGGCTACGACGTCGCCGATTACCGGCAGGTGGACCCGTCATTCGGTACGCTCGCCGACTTCGACTCCATGCTGGACGAGGCGCACAGCCGCGGACTGAAAGTGATCGTCGACCTGGTGCCCAACCACACGTCCGATGAACATGTGTGGTTCCAGGAAGCCCTCGCGGCGGAACCCGGCTCGGCCGCCAGGGAACGCTACATGTTCCGACCGGGGAAGGACGAGGTTCCCGGCTCCGGCGACGGCAACATCGCGCCCAACAACTGGAAATCCATCTTCGGCGGACCGGCCTGGACGCGGACCACGAATGCGGACGGCTCCCCCGGCGACTGGTACCTGCACCTGTTCGACACGAAGCAGCCGGACCTCAACTGGGAAAACCCCGAAGTCTGGGAGGAGATGCGTTCCGTGCTCCGCTTCTGGCTGGACCGGGGCGTGGACGGCTTCCGGGTGGATGTGGCCCACGGGATGGTGAAGGAGGCCGGCCTTCCGGACTGGGAAGGCGTGGCTGCCATGGTGGAAGGCTCCGCCGACGCCGCCCACGTGACGGATCCCCCGGGCGCCCACGGAGAGGCCATTGAGCCGCATACGGCGCACGCTTCTCCGGCCGGTACCGGCCTGGCAGCCGCCGATTTGGGGGCAGGTGCCGGCTCAAGCGCCACCGTGGGCACGGACCACGAGCCCGTATCGCCGCTGTATCCGCCGTCGCCGTTCTTCGACCAGGACGGCGTCCATGACATTTACCGCGACTGGAACCGGGTCCTGGCCGGATACGACGGCGACCGTATGCTGGTGGCCGAGGCCTGGGTTGAACCCGCGGAACGGCTCGCCCGGTACATCCGCCCGGACGAGATGCAGCAGGCGTTCAACTTCGATTTCCTCCTGGCTGGCTGGGACGCCCAGCGGATGGCCGTGGCCATCGAGGACTCCCTCCAGGCGGCCGCATCCGTAGGGGCGCCGTCCACATGGGTGCTCAGCAACCACGACACGGTGCGCCACCCGAGCCGCTTCGGCTTGCAGGACCCCACCACCTTCCCGAAGGGCATCGCCGCGGAGGACGAGCAGCCCGACGCCGCCCTGGGCCTGGCCCGCGCCCGGGCCGCCACGCTGGTGTCCCTGGCCCTCCCGGGCTCCGCCTACATTTACCAGGGCGAGGAGCTGGGCCTCCCCGAGCACACCACGCTGCCCGCCGAAGCCCGGCAGGACCCCACGTTCTTCCGGACCAACGGCATCGAGCGCGGGCGCGACGGCTGCCGGGTGCCCCTGCCTTGGAAATCCGAAGCGCCCGGGTATGGTTTTGCAGAAGCATCCACCGCTCAGGACCCGGCCGCGCCCTGGCTGCCCCAGCCCGAATCCTTCGAAGATCTGGCCGCCGACCGGCAGGACGGCGTCAAGGGCTCCACACTGGAGCTGTACCGCTCCGCGCTCGCCGCACGCCGGAGCCATGGGCTGGGATCCGGAACATTCTGCTGGGCGGACAACCACGACCCCGAACTGGGCGTCCTGGCCTTCCACAACCGTGATGTCCTGGTGGTCGCCAACACGGGGGCGGAGCCCACGCCGGTCCCCGACGGCTACCGGGTGGCACTGTCCAGCGCTGAAGAATCGGGCGCTGATGAAGCCGTGGTTGGGCCCAACAGCGCGGCCTACCTGGTGGCCGGATAAGCAGTCCGGCGGCTTCTGACCAACCGGGTTCCGGCCGTCAAAGTTCCAAATAGCGGAGTTAGCGGACCCGCTCAGCACGGCTGAAGCGGGTCCGCGCGCCGGCCGCGACGTGCACCAGGACAGGCGTGCGCTGGCCCACCACCGCGCTCAGGGCATCAACGAGGTCCGCCGCTTCCGCCGCGACGGCCTGCGGCGCCACACCCGGCCGTGGGTGCAGCCGAAGCTTCAGCGCGGGCTGGCCCTTGACGTCGTAGATCGAGACGCTGGCTCCGGCGAGGTCGGGACGGTCGGCCAGGGCGTTCTTCAGTGCCTGCTCGGCCACTCCCCCGCCGATCCGGATGTCGCCGGGAACGCCGCCTGAATCTTCTGCTGCCAGCAGGAGGTCGGTGCGGCCCTTGCCCTGCTGGGCGATCCACGCAACCATGAGGCCGATCAGCAGCACCACTGCGAGGGCCAGGACGATCCACAGCCAGCTCCCCTGCCGGCCGGGGAACTGCGTGCCCTCGAAAGCCGCGGACACGTTGTCCGACACGCTTCTGGACCAGGAATGCCACCACGCCGCGACCGCAGGGACAGCGGCCAGCAGTACCAGCAGCACGCCGATGACCAGCAGCTTGAAGCCAAGAATGCCGAGAATGATCCGGTTGAGAAGCCTGGGTGTGCTGTTCATGCACCCACCACCCCTGAGGTCGACAGATTGATGGTCACCTGGGGCATGGGAGACGGATCCATCGCCTGCAGTTCGTCCTCCACCGCCTGCCGGATGGCGTTTTCGCTGACCGGCACACCGGATGTGGGGCGGACATTGACCATCACCTGGCGCTGGGAAACCACCACCATGACCTGCTCCTGCGTGACATTGGCCGCCAGCCGCGTCCTCCGGGCAAGTGCCGCGGCGATGACTTCATCATCAACCACCACGGCGATCCGTCGGTCAGCAAGCAGGTGCCTGGCCCGGCGCCCGGGCAGGACCGCGCTCAGGAAAAAGAAAAGACCTACTGCGGCGATCACGGCTCCGGCAGCACCCAGCAGCAGCGGCGGTACGCCCGACGGGAGTGCCACGATCCGTTCGGCCGCCGTCTGCGGATCGATAAGCCAGGGCGGCTGGCCAATGGCGCGCACAGCGGATTCCAGAAGGGCGTAAAGGCAGAGCACTATGACCAGGGCGCCGGCGATGACCGCGACCACGGCACGGGAGGAGTGGGTCTCGCGGTGCAGGACGCGGCGCATGTCGATGGCGGCGGCGTGCACCGCGCCGGAGCCGCCTTGCGCCGGATCCCCGCCGGCCTCATGCTGCTGTTCGACGACGGAACTCACCGCACCCTGCCCCCTTCCGTGACGTGTGCGCCGCTGATGCGGATGTCTACCCTGCTCAAACTCGCACCGCTGAGTTCGGTGACCTTGGTCAGAATGTCGGTCTTGGCGTGCACGGTCCTGTCCCAGATGGAGCCGCCCACAGACTGGACGCGTCCCGGGTCGCGGAGTACGGCAGTCAGGCTGGGGACCCGGATGGGGGCCACAAGTGACAAAGCCAGCAGTCCGCCGTCGTCCGTCCAGTCGGCGCGCACGTCATGGGCATGGATGCCCAGCGCCTCGGCAGCGGCAGCCTTGGCCAGGCTCGTGAGCGCCTGGGTGCTGATCCTGTTGTGGCCGCTGTACTGCCGGCTGGGCGTCGCTGCTTCGGCTGCCTGGCTCGTGTCGGCTGCACCGTCCATGTGGGCTGTACCGTTCATGAGGATGAGCGCCGGCCGCTGATGGCATCAATGACGCTGCGCAGGTCCAGTTTCCCTTCTGCGGCGCGGCCCAGGAGCGCACCGATTCCCATGAACAGCAGGGAGATCAGGAAGCCCCAGAGGCCGAACTGTAGTGACATGAACGCCACGAAGGCGCCGACGGCGATTCCAACGACAGTAGGGCTCACAGGACCGCCTCCCGCTCAGCGACGGCGGGCGCGCCCGTCGGCTTCACCGGCGGTGCAATGTAGACGTCGTTGATTTCGACGTTCACCTCAATGACCTGCAGGCCCACCAGCTTCTCGACGGCCGAATAAACGCTGGCCCGCACCTGGTTGGCCAGGGCGTGCAACGGAGCGCCGTAGACCGCCACCAGGGTTATGTCGACTGCCACCTGGGTTTCGCCGACCTCGGCGTGCACGCCCGCGGCGTGATCGGAGCTGCCCACCGCGTCCCTGATGGCTCCGAGCGCCCGGGAGGAGCCGGTCCCCAGGGAGTACACACCGGGCACGGCCCGGGCCGCAATCCCGGCGACTTTGGCCACGGCGGTCTCGGAGATCACGGTCCGTCCCCCGGCTGCGGCCGGCGCCAGGGCAGGGTCCGCTCGAACGGCGGCGGTTTGTGGATTCTGGTATTCCATCAGCACTCCCCTTCTGTTGAACACAACCCTATCCCTTAGGTCGGACAACGTCAGGGGGCGCACCAGCAGGGACCGGACCAGCACGTTCGCCGCGGAGCCCTGCGGCCCCGGCAGGTCAGTGGCAGTTCGCGGACAGCCAGCCTGTCACGGGGGCCATGGCGGCTTCGAACTTGCCGTTGGAGTACACGCTCTGGTCGGAGAGCCCGGCCAGGGCCACCTCGTTCAGCCGCGCGAAGTCCGCCTTCAGCGCCTCCGGCACCCGCTGGGCCGTCTCGGCAAGTTCCGCCTTTTTCTGTTCCAGTTCCGCCGTCTTGCCCTGCGCGGCGGAGAGGGGCAGCAGGGACGCCCCCGTGGCCTGCGTGGAGATGGCGTCACAGGCCTCAGCCGCCGAGGCATAGCCGCCAAAGGGACCGGACGCCGCGCTGGCGGATGCGGCGGGAGCGGCGGTGCCGGCCGCCGTCGTGGACGGTCCAGACGCCGACGGCACGCTGCCGGAGGCAGGCGCGGAGCAGGCGCTAAGTGCCACGACGGCGAAGAGGGCGGCGGCGTACAACGGGCGGGCAAGATGTTTCACGGTTTCCATTCCTGAAGTGGTTTTGCCGCCTCGGGCGGCCTGGCTGGGCAGCCGCAGAACGCCTGCTCCGTCCCCCGGCGTGCGAGTCTAGCCCGGCTGCTGCGCCTCTTTCCAAGTTGACAGGCCGGGCGCACTTTGCAGTCCTGTCCTTGGATTGCCCTGTATATACAGAGCTGCAGACGCGGCAGGAGGCGCCCGGACCAGGTCCGGGCGCCTCCTGTTTATTGCAACAGTGACGGCTTACTTGTAGAGGCCGTTGCCGCCAACGTGGACGTTGGTGGGCAGGTAACCGAACGGGCCGAGGCCGTTCTGGCCGAAGCTGCGGTCAACCTTGGAGACGCCATCCCGGAAGTTGATCTTCACGGTGGGCGACAGGGATCCGCCGCGGATGCCGTTCACGTTGTCGATGAAGGACTGGACCAGGCCGCCCGGCTGCACGTAGTGCGAGTAGGCCTGGAACTGACGGCCGTTCTGGTTCGGCGTCGGGGCCTCCGGGGATTCGGAGGGCAGGTTCAGGTCCGTCGGGGAGCCCAGGGCCAGGCCGCTGTTGTTCATCGGCTGGTAGTCGGAGCGGACGCCGTCGCCTACAAAGCCGTAGACGCCGTCGGGGCCGCGCATGCCTGCAGCGTAGGTGAACTGGTGGCTGATGGTGAACAGGTAGTACTTGTTCTTGCCGTTTTCATTCTGGATGAAGATCTGCGGACGCTCGGTCTGGTCGTTGACGCAGTTGGCGGAGAGGATCGGCGGCAGGAAGTGCCACTTGGTCAGGTCCTTGTTGTCCGCCACGGCCAGGCCAACGTTGGCGGTCTGGTAGTAGGCACCCTTGCTGTTGACCTCGTCGAGGTTCTCGGCGTTGGGGTCACCCTTGGCGTAGCCCAGGTCCTCGTTCTTGCAGCGGTAGTCGCCGCGCTTGCCGCCGGTGTTGCCTTCGAACACCATGTAGGTCTTGCCGGGGTGAGCCGGGTCAGCGAAGGTGTACGGGTCGCGGAACGCGAAGCCCGGGTTCTGTGCCTTGTTCTGGTACAGCTTTCCGTCCGGTTCGAGCAGCTTGGTGTGCTGGAAGCCGTCGAAGGTCACGCCGTTCTTGTCGGCGTGGATGTTGCCGAGCGCCTTGGCGATGACGGCGTCCGGGGCAATGCCGCCGCCGCCGGCGTTGCGCTCCTTGACGTCGTAGAACGTGGTGGCCGTGTAGAACACGTTCACCTGGTTGCCTTTCATGAGGCGGGTGGAGCCGGACCATTCGGTGTTGCCGATGGAGGTGTTGTCCAGGAACAGGTGTCCGCCGTAGTTCCACTTGTCCTTCGCCGGGTCGGCGTTGGTCTTGCGGAAGAAGTAGCCGATGCGGGCGTTCCAGTGGCGCTGGTCGAAGCCATAGCCTGCGTGCCGGTCAGCAACCAGCGAGAAGATCACGTCGTAACCCTTGTAGCTGATCTGGTTCGCGTTCTCGTCGGTCAGCGACCAGGTGTCCCAAACCCACACGTCATCGTTCATGGCGGGGAAGTCCTCGGGGATCTCCGGCATGGTGACATCGGGGCTCATGGAGTTCTGGCCCGGCTGAACCTTGGAGTCGCTCTGCGCCATGATCTGCTTGGCATCCGCGCGGGTCCACTTTGAGGTGAAGTCCGACGCCGGGTCGTGTGCCGTCTGGGTGTGGGGCGTCGGCAGCGGGAAGCCCGGAGCCGGTGCCGGCATCTGGGTGCTCGACGGCGGATCCGATGGCTCATTCGCCTGCGCCGACGGCACGGCGAGGAACGCCGTGGCGGCGACAGTTGCCACCAGAGCTGCGGCGGCGGGGCGCCACCGCAGCATCCGGGGGGTGTTGGGGTGCTTGTGCATTTTTTGCTCTTCTCGCGGAGTTATGTTCGTGGAAGACGGGCAGCTGCCCTTGTCCCCCGAGCTCCGGAGACCCCGCTGACACGGCATGCGTCATCGAGGACGCCGTTGTGTCGAGGGAGAAAACGGGGTTTGGGTAGGACCCCGCGCTGGGCGATGGAAACGTCAGACATTTCGCGGCCCACACTCAACGCTAGACAACGTTGTCAGCCGAGTTCAACACGGTTTTGGTCGCGTGCCCTCGGCGGGTTCGACCGAGGTGCAAGCGCTTACATCTCGTTTTGCGCGCGCGTGCCCCACTTCTGGACTGGAATCAAACCTGTCTTCATAAACGCGTCATCAATGGCGTTGATCACACCCGTGCCCACGACTTCAGCCGCCTGCTTCAGCCGACCAAAACGGGGCACTTTGACACGGGACACGCCGGCCGCCGTCGTGAATTACGACGCCCACGCCTCCAAAGTGCCCCACGACGGCTCAGCCGGCCGCCCAGGACGACCGGGTGGTGGCGATCTCAGAGTGCCGACCTAAGCGTGGCGATCTCAGAGGGCGCCGACCAAAACGAGGCACTTTGACACGGGACACGCCGGACGCCGTCGTGAATTACGACGCCGACGCCCCCAAAGTGCCCCACGAGGGCCCAGCCGGCCGCAGAACCAGAGTTGAGAAATCAGTGCAAACTCGGGGAACGAAAAAACCCCGCTGTTCCTAATGGAACAGCGGGGTTTTAGCTGGTGGCTCCGACCGGCGTCGATCCGGTGACCTTTCGATTTTCAGTCGAACGCTCTACCAACTGAGCTACAGAGCCTAGGTGACGTGTCACCATGACAGCCGGAATCTCTTCCGGCAATCAAAGCGACCCTGACGGGACTTGAACCCGCGACCTCCGCCGTGACAGGGCGGCGCGCTAACCAACTGCGCTACAGGGCCTTGCTATTTCTTGCTTCCGCAGTATTGCTACCGCGTTTTTTCAAGGACTCCAGCCTACCAGACTTTTTTGCCTGCTTTGACCACTTCCTTGCGTACCCCCAACGGGATTCGAACCCGTGCCGCCGCCGTGAAAGGGCGGTGTCCTAGGCCGCTAGACGATGGGGGCCTGGACTCAATTTGGTTGAACAAGGGCAAAAATAAAGGGCCGAAGCCTTTCGTTCTTGTCCTTTCGCGTTCCTCCGAACTGGACCTGTAAAACTATAGAGCCTCTCACCGGAATATCCAAAATCGGCCCGAAGACCGCCCAAACGGCAGACAAATCGGGGCCTGCCACAATGGCAGTTTCTTGGCTAGACATGGCCGATTTCCGCCAGCCATCGGGCGGGGAACGGAGCTAGATTGGCACCATGGCATCCACCGCCGGCACGAGCCCCCTCCAGCCCCATTCCCCCGAAGGTCCCCCCACTGGAGGATCGGCGCCAGAAGAAACCTCTTCCGGAAAACCTGCCTCTTCAGTGAACGCACTGGGCGTCGCCGCCGTCGTGGTGACCGTGGTGCTCTGGGCCTCCGCCTTCGTGGGCATCCGCGCCGTCGGCCCAAGTTTCTCCCCCGGCGCCCTGACGCTGGGGCGGCTGGCGATTGCCGCCGTCGTGCTCGGCGCGGTGGTACTGCCAAAGCTGCGGGCGCTGCCGCGGGGCCGCGACTGGTGGCCGATCCTCGCCTACGGCGTCATGTGGTTCGCGGGATACAACGTGGCGCTCAACGCCGCGGAGCATTCCCTCGACGCCGGAACCAGCGCGCTGCTCATCAACGTGAACCCCATCCTGGTGGCCGTGATGGCGGGCATCATCCTCAAGGAGGGATTTCCGCGCTGGCTGATCATTGGCAGCCTTGTGGCGTTCGGCGGCGTCGCGGTCATCGCGTTGGGGTCGGGGACGCGTTCGACGGCGGACGTGGCCGGAGTGCTGCTTTGCCTCCTCGCTGCTGCACTCGCCGCAGTCAGCGTCATCATCCAGAAGCCCGTGCTGCGAAAGTTTCCGGCCGGGCAGGCCACGTGGTTCGGAATCATGGTGGGCCTGCTCTGCTGCCTGCCCTTCGGCGGCCAGCTTGTGACGGAGCTGCAGGCGGCACCGCTGCCGGCGACCCTTGGCCTGGTCTACCTGGGCATCTTCCCCACCGCCATCGCCTTCACCACCTGGGCCTACGCGCTGTCCCTGATCGACGCCGGGAAGCTGGCCGCCACCACCTATCTGGTTCCCGGCACCACCGTGCTGATCTCCTGGCTGGTGCTCAGCGAGATCCCGACTGTCTGGGGACTCGTGGGCGGCGCCACCTGCCTCCTCGGCGTCGGGCTGACCCGGCGGAGATCCCGCTAAAGTTTGGATATGCCCGCAAACCTGCCGCCCGGCCTCCCGATCGTGCCGGACGGAACCGGCGACCCGTCGGGGTTCGAAATGTCCGAATCCGACTTCGAGGCTGCCGTCAGCGACGCCCTCGAACAGCTTCCGGCCGAGGTGGCACGGGCCATGGACAACGTGGCGGTGTTCATCGACGACGATTACGCCCCTCAGCCCGGCGAGGACCCGGACACCGTGCTCCTGGGACTGTACGAAGGCGTGCCCCTGACCGAGCGTGACTCCTGGTGGGACGCGGGATCCCTGCCGGACCGGATCACCATCTACCGCCAGCCCATCCTGGACATCTGTTCCTCACGCGAGGACGTGGTGGAGGAAGTCGCGGTAACAGTCATCCACGAGATTGCCCATCACTTCGGAATCGACGACCAGCGGCTTCACGAACTCGGGTGGGACTAGGCCTTTCAGCAACGTTTCCGCGACACGCTGGCCACATCTGCACCCAAATCACACTCGTGTTGTTTATGTTATTGATGTGACCAGTGTTGCCAAAGTGGCAAATGGGCACCTAACCTCAGAGGGCTGGGCATCTTTCGAGGGGCACTTCCGTGCCGCCTCCCGACTCGTTCGCCCCGCCCTGACTTGCGAGGTTATGAATGAGTTTGACCGGCCCCGGCCGCACAGCGGCTGTCCTGTGCACCGCCGTCGTTCTCTTAGGAACCCTTGCAGCACCTGCCCGGGCTGACCGGGCATTCGCGGTTGCCCCGCCAACTGCAGGCCTTGGGGCGACGGCCCTGACGGTTCCGGCGGCGGAAATCCCCTCCCCGGAGGACATCGCTGCCGCCAAGTCCAGTGAAAGTGCGACGGCGGCAAAGGTCACCGACATTGAGGGCATCCTCGCCGACGCCGCGGCGGCGCAGGAGGTCACGTTCGCACGGACGCTCGAAGCCAACAACGCCTACAGCAATGCCTTGGTGGAGCTGGACACGAGGTCGGCCGCGGCCGCCGTGGCCACGGCCAGGGCTGCTGCCGCGGACAAGGAACAGTCCAAGAGCCGTAAGGCCGTGGGCCAGCTGGCCGGGGACCTGTACCGGAACGGCGGCCTTAATCCGGAGCTGAGCGGCCTGGTCACGGGCTCGGGCGACGTCCTCGCCAAGGCCGCAACGCTGCAGGCCCTCACCGCAGGCCGGAGCAGGGCCTTCGCCGCCGCCGAAACCACCGCCGCAGCCGCCGAATCACTCACCGCTGCTGCCGCCGACGCCCGCCGCGCGGCAGACGACGCCGCGAAAACCGCCGAGTCGCTCAAGGCCGAGGCAGACCAGGCCAACGCAGCCCAGGTGAAGGCAGTGGCAGATGCCAAGGCGCAGCGGACCGTCCTCGTGGGGCAGCTCGCCTCGCTGCGGAACACCACGGCAGCGCTCGAATCCGCGCGCGTGGACGGGCTGGAGCGCCAGCGCCAGCAGGCCCGCCTCGCCGCCGTGACTGCGGCAGCCGAACGGGCCGCCGCAACCCAGGCGGCCGCAGACAAGGCGGCGGCTGCGAATGCTGCGGTGGCCGGCAACGGGAGTGCAGCCCCAGCGGAAGAATCCGCCGCCGCGCCGGGCCGGACGCCGGCCCGGGCCGCTCCTTCCCAGAACACTCCTTCACAGGCCTCTCCCGCGTCTCCTTCAGCACCTTCACCTGCGGCGCCGCCGGCCCGCCCGGCACCCGTCCGCCCTGCTCCCGCACCCGTACAGCCGGCACCAGCCCCCGCCCCGGCGCCTGCTCCTGCACCTGCGCCAGCCCCTGCGCCCGTTCAGCCGGCCCCTTCTCCGGGCGGTTCCAACCAGGCGGCCATTTCGGTGGCGATGGGCAAGGTTGGATCACCGTACTTCTACCAGTACGGCGGGACGGGTGCGTACGGCTTCGACTGTTCCGGCCTGGTCCAAAACGCATTCGCAGCCATCGGAAAGCAGCTTCCGCGCACGGCTGCGGAGCAGTTCGCCCAGGCACCCGTCCACGTGCCCCTGTCCCAGGCGCAGCCCGGCGATCTCCTCGTCTGGGGATCGGCCCCGGGTTTCTACCATGTGGCGATCTACCTGGGCGGCGGCAAGGTGGTCCAGGCACTGAACCCGTCCGCGGGCATCACCGTGACTGACCTGAGCATGATGGCCGGCATGCAGCTCCACCCCGTCGCCGCGCGCTACTAGCGGAACGCGCGCTTCTTCAAGACCCCCTAGGCGGAAGCCGGCCACCAATCCCTAGGACAGCACGTCCTTGCTCACGAACCTGCCATACGCGAGCGCGCCGAACACTGCGATGTAGCCCGCCTGCAACAGCGCGTTGTCACCGAACGAGTCCCAGCCGATGGGCTGGCGAAGCAGGTCTGCGAAGCCGAACCAGTAGTGCGTGAACAGCCACGGATGCAGCCACTCCAGCTGGGGCAGCTGGTCGAGCACCTGGGATACGACGGACAGGACGATGGTGGCAGCCATGGCGCCCACGGGCACGTCGGTCAGCGTCGACAGAAACAGCCCGATGGCCGACAACCCCAGCAGGGATACGGCCTGATACGCGGCGATCAGCAGCATCCTGACCAGCGCCTCGTCCGGTTCCACCAGGTCGCCCGAAAGCAGCGCCACCGGTCCCACCGGGAAGAGCGCCCACCCGATGCCCGCGCCGGCGGAGCGCCACGGCCAACGGCGCGGAAAGACAAAAAACAGCCGCCCCGGCATACTTCACCAGCAGCAGGCGCACCCTTCCGGCAGGTGCCACAAGCAGGTACCGCAACGTGCCCAGTCCGGCTTCCCCGGCAATGGTGTCCCCCGCGACCACGCCGATGGTCAGCGGAAGGAACAGCGGAACGGAAACCAGCATCGCCGTGACGGCAACGAACAGCCCGTTCTGGCTGATCCGGTCCAGGAAAGCGGGCCCCCTCCCCGGGGGAACAGCTGAGGAAACGCGGACGACGACGGCGATCACCACCGGGATAGCAGCCAGCGCCAGAAGCATCGCCTGCGTCCTGCGGCGGCGGAACAGCTGCTTCAGCTCCGAGGCGAGCAGTGAACCGCTGGACGGCCGGCGCCTGGTACCGGCCACCTGGCTGTTTTGCACGATCAGCCGCTGCACTGTTGGTTCCTGCACTGGCGGCCCATCACTGTGCGACATCGAAGCCCTCCCCCGTCAAAGCCACGAAGCGGTCCTCCAGGCTGCCACGCTCCACCGTGAACCCGCGGACACGCACCCCGTCCGCCACTAAGGCAGCCACGATCGCTTCCGGTGCCACGCCTCCGTTTGCGGATGGTTCACCTGCCGGCGCTGGGTGATCCGCAGGACCTCGGAACCCGGTGCCAACAGGCAGGCTCGACGTGATGACGGCGTCGGCGCCGTCGGGGTGTCCCACGACCGGGGATAAGCCGAACCGCGTCAAAACGCCCGAGGCCGTCCCGGCGTCGGGCGTCAGCAGGCGAAGCTGCGCGGTGCCCGCCTGGCGGAGTTCGGCCAGGGGTCCCTGGGCCACCAGCCGGCCAGCGCTCATGATCGCCGCGTGCGTGCAGATCTGCTCCACTTCGGCGAGCAGGTGGCTGGACACGAACACGGTGGCGCCGTCGGCGGCGAGGGACCGCACCAGGTGCCGGACCTCCCGCGTGCCCTGCGGATCCAGCCCGTTGGTGGGTTCGTCCAGGACCAGCAATTCGCGCCGTGCCAGCAGCGCGTTAGCGATTCCCAGCCGCTGCTTCATTCCGAGCGAGTAGGCCCGCACCTTCTTGCGGGCAGCATGGGAAAGCCCCACGCGGTCCAGCGCTTCGGCCACCCGGGCGCGGCGGGTGGACGGCTCGGCATGGCGGTCCGCTGCATCAAAGCGGTGCAGATTTGCCGCGCCCGAGAGGAACGGATAGAAAGCCGGACCCTCCACCAGCGCACCCACCCTGGGCAGGACCTCATCCAACTGCCGCGGCATATCCAGCCCCAGGACCCTGACCTCCCCCGCGGTCGCGGCGGCGAGGCCGAGCATCATGCGGATGGTGGTGGTCTTGCCGGAACCGTTGGGGCCGAGGAAACCGAAGACAGAGCCCCGGGGCACAGTCAGGTCGATGCTGTTGACCGCCATCTGGTGGCCAAACCGCTTGCTCAGCCCCTTGGTTTCTATGGCGGGGCTACCCGTTGCCCTGAAAGCGGGCGCGCTGGTTTCCGGTACGGCGGGTGCCCATGCGTCAGTTGCGGAACCCGGGCCGCGGCCAGCGGCTGTCACCTCGCGGCAGCGGCGGCCTGGAGCCGCTCCAGGGGCACGGACCCAACGAACGTCCGGCCGTCGTCGGCCAGCAGGACATTGACCAGTGATGTGGAGATGGCCCGGCCGCCCTCAACAGTCACGGTCGCCTGGCGAAGCAGGGGATCATTGAGCAGCCTGTCGACCGGTTGCTTTCCAGACTCAGGGGACGCGGACGGCGCGGAAGAGGAGGGGGCCGGGATGCCGATGATCCGTTCCCAGCCTGAGCCGGTTACGGTCGGGGCGTGCCCGCGCAGGTCCTTGTGGGCTGAATGCTTGTCGGCCGGATCCTTGCTGCCCAGATCCTTGTCAGCGTGATTCCTGTGCGTCCGATTCCTGTCAGCCAGGTCCTTCGTGCCGCTGGGCTTCGCCGGCACCGCAAGTTCCTTCACCGAGGCACCCGGCGGCGGCGAGAAGTTGAACAGGCTCGCGTCGGGGGCCCCGAGCGTCAGGGTGGAGAACGCGGTCCGGAATGCAGGCTCCTGTTGCCCGCGCGCCCGCACTTCCACGCTCAGCGGCATGCCGTTCTCACCATCCACGGCCACAGCCACGGACCCCACCAGCGTCACGTCCGACCGCGGCGTGAGGACCAGATTGTAGGCCGTCCTGCCTGCCACCTCGGTAGTTTCGGCCACCGACACCTCGGTGCTGCCGTCCAGCTTGTCAAGCATCTTGGTGGCCAGTTCCTCCGGCGTTGCCACACCTGCCGGCATGTCGTGGCTGCGGGATTCCTTCGACGCATTCGCGGGAAGGGTGACGTGGGTGGCCGTGTTGTCCTTGGAGTTGTATAGCCACAGTTCATTGCCTTGCCGGACGGCGTCGCGCTCGGCCATCCGGTCCATCACCTGGATCCTGGCCTTGCTTGGTCCGTCGACGTAGACCCGGGCAGTGTGTGGCCCGGTCAGCAGTTCGGCGAGGGAACCCGTGCCTGCACCCGAGGTGGGCCCTACCTGGGGGACATCGGGCAGGCCGAGTTCGGAGGACTGTTCCACCGTGCCGGAGAAGGACTTGGTCTGGTGTTGTCCGATCATCGCCAGCACCTGTGCCGGTGTCTTCTCTGGCAGCGGGTCCCGGGCGCTCGCGGGCAGGGACCCCGCCAGGACTCCGGCAGCTATAACAGCAGGTACGGCCACGGCAGGCGTCCACCGTAGCCAGATGGCAGTCATGTCAACTCCGCTCCGACGTCGCAGCTCATACCATCAGGGTACGCCTCGGCCTCCCTCGTGGCAGCCCCCGGCCGGGCTGTCGGCTTTGCCTATACCGGCTGGTGGGCCAGACTGGGTGGGACGCCGTTTTCCAGCTTCCAGGAGCCTTCGCCAATGCGCATTCCCGGTGCCACATCCAGTCCCGCCGACGAACTGACAGGCCTCGTGGGTTTTGCCGCCCAGTCGATCGAGTCGCTCGGGGAATGGGGTGTGGGCCTCTTTACGCTCCTTGAGACGGTGTTCCCGCCGATCCCCAGCGAAGTGATTCTTCCGTTGGCCGGGTTCCTGACCCGGCAGGGGTCCCTCAACCTGGCCCTGGTCTTCGTGACCAGCACACTCGGGGCGTACGTGGGCGCCCTTGCACTGTATTTCCTTGGCGCGAAGGTGGGGCTGGAGCGTTCGATCCGCTGGCTGTCCAAGCTGCCGCTGATGGACCGGGAGGACTTCGAGCGCGCGGACGTCTGGTTCCGCCGCCACGGCAGGTCGGCGATCTTCTTCGGCCGGTTGCTTCCCGGCGTGCGGAGCCTCATTTCGTTGCCGGCGGGCGCCGAAAGGATGCACCTGGGAACCTTCAGCCTCTTCACCATCGCCGGCAGCGCCATCTGGAACGGAGCGCTGATCGGCCTCGGCGTACTGCTGGGCCGGCAGTACTCGATGGTGGAGCAGTACTCCCGCTACCTGAACCTCGCCGTGTATGCCGCCCTGGCCATCTTCGTGGCCTGGCTCGTGGTCCGGCAGATCCGGCGGGGAAAGCCGGCGCAGGACCGCCAGTAGCCGCCGGCCTCAGCCGCCACGCACTTCAGTAGCCCAGCCCCTCAGCAGTCCCGATCCCCTAGGCGCCGGGCACCACGGTGCCAGCGCCGCCGTCGACCGTCACTTCCTGGCCCGTCCTGAGCAGCGAGGTGGCGTCCGCGACGCCCACCACGGCGGGGATGCCATACTCCCGGGCGACCACGCCACCATGGGAATTGGGGCCGCCCATCTCCATCACCAGGCCGCCTGCCGTGAGGAACAGCGGGGTCCAGCCCGGATCGGTGGACGGCGCCACGAGGATCTCGCCCGGTTCCAGGTGGGCACCCACGGGGTCGAGGATGACGCGGGCGGGCGCTGTCACTGTCCCCGCGGACGCCGGGCTTCCGGACAGTGCCCCGGCGTCGGCGGTTCCGACGGCGGTAAGCAGCGTTTCGGGTTCCGTTCCGTCCGAGAGCAGCATCCGGGGAATGTGGCGCCGCTCAAGTTCCAGGTAATAGGCCCCCTGCCGCTGCGCCACGAGGTCCTGCATGTCTGCACCGTCCAGCGCCTGGTTCGCTTCGGCAAAGTCCAGGAAGAAGATGTCATCTGCCCGGGCGAGCCGTTTCTGTTCCGCCAGCACGGCGCCGACTTCGGCCAACTGTTTCCGGACCTCTGCCAGCGCCAGGACGATCTGGAACTTGGGAAGTTCGCGCAGCCCGGCGAAGAGCCTCGCCCGCCGCAGCGCCGCCTGGACGGCCATGGCGCGGAGGCGTCCCCTCGAACGGGCCTCGGCCACGAGCCGCTCGATGTGTGCGTCCGCTTCGGCCGCCGCCTTGCTGAACTGCCGGTCGGGGGCGCGTTCCGGGTCCTCCAGCCGGAGGTAGTTGGCCAGGACACCAAGAATATGGGTGGGGTCGTCCCGCCAGCGGGGCATCCCGACGTCGATCTCGGCGACAGCCCGGTGTCCGAACCGGGCCAGGAATTCTGCCAGGCCGGTTTGGGCTGCTGCCGGCAAATCGCCCGCGGCGAAGCGCTGCGCCAGCACCGTCGGGGGATGCCCGGTGAGCGCGGCCACCGATTCGGCGTCGGACCTGATCGCCACGGCGATCCGCCACAGCTCAAGATCCATCTCGGTTGTCACGTTGTTGGGGAGACCGCGGAGCACGGGCTGGAGATCGATGTTTCGGTTCGGCCCGGCGCTGCCCGGCCCGGCACTGTCCTTGCCGGCACTGTCTTGCCCGGCGCTGTCCTTGCCGGCACCAAAAAGTTTGCCGGCACCAAGGAGCTTCCCGGCGAGCCCGAGCATGGCGAAGCCCAGGCCGGCCAGCGGGAGCACGGCCGGAAGGTTGGGGAAGAGCCGCGAGAGTATCCCCTCGGCGTGGTCAAGCCGCGCGCGCGGGGAAGCCCCCTGGGGCAGTTCCAGCGTCGCGTTGAACTCCGTGGTGAAGCGGTTCAGGCGTTTGAGGGCCGCCTCGGGACGGACCAGCGCCCGGATCGCTGCTTCCGGGACGCGGGCCCGGGCGGCGAGGGGGACCACGTGCCTGAGGAGGTCCCAGGGCGTGCGGCGGGTAATGGAGAGTCGCGGGTCGTCGAACACGCTGCGGAGGACCTTGGCGGAGCGCGCCTCCATGACGTCGAAGACATTCGGGATGATCCGGCGGCCCACGGTGCTCCGCGCGGCGGCGGTCAGGTCGACGAAGATGCGCTGTCCGGCTTCGAAGTAGGGCGGGGGCCCGCTGCGGGGGTCCGGTACGTCAAAGCCGGCGGCGGCAGCAACCGACGAGCCGATCCGCCTAAGGGCGGCAAGCCCCATCGGAGTCAGCGGCCGGGTGAGGCCCTGGGCGAGGCTGAAGCACAGATAGACCCGCAACTCCTCCGCCGGGCTGCGCCGTTCCCGGGCCTTCTCCGGCAGCGGGTCCTTCTCTGCCGGACGGGCCTTCTCCGGCAGCGGGTACAGCGTGGTGATGGGCCGGGACTGCGTCAGCCAGACTTTACCGTCGCCGTCGAGCGCCCACTCCGTGTCCTGCGGGGCACCATAGTGGGCTTCGGCCTTGCTCCCCAGGGCTGCGAGTTCCCGGATCTGCGCGTCGGTGAGGCAGGGCTGGTCAGTGCCCGCGCCCTGGGCTGTGCCCTGCTCGACGTATTCGGTGCCTCCCCCAGGCAGCGGCCGGACAGCCCTCCGCTTGTCGCCCAGGCGCCGCTGCAGGATGGCGCCGGATGCGGTATCCACGACGAAGTGGTCCGGATTGACGGCGCCCGACACGACGGCTTCGCCGAGCCCGGAGCTGGCATCGATCACAGCCTCCCGGCGCCGGCCGGTGACCGGGTTGGCGGTGAACATCACCCCCGCCGCCTCGGCGTCCACCATGCGTTGGACGACGACGGCGAGGGCCACCGTTGCGGGGTCGATGTTCCGGCTGGCGCGGTATGCCACTGCCCGGTCAGTCCACAGCGAGGCCCAGCATTTCCGGACGGCGTCCAGCAGCGCGACGGCGTCGATGACGTTCAGGTAGGTGTCCTGCTGGCCGGCAAAGCTGGCGAAGGGAAGGTCCTCGGCCGTGGCCGAGGACCGCACCGCGACGGGAACGCCGTCCAGCGCCCGGTAGGCCGTGAGTATTTCCCTGGCGATCGCCGTCGGCAGTTCTGGCCCCGCAATCAGGCTCCGAGCCCTGCCGGCCAGGTCCGCGAGGGCTTCGAGGTCATCGGCCGGGGTGTCCTGGAGAGCGCTGTGCACCTCTTCGAGCCCCAGCGGCCTCACGGCCTGGGCGTAGGCTTCAGTGGTCAGGCAGAACCCCTCCGGCACCGGGAGGCCAGCCGCGAGCAATTCGCCGAGGTTGGCGGCCTTGCCGCCAGCCTGCGGCAGCATGGAGGCGCTGAGGTCCCCGAGACCGAGCACCAGCCGGCTCATGCGTTACGAGGCGCCGAGCATCGGTCCGAAGCTGGCGCGGTCGGCGAGCCGGGGGTCTTCGCGGTCCGGGACCACCATCACGGGGCTCTTGGCATGGTGCAGGACGCCGTCCGACGTCGACCCCAGGAGCATGCCGGTAAAGCCGCCGCGGCCGCGGGTTCCCACGACTATCAGCTCGACGTGCCGGCTGGCCTCCACCAGCACATCCACGGGCGAGCCGTCCAGCAGGCGGGTCTCGATGGCCAGCCGCGGGAAGTGGCTCTGCAGCCAGGCCACCCCGGCCTTCAGCTGGACCTGGATATCGGCGAAAAGCGCTTCCCGGTCCAGCGGTGCCGGAACCCAGGCAAGGGATCCGCTGTACTGCGGCACGGCGCAGATCACGCGAAGCGGCGCTCCGAGGCGTTCGGCCTGCTCCGCGGCTTCCAGGACTGCGACGCGGGCCTGCTCAGACCCGTCCACCCCCACCGCCACGACCTGTTCCACGGGGCCGTGGCCGGCCTTGGCCTGCTCGGCCCGGATGTGTTTGTCCTGGGTGGTCTCGCCCAGGCGGTCGGAGCAGATCAGCGGAACCGTGACCGTGGGGCATTTGGCGTGGGCCGGAAGCGCGCTGCTCACGGAGCCGAGGAGCCGCCCTACGAAGCCGCCCCGCCCCCGCGTCCCGAAGACCAGCAGCTCGGCGGATTCGGACAGGTCCAGCAGCACGCCGGACGCATCCCCGTTCTCGACCGAGGCACTGACGTTGATGTTGTAGCCCGCCACCTTGTCCACGGCATGCTGCAGGATGGCCTCGGCACCCTCGCGGATCACCGAATCGTCCACGGTGGCGTAGCCGCCGTCGAGTCCGGATGCGGCAAAGATGGGCACCGAGTAGGCGGTGACGATGTGGAGGGGACGACGGCGGCGTTCGGCTTCACGGGCAGCCCACACGAGGGCGCACTGGCCGTGGTCCGAACCATCGACGCCGACGACGATCCCTTCGGGTCTCGCGTGCCGGGCACCGCCATCCCGTGCCGGGTCGGGATGCAATTCGTGTGCGTCCATTCGGTCCGCCTCCTCGCGATACTGCCTGATGATGCGGCTATTCTGCCAGAAGCGGCCCGTCTAGCCGTCACCGGCAGGCCGTCCGGTTCCCGGTTATGCACAGCCTGCCTTAAGACCAACTATTCTCGGTCGGCGACCTCTTAGCAAGCGCGCCCGACGGGGCCCTGAAGGTCTGTTTTCCGCCCCTTCTGAGCGCTCCTCCGGCACCGCTCAGGGCGCTCCGGTGACGCCGTGCAAAGCCCTGCAAACCAATGTTTCCGGAAGGGTATCCAGCGACCAAAAAATTCTGTAATGTCGAGGCACCATCGATCCGGATTGTGCTCCACCGCACAGCCGGAGGTGGCTTGTGTCTGCTTGCTGGGGCAGTGGACGGTGCACGGCGATGATGCCCTGCACTTCGAAATTCTCGAGGAGGAAGTTGTAGTGTCACGCATGCCTGGTCTCAGCGGCGCAGAACGGACCACCACTGTGGTCATCGGCACCGGACTTCCCGGTTTGGCAATCGCCACGGAACTCCGGCGCCGGGGAGTTGATTCAATCATCGTCAGCCGGCTGGAATCCCCCGACGGCCGGTCGTTCCAGAAATCCGGGCACCAGCGGTGCGACGACGCCGAGGCGGCGTCGATCCAGGAGCGGAACGAAATCCTCCGGCACCTGCGCAACTACGCGTCAAGCCACCAGCTGGACATCCGCAGCGACACGTCTGCCGTGTTGCTCGACAAGATGGGGCCCGGCGCGGAAGCCTCACTGCACCGCTGGGCCGTCCATACCCCGGACGGCGTGCTCCTGGCCGACCACATTGTGCTCACGCGCTGCGCCCACAGCCAACTGCGGCGCATGCTCACGGACCTCGGCATCTCCATCGGCACCAACCTGGTCGCAGCCATGCGCGCCATAGGCATTTACCTGGTCGGTGTGGGCGAGCTCATCACGCCAACGCCGAAGGAAGTGCTGCGCCAGGCCAAGGTGGTGGGCCAGGCCATCTCGGCGAAGGTCTATCCGGACAGCGTGCCGTCGGTGCTGACCGGAAGCTTCCCGGCGCTGCCCGCCCCGGCTGTCTGAAGCGGGCGCTACTTCCCCGCTCCCCCGTCGTCGGCGTCGTCACTGATGCCGAGCCTCCGGCGTGCCAGCACACCGAGGATGATGAGCAGGCCGAGAGCCACGGCCGCAAACACCACGATGCTCCACGGGAACGGCTCCGAGGAATCCGGGGCTGTTCCCGTGGCCTGCGTGGCTCCCGGCTGCGGCGTACCGACGGTCTGAACGGGCGCCGACGTTGCCCCCGCCGCAGCGGCCGTGGCGGTAAAGGCGAACGTGCCCTCGATCGGATGGGAATCCGAGCTCACCACGCGCCACACCACCGTGTACTTCCCGGCAGGTGCGCCTGCCCGCAGCTTCTGCGACGCGACGTTGTCCACGATCTCCACCTTGCCGTCGGCCCAGTCAGTTCCGGCGGCATCGGTCACCTTGATCTCATCGCCGAGCCCGAGCGGGGTGTTGTTGAAGGTGATCGAGACCTTGGCGGGAGCCGTTGCCACCGTGGCGCCGTCGGCCGGGCTGCTGGACTCGGCGGCGTCGTGCGCGGAAGCGGGTCCCGCCGTGAGGAGCAGGGCGACGAGCGCAAGCGCGCCAAGGAGGGCGGCCAGCAGCTGGCGGGTGAAACGCATGGGCGGACTACTCCTCGTGTTGACTTCCTTACAGACTAGGCGAATTTACCGGGTAGGCACCCGGCAACCTACTAGGATTCAAGTAACCCCACACTCTCTCACCGGAGGACTAATGCTCAAGCAGGGCTCTGCACTGGACCGGTACTTCAAGATTTCCGAACGGGGGTCCAACCTCTCCCGCGAGATCCGCGGCGGTTTTGCCACCTTCTTTGCCATGAGCTACATCGTGGTGCTGAACCCCCTGATCCTGTCCGTTGCGGACTCCTCCGGCGCCACGCTCGGTTTCCAGGCAGTTGCTGCCGTCACCGCCTTTGTTGCCGGCATCCTGACCATCCTCATGGGCGCGTGGGCCAAGCACCCCTTCGCCATGGCCACCGGCCTGGGAGTCAACGCCTTCGTGGCCGTGACAGTGGCTACCAACCCGGGCCTGACCTGGCCGGACATGATGGGCCTGGTGGTCCTCTCCGGCGTCACCATGATGATCCTGGTCCTGACCGGATTCCGGACCGCCGTGTTCCGGGCCGTCCCGGACGGGCTCAAGACCGCAATCGTGGTGGGCATCGGCCTGTTCATCGCCCTCATCGGCCTGGTCAACGCCGGCTTCGTCCGGCGCGTTCCGGACGCGGCAGGGACCACCGTTCCGGTGGGTCTCGGCTTTGACGGCAAGCTCCTGGGCTGGCCCACCTTGGTGTTCGTGTTCGGCCTCATCCTGACCATCGCCCTGCTGGTGCGCAACGTCAAGGGCGCCATCCTGATCGGCATCGTCGCCTCCACCATCCTGGCGGTCATCCTCGAGTTCACGCTCCACATCGGCCCGAGCTTCGACGGCAAAAACTTCAACCCGCAGGGCTGGTCCCTGGTTGCCCCCACGTTCACCGAATGGGCCGCTCCCGACCTCTCCCTGATCGGCAAGGCCAACCCGATCGGCGCCTTCGGCCATCTGGGCGTTGTGGCCGCAGCCCTGCTCGCGTTCGTCATCCTGCTCAGCATCTTCTTCGACGCGATGGGCACCATGGTGGGCCTGGCCAACGAGGCCGGCACCGTGGACAAGGACGGCAACATCCCCAACGTTGACCGCGTCCTGCAGGTCGATGCCCTCGGCGCCATCGTCGGCGGCGGCGCGTCCGTCTCCTCCAACCAGATCTACGTCGAGTCCGGTGCGGGCATCGGTGAAGGCGCGCGAACCGGCCTGGCCTCGATCGTGACCGGCCTGCTGTTCCTGGTGGCCATGTTCTTCACCCCGCTCATCAACCTCGTGCCGTTCGAGGCCGTGGCCCCGGCCCTGGTGGTGGTCGGTTTCATGATGGTGGCCCAAATCAGCAAGATTCACTGGCAGGACTGGGGCATCGCCCTGCCCGCCTTCCTCACGTTCACGCTGATGCCGTTCACCTACTCGATCGCCAATGGGCTGGGCGCCGGCTTCATCTCCTACGTCCTCATCCGCACCTTCCAGGGCCGCGCCCGCGAAGTGCACCCGCTGATGTGGGCCGTAGCTGCCGCTTTCGTCCTGTTCTTCGCCATCGGCCCGATTGAGCAGGCGCTGGGCATGTAGCAGCGACCGTCCCGCGGGTCTGTCGTTTCCGGTATTTCAGACATCACGACGGCGGCGCTGCTGGCTTTCGCTGTGTCCGTACGGTGAGCTTGAAGCATGGACTTTCCCGTGCTTTCCGTTGACGTTCAACCCCACCCCTGGACGGGCCGCTACGACGGCGACGGCGAAGCCCACCGCCGGTGGTGGCAGGCCGTAACGCCTGCCACCGGTAAGACTTCGCTGGGCGCCTCCACACAGCGCCCCGCTGTGATCCTCGGCTTCTGCAGTGACGAGGGCGTGCGCCGGAACAAGGGCAGGACCGGAGCCGCGGCCGCACCGGCGGCCATCCGCAGTGCACTGGGCCCGCTCGCCTACCACTCGGAGCGGCCAGTCGCCGACGCTGGCGACGTGGCGGTCCGCGACGGCGAACTGGAGGCAGGCCAGGCCCGCGCCGGCCTCGCCGTTGCGGCGCTGCTCGACGGCGGCCGCCTCACCGTGCTGCTGGGCGGCGGCCACGAAACCGCCTACGCCAGCTACCTCGGTGTGGCAGGGTCCCGGGCGGTACGCGATGGCCAGCGGCTGGGCGTGCTCAACCTTGATGCCCACTTCGACCTACGGGACGAGGCCGCCCCCAGCTCCGGGACCCCGTTCCTCCAGATGGCCCGCGCGGAAGCGGCCGCGGGGCGCGAACTGAAGTACGCCGTCGTCGGAATTTCCGAACCCAACAACACGCGCGCACTGTTCAGCACCGCCGACGAGCTGGGGGTGAAATACCTCCTTGACGAGGACTGCACCGCCGCCGCGGCCGAGGCCTTTGTGGCGGATTTCCTCAGCGGGATCGACGTCCTGTACCTGACCATCGACCTGGATGTGCTGCCGGCGGCGGTGGCCCCGGGAGTCAGCGCCCCGGCGGCGTACGGCGTTCCGCTGCCGGTGATCAGTGCCGTCTGCCGTCAGGTGGTGGCCAGCGGCAAGCTGCTGCACGCGGACGTGGCGGAACTGAACCCGGCCTTCGACATTGACAACCGGACCGCCCGCGTGGCCGCGCGGCTGGTCAGCATCCTGCTGGGCTGAGCGTTCGTCCCGGTGCTTGTCCGGGCCCCGTCTAATCCTTGGGCTTGGGCTTCGGCTTGGGCTTCGGGGTTGGACGGGCGGGTGCCTTTGGCTTCGCCGCGGGCTTGCTGACGATCGACGCCGGCGGCTTGGGGAAGGCGGCAGCGGGGTAGAGCCGCGCCACCTGGAGCATGTAGTTCGCCCACTGCGGGCCCGCGATCATGTAGCCGTCAATGCGGTCGTAGTGCGTGCCCTTGATGGTGATGTTCCGGCCCGGGCGCTGCTGGCCTTCGAGGGCGTCACCGAAGAACGAGGCCGTGGCCAGGCCGGTGGTGTAGCCCAGCACCCAGGTGGCACCGTTGCTGTTGTTGGTGCCCGTTTTTGCCGCCACGGGCACACTCTTCTGCACCTTGGGGTTGATGTAGATTCCGGAGCCCTTGTTGAGCATGCCCTGCAATGCCTTGTTCACCCCGCGGACTACGTTGTTGTCCACGGTTTCGCTGCACTTCTGAACCTCCGCCGGCAGCCTTTTGCCCGCCATGTCCGCCACCCCGGCCAGGGCCACCGGCACGCAGTACCGGCCGTCAGCGGCGAAAGTGGCAAAGGCGTTGGCCATGGTCAGCGGGGCAACGCCGGTGCCGCCCAGGAGGTTGCCCAGCTGGTGCATGTTGATTGGCGTCCCGTCCAGCCCGCTGCGGAGCCCGACCGCGTTGACCATGTTCTGGATCCCGCAGAAGTCCAGCTGCGCGGCCTCGGCAAAGGTTGCCGTGTTGATGGAGTTGTAGAGCCCGTAGTCGGCCGGCATCTTGCGGTAGTAGCCCTCCGAGGCGTTCTGCAGGTCGTCAGCCGTTTCAAGTCCTGCCCTGCGCTGCTTGGTGCTGTAGCCGCCGGCCACCTTGCCGCAGGAGGACCGCCAGCGGAAGCCCAGCGGGTACTCGCGCTTCGAGGCGTCCACGACCGTGGTCATGGTCTTGCCCTGGTGCAGCCACTCGGCGAAGGTGAAGGGCTTCATGGTGGATCCGGGCTGGAACCCGCCGGCGCCGTTGAGATCGTTGCCGATGGCATCCTTGGCGTCCACGTTGAAGTTCAGCTGGGTGTCGAACTTGCCGGGCTGGGGCAGGTACACCGTGTTCTGCGCCATCGCCAGGACCCGGCCGGTGCCCGGCTGGACGGTGACCAGCGAAGCGCCCCACCTGTCCGGATTGGCGCCGGCGGTGGCGTTCACCTGCGCCTGGGCCTTGGCCTGCAGCCTGCTGTCCAGCGTGGTGGTGATGGTCAGGCCGCCGCGGAAGAGCCGCTTTTCGCGGGCCTCTGTGTCAGAGCCGTAGGCCGGGTTGTTGAGGAACAGCCGGGTCACATAGTCGCAGAAGTACGGGGCCATGGTGGCGGCCGCGCACCCCTGCCGCGAAGGCCGGATCTTCAGGCCGACCCCTGAAGCCGCCGCGGCGTCATGCTGCTTCTTGGTGATCATCTGCTGCTTGAGCATTTCGCCGAGGACCTGGTTGCGGCGTTTCAGCGAGTTCTTGGGGTTGGCCACGGGATCGTAGAAGCTGGGGCTGTTAACCAGGCCCGCCAGCAGCGCAGACTGCGGCAGGGTCAGCTTGCTGGCGGGAACGCTGAAGAAGTACTGGGCCGCCGCCTCAATGCCATAGGCGCTGCGGTTGAAGAAGACGATGTTGAGATAGCCCTCGAGGATCTGGTCCTTGGTGAATTTCTTCTCCAAGGCCATGGCGAGCCGCATCTCGCGCAGCTTGTCCCCCATGGTCTTCTGCCCGCTGAGCACCACCTGGTCCTCGCGGCCTTCGGAAATCAGGGACTCGTTCACAATGTTGGTGACGTACTGCTGGGTGAGGGTGGAGGCGCCCTGCCGGTCGCCGCGGGTCAGGTTGCTGGTCAGCGCCCGGAGGACGCCCTGCGTGTCCACGCCGCTGTGCTCATAGAACCGGCTGTCCTCGATGGCGACGACGGCCTTCCGGATAAACGGGGACATCTGCTTCAGCGGAACGCGGACCCGGTTCTCTGAGTAGAAAGTAGCGATGAGCTTGCCGTCCGCCGTCAGCATGCGGGTGGTTTGCGACGGCGCAGGCACCGCGAGTTCGGTGGGCAGGCTGTTGAAGTAGGAAATCGATTTGCTGACCGAGGTGCCGGCGAGGGCAGCCCCGGGCACCAGGAAGCTGGCCACGAGGACACCGCAGAGGCTGCTGACTATCACGAAGCCCAGCAACTTTGCCAGCGCAAGGGCCAAACGGGATACCAACCTTCTGCCTGCCATGATCCAAGCTCACCACACGATCGGCCGGAACGCAGAATACCCGCGTGATTCGTGATCCGCCGGGTCAGACCGGCGTGTGCGGCGCCTTTCCCTCGTCCCCGAATTTCTCGGCCGCCCTGTGTTCGCGGAGCCGGTCCAGGCGCTTCATGACCGGCGCCGTGGTGGCCCCGTGCAGCACCACGGACATGGCCACGACGAGTCCGATGATGCTCCACAGGCGCTGCGCCTGGTCCACGAAACCGCCCTGACCCAAGGCGTAAGCAAGGTAATACAGCGAGCCGATGCCCCGGATGCCGAAGAAGGAAATGGCGATCCGCTCCCGGGGACCGGTCTTGCCGCGTGTCAGCGCCAGCCAGCCGGACAGCGGACGGACCAGGACCAGGAAGGCCAGCGCCACGCCAACTTCGGCCCACCCGACGTCGGCCAGCAGGCCCCGCGCGATCGCTCCGCCCAAGAGGACCAGGATGACCACCGTCAGGAGCCGCTCGAGCTGTTCCACATAGGAGTGAAGAATGCGGTGGTAGCCGTGGGTGCGCTCCGCCGCCCTGATGGTCAGTGCACAGACGAACACCGCGATGAAGCCGTAGCCCTCGATCATTTCGGTGACACCGTACGCCAGGAAAGTGGCGGCCAGCGCAACGAAGCCCTCGGAGTGGTTGGACAGCCGGATGCTGTCGTGCCGGGCGGAGAAGAACAGCCGCGCCAGCACCTTGCCCGTAGCGTAGCCCAGCAGCACGCCCATTCCGATGCGCCACAGGACGTCCACGCCGAACCACTCCGGAAACCAGGCCGATGGCGCGGTCCCCACGAGGCTCATGGCAATGGCCAGGTACACAAAGGGAAAGGCCAGCCCGTCGTTCAGTCCCGCCTCCGAGGTCAGGGCGAACCTGACCTCGTCCTCCTGGTCGGTCGCCTCTTCCGCGTCGGCCGGCTCTCCCACCTGCACCTCGGACGCCAGGACCGGATCCGTGGGGGCCAGGGCGGCGGCCACGAGTAGCGCGGCGGCGAGTCCCAGGCCCAGCAGCCAGAGTCCGAGGAGCGTCAGGCCGAGCATGCACAGGGGCATGGCGATACCGAGCATCCGCCAGGTGGTGGCCCAGTTCCGCCGCCCCACCGGACGGTCCAGCGCCAGCCCGGCTCCCATCAGCGAGATGATCACACACACCTCGGTCAGATGCAGCGTCAGCTCAGGGTGCTGGACAGGGCTCGGGTCGGGAAGATGGGGAAGCAGGCCGAAGGCGGCGGCACCGGCGCCCAGGAACACCATCGGCATGGAGATTGGAGCATTGCGCAGGGCCTTGGGCAGGATCGCGGCAACAAAGACGGCTACACCCGCCGCGGCGAACATGATGCTGGCACCTTCAAACACGGTCGCCTCCTGCGCCGTCGGCCTCTCGGACCTGACCAACACTAGCGCGCAAGGCACGAGGGAGCGTGGCTCAGGATCGCTTCCAAATGCCGCGCAAGGGCAGAATGGTTGATAAGACAACTATCGTCAACAAGCTTGTCAAATGACAGTCATCTGACCTTTATGCCGATTCCCGGTAGAATGGTCTACTGCCCCCCGGCAAAAACCATAGAAAGTCAGTACATGAGCACAGCAACCATGGAGCGCCCAACCGCTCCTACGAGCGCGTCCCGCTCCGCGGATGCCCGGTCCATCGACCTGGCATTCACCAGTGCCGACCAGGTCCACCACGGCCTGGAAAGCGCCGTAGAGACTCTGATCCAAACGGCTGCCCAGGAAGGCACCTGCGGCATCAAGGTCACGCGCCTGGAGCCAGGCCGTTACACGGTGGCCCTCGACGAGTCTGTTCCCTTCGGTGAAACACACGAGGACATCGCAGCCTAACACGCGAAAAAGCCCCCGATCCTGGGCTCATTCTGGCCGAAAGGCCGAATGATCCAAGGTCGGGGGCTTCTTGATTTCTTGTGTGCGTTCTACCGCACGGCTTCAGCCGGATTACATCCGGCGCACCTGCACGCCGTCGGACTTCATAAAGAGCTGCGACTCTGCTGCTCCGCCGCGGACCAGCCACAACACGTTTCCGCTCCGTGAGATTTCCTCCACCTCGCCTGCCGCAATTACGTGCGCCTGCTTGATGATCTCGACCCGCTCGCCCACGTGCAGCGATCCCCAGTCGGAAACCGTAGCGGCGTGTGCGATGCGTCTGGACAGGACTGTCCCGCGTGCTTTCATGTGAACTTCTACCCCTTTGTGGATGTTCTTCTTACGCCACAGCTTCTTTGATGTGACTTTTACTACACCTTTAGTTCTACTACACTCGCCGGGCCCTGTGCGGCGCGTTGCAGACTATTTCGGCACCGCCGGCAAATATTTGCCGGCGGTGCACATTGTTCACCTTTAGGCGAGGTTTCCGACGGCGGATTCGGCTGCCGTCCGCACCGCACCGGAGGCGACCAGCCGGTCGGCCGCCTCAAGCTCGGGTGAGAGGAACCGGTCCGTGCCCGGACCTCCGACGACGGTCCGCAGCGTTTCGAGGACCGCCGCCCCGGCAGGTCCCGGCGTCAGCTGGCCGGCCGAAAGCTGGGTGCGCATGTCAATCGCCCGTGCCGAGGTCACGAGTTCGATCGCGAGCACCCGGCGCAGGTTCTCCACGGCCTTCCGGAGCTTGCGGGCAGCGTGCCAGCCCATGGACACATGGTCTTCCTGCATGGCGGAGCTCGGGATGGAGTCCACGGACGCGGGAACCGCGAGCCGCTTGTTGTCCGAGACCAGCCCGGCCTGCGTGTACTGGGCGATCATGAGGCCCGAGTCCACGCCCGGATCCGCTGCCAGGAACGCCGGCAGGCCGTGCGAGCGGGCCGGGTCCAGCATGCGGTCCGTGCGCCGTTCGGCGATGGAGCTAAGGTCCGCGACGGCGATGGCCAGGTAATCGAGCACGTAGGCCACCGGGGCACCGTGGAAGTTGCCGTTGGAGCTGACCCGGCCGTCAGGCAGGACCACCGGGTTGTCGATGGCGGCCGCGAGTTCACGGGAGGCCACCAGTTCAGCGTGGTCGACGGTGTCCCGGACGGCGCCCGCGACCTGCGGTGCGCAGCGCAGCGAGTAGGCGTCCTGGACGCGGGAATCACCCACGCGGTGCGAGGCAACGATCGCTGAGTCGGACAGGACCCGGAGCATGTTGTCGGCACTGGCCGCCTGGCCCGGGTGCGGCCGCAGGGCGGCGTGGAGCTCGGGCAGGAACACCTGGTCGGTGCCGAGCAGCGCCTCGACGCTGAGCGCCGCGGTGATGTCCGCCGTCGTCAGCAGTTGCCGCAGGTCCGCAATGGCCATCAGGAGCATGCCCAGCATGCCCTCGGTGCCGTTGACCAGCGCCAGCCCTTCCTTCTCGGCCAGGGTCACCGGCTCGATGCCGTGGGCGGCGAGCAGCTCGGCAACAGTGGGCTGGCCGGCACCCCCGTAGAGTTCGCCGTCGGGTCCGGCTGCCTCGCCTTCGCCCATAAGGACCAGGGCGCAGTGGGACAGCGGTGCGAGGTCGCCGGAGCAGCCCAGCGAACCGAACTCGCGGACCACCGGGGTGATGCCGGCGTTCAGCACATCCACCATGGTCTGCAGGACCACGGGCCGGACCCCGGTCCGGCCCGATGCCAGGGTCTTGGCGCGCAGGAACATGATGCCGCGGACCACCTCGCGCTCCACCGCCGGACCCATGCCGGCGGCGTGGCTGCGGATGAGCGATTTCTGCAGCTGGGTTCGCAGCTCGCCGGGGATGTGCCGGTTGGCCAGCGCGCCGAAGCCCGTGGAGATACCGTATGCGGGCACGTCACTGTGGGCCAGTTCGTCGATGTGCGCGCGGACTTTGGCGACCGTGTCCAGGGCGTCCTGGGAGACGGTCACCTTGGCGTCGTGGCGTGCGACGGCGAGCACGTCCTCGGGCGTGACACCGCTGGCACCGAGGGTAACGGTAAGCGGTTCGTGGGTGGTGATGGTCATGATTCCTACTTTGTCTTTTCGTTCATGGGGATGCGGACGCCGCGTTCCTTGGCGACGTCGAGGGCGCGGTCGTAGCCGGCGTCGACATGGCGGATGACGCCCATGCCGGGGTCGTTGGTGAGGAGCCGCTCAAGCTTCTGCGCCGCGAGGTCGGTACCGTCGGCGACGGAAACCTGGCCTGCGTGGATGGAGCGGCCGATGCCCACTCCCCCGCCGTGGTGGATGGAAACCCAGGTGGCGCCGGAGGCGGTGTTGAGCAGTGCGTTGAGCAGCGGCCAGTCGGCGATGGCGTCCGAACCGTCGGCCATCGCTTCCGTTTCCCGGTACGGCGAGGCGACGGAGCCGGAGTCCAGGTGGTCGCGGCCGATCACGATGGGCGCCTTGACCTTGCCTTCCTTGACCAGCTGGTTGAACAGCAGGCCCGCCTTGGCGCGTTCGCCGTAGCCCAGCCAGCAAATACGGGCCGGCAGGCCTTCGAACTCGACCCGCTCGCCGGCTGCGTCGATCCAGCGGTGCAGGTGCTTGTTCTCGGGGAAGAGTTCCTTGATGGCCTGGTCCGTGACGGCGATATCCTCGGGGTCGCCGGAGAGTGCCACCCAGCGGAACGGGCCCAGGCCCTCGCAGAACAGCGGGCGGATGTAGGCCGGGACGAAGCCGGGGAACTCGAACGCCCGGCTGTAGCCGCCCTTGCGGGCCTCGTCGCGGATGGAGTTGCCGTAGTCGAACACCTCGGCGCCGGCGTCCTGGAACTCGACCATGGCCTGGACGTGCTTGGCCATCGAGGCCTGGGCCTTCTTGGTGAAGCCCTCCGGATCAGCCTCGGCTTCGCGGTGCCACTCGTCCACGGAGATGCCCTCCGGCAGGTAGCTCAGGGGGTCGTGTGCGGAGGTCTGGTCCGTGACAATGTCGATGGTCAGCTCGCCGGCCTTGTGGCGGCGCAGCAGTTCGGGGAAGACCTCGGCGGCGTTGCCCACATAGCCCACGGACCAGCCGCGGCGTTCTTCCTTGGCTTTGAGGACCTTGGCGATGGCGGCGTCGAGATCGGTCTCCACCTCGTCCAGGTAACGCTTGCCGGCCCGTCGGCGCAGGCGGGTCTCGTCGACGTCGACAATCAGGCAGGCGCCCTCGTTCAGGGTGACGGCGAGGGGCTGCGCGCCGCCCATGCCGCCGCAGCCGCCGGTCAGCGTCAGGGTCCCGGCGAGCGTGCCGTTCTCGTCCCCGGTCAGCTTGCGGGCGATCGCGGCGAAGGTCTCGAAGGTGCCCTGCAGGATGCCCTGGGTGCCGATGTAGATCCAGGAGCCGGCCGTCATCTGGCCGTACATCATCAGGCCCTCAGCCTCGAGCCGGCGGAATTCCGGCCACGTGGCCCAGTCACCGACGAGGTTGGAGTTGGCCAGCAGCACGCGCGGCGCCCATTCGTTGGTTCGGAAGACGCCGACGGGTTTGCCGGACTGAACCAGCAGGGTCTCGTCCTTGTCCATGGTTTCCAGGGTGCGGGTGATGGCATCGAACGCTGCCCAGCTGCGGACGGCCCGGCCGGTTCCGCCATAGACCACCAGGTCATCGGGGCGTTCGGCGACGTCGGGATCAAGGTTGTTCATGAGCATGCGCAGGGGTGCCTCGGTCTGCCAGGACTTGGCGGTGAGCTCGGTGCCGCGGGCTGCTTTGACCGGGCGGGCACCGGTGGTGAAATCGGCGGGTGCCATGGTGGCTCCTTCGTCTTGCGGGTATGTGGTTTATTACTGTTGCGGGGTGCGGAATTCTTGGTTTGAGCGGAAGTGCTTCTGTATCAACTAAAGCCCCTTCCGAGCGGGCCAGACAGGGGTTTCCGGCTGGTGCTGTCCGGTATCCCAGACCCAACTAGGTAGCAGCACAGGGGTTCTCACCGCTGGGAACGCCCTCTGCTGCTACCTAGTTGGGCTGCTGGCTATTTCGCGGGGCGGCCGTGGATGCGCACCGAGAGCTCGTCGGCGACTTTTTGCACGCGGGCGGCGAGTACCGGCCACTGGTCCTCGGGCAGTTTGTCCTCGAGGAACGTGACGGCGACTGCCGCCGTCGGCCATCCAAGATGATCCGTGACAGCGGCGGCGATGGAGCCAAAGCCGGGTGTCACTTCCCCGTGTTCTGTGGCGTAGCCACGCTGCCGCACCTGGTCCAGGTGCGATGACAGGGCCGAGTACTTCATGATGGCGCCCTCCACCTCGTGCCGGGCAGTGAAAGCGGCGGCATTCGGATAGAGCGCGCGGACCTGGGACTTGGGCAGCGCGGCAAGGATGGCCCGGCCGCTGGCGGTGAGATGGCTGGGCAGCCTGACACCGACGTCGGTCACCAGGGATGGCCGGTTCTTGGCCCGCTCCTCCACAATGTAGAGCACATCCCGGCCGTGCAGCACCGCCAGGTGTGCGCTTTCGCCGAGGACATCAACGAGGGACGCGAGCATGGGCCGCCCCAGCCTGGACAGCGGTTCCTGCCGCGAGTACGCGGAGCTGAGCTCAAAGGCGCTGATGCCAAGGCCGTAGCGCTGCTCCTCGTGCAGGTGCAGGACGAAGCCGTTCGCCTCCATGACGCCCAGGAGGTGGTAGACGCTTGAGCGCGGCAGCCCCAGTGCCGTGGCAATGTTCGACGCCGCCATCGGCCCCCGCTTGGAAGCCAACAGTTTGAGGATCCGCAGGGTGTTTTCCGCGGCGGGAACCTTCGCTTTGACCGCTGATTCCGGCCGCTTTGCCGCCGTTGCGGCTATCGTGCCTGCCATGTGTCCTCCACGCCTGTCGTCTGGCTGCCTGTTCGGGATTTCTGTCTTTTCGGGGGTTTAGCCGAAAAGTGTCCGGTATCCCGTACTTAAGTTTGTGCCCCGTCCACTCGCTCCAGAACTCCTTCAGAGGCAGGACCGTCTGGAATACCAGACATGGCCGCTTTCCCGTGCACCGAGGTAGCGTTTGTCCATGGAATTTCCGCTAAGGGGCAAGGTAGCCCTGGTCGCCGGGGCCACGCGAGGGGCGGGCCGCGGAACGGCCGTGGCCCTCGGTGAAGCCGGGGCGGTGGTCTACTGCACCGGACGCACCACGAAGGGCCAGACGTCCGACTATCGCCGCCCGGAAACCATCGATGAAACGGCAGCCATGGTGAGCGCGGCCGGCGGGACCGGCATCGCAGTGGCGGCGGACCATCTAAACGCCCCGGAGGTGGAAGCGCTGGTCCGTCGAATCGACCACGAGCACGGCCAGCTGGACATCCTGGTGAATGACATTTGGGGCGGCGAAAACCTCATCCAGTGGAACACACCCCTCTGGGAACACCACCTGGACGGAGGACTGCGGATGCTGCACGGCGCCGTCGACACGCACCTGGTCACGAGCCACTTCGCGCTGCCGCTGCTCATCCGGCGGCCGGGAGGACTGGTGGTGGAAATGACGGACGGAACGCGGGAGTACAACACCGCGCATTACCGGCTCTCAGTGTTTTACGACCTCGCCAAGTCCGCTGTCCTGCGGCTCGCCTTCAGCCAGGCCGAGGAGCTGAAGCCGTTCGGTTGCACGGCGGTGGCACTGACGCCGGGGTGGATGCGCTCGGAAATGATGCTCGAGCACTACGGCGTGACCGAAGCCAATTGGCGCGAGGCAGCGGCCACGAATCCGCACTTCGCCGCCATTTCGGAAAGCCCGCGTTTTGTGGGGCGGGCGGTCGCCGCCCTCGCCGCCGATTCTGACGTATACCGCCGAACCGGCGGCTCGTTCTCCTCCGGCGGGCTGGCGCTGGAGTATGGCTTCACCGACGTCGACGGCTCCCGGCCGGACTGCTGGCGCTACCTGGAGGAGGTCCAGGACGCCGGACTGCCGGCCGACGCTACCGGCTACCGCTGAGGCGGACGTGGCTGCTGGGATCTGACTTCGGCCGCCGCCATCCATCTCTTCGGCCTGCCATGCATCTCGGATCCGGCAAAAAAGCAGGCACGGGGTTGCAAGGTATCAACACTTCAGATGACGCGTTTAGGCTGCTTCGCGGCCAGTCTCTGGCACATCCTCCGGAGAAACGCGGCATTCGTGCATGCCTGGGTTCGCGGGCGTGCGGGGGTCGAGTCCGCCGGGTGCGGCGAGCTCCCGGAGTATGGCCTGGATGAGTGGTGGCCAGTGGGGTGGTTCCCAGTCGGGTTGTTCGCTGGTGTAGTGCCGGCCGCTTGGCGAGGTCCAGCCGGGCGGGTCCTTGGCGGTGGCGGCGGCGGGTGTCCAGGCGGACGCGTGTCTGAGGCGGTGGTGTTTCGGACATGGTTGGCCAAGGTTGCTGATCCCGGTGCCCCCGCCGTCTGCCCAGGCGAGGAGGTGGTCGGCGTCGTTGTCCAAGGAGTGGTTATTGCAGGCCGGGAACGTGCATGTGGCGTCCCGAAGCCGCAGCCATTGGCGCATCGGCTTCGGGATGCGGTAGCTGGTTCGTCCAATCTCCAGGGGTGCGCCGTCACGGGGGTCGGTCAGGACCCTCCGGAACGACGTCCCACCATCTGCGACGAGTGCACGAGCCACGGAGGGCGGGATCGGCCCGTACCCGTCGAGCATGGCCGGTTCCTCCGTCAGGCCGAGCAGCGAAAACACCGGAACGGTGACGAGAACCTGGGCTGCGGGCGAGGGCACACCACCGGCCGGCGTCAGCTCGTGGCCGGCCGTGAGGAGCCAGGTTGAGGCGACGTCGGCGCGGAGCTGGGTGAGGGTTCTGGTCTCGCCGGGGCCTTGCATGGCCCGGGCGGCGGCGGTGGTGCGGTCCCAGATACCGGCGGCCTGGGCCGCGGGCAGGTACGCCGAGAACCAGGCCATCCCGTCGCTGTCCGGGACGTACTCCACCCGCCGGTCTGCGGCACTGCGGGCGTGGCGTTTTTCGATGCTGACCGGATGGTGCCGCTCCCGCCAGGTAAGGACTTTCGCCCGGAACCGGCACGGGACGAGCTCCCCGGCCGGGCCACCGCGGGCGGGGTTCGGCGCGTCCGGGTCCAGGAAATGCGCCTCCAACGCTGCTGCCCCGGCCGCGTCGAGGTCCGCGGCCTCGTCCACCATGATCCGGGCGTGCTGCCAGGAAATGGACCCTGCCTGCAGCGCGGACAAGGTCACCGGTCGGCCCGTGGTCAGGGTGCTGGCCTCGAACCGGAGGGCACTGGCGGCGCGTTCGCTGATGGTCAGGACACCGGCCACCTCGGCAGTCACGGCCATCTCCCTGACGGTGCGCTCCTGCGGGGAGGCGGCCGGTGGCGTCATGGCTTTCTCAGTGTTGGCGTAGCCGGCGACGAGCTGCACTTTCAGGGCCGCGAGCCGGGCCTCCACTTTGGCGAGCTCAGCCAAACCGTCAAGGTACGCGTCGGCCTGATCCCGCAGCGGATCAGCCGCGGCTGGCGCGGAGCCGTCAGCAGGGACAGGGCTGCCCGAGGGGACGCTTCCCGTCGCGAGGTCAACATAAACAGCCAGCGCAGAAGTGGAGGCGCCGATGGCCTCCACCGTCTCGACAGCTACTCTGCTTTCCATACCCGAAGCATCTCACCGGCCACTGACATTTTTACCGGCGCAGCCGCGGAGCGGGGCCACAGCTGTCCGTTCGCGCCGAATGCAGTGCCCACACAGTCTGAAATCAAAGACACCAAGAGCCCGTGAGTCTCATCACAGCTCCCGCGAACATGGTCTGCTGGATAGCGATCCCCCTCCCAATGACGAGAAGGTATTCGCATGCAACAAGCCCAAACAACTGATGAGTTGGCGCCCGAAAACGGGACCAGCACCTCCGCCGTCGGAACCGGGCGCACCGCCGTCGGAACCGCCGTCGAAACCGTTCTGAACCGCGGCCTCAACGTCCGCCACATCCGCTTTATGGCGCTGGGCTCCGCCATCGGCACCGGCCTGTTCTACGGTTCGGCCTCGGCCATCCAAAAAGCCGGCCCCGCCGTGCTGCTCGCCTACATGATCGGCGGCGCGGCCGTGTTCATGGTGATGCGCGCACTTGGCGAGATGGCCGTGCGGCACCCGGTCTCCGGATCCTTCGGGCAGTACGCCAGCCGGTATCTTGGCCCGTTCGCAGGCTTCGTGACCGGCTGGACCTACGTCTTCGAGATGGCGATCGTGGCCATCGCCGATGTCACCGCCTTCAGTATCTATATGGGCTTCTGGTTCCCGTCCGTGGAGCGGTGGGTCTGGATCCTGGCCATTATCTTCCTCCTTGCGGCGCTGAATCTGCTGAGCGTAAAGGTCTTCGGTGAACTCGAATTCTGGTTCACGCTGGTCAAGGTTGCAGCCATTATCGCCATGATCGCGGGCGGCGCGGCCATCCTTGCGTTCGGGTTCCAGAACGGTGATGCCTCGGCCGCTCCGGGCTTGAGTAACCTGGTGGAGCACGGCGGACTGTTCCCGAACGGTTTCGAGGGGCTGCTGGCCTCGTTCGCCGTCGTCATGTTCGCCTTCGGCGGGATCGAAACCATCGGCATCACGGCCGGCGAGGCAGCCGACCCCAAGAAGGTGATCCCGAAGGCCGTCAATACAGTGCCGGTCCGGGTCCTGCTGTTCTACGTACTGACCCTCGGCGGTGCTGATGAGCCTTTTTCCGTGGAACGAGGTCGGCAGCGGCGGCAGCCCGTTCGTCCAGATCTTCAGCGGCCTGGGCATTCCCGCCGCACCGCATATCCTCAACGCTGTGGTGATCACCGCCGCCCTGTCCGCCATCAACAGCGACATCTTCGGCGCCGGGCGGATCCTCTTCGGTTTGGCCAAGCAGGGGCACGCACCGCAGAGCTTCGGGCGGGTTTCCCGGCACGGTGTGCCGTGGATGACTGTGGTGATGATGGCCGGGATCCTGCTGGTGGGAGTGGTCCTGAACGCGGTCATCCCGGAAGATGTCTTCCTGCTCATTGCTTCCATCGCCACCTTCGCCACGGTCTGGGTGTGGGTCATGATTCTCGCCTCCCACATGGCGATGAAACGCGAGATCTCCCGGAATGGCTTGCCGTCGTCGGAGTTCCCCTCGCCTTGGTGGCCGGCGGCGTCCGTCCTCACCATCGGCTTCATGGGGCTGGTGATCGCGGTGCTTGGCGTCTTCGAGGACACGCGCGTGGCGCTCTATGTGGGGGCTGTGTGGCTGGGACTGCTGGTGGTCGCCTACCGGCTCTGGGTCAAAGGCAGCGGACGACGGCGTGCCCACCTCGAGGATGAAACCTTCACGGTGCCGGTGGTCGCCAAAACTGAGTAGGATTTCCGGGGAAATGGCGCGCCAGGCTGGAAAAGGCAAAAACAAGTAGTCAAAATGGGCAAAGACACGTACTTAAAGTCTGTTACGGGAGTGCCTATTGTGATAAATGAGGTAGATGTTACTCGTGTGACGTATGTGATTACTTCCTACAGTGGACTACACGGTGCAAGCCGGCTGGGGTAATGACCCCGGATGATGACCCGGACCCGCGCCGCCAGTGATTCGACTCTCGGTCACACTGTGAAGGAGTGGTCCTCATGTTGGAAATCCAGGCCGGGGCGCCGGCAAAACACCTTCAATCCGGGCGGTCACCCGGTTTCCTGGCCCAGACGCTGCAGCGGGCGCGTACGGCCGCTGTTCCGTACAAGCTCGGCGACGTCCTGGTGGGCGACGATCCGTTCAACGGCAGGCGCGAAGGCACTGTTGTGGTCAAGAACGACCGGTCGATCGGGATCCGCTCCTCGGATCGGGTGTATTTCTACGACTACCGGCAACTGAGGCGGCCGGACTAGGCGGGTCCCCGCCCGTCCAGCCGACGATCAACAGGAGCCGATCCCATGTCCATCACCAACCTGCCAACCGCGTACCTCACCATTGCCGAGGTGGCCGCGGCCCTGCGCCTTTCCAAAATGACCGTCTACCGGATGGTCCGGGCCGGGACGCTGGCAGCCGACCGGTTCGGCAAGTCCTACCGTGTGCCGGAGTCCGCTGTGGAGGAGTACATCCGGGCCTCCGGGAGCCCGGGTACGGAGGATCCACAGGGCGCACGCGGCTGAGGCGGGCGCACGCGGCTGAGGCGGGAAACTGCCTGGGCCCTTTGCCCGAAGCACACAGGTGCTGGCTGGCAGACATCCGCCGGCGTTACGATCAGGCATGCTCCCGCTGCAGAATCTCCTGGCCTTTGCCTTGGTCTCCGCACTGCTCATCGCCGTCCCGGGCCCCAGCGTCCTGTTCGTCATCGGACGGTCGCTGGCCCTGGGGCGGCGGGGCGGCCTGCTGAGCGTTCTCGGCAATGCTGCCGGGGAACTGCTGCAGATCGCAGGGGTGGCCCTTGGCCTCGGCGTAGTGCTGGCTGAGTCGGTACTGCTGTTCACGGTGGTGAAGTTCGCCGGCGCGGCCTACCTTATTTATCTGGGAATCCTGGCGGTGCTCCACCGCCGGGGCGGCCCTGCAGGCCCGGATACGTCGAGGCCGGCCACCACCCGGCGGATTCTGCGCGAAGGCTTCATTGTGGGGGCCACGAATCCGAAGTCCGTGGTGTTCTTCGTAGCGGTCCTCCCCCAGTTCGTGGACCATTCCGCCGGTGCTATTCCGGTCCAACTCGCCCTGCTTGGTGCCACGTTCCTGGGCATCGCGTTGGTCTCGGACAGCGTCTGGGCACTCGCCGCAGGGACTGCGAGGCAATGGTTCGCCCGCTCACCCCGCCGGGTGGCAGCTGTCACTACCACTGGTGGGGTGATGATGATCGGGCTCGGCGGCACCCTCGCGCTGACGGGTTCAAAGAGCTGACTGGTTTCGACAAGCTAAACCACCGGGTTAGCCGGTTTCGACAAGCTCAACCACCGGGTTACCGGGCGGACCAGCCCCCGTCCATCGTGTAGCTGGCCCCGGTGACCATTCCGGCTGCGTCGGAGGACAGCCACGCAACCAGCGAGGCCACCTCTTCGGGTTCCACGAGCCGTTTCACCGCGGACTCGGTGAGCATCACCTTCGCCAGGACCTCCGACTCCGGAATCCCGTGGACACGTGCCTGGTCCGCGATCTGCTTCTCCACCAGCGGGGTCCGCACATAACCGGGGTTGATGCAGTTGGACGTAACCCCGTGCTCGCCGCCTTCAAGTGCCGTCACCTTGCTCAGCCCCTCAAGGCCGTGCTTCGCCGAGACGTAGGCACTCTTAAACGGGGAGGCGCGGAGGCCATGGACCGACGACAGGTTAATGATGCGCCCGAAACCGTTGGCGTACATGTGCGGCAGCGCGGCACGGATCAGCAGGAAGGGCGCCTCGAGCATGAGCGCCAGGATCCGCCGGAACGCCACGGGGTCGAAGTCCTCGATGGGGCTGATGCGCTGGATGCCGGCGTTGTTCACCAGGATGTCGCAGTCCAGGCTCAGCGCGGCCAGCGCCTCGACGTCCAGGAGATCGACTGCCCAGGACGTGCCGCCCACCTCATCGGCGAGGGGCGCAGCGCCGGCTTCGTCGACGTCGGCCACCACCACCTTGGCTCCCCTGGCGGCCAGTTCCCGTACGCACGCCGCGCCGATGCCGCTGGCACCGCCGGTCACCAGGGCCTTGCGGCCGTTCAGGTTCTTTTCCACGTCCGGACCTTGTGCGTCCACAGTCTGCTCCTCAAAGTGTCCACGTTGACACGTGCCGCCACGTGCAGCACTTCCGATTCACCCGAGTATTCCTGCAGAAGGAACGCGGTTCAATGACTAATCAGGCACTGGATTCGTGCAAAATTGCAGATATGGATGCCAACCCGGACGACCTGCTGGTGCTGCTCGCCGTCTCACGCTCGGCGAAGTTCACGACGGCGGCCCAGGTCCTGGGCCTGAACCACACCACCGTTTCGCGCCGGATTGCCGCACTGGAAAAGGCCCTGGGCGGCCGTGTACTGGCTCGGGCGTCCGGAGGTTGGGAGCTGACTGAGCTCGGCGCCCAGGCCGTGCTGGTGGCTGAGCAGGTGGAGACGGCGGTGCGTGCGCTGGGACCGTCAGGCCACGCGCCTGACCCGATTACCGGCGTCGTACGCATGACGGCGACCGACGGTTTCAGCGCGTACATCGCCGCTCCGGCCGTGGCCCGGCTAAGGAGGGATCACCCGGGGCTCAGCGTCGAGATCGTCACCGTCACGCGCCGGGCCCTGCAGCAACGCTCGGGACTGGACATCGAGGTGGTGGTCGGCGAGCCGCAGGTGCACCGGGCCGAGGCGTTCCGGCTGGGCGAGTACGAGCTCGGGATGTACGCGTCCCGCTCGTACATCGAGGCCAACGGCATGCCGGACTCGGTGGAGGCCCTGACCGCCCATCCGCTCGTGTACTTCGTGGATTCGATGCTGCAGGTGGACGATCTTGACGCACCGCGCCGGCTGGTGCCGGCGATGCGCGAGGGCGTGAGCTCCACCAACGTGTTCGTGCACGTCGAGGCAACCCGGGCTGGCGCCGGGGTGGGATTCCTGCCCTGTTTCATGGCCGACCGGCACGAGGACCTGGTGCGCCTGCTGCCCGGGAACATCGCAGAACGGCTGCCCTACTGGATGGTCCTGCGGCCCGACTCGATGCGCCGGCCGGCCGTCGCCGCAGTGGTGACGGCCCTGCGCGAACAGACCACGGCGCACCGGGAGTGGCTGCTCGGGCAGGGACGCGGCGGCAAAGGCGGGGACGCGGCGGCTCAGCCGCCGGCTAAACGCTGAGGCGCAGGCTCGGCGGGAGGCCGGGGATCGTGGCGCACCTGGGCTCCGGCGGCGAAGGCCCGGACCTTGGCATCGTCCCAGATGTGAGCGGGTACCGCCCCGCCCAGGAGCCGCCGCGCGAGTTGCGGATCGTCCTCGAACGGCTGGTCGCTGCCGGCCATCACCATGTTGCCGTACCGGCGTCCCTTCAGCATGGCCGGGTCGGCGATGATGATGGTGTGCCCGAACGCCGCCGCGATGGTGGCCGCCTCCTCACGGGCGTTTTTCAGGTCCGGGCCGTCGCCCGAATTCACCACGTAAATACCGCCGGGCGCCAGCACCCGCCGCACGTGCGCGTTGAACTCAGCGGTGGTCAGCGGATAGGGGGTAACCGCGCCGGCGAACACGTCCCTGATGATGAAGTCGCGGGTGTCCGGGGTGAGCGTTTCCGTCACAGCGCGGGCCTCGCCGACGCGCAGCCGCAGCAGCGGGGCCTTGGGCAGGTCGAACCAGCCGCGGACGTACTCGGCAAGCTTCCCGTCGAGTTCCACCACCACCTGCCGGGCGTCCGGGTAGGCAGCATGGAAGTAGCGGGCCAGCGAGCAGGCCCCGCCGCCCAGGTGCAGGCCCCGCAGCCTGGGCCTGGACTCGGTCGGCCAGCGGGATTCGATCAGGGCGGACATCCAGCGCATGTACTCGAAGTCGAGGAACAGCGGATCGGCAAGGTCGATGTGGGAGCTCATCACACCGTTGATGCGCAGGAGCCAGCCGGTGGAGTTGTCCTGGTCGGCAATGAGCTCGCAGTCGCCGGTGTCGATGTAGTAGATGCCCTCAACGGGGCCATCTGCACGGACTCCCCCGGGACGCGGCTGACTGGCATCTTCCAGCACGTTGGAGGCCGTTGCCGTGCCTCTTCTGCCGCCGGATTTGGTGGCGGTTTTGGGTCCGGATTTGCCGCCTGACTTAATGCGCCGTGCCATCAGTTCTCCGCCGCTTCCGTCATGCTTCAAGCCTAGTTGACCGCGGGCTGCCCTAGATCTCGACAGGCTCGATCAGCGGGCGACAGGCTCGTTCAGCGGGCGACAGGCCAGCCCAGCGAGCTCTACGCCTCCGGCACGGGCGCTCCCCCGCCGTTGCGGATGCGCTGGACCATGGCCGTCGTGGAGCGCTCGGCCACGTAGTCGAGGATGGTCACCGTGCCGCCGTAGGCCTCCACGGCTTCGGTTTCGGCCAGCATCTCCGGCGTGTAGTCCCCGCCCTTGGCATAGATTTCCGGCCGCAGCTGTTCGATCAGGGGAATCGGCGTCGGGGTGTCGAAGACGGTGACGTAATCCACGCAGCTCAGGGCGGCGATCACGGCTGCCCGGTCCGCCACGCTGTTAATGGGACGGTCCGGCCCCTTGAGCTTCCGGACGGAGTCGTCGCTGTTGAGCGCCACCACCAGGATGTCGCCGAGCTGCTTGGCCTGGTTCAGGTAGCGCGTATGCCCGCGGTGCAGGACGTCGAAACAGCCGTTGGTCAGCACCACCCGCTGGCCGTCGCTGCGGTGGGCACGGATGTGCCGTTCCAGTTCGTCGGCCGCCAGGGCCGTGTCCGCGAAGCTTTCCAGGTAACGGCCCAGCTCGTCCGTGCCGCAGACCGACGTCCCCGGATGGTGGACCACCACGTCCGCCGCCGCCTGTGCGAGGTCGAGGCTGGCTGTCAGCGGCAGCGACGCGGCACGCGCCAGAGTCAGCGCCGCCACGAAGGTGTCGCCCGCGCCGGAGGCCTGCTTCTCGGCAGCCGGCCTCGCCCACGTCCTGTGCGGGTTTCCGGCCGCCGGGATGAGGACCGTTCCGTCCCGGTCCAGCGTGACCACGACGGCGCGTGCCCCCGTCGCCTGCAGCAGTTCGCCGCCGTGCGCGGTCACTACATCTGCACGCTCGGGCCCGCTGCCCAGCCGAAGGTCCAGCATCCTGGCCGCCTCCTGCGCGTTGGGCGTGACCAGGTCCGGTTCAAGTCCTGCCCACGGACGGGGATCGTGCGCGTCCACCACCACAAGTGTGTCCCGCCCACGGCGGGCAAGGGTCCCGATGAGCCGGCTACGCACCGGTTCCGCGAGGACTCCCGTTCCGTAGTCGCAGATCACCACCGCGTTCTGGCGTCCGACGGCGGTGGGCACCGCCGCTTCGAACGTCGCCAAGGCCTCGGCCGGGACAGCCTTCGCCGAATCGTCGAAGCGCAGCAGGACCTGGCCGCCGCTGCTGATCCGGACCTTGGTGGTGGTGACCATGTCCGGGTGCTCGGCGAGCAGCGTGGTGTCCACCCCGGCGGCGGTCAGCTGGCGCCTAAGTTCCGCGCCGGCGTCGTCCGCCCCGATGATGCCGGCCACGCTGACCCGGGCGCCGAGGGCAGCCAGGTTCATGGCGGTGTTGGCCGCGCCGCCGGGAGCAAAGTCACGGCGGGCGATGTCCACCACGGGAGCGGGGGCCTCGCGGCACATCCTGTCGATCGAGCCGGTCCACCAGCCGTCGAGCATGAAGTCGCCCACCACGGTGATGGCCGGCTGCTCCTGGGCCAGCCTCCGGGGAAGCCACGCGGCAAGGCCGCGCTGTTCGGAAAGCACTGGTTCGGAAAGCATTGGTTCGGAACGCACTGGTTCGGAACGCTGCCGCCCGCCGTCGTCCCCCGCGAGTCCTCCGGCACCGGGTGCTGCGGCCGTCACGACGCTGCCCCGTCGGTTTCACGGGCAGGCGGCGCAGCGATGTGCACCACCTTGACCCGGGTGAATTCGTCCAGGAGTTCGGGGCCGTAGCCAAACCCGTGCCCGCTTGCGCCCCGCGGCTGGGCGGCCCCGCCTGGTGCACCACCGAACACCTCGTTGACCTTGACGGTCCCCACCGGCAGCACGGCAACGGCCTGCTGGGCGTGGGCGATGGTGCCGGTCAGAACGGTGGCGGCAAGTCCGTACCGGCAGGCCGCGGCGAGGGCCAGCCCTTCCTCGAAGCTGTCCACCACGCGCACGGGAGCAACAGGGCCGAATGTCTCCTCGGCCATGACGTCCATTGTGTCGGCGCAGTCCACCAGGACCGTGGCCGGGTAGAAGGCTCCGGGCCCGTCCGGGACCGTGCCGCCTTCGATGGCCCGCGCGCCCAGCTGCAGCGCCTCGGCAACGTGCCGGTGGACCGTGTCCCGCATCCGGGTATCCACGAGCGGCGCGAGTGGATGTTCCGTGTTGCGGTCCCGGGCCTGCCCGGCGAGCGCCTGGCAAAACGGTTCGGCGATGGACCGGTGGACGTAGATCCGCTCCACCGAGGTGCAGATCTGTCCGCTGTTGCTGAACGCCCCGATCGCCGCCTGCTCCGCGGCCCAGCCGGGGTCCACGTCCGCGTCCACCAGCAGCGGGTCGTTTCCGCCGTTTTCCCTGATGACATAGGCACCCGTCAGCACCGCCGCCCGCGCTATCCGGTCACCGGTCGCGCTGGATCCGACGTGGGCGAACATGTCGACGTCAGGCTGCTGGGTCAGGAGGATCCCGACGTCGGCCCCTCCGGTAAGCGTGACCAGCACGTTGGGCGGAAATACCGGCGCCAGTACCTCCCCCAGCAGCTTTCCCAAGTGCGGGCACCGCTCGCTCGGTTTATGAATGGCAGTGTTCCCGGTGACAAGGGCGGCCCCGATGAGTCCGCAGGCCACGGCGACGGGATCGTTCCACGGGGTCAGGAGGACTGTCACGCCGCGGGGCTCGGCGACGGTGTAATCAGCTGCCAGCGCGTTGCCGCGCAGGCTGTGCCCCCGGTGTACGGGCCCAAGTTCCGCGTACTGCTCCAGCGTGGAAACGCCGGCGGCAATGCCGGCAAGGGCCTCATCCAGCGGACGGCCGGTCTCCTGCGCGTTCAGTTCCGCAAGCCCGGAGGCGGCCGCGTCCAGTGCCCGGGCTGCCTCGCGCAGCAGCTTGCCACGCTCCCCCGCAGGCGTGGCCGCCCAGCCGGGCTGGGCAGCGCGGGCAGCCGCCACGGCTCCCGCCACATCATCTGCTCCGGCAACGGAAAGACTGCCGACGGTTTCCCCGGTTCGCGGGTTCAGGATGGTGAGCATGTCTTCGGCATTGGCCAGCTCGCTGGTGATGGTCGATTGCATGTGGCTCCTCACTGGGGATGGGCATGCTGCTCTGTGTTTCGGGCGACCGTTCCCGCCCTCTCTGAGGTGATCCGTACCCCGGCGCCGAAGCGTTTACACGCGTCGGCAGCAGGAGTTTTTCGAGCCGGCGGGCAGGGTCCCACTGAGCAGGCGGGCCAAGTTTTCAGAGCCGGCGGGCCGATCCCGTTGAGCTGGCAATACAGGGCCGATGCACCGTATGGTGGCTCCACTGAACCCATCCCGACCTGAACGATCCGGAGCCGAGAGGGCTGACACCATGGAACTCTTCAACGCCGACTTCGGCGGAGCACACATTACCGGGCAGGGAATTGGCCCCGTTTTGGAAGCCTTCAGCGGTATCTCCCGCATCGCCGTCCTCCGTGGCGGCGGCCTGGGTGACCTGATGTTTGCCCTACCGGCGGTGGCAGCGTTGAAGGCCGCATATCCGGACGCCAGCGTCACACTGCTGGGCACGCCGGTCCATGCTGAACTGCTGTCCCAGACCGTGGGACCGGTGGATGAGACGGTGATTCTGCCGTTTTCCGAAGGGGTCCGCCCCGGGCCGGAAGACGACGACGAACTGGAGCGGTTCTTTGCCGGGATGCGCGCCAGGAACTTTGACCTGGCCGTCCAGCTGCACGGCGGGGGCCGGTACTCCAATCCGTTCCTGCTCCGCCTCGGCGCCCGCCACACCGTGGGCACCAGGACTGCGGATGCCGCTCGGCTGGAGCGGACTGTGCCCTACCTGTATTACCAGCATGAGCCGCTCCGGGCGCTCGAGGTGGCGGGATTCGCCGGTGCCCCTCCCGGTGAGCTGGAGGCCAGGCTCCAGGCGCTCCCGGAGTTTCGCCGGCAGCTTGAGCAGGAGCTGCTGGGAAACGGCGGGCCGGGGCATGGCAACGGCGCGCCCGGGAACCACCGGGTGCTCGTGATCCATCCGGGCGCCTCCGATGAGCGCCGGCGCTGGCCGGCGGAACGCTTCGCCGCGGTGGCCCGGAAGGCCGCCGACGACGGCTTCCGGGTATATGTGGTCGGCGACAGCAGTGAAAAGGAACTGGCCGAGACTGTGGTGGAGCTCGCCGCCGAGCCGTCCGGCACAGCACAGTCCGGGACTGGGCAATCCGGGACAGGGCAGATCGGCAGAGGGCAGTCTCAGGACGTCCGCCCGGCCGTTGAGTCACTCGCAGGCAAACTCAGCCTCGGCGAGCTCGCAGCGCTGCTGGCCGGCAGCGCCGTCGTGGTGGCGAACGACAGCGGGCCACGCCACCTCGCCCAGGCCTTGGGCACACCCACCGTGGGTATCTTCTGGGCGGGCAATGCCATCAACGCCGCGCCGCTGGGACGCAGCATGCACAGAATCCACCTCGGCTGGGCCACGCGCTGCGAAGTGTGCGGCGTGGACGTCACCCAGGTCGGGTGGACGGCCCCCCGGTGCCCGCATGACGAGTCCACCGTGAAGGCCGTCGAACCCTCAGAGGTTTACGAGGATGTTCTCCAGCTCACGGCCACGAGCCCTCTTCCTCATGGCAGATAAGCATTTCGCGGACCTCGCAGCCGGTGGGCTGGGACAGCGCGAACAGGATGGCCTGGGCCACGTTGCCGGGGTCGTTCAGGCGTGAGTCGTCCTGCGGTTTGTACTGCTCGGCCCGGTCGTCGAAGAAGCGCGTCTTCATGCCGCCGGGAATCATGGTGGTCACGCCAATCTCGCCGCCCGTCTCGGCCGCCAGCGCATGGCTGAAGCCCACCACCCCGAATTTTGACGCGCAGTAGGCGGTTGCCTCCGGCAGTGCCCGTTTGCCCAGCGTGGACGCGATGGTGACCACCCGCCCCCGCGGGACTCCTTGAGGTAGGGAAGGGCCGCCCGCACGACCGACACCGTGCCCATCAGGTTGACGCCGATGACGCGTTCCCATTCCTCCGCGGCCACGTCCTCCAGCTTGCCGCACCGGTCGATGCCCGCCGCGGTGACCACGGCATCCAGCCCGTCCAGCGTCTCGGCTGCCTGCCGGACAGCCTCGGTCACGGCGACGCGGTCGGCGACGTCCACCTCAAACGCCTTCGCCGCGGCGACGTTCCGGATGTCCCGGTCCAGCACCACCGGGGTTCCCCCGGCTTTCAGCACGGCATCGACGACGGCGGCCCCCAGTCCGGAGGCACCGCCGGTTACCAGGACCCGGCCGGGCCGGAAAGTCGATTCAGTCATGGTGTTCCTTTCGCTTGGGACTAATTCAGGATTGCGGTGCAGTTCAGCTGACCTTCGCCAGGGCGTCTGCGAGGACGGACGTGGACCGGGCTTGGTGGAACGGCACCGTAACGCAGCGCCCTCCCCAGCTCTCGACCAGCCCGGCCTCGGGCAGGTCCGACGCACGATAATCGCCGCCCTTCACCCAGACGTCCGGCCGGAGCAATTCCAGGCAGGCCTCCGGAGTGTCCTCCCCGAAGACCAGGACGGCGTCCACGCACTCGAGTGCCAGGAGGAGTTCCGCCCGGTCCTGCTGGCTCACAATGGGCCGCTGCTCGCCCTTGATCCGGCGCACCGACTCGTCAGAGTTCAAGCACACGATCAGGCAGTCGCCAAGATCCCTGGCAGCTGCAAGCGTGCGGGCATGGCCGGCGTGCAGCAGGTCGAAGCAGCCTCCGGTGGCCACCACGGTTCCTCCGTTGGCGCGCACCCGCCGGGCAAGGCCGAGGGCGTCTTCCTCACGGCTGTGGTGCCAGACCGGCCTGTGGCGGTCCGGCAGAGAAGCAACCCCGCCGGCGCCGAGGAAGGCGGCGGCTTCCTTGATGGCCAGTCCGGCGGCGTCACTCAGGCTGCGGCCCTCCGCCAAGTGGACGGCCAGGCTGGCCGCGAGCCTGTCCCCGGCGCCGCAGGGGTCGGTGACCTCCGTGGGAGGAGCCGGGATGCTCACGGGTAAAGAGTCCTGCTGTGACAGCAGGATGCCTCCCTGCTCGCCCATGGTCACGAGGACCGCCTGGCTCTGCCAGCGGTCCATCAGGGCAGTGCCGACGGCGGCAATCGACGCTGGCGTTCCGGTCCCCGTCCCCGCGGCCTTGGCAGCCTCGGACAGGTTCGGGGTCACCACCGCCACCCCGGCCACCGGAACTGCGCCGGCAGGATGCGGGTCCCACACAATTGGGATGTGGCCCGCCCGGGCGGCGAGCACGTCGCGGACCTCTTGGTTGGCGGCAAGACCGCGTCCATAGTCGGCCACGACGATCGCTTCGGCGCGCTCCAGCGCCCTGAGCATACCTGCGGTTGCCGCCGGCACCTCCGGCCGCTCGCACCCTTCATCCACCCGCACCACCGGCTGGCGGCCCGCCCGGACGCGGGTCTTAACCGGCGTCCTCGCGCCGGAGGGACCGGAGACCACCCGCACCCCGGCGAGCGCGCCCTCCAGTTCGAGGGAGGCGTCGTCGTCGGAAAGCACGGTCACCAGGGTGACGCGGTGGCCGTCCTGCGCCAGCATCCGGGCCACGAGTCCGGCACCGCCTGCCCTGCGGCGGACGTCGGAGACGTCCACCACCGGGACGGGGGCGTCGGGGCACAAACGCGTTGCCTCACCGGACATGTCGACGTCGAGCAAAACGTCACCCACCACTGCGATCATCATCCGCGATCAGCCTCCGCCCCGGGAACGCCCTTGCCCTTGCGGGCCACCTCGGCCTCGAATGCCCGGCAGATGGCGTGGAGGGCGATCAGGTGCCCTTCCTGCGCATTGGCCGAGACGGCATCGACGGCCACGGCGTCGTCACAGCAGGACGCCAGCGGGTTGGGTGCCGGCCCGGTCAGGGCCCACGTGGTCACGTTCAGCCTGGCCGCCGCCTCTGCTGCACGGAGCAGGTTGGGGCTCTGGCCGCTCGTGGACAGCAGCACGAGGATGTCCCCGGACCTGCCGTGGGCGCGGACCTGCCGCGCGAAGAGCTCCGCGTAGCCGTAGTCATTGGCGATGGCCGTAACGGCCGAACTCTCCGCGTGCAGGGAGATCGCGGAAAAGGGCATCCGCTCACCGTCGAACCTACCCACGAGTTCGGCTGTCAGGTGCTGCGCTTCGGCGGCGGACCCGCCGTTCCCGGCAGCGAGAAGCTTCTGCCCGCTAAGCAAGCGCTGGGCCAGCTCCACGCCCCAGGCCGCCAGCCTGTCGGCTTGGCTTTCCAGGGACCGCAGGGCGGGCAGGACGTTCCCAAGATGGGTCCGCACTGCCTCCCGCGAACCGGCACAGGCCTCCTGTTCGGCGTCATCCTGTGAGGAGACCGCGTCCGGGGAAGGGAAACCGGGCGTGGCGCCAACCCGGTGGATGGCAGGAAGCTCAGCCTCCCGCAGGGATTCCGCAGTCACAGTGCCGCTCCTTCCATCGGTTCCAGGCTGCCCGCGTCCGCAGAGCCTGCGATGGCCAACTGGTAGGCCTTTTCGGTTTCGGCTGCCACCCTGTTCCAGGAGTAGCGGGCCCTTGCCCGCCGCTCGCCGGCCCGCCCGAGTTTTTCGCGCAGGTCCGGGCTGGCCAACAGGGTGCCGATGGCTTCTGCGATGGCTTCAGGGTCCTTCGGCGGCACGTGCAGGCCGGTTCCCCGGTCCACCACGCTGTCAGTCAGGCCTCCCACCGCCGCGGCGACCACCGGAACGCCACACGCCATGGCCTCCAGGGGAACGATGCCGAAGGGCTCGTACCAGGGAGTGCAGACCACAGCGTCCGCACTTCGGAAGATTCCGGGCATGGCTTCCCTGGGCACCTGGCCCCTGAGCTCCACATGGGCCGCCACGCCGAGGTCCCGGGCCAGATCCAGTAGCCGGCGCGCCTCCGGATTCTCCCCGCCCTCATCGGCGCCGCCGCCCACGATGAGCAGCTCGACGTCGTCGAACCCCTCCTTCAGCAGATAAGGCAGCGCGCGGATCACCAGGTCCACGCCCTTGCGCGGAACCAGCCGGCCAACAGAAAGGATGCGGTGCGAACGGGCCGGAACGTCGGCCGGGCCGCCGCTGGAGAAGAGCTCCAGGTCCACCCCGCAAGGAGCGATGGAAACCCGGCGGGTATCAATCCCCATGGCCCTCAGTTCGAAGACCTCGTCCGAGCACGTGGCCACAATCCGGTCAGCCGACCGGCCCACGGACGGTTCGAGGAACCGCCTCTCGGCCGGGCTGGTGTCGGCGGCACCCTGGTGGCGGCGCTTGACGGTGCCCAGCGCGTGGAAGGTCTGCACCACGGGAACCCGGAAGCCGCCGGGCTCCCGCCGTGCGGCGTCCAGCGCGGCGACGCCAGACATCCAGAAGTGACCGTGCACCACGTGCGGCGGCGAGTCACCCCAGTCCTGGACCACGCCATCCGCCAGGGCGCCCATGTAAGGGAGGAGCTCGTCCTTGGGCACATGTTCGGCCGGGCCGGCCTCCACATGTACTACCTCAAGCCGGGGATGCACCCGCACCCTCGCAGGCAGATCCGGCGCGTCGCGCCGGGTGTACACGGTCACGCGATGGCCCCGCCGGGCCAGCGCTGATGAAAGCGCGGCCACGTGCACGTTCTGGCCGCCTGCGTCCACTCCGCCGAGCGCTGCCAAAGGACTGGCGTGTTCCGAAATCATTGAGATCTTCAATGGGTATTCCTTTCTCGCGCCGCGGACAGGGCATCCGGCCCGGACCCCTCTGAAGCTGCATCCGCGGATGCAGCCACCTCCTCAGACCCCCGCTGCGGACCGTCCCCCAGATGTGTCGGGGCCAGATCGGCCAGCACCTCATCCCAGTCCGCCAGGAAACGCTCAAGTCCGTAGCGCTCGAGGGCGGCCTCCCGTGCCGCCTTACCCCGCCGTCGGGCTTCCTCGGGGTCGTTGATCAGCAGCCGGGCACACTGGCGCAGCTCCTCAACATCTGTGGAGATGCAGCCCGCCTCAGGCGGGACAGCCCGGGACGCCTCGGTGGTGGCCAGCGCCAGGACCGGCATGCCGAGGTGCATCGCTTCCAGCAGCGCCAGCCCAAGGGAGGTCCAACGGAGTGGGTGCAGGTAAGCCCGGCAGCGCGCGAGTTCGCGGTGGAGCTCGTCGGTTTTCAGGTCGCCCCGGACCGTTAGCCGCGGCCCGGGAATGCCCGTGGCCTCCGCCAGCCCGTCACCTCCCATGCCGAAGACCTGGAGCGGGGCTGTGGTGGCGAAGCGGGACAGCAAGTCCGTGCCTGTCACCCGTCCGCGGCGGACCGGTTCATTGACCACCACACCCAGCTCCGGAGCCTCGCCTGTATAGAGGTAGCCGGGGTCCGCGATGCCATGCTCGATGACCTTGGTCGGGGCGCGGCCGCTGTCCCAGAACAGCTCGTTGAAATGGGTCACGTGGACGATCGGAATCTCGCGTTGCTCCCCGAGCGGATGGACGGTGAAAGGAACATCGCCCTTGGGGGTGTTGTGTTCCACATACACAGCGGGAAGATCGGTGCCGGGCCGGCGGCCCAGGACGCGCCTGACCTCCGCGGCTTCCTCCGGACGCTGGAGCACCACGGCGTCAATGCTGCTGGCGTCCAGCTCGGCAAGCGTGACCTCCCGCACGGAGGCTGGCCAGTTCCGGCCCGCCCGCCCCAGCCCCCATGGACCGCCCCCCGGCAGGACCGGCAGCAGGTACTCGTGCCGGCCGCGGACAAACGCGTCCGTCCACGACCCGTGCACGTGCCAAAGCAAAATTCTCATCGTTTCCGGACCTTTCTCCGTGTGCTGAGCGAGGAGACCCCGCTCAGCAGTCGTTCGACCGCTTCCACCACCTGTTCTGGCGAAACCGAGCTAAGGCAGGGATGTCCCGGTACCGGACAGATGCGTGCGCGGCTCAGCCTGCATGGTGCATTCTGGTCGCCCAGCAGTTCCAGCGGAACGCCGTACGGCGCCCAGCGGACGGCGGGCACAACGGGCGAAAACAGGCTCACCACCGGGGTTCCGACGGCGGCGGCCAGATGTGCAGGTCCGGTGTTTCCGGTGACCACAACGTCAGCGTTGGCAAGGACACCGGACAAGGTGGAAAGGTCAGTCCGCCCGCCGAGATCGATGGCTGAAGGGCCGGCCACCGTTGCAGTAAGGGCTGTTTCACCCGGGCCCCCGGTGACGACCACCCTGTGGCCAGCGCCCTCCAGCAGCTCCACGGCCGCCGCATGGTGCAGCGGGGGCCAGGCCCGGGCCGGCACCGTGGCTCCGGGATGGACCACCACGTAGGGCCCGTCCCCCACCAGGTGCCGGACCGCCGGAGGATCCTTAACCATCAGCTTTCCGTCGTCTCCGGTCTTTAGCCGGAATCCCGCCGCGCGGGCGATGCCCAGCGCCCGCACGGACTCCGGCTGGTCCTCCGGAAAGTCCTCGCCGGGTTTCAGCCGGACGTCTAAGAGGGAGCCCGCGTAGTCGGTGGAAGCCCCGGTGATGCGCTCCACACCGGCCAGCCGAAGGAGGAGCGCCAGGGGAAGAGGCGACTGGTGGAAAGAGGTGAGGATAACGGCTTCGGTGATGCGGGAATTCCGGACAAAGCCCACCAGCGAGTCCAGGTGCGGGCCCGTCACCGGCGGTGCAGGATTGCTGATCCACGGGGCATCCCAGGCAAAAACGTCCGCGACGCTGGGCAGCAGCGAGGCGGCCGACTGGCCCTGCGGCCCGCAAAGCACGACGACGTCGTTGGGGCTGCCGCCGTCGGCCCGCCGTCCGTTCGCCACGGCCCTGACCGCCGGGCCTGCCAGAAGAACGTCACCGACGCTGTCCAGCCGGGCCACCAGGACCCGGCTCATGCGAGTCCTCGAAGCAGCGTTCCCTGCAGCAACAGGGAAACGGCCTGTTCGAGGTCCGCGGCAACCTCGGGGGCTGCGGTGATTTCCTCGGGCCGGGTTTGGGGAGTGGGGACAAGGACACCGCGTGCGCCCGCGGCCGCGGCCGCCTCGACGTCGCTGCCGATGTCTCCGATGAATGCCGCCTCTGACGGGTCGATGCCAAGACGGCGGCACGCGCTCTGGATCATCCCAGGGGCGGGCTTGCGGCACCGGCAGCCGTCCGCGGCCTCGTGCGGACAGACTTCCCAGACGTCAAAAGGTCCCAGAAGGTCCTCCACCCGGGCGTTCACGCTGTCCACCTCCTCCTGGGTCAGGAGTCCGCGGGCAATGCCTGACTGGTTACTCAGCACGCCGGTAGCCAGGCCCAGGCTGCGCACCTCGTCGAGGACCTTCCGTGCCCCGGGCAGTGGCCTGACCAGCTCCGCGTTGCCGTTGTAAGGCACGTCAAACACCAGCGTCCCGTCCCGGTCGAACAGCACGGCCTTGAGCGTAGAAGCATCAGTTGCCATATCCCCTTCGTTCCCCGCCCACCCGAGACCTAAACAAAAGGCCGCGTACTTCTTCTCGGCTAGAATCCTCGACAGGCGGCCCAGCCGGGCCGCCTGAAGACGAGGAAGGCCTCAGTGGAAGCACCGAACGGCAAGCACGAACTACCTGTCCTGCTGGTCCTGCGGGCCCTGAAGCTTGGCGACCTGCTGGTTGCCGTCCCCGCGCTGCGCGCCCTGCGCCGCGCCTATCCGGAACACCGCCTGCTGTACGCGGCTCAGGGCTGGCTGGAGGACGCCCTGGAGCTGGTGGGGGGCTACGAACTGCTTCCGACCCACGGCCTGGATGTTCCGATTCCCATCGAGGCAGGCAAGGTGGACATCGCCGTGAACCTGCACGGCAGCGGACCTGAAAGCGAGGCACGGCTCGCCGCCGTGCGCCCCAGGACGATCGTTGGCCACCGCACGTCTGCACGGCCCGGCCCGGAGTGGATGCAGGACATCCATGAGCGTGAGCGGTGGACCAGGCTGCTGCAGTGGCATGGCATTGACGCCGAACCGGACGATTTCCGCCTTCTCCCGCCTGCCCTTCCCAGCCCCTGCCCCGGCGCCACGGTGCTGCACGTAGGGGCCGCCTATGGCAGCCGGCTCTGGCCGGAGGACCGCTTTGCCGAAGTAGCCCGCACCCTCTCGGAGGATGGCCACCAGGTCGTGTTCACCGGCAGTTCAGGGGAACGGCCCCGGGCCGTGGACGTTGCACGGCTCGCGGGGCTACCGGAAGCACAGGTCCTGGCGGGAAAACTGCGGCTGGCCGAATTCATGGCCGCCATCGCCGAGGCCCGGCTGGTGGTCTCCGCAGACACCGGCGCGGCACACCTGGCCTCTGCGTATTCGCGGCCTTCGGTGGTGCTTTTCGGTCCCGCCCCCGCCGAGGTCTGGGGCCCGCCGCCGGGGCCGCATATTGTGCTGACAGACGCTCAGGCGCGCCGCGGTGACACCTTCGCGGCCACGCCGGATCCGGCCCTGCTGGCGGTTTCGGTGGCAGATGTCCTGGATGCTGTCGGGAGGCTTTCGCTGCGCTGAGCTGTGGGGGCACTGTCCGGCGCGGCCGCACCATCCTGACTGGCCGGCTCCCGGCCGAGCTTGCCTGCGGTCCGGCCCTCCTCGTCAAGCAGCCGGCGCTGAAGCCACACCAGAATTCGGGACAGGCGCCGGGATACCTGCATCTGGGAAATGCCGAACCGTTTGCCCAGTTCCATCTGGGTCTCCTCCCGGAAGTACCGCCGGTACAGCATCTCGCGGTCGTCGGGGTCCAGTTCCTGGATCGCTTCATTGAGGCATACCAGTTCCTCGAGGTGCTCGATCGGCTGGTCGGGCGAGACCAGGCCCTCGCCCATTGTCGGCCCGCCCCACGGATCCGGACTGTCCAGCGAGTCGGGATGCATGCTGCTGCCTGCCGCCTGCGCTTCCCGCACGTCCGCGGTACTGACGCCCAGCTCGCTTGCAAGTTCCTGCGCCGACGGGGTCCGTCCCAGCGACTGGGCCAGGTCCGGGGCCGTGTGCAGGAGCTGTGTCCGGACGTCCTGGACCCGCCGCGGCGGCCGGACGGTCCAGCACCGGTCACGCAGAAAACGCTTAAGTTCGCCGCTGATGGTGGGTGCGGCGTAGGCGGGAAAACTTTCGCCCTTCTCTGCGTCAAAGCCCCGCGCTGCCTTGACGAGTCCCAGATAGGCCACTTGGACCAGGTCTGAACGTTCCCGTCCTCGAGCGGCGTACCGCGAGGCAAGGGACTCCGCCAGGTCAAGGTAATTGAGTACCAGCTGGTTCTGGAAGGCATCGTGCAGCCGTCCCGTTTGGGCCGAAGGCTGGGAGGCTGCCTGCGGTGGGCCGGTCATGGACAAGGAGGGCGGAGTTTCTGGCATTGTCGGGGTTCCTTCGATCGGGATCTCGAGAAAGCCTGCGGCAAGACTTAGAAGAAGGAAATCATAAGCGTGCTTATTACACAATGGCTCGAGACGATAGGCTCGAAGAAGCACCAAGGCCAAGCTACCGTCACCAGACTGCCTGACTTTGGGGTTCCACGGCAACGGACGAAGGGCATTTCATGCGTATCGCGATCACTGGTGCCAGCGGCAATGCGGGAACAGCACTACTCCGCAGACTTCAGGAGGCCAGGCAGGAACACCCGGGTGGACTGGAACTGGTGGGCATCAGCCGCCGTGCGCCGGACACTTCACGGCCGCCCTTCGCCGGCGTCGAGTGGCACACCGTGGACGTGGGCGGGGAAGGCGCGGCACAGGACCTGGCCAAGGCTTTTGCCGGAGCCGATGCGGTGGTGCACCTTGCCTGGCAGATCCAGCCGAACCGGAACCTCCCGCAACTGCACCGCACCAATGTCACCGGCACTGCGAACATGCTGGCGGCTGCCCGGGAAGCCGGAGTGAATCAGGTGGTGTGCGCCTCCTCGGTTGGCGCGTACAGTAAGGCACCCAAGGACCGCAGGGTGGATGAATCGTGGCCTGCCGGCGGCATGGAGGGCTCACATTACAGCCGGGACAAGGCTGAGCAGGAAAAGCTGCTGGACAGGTTCGCGGCGGATAATCCGTCGGTTGCCGTGGCCAGGCTGCGCCCCGGGCTCATCTTCCAGGGTCAGGCCGGAAGCGAAATCGGCAGGTATTTCCTGGGGTGGGTCCACCCGAGGTTCGTCCCGCGCCGGCCGGCGTTGCCAATATTGCCGATTCCCGAGGAACTGATCTTTCAGGCAGTGCATGCCGACGACGTCGCGGACGCGTACTGGCGCGTGCTTGAGCGCAGGGCCAGCGGCGCCTTCAATGTGGCGGCCGAGCCGGTGGTCACGCCGCAAAACCTGGCCCGGCTCTTTTCCGCCAAAAGGATCCTCCCCGTCCCGGTCCGCGCGCTGCACGCCTTCGTCGGTGCCACCTGGCGGCTGCGGCTGCAGCAGACAGACTCCGGATGGGTGGAGATGGCGGCAGGCGCGCCGGTCATGGACACCACGCGGATCCGGAGCGAGCTCGGCTGGGAGCCGCAAACGCCGTCATTGGAAGCCATCCGCGAAGTGATCGACGGCATGGGCAAAGGCGCCGGCGTGCCGGCGTCTCCCCCGCTCAGGCCGCGCCGCGGGCTTTTCCCACTCATGCGCCGGCGGTAGCCCCGCGGCCGCTCGTTAGTGCGGGCGTCAACGGCCGGCGACGGCTACTCGCGCGGAGTGTTCCGCCGGGTAGCGTCCGTGGTGGCGTCGGCATCCCGGCGGGCATCAACGTCGCGGGCATCATCTGCCCGCGCGTCATCTGCCCGCGAGCCCACGTCGCGCGCAGCCATGTCCCGTTCACCCGTACGGGCGTCCGCAGCCCGAACATCGCCACGGCCGACATCCCCCCGTGTTTCGTCGCGCCGATTGCCATCATCGTCCACATCCGGGTCTAAAGCATTGGCTTTGTACTGGTGCTTCTCGGCATCCGTCCGGAACTCCTGCGCGGCCGATTGCCGCTGCTCCGCCTCCTGGCGGAGCCGCGCCGCCTCAACCTGCGCCTTCTCGGCGTCGGCCTTGGCATGCAGGGCGTGGGCTTCGTTTTCGCGAGCCTCAAGGTCGGCATTCTCCGCTTTCCTGCGGATCTCGGCGGCGTGCTGGCGGTTCTGCTCATCCCGCTTCTGCCGGAACGCCTCCCGGCGCTTGCGGCTGGACATCAGAAGCACCGCGATGAGCGCGATGACGACGATTACAACGACGATCCAAATCCAGGCAGTTGGGTCCACTGTGGATCCACCTCTCTCTATTCCAGCACGTCATTTTCCGGCAGAATCCGGCCACTTGCCCCCCGGCGTGACGCTGCCGGGGGCGGCCGATTGATCTAGCGGCGATCAGGGTACTTACGATCTAATAGTAACCATGCTTACTATTTTATGGCGAGACGTTGCCGGTGGCACTCGGCAACCCGACATGCCGGAGAGGGATCAATTATGACGGAGAACCAACGGCCGAAGGGCGGCAGCGCTCCCGCGCCCAACGCCCAGGACCCCAACCCGCTGGCTTCCGGCCAGCTGGTCGAGACTCCGCAGTCGGACACCCGGATGGCGGATGATCCGCTGGGTGAGAAGCAGCTTGCCGACGATCCGCTGGGGAGCGACCCGCTCACGCTCGACCGCCGCAATCCGCCCAGGGCGCCCGGACTCTAAGCGACCCGACCCTGGTGCGACCTCACGACCCTGATGCGACCTCACGCACGACGCACGAGCCCGAACCCCTGATAGCGGGCAGGGAACGATCCGCGACAACGGAACACGTCCCGCCCGCGAACGAAAGGATGCCTCATGGCTACGAAAGAAGCCCCGGAAACCAGTACCGCAAAAGCGGGCAGTGCGCCTGCACCGGATGACGCGCGAAAGCCGGACAGTCCCACTGATGTGGACAAGCCGTCCTGGAAATACATTGCCCGCAAGACCCTCCGTGAATTCACCGCGGACCAATGCCCGGACCTCGCCGCCGGGCTTACCTACTACGCGATCTTTTCGATGTTCCCCGCACTTCTCGCCCTTGTTTCGCTGCTCGGCATCTTCGGGCAAGCGGAAAAGACGACGGCGGCACTCCTGGAAATCGTCCAGGGCGTGGCACCGGGTCAGGCTGTGGAAATGATCCGCGACCCAATCCAGGAACTGACCACCTCACCTGCTGCCGGCTTCACCCTTGTCATTGGCCTCGTGACGGCGATCTGGTCCGCATCCGGGTATGTGACTGCCTTTGGCCGCGCGATGAACCGGATTTACGAAATTGATGAGGGCCGCGGCTTCATAAAGCTCCGCGGCACCATGCTAGGCGTCACGGTGGTCTCGCTCATCATCGTTGCGCTGCTCGCAGCAATGCTTGTCATCAGCGGCCCCGTGGCCGAAGCCATTGGCAACGTCCTGGGCCTCGGCGGCGTGACCCTGACTGTGTGGAACATCGCCAAATGGCCGGTCATCGTTGCACTGGTCATTGTGGTCATCGCCATCCTGTACTACGCCACCCCCAACGTCCGCCAGCCAAAGTTTCGCTGGATGAGCCTGGGTTCCCTCATCGCCTTGCTCATTTTTGTGCTGGCCTCTGTGGGTTTTGGGTTCTACGTGGGCAACTTCAGCAACTACAACAAGACGTACGGCGCCATCGGCGGCGTGATCATCATGCTGCTGTGGCTCTGGATCCTGAACATGTCCCTGCTTTTTGGTGCGGAGTTCGACGCCGAGATGGAACGTGGCCGGCAGCTGCAGGCGGGCATTGAGGCCGAGGACACGCTCCAGCTTCCGCCCCGTGACACCAAGAAGAGCGACAAGCTCCAGGAGAAGGAAGAGGAGGACATCCGGCTGGGGCGTGAACTGCGCGAGAAGTACAGCGAGCAGGGCAACGGCCAAGAGGGCAAAGGCCAGGAGGGCAGCGCGCAGCACGACAGGGACGCCGACCGCCGGAACGGCAGTGGCGGAGCCACCGCCCGTGAAGGCAACGGCAACAGCCGCTGAACGACCCGACTTCACCCCGGGCAGCTGCCTCCCGGCAGCTGCCCGGGGGCGTTTCCGGCTTCAGCTGCTTTGGAGGGCCGCGGCCGTCTCCACGCCCAGGGCACGCAGGTATGAACCAAAACCGTGTGGTGCCCGGGCAGCGGTCCGCCCGGAAGTCAGTACACGCGTGCTGTCCGTGGCGGTGACGGCGAAGCCGCCGGCCGCCCAGGCCGCCTCATCGGTGCCCGCATCCGCGTGCGAGAACGTCACCACGCGTGCTCCCCCTTGAGGGTGAGCGCGCCCAACTGGGCGTCGTCACGCGTGGCGTGGTGCTGCCGCACGTAGAGGGACAGGTCCGCCATGCACTTGCCGTACCGTTCATCAAAGGCCAGCGGGCCGGGCCCCAGGTTCTGGCTCACCAGCAGCTGAACGCGTTCGACGGCGGCGGCAACAGTTCCCCGGACACGGAGCGCTTCGCTCCACCCGCCAACAGCACTGCTGTCCAGCCCGAGCCCGCCCCCGGTGTTGGGCTCGCCATGGGCCCCTTCCACGGCGGGCTCCCGGTCCGCCCCGGCGGCGTCCACGGCGTCGGCAGCACGGGTGAGGTACTGGAGGGTAGAGGTCAGGATCCGGTCCACTTCGCCGAGGGCGGCGAGTGCCACCTGGTCCGGCTCGCGCTGGGACCTGGCTCCGCGCAGGAGGGCGGCTTCGAAGTGCCGGCCCAGCGCGACGGCGCCGCCCAGCCAGCACGCTGCCACGCCCATGCCGCCCCAGGCAAAGCCCGGGCGCTGGAAGTACCAGCCGTCGCCGCCGAGCGGAACGGCCGGAACCCGGTCGAAATGGACAGTTCCGCTGGGGATTTCGCGCAGACCGCGGCTGGTCCATTCCGGGACGTCGCACGTGACGCCGGCGGCCCTGAGATCGACGGCGAAGGCGGCCCGGCCACCGGTCTCCGTGTGCGCCGTCACCACGGCGTGGTCCACGAACTGGGCCAGCGAGCACCAGGGCTTGGAGCCGTTCAGCTGCACGCCCGTGGCTTTCCCGGCGGGTTCTGCCTCGCCGGGTTCTGCCTCGGCGGGTCCTGCCTCGCCGGGTCCTGCCTCGGCGGCCAGCCGCGTGCCGGGGGCCTCGGCTGCGTACACGCCCCACGTTCCAGTAAACGATTCCGGCGTTCCCGCCTGGGACAGGATGGCGCCGGCGTCCAGGTGCGGTTCCATAACCCGCGCAGCGGCCACGTCCACCGCGGCCACGGATGCCAGTAGCTCCCAGAGCCGGACTGTCCGCCCGTCACCGGGCTTCGGCGCGGAACGGCCGGCCTGCTGGGCGATGGCCAGCAGGGCAGGGACGTCCCCCACGGCCGACGCGACCCTGTCCTGCAGCCGCTCGACGTCCAGCGGAGGTTCTTCCAGGACGGACTCGCCTTGCGACGGCTGGCTGAGGCGGACGGGCTGCCACTGGCGGTGCTGAATGTTCATTCAGTGTCCGCTGACGAGCGGGATGGCCGGATCATGGCGTTGCTATTTCCGTTCCGGGGCGGTCACGGACGCCGAGGCGGGCATAACTTCCGCGTTCACCATCCAGGCCAGCTGCTCCAGCCGGGTGATGGCCTCGTGCAGGAGGTCCGCGCTGGTGGGATCTTCTTCATCAACCTCATCGTGGACGTCGCGGATGGTCTTGACCGTTTGTTCCAGCCTCTTGGTGATGAGCTTGGCGGTGTCCTTGGTGACGGTCAGGCCGGCAGGATACTGTTCCAGCCTGGTGCCGGAGGAAACGGTGGCGCTCCGGCCGTCCGGTAGTGCGTGGAGCGACCGCATGCGCTCAGCGGTCTGGTCGGCGAGCAACCGGGCACTGTCCACGATCTCGTCCAGCTGCAGGTGCAGATCGCGGAAGTTGGTGCCCACCAGGTTCCAGTGCGCCTGCTTGCCCTGAACGTGCAGCTCGATCAGGTCGGTGAGGACCTTCTGCAGATTGCTGGCCAGAGTGTCGGATGCTTTCATTGTCTTCCTCCGCTGCCGTCACCGATGCGTTTCCATCCCTGGCCGGCCGGTCAGCCAGCAAGGATGAGTCCCAGCATACTTATCTTTTGACGGGGGTCTTTTTTGGCGCGGGCATCTGTATTAGCGGCCAAAGGGCCACAGCACCGTTGCCTGCAGCGATTCCAGCGGAACGCTCCCGTATGTGCGTGAATCGATGGAGCCCGCCCGATTGTCCCCCAGAACGAAGACGTGACCGGCCGGCACCGTGACCGGACCAAAGTAGGTGCCGTCGATGCGGCTGTGGTCGATCCCCGGCTCGGCCTGCGCAATCCCGTCCACCACCAGCACCGAATCCTCGATGGCAACGGTCTGGCCCCCGAAGGCAATGGCCCGCTTCACGGCAGGGTTACCGTCCTCCGGGCTTGTGAACACCACCAGGTCTCCGGCCCTGAGGAAACCCAACGCAGGCCCCGGCTTGAACATCAGGACCGTGCTGCCCTTGGGCAGCGCCGGTTCCATGCTTTCCGAGCTGACCGTCACCGGCTCCACCAGCCACAGGCGGGAGGCGAGCAGACCGGCGGCCAGCAGCACCGCCGTCGTGATTGTCCTCCCCCGAAAACCCTGCCGGGCGGATCCGGCAGGGTTCTCGGTGACTGCTCTGCTGTCAGGCACCACCCTGGATTTTGGATCGGCCCTGTGCGCCGCTAGCCGTCCCATTGGGGCAGCGCCGCCGTCATGGGGTCGTTGGGATCGTTGTCATCTTCCTTCAGCCCCACCCGGAACTGAACCATCATGTCGTGGTCCTCGTGGGGCAGGTTGTGGCAGTGCACCATGTAGCGGCCGCGGTGCGGACCGAACTTCATGAGCAGCCGGACCGTCTCCCCCTCACCCACGTAGACAACATCCTTGGGTCCGAGCTCCTGGGGAAACGGTGCACGGCCGTTGCGGCTCAAGATCTTGAAATCCACGAGGTGGATGTGCACGGGGTGGAACCAGCCGCCGGACCTGTTCTCGATCTCCCACACCTCAACGGCGTCCAGGTCAACCTCCGCGGCAACCTTCTTGTAGCCGCTGGCAATGACGTCCTGCCAGCTGTCGTCGTCAATAGTCCACATGTTGGTGGCATCGTTCCGCTTGACCCGGAACTTCCGGACCTTCGTGGCCTGCTTCTCCGTCATCGCCATGACCTCGTTCGCGGGCGCCAGCTGCGTGGGCACCGTGTTCCAGGTCGGGTCGCTCGTGTTGACCGGCTCATCCGTAACGTCGAAGGCCATCACCTTGTTGGTGAAGTCGTAGTCAACGTTGTTCGGGTTGGACAGGTTGCGCAGCTCGATCCTCTGGCCGGTCTTGTACTTCCGGAAATCGATGAGCAGCTCGTACCGCTCTGCCCCGCCATGGCGGTAGTTGGCCACCTTTTGAGGTGCGGGGACCAGGCCGCCGTCGGTACCAACGATGATCAGCGGATCCCCGGTGCTCAGGACCAGCCTGACGGAGCGGGATATGCTGCAGTTCAGGACCCGGAAGCGGTAAATGCGCTTCTGCACCTTCATGACCGGCCACGGCTTGCCATTGACCAGGATGACATCCCCCCACAGGCCTGAGTGGGTGTTGTCGTCATAGCCCAGGGCGCCGTTCGCGGCGAACATGGCGTCGGAAATGATGAGCGGCACGTCGAAGTCGCCCTGCGGGAGCAGCTGCCGTTCCAGCGGATCGTGCAGGTGGTATTGGGCGGCCAGGCCGGAGTAGGCATTCTGTGCTGTGAAGTGCACCCCGTGGTCGTGGTACCAGAGCGTGCGCGCGGGCTGGAAGTTCGGGTAGTGATAGTCCTTGAAAAACCCGGGATGGGTGACGTCACTGGCATACCCGTCGAACTGCGGCAGCGAGGCTGAACCGTGCAGGTGCGTGGACGTGGAGAGCACGTGCCCATCGTTCGGGTGCGTTGCGGGAAGCTGGTTCCGGACCCGTACCACTGCCTTGGTGCCCTGCTCCAGGCTGATCGTGGGACCGGGGAAAATCCCGTTGTAGCCCAGGATCGGTGTTTGGAGCCGCGGCAGGATGGACGCCATGGCTGCCTTCTCGGTCACGGTGTAATAGTTGACTGGCTGGCCGTCGGCGGGGTCCACGCCCACCTTGTCCGGTGCCAGCACCGGTGGCTTCACGAAAGCGGACTGGAACGGTTTGGGCATCTCTGCACTGCTTAGCCTGCTGGCGGACTTGGCCTCCACCTCGCCCCGCGGGAGCGACAGTACGCCTGCCCCGACAACGCCGAGTCCGCCCAGTAGAAGGACATTTCGTCTGGACACTGTCAGCACCGGGCCTCCTTTCGATAGGGATGGTTCGAGACCGGTTGGGATGCTTCGAGGATGTCGCGGCGTACTTGGAAAAAACCGGACCGGGCTGGGAAGGGTGGGGGTCGCCGGAGGCCACCCCCAATTGGGCCCCCTCAAATCGATGGTCTAATTCCGTTTCCCGACCGAAATCCACATGATTTCCGGACCACAGCCAGGGACGTACGCGAACTTGGGCCAGTGCAAACCCCGATTTCCACCGGTTTTATACGACCTTTATCCAAGGTGCTGCGTCCAATGTTGACGCAGTTGGGAACGCATCTCCCGGCTTGGCCTTGAAGGTACTGGGGGCCACAAATCGAGTGTCCACAAGGAGTCTCAATGTTCTCGCAATCTGTAAGCAGGCCTGTGGTGCCTGACGGAGCCAACCGCTCCCGGCCAGCGCACCGCAAGCCCTCCACCACCGCCGGGCGCCTTGCCCCGGCTGTTGCCGGCGCTCTGCTCGCCGCTGCTTTGTCGCCCCTCGGCGCTGTTCCCGCGAACGCCGAAACGGCCGGGATGGGCCCGGTCGACCCCGCAAACGGGTTCCCCACCTGGTTTTCGGACGGCACCGTCCGGCTGCAGCTCTGCTACCAGGCGGGGCAGGGGTGCCTCGTCGAGCCGCCGAACCCGGACCAGCCGGCGTCCTACCCGGACAACTTCCCCGACGAAGCCTTCTGGTTCGCCGCTGAAGCGTCCAGCGGCAATCTTGGCCTCTACGAAGCGGCCCTCGAAGCAGCGCATGCCAACGGACCAGTGGTCGACGGCGACCAGATGGGCTTTGGACGGCTCCGGTTCCGCCTGGACGGCCTCGTGGCCGGACAGTCGTACACCATCACCCACCCGTACGGCATCCACACGTTCACGGCTGACGCCGATGGCGTCATCAACGAGACCCTGGACCAGGGCGCCTGCGCCCCCACCCCGGACGCTGCGTGCAACTGGGCCGGCGTCGGAGCCGCCTTCCTCGGGGACTTCGGCAGGGGGACCACCGCGACCTTCCTCCGCCAGGTGGGCGCTGCGGCCGGCACCCTGGGCGACATCAACACCGCGCGGACCGTCACCGGCGCCCCCTCGGGCAACAACTTCGTGAGCGTCGTCGGACCGAATGCCGGCGGGCCGGGCGTGAACACCCTCACGGTGAACACCTTCACGGTCCAGGGCCTCATCGCGACGGACTCCGTTGGGGGCCCCGATACCCCTGACCTGCCTGCAACCAGCGACAGCGGCCGCTCCAGCTCCGACAACATCACGAGGGTAAACGCGCCTACCATCACGGGCACCCTGCCCGCGGGAACCGCTGGTCCGGTTCAGCTCATCGTCGACGGCGGCGCTCCCCGGGCTGCCACCGTTACGGGTTCTACCTACTCCCTGAAGCTGCCCACGCTGGCCAACGGCCCCCACTCTGTGCAGTCTGTTGCCGGCGGACTGACTTCCGGGACCCTCAGGTTCACCGTGGACACGGTCGCACCGCCGGTTTCGATCGTGTCACCGTTCCCGTCCTCGCCCAGCCTGGACAACACCCCGACCCTGAGCTTCACGAGCAGTGATACGGGCGCGCGGTTCGAATGCCAGCTCCAGCCCACCAACGTGGTCTGGGATCCGACCTGCGCCTCACCGAAGACGTGGGACGCACAGGTCAGCGGCACGTACAACTTCCTCGTCCGTGCCACGGACGCCGCCGGCAACGTCAGCCCGCTGGCGAGCCGCACCGTGCAGATCGGCACCACTGTCACCTCTCCGTACCGCAAGGTGCAGGACTTCAATGGTGACGGCCGGGCCGACATCGTTTCCCGCGATTCCACCGGAACACTCTGGCTCTACCGCGGCAACGGCACGGGTGGCTTCCTCACCCGGACCAAGGTCGGAACCGGCTGGAACTCGATGACGTCGATCATCAGCAGTGGCGACTTCAACAACGACCGCAAGGCCGACGTCATCGCCAGGTCCTCCACCGGCCTGCTGTACCTCTACAAGGGCAACGGCCTCGGCGGATTCTCGTCACGTATCCAGATCGGCTCGGGCTGGAACTCCTTCACGGCCATCACCGCTGCAGGGGACGTCAACGGTGACCGCAAGGCAGACCTGGTGGTCCGCGACAGCGCTGGCAGGCTTTACGCCTTCCCCGGCACGGGCAACGGCGGCCTTTCCGCACGGATCCTGATCGGCAGCAGCTGGAACACCCAGAACAGCATTCTGGGCACCGACTTCAACGGTGACGCGAAGCCCGATATCGTTTCCCGGGACGCTGCCGGCAGCCTCTGGCTCTACCGGGGCGACGGAGCCGGCGGGTTCCTCGCCCGGGTCCAGATCGGCGCCGGCTGGGGCGGCCTGAGCTCCCTGGCGGCTCCCGGTGACCTCAGCGGTGACGGCAGGGCGGACATCATCGCCCGTGATTCGAGGGGAAGCCTCCTCCTTTACCGCGGCAACGGCAGCACCCTCGTCAGCAAGTCCGTAGCCGGTATCGGCTGGAACTCAATGAGCTCCATCCAGTAGCTCACCGGCTCCTGAAAGGAAGAGTACCCAGCAAAAAGAGCACCGCCCGCGTACAGCCAGTACGCGGGCGGTGCTTCGCTGTGGGGGCGATGCTAAAGGGCGCTAGCGCACAACGGCCAGCGCGAAGCCGTCCCAGCCCTTCGACCCCACGGTCTGGATGACGGTGGCGTCCAGCCGGCTGTCCTCCCCCATCATCTTCAGCGCGCCGATGATTCCGGGGGCGTTGACCTCATCGATGGAGGGGTCCAGCGCCACACCCTCCCACACGACGTTGTCCATCACGATGCTGGTTCCGGCCTTGCCCAGCCGAACTGCCCACTCCAGGTACTGCGGGTTGTTTTCCTTGTCCGCATCGATGAAGACGAAGTCGAACGGAGCTGCACCTTCGGCCTCGAGGGCGGCGAGCGTGTCCAGCGCCGCGCCTGTCCGGATCTCCACCTTGTGGCCCACGCCGGCCGCGTCCACGTTTGCCCGGGCAATATCGGAATGCTTCTGGAGGTATTCGCACGTCACCAGCCGCCCGTCGTCGGGCATTCCCTGGGCCATCCAGATAGTGCTGAAGCCAGCCAGCGTGCCGATCTCCAGCACCCTGCGGGCGCCGGACGCCCGCACCAGCAGTTTCAAAAGCTTTCCGGCGTTCGGGGTCACCTCGATCGGCGGCATCCCGGCCTCTTCGGCGGACCGGACGGCGCGCTGGACGGCAGCGTCGGGGTGGACGACGACGTCGGACAGGTACTCTTCTACGGCCGTCCACTGGGGCCGCGGCTTGTGCTCAAACATGCGCCCAGTCTTACAGCAAGCGCCCGGCCCGGCTAGGCTGCCCCGTCAGTGGCCTTCGGTTTGGGGACCGTTCAGGGCACCTTCCAGGCGCTCCACCTTCGCGGTGAGTTCGCCGGAATAGCCGGGCCGGATGTCGGCCTTGATCACCAGAGACACCCTGCTGCCGAATTTCCCCACCGCCTCGGTGGCGCGCTTGACCACGTCGAACACCTCGTCCCACTCACCCTCGATGGTGGTGAACATGGAGTCCGTCTTATTGGGCAGCCCGGATTCCCTGACGATCTTGACGGCGGCAGCCACGGCGTCGTGCACTGAGGCATCGCCCTGCCCCGCCGCGGCGTAGACAGGATCAGCGGGAATTCCGGAAGGGGCGACTGAAAAGGCAAGCAACATGGGTCCAGTCTGACACGGAGGAATCTGCCGCCCGGACCGTGTGCTGTGTCATATTCGGCGCTACCAACCGGTAACGGAGTCAGGCTGACACAGCGTTGCTAACCTTGGTTTCATGAACCTCGCAGTAGAGCGCAAGCCACTTCGTGCTGACGCTGCACGCAACGTGGACAAGATCATTAATGCCGCCCGCGAGTGTTTCCGGCAGTATGGCCCGGATGTTCCGTTGCAGACCATTGCCGCCACTGCGGGAGTGGGGCCGGCAACACTGTTCAGGAATTTCTCGGACAAGGAGCAGCTCGTCCTGGCTGCCCTGAACCGCCAGCTCCGGCTCAATGTGGACCCCGTTATCGACGTAGCCCTTGCCGGCACCGATGCCGCCGACGGCCTGTTCCGGGTCATTGACGCCGTGATGACCGCAGCCAGCGACAATGCCAACCTGCTCGGCGCCGTGGCCGGCCGGCGGGACTTGCTGACCGGAATCACCGGGAGCCTGATTGAGTCTGTTGGCGTACTCCTTGACCGCGGCCAGGACCAGGGCACCCTGCGGGTGGACATCTCACTTACGGACATGGTGCGGCTCCTGGCAATGCTGATCGGAGTGGTCGACACCATGGAGCCGGGTTCGGACGCCTGGCGCCGCCCGGCTGCCCTTGTCGAGGACGCCATCCGCGCGGAACGGCCCACCAGGCCACTGCCTGCCCTGGTGCCGCTCCCGTCCTCACAGTTTGAGTAACAGCTGATGTTGCCGCCACGGAAACCAGTCCGGCATATTCCGCACACGGTGCTTGCACAGTAAGCTAGGCACACCGATGGGCTAGGCAGCCAGCCTCGGGCATCCCAAATACGGAGCACATCATGTCATTCTTTTCATGTGTTCATCTGAAACCGGCCGTGGCACCATGAACCGATCACAGCTTGCCCAGTTCATGAAACACGCACCGGACCCTGAAACTACCGTGATGGCAGCCTCCACCGATGAGCTCGCCATCATCGTGGACGCACTCTACCGGAACCTCGATACCCCGACGCCGGTGTTCGGCGCCCAGGACTGGTATGACCTCGCCACCGAAGAGCTCGCCAGACGGTCCGAGCCAGCTTCCCCCGACGCCTGCGGAGCCGCCTGAGTCCGGCCCGGACTCACCTTAGCCTCGGACTCACCTGAGCGGCTCCGGCCGGGCGGCCATGGTATGCAGGGCCGCAGCCAGGCATTCGCTCATGGCCTGGAGTGCGATCAACTGCGCTTCCCGCACCTGAGGCTTGGGAGCGTTGATGCAAATCGATTCATCCGCAGCCTGGGCCAGCGGATTGGGCGCCGCCCCCGTCACCGCCCAGACTGTGGCTCCGGCTGCCCGCGCCGCCGTCGTCGCCTCGAGCAGGGCATGCCGGTGCCCGCTGGCGGAGACTACCAGGAGGACATCGCCGGAACGGATGTGCGCCCTTACCCCGATGGCGGCCTCTTCGGCGTGGCCCTGCGCGATTTCGATGGCACTGACGGGCGCAGCGCCGGCTGTCACCCCTGGCCGAATGGCAATGACGGAGAATGGCTGGCGCTCACCTGCGTGGCGCCCCAGCAGTTCCGCGGTGAACTGCTGCACTTCGGCCGCCGAACCGGCACTTCCCGCCGTGAGCAGGCGGTTTCCGGACAGCAGGCGGCGGGCCAGTTCCTCGCCCCAGCCAGCCAAGCGCGAGGATTCGTTCCGCAGGGAGGCCAACGCGGGGCCCACCTGGCGCAGGTGCTCGAGGACGATATCAACCGGGGCTTTCACTTCGAACTGCGCGTCGGTGGCGCGGGTACGGGACAGTCTGCTGACGGCCTTCATTTTTTGATGCTCCTCTTAGCTACTTCGAGCATACAACGGATGTGATTCACGTCACTCAAATTGCCGCGTCTACTTGGCTGACGCGTCAGCCGGCTCAGTTCCAGCCAACCAGCCGGAGCAGGGCCGCAGCTCCCGCACCTGCCAGCACAACCACCAGGAAGGGCGCCCGGAGGAACAGGGCTGCAGCGGCGGCCGCCAACGCGCCCAGCCGGGCATCGAGTACGAGGGCCTGCCCGCTGGCCAGGGTGTTGACGATCGTCAGTGATGCCAGCAACCCGATGGTCATGGTTCCGGCCATCCTGGACACTCTGGGGTTCTGCAGCAGGCTGGCCGGAAGCAGGTAGCCCACCAGCTTCCATGCGTAGGCGAAGAGGCAGGAGAGCAGCAACCACACCCACAGACTCATTTGGCTCCTCCGAGGTTGGTCCCATTGCCCTTGTACTGTTCGGTGCCCGGCTGATGGCCGGCGTGCCGCTCCGTATAGGGGTCGATGTCCGGTTCAAGCCCTTCGTCCTGGCGGCCATGGCTGAACCAGCCGATGACGGCGGCCACCACGGCGGCAATCAGGATGGGGACACCCGCCGGGACGAACGGCACGGCCAACACCGTGGCCATGGCGCAGACGACGGCGATCGCCACCGGCTCCCGGCCCTTGAGCCGCGGCCACAACAGACCGAGGAACGCCGCGACGGCTGCGCCGTCGAGCCCCCACTGTTTCGGGTCTCCCAGCGCACCTCCGGCCAGCGCGCCAACTGCGGTGAAGACGTTCCAGAGGACAAAGATCCCGATGCCCGCGGACCAGAAACCCCGTTGCTGCTCGGCAGGATCCGGCTGCCCCGTACTTGTGGCCGTGGACTCGTCAATGGTCAGCTGGGCGGCGGCGTACCGGCGCCACCCCCGCGGCCGGAGCAGGACGTTGAGCTGCATTCCGTATATTCCGTTGCGCATTCCCAGCAACGTGGCGGCCCCCATTGCGGCCAGACCCGAGCCGCCGCCGGCAACCACCCCGATGAACGCAAACTGGGAGCCGCCGCTGAAGAGCAGCAGGCTCAGTGCCATGGTCTGCCAGAAGTCCAGGCCCGAGGTCACGGAGAGGGCCCCGAAGGACACCCCGTAGAGGCCGGTGGCGACGCTGATGGACAAGCCGACACGGACCGCAGGGGAACGCAGGAGTTTCGGGGGCCAGGTGATGGGCATGCCACCACTCAATCACAACGGCGGCTGCGACTGGGTTGTGGTCGAGGTTGCCGCCAGGGCTGGCTGCCGGAGCTGGGCCAGGACCTGTCCCGGCCGGTTGCTGGTGATCTCATGGATGCCCAGCCCCCGGCACAGCTCCACGTCGTCGTCCTCGTCCACCGTCCAGACCCGGAACCGGCGCCCGGAATCCAGCCAGCGCCGGATAGTGCCGGGATGCCGGCGGACATAATCGATGCCGGGCCCGGCCATTTCCACTGCGCCCTCGTTGAGAATCCGTTCACCCTCCAGCTGCGCGGCCTTCATCACGTTGGCCACAGCACTGCCCGTGAAAGGCCCTAGGCCCAGCTCCTCACGGATCCCGGTGACATTCACGTCGTCCACGAGCTGGCAGATGAACTCCCCGGGCACAGACTTGCAAAGGTGCCTGACCGAGTCCGGGCTGAAGCTCATGAAGGTCACCCGGATGTTGCCCAACCTGGATGTGGCGGAGTCCCAGCCTTCGGCCCGCAGCACTTCCAGCACCCGGTCCTCCAGCCGCAGCTGGTAAGGGCTGGGATGCTTCAGCTCGATGGCCAGCCCGATCTCCCGCCCGGCAGCCCGCAGCAGGTCCAGCAGGTCCGGCAGGGTCAGGAACTGTTCGGACCTGGGACCGTAGGCCTCGGGGATCCGGGCGCCCTTCCAGGATGAAAAATCCAGCAGCCGCAACTGGTCGACGGTCCGTTCGGCCACGGGACCTGTACCGTCCGAGGTCCGGTCCAGATTGGAGTCGTGCAGCAGGACAACGTGCTGATCACGGGTGAGGTGCACATCGCACTCCACGCCGTCCGCGCCGTCGGCGAGCGCCCGGAGGTAGGCGGCGCGGGTGTGCTCGGCGAAATCCGCGCTGGCACCCCGGTGGGCGTAGACCAGGGGACGGGTTAGGGCTGACTCGTCGGCTGTCATGGTCACACGTTAGCCGACCGCGGCCGCCAAAGCGGGGCTAGGCTTGGCACATGCAGGTGAACTCTCAGCCAACCACCCAGCAAGATTCGGCGGAGGAGCTTTCCCCGGAAAGCCCCGAGCGGACCGACGAACAGGGCGGCCGCCCTCCGGCGCGTCCCGCTGTCGTACGCCAGCTCACGGCGGGCGACGCCGAAAAGGCGGCCGCACTCCGGAAGATGAAACTGCTGGCACTGTGCCTGCTCATTGCCATGGCTGTGGTGTTCGTCGTGGCCTTCGCGCTGCAGAAGCAGTACCCGTGGCTGGAGTACGTCCGCGCCGCGGCGGAAGGCGGCATGGTGGGCGCCCTGGCCGACTGGTTCGCAGTGACGGCCCTGTTCCGCTACCCCATGGGGCTGAAGATCCCGCACACCGCCATCATTCCGCGCCGCAAGGACCAGATCGGCGCGTCCCTGGGCGAGTTCGTGGAGACCAATTTCCTCTCCGAACAGGTGGTCCATGACAAGCTCGCCAGCATCAACATCTCCGGCAAGGTGGGCAGCTGGCTGTCAGGGCCGGGCGGCGCCGAGCGCGTGGCCAAAGAGGGCGCCGCCGTCATCCGCGGTACGTTCAAAGTGCTGAACGACGACGACGTCCAGGCCGTTATCGAGGCCATGGTCCGCAGGCACCTCCTGGCTCCCCCGTGGGGCCCGCCCGTGGGACGCATGGCCGAGCGGATCTTCGCCGACGGGCACCACCACAAGCTGGTGGACCTCCTAGTGGACCGGGCCGCGGACTGGGTGGCGGCCAACCACCAGATGGTAAGCCGGCTCGTCACCGAGCGCTCCCCGCAGTGGGTGCCCAGCTTCGTGGACGGCCTGGTGGGGGACAAGGTCTACATCGAACTGCTGAAATTCACCCGGGCGGTTCAGGACGACCAGCAGCACCAGGTCCGGCTGTCCATCGACAAGTACCTGACCGACCTGGCCCAGGATTTGCAGCACGATCCTGCCATGATCGCCCGTGCGGAGGGCATCAAGGCGCAGGTGCTCGGCGATCCGGAGGTCCGTGAACTTGCTTCCCGCACCTGGGCCACCATCAAGGGCGCGCTGCTCACCGCCGTCGACGACCCGGACAGCGAACTGACGGTGAAGTTCAAGGCGGCCGTCCGCGATTTCGGCACCCGGCTGGTCAACGACGAGGAACTGGCCGGCAAGGTCAACGCCTGGATCGGCGACGCCGCCGGCTATCTGGTCCGCACCTATCGGTCCGACATAGCCGGGGTGATCACGGATACGGTGGCCCGCTGGGACGCCGAGGAAACGTCGCAGAAGATCGAGCTCCAGGTGGGCAAGGACCTGCAGTTCATCCGGATCAACGGCACGGTGGTGGGATCCCTCGCCGGGCTCGCCATCTTCACGGTGGCCCACCTGACGTTCGGCTGACAGGCTGGGTCCCCGGGCTGAGTCCCCGGGCTGACGGGTTTTGGCGAACCGGTTTTAGGCGAACGGCGACAGTTCCACGCCGGCTTCCTCCAGGCCGGCGCGGACGGCGGCAGCCATTTCCACCGCGCCGGGGGTGTCGCCGTGGATGCACAGGGAATCCGGGTCCACCCGGACCACGGTCCCGTCCACCGCCACCACCTCGCCCTTGAGCGCCAGGCGCACCGCCCGCTCAACGATCGGCTCCACGTCGTGCAGCACGGCACCCTCCTGCGAGCGCGGCACCAGCGTGCCGTCCGGCAGGTAAGCGCGGTCCACGAACGCCTCACGGAACACGGGATGCCCGGCGTCCTGGGCCTGCTTCAGCAGCTCGGAACCCGGAAGCCCCAGGATCGGCAGGCCGGGATCGTAGGCCTGGATGGCTGCCACCAGCGCGGAAGCCTGCTCGGCATCGTGGAATGCCCGGTTGTAGAGGGCACCGTGCGGCTTGACGTAGTCCACCGTGGCGCCCACCGCGTGCGCCACGCCGTCCAGCGCCCCGAGCTGGTACAGGACGTCGCCGAACAGTTCGTCGAAGGACATGTCCAGGGAGCGCCGCCCGAAGCCGGCAAGGTCCCGGTAGCCAACGTGGGCGCCGACCGTGACGTCCAGTTCATAGGCGGCACGGCAGCTGTCCAGCATCGTCACGGGGTCTCCGGCATGGAAGCCGCAGGCCACGTTGGCACTCGTGATGAGCTCGAACATGGCCGCGTCATCGCCCATGGTCCAGGAGCCGAAGGACTCCCCGAGGTCAGCGTTCAGATCCACCCGTACTACCTTCCGTTGTGTCACGTTGACTCGTGAGCTCGCCCGGCACCGTGTCCGGCATCGGACCGAAGGCCTCTTTCGCGTTGGCGACGACGGCCCTGCCCATCATGAGGTTACCGGCCCCGCCCACCACCGCTCCAATGCCGAAGGGCAGCGCACGTCCGAACAGGGCGGTTCCCTGCCGCCTGAGCAGGCTCCGGAGGAAGGCCTTCTGGATGCGCTCACGGATGAAACCGAACCCGGACGACGACATCCTGCCCGCGAGCGCATTTCCCCAGGCCTGGCTGGCACCCTTGCCGCGGCCCATGGCCTGGCCGCTGAGCGAACCAAGCAGCGCGGTGCCCTCCTCGCCGAGCATCACGGCCATCACCAGGGTGCTGGCTTTCTCCGGGTCCGTCATCCGGATCCCGTGCAGTTCGGCCAGCGAGGTGGCGTACAGGGCCGTTGCCTCGAGGAAACCGACGGTGGCGGCTGCGGAGAGGCCCAGTGACGCCACCGTGCCGACCCCGGGAACGAGGGCGGTGGCCCCGACCAGCGCTCCCCCGCCTGTCACTGCCCGAAGATAGTCGCGCTCCAGGATGTCCGCGAGCTGGGCGGCGGATGCGCGCGGGTTGCGCCGCTGGAGCCGGCGGATGTTCGCCACCACCAGCGGGCGCTGGATCTCCACCGCCCTCAGCAGCACGTTGTGCACGCCGGGTTTGGGATTGCCGTGGGCGTCGAACACGGCGTTGTGGGCTGTCTCCTGCGCGATTCTCATCGCGGGGTTGCGTCGCTTGGCCATCATCACCTCTACCTCGGAACAAGCGGCGGTCAATTCCCGCCGTCTAGCCTTAACACTAGGCCACACGCCAAGATACCAAGCATGCTGATCACTGCGGTGCCGGCCCGGCCCTCACATCAGCCCGGCCCTCACAGCGCCCAGGACTCGCCCACGGCCATGTACGCGGACGAGGACGGCCCGCGGGGTCCGGGGTAGACAGTGGGGGCGCCGGGCCATTCGACGCCGAACTCGGAGAGTTTGCCTCCGCTGCAGGGATGGTAGACGTTGCTCATGGAGGCGCTGGCGGGTCCCAGCTGGAAGTCCGGCGCGGAGAACTGCCGCCGGTCGAGTACCCCGGAGATTTCGAGGGCGGCCCGCCGCCCCGTCGCCCGGAATCCGCGCTCAAGGTCCAGTTCGACGTCGAACTCGTCCTGGGTGTGACTGACCGCGCCGAGCGGAAAGCGCGCGGCCTCCGGAAAGAAGCGTGTCAGTTCCGTGGCAAGGCAGGAGGCGAAGATTTCGTTGGAGCCGTAGCTGCGCCAGCCCTGGAGCGTGGCGACCATGAGGACCGTTCCGGTGCCCCACCGGGACCAGTCGGCCACCCAGAAGGAGGCGAAACAACTGGCCGGTTCGCCGGGAATATGGACGCCGTTCCGGTCCACCGGGTGCAGGGCAAGGCCGAAGTTTGCGCCGATCAGCGCCACATTGCGCCGCCCCGGCCGGGCCGGTGTGTTCCCCATGGCTAGAGCCTATCCCGCCGCACGCGTTCCACGCGCCAGAGGCTCGGCCTAAGATTGCCGTGTGCCCCTCCCCCGCGCCTTTCGACCCTTTTCCCACCGCGAATACCGCGTCCTGATCGGCGCCCTCGCCATATCCATCTTCGGCTCAGGCATGTGGGCGGTGGCCATGGTGTACCAGGTCATCCACATCGGCGGCGGTCCGCTCGAGCTGTCCCTCGTGGCCGCGGCAGGCAGCGTGGGTCTCGTGGCGTTCGTCCTTGCCGGCGGCATCGCAGCGGACCGCGTTCCGCAGCGCCTGCTGATCATCGCCGTCGAGGGAACCAACCTTGCGGTGATCGCAACTGTCAGCGGGCTGGCGATGGCAGGCTGGCTTCAGCTCTGGCATTTGGTGGCCGGCGCCTTCGTCCTTGGGGTCGGGGCGGCGTTCTTTCTTCCCGGCATACTCGGCGATTCTGCCGCGGATCCTGCCGCCGGAGGACCTGCTGGCCGCCAACGGCATGGAAGGAACCCTGCGCCCCACGCTGCAGCAGGCGGCGGGTCCTGCCGTGGCCGGCCTCGTTGTGGCGGCGTTGTCGCCGTCGCATGCGGTGACGGGCGTGGCCGTGTGCCACCTGCTGGCCTTCATCATCCTGAACTTCCTCGGCCAGCACGCCCTTGCGGCCCCCGGCGCCGAGGCCCCCGCTGCAGAGACCCCCAGAGCCGCCAAGGCACCAGCCAAGACGTCCTTCTTCTCCGACCTCCGTGAGGGTGTCAGCTACACGGTCCGGACGCCGTGGCTCCTCTGGACGCTGCTGTGGGCGTGCATCTCGGTGCTGTTCCTGATCGGGCCCATCGAAGTGCTCCTGCCTTTCGTGATCCGGGACCAGCTGGGCGGGGACAGCCGCATGTTCGGGTTCCTGCTGGCCGTCATGGGGGTCGGCAGCGCCGTGGCCTCGCTGGTTACGGCGTCCGTCCGGCTCCCGCGCCGCTACCTGACCGTCATGATGGCGTGCTGGGGAGCGGGCACCCTGCCGCTGGCAGCGGTGGGGCTCATGGATAGCTTCTGGCTGCTGGCCCTGGCACTTTTCATTTTCGGCGCCACGGGCAGTGTGGGCATGGTCATCTGGGGAACGCTGCTGCAGCGGCGTGTGCCGCCGCATCTGCTGGGGCGGGTTTCCAGCCTGGACTTCTTCGTGTCGCTGGCGCTGATGCCGGTCTCGATGGCGCTGGCCGGTCCCGCCGCCGCCGTGCTCCCGATCTGGCTCATCTTCCTGGTGGCGGGCGGGGTCTGCCCGGTCATGGCGGTGGTGGCCCTGCTGGTGGCCCGGATGTCCACGGACGAAATCGCCCATCCGCTCGACCGCCGGGACCCGCTGCCCGCCGGAGCCGAGGCCACCAGCTAACCGTGTGCCGGCTACCGTGTGTCCGCCGACGCCCGTCCCTGACCGGGCGCCAGCAAGCTCCTGTCACTCGCGGGCGCGCACCACGGGGATGCTCGCCGTCGGCGGCCCGCTGGGGAACACCGAGGGCTCGGGGACGTGCACCGGTTCCAGCGAAACCCGCACCGGCTGGGAAGCCACGGAGTGCCGGACCCCGCGCACGTCGATGTCCAGCGCTCCGCCGTCGAGGACCGTCAGCGTAATGCTGTCCTGATCGAGTTCCACCAGGAGCCGGCGGCCCTGGAGCTGCAGGTGGAAGCGCAGGATGTCCCATTCCTCGGGCAGCCGGGGATCGAAGAAGGGCACGGGGCCCTGGTCGCGGAGCCCCGCGAAGCCGCACACCAGCGAGCTCCACACTCCGCCGGTGGAGGCGATGTGGACGCCGTCGATCGTGTTGCCGTGGGAGTTGTCCAGGTCGATGAACACGGCATTGGTGAAGTGCTCTAAGGCAGCCTTGCGGTAACCCACCTCGGCGGCCATGATCCCCTGGACACACGCCGACAACGTGGAGTCCCCCGTGGTGATCGGATCGTAGAAGTCGAAGGCGCGGCGCTTTTCCTCGGCGGTGAACTCCTGCCACTGCAGGAACATGGCCAGCACCGTGTCCGCCTGCTTCAGCACCTGGTGGCGGTAGATCACCAGCGGGTGGAAGTTCAGGAGCAGCGGATACTTGGAGCGCGGCGTTGTCCAGTCCCATGGCTCCAGGGTCATGAAGTCGTTGTCCTGCGAGTACACCTGGAAGTGCTCGTCGAAGGGCAGCTGGATCCGCTCTGCAGCCGCCTCCCACAGCTCCCGTTCGGCGTCGTCGACCGCCGCGTGGTTCAGTGCTGCGGCTGCCCGGAGATTAAACCGGGCCATGACGTTCGTGTAGAGGTTGTCGTTCACCACCGCGGTGTACTCGTCCGGGCCCGTCACGCCGTGGATGTGGAACAGGCCGTCCTTGCCGAAGAAGCCCAGGGAAACCCACATGCGGGCGGTCTCGATGAGCAGGTCGGCGCCCATCCCGGCCCGGAACTCCGAATCACCGCTGGCCCAGAGGTACCTGTTGGTGGCGAAGGCAACGGCCGCGGCGATGTGGAACTGCGCAGTACCGGCAGCGTAGTAGGCGCTCGCCTCCAGGCCGTTGATGGTGCGCCAGGGGAAAAGCGCGCCGTCCACGCTCAGCTCCTTGGCGCGGATCTTGGCGTCCGGGAGCATCTCGTGGCGGAACTCCAGGACCTGGCGCGCGCCGTCGGGGTTTGAATACGTCATGTACGGCAGGAGGTAAACCTCCTGGTCCCAGAAGTAGTGCCCGTCGTAGCCCGAGCCGGTGACGCCCTTGGCCGGGATGCCTGCGACACCCGCCCTCGCGGTGGCCTGCGCGAGCTGGAAGAGGTTCCAGCGGATGGCCTGCTGCAGTTCCGGCTGTCCGCCCACCTGGATGTCGGCGCTGGCCCAGTAGCTGCGGTAGTGTGCCTCGCTTTCGGCGAAGACATCGCCAACCGGCTTCAGCCCGGCTTCCGCGGCGACGGCCGGGTCCTCCCCGGCTTCCGCGTCCGCAGCGCCGGGCACACCCCTCCGGACACCCCGGGACACGGCGTAGCTGACGCTCTTTTCGAGCCGGAACGGCTCGTCGGCGGCGACCGCCAGCACGTAGCGGACGCTGCTGTCGTCCTGGTCCACGAGGGTATCGAACGGCTGGTGACCGGCGGACGTCCAGTGCTCGACGGCCATCCCCACCCGCTGCTTCGATTCAGCGGCCTCCCACGACAGGCGCAGTGAACCGTCGCCGCCCTCCATCTTGAGAGGCAGCAGGACACGGCCCGCGTGCCGGCCCGACCGGCGCGGGTCGTGGGCGGAATGGTCCTCCACCGGCTGGTCCTGCCGGTTGATGACGGACGAGGTGACGTCGACGGAGACTGCCCGGTCGGCAGAAACCTCCAAGGAGATGCCCAGGCTGCCGCGCGCTTCGAAGCCCACGGCCCGGCGCTCCACGGTGGTCACCGTGGCGCCGGAACGGCACTGCCAGACGATGCTGCACTCGTAGATGCCGGTGGCGAAATCAACGGACCGCCGGTAGTCCAGCACTGCCGATTCGGTGAGGCTGAGCATTTCGCCGTCAATGATGACCGTGAAGTTGTTGGCGTCCGGAATGTAGAGGATGCGCTGGCCCGTGCGCGCGAAGCCGTAGGCATTCTCGGCGTGCTTGATGTCCCAGATCTCGTGGAACCCGTTAATAAAGCTGCCGGGCAGTTCAGCATCGGCCGATGCCCAGTGGGCACCCCGGACACCGAGGTGTCCGTTGCCGAGGGCGAAGAGCGTCTCGAGCGTCCCGGCGTCGCCGGGTACGTGGCTCGTCTCCACGAGCCTCCAGGGATCACTGGGGAAGCGGACGCGGTCAGCGTTGATGAGTGCCATGAGTGGCGTTCCTTAGACGGTCGAAAATGGTGCTGGAAGTTCTGTCGGGCCTGCGGGGCCCGGTTGGTGTACGGGAGCTGCGGGCCTAAAGAAGTTCCTCGAGGTCGTTGACCACCAGGGTGGCGCCGGCGTCGAGCAGCGTCTGCCGCCCGGCCCCACGGTCGACGCCGATGACTGAGTGGAAACTGCCGGCGCTGCCCGCCTGCACGCCGGACACGGCGTCCTCGACGACGACACACTGCTCGCTGGGCAGGTCCAGAAGCCGGGCGGCATACTCGTAGGTCGCGGGGTCCGGCTTGCCGGGCAGCCCTTCCTCAGCGGCCACGACGCCGTCCACGACCACCGGGAACCGGTCCGCCAGCCCCGCCGCACGCAGCACCGAGGGGGCGTTCCGTGAGGAGGAGACGACGGCGACCTTCAGTCCGCGGTCCAGCGCGGCTTCCAGGAAACGCACCGATCCCGCGAAGGGCTCCACGCCGGAGCTGACAATGTCGTTGAAGATCCGGTTCTTCCGGTTGCCCAGGCCCTGGACCGTGATGTTGTCCGGATCGTCGTCGGCGGGGCCCTCGGGAAGCGTGATGCCACGGGACGTCAGGAAGTCCCGGACGCCGTCGAACCTCGGCTTGCCGTCGATGTGGTCAAAGTAGTCGCTTTCCCGGTAGCCGTCCTTTTCGGGAACGGTTTCGAGGTAGCCGTCGAACAGTTCCTGCCAGGCGCGCTCGTGGACCACGGCCGTGGGCGTGAGCACGCCGTCAAGGTCAAAAAGGATGGCGGCGGCGCGGGTCCAGCTGTTTGGCCGGCTGCCAGCGCTGGTATTCAGGGTTTTGATCATGCTTTGTTCCGTGTCCTTTCGGGGGTCGGACAGCAATGTGTTGGGAATTACGAGGAACGTGGTCACCGGTGACCTAAGAGTTTGGTGCGCTGGCAGAACCGGCCGCTGCAAAGCCTGCCGCCTGCAGCACCTGCCGTTCAGAGCAGCGGGCTTGGCGAGCAGCGGGCTTGGCGGGTTCAGTTACGGTGATTCTGCAGCTTGAACAACAGGCTGGCGTATCCTGCGACCGGGCTGCGTTGCCCCGTCCGCCAACGGCGTCCCACTGTTTGCGCGGCCGGTTTGGTTACGTACCGGCCGGGCTATGTCCGGCGGGTGAATTCGCGCGGTTCCGCCACTTGCGCCGCGGCGTTGCGGGCCAGGCAGAAGGCTTCCATGCGCGGGCGCACGGTTTTTTGTCTATGTCCATGATGAGGGCGCGGGCGGTTCAGGGCAAGCCAGCGGAACATCCCCGCAGGACGGGTGGCGCAAGGATGCATGGCGCGGTCCTGCCCTTTCGAACACTCTTCACTGGTGCACTGCCAGCCGCCACCACCCCCGGATGGACGCCTGCCGGCCGGGTCCCGGCCGAAGAAGAGTGTAAGCGCTTGCAGTTTTAGCCCGCAACTGTTTTTAATTCCGCCTCGGCCGAAGCCCGGATTCAGCCCAGGACATAGTGCCGCAGGAACGCACTGACGTCCACCATCTCGGCCTTCGACATGGCGTGGCCCATGCCGGGATATGTCCTCGCCGTGAGCCGGGTATGCGTGTTGAGCCACTCCTCCGTGTAGGCGGTTGCGTCCCCGTTAATCACGAGGTCGGCTTTGTCCCTGCCCCAGAAGAACGGGGGCCGCTCGTCAAACGACTCGCTGAGCGCCAGCAGGTCGTTGTCCAGGACGAACCCGGAAAGCCCCACCACGGCAGGGAAGCCCCGGGGCCGCAGGCGCAGGAGCGTGCTCGCCATGGCCATCCCCTGCGAATAGCCCAGCAGGCTCACGCTGGTGTGGCGCGACCGGACCGAGTCGATCCAGGAAAACACGGAATTGGCTGCGGCGATGACATCTGCAAAATCGTTGGTCAGGAAATAGTCCAGCAGGAACCAGCCGTAGCCCTCAGCGATTGGCATGGGCGCGCGGAGTGCCGCACAGGTGAATTCCGCGGGGAGATAATCGAAGAGATTAACCATCCGGGATTCATCGGTCCCGTAGCCGTGCATCATCACCAGCAGCGGGGTGCCGGGACGCTCCTCCTCCGGCTTGGACCATACAACCGTCTCCATCCGATCAGCCTATCGAGTTGCCGAAAGCCACCCTCGCCCTGACCTGCGGATTTGATTGAAACGGAAGTTAGCCGGATGTAGCCTGACGCTTGACAGCACACTTAGCAAATGACGCACGACCAACCGTAAGAACCAAGTTACGAGAAGTCCGCGAACGCAAGGAGCAAGTCATGAGAATCGGTTCCGCCATCTTCCTCATCGCCCTGGGCGCGATCCTTGCCTGGGCCATCACACCAGGCCTCATTCCCAACGTGGATCAGGCTCTGATCGGCTACATCCTGATGGCCGTGGGGGTGATCGGCCTCATCGCCTCCCTGGTCATAGCCTCCCCCGGCCGGAGCCGCCGCATCAGCGAAACACGTTCCGTCGTGGACCCCAACACGGGTGAAAGGATCACCCGGAATGAAAGCCACGACAACGGTATCTAGTTGCGACGGCGAAAATGAACGGGCAGCGGTGAAGCCAGCAGCATGGCCGGACCGGACCTTCGGGTCGGATCCGGCCATTTTGGTTTTCTGTTGCTTTTTCGTTGACAAACCAACAAGAACGAAGATAAAGTCAAGTACTTGCAGATTTGTGACAGCGGTCACTGACCAAAGTTACTGATCGAGGGATACGACGGGTGCAGGAAGACGCACTGCAAAATTGCAGCGCAGTGACTACGCAATGGAGGGTATGTGTTTGCCGAGGAACGTCAGCAGCAGATCGCCGGGCTCGTTGCAGCCAGCGGCCGCGCCAGCGTGACCGACCTCGCCGAGCGCTTCCGCATCACCACCGAGACTGTCCGCCGGGACCTCGCCGCCCTGGAGTCGGCAGGCACGGTGCGCCGCGTGCACGGCGGGGCGGTATCCGCAGACCGTTTCAGCACCACGGAGGAGAGCATCCTCGAGCGGACCATCCAGCGGCAGGCGCAGAAGCTTCGCATCGCCGAAGCCGCCCTCGGTTTCCTTCCGAAGGGCCCCTCCAGCAGCATCCTCCTCGACGCCGGGTCCACCACCGAAGTCCTCGCCGACCTCCTCGCCCGACGCGGCGCCGCAGCTCCGGCCAAACCGGCCGATCCGGCCCAGGAACTCCTTGTCATCACGCACGCCGTTCCCATCGCCGCCAAGCTTGCAAGCACACCAGGCATCGCCCTGCAGATTCTCGGAGGACGGGTCCGCGGACTCACGCAGGCCGCGGTGGGCCAGGGCACGGTGGAAGCCGCCGGCAAGCTGCGTCCGGATATCGCTTTTGTGGGGACCAACGGCATCCATGCAAGCTTTGGCCTCAGCACACCAGATTCTGAAGAAGCCGCCGTCAAGGCTGCCTTCGTCCATTCGGCACGCCGCATCGTGGTGCTGGCCGACTCGTCCAAGCTGGATGCGGAAACGCTCGTCCAGTTCGCCTCGTTGAAAGATCTGGATACCGTGATCACTGACCGCAAACCCAGCTCGGAACTAGCTGCGGCCCTCGCCGACGCCGGCGTGGAGGTGGTAGTCGCATGATTGTCACCCTCACAGCAAACCCGAGCCTGGACCGGACGGTGGCGCTGCCCGGTCCGCTCGAGCGGGGCGAAGTGCAGCGTGCGGTTTCCGTCCGCCAGGAATCCGGCGGCAAGGGAGTTAATGTTTCCCGTGCCCTCGTAACCTCCGGCCTCGAAACACTTGCTGTCCTGCCCGGCGCGGAAACCGATCCCGTGCTGGCCGGCCTGCGGGAAGAAGGCGTGCCCTTCGCTTCGCTGGCCATCCACGAACCGTTGCGCACCAACGTGGCGCTGACGGAGCCGGGCGGTGTGACCACCAAAATCAACGAACCTGGCCCTGTCCTCGCCGAGGACGCCCAGGAGGCCCTGATCAGCCTGCTCCTGGAACGTTCACGCGGAGCCAGCTGGGTGGTCCTGGCGGGCTCACTTCCGCCCGGCGTTCCCGCTGACTTCTATGCCACGGTCACGCGGCGGCTGCGCAATGCCGACTCCGGGGCCCAGGTCCCGAAGATCGCCGTCGACTCCTCCGGCGCTCCACTGGCAGCGGCCGTCGCCGGTGACGCAACAGAAGTGGCGTCCGGAAAACCGGACCTGCTCAAACCCAATGCCGAGGAGCTGGCCGAACTGGCCGCAGCAGCAGGATTTTCCTCGGCAAGCACGGCTGAGGAACTTGAAGCGGATCCGTATGCCGCCGCGGCGGCAGCTGCCGCCGTCGTGCGTTCCGGTGTGGGGGCCGTGTTGGCAACGCTCGGTTCAAAGGGCGCTGTCCTCGTGACGGCCGACGGCGCGTGGCTGGCCACGCACCCGCCGGTCACCGCAGTCAGTACGGTCGGCGCCGGTGACTCGTCGCTGGCCGGCTATCTGCTGGCCGCCAGCCAGGGCGCCGCCCCGGCTGACTGCCTCCGCCAGGCTGTGGCGCATGGCGCCGCTGCCGCTTCCCTGCCGGGCTCCACCGTCCCGGCAGTCCACCAAACAACCCCCGACGCCGTAACCATCACGGCTCTCCGGAAGGATTGACAGTGACTCAGCTCATCACCGCGGACCTGGTCGAGCTTGACCAGAACCTGGGCAATTCGCCCGAGGACGTGATCCGGCACCTGGCCGGCCGTGTTGCCGCCAACGGACGCGCCAGCGAAGTTGAAGGCCTCTTCGCCGATGCCTTCGCCCGCGAGCAGAAGACTGCCACGGGCGTTCCCGGCGGCATCGCCATCCCGCACTGCCGCTCGGCTGCCGTGACCGAACCGACCCTTGCCATGGCACGCCTGTCCCAGCCCGTCGACTTTGGCGCCAAGGACGGTCCTGCCGACCTCATCTTCTTCATCGCTGCACCGGCCGGCGCCGACCAGGAGCACCTGAAGCTGCTGTCCAAGCTTGCCCGCTCGCTCATCAAAAAGGACTTCACCGGTGCACTCCGCGCGGCCACGTCCCGGGAAGAAATCGTGGAGCTCGTGGACAACGCCCTGGCGGACAAGCCGGCCCCTTCCGCCCCCGAAGCAGCGGCCCCGGCTGCTGCCGGCGCTACTGCTGCCGGTGCCGCCACTGCCGGCGCTACTTCCGGTGACGCTGCTGCCAGTGGACCGCGACGCCTCGTCGCCGTCACGGCCTGCCCCACCGGCATCGCGCACACCTACATGGCCGCGGACTCCCTCGTGGCCGCGGCCCAGGAAATGGGCGTTGACCTGCAGGTCGAGACCCAGGGCTCCTCCGGCGCCAAGCCGCTGGACCCGGCAATCATTGCCGCAGCCGACGCCGTGATCTTCGCCGTGGACGTGGACGTGCGCGGCAAGGAGCGCTTCGCCGGCAAGCCGGTCATCAACGCGCCCGTCAAGCGGGGCATCGACGAACCCGCCAAGATGGTCCAGGAAGCACTCGCCGCAGCCAACGACCCGCACGCGCGCCGCGTCCCGCACTTCGGTGCCGAAGAGCAGGCGGAAAAGGAAGCTGCGGAAAAGGGCGAGCACATTGGCCAGAAGCTGAAGAGGGCACTGCTCACCGGTGTGAGCTACATGATCCCGTTCGTGGCCGGTGGCGGCCTCATGATCGCGCTGGGCTTCCTGCTGGCCGGGTTCGACATCGCCCTGGGCACCAAGGCCAACGACATTCTGGCCAACAACTCCCTGGTCAACCTTCCCGACGGCAACCTCGCCCTGTACCTCGGAACCGTCTTCTTCAAGATCGGTGCCCTGTCCATGGGCTTCCTGGTTCCCGCCCTCGCCGGCTACATTGCCTACGCAATCGCCGACCGTCCGGGTATTGCACCGGGCTTCGTAGCGGGTGCCGTCTCCGGCTTCATGGGCGCCGGCTTCCTCGGCGGCATCGTCGGCGGCCTGCTCGCCGGCTACATCGCCCACCTGATCGGAACATGGTCAGTGCCGCGCTGGCTCCGTGGCTTGATGCCCGTCGTCATCATTCCGTTGCTGGCCTCCATCATCGCCTCCGGCGCGATGTTCCTGTTCCTCGGTGGACCGATTGCCGGCATCACCGTCGGGCTGAACAGCTGGCTCTCGGGCATGTCCGGCGCCTCCGCCGTCGTTTTGGGCATCATCCTCGGCCTCATGATGTGCTTCGACCTCGGCGGCCCCGTCAACAAGGTGGCCTACGCCTTCGCCGTCGCCGGCCTCGGCGCCGGCAGCGCCACCAACCAGGCGCCCTGGCAGATCATGGCCACCGTGATGGCCGCCGGCATGGTGCCGCCGCTGGCGATGGCCCTGGCCACCGTCCTGGACAAGAAGCTCTTCAGCCTGGCCGAGCGCGAAAACGGCAAGGCCGCCTGGCTGCTGGGCGCCTCCTTCATCTCCGAGGGTGCCATTCCGTTCGCTGCGGCGGACCCGCTCCGCGTCATCCCGGCGAGCATGGTCGGTGGCGCTGTCACCGGTGCGCTCACCATGGCCTTCGGCGTCACGTCCCAGGCACCGCACGGCGGCATCTTCGTGTTCTTCGCCATCGGCAACGTCCTGATGTTCATCGTGTCCATCCTGGCCGGAACCGTGGTCACGGCGCTCATCGTGGTGGCCCTCAAACGCTGGGCTGCCCGCAAGGCCGTTGATACGGTGGAGAGCGTCCCCGTAACTGTCTGATCGCGCTGTCCTTCAGCACCCCAACCCACACTGCAAATGCAAGGAGCAGAAATGTCCGAACGTACCGCAACCGTCGCCAGCCGCGTAGGCCTGCACGCCCGCCCCGCCGCCATCTTCGCTGAGGCAGCAGGCGAGTTTGACCTCGACATCACCATTGCCCGCGAAGGGGAGCCTGCCGACGAGGCCATGGACGCGGCCAGCATCCTTTCCCTCATGAGCCTTGGCGCATCGCACGGCGACGTTGTGGTGCTGCGGGCCGATGGTGATGGCGCCGACGCCGCCCTCGAGCGCCTGGTCCAGATCCTGGAAACGGATCACGACGCCGAGTAGGCACCGCGCGCTTTACGGCCGGCCTCCGCAGCAGCTCCCGTTAGGGCACTGCAGCGGAGGCCGGCCGTTGCCGTTTCCGGATGCTTTTGGCCGCTGGTGCATTGCCGTGGCCGTCATCGCACCTGACCAGCGGGCGATTTTACGGAAGTAAGCAACCTTAGTAGTTTCTTGTTTTTGGTTCTGCGCCGCACTAGCTTGGAACTGTGGCCAGCCATTTGATTGACCCCGGGACTGCCGGGCTGAAGGAGGATGACAGAGTGGAAACCTTGCAGGAAAGCGTGGACGTCGAGGTGCCAGTCAGCACGGCCTACAACCAGTGGACACAGTTCGAATCGTTTCCCCGTTTCATGAAGGGCGTCGAGTCCGTGGAGCAGATCGATGAAACATCCCTCCATTTCCGCACCAGCGTGGCGGGCGTCAGGCGCGAATACGACGCACAGATCCTGGAACAGACGCCGGACCGGTGCATTGCCTGGGTCAGCAAGGACAAGCCCCGCAACGCCGGCCGAGTCACGTTCGAGAACCTGGGCGAGGACCTCTGCCGCGTGAACGTGGAACTCGAATGGGAGCCCGAGAGCCTGCTGGAAAGGGCCGGAGCCGCCGCCCACGTTGATGAGCAGCAGGTGTCCTCCGACCTGATGCGGTTCAAGGAGTTCATCGAAACCCGCGGCATCGAGACGGGCGCCTGGCGAGCCGCGGTGGACCGCGGCGAAGTGGACAGTCCGGGAGCCCACTGACCTGATCCACCCGACCGTTCCTTTCGACGGGTCGTCCCATCACGGAGGTAGCAATGCCAGGGAAGAAGAACCCCAGCCTGAAAAGTCCAAAACTCTACGAAGAGCTCCGCGACGAGGGGGCCTCGAAGCAGAAGGCGGCCCGCGTCTCCAACGCGGCAGCCAAGAAGGGACGCTCGGAGGTGGGCCGCAAGGGCGGCAAGTCCGGGAACTATGAGGACTGGACCGTGGACCAGCTCAAGGGCAAAGCCAAGGAAATCGGCCTCAAGGGGTACTCAGGCAAGAAAAAGAGCGAACTCATCTCCGCGCTCAGGAATTCCTAAGCGGGTGCACGTGCAGCCGCGCCGGGGGGCGCCCGCCCTGTCAGGCGCCCTTCCGCGCGGCCTTCGCCGTGGGCTTGGCAGCGGTATCGGTCTTCGAGGCAGCGCCGGTTTTGGAACCGGCGCCGGTCTTGGAGGCGGTCTTTGTCGCCGACGCCGTACCTGTTTTCGACGCTGTGCCGGTTTTCGATGCAGCGCTGGTCTTGGAAGCGGTACTGGTCTTGGACGCAGCACTCGTCTTAGCGGCGCCGGCGGTCTTGCTGCGGGTCCTGGCGGTACCGCTCTTGGCAGTTTCGGCGTCGGAATCTTCGGCGTCCTTTTGGGCGGTGCTGCTCCGGCTGCTGCTGCGGCCGCTGCGCTTTGCCGGACCGGACGGTTCGTCCTCGGACGAGTCGTCTTCAGAGGTCTCCTGTGCGGCCGCCCCTCCCCCGCGCTTCTTGTCGAGGCTGCGTTTCAGGGCCTCCATCAGGTCGATGACTTCTCCCTTGCCACCCTCGGCCTCGGCACCGAACGTCTCTTCGGTGTCCAGCGCATCGCCCTTTTCCAGTTTTGCCTCGATAAGCTGCCGGAGCTGGGCCTGGTAGTCGTCGGTGAACTGCTCGGGCTCGAAGTCGGAGGCCATGGACTCCACCAGCGCGGCGGACATCTCCCGTTCCTGCGCGGAGATGCGGATGGACGTGTCCAGGGAAGGGAACGAGGCGTCCCGGACCTCATCCGCCCACAGCAGCGCCTGCAGCATCAGGACGTCGTCCCGGATCCGCAAAGCACCCAGCCGGGTCTTGTCCCGCAGCGCGAACTGCACCACGGCCACGCGCTCGGTGTCCTCCAGGGCCCGGCGCAGCAGCATGTAGGCCTTGGGCGACTTGGAATCCGGCTCCAGGTAATAGCTCTTCTCGAACATGATGGGGTCGAGCTGTTCGGAGGGGACGAACTGCACCACTTCGATTTCGTGGCTGTTCTCTGCGGGAATGGACTTGAGCTCCTCCTTGGTGAGGATCACTGTCCGGCCGTCGTCCTCGTAGGCCTTCTCAATGTCGGAGTAGTCGACGATCTCGCTGCAGACCTCACAGCGGCGCTGGTAGCGGATCCGGCCGCCGTCGGCGTTGTGCACCTGATGGAGGCTGATGTCGTGGTCCTCGGTGGCGCTGTAGACCTTCACCGGGACGTTGACCAGCCCGAACGCGATGGCGCCTTTCCAAATGGCTCTCATGGGACAAGTCAACAGCACACAACGCCGGAGGTGAAGCCCCATGGCCGGCGGTAAGGAACGCGTGCGGGTCGGCGGCCGCGAACTGACCCTGACCAACCTCGACAAAGTGATGTATCCCGCCACCGGCACCACCAAGGCGGACGTCATCGCCTATTACGCCGCTGTGGCCCCGGTGCTGATCCCCGCCGCCAGAAACCGGCCGGCAACCCGCAAAAGATGGGTGCACGGGGTAGGAACCGAGGCGCAGCCCGGCGAGATGTTTTTCCAGAAGAACCTGGACGACTCTGCCCCGGGCTGGGTGCCCCGCGCCGCCATCACGCACAAGAGCAACACCAACTACTATCCGCTGGTTAATGATCCTGCCACCCTCACCTGGCTGGCGCAGATCGCCTCGCTGGAGATCCACGTGCCGCAGTGGACAGTGGACTCCCACGGCAGTGCCCTGCCTCCCGACCGGCTGGTCCTGGACCTCGATCCCGGGGAGGGCGCGGGACTGCCTGAATGCGTGGAGGTGGCCAAGTTGGCCCGGACCATCCTGCAGGACGTGGGACTTGAGCCGGTTCCGGTCACCAGCGGCAGCAAGGGGATCCACCTGTACGCGGTCCTGAAAGGTACGCAGACCTCGGATGAGGTGTCAGCTTTCGCCCGTGAACTGGCGCGGGCGCTGGAGGCCGACCACCCGGACCTGGCCGTCAGTGACATGAAGAAGACCCTCCGGACCGGCAAGGTCCTGGTGGACTGGAGCCAGAACAACGCCGCGAAGACCACCATCGTTCCGTATTCGCTCCGCGGGCGCTTGCACCCCACCGTGGCGGCTCCGCGGACCTGGCGGGAGTTGAGCTCGCCGTCGCTCAAGCATCTGGACTATGAGGAGGTCATGCGCCGGGTGGCGGCCGGCAAGGACCCCTTCGCCCCGGTCAGTGCGGGCACCGGCCACCCCGTCCCCGCTCATGCTGTCCACCCCGGCACCACCCACGCAGCCCCCGAGCCTCCGAAAACAGCCGGATCGCGCAGCGGCGGGCACGCGGACCCTCGGCTGAACAAGTACCGGTCCCTGCGCGACCAGGGCAAGACGCCCGAGCCGTTCACCGCGGAAGAGCACCACGCGGCAAAAAGCAACGGCGTACCGGCGCAGGCGGGCAAGGAGATCTTCGTCATCCAGGAACACCACGCAAGCCGGCTCCACTATGACTTCCGGCTGGAGCACGAGGGCGTGCTTGTCTCCTGGGCGCTGCCAAAGGGTGTGCCGGAGTCAGGGGACAAAAACCATCTGGCGGTACAGACCGAAGACCACCCCATGGACTACGCCGATTTTGAAGGCGACATCCCCAAGGGCGAGTACGGTGCGGGCAGTGTGAGCATCTGGGACAAGGGCGTCTATGAGCTCGAGAAATGGGTCAACGGCAAGGAAGTCATTGCCACGCTGACGGGCCGTGAGGGCGGCGGGCTAAGCGGCAGCAAGAGGTTCGCCCTGATCCACACGGGGAAGGGCCAGGGCGAGGAGTCACAATGGCTCATCCATCTGATGGACAGGGTTCCAGGGGCACGGAAAAGGCCGGGTGGCACCAGGGAACCGGCTGGCGCCAAAGAACCGGCCAGCCCTGCCCGCACGGCAGCTTCCAGGCCGGCAGCACCGCGACGGGATAGCCTCCAGGAGGACCCGGCCCCCATGCTGGCCTCGGCGGGCACCCCGGCGGATTTGCACGGCAGCGACTGGCTCTTCGAACTCAAATGGGACGGGATCCGTGCGCTCGTAGTGGCGGACGGCGACCGGATCCGGCTCCTGAGCCGCAACGGCAACGACATGTCGGCCAGTTATCCCGAATTCACGGACCGGAGCTGCTGGCCACCGCAGGACTTCATCGCGGATGGCGAGATTATCGCCGTCGGGCCTTCCGGCACGCCTGACTTCGGGCTCCTGCAGGGCAGGATGAAGCTGACCAGGCCGGGCGACGTGAAACGTGCCCGTGCTGCCATCCCGGTCCGGATGATGCTCTTTGACCTGTTGGCCGATGGCGGCGACGACCTGCGCAGGCTTTCCCTGCGGAAACGGCGGGAACGCCTCGCTGACTTTTTCAAGCCCGCCGATTGCCCGGTGGAACTATCGGAGACCCTGGACGACAGGGTGGAACACATCCTGGAAAGCGCCCGCGAGCTGGGCCTGGAGGGCGTGATGGCAAAGCGGGCGGACAGCCGCTACGTGAGCGGGCAGCGGACCCACACGTGGATCAAGCTCAAGATCGAGAAGACCCAGGAAGTGGTGGTGGGCGGCTGGCGCCCCGGCAGGGGCGACAGGTCCAACACCGTGGGCTCCCTCCTGATCGGCATTCCGGAGGGCAAAGCGCTGCGGTATGTGGGCCGTGTGGGAAGCGGCTTCAGCATGCGTGAACTGGAGGAACTGCGGAAAAAGATGGAGGGGCTGGCCCGGAAGACGTCGCCGTTCGATGACGTTCCCTCGGCGGACGCGGCAGACGCGCACTGGGTGAACCCCGCCCTGGTGGGTGAGGTGACCTTCGGTGAATGGACCGGAAGCGGCAAGCTCCGGCATCCGGTGTGGCGCGGCTGGCGGCTGGACAAGGAACCGGCGGAGGTAGTGACGGAATCCCCGCAACCTTGATGGCCCAGCCCTGCCAGCCACAAAGAACAGCCTGGCGGCACCCAATATTGGGCGCAGCCAGGCTGTTTAGTATTTTCGGCTGGTCAGGACGAGTGCGGCATCTGCGGGCGGCTGGTCCGGTGGATTGCCGTGACAGCAGCGCCCTGTCCAAGGCGGCCGGGGCTTGCGCCGTGTTCCTTGGGGTGGCGCCGTTTGCCGTTGCCGTCCGGCCACTGCTTCGCCCCACCCATTGCCGTGGTCACGGCCAGGGTCTCCGGAGTGGGCAGCGGCGGCGTGTCCATCGATTCCGCCAGATGCGCGGCGACATCCGGCTTGATGCTGCTTCCGTTGTGGGAGTCGGCCATTTGTTCTTCCTTTCCGCGATGAAATGAAGTGTTCCCCATATGAGATCCGTGCTTCCGCCGGTACCGGATGGCAAGTTAGCCCTGCTCCAGCCAAGAAGCAGTGCGAAGCCAGAAACCTGAACAGGCGGAGTTGATTGCGGCGGCGAGTGCCAGAGCCAGCATTACTCGAAGATCAGTGTTCCCATGGGTCCACCTTAGGCAGAAACAGGCCGTCCGGGAAGAGACTTTCTCAGTCCTCAGCCCCGGTCCGGAAGGATCCTTCCCATACCGCCCTGGACCCTGATTCCCCGATGACCGCCACGGTAGCTACGGCACCGCCGCAGAGCACCAGGGCGACCACGACGGCGACAATCCCCGCGATGCGGGACCCGGCGGTGCCCATTCGCCGCCGCATCCCTTCTGCCTGTGTGGTGCCGTAGCGGAACCACAGCCACTGGGCCAGGGCCACGAGGAATACGCCTACCACCCACGGCAGGAGCGTCCCGGCAAGCTGCATATGGGCATTGATCCGCGGGGTGGGATCAATGCGGTCCAGGAGCCACGCGCCGGCAGCGGCGGTGACCGGCACCAGGACCAGCGCCAACAGGGCAATTAGCGGCGTGACGATCCCCAAACGCCGCCGGGCGGCGGGCCAGAGAAGGCTGAGCAGCGTGCAAAGGGCCGCCAACGGAACGAAGACCACCGTGGCGTGAACGAGCAACACATGCATCGGCAGACCGCTGATCTCGTAGTCCATGGCGAACACCCTGTCTGGAAGTGATGAACTGGCTCGAAGTTATGACCTAACCAATCAGACGAGCACCGCGGTTGAACGGTTCAATCAGCACCCGTCCGTGGCTGTTTTCCCTCGCCGGCAGGGCCGGAATCGGCGGAAAATCGGGCCCCCGCAGCCCTGTTCCAGAAAAAGGTTTGATAACGATCGCCGGTGAGCCGGAAAATCCGGAGGATGGCGGGGTCAGATCGGCCAAAACAAATCTGACTTTCGCCCCGTTCCACCCCCCGAAACCGGGTGATCATACGGCACCCAACTCTCGAATTCCATGGAAATCCCGTAAAATTGAAGGCCTGCCCGGAGCGGGGCAGCTATAAGTCGCAAGCAAATGACCTCCACAGGAGTTGCCCAAATGCCCACAGACCGAAGCACGACCGACTCTTCAGCAGGCGCCAGGAACGCCAGCGGAACCAACCAGGCCGCACCCCGGGGTGCGAAGAAACCAAAGCTGCTCGCGCGGCGCCGGCTCAAGGTATCCGACGTTAACGTCGTCGACCAGCCCATGCTCAAGAAGGCCCTCGGCGGCACGATCGTGGGCAACACCATGGAGTGGTACGACGTCGGCGTGTTCGGCTACCTCATCACCACCATGGGGCCCGTGTTCCTGCCGGAAGCTGACAAGAGCGTGCAGACGCTGTTCCTCCTTGGCACGTTCGCTGCCACCTTCATCGCCCGCCCGCTCGGCGGCGTCGTGTTCGGCTGGCTGGGCGATAAGATCGGCCGCCAGAAAGTCCTCGCGGCCACGCTGATGCTGATGGCGGCGAGCACCTTCGCCGTCGGCCTGCTGCCCGGCTACGCGCAGATCGGGATGTGGGCAGCGGCCCTCCTGGTGGTGCTCAAGCTCGTGCAGGGCTTCTCCACCGGCGGCGAATACGCTGGCGCCACCACCTTTGTGAGCGAGTACTCGCCTGACAAGCGCCGCGGCTTCTTTGCCAGCTTCCTGGACATGGGCAGCTACCTCGGCTTCGCCCTGGGCGCCGCGCTGGTGTCCGCGCTGCAGCTGACCCTGGGCCAGGCCGCCATGGAGGACTGGGGCTGGCGCCTGCCGTTCCTGATCGCGGGTCCCCTGGGCCTGATCGCCGTGTACTTCCGGAGCAAGATTGAGGAGTCGCCCCAGTTCCAGGCCACCCTGGACGCCCAGGAGGAACTCGCCAAGGATGCTGCCGCCGGTGATGAGGCTGCCGCAAAGGGGCCCGTAGGCATCGTCAAGGCTTACTGGCGCTCGATCATCGTGGCCATGATCCTCGTGGCGGCGGCTAACACCGCCGGCTACGCGCTGACGTCCTACATGCCCACCTACCTCACCGAATCCAAGGGGTACGACCCCGTCCACGGCACGCTGCTCACCATCCCGGTGCTCGTGGTCATGAGCCTCTGCATTCCGCTGACCGGCAAGCTCTCTGACCGCATCGGCCGCCGCCCGGTTCTCTGGATCGGTGCCGTCAGCACCGTGGTCCTGGCCGCCCCGGCGTTCATGCTGATCGGCATCGGCAGCGTCTGGTCAACCCTGGCCGGCCTGTCGCTGATCGCATTCCCCGTGACCTTCTACGTTGCGAACCTCGCCTCGGCGCTGCCGGCACAGTTCCCCACCGCCAGCCGCTACGGCGCCATGGGCATTGCCTACAACTTCTCTGTGGCAATCTTCGGCGGCACCACACCGTTCATCGTGGATGCCCTCATCAACGCCACCGGCAACGACATGATGCCTGCCTACTACCTGATGGCCACTTCGGCTGTTGGTGCCGTAGCGATCTACTTCCTCAAGGAATCCGCCCAGCGCCCGCTGCCCGGCTCCATGCCCAGCGTGGACACCCCGGCGGAGGCCCGTGAACTGGTGGCCACCCAGGACGAGAACCCGCTGATCGATCTCGACGAACTGCCGTTCGAGACCATCGATGAACTCGACAGGGATCTGGATGAGGACCTGGATAAGGACCTCGACGACGAACTGAACAAGGTGCCCGCCCGCGCCTGATGCTGCAGGCTGTTGGTGCCGAAGGCTGACGCGACTGAAGGCCCGCCCGGGCTGTCCTTTCCCAGGGGCATACCGGGCGGGCCTTCGCGCTGCCTGGTCGAAAGCGCTGCCAAGCCGAAAGCGCTGCCCAGTCGAACCGCCCTGTTGCCTGTCTCACTTTGTGACGCAACCCGCGGTGAGATCTTTGCGGCGGTGCTACCTTCGTAGGGTGAAAGGGGTCGTGCCGGTGCAGTCTGTAGTGCACCACCTGCGGCAGCTCCACAGCCTGGGCCCCGCCAACAACGACCACCTCTCCGCATGGCGTGTGGCCATCAGCGTCGCCGTCCCCTCCCTCGTCCTCTTGCTCGCCGGCCGGCCGGAGCTCACCATTTACGCCGTGTTCGGCGCGCTTACCGGCATGTACGGCCGCTCGGAGCCGCACCAGCTCCGGCTCAAACACCAGCTCCAGGCGGCACTGGTCCTGCTTTCGGGCGTGACCGTGGGCGTGTTCCTTTCGGTCAACGGCCTGCACTCCTGGTGGCTCGTTGGCATCGAAGCCCTTCTGGCCGGCGCAGGTTCCGTCTATTCGGACAAGGTCCATCTCCGGCCCAACGGCCCCTTCTTCGGGATCCTTGCCCTGGGTGCCTGCGCGTCCGTTCCCACCGCCGTACCTTGGTACGTGGCGCTGCTCATCGCTGCCGCGTCCGCCGCCTTCTCCCTGCTCGTGGGATTCGGCGGCTGGGTCCGCGGCAGGGCATGGCGCCGCGGCGCGGCGCGGCCGTCCGCCCGGCTGCGCGGAGCACTGCGCCGCCGGACAGCCCTGGACGCCGCCCGCTACGTGCTGGCCGTCGGGGCCGCCGGCGCCATCGGCGTCCTGACCGGAAGCGGCCACCCGCATTGGGCGATGGCCGCCGCGGCGGTTCCCCTCGCCGGCGCGGACCTGCCCAGCAGCGTCCACCGCGGCATCCACAGGATCATGGGGACGTTCCTCGGGCTGGTGCTGGTCGCCGTCGTACTTCTGCCGGGGCCATGGGCTCCGCTGCACTTTTTCCCGGGGGCGGAGGCTGCGGTGCTGGCGCTGCTGGTGATCGTCTTCCAGTTCGGCACCGAGCTGTTCATGACCCGGCACTACGGGCTGGCGATGGTCTGGTTCACTCCGGTGATCCTGCTGATGACGCAGCTGGCGGCGCCGGCGGACCCGCAGGTGCTCATCGTCGAACGCGCCGTCGAAACCGTGGTGGGGGCCGGCACCGGAATACTCGTGGTGCTGCTTATCCGCTCGCGGCGGAACCGACGCCCGGCTCCTGCGGCCGGCGCGGCGGCCCGGCCGTAAACCTGTCCGGCACCACGCGGACGACGGCGGCCAGCACCTTGTAGCGCTTGGTCGGGATGGAAACAGCCTTTCCGCGCTCATTGTCGGCCAGCGCTTCCCGGACCACGCGCCCCGGCCGCAGCCACGTCCAGCCCGGGGCCACGGACTTGTCCATCCCCATCCGGTCATGGAACTCGGTGTGGACAAATCCCGGGCAGACGGCGGTTACCTTAACGCCGCGGGGCGAGTAGGCGAGGTTCGCCCAGCGGCTGAAGCTGAGCAGCCAGGCCTTCGCCGCCGAGTAGGAACCGCGGGGAAGGAAAGCCGCCACACTGGCCACGTTGATGATCCGGCCGGAACCGCGGGCCAGCATGCCCTGCAGGGCGGCGTGGCTGAGCTCCATGGCCGTCTGCACGTGCAGCTTCAGGTGCTTCCGCTCGTCCTCGATCGGGTTCTCGTCGAAGTTGTGCAGCAGCCCGATTCCGGCGTTGTTCACCAGCACATCCACCGGCCGCGAGGCGTCGGAAAGGCGTCCGACGACGGCGGCCACGCCGCCGTCGTCGGTCAGGTCCGCGGTCAGCACCTCCGCCGTGGTTCCGTACCGCCGCTGCAGCTCATCCGCTGTGGACTGCAGCCGTGCCGTATCGCGCGCCACGAGCACCAGGTTGTTTCCCTTTTCGGCAAGCTGGCGGGCAAATTCGGCGCCAAGTCCCGCGGTGGCGCCGGTGACGAGGGCTGTGGGTCTGGCGGTGTTCGGCGTCATGCCAACAGCCTAGCCCCGCAGCACCGATGAATCAGCCTTGCTTGACGGCGGTGTTCAGGCGAATTTGGCCAGCGGATTCGCGAGCCGTCCCGCCTTCTGCAGGCCCCCGGACGGGTCAGCCAGGTCCAGCATCTGCTGGTTGTTGCGCAGCTGCAGCCGGTTCAGGCAGGACAGTTCGAAGTCCGGGGCGAACAAATCGTGGCGGGCAAACTGGTCCGCGAGTTCCGGGTGCTCCGCCTGGTAGCCGCGAACCGTTGCCGCGGCGGTGCGCCAGAACTCCTCGCCGCTGAGCACGCCGTCTTCCTCCAGGAGGGCGGCGAGGAAGCGGAAGATGCAGTCGAACACGTCCGTGAAGATGGTCAGGACCTTGTCGCCGTCGGGAATGTCCACCTTGATCCGGGACACCGCTTCGGGCAGGTCAAGCCTGTCCCCCATCACCACGATCTCCTCGGCGATGTCCTTCATGACGGCGCGGACCGGCACGCCGTTCTCGAGGACCAGAATCACGTTCTCGCCGTGGGGCATGAAGGCCAGCTCGTAGCGGCACAGGCAGTGCACCAGCGGGACGAGGTACGCCTCGAAGTACTGCCGCAGCCACGCGCCCGGCTCCATCCCGGACTGCTCGATCAGCGCGGACACCATGGGCTTGCCCGCGGCGTCGACGTGCAGGAGCGAGGCCATGGTGGCCAGCTGCTGGCCGTCCTTGAGCAGCGGCAGCGGGCTCTCCCGCCACAGCGCGGAGAGCATCTTCCGGTAAGGCGACTCCTTCGCAGCGGCTGCCTCGTAGTAGCCGTTGTGGTAGCCGATGGCCGCCACTTCACGGATCATGGCAAGCCCGCGGCCCTGGAGTGCCTCGTCATGGGAGATCAGGTCCTGGAGCCAGTCATTGATCGCCGGCGTCGCCTTCATGTACTGCGGCGACAGCCCGCGCATGAACCCCATGTTGAGCACGGACATGGCTGTTTTGACGTACGTCTTCCCCGGCGAGGTGGTGTTGAAGAACGTGCGGATGGACTGCTGGGCCTGGTAACTGTCGGCCCCGATTCCGAGGTGGACGATGTGCCGCTGGGCGATTTCGGCGGCAAACGTGACCGTCAGCTTGTTCTCCCACTGCCACGGATGCACGGGCATCAGGAAGTACTGGGCAGGGTCCAGGCCGAGGGCGCCGAGTTCGGCGTCAAAGAAGGCCAGGGTGCCTGCCCCCAGTTCCGCGTCCAGGTGGGCGGCGTAGTCCAGCCCTTCGCTGGACGTGAAGACCGCCTTGCTGCGGTGCACCGCGATCCACTCCAGCTGCACCGGGGCTGCTGCCTCGGGGGCAAAGGCGCGGTAGTCACCGATTCCGAACCCCAGCCGCCCGTTGTTGGCCACAAAGCACGGGTGCCCCTCGGTCATGCTGCGTTCAATCGTCTGGAAGTCCGTGGCTGCGTCCGCCCCGCGGGTCACGCCGGCTGCCAGGTCGGCCGACGACGGCTGGCCCATCCACTGTTTGAACGTATGGCTGGAGAGCGTGCTGCTGATCTCCTCGAGGTAAATGGGCAGCATTTCCTGGCGGATGCCCAAGGTTCCGGAGAGTTCAGTAATGAAGCGCAGCGCGTCCAGCGGGGCGTCCTGGCCGTCGCGGCTGCAGGTAATGTGAAGCCGCGTCGACGGACCAGTGGTCCAGCTGCAGGATCCGGGCGGAGAAGCGGTATTCAACGGTGCCGTCGTCGCTGCGGACCCGGTACCCGCCGTCGCCGTTTCCGGTCGGTTCCGGGACGAGGATCCGCTCGTGCGAGAACTCGGCGAGCGCTTTGCGGACCAGGTGCCGGTTGGCAGCGGCCCAGCGTTCCGGCGTGAGGTGGGGAGCCGCATTGCCTGCGGTCAGGACAGATGCAAATTCAAGGGTGGTCACAGTGATGCTTCCTGCGTTGATTGGCGTTTCGGGGTTAGGGAACGGGCAGCGCGGGCCGAGTGGAATGACTCACGCGTACAAAAGCTCAGGAGGGCCTGCTTGTCCGGAAGGGTCACCTCGCCGGCAGGCTCAAAGCCCAGCCGGGCGTTGAGGACGTGGATGTTCGTGTTGCGGGCGTCGGGTTCCACCACCACGCGTTCCACGCCGGGTTTTTGGAAGAGCCGGTCCAGGACCGACTCCATGACGTCGGCAGTGAACCCCGGACGCGGCATTCCCTGCGGCGGGGCGACCAGCAGGTGCATGCCGATATCGCCCGGCTGGACAGCGTAGACGCTGTTGAGCGGCGACGATACCGGCAGGTACTCCTCCATCAGGAAGGCCGGGACGCCGTCGTCGATCCCCAGCAGCGCGTGGTGGTGTCCGCTGGACTGGATCTTCGAATACTCCTCCACCACGTCCTCGACTGACGCGTTCAGCATCCCCCAGAAGGAGGCGTACGGGCGGGTGACCCAGCTGTGGAGGAGCGGTGCGTCGGCGGCTGCGTCAAGGCAGCGGAAGGTGAAGCTCATGCGGGCACCTCCGCCTTCGCAGCTACTCCGGCGGCATCGGCCGGCGCAACTCCGGTGGGCGCTCCGAACTCCTGGAAAGCAATGCTGCGCTCCACCGGATAGACCTCGCGGCCCAGGATGTCCCGGAGGATGCAGGAGTTCCGGTAGGCGGCCATGCCGAGGTCCGGCGTGACGAAGCCGTGGGTGTGGAGTTCGGCGTTCTGCACGAAGATTTCGCCGGGTTCGACGCCGGTGCTGTAGGTGCGCTGGACGGCGAACCTTCCGGCGCTGTCGCGGGCAATGCGCTCCTGCACGCCGGCAAGGAACGCCGGCTCACGGTAGGCGTATCCGGTGGCGAGCACCACCGCCTCCGTCTCCAGCGAATAATCCGCGCCCTGCTCCCCGTGGGACAGCTCCAGGGTGTGGGACCCGGTGGAGGCGTTCCAGCCGGCACCGGTCACGGCGGAATGCGTGAGCAGCCGGGTGTCCACCATGCCGGAGAGGCTCTTGGTGTAGAGGAGGTCGTAGATCGCGTCGATGAGCTCGGAGTTGATGCCCTTGTAGAGGTTCTTTTGGTTTTTGATGAGTGAGTCGCGGCGGTCCTGCGGAAGCCTGTGGAAATAGTCGACGTACTCCGGTGAGGTCATCTCGAGGGTGAGCTTGGTGTACTCCAGCGGGAAGAACCTCCCCGAGCGGGTGACCCAGTTGAGCTGGTACCCGTGCACGTCGATGTCCTGAAGCAGCTCGTAATAGATCTCCGCCGCGCTCTGTCCACTGCCCACGATGGTGATGCTCCGCCGCTGTTGGAGTTCGCTTTTCCGCGCCAGGTAATCCGCGTTGTGGAGGACCGGTCCCCCCGCACCCAGAATCCCGCGGCATGCTTCGGGAACGTAGGGCGATGTTCCGGTGCCGAGCACCAGCCGGCGCGCACGAAGCACCTCCGGCCCCGCGGGGCCGTCCACCGAAAGTGTGTACACGCCGCCGTCGTACGCCACGTCGGTGACGTCCGCGCCAAACCGGACCGACGGCAGCTGGCCGGCCACCCACTGGCAGTACTGGTTGTACTCGGCCCGCAGCGGGTAGAAGTTTTCGCGGATGTAGAAGCGGTAGAGCCTGCCGGTCTGCTTGAGGAAGTTCAGGAAGGAGTACGGTGATGTCGGATCCGCCAGGGTCACGAGATCCGCCATGAACGGTACCTGCAGGTGGGCCGGCTCCAGCATCATGCCGGGGTGCCAGTCGAAGGATTCGCGCCGCTCAAGGAACACGCCCTCCAGGCTCTCGATCGGCTCGCTCAGCGCGGCGAGACCCAGGTTGAAGGGTCCGACGCCGATGCCGGCGAAGTCGTAAATACGGCCTGCGCCTGAGGTGCTAAGTGGTGAGGTGCTCATGCGTGTGCCTCCGCCCGTGCGGTCGACCCGGCCAGCAGGCTCTCGCCCGCACTTCGGAGCAGGGCGATGATCTCGCCGATATCCTCGAGCGTTGCCTCGGCGTTAAGGAGCGTGAATTTCAGGTAGTGGCGTCCTGCGACCTTGGTGCCTGCCACGACGGCCTGGCCCGACGCGAACACGGCTGAGCGGATGGCCGGATTCAGCTCATCGGCCGCGTCTTCGGACAGCCGTGTCCCGTCCGCCGTGAGCGGCCGGTACCGGAAGACCAGCGTGCTCAGCTGCGGCTCTGCAGCCAGTTCGAAGTCGTCGTCTGTTGCGAGAACTGAGCCCACGCGGGCCGCCAGGTCGATCGCCTCGTCGAGCAGCGCACCCACGGCATCGGCGCCCATGATGCGGAGCGTCAGCCAGAGCTTGAGGGCGTCGAACCGGCGCGTGGTCTGGATGCTCTTGTCCACCTGGTTGGGGATCTCGGCGCGGGCCGCGGTTTCCGGGTTCAGGTAGTCGGCGTAGTAGGTGACGTGGCGCAGCATTGCGCCCTCGCGCACCAGCAGCGCGCTGGAACTGACGGGCTGGAAGAAGGTCTTGTGGAAGTCCACCGTGACGGAGTCCGCCAGCCTGATGCCTTCCAGGAGATGGCGGTGGCGGTTGGAAACCATGAGTCCGCCGCCGTAGGCAGCGTCAACATGGAACCATGCACCGTAGGCTCCGGCCAGGACGGCCAGTTCCGCCAGCGGATCCACGGCGCCGAAGTCCGTGGTCCCGGCCGTACCCACAACGGCCATCGGAACCAGGCCGTCGTTGTGGGCCGTGGCCAGGGCGTTGGCCAACGCGGCCGGATCCATGCGGTGGTCGGCCGCACAGGCAACGGACACGACAGCATCGAAGCCCAGTCCCAGCATGGACGCCGATTTCTGGATGCTGAAGTGGCTGTCCACCGAGGTGAAGATCCGCAGCTTCTCCAGCAGCAGCGGGAGGCGCAGCCCCTCGTTGGCCGGATCCTGCCGCAGCCGGGCCACCGCGTGGTTCCGGGCAATGAGCAGCGCCTGCAGGTTGGACTGGCTGCCGCCGGACGTGAACACGCCGTCGGCCGTGCTTCCCAGGCCGAGCCGCTCGGCGGTCCAGTCGATGAGGCGGCGCTCGATCATGGTGGCGCCTGCGCTCTGGTCCCACGTGTCCATCGACGAATTCACGGCCGAAAGCACTGCCTCGCCCACGAGGGCGGGAATGACCACGGGGCAGTTCAGGTGGGCGGCGTACTTTGCGTCATGGAAGTACACGGCGTCGCGCAGGTAGGTGTGCTGCAGCTCCTCGAGGGCTGCCGCCGTGTCCGGCAGCGGCCGCTCCAGGTCCACTGCCTCGACGCGGCGCTTCATCTCGGCCGGGCCGACGCCGGTGAACGGCTGCGAGGTGCGCTCGAGTTTGGTGGCCACGGCGTTGACGCCCTGCAGCACCTGGGCCACGTAGCGCGGCGCATTCCGGGCGTTGAACAGCTGGTTGCTGGCCGCGAGCGCGAGTTCCACGCCGGAGCCGAAGTCCAGGCGGGAAGTGCCTTGGGCAGACGTGTTTTGGGCATGAGGGCCAGTTCCGGCATCGAAGTCCGCGCGTGGTTCCTCCACATCGGGCAGCAGCGTCATAGATCATCCTTTTTTCGGCGTGATATGCACCAGGCACCAGCAACAGGCGCCAAGCAAGGTAAGCCTTACTTAGGTGAGCCTTTTAGTCAAACTTGTGTGATGTATTTCCCAAATTCGCGCAGATTCAAGGTTTTTTCACCGTTATCCGGGTTCATTGACTTTCGCCGCACAGCCGAAACGCACATAATGCCCGCCCTGGTCAGGACGGGAGGCCCAGCCGGGACACGGCGGGACGGGCGGAGTAGAGTTTCTGCACGAGGCGTCGACCGCAGCAGGAAGCAGGGGGACATGTCCGGCTACGAGCAGGATCCGATAAATTTTCGGGAAGTAGATTCGCAGGGAAATCCCACCGGATACGGGCCCGGCGCCGGGCAGCCCGCAACGCAACGGAGCCGCCTGTCCGTGAACCCATTCATCGTTGCGCTGTGGGTGATCGAGGCGATCCTGCTGGTGTCACCCTTCGGAGTCTTCACGCTCGCGCAGGAGTCACTGAACTCAGGCACCCAGTCACAGGTCATGCCCGTGAGCTACATGTGGATCACGTTCGCGCCACAGATGCTTTTCGCCGGCCTCGCTGGATTCCTCGGCCTGCTCTTCTGGCACGCAGCGCAATGGCAACGCAACCGCGCCAAGCAGCCCCCGCCGTCGTAATCCCCACCCAGCGCGAATGCACCTACCCGGCGGGGGCCTCGCTTGCCACCGGGTCCACCGGAGCGGCGCCCGGGCGGGACGGGCGAAGGCGGCGCCGCCTGAGTTCCTCGGTGACCTGGACGTACCAGAACCGGGCGCCGAAGGCAGGGCTGGGCGTGTCCAAATGCCGGTACAGCCCGTCCGCGAGCCGGGCCAGCTCCGCGTCCGGCACCGCAGCCAGGGTTGCAGCCGGGTCCACGGCCTCGTCCAGGCATCCCTCCAGGTGACGGCGCAGTTCTTCGTCTGCCATCGCACGGTCGCCTGTCATGGCACGGTCGCTCAGCGCCGGGTCAGTCAAGATTTCATCAGTCATCGCCCTGCCCCCGCCGGGACCAGGCAGGCGGGCACGCGGAGGCCGGAAGAGACGTGCCGGGAGTACTCGACCCGCACCGGCACCACGCAGTTGTGATTCAAAAAGATCCCCAGAAAGAGAGTCCAAAGGCCAACTGCATAGCCTTGCCCGATCGTACGGAAATGTCCCGCGGCCCACAAGTATCGCGGCTCACAAGTGCCGCGGGGACGGTGCCGGCTTGGGCGCCCGTCAGGTGCCGAGAAGCTTGGGCGCGGCCGCCTCAGGCCAGTCGATGCACTGCGTGTACACCTCGTGTTTGCGCAGGTAGCGGGCGGTAAAGGGGCAATGCGGAATGATCCGTTTACCCGATGCCACAACATCGTCGAGGGCAAAGTGGATGAGCACCTTGGCCAGGCCGTGGCCCTGGAACTGCTCGGACGTCTGGGTGTGGATGAAATCCACGTGCCCAGGCTTGTCTTCGAACCTGACTTCCACCGCCAGCTTTCCCCCCACGTGCAGTTCGTAGCGGTGGAGCGCATCGTTCCGGAACGTGGTGACGTCCGGGGTGAAATGGTCCTCGGTGGCTGCCGTGTTCTCCGTCATGGTTCGACATTGGCACTTAATGGCTGTGCTGGCAATGGTCGAGTGCCGCGGGCGGGAACGCGCCCCAGCAGCAGCACAGCCATCGCAAAGCAGGCGGCACCGCCGCCAAGGAGTCCCAGCGTCAGGCCGTTGACGGCGGCGTCGGCCACCGGGACAACAACGACGACGACGGCGGTCACCACGGCGGCCGGTGCCCGGCCGCGTGAGTGCATGGCCGGCGTCGGCCGTTCCTCAAGCCGCCCGAACAGGAGAACCGCGGGCAGCAGGAGGAGGACCACGCCGAGGAAAACGAGTGGACGCGACCACCACCATTCAGCCGTGCCCGAGGCGGGTTGGGGAAAGTCGGTCAGCAGGAGCAGCCCGGTCATGGCGGCCAGCAGCGGCAGGTGCCACAGGTAGACCGTCATCGCGTGGCGGCCTGCAACAGCCACCACTGCACCGATCCAGCGCACGGCGGCGAGTGCGTTCAGCAAGGGCCGGGTGAGCTGCAGCACCGCCGCCTGCGAGACGCCCAGCAGGACCAGGCTGAGGTTGGGCGGATTCAGGTTCACCAGCATGTTGTCCCGGTACAGGCCCAGCACCACCAGGACAACCATCACCAGGTTGCAGGCGGCGATCAGCCCCACCAGCTGGGAGCCCCTCCACCGGTCCAGCCAGCCGTCGGCCATGAAGAACCCGAGTTGCTGCACGGCGCACCAGACGAACACCATGTTGATGTAAGCGAACGTCGGGAAAGCGCCGCGGAAGCAGTCCACCGTCACCACGAGCGCCACCAGCCCCAGAAGCGTCAGCCACGGGGCACGCCGGTGCAGCCGTACCAGGAGCGGAATGTTCAGCTGGGCCGCCAGATAGGCCGCGAGGAACCACAGCGGCATCCCGGCCCCGCTGGCCAGCAGCTGCACCACCTGCGGATCCACACCGGCCAGCAGCGCACCCCACAGGCCAACGAACATCACCGCCAGCAGGGCCGCCGCCGGCCGGACCAGGCGCAGCAGCCGGGACTGGATGAACTCAAGGCCGCTACCGCCGCGTGCCTGCATACGCCGCCAGGACTGAATCCCGGTGATGCCCCCGGCCACAAAGAACAGCGGCATCACCATGAAGACCCAGATGACCGGCTCGAACCAGTCCTGCTCGGCCAGGGTGTTTTCGGTGGTGACGGTGCCGTCGGGATGCAGTACCGGGCTGGTCATCATGCAGTGCCCCACCACCACAAGGGCCAGGCAGACGAAGCGCGCGAGATCGATGGCCAGGTCGCGGGCGGTCCCGGCCATGTCCTTTCCTGCCGCCGGCTCCGTGGAATTCTTCATGGCGCCCCACTGGAACTCGCTTACGTCGTTGTAGTTTCCATTGTGCGCCAACTTGCCCCACAAGTGGCGGCCTCGAGTCTTTGTCCACTTATTGGCCCCTAAAGGCCCCCGAACCCGCGATGCGTGTACAAAAACTCCAGTCAGCGGCTGAGGATTGCCAGCGTGCTCGTGCCGAAATCCTTCGCGGCGGCGTTCCACCGGCTCAAGAGTCCCTGCAGGTTTTCGCCGTCTGCCCGGTGCGCGGGAAGCTGTTGCTCGAGCGTGGCGAGGACGCCGGTGCGGAGTTCGGTGTTGAAGTTGACCTTGCCCACGTTCATGGCGGGCGCCTTGGCCAGCTCGTCCGCCGGAATGCCCGAGGCGCCATGAAGCACCAGCGGGATGTGCGTGCGCACGGCAATGTCCTGCAGGACGTCCCAGCGCAGCCGCGGCTCGCCCTTGTACTTCCCATGGACGTTGCCCACCGCCACCGCGAGCAGCTGCGCGCCCGTCCGTGCCACGAAGTCCTCCACCTGGGCGGAGTCGGTGAGCCCGGCAACCTCGTTGCCCGCCCCGTCGCCCTCCGCGCCGAAGGCCTTGTCCTCGTCGCCGGCCAGGCCGCCGAGTTCAGCCTCCAGGACCACGCCGGCATGCCCTTGGGCTTCGAGCGCGGAACGCACTGCGCACACCAAGGCAATGTTGTCCTCGTACGGCAGCGCCGAACCGTCCGCCAGGACGGAGTCGGCCCCCGCGGCGACGCCGGCGGAAATGACGTCAAGGTCTGTCGCGTGGTCGAGCTGCACGGCAACCGGCACGGACGCATCATCGGCCAGGCCCCGGAGCGCGGCGATGAGCCGGAGCCCGTTGGCTGTTGCGGCGGTTTTGGGTGCCACCAGCAGGATGACGCCGCGCTTTGCTTCCTCCGCGGCGCTCACCACCGCGAGGGCCGTGGTGAAGTCGTAGCAGGTGAACGCCGGCACGGCCGACCCCCGTTTGAGGGCGGATACCACCAGCTCGTCGAGTTGTGCCCGCATCAGCCTTCCCCGACGGTGCGCTTGGTGGGGGCAACAACCTTGATGACGGCGGAGTCGTCAGCGGCGGCCAGCCCGTGGGCCTGGCCCAGCAGGTACAGCTGCTCGGCGGCGGCGGCAACGGGGGTCGCCAGGCCAGCACTGCGCGTGGCCTTGCCCACGATGCCCATGTCCTTGACGAAGATGTCCAGGCGGCTGAGCACCTCGGCGCCCTCCTCCGTGTAGGCCTCCAGGATGCGCGGTCCGCGGTTGGACAGCATGAACGAGCCCGCCGCTCCCGCCTCCAGCGCGGCCAGGGTCTTCGCCTGGTCCAGGCCCAGCGCGTCGGCCAGCGCCATTGCCTCAGCGGCGGCCGCGATGTGGATACCGCACAGCAACTGGTTGACTGTCTTCAGCGCCTGGCCGTCACCGGGTTTGTCGCCCACGACGGTCAGCGTCGATGCGAGCAGCTCAAGGACCGGACGCGCAGATTCCAGCGCCGTGGGTTCGGCTCCGACGACGATCAGCAGGTCGCCCTCGCCTGCACGCTTCGGGCCGCCGGACAGCGGGGCGTCCACGAGCCCGACGCCGAACTCGGCCAGGCGCGCGACGGTGGACGGAATCGCCTCGGTGCCCACGGTGCTGGTCAGGATGACGACGGCGCCCGGCTTCAGTACCGAGGCCACGCCGTTCCCGCCGAACAGAACATCGTCGAGCTGTTCGCTGTTGCGCACGGCGAGCAGGAGGGCGTCAGTGTCCTGGGCGGCGTCCCGCGCTGAAGCGAAGGTCTTCACGCCGGCTTCTTCGGCGAGGCGCAGGCGCGGTTCGGCGATGTCGAATCCGTGGACGGTCAGCTGGCTGGCGAGGCGGGTGGCCATGGGCAGGCCCATGGCCCCCAGGCCGAGGACGGTGACTTTGTAATTCGAGGTCATGGTGAGTTCTCCGTTGAATTGCTTAGAAGGTGTTGCTGAGCTTGCTGGTGACCTGGGCGAGCGACTCGTCGTCACCGACGTTGCCGGCAAAAACGATGTACGGGATCCCCTTGGCCGGGCCGTCTACCGGCTCCCACAGGCTCACGATGCCGGGCAGCATGGGCCCGCGGACGATCGCGTGCCGGATCTCCAGCCCGTGCGCGGCAACATCCGAGGAGGTGATGCCGCCCTTGGCGATGACGAACCGCGGCGGGAAAGTCTTCAGCGTCCGGTTCACTACGGCGACGACGGCGGCGGACACGGTGCGCGCGATCCGCAGGCTTTCGGCCGGGTCATCGGTCTTGATGAGCAGGCGGCTGGTGTGGACGATGACGTCGCCGCTGCGCAGTGCCTCCACCACGTCATCCACCGTCCGGTCGAGGTAGGCGGGCGCATCCTCGCCCAGGAGCTTTTCGACGTCGATCTCCACAATGCGCGCACTGCTGTGCCGGTCGGTGAGCACCTTGAGCTGCCTGGTGGTCACGCCCACATGCGAGCCGACCACGATCAGGCCGCCGGCTTCGGACGGGGTGTTGCCCGCGTAGGCTTCCTCGCCGCTGAGCTCGGTCCGGATGTCCTGGCCGATCCGTGCGCGCATGAACGGCGGGCCAACCCGGTAGAGCAGCTTCTTGCCGCGGCGCTCGGCCTCTTCCAGCCCGAGGGCCAGGGCGCGCATGTCGTTTTCCGTGACGATGTCCACCACGATGGGCGTGGACTGCGTGGCCGGCTCGATGGCGTCAGCAATTGCCTTGGCCGACACCTCAGCCTGCCCGGTGGCGGAACCGGCGCGGATAATGTTCAGGTCCAGCACGATCACGGAGTCTGCGGCAAACCGCCCCTGCGACTTCTCTTCGACGTACTTGGCCATCTCGGAATTGGCGAAGCCGAAGGTGGCATCCTTGGCGAATTCGGTCTCGGCAACGGGGGTCAGCTGGCCGGTCTCCGGCCCGCGCGTGTAGTGGACACCGCCAATGGTGATGCGGCCGGCGTCGGGAAATGCGGGAACCATCACGACGCCGTCGGTGGCCTCTCCGCTTTCGGCCGCCACCGTAGCGGCGATGACGTCCGGCTCCAGGGGGAAGTGGCCGCGGAGGGTCGAGTCGCTGCGGCTCACAAAGCCGAGCCGGACCTCTCCCTCGCCGTCGCGGGCAGCGGCCAGGGCGTTGCGAACCACCTCTTCGTTGCGGGCGGCTGCTTCTTCCGGGTCGAGGCTGCGGGTGTTGGTCAGCACGTACACGGCGGGCTTACCCTGATGCAGAGCCCACTGGAAGTCCTCGACTTCCCAGCGGGTGAGCACAGGGAGATCCGCCACCGACTGCGTGCCGGTGGGGTCGTCGTCGAGCACCACGAGGACGCGCGGGGTCGTTGCGGCCGTGGCCGCGACGGCATCGGCAACCTGCCGGGCGGGGATCTGGAGCTCGGCGGGAAAGGCGGCCAGGACGTCGGATTCGAGGGGCACTGTGCACTCCGTTGTGTCGAAACTGTCTTGCGGATGATTTGTCAGATGTCAGACATCTTGCGTCTGGTGCTAGTGTGGCATAACGCACAGCACGTGCGCAAGTACACTTTTGCAGACTTCACGGCTGTAAGCCGCAGACGCTGAACGGAAGAAATGGCACGCAAATCATTGGTGGGCGTCGTCGCCGACGAACTCCTTGACCGCATCATCTCCGGCGAGTTTCCGCCGGGCAGCAGCGTGCCGGGAGAGCTCGAACTCAGCGCACGGCACGACGTCAGCCGCATGACGGTGCGGGAGGCGATGAAGACGCTTGAGGCGCAGCGCATCCTCAGCGTGGAACGCGGCCGCGGCACGTTCGTGAACCCGCTGAACCGCTGGTCGTCCCTCGAGGCAGTGCTCCGGGCCGCCTCCGAGGGCCAAAACGGGGCGGCCGCCGCGATCCAGCTGATCGAGCTGCGCCGGATGCTGGAAACAGGCGCCTGCGAGCTGGCGGCCCAGCGCATCACGGACGCCGAGCTTGATGGTCTTCGGGACTGCGTGGCGGACATGCGGAAGGCGCACCAGGCCAACGACGTGGCGAGCTTCGTTGCCGCGGACCTGGCATTCCATGACCAGATTCTGCAAGCATCCGAGAACGTCTTCGTGGCAGTCCTCTTCGAACCGCTGCACCGCGTCCTCGAAAAGGGGCGGACCGAAACCTCGAAGGTGCCTGATATCCAGGAGCATGCGATCGGGCACCACCAGAACATTTTCGGGGCCCTGGCTGCCCGCGATCCGCAGCAGGCACGCAACGCCATGGACGCCCACATGCAGCAGACCCTCGACGACCTCAGAAGCTACGTGCTGGAAGCCTAGTTCCCGGGCGCCTCGTCCGATACTCTGCAGGAACGGCCCGCAGCCGGGTATCGATGCCGATCACGAGGAGCGAAGATGTCTAATAACACCTACAGCATTTCTGAAATTGTCGGAACCTCGACCGAAGGCGTCGACGCGGCCGTCCGCAACGGCATTTCCGACGCCTCAAAGACCCTGCGCAACCTGGACTGGTTCGAGGTCAAAGAGATCCGCGGCCATCTCGAGAACGGCCAGGTGGCGGACTGGCAGGTCACCCTCAAGCTTGGATTCCGCCTGGAGCGGGACTGACCCCGCGGCAGCGGAACAAGTAATGCGGCGCCGGCTGTCGTTCAGCCGGCGCCGCATCATTTGTTTAATCCTGGCCGGCAACCCTCCGGCGCCACACTGTGGGCATGCCGCGGAACGCGGGAAATACCTGCCCTTCAAAGAAGGCGTGCGCCTCGTCCGGCGAGTCGGCGGGGGCCCACATTCCCGACGCCGGGCAGTGCGTTCCGGTCGAAGCGGACGGTGTGTAGCGTTCCCGAAGCAGTGCGATGCGTTTCATCGTTGAAGGTCATCCTTGGGTCGGAGGGCTGGGAGAGGTTCTCCTCCAAGGCTAGGAAACGCGCCAAACGCGCCCAATGGACGAATGTCTAGAATCCTTCCCTCCGGCTGGGCATCAGCACAGGCCAGCGCCGGGGCGCGGGCGGTTGCTCGCGGGCGGTTGCTAGGGGGCAGTTGCTAGCGGGAGGGCGGCCGCTGTGGATCCTCCAGCGCCGGCTCATCAGGTTCGCCGTCCCGTCCGGTGGGTGGCCCCGGGGTGTCCTGGTGCGGAACTGCCGGCTCCTCCAGGGGCGGGTCCTGGCTGGGGTCGAACGGGAATCCCTTGGGTGAACCTCCCTCGGGCTGGTCCGTCGGGTTCTGCTCCGGATCGGCGGGCGTTTCGCTCATGGTCTGGATCCTTAGCTGTTGGAAGGGCCGACTTTTCCGGCCAGGCCACTCCAAGGATTACCAGCGCCGCCATGGTTAGTCCAGAGCACCAAGCCCGTCGGCAGGGGCCGGCGTCGTCAGTTCACCAGTAGCCGTCAGTTCACCAATTCAGTCCTGGAGTGGCGGCCGGTCAACTTGCGGTGGCCTTGCTCCAGTTCGACGACGTCCCGGCCAAACGAGGCCACCAGCGCCGCGAGCGCCAGGACAACGGCAGCCATGCCGATTCCACCGGGTGTTCCGGGCGTGAGTGCCAGCAGCAGGGCGAAGGGCTGGTAGGCGCCGATAACCTTGCGCAGTCTTTTAACGGGCAGCATTCGTTTCAGTTCAGGCCTGATCCATCCGGCGGCAACGAAGGCGTACCACATGAGTCCGATGGCCAGCACCCAGGGACCGACCACAGGTGCAGCTGCGCACGACAGCACGAGGACCAGCGCTGCGTCGGTCTGGACGTCCAGCCGACCTCCCGCGGGGCTCACGCAGGCAAACCGCCGTGCAACGGCCCCGTCCACCGCGTCAAGAAGAAAAGCCGCCGCACCCAGCACGACCACCGGTATGCCGGGTCCGTTTCCGCTGAACAACGGCGGAACCGTTGCCGCCGCACAGCACGCCACCAGGACAGCACGAATCAGGGTAATGCGGTCCGCGGCCGTGGTCAGCCGGGGTTTGCGGTTGACCACGGAAGCCGCAGCATTTCCCACTACCGCCACCCCGGCACCTATCGCGGCAAGGAAGTGCGGTGCCCCGGCACCCGTAGCGGTCAGGAGCCAAGTCCCGGACACAAGGAAAGCAGCCATGGCAACGGCTACGTCCACCAGAGCGCGCCTACCGAGCAAGACCTGCATGTGCCTCCCTGCGCTCATCGTAACAACAGGCGGCCCGTAAGCATTCCCGGGCTGACCTCGGAAGATAGCAACACGGGCGCTCAAGCCGGCAACCGGGGTCTGGGCAAACAGCCCCCGATAGGAAAGACTCTTCCGCATGGCACTCGCACCAGTCATCGAGCTGAACGACGGCAACCGGATACCCCAAATCGGCCTTGGCACCTGGCCGCTGAATGACCGGGAGGTGAGTGACGCCGTCGTACGGGCTGCGGAAGCCGGGTACCGGCATATCGATACGGCCGTGCGATACGGGAACGAGGCCGGCGTCGGATCCGGAATCCGAGCCAGCGGCCTGGACCGGGCGGAGTTCTTCATCACCACCAAGCTGGACGGGGAATTCCAGGGTGGGGATCTGGCCGTGGCCGGCCTTGAAGGCGCGCTGAAGCGCCTGAACCTGGACTATGTGGACTTGCTGCTGATCCACTGGCCGCTCCCCCGCCGCGGAGATTTCATCTCCACATGGAAGACCTTTGAGCGGCTGCAGGCCGAAGGGAAAGTCCGGTCGATCGGCGTATCCAACTTCAAGCCCGCCCACCTGGAAAAGCTCATGTGGGAGACCGACGTTGTACCGGCCGTGAACCAGATCCAGCTCAACCCGTCCGTGACCCGCTCCGCGGACTGCGCCTACAACGAGCGGCACGGGATCGCCACCGAATCGTACAGCCCGCTGGGTGCAGGATCGGGCCTCCTGTCCGCGCCCGTTCTGAGCCGAATCGCCAGCAAACATGGGCGGACGGTGAGCCAGGTGGTGCTGCGCTGGCACGTCCAGCAGGGGCTGGTGGCCATCCCCAAGTCCGCCGATCCGCAGCGGATGACGGAGAACATTGACGTCTTCGATTTCGCGTTGGATGAGGAGGACCTGACCGCTATTAGCACCCTCGATGAGGGGCCCGAGGCGGGCGTCAATTCCGACGTCCAGGGCCACTGACGCCCGGTCGGGCGTTTGCTTTGTCGGCCGCTCCTTACCGGAGGGCGACTGGAAGAAAAATAGTAAGCATGTTTAGTATTGGGGAGAAGGACGAAGCGTACCCGGCAATCCGGGTAACTCCTTTAGCTGAAGAAGGAACGATAAAAAATGGGTTTTTTTGCATTTCTGATTCTGGGCCTCATTGCTGGAGCCATTGCTAAGGCCATCCTCCCCGGCCGGCAGGGCGGCGGCATCTTCATCACGCTTCTGCTCGGTGTGGTCGGCGCGATTCTCGGCGGCTTCATCGGCAGCGCGCTCTTCAATGTGGGTATCAACGAGTTCTTCTCGCTGTCCACATGGCTGCTGGCGATCGGTGGCGCACTTATCGTCCTGCTGGTCTACGGCATGATTACCAAGCGCTCGGCCCACTAGGCCGAACAGTGCCGGAACCGGCTCCGGGAAAGTTCCCGGAGCCGGTTTCCCACCCCAGGCCCACCGGGCCGAATTAATTCGTACAGATCCCCCTCACGAGTAGGAGATCATCATGAAATCCAAGCTTCTCTTCGGCGCCGGAATCGCTGCAGGCTACGTGCTCGGATCCAGGTCCGGCCGGGCAGCTTACGACAAGCTCAAAGCACGGGCCGCAGGCATCTGGGACAGCAAGCCGGTCCAGGACAAGGTGACGGCAGCAACTGAAGCCGTCAAGGAAAAGGCCCCTGAGGTCGGTGACCAGCTGGCCGAAGCCGCGCGCCGGGCAGGAACTGTCCTCAGCTCGGCCATGCACCACGATACGCCGAAGCCGGGTGACGCCGGCACCGCTTCTGCCGGCACTGCGTCTGCAGCCGGTACCTCGGCAGACAGCGGCCACGTGCCCGCCCACAGCACCCACCCGGATACGGTCAACCTCGGAACCTCGGATGTGGAGTCCGATCCGGCACTCAACGACAGCACGGGGAAGGATTGGTCGGACGAGGGCGGAGCCACTCCCGCCGGCGCCGCCACGAATGTAAATCCGGACAAGCAGTAACTCCCAGAGTTGGCTGCTTGAGCCTGCATCCCGGGTGTGGGCAAAAAACAAAATGTCAGACCCCTCTGACAATGTTTTTTCTATGGAAGCCACCGGGGAAAACGCAGACAGTATGTCAGGCCGGGCAACACTGCCCGGCCTGACTGCCGCCCTGCTGCATGGCATCCCCGCTTCCGGACGTCCGGCTTCTGCCGGATCGGGCACCGCCGTTGCGGACGCATCTTCGTCCGACGGCGGTGCTGCCGCCGGGCTTAGCCGGGCCCGGCTCCGCTTTTGCCACCGCACGCCCCGTTTCCACCGCCGCGCCGGAACGGCCGCCCTGGCGTCAGCCAGCGAAGCGTCCCGGCGCTGGCAATACCTGACCTGGAAGCAGCGCGACCTACAACAGCTTCCCAATCACCGCTGTCGCGTCCAGTTCGGCTGACGTGGCGATCCGCGGGCTCAGTCCCCCACTGATCATGGCCGCTGCAGTAACGGGAGCCTGCCGCCGGCTCGTTTCGATGAGAAGGTGCCCGCCGGGGCTGAGCCACACGGCTGCTTCTGCGATGACACGGCGCTGGATGTCGAGCCCGTCGGGTCCTCCGTCGAGCGACACCCGTGGCTCGTGCACGCGGGCTTCATGGGGCATGCTGCTGATTGAAGCGGTGGGCACATACGGCGCATTTACCGCCAGGATCTCAACGTTGCCCCTGAGCCGGGCCGGCAGCGCCGAGTAGAGGTCGCCCTCGTGGACCGCACCGCCCACCGGCACGATGTTGAGGCCGGCGCAACGCACCGCAGCAGGGTCGACGTCGGAGGCGTGCACCTCAATGCCGGGCACGAGGGCCGCCAACGCGGTACCTACTGCTCCGGAGCCGCAACACAGGTCTACAACAACCGGAGGGGTCGACGGCGGTGAGCCTGTGGACGCTGCGCCAAGGAGCGCGGCAGCCTCGCAGACCAGCAGTTCCGTCCGGCGGCGCGGCACAAAAACGCCTGGCTCGACCCTGATCCGCAAACAGCAAAACTCGGCCCAGCCGAGAATATGCTCCAGCGGAAACCCATCGACTCGCCGCTGCACGGCGTTGAGCAGCTCATTGGGGGCCAGGCTGGCAGAAAGGAGGAGGTCCGCTTCGTCCTCGGCAAAGACACAGCCGGCGGCGCGCAGTCTGCTGATGACGGTGGAGCGGGAAAGCGGTGATTGAACAGGCATGGAGGCGTCCTTCGGTTGAATGATGGGCGCTCCGTGCATACGTCCGCCTAACCTTGGCGGTCGGTAGGGCGGCGGGCAGGAAGAACCCAAGCTGGCATTGCGTGAATTGTTCTCACCTCCCGGTAGTACCGAATCGGCACATTATTAACCCTGCACAGGCACTTCCAAACGTGCCCGGCAGTCGAATCGGCTCTGCAAAAATCCATGTTATCCGACGCCGATTCCGGCAATTATTGGCAGGATATAATGATGACCCACAGCGAAACCCACACGCTCATCTGGACCGGCTCCTACACTGCGGACAGCGGCGGCCACGGTGCCGGAATCGGGGCCGTATCGGCCAACGCTGATGGGACACTTACCTGGCGCGGCACGGCGGCAAAGGCGGACTCGCCGTCGTTCGTTGCCGTGCACCGGCAACTGCCGGTGGTTTACGCCGTCGGAGAGAACGCCAAAACCGTCCAGGCGTACCGGCGGCGGGGAGAGTTCGGCCTCGAAGCCGTCGGTGAACCCTGGGCGGCCGGTGAAGCTGCCTGCCACGTCACGGTCGATCCGCAGGGCAAATTCCTGATTGTTGCCTGCTGGGGTGACGGCCAGGTGCTGCTGTACGAACTGACGGACGACGGCGGGATCGCCCGCCGCCTTCCGGCGGCGCCTTCCAGCGATCCGCACCGGGACGACCGCCCCAGCCGGGCGCAGGCCAGCCTGGTACTCGCTGACGGCCGGATCATGACCACCGACCTGGGCCACGATCTACTTCGGGTGTGGAACCACGTCCCCGCGACGGGCCTGGTGCTGGACCATGAGGTGGTGCTTCCGAAGAACAGCGGTCCCCGCCACCTGGTGCAGCACTCCGATGGAACGGTGTTTGTGGTCTCCGAGTACTCCATCGAGGTTTTCGCAGCCCGGGCCGCCTCGGCATCGGGGAAGTTCGAGCTGGTCGGCCAGAGTCCCGCGACGTCCGACGGTGCCAAGGACGGTGACTCCGCGGCCGAAATCGCCTTGTCGGCGGACGGACGGTTCGCATATGTAGGCGTGCGGGGATCCAACCGCGTCAGCGTGCTGGAGGTGACGCCGTCAGCAGAGGGCAGTGTGCTGAGCCCGCTCGGCGACTTTGCCAGCGGCGGTGACTGGCCCCGTCATCACCTGGTCCGCGGCGGGTGGCTTCACGTGGCCCATGAGCGGTCCCACGACATCACCACCTTCCGCCTGGACGTCCAGACAGGACTTCCGGAAGGCCCTCTTCAGCGCCTTGTTGCGGGTTCCCCCACGGCCCTGATTGTGGCAAGCTAAACCGCAATCGACAAAGCCAATACAGGATTAGTCACTGCCAATACGGCTCCATCACAGGAGCTGATATCGGTGATCGGGCTTGCCTTGGACGAGTCGGCACCCTAACGGATTCCGGGCTTCCCCACCCGGACAAGCAACGTTGCTTTGCGGAAGGTCCAACATGTTCACCGTCCCTCGCCTGAATTCCCCGCGCCGCACCGACGGTCCCACCAAGCCCGCCCGCGCGACTCTGGCAGCAGCCGGCGCGCTCGTTCTGCTGGCTGCATCAGCCCTGCCCGCGCAGGCCCTGCCCACCCAGGCACAAACCCAAGCCGCAGTCACCAGCAAAGCCCCCGGACCGCCGTCGGACGCGGGAAAAGGCGCCCATTCCCTCCGCACTCCCGTCACCGACGAAAACTTCTACTTCGTCATGGCGGACAGGTTCAGCAACGGCGACACCGGCAACGACCAAGGCGGCCTGGGACCGGATCCGATGGTGTCCGGCTTCGACCCCACCCGCAAGGGCTTCTACAACGGCGGGGACCTGAACGGCCTGCTGGACAAGATCGACTACATCCAGGGGCTCGGAACGACGGCGATCTGGCTGACACCGAGCTTCAAGAACAAGGCGGTCCAGCCCGAGGACAATTCCGCCGGCTACCACGGCTACTGGGTCACGGACTTCACCCAGATCGATCCGCACCTGGGCACCAACGCCGAGCTGAAGGCACTGATCGACGAGGCGCACTCGCGCGGCATGAAGGTGTACTTCGACATCATCACCAACCACACCGCGGATGTGATCGGCTACAAGGAGGGCGCCCGCACCGGCTACGTCTCCAAGGACAAGGAGCCGTACCGCACCGGCTCAGGCGTTGCCTTCGATGACCGGGACTTCGCCGGCCGCGCGGACTTCCCAAAGCTCGATGCCGGGACCTCCTTCCCGTACACGCCGGTGCTTGATCCGGCGGAACAGAACCTCAAGGTTCCGGCCTGGCTCAATGACCCCACGCTGTACCACAACCGCGGCGACACCACCTTCGCCGGGGAAAACTCCTTCTACGGAGACTTCTTCGGCCTGGACGACCTGTTCACCGAACACCCGACGGTCGTGGCCGGCATGACGGACATCTACGAGACGTGGATCCGGGATTTCGGCGTGGACGGGTTCCGCATCGACACGATGAAGCACGTCAACGACGAATTCTGGCAGCAGTTCGGGCCCGACGTCCTGGCCTACGCCAAGGAGCACGGCAAGGACGAGTTCTTCATGTTCGGCGAGGTCTTCGACACTTCCAAGAGCAACACGAGCCAGTTCACCACCCGCAACAGGATGCAGGCGGTCCTCGACTTCCCGTTCCAGGATGCGGCGCGCAATTTCGCCTCGAAAAGCCAGGACGCGAAGCAGCTTGAGACTTTCTTCGCCGCCGACGACTGGTACACCGACGCGGATTCCAACGTCTACCAGCTGCCCACCTTCCTGGGGAACCACGACATGGGCAGGATCGGCAGCTTCATCAGCACCGACAACCCTGACGCGGACGACGCCGAACGCGTGGCCCGCGACGAACTCGCCCACGAGCTCATGTACTTTTCCCGCGGAAACCCGGTGGTCTACTACGGTGACGAGCAGGGTTTCACCGGGCCCGGCGGGGACCAGGACGCCCGCCAGACGCTGTTCGCCAGCAAGGTGCCCGACTACCTCGACGATGACCTGCTCGGCACGGACGCCACCCACGCCACCGACAACTTCAACACCGGGCATCCCCTCTACGCCAAGATCCGCGAACTCGCGCAGTTGACCAAGGAGCACCCCGCCCTGCGCGACGGCGCCCACCAGCACCGCTACGCCTCCGACGGGCCCGGCATCTATGCCTTTTCCCGCACCGATGCCAAGGACCAGCGCGAGTACGTAGTAGCGCTGAACAACAGTGAGGAACCCCGGACCGCCGCTGTTCCCACCTACATCGCCAAGCGCAATTACAGCCTTCTCTACGGCGGCGCCGCCGAAAACTCCAGGACCTCAGCCGATGGCAAACTGACCGTCACGGTGCCGCCGCTGTCCGCCGTCGTCTACCAGTCTTCCGGCCGTATCCCCCGCGAGAAGGCGGCGCCCGCCGTCGCGCTGCAGCCTCCCGTTTCCGCCGCCGCTACCGCCACGTCCGCCGGGGACAACGGCCGCATCCAGGTGACGGCCGACGTCGGTGGCAACTCGTTCTACGAGGTCACCTTTGACGCCAGGACGCCGGGCGGCATGTGGGAGCGCGTTGGCACAGATGACACCGCCCCCTACCGCGTCTTCCACGATGTCTCGGGACTGAACCCCGGCACTGAGCTGGAGTACCGGGCGGTCGTCCTGAACAACGCCGGCCGCACGTCGGTCAGCGCTTCCCGGTCCGCTGTGGTGCCGGACCCGGTGCTGACCATCCAGCAGCCGGCCGAGGGCAGCACCGTCCAGGGGAACGTGGAGGTGGTTGCCACGGCGGACCCGGAGAAGGCCAGCCACGTGGTGCGGTTTGAGCGCAGCATCGCGGACGGACCGTGGACAGCCATCGGCTCTGAAGATGACTCGTCGCCGGCCTACACAGTGGCAGACGACCTGGCCGCCCTGGACCTCGCCGATGGCACCGAGGTGCGCTACCGGGCCAGCCTCGAAGGGTCAACCGTGGTGAGCAATGTCCGGACCGTCGTGGTGGGCGCCCCACCACAGCCCGACTCGGTCACCGTGGCGGGAAGCCTGAACAGCGAGATGGGGTGCCCTGATGATTGGCAGCCGGCGTGCGAGGCGGCCTTTATGGCCTTTAATCCGGCTGACCGCCTGTGGAAACTCACAGCCGACCTTCCAGCGGGGCAGTACGAATTCAAGGCGGCCATCAACGGCTCTTGGGATGAGAACTACGGCCAGGATGGCGCTCCGAACGGTTCCAATATCGTGCTGAACCACGACGGCGGCCCGGTCACCTTCCGGTACGACCACACCACGCACGTGATCACGGCAGGCTAGGCGCGCCCGGGGCGCCAAGCCCGCCCCGCCCGGGGCGTCAGGCCCGCATGGCCTTCTCGACCGCCGCGAGCAGGGAGTTGAACCTGTCGTCGTCTGCGAGGGTGTCGAGCAGGACTGGGTCCCCGTCGGAGTTGGCCAGTGGCACCTGCCAGTTGGGGTATTGGGCGGAGGTGGTGCCGGGCTGGTTCTGCACCCGGCGTTCTCCGACAGCGTCCACGAGCGCCACCCCGAGCAGGACGGACGGGGTCTGCGCGAGCAGCCGGTGCAGCGCCTCGATGCGTTCCTGTTCGGAGCCGGCGTCACTGGACGAAAGGAGGCCCCGCTGCCGGAGCAGGTCCATCATTTTCTCCAGCTTGGCATTGTGCTCCAGGCGCTCCTCCTCCGCGGAACGCTCCAGCAGCCCCAGCGCGTTGCGCAGGGTCACGTGGTCACCGGCGAGGTAGCCGGCCGTGGGCGGCAGGTCGTGCGTGTTCACGCTGGAGAGGGCCTGCAGCCGGTACTGTTCGGGCGGCAGCGGAGCGTCGCCGTCGTTCTCAAACCACAGGATCGAGGTGCCCAGGATGCCCCGTGCGGCCAGGTAATCCCGGACCCACGGCTCGAAGGTGCCCAGGTCTTCGCCGATCACTACGGCGCCGGCACGGTGGGCCTCCAGGGCAAGGATGCCGATCATGGCGTCGTGGTCGAACCGGACGTAGGCGCCGTCCACCGGCGAGTTCCCTTCCGGCACCCACCACAGCCGGAAAAAGCCGAGGATGTGGTCCACCCGGATGCCGCCCGAATGCCGCAGCACCGTCGCGAGCATCTCCCGGAACGGCTTGTACCCGGCTTCGGCGAGGCGGGTGGGGTGCCACGGCGGCTGGTGCCAGTCCTGCCCCAGCTGGTTGTACATGTCCGGCGGCGCGCCGACGCTGACGCCGGGCGCGAGTACGCCGTGCAGCGTCCAGGCGTCGGAGCTCTGAAGGTCCACGCCGACGGCAAGGTCGTTCACCACGCCCAGGCGCATGCCGGCGTTGCGCGCGGCCTGCTGGGCGGATTCAAGCTGCTCGTCACAGAGCCACTGCAGCCAGCGGTGGAACTCGATCCGTTCCGCCAGCTCACCCCTGAGCTTCTCCGCCAAAGGGGAGCCCATCGCAGCCGTTGGGTCCGCCCAAAACGGGTCATCGGCGTCGAGATCCTCACGGATGGCGCACCAGAGGGCAAAGTCATCCAGGCCGGCGCCGGCCCGGCGGCAGTAGTCCTCAAACGCGAGCTGCCGCGACGGCGAACGGCGGACGCCAAAGATCAGCTCCAGCGCTGCCAGCTTGGCGGAGTAGACCTTGTCCCGGTCAAGCCGCGTCGCATCCTTGTTCAGCTTCCGTGCCTGCTTCATGAGGCCGTGGACCAGCGACTGCTTCTTGGGTTTCAGGTACGCAAGCTCGGCAATGGCCTCGATCCGCAGGTACAGCGGGTTGAAGAAGCGGCGGGTCGACGGTGAATACGGGGACGGCTCCAGGGGCGGCACGGGATCGGCCGCGTGCAGGGGATTCACCAGCACGTAGTCTGCTCCGCGTGCGCCGGCAACCGCCGCAAGCTCTGCGAGGTCGGAAAAATCTCCCACCCCCCAGGACCGCTTGGAGCGGACGGAATACAGCTGCGTCGCCAGTCCCCAGCCCCGGCGCTCCTCAAGGTCGGCTGCCGTGGACAGCCGGGCAGGGGTCACCACCAGCGTGGTTTCGGCAACCACCCCGGCCGCCTTGGCACGCAGGGTGTGCCATCCCAGGCCCGTATTTTGTGGCACGGCGAAGGTGGCCCGGCCGGTCAGAGTACCGTCCACTTCGCGGGGTTCCACCCAGACGTCCTCCTGGACGGCCTCCAGCTCGCGTCCGTCCTCGGTGATGGCCCACATGCGGACGCTGGAACCGTGCGGGACATGGACGCTCACCTGCCCCGGCGTGCCTTCCTGAATCACGACGGCGGGCGGCAGCATCCGACGCCAGGGCGCCAGTTCCGCCTCGGCCAGTTCGTGTTCGATGAGCTGATCGGTGTGGGCGTGGACGCCAAGCGCGGCAAGGACACGGATCAGGGTTTCTGCCGCAACCTCATGCGGCTGCCCGTCCCACCCCTGGTAGGAGGTTCCGACGCCGTACGCCTCCGCCAGCCAGCGCAGCAGCTCGGGATTGACGGCGGCACCAGTCACCGGCGCTCCGTTGCCCGCCGGCATTTCAGAAGAAATTTCAGATGAAGAAGGCTCAGGGGAAGAGGTTGCAGGGAAAGGCGCCTCAGGGGAAGTCGCGTGCTGCTGGCTGGGAGCCTTCATATGTCCGCCTCGTCTGCTGTAATCGGCCCGAAACTAACGTTGCTGCCCGTCGCGGCCGGCCATTTTCAGCGGCCCCCGCAACTGCTGGTTCCGATTATTGCAGGCTGCGCTGACTCCACGGTTCAGGCGGCGGCGCAGGCCTTCTGAAGCTCACGGACAGAATCGCTGGGAACCTTGTCGCCGGCCTGGGCGATCGCTTTCAGGGGACCGGTGATTTCGGCGGGCACGCCGGCAGTTTCGGCGCCGGCGACAAGACCCGCGAGCGCAGCCTTGTCAGAGGCGCTCACCAGGCCGTCCTCGATCACGGTGCAGATCTGCCCCTTCACCTGTTCGGCCGCCGCATTGGCAGCCTGGGAGACTGCCGAGCTCGCCGCATTCTGGGCTGCTTCCTCGGCCTGGGCGCAGCCCGCCAGCAGAACGAGGACAGGAAGCATGGACATGGCGAGGAGGCTGCGTTTTCATGATTCCACCCTAGCAACGGCGGTCCCGGCGAACTTCGACGACGGGCGCGTGACAACGGTGTCTGCTCTTGCTTTCCCTTGGAAACGGCTGCGATCCTGGCCCAGGCGCTTCATCGAGGGCTGACAGCCGCTGGCCTGGAGGCCAGGTTGCGGGCCTTTCGCCAACCGCAAAGGCCATGAACAGCTAGTCGATTTGCCGCCGTTGGAGCCGTTGACTTGTCTTGTGGACATCCCCTAGCGTTCCACTCATTGACAACGTTGTCTACCTACCTTCGGGGTGGGGAGAGGCACGCGCGATGAAGGGCGACACCAGCACAATGCATCAGAGAAAATTCGGCAGACTACAGCTATGTACCGCTTTGACCGTGGCCGGTCTCAGCCTTGCCACAGTACTCGCCGGAGCAGCGACGGCAACGGCGGCGGGCACTGCCGGCGACGAGCAGTTTCGGCCGGCATATCACTACACGCCCGAACAGAACTGGATGAACGATCCCAACGGGATGGTGTTCTACAAGGGCGTCTACCACCTCTACTACCAGCACAACCCGTCCGGCAATCAGTGGGGCAACATGTCCTGGGGACACGCCACGTCAACAGACCTGGTGCACTGGAAGGAGCAGCCCCTGGCCATCGCCACCGACGACCAGCAGGACATCTTCTCCGGAAGCGTGGTGGTGGACAAGAACAACAGTTCCGGCCTCGGCACGGCCGCGAACCCTCCTCTGGTGGCGATCTTCACCAGCGCCTACAAGGACGCCTCACCGTACAAAGGGCTGCAGGCCCAATCCCTTGCGTACAGCCTGGATGAGGGCAAGACCTGGACCAAGTACAGCGGCAACCCGGTGCTAAACCGCAACTCGGCGAACTTCCGGGACCCAAAGGTGTTTTGGTACGACTCCCCCGGCGGAGGCGGCTACTGGGTGATGACCGCCGTCGAGGCCACCGAGCACAAGGTGGTGCTGTACAAGTCCGGCAACCTCAAGGACTGGACGCAGCTCAGCGAGTTCGGCCCGGCGAATGCCACGGGCGGGCTCTGGGAATGCCCGGACCTGTTCCCGCTTGCCGTCGACGGCAACCCCGCGAACGTCAAGTGGGTGATGGTGGTCAACATCAACCCGGGAGGCGTGGCTGGCGGCTCGGCAGGGCAGTATTTCGTGGGCAATTTTGACGGCACCACATTCACCTCGGAGACAACGAAGGCCAGTGACGCGTTGCCCGCGGGCACTCCCCTGGCAGGCTTCAACGACGGCACGTACAACGGCTGGACGGTGAACAACGAACCCGGCAACTGGAAGGACGGGCCATTCGCCGGGGCACCCGCCTCCGGTACGCTTGCCGGGCAGAACGCCGTTACCGGCTTTGCCGGCGCCGGTCTGATCAATTCATTCAACGACGGCGACTGGCCGCTGGGGTCGATGACCTCGCCGCAGTTCACCGTGGACAGCGATTACCTCAACTTCCTCGTGGGCGGCGGACAGCATCCGCGGGTCTCGGACAAGCTGGACAACACCCCGCCACCCGGGGACCTGTTGTTCAACGGCTTTGAGGTACCGGACGGCTCCACGCTGGCCGACGCCGGGTGGACAGGAACCGGGGATCTGGCACCGGCGTTCCAGCCGGCAACGTCCGGCGGCGACTTCTATATCGGCACCAAACGGATCAACACGTTCGATACGGCAGGCGCGCCCAGCGACGAGAGGCAGGGAACCCTCACGTCGCCGTCGTTCACGGTAAACCGGAACTTCATGAGCATGCTGGTGGGCGGCGGACACCGCACGGCCGGCTCCGGACAGACGCTGGAAGCGCAGCTGCTGGTGAACGGCAACGTGGTCCGCAGCCTCGCCGGCGATGACGCTGGAGCCCTGAACTGGAAGGGCTGGGACGTATCCGAGTTCGCCGGGCAGCAGGCACAGCTCCGGATCGTGGACCAGGCCACCGGCGGCTGGGGACACCTCACCCTGGACCACGTCATGCTGACGGATCAGGCAGCAGTGCCCCGTTCCGATGAGACCACCGTCAACCTCGTGGTGGACGGCAAGGTGGTCAGGTCGGCCACCGGGGCTAACAGCGAGGTCCTGGACTGGGCATCGTGGAACGTTTCCGAGTTCAGGGGGCGGCAGGCCAGCATCCGGGTGGTGGACAACAACCGCTTCGGCTGGGGCCACATCCTGGCGGACGAGTTCGTCGCCTCCCCGCGGCCGGCCACGCCGCGGGTCCAGACCTATGACTGGCTCGACTACGGCCGGGACTACTACGCGTCCGTGTCCTTCAACAACATGCCGCAGAGCAAGCGCATCATGCTCGGCTGGATGAACAACTGGGACTACGCCAACAACATTCCAACCTCGCCCTGGCGCAGCGCCATGTCCCTGCCCCGCGAAGTGGCCCTCACGCAGACGGCCAACGGTCCGCGGCTGGCGCAGAAGGCAGTCCAGCAGGTGGATGGCCTCGGCACAAAGGAAAGCTACGCCGAAAAGCGGGCGCGGAACATTCCCGCTGGCACCCACGCGCTGCCGTCTGCGGCCTCGGGCGACGTGCAGCGGATCGACGTGACGTTCGCCCCCGGATCAGCGTCCAAGGCCGGGATCACAGTCCTGGGGAACGGCAGTAAATCGACGGTCATCGGCTACGACAAGGCAACCGGGGAGCTGTACGTCGACCGAAGCAACTCCGGCAGCACTGACTTCCACCCGCTCTTCGTTTCGGTTGACTCCGCCCCCGTGACCGTGGACGCGAGCGGCAACGTGACGCTGCGCATCTACGTGGACCGGTCCTCGGTGGAGGTGTTCGCCCAGAACGGCCTGCGGACCATCACGGACCAGGTCTTCCCCGAACAGGGCGCCAACCAGGTGGCGCTCTTCGCCGAAGGGGGAACCGCCCGACTGAAGTCACTGACCGTCACGCCGCTCAGCCGGTCCATGTTCTTGGCAGCGCAAGTGCCCACCAAGAACAGGAAGTAACGGCCGGTAAACGGAAGGCCGGTGTCCGCAGAACCTGCGGACACCGGCCTTATTCGTGCCGGACCGGGCCGTTACGCACCGCCCTGGCCGGGCGGTCTTTGTGGCGAGGCGGCGCCGGGTTTAGTGGACCGGCTGCAGCCAGGTCAGCACCGACCCGTCCTCCTCGATGTGGTCCGCGAGCTCCCCGTTGAACCGGGCGCCGTAGTCCGCCGTGATGTGTTCCTGGAAGGCTGCCTCGTCGCGATACACCTCGAAAACGAAGTACTCCCGGGGGTTGCTTTCCCGGGTGTACGGCAGGAACAGCTGGTTGCCGGGCTCACTGCGCACCTGCTCGGTGAGTTCGCGCATCATTTCGGCAACCCGGGCTTCGCTGCCGGGCTTGACGGTGAATTCGGCGTAGAGCGTCTTGGTCATGATTCTCCTGTCGGGGTGGGTTTTGAGGCTTTGGGGGTTTGGTTCATTCCGGCGTGCTGTTCATTCCGGCGTGCTGTTCATTCCGGCGGGGGCAGTTCGCCGGATCCGCGGGTTATGAGCTCTGAGGGGACGACGTACGTCTGCGCCGCGCTGTGGTCGCCGTCGATCCGGGCCAGCAGGCGTTCGGCGGCGAGTTTTCCGATCCGGTCGGGGTGCTGGGCAATCACGGTCACGCCTGGCTCCATCATGTCGGCCAGGGTGAAGTCGTCGAAGCCGACGAGGGCAACGCGCTTGCTGGCGCCGAGCTCTTTCAGCGCCCGCATAACGCCGAACGTGACGAGGTTCTGGCTGGAGAAGATGGCCGTGGGCGGATCCTCCGACGTCAGCAACTGAAGGGCGGCCCGCCTCGCCGAATCCTCGTCGTGAAGGCCTTCAAGCACCGGAACCGAGGAGGTCGCGATGCCCGCCCTGCCGACTTCTTCGATGAAGCCGCGCCGGCGTTCGCGGGCAGTCTGGATATCTGTGCGGTCACCGAGATAGGCGAGCTTCGTGTGGCCCTGTGCAATCAGGTGACTGGCGGCCATGGCTGATCCAACCGCGTTATCCGTCACCACTGCGTCCGCCTCGATGCCCACGGGTTCGCGGTCGATGAAGACCATGGGCAGATCGCGTGAGTGCTCCGGGATGACATAGGACTGGCTTTTCGCGATAGGCGTCAGGACCAGGCCGTCCACGCGTCTGCCCAGGAAGGCGGCAACCAGGGCTTTCTCCCTTTCGGGGTCGTCATCAAGGCTGGCGGCGAAGACCGCAATGCCTCGGGCGGCCAGGGAGTCCTCCAGGGCGCGGTGAATCTCACCGCTGAAGGGGTTGGACACGCTTGGCAGCAGGAGGCCGATGGAAAGGGTCCGGCGGCCGGCCCGGCGAAGGCTCCCCGCTGCCATGTCCAGCTGGTAATTGAGCTGCTGGGAGGCACCGAGCACGCGCTGGCGGGTTGCCTCGGACACGCCCGGTTCATCGTTCATCACCCGGGAGACGGTCTTGATGCCGACGCCGGCCAGTGCCGCGACGTGGCGCATCGTGGGCCGATTCTTCGTCGTATCAGGCTGGTAACGATTAGACATCGTTGTCATTAATTGGTCCTTCATCATCCGATTTCTCTTGACTGTACCTTGTGATCTTGATTACATGATGCATGACATCGTTGTCAGGCACCAGAAGTGCCACGAAAACAGGAGATTCAATGTTGAGTTCCAAAGCCCCGCGGACAGTCACCCACCGCCTGCTTGCCATCGGTGCAGTACTGACCCTCGGCACGCTCAGCCTTACCGCTTGCGGCGGGAGTTCGCCAACCACCTCGTCGGCCGGAAGCTCTTCGGCCGAGAAGGTCGGTGTGTCCCTGATCGTCAAGACCACCTCGAACCCGTTCTTCGTTTCCATGCAGGACGGCGCCAAGAAGGCTGCCGAAACCGACGGCGTGGACCTCAAGCTCGCAGCAGGCAAGGCCGACGGCGACGAAGAGACGCAGATCCAGGCAATCGAAAACGCAATCTCCAAGGGCGACAAAGGCATCCTCATCACGCCTAACGGCCCTTCGGTCGTCGATGCGCTGAAGAAGGCCAAAGATGCCGGGTTGTTCGTCATCGCCCTGGATACCCCGCCGGACCCGGCTGACGCCGCCGACATCACTTTCGCCACCGACAACTTCGCCGCCGGTGAACTGATCGGCAAGTGGACCGCCGCGCAGCTCGGCGGCAAGAAGGCCACCATCGCGCTGCTGGACCTGTTCGACGACAAGGTCGTCTCGGTGGACTACAACCGGGACCAGGGCTTCCTCACCGGCCTCGGCATCGACACCGCGGACAAGAAGAAGAACGGTGACGAGGCCAAGACCGGCAAATACACCGGCGGCAAGGGCGGCGACTACGAAATCGTGGGCAGCCAGGCAAGCCAGGGCGCCGAAGACGGCGGCCGGACCGCCATGGAGACCCTCCTCGCCAAGAACCCGAACGTCAATGTGGTCTACACCATCAACGAGCCAGCTGCGGCGGGCGCCTTCGAGGCGCTGAAGTCTGCCGGCAAGGAAAAGGACGTGCTGGTGGTCTCGGTGGACGGCGGCTGCTCGGGCGTCAACAACGTCAAGGCCGGCGTGATCGGCGCCACTGCCCAGCAGTACCCGGTGAAGATGGCGGAACTGGGCGTCAAGGCCATCGTTGAGCTGGCCAAGACCGGCAAGAAGCCGGCCAACTCACCAGGCCTGGACTTCTACAACACCGGTGTCGAGCTCGTCACGGATAAGGCCGTCGACGGCGTCAAGAGCATCACCACGTCGGAGGCCTCCAAGATCTGCTGGGGCAAGTAACCAGCATGGACCCAGCACCGCGGGAGGGCGCTGAAGATTCAGTACTCTCCCGCGGTTCGCAGCAGGAGAATTAACTGCAGAAGCCGCAGCCGCCGCACCAGCCCCAGCCGAACCAGCCCCCGCAGGACCTTGAAGTTCAGGAGCAACAGTGACCCAGCAACAGACCGCCGGACCGCCCGCCGCAGGGCATGCCGACCCGGCCGAGGAATTCCTCGACCGTCAGACCCCGCTCAGCCGAATCCGCAACATCCTTCACCGCTATCCCGCGCTCAGCCCGGCCATTGTCCTGCTTGTTGCGGTGGTGGTCTTCGGGCTCCTCAATGAGAGGTTCCTGCGTGTCGAGAACCTGTCCCTGATCACCCAGCAGGTCTCGGTGGTGGGAACCCTCGCAATCGCCCAGACCCTCATCATCCTCACCGCCGGCATCGACCTCTCCGTGGGCGCCGTCATGATCCTCTCATCCATGGTGGTCGCGCAGCTGGCCGTCGGCAGCGGCACACCCGCTCCGCTCGCTCTCCTCTTCGGCCTCGTCGTGGGTCTGGCAGCAGGGGCGCTGAACGGCTTCCTCGTCACCAGGTTCCGGCTCCCCCCGTTCATCGTCACGCTCGGAACGCTGAACATCTTCATCGCCCTGACGCTCCTCTACTCCGGCGGCTCCACAGTGCGCGGCTCGGCGATGCCCGGCCTGCTGACATGGATGGGCAGCACGTTCCCCGTCGGACCCGTCCGGATCTCCACCGGCGTGGTCATGATGCTCCTGCTCTACATCGCGGTCGCGTTCATCCTTGGCAAGACCGCCTGGGGCCGGCACGTCTACGCGGTGGGCGATGACAAGGAAGCCGCCCGGCTGGCCGGTATCCCGGTCAACCGGGTCCTGATGAGCGTTTACCTCGCAGCCGGGGCCGTGCTGGCCATCGGCGCGTGGATCCAGATCGGCCGCACGAACGCAGCCAGCCCCAACGCCGGCGTGGACCTGAACCTCGACTCCATCACCGCCGTCGTCATTGGCGGAACCAGCCTCTTCGGCGGACGCGGCTCCATCTGGGGCTCCCTCCTCGGCGCGCTGATCGTGGGCGTGTTCCGCAACGGCCTGTCCCTGGCCGGCCTCGACGTGCTCTACCAGACCCTCGCCGTGGGCGTCCTCATCATCCTCGCTGTGTCGATCGACCAGTGGATCCGAAAGGTGAAATCATGACCGCCACAGAATTCCAGCCGGCTAAGACCCCGATCCGCCAGCCGATCCTGCAAGCAAGGAACCTCGTCAAGACCTTCGGACGCGTCGTGGGCCTGGACGGCGTCAGCCTTGACCTGTACCCGGGTGAAGTCCTGGCGATCATCGGCGACAACGGCGCAGGAAAGTCCACGCTCATCAAGTGCCTCACCGGCGCAGAGGTCCCGGACTCCGGCGAACTGAAGGTCTCCGGACAGACCGTCCATTTCAAGCGCCCACAGGACGCCCGGGTACACGGCATCGAAACTGTCTACCAGAACCTGGCCGTGTCACCCGCGCTCGATGTTGCCTCCAACCTCTTCCTGGGCCGCGAAGAACGGCTCCCCGGCCCGCTGGGAAAACTCTTCCGTGTCCTGGACACCAAGGGCATGCGCCGCAAGGCCAAGGAGGAACTGACCCGGCTCGGCATCTCGACACTCCAGGACGTGACCGTCCCTGTGGAGAACCTGTCCGGCGGCCAGCGGCAGGCGGTGGCCGTGGCCCGCGCCGCTGCTTTCGGCTCCAAGGTGGTTGTCCTCGATGAGCCGACTGCGGCCCTCGGCGTCCGGGAGTCGAACCAGGTCCTGCAGCTGGTCCGCGATCTCCGGGACCGCGGCCTCCCGGTCATCCTGATCAGCCACAACATGCCCCACGTGTTCGATGTCGCCGACCGCATCCACATCCAGCGGCTCGGGAAGTGCGCCGCCACCATCACCCCGCAGTCACACAGCATGACCGACGCCGTGGCCATCATGACGGGCGCCGCCACAGCCTGACCAGGCAGCGCAACCCAAAACCCCGCCTTACCAAACCAGCGCCACCACAGAACCAGCACGTCACCACCTCCGTCCGCGGGCCGGCTTCGGCCCGCGGACGGCTCCATGAAAGGCCCACCGTGATCCCAACCTCCAACCCCGGAACCGCCACCGCAGGAGCTGCTGACTCAGCAACCCGCGCCGCAACGCCGGAAGTCATCGTCATCGGTGAAGCGCTGGTGGACGTCGTCGCCTCTGCGGAAGGTGCCGTTGAGCACCCCGGCGGATCGCCGTCGAACGTTGCCTACGGGCTCGGCCTGCTCGGCATCCGAACCGCGCTGCTCACCTCCATTGGCGACGACGACCGCGGGCGGGCCATCGAGGCGCACCTGCAGCGCGCCGGCGTCGCACTCCTGCCCGGCTCCAGGACACCGGGCAGGACGGCCAGCGCCACCGCGACGCTGGCCGCAGACGGCTCCGCAACCTATGACTTCGACATCCACTGGGAATTGCCGCCGGTAGCCCCGGCATCCCTTCCCAAGGTGCTCCACACCGGCTCGATCGCGACCTTCCTGGCTCCGGGGGCGGCAGCAGTCAGGACCCTGCTGGAGCAGTCGCACCGCGAATGCGTGGTCACCTACGATCCCAACATCCGCCCCGCACTCCTCGGCAGCCAGGCTGAGGCCCGGACCATCTTCGAAGAGCTGGTCCCGCTCACCGACGTGGTTAAGCTGAGCGACGAGGATGCCAGGTGGCTGTACCCCAACCTGCAGCTCGAGGACACCGCAGCACGGATCCTGGGGCTGGGTGCGGGGCTCGCGGTGGTAACCCGCGGTTCCGAGGGATCACTGCTTGCCACTCCGGACCTGCAGCTGACAGTGCCGGCCGTCCGGTCCGCCGTGGCCGACACCATCGGCGCCGGCGATTCCTACATGGCGGCGCTGATCTACGGACTGCTTGCGCGGGGAACCGACGGCCTGGCGCCGGCCGTGCTGGAAACCTTGGGACGCACCGCCTCGAAGGCCGCCGCGATCACCGTCCGCCGCCCCGGAGCCAATCCGCCCACAGCGGCCGAGCTCCTGGCGGACCTGCCTGAGGACACGGCGGCGCCCGCGGAAGTGGCACCCGCCGCCGTCGCCTAAGAGAGCCGCCGCCTAAGGGATCACGGCGGGTGGGTCAGGGACGGCGACGAGCGCCGCCACACGCGGATGCGGATAATTACCGCATCCGCGCCGGGCGTCTCCGTACACTGAGGTTCATGGCATGCCGTATCAGTGAACTTGTCCTCAACTGCGCCGATCCCGAACTGCTCGCGCGGTTCTGGAGTGAGGTCCTTGGCTACGTCGAGCTCGACCGGGAGGATGGTGCAATCGAGATCGGCCCGCCCGACGCCGGGTTCGGCGGTCTGCAGCCGACCATCATCCTGAGCCCCAGCAGCGACCCCCGGACCGGAAAGCTGCCCCTGCACATCGACGTCAACCCCGTCGACCGGGACCAGGACGCCGAGCTGGAACGGTTGCTCGCCCTCGGCGCCCGGCCCGCCGACGTCGGGCAAACCGGCGACGAGCAATGGCACGTCCTGGCCGACCCTGAGGGCAACGAGTTCTGCCTCCTGCGCAGGCGGCTTGAGCCCATCACCTCCTAAAGCAGCGATCTAGGTGTACTGCCCAGGGACGTTGGTTGGGTGAATGTGATGACTCGCTGGAGTCGTTGACTCATGGGTGAGGACCTCCGGTTGCACAGTGGAGTTGCTTAGACAACCGCTGAAGCGACCAGGAGGTCCTCAATGTCCCACGCTAATGCTGCTTTGACTCCACGCCAACGGTTACGCGTCGCGCGGCTCGTCGTTGATCACGGCTGGCCGGTGTCCCGGGCTGCCGAACAGTTCAATTGCTCCTGGCCCACCGCCAAACGGTGGGCAGCCAGGTATGCCGCGATGGGCCCAGCCGGCATGACGGACCGATCCTCAAGCCCGCACCGGGTGGCGAACCGGACTCCGCCGCATCTGGTTCGCAAGGTCGTGCACCTGCGCTGGAAGCAAAGGCTGGGGCCTGTCGCGATTGGAGCGAAGCTGGCCATGCCTGCCTCCACGGTCCACGCGGTCCTGGTCCGGTGCCGGCTGAACCGGCTGCATTACGTGGATAAGCGCACTGGGGAAGTCATCCGCCGCTACGAACACGACAAACCCGGGGCGATGATCCACGTCGATGTGAAGAAGCTCGGCAACATCCCGGACGGTGGCGGCTGGCGCTACGTTGGCCGGCAGGAAGGCAAGAGGAACCGCGCTACGACTCCGGCAAAGCCGCGAAGCAACCACCGTAACCCGCTGATCGGCACCGCCTACGTGCACACCGTCGTGGACGACCACTCACGCGTCGCCTACGCCGAGATCCATGATGACGAAACAGCGGCCACCGCAGCCTCCGTTTTGAAAAGGGCAGTATCCTGGTTCGCCGCGCGCGGCGTCACCGTCGAGCGAGTCCTTTCCGACAACGGATCAGCGTACAAATCGAACCTCTGGCGGGACACCTGCCGGGAGCTGAACATCAAGGCCAAGAAGACCCGACCCTACCGTCCGCAAACCAACGGCAAGATCGAACGGTTCCACCGCACACTGGCCGACGGATGGGCCTTCAAACGCTTCTACGCCACTGAATCAGCCCGCAGAAACGCCCTCCCTGCATGGCTGCACCACTACAATCACCACAGGCCCCACACTGCAATCGGAGGCCACACGCCCATCAGCCGCTTAACCAACCTGCCTGGGCAGTACACCTAGGCCAGCTGCCTGCCGGTCCCGACCGCCGAGTGCTGCGCCTGCCCGTCCACGAACGTCGCCAGGACCCGGGCCGCTGCAAGGTCATCCGGAGCAGCCGCCAGCGGATCTACGTCGAACACCGTGAAGTCGGCGCGCTTGCCCACCGTGACCGAGCCGGAGACCTGCCACTCCCCCGCAGCCCGGGCGGCATGCGAGGTGTAGCCTTCGAGCGCCTGACGGGCCGTGAGGGCCTGGCCGGGAACAATCGGCTGTTCACCCGGCCGGCCCGACCGCCGTCGCAATTGCGCGTCCGCCAGGATGGGCAGCGGTTCGAAGGGGGCGATCGGCCAGTCAGAGCCAAGCCCCAGGACGGTTCCCGCAGCACGGAGGTCGGCACACCGCCAGGCGTTGTTGGCCCTTTCCGTGCCCAGCCGGGTGGACCAGTTATCCGAGTGGTCGGCGCGGGAGTAGTGCGTACAGTGGGTCGGCTGCATGCTGGCGATGAGGCCTGATCGGGAGAACCTCCCGATCAGCTCATCCGGAACGGTCTCAAGGTGTTCGATCCGGTGCACGCCCTGCAGGGTGACCGGAGGCAGGGACTCGAAGGCGGCCAGGACCGCGGCCACCCCGGCGTCGCCGATTGCGTGCGTGGCCGTCGGAATGCCGCGCCCGGCGAAGTACCGCACGGCCGCCGCATACTCCTCGGGGCGGGGCCAGAACGGTGCCACCGACTCGCCATAGGCATCGGGTTCAAACAGCCAGGCCGTGCCGTTGTCCACCGTGCCGTCGACGAACAGCTTGATGCCGGCCACTTCCCAGCGCCGCCCGCCGACGCCGATCTGTTCGGCCAGCCCGCGCCAGTCCGGCTCACCGGTGCCGGGCATGCACCAGGGCAAGATCCGCAGGCGCAGCGGAAGACCGCCGTCGGTCTCTTCTTCGAGCGCCCGGTAAAGGTCCAGCGAATCGTCGTTGCAGTCCATCACGTGTGCCCCGGTCAGTCCGGACCGTGAGAACTGCGTGAGCAGTTCCGCCAGCCGCGCCTTCCGTTCGGCGAAGGACTCGGCGGGCACCACCCGCGCAACGAGTTCGACGGCGGCCGCCTCCAGCAGGAGCCCCGTCGGCCGGCCGCTTCCGTCACAGACCACTTCCGCGGCCTGGTCGAAGGAGCGTGGCCCCGTGACACCGGCGATGTCGATGGCCCGGGAACTGGCCAGCGCGGAATGCCCGTCGAACAGCCGGATGAGGCACGGCAGTCCGGAGACTGCGTCGTCAATCAGCCCGCGGTGGGCGGGAGCGGATCCGAACACGTTGGGGTCCAGGCCCCAGCCGCGCACCCACTCGCCTGGCGCTGTTGCCGCCGCCTCGGCATGCAAGAGTGCACGCACCGCTGCCAGGTCCGCGGCGCCGGACAGGTCGCAGCCGCGGGTCAGTTCCAGCCCGAAGACAGGGTGGATGTGGCAGTCCACCAGGCCGGGGGTCAGCACGGCGTCGCCGAAGTCGATAACCTCCGCTGCCGGCCAACCGGCCGCATCCGCACGGCTTCCGACGGCGGCGATCACGCCGTCCCGGACGGCAACGGCCTGCGGCGCCGGGCTCCCTGACAACATGCCGTCCATCGTGTGGACGGTGCCGGCAAGGATGATCACATCAGGATTCATGGGTTTCGAAGCTTCCAATCTGGGCGAAGGTTTCCGGCCGGTTGCGGCGCACCCAGCGGGCGGCCAGGAGTCCGGCGATAAAGACGATGGGCGTCACCAGGATGAGGATGGTGTTGGTCAGCGCGTCGGCGAAGGTGAGCAGTTCGATGTTGAACCCGATCAGCAGCACCACGCCGAAGAGCAGGATGGCCGACGCCAGACTCAACGGGACCATCAGCCGGTGCGTGACGGCGTCGGGATTCCGGCGCAGGTAGAGGAAGGCGGCCACCGACACCAGGCCCTGCAGCCCGACGATGCCGAAGATTCCCGGGGTGTTCACCCAGATCAGCAGCTGCTGGTACGGATCGGCGTTCAGGATGGCACAAATGGTGATGACGACGGCGGCCAGGATCGTCTGCAGCTGTCCGGCCCGGTGTGGTGATTTGAACTTCGGGTGGGTCCGCCCCAGGAAGGCCGGCAGCACGCCGTCGCGGGCCAGCATGTAGACGTAGCGGTTGATCGCGTTGTGGAAGGCCAGCTGTGAGGCATAGACGCTGGTGACGATCAGGAAGTACATCGCCACCTCGGCCCAGGGGCCCACATAGTGGTTGATGGTCTGGAAGAACATGCCGCCGGCCAGCTCCCCGGCGGCTTCCACGGCACGGTCTTCGCCGTAGGCCTGCACCACGGCCCACACGATGAAGGCGTAGAACACTGACATGAAGCCGACGGCGATGTACGTGGCGCGCGGCACCGACCTGTCCGGGTCGCGGGCCTCCGAGCGGTACAGCACTGTGGACTCGAAGCCCATGAAGGCGGCGAAGCAGATCCCGAGGATGGCCAGGACGCCCGGCCCGAAGGCGTTCTCCGGGCTGAATGAGCCCACGCTGATTCCGTGTGCTCCGCCGCTGCCCAGGATCCCCGCTGCCATCAGGGCCAGGATGCCGGTCTCGGCCACGAGGAGCACGCCGAGCACTTTGGCGCCGACGTCGATGCCCCGGTAGCCGAGGAACCAGACGGCAGCCACGGCGGCCAGCGCTATCGCCGGCCAGGGCACCTCGAGCCCGAACACCACCTTGAGCATGTCGTGGGTCTGGACGGCGAAGAGGCCGTAGACACCGATCTGGAGGCAGTTGTAGGAAACGATCGCCAGGATGGCCGAGGCGAGTCCCGCCGTCTTGCCCATGGCCAGCGAGATGTAGGTGTAAAAGCCGCCGGCCGCCTTCACGTGCCGGGTCATGGCCATGAAGCCTACGGCGAAGAGGGTGAGCACGGTGCCTGCCAGGAGGTAGCCGGCCGGGGCGCCGATGCCGCCGACGTTGATGGCCACCGGGGCAACGCCCGCCATGACGGTCAGCGGCGCTGCCGCCGAAATGACGAGGAAGGCAATGCCGCCCGTGCCCAGGGCATTGCGCTTGAGGGCGCCGTCCGCAGACGACGCAGGAGGTCTGGTTTGGATATCCGGCACTGGTCCGTCCTTTCTGGGAAGCCCGACTAAACGAAAGGCTTTCGTTTTAGTATGAGGGCGTGTGGCGCCGAGCACAATAGCTTTTTCAAAAGCGGCAGCAACCGCTGCCGGAGACTAGGCTGGGTTCCGATGTTCCAGAGCTGCAGACAGGAGATTCCATGGGGCGCCCGCTCCTCCCGCTGATATCCGTGGAGGCCCTGACGACGGCCGCGCTGGAGCTGGTCGATGAGAGCGGCGACTTCAGCTTCCCGAAGCTGGCGAAAAAAATCGGCGTCAGCCAGTCCTCCATCTACAACCACGTCAGCGGCCGGGACGAGATCCTGGAACTGCTGCGGCACCGGATCATCACCGAGGAGCCGTACCCTCCCGTGGACCACAGCGAGTGGGAGGGCGCGCTGCGGGTCCTGATCCGCGCGTACCGCGACGCCTTTGCCCGCCATCCGCGGCTGGCTCCGCTTCTGGTGCTGCAGTCCATCACCGATCCGGCGGTCATCGGCCTCTACGAGGACCTGGCCTTGGCCCTGGAGAGCGCGGGGTTCCGCGGACGTGACGTCGTGGCGGCCATTTCCACCATCGACAGCTTTGCCCTGGGCGCGGCCCTGGACCTGGCGGCGCCGGAAGTGGTGTGGGACCCGCCGGCGGAGGGCTACCCAACGCTTAAGCGGGCGCTCGGCAATGCCGGACCGTCAGCGGAGCGGGGCGGGCACGCCTTCGATTTCGGCCTGGACGTGGTCATCGGCGGGCTTCGGGCAAAGCTGGGCGGCCAGGAAACGCGCGCCTAGGAAACAGCCCTCCGGCGCGCCCTCAGGGTGGCCACTCCCCACAGCGCCAGGAATGCAGCCACGAGCAGCAGCCCGGCGTCGCCCAGATCTATCCCGCCCAGCCAGGCCGTGAGCGGGTCCTTCAGAGCGAACGCCGCGTTGCAGAAACCGGCGAGGGTTATTCCGGCTACGAAAAGCGCGGACAATGCCGAGAGCCCGGTGATGACGGCGTTGAACCCAAGTTTGCGCATTGGATCATGGATGGCGGACCTGTACATCCGCATCATCGCCACGCCGTTCGCCGTGTCGCACAGGGTCATGGCGGCGGTGAAAGCGAGCGGCAGTGCCAGCAGCGCGACGGGCGAAACACCCGCCAGGGATGCCGCCGTCGTCATCACCAGAAGTCCGATGGTGGTGGCCGTATCAAAACCGAGCCCGAACAGGAATCCGATCACGTACACGTTCCTGGGGCGCCGCACCTTGGACAGTGGCCGGGCCATGAGGCGGGCCACAAAGCCCTTGGCTTCCAGTTCCTCGGGGAGCACCGTGCCGCCGCCGCGGACCCTGCGGTAGGACCTGGCGGCACCGAGAAACGCCGACCCGTTGAAGATCCCCATGGCCAGCAGGAACAGGCCGGAGACGCTGCTGCCAATCAACCCGAGGACCAGGTTCCCGGTGCTGCCCTGGGTCATGAACCTGCCCACCAGCGATACCCCCGAAACCACAAGTGCCCCGGCCAGGATCACCACCGAACTGTGCCCCAGGCTGAAAGCGAATCCCACACTCGTGGGATCCTGGCGCTGGGCCACGAACTTCCGCGTGGAGTTGTCGATCGCGGCGATGTGGTCCCAGTCGTAGCTGTGCTTGATGCCGGCCAGGTACGCGGTGAGCACCAGTCCGAACGCCAGCGGCTGCCCCGACGTTGCCGTGCCGGCAACCAAAAGCACGACGGCGGCCAGATGCAGGATGCCCACCGCACCAAAGGTGGCCAGCAGGCGCGTCCGGAGCGGCAACTGCTCACGCTCGCGGTACATGGCTGCGAACTGGGTCAAGGTAGTCATCAGTACTTCCTGAGGTTCAGGGGCGCCTGGCCATACCAGCGTTGACGGAGAAGGCCGCTGCAGCCACCCAGTAGCGTATTGAGTTTTTCGGTGCTGTTGGACAGTGACCGGAGCACCAGGGCCGTGATGCCGTCCATTGTGGCACTGAGCGAGACCCCTGTGTAGGCGTCGAACCTTTCTGCCAGCCGGTGCAGTTCATCGGCGAGCGCCTGGTCCACGCGGGCGTCCACCACCACGAGCGAACCCAGGTGGCTGTAGCCCTCCATGAAGCCGGTGCCGGTGACGTCGTCGAGCGGTGGCCGGACCAGCAGGTTGTCCAGGGCGAGCAGCCGGGTGCCCGCGTCCGTCTCCACGCGGATCTCGTTGCGGAGCCGCAGTTCCTCGTACCGGAAGGAGGCCCCGTCCGGGGACCACCCCGGCGTGATCACCTCCGCCATCACCAGGCTCGACGTCGGCCGTACCGTGATGCGGGTGTTCTGCCGGTAACTGGCCTCCCGGTAGGCGATGACCTGGTCCGGCGCCAGCTCCAGCCGCGAGCCCTCCCCCAGCCGGACGCTCATGCGCTGCTCGGCAAACGATCCGGGGGTCCGGTAGATCTTCGTCGCCGACTGCGTGGTGAGCAGCACGTCAGCCCCGTCACGCACCTCCACGTCCAGAACGTAGAGATCTGCACCCAAGTAGGCCCCGCCAGGATTCACGACGACGTAGCAAACCTGCCCGCTGTCATCCAGATAATGCGGCCGGAGCACCCGCAACGCGCCCCGATGAAACTGCTGCACGGCCACAGATCGCTGAACACGCACGGCGATCTGCAGCTCAAGCTCCCCCATTGGCGACTTGAGCGCTGAGGCGGCGAGGCCGGATTTTGGGGCCGCGGCGTGGTGGCACTCGTGGGGGGCCCACTGCCGCGAGGGCCCCGACTCGAGCTTGCGAGAGTCGGGAGCGGCTGGGGACGGGCACGGCCCCAAATCCGGCGAAGCCGCCGGACCCAGCCCGGCCGCCGATGAGGTGACCACCTGAGTTGCCGCCCTCGTGCTCATTGGGCCAGGTCGAGCATCAGGACGTCGCGCCGGATCCATTCGATGACGTACTCGAGGCCTTCGTCCGTCTTGAGGTTGGTGAAGCAGAACGGCTTGGCGCCGCGGAACTCCTTGGAGTCGCGTTCCATGACGGCGAGGTCGGCGCCGACGTGCGGGGCGAGGTCTGTTTTGTTGATGATGAAGAGGTCGGACTTGATCATTCCCTGGCCGGCCTTCCGCGGGATTTTCTCGCCCTGCGCGACGTCGATGATGTAGACCGAGAAGTCCACCAGCTCGGGGCTGAAAGTGGCGGAGAGATTGTCGCCGCCGGACTCCACGAAGATCACCTGCAGGTCCGGGTGCCGCTGTTTGAGCTCCTCGATGGCCGCCGTGTTCATCGACGTGTCTTCGCGGATGGCGGTGTGCGGGCAGCCACCGGTTTCGACGCCGATGATGCGATCCTCGGGCAGGATGCCGTTGGTGGCGAGGATCTTGGCGTCCTCGATCGTGTAGATGTCGTTGGTGATGGCGGCCATGGAAATCTCCGCGCTCATGTGGCGCGTGAGCCGTTCCACCAGCTGGGTCTTTCCGGCGCCGACGGGGCCGCCGATGCCGATCTTGATGGGTTCAGTCATGTTGTCCTCCTGCTAACTCATGAACATGCGGGCACGCTGGCGCTCATGCCTCATCTGCGAAATCTCCAGTCCGGGGCTGACCGCCCCGAAGTCGTCCGGGGTGAGGCGGGCGGCCCGCTCGACGGCGGCAGCAACGGCGTCGTGAGCGTTCCGCAGCACCCGCTGGCCGGCGGCCTGCCCGAGCGGGATGGCCCGGACGGCGTTCTGCGTCAGGGACGTGACGGTGGCGAAAAGGTACGCAGCGATCGCCTCCGCCGGCGGAACCCCGAGGGAACGGGCGACGACGGCGAACGCCAGCGGCTGATGGCCGGCGGCCCGGCCGCCACTCACCAACGCCCGGTACTCCGACAGTTCGGCCGAGGGAAACACTTCGGTGCCGATTTCGAGCATCCGGTTTCCCATCTTGATGCTGGCCTCCCGCACCTGCCGCGGCAAAAGCTGCGCGGTCAGCAGGCCATCCAGCTCGAGGACATCCCACCCCTCATACAGGAACCGCATGGCCAGGGCGTCTGAATACGTCAGCTGCTGCGAAAGGAACACCCCCAGCCACCGCCCAAAGGACTCCTCATCATGAACGACCCCCCGCTCGATATAGGTCTCAAATCCAAGCGAGTGAGCAAACGCCCCGGTAGGAAGCGAGGAATCAGTAAGCTGCCGAAGCGCGAGCTGGTAACCCCCGATGGTTGAGCTTGTCGAAACCCCTTGGTCTCGACAAGCTCGACCAGCGGAGTCGTCAGTGGCTGTGTTCAGCATGGCGGAAAGGCACTGGCATGACGCGTTCCTGACGGTCGTAGGGCACTCCGACATGTTTGAGGTAGTCCTCGACGGTGTGGTCGTACTGGCACACCATGACTTCAGCACCGTACTCGGAGCCGGCGTCGAAGAACTGCGCCTGCAGGTGCCGGTTCCCGAGCGAATGCGCCACGACGCCCATTTCGTGGATGGTCCGAGGCGCGACCACCAGGACGTCCGTGGGCAACACGGAGACCACGATCATGTTGGTTTCGGCCACGTACAGCACGTCGCCGTCCCGGAGGTCGGCCGATCCCGCCGGAAGCCTGATGCCAATCTCGTTGCCGTGGTCGGTGGTGACGCGCTGGATGCGCTTGACCAGCTGGGCACTGGGCAGGACGGCTTTCTCCTGGTGCAGGCCGGCGTAAGACTCGGCGGGTTGCTCGTGCAGGTTGCCGAGGATTTTTTCGATGATCACGTCAGGCTCCGGGAGTTAGAAGAGGAAGTAGCGCTGCGCCATGGGCAGGACGTCCGACGGTTCACAGGTGACGTCCTCGCCGTCCACGCTGACCTGGTACGTTTCAGGGTCCACCTGGATGTCCGGCGTGGCGTCGTTGAACTTAAGGTCGGCCTTGGACAGCGTGCGGATCCCCGACACGGGTCGGATGTTCTTCTGGAGCCCCAGTTCTTCCGGCACCCCGGCGTCGATGGCCGCCTGCGACAGGAACGTGATAGAACACTGCTGCACCGCTTTGCCGAACGCGGCGAACATCGGGCGCATGGTGCGCGGCTGCGGGGTGGGGATGGAGGCGTTGGCGTCACCCATCAGCGCGTAGGCAATCTGGCCTCCCTTGAGGACCAGTTCCGGCTTCACGCCGAAGAACGCGGGATCCCAGAGCACCAGGTCCGCGAACTTGCCCTCCTCGACGGAGCCGATGGAGTCGGCCATGCCCTGCGCGATGGCGGCGTTGATGGTGTACTTGGCCACGTACCGCTTGATCCGGAAGTTGTCGCTGTCTGCGGAGCCGTGCGCTTCGCCGGCGGGGTCCTTCAGGACGCCTCGCTGTTTTTTCATTTTGTCCGCGACCTGCCAGGTGCGGGTGATCACCTCGCCCACGCGACCCATGGCCTGCGAGTCCGATGACGTGATGGCGAAGATGCCGAGGTCCTGCAGGACGTCCTCGGCCGCGATGGTTTCGGCCCGGATGCGGGAGTCTGCGAAGGCCACGTCCTCGGGGATGTCCGGGTTGAGGTGGTGGCACACCATGAGCATGTCCAGGTGCTCTTCGATGGTGTTGCGGGTGTAGGGCAGCGTGGGATTTGTGGAGGCGGGAAGCACGTTGGGCAGGCCGGCGATCTTGATGATGTCCGGTGCGTGCCCGCCCCCGGCGCCTTCGGTGTGGAACGTGTGGATGACGCGCCCGCCGATGGCGCGGATGGTGTCCTCCACGAAGCCGCATTCGTTCAGCGTGTCCGTGTGGATGGCCACCTGGACGTCGTACTCGTCCGCCACCTTCAGCGAGGTGTCGATCGAGGACGTGGTGGACCCCCAGTCCTCGTGGACCTTGAGCCCGATGGCACCGGCCCGGATCTGTTCGGCGAGGGGTTCGACGGCGGAGGCGTGGCCCTTGCCGAACAGCCCGATGTTGATGGGCATGCCCTCGGTGGCCTGCAGCATCCGCTGGATGTGCCACTTGCCGGGAGTGACGGTGGTGGCTTTGGTGCCTTCGGCCGGCCCGGTGCCGCCGCCCACCATGGTGGTCACGCCGCTGGTGAGGGCGGTGGGCACCTGGTCCGGGGAGATGAAGTGGATGTGCGTGTCCACGCCCCCGGCGGTGAGGATCTTCCGCTCCCCGGCGATGATCTCTGTACTCGCGCCGATGACGATGTCCACGCCATCGGCAATCTGAGGGTTGCCGGCCTTGCCGATCCTGAAGATGTGGCCGTCCTTCAGTGCGACGTCGGCCTTGTAGATCCCGGTGTAGTCCAGCACCACCACATTGGTGATGACGGTGTCCGGCACACCGCCATCAGGACCGCCGTCCCGGGTGGCCTGGCCGTTCTGGCCCATGCCGTCCCGGATGACCTTGCCGCCGCCGAACACCACTTCCTCGCCGTAGTTCGTGAGGTCCTTTTCAATCTCGAGGAACAGCTCGGTGTCCGCCAAGCGGATGGCGTCGCCCGTCGTCGGGCCGTAGAGGTCCGCATACTGCCTGCGGGACAATTCGAAACTCATCGGTGTCCGCCGTCCCGGTCAGTGGCGTCCTGGCCAGTGGCGTCCCGGTCAGCGCCGAGGCTGCCGTTCACCGCGTTGCTCAGGCCATAAACCTCGCGGCTGCCGGCCAGCCGAATCAGCCGGACGGTCTTCCCGTCGCCCGGTTCGAACCGCGCGGCGGTGCCGGCGGGGATGTCCAAGCGCCGCCCGTAGGCGGCGCCGCGGTCGAATTCCAGCGCCGGGTTCGCCTCTGCGAAGTGGTAGTGCGAGCCCACCTGCACGGGCCGGTCACCGGTGTTGAGGACGACGACGTCGATCGCCTCCCTGCCCGTATTGATGACCAGCGGTTCAGGACGCAGGACGTACTCTCCGGGAATCATGATGCCCCTTATCGGATGGGGTTGTGGACGGTGACGAGCTTGGTGCCGTCAGGGAAGGTGGCCTCGATCTGGACATCGTGGATCATCTCCGGCACGCCCTCCATGACGTCGTCGCGGCTGAGCAGCGTGGTGCCGTAGCTCATGAGTTCGGCCACGGTGCGGCCGTCCCGTGCACCCTCGATCAGTTCGTAGCTGATGATGGCCACGGCTTCCGGATAGTTCAGTTTGAGGCCCCGCGACTGGCGCCTGCGGGCGAGGTCGGCGGCGACCACGATCATGAGTTTTTCCTGCTCACGGGGCAGCAGATGCATGAGGATCCCTTCAACGGCCTGCGGGTCGGCGTGGGACCCAGACTAAGCCCCGTTCGTTTCCACCACGTTTCCGGAGCGTCAGGTCGGGCTCCGGCAGCCGCGCCTCTCAACTGCCTCCGCTGTCAACGGTCTCTGCTCTGGTCTCCGCTGAGCCGGGCGAGGATCTCATCGTTCGACTGGACAGGCTGGCGGTATGTGGTGGACAGGATGCGCAGCATGTCCGCTGCGTCCTGGCTGTCCTCCGACGCCATGGCGTCCTTCGCATACGTCACCCGGATGTTGTGGGCGAAGGCATCCGCTCCGGTCTGGGCAATGCAGTTGTGCGTGGAGACGCCCGCCAGCACCACTTCATCGGCGCCCCAGTTCCGCAGCCGGGACAGCAGGTTGGTGCCCACGAAGGCGCTGTCCCGCGTCTTGCTCAGCTGTGGCAGCCCGTCGGTGACGAGGCCGGGCACAGCCTCCGCCTGTTTGCTGCCCCGGAAAATGAAGCCCTGGTCGTCGTCGAGCATGTTCAGCGTCCATGTGGATTTATCCCGCTCGTGCTCGGTGCCAACCAGCAGCGTCTTGTACCCACTGGACGTGAAGCCCTCAAGGAGCGTGTTGCAGGCGCTGACCAGCCGCTCCTGCTGGGCTGCCAGTTCCGGCGCCTCGAAGTAGGCGTTTTGCATGTCGATGATGAGCAGGGCAATCATGGGTGCACCTTTCGTTCACTGTGCCGGTGCCGGTGCCGATGACGTACCCGTTCGGGGACCCTGCGAAACCCCGGGCGCGAAACCTGGGCTGCAAATTTACGGTGCGGAGGCACGGATCCGCAGTTCAAATTGTGCTTCCACATGCGTGCCTTCGGCGGCTTTCCCGGATCCCTCGATCCGGTCGATCAGCAGCTGCACGGACCGCTCGGCGATCTCGTTCATGCCGGGGGCAACAGTGGTCAGCGACGGGGACGAGAACCGGGCCTCATCGATGTCGTCGAACCCGGCCACGGCAGCGTCCTCGGGCACCCTGACTCCGCGGAGCAGCAGTTCGTGCATCGCGCCCAAAGCCAGGACGTCGTTCAGTCCAAAGACGGCGTCGAACGGCTGGCCGCCGTCAAGGAGCCTGGCCACCGCCGTCGAACCGCCGTCACGGCGCCACTCCGACGGCACGATCAGGGCCGGATCGAAGGCCACACCCGCCTCGTCCAGCGCCTCCCGGTATCCGGCCAGCCGAAGTCCAGGCGAACCGGCACGGTCCCCGGGAGAGGCGCCGATCACCGCAATTCGACGCCGGCCTCCCGCCAGCAGGTGGGCCGTCATGGCCCTGGCCGCACCGACATTCTTCATGGTGACGAGGTCGAACCGCGGGTCGTCGATGTGCTCGCCGAGCATCACGAGGGGTTTGGTGCCGCGCCGGGCGGCGGCCACGGCGTCCGCGTCAAGCACCAGCGGAGTGAACAGGAGGCCATCCGTCAGCTGGCTCAGGGATCCCTGCAGGGCGGTGAGCTCGTTGGCCCTGGTCGCCGCAGACTGCTCGACCAGGACGCGGTAGTCCCGCGCGGCTGCCACAGTCATGAGCTTGGAAGCGAGCTCCGCGTAATACGGCACGGAGAGGTCGGACACCACCAGGCCCAGCATGCGGGACTTTCCGGAACGCAGGCTCCTCGCCGTCAGGTTCGCCTCATAGCCAAGCTCGGCGATGGCGTCCAGCACCTTCTGCCGGGTGGCCGGTCTGATGAACTCATAGTTGTTGAGCACATTCGACACGGTTTTGAGGGAAACTCCGGCCGCACGGGCAACATCGTTCATTGTCACGGCCATGCTGGGTCCCTTTCGCGGCAGACATCCCCCTCGGACATCTCTCTCGGATACATCGTTGCAGAATGCAGGCCGCCCCGCCCATCAAGAATTTCCCAAGGTGGGTCCCCCACCCTGTCTGCAAGGTCTCTTGGCTCTGGGGCCAGGCAACGGCGCCTGGCCCCAGCGACAATCGGCGGTGTCCTCATAAGCGGCGGCCACCGGCGGGACCGGTCCGGAAGCGGTGTCCTCCTTTGCGTTAAGCGGGTGCCACCACCGGGGCGGCCACCAAGGATCGCGGCAGGACAGGGTGGGGAACGTAGCGGCGGAAGGGGGCCGATTTGTTGCAGGGTGCAGGGGGATCCATCGAGGGATTACCCCCGTCAGAACGGCAGTTTGCTCTTGTGGTTTCCCATCATGCCCGCACACCGTACCAGGGATCCGGTCCCCGGCGCGGAGACGGGGGTCCCGGACCGGCTGGCGGCGCGGACGGCCGGGGATCCGGACTGGAGTTCCTGGCCCGGCTCGGTTCGGGACCCGTCCGCATCACTTCGGACGTTATCGCGAATCTGGACGGCGTCGCGGGAGCAGTTGTGCTTGCCACGTGCAACCGGTTCGAGGTCTATTGCGACGTCGCTCCGGCGGCCGACCCGGAAATCACCAGGAAGCACGTGCTGGATATCATCAGCACATGCTCGGGTGTCTCCGCCGACGAACTCAGCCGGGCCCTTGACTGCCTGACCGGCACCGCCCTGACCGAGCATCTCTTCTCGGTGGGTGCCGGCCTTGACTCTGCAGTGGTGGGCGAACGGGAAATCGCCGGGCAGCTGCGCCGCTCGCTTGCCTCGGCCCAGGAGACCGGATCGGCCAGCGGATCACTGGTCCGGCTCTTCCAGGCCGCCTCCCGCGCCGCCCGCGAAGTCGGATCGCTGACGGCCCTGGGTGAGGCCGGCCGGTCCATGGTGTCCGTTGCGCTGGACCTGGCCCTCTCAAAGCTGGGACGCCGGGACCTGTCCGGCCTGTCCGTGGTGCTGCTCGGCACCGGCGCCTACGCAGGATCCACCCTTGCCCTTTTGGCGGCAAGGGCGTGCCCGGCGGTGTCCGTGTTTTCCTGGTCCGGACGGGCCGAGGCCTTTGCGTCAGCCCGGGGCGCCACCGGCCTGACCTCCGAGGATCTGCCCGCTGCCGTCCGCGGAGCGGATGTGGTGATCGGCTGCAGCGGCCGCGGCGCCAGGCTCAGTGCCGGAGACTTTCGCGCCTTCCGGCAGGGCGCTGCCGTTCCGCTCGTCGTCGTCGACCTTGCCCTCAGCCGGGACTTTGAACCGGAAGCGGGCGAACTGCCCGGGCTTGACCTCATCACGCTGGAGCATGTGCGGCTAGCCTCGCCGCGTGAACAAACCGACGTCGTCCGGCAGGCCGGTGAACTGGTCCGGCAGGCCGCCCTGCGATTCGAGGAGGACCGGCAGGTGCGGCTCCTTGATCCGGCGATCGTGGCGCTGCGCCAACACATGCAGTCTGTACTGGCGGGTGAAGTGGCTCGGGTGAAGAACCAGCACGGCTGCACGGCCACCGCGGAAGCGGTGGAATTCGCCCTGCGGCGGGTGGTGCGGCAACTCCTGCATGTTCCCACCTCGAGGGCGCGCGAGCTGGCGGCAGCCGGCAGGCAGGACGAATACACCGCTGCCCTTGAAACGCTGTTCGGGCTGGACGTGGCGGCAGGCGTGAAAGTGGAGGCGGGCGCGAAAGTGGAGGCCGGCGCAAATAAAAAGTCCCCGGATTCCTGGTGCCAGGAAGCCGGGGACTTTCCACTCTTCGCTAAAAGAGTGGGCCCTGTGGGGATCGAACCCACGACCCACGGATTAAAAGTCCGATGCTCTACCAACTGAGCTAAAGGCCCAAACTGCCTGCTGAAATGCGGGCTTCAGCAGCCTGCAAACGCGAAACAGTTCCAGTCCATTTCTGGACGTTTAATACTGTACCCCAGACGGTGGCGACTTCAGCACGGCGCCCCGCCGCCGTCGTCGAACGTGTCTTCCCCGGGAGACAGCAGGGCTCCCGGCCGCTCGTGCAGGACGGGCCGGGTGCCGCAAGGGACGCTCGATTCCCGTTCTTTGCAGGAGTAGCGTGGGACCATGAGCCAGAACGCAGGAACCAGCGGCCCGGGCGGGGCGGAGCGGCACCACAAACCGAAGCCTTTTGCGCCCATAGATTTCGAACCTTTCGCAGGCGGCGCCGATCCGGCGCGTGTCTCGGAAGCTGCGCACCTGGCCGCCCAGGCCTTGGTGCGCCACGGGCGGGACAGCGATGATCCCGTCATCACCAAACGGCTGGTCAAGCTGGCCGACGAGCAGGGCCTGGAGGCAATCGCGGAGATGTGGGCTGAAAGCCCGGCACGCTCGCTGCCCGGCGCGCTGTGGCGGCTGTATGCCCTCCGCGCCGCTACCGTGCAGGATCCCGAGCGCATCTCCGTTTATTTCAAGGCGGGCAAGGACACAGCGCAGGTCTCCAATGTGGTGGCCGGCGCGGCCGAACCGCCCGGCGCCGACGAAATGAAGACCATGGCGGACGCCATCCTGTCTGGAGCCTTCGACGGCGACTTCGACGTTGCGCTGGAACGGTCCGCTGCGTTCTGCCGCGTGGTGGCGCTGGGACAGGCCACGCTCGCGGACGGTGCGGAGCATTCAAACGAGAGCCACGCGCGCAAGCTGACGCGCAACTCGCACCTGCTCGTCAAGACCGCGGAGGACCTGGAACACGCCGCCAACGCCTGGCGACTGGGTGAGCTCGACTGACCCATCAGGCCCGATCTGTCAATGTTGACTTGGCCCAGCCAAAGTAGAAGACTGAAATAGGTGCCGAACCGCGAAACCCCCGGGCTTCAACATTTAGCCGCCTAGAGCGGCCTACCGCCGAGAGGCGTATCCGGTTCGGCACCATTTTTATGCCCTCATCCAGCTGCCGGTAAAGTACTGGGTAGCTGCGGCTCCGACGTCAAGTCAAAAACCTCCCGCGGCGTCCCGCCCTGACGATCCTCCGGAGACCGGTACTCATGAAGCTGCGCCTTTTTCCCCAGGAGCCCGCAGGCCTGAACCTACTGTCGCAGCTGGCCAGGCAGATCGTTCTGGCCAGCGCCACCATGGCGGAAATCCTCGGCGCGCCGGCCACCGAACACCACCGGCTGGTGGAGGACATGCACAACCACGAGGCAAAGTCGGCTGAGCTGCACTTCGCCCTGCTGACCCACATGCGCACCAGCTTTGTGAATCCCCTCCCGCGCGAGGACATGTACGCCCTTTCGCAGTGCCTGAATGAAGCCATTGAGAAGCTGGACGCCGCGGCCGAACTCGTAGCGCTCTACAACCTGGACCGGCTGCCCAAGCGCGCGGCCGACCAGCTGGAGATCATCAGCCGCCAGGCCGAGCTGACGGCTGACGCCATGCGCCGGCTGAACAACCTGGACGACCTTGAGGACTACTGGATCGAGGTCCTGCGCCTGGCCAAGCGGGCCGAACGGACCCACCGCGTCTGGGTCGCGGACATGCTCAAGGACATGAAATCCGCCCAGTATGCCCGCAACCGGGACATCGCCAACCAGCTGGTGGACGTTACCAAAGACATGCGCCGCGTCGCCACCCAGGTGGGCAGCATCATCGTCAAGGAATCCTGAGGTGACGCTGTTCATCTTTGCCCTGGTGGTGCTCCTCACTGCGGCCTTTGCCTTCATCAACGGCTTCAGGGACGTGTCCACCTCCGTGGCCCTTGCCGTGCGGACACGCGCCCTGACCCCCACCATTGCCGTCCTGCTGGCCGCCCTTTTCAATCTCATCGGCGCCTTTCTCAGCGCCGGACTGGCCGTGGCCATCAGTCAGAACTGGGTGGCCCTCCCTCCCGGGAACAGCGGCCTGACCATCATCGCCGCCGGCCTCGCCAGCGCGTGCGCCTGGGGCCTGTTCCTGTGGTGGCGGGGCATTCCCTCCTCCTCCACTCACGCCCTCGTGGGCGGCCTGGCGGGCGCGGGAACCGCCAGCGTGCTGGTGGGCCGCAACTCCGTGGGCGGCGTGGACCAGTCACTCCTGTTCCAGGTGGTCCTCCCCCTTGCGCTCTCGCCGGTCATTGCCTTCATCGCCGCCTATCTGCTGGTATTTCCCGTCACCTGGGCCGCGCGCTACACCCAGCCGAGCGTGGTCAACAAGCGGTTCCGGGCTGCACAGTCGATCGCGGCCGGCGCCGTGGCTTTTGGCCATGGGCTGCAGGACGGCCAGCGGATCAGCGCGGTACTCATCCTGGCGTTGCTGGCCGCCGGTTACTCGGACGGCGGCTCGCTGCCGATGTGGGTGGCGCTGCTGTCCGCGGTCATGATCACGGTGGGCACGCTCTTTGGCGGCTGGCGCATCTCGCACACCATCGGCTACCGGCTCACCCGGATTGATCCGCTGCGCGGTGTGGTGGCCCAGGGGTTCAGTGCGCTCCTGCTGTTTATTGGCGCCATCGGGCTGCACTGGCCCGTCTCCACCACCCACACGGTCACGTCCGCCGTGCTTGGCGCAGGGGAAAACCAGCAGTTCGCCACCAGCCACCGCAAGCTGGTGACCCGGATCCTGTCACTGTGGGTCCTCACGCCGGCAGCCACCGCCGCAGGAGCCTTCGTCCTGGAACTGGCGCTCTCCCCGCTCATCGCCGCCTGAAAAGCCCGCAAACAACGATTGCTCCCTAACGGCCCTTTTGAGCGTTCACAAGGGCAGTTACGGAGCAATCGATGGCGGTGGGTGGGCCCACAGCCGCAGGGGTCCCCGGGCGAGCGTGCGAGCCCGGGGTGCGGCTGGGGACTATCCGAAGCGGCCGGAGACGTAGTCCTCGGTGGCCTTCTGGCTCGGGTTGTTGAAGATGGTGCTGGTCTCGGCGAACTCGATGAGCTTGCCCGGCTTGCCGGTCCCGGCGATGTTGAAGAACGCCGTCTTGTCCGAGACGCGGGCGGCCTGCTGCATGTTGTGGGTCACGATCACCACGGTGTACTGGTCCTTGAGCTCGTTGATGAGGTCCTCAACGGCCAGGGTGGAGATCGGGTCCAGAGCGGAACACGGTTCGTCCATGAGGATCACCTGCGGCTCCACGGCAATGGCGCGGGCAATGCAGAGGCGCTGCTGCTGGCCGCCGGACAGTCCCGAGCCGGGCTTCTCCAGGCGGTCCTTGACCTCGTTCCAAAGGTTGGCGCCACGGAGCGAGCGCTCCACCAGGGCATCCGCCTCGCCCTTGGAGATCTTCTGGTTGTTCAGTTTCACGCCGGCCAGGACGTTGTCCCGGATGGACATGGTGGGGAACGGGTTGGGCCGCTGGAACACCATGCCGATCTGGGAGCGCACCGTCACCGGGTCCACGCCGGGCCCGTAGAGGTTGTCGCCGTCGAGCAGCACCTCGCCCTCGACGCGGGCGCCCGGGAGCACCTCGTGCATGCGGTTCAGCGTGCGCAGGAAGGTGGACTTGCCGCAGCCCGAGGGGCCGATGAACGCCGTGACGGACTTGGCCTCGATGTTGATGCTGACGTCTTCCACGGCCAGGAAATTCCCGTAGTACACGTTCAGGTCTTTGACGTCGATGCGCTTGGACATGATGTTCCTTAACTTGCTGGTATGAATTGAAGTCTAGATCCGGGCTTCCCGGGCCGGAAGGCGATCCGGTAGGGGCGGTCCGGCCTAGCGGCCCGTCTTCGGGGCGAAGACCCGGGCAATCAGGCGGGCGCCGAGGTTGAGCAGCATCACCAGGATGATGAGCACCAGGGCCGCACCCCACGCCCGCTGCGAGGACGGGTCGGGGTTGGACGGGGAGGTGGGGTTCAGGATCTGCGTGTAGATGAACGTGGGCAGCGAAGCCATCCAACCGCCGAACACGTTGTTGTTGATGCTCGTCGCGAACCCTGCGGTCACCAGGATGGGGGCGGTCTCGCCGATAACCCGGGCAATGGCCAGGGTGACGCCCGACGCAATGCCGGAGATCGCCGTCGGCATGACCACCTTGAGGATGGTCCGCCACTTGCGGACGCCCAGCGCGTAGGAGGCCTCGCGGAGCTCGTTGGGCACGATCTTCAGCATTTCCTCGCTGGACCGCACCACCACCGGGATCATCAGCACGGACAGGGCGACGGCGGCAACGGCACCGGTCTTGGTGCCGGGCCCCACCACCGCGAAGAAGAACGCAGCAGCGAAGAGGCCGGCGACGATGGACGGGATGCCGGTCATGACGTCCACGAAGAACGTGATGGCCCGGGCCAGCGGTCGGTCGTTGCCGTACTCGACGAGGTAGATCGCCGTCAGCAGGCCCACCGGAACGGAGATGACAGTGGCTAGCAGGGTGATCTGCACGGTGCCCACGAGCGCGTGGTAGATGCCGCCGACGACCGGCCCGGTGCCTTCTGCCGCCCGGTTGTCGAAGACACCGGTGACGCCGTTCATCGAGGTGCCCAGGAAGCCGGGGTTGAGCAGGCCCGGGATGCCGTTGACCATGACGGTCCAGATAACGGAGATCAGCGGCAGCAGGGCGACCAGGAAGGCGCCCACCACCAGGCACGTGGCGAGCTTGTCCTTGGCCTTGCGGGCCCCCTCAACGGCACCGCTCCACCCCACGAGCCCGGCGGCGAAAAGAACGGCGGATACGACTCCCCACCCGAAGGCGTTGAAGCCGATCAGCGCGAGGATGGCGGCCCCGAGGACCAGCGCGACGCCCAGGACCACGTAGGGGGCGTATTTGGGCAGCTGGCCCTTTGTCAGGGCGGACCGCTTGCGGACCGGGGTCAGGGTGGAGGTCATTTAGTTGGCTCCCGAGAATTCTTTGTGCCGGCTGATGATCCACCGGGCGATCATGTTGACGGCGAGGGTGATCACGAACAGGACCAGGCCCGCGGCGATCAGCGTGCTCACCTTGAGGCCGCTGGCCTCGGGGAAATTCAGGGCGATCTCGGCGGCGATGGTCTGGTTGCCGGACTGGATCAGGCTGGCGGTGAGTGCCCCCGAGGACAGCACCAGCGCCACGGCCATGGTTTCACCCAGGGCGCGGCCGAGGCCCAGCATGACGGCGCTGATGATGCCCGGGCGGGCGAAGGGCAGCACCGACATCTTGATCATTTCCCAGCGGGTGGCGCCCAGTGCGAGGGCTGCTTCCTCGTGCAGCTTGGGGGTCTGGAGGAAGATCTCGCGGGACAGCGATGTGATGATGGGGATCACCATGACGGACAGCACGATGCCGGCGGTCAGGATGGTCTTGCCTGTGGCGGAGGCCGGACCGTGGAAGATGGGCAGCCAGCCCAAGTTCGCGGCGAGCCAGCCGTAGGCGGGCGAAATCTGCGGGGCCAGAAAGGCGGCGCCCCAGGCACCGTAGATGACGGAGGGGATCGCGGCGAGCAGGTCGATCACGTAGCCGAGGCCGGACGCGAGGCCGCGCGGGGCGAAGTGCGAGATGAAGAGGGCGACGCCGATGGACACCGGCGTGGCGATGGCCAGGGCGATGATGGCCGCAATGAGGGTGCCGACGACGATCGGCCAGATGTAGGCGAAGAAGCCCTCGCCGCCCTGGATGTCCGCGGCCGGGGCCGTGAAGGCGGGAATCGCCTGAATGACGAGGAAGAGCGCCACGCCGAACAGCACGGCAAGAATCAGGCAGCCTGCCGCCAGGGCCGCTCCGGAGAAGACTTTGTCCCCGGCGCGGCCGGCGCCTCGGGAACTGGTCAGGGAGGTGGTGGTCATACCCGGCCCTTCGGTGTTGTTGATGCGTCAGATGTGAATCGGGGTGGAACCGCGCTTACACGGCTAAGTTCCCCGCCCTGCCTGGCGGCTGGGCGGGGAACCTCGGCGAACAGGACAGACGTTACGACTTGACCTTGATCGTCTCGATGGCCTTGGCGGCCTTCTCTGCCAGTGCGGCGGAGATCGGAGCCGACTTGGCGGACTCGGCGGCAGCGTTCTGGCCCTCTTCGGAAACTACGTAGGTCTCGAAAGCCTTGACCAGGTCGACCGTTTCCTGCTTGTCGTACGTGGAGCAGACGATGTGGTAGGAAACCAGGACCACCGGGTAGGCGCCGGATTCGGTGGTGGTGCGGTCAAGCTTGATGGCGCCGTCGGTGTCGGCGCGGCCGTCAACCGGCTTGCCGGCGTCGACTGCCTTGGAGGCGGCTTCCGGGGAGATCTTGACGAACTCGGAGCCGACCTTGATCTGGGCGATGCCCAGCTTGCCGCCAACGGCGGAGTCGTCTGCGTAGGTCACGGCGCCCGGGGTGTCGGTGACGGTCTTGACCACGCCGGACGTGCCCTTGGCGTTCTCGCCCTTGAGGGATGCAGGCCAGATGCCGTCGGCCTTGTCCTTCCAGACATCGGGAGCCGCGGCGGAGAGGTACTCGGTGAAGTTCTTGGTGGTGCCGGAGTCGTCAGAGCGGCTCACCGGGGTAACGGCGAGGTCCGGGAGCTTGGCGTCCGGGTTCAGTGCCGCGATGGCGGGGTCGTTCCACTTAGCGATCTCGCCGCGGAAGATCTTGGCCGCGGTGGGGGCGTCCAGCTTCAGCTCGGTGACGTCCGGCAGGTTGAAGGCAATGGCGATCGGCGAGATGTAGACGGGGATCTCGATGGCACCCTCGGGGCCGCAGACCTTCTTGGCCGATGCCAGTTCCTCGTCCTTCAGGTAGGCGTCGGACCCGGCGAACTGTGCCGAACCGTCGAGGATGGCCTTGCGCCCGGCACCGGAGCCGTCCGGGGAGTACTGGACGGTGGCGCCCTGGTTGGCGGAGGCGAAGTTGGTCTTCCAGACGTCCATGGCCGCGCCCTGCGCGGAGGAGCCGATGCCGGTCAGGGTGCCGGTGACCTTGGTGCCGGCGGCGGAGGCGCTGCCTGCCGGAGCGGTGTTCGTGGCATTGTCTGAACCACAGGCGGTGAGCGCGAGTGCGCCGGCGGCGATAACAGCGATAGCCGCATGGCGGCCGAAGCGGAGTGCCTTCACTGGGTGTACCCCTTCCAGGGTTTTTCGATGCGGTGCGGACCGGAGACGTCCGAACGTGACATGCGTACTTTTTGTACCTTCACTGAAGTTATGGGCCGCAGGTAACAAGTTTTGGGGTCCGAGGTGAACGCAGGGTTAACGACGGCGGGCCATTGGCTTACAGATGCTGGGTTGCCATTGCGTTAGTTGCGCCACAGTCGTAGTGATTCGGCAACAGCTTTATCAGCCTTAACAGGGGCCCCACGTGGCACGATGGGCTCATGGAAACTTCAGGACCGCTGGACGCGCGCCAGTGGGGTGAGGGGCCGCCGTCGGACGCCGACGTGGACCTGTACCGCAGGCTAAGTTCGGACATCACCGCAGGCGTCGCCGTCGTTTCCACCCGGCTGCGGAACAGGGACTACGCTGCCACGGTCAGCGGCTTCCTTTCGGTGTCGTACGACCCGCCGACCATGCTGGTCAGTCTGTACGCGGAATCCCGCATTGGCGAGGCGGTGGAGGAAGCCGGCTCCTGGGCACTGAGCGTGCTGTCCGGCAAGCACGAGGGCACGGCGACGTGGCTGGCCAGTCCGGGGGACACCGCTGCACGGGCTGCTGGCGCAGGTCCCGTTCCGGCGCGGGCCGGCCACGGGATCCGCGATCATCGACGGCTGCCTCGCGTACTTCGAGCTGCGGACCGTTTCGGTCCATGCTGCCGCCACCCACCTGCTTGTTGTGGGAAACGTTGTGGCCATGGGCAGTGGGGCGGAACCGTCCGAGGTTCCGGACCCGCTGGTGCATTTCGGCTCGGAGTTCCGCCGGCTGGCACCGTAAACCGTTCAGCCCACAACCCCGCTGGCGCAGTAATAAGGGTGCGTTCCGCCGGGAATCCCGGCGGAACGCACCCTGTTGTCAGTCGTGTTTGGGGCTACTCGAGGTGGACGGGTTGGGCCGGACGGCCTGCCGGAGCGGGCTGCCGTCCCCGGAAGAACCACGCCAGCAGCACCGTCCCCAGCACGGCGATGGCGGTGGAGACCATGGCAAGTCCGGGAACCGCCGGGAGGACAAGAAAGACGACGGCGGCTGCCACGGCCAGGGCGATGACCGTGGTCCGGGGCTGCTTCATGGAGACGATGGCCTGGACCAGCACGGCGCCGAGGACGGCGGGCAGCACGTACAGCCGGGTCACATTCATGACGGCAGGCGGAATAACGCTGATGAGCCAGCTGCCCAGCAGCCCCACGAAAATGGCGAGTGAGGCCAAGTGGACCGCGGCCGCACCGCAGATGGCCACGACGGATGCGAGCTGGCCCCGGCGGGTTCCGGGCTGCGCGCCGATGTTCGTCTGCGCGATGAGAGCCGCCGGCAGGAGCTTGTTGGAGATGTTGCCGATCATAAAGGCCTGGTACATGGCGGCCGGTCCAAGGATGGGGTAGTACGTCAGCGGCTCGACGATCCAGATGATCCCGAATGTGGCGGCGACGGCAGCGAAGGCGATCCAGAGCTGCGCAGGCGCAATGTCCAGTCCTCCGGCGAAGACGAGATACAGGGGGCCGGCGACGGAGACCAGCAGGCCCGCGATCATGGTGGCCCGTCCCCAGCGCGAGGTGGTGCGGTCAAACTCAGTCATGGCTTGGTCCATGGTGGCTGGTGCGGTGCTGGTGGCTGTCATACCTGGATTCCTGTCCGTTAGTTTCGGGGGTGCCGGATTGGCGCGGCCGGGGTTCCGGCGGGTCGCTTTGTGGTTTGCGCCGGTCAGCTGCCGGACGCGAGAAGTGCGGCGCCAAGGGCGGCAACGATCGAGATGCCCAGGCCCCACTCCCTCAGCCAGCTCTTGCCGAATGCCCTGGCCAGCAGCAGGGACAGCGCCATGACGGCGGCGGATACGGCGAAGGTGACCACGTGGGTGCCGGACTTTGGCAGCTCGGTGAACCCCAGGCACGCGAAAGCTCCGATGAGGGCCGCCGCGGGGACTATGGCCATGGCCGCCGGGCTGATCGCGCGTACCTTCGCGTCGCCGCGGCGGAGAAGCGGGGTGAGGATCAGCGTGGCGATCATCCACATGGCTCCGCCGATGCTCATGGCAAAGAACGCCACTGCGAAAACGCTTTGGGTATAGCTCTCGTCGCCGAGCTTGGCTCCCAGGGTGCCCGCCGCGATGCCGGCCGCCGAGACGTCGTAGGCTGCGGAGCCGATCAGTCCGATCCTGGACAGCACGGCGGGTGCACCGAAAAGTGCCAGCAGCGCAATGGCCACCAGCGCAACGGCGAGCGAGGGGCCGATCGCGGAGACAGCCCCGGACCGGAACGACGTCCTTATGTCCCGTGGTGTCATCTGCACCGACGGTGCCGCCCGGCGGACTGCCCGGAGGAAGATCAGTGACTGGACCACGATGACGCCGAAGACACCGGCCACGCAGAGCCAGAGGACGGGGGCGTTGGCGATTGCAAGGATGTCCGTGGAGCCGGTGGGTGCCAGGGGTGCGTGCATGGGAGCCTCCTGTTAGGGCCCGCTGGGGGCCGGCGATGCTGATGCCGCGGGCAGGACCGCCGCGTTGCGGGATCTGGGCCGCCGACCGGATCGGCCAGCAGGTTAGGAATACTGTCCGGGACGCCGGCTCGCGACCGCAAGGGATGGCGGAATCGGCCAAAATTCTGGCCGGATCAGTCAGGCCGCGGATTCACCTGCCGATGCCTTCCGCTGGACGCTCCCGGTCCTCCACACTTCAGGTAAGTACAACCGCGCACTCTTGAACCACTGCCCGAAGGAGCACCATGTCTGACGTGATCAGCAAACTTTCCGCCGTCGAGCTCACCGCCGCCATCAGGAACAGGGAAATCTCGGCGAGGGAGGCCCTTGACTGCCACCTCAAACGCATTGCCGAAGTGAATCCCCGGCTCAACGCAGTGGTGACACTCGACGCCGAGGGCGCCGCGGAACTGGCAGCCCGCGCCGACGAGCTCACAGTCTCCGGCAACGAGCTGCCGCCCCTGCACGGCCTGCCCCTGACCCACAAGGACACGAACAACACCGCCGGAATGCGCACCACCCAGGGCTCGGTGGTGCTGAAGGACTTCGTGCCGGCCAAGGACGACCTGATCATCGCCCGGCTCAAGGCCGCCGGCGTGGTCAGCACGGGAAAGACCAACGTTCCCGAGTTCGGGGCCGGCTCCCACACGTTCAACGACCTCTTCGGCACCACCACTAATCCGTACGCGCCGGCCCTCAGTGCAGGCGGAAGCAGCGGCGGGGTGGCCGCCGTCGTGGGTTCCCGCGTGCAGCCGATGGGTGACGGCAGCGACATGGGCGGCTCGCTGCGGATCCCCGCGTCCTTCTGCAATATCGTCGGATTCCGGCCGTCCCAGGCCGTCATTCCCATGCCGTCCGATATCAACGCCTGGTCCTGGCTGGGGCGGACCGGCCCGATGGCGCGCACTGTGGAGGACATCGCCCTGTTCATGTCGGTCACCGCTGGACGGGATCCACGCGTGCCCCACCCCCAGGTGGTTGATCCGGCCGAATTCAGGGCGGGGCTCGAGACCGACATGCGCGGGGTCCGGATCGGCTGGTCCCGGGACTTTGGCATTGGTGTTCCGGTGGAACCGGAAATCGCCGACCACCTGGAACGCCAGCTCGCGGTGTTCGAGGAACTGGGAGCCGTGGTGGAGGAGGCCTGCCCGGATTTCAGCGAGGCGGATCTGGTATTCGGCAACACGCGCGCACTGGACTTCGCAGCCGGGCTGGGCGGGCTGGTCGCCGAATCAGGCGAGCTCATCAAGCCGGAGGTGCGGTGGAACGTCGGCAAGGGCCAGGCCCTCACCGCCGAGGACATCATTGCCACCAACGCCGCCCGCACCCGGCTGGAATACAGCGTCCAGGGCTTCTTCAGCCGCTACGACATTTTTGCGAGCCCGTGCGCGCAGGTGCTGCCGTTCGATGCGTGCCTGCGCTACCCGCAGGAGGTGGCCGGTGTCCCTTCCGAAACCTATCTGGACTGGATGCGGTCGGCGTGCCTGCTCTCGGCCACCGGCCTGCCGGTGCTGAGCCTGCCTGCCGGGTTCAGCCGGTCCGGGCTGCCTATCGGGTTGCAGCTGGCCTCCAACCACTACACCGACGTGCAGCTGCTGCGCTGGGCGAGGGCATTCGAACAGGAGACGGACTACGCAGCCATCGCCCCTAAACTGGCAGGCCTCAGCCAGCCCGCATGATCCGACCGCCGCGTTTGCGGGCATCCAGCAGCACGGACACGTCTACGCCGGAGGCCTGCGCCGCCCATTCTGACGCCGTTATGAGGCGGTACAGGGACGCCAGATCGGGCACGGTCACGTCGGCCACGATCTGGTAGTCACCGGCAAGCGCTGCCGCGTAGCGCACGGTGGGCAGCCCGGCCAGGTTCTTGCCGAGCTGCTCCACCTGGTGCGGCGCCGCCCTGATCCACAGCAGCGCCTCGACGGCGAGCCCGAGGGCGGCCGGTTCCACCACCACGCGGGGCTGGACCTGGTTGTTGGCGAGCAGCCATTCGCAGCGCCGGCGGGCCGTTGCCTCCGAAACTCCGACGCGCCTGGCCAGAGCCTCGAAGCTGATCCGCCCATCCGCGCAGAGGGCCTCCACGAGCTCGGTGTCCTGGCGGTTCAGGACCTGCCGGACTGCGTACACGCCCGTGTCCGCAGCGACCGGCGAGCGCAGGGCATCTGCCTGCTCCGGGGTGAGCATCTCCGGCCTCCAGCCCTGGATGGTCCGGAAATACCGCAGCACCGGATAGCTCACGGAGTGCCGCAGCCCGATCGTGGAGGGCAGTTCATCGGAGAGGATGTCCCCCATCCTGTCCGGGTCCGTGAGGATTTCGGCCACGCAGTCGCCATTGCCGGTGACGGTGTAAACGAACGTGGTGTCGGGGCGCTGCGCGAGCGACTGTGCGGCCGCGCGGGCCGTGCCCGGCGTGCAGCGCATTTCCACCAGCATCGACGCCGGATGCGGCCGCACGGCAGCGATGGAGACGGCGCCGGATTCCAAAAGCTGCGCCCCGCGGCGGGCCACGGTGCGTTCCGGTTCGCCCAGGACGGCGGCCATCTTGCGCCAGGGGCAGCGGGGATCCAGCTGCAAGGCAGCCACAATCTGGCGCTCCAGTGAATCGAGCAGGATCATCCTCAAAAGGGCCTTCCGCTAGTGCTTTATTTCAGCATGGACGGAGCGAAGGCGGGCGAGCAGCGTCGCGGCGAGGAACGCCGTCGTAATTTCCAGGACGACGACGGCCAGCAAGCCGTCGGCGCCCGGCCCCAAGAAACCCGACCCCAAAGAGCCCGTCCCAAAGAAACCCGCACCAGGCGCCGCCGCGCCGGCATGGGAGTGGCCCAGCCCGCCGCTGCCGGAAAGGGCGGGGGCGCCCAGCAGCAGGACGGCGTGCAATGCAGCCATGGCCAGGGCACAGCCCATCACCTGGCGCAGGGTCTTCTCCCGGCCACCGCGCCACAGGTGCACAGCGCACGGCAGGCAAACCCCGACCATCGCGAGCATCACCACGCCCAGCCACGGTCCGTGCTGGTTCTCGGCCACAAGCCACAGATGCACCACGCAGGACGCGGCGGTCACCACAGAGACGGCACGGGAATGCAGTGCGGTCACCGGGTGGGCCTAGCCGTGGCAGTGAGAGCCGGACCGGCTGGGGTTGGCAGGGACGTCGAGGACGGGGCTGCGGTCGAAGAAGCCTTCGGGACGAAGCTTGAAGCCGACGGTGTCCACCGGCATGATGGGCCAGTCCTCCACACGCGGGAAATGGGTCAGGCCGAAGGTGTGCCACACGACGATGTCCTGGCCGTCGATGTCGCGGTCCTGGGCGACGTAGGAGGGCAGGCCCGCGCCGCCGGAGTGCTGGTTGACGAAGTCGCCGGTCGGGTAGCGCTCGTCGTCGGCGTAGCGGGTCACCCACAGGTCCTTGGTGGCAAACGCCGCCCGCCGCGCAATCGAGGAGTCGGGATCTGCCAGGAGCGTGGGCTGGTTGTGGGCGTGCAGCTTGTAGCCCACCGGCTCGCCCAGGCGGTTACGTGATCCGGGATTGGAGATGATCCAGGTCCGGCCGGTGCGGGCATCGGCCTCGCGGACTGCCTCCGACTCACGGGTGAGCACGGTGCGCTTCCGGGAGAACGCGTTGCCGCGCTCGTTGCCCGGGCCCATGGCCTGCCGGACCACGTCCTCTTCCTCCACCCTGTTGGTGAAGCCGTCGATGGCCATGTCCAGGCGGGCGCTGAAGATGTGCTGGTGGAACGGCGCTCCCAGGCCCGGTGCCAGCTGGGAGATGTTGTCCGAGCCGCCTTCCGGGAATGCGGACGTGAAGACGACGCCTGTGGCTTTCGCTTCGAATTCGATGGTGCCGTCGAGGTAGAGGTACCAGTAGAAGCCGTAGTCGTAGTTGCCGATAGTGGTGAAGAAGGAGATCACCATGCGGCGGTTCCGGCGGGTGTAGTTGATGCCGGACCAGAGGTCGCTGTGCTTGGCCAGGATGCCCCAGTCCTCCTCATGCATGCAGATGCCGTTGCGGATCTCTCGGGGGTTGCCGAAGGCGTCGCTGATGACCGGGCTGAGATAGGTGATGTCGCCGAGGCAGTCGCAGCCCAGTTCGAGGGAGTTGGCGTACTGGCCCACCAGGTACTCCCCCGTGTCGAAGTAGTTTTGCCAGGACCTGATCGGGGACGGATCGCCGTAAGGCACCACCATCTCGGCGATCGACGCGCGGTTGATGATGGGCCGGAGCCGGTCCCCGTCCCGGAAGGCGATGTTGTGCAGCACCACGCCCTCGCGGACGTCGAAACCGACGTCCAGGCTCCACTTTTCCCACTCGATGTGGTTGCCGCCGGTCACCGTGAAGCTGGGGCCTTCGGGCTGGGTGATGCTAATGGGTTTCTGGGTGGTGCGGAGCGGGCCCGTGAGCTCGGGATCGGTGTAATTGCCGTGCTCTGCCGGGACGGGGAAGACGCCGGTGTCGATCACCTGGGTGACTTCCTTGCTGACCACGTCCACGTAGGCCACCAGCCCGTCAACCGGGTGGGCCCAGGCGCTGTCCTCCGGAAAGTCCTGTACGAAGGCCAGCCCGCGGAGGATCCGGCGGCCCCTTTCCCCCGCGTACTCGAAGACCCCGGCGGACAGCGGTGCAACGCGCACCGTGCTGACGTCCAGGTTCCGGGCGGCCAGGGCCTTCAGCCACCGTTCGTCGGTGGCCAGCAGCTGCTCCACAACCTCGAACTCCTCTTCCAGGACCGGCAGTTCGCCGGTGGCCGCGGTGTCGAGTTCGACGGCGGAGATCACCGTGCCGCTGCTGACCGAGACAGTGACGTCCTGGGGCCGTGCCCCGGCGACGTCGTGGATGAAGACCCGGAAGCGCCGGTCTTCCGCTTCGCTGCCGGCGCCGCGCACCGGGTCAAGGACGCCCAGGTAGGCAATGCGCTTCTCCGGGCCAAGGAGGCCCGCGGTCCGAAGAATGCCCTGCACCTCACTGATTTCCCCAGCTGAGGCAAGGCGGAACGGGCTGGCTGTTTGGGTGGTGGAGGGCGTCATGGCAGCCTTCTGTCCGGGACCCTGGCGGGTCGGATTTTTATTTTCTATAGTTGTAGAGAATAAGCGAACGTAAGATGGCTCACAAGAGTCTGGGCGAAAATATTTACTGGGGAGCGGCCGCGTGCCAAAGATTGTTGACCACGACGAGCGCCGCCTGGAACTCGTCGATGCGACCTGGCGGATCATCGCCCGGCTGGGCATTGAAAGCGCCACGATGCGGGAAATCGCGACTGAGGCGGGCTTCGCAAACGGCGCCCTCAAACCGTACTTTCCCAGCAAGGACACGCTGCTGACTTTCGCGTTCAGCCACGTCTTCAACCGGACCAACGAGCGCATCGCCGAAGTCACCTCGGGGCTTTCGGGGCTGGCGGCCCTGCGCGCCTTCTGCGTCGAAGTGCTCCCGCTGGATGAGGAACGGATCAATGAAGCCCGGATCGTCATCCCCTTCTGGCAGAAGGCCATCAACGATCCCGGCAAGGCGCAGATCCACCGGGAATCGATGCGGCAGTGGCTGGATACGATCCGGCGCCACCTGACGGAGGCCAGGGACAGCGGGGACGTACGAACCGCCGTCGACGACGACAGCCTGGCCGGCCAGCTGCTCAACATGCTGCTGGGCGCCCAGATCGCAGCCGCGCTGCTTCCGGAGGGCCAGACGGAACTCGGCCTGGACGGGCAGCTCGAGGGCTTCCTTTCCCTGCTGACACGTTAGCCTTAGGCCCCCACGCACCGCGGACCGACCCGGACCGCGAGAACCGACCTACAGCCAGGAGACGCCGGCAGTGACCATCCCACAGGAAATCGATACGCCGGACATCATGATTGACGTCGACATTCTTGACCGGAACATCGAGCGGATGGCGTCAGCCGTCCGGGCACGTGGCCTGAACCTGCGCCCGCATGCGAAAACGCACAAGATTCCCCAAATAGCCGCCCGCCAGATCGCAGCCGGAGCCTCCGGGCTGACAGTGGCAACCATCGGCGAAGCCGAGGTGTTCGCCGCCGCCGGCGTCGGCGACCTCTTCATCGCCTACCCCCTCTGGATTTCGCCGCAAAAGGCCGAGCGGCTGCGGCGCCTGTCGCAGACTGCGCAGATCGCCGTCGGCGTGGACTCCGTGGAGGGCGCAACGGCACTGGGATCCGGCATGGGAAATGCCGCGGGAAGCATTAGCGCCCTCGTGGAAGTCGACAGCGGCCACCACCGCAGCGGCGTCCACCCGGAAGCCGTCGCACCGGTTGCCGAAGCAGCAGCGCGCGCGGGACTGAATGTTGCGGGAGTCTTCACCTTCCCGGGACACAGCTACGCACCGGGCATGCCGGTCGAAGCGGCCAAGCAGGAGCAGCAGGCCCTGAACCGGGCGTCCGAGGTTCTTACCGCGGCCGGATTCGACATCACCTGCCGCAGCGGCGGCTCCACCCCGACCGCGATGCTGACCGGGAATTCGGCTGCCACCGAGGTGCGCCCGGGCGTCTACGTCTTCGGCGACGCCCAGCAACTGGAGCTGGGGCGGTGCGCCGCCGAGGACATCGCACTGACCGTGGCAGCCACCGTGGTCAGCCAACATGCAACCCCCGCGGACGGACCGACACGTTTCATCATCGACGCCGGCAGCAAGGTTCTCGGCAGCGACCGGCCCGCGTGGGCAAGCGGCTTCGGACGGCTGATGGCCCACCCCGACGCCCGGATCACCGCACTGTCGGAGCACCACGCAACTGTCGAGTGGCCCGATCCCAGGACGGTGCCCGCCATCGGGCATCGGCTCCGCGTTATTCCCAACCACGTGTGCCTGGCCATAAACCTGGTGGATGACGTCGCAGTGGTCAGCGGCGGCGCGCTCGTGGACCGCTGGGTGGTGGCAGCGCGGGGCAAGAACAAGTAGGGGCCCGACCGCTTTGGGTCCCGGAATCTTTTTTCGCCAGATGTTGAAAAAAGATGACAGGGCAGAATTTCGCCGCTAATCTGAAATGACTGTGTCGCAAGACACAGTGTTGGGGACCCGCCAAAAGACAGCCAACCGGCGTCAGGAAACGTTCATGCCAGCAACCACCATCCGCCCCGCGGACCAGGCCCTCACTTCCAGCGTGGCCACCTCCTTTGACCACTGGAGGCACCTTGTAGCGCAGTCCTTTGTGCCACTGGCCGCCGAAACGGACCGGCCCGAGCAGTTCCGCGGCCGCATGCGCTCCCGGGTACTGGACCGCACGTGCATCGTGGAAGTCTCGGCTTCAGGCCACAGCGTCCACCGCACACCGGCACTTCTGGCGCAGTCCGACCAGCGCTATTTCAAGCTCAATCTCCAGTTGGAGGGCACCGGGCTCCTCATCCAGGACAACCGCGAGGCAGTGCTCCGCCCCGGCGATTTGGCCATCTATGACACCAACCGGCCGTACACGCTGGCATTCGAGGAGCAGGCCCGCATGATGGTGGTCATGTTCCCGCACGATTCCCTGTCGCTGCCGCCCGACTATGTGGGACAGCTGTCGGCCGTCCGTCTGGCCGGCGAGTCGGGACTGGCGGGCATTGTGGGACCATTCATCACGCAGCTCGCCGGCAACCTGGAGGCACTCAGCGGGCCGAGCGGTTCGCGGCTTGCGGCCAACACCCTGGACCTCGTTTCCACCATGCTCCATTCGGAACTGGATCTGGCTGCGGACAGCATGAAGCCCCAGGCGCTGCTGGCGACGTCGGTCCGTGACTACATCGAGGCGAACCTCGCTGACCCTCAGCTGTCGCCGGCCAGCATTGCCGCCGCACACTTTATTTCGACCCGCCATCTCCACAACGTCTTCCACGAGTCCGGCAGCACGGTTGCCAGCTGGATCCGGAGCCGCCGGCTGGAGCGGGTCCGCCGGGACCTCAGGGACCCGCTGCACTCCGGCACTTCCGTGGGAGCCGTAGCAGCACGTTGGGGTTTCCTGGACGCGGCGCACTTCAGCCGGACGTTCCGGGACGCCTTCGGCGAATCACCCAGCGACTGGCGGCGCGGCGCCTAAACCAGCACAACACCTAAACCGGCACAGCGCCTAGATCAGCCCTTGCGCGAGCATCGCGTCCGCCACTTTGACGAAGCCGCCGATGTTCGCGCCCAGCACGTAGTTGCCGGGTTCGCCGTACTCATCCGCGGTGGACGCGCAGCGGTCATGGATTCCCACCATGATGTCCGTGAGGCGCTGTTCGGTGTGCTCGAAGGACCAGGAGTCGCGGCTCGCGTTCTGCTGCATCTCAAGCGCCGACGTGGCCACACCGCCGGCGTTGGCGGCCTTGCCGGGCCCAAACAGCACGCCCGCCTCCTGGAACACTGCCACGGCCTCCCGGGTGGAGGGCATGTTGGCGCCTTCGCCGACAGCGAGCAGTCCGTTGCGGACCAGCCGCGCGGCAGCACCGCCGTCGAGCTCGTTCTGCGTTGCGCACGGCAGCGCAACAGTGGCGTCGACGTCCCAGACGGAGCCAGCCTCCACATAGGAAACGCCGGAACGGCGCAGAACGTAGTCCTTGAGACGTCCGCGTTCCACTTCCTTGACCTGGCGAAGAAGCCCGACGTCGATCCCCGCCTCATCGACCACGTAGCCGGATGAATCGGAACAGGCCACCACGGCGGCTCCGAGCGCCTGGGCCTTGGCGATGGCATTGATGGCCACGTTGCCGGAGCCAGACACCACCACGCGCTGCCCGTCGAAGGAGGAGCCCCGGGTCTTGAGCATCTCTTCGGTGAAAATCACCGTGCCGAAGCCGGTGGCTTCCGGCCGCACCAGCGAACCGCCCCAGGAGATGCCCTTGCCGGTCAGGACTCCCGATTCGTAGCGGTTGGTGATGCGCTTGTACTGGCCGAACAGATAGCCGATTTCGCGGCCGCCCACGCCGATGTCACCCGCCGGCACGTCGGTGTACTCGCCGATGTGGCGGTAGAGCTCGGTCATAAACGACTGGCAGAACCGCATGACTTCGGCGTCGCTGCGGCCACTGGGGTCAAAATCGGAACCGCCCTTGCCGCCGCCGATGGGCATGCCGGTGAGCGCGTTCTTGAAGATCTGTTCGAAGCCGAGGAATTTCACAATCCCGAGGTAAACGGAGGGGTGGAACCGGAGGCCGCCCTTATAGGGCCCGAGCGCCGAATTGAACTCCACGCGGAAGCCGCGGTTGATCTGCACCCGGCCGGAGTCGTCGGTCCACGGCACCCGGAAGATGATCTGCCGCTCGGGCTCGCAAAGCCGTTCCAGGATGGCGGCTTCAAGGAATTCGGGGTGCCGGTCGTGGACCGGGCCAAGGCTTTCGAACACCTCGACCACCGCTTGATGGAACTCAGCCTCGCCCGGGTTCCGCGCCAGTACTGTGTCCCTGACGGCCTCCAGCCGTGCATCCATGAATCTTCCTCACTTCGGCTGCCGACGATCGGGAGGTATAACTCCCCACCGTCTTATACTTGAGCTTTCAACCTAACCGATTAAGACCACACCCAGGTAGGCGGCTGGAGTGTTATCCCTTGATCTCCGTATTGTGACACTAACATTCCGCATTATGAGAGGTAGGGGGGTCGACTGATGGCGTATGTTTGCCTCCTCCTTTCGGGCGCCGCGCTGCTGATCAACGGGCTCGCCACTCTGGGAGCCCTCCCGCGCCGGGATGCGGCCGTGCTGAGCCTGGTCATCGGCAGCCTCCAGCTGCTCCTGGGCAGCACCCATCTGGCCGTCACGTATTTGGGCAACGTTCGTTTGGACAGCACAGCTCCGGACGCCGACGGCGGCGTGCAGCTGCTGCTTTCGGCGTCCGGCATGTTCCTGTTCGGCCTCACCTACGTCTACGTTGGCCTGGATTTCCTGCTGGGGCTCGGGTCCAGGGGCCTCGGCTGGTTCTGCGGCATGGTGGGCGGGTGCGGCCTGCTGCTCGCCGCGGCCTGGTTCCCTGAGGACCCGCTGCTGGCAGTGCTGTGGCTCTGCTGGTCCTATTTGTGGATGCTGTTCTTCTTCTCGCTGGCCCTGGACCATAGCCGACTGTCGCCGCTGATCGGCTGGTCCCTGGTTCTGGCCAGCCAGGCGACAGCGACGGTACCCGGCCCTTCTCGGGATCACCGGGAATTGGCCGGGCGACCCCGCAACGGCTGGCGGAACCGGGGCGTGCATTGCGGTGCTGCTTTTGCTCGCCGGCGGCCTTGCCAGGCGGGACGGCCAGCGGAACCGCCGGCACGCCGTCGTCGTCCCTAACGAACCGTTAGCCGCCGACGAGCCGTTAGTCAGCGATGGCAGCAGCCTCATTGGCAAACGCGGGCGCTGAGGTGCGGCCGCGCTTTTCCACCGCGATTTCCGCCAACACTCCGGCCACGAACATCACGGGGACGGCAACCAGCAGCCCCACCGCTGTTTCGGCGCTCCCCCCGATGAGGGAGGTGAAGTTGCTGACCACCAGGTAGAGGACCCACGCCAGCAGCAGCGAAGCGAGCGCCGGTGCGATGAGGGTCTGCCAGAGTTGCCCCGGCTCCCGTTCGCGGCGGAAGAATGCGACGACGGCCAGGGAGCAGAGCATGTACAGCACCAGCAGCGCTGCAACCGCGAGCCCGCTAAACCACGAGAAGAGCGTCAGCACCGGGTCCATCCCCAGTACCGCGAACGGAGCCACGAGCAGCACGGCGACACTTGTCTGGATCCAGGCTGCGGATGCAGGGGCGCGATGCTTGTTGGTCCGCGCCAGGACAGCGGGCAGGGAGCCGCGCAGGGCCAGCGAGTGGAGGTAGCGGTTGATGCCGTTGTGGAAGGCGATGATGCCGGCCAGGAGGGACGTCACCAGGAGGATTCCTGCAGTCACACCGGCCCACGGGCCGAACAACTCAACAAGCGGCCCGATCACGAAGGAGGTCGCGTCTCCCGACTCCAGGGCAGCTCCGGCGGCATCGATGACGTGAGAGGGCCCGTAGAAGCTCACGAGCATCCACGTGATGAAAGCGAAAAACACGGCGATGATGCCCACGGAGAGGTACGTTGCCCGCGCCACCGTCCGGTGCGGATCCTTGGCCTCGGCGGAGTAGATGGCCGTTGACTCGAAGCCAAACATGGATGCAACGGCGAACATGATGGCAACGCCTGGGGCGCCGCTGGCGATCGCTTCAGGGGAGAACGAGGCCGCCATGTTAAGGCCCTCGGGGCCTCCACCCTTCAGCAGGACGGTGAATCCGAACAGCAGCAGAATCGCCACTTCCAGGCCCACAAGAAATGCCAGGACGCGGGCGCCGAGTTCAATGTTCATCGAGCCAAGAACCTGCACGCCTGCCATGGTGGCAACGGCGAGAAGCCACCAGGGAACGGTCACGCCGGCGGAACGCAGCAGGCCGGAGAAGGCCGCACCATACAGTCCGTACATGGCGGCCTGCACTGTGCTGTACGCCAGCAGTGCCAACCAGGCGGCGCCCGTGCCGGTCTTTCTGCCGAAGGCGGCGCTGATGTAGGCGTAAAAGGCGCCGCTGGCCTGCACCTTCCGGCTCATGGCCACGAACCCGACGGCGAAGATGACAATGACAATGCCGACGACGAGGTAGGCGCCCGGTGCCCCGGCACCATTGCCGAGTGCAGCCGCCAGGGGCGCTGCACCGACGATGCCGGTCAGCGGAGCCTGGGCTGAAAGAACGAAAAAGAGGATGCCCAGAACGCCGATGCTGCCCGCGCGGAGGGCGGTGGACTGCTCCTTGCGCGGATTTGCTTCTTCTGCGGTCCGGGACGCGGAATTTGAAATACTCATTGGATCCTTCTTAACGGTCATGAGCGTTGGAGAGGGGTGCCGGCAATGGCCTCGCACCTGGAATTCCAGCTTGGCAGTCCCGGCCGGACAGGGCTTGTCTGGCAGCGATCAATTGTTGTGCCTCAGCGCACTGGTGGTGGCTGGCGCAGCCAAGAATGAAACAGCCGGGGAGGCCTTTGCGCTCCCCGGCTATTTCATTTCTCAGGCGTGGTGGCTTACCAGTCCGCGGCGCGCCGGCAACAGGGGCGCAAAGAACGCCCCGAGCTCCGCCGTCGCGGTCAGCGGCAGGACGTTCGCCACGTACTGGTCCGGGCGGACCACCACCACGACGCCGGCGCGGTCGAGGCCGCGAAGCTCGAAGATGTCGGCCTTCGGGTCGGTGCCGTAGACCTTCTCCAGGTTGGTGAGCTTGAACGGCCCGACCTCCGGCTTGAACACGGCCGGGACGGCGTTGATGTCGATGCCCCTGTGGTCCTGCTGGTAAATGACCTTCACGTCGAACCAGGCGTCGGCGTCGGCACCCTCCGGCGTGGCCGCGAGCGGCGACTCCGGAGAGTTCTCCAGCCAGCGCGCGAAGTCAGTGGTCGGCGACGCGGCTCCGGCTTCGGCGGGGTCGGCGAACACGTAGATGCGCCAGCGGCCGTCGGCCGTAGCCTGGTGACCCAGGTGCAGCGGGTTGGTGTCGCAGACGCGCTGCACGGGAGCGGACTTGAAGCGCTTGCCGGTGGGGAAACCCGTGGCCAGCCCGGCGTACTTCGCCTCGGCGACGATCATCGACGGCGCGTACTCCGTCATGAAGCCGGCCGGGAATTCGGCGGTGCGCACGTAGAAGTCCTCAAGCTCGGAGGGGTCCTCGAACTCTTCGGGCTTCTTGGCCATAAGGGTGGACCATTCCTTATCGAAATCGATCAGGTTTTTCGCGACGACCTGGCGCTCCGCGGAGTACGTGGCGAGCAGCGACTCCGGGCTGCGGCCCTCGAGCACGTGGCCAAGCTTCCAGCCGATGTTGAAGCCGTCCTGCATGGACACGTTCATGCCTTGGCCTGCCTTGGCGCTGTGCGTGTGGCAGGCGTCGCCGGTGATGAACACCCGCGGCGTGCGGGTGTCCCGCTGCTCCGGCAGGACGTCGTCGAACCTGTCGGTGAGGCGGTGGCCCACCTCGTACACGCTGTGCCAGGCGACGTTGCGGACGTCGAGGGTGTAGGGCTGCAGGATCTGGTTCGCGTGGGCGATGATCTGTTCGATGGTGGTCTTGCGGATGGCGCCGTTGTCGTTCTCCGGCACGACGCCGAGGTCGACGTACATGCGGAACAGGTGGCCGCCCTCGCGGGGGATCAGCAGGATGCTGCCGCCGTCGTGGGACTGGATGGCGCACTTGGTGCGGATGTCCGGGAAGTCGGTGGATGCGAGGACATCCATGACGCCCCAGGCGTGGTTGGCCTGGTCTCCGGCGAGCGTGCAGCCGATCGATTCGCGGACCTTGCTGCGCGCACCGTCGGCACCCACGACGTACTTGGCCCGCACAACGCGCTCCTGGCCTGCCACCTCACCGGTGGTGTGGACCAGGGTCACTGTGACCGGGTACTCCCCCGCCTCCGCGACGTCGAGGCTGCTGAACTCATAGCCATAATCGGGGGTCATGCGGGTCGGGGAGAAGGCCATGACCCTGGCGAAGTAGTCCAGCACCCGGGCCTGGTTGACGATCAGGTGCGGGAATTCGCTGATGCCCATCTCGTCGTCGACCGCGCGGGCGGCGCGGACGATGTGCTTCGGGTTCTCCGGACTCGGCTTCCAGAACGCCATCTCGGTGATCCGGTAGGCCTCCGCAATGATCTCCTCGGCGAAACCGAACGCCTGGAATGTCTCGACGCTGCGGGCCTGGATGCCGTCGGCCTGGCCGATTGCGAGGCGGCCGCCGCGGCGCTCCACGATGCGTGTGGTGATGTCCGGGAACTGCGAGAGCTGGGCGGCGGCGAGCATGCCCGCGGGGCCGGAGCCCACGATGAGCACGTCAACCTCGTCGGGCAGCTCTTCAGGGCGGTTGATGCCGACGCCGGCCGCCGGCTGGATGCGCGGGTCACCGGAAACGTAACCGTGGTGGTGGAACTGCACGGGCTTTCCTCACTTCACTGTGTGGCTGGCTTTCGCCAATCTTGTGTTCTATATCGGAACACATGGTTCGATAATAGAAATTGTGGTTATGCTTCAGTACTGTACGTCACATATGACCCGCGTTACAACCAGCTTCCCCTCCCCCGAAAACAGGGGTTGACGCAGTGGCCGGAAACGGTCCAGTATGTTTCGTATACGATTTCGTACCTGATGAGGAGAACGCTTTGGAGCAGGTCAACGACGACACCTTGGCAGCAGCACGCAAGGTGATCGCGGTGCACATCAACTACCCCAGCCGTGCCGCCCAGCGCGGCCGGACGCCGGCCCAGCCCTCCTACTTCCTGAAGCCCTCGTCGTCACTGTCCCTGACCGGCACCGCCGTCGAACGCCCGGCCGGCTGCGAACTCCTCGGCTTTGAGGGCGAGATCGCCATCATCATCGGCAAGGCGGCCCGCCGCGTCGAGGTCGAAGACGCCTGGGGCCACGTCGCCGCGGTCACGGCCAGCAACGACCTCGGCGTGTACGACCTCCGCTACGCGGACAAGGGCTCCAACCTCCGGTCCAAGGGCGGCGACGGCTTCACCCCGGTGGGCCCGGCACTGATTCCGGCAGACGCCGTCGACCCCGCCAAACTGCGCATCCGCACCTGGCACAACGGGGAACTGGTGCAGGATGACACCACCGAAGACCTGCTCTTCCCGTTCGCCCGGCTCGTGGCGGACCTGTCCCAGCTGCTCACCCTCGAGGAGGGGGACATCATCCTCACCGGCACGCCGGCCGGCGCCTCCGTCGCCGTGCCCGGCGACGTGCTGGAGGTGGAGGTCAGCACAGCTGACGCTCACCTGACCACCGGCCGCCTCACCACCACAGTTAAGGAAGGCACGACGGCGTTCGCTGACTTTGGTGCCCGGCCCAAGGCCGATGACCTCCAGCGCGAAGAGGCCTACGGCTCGCGGGAGGCAGCAGGCCTCCCCGCCACCGAATCTGCCCTGAGCCCGGAGCTCAAGGCGAAGCTGGAGAGCGTCTGCACCGCCACGCTGTCTTCCCAGCTGCGCAAGCGCGGCCTTAACAACGTCAGCATCGACGGCCTCACCGCCACCCGCCCGGACCGCAGGGTAGTGGGCCTGGCCCGGACCCTGCGCTACGTGCCTAATCGTGAGGACCTCTTCAAGACGCACGGCGGCGGCTTCAATGCGCAGAAACGCGCGATCGACTCCGTGAACGAAGGCGAAATCCTGGTCATGGAAGCCCGCGGCGAGAAGGGCACCGGGACCATCGGCGACATCCTGGCCCTGCGCGCCCAGGTCCGCGGCGCCGCAGCCATCATTACCGACGGCGGGGTCCGCGACTTCTCCGCCGTGGCTGCCATGGAGCTGCCCACCTACTACTCCAACCCGCACCCCGCCGTGCTAGGCCGTCGCCACATCCCGTGGGACACCGACATCACCATCGCCTGCGGCGGCACCACGGTGCAGCCCGGGGACATCATCGTGGCTGACTCGGACGGCATCCTGGTGATCCCGCCGGCCCTGGCCGAGGAAGTCGCCAACGACTCGATTGCCCAGGAACGCGAAGAGGTTTTCATCGCCGAAATGGTGGAGCAGGGCCACAGCGTGGACGGGCTCTACCCGCTCAACGCGGAATGGCGCGCCAAGTATGAGGAATGGGAAGCAATGGGAAGCAGGCAAAGCCAATGATTGAGACGGCAACCGCCCCCGCTGCTGAGAGCACTTCTGCGAGCACCGCGGGCAGCAAGTCCGAGCAGGCCTACCAGGCCATCAAGGCGCGGATCGTGGAGGGCACCTACACGCCCGGCTACCGGCTGGTCCTGGCTGCCATCGCCAAAGACCTCGGCTTCAGCGTGGTCCCGGTCCGGGAAGCCATCCGCCGGCTTGAGGCCGAAAACCTGGTGAAGTTCGAACGCAACGTCGGGGCCACCGTGGCCGGAATCGACCCCACCGAGTACCTCTACACGATGCAGACCCTGAGCATCGTGGAAGGTGCGGCCACGGCGTTGTCCGCACCGCTGGTCGGCGAAGCGGACATTGCCCGGGCCCGCGCCGTGAACGCCGAGATGCGCGAGTGCCTGAAGCACTTCGACCCCGTCCGTTTCACCCGGCTCAACCAGGACTTTCACAGCGTCCTGTTCGAGCACTGCCCCAACCCGCACATCCTGGATCTGGTCCACCGCGGCTGGAACCGGCTGGCATCACTGCGGTCCTCAACGTTCCGCTTTGTTCCCGGCCGCGCCCACGAGTCCGTGGACGAACACGAGGCCCTGCTAAAGCTCATTGAAACCGGTGCCGACGCCGACACCATCGAAAAAGCAGCACGGCTCCACCGCTCCGCCACCCTCGACGCATACCTCTCCCAAACCAACGCCACAGACCCCAATCCTTAACAACACAGTTAGGACCTCAACGATGACGACCCCTGTAGAAACAGCAGCAAAGCACTACGTCCCCGAGAACCTGCCCACGCATATCCAGCACTTCATCAACGGCAAGTTCGTTGACTCCGTGCGCGGGAAGACCTTCGACGTCCTGGACCCGGTATCCAACCAGAACTACGCCACCGCCGCCGCGGGCCAGAAGGAAGACATCGACCTCGCCGTCGCCGCGGCCCGCGAAGCGTTCACCAGCGGCCCGTGGCCCAAGATGAAGCCCCGTGAGCGCGCCCGTGTCCTGAACAAGATTGCCGACGCCGTCGAAGCCCAGGAAGCGCGCCTCGCCGAACTGGAAACCTTCGACACCGGCCTGCCCATCACCCAGGCGAAGGGCCAGGCCTTGCGTGCAGCGGAGAACTTCCGCTTCTTCGCGGACCTGATCGTGGCCCAGTTCGACGACGCCATGAAGGTCCCCGGCTCGCAGATCAACTACGTGAACCGCAAGCCGATCGGCGTGGCCGGACTCATCACCCCGTGGAACACCCCGTTCATGCTGGAGTCCTGGAAGCTGGCCCCGGCTCTGGCCACCGGCAACACCGTGGTCCTCAAGCCGGCCGAATTTACCCCGCTGTCCGCGTCGCTGTGGGCCACCATCTTCAAGGAGGCAGGCCTGCCGGACGGCGTCTTCAACCTGGTCAACGGCCTGGGCGAGGAAGCCGGCGACGCCCTGGTCAAGCACCCTGACGTCCCGCTGATCTCCTTCACCGGCGAGACCACCACGGGCCAGACCATCTTCCGCAACGCCGCCGTGAACCTCAAGGGCCTGTCCATGGAGCTCGGCGGCAAGTCCCCGTGCGTCGTGTTCGCCGACGCCGACCTGGACGCCGCGATCGACTCCGCGCTGTTCGGCGTCTTCTCGCTCAACGGCGAACGCTGCACCGCCGGCTCCCGCATCCTGGTGGAACGCGCCATCTACGACGAGTTCTGCGAGAAGTACGCCGCCCGGGCCAAGAACATCGTCGTCGGGGACCCGCACGATCCCAAGACGCAGGTGGGTGCCCTGGTGCACCCCGAACACTATGAGAAGGTGGCCTCCTACGTGGAGATCGGCAAGTCCGAAGGCCGGCTGCTGGCCGGCGGCGGACGGCCCGAAGGCCTGCCGGAGGGCAACTACATCGCCCCCACCGTCTTTGCCGACGTCTCCCCCGACGCCCGGATCTTCCAGGAGGAGATCTTCGGTCCCGTCGTCGCCATCACCCCGTTTGAGAACGACGACGAGGCCCTCGCCCTGGCCAACAACACCAAGTACGGCCTGGCGGCCTACATCTGGACCCAGAACCTGACCCGGGCGCACAACTTCGCCCAGAACGTGGAGGCCGGCATGGTGTGGCTGAACAGCCACAACGTCCGCGACCTCCGCACCCCGTTCGGCGGGGTCAAGGCCTCCGGCCTGGGCCACGAGGGCGGCTACCGCTCCATCGATTTCTACACCGACCAGCAGGCCGTGCACATCACGCTCGGCTCCGTCCACACCCCCAAATTCGGCGCCTAATTTTTCGACCCAGCGCTTACCGGCCCCTTTCAAAGAAGAGAGAACATCATGACCAACTTCGTCCCCACCCCCACCGCCCCGGCACCGGACATCGTCCGCTGCGCCTACATGGAGATCGTGGTCACGGACCTTGTCAAGTCGCGCGAGTTCTACGTTGACGTCCTGGGCCTGCACGTCACCGAAGAGGATGAAAACACCATCTACCTCCGTTCCCTGGAGGAGTTCATCCATCACAACCTGGTGCTGCGCCAGGGTCCCATCGCCGCCGTGGCAGCCTTCGCGTACCGGGTGAAGTCCCCGGCCGAGGTGGACGCCGCCGAGGCGTACTACAAGGAACTGGGCTGCCGCACCGAGCGCCGCAAGGAAGGCTTCACGAAGGGCATCGGCGACTCCGTCCGCGTCGAGGACCCGCTGGGCTTCCCTTACGAGTTCTTCTACGAGACCGAGCACGTGGAGCGTCTCACCCAGCGCTACGACCTCTACTCCGCCGGTGAGCTGGTGCGCCTGGACCACTTCAACCAGGTCACCCCGGACGTTCCCCGCGGCCGCAAGTACCTGGAGGACCTCGGCTTCCGCGTCTCCGAAGACATCAAGGATTCCGACGGCGTCACCTACGCCGCGTGGATGCACCGCAAGCAGACCGTGCACGACACCGCCCTGACCGGCGGCAACGGCCCGCGCATGCACCACGTCGCGTTCGCCACACACGAGAAGCACAACATCATCCAGATCTGCGACAAGATGGGCGCCCTGCGCATCAGCGACCGGATCGAACGCGGCCCCGGCCGCCACGGCGTGTCCAACGCGTTCTACCTCTACATCCTGGACCCGGACGGCCACCGCATCGAGATCTACACCCAGGACTACTACACCGGCGACCCGGACAACCCCACCGTCACCTGGGACGTCCACGACAACCAGCGCCGCGACTGGTGGGGCAACCCCGTGGTCCCGTCCTGGTACACCGAGGCCTCCCTGGTCCTGGACCTGGATGGCAACCCGCAGCCGGTCATCGTCCGCGAGGAAAAGTCCGAGATGGCCGTGACCGTGGGAGCCGACGGCTTCTCCTACACCCGCAAGGACGAGACCTCCTCCGCCGCAGGCACCGACGCAGTGGGCTTCAAGCTGGGAGCCCAGGTCTAAACCATGCTGGACGCGAAGACGATCGAGGCCATAGCGGACGAGCTGGTGGAAGCCGGCCGGTCCCGCACTCCTGTGCCCCGCCTGACTGCCCGCTATCCGGACATGACGGTGGAGGATTCCTACGCGGTGCAGCAGCTGTGGCGGCGCCGCAACGAGGACGCCGGCCGGACCCTGGTGGGGCGCAAGATCGGCCTCACGTCCAAGGCCATGCAGGCCGCCACCGGCATCACCGAACCGGACTACGGTGCCATCTTCGATGACATGGTGCTGGAAACCGGTTGCTCGGTGGAATGGGACAAATACACCCATCCGCGGGTGGAGGTGGAACTGGCGTTCGTCCTGAAGGACGGGCTCAAGGGCCCCGGCTGCACCATCTTCGACGTCCTGAACGCCACCGACTACGTGGTCCCGGCCCTCGAAATCCTCGATTCTAGGATCGAGATGGAGGGCCGGACCATCGTGGACACCATCTCCGACAACGCGGCCATGGGTGCCATGGTGGTGGGCGGCCGCCCGGTCAAGCCCGACGCCGTCGACCTCCGCTGGGTCTCGGCGATCCTCTACAAAAACCAGACCGTGGAGGAAACCGGCGTGGCCGCAGGCGTCCTGGACCACCCGGCCAACGGCGTGCACTGGCTCGCTAACAAAATCGCCGTGCACGGGGACAGCATGAAAGCCGGGGACATCATCCTGGCCGGATCCTTCACCCGCCCGCTCTGGGTGTACAAGGGCGACACCGTCCACGCCGACTACGGACCCCTGGGGACTGTCACATGCCGCTTCGAGTAGAAGACACCTTCCGCCACGCCCTGAGCAACCAAACCGGTAAAGCAGGCCGGCCACTGGCGGGGATGTGGGTCTGCTCCGGCAGCCCGCTCATCGCCGAACTCTGCGCCGGGTCCGGCTTGGACTGGCTTCTGGTGGACGCCGAGCACAGCCCCAACGGCCTCGAATCCATCCTCGCCCAGCTCCAGGCCATCCACGGCTACCCCGTCCACACCCTGGTCCGGCCACCCGTGAACGACACCGTGCTCATCAAGCAGTACCTGGACCTGGGCGCGCAGAACCTGCTGGTCCCGATGGTCAATTCCGTGGCGGAAGCGGAAGCTGCGGTGGCGGCCACCCGCTACCCGCCCCACGGGGTCCGCGGGGTCGGCTCGGCGCTGGCCCGCGCGGCCCGTTGGAACCGGGTCCCGGACTACCTCGTCCGGGCCGCGGACACCGTCAGCGTCACCGTCCAGATCGAATCAACGGCCGCCGTCGAGGCGGTGGAGGACATCCTGAAGGTCGACGGCGTGGACGCCATCTTCGTGGGCCCGTCCGACCTCGCCGCCTCCATGGGGCTGCTGGGACAGCAGGAACACCCCGAGGTGCGCGCCGCCGTCGAACACTGCCTCGCCGCAGCCAAGGCGGCCGGCAAACCCGCCGGCGTGAACGCCTTCGCCCCCGCCACCGCGCGCCACTACCTCGCGGCCGGCGCCGCCTTCATCCTGGTCGGCGCCGATGTCGCCCTCCTGGCACGCGGCTCCGAAGCACTCGCCGCACAGTACATCCAGACCAGCGACGACGGCGCCCCGGCCAGCTACTGACCTGCCCCCGCACACTTTTCCTGAGGAGACTCCCGCATGACCACTTCGCCCGTAATCTCCCCTGCCTCCGTTTCCTCCGCCCGTGAGGCTGACCTGCTCGCATCTGTACCCACAGGCCTTCTCATCAATGGGCAGTGGCGGGACGCGTCCGACGGCGGCACGTTCGACGTCCAGGACCCCGCCACCGGGAAGGTACTCGCCACCCTGGCCTCGGGCACCAGCGAGGACGCCCTCGCCGCGCTCGACGCGGCCGACGCCGCCCAGGCGTCCTGGGCACGCACGGCACCGCGGGAACGGGCGGAGATCCTGCGTAGGGCCTTCGACCTGGTCACCGAGCGGGCCGAGGACTTCGCGCTCCTGATGACCCTGGAGATGGGCAAACCCCTGGCCGAAGCCCGCGGCGAAGTCACCTACGGCGCCGAGTTCCTGCGCTGGTTCTCCGAAGAAACCGTCCGCGACTACGGCCGCTACCTCACCACCCCCGAGGGCAAGAACAAGATCCTCGTCCAGCACAAACCGGTCGGCCCGTGCCTGCTGATCACGCCGTGGAACTTCCCGCTCGCGATGGCCACCCGCAAAGTCGCCCCCGCCATCGCCGCCGGCTGCACCATGGTCCTCAAGCCCGCCAAGCTGACTCCGCTCACCGCCCAGCTGTTCGCGCAGACCATGCTCGACGCTGGCCTGCCCGCCGGAGTCCTGAACGTCGTCTCATCCGCCAGCGCGTCCGGGATATCCGGCCCTCTCTTGAAGGATTCCCGGCTGCGGAAAGTCTCCTTCACCGGCTCCACGCCCGTCGGCAAACGCCTCATGGCCGACGCCGCCGGCAACGTGCTGCGCACCTCGATGGAACTGGGCGGCAACGCGCCGTTCATCGTGTTCGAGGACGCCGACCTCGACAAGGCCGTCGAAGGGGCCATGGCCGCCAAAATGCGGAACATGGGCGAAGCCTGCACCGCCGCCAACCGCTTCCTCGTCCAGGAAACCGTCGCCGCCGAATTCACCAAAAAGTTCGCCGCCGCCATGGGCGCCCTGACCACCGGCCGCGGCACCAACCCCGAAACCCAGGTCGGACCCCTCATCGACGCCGGAGCCCGCGACGACGTCCACACCCTCGTGGCCGCCGCCGTCGACGCCGGAGCCACCGCCCTCACCGGCGGATCCCCCGTGGACGGACCCGGCTACTTCTACCCACCCACCGTCCTCGCCAACGTGCCCAACGACGCCGCGATCCTCGGCCAGGAAATTTTCGGACCCGTCGCCCCCGTCACCACCTTCACCACCGAGGACGACGCCATCCGCCTGGCCAACGCCAGCGAATACGGCCTGGCCTCCTACCTCTACAGCCGCGACTTCAACAGGCTCCTCCGCGTCGCGGAGCAGATCGAATTCGGCATGGTCGGCTTCAACGCCGGCGTCATCTCCAACGCCGCCGCGCCCTTCGGCGGCGTCAAGCAGTCCGGCCTCGGCCGCGAAGGCGGCACCGAAGGCATCGCCGAATACACCACTACCCAATACATCGGCATCGCCGACCCCTACGCCAACTGACGCAACGACATGTCCACACAGCAAGGAAAACCATTGGGTACTCTCCAGCACGGGCAGCGCAGCTCGGCAAGGGATAACCGCCGGGTAGCGTTCGCCACCATCATCGGAACCACCATCGAGTGGTACGACTTCTTCATCTACGCCAATGCGGCAGGCCTGGTCTTCGCGAAGCTGTTCTTCGAACCCGCCGGGGCCGATATCGGCATCCTGATCTCCTTCGCCTCGGTGGGACTCAGCTTCCTGTTCCGTCCGCTGGGAGCCTTCCTGGCCGGACACTTCGGGGACCGGCTGGGCCGCCGGGCCATGCTCGTCATCACGCTGATCATGATGGGGGCGGCCACCACCCTCATCGGCGTGCTGCCGACCTTCGAGACGGCCGGTGTCGTGGCGCCCATCCTGCTGCTGCTCCTGCGCATCCTGCAGGGCATTTCGGCTGGCGGCGAATGGGGCGGTGCCGTCCTCATGGCGGTGGAACATGCGCCCCGTGGCAAGCGGGGCCTGTTCGGGGCCTTCCCCCAGCTCGGCGTTCCGCTCGGTATGCTGCTGGCTTCCGGCGTTCTGGCCCTGATGTCCGGCGTGGTCTCGCCCGGTGCAGCCTTTGTGCAGTGGGGCTGGCGCATTCCGTTCCTGCTCAGCTTCGTCCTGATCGTCGTCGGCTTCATGGTCCGACGCAGCGTCGAGGAAAGCCCGGTATTCGAGGAGATCTCCCAAAAGAAGCAGCAGACCCGCACCCCGGTTGTCGAACTGTTCAGGAAGCACTGGCTGCTGGTCATCATCGCGGCCCTGGTCTTCGCCGGCAACAACGCCGCAGGCTACATGACCACCGGCGGCTACATCCTCAGCTACGCCGCCAACCCGGCCGGACTGGCCATGGACCGCACGGAAGTGCTCCTCGCAGTCACCGGCTCCGCTGCCCTGTGGTTCATCTTCACGCTGGTCTCCGGCTACCTCGCGGACAGCATTGGCCGCAAGAAGACCTACCTCATCGGCTACGGCTGCCTCATCGTCACGGTGTTCCCGCTGTTCTGGCTGGTCAACACCGGAAACATCTGGGCGCTGTTCCTTGGCCTTGCACTGTTCACCGTTGGACTCGGCCTGACCTATGGCCCGCAGGCAGCCCTCTACAGCGAACTTTTCCCCGCCTCCATCAGGTTCTCCGGCGTCGCAATCTCCTACGCCCTCGGCGCCATCATCGGCGGCGCGTTCGCTCCCATGATCGCCACCGCCCTGGTCCAGGCCACCGGAACAACAGCCTCCGTGTCCCTCTACCTGCTCATTGTGGCTCTCGTTTCAACGGCCGCCGTCCTGGTGATCCGGGAACGCAAGGGGATCGACCTGGGCATCAACAACCAGGCCGAGCAGGAGGTCGGTGCCACCGTCTTCGACCGGCGCCGGGCGGATTCGGCCAACTCACCCACGGAGCCCGCCAACGTGTAGCCGCCGTCAGTTCGCCCCAAGTCAAGGGTTCTGCACCCAAAGACAAGCCAGTGGGCCCGAGGGCGGACAACACTTAGGTATGCCCGCCTCGCCGCCCGGCTGAGCGCAGTGACCTACTCGAAGTGGAGTACCTCTTGGAAACCTACGATGCCCTCCTCGCGTCCATCACCCCCGGCTCCGGCGAGACCCGGACCATTTTTGATCCCGCCACCGGAGGGGTGGTTGGCGAGGCGCCGGTCCACACCGTTGCAGACCTGGAGCGCGTGGTAGACGCCGCGGTTGCCGCCCAACCGGCGTGGGCTGCGCTGGGCCACCACGCCCGGTCCGCCGCGCTGCTCAAGGCCGCCGACGCCGTCGAACGCTCCGCCGAGGAACTCGCCCAGCTCCTCTCCCGTGAGCAGGGCAAACCCCTCAACGGCCCCAACGCCCGCTTCGAAGTCGGCGCCTGCGCCGCCTGGCTGCGCGCCACCGCCGCCACCGAACTCACACCCGAGGTCGTGGTGGACGACGGCGAAACCTACGCCGAACTCCACTACAAGCCCATCGGCGTCGTCGGCGCCATCGGCCCCTGGAACTGGCCCATGATGATCACCATCTGGCAGATCGCCCCCGCCCTGCGCATGGGCAACACCGCCGTCGTCAAACCCTCCAAAATGACCCCGCTCTCCGTCCTCGCCCTGATCAAGGTCCTCAACGAAGAACTCCCCGAGAACGTCCTGACCGCCATCGCCGGCGACCGCGAAGTCGGCGCCCGCCTCGCCGAACACCCCGCCGTCGGCAAAATCATGTTCACCGGCTCCACCGCCGCCGGCCGCGCCATCATCAAATCCTCCGCCGACACCATCAAACGCCTCACCCTGGAACTGGGCGGCAACGACGCCGGCATCGTCCTGCCCGACGCCGACCCCAAAGCCATCGCCGAAGACCTCTTCTGGGGCGCGTTCCTCAACACCGGCCAGACCTGCGCAGCCCTCAAACGCCTCTACGTCCACGACGACATCTACGACGCCGTCTGCCACGAACTCACCAAGGTCGCCGCCGCCATGCCGATGGGCAACGGCCTGGACGAAAACAACGTCCTCGGCCCGCTGCAAAACAAAGCCCAGTACGACATCGTCGCCAACCTCGTCGAAGCCGCCCGCGACAGCGGCGCCCGGATCCTGCTCGGCGGCAACCCCGACCCCGGCCAGCCCGGCTACTTCTACCCCACCACCCTCGTCGCCGACATCGACAACACCAACCCCCTCGTCACCGAGGAACAGTTCGGCCCCGCCCTGCCCATCATCCGCTACAGCACCATCGACCAGGCCATCGGCTACGCCAACGCCCTCGACGTCGGACTCGGCGCCTCCGTCTGGTCCCCCAACCTCCCCGCCGCCCGCGAAGTCGCCAACCGCATCCAGGCCGGCACCGTCTGGATCAACAAACACGGCGCCGTGGACCCCCGCGTCCCGTTCGGCGGCGCCAAACAATCCGGCTACGGCCTCGAATTCGGCGTCGAAGGCCTCAAACACCTCGGCGTCCCCCAGGTCATCAACGGCTAACCGGACCACCGGAACCAGAGGGCCGCCGTCGCCACCCGCGACGGCGGCCCTTACTGTTGGGATTATCGGGTCTGTTGGGATCATCGGGGCTCAGGTCACGGGGAGGCTTGTCACCGGGGCGTTGGGTTCCCGGTCCCCGACGGCTCCGGCAATAGACTGAAGCCATGCCCCAGACCGGACTCTCCGCCAGCAGACGCTTCCTCCGCGGCCGGATCAGGACAGGGATGGTCCGGAGCCGGAATTCACTGGTCCCCGCGATCCAAATGACGTTCGGCGCCGTGGGAGCCTACGCCTTCGCCGAGTTCGTCCTGGGCCATACCGGTCCGCTGTTCGCGGCCACGTCCGCCCTGATCGCCCTCGGTTTCTCCCGCGACCTGCGCATGCGGAGGGTGATGGAGGTGGGCCTGGGCTGCACGATCGGCATCGCCGTGGGCGACATGCTGCTCCACTGGCTCGGGGCTGGGATCTGGCAGGCCGCCGTCGTGCTTTTGGTCTCCATCCTGCTGGCCCGCTTCCTGGACAGCGGCAACATCTTCACCACGCAGCTGGCACTGCAGTCGCTGCTGGTGGTGCTGCTGCCGGCGCCGGCCGGCGGCCCCTTCACCCGCAGCATCGATGCCGTGGTGGGCGGCGTGGTGGCACTGCTGGTCACCATCCTGGCGCCCAAGGATCCCCGCCGGGAACCGCGCAGGGACGTCCAGAAACTGCTCCATGAACTGGCCGAAGTGCTGCGGGAATGCGCCGCAGCACTGGTCGACAGCGATTCCACCCGGGCCTGGCATGCGCTGGTCCGGGGCAGGAACAGCCAGCCGCTGGTGGACGCCATGCGGCACACCCTGCGGGCATCCGGGGAGGTAGCCACGCTGGCGCCCGCCTACCGGCGGCACCGGAACGAACTGGACCGGCTGGAGCAGTCGCTCGAGTACATCGACCTCGCCCTGCGCAACAGCCGCGTCTTCGCACGCCGGCTCACCAGTTCCATCAACCACGCCGCGCTGTCCGACGAAGCCACCGAGAACATTGCCGAGGTGCTGCAGGAAACCGCGGCGGCCGTGGATGAGCTCTCGCTGGGCCTCGCTGAAGTGCAGGAGGGTGCCCGCGATGCCCACCTGCGGAGCGCGCGGCAGGATCTGGGCGACATCGCCGGGCGGCTGCACCCCAGGATGCTCAAAGTCCAGAAGCTCGAGGGCGAGACCGTGGTGATGCTGTTCCGGCCGCTCATGGTGGACCTGCTGGAAGCCACCGGCATCGATTCCCGCGAAGCACGCGACCTGCTGCCCCCGCTGTAGAACTTCTTTGTCACAGCCCCCGGTTAGTGTGGAGCAATGGCTACAAAGACTTCCCGGGTTTCCAAGGCGCCGGGCTATAAGTGCGCGGAATGCGGCTGGACCACGGTCAAGTGGGTGGGCAGGTGCGGTGAGTGCCAGGCGTGGGGCACCGTTGAGGAAACCGGCGCCGCGGTGGCACGCACGACGGCGGCCACTACAGTTCTGGAGCCAGCCCGCCCCATTGCCGAGGTAGACGCCACGACCGCTGCCTACCTGCCCACCGGCGTGGATGAACTGGACCGCGTGCTCGGCGGCGGTGTTGTGCCCGGTGCCGTCATCCTGCTCGCAGGCGAGCCGGGCGTGGGAAAGTCGACGCTCCTGCTGGACGTCGCCGCCAAGTTTGCCAGGACCGGGCAAAGTGTCCTGTATGTAACCGGCGAGGAATCAGCGGCCCAGGTGAAACTGCGGGCGGAACGGATCAGCGCGATCGCGGACACCCTGTACCTGTCCGCCGAGACCGACCTTGGCCAGGCGCTTGGCCAGGTGGAGAAGGTGGAGCCGAAGATGCTGGTGGTGGACTCCGTGCAGACGCTCAGCAGCGCCGACGTGGAGGGCAGTTCCGGCGGCGTCTCCCAGGTCCGCGAGGTGGCTGCCTCGATCATTGCGGCGGCCAAGCGCCGGAACATGACCACGCTGCTGGTGGGTCATGTGACCAAGGACGGCTCCATCGCAGGGCCCCGCCTGCTGGAGCACCTGGTGGACGTCGTGTGCCAGTTCGAGGGCGAGCGGCACTCCCGTCTCCGCCTGCTGCGGGCAGTCAAGAACCGCTACGGGCCCACCGACGACGTCGGCTGCTTCGACCTCACGGAGGACGGCATCCTTGGCCTTGCCGATCCCAGCGGGCTGTTCGTCACGCGCACCAAGGAGCCGGTATCCGGCACCTGCATCACGGTCACCATGGAGGGCCGCAGGCCGCTGCTCGCCGAGGTGCAGTCCCTGCTCGCCGAGACCCAGAACTCACAGCCCCGGCGGGCAACGAGCGGCCTGGACAGTTCACGGGTGGCCATGCTGTTGGCAGTGCTGCAGCAGCGTGCCGGGTGCCTGCTCCAGAAGGACGATTCCTACGTGGCCACGGTGGGCGGCGTGAAGCTCAGCGAGCCGGCCACCGACCTCGCGGTGGCGCTGGCGGTGGCGTCCGCGAAGCACAAGAAACCCCTGCCGCAGCGCCTGATCGCCTTCGGCGAAGTGGGCCTGGCCGGGGAGGTGCGCCCCGTCCCGGGAATCAACCAGCGCATCCACGAGGCCCACCGGCTCGGCTTCACGCACGCCGTCGTTCCCGCCAGCCCCACCGGTCCCGGCCCGGTCCCGGCAGGCTTTTCCGTGAGGGAAGTGGGCCACCTGACCGAGGTCCTGGAACTGCTCATCACCAAGCCCTGAGCAGTTCCAGGACTTGGGCTACTTCCTGGCCGCCCGGGTGCGGACCAGGGCCGTGGCGCCCGCGGCAAGGCCAAGAACACCCGCGACCAGCCCGATCCAGCCAGCGGCCTGGCTGCCGTTGGAAGCGACGGCCTGCGTTGCCGGACCAGCCGGTGCGGCATCCGGCGCCGCCGTTGCGGATCCTTCAGCGGTCTCCGCCGCGGTGACGACGAACGAGGGTGCCGGGCGGTGCTCCTCCGCCTCGGCCGGTGCGGATGAAGCTGCGGCAGAGGAGGTCGCGGACGCGTGCCCGTGCTCAGCCTCGGCGGCGTCCGCCCAGTTGACGGTGGTTCCGTCGGTGTAGCCCTGGGCTGCGGGCAGCATCAGGGTGGTGCCCGCTGCCGGGAGCCGGCCGACGGACAGCGTGAAGGTCTGGAATTCGTTCTGCCCGATCTGGTGGGCGGCGTCCGCGGTCCAGATCACGCTGGTCGGCGCCTTGGTGACCGTTGCGCCTGCAACCTCCACGGGCTTGGGCAGGGTGGTGGTCACCACCTGCGCCTTCCAGCCGTCCATCGGCTTCACGGAGACGGAGGTCAGCGGGGTGTCGGTGGGGAGCTTGACCTCGAGCCGATTGGTCTTGGCCGTCTCGGATTCGTTCGGAACGCTGAACGTCAGCTTGGTAAAGCCGCCCTCGGCGGTGGCGGAGGGATCCACCGTGACGTGCGCGGACGCGGCGGCGGCACCGGCGGCGAGGAGTCCGGCCGTGAGGGTGGCGGCTGCTGCCGTCTTGAGGGTACGGCCAATGGAGGTGTTCATGCGGGTAATGCCTTTCACAGAAAAATCAGTCAGGGACCCATGCGCCCTCAGGGCGGCACGGCAGGTAGCTGCACGCCGCCGTCGGCCCCTGCCTGAAAAGCCCGTCCGTAGTGGAACGGCCCGTTCTTTCAGGAACCCGGCTGGGCGGCCGATGGCACCGGCGGCCCGCGCCGGGTTGGCAGGCGCACGCCGGCGCGCGTCCGCGGGAGGACGGCCGGAACCGGAAAAGGCGCTGGGACGCGGGCGGGAAGAATAGCTGCCGGTTCGTGCCGGCGGAAAAGCGGTTGCAGCCACGAGGCAAGTGTTGCCAGCACCCGTTCCCCGCGGGCCAGCAGGACGGCCGTGCACAGGGTGGCAACGGCGTGCGCAACGAACATCACGCCGTCGGACGCAGCGGAATGGACGCTTTCGGCCGCCGCGGGGCTTACGAAGGCCGGGTCCAAGGCTGCCCCCGTGTGTCCGGCATGGCCGGGATGACCGGGTGTCAGGGCAACGGACGCCGGTTCAGCATCACCCGCGCCGCCCAGCGTATCGAGCGCCCAGTGCAGCCAGAACTGGCCGGCACCCAGCAGACCAACCAGGGCAGGGCAGGAGAGCCGGAACCGTGTCACGGCGGCGACGGGAACCAGTGTCACGGCGAACAGCGCCGCCAGGATGGCCGCTGAGGGAAGCCGGCCGCCGCCCGCAAGGTGCCCGCCTGTGGCAAACCCGATAACGAGGGAGCCGATCAGCCCGGTGCGGAACAGCCGGAACGAGGCACGGGGCATCATTGGCGGTCCTTTCCGGAAGATCGACGGGCAAAGCGAAGTTCACGGCAAGTCTACGGGCCGGCTCCTGGCGCCGCCCGTGTTCCATCTTCCGAACCACCATTCCGGGCCGCCCAGCGGCCCTAGTATTTAGCCGCGGGTGACCACGAGCGCCGCGCTGTGCCCGCCGAACCCGAAGGCATTGACGAGTCCCGCCGGCGCCGTGCTGCCGCTGACGGTGCCGGTGATGACGTTGAGGTCCACCTCGGGGTCAAGGGCAGCCACGTTGTAGGTGCCGGGCAGGTCGCCGGTCCGGAGTGCCTGCAGCGTGGCGATGGCGGCCAGCGCACCCGCTCCGCCGAGCAAGTGTCCGGTGAGGGACTTCGTGGAGGTCACCGGGACCTGGCTACCGGCAATGGCCTTGATGGCCTGCGCCTCCAGCCGGTCTCCCACGGGCGTCGACGTGGCGTGCGCGTGCACGAAACCGATGTCAGTTCCATGGAGGCCAGCGGAGGCAAGGGCTTTCTCCATGACCCGCACCTGCATGTCCGGATCGGCTGCCACGATGTCGTTCGCGTCCGAGGTCACGGCTGCCCCGGCAATGCCGCCCAGCACTTCCGCGCCCCGGGCACGCGCGTGGTCCTCGCTTTCCAGCACCACGATCCCCGCTCCCTCAGACAGGACGAACCCGTCGCGGTCCCGGTCGAACGGCCGCGAGGCCCGCTCCGGATCGTCGTTGCGAGTGGAGAGTGCCCGAATCTGGGAAAAACCGCTGATGATCAGGTCGTTGACGCAGGCATCAACACCGCCGGCGATTACGACGTCGGCCGCCCCGGACCTGATCATTTCGGCACCCTGGGCAATCGCCTCGGCCCCGGACGCACAGGCACTGACGGGAGTGCGTGCCCCGCCCTTGGCACCGAGATCGATGGAAACCCATGCGGACGGCCCATTCACCATGAGCCGGGTCAGGGTGTGCGGGGAAACCTTGCGGGGGCCGCCGTTGTCCAGCTCCCTGACCTGTGCGAGCACGGTGTCCATGCCGCCGTAGGCCGAGCCGATCACGACGGCGAGCCGCTCCGGTTCGACGCTCGGCTTCCCAGCCTGTTCCCAGGCTTCGCGGGAGGCAACGAGTGCCAGCTGCCCGCAGCGGTCCATCCGTTTCAGCTCGCGGGTGCCCAGGAACGCGCCAAGATCGGCAGTGACCCGGCCCGCGATGCGCACCGGAAGGGCCTCAGCCCACCCGTCCTTCAACGCCGCGATGCCCGAGCGCCCGGCCAGCATCGCCTCCCAGGTTTCGGCCACTGTGGCCCCGAGCGGGTTCATGGAACCCATTCCGGTCACGACGACGCTGGCTGATCCTGTTAAAGGTGCCGCGGCAGACGGCTGGTTTGTGGACACGGCGATACCTTGCTTCGTTGGTTGGGAGACCGTTGGTTGGGAGACCGTTCGGGACCTGGAGTCCCTCGTTGGCGCAGCTACTTTGCGGGGTTGTGCGTCCCGATAGGAATCAGCGTGAGGTCGGGATGGTTCTTCTCGATGCGGCGCAGGGCCCAGACATCGTTGAAGAGGGCCAGGTATTCGCCGTCGGACCGCAGCAGCACCTCGGCGCCAGGGACGTTGGCCAGCGCCGGCATGGCGTCCGCCGTCGAGATCCTGGCCATGGAATACGGGAGGCGTTCCAGGCGCATGGGCGCGCTGAAGTCGTGCGCCATGCGGTCCTCCACCACTTCGAACTGCATGGGTCCGACGGCGGCAAGCACCGGCGCCTGGTCACCGCGGACGTCGGAGCGCAGCACCTGGATGACGCCCTCGTGCTCGAGCTGCTCGATGCCGCGGCGGAACTGCTTGAAGCGGCTGGGGTCCTTGGAGCGGGCAACCTGGAAGTGCTCGGGAGCGAACAGCGGAATGGCCGGGAACTCCACCGGTTCCTCAAGGAAGAGGCTGTCGCCCACCCGCAGCGAGGACGCGTTGACCAGGCCCACGACGTCGCCCGGGTAGGCCTCGTCGATGACCTCGCGTTCCCGGCCGAAGACCTGCTGCGCGTACTTGGTGGCGAACGACTTTCCGGTCCGGGTCTGGGTGACCACCATGCCGCGCTCGAATACGCCGGAGCAGACGCGGATAAAGGCCACGTGGTCGCGGTGGGCCTTGTTCATGCCTGCCTGGACCTTGAAGACGAAGCCGGAGAACGGCGATTCGACAGCACGCGGGGTGCCCTCGATGTCCGGCCGGGGCGCGGCCGGCGGGGCGAAGTCCACCAGGGCGTCCAGAAGTTCCTTGACGCCGAAGTTCAGCGCCGCGGAGCTGAACAGGATGGGGGTGGCCTTGCCCGCGTGGAAACTCTCGACGTCGAAGGCGAGATTGGACTCGATGACCAGCCCCGCCTCGTCGACGGCGTCCGTCCAGTTGCTGCCCTGGCTTTCGGCCGCCTCTTCGGGAGTGAAGTATTCGGTGAGGGCGATGCTGGCGCCGGCGTTGTTCCGCTGGAAGCGCGCGAACCTGTCGTTACGCAGGTCCCAGACGCCGCGGAAATCACCGGAGATGCCCACGGCCCAGGTCAGGGGCATGGGCTGCAGCCCGGTGCGTTCGGTGATCTCATCCATGAGGGCCAGTGCGTCCAGGCCGGGGCGGTCCCACTTGTTGATGACGGTGATGATGGGGAGGTTCCGCTGCTTGCAGACCTCGAAAAGCTTCATGGTCTGCGTCTCAAGGCCCTTGGCCGCGTCCACGAGCATCACGGCGCAGTCGACGGCGGCGAGCACCCGGTAGGTGTCCTCGGAGAAGTCTGCGTGGCCGGGGGTGTCCAGCAGGTTGATCACGGTGTCCCGGTAGGAGAACTGCAGGGCGGCCGAGCTGATGGAAATGCCGCGGTCCTTTTCCATCTGCATCCAGTCCGAGACCGTCTCCTTGCGGTTGGCCTTGCCGCTGGAAGCACCCGCGGTGCCGATCACCTTGGCGTGCAGGGCCAGGGCCTCGGTAAGCGTGGACTTGCCGGCGTCGGGGTGCGAGATAACGGCGAACGTCCGGCGCCGGGAGGCCTGCTTGTGGATCTCGTGCACTCGGGCGGGGCTCTGCACTTCTTGGGACACGGTGCTACTTTCACTGCGATCCGCTGGGGATCTTGGTTGGAGAATCTGGAACGGTTGGAAAATCTGGGACGGCCTGAAAAGTCTCCGTGGCATCAGATGGGGACATCAGATGCTCCGAAAATCCGGCGGCCGGGTGGCGGCGGAACCTGCCAACCAAGGCTTCAAGTTTATCGCAGCGGCGGAATCCGCACCGAAGGCGGGCCAAAAGTGCCCCTCAACCAACCGCCGTCGGACCCACTCCGGATGCCTGTTCCGCAGGCCTCCGACGGGGCACTTTAAGGCTTGCCTGTGCGGTTGCTGGGGTAATGTACCTCTAGGATGGTGCATGCGGGAAACCGAGTACTTTTGATCCTGCCGGCGGACTGTGAAAACCGGCAAACCTGCAGGCCCCGCCTGCACCTTTGAAGGGAATATCTATGGCTCGCAGCCCTGAAGAATCGCTCAAAGCGACTTTGGGGAGGGTGGCCCCGGGGACCGCGCTGCGGGACGGCCTGGAACGCATTCTCCGCGGACGAACCGGCGCGCTGATCGTGCTGGGCTCGGACCGGACCATCGACTCGATCTGTTCGGGCGGCTTCGACATCGGCATCGACTTTTCACCGACCCGGCTCCGCGAACTGGCCAAGATGGACGGCGCCATCATCTGCGACAGGGACGCCGGCAACATCCTCCGAGCGGCCGTCCAGCTCGTGCCGGACCCCAGCATCGAAACCCAGGAATCCGGCACCCGGCACCGGACCGCCGAACGCGTTGCCATCCAGACCGGCGTCCCGGTGATCTCGGTGAGCCAGTCCATGCAGATCATCGCCCTGTACGTCAACGGGCTTCGGCACGTGCTGGAGGGCTCCGAAAAGGTCCTGGCGCGCGCCAACCAGGCCCTGGCCACGCTGGAACGCTACCGTTCCCGCCTGGACCAGGTGACCAGCTCGCTCTCCGCCCTGGAGATCGAGGCCATGGTGACCGTGCGCGATGTCGCCGTGACCCTGCAGCGCCAGGAAATGGTGCGCCGGATTTCCGAGGAGATCTCGCAGTATGTCCTGGAGCTGGGCGAGGACGGCAGGCTCCTGTCCCTCCAGCTGGACGAGCTCACCGTGGGCCGCGGCCCGGGCAGCGACATCATCATCCGCGACTACGCCGGGCCGAACGCCTCTCCCGAGGACATCGACGGTGCGGTCAGCGCGCTCCTCAACCTCGGCCCCACCGAACTCATCGACCTCAGCAAGATCGCGGGGATCATCGGCTTCGCCGGGGGCGTCGACACCCTGGACGCCGTGGTGCAGCCGCGGGGCTACCGCCTTCTTTCCGGGCTCAAGGCTGTGCCCAAAGCGGTCGCCGACAGGCTGGTGGACCACTTCGGCGGGCTGCAGTACCTCATGGCTGCCACCATCGACGACCTGATGACCGTGGACGGCATCGGCGACCAGCGCGCCCGCACGGTCCGGGAGGGCCTCAGCCGGATGGCCGAAGCCAGCCTGCTGGACCGCTTCCTCTGATTCCCATCGACTGCTCCACAAGTGCCCTTTTGGGCGCCCAAAAGGGCTCCTACGGAGCAACCGATGGGTCAGGCGGCGTCAGCTGAGCTGGAAGACCGTCGGCGGGCTGACCTTGGCGCCAAGCTTCGCGATGAACACGTAGTATCCGCCGCCGGCAACCGCGCCGTCCGGGACATTCTCGCAGCCTTGCACGGAACGGTTGCGCGGCCACGGGAAGTTCGCGGTTTCGCTCTTGCCGGGCGCGATGGTCTTGATCAAGTCAGTGCTGGCAGCCTGGCAGTCGGCGGATGAGAAGACACGGTCCGAGCCGCTGGTGACCAGGAAGTCCATCTGCGACGTTCCGATGTTCACCTTGCACGGCAGCTTTCCGCCGTTGGTGACCGTGAGGCTCAGCACTGGCTTTTCGTCCGCGGCGTAGGACGTCTTGTTCGTGGTTGCCTTGACCGTCACCAGCTTCTGGTCGCAGGTGGGCGAAGCGGACGGGGTTGCTGACGGGCTGGCCGGCGCCGTGGACCCGGGCTGGGCCGTGCCGGCGCCTTGCGTCGAAGGATCCGTCGTCGAAGGATCCTGTGTGGAGTCCTGGGCGGACGAGGCCTGCTGGGCGCCGCCGAGGAGACTGGTGAGTGTGGCGACCCCGCCGGCGATCAGGCCCAGGACCAGCAGCAGCGCCACTCCGGCAAAGAGCCGACGGCGTCGGTACACGGCGGGGCTCGGCTTGCGCCCTGCGCGGGGCGCCGCACTGTTCCGCGCTGCGCTGTTCCCTGCCGTGCTGTTCCGTGCCGCGGGTTTCTGTGCCGCCGATTTCGGCGACCGGTTCCGGCCCGCACCGGAGTTCGGAGTGTCTTGCCTGCCCATCCTTCTAGGTTAAGGAAAGGCCGGCCTTCTGTAGCCCCACCACGCCGCCCCTGCCGCACCATGTCCAATTCGTGACTCAATTTCGGGTGACAACTGTCAGCACACTTACTAAAATTGAATCCCGGTTACCACTTACCGGGCCGAGTTGGAGAGGACGACTGATGGTAGATCACGTGTCTGGCGGTCACCTCGAACGCGTCCTGCTGCCGCTGACGTTTGGCAAACATCAGAGCCAGGGGATTGAGTTCACGGTGCTGGCGGTTGAGATCTGGGACACCGGGATAGTGGTGAACCTGCATCTCGCATCGGTCAATGAAGACGAGCCGCAAACCCCCGCAATCGTTGTCCATGACCACTTTGGCACAGAGTACAAGTTGGATGAGGTGGCCACCGTCGGCACCCGCCAGCTGCAGTTCTTTGCGCCCTCAATACCGGAAGGAACGCGCAGCCTGACCATCCGCTCCGGGGACCCGAACAGTGCCAGCTTCGTGGTGGCCCTTGCTGTTCCGGCGCCCAACGGGCGTGGCGGTGAAACCCTGCACGGCCATGTGCGGCGGCTGCCGGCGCGGCGGGAGGGACTGCCTCCCGCGGAACAAGAGGCCAGCTGACGGCACGCGCCGGGAACCGCCGTCGGGGTTTTCAACTAGAGTGTTGGCATCAAAACCACAACCGATTACCCCGAGTTGACCGACGTCCACTCCACGCTGGAGGACTGATTCGAGGCCGAGGCCCGTGACTTGCCGTGGCGCGCGGCCGACTGCCCGCCCTGGGGCGTGCTGGTCAGTGAGATCATGCTGCAGCAGACCCCCGTGGTGCGTGTGCTGCCGGTCTGGGAGGAATGGCTGCGCCGGTGGCCTGAACCTGCCGCGCTGGCCCGGGAACCCGCGGGTGAGGCCGTCCGCGCCTGGGGCCGGCTGGGCTATCCGCGGCGCGCGCTCAGGCTGCATGGCGCGGCGGTCGCCATCGAACGTGACCATGGGGGCACCGTCCCGTCGGACTACGCCGAGCTGCTCAGCCTGCCGGGCGTAGGCAGCTATACGGCGGCCGCCGTCGCCGCTTTTGCCTTTGGGCGCCGCGAAACCGTGGTGGATACGAACATCCGGCGCGTCCACGCGCGGCTCTTTTCGGGAGCGGCCCTGCCCGCCCCCGCCCTGACGGCCGCGGAGATGCGGCTTGCCGCGGAGTTGCTGCCCTCCGATGCCGGCAGTTCCGTCCGCTGGAACGCCTCAGTCATGGAGCTGGGGGCGCTGGTGTGCACGGCGCGGGCGCCCAAATGCCCTGCGTGCCCGGTGCGCGACCGTTGCGCCTGGCTCGCCGCCGGCGAGCCACTGCCGGCGTACACGCCCAAGGGCCAGGCGTGGCACGGCACCGACCGCCAGGTCCGTGGCGGCGTGATGGCCGTCCTCCGGCTGGCAGAGGCGCCGGTGCCGGCTGAGATGTTCCAGCAGGCCCCGGCCGACCTCGGGTTCGAAGCGGCCGGCATCGGCGTGCCGCTGGCCGCCCTGCACCGACTGAACTGCGCGCCGGAGCAGCTGGAACGGGCGCTCGCGGGCCTGCTGGAAGACGGCCTGGCCGAACTGCACCAGGGCGGCTACCGGTTGCCGGCCTGACAGCCACGGGCACGGGGTAGCCATGGCTCGTTCGCCGCGGATTTTGGTCTCGATTAGGCACCCAGCGCCGGGGACGGGATAACAATGAGGGCGCCAGTTTCGCCCCGCCGGCTCCTCCGCCCAAGGGCGGATTTACCCTGAAGTATGGGCAAGACAGGGGTACTTTTGGCCACAATCACGACGACGGCACTTATCTCGGGCTGCCATGCTTTCGAGGCGGTGTGCCCGGCGGTCGGCCAGGTGTCCGGAGTCGCCGTCACTGTGGCGGCCGGCTACTCGCCCCAAGTGAAAACGCTGCAACTGAAGGCGTGCCAGGACGGCAGGTGCAAAGAGGACACCCTGGAGCTCGTCCCGGGCTCCGTCCCTGTGGATCTCGGCTGCACCGATGACTCCAGGCCCGACGGCGTATGCTCAGCGACTTCCAAGCCGGACGGCACGCGGCGCGGAATGCTTAATCTGGACACCCTGGGAGACTCCCCCATCGACGTCACCGCGAGCGGGTCTTACGCCAACGGCAAGCCGCTGCCCACACGCACGCTGCACTTCGAGCCCCAGGCCAGCTACCCGTTTGGCGAGCAGTGCGGACGGTTTATTTCCGCTTCCGTGGTGCTGGATGCGGCGGGCCTCAGGCAGGACAGGTAGCCTGGCCTGATCCGCGTCAGGGTTCCCCGAAGCCGTTCCTGACCAGCCCCGCCACATAGGCCACGGCCCTTTCGGCGTCGGGGCCGAACGCTTCCACGTGCAGCACCGAGCCCTTGCCGGCGCCCAGTGTCATCAGCCCCGTCATGGAGGCGCCATCCACCCCATTCACCGTCACGTCCGCATCCAGCGCCGACAGCCCGCCGGCTATCTTGGCGGCCGGCCGGGCGTGCATGCCTGCGAGGTTTACGAGCTCGAAGTCGCCGCTGGCATCCGGGGCGGCCGGAACTTCCGTTTCTCCCGCCGCCGGGCCGTACCCAGGCTGGTTGCTTGCCGTCTGGCCGCCCGCGGCGAGGCGGTCCTCGGCCTTGGGACGGGACGCCGGATAGCCATGTGTGGCCTCCGCGGCACGCCGGACGGCGTGAACGCTGGCGCCGCCCTGGGCTGCCACCGCGGCCGCCACCAGCCCCTCCACAATGGGGGCGTCTGCAAGTAGCACCGGGCCACTGTCCTCGGCGAACTCCATGGCGGACTCCGCCGTCATCACTGCTGACCCCAGATCGGTCAGCACCACGACGCCGTCGGCACCGGCAGCCGTTTCCAGGGCCGCCATCACCTTTTCCATGCTGGTGCCGATCCGGCCGTCGGACGTTCCGCCAGCCGCAACCATCATCACGTCCGGTGCCATCTGGGCCGCGAGTTCCACGGCGCCGTCGGCAATCTTGTCACTGTGCGAAACCACCACGATCCGCACTGTCATGCGGCGGCTCCGGCTGCGGCGCGGAGAATGAGGGCGCTCGAGGCCGCCCCGGGGTCACGGTGGCCGGCGCTTCGCTCCCCGAGGTAGCTGGCCCGGCCCTTGCGTGCCACCAGGGGGTCTGTGGCCACGGCACCGGCCTCGGCGGCTTCCGCCGCGGCGATGAGGACTGCCAGGGTGTCGCCGTCGGCCGCGGCTGCTGCCGCTGCCTCAGCGGCCGGCGTCCAGGCATCCACCATCGTCTTGTCGCCTGCCTCGGCCTTGCCCCGGGCCACGATGCCGTCCCTGGCCGCTGCGAGTGCTGCTGCGAGCACCGGGGCGTCGACATACGCGGCATCCCCAAGAGTGGTCGCGGCCCGCAGGAAGGCCGTGCCGTAGAGCGGGCCGGCAGCCCCGCCGACCTTCGACATCAGCGCCATGGCCGTCAGCTTGAGCGCCGCGCCGGGGGTCTCAGGAGGGCTTTCGGCCAGCTTGTCGAGGACCGCCTGGAAGCCGCGGTCCATGTTCTCACCGTGGTCCGAATCCCCAATGGCCCTGTCCAGCTCGATGAGTTCCACCCTGTGTTCCGCCATTGCCTGGGCGGACAGCGTCAGCCATTTGACGGCCCAGGTCACGTCCAGTCCCACTGCTACACGCCCCAGCGCAGGGCGGGCGTGTGCACAGGTGCATCCCAGAGGGCCGTCATCTCGTCGTCAAGCCGCAGCACGGAGACGGAGCAACCCTGCATCTCAAGGGATGTGATGTAGTTCCCCACAAGGGAACGCTCCACCGCAATGCCGCGCTCCGCCAGGATCTGGGCGGCCCGACGGTACACGATGTACAACTCACTCAGCGGCGTTCCGCCCATGCCGTTGACGAACAGGAGCACCTTCTCCCCCATCGCCATTCCGAGGTCGCTGAGGATCGGTTCCAGCAGGCGGTTGGTGATGCCGTCGGCGTTTTCCATGGCGATCTTGTGCCGGCCCGGCTCGCCGTGGATCCCGATGCCGATTTCGATCTCGTTGTCCGCAAGGTCAAAGCTCGGGGATCCGGCGTGTGGCACCGTGCAGGCCGAGAGCGCAACGCCCATGGTCCGCACGTTCTGGTTCACGCGGTCGCCGATGGCCGCCACCGCGTCGAGGTCGTCACCGCGCTCTGCTGCGGCACCGGCGATCTTCTCCACCAGGACCGTGCCGCCCACTCCCCTGCGCCCGGCCGTGTACAGCGAGTCCTCCACCGCGACGTCGTCGTTGACGAGGACGGTACGGACCTCCACGCCCTCCGCTTGGGCCATCTCCGCCGCCGTCTCAAAGTTCAGGACGTCGCCGGTGTAGTTCTTGACGATGTGGACCACGCCGGCGCCGGAGTTCACGGCGAGCGTGGCCGGAATGATCTGGTCGGGGGTCGGTGAGGTGAAGACGGCGCCGGGCACGGCGGCGTCGAGCATGCCACGCCCCACGAAGCCGGCATGCAGCGGCTCATGCCCACTGCCGCCACCGGACACCAGGCCGACCTTGCCTGCAACGGGGGCATCCTTGCGGGTGACGTATTTCGGGTCGGCGTTGACGGTCACAAGGTCGGCATGGGCAAGGCCGAATCCCTCCACGGATTCATCGACTACAGCACGGGGGTCATTGATGAGCTTTTTCACGGCCGGCTCCTGGGCTCTCGGTGCTTCATTGACATCGGTCAGGATGTGCTTTGACCCTACTACCGGCACCGGCTGCGGGGAAGTTCCGGCCGCCCGCCTTGGTTCCCCGGCGGACGAATTCACCGGAAGGGGCAGCCCCCAATGCTGCCCCTTCCGGCTCCCCGACAGTTTATCCAGCAAATTTACAAAAAGAAGGGGTACTCGGAGGAGTGCGGCCCTGCGGAGTCCAGCCGCGAGGAGGTCGGAGCGGGCTCTAGAGAGCCTTGATCATCCTCGTGTTGCCGAGCGTGTTGGGCTTCACGCGCGCGAGGTCCAGGAACTCCGCCACGCCTTCGTCGTGCGAGCGCAGCAGCTCGGAGTACACCTGCGGGTCCACGGCCGACTGGTCCGCCATCACCTCGAAGCCGTGCCGCTTGAAGAAGTCCACCTCGAAGGTCAGGCAGAACACCCGCGCGACGCCCAGCGCCGCTGCCTGCTTCAGGAGGCTCTCGACCAGGACGTGCCCCACGCCCTTGCCACGCCACGCATCCGAGGCCGCCAGGGTGCGAACTTCCGCGAGGTCCTCCCACATGACGTGCAGGGCGCCGCAGCCGATGACCTCGCCGGCCGCCGACTCGGCGATAAGGAACTCCTGCAGGCTCTCGTAATAGGCCACCGTCTCCTTGGCCATCAGTATTCGCTCTTCCGCCAGCGGCGCCACCAGTCTCTTGATGGCAGCCACATCGCTGGTCCGGGCAGGGCGAACGGTGAAGGAGTCAGTCACAGCCCCCATCTTACGGCGACAGCCACGGTCACCTGCGGCCCGGGGGTCACAGGCCCAGGTCGGCCGGGAGTTCGATGTCCTTGCCGAGGACATTCCTGGCCAGGAAGTGTTCAACCACGCCGTACCAGACCTTGGCGTGCTGCGGCTGCAGGATCCAGTGGTTCTCGTCGGGGTAGAACAGGAACCGGTGGCTCGTCTGTCCGTTAGCGTCGGAGGCGAGCTGGGACTTGGACAGCAGCTCGTACCAAAGTCGCAGGCCTTCCCCGATGGGCACGCGGTAGTCCTTGTCGCCATGGATGACCAGCATGGGCGTCCGGATCTTCTCCACGTGCAGGTGCGGGGAGTTCTCCAGCGCCATTTCCGCCGTCATTTCCTTGAGCCAGTACTGCGACGCGTCAGTGGTGGGCCCGAACTGGTCCAGCGCCCACAGGCTGGCATGAGTCACGATCGCCTTAAAGCGGTCGGTCTGCCCGGCCACCCAGTTAGCCATGTAGCCGCCGAAGGAGCCGCCCATCGCGGCCGTGCGGCTGCCGTCGATGTCCGGCCGCTGCACCATCGAATCCGTGATGGCCATGAGGTCCGTATACGGGGCCTTGCCCCAGCCGCCCCAGCCGCGCTGGATGTATTCCTGGCCGTAGCCCGTGGACAAAGCGGGATCCGGAAGCAGGACAGCGTAGCCCCGGGACGTGAGCAGCCACGGATTCCAGCGCCAGGTCCAGGCATTCCAGGATCCCAGCGGGCCGCCATGGATCCACAGCAGCAGCGGCGCGGGGTTCTCGGCGGAAGCCCCCGCGGGCAGGGCCAGGTAGGCGGGCACGCGGGTGCCGTCGGCCGCCGTCGTCTCCACCCGCTCCAGCGACCCTGCAGTTTGCGGCCGTTCCGCCGGGGACGGCAGTCGCGTGACGTCCCCGGTGGCGAGGTCGATCCGGACAGGTTCGGCGGGGAACTCATACGAGCTCCGCAGCGCGTAGGCGCTGCGTCCGTCGGGTGAAACGACGACGTCGGTGTAGGCCGCCGCGTCCGGCGTTACCCGGGTGACGCTCCCCCGGGCGGCACCTGCCGCAACGTTGACGGCGAAAACCGGCGACGCGCCGTCGTCGTCCGCCGTGACCAGGAGGGCGGATCCGTCCGGGAGCCAAGCCTCCGGGTGGGGCCACCGGTCCCAGCCGTGAGCCAGGGGCTGCAGGTCCTCCCGGCCGGCTTCGCCGGAGACATCGAGAAGGTGCAGCTTGACCTGCGGGGCCTGTCGGGGCGTGGTCTCGCTGACGCTGAGGACGGCGAGGGTGGCGCCGTCGGGGCTGACCGGCCCCGGAAAGAAGTCCATCCCCTCCTCGTCGAGGAGCACCCGGAGGGTACCGGTGGCAACGTCGACGGCGGCCAGGACCGAGCGGAGGTCGGCCTTGGACAGCGGCTTCAAAATGCTCGTGTAGAGGGTCTTGCCGTCCGGGCTGACCACCGAGACAGCCTCGCGGAGGCGGGACCCTGCCTGCCGGGTAAGGTTGCGCAGCGTGAGGGGCGCGGCCCTGTCCACGGTGGCGGGCTTGCCGGGTTCCTGCTCGGCCCCTGGCTCCACTGCGAAGAGCCGCGGCTGGGCAGGGCCGAGGTCCGCGTCCCAGTAGCGCACCGGGTATTCGCTGTGCAGGACGGCCGCCACCTTGTTGTCCTTGCGGCTCTTGCGGCGTTCGGCGTCGGCCTCCTCGTCGCTGGAGCCGGCAAGGACGGACGCGGTGACGAACGCCGCGTTCGCGTCCCTTGCCGCCATGACCTTCTCCACGCCGCCTGGCCTCGACAGGACCACGCGGGCCTCACCGCCGTCTGCGGGGAGCACCCAGAGCACACTGACGGGATCGCCGTCGGCTTCCTTGTCCGGATCCGGCCGGGCGGACGTGAAGTAGACGTCGCCGTTGGCAGCGAACGCGGCGCCCGCTTCGCCCTTGGCACTGCGGGTGATCCTGCGGGCCTGCTTCTCGCCCGCAGGGTCCAGCTCCCACAGGGCCGTGCCGTATTCGGTGCCCTTGCTGTTGAGCGTGGCCACCGTGGTCACCAGCCGCCGGCCGTCAGGGCTGAGGGCCAAGCCACTGACACGCGGGATCGCCAGGTAGTGGTCGAGGTCGTGGAAAGGCGTCGCCGGTTGCTCACGCAGGATCGCTGCATCTTCAGTTGACATGTGCTGATTCAACACCTCCTGTGCCCTGGATCACAGCAGGGTTCACTATTAGTGAAACAGTACTTTCAGAACTGCGCCGCTGCCGCCCGACGCAAGAGGCCCCACCTGCCCCCTTTCGGGAACTGGCGGGGCCTCTTGGCGCTGGAGTGCGGCTGGGAGCCAGGCGCTCGGAGCTAGGCGCTCGGGGCGATCTCCGGGATGCGCGGCTTGGCGTTGCCGGCGAAGGTGAACTTCGCGTCGTCGCCTTCGCCGTCCACATCCACCACCACGATGTCGCCGGGGTGCAGCTCGCCGAAGAGGATCTTCTCGGAGAGCTGGTCCTCGATCTCGCGCTGGATGGTGCGGCGCAGCGGCCGGGCACCCATGGCGGGATCGTAGCCGCGGGTGGCCAGGAGCACCTTGGCTGCCTTGGTCAGCTCGATGCCCATGTCCTTGTCCTTGAGGCGCTTCTCCAAGCGGGTGACGAACATGTCCACGATCTCGATGATCTCGTCCTGCGTCAGCTGCGGGAACACCACGACGTCGTCAACACGGTTGAGGAACTCGGGGCGGAAGTGCTGCTTAAGCTCCTCCGTGACCCGGGCACGCATCCGGTTGTAGCCGGTCTGGGTGTCCGTGCCGGACTGGAAACCGGTGGCAACGCTCTTGGAGATGTCCCGGGTTCCGAGGTTCGTGGTCATGATGATCACCGTGTTCTTGAAGTCCACCACGCGGCCCTGGGAGTCAGTCAGGCGGCCGTCTTCCAGGATCTGCAGCAGCGAGTTGAAGAGGTCCGCGTGGGCCTTTTCCACTTCGTCGAACAGGACCACCGAGAACGGACGGCGGCGGACCTTCTCGGTCAGCTGCCCGCCCTCTTCATAACCGACGTAGCCGGGAGGTGCACCGAAGAGCCGCGATACCGTGTGCTTCTCGGAGTACTCGGACATGTCCAGCGTGATGAGGGCATCCTCTTCACCGAACAGGAACTCGGCGAGGGCCTTGGCGAGTTCGGTCTTGCCGACGCCGGTGGGGCCGGCGAAGATGAACGAACCACCGGGGCGCTTCGGGTCCTTGAGGCCTGCACGGGTGCGGCGAATGGCCTGGGACAGCGCCCTGATGGCCTCGTCCTGGCCGACGACGCGCTTGTGCAGTTCGTCTTCCATCTTCAGCAGCCGCGAGGATTCTTCCTCGGTCAGCTTGAAGACCGGGATGCCCGTGGAGTTGGCGAGGACTTCGGCGATCAGGTCCTCGTCCACCTCGGAGATGTCATCCATCCCGCCGGTCTTCCAGTGGCGTTCCTTCTCGGAGCGCTCCGTGATGAGCTTCTGCTCCTTGTCGCGCAGCGCGGCAGCACCCTCGAAGTCCTGCGCATCAATCGCGGACTCCTTCTCCATCTTCAGCTCGGAGATGCGCTCGTCCATCTCCTTGAGCTCCGGCGGAGCCGTCATGCGGCGGATCCGGAGCCGGGCGCCGGCTTCGTCGATGAGGTCGATCGCCTTGTCCGGCAGGAACCGGTCCGAAATGTAGCGCTCGGAAAGGTTCGCGGCCGAGGCGAGGGCGCCGTCGGTGATGGTGACGCGGTGGTGCGCCTCGTAGCGGTCCCGCAGGCCCTTGAGGATCTCGATTGCGTGCGCAACCGACGGCTCCTTGACCTGGATGGGCTGGAAGCGGCGCTCGAGCGCGGCATCCTTCTCGATGTGCTTGCGGTACTCGTCCAGCGTGGTGGCGCCGATGGTCTGCAGCTCGCCGCGGGCCAGCATGGGCTTCAGGATCGAGGCTGCGTCGATGGCACCTTCGGCGGCACCGGCGCCCACGAGGGTGTGGATCTCGTCGATGAAGAGGATGATGTCGCCGCGGGTGCGGATTTCCTTGAGGACCTTCTTCAGTCGCTCTTCGAAGTCACCACGGTAGCGGGAGCCGGCCACGAGGGAGCCAAGGTCCAGCGTGTACAGCTGCTTGTCCTTGATGGTCTCCGGCACGTCGCCGCGCACGATCGCCTGGGCCAGTCCCTCGACGACGGCGGTCTTGCCGACGCCGGGCTCGCCGATCAGCACCGGGTTGTTCTTGGTGCGGCGGGAAAGGACCTGCATGACACGTTCCATTTCCTGCTCGCGGCCGATCACAGGGTCCAGCTTGTTCTCGCGGGCGGCCTGTGTCAGGTTCCGGCCAAACTGGTCCAGCACTACAGAGCCGGCGGGGGTACCCTCGGCCTGGCTCTGGCCGACGCCGGCACCAGTGGTCTCTTTGCCCTGGTAGCCCGAGAGCAGCTGGATGACCTGCTGGCGGACCCGGTTGAGGTCGGCGCCGAGCTTCACCAGCACCTGCGCCGCCACACCCTCACCCTCGCGGATGAGTCCCAGCAGGATGTGCTCCGTGCCGATGTAGTTGTGGCCGAGCTGCAGGGCTTCGCGCAGCGAAAGCTCCAGCACCTTCTTTGCACGCGGCGTGAAGGGGATGTGGCCGGAAGGCGCCTGCTGGCCCTGGCCGATGATCTCCTGCACCTGCTCGCGGACGCCGTCGAGCGAAATGCTCAAGGACTCAAGAGCTTTGGCGGCAACGCCCTCACCCTCGTGGATCAGACCCAAGAGGATGTGTTCGGTACCAATGTAATTGTGGTTCAGCATGCGTGCCTCTTCTTGGGCAAGCACAACTACGCGACGGGCACGGTCCGTAAATCGCTCAAACATTTCGCCACACTCCTAGCTACGACGTACTTTGATGCTACGTGGGGGAACCCTGACTTGGGGAGCTTGTTCGCCACAGGGGAAACCGGGGGTCTTGCACAGGTCCGCGCAGCTGCCCCGCCGGCCCCGCCGGCGTGATGCCGGAGAAGGTTTGAATAGCATCCGGGGGCACGCGGTCTGAATTTGCCGTTTCGCTTAGCAGGGTGCCGGAAATCACCCGGCGCGGAATGTGCCAGGGGCCGCGGATTAGCCCGCACACCATCCGATTCGCGTGACCATCGGAATCGATTACCGGGCTGGCGGCGGTTCTGATTAACGCCGGTCTGATTAATGCGGACGGCATCGGCCGATTAAAGCGCAGCGCCCCCGTCAACCGGGGGCGCCGCACATTTGCTTCGAACTTTTTTGCCCTGGCTGATTGTCAGGGCACCAGGCTAGGAATTGGCCTTTTGGTAGGCTTCCTGGATTTCTGCCTGAATACGGCCGCGCGCGTTTACGGTGTAACCGTGGTCCCGCGCCCACTGGCGTATCTGGGCAGAGTCCTGGCTGCGTCCGCCCGGTGCCTTGGCACGGGTCGGGCGGCCGCCGGACGTTTTGCGGCCGGCTGAAACAAAGCGTTCCAGTGATGACCGCAGTTCTGAAGCGTTGGCCGAGGACAGGTCAATTTCATAACCGACCCCATCCAGGCCGAAGCGAACGGTTTCGTCCGCAGATCCCCCATCCAGATCGTCCACGAGGACGATATTGACTTTCTGTGCCATCAAAAATCTCTCTTTTGGAAAGGACGTGTAATCAGAAAAGCAGGATGTTTCCATCTGAAGTATCTCCCCCAATAAGGCAACGCGTCAAAACACGCAATGGTTCCTTGGGGAAAACTGGGGGCGAAAAAAGTCGCCTGCTATTTGTCTGATTTACTCGGCGGTTCTGCGGAATCGTCTCCGGCTGCCGCCCGGGCGTCGGCTTCGGCCTGCGCGCGTGCTTCGGCCTGGCGTTCTGCCTTGTCCGCGTTAAAGATCGACTTCATTGCAAACCAAAAGAGCAGGCCAACTACCAGCGAGGGCAGCAGTACGGCGACGTAGTCCATCATCAGTGGCCTTCGGGCTTGAGCAGGGGGAAGAGAATGGTCTCGCGGATCCCGGCGCCAGTGAAGAGCATGACCAGGCGGTCGATGCCCAGGCCGATGCCGCCCATGGGAGGCGCGCCGTATTCAAGGGCTCGGAGGAAGTCCTCGTCCAGCTGCATGGCCTCGACGTCACCGGCGGCGGCGTGCCTGGACTGTTCGGTGAGGCGTTCGCGCTGGATGACCGGGTCGATGAGCTCAGAGAAGGCGGTGCCGCGCTCCATGCCGCCGATGATCAGGTCCCAGGCCTCGATCAGGCGGCCGTCCTCGCGGTGCGGGCGGGCCAGCGGCTGGGCAGAGGGCGGGTAGTCGTAGACAAATGTGGGGTTCAGCAGAGTGGGTTCCACGATTTCGCCGAAGAGTTCCACCGCCAGCTTCTCGGCGTCCCACTTGGGGTCCACCTTGACGTCGTGCTTCTCCGCCACCACCCGCAGTTCTTCGAGGGTGGTGTCGGGGGTGATCTCCTGGCCCACTGCTTCGGAAAGCCCTGGATACACGGACACCCAGGCCCAGTCGCCGTCGAGGTTGATCTCCCCTGCCTCGGTCTGCAGCGTACGTCCGGCCCCCACGGCGTCCGCGGCGTCCAGGATGATCTCCTTGATCCGCTCAGCCATAACGAACTGGTCCGCCCACGCCTCGTAGCACTCAAGCGTGGTGAACTCCGGGCTGTGGGTCGAGTCCACACCCTCGTTGCGGAACACGCGGCCCATGTCGTAGACGCGGTCGATGCCGCCCACCACGGCGCGCTTGAGGTACAGCTCGGTGGCAATGCGCAGCGTCATCTTCTGGTCGAACGCGTTCATGTGCGTTTCGAACGGGCGGGCCAGGGCGCCGCCGTGGACCAGCTGGAGGATGGGCGTCTCCACCTCGACGTAGGCGTGGCGGAACAGGGTCTCGCGGATGGAGCGGGTGATGGCGGCGCGGGTGTAGACCATTTCGCGGGCCTCGTCGCGGACCATCAGGTCCACGTAGCGCTGGCGGACGCGGGTTTCCTCGTTGAGTTCGGCGTGCAGCACCGGCAGCGGGCGCAGCGCCTTGGAGGCCATGGACCAGGACTCGGCCATGACGGAGAGTTCACCGCGGCGGGACGAGATGACTTCACCCTTGATGAAGACGTGGTCGCCCAAGTCAACCAGGGCCTTCCAGTCCGCGAGCGCCTCTTCGCCCACGTTCGCCAGGCTGAGCATGGCCTGCAGCCGGGTGCCCTTGCCGTCGGTGCCGCCTTCCTGCAGCGTGGCGAAGCACAGCTTGCCCGTGTTCCGGACGAACACCACGCGGCCGGTGACGCCCACGACGTCGCCGGTGGTCTCGTCGGCCTGCAGGTGCGCGTACTTTTCGCGGATCTCGCTGAGCGAATGCGTGCGCCCAACACCCACCGGGTACGCCTCCGCCCCGCGTTCGATCAGCTTGGCGCGCTTGTCCATGCGGATGCGCATCTGTTCGCTGGCGTCGAGCGGTTCTGGGGCGTTCTTGGGGGCGGGGGGTGTTTTGGGAAGTCACAGTCATCAAGTTTACCGGGACTTCCCGGATCGGAGTTCGGGCCCCCGCACCTTGGAGTTTTTGTCCGGATATTCGGACTTCCGGGGCCATTTGGGCGCGATATCTGTACAGAAACTCCGGAGGTGGTGGGGCATAGACTCGGGCTGTGGAGACCTGGACAGTTGAGACGGACGACGACGGCAGCCGGCTTGAGGTGCACTCCTTCAGGCCGGCGGCACTCACCCGTGCCGACGGCGGCAGCCCCGCCGGCAACTCCGCCGGCAGCACCTCCGCAATAGGTGACCCGGCCCCGGTGACGGCGCCCGGCGTCGTCGTTATCCACGGAACACTGGTGACCGCCGCGCTGTACCGGCCGTTCGCCCGCAATCTGAGCCTCCTGCTGAGCCGGCCGGTGCACTGCTACAACCGCCGCGGCCGCGCCGGTTCCGCGCCGCAGCCGGACGACTATTCCGTCGCGACCGAGATCCGGGACCTCGCCGCCGTCATGAAGGCGACGGGGTCGGAGGATGTGGTGGCGCACAGCTTCGGCGGTTTCGTGGCCCTTCAGGCGGCGCGTGGCATGCCGCTGCGCCGGCTCGTCACGTACGACGCCGCGGTGTCCCTTTCCGGCAACCTGAACCACCGCTGGCGGCCGGAACTGGAGCAGGCTGTGACGGAGGGGCAGCTTAACCATGCCTGGGCGCATCTGGTGCAGGGCCTGGCCACGGCCGGGCCTTTGTCCTACCTGCCCCTCGGCGCGCTGCGGATGCTGAGCATCATGTCGGCCCGGACCAACGTCGGCGCCGAAATGCGGGAGCTGCTGCCGACGGCCGTCAAGGAGATGCGGGCGGTGCTCGACGCCGACGCGGAGCTCGCGGATTACACGGAACTGACCACGCCCACGCTGATGCTCAGCGGCGGCTGGAGCCCGGGATACTTCGCCGAGACCGGCCGGCAGCTGGCGTCCGCCGTGCCGGCGATCGACTTCGCGGTGGTTCCGGGCCCAGCTGCACGAAGGGCCGATCCGGCCGGGCAAGCGCCTGGCCATCCGGATGGCGCGCTTCCTGAACGGTACCGACGGAAGCGTCCGGCCACTGAGCAGGAAGGGCCGGCGCAGGTAGCCGCTGGCTGTCAGCAGGGGCCCGCCTCCGATAGGCTCGGAGCATGACTCGCGAGATCATCAGCACACCCGACGGCGGCAAGCTCGAGCTGTTCAGCACGGGCGCTGAGTTGGCCACGGCCGGTTCCGGCGTGGTTGTGGTTACGGCCTCCATGGTGACGGCGGCGGACTACACCCGCTTCGCGCAGAAGCTCAGCGCCTCCCTCGGCCGGCCGGTGCACACATTCAACCGCCGCGGCCGGGGCGCCTCCTCCGAACAGGCCGGGGACTACACCCTGGACGTCGATATCCGCGACCTCGACACCGTCATGAAGCACACGGCCAGCACCGACGTCTTCGGCCACAGCTTCGGCGGTGCCGTGGCCATCCACGCGGCGCGGACCCTCCCGGTGGAACGGCTCGCCGTTTACGATCCCGCGGTCTCCGTCAACCACAGCGTCACGGCCGACTGGACCACCGAATACGAACGGGCGACGGCGGCCGGGGACGACGACCGTGCCCTCGCGGTGCTGCTCCGCGGGCTCGAGGCCGAGAGCGCCTTCTCCTCCCGCATGCCGCTGTCCATGATGACCCTCGCCAACAAGCTCACGGCGGGAACGTCGGTGGGCAAGCAGATGCGCGAAATGATGCGCACCGGTGTCCGCGAGATCAAGGCGATCATCGCGGCGGACATGCCGGCCGAACCCTTCCTGGCGCTGCCGCTGGAGACGCTCATCATCGTGGGCGAGAAGAGCCCGGCCTACTTCGGCGTGGCCTGCGGCCAGATCCACGACGTCCTCTCCGGCTCCAGCTACACCATCCTGCCCGGCTTCGGACATGACGGCGCCAACCGCGCCCCGGACAAGCTCATCACCGAGCTCAGCGAGTTCTTCGCCGGCTGAATCGCGCCGAAACCACAGCGCGAACGTACACTTGAGCCCCACTTTCCGGGGCTTAAGTGTACGTTCGCGCTTCGGTGGCGGGCTTAAGTGTTCGGTCGCGCCCTAGTGGGCCGCGGGCGCGCCTTCGGCGCCAGCCGTCTTCCGCATCATGGTGGAGAGTACGACGGCGGCAACGGCTATGACGGTTGCCGTCAGGAACGCGGCATTCATGCCCGCAACGAGGCCGGAGCCCGCGGAAACGAAGGCGAAGATGGACACGAGCAGTGCCGTGCCCGCCGCGCCGGCCACCTGCTGCAGGGTGCTCATGATGGCCGAGCCGTGCGAGTACAGGTGCGGCGGCAGCGGGTTCAGGCCGGTGGTGAAGGCCGGCGTGAAGAGCAGCGCGAGCCCGAAACTGAGCCCGACGTGCAAGGTGACGATCCACCAGACCGGAGTGCCGGCGTCGAGCATTGCAAACTGCCAGAGTGTCAGGACCATGAGCGAGGATCCGGTGACCGTCAGCGGCAGGGGGCCGACCTTGTCGAACAGGCGGCCGATCACCGGGCCGAGCAGGCCCATGGCGAGGCCTCCGGGCAGCAGGGCCAGGCCGGTCTCAAGCGACTGCAGCCCGCGGATTTCCTGCAGGTACAGCGGCAGCAGGATCACGGCGCCGAACAGGGCCACCATGGACACCACCATCAGCAGCACGGACAGCGTGAACATCCGGAAGTTGAAAGCGCGCAGGTCCAGCAGCGGGGACTCGGACTTCTGCAGCCGGAGCTGGCGGAACGTGAACGCGGCAAGGCCGGCCACACCAACAACCAGCGCCACCACGGCCAGCATGCTCGGGCCGCTGCCGCCGCCGTGGCCGCCGCCGATCTGGCTGAGGCCGTAGACGAGGCCGCCGAACGCGGGAACGGTCAGGACCACGGAGAGGAAGTCGAGCCTGGACTTTTCGGTCTCGCCGACGTTGGTGAGGAACCTGGCGCCAATTGCCAGAGCCGCCAGGGCAATGGGCAGGACAAAGATGAACATGAAGCGCCAGGAGAAGTGCTGCAGGATGAAACCGGAAACCGTGGGTCCCATGGCCGGTGCAACAGAAATGGCAATGCTGACGTTGCCCATCACGGCGCCGCGGCGGGCCAGCGGGACCAGCGTGAGGATGGTGGTCATCAGCAGCGGAAGCATGATGGCAGTGCCGCCCGCCTGGATGATCCGCGCCAGCAGGAGGATTTCAAAGCCGGGCGCCGCGGCCGCGAGCGCCGTACCGCCGGCGAACAGGCCCATCGCCAGGAGGAACGAAGCCCGCGTCGACAGCCGCTGGAGGATGAAGCCGGTGGTCGGAATCACCACGGCCATGGTCAGCATGAACCCGGTGGAGAGCCACTGGACGGTGGGGGCATCCACGCGCAGGTCCACCATGAGCCGCTGCAGGGCAACGTTCATGATGGTTTCGTTCAGGATCACCACGAAGGTGGCCACCAGCAGCGTGGCAATCACCGTCACGGACTCGCGGGACATCCTGTCCGACGGCGGCGCTGCGGCAGGGGATGCCGGCGCGCCGGCCGGGGCTACGACGGGAGCGGCCGGCTCCCGGGCAGGTTCGCCAGACGAATTGGACGTGACTTTGGTAGACATGGCGAGGCCCTCAGGGAGTTGGAGTGGTGGCAGGCGGTCAGCGCCGCTGCAGACTCCAACAGTGTAGTGGCCCCGCCCATTCCCAGTACACCGCCCGTTCCCCGCACAGTGGGTCCAAGCCGCCGGGCAAGTTACTCGGTTAGGAACTGAGCGGCACGTTGTCGATCAGCCGCACGGCGCCCACCTTCGCGGCAACCATAGCCAGCCCTTCACCGCGGAAGGGTGTCTCGTGGCAGTTCTCGGCGAGCGGCTCCAGTGTGACGGGATCCACGACGTCGAGGTAGTCGAGCCGGACCAGGGGCTGGGACTCGATCAGGGCTCTGGCCGAGCCCACATCAAGGGGCTCGTTGGCGTTCGCCCGCTCCTCAATGAGGTGCAGCGCGCGGGACAGGACCAGCGCTGCTTCCCGTTCCTCATCCGAGAGGAAGCGGTTCCGGCTGGACAGTGCCAGCCCGTCGGCGGCCCGGGCGGTTGGCACCGCTACGATATCCACGGGAAAGTTCAGGTCCGCCACCATCCGGCGCACCAGGACCAGCTGCTGCGCATCCTTCTGGCCAAAATAGGCGCGGTAGGCCGGCAATCCGCCGCCGGAGCCGGCCACGAAGGCGCTGCCGCCGGGAAGTCCTGTGCCGGGGATGCCCAGGTGCAGCAGCTTGGCCACCACGGTGAGCGCACCGTCGAAATGCCCGGGCCGGGAGGCGCCTTCCCACTTCTCCCCCAGCGGACCGGAGGTGATCCTCACCATCGGCTGGCCGCCCGGGTACATCTCCTCAACCGACGGCGCGAAGACCAGGTCCACGCCCTGCTCCTCGAGCAGCGCCATGTCCGCCTCGAGCGTCCGCGGATACCGGTCCAGGTCCTGTGCCTCGCCGAACTGCAGCGGGTTCACAAAGATGGAGGCCACCACAACGTCGTTCTGTTCAACGGCAGCCCGCGCCAGCCGTCCGTGGCCCGCATGCAGGGCGCCCATGGTGGGCACGAGGCCCAACGACGAGCCGTTCTTTTGCGTCAGCAGCAGCCGGCTCTGTGCACGGAGGGAGTCCGCCGTCGTTACGAGTCGGATTGCCATGTCAGTGTCCTCCCTTGGCCCTGCGGCCGTTTTCATGCACGGCCGTCACGGCCCTATGCCGGGCCGTCGTCATCGGTGCCCTCGAGTGCGATACGAATATTGTCCGCCTGATCCGGCTTCAGCAAACCCCGCCCTTCAGCGCGCCTGGCGGTGGCCCGTGCCATGGCGAGATACGCGGCGAGGACGTCCCCGCCGGTCCCGCCGTCGTGCTCGCGCAGCGCACGGGCGTGCGCTTCCACCGTGCCGGCGTCCCCCCGCGCCACCGGGCCGGTCAGCGCCGTCTCGCCGGAGGCAAGCGCGTTCTCCAGCGTTGCCCGCAGCAGCGGCCCGAGCATGCGGTCCGGGGCCTCAACGCCCACCTCCGCGAGCAGCTGCGAGGCCTGCGCCACGAGCGTGACCATGTGGTTCGAACCGTGCGCCAGGGCCGCGTGGTAGATGGTGCGGTCGCCCTCGGCAATGACCACCGGCTCGGCCCCCATTTCGACGACGAGGGCCTGGGCGATGGGGAGCATGGCGGCGTCCGCTGTGACACCGAACGTGCAGTCCAGCAGGCGGGTCAGGTCCAGGCTCATGCCGGTGAAGGTCATGGCCGGGTGCAGCGCCAGCGGCACGGCACCGGCCGCCCGGACCGAATGCAGCACACCGACGCCGAACCGGCCCGACGTGTGCGCCACGAGCTGACCGGGCTGCCAGGCGCCGAGCTTGGCCAGCCCTTCCACGAGTCCGCCGAGGGCATCATCAGGAACGGCCAGGAGCACCAGTTCCGCGCGTTCCACGATGTCCTGGATCTCCAAAACGGGAACGCCGGGCAACAGGGTTTCGGCCCGCTCCCGGCTCGCGTCGGAGACGGCGGAAACCCCGACGACGGCGTGCTCGGCTGCGCGGAGCGCCGCACCCAGGACGGCGCCCACTTTGCCGGCACCGATGATTCCGACGCCGAGGCGTCCTGGCTTAGCCACGTTGCTGGCCTTCCTGTTGGGATGCTGGGGTTGGATGGGAGTCCGGGGTTTCGACGGGCTCAACCAGCGGAGTCGGTGTCGGGACGGGCTCAACCAGCAGGACGGGCTCAACCAGCCCGGCCGGGGCCACCTGGGCCAGCCACTGTTCGCTCGTCTGGCGCCGGCGGGCAGCGCGGGCGCGTGCTGCCTGGGCGTCGAAGAGCGCCTGCGCCTCCCGGATGTCCGCCTGGATCACCCGCGGCGCCACCGGACCCGCGGTGGTGTGCAGCACGAGATCGGCCAGGCCAAACCGGCGGGCGAGGGGTCCCTGCTGCAGCGCAATCGACTGCGTCCGCTGGTGCGGCACCACCACAAGCTGCCGCCACCAGCGGCCCGACCGCATGAGCAGCGCGGTGTCCGTGGCCGCGAAGGCGTTGCGCCTCCATCCCAGCGGCGCCAGCAGCCGAGCCCGGCGCGGCGTGGTGACAAATCCGGCGTCGGAATCCAGCCCGTTCACACCCTGGTGGAATACGCGCAGCGGATCGGCAGTTCCCGGATCAGGCAGCACAAGGGCCAGCATGTTCAGGACGTCGTCCATCTTTCCCACCGGCAGCAGCGTGGTGCGGGAGCCGCCCTCGCCGTTGTTCGCTCCGGCCCCGTACCCGGCGGCGTTGACCTGCATCCGGTACCAGCCGAAGAGGCGCCACAGCGGCGGCTGGGCCACCCTGAGCGCCTGGATCCGGCCCGGCGGCAGGGTCTGCGCCTGCGTGTCGAGCAGCCCGTACCGGAGCCGGATGCCGTCCCGGGAGATGGCCGCCGTGAAGTTGTAGCCCTTGCTGAACGAGTTCCAGTACGCCGCAATGAGGCCGAGTGCCGCGGGAATCAGGTACAGGAAAAAGGCCCTGTTTTCGGTGAGCGCGGACAGCATCACGGATGCCGCGGCGCCCAGGACCACAAAGACGCTCTGCTCGCTGAGCAGGAGCGAACCGACCAGGCGCGACGGCGGGACCTGCAGTACCTGCTGCTCCGGCGCCTCGGGAGCGGCTGCTTCGGGGTGCTCGGGATCCAGCCGGACTCCCGACGCGCGGGCGAGGATGGTAGCGCGCAGCTGCCGGGCGTCGTCGATGCGCAGGTATGCCAGCCGGACGGCGGATTCGCCGGCGTCGGCAACTTCGAACTTGAGTTCCGCGAGGCCGAAGATCCTGGCGAGCAGCGGCTGGACGATGTCGATGGCCTGGACGCGGTCCAGCCGTGCCTGCCGCTGCTGCTTGAACAGGAAGCCCGTGTTGACCCGGACGTAGCCCTCCGCCACCTGGTACCGGGTGAAGTACCAGGACAGGATGAAGCCCAGCACGGCCAGGACCAGCATCAATGCCCCGCCGCCCAGGAGCCACGGGGCGCGGCCGGCGATGCGGTCATCGATCAGCGGCTGGCCCTGGAGCATCCGTTCAAAGCTGTCACGCCCGAAGAAGTAGCCGATGGCCGCCAGCGCAACCCAGCCGCGTACGAACGGTGTGGCCGGGTGCACTCGCAGCCACTCGCCGTCGGGCTTGGAAGCGAGGCCGCCGGCGCTCACAGCCCGGCCAGCCTGGCTTCGCCGCGCGCCGAGAGCTGTTCCCTGAGCCGGGCGCCTTCCTCGGCGGGAAGTCCGGGAATGCCGGCGTTGGTTCCGGCGGACGCCGTGTGCAGCTTCAGGGTGCACAGCCCCAGCCCACGTTCCACCGGGCCGGCGCTGATGTCCACGTACTGCATGCGGCCGTACGGCACCACCATGACGCGCTGGAAGAAGATGCCGCCGCGGATGAGGAGGTCGTCGTCGCGTTCGGCGTAGCCGATGGCACGCACCTGCCGCGGGATCAGGACCAGGCGCCACAGGGCCAGCAGCAGCATGAAAGCCGGAATGCCGATGGCCAGCCACAGCGGCGGCCACCGCCACCAGCCGAGCCGGACGAACACCAGCGGAAGGCTCAGCACGGCCACCATGACCAGGTTGCCGAGGGCCCACTCCACAAGCCGGACCGTGACGTACTTCGGGGACACACGCAGCCAGGTGATCCCGGGCGGATCAATCGCCGCGGTAGGCATACTCGCCTTCTCCCTTGGCCTTGCCCCGGCCGTGGCCCGGCAGGCCTTCGCTGGCGTCAGTCTCGCCGTCCTCCGGCGGGATCTTGCAGAAACGTTCGACGACGAGCCCCACCACGATCATGACCAGCCCGCCGCCGGCCATCCCGAGGGCGAGCCAGGTGACGTCCAGCCCGCTGCGGATGCTCCAGAACCGCAGCTGGTCCAGGAAGATCCCGGCGTGCCAGCCCAGCAGCATCGCGCCGGTGTAGGCGCAGGCCTGGGCGAGGACCAGCGTCCACGCCGCCAGGATGGGGTTCAGCATTTTCTTCTTCTTGCCGTTCCGCCAGCGAAGCACGCGGATGCCCAGCACCAGGGTCAGCACCACAATCACGCCCATGGTGACCAGGGCCGTGGCCGGAAGGACCGGCGTGGCCATGCCGTAACGGACGGTCAGGACGGCAGCGGACCAGCCGGCGATGGCCAGGGCAATGCCCACGACTGCGAGCAGCAGCGGACTCATGGGCTTCACGGCTGTTCCACCGCCCCGCCATCGGGCACGCCGTCGAAGTCCCCGAAACCGTCGAACGGCTTCAGGTCCGGGAAGTCGGCAGCCCTGACGGCAAGCTCCCCCACCGGCTGCCCGTTAAGGGTGGCGGAGGGGTCCATTTGGGCCCAGGGGAAGAGCACGAAGGCCCGCACTGCCGCAAACGGGTGGGGCAGGGTGAGTACGGGATCATCACTTTTTAGCTCACCGTAAACGATCACGTCGACATCGAGCGTCCGCGGACCCCAGTGGACCTCACGCACGCGGTGGTGCTTGTTCTCCACCGACTGGCAGTGCTTGAGAAGCTCGAGCGGCTCCAGCGACGTTTCAACCGAAATCACCATGTTGAGGAAGTCCGGCTGCCCGGCGGGGCCACCGACGGCCTTGGTCTGCACTATCGGTGAGACGGCCAGGAGCCGCACTTCGGGGCGGTCCACAAGGTCGGCAACCGCTTCGGACAGCGTCTCGTTCCGTGCCCCAAGGTTGCTGCCCAGCGCCAGCACCGCCCGGGTGTAGGCGGTCCTGGCCGGTGCCGGCTGATCGTGCGCGGGCTTCTCATGCGCGGGCTTCTCATGCAGTGCGGGTGCCGGAGTCATGTCCGCTCCCGGTAGACGCTGACGGCGACGTCGCCGAAGGGAACCTCGATGGGCGCCTTCGGTTTGTGCACCGTGATCTCCACGGCCTGGATCCTGAATTCCTTGAGCAGGCCCTCGGCCATGCGCACAGCCAATCCCTCAATCAGGTTCAGGGGCTCGCCGGTGATCCAGTCGGTGATCCGTCCGGCCACCTCGCCGTAGTGGGCGGTGTCGCGGACGTCGTCCGACTCCGCTGCCTGGCTGAAATCCAGGTGCAGCACGGCGTCCACAACAAACGGCTGGCCTTCGCGGCGCTCAAAATCGAACACCCCGTGGTAGCCGGTGGCGGTGACACCGGTCAGCGAGATCCTGTCCATGGCTGTTTTGCTAGGCCTTCCTGGTCAGCGGCCGTGGTCCGGGGCCGCCATGTGGGCGGCCACTTTGACGGCGTCAAGGCTGGGTCCGACGTCGTGCACGCGCACGGCCCAGGCGCCGCGGGCGGCGCTGATGGCGGTGATGGCGGCCGTGGCGGCGTCGCGCTCTTCCGGGAGCGCTGCCTTGCCGGCGACCGTCAGGAGCGTGCCAAGGAAGCGTTTGCGGGACGCGCCCACCAGCACTTTGTGGCCCATGGCGTCGAGCCGGTCCAGGTTCCGCAGCAGTTCCCAGTTCTGCACGTCCGTCTTCGAGAACCCAATGCCCGGGTCCACGATGATCTGCTCGGGCAGGACGCCGGCCGCATACAGCTTGTCGCGGACGCCGTTCAGTTCGGAGACGACGTCGTTCGCGACGTCGTCGTACTCCGTCAGGGAGGTCATGGTCTTGGCATCGCCGCGGCGGTGGGTCAGGACATACGGCACCTTGGTCTTCGCCACTAGCTCGGCCATGCCGGGTTCGATGGTGAGGCCGGAGATGTCGTTGATGATCGCTGCGCCGGCATTTAGCGCGGCTTCGGCGGTGGAGACGTGGGTGGTGTCGATGCTGACCAGCGCGCCGGCCTTCACGAGGGCTTCGATGACAGGCAACACCCGCCGCTGCTCTTCCTCCGGGCTGACTTCCTCGGCGCCGGGGCGGGTGGATTCGCCGCCGACGTCGATGATGTCGGCCCCGGCGTAGAACATCCGCAGGCCGGCGGCAATGGCGGTGTCGGCCGTCGCGTGCTTGCCGCCGTCGCTGAAGGAATCGGGGGTGACGTTGAGGATGCCCATGACGAGCGTGCGGTCGGTGGGCAGGTCGTCGAACTTGGCTGCCGGCCGCGGTTTGCGCAGGATGGGCAGCGGTGATGTTGCGGGGCCGGTTCCAGGTGCTGCAGCTAGGGAATCCATAGTCTGTTTTTTACCTTCCGAGTATGAGGCTCATGGCTTCGGCGCGGGTGGCCGGGTCATGAAGTTGCCCGCGAACCGCGCTTGTGACGGTTTTGGCTCCGGGCTTGCGGATGCCGCGCATGGACATGCACATGTGTTCGCATTCCACCACCACGATGGCTCCGCGCGGCTTGAGGAAAGTGACCAGTGCTTCAACGATCTGCGTGGTGAGGCGCTCCTGCACCTGCGGGCGGCGGGCGTAGATGTCCACCAGGCGTGCCAGCTTGCTAAGGCCGGTCACCCTGCCGTCGTGCGAGGGGATGTACCCCACATGCGCGACGCCGTGGAACGGCACCAGGTGGTGCTCGCAGGTGGAGTAGAACGGGATGTCCTTCACCAGCACGAGTTCCTCGTGGTCGAGGTCGAAGGTGGTGCCGAGCACGCTGCCCGGATCCTGGTGCAGGCCGGCAAACACCTCGGCATAGGCTTTGGCCACACGCTTGGGTGTGTCCTGCAGCCCGCCGCGGTCCGGGTCCTCGCCTATGGCCAGCAGGATTTCCCGCACAGCTGCTTCAATCCGGGGCTTGTCCACCTTGTGGTGGCGGCCCGATCCGCCCACCGCCGAATGGTCGGCGGTGGGGGTGATGTCGTCGTCGTCGAAGTGAGTCACACCAAAGAGCTTAGCCGCGGTGGCCGTCTGGTCCCGATTCCGTTACTCCGCCCTGGAAGGAGGCATCCTCCGGAACTCCCTGGGGGTGCGGCGGAATAGCGTCCAGTGGTTCCTCGAGGCGCGCTTCTTTGGCTTCTTCCTGGGCCTCGCGTTCGGCGCGCTCCTGACGGGACTCCACCGGACCGGCAGTCTGCACCGGGCGGGTTTCCTTGGACAGCCATACCTCGCGGAAGTCGCGCTTGCGGATGTCGCGGAAGATGTCGGCGATTTCCGACTGGTTCAGCGTTTCCCGTTCAAGGAGTTCCAGGGCCAGCCGGTCCAGGACGTCCCGGTTTTCGGTGAGGATGGCGTAGGCCTCGTCGTGGGCCTGGTCAATCAGGCGGCGGACCTCCTCATCCACGATGTAGGCGATCTGGTCGGAGTAGTTCCGCTCGTGGCTGGCATCCCGGCCGAGGAACGGCTCGCCGCCGCCCTGGCCCAGGCGGACCGCACCCACGCGCTCGCTCATACCGTACTGGGTGACCATCTGACGGGCGGTGGCGGTGGCCTTTTCGATGTCGTTCGAGGCGCCTGTGGACGGATCGTGGAAGACGATCTCCTCGGCAACGCGGCCGCCCATGGCGTAGGCCATCTGGTCCAGCAGCTCGTTGCGGGTCACGGAGTACTTGTCGTTCTCCGGGACCACCATGGTGTAGCCCAGGGCGCGGCCGCGGGGCAGGATGGTGATCTTGGTGACCGGGGCGGAGTTACGCAGCGCCGCGGCAACCAGGGCGTGCCCGCCCTCGTGGTAGGCCGTGATCTTGCGCTCGTGCTCCTTCATGACGCGGCTGCGCTTCTGCGGGCCGGCCATGACGCGGTCAATGGCTTCGTCCAGTGCGCGGTCGTCGATCAGGTTGGCGTTGGAGCGGGCTGTCAGCAGCGCGGCCTCGTTGAGCACGTTGGCCAGGTCGGCACCCGTGTAGCCGGGGGTCTTCTTGGCGACGGCCTTGAGGTCCACGCCCTGCGCGATCGGCTTACCCTTGGCGTGGACCTGGAGGATCTGGTCGCGACCGATCAGGTCCGGGGCTTCCACGGAAACCTGGCGGTCGAAGCGGCCTGGGCGCAGCAGCGCCGGGTCCAGCACGTCGGGCCGGTTGGTGGCCGCGATCAGGATCACGTTGGTCTTGACGTCGAAGCCGTCCATTTCAACCAGGAGCTGGTTAAGGGTCTGCTCGCGTTCGTCGTTGCCGCCGCCGATGCCGGCACCGCGGTGGCGGCCGACGGCGTCGATTTCGTCGACGAAGATGATGGCCGGCGCGTTGGACTTGGCCTGTTCGAAGAGGTCACGGACACGGGAGGCGCCCACACCGACGAACATTTCCACGAAGTCGGAGCCCGAGATGGAGAAGAACGGGACGCCGGCCTCGCCTGCGACGGCGCGCGCCAGAAGGGTTTTGCCGGTGCCCGGAGGGCCATAGAGCAGCACGCCCTTGGGGATTTTGGCCCCGACGGCCTGGAACTTGGCAGGCTCTGCAAGGAATTCCTTGATTTCCTGCAGTTCCTCGACGGCTTCGTCTGCGCCGGCGACGTCTGCGAAGGTCACCTGGGGCATGTCCTTGCTGACCATCTTGGCCTTGGATTTGCCGAATTGCATCACCTTGGAGCCGCCGCCCTGCATGCGGGAGAGCAGGAACCAGAACAGGACGCCGAGCAGCAGCACAGGCACCAGCAGCGAGAAGAGCCCCGAGAGCCAGTTACTCTCGATCGGCTGGTCCGTGTAGCCCTTGGAGGGGTTGGCAGCAGTCACGGCCTTGACGACGTCCGGGCCGCGGTCATTGACGAAGAAGAACTGGACGTTCTTGCCCTTGTCCTGGCCGTCGATGACGAGGTTGTCTTTCAGCACCAGGTCGACGCGGTTTTCGCCGTCGAAGATCTTGGCCTGTTCCACCTTGCCGCTCTGGGCGAGAAGCTCGAGGCCCGGCTGCGTGTCGATGCGCGTCGAGCCGCCCGGAGCCAACGTTGCAAAGGCCAGCAGGAGCATGCCGACCACAACAATGATCCAAATGCCCGGGCCCTTGAAGAAACTCTTAGCTTTCATCTGTTCGGGGGCTGGCCCCGTCCCTCCTGGTAGTGCTGCACGGCGCGAGGACTGCGCGCGTGTGGTGCTGCGTCGTTTCTAGCTATACACCGTCAGGACTAATTCACGCACGGTGTAATACAAAAGTTCCCTCAGGGCGTAGTGGCTGGTGGGAGCGCGAACTGGTCCTCGTTGGGCCCGCGGCGGCATTTCTGCACCACTCTCAGGCGGCCCAGGAACAGCCCGCGCGAATTTGCGGCCCGCGGCCATGTGCCGGTCCTCCGAAACGGTGCAGAAATGCCGGCATCGGTTGTCCACATAGGCCTTTATCCACAAATGAAGGCGGCCCCCTGCCAGAATGCAACCCGGCGGGGCCACGCTGGACGGCATGCAGCCCACGGAGTTCCTCTCGCGGCACGGCGGCGCGGCCAGGCTGGCCCACCTCCGCCGGGCGGGATTCAGCCGAAGCCAGATCGGTCAGGCGGTGAACTCCGGGCTGTTGCTCAATGCCCGGCACGGGGTCTACCAGCTGCCTCAAGCGAACTGTGATTTCGTGCGGGCCTACGAAGCCAATGCCGCGGTCACCTGCGTGTCGGCGGCCAGCCACTACTCCCTCTGGACGCTCAAGGCTCCCGTCGAACCGCATCTCGCAGCCTGCCACCGCCGGCTGCCCCGCGGCGTCCGCTCCCACAGGTTCAGCGGAAATATCTCGACCCTGCAGCCGCCCGTGCTCCCGCTGAAGGATGTCCTCATCCACGCGCTCCAATGCCTGCCCGAACTGGAGTCCCTGGTGATGGTGGAATGTGCCTACAACCGCGGCGAGATCGACCTCGATTTCCTGCGCCGGCTGCTCCGCGGAGCCCGCAACGGCCGGGCGCGTGCGGTGCTCGACCTCGTGGAACGCGGGTCGGATTCCCTGCTGGAAACAGTGGCGCGGGTACTGTTCCGGCGGCACGGTTTCGATGTGCGCACCCAGGTCTACCTGGCGGGAATCGGCTATGTGGATTTCCTGCTCAACGGATGCTTGATTGTGGAGATCGATGGCGTGGGCTTCCATCTCAACAAGCCCCAGTTCAAGAAGGACATCCGGCGGAACAACGTTGGAGCCGCCACTGGCTATAGGGTGCTGCGCTACCTCTATGAGGACGTGCTGCACAGGCCGGATGACATGCTGGAGCAAATCCGGCTGGCCCTTGCCACGCCCCCGCGGACAGCCCGTTAGCATTCTTGCTGGCCGGCGGCACCGTCCTGCCGCGGCGTGCTTTTCTGCTCCGCTTCAGATGGGATTAAGCGGGACGCGCCGCCGCCGGGCCCGTGTTTCCAGGGTCCGACGGCGGCGCATTCACCGAAAGCGGTGCAGAAATGCGGGGCCGATCCGGCAGGGGCGCCTACTCGTAGACGTGCGGGGCCAGGGTGCCCACGAAGTCCAGGTTGCGGTACTTCTCGGCGTAGTCCAGGCCGTAGCCCACCACGAACTCGTTCGGGATGTCATAGCCGACATACTTGACGTCGATCTCCACCTTCGCGGCGGTCGGCTTGCGGAAGGCGGTGCAGATTTCCACCGAGGCGGTGCCGCGGGATTCGAGGTTGGTCTTCAGCCAGGACAGGGTGAGGCCGGAGTCGATGATGTCCTCGACGATGAGCACGTCCTTGCCCATCAGGTCCGTGTCGAGGTCCTTGAGGATTCGCACCACGCCCGAGGACTGCGTGCCGGAGCCGTAGGAGGAGACTGCCATCCAGTCCATGGAGATGTGGCTGTGCAGTGCACGCGCAAGGTCAGCCATGACCATGACCGCACCCTTGAGCACGCCCACGATGAGGATTTCACGGCCTTCGTAGTCCTTGTCGATCTGCGCCGCGAGCTCGGTGATGCGCTGCTGGATCTGTTCCTTGGTGTAGAGAACGTGCTTGAGGTCTGCCTGGACGTCGGATGAATCCACCAATTGCTCCTGTGTAGATGCGGGTGCGACTATTTGCGGGACGGTTTATGAAGCCGGAATACAAGCTTCCCACAGCGGGCGGCCTCGCGGGGAACGCCTTCCGTCCCGCTCAGCCCCTGGGCACGCTCCCGGTCCTGCAGCTCGGCAAGCGAGAGGCGGTACACGCTTACCCCGCCGGGCAGTTCCACCGGACCGGCCGAGCCCTTCCGCCGCAGCAGTGCTTCCGCCGCCAAAAGGCGCTGGAAGCTGGGCTGTTGACCGCCGACGCCGGCAGCCGCCTTCGCGATCACACGGAACCTGATGGCCGGGGCAAGCTCAGTCAGGGCAGCCTCCGGGAGGCTGGTGTCCGGACCGTCGCGCTCGGCGAGCGACTCGTAGGTGCTGTTGGCCACGTCCTCCAGATAATCGGCATCCAGCTGCAGGATGGCGGCGGTGCGCGCGAGGGACTCGGCAACACCCGGACCGAGTTTTTCCTCCAGCACCGGCATGACCTCCACCCTGGTCCGCGAACGTGCGAAGGCAGGATCGGCGTTGCTGGGGTCGTGCCAGGGATCGAGTTCCTCTGCACGGCAGATCTCCAGGGTGTCTACCCTGCGCAGGCCCAGGAACGGCCGGAGCAGCTTGCCCCGGGCAGGGCGCATCCCGGCGAGGGACCGCGTGCCTGAGCCGCGGGCCAGGCCCAGCAGCACCTGCTCGGCCTGGTCATCGAGTGTGTGCCCCAGGAGGATGGCGCCGGCTTCCCACTCCCTTGCCGCCGCCTCGAGTGCGGCATGGCGCGCATCGCGGGCTGCAGCTTCCGGCCCGAAACCGGTGGAGGCGACATCGACAGTGCGGATCTGCACCGGGTCCAGGCCCAGGTCCCGGAGGGTCTCAGCGGTTCTCGCCGCAACATCAGCGGATCCGGGCTGCAGCTGGTGGTCCACAACCACGGCGCCCACGGTGACGGGACGGCCGTCCACGTGGCCGCGGCGCGCAAAGTAGGCGGCCACAGCTGCCAGGGCCAGGGAGTCCGGGCCGCCGCTGCAGGCCACCAGGACGCGTTCGGGATAGCCGGCTTCGGCCAGCGTATTCTGCAGCATTTTCCGTGCTGTGCCGAGGACCGGCGCCAGTCGGCCAGGCCGCCGTCTTCCGCTGGGGACAGGCCCGCTGGGAACCGGTCCGCTGGCAATAGGCCCGCCGCGGACAGAGCCGCCTGGAGTGTTGGGGAGGTGCTGCACGAAAACCTAGAAACCCATCCTGTCGAGCCAGATCCTGGCGTTGTGGATTTCCTCTTCGGTGGGCAGGTTCGCCGGAGCCTCCCAGACGCGGTTGAAGCCGTCCATCCCGGCCACATCCACCACGGCGCGGACAAACTTGGCGCCGTCGCTGTACTGCTTCATCTTGGCGTCCAGGCCCAGCAGGCTGCGGATGAACTTCTCGATGACACCTCTGTCCTTGCCGCGGGCGTTGAACCGCTGCCGGATGGTCTTCACGGAGGGGACGATGCTGGCGTCCACGGCATCCATCACCACGTTGGCGTGGCCTTCGAGCAGGCTCATGACCGCCGTCAGGTGGGACAGTGAGGCCTTCTCCTCGGGATCCTGCAGGAGATCGAGGATGGCGCCGCGGCCGGGAGTGGAACCGGAGGCGGCACGGTCCTTGAGCGAGCGTGCGGCCGCCGAGGCACGTTCCATCAGGGAGTCCACGTTGCCCAGCAGGTGCCCGCTGAGGTTGTCGATCTCGTTCAGCATGTGGTGCCGGAGCCACGGTGCCGCAGCGAACTGCACCCGGTGCGTCTGCTCGTGCAGGCACACCCAAAGCCGGAAATCCGTGGGGTCCACATTCAGCTCGCGCTCGACGGCGATGATGTTGGGCGCGACAAGCAGCAGGCGGCCGCCCGACGGCGCCTGCGACCCTTCGGCGAGCGCGGCAAAGGGATCATACTGGCCCAGCACCTTGCTGGAGAGGAACGCGAGCACGGCGCCGAGCTGGCTGCCGGTGATGGCGCCGCTGACCGTGGCGGCTCCGGGGCTGACGGTGCCGCGGCGGTTCTCCAGCATCTTTTCGATGGCGGGCTTCAGCATCACCGCGAAGCTCTGCGTGTTGGCCTTCGCCCACGAGGCACGGTCCACAACGAGGACGGACGAGTCACGGAGGTCCCGCGCGGCTTCCAGCCCGGTGATCTGGTGGACGTGCGAAACGGAGGCATCTGCCAGCTCCCGCAGCTGGGAGACGGCGTCCCCGATCTCGGCGGCGGTCAGCGACGGCCCGGGCGGAGCCAGCCGTGCTGCTGTGGACGCGGCAAGGTCCCAGTTGATGAGGGCCTGGGCAGGGGCGGATGACTGGCTTGCAGTGGACTCCATACGCTCCATCAGAACATACGTGCCTTGCAGCGCGCCTTAAGTTCGCTGACCGGCGAACCGGCACTCCGCTGCACCGGAGGCATAAGACACGCCTAACTGCAGCCGCAGCCGGCCAGCGCCGTGGCCGCTGTGTCCAGGGCCGGCTTGTTGCCGTCGGCTCCCGGCGCCAGGCCGTTGCCTATGAAGGAGAACACCAGGAGCCTGCCGTCGGCGTCCACCACGTACCCGCTAAGTGCGATGACAGTGTTCAGGGTTCCCGTTTTGGCCCGTACCAGGCCAGCGCCCTCGGCCGTGGACTCGTCGATGTATCTGTCGCCGAGCGTGCCCGTCAGCCCCGCCACGGGGAACCCCGCCAGCGCAGCCCTGAGCCGGGTGTCCTTGCCGTTGGTGATGGCGCGAACCACCTCAGAGAACTGGCGGGCGGAAACCTGGTTGGCCAGGGCCAGTCCGGACACATCCGCGGCGAACATCCCGTCCGTGGGGATTCCCAGCCCGGAGAGCTGTTCAAGAACGGCGGCCCTGGCCGTCTCGTTCGTCCCGGGCTGGCCGCCCGCCACAGCTGTCATGCGGCCAAGGGTTTCGGCGAGGTAGTTATCCGAGGTCTGGAGCATGAGGTCCACCTGCTGGCTGACCGTCGCGGACCGCACCTCGGCGAGGACTTTGGCGTCGGCCGCCGGCTTTCCGTCAAGACGTACGACGGCGGGTGCCACCGTGAGGCCAGTGGCGGCACCTGCCGCCTTGAGCCCGGCAGCGAATGCCTCGCCCGAGGCGATGGCGGAGTCCTGGGGCCGGGGAGCCGTGGTGTCTGCGGGATCAAACCGCGCCGAGTTCAGGGCCAGCGGAAACAGCGGGGCCATCTCGCCGGCCGCAACGTCATCCGGGCTCCAGGCCGGATTCAGCGCCGGACCGGTGAAAAGGGAATCATCCACAAGCACCTGGACCTGCCCCTTGAAGCCGGCTTTCCGCAGTGACTCCACAGTCTGCTTGGCCAGCGTGGCAAGCCCGGCATGGCCAAGGACCTTGGATTCGGCGGAGTAGCCGGCGCCGAGCAGGACGTCGCCGCCGCCCACCAGCACGACGGACCTGGTTGCAGCCGCCGGGGCTGCTCCCGGAGTTGCTCCCGGCGTTTCGGTCGCCGGCCCGGCGAGGACCCTGATGCTGAAACGTTCCTCGGGGCCGATCCCCCGCAGCGCGGCCACGGCGGTGAGGAGCTTCATGTTGGAGGCCGGAATCCTGCTGGCGGCACCTTCGCGGTCATACAGGACCTTGCCGCTGGCGGCGTCCTGGACCACGGCTGTGAAGGAGCCGCCGCCGTCGGTCTTGAGGACGGGGTCGAGCCGGGCCGCCACCTTGGCGGGAACCGGCACCGGTGCGGCGTTGCTGAGCGGATCGATGCCCTGCGGGACGGACAGTCGTTCCGGGACCAGTTGCCAGGCCGGGGTCTGGGCGGGTTCGGCAGTGGACCGGGCCGGTCCGGTCAGCGCGGGGGCAATGAGCATCCCGGAGGGAAGGGCCAGCGCCAGGAGGAGCACTGTGAGCAGGACGGTGGGCCAGCTCCGGATCATGCTGGAAAGCCTGCCGCGGCCACTCGCCGTGCTCCTGGTGCCGCTCATGCTGCTGGTCCTCAAAGTCCTGAAATTACCCCATTAGTTCCTGAAACCTGGGCCTCTCGCTATATCCTCAATAGTAGTCGGCGGCACCGACAGTCCATTTTTGGTTGATCATCGCGTGTGCCGCGAACACCAAGCAATCGTCGAGGAGCATTCCATGAAGCATGACGTGACCATCGAGATCCCCAAGGGATCGCGCGTCAAGTACGAAGTCGACCATGAGACCGGCCGAGTCCGCCTGGACCGTGTCCTCTTCACTTCCATGCAGTACCCCACCCACTACGGCTTCTTCGAGAACACCCTCGGCGAAGACGGTGACCCGCTGGACGCACTGGTGCTCCTGCAGGATTTCGATCTGATCCCGGGCGTCATCGTCGAAGCCCGCCCGATCGGCGTCTTCAACATGACCGACGACGGCGGCGGCGACGCCAAGGTCCTCTGCGTTCCGGCCGACCCGCGGTTCGACCACATCCAGGAAGTCAGCGACGTCAACGAATTCCTGATCAAGGAAATCGAGCACTTCTTCACCCGTTACAAGGACCTGGAGCCCGGCAAGTGGGTCAAGGCCGAAGGCTGGGCCGACCGCGCTGCTGCCGAAGCCGAACTTGAGGCTTCGATCAAGCGTTACGTGCCCGCAGCGCACTAATCCCCACCGCCTCCCTAGCCTCGCTCCGCTCGGCCAGGGAACCCTGGCGATGTGGGCCCACCTACTGCCGGCGGCCGGTGCGGTTCCTCACGAACCGCACCGGCCGCCGTCGTTCTTTAACGCGCGAACTGGCGGGCTGAAGTGTCCGTTCGCGTTCAGCGTGAGATCCGTAACGTGCCGTCGGCTCCCAGCTTGCCTCGGCGTGGGCACCGGGTAGTCTGATTTCCACAATGTTCACGCTGACTATCAATCAAACAGACAGCCGGCGCGACGGCGACCGGGTCCCGCATCTCCTCAAGGATCTACGGCATATCCCGGCGCGACTGGACTTTGACCGCTCCGTTGAGGACGAGGTGCAGGGAATCGTGGATTGCCCGCACCAGGCGGTGGATGCCGCCCTGATCGCGCTCCGCTGCGGAAGCTGGTATGTGGGGATTGGCGTGGGTCCCGTGAATGAGCCGCTGCCGAACCAGATCAAGGACGCCAGCGGGCACGGCCTCATCTACGCCCGCCGGGCCGTGGACCGCCTCCGCAACAGCAAGGAGCGCATCCCGGTGGCCGTGGAGGGTCCCCTGCCGGACGTGGCGGCCGAGTCGGAGTCCGTGCTCCGTCTGCTGGGCCACATAGTCCGGGACAGGAGCGAGGCCGAGTGGCGCGTGCTTGACCTGATGACCCCCGGGGTGCGCGGCCAGCAGAAGACGGTGGCCGCCGAACTCGGCATAACCTCCCAGGCTGTCAGCAAGGCCGTGGCGAGGTCGCAGTGGAACGAGGAGCACGCAGCCCGGCCGGCGGCGGCCAGGCTGCTCGCACTGATTCTCGACGTGCGCTAGCCCCGCCCGCTAGAGGAGGCCGCGCAGCACGTGGGCGGCGCCGTCGTCGTATACCGACTTGGTGACCTCGTCCGCCGCGGCGACCACTTCCTCCGGAGCCTGCCCCATGGCCACCCCGCGGCCAGCCCAGGCGAGCATTTCGATGTCATTGCGGCCGTCGCCGATGGCAACCGTGGCGGCTGGATCAACGCCGAGGCGGCTGCGGAGGTTCTCCAGTGCACTGGCCTTGGTGACGCCGGCAGCGGCGATGTCCAGCCACGCGGTCCAGCCGACCGAATAGGTCACACCGGCGAGGCCGATGTGCTCGATGGCTTCGTTGAACTCCTCCGGCGTGTTCTCCGCACTGAAGACCACGACGCGGACCGCTGTGGCCTCGAGCATGGTCTGGAAGTCCACCCCGATGGCCTCGACGCCGAAGCTCGCATCCTGGAAGCGTTCGGTGGAGAGGAAGTTCCCGTCCTCGTCCTCCAGCGCGTATTTTGCTGCCGGCAGGCGCTTTCGGAGCGCGCGGAGCGCCGGGCCCGGATCGAAGGTGGCCTTGTGGATGATGTCGTAGCCGCTGGGCAGCCCGGGGTCCAGGCGCAGCGTCACGCCGCCGTTGCAGCAGACGGCGTAACCGCGGTCCAGGCCGATCTGTTCGATGATGGGGAGCGTGGCGTTGAGTGAACGCCCGGTTGCGATCATCACCTCGTGCCCGGCCGCCACCACAGACTGTGCGGCCTCACGGACCGGAGCGGACATGTGGCCGTCGTGGTCCACGAGGGTGCCGTCCACGTCCAGGGCGATCATGAGTTTTTGGTGTGCTTCTCGCCGGTCTTCGATGCCGGCGGCTGAGGATTCAGTCAGTGTAGTCATGCTTTCTAGTAGAGCAGACGCCCCTGACACCAGCTAGGACGCAGAGCACAGCAGCGCGCTAACAGCGGGTAAATATTCACACGTTGTCCCCGGTGTGAGTATTTACCCGCTGGACGGAACCGGACTTAGAGAACCGGGAGAACCTGGAGGCCGCCGAGGTACTTCTGCAGGGCCGCGGGCACGTTGACCGAGCCGTCAGCGTTCTGGTGGTGCTCCAGCAGGGCAACGATCCAGCGCGTGGTTGCCAGCGTGCCATTGAGCGTGGCCACGGCACGGGTGCCCTTGGGGCTGCCGTCCTCGGTGAACACGCGCTCACGGATGTTGAGGCGGCGCGCCTGGAACGTGGTGCAGTTGGACGTGGAGGTCAGCTCGCGGTAGGCGCCCTGTGTGGGGACCCACGCTTCGCAGTCGAACTTCCGGGCCGCGGACATGCCGAGGTCGCCGGCGGCGGTGTCGATCACGCGGTACGGAAGCTCGCACTTGGCCAGCATCTGCTCTTCCCAAGCCAGCAGGCGCTCATGCTCGGCCGCAGCCTCTTCCACCGTGGTGTAAATGAACATCTCCACCTTGTTGAACTGGTGGACGCGGATGATCCCGCGGGTGTCCTTGCCGTGCGAGCCGGCCTCGCGGCGGTAGCAGGAGCTTTGTCCGGCGAAACGGATCGGGCCTGCGGAGAGGTCCAGGATCTCGTCTGCGTGGTACCCGGCGAGGGGGACCTCCGAGGTGCCCACCAGGTAAAGGTCGTCTTCGGCGAGACGGTAGATCTCGGCGTCGTGCTTTACATCGAACCCGGTGCCCTGCATGGTCTCCGGGCGGACGAGCGTGGGGGTGATCATGGGGATGAAGCCGGCCTCGATGGCCTGCTCCATGGCCATCTGCAGCAACGCCATTTCCAGCCGGGCGCCCACGCCGCGGAGGAAGTAGAAGCGCGCCCCGGAGACCTTGGCGCCGCGCTCCATGTCGATCGCGCCGATGAGCTCGCCGATCTCGAGGTGGTCGCGGGGCTCGAAATCAGGGAATTCGCGCGGCGTGCCCACGGTCTTGACCACAACGTAGTCATCCTCGCCGCCTGACGGAACGCCTTCTTCAATGAGGTTGGGGATGGTGCGCAGCAGCTCTTCCTGCTTGGCCTGGGCTGCGTCGGCCTCCGCGGAGGCAGCCTTCACCGCGCCCGCGAGTTCGCGGACCTCCGCGAGCAGCGACTGTTTTTCCTCGCCCTTGGCCTGCGCCACCTTCTTGCCGAAAGCATTCTGTTCGGCGCGGAGGTTTTCGAAGCTGATCAGTGCTGCGCGGCGCGCCGCGTCTGCGTCGATGATCGCGTCCACCAGGGTTTCGTCCGCACCGCGGGCGCGCTGGCTGGCGCGGAACTTGTCCGGATTTTCGCTGAGGTCTTTTACGTCGATCACCAGACAAGGGTATCGAATCTGCGGGACACTCCGGGCGGGATAGTGTTGGAGCACCATGAGCGACCTGCTTCTTTACGTCCTGATCGCTGTAGCCCTGGCTTTCGCCGTCTCCAGCTGGTGGGGTGTGCGCAGGCTGAAAGCCCTGCACGTCCGCAGCGCCGTGCGGGAAGAGGCCCACGAACATGGCCTGGAACGCCAGCGCGTCGCCGTCATCCTCAACCCCATCAAAGCCAAGGCCGACGAAGCCCGCGCAACCATCCAGCGCGCCTGCCTGGCCGCCGGCTGGGAAGAGCCCCGGTTTTTCGAAACGACACCGGAGGACCCGGGCCACTCGCAGGTCCGGGCGGCGCTGGAGTACGGGGCCGACGTCGTCCTCGTGGGCGGCGGCGACGGTACGGTGCGCGTGGCGGCTGAGGCCCTGGCGCACACCGGAGTGGCGATGGGCCTGGTCCCCCTGGGCACCGGCAACCTGCTGGCCCGCAACGTGGACCTGGACGTCTACGATCTGTACGGCAGCATCCAGACCGCGCTCTTCGGCCACCAGCGGTTCATTGACACAGCCCGGATGGAAATCGAGAACTCGCTCACCGGCCGCTCCTCCAGCCACTCGTTCCTCGTCATCGCCGGCATCGGCATGGACGCAGAGGTGGTGGGCGACACGAACGACGGCCTCAAGCGCGCGGTCGGATGGCTCGCCTACACGGAAGCGGGGGTCCGCCACCTACCCGGGCGCAGGAAAAAAGTCGCCATCTCGCTGGATGACCAGCCGGACCAGTCCAGGAAGATCCGCAGCATCCTGTTTGCCAATTGCGGCCTGGTTCCGGGCGGCATCGACTTCATCCCGCAGGCCATGATCGACGACGGGATGCTGGACGTGGTGGTCATGAGCCCCCGCAGCGCCGTGGGCTGGCTGGCGATGTACGCCAAGATCCTGCTCAAGCACAAGCGGCACCTGCCCGTCATGAGCGTGTACCGCTCCGGCAAGGTGGTCATCAAGTGCCCCGAACCCATGCCCACCCAGCTCGACGGCGATACTTCCGGTAACGCCACAAAGGTGACTGTTCAGGTGGAGCCGAGATCCCTGCTCGTGCGGGTCAGGGAAGCGCCCTAGGCGGACTGTGCTGAGCCGGCGTGCTTGGCCGACTCCGCCGCCTCGGCAGCGGCCTTGGCGGCTGCCCGGGCTTCGGACTGTTCGCGGATCATGGCCTGCTCCTCTTCGAAGCGCAGGCGGTCCGCACGGTCGGCCTCGTCCCCGTCCCAGTCCTGGTTCTCAGCTGTGGGCTTGGGATTGACGATCATTCCCTGGCCGTCATTATCATTCTTGTCCGACATGACCCGCTCCTTTCGTTGGGGCCATCCCTTTGTTGATCATGCAAGCATACGCACAGCAACAGGGGCAGGGAAGTGCCCGGAGGGGCATTTATCTACGCTGACGGCGAAGCTTCCATCGGTGTCTCCGAGCCCAGGGAGTCCCCGGCGAGTATCCCCTTGACCCATGCATGCGCTGCCTGGAATGCCTCGTCGGACGTGTGCTCCGGCACCACGGGAGCTTGCGCATCGGCACGGCCGTACGAACCAAGGAACCGCGTGGCGGGGCTGATGCGGTGCAGGCCGGCGAGGGCGTCGGCCACCCGTGCATCGCCGACGTGGCCATCGGCGTCGATGCTGAAGAAGTAGTGCCCCAGATACTGCCCGGTGGGCCGGGACTCGATGCGGCTCAGGTTCACGCCACGGGTGGCGAACTGGTCCAGAATTTCCATCAGGGCGCCCGGCCGGTCCTCGGGAAGGGGCACCACGACCGTTGTCTTGTCCGCGCCGGTCCGGGCCGGCAGGAGGCCCGGACGGCTGACCAGGATAAACCGGGTCACGGCGCCGGGGTTGTCACCGATGTTCTCGGCCAGCACATGCAGAGCCGGCTGTTCCGCGGCGACTATCGGCGCGCAGATCGCGGCGTCGTAGTGCGCGTCATCCTCCAGCAAGCCCATGGCAGCAGCAGCAGTGGACGACCCGGGAATGTATTCTGCGCCGGGAATATGCTCGTCGACCCACAAGCGGCACTGCGCCCAGGCGTGCCCGTGCGTGGATATCCGGCGGATCTGGGAAAGCTCGACGCCGGCCCGCGCCACCAGCACGAAGCTGATGGGCACGAGGGCCTCGCGGATGATCCTCAGTTCCTGTCCCGTTGCAATGGAATCCAGGGTGGCCGTGACACCGCCCTCCACCGAGTTTTCGATCGGCACCATCGCCGCGTCGGCTGATCCGTCCCGCACCCTGTCCAGCGCGGCGTTGACGTTGGAGGAGGGGATGCGAACGGACTCGGCAGCGTCCGGAACCTGCAGGAGCGCCGCCTCCGTAAACGTGCCCTCGGGGCCGAGGAAGGTGTAGGTGCGGCGGGCGGAGGGCATGGATATTCCTTTGCGCGTATGGGAAGGGCAGGCAGGTGGTGCTGCTGCTACAGAATCACGGGTTTGAGGCCGTTGTCGGAAACCAGCGGTTTGCCGGACTCGAGCCACTGGTCCATGCCGCCGGCCACGTTCACCGCGGAGTAGCCCTGGCCCACCAGCCACTGGGCTGCCCGGAAGGAACGCCCGCCGGTCCGGCAGATGACATACAGGTCTTCGTCCGGGTCGAGGTCATCCAGGCGCCGAGGCAACTGGTCCATGGGGATGTGCAGGGCCCCTTCGGCGTGACCTGCTGCCCATTCATAGTCCTCCCGCACGTCCAGGATGGTGGCGTCTGCGGGGACGTCCTTGATGGTGACGGTATCGAAGTCGCTCATGGGAGTCCTCTCCTTGGCCTCAAGCTCTCAGTTCCAGCGTATCGCCAGCGCAGCACCCGCGCCCTTCGGCCGGCACAGGTTACGCTGGTCCGAAGCCCGCGAGCCGCCGCAAAGGAGCACAGTGTCCGCCCCACCCCGCCTGGCCGACATCCACCGCCTGCCGGCCGTGCAGCTGAGGGCAGCGCTGCGTTCCGGAGAAGTCTCGGCCCGCGAAGTCACCGCGCATTTCCTCGCGCGGATCGAGGAATCGAACCCCAGGCTGGGCGCCTTTATCACCGTCACCGGGCCGAGGGCGATGGCCGAGGCCGCCGCAGCAGACGCCCTGTTCGCCCGGCGTCGTCCGGACCAGCCGCTGCCGCCGCTGCACGGGATGCCGGTGGCGTTCAAGGACCTCACCGATGTTGCCGGCGTGGTTACCACCCACGGCAGCGCTGCGCTGGACCGCCGTCCCGCACCGGCCGACGGCGCCCTCGCGGCAGCGGTCAGGGGCGCCGGTGCCATCTCCCTCGGCAAGACGCAGGTACCCGAATTCGGGCTGACGGCCTACAGCGAAAACCGCATCGCACCGCCGTCGCGTAATCCGTACGCCCTGAGCAGGAGTTCGGGTGGTTCCTCCGGCGGCAGCGCCGCCGCCGTGGCGGCAGGGCTGGTAACGTTCGCGCCCGGGACCGACGGCGGCGGGTCGATCCGGATACCGGCGGCAGCATGCGGCTTGCTGGGCCTGAAGCCCGGCAGGGGCGTGGTCCCGGCGGGTGAAAGCAGCGGGGATCCCGCCGGACTGGTGGTGGCCGGGCCGGTGGCGCGCTCGGCGGCCGACGCCGCACTGCTGCTCGATGTCTTGGCCCCCGCCGGCCCGGGAATGCCGGACGGAGCGGGCTACCTGGATGCTGTCAGCCGGGCGCCTGCTTCGCTGCGGATTGGTGTCAGCCTGGACAGCCCGTGGGGCGGGATCTTCCCGTTCACCCCGGATCCGGAGGCACTGGACGCGCTGGACGCCGGCATCCGACTACTCACCGGGGCTGGGCACCATGTCGCCGAGGCTGAGATCCGGTACGACAACCGATACCCCGACGCGTTCACCACCGCCTGGACAGCAGGCGTGGGCGCGGCCCGGATCGCACCGCACCGCGAGGCCCTGCTGACGCCGCTGACGCGCACCTTCCGGCGGCGCGCACAGCAGCGGAGCGCCGCCAAACTCAATGAATGCCTCGCGTTCCTGCGGCAATTTGAGCGCGACACGCTTGCACAGTATTCGGCCTGGGACCTGGTCCTGACGCCGGCGCTGGCCCAGACACCGCGTCCCGTGGGCTGGTTCACCGGGTCGGACCACGGGGACGGCAGGTGGCCGTCCCCCGAATGGGCAGGCGACGCCGACGGCGACTACCGGAGGCAATGCGAGTTCGCACCATGGTCGTCCATGGTCAATGTGTGCGGCCTGCCGGCCGTCAGCATTCCCGTGCACTGGACCGGCGGCAGCCCCGGGGCGGGGCTGCCGATGGGCATCCAGCTGATTGGGCGGCCCGGATCAGAGGCACTGCTCCTGCAGGTGGCAGCCCAGCTGGGGTTTTAGGTTGGAGTACAGGCCGGTCAGATGGTGCTGGACGTGCTGGCGACGCTTGCCAGGATGGTGAGTCCCACGATCGCGAGGATGGTCAGGGCCAGGCCAAGGTACCCCATCACCAGGCCGGCGATGGCGAAGCCGCGGCCTGACGGTTCACGGCGCAGCGCCAGGTGGCCCAGGATCACGGCGGCCAGCTGCGGCAGGATGAAGAATCCGAAGCCCAGGTAGACGGCAATGCCGCAGCAGAGGCTGGCAATGCTCAGGCCCTTCGGCTGGGGTGCTGCGCCGTAGTAGGACGGCTGGCCGTACGGGCTGGCATACGCCTGATTGTATTGCTGGCCGTACTGGTAGCCGTACTGCTGGGCGTAGGGGCTGGCCGGCTGGCTGTACTGCTGGCTGGCGTCGCCGTACTGCCCGCCATACTGCTGGCCAGGCGGGGTGTACGGCGGCGGGTTGTATTGCGGCGGATCATACAGTGGCGGGGCTGGGATGTCCGGGCCCTGTTTGCCGTACGACGACTGGTGGTGGGTGTCCGGTGCCGGCTCGTCGCCGGATCCGGGACGCTGCTCTGTCATGGAAATCCCCTCACATGGTCCTCAACAGAACATTACCGCCGCCACCACGGCAATGGCTCGGGCACGGCAAGGCACGGGCGGCCGGCTCACTTGGGCAGCAGCTCCCACAACAGCCACAGGGGCGGCGCCAGCAACGCCGCGGAAACGAGGCCCGCGACGAGCGACCTTCCCAGGACGCGCAGCACCGTGCCCGGACGTTGGTCCCGGCCGTACAGGTAGTTCGGTGGAAGGGGACGGCTGTGGACGGTGTAGTTGTGGACCGGGCGCCGGAGCGCAGCCCGGTACGATTCCGGCCGGTGTGTATCCGCGCGACGTGTATCGGGGCGGTACAGATTCCCGACGGTGCCGGCCTCCGGCACCTGCGGACGGGTGAGGAGCTGCCCAAGCTGTGCGTAGAGCAACAGCACCGAAGGGGCATCCAGCACGTCCGGCAGGTCGGTCACGGCGGCCGCGATGCAATCTATCCCCCGCACCTCGATGCCCGATCCGGTGGTGCCGTGCAATTCGGGCTGGGCCGTCAGGCAGATCAGCGAGCGGACCAGCCTCCGCCGCGGCGCCGGCAGGACTGCAGCCACCGCGGCGGCCTGCGCCAGCGCCGTCTCCACCGCAGGGAACCGGTCATGACCGTTCTGCCGAAGGATGCCATCAGCGACGTCGACGTGGCCGGACCAGTTCTTGGCACTGACCACCACCACACCGCCGGGTCCCACCAGGACATGCTCCAGCCGGGCCAGAGGGCGGCCGGGCCAATGGACGTCGTGAAGGAGGAACCAGCCGTAAGGCCCCAGCTGGGCAAGCCTTTCGGCCACAAGATGACTGCTTTGCTCCGCACTGACGGAGCCAGCAGCAATCCGTTCAGAGGCTAGCCTCGTCCGTTCGAATGCTGCATCTCCGGGCCCCATTGTTCACCTCTGCATTACTCGCTCGTCTTCCAAATATCGGACCAATTCAACCGAACCAAATCACCCGGCCATAAATGACCCGGCCCGAAAAGCCGGTCAAATTATCGGCTGAAACCGGGCCGAATTTTCCGCCGCGGGGGGGCACGGTTGAAACTCAGCCACAGGCTTCCCGGACGTTTCCGCTGGTCCGGACGCCCGGCGTCGTACTTCACACCGGGCAGGTCCTTGCCGTTTGAACGTAACAGCCCCTTAGTGGCGGGTATATAAGTACTTTTCCGGCACTACTCAGTTTTTTATCCCGGATAAATGCAAGTAGCACGGAAAATTGATGACATTCTGCGTCACAGGGGCCGGATTCCGGACACTCCGTGTCGCCCTTCGCCGTCGTCTGGCATGCTGGTGCCATGGCTAGCCGAGCGGGCACAGTTGCCCAACCCCAAGACCTTGTCGACCTGACCGCACTGCTCGACGCGTATTACGACGTCAAACCTGACTTGGGGGATCCCGGCCAGCGCGTGGCCTTCGGAACCTCCGGGCACCGCGGATCAAGCCTGAAAGCGTCCTTCAATGAAGCGCATATCGTGGCGATCACGCAGGCGATCGTGGAATACCGCGCCGGACAGGGCATCACCGGCCCGCTGTTCCTGGCCAAGGACACCCACGGGCTGAGCGAACCGGCGCAGAACTCCGCCCTTGAGGTGCTGGCAGCAAACGGCGTGAACGTGCTCATCGACGCGCGGCACGGCTACACCCCCACCCCGGCACTGAGCCACGCAATCCTCACGTACAACCGCAACGCCCCGGCCGGAGCCCCGCAGGCTGACGGCATTGTAGTTACCCCCAGCCACAACCCGCCGGCTGACGGCGGCTTCAAGTACAACCCTCCGCACGGCGGCCCGGCCGACACCGACGCGACGGGCTGGATCGCCAACCGGGCCAACGAACTGCTGGAAAACGGGCTCCGCGGCGTGAAGCGGATTCCGCTGGCCCAGGCCCTCGAGGCCGAAACCACCGGAAAGTTCGACTTCCTGAGCAGCTACGTGGACGATCTGCCCTCTGTCCTGAACCTGGACGCCATCCGGGACGCCGGTGTCCGGATCGGCGCCGACCCCATGGGCGGCGCGTCCGTGGACTACTGGGGTGAGATTGGCGAACGCCACCAGCTGAACCTCACGGTGGTCAACCCCACGGTGGACCCGCAGTGGGCCTTCATGACCCTGGACTGGGACGAGAAGATCCGGATGGACTGCTCTTCCCCGTCAGCCATGGCCTCGCTCATCAACCGGATGGCTGTTGGTGCGGACGGGTCCGCCGCCTACGACGTCGCCACCGGGAACGACGCCGACGCCGACCGGCACGGCATCGTTACCCCCGACGGCGGCCTGATGAACCCCAATCATTACCTTGCGGTGGCCATCGACTATCTGTACCGCAACCGCAGCGGCTGGAACCCGAACTCCGTCGTGGGCAAGACCCTCGTGTCCTCCTCGATCATCGACCGCGTGGCGGGCGGCCTGGGCCGCAAGCTTGTGGAGGTGCCGGTGGGCTTCAAGTGGTTTGTTCCCGGCCTGCTCTCCGGCGAAGGTGCTTTCGGCGGCGAGGAATCGGCAGGCGCCTCCTTCAACAAGCGCGACGGCAGCGTCTGGACCACGGACAAGGACGGCATCCTGCTGGCACTGCTGGCCTCGGAGATCACTGCAGTCACCGGCAAATCGCCGTCCCAGCTCTACAAGGGCCTCACCGACCAGTTCGGCGCTCCTGTCTATGCACGGATCGACGCCGCCGCCACCCGGGACCAAAAGGCGGCGCTGGGCAAGCTGTCCCCGGAGGACGTCACTGCCACTGAGCTGGCCGGCGAGACGATCACCGCGAAGCTGACCAAGGCGCCGGGCAACGGCGCCTCCATCGGCGGCCTCAAGGTGGTTACCGAGAACGCGTGGTTCGCGGCCCGCCCCTCCGGCACCGAGGACGTCTACAAGATCTACGCGGAGTCCTTCAAGGGCGCCGACCACCTCAAGCAGGTCCAGGCCGAAGCGAAGGCGCTGGTGGACGGGGTCATTTCGTAGGGATCCAGCCGGCCCCCGCCAGGAACCAGAAAGCGCCGGACGGCTATGGCCGTCCGGCGCTTTCCTGCTGCTGCCGCAGGCGCATGTTGGGGCAGCACGGACCGGCCCAAGAAGTCCAAACAGGGCTAATATTGGAATTGGCCCGGAGCATGCCTTGCAGTTCTGAACTGCAGAAATACTGTCCCGAATGCCTCCGGAATGTCCCCCATATTGCCGGAGGCATTCCGTGTCCGGGGCCAGTCAGTGGCGCAGCACGCGAAACGCTCAGACCGTGCGGACGACGTCCTCGTAAGCGAACTTGGGCTTTGCGTCACCCCAGGCCTCGGGGCCGGGCTGGCCAATGTTCACCACCAGGAAGCTCTTCTGGTCGCCAGCCGGGAAGAATTCAGCGTCGATGGCAGCGAAGTCCGCACCGGTCATCGGGCCGGCCGCGAAGCCGAGCGAGCGGACGGCCAGGATGAAGTAGCCGGCCTGCAGGTGGGCGTTGTTGTTGCCCGTCGAGGTGGCCAGGTCCGGGGCGGCGTCGTACATGGCTTTGGGGGCGTTGTAGCCGGGGAGGAAGTTGTCCCACTGTTCCTGCCAGGCGGTGTCGTAGCTGAGGATCGCCACGAGGGGTGCGGAGGCCGTCTTGGCCCGGTTGCCCGCGGACAGGGTGGCCACGAGCTTGCCGCGGGCCTCCTCCGAGCGCACATAGGTGACGCGCAGGGGCTGGGAGTTGAAGGCCGTGGGGCCGAACTTGGTCAGTTCGTAGATGGCGCGGGCCTGCTGCTCGCTGACTTCACCCGTGAACGCGTTGGCGGTGCGGGCTTCGGCAAAAATGGCATCCACGGCGGCGGAATCGATTACTGCTTCTTCGTGGGCGATTGTCATTCGCGCCCCTTTCACTAGGCCGACATCCCTGCGGGCGGCGTCGGGCGATCCTTGTTACTTGCGGTGGTTCAGTTACTTACGGTGGTTCAGTTTGCTTTCTCCGGGTTCAACCGGATTCGGCGGCACGCTCTTCCCGGAACGACCAAACAGGCGGCGTGACGTTTGACACACCAGGGCGCCTGCTTGCTGGACACACTGCTGGCAAAGTGCCCTCTCGTGCCCGCGTCCGGCGGGGTATTCTTGCTCCTGAAGATCCAGCCCGGCGAGCGGGCAAACTCCCTCTCCGAAAGGCCCCGCCAATGAGCATGCTCGGAATCAAATGGAAGCTGCACGGCAACGGCAAGGCAGTGCGTCCGGGCGAAGTGGTGGCTCCCGGCGAACGGCTCACGTGGCCACTGACCATCGGCGTGGGAATGCAGCACGTCGTGGCCATGTTCGGCGCCACCTTCCTGGTGCCGATCATCACCGGCATGCCGCCGGCCACCACCCTCCTCTTCTCCGGCATCGGCACGCTCCTGTTCCTCGTGATCACCCAGGGCCGCGTTCCCAGCTACCTCGGGTCAAGCTTTGCGTTCATCGCCCCCATCACGGCGTCCCAGCAGCAGTTCGGCGTACCCGGGGCGCTGGGCGGCGTGGTGCTCGCCGGAGCCGGCCTCGCCGTGATCGGCTCGATCGTGCAGAAGTTCGGCGCCGGCTGGATCAACCGGCTGATGCCGCCGATTGTCACCGGCGCCATCGTGGCCCTGATCGGGCTCAACCTGGCTCCGGCCGCCAAGAACAACTTCGATGCCGCCCCCGTGACAGCACTGATCACGCTGGTGACCATCATTGTGGTGAGCGTCCTGTTCCGAGGGATCTTTGGCCGCCTCAGCATCCTGGTGGGCGTGGTGGTGGGCTACCTCGTGGCCATGCTCCGGGGCGAGGTGGACTATTCCAAGATGGACGCCGCCCCGTGGGTGGGCCTCCCCCACTTCCAGACCCCGGAGTTCCACCTCGGCGTCGTGGGCCTGTTCGTTCCTGTGGTCCTGGTCCTCGTGGCGGAGAACATCGGCCATGTTAAGTCCGTGTCCGCCATGACCGGCCAGAACCTGGACGGGGTCTCCGGCCGTGCCCTGATGGCCGACGGCGCCGCCACGGTGCTCGCCGGCTTCGGCGGCGGCTCAGGCACCACTACCTATGCGGAAAACATCGGCGTCATGGCTGCCACCAAGGTCTACTCCACGGCTGCCTACTGGGTGGCCGGCATCTTCGCCATCCTGCTGAGCTTCTCGCCGAAGTTCGGCGAACTGATCGCCACCGTTCCGCCGGGCGTGCTGGGGGGCGCGGCAACCATGCTGTACGGCATGATCGGCATCCTCGGTGTGAAGATCTGGGTCCAGAACAAGGTCAACTTTTCGAACCCGGTCAACCTGACCACGGCCGCGGTCTCCCTCATCATCGGCATCGCGGACTACACCTGGACTGTCGGGGAACTGAAGTTCACGGGCATCGCGCTCGGGTCCGCCGCAGCCCTGGTGATCTACCACGGCATGAGGGCCATCGCGAGGGCGCGCGGCACCGCTGCCGAGCCGGAGACCGAGCAGCCGGGCCTGCCGCCCGCCGCCAAGGCGGCCATCAACGCCGCAGCGAAGAGGCAGCCCAAGAAGCGCTAGCATTTCTGCACCGCTTTCGTGGCTCCGGCCCAATGGCAAGGCCGCGGCGCCCCTGTTCGAAGGGGCGCCGCGGCCGTGCCGGTTTCGAAAGTGGTGCAAAAACGCTTATCCGGCGTCGAACGTTTCGTCGTCGTCGTTGGGTGACTTTTCCTTCGGCAGGTCGTCCCCGCTGCCGTCCGGAATGCCCGCGGCGTCCTGTCCGGGTTCCGAGGAGAACTGTCCGGCGCTGGATTCGTCAGCGTTGCCTTCGTCGATTTCGGCGTCCGCCGAGGGCACGGCCGTGTCCCCGTCCTCGGCGCCCGCACCGGGTGAGGCGTCCGGATCGCGCGGCAGCGGTGATTCACCGGGGACCGGGTCAAAGCCCGCCACGCTGCTTTCGTTCTCGGCGTGGAGCTGTTCGTCGGTTCCGCCGAAGCGTCCTGCCCCGGGTTCGCCGGAGCTGTCCTGATCCTCCTCGGCGAAGTGGCTAAGGTTCGGCGTGCCGGTCTGGAAGGTCTCACCTTCCGGGCTGTTCTGGTTCAGGCCCGCGGCGTCGAAGTCTTCCTCTTCCCGGGGCTGGGCAAACTGCTGGCCGCCGGCTTCCTGCTCCGCGGTGGGTGTGCCGTAGCCTCCTACTTCCTCTTCAGGGGCTGCATGCTGGTTGTCCTGGCTCATCTGTTCCTCCTGCTTGTGGGGAAATTGCTTGGCTGGGAATTGCTTTGGCATCACGGGAAGACTCAAAGGCCCTTGCCGCCGGTGACGGGAACCACCGCCCCGGAAATGTACGAACCGGCGTCGGACGCCAGCAGAACGTAGGCGGGGGCAAGCTCGGCGGGTTGCCCGGCACGCTGCAGCGGGGTGTCCTGACCGAATTTCGGCAGCTTGTCCGGCCACTCGGTGGCGGGGATAAGCGGCGTCCAGATGGGGCCGGGCGCCACGGCGTTGACGCGGATTCCCTTGGGTCCCAGTTCCTGGGCGAGGGCTTTGGTGAAGGCCACCTGGGCCGCTTTGGTCATGGCATAGTCAATGAGCCCGGGAGACGGATTGAATGCCTGGATGGAGGCCGTGGTGATAATTGAGGCACCCGCCTTCAGGTGCGGCAGCGCTGCCCGGGCAGTCCACAGCAGCGAGTACAGGTTGGTCTTGAAGACGCGGTCGAATTCCTCCGTGGGCAGCGACTCAAGGCTCTCGCGGTTCTTTTGGTAGGCGGCGTTGAGCACCACCACATCGAGCCGGCCGAATTCAGTAACAGCGTCATCGACGATCGCCGTGCTGAAGTCCTCGTTCCTGCCGTCACCGGGGAGGAGCAGTGCCCGCCGGCCGGTCTTGCGGATCCATTCAGCAGTGTCCTGCGCGTCGTCCTCCTCTTCGGGCAGATAGGAAATGGCGACGTCGGCGCCCTCGCGTGCGAAGGCGATGGCCACCGCCTTGCCGATGCCGGAGTCGCCGCCTGTGATAAGCGCCGCTTTGCCCTCCAGCGCCCCGCTTCCCTCATAGCTCAGCTCGCCGTGGTCCGGCTGCGGATCCATGGGGGCGGTCAGGCCCGGCTGCTTCTGTTCCTGCTCGGGAAAGGGCCCGGAGTGGTACGTTCCCCGGGGATCGCCTGGCTGGTCAGGCTGCTTTGCTGGGTCGGTCATTGTCCACCTGCTCACGTTGTCGGGCTGCCGGTTGTTCGAACCTAACGCAGGTTTGAGGAGCAAGTCCACCACCTCATAAAACATTAGTCAGCAAACTTAGCATTTATTGAATTAGGGCAGACTTGAGCCTAGGTTTGGAGCAAGCACGCCCGCAGCGGGCCAGACAGAGGAGGGTTCATGACCGATCCGGACACCTGGGCTGGCAGCGGCAGGAACGAGACCCGAGAGGAGCAGCTGGACCGAAACTGGATGGAACTGATCCAGGAGCTGCGCGTCCTGCAGACCGGAGTCCAGATCCTGGCCGGCTTCCTGCTGACGTTGCCGTTCCAGCAGCGTTTTGAAACGCTCGATGATTTCCAGGTCACGCTCTACCTCGTCAACGTCGCCCTCGCCGCGCTGACCACGGCGTTCATCCTCCTGCCGGTCAGCGTCCACCGCCGGCTGTTCCGGAAGCGGCTCAAGGCAACGCTCGTAGCCAGCGCGGACAACATCACCAAAATCGCCCTCGGCGGCGTGGCGGCCCTGAGCGTGGGAACCGCCGCGCTGGTGTTCGATGTTACGGCCGGCCGCAGGGTGGGCCTCATCGCCGGCGGCGTGCTGCTCGCCGTGCTGGCCATCCTCCTGGCCTATGTCCCCGTGCACCTGCACCGGAAGGCCCAGAAGGAGGAGCAGTAGCGTCAGGCCCCTTCCAGCACCTGGCGCGTGGCCCAGGCGAGGTATTTGCCGGCGTCGGAGATGGCGTCCTGCGGGCTGGGTGCGACGTCCAGCAGCTGCGCCGCAGCCACCACGCCGTGTTCGGCCAGTTCCTCCGGCGTGACCAGGATCCGCCCCGCCACCGCGACTACGGGGATGCCGCGCTCCCGGGCGGCCTCCGCGAGCGCGATCGGCGCCTTGCCGGTGAGCGACTGGGAGTCCATGGAGCCCTCGCCGGTGATCACCAAGTCGGCGTCGGCAAGCTTTTCGGCCAGCCCCGTCAACGCGGCAACCAGCGCGAATCCGCCTTCCAGGGTGGCCTGGGTGAATGCCAGGAACGACGCCGGGAAACCGCCGGCGGCGCCGGCGCCCGGAAGGTTGACATCCCGGCCCGTCGCCTCCCGGAGGAGGGAGGCCCAGTTTCGCAGGCCGGCGTCGAGCTTCTCAATGGCGTCGTCGTCGGCGCCCTTCTGGCGGCCAAAGACGTGCGCAGCGCCGGTGGCGCCGTAGAGCGGACTCTGGACATCGACGGCGATCCGGAACCTGACGGCGGACAGCCGCGGATCCAGTTCGGTGACATCCAGGGATACGGCGTCGGCCAGTGAACCGCCGCCCAGCGGCACCACGTTCCCCGCGGCGTCGAGCGGCTTAAGGCCCAGCGCGCGCAGGGCGCCGCTGCCGCCGTCGGTCATGGCCGAGCCGCCGACGCCCAGCACGATTTCCGTGGCACCGGCGTCCAAGGCAGCGGCAATGAGCTGGCCGCAGCCGTAACTGTGCGCCCGCAGGGAGTTCTCCGGTGTGGGCTCCATGTGGGCCAGGCCGGAAGCCTGCGCGGTCTCGATGACTGCAGTGGTGGCCCCGGACTTGTCCTTCCGGAGGGCCCAGGCGGCGCCAATCGGGGCCAGGATGGGACCAACGACGGCGTTGATCCGCTCCTCGTAGCCGGCGGCGACGGCGGCTTCCAGGGTTCCCTCGCCGCCGTCGGCAATCGGAAACTGGGTGGTCACGGCGTCCGGGTAGACACGGAGTGCACCCTCGGCGATGGCGGCGGCGGCTTCGACGGCGGTGAGTGATCCCTTGAACTTGTCAGGGGCGATGAGGATACGCATGTCCCTATCCTGCCATCAGCGCCAGGGAATGGGCTTGCCTGGTCCGTCATGCGGTCAGCTTTGCGGCTCCTCCTGGCCCGCATAGGTGTCCAGCAGCGCGGCCGCACCCTTCCCGGATTCGCCTTCCCCGGACAGCACGGACCGCATGCCGTCCAGCTTTTCCGCTCCCGCCGGGAACGGCGGCAGGAGGGGCACGTCCGGGTCGGTCAGGACCTCGATCACCACGGGGCGCTCCGCCGCGAACGCCCGGTCCCACGCACTGGCGAGCTGCTCGGGGGAGTCAACGCGAATGCCGGTCAGCCCCAGCAGCTCCGCGTATCCGGCATAGGGAAAGTCCGGGATCTCCTGGCTGGCCGGGAACCGTGGCTCGGCTTCGGTTTCCCGCTGCTCCCACGTGACCTCCGCCAGATCGCGGTTGTTGAAGACGCACACGACGAAGCGCGGATCAGACCACTGCCGCCAGCGGTGTGCGACGGTGACCAGCTCGGCGATGCCGGCCATCTGCATGGCACCGTCACCGGCCAGGGCCACCACCGGCCTGTCCGGCCGGGCCAGCTTGGCCGCGATCCCGTAAGGAACCGAGCAGCCCATGCTGGCGAGCGTCCCCGAAAGGTGCGCCGGCACTCCCTCCGGGAGGGTCAGCTGGCGGGCGTACCAGTAAACGCAACTGCCGACGTCGACACTCACCTGGGCGTTGCGCGGCAGCCGGCCGCTGAGCTCGCGGACCACGAGCTCCGGGTTGACGGGTTTGGCCGGAACGCGGGAGCGTTCCTCGGTGAGAGACCGCCAGCTGCGGACCTGTTCCTCCACATCCGCCCGCCACTGCTTGCGGGCCCCCGCCTCCGGCTGCCCGCCCAATTGCCCGCCTGGCTGCCCGCCGGCGCCGTTCAGCAGCTCCGCGAGCCTGGCAAGGGTTTCGGCGGCATCGCCCACGAGGCCCACTTCAACGGGGTAGCGGTTTCCGACCTTCCGGCCGTCGATGTCCACCTGGACGGCCCGGGCAGCGCCGGGTTTCGGATAGAACTCCGTCCACGGGTCGTTGGAGCCGATGATCAGGAGGGTGTCGCAGTTCCCCATCAGGTGCGCGCTGGCCGTGGAACCGAGATGCCCCATGGTGCCCACGGCGAACGGCAGTGTCTCATCGATGTACGGTTTGCCCAGGAGGCTGGTGGTGATGCCGGCATCCAGTTGCTGGGCCAGGGCGATGACCTCGGACTGGGCGTTCTTGGCGCCCTGGCCCACCAGGAACGCCACCTTGCTGCCGGCTCCCAGCACCTCGGCGGCCCTGGCCATGTCATCATCGTGGGGCAGTACCCGGGCGGGCTGCCATTCGGGCGCGGTGACGATGATGCCGTGCCCCTGCTCGAGCTCTGGGGCCGGGGCCTTCTGGATGTCGTGTGGCACGATCACGACGCACGGCGTGCGGGTTTCGAGGGCTGTTCGGAAGGCGCGGTCCAGCACCATGGGAAGCTGCTCCGGGGTGCTGACCATTTGCGCGAACTGGGCCGCCACGTCTTTGAAGAGCGTGAGCAGGTCGATTTCCTGCATGTAGGCCGACCCCAGCACGCTGCGGCTCTGCTGGCCGATGATGGCCACCACGGGGACGCTGTCCAGCTTGGCGTCGTAGAGTCCATTGAGGAGATGCACGGCCCCCGGCCCCTGGGTGGACGTCACCACACCCACCTTGCCGGTGTACTTGGCGTGCCCGACGGCCATGAACGCCGCTGTTTCCTCGTGCCGGGCCTGGACGAATTCGACGCCGGCGCTGCTCTTGATGCTGTCGGCTCCGCCTGTGCCGCTGCCCTTGGTGCTGCCAGCGCCGCCCGCGCCGCGGCCCTCGGTGCTGCGGCGCAGGGCGCCCATAAAGCCGTTGATGCCGTCCCCGCTGTAGCCGAAGACCCTGTTAACGCCCCAAGCTTTGAGGCGCTCCACCATTACGTCGGCAACCAGCCGGTCAGCCATCGCCGACTCCTTCCGATAGTCGTCCTACTTATTCGTCGTGCCCCTGGTCGCCGCTCATCTGGTCTTCGGCGGGCGGCGTCTCGCCGGGCGGCACTCCCCCGCCGGGCTCAAGTCCCGTGACGTTACCGTCCAAGGGATCGGGGTTGGGCGTGGCGGCCGAGTCCCCGCCGGCTGCGCCCTTTGTTTTGGCTTCATCTGTCCTGGCGGCGTCCCGGTCCGGATTGGCCGGGTCATTTTCGGGATGGTAGGTGCTCATGGTTTTTGCGGTCCTCCTTGGAACAGGTACGCCGGCATGGCGACGGACTTCGGTGACGGACTCATGCGGCCGGGGGTCCGGCAACACTGGACTAATTGTAAGCATGCTGATAATTCTGGAACAGTCAGATGCCGCACAGTCCGGCCCCGGCCGGAACGTATCTAAGGAGCAAACTGATGGGAATCGGCGACAGCATTGGCAAAGCAGCGGAAAACGCGATGGAGGACCTGGGGCAGACGTCCGATCCCACGGACGACGCCCACGTTCCTGAGCCCGGAGCATCCGACGAAGACATCCAGGTCCACTCCTCCATCAGCGAAGGTTCCAACGCGGGGGATGACGACCTCGGTCCGCAGCAAAGCGGCCGCACCACCTACACACCGCAGGGCCCGGGCACCGAGGCGAGCGGAGGCCAAGGCACGTCGGGCACGGATGAGTCAGCCGACGAGTCAGCCGGACCAGCGACGTCCGGCGGCATCGGCGCGGCAGGTGCCACGGATGCGCCGGAAGCAGCGCGCGGCGTCCCCGGCCCGGCGGGGCTCCCCGATCCGGATCCGGAGGAGCTGCGGGCAGATCCTTCCGAAGGGGACCAGGACCCGGGCACCGGTCTGGGACGCGGCTAAGTTCTGGGATGCGGCCAGGTTCTGAGCGCGCCTGGCTGGATACCTAGCCCCACTGCCCGCGCGCCTGCAGGACTTCCTTCAGCAGGTCGGCGCGGTCGGAGATGATCCCGTCCACGCCGAGGTCGAGCAGCCGGTGCATCTCGGCGGGGTCGTTGATGGTCCAGGCGTGCACGTACAGCCCGTGCTCATGCGCCCGGCGCACAAACCCCGGGGTGATGACGGGGATGGCCCGGTAGCGGACCGGCACCTGCAGGGCGTCGACGTCGCGCAGGGCCCGGCGCAGCACGGCGCGCACTGGTGACCTGAGCGCGCGAACGGACAGCAGCGGCCCCAGCACCAGGAAGAGGGCGTTGGCCTGCCTCCCCGCCGACGACGCCGTCCTGCGGCTGAGCTGCTTCAGGACCGCGCGGCGCCGGCGGTCGGAGAAACTGGCGATCAGCACCCGGTCATGGACCTGGTGGCGCTCTATCGCGGCCACCACGCTGGGGACGGAGTGCCAGTCCTTGACCTCGAGATTGAAGCGCGTATTCGGAAATGTCGCCACAAGTTCGTCAAACGTGGGCACAGGCTCCGTCCCGCCGATGCGAACGCGCCGCACCTCGTCTGCCGTGAGGTCACGGATCCGGCCGTGACCGTCCGTGACCCGGTCCAGGGTCAGATCGTGGAAGAGGAACAGCTCGCCGTCGGACGTGGTGTGGAGATCCGTTTCGAGGTGGGAATAGCCAAGCTCGACGGCCGCGCGGAACGCCGCCAGGGAGTTTTCCAGGCCGGCACGCGAAAATCCGCGGTGGGCTAAGGCCACAGGCCCAGCAGCGGAGAAGTAAGGCAGGGTTCCCGTCATCCCCGAAGCTTAACGGAGCACCCTCAGGCGGGCAGGATCTCCACGCCGTCGCTGCAGTGCAGGAGCGTGCGGCCGCGGCCGCCGTCGAGATCCACCCACACCACGGTGCGGTCCGGAGTGACAGCCGAAACTAGGCCGCCGGTTTCAATCCCCAGCGCCAGCCGGACACTGACCCGGTCCCCCTCGCGCAGGGCCGACCAGTTCGCTGCCGGCTCAACGGGACGCAGCGGAGCCTCGGCCGCAGTTTTGCTCTTTTTCCTGGCCACGATGTCCCCTATCGGTCACTCACCCAACAGGCCGCACCCTACGGTGCGGACATGAACGCAGGTTGGCCGCCAGCCGGGAGTTCGGTGACAGCCGGGCGACGCCTGGCTTACGGCAGCTGAAGCCCCAGCGCGGCGAGCTTTTCCTCGAGAATCTGGGCCACGCCGTCGTCGTCGAAGTGCGGCGCCTGCTGGCCGGCCGCCCGGATCGCCTCCGGATGCCCGCTGGCCATGGCGTAGCCGTGGCCGGCCCAGCGGAGCATCTCAATGTCGTTGGGCATGTCGCCGAACGCCACAACGTCCGCGGCATCTATCCCCAGCGAGGCGGCGTATTCGGCCAGCGTAACGGCCTTGTTGATCCCGGGCACGGCGAGCTCCAGCATGGCGACGGTGGGCGCCGAGTGCGTCACCGACGCGAGGCTCCCGACGGCGGGACTTACCTCCGCGAGGAACTCGTCGGCCGTGCCTTCGCGGACGATGGCCAGGAACTTGACGACGGCGTCCTCCGCGCTGAGCGTCGAGGCCAGCGGGGCAGGGGTGAATTCGGACAGCAGTTCGCTTGAGCCGTTTTCGATGAAGCCTGGCTCGAGGTGGAAGCCGGTGAGGGTTTCGGCGGCGAAGAGGGCGGTGGGGCGCACCTTTTTGATGATCCGCCGGATTTCGAAGATGTCGTCGATGGCCATGGTCTGCGCCGAGACAACCTTGTCCGCTTCGAGGTCCCAGACCACGGCGCCGTTCGAACAAATCACGGTGCCGGTGTGGCCCAGCTGCTCCTCGAGCGGGTGCAGCCAGCGCGGCGGGCGGCCGGTGACAAAGACGAGTTCGACGCCGGCCCTCCGGCAGGCGTGGAAGGCACGGACGGTGCGGTCACTGATTTTTCCGTCGTGCCCAAGGATCGTTCCGTCTATGTCACTCGCTACCAACCGCATGCTGCCAGTTTACGTGGGCGGACTGCACTCGACCTCGAGGACCAGTTCCACACCACTGCCGTTGGCATGGGCGCCCGCGGAAGCCACGGCGCCTGCCAGCAGGCCGGCAACGTCGGTTTCCTGCAGGTTCAGTTCCACGCGTTCCGAAGCGACGGCGATCAGATCGTTCACAAGGCCGAGCAGGTGAGTGGCGTTGCGCTGCACTATCTTCAGCTCGTCTTCGATGTCTTCGTGGCCGGGCTCATCCAGGACCAGTTCGAGGTAGCCCAGGATGGACGTCAGCGGGGTGCGGAGCTCATGGGACACGGTGGCGACGAAGTTGTCCTTGGCGGACAGGGCACGGATCAGCGCCGTGACCTCAGCGAAGGTGATCACCGCACCTGCATGATCTCCGTTCCCTGAGCTCATGGTGCGGGCCGTGACCGAATAGGCGCGCATGTCCTCGTCCACGCCGGCATTGCTTTCACCGGCCTTGCTTTCACCGGCCCAGTACAGCGCGTCAGTGAACGTCTCGCCGGCGGCGGCGCGCGCTGTCGGGAAGCGTTCCGGTGGCACCGAAGTGGTCCGGTCAGCCTCGAACAGCCGCGGTTGGTTGGCTGACGGGGCCAGTCCGGACAGCGCCGCGTCCGTCTGCAAGGCTTTGTTGGTCAGCACGTTCCGTCCGTTCTGGTCAACGACCCACACGCCAACATTGACCGTGGAAAGCACTGCGTCAAGGAGTTGCTGCCTGCGGATGCTCTCGGCGGCCGTGTCCGCGAGCGCTTCGTCCTTCCTGACCAGGGTCTCACGCTGGCGGTAGAGCGTGCCCGCCACCACGTGGGCCGTCACTGCGATTGCAGTCATGACCAGCGGGAGGAAGATCGTCCGGATCATCGACGCCTGGGTCGGTACATTTCCGAGAGCCGCCGCGGGCAGCAGGGTGCTGAGGAGGGCAGCGCCCGCGGCAAGGACGACGCCGGCCCGGTTGCGGTCCACGGCCAGCCACGTCACAGGAAAGACCAGCAGGAGGCTCAGGACGTTGAAGTTGGAACCGCCGGTCTCCCGTGTGAATCCAATGGCCACACAGTCCAGCACCGGAATCACCGCGTATGCGCCCGCAGGAAGTCTGTTCCAGGGCACGGCGACGCTCAAGCCAAAAAGTGCGGCGTGTGCCAGCAATGCGGTCTGGAAGCCGGCATCGGCCAGCGATTCGGGGTGAAAGACGGCGGTGGCGGCAACCACCAGCGCGACCGTGACGGAAAGGGGCAGCTGGCTCATCACCACCTTGCCGCGTCTCCCGAGGCCGCCAAGAAAGGCGTCCATCCTGTCGATCAAAGGACTGCCGGAGCCGTGGCCCGAAGGAAGGTCAAGCGGGTCACCCGGCACGTTCACACGACTCATCAGACTGTTCCCCCCGGCACAGATCGACTTCCTCCAGCTGCCTGAAGGGCACTGGTCACAGCTTAACCCGCAGGAGGCGGCCGAGCCGAGGCTAGCCCGAGACAATCCCATCTTTACGAAGCCGGTTTTTCCGCGGCCCATCTTCCCGCGGCGGCGCGGTGGACTCCCTGACCACCAGTTGGGTGGCGAGTTCCACCCTTCGCGAATCCAGCACCTCGCCCCGCATCTGGCGCAGGACGAAGCGCAGGGCAGTGGCACCCATTTCCTGCAGCGGCTGCGAAACCGACGTCAGCGGCGGCACCGACTCCTCGGCCTGGTATGTGCCGTCGAAGCCGACCAGGCTCATGTCATCAGGCACCCGGATCCCCTGCCGGCGCGCTTCGGCGAGCACACCCAGGGCAATGCTGTCGCTGCCGGCGAAGATGGCGGTGGGAGGCTGGTCCAGTCCAAGCAGGTGCTTCATGCCCTTGGCGCCGTGTTCCGACCGGAAATGACCCGACAGGACATACTCGTCCTCGACGCCCACGCCGGCGGAGCGCATGGCCGCCATATACCCGTGTAGCCGCGCCTGGTTGCATTCGGCTGTATCCGGGCCGCCAAGGAAGGCAATCCGGCGGTGGCCAAGCTCCAGCAAGTGGGAAGTCGCGGCCTTTCCTCCCGCCCAGTTGCTTGCACCGACGCTGACCACGTCCCCCGGAGGCGGATTCAGGGGGTCAATGACCACCACGGGGATCTTCCGCCGGTGAAAGGCATCCAGCTGGGCGTCCCCGAAGGCTGATGTCACGACGATCATGCCGCAGCGGCCTTCATCCACGATCCGCTGGGCGCGCTGCTCCGGGGTCAGGGTTGATGCGCCCTGCTTGCCGGTGACGTTCAGCAGGACCTCGATGTCCGAGACGGCTGCGGACTCCAGCACGCCGTTGAGCACCTCTACGGCATAGCCGGATTCCAGGTTGTCGATGACCACCTCGACCATTTGCCGGCCCGAGGCGTTCCGGCGGTTCTGCAGCGGAGACTTGTAACCGGTCCGCGCCAGCGCGGTCAGCACTTTGGCACGGGTGTCCGCAGAGACGTCGTCCCTGCCGTTGATCACCTTGGAGACAGTGGGAGTGGAGACACCCGCCTCCCGCGCCACGGCCGCCAACGTCAGCTTGCCTTGAGATTCGATCCTGGACATCCGTTCCCTTTTCGAAAGATTTCGAGACCTCAGTCTGCAGGCTTCCAATGCTTTCGTCAACGCCCCATCAAGCTTTAAAACAAAAGAAAGCCCTTGACGCATCCCCGCCACATCGTTATGTTTTATGTCACACCGCAAATTTTATCGAAATATTTCGGAGCAGCGGTGAACGTCTCAGCAAACAGTTCATGGGCAGTGCGGCCTGATTCCAGGCGGTCTCCCGTATACGCAAAGCCGGGCTATCAGCGTCGAGCCCGATGGATGAATGGAAATGTTTAGATGACAACTCGAAAGTTGCGCTCGGTCGCGATGGCAATCTCAGCAGCCACCCTCTCTGTGAGCCTGGCTGCCTGCGGCTCCAGCGGCCCGGCCGGATCCACCGCGGCAGGTGACGGTTCGGCCTCCATGTGGGGCCTGACGGGCGGAAACCAGCCTGTGCTGCAAAAATCCGTCGAGGCCTGGAACAGCGCACACTCCGACCAGTCCATCAAACTGGATTTCTTCGCCAACGATGCCTACAAGACCAAGGTCCGCACCGCCGTCGGCGCCGGCGAAGGCCCTACCTTTATCTACGGCTGGGGCGGCGGTGTCCTGAAGTCCTATGTTGATGCGGGCCAGGTGGAGGACCTCTCGGCCTTCGTCAAGGAGAACCCCGACGTGAAGGATCGCTACCTTCCTTCCGTCCTGAAGAACGGCGAGATCGACGGCAAGACCTACGCCCTGCCGAACAACAACGTCCAGCCCGTGGTTCTGTACTACAACAAGGAAGTCTTCGACAAGGTCGGCGCACAGCCACCAAAGACTTGGGACGAGCTGATGGCGCTTGTGCCGAAATTCAAGGAGGCCGGCGTCGCCCCCTTCTCCCTGGGCGGCCAGTCCAAGTGGCCGGACCTCATGTGGCTGGAGTACCTCGTTGAGCGCATCGGCGGTCCCGAGGTCTTCGCGAACATCGCAGCAGACAAGCCCAACGCGTGGTCGGACCCCGCGGTGACCGAGGCGCTGACCAAGATCCAGCAGCTGGTGGACGCCGGCGGTTTCGTGAACGGCTTCTCCTCCATCGCCGCGGACAGCAACGCCGACCAGGCCCTGCTCTACACGGGCAAGGCGGCCATGGTCCTGCAGGGCGGCTGGATCTACCAGGGCATGAAGAAGGACGCAGGCAGCTTCGTCACCGGCGGCAAGCTCGGCTTCACTACCTTCCCCACCGTCGAAGGCGGCAAGGGCGACCCCGCCAACGTGGTGGGCAATCCTTCCAATTTCTGGTCAATCTCCGCCAAGGCCACCGACGAGCAGAAGAAGGCCGCCCTCAATTACGTCAAGGATGGCATGTTCACTGACGCCGACACGGACGCCCTCATTGCCTCGGGCGCCGTCCCGGTAGTCAACGGCATCGACAGCAAGCTCGAGGCTTCACCCGACAAGGACTTCCTCACCTTCGTCTACGGCCTGGCCAAGAAGGCGCCGAGCTTCACACTCTCCTGGGACCAGGCGCTGAGCCCCGCGCAGGGCGACGCGATGCTGTCCAACCTTGACCAGATCTTCCTCAAGAAGATCACCCCGGAGCAGTTCGTCGCCACGATGAACGCCACGATCGGGAAGTAACAGCGTGACCATCACGAGTTCCGACCGCCGGCGGGTCCGCGACACGGGCCCGTCGGGGTGGCTGGCAGCGCCGGCCCTTGTCTTCTTCCTGGTGTTCGCCGTCGTCCCGCTGGCCGGCGTCGTCTTCCTCAGTTTCACCAGCTGGGACGGCCTGCGCGAGATCCGGCTTGAGGGCCTGGCCAGCTGGACCACGGTATTCACCGACCCCGTCACCGGCAACGCCCTGCTGGTGACCGCCAAGATCGTGTTCTTCTCGTTCATCGTCCAGGCTCCGATCAGCCTGCTGCTCGGCGTCTTTACTGCAGGAAGCCAGAAGTACCGGGCAGCGCTCGCCGTCCTGTACTTCCTGCCGCTCCTGCTCTCTTCAGCCGCCGTTGCCATTGCCTTCAAGGCGCTGCTGGACCCGAACTTCGGTCTCGGTCCGGGCCTCCAGGTGCCCTTCCTGATCCAGGACTGGCTGGGTAACTCCGACCTCGTCCTGTTTGTGGTGGTCTTCGTCATCGCGTGGCAGTTCGTCCCGTTCCACACCCTCATCTACCAAGGCGGCGTGCGGCAGATCCCCACCTCGCTGTATGAGGCCGCGGAGATCGACGGCGCGGGGCGGGTCAGGCAGTTCCTGAACATCACCCTGCCCCAGCTGAAGTACACCATCATCACCTCCTCCACCCTCATGGTGGTGGGCAGCCTGGCTTACTTTGACCTGATTTTCGTTCTCACCGGCGGAGGCCCGGGCTACAGCACCCGGCTACTGCCGCTGCACATGTACCTGACCGGTTTCAAGGCCAACGACATGGGGGCGGCGAGCGCCCTGGGCGTGATCCTGATCGTCATCGGACTGGGCCTGGCCCTGCTGCTGCAGCGCCTTGGCGGCAAGAACCGGAACGACAGCCAATTGGAAGGAGCCTGATGGCTTCCACAACTCAGCTCCCCGCGGCTCCGGAGGCGCCGGTCCTTACCCACGCCACTCCGCGCCAGAACTCCAGGCGCGCCGGCCGCCGTCGGCCAAACCTACCCGGCGGCCTCGGCGGCTGGCTCTGGCTCGCGGTGATCGTCCTGCCCATCTACTACGTGGTGATCACCAGCCTGAAGAACCAGGCCGGATTCTTTGCCACTAACCCCATGCTTCCGCCTGCCGAACCGACACTGGACAACTACAAGCTGGTGTTGGAAAACGACTTTGCCCGGTACTTCCTGAACAGCGTCGTGGTCACGCTGGGCACGGTCATTCCGGCACTGTTCGTCTCGTTCATGGCTGCATACGCGATCGTCCGAGGCAAAGGCCGGTTCGTGAACTGGACCAACAACCTGTTCCTCCTGGGCCTGGCCATTCCGCTCCACGCCACCATCATCCCGATCTACTGGATGATCACCCGGGCCCACCTCTACGACACACTGCTGGCCCTGATCCTGCCATCCATCGCCTTCGCCATTCCGGTGTCCGTCCTCATCCTGTCGAACTTCATGCGGGACGTGCCCAACGAGCTGTTCGAGTCGATGCGGCTGGACGGCTGCTCGGACTGGGCCATGCTGTGGCGGCTGGCCCTGCCGATGACCAAGCCCGCGGTGATCACCGTGGGTATCTACAACGCCCTGCACGTCTGGAACGGCTTCCTGTTCCCGCTGATCCTCACCCAGAGCCCCGCCACGCGGGTGCTGCCGCTCTCGCTGTGGACGTTCCAGGGCGAATTCAGCGTCAACATCCCCGCGGTGCTCGCCTCGGTAGTGCTGGCCACGCTGCCACTCCTGGTGCTGTACATCGTGGCCCGGCGCCAGCTGATCAGCGGCCTGACTGCCGGTTTCACCAAATAACTACGCCGCTGGTCGAGCTTGTCGAGGCCCGGTTTCGACAACCTCAACCAGCGAACAACCGAAAGGACATTGGATGACAACCGCAAAGCCGCTGCGGGTCGGCATGGTGGGCTACGCCTTCATGGGGGCCGCCCATTCACAGGCCTGGCGAACAGCGCCCCGGTTCTTCGACCTGCCCCTGCAGCCGCAGCTCACCGCCGTCGCCGGCCGAAATGCCAGCGGCGTCAGGGCAGCCGCGGACAAGCTCGGCTGGGAGTCGGCCGAAACAGACTGGCGCCGGCTGATCGAACGCGACGACATCGATCTGATCGATATCTGCACGCCCGGCAATACCCACGCCGAGATCGCGGCCGCCGCCCTCGAGGCCGGCAAGCACGTGCTGTGCGAAAAACCGCTGGCCAACTCCGTCGAGGAGGCGGAGCGGATGACCGTTGTGGCAGAGGCGGCAGCGAAGCGGGGTGTCTTTGCGATGTGCGGATTCAGCTACCGCCGCACGCCGGCGCTGGCACTTGCCAAGCGCATGGTGGACGAAGGCCGGCTGGGGACCATCCGCCATGTCCGCGCGCAGTACCTTCAGGACTGGCTGTCCGATGAGAACGCACCCATGACGTGGCGGCTGGACAAGAGCAAGTCCGGATCCGGATCACTGGGGGACATCGGAGCGCACAGCATCGACGCGGCCCAATGGATCACGGGGCAGAGGATCACCGGCGTCTCCGCGCTTCTGGAGACGTTCGTTCCCGAGCGGCCCCTGGCTGGGGACCTGGTGGGCCTGGGCGGTCACGGCGACGTCGGCCGGGACGCACCCCGCGGAGCCGTCACCGTGGATGACGCAGCCATCTTCAGTGCCCGCTTTGAAGACACAAGGTTCGACGGCGGCGCTGCCGCAGGGGGCGCCGTCGGCGTCTTCGAGGCGACCCGCTACGCATTGGGGCGGAAGAACGCGATGCGGCTGGAACTGAACGGCACCAAGGCTTCCCTCGCCTTCGACTTCGAGGACATGAACGCCCTCTCCTTCTACGATGCAGCCGAATCACCCGACGCCGGCTTCCGCCGGATCTTCGTCACCGAACCTGAGCATCCGTACGTCGGCAACTGGTGGCCCACCGGACACGGCCTCGGGTACGAGCACGGCTTCACTCACCAGGTGGTCGACCTCGTTCACGCGCTTGCAAATGGCACTCAGCCGGAACCGTCCTTCGCGGACGCCCTGCAGGTCCAGCGCGTACTGGCCGCTGTGGAGGCCAGCGCAGCCAACTCCAGCCAATGGCAGAAAGTCTGAGACCCATGACTGCAGAACAGGAAAACCGATGACACGACCCATAACGCTCTTCACCGGCCAGTGGGCCGACCTGCCTTTCGAGGAGGTGGCCCGGCTCGCCGGAGAGTGGGGCTTTGACGGCCTGGAGATCGCCTGCTGGGGCGACCACCTTGATCCGCGGCGCGCCGCAGAGGACGACTCCTATCTCAAGGGCCGGCTGGACATCCTGGAGAAGAACAACCTCAAAGTTTTCGCCATTGCCAACCACCTCACCGGGCAGGCTGTTTGCGATGACCCGATCGACGAGCGCCACCAGGGCATACTGACGCCTGCGGTGTGGGGCGACGGCGATCCGGAGGGCGTCCGCACCAGGGCGGCGCAGTCCATGATGGACACCGCCCGGGCAGCGGCCAGGCTTGGCGTGAAGACCGTGACCGGGTTTACCGGCTCCTCCATCTGGAAGGCCGTGGCGATGTTTCCGCCCGCTTCGCAGGCCATGATCGACGCCGGGTACCGGGACTTCGCTGACCGCTGGCACCCGATCCTCGACGTTTTTGACGAGGTCGGAGTCCGCTTTGCCCTTGAGGTGCATCCCTCCGAGATCGCCTACGACTACTGGACCACCAAGCGCACCCTGGAATCTATCGGGCACCGGGCCGCCTTCGGGCTGAACTTCGACCCGTCACACTTCATCTGGCAGGACCTGGACCCCGTGATGTTCCTGCAGGACTTCGCCGAGCACATCCTGCACGTGCATGTGAAGGAGTCCGTGCGCCAGCTCGACGGGCGCAACGGCCGGCTCGGCTCGCACCTGGCCTGGGCCGATCCGCGCCGTGGTTGGGACTTCGTCACGGCTGGGCACGGGGATGTGCAGTGGAACAAGATCTTCCGCACCCTGAACGCCATCGGCTACGCCGGCCCCACCAGCATCGAATGGGAAGACGCCGGCATGGACCGCCTGACCGGTGCACCGCAGGCACTCGCACTGGTCAAGAACCTCGCGGCCATTGCCCCGCCCGCCGCGGCATTCGACGCCGCCTTCGCCACCCGCTGAACCACTAATACCTGTTAACCAAAGGAGCTTTGTCATGACCGGAAACAAGTCCGCCCTGGTGGTGCGCGGCGGCTGGGACGGCCACCAGCCCTTCGAAGCCACCGAGCTTTTCATCCCGTTCCTGAAAAGCAACAGGTACGACGTGCGGGTCGAGGAATCGCCCAAGGTCTACGCCGACGCCACCTACATGGCGGGCGTGGACCTGATTATGCAGTGCATGACCATGACCACGATTGAAAGGGACGAGTTCGAGGGACTGCGAGCCGCCGTCGAGAATGGCACCGGCCTGGCCGGCTGGCACGGTGGGATCGCTGATTCCTACCGCAACAACTCCGACTACCTGCACCTGATAGGCGGCCAGTTCGCGTGCCACCCCGGCAAGCATCCGGACGAGCGCATCGGGGAGCAGTCCGACAACTACGTGCCGTACACCGTGAAGATGCTCCCGGCCGCCGCCCACCACCCCATCACCGAAGGCATCTCCGACTTCGAACTTGTCACCGAGCAGTACTGGGTCCTGGCCGACGACTACATCGACGTCCTCGCCACCACCACCCAGAAGGTCCGCGAGTGGGACCCCTGGCACCGCGAGGTGACCTCACCGGCCGTCTGGACCCGCCAATGGGGCAAGGGCCGGATCTTCGTCACTACCCCCGGCCATCACGTCGACATCCTCCAGGACAGCAACGTCCGCACCATCATCGAAAGGGGCCTGCTGTGGGCAAGCCGTTGAAAGTAGGAATTATTGGCTGCGGCGCCATCATCGCCCAGTACCTCGCGAATTTCCGCCGGCTCGACCAGATCGAACTGGTGGCCGTGGCCGATCTGGACCCCGCGCGCGCCCAGGCTGTTGCGGACGACTACGACGGCGTCCGCGCACTTTCCGTGGACAGCCTCCTCGCCGCGGAGGACGTCGACCTCGTCCTGAACCTGACCATCCCCGCGGCCCACGCCGACGTTGCACTCAAGGCCATTGCCGCCGGAAAGGGTGTCTACGGGGAGAAGCCGCTCGCGGCGACCACCGCCGAGGCACGGCAGGTGTTGGAGGCGGCACGCGAGGCGGGCGTCGTCGTCGGCTGCGCCCCCGACACGGTGCTCGGCACCGGGATCCAGACCGCCCGCAAGGCGATTGACGACGGCCTGATCGGCGCGCCGATCAGCGCAACAGCCACCATGGTGACGCCCGGCCACGAACGCTGGCATCCGAACCCGGACTTCTACTACCAGCCCGGCGGCGGACCGCTGCTGGACATGGGTCCGTACTATGTGAGCGCGCTGGTCACGCTTCTGGGCCCGGTAGTCTCCGTCGTCGGCGCCGCCAGCCACACCCGCAACGAGCGGACCATCGGCTCCGGGCCGCGCGCTGGTGAGACGGTGCCGGTGGCGGTCGACTCGCATGTCACTGGGGTGCTGATGCACGCTTCCGGTGCACTGTCCACGCTGCTCATGAGCTTCGACGCCGTGAAGTCCAAGTCGCCCAACATCGAAATCCACGGTGAACGCGGCTCCTTGGCTGTGCCCGACCCGAACCATTTCGACGGCGATGTCCAGGTCTTCCCGCTGGGCGCGGACGACTGGCAGACCCTGCCAGTCTCGGCCGGCTACGTCGACTCCGGACGCGGTTTCGGGATCGCCGACCTCGCCGCAACACCAGAGGGCTCCGAGCCGCGCGCCGGCGGGCAGCTGGCCTACCACGTCCTCGACGTGATGGAGTCCATGCTGGCTTCGGCCCGGACGGGTTCCGCGGTGCAGATCAAGAGCACGGTGGCCCGTCCGGAGCCAGTGGAACTGACGGCGCTGGCCGTGCAGGTCGCCGAGGTCAGCTCGTAGGAGCTAACTCCTCCCTTGGCCGGGTTCGGCGGCGGCGGTATTTCCGCCGCCGCTTCACCGTTGTCGGATTGGTGCTGACCGTACCGAGCGGGTTGTTTCGGGCAGCCCGGTTCCGGTTTGTCCAGATCCGGGTAGTGGCGGTGCGGTGGAGTAGTAGGTGTGGCCGGTGGGTGTAGTTAGTTCGATGGTGTGCCGCGGCCCGGGAATGGGTTGGGCTTTCCAGCCGGGGAGTTCTTTGGTGTGGTTGCACGCTTCGCACAGTCCTGCGCCGTTCGCCAGGCTGGTAGCGCCGCCGCCGTGCCAGGGGATGATGTGGTCGTGGTGGCGGATGGGGGCGTCGCAGTAGGGGGTGCGGCAGGTGTCGTCCCGGATCCGGATAAAGCGGCGCAGCGGCGCCGGGAACAGGCGCCGTCGCGAGTCCATGGCGACCAGGTCGCCGGTCTCCGGGGCGGTGTAGAGCCGGCGGATCCAGGTCTTGAGCTCCTCGCCTCCTTCTCCCGGTCCGTGGGTGAGGAGGTCACGTGCCCAGTCTGCGGGGACAACACCGTAGCCGGGGATCCGGGCGGGTTCGGTGTCGCCCTGGAGGAGGGTGCGGTCGGTCATGAGGAGGTTGATTTCGATGCCGGTGATGCCGGCGGGGGTGCCGGTGGTGCGTTCGACGAGGGTGTCGGCTTTGATTTGGTCGCGGGAGCGTGGGTCGCCGGCGGCGTGGAGGGTGTCGGCGTGCCGGGTCAGGGCCGCGTAGACGGCGACGCCTTGGTGGACGGGGAGCAGGGCGGTCAGGTAGGTCATGGTGTCCGGGGCCGGGCGCAGGCTGACGGTCCGTTCGGTTGCGGCGTGGCTGGCGCGTTGGGCGACGGAGCGGGGGTCCTTGCGGGTGGCGGCGGCCCGGGCGGCGGCGATGACGGTGCGGGTCCCGGCGCCGGTGAAGGTTCCGGTGTCGGCGGCGAGTTCCTCGTCGACGGCGGTCCGGTCGGCCGCACTCAGGCAGGCGGTTTCCTTCACGATGTGCATGGCGCGTTCTTCGTTGAGCTGTCCGGTGTCCAGGGCGGCCAGGGTGCGGGGCATCTGCACCAGGGCCTTGGCTGTGCCGAGCAGCCGGCCGCCGCGGTGCGGGGACTCGCCCCGGGCCAGGGCGATCTGCTCGGCCGCGCCCGGGCCCCGGTCATTGCTGCGGTCTTTGCCCAGATCCTCGGCGGTCAGTGTCGCCCGGCCCTCATCCGTCCCAAGGTCCGTCTGCTCCTGGCTGTGCCGGGCCTCGAAGGTCACGGCAAGCCTCGCCTGTTGCCCGGCAAGCATGTTCTTGACGTTCTCGTACGCGTGCGTCTGGTCGATCAGCCCGGCACCGTCGGCGCTCAGATCGGCCCGCAGAAGGGCGGTTGCCGCAGCGACCCGGTCCGCCAAAGCCGGCCGCCGGGTACCGGGCCCGCGCCCATCAGTGCCGGTGGCTGCGCTGGTGGCGGCGCCGGCAGCGAACAGGACATCGGCAAACAGGGCCTCGGGAAACGGGTCCTCAGGAAACGATGCCGGGAACGCGGCGTCGATGTCATCGTCATACGGCAATCCGTCGTCCGCGAACTGATCGAATGGAATGGCGCCTTCCGGGAACGCTTCGAAAGGGAAAGCGGCATCGGGAAGGGCGGCAGCCTGCAGAACGCCGCCGTGCGGCGCTCCTGCTGTCAGTGCTGAATTCCCGAAGCCTTCCATGCACCCAGTCTGCCAAGGGGGTACGACATTAAAGGACGATCGGACCCAGGTTGAGGGCGGGATCCAAAAAGTTCCTTGAACCCACCGGAGAACGAAAGTAGGTAGCACGTCAGGGCGTTCCCAGCGCTGAGAAGGCCCTGAAGTGCTACCCAGTTGGGTGCCGCCGGCACGCAGAGGCTCCGCCGGTTGAGCTTGCCGGTTTCGACAGGCTCAACCAGCGGACCACAGAGCCACTCCGCGGCTCGGGTTTCGACAGGCTCAACCACCGGCTCGGTTTCGACAGGCTCAACCAGCGGAGGACTTCAACTGGCGCCCTGCTCCGCTTTGCGCTGCTCCACCCTGTATTGTTCCGCGATGGGTGGCTGGAAGTCCGGCTCGGGGTGGCCGTCCATTGCCACGTTCCATGCCGGCCGTTCTCCCGTCAGTGCCCAGGCCGCCTGCACGGCAGCTCCCCGGGCCACGTATTCGCCGGGGCTCGGAACCAGCACGGGCAGGTCGAAAACCTGGGCCGCAATCCGCTGGACCGCAGGGTTCTGCACGGCGCCGCCGATCAGCAGAAGCCGCTCGGCCGGGTGGCCCAGGGCGCGGAGGGCATCCAGTCCTCCCGCCAGCCCGCACAGCATCCCTTCGACGGCGGCCCGTGCGAAGTTACTGCGCGTGGTCGAGGCGATGGTCAGCCCGGAAAAGCTGGCCGTCGCGTGCGGCAGGTTGGGCGTCCGCTCCCCCTCGAAATAAGGGACCAGCACCACGCCGCCCGCACCCGGTTCAGCCTCCAGCGCCAGCCGGGACAGCTCGTCGAAGTCCACCCCCAGCAGCCCGGCCACCGACGTCAGCACCCGCGCTGCATTGAGGGTCACGGCAATCGGCAGGAACAGGCCACTCGCATCCGCGAAGCCCGCCACCGTCCCGCTCGGGTCGCCGAGCGGCTCATCGGAGACGGCAAACACCGTGCCGCTCGTGCCCACAGATACGACGACGTCCCCCGCCCGGGCGCCCAGGCCCAGTGCCGCCGCGGCATTGTCCCCCGCACCGGCACCAAGGACCACGCCCTCTTCCAAGGCGACCCGGGGCGGTGACCCCGGAGAGGTTCCGACGGTGCTGAAACATGAGGGATGGATGGTTCCCGCGGTGGCGCCGGGTCCGAGGACGCGTGGCAGGATGACCGCACCGGACGCACCAACCGTATCCGGGCCGGCTTCGACGGCGTCGCGGCCGAAGGCCAGGCCGAAGAGCTCCAGGTCGTAGGTGCCGGTTGCCGGGTTCCAGTAGCCCGTGCCGCTGGCGTCGGAGCGGTCCGTGGTGAGCTGCCCCAGATCGGGTCCCAGCGGGCTGGCGCCGGCGGGGCCGTAGCCCCGCAGGCGCCAGGTCAGCCAGTCGTGCGGCAGGGCGACGGCGGCCACCCGGCCGGCGATGTCCGGCTCATGGTCGCGGACCCAGCGGACCTTGGTGACGGTGAAGGAAGCTACAGGTACCAGCCCCGTCCGCTTCGCATAGTCCTCCGCGCCCACTTCTTCGGTGAGGGCCGCTGCTGACTCTGCCGAGCGGGTGTCGTTCCAGAGCAGGGCCGGCCGCAGCACGTTGCCCTCGCGGTCCAGCAGCACCATGCCGTGCTGCTGGCCACCCACCGAAAGCGATCTGACCCCGGCGAGCCCGCCGGCGTCGTCGAACGCTTCGGCAAGAGCCCGCCACCAGTGGTCCGGGTGGACCTCGGTGCCGTCCGGGTGGCCGGCCCGGCCCTCCCGGACCAGGGCGCCGCTGTGAGCATCCAGCACCACGACCTTGCAGCTTTGGGTCGAGGAATCGACCCCGGCAACGAGTGACATAGGAGCAGCCGTCACAGTATCAGCGGGCGCCGAGCAGGTGTTCGATGAAGAGCTGCTGGAGCTTCACGAAACCGAAGCCCTTGCCGCCGAAGTAGGCGTCGGCGTCGAAATCCTCGTAGGACGAGCGGTCAGCGAGGAGCTGTTCGTAGCCTTCGCCCGGATTCAGGGTGGGGACGTTGATCTCGGAAACCCGCGACGCCTCCAGGGCAGCCTGCACCTCCGGGTCGGAGCGGAAGGCCTTGGCGCGCTCCTTCAGGAGCAGGTAGGTCTGCATGTTGGCGGCCGCCGAGTCCCAGACGCCGTTGATGTCCTCGGTCCGGCTGGGCTTGTAGTCGAAGTGGCGCGGCCCGTCGTACGCCGGCCCGCCCTCGGGACCGCCGTTCTCCAGCAGGTCAACCAGGGAGAAAGCGTTCTGCAGGTCGCCGTGGCCGAATACCAGGTCCTGGTCGAACTTGATGCTGCGCTGGCCGTTGAGGTCGATGTGGAAAAGCTTGCCCTGGTACAGCGCCTGGGCGATGCCGTGGGTGAAGTTCAGCCCGGCCATCTGCTCGTGGCCCGTTTCGGGGTTGATGCCCACAAGCTCCGGGCGCTCGAGGGTCTCAATGAACGCCAGGGCGTGGCCAAGGGTGGGCAGCAGGATGTCGCCGCGCGGTTCGTTGGGCTTCGGCTCGATCGCGAAGCGGATGTTGTAGCCCTTGTCCGTCACGTAGTCGCCCAGCAGGTTCACGGCCTCCCGGTAGCGTTCGAGGGCCCCGCGGATGTCCTTGGCGGCGTCGTACTCGCTGCCTTCGCGTCCGCCCCACATCACGAAGGTTTCGGCGCCCAGCTCGGCGGCGAGGTCGATGTTTTCCAGCACCTTGCGCAGGGCAAAGCGGCGAACACCCCGGTCGTTGCTGGTGAAGCCGCCGTCCTTGAAGACCGGGTGGCTGAACAGGTTGGTGGTGACCATGGGCACCACCATGCCGGTGGCCTTCAGTGCACCGGTCAGGCGGTCGATCTCCCGCTGCCGGTCAGCCGCGGAGCAGCCGAACGGGAACAGGTCGTTGTCGTGGAAGGTGATGCCGTAGGCGCCCAGGTCACTGAGCCGGTTGATGGCCTCCACGGTGTCCAGCGGCGGGCGGGTTGCGGAGCCGAACTGGTCCTGCGCCTCCCAGCCGATGGTCCACAGGCCGAAGGAAAACTTGTCATCACGCGTGGGCTGAATCGCCATTGAGTGCTCCCGTTTGGTTTGGAGGGGACCTGTCACGCAGGCAGATCCGGAAAATGTTCCAGAACCAAACATATTCGGTTTTAGCGGTCTGTCAACCATTTTTTCTGCCGCCAAACACCTTGGCGAAGTGCGGTGGAGCCCTATCCCCGCGGCACCACGGGGTGTTATGTTCTCTAAAACACCAAACGAAGGGCAGGCAATGGTCAGCGAAGCAGGAACTGAGCTGCACATCGAGGAGTACAACTGGGCCGGCAACCTCAGGTACGCTGCAGCCGAGGTGCGGGAACCGCGGACCGTGGCGGAGCTTCAGGACCTGGTTGCCGGCGTGTCCCGGCTCCGCGCGCTCGGCTCGCGGCACTCCTTCAACCGCATCGCCGACACCACCGGCGCCCTGGTCTCGCTCGAACACCTCGCCCCCGCCATCGAGGTGGACTCCGCGAACATGACGGCGACAGTGAGCGGCGGCACCCGGTACGGGACCCTGGCGGCGGAGCTGCAGCGGCAGGGCTACGCGCTGCACAACCTGGCTTCCCTCCCCCACATCTCGGTTGCGGGGGCCGTCGCCACCGCCACCCACGGATCAGGCGACCGAAACGGCAATCTGGCCACCGCCGTCGCCGGCCTTGAACTGGTCACCGCCGACGGCGGGATCCTCACTGCCCGCCGCGGCGAAACCCCGGACTTCGACGGGATGGTGGTGGGCCTTGGCGCCCTGGGCGTGGCCAGCAGCCTGACGCTGGACATCGAACCTGCCTTTCCGGTGGTGCAGACGGTCTTTGACAACCTCTCGTGGGACCAGGTGCTGGAGAATTTCGACGACGTCACCTCCTCGGCGTACAGTGCCAGCCTTTTCACCGACTGGAGCGGGGACCGGATCGGGCAGGCCTGGCTCAAGGCCAGGACGGAGGAAGAAGGAGTAGCCGACCGTGCCAGTTTCTACGGTGGCACCCCGGCCTCCGAAGCCCGGCATCCCATCGCCGGGGTATCCGGCAGCACCTGCACGCAGCAGCTGGGCGTGCCCGGCCCGTGGTCGGACAGGCTGGCCCACTTCCGGATGGAATTCACTCCGAGCAAGGGCGACGAGCTGCAAAGCGAATACCTGGTCCCCCGCGAGCACGCCGTGGACGCCATCCAGACGATGCGCCGGCTGTCCCATCTGCTGACTCCGCTGTTGCTGGTCTCCGAAATCCGCACCATGGCCGCCGACAGCCTATGGCTGAGCCCGAACTACGGAACCGACAGCATCGGCCTGCACCTCACCTGGCGGCAGGACCAGCCCGCCGTCGAGGCCGTGCTTCCGGTGATCGAGGCCGCCCTGGCGCCGTTCGGCGCCCGTCCGCACTGGGGCAAGCTGTTCGACGCCGATGCCTCCCGCCTCGCGCCGCTTTACCCCCGCTTCGCCGACTTTAAGGCCCTCGCGGGGCGCCTCGATCCGGAGGGGAAGTTCCGCAACGACTTCCTCGACACCAAGGTCTTCGGCAGCTGATATCGTTCCGATGATGTCTTCCCCTCGCCAACGGGCCGCTCCGGCCGCCCCTCCCAGCGAGCTGGACCCCTCCCGGCGGAACAACCTGGCGCTGATCACGTCGCTGGTCCACCATCACCGTGTCCTCAGCCGGGCCCAGCTGACGAAAAGGACAGGGCTCAACAGGTCCACGGTCGGAACCCTGATCGGCCAGCTGGCCGCGCTCGGGCTGGTCTATGAGACGGCGCCAACAGGCGAGGCCCAGGTGGGCCGTCCGAGCCCCGAGGTGCGCCCGAGCCCTTCCATTGCGGCCCTTGCTGTCTACCCGGAGATCGATGCGGTCACCATCGGGCTGGTCAACCTGGGCGGCATCGTCCAGAAGAAGATCCGGTTCGCCACGGAACGGATTCCCAGCGCACGGGAGGCGGTCAACATCGCCGCTGCGGTGATCGAGGGAATGCGCACGGAGCTGGACCACTCGTACCGGATCACCGGCATCGGTGTGGCGGTGCCCGGCCTGGTAAACCCCCGACGACGGGACGGTCCGCCATGCGCCGCACCTCGGTTGGCGGGACGAGCCTGTTGCCCGGATGTTGAGCGAAGCCACCGGCTACGCCTGCCAGGCGGCGAACGATGCCTCGCTCGCGGCGGAGGCGGAGCTGATCTTCGGGGCCGGCGCCGGCCGGGACAACCTCGTGTACCTCAACGGCGGGGCCAGCGGCATCGGCGGCGGGATCATTTCCAACGGCATGCTGCTCCGCGGCGCCTCCGGTTACGCCGGGGAACTGGGCCACACGTTCGTCCGCACCTCCGGCGAACAGTGCCACTGCGGCGCCACCGGCTGCCTGGAAACAGAGGTGTCCCAGGGGCGGCTCTTCGAACTGCTCGGTCTCAGCGGCGGCGACACGCCCCAGCTGGAACAGGCTCTCCGGGCGACAGGCAGCCCCGCCGTCGCAGAGGAAATATCCCGGCAGCTGGGCTTCCTGGCCATCGCACTGCGGAACGCCGTTAACACCTTCAACCCGGAAGTGATCATCCTCGACGGTTTCCTGGGGGTCCTCTACGCACTCGCGCCGTCCGCCCTCGATGACCTGCTGCTGTCCCAGGCGATGGACGGGCCGGCCGCCCAGGCCAAGGTGCACCCCGCGGCACTCGGCTCCAACCTCATGATGATCGGCGCGGCGGAACTGGGGTTCGCCCGTTTCCTGGCGGACCCCACGGGATTCGTGACAACCGCGCTCGGTTCCGCCGCGGACTAGCCGCGACGGAACCCAGCTTCCTACCGGCCGAAGACGACCTCGTACGTCCGGGTCTGGCTCCCGTCTTCGCTTCGGACCGTGACCACGGCGGTTCCGGACTGCCGATCCGCCGGGGTAACGGTGACCGTGGCGTACGGGTCAGCAGCCGTGGCCGTGACTTCCTGCCGCGCTCCCTGGACGCCGGTCCGGTAGGAGGCGACGTCTGGGTCGAAGCCGGCCAGCGGCTGACCGTTGACGGAAATGGCTGCCGCGGAGGCGTCGGAGGACTGGCCCGGAGCCAACGCCAGGACCTGCACTTCGCTGACCGTCATGTGGGTGTTCGGCCGGGCGGTGAGGACCACGCGGACGTCCTTGGTGTCCACGTTGGCAACCGGAACCGTGACCACCGGGGCGGGGCTGCCGCCGGGGACCTGGACCGGGGGGCCAGCGTTCTGCCACGCGCCGTCGGCTGCCTTGGACTGCACCTGGAGGCTTTGGGCGTAGCTGTCGGTGGATCCGTCGCGGTAGAAGTGGACCTTCACGCCGGTCACCGTCTTCTGGCTGGCCAGCGCCACGGAGAGGGTGTCGGTGGCGTTCTTGATGCCCGACTTCCAGTTGGACCAGGCCTTGTCCGTCAGGTTGCCGTTGCCCAGCCCTGCCGTGCCGTAGCCCGGCTCGGTGAAGGTGGCGCTGAACATGGTGCCGGGGTCATCGGCCACGTTGTCGGCCGTTCCCGCCGTGACCTGGACGCGCACGGTGGCGGGCAGTGTCCGGCCGTCGGCGGCGTCGGCGGTGCCGGCAACCGTGGCAACGCCTGCCTCGGTAAACGGTCCAGCCGCGTCCCAGACAACCGGCCGCTCCACCTTGCTGCCGGCGGCAGTCACCGCTGTCACGGTGGCAGGCAGCGCGGGCGTTCCGCCGGCATAGGTCTTGGCCCGCGCCGGCAGTGTCGCCACCAGCGTGTCGACGGTGACCTTGGCCGTCACCGGATGCGCAGCACCCAGCACGTCCGTCACCGTCCCACGCACGTCAACGGTTCCGGGCTTGCTCCACCGGCTCTCCGGCGGCATCGCCCAGGTCACCGGCAGTTCGCCGCGGGCACCGTCGCGGAAGACGGGGACCACCGTGGCGGGCAGCTCCGGAACGCTCCCGGGCACCGTAAAGGCCACGACGTTCTGGAATCCCTGGACAGTTTCGTCGATGACCCGCCAGCGCTGGTTCTCGCCGGAGTTGGCGGTCCACAGGGTCACCGGGGATCCGTCCGCGGTGGCGTGCCCGCCCACCTCGAGGAGCCGGCCGGTGGCCGCATTGACGAACGTGTAGGTGCCGTCGCCCGTGGTGGACATGGTCCACTGGAAGGCGTCAGCCGGGGCTGCCTCCGCCGGTACCAGCTGCGGGGTTCCGTCGACGACGGCGAGCTGCCGCCCGCCGTCGGGCGTTTCGACTGCGTAGCGGGCACGGCTGCTGTTCTCGCCGCTGAGGCGGCGGATGCTCCACTGCTGCTCGGCGCCCGCACCGGAACGGATGACGGCGGCGCTGCCGGTTCCCTGGCTAAGGGACTTGCCGCTTTCCACGCCCTGGAGCCGGTAGACGTGGTCTGCCTGAACCAGGGCGGCGTCCTTGGCCACACCGTGCACACCATTGACGAGGAACGTCGTGACGGATTCGGCCGGTACCGTGAGGACCGCCGTGCGGTCCTTTCCGACGGCGACCGGCTCGCCCTGCGCCAGCGCGCCGGAGGCGTCGCTGGTCACCGGCGTCACGGTGGCGTTGCCCTGGACGGCTTCGAAGCCGGAAAGATCCAGGGCAACCTGGCGCTGCTGCTTGCTGTCGTTCACGTGCACCACGGTTGCTCCGGAGTCGGAGACGGCGGCCGCGCTGTTCGTGTCGTCCACCTTGACCAGGCGGTCCCCGGGCTTGATGTAGTGCGTGAAGTTCCGCGCCGTGTTGAACTTGGTGTTCGTGTAGATCGGGCAGCTTTCGAGGTTGTCCCCGGCATCACAGTCGAAGGGCAGCTGGATCTCGCCCCAGTTGGAGCCGATGGCGCTTTCGCCGCCGGGCTTCATGTTGTTGTAGTCCTCGACGGGCTGCCAGAACACCCAGGCCTCGGGCTCGAGCTCGCGGAGGTCGTTAACCATGTGCTGGGCCAGGCCGAGGCCGGGCTGCATGCTCGTGAAGTTCTGCCCGTCCAGCCAGGAGCCGCCGGTTTCACTCATCCACAGGGGCTTGTCCTCGCCCTTGGCGATGTCCCGGACGGCTGTCCGCTGCCCGGTCCCGTAGGTGTGGACGTTGAGCTGCGCGACGTTTGCCTTGGCGTCGGCGGAATAGCTGTTCCAGTTGCTGGCGAACGTCGAGGGGTTGGTCTCGTCCATGGCGCTGATGACGGCGCCGGTGTCGGCGCTGGCCAGTGCCTTGGCCAGGGACTGGACCACCTTCTGCTGCAGTTCGGGGCCCATGTGGGCGCCTTCCTGCCGGCCGCCGACGGCCTGGCCGGCCGAATTCAGGCTGGTTCCCCAGTACGGGGTGTTCGGTTCGTTCATGGGATCGATGGTGTCGATCTTGATGCCGTGCGCTTTTTCCAGCTCCTTGACGACGCCGACCAGATAGGAGGAGAAGTCGTCAACGCTCTCGGTCCGCAGTTGGTCCTGCGAGGAGTTGAAGCCGCCCGAAACGTAGCCGCTGACCGTCTGGAACCACGGCGGGGAGTTGCTGAAGGCTTCCCAGTGCGTGATGTCGTTCTTGATCCGGTCCACCCACCAGCGCTGCGTCTGGTCGGCGTCGAGGTTCCAGTGGTCCGGATTTTCCGGATCCCACCAGTCCTTGTCCTCCCGCGTGGTGCCCGCGGGGGCCTGCCACCAGCCTTCAACGGCGCCGCCGGCCCGGAGGTAGTCCTTCACGTCGGGCGCATTGCCGCCGCCGACGTTGTACCGGGCGATGTTGAGGTTCAGCCCCTCGTCGCCGAAGACCATGTCGGCAAGCTTGTTGCGGATTTCATCCGGATAGTCGCCGGTGGCATTGGCGAACCACACCAGGCTGGTGCCCCACCCTTCGAAGGCATCGCCCTGGTAGGAGGGGTCCGGCCGCACGGTGACGGCGCCGGCCGGCACGGGTTCGTCGGCTGCCAAGACCGGTGCCTGCGCGGCGGACGCGGGTCCGGCCACGAGCCCTGCGGAGAAGACCGCCGCGGCGACGCCGGCGGCGGTCACGGCCCAGGGCCGTCTGGATCTGTTCGTCATTGAATTCCCTTCGGTGCGGTGATGCTGCTGTTCTCTGGGGACTGCTGCTTTATTTGGGGCTTTTGAGGACGGCCACGCCGCGGGCGGCAAGCTTGGCGGTACCGTCGCCCGGTCCGGTGCCCGCGAGCACGGCCCCGGGGACCGCCGAGATGTCGACGGCCTGGTCCGTTCGGTTGATCAGGAAAAGGAAGCGTTCGTCCTCCCCTGCGCGGACGGCGAGTTCGACGGCGCCACACAGTTCGGCGGGCAGTTCAGACTCGACGCCGGCCAGGCCGGCGAATTCCCGCAGGACAGGGACCAGGCCGGCGGGTCCGAGCCGCGTCGCCACGTAGCCGGCGGATCCACTGCCGACGCTGCGCCGGGTAACAGCCGCTTCGCCGGCGTGGTCCCCGGAAGTGAACCGGCGCAGGATCTTGGTTTCGGCGGAGGTGGTGGCAACGGAGTCCGCCCACAGCGTGCCGGTTGAACCGTCGTCGAGCCTGGCTTCTTCCCCGGGTGCCAGCGGCCCGAACTCTTCCACCCGGATCCCCAGCAGATCGCTGAGGGCGCCGGGATATCCGCCGAGCCACACGTGGTCGTTCTGGTCCACGATGCCCGAGAAGTAGGTGGTCACGAGATGCCCGCCGGTTTCAACGAAAGCGGTCAGTTGCGAGCGCAGCTCGGCCGGCACAACGTGCAGGACCGGTGCGATGACCAGCTGGTAGCCCTCAAGGGAGGCTGCCGCGGGGAGGACATCGGCGCGGATGCCGGTGGCCAGGAACGCCGAGTACCAGTCGAGTGCCTCCTGCCGGTAGCGGAGGCGGTCGCTCGGATGGGAGTCCAGTTCGCTGGCCCACCAGGAATCCCAGTCGAAGAGGATCGCGGCCCGTGCCGGCTCGCGGCGGCTGCCGGTGATCCCCGAGAGTTCGCCCAGCGTGCGTCCCAGCGCGCTGACGTCGCGGAAGAGCCTGCTGTTGCTGCCGGCGTGCGAGACCATCGCGGAGTGGTATTTCTCTGCCCCGGCGCGCGACTGCCGCCACTGGAAGAAGCAGACCGCGTCTGCGCCGTGGGCCACGTGGGTGAGTGAGTCCCGGGCGAGGGCCCCGGGCTTCTTGGGCGTGTTCACAGGCTGCCAGTTGACGGCGCTGGTGGAGTGCTCCATGAGGAACCAGGGGTTGCCGCCGGCGATGTTGCCGGTCAGGTTCGCGGAGAAGGACAGTTCGTCATGGTCCTGCGGTCCCGGGACCACGTAGTGGTCATTGGAGACGAAGTCGACGTCGGCGGCCCAGGCGGCGTAGTCCATTCCCTTCGTTTCCCCCATCACCATGAAATTGGTGGTGACGGGAATGTCCGGGGTGATGCCGTTGAGGATGTCGCGTTCGGCGCGGAGGTAATCCCGCAACGAGTCCGAGGAGAAGCGCTTGAAGTCCAGCTGCTGCGTGGGGTTCGGGTAGGACGCCGCCTTGCGCGGCGGGAGGATGTGGTTCCAGTCCGCGTAGCGCTGGGACCAGAAGTCGGTCCCCCAGGCGGTGTTCAGCTCCTCAAGTGTGCCGTAGCGGTCCTGGAGCCACCGGCGGAAGGCGGCTGCGGCGTCGTCGGAATAGTCATAGATGTTGTGGCAGCCAAGCTCGTTGGAAACGTGCCAGGCACAGACGGCGGGGTGGTCCTTGTAGCGCTCGGCCATGGCGCGCACGAGCGTCAGTGCGTGCTCGCGGAACACCGGCGACGTGGGCCGCCAGTGCTGCCGGCCGCCGGGCCAGAGGGTTTCGCCGTTCTGGGTGACCGGAAGGATTTCCGGGTGTTCGGCCGCGAGCCACGGCGGCGGGGAGGCGGTGGCGGTGGCAAGGTCCACGGCAATGCCATTGGCGTGGAGCAGGCCGATGATGTCGTCGAGCCAGGCAAAGTCCCAGGTGTCCCGCGAGGGCTGGATCCGTGCCCACGAGAAAATGGCCAGGGAGACGATGTTGACCCCGGCCTCCCTCATGAGCCGCACATCCTCTGCCCAGACCTCGCGGGGCCACTGCTCGGGGTTGTAGTCGGCACCGAAGGCCAGCCTCTTGGTGTCCGGGGACGGCCAGCGCAGCCAGCGGTGTTGGGCGGTGTGGGTCATGGAGTTCCTCTTTTTGGGCGCGTTTGGGTGGCCGCGGACGCGCCGGGCTGGCTGGCGCGTCCGCGCAGATGGGTGGGTTGCCTGCGGGCTCTTATTCCTTGACCGTGAACCCCTGCTCGGTGCCGTACTTGACCGAGGCTTTCTGCCATGCGGCCAGGCCGTCCTTGAGCTTGGTGCCGGAGACGTAGGCCTGGCCGGCGGTGTCGTTGAAAATGCTGTTGGCGTAGACCTGGAACGGCAGGTAGGACCAGCCGGCGGGAACATTCTTCGCTGATTCGGCGAAGATCTGGTTGGCCTTTTGGCCGCCGAAGTACTTGAACTCGGTGTTCTGGAATTTCTCGGACGCCAGGTCCTTTGAGGTGGCGGGGAACGCTCCTCCGTCGATCCTGGCCTGGACGCCTTCCTCAACATTGGAGTACTTCAGGAAGCCGTAGGCCAGCGCTGCCTGGCTGCTGGCCGCAGGAATGGCCAGCGAGCTGCCGCCGTTTTCGGCGCTGCTATTGGCGCCCTTCTCCCACTGCGGCAAGGGTGCGACCCGCCATTTGCCGGCCCCGTCGGCAACGCCGGAGACCAGGTTCCCGGGCATCCAAGCGCCGGTGGAAAGGGTGGCGATGGTGCCGTTGCCGAGGCCCTTGTACCATTCATCGCTCCACGAGCTGATGGGGGCCAGGAGGTCCTCGCCAATGAGCTTTTGCCAGGTCTCGGCGAACTTGGTGGACCCTTCGTCGGAGAAGTTCACGCCGACGTTGGTGCCGTCCACCTGGTAGGGCTTGCCGCCGGCCTGCCAGATCAAGCTGGTGGTGAACCCGGCGTCCCCGGTGTCGTTGGCGATGTAGGCCTTCGGGTCAGCCTTCTTCAGCGCACGTCCGGCCTCGAGGAACTCATCCCAGGTGGTGGGCACTGCGATGCCGTGCTTGTCGAAGAGTTGCTTGTTGTAGAACAGGGCCATGGGGCCGGAGTCCATGGGAAGGCCGTAGACGCCGCCCTGCGCCTGCACCGAGGACCACGGACCGGCCGTGAAGGTACCGTCGAGGTTTGCAGCGCCGAACTGGCCGAGCTCCGCCAGTGACTTGCTGAGCGCAAACTGCGGAAGTGCGTAGTACTCAATCTGCGCCACATCGGGCACCCCGGAGCCGGCGGACATCGCGTTCTGCAGGGCGGTGTACTGGTCGTTTCCGGTGCCCGCGTTGACCAGGTTGACGTCCACGTTGGGGTACTTGGCCTCGAAGCCCTCGGCGACTTTCTTCAGCGACTGGTCCCAGGCCCACACTGTCAGCTTGCCGCCTTTTTGGAGGGCGGCTTCGACGGCATCGCTGTTGACCGTTTGCTGCGGCGCCGCGTTGCCGCCGCCTCCGCAGGCGGTGAGCCCCAGGGCGAGTGCGGCGGCGACAGTGGAAGCCTGCAGCAGGCCGCGGCGGGTCAGGGTCTTGATCATGTCTTCCTTCTAACTGCGTTGTTGGAGCGGGACGGGCGTTATTCTTTGACGCTTCCGGCGGAAAGGCCGGACTGCCAGTAGCGCTGGAGCAGCAGGAACGCTGCGATCAGCGGCAGGATGGTCAACAGGGAACCGGTGATGACCAGGTTGAAGATGGCTTCCCCTCCAGCGGTGCCGGCCTGCGCGTTCCAGGCGTTCAGGCCCAGGGTGAGGGGGTACCAGTCCGGGTTCTTCAGCATGATCAGCGGCAGGAAGTAGTTGTTCCAGGTGGCCACCATGGTGAAGAGCAGCACGGTGACAATGCCCGGTGCCAGCAGCGGCAGGCAGACCTGGAAGAAGGTGCGTGCCTCGCTGGCACCGTCGATCCGGGCGGACTCCATGATCTCGGTGGGGATGGCCTCGGCGGCGAAGGTCCACATGAGGTACAGGCCGAAGGGCGAGATGAGCGAGGGAATGATCACGGCCCAGGGGGTGTTGGTCAGGCCCATCTGGCTGAACATGAGGAACGTGGGGACTGCGAGCGCCGTGCCCGGAATGGCCACCGCTCCGATGACGACGGCGAACACGGCCTTCCGGCCAGGGAAATCGAACTTGGCCAGCGCGTAGCCGCCGAGGACGGCGAGGAAAGTGGCACCGCCGGCGCCGAGCACGACGTAGAGGACTGTGTTGGCGAACCAGCGAAGGAAGATCCCGCCGTCGTAGGTTGCTGTCCGGGCGATGTTGTCCCAGAGGGCAAAGTCCCCGTCGAACCACAGGCCGAAGGAGTTGAGCAGGCCGTCCTGCGTTTTGGTGGCGTTGACCAGGAGCCAGAACAGCGGGGCCAGGCTGTAGAGCAGGACAAGGCCCATCAGGAGAGTCAGTGCCAGGCTGCGGCGCGAGCGCCGGGACCCGGGTGTGCGCGGGGACCGCAGGCGCGGGGTGCGGAATTTCAGCGGGGCCGGCGTTCCTGCGCCGGCACTGCTGGGGCGGGCGGCTGTCTGAACGCTCATGGTCAGCGCTCCTTTCGCATGCCGCGGACCTGGACGGCATAGGCAATGGCCATGGTGATCAGCCCCATGATGATCGCCACCGTGGCGGAGTAGTTGTACTGCTGCCCGGAGAACGACAGGGAGAAGGCGTACAGGTTGGGCGTGAAGTAGGTCGAGATGGTGTTGGGTGAGAGGCTCTTGAGGATGCTGGGCTCGTTGAAGAGCTGGAAGCTGCCGATCACCGAGAAGATCGTGGCTACCACGATGGCGCCGCGGATGGCCGGCAGCTTGATCGCGGCGATGACCCTCAGCTGGCCGGCGCCGTCGATCTCGGCGGCCTCATACAGGGACTTGGGGATAACGGTCAGCGCGGAGTAGAAGATCAGCATGTTGTAGCCGATGAACTCCCACGTGACGATGTTTCCAATGGAGGCCAGCACGAGTTCGGAGGACAGCGGGCTGGGCAGGTTCAGGCCGAAGGCCTGGTTGATGTTTCCCACCAGTCCGAAGCGGGTGCCGTACATGAAGCCCCACATGAGCGTTGCGACGACGGCGGGCACGGCATAGGGCAGGAAGATCGAGATCCGGAAGAACGACTTCCCGTAGAGCCTGCCGCTGTCCAAGGCGAGGGCCACAACGAGGGCGATCATCAGCATGACCGGCACCTGGACCGCCAGGAACAGCGAAACCCGTCCCAGCGCGGACCAGAACTGCGGGTCCCCCAACGCCCGGGCGTAGTTGTCCAGGCCCACGAAGGCGGTGCCGCCAATGAGCTGGTTGCGGAAGACGCTCAGGTAGATGGAATACGCGATCGGGGCGAGGAAAACCAGGGCGAAAACGGCCATGAACGGGCCGATAAACCACCAGCCGGCCCACGAACGGCGGCTGGCGCGGCGGCTCGTGCGGCCTGCCGGCCCAGCCGCTCCGGCTCGCGGTACGACTTGCGGGGACGTCATTGTCATGAAGGGTCCTCTGTAGGGCTGCGTCACTTGGCGGGTGACCGAACGTTTTGTTTGCGTAAACATTAATGTGAGCTTTTGTGAATGTTTGCGCAAACATGATTGGTACGATGGTGACATGGAGCACGAATCCGGTCAACCCCCGGCCCACAATTTGTCCCCCCTGAAGGAGGTGGCCGGCACTGCGCCGCGGCGCAAGCAGCAGGTCTCCATGGCCGACGTCGCCAAGCTCGCCGGAGTCTCATCCCAAACGGTTTCCCGCGTGTCCAACGGGAGCCCTGACGTCATCGAAAGCACGCGGCGCCAGGTCATTGCGGCAATGAACGAGCTGGGATACCGGCCGAACAGTGCCGCCAGGGCGCTCAAGCGGGGCAGCTTCCGGACCATCGGGGTGATCACGTTCTCGCTGTCCTCGCTGGGCAACATGCGCACACTGGAGGCCATCGCACTGCATGCAGCCCGGCAGGACTTCGCCATCACGCTGATCCCGGTGACGGCACCTACGCAGGCCGGAATCCAGGGTGCGTTCTCCCGGATGGGCGAACTCGCCGTTGACGCGGTGATCGCCATCATGGAGGTCCACCTCCTCGATGCAGCCACCGTGACGCTGCCCCCGGGAGTCAAGGTCGTCGTCGTCGATTCCGACGCCGGTGACAGCTACAGCGTGGTGGACACCGACCAGGCCGACGGCGCCCAAAAGGCGGTCAAACACCTCCTGGACCTCGGCCACGAGACCGTCTGGCACGTCGCCGGCCCCGAGGAATCCTTCGCCAGCGAGCGCCGGGCCGCCGCGTGGCGCTCCACGCTCACCGCCGCCGGCAGGCCCGTCCCGCCCGTGCTCCGCGGCGACTGGTCAGCGGACTCCGGCTACGAGGCCGGGCTCCGGCTCGCCGATGAACCCGGCTGCACGGCGGTGTTCGCCGCGAACGACCACATGGCTCTCGGCATACTCCGGGCCTTCCGGGAAAAGGGAAAATCCGTCCCCGAAGACATCAGCCTGGTCGGCTTCGACGACGTCCCCGAAGCCTCCTCCTACGCTCCCCCGCTGACCACGGTCCACCAGAACTTCGCCGACGTCGGCAACCGGTGCGTCGACAACGTCCTCCAGCAGATCCGCACCAACACCACCCAACCAGGCGTCACGCTGGTCCCCACCGACCTGGTGGTCCGCGAAAGCACGGCGGCCCCGAAGGGGAAATAGCTCACATTCACCCCCGCATTGGTTGCCGATCGCAGAGGCTCGGTGAATAATGGTTAGACCAGCTAATTAGCGTTGCTAACTAACTCGCCAATGAGAAGGAGGCGCACTTCCTCAATGCCTGCAACCGGAGCGGCACACCAAGAGACCCCCCAATCCATCAGGCCGGACATCCTTGCGATCGACCTTCGGACTGCCGTGATGCGGACCTCCCGCCGGCTCCGCGTTGAGGCCACCGGCGACGTCATCACGCCGGGCCAGTACACAGTGCTGGCCCAGCTCCACAGCGACGGCCCGCGCACCCCCCGCGAACTTGCCGAGCGTGAACATGTCCAGGCGCCGTCGATGACCCGGATCGTAAACGCCCTCGCAGAGCTGGGATTTGTGTCCCGGTCAGCGCATCCGGAGGACGGCCGCCAAATCCAGGTGGGCATCACGCCTGCGGGCGTGGACGTTCTGGAAGAGGCGCGGGGCCAGCGGACCGCCTGGCTGGCACAACGGGTCGCCGGACTGAGTCCGGAGGACAGGCTGACCCTGAGCCGGGCCGCGCACATCATGCAGGAGATGAGCGCCCGGTGAGCACCACCTTCCGGGCATTGCAGAACCCCAACTACCGGCTGTGGGCCAGCGGGGCCCTTGTGTCCAACATCGGCACCTGGATGCAGAGGGTCGCCCAGGACTGGCTGGTGCTGACCGTCCTCACGGACCATTCCGGCACGGCCGTCGGCATCACCACGGCCCTGCAGTTCCTCCCCATGCTTCTGCTTGGCCCCTACGCAGGAGTCCTCGCAGACCGGCACCGGAAGCGCGTGATCCTGCTCTGGACGCAGTCGGCCATGGGCCTGTGCGGGCTGGTCGTTGGGCTCCTGGTGGTTACCGGCGCGGCGCAGCTGTGGCAGGTGTACGCAGCCGCCCTCTGCCTTGGGCTGGCCAGCGCCATTGACGGGCCCGCACGCCAGTCCTTCGTCTCCGAACTCGTGGGACAGGACGACATCGCCAACGCGGTGTCCCTCAATTCCGCTTCCTTCAACACTGCCCGACTGACGGGACCTGCGATCGCCGGAGTACTCATCGCCTGGGCTGGCACCGGACCCGTTTTCCTGCTCAACGCCGCCAGCTTCGCCGCCGTCCTGATCTCGCTGGCCCGGATCCGCACAGCGGGGCTGGCCCCCACCCCGCAGGCAGTCCGCAGCAAACACCAGGTCGCCGAGGGACTGGGCTATGTGCGCCGGCGTCCGGATCTGGTGCTGATCCTCGTCCTGGTGGGCATTCTGGGGGCGTTCGGCATGAATTTCCCCATCACCAACGCTCTGATGTCCACGGCGGAATTCGGAATGGGGCCCGGCGAATTCGGACTCCTGGGCTCCATCATGGCTGTCGGGACACTGGCCGGAGCCCTGCTGGCAGCCCGCAGGTCCGGCCCCCGGCTGCGCTTCCTGCTCGGCGGAGCACTGGGCCTGGGTTTCTTCACGCTGGTCGGCAGCGTCTCGCCGTCGTTCTGGCTGTACGCCGCCGTTCTGGTTCCGGTGGGGCTCGCCTCAATGACGTTCCTGAACAGCTGCAATACAAGCATCCAGCTCTCCGTGGAGCCACAGTACCGGGGCCGGGTGCTTGCTCTTTACCTGGCAACCCTGCAGGGCGGGACTGCCCTGGGGGCCCCGCTCATGGGCTGGCTCGGCAGCACGTTCGGCGCCCGCTGGTCAGTTGCCGCGGGCGGCGCCGTCGTGCTGCTGACCGGATTGCTCGCAGTGATTGTGGTGGTCCGGAGCAGCCGGCTCACCATGCGGCAGCAGCTTCTGGCTTCCTTCCCGCGGAGGCGGCGGGCGCAGCAGAGGGGCGGCGTGGTCAGCCCTTCACCGGGAGAGTGAACTCCAAAATGAAGTCGCTCTCCACCGAGTCGCCCAGGGTAAACGATTTTGTCCCAACCTTGGTGAAGCCCGACTTCTCGTAGAAGCGGATGGCCTTGGCGTTCTGGCTGTTGACCCCCAGCCAGACGCTTTTAGCGCCCTGGTCCGCAGCCCAGTCTAAGGAAGCCTGCATGAGCGTGGAGGCTGCGCCCCGTCCATGGTGGTCCGGGTGCACATAGCATTTGCTCAGCTCGATGGACCGGCGTGCGCCAAGGGCGCGGAGTACGTCGGGGTCCTTTGACTGCCGGTCGACGAGCAGGGTGTACCCGTCAAGCCGGCCGCCCTGTTCCAGCACCAGGATGGCGATTTTGCTGTCCGCGAGGTACTCAGCGAATTTGTCCTCGCTGAGCGTCCGCTTGAGGTGGAGCCGAATGTCCTCGGGCGAGGAGCCGGGCGGGCAAGCGAGCGGGAACGTCGCCGCCGCCAAGTCAGCAAGGGCGGCAGCGTCTCCTGCAACAGCCTTCCGGATCATTAGAACTCCAAAGCGTGGGAGCCGGCAGAAATCAATAGAAGGATTGTAGGCCCGCCCCGGAGTTTAGCCGCAGTCAGCGGCTGCCGGGCACGTTGGGCTCAACAGCCCAGGCGAGGCGGTGAAGGACACTAAAAGGTAAAGGGCACGGGGGCCTCGCCGGCATCGGCGAAGCCCCCTGTCCTTTTGCCGAATCAGAGCAGAATCACAGCTGGCTGTGCAGGCGCTCCAGCTCCGTCTTGGTGACGGGCAGGACGGTGCCGTGGCGCGGTGCGCGGGGCAGCTCGTAGTTGGTGGACAGCTTCCAGTTGGGGTTTTCCAGGCTGGTGCTTTCCAGCGGGATGTAGCCGCGGCCGCCGAATTCGTCGACGAACAGGTAGTACTTCTCCTCGGTGTTCGATTTGAAGACGGTGGGCCCTTCCACGCCGCCCGTTCCGGCGTTCTTGCCGATGCAGTTGCCCATCAGCGACCAGTTGCGGGGGTTCGTGGCAGGCAGGTCAACGGCCAGCAGGTCCTTGGACTTTTCCTGCATGATGTCCAGGCAACCGGAGACACGGCCCTCGTCCTTGGTGAACCGGTAAAACGTGTCGCCCTCCTTGATGACGGTGGAGTCAATGACCGAGTTGCCCGGGTCATTCCATACCTTGGCCTCGGTGAAGGTCCGGAAGTCCCGGGTGGTGGAGTACATCATCTTGTTGTAGGTGCCGCCGGTGTGGTTGGGGTCGTTGTCGGCGTAGAGCTTGGAGGCCCAGTACACGACGTAGGCGCCGATCTTCTCGTCGTAGTGGGCTTCCGGAGCCCAGGTGTTCCCCGCGGTGTCCGGCGAGACCTTCACATGCCGCTGCCCGGACCAGGTGACCAGGTCGGTCGATTCCCAGACCTCGATGTACTGGCTGCCCTGGCGCTGGGAGGAGTCCCAGCTGGTGCCGCTGCCGATGGAGAGGTCCGTGGCGATCATGTAGAACTTGTCGCCTTCCGGGGATCGGATGATGAACGGGTCGCGCAGGCCCTTGGTGCCGAGCCCGGACTTGAGGACGGGCTTTCCGCCGTTCAGCTCGTCCCACTTGAGCGCGTCGTTGCCGCGGCTGGCGGCCATGTAGATGTTCTCGCCAGCGAGGTCGTTGCCGGTGAAGTAGGCGAAGGCGTAGCCTTCCTTGGCCTCGGCTTTGGGCAGCGGCAGCACCGTCACCCGGAACTTCTTCCTGGCCTTGGTCTTGCCAAGGGAAACAGTGGCGTGCAGGTTGAGCCTGGCCTGCTCGCTTTCGTAGGCCGGCCGCGTCACCTCGCCGGTGGCAGTGACCACGGACTCGTCGCTCGACGTCCATTCAACCTTGGTTCCGTGCAGCCCCGCCGTGGGAAGGGTAATGTTCCCCCGGATCGCGTCGGCATCCCATACGTTCAGGGCCGCCGCGGCCTCGGTGACCTTCTGGTCGTCGCTGATGTCTTCCCGCACCGTGACGGTGAACGTTTTCGACGCCGACGCCTCACCTGAGGTGGCCGTGGCGGTCAGCGTCACGGTCCTGTCTCCGGTTCCGTTAGCCGGGCGGGTGACCGCGCCCTGGGCTGAGACCGTGGCCGGATCCGAGGATGACCAGGTGTAAGCCGAGCCGTTCGGGCCGGTGGTGGGCAGCAACAGGCGCGCAGTCACGGCGGAGGTATCCCCCAGCGACAGGTCCTGCAGGTCGAGGGCCACCCGCTGTTCCGGGGAAACGTAGCCGAGCTCGCGAACCTCGGCTGCCGAGAGGGCGCGGTTGTAGATGCGGAAATCCCGGACCTGCCCCTTGAGGTACTTGTCACCGCTGTAGACCGACCGCCCAAGGTAGTTCGCCGTCGTCGTTCCTCCCCCAATGCTTCCCGGCGTAATGGAGACGCCGGTCTTGCGGGCAACTTCGGTGCCGTCCTCGTAGAGGACGGCGGTTCCGCCGCTGAGGGTGTAGGTGATGGTCTTCCAGGCGCTGCGCGCCAGGTCCCGGTTGGCACTGAGGGTCTGCTCGGTGGACCAGTTGCCGCTCGCGATGGACGTCCGGTACGCGTTGCCGGTGGTGAACAGGTAGCCGTTCCCGGTGCCGCTGGTGGTGTTGCCCATCCCCCAGATGAAGTAGGGCGCGCCCTGGTCGGCCGCGATCTTTACGTCGGTGGAGACGGTGATGGAGTCGAGCCCGCGCATGACGTCGTTCGGGAGCCGGACGTGAGCGTTTGTGCCCCCGAGCTGCAGCCCTTCACTGCCCAGCGCGGTGGCGTCACCGCTGATCACGCCGTTGCGTCCGTTGCCGGAGCTGTCCTCCGCCACGGTCCCGGCGGCTTCAGTCAGGTTGTATTTGAGGACCAGACCGTCGTCCACGGCGGAGTGGGCCGGCGCCGCGGCGACCAGCCCGCCGAGCGCCAGGGCAGCCGAAGCGGCCAGCGCAGCCGCCGTCGTCATGGCCGGGCCCGTGCGGGCCCGTGGGTGTGTAGGGAGCATTGAGACACTTTCGTTCGGGCGGCCCGGAGGCCGCGATGGTTGATGGGTAAGTTAGTTCAGCCTGGCTACCAGCGCCTGCGCGCCGCTGACCAGCAGGTCCCGCAGCGACTGGTCGGCAATATCCCGGGTGGCGCCGTCGATGTACTGCCCGAGATAGTGCACGGCCTTGGCCGTGGTTTTCTGGGCGAGCGCTTTGCTGGCCGATTTCAGCCGGGCGCCGAGCATGTCGCCGGTTTCCGCCGTGATCCGGCCGGCCGCCAGCGCAGCCGCCGCAATCTGCTGCAGGTCGTCGATCTCGCTTTCGGGGCTGCCGAACGCGGCCCGCTGGGCTGCACCATAGATCCGGTCTGCGTCCGCGCGGCTGAGCGAGCCCTCGGAGACCCACGCCTCCGTCACCTGGGCCGCGCGCCGAAGCAGCTCCGGCTTGTTGGCGAACGGTGCTGACTGCCAGACGTCGTCGAGGAGCGTAATCTTGTTGGCCCGCGCCGGGTTGGCCACGCCGGAGTCCACGCCGCCGAACACCACGGACGGCTCGGCGCGCCGGAAGTACGAGTGGAAGGCATCCTCGGTTCCCTCGAGGAAGGGTGCCAGTTCGACGCCGGCGAGGGTGAAGTGCAGGGGCTTGCCCGCGACCGGCCGGAGAGCCGGGGCGAGATCGCCGTTGAGTCTGGCCGTCCCGTAAAGGCTGAACGGGAGAAGATTCGTGCGGGCGTCGCGCGCCACGAGGTGCACCGGCCCGTACATGAGGGTCTGCACGGACGGGTCGTCCAGGGCCCGCTCGGCGCGGAGGGTGAACGGCATCTCGACGTCCACGGTGTCCCCGTTCTTCCAGGCCCTGGCGATGCTGAGGTAGGTGCCCGGCGTGGCCGGGACAGCAGCGGTGGCCGCTGCCTCCGTTACTGCACCATTGACCCGGACGGTGAAGCCGGCGGTGGCCCACGCCGGGACCCGCAGCCGGAGCTCGAACTGTCCGGAGCCCGCAACCTGCAGGGTTGTGCGCTGCTCGAAGGGGTAGGAGGTCTGCTGGGTGACCGTAACGTTCTTCGCAGCCCACCGGAGCGTGGACGGCATGTAGAGGTTGACGTAGAGCGCGCTGTCGTCATGGGCGGTGAAGTAGACCGAATCCTGGTACTTCGTGGCCGACTCGAGGCCGGTGCCCTCGCAGCACGTGGTGCCCTGCTTGGGCGTGAAGTCGCGGACGGCGCCCGGCTGCAGGCCGATGAAGTAGGTGGCCAGCGGCAGCTCCGCGCTTTCCTTGTCCTGCTTGGACCCGAGGACCTGGTTGAAAAGTGCCCGCTCGTAATAGTCCATGTACGCGGGGTTCTGCTCCCTGAAGAACAGCTCGCGGGACAGCTTGAGCATGTTGTAGGCGCAGCAGGATTCGGCGTCGGTCGCGTTCAGGGTGGCCGCGACCCGGTCCCGTTCCTTCCAGAACTCGCCCTGGCTGGTCCCGCCGATGCTGAACATGCGCGTGGGCACCACCATGGTCCAGAAGTTGCGGGCCGCGGTGAGGTACCGCTCCTCCCCGGTCGCGTTATACATCAGCACCAGACCAGTGAAGATCGGGATGTGCTGGTTGGCGTGCAGCCCGGCGAGGACGTCCTTGTTCTGGGCGCACGCATCAATGAGGGAGTCGAGATCGAAGTACTTGGCGAGCTCCAGGTGCTCCGGCTTGCCCGAGTGCCCGTAGGTCTCCAGGATGGCTTCCACGACGCCGCCGTATTCGCCGCTGGAGAAGATTCCCCACATCCGCTGGCGTACTGCCGGCGTGAGTTTGCTCAGCCGCGAGTGCATCCAGTCGCAGAGCCCGGTTGCCAGGTCCAGCGCCTTTGGTTCCGCGGTAGCGGTGTAGGCATCGAGGAGACCCTTCAGGATCTTGTGCGCGGTGTAATAGGGAGCCCAGACGCGGAAGTAGTCCGGCGTGGTCCTGCTCTCCAGCTCGATGAACTGGGTCTCCGGGTAGGCAGCGAGGAATCCGGGATGGCTGGGCACGCCCCAGGTGCGCCGGAGCGCTGCATGCCGGCCCTTCCCGGAGGCATCGGCCAGCACGTTTCCGCTGGTTTCGCTGCAGGCGAGGGAGAGGACGTCGCCGTTCCCCGCCGAAGTGCCCGACGCGCGGGCTGCCGCCAGCTCGCCGATCTGCCCGGCGGTCAGCGCGGAGGACCAGATGTTCACGTCCTGGTAGGCGCCGGGGAAGTTGGGATCGTTGTACTGCGACCGGCCAAGCCACACGTTGGCGAGGCTTCCCAGCAGGGCCGGGGTCAGGGTCAGGGCAGCGTTCCTGCCGGCCTGCTTTCCGTTGACGTACAGCGTTCCGGCCTGGCCGTCCAGGGTGACCGCAACGTGGCTCCACTCGTTGACCGGCAGCGGGGCAGTGCCCACGATTGTCTGCTCACCCCCGGCAAAGTTCCGTGTGATGGCGAACCGCGGCAGCCCGGCGCCGTCGCGCTGGGCGAGGAAGGCGTACGTTTTGGTGTCGTTGCCGAAGTCGAAGATGCGCGCCCAGTTCGCCGCCGCCGTCGGGCGCACCCACGCGGCGAAGGTCATGGCCGCCAGCCCGTCAAGGGTGCCCGCGGGGAGCTGGCCGTGCATGTAGGAACCCCGGGCAATGTCGACGGCGGTCCCGGGCAGGCGTCCGGCAACGGTCTGGATGGTGGGCTCCCGGGCGAGCGCCTGCCGGCATTCGTGCAGGGACCCCACCAGGTTCCGTAGCTTGGTTCCGAAGGCCTCCTCCCCCGTGCCCGCATACGCCTGGGCAAGCATGGACATGTGGTGCCCGGTGAAGTGCCCGCGCAGGTTGCCGTTCGCCTCGCCGTCGAGCCCTTCCCAGCCTCCCGCCGGCAGCGGAACCACCCCGTCGAGCGGCCGCAGGCCGGCGTTGGCGCGGAAGACGTTGACGTAGCGACGCTCGTCGTACCCGCGGGCGAAGTTCAGGATCAGCTCACGTTTCCGGCCGAACACCCCTGGCCCCAGGCTCACGTCGGACAGCTTGAAGGGACGGACGGCCGCCGCCGCGGCGGCGAGTGCATTGGTCGTCGGGCCCTCCGCGGCCGTCGCGGCTGCGGAGGCAAGCGATGGCAGCCAGGGCAGGGCGGCCGCGGCAGCCCCAAGCCGAAGAATGTTTCGTCTGGACACGTGATTCGTCATTGGATCTCCTGGGGGAATGTTCCGGGTAAAGGGGAAGGCCCGGCTGTGCAATCCAGCCGGGCCTTCCCGGTCAAAGCCGTGGCTTTGGTGTGCTGCCTACTTGCGGGCTGCGGCGAGCCGGATGAAGGTCACCGACTTGGGCTCGAACTCATAGGTGAACGCCGTCCCGGCTCCGTTGAAGGTGCTCGACGCCGGGGCCAGGTTTTGCCCGTCAGCGGTCTGGGTCAGGGTGGTTACCGCGGCCGTGGTGCTGATGTTGGCTGCACCCGCCACCTTGATGTCCACCGGCGTCTTGTCGGCCTTCGTGTTGACCACCTTCACGATGGTGTCGCCGGACTTGGTGTCCTTGGTGACTACGGAGTAGACGGGATCGGCCTGCGTGTCGTCCACCGTGCCCCACAGGACTCCGTCCAGGTAGAGAGCTTGGCCGTGCGCCCGGTAACCTCGATCCGGATGTCGTATTCATGTCCAGTCTGGATCACGGTGTTCTTTTCGATGACGTTCGTCTTGCCACCGTTGACGGCCTTTTCGACGACGGACTTGGAGTTGTTCCAGCCGCCCAGGTTCCACCAGAAGTAGTTTCCGGTGTCCTTGACGCCGAAAGAGACGAGGAATCCTTCGGAACCGGCCAGCTTGGTTGCCTTGGTGCTGAGCGTGTAGTTGCTCCAGTCAGCGCTGCCGGCGGTCACCATGGTGTTCTGGGCGGTGGTGCTGGACTGGACGTAGCCGCCGTCCTGGATGGACCAGGATCCGGTACCGTTGCCGGTCCAGGCCGCGGCGGTTCCGGAGAAGTCGTCGCTGAACAGGGTTGCGCCGTCCTGGCCGGTGACCTTGACGTCGTCGTAGCGGGCGGAGGTGGCCCACGTGGACAGGCCGATCTTGCCGGAAATCGGCACGACGGTGGAGGCCGGGTTGTCCTGCCTGCTCGGCACCACCTGGTTGCCGACGTTGTTCATGAACAGCTTCTGGACCTCGTAGTTGGGGGTGGTGCGCACGGACGTGCCGTTGAAGAACATCATGTCCGGGCTCCACTGCGTGTTCGCTTCGTTCGCGATCAGCGGCGCATAGGACGCCATCTTGACCACGTCCGCATTCCGCTCGAGGCCGGTCATGTAGGAGGCTTCGGCCAGTGCGTTGTCGGGCTTGTTTCCGCGGGAGGCGTACTCGCCGAGGAAGACCTTGTAGCTGTTGCGGTCGTAGGAGTCGTAGCGGTGGTTGTTGTTCAGGAACCAGGAGGGGTCGTTGTAGTAGTGCTCGTCAACGAGGTCGACGCCGGTGTCGGCGTTGAATTTGGCCAGGTCGTCGAATTCGGGACCCTGGCTGAACGGGCCGGTGTTTCCGATGATCTTGATCTCCGGGTGGGCCTTGCGGACGGCGTTGTAGAACTGGGTGAAGTACTGCTTGAACTCCGGCTTGTACTCCTCGTTGCCCAGGGAAATGCGGTCGAGGTTGTACGGTGCCGGATGGCCGTAGGCGATGCGCTTGGCGCCCCACTCGGTGCTGGCGTCGCCGTTGGCGAACTCGATCAGGTCCAGGGTGTCCTGGATGTAGCGGTCAAGCGTTGCCTGGTCCGGGGCCTGGTTGTTGTCGCCGCAGCCGGTCACGCCCACCGGCACCACCGGCACGGGGGCGGCTCCCATGTCCTCGGCCCACTGGAAGTACTCCATGTAGCCCAGGCCGTAGGTCTGGTTGTAGCCCCAGAAGTTCCGGTTCGCCGGACGCTGTTCCACCGGCCCGATGGTGTCTTTCCACTGGTAGGTGCGGGCCCGTGTGTAGTTGGGGGCCGAGTAGGTGTCATAGCTTCCGGTGTTGACGATGCAGCCGCCGGGGAAGCGCAGGAATCCGGGGTGCAGGTCGTTGATCTTCTCGGCAAGGTCCTTACGGAGGCCGTTTTCCCTGCCGTTCCAGGTGTCCTTGGGGAACAGCGACACCATGTCGAGCCGGACCGTGCCGGTGCCCTGGACGAGGGTCGTGAGCCGGCCGGCGCCCGTGGAGGACTTGGGCGAGAGAGTCACCTCGTACTTGGCCCAGCGGTCACCCTTGACCTTGATGGCGGCGATGTCCAGACGGGTGCCTTCGGGCGTCTCCAGCGTCACGGCCAGGGTTGATCCCGCAGGGTTGGACGTGCGCGCCCACACCGAGTAGTTGTACTTTTTGTGCGCCTCAAGCTTTTGCCCGGCGTTCCATCCGCTGTTGCGCACGCCCACCCCGGCGCCGGTTCCGGCGCCCGCGCTGGTGGCTTCGACCAGCAGGTAGTTCCGGTTGTTTTCGTTCAGCCGGTTGTTGTCATTGACGACGGCGACCGTTCCGTCGCTGCCCCGCTTCAGGGTTTCCCAGGCGGTCATCGGGCTGTAGGTGCGGTTGTCGGCGGAGTTGAACTCAAACGACCGGTTCTGGACGAGCTCCGCGTAGATGCCGCCGTCGGCGCCCTGGTTGATGTCCTCGTAGAAGGCTCCGTACATGGTCGAATCGATCGAAGGCCCGGAGCCGGCGGTGTCGATGCTGATGGTCCGGTTCTGGGCAGACTCGGCATTGGCGCCGATGGCCGGCGTCAGTGACAGCAGAGCAGCCGTCAGGGACCCGGCAAGCACGAGCGTGCACGTCCGCTTGGCGGGACTTGATGGTTTGGATGGCATGGAAGGGATGGCCTTTCTCCATTGAACGGTTCGCCGGCGATCAGTGTTAACGCTAACAAAACGCCGACCGGAGTTGAGTATTCGACATCTTTCGCCTCTTGTAAAGAGGATTCACAAAAATCAGCAGGCTTCGCATACGAGCACGGAATTGTGACCCGAACTACTTGACGGGCCGGATTGTTAGCGTTCACAATGATCCACGAGCGCATCAGCTCACTTGCAGCAACGGCGGTGTTTGAAGTCTCCCGCCTGCAATGTAACTACGCTTCCGGGAGGATGTTGTGTTTAAGAAATCCCTGCTTGCGGTTGCCGCCGCATCAATGCTTACCCTCACTGCGTGCGGCGGGACCGCTGGTGCCGGCAGTGCTGCCGGCACCTCCGGCGATGACAAGATCACCATGGGCTTCGCCCAGGTCGGCGCCGAGAGCGGCTGGCGGACGGCCAACACCAAGTCGGTCCAAGATTCGGCGAAGAAGGCCGGAGTCGACCTGAAGTTCTCCGACGCCCAGCAGAAGCAGGAGAACCAGATTAAGGCCATCCGCTCCTACATCCAGCAGAAGGTCGATGTCATCGCGTTCTCCCCCGTTGTGGAGTCCGGCTGGGACACGGTGCTGAAGGAAGCGAAGAATGCCAAGATTCCGGTGATCCTGACGGACCGCGCGGTGGACTCCTCGGACAAGACGCTCTACAAGACCTTCCTCGGCTCCGACTTCGTGGAGGAAGGCAAGAAGGCCGGAGACTGGCTGGTCAAGGAGTCCAAGTCAGCAACAGACACCGTCAACATCGTCGAAATCCAGGGCACCACCGGATCCGCACCCGCGAACGACCGGAAGGAAGGCTTCGCGGAAGCCATTAAGGCTGACCCGAAGCTGAAGATCGTCGCCTCGCAGAGCGGCGACTTCACCCGCAGCGGCGGCAAGCAGGTCATGGAGGCCTTCCTCAAGAACAACGCTGACATCGACGTCGTGTTCGCCCACAACGACGACGAGGGCCTCGGCGCCATCGAAGCGATCGAAGCCGCCGGCAAGGTTCCCGGCAAGGACATCAAGATCATCACCATCGACGCCGTGAAGGACGGCATGACTGCGCTGAGCAACGGCAAGATCAACTACATCGTCGAGTGCAGCCCCATGCTCGGCGACCAGCTCATGGATCTCGCGAAGAAGGTCATTGCCGGTGAGAGCGTGCCCGAGCGCGTCGTCACCGAGGAGACGACCTTCACGCAGGAGCAGGCCAAGCAGGTTCTTGCCAGCCGCCCGTACTGAGCCGCGGCGCCCCTGAACGTCCGTGCGGCGGCGGATTACCGCCGCCGCACGGCACACCAATCACAGGAAAGACACGAGGATGAACGAAATCGTTCCGGTCGTCGAGATGACCGACATAGCTATTGGATTCCCAGGGGTTAAGGCGCTCGACGGCGTCGACTTCCGCCTGTTCCAGGGTGAGGTCCACGCCCTGATGGGCGAGAACGGAGCCGGGAAGTCCACGCTGATCAAGGCCCTGACCGGCGTGTACACCATTGATTCCGGTGCCATCACGGTCCTCGGCGAACCGCAGCGTTTCTCGACGCCGGGCGAATCCCAGGCCGCGGGCATCAGCACCGTCTACCAGGAGGTCAACCTCTGCCCCAACCTCACCGTTGAGGAAAACGTCCTGCTGGGCCGCGAGCCCCGCCGTCGGGGTTCCATCGACTGGAAGGGCGTGCGGTCCCGGACGCGGGAGGTCCTGGCCGAACTGCAGCTGGACCACATCGATCCCGGTTCCCTGCTGTCCACCCACTCCATCGCCGTCCAGCAGCTGATCGCCATCGCCCGTTCGGTGGAGATCAACGCCAAGGTCCTTATCCTGGACGAGCCGACGTCGAGCCTGGACGCCGACGAGGTCAATCAGCTGTTCCGCGTCATCAGGGACCTCCGCGACCGCGGCGTCGCCATCCTGTTCGTTTCCCACTTCCTGGAGCAGGTCTACGAGATCTCCGACCGCATGACCGTCCTGCGCAACGGAAAACTCGTGGGTGAGTACCTGACCCGCGACCTCTCCCGCATGAGCCTCATCTCCAAGATGATCGGCAAGGACATGGAGGCCCTCGCCGAACTGGACCAGGCCCCTGCCCGGACCCGCGCCGGCAGCGGCGCCGGCGTCACGCCCTTCATCGAGGCCCAGGGCCTCGGCCGGAAGGGCTCCGTGTCCAACGTGGACCTGTCCATTTATCCGGGTGAAGTGGTGGGCCTGGCCGGCCTGCTCGGTGCCGGCCGGACCGAGATCGCCCGGCTCTTTTTCGGAGCGGACAAGGCCGACGAAGGCTCCATCAAGGTCAAGGGCGCGGGCCAGAAGATCCGTTCGCCGCGGGCGGCCATCGACAAGCGCATCGGATTCTGCTCCGAGGACCGCAAGGAGGAAGGCCTCATCGGGGACCTCACCGTGCGCGACAACCTGGTGCTGGCCATGCAGGCCAGCAAGGGCTGGGTGTGCCGCATCCCCCGCCGCGTCCAGGATGAGCTGGTGGCCGAGTACATCGAAGCCCTCGACATCCGGCCGGCCAATCCCGACGCGCTCATCCGCAACCTCAGCGGCGGAAACCAGCAGAAGGTGCTCCTGGCCCGCTGGCTGGTGACCCACCCCGAACTCCTGATCCTCGACGAGCCCACCCGCGGCATCGACATCGGAGCCAAGACCCAAATCCAAAAGCTCGTCAACAAACTCGCCGCCGACGGGATGTCCATCCTCTTCATCTCCTCCGAACTTGAGGAGGTGCTGCGCGTGAGCGACCGCGTCGCGGTCATCAAGGACAGGGCAATGGTCGCCGAAATCAACAACGACGGCGTCTCCGTGGAAGACGTCATGACGGTCATCGCCGGAGGTGCTCAGTGAAATCACTCCTCAAACACCGCCTTGCCTGGCCGGTGATAGCCCTGGCAGCACTGCTGCTGCTGAACCAGGTCTTCCGCCCCGACTTCCTGGGCCTTCGGATGCAGGACGGGCACCTCTACGGCAGCCTGATCGACATCATGCGCAACGGAGCCCCGACCATCCTCATCGCCCTCGGCATGACCCTGGTCATCGCCACCCGCGGCATCGACCTCTCAGTCGGCGCAGTGGTGGCGATTGCCGGTGCCGCCTCGTGCGCCTACATCGCCGCCTCCCCCGACCCCGGGTCCCCGGTGACGGCCGCCACGGCGGTCCTCATCGCCGTCGTCGCCGGCCTCGTCCTCGGTGTCTGGAACGGCTTCCTGGTGTCCACCATCGGCGTGCAGCCGATCATCGCCACCCTGGTACTCATGACAGCCGGCCGCGGCGTCGCCCAGCTCATCACCGGCGGCCAGATCATCTCCGTGTCCAACGACCACTACAAATCGATCGGTGCCGGATACCTGTTCACCCTGCCGATCTCCATCCTCATCACCGCGGCCGTCTTCGCCCTGGCCGCCGTCCTGACCCGGCGCACCGCACTGGGAACCCTGATCGAGGCCGTCGGCATCAACCCCGTCGCCAGCCGCCTGGCCGGACTCCGCGCACGGAACATCATCTGGATCGTCTACGTCTTCAGCGCCATCTGCGCCGCGATTGCCGGCCTGATGATCAGCTCCAACGTGACGGCGGCCGACGCCAACAATGCCGGGCTCTACATTGAAATGGACGCCATCCTGGCCGTCGTCATCGGCGGCACCTCACTGGCAGGCGGGCGCTACACCCTGGTGGGAACCGTCGTCGGGGCCTTCATCATCCAGACACTGACCACCACCGTCTACACGCTCGGGATCCCGCCGGAGGTGACCCTGGTGTTCAAGGCGCTCGTGGTCATCACCGTTTGCCTCCTGCAGGCGCCCAAGGCGCGGAACCTGCTCAACAGGCTCAAGGCAGCACCCAAGCCCGCCGCAAAGGAAGCCGCAAAGGAAAAGGTCGCCATCTAATGTCCCCGCTGTCCACGCTCACGCCCCTGACCCTCAAGAAGCCGTCGCCGGCGAGCAGCCGCCTGCGCGGAGGTGCCCGCTACGCGCCGACACTGGCCACGGTGGGCCTGTTCCTCGCCATGTTCGCCGTGGGGGCGGGGATGTACCCCAGCTTCCTCTCCGGCCAGGTCTTCCTGAACCTCTTCATCGACAACACCTTCCTCATCGTGCTGGCCGTCGGCATGACCTTCGTGATCCTGACCGGCGGCATCGACCTTTCCGTCGGGGCCGTCGTCGCACTGTCCATGATGGTGAGCGCCACGCTCCTGCAGCAGGGCTGGAACGCAGGAGCCGTCATCGTCCTCGTGCTGCTCATCGGCGGCGGCCTCGGGCTCCTGATGGGGCTGATCATCCAGTACTTCGACATCCAGCCGTTCATCGTGACGCTGGCCGGAATGTTCCTTGCCCGCGGCCTCTGCTACGTCATCAGCCTCGACTCCATCCCGGTCACCGAAGGATTCTTCACCGGCATGGCGCAGGCACAGATCCCGCTGCCCGGCGACCTCTTCGTCTCACCCGGCGTCCTCCTGGCCCTCGGAATCGTGGCCATCGCCTTCTTCGTCCTGCACCACACCCGCTTCGGGCGGACCGTCTACGCCATCGGCGGCAACGAACACTCGGCCATGCTGATGGGCCTGCCGGTGAAGAGCACCAAGATCCTTGTCTACGCCCTCAGCGGCCTCTGCTCGGCCGTTGCCGGCATCCTGTTCTCCTTCTACAGCCTCTCCGGCTACAGCCTGGCTGCCCAGGGCATGGAGCTCGACGCCATCGCTGCAGTGGTCATCGGCGGCACCCTGCTGACCGGCGGCACCGGCTACGTGCTCGGATCCGTCGTCGGCGTGCTGGTGCTGGGCATCGTCCAGACCTTCATCGCCTACGACGGCACCCTCAGCTCCTGGTGGACCAAGATCGTCATCGGCGGCCTGCTCCTCGTCTTCATCCTGCTGCAGCGGCTCTTCGCCCGGAAAGCCGGCTGACTCTTTACCTGTCCCGCTTTGCCCGTTCCTCCCTCCCGCACGTCGAAAGGACTTTTTCAGCATGAATGATTCCGTCAACCGCCAGTTCTCCCGCCGGTCCTTCCTGGGCACCGGAACCGCGGCCGCAGCAGCCTTCGCCGTCGCGGGTGCCGGCGGCGGGGCACTGGTGGCGGCGCCCGCCGCTGCCGCCGCCGCTGATCCGGCCCAGGTGATCAACCCGGTGGTTCCGCAGCGGGCGGACCCGTGGCTCATGAAGCACACGGACGGCAAGTACTACTTCACCGGTTCCGTGCCTGAGTACAACCGCATCATCGTCCGCTCCTCCCCCACCATCGCGGGGCTCGGCAGCGCTTCGGAAACTGTGGTCTGGACGCGGCCCGCCTCCGGAACCATGGGCGGCCACATCTGGGCTCCGGAACTGCACCACTTCGACGGCCAGTGGCACATCTACTTCGCCGGCGGGGACAGCAGCGACGTCTTCCGGGTGCGGATCTATGTGATTTCCACTAGCGACGCCGATCCGACCACCGCCGTGTGGGGACCGCCGGTCCGCGTGTACACGCATGCCGACACCTTCTCCCTGGATGCCACCACGTTCGAGCATCAGGGCACGCGCTACCTGCTGTGGGCCCAAAGCGACACCGGCGTGAACTCCAGCCTGTACATCGCGTCCATGTCGTCGCCGTCAACGCTCTCCAGCACCCCCGTGCGCATCGCTGTTCCGACGCTGGACTGGGAGACCAGGGGCTACAAGGTCAACGAAGGCGCCGCGGTCATCAAGCGGAACGGCCGCATCTTTGTCACCTTCTCCGCGAGTGCCACGGACGCCAACTACTGCATGGGCCTGCTGACGGCGGATGCCAGCGCCGACCTGCTCTCTGCAGCCTCATGGACGAAGACTCCCGTCCCCGTCTTTGTCACCACCGAGGGCTCCAAGCAGTACGGTCCCGGCCACAACTCGTTCACTGTGGACGAGGCCGGAAACGACGTGCTGGTTTACCACGCCCGGTCCTACCGCACTATCGTCGGCGACCCGCTGTACGACCCCAACCGGCACGCCCGGGTGCAGCGGCTGTACTGGAACGCAGACGGCACACCGAACTTCGGCGTACCGGTGGGCGACGGCGAACTGCCCGTCCGCCTGGAGCCCGCCTCGGGCCCGGGCACATTCCTGGCGCACGACGGCGCCACCGTCACGGCCGCTTCCTCCCCTGCACTTGGGTCATCCCAGTTCCGCATCGCGCCCGGCTACGCCAAGAAGAACTCCGTGGTCATCGAGCCCGTGCTGACCAAGGGCCGCTATCTCCGGGTGCAGGGAACATCGGTGAGCATCGCGACGACGGAGGGGTCGTCGTCGGCCTTCCTTCGGCGGGGCGGCCTGTCAGATGCCGCCGGCGCCTCCTTCGAGTCGGTCGACGTCCCGGGCGCCTACCTTGTCCTCCGGCAGGGTGCCCTGGCGCTGGCAAAGGTGGGCAAGGACGAGCGCCCGGCGGCCACGTTCTACCTGCGCTCCTAGTCCTCTCTGAATCCTGAGACTCCCGCGCGCCGGGCGCGTGGGTGACTGCGAATCACTGGTGATGTGGTGGTTGTGCATATGGCAGGGCCGGCGGTTTCACCGCCGGCCCTGCTGCTTTTTAAGGCGTTGGAAAGCCCTCGGCGCTTCTGCCATTGACCGGGTTCAACAGGGCCCCACCCGAAAGGGTAGTCAGAACCGTCAAAAAACGGCGTTACCCCTGCCCGTTCGTTTCGGAATCATGGATTTCAGGCAGAAATCATCAGCAACAGCTGCTGCAGCTACTCATCGAAAGGAAAGATCATGACGCGGGAAGAAGCTTACGCACGGTGCCCCCCGGACTCCTATGTCGAGTTCTACGGCGGCCGGTGGCTCATCGTTCCGTTCGCGCCGGTAGAGCAGCCACAGTTCTTCGTTTGCTCGCCGGAGAGTGTCGGCGTCTTTAGCGCCACGCGCGGGTTCGAAATAGCGAACTTTGACCGTCAGCGGGCAGCCTGAAATTCCCAAAGGGTAGCTGCGGAGCGTCCGCGTCATTGCCGTTCCTTTCACGCTAACCCCCCGGCTGCGGCCGGGCGGGCTGGCGGGGAGTCAGGACAAACAGGCTCGCCAGCACCATGACGACGCCGAGCCATCCCAGCGCAGGCAACCGCTCCCCCACCACCACAACCGCCAACACGGCGGCGACAACGGTCTCCATAAGGGAAAGGCCCGTTGCGGTGCTCGCGCGGACGCGCGCCAGTCCCCAACCGAACAGGACGTAGCCGGCGAACATCGGGACAAGCGCCATATAGGCACCCACGGTGAAATTGCCCCAGGACTCAAGGAGCGGCCCGCCGGTCACGGCGAGCACTGGCATCAGGAGCACTCCGCCCAGCCCGAACACCGCACCCATGGCGGCGCGGGATGACACTCCGCCGCTGATCAGGCGGTGGGCCGCCCACGAGTACAAGGCATAGGTGACGCCTGCCAGGAGCCCCAGAACGATTCCCGTCGGCGCGGCCCAGTGTTCAGCAAGGGCACCCGGGCGTTCCGCACCGCCACCGGCAAAGCACAGCAGTCCGGCGCCCGCCACCCCGATCAGCGCGCCGAGCATCCAGCGGCGGGTCAGGACTTTGCGCTCCGCCAGCCGCTCGATGATGGCCGAAGCCAGAGGGGCCGAGCCGATCGAGACCACCGTTCCGAGCGCCACGCCAGCCAGGTGCATGGAGCTGTAGAAGGCAAGGGGGTACACGGCCACCGCGCCAGCACCCAGGGAAACAAGCAGCCACCGGCCGCGGAGGCTGCCCCACTGGCTTGCAATCGGCTGCACCGCGTACAGCGCCTGCAGCAATCCGCCCACGCCCATCGCCACGGCACCGATAGCCAGCGGACTCACCGACGGCGCGAACGTGGCGACGGTTCCGGTCGTACCCCAAAGCGCCGACGCGGCCAGAACAAAAAGCGCACCCAGGAGGGGCCCGTTGAATCGGCCAAGCACCGCTTTCACAGCTCCTCCAAGATCCGGGCCGCCATCAGCCGGGCCTCGTGCAGGCAACGGTCTCCACCCTCAAGGCCAGCCCTCGCCATTGAACCCTCAAGCAGGAACGCCAGGTGCCGGGCAACCCTGCCCGCCGCCTCATCCTGCCGTGGCAGCAGCTCCGCCAGGTGCTTGAGCAGGAGGCCCTCAACTTCTTCCTTGTGCTGCCGTACGGCCTGCCGTCCGGGAGCGCCCGCAGGAAGTTCCGCGGCAGCATTGAGCAGGCCGCACCCCCTGAAACCGTGTTCGTAGGCAAAGTTCGCGTGGTCGATGTAGGCGTCGAACACAGCCAGGACACGGTCTTGGGCACTGGCCGCCGACGCAACCCGCCTTCCGGTACAGGGCGAGCCATTCCTCATGCCGGTCGGCGAGGTAGGCCGCCACCAGGTCCGCCTTGGACGCGAAGTTGTTGTAGAGGCTTTTCTTGGCCACGCCGGCCGCCGCCGTGATGGAGTCGATGCCCGTGGCCGCAACGCCGTCGGCATAGAAGAGCCGCGCCGCCGCCTCAAGGAGCGATGCGCGGGCAGGCCGCCTTGCTGCTCGGCCTTCAGGTGCAGCCACGACTAAAACCTCCTACAAAAGACAGTTAGTAGGTAGACCAGTCTACCTACTAACCCACGGACAGCAAACCTCCGCAACCCCCGGGTGGCGCACCCTGAAGCAGCGCCAGGCGCCGCCGTCATTGTCATCAATCTGTGTCTTGCTTCACAGCCTCGGCGGGGATAACATAGTCCATGATTGTTAGCGCTAACAGAGATGTTGGGGCAGCCGGAGTCTCCGCTCCGGTGATGACAGCCTCCGGTGCCGGTCCTGCGGAACGGCCTCGGTACGCCGGACACAAGTGGCCGGCCCTGGCGGAAAGTACATACGCTTTCCGCTCAAGCACCGATTCGTGGCCCGACCAGGCCACGGAAGGAGAATAACGTGAGAATCAAGAAACTCCTGGGCGCCGTCGCCGTCGTCCTGGCTGTTACGGTGGGGGCCACCGGCTGCGGCAGCCGTCCCGGCGCCGCCACCAACTCCAGCAGCGCCGACGCTGCCGGTGCCCTGGTGGGAATCTCCATGCCGACGCAGACGTCGGAACGCTGGATCGCGGACGGCAAGAACGTCTCCGCATCCCTGACCAAGCTCGGCTACAAGACGGACCTGCAGTACGCCAACGACGACATTCCCACCCAGGTCTCGCAGATCGAGAACATGCTGACCAAGGGCGCCAAGTCCCTGATCATCGCCGCCATCGACGGCACTACGCTGACGGATGTCCTGGCCAAGGCCAAGGAACAGAACGTCAAGGTCATCGCCTACGACCGGCTGATCAACGGCACCCCAAATGTGGACTACTACACCACCTTCGACAACTATGAAGTGGGCGTCCAGCAGGCCACCTCGCTGCTGACCGGGCTTGGCCTGGTGGACGCCTCCGGCAAGAAGGTCGAGGGCAAGGGCCCCTTCAACGTGGAACTCTTCGCGGGCAGCCCCGACGACAACAACGCCAACTTCTTCTGGACCGGCGCCATGGACACCCTGAAGCCGTACCTGGATGCCGGCACCCTCAAGGTGCCCAGCGGCCAGACCAAGTTTGAGCAGGCTGCCATCCTGCGCTGGCAGGCGGCAACCGCCCAGAAGCGGATGGAAGACATCCTCACCGCCGCTTACGGTTCAGGCAAGAAGCTCGACGGCGTGCTGTCGCCCTATGACGGCCTCTCCATCGGCATCATCTCGGCCCTGACCAGCACCGGCGGCTACTCCAAGGGCGCCCTGCCGGTCGTGACCGGCCAGGACGCGGAAAAGGGCTCGGTGAAGTCCATCGTTGCCGGCGAGCAGTACTCCACGATCTTCAAGGACACCCGCAAGCTCGGCGAGCAGGCCGTGAAGATGGTGGACGCGGTCCTGAAGGGCCAGCAGCCCGAGACCAATGACACCGAGACCTACAACAACAAGGTCAAGGTTGTCCCGGCCTTCCTGCTGAAGTCCGTGATCGTCACCAAGGACAATTACAAGCAGGAACTCATCGACTCCGGTTACTACACCGACGCCGACATCAAGTAGCAGTATTGCGGGGGCGCCTGCAGCCGCAGGCGCCCCCTCCCCCTCGAACAGATCAGCTCATCGAACAGATCAGCGGGAAATAACCAATGAACGTACCCATTCTTCAGATGCGCGGGATCACCAAGACCTTCCCCGGCGTCAAAGCCCTCCAGGATGTCACCCTGGATGTGAACCGCGGCGAGGTCCACGCGATCTGCGGCGAAAACGGGGCAGGCAAGTCCACCCTGATGAAGGTGCTCTCCGGCGTCTACGCCCACAACACCTTCGAGGGGGACATCCTCTTCGAGAACGAACCGTGCGACTTCGCGTCCATCAGCGACAGCGAGAAGCGCGGCATCGTGATCATCCACCAGGAGCTGGCACTGAGCCCGTACCTGTCCATCGCGGAAAACATCTTCCTGGGCAACGAAATGGCTACCCGCGGCTGGGTCGACTGGCGCAAAACCAACCTGGAGGCGGCCAAGCTGCTGGCCCGGGTTGGCCTGGATGAAAACCCGGCCACCCCCATCCAGCACATCAGCGTGGGCAAGCAGCAGCTCGTCGAAATCGCCAAGGCGCTGTCCAAGGAGGTGAAGCTGCTGATCCTGGACGAGCCCACCGCGGCCCTGAACGACGAGGACTCGAACCACCTGCTGGACCTGATCCTGCACCTGAAAGGCCAGGGCGTCACCAGCATCATCATCAGCCACAAACTCAACGAAATCCGCAAGGTCGCGGACGCCGTCACCATCATCCGCGACGGCAAGTCCATTGAAACCCTGCGCCTGGACCAGGGCCAGATCACCCAGGAACGCATCATCCGCGGCATGGTGGGCCGTGACCTGGACAGCCTCTACCCCGAGCGGGAACCGCAGATCGGCGAAGAAGTCCTGCGCATCGAGGACTGGACGGTCCAGCACCCGCAGGACCACAGCCGCACCGTGGTCCACAACGCCAGCCTCAACGTCCGCAAGGGCGAAGTGGTGGGGCTCGCCGGCCTCATGGGAGCCGGCCGCACCGAACTGGCCATGAGTGTCTTTGGCCGCACCTACGGCCGCGCCGTCTCCGGAAAGGTGTTCAAGTACGGCAAGGAAATCAACACCTCCACCGTCCCCGAGGCCATCCGCCACGGCATCGCCTACGCCACCGAGGACCGCAAGCACTACGGGCTGAACCTGATCGAGGACATCAAGCGGAACATCTCCATGGCCGCCCTGCCCAAGCTCGCCAAGCGCGGCTGGGTGGACAAGAACAAGGAAACCACGGTGGCCAACAGCTACCGGAAGAGCATGAACATCAAGGCCCCGTCCGTCGCCGCCATCACCGGGAAGCTCTCCGGCGGCAACCAGCAAAAGGTGGTCCTCAGCAAATGGATGTTCTCCGACCCCGACGTGCTGATCCTGGACGAGCCCACCCGGGGCATCGACGTCGGCGCCAAGTACGAGATCTACACGATCATCGCTGAGCTCGCCACCCAGGGTAAGGCCGTCATTGTGATCTCCTCCGAGCTCCCCGAGCTCCTGGGCATCTGCGACCGGATCTACACCCTGTCCGCCGGACACGTCACGGGTGAAGTCCCGATCGCCGAGGCCTCCCAGGAAACCCTTATGCACTACATGACCCAAGAGAAGGAATAACGAGCCATGTCCGCCCTACGAGAATCCCTCGGCTTCCTGGCAAGCCGCCTCCGCCAGGTCGGCATCTTCGTCGCCCTGATCCTGATCGTCCTGCTGTTCCAGGTCCTCACCGACGGGATCCTGCTCGAGCCGCAGAACGTCACCAACCTTGTCGTCCAGAACAGCTACATCCTCATTCTGGCCATCGGCATGGTCATGGTCATCATCGCCGGCCACATCGACCTTTCCGTCGGTTCCATCGCCGGCTTCATCGGCGCCGTCGCCGGCGTCATGATTGTGCACTGGGGCTGGGCCTGGTGGGCAGCGATCCCGGCCTGCCTCCTCGTCGGGGCTCTGGTCGGCGCGTGGCAGGGGTACTGGATCGCCTACGTCGGCATCCCGGCCTTCATCGTCACCCTGGCCGGCATGCTCATCTTCCGCGGCCTGACCCTGATCACCCTCAAGAACCAGCAGATCACCCCATTCCCGGACGAGCTCCGTGCCCTCGGCGGCGGCTTCCTGCCGGACATCTCGGGCGGCACCTCCGTGCTCGAATGGCTCACCGTGATCCTCGGCGTCGGCGGCACCGCGGCCCTGCTGTTCCAGTCGATCAAGGAACGCCGCGTCCGCCGCAGGTTCAACCTGGAAAACGAGCCCATGGCCTGGTTCGCCACGAAGACCGCGTTCATCGCCCTGCTGATGCTCATCATCACGTTCCTCCTGGCCAGCTACCGCGGCACCCCGATCGTGCTGCTCGTCCTCGCGGCCCTGGTCATCGCCTACTCCGCGCTGATGAACAACAGCATCTTCGGCCGGCACACCTACGCCATCGGCGGGAACCTGCACGCCGCCGAACTCTCCGGCATCAAGACCAAGGCCGTGACCTTCCGGCTCTTCGTGAACATGGGCGTCCTCGCCGCACTGGCCGGCCTCATCTTCACGGCCCGGCTGAACTCCGCCCAGCCCGCCGGCGGCACCGGCTTCGAACTGGACTCCATCGCCGCCGCCTTCATCGGCGGAGCAGCGGTCCAGGGCGGCATCGGAACCGTGGCCGGAGCCATGATCGGCGGCCTGATCATGGGCGTCCTCAACAACGGCATGTCGATCCTCGGCCTCGGCACCGACTACCAGCAGCTCATCAAGGGGCTGGTACTCCTGCTCGCCGTCGGCTTCGACATCTTCAACAAGAACCGTGCCGGCGGCGGAACCTCCATCGCCAAGCGCTTCAAGCTCAGGACCACACCGCCGGCCACTGAAACCAAGGCCCCGGCGCAAACCCAGGCACCGGCATCAACCAAGGCAACGGCCGAACCGGCCGCGCCCGTGGCGGCCGGCAGCCGCGAGTCAGGCAACGCATAGGCCACGGGCGCCCATAGCCAGCAGAAAGGACACGCCATGACCGCACTCCTTGATTCCATCGACATCCACGTCACGAGCCGGCACGACCTGGACGAGCACCTCGAGGCCGCCGTGAAGGACCTGCAGGAACTGGCGATGCTCACGGGCACGCACGGCATCCTGGTCACGCGCCACAGGCCGGGAAACTACACGGCCGCGCTTTCCGACCAGGTCCCGTTCGGCGTGACGCGCGAAGTGATTCACTGACGCGCTTCGCGCCAACCGAGCAACACAGCAAAGCCCCTCGCGGTTGATAACCGCGGGGGGCTTTGCTGGTGAAGAGAGCAGTGGTGCTTTATTGGGCTGGCTCTGCAGGAGCGGCCGTTGAGCCCCGCACCACGAGCTTGGGGTTGAGGACCGAGGCCGCCCCCGAAGGTCCGTTGGCCATGTCGGACAGGAGCATCCGGATGCACCGCGCACCGAGCTCCTTGAAACCCTGGTTCACCGTGGTCAGCGGCGGGACGAAATAGCCAGCCTCCGGCTGGTCGTCGAAGCCCACCACGCTGATGTCCTCCGGCACGCGCAGGCCGGACTCGTTGAACGCGCGCAATGCCCCCAGGGCCATCTGGTCGTTCGCTGCGAACAGGGCCGTGGCGTTGCCGGCAGCCGCCAGTTCGAGTCCCGCGCGATAGCCGCTTTCGGCGCTCCAGTCACCCTGGATCAGCACGCCCTCCGGCAGCCCGGCCTGTTCAAGGGAGCGCCGCCAGCCCTCGGTCCGGGCCGCGGCGTCTATCCAGTCCTGCGGGCCCGAAACGTGGGCGATTGACGTGTGGCCGAGGTTCACCAGGTGCTGCACGGCGAGGGCCGCACCAACGCGCTGGTTCACGGCGGCGACCGTCAGGTGTTCATCCGCCCCGAACCCCACGGCAACCAGCGGGACGGACAGTGCGATGGTGTGCAGCGATTTCAGCATCGTCTCGTGCGGAACGATCACCACGATCCCGTCGACTGACTGCAGCAGGAAGTGTTCGAGGGCGTCGTGGATTCCGGAGGGCGTCACCTCGCTGAGGCTGGCCATGCTGACGGCATAGCCCTCGTTCCGGGCTGCCTGCTGGACGCCCAGCAGCGTGTTGGCCGGGCCGTAGTGTGCCGTGCCGGCACCCAGGACTCCGATGGCCTGCGAACGCCGGGTGACCAGGCTGCGGGCTGCGGTGTTACGGCGGTATCCCAGCTCGGCGATCGCGCGTTCCACGCGCTTGCGGGTCCTGGCGCTGACGTTCGGGTGCGTGTTCAGCACGCGCGAGACGGTCTGGTGGGACACGCCTGCGAGACGCGCCACGTCCTCCATGACGGGAGGACGTGGCGTGGTGCTTGAGCTCACTGCGTCGAATTGGTCATCTGGCGAAGATGCTCCAGGATGCCTCGTGGGTGGCGCCCGGCTCGAGCCGGATCAGGTCCACGCCGCTGTTGAAGGCATCGGGCGGGCAGGTCATGGGTTCCACGGCGAGGCCCAGCCGGTTGGGGGCCGGGGGCTGCTTGTCGGCGGTGTGGATCTGGAGCCACTGGCACGTGCGGTCCCAGGACATTCCGACGCCGGTTCCGCCCGGATCCCGGACCAGCACGCGGGCCTGCCCGCCGCCGTCGAACGCTATGTCCGTAAAGGCGTGGTCGATCTCCGTGGCGCCGATGGCGCGCGGCACGCGGAAATCAAACTCGTGGCCTTCCACGCTGCGCGTTTCCTTCGGCAACAGCCTGTCCGGGGTGACCTCGAGGAACTCCCCCGCGGGGATTTCGAGGGTCCACTCATCGAGGGGCGACGGACCGGCGACCAGGTAGGGGTGCGGGCAGACCCCGTAGGGCGCCGCGGTGCCGCCAACGTTCACCGCCGTGACCTGGCTGGACAGGCCCTCCCCGGACAGCCGGTACTCGACGACGATCCGCACAGTATGCGGGTAGCCCGGCGTCGGACCGGCGGTGCAGGAAAGCGTCACTGAGGACCCGTTCTGCGACTCCAGGTCCCAGTCCAGGGGGAACACCAGCCCGTGCAGGGCACAGCCGCGTTCCGGCTCGTTGACCGGCACCTCATGCTCGGCGCCGTCGAACGTGTAGCGGCCGTCGGCGATCCGGTTGGGCCAGGGCGCCGCGACGATGCCGCGGTAGTCGGGGATCGGCCCGCCCGCCGGGAACGGAACGATGAGGTCCCGTCCCCGGTGGCGCAGCTCCCGCAGGGCACCTGCCCGTGCCGTGATTACGGCGGTGTACTCCCCCGCCCGGATGTTGAATTCGACCCCAGCCCCGTATTCGGTCACAGCCTGCCGGCCAGCCTGTAGTAGGCGGCGTTCCAGGCCAGTTCCTTCTTGAACTGCTTGAGGGTGGTGCCTTCGTCGATGGTGAGCAGCTCGGTCTGGGCGATTTCGGCGAAGTCCTCGAACACGTCCACGCCCACCTGGGTGGAAAGAACCGTGTGGTGCGCCGCCCCGGCGGTGAGCCAGGCGGCCGCGGAGGTGGCGAAGTCGGGCTTCGGTTCCCAGAGGGCGCGTGCGACCGGCAGGTTGGGCAGCGGCTCGTCGAGGTCGACGACGTCGACGGCGTTCGCGACGAGGCGGAAGCGGTCACGCATGTCGGACAATGCGACCACGACGCCGGGGCCGGCGTCGGTGTCGAAGACCATGCGGACCGGGTCCTCCTTGCCGCCGATGCCCAGCGGGTGGATTTCGACGCGCGGCTTGGTGGCGGTCAGCGAGGGGCAGACCTCCAGCATGTGCGCGCCGAGGATCCTCTCCTGGCCGGGCACCAGGTGGTAGGTGTAGTCCTCCATGAGGGAGGCGCCGCCGGGCAGTCCGGCACCCATGACCTTGGCCGCGCGGACCAGGATGGCCGTCTTCCAGTCACCCTCGGCGCCGAAACCGTAGCCGTCGGCCATGAGCCGCTGGACGGCCATGCCGGGCAGCTGCCGCAGCTCGCCGAGGTCCTCGAAGGAGGTGGTGAAGGCGGCGGAGCCATTGGCTTCGAGGAAGCTGCGCAGCCCGAGTTCGATGCGGGCGCTGTAGCGGAGGGACTCGTAGCGGGCTCCACCTGAGCGCAACTCCGGCGCCACGTCGTAAAGCCGCTCGTACTCGGCCACCAGGGCGTCGACGTCGGACTCTGCGGCGCCGTGGACGGCGTCGGCGAGTTCGTTGACGGACCAGGTGTTGACCGAGACACCGAAGCGCAGCTCCGCCTCGGTCTTGTCGCCTTCGGTGACGGCGACATTGCGCATGTTGTCCCCGAACCGGGTCAGCTTCAGGTTCCGGACGGCGGCCCAGCCGGCGGAGGCGCGCTGCCAAACGCCCACCTGGCGGGCCACTTCCGGGTTGGACACGTGGCCCACGACGGTCTTGCGCGGCACGCCCAGACGGGACTGGATGTAGCCGAACTCGCGGTCGCCGTGCGCGGCCTGGTTCAGGTTCATGAAGTCAAAGTCGATGTCCGCCCAGGGCAGTTCCACGTTGGCCTGGGTGTGCAGGTGCAGCAGGGGCTTGCGGAGCAGGTCCAGGCCCTGGATCCACATTTTGGCCGGGGAGAAGGTGTGCATCCACGCCGTCACGCCGATCACCGAATCGTCCGAGTTGGCTTCCAGCGCGGTGCGGCGGATCGCGTCCGAGTCCGTCAGCACGGGCTTCCAGACGAGCTTGACCGGAACCTCCGAGGAGTCGTTCAGGGCGGCGGCGATCTCCTGCGACTGGGCCGCCACCTGCTTCAGCACGTCCTCGCCGTACAGGTGCTGGCTGCCCGTGAGGAACCAGACCTCGTAGTGCTCGAGCGAGGTGTTGTTGGCGCTGGACATTGGTGTCTCCTTTGAAAGTCTTGGGTGTGCGGGGCCGCCGCGGCGGCGGGGGCGGACCTAGCGTCCGTATACGTTCTGGTAGCGGTCGTAGAGCGACTCGATCTGCCCCTGGTCGATGGGCAGCGGTTCGCCGAGCTGGCGGGAGACGTGGACCGTGCGGGCCACCTCCTCGCACATCACGGCGGCCTTGACCGCCGCGCGGGCGTCCTTGCCGATGGTGAACGGGCCGTGGTTCTGCATCAGCACCGCCGGGGAGTTGGAGTTCTTGAGCGTCTCCACGATGCCCTGGCCGATCGAATCGTCGCCGATCAGGGCGAACGGACCCACCGGGATGGGCCCGCCGAATTCATCGCCCATCATGGTCAGCACACACGGGATCTCCTCGCCCCGCGCCGCCCAGGCCGTGGCGTAGGTGGAGTGGGTGTGGACCACCCCGCCCACCTCGGGCATGTTCCGGTACACGTAGGCGTGCGCGGCGGTGTCCGACGACGGCGTGAGGGCCGGGTTGCCCCACTCAACTATCGTGCCGTCCCCGCCGTTGGAGGTACCGCTGACCGGGACGCCGTAAAGGTCGGTGACCACCATCAGTTCGGGGGTCAGGTCGTCGTAGGAGACGCCTGAGGGCTTGATGACCATGAGGTCATATCCGGGGATCCGGCCGGACACGTTGCCGGCGGTCCAGACCACCAGGCCGTACCGGGTCAGCTCGGCGTGCAGGTCGCAGACCTCGCGGCGGATACGGACAATGGTTTCCAGCAGGGCGCTCATGCCGGAACCTCCTCAGCGTTGAAGGACTCGGTAAGCAGGGACTGGGCGTTAGCCGGCTGAACGGCGCTGCGCTGGATGGCCTTGAGCCGGTGCATGACGTCGTTGGTTCCACGGCCGAAGTAGTCGTGCAGGGTCCGGTACTCGCGGAACAGTTCGTCGTACGCTGCGACGTTTTCCGAGATGGGGGTGTAGACGGCACCGGGTGCGGCGCCCATCGCTTCGGACGCGGCACGGACATCGGGGTATTTGCCGGCGGCAACGGCCGCGTGGATGGCTGAACCCAGGGCCGGGCCCTGTGTGGAACCGATGGTGGAGAGCTGCAGGCCGGTCACGTCCGAGTAGATCTGCATCAGGAGCCGGTTTTTCAGCAGGCCGCCGGCCACGATGAATTCCTTCACCGGCACGCCGGAATCCCGGAAAGCCTCCACGATGGTGCGGGTACCGAAGGCCGTGGCCTCCAGCAGGGCCCGGTAGATGTCCTCCGGCCGGGTGGCCAGGGTCTGGCCGACCACCACGCCGGAGAGCTCGTGGTCCACCAGCACGGAGCGGTTGCCCGAGTGCCAGTCCAGGGCGATCAGGCCGTGCTGGCCGATCGCCTGCCCGGAGGCCAGGTCCGTCAGGTATTCGTGGATGCCCTGCCCTGCCGCAGCCGCGGCCTGGTGGTATTCCGGGGGAACCCCGTACTTGGTGAACCAGCCGAAGATGTCACCCACGCCGCTCTGGCCGGCCTCGTAGCCCCAGAGCCCGTCGACAATGCCGCCGTCCACCACGCCGCACATGCCCGGCACCTCATGCAGTTCAGCACCGTTCATCACGTGGCAGGTGGAGGTGCCCATGATGGCGACGAGCTGGCCCGGCTCCACGGCCTTGGCAGCCGGGGCGGTGACGTGGGCGTCCACGTTGCCGACGGCAACGGCGATGCCCTCCGGGAGTCCGGTCCAGGCGGCGGCCTCGGCGGTCAGGTAGCCGGCGGCGTCGCCCAGGCGGCCGATGGTGTGGTCCAGCTTGGCGCTGACGAAGTCCTTGAACTGCGGGTTCAGGGCGGCGAGGAAGTCATCGGACGGGTAGTGGCCGTCCTGGTAGATGCCCTTATAGCCGGCAGTGCAGGCGTTGCGGACATAGTTGCCGCAGAGCTGCCAGACGATCCAGTCGGCGGCCTCCACCCAGTGGTCCATTTCGGCGTAGGCTTCGGGGTCCTCCTCCAGCAGCTGCAGCCCCTTGGCGAATTCCCACTCGGAGGAGATCAGTCCGCCGTACCGCGGCAGCCAGGATTCGCCCAGCTCGGCGGCGAGCGCGTTGATCCGGTCCGCCTGGCCCTGGGCGGCATGGTGGCGCCACAGCTTCACGTAGGCGTGCGGACGGTTCGCGTAGCCCGGCAGTTCGTTCAGCGGGGTGCCGTCCGCTTTGACAGGCACCATCGTGCAGGCGGTGAAGTCCGTGGCAATTCCGACGACGGCGGCCGGGTCGATCCCGGCGTCCGCGATCGCGGCGGGAACAGCGTGCCGGAGCACGTCCCGGTAATCGTTGGGCACCTGCAGCGCCCATTCACCGGGAAGCCGGGCGGCTGTTCCATCTGCCACGCCTGCCACATCCGCCGGAAGCGCTTCCGTGACTACCGCATGGGGGTAGTCGAACACGCCACTGCCGAGTTCCTTGCCGTCCCGGACCCGCACAACCACGGCCCGGCCGGACAGGGTGCCGTAGTCCACCCCGATGACATAGTTTTCGCTGCCGTCTGCTGTGACGTCCATGAATCCTCCAGATAAAGGCCCGCTGCTTATCGGGCTGAAACCATTGTGAGCGCTAACAACTTACTGCGTCAAGTGCCAAGGATCACCGATTCAGGGATCTTGCCCTCAGGCCGGGGCGGACGTGCTCCGGCGGACGACCAGCTCGGGTTCCACCACAGTGGTGCTTACCGTGTCGCCGTTTGCAATGGCGCTCAGCATCAGGTCCATGCAGCGCCTGCCCAGCTCCTCGAAGTCCTGGCGCACGGTGGTGAGCGGCGGGGTGAAGTAGCCCGACTCCGGCTGGTCGTCGAAACCCACGACCGAAACATCCTCGGGGACCCGCACGCCGGCCTCGTTGAAGGCGCGGAGCAGGCCCAGGGACATTTGGTCGTTGCCCACGAACAGCGCGGTGGCAGTCCGTTCGGCGGCCAGCTTCCGGCCGATCTCGTAGCCGCTGCCCGCGCTCCAGTCCCCCTCGACCACGAGGCTGTCATCCAGCCCGGCCGAGCGCAGTGCCGCGCTCCAGCCCGCGGCGCGTTCCGCCGCATCAATCCAGTCCTGCGGACCGGCAACATGGCCAATCCGGCGGTGGCCCTGCTCAATCAAATGCCCGACGGCGAGCTCAGCCCCCCGCTTCTGGTCCACCATGGCGCCGCTCACCCCCTCACCGCCGAGGGAGCCCACGGCAACCACCGGCACGCCGGGCTTCAGCTCGGCCAGGGCAAGAAGCGTCTCGGAATGCGGCACGATCACCACGATGCCGTCCACGGACTGGTCCAGGAAGTGCCGGATGGCATCGAAAATCGCCTCCCGGCTCACCGACCTCAGCGCAGCAATGCTCACGAAATAGCCGGCGTCGCGCGCGGCCTGCTCCACCCCCAGCAGCGTGTTGGCGGGACCGTACTGGGACAGCTCGCTGCCAAGCACGCCGATGGTCTGCGACTTCCGCGTAACCAGGCTCCGCGCCGCGGTGTTGCGCCGGTAGCCCAGCTCGGCAATGGCGGCCTCGACGCGCTCGCGCGTGGCCTTGCTGACGTTGGGATGGTTGTTGATCACCCGGGACACGGTCTGGTGCGAGACTCCCGCGCGCTCCGCCACGTCCTCAAGCCGGGGCAGCCGGGCATTGCTTTTTGCCATGGGGTAATTGTGCGTGAACCACAGCCTTCAGGACGAATGGACGCGGCCGGACGTAAACTGATGGGAACAAAAGGAGCACTGGCGATGGACGGAAAAGTTCATCATTCTGGGGCCGGATCTTCCGCACGGCACATGCTGGCGGGCGTGTTGCTCCTGTTCGCCCTCCTCCTTGGATACCTGCCCGGCGCCACTCCCGCACGCGCCGTGTCGCTCAACGGCCACGACATCTCCTGGCCCCAATGCCCGACGGCGGTGGGCGGCTTTGGCCTGCCGCTTCCGCCGGCGTCGTCCCAGTTTGTGGTCATCGGCCTGACGAAGGGGTTGCCCTTCACCGAGAACCCGTGCCTGGCCAGCCAGGTCGCCTGGGCGTCCGCCAACCGCAAGCCGACGCAGGCCTACACCATGGCTGCCTTCCCCACGGCCGCCCAGCTCACCACCTACCGGTCCCAGGGACCGTGGTCTGCCGCCACCCGGGCGGGACAGCTCTCCAACGTCGGCTATGCGGAAGCACGATTTGCGATTGCCAGCCTGGCGCGGGTCCGGTTTGCGCCACGCGTGGTGTGGATCGACGTCGAGCCCCGCCCCGCCCAGCCGTGGCCCACCGCGAGCGCCGCGCAGCAGCGCGAAAACCGGTACATCGTCGAGGGCCTCATGCGCGGGCTGCGGGATTCCGGCTATTCCTACGGCCTGTACTCGTTTGCTTCGGGCTGGGCCAGCATCACCGGTTCCTGGCGGCTGTCCGGCGTTCCGGTGTGGGCCACCGCCGGCCGGCTGGATTTCCCCGGCGAAGCCCTCAATCTCTGCCGTTCCCCCAGCTTCTCCGGCGGCCGCGTGTACCTTTCCCAGTGGTACGACGACGTCCGGGATTACGATCTGACCTGCGACCCCTACGCCTTCACTCCCCTGCCTGTTCCGGCGTCTACCCTGTCCCGGTCGACTGCCGACTTCAACGGTGACTGGAACACGGACATCCTGGCCCGGGTGACGGCGACGGCCGAGCTGCGGCTGTACCCGGGGAACGGCCGCGGGGGCCGGCTGCCCGGCGTGCGCATCGGCACCGGCTGGAACGGGTTCAGCGCCCTTGAAACACCAGGAGATTTCAACGGCGACGGCCCGCAGGACGTCTTTGCCAGGGAAGCCGCCACCGGATACCTGTGGATGTACCGCGGCAACGGCACCGGCGGGTTCCTGCCCCGGATCCGGCTCGGCACCGGCTGGAACAGCTTCAGCGCCATCATCGGCCCGGGCGACTTCAACGGCGACCAGCGTGTGGACATCCTCGCCCGCGAGACTGCCACCGGCTTCCTCTGGCTGTACCGCGGCAACGGCACCGGCGCGTTCCTGCCGCGGATCCGGGTGGGCTCCGGCTGGAACAGCTTCAATGCCCTGGTGGGTCCGGGCGACATGAACGGCGACGGCGCCGCCGACATCCTCGCGCGGGAAACAGCCACCGGCGTCCTGTGGCTCTACCGCGGCAGCGGCACCGGCGGCTGGCTCCCCCGCGTCCGGGTGGGCGCCGGCTGGAACGCCATGACCGCCGTCGTAAGCCCCGGTGACTTCAATGGCGACCGCAATCCGGACCTGCTGGCGCGCGATGCAGCCGGCGTCCTCTGGCTGTATCCCGGACTGGGCACGGGGCAGTTCGCCTCCCGCCTGCGTATCAGCGCGGGCTGGAACGGGCTCGCGCCGCTGTTCTAGCCAGCACGGTTCCAGCCAGCGCGGCTTCTTAGCCTGGCCTCCGCCCTGTGACGGCCACCCCCCTTATACCCATCTCATTGAGGGGTATGCACCGCACCCGTCCAATGTTTTCCCAAGCCCCGGCCCGCACTGTAGTTGCGCGGGGCAACGACAAGCGCAGCCAGCTTCCGCAAGGCCAGGATTTCCCGGTGCAGAAACCGCCGGGGGCAGACCCTGAGAAAGCTCGAATACCGGGGCCAGCAGGCCATTCTTCTTGCCCCGAAGGAGGCGCATACCAATGTCAGAAGAAACCGCAACGACGAACGAAGTGTCCCGCCGCAATCTCTTGCGGCTCAGTGCGGCCGGAGGCGCCGGTGCCGCCCTCGTCGCTGCCCAGGGCTGGGCAGGACCACTGCTCGCGCAGAAAGGACTCCTTTCGCCCGACGGCGCGTTCGCCGCTTCGTCTACGGCCCTCGGTGACCTGCTGTTCTACATCGAGGCATTCCCCACCAGCCCGCTGATCCTGACGCCGTTCAAGGACCAACTGCCCATTCCCAAGGCCCTGGCCCCGACGCCGGCCGTGGGCGACGGCTTCACCAAGGGCTACACCGAGTGGAACGATCCGCCCGGCCCCGGGCAGGGCCAGCAGAGTTCCTTTAAGAATGAGCAGCACCAGATCTGGCCCTCCAAACTGGGCTATCCGGACCCCCTGGTCTACAAGATCGACATTCTGCTGCGGCAGCACGCCTTCACCACCTCCCAGGTGCTGCCCATCGACGCGAACGGCCGGCCGACGATTTCCTTCGACGAGAAGCGCAAGACGTACCCGGCCGGCACCAAGCGGACGCTGCCGCTCAGCACCATCTACGGTTTCAACGGGACCTTCCCGGGCCCCATGATCAATGCGGAGTACGGCAAGCCGGCGCTGGTGCGGTTCGAGAACCACCTGGACGAGAACCCGCTGAACTTGGACCGCCAGGACTTCGGCTCGCCGGACTGGTCCTTCCTGACCCACCTCCACAACGGACACACGGCACCGGAGAGCGACGGCAACCCGCACTACACCATGGTGAGCGGGCCCAAGTACGAGGGCTACCTGCCCCAGAGCTCCTGCGACAACCTGTACCTGAACTGGCCCGCCGGCGGCGATGACCGGGAGAAGCAAAGCTTCTTCTGGTTCCACGACCACCGGATGGACCACACCGGCTCGAACGTCTACAAGGGCATGGTGGGCCTCTACCCGATCTACGACCCGAAGAACGGCATGGACATGGGCGATGAGCGCCAGGGCCTCCGGCTCCCGGGTGTCCGCAAGGACAACCCGGACGGGTCCTTCGACGTCGACTACGATATCCCGCTGGCCTTCTACGACTGCCGCCTCGACGACGGTGTCACGACGCACCAGGACATCCACGACATACAGAAGGAGTTCCCGGACGCCAAAAACCCCGCCAAGCACCCCGAGTGGTGGGGCAAGACCTTCTACAAGCACTTCCCCAACCACGGGTTCGTGGGCGACATCTTCACCGTAAACGGCACCGCCAACCCGGTGTTGGAGGTGAAGCGGCGCAAATACCGCTTCCGCTTCCTGGACGCCTCCATTGCCCGGATCTACGAGTTCAAGCTGATGAGTTCGACAAAAGGTCCCAAGACAGCCGTGTCCCTGGGCTACAAGGGCGACGAACTGGAGGGCCAGTACCGCATCCCGGACGCCCAGCAGTGCATGCAGTTCACCCAGATCGCCTCCGACGGCGGGCTGCTGCCGTTCCCGATCAAGCGCGATTCCTTTGAGCTGTGGCCGGCCAAGCGCCGCGAGGTGGTTGTCGACTTCAGCCGGTACCAGGACGGCACCCCGACCACCAAGGGCGACGTCATCTACCTGACCAACGTGATGAAGATGCCCAACGGCCGGATGTGGACCAACTCGTCCCGGTTCTCCCCCGACCCCGCCTACAAAGTCCCGGTCCTGAAGTTTGTGATCGGCGACGACGCTCCCGACGACAGCCAGATCCCCGTGAAGATGCGAGATCTTCCGCCGTTGCCCAGCAACTGGCAGACCATGCTGGACAACCGGCTGATCTTCGAGGTGGAGCGTGGCTCCGGCGGCGGCGAAACCGAATGGCTCATCAACGGCAAGCCCTTCATCCCAAATACGGTAGCCACCAGCCTCAAGAACCGCGCAGGTCGTTCACCGCTCGCGCAGCAGAAGAAGGGCAGCTACAACCTTTGGGAAATCCGCAACGGCGGCGGCGGCTGGGTGCATCCCTTCCACCTGCACATGGAGGAACACCGGACGGTCATGCGCAACGGCAGGGACGTGACGCGCGGCGGTGACAAGGGCCATCCGGACGATGTGTCACGTGAGGATCTGGTGGCCCTGGATCCCGGCGAGTCGGTGATCATCTACCGCGGGTTCCGGGACTTCGTGGGACCGTATGTGGCGCACTGCCACAACCTTGCGCACGAGGACCACGCCATGATGTTCGGCTGGGAAATCACGCCATGACGGCGGTACCTGCGGGCACCGCCAGCTGGAGCAGCAGCGGGACCGGCGCCCAGGCGCCGGCCCGCCCCGCGGTCCCGTGGCTCACGGTCATCCCGCTGGCGGCGATGATGGCCTACGCCGACGGCTTCTGGATGGTGTCCCTCAGGGGCGCCGTGGGTGCCATCGAGCGCACCCAGGAGCCGTTTGCGAGCTGGCTTCGGGAGTCAACCGTGCTGCTCCCGGTGTTTGTCCTAGCTGTGATTGCGGCCGTGACCTTGGCGCTGCGGTGGTTCGGGCCGGTGCTGGCGGGCAGGAAGGCATTCTTCACGACGGCCCTGCTGATTGCAGCGGCCGGCACCCTGGCCGGGACTGCTACGCTGGCCGTCAGTGAAGCCTGGGACTATGCCCTGCAGCACGACCTCATGGGCACCCTGCACCATGCGTCCTCCGTCCAGTCCGTACGGCAGCTCGACCAGGCGTCGCTGGGACTGCAGCTTGCCGCTTTTGGCTATGGCGCCGGCCTGCTCCTGGCCACCAACATCGTGGTGACCGGGTGGACGGTGGCCATCCGGGGCGGGCGTCTGGACGTGAGCCGGCAGCAGAAGGCGACGCCGGAGCGCACCCCGCGCCGCATGCGGGCCGGCCGCGCCCGGACGGGCGCCACGGACCTCAGCGCCACTGGCCTCAGGCAGATGCTGGCGGCGGTGGCACTGTTCGGCTGCGCTGCCATCCACCTCGCAGTCATACCCGACCACCTCAACCACTGGGTTGTCGCCAGCGCCTTCTTCCTTGCCCTGGCGATGGCGGAGATAGCCTGCGGCGTCCTGTTGCTGGGACGGGCGGGGCTTAGCGTCCTTGTTGCCGCCGCGGCCGCCGCAGTGGTGCCGCTGGCATTGTGGGTCTGGTCCCGCACGTCCGGGCTGCCGTTCGGCCCCAACTCCAACGTGCCCGAGCCTGTGGGCCTGGCCGATGTAGCCGCGGGTCTCCTCGAGCTGGGCACCCTGGTGATCGCCGTCGTCCTGCTCCGCGCCGGGCGCGGGGGTACCGTCCGGCCGGCGGGGCGGACCGCGGCATCGGCCCACCTCCGCGCACTGGCCGTGGTGGGGGCAATCGCCGTTGGCTCCCTGGGCGTGGGCGGAGCGGTACCCGGCTGGTTGGGCGAGCTGCCACGCTCAGGGGACATCACCCACGGCGCCACGCATTAGCGGTAACAAGCAATTTACATGCCCGAAACCTACTGCGGTTTCCGGCGCTCTATGTTGTGGGGACAACGGCATTCGTCCGGTCTCAGCAAAATGCCACACACCAATTTCTTGAGTGGAGTTCGACGTGAACGCTGGAGATGTTGCCTGGATCCTCGCAAGTTCTGCGCTGGTATGCATGATGATTCCCGCCCTGGCCCTCTTCTACGGAGGCATGGTGGGGTCGCGCCGCATCCTGAACATGATGATGATGTGCTTCGGCGGGGCCAGCCTCGTGGCCGTGCTGTGGGCACTCTTTGGATACTCGATGGCCTTTGGCAACTCCGTGAACGGCCTGGGCCTGATCGGGGACATCACGCAGTATGCAGGCCTCGAGCCGATGCTGACAGACAACCCCGACGCCTCCCTGCCCGCGGCGCTGTTCACGGCCTTCCAGCTGTTCTTCGCCTGCGTCACCACCGCGCTGGTTGCCGGTGCGGCTGCCGGGCGGATGAAGTTTGGCGCCTGGATGGTGTTCGCCGGAATATGGGCCACACTGGTCTACTTCCCCATCGCGCACTGGGTCTTCGCGTTCAACTCAGCGGACGGCTCGGTGACCGGCGGCTGGATCGCCAACGGCATCAAGGCCATCGACTTCGCCGGCGGAACAGCAGTGCACATGAACGCCGGTGCCGCCGCCCTCGCCCTGGCACTGGTTCTGGGCCGCAGCTCCGGCTGGCCCAAGATGGAGCATTCCAAGCCCCACAGCCGTCCCCTGGTGCTGGTGGGCGCCGGCCTGCTGTGGGTCGGCTGGTTCGGCTTCAACGCCGGCTCCGCGCTGACCGCCGGCCACTCGGCGTCGGTGGTGTTCCTCAACACTGCCGTGGCGGCCGCCGCAGGCCTGCTCGCCTGGGCTCTCGTTGAACGGATCCGGCACGGCGCCACCACCAGCATGGGCGCAGCCTCGGGGCTGGTTTCCGCGCTCGTGGCCATCACCCCCGCCTGCGGTGCGGTCAGCCCGCTGGGCGCCGTGGCCATCGGCGCCATCGCCGGTGCTGTCTGCTCGCTGGCGATCGAATGGAAGTTTCGCCTCGGCTTCGACGACTCACTCGACGTGGTGGGCGTGCACCTCGTGGGCGGCATCATCGGCACGCTCCTGATTGGCATCTTCGCCACCGACAGCGCGCCCAACGGCGTCAGCGGCCTGCTGTACGGCGGCGGCCTGACACAGCTCGGCATCCAGTCACTCGCGACCGTTGCCGTGCTGGTCTACTCCTTCGGGCTGACCTGGGTGATCGCCAAGGTGGTGGACATGGCCATGGGCCTGCGCATCCACGAAGAGGACGAACTGCGCGGCATCGACATCGCCGCCCACTCCGAGTTCGCCTACCTGACCGACGAAGACCCCGTGAACCTGGGCTCCGCGCCCCGGTCCTGAGCCTGGCCCCCTGCAAGGACAGCCAGGTCCTTCGTGAACGCCAGCGGACCTATGGTTTCGGGGTCGGCGGTGAGGTCGAACTGCGCCGTGTACCCGGTGTTCAGGTACAGGTGCTTGGCCTCCGGCTGGCGCGGGCCCGTGGTGAGGTAGACGCTGCGGTACCCGCGCTTCGCGGCAAGCCGCTCCAGTTCCGCCAGCACCCGCCGGGCCAGGCCCCGCCGCCGGTGCGCCGAGTGCGTCCAGATCCGCTTGAACTCGGCGGTTTCCGCGTCGTAGCGGCGGTAAGCCCCGCCGGCCACGGACTCGCCGTTCTCCTGGATGATCAGCAGGGCGCCGCCCGGCGCCTCGAATTCCTCGGCCGGGTACCTGTTCAGTTCCTCCGCCGCCGCGCCCCGGCCGAACAGGTCGCCGTAGCGGGTCTCATACTCGACGGCGAGCTCGTCCAGGAGCGGGCGGACCCGGGGATCGTGCATGGGCAGTTCGAGGACGGTGAGGGCTGGAACGGACACGGCAGCAAGGATCCTTCGGGCCAGGGCGTCGTTCTCCCGGAACGGCGCCGCGTTGGTGCCGGGCCGGGCAAATGCGCCCGCTCCCCAGCCGGAGGTCCCGGGGCCGATGCCGAACAGGCGGCTCCGGGTATCACCGCTGCGGCCCACGATCCGGTGGCCCGAGGTGACGAGGAGGCGGCCGGTGGAGTGGGCGCCGTCGGACGTGAGCAGGTGCTGCTCCGCGCCCAGGCCCGTGCCGTGCAGCGAGCGGAGCAGCGGGTTGGCGGAGCGTGCCACGGCGGGACCGGGCAGCCGCGCCTCGATGAAGGCCTTCGCGCGCACGCTCACCGGTGTCTGCGCCGACGTCGCCACGAACTCGCCGGTGGCGTCGTCGGCGGCAACCGAAAGTCCCGGTCCCAGGAAGTGCAGCAGCCCGGCGCGGTGGACGGCCAGCATCTCACGCAGCCGGCGGGGCGGCGGGCCGGAATCCACGAAGCTGAAGAACCCGTGCCACCAGCCGTGCACCTCCTCCTGCGAGCGCGCGTTCAGCCGTTCGGGCGGGACAATCCTGCCCAGTTCCATGTACACCTTCAGCAGTGCCATGAACAGTGCCAGCGTTTCAGGGTGGTCCGGTCCCGTCCGCAGCTCGAGGTCATGCTCGATGTAGGCTGCCACCGCTTCTTGTACGTCACCGTGACCGGCAAAGATCTGCCCGCCGAACGGCCGGTCCAGCCGTTCGAGGTCCAGGTGCAGCCCGGAGTCCGGCACTGCCGCGGCGACGAGCTCGTGCCGCGCGCTGGTGTACCAGTCCAGGGCGGCAAACCGCACGGCAAACTCGTCCCAGCCCAGCGCAACGCGTTCCGGGCTGCCGGTGAACAGCTCCCGGTAGTAGCCGTAGCCGGCGTCTTTCGCGATCAGGGGCCAGAGGTGGGCGCGGAAATCCAGTTCAGCGTGCTCCGCCAGAAGCGCGCCGACGGCGTCTGCCGTGAAGAAGCGGGGTGCCCCCGCCGGCTCGCCGCGCAGTGCCACGGAGATCTTGGAGTGGAACGGCACACCGCGGCGCGACCCGGCCCAGAGCCTGGGTTCGGCCCCGGACGGAAGGTAGCGCAGCCCGCCGTCGGACGTCTCTTCAAAGCGCCCGCCCCGGCCTTCGGTGAGCAGCACCAGCAGGTCCACGAAGGCCAGTCCCATGCCGGAGACGATGACGTCCTGGCCAGGGGTGATGGGGGAATAATCGACGTCGGTGGTGTAGCTGGGTGCCGCGTGGAACCCGCCGTTCCGGGCCGCAAAATCGGTCCAGGCCGCGGAGCGGGGGTCCGGCTCCGCGTCGGTGTGCCCCAGGGCGGTAACCACGACGTCGGCGTGCAGCGTGCCTCCGCCGGCCAGCCGCACGCTGTACCCGCCGTCGTCGTAATTGCCACCGTCACGCGGTTCGACGCTGACCGCGGTGTCGCGGTGGACGGTGACGCGGACGTCGCTGCCCAGGGCGCGGACCGCGCGGCGGAAGAACCACTCGAGGTACTTGCTTTGCAGCTGCCGCGTGGCAAAGGAGCTGCCCGTCAGCGAGCACAGCTGTTCCTGCAGGTGCGGCGGCATGGCGGGCACGTCGGTGATGGAACCGTCCCGGACTCCGGCAGCCCACGCGGCCAGTCCTGGCCCGTCGATGGGCGGCCCGTCGCACAGCACCGAGGAGTCGGTGAACATCGTGACATCCGCCGCGGTGGAATTCATCATGATGCCGGGCTCCTGGTCGAAGCGCCAGATCCTGCCGGAACCGGGTTCATACGGCTCCACAATGTGGATCTGCATCGGGCCGTCCGTGAACCCGGGCCTGTTGGCCGCGAGCCGTTCGAGGATGCCGGCCGTCCGCGGGCCACCGCCGATAAAGACCACGGATGGGTGCTGCGCTGGCATCGGAAACTCCTGGTGAGAAAGGGCTCGGAGCCCTCAATCTAGGGTCTGGACAAACCACCCGTCGAGGGCCCTGTCACGGCCGTTCACCCCGCGTAACGGCGGGTAAATCAGCGCAAGAATTCGTCTCATGACGCCCCGCTAAGCCGCGTGAACGATTGCAACGGAGCGCTTTGCCGGACGTTCGGGGCGCACCTAGATTTGCAGCCAACTACCCCGAATGACTGACCGGAAGAAGCGAGATGGCGCATGAGTTCAGCAGCAACCAGGACGTCCCAGTCCACACCTGAGGCACCGGTCCCATCTGAGGCGCTATCCCCCCATGACGCGCCGGCCACCGCCGGGACACCGTCTCCGGCGGAGCCGGCCCGCCCCGCCGAGCTGCGTGCCGCCGTCGACTACGCCGACTACCGGCTGGTCCCTGCCCGCCGTCCCTGGCGCTGGGTGGGCACCGTGCTGGTGGCACTCGGGGTGGCTGCCGTGGTGTGGTCCCTGGCAACGAACCCGCGCTGGGAATGGGGCGTGGTCGCCCAGTGGTTCACCGCCAAGTCCGTGGTGAACGGCCTGGTGGAGACCCTCAAGCTCACGGCCATCTCCGGGGCGCTCGGCTTCATTCTGGGCTTCATCCTCGCCCTCATGCGGCTGTCCGCCTCGCCGCTGCTGGTTTCCGTGTCCTGGACGTTCTCATGGATCTTCCGGTCCACGCCACTGCTGGTCCAGATGCTCCTCTGGTACAACCTGGGCTACCTCTACGAGAAGATCAGCCTGGGCATCCCGTTCACGGACATCCGGTTCTTCGAGGCGCAGACCACCACCCTGATCAGCCAGTTCGCGGCCGCCGTGCTCGGCCTGACGCTGAACCAAGCCGCCTACTCTGCCGAGATCATCCGCGGCGGCATCCTGTCCGTGGACCAGGGCCAGCTCGAGGCGGCGGCCGCCCTGGGCATTCCCGCCTGGCGCAGGTCCACCCGGATCGTGCTGCCCCAGGCCATGCGCGCCATCCTGCCCACGGCCTTCAACGAAATCATCGGACTGGTCAAGGGCACCTCGATCGTCTACGTCCTGGCCTACTCGGAGCTCTTCTACACCGTCCAGGTCATCTACAACCGCACCCAGCAGGTCCTGCCCCTGCTGCTCGTGGCCACGCTCTGGTACGTGGTGATCACCTCCGTGCTCAGCGTGTTCCAGTACTACATCGAACGCCACTACTCCAAGGGCGCGGTGCGCACCCTGCCCCTCACACCGCTGCAGAAGGCCCGGAAGTTCTTCGCCACCCACACCCCGGTCAACACCGCCGGAAGGAAATGATTCCGATGAGCACAACACTTGAGGCCCCCGCCGCCACGCGCGGGCTGGTGGAAATCACCAAGGTCCGGAAGTCCTTTGGCCCCACCGAAGTCCTGAAGGGCATTTCCCTGACAGTGGAGCCCGGCGGCGTGGCCGTCATCGTCGGCCCTTCGGGTTCCGGGAAGTCCACCCTGCTGCGGACCATCAACCACCTGGAAAAGGTCGATGCCGGGTTTATCGCCATCGACGGCGAGCTGGTGGGCTACCGGGTCAAAGGGAACAAGCTGCACGAGCTGCCCGAGAGGGACATCCTGAAGCAGCGCACCGAAATCGGCATGGTGTTCCAGAACTTCAACCTGTTCCCGCACCTCACGGCGCTGGAGAACGTGGCCGAAGCGCCCGTCGTCGCGCCGCGCCCCGGAAAACCCCGACGGTCCCAGTCCGAGGCCCGCGAGCGCGGCCTGGAACTCCTGGACCGGGTGGGGCTGCGGGACCGTGCCGATGCTTACCCCCGACAGCTCTCCGGCGGCCAGCAGCAGCGCGTCGCCATTGCCCGGGCCCTGGCCCTGGATCCGAAGATCCTGCTCTTCGACGAGCCCACCTCCGCCCTTGACCCCGAACTGGTCAACGAGGTGCTGGACGTGATCCGCGAGCTGGCCAAATCCGGCACCACCCTGATCATCGTCACGCACGAGATGGGCTTTGCCCGCGACGTGGCGGACACCGTGGTGTTCATGGACCAGGGCCAGATCGTCGAACAGGGCAAACCCCAGGACATTTTCACCAATCCCCAGGAAGAACGCACCAGGAGTTTCTTCTCCAAGGTGATCGAGCCCGCCTTCAACATCTAAGGAACACCCATGGCACTCTTCTCCACCCGGCAACTGCCCGTCGTCGTTCTTGTCGGTACGCTGCTGGGCACCGCGGCCTTGTCCGCCTGCTCCGATCCCGGCGCCTCCGCCTCCGGTGGTTCAACCGGCGCCTCATCAGGTGCGGCCACGACGGCGGCACGCAACGGCGTCGTCTACAACACCTCACCGGACCAGCAGCGGATCCGCGCCGACAAGGACGCCGCGCTGGCCGCGAAGGTGCCGGCGCTGATCGGCAAGGACGGCAAGCTCACGGTGGCCACCACCGCGGGCTCCATCCCGCTGTCCTTCCACGCCACGGACGACAAGACGCCCATCGGCTCCGAACTGGACATCGCCCAGCTGGTGGCGGACAAGCTGGGCCTGGAGCTCGACGTCCAGGTCACCTCCTGGGAGAACTGGCCGCTGAAAACCCAGTCCGGCGACTTCGAGGCCGTGTTCTCCAACGTGGGCATCAACAAGGACCGGGTGAAGCTGTTCGACTTCGCCAGCTACCGGGCCGCGTACATGGGCTTCGAGGCGAAGAAGTCCTTGTCCTACAACATCCGGGGCGCCGACGACATCTCCGGACTGAAGGTCTCCGTGGGCTCCGGCACCAACCAGGAGAAGATCCTGCTGGCCTGGAACAAGGAGCTCGAGGCCAAGGGCAAGGAGCCCGCCAGCCTGCAGTACTACTCCTCCGACGCCGACACCATCCTGGCGCTGTCCTCCGGCCGGACCGACCTGAACATCGCACCCTACCCCTCGACCGTCTACCGGGAAAACACCCGCGACGACCTTAAGATCGTTGGCAAGGTCAACGCCGGCTGGCCGTCGGAGACCCTGGTCGCCGCCACCACGCTCAAGGGCAACGGCCTGGCACCGGTGATCACCGAGGCACTGAACTCGGCCATCAAGGACGGCTCGTACGCCAGGGTGCTGGACCGCTGGGGACTGTCCGAGGAGGCCCTGCCGGAATCCAAGACGGTGACCGAGGCCAACTTCGCGAGCACGCAGACGGGTGCGGCGAAATGAAGTTCCAGGTCCTGGACATCATTCCGCACCTGAAGAAACCCGGTCACCGGGGAGATCGTCTCCACTGCCGAGCGGCTTAACCAGGTGGTGCAGACCGCACGGCGCGCCGAGGAGCTCGGCTATGACAGCTTCTCCGTGGGTGAGCGGCACGCCGGGGAGTTCATCTCGTCCTCCCCCACCACGGTGCTTGCCGCCATCGCCGCCGTCACCTCCCGGATCCGGCTGCAGAGCGGGGTCACCGTCCTGTCCGTCCTGGATCCGGTGCGTGTGGCCGAGGACTACGCCACGATCGACCAGCTCAGCCGCGGACGGCTGGAACTGGTCATCGGCAAGGGCAACGAGGTGCTGCAGTACCCGCTCTTCGGCCTGGACCTGGCGGACCAGTGGGACCTGCTGGAGGAGAAGTACGTCCTGCTGCGCCGGCTCTGGCGCGAGGAGAACGTCACGTGGTCCGGCCGCTTCCGTCCGGTGCTGTCCGATAAAACCACCACCACACCCCGTCCTTACGCCGGTTCCCCGCGGATTTGGCACGGGTCTGCTACAACGCTGACGTCGGCGGCGCTGGCCGCGCGCTGGGGCGATCCGCTGTTCACCGCGAACGCCATCCAGCCGCGGGAAACTATAAGGTGCTCATCGACCACTACGTGGCGGAGTACGAACGGCACGGCCACGATCCGCGGCACCGCTACCTCGGCTCGGGCAGCGGGGCCGGCGGCGTCTTTATTGCCGACACGACGCAGGAGGCCAAGCGCCTATACGGTCCGGTGTACGAGGGACTCACGGCGGGGCGCAACGTTCCCGGAAACAACTCGCCGTTCCGGGACATCAACCACGCGGTGGCGGAGGGCCCGGCACTCGTTGGAAGCCCGGAACAGGTGATCGACAAGATCCTCAGCTACCACGAGCTGTACGGGCACAGCCTGCAGTCCATCTCGCTGCCCACCACCCTGCCCTTCGAGCAGCAGCTGGACATCCTGGAGCGGTTCGCGCTCGAGGTCGTCCCGGCAGTGCGCGCGTCAGCCCCCACCACCCTCTGGGAGTCCGCGGATCCCTTTGGCAACCGTCCCGGTTTTGCGGGGGCCACCCAACCGGACGCCGCCTCCGCCGTCACCACCGACCACGACAACCACAGGAGCGAAATTGCCTACGTCTACGCACACTGAACCGGATCTCGACAGGCTCGATCAACAGGATGCGGCCGCCTTCGCCGCCGCATGGGAGCAGTGGCACGCCGCGCATGAGCGCCGCCGCGCCGATCCCCACGGCTTCCTCGCCGTCACCCACCTGCACTGGCTGGATGCGGAACCCTCCCGGCTCGAGGGGGTTCCGGGCATTTGGAGCGTGCAGGACGACGCCGTCACCGTGGTTCTGGAGGCCGGCGAAAGCCTGCTGCGGGACGGCAGGGAGCTGAACGACAGTGCAGTTAAGGACGAAAGCACCGCCGTCGTATTCGATCCCATCGCCGAACGTGAGGGCACCAACCTCACGGCGGGTCCCGCCGTCGTCGAACTCGCCAAGCGCGGCGGGGAATACATCGTGCGGCCGCGGCACCCGGAGAACGCCCTGCTCAACGACTACCGCGGCACGCCGGCCTACGCGCCGGACCCGCGCTTCGTCGTCGACGGCGTTTACGTGGCCTTCGAGTCGCCCCGGCCCACTACCGTGGGTGCCGCGGTCGAGGGCATAGTGCACGTGTACGAGGCACCCGGAGAGATCCGGTTCGAGCTGGACGGCCGGGACCTCACCCTCACGGCATTCAACGGCCACGCGCCGGGCACCCTGTCCGTGCTGTTCACGGACGCGACGTCCGGCAAGACCACCTACGCGGCGAACCGCTCGCTCACGGTGGGCGCACCGGATGCGGACGGCCGCGTGACCCTGGACTTCAACCGCGCCGTGAACCTGCCGTGCGCCTACACCGACCTCGCCACCTGCCCGCTGCCGCCGGCCGAAAACCGCCTGCCGGTGGCCATCGAAGCCGGCGAACAGATCCCCCACGAAAGGCAGGCCGGACAGTGAGCACTGCAGCCCACCCCTCGACTGGTTTCCTCGCGCTTGAACTGGACGGCGACGGCGGGCACCCCGCGGCCTGGCGCAAGGCCCGGCACGCCCCCGCGGAGCTGCTGGACGGAACCCGGGTCCGCGCCACGGTGCTGGCCGCCGAATCGGCCGGGTTTCACGTGGCCACGTTCGCGGACGGATCACTGACGCCCGCGTCTTCGGAGCCCGGCGGCCGCGATATCCCCGGCCGGCTGAACGCCCTCCAGCGCGCGGCCTTTGCCGGGCCGGTCACGGGTTCCATCGTGCTGGTCCCGGAGGTGGACACGGTCTACACGGAGCCGTTCCACATCTCGACGCAGCTGGCCAGCCTGGACTACGTGTCCGGCGGCCGCGCCGGCTGGCTGGTGGCTGCCTCGGACCAGGCGGCTGACGCTGCCGCCGTCGGACGTTCCTTTGTCCCTGCTGACGGGCTGGGCCGGGAGGCCGCCGATTCGATCGAGGTCGGCCACCGGCTCTGGGACTCCTGGGAGGACGACGCCGTGATCCGCGACGTCGCCACCGGCCGGTACATCGATGCCGACAAGCTGCACTACGTCGATTTTGAAAGTGTGGCCGGCTACTCCGTCAAAGGGCCGTCCATCATCCCCCGTCCGCTGCAGGGCCAGCTGCCGGTCCTCGCACCGGCCGGCCTGCTGAGCGCGGACCAGCTGTCCGCCGGGGCGGCGGACGCCGTGCTCGTCTCTGCGCCCACGCCCGAGCTGTTGGCCGGCGAGATTGCCGAGGCCCGCGCCGCCGCTCCCGCGGCGGCCATCATCGCCGAGCTCGACGTCGTCCTCGACGCCCGCGGGCAAAGCGCGGCCGGGCGTCTCGCCGAGCTGGATGCACACACTCCCTGGCGGAGCAGCCGCGCCCGTTTTGTTGGCACCGCAGCGGAGCTCACTGGACTGCTGGCCTCCGTTTTGGAGACTGCCGACGGAGTGCGCCTCCACCCCGCGGTCCTGGACGTGGACCTGGAGGAGCTGGCCCAGCTGGTGCTTCCTGCCCTCCGGCGCCAGGGCGTGCTGGCACCGCGGCAGCCCGGTTCCACCTTCCGGGACCTGCTGGGCCTGCCGCGGCCTGCCAGCCGGTATGCCGCCGTATCCGCGCCCTCCGTGACTGATAACTAGGGAGAGACCCATGACAGACACCCACATCGGCAACGGCTTCGTGCCCTCCGGTAAGCTGCAGCTCGGCATCTTCTTCCAGGGCGTGAACTCGGGTACGGTCTGGAAGTCGCCGGAATCCGGATCTCAGACGGACTTCGAATCCTTCCGCCGCATCGCCCAGACCGCGGAGCGGGGCCTGTTCGCCGCGTTCTTCCTCGGTGAGGGGCTGCGGCTCCGCGAGCACCTCGGCCGCCCGCACGCGCTGGACGTCGTTGGTCGGCCGGACGCGCAGACCATGCTGGCCGCCCTGGCTTCCGTGACCACCCGCATCGGCCTGGTGGCCACGCAGAACACCACGTACAACGACCCCGCCGATCTGGCACACCGGCTGTCAAGCCTGGACCTGCTCTCCGGCGGCCGTGCTGCCTGGAACGTGGTCACCACGGACAACGCATGGACCGGCGCGAACTTCCGCCGCGGCGGCTACCTGGACCACGCCGACCGGTACGTCCACGCCGAAGCGTTCGTCACCACGGCCAAGCGGATCTGGGACTCATGGGAGGACGGCGCCATCGCCGAAACGCCCGCCGCCCCCGCCTGGGCCGCCCCCGGTTCGGCCCGGCCCGTGCACCACCAGGGCAAGCACTACACAGTGGACTACGTGCCCCGGCTGCCACGCAGCGCCCAGTACCGGCCGGTGCTGTTCCAGGCAGGGGACTCGCCGGAGGGACGCGACTTCGCTGCCCGGCAGGCCGACGTCATCTTCTCCGCCCATCCGCGGCTCGGCGACGCCCTCGACTTCCGCCGCGACATCGTCGAGCGCACGGTCAGGGCCGGCCGCGGCGCGAACGACGTCAAGATCATGCCCGCGAGCGAGTTCATCCTCGCCGCGACCCCGCAGGAAGCACTCGAGAAGAAGGACTGGGTGCGGAGCCTGCAGATCGGCCCCGAGCAAGCCATCGCGTACCTCGAACAGTTCTGGGGCCGCGAACTTCAGGGCTTCGATCCCGACGGGCCGCTGCCGGACATCGACCCCGTGGTGGAGGAAACCTCCGAGACCCGCGGCAGCGGTTTCCACGGCGCCAAGGCCAAGCAGCTGGCGGACCAGTGGCGCGCCGAAGCAAAGGACAAGGGCCTCAGCATCCGGCAGTTCGTCTCCGCCCGGACCAGCCGCGGGGACTCCAGCTTCACGGGTTCCTACACGGAAGTGGCGGACCGCCTGGCGGAGTATGCCCGCACCGGCGCTGTGGACGGCTTCAACATCTCGCCGTGGCTGATCCCCACCGGCCTGGACGACATCGTCAACCACCTCGTCCCGGCCCTCCAGGAGCGAGGCGTCTACCCGACGGAGTACGCCGGAGCCACGCTGCGGGAGAACCTCGGCCTGGCGACCCCGGTCCGGCAGGACGCCGACACGGTCCGGCTCCAGCTGACCGTCGGGGAGCAGCTCCTCTAACCCGGTCGGTTGCTCCGTAGGTGCCCTTTTCACGCTCCAAAAGGGCACCTACGGAGCAATGGACGAGAAGTCCACGGCCATCCACTGGGCGACCCGGCCACCCATCGAGTGCCCGTAGACGTGCGCCTTGCCGACGCCGGCCGCGTCGAGAACCGCAACCGCGTCCGCCGCAAAAGCCTGCGTGCCGTAGGGCTGTGGGATTGGCCAGCGAAATTGGACCGTGGTGAAGCCACCGTCTAGCGTGAGTCCTATGTCGGCAGCCGATGCTTCAGCGAAATCCAGCAGCAACCCCCTGCTCGTCCTGGGGAAGATCACGTCGATCCTGGATGCCTTCTCGCTCTCCCGTCCGGTGCTCTCGCTGAGCGACATCCGGGAGTACACCGGGATGCCCACTTCCACCGTCCAGCGGCTGGTCACCAACCTCACTTCCCAGGGCTTCCTGGACCGGGAGGAGGATGCCTACCGCATCGGCATGCGGATGGCATACTGGGCGGCTCCGGCCACGCGGGGCATGGAAGTCATCGACGTTCTCAGCCCCCTGTTAAAGACCCTGCGGGACACCACGGGCGAGACGGCATGCTTCTTCAAGGCCGAGCAGCATTACCGGGTGTGCGTCGCCATGGCTGAGACCCGCCACGCACTGCGCCGGGAGATGCATCTTGGCAAGGTGCTCCCGCTCTACGCAGGCTCCGCGGGACGGGTCCTGCTGGCGTGGGATCCTGAGCTCATGGACGCCGTCCTCAAGGATCCGCTGGTGCCGATCACCGAGTCCACGATTACCAGTTCCGAAGACCTGGAGAGCGTGGTGAAGCAGACCCGGACGGACGGCTTTGCCATTACGGTGGGTGAGCGCGAACACGGGGCTTCCGGGCTTTCCGCACCGGTTTTCGACTCCGCGGCCGGACTGGTGGGCGCGGTGACCATCAGCGGACCGACCCTGCGCATGCCCCTGGAGATCTGTGAGGCCTGGGTGGAGCCGCTGCTTGCGACCGCCGAGCACATGACCAGACTGATCGGCGGCCGGTTTCCGGGCGAGGCGTAGGGCCCCGCCGGGAAACCCCGCGGAAAACCGCACCGGGGAACCCCCGGGACCCAGGCAAACCGCAGCGCTACAGCCGCGCCGCCGAGTACCCGGCCACCGACTTGCCCGCCGCGTACATCGCCGCGGCGTCGGAGGCCACGAGTATTTCGCTGAAGTTCCGGGCGTACGCGCCGAGGTCCGCCGCGACGGACCCCACCACAGCCACCACGGGGATGGTCCGCCCCGATCTGCGGACCCGTTCCAGGATGGCCGAGATGATCTTGCCTTCCCCGGTCTGCGAATCGAGCCGCCCTTCACCCACCACGACGGCGTCCGCGGCACCCAAGTGCCGGTCGAACTGCGCGGCATCCAGGACGGCGTCGGCCCCTGACACCAGCTCGGCGCCGAAGTGCGCCCACAATCCGCCGGACAGGCCGCCCGCCGCCCCGGTGCGCGGCACGCCCACGGGGTTGCGGGGATACGACTCCGCGAGTTGCCTGAGCCGCTGTTCCAGCAGTCCGATCTCAGCAGGGCCGGCGCCCTTCTGCGGCCCGAAAATCCGCGGCGCCTCCAGGAAGGTCGACGTGACATCGGAGAGCACAGTGAGCCGGGCACCCCGGAGGCCGCCGCCGTCGTCGATGGCCTGGACGGCACCGGCTCCTCCGTCGGTGGTGGTGGAGCCGCCCGCCGCCACCATGATGTGCGTGGCGCCGGCGTCCACCGCGGCGGAAACCATCATGCCCGTCCCGTAGGTGCTGGCCGACACCGCGTCCCGCGGTCCGCTGCTCGGCACCGTCAGGCCGCTGGCCTGTGCAAGTTCGACGACGGCGGTTCCGTCCGCTGCCAGCCCGATGGTCGCCGCGAGCGGCTCACCCCAGGGGTTCTGCGCGACGACGGAAACAGCCGATGCTTGCAGGCTGCTGCACAGCGCGTCGAACGTTCCCTCACCGCCGTCGGCGACGGGCAGTTCCGTCGCCGTCCCGCCTGCGTCACGGATGCCGGCGGCGATGGCCGCGGCCACTTCCGCTGCCGGGTACGTCCCCTTGAAGCTGTCCGGGGCAACCAGGACGGTCATGCGCCCGTGAGGGTGTTGACGGCGTGCGGCGGGGTGCGTCCCTCGGCGATCGCGACGGCGTTCAGCGCGCTGAGGCGGGCCATCTCGCTGCGGACCGGGACGGTAGCACTGCCCACGTGCGGCAGCAGCACGGTGTTGGGCAGCTCGGCGAGTCCGGGTGCGAGCCGCGGCTCGTCCTCGAACACGTCCAGCCCGGCACCGGCGATGACCCGGCCCCGGAGCGCCTCGACCAGGGCGGCCTCGTCCACCACCGGCCCGCGGGCGGTGTTGATCAGGATGGCATCGGGCTTCATCCGCTCCAGCACCGCCCGGTCCACCAGGTGCCGGGTCTGCTCATTGAGCGGGACGTGCAGGGACAGGAAGTCGCTGCGTTCCACCAGCTCGTCCCAGGAAACCTGCCGCACCTTCCCCGCGAATTCGCCCAGCTCCTCGTCGCTGACCGGCCGGTTCCCGGGAGGCCGCGGTGCGAAGAGGATTTCCATCCCGAAGCCCAGGGCGCGGCGGGCGGTGGCGCGGGCGATCCGTCCGAACCCGGCCAGGCCCAGCACCGCGCCGGACACGTCCCGGCCCAGCAGCAGCTCGGGTTCCCAGCCGTGGAATTTTCCGTCGCGGACCAGCCGGTCCGCTTCCACCACGCGGCGGGCGGTGCCGAGGATGAGCAGCATGGCGATGTCCGCCGTCGCGTCCGTCAGCACGCCGGGGGTGTTGCCCACCAGAATGCCGTGGCGGGTGGCGGCGTCCACGTCGATATTGTTGTAGCCAACCGCGAAGTTGGACACACCCTTCAGCCGCGCGCTGCCCAGCAATGGGGCGTCGACGACGTCGCGCAGCTGGGTGAGGACGACGTCGTACTCGCCCGAGGCGCACAGCGCTGCCAGCGTCTCATAGTCGGGAGGCGACGGCAGCACGGTGACCGTGCCGGCGTCGGAAAGCAGCTGCAGCCCGGGGTCCGGGATGGCGGTGGTGACCAGGAAGCTGCTGCCCACGCCTACTCACCTCCCGTCGTGCAGGATGTCACGGAAGCGGGACTGTCCGACGGGATGACCCAGCCGAACGCCGGGGCTTTGGACCTGGCGCCCTGCGCCGCCTTGGAGCGGTTGGGTTCGCCCAGTTCGGCGAGCAGCTTCTCGGACAGGACAACGAGCTCCGCGAAAGTTCCCGGAGTCACCCAGCCGGGCCGGGTGGCGAACAGGATGTCCTCGCTGGAGGTGTTGCCGCTGGCGCCCGGGGCGAAGGGGCAGCCGCCAAGTCCGCCGAGCGCGCCGTCCACCATGACGGCACCTGCCTGGATCGCGGCGAGGGTGTTGGCCACGCCCAGGCCCCAGGTGTCGTGGCCGTGGTAGACGATCCGGCGTGCCGGGGATTCCGCCCGGACGCGCTGGATGAGACCTGATACCTGGGCAGGGATGGCCTGGCCCAGCGTGTCGCAGAGGACGATGTCCGTGGTTCCCTCCGCACGGGGGTCGTTGGCAATCCCCAGGACCCGTTCCTCGGGCACGGTCCCCTCGAACGGGCAGGTGAAGGACGTCGCGATGCACAGCTGGATCTGCCCGTTGACCGCCCGTGCGTACTCCACGGCCTGGGGCAGCGCGGCGAGGCTCTCGTCAGTGGTGCGGCCGATGTTCGCCTTGTTGTGCGAGTCCGACGCCGAGAGGCAGTACTGGAAGTTGCGGGCACCGGCGGCGGCAGCTTTGGCGACATGGCCGGGGGTGGCCACCCAGATCCAGCACCTCTCCAGCTCTTCGGGCGTGAGGGCTTGGACCACCTCCAGGGTGTTGGCCATGGTGGGGACCAGGTCCGGACGGGCCATGGAACCCAGCTCGATGGCCGGGACGCCGAGGCGCAGCAGTTCCCGGACCGTCTCCAGCTTTCGTTCGGTGGACAGGACTTTCCCGGTGAGCTGCAGCCCGTCCCGCAGCGTGACATCGCGCAGGATGGCGCCACCCAGGGTCGAAGCGAGGGTGTTTACGTGCTGGTTCATGCCTGGAGTGCCTCCTCGCGGCCGGTTGCCGCACTGATCTCTGCCGGGTCCATGCCGAGGAGCCCGGCGAGGATTTCTGCGGTGTTTTCGCCCAGGTCCGGGCCGAGGTTCCGGATGGGGAGCGATTCGCCGCCGATCACCGGAACAATGCCCGGGAATCCGACGCCGGGCAGGATCTCCTCGCCGGTGGAGACGTCGAATTTCTGGACCATGTTGCGGGCGGCGTACTGGCTGTCGGTGCTGATGTCCGCTGCTGTGTAGATGGGGCCGGCCGGGACACCGGCCGCGTCCAGGGCTGCCAGGGCGTCGGCGGCATCCAGTTCCGCGGTCCAGGCGCCGATGGCCTGGTCCAGTTCCTCGCGCCGGGACCACCGGCCGGCGTTGCTCTGCAGCGCCGGGTCTTCGGCCAGGTCGGGGCGGCCGATGGTCTGCATGTAGCGCTGGTAGATGGAGTCCCCGTTGCCGGCGACCACGATGCTGGCGCCGTCCCGGCAGATATAGGCATTTGAAGGCGCAATCCCCTCCATCCGGCCGCCCACACGCTGCCGGTCAACACCGTACGCCTGGTAGTCGGGGATCAGGGATTCCATCATGGAGAACATGGCCTCGTTGAGCGCCACGTCGATGATCCGCTCGGTGAGCGGCACAGCGCCGGCCGTGTCCCGCCGTCGTGCTTCCCTTTGGTACAGGCTCATCATGGAGCCGAAGGCGGCATAGAGTCCGGCGATCGAGTCCCCGATCGAAACGCCCACCCGGACCGGTGCGCGGTCCGGGTCGCCGACGAGGTTCCGGAACCCCCCGTACGCTTCGGCGACGGCGGCAAACCCCGGACGCGCGGACAGCGGGCCTGTCTGCCCGAAGGCGGAGATCCGCGTGATGATGAGGTCCGGGTTGGCCTCATTGAGCACCTCCGGGCCCAGGCCCCACTTCTCCAGCGTGCCGGGACGGAAGTTTTCCAGGAGGATGTCCGACCTGGCGGCGAGCTTCAGGACCGCCTGTTTTCCGGCCTCGGTCCGCAGATCCAGCACCACGGACTTCTTGTTGCGGTTGATGGTCCGGTACAGCATGGAGGTGTCGCCCTTGTGCAGGCGCCAGTTGCGCAGCTCGTCACCGGTTCCCGGCCGCTCCACTTTGATGACCTCGGCGCCGAAGTCTGCGAGGAGCCTCCCAGCCGTCGGCGCGGCGATGTAGTTTCCGAGTTCCAGGACCCGGATGCCTTCCAGGGGCGCGATGCGTGGTGGTGTCATGGTGTCTTCTTCTTTCGTTGGCGTACGCCGGGAACGCACAGGGTCTCAGGTTCGATTAGAACAGCAGGCTCATGGGCAGGATCAGCAGGATGGCGACGACGGAGGCCACCGAAACCCCGACGGTCACCGATTTCAGTGCACCCCGCACGCTCTGGCCCAGGAGCGACTGCAGGAGCCAGAAGGTGTTGCTGGTGACGTGAACCATGAACAGTGATCCGGCGCCGGCCGACAGCGCCAGCAGCACGGGGTCCAGGCCGATAACGGGTGCGATAGGGGCCAGCAGGCCTGCTGCGGTGATGGCGGACAGCGTGACGGAGCCGACGGCGATGTGCAGCACGGCCGCGATGGCCCAGACCACCAGGAGCGGGGCGACGGTGCTCGCGGAGAAGAAGCCGCCGAGGATGTGGCCGAGGCCTGCTGCGGCGACGGTCGCGGCGAGTGAGCCGCCCACACCGGTAAGGATCAGGATCTGGCCGCTCTCCTTGAAGCCGACGGCGATGGCCTCCTCGACGCGCTTCTGCCCGATGGCGGAGCGGGTGACGAGGCAGGTGCCGATCAGGCCGATCAGCAGGGCGATGACCGGTTCGCCCAGGAGCTGCAGCCAGGGCAGGTCGATCTTCAGGATCTGCAGGATGGCTCCCGCGCCGATGAGGAGCAGTGAGGTCAGCAGGGGCGCAAACAGGACGATCAGCGGGAACTGCTTGGGTTCGCGTTCGGCCACGGCAACGCTGCCGCTGGCCTGGGCAGCGGTTCCGTTGGTTCCCGGCCCGCTGGCGCCGGTGCCGGCGGCAACGGGGCGGCCAGCACCGCCGTCGTACCCTTCCTCTTCACCCTCCCGGTCCTCTTCGGCGACGAAGGTGTGGTCCTCATCCTTGGCTTCGTTCCAGAAGCCGCGGCGGAAGAGGAATGTCATGATGGCGATGGCGATGATGATGGTGGGGATGACAAGCAGCAGGCCGAACAGCAGCATTTTGCCGAGCGGCACGTTCAGGAGGCCTGCCAGGGCAAGGGACGCGACGCCGGGAACCGTGAAGACGATGCCGCATTCGAGGGCGATGGCCATGGCGGTGGCCATGCGTGCCGTGCCGAGTTTGCCGATTTTGGGTGCCAGCTTGCGGGCGAGCGGGGCGGAGATGACGAGCAGGACGTCCAGGAAGATGGACTGAAGCACCGTTCCGATGGCCAGGCCCATGGTGTAGGGCAGGCGCTTGGGCCCAAACGTGTTCAGCAGATGCTCCACGAGGCGCCGGATGGCTCCGCTTTGGTTAAGGATGGAGCCCATGAGGACGCCGAAGGCGATGAGCAGGCCGACGTCCACCATGATGTCGCCGAATCCGGCGGTGATGGTTTTGACGGTCTTTTCGACGCCGAGGCCGACGGCGAGGCCAAGGTACACAGAGCTGACCACCAGGGCGATGACCGGGTTGACTCTGAAACGGACAATCAGCAGCACGGCGGCGAGAACCGCGACGGCTGTGTTGATCAGGACAGCGATGTCTTGCATGTTGGGGAATCCGATCGTTGGGCCTTCCGCACTGAAGGCTTGGGAGCAGGGGTCGGTCGTGAGGAGCGACACATTCGCTGTTCCCATATTATGGGTTTCAGCTCACGATGCAAGATGTTTCGGAAAACTTTAAAATGCAGAAGGCGCCCGGCCGTGTGGCCGGACGCCTTCTGCGTTCGTGCGTAGGGTCAGTATTCCCGGTTCAGGAAGCCTTCGTGCCTTCTCGGAAGCTCCCGCTCATGGCGGGCTGGGTTTGGACGTTGTTGAACGTGTAGAGGTGGATGCCCGCAAGTGCAGGTTCCATGGCGGCCAGTTCGGAAACCAGGGACCGGGATGAATAGCTGCCGGCGTTCAGGAGCCTGCGGGCGAGGGGCCCCTTGCGGCTCAGGAACTTCAGCGAGGGACCTACCCCGATCTTGGTGGCCAGCGAAACCAGCTTGGCCCGCGGGACGGCCCCGGCCACGCCCGCCCAGATGGGAAGGTCGACACCTTCGCGGCGCAGCAGTTCGGCGTACCAGCCGATCCTGGGTGCCGAAAAGCACATCTGCGTCACCACGTTCGAGGCCAGATGCTGTTTCTCCAGCAGCGCGTCGAGCATCGTCAGCTCGTTGTGCTTCGGGTGGCCTTCCGGGTAGCCGGCGACGCCGATGGCCATGGTCCCGCCGGTCAGGTCGGCAATGCCCTCCATGAGCCGGCTGCTGGTGCCATAGGGTCCGGCGGCCTCCGGAGCGTCGCCCCCGATCGCGAAAACCTCCGCGATCCCCGCAGCCTCGCAGTCGCGGAGCATGCCCGCCAGCTGGGCCCGGCTTTCGATGCTTCGCGCGGCCAGATGGGGAATCACCTCGTAGCCAAGCTGGGCAAGCTCAACCGAGGCCCGGACAGTGGCCCCAACCCCATGGTGCGGCAGGCACGTCACGGTCAGCGTTGATCCGGCGGGAACTTGGGCCCGGACTTTGGGAATGATGCCGTCCGTGGGAATGATCTCCAGGCGCAAAGGCAATTGGTTCGTCATGAGCAACTCCAGGTCTGGTTGGATGGGCTTGTCAGCGAAGGATGACCGTCCGGTTCCCTGACAGGATGATTCTTCCTTCGGCGTGCCAGCGCACGGCATTCGTCAGGGCCTTGCACTCCGCATCCTTGCCCACGGACACCAGATCCGCGGGCGTGTACGTGTGGTCGACCTCAATCACCTGCTGGGCAATGATCGGTCCCTCATCAAGCTCTGAATTCACGTAATGCGCCGTGGCTCCGACCGTCTTCACTCCGCGCTCATGCGCCTGGTGGTACGGCTTTGCGCCCTTGAAGCTGGGCAGGAAGGAATGGTGGATGTTGATGGCCTTGCCGGTGAGCCGGGCGGTGGCGGAGTCGCTGAGGACCTGCATGTAGCGGGCCAGGACCACCAGCTCAACCTCATACACGTCCACCAGTTCCAGGAGCCCGGCCTCCGCTTCCGCCTTGCGCTCCGGCGTCACGGGGATGTGGTGGAACGGGATCCCGTGCCAGGCCGCGAGCCCTTCGAGGTCCGGGTGGTTGGACACAACCGCCAATATCTCGACCGGAAGTTCGCCGCTGCGGGCGCGGACCAGCAGGTCGTTGAGGCAGTGATCATACTTGGACACCATCACCAGGATCCGCTGCTTGCGGTCATGGCGTTCGAGGCGCCAGTCCATGCTCCATTGTCCTGCCAGCGGCGCAAAGCGGTCCCGGAGCTGTTCGACGGCGGCGGCGTCACCCGTCGAGGCGAAGTGGACCCTCATGAAGAAGTGCCCCGCGTTCCGGTCACCGAACTGCTTAAGGTCAACGATGTAGCACTCCTGCTTGAGCAGGAAGTCCGCGACCGACTGGACGATTCCAAGGGAATCCGGGCAATGGAAGGTCAGCACAAACTCCCCACCGGTTCCGGGGGCCTGGCCGGCAAATGAGGGTTTTTCCTCTATCCTGATCATCCCTTGACGCTTTCCTTCTCCTCGAGACGCCGGCCCGCATGGTCGCGGGCGGCGCTCTCCTCAGCCTGCAGTTCATCCTGGAAGGCTGCGTAGCGGGCCAGGTGCGCGGGCCGGCGGCGCAGAATCAGCCAGGCCGCACCGAGCAGGACGAACCAGACGGGTGTGACCAGCAGCGCGGTCAGGGTGTCGGGCTGGGTGGTCAGTGTCCACAGCACGAAGGCGAAGAAGGCGAAGACCACCCACACCATGGGAATGCCGCCGGGCATCTTGAACTTGGAGGCGGTGTGCAGGTGCGGGCGACGGCGCCGGAAGGCGATGTAGCTGGCGAGGATGATCGACCAGACGAAGACGAAGCAGACAGCCGAAACGGTGGTGACCATGTCGAACGCCTTGCCGATGTCCTGGCCGGCGTACATGAGCACCACTCCGGAGAGCAGCAGCACACAGGACAGGAACAGGGCGTTATTGGGTACCTTGCGGCGGGACAGGCTGCCGAAGACGGCCGGCGCGTCGCCTTCCTGCGCCAGGCCGTAGACCATGCGCGAGGTGGAGTAGATCCCGGAGTTGGCGGAGGACATGGCCGAGGTCAGCACCACGAGGTTGACCACCGTGGCGGCGGCCCCGAGTCCGGCCAGCGAGAACATCGCAATGAACGGGCTTGTGGCCGGCGGCGAACTGGGTCCACGGCGTGACGGACATCAGGATGATAAGGGCGCCCACGTAGAAGAGCAGCACGCGCACCGGGATGGAGTTGATGGCTTTGGGAAGGTTCTTCTCCGGGTTCTTGGCCTCTGCCGCCGTGGTACCGACCAGTTCAATGCCCACAAAGGCGAACACGGCGATCTGGAAACCGGCCACAAAACCCATGAATTCGTTGGGGAAGAAGCCGCCATGGCTCCACAGGTTCGTAAAGGTGGCGGGCCCGGCGTCGGACTGGAAGCCGGTGAAGATCATGAACATGCCCACCACGATCAACGCGGCGATGGCGATGATCTTGATCAATGCGAACCAGAATTCAGTCTCGCCGAATGCCTTGACTGTGGTGAGGTTCAGTAGCAGCAGGATGGCGACGGTGGCCAGGCCGGGGATCCAGAGGGGCAGTCCCGGCCAGAGTTCCTTCGAGTAGCCGGCGATGGCGATGACGTCCGCGATTCCGGTAATCACCCAGCAGAACCAGTAGGTCCATCCGGTGAAGAACCCCGCCCACGGGCCCAGCAGGTCAGCGGCGAAATCGCTGAAAGACTTGTAGTTCAGGTTGCTCAGCAGCAGCTCGCCCATGGCCCGCATGACGAAAAAGAGCATGAAGCCGATGATCATGTAAACGAAGATCACGGACGGCCCGGCTGCGGAAATGGTTTTGCCGGAGCCCATGAACAGGCCCGTGCCGATGGCACCGCCGATGGCGATGAGCTGGATGTGCCGGTTGCTCAGCTGCCGCTCCAGGCGGGGAGCCTCACCGGCCGTGGAGGCAGGAGGATGAATCGTCATTAGGAACTCCATCGTTCAAGTGGCCTTGAATGGCCACACTGATTCGGTTCCTCCCCGCTCTGTATGGGACCTGAGAGATTCCGCGGACATGGTTCTCCGCTTGCACCGTCGGTGAGACAGGACGCGCCTGCCTGCTTTCCAGAGTTGCCTCGCCGCGGCGGTACGTGGGCCTGAGAGTTTCCTGGGGAGGGTTTGCTCCTACGGCGCCTGCTGAACGTACCGGCAGGACTCTCCCGCCGCAGATCGTAAGCATTTTCAATTATGTCGAGAAAAAATTTATGCGCACCGGCAGCGGCCGTCTTGCCGGCACGTGCCGGTCAGCGCAGCCCCGCTGGCCACCGGTTCAGTGTGGTCTCGGTCACGAAGAAATGTCAAACGGCGGCCGATTCAGCTGCCTTGCCGGGCCGCAGAAGGAAACGTGGGGACACCCATGCATGGCTCCGATTTGGCCTGGACCGGATTGTCCGGTATCTTGTGATCCGAATCACCCACATCTTCATAGCCTTTCGAACCGTGGCGGGAGAGTCCTCCCAGTCATTCACCGGGCAGGCGCCGTAGGAGCAAATCCTCCCCAGGAATCTCTCAGGCCCCCGTACCGCCGCGGCTAGGCAACTCTGGAAAGCAGCCAAACCTCGTTTGGCTCACCGACGGTGCAAGCGGAGAACCATGTCCGCGGAATCTCTCAGGTCCAATACAGAGCGGGGAGGAACCCAAACCATGCCGTGCCACACGTGGCAGGCCAAACCTGGAGTTCCTCATGACGATTCAATCGCTTCCATCAACCTTTGCCGACCGGCATATCGGCGCCCGCCGCCAGGCCGATATCGACACCATGCTCAAGAACATCGGCTATGACTCGGTCGATGGCCTCGTTGATACCGCCGTCCCGTCGTCCATCCGCCAAGAGAACCCCCTGCTGCTCACCGCTGCGCTGAGCGAAGTTGAAGTCTTGGCCGAGCTCCGCCGCCTGGCCGCCAAGAACAAGACCGCCGTCCAGATGATCGGCCAGGGCTACTACGACACCGTGACGCCCCCGGTGATCCGCCGCAACGTCCTCGAAGCCCCCGCCTGGTACACCGCGTACACGCCGTACCAGCCGGAGATCTCGCAGGGCCGCCTCGAGGCCCTGTTGAACTTCCAGACCATGGTCCAGGACCTGACTGCGCTGCCGGTCGCCAACGCTTCCCTCCTGGATGAAGCGACCGCCGTCGCGGAGGCCGTGCTGCTGATGCGCCGGGCCAACAAGTCGGCAGGGGCCAAGGACGGCAAGACGGTCCTGGACGCCGACTGCCTTCCCCAGACCATCGCCATCGTGCAGGGCCGGGCCGAGGCACTCGGCTTCGAGATTGAAATTGCGGACCTGTCCCAGGGACTTCCCGACGGCGACATCAACGGCATCGTCCTCCAGCAGCCCGGCGTTTCGGGCCGGGTGTGGGACCAGTCCGGCGTCATCGCCGCCGCCAAGGAGCGCGGCGCGCTGGTCACGGTGGCCGCTGACCTGCTCGCCCTGACCCTGATCACGCCTCCGGGCGAGCAGGGCGCGGACATCGCCGTCGGAACCGCCCAGCGCTTCGGGGTGCCGCTGTTCTTCGGCGGCCCGCACGCTGCCTACATGGCAGTGCGCACCGGCATGGAGCGCACGCTCCCGGGCCGCATCGTTGGCGTCTCCAAGGACAACGCCGGCGCCCCCGCCTACCGCCTGGCGCTGCAGACCCGCGAGCAGCACATCCGCCGCGAGAAGGCGACCTCCAACATCTGCACCGCCCAGGCGCTGCTGGCTATCGTGTCGTCCTTTTACGCCGTGTACCACGGCCCCGACGGCCTGAAGGCAATCGCCGAGACCGTCCACAACAACGCCCGTGTCCTCGCCACCGCGCTCAGGACGGCAGGCCGCGAACTCGTCAGCGATTCCTTCTTCGACACCCTCACCGTGCGCGTGCCCGGCAAGGCCACCAAGGTCATCACAGCGGCAGAGGCCCGCGCCATCAACCTGCGCCTCATCGACGCGGACACCGTGGGCGTCTCCATTGATGAGACGACGACGGCGGCAACACTTTCCGCTGTAGCCGTCGCCTTCGGCGCCGGTCCGGTAGGGGACGCAGCGGGCTTTGAACTCCCCGAAGCCGTGCTGCGCGCCTCCGATTACCTGCAGCACCCGGTGTTCAACACGCACCGCTCCGAAACCCAGCTGCTGCGCTACATCCGCAAGCTCTCCGACCGCGACCTGGCGCTGGACCGCACCATGATCCCGCTGGGCTCCTGCACCATGAAGCTGAACGCCACCGCCGAGATGGAAGCCATCTCCTGGCCGGAGTTCGCCTCGATCCACCCGTTCGCACCGGATTCCCAGACCGCAGGCTGGCGGGAACTGATTGATGGCCTGGAAGCGGACCTCGCCGAGATCACCGGCTACGACCAGGTGTCCATCCAGCCGAACGCCGGTTCGCAGGGCGAGCTCGCCGGGCTGCTGGCCATCCGCGGCTACCACCTGTCCCGCGGCGACGACCAGCGCAACGTCTGCCTGATCCCGGCCTCGGCGCACGGCACCAACGCCGCCTCGGCCGTGCTGGCCGGCATGAAAGTTGTAGTTGTGGCCACGGCTGCCGACGGCACGATCGACCACGCCGACCTGTACGCGAAGATTGACGCGCACAGGGATGTTCTCTCGGCGATCATGATCACGTACCCGTCCACGCACGGCGTGTACGATGCCGACGTCCGCGAGGTCTGCGACGCCATCCACGCCGCCGGCGGCCAGGTCTACGTGGACGGGGCCAACCTCAACGCGCTCGTCGGGCTCGCGCAGCCCGGCAAGTTCGGCGGCGACGTGTCCCACCTGAACATGCACAAGACCTTCTGCATCCCGCACGGCGGCGGCGGACCGGGCGTCGGCCCGGTGGCCGCGAAGGCGCACCTGGCCCCGTTCATGCCGGGCGATGCGAACAAGGCCGCGCATGAGGCCGGCCCTATCGGATCAACAGGCGTCGCCATTTCAGCGTCGCGGTTCGGTTCGGCGGGCGTGCTGCCCATCTCCTGGGCGTATGTGAAGCTGATGGGCGGCAGCGGCCTGACCGAGGCCACCAAGTCCGCGCTGCTCGCGGCGAACTATGTCGCGTCCCGGCTGAACGAGTTCTTCCCGGTCCTCTACACGGGAGACAGCGGGCTGGTGGCGCACGAGTGCATCCTGGACCTGCGCGAACTCACGGCCCGGACCGGCGTCACCGCCGAGGACGTGGCCAAGCGCCTGATCGACTTCGGCTTCCACGCGCCCACCCTGGCGTTCCCGGTGGCGGGCACACTGATGGTGGAACCCACCGAGTCCGAGGACCTGGCCGAGATCGACCGGTTCATCGACGCGATGATCACCATCCACGCCGAAATTGAGCAGGTCGCCAGCGGTGACTTCACCGTGGAGAACTCCCCGCTGCGGAACGCGCCCCACACGGCAGCCGCCGTCGTCAGTTCCGCCTGGAACCGTTCCTACCCGCGCGAGCAGGCCGTGTTCCCCGTGCCCTCGCTCAGGCAGGACAAGTACTTCCCGCCGGTGGGCCGCATCGACGGCGCGGCCGGCGACCGGAACCTGGTCTGCTCCTGCCCGCCTCTCGAAGACTTCGAAAACTAACTCTCCGCTGGTTGAGCTTGCCGAAACCCCGCTGGTTGAGCTTGTCGAAACCCCGCTGGTTGAGCCTGTCGAAACCCTGGATCTCGACAAGCTCGATCAGCGGACTTGAAAGGACTTTCACATGACCGAGAACTACACCGCGCTCTACGACCAGCACAAGAAGGCCGGCGCGTCCTTCACCGACTTCGGTGGCTGGCAGATGCCCCTCAAGTACACCTCCGAGCTCGCCGAGCACCACGCCGTGCGCAACGCGGCCGGCCTGTTCGACCTCTCCCACATGGGCGAAGTCTGGGTGACCGGCCCGGATGCCGGCGCCTTCCTGGACTATGCCCTGGCCGGCAAGCTGTCCGCAATCGCCGTTGGCAAGGCCAAGTACTCACTGATGTGCGACGCCGACGGCGGCATCATCGATGACCTGATTTCGTACCGCCGCCCATCTTCCGAGGAAGGCGTCGACAAATACCTCGTGGTCCCCAACGCCGGCAACGCCAAGGTGGTAGCCGCGGCTCTGGCCGAACGGGCCGCCAACTTCGACGTCGTCGTGGCGGACGCCTCCGCCGAGACCTCGCTCATCGCCGTCCAGGGTCCCGCCGCAGAAGCGATCCTGCTGACCCTGGTTCCCACCGAACAGCACACGCTTGTCACTGAACTGAAGTACTACGCCGCCGTCGAGGTAGGGCTTACCGTCAACGGCACTGTACATACCCTGCTCTTGGCGCGCACCGGCTACACCGGCGAGGACGGCTTCGAGATCTACATCCCGAACGAGGATGCTGCCGGATTGTGGCAGGCGCTGCTGGATGCGGGCGCCGCCCATGGGCTCATCCCGGCAGGCCTGGCCTGCCGCGACTCGCTGCGCCTGGAAGCCGGGATGCCGCTCTACGGCAACGAGCTCTCGCGCCACGTCAATGCCTACGCCGCGGGACTGGGCCCGGTGGTGTCACTGGCAAAGGAAAGCGACTTCGTGGGCAAGGAGGCGCTGGCCGCGATCAAGGCAGCCGGCGTCGGTTCCACCATCGGCCAAAAGCTCGTGGGCCTCAAAGGCCTGGGCCGCCGCGCCGCCCGCGGCCACTACCCGGTGCTCAAGGACGGCATGCTGGTCGGCGAAGTCACCTCCGGCCAGCCCTCCCCCACCCTCGGCTACCCGGTCGCGATGGCGTACGTCGACGTCGAGCATTCCGAGGCGGGCACGATCCTGGACGTCGACCTGCGCGGCAAGGCAGAGCCCTTCGAAGTGGTGGCACTGCCGTTCTACAAGCGCTCCAAGTAACCAGCACTTAAACCTCAAAGGAAAGTCACATGAGCAAAGTTGTTTCTGAACTGAAGTACTCCGCCGAGCACGAATGGGTTGCTGCTGACGGGGCCGGGCCGGTGGGGATCGGGATCTCTGCCGTCGCGGCCGATGCCCTGGGCGACATCGTGTACGTGGACCTGCCCGAGGTCGGCTCCACCGTCACGGCAGGCGAAACCTGCGGCGAGGTGGAATCCACCAAGTCCGTCTCCGACCTGTACGCGCCGGTCACGGGTGAAGTGACCGAGATCAACGACGGCGTCGTCGCCGACCCGGCCCTGATCAACAGCGACCCCTACGGCGCCGGCTGGCTGTTCAAGGTGGCCGTCACCGAAGAGGGCCCGCTGATGTCGGCCGAGGAATACGCAACAGCAAACGGCGGCGAGCTGTAACTCCCCCTGGCAAGTCCACCTCCCCAGCCCGAACCGACCACAACTATCCAGTTAGGAACCGACCATGGCTGTTGGCGTCTTTGACCTGTTTTCCATTGGGATTGGCCCTTCGTCCTCGCACACCGTTGGACCCATGCGGGCTGCGGCGGTGTTCTCCGAGGAACTGGCGTCCTCCGGCGTGCTGGAACAGGTGGCGTCGCTGCGGGTGGACCTGTACGGATCCCTCGCGGCGACAGGGCACGGCCACGGAACCATGACGGCGATCCTGCTGGGCCTGGAGGGCTTCCATCCCGAGCTGATCCTGCCCGATGAGGTCGAGGAGCGGCTGGCTGCGATCGACGCGACCGGGACCCTGCAGCTGGCCGGGTCCGTCGCCCTGCCCTACGGGGTGAAGGACATGGTCCTGCGGCCGCTGACCATCCTGCCGCGGCACACGAACGGCATGACGTTCGCGGTGTCCGACGCCGAGGGGAACGTGCTTCACGAGGCGACGTTCTTCTCCGTGGGCGGCGGGTTCATTGTCCGCGAGGGCGAGGAGGATGCGGCCCTGAAGGAGCTCGATGAGTCCAAGAAGGAGCTTCCGCTGCCGTTCCGGACCGCCGCGGAACTGCTGGAGCACTGCGGCGCCCAGGGCCTGTCCATCAGCGAGGTCATGCTGGTCAACGAGCGTGCCTCGCGGTCGGAGGAGGAGATCCGGGAAGGCCTGCTGCATATTTACTCGGTGATGGAAGGCTGTGTGGAGGTCAGCCTCCAGCGGGAGGGGCTGCTGCCCGGCGGGCTGAAGGTCCGCCGTCGTGCCCCCGACTGGCACGAACGCCTCCTCAAGGAGGACAAGGACCGGGACCCCAAGTACTGGCAGGAGTGGGTGAACCTGATCGCGCTGGCGGTCAACGAGGAGAACGCCTCGGGCGGGCGTGTGGTGACTGCCCCGACGAACGGCGCCGCGGGCATCATCCCGGCTGTTCTTTACTACGCGCTGCACTTCGCGCCGGGCATGGACCAGGCAACCCAGGAGGACCGCGATGACGTGGTGGTGAAGTTCCTGCTGACCGCCGGCGCCGTCGGGGTGCTTTATAAGGAGCAGGCGTCCATTTCCGGCGCGGAGGTGGGCTGCCAGGGCGAGGTGGGTTCGGCGTCGTCGATGGCGGCAGCCGGCTTGGCCGAGGTCATGGGCGGCACGCCGGCGCAGGTGGAGAACGCCGCCGAGATCGCGATGGAACACAACCTGGGCCTGACGTGCGATCCGATCGGCGGGCTGGTCCAGGTGCCCTGCATCGAGCGCAACGCGATCGCCGCCGCCAAGGCCATCAATGCGGCCAAGATGGCGTTGTGGGGCGACGGCTCGCACCGGGTCTCACTGGATGAGGTCATCGTGACCATGCGCGAGACCGGCAAGGACATGAGCTCCAAATACAAGGAAACCGCGATGGGCGGCCTCGCCGTCAACGTTGTGGCCTGCTGATTAGTACTAGGGAGAGAGAACAATGACACTGGCACCAGAGGGCCGGAAAATGCTGCGGATCGAGCAGCGCAATGCGGCCACCCCGGTGGAACGCAAGCCGGACTGGATCAAGGCCAAGGTCCAGATGGGCCCGGAATTCGTCCAGCTCAAAAACCTGGTCAAGAAGGAAGGCCTGCACACCGTCTGCGAAGAGGCCGGCTGCCCCAACATCTTCGAATGCTGGGAAGACAAGGAAGCCACCTTCCTGATCGGCGGCTCCGAATGCACCCGCCGCTGCGACTTCTGCCAGATCGACACCGGCAAACCCTCCCCGGTGGACAGGTTCGAACCCACCAAGGTCGCCCGCTCCGTCCAGGCAATGCAGCTCCGCTACGCCACCGTCACCGGCGTCGCCCGGGACGACCTCGAGGACGAAGGCGTCTGGCTCTACGCCGAAACGGTCCGCAAAATCCACGAGCTGAACCCCGGCACCGGCGTCGAACTCCTGATCCCGGACTTCTCCGGCAAACCCGAGCACATCGCCGCGATCTGCGACTCCAAACCCGAGGTGTTCGCGCACAACGTCGAAACCGTGCCAAGGATCTTCAAGCGCATCCGGCCCGCGTTCCGCTACGAACGCTCCCTGGACGTCATCACCCAGGGCCGGAACCTGGGCATGGTCACCAAATCCAACCTCATCCTGGGCATGGGCGAAACCCGCGAAGAGATCTCCGAAGCCCTGAAAGACCTGCACCAGGCCGGCTGCGACCTGATCACCATCACCCAGTACCTGCGCCCCTCCGAACGCCACCTCCCGGTGGACCGCTGGGTCAAGCCGCAGGAATTCGTGGACCTCGCCACCGAGGCCGAGGAGATCGGCTTCCTCGGCGTCATGTCCGGCCCCCTGGTCCGTTCCTCCTACCGGGCCGGCCGGCTCTGGGCGACCGCGATGCGCAAAAAGGGCTGGGAAATCCCCGCCGAACTCGCCCACATCGAATCCTCCGGATCCACCCGCCAGGAAGCCAGCTCCCTGCTCGCAGCACACCAGTAACACCAGAGCCGGCCTGGTCACGGGTATAGCGTTATTGCATGACCGAAACGTACCGGTACGACGTGGACGTGCTGCATCTGCTCCTTTCGCCGTCGCACGCATACTTCGGCCGCGCGCGGGACGGCGCCGCTGATGTGCCGACGGCGGATGCCGACCGGGTGGAGATCGTGGCCGGTAAAGGCATCGTCGGGGACCGGTTCTTCGGCAAGGCTGCGCACATGGACGCGGCGGTCACCCTGTTCGCCGTCGAGGCCCTCGAAGCCATGGCGGCAGAACTGGACGCCGGCCCCTTCGACCCGCTGCTGACCCGGCGCAACGTGATCGTCAGGGGAGCACACCTGGCCCCGCTCCTCGGCCGGGAGTTCACCCTGGAATCCCAAGGGGACGCAGTGCGGTTCAAAGGCGGACGGCCCGCCCACCCGTGCGCATGGATGGACCGCATGCTCGCCCCCGGGGCGCATGCCGCCATGCGGGGGCGCGGCGGCGTGCGCTGCCAGGCGCTTTCCGACGGCGTGCTGCACCGCGGGCCTGCGGTGCTGGTCAGCCCTGTGCCGCTTGAGCCCGAACTGGCAGGCGTTCCGAGTGTGCTGCGGCCGGGCCGGCTGACGTAGGCTGCCTTACTCTCTGCCGCTGCGGCCATGGCGCGGATTACAGTCCCGGGGCCTGGCCGAGCTCGGCCCGGAGCCGTGACAGCCGGGCGTAGGCACTGTCCCGGTAGGCGACAAGGCTTTCCCTGCTGGCTGGGTCGATGTCCAGGAAACCGCGGCCGGTTTTCAGTCCGAGGTTTCCTTCCTCCACCACGGCAGTCAGCGCCGCGGGCGGGGAAAACCGTTCGCCGTACGCCTTTTCCAGAGTCCGGTAGGAGGATTCGTAGACGTCCAGTCCGGCCATGTCACCGATGGCAAAAGGCCCGAACAGGGCGAGCCGGAATCCGAACGTGTTGCTGACCACCGCATCAATCTGGGACGGGGCCGCCACGCCTTCTTCAACGATCCGGGCCGCTTCCTTGTACAGCGCGAACTGCAGCCTGTTGGCAACGAATCCCGGAGTGTCCGCCACCCGCGCCGGTGTCTTGCCGAGGGCCAGGATGAGTTCTTCAGCGAGATCCATGACCTGGGGCGAGGTCTGCGGTCCCGGAATGAGTTCGACACCGGGGATGAAGGGCGCGGGATTCATCCAGTGCACACCGAGGAAACGCCCGGGGCCGGTGACGGACGCTGCAAGTTCCCCGATTGGAATGGCCGAGGCGTTAGACGCGATGATTGCCGCTGCCGGCGCGGTAGACGAGATGCGGCGGAGGATGTCCGCCTTGATGACCGGGTCCTCCGGGACTGCCTCGGCGACGTAGTCTGCCATCGAAACAGCATCCTCGATGCTGGCGGCAGCGGCAAGGTTGGCCGCAATGGTTTCAGCGGCGCCGGCAGGCAGCAGCCCCCGGGCTTCGAAGTCCCGGGCTTGGTCCACGAGGCGGACGCGGGCGCGCTCGGCGATCTCGCCGTCGACGTCGCCCAGGGCCACTTTGTACCCGTGCAGGGCCAGGACCTGCGCTATGCCGCCGCCCATGTAGCCGGCACCAACCACTGCCGTGGCCGTGATGGTCTGCGTGATTTCCATGTTGCTGCTCCTATGTAGAGGCCAAGATGTGGGTCAGCGGATCGTGTAGCCGCCGTCGACAGTCAGTGTGTGGCCGGTAATGAGCGACGCCGCGTCGCTGAGCAGGAACGCGACCCCGCCCGCGATGTCTTCAGGTTCCCCGAAGCGGCCGGCCGGGATCCGGGACAGCAGTTCTTCCGCCCAGTCCGGTCTGCTGAGGGTGGACGCGGTCAGTTCAGTCCTGACGAACGTCGGAGCGATAGCGTTTACCCGGATTCCCGCGGCGGCCCACTCCAAGGCCAGGCTCTTGGTGAGGTGGATCATCCCCGCCTTGCTGGTGCCGTACGCCGCCCGGTCCTCGATTCCCACGATCCCCGCCTGGGACGCGATGTTGACGATGGCGCCGGCAGATCCGGAGTCCATCCAGCGCCGCGCCACCGCCGTGGTCAGGAAGAAGGCGCCCTTGAGGTTGGTGTCGAAGACACTGTCCCAGTCTTCCTCGGTGAGCTCCACGGCAGGCTTGGGCACATTGACGCCGGCATTGTTGACCAGCAGGTCAATGCCGCCGCTGGCCTGCTGGAGGGATTCGACGAACCCGGCGATGCCGGTGGTGTCGGTGACGTCCACGACCAGGGGCGGGGTTCCGTACCGCTCACTGATCTGCTTGGCACTTTCGGTGTCGCGGCTGGTTCCGTAGACGGTGGCGCCGCACTCGGCAAGGCCATCAGCGATGGCCTTGCCGAGACCGCGGCCCGCCCCGGTCACCAGTGCCTTTTTGCCGTCCAGGCGGAAATTCAGCACTTAGGTCCTCTTAGCTGTCGAAGGTGTGGTCCGACCAGGGCAGCGACGTGCCGCGGTACTTCGCTGCACGAACGTCTCCGGACCGGGCGTGGCCCTCAAACCGCTCCACCCTGGAGGCACGGCCGCACAACTCGCCGAAAAAGGCGCTGGATTCGGTGTTGGTCACTTCCTGGTAGGTGACGGTGCGCAGGTACTTCCCGACCCAGAGGCCGCCGGTGTAGCGGGCCGCGCCGCGCGTGGGCAGCACGTGGTTGGTGCCGATCACCTTGTCGCCGTAGGAGACGCAGGTACCCTCCCCGAGGAACAGGGCGCCGTAGTCGTGCATCTTTTCGAGTGCTTCGCGGGGGTTCTGCGTCAGGATCTGGACGTGCTCGTAGGCATACTCATCGGCCAGGGCGTAGGCGTCGTCCAGGGTTTCCACCACGTGCACGGCACCCCAGTCGCGCCAGGCTGCCCCGGCGTAGTCGCGGGTGGGCATGTCCACGAGGATGGCGTCGATGTGCTCGATGACCTTACGGCCCAGGTCCTCGCTCGTGGTGATCAGGACGGCCGGGGAGTCTGGTCCGTGCTCGGCCTGGGAGAGAAGGTCGACGGCGACAATGAACGGGTCGGCGTGCTCGTCGGCCACGATCAGGACTTCGGTCGGTCCGGCGAAGAGGTCGATGCCGACCTCGCCGAAGAGCTGGCGCTTGGCCTCGGCAACGAAGGCGTTGCCCGGCCCTGCCAGCATATTCACCGGCTTGATGGTCTCGGTACCGATGGCCAGCGCGGCCACGGCCTGGATGCCGCCCAGCAGGTAGATCTCATCGGCGCCGGCCAGGTGCATTGCGGCCACAGTGGCGTCCGGAACCTCGCCCTGGATGAGGGGGGTGCACGCCGCCACGCGCTCGACGCCGGCCACCTTGGCGGTGACGATGGTCATGTGCGCGCTGGCGAGGAGCGGGTACTTCCCGCCGGGGATGTAGGCTCCGGCGGCCTGGATGGGAACGTTCTTCTGCCCCAGGAAAACGCCGGGGAGGGTCTCGATCTCAAAGTCGGACAGCGACTCAAGCTGCTTCTGGGCCATCACGCGGACCTGCTGCTGGACGAACTTGATGTCCTCGATGACCTGCTCCGGAACCCGGGCCATGATCTCGTCGAGCTGTTCCTGGCTCAGCAGGAAGGATTCGGGGGCGTGCTTGTCGAACTTGGCGGAGTACTCGCGGACAGCTTCGTCGCCGCGCTCCCGGATGTCCGCAATGACGGATTCCACGGTGGCGCGTACCTCCGGGGTGCTCCCCCGGGCCACGCTGTTGCGGGCCGGCTCCTTCAGCAAGGTGGAGTCCACGCCGGTGGTAAGTGCTGTTGTAACGGTCATCAGGGTACCTTTCCATCTTCATTGATGGGCGACCTTTGGAGCGCCCGGGCCAGACCCGCAGGACTGGATGATTGATGAGTGTATACGTATACATTTTTGCTAGCAAGGGCTTGTGTCTTCTTTTTGAATACGTATACACTGCTGGTCACGAGGCAGCCGATGTGGCTGCGCTCACTGTCCGGACGAAGACAAAGGAGTCTCTGAATGAGCACCCCCGTGACAACAGCAGCACCGCCGGTTATAGATCCGAAGATGCGCCGCAAGGCCCTGGTTTCCTCGGTGCTTGGCAGCTGTATCGAGTGGTATGACTTTTACGTCTACGGCGTTGCTGCCGCCATTATCCTCAACACCCAGTTCTTCCCGCAGGTAAGCCCGTTCGCCGGCATCCTGCTCTCGTTCAGCACCTATGCCATCGGCTTTGCTGCTCGCCCCTTGGGCGGAGTGATCTTTGCCCACTTCGGCGACCGCATCGGCCGCAAGAAGATGCTCATGATGACCCTTGGCCTGATGGGCGCCGGCACCTTCCTCATCGGCTGCCTGCCGAACTTTGCCACCATCGGCATCGCGGCGCCCATCCTCCTGGTCTTGCTCCGGATCATCCAGGGCATCGGCGTCGGCGGCGAGTGGGGCGGGGCTGCCCTCATGGCCACCGAATACGCCCCGGCCAAGCGCCGCGGATTCTTCGGCTCCTGGCCGCAGATCGGCGTTCCGGCCGGGACCCTGCTGGCCAACGGGGCGTTCTTCATTATGGGCGGTCTGATCTCCCCGCAGGACTTCATGGCGTGGGGCTGGCGCATCCCGTTCCTGGTTTCCATCCTGCTGGTGGTGCTGTCCTTCTACATCCGCCGCAACGTGGACGAATCCCCCGCCTTCGAGGAAATCAAGCGCAAGGGCGAGATCGAGAAGCTACCGGTGGTCAAGGTCATCAAGACCCGCCCGCTGACCATCCTCAAGGTCATCATGATGCGGTTCGCGGAGAACGCCAACTACTACATCTACACCACGTTCCTGCTGGCCTACGGCCCGGCAATCCTGCTGGAAAAGAACAGCATTCTGCTGGCCACCATGATCATGGCCGGGCTGGGCATCTTCTCGATTCCCTTCTGGGGCTGGGTTTCGGACCGCTGGGGCCGCCGTTACACCGTGATCGCGGGCGCAGGAACCATGCTCCTGATGGCCTTCCCGTTCTTCTGGGCCGTGCAGACGGGCGACTTCCTGATGGTGCTGCTGGTCCTCATCCTGACCTGCAACGTCGGGCGCGACCTCTGCTACTCGGTGGAACCGGCCTACTTCACCGAACTCTTCGAGCCCAAGCTCCGCTACTCCGGAGCGTCGGTTGGCCCGCAGGTGGCCGCGGTCTTCGCCGGCGGCTTCGCACCGCTGATTGCCACGGCGCTGATCGGCCCGGACTTTGACCGGTACTGGCTGGTTGCGCTGTACATGATCGTCACCTCGGTAATCACCATCGTCGGCGCGCTCTGGTCCCCCGAGACGGCGCCCCGGGTGCGCCTGCGGCGCGGCCTGAGCGCCGAGCACGACCCCACAACTGGCCGGTAGGCTGGCATCAACACGCCGGCGTGAGCCGCGCCAGGAAACAAGGAGAACGCACCGATGGTCACAAGCCGTGATGTGGCAGAGCTGGCCGGCGTCTCACAGGCTACGGTCTCCCGGGTAATGTCCTCCTCCGCGAAACTGTCTCCTGCAACCCGTGCGCGGGTGCAGGCGGCCATGGAGACACTGGGCTATGTGCCGCATGCCGGTGCACAGGCCATGAAGACCAGGCGGACCAACACCATCGGCGTCGTGGTCGCCGACCTGACCAATCCGTTCTATCCGGAGGTTCTCGATGAACTCAGCCGGGAACTGGACACGGCGGGCTTTCGGGTGGTCATTTGGAACGCGGGAGGCGGCAGCCACCACGACGCGCTGAAGGCCATCCGGGAACACGCCGTCGACGGGGTCATCTTCACGACGGCGACGGAGGATTCCGTCGAGCTGCAGGCGGCCATTGAGAAGAAAAGCCCCATCGTGCTGATCAACCGCGTGGTGGAGGGCCTCGACTGCGACCAGGTCTCCAGCAGCAACACCGAAGGGGGCGCCGCCGTCGCCGATTACCTCCTGGACAACGGCAGGACTCGGGTGGCCTTCATCGGCGGTGCTGAAAACGCGAGCACGTCACGTGAGCGTGCCCAGGGCTTCCTGGGCAGGATGGCCGAGCGGGGGCACGCCGTGCCGGAGCATTTCCGTTTCCAGGGCGGGTTCTCCCACGACGTCAGCGCGCAGGTCATGAACCGGCTGCTCGCCCGCGCCGACAGGCCACAGGCCGTCTTCTGCGCCAACGACCTCATGGCCTTCGGCGCCCTCGATGCCCTGCGCGCCAACCGGGTCCCGGGGCAGGAGTGCTGGGTGATCGGTTACGACGACGTCGACATGGCGGCCTGGGATTCCTTCAGCCTCACCACGGTGCGCCAGCCCAGCCGGGAGATGGCCCGCGTGGGGGCGCGGATGCTGCTGGACCGCATCCACACGCCTGGGCAGCCGCCACGGCGGGTGGACTTCCCGTGCGACCTGATCGTCCGCGGCAGCACCCGACTTGTCGAAGCGGCAGCGCGGTAAAGGCGGGCGGGTCCGTAGCCGCGCCCTGCGCCGGGCGCTGCCACAGCGCAGCGAACGCTGCTGTTCGTTACCGCTGCGCGTTCTCGAGGGCGGCGAGGTGCTCGGGGTGCACAGGGGTCGCGCGCTGCTGGTAGTCCGGGTGCTTGCGCAGCCATAGCTTGACGTACGGGCAGACGGGCACGACGGCGATGCCGGCGTCCAGCGTATCGTCCAGGGCATCCTGGACCAGGCGAGCGGCAAGGCCCCGCCCGGCGTAGTCCTCGCTGACGGTCGTGTGGTAAAAAATACGCTCGGGCCCCCGTCCCCCGTCATACGGGAGGTAATGCGCATTGCCGATGACGGTGTCGCCGTCGCGGAGCTCGTAGCGACGGCGCTGCGGTGCATTCTGGACGGTCAGGGTTGTTTGCTGTTCCAAGAGTCCTCCTGGGTTGGATGGTCGGTTAGCCGCGGGGACGAAGCCGGGCATTGGGCAAAGCTGGGGCAGGAAGCGGCGCCGGATACCCTTCCGGGAACGGCCCGAAGCGGGGGAACGGGGCACCGTCCGGGTAGGTGTCGCCAGCAGGAGCGTCGGCCGGCTCGGCGCCGATCTCTGCCTGCCAGGCCGCCCGGTAGGCGACCACTTCCTCGTGGGTGCGCCCGACAAAGTTCCACCACATCACTATCTGTTCTCCAAGAGGCTCTCCGCCGAGTATCAGCACCCGGGCCGGCGTCTGCCCGGCCTCCAGCGCGACCCTGCTCGGCCCGGGGCGGAGATAGTGCAGGTGGTCCACCGCCATAGGCGTGCCGTCGACGGAAACCTCGCCGGTGTCGAGCAGGATTCCATGCTCAAAGGACGGGTCCAGGTCCAGCTCGAGCCGTCCACCGGCGTGCAGCACGGCCTCGGCGCCCAGCAGCGGCGGCGTGTAGGTGGTGACGGGCGAGGACGACCCCGCCAGCGAGCCGAGGAAGACACGCAGCTCGCTGCCTTCTCCCTGCACGGCTTCCGGGGCATAGTGCTGGAAGGTCGGGGCCATGTTCCTGGTTTCCTCCGGCAGGGCGTACCAGAGCTGGGCGCCGTGAAGGACGCCTGTATCCGGGGTGGAGAACTCCTGGTGCGAGATCCCGCGCCCGGCGACCATGAGGTTGACCTCCCCGGGGCGGACGATTGCCTCGTACCCGGCCGAGTCGCGGTGGGCGACGTTGCCGGTGAACAGCCAGCTCACGGTCGCCAGGCCGGTGTGGGGATGGCGCGGAACCTTCATACCCCCTGATTCCGGGACGAGGTCCGGGCCGTAGTGGTCCAAGAAACACCAGGCGCCGATGAGGCTGCGCTGCTTCTGGGGAAGGGTCCGCCGCACTGGCATGGCGCGGGGCCCGCCCAAAGGAACCATCCGGGGTGCCAGGAATTCCACCGCTTCCGCATGGTCCCCCTCGGTGCACACGATCTCCTCGGGGAAGGTCTCCAAGTTGCTCATGCCATCACCCCGCCGCGGAGCTGGCAACCCTTCAGGGCCACCCCGTTCAGGGCCTTCCAGCTGCCGGGATCGTACTTGTCCAGGAAAAACGGGTTGAGCATGGCACTCCTTAGTACGGCGTCGCACCGACGGCCGGCGCAGCATCACGGCTTCGTCGCCCACAGACTCGGGACCGGCGGAACCAGGATCATCCTTTCAACAATGCAGCTTCCGGAGCAATGGCGCTGCCATTTGCGGACCGGAACCGGGCGACAAATGAATGCAAATGGCAGCCGGTGACGTGGGCAGGCCGGCAGCTCGACGTCCTCATCGCGGGCGACGACGAGGACGCCGTGCGCGCCATGGCGGAGTTCGCGTCGGCAGGTGGCCTCCGGCCGATCGTCGTCCGGCGTCCTGAAACCGATCGGCTGCTCCGTAACTGCCGTTTTCGGGGGTCGAAAGGGCAGCTACGGAGCAATCGGCGTGAAATTAACTCTTCGGGAGCCCCGCCGGGTTCAGTTCCGACTTGGCCACAGCCTCGGATGACAGGCCCCAGCGGTCCAGGATCTTGCCGTAGGTGCCGTCCTCGATCAGGTGGTTCAGCCCGGCCTGCGCAGCTGCCGCGAAGCCATTGCCCTTCTTGGTGGTGGCGGCGATGCTCGCCTTCAGCGGCCAGCCTCCGTCCACCAGGCCCACCAGCTTGGTCTTCTCGTCGGTCGCGGACTTGTAGGCGGCGGTGGCGTTCGGCCCGAACGTCAGGTCCGCGCGGCCGGACTGCAGCGCCAGGTTCGAGGCGGAGTCGTCGTCGTAGTACTGGAACTCGACCGGCTTCAGCCCCTTGGCCTTGTTCTCCTCGTCCCAGCGCAGCAGGATGGATTCCTGGTTGGTGCCCGAGCCGACAATGACGCGCTTGCCCGCGACGTCCGCGGCGGATTCGACCTTGGCGATGTCGCTGTCGCTCTTGGCGTAGAAGCCGAGCTTGTCATCCCGGTAGCTGGCAAAGTCGAACTTGAGCTTGCGTTCCTCCGTCACGGTGACGTTGGAGAGGACGGCCTCGTACTTGCCTGACTCGACGCCGAGGGGCCAGTCTGCCCAGGCGGTCGGGACGATCTCGGCCTCCAGTCCCAGCGTCTGGGCCAGTGCGACGGCGATATCCACTTCGTTGCCCACCGGCGTCTTATTGTCCGTGGCGTAAACCGCCAGCGGCGGTGCGAACGGGCTGACGGCAACCGTCAGCTTCCCGTCCTTCTTGATGGCTGCCGGAACCAGCGCCGCAGCAGCCTCGTCCTCGGTGACGGGAACGCGGTCCTGCTCGGGCGTCAGGTTGAACGTCTTGGCCGCCGACGCAGTGGCGGCTGGCACGTTCGAGGACGCTGCACCGCCCGCAGCCGCAGCGCCCGGATCGGAGCAGGCGGAAAGCGCCAGCAGGCTGGTGGCGGCGAGGGCCAGGCCCACCCCCGGCTTGAGTGCGCCCGTGCGGGACTTGAGAGACTGACGGACCATGGTTGCCCCCTGGAAGTAGTGAATGCGAAGGTTGTGGCAGCAACTATCCGGTAGCCCCAAAGGGCGGTCAAAGCGCGGAGAAACCGGGAGATACGCGGCGTAACCGCGATTAACACGGCGTTCGACGGCGTCATTGGGCCTGCCGCTCATCCCTAAACCGCGCCTAGCATCGAGTATGAGCGATCAATTCACCACCGAACGTGACAGCTACGGCAGGCTTCTGGCAGACCGTGAAGTGTGGCGGCAGGCAAGTTCACTCGCCGCAGCCGGAGAGCTGACCGCGCGGTGGCTTGAGGGCACCAGCGAGTACCAGCCCGGAACCCTCGCCCCGCGCTTCGACGACGAGACCCTGCCCATCGCCGGCCAGCTGGCTGAGCTCAACCGCAACGGACTGTTCACCAAGGAATCCCAGCCCGGCCTCGGCCCCGACGCCGGCCACGCCCAGCGCGAGTACGTCACCGGCTTCTGCACCCCGGAGTCGGCGGCCCTCCTGCTGCGGCTGTCTGCCGGGACGGAACTCATTGCCATCGCCCATGCCCCGGGGGAGGTCAGCCAGGCGTCCGTTCCGGTCACACTGCACGACGGCGAAGTGGTGACCGTCCTGGGAAGCAGCGAAAATCCGGTCGAATCGGAGCAGATCCAGGACTGGGCGCGCGAAAGCAACGAGACCCTCGCCCTGCTGCTGGCCGACTCCTGGTACGTCGAACTGCTCGACCCGGTCTGGGGCCGGCAACAGCACCTGCTGCCCGCCGTGCTGGAAACCCTGAAGTCCGACCCGGACGGGCTGTAAGCCTGATTTTTGACGTTCCGCGACTCCCGGTGAAGCCATAAGACCGCCAGGATGAACCATTGCGACGCCGGGTGAACGCCTGCGTCGGCTGCCATTGTGGCCGCCCGAGGGGCCTCCGTAATCTCAATCCAACGCTCAGCGCCATCCCCTCCGCTCCACCATCCAAAAGGAAACATCATGACTTCTCCGAACGATTTCCCGGGCTCCACCCGGATCGCCGCGGGCCAGCCCGCCAACCGGAAACGCCCCAGCGGGCTCAAGATCGGCATTGCCGCCGGCATCCTTGCCGTCCTGGGAGCAGGCGTCGCCGTCGCCACCACGGCCGCCAACAACGCCACCCCGGATTCCGCCAACGCGGCCGCTGCCACCAGCCCCGCCACCGAGCTGAAGCTGGGCTACTTCGGGAACATCACCCACGCCACCGCGCTGGTTGGAGTCCAGAAGGGCTTCATCGCCAAGGAGCTGGGCGATACCAAGCTGAGCACGCAGGTATTCAACGCGGGCCCGGCAGCGATCGAGGCGCTGAACGCCGGCGCGATCGACGCCACCTACATCGGCCCGAACCCGGCCATCAACTCGTTCGTCAAGAGCAAGGGCGAATCCATCAACATCATCGCCGGGGCAGCCTCCGGCGGCGCGCAGCTGGTGGTCAAGCCGGAAATCAAGACCGCGGCGGACCTCAAGGGCAAGACCCTGGCGTCGCCGCAGCTGGGCGGCACCCAGGACGTGGCGCTGCGCGCCTGGCTGGGCAAGCAGGGCTACAAGACCAACACCGACGGCGGCGGGGACGTTGCGATCAACCCCACCGAGAACGCCCAGACCCTGAAGCTGTTCCAGAACGGCAAGCTCGACGGCGCGTGGTTGCCTGAGCCGTGGGCCTCCCGTTTGGTGCTCCAGGCCGGAGCGAAGGTCCTGGTGGATGAGAAGGACCTGTGGGACGGGTCGCTGACGGGCAAGCCCGGCGAGTTCCCCACCACCATCCTGATCGTGAACAAGAAGTTCGCCGCGGAGCACCCGCAGACGGTGGAGGCCCTGCTCAGGGGCCACGTCGAGGCTGTGAAGTGGCTGAACCACACCCCGGCCGCCGAGAAGGCCACGGAAGTGAACGCCGCCCTGAAGGAAGCCGCCGGCAAAGCACTCCCGCAGGAAGTTATTGATCGCTCGCTGAAGAACATTGTGTTCACGGTGGACCCGCTGGCCGGAGCGTTCAAGAAGCTGCTGCAGGACGGCGTGGACGCCGGTACCACCAAGCAGGCCGACATCAACGGCATCTTCGACCTGGCGAAGCTGAATGAAGTCACCGGTGAAAAGACCTCTGCCGCAGGGCTGGGCAAGGAATAACTCGGAACACAAACAAAAGGATCCGGCGGGAGCAACTCCCGCCGGATCCTTTGTGGTTGAACCCGCTTTTACAGCACCTCCGAATATGCCGCCGAGTACTCCGGCACGGCGGAATACTCGGGCAGGGCGTACGGGTCCTCCGCGTTTTTCAGGGCGTAGTGAAAGACCATGCCGTCCGGGCCTTCCTGGCTTCCGACATATTCGGCGGCAACCCATTCCCCGCCGGCCACGGCTCCGGCCCAGGCATGGGCCTCTTCCCAGTGGACGGCGGAGGCCATCCGGCCGGGCTGCAGGCTCATGGACACGGCAACGCGCACCGAGGGCACGCCGTCGGAGGAACGGGGGCAGGTGAAGCCGACAATGTCCACGGACACTCCCGGGGTGGCAAGGCACGGCCGGCGGGCCATGGTGGTGGCCGCCGCATCGAGGCCTCCGGAACCGATGTCCTGCCGCGCCAGTGCGTGCACCTGGCTGCGGAAGGTGTTCAGTTCCGCGCCGCATTGCGTGCGGATTCTGTGAACCAAAGCTGTGATCATGTCCCCCTCGATTCAGGGAGGGCGCTACGCCGCCCCGTCGTGATTATGGACTTACACAACCACCCGGTAACTTGCTTCACAATGCTCGGCGACACCCGCCGTCGTGTTACGCAACAGTGCTTCATCTTCCGCAGTTGGGCGTAACAAACGGGCGTTCCGCCCGTACGGTGCCTGGCCTGCCGCCGGAAGGGCCAGCGCCTTCCCTAGACGCGCATCCGCGCCACGAAGCGGAACCGGTCGCCCCGGAAGACCGACTCAGTCCACTCCACGGGCCGCCCTTCGTGGGTGAAGCCGAGCCGGTGGACCAGCAGCATGGGCGCGCCCATTTCGACATCGAGGAGCTGCACCTCCGCCGGTCCGGCCAGCTTGGTCTCCACGGTGTCCTCCACCTCGGCGATCCGGATTCCATAGTCCTCGCGCAGGGCAGCATACAAGGAGCCGCGATCGGCCACAGTCCGCGCCAGGTCCGGGAGCGGCCCGGCAAGGAACGCAATCTCGTGCGCGAGCGGCTCACCGTCCACCAGCCTGATCCGCTCCACCCGGTGGACGTCAGTCCCCGGCTCCACCGCCAGACGCCGCGCCGTGGCCGGATCCGCGGGAAGCACGCTCACATCCACGATCCGGGCCGCAGCCGTGAGGCCCTGGCTCGCGGCGTCATCGGAAAAGGACGTTAGCTGGCGGACGTGCGTCACCTTGGGCGGCGCCACAAACGTCCCGCGCCCCTGCGTTCGGTCCAACCGGCCCTCGGCCACCAGCTCACCGATCGCCTGCCGGACGGTGGTGCGGGACGTCCCGTACTGCTCGGCAAGGGCGCGCTCGGTGGGGATCAGCGTTCCCGGTGCCGCGTCCTCGATGAGGGCGAGGATCTGCTCCTTGAGTACGTAGTACTTGGGCAGGGCAGAGGCGGCGGAGGTTCCCATGAATCTGATGGTACCTATTGACACGAAAATTGGTCTAGGCCAAAATGATGCAAATTGGTTTACACCAATTCTGGCCATGAACCCGTTTCCAGACCCCCTGATCTCCCATCCCACTTCCAAGGACCCAAAGATGTCGTTCCTGCAAGACCTGCGCCAGACGCCCCGCCTCGGCCTTCTGGTCGGTGGCACCGCCGCCACCATCGGCATAATCTACGGCTACGATCTGTCGAATATCGCCGGCGCCCTGCTGTTCATCACCAAGGAGTTCCAGCTCTCCACCAGCCAACAGGAGCTGGTGACCACCGCCGTCGTCATCGGTGAAGTATTGGGCGCCGTCCTCGGCGGGTGGCTCGCCAACAAGTTGGGCCGCAAGGCCTGCATGGTGGGTGTCGCGGGTGCATATGCCGCCTTTGCGGTGCTCAGCGCCCTCGCCGCAGATGTGCCGATGCTGCTTGTTGCCCGCCTGCTCCTGGGCCTGACCATCGGCATCTCCGTGGTGGTGGTGCCCGTCTTCGTGGCCGAATCAGCGCCGCCCAAGGTGCGCGGCGCACTGCTCGTGGCGTACCAGGTGGCCACGGTCATCGGCATCATCATCGGCTACCTGGCCGCCTACGTGCTGTCCGCCTCCGAAAACTGGCGGCTCATGCTGGGCCTCGCCGCCGTTCCGGCCCTCGCAGTCCTCGCCGTCACCCTGCGCCTCCCGGACACCGCCCGCTGGTACATGATGCGCGGACGCACCGAAGACGCCCGCCGCACGCTCAGCTCGATCGAGCCGGATGCCGACGTCGACGCCGAACTGGCCGACATGCGGCGGGCCATCGGCGAAGAACGCGGCGGCGGCCTGCGCGAGATGCTCCGCTCGCCGTACCTGAAGGCGACCGTGTTCGTCGTCGGACTCGGCTTCTTCATCCAGATCACCGGCATCAACGCCGTGGTCTATTACAGCCCCCGGATCTTCGAGGCCATGGGCTTCACCGGCAACGCCGCCCTCCTGCTGCTGCCCGCGCTGGTCCAGGCCGCATCCCTGGTGGCGGTGTTCGTCTCGCTGTCCCTGGTGGACCGGGTGGGCCGGCGGCCCATCCTGCTCGGCGGCATCGGCATGATGATCGTGGCCAACGTCATCCTGGTGGGCGTCTTCCTGGCCGGACGCGACTTCGGTGGCGTACTGACTGTGGTCGGCTTCCTCGGGGTCCTGCTGTTCACCGTAGGCTTCACCTTCGGCTTCGGCGCACTGGTCTGGGTCTACGCCGGCGAGTCGTTCCCCGCCCGGCTGCGTTCCCTCGGCGCCAGCGCCATGCTGACCTCGGACCTCGTGGCCAACGTGATCGTCGCTGCGTTCTTCCTGACCATGCTCCAGCGGCTCGGCGGTGCCGGCACCTTCGCAGTGTTCGGGGCGCTGGCCATCGCCGGCTTCGTCTTCGTCCACCGCCTCGCGCCCGAAACCAAGGGCCGAAACCTCGAGGAAATCCGCCACTACTGGGAAAACGGCGCCCGCTGGCCTGAAGCCACCGGCACCACCGACGGCAGCACCAAGCCGGCGGCCAAGTGATGCGGCACGTCCCCGGCCCGGACCGTGTCCCCGGCCTGGACCGTGTCCTCGGTTTAGATATTGGCGGTTCCAAGACCCACGCCATCCTGGCTGATGTTGAGCCAATGGACGACGGCGGGACCGCCGGCGGCGGCTCCGTTCCGGGCGGCAGGGTCTCACCGACGCAGCAGTTGGCTGAGTGCCCACGGCTCACTGAGTGCACAGCGGGGAGCGCGAACATCGCCTCCGTCGGCCCGGGCGAAGCCGCCGCGGCGCTGGATGACCTCGCTGCCCGGCTGGGCATCGCCGATCCTGCAGGCCACGGAATCGGCGCCGTGTTTGCCGGTGCTGCGGGAGCGGACACGCCGGCAGCCCGGGAACAGCTGGCTGGCCTGCTCTCCCGCCGGTTCCCCGGAGCCCGGATCCACGTGGACCACGACACCCGCATCATCCTTGCGGCCGGCGGCCTCACAGCAGGCACCGTCCTCATCTCCGGCACCGGTTCCGCCGCTTGGGCGAAGGCCGTTGACGGCCGGGAGGCCCGGGCCGGCGGCTGGGGCTACCTGCTCGGCGACGAGGGCAGCGGTTACGCCGTGGCCCGCGGCGCGGTCCGCAACGCTTTGCGGGAATCCGACGACGGACTGCCCGCCGGGCCGTTGACCGCCCACCTCCTGGCGCAGACCGAAGCCACGGAACCCGGGGAGCTGCTGGACCTGTTCTACCGCCGGCCGGAGCGCCGGTACTGGGCCGGGCTGGCCGGAACTGCGTTCGACCTCGCCGCCTCGGACGCCGCGAGCGCAGCCATCGCCGAGGACGCCGCGCAGCACCTCGCAGTCCTGGCCCTGACGGTGAACCGGAGGCTGGGCAGCAATCCTGAAGGAGCACCGGTCCTGCTGGCGGGCGGAATGCTGGTCAACCAGCCGTCGCTGGCCGGCAGGGTGTGCGAGCTGCTGGCAGCCAGCGGCCTCACCGACGTCCGCGTGCTGGACCGGGCGCCCGCCTGGGGCGCCGTGGAGCTGGCCCGCCAGCTGGCGGACGCACCGCCAGCCGCCAAGATCCCCGCCTGATCCCCCTCCCCCTTTATCCCTGCCCAGCTGATCCCCACCCAAGGAGACCCATGACCTCGCAAAACACGCTCGCCCCTGCCGCCGCAGCCCCGCTTCCCGGTTCCCTGATGGCTGCCGAAATCCTGGAACAGCCGGAGGCACTCGCCCGCCAGCTTGAACACGGGCGTCCCGCCGTCACCCGTCTGGCCGCCACCCTCCGGGACGCCGACATCAGGTACGTCCTCCTGGCCGCGCGCGGCACCAGCGACCACGCGGCCCTGTATGCGAAGTACCTCATCGAGACGGTGCTGGGGCTGCCGGCCGGGCTGGCGTCGCCGTCGAGCCTTACGGTCTATGGCGCGGAACCGAAGATGGACGGCGTGCTGTGGCTGGCGGTCAGCCAGTCCGGCGGCTCCCCGGACCTGGTGGACTCCACCGCCGCTGCCGCCCGGGGCGGCGGCGCCCTCACCGTGGCCGTCACGAACGCCCCGTCCTCGCCGCTGGCCGCTGCCGCCCGGCACCACCTGGACATTCTGGCCGGGCCGGAGCGTGCCGTGGCCGCAACCAAGAGCTACACGTCGCAGCTGCTGGCGCTGTGGCAGCTGATCAATGCCTGGGCCGGAGGAAACGGCGCGGAAGCCGCGGACCTGCCGCGTCTCGCCGCCGATGTGCTGGCCCGGCCGGAGATACTGGAGGTTGCAGACCGCTACCGCTTCGTGAACCACATCATCACCACGGGACGCGGCTTTTCCTACCCCACCGCACGGGAGGCGGCGCTGAAACTGATGGAAACGTCCTACCTGGCCGCGCACGCCTTCTCCGGCGCGGACCTGCTGCACGGGCCCTTCGCCATGATCGACGCCGACCGGCCAGTCGTCGCCGTCGCCTCCCCGGGAGCCGGCGGCCGTGCCCTGCACCCCGTGCTGGACCGCCTCGCCGAACGCGGCGCCGACGTCTGCCTGGTGGGTAACCCCGGCGCTGCCCGCCCGCTTAACCACGTGGTGCCGCTGCCGGCCGTCCACGAACAGCTCTCGCCGATCCTGGAGATCATGCCCCTGCAGCGGCTGGCCCACGCGATGGCGGCCGCACGCCACCAGGACCCGGATGCTCCCCGCGGCCTCCGCAAGATCACGGAAACCTGGTGAGTCCCACGCTCATTTCCGCTTCGCGAGTCATCCTGCCTGATGCCGTGCTGCAGCCCGGCTGGGTGGAGACCGACGGCGGCCGGATCACCGCGGCGGGTCCCGGGCTGCCCGCCCGGAAGCCCGACGCCGATTTTCCGGACGCCACGCTCGCACCCGGTTTTGTGGACGCCCACATCCATGGCGGCGGCGGCTTCAGCTTCAACGACGCCGATCCCGCTGCCGCCGCGGTCCGGATCACCGACGTGCACCGCTCGCACGGCACCACCACGCTGATGGCCAGCCTGGTCACCGCCCCGCTCACGCAGCTCGAGAACGCGGTGGCCGCGCTGGCGGCCCTGGTGGAGCAGGGGGTGCTGGCCGGCATTCATTTGGAGGGCCCGTGGCTCAGCCCGGACCACCGGGGCGCCCACGCGGCGGAACTTCTGCTCGCGCCGGAAGCATCGGCCATCGACCGGCTGATGCTGGCCGGGCGGGGCACCGTCCGGATGGTCACGATCGCGCCTGAACTGGACGGCGGGCTGGCCGCCATCCGGCAGATCACGGGCTACGGCGCTGTCGCGGCCATCGGCCACACGGGAGCGGGTTACGACGTGGCCCGCGAGGCGATGGCCGCGGGAGCCACCGCCGGAACGCACGTATTCAACGCGATGCGGCCGCTGCACCACCGGGAACCCGGGCCGGCCCTGGCGCTGCTGGAGGACCCTTCCGTTTTCGCGGAGGTCATTGCCGACGGCGTCCACCTCCACCCGTCGCTGGTCCGCTTCATTGCGGCCAGCCCGGCCCGCGCCGTCTTCGTCACCGACGCCATGGCCGCGGCCTGCGCGCAGGAAGGCACGTACCAGCTCGGCGGGCTGGACGTCCGGGTGTCCGACGGCGAGGCGCGCCTGGTCAGCGACGGCACCATCGCCGGCAGCATCCTCACGCTGGACGCGGCAGTACGGCACGCAGTCCACGACGCCGGCATCCCGCTCGCCGACGCCATCCGGGCGGCCAGCCAGAACCCGGCGGACATGCTGGGACTGTCCGACGTGGGCCGCATCGAAGCCGGCCGGAAGGCGGACCTGGTGGTCCTCACCCCGGATCTTGAGGTGGCGGCGGTCATGAAGGCAGGCGAATGGCTCGGGCGTTGACGCCGCTTGTTGAGCCTGTCGAAACCCCCGCCGGTCAGTCGTCCGGACTCTGGTTCAGGAACTGGAAGTTGGGGCCGATGTTGACTTCCACCTCGGACCCGTCGCTCTTGCGGATCTCCACCTCGTAGGCGGAACCGGCGTCGTCGCCCCGCTCGACTTCGGTCACCTGCCCGGGCCCAACCTTGGCCATCGCGGCGTCGACTGCCTTGTCTCGGTCGGTCTGGTTCAGTGGCTGTTGCGTGCCGCCATTTGTGCTCGAGTCATCGTCGAAGGGGTTCACGGAAGCCGCTGCAACCGACGCACCTCCCAGAGCCGCCGCGGCGACGGCTGCTCCAATAAGCCATGCTGTTCTCTTGCGCACGACAGACTCCCTTCGCATCGTTTTTTCCAGTGTCCCCCCGCGGAGGGAGCGGGACAAGGCGGCTTGATCTCGACAAGCTCGATCAGCGGAAGCAGGCCCGGTCTGCAGGCGCCGGTCTGTGCCGGCATCCCGGGGGTAGCCTTGGGGCTGGAGGGCAACATGGCGGTCAGGAGTGCAGGCCTTCTGCTGTATCGGCAGAACGGCGGGGCGGAAGTGGAAGTGTGGATCGCCCACATGGGCGGCCCTTTCTGGGAGCGCAAGGATGAGCGCGCCTGGTCGATTCCCAAGGGCGAGTACCTTGAAGAGGAGGATCCGCTCGCGGCGGCGCAGCGTGAGTTCGCGGAGGAAATGGGTGTCCCGGCGCCCTCCGCGGACTACGTGCTGCTCGGTACCTTCCGGCAGCCCTCGGGCAAGCTCATCACCGCGTTCGCCGCCGAGTCCGCCTTCGCGCCCGAGAAGATCCTGAGCAACACCTTTCCGCTGGAATGGCCCAAGGGGTCCGGAACGGTCCAGGACTTTCCGGAGATCGACCGGGCCGAGTGGATCGGTGAATCCGAGGCCCGCACCAAGCTGGTCAAAGGCCAACTGCCAATCCTCGACGCGCTGCTCGAGCACCTCCGGGGCGCCGAGGGTGAATGACACTATGCGCGCAGCGTTCGTGCACGAGGCCACTGTAATGATGGAGGCCGACGGCGACCTGCGCGCCTTGGGTGCCGCAGTCACCCTTGAGCTGTGCGGAAGCTGGGACCATCCGCCGCCCTGCCCGCTGGCGCCGCACCACACCCGGCCGGACAGGGACGGGGACACGGTTACCCTGCGGATCATATTCGCCACCGAACCGGGGAACGAAGCCCTGGTCCGCACCCGTATCGACAGCGCCCTCCGCGAAGGAAGCCTCACCGGCCCGGATGGCCGCACCAGCCGCTGGGCATTCCTCGGCGGCGGCCCCGGCGAACTCGGCCCCTCTGAGGCCGAGCACGCCCGGCGCCTCACCGACGGCTAGCGTGTCCCGGCTTCCCCAGAATCGTCCGGTAGATCCCGGTGTGGTCGAGATCGCCGTCTCCGGCATCGACCATTAGCTCGAAGGCACCGCGGACGCTGGCGGAGAGCGGCAGCTCCAGCCCGGCGTCCTTGGCGATCTCGGCAATGAAGTTCAGGTCCTTCAGCTGGTTTTTCGCAGAGCCGCCGCCTTCGAAGTCCTGATCGATCCAGCGCTGTCCCTTCTGCCTGAGCACCTCCGAATTCGCCAGCCCGCCGGCCAGAATGGACTGCACCTTCTCGGGGTCAAGCCCGGTGGCCGTCGCCACGGCCATGGCCTCGGCGAGGGCCGTGACCGTGGCGGAGACGACGATCTGGTTGCAGGCCTTGACCGTGGATCCTGCGCCGGCTTCGCCAAACCAGACGACAGTGGAACTGTAGAGCCCGAAGAGAGGCAGGAGGCGCCGCACGGTGTCACGCGGCCCTCCGGCCATGGTGCTCAGCCGGCCTTCCTCGGCTCCGATGGTTCCGCCGCTGAGCGGTGCGTCCACCACCGTCACCCCGTGCAGGTTCTTGCAGTCCTCGGCGAACCGGGCCACGGCAACCGGCGACACCGTTCCGTGAATGACGAGGACCGGTTCCTCGATGCCGGCCGCCTTCCACCCGGCCAGCAGCCCGTCCTCGCCGGGCAGCAGGCTGGCGACCTGCGGCAGGTCCGGCAGGACGGTGAGGACGACGCCGGCGGCAGCCTCCGCCGGTGTGCCGGCCACGCGTCCCCCGCCGATGGCTCTGGCCTTTTCCGCGGTGCGGTTCCAGAGCGTGAGCGGGACGCCGGCGGCCAGGATGTTCCTGGCGATCGGGGCGCCCATCGGGCCGGTGCCCAGCAGGGCCACCGACGTTGAAACCCCGGACTTCAACTGGTTCTGTGTGTCTGTCACTGCTGCCTCTGTCACTGTGCCCACGTCGCTAGAAGGGAATCAGGCCGGCCATGGCGGGCAGGAAGGTGCTGAACCATGGAACGGCGGCAAGCACCAGCAGCCCGATGAACACCGCGATGAGGTACGGCCAGAAATGCTTGAGGCTCTTTTCCACGGTCTCAAGACCGGTTGCGCAGGCCACATAGAAGCCGACACCGGCCGGCGGCGCGAATGAACCGATGCCCATCGAGATGATCAGCACCATGGCGTACTGCACCGGGTTGACGCCGAATTCGGTGGCGATGGGCAGGAGCAGCGGTGCGAAGATCAGCACGGCGGGCAGGCCCTCCAGCAGCTGGCCCATGATGATCAGCAGCACCACAGTGAACAGCATGAAGAGAATGGGTGAGTCGCCCAGGCCGGACATGAGGTCATGGATCTGCTGGGACACACCGGCGAGGGCAAGCGTCTGGGCCAGCGGCGACGCGGCAGCGATGATGAACAGAACCATGCCGGCCGTCGTCGTCGTTTCCCGCAGCGTATCGCCCAGCAGCCGTTTGCTGCCGCGCCGGTAGGCGGCGGCAAGGACAAAGGCATAGGCGACGGCGACCGAGGACACCTCGGTGGGAGTGGCGAAGCCGCTCAGGATGCCCACCACCATGCCGACCGGCAGCAGCAGCGTGGGGATGGCGAAGAACGTGGCGGAACCGCGCGCACGCCAGGTGGCCCTGGGGCTGGAGACGCCCCCCTGCTTCTTTGCGCGGAGGAAAACGAGCGCCATGACCACGAGGGCCAGGAAAGCGGCCGGAACGAAGCCGGCGAGGAACAGCGTGGTGGTGGAGATCGTGGTGATGGAGCCCATGATGAGCAGGACGATGCTCGGCGGGATGGTTTCACCCATGATGGCCGAGGCGGACAAAACGGCGACGACCTCGCCGCGCGGGTACTTGCGTTCCTCGAGCATGCCGCGCATGGTGGTTCCCACGGCCGCGACGTCCGCAACCTTGGAGCCGGAGATGCCGGAGAAGATGTACATGGTCACGACGACCACCTGGAGAAGACCGCCCCGCAGGTGCCCGATGAGTGCGTCCACCAGCTTGGCGAGCGGCAGGGTCAGGCCGGCGGAGTTCATGACGGTGCCGGCGAGGATGAAGAACGGGATCGCCAGCAGCACGAAGCCCTTGGCCCCCGAGGCCATGCCGATCGGGATCGCGCTGACCTCCGAGATCCCGCCGAGGTAGAGGTAGATGCCGGAGGCCAGTGCCAGGACGAACGCGATGGGCAGGCCAAGGAACAGCAGGGCGAACAGGGCAACCAGGACCACGCCGAGGAGGACGTTGGGCGAGGCGTAGTAGAACAGCGGCTGGGACAGGACAACGGCGGCGGCCAGGACTGCGGTGATCCCCGCGCCGAGCAGGACGGCGCGGCGCGGCTGCCGCGTGAGTTTCAGGACAGCAAACCAGGCAATGAGCACCATGCCGATGGAGAAGGGCAGCGAAACCCAGAACACCGGCAGCTGGAGGATCGGCGTCTTTTCCTCGAGCTGCTGGACGAGGGTGGGGACGAAGAGCGCAAAGGCGCCCGCACTCATGACGAAGACGAGGCAATCGACCAGGGCCGCCAGATAAGGCTTCCAGCTAGCCGGAAGCCGCATGATCAGGGCCTGGACGGCCATGTGCGCACCCTTGGGATAGGCGATGGCACCGCCGATGAAGGCGATGGTCAGCAGTGCGATTTCAGAGACTTCCTGCGTCCACAGCACGGAATCCCCGGTGACAACCCGGACCATGATGTTCAGCAGGATAACCACGAGCTCGGCAAGGATGGCCGCGCCGACGGTCCATTCCAGGGCCTTGTCCAGCCAGACGGCTCCGCTCCAGCGCGGTGCGACGTGCCCGTGGTGGAGGATCTCTTCCGCATCGGAGGGAAGGACCTCTTCGAGTTCCTTCGGGGCGAGTGTATGTTCCATGTTTTTCCAGACTGTCAACGTTGAGAGCGGGATGCTTGGTGAGGGCCGGAGCGCCGGGCTGCGCTCCGGCCCTCAAGGGGTTTACTTGGCTGCGGCAATGGCCTGGTCGAAGAATTCCTTGCCGATCAGCTTGGAGAAGTCCGGGTACAGGCTCTTGGAAACGGCCTTGAACTGCTCGAGTCCGGCGGCGGTGGGCTCGTTGGCCTTCATGCCCTTGGCGGTGAGTTCGGCCAGCTGCTTCTCTGACTGTTCGGCGTCGTATTCAGTCTTGAAGGTGGCGGTCTCGGCTGACGCATCCGTCAGGACCTTCTTCTGGTCCTCGTTCAGCGAGTCCCACTTCTTGGAGGACAGGGCCAGGACCCAGGCGTCGTTGATGTGGTGCGTCAGCGAGACGTACTTCTGGACTTCCGAGAACTTGTTGGTCCACGGCACCTCGATCGGGTTTTCCTGTCCGTCGATGGTTCCGGTCTGCAGGCCGGTGAAGACCTCGGAGAACGCCATGGTGGTGGGGCTCGCGCCCAGCTTGCCGAAGAAGTCCGTCCACAGCGGGTTGCCCGGGACGCGGATCTTCAGGCCCTTCAAGTCCGACGGCTGCTCGATGGGGCGTTCGGAGTTGGTGATCTGGCGTCCGGTCCTGGTGAGGAAGGACAGCGCGACGGTGTTCTTCTCCTTGAGCTTCTCCTTCAGCACGTCGCCGGGCATGCCGGCCAGGAATGCCGCCTCTTCCTTTGTGTCGTCGAAGAGGTAGGGGATGCTGATGGCGTTCATCTCGGGCACCACGGATGCATAAACCGACGTCGACAGGATCAGTGCATCCAGCGAGCCGCCCTGCAGCCTCGTGACGGCCGCGTTCTGGTCCCCGCTGAAGCTCGTTCCGTTCGGTACCACCGTGACAACCACGGAGCCGTTGGAGGTCTTTTTCACCTGGTCGGCGAAGTGCTGGGCGGAGACACCCACCGAGGAGGTCAGAGGATCCGGGATGGACAGCTGGATCTTGGCCACCGGCGAGCCGGCGCCGGGCGCCCCGGAGGCGCAGCCGGCGAGGACGGAGGCGGCGAGGGTGCATGCCAGCACTCCGGTGAGGGCGCGGGTCTTCGATTTCATGTGATGCCTTTCTTCATTGGAAGGATTCTTGTTCCCGGGCGCGGGAAGCTTGGGGGTTCGCAGCGCGCCCGGGAGATAGGGATAGGTATGTGAATTAGGCGCTCAGCGCCGCTTCGGTAACAAGCGCTTCGGTTTCACGGCGCAGCTCGAGGGCCTGGGACAGCGAGTCGTCCATGATGACGTCTTCCCAGCGGACGGTGGCACCCTTGGCAATGTCGGCACGCAGCTCGACGTGGTGGGCGAGTGCCACCGGCAGGGCGCCAATCGCCACGGAATGCTTGGCCGAGACGAGCTTGCCCCAGACGGTGAACCCGCCCTCGCCGTCGAGGAATTCGCCGGCCTTCAGGTCCTTCTTGGCCGTGGCAACGACGTCGCCGAAGAAGCCGACGGGCGAGCCGGTTGCGATGCCGCGGAGGGCTGCATTGGCGATGGACATGTTCAGTTCGAGACCCACGTAGTGGTACGGGCGGTACAGGGCTGCGTACTGGCCGGTGGGGTCGGGGTGCCACGGGTATTCGTTGAAGCAGCCGGAGACGTAGCCGTTGGTCGCCTTGACGACGACGAAGACGCCTTCCTGGGTGTTGTGGCTGATCCAGCTGCCGTCGCGGTTGACGCTGGACATGACGTCCACGCTTCCCTCGTGCGCCAGGGCACCCCCGACGTCGGCCGGGCGGCAGATGGTGGCGATTTCTTCCACGTCGCCTGGAGTGAAGGTCAGTCCGGCGTCCGACGGCGTGAGGCCGGCGCCGTTGGCGACGGCCGCCATCTCGATGGATGCCTTGGTGCCGTCACGGAAGGAGGTGTGCATGTAAGGGTTCAGCTGGCCGGAGTCGGTGAGCTCCTTGGAGAACTCCCAGTTTTCCCACACATTGTCCGGGTTCATCTCGTGGTAGTGCTCAAGGTACTTGGCGCCCTTGCCCGCGCAGACCACGTCGAAGCCGCTGGTCCGGGCCCAGTCCACCAGTTCCATGATGAGGGCGGGCTGGTCGCCGTACGCCATGGAATAGACGACGCCGGCTTCTTCCGCGCGCTTGGCGAGGGCCGGTCCAGCCAGGGCGTCGGCCTCGACCGTGACCATGATGATGTGCTTCTTGGTTTCGATCGCCCGCAGCGCGTGCTTCACGCCGACGATCGGGTTGCCGGTGGCTTCCACGATGACGTCGATGTCGACATCGAACAGTTCGTCGGCGTTTGCCACGATGGTGGTGGAGCGGTTCTCCAGGGCAGTCGCGATGTCCGGGGCGATCTGGTTCTGGGGCCAGCCGACGAGCTCGAAGGCGCCTTCCGCCCGCTTCACATTGATGTCAGCGATGGCAACAACATGGATGCCAGGGATGTTGTTTGCCTGGGCGAGGTACATGGTGCCGTACCGGCCGGCGCCGATGAGTCCGACGCGGATCGGGCGGCCCTGGTTCTCGCGGTCGCTAAGAAGCTTGTGAAGGTTCATGGGAATCTCTCTGATTGATGTCTGACCGAAGAGAGATGGCCGTCCACCTTGCGGTAGAGCAACCTCTTCGTCGCACTGTTTGTGATCTGCGTTAGCAGATGCGGTGATCTGGAGTACCGGAGTGGAACCGGTTCCACTTTTGTACCAGTCAGTGTTAAGCTGTGTCAACAGATGTCGGTGAACCCCACCGGCCGCAAGGAGGAGCATTGAAGAAGGCGCCCACTATCCGCGACGTGGCGGCAGCGGCGGGGGTCTCGGTATCCGTGGTGTCGCGGGTGCTGAACCCGGACTCCGGCCCTGTCGCGCCGGCCAAGCGGGAACAGGTGCTGAACGTCATCAGCGAACTCGGATACCGTCCCCCCCGCGCCGCGGCGCGTGAGCTCAGCGCCGGCCACGCCCTCACCGTCGGCCTGGTGGTCACGGACCTTGCCAACCCGTTTTTCGCCCAACTGGCGGACCGCGTGGTGTGGGAGGCCCGCAGCCACGGCGTGCAGGTGGTGGTCATGACCACCCAGGAGGACCCGCACCTTGAGGCCGAATCCCTGGACACGCTCCTTGACCGCTCGGTGGGTGGCGTCATCGCCACCCCAACGGGCGGAAACGTCGAGAAATGGGACCGCCTGCGGGACCTCGGGGTCAACGTGGTTTTCGTTGACCGCGCCATTGCGGAACTCAGCGACGTCGACGTCGTCAGCATCGAAAACTCCGACTCTGCCTGGCGCGCCACCGACCACCTCATCGCGCTCGGCCACGAGCGGATCGGGCTGATCACCGGCCCCGCAAGCACCTCCACGGGGCGTTCGCGGATCGGCGGCTACCGGTCCGCCCTCGAAAGCGCTTCGATAAGCCTCGACCCCACGCTGGTCCGGGACGTCCCCTTCCGCGGAGATGGCGGGGGCGACGCCGTCGGGTCCCTCCTGGCTCTCCCGGAGCCCCCCACGGGACTGATCGTCGCCAACACCGCCCAGGTGCAAAGCTCAGTCCGGCGCCTCGTCCAGATGGGTGTGCGGATACCAGGCGACCTCTCAGTGATCGTCTTTGACGACAACCCTTGGACCGAACTGACAAGCCCCCCGCTCAGCGTGATCCGGCAGCCGATCGGCATGCTTGCGGTGCATTCCCTCGAGCTCGTCCTCGGACGGATGCAGGGCCGGCTTCCCGCCGGCGCCAGAACCATCGAAGTGCAGGCCGATTTCGTGCCGCGCAGCAGCTGCGCGGCCCCTGTCCGCACCGTCACCAGCAAGTCCGCAACCAGATAATGAAAAGGAAAACCCATGACCGTAGTTGTCACCGCCATGTTCACGCCCAAGGAAGGTGCCTTCGCTGACGTCGTCGCCGCCCTCTCCCCCGCCATCGCGGAGGTGCACGAGGAGCCGGGCTGCATCCTGTACGCCATCCACGAAGCCCCGAACGGCCAGATTGTCATGATCGAAAAGTGGGAAAGCGCCGAACTCCTCGACGCCCACGGCGCCGGCGACGCCGTCAAGCGCCTGAACGCCTCGCTAGAGGGACTCCTTGAGGAACCGGTGGAAGTGACCCGGCTGGCCGCGATCCCTGCGGGCACCAGCGCGCAGGGCGCGCTCTGATTTGACGAACGACGGCGGCCCCTCGCCTGAGCGTTTCAGGCGGGGGACGCCGTCGAGCCCCTGACCACCAGTTCCGGGTCCACGAGCTTCGTCCGGACGGGCAGTTCCGGGTCCTTCATGCGGTCCAGCAGGGCCTTCGCAGCCCCTGCACCCACCTCGCCGTTGCGGCCGTCGATGGTGGTCAGGCGCAGCAGGTTCGCCGACGCGAGCGGCGAATTGTCGTAGCCGATCAGGGACAGGTCCTCCGGAATCCGCCGCCCCCGGTCCCGCGCCGCCGCCGCCACACCCATCGCCATCACGTCGTTGGCGGCAAAAATCGCAGTAAGCGCCGGGTTTCGATCCAGCAGCTTCAGCGCGCCCTCGTAGCCGTCCGGCTCCATCGTCAGGCCGTGGCCCTGCGCGATGTCCGGCGCCAGCCCGTGTCCGCGCATCGCGGCCTCAAACCCCTGCGCCCGAAGACGGGCGGCGCCGCCCCCGCCGGTCACATGCCCGATTTCCCTGTGCCCCAGTCCGATCAGGTGCTCGGTGGCCAGGCGGCCGCCTGCCTCGTCATCATTGGCCACAATGTCCGCGCCCGGGACAACGACGTCGCGGTTGCCCGCCACCACTGCGGGAACGTCAAGTGCGGCGAACATCTCCTCCGTGGGCTCGGTCGCGATCACGATGCCGTCAACGCGCAAAGACATGAGGCCGTCCACCGGCGTCCGGTCCAAGTGGGCGTTGAACGACGGGTCGGCGACAGCCACCCGGAAGCCGAGGGGCGCGAGTTCATCGTGGAGCCCGCCCAGCAGGCCGACGAACCAGAGGTTCCGGTAGTCGTCCAGTACGACGCCGATGGTCCGGGACCGGTTTCCCGCAAGAGTCGCTGCCGCCCGGCTGGGGCGGTAGTTCAGCCGTTCGATAGCTTCCTCGACGGCGGCGCGGCGCGCAGCTGACACGCCGGGCGCACCGCGCAGGACCAACGAGACCAGGGATTTCGATACCCCGGCCGCGGAGGCAACGTCGTAAATGTTCGGGCGTTTGCCGGTCTCCTGGGTCACTCTGCAATTGTCACCCATCGGCGGACCGTTTTGGGATATTGACAGGACAAAGTCACACCCCTATCGTGTTTATGGAGCGCTCCATTTCGCGTCGCACGTCACAGCGGCTGAGTCCCGCAAAGCCCGTTTCAAAGGAGAAAATCAATGCCCAAAGATCTCGGCGTAGCCGTCATCGGGGCGGGCATGGCAGGCAAGGCTCACGCCGCCGCCTTCCGCACCGCGTCCGCCCTGTACAACCCCGTCCTGCCGCCCATCCGGCTGGTCTCCATCGGAGACGTGAATCCGGAGTTCGGCTCCCTCGCCGCTCGGCGCTTCGGTTACGAGCGCAACGACACCTCATGGCAGGCCATCGCCGAGGCCGATGACATCGACGTCGTCAGTGTTGTCATCGCCAACTCACTGCACCGGGAAGTGGTGGAGGGCCTCCTCGCCGCCGGCAAGCACGTGCTGTGCGAGAAGCCGCTGAGCGACACCCTGGAAGACGCGCGGGCCATGGCCGACGCCGCCCGCAGCGCCTCCTCAATCGCCCGCATCGGATTCACCTTCCGCCGCACGCCGGGCATCGCCTACATCCGCGACCTCATCCGGAACGGGACCCTGGGCAGGGTGCTGCACTTCAGCGGCCGCTACTGGACTGACTACGGCTTCAGTCCGGAGGCCCCGATGAGCTGGCGCTACAAGGGCGGCCCCGGCTCAGGGGCGCTGGCCGACGTCGGAAGCCACCTGGCCTATGTCTCCGAATTCCTCTGTGGCGACATCAAGTCCGTCAGCGGTGGCCGCCTCAGCACGGCCATCGACAAGCGGCCCTTGCCCCTGGGCGCCGTCATCGGACATGACCACGCCGCCGTCAGCGACACCTTTGAGGCGGTGGAGAACGACGACTACGCAGCCTTCTCCGCCGAGTTCGAAAACGGCGCCGGCAGCTTCGAAGTCTCCCGCGTCGCAGCCGGACATGCCAACAGCCTCAACTTTGAGGTCTTCTGCGAGAACGGCTCCGCCAAGTTCGACCAGCGCCGCCCCGGCGAGGTCCAGCTGTTCCTCAACGACGGCTCCGGCCACGAAAACGGCTACCGCCAGGTCATCCTCGGCCCGGGCCACCCCTACATCGCCGGCGGCCTGGCCATGGACGCCCCTGAAGTCGGCTTCGGCCAGAACGACGCGTTCGCCTACCAGTCCCGTGCGTTCCTCGAAGAGGTCGCCGGCCTCAGCGAAGCGGAATCCCTGCCGCGCTGTGCCACCTTCGACGAAGGCGTCCGCAACATGGAACTGCTCGCCGCGGTCACCGAATCAGCCCTGAACAACGGAAAGAAGATCACACTATGAAGCTCGGCGTCTACAACGCGATCCTGCACGACCGCCCGCTTCCCGAGGCCCTGAAGGTCGTCGCCGACCTGGGCCTCACCGGCATCGAAATCAACTCCGGCGGATTCCTGCCCGCCGTCCACGTCCCCACCTTCGACGACATCCTCGAGAGCGACGCCGCCCGCGATGACTACCTGGCGATCTTCGAGGGCACCGGCGTCTCCATCGCCGGGCTGAACTGCAACGGCAACCCACTGCACCCCAACCGCGCGATCGGTGACAAGCACGCCGAGGACATCCGCCGCTCCATCCGCCTGGCCCACAGGCTCGGCCAGAACCGCGTGGTCACCATGTCCGGCCTCCCCGGCGGGGAACCCGGCGCCACCGTGCCGAACTGGATCGTCAACGCCTGGAACTCCGCAGCACTGGACGTCCTGGACTACCAGTGGGGCGTCGCCGCCGAGTTCTGGAAGGCAACCGACCGGCTCGCCGCCGACCTCGACGTCAAGGTCGCCCTGGAACTGCACCCGCAGAACCTCGTCTTCAACCCCGCCGATGTCTACAGGCTCGTCGAACTGACCGGCGCCACCCACGTCGGCGTCGAACTCGACGCCTCCCACCTGTTCTGGCAGCAGATGGACCCGGTGGCCGTAGTCCGCGAACTCGGCCCCCTGGTCTTCCACGCCGCGGCCAAGGACGTGCGGGTCAACAAGGACACGGCCGCCATCTATGGCGTCCTGGACAACCGCTTCCGCCGGCTGGCACCGGAAGAGAACCGGACCAACCTGGGTGGCGACGAGTGGGCCAACGAATGGCCCAAGCCCGCCGCCTGGGACTTCGTCGCCCTCGGCAAAGGCCACGACACCGCCTACTGGACCGAATTCCTGCGCGCCCTCCATGAAGTGGACCCCGACATGCTCGTCAACATCGAACACGAAGACGTCGAACTGGGCCGCATCGAGGGCCTGGAAGTCGCCTCGACGGTTCTCAAGGAAGCAGACGCGGCCCTGGCTGCCTCGCTGGTCAGCCCCTAGCCGCCAGACCTGCAATACGAGCACGGACAGGGAGCCTGCCGGCAATCAGCCGGCAGGCTTCCGTCGTTGCCCGAGTCATACGGCCCGCAGGTATCGTAGGTGTGACTTTGTGACACAGGGCAGCCCGGCTGGCGTCCAAACGCTCCGACGAGCAGGACGTGCGGCGCTTCCGGAAGCTCGCGCAGCGCTTTGCTGCAAGCTGCGCGCCGCACATGCTTCGCCAGGCGGATGCCGCCTGCATATCGGGTTGGGGGCAGCGGCACAGTCCCGCCGTCTTACGGCCCTTTAATCCAAATCCACGCTGAGCTGTCCCCGCTGACGTGGGGCCAGGCGTGGCTGGACGGACAGCCGACCGCCGTGGAGGAACACGAGGCACTCCTGGACGCCATCGAGCAGGGGGACCCCGGCGCAGCTGAGAACACTGCAATCGCCCACTTCGAACGGGAAGGCGCCCTCATCATCAACCAGCGCCTGGCCATCCTCACCTGACCTGGCGGACCAGCGGTGAAACCCATCGACGAGGTCCTGCAGTCGACGGCCCGGGCCCTTGGACAGAGCTTGGAGAGGGTTTTCGCCGACCTGGCAGTCCTGGCCGGCGCTACTACGACTACACGGAAATGACCTGGTACGAGTGGCCCTCACGTCCGGCCAGCCCGGACTCATTGGCCCGTACATTGATTTCGGCGGTGCCGACATGAAGATCGTCACCGCGTCGCGGCCGGTGCTGCAGGAGAAGCGCGCCGTGGCCGCGGCCGGGGCCCCGCAGCGGTTCCGGCTCAGTTCCCGTACCGGTGGCGGACCTCGCCGCTCCCCCGTGGCGCCTTATCGCGGACCGCTGATTGGCCGACGCCGCTGGCTGAGGTTTACGACAACCTCAACCAGCGGCGGTTTCGACAGAACCAGCGGCGGTTAGCGGATGCCCTGGTCGGCGAACTTCACGACGTCCGCCGCGTTGGACTTGTCGACGATGGTGGGTCCGGTGAGCACGGGCTGCCCGCCGCCGAGCTTGAAGCCGCCACGTTTGACCTGCCACAGGGCGTCCACGGACTCGTAGCCCTGGAGCCAGGGCTGCTGGTCCACCGTGAACAGCACGGTGCCGTCGGCGATCTTCTGGGCGAGCTCCTTGTTCAGGTCAAAGGAGGCGACCTTTGCCGAGCTGCCCGAGGTGGTCACGGACTTCAGGAGGGTCAGCGTGATCGGGGCACCCAGTCCAATGATGACGTCGGCGTCCTTGGCTGCCTGCAGCTTGGCGGTTGCGGTTGATTCCACCGACGTCATATCGGCGCCGTTCACGTACAGGATCTCGGTTCCCGGAACCTTGGACTTCACGCCGGCGCAGCGGGCTTCCAGCCCGACGTGCCCCTGTGCCTGGATCACGCAGATGGGGTGCTTGAAGTTCTCGGCCGCCAGTTTCTCGCCCACCGCCTGGCCGGCGAGTTGCTCGTTGGAACCGAAGTGCGTAAACGCCCCAAGCTGCTTGGAGACGTCCTCGCCGGCGTTCAGGCTCACGATGGGGATGCCGGCGTCAGAGGCCTTCTTGAGGGAATCCTTCAGCGCGCCGGGCGTGGCCAGGGTGACGGCGATTCCGTCCACCTTCTGGTCCACGGCCTGCTGGATCAGCTGCGCCTGCCGCCCGGCTTCGGGATCGTTCGTGTAGAGGAGCTCCACGTTGTCCTTGGCCGCGGCCTCCTCGGCGCCCTTCCGGACGGTGTCCCAGAAGGTGTCGCCCGCCGGAGCGTGCGTGATCAGCGCAATCTTCATGCGCGGAGTCGAGGCGGCTTGACCCCCACCGCCTCCGCTGTCGGCTTCCGGTGCCCTTCCGCCCTGGCTGGAGCATGCTGTCAAAGCCAGCATCGGGATTGCGACCGCGGCTACCGCTGCGCGGCGCCAAAAAAACTTCTTCACTGGTGATCTCCTTCGATCGTGTCCAGATGACTGGGGGAACCACACCACTGCATCTTTCCGGCCGGAGAAGAGGGATGCGACCGAGCGCAATTGGAGCGCTCCATAAACTGAGGATAGGAGCAGGAGTTTGTCCTGTCAATAGTTCTATTCGGCGCCACCTGCCGCCGGCGCCTTAGCGCTGGTAAACAGCCGCCGGCGCCTTAGCGCTGGTAAACACCCGTCAGGGTTGCCGTGCCCAGCAGGTGACGGGCCAGTTCGGAACCCAGCCCCGCGGGCTTCGCCCCTGCCCCGCCCGGCAGCTCCTCGACGTCCAGTGCGTAGACGGTGACGACGTAACGGTGCCGGCCGTGCCCCGGCGGCGGGGCCGCCCCCACATAACCGCGGAAGCCGGCGTCGTTCTTCAGCTGCGTCGCGCCGGGCGGGAGCTGCGGGCCGCCCTCGGCCCCGGCGCCCTCTGCCAGGGAGGTGGTGTCTGCCGGGATGTTAAGGACCGCCCAGTGCCAGAAACCGTCGGCGCCCGGCGCGTCCGGATCAAACACCGTCACGGCGTAGCTCCTGGTCCCGTCCGGCGCGCCGCTCCAGCTCAGTTGCGGGGACTCGTCGGCGCCGCCGGCATGCATCCTGCCGCTGCGCTGCGGCGGCGGCAGGATCCCGCCGTCCTCGAAGGACCGGCTGGTAAGCCCGAACGTGGGGACGTCCGGCAGGTTTGAAAACGGACGCTGCGATGTCATGACTGCCTCTCAGGTGGTGGGAACTTCGGCTTCCTCTGCTACCGCTTCGGCGTCTGCTTCGACGCGGTTGAGCTCCGCCCGGGTGGGCGGATTGGCACCGGAACGGGAGACTGTAACGGCCGCGGCCCGAGAGGCGTGGGCCAGGAGCGCGGTGAGCCCCTCGGCCGGGAGCGCCCGCAGGTCCGCCCGGTTCTGGGCGCCGTCCAGACCGCGGTCCACGACGCCGGACAGCAGCGCCGCCATGAAGGAATCCCCAGCGCCAACGGTGTCCGCCACCTCTACCCGGGGTGCGGCAAACTCGGCCTCGCCCGCGGCGGTGATCCCCCAGGGCCCGGCCGCGCCGCGCGTCACCACCACCATGGCTGGCCCTTCCGCCCCGCCAAGCTTCAGCCAGCGGCGCGCGGACTCCAGCGGGTCCGCACCGGGATAGAGCCAGGCGAGGTCCTCGTCCGAGGCCTTGACGATGTCCGAGAGGGTCACGAACTTTTCCGCCTGCCGGCGGGCGTAATCGGCGTCCGTGATGATGCTGGGGCGGCAGTTGGGGTCAAAGCTGATGGTCGACGCCGGGTGGGCATGTTCGACGGCGGCCAGCACCTCTGCGGCGCCGGGCGCCAGCATGGTGGCGATGGAGCCGGTGTGCAGCAGCGTGTTGGCCTGCAGCATGAACGGCAGCCGTTCCCTTAGTCCGGGGAGCTCCCAGGCGAGGTCGAACGTGTAGGTGGCGGCACCGTCGTCGTCCACCAGTGCCGTGGCCACGCTGGTGGGGCAACCCGTCCGGGGCCTGCGGGAGCATGACGGAACTCGCCCTCAGGTGGGCAGCCAACGACTCCCCGTACGCGTCCCGGCCGTACCGGCCGACGAACTGCACCGGGTGCCCCAGGCGGGCGAGCCCGACGGCGACGTTGAGCGGGCTGCCGCCCACATGGGCTTCGATTCCGGAGCTGCGCTGGACCACGTCAACGAGGCCCTCGCCGATAACAGTGAGCATGGTCATACTCTGCCAGAGAACGCCGCCCGGCGCTCGGGTTCCCCGCAGCCGGCTAGGAGACTGCTGAATTAATCGCGGCGGGCGCGTCGGCTGGACTCGTGGGCCTGGTGGTTAAGACTGGTGTTTATGCAGGGACGCGAGGATGCGCAACGCGGGTATTTGGATGTGGAGTCGCTGGCCGGAGAGTTGTTGGCTCCGGGCAGCGTCTTCGCTTTTCTGGCCAAACATCGGGGGCGCCTGTTTCCGGATTCAATGATGGAGGACCTCTTTCCGTCGCGGCGGGGCCGGCCGTCGGTTCCGGCGCCGGTCATCGGTTCGGTGTTGGTGCTGCAGGCGTTGCAGGGGCTCTCTGACAGGGAAACAGCCGAGGCTTTGACCTACGATCTACGCTGGAAGGCCGCGTGCGGGTACGGGTTGACTGATACCGCGTTCCACCCGAGCACGCTGACATTTTGGCGCAGGCGTCTGGCCGGGTCCGGAAACCCGCATCGGATCATGGAGGCCATCGCCGAGGTCGTCGCGGAAACCGGGGCCCTGAAGGGCAAGCGCCGGCGGGCGGTGGACTCAACGGTCCTGGATGACGCAGTCGCCAGGCAGGACACCATCACGCAGCTGATCGCTGCGGTCCGCCGCTTCGGCCGCGACATTCCCGGAGGCCAAGACCTGGTCGGCCTCCACGCGACCGGGTATGACTACACGCGCACCGGCAAACCGAACATCGCCTGGGATGACCCGGACGCCAAAGACGGACTGATCTCCGCGTTGGTCACCGATGCCTTGGCGCTGCTGGCCGCGGTCGATCCCGAAACGCTGGAGGGCAGGGCCGCTGATGCGTATGCGCTGCTGGCCCTGGTCGCGGGGCAGGACGTGGAACCGGCTGAGGATTCGGACGGCACGGACGGGCGGTGGCGGATCGCCCGGAAGGTCGCCCCGGACCGGATGATCTCCACCGTGGACCCCGACGCCCGGCACGCGCACAAAACCCAGTCACGTCAGCAAGACGGTTACAAAGCCCACATCGTGATCGAACCCGACACCGGGCTGATCACCGCCGCGGAACTGACCAAGGCCTCCGGGCCGGAGAACAGCGACGGGACCGTCGGCGCCCGGCTACTGACCCAGGATCCAACGATCAGCGGGACCGGCATCCAAGTCCTGGCCGACTCGGCCTACGGCACGGGGGATATGCTCGCCGCCCTCGCGTCCACCGGGCTTCTTCCGGTGATCAAGCCCTGGCCGCTACGCCCGACCGTTGAGGGCGGATTCAGCCTCGATGACTTCACCGTCGATGAAGTCGCCGGCACCATGACCTGCCCGAATGGTCTCACCCGCAAGATCACCGCCAAGCGACGGGTAACGTTCGGCGCCGCCTGCACCGGCTGTCCCCTCCGGGCCCGGTGCACCGCCTCGCCGCAAGGACGCAAAATCGAACTGCACGAACACTACGCGTTGCAGCGCGAACACCGGAAACGCGCCACGGACCCGGCCTTCCAGGACGACTACCGCACCCACCGGCCCATGGTCGAACGGCCCATCGCCTGGCTCACCCGCGGCAACCGGCGCGTTCCCCACCGCGGCACCAGCCGGAACAACGCCTGGCTGCGCCTGCGGGTGGCGGGACTGAACCTGCGACGCCTGCTCGCTCTCGGACTGAGCAGAAACGAGGAATCATGGGCGCTGGGATGAACCGCCGCCCGGACCCGGCCAACCCCACCACTGGATGGCGCCCCACATCCGGGGCACAATGAACTAAGCGGGCGGAATGACCCCGTTGTCGCACCCAAGGGTGCTGACCTTACATGCCGCTTGACGGCCATTGGTGGCGTTCCGCCCGCCCCACAACCACGTTGTTCAGCAGTCTCCTAGGCCTTCTTCCCCGGCAGCGCGAGCTTGAAGACCTTCGCCCACGAGGAACCCACCTGCTTCAGCAGCGGCCCGGTGGTGTACGGCAGGCCGTAGCGTCGGCAGATTTCCTGCACCTTCGGCGCCACCTCCCCGTACCTGTTGGACGGCAGGTCCGGGAACAGGTGGTGCTCGATCTGGTGGGACAGGTTTCCGGTCATGATGTGCATGAACTTGGAGCCGGAAATGTTGGCGGAGCCGATCATCTGCCGGACGTACCAGTCGCCGCGGGTCTCGCCCTCCACCATTTCCTCTGTGAACGTGTCCGTTCCTTCGGGGAAGTGGCCACAGAAAATCACGGCATGCGCCCAGACGTTTCGCACGGCGTTGGCGGTGAGCGTGCCGTAGAGGGCCTGTTTGCCCGAGCCGGTCAGCATGGCCACGGCCGGCGTGGCAGCGTAGTCCTTGGTGAACTGCTTGAGCGCCTTGACGCCGAGGGCCTTGAGGTCCCGGGCCATGGCCTCCTTGCTCTTCTTGCCCTCCTTGTAGTCGACGAGCTCCAGGTCATAGACCGCAATGCCCCATTCGAATATCGGGGCGAGGATGGCGTTGTACAGCGGGTTGCCCAGGGCGCGCGGGGTCCAGGGCTGGTCCTCGTCCATGCGCAGCAGGTTGTATCCGACATCGTTGTCCTTGCCCACCACGTTGGTCCAGCGGTGGTGCAGGTCGTTATGGGTGTGCTGCCACGACCGCGCCGGGGTGACGAAGTCCCATTCCCACGTGGTGGAGTGGATGTCCGGATCGCGCATCCAGTCCCACTGGCCGTGGAGGATGTTGTGGCCGATCTCCATGTTTTCCAGGATCTTGGCGAGGCTGAGCAGGCTAGTGCCGGTGACCCAGGCGGCCTTGTTGCGGCCCATCAGCAGCGCCGCCCTGCCGGCAATCTCCAGCCCGCGCTGGATCTTGATCACCCGGCGGATGTAGGCGGCGTCGGAGGCTCCGCGCTTGGCCAGGATCTCGTCCTTAATGGCGTCCAGTTCCCGGCCGAGCTCTGCCACCTGCTCGTCGGACAGGTGCGCTGCGGCGGGCGGGCGCACGGCCGGCCGGCCGGAGGCGGCCAGGGCCCCCGGCCGCGGCTTCGTGACCGGTTTGTCGGTGGCGGTCTTCGTGGTCGCGTCTGTGCGATCGGATATTGCAGTCATGCTTGAGTTGCTCCTCAGATGTCGAGGTTAACGGGCCCGGCAGCTGCCGAAACGCACGTCTGGATTAGTTGGCCCGGTTCACCGTGGACTTCACCGGTGCGCAGGTCCCGGACCTGCCCTGCACGCAGGGGCAGCAGGCAGCTGTGGCAGATGCCCATGCGGCAGCCACTGGGCATGAGGACGCCGGCGTCCTCGCCGATGTCAAGAAGGGGGGTGTCGCCGTCGGCCTCCACCTCCCGGTCGGAGGCCTCGAAGGTGACCAGGCCGCCGTCGTGCCCGGCACCCGCCAGCAGCCTGGTGTTGAAGCGTTCGATGATGAGGTTGACGGGGTCCGCCGCGAAGGGGCCGGTGGCTCCGTCCGCGCGGGTCGATTTGGGGTCTCTGGGATGGGCGGCGGCTTCGGCGGCCCATAGGGCTTCGGCGTCGTCGAGGAACCCTTCCGGGCCGCAGGCGTAGGCAGCGCGGCGGCGCCAGTCGGGGCACAGGCTGTCCAGCCCGGCGGCCGAGCCGAAGTCCATCCGGCCGCGCTCCCCCGTGTACCAGTGCGTCACGCGGAAGTTGGGAAACTGGTCCGCGAGCTCGGAAAGTTCCTCGCGGAAAATACTGTCCTCCGGCCTTCGGGCGGAATGGACCAGCACCACATCGGCATCGGGGCGGTGCGGCACGAGCGTGCGGACCATGGACATCACGGGGGTGATCCCGCTGCCGGCGGTGAGCATCAGAAGCGGCCTGGGACGTTCGGGAAGGACGAAGTCGCCCTGCGGCGGCGCCAGGAACAGGACGTCCCCAGGCCGGGTATTCCGGACCAGGACGCCGGACACGGCACCCATGTCGCTCACGGTAATGGCGGGATCCTCCCCCGCCGGGGCGCTGAGCGAATAGGACCGCCAGTGCCGGACGCCATCGAGCTCCACGCCGATCCGCGCCCACTGTCCGGCTTTATGGGCCTTCCAGCCCCGGCCGGGCCGGAAATGGATGGTGGCTGAATCGGCCGTTTCGGGAACAACCTTGGTGACCACACCACGCAGTTGCCGGGTCGAGAACACCGGGTCAAAGAGCGCGAGAATATCCTCCGGGGCGAGAGGGGTGGTCAGGACAGACGCGGCGCGGGCCAGCTTTCGAAGTCGGATCATGCTGTCCACCCCATATTGGGTTCACCCATGTGTATCTCCTAGTGAAACCCGGGATCGTAAAATACAAAAGTACCTCAGTCCCGTCCTACAAGCGTCCTCCATGCCGGCGCCGCTAGCAACCGGAGCCCGCTTCGGCGTCGCCTTCACCGGCGGGATCTCCTTGGCAGCGGCGCGGGCGCGGGCGCGCAGACCAAGGTGATGGCAGTGAGTTCAAACAGGGCAATCTCCCTCCGTTGTGGCCTCTGCGGCATTTGCGGTTGATGATAAGCATACTTACCGCCGGAGTCCATTGAGAAGCTCAGCCCACCAGTGCAACGAACAGGGCCCGCAGGAGTTCCCCCGCTCAGGCCGTAGGGCCTAAAGCTGCAGCAGCTCCTGCACCAGCTCGCGGCACCTCCGGTAGGACGGGGCCTTCGGGTCAATCAGCGCGAAGTGGTCGCCGGGGACCTTGACCACCTGGACCGGGGCACCGGCCGCGCGGGCGGCAGTGGCGTAGGCCTCGGACTGGCTCACCGGCACGCTGTCGTCCTCGACCCCGTGGACCGCGTAGACCGGGATGGTCAGCGGCACGGCGCTCATCGGATCGGCGTACCTGTGACGCTTGGGGTACCTTTCGGCGGACCCGCCCAGCAGGTTGCTGACGGCGCCGTTGCTGAGGTCGAGCCACTCCGCCTGCGCCAGGTTGAGCAGCCCGGACTGGCTGACGACGCCGGTCAGGTGCACGGCCTCGCCGTTGAGATTCCTGGCGACCTGCCGGTCGGCGTCGGCGGCGCCGAGTCCGGAGAGCCGGTCCCGGCCGGCCGCCCAGACAGCGAGATGACCGCCGGCCGAGTGCCCGAGCGCCACCACCCGGTTCAGGTCGAGGTCGTGCTCACCGGCCACCTCACGCAGCTTGTCGATCCCGGCGAGAACGTCCTCAAACGTCCGCGGCCAGCCGCCGCCGTCGCCCGCCCGCCGGTACTCCAGGTTCCAGGCCACGATTCCGTGCGCCGCGAGGTCCTTCGCCAGCGGTTCGCCCAGCTCGGCGCCGTACTGCGAGCGCCAGTAGCCGCCATGGATTACCACAACGATGCCGCGGGGGGATGGCGGCTTGCCATTGCGTGATGCAGGTGTTTCCGGCAGGAAGAGCTCGCCCCATTGGCTGGGGTGGTCACCATAGTGGTACTTCTGCCGCTTCACTGCATCCTCCTTGGATCCTTCGAACGGAGCGCCGGGCCCCTCCTTGCCGCCGCCCGCGCACCCGGGATCCGGGATTGCAGGGCACGACGGCCCACAACAGCCATATGCCGAGCCTACAGGGAGGCCGCTTCCATGGGGCGGAAGGGGCTGCAGTGGCGGGGGTGTCACCGGCGCCACTGTCGCACCGCCTTGATAGTTTGGAACCATGGCAAGCAACTGGGATCGCCTGGACGTCACTCAGCGCGACTCCGTGCAGGAAAGCGTGGAACTCTATGAGCGTGTCCGGCCTGCCTTGAAGCTTGTCACCAGGGAGGTCCTGCAGATACTGCGGACCATGCTCAAGGACACCGAGGTCACGCCGCTGTTCGTCACCGGCCGGACCAAGTCGGTGGATTCCTTCCGGGAGAAGATCGCCCGGACCGAGGAGCCCCTGGAACCCGGCGGCCCGCGGCTCCTGAAGTTCCCGGACCCGTTCCGGACCCTCAACGACATGGTGGGCGTCCGCGTGATTACCAAGCTGCCGACGGAGAACGCCCTGGTGGCCAACCTGATCAAGCGCCAGCGGCACCTGTTCGACTGCCGCGGGGACCGCGAAAAGGACATCGGCTCGATCGAGTCCGGAACGTACGGGTACTCCAGCCGGCACCTGATCCTGCGCACCATTCAGAACGACGTGGTGAAGAACTACCAGCAGGTGTTCAACCCCGAGGTCCAGCCCAACGGCAGCTACTTCTTCGAATGCCAGATCCGCACCGTCTTCGCCCACGCCTGGAGCGAAATCGAGCACGACATCCGGTTCAAGGCCGAGGACCCGCGGGCCTGGACGCCGCACTTCGACCGGCAGTTCACCGCCACCGCCGCGATGCTGGAGACCGTGGAGACCGCCTTCGCCGACCTGCATGAACGCTACGAGGAGGTCCGCAGCTACTGGGACGTGGACGGTGAGGGCGCGGCACAGCTCACCCCCAACCGCATCCGCGACGTCTGGCGCACCCTGCTCCCCCACGTAGACCGTAAAGTAGATGACGACTGGGGATGGGCGGCCGAACTCCTGGCGGCCCATGGACTCAAGCAGACCGTCCAGCTTGCCGGACTGCTCAGCGCCAACCGGATCACCGAGGTCCGCAGGGCCCTGGACCACCGCTACTCCCCCGGGCCGGACCGCCTGCTGGATGACCTCCTGTTGTGGCAGTACGGTACCAAACACATCGACCTCACCGCTGAGGCGCCCGACGCCGTTCCCCACCCGCGGCGCGACAGCCTCCTGCGGCGGCTGAAGCAGATCGAGCGCTACCGCCAGACCAAGAAATAGAGTTTCATGAAGCCCGAACAGCTCCAGTCCGTCCGGGCCACGCTCCGTTCCCCGCGGCGCCTCAAGACCGAGGCCCTCGCCGGGCTGGTGGTGGCCCTCGCCCTCATTCCCGAAGCCATCGCGTTCTCCGTGATCGCCGGCGTGGATCCCCGGATCGGACTGTTCGCCTCCTTCACCATGGCGGTCACCATCTCCTTCGTGGGCGGTCGGCCCGCCATGATCTCGGCCGCAACAGGCGCCGTCGCCCTGGTGATCGCGCCGCTGATGCGCAGCCACGGACTGGACCACCTGATCGCCGCGGTAATCCTCGCCGGGGTCTTCCAGATCCTGCTCGCCGTCCTGGGCGTCACCCGGCTCATGCGCTTCATCCCGCGCTCGGTGATGGTGGGCTTCGTGAACGCGCTGGCCATCCTCGTGTTCATGGCCCAGCTGCCGGAACTGCTCGGCGTTCCGTGGCCCGTCTACCCGCTGGTGGCCGCCGGCCTGCTGATCGTCGTCGGCCTCCGCCGCATTACGACGGCGGTGCCGTCACCGTTGGTGGCCATCGTCCTCCTGACGATCCTCGCCGTGGCGGCCGGGATCGACGTCCCGACCGTCCAGGACAAGGGCCAGCTGCCGGAAAGCCTGCCCACACTCTTCATCCCGAATGTGCCCCTGACGTGGGAGACCTTCCAGGTCATCGCACCGTTCTCGCTGTCCATGGCGCTCGTGGGGCTGCTGGAATCCCTGATGACGGCCAAGCTGGTGGATGACATCACCGATACCCGCTCCAACAAGACCCGCGAATCCTGGGGACAGGGCGTGGCCAACATCGTCACTGGCTTCCTGGGCGGCATGGGCGGCTGCGCCGTGATCGGACAGACGATGATCAACGTCAAAGGCTCCGGCGCCCGAAGCCGGGTGTCCACGTTCCTCGCGGGCGTCTTCCTGCTGGTACTGGTGGTGACCCTGGGTGACATCGTGGGCCTCATCCCCATGGCGGCGCTGGTGGCGGTGATGATCTTCGTCTCGGCCATCACGTTCGACTGGCACTCTGTTGCACCGGCAACGCTTAGGCGGATGCCCAAATCGGAAACCGCGGTCATGCTGATCACTGTGGGCACGGTGGTGGTCACGCACAACCTGGCGATCGGCGTCGGAGTCGGGGTGCTGGCAGCGATGGCGATGTTCGCCCGCCGGGTGGCCCACTTCGCCACCGTGGAGCGGACGGAAGTGGAGCTCAACGGCCGGACCGTGGCCACCTACATCGTGGACGGCGAGCTGTTCTTCGCCTCCTCCAACGACCTCTACACCCAATTCAACTACGCCCGCGACTCCGAGTCGGACATCGGGGGCGTGGTGATCGACCTGCACGCCTCGCACCTGTGGGATGCCTCCACCATCGCCGTGCTGGACGCCGTGACGGAGAAATACCGCAGGCACGGCCGCGAGGTGGAGCTGATCGGCCTCAACTCAGCCAGCATCCAGATGCGGGAGCGGCTTGCCGGCAAACTCAACGCTGCAGAGTGAGGTTCACCACACCAATCGAACCTCGATCCCCTACCTGACGCGGGCCGCCGCGAAATGAACGACACGGCCCCGTTACCTTAATGTGACATGGGGCGAAGCCTTCCGTACCGTGAAAAACGTGCCTTTTTCACCGATGAGGCACTCCCGCGCTGATTGCCTAACTCTGCCGCAGCCCGAGGAACCAACCGAAGACCCATGTCCGGCAGAGACGGGGAAACCACTTTTCGGCCTGCTTGAAGCGGGCCTTGGGGTGAAGCCGCACAGTTCCTGACCACGTTCAGGACCGCGGCCGGGTGCCTCCCATCCGAATCCGACAGCTCACCTCGCAGGCATCGGGAGAGGCTTCTTCATGTCGTTCCGCTTTATTTCTGGCCGCCGTGCTGCGGCCGCCCGCTCCAATCCATTCACCCGCATTGCCTCCGCAAACTCCGGCCTCGGCCGCCAGGCAGCCGTGATCCTCGCCGCCTCCGGCCTGGCGTTCACGGGCACCGTTGCGGCCAACGCCGGCGGCGCCGCCCCGGCCCAGCCGGCGCAAGCTCCGGCCGCCGCCCCCGAGGCCGCCAGCCAGGTGCAGGCTCCCCTGAACGCTGCTTCCAGCGTCAAGATCGAGTTTGAACGCACCGCAGTTGAGTCGACCCCGGCTCCCGTGGTGGCAGCACCCGTCGTCGAAAAGCCGGTAGCGAAGAAGGCCGCGGCACCTGCCGCCGCCCCGGTTGCCGCGCCCGCCAAGGCTGCAGCTGCGCCGGCCGCCGCGCCGAAGGTCACCGTCAAGGCTGCGGCTCCCGCACCGAAGGCCCCCGTCCAGGCTGCGGCAGGCGTCAACGCAACCATGCTGGCTTCGGCCTACGCCCAGATCGGCATCACGCAGGACTGCACCGCCATGGTGGAGAAGGCCCTCGGCGCCGCCGGCATCCACGTGGGCGACCTCGCCCCGATGCAGTTCCTGAGCCACGGCAAGGTGGTCTCCACCCCGCAGCCCGGCGACATGGTGGTCCAGTCCGGCCACGTGGCCATCTACGCCGGCGCCGGCAAGGTCATCAGTGGCGGCATGAACGGCATCAACGCCACCATGGCCCACCCGCTGTCCTGGCTCACCGCCACCGGCCCCGTCACGTTCGTGCGCGCGGCCTAGCAGAGCTGAAAACCGCCGTGTTCCGCTGCCTTGGGGGCGGCGGAACACGGCCACCCCCAAGGTGTTCCCACCTTTCCGTAAGGATGGTGGAACACACTGGCTATGCCTGATGAAAGACCGCAGTCTCCGGCTGCGAGTCAGGATCGCCGGGTCCGGATTGTCCCCCATGCATTCCGGATCCGGTGCCTGTTTTTAAGAGGCACTGCCTCCTTTAAGAGGCAGCAGCTTCTAAGAGGCAGCAGCTTCGCCTCAGCCCCTGACCGTGCGGTTCCGTCCCTGAGATTTGGCTTCATAAAGGGCGACGTCGGCGGCCGCGATCACCTCGTCGAGGTCAGCGGTTTCCGCGTTATAGGTGGAAATGCCGTAGCTGACGGTCGGCATCCGCAGCAGTTCCGGGATGTGCTGCTCTGCCAGCCTCCTGCTGATTTCGCCCGCGATGATTTCCGCGCTCTTGGGGCCTGCACCCGGAAGCAGGAGGATAAACTCCTCGCCGCCGTAGCGCCCGGCGACGTCCGTGGACCGCGCCGATGCGCTGCACGCGTCGGCAAACGCCTGCAGTGCAAGGTCGCCCGCCGCGTGGCCGAAGGTGTCGTTGACCGACTTGAAGTGGTCCAGGTCCGCGAGGATCAGCGACCCGCCGCTGTTGGCTGCCTTGCTGCGTTCCAGTTCTTGGGCCGCCGCTTCCAGGAAAGCGCCGCGGTTAAGGAGGCCGGTAAGCCCGTCCTGTGTGGCGACCGGTCGCAGCGCCCGCGTCTGCTGCTCGGTGCTCAGCCCCGCCATGCTGAAGGAAACCACCACCAGCAGCACCATGGTGACCATAGTGGTCACCGCGGACCCGAAGTATGTGGAAAAAACAGGACCGTTTGGCCCTTCGATGAGGAACACCACCAGACGGCAAAAGTAGAAGACGGCCACCCCGCCCGCTGCGATGGCCATGGGGATCCTCACCCGGGAGTAACCGGGTTCCAGCCGCCACAGCTCGTGCGATGCCAGACCAATAAGTGTGGCCATGGACGCCAGGAAGACGGCGCCGCCAGCCCAGGTATTGGATCCCGGACTGTCGATGCCGGCGGCGGCGCCGGCGATGACCGGCAGCGCGGTGGACAGCCACAGGTTGTGCTTCAGGTTCCGGAGGGAACGCGCCCCCGCCCAGACCCCTGCCGCGCCAGACACCAGCAGGACATTACCCAGCGGATTGGCCCAGACCTGCTGCGGCGTTCCGTTGAGGAGGAATGATGCAGAACCGGAGAGGAACAGGAGCAGGGCCGCGCACCACCAGGCGCTGTAGGGCGAGCGGGTGCTGCGGAAGGTCGAAAAATAGAACAGCAGCGCCAGAACCAGGGCCATCGCCGCGAAGGCAACCCGCAGTGTTGCTGTGTCTAGGATCATTCTGTCCCCTTGAATCCCGATCCAGTGCAATCCAGTATCGCACCGGGAGCGCACGGGGTTCCGGTGTGCCGCGGAGAATTTTCCCGGGGACGACACATTTGTCAGACATCAGTTCACGAACTGGGCCGTAATGCCCCTCCGGTGCCAGCATTATTGAATGCTTGAGGCAACAAAAGACCCCCTATCCGCTTCCTCTGCCACGGAGGCCGGCGCCGCACCCCTGAATCCGGCCCTCGCCGCAGAGGCCAGGATTGCGCGCGTCGCGGTGACCGTCTTCCCCCTCCTGGTGCTCGCAGCCGGCGTTGCCGGGTTCCTGCTTCCCGGCGCCTTCAAACCCCTTGGCCCGGCGGTCCCGTACCTGCTGGGAATCATCATGTTCTGCATGGGCCTGACACTGACGCCGCCCGACTTCGCCGCCGTTGCGCGCAGGCCGTGGGCCGTGGTGCTGGGCATCGTGGCCCACTACGTGATCATGCCCGGGGCCGGCTGGGCAATCGCCACCCTCCTCCACCTGGAGCCCGCACTCGCCGTGGGCCTGATCCTCGTGGGCTGCGCGCCGTCCGGCACCGCCTCTAACGTGATGGCGTTCCTGGCCAAGGGCGATGTGGCCCTGTCCGTGGCGGTCGCCAGCGTATCGACTCTCATCGCCCCGGTGGTCACGCCCGTCCTGGTGCTGTTCCTGGCCGGTTCCTTCCTGACCATCGACGCCGGCGGCATGGTGCTGGACATCGTCAAGACCGTACTGCTGCCCGTGGTCGCGGGCCTGCTGGCCCGGCTGTTCCTCAAGAAGCTCGTCGCAAAGGCGCTGCCGGCGCTCCCCTGGGCATCCGCCGTCGTTATTTCCCTGATCGTGGCGGTTGTGGTGGCGGGAAGCGCCAGCAAGATCCTGGCTGCCGGCGGCATTGTGTTCCTGGCCGTGGTGCTGCACAACGGCTTCGGCCTGGGGCTCGGATACCTGGCCGGCAAGCTCGGCCGCCTGGACGCCAAGGCGCGCAGGGCACTCGCGTTCGAGGTCGGCATGCAGAACTCCGGCCTGGCGGCAACGCTGGCCACCGCCCACTTCACCCCGCTGGCGGCCCTGCCGTCCGCCGTCTTCTCGCTCTGGCACAACATCTCCGGTGCCATCGTCGCTGCCTGGCTGGCACGGAAGCCCCTGCCGGAGCAGCAGGAGGCCTAGACAGCAGCGGGCACGGCCTGCTCCGTTGCAGCCGCCTCGGCGGAGTCAGCCAGGGCAAATCCGTTCTCGGGCCGCGGCAGTCCGTAGTGCTCCCGCAGCGTGCGCCCCGTGTACTGCTGGCGGAACAGTCCGCGGGACCGGAGGATCGGAATGACGTGGTCCACGAAGGCGTCCAGGCCCGAGGGCAGCACGGGCGGCATGATGTTGAAGCCGTCGGCCGCGCCCTTCTCAAACCACTCCTGGATGGCGTCCGCCACCTGCTCGGGCGTTCCGGAGAAGGTGCGGTGCCCGCGGCCGCCGCCCAGCCTGCCGATGAGCTGGCGGACGGTGAGCCGTTCGCGCCGGGCGAGCTCAACGATGAGTGTGTACCGGCTCTTGGCCCCCTCGATTGCATCCTCCGCGGGGAGGTCTTCGGGCAGCTGCGCATCGAGCGGAAGGGATTCCGGCGAGACCCGCAGGACGCCGGCCAGCTGCTTCCGCGCGTGCTCGGGGTGGATGAGCTCGTCGAGCTGCTTCTCCAGCCGCCGTGCCTCGTGCTCCGTGGAGCCGATGACCGGGACGATGCCGGGCAGGATCTTGATGTGTTCCGGGTTGCGGCCGACGGCGGCCGTCTTCCGCTTCAGGTCCGCATAGAAGCGCTGCGCCTCGGCCAGGGTCTGCTGCGCGGTGAACACCGCTTCGGCGTAGCGGGCGGCGAAGTCCTTGCCGTCTTCGGACGAGCCGGCCTGCACGATGACAGGGTGGCCCTGGGGTGCGCGCGGCACGTCCAGGGGACCCTGGATCCGGAAGTAGCGGCCGGTGTGATTGATGGGGTGGACGCGGGAGCTGTCCGCCCAGACCCCGGCTGCCTTGTCCCCCACCGCGGCGTCGTCTTCCCAGCTGTCCCAGAGCTTCCTGGCGGCGTCGAGGAACTCGGCGGCGCGCTCATAGCGGCGCCAGTGCGCAGGCTGGTCCTCCAGGGAGAAGTTCCGCGCGGCGGCCTCGCCCGCGGTCGTCACCACGTTCCAGCCGGCCCGGCCGCCGCTGATGTGGTCAAGCGAGGCGAACCTGCGGGCCAGGTTGTAGGGGTCGTTGTAGGTGGTGGAGGCGGTGGCGATCAGCCCGATCCGCTTGGTCACGGCGGCGATGGCGCTGAGGAGGACCGTCGGCTCGAGGGTCCCGTAGGGACGCTGGCGCACGTCGCCGTGCAGTACGGGCGAGTCGGCGAAGAAGATCGAGTCGAAGGTGCCGCGTTCGGCGGTGCGGGCGAGCTGCTGGAAGTGTGCCACCTGCGTTCCGGCGAAGCTGTCGCTTTCGGGAAGACGCCAGGACGCCTCATGGTGTCCGGTGCTCATCAGGAAGGCGTTCAGGTGGAGTTGGCGTGCGCCGGCGTTGGCGGGGGTACGTTCAGGCATGATCTGGTTCCTTGTGGGTAGGGGGAGGGCGGGCTAGGCGGTGCGGGATCCGACGGCGGTCCGCCAGCGGGAGAAGTGGCGTTCAACGCCGACCAGCAGGTAGTTGACCAGCAAGCCGAGCAGGGACACGGTCAGGATGCCCGCGTACATGTCCGGGATGAGGAAGCTCATCTGGGAATTGACGATCAGGTAGCCCAGGCCGGCCTTGGCACCGACCATCTCGGCGGCGATCAGGACGAGGATGGAGGATGTGCCGGCCATCCGGATGCCCGTGAAGATGGTGGGCACGGCGGACGGAAGAATCACCTTCTGGAACAGCTGGAAATTGGACAGCCCCAGTGAGCGGGCGGCCCGGATCAGCAGCGGGTCAACGGTCCGGACACCCGCAATGGTGTTCAGCAGCACCGGGAAGAACGCCGCGTAGGCCACGATGCTGATCTTGGACGTCTCCCCGATGCCCAGCAGCAGAGTGAACACCGGCAGCAGGGCAAGGGCGGCCGTGTTCCTGAAGACTTCCAGCAGCGGGTTGAGGAAGCGGTCGAGGGCCCCGTACCAGGCCACGAGCAGCCCGAGGGCCACGGCGGAGACAACGGCGATGCCGAATCCGCTCGCGGAGCGGCTCAGGCTGGCGGCGAGGTGGTTTTGCAGCTGGCCGTTTGCGACAAGTGTGCCCAGTGCCTCGAGCACCACGTGCAGGGGCGGAAGGAACACCCTCGTCGATGCCGGGGCAAGGTAGGTGGGTCCCAGTTCCCAGAGCAGCAGGAACAGGATGATGGCCCCGGCACCCCACACGGCTTTGCCGCCCTGCCGGGCGTACAGGCGCAGCCTGGCCGCAGGTGTCTTGCCGGGCCCCGGACGCAGCGCCGGATTTCGCTCCGTCGCTGCCTCCCCGGCAGCCGCCGCGGGACCGGGCTGCGCTTCCGTTTCCTTGGTCAGTGTTGGCGTGCTCATCAGGCTGCCTTTCCGGTGGTGATGGTCCTGGTTTCGTCCGGCGCCGTTCCGTCGGGCTGGATCTTTGCGTGCCCGGCTTCCTGGGCACGGCGTACCTCGTCATGCAGCAGCGACCACACCTTGTGGCGGTGTTCCACGAAGGCCGGGTTGGAGCGGACATCTTCGTCGCCGGAGCGGTCCCCAAGGTCGATGTCCACGATTTCCTTCAGCCTGCCCGGCCGGGAGCTGAGCACGGCCACGCGCTGGCCCAGGTACACCGCCTCGTCGATGCCGTGGGTGATGAAGATGATGGTCTTGCCCGTGGTGGCCCAGATGCGGAGCAGTTCGGTCTGGAGCTGCTCGCGCGTTTGGGCGTCCAGCGCAGCGAAGGGTTCATCCATCAGCAGGATGTCCGGCTCGTAGGCCAGGCTGCGGGCAATGGCCACGCGCTGTTTCATGCCGCCGGACAGCTCGTGCGGGTAACGGTCTTCAAATCCGCCGAGACCCACAAGCTCGAGGTATTCGCGTGCCTTCTCGGCCCGCTCCTTGCGGCTGTAGCGCTTCCCGTCGCTGCCCGCGCCTTCCAGCCCGAAGGACACGTTGGCAGCAGCCGTGCGCCAGGGGAACAGCGCATACTGCTGGAAAACGACGGCGCGGTCCCGGCCCGGGCCTGCCACTTCCCGGCCGTCAACCAGCACCTTGCCGGTGTCCGGTGTGGTGAGGCCGGCCAGGAGGTCCAAGAGGGTGGTCTTGCCTGAGCCGCTGGGGCCCACCAGGGTAATGAATTCGCCTGCGGAGACGTCAAGGGAGATGCCGTCCAAGGCGGTCAGGACCGCCCCTTCCGGGTTGTCCTTGCTGGGCCGCACCGTGAACTTCTTGGTGATGTTTTGAAGGCTGATTTTCGGTATCGGCCCGGTTCCGGAGGTCATGGTGTGCTTCCCTTCAGCAGGTCGTTCAAGGCGTTTGGTGTCCACCATGAGAGCAGAGATGGACCACCGCCTGAAGGGCACGGTCACGAGGGGAAACGGGGCGTAACCTGCCGGCCGGGACCGCAGATGGCGGCTCCGGGACGCGCGGGGACTTCAAAGTCAACAGGGCGTAATGGCGGGCGTCTTCCGGGGACACCGGATGACGCACGGCGACAAAAACCGGCCACGAACGCGGCTGATGTTGCGGCCGGCTACGGTCCATGACGGGCCGGCACCGCCCGCGTCCTGCACCGAACGCGGACAACGCGAAGGTCCGATTGTTACGCGGCTGCCGGCACGCGGTTCCGGAGCCGCTGGTTGCTAGAGGACGGGAATCTGCTCGGCAAACGCGCCGGCGGCGGACAGCACCTCGTTCAGCAGCAGCTGAAGCGCACCGCCGCCGAACAGGGCATATCCGCTGAGACGCTTCCAGGAGGCCGAGTTTTCTGCGGCGCTGGCGGCGTACCCCGCCATCCGTTCCATGAGCAGCGCGACGGCGTGTTCTGCGTGCGGCGATTCGGAGATGAACACCTGCGCGATGCCGCGCCTGGCCAGTTCGGCGATGGCGCGGTCCTCTTCCTCAGTGGTGGGCAGGACGCCCATGATGACGCCGTCGGCACCGCCGGCCAGCATGAACTGCCGCCATGACTGGCCGAGCAGGATGACCGGCTGGTAACCGTGCCGCGGAAGTATCGCGGCGGCGGCCGTGGCCAGCGCCCGGTCCGGCGGCCATTCCAGGTCCTCAATGGCGATGGCCACCAGATCTGTCCTGCCGCGCCGCATTCCCCGCGCCGCTTGGTTGGGCACGTAGCCAAGATCGCCGGCGGCGGCCATGACGCGCTCCTGCGTGGACGGGCTGACCCGGGTGGTGCCTCCGCTCCTGCCGGACAGCACGTAGGACACCGTCGTCAGTGAGACCCCGGCCCGTTCGGCAACGTCCCGGATGGTGGGGCTGGACATGCTCCTCACTGTTATCTCCTATCGTTTCTCCGCGCAGTTTCTGGTTTGGAGTGGTGCATCACTCCGTATGCGGATGTATGGCCTGGCCTTCGAGCTGCTCCGCGTCCCACGGCGGTTCGGCGGCCATGTCCACGCCGGTTCCGGACACAGACCGTGGCCCTACGCTCACCTCGGCGGCGGGAATGTGTGCCTGCCTGCTGATGCCCTCGCGGACGCTCTCGATCGTTTCGTCGCCGAGCAGCGGGCCCGTGTAGCTGATGCTGAGCTGGCCGCCCCGTGCCACGGTGCTGTAGTTCCCGAGCGCGTCGGAGACGATGCCTTCCCTGTCCACCGCGGCCGATACTGCGGCCGGGTTGGCTGTGGCAACGCTGAAGCGCAGGTCATGCACCAGGACCGGGAGGACGTAGAAGTTCTTCACGCCCAGTTTGCCGGTGTCCTCCTCGGTGACTGCACGCACGATGATGCGTCCGTCGTCGGGAGTTGCTGTTGACGGGAGGGCCACGATGACCTCGGGGACCATCTGCTGCAGCACCGCGGGTTCGAGCACATCAGGTGAGATGGCGGACAGGGCCGTGCCCCGTGCGGCGGCGGCCGTGTCCAGCCGCTTGCGGATACCGGCGATGTCGGCGTCCAGTGCGGTGTGCACGGCAACCACTACCCTGCGCCGGACCATGAGGCCGTCGTAGCTGACGGTGGGCCGCCCGTTGCCCAGGTCCTGGCCTTCTTCGGCCTGCGCGAGGACCCGCTCCGCGGCGTCCGCGGTGGTGGCGGGGCTGCTCGCGGGCGGGGTGGGAGCCGGGTTGGCCGCCGGGCTGGCCTGGACACCGCCGGTGCAGCCCGCCAGGGAGAAGGCCAGCAGCACCGCCGGTGCGATCAGCAGCGTCCGTTTCATTTTCACGTCCCCGCCGGGTAGGCCAGCTTGTACTTCGAGGCGTAGTACCCCTCGGGCCGCATTTCCAGCACAGGCTTGTCAGCGTTGATGGGATCGTTGTTCCGCAGGTCGCCGACGGAGAACTGCACCATCATGTCGTGGTCCTCGTGCACGAGGTTGTGGCAGTGCACCATGTACCGGCCGCCGACGTGCTTGCCCGTGTCGAACTGCATGAGGACCGTGACGGATTCGTTTTCCCCCGCGTAGAAGACGTCCTTCGGCCCGCCTTCCCAGGCGAACGGCTTGCCGCCGTTCGTGTTGCGGCCGATGATCTTGCCGTCAATCAAGTGGATGTGGACCGGATGGAACCAGCCGCCGGACTCGTTGACGATGGTCCATTGCTCCACCTGGTTGCGCTGCGGGTTGGCGAAGCAGCGGGTGAAGTTGGATTTTTCCACGTCGTCCCAGGTTTCACCGTTGATGGTCCATTCCCCACCTTCCCGCTGGACGCGGAGGACCCTCTTGGCGACGGCCATGTCGGGCGTCAGTGCCATGGTGTCCAGCCCGCCGAGTGCCTTGGTGGGGTGCGGGCCGGGATCCAGGGTGGTGGGGATGGAGGAGAGTGAGTGGGAACCGGGCTGGGCTGCGGAATCGGCCACCACCTGGAACTTCATGACCTTGCCGGTGTTGGCGAAGTTCACGTTGTTCTTGTTGCTCAGGTTCCGCAGCTCCACGGACTGGCCTGGCTTGTACTTCCGGAAGTCGATCAGCACCTCGTAGCGTTCGGCAGTCCCCTGCCGCCAGGAGGACACCGCCTGCACCTTCGGGGTCATGCCGGCGTCGGTGCCGACCACATGGAACGGGTCGCCGTTGGACAGGGCGAAGCGGTAGGAGCGGGTGATGGAGCCAACCAGGAAGCGGAACCGGTAAATGCGCGGCTTGACCTTCATGGTGGGCCACGGCACCCCGTTGACCATGATGATGTCGCCCCACAGGCCGGCGTGGCCGTTGTCGTTGTAGCCGAGGGACCCGTCGGCGTTCAGCATCACGTCCGAGACCAGGATGGGCACGTCGAACTCGCCCTGCGGCAACAGCGCCCGCTCACGCGCGTTGGTGATGGAGTAGATGGAGGCGAGCCCCGAGTACACGCCCTGTGCCGTCAGCATGTGGTTGTGGTCGTGGTACCAGAGCGTCCGCGCCGCCTGCCAGTTCGGATAGTGGTAGTTCTTCACCCGGCCCGGCGCCGTGCGGTCGTTGGCGTACCCGTCGTACTGGGGCAGCGACGCCGAGCCGTGCAGGTGGGTGACGGTGTTAAAGGTGTTCGGGTAGAGCAGGCCGGTAGCTGGCAGGCGGTTGCTGATCCTCAGCTCCGAGCGGGTGCCCTGCTGCACGCGGATGGTGGGGCCCGGAAAAACGCCGTTGTACCCTGCAAGGGTGGTGCTGAGCCCCCGTGCGATCTGTGCCCTGCCCAGTTTTTGGTTCAGCGCATATTTCGCAAACGGCGTACCGTCGCGGTCCCGGCCCGTGGCGTAGGGAAGCAGTTCCGGCGGCCGCCGGAAGACGGTGGTGAACGGAACGGGCATGTTCGCTGGGGCAAGCTTGCTTGGCGTGATGACCGTTCCGTCATCGTCGTCCGCACCCCGGCGTCCGGGGACACCCGCGATGGCCGGCCCTCCGGTTGATGCTGTGACGGCGACGGCGCCGCCCAACAGGCTTAGTTTTAACACGTCCCTCCGTGTTGTTGCCATGACGTCCTCCCAGCTGGTTGCGATGGCCTCGGCGGCGTTGGCGCTGGCCAAATATTGAGACAACTCATGGTGCGCCGGGCGACTCCAAAAAACCTTGGGAAGCAGCGCGCACGGGGGCCTGTCCCACCTGAATAGGTGGGAGGGGCGTCGTCGGGAACGCCGCGGGCACTGGGGTGCCGCCGCCCGGAAGTAACAGGGGGTGCGCTGCCGGGCCCGGCGCCTGGCCGGCTCTCGGCTGGGTGTCTGCCGACCAGGTGTCATCACTGTGCCAAGGCGCCCCTGTGGAAAGCACGGACTACCCTGCGGCCGCACCCTCAAACTGGCTACCGCAGTATCCCGCGAGGGCGGGACCCCTAGGTTTGGCCGCCCCATTCGTGCCGTAGCTGGCCCGCTCCCGGCTATTCACAACGGACCGGCGGCAGAATGCAGCGAGGAGCAAAGGAGCGTGGTCCCATGCAGGAGGAAGGTCTTCGGCGCCAGATCATGGGCGTCATCACCCACGTCCTCATTGACGAGGCGACAGACACGAACATACGGATGGCGCTGCTGCGGCACCTTGGCGAGAACCCCGGCAGCCCGGAACAAGCCCTGCTGGCGCACCTCCGCGGTTGCCGGGGCCAGGGCACCGGCCGGGCTGAGGGACCCGCCGCGGCGGGTCCGTCCTGAGACCGTTGCAAAAACGTTCCGGTCACCCTGATGAGTCCCCGCAGGGCTGGTCCCCTTGCAGGTGGTCCCCCCTCTCAGGTGGACGGGGACTCTTTTGAGGGTGGTGCCGCCGGGCCTTTATCCAAGGTCTTCATTTGATGATTTCCATGGTTAGGGGCCGACTACCTGACCTGGCCTAGAGGGTACTGGGGGCCACATCGAGACCGAAGGAGTCACCATGTTTGCGAAATTCCACCACCACGAGACGTTCGACGCCGGGGGGCGCAGCGGGCCTGCCCCGTCCCGGAACCGCACACGGGTCAGGGGCGGACTGGCATCCGTTGCCGCCGGCGCATTGCTTACTGCCGCCTTGTCGCCGCTGGCTGCGGTCCCGGCGAGCGCCGCTGCCGCCGGAGTGGGGCCTGTGGATCCGTCCAACGGCTTTCCGTCCTGGTTTTCCGACGGCACGGTGAAGCTGCAGCTCTGCTACATGGCCGGTGCCGGCTGCCTCTCCGAACCACCCGACCCCGCCGCGCCGGCGTCGTATCCGGACAACTTCCCTGAGGAAGCCTTCTGGTTCAATGCCGAAGCCGCCGGCGGAAACCTGAGGCTCTATGAAGCGGCACTCGAAGGCGCCCACACCAACGGCGTCGTAGAGCCCGGGGAGCAGATGGGCTTCGGCAGGCTTCGCTTCATTGTCGAAAACATCCTTCCCAACACCTCGTACACCATCACGCACCCCTACGGAGTGAACGTCCTTACCTCCGAAGCGGATCCGAAGAATCCTGCAGTGGGCAGAATCAAGACCACCATCGACTCCGGCGTGTGCGCGCCCAGCCCCACCGCGCCCTGCAACTGGGCCGGAGTAGGTGCCGCCTTCCTGGGCGACTACAAGGCCGGCAGCACGGCGACCTTCCTTCGCCAAGTGGGCGCCGCGCCCGGAACCCTGGGCGACATCAACACCCCACGGGCGGTTACCGGCGCACCGTCCGGCACCAACGCCGTCGTCATCACCGGCCCCAACGCCGGCGGGCCCGGCATCAACACCCTGACCGTCAGCACCTTCACCGTGCAGGGACTGATAGCGGAAGGGTCCGACGGCGCCCCGTCCACCCCGGATCTGGCGGCAGCCAGTGACAGCGGACGTTCCGCCACGGACAACATCACCAATGTCACGGCACCCACCTTCACCGGTGCTTTGCCGGCGGGAAGCACTGCACCCGTGCAGCTGATCGTGGACGGCGCTGCAACTCCTGTGGCAACCACGCTGGCCGGCGGAAGCTACTCGGCGAGGCTGGCACCGCTGGGCCAGGGCGTCCACAGAATCCAGTCCCGGACGGCGAACCCCGCCTACGTACCGGACCCGCTGACGGGAGTTGTACCCGCCGGCGTTCCTCAGTTCCTGACCTCCCCGACGCTGACGTTCACCGTGGACAGTGCAGCCCCTGTGGCCTCGGTCATCGCACCGTTCCCGTCAACGCCGACCTTGGACAGCACGCCGACGCTGAACTTCAGCAGCGAAGCCGGCGCCAGGTTTGAATGCCAGCTGCTGCCCAGCAACACCGACTGGGATCCCACCTGCGCTTCGCCCAAAACCTGGGATGCCCAGGCCAACGGAACCTACCTGTTCAACGTCCGGGCAACGGACGCCGCCGGCAACGTCAGCGCGGTAGCCAGCCGGACGGTCCAGATTGGGCCGGCGGACACGGTGGCTCCAACCGTCACCGGCCGGGCACCCGCCTCGGCCGCCACCGGCGTCGGTACTGTCACGAACATCACCGCCACCTTCAGCGAGTTCGTCCAGGGGGTTTCCGCCAGCACGTTCACCCTGAAGAACGCCGCCGGCACCACGATCCCGGCTACGGTGACCTACGACCAGGCAGCCCGCCGGGCGACCCTTGATCCGACGGCCCTGCTCACCCCTAGCACCACCTACACCGCCACCCTGACCGGCGGCACGGCCACCATCCGCGACCTGGCCAATCGGCCGCTGGCCTCAACCAGCTGGCGGTTCACCACAAGCGCCGCGCCGACCGTGACCTCCCGGGCTCCGGGCGTGAACTCGACCGGGGCGCTCCGGACAGCCAACATCACCGCTACCTTCAGCAAGCCCGTCAACGGCGTCGGCACCGCCACCTTCACGCTGAAGAACGCCGCCACCGGCGCGGCGGTGGCAGCCACCGTCACCCGCAACGGAACCACCAACCAGTGGATCCTCAACCCGGCAGCCACGCTTGCGCCCAGCACCAGGTACACCGCCACCATCACGGGCGGCCCCGCCGCGGTACGGGATGTGGCCGGCACTCCCCTGGCCAGCACGGCCTGGAGCTTCACCACCGGCACCCGCTAAACGGCTGAACTGAATGCAAGGCAACAGGAAGGCGCCGTCTGCACCCAGCAGGCGGCGCCTCCCCTTGTCATTACTGGCGCAGGTCTTGGCCGCGGGCTAGCGCTTGCCCTTCTTACGCGATCCCTTGCCGCGGCCCTTGTCCGGGTTGGGTGCGTAGCGCTGGGCTACTTTCGACTTCTTGCCGCCCGCCCCTGTGCCGCTGCCGCGGCGGTCCGGCTTAGGTGCCTTCTTCGGTTTCTCCTGCTGCGCGGACGGCTGCCGTGAGCTCTGCGCCGTGCGGCCGCGGACAATGCCGATGAACTCTTCAATGACCTCGTCGGTGGCGTCGCTGGGCCAGGCGAGCGCGATCTGGGTTTGTGGCGCGCCTGTGAGGCGGCGGGCCACGGTGTCCTTGGTGTTGAAATGCCGGGCGACGGACATGGGAAGTATCAGCAGGCCCGCACCTGTTGCCACCACCTGCAGGGCCATTTCCGGCCCGCCCAGTTCATCGGCGTCCAGAAAGGTTTCTTCCGCCAGGTCCTCTAGCGCCACGTCCTCGAAGACGGTAATTTCATGGCCCTTGGGGGCCACCACGACGGGTTGTTCCTCGTAGAGCGGGATGACGTTCAGGCCTTCGCGCTCCACCGGGAGGCGGACAAAGCTGAGGTCCGCCGAACCGTCGCGCAGCACCGAAAGCTGCGTGCCGCCGTCGGACATGAACGAATGCAGGGGAACGTGCGGCATCCGTTCCTCCCAGCGCCGGATCCACTTGCCCGGCGTGACGCCTGCGACGTAGGCGAAGCGGAGCTCGCGGGGCGGGGACTCCGGCGGTGCCGGGTCCAGGGTGGGTTCATCTTCAGCGGGCACACCTTCACAGTACTGCCACTGGCACAGCACGGCGTGCGTTGGCCACAGGCCGTGGTCGGGGGAACGGGCACAGCCGGATACCCTTAATGCATGACCTCTGCTAACTCCCAGTCCATGAAGCCGGCCACCGTTGCCAAGAAGCTTGGCATCTACCTGCCCGCGACGCCCCAGGAGTTCCAGGATTCAACCATCACCCGCGCCGAGTTCGCCGAGTTGCAGTCCAACCCGCCTGAGTGGCTGGCCGAACTGCGCCGCAACGGCCCGCACCCCCGCCCGGTGGTGGCGCAGAAACTCAACATCTCCATCAGCGGCCTTGCCCGCGGTGGGGTTGAAGAGGCGCTGACGACGGCGGAAATCACCGCGCTGCTGCAGGCTCCCCCTGCCTGGCTGGTTGCCGAGCGCGCCACGCATGCTGCAGTCCGTGCCGAAGCCCAGCGGGTGAAGGAAGAGGCTGCCCAGAAGGCAGCAAAGAAGGCTCGCCAAGGCTGAGCCTGCCCGTTTTCCGGCCAGTCCCTTGGGGAAACCCGGAATTCTGATCCCCTCGCAGAGGGGGAGGTGGGGGTCCCTATCCCCGTGGGGGTTCCACGTCCCGCGAACGGTGAACGCCGGGAATGCCCGCACTGACGTGGGCAAACCACCGGATTCCCCCTCACGGACCGCTCCATGTGGGGGGACCAAAAGGTGCGGCCAAGTCGGTGCCGCGGGGCGTTTTTCCAAGCCAAAACGCCCAGCGTTTCCCCAAGGGGCCTTCTTGATTCTGTGATTGTGCGTGAAGGTCGCGCACCTCGGATCGATGAGGTCATCATGAAATCAGCACAAAGCGAGCCGGGAGCGCACACTTCTCGCCTACCCGGTATCCGAAGGGCCGGAATCTTCGCAACAGTCTCGGCCGTCGTCTGCTCGACATCCATGTTCGCCATTCCCGCCGCCAGCGCGGCTGTCCCTACTTTCCCGGACAACATTGTTGTCTTCCCCGACCGCGACTTCGTCTCCATTGAGGGGTACGAGGGGCACGCCGGCGAGACTGCCACCCTCGAGGTCAAGCGCGCCGGCAAGGTCATCGGCTCAGCAGAAGCAGTGGTCGACGCCGGCGGCGTCGCCTTTGAGGTCAACCACCCCGGCGGCGTCTGCTGGGGTGCCGGCACCGGTCTTGCTGTCACCCCCGATATCCGTCCCGGTGACATCGTCTCCATGAGGTTCGGCACGGCCGCCGCCGGCGAAACCACCGTGCAGGACACGTACGTGACAGGCGACGCCGAGCTCACCGGCAGCACCATCACGGTCAAGGGACACATCGGAGCCGGCGTGAATCCCGCCCAGCTGGAACAGCGGATCATTGAACCGGCGCTGAAGGACACCAGCATCGGCCGCCGCGACATTCGCGCCATCCCGGGCCCCCTCACTCCATCGGACAAGGGCGGTTACTCCTCCGGGCTGGAAGTCACGGGCGATACCTTCACTGCCACGTATGTCTTCGATGACGCCGCCAACGCCGAAATCGCTGCGAACGCCGGGCTTGGCGAACGCGCCATGGCCTGGGAGTTCGAAGACGCAGACGCCAACCGGCAGGGCCTGACCATCGCCGAGTACGGCGAGCCCGGCGGCCCCGGCATGGGAGGCTGCCCCAGCGGCCCGCTGCAGTCCGGGCCTCCCGCACCGTCCGGAATCACGGCCGCCAAGGTTTCCGGCGGACTGAAGCTGAACTGGACGCCGGCTGAAGCCATCCCCGGCACGCCAGACATCACCGGCTACCGCGCCGTTGCAGTCGGTAAGACCGTGACAAGCAACGAGCAGGTGGAGATCGGCAAGCGCATCTCCGGCAAGGCAGCCACCGGCACCACGATCACCGGCCTCTCCGCCAATGAGGAATACGACGTCTACGTGGTAGGTGTCAGCAGCGTCGGCGAGACGTTCCCGGCCGCACACGCAATCCCGGCCGCGGACACCACGGCTCCAACGGTGTCTGCCACCCCCAACGGCGGCACCACGGCGGTGGCCCAGACGGTCACCCTGACGGCGAGCGAGACGGGCAGCGACATCTACTACACAATCGACGGCTCCGATCCTGTCCTGTCGGGCGGCGTGCTTGCACCCGACGCGATCCACTACACCGGACCGATGGAGATCGCATCCACGACCACCCTGAAGTTCGCGGCCTTCGACCCCTCCGGCAACGTCTCCGCCATCAGCGAGGTCCTCTTCACCGTCACCAATGACCCGGTACCCGCGGCTCCTACCTTCTCGGGCACTCCGGTGGTAGGCAACGGCACGGCAAGCCTGTCCTGGACCGCCCCCAGCCCGGGCGCCACGGGAATGACCATCACCGGCTACACCGTCCAGGCCTACACCGCCGACGGAACGGCGTTCGGCACACCCAAGACGACCGCCGGCGACGTCACCACGCTGGTCTACGACGGCCTCAGCGGCGACACGGCCTACCAGTTCACGGTCCGGGCTTCCAACACCAATGGCATGGGCCCGGAGTCGGAGAAGACCGCGGCCGTCACCGTCCAGGGCGCCCTGGTCGCCGTCGCCGGACCGGACCAGAACGTTGTCCGCCGTACCACCGCCACCACCGTCACGCTTGACGGCACCGGCTCCACCGCCGCAGGCGCCACCTATCAGTGGGAGCAGGTCCTGGGCAGCGCGACCGATCCCAACAAGGTGACGCTGACCGGAGCCACCACGCTCAAGCCGACGTTCAGCCTTCCGGTCTTCCGGACGCCGATGACCAACAACCCGCTAACGTTCCGGCTGACGGTCACCGCCGGCACGAATACCAGGACTGACGAGGTCAAGGTGGTTCCTGTTCCGGACCGCGTGACCATCAGCAGTGCCCAGTGGAAGACCGGCGACTTCCGGGTCAACGGCACCGGCTCCGTGGTCGGCGCTACCATCACCGTCCGCGTCGGCGGACCGACCGGCAGGATCCTGGGCCAGGCAGCCGTCACCGCAGCTGTGGCACCGGAAACGGGTGGCGTTTACACCCTGAGGCTCCGCAACGCCGCCGCAGGCACCACCAACCCCGGCACCGTTTGGATTGAGTCGACGGTAGGCGGCATGGCAGGACCCCTGACGGTAACCAACAAGTAAGTACGCAACCATAACGCCCTGAAGTCCGGTGGCCGGCGGCATCAGCCGCCAGCCACCGGACTTTGTTATGTTCCGGGTTCGCTTGTTTCCAGGGTGGTTAGGAGCTGCTGGTGGCGTCCTGTACCTCGCCCACCAGTTCTTCGATGATGTCCTCGAGGAACAGCACACCCGTGGTGTTGCCACGCGCGTCGAACACCCGGGCCACGTGGGCGCCGGTGCGGCGCATGGTCTCGAGGGCGTCCTCCAGGTCGCTGCCGCGGAAGGTCGAGGCCAGTCGGCGGATCCGTTTCTCCGGCACGGGCCGGGTGAACTTCTCCGGTGTGGTGAGGTCCATGACGTCCTTCAGGTGAAGGTAACCGGAGGGGTCGCCGTCGTCGTCGGTCAGGATGTACCGGGAGTACCCGTGCTCGGCGACGGCCCGCTGGATGTCTGCCGGAGTCGACGACGCCGGCAGGAGCACCATTTCCGTGATGGGAACCTCGACGTCGGCCACGGTCTTCTCCGTAAATTCGAAGGCTGCGGTGAGGGCACCGGTGTTGTCGGTCAGGACGCCTTCCCTCGTGGACTGCTCGACGATGTTCGCCACCTCGTCCAGGGTGTAGGCGCTGGTGGCCTCGTCCTTGGGTTCCACCCGGAACAGGCGGAGGATGGAGTTGGCGATGCCGTTCAGGGTCCAGATCACCGGTTTGAACACGCGCGCCACCATCACCAGCGGCGGGGCCAGGATGAGCGCGGCGCGGGTGGGCACCGAGAACGAGATGTTCTTGGGGACCATCTCGCCGAGGACCACGTGCAGGAAAGTCACCAGCAGCAGCGCCGCCACAAAGGCGATGATTCCGATCGTCTCCGCGGACAGGGACGTCAGGCCCAATGGGATCTCCAGCAGGTGGTGGATCGCCGGCTCGGAAACGTTCAGGATCACCAGCGAGCAGACGGTGATGCCCAGCTGGCTGGTGGCCAGCATGAGCGTGGCGTGCTCCATCGCCCACAGCGTGGTTTTCGCGGCCTTGCTGCCCGCCTCAGCCTTGGGTTCGATCTGTGAACGGCGGGCGGAGATGACGGCGAACTCGGCGCCGACGAAGAAGCCGTTGACCAGCAGCAGGACGGCGAGCCAGATGATGCCAGGAAGGTACTCACTCATGGGTCAGCTCCTGGGTCAGGCTGTCAACGATCCGGTCGTGGGCACTTTTGGGTGGCCCCGCCGATTCCTCCGGCGTGAATTTGAGGCGCTCGACGTGCGTGCCGGCCACCCGCTCCACGCGGAGGGTGCCGCCGTCGATGGCCACCTCGTCGCCGAGTTCAGGGATGCGGTCCAGCTGGTCCGTGACGAAACCGGCCACGGTGTCGTAGTCCTCACCGTCGGGGACGGCGATGCCGGTCCGGTCCAGGAGCTCGTCCGGGCGCAGCGACGCGTCGAACGTGATGGACCGGCCGGTCCGGACCACGCCCACACGGGCGCGGTCGTGCTCATCCTCCAGTTCGCCGACGATCTCCTCCACCAGGTCCTCCAGGGTGACAATGCCGGCAGTTCCGCCGTGCTCGTCGGAGACAATGGCCACCTGCAGGCCCTGCTTGCGCAGCAGCACCAGGAGGGAGTCGACCCCCATGGATTCGGGAACCATGAGCGGTTCGATCATCAGGTCGGCGGCGAACACGTTCGCGCGTTCCTCAAGGGCCACGGCGAAGGCCTGCTTGACGTGGAGCACGCCGAGCACGTCGTCGCGGTCGCGGCCGATGACGGGAAACCGCGAATAGCCGGTGGAGCTGGCCAGCGCGATGATCTGCTCGGCCGTGTCATCGGTGTTCACCGCGGTCATCCGCACGCGCGGCGTCAGAACATCCGCGGCGCTGTGCTCGGAGAAGCGCAGCGTCCGGTGCAGCAGGGCCGCGTGGTCCAGGTCGAGGACGCCTTCCAGCGCGGAGCGGCGGACCAGCGAGCTCAGTTCCTCGGCGCTGCGGGCACCTGAGAGTTCCTCCTTGGGCTCTATGCCGAAGGACCTGATGACCGCGTTTGCGGTGTTGTTGAACAGGAGGATGACGGGCTTGAACACCGTGGTAAACAGGGCCTGGAACGGTATCACCACCTTGGCGGTGGCCAGCGGCAGCGCCAGCGCGAAGTTCTTGGGAACCAGCTCGCCGATCACCATCGAGAAGATGGTGGCGATGAAAATCGCGACGACGGCACCCACCCCGGGCACGAGGCCTTCCGGGAACCCGACCGCCGTCAGCGGCCCACTCAGCAGCATGCTGATGGCAGGTTCAAAGGTGTAACCGGTCAGGAGGGTGGTGAGGGTGATGCCCAGCTGCGCACCGGAAAGATGCGTCGAGGTGATTTTCAGGGCTTTGATGGTGGGGGCAAGGCGTTTCTCACCCCGGGCCTGGCGAGCTTCCAGGTCGTTGCGGTCAAGATTGACCAGGGCAAACTCGGATGCGACGAAGAATCCGGTGCCGACTGTCAGGATCAGGCCGATCCCGATCATGATCCATTCATTCATTGGGGCGCCCCTCTCCCGTAGTAACCGGCTTGCCGGTCAAATGGGTGAGGGGCCAGGGCATATGTGAAGGAGGGTCGTCCATAGTGCCCTTAACTATATCGGGTGTTTCCATGTCACTCCGTGGCTTCGCCTAGGCGTCGGCTTGAACGCCTCGCGGGTAGGCGGCCATCAGCGCGGCTGACACAACCCAGACGGTACCGACCACAACAAGGCTGAGTGCGCCGCCGAATCCCGTCGCGGAGGCAGCCAGGGCTGCGCCGCCGGCCGAGGCGCTGGCGCGAAAGCCCGCGCCGACGGTGAAGATCTGGGACCTGAGGTGGGGCGGGCTCAGATGGTTGCGCAGGAAGAGCATCGCGGCGGCGGTGGATGCCGTGAAGACGCCGGACAGGCCGATGGCGACGACGGTCCAGGCCGTCCCGATGTCCACCGCAGCGCCGACTGTCAGGAGGCCGGTGGCGAGGAAGCCGGCCATCATGACGGCCTGCGGCCGTGCCCGGCTGGGACGGACCGTCTCGAACAGCGCGCCCAGCAGACTGCCGACGGCGAAGGAGGTCACCACCAGCGCGCCGTCGCTGGGTGAGCCGATCCGCTCGATGGAGAGGGCGACGGCGGCGATCGCCAGTCCGCCCTGGCCAAGCTGGGTCAGCGTGGAAGCAGCGGTGACTACCGCCAGAGGGCGGTGGCTGAAGATCCGGTGCAGTCCGGCGGCGACTGCCTCCCACGGCGAAACCCTTGGAGCTGCGTGCGGCTTCAGCCCGATGACGGCAACGCTCACTGCGCCTGCGGCGGCGGTGGCCGACAGCACCGCGAGCGCGGCCCCGCCGGGGAGGAACACAGCCATGATGGCCACGAAGGCCGGTCCCGCGACGGCTGAGACATTGTAGGAAAGGGCATCGAAAGCAAACGCCCGGCGGCCGCCGGGGATTACATCGGCGACGAAGCTGGAAAGCCCGCCCATGTAGAAGGGTGAAGCTGCCCCCGCCACACCCAGGCAGGTGAACACAAGCGGCAGAGGGAGCTGGCCGAGGAATGCGGTTACGGCGAAAGCCAGGGCGGTAAATACCCCGGAAGCTGCCACAAGCAGGGCGGGGCGCCGGGCACGGTCGAGGGCTGCACCTGCCAGCGGTGCGGCGAGGACGCTCGGGCCAAGGGACACGGCCACCAGCGCGCCGCCGATCCCCACATCGTTCAGTTGCTGCACAGCGAGGATCGGGATCGCCACGGCGGAGCCGGCCATGGCCATCCTCGGGGGTATCGAAGCGGCAAGGTATCCGGGCGCACTCATGGGCCGGCAGGAACCGCCTTTCTGGGATGTGTTGCTTTGACTTTAGTCCATGATCAGCGGGCTGCCGGGTCGGCCGTCGGCCCGCCACCGTACAATGCGAGGAACGGCAGCCAGGGAGCAGGAGCAGCAATGGCGGAGACAACAGTTGACGGTTTAATGGCCGAACTGTCCGCGCTTGACGATCCGAAGATGCGCGCGGCGAACCAGAAACGCGGCGATGACCACGGCGTGAACCTGTCCGCATTGCGCGCGGTCGCGAAGCGGCTCAAGACACAGCACGGCCTTGCCCGTGAATTGTGGGCCACAGATGACACCGCTGCCCGCTTACTGTCACTGCTGATCTGCCGGCCGAAGGCATTCGAGCTGCAGGAACTGGACGTCATGCTACGCAGGGCCCGCGCCCCCAAGGTGCATGACTGGCTGGTGAACTATGTGGTGAAGAAGAGCCCGCACGCTGAACAACTGCGCGTCGCCTGGACTGACGACCCGGACCCGGTGGTCGCGAGCGCCGGCTGGGCCCTGACCACGGCCCGGGTCGCGAAAAAGCCGGAGGGCCTCGACCTGCCCGGGCTCCTGGACACGATCGAAGCCGAAATGAAAGGCGCTCCGGAACGCCTGCAGTGGGCCATGAACCATACCCTGGCGCAGATCGGCATCGAGCACCCGGACCACCGGTCCCGGGCCATCGAGATCGGCGAACGGCTGGAAGTGCTGAAGGACTACCCGACCCCGCCGAACTGCACGTCGCCCTTCGCGCCGATCTGGATCAATGAGATGGTGGGCCGGCGGGGCTAAGTCCCGGGCGGGAAATTGGCACTGACGGCGCTGCCACCGCCTCCCTGCATCCGCGGCGTCCATGAGCTGGCTTTAGCTTGCGCTCATGCCCTTCCCGCCGCCTGCTGCTGCGGCCTCAACGCTTAGGAATCCCATGAGCTCAGCCCCTCACACACAGACCCCCACCGACGGCGGCCTGGACTAGCCGGCCTGTCCTGCGTATTCAACAGCCGCCTCGCCCACTTGGTCCAGGTAAGCCTCCGACTGGTTGTAGGACCAGATGGCGTCGCTCCATCCCTGCGCCGTGGTGAGATCGCGGCCGCCGGCGCACAGGTAGCCGGCCGCACTGAGGGCGGCGTCGTCGATGTTGTGCGGATCGGCCACCCCATCGCCGTTCGCGTCCCGCCCTGCCAGCTTCCATGTGGAGGGGATGAACTGCATGGGCCCGACGGCGCGGTCCCAGAGGGCGTCGCCGTCCAGCGCGCCGCCGTCGGTATCGGCAATGGCAGCGAATCCGTCGCCGTTGAGGCCAGGCCCGACGATCGGGCCACTCACCTCCCCCGAAGCCATGAGGCGGCCTCCCCCGAGGGCACCGTGCGCGGATTCCACGAACCCGACGGCGGCCACCGTGTTCCAGCCGATCCTGCACGCCGGCGCTGCGGCATTCGCCATGCCGGCCGCGGCGACGTACGCCCGCAGGGCCCGGGCGGGGATTCCCGTCCGCGCGGCGGTGCGGGCCAGCCAGCCCGGGTCGACGGTCCTGGTGATGTTCACGGCATGCGCACTGCCACTTGCCGGCGGCGCGAACTTTCCCGCGGCCTGCGGCGGGGCCGGCTGGGCCGCGCGCATCCCCACGCCGGCCTTCCCCGCGCCGGGCACGCCCGCATTGGTCGCGCCGAGGAGCCAGAACGCGCCCGCGGTGATGGCGCAGAACGCGAAAAGGCTGAGAACCGCAAGGCGTTTCAGACGGAGCACGGAACAGCCTAACCCGGCGGCGGCGCGCAATTGCCCCCGGCATACAAAGGCGTCACTACCCTGTTGCGCAGGTCACACGGCCCTGCTATCGTTTCTCCGCCTAATGACAAGCACTTCCCAGAGAATGGGAAACTCGGCGCCAAAAGCGCAGGCAGGAATGACATGACTGACGAACTACACATCGAGGGCAACGCCCTCCCTCTCCGCGGCATTCGCGTGCTCGAGCTGGGCAGCTTCATCGCCGCCCCGTTCGCCGCCCGCCTCTTCGGCGACTTCGGCGCAGAGGTCATCAAGATCGAAAAGCCGGAGGGCGGGGACGAACTGCGTGACTGGCGCAAAACCCGCGGCACCACCTCCATGCTGTTCCGCACCATCGGCCGCAACAAGAAGTCCGTGGCCCTGGACCTCCGCTCCGAGGCGGGACGCGAGGCGGTAAAGAAGATCGCTGCCCAGTGCGACGTGGTCATCGAAAACTTCCGTCCCGGCACGCTGGAGAAGTGGGGCCTCGGCCCGGACGTGCTGCAGGAGCTCAACCCCGAAGTCGTGATGGTGCGGATCTCCGGCTACGGCCAGACCGGCCCGTACAAGAACCGCGCCGGCTTCGGCAGCTCGGCTGAATCCTTCGCCGGCCTGCGCTACATCACCGGCGAACCCGACCGGCCCGCCGGGCGCGCGGCAGCCAGCGTCGGCGACACCGTCGCCGGGCTCTACGGCGTCATCGGCGCACTGATGCTCATGCTGCAGAAGGCCCGCGGACTGCAGACTGGAGCCTCCCAGGTTGTCGACGTCGCGCTTTATGAAGGGGTCTTCAGCCTGCTCGAATCGCTGGTCCCGGACTATGACGCCTATGGCATGATCCGGCAGCGCACCGGCGGTGCGCTGCCCGGCGTCGTTCCCACCGGCTCCTACCTCTGCGGCGACGGCCTCGAGGTGGTCATCGGCGGCAACTCAAACTCGGTCTTCGTCCGGCTCATGCGCGCCATCGGCCGCGAGGACCTCGCCGAGGACACCACCCTCCTCACCACGGAGGCCCGCGGCGCACGGGAGGAGGAACTCAACGGCGCCATCTCCGCGTGGACCGGCAGCATGCCCCTCACCGAGGTCCTCGACAAACTGGACGACGCCGGTGTCCCCGCCGGTCCTGTGTACGACGCCCCGAGCATCGCCGTCGACCGCCACTACCTGGCCCGGGATATGATCCAGACCCATGAAGTGGTCATCGAGGACGAGCCCGAGCTGATCCGCTTCCCCGGCGTGGTGCCGAAGATTCCGGGCCACGAGGGGCGCGTCTGCTGGGTGGGCCCGGAACTGGGCCAGCACACGGCCGAGGTCCTGCAGGACCTTGCCGGAATGGACGCCGACGGCATCGCCAGCCTCGGACTGCAGGAGGTGCGCTGACATGAGGGTGGAAGTAACGGACGTCTTCCTGCGGGACGGACTCCAGGACGAGCCCGTCATCGTCTCCACGGCGCACAAGTTGGAGATCGCCGAGGCACTCGTCGACGCCGGGCTGAAGCGCATCGAGGTGGCCTCCTTCGTGAATCCGAAGCGGGTGCCGCAGATGGCCGACGCCGCCGACGTCCTCACGTCGCTGCCGGCAGTTCCCGGGGTCGTCTACACCAGCCTGGCGCTCAACGGCCGCGGCATCCAGCGCGCTGCCGACGCCGGCGCCACCGACATCCAGGTGGTCACCTCGGCAAGCCAGGCGCACAGCAACGCCAACGCCGGCCACGCCATCGAGGACGCCCTGGCCAGCCTCGGCGCGGCCGTGGCCGAGTTGCCGGACGTCCGGTTCTTCGCCGGGATCTCCACCGCGTTCACCTGCCCCTTCGAGGGCGCCATCAACCCCTCCCACCTGCTGCGCGTGGTGCGTGCCTTCAAGGGCATGGGCCTCACCGACATCGGTCTCGCGGACACGCTCGGCACCACCCCCACCGCTCAGGTGATGGCCAGCCTGCACCACGTCCGCGAGGCTGAACCGGACCTCACGTATTACCTCCACCTTCACAACGCGCACAGCCAGGCGCTGGCTACCGTGAGCGCAGCGGTGGAGTCCGGCGTCGTCCGTTTCGATGCAGCCCTCGGCGGTTACGGCGGCTGCCCGTTCGCCCCCGGGGCGCACGGCAACATCGCAACCGAGGAACTTGTCCGGCACCTGCACGACGCCGGGCACCAGACCGGCATCGACGAGGACCGCCTTGCCGAGGCCGTCCGGCTCGCCCGTGACGTCGTGGCGCATTCACCGGGAGCCGGGGTACTCGACCCGGCGCGCTAACCGCTTTTCCCGTTTCAACTTCCCGTCCACAGGCCGCCGACAGCGGTCTTCCCTCCAAACGTTTTGGGGACAATGATGTCTACAAATTCACGTACCACGGACCTCACCAACGAACCTACGGACCAGCCCATGAGCGAGACCGGCCCCGGCCCTGCCGGCGGCATCGAGCATCCGGTGGCCCGCACCGCGGGTCCGCGCCCGGGCACGCACTATCCCGGCCGGCTGGGACCTAAAATCGCCAGTCTCCCGGCCCCGCTCTACCTGGTCCTTGCGGGGCTGGTCCTCGCGGCGGCAATCACCGGCAACCTCCCGGACACCATGGTCGCCGGCTTCGCAACCACCATCCTGCTCGGCGGGCTCTTCATCTGGATCGGCAACCTGCTCCCGGTGGTCCGCGACTTCGGGCTGCCCACCATCCTGTGCACCTTCGCGCCCGCCACCTTGGCCTTCCTCGGCGTGATGCCGGAGAACATGGTCACGGTGGTGCAGAACTTCATCGACGGCCATGGCTTCCTGGACTTCTTCGTCGTCGGCATCATCGCCGGCTCCATCCTTGGCATGCCCCGTGCCCTCCTGCTGAAGGCCGGCCCGCGATTCGCGGTACCTGTCGTGGGCTGCCTCCTGGCCACATTCGTCCTGGTGGGGCTCATCGCGGCCCTCACCGGGTTCGGATTCATCGAAGGCATCCTCTTCGTCGCCGCGCCCATCATGGCCGGAGGCCTGGGCGTCGGGGCCCTGCCCATGTCGGAGATGTACGCCTCCGCCACCGGCGGCGACTCCGCCACCTTCATGGGTGACCTGATGTCCGCCGTCGTCATGGCCAACGTGGTCTGCATCCTCATCGCCGGCATCTACAACGGCCTGGGCAAACGCAAGAAGCAGCTGTTCGTCGGCTTCAACGGCCACGGCCAGCTGCTGCGGATCAAGGGCCGCTCCGACGAGCTCACCCTGCCGCCCAAGCGCGACACGTCCTCCTTCATCGCCCTGGGCAAGGGCCTGCTCATCGCCGGCAGCCTCTTCGTCTTCGGCAACCTGGCCGCCGCCCTCATCCCCGGACTGCACCCCTACGCCTGGACCATCATCGCGGCCGCAGCGGTTAAGATCTTCGGCCTGCTCCCGAGGGATGTGGAGGACTCCACAGCGGACTGGGGCGACCTGATCGGCGCCATCCTGGTACCGGCCCTGCTCGTGGGTGTCAGTCTGACCTACATCGACATCACCGATGTGCTCGCCTCATTGAGCAACCCGCTGTTCATCCTCCTGACCGTTTCCACCGTCGTCATCGCGACCCTGACCTCCGGTGTCCTCGGCTGGCTGGTCAAGTTCAACTTCGTCGAGGCATCCATCACGCCCGGCCTGGTGATGGCGGACACCGGCGGCAGCGGCGACGTGTCGGTGCTGAGCGCGGCGAACCGCATGCACCTCATGCCTTTCGCGGCCCTCACCAACCGGCTCGGCGGGGCGCTGGTGCTCTTCGTAACCTCGCTGATCGTGCCGTTTCTTTCCTAACGCCGTTTTATGGCCAGCCCTTAATTACGACGGCGGTGCCCGGCAACTGCTGCCGGGCACCGCCCGTCCAAGTCAACACACCGCCCTTCCAACTCAGCACGCCCTTCCAACCACTAGGACCAAACATGAGCTTGACCATCCTGGCCGTCGACGGCCGCTCTCCCCAGATCAGCGGCGACGCGTGGGTGGCGCCCAACGCCATCATCGTCGGGTCCGCCACCATCGGGGCGGGGACCGGAGTTTTCTATGGCGCCGTCATTCGCGCGGACATGGAGGACATCAGCGTCGGCGAGGGCAGCAACGTCCAGGACACCGCCGTCGTGCACGCCGATCCCGGGCACCCGGCACGGGTGGGCAACCACGTCAGCGTGGGGCACGGCGCGGTGCTGCATGGCTGCACGGTGGGCGACGGTGCACTCATCGGAATGAACGCCACGGTCCTCAACGGCGCGATCATCGGCGCCGGCTCCCTGGTGGCCGCCAACGCGCTGGTTCTGGAGGGCACCGAGGTGCCGCCCGGCTCGCTCGTGGCGGGGGTGCCGGCCAAGGTGCGCCGCCCGCTGACGCCAGAGGAAATTGAGCATTGCCGGCAGAACGCCGCAACGTACGCCGCACTTACTCTGAGGCACCGGGACGCCACTACCGTGGCGCTGCCGGCCTGACCAGTTCCCACCCCACGGACGCAAGGACCGCCAATGACCACCACTCCCACCACCTCCCGTCCCGCCAGTCCAGGTCCCGCCAGTCCAGGGACCGCGGGGCAGGCCGTTAGCCTCCCCGACGAGGGCCACGTCTCCGCGGCCGTCGCTGATGTCCTGGCGGAACGCGCAGGACACCTGTTCGGGCTGATGGGCAACGGTAACGCCCATCTCATCAGCCGGCTCACCCGCCGCGGTTTTCCCTTCACCTCGGCCCGCCACGAGGCCGCGACCGTCGCCATGGCCGACGCGTACCACCGGGCCACCGGAGGCGTCGCGGCCGCCACCACCACCTACGGAGCCGGCTTCACCAACGCCTACACCACTCTTGCCGAAGCCCGGCTGGCCCGTATCCCGCTCGTGTTCGTCGTCGGAGACGCCCCTGCCGGCGGCCGCCGGCCGTTCGACATCGACCAGGCCAAGGCGGCCGAAGCAGCGGGCGTCACCACGCTGGTGGCCGGCCCGGACAACGCCGCCGCAGTCACCCACCGTGCCTTCGACCTCGCCCTGCAGACCGTCCAGCCAGTGGTGCTTGCCATTCCCTACGACCTCGCCACCGCTCCCCTGTCGGCCCAGGTGCCACTGGAGCCGCTGCCCGCCAAGCCCGCATGGCCTGCGGCACCTGACGAGCTGGACCGGGTGGCAACGTTGCTCGACTCGGCGCAGCGGCCACTCATCCTGGCCGGGCGCGGCGTGCTCCTGGCCGGCGCGGCAGCACCGCTGCGGGAAGTGGGCGACCGGCTCGGTGCCCTCTTCATGACCTCGGTGATGGCTGCCAACGCGTTCAGCAGCGAATGGGACCTCGGCATCGCCGGCGGGTTCACGCGCAGCCACCGCCTCACCGTCGCACGCCAGGCGGACCTCGTCCTGGTGGTCGGGGCGAGCCTCAACACCTTCCAAACCCGTTACGGAACCCTGTTTCCGGCAGACGCCAGGATCATCCGGGTCGACAACGAACCGGACGCCGGGCAAAACGCCGGCGGCGAGTACGTCCGGGCCGACATCCTGCCGTTCATCGAGGGCCTGCTGGAACGCGTACCGGCCGCTGCATCGCCAACCTGGCGGGACCTTGTTCCCGAGGTGTCGGGAACGGATTTCCGCTCATCCAACCCTGTTGAGGACCCCGTCGAGTTCGGCCCGGACGGCCGGCTCAACCCGCGCGCCGTCGTCGCTGCCCTGGACCGGATCCTGCCCGCCGAACGCTCGGTGGTGATGGACGGCGGGCACTTCATCGGCTGGGCGCCGATGTACCTCTCCGTCCCGGACCCGCACGCCATGGTCCTGGTGGGGACCGCCTTCCAGTCCATCGGGCTGGGCTTCGGCTCCGCCGCCGGGGTTTCGGCCGCGCGCCCGGAACGCACCACCGTCCTGGTCAGCGGCGACGGCGGCGGGCTCATGGGGCTGTCCGACTTCGAGACGTTCCTGCGGGCCACCCGCAGGGGTGTGGTGGTGGTCCTGAACGACTCGGCGTACGGCGCGGAGCTGCACCAGTACGCCGCAAAGGGGCTGCACGACCGGGCGATGCTGATCGACGAAGTGGACTTCGCCGCCGTCGGACGCGGCCTGGGCGCCGACGGGATCAAGGCGCGCACGCTTTCCGACCTGGGGCTGCTTGAGGACTGGCTCGCGACGCACGATGACGGCGTGTTCGTCCTGGACGTGGCGATTTCCCAGAAGGTGATTACCGAGTTCATGGCGGAGTCACTGGCCGCCAAGGGCTGAGCCGGCGTCATAAGCTGGCCCCATGCCACCTACTGAACAGAACGGAAGCAACCGCACGCTGGAGCGTGCCGCCGCGATCCTCGACGCGGTGGGCCGGTCGGCCGTGTCAGCCAGTGAGCTGTCCCGGCGGACCGGCCTCTCGCTGTCCACAGCGCACCGCCTGGCCCTGCAGATGGTGGACTACGGCTTCCTCCGACGCACCGAGGGCGGCACCTTCCGGCTCGGGCAGCGGTTCGTCCGTTCGGCCCTGGAAAACGTTGCCCTGCCCGTGCTCCATGAGCTCCGCGACCGCACCGGCGAGACCGCGCAGCTCTGGGTCCGGCGGGGGGACGAACGCGTCTGCCTCATCAGCGCAGACAGCCGCCACGAACTGCGCGCCACCCTGCCGCCCGGCTCGCGCCTCCCCCTGCCCGCCGGCTCCAGCGGCAGGCTTCTCGCAGCCGACGACGAGGTGCTGGCCGAGCTGGCTTCGGCGGGCTGGATTGAATCGGTGGGGTCCCGCACCCCCGGCCTCGGATCCATCAGCGCGCCGGTACAGACGGAGGAGGGAATCATCGCCGCTGTCTGCCTCGCCATGCCCCTGGCCCGGGTCACCGGTTCCCCCGGCCAGGACCACGGCGCCGTCGTGCTGCAGGCGGCACGGCGGATCGAGGAAGCGGTGCGCGAAGGGCGTTAGGGTCCTGCTGGGGCCCTCTCGCAGCCACTCCCCGCCACTCCGGGCCAAAAACGTTGACAAAGTGTTGGTCCCGCGGTTCTACTTTTATGCAGGCACCGAACATGACGCACGCGAACCGTACGCGTGGACAGGCTCACATCAGAGCCCGTGGGGGCGGTGCACCAGCGGCCTACAGGCCACACATATTGGCATCCGGTAGACGCTGCGTACGCAGACATCCCGGAGCGCCCTGCCGCCGAATCGCGAGCGGCCCGAAAACCCTGAACAGCTCAAACGCTTCAACTCCCCAAAGGACACCCATGCCCAGCACCACGAAGACCATTGACATCCAGGTAGACGACCGCAAGATCCTCGACGAGAGGCTGGATGCCGCCGTCAGGTGCCTTCAGGAGGCGGCCATGCTCACCGGAACACACGGGATCATGGTGACGCGCAACAGGCCCGGGGACTACACCGCCACGCTCTCCGACCAGGTCCCATTCGGCATGACCCGCGAAATTATCCTCTAAACTTTGGGGACCTTAACCCGTCCCCGGTATCCGGGAATACCTGGCGGCGCCCGCTCGTTGAGTCCTGCGAATGCGCGCCGTCCGGCGCACAGCCGAAGGAGTAAAAACCATGGCAACTGACTACGACGCCCCTCGCGTGGCCCAAGAGGACCAGCCGGCCAACGAGTCCCTTGAGGCCATCCAGTCCCGCCAGGGCGGATCCCAGACTGCCCTGCTTGATGTGGAAGAAGCCGACACCGCCGAAGGCATCGACCTTCCCGGTGCCGACCTGTCGCACGAAGAACTGCTGATCCAGGTTGTTCCGGTGCAGGAAGATGAGTTCACCTGCATGTCCTGCTTCCTGGTCCACCACCGCAGCCAGCTCGCGCGCGAAAAGGACGGCAAGAAGTACTGCTCGGAGTGTGAGGGCTAGCACCAGAGGGCTAGCTCTGAAGGGCCAGCACTGAGAAGATAGCGCTGTGCTGGCCCGGCTCCGATCGTCCTGGACCGCCGTCGTTCCCGTCGTCGGCCTGATCATGCTGGCCGTGACCTGGGGAGTTTCCCCCGGCCCGGTGCTGGCCACCGTCATCGCGGTAGTCCTGGTTGGCGTTGTCCTGGCGGCTGTGCATCACGCCGAAGTCGTGGCCGAGCGCGTCGGCGAGCCCTTCGGATCGCTTGTGCTGGCAGTCGCCGTCACCGTCATCGAGGTGGCCCTGATTGTCACCCTGATCGCGTCCGGCGGCGAGGGAAGCCACTCCCTGGCACGGGACACAGTCTTCGCGGCCGTCATGATCACGGCCAACGGCATTGTGGGGGTTGCCCTGCTCGTCGGCGCCCGAAAATATGGCATTCCGCGGTTCAACCCGGAGGGAGCCGGTGCGGCGCTGGCTGTGGTCACAACCCTCGCCACGCTTACGCTTGTCCTGCCCACCTTCACCTCGGCGCGGCCAGGGCCTGAATTTTCGCCCCTGCAGCTGGGCTTCGCGCCGTGGCTTCACTGGCGCTCTACGGCGTGTTTGTGCTGACCCAGACCGTCCGCCACCGCCACTTTTTCCTTCCGGTCGTGTCCGCCGACGACGGCGAAGACGGCCTGCATGGCCCCACCCCCACCAACCGGGCCACCTACACAAGCCTGGCGCTGCTGTGCGCGGCGCTGGTCGCCGTCGTCGGACTGGCCAAAACCGTATCCCCGGTCATCGAGGCGGGCGTGAGCCGCGCCGGGATCCCGGAGTCCTTCGTGGGCGTGGTCATCGCGCTCCTGGTCCTGCTGCCGGAGGGTCTCGCGGCCACCCGGGCCGCGTCGCGGAACAGGATCCAGATCAGCCTCAACCTGGCCTACGGCTCCGCGATCGCCAGCATCGGCCTGACGATTCCCGCCATTGCCGTGGCCAGCATCTGGCTGCAGGGACCGCTGACGCTGGGGCTCGGCGGCACGCAGATAGTCCTGTTCCTGCTGACGGTCATCGTGGGGACACTCACCGTCGTGCCCGGCCGCGCCACGCGCCTGCAGGGCGCCATTCACCTGGTGCTGTTCGCCGCATTCCTCTTCCTCGCCATGTTCCCGTAGCCTCCGTCAGGGCTCCGAGCGGCGGTCAGCCGGCTCCAACTGCCGCTTCGATATCATGGCTTCATGACTTCCCCTCCAGGGAGCGACGATGACCTCCTGCTCGAGCGGCAGCTCTGCTTCGCCCTCGCTGTCGCCTCGCGCACCGTCATCGGCGCCTACCGACCCGTGCTGCAGGAGCTCAACCTCACCCACCCGCAGTACCTGGTGATGCTGGCGCTGTGGGAGAAGAGCCCGCGTTCAGTCAAGGAAATCAGCGACGCCCTCCTCCTGGTCCCGGCCACCCTTTCCCCGTTGCTCAAGAGGCTCGAGGCCCTGGGATACGTCACCCGCCGGCGCGTTCCCGGGGATGAACGCTCCCTTGCGGTCGGCCTGACCCCAGAAGGGACCGCGCTCCGCGACAAGGCGATGGGCGTGCCCGGCACCATGCTGGCCAAGCTCGGCCTCACCCGCGCCCAGGCGGAGGACATCCACGTTGCCATGACGCAGCTCATCGAATCAGCCCAGATCGATCACACCCTGCAGGCGGACCCCAACGTGGAAGACGAAGCCACGGCCTAACCCGGAGACAGAGAAGGCCGACGGCAGTTGGCCCAACCAAGCGGAATATTGCCTGCCAGAGGTAGGATTTACTGGCATGAGGCCAGTCGCCGACAACCGTGAAGATCCTGATGACGTCCGCACCCGTATTGTGGTCACCGCCTACCAATTGTTCTCCCACCGCGGAATCCGTGACGTCGGCGTCGACGAGCTGATCCGCGCCTCGGGAGTCGCCAAGTCGACGTTCTACCGGCATTTCCCCTCGAAGGACGACGTAGCACTGGCCTTTTTGAAGCGCCGGGACGAGCTGTGGATGATGGGGTCGGTGGTCCCGGAAGCCAAGAGCAGGGCAGACAACCCCGAAGACCAGCTGCTGGCCATCTTCGACGTGTACGACCAGTGGTTCCAAGAGGATGACTTTGAAGCCTGTTCGTTCGTGAAGGTGCTGCTGGAAATGGGGGCCACGCATCCGCTGGGGCGGGCCAGCATTGAGTATCTGGCGCGAATCCGCCAGCAGGTACGGCTCTTGGCGGACGAAGCAGGCCTGGAGGACCCCGAGGCGTTCGCCCTCTCCTGGCACATCCTCATGAAAGGCTCGATCATCGCCGCCGCCGAGGGTGACAGGCTCTCGGCCCGCCGCGCCCGGCGGATGGCCAGCGGACTTATCGCCACGCACCGCCCGGCCTAGTTCCGACGGAGTTTTTGTACAGATAATGGGCTCTAAAGCCCCCTCAACTCGCGGTAGCTGTACAAAAACTCCGTGGAATTAGAGCACGACGGCGGTAAGCGCCTGGTCGTAGATGTCCAGGGCCGTGGCCACTTCCTTGGGCGTCACGACGGCGGGCGGGACCACGTGGATGCGGTTGTCCGCGATGAAGGGCAGCAGGCCGAGGCGCAGCAGTTCTGCTTTGAGACGGCCCATGTACTCGGCGGGAACCGGCGTCCGAGTGGACGGGTCCTGGACGAGTTCCAGCGCCCAGAAGACGCCGCGGCCGCGGACCTCGCCGATGACGCCGTGGCGCTCGGCAAGCGCACGAAGGCCGGGTTCCAGGTGGTCGCGGCCGAGCCGCGCGGCGTTGCCGACGATGTCCTCTTCCTCGAAGGCCTCGATGGACGCTACGACTGAGGCTGCGGCGAGGGGGTGCCCGGAGTAGGTCAGCCCGCCGGGGAAGACGCGCTCGTCGAAGGTGGCCGCGATGTCGCCGGAGATAATCACGCCGCCCACCGGGACGTAGCCGGAGTTCACGCCCTTGGCGAAGGTGATGAGGTCCGGGGTGACGTTGAACGCGTCCAGGGCGAACCAGTCGCCGGTGCGTCCGAAGCCGGCCATGACTTCATCGAGGATCATCACGATGCCGTACTCGTCGCACAGCTCGCGCACGCCTTCGAGGTAGCCGGGGGTCGGGACGAGGATGCCGGCCGTGCCGGGGACGGTTTCGAGCAGGAGGGCTGCGACCGACTGCGGACCTTCGGCCTGGACGACGCGGCGCAGGTGGTGCAGTGCGCGCTCGGTCTCCTGTTCCGGCGTCTCTGCCCAGAATTCGGACCGGTAGAGGTACGGTCCGAAAACGTGGACGTGGCCCCGGGCGTATTCGTTGGGGATGCGGCGCCAGTCACCGGTGGCCACGATCGCCGAGCCCGTGTTGCCGTGGTACGAACGGTAGCGGGAGATGACCTTGTCGCGGCCGGTGTGCAGGCGGGCCATGCGGATGGCGTTTTCGTTCGCGTCCGCGCCTCCGTTGGTGAAGAAGACCTTCTCCATGTTGGCCGGGGCATGGGACAGGATCTTGGCTGCAGCCGTGCCGCGGACATGGTTGGCGTGGGCCGGCGCAACGGTGGCCAGGCTGGTTGCCTGCTGCGCAATGGCGGCGATGACCTTGGGGTGCTGGTGGCCGATGTTGGTGTTCACCAGCTGGCTGGAGAAGTCCAGGTAGGTGTTGCCGTCGTGGTCCCAGACCGTGCTGCCGGACCCGCCGGCGATGGCCATCGGGGTGAGGGCTTTCTGCGCCGACCAGGAATGGAAGACGTTGGCCCGGTCCAGGGCGACGACGTCGGCATTGGAGACAGCGCTGCTAGCGGCTGCGTTGGTGACTGCGGCCGTGACCGCTTCATCGAAGAGTGCCTGGCTGGCGACCATGACGGTTCCTCTCGGTGGAAGGAATGGGGAGTTCCTTCATCATCCGGTCCACGCCCACCGCGACCCCATATACCTTTGTACAATCAGTCCAATCCGATTCGACGTTTTCACATCCTAGGGGTCCGGCATGCCGCCAAGCCTGAACGTCCTTCTCCGCAGCCGGGCGTTGAAGCTTCGCCTCGTTGTGCCGGAAGTGGGTTCCATCCAACTCGACGAGCCGATCACCTGGGTCCACAGCTCCGATTTGGCGGACCCCACGCCGTTCCTCGACGCCGGGCAGCTGCTGCTCACCGACGGCACGCAGTTCCCGACGGATGGCAGGGAGCCGACGACGGCGGGCGCCACTTCCGGGGGCAAGGCACCGGACGTGCCAAACGGCTCAGCCTATGACGAGTACGTGGAGCGTCTGGTGGGGCATGGCATCGCGGGCCTGGGGTTCGCGACGCAGGTGATCCACGGGACGCTGCCGCCGGCGCTGGAGGAAGCCTGCCGGAAACACGGGCTGCCGTTATTGGAGGTCCCGGACCGGACGCCGTTCATCGCGATCATCCGCATGGTGGCCGACTACCTGGCCAAGGAGGAACATGCCCGGGCGGAATGGTCGCTACAGGCACAGCGCGCCATCTCCCGCGCGGCCCTCCGCCCGGACGGGCTGACCTCGATCCTCGGGGAGCTGGAACGCCAGCTGCACAGCTGGGTGGCGCTCTACGACGCCGCGGGCAACTACGTCCGGATGCCGAGGAACCGTCCGGTTCCCTCCGACATTGCCGGCGAGGTCACGGCGAAGGTCCGCAATGCCCTGGACCTGGGGACACGTTCGGCCTCGCATCTGCTCATCGGCGGCCAGTCCGTGACACTGCAGACTCTTGGCCGGAAGGGCAGCCTCCGCGGTGCGCTGGCCCTGGGGGCCATCGAGCCCCTGGACCCGGCACGGACGGACATCGTCAACAGCGTGATCGGTCTGGCCAGCCTGGCGCTTGAGCAGGCCCGCACCCTCGATACCGCCCGCAGGCACCTCCGCGCCGGTGTCTTCGAGCAGCTGCTGGCGGGCAGCACCGACGTCGCGGCTAGAACGGCGCGGCAGGTGTGGGGACAGCTGCCGCGGGAGCCGCTGCTGGTGACCGCCTCGCGGCAGGAGAACCCGGCACCGAACCTGCTCGAGGCGCTGGAACTGCTCGCCGACGATTACCGGGGCGCGGTGTTCTATGCCCTGCGCGGCGACCTTTTGGTGGTCCTGGCCGGGCGGCTGCACCAGGACAAGGTTCTGGAGCTGCTGCAGCGGCACGGCGCCTGCGGTGTTTCCGCCGAGACGGCGATCGCGGGGCTTTCCGGCGCCCTGGAAGAAGCCACCCGCGCGCTGCGGCGCGCGGCAGAACTGGGGCGGACCGCCGTCGAATTTTCCGAACTGTCCGACAGCGGGATGCTCGGCCTGCTGCGCGAGGAGAAGGCCGGTCCTGTGGCGCGCGGACTGCTGCAGCCGCTGATCGCACACGACGCGGCGGAACAGACGGAACTGCTGGTCACAGTGCGGGAGTGGTTCGCGAACGACTGCGTGTGGGACAAGACAGCCCGGCGCCTCGGCGTCCACCGCCACACGCTGCGGAACCGCGTGGACGCCGCCGGCAGGATCCTTGGGCTGAACCTGGACGGCATGCGGGACCGGCTCGAGCTGTTCGCCGCATTGCAGTTCCTCGACGCCGTGCAGTTCCTGGAAGAGACCCAGTTGCGGAAGGGATGAAAGAGGACAGGCCCCCGACGTTGCGCCGGAGGTCCTGCCCTCTTATTCACTGCAATTCGCTGTGTTCCGCGTGATTAGTTCTGCGGGAAGCCGAGGTTGATGCCGCCGTGGCTCGGGTCCAGCCAGCGGGAGGTGATGGCCTTTTCGCGGGTGAAGAACTGGAAGCCCTGCAGGCCGTACGCCTTGGAGCTGCCGAAGATCGAGTCCTTGAAGCCGCCGAAGGAGTAGTAGGCCACGGGCACGGGGATGGGCACGTTGATGCCCACCATGCCCACTTCGACCTCGTTCTGGAAGCGGCGGGCTGCGCCGCCGTCGTTGGTGAAAATCGCGGTGCCGTTGCCGAAGGCGCCGCAGTTGATCAGGTCCAGGCCCTCCTCGTAGCTGCGTACGCGGACCACGGCCAGGACGGGGCCGAAGATCTCTTCCGTGTAGACGCGTGAGGTGACCGGGACGTCGTCGATCAGGGTGGGGCCGAGCCAGAAGCCGTTCTCGTCGCCGTCAACGTTGATGCCGCGGCCATCCACCACCACTTTGGCACCGTCCTCGATGGCGACGTCGATGTAGGAGGCCACCTTGTCGCGGTGCTGGCGGGTGACCAGCGGGCCCATGTCGCAGTTGCGGCGGCCGTCGCCGATCCGAAGTGTGGCCATGCGGGAGGTGATCTTTTCGATCAGTTCGTCGGCGACGGGCTCGACGGCGACCACGACACTGATGGCCATGCAGCGTTCACCGGCGGAACCGAAGCCGGCGTTGATGGCGGCGTCGGCTGTCAGGTCGAGGTCGGCGTCGGGCAGGACCAGCATGTGGTTCTTGGCACCGCCGAGAGCCTGGACGCGCTTGCCGTTGCGTGCGGCGGTCTCGTAGATGTATTGGGCGATCGGGGTGGACCCGACGAAGGAGATGGCCTTCACGTCGGGGTGCTCCAGGAGGCCATCGACCGCTTCCTTGTCGCCGTGCAGGACGTTGAAGACGCCGTTCGGCAGCCCCGCTTCGGTGAACAGCTCGGCGAGCCAGTTGGCCGCCGACGGGTCCTTTTCGCTCGGCTTCAGGACCACGGCGTTGCCGGCCGCGATGGCGATCGGCAGGAACCACAGCGGCACCATCGCGGGGAAGTTGAACGGGCTGATGATGCCCACGACGCCGAGGGGTGACTTGGTGGAGTAGACGTCCACGCCGCTGGAGACGTTCTCGGAGTGCTCGCCCTTGATCAGGTGCGGGAAGCCGGTGGCCAGTTCCACGACCTCCAGGCCGCGGGTGATTTCGCCCAGTGCGTCGGAGACTACCTTGCCGTGCTCGGCCGTAATGATGTGGGCCAGTTCGCCCTTGCGCTCGTTCAGCAGTTCGCGGAAGCGGAAGATGATCTGCTGGCGCTTGGTGATGGACAGGTCGCGCCAGGCCGGGAAGGCCTTCTGCGCGGAGGAGATGGCGGCCTCGATGTCGCCGGCATTGGCAAGGGCCACCCGTTTGGTCTCGGTGCCGCGGGCTGGGTCGAAGACCGGCGCGGTGCGGTCACCGGAGGAGAGTGCTTCTTCTCCCCCAATCCAGTGGGACAGTACGGGAAGGTCCTGGTTTTCTGACACGCTTCTTCTCGCTTTCAGGATGGTTGGCAGGGGCGCCGGTGCGGCTTGCTAGCCACCGTAGTTGGGCCACACGGCGGCCAGCGCCCTACATTTGTCACACCTGTTAGATGCAGATCGACATATGTACACGTCCGACGGCGGACCGCGCGGCCCTACGGTGATGTCACCAGCACGTCCAACCAGGAGCCCCCATGAAACGACGCTGCCCCGCCCCTGCCGCCACCCAATCGGAAGCCGCCGCCGTCCGCACCGGCGAACACTGCCCCCAGACCGGATGGTGGTACCCGCTGCAGGCCGAGCCTGCAGCGCCTGCGTCGGCAGCGGCCGGCCTGACCCAGAGGTACGTGGGTCAGGGAAGCGTCATGCCGGCGATCGGCGGTTCACCCTCCCTCTGGCTGCCAAGCCGGAACGGCTGGCCACGATCCCCCCACCCCTATACGCGCGCCCGCGAAGCCGTTACACTTTGTCAGACAATCTGCAGCGTCTAAGGCAGACCGGAACCTAGCAATTGGGGAAGAGCATGGCGGAAACGCACCTGTCACCCGAGCCCATATCCCTGCCTGTGAGAATGTCACCCGTGGCCTCTGTTTCCCGCCGGGACGGCGTGGTCAACGAAATCCGCCGCGCGGTGGTGCTGGGCACCATCAAACCGGGCGAAAAGCTGACGGAAGTCCAGCTGTCCGAATGGCTCAATGTCAGCAGGCCCACGGTCCGCGAAGCACTGAACCAGATGGCACAGGAAGGCCTCCTTGTTCAAGAGCCCTACCGCGGGCTCCGGGTGGCCACCCTGGATACGACCGCCATTATGGACCTGGCAAACACCCGCATGGCGCTGGACATGCTCGCGGTCACAGCGATCATCGAAGACGAGACCGGGCGCCGCATGCGCATGGTTGAGGAAAGCTGGGCCGAGTACAGCCGCGTGGAGATGGACCCGGATCCCGTGGTGCGGCACGAAAGCCACGTGGCCTTCCACCGCAAGCTGTGGGCCGCGTCGGAGAACGCGCTGCTGCTGCGACTCTGGCCCGTCACCGAAGCCCACGTCACCATCATCCTCGCCCAGGACCAGGCTACCCGCGCAGACCCCGTCCGCGCCCACCGCGTGCACGAGAAGCTCGTCAAGGCCATTCGGACCAAAGACCTTGAGGTCATCAGGAAAGCCTTCGCCGAACACACGATCGACAGCGCGAAGGAACTCATCGCGCTGCTGGACACACAACGTGCGGCCGCACCCCAGACGGATAAAAAGAAGAAGGAGTAACAGCCCATGAAGATTCTTATTGTTGGCGCAAACGGCCTGCTCGGTTCCGCGGCAGTCGCAGCACTCAAGGGACGGCACGAGGTACTCGAAGCCTCCCGCTCGAGCGATATCAGCGTGGACCTGGCCGAACCTGACTCGATCCGGCGCATGTTCGATCAGGTGGGCACGGTAGATGCCGCCATCTCCTGCACCGGCTCGGTTCCCTTCAAGCCGCTCGCCGAGCTCACGGACAAGGACTTCACGTCCGGCTTTGAGGACAAGGTCCTTGGCCAGGTCAACCTGGTGCAGCTCGGCGCCGAGTACATTTCCGACGGCGGCTCCTTCACGCTGACCAGCGGCGTCCTCGCCCGTGAGCCCATCCTGACCGGCGCCGCGGCATCGCTGGCCAACGGCGCCCTCGAGTCGTTCGTGATGGCCGCCGCCGCCGAACTGCCCCGCGGCATCCGGATCAATGCCGTCAGCCCCACAGTTCTGGCCGAGGCGTCCGGCTATCACGAGTTCTTCCCGGGGTTCTCGCAGGTGCCCGCCGATGAGGTTGGACGCGCATACGTGAAGTCGGTCGAGGGCATCCAGACCGGCCAGGTCTTCGCACTGGACTAAGCCAGACCACAATAGATCCACCCTAGAAGGGCGGGGGTTCTGGCTCCTTGGGCGGGTAAAGGGCTTTGCCGAAATCCACCGCTTCGGTGCTGTATTCCCTGCCAAGCGGCGAACGCCACTCAAGATCCCCGGTTGGGGACGACTGCCTGTAGCTCCAGGCGCCGATGGACTTCAGCGCATGGTGCTTTCGGCAGAGCATTGCCAGGTTGCCGGCGTCGGTGGCGCCACCGTCCTGCCACTCGATGGTGTGGTCGGGTTCGCAGGCGGCGGCCCGGCGCGTGCATCCCGGGAATCGGCAGGTCCCGTCACGGCAGTATAGGTACCGGCGCAGTGCCTTCGGTGGACGGTAGGCCACACGGCCCACACCCAGGGCCTGGCCAGTGGTGCAGTCAGTGAAGAGCCGCTGCCACGTGGGCGCAAGGGCCGCCAGGCGCCGGACCGTGGCAGCGTCAACGGGACCGTAGCCTTCGAGTTCGGCTGTTCCTGAGCCGTCGCCGAGGACAAGGCCGTCACCGAGGACACCACCGTCACCGAGGACGAGTCCGACGGGAATGGTCACCACAACTTCGGCGCGGAATGCCCCAGATTCCGACTCATCAGATGCGCCCAAAAAACGGTACACGAACGCATCAGCGCGGAGCTCCGAGAGCGTGCGGGGATCGGGAGGTGCGCTGCGCCCAAGAGCAGCGCCGGGCCCAGGAAGGGACACGGGCTCTGCAGCCCGTGCGCTGGCCTCCCGTGCATCGCGGTCGAGCCCATTAAAGATGGCCATCCCGACTTCCGCCGTGAGGACCGCGGATAGCGTGCACATGCCGTCCGGCTCGGGCGTGAACCAGACACCGCGCTCACGCCGGGCAGACTCCTTACGCGCCGCGAGGCTCTCGGGATGAAGGCTCTCGCGCAACCGCCGCAGGCAGGCACGCAACTCGGACGGGGTGCGGCGACGGCCCTGCCGTGTCCGCGTGCGCTGCAGTGCCACCGCAGCGAACATTTCGGCCTGCTCGGCAGGCAGGGAGCGGGCCTGGTCGAGAATGATCTGGGCGTGCGCCTCGGAGATCTCGCCCGCCTCAACCGCCTCAAGAACTTCCCACTGGGACGTCGTCAGATCCGCGGCATTATTCAGGAAGCGCGCGGCTGCGCCTTCCGTGAGCGCACAGCCGGTGGACACTTCACTGACGGCGAGCGCATGGACCTCGTCCCCGCCAAAGCGCACCGGTTGGTTCTCTGGACGCCGGGGGGATTCTTCGCCAATCGCTTCTTCGACTCTCGCCAGGGCACGCATTTTCATGGCTATTGCCCAGGCGATGAGCCGGTCGGTCGACTCCACCATGGAGAGCGCCTCGTCGGCTGTGAGGAAGGAGGGGAGCGGAAAGCTCACGGTGCCTGTCAGCAGCGAATCCTCTTGGTCCGTGAAGTCGACAGCCGGAACCCACGCCTCGTCGTCGGTGACGAACGCATGGACGTCCATGCCGCCTCTCCCTCCCGGAAACCTGGCCTTCTGAAACCCACTTGCCGGCTTCTCCCCTGACCGGACACTCCCAGACTAGGGGGACGGTCCGACATTTAAGGGCCGATCGGGCACCGGTTGGCAGGCGAGAACCAATAGGTTTCACAGCTCCACAGGAGAACGAAAGTAGGTAGCAGCTCAGGGCCTTCCGGCCCTGAGAACGCCCTGAAGTGCTACCCAGTTGGGTGCCGTGGTGAGCACATTGCCGCAATATTTCCCCCGGTTCAAGGCCAACGAAAAAAGTACTGGACGTGGCTCGGGTCACAACGCTACTCTGGAACCAGCGCGCAGATTGTTTGACAATAAAACAACCAAACCATGACGGCGGCACACTGCTTACGCCGTCCCCCACCTCCCCAACCGGCAGCACCCCCGGCAGCCGGCCACAAATTTCCTTCGAGCTGTGGACGGCGCTTAGCGCCGCTGCCAGCCCGGTAACCCCGTTCCCGTAAAGAGGGTTTAAAAATGACCAAAACAAGCAAGATCGTCCTTGCTGTCCTCGCCATCGCCGTACTGTCCGCAGCCGCAGGCTTCTTCGGCAGCGGCTTCCGCGGCAACAGCGCCGCCGCTTCCACCGGCTCGGCCCAGGGCACGTTCATCGAGGAAATCAAGAAGCGCGGCGAGCTCCGCGTCGGCGTCGCAATCGCTCCGCCCATGACTGTCCAGCAGGCCGACGGAACGCTGGGCGGGCCCAACCTTATTCCGCTGGAGGAACTCGCCAAGCAGCTGGGCGTGAAACTGGTACCGGTGGCCGCGGAGTGGAAGAACATCGTGGCCGGCCTGCAGGCCAACCGTTACGACTTCGCAGCCAACCTGGACTACACCGTGGAGCGGTCACTGGCGATCTCCTTCACGAACCCCGTCTACGAATACCCCGGCGTGTTCGTGGTGAAGGCCAACTCGCCACACACCACCTCTGACCAGATCATCCAGAGCGGCGGCCAGATTGCAACCGCCCAGGGCGCAGCCCCGGAAGCCACACTGAAGGGCCTGACGTCCAAGATCATGCCCATGGATTCCTACTCGAACGCCATCTCCGCCATTCAGGCCGGCAGGGCCGTCGCCGAATTCACCGACCTTCCCACCGCTGAATCGCAGGCCCAGGCAGACAAGACACTGAAGATCATCGTGCCGGATCCGGCGATTTACTCGGGCACCGCCGCTTACGGTGTACCCGCCGGCGTTGACGCCCGTTCGATGCAGATCGTGAACATCGCCATCGAGCGCGCGCAGAAGAGCGGCAAGCTCGCCCAGGCCTACGCCAAGGTCAACTACTTCGAGGTGGACAACCTCGGCGACCTCCAGAAGAAGTGACCTGCCAGGAACTGATCTGGCAAGAAGTCACCCGGCAAGGAGCCAAGACATCATGAACTACAACTTCGACTGGGACGTGGTTGCCCGGGCACTGCCTGCAATGATGCAGGGCCTCGGAATCACCGTCCAGATCACCCTCATCACCATTGCCATCAGCATGGTCCTCGCCGTCCCCGTGGCCGTAGGACGCATGTCCAAGATCGAGGTCATCCGTTGGGCCGCCCAGGCGTACATCGAGGTATTCCGCTGCACGCCGCTGCTGGTCCAGCTGTTCTGGATCTTCTACGCCATGCCGGCACTCACCGGCGTCACCCTTCCCGGTGAGGTCTCGGCAGTCATCGCGCTGACGGCCAACCTTACGGCCTTCATGGCCGAGGCCTACCGCAGCGGTTTCCAGTCGGTGCCAGTGGAACAGGTCGAAGCCGGGCGGATGCTGCAGCTGAGCCGCTTCCAGCAGCTTCGCTACATCATCGTTCCGCAGGCCCTTCGCCAGCAGCTGCCGGTGATTCTGTCCCTGAACATCTCCCTGTTCAAGGACACGGCCCTCGTCTCCACCATCGCCGTCGCGGACCTGATGTTCATCTCCAACACCATCTCCTCCCAGACGTACCGGTCCCTGGAAGTCTTCACATTGGCCGCCATCGTCTACTTCGCCATCGCCTTCCCCGTGTCCCTGGCAACAAGCGCACTGGAACGCCGGATGCAGAACAGCTCCGGCATGGGCGGCCCGCCGCCCCGGAAACTCGTCTCCCGCATGATGCCGGGCTCCCGGACGCCTGGCTCACCGACGCCGGGTTCACGGACCGCAGACTCGCGGACGGCGGTGCCGGCATGAGCCACTCCGCACCCAGCCACTCGACAGCCGGCACGCAGCTTTCCAGCCGCCAGCAGAAGGACAATGATGGAAGCGAACAGAAGGGCACCCAGGTGACAACTCTGGAGCACATCGCGGGCCGCGCCGGCAGCGGGCAGGTCCTGGTGGAGGCCCGCGGCCTCCAGAAGAGCTTCGGCCCCCGGCAGATCCTCAGGAACGTCGACTTCCAGATGAACAAGGGCGACATCACCGTCATCATCGGCAAGAGCGGCTCCGGCAAGTCCACCCTGCTGCGAGCCCTGGCCGGACTCACCGACCCCGACGAGGGCCAGATCATCGTCGACGGCCAGACCGTATTCACCGAACAGCAGCGCACCAAGGAATGGGACAGCGTCCGCTCCGAAGTCGGCATGGTCTTCCAGACCTACACGCTATGGCCGCACATGAACGTGCTGGACAACCTGGTCCTGGCACCCCGCAAGGTTCGCGGCGCCGGAGCAAAGGACGCCCGGGACCGCGCCGAGGCAGCACTGGCCGAAGTGGGCATGGCGCACCACATCCTCAGCAAGCCCACCCAGCTCTCCGGCGGTGAACGGCAGCGCGTCGCCATCGCCCGGGCCCTGATGATGAAGCCCAAACTCCTGCTCTGCGACGAGATCACCTCCGCCCTTGACCCGCCCGTCGCAGCCGAGGTCCTGGACGTTCTGCGCCGGCTGAAGGAGGAGGACGGCATCGCGGTGGCACTCGTCACCCATGACATGGCCTTTGCCTCCAAGGCAGCCGACCGCGTGGTGTTCTTCCACAACGGTGAAATCGCGGTCAATGCCACCCCGGAAGCCGCATTCGACAACTGCGACAACGAAGACCTCAAGAAGTTTGTGGACGCCGTCCGTTTCTAGCCCGGCCGGGTTAAAAAGCGGACCAAGAAAGGAAACACAGTGCACACCGTTGTAATTGGCGGCGGCGTTATCGGCCTCACGCAGGCCTACCACCTGGCCCGTGAGGGCGAGAACGTCACCGTCATCGATGCCCGGGCCACCGGCCTGGGCGCCTCCGAGGTCAATGCCGGCTGGATCGTGCCGGCAGAGGCGGCACCCGTGCCGGGACCCGGCGTCGTTCTTCAGTCCCTGAAGTGGATGCTGCGCCCGGACAGCCCCCTGTACATCAGGCCCTCCGTGCAGCCGGGCTTCCTGAAGTTCATGTTCAACATGTGGCGCCGGTCCAACTTCCAGGACCAGCGGGCCGGCTTCGAAGGGCACCTGCGCCTGGCGCAGCACACCATCGAGACCTTCGACGAATATCGTGCCGACGGCATGGACTTCGAAATGCACAGTGAGGGCCTGCTGATGGCCTTCACGCAGAAGGAAAACCTCGAGCACCACCTGGACAACCTGGACCTGCCCAAGTCCTTCGACCTGGACCCGCAGGTCCTGGTGGGCGACGACGTCCGGAACCACGAACCGCTCCTCACCGACGCCGTCTACGGCGGCATCTACTTCCCGCAGGAACGGCACGTCGATCCGGGCGCCATGGTCACGGCCCTGCACAAGCGGCTGGTGGAGATGGGCGTGCAGATCATCGAAAACTCCCCCATCGACCGGGTCACGTTCAACGGCAGCACCGTCACCGCTGTTCACAGCGGTGAGCAAAAGTTCGACGGCGACCGGTTCGTTCTCGCTGCAGGCGCCTGGACCGGCCCGCTCTCCAAACTGTTCAAGGCACCCATTCCGGTCCGGCCGGGCAAGGGCTACAGCCTCGAAGTCCCCGCCTACGGCCTGAAGGGCGCGGTGAACCTCTCCGACGCGAAGGTGGCCGTGACCCCGTTCAACGCCCGTCTGCGCCTGGCCGGAACCATGGAATTCGGCGGCCTGGACGAGAAGATCAACCAGGTCCGGATCGATGCGATCCTGCGGGCGCCGCGCACGTACTTCAGGGGCTGGGAACCGCCCACCGAACCAGTGACCCCGCGGGCCGGCATCCGCCCCATGACCCCGGACGGCATGCCGGTCATCGGCGCCCTGGGCGGCCTGAGCAACACGTTTGTTTCCACCGGGCACGGCATGCTCGGTGTCACCCTGGCACCCGGCAGCGCCGCAGCCCTGACCAACCTCATCCTGCAGGGCAGGAAGAGCCCGGCCCTGCTTCCCTTCACCTCAGCCCGTTTCCTGCCCCGCAACCACGCGGGCTGAAGCCTCCCCGACTTCATCTACGAAAGGACCCACAGAAACATGTCACGCACCAAGAAGGACCTCCGCGGCATCCTCGCAGCAGTCACCACCCCGTTCACCGAGGACGGCAGCGCGATCGACGAAGCCGCGCTGCAGCACCAGGTGGAGCGCCTGGTTTCGGCCGGGATCCACGGCATCGTGCCCACCGGCACCACGGGCGAATTCACGACGCTTTCCGCTGACGAATACCGCCGCGTGATCGAGCTCTACGTCAAGGGCGCCGACGGCCGCATCCCCGTCGTCGCAGGCATCGGCGCACTCTCCACCCAGGGCGCCATCGACCTCGCCCAGCACGCCGAGACCGTCGGCGCGGACGCCATCATGCTGGTCCCGCCGTTCTATGACCCCCTCGACTTCACCACCCTCAAGGCGTTCCTGTCCGCCGTCGCCGGCTCCATCACCCTGCCGATCGTCTACTACAACGTCCCCGGCGCCACCGGCATCCGGCTCACCGCCGCCGAACTCGCTGAACTGGGCCACATCGACGGCGTTGACTACATCAAGAACACCTCCGACGACGCCGTGGGTCTGGCAGAACTGCTCGCCAACCACACCGACAGCATCAAGGCCTTCAACGGCTGGGACACCCTGACGTTCTTCGGCATCGCCAGCGGCGCCGAAGCCTCCGTCTGGGGAACCGCCGGCGTGGTTCCCGAACTCGCCGTCGAATTCTGGGAAGCCCTCGCCGAGCAGAAGGATCTGGACCGCGCCCGCGAACTGTGGAAGCACCTCTGGGCCATCAGCGACTTCCTCGAGTCGGTCAACTACGTGGCAGGCATCAAGGCCGGCCTGGAACTCATCGGTCACCCGGTCGGACCTGCCCGCCTGCCGATCCTGCCCCTCCCCGCCGAGGAGCGCGAGCGTTTCGCCGCCATCCTGCAGAACGCGGGCGTCATCCCGGCAGTGGCAGCATGAGCCAGCGCTCCACCAGCAGACTCGCCCTCGACGCCATCGAGGTGCACGCAGAGGGCGAGCCCGGACGGATCCTGACCTCCGCCGCCGGGCTTGTCCGTGGCGACACGATGGTGGAGCGCCTGCAGTACTGCAAGGAAAACCTGGACTGGCTGCGCCGGCTCATGCTCCATGAGCCGCGCGGCTACCCGGGACTCTGCTCGGTGATCATCCTGCCCGCGGTGAACGAAGGCTCCGACTTCGGCATCGTCGTCCTGGAGCAGGGCGGGTTCACCCCGATGTCAGGTTCCAACACCATCTGCGCCGTCACCGCGGTGCTGGAGGCCGGCATCGTCCCCGCCCGCAGCCCGGAAACGGTCGTCACCATCGACACCGCGGTGGGCACTGTCCAGGCGGTGGCGAAGGTGCACGAGGGCAAGGTCCTCTCGGTAACGGTCGTGAACGTCCCGGCGTTCGTCGTCGAACTAGACTTTCCGCTCGAGGTGCCCGAACTGGGCACGGTTCCTGTCGACGTCGTGTTCGGCGGCCAGTTCTTCGCCCAGGCCAAGGCATCCGACGTCGGGCTGGAACTGCACCCGGACAACGGCAAGGACCTGGCGCGCGCCGGAGCGCTCATCAAGATGGCCGCGCTGGAGCAGATCAGCGTCAGCCACCCGGACAACCCGCTCATCAGCGGCGTCAACCTGATCATGTTGCACACCGGGGACCGGGTGGCGGGCCGGCAGGACCGCAACACCGTTGTGCTGTCCAACGGCAAGCTCGTCCCGTCCGATCCGTCCACCTGGACCGGCGCGCTGGACCGCTCCCCCTGCGGCACCGGCACCAGCGCCCGCATGGCCGCGCTGCACGCCCGCGGCCAGCTTGCCGTCGGGGAAGACTTCTCCCACCACAGCATCATCGGCAGCGAATTCATCGGCCGCCTCACTGGCACGACGACGGTCGGCGGCCGGGCGGCGGTCCTCCCCACCGTCACGGGGCGGGGCTGGGTGACAGGACACAGCCAGTGGATCCTGGACCCCACAGACCCCTTCCCCACCGGCTACACCGTGGGCGACATCTGGGCGCCCGGCGCCTAACCAAACACTTTTCGAACGACTGAAAGCAGGAGTTGTGAGCCAGTTCATTAACGGCAAGGTCCTCGAGGGCACCACCGGGGAAACCGCGGACGTCATCGACCCGTCCAACGGAACCACCGTCGCCACCATCAGCGTTGCCGGCAGCGACGAGGTCAAGCTCGCGGTCCAAGCCGCGCGGGACGCGTTCCCGGCCTGGTCCCGGGCAACCCCGGCCGAACGCTCGGCCGTCCTCACCCGGTTCGCCGCGCTCATGGAAGAGCGCGCCGAGGAATTCGCCCAACTGGAATCCCGTCAGGCCGGCAAACCGATCCGTCTTACCCGCGAGTTCGACGTCCCGGGCACCATCGACAACATCGCCTTCTTCGCCGGAGCTGCCCGCAACCTCGAGGGCAAGGCCACGGGCGAATACTCCGCGGACCACACGTCCTCCATCCGCCGCGAAGCGATCGGCGTCATCGGCTCCATCTCGCCATGGAACTACCCTCTGCAGATGGCCGCCTGGAAGATCCTGCCCGCCATCGCCGCCGGCAACACCATCGTCCTCAAGCCCGCCGAGATCACCCCGCTCACTACGCTGCTGTTCGCCCAGGTCGCCACCGAGGCAGGCGTCCCGGACGGCGTCATCAACGTCATCACCGGCCGTGGCTCCACCGTCGGCGCGGAACTGCTGCGCCACCCGGACGTGGACATGCTCTCCTTCACCGGCTCCACCGGCGTGGGCCGCACCGTCCTGGACGCCGCCGCCACCACCGCCAAGCGGGTCCACCTGGAACTCGGCGGCAAGGCACCCTTCGTGGTGTTCGACGACGCCGACCTTGAGGCTGCGATCCATGGCGCCGTCGCCGGAAGCTTGATCAACACCGGGCAGGACTGCACAGCAGCCACCCGGGCCATCGTGCACCGTTCCCTGTACGAGGACTTCATCGCCGGCGTCGCGGACCTCTACGCCAAGGTCAAGCTCGGCCCCACCTCCGACCCCGCCACCGATCTCGGCCCGCTTGTCTCCCAGGGCCACCGCGACAAGGTCGCCGAGATGGTGGACCGCGCCCGCGGCTACGCCCGCGTCATCGGAGGCGGAATCCCCGAAGGTGAGCTCGCCAACGGCTCCTACTACCGGCCCGCCCTCGTCGCCGACGCCACCCCGGACAGCGAAATCTTCCGCGACGAAGTCTTCGGCCCCGTCCTGGCCGTCACCCCGTTCGACACCGACGACGAAGCCATCGAACTCGCCAACGACACCCCCTACGGCCTTGCCGCCTCCGCCTGGACCAAGGACGTCTACCGCGCCCTGCGCGCCACCCGCGAAATCCGTTCAGGCTGCGTCTGGGTCAACGACCACATCCCGATCATCAGCGAAATGCCCCACGGCGGCATGAAGCAGTCCGGTTTCGGCAAGGACATGTCCACCTACTCCTTCGACGAATACACCGTGGTCAAACACATCATGTACGACCTCACCGGGGAAAAGGCCAAGGCCTGGCACCGCACCATCTTCTCCCTGGCGGACTAAAGCATTGACGACGACGGGACTCACCGGACGCTTCGACGGCAAGACGGCCCTGGTCACCGGGGCCGGCGGCGGCATCGGCTCCGCGATCAGCCGGCGCCTCTCCGCCGAAGGCGCCCACGTTTTCATCTGCGACGTCAACGAGGCAGCGGCCAAGGAAGTCGCCGACGGCCTCGTTGGCGAGGGCCTCTCGCCGAGCCGCTGGTCTTCGATCTCCTCGACCCCGAGGCCTCCGCGGCGGCCGGGCAGATCGTCGAAAGCCGCGGCCGGCTCGACGTCCTGGCCAACAATGCCGGCGTCAACCGGCGCGGGGACCTGCTCTCCCTCACGGAGCACGACTGGGATCTCTCCTTCGCGGTCAACGTCGACTCGCTGTTCCACCTGTGCCGGGCCGTCCTTCCGCACATGATAGAGGCTGGCAGCGGGGCCATCGTGAACACGGCTTCCCAGTGGGGCCTGTATCCGGCGCCGGCGCACATTGCCTACAACGTGTCCAAGGCCGCCGTCGTCGCATTCACCAAGAACCTGGCCCGCGACTACGCCCCGAACAACATCCGGGTCAACGCCGTCGCACCGGGTGAGGTCCACTCGCCCATGCTCGAATCCGGGCTGGCCCGCAACGGCCGTACCGTGGCCGACCTCGAGGCACTCGTGCCGTTCGGGCGCATCGGCAAGCCCGAGGAAGTGGCCGCACTTGTGGCGTTCCTCGCCTCGGACGAGGCGCCGTACATCTGCGGCTCCGTCGTCGAAATCACCGGCGCGCAGGCCGTCGCATGAGCGGCACAGGGATGGCGGGCAGGACGGCCCTGGTCACCGGCGCCTCGCGCGGCATTGGCCCCGCGACGGCGGTGGCCCTCCACCGCGAGGGCGCGCATGTGGTCCTGCATTATGGCAACGACAAGGACTCCGCCCGGGCCACGGCGGACCGCCTCGGCGGGCGGGTGCAGCTGGTGCAGGGCGACCTGCGGGGTCCGGCCGAGCGTCGCAGGGTATGGGCCGAGGCGGCCGACTGGCGCGGCGGCGTCGACGTCCTGATCAACAATGCCGGGGCGTGGCTGGCGTCCGACATCGATGACGCCGGCGCATGGCGGCAGGGCTGGGCGGCCAACTACGAGCTGAACCTGCTGGCCCCTGCCGACCTCTGACGCGAGGCCATCCTCGGCTTCCGTTCGCGGGGCGGTGGCATCATCGTCAACGTCACCAGCCGCTCGGCGCACCGGGGGGACGACGCCGAGCACCTCGCCTACGGCGCGGCGAAGGGCGGGCTGCTCGCCCTCACGAAGGGCATCGTCCGCGGCTACGCGAAGGAGAACATCCTCGCCTACGCGGTGGCGCCTGGCTGGGTGGCGACGGATATCTCCGCGCACATCCCGCCTGACGATCCGATGCTCGAGGGGCTTCCGCTGGGTGAAGTCACGCCGGCGGAGGACGTCGCCGAGGTGATCACCTTCCTGGCGTCGGGCCGTTCCCGGCACACCACCGGGGCGACGATCGACATCACCGGCGGGGATTACGTGCGGTGAGGTTGAGGACCGGCTGGGGTTTCACTACCGGATTTCAGCCGGCGCGTAGGGGACGTTTCATACGCTGACGCTGATGCGCGCCAGGGCGTCCCTTCGACTGATCTCGCATGCCAGCGGGGTGAGGCAGGTTTCGTAGTCCGCGATCTGCGCGATACGGCGTTTGTGCCGGGAGTCATGAGTGAAGGGCTCTTGGAGGAAAAGGACCGCGAATTTGAGGCATTCTTCCGGCGTGTGTTCGCGGGCGCCGATGGCGATGACGTTCGCGTCGTTGTGCTGCCGGGCCAACCGCGCAGTTGACTCGTTCCAGACCAAGGCGGCGCGGATGCCCCTGACCTTGTTCGCCGCGATCTGTTCGCCGTTGCCGGAGCCGCCGATGACGATGCCGAGGCTTGGCCGGTTGTCGTTGATGTCGCGGGCGACGCCCTCAGCGGCACCGATGCAAAAGGCCGGATAGTCGTCCTCTGCGTCGTATGCCGTCGGCCCGTGGTCCACCACGTCATACCCCAGGCTGGTCAGTTCCTGTTGCAGCGAACGGCTCAATTCAAGACCCGCGTGGTCGGTGCCTATGTGGACCCGGTACGCAGCCCTGGCTCCGCGCCCAGCGGCTGATGATGGTTCAGTGCTCATGTGATCACTTTCAACGTGTAGTGGTGGTAATTGGCTAGAGGGTCTTGCCGGCGGAGCCGAGCTGCTGGGTTGCTTCCACCACGCGGGCTGCGAGGCCGGCTTCGGCGGAGGCGCCCCAGACGCGGGGGTCGTAGGTCTTCTTGTTGCCCACTTCGCCGTCGACCTTCAGCACGCCGTCATAGTTCTTGAACATGTGGTCCGCCACCGGACGCGTGTACGCGTACTGGGTGTCCGTGTCGATGTTCATCTTGATCGTGCCGTAGGACACGGCGTCCGCGATCTCCTGGTCCGAGGAACCCGAGCCGCCGTGGAACACGAGGTCGAACGGGCTGTCCTTGCCGATCTTCGCACCGACCTGGGCCTGGATGTCCTTCAGGATCTCCGGGCGCAGCTTCACCCCGCCCGGCTTGTACACGCCATGCACATTGCCGAAGGTCAGCGCCGTGATGTAGCGGCCGTTCTCACCCGACCCCAGCGCCTCCACCGTGGCCAGCGCATCTTCGACCGTGGTGTACAGCTTCTCGTTGATCTCGTTCTCAACGCCGTCCTCCTCGCCGCCGACCGTGCCGATCTCGACCTCAAGGATCATCTTCGCGGCAGCGGTACGGTCCAGCAGCTCACGGGCGATCCGCAGGTTTTCCTGCAGCGTCTCAGCCGAACCGTCCCACATGTGCGAGTTGAAGATCGGGTTGCGGCCGGCCTTGACCTCGGCCTCGGACGCGGCCAGCAGCGGCAGCACGAAACCGTCCAGCTTGTCCTTGGGGCAGTGGTCCGTGTGCAGGGCGATGTTCACGTTGTAGTTCTTGGCCACCTCACGGGCAAACGCGGCGAAGCCCAGCGACCCGGCAACCATGTCCTTGGTCGAGGCACCGGACCAGTACGCCGCACCGCCGGTGGAAACCTGCACGATGCCGTCAGACTCGGCCTCCGCGAAACCGCGCAACGCCGCGTTCAGCGTCTGCGAGGACGTCACGTTCACGGCCGGGAACGCGAAGCCGCCCTTCTTGGCACGGTCGATCATGTCGGCATAGATCTCTGGGGTTGCAATGGGCATGCGGACTCCTTGCTCCGGATGTCTGGGTGAAGCGCCGAATTACTCGGCAACCTCGCCGGTGGACTCATAAGTGGCAATCTTGCCGATGCGGCGTTCGTGGCGTTCGGCATTGGTGAATGGTTCGGCCAGGAATGCCTTGATCAGTTCGGTGGCCTCTTCAACGGTGTGCTGGCGCCCGCCAACTGCGACGACGTTGGCATTGTTGTGCTGACGCGCGAGTTTGGCCGTGTCCAAGTTCCAAGCCAGCGCAGCACGCACGCCCTTGACCTTGTTCGCGGAGATCTGCTCACCGTTGCCTGAGCCGCCCAGCACGATCCCGAGGGCGTCCACGCCCGCGGCCTGGTCGGCCACGACGGCGGTGGCGGCGTTGATGCAGAAGGCCGGGTAGTCGTCCTCGGCGTCGTAGGTGGCCGGCCCGTGGTCAACCATCTCGTAGCCGCTGGCTGACAGTGCCGTGATGAGGTGGGAGCTCAGCTCCATGCCGGCGTGGTCGGTTGCGATGTGAACGCGCATGAGTGGCCCTTCAGGCTTGTTGGAGTACGACATTGTTGGGGCGCGATGCTGTTGGGCCGAAGGCGAGTTGGCCCTTTGCTCGCAGCGACTCAATAGCGTCCTCAGGTGACGGCTTGCCGTACACGGCCGATCCGGCGACGAAGACGTTGGCGCCAGCCTCGGCGGCGCGGATGATGGTTTCTTCCGTGATGCCGCCGTCGACCTGGATGGCGACGTCGACCCCGGAACCGTCAACCGCGGCGCGGGCGCGGCGGATCTTGGGCAGCATGACGTCCAGGAATGCCTGGCCGCCAAAGCCCGGTTCCACCGTCATGATCAGCAACATGTCCAGTTCGGGGAGCATGTCCAGGTAGGGCTCCACCGGCGTGGCCGGGCGCAGTGCCATGCCTGCCTTGGACCCGCGTGCGCGAAGTTCGCGGGCGAGCTTGATGGGGGCGTCTGACGCCTCGACGTGGAAGGTCACCGAGCTCAGGCCGGCGTCGGCGAACTGGGGCGCCCAGCGGTCGGCATTGGAAATCATCAGGTGCGCGTCCAGCGGCACGGGGCTGACCTTCTGGATCCGCTCGACGACGGGCAGGCCAATGGTCAGGTTCGGCACGAAGTGGTTGTCCATGACATCCACGTGCACGGCGTCGGCGTTGCCGATGCGGGCCAACTCGGCTTCCAGGTTGACGAAGTCGGCCGAGAGGATGCTGGGGTTGATACAGCAATTTAGGGGTGAAATGGACATGATGTCTAGGAGGCCTTCCGTGCGGTAGAGAGGGCGCCGTTGACGTCGGCCAGCAGTTCCTTCCAGCTGGCAACAAACTTGTCCAGGCCTTCGGATTCCAGGAGGGCGACGACGTTGTTGTAGGAGATGCCGAGGTTCTCGAGGGCGTTGAGGACGGTGTTCGCTTCCCGGTAAGTGCCGGTGATGGTGTCGCCCGTGACCACGCCGTGGTCGAACGTGGCGTCCAGGGTCTTCTCCGGCATGGTGTTCACGATGCCGGCGGCAACCAGTTCGGTGACGTAAAGGGTGTCCGGGTAGGCCGGGTCCTTCACGCCGGTGGAAGCCCACAGCGGGCGCTGCGGGCGCGCGCCGGCCTCGGCGAGCACCGCCCAGCGTTCGGTGGAGAAGAGCTCCTCGTACACCTGGTAGGCCAGGCGGGCGTTGGCAACGCCGGCCTTGCCCTTGAGGGCCTTGGCCGCGTCGGTGCCGATGGCGTCCAGGCGCTTGTCGATTTCGGTGTCCACGCGCGAAACGAAGAATGACGCGACGGAGTGGATGTTGGAGAGGTCGTGGCCGTTGTCCATGGCCTGCTTCAGGCCGGCCTGGAAGGCGTTGATGACTGCGCGGTACCGCTCGAGTGAGAAGATCAGGGTCACGTTGACGCTGATGCCCTCGGCCAGCACGGCAGTAATGGCTTCCAGGCCTTCAATCGTGGCCGGGATCTTGATCAGGACGTTGTCCTTGTCGACCTTTTTGTAGAGGTTCTTGGCTTCGGCGATCGTGCCGGCGGTGTCCCAGGCGAGGCGGGGGTCGACTTCAATGGAGACACGGCCGTCGACACCGTTGGTGGCGGCGGCGATCGGGGCGAAGAGGTCGCAGGCGTCGGCGACGTCCGCCGTCGTGATCTCGAAAATCGTCTCCTCGACGCCGGCGCCCTGCGCGGCGAGTTCGGCGATCTTTGCATCGTAGTCCGTGCCGGAGGTGATCGCGGCCTGGAAGATGGACGGGTTGGTGGTTACGCCGACGACGTTCTTTTGGTCGATGAGCTTCTGCAGGCTGCCGCTGTCGAGCCGCTCACGGGAGAGGTCGTCCAGCCAGATGGACAAACCGGCGTCGGAAAGCTGTGCGGTGGGTGTTGCGTTGGTCATGGCTTCTGCTTCTTCCTTCGAAAATGATGACAGTTGGCAGTGCCGCGGGACGCCCGTGGGGGCCGTCCCGCGGCACCGGCCGCAGCGCGGGTGGGAATTAGTTGCCCGCGGCGGCGAGGGAGTCCTTGGCGGCGGCAGCGACTGCTTCCGCGGTGATGCCGAATTCCTGGAACAGGCGCTTGTAGTCGGCGGATGCGCCGTAGTGCTCGAGGCTGACGGAGCGGCCGGCGTCGCCGACAAATTCCTTCCAGCCCAGGGCAAGACCTGCTTCAACGGAAACGCGGGCCTTGACCGCAGCGGGCAGGACAGCCTCGCGGTAGGCGGCGTCCTGCTTGTTGAACCACTCGACACATGGCATGGACACCACGCGGGCGGCGATGCCTTCGGCCTGGAGGGCTTCGCGGGCCTGGACGGCCAGCTGGACTTCCGAGCCGGTGGCGATCAGGATGACCTGCGCGTCCACGGTCTTGCCGTCCTTGGATGCCTCGGCCAGCACGTAGCCGCCCTTGGCCACACCAGCCGCGGAAGCGAAGGTGTCGCCCTCAGCTGCGCCTTCGCCACGCTCGTAGGTGGGGATGTTCTGGCGGGTCAGGACGATGCCGGCCGGGTTCTCGTGGTTCTCCAGGATGGTCTTCCACGCGATGCCAACCTCGTTGGCGTCGGCCGGGCGGACGACGTCCAGGCCGACGATCGCACGGAGGGTGGCGAGCTGTTCCACCGGCTGGTGGGTGGGGCCGTCCTCGCCGAGGCCGATCGAGTCGTGCGACCACACATAGATGGACGGGACGCCCATCAGGGCGCCGAGGCGGATGGCCGGCTTCTGGTAGTCGCTGAAGATCAGGAACGTACCGGAGAACGCGCGGGTCTTGCCGTGCAGGGAGATGCCGTTCACGATCGAGGCAGCGGCGTGCTCGCGGATGCCGAAGTGCAGGACGCGGCCGTAGGGGTTGCCCTTCCACGCTTCCGTGGAGCGGGAAGCCGGGATGAACGACGGTGAGCCTTCGATCGTGGTGTTGTTGGATTCTGCGAGGTCGGCCGAGCCGCCCCAGAGTTCCGGCATGACCGGGCCGATGGCGTTCAGGACCTTACCGGACGCGGCGCGGGTGGAGACGTCCTTGCCTGCTTCGAAGACCGGCAGGGCGGCCTCGAGTTCGGCGGGGAGCCGGCGGGCCTCGACGCGCTCCAGCAGGGCAGCGGCTTCCGGATTGGCGGACTGCCAGGCGGCGAAGGACTCTTCCCATTCCTTGCGGGCGGCCGCGCCGCGGTCCACGACCTGGCGGGCGTGGGCCAGCACGTCCTCGTCAACCTCGAAGGACTTGGCGGGGTCGAAGCCCAGCACTTCCTTCAGGGCTGCGACTTCGTCGGCGCCGAGGGCTGAACCGTGGATCTTGCCGGTGTTCTGCTTCTTCGGGGCCGGGTAGCCGATGATGGTGCGCAGCGAAATGATGGACGGCTTGGAGGTCTCAGCCTTGGCAGCCAGGAGCGCGGAGTAGAGCTCCTGGACGTCTTCGACGTATTCGCCGGTCTCGGTCCAGTCCACGCGCTGGGTGTGCCAGCCGTAGGCTTCGTAGCGCTTGAGGACGTCCTCGGTGAAGGCGATGTCGGTGTCATCTTCGATGGAGATGTGGTTCTCGTCGTAGATGACCACGAGGTTGCCCAGCTCCTGGTGGCCGGCCAGGGACGAAGCCTCAGAGGTCACGCCTTCCTGGATGTCGCCGTCGGAAGCGATGACCCAGATGGTATGGTCGAACGGGCTCTCGCCGGCGGGAGCATCGGCGTCGAACAGGCCGCGCAGGCGGCGCTGGGAGTAGGCAAAGCCCACGGAGGAGGCCAGGCCCTGGCCCAGCGGGCCGGTGGTGATTTCCACGCCCGGGGTGTGCTTGTATTCCGGGTGGCCGGGGGTCAGCGCGCCCCACGTGCGCAGCGCCTGAAGGTCCTTCAGTTCCAGGCCGTAGCCGGAGAAGAACAGCTGGCTGTACAGCGTCAGGGAGGAGTGCCCCGGTGACAGGATGAACCGGTCACGGCCGATCCATTCCGGGTCGCGCGGGTCGTGCCGCATCAGCTTCTGGAACAGCAGGTAAGCGGCCGGAGCCAGGCTCATCGCGGTGCCGGGGTGGCCGTTGCCGACCTTCTCCACGGCGTCGGCGGCCAAAACCCGGAGTGTGTCCACTGCCCGCTGGTCCTCGGGCGTCCAGTCGAGTGCTGTGGTGCTGTCTGCGATAAGCGTCGCGGTTGCTGTCGGATTCACAATTAATCCCCTTTGATTCGGTTCGTCGGCCTGCAGCGGCCGAACGGATGCATTTCCGGTTGACACCCATACTCCCGAAACAAATGGGTAGGGGTAACACTGTTTTCTGACGGTTTTTCCTACACTTTCGGACTGGGCGGCCGTAAACTGTTCGAATGAGCGCAGCCACTGACCAGCCCACCAAGGCGTCCACCATGCCCGTTTCAGACCTGCCGTGGCCGCTGCTGCATTCCGTGGCAGCAGTCGCCGATGCCCCCCTGACCCAGATAGCGGAGCGGCTACGTGATGCGCTGCTTCCCTACCTTGGCAGCAGCGCACTGGTGATCTTCACCGAAGACTGCACGGGGCGGCCGCAGAAGAAGGCGGGCGCGGAAGAAATCATCTCCCGGGTTTCCATCGCCGAGCTTGACACGCTTCGGGCCACCCTTTCGGATGAGACCCCCTGGTTCGGGGAGGCCGAGCTTGCCGGCCGGCCCCGGGCCGCCCTGGCCCTGAAACACGCCTCCAGCCAGGCCCTCCTCGTCATCACCGATCCCCAGCCCGCCGATTCACGCCATAACGCCGAGCTGGACCTGGTGAGGTATCTCTGGAACCTTGCTGCCAAGCGGATCCAGGAGAAAGTGGCCGATGCGCCGCCGTCGTACCTGCTGGAATCCCGGGCGGCCTCGGCTGAACGCATCCGTGTGACGGCGGAACTGACCGACCTGCACTCCACCACCCTAGAGACCCTCCTGGCAGCCCTGCGCTCGCCCCAGTTGGACAATGCAGTAGCCCGCACAACCGTCACTGACCTCACCGCCAAGGCCCTGGTAAAGCTCCGCACCCTCAGCGACCGCACGACGGACCTGGTGGAAGAGCCGGTCGCCAAAGCCTTCGAACGCCTGCGGGAGGACCTGCGACCGCTCACGGGCTACAGCGGCATTGAGGCCGAGTTCATCGAACCGCCGCTGAATGGACGGGCCCTTCCCGGCGAAGTTGCCCACGCGGCAAGGGCAGTCGTCCGCGGACTTGTGCTGGCCATGATGGAACAACCTGAGGTCAGCAGAATCCGGACGCAGTGGGACTGCGACGGCGAAAACCTGCTGATCAATGTGCGCGACGACGGCCGCGGTGCACTTGCCGCCGACGCGCCGAGTATCAGCCGCCTGGACCGCCGGGTCCAGGCGCTCACCGGCCAGTTGCGGATGGACGTCATGCCGGGCTGGGGTGCGGACGTCTTCGTCTCGCTCCCGTTGGACCTGCCGACACGTCCCGCCGGGGATGTCGCCGGATGGAACCTTGCCGCCCGGGAACTCGAAGTGCTCCAGCACCTCGCCGCCGGAAACCGCAACCGCACCATCGCCTCAGCGATGGGCATCAGCGAGAATACGGTCAAGTTCCATGTGCGGAACCTGTTCAAGAAGCTCGACGTCGGTTCCCGCACCGAGGCCATCGCCCTGGCGCACAACCACGGACTGCGGTGACGGTGCAGGAACCTGGCAGCAACCGGCTGAGGTGCCCGGCTCCGTCCAGGACGCCGGGCACCTCAGCGCGTGGCGCCGTCGTCGTTCATCCGGTCCTGCTGTGGATAACGGCAGACGGTACACGGCGGACGCTACCCGGCGGGATGGGTCGCGTGGCCGCCGAACTGGTGGCGAAGGGCGGACATCATCTTCATCGCCGGGGAGCTGTGCTCACGCGATGCGAAGCGGGCGAACAGTGAGCAGCTGGTAGCCCTTCGCGTAGGCCTGCATCAGGCCATATTCGATGCCGTTATGCACGATTTGGTGTACTGGCCGGCGCCGGCACTTTTGCGAGGAACTCGTCCACCGAGGCCACATCGGTGACGTCCTGATTGCGGTCGTAGCCGGTGCTTCCACCGACCGTTGCGCAGCCGTTCGCACATGCTGAACCCCATTTTTTCCGAGGGCGATCAGTCCGATGAGCATGGTGGAACTCTTCCTGTCAAACGACTCTTTTGGGTAGGTGTGGGGGTTAGGCGGTCATGCTGGTTAGGCGGTCATGGTGGCGAACATGAGGGCCATGGTGGTGGCGCCGAGGGCTTCGAGGGCGTGTTCGGTGCGCGTGGAGTGTTTGGTGGCGGCCTGGTGGTGGGCTGAGTTTGTCATGGCCCGGCGGCGCAGGAGGAGGGTGAGGAAGGTCGCTGCTGCGGCGGCAAAGAAGACTGTGAGCAGGATTGCCGGGGCGGCGTGGCCGTATGCTGCCGCGGCCGCTGTTGCCGTGTCCGGTGCCGTGTTGTGGGGTGCCGCTGTCATCGCGTGGTGCGAGTGCGGCATGGTCATCGACATTCCGTCGGGCATTCCGTCCGCTTGGCTTCCATTGGCCGGTGCGGGGCTGGTGGTGGGGTGGGTCATCATGGCGATCATGAGGGCTGCGGCGGCCATGGTGAGGGCGTGGTAGGCGCATTTGAGGCGGCCTTGGGTGCCGGCGCAGAGGAGTTTGAATTCGGGCCGGGCGACGGCCTGGATGATGAACCACAGGGCCGCGGCGGCGAGGAGGCCGATCTGGGCGAGCGTGGTGGAGGGTGCGAGGTTCCAGAGCATGGCGGCCATCAGGGCGTTCATGAGGGCGTGGAGGGTGTTGTTGACCCGGTCGGTGAGGTGGTGTGACCGTGCGGCCTGCCAGAGGTGGTAGCTTCCGCCGGCGAGCAGGACGGCGGTGAGGGTCCAGGTAAGTGCGGGGATGTTGAACACGCGGATCACGCTTTCACTACTGGGGCCGGGTCAGGAAAAGGGCATTGCCGGTTTGGGCCGGAGATGGGTTCGGTCCCTGACGCGGGTGTGCTGACAGCATCGGGGACCGAGGTTTTGGGGCTGGGATGTCTGGGGTTTGGATACAGGTGATCCCCGGTGCTGCCGTGGGGGCGGCGCCGGGGACCACCTGTTCAGGGCTGATTGGAGTCCAGCTCTTTGGTTCTTGTCCGGTTCTGCTTGTTAGAACCCAGCCTCTTTAGTGGCCTGGCTGTTTAGTGTCCGTTTCCGGTGCTGCAGTGGCCGCTGTTGGTGGTGCGGGTTTCGGTGGGGAGGTTCAGGGTGGGGTTTTGGTTGAAGAAGCCGTGGGGTTCGAGCATGAAGCCGATGTTCTGGCGGGGCATCACGGGCCAGTCTTCGAGGCGGACGACGTGGTGCATGCCGAAGGTGTACCAGACCACGAGGTCCTGATCGACGATGTTCCGGTCTTTCTGGGTCCAGATGTGCAGGCCGTCCTCGGCGCCGGTGGACTGGTTGGGGTACTCGCCGGCGGCGAAGCGTTCGGTCCGGTCGTAGGCGGTGACCCAGAGGTTGTTCCGGGCGAACTGGGCGCGTTTGGAGACGTAGGACTCGTCGCCGGCGGCGAGCTGGATGCCGTTGGTGGGGATCAGCCGGTAGGCGACGGGTTCGTCCACGATGTTCTTCTTCTCGTGGTTGGCGATCTTCCAGAACCGGTGCTTGGCGCCGTCGGTCTTGCGGATCGCGGCCTGTTCGGTTTCCAGGAGCCGGTCCACTGCCTTGAACGCGGTGTGGGTGGGGTTGTGTTCCGGGTATTCCATGTCGACCTCGTAGACGGCGTTGTTCGGGCCGTCGAGTTCGAAGTCCATCCGGACGTTGAACATGTGCTGGTGGATGGGGGCGTAGAGCCCGTCGTTGTTCAGGGACTGGCCGTACGGGCTCTTCTCCCCGGGCTGCTGGCCGGCGGTGGAGAGGATGCCGGTGGCCTTGACCAGGAACTCGATGCTGCCATCGAGGTAGAGGTGCCAGTAGAACGCGTACTCGTAGTTCGCGACCGTGGCGATGAAGGAGATCACGAGCTTGCGGCTGCGGCGGGTCTCGGCGGTGCCCTCACGGAAGTCGAAGTGCTTCCACAGGATCGAGTCGTCTTCCTCGTGCATGCAGATCGCGTTCTCGATCGTCCACGGGTTGCCGTGGCTGTCCACGCTGTGGCCGTCGAAGTACTGGATCTCGCCCAGGCAGTCACAGCCCAGGGTCAGGGAGTTGGCCATGTTGCCGATGTTGTACTCACCGGAATCGAACGCGTTCTTCTTCGCCTGCACCGGGGCGGTGTCACCGTACGGGACGACCATTTCAGAGAGCGAGGCACGGTTGATCACCGGGCGCTCCACGCCCTGGTCACGGAACTTCAGCTGGTGCAGGACCAGGCCCTCCCGCGGGGTGAACCCGACCCGGAAGGACCAGTCGGCCCACCGCACATGGTTGCCGGTGACCTGGAAGGACGCGCCTTCGGGCTGGGTGATCTCAATCGGCTTCAAATCCGTGCGGGCCGGGCCGACGTACTTGGGCAGGTAGTTGCCCCGCGCGGCCGGGACCGGGATCGCCTGGTCATCCTCGAGCCTGACGACCTCACCGGAGGACAGGTCATAGAACACGATGAAGTTCTCGATCGGGTGCGCGTACGGGCTGTCGTCGGGTTCGTCCCGGACGAAGACCAGGGCACGCATCAGGCGCCGGCCCTCGGCGTCCTCACCGAAATACCCCACCGACCACGGCTCGAAGCAAACCAGGTCCAGGTCCGTCAGGCCCCGCTTGGCCAGCGCCTCGATGACCTTCGGATCCTTCCGGCACGCCTCCTCACACTCGGCGAACTCATCAAGCATGAACGGCGGCTGGACATTGGCAGCCAGCTGCGTCCACCGATCAACGGTGCCCGAATCAAGATTCACGACCGCCTCGAACGAACGCGCCGCCGCCCGGTCCACCAGGACCGCGTCCGCCTCACGCGCCACCGGCACACCGTTGCGCAGGTCTTCCTTGGCCGGCTCACGCAACTCAACGCTGATAAAACGGAACGACTCCGCCGCCGCCGGCCCCTCCTTCAGGACCGCCACCGCACGGGAAATCTCCTCCCGCGACAACGGATCCAACGGATGCGCCACCCCAACAACAGTCGAGGTCTCAGTATCGATAGTCATGCTTTATCTCCTAAACAAATCGGAATGAGGGTGCCTACGGCCCGGAAGCCTGGTGGTGTTGCCGTTTGCGGGCGATAGGCAGAAAAGGGTTCCTTGGATTCTCAGAACTGTTCATCCTTGTCAGTTCTGTTCATCACCGGTGCAGATGACTGGGTGTGATACCGGTCACCAGCGCTCCTTCCACAAGCAAAACTACGTCAGGGAATTCGTTTATGAAAGTTACTTATAAAGATTTACTTGAGAAATTCGGGCCCGGAAATTCCCACCACAGTTAACATGTTGGAAACATTTGGAAACACATGGAGTCCCGTCGCTGCCGACCGGGAAGCCCTGACGTACGGCGCCTCCGCCCTAGGATCTCCTGGCGTTAAAAAGGCGCGGTCCCCGATGCTGCTTGAGGCAACATCGGGGACCGCGCCAGGTCTTCCTCCAGCCCTACTTATGCCCTCGTAACGACATCCTTGTACGGCAGCACCATGTCGACTAATGGTTCGGCGTAGCGCGCGGCCAACGGACCGACAACGGCCATGACAAGCACGTAGGCAGTAGCCATGGCTGCCAGTTCTTGGCTTACGGCGCCGGATCCCAGTGCTAATCCGGCGATAACTATCGAGAACTCGCCGCGTGCTATGAGCGCCGTTCCGGCACGGAGGCGGCCAGACCGATCTATACCTGCACGCTTCGCAGCCCAGATGCCGGTGGCAATTTTGCTGGCCGCGGTGATAAGGGCGAGCACGAGTGCCCAGCCAAGCACGGGCGGGATGGATGCCGGATCGGTGTTCAGTCCGAACGCCACGAAGAAGATCGCGGCAAAAAGGTCCCGCAGCGGCGCCAGGATGAGCTTGGCATTGTGCGAGGTGGCACCTGAGATTGCGATACCGAGCAAAAAAGCGCCCACTGCCGCCGACACCTGCATGGCTGATGCCAAGCCGGCTACGAGCAGGGCCGCGCCCAGGACTTTCAGGAGGAACACCTCTGAGTTCTCGCTGTGAACGGCCTTCGAGACATGGTGTCCGTGACGCAGCGCAACCACGAGGACAACGGTCACTACAGCCAGCGCGATGCCCACTGTTGTGAGCCCTGCGACGAAACTGACGCCGGAAATTACCGTAGTGAGGACGGGAAGATACACGGCCATGGTCAGATCCTCAAACACCAGGATGGAGATCACAACACGGGTTTCGCGGTTACCCACCCAGCCCAAATCACTGATCACCTTCGCGGCGATGCCCGACGAGGAAATATAGGTGACGCCGCCCATCACCATGGCACCAACGGGTCCCCACCCAAGGCAAAGGGCAAGCCCTGCCCCCGGCAGGAAGTTCAGGACCAGGTCGAGTATTCCGCCCTGCCAGGATCTCCGCAACCCGATGAAAAGTTCGGACGCCGTATATTCCAAGCCAAGCATAAGCAACAGCAGGATAACGCCGATCTCCCCGGCAAGGTGCGCGAACTCCTTCATGCCTGCAAGCTCGACAATCCCCCCTGTACCAAAGGCCAGTCCCCCCAGAAGATAGAGCGGGATGGGTGACATTCCGATTTGCCCGGCAAGTTTGGCCAAGAGGCCGAGGCAGAACACAACGGCCCCCAGTTCAATGAGGCTCAGGGCTAGCGTGTCCATGGCCACTATCCCCGCTGCAGGATTATCGCGACAGGCGAAACTCCGCACCGCCTGCCTGCGACCTTGCTGCCAGCGGCAACTGAAAGAATGCTGTAAGCGATGGGCATGATGGCTTCCTCTCTGAAGCACTAACGACGTGGTTTAAGTGGGTTGGTCCCCGGCTCGACTGTCGAGTCGCGCCGGGGACCGCATTTTTAGGGCTGCTCCATTTCCCTCCGCTACATCACGGACGTAGGGTCCAGAACCTTCTCAGAATCTGCGGTATCGCGATCCGGAACGTGAACTGCGGCTGCTTTACGGCTCGCGCGGCGAGATTCATGCTGGGAGTACAACCAGATGGGCAGGTAAAGCGCCAGTACGAGGAAGCCGACCCACGTTGAGGTCCAGCCGATCTCCAGGCTGTTGAGGTAGACCACGCCGACCACGCACAGCGGCACGTTGAACAGGCCGAAGGTCAGAGCCACGTGCTTCCAGCCCTTGGGTGCTTTGAAAGGCCGTTCCAGGCTGGCGAAGGCCGGGTGTTTCTTTGCTTTGACATAGGCAAACAGGCTGATGCCGTTCGCCAGGGTGTAACCAATCGCCGAGGCTGCAAGAATCGCGGCTGCATTTCCCATGGAAATCAACACCAGGTTGAAGGCGCCGATGATCAGCATGGCAACGAAGGGAGTTCCTTGCCGGTTCGTCTTGCCGATGAATTTGGGAAGGTTGCCTTCCGCCGACATGGAGTGCATGGCTCGTGACGAACCAAGGTATGCCGTTTGAATGATCAGGACCATGGCCGCGACCAGCATGATGATCGTGATGATCGACCCGGCCTCGCCGAAGGTAGCCTGGGCGACAGGAATCAGGGGCGACACCGCTTCGGCCTGCACACCCTCAACCCCAAGCACACCGATCACCGCCGTTTGCAGCAGTACATACAGGACCAGGCAAATGAGGCCGCAGGCAAGCAGCGCCTTGGGGACGTCTTTCCCGGGATTCTTGTATTCAGGACCGTAGATGGCCGCCGTTTCCCAGGCACAGGCACTCCACTGGGCGATTCCAAAGATGCCAAACAGCATCAGGATGTGGTGCAGGTCCCAGGCCCAGTCGGTCGGCCACCAGCTGCCGGTGATGTTGGCCATCTCAACGTGTCCGGTAGCAAAAGGGGCTACGGCAAGGATGACCAGGGGTATCAGGGAGATGGCCGCCAGGATGTAACCCAACATGGCGCCATCCTTGAGGCCGAACCAGTTCACCACGAACAGCCCGCCGAAGATCACCACCCCTGCAATCAGTGCGAGCTGGTATTCGCTAAAGGTCTCCCCCAGTACTGGGAACAGCCCATGCAGGTAACCGCCGACCAGGATGGCGAAGATCGCCAGAATCGGGTTCCAGCCAAACCAGTAACTCCAGGCCGTGAAGCCGCCGATCAGTTTGCCCTTGTCATACTTGCCCTTGTAGTTCTCGCTGCGAAACACAAGCTGCGCAAAACCCGGCAGACCGGAGGCCTTGGGAAAGGTGGTGGCCATTTCCGCGTACGCGGCATTCTGCAGGAAACCCTGAAGGACCGATAATCCCCAGACGAGGATTGCTGCAGCAGACACGTACATCGGCAGGTAACCCAGTGAGGGCAGAATCAGCAGCGGCACGCCCAGCGCGATGGCCATACCCTGCTTCCAGTTGATCGATCTTTTCAGATGATCGACGCCATCCGAACGATTTTCACTCATAACATCTCCTTTGATGAACTGATCGTTTTGTGTCCTACGCTGCATCGATCCCGTTGGCCTGCGGCGGGTACTAGACGGACCCGCGGACGGCAATTATCCGAGCACGTAGGTGAGTGCGGGAGGTTAATCGGCCCAGTGGCGAGATCGCGGGAGCGCCGCGGGCGAAATAAGCGAGTGGGCTCCCGCGATCTCGACTTTGGATTAGTTACTTTCCGGTGCTGCAGTGGCCGCTGTTGGTGGTGCGGGTTTCGGTGGGGAGGTTCAGGGTGGGGTTTTGGTTGAAGAAGCCGTGGGGTTCGAGCATGAAGCCGATGTTCTGGCGGGGCATCACGGGCCAGTCTTCGAGGCGGACGACGTGGTGCATGCCGAAGGTGTACCAGACCACGAGGTCCTGATCGACGATGTTCCGGTCTTTCTGGGTCCAGATGTGCAGGCCGTCCTCGGCGCCGGTGGACTGGTTGGGGTACTCGCCGGCGGCGAAGCGTTCGGTCCGGTCGTAGGCGGTGACCCAGAGGTTGTTCCGGGCGAACTGGGCGCGTTTGGAGACGTAGGACTCGTCGCCGGCGGCGAGCTGGATGCCGTTGGTGGGGATCAGCCGGTAGGCGACGGGTTCGTCCACGATGTTCTTCTTCTCGTGGTTGGCGATCTTCCAGAACCGGTGCTTGGCGCTGTCGGTCTTGCGGATCGCGGCCTGTTCGGTTTCCAGGAGCCGGTCCACTGCCTTGAACGCGGTGTGGGTGGGGTTGTGTTCCGGGTATTCCATGTCGACCTCGTAGACGGCGTTGTTCGGGCCGTCGAGTTCGAAGTCCATCCGGACGTTGAACATGTGCTGGTGGATGGGGGCGTAGAGCCCGTCGTTGTTCAGGGACTGGCCGTACGGGCTCTTCTCCCCGGGCTGCTGCCCGGCGGTGGAGAGGATGCCGGTGGCCTTGACCAGGAACTCGATGCTGCCATCGAGGTAGAGGTGCCAGTAGAACGCGTACTCGTAGTTCGCGACCGTGGCGATGAAGGAGATCACGAGCTTGCGGCTGCGGCGGGTCTCGGCGGTGCCCTCACGGAAGTCGAAGTGCTTCCACAGGATCGAGTCGTCTTCCTCGTGCATGCAGATCGCGTTCTCGATCGTCCACGGGTTGCCGTGGCTGTCCACGCTGTGGCCGTCGAAGTACTGGATCTCGCCCAGGCAGTCACAGCCCAGGGTCAGGGAGTTGGCCATGTTGCCGATGTTGTACTCACCGGAATCGAACGCGTTCTTCTTCGCCTGCACCGGGGCGGTGTCACCGTACGGGACGACCATTTCAGAGAGCGAGGCACGGTTGATCACCGGGCGCTCCACGCCCTGGTCACGGAACTTCAGCTGGTGCAGGACCAGGCCCTCCCGCGGGGTGAACCCGACCCGGAAGGACCAGTCGGCCCACCGCACATGGTTGCCGGTGACCTGGAAGGACGCGCCTTCGGGCTGGGTGATCTCAATCGGCTTCAAATCCGTGCGGGCCGGGCCGACGTACTTGGGCAGGTAGTTGCCCCGCGCGGCCGGGACCGGGATCGCCTGGTCATCCTCGAGCCTGACGACCTCACCGGAGGACAGGTCATAGAACACGATGAAGTTCTCGATCGGGTGCGCGTACGGGCTGTCGTCGGGTTCGTCCCGGACGAAGACCAGGGCACGCATCAGGCGCCGGCCCTCGGCGTCCTCACCGAAATACCCCACCGACCACGGCTCGAAGCAGACCAGGTCCAGGTCCGTCAGGCCCCGCTTGGCCAGCGCCTCGATGACCTTCGGATCCTTCCGGCACGCCTCCTCACACTCGGCGAACTCATCAAGCATGAACGGCGGCTGGACATTGGCAGCCAGCTGCGTCCACCGATCAACGGTGCCCGAATCAAGATTCACGACCGCCTCGAACGAACGCGCCGCCGCCCGGTCCACCAGGACCGCGTCCGCCTCACGCGCCACCGGCACACCGTTGCGCAGGTCTTCCTTGGCCGGCTCACGCAACTCAACGCTGATAAAACGGAACGACTCCGCCGCCGCCGGCCCCTCCTTCAGGACCGCCACCGCACGGGAAATCTCCTCCCGCGACAACGGATCCAACGGATGCGCCACCCCAACAACGGCCGAGGTCTCAGTATCGATAGTCATGCTTTATCTCCTAAACAAATCGGAATGAGGGTGCCTACGGCCCGGAAGCCGAAGCGCTCCGGAAGCGGGCTTGAAGTAGCCGAGGGTAGTCACGGTGGTTGTTGACCCAAACACGCCCGGCCTGGATCTCGTGCCCGGCCCCGGTAGCTGATGTGGCCGTGGGGCTAATGGATACGAAAGGTCCCTGGATTCTCAGAACTGTTCGGCGTTGTCAGAACTGTTCATCACCGGTGCAAGTGAACGTCCTCTGTTCCGAAGAGTCAGCCGGGCTCTGCGCCGAACCCTGGCAATGTGATTCCGGTCACTTGCATTCCTTACAAGAAGCAAAGCTATGCCACGGAATTCCTTTAGGCGAGGGTTTCATAAACATTTACTTGAGAAATTCCGGAGCATAAATTCCCACTCCAGTTAACATGTTGGAAACATTCGGAAACACCGCCGTGCCTATCGCTGGGGGCCTCCGAAATGCTAATGTTCTGCACCTTGGCTCGATGACTTGCGCCCTCGGAGCAAGGCGAGCGCGCCCCCACCCGAAGGGAGAGTTGGTACCCAGTGTCTGCACGCGGTGATCGCTTTATCACTCCCCGCTCGCCGGTGGAGGGTCTGCGCCGCCGGAAACTTTCCTTCTTACCGGTCTTCGCGCAGGCGGTTGCCGGTGTGGCGCCTGCGGGTGCCATGTCCGTCATTCCGGCTCTTGTCTTCCCGGGTCTTGTCTTTGGATCCAACGGGCCGAACCTTCTGGTGACATTCGGCGTGGCCATGGCCGTCATGGTCCTGGTTGCCTTCTGCCTAAGACCAATGGCACAGCGCATGGCAGCCGTCAGCGGCCTCTACAGCTACACCGCCAAGGGACTTGGGCAGCGGACGGCGATCACCGCCGGATGGTCAGCTATTTTCGGTTACGGCCTCGTGGCCATGGCCGCTCTGCTGCTCGTTGGCGTCTACGTCGGCCAGCTGTTCTCCAACCTTGGGATCCCCGCCGCGGACTCCAAGGTGTTCACAGTGCTGGTCATTCTTGCCGCAGCGGCCACCGCCTGTTTCCTCATGGTCAGAGGGATCCGTGTATCGGCGTGGTTCACGGTGTTGATGGAATCCATCTCAATCGGAGTCCTCGCCATCCTTATGATCATCTACTTCGCCTTCAACCCGTCGAAGCTCAGCCTCGGGAGCGTGTTTTCCTGGAACGGAAATTTTGACGCGCTACCGATCGGAATCGTCGTCGCCGTTAGTGCCTTTGTCGGTTTCGAAAGCCCGACCACGCTGGGAGGGGAGGCGCACAGACCCTTCGTCTCCGTCCCCCGGGCCATCACGTGGACCCCCATCCTCATGGGTGTACTTTGCCTTCTCGCCGTGGCCGCCCAAGATGCAGCACTCAAGGAGGCACCGCTAAGCATCGCAGCGAGCCCTACGCCGTTGTCTGACCTGTTTTCCCAGTCGTCCCCTGTGTCCGCTGCAATCCTTGACCTAGGGATCGCTGCATCGTGGTTTGCGTGCGCGATCGCCTCTGCTAACGCCCTTGCCCGGATATTTTTCTGTATGGGCCGGGAAGGCGTTGCGCCGAGAATAGCCGGCAGGACCCATCCCGTCTTTCGAACCCCTTCGATGGCAATCATGCTCATATTGCCGGTCGTTGCCATCGTTCCCATTGCAGTCATAACTTCAACTGCCAGTCCGGAACGGGGGCTCGTGAACCTCCTCACGCTGGGCGCCTACGGATACCTTGGGTCCTATATCCTGGCTAGCGCGTCCCTGCCCTTCTTCCTGCGCCGCATCGGGGAGAGCACCTACGCCAGCTGGATATTGGGGGCAGGAACCACCTTGGCCCTCGGGGCGGTGCTCTGGACAGCTGCGGCGGCATCGATTCGCACAGGCAGCCTGCAGACCGTCATCTACGCCTGCGTCCTCCTTGCCAGCGTCATTTACGCCACGTTCCTTCACCTCCGGTTCCCAAGGCGCCTGGCAGCTGTCGGCATCTACGACGAGACCAGGGAGCTGGACCTGTTTCAGGGCAGGCCCATCCCATGAACTACTACCGGCCCACCTCCAAGCCCAGCACGGCGTCAAACCCGCTCAAGATCCTGGAAGTCGTGGCACGGTACGGCACCGGCACGACGGCGAAAGAGATCACGGATGCCCTGCAGATGCCCCAGGCGACCGCCTACCGGGTCCTCAATGCGCTCGTGGCGGACGAATATCTGGCACGTACCTCCGACCTCCGCGGCTTCGCGCTCGGACACGCGATTTCCGGTCTGATTACGGCTGCGAACCCGCCCACCGTTACCACCGCAGCCCGTACCTTAATAGAAGAGTTCCGCCGTGGAAACCGATTCGCGGTGCACCTCATCATGTTCCGCAACACTTCCCTCAGAATCGCGGACGAAGACCGGGACTATCCGCTCCACTCAGCTTTCGAAATGCTCCGTTATCCACATGCTTCCGCCGCAGGGAAACTGATGCTCGCCGAACTCAGGGATTCGGGCTCCCCTGTTCCAAGAGGCCCGTTGGCGAAGCTGACACAGCACACCATCACGGACATTGGTCAGCTGGAAGCGCAACTTGCGGAGATAAGGCGCCATGGCGAGGCCTCGGAAATTAACGAACTGGCGGAAGGATCCGCGAGTCTGGCACTTCCCGTAGGACTGCCCAACGGCCCCGCCGGCGGCGCCCTCTGCCTCTCCGGCCCCTCAGAACGGTTCACCGCTATCTATGAACACGCCGAAGCTGCCCGGGAGGTGACCACACGTCTGGCTCCTCTCCTGTTCTGACTTAAAGCCGGAACGGAGCCGTGGGGTAGTCGCTGTAGGGACGGCCGGTGGCTCCGAGTCCGCCATTGAACAGGCTGGCTGTCCCCCGTGAGGACGCCTATCCCGGGTGGTGCCGGGGCAGCGCGGATGTGAGGCTCATGCCGGAACCCCGAATGCCTCCAGGTCCAGGATGCCCTGCTCATGGAGGCTTACCTGATGCATCTTGGAAGTAGCCAGACTGCGAACCGTATCGCCGAAGACTTCGTCGGGGTCGAGGCGGCGGAGTTCTTCGGCGAGGCAGTCGCGGAGGCTGCGCCGCGGCAGGGAGATCCGTTGTGCGGGCTGGCCGGGTTGGGTCAGCTCGGCGACACTGAGTCCTGGCCGAAGCAGCCGGATCTCACCGGACGTCAAGGTCAGCTGGACGCCCCGGATGCCAGTGCCGACGGGGCCCGGGACGATGGTGACCGGCACCTCCAGGGCCTGCCTGAGCCACGCCCCGAGCAGGATGGTGCTGGGCGAGTCTGAGGCGCCTTCGACCGCGACGGCGGTGACGGGCGAGGAGCCGGCCTGGTCCAGAACCGCGGCGAGCTTAATCCGCCAGTTGGTCAGCCGGGTCCAAGCGAAGTCGGTATCGCCCGCCCTGTAGGTGTCCCGGATGTTTTCCAGGGCCCGTTGCGGGTCAATCTCGTTGGCCGAGTCCGTGATCCGGCGGTGCGCGATCCGGCCTATCGAGGTTTCGCTGGCGTTCTCCGGCGCCCCGTTCGGCCACCAGGCCACGATCGGGGCGTCGGGCAGCAGCAACGCGGCGACGAGGGACTCGCTTTCCTCGGCGAGTTCACCGAAGCCGCGCAGCACGATGACCTCCGAGGCGCCGGCGTCCCCGCCGACCCGGATCTGCGCGTCCAGGCGGGTGGGTTCCTCCGGCGAGCCAGCAGCCAGCACGATGATCCGGCAGGGGTGTTCACGGCTGGCCTCATTGGCCGCCTCGATCGCTTCTTCCTCCAGCCCTGACTTTGTGATAACCACCAGGGTCAGGACCCGGCCAAGGGCGATCACGCCACCCTGCGCGCGCAGGGACTGGATCCTTTTGGAAACGTTCGAGGTGGTGGTGTTGGGGAGATCTACAATCATGGCCTTCTCCAGGTGCGTCCGTCGCGGGTTAGCAGCTCATCAGCCGAGGCCGGGCCCCAGCTACCGGGCGCATATGGCTCGGGCTGGTCGGGCAGGGATGCCCAGTACTCCTCGAACGGGTCCAGGATCTTCCAGGACAGTTCCACCTCTCGGTGGCGCGGGAACAGCGGCGGCTCACCGAGGAGCACGTCCAGGATCAGCCGCTCGTAGGCTTCGGGGCTGGATTCAGTGAACGCGTGCCCGTAGCCGAAGTCCATGGTCACGTCCCGGACTTCCATCTGGGTGCCGGGGACCTTGGACCCGAACCGGATCGTGGCGCCCTCGTCGGGCTGGACCCGGATCACCACGGCGTTCTGGCCGAAATCGTCGTCGCTGTGGCTCCCGTTCCTCTGGTTACCGAACAGCAGGTTCGGTGCCCGCTTGAACACCACCGCGATTTCAGTGACGCGGCGGCCGAGCCGTTTACCGGCGCGCAGGTAGAACGGCACCCCGTTCCAGCGCCGGGTGTTGATGTCCACCCGGATCGCGGCGTAGGTTTCGGTGGTCGAGTCGGCCGGGATGCCGTCCTCTTCCAGGTAGCCCTGGACCTGCTCGCCGCCCTGCCAGCCGCCGGTGAATTGCCCGCGGGCCGAATGCGTGGAGAGGTCTTCCGGGAGCTGAACGGCGGCGAGGACCTTTTCCTTCTCGGCGCGCAGGTCATTGGCGTTGAAGGAGATCGGCTCTTCCATGGCGGTCAGGGCGAGCAGCTGCAGCAGGTGGTTCTGGATCACGTCGCGGGCCGCGCCCACGCCGTCGTAATACCCTGCCCGGCCGCCGGTGCCAATGTCCTCGGCCATGGTGATCTGCACGTGGTCCACGTAATTGGCGTTCCACAACGGCTCGAAGAGCTGGTTGACGAAGCGCAGTGCCAGGATGTTCTGGACCGTCTCCTTACCCAGGTAATGGTCGATGCGGAACACGGAATCGGCCGGGAATACCGACTCGACAATGTCGTTGAGCTGCCGGGCCGATTCGAGGTCGTGGCCGAACGGCTTCTCGATGACCACGCGCCGCCACTTCTCGCCCTCGGCCTGCGCCAGGCCGTGCTTCGAGAGCTGCCGGCAGACCAGTTCAAAGGCCTTCGGCGGGATCGAGAGGTAGAACGCGTGGTTTCCCCGTGTACCGCGCTGCTCGTCCAGTTCGGCCAGAGTGGCGGAAAGCCGCCCAAAGGCGGCGTCGTCGTCGAACTCCCCCTGAACGAAGCGAATGCCTTCGGAAAGCTGGTCCCATACCGCCTCCGAAAATGGCGTCCGGGAGTATGCTTTCGCCGACTCCTTGATCGCGGCCGTGAGATCCTCATTCGTCCGGTTCTGCCGGCCGAAGCCCACCAATGCAAAGCTCGGTGGCAGGAGTCCCCGGCTTGCGAGGTCATACACGGCGGGCAAAAGTTTCTTGCGTGCCAAGTCGCCGGTGACGCCAAAGAGCACCAAGGACGATGGTCCCGCCACCCGGGACAGCCGGCGGTCGCGCGGATCCCGGAGCGGATTCTGCCCGGACCTCACATTCGAATCAGGGTAAGTAATAGACATAGTTGCCTTCTAACTTTCGACAGGCATTGCGCCGTCGACCGACAGTCACGAGAGAACTAGCTCGCGAGTCTCCCCAAAGGGAACGGTGTCGCTGAGCGTGAGCGTGTACCGGCCAGGATCATGGCGGGTGACCAGGATGCCGGCAAATTGTTGGGGCGCCCGGCGGAGAAAAGCCTCTGCATCGTCGAGCAACTCGTAAAGCCGAACGGGGTCATTAACGAGGACTTCCACGTACTCGGCGGCCTGACTAGACATGATGAACAGCTTCCTTCCCAGGGATTAGGGTCCCCCAATATGCCAACCCCTCATCCTCGGGGTGTGGTGTGTCTTAACTCCGTCGGTGGCGTCCCGCACCGTAAGGGTGCGGGACGCCACCGACAATTAGCGACCTAGACGATGGCTGCGCGGAGTTCCTTCGCGGCCACTGCGGGGTCGGCTGCACCGTAGATGGCACCGCCGGCGACGGCGACATCGGCGCCGGCCTTCTGGACGTCTGCGATGGTGGCGAGCTTCACGCCGCCTGCCACGGAGAACGGAACGCGGGCTTCGGCACCGGCGCGGAGCAGACCGTTCAGGTCGAAACCGGGCTTGGCCTGCTCGTCCAGGCCGGCGTGCATCTCTACGAATTTCGCACCCAGCGCGCGGACTTCCTTGGCCCGGGTGACCTTGTCCTCGATGCCGATGAGGTCCACGACGACGCCCTTGTTGTGGGCCTGGGCTGCCTTGACCGCACCGGCGATGGTGGAATCGTCAGCGGCACCGAGCACGGTGACCAGGTCAGCGCCGGCCTTGAAGGCGATGTCGGCTTCGAGCTCACCGGCGTCCATCGTCTTCAGGTCAGCGAAAACGATCTTGTCCGGGTGGGCATCCTTCACGGCGGTGATGACGGAAAGGCCTTCGGCCTTGATCAGCGGCGTGCCCAGTTCGATGATGTCGACGTACTCGGCAACCTTGCCGGCCAGTTCGAGAGCGGCTTCAGTGGTCAGAAGGTCGATGGCAACTTGGAGCTTCATGATGTTGTTTCTTTCTGTAGAGAACTGCAATTGGGTGTGGAAAACGTTGGGTGAGGAACTGAAGGCCTCGGTTACCCGGGGTTGGCGGTTACTCGAGGTTGGCGTGGCGCAGCCACAGCTCCTCCGCCGGCTGGGCGTCGTTGTCCCAGAGCGACTGGAAGATGGCCTCGGTGGCAACGAAAAGTACCTGTTCGAAGAGCGACCCGGCGTACTGGCGGGAAACGCTGGAGCCGTGGTCGGTCTTCTGGGCGGCCGGAATGACCACCACTGCGTCGGCGAGTCCGGCGAGCGGCGAATCCGGGTTGGTGGTGAAAGCGGCAATCCGGGCGCCGGCCTTCGCTGCTGTTTCCGCTGCCTTGACCACTCCCGAGGTCGTTCCCGATCCGGAGGCGACGAGGAGCAGGTCGCCGGAGCTGATGGCAGGTGTGGTGGTATCGCCGGCGACGTGGACGTTCAGGCCCAGGTGCATCAGCCTCATGGCGGCCATGCGCAGGACGAGGCCGCTTCGGCCCGCTCCGGCGACGAACACGCGGCCCGTCAGGCTGATGTGGCGTGCCAGGCTGGCCACCTGCTGCTCGTCGATTTTGGCCGCCGTAGCCGCGATCTCGTCCCTTACGAGGGACAGGTTGCGGACAATGTCATCTGTGGTGCTGTACACCGCAGTCGTCGCGGTTGCTGTCGGATTCACGGTTTTTCCCTTCGATTCGGCCATCGGCCTGTAGCAGCCGAGTGGATGCTTTCTGGTTGATATCCATGATTCCGAAGCAAACGGACAGGGGTAACACTGTTTTCTGACGGTTTTTACTATCCTTAAGGATTGGTCAGGAGTCGGGATGGGCGCTCACTAATGGGAGCGACACCAAAGGCTCTAGTGCAGATCCAAGTCCTTTAAGTACTCCCGGACTGTAGTATTAGCCCAACCCGTAGCCCATCTTCGGAGCGCAGACTTTTGGCCTCGCCGACCCCCTTCGAGTCGCAGATATATCGGTCATTGCCCGAAATCGAGCGGGCCGATGCGATTGTCGACAGAATTTCCACGGCCATCTCGCTCGGTCTGCTTAAGGTTGGTGAACGCTTGCCCCCTGAAGCGGCACTCTCGGAGATGTTCGGCGTCGGCGGCGCCACCCTTCGCGAAGCTTTGGGGGAACTGCGCGAGCGGGGCATCGTTGAGACTCGCAGAGGCCGGAGCGGGGGATCCTTTGTCGTCAAGCAGCCTCAGAGCCAGACCGACGCCATACGCGATTGGTTTCTTTCGACGTCTATTTCTGAAATACGCGACATCGGAGACGAACATTCGGCTATTGCCGCCACCACCGTCCGCCTGGCATGTGAACGCGCGGAAGCACATGACTTCGAGCGTCTCCAAGAACTTGCGCGGGCATTGGTTCTGGCCCGGACCCCCGAGGTCCGTGCATCTGCTGACAGCCGCTTCCACATCGAGTTAGCAGTATCGGCGCAATCACCGAGGCTGGCCAACGCCGAAATCAGGCTTCAGGAAGAGTCGGTTCAACAGTTGTGGGCCCCCCTCGGCGTACCACTTGACCCAGAAACGGCAACCGCTGAACACTTGGAGTTGGTCCGGGCAGTGGCCCAGGACCAACCCGAGAGGGCGCAGAAACTGGCACTTGAGCACATCAGGCGGAATATTTTTCACCTCATAGACACGAAACTGACCCTCGGTTACAGCCAATCAATTCAGGAACCCAATGAAGCCCGACGCTGAAGTCGTACATGCTGCCAATGCCCTCACTTCGTGGACCAACGGTGTCTCCGCGGAGATCGAGGAACTTTCCAGAAACGTTGCCTCGTTGCTTGAACGAAATCTCGTCGGCAAGCCCAAGGTCGATAAAGCTGCCTTGGCCGGCCTGGACAAACTTTCACGGGAGTTCCTGGCGAAGAACACTTTTGCCGTAGGCGCCGGGACGTTCTTCGCCCATGAATCCGTTGAAGAGGGCGGCCGGGCCTTGGACTGGTGGTCCCGCAAGGAATCCGGTTCCGTCGGAAGGCTGGATTTTGACCGGACTCCGGGCAGTAACCGGTACTACGACTACGAGAAGCTGCCGTTTTTCTCGACCGCCGCTTCCACAGGTGAACAGACTGTTTGGGGCCCGTACATAGACTATCTCGGCTTCGAGGAGTACATCCTGACGTTCACTGCACCGTTTTCCGTCCACGGAACCTTCACGGGGGTTGCAGGATGCGACATTCGGCTCAAGGACCTGGAACCCCTCATCATGCCCCACTTGCGCGTCATCCCCGGCGATGCCGCCCTCGTCAACGCCAGTAACCGCGTCATTCTCGGCAACTCAGGGATGTACCTGGTTGGCGAGCGGATCAAAGCCGGATCTCCGGGGCAGCACCGAATGGCTCTGGATGTTCCGCACTTGGGGCTCTCATTGATCTACACATCGACGCGTCAGACCTCGTGAACTAGCGGCCGGTCCTGGGGGACGGCGGTCCAGCCAACCCCGACGCTTGCGGCGTAAAACCTTTGCTGGTGCAGCTTTGGGGCCCTGCTTGCGCGCTCTGGTCTTGTAAAGGAAGCAGCCTTTGATGGGGTCGGCCATCCAGCGCTGCGCGACCTTTAACGCCTCCATTTCCACTGGCACGGTTGGCGCGCTGACCGGAATCAAGTCCTGACAAGGGCATCAGGGAAGCAGAAGATTGTCCGGATTAAAAGCTATTGCATTGCAGCTTTAAGGAGTAATCTTCAAAGTGATCTGTTTCACAGGAGAGCCCGGGGCGTGTCTTGCACACCGCAGGCTCGGAGGCCTTCAGCTCGAAGATCCGGCGCTCATGGCCGAGCCACCGGGGCTGGAGAGGCAATCACCGATAGCGGGTTCGCTTTCAGGCAGGTTCATCGATGAGCCAGACCTGAACTAGCGGCGGAACCGGGACGATGGTGTCGAATTCGGGGAGTGCTTCCTCATCCGTCCTGCGATCTGACACAGGACGTAGACAAAAATCTGACAACGCTTAGTTGTTCAAGGGAGATTGTTATGAGTGAAAATCGTTTGGATGGGGGCGATGACCTGGAGAGGTCTATCGACTGGAAGCAGGGTCTGGCCATTGCGATGGGCGTACCCCTGCTGATTCTGCCCTCCTTGGGCTACCTTCCGATGTACCTGTCCGCCGCAGCGATTCTTATCTGGGGACTGTCGGTCGTTCAAGGCTTCTTTCAGAACGCTGCGTACGCTGAGATGGCTACGACCTTTCCCAAGGCCTCTGGCCTGCCGGGTTTCGCGCAGCATATTTTTCGTACCGAAAACTACAAGGGAAAGTACGACAAGAGCAAGTTGATCGGCGGCTTCAGTGCCTGGAGCTACTGGTTCGCCTGGACCCCCGTACTGGCGATTTTTTCCATCCTGGTGGGCGGTTACCTGCATGGGCTTTTTCCGGTGCTGGGCGAAACGTTTACCGAGTACCAGCTCTCGTTGATTTCCGGGGTGGTGATTTTCGGCGGATTGTTCGTCGTCAACTGGTTCGGGCTCAAGGATGGTGCCAAACTGGGTTACATCCTGGCGGCATTTTCTCTGATACCGCTGGTTGTCCTCACAGTGGCACCTTTTGCTACCGGGCACATTGAACTGGCCAACATCACCGGCAGCTGGCTGCCGACCGACTGGTCTTGGGACATGCACCATATCCTCATTCTCTTGGGCATCTTTGCGATCGCGCAGTGGAGTGCCTGCGCCTGGGAAACGGCGGCCATCTACGGCCCGGAATACAAAAACCCGGCCAAAGATGTCTCCAAGGCGCTGTTTGCCTGCGGCATCATTTGCTTCTTCTCGTTCGTGCTGGTGCAAGCCGCAGTGATCGGTGTGCTCGGTGTTGACGGCATACTGGACGAACCTGTATCGCCCTTGATTCCGGTCGCCCAGGCAGTCTTTGGCCAAGCCGGCTCCATGATCACCATCATCATGCTGATTGCGGCCATGATACTGATCATCCAAACGGCCTACCTGGGCTCGTCCCGCGCAATGCACTCCATGGCAACCGAAGGCAACCTCCCCCGGGCCCTCGGCAAAACGAACCGCCACGGCACTCCGGCTGTTGCCATGCTGGTCATCGGAGCCTTCAACCTGGTACTGATTTCGATGGGAAACCCCGCCGCGATTGTCGCGGCATCGGCGATCGGTTACACCTGCGCCAACGGCATCAGCCTGTTCGCCTACGTGAGAGCCAGAAAGCATCCGGCCTTTGCTGGTCTGGAAAGGCCCTTCAAGGCACCCAAGGGCTGGAAAAACGTCGCCATGATCTTCGGCCTGTTCAATCTGCCCCTGTGCCTGGTCGGCGTGGTCTACCTGAACAGCCTGGAGATCGGCTGGACCCCGACGTGGGTCGGCTTCATCGTACTGGCGCTCTATATCCCCATTTGGTTCTATTCCCAGCATGAATCGCGCCGCTCCAACCAGAAAGCAGCAACTGATCGCTCCTCAGATCAGGATGCCCCCGACATGGAAAGGGTTCCAGATCCCAGGTGACGCGACCGGCAGTTGCGGCTGCCCCGGCGCCGGCCAGTTCATCCCGCAGTGATTTGACCCCATAAAGACAGGAAGGCAGGACCGTTCAAACACGGTCCTGCCTTCCTGTCGTTCGTCCGGAACGCTTGCAGTTCCACCAACCCTCCCATGGCGAAATACCCTCACATCGACCTTTTTGGCCCCAGTGCGCGACAACGGGAGGCACGCGGCGGCTATAGAGGCTGCACACGATTATTGGCGCCAAACCAAGCAAACTTCCGGAGATGCACCCGCGAGGGACCAGGGCAAACGTTACGCACCCGGAGACGAAAAGGTCTTGTTGCGTGAATATTCTAAAAAAAGTCTGGACTAGATGAATTAGGAGGAGTAGGTTTGCTTGTGGGACGAAAAAGCGTGATCGGCATCACACCAGCAGGCCTCGGAGAAGAGCCCGGCTGGCCCCTCTAAAAGCAGAGAGTGCCGGGTTTGAAGGTCCCCCTCCCGGAGCCCGCCGGGGCTGAGATGACCTTCCGCGCAGTTTCATATGCACCCGAAGACGAACAGTTCTGACAAGACGAACAGTTCTGACTAAACCACTTACGACACCATTCACATAGGAGAGACCCATGGAAACCCTCGTAGGAACTTTGAGCAAGGCCGGATCCATCCACAAGGTCGAAGGCGGCTACGTTGGCCTGCCGCCGATGAACGAGCCCGGCACGGTCGCCGCAATCGGCGACTCCCTCCACAACCCCACCGGGTCGGTCATGAGCGCCGGCTTCTTCGAGCTGAAGGCTTCCGAACCCCTGGTGTACACATACACCTACGACGAAATGAAGGTCGTCGTAGCCGGCGAGTTCATCCTCACCGACGAGGCCACAGGAGAAGTCACGCACGCGAAGGAGCGCGACGTGCTGTTCTTCCCCAAGGGCACCACGGTCAAGTTTGAGACCCCCGAGTACGGCCTGGGGTTCTTCACCGGCCACCGCTCCTTCGCACCGTAAGGACCCGACCATGCGTTCCGCGTCCATGCCGCCGGCAGCAGGCACAGGCCTGGAACCTGGTTTCCGCGGTGTCATCTGTGCGTCCTTTGGCACCACAGGTGACACCGCGGGTCAACACACCGGTGTCCAGCCCAGGCATGATCTCCGTTTCAAAGCTGCAAATCCCGAAGCCCTCTCGGAGCTGAGGTCCGTACTCGGACGTTCGCACGTTGGAGTTCGACTCGTACTCGCCGGCCCACCGGCGGACATCCGCGCAGCCGCGGCCGCCGCCGCGGAATGCGGACTGCAACAGGAGGAGCTCACCCTTCTCAGTGACGAGACCGCTCCCCGAGTAATTTACTGCCCGCATTGCCATGCGACCACCACAACCGTTCGGCCAGCCGGCTCCGAGGTGCAGTGCCGGGGATGTGCCACCAGCCTGGCCACCACAGATCATTTTTCCCGCCGAATGGGCGCGTACCTAGGGTACTCGGCCCACGCCGAGGAGGCATCATGACTATCACGGCGCTCCCGATCACTGCCCACCCGGCGGTGGAAGGTGGCCTCCAGCTGGAGGTGACCAACGTCAGTCTCCAGACGGAATCGATTGTCAGCATCACGCTGGCTGATCCGTCCGGGGCACGCCTTCCGTCCTATGTCCCGGGCAGCCACTTGGTGGTCCAGTACGGCAGCGGCGTCAACGCGTATTCGCTCACCGGCTCGGGCAACGGCCCGACCGAATACACCATCTCCGTCCTCCGGGTCGAGGACGGGGCCGGCGGATCGGTAGCAATGCACCAACTCGGCGTAGGCGACCGCGTGTACGTTTCCCGGCCCCGCAGTGCTTTCGCCCCGGCCTCAACGGCCACGCACCACCTGCTGATCGCCGCCGGCATCGGCATCACACCGGTCCTCTCGCACGCCCGTGCGGCCGCGGACCGGGGCACGACATCGTCCCTGATCTACGTGTACCGGCCCGGGGCCGGAGCCCACGTCGAGGAAGCCCGGGCCCTGCTGGGACCTGCCCTGACCGAATGCAGCGATCGCAACAGTTTCCAGAAGGTCCTCGCCGAACAGCTCATGGCCCAGAGCCTGGGAACGCACCTCTACGTCTGCGGCCCGGTTGCCTTCATGGATGCGGTTCTGGATCAGGCACGGGAGCTGGGATGGCCACCGGCGAGGCTGCACTCGGAAGCCTTCGGTGCGGCCGAGCTGGACGACGGCGAGCCGTTCACGGTCAACCTGGTCCGCAGCGGCCTCAAGCTGGACGTGCCGTCCGGCGTGTCCCTTCTGGCAACGCTCGAAAAGGCAGGGAAAACCATCCCCAACATGTGCCGCAAAGGCATCTGCGGCGAATGTGTCCTACCGGTCCTCCGGGGAACCCCGCAGCACCGGGACCTCTACCTGACCGACCAGGAAAAGGCCGAGAACACCACAATGATGTGCTGTGTTTCACGCAGCGAAGACCCAGAATTGGAGTTGGACCTTTGAGCATCACTCTCGACAAAGACACTGACACCGCCACCCTCCCGGAACGCATCAGGCGCTTTCCCTTCCCGTTTATCGGTGACCAGTACCGCTACAGCGCCAACGTCGAACCGGCCAACAAAAACGTGCCGACAGACGCCGGGGCCTGGGGAGCCGGGCTCATCGACATCGACGAGTTCTACCTTAAGGAACTGGCCGACCGCGAGGCGATCCTGGCTCGCGATTCCTCACGCATGGCCGTCCTGCCCCACATGCGGCCCGCCGTCTGGGACACGATCGCCACCCTGCTTCCCGCCATGGCCGCGGAATACCCGGACATCATGTCTTTTCCACCGCGAGGGGAATGCCTGTCGCTGGCAGAACAAGCTTCAGGACCTCGACGTGCAGTTCACCGTGGGCGACGACGGCTCGCTGCCCATGGGCCCCATGAGGTTCCTTGGCACTCAGATCCAGGACGACATCGTTCTCCTCGATATTCGGGACAACACGATGTGGCTCGACGCCGGCCTGGTCACCTTCGCCGCGGACTGGTCCTTCAATTTCGACGTCGGGATGAGCTTCCTCGAAATCCACGGCCCCGTCCCGCGGGTCAAGGAAGAAAACATCATCAGCCGTGCCGAACAATTCCTCATGCGACTGCAGCCAGGCGAACAGTTCCGCCGCACCAACTGGACCATGACTGTCGGCAACCGGCTGGACACCTCCACCGAAACCTACCCTGAATGGGGGCCGGACCGGGGAACCATCGCCACCGACCCTGATATGCCGGACAAGCTGCACCTTCGCGTGGAAGTCCAGCACCTGATCCGACTCCCCCACACCGGGGTCCTGCTGTTCCTGATCCGGAGCTACCTCCTGCCCCTCAGGGACATCGCCAAGGTTCCCACTTGGCGTGAAAAGTTCGGCCACGTCCTGGCCGAACTCCCGGACGACATGGCCGAGTACAAGGGCATCATCCGCTACCGCAAGGCTGCGTCCGACTGGCTCCTGGCCGGCTAAAACCTCGCCTCGATCCCAAACCACAGCTATTGACTGCAGTCATCTGGAAGCAATCCAAAAGCAACACCACGTAAGCAACCTCATCCTGAACCAGGATCTATGAAGGAGATAAGCATGACTATCGATACTGAGACCTCGACTGTTGTTGGGGTGGCGCATCCGTTGGATCCGTTGTCGCGGGAGGAGATTTCCCGTGCGGTGGCGGTCCTGAAGGAGGGGCCGGCGGCGGCGGAGTCGTTCCGTTTTATCAGCGTTGAGTTGCGTGAGCCGGCCAAGGAAGACCTGCGCAACGGTGTGCCGGTGGCGCGTGAGGCGGACGCGGTCCTGGTGGACCGGGCGGCGGCGCGTTCGTTCGAGGCGGTCGTGAATCTTGATTCGGGCACCGTTGATCGGTGGACGCAGCTGGCTGCCAATGTCCAGCCGCCGTTCATGCTTGATGAGTTCGCCGAGTGTGAGGAGGCGTGCCGGAAGGATCCGAAGGTCATCGAGGCGCTGGCCAAGCGGGGCCTGACGGACCTGGACCTGGTTTGCTTCGAGCCGTGGTCGGTGGGGTATTTCGGTGAGGACGCCGAGGGCCGGCGCCTGATGCGTGCCCTGGTCTTCGTCCGGGACGAACCCGACGACAGCCCGTACGCGCACCCGATCGAGAACTTCATCGTGTTCTATGACCTGTCCTCCGGTGAGGTCGTCAGGCTCGAGGATGACCAGGCGATCCCGGTCCCGGCCGCGCGGGGCAACTACCTGCCCAAGTACGTCGGCCCGGCCCGCACGGATTTGAAGCCGATTGAGATCACCCAGCCCGAAGGCGCGTCCTTCCAGGTCACCGGCAACCATGTGCGGTGGGCCGACTGGTCCTTCCGGGTCGGGTTCACCCCGCGGGAGGGCCTGGTCCTGCACCAGCTGAAGTTCCGTGACCAGGGCGTGGAGCGCCCGGTGATCAACCGTGCCTCGCTCTCTGAAATGGTCGTCCCGTACGGTGACACCGCCCCGGTGCAGGCGAAGAAGAACGCGTTCGATTCCGGTGAGTACAACATCGGCAACATGGCCAACTCCCTGACCCTGGGCTGTGACTGCCTGGGCGAGATCCAGTACTTCGACGGCCACAGCGTGGACAGCCACGGCAACCCGTGGACGATCGAGAACGCGATCTGCATGCACGAGGAAGACGACTCGATCCTGTGGAAGCACTTCGACTTCCGTGAGGGCACCGCCGAGACCCGCCGCAGCCGCAAGCTCGTGATCTCCTTCATCGCCACGGTCGCGAACTACGAGTACGCGTTCTACTGGCACCTCTACCTCGATGGCAGCATCGAGTTCCTGGTCAAGGCCACCGGCATCCTCTCCACCGCCGGCCAGCAGCCCGGGGAGAAGAGCCCGTACGGCCAGTCCCTGAACAACGACGGGCTCTACGCCCCCATCCACCAGCACATGTTCAACGTCCGGATGGACTTCGAACTCGACGGCCCGAACAACTCCGTCTACGAGGTCGACATGGAATACCCGGAACACAACCCCACCCACACCGCGTTCAAGGCAGTGGACCGGCTCCTGGAAACCGAACAGGCCGCGATCCGCAAGACCGACGGCGCCAAGCACCGGTTCTGGAAGATCGCCAACCACGAGAAGAAGAACATCGTGGACGAACCCGTCGCCTACCGGCTGATCCCCACCAACGGCATCCAGCTCGCCGCCGGGGACGAGTCCTACGTCTCCAAACGCGCCCAGTTCGCCCGGAACAACCTCTGGGTCACCGCCTACGACCGGACCGAACGCTTCGCCGCCGGCGAGTACCCCAACCAGTCCACCGGCGCCGAGGACGGCCTGCACATCTGGACCCAGAAAGACCGGAACATCGTCGATCAGGACCTCGTGGTCTGGTACACCTTCGGCATGCACCACGTCGTCCGCCTCGAAGACTGGCCCGTGATGCCCCGCCAGAACATCGGCTTCATGCTCGAACCCCACGGCTTCTTCAACCAAAACCCCACCCTGAACCTCCCCACCGAAACCCGCACCACCAACAGCGGCCACTGCAGCACCGGAAACGGACACTAACCAGCCAGGCCCTCCATGAAGTAGAGCTGGAGAAAGACCAGCACCGAACAACCGGTCCCCGATGCTGCCCGCGGGCAGCATCGGGGACCGACCCTTTTCCTGACCCGACCCCCAGTGAAAGCGTGATCCGCGTGTTCAACATCCCCGCACTTACCTGGACCCTCACCGCCGTCCTGCTCGCCGGCGGAAGCTACCACCTCTGGCAGGCCGCACGGTCACACCACCTCACCGACCGGGTCAACAACACCCTCCACGCCCTCATGAACGCCCTGATGGCCGCCATGCTCTGGAACCTCGCACCCTCCACCACACTCGCCCAGATCGGCCTCCTCGCCGCCGCGGCCCTGTGGTTCATCATCCAGGCCGTCGCCCGGCCCGAATTCAAACTCCTCTGCGCCGGCACCCAGGGCCGCCTCAAATGCGCCTACCACGCCCTCACCATGGCCGCCGCAGCCCTCATGATCGCCATGATGACCCACCCCGCCACCGGCCCCGCCACCGCTCACGGCACCGCCCCGGCAGACCATACGTCCATGCCCGCCGCCCACCACACCATGACCACCACACCCCACCCCACCGCAACAGCGGCAACACCACTGGACCACCCACCCGGCATCCTGCTGACACTGCTCTTCGCAACCGCAGCCCTGACCTTCCTCACCCTCCTCGCCCGCCGGACCACAACCACCCACCACCACAACACCACCCCACGCCCCACCCGCACCGAACACGCCCTCGAAGCCCTCGGCGCCACCACCATGGCCCTCATGTTCGCCACCATGACCGCATAACACCCCGGACACCTACCCAAAAGGATCGCTAAAACCATCCCGAATTAGCGTTTCCCCTGCCCGAAAATGGCAGGACGATGGATGTCAAGCCCCTCTCTGGACCACCTCAGGAGCTAGAGCTAAACCAGACCACACCCTTTTGGAAAGGCAGTCCGATGCTACATACCTCAGATTCTTGTCTTGATGCGTGGATAGGCCGGGAGGCCCTCGCCGAGGCTATGATTCCGGTGATCGGCCGGCTGTACCGTGAAAACAACGTGGTGATCAGCATCCATGGCCGGTCCCTGGTCAATAAGTCCACAATGAGCATCCTGAAGGCGCACCGCTTCGCGCGCCGGATCAGCAAGGATGAATTGCCCCTTGAGGAGACGGCGCCACTGCTGAACACGCTGGCGCAGCTGGAGCTGGGTGCCGCTGCCATCGATATCGCCCGCTTGAACCAGAAGTTCAAGTCCGACGGTGGCCACCGGAGTTTGGAGGAATTCCTCCGCGCCGAACTGGCTGAGGTAGTGGGCAAGCGCGGCGCGGACAGCCGCGCCAGCACCGACGTCGTACTTTACGGCTTCGGCCGCATCGGCCGCTTGGTGGCCCGCCTGCTCATCGAAAAGGCGGGCGGCGGCCACGGCCTGCGTCTGCGCGCCATCGTGGTTCGGCGCGGCTCCGACAACGACCTGGCCAAGCGCGCCAGCCTGCTGCGCCGCGACTCCGTCCACGGCTCCTTCGAAGGAACCATCCGCGTGGACACTGACGCCAACACCATCACGGCCAACGGTGTTCGTATCCAGGTCATCTACTCGGACAACCCGGCCACCATCGACTACACCGCCTACGGCATCAACAATGCCCTCGTGGTGGACAACACCAGCCGCTGGCGCGACGCCGAGGGACTCGGCCAGCACCTTCTGAGCAAGGGTGTGGCCCGGGTCCTCCTGACCGCGCCGGGCAAGGGCGACTTGAAGAACATCGTGCACGGCATCAACCACCGTGACATCACGGACGCGGACCGGATCGTCACGGCCGCCTCCTGCACCACCAACGCCATCACCCCGGTCCTGCAGGCCCTGAACGACAAGTACGGCGTGATCCACGGCCACGTGGAGACCGTCCACTCGTTCACGAACGACCAGAACCTGATCGACAACTTCCACAAGGGCGACCGCCGCGGACGCTCCGCCGCCCTGAACATGGTGATCACCGAGACGGGCGCCGCCAAGGCCGTCGCCAAGGCGCTCCCGGAGCTGCAGGGCAAGCTCACCGGCAGCTCCATCCGGGTCCCTACCCCGGACGTGTCCATGGCCATCCTCAACCTGAACCTGGAACGCGGCACCACCAAGGATGAGGTCAACAACTACCTCCGTGAGATGGCGCTGCACTCGGACCTGCGCCAACAGATCGACTACATTGACTCCCCCGAGGTGGTCTCCACCGACTTCGTCGGTTCCCGCCACGCCGGCATCGTTGACGGCCTCGCCACCATCGCCAACGACAAGAACCTTGTGCTCTATGTCTGGTACGACAACGAGTTCGGCTACAGCTGCCAGGTGGTCCGCGTCATGGAAGAAATGGCCGGCGTGAACAGGCCATCATTCCCCGCAGCGGATGTCGTTGAGGAGGCCATGTCGGTGCTTGCCGCCGTGGAATCGGCCTCCCCCACGATTTGAGCCGACCATGAAAATTGGAATCCTCACCAGCGGTGGCGACTGCCCCGGACTGAATGCGGTTATCCGCGGCGCCGTCCTCAAGGGCATTGCCATCCACGGCCACGAGTTCGTCGGATTCCGCGACGGCTGGCGCGGCGTGGTGGAGGGCGACACCATCGAGCTCCCCCGAACCATGGTCCGGGGTATCGCCAAGCAGGGCGGCACCATCCTGGGCACGTCCCGGACCAACCCGTTTGCGAACGGCGGCGGCCCCGACATCATCAAGGCCCACATGGACCGGCTGGGCATCGACGCCATCATCGCGATCGGCGGTGAAGGAACACTCGCGGCCGCCAAGCGCCTGACGGATGCAGGGCTGAAGATCGTGGGTGTTCCCAAGACCGTGGACAATGACCTTGACGCCACCGATTACACCTTTGGATTCGACACCGCGGTCCAGATCGCCACTGAAGCCATCGACAGGCTGCGGACCACCGGCGAGTCCCATCGCCGGTGCATGATCGCCGAAGTGATGGGCCGGCACGTCGGCTGGATCGCGCTGCACTCCGGCATGGCTGCAGGCGCCCACGCCATCCTCATCCCGGAACAGAAGGTCAGCATCGAGCAGATCGCCCAGTGGGTGAAGGAAGCCCACGCCCGCGGGCGGGCACCGCTCGTGGTCGTGGCCGAAGGCTTTATGCCGGAGCACATGGAGAGCCCGCACTCCGAGCGCGGCCTGGACACCTTCGGCCGTCCGCGCCTGGGCGGCATCGCTGACCAGCTGGCACCGGAACTGGAAGCCCGGACCGGCATTGAAACCCGCGCCACCATCCTGGGCCATATCCAGCGCGGGGGCGTCCCGTCAGCCTTTGACCGCGTTCTTGCCACCCGGCTGGGCATGGCTGCCATCCATTTGGTGGTGGAGGGCCTCTGGGGCACCATGGTGGCCCAGAGGGGAACGGACATTGAACATGTGGGCTTCCAGGACGCTCTGGGCCGGCTGAAGACGGTTCCGCAGAAGCGCTACGATGAAGCTGCGGTGCTGTTCGGCTGACGCGCCTCAGTTTTGCGGCTCCGCGCCGAAAAGGCCTAACGCTGTCGGGCACAATGGAAGGCATGACGCTCACGACTTTCGCCCTCATCCGCCATGGCCAGACAGACTGGAACGCGCAGCGTCGGCTGCAGGGATCCAGCGATATTCCGCTGAACGACGTCGGCCGCGGCCAGGCGCGTGAGGCCGTCGGCGTGCTGTCCGGGCAGGCGTGGGACACGATCGTATCCTCGCCGTTGAGCCGCGCTGCTGAAACCGCCGAACTGATCGCCGCCGGCCTGGGGCTCACAGTGGCACGGCACGTGCCGGAGCTTACGGAGCGCAGCTTCGGATCCGCCGAGGGCCTGCAGGCCGGCCCGGAACTGGAGGCATTGCGCATCCCCGGCGGTTTCCGTGGCGCCGAGAGCGACGACGAAGCTGCCTGCCGGGGCCTGGCCGCCTTGGAGGCACTGGCCGAGGAGTTCAGCGGCCGCCGCGTTTTGGTTGTCGCGCACGGAACGCTCCTTCGCCTGACCCTCAGCCGTGCCATCGGCAGCACCCTGCAGAGCATCGACAATGCCGTGCTCAACCTAGCCCACCACCACGCCGTCGACGGCTGGCAGCTCGAATACTTCAACGGCGAACGGGTAGTGGAGGCCGCCCACAGCTGACGGATGTCGCTGCTGCCTCTGTCCCCGGGGGCTCGACAGGTCTACCTTTTTCCTAGGGGCCGGGCAAGCAAGAGGTGCGCCGGGATCAGGGTTTCTACTCAACGAGGAGTGGGACGGGACATGAAGGCACGAACCATAATATTGGGGATCATCGTCCTGTTGCTGGTGGCTGGCGGGGCGGCGTTTTTTTACTTCAATAATTTGAGAACCAGGGCTGCTGACTACAATCCGCAGATCCACCCGGCTGATTTCACGACGAAGATAACTAATAAGTACTTCGCGCTTCCCGTCGGAAAGAAAATGACCTATGAGGCGGGCGGCGACAGGATCGAAATCGAGATCCTGAAGGAGACGCGGGTCATCGAGGGCGTCGAAACGGTCATCTACCTGGACAAGGAATTCAAGAACGGGCAGCTGGTCGAGGAGACCAGGGACTACCTTGCCCAGCACAAGAACGGCGATGTCTGGTACTTCGGCGAGGACGTCAATAACTTCAAGGACGGCAAACTGCAGGATCATTCAGGCAGCTTTATCCACGGCCAGGACGGTGCAAAGGCCGGAATCTGGATGAAGGCCGAACAGCGCGTGGGCGACACCTACCGGCAGGAGTACTACCTGGGCCATGCCGAGGACATGCGGGACACCATCGCCACCGGCCAGACCGTCACCACGAAAATGGGCACCTACACGGACTGCGTCAAAGTGGACGACTGGACGCCGCTGGAGTTCAACTCGCGGGAGCACAAGTATTACTGCCCTGAGGTGAGCTCCCTGGTCCTGACCGAGGAAGCAAACGGCAGACGCTCAGAACTCACCCATATCGACCTGCCGTAAGCGGTTACAGGATCCAGGATCCCCCGAAACGAACATCGGAGCGTGACAGCCAGGGCCGGTTGCCGGCCCTGGCTGTCACGAACCTGCTAGCGCCGCACGTCGTCGACGCCGTCGGTTTCGATGCGTTCCTTCCGGACTTCTTCATCGACGGTCACTTCGTCGGTCACCGTGTCCTTATCCAGGCGGACCCGCTCGACCGGAACGGTTTCCTTCTCGATCACGGGACGCTCCTCGTGGAGGGTCACCTCGTGTTCCTCTTCGCTGATGTCCGGGCCGGACAAGGCCGCATCCCGCTCCGCGTCTGTGATGGGCTCTCGCTCGATCCGGACCTCTTCGCGCTGCACCGGGACAGTCTTGGTGACGTTCTCCGTGGTGACGTACTTGCGAAGCCTGGCCCGTCCGGCGGCCTGCCTTTCCGTGCCGACGTTGAGCCGCTCCTCGGACCGGGTCATCGCGTCATCAGTGGTGGGACTGGGACCTGATGTGTCGCGTCCAACCGTTCCGGCGGCGTCGGCCGTTCCGGTCCGGCTGTCGCTGTACGCGGCGTTGCCTGTATTGGCATAGCCCGCGTCTCCGCGGGTTCCTGTTTCCGTGTAATGCTGGTTTGCGTCGAGACCGTAGTGACCGAAGAGCCGGTCCTCTTCCGAGGGTTCGAGGTGGCCGTCCGTTTCCACCCTGGGCGCGTCTTTCACCTGGTCCTTGGTGTAGGGAACCACGACGTCGTCGCCTTCAAGACGGGCGCCTTGCAGCGGGACAAAAGATTCGGTCGTGCCGAACAGACCGGTATTGACCGTGACCCAGGTCGGCTGGCCATCGGCGTCGTCTGCGTAGACCTGGCCCACAGACCCGATCTTGTCCCCGTCTGCAGAAAGGACGTTTCCCTTGCGCTGCAGCAGGTCATCGATGTTTTCCTTGGTGAGCATGGCGTCTCCTTGGATCTCAGATGCTTTGAGTAAACAACGCCTCCCTGCAGGACGCTGCACCCGAATACAATAAGCATGCTTAGAGTCACGACCTTTGGTCTTGCGGAGGAAATAGCAAGCGTGCTTACTATCTTGGGGATCGATGTTACCCGCCGGATCCAGCACCGCTGGTTCTCCTCAAGGAAAGAGAGCAACGATGACCGAGAACGCACACGGCACTGGAATGTCCGCGAACGTGGCCGGCCAGGTTGCCGGCTCTGCCCAGAACGTGGCGCAGACGGCCATGACCGAGGCAAAGAACGTCGCCGACGAGGCCAAGAACAGTGCCAAGGATCTGTTGCACCAGGCAAAGTCCGACCTCACTGACCAGGCCGGCTTCCAGCAGGCCCAAGCCGCAGAAGGCATCCGAACCATCTCCTCACAGCTGCGGACCATGGCTGACGCGCCGAACCAGCAGGGTGTGGCATCGGACTTGATCCGGCAGGTCGCCGACCGCTCCGAATCGGTCGCGTCCTGGCTGGACAACCGCGACCCGGGCTCACTCCTGGGCGAAGTCAAGTCCTTCGCCCGCCAGCGTCCCGGCACATTTCTCCTCCTAGCGGCTGGCGCAGGCCTCCTGGCCGGACGACTGGGACGCAGCTTGCCGGCCGGCGCCCCCAAACCCGGAACCGTAACAGGCTCCACTTCCTTGCAGTCCCCCAGGCCTGACACAACGGAGGGCACCGTTACGACAGGCGCAGGCGAGCCCTTCTATGACCGGTTCAGCCTTGGTGAACCTGCCTTTGGCGAGCCGAGCATCTCGGGGACAGGACCTGTTTCCGTGCAATCGCTTCCCACTGGTTCGACGGCAGGAGCACTCCGCAATATTGATGACCCATATACCGACGGCGGAGGTCGTCCCCTGTGAGCGGGCTGATCCCCGCTTAAAAGCGGGGCCGCCGTCTAAAAACGGGGCCGCCGTCGTCTGGATCGGCCGCTCCCTGAAGCGTATTCTGAAGACACGCTTTTTTTGGGGTGTGAACCGCAGTGATGGTACGCAAAAGCTTGGCATCGCGATCGCAATCGGCCTTCGCAAGGCTGCTCGGGTTCGTGGTGCTTAGTTGCGTCTGTGGCGCCTTGGTTGCTGGCTACTTCGTTCCGCAGATTGCCGCTGCCGGCGCCGCGATGAGCGGCTCGCTCAACTTCTATAACGGGCTCCCGTCCGACCTGGCGGTGCGGCCCCCGGCGCAAACCACAAGGATCCTGACCTCGGACGGAAAGCTGATCGCCTCGTTCTACGAGGAAAACCGGGTCCGGGTTCCACTGAAGCAGATGTCGCCGTACATCAAGGACGCCGTGGTAGCGATCGAGGACAGCCGGTTCTATGAGCACAGCGGCGTCGACCCGGTGGGCGTCCTCAGGGCGCTGGTGAGCAACGTCTCCGGCGGGGACCGGCAAGGTGCGTCGACACTAACCCAGCAGTACGTCACCAACGTGGCCAACGAAGCCAAAGTAACCTCCGGTCGCGAGGATGAGGTGGTCCTCAGCGGGGAGAAGACCATTGGCGACAAAGTCCGGGAAATGAAGCTCGCCATCGAGCTGGAGAAGAAATTTACTAAGGACCAGATCCTCGAGGGCTACCTCAACATCGTGTTCTTCAATCGCGGCGCCTATGGCATCGAGGCTGCCGCGCAGCACTTCTACAGCGTTCCGGCCAGCAAGCTCAGCCTCCCCCAAGCCGCAATGCTGGCAGGGCTCGTCAACAGCCCCAGCCTCTACGACCCCGTGACCAACCCGGAGAACTCGCTTAAGCGGCGCAACCTGGTCCTGGACGCCATGCTGGCGCAAGACAAGATCACCAAGAAACAGCATGACATTGCCGCCGCCGCCGGCGTGGGCTTGAAAATCCGTAGCTCGAAGCAAGGCTGCGCCGCAGCCACCATCGCCCCCTATTTCTGCGACTACGTATCCCATCTGATCCTCAACAACCGGGCTTACGGGGCTGATGCGGAAGCCCGGGAGCAGAAGCTGTTCCGCGGCGGGCTAACGATCACCACAACGCTGGACAGCCGGCTTCAGGCGGCGGCCCAGGCCCAGGTAAACTCCACCGCCGGCGCCAACCCCGGCAAGTGGGGAGCTTCCCTGCTGACGATCCAGCCGGGAACAGGCAAGATCCTGGCAATGGCCCAGAACACGGTGTTCCTCCCCCAACCAGGCAAGTTCGATACCCAGCTGAACTTCAATGTGGACGCCAAGGACGCCAACGGAAATGACCTCAACGGTGCAGGCGGGTTCCAGCCGGGGTCCACCATGAAGCCGTTCACATTCGCCGAGTGGCTGCACCAGGGACGCAAGATCACCGAGGAGGTGGACGCCTCACGGCGGGAGTACCCACTGGGTTTCCGCTGGCGGGATTCGTGCGCCAAGGTGGTTGGCGGTTACAGCAGCAAGCAGCGCGCCGCCGGCCTTGAAGCTGCGGACGATCTGCAGAACGCGTCGGCGGGTTACTATCGCAGGATGCCCGCCAACTATGGGCTATATAACTCCATCAACACGGCCACCTTTGCCGAGGTCGCGCAGCTGGACATCTGCGGCATCCAAAAGATGGTGGACACCCTGGGCCTGCACAGCGGGCTGGACGGGTCCGGCATCAACATGCACCAGCTGGGCAACGTGCTCGGCGGCACCGCCGTGTCACCGCTCAACCTGGCCACCGCCTTCGGCACCTTCGCCGCCGATGGCCGCTACTGCGCGCCGATCGCCATCCAGCGCGTGGCCGACTTCAACGGACGGGCACTGGCCAGCCAGAAGCCGGCGTGCCGGACTGCCGTGGAGCCGAACATTGCCCGCGGCGTGAACTCGGTACTACAGGACGTGCTCAAGAAGGGTTCAGGGGTCTACATCAACCCCAAAGTCCAGAGCAAGGTCCCCGTGGCGGCCAAGACCGGCACCAACAACAGCAACGGCGCCACCTGGGTACTGGGCTACACCAGCGGCCTTACCACCGCCTCCTTCTTCGGGGACGCCCTGAACGGCCAGAAACGGCCGGGCAGGAACATCACCATCAACGGCAAGCACTACGATCGGATTGACGGCTACATGATCGCGGGACCGCAGTGGGCCAACTACATGCTCAAGGTAGCCAAAATGTATCCGGCGAAACCGTTCCCCAAGCCCCCGGCGTCCATGATCGGGAAAGGCGGCAAATAGGGCCGTTACGCCGGGCTGAAAGACCTACTCGAAGTGCGTCTCCACACCTGAGCCCGAGAGCCTACCCACCAGTTCCACGGCCACGTCGCGCAGTTTCTGATTCCGGTTGCTCGAGACCTTGGCGAGGATATCCATGGCTTCCTGCTGGGAGCACCTGTTCTGCGCCATGATCACCCCGCAGGCGATGTCGATAGCGGTCCGGCTCTGCATGGCGGCCTCCAGGTTCTGCGCACGGGCCTGGGCGGCCCCGATCCGGACTGACAGGTGCAGAGTGCGGCTGGCGATGTCGCCGAACTCGACCGCCTTACCGAAGAGCTCAGGCGTGAAAAGGCCGGGTGTGGGACCGAAGAAATTCAGGGCCGCCCTGGCATCGTCCCCGATGTCCAAAGGAACGCCCAGTGTGCTGTACACGCCGTTCTCGACGAGCCGCTTCTGGTAGTCAGGCCAACGGTCATCCGTATGGACATCGTTGAGTAACTCAGGAGCCATGGTCCGAAGCGCCCGGATGCAGGGGCCGTCCCCGACGCGCTGCTCGATGTGGTCCAGTTCTATTGCGCGCGGACTGCTGCCGGCCACGGTGGCAGTGTGCCTGCGCCGCTTCAAGGTGATCGCGCATTCAATGCCCGTCCCGGCCAGGCCGCTGAGGGTAGATGCAGCAAATCCAGCCAGACCGTCGAGGAAACCGTCAACGTTGTCGGCGCCAATCAGGATGTCCTGCAGCTGAAGTACAGCGGTAACTTCATTCGCTTCCGTCATTCCACAATGCTAAACGCGAATCGGCCAATATGTTCTGGCAGGTGTGGACCGAAAAAGGCAACCGCAGGCTGACTGGGGCGCGCCAAAAAGCCTCACCGCGTCCTCAGGCTGCTGCCTGCGGCGTCCCGAAGAGTTCTGCGGCGAGGCGCAGCAGGTGCTCCGGGATGCTGGTGTCCTTGCCTTTGGCGTCGCGGCCGACGATGACGGCCGGGCCGCGGGCGGCCCCTGCAAGGTCAAGGCCGCAGTCGTGCATGAGTTGGTCGGCGCGGAGGTTCACCGGCAGGTTTGCCGATGTCCCCTCGGCGTTGAGATAAAGGTGCCAGTCGCCCCGGGCGACGGACTCGAAGTCGCCTCCGAGCAAGTCCTTCAGGCTTTCCGGTCCGGCGACGGGTACGACGCGGAGGGGTTCGCCCAGGCGGGGCGGGACTATTAGGGCTGTATGTGTAGTGTTCATCTTTGGTCACTTTTAATAACAATGACCCGCGCTCCGCTGTTCCCGTTGGGCCGGTGTTCCCCCTACGCAGAAGCCTGCTGCCCGGCCTGTACTTGGACCAGTTGTACGTGCACGCCGGCTTCCCTGAACAGCGCCACCTGGCCCGGGTCTGCCCCGGAGTCCGTTACCAGGATCCACGGCAGGGCGAGTTTCGCCCACGCGTGGAACGGACGCTTCCCCAGCTTGCTGGAGTCGGCAAGGACATAGACCGCATCGCCGCGCCGCGCCATGAGTTCCTTGAGCCTGGTCTGCGCGTGGTCCGCCTCGCACAGCCCGTCATCGGCGGTGACGGCGTCGGCGCCCAGGAACACGCGGTCGAAGCTCATGCGCTCCAGGGCCGCCTCGGCAAGGGGACCAACGAACGTCTGGCTCACGCCGCGCAGCCGGCCGCCAAGGCAGTCCACCTGGATCCCCGGCGAGTCAGTGAGCTCCTGCAGTGTGTTGATTCCCGGCGTCGTGACGGACAGGTTTTCCCTCCCGCGCAGGGCGTGCCCCAGTGCACCGACGGTGGAGCCGCCGTCGAGCAGGATGTTCTCGCCGTCCTTCACCTCCGCGGCAGCCCAGGCCGCGATGGCGTGCTTCTGCTCGTACGCCTCGCCGGTCCGCTGCCGCAGGGACGGTTCAGGGTGCGCGCCCAGCGCCACGGCCCCGCCGTACGTCCGCGTCAGCTTCCCCTCCTCGTTCATGTGGGCCAGGTCCCGCCGGATGGTGGAGGCGGTCACGCGGAAATGCCGCGACAGTTCCTCCACAGACGCCAGCCCTGTGGTGACGGCGAGGTGGTAGATCTCTTCGCGCCTGGCTTTGGCGGTGGTCATCTGTGGCTCTCCTTTTGCTGTCACCATCGTAGGGGGCGGGCGGCCGCGCGACTCACAGGGAGGCGCCGCCGCAAATCACGTAGTTCTGACCCGTGATGGACTTTCCGTGCGGCCCGAGCAGGAAACCGGCGAGCGCCGCAACGTCCTCGGGATCCACGAGCTGGCCGAGGGCCGGCAGCATGGGCGGTGTGGCCGCCCGCCCGGGGTCAGCCAGCATGGGCGTGTCCGTGGGCCCCGGCGACAGCACATTAACTGTGATGCCGCGCGGGGCAAGCTCCTGCGCCCACGTCCTGCCCATGCCCATCAGCGCCGCCTTCGTGGCAGCGTACTGGCTCTTGCCGGCCGCGCCCGTGGAGGTCCGGCTGCCGATCAGCAGCACCCGGCCGCCGTCGGGCATACGCGGCACTACCTCGTTGGCCAGCGCACTGGCGGCCCCGACGTGCACGGCGAACATGCCGGCGAGCGCCTCCGGGTCCAGCTCGCCCAGCAGCGCAGTGCGCTGGTATCCGGCGGCGTGCACCAGCGCGTCCGCGGGGTCAAATCCCGCCGCGGTTTCCGCCACCGATGCTGGGTCGGACAGGTCCGCGTGCAGCCACCGGAATCTTGGCCCCAGCGATGTCTCGCTGCGGCTCAGCCCGGTGACGGCCCAGCCGTCGGCCAGCAGCCGTTCGGCGATCGCCCTGCCGATGCCGGAGCTGCAGCCCGTGACAATCGCGTGGCGGGCGCCGGTCACCGCTCATCGCCACCTGGCGTCGTGCTGCCCTCATAGGCCCACTGCGGGTCCACGCGGACGTACTTGATGGCCTGCCGGAAGTAGGTGTACGCGATGTTCAGCGCACCGTCCGGGCCTTGGTGGACCGACGGGTAGGAGTACTCCCGGTTCAGGCCGTCGCGGGAGTTGTTGGACAGGCAGTAGCCGTCCCCCACGTCGAGGTTGCGCCGGACGGGCCAGCTGCGGCCCGAGTCCTCCGAGATGGCCAGCGTCATGGGCGAGCGCGGCGTCCCCCAGAAGGCGCGCCGCCCGCCGTCGTCCGTTCCGGCGCCGGCAGCCGGACCCGGTTCGGTGAGCTGGCCCTGTTCGGCAGCCAGGCCGTCGTCGTCAATTTCGTCGTACAGCGAGAGCCGCCGCTCAGTGTTCTCCTCCGCGCGGCTGTGGTTGTAGACCAGCGCCAGGCGGCCGTCGGCGAGCGCCGCGAACTGGATGGAGGAGTTGTTGTTGGGCAGCTCGGTGGGAACGGGCTCGCTCCACGTGGTGCCGTCATCGGTGGAGCGGGATTCGTAGATCGCGTCGGCCCAGCGGCTGCGGAACAGCGCCAGCAGCGAGCCGTCGGCCACGGGCTGGATGTTCATGTGGACGCAGCCCAGGCTCCCCGGCAGGATGTGCTCGCTCCAGGTGGCCCCGCCGTCGTCGGAAATCATCACGGCACTGTCGTCGCTGTTGCCCACCCACTTCTCCCCCGGTGTGGTGATGCAGCGGAAGATCGGGATGATCAGGCGGCCGGACGGCAGCAGCACCGGCAGCTGCCGGACGAAGACGCCGCCCGTTTCGTTGGCGGGGAACAGCGTTTCCACCGGCCCCCAGGTGCGGCCGCTGTCTGTGGAAGTACGACGGCGGACCTCCGCCGTGTCCTGGTTGCCCGCCTTCTGCGCGGTGTACAGGAGCCAGAGGACTGCGTCTTGACCGGCAGGGCCCGGCGCCGTGAACAGGATGGGGTTCTGCTCCGACCGGGTGGGGTCATCCGAAAGCTGCTGCGCCGGTGACCACTGGCCGCTGCCCGGCTCCAGGGTGGAGAACCAGATGGAGATGTCCGGCACGCCTTCCTGGGTGCCGCCGAACCATACGCAGCCGAGGCGGCCGTCCGGCAGGGTCAGAAGGTTGGCGGCGTGGCTCTGCACGGTGGGCGCCGGCAGGTACGCGAAGTCCGCGCCGTCCGCGCGCTTCACGGCGCCGTCGGGGGTGATGGTGCTGTAGCCGGCGTTGGTTGTCTGCATCCCTCAGCCCTCCGACTTTGCGGCGGCCAGGTGCGCCTTGGCGGCCAGCTCCAGGTGGGTCAGGTCCGACGCGACGGTGGTGAACGTGTAGCCCTGGCGCAGCCGCTGGGCGGCAATCTCCCCGGCGGCGGTGTGGATTCCGGCCGCGATGCCTGCCGAGGCGGCCGCATCGGCGATGGTATCCAGCGCCGCGTTGAACTCGGCCTCGATGGCGGGATCGCCCGGGAAGGCGCCGCCGACGGCGATGGCCAGGTCCGAGGGGCCCACGTAGATGCCGTCCAGGCCGGGCGTCGCGCAGATCTCCTTCACGTTGGCCAGCCCCTCGGGCGTCTCGATCATGGCGAAGACCAGGGTGGCGGCGTTGGCTTCGGCGGGCACCGGGCCGATCCGCAGGGCCGAGCGCATGGGCCCGTAGGACCGCCCGCCCAGCGGCGGGTACTTCGCGGCGGCGACTGCGGCCGCGGCATCCGCGGCATTGTTGACGAGCGGGACGATCACGCCGACGGCGCCGGCGTCGAGCGCCTTGCCGATCGCGGTGAAGTCGTTGGCCTCCACCCGCACCATGCCGACGGCGGTGTGCCCGGCGTCGATGGCCATCAGGCCGTTCAGCACGCCGGAGTAGCCGAGCAGCCCGTGCTGCGCGTCCAGGGCCACGTAGTCGTAGCCGAGCCGGCTGATGCGTTCCGTTGCCACGGGCGCGTCCAGCACTGCCCAGTAGCCGACGGCCTGCTCCCGGGCGCGGACCTTGCGGGCGAATTCGGTAGCGAGTTCAGATGTCATGTGGTGTCTTCTGCCTTCAGTTCGGGAAATCAGCGGGTAATCAGCGGTTGTAGGCCGGCATGGGTCCGCGGAGCCCGGAGCCGACGGCGTCGCACGCAGCACTGACGTCCTCCGGCAGCGGTCCCTTGGCCACGGCGGCGATGTTGGAGCGCAGCTGCTCCACCTTGGAACCGCCCAGCAGCATCGAGCCGACGCCGGTCCGGTAGGCGAGCCAGCGCAGGGACAGCTCGGCCAGGGTGATGCCTGCCCCTTCGGCGATGCCGGCCAGGGCGCTGACGGCGTCGAACAGCTGCTTGTCCCAGTAGCGCTGGGTGTACATGGCGGCGAGCTTGGAATCACCGAAGCGGCCCTCCGAGGGCTTGGCCTCGAAGCTGTGCTTGCCGGTGAGCAGGCCGCCGCCGAGCGGGTTGTAGACCATGGTGTGGACGTTGTGGGTGGCCGCGAACTCGAGGTATTCCTCCTCCACCCGCCGGGCCACCAGGTTGTAGAGCTGCTGCGCCACCACGGGGGCGGGCGCGCCCACCTCGCGGGCAACGTGGATCACGTCGGCGATCTGCCAGGCCGCGAAGTTGGAGACCCCCAGCGCCCCGATCTTCCCTTCTGCCGCCAGGTCCGCCACGGTGCGCAGGGTGTCCTGCAGCGGGGTGGCACGGTCCGGCTGGTGGAGATAGAACAGGTCGATGCTGTCCACGCCGAGCCGGCGCAGGCTGCCCTCCACGCTGTTGCGCAGCCCTTCCGGGGACAGTGGCGAGTGCTGGCCGTGGTCCGCGTGCGGCATGCCGGCCTTGGAGGCGAGGATGACCTCGTCGCGGCGCCCCTTGAGGAGGCGGGCGAGCATCTCCTCTGTCACCCCGCCCACGTACGCGTTGGCGGTGTCGATGGTGGTGATGCCGGCGTCGAGCGCCTCCTCCACCATGCGTCCGGCGGTGGCCTCATCGGCGGTGTCGCCGAACGTCATGGTGCCCAGGACCAGCCGTGAGATGGGAAGCTTCAGTCCTTCCACCGGGGTGCCTTCTGGCTGCTTGCTCATGCGTTGATTCTCCGTGGTTGCAGTATCGGTCGGTTTCAGGGTTTCAGAGGTTCAGGCAGCCGGGTCAGGCATCTTTCAGCGCCAGCGACCGGACGACGTGGCGCGGCTTGAGGCCGCGCATGGTGGACGGGTCGAGGGCGGCACGGCGGAGCTTGCGGGTGTAGTCCTCCCGGGGCGCGGTCAGCACCTGCGCCGTTGTTCCGTGCTCCACGAGCTTGCCGCGCTGCATGACCATGACGCTATCGCTGATCTCCTGCACCACGCCAAGGTTGTGCGAGATGAACACGTAAGTGATGCCAGTTTCGTCCTGGATGGACTTCAGCAGCCGCAGCACCTGGGCCTGGACGGACACGTCCAGCGCACTCGTGGCTTCGTCGCAGACCAGCAGTTCCGGCTTGGAGGCGAGCGCCCTAGCAATGCCGATGCGTTGCCGCTGGCCGCCGGAGAACTCCGCAGGGTGGCGGTCCAGGGACTTGGCCGGCAGGCCCACCTGGTCGATCAGCTTCGCGGCTTCCTTGTGCCGTTCGGCCTTGGACCGGACGCCCTGCAGCTTCAGCGGTTCGGCCACGATCTCCTGCGCGGTGAGGTGCGGGTCCAGGGAACCGTACGGATCCTGGAAGACCATCTGGAACTTCGAACGGAGCGGCCGCAGCTTGGCTTCGCTCATGGCTGCGATGTCCGTCCCGTCCAGTTCGATCCGGCCGCTGGCCGGGGTCACCAGCCGCATCAGCGCCTTGGCGATCGTGGACTTGCCGCAGCCGGATTCCCCGACGACGGCGATCGTCTTGCCTTTGTCCACGGAGAAGGAGACGTCATCCACGGCGCGGAATGTTCCGCCCGGCACGTGGTAGTCCACCACGAGGTTCTCGACAGAGAGAAACGGCTTAGTCATGGCTGGCTCCGGTGTTGGTCAGGGCGGCCGCTGCCGCTGGGTCGGACTGCGTGTTGCCGGCAGGGGTTTCGTCCCACGGCCCCAAGACCGGCACGGCCGCCAGCAGGTTGCGGGTGTACTCGGTGGCCGGGTGCTCCACGACCTGCTGGACATCGCCGGACTCCACGAAGGAGCCGTCCTTCATCACATGGATGCGGTCTGAGATGAGCCGGGCCACGCCGAGGTCGTGCGTGATCATCAGGATGCCGATGCCGCGCTGCTCCTGCAGTTCCAGCAGGAGGTCGAGGATGCCGGCCTGGACCGTGACGTCCAGCGCCGAAGTGGGTTCGTCGGCCACCAGGAGCTGGGGTTCGCTGGCCAGGGCGATCGCGATCAGCACGCGCTGGAGCATGCCGCCGGAGAGCTGGTGCGGGTACTTCTTCAGCTGCACTTCCGGTGTGGGAATGTGCACCTGTTCCAGCAGCCGGATGGCGCGGGCCCGGACGGCGCCCTTGTCCTTGGAGGCGGCGCTGGCGATCCGGATGGCCTCGGAGAGCTGGCTGCCGATGGAATGCACGGGGCTCAGCGCCGTCATCGGGTCCTGCGGGATGAGCGCGAGGGTGCGGCCGCGGACCTTGTCGATGGCCTTGGGCTCGGCGACCACGTCCACGCCGTCGATGAGCACGGTGCCGGAAAGCACCGCCAGATCGTCCGGGAGCAGGCGGAGGATGCCCATCGCCGTCGTCGATTTGCCCGAACCGGACTCACCGATGATGGTGACCGTTTCACCGCGGTGGATGCTGAAGTTCACGGAATCCACGGCCCGGATGATGCCGGCGTCGGTGATCAGCTCCACCTGGAAGTCGCGGACCTCAAGCAGGGCCGGCTCCGTGTAGTCCTTCGTGGCGGCGGGTTGTGCGTTCATGTCAGGCACCCTTCTTCTTGCGGCGGGGACGGTCGCGGAGGCCGTCGCCCAGCAGGTTCACGCCCACCACCATCAGCACGATCACCAGGCCGGGCAGGGTGACCATCCACCAAGAGGTGGTGATGTAGTCCTGGCCGTCCGAGATGATCCGTCCCCAGGTGGCAAACGGACGCTGCGGGCCGGCGCCGAGGAAGCTCAGGGCGCTTTCCAGGAGCACGGCCTGGGCCAGGAGAAGCAGGACAACCAGGGTGGCCTGCTTGATGACGTTCGGGATGATGTGCTGGATGAGGATCTGGATGCGGTGCAGGCCCAGGATCCGGGCCGCCGAGACGTAGGGCTTTTCGCGTTCCACGAGCACCATAGACCGCGTCAGCCGGGCCACTTCGGGCCATTGGGCTATGGCGATCACGAAGGTGATGACCGGGATCGAGGGGCCGAAGAGCGCCACCACCAGGAGCAGCATCATGAGGAGCGGCAGGGACATCTGGGCTTCGAGGAGGCGGGAGACCACTGTGTCCACCCAGCCGCCGAAGTAGCCGGCGGTGGCACCGAGGATGATGCCGATGGCGCCGGAGACCACCACGGCCAGGATCCCGATGGTCAGGGAGACCTGGCCCCCGTGCAGGACGCGGGAGAGAAGGTCGCGTCCCAGCTGGTCGGTGCCGAACAGGTGGCCGTCCATGAGCGGAGCCAGCCGCCGGGCGGAGAGGTCCTGGTGGTTGGCGTCCGGCAGCGGAAGCACCTGGGCCAGCAGGATGGGAATGATGACGAGCAGCGTGCAGACGGCGCCGATGCGCAGTTTCCACTTGGCGGCGTTGCGGCGGCGGGTGGCCCCCGCCTTCGCGACGAGTTCCTTGGTGACGGCGCTCGGGGACGGCGTCCGGGATGGTTGCGCGGCGGATGCCGCCGGCGTTGCGGTGTCGCTGATGCTCATGCTGCTGCCGCCTTTCCAAGACGAACGCGGGGATCAAGAAGCGGGTAGGCGAGGTCGATGACAAGCTGGACGGCTACGGCCAGCAGGGACGTCAGCAGGACGGTCGCCTGGATGAGGGGATAGTCGCGCGTTTCGAGGGCCCGGACAATCAGGGAGCCGACGCCGGGCCAGGCGAACACGACTTCCACCACCACCACGCCATTCAGCATGGCCGCGAAGCGCGTGCCCAGGGCGGTGAAGACCGGAATGGCGGAGTTGCCCATGGCATAGCGCCAGGTCAGCGCCGGGCCGCCCACTCCCCTGGACCGCGCGACGGTCAGGTAGGGGGCCGCGAAGTTGGCAGTCATCTCACGCCGCACCATCCGTGAGATCAACGCGATCTGCAGGATGGCGATGGTGACCGTGGGGAGGACCAGTCCGCCCCAGGTGGCGAAGCCCGAGGCCGGGAACAGCGGGATCAGGACGGCGAACCCGGTCAGGAGCATGATGCCGGTCCAGAAGTCCGGCATGGACTGCCCGGCTATGGTGAGGACGTTGACGCCGAGTTCCCGGTTGGTGTCCGGTCGGCGGGCCATCCACACCCCCAGCGGGATGGCGACCACAGCGGTGAGGAGGATGGCCGCGGTGGCGAGGGTGAGCGTGTACGGCATCCGCTCGGCCACCACCTGCATGGCCGGCGCCTGGAACGAGTAGGACGTGCCGAGGTTGCCGGTGAACAGCTGCTGCAGGAAGATCCAGTACTGCTCCAGCACGGGACGGTCCAGGCCGAACTGCTCGCGGACCTTGGCCAGCTGCTCGGTGGTGGCCAGCGGTCCGGCGTAGGACACGGCCGGATCACCCGGAGCGAGGCGGATCAGGATGAAGACCGTGGAGACCGTCAGGAACACGGTCAGCAGGCCTTGGCCCAGCCGCTTGAGGATGTAGTTCGTCATGACTCAGGCCTCCAGCCGGACGTCAACAAGGGGGTAGGAGTTGGTGGGCGCCAGGGCCAGGCCTGCCACGCGCTTCTGATGGGCCAGCACCGACTTGGGAACGAATGCCCACGCGCACGGCCAGGTGTCCCAGATGGCCTTCTGCGCAGTGGCGAGCAGCTGCTCCCGGCGTACCGGATCCACCTCGGAGGACGCGGCCTGGATCTTTGCCTGCACGTCCGGGACCACGTAGCCCTGGTAGGTGTCGCGGGTCTTTTCCTTCTCCGCGGTTCCGGCGTACATGCCCTGCATCATGGTGATGGCCAGGCCGGTAGGGCTGCTGAAACCGTTGCCCAGCAGGTCCCAGTCGCCCTGCTTGCCCTGGCGCCAGGCCAGGATGTTGCCGCCGGGCTCGAACTGCTGCAGCTGGGTCTTCACGCCGATGTTGCCGAACATCTCCACCAGCGCCTCCATCACGGAGGTGTCGGACGCGAACTCGCCGGTTTCCCAGATGATCTTCAGGTTGAGGTCCGTGACGCCGAGGCTCTTCAGCGTGGCCTTGGCCTTCTCGGGGTCGTAGGTGTAATTGCCGGTCTTGGCGAAGCCGGTGAGGCTGGACGGGACCACACCTTCGGCTTCGCTGACCGAGTCGACCAGGACGTCCTTGACCAGCGCCTCGCCGTCGACAGCCCAGCTGAGGGCCTGGCGGACGCGGACGTCGGAAAGCGGGTGGCTGGCCGGCTTGCGGAAGTTGTAGAAGATCTGGTTCAGCCGGAGGCTGGACGCCTCGGCCAGGACGACGCCGGGAAGTCCGGCCAGCTGCTCGCGCGAGTCGGGCGTGATGGAGTCAATGACGTCCACCTCGCCGCTGCGCAGCGCGATGACGCGGCTGGATTCCTCCGGCAGGAACCGGACCTCGACGTTGTCCACCTTGGGGGCGGGGCCCCAGTAGTTCTCGTTGCGCTTGAGGCTGTAGGTGCCGGCGCCGCGGTTGAACTTGGTCACCACGTACGGGCCGGTGCCCACGCCTTCCTGCAGCTCCTCCGGCTTGTTCTTGGCTGCCGGGCTGATCAGGATCATGCTCATCAGGGAATCGAGGATGGGGATGGGGTTCTTGGACTCCATCCGGAACGTCCTGTCATCCACCGGTACCACTGTGGGGAATTCCGGGAAGAACCCGGCGACGAAGGAGCCCTGCACCTGCTGGTACATCTTCAGTGCGGTGGCAATGTCCTCGATGGCCACCGCGGTGCCGTCCGAATACCGGACGCCTTCGCGCAGGCGCACCGTCCACGCGGTGGGCGAGGTCATCTCAAAGCGGTCCGCCAGGATCAGGATGGGCTTGGTTTCGGGGCCGATGGCGGTCAGGCCCTGCCGCACGGCACGCTGCACGGTGACGGCGGCGTCGAACTGGTTGAGCTTGTTGTCCAGGCTGACGAGGGACCTGTTGAGGGCCAGCGTCAGGGTGCTGGGTCCCGGCAGGCCTGTGGGGCCGGCACACCCGGCCATGGAGCCTGTGCCCAGGAGAAATCCGGCGGCTGCGCCAAACTGCAGGAGGCGGCGCCGTGAGATCTCACTTCCTTGAGGAAGAACGGTCATCGTTGACCTCTCGGTTGAATGGGACGGCTGGCGGCCGGATGGCCTGCGCCGTGTTACATGCATCACTCTGCCATCTCTGCGCGAAATGCGCAACCGCTCTAGCGCAATTCGCGCAAACATGCCATCATGGTGCTACCGATCCATAGAAGAAGGGAGGACGACGTGACTGCAGTCCTCATCCAGGCCGATGACTTTTCCGGCGCAGCAGAAGTAGGGCAATGCTTTGCAGCCCAAGGGCTGGACACGCGGCTCCTCCTGTCCGCTCCGGCGGCAGACACGGTTGTGGAAGGCGCAGACGCCGGCCACCGTCCGGATGTCGTGGTTGTCGACACCCACTCACGCGCCGTGGCCCCGGAGTCGGCAGCCGCGGCTGCGGCAGCCGTCTTCGGCAGCCCCGCTGCAAACGACGCAGGTGTCCTGTTCAAGAAAATCGACTCGCTGTGGCGGGGCAATGTTGGCCCGGAGCTCGCGGCACTTTCGGCCCTGGGCCATCACGTTGTGGTGGCCGGCGCCCTCCCCCAGCTGAACCGGACAGTCGTGGGCGGCCGGCCCTTTACCGACGGCGTCCGGCTGGACCGCACCGAACTGTGGCGGGCAGAGGCAGCCGCCCCGCCCGCGGAGATCGCGCAGCTGCTGGGTCCTGGCTCTGCAGTGCAGCTCGCGGAGCTGTCCGTGGTGCGGTCGGGCGGCCTCGCCGCCGTCCTTCGCAAGGCACTATCTGGCAAGGCGCTGTCTGGCGAGGCACTGTCTGAAACACCATCCAGTGCCGCTCCTGCCACCGTGATTGTCGACGGCGAGACTCCGGCCGACCTGGAGGCCGTCGCGGACGCGCTGCTGGACCTGGACTTCAGGGCCGGCGGGCGGCGCATCGTACTGGCCGGAACCGGCGGAATGGCCCTGCTGCTGGCCGCGAAGCTGTGCCCCGGCTCTGCGCGAAACGCGCAACAGCACGTGTCACACCGTCTGACGACGGCGGGCGTCCCCCGGACGGTGCTGGCCGCCGTCGGCTCCGCCTCGGCGAAGGCGGCGGCGCAGCTGCGGAACCTGGAAGCCGGCGGCTTCACCGCACTGCGCATCGCTCCCGACGAGCTGCAGCGTCCGGAGGATTTCCGTCCACGGCTCGCGGAAGCTCACCGGCTTCTGGCGGCAGGCGAGCCGGCAGCCCTGACTGTCAGTGCCGACGTCGTCAATCCCGACGAGTCCGGCAGGATCGTACAGAACCTGGCGCGGCTGGCCGCGGACGCGGCAACTGGTCCCGCGTCAGCCACAGACCTGATCCTCACCGGCGGCGAAACGGCCCGCGAGGTACTCGACGCCCTCGGCGTCCGCTCGCTGACCCCGCTGGCGTCCGTACAGCACGGCGCCGTGGTCAGCCTTTCCGACGACGGGCGGCTGGTGGGCACCAAGCCCGGCAGCTTCGGCGACGACGACGCCCTCGTCCAGCTCTACTCCGCCATCAAAGACCTCCGGTCTTCCAACAGCACTTCCCACCCCTCCCTCAAACCTGGAGCTCCAATGACATCAGCAGTGAACGCAACCGAACAGGACACCCGGCCCTTCATCGCCGTGACCATGGGCGACGGCGCCGGCGTAGGCCCCGAGGTGACCGTGGGTGCCCTTCTCGACGAGAACGCCTACCGCGACTGCCGCCCCGTGGTCATCGGCGACGTCCACCGGCTGCAGCTAGGCGCCAAGGCGCTGGGCCTGGAAGCCAACATCGTCGAGGTGGAGACGGTGGGAGAGGCGGTCTTCGAGGCCGGCCGGATCAACGTGATCGATCCGAAGCTGCTTTCTGCCGACCTGCCGTGGGGCCAGGAGTCCGCCGAGGCCGGCAACGCCGCCTACCACTACATCCGGATCGCCTGCGAACTGGGCATGGGCGGCCACGTCCAGGGCATCTGCACGGCGCCCCTGAACAAGGCCGCGCTGCACAAGGCCGGGCACATCTACCCCGGCCACACCGAACTGCTGGCGCACTTCATGGGCGTCGAGGAAGTGTCCATGATGCTGTCCACGCCCAAGGTGAAGGTCATCCACGTCACCACGCACATAGGCCTCATCGACGCCATCAACAAAATCGAGCCCGGCCTGGTGGAGCGGACCGTGCGCCGCGGCCACAGCGCCATGCAGCGCGCCGGCATCGCCAACCCGAAGATCGGAGTGTGCGCCATCAACCCGCACGCCGGCGAAAACGGCCTCTTCGGCTACGGTGAGGAAGCCGAGAAGATCACCCCGGCCATCGAGAAGCTCCAGGCCGACGGCATCGACGCCCGCGGCCCGCTCCCCGCGGACACGGCGTTCTTCCTGGCCGGTCGCGGCGACTACGACCTCATCGTGGCGATGTACCACGACCAGGGCCACGGACCGATCAAGGTCCTCGGCATCGAAGCCGGCGTCAACATCACCGTGGGCCTGCCCGTCATCCGCACCTCCGTGGACCACGGCACCGCCTTCGACATCGCAGGCAAGGGCATCGTGGACGTCCGCAGCATGATCGAGGCGCTGCGCCAGGCGGCCGAGATGTCGCCCAGCCCCGCGGCAGCCTGAGCCGCCCGCGGCAGCCGAGCCCCGGGGCAGCCGCAGCAACCAGTCAGGAAATCTGCAGGCCGCCGTTGATGTCATACGTCGCGGCGGTGATGTAGCCGGCGTCCTCCCCCATCAGGAACACCATCAGGGCAGCGATGTCGCGGACAGTTCCCACCCGGCCCACGAGGATGTCCCTGGACATGTCTGCCTTGCGTTCGTCGGTCAGGGTGCCGCCCATGATGTCGGTGTCAACTGGGCCGGGGGCGATGCAGTTGACGGTGATGTTGTACTGGCCCATCTCCCTGGCCAAGGCCCGGGTGAAGCCGATGATGGCTGCCTTCGACGCGCTGTACGCCACCTTGGAGTAGGTGCCTCCGCCACGCTGCGCGGAGATGGAGGAGACGCTGACCACCCGGCCGAGCCTGCGCTCGATCATTCCGCGCAGCACGCGCTGGGTGACCAGGAACGTGCCGGTCATGTTGATCTTGAAGACCCGCTCCCACGCCTCAAGCGTCTCGTCCATGAACTCCGTGGGTGAGCTGATGCCGGCGAGGTTCGCGAGCGCCACGATGGGCGGCATGTTGGCTTCCACCTCGTCGATGGCGGCGTTCACGGCGGCCTGGTCGGAGACGTCGGCGCCCACGCCACGGGCCAGCACGCCGTATACCGAGGAGATGTCCTCCGCCGCGCGCCTCGCCGCGTCGCCGTCGACATCGAGGATGGCCACGGACCAGCCCTCGCTGGCGAGCATTTCCGCCGTCGCCCGGCCAATGCCCCGCGCGGAAGCGGCCCCGGTCAGCACCGCGGTGCGTTCGGCCGGGAACGTGTCGTGGTGCGTCATGTCGGTGATCCCCTCTAGAGCCTGATGTCGTCCAGTAGTCGGTGTCGTCTAGTATTTGGTGTCGTCGAACTCGTCGGCCGCCACCGCTTCTTCGCCCACCGCGGCGTGTGTGCCCGGCTTCACGTGCCCCTCGGGACGCTTGCGGGCGTACAGATAGGTGGCGACGGCGGTGACCGCGAGGCAGGCAGACAGGAACATCAGGCCGGACCGGTTGTCGCCGGTGGCGTCATTGAGCACGCCCACGATGTACGGCGCCACGAAGCCGCCGAGGTTGCCGAGTGAATTGACCATCGCGAGGCCGGCCGCGGCGGCGGCTCCCACCAGCGCGGTGGACGGCATCGCCAGGAACGGGGCGATGGCGGAGTAGATGCCCATGGCCGCGAGGGTCAGGGCGATCAGGGCCAGGATGGCGTTGACCTGCACCAGGCTGCCGGCAGCCACGAGGCCGACGGCGGCCATCACCATGCTGATGCTGGCGTGCAGCACGCGGTTGCCCGTGCGGTCGGACCGGCGGCCCCAGAAGTAAACGAACACGGCCGCAATCGTGTACGGGATGGCGACAATAAAGCCCACCTGGGTGGTGCTGAACTTGCCGAGGGCGGCGACGATGGTGGGCATCCACAGGCCCAGGCCGTAGATGCCGCAGACCAGGCCGAAGTACAGCGCCGAGTAGGCGACGGTCCGGGAATCCTTCAGGCCGGCCAGGAAGTGATGCGGCTGGCCCTTTTGCTTGTGCGCGAGTTCCTCGTCCATGGTCCGGGTGAGCCATTCCCGTTCGTCGGCGGCGAGCCAGTGCGCGTGGCTTGGCCGGTCCGTCATGAGGACCGGCGTAAGCAGGCCGAGGAGGATGGCCGGGATGCCTTCGATGATGTACAGCCACTGCCACCCGTGCAGGCCGGCGATGCCTTCCATCTGGAGCAGGAGGCCGGACACCGGGGCACCGAGCGCGTTGGAGACGGGCTGGGCGAGGATGAAGATGCCCAGCACCAGCACGCGCTGCGGGGCGGGGAACCACAGGGTCAGGTAGAAGAGGATCGCAGGGAAGAAGCCGGCCTCGGCCGCGCCGAGGAAGAAGCGGATGACGTAGAAGGTGGTCTCCCCGTTCACCAGTGCCATGGCCGTGGCGAAGATGCCCCACGAGATCAGGATGCGGGCGATCCATTTCCTGGCCCCGAACCGGTACATGCCGGCGTTGCTGGGGATTTCCAGCAGCGCATAGCCGATGAAGAACATGCCCGCGCCGAGTCCGTAGGCCGCGGCACTGAGGCCGATGTCCTCACTCATGGTCAGCTTGGCGAAGCCGACGTTGTTCCGGTCCAGGTATGCCACGAAGTAGAGCAGCACAATGAGCGGCATGAGGCGGCCGCGCACTTTTCTAAGGGTCCGGTGGCCTAGTTCGTCCAGATGGTTCGCCGGATTCATAGCGGTCATGGTGCACCTCGCAAGGAGAGACGGGTCCGCCGGCTTCCGCGACGGAACAATTAAGGTGTACCACTCCCTCCAAAAATAGTCATTATGCTTACTAAATTCCTGAGCAACGTCCCGCGCCGCTAGTTTCTGCTGTTCAGCCACTCCAGAAGCCGGTCCAGCGGCCACGTGGTGATGATCCGCTCGGCCGGGACACCGTTGCGTTCGGCCCGCTCGGCGCCGTACTGCAGGAAGTCGAGCTGGCCCGGGGCGTGGGCGTCGCTGTCGATGCTGAACAGGCAGCCGGCCTCGAGTGCCAGCTGCATCAGGTTGTCCGGCGGGTCCTGCCGTTCGGGCCGTGAGTTGATTTCGACGGCGACATTGGCTTCCGCGCACGCCGCAAAGACCCGCTCGGCATCGAATTCGGACTCCGGACGGGTGCCGCGGGACCCCTGCAGCAGGCGGCCGGTGCAGTGGCCCAGGACATTGGTGTGGGGATCCCGGATGCCGCCGAGCATCCGCTCCGTCATGGTGCGCCGATCCGAGCGGAGCTTGGAGTGGACGCTGGCCACCACCACGTCAAGCCGGTCCAGCATCTCCGGCGTCTGGTCCAGCTCGCCGTTTTCCAGGATGTCCACCTCGATGCCGGACAGCAGCCGGAAGCTCCCGTCGGCGGCGCCGTTCAGCCCGGCCACCACGTCCAGCTGCTCGCTGAGGCGCTCGGCAGTCAGCCCGTTGGCGATCTTGAGGTTTGGCGAGTGGTCCGTCAGGGCAAGGTATTCCCGGCCCAGGTGCCGGGCGGCGTCAGCCATCAGCTCCGGAGGGGAACCGCCGTCGGACCAGTCACTGTGGCTGTGCAGGTCTCCGCGGAGCAGCGGGCGCAGCCCGTCTCCCCCCGCGGCGAGTGGTTTGGCGCCGCCCTGGCGCAGCTTCTCCAGATAGTCGGGCACGTCGCCGTCCACAGCCTGCCGGATGACGTTGAAGGTGGTGTCCCCGATCCCCTTCGTTCGCTTGAGCCTGCCGTCGCGGGCGCGCTCCGCCACCTCGTCCGGTGTCAGTGGGCTGATGACACCGGCCGCCTTCCGGAATGCCTGGACCTTGAACGTCGGCGCGGCTGAGCGCTCGAGCCAGAAGGCAATCTCGTTGAGGGCGTCAGCGGCGTCCATGCAGTGCTAGTCCTGGTGCAGCTGGATGTAGTTACCGCAGCCGTCGTCGAACACCGCGGAGATCCCCGACGGATCCTCGGCGGGCTCGCCCCGGAACTGGACGCCGGCGGCGGACAGGCGCTCGTACTCCGCCTTGACGTCCGGTGTGCCAAAGACGATGGCGGGGATCCCGGCGTCGTACAGTCCCTTGCTGTAGGTGGAGGCGATGGGGTTGTCGCTGGGCTCCAGCAGCAGTCCCACGGTGCCGCCGGCTCCGGGGTCCTTGACGATAAAGAGGTTGTGCTCGGGCATGGCCATGAGCGTGTCGAAGCCGAGGGTCTCCGTGTAGAAGGAGTGCGCCGCGGCAGGGTCCTGGACGTGGATGCTGCACATTTTGAGTCGCATGGCGCCTACGCTACGCCGCACGGCCGCCGCTGCAAACGGCCGGGGCGGTACCCATTGACCGGGGCTTTCGCAGGGGCTGCAATTTAAGTGCGGCCCGAATTGCCGGGCAGCGCCCGTCCTTGGGAGGTGCAGTGGTGCCCGCAGTTTCCGAAGCCGCCCCCTTGGGGCTGCTGCAACTGGTCCTCTGGAGCGCAGTGCTGGCGGCCGCAGTCGCCTGCACGGTTTTCATCGTGCGCCATCACTTAAAGACGTCCGACGGCGACAGTTCTGACCTGCTGTTCTGGGACCTTTTCGGCGGCGCGGTGGTGATTGCCCCGGCACTGCTTATCCCCGCGGTTGCCTCGCCACCGGCGGGCCTGGCCCTGGCCGCCGTCGCAGGGGTGAGCGGCATTGCCGCCTACCGCAGCAGCCCTGCGGTGCTTTCCTGGTATGAGACCCGGCGGCGCCGGCGGGTGGACGGACCGCTGTGCCGTGCGGCCGCCGTCGTGCATGAAGAGATCGTTGGACGCTGGGCGCGCTACGAGCTCGACCCCGCGCTGGCCATCAGCTACCCGGACCTGGCGGACGTCCGGCGGCCTGAAACCGCTGATTTCGTGAGGGCCCTGCGGGAGGCCGAGACGCTGAAAACCGCTTGGGATCCCGGGTATCCGCACGCCGTGGACCGCCTCGGCCAGGCGCTGGACCGCGCGGAAACCGCTGCCGGAGTTCCGGCGAGCGTGCGGCGCGCGGGACAAAACGCCTGATCGCCCGCGCATTATGGCCCGCGGAGGCCGGCCATAGGATGGGGCCATGTCAACCTACTCAGTCACGCGCAGCACAGTTATCCCTGCCCCCGCCAAGGACGTGTTTCCGCTGGTCAACAGCTTCCGCGAGTGGCCCAAGTGGTCGCCATGGGAGACCGTGGACCCGGACATGCAGCGGACCTACTCCGGCGCTGAATCCGGCGTTGGAGCCAGGTACGCCTGGCGTGGCAACCGCAAAGCCGGCGCCGGCAACATGGAGATCACCGAGTCGCAGGAACCTGATGTCATTCGGATCCGGCTGGAGTTCACCAAGCCGTTCGCCGCTGTGAACCCCACCACCTTCACGTTCGTTCCGGAGGGCGGCGGCACCCGCGTCACGTGGACCATGACCGGCGAGCACAAGGGCATCGGCAAGGTCTTTGCACTGTTCATGAACATGGACAAGATGGTGGGCGGCGACTTCGAGAAGGGCCTGTCGTCGCTGGCGTCCGTCGTAGGGAGCGGCAAGGCGTAGTCCCCTTCTTCCGTCGCGGGTTCCTGGCGGCACTTGTTCGGCGAGCCGTTTTCCGGAAAGGTAATAAGCACCCTTAGCAGTTCCGGAAATCGCAAAGGAGAACCACCATGCAGATCGACAAGGCCCAGATCCTCGAATTCCTCAGGTCCCAAGGCGACAACGACAAGGCCGCACAGGCCGAGACGCAGCTGCCGGACCAGGTGGACACCGACCAGCACGCCGGGCTGCTCTCCCAGCTCGGCATCAACCCCGCGGACCTGCTGGACAAGCTTCCCGGCGGGTTGGGCGACAAGCTCGGGGGTCTCGGGCTGTAGCCGGGCCGAGGTCTAACTGGACCGCTCTGACTGGACCGCAGTGCAGAATTAGACGGACCCCCGCCCGGGGGTCCGTCGTTATGAGTCGGTCCGAGCGCCGTCGGCCTGCAGGCGAAATGAATTGAGGACAGCGGCTTGGATGGAGTCTTAAAGGGATTCTTTGTGGTGGGCATGGTCCTGCTCGTCGGCTACATTTTGGCCAGGACAAACGCCCTTGGACCGCACGGGACGAAGGTGCTGTCCACCCTGACCTTCATGGTCGGACTGCCAAGCCTGATGTTCTCCACCATCGCGTCCCGGCATATTTCCGAAGTCCTCAGCCAGACTGGCCTCATCTCCGTCGTCACGGCACTTTGCGTCATGGCGCTGTTCGCGTTGAGCGGGGCAATCGGCAGTTGGGGCGTCCGGCGTACGACCATCGGTGCGCTGGCCACGGGAATCGTCAATTCCACGAACCTCGGCGTTCCGCTGTCCCTGTACATTCTCGGCAGCGCCACGTTCGTCACCCCCATCATGCTGTTCCAGCTGGCGCTTATAACCCCGGTGGCGCTGACCATCCTGGACCTGACCGATCCTGATGGCAAAAGGTCCTCCCTGTGGAGCATTCTGTCCACTCCCCTACGCAACCCCGTCACCGTAGCGGCAATTCTCGGCGTCATCGTCAGCGCGGCCGGAATTGAACTTCCGGCCCTGGTGCTGGATCCTCTGAAGCTGGTCGCCCAGCTGACGGTTCCACTGATGCTGATCATCTTCGGCATGTCGCTCCACGGCCTGTCACCGCGCCAGGGCACGGTGGACCGCGTCCCCACCCTGTTCGCCGTTATCCTTAAATCGGCTGTCCAGCCGGCACTCGCCTGGCTGCTTGCCGTGTTTGTGTTCCGCCTCGATACCTTCAGCACCTTCGTTGTCACGGCCTGCGCGATCCTTCCCACCGGCCAGAACGTGGTCCTCTACGCAATCCGGTACGGCGTGGGCCAGAACCTTGCGCAGTCCACAGCGGTCATTACATCGGCCTTGGCAGTCCCGCTGCTTTTGGGCGCGGCCTGGATGTTTGGCTGAGTCCTGCCAGGCTACTGACGGCGGGCGCCTTCCCGGAATACACTCGGCTCCTACGGGCCTGTTGGCCCCACCGCCTGGACGCCCCCGGTCAATGCCGGAAGGGCGCCGGGCCGAGCAGAGAGGCCGGCCATGGACTTCGTGCGCAGCGACCGGGCTTCGCTGGACCCGTTCCCGCATTACGAAAGGATGCGGGAATCCGCTCCGGTGTTCCACGACGAGCAATCCGGAAGCTGGCATGTCTTCCGGTACGACGACGTCCAGCGGGTACTTTCTGAACACGGGACGTTCTCTTCAAGGATGGGAGGAGACGATCCGTCCGAGACCGGCCAGCTGTTCGCGGCAAGCCTGATCACCGCCGATCCGCCCCGGCACCGGCAATTGCGCTCCCTCGTGACGCAGGCCTTTACGCCAAAGGCAGTGGAGGCCCTGGCGCCCCGCATCTCGGCGCTGACGGACGGGCTGCTGGACGGCATTGCTTCCAAAGGATCAGCCGACCTCATCGACGAGCTGGCCTACCCGCTGCCGGTGATCGTGATCGCGGAGCTCATGGGAGTCCCTGCCGGGGACCGCGACCGGTTCAAGCACTGGTCCGACGTGATCGTCAGCCAGACGCAGGCTGGCCCCCGGACCGCCGACCACAGCTCCACCAACCGGGAGATGACCGAGTACTTCCTGACCCTCATCGAACACCGCCGACGCCAGCCCGGCAGCGATCTGATCAGCAACCTGCTGATGGCCGAGATCGAAGGCCAGAAGCTGAGCGTGGCCGAGCTCCTGGGCTTCTGCAGCCTGCTCCTCGTGGCAGGAAATGAAACCACCACCAACCTGATCGGCAACGCCGTCCTCAGTTTCACCGAAGCGCCGGGAACTATGGAACGGCTCCGCGCCGAGCCGTCCCTGCTCCCCCAGGCCATCGAAGAGGTGCTGCGCTACCGCTCCCCCGTCCAGTCGATGTACCGCGTGACAGCTGCTGACACCGCGGTGGGCGACGTCCAGATCCCGGCCGGCGCCCCGCTGGTGGCCTGGATCGGTTCGGCCAACCGCGATGAGCGCCAATTCCGCGATCCTGGACGATTCGACATCGGCCGGACGCCAAACCGGCACCTCGCCTTCGGTCACGGCATCCACTTCTGCCTCGGTGCCCCGCTGGCCAGGCTCGAAGCCAGGATCGCGCTGCAGGCCGTTCTGGACCGGTTCCCCGGACTGGCCCTCACGCCGGGAGCCCACCTGGAACGGATGGACAGCACCATCGTTTACGGAGTCAAGGAGCTGCCCGTCAGCTGGACAACCCCTTGACCGGGCCGGGATTCGAACGGATGCTGGTTGCTTCTTTATTGACCGCCCCGAGGAAGGCCGATGATGTCCGCTACTCGATCAGTTCTGTCCAGGTTCCGGTGGCTTCCGGCGCTGGCCGTCACCATTGTGCTGATGCTTCAGGCCGTCCCGGCCGAGGCCGCCGCCGCTGGAGTCGGCAATGATGTTTCCTGGCCCCAGTGCGGCAGGGCGCTGCCGAAGGGTCCGGCTTTCGGGATCGTGGGGGTCAACAACGGCCTCGCGAACACCACGAACCCGTGCCTGGCCACCCAGCTGACATGGGCGGCGTCCTCGTCGGGCAGCACGGCCCAGCCCAAGGTGCAGCTGTACGTCAACACCGCCAACCCCGGTCTGGCCGGCAGCTGGTGGCCCACCAGCAACACGTATGCCGGCACCAACGTCTTCAACCCCTACGGCGACTGTAAGGCGAACGACGTCGGTCCGGCCTGCTCCTACATGTATGGCTGGGCCAAGGCCTACGACGATGCGTACATCCGCGGCATCAGCAACCCTTCCGCCTACACCTGGTGGCTGGACGTGGAAACCGGAAACTCCTGGTCCGGCGACAAGGTGGCCAACCGGGCAGACCTGGAGGGGATGGTCGCCTTCTTCAGCAGCATCAACGCGAAGACCGGCATCTACTCCACCGCCACGCAGTGGTCCCAGATCGCCGGTACCGTACCCGCAGCCAGCCCGCTGTTCACGCTTCCCAGCTGGCTGGCCGGGGCACGGACCCTGACCGCGGCCACCCGCAACTGCTCCAATGCCGCTCTGACCGGCGGCGGCCGTGTCTCACTCACCCAGTACGTCTCCGGCGGCTACGATTACGACTACTCCTGCATCTGACGTAGCTCCGCCTGCCGCTGCACCTCGAGGTAGCCGAACAGCTGCCGCAGGCCGAAGGCCCACTCCGGGAGCTCCTCTGCCGCGCCCACGCGGTTGATCAGGGCACCGAGGTGGCGGCTTCGGATGGTCACCAAATCCCCGTGCTTGTGGGTGAACCCCTGCCCCGGCTCGTCGCGGTCCTGGGTCGGGGCGAAAAGCGTGCCCGTGAACAGTGCGAAGCCGTCCGGATACTGGTGGTGCCTGCCGCGGGTGGCCGCCACGAGCTCCTCGAAGGGCCTGCTGATCCTCGCCAGCGTGTTCCGCCCCTCGAGCAGGTACCCGTCCGGGCCTTCGACGCGCAGCAGGATCTCCTCCTCGCGGAGGGTGTCCAGCGTGAAGCTGCCGTCGAAGAGCCGGATCAGCGGCCCCAGGGCGCTGGATGCGTTGTTGTCCTTGGCCTTGCCCAGCAGCAGGGCGCTGCGGCCCTCCACGTCGCGCAGGTTGACGTCGTTGCCCAGCGTCGCGCCCACCACCTCGCCGCGGGAGGTGACGATCAGCACCAGTTCCGGCTCCGGATTGTTCCAGGCGGAGAACCGCGGAATCCCGACGCCGGCGCCCAAGCCTACCGAGGACAGTACCGGCGCCTTCGTGAACACCTCCGGATCCGGTCCGATGCCCACCTCGAGGTATTGCGACCAGAGCCCCTCGGCAATCAGGACGCGCTTGGCCCCGGCCGCCTCCGGGGACCCTGGCCGGACCATGGCGATGCTGCCGCCGAGGGCCTTCCCGACAAGTTCGCGCATCTCGGCCGCCCTGCCGGCGTCGCCAGCGCACCGTTCCTCGATCACACGCTCGATCATGCTGTCCACAAACGTCACGCCGCAGGCCTTGATGACCTGCAGGTCAACCGGGGCGAGCAGGTGCGGCATGGCTGTGTCGCCCGCCAGCGAGGCGGCGACGACGTCGGCCGTCGCCCACCGCTGCACCCCCAGTGCCGGGTCAAGGAGCGCCGCACGGACTGCCGCGGCCGGATCAGGCAGTTCGAGCAGTTCCGAGACGGTGCCGGCGAGGCGCGTCAGGTCGACGGCGGAGTCCCCGCTGAGAGCCACCACCCGGGGACCGCCGGTGGCGGGGTCCCAAATCCGGCCAACCAGCAGCGCCTGGTCAGCGTCATCCGGAAGGACAGAGCTCACCGGCGGAACGGAACTCCCGGGAATTAGCGGAGCGGTCACGGCCTGCCCCCGATCGTCGAATCGGAACCGGCGTCAGTTGGCCTGCGCCAGACTCCGTCCACGCGCTGCGGCACGTTCCAGGGGTTGCTGTCCTGCAGCGGCTCCGGCAGACGGGCGGCGGGGAACGACTGGTACGCCACCGGCCGCAGGAAGCGCCGGATCGCGGCCGTCCCCACGGAGGTGGTGGCCAACGTCGCGGCCGGATACGGGCCTCCGTGGTTCTGCGCGTAACTGACGGTGACCCCGGTGGGCCAGCCGTTCCACAGCACCCGGCCGCTGATGTCGGTGAGCCGGGCGGCGAGCCCGGCGACGTCGTCGTCCTCCTCGGCCTGCAGCGTGGTGGTGAGCTGCCCCTCGAGCAGTTCGGCAAGGCCCGGAAGCTCAGCCTGGTCAGTGTATTCGACCACCAGGCTGGCCGGGCCGAACATTTCCTGCCGCAGGATGCCGGGATCTGCGCGCACCGCATCGGCCGTGGTGCGCAGGACGGTGGGCGCCGGTGCTGCCGCGAAGTCACCCTCGAGCAGCACGTCCACTCCGTGGCTGCCGTTGAGCCGGCGGACCGCGTCACCGTAGCCGCTATGCAGCCGTTCGCTTAGTAGCTGCGCCGGCGTGAAATCCGCAAGTGCACTGGCCAGGACACGGCCGGTCTCCGCAGTCTCTGCGGCAGACCCGCAGGCCGGAACGAACAGCAGCCCCGGCTTGGTGCAGAACTGGCCCATGCCGAGTGTGAAGGAGCCCGCATAGCCGGTGAGGATCTCCTCGCGGCGGGCCGCCCACGCCTTCGGCGTGACAAAAACGGCGTTGATGCCACCGAGCTCACCGAAGAACGGGATGGGTTCGGGCCGCGCGGCGGCGCGGTCCAGCAGCGCCCGGCCGCCCGCCGTCGAACCCGTGAAGCCGACGGCTTTCACCAGCGGATGGTCCAAGAGCGCCTCCGCTGCCCGCCGTCCGGAAACCAGGGAGAACAGGCCCGACGGCGCCCCGGCAGCTTCCAGCGCGGAGGTCACCGTTTCGGCGGTGCGGACCGCGAGTTCGCGGTGGCCGTCGTGCGCCTTGTGCACCACGCTGCAGCCGGCGGCGAGCGCCGACGCACTGTCGCCGCCCATCACGCTGAACGCGAAGGGAAAGTTGGATGCACCGAAGACGCCCACGACGCCGAGCGGAACGTTGAAGCGCCGCAGGTCCGGGCGGGGACCCATGCCCCAGTCGGGGTCGGCGTGGTCGATCGTGGCGTCGAAGTGCTCGCCCTGCAGGATCTCGGCCGCGAAGAGCCGGAGCTGGAAGACCGTGCGCTTGAGCTCCCCCTCGAGCCGCGGAACGCCCAGGTGGGTTTCGCGGGCGGCAATCCCCAACAGTGTTGCGGCATCCTGCTCCAAACCGGCGGCCACGGCCTCCAGCCAGCCGGCACGGGTGGCCGGATCCGCGGTCCTGCCGTTTTCGAAGGCGGATTGCGCGGCCTCGACGGCTGCGTTCAGCTCCTCGGCAGTGGTGGCTCCTGCCGCGATGACCGCAGCGCCGGCGCCGGTCATCGGGCGGCCCCTGCGGGAGCGAGGCTTGCGCCCGTAACGGCGGCCCGGCTGCCCACTTCCTGCCAGCCGGAGCCTGCGGGGAACTCCCAGCGGGAGCGGGAGGCGCTCAACATCTCGGCCCCCGTCCCCGGAAGGACCGGCGCGGCGTAGCGCCCGCCGACGATCCGGACAGGCTCGGCGAAGTGCTCGTGCAGGTGGTCGACGTATTCGATCATGCGGCCCTCCTGGCTGCCGCTGACCACTGCATAGTCGAAGAAGGAGAAGTGCTGGACCAGTTCGCACAGGCCCACACCACCGGCGTGCGGGCAGACCGGGACGCCGAACTTGGCCGCGAGCAGGAGGTTGGCGATGTTCTCGTTGACGCCGCCCACGCGGGTGGAATCGAGCTGCAGGACATCGATTGCCCCCGCCTGCAGTAGCTGCTTGAACACGATGCGGCTGGCCACGGCCTCACCGGTGGCCACCCGGACAGGCGCGACGCCCTTTCGAATGTCGGCGTGGCCCAGGATGTCATCAGTGCTGGTGGGCTCTTCGATCCAGTAGGGGTTGAATTCGGCGAGCTCGTTGACCCAGTCGATTGCCTCGGAGACTTCCCACCGCTGGTTGGCATCAATCGCGATGGGCAGGTCGCCGACAGCCTCGCGGGCAAGGGCCATGCGGCGGCGGTCGTCGTTGATGTCGCCGCCCACTTTGAGCTTGATCATGGAGAAGCCCTCGGCGGCGGCCTCCCTGCTCAGCCGCACCAGCTTCTCGTCGCTGTAGCCGAGCCAGCCGGGCGAGGTGGTGTAGGCCGGGAACCCGTCCGCCTTGAGTGCGGCAATCCGGGCGGCCTTGCCGTCCTGGCCGGCACGCAGGATCTCCAGCGCTTCCTCGGGGCTGAGGGCGTCGCGGATATGGGTGAAGTCGACGGCGCTCACCAGCTCTTCCGGGCTCATTTCGCTGAGCAGGAGCCACAAGGGCTTGTTCTCGCGCCGGGCCCGGATGTCCCAGAGGGCACTGACCAGGGCACCGCAGGCCATCTGCGTCACGCCCTTCTCGGGGCCCAGCCAACGCAGCTGGGAGTCGTGGATCAGGCGCTTGGAGGCGCCCCCGAAGTCATAAATCAGTTCGTCGATGTCCCGGCCGACCAGGAGGCGGGCGTAGGCGTCGATGGCGGCGGTGAGGATTTCGTTGCCGCGGCCGCAGCTGAAGACGAAGCCGTGGCCTTCGTCGCCCGCGTCGGTGCGGATGACGACGTAGGCGGCGGAGTAATCGGGGTCAACGTTGACCGCGTCGGAGCCGTCAAGCTCCAGGGACGTGGGGAACCGGACGTCCTGGGTGCTGATGGAGGTGATGAAAGGCATGGATGTTTCTTTCAGGTCGGTGTGGACTGGGCGATTCCTATATGAATTCTGATAATCATATAGGAGCTGTGATCCAGATCAAGCCCCTTCCAGCGCGGGGATCCCGAGCCGCCCTCATCCGGGTACGAAAAAACCCCGGCCTCAATGGCCGGGGTCTGCCCGTCGAACCGTTCCGGTCTGCTTATTTGATGATCCGCTTCCCGGGCGGGCCGACCTCCTCCAGCGGGGCCAGCTCGCCCTCGAAGGCCTGGGCGAATCTGTCGAAGGAGTTGCGGATGTGGCGGGTCATGGCAGCCTCTGCCCCCTCAGGGTCACAGGCCTCGATGGCATCCGTGACGGCAGAATGCTCCGCTACGGTGATGGCGCCATCCACGTCGGCCGGATAAAGCCGGAAGGTATGGAGGTGGCAGTGGGTCTGCGCGAACGCATGCCGGACTACGGGATTCCCCGAGGCAGCCAGGATGGTGTCGTGGAAGCGGGTGTCGTGCGCCACGAGGTCCTGGCGCAGGTCCTTGGTGACCTTCATGGTCTTCCTGAAACCGGCGAGCTCCTTCCCCAGCGCGCCCGCCGGATTGGCCAGCCGGTCGACGGCGGCGGCCCGGGCAGCCCAGGGCTCCACGAGCAGCCGGAACTCAAACAGCGAGCGCAGCTCGGCCAGGCCCAGCAGCGGCGTGGTGCTGTACCCGCGGCCGGGGCTGTAGACCACCAGGTTGTCGCCCTCCAGGCGCTGGAGAACCTCGCGCACGGGCGTCTGGGAGACGCCGAGGCTGCGCGAGACCGCGTCGATGTTGATGCGCGCGCCCGGGGCCATTTCGCCCTCGAGAATGGCCGCACGCATGGACGCGTAGACGTCGCTGACGGCAGCCTTTCCACGGGAAGTATCGGACGATTGACGTGGTGGCACGCGGTTACCTCTTGATTCTGGTCTGACTGGAGTCGCTGGGGGAATCATAAGCCACGCACTCCGGCACCTCCGGGCAAACTTTTTTCGACTGCCCCTTGATCCGTGGCGCATGATCTATATGATTAACCAGATTCCTATATGATTTTGGCGCCGATCTCTTCGGCGTCTTCCCCTACCGCCGGTGCCCAAAGCACCCGAAGCCATGTTCACGTCGAAGGAGACCGCATGACTGCGCTCGGAAGCAAGACCGCCGCCACATCATCCGCCACGCCACCCCGCCTGATGACCCGAAAGCGCTGGGTCATCATCTGGCTCGCCTTTATCGGCCTCAGCATCAACTACCTCGACCGCTCAAGCCTCAGCGTGGCCCTGCCGTTCATGGGCAAGGACTTTGAGCTCACCGCCACCCAGCAGGGGCTCATCTTCGCCGCCTTCTTCTGGGCCTACGACTTCTGCCAGCTCGCGGCCGGCTGGTACGTGGACAAGGTGGGTCCCCGCCGCTCATTCTCCCTGGCGGCGGTCTGGTGGTCCGCCTTCACCATGGTCACGGCCGCCGCATCCAGCTTTTGGTCGCTGTTCGCGGCCAGGTTCCTGCTGGGCGTCGGCGAGAGCCCGGCACCCAGCACGGCCGCCAAGGTGGTGGCCACCTGGTTCCCGGTCCGGGAGCGTGCCTTCGCCACCAGCATCTGGGACTCCGGTTCGCGGGTCGGCGCCGTCATCGCACTGCCCATCGTCACCCTGATCGTTGCCCTTACCTCCTGGCACGCGGTGTTCATCATCATCGGTGTCGCTGGCATTATCTGGGCTGCCGTCTGGTGGAAGTACTACCGCAGCCCCGAGGAGCACCGGGGCGCCAACACCGCCGAGGTGGACTACATCCGCGAAGGCGGCGCCCGCGGCGAAGCCAGCGATGATGCCGGTGCTGCCAAGCTCCCGTGGCGGTCCCTCTTCAAGTACCGCACGGTGCTCAGCATGATGTTCGGCTTCTTCTGCCTGAACAGCGCCATCTACTTCTTCATCACGTTCTTCCCCAGCTACCTCGTGAAGGAACGCGGCTTCGACCTCCTGAAGCTGGGCTTCTTTGGCGCCATCCCGGGCATCTGCGCCGTGCTGTGCGGCTGGCTTGGCGGATACCTGGCCGACCGCGCAGTCCGGGCGGGCGCATCCGTGACCAAGGTCCGCAAGACCGCCATCGCCGGCGGCCTGGCCGGCGGCTCGGTCATCATGTTCGCCGCGCTGGTGCCCGAAGCCTGGATGGCCCTCGCCCTTCTGTCCGTGGCCTACTCCAGCCTGACCGTGGCCGCCACCGGCATCTGGTCGCTGCCGGCCGACGTCGCCCCCAGCTCCCGCCACGTGGGTTCCATCGGCGGCCTGCAGAACTTCGCCTCAAACCTGGCCGGTATCTTCACCCCGATCCTGATCGGCGTGCTGGTGGACCAGACGGGATCGTTCGTCGCGCCGCTCGCGGTAATCGGCGCAGTGTCGCTGGTCGGCGCCGCCAACTACCTGTTCATCATGGGCAAGATCGAACCCCTGAAGGTCAAGGAAGCCTAGACACAGCAGCAAACACAGCAACGCGGGGTCGAAGGGACCCCGCGTTGCTGTGTTTGCAGTTACAGTTCGACGGTCCCGCTCTCGCCCACGCTCATGCGGCTGTGCGTGACCTTCGACTTGACCCACTGCAGGACGGTCGCCGCGGTGCCGCCGGGACTCGTCCAGTACTCGGCGGAGTCGGAGTCCACGTGCAGCAGGACCACCCCGGGGGTGTCCGGCCCGTCCGGGAACCAGGCCTCAACCGCTTGGTTCCAGAGCTCGTGGATCTTGGCGCGGTCCCGCACCACCTCGGCGGTCCCGGCCACCGACACCCACTCGGTGCGCTTGCCGAAGGACACGTTGACCCGGGGATCGGTCGCGATGTGGGCCACCTGGGAGGTTCCCTCCCCGGTGAAGAACCACATGTCGCCGTCGTCCTTAACGTCCTGGACGGCCAGCGGCCGGCTGACCAGGGCGCCTTCCTCGTTGATCGTGGTGAACATTCCGATGTGGGAATCGTTGATGATGTCCGTGACCTTGCTGATGCTTTCCGTGCCTGCCATGCTGTCACCTGTTCTGCTCGGTTGCGTTCTCTTCGATGCGTTCAGCTGAACCGGGTCAATGCCCTGGCAACCACCCTATTGGTAAGTGTGCTTACTTTCCAGCCGCGCAGGTCAGCCGACGGCGGCCGTTGCGTTCGCCAGTTCCGGCTCGCCGGTCGCGGCGAAGGGCGCTGCGGCGGCCTCCGCGATGCGGGCTGCGGTGGCCTGCCCCATGCGGACGGCCCCGTCGACGTGCTGGTAGCCTTCGGCGGCGAGGTCGGAGGAGCACCAGTAGATGGGGCCGACGGCTGTGTGCTGATCCTTGCCGTACCGGTGCAGCCCGCCCAGGTCGTAGCTGGCGGCGTAGGCGCCGCGCGTCCACTCCTCGGAACCCCAGTCGGATTCGTAGTACACCTCGGGCTCGAGGGCCTGGTCCCCCAGGAAGCCGGCGATCGATTCCAGGATGGCCCGGCGGCGGTCATCGGCACTCAGCTCGAAGACGGCGTCGGCCTTTTCATCGGAGACGAAGCCCACGAGTGTTCCGCGGGTGTCGCCGTGGTTGGTGTTGTCGTAGACCTCCTGGACCAGCGAACCCGCGCCGAACCCGGTACCGGAAAGCCCGTCCTCGCGCCAGAACGGCGTGCTGTAGACCGCGTGCACCTTGATGACCAGGCCCAGCGACTGGTGCTGGTGCATCTGGTGCTGGCGGCGCGGCAGCGGCGGGTTGAAGGATACGCGGGAGTACAGGTTGGGCGGCACGGCCATGATCACGAAGCGCGCGTTCACCGTGGCCCGGTCCGAGACGGCTGTGACGCGGTGGCCGTTTTCGCCGTCGGCCTCCCAATGGATGGTGCGCACCGGGCTGTTAAGGACGACGTCGGCACCCAGTTCCGCTGCCTGCAGCAGGGAAACCTGTTGCATCCCGCCGATAACCCGCTTGTCCAGGATGAAGTCCTCATCCGTCAGGTGGGTGAAGGAACCGGCGGAGGCGGCCATCAGGACGGCCTGCAGGGCGGAGAAGGCGTGCGCCGGCTTGGTGAGCATGCCGCCGGCGATAAAGAGACCGATGTTGTTGCAGGCCTCCTCGTCCGGGGAATTCTGGCGCAGCCAGTGGTGGAAGGAGATGGTGTCCAGTTCCCTCGCCTTGGGATGCGCCCAGGGCTCGGCGGGTCCAACCTCGGCCGCCAGCTCGTCCAGCAGCGCGATGAGCTTGTCCATTTCAGCTGCCGTGGTGGCGCTGACCGGGAACATGTCGCCGGTGTAGCGGACCGGGGCGCCGTCCGCACCGATGTAGACGGATTCCCCTTCGCGGTAACGGGAGTACGTTTCCAGGCCGAGTTCGTCCAGCAGGGCCAGCAGCGCTGTCTGGTCCGGGGATACCCACTGGCCGCCGATCTCGAGCATGGCACCGTCAACGGTGTCGGTCCACGTCCGGCCGCCCACGCGGTCACGGGCTTCCAGCACGGCGACGGTCAGGCCCGCCTTTTTCAGTTGGCGGGCAGCGGTGAGGCCGGAGGGGCCGGCGCCTACGATCACTACGTCGCGGTCAAGATTCAGCATGATGTCCTTTCTCTGTGGCCGCGCAAGTGATGCGAACCACTAAATGAATGCCATTCATTTATAAGAACTATAGGGCTTTTGGCGGAGGAGCGGAAGAGGCTGATGGAATAATGCGAAAGGACGTTCACCCGCAGAAAGGTCAGCCATGCCGGCATCACCAGCCGTAGCAACAGCCGGTTCAACGACAGCTGGGCAGGGCACCAGGCGCCGCGCCGGGCGCCCCGTGGGAGGCGTGCTGGACAAGGGCGGCATCACAGAGGGTGCGCTGCGGCTCATCGAGAAGAAGGGCTACGACGGCCTCACCATGGCCGCACTGGCCCGTTCACTGAACGTGGCGCCGTCGGCCCTTTACAACCACGTGAAATCCAAGCGGGACGTTCTCCTGCTGGTGGAGGACCACCTGGCATCCCTTGTGGATGTTTCGGCCTTCGGCGCCGGTCCGTGGGAGGACGCCGTGCGGAAATGGGCCTGGAGCTACCGCGACGTTTTCTCCCGCCACACCCCGCTGATACCGGTCATTGCCGTGCTGCCCGTGACCGATGCGCCACAGACCTTGGCCATGTATGAAACGGTCAGCTCCGGCTTCCGCGACGCCGGTTTTCCGGAGGAGCGGATCGTCTCTTCCATCGTCGCGCTGGAGTCCTTCATTTTCGGCTCGGCCTACGACGTCACGGCGCCGGCGGACATCTTCGATCCCGGAACCATGGCGGAGGCGACGCCCAGCTTCACGGGCGCGGTCCGGAGCCTGGCCGAGCAGGGCCACGAGCGGCCCGCCGACGTCGCCTTCAGCCTTGGCCTGGAGGCACTGATCAACGGGCTGGGCGGCTTGCGGGGCTGATCCCATTCCTCCCGCCGCCCAAGGCGACTAAGATTCCCAAACACGCAAGCTGCGAGCTCAAGGACGGCGCCATGACCGTAATCGACCCGGAATCGCTGTTCTTTGAGTACAAGCTCCGGTACCGCGGCACGCCGGGGCTTGAGCATGATCCCGCGGACTATCCGCTGCGCTGGGAAGTTGCGGTGAGTTACCCAATTCCCACCCCCGGCGGCGACGAGGAACGGCAACTTGGCAGCGCCGTCGTCCAGGTTGTTCCCAAAGCCGGCATGATCAACCTCTTCCTCACCACCGGCACGGCCGACCAGGAAATGGCCAAAGCCGTTGAAATGCTCACCACGGACCGCCCGGACCTCATCAGGGAATACCTGCAGGACGGCGGAGACCTGATGATCGTCTCCTCGCTCGAGATCTTCCCCGAGTACCGTGGCGGCAGGACGGGCTACTCGGTGCTCAACGCCATCGTGGAAACCGTGGGCCGGTCTGTGAACCTGGTGGTGGTCCACGCCGCGCCGGCGGACGGCGCAGGGTCACCGCCGGCGGACTCAGCAGAGTACGAGGAGGCCAAATCGGCGTTGCGGGCCTACTGGAAGGACTTCGGGTTCGAGGAGGCCACCGGCGACTACCTGGTGTTCTTCCACAAGAAAATCCTGGCCTGACACCACGCCGGCGGCGGCGCACTATATGCTCGTGTCCGGATGGCGGCCGCGGGGGGATGCGGGCGTCGCCATAGGCAAAGGTCTCCGCCATGTCCGTTCTGAAAGTCCTTGTCGCTGCCCTTCTCGCGCTGGCCGTTCCGGCCGGAGCGGTGGCCACGGCCCCGCCCGCCAACGCGTCGGCGCAGGTGTACAACCCCTGCGCGCGGCTCAGCGCCGGGCAGACCAAGTTTTCCGGTTTCGGGGCGAACAGGGTCACATTCGCCACGGCTGCCACCCGCAACACCAGCCTGCTCACCATCACCGGCTGTGTCCGTTCGGGAAACCGCTATATCCAGGAATGGCAGGACTGGGGCTACGGCGGGCAGTACGGGTTTGCGGCGCAGAACCGGGAATGGGAGGACACTTACCGGTCCCCCACCGGCTCGTTCAGTTTCACGGAGGCCCTGGGGCGCAGCAATCCCGGCTCGGCCCTGAAGTACTACAAGATCAACTACCGGTCCCGCTGGGGCGGTGAATGGAACCGGAACTACAACCAGTACTTTGAAGGCGCAGGCGGCGAAGCCGACGAGAACCTCTGGACCTTCATGAACCAGGGCTATTACGAGCAGGCCGCCGTCATCAATTACAACCGGCCGCCGGACTCAAAGACCGTTCTCGGCGCCTCGTACGCCATTTTCTTCCATGCCGGCCGCGCCCCCAGCGCCGGCTGCGTCTCCACGAGCCTGGCCACGGTCACCCGTCTGCTCCGGACCAACCGGCCAGGAGACCGCATCATCATGGGAGCGGTGGATGACGTGTTCACGCCATACTCGAGCAACCCGTTCGGTGCCATCACCTCCAAGTACGCCCGGACCGGCGGACCCGCCAGCTGGCTGGGTAACCCCGCCTCCCGTGAGGTGACAGGACTGCCGAGCGGCGGGGCGTACCAGGTGTTCCGGGGCGGGTCGATCTATTGGTCGCCGGCGGGCGGTGCTCGTACGATCGGCGGTGCGATCCGCAGCAAATGGGCTGCCGCCGGCGCGCAGAACGGCAGGCTCGGCTACCCCACGTCGGATGAGGGACGCGGCCTCAGGAACGGCGGTGCCTACCAGGGCTTCCTGGGCGGCCGGATCCACTGGTCCCGTGCGACGGGGGCGCACATCACCCGTGGCGGAATCCTCGCCGCTTGGGCCGCATCAGGCTACGAACGCGGTGCGCTCGGCTACCCCACGTCCGACGAGATCGGCGGCCTGAAAGACGGCGGCAGCTACCAGACCTTCCAGGGCGGAATCATCCACTGGTCCTCCACCACAGGTGCCCGCATCACCCGCGGCGCCATCCGCACAGCCTGGGCCGGGGCCGGTTCGGAACATGGCACCCTCGGCTACCCCACAAGCAATGAGTACGCCTTCAGCGGCGGCGCGGCGCAGAACTTCCAGGGCGGCACCATCACGTGGACTGCCCAGGCGGGGGCGCGGATTGTTGCCGGGGCCATTGGCGCGAAGTTCAAGGCCGCCGGCACCCTTGGGTATGCCGTCACAAATGAACTGTCCACCGGGATCGGCGGACGTTACCAGGGCTTCCGGAACGGCTACATCATCTGGCACCGCACCACGGGCGCGCACATCTCCACGCCAGCATTGCGTGCTGCGTGGATCGCCGCCGGCGGGGGAACCGGTCCATTGGGGTTCCCCACAGGGGACGCGCGTCCGGCTGCTTCGGGCACCCTCCAGGACTACCAGCACGGAGGCATTGCCATCGCCGCGGACGGAACCGTGACCGTCACACTGGACCCACCGCCGTCGCCGTCGGCCCCGACAGCCACCCCCATAGCAACCGGCAGCTAAGCGCGTCACGCCGAGGGCAGCCCGCTGTCCAGGCGGGACGCGGTGAACCAGTCATCCAGCTCGGCGGCCGGTGCTGGCCGGAGGATGTGGAATCCCTGTGCCTGGTCGCAGCCGTAACGGGCCAGCTGGTCCAGCGCACCTCCGTCCTCCACCCCCTCGGCAACAACTGTCAGGCCGAGGCTGTGTGCGAGGTTGATGGTCGAGGCCACCAGGGCCGCACCCCGCGGGTCCTCGGTCATCGAAACGATGAAGGAGCGGTCAAGCTTCAGCTCGTTGATGGGCAGGTCCCGAAGGTAGGCCAGCGAACTGTAGCCCGTGCCGAAATCATCGATCGCCACCCGGATGCCCCGGGCCTGCAACCCGGACAGGATGTCCCTGGCGCGGACACGGTCCGGCATCATGAAATCCTCGGTGATCTCGACCATCAGCGCCGACTCCGCCAGGCCCCGCTCCTGGATCATGGCTGCAATCCGGTCCGGCAGCTCTGCGTCGATGAGTGAGCTGACAGAGAGATTGCAGCCACGGTCATCGACCTGCCCTGCGAATGCCAGATGGCCGCCTGGTCCAGCGCCAGGGTAAGCACCCGGTCGTTCAGGGCGTTCATGAGCCCGCCCTCCTCGGCAAGGAGAAGAAACGAGCCGGGGGCCAGCAGCCCGTGCCGGGGGTGGCTCCAGCGGACCAGGGCCTCCACGCCCTTCGCCTCACCTGTGATCACGTCCACCTTGGGCTGGTAATGCAGCAGGAGCTCATCCTAGGCCAGGGCTGTGCGAAGTTCCTGGAGCATCCTCAGCCGCTCCTCCCCGGGGCTTTGGTCCTCACTGGCGTACACGTGCCGGCCGCTGCGCGAGTTTTTGGCGCGGTACATTGCCGTGTCGGCCTTGCGGAGCAGCGTCTTCAGGTCCGTCCCCTGCTCCGGGAACAGGGCGATGCCGACACTGACACCGACCTGAAGGGCAATGCCCCTCAGGGTAAGGGGCTCACTCAAGGCGGCCCGCAGCCGGTCAGCGAGCTGGAGTGCCTCGTGCTCGCCGGCATCGCGAAGGATAATGGCGAACTCGTCCCCGCCCAGCCGGGCTATCAGGTCATCGGGCCCCAGGCACCGGCGAAGCCGTTTACTGATCTGGATCAGCAGCCGGTCCCCCACGTCATGGCCCAGGCTGTCGTTGATTTCCTTGAACCTGTCCGCGTCCAGGAGCAGGAAGGCGCACGGTGCACCCTGCTGCGCCTCGAGCACCCCCGGGGCGTCGGCATAGAGCGCCCGCCGGTTCGGCAGCCCCGTCAGTTCATCGGTCCTCGACTGCCGGCGCACCTCGGCGAGAGTGACCAACTGACGGAAGGCCATCTGGGTGCGGATGCCGGCTGACACCAGTGTGGCTGCGGCCAGTCCGACGGCGAGTTCCGGCACCGGGGTTCCGGTGCCCACGATCAGGACGCCCAGGCCGGCGGCGGTGGCAACCATCGGAACCGCCGGCGTCCAAGCCCCTTCGCTGGTGCCCTCGGCTGCTGCCCCCTGCCGGGTAAAGTCATCCGCCCAGGCGGCGATGAGGCACATGCCTGCTGTCCAGCCGGCATCCAGGGGTGTGCCCAGATAGTAGGTGTCGTTCTCCAGCCTGAAGGCGTAGGCAACATCGGCCGCGGCGAACACCATAAGCCCCAGCATCAGGGTTACCCCGCTGCGGCCGGTGGCGAGACCCGGCACGGCAGCCATTCCGGCGGTCACGGCCAGGACCACGAGATCCAGAAGGGGGTAGGCGACCGCAACGGACGTGGCGAACGAGGGGAACCCGCCGGCAGCCGACAGCAGCGGGCTGAGCAGAACCACCAGGACGGAGGCGGCACCGAATGACCCGACGACGGCGTCCAGCAGCACCGAACGCGCCAGCCGCTGGCGCAGCGCGAGCAGATAGACGAACAAGCCGCCGAGAACCAGCGGATAGAACAGCAGGTAGCCGATATCCGCCGGCGACGGGAAGGGCAGCGAGCTGGCCCCTGCCAGCGAGGAGACGTAGATAGTGCTCCCCGCCGCAAACGCACTCAAGGCCATCGCCACGAGGGCGAGTGCCCGGCGGTTCTTGGCGGCGGTAGGCCGCCAGCCAGGCCACGGCAGCGGGCGCCCACGACGCCGGCATGCCCAGCGTACGTCACATGCCGGGCCCATCCGAGAGCCGTCTCATGAAAGAAGCCCGCACCGCTCGTGTTCAACGGCGGTGCGGGGCTTCCGTCTCTTCAGCTCAGGAGAACCGGCCCGGCCGGAACGTGGTCAGCATGGGGTGCCTGTCTCCCGTGAGGATCTCGCCGGCGAGGAGTTCGCCGACCACCAGCCCGAGCGTGGCACCGGAGTGGGTGAAGGCCACGAAGCAGCCGGGCACTTGGCCCAGCTCGCCCAGCACCGGCTCACCGTCGCCAGGGATCGGCTTGTAGCCGATCTTCCAGCTGGCGGGCTTGAGCTCAGGGTTGCCGGCAATGAGCTTGCTGGCTTCGTCTGCGAGTTCCTGCACCACGTCCTCGGGGATGCTGAACGAACCGTCCGCATGCTCCGTGATGTGTTCCTCGTACCAGTCGTGGTCCAAGGCGAACGTGCTTCCAGGGTTGGGGCGCACGGCGGCCCGCGGCGTGTTCATCACGGCCTTGACGTCGTGCTCCACCGGCTTGGTCAGCACCAGCATGGACACCGGGGAACCGTTGGGGATGTCCACGCCCAACGGAGCGACGACGGCAGGCGTCGCCGCCCCGCACGCCACCAGCACCGCGTCGGCGTCGTACGTCTCCCCCGCCGCCGTCTCGACGCCCACCGCCCGGCCGCCGTCGACCACCACGGAGGACTTGCCGGCTTTCAGTACCAGCCGGCCGCCGCGCTCGTGGAACTCCTCCATCAGGAAGTCCACCAGGTCCGGCAGGCTGACCCAGCCCTCGCCGGGGTTGTAGATGGCGATTTCCGGAACGGCCCCCGCATCGATGCCGGGCGTGGCCGCGACAATGTGCTCCGGTTCCAGCAGCTTGGAGTCGTAGCCGATGGACTTCTCGAAGGCGTGGCGGGCCTCGGTGGCTTCCCGCTGCCCTTCGGCGTTCCACATCAGCCCACCGCCGAACTGCAGCCACTCCCGGCCGGGATCGGCGGCGAAGAGCGTGCGGTACCGGTCCACGCCGGCGAGCCGGAGCTGGTGGTAGGGCGTGGAGCGTTCACCTGCGGAATTGAGCCAGGAGAGCGAACGTCCGGTGGCTTCGCTGGCCAGGCCCCGTTCGGTCAGCAGCGTCACGGATGCGCCTTCGCGGAGCAGGTGGACAGCGGTGGAAACGCCCAGGATGCCGCCGCCGATGATGGCGACGTGCTTGGTGGCGGTGGAGGACATGAGTTCTCCCTTTCTGCGGATTTTTGGACACGGTTGATGGGGACGCGGCATTCGGATTCGCGTCCGGGCAGATAGCGGCAAGTCGCCGCAAGAGTGGGGACTGAGCGTCAGGCCAGCGCGTGGATGCCTTCGATGATCTTGAGGACTCCGAGCGGCTCCGCCGGGTCGACGGGCAGCGGGCCCTCCCCGCGCAGGGCGGCGGCCAGCTGCACATAAAACTGGGGGTAGGCGCCGCGCTCTGCGGGAACCGGGATGGCGGCTCCATCCACCCCCAGAAGCCCCCAAGACTCCTGGGGATCGACGCCATAGACGGGATCTGTAGGCGCCATCCCGGCCGCGAGCACAGGCTCCTGGCCGTCCAGGCCCCACTTGGTGTAGCCGGATTCGGAGCCCAGGACGTGGAAGCGCGGACCCACCTGGGCTGCCATGCCGTTCATCCATAGCCTGCTGCGGACTCCGGACCCATGAAGCAGGGAGACGAACGCCTCAGTGTCTGCCGCCTCCGGATCCGGTCCCCGGTTGGCCGTCTCGCCGTAGCTCTTTTCGACCGGTCCGAACAGCTGGACGGCCTGGTCGATCAGGTGCGCGCCGAGGTCGTGGAGGATCCCGCCGCCCTGGGCAAGGGAGACGCTGTCGCGCCAGTTCCCGAAGCCCTCGGGCCGCCACCATTCGAAGCGCGACTCGAAAGTTCGGATTTCACCCAGGGCCTGCTGCCGGAGCAGCTTCTGCAGGGTCAGGAAGTCGGCGTCCCACCGGCGGTTCTGGAACACCGTGAGCTGCACCCCGCCGTCGGACGCCAGGGCGATCAGCTCCGCCCCCTGCGCGGAGGTTGGCACGAAGGGCTTGTCCACCACCACGTGGAGGCCGTGGGCGATGGCGGTGGCCGCGAGGTCGAAGTGCGTGTGCGGCGGGGTGCCCAGGATGACAAGGTCCAGCTCGCCGGCCCGGGCGAACATCGCCTCGGGCGTGGGAACGATGCGTGCCTGTGGGTAGCGCCTGGCCGCCTCGGCGGCCCGCTCCGGGTCTGCCGTCACGATCACGTCCAGCGAGTAGTCCGGATCCGCCGCGATCAGCGGCGTGTGGAAGACCTTGCCGGAGATTCCAAAGCCGACGACGGCGGTCCGGATGGGTTCCGCTGTTCCGTTGCCCATCACAGCACCTCGGAAAGGAAGCGCTGCAGCCGTTCGCTGCGCGGGTTGTCGAACAGTTCGGCCGGGGTCCCGGCCTCCACCACTTCGCCCTCGTCCATGAAGACAACCTGGTCCGCGACTTTGCGGGCGAAACCCATCTCGTGCGTGACCACCAGCATGGTCATGCCGCGCCGGCCGAGCCCTGCCATCAGGTTCAGGACGCCTTTGACCAGTTCCGGGTCCAGGGCGCTGGTCGCTTCGTCGAACAGCATCACCTCCGGTTCCATGGCCAGCGCGCGGGCGATCGCCACGCGCTGCTGCTGGCCGCCGGAGAGGTCTCTGGGGCGGTGGTCGGCCCGTTCGGCCAGGCCCACTTCGGCCAGCCGGCGGCGGGCCCGTTCCGTGGCCTCGGCCTTGGACATGCCCTTGACGCTCCAGAGGGCCAGTGCCACGTTTTCAAGTGCGGTGTGGTCCGGGAAGAGGTTGAAGTGCTGGAACACCATGCCGATGCGGCGGCGCAGGGTATCCGGCTTAACCTGCAGGGCGCTCTCACCGGCCAGCAGCACGTCGCCGCTCTTGGGTTCATGCAGCCGGTTGACGCCCCGCAGCAGCGTGGACTTGCCCGAGCCCGAGGGCCCGATGATGCAGGTGGTGGTGCCCGGGGCCACCGTGAGGCTGACGTTCCGGAGGACCTCGATGTCCCCGTAGGCCATGGTCAGGTTCTTCAGCTCCAGGCTGGAGCCGTGGAACGTTTCGATGTCCTCGGCTTTGTGTGCGGGCATTTTATTTGGGGTCGTCTTGCTGGCGCTTGTGAGGTTCATGTGTTGCTCCCGGTGATGAGTGGCGAGGCCGCGTCGAGTTCCGTGACTTCCTTCAGGCCGCTCGTGGGCGGGGTGGGCCGGCGGCGGCCGGTGCGGAACCTGTTGTCGAAGTAGTTGACCAGGTGGGTCAGGGGCACCGTGATCACCAGGTAGAAGATGCCGGCCATGACCAGGGGCGAGAGGTTTCCGGACAGCACCGCGGCGTCCTGTCCCACCCGGAAGAGCTCGCGTTCGCTGACCAGCAGGCCCAGGAAGTAGACCAGCGAGGAGTCCTTGACGATGGCAATGAACTGGTTCACCAGGGCCGGCAGGACGCGGCGGACGCCCTGCGGGACCACCACCAGGGCCATGGATTTGGCGTAGCTCATGCCCAGGGCGCGGCACGCTTCGCCCTGCCCCTTGTCCACGCTGAGGATGCCGGCGCGGAAGATTTCGCCGATGTAGGCGCTGGCGATGAGGCTCAGCGCGATAATTCCCAGCGGGTACGGCGAGGGCCCGAAGACCGATTGGCTGAAGCGCGCGAAGCCCTGGCCGATCAGCAGGATGGTGAGGATGGCCGGCAGGCCGCGGAAGAGGTCTGTGTAGATCCGGGCCGGGATGCGCAGCCAGCGGGACCGCGAGATGCCCATGACCGCCACCACCATGCCCAGCACCACGCCAAGGATGGTGGCGGCGACGGAGATGATCAGTGTGTTGAGAAGGCCAACCCCGAGAAGTTGGGGCAGCACCTCAAGCATTGCTTCGAAGTCGAAGAAGGTGCGGCCGATGATGTTGAGCCAGTCCATTGATTGCTCTCAGACGTTAGTTGTTTTTATTCGAGTGCCGGACGGGGGTCCCCGTGCCGGGCGGGCCGGTGTGCGGCCCGCCCGGCGGGAACGGCACTGTGCCGGTCGGTGCTTCGCCTACTTGCTTGCGGTCGGGGCCGGGGTGGCGGTCTGCTCGGCCTTGGGCAGGTACTGCTCAGGCATCGGGGAGCCCGGGAACCACTTTTGGTAGAGCTTCTTCCACGTTCCGTCCTCCATCGCCTCGGCCAGACCCTTGTTCAGGGCTTCCTTGAAGGCGGGCTTGTCTTTGGCGATGGCGAAGCCGGCGGGGGCGTCAAAGGACGGGATGTCAGCCGCGCTGATCAGGCCGTACTGCTCCTGGTACGCCTTGGCAGCCTCGTAGTCGAGGAAGTGGGCGTCCACGGAGCCGCTGTTGACGGCGGCGATCGCGGTGTTGTTGTCCGGGAAGCGCACCAGGCTGGCGGAGGTGAAGTTCTTGACCGCGTAGGCCTCCTGGAGCGTTCCCTGGACCACGCCCAGGCGCTTTCCGTTGAGGCCGTCCACGTCCTTGATGCCCGAGGCGTTCGTGGTGATTACCGTCAGGTAGCCGGCAAGGTAGCCGTTGGAGAAGTCGACGGTTTCCTTGCGCTTGTCGGTGATGCCAATGGCGGCCACACCGACGTCGAACTGGCCGTTGGCCACGGCGGCGAGCAGCCCGGAGAAGTCCTGACCGGTGAAGACCACTTTGTCTACGCCGGCGCGGTGGGCCACGTCCTTGAACAGTTCGACGTCGAAGCCGGTGAAGTTACCCTGCGCGTCCGTGAAGGTGTATGGCTTTGAGTCGCCCAGGCTGGCCACCCGGATGGTGCCCGGTTCGATCAGTCCGTACGGGTTCTCAGCCGGGCTGGAGGTGGCGGAGGATGACCCGCCGCAGCCGGACAGGGCGAGGATGGCCGCCAGGGCCGCCGCAGCCACTGCTGCCGGGCGGAAGTTCAGTTTGATCACAGCGTTGTCCAATCGTGGGAGGGAAAGCGGTGCTGTCAGGGCCGCCGAAGGATTTGGTCGATGAAGCTCTTGCTGAGTCCGGTCTCAGTCCTTACGATTGAGACCGGACTCACATCGATTGCTAGAAATGTAGCGGAACTCACAGGCCGCGTCAACAGCCCCCTCGGAAAGGTGAACATGAGCAGTGACGGAGCAAGGCGCCGGGACGTAACAGTTGCCGACGTCGCAAAAGCTGCCCAGGTGTCCAAGGCTCAGGCGGCGCGCGCCCTGGGCAACTACGGGGCCGTCAGCGACGACGTCCGCGAGCGGGTTCTCGCTGCAGCGGAAGAGCTGGAGTACCGGCCCAACGAGCTGGCGCGCAGCATGAACACCGGGAAATCGCACACCATCGGCGTCGTGGTGGGCGACATCGAAAACCCGCATTTCGGCCTGGCCACCAGGGGGATCACGGACACCGCCAAGAAGAGCGGGTTCAACGTCATCCTGATCAACACGGACGAGAACACCGCGGCCGAAGTGGACGCCGTCCGCGTACTGCTCGACAAGCGGGTCGACGGCCTGATCGTCGCGCCGGCCTCGTCGGTGGAGACGGAGCACCTGCGGCGGGTCCACGAATCGGGCCGGCCGCTGGTGTTGCTGGACCGCTCGGCCGACGGCCTCGCGCTGGAGACTGTCGCCGTCGACATGGCCGCCATCTCATACGAATCGACCCGGTACCTCCTGGACGCCGGGCACCGCAGGGTCGCCTTCATCTCAACACTGCGCACCGACGCCGGGTATTCCATGGAGATGCGGCTGGATTCGTCGCAGATTTCGGACCGCATCGAGGGGATGCGCCGGGCCTTTGCAGACGCGGGATGCGAGTTCCCTGAGGACCTTGTGCGGCTCAACGCCGGCGATGCCGGCTCTATCCGGGGCCTCACACGAGAGGTGCTGCTGGGCGCTGACGCGGCCACCGCCGTCGTGGCTTCCGATGGCCTGATTGCCCTCAGCGTGGTGGAATCCATCCAGGAGATGGGGCTCCGAATCCCCGACGACGTGTCGTTCCTGATGTACGACGACTTCGCCTGGACCCGCCTGACCACGCCACCCCTGACGGTGGTGGCGCAGCCCGTCTACGAAATGGGCGCGGCGGCGGCGAGCGCCCTGATCAGGCAGATCGAGGGCCGGCCGCCATTGGCACCGGCACCGGAGTTCCAGGCCGCGCTGGTGCGGCGCGGCTCGGTGGGCCCGGTGCCGGTGGCGGTGCCGGCACCGTAGGTGCCGGGCCCGCTCACTGGGCGTCGCCGTCGTCCTCCTTCTCGCCCTCCTACAGGAGCAGCGCCGTGCCCTGGTAGGCACCCAATTCCAGGAAGAAGCTGTGCAGGTCGTCGACCTGCCCAACGGCCTCGCCGCTGAAGAGGTCATGGACGCTGCTGCCGGGAACCAGGTGCGTGGACTGGATGCTTCCTGCGATGTCCTGCCCGGAGAAGTTGAGCACGGTCGCCTGCAGGTCCCCGCTGCCCAGCCTGTTGACCATGACCAGCAGGCCGCGATGGGAAACTTCCGGCACGTCCAGCAGGGTGCTGGTGGCGATCCCGCTCTGTTCCCGCACGGCAAGGATCTTCTGCAGGCGCCGGGCGTAGGACGCCGGGTCCTTGAGCTGGTCGGGCAGCGGGCCGTAGAGGCTGCGGGCACGGGGCATGCCGGCAGAGGATGCCTCCGCCTCGGGGCTGGTGCCCATGATGTCGTGGGCGCCGCGGTTGATCCAGCGGGTGTCGCCCTGCGCGGTGAGTTCCCGGACTTTGTGGCGGTCCAGGGCGGCGACGCCGGTCAGGTCCCAGCCGGACAGGGCGAAGACACCCGGCTGCAGGGCGTTGTACATGGACAGCAGGATGTGCACGTCCAGGACCTGGGCCTGCTGTTCGTCAGTCAGGTTCTCCGGGTCCTGGATGCCCAGGGCGGCCATGATGAAGCTGGCCGTCGTGCAGGCGATGCCGTTGGTGGTGAACAGGGCGTTGTACGGGGTCTCCGGCCCTGTCAGCCGTTCCCGCAGGGTCTGCTGGACGTGCTCGGCGACTTCGGCCCCGGTGAGTTCCTGGCCGTTGAGTTCGAACACGTCGTCCTTGTGGCCGGCGGCGAAATGGACCAGTTCGTAGGTCAGTTCGTCGTGGTTCTGGAGGGCGTGGACCAGTGATGCCTGGTCGACGCCGATTTCCATGGCGAGCCGCAGTGTCAGGCGCAGGAATTCCGTGTCGGCCGTCACCAGGGCGTAGTGGTATGCCGGCCTGGTCACGAAGTCGTAGGAAAGATCCGGACCGGCCTCTGAGGTGGCCTTGATGTCGTCGATGGTCAGGTTCAGTTCCTGGAAGGAGAACCCGCCGACCTTGCGGATCATGGATCCGATGAGCTGGTTTGCGGCCTCGGACAGCGGGTGCCCCTCGGACCAGCCCGGCTGCTCCTCGGCGCTTTTCTCAACACCCAGGAACCCGTTCGCGTCCAGCCGCAGGGCACCCGTGCCCAGGTCGAGCAGAGAGTGCAGTGCGTCCCCCACCACCAGCCGCATTCCCGCAAAGGTCGGGTCCAGCCAGTTGATGGACGGCTGTCCGGCCTTGAAGTAGTGCAGATAGACCCAGCGCCGGGTTTTCCCGGCCGTGTCCACGATGGGCCGCGTGGCACTCCAGTTGGTCTCCTTCACGCCCGGCTCGTAGAAGATCACCCGCTGCAGCCTGCCGATGATGTACCCGGCCTTCTGCAGTGCCTGCTCGGCGTCGGGGCTGATGTTTACCGAGTCTTCGCCTTCGGGAACGTCCGGCAGCAGGTGCCAGTCCTCTTCCGGGATGTCGATCATGTGATAGATGCCGGGATAGTCCCGGAAGTTCATCTCGGCCAGACGGAAGTCGGCACCCTTGCCTGTGTGGCCGGGAACGATGTCATCGATCACGGTGCCGTCATGGTCCGCGGCGACCTCGCACATCTTGCGGAATTCTTCCTCGGTGCCAAACACCGGGTCGATCGCCATGCTGATGCGGTCGAAGTGCCCGTCCACGCTCGGCGTCTGGGACCAGCCCCGAATGCCGCCGGCGAGCTTGACGGGACCGGTGTGCAGGCCCCGGATCCCGATCTCCCGGAAGGCGTCCCACAGTTCAGGATCACCCAGGGCGGAGAGGAAGGACTGGCCCGGGCGGGTGATGAAGGACAGGGGGTAGGCGGTAAACCAGACGGGCGCGCGTTCCACTGCGGCCCGCGGGTTCGGATGGGCATAGGAGTTCTGCCACATGCTGGCCTGTCCGGAGAGCTGCCGCGCCATCACGTTCGCGTCGCCCAGCATCGCCTGGTTCCGCAGCCACTCGACATAGGCGGCATTGCGCCCGTCGAACTCGAGCGAGGGGCGGTCGGCAAAGAACTGGCGACGGCGGGCGATCGGCCTCAGCGCTTTGGGACGGGCGGGATAGAACTGCTCGTCATAGGTGATGTCAGCCGCTTCGGTTGCTTCGGGCGCTTCCGGCGCTGACTCAGTCGGGGGCACCTCGGCTGCTGAGGCTTCCGGCGCTTCGGTCGCTTCCGCGGCCGCCGTATCAGCCGGGGCCGAATCGAGCCCGTCAGGCTCGCCGGCCAAATCGTCGGTTACTGAAACGCTCTTGTTGAAGCTTGCTTCCCGCACAGATTGCTCCTTTATCGGTGGTTCCTGCGTGGCACCTCCCGGGGTGTTCTTCAGTCTTCCCGTACCCCGGCGCCTTGAGACTATTCACATTTGTCCGCTTAGCCCACCGTATGTCGGCAGCCGCCGGAATATCGACTATTGCCATCAGCGGTTCTCATAGCCGGCCAAGGAACCTGTAAGGAAACCCAACACTCAGACGGCGGCAGGTCGGCGCCAACCCTCCAGCAATCCAAGCTCCCATGGCACCGGGGAGAGCAGCGCCGGCCGAGCCTAGGTGCTGAGGTCCCAGTGGGCCCGGATTGCCGCTGCGATTGGGCCGGCGGTGACGTCCACCCGGAAAGCAACGGGTGCGGTCCCTGTCTCTTCGACTATCGAGTCACGGTACACGCGGCCGCATGAGGGACAGAGGGTGTAGAGGTCCTCATCCGCAGGCCATTCCGCCAGCTCCGCGGGAACGGAGGTGTTTCCTCCGGCGTAAACGGGGACGCCTTGTGAATTGGCCTGTATCAATCCGGCCTTGCTGACGGTATTGCCGCACACACAGGTGATGGTGGTGACGTCATGACCGATCACCTCGGCGGTTTCAGTGTCCACGATGAACTCTCCGGTGCTGGAAGCGACCTTCTGGTATTAGCTTATGCCTGCCGAAACGTATGGTCGCCTGCTTGCAGACCGCGAACGGATTTCCCCGCTGCCGCGCTCTTTCAGCGTTGCCGGGATGAGGTGCGTTGCGGGTTCCCCGGAGAAGCCGTCCACCCGTGCAAACAATGTTTCTGCCGCAATTCGCCCGATTCCTTCCACGTCCTGGGCGATCACTGTAATTCCCGGGTCGACCAGGTCAGCAAGAGGAAAGTCGTCAAAACCGACGAGCGCGATTGAGTTGTTCGCGCCGTTCTCGCGCAACGCCTTGATCGCCCCGGCCGTTCCTGCCGAACCGGCCGTGAAAATCGCGGTGGGCCGGGGACCGCTCTGGATGAGCTGGGCAATCTCGTTTCGAGCAGTTTCAGCGTCCTGTAGGTTCTGGAGAACGGGTATGTCGCGGGCCGCGATGCCCGCTTGGCCGAGTTTCTCCATGAATCCGAGGTACCGTTCTTCGGCGGCGACATCACCTGCGCTTGCGGCGACGGCTCCGCAGTATGCGGTCCGGCGGTGGCCGAGTCTGAGGAGATGGTCCGCGGCCTGCGCAGCGCCGGCGGCGTTGTCGGTGGTCACCGCATCTGCAGGCGCTCCGCTGGGCAGTGCGCCCAAGAAGACGACCGGAATGCCCTGGGCCGCTTCCAGGGCACGGAATGAATGCCTTCCGTTGGCTGGTCGCAGGATGATCCCGTCGACACGTCGGCCCACGAAGTTCTTTATGATTTGCAGCTCCCTTTCGGGGTTGTAATCATGGCTGGCCGAGATTACGGCAGTCTTCCGTTCCCATGCCTTTTCCTCAATTGCTCGGAGAACGGCAGCCGAGAACGGATCGGCCAGGTTTCCAACCAAAAACCCTAGCGTCAGTGTCCTGCCGTTTGCCCGCTTGAGGTTCGCGGCATCCAGATTGGGCTGGTAGTGCAACCTCTCTATCGCATGACGGACGCGTTCAATGGTCGCCTCGGAGACGTTCGGTTCTCCGTTCACAACACGGGACACCGTCTTGGTTCCCACACCGGCCAGTGCGGCGACATGGCGCATCGTGGGACGCGATCGCCCTGAACGGGCCGGGCCGGCGGCACCAGGCATTTTCGATCTGGACGTTCGGTCTTCTAGGAGCGGGCTGCAAGGGATCGCAGGGCTGCCGCGGCCCCGTCGGAATGGAGCGCACCGAGAACCCGCGTGTACGCGTCCACGAAGCGCTCGTTGTCGACAAGGTCGCCGAAGACCTCCCGGCTGGAGATGAACGCCAGCGGTTCCTCACGCTGGCGCGCCGCGGCGGCCATCAGGGGTTCTTTGAGCCGGTCGACGACGTCGATGGAGTTTCCTTGCTCGTCCGTGCCTTCGTCGTAGCGGGCCCAGCTGGCGACAATCGCCGCGGAGCGGTGGATCTCTCCGCCGTTGTCCAGGTTGACGCGGATCACCGGTAGCAGCCATTTGGGGATCCGATCGGAGCTTTCGGCGCACAGTCGGGCGAGAGTGTCCCTGACATGTTGGTTGGAGAACCGCTCAATCAGTGTTCGCTTGTAAGATCCGAGATCGATGCCGGGCACGGGCTGGAGTGTGGGCGTGGCTTCCCTGTCCATGTAATCAAGCAGGAACCGGGCGAACAACGGGTCCTGGGCGGCTTCGTGGGCGTAACGGTAGCCAGCCAGGTAGCCGAAATAGCACATGCCCTGATGGCTGGCATTCAGCAGCCGCAGCTTCATCAGTTCGTAGGGTTCGACGTCGTCCACCAACTGGACACCGGCGTCTTCAAACGGAGGGCGACCGAGGCTGAAATGGTCTTCGAGGACCCATTGCTCGAACGGCTCGCACACCACAGGCCACGCGTCGCCTACGCCGAATTCCCCGGCAATAGCGGCCCGGTCGTCATCGGTTGTGACCGGGGTTATCCGGTCCACCATGCTGTTGGGAAAGGGGACACTTTCCGCGACCCAGGCGCCCAACCCCGGGTCTTTGAGGTTTGCAAAGGCCGTGAACATCTTGCGGGCGACGTCGCCGTTGCCCTGGATGTTGTCGCAGGACATCACGGTGAACGGAGCGAGCCCGCGTGCCCGCCGCCTGGCGAGCGCCTCGGTGATGAGCCCAAAGGTCGTCCTGGGCGCGGCGCCGGGCTGGAGGTCATGGAGGACGTCGCGGTTATCGGCGTCGAAGTCGCCGGTGACGTGGTGGAAGTTATAGCCGCCTTCGGTCACGGTGAGCGAGACGATGCGGATGGCCTCGGAGGCCATCTTCTCGGTGACCGCCTCCGGGTCCTCGGGGGCGAAGAGATACTCGATGATCGAGCCAATGATCCGCGCCTCCCGGCTTCCGTCAGGATTTTTCACCACCAGGGTGTAAAGGCAGTCCTGGCTGTCCATGACCTGCTTCATGCGGGCGTCCGCCGGCAAGACCCCGACCCCGCAGATGGCCCAGTCGTGCGCTTGTCCGGCATTCATCAGCCGGTCCAGGTACATGGCCTGATGGGCGCGATGGAATCCGCCGACGCCGAAGTGGACGATGCCGGCGGTGAGCTTCGTCCGATCGTAGGACGGTACGGCCACCGGGGCAGGCCTCCCGGGAAGGGAACTGTTGCTCCGTGTTTGCATGGTCACGCCTTCTGGGCGGAGACGGAGCGGGTCAGGGGACCCAGCTCTGCCGACGTCGGCGGGTTGGCCCCTTGGCGGGAACAGGTGATCGCCGCGGCCCTGTTCGCATAGGCGGCCAGGGCGTGCAGGTCATCCAGGGACAGGTTACGCAGGTGTGGCCTGCCGGCCGCCCCCAGCATGTCCATCTGGGCGAGTCCGGAGATCAGTCCGGCCATGAAGGAATCCCCTGCCCCGACGGTGTCTTCCACCGCGATGGGCTCCCCCGGCATCTCCACGCGTCCCTGCCCTGTCATGAGCACCGGGCCGTTGGCGCCGCGGGTCAATGCCACCAGCGACGGTCCGCGGTCCAGCCACGCCGCCATCGACTCCTCCAGCGTCCTGTTTGGGTAAAGCCACAGCAGGTCCTCGTCACTGGCTTTGACGATGTCACTGGCGGCCACAAAGTCCTCGGCCTGTTCCCGTGCCGCGGCCACGTCCGGGCTGATGGCCGGCCGGCAGTTGGGGTCAAAGCTGATGGTGGCGTGCGGGCGTGCTGCGTCGACCAGTCCCCGTACCGACTTGTTGCCCGGGGGCAGGGCCGTCGCAATGGACCCGGTGTGGACATGGAGCGAGCTCTCCGCGGTTGCCAGGGCAGGCATGGACGCACCGTTAATGTCCCAGCTGATGGAGAACGTGTATTGCGCCGCCCCGGCAGCGTCCAGGGACGCCAGGGCGGTTGAGGTCGGCTCGGAGCCGCCGACGATACTCCCGACGCCGTTGCTGTCCAGATGGTCAGCGATCATGCGCCCGTAACGGTCCTCGGCGAAGTGCGTGACGAGTTTGGTGCGGAGGTCCAGGCGGGCGCAGCCGACGGCAACGTTGAGGGGGCTGCCGCCCGGGTGCATCTGCGGAGCGGTGATTCCCCATCGCTGGTCATCGATGATGTCAACGAGTGACTCACCGATGACCGTGATCAGGGCTGCGTCATCAGAGACGTCTGGCTCCGGACCGTTCTCGTGTGGTGACATGGCTGCTTCCTGGCAGGTGGGTGCTGAACGTGGTTGATGCTGGGCGGGGGCGGTGCAGGGATCCGCTTAGCGGCCGGGATAGACGACGGCCTTGAGCTGGCCCGGCTGTTTGCCGGCTTTGAGTGCTTCCTCGGATTCGACGAGGGTGAACTTGCCGGTGACCAGGACGTCCAGGTCCACTTTGCCGTCGGCGACCAGCTGGATCGCCAGGGGCCAGGTGTTGGTGTAGCGGAACACGCCGGAGAGCCAGATCTCACGGTTCTGGATGTACGAGACGGGGAGTTCGACGTCGTCGGCCCCGAGCCCCACCAGGATGACCCTCCCGGCCGGTCCCACGGCCTTAATCCCGGAACGGACCGCCTGCGGTGCGCCGGAAGCGTCAATAAAGGCATCGACGTCGAGCCCTTCCACAGTGTCTGTCTTCGCGTTCAGCGCGTGGGTGGCGCCGTGTTCCAGGGCGAAGGCCAGGCGGTCCTCGGCGATGTCGCTGATGTAGATTTCCGTGGCACCGAAGGCGCGGGCGGCCTGGGCAGCGATGATGCCGATGGGGCCGGCTCCCGCGATCAGGACGCGGCTCCCGGGGCGGATTTCGGCACGTTCGCAGGCCCACAGCCCCACCGACAGCGGCTCGATGAGGGCAGCTGCCTCGTCGCTGACGCTTTCCGGGATGTCGTAGGCGAAGTCGTTCTGGATGGTCACGTATTCCGCGAAGGCGCCATCGATCGGCGGGGTCGCGTAAAACTCGATGTCCGGGCAGAGGTTGTAGCGTCCGGCTTTGCACTGCTTGCACGTGCGGCAGGGGCGTTGGGGTTCGACGGCGACGCGCTTGCCGACGCGGTCAGGGTCGACGGCGGTTCCGACGGCGGCGATCCGGCCGGAGAGCTCGTGGCCAAGGATTAGCGGGTGATCCACCACATAGTCCCCGATCCTCCCGTGTTCGTAGTAGTGGACGTCGCTGCCGCAGACGCCGACGGCGGCGACCTGCACCAGGACCTGGTCGGGCTCAAGGCCGGGGACGGGAAGGGTTTCCAGTGCCATGTCGCCCTGGCGCTTCAGGATGGAGGCGCGCATGGAGGTTGGCAGTTCGGCGGTCCGTGCGGGTGCGGGACTGCGCGGTGGGTGTTGTCATCGAAGTAATCCTCTGGGAATCGAAGTGGGGATGGCCGGCTACTTGGCGGCGCTGTTATTCCACGGCCTGATATTTCACCGCGCTGTTATTTCACGGCGCCCAGCGAGAGGCCCTGGACGAGTTTGTCCTGGGCGGCGAAGCCGGCGAACAGCACCGGGAGCGAAATGACGACGGCGGCCGCGCAGACCTTGGCGAGGAACAGGCCCTGGCTGGAGACGAAGCCCGTGAGGAACACCGGCGCTGTTCCGGCGACGACGCCGGTGAGTACCCGGGCCAGGAGCAGTTCGTTCCAGCTGAAGATGAAGCAGATTAGGGCGGTGGCGGCGATGCCGGGCATGGCCACGGGAGCAATGATCTTCCGAAGGGTGAGGAGCAGGTTTGCGCCGTCGATCTGTGCCGCCTCAAGCATTTCGACGGGCACTTCGGCGAGGAAGGAGCGCATCATCCAGACGGCGATGGGCAGGTTCATGGAGGTGTACATCAGGATCAGGAACCAGATGTTGTCCAGCGCGCCGGTGGTCTTGGCGAACAGGTATAGGGGCAGGATCGCGGCCACCACCGGCATCATCTTCGTGGAGAGGAAGAAGAACATCACGTCGGTCCACTTCTTCACGGGTCGGATGGACAGCGCATAGGCCGCGGGGATGGCCAGGACCAGGACCAGCACGGTGGAGAGGATCGAGGCGGTGGCTGAGTTGATCAGCGGCGGCCAGGGGCTGACGCCGGAGCTGGCGCCGAAGAACTCCTTGTAGGCATCCAGGGTGAGGTTCGCCGCGACGGAGGGCGGGTTTGTGGCGGCGTCCGTTTCCGAGTGGAAGGACGTCAGGATCATCCACAGGACCGGGGCGGCGAACAGCAGGGCCAGCAGCCAGGCCGCGATGCCGGCGGCCGTGTTGTTTCGGGTGGGATCCATGCGGGACTTGCCGCCGAACCTACCGAATATGCGGCTGCGGGACCCGGCGTTCAGGGCTGTGGGCCCGGGGGGTGTGTTTTGGGGTGCGGCGGGGGTGAGGGTGCTCATCGTGCTGCCTCCTTCTTGAAGAGCGAGAAAACGGTGCGGAGGGCGAAGGTCGCCACGATGATGGTGCCGATGACCACCACAACGCCGGCGGCGGACGCCAGCCCGTATTCGTTGGCGAAGTAGAACGTCTGGTAGATCGCGTAGGGCAGGTTGGCGGTGTCCAGGCCGCCGGAGGTGAGGGTGAAGACGGCATCGAAGTTCTGCACAATGTAGATGGCTCCGAGCAGGCCGCCGAGTTCCAGGTACTGGCGCAGGTGCGGGAGGGTGAGGTGGCGGAAGATATCCCACGGGCTGGCGCCGTCCATCTGTGCTGCTTCAACGGTGTCCATGGGACGCGACTGCAGGCCGGCCAGCAGGATGAGCATCATGAAGGGCGTCCACTGCCAGACCAGGGAGACGATGACGGCCATCAGCGGCGCCTGGGACAGGAGGTCCGGCTGCGGCGGGGTGTCGCTGCCGAACAGGGACCAGACCCAGGTCAGGATCCCGTTGATCAGCCCGTACGTCGGGTTGAGCAGGGCGTGCTTCCAGATCAGGGCGGCGGCCACGGGCACCACGAGGAACGGTGCGATCAGGAGGGTGCGGGCCAGTCCGCGGCCGATGAACTTCTTGTCCAGCAGCAGTGCGAGTCCGAGGCCGATGACCAGGCTGGCCAGGACGACGGAAACGGTGAGGATGATGGTGGTGAAGATGGCCTGGCGCAGGTCGGCGTTGGTGAGGACTTCGATGTAGTTGCTCAGGCCGGCGAACCCGGTCTGGTCCGGGCGGAGGCTGTTCCAGTTCAGGAACGAGATGATCAGGGTCACAACGAACGGCAGCTGGGTGACGATGATCAGGAAGATGAGGGCCGGCAGCAGCGGCGCACGCCGTGCCCAGGCCAGAGCGCGTTCACGGGATCTGGCGTTCTTGGAAGGTTTCGTTGCGCTGTGCCCGGTACGGGAAATGCGCGCTGTTGCTGTTGTCATGATGGTCTCCTGCGGTTCCGTGGCCGGCCGGGGCGGGCCACGGAACCGGTTGGTGGGTGGGTTACTTCTTGTACTTGTCGCCGATTTTCTGGGCGGCTTCCTGGCCCTTGGCCAGCGCCTCAGTTACCGATCCCTGCCCTGCGATTGCGGAGCTGACACCCTGGGAGACCGTGGTGCCGAGGTCAGCGAATTCGGGGATCCCGACGAACTGGATGCCGACCACCGGACGCTCCTGCACGCCTGGATTCTTCGGATCCGCGTTTTCGATGGCGGAGCGTTCCGCCTTGAAGAACGGGGCTGCCTTCTGGAAGTCGGTGTTCTCGTACGTGGAGATGCGCTTGCCCGAGGGGACCTTGGCCCAGCCGAGCTTTGATGCCACCAGTTCCTCATACTTCTTCGAGCTGGCCCAGGCGATGAACTTCCCCGCAGCGTCCTGCTTCTTCGAGGCGGCCTGTACGCCCCAGGACCAGGTCCACAGCCAGCCGGAGGACTTCGTGTTCTTCACCGGGGCCTGGGCGTAGCCGATCTTGCCCTTCACCGGGGAGTTCGCGGCCTCCAGGGCGCCGGCAGCAGAGGTGGCGTCGTACCACATGGCCACCTTGCTCTGGCTCATGTTGTTCAGGCACTCGGTGAACCCGGCCTGCGCGGCACCCGCTTCACCGTGCTCGCGCACCAGCTTGGTGTAGAAGTCGGTCGCCGCAGTGAATTCGGGAGCGTTGACCTTCGCGTTCCAGTCCTTGTCGAACCAGGTGCCGCCGAAGGTGTTGACCACGGTGGTCAGCGGCGCGAAAACCTGGCCCCAGCCAGGCTGGCCGCGGAGGCAGATGCCCTTCATGCCCGCAGCCGCACCGTCGGCCTTCGCGGCCAAATCAGCGACCTGGTCCCAGGTGGGCTTCTCCGGCATGGTCAGGCCTTTAGCCTCGAAAATGTCCTTGCGGTACATCAGGAAGGAGGACTCACCGTAGAACGGCTCGCCGTACAGCTTGCCATCCTTGCCAGTCAGGGAAGCAGTGTAAGCGGGCAGAATGTCTGCCTGGTTGAATTCAGCGTCCTTGGCTACATTGTCCAGGGGCGCGAGCCACTTGTTTTCGGAGTAGAACGGAATCTCGTAGTTCGACAGGGAAGCGACATCGTACTGGCCGGCCTGGCTGGAGAATTCCTGGCTGATCTTCGCCCGCACGTCATTCTCCGGCAGGATCGTGTAGTTGACCTTGATGCCGGTTTCCTTGGTGAAATTAGCTGCAGTCAGCCTTTGCAGGTCTTCCATCTGCGGATTGTTCACCATCAGGACATTGATGCTGTTCTGGTCACCGGCAGCCGTTCCGCCGCCGGCCCCGGAGCAGGCCGAGGCAGAAAGTGCGAGGCACAGGGCGCCGGCGGCAAGTGAGGCAGCGCGCATTTTTGAGCGCATTGAGGACTCCTTTGTTCTTCAAGGGGGTGCGCAGCCACTGCACCCCGACTGCTGTGTCGAAGTACCGGACTGGAGCGGGCATTTGATCGGGGAACCCGATGTGCCGCGCTGGTGTTCCTCAACTTTAGGTCTGTGGGACGCGGCACAACTAGCGCCCTGGTTGCTGAATTCTGATACAAATTTTCCATGTCGACGGCCTGCGTTGGCGGTAATGTAGGCGAAGGCACTGACCTGCGGTGTCCATATTTCATAAACATCCCATGACACGGAGAACCGCAATGACAGCCCCTACCGACGGCGCAACGGCCAGGCTCGCAGAGCGGCTGCTGGGCATGCGCGCCAACCGGGAAGTCATCCCGCCGGACCCCAGCCACTCCGTCCGGTGGCACGAGCACGACTACCCCAGCCCGCTCGCACGCTGGAACTATCACCCGGAATACGAAATACACCTGATCCGCAAAGGCACGGGAAAGTTCATAGTCGGCGACCACATCGGCACCTTTGAGGCGGGCCACGTCTCGCTGGTCGGGTCAGGATTGCCGCATGACTGGGTCAGCGACCTGGAGCCCGGAGAAGTGCTCGAACGGCGCGACGCCGTGATCCAGTTCGACGGGAAGTGGATTCAACAAGCCGCCGTGACCGTTCCTGAGATGGAGGAGGTTAAGCCCCTGCTGGATCAGTCCGCGCGCGGGATCGAGTTCCTGGGCCGTTCGGCCCGGGCCGCCGCCGCATCCATCGAAGCCATGGGCGAAACCGAAGGACTGGAGCGGCTTCACCATCTCCTGGAACTTTTCACGATTCTGGTGCGGGCGCCGCAGGAAGAACGGCGTTACCTTGCCGAGGAATGGTTCCGGCCGCAGCTGGACGGCCAGGCCGCGGCCGTCGTCGACATCGTCCTCGAGTATGTCTTCAGCAACCATGCCGGCAACATCAAGATGTCCGAAGCGGCAGCTTTGGTTGGCATGACCGAACCGACATTCTCGAAATACTTCAAACGCTCCACGGGCCAGAACTTCAGCGACCTGGTCCGCAAACTCCGCCTTGCCCACGCACGGCGCCTGCTGGAGCACAGCGACAGCGCCATCTCCGACATCTGCTACGAAGTCGGCTTCTCCAACCTGTCCAATTTCAACCGGCATTTCCTCAACGACACCGGCGAAACGCCTCGTCAGTACCGGCAGCGGGCACAAAACTGACATGCAGCGCATACGCGCTGCATGGAAAAGCCCCGGACCCAAAAGGTCCGGGGCCACACAAGATTCTGTTACCGCTCGATGCTGACGGTGAGATCCAGGTGGATGTCCGTGTCGGCGGCAAGGCGGTCCTGGAGGTAGCGCGCGAGACTCGCGTCGGTGGCGGTGTGAACGCTCTGCGGGACCGCCCCGCGGAGGAGAGCCTTGGTGTTGGTGGACTTAAGCACGTCCAGCGGCGCCCAACCACGGTGGGTGGAAGTGAGGCGTTCCAAGTCGGTGCGGAAGGAGCGCCGGTGGTCGTCGCGGACCGTGGCGCACATGGTGAACGGGATGAAGGCAGTAGGCAAAATGTCCTTTCACGGGGCAGCCAGTGGTCGGCGCCCGTTTAGAACAAGGGCTCTGTGGCCGCTGTTATTCCTTTGAAGCAGGTTAAGAGTCCGACGTCACCGCAGGGTGACCCTGACGCGCTAGTCGCCCTGATCGTTAATGGCCTCCAGTACGCGGTGCAGCGCCGGGTTGCGTGAGTTGCGCATCCAAATTGCATGGAGCTCGACAGGATCCACCTCGAAACCGCCCAGTTCGACGTATTCCACCCCTTCAACACCCAGAACTGTGGACGACTGGGGCACAAGCGCAACGCCGCGGCCCGCCGCGACGAGGAAGATCATGGTCAGAATCTGGCTGACGGTATGGACGAACGTCCGGTGCGAGGAGACCAGACTGATCACGAGGTCGTAAAAATACCTGGCCTGCGTGGGCGAGTGCATGATGAGAGCCTCCCCGTGCAGGTCTTCGGCTGTCAGCTTCCGGTTCAGTTGCGTCAAGGGGTGCCCTGACGGAACTGCCACCATGATCGGTTCGCGGAAGAGCAGGCGGGAATCGAACAGCTCGTCATCGAACGGCGGACGAGCCAGCCCAAGGTCGATGTCGCCATTGATGAGCGCCGCCGTCTGGTCCTTCGTGACCATCTCCCTGAGGTCAATGTCCACATCGGGCAGCGCGGCGGATATTTCGTTCAGCAGGGCACCCAGGAGCCCGAACGTGGAGGCGGCGGTAAAGCCGATCCGGACGGCGCCTGCGGAGCCCGCAGAGATCCGGCGGGCCAGGCTCGGAGCGGCATCGGCGAGCTCAAGCAGCTTGAGAGCGTCGGCCAGGAAGGCCGTCCCGGCGGCGGTCAGCGCAACACCACGGTTGTCGCGGTCAAACAGCAGCACCCCAATGGCCTTTTCCAGTTTCTGGATCTGCCGGCTCAACGGCGGCTGCGTCATGTTCAGGCGGGCAGCCGCACGTCCGAAATGCAGTTCTTCTGCGACGGCCACAAAGCCGCGTAGCTGGTCCAAGGAGTACATAATGCCCACAGGGTATCACCTAATGCATAAATGAACTTGGACAGGCATCACAAAGCCACTTTAGTCTTCTTGAGCAGCCTATGGAGTGATGGAGCTCACGGGCAGGACTTCCGCTCCCCCAGCGGCGAATATTCAAAGGAGAATTCATTGATCAAGTCGACATTCACACGTCGGTCCATCCTGGCTACAGGATCTGGCCTTGCCCTGGCGCTGGCATTGACCGCGTGCGGCGGCAACGTTGCGGGCACCAGCCCGGCGGCGGATGCCAGCAAGTTCCCGGCGGGCCCGGTGACCCTCACCATCGGCGCCGATCCCGGCGGAAGCACGGACCTGATCGGCCGTGCACTGGCGGAGAACGCCAGCGGCCCCCTCGGAGCTCCGATTCCCGTAGTCAACAAGCCGGGCGCAAACGGCGCACTGGCCACGAAGGAAGTCGGCGCGGCAAAAGCGGACGGACAGACGCTCGTCATCCTGAACGCCTCGCTGTTCGCCATCACCCCGCTGGCAGTGTCCGCCGGCGAGACGGTAAAGATCGAGGACTACGAGGTCATCACCGGCATCTCGCAGGATGACTATGTCCTGGTTTCCAATGCGAGCTCGGGCATGAAGACCATGGATGACCTGACCAAGGCAGGCAAGAAGTTCAACTTCGCCACAACCGGCGTCGGAACCGGAAGCCAGCTGGCCCAGGCACTGCTGTTCAAGCAGGCCAAGATCGACGGCACCGATGTTCCTTTCGACGGCGGTTCCCCTGCCATGACGGCGCTGCTGGGAAACCAGGTTGACCTGGCCACGATTCAGCTCGCCGAAGCCATGCCGCAGATCAAGGCCGGCAAACTCAACCCGATCGTGGTCTTCTCGAAGGAACGCAACCAGTACCTGCCCGACACCCCCACCGCCGTCGAAGCCGGCTACGACGTTCCGGTATCCCAGTTCCGGGCGGTAGCCGCACCCAAGGGCACCCCGGAAGCTGTTGTGACGAAGCTGCGTGAGTCCTTCAAGAAGGCGTTCGAATCCGAGGCCTACAAGGCCTTCAACAAGCAGAACCTCTTCACTCCGGCAGAGATCGACGGCGACCAGGTCGCCAAGGACTGGTCTGCCAACGCGGCCAAATATAAGGAACTGACCACCAAGTACGGCGTCGATCTTGGCAGCGGCAAGTGACTTCCGCATCAAATGAAGCACGCCCTTCCGGCGGCAGCGTCAAGCACGCTGCCGCCGGAAACGGCACCTCTCCCGCTATCGCCGACGAGCTCGTGGAACCGCTGACACCTGAACAGTTGGCCGCTGAATGGGACGAGGAGCGTCCCCCGCATGCCGGTCCGCTCGCCAACGTGGCAGCCGCCGTCGCCGCCGCAGCACTGGGCGTCGCTGGCCTGGTCATGTCGGTGGGCATGGGGCTCGGCAGCCCCGAGAAACCCGAACCGGGACTGTGGCCGTTCATCATCAGCCTCGTCATGATCGCAATGTCCGTGTCCCTCCTCGTTTTCGGGCGCAAGCGGCTGGACGCCGAGGCATTCTCATCGTCAAGCTGGCAGGTTCTAGCCGGAGTAGCCACCCTGGTGGGATTCGTCCTGGTGGTCGGAGTGGCGGGCTTTGAAATCCCCACCCTGCTGCTGACCTTTGTCTGGTTGAGGTTCCTGGGCAAGGAAACCTGGCGGATGTCCGTCGTGCTCAGCTTCGCCGTGACAGCGGCCTTCTACCTGATCTTCGTCGTGGCGCTAAGCGTGCCCATCCCACATCTGTTCTAGGGAATCTCATGGACTTTCTTGCACCGGTCATCAATGGTTTCGGCGTCGTGCTGGAACCGATGAACCTCCTCTACTGCCTCATCGGCGTGGTCATCGGAATGCTTATCGGTGTCCTGCCGGGCCTGGGGCCCGCGGCCACCATCGCCATACTCCTTCCGCTGACCTACGGCGTCGAACCCGTGACGGCCATCATCATGCTCTCGGGCATCTTCTACGGCGCCCAATACGGCGGGACCATCACGTCCGTTCTGCTTCGGCTGCCCGGCGAAGCATCCTCAGTAGTGACGGTCTTTGACGGCTTCGCCCTTGCCCGCCAGGGACGGGCCGGCACAGCGCTTGGCATCGCGGCCATCGGCTCCTTCTTCGGCGGCACGGTCGCGATCATAGGACTGACCCTGCTGGCACCGGTCGTCGCCGGGTTCGCCCTCGACTTCGGGCCGCCCGAGTACACCGCCCTGGCCATGCTGGGCATCCTGCTGGTGGCCACAGTCAGCAACGGCAGCAAGCTCAAATCCATCATCGCGGCATCCCTCGGGCTGCTGCTCGCAACGGTCGGCCGGGACACGTTCACCGGCGAGGCACGTTTCACGTTCGACAACCTGTCCCTCGCCGACGGCCTCGATTTTGTGCCGATCGCCATGGGCATCTTCGGCCTGGGTGAAATCCTGTACAACCTGGAAGAGCGCCACAACAAGGTCCAGGCGCCAGCCAAGGTGGCGAACGTCTGGCCTTCCCGCAAGGACCTGAAGGAATCGTCCGGGGCAATCGGCAGGGGCTCCCTGCTGGGCTTCTTCCTCGGGATCCTTCCCGGCGGCGGTGCCACCATCGCCTCACTCGCGGCCTACGCCATGGAGAAGAAGCGGGCCAAGAACCCTGAACGCTTCGGCCGGGGCGCCGTCGAAGGTGTCGCTGCACCGGAAAGCGCCAACAACGCCGCCGCGACCTCCTCCTTCATTCCGCTGCTGACCCTTGGCATTCCCGCCAACGCCACCATGGCCATCATCTTCGGCGCACTGCTGATCCAGGGCGTCACCCCTGGACCCCAGCTCGTCCAGAACGATCCGGAACTTTTCTGGGGCGTGGTCAACTCGATGTACATCGGCAACATCCTGCTGCTCATCATGAGCATCCCCCTGGTCGGTGTCTTCGTGAAGATCCTGCGGGTCCGGGCTGCCATCCTCGCCCCGATCACGGTGCTCATCACGCTGATCGGCGTCTACACCATCAATAACAGCATCTTTGATATCTGGCTGGTCATCGTCTTCGGCCTGCTCGGCTACCTGATGAAGAAGTTCGGCTTCGAGCCCGGCCCGCTGGTGCTGGCCTTCGTCCTCGGTTCCCTCCTCGAGGAAAACCTGAGGCGGTCCCTCCTCGTCTTCGGAGGCGACGCCGCCGGCTTCATTACCCGGCCCATCTCCGGAATCCTGCTGCTCGTCTTCGTTGTGGTGATGCTCCTGCCGCTGCTCCAGAAGGCCCTCAGGAAGACCCGGGCCACCGCACCCGCCGTCGAGGCCCTGCACGATGAAAAGGAAAAAGTATGACCATTCTGATCGGTTACTTGCCCACGCCCGAAGGCGAGGCAGCCCTTGAGGCAGGCATCGCCGAGGGCCAGCTACGACGCGAGAGCATCGTCATCCTCAATTCACCGCGCAAGGGAGCGCCCGTGGACGCCGCACTCGCGTCGGTGGAACAAGTCGCCGAGCTGCTGCGGCGCGCCGAAGTGGCAGGAGTCGAGGCCACCATCCGGCAGCCGGGCCACACTGATGACCTGACTGATGAATTTATTGACATCGCCGACGAAATCGACGCTTCCCTGATTGTCATTGGCCTCCGCAGAAGGTCCCAGGTAGGGAAGTTCATCCTCGGGAGCCAGTCGCAGCGGATCCTGCTCCAGGCGGACCGGCCAGTGCTTGCGGTCAAAGTCCGGGAAAAGTCCTAACCCACCCATTGCAGTCCCCGCCCGGCAGTGAACCTTACCCACCGGGCCATGAAGCCAGGAGTTACCAGAGCCGTGAACCACCCCCTCAGCCCTTCCGGACCACACCGCATTAAGGACATCGCCATCACGCCGGTGGCATTCAGGGATCCGCCCCTGCTGAACGCTGTGGGTGTGCACGAGCCCTTTGCCCTGCGGGCCATCGTGGAGATCACCACCGACACCGGTTTCTCGGGCCTGGGCGAGACGTACGGGGATGCCCCGCACCTGAGCCGGCTGCAACTTGCCGCAGAGGCCCTGGCCGGGACCGATGTCTTCAACATCAACGAGATGCGCCAGGCGGGTCATCAAAGCCCTCAACGCGGACACCACCGTCGGCGGCCACGGGATGTCTGGAATGGTGACCGGCTCCAGCACCCCTGACCGGGTGTTGTCCCCCTTCGACGTCGCTTCGCTCGATATCCAGGGAAAGGTCCTCGGACGCCCTGTCAGCGACCTGCTCGGAGGCGCAGTCCGGGACGAAATTCCCTTCAGCGGATACCTCTTCTACAAATGGGCGGGCCACCCGGGCCACGAGGATGACTCCTGGGGAGCGGCACTGGATCCGGAAGGAATCGTCCGGCAGGCCCGGCGCATGGTCGATGCCTACGGGTTCACTGCCCTGAAGCTCAAGGCTGGCGTCTTCCCTCCGGAGCAGGAAGTGGAGGCCATCAGGGCACTCCGCGCCGAATTCCCGGATCTGCCGTTGCGCATCGATCCCAACGCGGCCTGGACCGTGGACACGTCCATCCGGGTGGGCAAGGACCTCGACGGGATTCTGGAATATCTTGAGGATCCCACGCCGGGCCTCGCCGGCATGGCCGAGGTGCGCCGCAACGTGTCCATGCCCCTCGCGACCAACATGTGCGTGGTCAGCTTTGGCGACGTGCCTCCGTCCGTTGAGGCCGGCGCCGTGGACGTCATACTCTCGGACCACCACTTCTGGGGCGGCCTGCGCCGCTCGCAGGCCCTGGCCGGCATATCGGAAACCTTTGGCCTTGGGCTGTCCATGCACTCCAACTCCCACTTGGGCATCAGCCTGGCGGCCATGGTTCATCTGGCTGCGGCCACGCCCAACCTGGATTACGCCTGTGATACGCACTGGCCGTGGAAGGACGCCGGGGAAGATGTCATCGTTCCCGGCCCCCTGGTTTTCCGGAACGGCGCTGTCGGCGTTCCCACCGCACCCGGACTGGGCGTGGAGCTGGACCGCGAGGCCCTGGCCCGCCTCCACGAGCAGTACCTGAAGTCCGGCATGCTCAACCGCGACGACACCGGCTACATGCAGAGCCTTTACCCCGACTACGAATTGGTCACCCCGCGCTGGTGAATGACCCGCGTTCACTGTCAATGCTCTGAGGGCATCAATCAATACATAAATAGGCTTAGACAGACATCGACGCGCTGCCTAGTCTGAAATGGAACCACACCACCCGCCGCCCCGCGGCGCCGACTCCAAGGACATCCCGTGGCAAAGTACTCACCCCAGGAACTCGCAAGCATCCTCAAGGAAGGCCTGCTCTCCTTCCCCGTGACCTCCTTCGATGCAGAGCTGCAGTTCGACGAGGAGAACTACCGCAAGCACCTGGCGTGGCAGGCCAGCTACCCCGTTGCCGGGCTCTTCGCCGCCGGTGGCACGGGTGAGGGCTTCTCCCTCACCCCGGCCGAGTCGGCCCGCGTGGTCCGCGCCGCCGTCGAGGAAGTCGGCAGCACCGTTCCCGTTCTGGCCTCCGCCGGCGGTTCCACGGCCCAGGCCATTGAAAACGCCAAGGCTGCCGAGGCCGCCGGCGCCGAAGGCATCCTGCTGCTGCCGCCGTACCTGACCGAAGCCGACCAGGGCGGCCTGATCGAGCACGTCAGCGCCATCTGCGGCGCCACGTCGCTGGGTGTCATCATCTACAACCGCGCCAACGCCATCTACAAGGACACCACCGTGGCCACCCTGGCCGACCGGCACGAGAACCTGATCGGCTTCAAGGACGGCGTGGGCGACCTCGAGCACGATGCCCGCGTCTACGCCAAGCTCGGCGACCGCCTCTTCTACCTCGGCGGCCTCCCCACGGCAGAGACCTTCGCCCTGCCGCTCCTGCAGCTGGGCATGAGCACCTACTCCAGCGCCATGTACAACTTCGTTCCGCAGTTCGCGCTCGACTTCTACCAGGACGTCCGCAACAACGACCGCGTGGCCGTCAACCAGAAGCTGAACGACTTCGTCATTCCGTACCTGGACATCCGTGACCGCGTGAAGGGCTACGCTGTCTCCATCGTCAAGGGCGGCCTCGACGCGATCGGCCGCTCCGCCGGCGGCGTCCGTCCTCCGCTGCAGAACCTGGCACCGCAGGACCTGGCCGACCTCAAGGCGCTCATCGCCAAGGTCTCCTAGTTGCCGGCCGCTTAGCCAAACCCACTTTTACCCAGGAGGAACCACCGTGACCCTCACCGGACACTCCCTGATCGCCGGACAGACTGTCGCCGGAGAAGGCAAGACCACCTTCGCCTTCAACCCGGCCACCAACGAACAGCTCGAGCCCGCCTACACCCTGCTCACCGAGGAGCAGCTCAAGGCCGCCACGTCCGCGGCCGCCGATGCCTTCGGGTCCTTCAGCGCACTTGCCCCCGAAACCCACGCCGCCTTCCTGGACGCCATCGCGGACAACATCGAAGCCATCGGCGACGAACTGATTGTCCGCGCCGGCCAGGAAACCGGCCTGCCGGCGGCCCGGCTGCAGGGCGAACGGGCCCGCACCACCGGGCAGCTGCGGCTCTTCGCCAACGTTGTCCGCCAGGGCGACTTCCGCGGCGTGCGCATCGACCCGGCGCTGCCGGACCGCACGCCACTGCCGCGCGCCGACATCCGCCAGCGCCAGATCCCGCTGGGCCCTGTCGCCGTCTTCGGTGCCAGCAACTTCCCGCTGGCCTTCTCGACGGCGGGAGGGGACACCGCCTCGGCCCTCGCCGCCGGCTGCCCCGTGGTGTTCAAGGCGCACAACGCCCACCCCGGCACCAGCGAGCTGGTGGGCCAGGCCATTGCCAAGGCAGTTGCTGACCTCGGCCTGCACCCGGGCGTCTTCTCCCTGATCTACGGCCCGGGCAGCAGCATCGGCCAGGCCCTCGTGGCCGACCCTGCCATCAAGGCCGTGGGCTTCACCGGCTCGCAGAGCGCCGGTATCGCGCTGATGCGCACCGCGGCCGCACGCCCGGAACCCATCCCCGTGTACGCCGAGATGTCTTCGCTGAACCCCGTGTTCGTCTTCCCCGGCGCCCTGAACGGCTCCGCCGAACAGATTGACGCGCTGGCCCAGCAGTACATCGCCGCCGTCACCGGCAGCTCCGGCCAGCTCTGCACCTCCCCTGGCCTGCTGTTCGCCCCCGCCGGTGAGGCAGGCGACAAACTGGCTGCCGCCGTCGGACGCGCCGTCTCCGCCTGCGCCGGCCAGACAATGCTCACCGCCGGCATCGCCGGCTCCTGGAACTCCGGGACGGAGGCGCTTGGCGCCGCCGAGAACGTGACCGTCGTCGGCACCGGAACCCCCGGCCCCACGCAGAACGCCCCGGCGCCGGCCATCTTCGGCACAGACATCAGCAACTTCATCAGCAACGAGGTGCTGCACGCGGAAATCTTCGGCGCAGCCAGCCTGGTGATCCGCTACTCCTCTGCCGAGGAACTGGTGGAGGCCACGAACCGGATCGAGGGGCAGCTCACCGCTTCGCTGCAGCTCACCGAAGAGGACTACCCGACGGCGGCACGCCTGATTCCGGCGCTGGAGCAGAAGGTGGGACGCATCATCGTGAACGGCTGGCCCACCGGCGTCGAAGTCGGCCACGCCATGGTCCACGGCGGCCCCTTCCCCGCCACCTCTGACACCCGCACCACGTCCGTGGGTACGCTGGCCATCAACCGGTTCCTCCGGCCCGTCGCCTACCAGAACCTGCCCCAGGAACTCCTCCCGGCAGCCCTCCAGGACACCAACCCCTGGCACCTCAACCGCCGGATCAACGGTGATGTGGTCCCCGCTGAACAGGTCCCCGCTGCAGAGAAGGAGGAGGTCAACGCATGACCGCCCAGCCGACAATTGCGCGCGTGGAGGTAGTCCCCGTTGCGGGCTACGACAGCATGCTGATGAACCTCAGCGGCGCCCACGGGCCGTTCTTCACCCGGAACGTGGTCATCGTGACCGACTCCGACGGCCGGACCGGCCTCGGTGAGGTCCCGGGAGGCGAGAAGATCCGCGCCACCATCGAGGAAGCCGGTGCGCTGATCGCCGGCAAACCGGTGGGCCGCTACCGCTCCCTGCTGCGTGAGATCGCCGCCGAGTTCGCCGACCGCGACGCCGGCGGCCGCGGCCTGCAGACCTTTGACCTGCGCACCACCGTCCACGCTGTCACCGCCGTCGAATCCGCACTGCTGGACCTGCACGGCCAGTTCCTTGGCGTCCCGGTGGCCGAGCTGCTGGGCGACGGGCAGCAACGCACCTCGGTGCCAATGCTCGGATACCTGTTCTTCATCGGTGACCACAAGCGGACGGCACTGCCGTACCTCGTGGAGGACGCGCCGTCGGACCGCTGGGAGGAACTGCGCCGCCAGGAGGCCATGACCCCCGGGGCCGTTGTGGCGCTGGCCGAGGCCGCGCAGGAGCGCTACGGCTTCAGCGACTTCAAGCTCAAGGGCGGCGTGCTGTCCGGCGACGACGAGGTGGACGTGGTCACGGCGTTGGCAAAGCGCTTCCCCGATGCCCGCGTCACCCTGGACCCGAACGGCGGCTGGCTGCTCGAGGAGGCCATCCGGCTGGGCAAGCGGATGCAGGGCGTAGTCGCCTACGCCGAGGATCCCTGCGGCGCTGAGGGCCGCTTCTCCGGACGCGAGGTCATGGCCGAGTTCCGCCGCGCCACCGGGCTGAAGACGGCCACCAACATGATCGCCACGGACTGGCGGGAGATGGCCCACGCCATCCGCAGCAACGCCGTCGATATTCCGCTGGCGGACCCGCACTTCTGGACCATGCACGGCTCGGTCCGGGTGGCGCAGCTGTGCAACGAGTTCGGCCTGACCTGGGGCTCGCACTCGAACAACCACTTCGACATCTCGCTGGCCATGTTCACGCACACCGGCGCGGCCGCCCCCGGCGAGATCACCGCGCTGGACACGCACTGGATCTGGCAGGACGGGCAGGGCCTCACGAAGAACCCGCTGCAGATCAAGGGCGGCGCCATCGAGGTGCCTGCTGCTCCCGGGTTGGGCATCGAGCTGGACCGCGATGCCCTGGACAAGGCGCACCAGCTGTACCTGGAGCACGGACTGGATGCCCGCGACGACAGCATCGGCATGCAGTACTACATCGACGGCTGGTCCTTCGACCCGAAGCGGCCCTGCCTGGTCCGGTAGTACTCGAGTTGCAGATCTTCCGCACGGCCGGGACTCCTCGCGCAACGGGAGCCGGCCGTGCGGAATACACATGAATAGAAGGGTCAAGAGTGGGCGGCGTCGTCTCCGGAATACTCATCGTTTCGGCAGTCATCGCCGTCGGTTACCTCGCTGCCAGGTTCCGCATTCTGGGACCCGAGGTGCAGGGCGCACTGACCCGCACAGCCTTCTACATCACCAACCCCGCCCTGCTGTATACCGTAGTGGCCGGCTCGGACATCCGGGCGGCACTCGGAACCGATGCCCCTCTGGCGCTGCTTTCGGCAGCGGCGGTGGGGCTTCTTTACTGGCTGCTGAGCTTCCTGTTCTTCCGGCGCCCCGCCGCGGAGACCGCCGTCGGCGCGATGGCCAGCAGCTACGCCAACGCCAACAACATCGGCATTCCAGTCTCGCTGTACGCCGTCGGCACCGCCCAGCACGTGGCGCCGGTGCTCCTGGTGCAGCTCCTGGTCATGGCCCCGTTCTACCTCACGCTGCTGGGGATTTTCGCCGGTGCCCGGATTTCGTGGCGGAAAGTGCTGCTCCAGCCGCTGTCCAACCCCATGATCATCGCCTCCGCGCTCGGCGTCGTTTTGGCCGTGACCGGCTGGAACGCTCCGGACCTGCTGCAGAAGCCCATCGACATGCTGGCGGGCGGGGCTGTCCCCATGGTGCTGCTCGCCTTCGGCCTGTCGCTGGCCGGCCGCGCGCCGCTGCAGAAAGACGACGGCCGGACGGAGACCCTGGTGGCCACGTTCCTGAAGATCGCCGGCATGCCACTCGTTGTGTGGCTGCTGGGCCGCTTTGTCTTCGGGCTGGAGGGCCAGCACCTGCTGGCCAGTGTGATCATGGCAGCCCTCCCTACCGCCCAGAACGTCTTCCTTTTCGCCTCCCCCTACGGCCGGGGCATGAGCGTGGCCCGCGACGTGATCCTCTGCACCACCATCCTGTGCGTGGGCACGCTGCTGGTTGTGGCGTGGGCTGTGGGGTAGCCCCCGGTCGAACACTTGGTCCATGCTGGGCCACCATCGCATGTGCCGCCTAGAAACCGACCGTGGGTGTGGCCCTAAAGGCGTTAACAGCCCTATCCGCGATAACTTGGGCGTCACTTCCGGAATCAAGGATGGTATTCCGAGCTGATTCGGAATCGACCATGACGGCCGTAACGGCGAGGCCGTCCGAAGCCTCGGTCGTCAACAGAGCGTCCACCTGAGCCGAAAAGCAGGAGTCACTTGACTTGGTGTGAACGTCCATCGCCACCACGTGGTTGTTGGAGACGAAGTTGCCAACCCCCGCCATCAGCCGGATGATGACAGGCGTCGCGCCTGTCGGTCGGATGCTCTGTGAGTCGATGATCTGGGAGAAATGGTTGCCGATGACAGAGTTGTTGCTGCCGCTGACACAGAGAAGTCCGTTGAGGTCGTTCAGTCCGTTGTCGACTTCCAGGAAGGGCGTCCAGGGCTCATGGTCACGCAAGAAGTGATTCGTGGCCACGAGGTTTTCCGAACTATTCGCAGTGAGCATCACCATCCCGGGGTAGAAGGAATGCAAACGGTTGTTGGTGACGCTTGAACGCGTGACGCCGTTGAGGTGGACGCTGCTCGCACCACGGGGGAAGACGTTGTTCGCGGTTATCAGCAGCCCGCCGTGGTTCTCGGCATAGATCGAGTGACCCTTGAAGCCTGCGCCGACCAAGTTGTCGGTGATCTTTGATGCCTGTCCCCACCCGCGCAGCTCGATGCAGCTTCCGCATTCAGCGATGAAGTTGTCGTGAACGGAAAGCGCGTCCGCGTTGTAGATAGTAAGAGCGTTCTCAAGGTAGACGAACCCCATGCCGGTTACGCGGAATGAGTCGTTGGCGTTCGCGACGTAGATTCCGGTCTTGCCGTTGACGTAGGTGTTCTCCGGATGCAGGCCCGAGCCATCCGAGTTGAAGTGCAATCCGTCGATGCAGAAATTGGAGAACTCGACCGAGCTGATACGCGGGCTCCCGCTTCGCTCAACGTAGAAGGCGGCTCCCTTGGATTCCTCCCCGTCTCCGGCGGGGGGAATGTCGACGAGAATGCGGCTTCCTCCTGGCCACAGCTCGTGCAAGTCCGGCCATTCGTCTTCGGGAACGTTGAACCGGATGCTCGACGACGTAAAGCCGTGTCCCGAGCCATGGATCCTGAGGAAGCTGACGTCGATTACCACCTGCGTGCGAAGGTGGTAGTCCCCGGGCGGAATGTAGATCACCGCGCCTGGCTTTCCTCCGTTGTCCGCATCGGTGACCGTCTGCCGTTCCTTGATGTCAGCGATGATGCTGTTGATTACCTCACCGACGTCCTCGGATGGATTGCCGACGGGCCACGTAGTCACGTCGTAGCAGTTGTTGCTTGACACAGGTTCTTCCTTTTGTGTTGTGGTTTCTCAGGCCGTTAATGGCGTCGAGGTCGCTTCAAGGCATGCCGGAAGTTAGATGCAGTGTAGATACCGGCAGCACACACCGGGGAGCCTATACAGGGCTTCATTGGGCCACCGGTTGATGCTGTGGGAGTTCCGCCCGTAGTTCCTCTGACGTTGGAGGGTGGGCGCCTGGGCGGCGTACTGTGATGGCCGCTGCTTTGGATGCCATGCGGCCCAGCGACTCCAGCACCGACGGTGCCAGCCCATCTGCTTCGCGCACGAGGAGTCCGTAGATCAGGGCAGACATATATGAGTCGAGTGCTTCTCGATAGCGGCGGCATAGCTGGATTCGGCGCGGGTTAGGTGAGTGTTGAGACCGCGAGCTTCAGTATTGTTGCTGAACCTCCCTCGGCCGACAGCCAGTTCTCCCGGTTTTCGGTTTCGGGGAAGACGAGATCAGTCAGGACCACCTTGCCGCTCTGGACGAATACTTCGACCGAGCAGTGGTCCACGACGATGAGGAGTTTGAGCACACCGTCTTCAAGGTCAACTGGTGCTGACTCGACCGAAGCGAATTTCCCGTGGAAACAGGTGTTTCCTGATTGCCTGCGGTCAAGGACGAGTTGGGCGCTGGTTGTGTTGTAGCTAAGAATGGTGCCCCTGCTCCCGTCACTGCTTCCGAAGAGTCGGAAATCAAAACGTTCCGCACTTCCGGGCAGTATCTCCGCGTCAATGATTTGGGCGCTACCGGGCACCGCATCCGGCAAGCGGAGGGCTGAATTTCGCAGCTCGAGGGTGTCTGCGTTCATTTGGCCCTTGGAAGTAGGCAGCTCTTCTCCCGCGCAGGGGTCGGCCAGGACCGGTTGCTGGACCAGACGGGCGGAGCCGTTGACTGTTGTGAGGCGCACTTCGCGGGCGAGGGTCATCGAGGACCGCCAAGGGGAGGTGGGCAGCTCGTTGGCGTAGTCCCAGTTGTTCATCCAGCCAATGATGATGCGTCGGTCATCTGGGGCGTTGCTAAAGGATACGGATGCGTAGCAGTCGCGTCCCCAGTCCAGCCACAGGCATTGCCGCAAGGCTGCAGAGCCTGCGTCGGTGTCGGGGAGGGAGGCCAGCCCTTCGGGTGCCACGATGGAGCCGGGATCCGGGGTGAAGCGGACGCCGTCGAAGTTCCCCACGAAGTACTGGCCGCCGGAGCCTCCTGCCACAGCGCCCGGATTGACGTTGACGATCAGTACCCACCGGATGTTTTCCGGGTCCCCGTCCACCGCCAGGGGAAAGAGATCGGGGCACTCCCATTCGCCGGCGTCGGCGTTGGCCGGGCCAAAGTCGCTCAGAAGGTCCCAGGATTTAAGGTCTTCCGAACGATAGAAGACCACCTTTTGGTGCTGCGCTTCGACGGCGACCATGACCCAGCAGTCACCTTGGTCCCCCTGATAGCGGAAGACTTTGGGATCGCGGAAGTTCGCGGAGTTTCTGGTGAGGACAGGGTTTCCTTCGTATTTTTGCCACGTCATTCCTGCGTCTGTGCTGTAGGCCAATGACTGGGCCTGTGTGCCGCTGTGTTCGGACCCGGCTTTGTAGGCACTGGTGTAAATGGCTACGAGGGCAGGTGCGTCCGCCTTGCCGAAACCGGACGTGTTGCCGTGGTCGACTACAACACTGCCTGAGAAGATGTCCTCTGTCTCGTCGCAGGCAATGGCAACAGGGTGTTCCGTCCAGTGCAGCAAATCGCGGGAGGTGGCGTGGCCCCAGGACATGTTGCCCCAGACGTTGCCGTAGGGGTTGTTCTGGAAGAAGAGGTGGTACACGCCGTCGTAGAAAACCAGGCCGTTGGGATCGTTCAGCCAGGTATCCCTTGCCGTGAAGTGGATGGCAGGCCGGAACCTGGAGGTTTCTGCCGGAGCTGTTTCCGGGCGTGCGGCATCAAGGCAACTGGACATATCTGGCGTTCCTCTTGGGAAGTGGAAGGGTCTGGCTGCCTATTACTGCGGAGCCGCGATGGAATCGCGGCGCACGAGGGGGCAGCTCAGAATGGTCGGGTGAAGTGCCATGAGGGTGAGGTCGGTCTTCCCCTCGACGGCGTCAATCAGGTGCTCGGTGGCCCAAGCACCCATCTCGTAGTGAGGCAGGGCCACGGTGGTGAGGCCCGGGTGAAGGTTGGAAGCGATCAGTTCCTGGTCATCGAAGCCAACAATCGAAAGGTCAGCGGGGATTGCGATCCCCAACTCCGCCGCGGCGCGGTAGGCTCCCATCGCCATCCGGTCGTTGTAGCAGAACAGGCCGGTGGGACGGTCCTCGCGTCCCAGGATCCGCCGGGCGGCTTCATAGCCGCCTTGCACCTCCGAGACCTCGGACTCGACAGGTGCCGCGCCGCCGTCGAGCCCTGCTTCAGTCAGCGCGGCCCGGAAGGCCTGGAGCCGCTGACGGGTTGCGGGCACATCATCGGTGTTATTAATGAAGCCCACCCGGGTGTGGCCCGCTTCGAGGAGCGCGCCTACGGCGGCGCGTGCACCACCTTCTTCGTCCGGGATCACGGCTGTGATGTTTCCGCCGGTGGCCACGGAGTCGACCAGGACGGAGGGCACGCTGCCGAGGTTGGCCGGCAGCTCCACGTTGCGGTGGTACATGGTGGCGTAGAGGATTCCGTCCACCCGGCGTTCCAGAAGGGCCTCGACGTCGGCGTGCCGGGATTCCAGGCTGGCTGAGCCGGAGGTGTTAATGATCATGAGGTTGTACCCTCGGGCTTTGGCGGCCTCGTCAGCGCCGAGGATGATCCGGCCGGCGTGGGGCGTGGTGGCGATATCCTCGCTGACCAGACCCAGCATGCCGGTCCTTTGCGTGCGAAGGGCCTGGGCAAGGCGGTTGGGGCCATAGCCTAGTTGCTCCGCAATGGTCCTGACCTTGTCCCTGGTTTCGGGCCTGACTCGGGCGTAGGAAACCTCGTTGAGGACGTGGGAGACAGTTGTCACGGACACGCCGGCGGCGACGGCCACATCCTTGATACCGATGTTCTTGTTGCTCATCTGTCTCCCACGTCCTTATGGTGTGTCCGGTATGAGTAGGCTACCGAGGAATGTCGGTTCCCTTGGCTAGCCCTTGACGGCGCCGAGCGTCATGCCCGCCACGATCTTGCGCTGCAAGAGAAGGGTCAGCAGGATGACCGGGATGGAGTAGACGGCGGCCAGCGCCGTCATGGATCCCCAGTCCAGACCGAACTGGGTCTGGAAGTTCGCGATCACCACGGGCGTTGTCTGGGAGCGGATCGCCGTCATCAGGAGTGCGAAAAGGAACTCGTTCCAGGAGGCCAGGAAGGCGAAGATCGCGGTGACGGCGATGCCGCCGGAAACCACCGGGATCACGACCCGCCACAAGGCTCCGAGTCTGCTGCAACCATCCACAGTCGCAGCTTCCTCCAGGTCTTTCGGCACCGATTCGAAGAAGCTGGACATCAGCCAGATCGAGAGCGGCAGCGAGATGGTGGTGTGGGCGATGGACAGAGCGATGGGAGTATCTGAAAGGCCAACGGCTGCCATCATCGAAGCCAGCGGAATACCGATCGCCACTGGCGGCACCATGCGGGTAACCAGGGCGGCCATGATAAAGATCCGGCCGCTGAGGGTTTGGTACCGGGTGATGCCGTAGGCCGCCGGTACCGCCAGCACGAGCGAAAGCACCGTGCTGATGATGGCCGTCTGGATGCTGTTGATGAAGGAGGCCAGGACTCCGTTGCGGCCCAGCGCGTTGGCGTAGTTCTCCAGCGTCCATTCCCGCGGGAGGATGGTGGGGGGCACCGCGATGGTATCGATCGGGGTCTTGAAGGATGTGAAGAGCAGGTACAGGAACGGGAAACCGTAGAGCACCATCGCTGCCGCGAGGAGGATCCAAAGTAGGGTTCTGGTGCCCCGCCGGCCTGCTTCCAGCCCTTCCCGGTTTACGCCCCGGCGCTGGCGGCCGCTGCCCCATGCGGAGGTTTGCAGGACAGGCTGGGCAGCCATTGCAGCTGCATTCCCGTGGTCGGGCCTGGTTCGTTCGGCGACGCGCATCAGTTGTCCTTTCCTGGCCGCCAGATGGTTGACACCGCGACGAACGCGACGGCGAGCATGGCCAGCAGGTAGAGGGTGCCCATGGCGCTTGCCAGCCCGGGGTCACCAAAGCGGATCATGGTGCGGTAGATCAGCAGGCTCATGGTTTCCGATGCGGATTGTGGGCCGCCGTTGGTTTGGATGAGGATTGTGTCGAAGGCTCGGGCTGCATCGATTCCGCGGACCACCAGAGCGACGGCGATGACCGGCCGCAGGAGGGGCAGAATGATGCGGAACAGCATGGCTGGCGCGCGTGCGCCGTCCAGGCGTGCTGCCTCGATCAGGTCCCCGGGGATATTCTGCAGCCCGGCGAAGAGCACCAGGCACATGAACGAAGTGGTTAGCCAGATGTCCGGAATGGCGACGGAGTAGAGCACGATGTTCGGATCTGAAAGCCAGCCGATCTGGTTGGGGTTGGACAGGATGCCGGCCTGGTGCAGGAGGGTTCCGATGAGTCCGAAGTTGTCGATCATCAGGAACTTCCAGAGGAGGCCTGCCACGATCGGGGCGATCATCAGCGGGTACATGAACACGGTCCGCCAGATTTGGGAGCTGCGTCCAAGGGTGGTGAACAGCAGCGCCATGCCCAGGCCGAGGGCGAATTCGAGGGTGACCACCACCAGGGTGTAGGCCAGCGTCCGCCAGCCGGCACCCGTGAAGGCTTCGGAGGCGAAGGCCCGGAAGTAGTTATCCAGACCCACGAAGTCGCGGGGACCGCCCGCAATCGGAGAAATCTTGAAGAAGCTGTCCGCCACGAGGCGGAACAGCGGAAAGGCGACAAACACTGCCAGGAACAGCGCCGCTGGTGTCATCAGGAACAATGCGAAGCGGCGATCGGAGATACGCACGGTTTTCTCTTCCGCTGGTTGGGGACCGTGGCCGGCACCGGTCACTCAGGTGCCGGCCAGGGGTCTTATTTGAGGAGGTCCTCGATCTGCTTTTTGGCGTCAGCGAGGAGGGCGGCGGAGTCACCGCCGGCCACGGCCTTCTGCAACATCGGAACCAGTACCGTGTCCACGATCTGCTGCCACTTCTCGGTAGCCGGGCGGGTGGCGGTGGCCTTGCCGTTGAGGGTTTGGATCAGCGGCTTGAAGCTCTCGTAGCCGGGCTTGTCCTGGTACTTCTCGAAGGCGGAGATGCGGGAAGCCAGGCCCAGGCTGGATTCGATGCCCTTGTCGTTGTAGTCATAGGCGCACTTGACGAACTTTTTGGCAGCATCCGTGTTCTTGGTGGCCTTGGGCACGGTGAGGTACCAGGGCCCGGGAACGGCACCGACGCCGGCGGATCCCGCGATCATGGGAGCCGCTCCGACCTTGCCGGCGACCGGTGAATCCTTGGGGATCTGCCGGTAAGCGTGGGCCCAGAAACGGGTCATCGCGGTCTTGCCCTGGTTGAAGAGGTTTTGCGCTGCGGCCCAGTCCACCTGAGCGGCACCGGACGGAGCGGAGTTGGCCAGGCCGACGTAGAAGTCCAGGGCCTCCTTGTGCGCGGCATTGTCGATGACCACCTTGTCCCCGTCCAGGACCATGGGCGAGCCGGCCTGCAGGACGTGGGCCAGCCATTCTGTTTCCACCCCGCCCTTGACGTCCGTTCCGTACATGCCGTCCCTGGTGAAGAACTCGGAGATGTCCTGGTACTGCTTCCAGGTGGTGGGGGCTGCGAGGTCGTAGCCATACCTGGTCTTGAAGTCCGCCTTGTTCTTGGCGTCGTCAAACAGGTCCTTGCGGTACAGGATGATCTCTGCGTTGGTCCAGGCAGGCAGGCCGATAAAGTGCCCGTCCACGTTCGCTTCCTTGACGAGCGCAGGGAAGATGTCCTTCTTCGCCTCGTCGGTGAAGAGCTCGTCAATGGGCTGAACCGCGTCCTTGAAGCTGGGCAGCCATACGGAGTCAAGGGCGGCCACGTCGAAGGAGACGTTACCGGAGGAGAACTCACTGGAGAGCCGGTTGAACATGCCGTCATAAGGCAGCTCGACGAAGTTGGCGGTAACGCCTGTTTCTTTCTTGCACTGTTCGGCGACACCTGTCAGTTCGGCGTGGCCGCCGGCCTCGACGAGGACGTTAACTGTGCTGGTGCCGGCGCTACCCGGCGTTGCCGCCGGGCCCCCCGCCCCGCAGGCTGTTGCTGCCAGAAGCACCGCGGTGGACAGCCCGCCAATGGCGGTGATCCGGGAAATCGTGATTCGAGAGGACATCGCTGTCGACTCCCTTTCTTTTGAACGGAATCTACGGGTTTGTGGGGATTAGAAATCTTTCAAGTCGGTGAAAAATCGTTTTGCCAAATCGACTTGGCAACAGATTAGGGGCGTCCGCAGGGGTGTGTCAAGCGTCACCCTGGCATTCTTTTACAACTTTGACGTCGCTATGACGGCCGCCATACAGTGAGCAACGGCAGGCGACAAATCGTTTTGTCATTTTTGGCACGGTGTGGCCCGTGTGCGTCCGGCGGGCCACTCGGCGTTCGGCACCATTTCCCGACCTTCCGCGCCCCCGACGGGGAACCTAAGCTCCCCGGAAACGCGGGGGGAGCTGCCCCATGGCTGGCCGAACTGCTCGCGAATCTCGGAGGACTATGGCCGGTGTTGGTCTTTCATGCAATCATGCGGCAATGAGGAGCGAGAAGGACGTCCTTGTCATCATTGACAGGGCGAGGGAAGAGATGATTTACATCGGGCCTGACCACCCGTACTACCCATTGTTGTCGGACCTGGTTTCGGCGATCCCGGACGCCTGGCAGCAGGGGTACAACAGCCACAAAGCCGGCAGGCCCAGCATCAATCCTTATCGCTGGAACGACACAGGATCATGACTGGGGCTTCCGGCCGCGCACCTCCCTCTGGGAAGATCGCCCCACGGCAAGGTTGGGGATCTTGCGGACTGAAGATTGTGCGTCCAGATCCTGGTGTCAGGTTCGCGGCCGGTCCCTGGCCTCCCCTGCTTTGCTGTCTTGTTATACAGCCGGTGATAAGAAAGGCGCCAGAAATGACTGAAGAGCAGCTTCCCGACCAAGCAGCCTATACCGTCCGGGATGGCGTCCTGCCTGACCAGAGCCCAGGCGCTGCTTCCTCTTTGGAACGCCCTGTTTCCGGAGAGCCGGACAGTTACCCTGGCACGGCGGAGACCAACCCCGGCCGGGGACAGGAGGACCCTCTTTTGCAGGACGATACGGTGTCCGGAGAGGAAGAGGATTTCCTGAGCGAGCAGACTCTGCACGACGAAACCCAGCATGCCAAGGACGTGCCGACCCTGGAGGAGGCTGTCGCCGACACAGAAGTCGGCGAAATGCCCACCGGCGAACAGGCCGGGGGCAGGAACGACCAGGCAGACCTCGGAGGGTCTCCGCTGAGCCAATTCGATCCGGAGGACCTTGAGCACTGACTCCTGTCCGATCCACGAGGGGTGAATGTCCCGCTCGCAGCCAGCGAAAGACCGGCATGGCCCGGCCGCGACTGGTCGACAGTTGCCGCACCAGCCGAATTGCCCGCGCCGCGGGCACTGGCAAACCCCGGTCGCCGGACTCGTTATCGTTCAGGTTGACGAAAGGTCCATTATCGACGTTCAAACACGATGAGTGCTGATGCGCCGGTGTAGTCCAAGGACTTCGCGTGTAGGGCGCCGAGGGCAGGAAGGTACCGATCTCATGCGAGCACCCGGCGGCTAACAACCGCCGGGCTCCCATCGCCGCAGGAGCGAATTTTCACTTCTACGCAAGGCGCGCCCAGCGTAACCGAATCAGCGCAACAACAACCACCTGGTCATCGTCTTGTTTTCAAGCACCCTGGTCAGCGGTGGCTTGTAAGGGGCTGCCTTCTCGTAGGTGCTAAGTAAGCTGATAACCTACTATCATGCGGAAAACAGTAGTGGTACTTGAAGACGATATCGACGGCTCAGAAGCAAGTGAGACTCTAAACTTCTCCGTCGACGGCACGGAATATGAGATTGACCTTAACGCCGACCACGCTAACGAACTCCGTAGCGCACTAAGCCGCTACACGCGTGCGGCCCGCAAAGTTACTAGCGGTCGCAGCCGTCCGGCAGCTCGCAAATCCAGCGGTGCCGGTACTGATGCCAAAGCTATTCGGATGTGGGCAATGGATAACGGCCTCCAGGTCAATACTCGTGGCCGAATCCAGGCCGACATCGTCGAGAAGTACCTGGCTGCGAATTAGCCCCTCGACGTAAAATCAGGCTCGGCACCTAAATGGATCCGAGCCTGATTTGTTTTGTTGCAGCGCGTTATCCGAAGCTGCCAAGCGCGATAAGCGAAAATAACCTGATCATTACCCTCGCTTTTGGATAATCCCTGAGCGCGACTCGGCCGTACTCCCCCTATGCCATCCGCTACCGTTTGTCCGACCGAACTCACCAAGACGCTATTGCCTCAGGGGTGGTGGCCGGTATCTTTATCAGCGCGGCTGGCTGGGCAGGCTCGCCGTCTTCAGCCGTCGTTGCGTCGCTGGCTTTCTGCATCTCCCCTCAAACGAGGGCTGATAGTTGATATTCCGTCAACCTGCTTGTCCCAATGATTGTTATGATCAAAGGCACGTGACCGACGCACTCTCGAGCCTGGTCCTTGCAACACCCTGACCATTCCGCACCGGCCCATATGTCTCGTCCTCCCGAAGGTGGAACTTCTAAGGCAATTTCCTTGGAAGGACTCAGATTCTTCTCAGGTTAATCGGGGAGGATGGAATAACTCCCCGCTGGATGAACCTGCCAGCTTTGACCAGCGGGATGGACAGTCGGTTCGGGCACGACCATCCCCCAGTGGCCGCTCGCTCTGGCTGTCCAGCTTCGCGGAATGGATTCAGAGCCAGCTGAGCCTGACGGAGGTACTGCTACGCCGTCTCCAGGCTGATCCCTTAAACCTCTATAACTTATTCGCGGCGACACAGTGGAGAATCGATCCCAGGACCTCCATCGCTCTGCCGGTAAGAGCACTCCCGATAGCGACCATCAAAGGGGCAACAATGGAAGATGCTGTACCGACTTCATCGAAGCTAAGGGAAACTCGGCGTTCCTGCTGAAGGAACTTACCGGGATTCCCCAGTCCGGCGACGTCGTCGACTGGCAGCTCGACTGGCCTTGGAAATCATGAAGTCCGAACGGATCGCAGATGTTGCCGGCGAATTCCGATCTCATCGCCATCTTCTGCGCGTCGTGGGAAATGTGCTTGCCGAGACGCTCCTCGAAGGGCACGCTCTGCGGGCGCTCAGCAGGCAGCCTGGGCCACCAGCTTCGTTGTGTGGGCAGCAACAGGGATTCGACCACTCTTCCGGCAACGGAAACGCGGAGAGGTTCTTCAAACCTACCCGACCAAAAGCTTTGTAGAGGAACCAGGTGAAATGACTCGGATTGCCGTCCCCATCAACATGCATCAGCCCGAGTGGGCGAGCATTAGCGACTTTTTATTAGAGGCTCGGGAAGGGCGCTCAGGGTACGCAGTGCACGAATTAGGGGAACATGATCTTCTCCTCGCGTTTGACACTCGGCGAACGCCGCAACGTGATTTGTCGACCGAATTACAAGAATCACAGTCCATGACGAGCCCTCTCATTTACCCCCTGACTCAGATGATTCAGGACCCGATAGCAGGCTTTATGGGACCAGTGAGCTATCCAGTGTCTGCCGAAGTTCGTGCTGCCCTCCTAGAGCAAGAACTCATCGTAATCCGCCTTGTTGACCTATCACTTCTCGCAGGAGATTTTGCGGCTGATGGCACCCCGATCAGCATGCGGCTGGTGGAGTGCGATGAGGGCTATGAACTGGCTGTTGTGGTTGCAGGATTGGAGCAGTTCCGTTTCACGGCCAGGATGGTCGAGCAACTACTTGCGCACCCTGTCGCGTTGTCTCTTTCGTTGGATCCTCTGATCGCAGTGGTCAACCAAGTTCTTTCACAGGCCGAAGAGGGCGGGGATGAAATGCCGTATAAAGCACAAGTTAACAAAGTTGATTACTTGACAATGTTCAGAGACGGAATAACTTCAGCAACTGAAGGAGGAACAACGATGCTTCGGTACGAAGCGCAATAATTCAAGTTCATCGGATTATATTTACATATGGCATATGACGGTTGGTGTGAAGCAAGGGCCAGCCACAGGGGTACAGGTGGGCCTCGCAGGTCTCCTGGATTTGCCGCTTGATACGTCCGTACCGAAAAGATTGCGGTGGCGCTGCTGGAAGACCGAGGTTATCGGTTTGTTTTTGCGTGTGCCCAGGCCAAGATCGTGGAGGTCTCTTCCTCCTGATCCAGGGTTTTACGCCGCAGCTTCAACTAACCAGGTTGGCTGGAGGCCATATTTCGCTGGTCAGTAGGTGTATCCCGACGTGGAAGGCGCGGATCCCTGCCCTGTCCGCTGCTGCTGACGGACAGGAAGAGCATCAATCTTGACCAGCGCGCGGTGCACCGCGACAAGAATCATGATGTACCCAGCCACCGCGAGGAGTAAACCAACGGCAGCGATGATCGCACCTATTACCAATCCCCCTCGGTTTACGTTCCCGGTATACAGGGCGGCGATGTTTGGTACGGCGATGACTGCTCCAAGTGCACCAAGGACTGGACCACCAATGGCCATCAGGACGCCTGCCTTAAAGATCCCTGCTGAACGTTCGAACCGCATCATTCCCCCATCAAAATTTCGTGACTAGGGACAGATTACAGTTGACGTCCATACTGAAATGGCTCAACAAGTCCCTTGGTCCGTGCAACGGGCTGACACGATGGACACCAAATAGACTTCACGCATATCAGCGCTGAATGCTCCAAGTCCAACTTGGGCAGTCCCGCGAGAGTTGCTTGCTAGGCTGACGGAATCCCCATTATCGGCGTTCCAAAACGGCCGGGGGAGTGCCTGCAGTAGCGGCTGTTTCCTGCTTCCTTGCCGCGGCGTTTTCTCCCCGGGCTCCGGAAGTCAGAACTGCCCAGCCCTGGGGCCTTCTCGGCGCGCCCCGGTGAATCTCACCGTGCTGAACCCGGACCACACCTTATTGTGTGAGCAGCCCGAGCCAGGACCTGAACGACGTTGTTACCGAAGTATGGCCGCATGAGATTCGCACTTCGCTGTCATGAGACACCCACGGCCGACTCGTAGAGGTGTATTCTTGCCCGATTCGGTCCGCGGCGGAAAGGGAGTGCCAGAGATGTCGCAATCGGAAGTAGCCCACGCCATCAGCAGGTCCCGGCAGTACTTGAGCGAAAGCCCGGAGAAGGCCCGCTCCCGCGACTCAACGGCCACTGCCGTGCTGGAAGATGGGCTCCGGGTCCGGGTTGACGGCCCCCACGGCTGGTCCTTGGTGACGGACATGGGGCCAGGAGTTGGCGGGAAGGGTTCGGCGCCTACTCCTGGATGGATGCTGCGCTCGGCAAGCGCCGCCTGCTTGGTCTCGCTCATCGCCATGCGTGCCGCCGAAAAGGGAGTGAGCCTGAACCTGCTCGAAGTTGATGTTGACAGTGAATCTGATGACCGCGGTCTGCTGGGAATCGGTAAGGACACTCCTGCTGGACCCCTCGCTCTGCGCACAGTGGTCCGCATAGCAGCCGATGACACCGAAGAGGCCGCTCTCCGCGACATCGTTCAATGGGCCGACGAGCACTCCCCCGTTGACGATGCGATCCGCCGCGCTGTCCCGCTGGAGCTGACCGTTGTGATCGGCTAAACCGAGACCGACTGATTAGGAAGCAGCATCCAGACGCATTCAACTGTAAGAGGCTTGCAGCATCCTCGCAGGGACCGCTGCCTACCCTTTGGCTACCCAGAGCCGATCTTAGAGGCATGGCTGGCAATAGCCTTTGGCGTTGCTCCTAGCGGCGCTTCTTCCCGTGCGATCTAGCGAACCAGGCGTCGGTCGGTTTGTGGAAGGCTCCAAGCAGATGCGCAGCGAAAGTCCTGGGGCGGCGTGTCCGGTCTGCCGGGTTCCTTGCCGCCCTCCCGTAGGACGGAGGTTCGCTTTTCCGGGTTCAGCGTGCCGGCCGGGTTGACGGAATCACCATTATCGGTCAGCGGGGCCAGGCAACTGTTCACGCTTGTTCTGGTAGCCCTTTTACTATTGCTACTAGCTTCCAAGTATCTTAGACTTAAGATACTTGGAATAAAGAGGTATGGGCTTTAGATGAGAATACCGATTGCCGGCCTACCGCAGAATGGAACTTGAAATGACCCGCGAAGAAGCGTATGCAAGCTGCCCTCCCGACTCCTATGTGGAGTTCTACGGCAGCCGTTGGCTCGTCGTCCCGTTGGCGCCAGTCCAGCAGCCTGAATTCTTTGTTTGCACGCCCCGCAGGGGAATGCGGCCCTAAAACGAGGCCCTGAAAGCGACCAAACGCTCAGGCAACGACGATATGAGAACCAGTCCGCGGCCGCCGGACGTCGTCGGAACCAGAAGTGGTGTTCGCCGTCGCCTTGAAGGTTTCTCGCAGGGCAAGATCTCATCATCTTCCTGGGAGATTTGGATGGGTAGCATCGATATAGACATGGTTAGCTGTGCTGGCTTTTGCCATTGCCTCTTCTGCTGCCTGCACTGCCCCTGCAGTTTGGTCGAAGGGGCAGTGCAGGGCAGGGTCTACGCTAGGCCTGAGGCGCGGTGAGGGGCGATTTCGCCGGGTGTGCTGACATCGGAACCGACGCATTGGCTGCTGTGATCCGTCCTATAAGCAGCACCAACACCAGAGCGATGATCACGGGCACGCATACTGAGAGAACGATGATGCTGGTGTCCACGCCGAGTCCGATGAGGACGCCGCCGAAGATCGGGCCGACAACCGATCCGAGTCGGCCCATTGAAGCCGCCCAGCCGACGCCGGCGGTCACCGTTGCTTGGGGGTACAGCGCCACTGCCACCGCGGCTTGGCCGATCATGCCGGCCTGAAGTCCGAGGCCTACGCCACCGAAGACCAGCAGCAGCAGCGCTTTGTCCGGGCCGAGGAAGGCAGAGATGACAAGGAAGACGATCGCTGCTGCCGAGGTTCCAGCCAGGACCGACGTCATCCGGAATCGACGAGATCCGAGGATTAGTACGCAGGCACCGACGATGCTTCCTATGCCCAGGGCCGCGGACCCCAGCGGTGCTAGACCGGTACTGAAGCCGTAGCTGGTGAGCAGGGTCGGCAACCACGACGAGAATACGTAGAACACGGCAAAGATGAGGAACGAAAAAGCCCACAGGAGAAGCGTTCTGCTGCGCACAGAGGCATCGAACAGGCGCGCAACCGACGCATGGTGCTTGGCTTCGGCCGCGTCGATGGGCGTGCTCGATACGTAGCTGCCGGACAGCCCGAACCACAGGAACGGCAGAAGTACAGCAGAAGCGATAGCTCCGATAATGAACACCCACTCCCACCCGAATGCGCCCACGATAGCGCTCCCGGCCAGCCCCGCGATGAGAGCCCCGACCGAGATGCCCGTCATCACGGCCACCGCAATCGATTGACGCAAACGACCGGGATTGACTGCGGTCGCATGGGAGACTGCGGCTGGCAGCACGGCACCCAGTCCCAGGCCGGTCAGGAAACGTACAATCGTCAGCTGCAGAATCGAATCCGACCACGCTGTCAGCAACGATCCCAGGGTGAACACCACGACCGCCGAAAAAATGACGTTTCTGGTGCCCATTTTGGCCACGAGGCGCCCCACCGCCAGATACCCCAGAGCCACTCCAGCGCTGGTCAGCGCAAGGGCAGGAGTGAAGTGCGAGGGTGCAACTCCCCAGTCCTTTGCAATCGCCGGTATGGAAACGCCCAGTGCGACCGTGTCGTATCCATCGAGCACTATGGCCGCGCATGCCAGACAAAGTACCCACCAGTTCGGTCTGGTCTCTTCCTGCTTTTTAGGTTCGCTCATCGTGTCCATTGGACATCCTTAAGGTTGTGAGGGCTTCGAATACAGTCGCGAAGCGGTGGGCATGCCACCGGTCATCGGTGGCTCGACGAGCCAAGGCCATGGACGAGCCGCCAGCGTCGCCGGCTACGTCATGACGGTTTCTTCGTTCACGCACGACACTGTTCTCCCGGCCGTCCGCCATGCATGTAGATGGGGCGGGCGAGGGGCTCAAGTGTGGTGAAGATCATGGCACTGTGTTAGTTCTATCTCCTTAGCGCTTAAAGATCAAGACCCCACTGCCTTGACACAAAGTATCTTAGTACTGTTATATCTTTGGCATGACCTAGTTCACATTCAGGTTGCTTCCGCCACTGCGGGACAGCCGCGAACAACGTCGGCGGCGGCCTGAGTGACTATAAAGATTGGTGGACCCTGAGGATGACAACGCAAAGCAGCGCGGGCATCGTAGACCGGCCGGCCGGTACGGACTCTGAAGGGCCCGTCACCTCCCACGCCTTTGAACCAAGCATCGATACTCTGGATGAGATTTATGTTGGCGGGGTCTGGGCCCGGGGTGCGGGAGCACTGATCGAGTCCGTTAATCCCGCTACTTCTGAGGTCTTCGCGACGCTTCATGGTGCCACTGTTGACGATGTTGATGTGGCGGTCGCGGCAGGCCTGGCGGCCATTGAGGAGTCGGGCTGGTCCCGCAAGCTGCCCCACGAACGCGCTGCTGTTTTGCACAGGATCGGTTCGGCTATTGAAGCCAACGCTGACCGTATCGCTGTTCTTCAAACCCTGGACACTGGAAAGACGCTCAAGGAAACCCGGGCGTTGGCCATGAGCGCCGCGGCCACGTTCCGGTTCACCGCATCGGCCCTTGAGACGATGGAGGATGCGCTGACCCCGCCGCGGGGTGACTACCTGAGTATCTCCACCTATGAGCACGTCGGTGTGGTGGCTGCCATTACGCCCTGGAACTCCCCCATTGCCAGCGACGCACAAAAGGTTGCTCCGGCCCTTGCCGCGGGCAACGCCGTCGTCATTAAACCGCCGGTCTGGGCACCCTGGGTGTCGCTGCTGCTGGCACGGATCTGTGACGAGGCTGGACTGCCTTCGGGCTTGCTTTCGGTGCTTCCCGGCCCGGGAAGGACGGTCGGTGACGCTTTGGCACGGCACAGGGATGTCGGCAAGGTTTCCTTCACCGGCGGCACCTCCACCGGGCGGCAGCTGGGCCGCATCGCAGCCGAGAAAATCATGCCAATCACGCTGGAACTGGGCGGAAAATCACCAACCATCATCTTTTCGGACGCGGACATCGAGCAAGCAGTTGCCGGGGTGCTTTACGGAATCTTCTCCTCCAGCGGCCAAAGCTGCATCGCCGGTTCGCGGGTATTCATCCAGCGGGCCATCTATGACACCGTGCTGGCACGCCTGGTCGAAGGAGCCACAGCCCTGCGGGTGGGTCCAGGCACCGACCCTGGCACACAGGTGGCACCTCTTGTTGCCCATGCCCACAGGGACTCCGTTGAAAAAATGGTTGAAGATGCGCAGGCAGCCGGAGCGCAAATCCTGTGCGGCGGAACACGGCCAACGGAGCCGGAACTGCAGCAGGGCGCATATTACCTGCCCACCATCATTGCCGGCGTGGCCAACTCCGACCTGATCTGCCAGGAGGAGATCTTCGGTCCCGTGGCTGTGGTGCTTCCCTTTGATGATGAAACAGACCTGCTGGCCCAGGCCAACGACAGTGTGTTTGGTCTGGCCTGCGGCATCTGGACAGCGGACTACCGGCGGGCCTGGCGCATCGCGCGCGCCGTTGCTGCGGGCACCGTCTGGATCAACACGTACAAGCAATTCAGCATCGCCACCCCTTTCAGCGGCATCAAAGAAAGCGGGCTCGGTACCGAAAAAGGCAGGGACGGTATCCGCTCCTACATGCGCCAAAAGAGCATATACGTCGATCTTTCCGGCGCCCCATTGCCTTGGGCCGGCGCATGAAATCCGCAGCATCTTCCAATCCATCCCCCACGAAAGGCAAGTCAGTGAGTGCTCACCCCTACAGTCCGGCATACCAGGCCGGGGGTTTCGGCTTCGTATCCGGGGCGTTGTCCGTTGACGAAAACTACATCCCCGTCAGTGGCCGAACAGAGGCCATCGCGGCCGCTACAACCAGGCTCTCGGAACGGTTGGCGACCATCGGCATGTCGATGCAGGACATCGTCAAGACCACCTACTTCGTCACGGACCTGACCTTGCGCGAAGAGGCCAACAGCCACTATGAGCAGCTCTTCAGCGCTCCCCGGCCGGCCAGGACGTTCGTGGAAGTTTCTGCGCTGCCGTACGGTGCCACGGTGGAGATTGAAGCCATTGCCCACCGGGGCCAGGAGTGAATCATGACTACCGTCACTTTGAACACACGGGGACCGGAAGAATCACCCCGGCAGAATCCGGTCACTGACCGGGCAGCGACCGGGGAGCCCACCGCACGGACCCTGAGGGTCCAGCAAAAAACGTGGGAATCGGACGGGGTAACCAGCGTTACCTTTGCTGACCCGTCCGGAGCACAGCTTCCCCAATGGCAGCCCGGTTCCCATCTGAGCCTTCACCTGCCCAACGGGCTCATACGCGAGTACTCGCTATGCTCCGATCCGCTGGATTCGACGAGCTGGACGGTAGCTGTGCTCCGGACTCCCGACTCACGCGGCGGCAGCCAACACGTCCATGACGGCCTATCGGTGGGCGCGCTCCTCACCGTAGAAGGCCCGCGTAATAACTTCGCGCTCGAAGACGCCGGACGCTACGTGCTGGTCGCCGGTGGAATCGGCATCACCCCGATCATCTCCATGGCGCGGCAACTGCAGGCAGCCGGTGCGGACTGGTCGCTGCTCTACACAGGCCGGTCCCGCGCCACTATGGCCTTTCTTCCCGAGATCGGCACCCTGCCCCAGGACCGGATCACCATCCACGCCGATGACGAAGCCAACGGCAGCTACCCTGACCTGGCGGCCGCTGTCGGAGACCTGAGCCCGGATGCGCTGGTTTACGCCTGTGGTCCGGAACCGCTGCTGAAGGCTGTTGCCGGGGCCATGGAGGACGAATCGCAGCTTCGAATCGAGCGGTTCAAGGCACCAGAAAAAGTTGACGTCCCGGTGGAGAGCGAATCAGCGTTTGACGTGGTGTGCAACAGCACCGGCCAACGGATCCCCGTCGGGCCTGACGTGTCTGTGCTTGATGCCCTCAACAACGCGGGCATCGACGTTCCCAGCTCCTGCGCGGAAGGAATCTGCGGCACCTGCGAAACACGCGTCATCAGCGGCGACGTGGAGCACCGTGATTTTCTCCTCACCCAGGCCGAGCAGGCTGCAAACAAATCCATGTTCGTCTGCGTCTCGCGTTGCCGCTCGGCCGAACTGATTCTTGATCTCTAAACCCTCGAAAAGTAAGAAGGTAGCCCCTTGAATTTCTTTGCAGCAGAGCCTGTCTGTAAGTTGCGATCTCTTCGGTCGGTATCCCTGAAAGTGCCGGAAACGGCGCGTGCCAAGGATTTCTACCACGAGGTCTGGGGCCTTTCCACCGTCGAGGAGGACAGCGACCGCTTCTGGCTCCGCGGAACCGGCTCCGAGCACCACATTCTAAAGCTGGAAAAGGGCCAGCAGAACGCGCTTGGCGGCGTGGCCTTCGCCCTCGCTACGCCCCAGGACGTGGACCAGGCCGCCCTCAAGCTCGCTGCTTTGGGTATTCCCCTCTTCCGTGAACCCGGCCCACTGGACGACGCTGCCGGCGGATACGGCCTGCAGCTGGTTGACCCCGAGGGCAGGCTCGTAGAGCTGTCCGCGGATGTTCACGCCGTCGTCAGCCAGGAGCCTTCCGGGCGCCGGGCAATCCCGCGCAAAATTGCCCATGTCGTGTTGAACACGATTGACATTGACCGGGCTACAGCCTTCTATACCCAGGTCCTGGGCATGCGGGTCTCGGACTGGTCCGAGCACCAGATGTCCTTCCTTCGGTGCAATTCTGAGCACCATGTCATCGCCTTCAACCAGGCCCCATGGACAGCAGTCAACCATGTGGCGTACGAAATGCAGAGCATCGACCACTTCATGCGCGGTATTGGGTCCCTCAAAACCCACGGTATTGCCCCGCAGTGGGGCCCGGGACGCCACGGTCCCGGGGATAACACTTTCTCCTACTTCACCGACCCTGCAGGCCTGGTTTGTGAGTACACCTCGGAAGTGGCACAGGTTGACGAAGACAGCTGGCTGTGCCGCACGTGGAAGCGGACCCCGGAACTGTCGGACCAGTGGGGAACGGCCGGGCCACCCACAGTTAACGTTCGCACTGCTATGGCCGGAATCCCCGATGACGGCTACCGCTCCCTCGTTGTCCCGGGCAGCGCCGACTACTTCACTGTTCCGTCGGCAGATTCGGCAAGTCATGCAGCTGCCCACTGAGGCAGCTCCCGCCACCCGAAGCCGGGGCAGCCGTATTTCCCTCCACGGCGTATCGCTGGTAGTTCGTGGTGAAGGAGCGCCTGTCTTCCTGATGCACGGCATCGGGGGTAATGCCTCATCGTGCGGGGCGCTGGCACAGCTGCTCAGTGAGGCCGGCTACCGCACGTTCTGCTGGGATGCGCCAGGGTACGGGGAGTCCCCGGATCCGCTGGGTCCGGTCGACCATCCCGGGCTCGTCCTGCAGATTCTGGCTTCCCTCGCCCTTGGACCCGCACACCTGATCGGGACCTCGTGGGGAGGAGTTATCGCCACCCGAGCGGCAGCGCAGGCACCGGGTGCTGTCCGCTCCCTGGTGCTAGCGGACAGCACCAGAGGTTCGGCCGTTACCGGGGAGTCAGCGGACCGGATGCTTGCACGCGTCCCCGAACTGACCGAACTGGGGCCAGAAGCCTTCGCCGACCGGCGGGCTTCCAGACTGCTCTCGCCAGCAGCGGATGCTGCGACGGCCACGGCGGTCAGGTCCGAAATGGCCGCGGTCCGGCTGCCCGGTTACAAAGCCGCAGCGACCATGATGGCAGCTACCGACACATCGAATGTGCTACCGACTCTGCAGGTACCATCACTGGTCCTGGTCGGTGAAGACGATGTAGTCACCGGCGTTGATGAATCCAGGATCCTCGCCGAATCCATAACAGACGCTTCCTTCAAGATCATTCCCTGTGCAGGCCATGCCGCAGTGCAGGAGAAGCCGGCAGAGATGGCGTCATCGATTCTAGAGTTTTGGAAGAGGCTTCCGTGACACGGTTGATAGTAGTCACCGGCTCTGGACGTGGACTGGGATTCAGTATCGCCGAACGGCTGGCAGCCGGAGGCGACCGCATCGTTATCGCTGAGAAAAACGCCGACATTGCAGAACGAGCAGCAGCCACGCTGCGGGAACGCGGCTTCGATGCCACGGCAATCATCACCGATATTGCGGACAAGGACTCCGTTGCGGCTTTGGCCGATGCCGTCCGGGAACTGGGCGGGGCAGACGGCCTGGTCAACAATGCAGCTCTTGCCGACAGCGTTGGCGGGGACACCTTCTGGGACCTTGAAGAGGACTTCTTCCAGCGGGTCATGACTGTGAACGCCTTCGGTACCTGGCTGGTGAGCAAGTACCTCTATCCCCAGCTGGCACAAAAGCAGACTGCCGCCATCGTCAACGTCGCTTCAGACGCAGCACTGTACGGCTCGCCGCGCCTGGTCCACTATGTCAGCTCCAAAGGCGCAGTCCTGGCAATGACCCGGACCATGGCCCGGGATGCGGGAGCGGCCGGGGTCCGTGTAAATGCTGTATCCCCGGGCCTTACCAGGGTCGAGGCAACCGAGTCCGTGCCGGCCTCCCGCTACCGGCTCTACGAAGAGACCAGGGTGTTGGAAAGGGACCAGGTGCCCGAGGATATCTCCGGGGTCGTCCAGTTCCTGCTCTCGGACGCGGCCGCGTACATCACCGGCCAAAACGTCATCGTGGACGGCGGCTTTGTCATGGGGCACTGAGCCGCCTAACACCACCCACAACATCGCCCATTCTCGAAAATTACCCCCAGGACGCCGGGCTCCGGCTGATGATCAAGGAGACCACCAGATGGATCTGCAATTAAAGGACCGCACCGTCGTTGTGACAGGAGCGAGTTCCGGCGTCGGCCTGGCCACCGCCCGTTACCTGCTCGCAGAAGGCGCCAAGGTAGCTGCCTGCGCCCGTGATGCCGGGCGCCTCGCGGCGGCTTTCGATCAGTTTGCCTGGGCTGATAAAAACTCCATCCACCTGGCCACCTGCGACGTGACCGACCGCAAAGCCACCGACGCGTTCGTTGCCGGGACTTTGGAAAGCTTCGGGGCCGTTGACGGGCTGGTGTGCAATGCCGGACGCTCCCTCATGGCCACGTTGGATGAGACGTCCGACGAGCAGTTCCGCGAAGAATTCGACCTCAAGATCTTCGGGGTGTTGAATATCGTACGCTCGGCGCGGGCTGCGCTGGCCGCGTCACCTCACGGCTCAGTGGTCAACGTCAATGCGATCCTGTCCCGCCAGCCTGAGCTGCGCCTGGCCGCTACTTCAGCCGCGCGTGCGGGGTTGTTGAACCTGAGCCACTCATTGTCCGAAGATCTCGCCGCGGACGGTATCCGGGTCAACTCGGTGCTGCTCGGCCTGGTCGACACCGGCCAGTGGCGCCGGCGATTCGAGCAATCAGGCAGCGGCCTGGACTTCACCGAGTGGAGCGCCGAGATCACCAAGGACCGGGGGGTAAAGCTGGGCCGCTTCGGCACAGCCGAAGAAGTCGCCTTCCACATTCTCACCCTTCTATCCCCGCTCAGCGGCTACACCACAGGAGCCACGATCGACGTCGGCGGCGGTGTAGGCCGCTATGTGTAAGGCGCCTGCCACGGGGCTAACGCTCAATGGCACGCCCGGCCCTGATCTACGAGAGAGATAAGACATGTCCATGGAACAAGGAACGACAATGCCCCAAAACCCAACCGGCGGTGACATCCTCGTCCGGGTAATGCGCAGGCACGGCATTGACACCGCCTTCGGGGTGATCAGCATCCACAACCTTCCCCTCATCGAGGCCGTGGATCGGGAACTGAACTTCGTCGCCGTCCGCCACGAAGCGCGCGGCCGTAAACGCGGCTGACGCTTACGCACGCGCTTCGGGCAAGTTCGGAGTTGCCCTGACCAGCACCGGAACAGGTGCCGGCAATGCTGCCGGGTCCATGGTGGAGGCACTGACGGCAGGCAGCCGCGTGCTGCATATCACCGGCCAAATTGACAGTGAATTCCTCGGAAGCAACCGCGGAGTGATCCATGAGGTCCCACGACAGCTGCAGATGCTTCAGTCAGTATCGGGTTACGCACGGACCATCTTCAACGCCAAAGATGCAGAAGCGGATCTGGAAGAAGCTATCGCGCACCTGCTGACCGTCCCGCATACACCGTCCAGCCTGGAATGGCCCATCGACCTGCAGTACCTGGCCCTGCCCGAGGAGCAGCGCCCGGCGGACACCCCCAGCCAGCCCGAAGCCTCCATCGACGAGGAAGCCGTGGCCAAAGCCGTTGAACTGCTCTCGCAGGCCAAAAGGCCCCTCATCTGGGCAGGCGGTGGAGCCGCGGGCGCCGGTACAGCCCTGGCTGAGCTGCTGCACCGCCTCGGCGCAGGGCTGCTGACCAGCAATTCAGGCAGAGGCGTCGTACCCGAAGATGATGATCAGGTGATCGGAAACTTCGCTACCACGCCTGAGGCTGCGGCCCTCCTCGCAGACGCGGACGTGCTGCTGAGTGTTGGAACACATTTCCGTTCCAACGAAACGAAGCACTACTCCATGGCACTGCCCAGGACACACATCCAGCTTGATATCGACCCTGCAGCCATCGGCCGCGTCTACCCGGCCGATGTCGGGCTGGAGGGTGATTCCCGGATTCTGCTCGAGCAGATCGTCGCGAAACTCCCCGCCCCCGGTGCCGAGGCCGGCTGGACCGAGCGGGTGCGCGCGACCCGACGCAACGTCCGGGCCGCCCTGACCGAATACATCGGCGGGTATGCCGAGATCTGCGAAAACCTTCGTCGGCGGCTTGACCGCGAATCAGTGATCGCCCGGGACGTGACGATCCCCTCCAGCCAATGGGGTAACCGCCTGCTGGAAATCTACTCGCGGGAAACGAACATTTTCCCGCTCGGCGGCGGCATCGGCCAGGGACTGGCGATGGGCATCGGCGCCGCCTGCGCGCGGCCCGGGGTCCCCACGGCGGTGATCGTCGGTGACGGCGGACTGGCGGTCCACCTCGGTGAGCTTGCCTCGCTGGGCGGTTCGGGCGCCTGGTGCGTGGTGCTGGTCTTCAACGACAGCGGTTACGGGGTCCTTCGGAACATGCAAAAAGCCAACGGCTTCGCCGAAGCCGGCGTGAACCTTTACACACCGGACTTTGACCTGTTGGCCCAATCACTGCACCTGCCGTTCTGGCGGGTCCCCGGCTCCGGACAATTCGATCAGGCCCTGGCAGAAGCGTTGGCGGTCCGGGGACCGGCTGTCATCGAAATCGAGGTCACAGCTCTGGACCCGGCGCCGGGACCGTTTGTGCCGCCGGTGCATATCCCCAGCCGGAACCACTAGAGGGACGAGGAAAAAATGGCACTGACAGAACCACTGATTTTGGACAGTCCACAACCGGACACAGGGCAAATCCGGCATCGGGTCGTCTGCCTTCACAATGGCACCGGAGCCGGGGACTGGTACAGCCGGCAGGTGGCTGCCTACGATGCACAAAGCTGGGAAAACTTCGACGGCGCCTTTCTAGGAGCCACCGTCACGGAAGACCAGCTTGAAGAGTGGGTCTCAGCTGCTGCGGCAGCGCTCCGGGACGGCGGGGTCACCCCGGTACACCTTGTGGCCTCCGGCCGTGCCGCCTACGGCACAATCGTGCTCGCCGGCCGTTATCCCGAGCTGGTCAAAAGCCTGATTCTTGGAGACCCGGAGGTTGACACCTCCATCGAGGGCTATGCACATTCGCTCCAGCTCGTTCAGGCACCATCGCTGGTTATCGCCGCCGTGCCGCAGGCAGACACCGACATTGCCGAGCCGCAAAGCATCGCCGGAGGAATCGACAACGGCGTCTTCGTCATCATCGAAAACACCGCCGTCCCCGCACACCGAACACGGGCTGACTCTTTCAACGAGTGGGCCACATCATTCATGAACATCGCCGAAGGCCTGCACACCTTCGCCGAACCCGAGGAGGACTTCCATGCCTGAACAGTACCTAGAACCGAACCAGGCTTTGACCAGGCCTGCAACTCCCTACGAGAAGAAACTCGCCGGGGCACTGAGCGAGGTGTTCGCCGGCGGCACAAAAGATCTGCCAGGGGTGGTTACAGGTCTGAATGGCCTTGGTCTCAATGCTCCGGATGGCAACCCGTGGGACGAAGCCCGTTTCCGCGCCGAAATGCGACGACTGGGAGAATAAGAAATGACAACCACAACACAAACCGCACGTCCCGCCAGCGGGAAGAGCAAGACAAAAAACGTCGTCGGCGTCCGCCACGAAGTCGATGCCAAAGAACTGGCAGCCATGGGGCTGCGGGACCGCTGGTACCCCATCTACCCCTCCCGCTTCGTCGGCGTTGGGGACATGGTCAAGGTTAAGCGCCTGGGTGTGGACTGGCTGCTGTTCCGCGACGCCACCGGACGTATTCGCATGCTCGAGGACCGCTGCCCCCACCGCAGTGCCCCCCTCTCCGTCGGTCAGCACCTCGGAGACCGTGTTGCCTGCAAATATCACGGTGTACAGGTCGATGGAGACGGCATGGTCGTCTCCGTTCCCGGCATGCCCGGATGTGCCCTCGAGGGCCGAACCGTTACCACCTCGCTGGCAGTTGCAGAAGCAGCCGACACCATCTTCGCGTTCATGCCACTGACAGCTGACTCCGAGGTAACGGAGTTCAAGCTGCCGGACCGCCTGGACAATCCGGACGTTTCCTGGTTCTCGAACTTCGCCGAATGGAAGGGGCCCTGGCGCTTCTACATGGACAACGTCCTGGATCCGATGCACGGTGCTTTCCTCCACCGCGACTCACACTCCATGTTCGGTGGAGACACCAGCGCCCGCTTCCGAATCCGCGAAACTGACCGAGGCTTCTTCTTTGAAAAGACGGACCAGCGGGGCGTGAACTTCGACTGGGTCGAATACTGCCGCGAGGCCATGGACTACGTCGATCTGGAAATCCCCTATGCCGAGTCCGCAGGACCCGGCGGGACTTTTGGCATCGTCGGCATGGCCACTCCCATTGATGCAAACAACTCGGCGATTTTCCACTGGCGCACCCGCACCGTCTCGGACTGGGAGCGCGACGTCTGGCGGTTCATGTACAAGACGATCCTTGAAGAAAAACACTGGGCAGTCCTGGAACAGGACCGGGAAGTACTCGAAGCACTCGCCGGCGACGCTGACAAAGACGAACACCTCTACCAGCACGACCTCGGCGTCGCACGGATCAGGCGCGTCTACGAAGCCGACGCAGAAAAGCAGGCCGCCATCCTCAGAGGAGACGGGCTGTAAATGGATGACCCGATGCTGCTGACCGTCCACCCTGGTGGAGGTTAGCCGTCTCGTCGAAGACGGGGCTAACGGTGGAAATCGAAGCACAAGGCTTGTCGGGGCTGCTCACCAGCGGGATTAGTGCCAGGGTGCCCTAGGTACACGGGCTTGCTAGATACGTCTATTCCAGTTCTGACTCTCCGAAAGCCGGACTACCGTCAGCAATTCCGGCTTTCGGAGGGAAACCAACCTTCCCCCCACCAAGCGCTGAGTAGCGTGTGAAATCGCCCCGCAGTTCAGAGTGGTGTTCGAGCGAACACAAGTGCGTTTGAACGTGGCGAGAATGTGCTCCACACTGCGCTTCGTAAACCACATGCGCGAGCGGAACCAACTACCTAATCAAGACTCGAAGGACATCATGAAGTCAACACCCACCTGCCGGGTCGGAGTTATCGGTTACGGCGCCATCGGCGTACCCGTCGTCGCTGGGATCAGTGCGGGACGGGTCGCAGGGGCTGTCTTGGAAGGAATTATTTCCCGAAGCCCGCTCACTAATGTTCCGGTGAAACAGCTGGACCTGGCGGAGGCTCTGGAACGCTGCGACTTACTGGTCGAATGTGCAGGTCAGGAAGCACTCGTCGAGCACGCTGAGGACGTGCTCCGGGCAGGTGTTGACCTGCTCGTGACCTCTATTGGCGCCCTGGCAGATAGAGAATTCGCAGAACGGCTCCACGCCGCCGGGCCAGGCCGGCTCTTCCTGACATCCGGCGCAGTCGGGGGTCTTGACCTTTTGTCCTCAGGTGCCCGTGCGGATGGCTATGACAAGGTCACGATTACGACGACGAAGTTGCCGGGCTCCCTTGTCCAGCCTTGGATGAACGAGGCTTTGGTTGAGGAGATACGCAACGCCCGTGGCCCACTGGACGTTTATGAAGGATCGGCCGCTGAAGCGGCAATGTTGTTCCCGAAGTCCCTAAACGCCGGCGCCGCCGTCGCTATCGCTGTTAACAACTGGGACGCTGTGACAGTCAGAGTAAGGGCAGACCCCGCAGCGGAACTCACCAGCCACGTCATTGAAGCCTCTGGAAACATCGGAGAATACCGATTTGAAATCCGCAACAAGCCTTCTGAGGACAATCCGAGGACGAGCGGAGTAGTGCCGTTCGCGGTACTACGATCTCTGGAATCCGTTATCGGGGGCCGGGGCGGACTGATATGAGCACAGCAACGGCACCGAACTGCTGACCCCGGCGTCGCGTCGGGCGTTAAGCCGCCCCTGCGCATCTGCGATCCTTCCGGTCAGAAGCGCGCCAGGAGCAGCGGCAAATCAGGCTCCGTTACACCTCAGGCCCAATGCAAAGTGACCTTCGCGCAGTTCCCTCTCCTCCAGGCATACGCGGCGTCCGTGAAGGCCAAGGATGCCACCAACCAAACCCTGACGCAACGAAAAAGGGAGTTTCAGGAGTTTGGGCCAACCGCTTCCAGCGCATTGAGATCAAATGCGACCACCGATGCCTCTGTCTTCTTAAGCAACGCTGCGAGTTGGTCGAGTTCCGACGACGTCAGGCCGCTCAACATCTGACGTTGCTTGTCCAGGTGCTTGCCGAATGCCTCATCGATAACTGCCTTGCCATGAGCGGTGAGCTGGGCGTAGACAACCCGGCGGTCTTCGCGGGTTCGAACTCTCTCGATGAGGTTTTGCTCCTCCATCCTGTCCAACCGGAAAGTAATGCCACCGGTCGTGAGCATGGACGAGGTTGCGAGCTCCCCGGCAGTCTTCCGATGAGGTGGCCCGGAGCGGCGCAGGTTGGCCAGGACGTCGAAGGACGCAAGTGTCAGCCCGTACTCATCAAAGTAGGAACTTTCGACAGCGCGGATCTGATTGGCCAGCCGCATGAGCCGCCCGAGGACGCCGATGGAGCTCGCGTCCAAGTCCGGCCGTTCACGCAGCCAATCCGCCAAGATGCGGTCGATAGCGTCAGCTTCAGTTGTTTCGTCAGACATGGCCCTGTCCTTTACATGTGGATAGTGCATCTTAACACTGAGCTTTCCAGCAATCAATTAACTCAGTCTAATTTCACTCAAAGTCTTGTTACTTGGTGGAATCTACCTTAGTGTTGAGATAGTTAGAGTTGAGGGACTTGCTCCCTAGCCTTGCTACCAGTTCTTGGTTTACATCGCCCCAGTCCGAGAGGTTTAACAATGAGCGAAACCGTAAGTGCACCGACAACAGATCTTGAAGAGCTCATCGATTCGTCTATCGCGTCCCGTGAGAGCCGCGTCGTTGACTTCGACACTCTGAAGTTCCAGACGAAAATGGGAGACAAATTCCGGCGTGGCCAGGTCCGCTACATCGGCTCCGGAGCGACCGGGGACCACTCGGATGACAACAACATCCTGCAGGCCGAACACTTCACGTTCTCCAACATGGTTCTGCCTGCCGGATGCGTAGGACCTGAGCACACTCACCCTGACGTCGAAGAAGTATTCTTTGTCCTCGAGGGACAGGTGGAGTTCAGCGTCCACGATGTCGAGGACGGCACCAAGAAGGCCAGCCGTGTTTTGGGCTACCGCGACCTCATTCGTGTTCCTGCAGGCGTGCCGCGGAGCCTTCGCACTGTCAGCGAAGACGACGCGCTGATCTGCGTAATCATCGGTGCGAAAAAGCCGGAGATTCCCTTCTACCCGCCGACCTCCGAGATGCACGGAGTCACTCGCTAGAAGTGTTCCTCCAAGAAGCGCGGGTACCAGCTGGAGCTGGCACCCGCGCTTCTTGGTGCATCTGTCAGGTACCAGCAGAAGACATTATTTTCGTTTGTGAAATTGAGCAGCAGCATCAGCTGCATGACGATGGAGTCGACATTGGCCAATCCACTTCCCCCATGCCAACCAGCACGCCACCCAGGGAGGGCAATCGCTGTCCTCCAGAACGAGGCGGTGAGTAAGTGACCGCGGCAGTGGAAACGCCCCCAGTCAGCCAGGACGGGCAAACCCATAAATCAGCAGGACACGTCATTGTTGATTCGCTTGTCGCACACGGCATCAGGCGGGCACACGTTGTCCCCGGCGAGAGCTTCCTGGATGTACTTGACGGGCTTCACGACTCGACGATCGAGACCATCGTCTGCCGCCACGAGGGCGGGGCCACCTACATGGCCGAAGCTGACGGCAAAATGAACCAGATGCCTGGCATTGCCATGGTGACCCGAGGCCCGGGTGCGGCCAACGCACATGTCGGACTGCACACGGCGTGGCAGGATTCAACGCCGATGGTGCTGTTCGTGGGTCTGATTCCTTTCGCACGCCGGGACCGTGAAGCTTTCCAGGAATTCGACATCAAAGCCTGGTTCGATACCGGAGCTAAGCGCGTCATGGTTCTGGATCACGCAGAGCGCGCTTCCGAGATCGTCGCCGAGGCCATGTTCGCAGCCATGAACGGCCGGCCCGGCCCCGTCGTTATCGGGCTGCCCGAGGACGTCATCAGGCAACAGATCCCTGCCGAACTTCACCCGCCAATCCCTGTGGCCACCGGAGGCATGACTACAGTGGACTCCGACGCCCTGTCCTCGGCCCTGGCAGCATCGACCAAGCCACTGTTCGTCACCGGTGGAAACGACTGGACCCAGGAGGGTGCCGAACAGCTCACCGCCTGGTTGGAAAAGCACCATATTCCAGCAGCGGCGGAATGGCGGACCCAAGGGACTGTTCCGTTCAGTTCCCCGTCCTACGTCGGTCCCATCGGTTACGGTCGCCCTCGTCCCACTTATGACCTGCTCGAAGAGACGGACCTGCTGATCTTTGTCGGTACCGTCCCAGGTGATGTCATCACCGACGGCTTCCTGTGCCGGCAGGACTGGGCCAAGAAGAACTTTCTTGTCACGATCGACCCCTCGCTCCGAGGCAGGTCAGGGCCAGTCTCCTACCAGATCGTCGCCAAGCCCGACGTGTTCATCCGCGACCTCGCAAAGATCGAACTCCCAGTCAAGGACGAATGGAAAGCCTGGACGGCACGGATGCGCACCGAGCAGGAATCCTTCGCCGCGCTCCCCCAAGCGAGGCCTACCCTCGGCCATGCCCGAATGGACACCTTGATGGCCAACCTCGTGCCAACCCTCCCCCATGACGCGATAGTCACCCTCGGCGCCGGCGAGCACACCAACTGGGCACACCGCTACTTCCCCACCCAGCGCTACGCGTCCATGATCAGTGCCCGAAACGGCTCCATGGGCTACTCCGTCCCCTCCGCCATCGCCGCATCCCTGGAATACCCAGGCCGGCGCATCGTGACCATCGCAGGGGATGGCGAATTCCTCATGAACGGCCAGGAACTGGCCACCGCCGCCCAATACGGCGCCACCCCCTTGGTCATCGTCATGGACAATCAGGAATATGGAACCATCCGCACCCACCAGGAACGGCACTACCCGGAACGAGTGTCCGGAACCCAGTTGAAGAACCCTGAATTCGCGCTCATGGCGCAAGCCTTCGGTGGGTTCGGCATCAAAGTCGACCGCGATGATGACATCCCAGCCGCAATTGCAGCGGCACTGAACGCTATCGATGAAGACCGTATCTTTGCGCTCATCCATCTAGTGGTCGAGCAAAGAGTCAAGGCCTACTAGGTCGCCTTTGGCCCTGCCGCAGGCATTAATCCCCGCCGCATCGCCGGTGCTGCTCAATGAACGGAAAAAATTGACTGTCCCCACACTTACCGAGCCTGAACTGCTCAATAGCGTCCCTACGGGCCTGCTGATTGGAGGGCAGTGGCGCGAGTCATCCGACGGCGGCACATTCGATGTGCACGATCCCGCCACAGGTGGGGTGCTCGCAACCCTCGCCTCGGCCACCAGTGACGACGCCGTTGCCGCTTTGGACGCCGCCGACGCCGCCCAGGCGTCCTGGGCGCGGACCGCGCCCAGGGTGCGGGCGGAGATCCTGCGCCGGGCCTTTGACCTGGTCACCGAGCGGGCCGAGGACTTCGCGCTCCTGATGACCCTGGAGATGGGCAAACCGCTGGCCGAAGCCCGCGGCGAAGTCACCTACGGCGCCGAGTTCCTGCGCTGGTTCTCCGAAGAAACCGTCCGCGACTACGGCCGCTACCTCACCACCCCCGAGGGCAAGAACAAGATCCTCGTCCAGCACAAACCCGTCGGCCCTGCCTGCTGATCACGCCGTGGAACTTCCCGCTCGCGATGGCCACCCGCAAGGTCGCCCCCGCCGTCGCGGCCGGCTGCACCATGGTTCTGAAACCGGCCAAGCTCACACCATTGACGGCGCAGCTGTTCGCGCAGACCATGCTCGACGCCGGCCTGCCCGCCGGCGTCCTCAACGTCGTCTCATCCGCCAGCGCCTCCGGGATCTCCGGGCCGCTACTCAAGGACCCGCGGCTGCGGAAGGTCTCCTTCACCGGCTCCACCCCGGTCGGCAAGCGCCTGATGGCCGACGCCGCGCAGAACGTGTTGCGCACCTCGATGGAACTGGGCGGGAACGCCCCGTTCATCGTGTTCGAGGACGCCGATCTCGACAAGGCCGTCGAAGGGGCCATGGCGGCCAAAATGCGGAACATGGGCGAAGCCTGCACCGCCGCCAACCGGTTCCTCGTCCAGGAAACCGTCGCCACAGAGTTCACCGCCAAGTTCGCCGCCGCCATGGCCGCCCTGACCACCGGCCGCGGCACCAACCCCGGCACCCAGGTCGGCCCCCTGATCGACGCCGGCGCCCGCGACGACGTGCACGCCCTCGTGGCCGCCGCCGTCGACGCCGGAGCCACCGCCCTCACCGGCGGTGCCCCCGTGGACGGGCCCGGCTACTTCTACCAGCCCACCGTCCTCACAACGTCCCCAACAACGCGGCGATCCTCGGCCAGGAAATCTTCGGACCCGTCGCCCCCGTCACCACCTTCACCACCGAGGAGGACGCGATCCGGCTAGGGAACGCCAGTGAATACGGCCTCGCCTCCTACCTCTACAGCCGCGACTTCAACCGCCTCCTGCGCGTGGCCGAACAAATCGACTTCGGCATGGTCGGCTTCAACGCCGGCGTCATCTCCAACGCCGCAGCACCCTTCGGCGGAGTCAAGCAGTCCGGGCTCGGACGCGAAGGCGGCTCCGAAGGCATCGCCGAATACACCACCACCCAATACATCGGCATCGCCAACCCCGACATCTTCCCGGCTAATGCGCGAAGCAGCAGATGAATCGCCTTCGCTGCCCAGGGGCTTCATCGGGGCATCACATCAACGAAGTTCAGGGTGAGCTGAAGCAATCCTCGCCACCCCTTTAGTGCCAAGCATCAGATGGACATCTGGAGACATTGTTCTTGTTCAAAGCGAGGCGCAACGCGAATCTTCCGGCCAAGTTGATGCCAGGACTAAAGACGGTCTAGTCCTTTGGCTTCATCTGGCGGGCGGCGCAGGTCGCCGGCTATTTTCGCGGAAAGGACGGCTTTATGGTTTGGCGTCCAAGACGACAGGTAACCAACAGTTCAGGCTCGCATCTGATACCGGCAACTGAAACGGTTGCTTAGGCTTGAACCGAGTTCAGCTTCCGGGGGCTGGCGGCAGCGTGGTGTGATCCTGCCGTTACGAGCGCAGCTTCGAACAGCACGAACAGCGAGGGCAGGCGGAGCTCGTGTCCAAGCCGGCGGCGAACCGGCGTGCATTAACCATTGCAGCTTAGTGATAAGTAACTTAGAATCAAGATAGTTAGTTTATCTGACGTATTCCTTGGTATCTAACTAAGGGAGGGAGACTTTGGTCATGTCAGGATCCGACCACGTACCCCTTCTGTTCGTCAGTTCTACTTTGCTTACCCGCTGACCAGCGTGCACACAAGACAGGCCTTGCTGTACTGAGGCTGGGAAGTGACCCGGACCCGACAACAAGGTGAAAACCATCGACGATCATCGGAGACCGTCGAACCCACACCGGGAGACAGCAGTCATGAGAGTTTTTTTGAGCATCCTGAATACGTTCCTCGACGTCCCTGTCGGCTTTAACGACTGCGATCAGGAGCGCGTGATTCATCGTCGCGATGAAAGGTTCCCCGCCGGCACTATCTCATCATCTCCTTGGGAGGGATGGTGGCATCACGAGCCGATAGCCGGTGCCGCCGGAGGATCACTCTGACCTTCTCGCGACGTTAGCCCTACAGAATTGCCCCAAGATCCCAACCACTCCGTTCATTCTTGCCGAAAGCGCAGCAAGGTAGAGAGGGACAGATGTCTGAAACGGAAACTCGGGCAATGGTCCCTGGGACCAAGCCACTGTGGCAGGTAGAACAAGCCCTAAAGGACGTCTTTGACCCGGACCTCGGTGCCAACGTCGTTGACCTTGGTCTCCTCTATAAACTGGAGCTAGGGACGGATTGCGCGGTAATCATTAGCATGATGCTGCCTTCCGCGGCTGCGACGTGTCCCTTTTGCACGATCATCGAGGAACAAGTCGCAACGGCACTGCAGGGCATATGTGGTGCATGGCGCTTGAACTGGGTTGGAATACCATACTGGGGGCCGGACCGTATTACCGAAGAGGGCCGCCACCAGATGCGGATTTTCGGCTCCAAACCTTTGAGCGGGATTTCACGTCCCTGCCGACCTCTTTCCCCGTGGTATTCGACGAAGTAGGCCGCCCTCCACCAGGCTTCTGCAGCGCATGGACGGACTAATGTTAGTTGCCAATTCTTCTTGGTGTTGGCCAGAACCTGTTGACGCCAAAGGCTGGCACACACAACAGGTGACGATTCGCATGTTCTTATCCATACCTGCGGGTTTCAACTCTAAGCAGCGGTTGAGCTTTAGCAGGCTGGAACTCTTTGATTACTAAGGAAAAGGCCATTTCGTGATTCAGACAGCTCCTCCCGTCCAAAGGGCCACCAAAATGGCAGCTACTGGTGAACACGCATCAATCAGTGGATGGTGGCGACCCGACGAAGACTTGCAATCGTTGCGGTACGTGCAGGAGGGGGAAATCATGCCCTCCTTGGCCGGTGCACGCACATGTTGGACTCTCGTCAATGAGCTGCCACCATCATGGCACGTACACGAACGGTGAATCTTTCCGTACAGGGGCATGCCAACTCGGGACCTGCCAATGAGGTGAGGTCGAACACGGCCTCTTGCGTGGCCGGCCTCGTGCAGGTCCGCGGACCCGGCGCACCGACCATCTTCATTTGGTTGAGGTACACCCCAACCTGACGTCAGGACAAAGCACGAAAAGCGTCAGGATAGGGTCCGAATTCCAATTTCCTGCCGCCCACCGGTCGATGTCTAAGAGCCAAAGCTGACACTCGAGGAGGCGGACCGCGAGACTACTTGTAATACAAGTAATTAACTTGTATCCTAGGTGAGCGGGCGATGTTGCCCCTGATCCCCAAGGAGAACCCATGAGTACCGTCGACCTCATCCGGCACGTCAAACTTTCCACCGCCCGCCTTCCGCTGGCTGTCCCGATCAGCGACGCCAAGGTATTCACCGGCCGCCAGAAGCCCATGACGGAGGTCGTTTTCCTCTTCGCCGAGATCACCACCGAGCAGGGCCACACCGGTCTTGGCTTCAGCTACTCCAAGCGTGCAGGCGGCCCCGCCCAGTACGCCCACGCCAAGGAAATCGCCGAAGAAATCATCGGCGAGGACCCCAACGACATCGGCAAGCTCTACACCAAGCTGCTCTGGGCCGGCGCCTCCGTGGGCCGCTCCGGCGTCGCCACCCAGGCCCTTGCCGCCATCGACATCGCCCTGTACGACCTCAAGGCCAAGCGCGCCGGGCTCCCCCTGGCCAAGCTCCTGGGCTCCTACCGCGACTCCGTCCAGACCTACAACACCTCCGGCGGCTTCCTGAACGCCACCATGGAGGAGGTGAAGGCCCGCGCCACGCAGTCCGTCGAAGAGGGCATCGGCGGCATCAAGATCAAGGTGGGACTCCCTGACTCCAAAGAGGACCTGCGCCGCGTGGCCGGCATCCGCGAGCACATCGGCTGGGATGTGCCGCTCATGGTGGACGCCAACCAGCAGTGGGACCGCGCCACCGCCCTGCGCATGGGCCGCCAACTCGAAGAATTCAACCTCATCTGGATCGAAGAGCCGCTGGACGCCTACGACTTCGAGGGCCACGCCCACCTCGCCCAGGTCCTGGACACCCCCATCGCCACCGGCGAAATGCTCGCCTCCGTGGCCGAGCACAAGGGCCTCATCGCCGCCAACGGCTGCGACATCATCCAGCCCGACGCCCCGCGCGTCGGCGGCATCACCCAGTTCCTCCGGCTGGCAGCCCTCGCCGACGAACGCGGCCTGGGCCTGGCCCCGCACTTCGCGATGGAAATCCACCTGCACCTGGCCGCCGCCTACCCGCGCGAACCGTGGGTGGAGCACTTCGACTGGCTGGACCCGCTGTTCAACGAACGCCTCGAAACCAAGGACGGCCGCATGATCGTTCCGGACCGCCCGGGCCTCGGCGTCAGCCTCAGCGACCAGGCCCGCGCGTGGACCACCGAGACGGCGGAATTCGGCGCGTAACCTTGAATCCATGAGCCGGAACCTGACCGCGGACCTCGCCGCCGATCTTCGCACCCGCATCGTCGACGGCGTCATCCAGCCCGGTGAGAAGCTTCCGAGTGAAAACACCCTCATCGGCGAGTTCGGCGTCAGCCGGACTGTGGTCCGGTCCGCGCTCACGCGGCTCCAGGCCGAAGGACTCGTGGAAACCGAACGCGGGAGGGGCAGCTTTGCGCTGACCCCGCCCCCGGGAAGTCCGACGTCGGGCCAGCCCACCAGGGCTGTGGTCACCGCCGAGGACCGGCTGCACCTGCTGGAATTCCGGATCGGCGTCGAAACCGAAGCGGCAGCGCTTGCCGCCGGAAACCGGACAGAGCGGCAACTGAACGCCATGCGGCAGGCGCTGGCGGAATTCACGGGCAGCGGCGAACATCCTGCACACGCCATGAAGGCCGACTTTGAGTTCCACAAAGCCGTCGCGGCAGCCTCGGGAAACCCCTTCTACACTGACTGCCTAGCGGCGCTGGGCCAGACGATGATCGCGATGCCGCGCACCCGACTGATGACCGGCGTCGAGCATTACGCCCGGGACCACTTCGAACAGGTGGTCCACGAACACGGGTCCATTTTCGCCGCCATCGCGGACGGTGACGGAGCCGCAGCGTCCGCAGCCATGCGCAACCACCTGGCCAACTCGCGGCGCAGGCTCCGGGCCGGCCGCGAATAGGCTCCTCGAATCACGCCCCGCCGGCCGCTCAGTCCGCAGCGACCCCATCACCTGCAGGCGACTCGATCAGCTCCAGAAGCCTCAGAACCGCAGGGTTGGCCGTCTCCTCGTTCCACGCAAGCTCGAGTTCCACCCGGTTCAGCTCCTGCACGCCATTCCGCCCGTCGATCTCGTGGAATTCCACGCCCGCGGGGGCGAACGCCATGGCCGAGGCGGGAACCAGAGTCACTCCCAGCCCTGCCTGGACGAACGCCAACAGCGCCGGCACCTGGCTGGCGTACTGGGTGATGTTGGCATGTGCGCCGGCGCTGGCGAACAGCCGCAGCACCAGGTCGTGGAAGTAGCGGGCCTCCTTGGTGGAGTACATGAGGCAGCGGAAGCCTGTCCAAAGATCCAAGCGGCAACGGCTCGCCGTTGCGCGGTGCCATCGTGCCCAACAACGAACTGCCTTCGGGCAGCGCCACCACCAGGCGGTCCTGCATCAGTGGCCGGGACACCACCCCCGGCCGGGCCACGATGGGTCGCAGCAGGCCGATGTCCACGCTCCCCTTCACCAGCCCGTCCATCTGGTCCGTGGAAACCAGCTCCCGGAGCACGAAGGACACCCGCGGGATATTCTCTGCTGCGCGGCGCAGCATCAGCGGCAGCGCACTGTGGCCCGCTATCGCCGTGTACCCGACGGTGATGGTGCCTGCCTGCCCTGACGAGACCCGCCGGACGTCCAAATCCGTCTTGATGCACATGTCCAGGATCTGCCGTGCCCGCGGCAGCAGCGTTGCACCCGCTGCGGTGAGCTCCACCTTCCGGCTGGTCCGGCCGAAAAGCTGCGCGCCCAGTTTCTTTTCGAGCATCTGGATCTGGCGGCTCAGCGGCGGCTGCGTCATGTTGAGCCGCTCCGCCGCAGCACCAAAGTGCAGTTCTTCAGCAACGGCCACAAACGCTTCTAACTGAGGCAGCGAAAACATCCATACCCTTACTGAATTGTCGAGTGCAGAAATTAGTTTGGACTTGAATTGATAACTCACCTTATGGTCGTGAACAAAGCAGCTTTTATCAACCCCAAAAGGGCCAAAATGCACAGGCAATCCAAGGAGCACAGCGCAGTGAACCAGGCATACGACCCCGCCCAGCACCTCAACCAGGCCCGGATCACCGGCGTCTCCATTACGCCGGTGGCCTTCAAGGACCCGCCTCTCCTCAACGCCGTGGGTGTCCATGAGCCGTTTGCCCTGCGGGCCATCGTCGAGGTCCACACGGACGCCGGCGTTTCGGGCTTCGGTGAAACGTACGGCGACGCCGGCCACCTCGCACGGCTCCAGCTGGCGGCCTCTGCACTGCCCGGGACGGACGTGTTCAACATCAACGAGCTGCGCAGCCGGATCGCCCAGGCGCTGCAGCAGGACACGATCGAGGGCGGCCACGGCATGAGCGGCATGGTCACGGGTTCGAGCACCGCAGACCGCGTGCTGTCCCCGTTCGACGTCGCTGCGCTGGATATCCAGGGCAAGCTGCTGGGCAGGCCCGTGAGCGACCTCCTCGGCGGCGCCGTCCGCGAATCAGTCCAGTTCAGCGGCTACCTGTTCTACAAGTGGGCAGGCCACCCGGGCCAGGCAGAGGACAGTTGGGGCGCCGCCCTGGAGCCCGAGGGCATCGTCAGGCAGGCCCGGACCATGGTGGACACCTACGGCCTCAGCGCGCTGAAGCTGAAGGCCGGCGTCTTCCCGCCCGAGGAGGAGATCGCGGCCATCCAGGCACTCCGGGCTGAATTCCCCGACTTGCCGCTCCGCATCGACCCCAACGGCGCCTGGAACGTGGAAACCTCCATCCGGGTGGGCAAGGAACTGCACGGGGTCCTGGAATACCTTGAGGACCCCACTCCCGGGATTGACGGCATGGCCGCCGTCCGCCGGGAGGTGGGCATGCCGCTGGCAACGAACATGTGCGTGGTCAGCTTCGCCGATGTGGCCCCCGCCGTGGCGGCCGGTGCCGTGGACGTCATCCTCTCGGACCACCACTTCTGGGGCGGCCTGCGCCGGAGCCAGTTCCTGGCCGGCATCACCGAGACGTTCGGCCTGGGACTGTCCATGCACTCCAATTCCCACCTGGGCATCAGCCTTGCCGCCATGGTCCACCTTGCGGCGGCCACCCCCAACCTCGACTACGCGTGCGACACCCACTGGCCGTGGAAGGACCCGTCCGAGGACGTCATCGCCGGTGGCGTGTTCGCGTTCACGGACGGCGCCGTGCAGGTTCCCACCGGTCCGGGCCTCGGAGTGGAAGTCGACCGGGACGCCCTGGGACGCCTGCACCGCCAGTATCTGGACTGCGGACTCAGGAGCCGGGATGACACCGGCTACATGAAGCGGCTCCGCCCGTCCTACGAGCTTCAGAGCCCCCGGTGGTGAAGGCCGGGCCGGGCCAGCCGGACGGACTGGAATCCCTGAAGATCGTGGTCACCGACCCCATCATCAGCCGGTTTGCCGACCAGTTAAAGTCCGACGGCGGCACTCACCACTGGGACATGGCGGCGGCTTGGACCGCGGAACGCCGGCTTGACGCACTGGCGGGGGCCGACGTCGTCGTCTGTTCCTCCCTCAGCCCCGCGGAGGCCGAGACGGCCTCCGCGGTGCGCCTGGTCCACGTCACTGGCGCTGGCTACGACAAGATCTCGTTCCCGCAGCTGCAGCCGCCGGCGCTGGTGGCCAACACCTTCCACCACGCGCGGCCCATCGCGGAGCATGTCCTCATGGTCACCCTGATGCTGTCGCGCAATGTTGCCGCTGCCGAACGCGCGCTCCGCCGGGGGGAATGGCGGACCATCGCCACCGACGCCGGCGTGCCCTTCCATCCCGTCCTTGCCGACCTGACCCTGGGACTGGTGGGCCTGGGGTCCATCGGTGCCGAGGTGGCCCGTCTTGCCGGATCGCTGGGAATGACGGTCCGGGCTGTCCGGCGGAACCCGTCCGCCCCTCTTCCCGACGGCGTCCGGCTCGACTGGGTGGGCGGGAACGAACAGCTCCCTGAGCTGCTGGCCGCGTCCGACGTCGTCGTGGTCACGGTACCGCTGGATGCCGGCACGAAGGGGATGATCGGGGCGGCTCAACTGTCCGCCATGAAACCGTCGGCTTTCCTCATCAACGTGGCCCGCGGCCCGGTGGTTGACCAGGCGGCGCTGTATGCGGCGCTGAAGGACCGGCGCATCGCCGGAGCGGGGATCGACGTGTGGTGGGGGCAGCCGGCGGACGGCGTGGTCCCGCCGTCGGAGCGGCCCTTCGCGGAACTGGAAAACACAGTGCTCACACCGCACCATTCCGGCCATGCGCGCATCACGTTTGAACGCCGGGCGGCCGACATTGCCGCCAATATCGGCCGGCTCGCCCGCGGCGAGGGCCTGGTGAACCTGGTGGCACGTCCCGTTCCGGCTAAATAGCAGTCAAAACGAGCTGCACTATAACTTGATGGAATCGAGCGGGAAATGGCACTCCGCGAGGTGACGCGTGCCGTCAGGGGCCGCCAGCACCTGCGGTTCCGGTGACACTTCGGCACAGATGTCCTGCGCCTTCCAGCACCTCGTCCGGAAGCGGCAGCCCGACGGCGGATCCAGCGGCGACGGAAGCTCGCCCCGAAGAACGATCCTGTCCCGCTGCGTTCCGCTGACATCCAGTTTCGGGGACGCCGACATCAGGGCCGCCGTGTACGGGTGCCTGGGGTGGTCAAAGACCTCATCGGTGGCGCCCGTTTCGATGATGCGCCCGAGGTACATCACGGCCACCCGGTCCGCCACATGCCGGACCACCGTCAAATCGTGCGAGATAAAGATGTACGAAACTCCGAGTTCCTTCTGCAGCTCGTTGAGCAGGTTCAGGACCTGTGCCTGGACGGACAGGTCCAGGGCGGACACGGGCTCGTCGAGGATGATGACGTCCGGGTTCAGTGCCAACGCTCGGGCGATGCCGATGCGCTGGCGCTGTCCGCCGGAGAACTCCTGTGGCGACTTGCGGGCATCGGAAGGGCGCAGCCCCACCATCTGGAGCAGTTCGCGGACCCGGGCCTCGCGTTCCTTCGACGTCGGATACAGGCTCCGGTGCGTAGCCCACGGTTCGGCAATGATGTCGCCGGCGTTCATGCGGGCATTCAGGGAGGCGAACGGGTCCTGGAACACCATCTGCACCCGCCGGCGCCAGTTCAGCAACTCCTTGCCGCGGAGCCCGAACGGGTTGGTCCCCTCAAAGCTCACCGATCCTTCGTCCGGCGTTTCCAGCATCATCAGGGTCCGCGCCAGGGTTGACTTGCCGCAGCCGGACTCGCCGACCAGGCCGAGGGTTTCCCCGCGGCCGACTGTCAGGCTGATGCCGTCCAGGGCCTTGAGCCGGGTGTTTCCGCTGGCGCTCTTGGCCACATGGAACGTCTTGGTCAGGCTGTCAATGGCCAGAAGCGGCTCAGGCATTGTTGATCTCCTCGCTGAAGTGGCAGGCGGCGGTGCGGGGCGGTCGCGGCGAGCCGCCGTCGGCGTCGTTGACCGGACTGTTGACCTGGCTGCTGACCGGCCGGAGGGCGGGCCGTTCTGCCCGGCAGATGTCCTGTACCAGCGGGCAGCGCGACTGGTAGACGCAGCCGGCAGGGATGTCGTGGAGCTCCGGCGGGCTGCCCGGAATGGACTTCAGCTGGGCGCCGCGCTCCAGGTGGACGGGCACCGACTCCAGTAGCCCCTTGGTATAGGGATGCCGGGGATGGGCGAAAACCTCGGATACGGGTCCGCTTTCCACGACGTTCCCGGCGTACATCACGGCCACGGAGTCGGCTTCCTCCGCGACGACTGCGAGGTCGTGGGTGATGAGGATGACGGCCATCTGGCCCTCTTCGCGGAGGGTCCGTAGCAGCTGCATGATCTGGGCCTGGACGGTGACGTCCAGGGCGGTGGTGGGTTCATCGGCAATCAGCAGGCGGGGATTGAGGGCCACGGCCATCGCGATGAGGATGCGCTGGCGCATGCCGCCGGAGAACTGGTGCGGGTAGGAGTTGACCCGTGATTCCGGCTCGGGAATGCCCACACGCTTCATCAGGTCTATCGCTTCAATGCGCGCCTGCCTGGCATTCAGGCCGCGGTGGATGCGGAACGCCTCGCCGAGCTGGGTTCCTACTGTATATACCGGGTTCAGCGCGGTCAGGGCGTCCTGGAAGACGATGCCCAGGCCGGGGCCGGCGAACTTGAGCCGTTCCTTGGGGCTGAGGGCGGCTAGATCGGTCCCGTTGAGGAGGATCTCGCCGTCGGCCAGGTCGCAAACCGGATCCATGATGCCGGCCAGGGCCTTCGCGGTCATGGACTTGCCGCAGCCGGATTCGCCGAGCAGCGCCAGGGTTTCCCCGGCGCGGGCTTCGAATCCCACACTGTTCACCGCGCGCACGGTGCCGCGGTGGGTACGGATGTCAACGGCGAGGTCGCGGACCTGCAGGACGACGTCGTGCGCTTTTGCCCCGCTAGTGACGGGGGCAGCAGTTGTTTCTGCGGCACGGGAGCGTTTCACGGGAGCCTGTTCGGCAGCTGTTTTCACGGCTGGGTCTCCTTCACTGGAATGCGGGCGATCAGCCGCTTGCGGGGAAGTGCCAGGCGCCAGCGTTGGGCCGGATCGGTGGCGATCCGCAGCCACGCGGCGAGGACGTTAGCGGCGATGGTGGTGACCACGATCGCGACGCCGGGGAAGATGGACAGCCACCACGCGGTCTGCAGGTACTGCCGGCCTTGGGAAACCATGAGGCCCCAGCTGACGTCCGGCGGCTGGATGCCGATGCCCAGGAAGCTCAGCGAGGACTCGGCGAGCATCACGTAGCAGAACTCGAGGGTGGCCAGCGTGAGCAGGGTCGGCAGCACCACGGGGATGACGTGCCGGACGATGATTGCACTGGGCTTGGCCCCGAACGTGCGGGCAGCATCCACGAACGTCCGGCTCTGGAGCTCCGCCGATTCGGCGCGGGCGGTGCGCAGGTAGATGGGAATGCGGGTCAGGGCCAGGATCAGGACGATGTTGGCTGCGCTGGGGCTGAAGACGTAAAGCACGACGACGGCGAGCAGCAGGGAGGGGAAGCTCATGATGACGTCGGCGATGCGCATGGACACGTTCTCCCGCCAGCCGCGGTGGTAGCCTGCCCAGACGCCCCACAGCGAACCGATGACCAGGGCAACCGCGACGGCAGGCACGGCGACAGACAGGGTGGTCCGGCTGGCCACCACCAGCCGGGCCAGCACGCTCCGGCCCAGCGAATCACTGCCCAGGAAGTACTCCCAGCCGTGCGCCAACGTGAACGGTGCCTTGTTGGCGAACAGCAGGTTCTGTTTGGTGGCCAGGTCCCCCATCAGGGCGGGTCCGATGAGGGCCGTCAGGCCGACGAAGACCAGGATCAGCGCCGACACAGTGGCGAAACGGTCCTTGAGCAGGAGGCCGAACAGGCCCAGCTTTCCGTCCTGTTTGCTTTCCTTGGTGTGCTCCTGGGGCTGGGTGTCCGGCGGCAGCTGCTCCGCTGCCGGCCCCTCGGTGAGTGAACTCTGCATGGCTACTCCTAGGCCTTAACCGTGACGGGACGGACGCGCGCATCCAGCAGCGCGTACCCCATGTCGATGAGGATGTTCAGGGCGAAGATCGCGACGGCGGTCAGCAGGACGGCTGCCTGCAGGACGGCAAAGTCCCGTTGCAGAATCGAGTCGATCATGAGCTTGCCAATGCCGGGCCAGCCGAAGATGGTCTCCACCACGACTGCGCCGTTGACCAGTCCCACGGTCAGGTCGCCTGCCACTGTCAGGGCCGGGGCCGCGGCGTTGCGCAGCGCGTGGTGCGTGACCACCCGGAGCTCGCCGGCACCGCGGCTGCGGGCCAGCTTGATGTAGGGCTCCGAGAGCGCCGACACCATGGAACCGCGGACAATCTGGACCAGCACCCCGAACGGCCGCAGCAGCAGGGTGGCGATGGGCAGCACCCAGGCGCTGGCTCCCGACACACCTGATGTCGGCAGCCAGCCCAGGGTGATGGCGAATACCCAGATGCCCACGATTGCCAGCCAGAAATCCGGGATTGAAGCCGCAGCCATGGAGACGAAACTTGAGATCCGGTCCGCAATGCCGTTCGGCTTCAGCGCGGCCCAGCACCCCACCACGAGTGCCAGCAGCACGGCCAGCACCATGGTGGTGGCCGCGAGCTGCAGGGTGGCGGGGAATGCACGCAGCGCCATGGCTGCCGCATCCTGCCCGGTGCGCAGGGACTGTCCGAAATCGAGCCGGAACACCCCGCCGAAGTAGTCGGCCATCTGCACCAGCAACGGCTGGTCCAGGCCGTTGCGTGCCGTGAAATCGTCACGCATCTGCTGGGTGGCGTTCAGGGGCAGGTACAGGCTGGCCGGATTTCCCGTCATCCTGGCCAGGGCAAACACCCCGACGATCACCACCACCAGCGGCAAAGCGCTGGAGACAATCCGCTTCCTCAAGTAGATCAGCATGGCTGTCCTTCTCTCCCGGAAGTCCGGGCTAGCTTGCCGGGGCCATTTCCGAGACACGCAGCTCATCCCCGCTGGACGAGTTGGGCGTGTAGTTCACGGACTTGGCCTTGCCGATGATGCCGGTCTGGTGCGAGATGTGGGCGAACTGCACAACCTTGTCGTTCTGGTAGGCGAAGATCTCCTCGAAGTCCTTCTTCCGCTCGTCGCCGGACGCGGCGTCGGCCTTCTTGATCATGGCGTCAAACTCGGGGGTGCCGAAGTAGCTCTGCGCCCCGGTGGACAGCATGTACTGGTCCACGGTGAAGGCTGCATCGCCCGCCTGGTTGCCGTGCTGGGTCATCAGGGCCACGGCACCCTCGTCCTTCGGGAACGGACGGACCTGGTAGGTCAGGTGCTGGCTGGTTTCGAGCATCTTCAGCTTGACGTTCAGGCCGGCCTGGCCGAGCTGCTCCTGGAGGACCTGGCCCAGCTCGGTGATCTTGGGGAACTGGGCGCTGCGGACCACCAGCGAGATCTGCTTGGACGTGTCCACGCCGTCGGCCTTTGCTTCGGCAACAAGGGACTTGGCTTTGTCGAGGTCGAACGGCCATCCCGTCAGTGCGGAGTTGTGGCCCACGACGCCCTCGGGAACCAGCTGCGCGGCCACCTTGTGCTTGCCCTGGTAGAGGGAGTTGACGATTCCCTCCTTGTCGATCGCGTAGTTGATGGCCTGGCGGACGCGGATGTCATTGAGCGGCGCGGCGTTGGCGTCGAGACGCAGGGCAACTGTTTCATTGTTGGGGTAGTCAACGCCGAGGTCGCCGATGTTGTCGTCCGGGCTCAAGCCCATGGCGACGTCGGCCTCACCGCTGGTGACCATGGCCGCCCGCACGGAGCTTTCGGAACGCCACTGGTACTCGGCCTTGGCGTAGGCGGGCTTGTCCCCCCAGTAGCCGTCCCAGGTGGAGAGCGTGATCTTCTGGCCGGCGTCCCACTGCTCGATCTTGTAGGGGCCCGTGCCGATCGGCTCACGGACCTTCGCAGTGGTGCTGGTCGACGTCGGAACCACCTCAAGGAATGAAAGGCGCAGCGGAAGGATGGGATCGGGTTCGGGAGTCGTGACCGTCAGTGTGCTGGCATCCACGGCCTTGACTTTGAGGTCGGCGTCGCCAAAGACGTAGCCTTCCACGTTGCAGCCGAGCTTGGAGTTGACCGCCCTGTCGATGGTGAAGGCGGCCGCTTCGGCGTTGAAGGGCGTGCCGTCCTGGAACTTCACGCCTTCACGCAGCTTCAGCGTCCATTCCGTATCGCTGGTGGCCTTCCATTCTGTGGCGAGCTTCGGTTCGAGTTCGCCCGTCTTGGGGTTCCGTTCAATCAGCGGCTCGGTGACGTTCGAGCGGACCACCACCCCGGTGGAGGTCAGGTTCGACTCACAGGCTTCCAAGGTGGGGGGTTCCTGCCCCAGGACCACGCGGACAGTGTTCGAGGAGGGGGCCGCGGCGTCGGAATTGGCCACTGAGCAGCCGCTCAGACCCAGCACAGCGACCGATGCCAGGGCGGGCCACTTCAGCACGGCGGCGGGAAAGGGGAGCTTTGAAGAAGACGTCATTGTATTTCCTCCGGATCGGGTGATTGCGGCAGCGCCTGCTCCTGCACGAGTGGAAGAAGGCAACAGGATCAGGTGCTTGGGGCCGCGCTGGACTCAAGCTATTTGAGGTCCAGGGGGTCCACAAGGATTTTGCGGGGCGCCGCCGGTGCCGCAAGGACGGCTAGGCCGGTACCGGGACCCTGTGAAGGCCACCACCTCCCCTGGAAATCCGCGTGGTTCCGCGGGATGCGGGATACCGATACAGTCCGAGCATCGATTGATGCCATTTACATGTTGGACCCGTATGGATCGGAATCCTTAGGGTGCAGCTATGAAGAACATCGCTGTCCTGCAGGTCGGACCACTCATGCCCACCGTCCAAGAATCCATCAGGAAGGACTACGGCGCCGTGCGGCTCCCGGATGGCGCCGTCGAGCAGGAGGAGTTCCTGCGGACGCATGGCCCGTCCTTTGCAGTCGCCGTCACGTCGGGGCGGTTCGGCGTGGGCACCGACCTCATGCGCGCCTTGCCCAACCTGCGCGCCGTCATCAACTTCGGCGTCGGCTACGACACCACTGACGTTACCCAGGCTGCCCAGCGGGGCATTACCGTCAGCAACACGCCCGACGTCCTCAACGAGTGCGTGGCGGATACCGCTATCGCCCTGTACCTGGACGTGCTGCGCAAAACCAGCGCGGCGGACCGCTATGTCCGCCGGGGGGAATGGCTCAGCAAGGGCAACTTCCCGCTGGCCACCAAGGCCAGCGGCAAGAAGGTGGGCATCCTTGGGCTCGGCCGGATCGGACGGGTCATCGCGCGAAGGCTGGAAGGTTTCGACTGCGACATCAGCTACCACAGCCGCAATCCGGTAGCCGACGTCGAATATCGTTATGCCGCCTCCCCCGTCGAACTCGCCGCCGGCTGCGATGTCCTGATTGTGGCCGCCGCCGGCGGGCCCGGCTCAGCCGGACTGGTAGGCGCCGACGTCATCCAGGCACTCGGACCCGACGGATATCTGATCAACATCGCCAGGGGCACCGTTGTGGATGAGGAAGCCCTCGTGGCTGCCCTGCTGGCCGGGCGTCTAGCAGGCGCTGGATTGGACGTTTTTGTGGAGGAGCCGAAGGTCCCGGAGGACCTCCTCAGCCTCGACAACGTGGTCCTTTTGCCCCATCTCGGAAGCGGGACCCACGAGACCAGGGCCGCTATGGCCGAACTGACCCTTGCCAACCTGCGCTCCTACGTCACCACCGGTTCTGTCCTGACAGCGGTAAAGGCCGACGTCGGGGCCCGCTAAGCGGGCGGTGCGCCGGCCGAACCAGGAGGGTGAGCAGCGAGGATGCGAGAGTAGTTCCCTGCGGGTATCACGCCATGCAACATGCGTGTTGGACGGGCATGAATGACACTGCTTACAGTTAATACGTGCTGTGGCGAGGACCACAACGGCCTGGCCCGTAGTCCCCGCAGCGTGATCTTGCTGCTCTATCAAAGAGGATTCCCCCCATGCAGTCTGTAGACACCGCTGTCACGGATCTGGCTTCGGCCGTGAAGAAGTTTTTCCGGCGCGTGCTGCCCGTCATGCTGGTCATGCTCGTGTGCAACCAGCTGAACCGGTCCAACATTGGCTACGCCCAGGACCATCTGCAGGCTGACGTCGGCATCGGCGCCGCGGCGTACGGCTTCGGCGCCGGGCTGTTCTTCATCGCCTACGCCATTTTCGAGCTTCCGAGCAACGTCATGATGGAAAAGTACGGCGCCAAGATCTGGCTGACCCGGATCATGGTCAGCTGGGGCATCGTGTCCTTCCTGATGGCGTTCGTTCAGAACGAGATGATGTTCTATGTTCTGCGCTTCCTGCTGGGTGCTGCGGAAGCCGGCTTCTTCCCGGCCGTCATCTTCTACTTCGCCCGCTGGGTGCCCGCCGGGCAGCGCGGCAAGGCGACCGCTGTCTTCATTGCCGGATCCTCGGTGGCGGCTGCCCTGTCCGGCCCCATCGCCGGCCTGCTCCTGAGCCTGCACGACGTCCTGGGCCTGCGTGGCTGGCAGTGGCTGTTCGGGTTCGAAGGCGTGCTCTCCGTCGTCGTCGGTATCACCGTGTTCTTCTTCCTCGACGCAAAGATCCAGGACGCCAAGTGGCTCACGGCCGGCGAGAAGGCGGCACTCACCGCAACCATCGATCAGGAAGACGCCCAGCACACCAAGGCCGACGGCGGCAAGGCCAACCGCTGGAAGATGCTCCTGAACCCGCAGATTCTCCTGCTGTGCGGCATCTACTTCTCGGTGCAGCTCTCCATCTACGCGAACACGTTCTGGCTGCCGAGCATCGTCAAGCAGATCCCCGGCACCACGGACCTGAGCGTTGGCTTCCTCTCCTCCATCCCTTGGGTGTGCGCCGTCGTCACCATGTACTTCGCGGCCAAATGGCAGGACAAGGCTAAGTCCAAGCGCCCGCTGCTGGTCGCCGCACTCCTCGTGGCCGCCGTCGGCACCCTCGCGGCGGCTGTCGCTACCCCGGTCCTTGCCCTGGTGTTCCTGGCCGTCGCGGCCATGGGCTTCAAGAGCGCGTCACCGCTGTTCTGGACCATCCCCCAGTCGGCCCTGCACCCTCTGGTCCTCGCTCCCGCCATCGCGATCATCAACTCCCTGGGCAACCTCGGCGGCTTCGTGGCCCCGTTCGGGTTCGGCATCATCAAGGAGCAGACCGGAAGCGTGGTGCCGGGCCTGTTCGCCCTGGCTGCGGCGTCCACCGTGGCAGCCATCCTCGTGTACTTCCTCAAGGAGCGTAAGCCGGCCTCCGACGTTGCGGAGCAGGCACCAGCCGCCGGCACAACACGGCTGGAGCCGTCAACGGCGAAGTAGGCCATCGACAGCGATTTGATCGTCCCGCCCGATTGGGACGGGATTATTCGGACAGAGCGGGGCGGGTGTCGGAAATGCCGGCACCCGCCCCGCGGCGTTGCTGCAAGTCTCTGACGTTGCTGCTGGGCTCTGGTGTTGGCCCGCCTGCCGTCGTACGCTCGGAGCAACCGTGCGGCCGGGGGAACCGGCACGGCTAATTTTCCCGTCTTCGGTCCCCTGGCTGGCGGCTTCCGGGACAGGCCCGCGAAAACCCGCGGGTCAGCCGGCACAGGGAACGGGGATCCACTCATGCAACGAAGCATCGCGCCAATCTCCCTCGCCGCGGCAGCGGCCATTTTCCTCGCGGGCTGCAGCGGACCCGCCCCCTCAAGCACGGCAGAGCCGTCGGGCAGCACGTCCGCATCGAGCGACCCAGTGCCCTCCAGCGCTGCGCCTGAAACAAGTTCGACGCCGGAACCATCCTCCGCGTCCGCCGCACCGACGGCAGCGGCGAAGACCTACACGAACGAGGACCTCACCGCGATCGTCACAGGACTCAAGGACGCGCAGGGACGGGCCCTGACTGTGGTTCCCGCCGCCCAGGTGGACCAGGGGCTCATCGTCGCCCGGGAACTGCTCAAGAACGCCGTCATCACGCCGAAGGCCTGTGGGGTGCTCGCAGACAACAACACCCAGGTTCCCGAAGGCAGCACCTACGCCGCGGGAGCAAGCCTGGCGGCGGCAGCGAAGACGGCAACGATCGTGACGGTTTTCGCGGTCAAGGACCCCGCCGTCATGACAACCCAGTTCGACAAGAGCGAGGCAGCCGTCCGTGACTGCTCGACGTATACGTTCGAATTGAAGGGGCAGAAAATCAGGAGTGCAATGAAGCCGGTCGACGTCGCGGTCGAGGCTGACAAGTCGGTGAGCGCCCTGCAAACCCAGACCCTCCCCACCGGCAAGCAGCAAGCCGTCCTCACCGTTACGGGTGTTAAGGGCACACTGGCGGTCACCGTGGTGAAAACCGGAGCCGCCGGGGCCGTCACCGCAAGTGCGGCGCCGGAACTCGCCAAGCTCGTCAACGCCGCGCTGGCCGCCGGGTAACAGGCACTAAAACAAGAAAAACCCCGAAAACAAGAAAGAACCCCGGGAAATCATTGATTTCCCGGGGTTCTGATGCGTGCGCGAGGGGGGATTTGAACCCCCACGCCCTTTCGGACACTGGCACCTGAAGCCAGCGCGTCTGCCGTTCCGCCACTCGCGCGCAACTTCTTCCACTTGGCCCTACCGGAACCGGTTTGCGACCTTGTGAAAGCAGCGAGATCAAGCATAACGGACACTCGCCGCAAATTCCTAATCGGGGCGTCGCGGCTACTTTGCGGCGCGGTTTTCCGGGCGCGGACACGGATGACAGGATCCCCGAGGCCGCGGCCGAGGGGCGGTTCCGGCCTGTGACTGCGCCCACATTAGCCGGGGGAAGGTGAACGAATCGGCTTCCCGGCGCGTTGTGGATTAAGGTCTTTCGCAGACGTGGCAAGTAGTATCGGATACATAGGGGCCCGCTTCCGGCGGGCACGGTGTTTTGTTGTGACTGCGTTGCCAGAATGACTTCCACGGGACGTGCTGTCCCTCAGCAGCAAGGAAAGGAGAAGACCATGGGTTTGCTGGACAAGGTCGAGCGCGGCATTGAAAAGGCCGTCCGCGGCGTCTTCTCCACCGGCTCCAAAGCCCAGGTTGAGCCCGTGGAAATCGCGAGCCGCCTCCGCCGCGAAGTGGACCATAAGGCCATCACGATCGCTGCCGGCCGCACCCTGGTACCCAACGTCTTCGATGTCCTCCTGAGCGACGAGGATTTCCAGCGCGCCCAGGAATGGGGAACGCCGCTTGCCGAGGAACTCTGCGACGTCGTGATCAACCACGTCCGCAGCCAGGGGTACATCCTCCAGGGACCAGTCCGCATTTCATTCCGCCGGGACGAATCCCACCGGGCCGGCGACTTCGAGATCACCTCAAAGACCGAAAAGTCCTCCGGTCCGGCGCCGGCCGCCCCGCGGGCAAACGTGCCGGCAGCGCCCAGCCGCCAGCCAGTCCGGCTGCAGCCTGTCCTGGACATCGACGGACAGCGGTATTCACTCAATGCGCCCTCAGTCGTCCTGGGCCGTTCATCAGAGGCTGACATCCTGGTGGACGACACCGGAGTCTCCCGCCGGCATCTGGAAATCCAGACCCACGGCGGAACCACCACCGCCGTCGACCTGGGTTCCACCAACGGCAGCTACGTCAACGGACACAAAGTGGCCGGCAGCACGGAGCTCACCGACGGCTCCACCATCACGATGGGACGGACCAAAATCATCTTCCGCCTCCTGCCCGCCAACAATGGCGGCCGCCCATGAGCGAACTGACCATCACGGCCCTGCGCTTCGGTTTCCTGCTTCTTCTCTGGGTCCTCATCTTCAGCATCGTCTCGGCCATGCGGCGTGACCTCATGATCGGCCGCAAGGCCGCCACGGGGGCACCCACGGCACGGCAGGTGCGGAAGAATCCCGAACTCGCCGAACCGGCTCCCGCGCCAGCCAAGCAGCAGGCCCGCCAACTGGTGGTCACCGAAGGCCCGCTCAAGGGCCGCACGGTCCCCCTGGCTGCCAGTCCCATCCTGCTGGGGCGCGCACAGGAGGCCACGCTGGTACTCGAAGATGACTATGCTTCCGGCAGGCACGCCCGGCTCTTTCCACAGGGCAGCCGCTGGTTCATCGAGGACCTCGGCTCCACCAACGGCACCTATCTGGCCGACCAGCAGCTCACCAGGGCCCTGCCCGTGGACCTTGGTGTACCCGTGAGAATCGGCAAGACGGTCATTGAATTGAGGCCGTAGCCATGGCCGCTCCAGACATGCCCGCGGGCGAGGTGCCAGCCTCGCCTCGGCCCCTCATCCTGCGCTACGCGGCACGCTCTGACGTTGGCCGCATCCGCGCGAAAAACGACGACTCCGCCTACGTTGGCCGGCACCTGGCCATCGTAGCGGACGGCATGGGTGGCCATGCCGGCGGCGATGTTGCTTCCGCCGCCACCGTCCTGGACATGATCCACCTGGACACCGACGACTACGACGACGACGACGCCGGCACAGTGCTGGCCGATGAAATCCAGACCGCAAACTCGCTGCTTTCGGAGCTCGTCCACATCAATCCCAAGCTGGCGGGCATGGGCACCACTGTGACCGCCCTGCTGCTGGCCGGGGGCAAGCTGCATTTCGCCCACATTGGCGATTCCCGCGCCTACCGCCTGCGCGACGGCGAGTTCGAACAGATCAGCATTGACCACACGTTCGTTCAGCGCCTCATCGACGAGGGCCGGCTGCGCCCCGAAGAAGCGGAAACCCATCCCCACAAGAACGTCTTGATGCGCGTCCTCGGTGACGTCGATGCCAGCCCCGAACTGGACCTCGCCACCATCGATGTGCAGCCCGGAGAGCGCTGGCTGCTCTGCTCCGACGGTCTGAACTACGTGGCCGGCCACGTCGTAGAGCGCACCGTTCGGGAAACGCCGGATCTCCGCGAATGCGTCGAAACACTCGTTGACCTCACCCTGGAGGCAGGCGCGCCGGACAACGTCACCATTGTCATGGTGGAAATCGTGGAGGAAACGCCCGACGACGTCAGTACCGCCGCCGTCGACATCGTCCCTGACGCCGGACAACCGGAAGCGATTACCGGAACGAAGGCTGCTGCCTCGGCTGTCGCTCCCGACGCTCCTGCCGGCGAGCCCGCCGCCGGGGCACCGGGTGCTGTGCCGGGTGCCGCGCCAACAGCTTCGGGACCGGCAGAATCGGCGCCGGGCTCCACGTCTCCTCCCACCCCGCCGGCCGCGGCACCCGCGTCCGCCGGCTCCCCGCCCGACCGGACAGCCGGGACCGAGGCGGCAGGAGAAGGTGCCGGCAAGCCGGCCAACGAGCCGGCGACCAGCACCGATCCCCATCTGGGCGAACATCTTTCCGCGGAAGTGCTGCGCGAGGAACTTTCCTCCCGGCCGCACATCCTCGTCGGCGCAGCCGTTGCTGCGGCCGAAACCGGTTCCATCCCCACCATTGCCGGCCGCACAGTCGCGCGCCGCGCGGCCACGGTCCTGACCCACAAGTCGGACCAGGCCCGCGAGGAAGCAGAGGAATTCACGACGGCGGGGCGTCCGCGACGCTGGCTCACCCTGGGAATCGCGGGTGCGGCACTCCTGGTCCTCGCCGTCGGTCTCTGGCTCGGTTACGCCTGGACCCAGACGCGCTACTACATCGGCGAGTTCGACCAGCGGGTGGCAATCTTCAATGGGGTATCCCAGCGCCTCGGTCCCATCCAACTGTCCACGCTGGAAGCGGTCACCGACATCAAGATGAACTCGCTGCCCCAGTTCTCGCAGCAGCGGGTCCGCCAGACAGTCCCTGCACGGGATCTCTACGATGCCCAGCGGATCGTCAAGAACCTTGAGCGCACCGGAAGCACGGCGCCTTCGGATGAGTGCCTGACTCCATCGCCGACGGCATCAGCTTCGGCCAAGGCCAAGGCGACAGCCACGGCCAAGGCCTCTGCCACCCCGAAGCCAACGGCCACGGCGTCTCCGAAGGCGACCTCAACCGTCAAACCGACGGCATCACCGACCGCAACATCCGGAGCCTCGGCCGTACCCACCCCAACCGCAACCTGTGAGGGGGGCCAATGAGCCACGCCGACACCATGCCCAAACCCCGCCGCAACGTGGAACTGCTGTTGCTCGTGCTCGCCCTGTCGGTCAGCATCGGCGCCAACGCACTGATCAGCATCGATGAACAGACGTCACTGGACACGGACTTCTGGTTCCAGTCCAGCCTGCTCGCCGTGGCATCCCTCGTGTTCCACGTGGTTCTCCGGCTCCGCGCCAAATATGCCGATCCGGTAATGCTTCCGCTGGTAGTGGCCCTCAATGGCCTCGGCCTGGCGATGATCCACCGCCTCGATGCCCCGGGCGACGACACCGGCAACAATCAGCTCCGCTGGACGGTCATCGCCATGGCCGTGGCCATCGCCGTGATCTGGTTCCTCAAGGACCACCGCGTCCTGCGCCGCTTCACGTACATTTCCCTTGCCGTCAGCGCCCTGCTCCTGATCCTTCCGCTGGTCCCCGGCATCTCCGCCGGCGAAATCCTCGGCGCCCGGGTCTGGATCCGGCTCGGTCCGATGACGTTCCAGCCGGGCGAGGTCGCCAAAATTACCCTCGCCATATTCTTTGCCGGGTATCTGTCCTCGAACCGCGACCTGATCATGCTGGCTGGCCGCAAGATCGGCCCCATGCAGTTCCCGCGCTTCAAGGACATGGGACCCATGATCACCGCCTGGCTCGTGAGCATCGGCGTGCTCATCTTCCAGCGCGACCTCGGATCGTCCGTGCTGTTCTTCGGCCTGTTCATCGTGATGATCTACGTGGCCACCAGCCGCATCAGCTGGGTGGTCATCGGCCTCACCCTGATCCTCGGCGGCGGCTTCGTGGCGTCCAAGGTCTTCTCGCACGTTGCGCTGCGCATCGACAGCTGGCTCAATGCCTTCACAGAGGAAGTCTTCGGGCGTTCACCCGGCGGCAGCGGCCAGATCGTGGAAGGCCTCTTCGGCATGGCCAGCGGCGGACTCGTGGGCACCGGCCTCGGACAGGGCCGGCCCAACCTGGTCCCGTTCGCCAACAGCGACATGATCATCGCCTCCTTCGGCGAGGAGCTGGGCCTGATCGGCCTCTTCGCCATCGTGATGATGTACCTGCTGCTCTTCACCCGCGGTTTCCGTGCGGCCCTCGGCACCCGCGACGCCTTCGGCAAACTCCTGGCCTGCGGCCTGTCCTTCGCGGTGGCGCTGCAGTGCTTCGTGGTGATCGGCGGCGTCACGCGGCTGATCCCGCTGACCGGCCTCACCACGCCGTTCCTGGCCGCGGGTGGCTCCTCCCTGCTGGCCAACTGGATCATCGTGGGCCTGCTGCTGATGATCTCGCACACGGCCCGCGGCCCGGTGGACACGTCACCGATGCAGCCCGGCCGGACGCCGGAGGCCCAGAAGCCGGCGCCCGCGGCAGCAGGCCGGCAGGACCGGAACGCCACCCAGACCCTCCCAGACGCTCCCACCGAGGCGGTGAAACACCTGTGAACCAGGCCATTCGACATTCATGGATCGCCGCGATCGCCATGTTCGCCCTGATTTTCGGTGCGATCAGCTACGTCCAGGTGGTGGGCGCGGACGAGCTCAAGGCCAACGCGTGGAACAGGCGGGCCATCCTGCAGAACTACTGCAATGACCGCGGTGCGATCCTCGTGGGCGGCTCTGCCATCGCCGAATCCGTGCCGGGCAATGAATCCTGCAAGTTCCAGCGCAAGTACAACCAGCCCGAGCTGTATGCCGGGCTGACCGGATACTTCTCGCGGAGCTACGGGGTTACCGGCCTCGAAGGCGCCATGGATGCCCAGCTGGCCGGAAGTTCGGACCAGCTGTTCTTTGACCGGATCGGGCAGCTTTTCCTGGGCAACCAGCCCAAGGGTGCGTCCGTCGAGCTGACCATTGACCCCACGATCCAGAAACTGGCGTACGACCTCATCCCGGACGGCCAGCGGGGGTCGATCGTGGTGACCGATCCCAAGACGGGCAACATCCTGGCCATGGTCAGCAAGCCGTCCTATGATCCCAACTCCATCGCCACGCAGGACGTCGCCAAGGAACAGGCTGCGTACAACGAGGCCATCAAGATCCCGGGCGTCAACCTGAATCCCTCGGTCAGCGGCCCCACGGGCGCCCTGTTGGCGCCGGGCTCGGTGTTCAAGCTGGTGGACACGGCAGCAGCCCTGAACTCCGGCAAGTACAACGCCGACAGCGTGCTGCCCAACCCGGCCCAGATGAGCTTCCCGGGGATCCAGTACCAGCTGCCCAACTACGCCGGCGGCAACTGCTACACCCGGAACACGGCCAGCTTCGCGTTCGCCCTGCAGCAGTCCTGCAACACGCCCTTCGCCAGTATTGCCCGCGACCTCGGGGAAAATGCGATAGCCCAGCAGGCCAGCAAGTTCGGCTTCGGCCAGGAGCTGGGCGACCAGCTCAAGCTGGACTACGCCAAGAGCGTTTTCCCGTCGGATCTCGACGCGGCCGGACTGGCGCAATCCGCCATCGGCCAGCGCGACGTCCGTGCGACGCCGCTCCAGATCGCACTGATGACCTCGGCCATTGCCAACGGCGGAGTGCAGATGGCTCCGAACCTCATCAAGGCAGTCCGTTCCCCGGACCTGAGGGTTATCGATGAACCGAAGCCGGTGGCTTTGCGGACCTCGACGACGCCGGAAATCGCCGGACAGATCACCGATTGGATGACCAGTGTGGTCAGCGAGGGCATCGGCTCGGGCGCTGCCGTTCCCGGTGTCCAGGTCGCCGGCAAGACCGGCACCGCCGAGCTCGGGGACGGCCTGAACAACTCTTGGTTTACGGGGTTCGCCCCGGCCAACGATCCGCAAGTGTCCGTCACCGTTGTCATGCAGGGCGTGGACATCACCACCGGAGCACAGCTAACCAGTCCGAACGCAAAGAAGATTTTTGAGGCGGTGTTGAATAAGTGAGGCCTACATCGGGAATCACCCTCGGCGGCAGATTCCAGTTGACCACGCGTATTGCGATCGGCGGCATGGGTGAAGTCTGGAAGGCCAAGGACCAAATCCTGGGCCGGATCGTGGCCATCAAGGTACTCAAAGAGGAGTACACGGGCGACCCCGGCTTCCTCCAGCGGTTCCGCGCCGAAGCCCGCCACACCGCCCTCCTCAACCACGTCGGCATCGCCAACGTCTTCGACTACGGCGAGGAGGAAGGTTCCGCCTACCTGGTGATGGAGCTGGTCCCCGGCCAGCCGCTGAGCAGCATTATCGAGCACGAGCAGGTTCTCTCACCGGACCGCACGCTGTCCATCATGGCCCAAACGGCGCGGGCCCTGTCCGTGGCCCACGCACAGGGACTGGTGCACCGTGACATCAAGCCCGGAAACCTGCTGATCATGCCTGACGGGCGGGTCAAGGTCACCGACTTCGGCATCGCGCGCCTGGCGGACCAGGTGCCGCTGACCCAGACCGGCCAGGTCATGGGCACCGCCCAGTACCTCGCCCCCGAACAGGCCACCGGCCAGACCGCCACCGGTGCCTCGGACATCTACTCGCTCGGCGTGATCGGCTACGAGTGCCTCACCGGGCACCGTCCGTTCTCCGGCGAATCCCAGATCGCCATCGCCCTGGCCCAGGTCAACGACGCGCCGCCGCCCCTGCCGGAGTCGCTGCCCAAGCCGGTCCGTGCGCTCCTGATGTCCATGCTGGCCAAGGATCCGAAGAACCGCCCGGCCAACGCCATCAAGCTGTCCGAGGCCGCGGAGGCGATCCGCAACGGTGACATCTCCGCAGCCCACGCCGCCGTCCCGGGCATGCTCCTGTACGAAGGCGGCACCGGCGCCATGACGGCCCCGGTGAATATCGCCACGGCACCAACCGGCGTGATCGGTTCGGAGACGAGCTCGACGACGGCAACCTCCGCCTTGCCTGTGCTGGGCGCAGCGGCTGCGGGTGCTGCTGCCGGCGGGGCGGCAGCAGCCGCCGCCGGAGACCCGGATGCCGCCCCCACGCGGGCGGGGAGCACGCTGTCGCGTGCCGATGCCCTGGCGGCCGAGCGCACTTGGGACCAGGAACCGGATCAGTACGACGACGAACCCGAGGATGAGCCCGAGCGGCGGAAACGCAGCCCGTGGACGTGGCCGCTGATCGCCCTGATCCTGCTGGTGCTGTTCGCCGTCGCCGGTATCCTCCTGAGCCAGGCGGGCTTCCTGTTCCCGGGCCAGGGCCCTGCCGCGACCACGTCAAGCACACCGAGCCGCAGCGTGAGCACCAGTTCCACGCCCACGCCGACCCCGACCTCTGCGACGCCGACCCCGACCCCCACACCGACTCCTACCACGGCCGAGGCCATCAACCTGATTCCGGACGCATACCTCGGCAAGCAGTACAGCGAGGTCCGCGCCGAGCTGATCGCGCTTGGCCTCCAGGTGGACGGCAAGGAAGTGTTCGACCCTGCCACTCCCGGCACGGTTACGGACCTGAACCCGACAGGCCCGGTGCAGGCGGGTCGCACCATCACGGTCACCTATTCCAAGGGACCGAAACAGATCAGAGTCCCGGACATCAGCACGGGCAGCAGCGAGGCCGAAGTCCAGTCAGCAATCGAGAAGGCCGGTCTGCGCTGGCAAAAGGGCGCCGACGAGGCCGGCGAACCCGGTCAGGACGCCGGAACGTTTGTCCGCTCCGAGCCCGAAAGCGGCCAAGAGGTCGCCGCCGGGTCGGTCGTGACCTATCACCTGTCCCAGGCGCTGATTCCCACGCCATCGGTCACGCCGTCAGCCACGCCAACGCCAAGCGGCTCGCCGACCGGACCATAAGCCGTGACCACGCCACGAACTCCGTCCCACCGGGAAGACAACATCCCGGTGACAAGTCAGCGCGTCCTCAGCGGACGCTACGAACTTGGCGAAGTCATCGGCCGCGGGGGCATGGCCGACGTCCACCGTGGCCTGGATACCCGCCTGGGCCGGACGGTCGCGATCAAGCTGCTCCGCCCCGACCTGGCCCGGGACCCCCAGTTGCAGGCCAGGTTCAAGCGCGAGGCCCAGGCTGTCGCAGCCCTGAACCATCCGTCGATCGTAGCCATCTACGACACGGGCGAGCACGCAGTACCGGGCGACGCGCACGACCAGGTCCGTGTTCCCTACATCGTCATGGAGTTCGTGGCCGGCAAGACCCTCCGGGACCTGATCAGGGCCAGTGACATCACCATCGACCAGGCGGTGGAGTACACGTTGGGTGTCCTGTCTGCACTGGAATACAGCCACAAGGCCGGAATCGTGCACCGGGACATCAAGCCGGCGAACGTGATGTACTGCGAGAACTCGGACATGGTCAAGGTCATGGACTTCGGCATTGCCCGCGCGGTTGCCGATTCCTCCGCGACGATGACCCAGACGCAGGCCGTGGTGGGCACCGCCCAGTACCTCTCGCCGGAGCAGGCTCGCGGCGAGGCCGTGGATGCCCGCAGCGACCTGTACTCGGCAGGCTGCCTGCTGTACGAAACGCTGACCGGCCGCCCGCCATTCGTGGGTGAAAGCCCCGTATCTGTGGCGTACCAGCATGTCCGCGAGAAGCCCGAACCGCCCAGCAGTTTCAATCCGGACATCTCCGAGGCGCTGGACAGCGTGCTGGAAAAGGCGCTGCAGAAGAACCGTGCCGACCGTTTCCAGGACGCCGCGGCTTTCCGCCGTGCGCTGCGGGCGGCGAAGAACGGGATCGCTGTTCCGGCGTTGTCGCCCAGCGAAGCGCCGACGGACCCGAATGACATTCCTGAGCCGCACCGCATGCCACCCACGGAAGCGTTTTCCATGACCGGGGCCAGCTTCCTCGACGACGCTCCCGCTGGCCGCCTACGCCGCACGTGGGGCACTGACGATGATGAATCCGTGCTGCCGGCCGAAGCCGCTGCGGTCTACGTGACGGCCGAGCACGATGAACTTCCGCTGGGGCTTCCCCGCGAACGGGAGCGGTCTGGCTTACAGAAGTCCCGCCGTCGGGCCTGGATCACGACCTTTGTGATCTTTACCCTCCTGGTGCTGGCCGGCGGCGGCCTGTGGTTCTACAACTTCCTCAACCAGCCGCCGGCCGAACCGGCGCGCGTCGCCATTCCCTCGGTGGAGAAGCTTTCCGAATCCGAGGCGCTGCAGACGCTCTACGACGCCAAGCTGCGGCCACAGATCAAGCGGGTGCAGCACGACTCGATCGCCAAGGGCACCGCCATTGGCACCGCGCCGCCCGCGGGATCCTCGCTGGAACCGAACTCGGAAGTGGTCCTGAACATCTCGTCGGGCCCCAGTGCCGTCAAGATCCCGGAGACGCTGCCGGGACGGACGGAGGCGGCAGCCCGCGACATCCTGCGGCAGGCGGGCCTGGTGGGCGCGCCGTCCACCACCATGGCCAACAGCGCCACTGTTCCGGCGGGCCTGGTGATCACCACCAAGCCGGCGCCCGGCCAGCAGGTGGCGGTGGGCAGCACCGTCGAGATCCTGGTGTCCACGGGCAAGGTGTCCATGCCGGAGCTTCGTGGCATGACCCGTGCCGAGGCCGAGGCTGCGCTCAAGGAACTCGGCCTGGTTGCCGTCATCCACGAGGTCGAGAACTCCCAGGTCCAGCCCGGAAAGGTGACCGGCCAGAGCGATCCGCTGAACTCGCTGGTGGAACAGGGCAAGACCATCACCGTGACGGTGGCCACGGCCCCGGCCCCTCCTCCGGCGCCCACACCCACCCCGACGCCGACGCCGAGCCCCACCAAGGGCAAATAGAGCCCGCTGCCCCCCGGCTAGTGCTGGCCCCGGCTAGTGCTGGATCAGGGGGCTGAGCTTGGCTGCCCGTTCGGCCGCACCCTTCATGCCCAGCGACTCAAGCCAGTTGCCCAGCATCTGGTAGCCGCCTTCGGTCAGCACGGACTCGGGGTGGAACTGCACGCCGCACAGCGGCGCGGTGCGGTGCTGCAGCCCCATGATGACGCCGCTGGCGGTTTCCGCCGTCACCTCGAGGATTTCCGGAATCGTGTCGCGGACAGCGGCCAGGGAGTGGTAGCGCGTGGCCGTCACGGGGGAGGGCAGGCCGGCAAAAACGCTGGTCCCGTCATGCTGGACCAGGGAGGTCTTGCCGTGCATGAGCTCCGGGGCGTGGGTCACCGTTCCGCCGTACGCCTCAGCCAGGGCCTGGTGCCCAAGGCAGACGCCGAACATCGGCTTCGTCTTCTCGCCGCACCAGCGGATCAGCTCAATGCAGACCCCCGCTTCGGACGGCGAGCCCGGGCCGGGCGAGATGAGTATGCCGTCGCGCGTTTCCGCCATTTCGATCGCTTCGGCGAGGGTCACATCATCGTTGCGGACCACTGTTGTCTCGGCGCCCAACTCCTGGAGGTAGCCCACCAGGGTGTAGACGAAGCTGTCGTAGTTGTCCACGACGAGAATCTTTGCTGTGCTCATGGGTTTTTTGGCGCACCAATCGTTGAGTCGGTGAATTGGGTGAACTGGGACATCCAGGGGAAAAGGAACTCGACCATCAGGAACAAGGCACCGGCAACCAGCACCAGCGACATGAGGACGCGCAGCCAGAGCGGACCGGGGAGATGGCGGAATATCCAGCCGTACATGCCTAGCCTTCCCCTCGTGCGCGTGCCACCTGGGCCGCGATCTCATCGGGTGGCCCCGCCGAGGCCGGCTGCCAGTGGTCCAGCACCGAGTACGCGATAATCCGTTCCTCGGAGCCGAAGCGGGGATTGCAGCTGGTCATGGTGAGAAGTCTTTCGGTGGGACGCACTCCGGGCTGGTTGGGCACCGGCAGGAGGACATCGGCTTCGGTCGGCAGAACGATGCGGTTGTTGCGGAAGACGTAGACGTAGTAGCCGTCCCGCGTCTGGACGTAGATCTTGTCCCCGGGGACCAGCGTGTGGATATTGTCCAGCACGGCGCCGTGCGTCTGCCGGTGGCCCGCCACGGCGAAGTTGCCCACGGCCCCGGGCATGGAGGTGTTGCCGTAGTGGCCGAGTCCCAAGGTGTCCAGGACATCCCCGCTGGTGCCTTCGACGATGGGCCGGGTGTAGTTTTCACCGAACCGGGGGATGTACATGATCCCGATGGTGCCGCCGTGCCCGGGAGCCTCTCCAACAACGGGCCCTCCATAATCCTTAGGGCCGGCAACGGCCCCGCCGCCTGTCGCAGTGGGCGTGGGCCCGGGGGTCACGGGTCCGCCCAGATCCCGGGCAAAGTCCTTGACCGCGGCGCTTTGCTTCGCATCGGATTCCACGTTGGTCCACCAGAGCTGCCACGCGACAAACAGGAGCAGCACTATGCCGGCGGTGATGAGCAGCTCGCCGAACACCTGGACGGCTTTGCGCAGGATTACGACGCCGGTCGCCGGCTTGGCGGTGGCCGTCACCTTCTCCTGCACTACCACGCGATCTCCTCCAGGGCGGTTGGGGGGCACCGGCGCGGACTGAACTACAGCTAGAATTGGCTGCTAGTAAGACTTCAGACCTGACCAAGAGTGTGCAGACCGCCGGCAATCCCCTCACAGCAGGATATCAAGCCCCGGTCCCTCCTCTTGATTCAGCCGCCAAGGAGGACATGTGCCCGAGTCAAAGCCACGTAAGAAGCCTGCCCGCCCGGCCGAGCCCGTTTCCACCCAGGCCTACAAGCCGAACCCCGTCTGGTTCAAGCCCGTCATGTTCGGCCTGATGATCATCGGCCTGCTCTGGATCATTACGTTCTACATCAGCGAGGGCCAGCTGCCTGTTCAGGCGTGGGAGTCCTGGAACATCCTGGCCGGGTTTGGCATTGCGATCGTCGGCTTCCTGATGACCACGCGCTGGCGCTCCTGAGCCGACGCCCATGACCGCAGAAGGCATCATCATCGGCGAGGATGGCCTGGCCCGTCCGCTGTGGGCTTCCTCGGATCCCCTTCTGCGCGAGTATTACGACACTGAGTGGGGCCTGCCCGTCAGGGACGAGCAGGGCCTTTACGAACGGATCAGCCTCGAGGCGTTCCAGGCGGGGCTGTCGTGGGCAACGATCCTGCGCAAACGCCCCGCCTTCCGTGCGGCCTTCCACAACTTCCACCCCGAAACCGTGGCCGCGTTTACCGAGGCCGACGTCGAGCGACTCCTTCAGGACCCCGGCATCGTGCGCAACCGCCTCAAGATCCGGGCCGCAATCACCAATGCCACCGCCACCATCGCGCTACGGGACGAGGGCGGGCTCGTTGACTTTGTCTGGAAGTTCCAGCCAACCTCCACACCTGCCCCCACCACTTACGCGGACGTGCCCACGACGTCCCCCGAGTCCATCGCTCTTTCCAAGGCGCTGCGGAAGAAGGGCTTCGCCTTCGTGGGGCCGACCACCATGTTCGCCCTGATGGAAGCCATCGGCATGGTGGACACACATCTTGTGGACAGCCACCGCCGGGGAACCTCGGGCGTCTGGTCCTGACCGCTGCCGGGCACTCTGCCGTCCCGCACGCACCGGTCCACACGTGTTGGTAAAGATATCCACAGCGTTGATAACTTTGCTGGTTGCGGGCCGGGGAAAAGGCCCTGCATGCCCGGCTGGCGCCCTTGGAGGCCTGAAACTTGCATTTTCGAAGTTATTAACAGTTGTGGAAATGACTGTGGATAACCCCCGGTGTTCAGCCATATTCAGCCCCTGTCAAGCGTGTTCAGCCCTGTTCAGGCCGGACGGGATGCTGGCTGGTGATGGAAACGCGGTTGAACGCGTTCATCGCGATGGCCAGCCAGCTCACCGCTGAGTACTGCTCGTCCGTGAGGTGCTCCCGCGCGTAGGCGTCTTCCAGATCGCGCGTACGGGCCTCTGGGAGAACCGTGACGCTCTCGGACAGGGCCAGCGCGGCCCGCTCGTGGTCCTCGAACACCGCAGTGTCCCGCCAGGCTGGCAGGACCGCCAGCCGCTGTGTGGATTCACCAGCCTTGACTGCATCCGCGACGTGCATGTCGAGGCAGTAGGCGCAGCCGTTGATCTGCGATATCCGGACGTTGAGCAGTTCGATGAGCTTCTCGTCCAGGCCGGCCTCAATCATCGCTTCCTTGGCCTTTAGCCCCAGCCCATTCAGCGCCCGCCAGGCTGCTGGGTGGTGCTTGTCGAGGAAGATGTGGCTGTGGGTACTCACGGCATTGCTCCTTGGGGGTTGGACGGGGCTCACCTCGCGGCTTCAGTCAGAGACTACACGGGCACGCTGTGGACAGGTGGAGGGTTATCCACTTAGCAACAGGCGACTACCCACAACTTATCCACAGGTGGGGAAAACTTGTGGGCATTGCCGGCCTGAACGGCAGGATCTAGGCGTTGTGGGGCATGTGAACGTGGGAATGACACCTCTGTGCGTTATTAACAGTGTGAACAACCCTGTTGAAACGGCGCCCTCAAAACGCCTTCACGCACTCCCAAGTACCTGTTTATGCCCGAAACACCCCGTCAGGGTGAAATCTGAGTGAAGTTGTCCACTTAACCACAGCGGCAGGCACAAAAGTTATCCACAGGTGTGGACGAAAGCGTGCATATTGATCGGGAGTGGCCCAGCGGCCCGCCAACTCGGGGCGCGACCTGTGACTTACAGCTGTGTAAGTTATTAACAGTGTGGATAACCCCTGTGGAAAACTCAGCAGGCTGTGAACGACCCCCGTCGCCTCGTGGGGGACTTCGCGGGCGTACAAAAATGCCCCCGCTTCGGAAAGCGGGGGCGAGGGCTATGGGGGAGGGGCCGGTGCCGGCGAGTTGCCCGTCCCGGCGTCAGGCGGCTACGAGCACCCGGTACCAGGAAGCAACCGCCAGCAGGGCCAGAACGAGCACCAGCCCTCCGGCCTGCAGGGTGGTGCGCCGCGGGCCACGGGGGACGTAGGCAATGGCGGCCGCGCACAGGGCGCCCGTGATGAAACCGCCCAGATGGGCCTGCCAGGCAATCTGCGGCACCATGAAGCCGATCACGCCGTTGATTGCGATAAGTACCCAAAGCTGCCTCGTCTCACCGCCACGGTGGCGCTGCACCACGAGCATGGCGCCGAACAGCCCGAAAATCGCGCCGGAAGCACCGACCAGGCCCACGGGGCCGCCCTCGGGCAGGATCGGTGTCAACAACAGGTATCCCACCGACCCGCCGATGGCGGACAGCAGGTACACGGCAAGGAAACGTATCCGGCCCAGCAGCGGTTCGAGCGCCTGGCCAAAAATCCACAGCGTGTACATGTTCAGGACAATGTGGAGCAGGAAGCCCTGGGAGTGCAGAAAAGCCGAGGTGAGCATGCGCCACGGCTGGAACACCCCGTACTCGGGCGTTGCGTAAACCGACGCATAGGCGAGGGTCCGGAACACCGCGTTTCCCGGGAAGCACCCACTGCAGAACAAACAGCAGGGCGCACGCGGCGATGATTGCGTACGTCACCACAGGCTTGCCGGACGCAACGGCACCGCCGTAAACGGTCCGTGCTGTCGGCGTCGTACGTCTTGCTTCGTTGACGCAGTCAACGCACTGGAACCCGACGGCGGCCGCGCGCTGGCACTCGGGGCATGCCGGCCGCCCGCAACGCTGGCAGCTGACATACGAGGGCCGGTTCGGGTGCCGGGGGCACACCGGTACCCGCGCTGACGGCTCTGCCGCCGGAGTTCCGTAGCTCATGTGGCTAGAGCTGCTCGATATCGATGCTGTTGATGGTCACATCTTCAACCGGGCGGTCGCCCATGCCGGTGCGGACACCTTCAATGGCGTCCACAACCTTCTTGGACTCCTCGTCGGCAACCTCGCCGAAGATGCTGTGCTTGCCCTGCAGCCAGTCGGTGGGGATGGTGGTGATGAAGAACTGTGAACCGTTGGTTCCCTTCCCCATCTGGATGCCGGCGTTGGCCATGGCCAGCTTGTACGGAGCGCTGAAGCTCAGTTCGGGGTGGATCTCGTCGTCGAAGCGGTAGCCCGGTCCGCCGGTGCCGCGTCCCAGCGGGTCGCCGGCCTGGATCATGAAGTCTTTGATGATGCGGTGGAAGATGGTGCCGTTGTACAGCGGCGTGCCGGTCTTGTCCTCGCCGGTCTCCGGGTGGGTCCAGGCCTGTTCGCCCGTGGCCAGTCCGATGAAGTTCTTAACAGTCTTGGGCGCGTGGTTGCCGAAGAGGTTCACAACGATGTCGCCGAGGCTGGTGTGGATGGTTGCTTTTGCAGTTGCTGAGGCAGTCATAGGGTCATTCTTTCACGGCGGGTCAACGCGAACCCGGGCGGAAAAGACAGTTCCGCGCTCGGTGAAATCCACCGTGAATCCGCCGGAACGATAGCAGCCCGGCTCTTCGTGCACGTAGGCTAACAACAGAACCGTCACATTAATCGGGAGGTAGTTGTGAAGAAATCGGATCGTATTGCCCGCGAACTGGAGTTGTCGGTCAGTTCAGCAGTCGAGAACGCAAAAGACCGCGTGGAAGCAGCAGTGGACTGGGCAGTTCCCCGCCTGCAGCACGGCATTGATACCGCTTCCCCCAAGATCCAGGAGGGGCTCAAGGTGGCGGCCCACAACCTTGCCGACGGCGTCGCCACGGTCACGCCGCGCCTCCAGGACGGCTTGGCCCAGCTTGCCCCCAAAATCCACGACGTCGTGGAGGGCGCCCCGCCGCGGCTGCACGACGCGCTGGACCGGGCCACACCCGTTATTGCCCAGGCCCGCGACCGCGTAGTGGTTGAGTACCTGCCCCGACTCTCGGACCAGATCGGAACTGCTTCCGATGCTGTCCACAGGACGCTCGAGAGCACCCCGGCCCGCGTTGACGCCGTGGCCCAGAAGCTCGGCGACGTCGGCATCGTCCACGCCATCCAGGAACAGGCTCATGTGGCCGGCGGCCACCTGAAGTCTGCCGCCAACGAGGCCAGCCGGGCAGTGACGGGCAAGGCGCTGGTGGTGGAGCCCCAGAAGCCGAAGAAGCGCGGGCTCCTCATCGTCGGTGTGATCGCCGCGGCCGTGGCCGCCGGCGTTGCCGCGTGGAAGGCTTCAAAGCCGGTCGAGGATCCTTGGAAGACCCCCGCACCCGTGACGCCCGCACCGTCTACGCCGGCTGAAACCACCCCGGCAGCCTCCGCCACCGGTGTTGGATCGGCCGCCGCGACGCCGGCTCCGGTTCCGGCGGCAACCACGTCGACTTCCCTGGAGGAGCTGGCTTCCCTGGAAGAGGACAACGCCGAAGGCTCCGACAAGGCGAAGCACGTTGCCGAGGACGCGGATTCCGACGCCGGTGAAGTGGCCGCCGATGCAAAGACCGCGGTGAAGGACATCGCGTCCAACATCGAGAACGGTGCCGACAAGAAGGCGTAAGTAGGGCCCCCGTCAGGGCTGGCTGCAGGAGGGGTTCCGCTTCGGCGGAGCCCCTCCTGCCGTCTCTGCGGGAATATCAGCAACCTCTCCGCCTGACAGGCACGGTGCCGCCGGGTTGGAAAGCATCGATGCTAAGTTTGAGGGTGATGTCACCCGATAGATCCGACGAGGATGCCTTGACTGACACTGAGCCGCGCGTATCGATTGTTATTCCGGCCTACAACGAGGAAAGTGTCATCCGGCAGTGCCTGATCGCGGCGGTGTACCAGTCGGTTCCGGCGCACGAGATCATCGTGGTGGACAACATGTCCAAGGACCGCACGGCGTCGATCGTCATGCAGATGCAGCAGGAGTATCCGGAGAGCCCCATCATCCTGCTCCGCCAGGACAGGGAACAGGGACTGATCCCTACCCGCAATTTCGGCCTGGACAACGCCACAGGGGATATCCTGGGCCGGATCGACGCCGACTCCGTGCTTGAACCTGACTGGGTGGAGCAGGTGCAGAAGGCTTTCGAGGACCTGTCCACGTCGGCCGCTACCGGACCGGTGGTCTACTACGACATGCCGATGCGGCGCTTCGGCCTCAAGGCAGATGACAAGATGCGCCAGCTGATGCTCAAGCTGGCCAAGCACCAATACCACTTCCTGTTCGGCTCCAACATGGCCCTACGCCGCTCCGCATGGGAGACCATCCGCAGCGAAACCTGCCGGGACGAAAGGGACGAGATGCACGAGGACATCGACCTGTCCCTGCATCTCGCCGACCACGACCTCAAGGTCCAGTACTGGCCGCAGATGGTCTCCGGGATGTCCGCCCGCCGGCTCGAGGACTCTCCCCGTGACTACCGGTATTACGTGACGCGCTTCGACCGTACCTACAAGGCCCACAACGTGAAGAAGATGGCCCTTAAGGCACCCATGGTGGTGTTCTTCTCGGTGTATTTCCCAGCCAAGCTGCTGCGCGCCATCCACACCGTCAACACCAGCCAGCCTGTCCGCCGCGGCGGACAGTAACCTCGCCGGGCGGCCGCCGTCGTCAGTCAGCCCCCAGCTCTGCCACCGGGCGTTCCCCGGGCGGTTTGTCCCGCCCGCCCATGCCGTTCCGCTGTCCGGCCACCACGACGGCGAGGCCCCCGAGGATGAGCGCCAGTCCGGCGTAGGTGCCTGCCGGCAGTGTCTCGTTCAGGAACACGGCGGCCAGCAGGGCCGCACCCGGTATTTCAAGCAGGATGATCATGGACACCAGCAGCGGGCTCATGGTGGCCAGCAGGTGGTTGAATGCCGTATGTCCCACGAGCTGGGCGCACACGGTGATGGCCAGAACCCCCAGCCAGCCGCCGGCGTCGAACCCGGTCAGGGGCTGGCGGGTGAAGGCTGCCAGTACGGCTACCAGGACAGCACACATGCTGTAGCAGAGGGCCGTGTAGGTTCCGGTGGTCATGCTCTGGCGGGCCCGGCCTCCGGCCAGAGTGTAGATTCCCGCAAGGAGTCCGCCGGCCATGGCCAGGAGGTCACCCAGCAGGGCGTCGGGCGACGTGCCCATGTCGAAACCTGTGATGGCCACTACGCCACCGAAGGAGACCCCCAGGCCCACCAGGACCTGCCAGCGGTGTCGCACACCGCGGGACAGTTGAATGATGGCGATCCAGGCGGACTGCAGGCAGACGAGGGCCGTGGCGGCAGCCACTGAGGTCAGCTGCAGGGACGTGATGAAGCAGGCGAAGTGCAGGGCCAGGGCTACGGCCGCAACGAGCGACCAGCGGAACTCATAACGCCCGATGCGGCCGAACAGGCGCGGCTCCCGGATCAGGGTGGGGGTGGCCATGACGGCTGCCGCGATGGCATTGCGCCAGAAGGCGATGGCGAGGGCCGTGACAGTGGTGGCGCCGAGCGTGGCGGCGATGAGCGGTCCTGACGAAGCCACGCCCAGAACGCCCAGAGTTGCAAGGAAGAGATTCACGCTCCCACAGTAATGTGCAGACCCGCGGGTTGAGCCTGTCGAAACCAGGGTCGCCGGCCAGCGTGGGAGCAAAGCAAAAGGTCCCGGCCGTTTCCGACCGGGACCTTTCTTATGGTGGAGGCACGGGGACTCGAACCCCGAACCCCCTGCTTGCAAAGCAGGTGCGCTACCAATTGCGCCATGCCCCCATAAGAAGCAACCCGTCCATCATACCCTAGTTACGGATGCTGGCTGACCAGCCTCCGTACCGGGATCCGGGCTATTCAACCTTGTCGGTTGATTCGCTCCAGACTGTTTTCCGGGCTTCGGATTCCTGCACCTTTTTCTTGTAGAACAGGACGCCTGCGACCGCAGCTGCGATAACCAGCAACTTCTTCACACGCACCCCGTTCCGGCTTGATTCCAATGGAATCCCGCCTAAACCTCTACTTGAACCTGTGCAGGTTCCGTGGGCGTACCAGGACTTGAACCTGGGACCTCTTCGTTATCAGCGAAGCGCTCTAACCGCCTGAGCTATACGCCCCGATGCCTCATCGGGCCGAGACAAGACTCTACAGCACATCCCGGCCCGATCTCAAATCGAGGCATTCCAGCGGGCTTTTCCGCGGAAAGACAGGGTTTTAGTCGTCCGTCAGGGTCACGCCGATGCCGCCAACAAGGGTCGCCGAAATGTTGTACAGCACGGCGGACAGCATGGACAGTGCGGTCAGCAGCACCACATTCACGACGGCGATGATCGTAGCGAACGACGCCACCTGGCCGAGCGACGCGACCTTCTTCAGTTCGAAGCCGCCGCCCTCGGAACCAGCGAGCGTTCCCAGCAGGCTGTCCACCTGGTCGAAGATGCCGGTCAGGTCCAGCACAGTCCACAGCACAATGGCGGCCACCACCGTGACGATGCCGAGCGCGACGGACAGCAGGAACGCCATTTTCAGGACGGACCAGGGGTCAACCTTGCTGACCAGGAGCCGGGCGCGGCGCGCCTTGGCCTTGGGAGCCGGCTTGACCAGTCCGGGCGCACCCTGCGCGGCCGGCGGCCGCTGTCCGGGGGCTGCGGGGCGCTGTGCCGGCGCGGCCGGCCTCTGGCCCTGCGGGCGCTGTCCGGCGGGCGCCGGGCGCTGTCCCGGAAGGCCCGGCGGCGTGGCCGGGCTCTGCTGGGGGCGCACGGGGGCATTCACCCGGGGAGCGGATGCCGGCTGACGCATCCCGCCGGGACCATTACTGCTCGGCTTGGGAAATGAGTCGGAATTGCTCACTCGTTACCTCCGGTGTTGTCTTCGTTCGCCTCAGCATCGCCGGACGTTCCTTCTGCTTCATCGGCCAGTCCTGAAGCCTCCTCGGCGGATTCCTCGTCTGGTCCGGCATCTTCAGCCAACGTTACGTCATCAGCGGCGATAGCCAAGATTTCTGACGCACTGGGTTCATCGGTGTGGTCGGCCTCCGACTCCCGCTCGGCGCTGGCTTCAACTTCCTCTTCGAGGCCGCGTTCGGTGTTGCGGGCAACCTCGATGATGCGGTCGTTCTTGTCCGGCTTCGCGAAGATGACGCCCATGGTGTCCCGGCCCTTGGCCGGGACGCCGGCCACGGATGACCGGACCACCTTGCCGCCGCCCATGACCACCAGGACCTCGTCTTCCTCCTGGACCACCAGGGCACCCACAAGATCCCCGCGTTCCTCGGCGAGCTTGGCAACCTTGATGCCCAGGCCGCCGCGGCCCTGCAGCCGGTATTCCTCGACGGCGGTGCGCTTGGCGTAGCCGCCTTCCGTCACGACGAACACGTAGGAGCCCTCGGCCACCACGTTCATGGCGAGCAGTTCGTCGTCCTCACGGAACTTCATGCCTGTTACGCCAGACGTGGCGCGGCCCATGGGGCGCAGCGCGTCGTCGGTGGCCGTGAACCGGATCGACTGGCCCTTGCGGGACACCAGCATGAGGTCATCCGTCTCGGAAACCAGCTGCGCGGAGACCAGTTCATCCTCGTCCCGGAGGTTGATGGCGATGACGCCGGCGGACCGGTTGGTGTCGTAGTCCTCCAGCCGGGTCTTCTTGACCAGGCCGCGCTTCGTGGCCAGCACCAGGTAGGGCGCGTGCTGGTAGTCCTTCAGGTCCAGCACCTGGGCGATGTGCTCGTCCGGCTGGAAGGCCAGCAGGTTTGCCACATGCTGGCCCTTGGTGTCGCGGCCGCCCTCGGCAAGTTCGTAGGCCTTGGCCCGGTACACGCGCCCGAAGTTGGTGAAGAACAGCAGCCAGTGGTGGGTGGTGGTCACAAAGAAATGCTCCACCACGTCATCGCCGCGCAGCTGGGCACCCTTGATGCCCTTGCCGCCGCGCTGCTGCGAACGGTAGTTGTCGCTCCGCGTGCGCTTGACGTAGCCGCCGCGGGTGATGGTGACCACCACTTCCTCTTCGGGAATGAGGTCTTCCATGGACATGTCGCCGTCGTAGCCCATCAGGATCTGGGTGCGGCGGTCGTCCCCGTGCTTGGCCACGATCTCGGCGAGTTCCTCGCTGATGATCGAGCGCTGGCGTTCCTCCGAGGCCAGGATCGCGTTGTATTCGGCGATCATCGCTTCGAGTTCGGCGTGGCGGTCCTGGATCTTCTGGCGTTCCAGGGCAGCGAGCCGGCGCAGCTGCATGTCGAGGATGGCGCGGGCCTGGATCTCGTCGATGTCCAGCAACTGCATGAGGCCATCCCGGGCTGCCTCAGTGGTGCTCGAGGCCCGGATCAGGGCGATGACCTCGTCCAGCATGTCCAGGGCCTTGAGGAGCGCACGCAGGATGTGCGCTTCTTCCTCGGCCTTCCGCAGGCGGTAGCGGGTGCGTCGGGCGATGACATCCAACTGGTGAGTGACCCAGTGCCGGATGAAGGCGTCGAGGCTGAGAGTGCGCGGCACTCCGTCCACGATCGCCAGCATGTTCGCGCCGAAGTTCTCCTGCAGCTGGGTGTGCTTGTAGAGGTTGTTCAGCACCACCTTGGCGACAGCGTCGCGCTTAAGGACGATGACCAGTCGCTGGCCGGTGCGGCCGGACGTCTCGTCGCGGAGGTCGGCGATGCCCTGGACCTTGCCGTCCTTGACCAGTTCGGCGATTTTGATGGCCAGGTTGTCCGGGTTCGCCTGGTAGGGCAGCTCGGTGACGACGAGGCAGGTCCGTCCCTGCAGCTCCTCGACATTCACCACGGCGCGCATCGTGATGGAGCCGCGGCCGGTGCGGTAGGCGTCCTCGATGCCCTTGTGTCCCAGGATGGTGGCGCCAGTGGGGAAATCGGGTCCCTTGATGCGCTTCAGCAGTTCCTCGAGGAGCTGCTCGCGGCTGGCGGTCGGGTTGGCCAGGTACCACTGGACGCCGTCGGCCACTTCACGGAGGTTGTGCGGCGGGATGTTGGTGGCCATGCCGACGGCGATGCCTGAGGACCCGTTGACCAGCAGGTTGGGGAACCGCGCCGGGAGAATCGTGGGTTCCTGGTTCTTGCCGTCGTAGTTGTCCTGGAAGTCGACGGTCTCCTCGTCGATGTCCCGGACCATTTCCATGGCCAGCGGTGCCATCTTGGTTTCCGTGTACCGCGGGGCCGCAGCGCCGTCGTTGCCGGGTGAGCCGAAGTTGCCCTGGCCCAGCGCCAGCGGGTACCGCATGGTCCAGTCCTGGATCAGGCGCACCAGCGCATCGTAGATCGCCGTGTCGCCGTGCGGGTGGTACTGGCCCATGACCTCGCCCACCACACGGGCACACTTGTTGAAGGCGCGGTCCGGGCGGTAGCCGCCGTCGAACATCGCATACAGCACGCGGCGGTGGACGGGCTTCAGCCCGTCGCGTACATCCGGCAGTGCACGGCCGACGATAACGGCCATCGCGTAGTCGAGGTAGGAGCGCTGCATCTCCGTCTGCAGGTCCACCTGCTCCACGCGGTCGACCAGCACGTCGCCCTCCAGCACCGGTTCCGTGCCGTCCGGAGACTCGGCCGGGACCTCGGGTGTTTCGTCACTCATAGTCTCTATTTTCCGTTTCAGGTATATGTCGGTTCTGGAATGTCAAGCGGAAAACCGCTAGATATCAAGGAACCTGACGTCCTTGGCGTTCTGCTGAATGAAGTTTCGGCGTGACTCGACGTCCTCGCCCATCAGCACGGCGAAAATCTGGTCGGCGGCGGCTGCGTCCTCCATGGTCACCTGCAGGAGGGTGCGCCGGTCCGGGTCCATGGTGGTGTCCCAGAGTTCGGTGTAGTCCATCTCGCCCAGACCCTTGTAGCGCTGGATGCCGTTTTCCTTCGGAATGCGGCGGCCTGCTGCCTGGCCGGAGACCAGGACGGCGTCGCGCTCACGGTCGCTAAAGACGTAGTCGTGCGGTGCGTTGGACCACTTGATCCGGTACAGCGGCGGCTGCGCGAGGTAGACGTAGCCGTTCTCGATCAGGGGGCGCATGTAGCGGAACAGCAGCGTCATCAGCAGCGTGGTGATGTGCTGGCCGTCGACGTCGGCATCGGCCATCAGCACGATCTTGTGGTAGCGCAGCTTGCTGAGGTCGAAGTCCTCGCCAATGCCGGTGCCGAATGCGGTGATCATGGACTGGACCTCGTTGTTGCCAAGCGCCTTGTCCAGGCGGGCCCGCTCCACATTTAGGATCTTGCCGCGGAGCGGAAGGATGGCCTGCGTTTCGGGGTTGCGCCCGCGCTTGGCCGAACCGCCTGCCGAGTCACCCTCCACCAGGTAGACCTCGCACTTGGAGGGATCCTTCGAGGAGCAGTCGGAGAGCTTGCCCGGCATGCCGAAGGACTCCAGCGGGCTCTTCCGACGCGCGTTGTCACGGGCCTTGCGCGCGGCCATGCGGGCCTGGGCCGCTGAAATGGCCTTGCGGATGACGTCCTTGGCGGGGCCGGGGTTGCGCTCCAGCCAGTCACCGAGCTGGTCAGTGACCACGCGCTGTACAAAGCCCTTGACCTCGGAGTTGCCCAGCTTGGTTTTGGTCTGGCCCTCGAACTGCGGCTCGGATAGCTTCACGGAGATGACGGCCGTCAGGCCCTCGCGGATGTCGTCGCCGGTAAGGTTCTCATCCTTTTCCTTGATGATGGCCTTCTCGCGCGCATAGCGGTTGATAAGCGACGTCATCGCGGCGCGGAAGCCCTCTTCGTGGGTGCCGCCCTCGTGTGTGTTGATGGTATTGGCGTAGGTGTGGACGCTTTCGGAGTAAGCCGTGGTCCACTGCATCGCCATTTCGACGGCGATATGCCGCTCGGTGTCCTCGGTCTCGAAGGCGATGACGTCCTCGTGGACAACATCCACCTTCTTGCTGGAGTTCAGGTGCTTGACGTAGTCGAGGAGGCCGTCGTTGTACTGGTACACCACGGTGCGGTGCTCGGCGAGAACCTCGCCCTCGGTCAGCACGCCGTCCAGGTCCAGGTCGCCGGCGTCGTCCGTGCCGGCCGCCGTTTGCCGCTCGTCCGTCAGGGTGATTTTCAGCCCCTTGTTGAGGAAGGCCATCTGCTGGAAACGCGCGCGGAGCGTCTCAAAGTCGAACTCGGTGGATTCGAAGATGCTCGGATCCGGGTAGAAGGTCTGGGTTGTTCCGGTCTCGGCCGTTTCCTCGCCCTGGACCAGGGCACCCTGCGGCTTGCCCCCGTCGGCAAAGGACATGCGCCAGAGGTGGCCCTGCCTGCGGACTTCCGTGTTCACGCGGGTGGAGAGGGCGTTGACCACGGAAATGCCCACGCCGTGAAGGCCACCGGACACGGCGTAGCCGCCGCCGCCGAACTTGCCGCCGGCGTGCAAGATGGTCATGACCACCTCGACCGTGGGCTTGCCCTCCGTGGGGTGGATGTCCACCGGGATGCCGCGGCCGTCGTCGGATACCTTGACGCCGCCGTCTGCCTGCAGAACAACTTCGATGTGCGTACAGTAACCTGCGAGGGCCTCATCCACGGAGTTGTCCACCACTTCGTACACCAGGTGGTGCAGGCCGCGCAGACCTGTGGAGCCGATGTACATACCGGGCCGTTTCCGTACGGCCTCGAGTCCCTCAAGAACAGTGATGTCGCTGGCGCCGTACTCCCGCGGTGTGGCAGCCTCAGCCGGCGCGCCGGACGTCCGGGCTTCCTCCGTTACAGGCTCCACTGCCTCGATATCTGCATTGTCGTTAGCCACAGGCGCTTTCGACTCCTCTATGTTCGATGATGGCCGGCCTCCGCCGTCCGCCGGGGAAAGGGCGTCCGCCAAAAGGCACGTCACTGCCAGCGCCAGCTGCTCGGTTGACACGCAGAACCGTTCCCGCACGGAAAAAGCGCGGGAAAACGGACTCAGTCAACGTTTCACCGGCGCCCAGTTATCTAGAGGAATTCTACCGTGAAACATGGTCGATCCCCGCATTGGCGGGGCCCTGACGCGGCTCAATGTGCCTCTCGCTGGCCATTGGCCCCGCCTGCAAGGCTCCAGCAGTCCCCTTTTTGGACTCCTATACGGCCGACGGCGGTTTGAGCGCCCTGCACGCCGTTTGGGCTTTGTTCCCGGAAGGCACAATCGGAAGGAGCCGCACCCGACGGATTCAGTCCCGGCGGTCCCTAGTTGTGGCCTTTACCCGTAGGTGTCCCTGGGCCCGCGTCCGTTGACGGTGCGTCCGCCCTTGCGCCAGTTGGGTGCCGCCGGGCCCAGCACCTGGATGCTGGTGACCACGCCGTCACCGAGTTCGGTGCGGAATTTCTCGAGCAGGCTTATGCTGAGCAACCGCAGCTGCGTCGCCCAGGCCGTGGAGTCGCACCGGACATGAAGGGTGGTGTCGGTGAAGCTTTCCGGGGTGCAGTGGGCGGCGATTTCAGGCCCCACAAGCGCCGGCCACTCGGCCATGACCGAGCCGACGGCCACCGGGGAGGTCCAGCCGCGCTCGGCGACCAGCCGGCCCACGACTTTCCCCAGTCCCAAGGGGTCGCGTCCGGTGGAGTGGAACTGGCTGAAGCCCCGCGTTCCCTGGGCTGCAGTGCGCGGTTTTTGGCTGGCGCCTGCCCGCGGCACTTTCCGGCGGACCTCTCCACGGGCGGCCGCTGCCTCACGCATCCTGTTCAGCGCCGCCTGGGCGGCATCGATTTCATCGGGATCGCGGCCTGGCTGCAGGCCGCCGTCCTTATCCCTGTTCATCGATTCCTCCCGGGATTACCTTCACCCGCCGGCCCGCAAGCTCGTCCGGAATATCGGCGTCGACGGCGGCGGTCACCAGCACCTGCTCGGCGCCGGCGACTATTGCGGCCAGTTTACGCCGCCGCTGGACATCAAGTTCGGCGAAAACGTCGTCCAGGATGAGGATCGGCGCCGAGCCTCCGGTGCGGGCGTCGTCGAGCATGACGTAGTAGGAGGCCAGCCGCAGGGACAGGCACATGGACCACGTTTCACCGTGCGAGGCGTAGCCCTTGGCCGGGGCCTGCCCCAGCACCAGTTCCAATTCGTCCCGGTGCGGACCCACCAGCGAGATGCCACGTTCGAGTTCTTTGCGGCGGGATGCCGCGAAGGCCTGCACGTAGCGTTCGGCAAGGTCATCCACGGACAGCAGGCGGAGATCCTCCACCGGGTTTCCCGGCTCGGACTGTGCCGTCGAAGCGCCGGCCGGCTCGCCGTCGTCGTCCATCATGTTCTGCAGAGTTGAGCGGTAGACCGCATCCGCGGCCTTGGAGCCATCGGTGAGTTGGGCATAGGCACTGTTGAGGTGCGGCCGCAGGCGCTCGACGAGTTCCAGCCTGGCATGGATCAGCTCCGCGCCGGCGCGTGCCATGTGCTGGTCCCAGACATCCAGGGTGGCTTCGTGGCCGGCGGTGAACTTTCCGGCCCTTGCCGACTTCAGCAGTGCGTTGCGCTGTTTAAGCACGCGGTCATAGTCGCTGCGGGTGGCGGCGTGCCGGGGAACCAGGCTCACCAGGAGCTCGTCCAGGAAGCGGCGGCGGTTCGACGGATCGCCTTTGACCAGCGCCAGGTCCTCCGGAGCGAACAGGACCGTGTGGCAGATGCCCAGCAGGTCGCGGGCACGGACGGGGTTGCTGCGGTTGATGCGTCCCCGGTTGGCCCGGCCGCCGTTGATCTCCAGCTCCAGGATGGTGGACTGTTCGCCCCGGACCAGCTTTGCCCGGATCAGGGCGCGGTCGGTTCCGAAACGGAGCAACGGGCCGTCGGCACTGACCCGGTGTGAACTGAGGGTTGCCAGGTAGCCGATAGCTTCCATCAGGTTGGTCTTGCCGATTCCGTTGGAGCCGACCAGAACCGTGACGCCCGGCTCAAACCGGAGATCAACCTGGGCGTAACTGCGGAAGTCGGTCAGGGACAGGTGTTCTAGGTACACGCGATCTTCAAATTCTCGGGAACCGCCGGTCCGGAAGACGGCCGGAACCCGGACACGGACTTACTTGGCCGGACGGGTGGCATGTCCGCCGAACTGGTGACGCAGCGCGGACACCATCTTCATGGCCGGCGAGTTGTCCTCGCGGGAGGCGAAACGGGCAAAAAGTGCTGCGGTAATGGCGGGGGCCGGCACCGCATTGGCGATCGCCTCTTCCACCGTCCAGCGGCCTTCGCCGGAGTCCTCGACGTAGTCGTCGATCGAGGCCAGTCCGGGATCTTCGTCCAGGGCCTTCACCATGAGGTCCAGCAGCCAGGACCGGACAACGGTTCCCTTCTGCCAGGCGCGGAAGGTTCCCGGGAGGTCCGTGACGATTTCCTTGGCGGCGAGGAGTTCGTAGCCTTCCGCATAAGCCTGCATCAGGCCGTACTCGATCCCGTTGTGCACCATCTTGGCGTAGTGGCCCGCGCCGACGCCGCCCACATGCACGAAACTGTCTGCCCGGTCGCCTTCGGGTCGGAGCGCATCAAAGACGGGAAGGGCGCGCTCGATGTCCTCGGCCTCGCCGCCGGCCATGAGCCCGTAACCGTTCTGAAGGCCCCAGACTCCGCCGGAGACGCCGCAGTCAGCGAAGCGGATTCCCTTTTCGGCCAAGGCCGCGGCGTGCTTCTGGTCCTCGGTGAAGCGGGAGTTGCCGCCGTCGATCACCATGTCGCCGGGCTGCAGCTTGGCACCGAGCTCGGTGATGACAGCGTCGGTGATTTCACCGGACGGAACCATGACCCAGATGAGGCGCGGCGCAGGAAGGGCGGCGATGAGTTCGTCCGTCGTGGCGACATCGGTGACCTCGGGATTGCGGTCGAAGCCAGTGACCTCGATCCCGCCCTTGCGCAGCCGTTCGCGCATGTTGAAACCCATTTTTCCAAGGCCGATCAGTCCGATATGCACCGTGTGAACTCTTTTCTGCGCGGATGGTTAGGGATGGGCGGTCCACCCAACTAGGTAGCAGCTCAGGGCGTTCTGAAGGCTGGGAAGCCCCTCAGCTGCTACCTAGTTGGGTCTGGGTTAGTTGGGCAGGCGCACCGGCATCACGAGGTAGCGGTAGTCGTCCTGGTCTTCGCCCTCGACGTCGTTCTGCGCTGTGATCATGGCGGGCTTCGGTGCCGTGGTGAAGGAGAAGCGCACAAACCTGGTTTCAATCACGCTGAGGCCTTCAACCAGGTAGTGCGGGTTGAAGGCAACGGTGATGTCATCGCCGGACAGCTGTGCTTCAAGCTCTTCGGAGGCCTGGGCGTCCTCGCCGGTGCCGGCGTCCAGGTGCAGCTGGCCCTGGGTGAACGCGAGCCGGACCGGGGTGTTGCGTTCCGCCACGAGCGAGACGCGCCGGACGGCCTCCACCAGCTCCTGGGTCTGCACGGTGGCGTGAATCGGCGTGGAATCCGGGAACAGCGAGCGGATCTTGGGGTAATCGCCGTCGACCAGCAGCGATGTGGTGGTGCGGCCGCCGCTCTCAAAGCCGATGAGCCGGCTGTCGTCGTCGGCGATGGCCAGGTTGATGTCACCGCTGCCGCCCAAAGTCTTGGCAACCTCGTTCAGGGTCTTGGCCTTGACGAGGGCACTCGTGGAGATGCCCGGAGTGACGGGCTTCCAGGGAACTTCCCGCATGGCGAGCCGGTAACGGTCCGTGGCCAGGAGCGTGATGAGGTCGTCCTCGATCTCCATCCGCACGCCCGTCAGGATGGGAAGGGTGTCGTCCTTGCTCGCGGCGATGATCACCTGGGAGACAGCCTGGGCGAACGCGTCGCCGGCGACGGTTCCGGTGATGGTGGGCAGGGCAGGCAGCGGCGGGTATTCGGCCTCGGGCATGGTTGCCAGATGGAAGCTGCTTCGGCGGCAGGTGAGTGTCACCTTGTTGCCGTCAGTTTCGATGTCCACCGGTGCCGAGGGCAGGCTGCGGCAGATGTCCGCCAGGAGGCGGCCGGAGACAAGGATGGTGCCTTCCTCCCTGATGTCGGCAGGAATTTCAAGCCTTGCGGAGGTCTCGTAATCGAAGCTGGACAGGCTGACGGTCCCGGATTCGGCCTTGAGGAGGAGGCCGGAGAGCACGGGTACGGGCGGCCGCGGAGACAACGACCGGGCTGTCCATGTGACGGCTTCTGCCAGGACGTCCCGTTCGACTCTGAACTTCACGGAAGGGTGCCGCCTTTCATTGCTGCTGCCATTTTCTGAACGGGAACTCGCAAGGAGCCCACAAGACCGTTGCCCCCAAGCCCCGGAACCTGCATGGTCCGCGCATGGCCGACCGCAAACAAACCCAGGGATGGGAGCGCTGCAGACAGCTTAGCCGGAACTACAAGGATTTCCCCATCCCCGCCAGTGACGCTGGCTCTGCCGGCGGCCAAGTGGCCGGTGCTTTGGCCGGTGCGTGGAGGTCGGGGCAGGAGATTGTTGTTTGAGGGATTTCAATTTTTTGGGATTAGTAGTGTTAATAACTGCTGTGGAAACTGTGGATAACCCGGTTTCACGGCGCAGATCCGCGGTTAAGCCCTGTTCATGGACTGTGGGTTCGGCACGTTTTAAACAGGCTGTGGATGGGGACAACATTTTTGGCCCGTTTCGGTGATCCACAGACGGCTTAAGGGTTTTAAGCCCATTAACCGCGGTTGTCCCCTTAACTGTCCACAGGGTTATCCACACGCACCTGTTAATAAGGTTAAGAACCTCGGATCAGGAGTCGCGCTGCTGCTGCTTGATCCGGTTGGTGAGCTCAGTAACCTGGTTGTAAATCACACGCCGCTCAGCCATGAGCTCACGGATCTTGCGGTCAGCATGGATCACGGTGGTGTGGTCGCGGCCGCCGAGCTCCTGGCCGATCTTGGGCAGCGACATGTCGGTCAGCTCGCGGCACAGGTACATGGCGATCTGCCGTGCAGTCACCAGCGTCCGGGTCCGGGACTTGCTGCAGAGCTCCTCCATGCTGAGCTTGAAGTAGTCAGCCGTCTGCTGCAGGATCTGGCCCGACGTGATTTCCTGGGCGCCGTCGTCGGTGATGAGGTCCTTGAGCACCATCTCCGCGAGAGCCACATCCACCGGCTGGCGGTTGAGGCTGGCGAACGCCGTCACACGGATGAGGGCGCCTTCGAGTTCGCGGATGTTGCTGGCGATCTTCGAAGCGATGTACTCCAGCGCGTCGTCCGGCGCGGAGAGGCCTTCGCTGAGGGCCTTCTTCCGGAGGATGGCGATGCGGGTTTCCAGTTCAGGCGGCTGGATGTCCGTCAGTAGGCCCCACTCGAAGCGGGATTTCATCCGGTCCTCGAAACCTGCCAGCAGCTTGGGCGGCTGGTCCGAGGTGATGACCACCTGCTTGTTGTTGTTGTGCAGCGAGTTGAACGTGTGGAAGAACTCCTCCAGCGTCCGGTCCTTGCCGGCCAGGAACTGGATGTCGTCGATCAGCAGGACGTCGACGTTGCGGTATGTCGTCTTGAAGCTGGCGCCTTCATCGTCACGGATCGAGTTGATGAAGTCGTTGGTGAATTCCTCGGAGTTGACGTACCTGACGCGGATCCCGCTGTACAGGCGGCGGGCGTAGTGGCCGATGGCGTGCAGCAGGTGCGTCTTGCCCAGGCCCGAGTCACCGTAGATGAACAGCGGGTTGTAGGCCTTGGCCGGGGCTTCCGCCACGGCGACGGCGGCGGCATGGGCAAACCGGTTGGAGGACCCGATCACGAAAGTGTCGAAAACGTACTTCGGATTGAGGCGGCCGAATTCGTGCGAGGTGCTCGGCAGCATGGGCTGCGGCTTCTGCTCAATGGACGGATCGTTTGCGAGGGAAAGCTCGACGGCGGGTTCCGGCTCCTCGTGGATGGGCACCAGATCGGTGTCGACGTCGATCGCGCAGCGGATGTCGTCCGAGAAGACGTTGCGGAGCGCGTCATCGAGAGCGTCCTTGACCTGCGTCTGGAGCACTTCCCGGGTCAGTTCGTTCGGGACTGCGACGAGAAGGGTGGAACCGATGAGGCCCTGGGCCTGCGCGAGGATGACAAAGCCGCGTTGCCGGGGCGAAACGCGGTCGTCCTGTTCGAGAAGGGTCACCACGCGCCGCCAGGAACTTCCGACAGTGTTGGCGTGGTTGGCTTCGTCTACTGTCGTCAAATTTGGTTCCTCAAAGCTTGCTGCCTGCATTACATGCAGCCGCAAGCCCGGAACCAGGGTGCTGGCCCGGCTTAATCCACAGGGTTATGCACAGTCCGTGGATAATCGGCTACTGGGACACTCTAGGGGATGAAAAGCCTAGAAGATAGCTGGGAAGTGCCTTGTGGATAATTACACCGTTGTGGTTCGAAAACAGCGGTTGTGAGCCGCTTCATCCACAGGTTCTGCACCCGGTTAGCCACAGCTGGGGAAACACGCCGGACGGCCTGCTGGTTTGACTCCCGGCGGCGTTTTGCCCTAACGTTGTGGAGTCCTTTGTGCCTGCTTTCTGACCCTATTTTGGACTTCCGGACGCTCCGTGTGTTCCGGGAAATTCAGGGGAAGCAGACACATACAAAACTTAGCGTCGGCCAGTTCTTCCCCTTACTGATCGGGTGGGCGCACCTTTGATCCACTGGAGTAACTAACGTGAGCAAGCGGACTTTTCAGCCGAATAACCGCCGTCGGGCCAAGAAGCACGGCTTCCGCCTTCGTATGCGCACCCGTGCCGGCCGTGCCATTCTGGCCGCCCGCCGTGGCAAGGGCCGCACCGAACTGTCGGCCTAAATACTGACTTGTCGGTCTTCTTCCTTCTGCGAGATTAGCGGTGCTTGCCACCAGGAACCGCCTGAGGACTTCAACCGATTTTTCAACAACTGTACGTTCCGGCGTCCGCAATGGACGCCGGAACGTAGTGTTATATACGGCAACTATTGGAGCCGATGAGCCCAGCCGCATCGGGTTCATCGTTTCCAAGGCTGTCGGGAACGCTGTTGCCAGGAACCTCGTTAAGAGGAGACTTAGAGAAGCCGGCGCTGTCTCGCTGCGCGAGTACGGCACCGGATTCGCTATTGTGGTGCGTGCTTTGCCCGCCTCCGCAACAGCCAGCTGGGATGAACTCCTGGCGGATTACAACGCCGCCTTGGAAAACACCATGAGGCGGCTGGCTGGCCGCCTTCCGGCGGTGACCGGAAAACGGCCAGCTGGAACGCCAACGGACGCAACAACACAGGAAGGGACACAGCGTGCTTGACCCGACTGCCGCCGTCGTCCATTCCCCCAAGTCCGCAGCAGCGGCCGCGGGCAGCTTCATCTGGAACCTGCCCCGCAATATCCTCATTCTTCTGCTTCTGGCCTACCGCAAGGTGGTTTCTCCCTTGTACGGCCAGGTCTGTCGCTTCTTTCCCTCCTGCTCGGCCTACGCGCTTGAAGCAGTCACAGTCCACGGCGCCGTTAAAGGCAGCTGGCTGGCGGCCAGGCGCCTGGCACGCTGCCACCCGTGGAACGCCGGCGGCGTGGACCATGTCCCCGCCGGTCGCCGGGAATGGCCTGAAAACCGGACCCCCAGAATTGTTGTGCTGAATAACCCGGACAAGTACCTGGCTGCTCAGACTGATGGAGAAGGCCGCGCTGCGGCCTGACGAATAGGGATATCGTATGGACTTCTTTGAAACAATCATGTTTCCGTTCAAGTGGCTTGTGTCCATCATCATGGTGGGCTTCCACGAGGGCCTGACTGCTATCGGGCTGCCTGCGGCCTCCGGCTGGACCTGGACCCTGTCCATCATCGGGCTGGTGCTCGTGATCCGGGCCGCCCTGATCCCCGTGTTCGTCAAGCAGATCAAGGCCCAGCGTGGCATGCAGCTGCTGCAGCCGGACCTGAAGAAGCTGCAGGACAAGTACAAGGGCAAGACCGACCAGCTCTCCCGCCAAGCCATGGCGCAGGAGCAGATGGCCATGTACAAGAAGCACGGGACCAACCCGTTCTCGGCCTGCCTGCCGATGCTGATCCAGATGCCGTTCTTCTTTGCACTGTTCCAGGTGCTCTCCGGCGTTTCGAATGCCAGCTCCAGCGGTCAGGGCATTGGTGCCATGAGCGCGAACCAGGTCCAGCAGTTCGACAAGTCCAGCATCTTCGGTGCTCCGCTGTCCGCAACCCTGCTTCATGGCACGCCTCCGGGCGGCAACGTGGTGGCAGTTTGGATCCTCTCGATCATCATGATCCTCGCGATGACGGCGTCCCAGTTCATCACCCAGAAGCAGATCATGGCCAAGAACATGTCCGAAGAGGCCATGGCCAGCCCGTTCATGCGGCAGCAGAAGATGATGCTGTACATCCTGCCCATCGTTTTCGGTGTGGGCGGCATCAACTTCCCCATCGGTGTCCTGATCTACTGGACCACCACAAACCTGTGGACCATGGGCCAGCAGTTCTTTGTCATCCGCCGCATGCCGACGCCGGGATCCCCCGCGGCCAAGGCCCTCGCCGAGCGCCGTGCCGCCAAGGGCCTTCCGGCCCTCCCCATCCTGGGCGGCAAGAAGGTCGACGCCGAAGCGGAAGCAGCTTCCGCCGCTGCGGTTGCGCAGGCCCGGACGCAGCGTACTCAGCCACAACGTAAGAACAGGAAGAAGAAGTAATGTCTGTTGAGAGCTCTGAACACGCACTTTCCGCTGAGGCCAGCGAAGACCAGGACTCCGTTGCCGGTACCGTGAACGCGGGCAAGGGCACGTCGGCAAGCCGCCTGGAAGAAGAGGGCGACGTGGCCGCCGACTACCTTGAGGAACTGCTCGACATTGCCGATATCGACGGTGACATCGACATTGAGGTCCGGAACGGACGCACCTACATCTCGATCGTGACCGAGGAAGAATCCGCCGGGCTCGAAAGCCTCGTGGGACGCGACGGCGAGGTGCTGGAAGCCCTGCAGGAACTGACCCGGCTCTCCGTTCTTTCCGCGACGGACAACCGCTCACGCCTGGTGCTCGACATCAACGGCTACCGCAAGGAACGCGCTGGCCACCTGCAGAAGATCGCCGAGGACGCCGTCGCCAGCGTCAAGGAAACCGGCGAGGCCGTGGCGCTGGAGCCCATGAGCGCCTACGAACGGAAGATCGTCCACGACGCCGTTGCCGACCTTGGATTCGTCAGCGAGTCCGAGGGCGAGGGTGCCGGCCGGCACATCGTCGTTTCCGCCGACTGAACCGTTGGCTGACGTACTGATGGTTGAAATGACGGCTGCCGAGCGCCAGGCGGCGGAGAAGATCTTCGGCGACCGCCTGGGCCTGGCTGAACGGTATGTCGAACACCTGGCGACGTCCGGGACCGAGCGCGGACTGATAGGTCCGCGGGAAATCCCCAGGCTCTGGGGACGCCATGTCCTGAACTGTGCGGTGGTCGAAAGTGAAATTCCCAAGGGCAGCCACGTGGCCGACGTCGGAAGCGGCGCCGGCCTTCCGGGCCTCTGCCTGGCCATTGCCCGTCCTGACCTCGAGCTGACCCTCATCGAACCGCTCGAACGCCGGGTGATCTGGCTGCAGGAAGTGGTTGACGATCTGGGGTTGGGCAATGTCACGGTTATGCGCACGCGTGCCGAGCTTGCCGTTGGAATGGTGACGGCCGACGTCGTGACCGCCCGGGCAGTGTCCGCACTGAGCAACCTTGCAGGGCTCACCATTCCGCTGCTCGGCGGTGAGGGTGAAGTCGTGGCCATCAAGGGCCGCAGCGCCGGCGAGGAGATCGAGAAGGCAGCCAAGGCCATCCGCAAGCTTGGCGGAGTGGAGACCTCGGTGGTCACCGTAGGCGAGGACCTGCTCGAGGAACCCACCACGGTGGTGCGGATCGTAGTTAAGAAGACCCAAAAGGGCGCCTAGCCCCGCAAGGTGCCGCGGGTCCTTGGGGTGTAGCGGTTAGGCTAGAGAACGGCAGTGAAAGCCGAACGAGAGTGAGTGTGTCCCAGTGACCAGTAGCGAAACCTCCACGCAACGGATCCCCCCGTTCGTGTCCCTGGGGTCGGCGCGTGCCTTTGGCGTATCGCCGGTCGCTACAACGGCAAATCAATTCAATCCGGTTGCAGGCACGGGCGCTGCCAAGGTTTCACGTGAAACCGCGGCCCGCGGGAACGTCCTGGACACGCTGGATGACTCGAGCCCCATCGCCCGGGAACTTGCGCACGAGAACCGACGTCGGGAGCGGCTCCTCGGCCGTAACCTGCCGAAACCGGAGAAGACGCGAATCTTCACAGTTTCAAACCAAAAGGGTGGAGTGGGTAAAACCACAACCACTGTCAACATCGCTGCGGCGCTGGCAGCGGCCGGCCTGAACGTGCTGGTCATCGACATCGACCCCCAGGGCAACGCATCCACGGCTCTGGGCATTGAGCACCATGCCGACGTCGACAGCATCTACGATGTGCTGATCAACGATATGGCGCTTGAGGATGTAGTGGCACAGTGCCCGGACATCAGCAACCTCATCTGCGCGCCGGCCACCATCCACCTGGCCGGCGCCGAGATCGAGCTGGTTTCGCTGGTGGCACGGGAACAGCGCCTCCGCCGCGCCATCGACGTCTATGCCAAAGCACGGCAGAAGAAGGGCGAGCAGCGGCTGGACTACATCTTCATTGACTGCCCGCCCAGCCTGGGACTGCTCACGGTCAACGCCTTCTGCGCGGCCGGCGAAGTGCTCATCCCCATCCAGTGCGAGTACTACGCACTCGAGGGCCTGAGTCAGCTGCTGAAGAACATCGAGATGATCCAGAAGCACCTGAATGCGGATCTGGAAGTCTCCACGATTCTGCTGACCATGTACGACGGGCGGACCAACCTGGCCGCCCAGGTTGCAGCCGAAGTCCGGCAGCACTTCCCGGACCAGGTCCTCGACGCCGTTGTCCCCCGCTCCGTGCGGATCTCCGAAGCGCCGAGTTACCAGCAGACTGTCATGACCTACGATCCATCCTCCAGCGGCGCGTTGTCCTACCTGGAAGCCGCAGCAGAAATCGCTGAGCGTTAGAATTTTCCAAACACAGCAACAGCCGGAGCCCGGCATAGCCGGGCTCTTCCGATGGAGGGAATCATCCATGAGCGATAAGCGACGCGGGCTCGGTCGCGGTCTTGGCGCACTCATTCCAAGTTCCGCTTCCGCAGGCGCTTCGGGTAACGGAGCAGCTCCGTCGCGCCCCGTGGATCTCTTCTTCCCGGAGGCGCGCAAGACGGCTGAACCCGTTCCCGCCGCAGAGCCGGACCAGTCTGTCCTCGACGAAGCGCCGGGACGCCGATCCAGCCGGAAGGCTCCGGAGCCGGCAGAAGCGGATGCGAAGGATGCTTCGGATTCGGTGAAGGCCTCTCCTGCCAACTCAACGGCGAAGCCCGCCGCTTCCCGGGGTGGCTCTTCGGGTGCTGCCGCTTCGGGGGCTGACGCGGATGCCGCCAAGAATGCTGATGCGGCCAAAGCCGCCAAGGACGCTGAGAAGTCCGAGCCCGTTCGTCTGGACACGTCCGCCGTGGACGGGCCTCAGGACGATGCTGCTTCAGGCCAGGCTGCCGAGGACGGGCAGAAGGCAAACTTCGCTGCTGTCCCGGACAACGGTGTTGATCTCCTCGAGGTGCCTGGCGTCCGTTTCGCCGAAATCCCGGTTACTGACATCCATCCCAACCGCAAACAGCCGCGTACCGTTTTCGATGAGGACGACATGGCGGAGCTTGTTCACTCCGTTCGGGAAATAGGCGTCCTCCAGCCAATTGTGGTACGTACTTCAACCGAAAAGGGTGGAGAACCGTACGAGCTGGTGATGGGTGAACGTCGGTGGCGTGCAGTTCAGGCCGCCGGACTCTCCACGATCCCTGCGATTGTCCGTGACACGACGGATGATGACCTGCTTCGTGACGCGCTTCTGGAGAACCTCCACCGCAGCCAGCTGAATCCGCTCGAAGAGGCTGCCGCGTACCAGCAGCTGCTTGAGGACTTTGGCACAACGCACGAGCAGCTGGCTGACCGCATCGGACGCTCCCGCCCGCAGGTCTCCAACACTCTTCGTTTGTTGAAGCTCCCCCCGCTGGTCCAGCGTCGTGTGGCAGCCAATGTGCTCTCTGCCGGCCATGCCCGGGCTCTCCTCTCGCTTCCGGACGCAGCCTCCATGGAACGCCTGGCCCAGAAAATTGTGGCTGAAGGCATGTCGGTCCGTGCCACCGAGGAAGCGGTCACGCTGCACCGTGAACCCGCGACGCCGGCCAAGAACAACATTCCCCGCCCGGGTGCACGCCACGAGCGGCTGGATTATCTGGCCTCCTCGCTCTCCGACAGGCTGGACACCAACGTGAAGATCTCGCTCGGAGCGCGCAAAGGCCGCGTGAGCATCGAGTTCGCAAGTGTTGAAGACCTTAACCGCATCATGGATGTCCTTGCACCGGGAGCCGACAACTAAGGCATTGGGCGAAGATCGGGGTCCGTTCAGATGAACGGGCCCTTTTCTATTCCCGCACATGGACCCTGACGGGGATGGTCGGCGCTCTTTGGTTGTCTTGGAAGCTGCCGGAAGCACCGCGCAGCCAGGATGGATTGCAAGGCGGCCGGCGGGCTACTGGACCTGCTGGTCGGGGAGACCGGCCCTGGTGGGTCGATTTCTTATGTGCTGTTGGAGAAGCCGCTGACGGACGAACAGTGGCGCTCAACGGGCTGCCTTGGAAGGCGTTCGTCGTTTCACGTGGAGACGAGAAAGACTGGCTCCAGGAGTGTGGCAGCGGTGTCTTTTCGTGTTTAAAGGCCAATGTTGTCAGCTACAACTCGTACGCGTCGTGCTCGCCGCCTGTGCCCTCCCCCCAACTGGATAGCTCCGCTGCATTAAAGGGTCCGTGGAACCTACCGGTGGTGCCGTTCGGATAAGGCATGGTGTGATGACTCATTCGCCGTGCCAGGTTTGTGTATTCAGACGGAAGTCCGGGGTTTCGTGGGGTTTCAGGGCGACTCCGTGGGGCCTCTCGATCGTTTTCTGCACCCATTAGCCCGGCTTACAGGCATTCCGCGGGTCGCTCCTACAGTGGGGCCGTAGCGCGTCTCGTGTGCCCTCCGCGTCAAGGCCGGACGGTCACCGGCGTCCGCTCGACTCCGCGTTCCTAAAGCCGTTCCAAGGGTCCGTTGGCGCCGCCCTAGCTTCCAAAATCACGCGGGTACCCAGGCAGCCCGACGTCGACCGCTAGCCGCACGCGTTCCGTGAACAGCGCGCTGGTGCTGGATGGGAAAGGACCTTCTGCGTCATCCACCACCTGATTTGCCGGCCTTGGGCTCTCACGTTGCGGAAATCCGAGGTGGAATCATGCGTGCCCTGTCGTCACGACCCCATAAACCAGCAATTCTCGGTGCGGTGCGGTGCGGTGCGGTGCTGGGTGATGCAGTATGGCCGCCTGGTTCGGCGCGAGGGTGCCTTTACGGGCTTGGTCATGTTTCACGTGAAACTCCGGCCCGCGCTATCAGCCCTAGCCTGTCTTTTCAGACGCTGAGCGATCCATCCCTGCGGCCCAGCGGCCGCTCCTTCTGGTGCGATTATGGGCTGGTGTACGCGGGTGGGGCGGTTCTTCTAATTTGCGCGTCCCACCCTACAGCGGGATTGCCAGATACTTGGGGCTGCGTCCTCGTTTACTGTGCGCGTTTAGCCTTGGGTGCATCATGTGGTCGTGATGAACGACGCCACAACTCATGTCGTAGGTTAGCGCAACATCAGGAGTTGAAAGTCTCGTGGGTGCAAACGCAGCTGTGCCAGCTGGATGCGGAGCAGTTGACTCGGCCTGATTCCGCGCCTGGTGGAGCCCGATAGCTCGTTAATGCCTACCGACGAGCGGACCTAGGTTCTGCCAAGCCATGACAGCCAAAGTGTGGCATCACGTGTTCCGGGCATCCGTTTCACGTGAAACATCGAGTCCTGGCCGTGGGCGCCAGCCGCATGTACATGCGTCATTGGGGCGGCGCATGTTTCACGTGAAACAAGAGGACCTCGTGCTGCCCGGTGTGGCAGCGACCGAGCGGCGAATGTGGTCTCCACGCTACAGGGGTCTGAGTCTGTCTGCCGCTGCCGCGTCGAAACTCCGCACCTTGACCTTGATGCCGTTATGGCGTTGACCAGGATGACACTAAGCCAACGTCCATGTGGAGCGGACCAGGTACTGACGGGTCCGCAGCCCTGTAGATTCTCTCGTCCTCCCAGGGCCCCATGAGAGGAGACGCGAACGTGGGGCTGAAGAGGGACGCGGACTCGATCATCCGAGATGTCCGGCCTGACAATGAACCAGAGGGACCAACGGAGCCGCGATAGGCGTGAGCAACTCCCGGACCTGGCCCCTTTCGTAGTTGCAGGTATCTGTGGCCGAGGGCGCTTCAGGATGGGTTCCATCGATGCTCCACAAGGTCCTGCTTTCGTGCGCCTCCCCCGTGTTTGCGGCCATCCCGGCATGCGTATCGTCCCTGCGGGATGGTCGGGTAGCGTGTCGCCTCTGCGGGCTGGCTGGGTAACGTACAGGCGCTCCAAGGATGGCGAGTGCCGGGCTCCGCGGATTTCCTGGGTTCTGTCTTCATCAGCCTCCCCCGGCAACGATCTCTGCGCGAACCTTGCAGGGCGGTGTCCAACCATCTCGGGAGTTGCTACCTTTGACCGACTACCCGCATGTTCCCCGGCCACTGCCGCCGAAGGGATGGTGACTATCATGAGCGTCCATTCCCAGCTGACGCATTGCTCGGCCAATGCCACGTTTCACGTGAAACGTCTGGACCTCTGGCGATGCACTTAAGCTGACAGTCGCGAGGAACTGTGTTCAGCCCCAGCGGTTCCCAGCAACGGGCAACCCGTATCCCCGGCAACACGGAAGCGCAGCGACGCACCTTCCGCAGGGACGTCTCCACGCTCTCACCCGAATCCCCCGGTACGCGACCGCCGGCTGGCACCACGACGACAACGCTGTAGCCATCAGCTATCCCCGCCAGCTATGGTGGCCCGAGCGCGCTGGCGCGCCCGACCTCTCGCATCCAGGCTTCTCGCCGGCAGGCCGAGGCATGCATCCGGGCCGCTAAAGAAGTTCAGCCCGGCGCCGATATGGTAGATCTTCGTGGCAGAATCCGGCGTATTGGGCTCGCCTCTAACCGACCAAGTGCTGCACCAGCTCGCACCCCAACGACCTCAGAATCGCTTTTTGATCCCACCCGCGGTGCCATCCGTAGTGTGCGGGCTCCGCTCTTCATGCGGTCTCGTGCGCGTGACACTGGGGAGTCCCGTGCCTGTGCTGCAGAACCAAATACTGCAGAACCACATACCGCAGACCAGATTTCTCGGACTATTCCACTGGTGATAAGCCGGTGGATAAGGCTGTGGATAACGCTGTGGATAAGGCTGGGGATATCACACACTTCCCGGCGCCTACTGGCCATGCCGGTGGGTACGCTCGGGCTTGTTTAATGTGGGCCCTCGCCGGCATCTGTAGTGTATGTTTCACGTGAAACGCAGCATCAATGCCGACGCTCCCCATGTGGTGTGCTCTTTTGACGGCGTTTTAGCGCCGCAACCCACCGGAAATAGTTGTTTATTCAGTGATCCGCCACGGATCGACCCGAGCCACCATCCCCCAATGCCACATCGAATCCGGGAACGCAACTTGGCCGATCCCGCGTCGCATGACGCTCCGGTCTGTGATACTGCTCACGGAGAGTACCGGCGGACCCACAGGCTTGCCCAGCTTGCTGTGGATAACGCTGTGGATTCCGCTGTGGATAAGACTGTGAATAATGTCATGGTGAGTCTCACCATATCGGCGCATGACGGTCCCCGACTGGCCTCGAGGACTGTCTTTCCGTGGTTCCGACTGGAGTCCATGACCGAACTTGTGAGCGGCCCGAAGAAGAACTCCGGTGCCAAGCGGTTCGCCATTGATGCCTTCTTGAGCGAGAAGGTACGACTCCGAATCAGTCATTCAGGCCCCGCGCCGGCTGGTCAGCGCTCCCCAGTACACATTCATCCAAGTCCCCGCAAGCAGGTAGTGGCGCCCCCTTTCGATCAATGCTGAACATTGCTGGATAGGCCGGTGGTATTTCGTGGCGCGGTTGCCAGGAACCCAGCCGTTGGGGCTACCCACTGGGTGCGCTAGCCTCAATGGTGGCTTGTGGAATTCGACGCTGCTCATGGGGTCGGCGTAGATCATCGCACCATCGCCGGGTGCCCTGACATCCGGGCAGTGGCCGGTGCCCTCATGTTTCACGTGCACAGTGCCCCCTGCAGCTTGGCCGTGTCCTGAAGACCGGCGTGAAATTACCCTTTTGCGATGCGGGCCCCAGGCGACCACGTACTGCGACGTTGGTACTATGGTCCGCCCACGGTTCCTGCTGCACTGCGCTGACGCTGCACTGCCGATGAGAGGAGTATGGTCCCTAACGAAATGGGGTTCCGATGATGTTGTAGGCTCGCCCCTGACGCTGCGACTTCCATCTCATTTCCGATGCGGGAGGCGTCGTGGGCGAATGTCAGAAGCTGAGGCATGTGGGCGCATCGCGATCCGCGTTCGGGGCTGCGTACGGAGCCAGCGTCAGATGAACAGCTTGCTTCACATTGTGTCGTGCGGGCCGGTAAGGGACCTGTGGGTTTCAAGTGCCGTTCAGCAAGGGTCTGGAATGGTCACCATGAAGTCGGCCGTCCGTTCGCAGTGTTGGCATGGGGTGACGTGGAAGCCAAAGCGGTCTCGGCAGGATATGGTGGAGGACCTCGTTGAATGGACATGCTGAGATCGACCCGAAGCCGACGGGTTTGTGGGTACCAGCAGCTCTATGCGCGATCCACTGGGCCACAATGCTTGGGACCGCCCGGCGTCAGCATTCCTGGTGCGTCGCGTCTAGAGCCCTGCGGTATACGTCCTGCCACGGGGTGAGCTCATCTGAGTACTGGGCGCCTTGAGGCATCTGGGTCTTTTCCCCTGGACGGTCAGGTCGGGGGCGTCTCTTTCCGGTCCTCATGTTTCACGTGAAACGTGGTGCCCGAGCCTGGTCCTGCGCCTCTTCGTCCCGCACTCGGCAAGTTCTTGGATGTCACCGGCTGCTGCGCTGAATTTAGCTGCGCTGTCCGCGTTGGTCTCTGTCCTAGGCGAGGTCTTTTGGCTGAATGCCGTATGTAGTAGCTGGCTGGCTGGAGTGTGGTGGTGTGTGACGGCTCGAACGCACCCTTGTCCGAAGCGGACGACGCCTGGCACCGAGGTCTTTGAGTGGGGGCCTAGAGGAACTGATCAGCACCGCTCTTTTGATGGTTTCGCGGGTACCGCTACCTGACTGCGCGCCTGCCCAAGTTAGACCGGCATTCGCCCGGCCGCTGCACTGTTTCACGTGAAACACGTGCGCCAGATCGATCACCTGCGAGCGGTCCCGGACTGTACTTGTCCGCGAAATGACGGCGTGGTTCTTGGCGTGGCAGAACCGGCGCTTCACATAGATGGTCCTGCAGAACGGCGCTGGTGGCCGGCCAGACCACTAGCGAAGCAGGACGATTGCAGCAGTGGACAGCGTTTCACAGAACACGATTCCTTCATCGTCGTGCGGTCCTGGGGTGCGGCGTGCCTACCAGGTTCCAATGACGGCCGAAAGCGGCTCGAAGCACTTGGACTGGTTCCAGCAAAAGCCGGACTCCTAGGGGCGGTGCATTCGTCGGTCCACGCGTGCAATGCGGATGCCTACCTTTCGGCCGGCGACTGAATTCGATGTTGCCCTGTGCTTTTCGTGCCTCGAGGGCGCTCTGGCGTCGGGGCATATTCCGCGCTTTGTGCCCCTGGTTCGTGTGAGTTTGGTGTGAGCGCAGCTGAATCGACTCAGCGCGGCCGACGTGCAGATCGGCCCGCCCCTAGGTTGCATCGAAAGTAGATCGGGCAGAGGATTCGCATGTTTTTCCAGAGGTAGGTGTGCTCGGTCAGCGACGCGCCAGCTGCTGATGCAGGTTGTATTTCCATCAACGTATTGATTCGTTCGTATTCTCCGTATGCCGTTCCATATGGCGGAGTCCGAAACGTCTCGAGATCGATGTAGGATCGTCGCGCCTTTTGTTGGTCTGCGACATGCGAAATCTATTGCGCGTGTCCGCGCGGAGAGGGAATGCCCTGATAGCCCGCGGGTAAGACGGGTTCAGGTCAGTGTGTTGGCCCCGCAGCGCTGCGGAAAAGCGCATGCGCTGAGAGCCCTAGGGCTGTTTTCGAATCGATGCGAGCAGGAGGGTGCAAACGCCTTCTGTGCACGGCCTGGTAGTTCGTAGATCGACGGTAGGGGCTGCTCAATTGGGAGTGGTGGATCGCGAGTTCGCCATTGCCACTTCTCGGGATGGAGGAGTAGCCGGCTGCGGGCGGATGGACTATTGCGCTACGGGGATCACGTTTCACGTGAAACACGCTTGTGGGAAGGCATTGTCGGGCTGGCCCCGGAATTTGTGGTGTCAGGGGGGAGGCTACATTTTGAGCCGACCAGGCTGCAGTCACCGGTATGTGCCGCAATTGTCCGTATTCCCCGTAGTCCGAGATCCTGCGCCAGCAGGCGGGCCACGGGCCACGGGTCAAGGGAAGGCGTGGCTTGGATGCAGCAGTATGTCCGCACACGGCTTCGGGTGACTGGTCTTATCAGAGTGGTCTTTCACCCGCGTGGAGGTGGGATTGGTAAGAATCCCATGCGGAAGCGCTGCTACGGCGACCATCGCCCCCAATGCCTTGCGAATGCACACATGGGAACACGGGCTTGCGCCTAATGCCGGTACCGCGCGGCTGTTGACGAAGAAGTATTGGTTTTCGCTATTTCGAGCCCATGGACGGAGAATTCTCACTTCGCGGTAAAGGCAAGGAGGGTCAGAGGCCGTCTGCTTCAGAGGCCGAGGAAAACCCAGGAAGGGTGATGCACGCAGAACCACGGTCAAGCGTAGGAGAAAGCGCTCTGCATCGCAGAGTCAACCGATTAGGGTGGCCAAGCTTCGACCCGTTGATTTGCCCAACCGGTCAAACATGCCCTAGCAGTTTGATAGGTCCCCCACGCGTAGTGCCGCCGGTTTCACGTGAAACATTGCCATGGGCGCGCTATACGCGCATCTGGTTCGGCTAGCGCCGCACGGCGTCAAGCACACCCGATCCAGAGAGGTCAGGACGGAAGATGAACCGGTTCAAGCCGGGTGTACGGGTCAAAGGTCCCCTGCACCACGACCTGTTGCCCTCAAAATGATTCTGAGCGAATAGAACCACAGAAAGAAATTGGACAGGGTTACTTTACGACTGGATCAAGCCGCTGTTCAGCTAGCGAGGCTGGTGGTGACGTCGCTACTCAGCTGCAGGTGTCCCAAATTGGACGAGATCCAGTTGAGGAACAACGAGTCGGGGAACAAAGAAGGTGGCCACCACTCCCCTGAGAGTGGTGGCCACCTTTGCACACCTATCGCCGGCGTAGCCTGTCAGGATTCCCGTCCAGCCCTGTTGCGGCTAGGACAGAACGTCCGCGAATTCCTTCTCGAAGAACTGCTTCGGCTTTGCACCGATGACCGTGCTCTTCACTTCGCCGCCCTGGAACAGGTAGACGGCGGGAATGGAGGTGATGCCGTACTCCGCGGCGATCGCCGGGTTGTCATCGACATTTACCTTGACGACGTTGACCTTCTCGCCGTACTCCACTGAGATCTCATCCAGGATGGGACCCAGCTTCCGGCACGGACCGCACCATTCAGCCCAGAAGTCAACGATTACCGGCTTGTCAGCGGCGAGTACGTCAGTGCTGAAGCTTGCGTCAGTTACATCTTTTGCGTTGCTCATAACCCTTGTCTCTCTCTTCGAATGATTTCAGCGCCGGTCAGGCGTGAAGGTCTGCGAGGTAGTGCTCGACGTCGATCGCTGCGACACAGCCGGAGCCGGAAGCAGTGATCGCCTGGCGGTATGTCGGGTCCACGACGTCGCCGGCGGCGAAGACGCCCTTGATGCTCGTACGGGAGCTGCGGCCTTCGACGGCGATGGTCCCGGCGTCCGTGATCTCCAGGCTGTCCTTGATGAGCTCGGTGCGCGGATCGTTGCCGATAGCCACGAAGACGCCGGTCACGGCCAGTTCGGACTCGGTGCCGTCGACCAGGTTCTTCAGCTTCAGGCCGGTGACTTTGTCTGCACCGAGGACGTCCTCGACAGCGGTGTTCCACACGAAGTTGATCTTCTCGTGGGCCTGCGCGCGGTCACCCATGATCTTGGACGCCTTCAGCGTGTCACGGCGGTGCACCACAGTGACGGACTTGGCGAACTTGGTGAGGAAGAGTGCTTCCTCCATGGCAGAGTCGCCGCCGCCGATCACTGCGATGTCCTGGTCCTTGAAGAAGAAACCGTCGCAGGTTGCACACCAGCTGACACCGTGGCCGGAGAGCCGCTTTTCGTTGGCCAAGCCGAGCTCGCGGTACGCCGAGCCGGTGGAAAGAATGATGGCGCGGGCGCGGAAGGTCTCCCCCGTTGCGATGGTGACAGTCTTGATGTCGCCGTCGAGATCCAGGGCGGTGACGTCCTCGAACTGGATCTCGGTGCCGAAGCGGGCAGCCTGCTTTTCGAAGTTCTCCATCAGGTCCGGACCCATGATGCCTTCGGGGAAGCCCGGGTAGTTCTCGACATCCGTGGTGTTCATGAGCTCACCGCCCGCAGTAACGGAGCCAGCCAGCAGCAGCGGCTTCAGGTTGGCGCGGGCCGTGTACACGGCGGCGGTGTAGCCTGCGGGGCCGGAGCCGACGATGATGACATCACGTACTTCTGACGCGCTGTTTTCTGCGGTGCTCACTGAACGGTGAACCTCTTCCTTTGTCGATGCGCCAGCCTTCCGGCCGGCCACATGGCACAACTGATTGGCAGTGTGGAATATTCCAAACGTGTTTGGAGGCAGGCGAAAACACCCGTGCCTGCACGGGAACACCGCCACGGGACTTTCCACAAGGGTACCGCCTCCGGCAACCTGAGGGCATGCCGGTTACGCCCGGGAGGAAGGTGACTGCCGAGCGGCGGGGTCCCCTACTGGACCTTGATCTCCGCCAACCGCAGGCCGTAGCCAAAGCGGGTCTTTGGAGCTGCGAGCTTGGGCAGGTTCTTGATCGAGATGATGACGTACTGAGCGGTCACCGGTTCGGCAAGCGGCATGGTGAGGTCAGGCGAGGTGAAGCTGTTGGTTCCCACCTGCTTTGCACCGTCCAGCGCCGGGCGGTCGTTGGTGTAGACCGTGATGCTCCCGCCCGAGGCACCCAACTGGTTCAGGGTGATCGAGGAGACCCGGGAAGAGCTCTTGAGCTTGACCACCAGCGGGACACCCTCGGGAGCAAGGCCGCCCCAGTCCTCGGTGGCAAACTCCATGTCTGACCAGTAGCTGGCCGCGTTTCCGTCGAAGGCCTTGCCGAGGTCGTCGTCGTACGTCGCTGCGAAATCAAAGTTGCCCTGGCGGGTGATCCCCTCGATGGCCGGCGGCCCTGCCGCCGGAGCGGTGCTCTTGGTCGGCGTTCCGGTACTCGGCTGGGTGGCAGCCGACGGCGGTGCGGTGGCTCCGGCGGTAGCTTCGGTTTGCGGTGCGCTCTTGAAGAGGCTGCCGAGGTTGGTCACGGCGAAGATGAGTCCGACGATCAGGACGGCCGCGAGAAGGCCACCGACAAGCCACCGCATGGAACGCGGTTCCTTCTGTGGCTCGTCGTCCTCATCGTCGTAATAATCGGCAGCGGGAGCGGCACCGGTCCCGGCGACGGCAGGGAAATTGCCTGCACGGCGGTCCTGTTCGTGCGCGTTGCTGCCCTCGTCGTCGTACTCGTCTTCGGGGACGTAGTCATAGTCGTTTTCGGACCACAGCGACACCTTGGATGAGTTGTGGCCGTCACCGGAAGCGGCGGCAGCACCGGCGGCCGCTGCACCTGCGCCGGCGACACCTCGTGCAGCGTTTCCGGAGCGGTTGTGGTTGTTGTCGCGCTGCAGAAGTGCCTGCTCAACGTTGTCGTGCTGCGCGGCGTCCTGCTCATAGCCCTTGTCCGGCTGAATCGGCTGCGGCGCAGTAGTCTGCGGGATGCCCTGCCGGTCGCCCCGCGAACCGGCCGCGGCGGCACCAGCGGCACCGGCACCCGCAGCGGCGGCACCTGCGGCACCGGCACCTGTGGCGGGACGGGCTGCTGGAAGCGGCGGCACGACAGGTGCCTTCCGCACCGGCGCTGTGGGTGCCTGGGCAGGGGCCTGCTGTCCGTGCCCCTGCAGAGACGCTGCCCCGTGGCTGGACCGGCTCGCGGCGGGCGCAGGCGCGGTGGCAGGGTACTGCCCGCCCGGCTGGCTTTCGTTGTAGTTGATGTACCCGGCTTCGACCTCGTCGTCTTCGTCGTAGGCTTCGGGTTCGTGGGAGCGGGCCTGACCGAAGATCTCGCTGCCCAGGGTGTCCGTGAAGAACGGTTCCACGTAGGGCGGGTTGGAGGCAACCACAAGGTCCAGCAGGTCAGCGGCCGAGGTGTGGTTGGTGATCAGATACGTCGTGGCGTCGCTGACTCCAAGGTCCAGGATCTGCACGTTCCCGGGGCGCTCCCCCGTGGCCACCTCGCGGGCGCTCTGGGCTACCTGGTCGGCGTTGTACGGGCCGGCCACCAGGATGCTGACCGGGCGGTTAAGCACCTGGTCCACACCGTCCAGCACCAGATCCTGGTCATGCGAACTCAGCACTGTGGCCGTGACCTTGTAGCGGCCGCCAAGTACTGATCCGACATCGATCGGGTGGGACACGTGTTCCTCCTAGCCTGTCCGGGAATTGCTTCTGGCCCTGGCGATGCATCGCCACGGAAGGCCTCCGGCGCGCCGGCGGACCCCTTGGTCTGCAACTACCCTTGTTCCCCTCGATCCTAGCCGATGCTGTGCAACGGCCGCGGAAGACGGGGCTGGCCGGCCCCCGTCCGGGCTACTTTTTCCTCCGCCGCCGCGACGGGAAATGCGGGTTCTGGCCGGGGGTGCCCTGGTAGGTCCGACGGCCAGGAAGCGGTATCTCCCCGCGCAGGGCATTCCCTCGGGCTGTCCCGGGGACATCCTCCTCAGGAAGGTAGGTGGCGCCGTCGTGGTCTTCCGGTTCCGGCTGGGGCGCAGGCCCGGCACGGAAGGAGGCAGAATCGAACTCGCCGGAAATCCGGGGAATCAAGCCGGTGTCCGACGAGACCGTGGCGCGTTCCGGCGTCGGACGTCGCCGCGACGCAGTGCCGGCGGATGCTCCGGGAGCCGAAGCCCCGGCGGTTGCAGGGGCAGACGGAGCAGCCGCCGGCGCGCCGGAACCGCGGCCCAGCCGCCCCAGCAGCGGCCGCAGCAGGTCGCGCAGCTCCGTGACCCGGAACAGCTTCAGCAGAACCAGGTACGCGGCGAGCATGACGGGGCCGACGACGACGATGGTCACCAAGGCGGCGGGCCGGCTGCTCCAGGCGAATCCGACCGGACTGTAGCTGCCCATGAGCCACAGTGCCCCCGCGCCGGCAATGGCCGAGCCGAGGGCCGCATAGCCCATGCGGATATACGAGTTGATGATCCGCGGACCGTCCAGGTGTCCCAACAGCCGCCGGAGGAAGATGGCGGAGACGACCACCGAGAGGATGTTCCCTCCGGTGTAAAGGACGGCGATGGCGAAAATGATCTGGTCGAACGGCAGGAACTGGATGAAGAACGCGGCCACGACATTAACCACGGCCAGAACCAGCTGAATGTAGAACGGCGTCCGCGCATCCTCGTTGGCGTAAAAGACCCGGGACATCATGAAGTTGGCGCTCATGAACGGGGTGCTGAGGGCCAGGATGGTGAGGGTCTGCGCCAGCAGGACACCGTCCGTGGGGCGCCCGCCGGAGAAAAACATGCCCAGCGGACCCGCCAGGGCGAAAAGCGCCAGGGCTCCGAAAACGGTGGCCACGGCCATGGTGCGCAGGCCGTGGGACAGTGCTTCGCGGAGTTCTGCGCGGTTCCCATCCTGGGAGGCCCGTGTCATCCGGTTGAACAGCACAGTGGCCAGGGACAGCGCGATGATCGAGTGCGGCAGCAGGTACAGCTGGCTGGCCACCTCGAGCACGGCGTTGCCGGGCAGCATGGCGGCGGCGCCGTGGTCGCCCGCCTTCTCCAGGCGAAGCCGCTCGGTACCGGGGATGGTGGCGATGCGCATGACATAAAGGAACGCCAGCTGCCCGACGGCGGCCGTCAGGAGCGTCCACACACTCAGTCTTGCGGCGTGGCCGAGCCCCACACCGCGCCAGCCGAACCGCGGACGCAGTCCCAGTTTCAGCCGGAACACGGGAATCAGCAGAATGGCGGTCTGGGCAACCACGCCGATCGTTGAGAAACCGGCGACAAAAAACGTCTGGGAACCACCCCAGTTGTCCAGCGAATGCGGATTGGCGGCGTTGGCGCCGAAGATCCAGATGAACATGCCGAGGCCCGCGATGGCCACGATGTTGTTAAAAATGGGCGCCCACATGGCAGGTCCGAACGCGCCGTTGGCATTGAGGACCTGGGTGAGCAGGGCATACAGGCCGTAGAAGAAAATCTGCGGCAGGCACCAGAAGGCGAAGGCAACGGCCAGCGACTTTTGCTGCGGCGAGTAGCCCTGCGTGGTGAGTTCAATGACGGCCGGTGCAAACAGCGTGACCAACAGGGTCAGGGACATCAGCACCAGGACGGCCAAGGTGAGCAGCCTGCTGATGTAGTCCGCTCCCCTGTCCGGGGCCTTGCTCGCTTTGATGATCTGCGGCACCAGCACGGCATTGAAGACGCCGCCGGCCACTAGCAGGAAGATCAGGTTGGGCAGGTTGTTGGCGTTGATGAAGGTGTCAGTGACCGTGGAGCCCAGGCCGAGGGCGGCGCCCAGCATCCACGTCTTGCCGAAGCCCAGAAAACGCGACACGAGGGTTCCAGCGGCCATGATGGCGCTGGAACGGGCCTCGCCGGGCTGCGCGGCACTGGAGGCTGCCTCGCTGGCGGGCGTCACACCTGGCGGTGTTTCGTCCGGCTGCGCGGGCTGGTCGGAGGACGGACTGGCTGCTGACATCGTCTTCATCGTCTCACCCGGGTGCTGATATTGCGGCACGCAACGGGGTATCCGGCAGGCATTGCCGGACGGTCAGAGGTGCTCGGGAAGGACTTCGCGTGCCAGGTCGGCGATGCGGCGTTCATTGGGGAACGAAAGCTTCCGGGCAAGCTCGTGGATGGGAACCCAGGCAACATCAACCGCTTCCTTGTCAGGATCGTTTTCGATGGTGAGTTCACCGCCAGTGGCGCGCAGCAGGTAGTGGTGCACTGTCTTGTGGACGCGGTGCCCGCTGACGGTAAACCAGTAATCGATGCTGCCCAGCGGGGCCAGGATGTCACCGTCGATACCGGTTTCCTCGGCAATCTCACGGACCGCGGCTTCCTCGTTGTTCTCCCGGCCCTCAGGATGCCCCTTGGGCAGGCACCACTCCAGCCGTCCGCCCCTGTTAAGGCGGGCAATAATCGCAACCCTCAGTTCGTCGTCGGACGTGTCCACCACGACGCCCCCGGCGGAGATCTCCTCAACGGTGGGGAGCGAGGCCGGGGCCGAGTGCGGTGCAGGCGCGACATGGGCACCGATTGCCGACGGCAACGGTGGGTTCGTCCTCCTGCCGGGAGCGCTCGGTACTGGATGGGCCATGCAGTCCACTCTAACGACTCTTGCCCCGCCGTGATGACCGGGACATGGCTTGCAGGTGGACTCCATGTAGCGGGCTTCGCCGGCGCCGTCGCACAATGACGTGATTTGGTGCGGTGGGGCTTGGTTTTCTGACAAGCTTAAGTAACTATGGCGCACGCACATCAAAAGACTGATCTTCACACCGTTGACTTCCAGGTGGACCCGGTGGTCCTGGAGCTCGGTCAGCGGTTCGTGGATGCCGGTCATGAGCTGTCGCTCGTCGGCGGCCCGGTCCGGGACCTCTTCCTGGGCCGCACCTCCCCCGACCTCGATTTCACGACGGACGCGACGCCGGACCAGACCGTGGCGCTGATCAAGAAGTGGGCAGACAACTTCTGGGAGATCGGCCGCGCCTTCGGAACGATCGGCATGCGCAAGGCCGGTTTCCAGATTGAAATCACCACCTACCGTGCCGAAGCGTACGACCCCGAGTCCCGGAAGCCCGTAGTGGCCTTTGGTTCCTCCCTCACGGACGACCTGCTGCGCCGCGACTTCACCATTAACGCCATGGCCCTGCGGCTGCCCGCGATGGAACTGGTGGATCCCTTCGGCGGAGTCCGCGACCTGTACGCCTCCGTGCTGGCCACGCCGGGCGCTCCCGAGGCATCTTTTTCCGACGATCCCCTGCGGATGATGCGGGCAGCGCGGTTTGCCTCCCAGCTGGGGGTGGCTGTGCGGGACGACGTCCGGGTTGCCATGACCCGGATGGCCGAGCGCATCAGCATCATTTCGGCTGAACGCGTCCGTGATGAGCTGGTCAAACTCGTCTGCGGTCGGCACCCCCGCGTGGGCATCGACCTGCTGGTGGACACCGGCCTCGCCGAGTTCGTGCTGCCCGAGGTGTCCGCGCTCAGGCTGGAATCTGACGAGCACCACCGCCACAAGGACGTCTACCAGCACTCCCTCCAGGTCCTCGAGCAGGCGGCCGCCCTGGAGACAGATTCCGACGGCGCCGTCCCCGGCCCGGACTTTGTCCTGCGGTTTGCGGCGCTGATGCACGACGTCGGGAAGCCGGCTACGCGCCGGTTCGAACCGGGCGGTGCGGTCAGCTTCCGTCACCACGACCTGGTGGGGGCCAAACTGACGACGAAGCGGATGAAGAACCTGCGCTTCGACAACGACACCATCAAGGCCGTGGCCCGCCTCGTGGAACTGCACATGCGCTTCTATGGCTACGGAGACGCCGGCTGGACCGATTCCGCTGTGCGCCGTTACATCACCGACGCCGGTCCCCTGCTTGAACGCCTGCACCGCCTGACCCGCTCCGACGTCACCACACGCAACCAGCGCAAGGCCGACCGGCTGTCCTTCGCCTACGACGACCTCGAATCTCGGATTGCGGCCCTCCGCGAACAGGAATCCCTGGACGCGGTCCGCCCGGACCTCAACGGTGCCGAGATCATGGCCCTGCTGGACCTCAAACCCGGACCCGTCGTGGGCAGGGCCTACAAGTTCCTGCTGGAGGAACGGATGGAAAACGGGCCGCTCGATCCTGCCGACGCCGAGTCCCGGCTGCGGGCCTGGTGGGCTGAGCAGCCTGAAGCCGTTCCAGCCGATGCTTCCGCTTCTCCCGAGTCTCCTGCTTCTCCCGCCGACGTCGAATCTTCCCCAACCGAGGAGTCCAAGTGAACGCCGCCAACATCGCCCGCCCCCAGCTCTGGATCCTGCGGCACGGCGAAACCGAATGGTCCAAGAGCGGCCAGTACACCGGGCTGACGGACCTTCCCCTGACGGTGGAGGGCGAGCAGCAGGCAGTCGAGGCGCGCAGGATCCTGGACACCGTTGATTTCGACCTGGTCCTGACGTCTCCGCTGCGCCGTGCCCGGCGGACCGCGGAACTCGCCGGTTTCCCCGATGCCGTCCACGAACCGCTGGCCGTGGAATGGGACTACGGCGACTACGAGGGCATCAGCTCCGACCTGATCCGCAAGGACAACCCTGACTACCTCATCTGGACGCACGGCGTTCCCAATGGCGAGAAGCTCCATGATGTCGCCGCCCGGGCAGACAAGATCGTGGCCCGGGTCCTGGAGTCCGGGCTGGACAACGTCCTGATCGTGGCCCATGGCCACTTTTCCCGCATCCTTACCGCCCGCTGGCTCGAGCTCGAACCTGAAGAGGGCCGGCACTTCATCCTGGGAACAGCCAAAGTCTGCACCCTGGGCTGGGACAAAAGGACGCCTGCCATTGTCCGTTGGGGTCTGTAAAAGCACCTTTTCGGATTTATTTTCCAAAAGCTCTGGAATTGAGTAGTCAGCTGTGCCATTCCTGGTGTACTTTTATTCCTGACCCCAGAGCGATCTGCCAGGGTCATGGCGCGTGTTGTACCGGCCCGTTATCCCGTGCAGCGGCAGAGCAGAAAAGGAGGTTGGGAAAATGATTACTTTGACTAGCGGATGGAAGATGACCATCACCGCGTTTCCGGCCTTCACTGCTGACCGGCGCCCTCTTCACGGACTCGCCCGAGCCTAATTCTGACTCCCCTGCCGTTCTCCCGCGCATAAAACGGGAGAGCAGGCGGGACATGTGCAGATGATGCTGCACTTTCTCAGAAGCCCTGACCCCGGCGGCCTGATGTAGCGGAACCACGCGGTTGCGCAGCTCCCCCATAATTCGGAACCCTGCTTCCTGTTGGGGTTGCCGCGCTGCCGTTGCTGGGGCCAATTGCCGCTTTTTGCGGATTCCATTTCCTTCCTGGGCATTTCTTTGCCTTTTTACGGCCATTTCTTTGCGTACTCGAATGGCTCTAATTGCCCTGCCCGGATTTTTTTCGTTGTTTCCTGAAAAGGAGGTGAAAAACCATGCTCCGCAAACTCCAAGAGATACTTTCCGGCCGCGATTCCAGCGGTGAGGCCAGCCTTTCCGGCCGCGATTCCGCACCGGCCCAGCAGCCACAGTTCGATGGCCGGCTGCTGGACCGGAAACGGGAGGACGTCTACACGCTCATGCATCAGCAGATGAGCAGCCTGCGCTGAGCCTTTTAAGCAGGGACCCACCGGTAAGCTCGAAACCATGCAGGAGACACAGCCGCCGCCCGATCGAAAGCTCGCGCGCCTGGTGGTGCCGAGCCGCAGCGACCGGCTCCTGCGGAATTTCACCGAGCTCATCGGCGGGCCCCTGGGCCAACGGTCTGCGCCGGGGGTAGTCGCGCCCGGCTTCTTCACAGTGGAACGCGTGCTGATCATCCTGACCGTGCTCGCCGCCCTTGCTGCCATCGCCATCAAGGACTACTGCCGGGTGAACGGCTGGGAGACGCCGTCGCAGTTCTATGCGACCTGCTACTCGGATTTCCCTGAGCTGTTCCGCAACCGGGGACTGGGTGACGGGGCCTTTCCGTTCTTCACGCCGGGTGCCCTCTTCGAGTATCCGGTCCTGATGGGCCTGATTGCCGGCATCACGGCCCGCCTGGTGCCCGGCGAAGGAGTCACGGACGCCCGGATCCTCGGCTACTTCGACGTCAACGCGACCCTGATCGCAGCCGTCTGGATCGTCACCGTGCTGGCCACGGCACGTATGACCCGGCGCCGGCCCTGGGATGCAGCCATGGTGGCCCTGGCGCCCGGCATCGTCCTGGCCGGAGTGATCAACTGGGACATGTGGGCCGTTGCCATGCTGGCCCTCGGCATGTACTTCCTGTCCCGGAAGCGGCTGGTCCTGGCAGGCGTCCTGATCGGGCTGGGGACTGCCACCAAGCTCTACCCCCTCCTGGTCTTCGGAGCCATCTTCCTGCTGGCCCTGCGTACCGGCAAGATCCGTGCCTTCCTGGTCCTGGCGGCGTCCGCCGCCGCAGCCTGGCTCGCCGTCAACCTGCCCATTGCCGCGCGGGACCCGGCCGGCTGGAAGTACTTTTTCGAGTTCACGCAGGACCGCCCCGCCGGCTACAGCTCTCCCTGGTTCGCCTACAACCTGGTGGCCGGGCGGGTGCGCTGGACGCTTCTCACCCCGGAGGCCATCAACACGCTCGCCCTGAACGTGTTCCTGCTAGCGTGTGTCCTCATTGCGGTGTTGGCCCTGACCGCTCCGCAGCGGCCGCGGATCGCGCAGCTGACCTTCCTGATCGTGGCGGCCTTCATCCTCACCAACAAGGTCTTCTCACCCCAGTTTGTCCTGTGGCTCGTGCCGCTGCTGGCACTCGCCCGGCCCAAGTGGCGCGATTTCCTGATCTGGCAGGGCATCGAGGGGCTGCACTGGGCGGCCATCTGGATGTATCTTGGCCAAGTGACCAGCGGCGGCGTCTCACAGCACAACATCGACATGCCGTACTACGTCCTGGCCGTCGCCGCCCATATGCTTGCGACTGCATATCTTATGCTGCGGGTTGCGTGGGACATCTGGGATCCCCGATACGATCCCATCCGGCGGCATGCCATGGACGACCCACATGGCGGCCCCTTCAACAACGTCCCGGACAGGCTGCGGATCGACCTGCTCCGTCCCTCTGCTTCCCTGGTCCCGTGGCGAACGGTCGCCCGCGATGCCTGACGTCGCCGTCGTTGGTTCCGGACCTAACGGACTCGCCGCCGCCGTCGTCATGGCGCGGGCGGGGCTCAAGGTGCACGTGTACGAGGCCGCGGACCAGGTCGGCGGCGGATCCCGGACGTCCCAGGTCATCGAGGAAGGGCATTGGCACGACATCTGCTCGGCCGTGCACCCCATGGCGCTGGCCTCGCCCTTTTTCCGGGCGTTCGAGCTAGCGCGGCGGGTGGACCTGCAGCTTCCGCCGGTACAGTTCGGCTCCCCGTTGGATGGTGGCCGGTCGGCCCTGGCGTACCGGTCGCTCGACCGGACCGCCGACGAGCTGGGCCGGGACGGCCGCGCGTACCGCCGGCTCCTCGCTCCGCTGGTGCGGCACATCGACGGCGTCGTGCAAACCACGTCCGACCAGCTGCTGCGCGTTCCCGGCGATCCGCTGGCCGCAGCCATTCTGGGACTGCGGACCGTTGAACAGGGCTCGCCGATGTGGAACCTGCGCTTCCGGCAGGACAGGGCGCCCGCCCTGCTCAGCGGCGTGGCAGCCCACGTCGTGGGGCGCCTGCCCTCACTGTCCGGGGCGGGAGCCGGCCTGTTGCTCAACGCCTTGGCGCACAGCGGGGGATGGCCGATTCCAGTGGGAGGATCGTCCGCGATCGCCGATGCGATGGCGAAGGACGTCGAAGCCCACGGCGGCGTACTGCAGACAGGGTTCCGCGTCACGTCGCTGGCGGAGCTGGAACCGGCGAAGGCAGTGCTGCTGGACGTTGCGCCTCCTGCCCTTGCACGCATCGCCGGCAGCCGCCTGCCCGCGTCCTACCGCCGCGCGCTGGAGTCCTTCCGGTTCGGCAACGGCGCCTGCAAGGTGGATTTCATCCTGTCAGGACCCGTGCCGTGGACCGCTGCAGGACTGGCAGGGGCCGGAACAGTACATATTGGCGGCACGCGCGAGGAAATGGCGGAGGCGGAGGGCGCCGTGTCCCGCGGCCGGCACCCGGAGCGGCCCTACGTGCTGGTTTCGCAGCCGTCGGTGGTTGATCCCGGCCGGGCGCCGGAGGGCAGGCACATCCTCTGGACCTACTGCCATGTGCCGTCCGGGTCCACGGTGGACATGGGCGAGGCCGTCATGGACCAGCTGGAGCGCTTCGCGCCAGGGTTCCGTGACCTCGTACTGCGGCACAAGGTCACGACCGCGGCCGAACTTGCCGCCTACAACGAAAATTACATCGGCGGCGACTTTAGCGCCGGACTTCTGGATCCCCGGGGACTGGTGCAGCGGCCGGTCGTCTCACCCGTGCCTTGGCGCACCCCCGCGCGCGGGGTCTACCTGTGCTCCTCCTCGACGCCACCAGGACCCGGCGTCACCGGCATGCCCGGGTTCCGCGCGGCCAAATATGCCCTCAAAGACATGTTTGGGTTGGACGTCCCGGCACTCGGCCTCTAGCCGAGCGGAGCCGGGTTGCGGCGTGGCTGTGTTGTGGCTCGCGCCCCGCATCCGCTGGGGGATAATAACGCCGTGGGGAACACTAAAAAACTTTCACTTGTCCTTGCTGGTCTCATACTCAGCGGCTCACTGGTGGCCTGCGACGACGGCCGCGGCGGTGCGGAAGCCGCGGCGAAGCAGCTGGCCTCCGCCGTCGCCGGCCTGGACCTCCGCCCGGTGGCCTTCGACGGGCGCGATTCGACGGTGGCCAACGACCAGCTCAACCAGGTCTTCAAAGCGCTGGCGCCGGCCAAGCCCTCTGTCGAAGCGGGCGAGCTGACGCTCGACGGCGACACTGCCCGGATCCCGCTGAACTACAGCTGGAAGATTTCCACCGGGGAGTGGAAGTACACCGTCGAGGCCGACTTGCGGAAATCCGGCGACAAATGGCTTACCGTCTGGTCGCCCGGGCTGCTGGTCCCCAACCTGGCCGAAGGGGAGATCCTCAGCAAGGCCACGCAGTCATCCCCGCGGGCCGACATCCTCGGTGCCGGCAATCAGAAGCTCGTGACGTTGCGGCCGGTGGTCAACGTGGGCATTGACAAGCCGCAGCTGGGCGGCGCTGATGCCGCAGATGCCGCCACCAGGCTCGCCAAGCTCGTGGGCGTGGATCCCGCGGCCTACGTCCAGCAGGTGGAGGCATCCGGGGCCGAGGCCTTCGTTCCCGCCATCACCCTGCGTAACACCAGCGACCGTGCCGTGACCGACGCCGAGATCGAGGCCATCCCGGGTGGCCGGGCCATCCCGGGCCAACTGCCGCTGGCACCGACGCGGAACTTCGCCCGGGCTGTCCTGGGCACCGTTGGCGAAGCCAGCGCAGAGCAGATTGAAAAGTCGAACGGCACCCTGACCGCCGGCGACGTCATCGGCACGGGCGGACTCCAGCAGCAGTACGATGCACAGCTCCGCGGAACAGACGGCACCGTGGTCCGCGTGCAGCGCGCCGATCTGACCCGGGAAGAGATACAGGCGGCACCCACTGACCCGCGGCGCACCGTCTTTGAGGTGCAGGCTGTTCCCGGCACGCCGTTGCAGACCACCCTCGATATGAAGCTGCAGCAGCTTGCCGAGGACACTCTTGCCGACATCAAGCCGGCGTCAGCCATCGTGGCGCTCCGGCCGTCCACGGGTGCGGTCCTCGCCGCCGCGTCGGGTCCCGGAAGCAACGGCTACAACACGGCGATGCTCGGCCAGTACGCGCCGGGATCCACTTTCAAGGTGGTGGACTCCCTCGCCATGCTCCGCAACGGATTCACCCCCGATTCCACCGTCGAATGCACGCCCACGCTCACCGTCGACGGCAGGAAGTTCAAGAACGCCGAGGGCTACCCCAAGGACTCCCTCGGATCCGTGACACTGCGTGACGCCTTCGCCCACTCCTGCAACACCGCCTTCATTGCCGCCCGGGACAAGGTCACCCAGGCCCAGCTGGAGTCGGCCGCCACCTCCCTGGGGGTGGCCGTGGAGGCCCCGAAGCTTGGCGCCGAGGCGTTCCTTGGCTCCGTTCCCGGTGAGGCCGAGGGCACCGAGCACGCGGCAGCCATGATCGGCCAGGGCAGGGTGCTGATGTCCCCGCTGTCCGCCGCCGTGATGGCAGGCTCGGTGGCGAAGGGCGCCCCCGTGTCCCCGGTCCTGGTGGAGGAAAGCGCTCCGTCCGCATCGACGTCGGCCAGTCCCACGCCGACCCCGGAAGGTTCCGCCCCGTCGTCGACCGTCACAGCGGAAGCCCCTGCGAAGACCGCCCAGACACCTGTCACCAAGGCGGAAGCAGCCGCCCTCGCGGACATGATGCGTGCGGTGGTGACCTCGGGCCACGCCGGATTCCTGGCCGAAGTCCCCGGCGAACCCGTGGGCGCCAAGACGGGAACCGCCGAGTTCGGCAACGCCAACCCGCCCAAGACCCACGCATGGATCATCGCCGTGCACGGGGACCTGGCCGTGGCCGTGTTCGTCGAGGACGGCGGGCTCGGCGCCACGACTTCCGGCCCGCTCCTGAAGAAATTCCTGACTGCCGCCGGCTGACAACTCCCGCACACTCCCCCCGCCCGGAGTTTTTGTCCACTTGTCGCGACTTTAGGGCCCATTTGAGCACGATGTCTGTACAAAAACTCCGGCGGGCGGGGCGTGGGAGAATTGCCCGGTGGCCCATATTGACGTTTCCGGCATCGACTACTTCCTCTCCGACGGCAGCCAGCTGCTCAACGGGGTGACCTTCAAGGTCCCCGACGGCACCAAAACGGCGCTCATCGGACCCAACGGAACGGGCAAAACCACCCTCTTCCGAATCATCGCCGGCGACCTCACTCCGGACGAAGGCGTGATCGGCCGCTCCGGAAACATGGGAATCATGCGGCAGTTCGTGGGGCAGGTCCGTGACGACTCCACGGTCCGCGACCTTTTATTGTCGGCCGCCCCTCCGGCGCTGGCGGATGCCGCCCGCGCCGTGGATGAGGCTGAGCTTGCCATGATGGAGCACGACGACGAGCCCACCCAGATGCGGTACGCCCAGGCAATCGTCGACTGGGGAGATGCCGGCGGGTACGACGTCGAGACCGTCTGGGACGAGGTCTGCATGGCCGCGCTGGGACTGCCCTTTGACCGCGCCCAGCACCGCCGCGCGTCCACGCTGTCCGGCGGCGAGCAGAAGCGGCTGGTGCTGGAGGCGCTCTTTGCCGGTCCCGACGAGCTGCTGCTCCTCGACGAACCGGACAACTACCTCGACGTCCCGGGCAAGCGCTGGCTCGAGGACAAGCTCAACGAATCGAAGAAGACGGTCTTCTTCATCAGCCACGACCGGGAGCTGCTGAACAACGCCGCCGGCCGCATCGTCACGCTCGAGCCGGGCATCAACGGGGCCGGCGCCTGGATCCACGGCGGCGGCTTCGGGTCGTATGTAGAGGCGCGGGCGGACCGGAACGCCCGCTTCGAGGAGCTTCGCAAGCGCTGGGACGAGGAGCATGCGAAGCTCAAGGAACTCGTCAACATGTACAAGAACAAGGCCGCCTTCCGCTCCGACATGGCCAACCGCTACCACGCAGCCCAGACCCGGCTGGCCAAATTCCTCGAGGCCGGCCCGCCGGAAGCCCTGCCGATTGAGCAGAACGTGCAGATGCGGCTCAAGGGCGGCCGCACCGCCAAGAGGGCCGTTGTGGCCGAAAAGCTGGAACTGACCGGCCTGATGAAGCCCTTCTCCACCGAGATCTGGTTCGGGGACCGGGTGGGCGTGCTGGGCTCCAACGGGTCCGGCAAGTCGCACTTCCTGCGGCTGCTGGCCACCGGGGGCACCGACCCGGAGCGGGAACACCTGCCGGTGTCCGACGTCGAAATCGCCGAAGTGCCCCACGAGGGCACCGTGAAACTTGGCGCCCGTATCCGGCCGGGGTTCTTTGCGCAGACCCACGTCCGGCCCGACCTCATGAACCGCACGCTGCTGGACATCCTGCACCGCGGCGACGAACACCGTTCCGGTTTGGGCCGGGAGGCCGCTGCCGGAGCACTCGACGGCTATGGGCTGGCGGGGCAGTCGGAACAGAAGTACGAGTCGCTGTCCGGCGGACAGCAGGCACGGTTCCAGATCCTGCTGCTGCAGCTGTCCGGCGCCACGCTGCTACTGCTGGACGAGCCCACCGACAACCTCGACCTGCACTCGGCCGAGGCCCTGGAGCGGGCCATCGACCACTTCGAGGGCACGGTCCTCGCCGTCACGCACGACCGCTGGTTCGCCCGGACCTTCGACCGCTTCCTGGTCTTCGGCTCCGATGGCAAGGTGTACGAGTCGGCCGAGCCGGTTTGGGATGAGAAGCGGGTGGAACGCGCCCGCTGAGGGTTCCGACAGGCTCGACCAGTGCGGCACTAGAGTTGTCGGATGACCTCAACCCAGCAGCTTGCCGGCCGGCAGGTTTCCGCCGCCGCCTTGGCCACGTTCATCATTTTCGGCGCCAACGGCCTGGTCTTTGCGAGCTGGGCGGCCCGCATTCCGGCTGTGACGGAGATCCTGGGGATCTCGTCCGGGCAGATGGGAACCCTGCTGCTGTGCACCGCCGTCGGGTCGCTGATCGCGCTTCCCACCGCCGGGCACGTCATCAGCCGGATCGGCACCGCCAACACCGTCCGGGCCAGCGGCCTGCTGGCCGCGCTGGCGGGTGTAGGCATCGCAGTGTCGCTGCTCGCTGAGTCTGTTCCCGGCACCGCTGCATCCCTCTTCTTTTTCGGCATCGGCATCGGGCTGTGGGACGTGTCCCAGAACGTTGAGGGCGCAGACGTCGAGCACCGGCTCCGCAAGACGGTGATGCCCAAGTTCCACGCTGCCTTCAGTGGCGGTGCCTTCGTAGGCGCCCTGATCGGGGCTGGTCTGTCGGGAATGGGCGTGGGTTTGCCGCAGCACCTGCTGGTCATCGCCGCCTCAGTGGCGGTGCTGACAATAGTGGTCCCCCGGTACTTCCTCCCCCACACGGCACCGGAGCGGCCCGCCGACGGTGAAGCCAAGACGGCACGCGGACCTTCGGCATGGCGGGACGGGCGCACCCTGCTGATCGGCGTCGTGGTTCTCGGCGCCACGCTGACCGAGGGCGCAGGCAACGACTGGATCGCCAAGGCATCCGTGGACGGGTTGGGAACCTCCGAATCGACCGGCGCACTGCTCTTCGCGCTCTTCGTCCTGGCCTATGACCACGATGCGCTTCTTCGGCGGCACCGTCATTGACAGGTACGGCCGGGTGGCAGTGCTCCGGGGCAGCATGGCAGCCGCCGCCGCAGGCCTGGCACTGTTCGTGTTTGCCGGAAACCTGGGGCTTGCTGCCGTTGGAGCAGCGCTGTGGGGAGTGGGGGCGGCCCTGGCCTTTCCCATGGGGATGTCGGCAGCTGCAGACGATCCCCGGCACGCAGCGGCAAGGGTGTCGGTGGTTTCCACCATCGGCTATGTCGCCTTCCTGGCCGGTCCGCCGCTGCTCGGCTACCTGGGGGACCTGACCGGAATTCACATGGCACTGCTGGCCATCGGTGTGCCCATCCTGGTTGCCCTGATGCTCGCCGGCGCCGCCAAGCCGCTTCCCGCCAGGGAATGACCTTAGCGGGACAGATGCCGGGAGCACACCGCGGTACCGGGCGGTAGGGTGGGGAAATGCGACGAATGCTGCACCGGGGGCCAGGCTGGATTGCCGCCCTCGACCGCACGCTGATGCGGACCGTCTCCGGCTTCCCGGGCGGGCACCATGACACGTTTTTCCGCCGGCTCTCGGCCTCGGCCAACAAGGGCAAGCTGTGGTTTGGCGTGGCTGCCGTGGCTGCCGCCATCCCGGGGCGAACCAGGCGCGCAGCACTCCACGGCCTGCTGGCCCAGGGCGTCGCCTCAGCTGTGACGAACCTCGTTTTCAAGACCCTGCTGCCCCGCGCGCGGCCGCTCCCTGAGCATTTGCCGGTGTTCCGCTTCGTCCATCCGCAACCCACCAGTTCATCCATGCCGTCCGGCCACTCGGCCTCAGCGGTCGCATTCGCCTTGGGCAGTGGAATGGTACAGCCGGTGCTCGGAGCAGTCGTCGCTCCTGTTGCCGCCGGCGTTGCATACTCCAGAGTGCATACAGGCGCCCACTGGCCCTCGGATGTGCTCTTCGGTTCGGCGATCGGTGCGGGCGCAGCCCTCGTGACGAGAAGGTGGTGGCCTGTTCGCCCGCCCATGCCCGCCACGTCCAAGCAACGGGTACAGGCGGCCCCACTCCCGCAGGGCGAGGGCCTGAGCATCGCCGTGAACACACTGGGTGGCTCCTTTACTGAGGAAACGGCTGCCGCCCTGAGGGAAGTCTTCCCGCTCGCTCATATAACGCTCGTCGCACCGGACGACGACATTGCCCAGCGGATGGAGGAGGCAGCCGCCGTGCCGGGCATTCGCGCACTCGGGGTGTGGGGCGGGGACGGAACGGTGGGCACTGCGGCGGCGGCCGCCGTCGAGCATGATCTTCCCTTGCTGGTGCTGGCCGGCGGAACCCTCAACCACTTCGCCCGGGACGCCGGAACGCCCTCCCTGGTGGAGGCGGTGGCCGCAGCGGAACGCGGTGAAGCGGCGCTGGCAGACGTCGGGGCCGTGGCTGTTGAACGCGGTCTCGCGGACGATCCCGAACGGGTGGAGCTGATCATGCTTAACACCGCAAGCATCGGGCTGTACCCGAACCTGGTGCGGCGTCGCGAACAGTTGCAGCCCGCCCTCGGGAAGCCTCTCGCCGGGGTTGTGGCGATGTTCCGGACCTTCGCCATGGAGAAGCCGATTACGCTGATCGTCAATGGCGTCCGGCACAGGCTGTGGATCATGTATCTGGGCCGCGGCCGCTACTACCCTCGGGACCACGCCCCGCTCTTCCGGCCGGTACTGGACGACGGTGTGCTGGACGTCAGGATGATGACCGCCGACGAGTCGTTCGCCCGCCTCCGCATGCTTTGGTCCGTGCTGACCGGCACGGTGGCGACGTCCAGGATCACCCACCTCACCGAAGCCACCCGTGTCCGCGTGGAGTGCGGCACCGCCCCCATGGTGCTGGCGGTGGACGGCGAAGCCATGCCCGGCGTCCGGGCCGTCGAATTCACCCTGAAACGTGCCGCCCTGCGCTACTACTCACCGGCGGACGGCAGCTGACCCGTCGCTCATCCCACCGGATGACACCCGAGACCCTGATTCGCCCCTGAATCATCCCTGAGACCGGCGAATTCGGCAGCCGGCGTCGGTAGCGTGGAACGTGCACACCAGACAGCACGCCCGTAGCTACGCAAAGGAAAGCTTCCATGATTGAGGCAGAAGGCCTGACAAAAGTCTACGGCGACAAAACCGCCGTCGGCGGCGTCAGTTTCACCGTCCAAGACGGCCAGGTCACCGGCTTTCTGGGACCCAACGGCGCCGGCAAGTCGACCACCATGCGCATGATCATGGGCCTGGACACCCCGACGGCGGGAACGGTCACCGTCAACGGTGTCCCGTTCGCCCGGCACACCGCACCGTTGCGCGAAATCGGGGCACTGCTGGACGCCAAGGCCGTCCACACGAGCCGCTCCGCGTACAACCATCTGCTGGCCATGGCCGCCACGCACAGCATCCCGCGGAAGCGGGTGCACGAGGTCATCGACATGACCGGTCTGGCGGACGTGGCCCGGAAAAAGGTCAAGGGGTTCTCCCTTGGCATGGGTCAGCGGCTGGGCATCGCGGCCGCGCTCCTGGGCGATCCGCAGACCATCATCCTGGACGAACCCGTCAACGGGCTCGATCCGGAAGGCGTGGTCTGGGTGCGGAACCTCGTGAAGTACCTGGCTTCCGAGGGGCGCACGGTGTTCCTCTCCAGCCACCTCATGAGTGAGATGGCCCTGACCGCCGACCATCTGATTGTGATCGGCCGCGGAAAGATCATTGCCGACGCACCCATCAAGGACATCATCACGGGCAAGGGCCAGAGCCGGACCCGGGTCCGCTCCGACCAGCCCGACCGGCTCATGCACGTTCTCGCCGGAACAGGTGTCTCGGTGGAGCTGCAGGACCATGAACTCCTCGAGGTCACGGGCCTGGACCCCCGGCAGATCGCCCGCAGCGCCCTGGACAACCACGTTCTGATCTACGAACTCACCCCGCTCCAGGCCAGCCTCGAAGAGGCCTACATGGAGCTGACCAAGGACGAGGTCGAATACCACTCGCTGATCACCACGGGAGCCCCGGTTCCCGCCCAGTCCGGAGGCAACTGACGCCATGAGCACATCGACTTCCACCCAGCCTGCCGCCGGTCCCGGCCGCGCGGCCACCCGCAACGCTGCAAACCCGGGACCGGGTCCAAGCTTCTTCCGGGTCCTGAACTCGGAATTCATCAAGTTCCGCACGCTCCTGTCCACACTGATCCTGCTTGTTTCGACGGCCGTCGTCATGGTTGGCTTCGGCGCCCTGTCCGCCTGGGGAACAGGCCAGTTCGCAGACCAGGCCAGCTCCGATCCCGAGGCGGCTGCGGCCATCGCGGCACAGGGCGGCGACCTCGCCGTCACCGTCCCCACCTCGGGCGTCGCCTTTGCACAGCTGATTCTGGGCTCACTGGGCGTCCTCCTCATGAGTTCGGAGTTCACCACCGGCATGGCCCGCTCGACGTTCGCGGCGGTGCCCAAGCGGCTCCCCGCGTTCATTGCCAAGCTCGTGGTGGTCATCCTCAGCGCCTTCGTCGTGACGGCCGTATCCACCTACATCGCCGGCCTGGTGGCGGTGCCGATCCTGGGCAACTTCGATCTCAAGCTCGACCTCGCCAGCTCGCAGTCGGTCAAGCTGCTCGTCGTCACCAGTGTGTACGTGGCAGCGGTGGCCGCAATCGGCATGGCACTCGGCACGATGCTGCGGAATTCAGCCGGCGGCATCATGGCCCTCGTTGGCCTGTTTTTTGTGGCTCCGATCGCGTTCCAGCTCATCCCCGGCGACTTCTTCGAGGAGGCGCGCAAGTACCTCCCCGGAAACACGATCAACCCGCTGACCGCCGTGGAGCACGTCCCGGACACGCTGGAGGTCTGGCAGGCGGCCCTGGTGCTGGGCGCCTGGGTGGTGGTGCCGGTGGTCCTGGCCATGGTCCTGCTGAAGAAACGGGACGTCTAGCCGCGCAGGTCCTGCCCATGATTGATGCTGTTTCCGTGAAGGACGCGCCAGCTACGCCGGCTGACGCGTCCTTCGCCGAGCTTGCTGCCCGACGGCGGGGCCTGCTCCGGCGCTACCTGCACCGGCGTCCGCGGGCCATGGATGCCGTGGTCGTCGCCTGCTATGCGGTGCTGGTGGCGCCCACCGTGATCGACGCCATTAATGCGGGCAGGTGGGCCGCGGTCGCGCTGCTCGCGGCCGTCGCGCTGTCCCTGTTCCTGCGGTGCCGGCACCCGGTGGCCGTGGTGGTATTCGTCGCGGCGGCCGAGGTTGGCGTCAGCCTGCTTCATCCGTGGGGATCCAACGTGTCAGCAGGGCTGTGGTTCTCGCTGTACGCGGTGGCTGTGGTCCACACGCGCCGCTTTGCCCTGGTCACGATGGCCGTGGCCACGGCACCACTGGCGCTGCTGTACTTCCTGGCCGCAGTGGGACCGCTGGAGCGGGAACTGCCCAGGCACGCCGCCTCGCCGGAGGAGTTCCAGCTGGTGACCACCATCGCGGCCGGCACCAGCATCGCGTTCTCCAACATCATCGCCACCGGAATCGGCATATCCGTCCGGCAGCGGCGGGAGCACGAGCAGGAAATCGCGGCATGGGCCGCGCAGGCCGCCCGCCTGGGCTCAGTCAACGAACGCAACAGGATCGCCCGCGAGATGCACGACGTCGTTGCCCACTCGCTGACCGTGATGGTCGCCCTGTCCGACGGGGCCGCCGTCGTGGTCCGCAGGGATCCGGAACGCGCCGCGGAGGTCCTTGCGGAACTGTCCAGAACCGGCCGCGCCGCCCTGGCGGACATGCGCCGGGTCCTCGGGGTCCTGCGGGATGACGCCCCAGCCGGCCAGGCGCCCCGTGAGCCGCTCGCGGACGGCGCCAGCCTCGGGAAGCTGCTGGACGGCTTCCGGACCGCAGGCCTTCCCGTCCACTACTCGCACACGGGTCCGGCGCTGCCGGAGGACGTGGCTCTCCAGCTGACCGTGTACCGGATCGTGCAGGAATCACTGACCAACGTGCTGCGCTACGGCCGCGCGCTGAGCCGGGTGGACGTGGTGGTGGTGCGCGACGATTCCACCGTCACCATTGAAGTGCTCGACGACGGCCGGGGCACCGTTGATGCCATCAGTTCCGGCGGGACAGGACAGGGCCTGGCCGGGATGAAGGAACGGGCCCGGATCTACGGCGGTACGGTGGAGGCAGGCCCGGCCGCCGGCGGCGGCTGGCGTGTGCGGGCGGTCCTGGCATTGAACGGCAGGATGCAGGATGGCGGACGCTGACCGGCAGGATGCGGGACGGCAACTCGGAGAACGGCAAATGGGGGAACAAATGAACGAATCCGGACGCCTCCGGGTCCTGCTGGCGGATGACCAGCCGCTGCTGCGGATGGGTTTCCGGCTCATTCTGGAGGGTGAGGACGGACTTGAGGTGGTGGGCGAGGCCTCCGATGGGGCCGACGCCGTCCGCCAGGTGGGCCACCTCGATCCCGACGTCGTGCTCATGGACGTCCGGATGCCTACGCTCGACGGGATCGAGGCCACCCGGGCCATCACCAGTTCAGGTTCGCGTGCCAGGATCATCATCCTGACCACTTTCGACCTGGACGAGTACGCCTTCGCCGGGCTTCAGGCCGGGGCCTCGGCCTTCCTGCTGAAGGATGTGGCACCCGCCGAACTGGTCCAGGCCGTGCGGGTGGTGGCGAGCGGGGACGCCGTGGTGGCGCCCCGGGTGACCCAGCGGCTTCTTGAGACGTACGTCCGCGGTGCCGGACCCGTTTCCGCGTTGGACGGTCCGGGCGCGGCGTCCCCGCCGGCCGCGGCACCTGTTCCCCGCGACCCGCTGCTGGAGGACCTCACTCCCCGCGAAACCGAGATGCTGGAAGCGATGTCCGAGGGGCTTTCCAATGCGGAGATCGCGCACCGCTATTTCCTGTCGGAGGCCACCGTGAAGACACATGTGCGGCGGATCCTGACCAAGCTGCACCTCCGTGACCGCGTCCAGGCCGTGGTGTACGCCTACGAAACCGGGCTGGTGACCCCGAGCAACCCGGACTACTGAACGGGCAATTGCTGAAACAGGCTCCACAGCTTCCACACAGCCGGGCCCTATGCAGGCCATAGCAGGCTGGAGTTGGATGGTGCCATGACGACTGCGCCACGCACACCCGACGGACACCAGCCCCGGCACGAGCCGCATCCCAACCATGACCGCGGGCTCGAGTTCGATCTGTCCACGCTGGTGTCCCGACGTTCGCTGGGAATGTTCCTCGGCGCCGGCACGGCGGCCGCGCTGGCGGCGTGCACGCCCGGCGGGTCATCATCGGCACCATCAGGATCGCCGTCGCCGTCGTCGGCTTCCGCTGCCGCAACCGCCACTGCTTCCGCCACCGCAACGACGACGGCGCCGTCCGCCTCGGCTACCTCGACTCCCACCGTCACCCGGGCGATCGCCGAATGCGGCGTCGAGATCCCGCAGGAGACGGCCGGGCCGTACCCTGGCGACGGCTCCAACGGACCGAACGTCCTGGAAGCCTCCGGTGTGGTCCGGCAGGACATCACCTCAAGCTTCGGCACGTCGACCACGACGGCGGACGGCGTACCTCTGACCGTCACGCTTACCCTGCTCGACAACGCCAATGGCTGCGTCCCGCTGACCGGCGCGGCCGTCTACGCCTGGCACTGCGACAAGGAGGGACGGTACTCGCTCTACGATTCGGGGCTGGAGAACGAGAACTTCCTGCGCGGCGTGCAGGAGGCGGACGCCAACGGCCAGGTCACCTTCAAGACCATCTACCCGGGCGCCTACAACGGCCGCTGGCCGCACATCCACTTTGAGGTGTTCGAGTCCATGAACAACGCCACGGCGGCTGGGCAGGTCCTTGCTGTCTCGCAGATAGCCATGACCGACGCCGCGTGCCGCGAGGTCTACGCCTCCACGGGCTACGAAACCAGCGCCCGGAATTTCCCCAACACCACGCTGCGGTCGGACAACGTGTTCGGCGAGGACGGCGGCATCTACCAGCTGGCCACCATGTCGGGATCCGTCTCCGGCGGCTACACGGCAGGGCTCAACGTCACTATCTAGGGCAACGCTAGACTCGGAGCCATGCCTCTCCATTCCTCCGCAGCAGAGCACATCCGGGACCTGGGCGACTACGTCAGCGCTTCGCCGTCGAGCTTTCACGCCGCCCACGAGGGCGCGCGGCGTCTGGCGGACGCCGGCTTCACCGGCCTGGACGAGCTGCAACCCTGGGAGGCCACGGCAGGCAAGTTCTACGTCGTCCGGGACGGTGCGCTCATCGGATGGGTCACGCCCAAAGGTGCCGGACCCACCACCGGCTTCAACATCCTGGGCGCCCACACGGACTCGCCGTCGTTTAAGCTCAAGCCCAAGCCGACCACGGGCCGTTTCGGATGGCTACAGGCGGGCGTGGAGGTCTACGGCGGTCCGCTGCTGAACTCGTGGCTGGACCGGGAACTGCAGCTGGCCGGGCGCCTCGTGATGCTCGACGGCACGCAGCACCTGACCGCCACCGGTCCGCTGCTGCGCTTTCCGCAGCTGGCCATCCACCTTGACCGGGCCGTGAATGATGGCCTCACCCTCGACAAACAGCAGCACATGAACCCGGTGTTCGGGCTTGGCGATCCTGGCGGGGAGGACCTGCTGGCGGTGCTGGCCGAACGGGTGTCCGGCGAGGGCACGCCTGCTGACGGCACGCCTCTTGATCCGGCCCGGATCGGCGGGTACGACGTCGTCATCGCGGACACGCAGCCGCCTGCGGTTTTCGGGGTCAGGAGTGAGTTCTTCGCCTCCGGGCGGCTGGACAACCTGTCCGCCACGCACGCCGGGATCACGGCGCTGATCGCGCACGCTGACGCTTCCGACGGCGGCCCGGAGGCTTCCGGGGGAACCGCACCGATTGCGGTGCTCGCCGCCTTCGATCACGAAGAAATCGGTTCGGCGTCCCGGTCCGGGGCGTCCGGACCGGTCCTGGAAGACATTCTGGTCCGGATCTCGGACGGGCTGGGCGCCTCGGCGAGCCAGCGGCGGCAGGCGTTCGCGGCGTCGTTCTGTGTTTCTGCCGACGCCGGCCACGCCGTCCACCCCAACTATGCCGAACGGCACGACCCCGTCAACCGTCCCGTCCTCAACGGCGGACCGCTGCTCAAGATTAACGCCAACCAGCGGTACGCCACCGACGCCGCCGGGGCTGCACTCTGGGCGCGGCTGTGCGGCGAGGCCGGGGTTCCCTTCCAGGAGTTTGTCTCCAACAACGTGATGCCGTGCGGTTCCACGATCGGCCCGCTGACGGCCACCCGGCTGGGCATCAGGACCGTGGACGTGGGTGTCCCGCTCCTGTCGATGCACTCGGCAAGGGAGCTCTGCGGCGTGGAGGATCCGCACCGCCTTGCCCGTGTGACGGAGCTGTTCTTTGGAGCCGCAGCGCACGCCTAGGGCGTAGATGACAGATTTCCACCCTGTTACAAAAGTGCCCTGGAGGAAACCTTTGTTGCTCTCTTGGGTGTCCGGTTGGAAATACGCCTGTTTTCGAGTGCCCTAAACTGTGTCTTTGCACAGCCCGGACCTGCCCCGGGCTCCCTTAGTGTGAAACGCACAGTGTGGTCCCCGGCACAGACTCTGCCGCCCGGCCACCGCCCCAAAACCTGCAATCAAAACGAGGATGGCGCAGCCATGCACGCTGACCAACAACTGTCGAAATCCCTAAAACCCCGGCACCTGTCGATGATCGCCATTGCGGGCGTCATCGGCGCCGGCCTGTTCGTCGGCTCCGGCGCGGCCATCCAGCAGGCCGGTCCCGGCATCCTGCTGGCCTACATGGCCGCAGGCATCGTGGTCATTTTGGTCATGCGGATGCTTGGCGAGATGGCGGCCGCGAACCCCGAAACGGGTTCCTTCTCCACCTACGCGGACAAGGCGCTGGGCCGCTGGGCGGGCTTCAGTATCGGCTGGCTCTATGCGTGGTTCTGGATCATCGTCCTGGGCATCGAGGCGACCGCCGGCGCGGCCATCATGCACCGCTGGGTGCCCGGCATCGACCAGTGGGTCTGGGCGCTGGTGCTCATGGTCCTGCTCACGCTGACCAACCTCGGCTCGGTGAAGTCCTACGGGGAGTTCGAGTTCTGGTTCGCCTCCATCAAGGTCACGGCCATCATCCTGTTCCTCCTCTTCGGTGTGGCGGCGATCCTCGGCCTGGTTCCGGGCGTCCCGGCGCCTGGCCTGAGCAACCTGACGGGCAACGGCGGCTTTCTCCCCAACGGCCCGGGAGCCGTCCTGGCCGGAATCCTCGTGGTGGTCTTCGCGTTCTTCGGGGCCGAGATCGCCACCATCGCAGCCGGTGAATCCGAAAACCCTGTTGAAGCGGTCAAGAAGGCCGTGAAGTCCACCGTCTGGCGCATCCTCGTCTTCTACATCGGCTCCATCGCGATTGTTGTCACGCTGCTGCCCTGGAACTCCGCCAACGTTGCCAAGAGCCCCTACGTCGCGGTCATTGAACTCTTTGGTATCCCCGGCGCGGGCACCATCATGGACGTCGTGGTGCTGACCTCGGTGCTCTCCTGCCTGAACTCGGGCCTCTACACGGCCAGCCGCATGCTGTTCTCGCTCTCGCAGCGCGGGGATGCCCCGAAGTCCTGGACCCGCATCTCCAAGCGCGGGGTGCCCGCCGCAGCAGTGCTTGCATCCACCGTGGTCGGCTTCATCACCGTGGGACTGAACTACATCGCCCCGGACACGGTTTTCCTGTTCCTGGTGAACACCTCCGGGGCCATCGCGCTCTTTGTCTGGCTGGTCATTGCAGCGTCGCAGCTGGTGCTGCGCCGCCGGATGGGGGCGGCGGCCAAGGACCTGACGCTGAAGATGTGGTTCTTCCCCTACCTCACCTGGCTGGCCATCGGCAGCATCGTGGCGCTCATCATCGGCATGGTCATCCTGGATACCACCCGCGAGTCGCTCCTGCTCTCCGTTGCTCTGGCCGTCGTGGTGGTCGGCATCGGTGTGTGGCGCTACCGCAAGGGCGGCCCGGGCCGGGCTGAGGTGCAGGCCACCTCCGAAACGTCCCCCGAAACCGCGGAGGCACGCGTGGGGTCCGGCCCGGCGTCGTAGTCCGGCTCCGCATCTCTTGGAACCACCTTTTCTGAACCATCTGCCCGGTTGGCCGTTACGGCCTGACCGGGCAGATGGTTTTCCATTGGGCGGTCAGCCCTGCCTTGGGGCGAACATGATGACGGCGACGCCAACGAGGCAGACTGTGGCCCCGATGAGGTCCCAGCGGTCGGGCCGGAACCCGTCAAGAAGCATGCCCCAGGCCAGGGAACCGACAATGAACACCCCGCCATACGCCGCCAGGACACGGCCAAAGTGCGCGTCCGGCTGGAAAGCGGCCACGAAGCCGTAAAGCCCCAGCGCCACAATGCCGAGTCCGGCCCACCACCACGCCTTGTCCTCCCGCACGGCCTGCCAGATCAGCCAGGCTCCGCCGATCTCCGCCACGGCAGCCAGGGTGAAGAGGAACACGGATTTCAGAATCGTCATGGCTCCAGTATTCCCGGCCGGAGTTGTCCACAGCCGGGCCATATGACTGGCGCCGGCGCCGGATTCCCCCTAGATTCACAGCATCAGTGAGAGTCCGACAGAAATCTGGGGAAAATGTCGCAACAACCACCTGTTTCCACGCCTGCCGTGCCCGATCTTCCGGCGCATCAACCTGGAACACCTCCCGGCCCGCAAACGGGCAATTCATTCTTCGATTTCCGCCTGCTTTGGACCGGCGCTGCCGCTGCGGTTGCCTCCTACGTCGCGGTGTACACGTTCAGCCTCGCAACCGTGGTCCTGTCACTCGCCGGCATTGCCGCCAGCCAGGGCAACCAGATACCCGCACTGGGCGGAGCAATTGCCGCGGAGCAGGCACCGGACGGCTGGTCCCAGCTGGGCCAATTGGCCGCCCAACTGGTGGCCATGGCGCATTTGGGCAGCGCGGGTACCGCCGTGTCAGGTGTGGTGCCCTTTCTTGGGTCTGTCCGGGGTGAGGGCCACATTTATGCGGTCCCGTTGTCGGTGCTGCTGGTCAGCGCTGTGGGCATCTGTCTGGCCAGCCGCTTGGCAGAACTGCGGTTTCCTTCCGCCGGCCGTCCGCAGCTCCTGCTTCAGTCCGCAGTCAGCGGCGCGGTTTTCGCGCTGCTGGTCAACGGTGTGGCCGCAGCCGCTGCCGTCCGGTTTCCCGGCGGAGGCGGATTCAGCGTCGATCCCATTTCAGCAGCCGGCGGATGGTCAGTCGTTGTGGCCTTCCTTCTTGCTGCCGGGCTGTCTGCGCTGTCCCGGAACGCTACATATTCGCGGCGCGCGGCGTACGGTGGTGCATCACTGCTGCGCGGCAGACTGAACCTGCCGCTGGCCGTCATCGCTGTACACGCGGCAGTGTTTTCGGTCATCGCCGTCCCGGCGGCGTGGATCACTGCCGCCGTCTCCGGCGGCTGGGCGGCCCTGTTATCCGGTCCGCTGCTGATGGGCAACGCGGCGGGTTATGGCCTTGTGGCCGGCCATCTCGGAGGCCTCCACGTGCTGTCAGAGACGACGCAGATTTTCGCGGCGCAGCAGAACCCGAACGAGGACCAGACCATTTACGGCTTCGGTGCTGACGCAGCCGGCACGGACCTCGCTGGCGCTGCGTGGGCGGCGCTGGCACTGGCCTTGGTGTGCACGGTTATTTCCGGCCTTTGCGTTCTGCTGCGCAGGGGACAGGTCCCAAACGGTGACTTCCGGTCATGGGTGCCCGTTCCCGCCGGATTCTTCTTTCTGGGACTGCTGCTGCTGCCTCTCCTGACCGTCCGCGCCGACTTTGACGCGCCGGGACTCGCTGCCGGGCAATATGTCCTGGCACCGGCGTGGTGGTCGCCGGCCGTCTTCCTCGGCTGGGGGCTGCTGGTCGAAGTTTCGGCACGCTTCCTGGCGCCCTACGTGGTGCCGGTGGTGCCGGCCCGGCTGCAGCGGCTGGTCCGTGTCCTCCCTGCAAGGCCTCAGGGCTATCCGGGCACCGTCTATCCCGGCCCGGCAGCAGGCGGCGGGGTTGCGAATCAGCCGACTGGGGAAAGCCAACCGGGTGTAGCCGGTCCCGCAACCGCACCCGCTGGACGGCAGCTTACGGCTAAGGGCAGGAAGCGCCTGCTGGTGACGGCCGTCGTCGTCGGTGTGGTCATGGTGCTGGCCGTCGGGTCGGTGGTGACGGTCAATGCGGTCAAACCCGGCCCGGACCAGCCTGTGAAGGACTACGCCCAGGCACTCGTGGACGGCGATGCGCGCAAGGCCCTGGAAATACTGGATCCCGACGTGCCCAACGAGGAGCGGTCCCTCCTGACGAATGAGGTTCTCGGCGCCGCAGCCAACCGCATCGACGGCTTCTCGATTATTTCCACCAAGGTTTCCGGTGAGTCTGCGCAGGTCCGTGCTGAACTGAGGCAGGGCGGGCGCAAGTACGAGCAGACGTTCGCCCTCGTCAAGAACCGGCCCGAGCTTTTGGACGACCACTGGAAACTTGAGGCGTTCCCTCTTCAGCATGTCATCATCTCCGCCGATGCTCCCCTGGCTGCCGTCTCGGTCAACGGAATAACTGTCACCGCGGGTCAAAATGAGGCCACTGCTTTTGGCACAAACATCAGTCTCCCGGCGTTTCCCGGATCCTACTCGGTAGGACTTCCCGACAGCGAGAAGTACCTCTCGGTCGAGGACCAGCAGGTGATGGTCTCGGCCGGGGCGCTCCTGCAGGCGCCCGAAATGGCCAGGCTTACCGTCAAGGCGTCGGATGCGCTGGTGGCGGAAACGTCCCGGCAGGTAGCCGCCGCGCTGGACGCGTGCGAGAAATCCACCGACATCGAACCGGAGGGTTGCCCGTTCTCAGGGTTTGCCTTCGACGATGTCCGGAACGTGAAGTGGTCGGTCACCGCCGACGCCGACTACGGGCTTACCCGGTCGTTTGATGGCACTTGGCGGCTCAGCGGAGGCAAGGCCGGCGGGGCCACGGTGAGCTACGAGCGGAATGCCTCCTTCAGCAAGGCGAATCCCGAGTGGGAGAAGGAGACGGACAAGGTCCAGTTCTATGTCAGGGGCAACGTGTCGGTCGAGTCGGGCAAGGTGCTGGTGACCCTGTCCAGGTTCTGATGCCGCGGCTTTCTGCGCGGTTTTCCACATAGGCGGCCCGCCGCTTCCGGCCCTCCATCGGGGCCAGTAGCCTTGGAGCTGTCCGAATCGCGGAATTCCGCCGCGATGCACTAAGATAGTGAAGTCTGTGCTGCGCCCTGGTCCATTTTTGGACGCGGGCCTGCACGGCATCGCAAATGAACCTCCTGTTACGGAAATACCGTAACCGCTTAGCCCAAAGGAGGTGGGTTCACATATGCGTCCTTACGAATTGATGGTAATCATCGACCCCGAGGTCGAAGAGCGTACCGTAGAGCCGTCGCTTCAGAAGTTCCTGAACGTCATCACCAACGATGGTGGAACCATCGAAAAGGTTGACATCTGGGGCCGTCGCCGTCTGGCTTACGACATCAAGAAGAAGTCCGAAGGTATCTACGCCGTGGTGAACTTCACCGCGACGCCGGCTACCGCCAAGGAACTTGACCGCCAGCTGGGTCTCAACGAGACCATCATGCGCACCAAGATCATCCGCCCCGAAGAGCAGAAGGTTGTTGCTGAGTAATTTCAGCTCACAATTTTCATTCTTTACACCGCAGGAACGAACAAGGAGGCAGTAGATGGCAGGCGAAACCACTATTACGGTCATCGGTAATCTCACCAATGACCCCGAACTGAGGTTCACACCGTCAGGTTCGGCAGTAGCGAACTTCACCATCGCGTCCACGCCTCGCACCTTCGACCGCCAGTCCAATGAGTGGAAGGACGGGGAGACCCTGTTCCTCCGCGCTTCAGTCTGGCGCGAGGCAGCAGAGAACGTTGCCGAGTCCCTCACCAAGGGCACCCGCGTGATTGTTTCCGGCCGCCTGAAGAGCCGTTCCTACGAAACAAAAGAAGGCGAGAAGCGCACCGTTATCGAGCTCGAAGTCGATGAAATCGGCCCGAGCCTGCGTTACGCCAATGCCAAAGTCAACCGCACCCAGCGCTCCGGCGGGCAGGGCGGTTTCGGCGGCGGCAACAGCGGCGGTTTCGGTGGCGGTGGATTCGGTGGCGGCCAGGGTGGAAACCAGGGCGGCAACACCGGAGGAAACTGGGGCGGCAACCAGCCCGCAGCAGCGCAGGATGACCCATGGGCCACGCCCGGAGTCAGCAATGCGGGCGGCGGCTGGGGCAACGGCCCGGATTCCGAACCTCCCTTCTAAACAACAAAACAAAGGCCCGGCGCGGCATCTGCCATGGCGTTCCATGCGGAGCGTTTTGTGCATGCCGCGATCGGACCACCACCATCCCGTGGATCACGATTCACGGGCTCCCTAGAATAGGAGCTCCACGATGGCTAAGGCTGAACTCCGTAAGCCCAAACCAAAGTCCAACCCCTTGAAGGCCGCTGACATCACTGTCATCGACTACAAGGACGTAGCATTGCTGCGCAAGTTCATCTCCGACCGCGGAAAGATCCGCGCCCGTCGCGTCACTGGCGTCACGGTGCAGGAGCAGCGCAAGATCGCCCAGGCAATCAAGAACGCCCGCGAAGTTGCTCTGCTGCCCTACTCCGGCGCTGGCCGGGGCTAAGGAAAGGGATTAACTAACATGGCAAAGCTCATTCTGACCCACGAAGTAACCGGTCTCGGTGCTGCTGGCGACGTTGTCGAGGTCAAGGACGGTTACGCACGTAACTTCCTGCTGCCCCGCGGTTTCGCTCTGACCTGGTCCAAGGGTGGCGAGAAGCAGGTTGAGTCCATCAAGGCTGCCCGCGTTGCCCGCGAGCACGCTTCCCTGGAAGACGCTCAGAAGCAGGCCGCTGCACTCTCCGCCAAGCCGGTCAAGCTCGTTGTCAAGGCTGGCGAGACCGGACGCCTGTTCGGCACCGTCAAGCAGGGCGACGTGGCCGACGCTGTTGAGGCCGCTGGCCTCGGCCGCATCGACAAGCGCAAGGTTGAACTGCCGGCACACATCAAGTCGGTTGGTTCCTACCAGGCCAACGTCCGTCTGCACGACGACGTTGCCGCTGTGATCGAACTCGACGTAGTCGCAGGCAAGTAGTAGATCCGGCATCTGCCGGTTTACTCCGCAGTCCTGAACTGCTGACGGCCCCCGCCGTCGGATTCCCCAGGGAAAGCCGACGGCGGGGGCTTCGTCGTTCCTGCGGCTCTCGTCCGGCTGCTATTGGCTGTGCAGTACTGTGGTCCCATAGCGGTAGCCGATGCTGGTCAGCTCGGCCAGAACGCCTTCGTCGACGTCGGCCAGCTTGTTGATGTAAAGGCAGCCGGCACCTGTCTTGTGCTTTCCCAGACACTTGAGGAGCGCAGCCGACTCCGGCGCATTCGTTAGCCCATACAGTGACAGGCTGGCTTTGCGGGGAGAAAACCCCACCGCTTCGGTGTCCCCTTCGTCCACGGGGCAGCGGAATAAACGCGAGCCCTCCCGGGTTGAGCGAGTAGATGCAAATGCATGTACAGAGCCAACCAGAGGAGACCGCCATGGAGACCCGCCGCATTACCGTTCTGTCCGCCGGCCTGGGAGTGCCGTCGTCGACCCGCCTGCTTGCCGACCAGCTGGCCGCCGCCGCCACGCGTGAGCTGACGGCCGCCGGCTACGAGGTGACCATGGACGTTGTGGAACTCCGTGAACTGGCCGTGGACATCGCCAACAACTTCGTCACGGGCTTTGCCCCGCCCCGGCTGGCAGAGGTGATCGCCGCCGTGGAGGCCTCCGACGGCATCATCGCGGTCTCACCGGTGTTCAGTGCCTCCTACAGCGGGCTGTTCAAGTCCTTCATTGACGTGCTCGATCCCAAGTCCCTGGACGGCAAGGCTGCCCTCCTGGGTGCCACCGGCGGAACGGACCGCCACCAGATGGTGCTCGACCACGCCATGCGCCCCCTGTTCAGCTACCTGCGCACGCGGACGGCCGCCACGGCCGTCTTCGCCGGCCCCCAGGACTGGGGAAGCACGGACGACGGCGGAACCCCCCTTTCGGTGCGGATCGAACGGGCGGCCACAGAGTTCAGCAGCCTCCTGGAAGGGGACCAACCGGGCCGCAAGCCGGCCCTGCTGGAGTCGCTGCCCTTTGAACAGCTGCTGGCCGGGATCTCGGCGGGGGGTAACGCGAACTAATCGCAGTACCCGCTCGTTGTGCCGGGCATGAAATGTCCCATTGATTCTTCAGACCTGGTAATGAGCGAACGCAGCGGCGTGGAAATCGACTACTGCCCGCAGTGCCGGGGTGTGTGGCTGGACCGCGGCGAACTGGACAAGGTCATCGACCGGGTCAACGCGGGGGCTCCGGCGGCACCTCCGGCGCCCGTTCTCCCTACTCCGGCCTCACCCGCGCCCGGCATGGTTCCTCCGCCGCTGTACCGCAACGTCGAACCGCGGCGTGACCAGCCGCGCTACGACGACCGCAGCTACGGCAAGGGATACGACCGCGACCATGACCGCCGCCGCCACAAGAAGAAGGAAGGCTGGCTGGGGGACCTGTTCGACTTCTAGGTGGCTGCGGCCACCCGGCCTCAGCTAGTCATCCAGCAGCTAGTCATCCAGCAGGGCGATGAATTCGCGGGCCTGCTTCATGGTGATGTCCGAGTGCCGGGTCAGCGCGGTGGCGGCTGCTTCGACGTTGCCGCTCTTGGCGAGCGTGCGGATGCGGCCGTAGATCTCGTCATTGAGCATGTTGCTGCTGACTTCCCGGGTGACATCGCCTTTGCTGGCAATGGCCCGGTACCTGTACGGGAACCGCTGCGGTGGCTCGTCGTCGTCTTCGGGTTCGCTGGGTTCCTGGGCCGGTGAGCGGAAAGGCTGCGGATGGGCTGCCAGCGCGGCCACCGCGTCCCGCGATGCGCGCAAGCCCTGTCCTGACACCTCGTAGTACAGCTTGATCGCCGCCATGGCCTGGCCCTGGGCAATGAGCGCATACAGGCGCCTGTGTTCGTCCTCGGACAGCTTTGCTGCGGCTTCCCTTGCGAGCTCCGCGGATTCCGCCGGCGGTTTGGCCGGCTCCGTGACCGTGCGCCGGCGGCGGCTGAACGCACGTGCCCCGAGGGCCACGGCGGCAGCCACGGCCACGAGGATCAGGAAGGGGATCAGGAGCGATTCCATGGTTACAGCCGATCTACATATTGCTTGGCGGTCAAAAGGTTTGAATGGGTGGCCTGGCGCAAAAGCCTGATGGCCTGGAGCTTCTGCCCGTTGCGCACCAATGTCTGCAGCTCCAGCGCCAGCTGCGGGTTCAGCATTGTCCCTGGCCCAAGTGCCGCAGGGTGCTGGTTCTGCTGCTGGATCTGCTGCTGCCGGTTCTGGCTGGGCAGGGCTGCCGCCTCTATGCGTGCCCGGGCCGCCATGGCCGCCTGAACCTGGGCTGCGTAGTGGGCCTGGGAACGCCGGGCCAGATCCAGCTGGTAGCGGTCCGCGTCGGACATGCCCCCATCCCGCGGCTTCAATGCCGTAGCGAGAGCCCAGAGGGCTGCGGCGAGGACAAGGGCAGGAACCAAGACTGTCAGAACGTCGCCCATACCTAGAGCTTAACGCCAGATCCGTGTTATCCACAGCATATGCCCGGCTGCGCATAATGCTGCCCTCCGGTGATCGCCCCCGATTGGAAGATTCGTCCAGAGGGCATGCATGTGTGGACGGCCCCGTCATATGCCGGTGATCCGCATCACAAAGTGGGAATGCAGGTGGCGAAAACGCCCTCCTGGGGCGAACTTACCGGCCGGTATCCCCAGCAGGCGGTTAAGGCTGTGGATGAAGGTTGGCGAAAAATTTAAATTTGTCCACAGGAGAATCTGGATGTTTCCGCAGCTCAGGCCGCATATATGCCGATAAGAAAATTACTATCCACAGCTTCCCCCACAGGCTGTGCACAAGCAGCAGTCTGTTGTGCACACCTTATCCACAGAGGTGCGAAACGGCCGGCTTTGTGAGTGGGCAGCCGGGCGCTAACGTAGCGGAGACACCCCATTCGGGTGAGTTTTCCCTGCCGGCCTGAAGACCGGAGCCGGTGAACAGCCGGGCTTCGGGAGATTTCGTGCTGCCCTGTGGAAAACCTGTGGATGAGGCGTCGCCGGGGTTCAACGGCCTGGACCGAAAAATGTCAGGGCCTGCTGGTGTAGTTGCATTAGCCCGGGCAGCAGATCCTTGCTGCGCGGCCCACCCACGGCACACGGCACACGCGCCGCAGTCCTCCTGTACGGACTGTGGACACAATGGAGGACGGCAGCTTTGTCAGTTACGCACCTGGACTCAATCGAAGGTACCCGCGAATCCGAAGGCAGCCGTAAACCTCCCCAGGATATCCCCGCCGAACAGTCCGTCCTGGGCGGCATGATGCTTTCCAAGGACGCCATTGCGGACGTGGTTGAGATCCTACGTGGGCAGGACTTCTACCGCCCTGCCCACGAAACCATCTATGAGGCCGTCATCGACCTCTATGGCCGCGGAGAACCCGCGGATGCCGTCACCGTGTCCGACGAGCTGACCAAGCGCGGCGAGATCAACCGGATCGGCGGACCGGCCTACCTCCATGAGCTCATTCAGACGGTACCCACGGCCGCGAACGCAGGCTACTACGCCGAGATTGTGGCCGAGCGCGCCGTGCTCCGGCGGCTGGTCAATGCCGGCACCAAGATCGTGCAGCTCGGGTACGGGCAGGACGGCGAAGTCGAAGACCTGGTCAACCAGGCCCAGGCGGAGGTCTACGCGGTCGCCGAGCGCCGCACGGCGGAAGACTACGTCGTCCTGAAGGACGTCATGGAGTCCACGGTGGATGAGATCGAAGCCTCCGGCCACCGCGGCGAGGGCATGGTGGGCGTTCCCACCGGCTTCTACGAGCTGGACGAGCTGACGCACGGGCTGCATCCGGGCCAGATGATCGTCATTGCCGCCCGGCCCGCCGTGGGTAAGTCCACCTTCGCGCTGGACTTTGCCCGCTCGGCTGCCATCAAGAACAACCTCAGCACGGTGATGTTCTCGCTGGAAATGGGGCGCAACGAGATCGCCATGCGCCTCCTGTCGGCCGAGGCCACCATCGGCCTTCAGGACCTTCGCAAGGGCACCATCAAGGATGAGCAGTGGTCCAAGATTGCCACCACCATGGGGCGCATGAATGATGCCCCGCTGTTCATTGATGACAGCCCCAACATGTCCCTCATGGAGATCCGGGCCAAGTGCCGCCGCCTCAAGCAGCAGCACGACCTCAAACTCGTGATCCTTGACTACCTGCAGCTCATGAGTTCGGGCAAGAAGGTGGAGTCCCGCCAGCAGGAAGTCTCCGAGTTCTCCCGTGCGCTGAAGCTGCTCGCGAAGGAACTCCAGGTCCCCGTCATCGCGCTGTCGCAGCTGAACCGTGGTTCTGAACAGCGCCAGGACAAGCGCCCCATGGTCTCGGACCTGCGTGAATCCGGATCCATCGAGCAGGACGCCGACATGGTGATTCTGCTGCACCGCGAGGACGTCTATGACAAGGAGTCCCCGCGGGCCGGCGAGGCAGACATCCTCGTGGCCAAACACCGTAACGGCCCCACCAAGGACATCGTGGTCGCCTTCCAGGGCCATTACTCGCGGTTCGCCAACATGGCTGGGGATGCCGGCGGAGGCGGCGGCTTCTAGGCTGCGGCGGCTCCGGCCTGCCCTCCGCGGGGGCAGTGTCCGAGGGGGGCAGCGCAGGCTGCCGGTGCTAGTGCCGTTGCGACTGCAGCAGATGGTTGGGCAGCCTGTTCCCCGGGGCTGCTGCCCGGATTTCCAGGAGCTCCCGAGCGTGGGCATGAAGCCGCTTGTCCTCCTCGGACACGGGGGTCCATGCAGGGATGGGGACCGAGGTGCCCTCGGCGTCGCGGGCGACCATCACGGTGAGGCAGTAGGTGGTCAGGTTCATTTCACGGCCCTTGGGGTCCCCGGACCGGACATGTACGGCAACGTGCATGCCCTTGGTGCCCGTGTAGACCAGCCGTGCCTCCACCTCCACCACGTGGCCAATCAGCAGCGGCCGGTAGAAGCGCACGCCGCCGGAGAAGACTGCCACCGTGTCCCGGCCGCAGTAGCGTGAGGCGCAAACATACGCGGCTTCGTCGATCCATTTCATGACGATGCCGCCATGGACTTTTCCGCCCCAGTTCACGTCGGTGGGCGCTGCCATGAACCGCAGGACGACGCGCTCGGCGGTGCCGGCATCTGTATATTCCTGGGCGCTCATGGCTTCGACGATCTGCTCGCGGATCTCGATCCGTGCCAGGGCGTGGTCCCGCTGTTCCAGTTCCTCCGCCGTTACCGGCTCGAACTGCTTAACCGGGACGGGTTTTCCGTCCTCGCCAACCGCCACAAAGATCACCATGCACTGGCTGCGCATGGTGGCCGGCCCGCCCTTGGGGTCCCCGGAAGAAACCACCGTCCGGATATGCATGGAGGAGCGTCCGGTGTAGACGATGGTGGCCGTGACCTCAACCATGTCGCCAATGTTCACCGGGTCGGCAAAGTGGATGTTCCCCACGTAGGCGGTGACGCAGTAGGACTTGGCCCAGCCGACGGCGGCCGCATATGCCGCCTTGTCCACCCACTCGAGCACCGTGCCGGCGTCGACGGATCCGCTGTGGCCCACGTCCATGGGGGCGGCAAGGAAGCGAAGGGTTACTGAGTTGGCAGCAGTCTTGCTCATGGTCGCAGTTTACTGACCGCCGTCCTTGAGTCTGATCCGGGCCTTCACAAACGTGCTCATCGACGCCATGAGGCGCCCAGGCCCTGAATCCTGCGTCATGCAAGAACCGGAATGGTCGAAGCGTTAATAATAATGATTATCATTAGTGTCATGTTGACGAGACGATTCAGTTTTCCTGCCGCGACCACCATGCGCCGCCGCTCAGAGGGCCCATTCGCAAGGGTGTCCAAAAAGCCATTCGTGGCGTCCCTCAAAGGGCCGCTCGCAGCGCCGGTGGCCGCCGCCTGCGGAGCTGTCCTGCTGCTGTCAGGCTGCGCCGCCGGCCCCGCGCAGAGTGCCGCCGAAAGCTCTGCCAGTCCCTCCCCGCTTGAGGGGACCGCAGAACCGACCGAGCTTCGCGCCCCTGAGCCGCGCCTGGTCTTCACCTACGCTGGCGGTGTCGGAGTGCTGGACGCGGCAACCCTTAAGCCCGCGGGGGACGTTGCAATGGAGGGCTACAACCGCATCAGCCCTGCGGGGGACGGCCGCCACGTCCTGGTGGCGGCGGGCGACTCGTTCCGCGTTCTCGATGCCGGCACCTGGACCGAGCAGCATGGCGACCATGGCCATTCCTATGCCGCCCAGCCAGCACTGACGGATCACGCGTTCGGGGCTAGCAAGCCGGGCCATGTGGTGCGGCACGCGGGCAGGACCGTCCTCTTCAGTGATGGGTCCGGCAAGGTGGAGTCCTTTGAATCGGCCGCCCTCGGAGCCCTGGCGGATGACGGGCTTCCGGAGACGGCGACCTACACCGCGCCCGAAGCCCACCACGGCGTGGCTGTGGAACTGGATGACGGCAAGCTGCTGGTGACAGTGGGGGACGAGAATGCCCGCAGCGCCGTGGCCCTCCTGGGGCAGGCCGCAGGCCAGGACCGCAAGGAGATCCTCCGGAGCCCGAACTGCCCTGGCGTCCACGGTGAGGCGGTGGCTGGCGAAAGTACCGTGATCTTCGGATGCGAGGACGGGATGCTGATATTCAAGGACGGCAAGTTCGCCAAGGTCTCCAGCCCGGACGCCTATGGCAGGATGGGCAACCAGGCCGGCTCGCCGGCGTCGCCTGTGGTGCTGGGCGACTACAAGGTGGACAAGGAAGCGGTACCGGAGCGGCCCACCAGGATTTCACTAGTGAACACCGACACAAAGGTTCTGAAGCTGGTGGAACTAGGGACCAGCTATTCCTTCCGGTCGCTGGGACGCGGGCCGGCCGGGAAGGCGCTGGTCCTCGGCACCGACGGCGCGCTGCATGTTCTCAACCCGCTGACCGGCGCCACCGAGTCCACGATTCCCGTCGTGCCGGCCTGGCAGGAGCCCGAGGCGTGGCAGGACCCGCGGCCCACCTTGTACGTCCAGGGCTCCATGGCCTACGTAACCGAACCGGCCACGCGGAAACTGCACGCCGTTGACCTGAAGGCGGGAAAGATCGTCCGCACAGCAACGCTGGCCCACACGCCGGATGAACTGACGGGCGTCACTGGCTGAACAACAGACATCAATACCGGCTGAGCTGACAGCAACCGGCCGAAACCACGGAAAGACATTAAACGACCGCGGCCGCCCGCCTGGCGCTTTGGTGCCAGGCGGGCGGCCGCCGTCGTTGTTTCCTGGACAGTCACCGCCCTGGAGCGGTGCAGCATAGCCGGGAATTGTTACGCGAGAACCTTGAGCTTTGAATCGCTGCGGCCGAACAGGGCTGCGTCCGCCGAGATGCGGCCGGCTCCGGCAAGGGCGATGGCCGCTGCCCCGGCTGCAAGCAGGAGAACCAGCTCGTAGCCGCCGTTGGCCACGAAAACTCCGGCCGAAGCGTGAACCAGGAAGAGGGCGCCAAGCATGTCCAGGGCGAGCAGGGCGGCGAAGACGCGGGTCAGCACGCCGAGGATGAGGGCGATGCCGCCCACCAGTTCCAGCGTGGCGACGATCGGGGCGGCGACCTCAGCGGCCGGGACCCCCATCTTGGCGAAGGATGCCTGCGTGCCGGCGATGGTGAATTCGTTGAACTTCTGCCAGCCGTGCGCGGCGAAGAGGAATCCCGCGATCACTCGCAGGATCGTCAGGGCTGTGGTGGTCTGGGTGGGCTGGTTCATGGAGATTCTCACCGTTCGGATCGATTGGGAATTTGTCTCTTTTGCGCATGCGGTCCGGAGCGCGTCGGGTGATGCTTCTCTTCCACTCTCGCGGAATTTTGTTGAAGTGTCAACTAATGTGTCGTGGTTATCTTTTCTGCGGCAGCTAGGCTGAACCCGTGCCCCAATCGCCCTCCGCCGCTATTTCCACCCCAATGCCTGAGAGCCACGGCCGTGAAATCCTCCGGCTTGCCGTTCCCGCCTTTGGCGCGCTGATCGCCGAACCGCTCTTTCTGCTTGCCGATTCGGCCATCGTGGGGCACCTTGGCGTGGCCCAGCTGGCCGGCGTCGGACTGGCCTCGGCGGTGCTGCACACCGCGGTGGGGCTGATGGTTTTCCTGGCCTACTCCACCACTCCTGCCGTGGCGCGGGCGGTAGGGGACGGCCAGCTGGGCAGGGCGCTGGCCGCCGGGCGCGACGGCGTCTGGCTCGCCCTGCTGCTCGGGACCGCGCTGGCGCTGGCAGGGTTCCTCGCCGCGGAGCCGCTGATCGGGCTCATGGGGCCGAGCCCGGAGATCCGCACGTTCGCCGTGGACTATCTGCGCTGGTCCATGCCCGGGCTGGTCGCGATGCTGCTCATCTTCGCCGGCACGGGCGTGCTGAGGGGACTGCAGGACACCCGCACCCCGTTAGTAGTGGCAACGGCGGGATTCGCGCTGAACATCGTGCTGAACCTGGTGCTGGTTTACGGACTCGGGCTGTCCGTGGTTGGATCTGCAATGGGAACCAGCATCGCGCAGTGGGCCATGGCCGCGGTGTATCTGTTGATGGTGCAGCGCAACGCCCGTCATCAGGGCGTCAGCCTGCTTCCCGACTGGCATGGGATCCGGGCCATGACCAAGGTGGGCTCGTGGCTGATGCTGCGGACCCTGAGCCTGCGCACCGCCATCCTCGCCACCGTCCTCGTGGTGACGGCCCAGGGAGCCGTGAACCTGGCCGCACACCAGCTGGCCATGACGGTCTTCACGTTCCTCGCCTTCGCACTGGACGCCCTGGCCATCGCCGCGCAGGCGCTGATCGGCAAGGAGCTGGGCGCCTCCAACCCCGGCAAAGCCCGGATCCTGACCCGGACCATGATCCGCTGGGGCACCGGCTTCGGTGTGGCCACCGGCGTGCTGCTCGCTCTGGCAGCCCCGTTCACCGGCGCCCTCTTCACGCCCGACACCGGCGTCCAGTCGGTGCTGACCGCGGCCTTGTGGGTTCTGGCCGCGAGCCAGCCGCTCGCCGGATACGTGTTCGTCCTCGACGGGGTGCTGATCGGGGCCGGCGACGCGAAGTATCTGGCGATTGCCGGCGTCGTAAATCTCGCGGTGTACCTTCCGCTGCTGCTGGCGGTGCCGCTGGCCGGGGCCGACGGCGCGGCGGCCCTGGTTTGGGTGTGGGTGGCCTTTTCGCTGGGCTACATGTGCGCCCGGGCCGTGACCCTGGGACTGCGGGCCAGGACGGACCGCTGGATGGTGCTCGGCTCCTAGCCTGCGGCCCGGATTCGCGGGCACAGGCCGGCGCACTAAACTGGAACCGTGACTTCCCCCGTTAACCCTGCTGAATCCGACGTGCCTGCCCCCTCGGCGGAGCTGTGGAAACCCGCCCTGCTGCGGGCTGCCGCCGCGCTGGCGTTCGGCGCCGTGACTGTGTTCTGGGCGGCCCCTTCCGTGGCCGGAATGTCGCTGACGGGCGGAGCGTATCTGCTGGCCACCGGCCTGATCCTGCTGTGGGGCATTCCGCTGACCGGCTTCCGGCGGGAAGCGCCTGCCGGACGCCTGCTCTCTGCTGCGGGCGCGGCCCTGACCGGTGCCGGAGTGGCCCTGCTGTTCCTGCAGGGCAGCCTGGTCTTCGCCGTGATTGGCGCCGTGGGGCTGGCAGTGGCGTCGGCGGCCGAGCTGTGGCTGGGCATTAAGTTGCGCGGACGGCATGTCCTGGCCCGCGACTGGCTGGCCTCCGGAGTCATCGGGCTGGGCACGGCCGGCACCCTGCCGTTCTTTGCGGGCCTTGGTCCCCATGCGCTGCTGGGGGTTGCCGGCGGCGGGGCCATAATCTCGGGTGTGCTCTGGATCCTGGCAGGTCTCTCGCTCCGGCACGATGCGCGGGCGGACGCGTCAAAGGCCGTAAACTAGTACCAAGGCTTCTACTCGTTGTAGAACAGCCTTCGACACCCAGTACCCCTTCAGGACCAGCACACATCACAGCGGGCAGGCCGCATCGCGCCGCCCGCACGGGAGGAATCACCTTGGCACACCAGAAACCAGGAGAACCGCGCAACCTGCGGACCTCGGTGAAGGGACCCCTGATGTTCTCCGCCTTCTGGGCTGTGGTGGCATTCTTCGCAGTGCTGATTTTTGCTTCCGGCGGCAGCGCCCGGTCGCCGCGGTTCGACCTGGCCTTCACCGCCGCCGGCATCGCCTTCATTGTCACCCTCGTCATCGCCGCGATGCTGTCCATGAGCTACAAGGACAACGCCGCGCACCTGGGTAAAGGCTCCGGCGTGAACCTGAGCTCGGCCCGGAAGCCCTCGCAGGGACACGGCGGCCATGGGACTTCAGGAACCCAAAACGGGGGAACCCAGCGCCGGCCGGATGCCCCGGGTGCTGCGGGTTCGGCGGGAACCGGCGAATCCGGGCCCGACGCCGGAACCTCCTAACGCCCGACGGCCAGTCTTCGCCGGCCCCTGATTACTCTCCGCCGGCGCTGATTACTCTCCACTGGCGCGGCGCGCCCGGTACGCCGCCACGTGCGCGCGGTTGGCGCAGTTTCCGGTGTCGCAGTACCGCTTGGACCGGTTCCGGCTGAGGTCGAGCACCGCCGCGTCGCAGTCATCGGCCGCGCACACGAGCATGCGGTCCATCTCCTTGCTGCGGATCACGTCCACCAGCGCCATGGCTGCTTCGGTGCCCATCCTGTCCGCCAGCGGGGCATCGTGCGTGGTGGCGTGCAGGTGCCAGTCCCACTGGTCGTGCTTGAGGAGCTGGGGGAGTGCCTGGGCCTCGCGCAGGAGCCTGTTCACGCCAGCAACGGCCGTATCCTCATCCGCTGTCCACAGGGCTGCCAGTTCCGTCCGCAGTGCGTGGATGCTGGACAGCTCGGCGGCGTCGTGGGTGCGGAAACCGGTAAAGCCCTCCTGCCTCAGGAACTCGTCCAGATCTTCCACCGTGGCCAGGTTTTCCGCGCCGTTGGCGGCCGAGTTGATGAGGTTCACCACGAAGCGCAGCGCGAGTTCCGTGTCAGGGGCAAAGACCATCTTGACTCCTTACAATGCGGGGCATAGTGTCAGGACCAATACCCCACTTTACTCCTGACGGGAGGCATCCGTGCCCGCATCGAACAACCGCGCCAAAACGGCGCTAACTTCAACGGCTCCCGCTTCGGTGGTGGCGCCGGCCCCAGTGCCGGCCCAGGCTCCCGCCCGCGCTCAGGACGCCGCCCCCGCCCGGGCGGCCACGGCCAAAGCCTCCGGCTTCCTGGCGTCAGGACTGGGTGTCGCCCTCTTTTCCTCTGCGATCTTCGGGCTTTCGGGCTCGTTCGCCAAGGCACTGCTGGAAACCGGCTGGACGCCCGGGGCAGCCGTGACTGCCCGGCTGACCGGGGCCGCGCTTATCCTCGCAATCCCCGCGGTTCCGGCGCTCCGGGGCCGGTGGCACCAGCTGCGGTCGAACTGGCTAACCATCGTCCTGTTTGGCCTGATCGGCGTCGCAGGCTGCCAGCTGTTCTACTTCAACGCCGTGGCCCGGCTGTCTGTTGGCGTGGCACTGCTGCTCGAATACCTCGGCCCGGTATTGATCGTGCTGTGGCTCTGGGCGGCAAGCCGGAAGCGGCCGCGCCCCCTCACCATCGCCGGGACGTTGCTGTCCTTGGGCGGGCTGGTCCTCGTCCTCGACCTCACCGGCGCAGTGCAGGTCGACGCCGTCGGCGTGCTTTGGGGCCTTGCCGCGGCTGTCTGCCTTGCTATCTACTTCTTCCTCACGGCCAAGGAGAACGACACCCTGCCGCCCATCGTCCTGGCGTCCGGCGGACTTCTGATGGGTGCCGGTGTCATGTGGCTGGCGGCGGCCACCGGCCTCCTGCCCATGGCCATGAGCACGGCCGATACCAAACTCGGCCCATGGACCACGCCGTGGTGGGTTCCGCTGGGCGGTCTCGTGGTTCTTGCAACCGTCCTGGCCTACGTCTCCGGGATCATGGCTGCACGCGCACTCGGCACCAAGGTGGCCTCGTTCGTCTCCCTCACCGAGGTGCTGTTTGCCGTGATCTGGGCCTGGCTGCTGCTTGGCGAACTGCCCGGCGCCATCCAGCTCGCGGGCGGAATGCTGATCGTGGGCGGCGTGCTGTGCGTCCGGCTGGATGAGCTCCGGAAAGCCAAACCTGGGGCCCCGGCAGCGGTGACTGGACCGCTCGACCACGCGAACGACGTCGAACCCGTCCCGTAACTCTTCAGTAAGGGACCAGTCTTCAGTGATGTCCAATCCTCAGTGACGGACCGCTTAAATGCCGGAGGGCCGGACGCATGGTGCGTCCGGCCCTCCGGCGCGTTCCCGGTTTAGCGGGAGGCTTCCTCCTGCTGGGAAGCGTTGCGGCTGGCCTGCTTGCCGGCCTCGTCCAGTGCCTGCGCCACCTTGGCAAGGGCTGCTGCGTGCTGGCCGTGCCACTCGCTGCGGAACTTGTCAGCGTCCGGGCCCTTCCAGTCGGTGCCCTCGAGCACCTTGGTCAGCAGGGACTTCTGCTTCTCGATTTCGTTTGAACCAGCCTGAAGCTTGGTGCCCAAGTTCTTCAGCTGCGCAATGTCTGCACCCCAAATAGCCATTAGATATCTCCTTTAATCAACGGACCCGATCCAGTCGGCATCCCCAGCGGCCTCCGGCTCGTCCGGAAGATCCATTGCCTAAAAACTATCCTCCGGCCCAAAAGTGTGTCGATGGGCAGCGCTCCCCATGGAGTCCTCCCCATAGGCAGAAGCCCCGCCAGAAGCGGGCCCGGAAGGGTCGATCCTCGGCGTTCCAGAGCCTAGCATGGGGGTATGTGCCGGAATATCCGTACCCTCCACAACTACGAACCCCACGCGACGTCCGAGGAGGTACACGCCGCGGCGCTGCAGTACGTCCGCAAAATCAGCGGCAGCACCACGCCCTCCAAGGCCAATGAGGAGGCGTTCGAGCGTGCCGTGCACGAGATAGCGCACGTGACCCAGCATCTGCTCGAATCCCTTGTGACGCACGCTCCCGCCAAGGACCGCGACGAGGAAGCGGCCAAGGCGAAGGCACGGGCGGCCGTCCGCTTCGGAACGGCCTAGGGTCTGGTGCCCGCCGGCGCAAGTAAGTGCCCGCCGGCCCAAGTGAGTAGCAGCTGAGGGCGTTCCCAGCGCTGGGAACGCCCTGTGCTGCTACTTGGTTGGGTGCTACCTGCCGAAGCGGCGCAGCCTGAGCGAGTTGGCCACCACCAGCACCGAACTCGCCGCCATGGCCACACCGGCCACCATGGGATTGAGCAGGCCGAGGGCCGCCACCGGAATGCCCACCGCGTTGTAGAAGAAGGCCCAGAACAGGTTGGTCTTGATGGTGGCCAGCGTGCGCCGGGACAGCTCGATTGCGGTGGCCACCTGCCCGAGGTCGTTGCCCATCACGGTCAGGTCGGCGGCTTCGATGGCCACGTCCGTGCCGGAGCCCATGGCGATGCCGAGGTCCGCCTGCGCCAGCGCCGCGGCGTCGTTCACGCCGTCACCTGCCATGGCCACCGTCGCGCCGCCGGCCTGCAGCCGCCGGACGGCTTCCACCTTGCCTTCGGGCAGCACGCCGGCGAACACATCGTCCGCGTCAATTCCGACGGCGGCAGCCACCTGGGCCGCGACCGCGGCGTTGTCGCCCGTGAGCAGCATGGGCCGCAGGCCCAGGGCCTTGAGACGTGCGACAGCCGCCTTCGACCCCGCCTTGACCGTGTCCCGCAGCTCGATGATGCCGGCAGCCTCGCCGTCCACGGCGACCCAGATTGCCGTGGCACCGGACTCTTCAGCGGCGCGGAGCGCCTGACCCTGCGCCGGCGTGGGCTCAACGCCGTTGTCCCGCAGCCAACCGCTGCGCCCGGCAACCACGAGCCGGCCTTCAACGGTTCCCACCACTCCGCCGCCCGGCGCGGAATGGAAGCCGACGACGGCGGGCAGGCCCGCGGCGTCGTCCGCTTCACTGCCGCTATGGCTGGTGTGCGACCGGCGGCCCGTGGCGGGCACTGCGGATCGTGCGGCCGCAGCGATCGCGGCGGCGATCGGATGCTCCGACGCCGACTCGACCGCACCGGCCAGCCGCAGGATTTCCACCTCGCTGAACGGGGCGAACGCCTCAGTTGCGAGGACGGATAGCTGGCCGCTGGTGACGGTTCCGGTCTTGTCCAGCAGGATGGTGTCCACCGTGCGGGTGTCTTCCAGGACCTGCGGACCCTTGATGAGGATCCCCAGTTGAGCGCCGCGACCCGTGCCGGTCAGGAGGCCCACGGGGGTAGCCAGGCCAAGGGCGCAGGGGCACGCGATGACCAGCACGGCCACCGCGGCCGTGAAGGCCGCACGAAGCTCCGGTCCTGTGAGTTCTGGCCCGGCGGCGAGCAGCCAGCCGGCGAACGTGAGGACGGCGATGGCCAGGACCACCGGCACGAATACCGCGCTGATCCGGTCGGCAAGCCGGGCGATCGGCGCCTTTCCGGTCTGCGCCTGGGAAACGAGCCGCCCCATCTGGGCCAGGGTGGTTTCGGCGCCGACGCGCGTGGCCCGGACCAGCACCCGGCCGGACGTATTGATGGTGGCACCGGTGACCAGGCTGCCCGGACCGACGTCCACGGGAACCGACTCGCCGGTGACCAGGGATGCGTCCACTGCTGAGGCGCCGTCCACCACCACGCCGTCGGTGGCGATCTTCTCACCCGGGCGGACCACGATCAGGTCCCCGACCGCCAGCCGGCTTGCCGGGATCTTTGTCTCGGTGCCGTCTTGCAGGATGGTGGCGTCCTTGGCGCCCAGGTCCAGGAGGGCGCGCAGGGCGTCCCCGGCCCTCGACTTGGCGTTCGCCTCCAGGAACCGGCCCAGCAGGAGGAATGTGGTGACCACGCTGGCCACCTCGAAGTACAGGCCGCCGGAACCCGCACCCATCTGCTCCATGCCTGGATGTTCGGTCAGGCGAGGGTTGGCGAGGAGCTGCCAGGCGGAAAACAAATAGGCGGCGATGACACCGATCGATACCAGGGTATCCATTGTGGAGGCGAAGTGGCGGGCGTTGATGGCGGCGGCCCTGTGGAACGGCCACGCCGCCCAGCTGACCACGGGCAAGGCCAAGGCGCCCACCACCCAGCCCCAGTTGGCGAACTGAAAGGCGGGGACCATCGAGATCAGGAACACCGGCACGGCCAGGACCGCCGCGACGAGCAGGCGCGGCTTCAATTCGGATGCCGGGCCGCCGTGGTTCATGTGGTCTTCGTGACCGACTTGCTCTGCCGGTCCGCCGTGCTCCGGGGCGGGGCCAGGCTCCGCCTGCTGGGTCGCTACGGCGTCGCCCCGGGCGCTCTCTGCTGGGCCTTGGTGGAGCGGCCTTCGGATCCTTGCCTTGTAGCCGGCTGAGGCCACCTGGTCGGTGATCTGCTGGTCCGTGATGCCTGCCGGGACCGTTACGTGGGCCGTTTCCAGGGGGAGGTTGACCGTGGCCTGGACGCCGTCGAGCTTGGCGAGCTTCTTTTCCACCCTGTTCACGCACGACGCGCAGGTCATGCCCTCGACGTCGAGTTCGATCACCCGGCGGGCGGAACCTGCGGAAAGGTGTTCGGTGTGCATGACTGGTCCTTCTGTGGTGGTGCTCTGGTGGTGCTCGGTGCGAATGGGAGGCCGGGGTTAGGCCTCGTTGGCCACCACAAGGTAGCCCGCCTCGGCCACTGCCTCGCCGATTTCCGAGGGGGAGAGCTTCTGCGTGGAGGTGATGGTGACAGTCGAAACACCGCCGGCATTGAGGTCGATGTCGATCTCCTCGACGCCGGCCAGGGCCTCGAGTTCCTCGCTGACGGCGGACACGCAGTGCCCGCAGGTCATTCCGGAGACGTGGACTTTTGTGGAGATGGTGCTCATTGCTGACTCCTCGCTGGTGCGCTGACTGGGTTGGCCAGCTGGGTGGTTGATGGTTTTGCCGCTAGCGCAGCAGGCGCCCGATGGCGCCCGCCGCCTCCTTGACCTTGACGTCGATCGCTTCAGCCCGCAGATCCGGATCAGGTTCAGAGACCGCCCCGACAACGCAGTGGCCGATGTGTTCTTCCACCAGGCCCAGGCTGACGGCGTGCAGGGCCTTAGTCACGGCCGCGACCTGCGTCAGGATGTCGATGCAGTACTTGTCTTCCTCGACCATCCGGGCGATTCCGCGGACCTGTCCCTCGATCCGCCGGAGCCGGCGCAGGTACGCGTCCTTGTCCGCCGTGTAGCCGTGCTGCGGGGGTTGAATAACAGCTTCTTCACTGGGCGCCATGGGCGTCCGTTCTTCGGAAGTCTCCATACCTCCAAAACTATACCCCTAGGGGGTATTGGTCAAGGACGGTGCGGGCAATCAGCGATGGTGGGAAAAGTGAGGATGCGACAGGAGGCATGCCCCAGGAAGTTTTCGGGCAACAAAAAGCTCCGGAGCGCGTTATTGGGGGATACGCACTCCGGAGCAGTCTTTGGGCGGGCTTTGGATCGGCCTGCCTGATCAGCTTACTTGCCGGTAGCCAAGTTGGCCACCGGCGCGAATAACTACTTTCGCTTTACTTTCATCAGCCGCATTAAGCCGGCGACGAAGCCGCCATCCGGCTATTCCGCCCGGTCCTGATGCGCTGCCATCCGGAAGGGAACCACCAGCACGGGCCGGCTCTGGTGGTGGGTGAGCCATGCCGCCACGGAACCGTTCAGGAGTTCCGTTACGCGGTGCCCGAAGCCGCGTTCCGGCGTACCCACAATGATCATCGGGGCATTGACTTCCGACGCCAGCCTGCCGAGGGCACGGGCGGGGTCTCCGGCCAGCGTACGCAACGTCCATGCCGGTCCGCCGTCCTGGACGGCCGACGCGATGACCGACTTCAGTCCTGTGGTAACGGAACGGATGTCGTCGTCGTCCCTGTCCGGATGCAGCGAAAGGCGGTGTGCAGAGCGCGCCGGATCCCACTCAACGAGGTAGCTTGCCTCATCCACATAGGCGCAAAGCAAAGGGGCCGACAGTTTTTGGGCCAGGCCGACGGCGGTTTTGAGGACCTCCGGATGCTGGCCGGGAACCATGCCCACGAGGAGGGGAGGCGGCCCGCTGAAGTGCTCTGCATCCATAGTCAATTGTGTGCCCGCGGCGTCAGGAAAGACCAGAGCCAGTCCGGCCTTCGCCCCAGCTCAGCGTCGGTTTTCGATCCTGCGGTGCGGCTGCTGCCCCGTGGGGACGGGTGCCGGTTTTCCCTTGAATACTGGCCGCCGCGAGCCTAGCGTGGAGACGTAGAAAGGCGGCATCCCATGCAGATTTTCATGTGGTGGCTTGATCTGGACCTGAAAAGCAAGGAGTGGCTTCGCGAGAATCTGCGGGCCGACGACGTTCCGCCGTTCGTGATGCAGGCGATCGCCGAAGCGGGAGGTCCGCACCCGGACGCCCCGCAGGCAGTCCTCACCGAAGCCGAGTGGGATTTCATCGAGACACAGTCTGAATTTGTGGACTGACGGGCTCGTAGACTGACTGGTTCGCGGATGCGCGGGCCGGTCAGTTCGCGCGCACCACCGGTAACTCGTCCCAGTGCGTGGTGTAGCGCGGCGAACGCATTCCGCGCTTCATGCTCCAGTCCAGACCGCTCCTCAGGCCCGCGAACCCGAGCCCGATCGTGCCCCTGCCATACTTCCGGCTGATCTGCTCAACCAGCGGGCCGATCCCGCGTTCCTCGTGCGGGTTGGTGAAAGGCTCCAGGGGCTGCTGATTGCGGGACGGCCGCAAGTCGGTGACCATGATGCCGGCCCGGGCGTACTTGACGCCGTCCTGGATCGCGGGAAGCAGGGCGTGGGCCGCTCGGGTGAGCAGTACCGGGTCTGAGGTAGGCATGGGCAACGGAACGCACGCCGAGGGAAACGACTTGTCCTTCGGGTTGTAATGGGACGTGCCGGCGAACGCGGTGAGGACCTTGGCCTGAAGGTGGTGCCGGGCCAGCCGGGCACTCGCCTGCTGGGCGTAGACGCTCAGGACCTGGCGAAACTCGGGGACTGACGTCAGGGGAGTGGAAAACGAGCGGGAGAAGATCAGCTGGTCCCACCCAACGCGTTCCTCCTCCAGCGGTAGGCAGGGTGTACCGCGCAGTTCCAGCACAGTGCGCATCAGCACCACCGAAAAGCGGTCGCGCACCATCACAGGATCGGCCCGGCTGAGTTCCAGGATGGAGCAGATCCCGATGGCGTTCAGCCGTTTTTCCAGCCGGCCCGCCACGCCCCAGACCTCCGAGACCGGCAGCCGGGCCATGAGCAGTTCACGCGACTCCGGATCCATCGACTCCCAGGCGCACACCCCTCCAAGCGCGGGGTTGTTCTTGGCCCACCGGTTGGCGAGTTTGGCCAGCGTCTTGGTGGCGGCGATGCCGACGCACACCGGCACCCCGACGTTGCGCTGGACCGCGGCCTTGATAGTCCGGCCGAGACCCACCACCTGGTCGGGGCTGCCTTTGATGCCCAGGAAGGCCTCGTCGATGCTGTACACCTCGAGCCAGGCCGAGTAGCGTCCCAGCAGTTCCATGACGCGGGCACTGATGTCACCGTACAGTTCATAGTTGCTGGACCGGGCAACGAGGCCCCACTCCTTGGCCCGAGGAGCGATCTTGAACCACGGTTCGCCCGTGCTGATCCCCAGGGCCTTCGCCTCCGGACTGCGGGTCACGGCGCAGCCGTCGTTGTTGGAAAGCACAACCAGGGGTTTGCCTTCGAGGGAGGGGTCGAAGACACGCTCGGCGCTGGCGTAGAAGCAGTTCACGTCCACCAGCGCTATCTGCTGCCGCGTCTCAGACATGGTGCAGGCACCTCGTGGCCACGCCCCAGATGGTGAGGTCGGCCAGGGCGGGGATGCTGATGTTCGGATACAGCGGGTTGGCCGCCTGGAGCACCACACCGGCCGCGGTGATCTTCAGGCGCTTGACGGTGAGCTCGCCGTCCAGCACCGCCACGACCACGGATCCGTCCCGCGGTTCCAATGCACGGTTGACGATCAGTTCGTCGCCGTCACTGATGCCGGCCTGTTCCATGGAGTCGCCGGACACCCGCACGATGTAGGTGCTGGTGATGTCCTTGATCAGGTGCTCGTTCAGGTCGATCCGCCCGTCAAAGTAGTCCTGGGCGGGGGATGGGAAGCCTGCCGCGACGGCCACGGGAGAGATCAGCACCAACCGCAGGGAAAGTCCCGCCTCTATCACGCGAGGACCAATGATCACGCCCACAACACACCTTTTTTCGAATATATGTTCGATAGTTCAGTGTAGTCCCCCGGACTGACAGAATGCAGCCACGCTAGGTAGCGGTTGTGTTCATCACACGTTCGTCGCGCCGTCTCCGTCGTAGCGGGTCTCCGTCGCATACTGGTCTCATGGGGATGCAAGGCGCAGGAGGATCAGTGGTGGAAACCTTGAAAAGGGTTGTGCGGAACGAGTACTTTCCGGCAGCAGCCGTGCTGGCGCTGGTGGTGCTCTTCTGGGTCGCGGGCCTGTTCGGCGGCCTGTCCCTGCTGAGCCGCAGCCAGCCCCCGATCGCCACGCTCACCTGGCTGCTGTTCGTTTACGCCGCCGCCGTCCTTACCCCACTGGCCGGAATCCTGGCCGCCGCCGATCTGCTCCGCCGGTGGTGGCGAAACCGCCGTGCCGCGAAAGCCGGCACCGCAAAAGCCACGAAGATCGGGTCCTAGGGCCGGCCCTAGCGAGTTGTCCTTGCCAACCAGCGGGGGCCAAAACCATTGCAGCCCCTCCGCCCGAGTGGTTGCATGGGGTGCATGAATGCCTCAGAGAGTTTCGTTTTAGCAATCGGGACCAAAAAAGGCCTCTGGCTGGCCACCAGCCAGGACCGGAAGCAGTGGTCCTTTTCCGGCCCGCACTTCCTGATGAGCGAGATACCGAGCATCGGAATCGACACACGGGACGGCCGCACACGCATCATGGTGGGGGTGCGGTCCGAGCACTGGGGCCCTTACGTTGCCCACTCGGATGACCTCGGCGCCAGCTGGACCGAGCCCGAGCAGGGCGCCATCAAGTTTCCCGAAGGCACTGACGCCGCCGTGGAACGGATCTGGCAGATCTACCCTGACGCGGAATCCCGCCCGGGGGTGGTCTGGGCCGGCGCGGAGCCGATTTCGGTGTGGAAGTCGACCGACGGCGGTGAGCACTTCGAGCTGAACCGCGGTCTGTGGGACCACCCGCACCGCAGCGAGTGGGGTGCCGGTTATGGCGGCGCAGCCGCCCACTCGATCGTGGTCAACCCCGCCGGGGATAACGTGCACGTGGCGATGAGTACCGGAGGCGTGTACCGCTCGCTCGACGGCGGGACGTCCTGGGAGCCGCGGAACAAAGGCATCTCCGCCTACTTCATGCCCGATCCCAACCCGGAATTCGGCCAGTGCGTGCACAAGATTGCGGCGGATGCCGCCGTCGAGGGCCGGCTTTACGCGCAGAACCACCACGGCGTGTACCGGACCGATGACAACGCCGAGAACTGGGAATCGATAGCGGAGGGCCTGCCGGCCGACTTCGGGTTCGTCATGCTGACGCACCCCAGGCGTGCAGGCACGGCCTGGGTTGTCCCCTTAAAGGCCGACGGCGAACGCATCCCGCCGGACGGAAAGCTCGCCGTGCACCGTACCGACGACGCTGGTGCCACGTGGAAGCGCCTGGACTCCGGGCTGCCGCAGTCAGAATTCAATGCCGTGCTCCGTGACGCGGCCGGCGTGGACTCTGCTGAACCCGCCGGGGTGTACTTCGGAACGCGTGGGGGCGCGGTGTTTGCCAGCGCCGACGAAGGTGAAACCTTTGCGGAGGTGGCGTCCCACCTGCCGGATGTGTTGTGCGTCCGCGCTGCTGTTGTGGCCGGGGCCCCGGTTACTGCGGCGGCATCTGCATGAGGATGTGCGGTGGCTGAGATCAGCGTGGTCCTTCCCAGCGTCCTCCAGCCGCTCGCCGGCGGGCAGTCCGTACTGACTACACCCGCCGACGGGGCGGTGACTGTGGGGTGGTTGCTGGATTCCGTGACCGGGACTTACCCGGTGCTCGCCAGGCGGCTGCGGGACGAAACGGGTGCACTCCGCCGCTACGTGAATATTTACGTGAACGGTGAGGAGGTCCGGCGTCTGCGGGGCCTGGAAACGGAAGTTTCTGCCGGCCAGGAAGTGCTGATCATTCAGTCGGTGGCCGGCGGTTAGGTGGCTCAGGCGACGCGCCAAACGCTGCATTCGTCGGTATTGATGGCCTTGCGCATGCCCGTGTGATGATCCATGATCCACACGACGCCGATGCCCGGGGCTGTCTCTTGGACGCTGCCGCGGCGGATGATGACGTCGTCATAGCTGGGGCCCACCGACAGGCGGGCCTCGATCTCGTCGCCGCGATGCAGCTGGTCCAGGGCACGGACCCGGGTGATGTGGGGTTTGGCTTCCTTCAACATGGCGTGGCCTCCTGAGCTGGAGCTGGTGCCTGCAATTGCCGGCACATCCAGTGTGGCGCGGCATTGTTGCGCAGGCGTTTCCTGCCCGTTAGCGCCCGGTTAGTTTCCGGCGCCGAAGCGGTTACCGCGTGCCATCGGCGGTCAGGAGACGATGAGCTTTGCGATCGTCCGGAGTGAAACTTCCTACGATGTGATTGCCGAAGCCTCCGGCTCCCGCTACCTGAACGCCACCCACCTGTACGTCGGCGGGAACTGCCCCGCACATGCCAGTGCCACGGGGAAACTGCTTCTTTCCGAACTCAGCGACGACGATATTGCCGCGACGCTGCCTGAGAAGCTGGAGCCCTACACCTCCCGCACCATCTCGAACCGGAAGGCAATCCTGCACGAGATCCGACAGGTCCGCGAACAGGGCTATGCAGTCATCGATGAGGAGCTTGAAGAGGGCCTTTTCGCCGTCAGCAACCAGACCGTGGACGGCGAGCAAGCACAAGCGCCACCGGCATAAGCCACCGAGGCCATTGACCGCCGATTCTTCTGGAACAAGACTTTCAGTGGGCCAGCAGCCCGCCACCGTCGACCAGGAGGAGCCAGCGATGACCACGCAGGAAACCGAGGCAGAGGCGGCCTACCGGGCCGGCCGGGAATGGTTCAAGAGCGCTGTGGTGTACCAGATCTATCCGCGTAGCTTCGCTGATTCGGACGGCGACGGCATCGGCGACCTCCGCGGGATCATCGGCAAGCTGGACTACCTGCAAAAGCTGGGGGTCGACGTCGTCTGGCTGTCCCCGGTGTACCGGTCACCGCAGGATGACAACGGCTACGACATCAGCGACTACCGCGACATCGACCCCGTGTTCGGCGACCTGGAGACCCTCGACGAACTGCTGGACGGCCTGCACTCGCGGGACATGAAGCTGGTGATGGACCTCGTGGTCAACCACACCTCGGATGAGCACCCATGGTTTGTGGAGTCCCGCTCCAGCAAGGACAACCCGAAGCGGGACTGGTACTGGTGGCGGCCGCCGCGCGAAGGCCGTGGGCTGGGAACAGCCGAGCCAGGCACACCCGGCGCTGAGCCCAACAACTGGGGCTCTGCCTTCTCGGGGCCGGCCTGGGAGTACGACGCGGAGACAGGGGAGTACTACCTGCACCTGTTCTCCAGGAAGCAGCCGGACCTCAACTGGGAAAACCCGGAGGTGCGGGCCGCCGTATACGACATGATGAACTGGTGGCTTGACCGCGGCGTGGACGGCTTCCGGATGGATGTCATCAATTTCATCTCCAAGGAGCAGTCGCTGCCCGACGGTCCGCAGGCCGAAGGGATGCTCTACGGCGACGGCGGCCCCTACTTCATCTGCGGTCCGCGCATCCACGAGTTCCTGCAGGAGATGCACCAGGAGGTCTTCGCGGGGCGGGACAAGGACCTGCTGACCGTGGGCGAGATGCCTGGCGTCACCGTCGAGGACGCCGCCCTCTTCACGGATCCCGGCCGGCGGGAGGTGGACATGGTCTTCCAGTTCGAGCACGTGGCCCTCGACCAGGAAGGCGGCAACAAGTGGCGGCCCAAGAAGCTGCTGCTTACCGACCTCAAAAAGTCCCTGGGCCGCTGGCAGGAAGGGCTCGCCGAGAGCGGCTGGAACAGCCTCTACTGGGGAAACCACGACCAGGCCCGCGCCGTTTCCCGCTTCGGCGACGACGGCCAGTACCGGGAGCTGTCGGCGAAGATGCTGGCCGCCGTCCTGCACCTGCACCGCGGCACTCCGTACGTGTACCAGGGCGAAGAGCTGGGCATGACCAACATGGCGTTCGGCGCCATCAGCGACTACCGGGACATCGAAGTCCTCAACCACCACCGCGAAGCCACCACGCACCTGGGCCATACCGACGCCGAGGTCCTCGCGGCCCTGGCGCCGCTGAACCGTGACAACGCCCGGACGCCCGTGCAGTGGGACGCCAGCCGGCACGGCGGCTTCACCACCGGCGCGCCCTGGATTGCCGTGAACCCGAACGCGAACACGATCAACGCCGCGGCCCAGGTCGACGACCCCGGGTCGGTCTTCAGCTTCTACCGCAAGGTGATCGCCTTCCGGCACTCGGATCCCGTGGTCGCGTGCGGGGATTTCAGCATGCTGCTGCCCGACGACGAACACGTCTACGCGTTCAAGCGCTCACTTCCGGACGCGGAGCTGCTGGTCCTTGGCAACTTTTCGGGGACCAACCGGACAGCCGGGATCGACGACGGCACCTGGCTCAGCGAGAGCGCTGAGCTAGTGCTGGGAAACTATCCGCCGGAAGCCGACGAGGTGCAATCCTACGATCTGCGCCCGTGGGAGGTGAAGGTTTTCCGCCGGAACGTGTAGTGCAGCCTTGGGCGTCTAGGGCGCCAGGCGGTCGCCGGGCCGGTGGACGCGGAACCAGCGGTAGCCGTAGCGTCCCAGCTCAACGGTGAACCCGCCGTCGGCCTCCAACTGAACGTTCCCGCCGTCGAACAAATCCAGCAGCATGGCGTCCCTGAACGCCCGCGGCGGACTGTCCCCGGATCCGACGTTCGCCGTGACCTTGACCGGCTCGTCGCCGAAGTTGTGAAGCAGCACCACGGTGGCCTCCGCCGAGCTGCAGCGGTGTGCAAACACAGCCGGCTCGGGCTGTTCGAGGACGGCGAACTCGCCCCAGCCCAGCTCCGGCGATTCGCGGTACCGCTGGATCAGCGTGGCCATGAAGTTCCACAGCGACCCGGGGTCCCGTTTGGCACTGGCCGCGTTGACCTTTTCCGGGCCGTACTCCCCGCGGGGCAGCGGGACCACCAGCTCGGACACCTTGGCGCTGGAGAAGCCGCCGTTCTTTTCGTCGTTCCACTGCATGGGCGTGCGGACGGCGGCACGGCCCTTCTGCCGCAGGTCCTCACCCATGCCGATCTCCTCGCCGTAGAAGAGCACCGGCGTGCCGGGCAGGGAGAACATCAGCGAGTAGACCATCCGGATCCGGTCGGCGTCGCCGTCCAGCATCGGCGGCAGCCGGCGCCGCAGTCCCCGCCCGTAGAGCTGCATGTTCTTGTCCGGTCCGAACGCGGCGAAGACCTCCTCCCGCTCTCCGTCGCTGAGCTTGTCCAGCGTGAGCTCGTCATGGTTGCGCACGAACATCGCCCAGTGGTTGTCGGGATGCAGCCGTGGACGCGTTTTCAGCGTTTCGGCCAGCGGACGGGCGTCCTGCCTGGCGAGCGACAGGTAGATGTGCTGCATGGACATGAAGTCGAACTGCATGTTGAGCTCGTTGCCTTCGGCGCCGCCGAAGTACTCCAGCTGGTCCTTGTACGGCAGGTTCACTTCGCCCAGCAGCACCGCGCTGCCGTTGCGCCGGTTGACGAAGCTGCGCAGGGCGCTGAGGTAGTCGTGCGGGTCGATGTTGGCCGCCTCGTCCTTGGGCGCGCCCCGGGTTTCCAGGAAAAACGGCACCGCATCCAGCCGGAATCCGTCCAGCCCGAGCTCCAGCCAGAGGCCCATGGCCTTGGCGATCTGGTTGCGGACTTTGGGGTTGGTGACGTTGAGGTCCGGCTGGTGCTCCATGAACATGTGCAGGTACCACTCGCCGGTGGCATCGTCCTGGGTCCAGAGGGAAGTCTGTTCGCCCGGGAACACCACTTCCGAGGACGTGTCCGGCGGCGGATCGGTCCGCCAGACGTAGTAGTCCCGGTACGGGTTGTCCAGGGATTTGCGGGCCTCGACGAACCAGGGGTGCTGGTTGGAAGTGTGGTTGACCACGAAGTCCGCGATCACACGGATGCCGCGGTCCTTTGCGGTGCGGATGAACTCCACAAAATCGCCCAGCGTGCCCAGCCGGCGGTCGACGTCGAAGAAGTCCGTCACGTCGTAGCCGTCGTCGCGGTCCGGTGACGGATAGAAGGGCATGAGCCAGATGCAGTTCACGCCCAGCGCCGCCAGGTAATCCACGCGCTGGGTCAGGCCGCCGAAATCACCGGTGCCGTCGCCGTCGTAGTCAAAGAAGGTTTCCACGTCCAGGCAGTAGACGACGGCGGTTTTCCACCACAGGTCCGATGTCTCAGCGATGTTCATGCCACCGGAACCTTCCGCAGCTGCGGCAGGACGCTCTGCGCGAAGGCGTCGATGAACGGCGCCTGCTCCTGCCCCACGAAGTGCAGGTACAGCTCGTCGAAGCCGAGGTCCAGATACTCGCCGAGCCACTGCACGTGGCGGTCCAGGCTGGCGGAGACGTTCACCGATTTCCGGACTTGGGCCTCCCCGACGTCGGCGCTGACGCCGTCGAAGTGCGCTGCCGTCGGCAGGTCCCAGGGGATGGGCGGGGCGAAGACGTTCGAACGCCACTGATCCATGGCAATGGCGACGGCGTCCTCCTCCCGGGGAGCCCAGGACAGGTGGATCTGCAGGACGGCCTTACCCTTGCCGCCGTCGGATCGGTACGCCGCCAGCATTTCCGTGAGCTTTTCGGCTGGCTGGTTCACCGTCACCAGGCCGTCAGCCCAGCTGGCCGCCCGGCGGGCCGTTTCCACGCTGATGGCTGGTGCGATCAAGGGCGGCGGTGGCGAGGGCACATCCCAGATCCGCGCCTGTTCCACGGTGACCAGGCCGTGGTGGGTCACCTCCTCGCCCGCGTGCAGCCGGCGGATGATGTCCACGCATTCTTCCAGCCGTTGCTGGCGCGTCTCCTTCAGCGGCCACGGGTCACCCGTGACGTGCTCGTTCATATTCTCGCCGCTGCCCGGAGCCATCCAGAACCGGCCCGGAAACATGGACGCCAGCGTGGCCGAGGCGTGGGCGATGATGGCCGGGTGGTACCGCTGGCCCGGCGCTGTAACCACGCCGAAGCGCAGGTTGGTGGTGGCCAGGGCGGCCCCGAGCCAGGACCACGCGAAGCCCGAATGCCCCTGCCGCGCCGACCACGGTTCGATGTGGTCCGAACACATGGCGGCGGCGAAGCCCGCCTCCTCGGCGAGCCGGACGTCCTTGAGGAGCTGGCCGGGGCTGATCTGTTCATGCGATGCGTGGAAACCGATAGCTGCCATCGTTAATGTCTACCGGCGGGCAGGGGGCCATGTCGAGGGTGTGGGGGCCGGGGGTAGCGCCGGGCAAGGTCCCGGGCAAGAATGGGGCCTATGCAGCTGCCGGTCATGCCCCCTGTCGCCCCCATGCTGGCCAAATCGGTCGGCGCCATCCCCGAAGGCCGCCTGAGCTATGAGCCGAAGTGGGACGGATTCCGCTCCATCATCTTCCGCGACGGCGACGACGTGGAGATCGGCAGCCGCAACGAGAAGCCGATGACGCGCTACTTTCCCGAACTCGTGGAGGCGCTGAAGGCCAACCTGCCGCCTAAATGCGTGATTGACGGCGAGATTGTCCTTGTGGGCTCCACCGGTGACCGGCTGGATTTCGACGCGCTGCAGCAGCGCATCCATCCCGCCGCCAGCAGGGTCAAGATGCTTTCCGAGCAGACGCCGGCGAAATTTGTGGCCTTCGACCTGCTGGCCCTCGGCGACGAGGACTTCAGCGGCCGCCCCTTCGCCGAACGGCGCGCGGCCCTGGAACAGGCCTTCACCGCCGCCAGCGCCCCGGTCCACCTGACCGCCGCCACGCAGGACCCGGAGCTGGCCGGCAAATGGTTCCACCAGTTCGAGGGCGCCGGCCTGGACGGAATCATCGCCAAACCGCTGGACGGGCCATACCAGCCCGACAAGCGCGTGATGTTCAAGATCAAGCACGAACGGACCGCCGACTGTGTCCTGGCCGGATACCGCGTCCACAAGAGCGGCCCCGACGCGATCGGGTCGCTGCTGCTGGGCCTGTACAAACCCGACGGCGAACTCGCCAGCGTGGGCGTGGTGGGCGCCTTTCCGATGAAGCGGCGCAAGGAGCTTTTCGAGGAGCTCCAGCCCCTGGTCACCAGCTTCGACGAGCATCCGTGGGCCTGGGCCAAGCAGGAGGAGGGCGCCCGGACACCCCGCAACGCGGAGGGCAGCCGGTGGAGTGCGGGCAAGGACCTGTCCTTCACGCCGCTGCGGCCGGAGCGCGTGCTGGAAGTGAAGTACGACCACATGGAAGGCGAGCGGTTCCGCCACACGGCGCAGTTCGTTCGCTGGCGCCCGGACCGGGACCCCGAGTCCTGCACCTATGAGCAGCTCGAGGAACCGGTGAAGTTCGACCTCGCCGAAGTGCTCGCCACCTGATGGCTGGTTAAACCCCGACGCCTCCAACCCCGACGCCTTAAACCCCGACGGCGGTCCGCCCCCTCCGAAAAGGGGCGGACCGCCGTCGTCGTAATAGTTTGCTTTGGCTCCGGTCTACTTGAGCCCGAGCTCCTTGGTGGGAACCTTGAACGTTTCCTTGGCCGTCAGCGCGGAGACGGCGGCGACGACGCAGATGACCGCGGTGAAGATGCTGATCTGCACCCAACCGCCGGGCTTGATTCCGCCCATGGGCCGCAACGATGGCCGGGGCGAAGCCTGCCATCAGGAAGCCGAGCTGCGTGCCGATGGCCAGGCCGGAGAAACGCACCTTGGTGCTGAACATCTCGGCGTAGAAGGAAGGCCAGACGGCGTTCGAGGCTGCATAGCCGCAGGAGAAGAAGGCGATGGCGGCCAGGAACATCAGCGGCACGTTGCCGGACTCGAGGCTCAGCAGGAACAGCGGGGCCAGGGCCGCGCTGGACAGGGCGCCGTAAATGTAGACCGGCTTCCGGCCGATCCGGTCGGCCAGCTTGCCGAAGAGCGGCTGGGTGCCCAGGGCCACGAGGTTGGCGCCCACCACGAGCCAGAGGGTGATGGTGCCGTCCACGCCTGCAACTGTCTTGGCGTAACTGATGGCGAGGGTGCCGAACACCGTGGAGACGGCGGCGATGAAGGCGCAGCAGATGACGCGCAGGACGTCGCGCCAGTGGGCATTGAGCAGGTCAGCCACGGGCAGCTTGGCGATCTGGGCCGACTTCTGGGCGGCTTCGAAGGCCGGCGGCTCGTGCAGGGTTCGGCGGATGAAGAAGGCAATCAGGACAACCACGGCGCTGAGCCAGAAGGGGATCCGCCAGCCGATGCCGTACTTGACTTCGTCGGGCAGTGCGAGCACGGGAATGAAGACGAGTGCCGCCAGGATCTGGCCGCCCTGGGTGCCGGTGAGGGTCCACGAGGTGAAGAAGGAACGCTGGTTGTCCGGAGCGTGCTCCAGGGTCATGGAGGAGGCGCCGGCCTGTTCACCGGCCGCGGAGAGGCCCTGGCAAAGGCGCGCCAGAACCAGAAGGGCCGGAGCCCACCAGCCCACCGTGTTGAAGTCCGGCAGGCAGCCGATCAGGAATGTGGAGGCACCCATGAGGACCAGGGTGAACATGAGGACCTTGCGCCTGCCCACCCGGTCACCGAAGTGGCCCAGGACAACGGCGCCAACGGGCCTGGCGATGTAGGCAAAGCCAAAGGTCGCAAAGGACATGATGGCGGCATTGGCGTCAGCGTTCGGGAAAAACACGTGCGGGAAGATCAGGGCGGCTGCCGAGCCGAAGATAAAGAAGTCGTAGTACTCGACGGCGCTGCCGAGGAAGCTGGCAAGGGCTGCCTTCTTCGGTGTCCCGGCCGGGGCAACAGTGCCCGGCGCGGCGGACGGAATGGTCTGGCTCATGGTGTTCCTTCAGGGGGACGACGTTGTCGCGGGATGGATCAGGGGTCGCGGCCGCCGTCCTTGTGGGGGAAGATGCGGCGGAGGTCCTTGGAAAGACCGACCCGGACCAAGTAGCCACATGGTGAGAGCTACTTGTGCGATACAGCAATGATGGCTGTGAGGGCAGTCACCTGTCAAGAAAACTGCTCACGATCTAGAAATAGCTCTCACATTGTGGCAACATCGAGCTATGAGTGTGAAGGAAGCCACAGGCGAAGACGCCTCCCCGAATGCCCCCGTTGAAGCAGATGCCCCCGCTGAAGCGGCAAGACCCGCCAGGGGGGAATCCCGCACCGACATGGTGGGCAAAGCCCTGGGCCTGCTGGTCCTGCTCGGGGATGAGCCCCGCGGAGCCAGTGCGGCGGAGATTTCCCGGCGCGCGGACCTTCCCTTCAGCACCACCTACCGGCTCCTTGGCTCGCTCACCCGTGACGGGTTCGTGGACTACGAGCCGGACGGGCGCCGCTACCACCTTGGCCTTCGCATCTTCCAGCTGGGCCAGGCGGTCTCCAGCCACCACGGGTTCGCCGGTACGGCACTGCCCATCCTGCGCCGCGTTACTGAGCAGACGGGGGAGGCGACCATCCTCTCCGTCCGTGACGGTATCCACCACCTCACTGTGAACAAAGTGGACGGCCCGCAGACATTCCGCGTCACCAGCGACCCCGGGCATCTCGGTGCGCTCCACACCACGTCCGTCGGCAAGGCGCTCGTCGCATTCGCTGAGGACGAGGACCGCGAACGGCTGCTCGAGGAGCTTCCGCTGGAGCCCCTGACCGGCCTGTCCATCACCGACCGGGACGCCTTCCGCGCAGAAATCGAGAAGGTCCGCCGGCAGGGCTACGCCGTCATGGATGAGGAAAACGAGCTGGGCATGCGCGCCGTGGCGGTGCCGGTCTTCAACTCCCAAGGCATCGCCTTCGCCTCCCTGGCCACCGCTGTTCCGGTGTTCCGGCTCAGCATGGAGGCGCTGGTGGCGCTGGTTCCCCTCCTGCAGGCGGCCGCCGTCGAGCTTTCCGCCCGGCTGCCCCAGCGCTAAACCGCACACAGCGCTAAACCGCACCGGACATGCTGCCCGAAACTCACTTGTTCGTATGTAGAACAAGAGTGCATCATATGAACTTTTCCTGTACTGTTATCCGTATCACCCGGCCAGCACGGGGCGCAGCAGGCGCCCAAGCCGGTCGAGTGCCGTTGTCAAAGGAGCCGCACGCATGAGCAATCGAACCGAGTCCTACCTCATAGGACTTGTCGGGGATGGCGTAATGCCGTCGCTCTCGCCCCACATGCACGAGCGCGAAGGCGACGTCCAGGGCGTCCGCTACCTGTACCGGCCCATCGACCTGCACGAGCTCGACCTGCCGGCCACCGCCGTCGGCGACCTGCTGCAAAGCGCCTACCGGATGGGCTTCAACGGGCTGAACATCACGCACCCGTGCAAGCAGCTGGTCCTCCAGCACCTCGATGAGATCGCCCCCGACGCCGAACGCCTGGGCGCCGTCAACACCGTGGTTATCCAGGACGGCCGGTTCATCGGCCACAACACAGACTTCTCCGGCTTCGCCGCCGCCCTCGGCTCCGGACTTCCGGACGCCGGGCTGGACCGCGTGGTGCAGCTGGGAGCGGGCGGCGCCGGATCCGCCGTCGCCTACGCCCTGCTCACGGCCGGCGTACAGACGCTGGAACTCGTGGACACGGACCCGGCGCGCTGCGCCGAACGCGCCGCCGAACTGGCCGGCTTCTTCCCGGACCGCACCGTCACCGCACGCACGACGGCGGAGCTGCCGCAGCTGATGCCCGCCGCCGACGGGCTGGTGCACTGCACCCCCGTGGGCATGGCCGCCCACCCCGGCACACCGCTGGACATGGCCCTCGTGGAGCCCCGGCACTGGGTGGCGGATATCGTCTACCGCCCCATCGAAACCGAGCTCGTCCGCGAATCGCGGGCCAAGGGCTGCCAGGTGCTGGACGGCGGACGCATGGCCGTGGGGCAGGCCGCCGACGCTTTCCGGATCTTCACCGGACTCGAGCCCGACGCCGAACGGATGCGCGCCCACTTCCTGGAGCTCATCGCCGCGGAAGAGGTGGCCGTCTGATGCGCACCGGGATCGCCACCGTATGCCTCTCCGGCACGCTGAAGGAAAAGATGCAGGCCTGCGCGATCGCGGGCTTCGACGGCATCGAGATCTTCGAGCAGGACCTGGTCACCTCGTCGCTCAGCCCCGAAGAGGTCCGCAGGATGGCCGCGGACCTTGGCCTCACGCTGGACCTCTACCAGCCGTTCCGCGATTTCGACAGCGTGACCGAGGATCTGCTCGCGGCCAACCTCCGCCGGGCCGAGGCCAAGTTCCGGCTCATGTCCCGGCTGGGCATGGACACCATCCTGGTCTGCACCAACGTCGCCACGGCCACGATCGACGACGACGACCTCCGCGCCGCGCAGCTCGCCGCCCTGGCGGACCTCGCGGGTGAGCACGGCGTCAAGGTTGCCTACGAGGCCCTCGCCTGGGGCAAGTACGTCAACGACTACGAGCACGCCCACCGCCTCGTGGCGAAGGTGGACCACCCCAACCTCGGCACCTGCCTGGACTCCTTCCACATCCTGTCCCGAGACTGGGACACCGCGCCCATCGAGGACATCAACGCGGACAAGATCTTCTTCGTCCAGGTGGCCGACGCCCCCAAGCTCTCCATGGACGTGCTCTCCTGGAGCCGGCACTACCGCGTCTTCCCGGGCGAGGGCCAGTTCGAGCTCGCCAAGTTCATGGGCCACGTGGTCCGCGCCGGCTACACCGGGCCGGTCTCGCTCGAGGTTTTCAACGACGTCTTCCGCCAGTCCGACGTCGAACGCACCGCCGTTGACGCGATGCGCTCGCTGATCTGGCTGGAGGAACAGAGCGCCAAGTGGCTGGACGCGAACGCGCCGGCCGCCGCCGGTGGTGCTGTTGCTGGTGGTCCTCCGGCCCCTGCCCGCCGTCGTTATCCCATGGAGCTTGCAACGCTCCCGCAGGTGGCGGAGCCCGCCGGCTTCAACTTCGCCGAGGTCAAGGCCGCGGACACCGGGGTGCTGGAAAAGGTCCTCGGACAGCTTGGCTTCGAGTTCAACGGCCGCCACCGCACCAAGGACGTCCAGCTCTGGACCATGGGCCACGCCCGGGTGATCGTCAACGAACAGGCCCCCGAGGCCGCCGAGCCGGCCATCGCCGCCCTGGGGTTCGACGTCGATTCCCCGGTGATTGCCTCGGCCCGCGCCCAGCAGCTCAAGGCCCCCGTGGTTCCGCGGAAGAGCCAGGCCAACGAGGAAGTGTTCCAGGGCTTCGCCGCCCCGGACTCCACCGAGATCTTCCTGTGCCAGGGCAACCCGGACGGAACCGCTGCGTGGACGCGGGAGTTCGGGGAGGGGCTCGAGGTACCGTCCGGCGCCCGGACCGCGGTGATCGACCACGTGAACCTGGCCCAGCCGTGGCAGCACTTCGACGAGGCTGTCCTCTTCTATACGAGCGCCCTGGCGCTGGAGCCGCAGCCGTACGCCGAGGTCGCCAGCCCCAGCGGACTGGTCCGGTCCCAGGTCATGCAGACCTCGGACCGGGACGTGCGCCTGGTCCTGAACCTGGCACCGGTCATCCAGCAGGACGGTGCGGACCTCGGAACGGCACCGCGGAAGACCTACCAGGAGCACATCGCGTTCGCCGTGGATGACCTGGTGGCCACCGCCCGCGCCGCCCGCGACCGGGGACTGGCGTTCCTGCAGATCCCGGAAAACTACTACGAGGACCTGGACGCCCGCTTCGACCTCGACCCCGGTTTCCTGGACACGCTCCGGGACCTCAACCTGCTGTACGACCGCGACGCCGACGGTGAGTTCCTGCACTTCTACACCGCCACGGTGGGCAGCGTGTTCTTCGAAATGGTGGAACGCCGCGGCAACTACGACGGCTACGGGGCGCCCAACGCGCCGGTGCGCCATGCCGTCCAGTACGACCACCTGCACAACCTGACCAAAACCAACCACTGATTCCAACCACAGATTGAAAGGAGGCTGCTGTGCCTGAAGACGTGAATCTCGCAACGTACAACGCCGACGCGCTGACCGAGGACCTGTCGGACGCAGTACCCGCAACCCCGGCCGCCCCGCAGGCCGTCCCTGCAGAGAAGCCCCGCGTGGAAACCCAGCAGGATCTCAGCGCGGAGATCAAGGCCCTCGGAGACGCCTACGCCCGGGCTCTGAAGGACGGTGCGGAGCCGGAAACCCAGCCGCGCCTGGACTTCCCGCCCTACCGCAGCAGCCTCCTGCGCCACCCCACCAAGAGCCTGCACCACGCGGACCCGGAAACCATCGAGCTGTACTCCCCGGCGTTCGGCCACCAGGACGTCCACGCCCTGGAGTCGGACCTGACCATCCAGCACAACGGTGAGCCCCAGGGCGAACGCATCATCGTCGCCGGCCGCGTGCTGGACGGCGACGGCCGGCCGGTTGCCGGCCAGCTGGTGGAGATCTGGCAGGCCAACTCCTCCGGCCGCTACATCCACAAGCGCGACCAGCACCCGGCGCCGCTGGACCCCAACTTCACGGGCGTGGGCCGCTGCATCACCGGCCCGGACGGCTCCTACCGCTTCACCACCATCAAGCCGGGCGCCTACCCGTGGAAGAACCACCTCAACGCCTGGCGTCCCGCGCACATCCACTTCTCCCTGTTCGGCACGGAGTTCACGCAGCGGATCGTCACGCAGATGTATTTCCCGGGTGACCAGCTCTTCCCGCTGGACCCGATCTACCAGTCGATCCTGGACCAGGATGCCCGTGACCGCCTCGTGGCTACCTACGACCACGACCTGACCCAGCCGGAATGGGCGCTGGGCTACAACTGGGACATCATCCTGACGGGCTCCAAGCGGACCTGGACCGAGAACGAGGCGCTGGGCGCGGAAGGCGACGACCATGAGTAACTCCACCAAGCTTGTTCCCACCCCGGGCCAGACTGTAGGCCCGTTCTACGGCTACGCCCTGCCCTACGACAAGGACCGCGAGCTGCTGGCCCCCGGCTCGCCGGGATCCATCCGCCTCCAGGGCACCGTCTACGACGGCGCCGGGCACGCCATCCCCGACGCCATCCTCGAGATCTGGCAGCCGGACTCCGAGGGCAACATCGTGCACCGGACCGGTTCGCTGGTCCGCGACGGCTACACCTTCACCGGCTTCGGCCGCAGCGCCGTGGGCAACTCCGGCGTCTACACCTTCACCACGGTGAACCCCGGCCCCACCGAACCCGGCGCAGCGGCCTTCATTTCCGTCGCGATTTTCGCCCGCGGCCTGATGAACCGCCTCTTCACCCGCATTTACCTGCCGGAGAACGAGGAGGCGCTGGCGAATGACCCGCTGCTCTCCTCGCTGGACCCCGAACGCCGCAAGACGCTGATCGCACGCCGCGACGCCGACGGCGGGCTCACCTGGGACATCCGCCTGCAGGGCGAGGGCGAAACCGTCTTCCTCGACTTCGAGGGAACCGGAACCGGGGGCGCCGCAAAATGACCGGCTTCCAGGCAGCGGGCGCCGGCGGGCTTCACATTGTCGAGGGGCTTCACAGTGCCGCCGGGCTCGGCGACGTCGGACTGCTCAGCCCTGTGTCGGCGTTGCCCCTCGTGGCGGCACTGACCGGTGACCGGGCCGTCCTCGGGGCGATTCTCGCCGTCGAGGCCGGCTGGGCCGCGGTGCTGGAGCAGCATGACCTCGCTCCCGCCGGGTCCGCTGCCGTGGTGGCCCACGCCGCCGACGCCTCCCGGTACGATCTTGCCGATATCGCCAGGCGCGCCCAGGGCGGCGCAAACCCGGTGATCCCGCTGCTGGCCGATCTCCGGGCCCAGGTCAAGGCGCTGGACACTGCCGGCGCCGGTGTGGGTGCCGCGAAGGCAGTGCACACCTCGCTCACCAGCCAGGACGTGCTGGACACGGCCCTGATGCTGGTGGCGCGCAACACCGTCGCGGCGCTGCTCGCCGACGTGAAAGGCACGACGGCGGCGCTCGCCCGGCTGGCGGAACAGCACGCCGACACGCTGTGCGTCGGCAGGAGCCTGACCCAGCACTCGCTGCCGTTCACGTTCGGGCTTCGGGCGGCGCAGTGGTTCTCCGGCCTGGCGGCCGCGGCACGCCGGCTTGAGTCGCTGGAGCTGCCGGTGCAGTTCGGGGGTGCGGCGGGTACGCTCGCCGCCGGCACTGTGCTGACCTCCAAGGCAAAGCTGACGTCCGGTTCTGGCACGGACCCGTTTGCACTCTCCGACGCGCTGGCCACCCAGTTGGGCCTCGCCGCCGCACCCGCGCCGTGGCACACCAACCGGCTGGCCCTGACGTCGCTCGGCGACGCGGTCGCCTCCGTGATGGACGCGCTCGGCAAGATCGCTGCGGACGTCCTGTTCCTGAGCCGTCCCGAGGTGGCCGAAGTGGCCGAACCGCGCGCCCCCGGCCGCGGAGTGTCCTCGGCGATGCCGCAAAAGCAGAACCCCGTGCTGTCTGTGCTGGTCCGCAGCGCCGCCCTGCAGGCGCCCGGCCTTGCTGCGCAGCTGCACCTTGCCGCGGCCACCTTCAACGACGAACGCCCCGACGGTGCGTGGCACACCGAATGGCCGGCACTGCGCCAGCTGCTCGCACTGGCCCTCGGCGCCGCCGGCCACATGCGGGAACTCGCGGGGGGGCTGCAGGTCTTCCCCGACGGCATGCGGCGGAACCTGGACCTGTCCGGCCCGCTGCTGCTCAGCGAAGGCGTCTCGGCCGCGATGGCACCGCTTCTTCCCGCTGGCGGATCTGGCACCCCCGGAGCCGGCCTGGACGGGAAGCAGCAGCTGCAGGCCATCGTCGACAAGGCGCTGCAGGTACCGCCGGCCGAACAGGCCGCCACCTACCGCCGGCTGTTGCGCGAGGCCGTCCCCGCGGACAGGCTCTCCGACGCCGGGCTGGAGGAGCTGCTCGACCCCGCCAGCTACCTCGGGCAGGCAGCAGAGATCTCGCGGCGGATCCTTGCGGCTTTCCCGGATTTTGCGCTTACTTCAACCGAACCAGACGGAAACGGAGCTTCCCGTGGCTAAACCAGCAGTGAAGGCAGTGCTGCTTTCCCCCCAGCGCGCGCTGGGGGACAAACCGCTCCTGATCGTCGGGCCGTCCCTCGGCACCTCCTCGGTGCTGTGGGCCCAGGTCGGCACGCTCCTGGGCAACGACTTCGACGTCGTCGCCTGGGACCTGCCCGGACACGGTGTCTCTGCCGCCGCCGCCGAAACGTTCAGCGTCGCGGACCTGGCGGACGCCGTCGTCGAACTTGTTGACTCGATCGCCCCCGGCGAGAAGTTCCACTACGCCGGAGTGTCCCTGGGCGGGGCCACCGGCCTGCAGCTGGGCATCAAGCACGGCGACCGGCTCAAGAGCCTCTCCGTGCAGTGCTCCGGCGCCAAGCTCGGCACCCCCGAAGGCTGGCTGGAACGCGCCGAGACTGTCCGCACCCAGGGCACCCCGGTGATGATCCAGGGCTCGGCCGAACGCTGGTTCGCGCCCGGGTTCATGGACCGCGAACCGGAGTTCAGCAGCCGGCTCCTGCACTCCCTGCGCGACGCCGACCGCTTCAGCTATGCCTTCTGCTGCGAGGCACTGGCAGGCTTCGACGTGCGCGACCAGCTCGGCAGCATCACCGTCCCCACGCAGGCGGTGGCGGGTGCGCTGGACGGGGTGGCCCCGCCGTCGTTCGCCGAAGAGGTAGCCGCCGGCATCACCGCCGGTGGCGGCACAGCGTCCGCAGCCACGCTCGAGGGCGTGGCGCACCTGGCGCCCGCCGAGGCACCCGCCCACGTGGCCGAGCTGATGCGGAGCCTCATTTCCTGGACCGAAACCCACGGAGGAGCGAAATGAGCGGCGCCGAAGCTACCGGTACCCAGGCAGCGGGCACCCAGGCTGCAAACGCCCAGGCTGCCGACCCCCGGCGGAACGGCGTGGTCCAGCCGGGCGCCACCAGCCAGGAGATTTACGACGGCGGCATGGTGGTCCGGCGCGAAGTGCTCGGCGACGCGCACGTGGACCGGGCCAACGCCAAGAAGGATACCTTCACCGAGGACTTCCAGGACATGATCACCCGCATCGCATGGGGCGGCATCTGGACCCGGCCGGGCCTGCCGCGCCAGATGCGCTCCGCGGTCACCATCACCGCCATGGTGGCGCACGGGCACTGGGAAGAACTGGCCATGCACATCCGCGCGGCCATCACCAACGGACTGAGCAGGGACGAGATCAAGGAGATCCTGCTGCAGACCGCCATCTACTGCGGGGTCCCCTCCGCCAACACCGCCTTCAAGACAGCCCAGCAGGTCTTCCATGAAATGGACAGCGCCGGGCTCGACAACACCCCCATCCCACCCAACTAGGTAGCAGCAGACGGCGTTCTGAACCCTCATAACGCCCTGAAGTGCTACCCAGTTGGGTCCAGAGAATTCGAGGAATTCATGAACCAGGCTTTTGTTTACGACGCCGTACGCACGCCGTTCGGCAAGTTCGGCTCCGGCCTCGCCGCCGTCCGTCCGGATGACCTTGCAGCGCACGTGATCGGCGAGTCCGTTCGCCGGGCGCCCGGGCTGGATGTGGAGCGAATCGATGAGGTAGTGTTCGGCAACGCCAACGGCGCCGGCGAGGAGAACCGCAACATTGCCCGGATGGGCACGCTGCTGGCCGGACTGCCGGTCTCGATCCCCGGCACCACGGTGAACCGGCTGTGCGGTTCGTCGCTGGACGCGGCGATCATCGCGTCCCGGCAGATCAACGCTGGCGACGCCGATCTGGTCCTGGTGGGCGGGGCGGAATCGATGTCGCGTGCCCCGTGGGTGCTGCCCAAAACGGAGAAGCCGTACCCGGCCGGGGACATGACCCTGGCGTCCACGACGCTGGGCTGGCGTCTGGTGAACAAGGCCATGCCCAAGGAGTGGACCATCTCCCTGGGTGAGGCCACCGAGCGTTTGCGTGAGAAGTACGGTGTGACCCGGGCCCAGCAGGATGAGTTCGCGGCTGCTTCGCACAACCTGTCGGCGGCGGCGTGGGACGAGGGGTTCTACGACAACCTGGTGGCCCCGGTTCCGGGCACGGACCTGGTCCGGGATGAGGGCATCCGCCCGGGTTCGTCGGCGGAGAAGCTGGCCGGGCTGAAGACGGTGTTCCGGCCTGAAGCTGCTGGGGTTGAGGGTGGCACGGTGACTGCGGGTAACGCGTCGCCCCTGTCCGACGGCGCCTCCGCGGCCTGGATCGGCTCCGAGAACGCTTCCTCGATCCTGGGCCTGGAGCCGCTGGCGCGGATCGCCGGGCGCGGCGCGCACGGCAACGACCCACAGTTCTTCGGCTTCGCCCCGGTGGAAGCGGCGAACAAGGCCCTCGCGAAGGCGGGCATCGGCTGGGACCAGGTGGGCGCCGTCGAACTTAACGAGGCGTTCGCCGCGCAGTCCCTGGCGTGCATCAACGCCTGGGGGATCGACCCCTCGATCGTGAACCGGCACGGCGGCGCGATCGCCATGGGCCACCCGCTGGGGGCTTCCGGCACCCGGATCCTGGGCACGCTCGCCCGCAGCCTGCAGGCCTCCGGTGAGCGCTGGGGCGTCGCCGCGATCTGCATCGGCGTCGGCCAGGGCCTGGCCGTCGTACTGGAAAACGTGACTGCTACTACTGGAAAGGCATAGGCGATGCTGAATTTCGTTGACACCGTCAGCGACGCCGTCGCGGCCGTCAAGGACGGCTCCACCGTGATGATCGGCGGGTTCGGCAACGCCGGCCAGCCGTTCGAACTGATCGACGCGCTGCTGGACAGTGGCGCCACGGACCTGACCGTGGTGAACAACAACGCCGGGCAGGGCGACCAGGGCCTCGCTTTGCTGATCAAGGAAGGCCGGGTCCGCAAGATGATCTGCTCCTTCCCGCGGCAGTCCGACTCCTGGCACTTCGACGCGAAGTACAAGGCCGGGCAGATCGAGCTGGAGCTGGTGCCGCAGGGCAACCTGGCCGAACGCATCCGCGCGGCCGGGGCCGGCATCGGCGGGTTCTTCACCCCCACCGGGTACGGCACCATGCTGGCCGAGGGCAAGGAAACCCGCATCATCGACGGCCGCGGGCAGGTGTTCGAAACCCCGATCCACGCCGACGTCGCCCTGATCAAAGCGCTGAAGGCCGACCGCGTCGGGAACCTGATTTACCGCAAGACGGCCCGGAACTTCGGCCCGATCATGGCCGCCGCCGCGAAGCACACGATCGTCCAGGTGTCCGAGATCGTGCCCACCGGTGCCCTGGACCCCGAGAACATCGTGACCCCCGGCATTTACGTCAACAGCATCGTCCGTATTGATTCCAGCGGTGCTGCCGCCGCCGGCACCGCAGAACAGGTGGCCTGAGATGAGCCTTGTAGAAACGTCCATCCGGACGTCCGAAACCCCTTTGGGCCGCGACGACCTCGCCCGGCTCGTGGCCCGCGACATCAAACCGGGATCGTTCGTGAACCTGGGGATCGGGCAGCCGACCCTGGTGTCGAACTACCTGGTGCCTGAGCAGAACATCACGCTCCACACCGAGAACGGCATGCTGGGCATGGGCCCCGTCGCGACCGGGGACCAGATCGATGAGGACCTCATCAACGCCGGCAAGATTCCCGTCACCGAGCTCCCGGGAGCGTCGTACTTCCACCATGCCGACTCGTTCGCGATCATGCGCGGCGGGCACCTGGACATCTGCGTCCTGGGCGCGTTCCAGGTTTCCGCGACCGGTGACCTCGCCAACTGGCACACCGGCGCGCCCGACGCGATCCCGGCCGTGGGTGGCGCAATGGACCTCGCCACCGGGGCCAAGGACGTCTTCGTGATGATGACACTCCTCACCCGCGAAGGCGCCTCCAAGATCGTGGAAGCCTGCACCTACCCCCTCACCGGCGTCGGCTGCGTCACCCGCGTCTACACCGACAAGGCCGTATTCCTCACCGGCCCCGACGGCGTGAAGGTCCGCGAAACCTTCGGCTGCACCCTCGAGGAACTCCAGGCCCTGGTCCCCGTCCCCCTCACAGCAGCCCCCGCCGTCGAGCAGTAACCCGCGTTTCCTTCCGCCTCCCAGCGCGAACGGACACTTGGGCCCCAGGCGCAGGGCCGGAAGTGTCCGTTCGCGCTTTGCGGCGGGGCCGGAAGTGTCCGTTCGCGCCGATTAGGATTGGTAACCATGACCGACGCAGCAGCAGGGACCACGCCTCGGGCGGGCCGCCCGCCAAAGGACGGGGCGTCGCCGGCGGCCAGTGACCAGTACGTGCAGTCGCTCGCGCGCGGGCTGGCGGTGATCCGCGCGTTCGACACCGAACATGCCGACATGACGCTCACCGAGGTGGCTGCCCGCACGGATCTCACACGCGCCACAGCGCGGCGTTTCCTGCACACGCTCGTGGAGCTCGGTTACGTCCGGACCGACGGCAAGACCTTCGCACTCACGGCCCAGGTGCTGCAGCTCGGCTACGCCTACCTCTCCGGGCTCTCGCTGCCACAGCTGGCGCAGCCACACCTGGAGGAGCTGTCCCTGAAGCTGGGGGAATCGACGTCCGCAGCGGTGCTGGACGGGACCGACATCGCCTACATAGCCAGAGTCACCACCCGCCGGATCATGACCATCGGCATCACTGTGGGGACCAGGTTCCCCGCGTATGCGACGTCGATGGGCAGGGTGCTGCTCGCCGGGCTTCCGCCGGAGCAGCTGAAGGAATACCTGTCCGCGGCGGAGATCAAGCCCCTCACCCCGCGCGCGATCGGCACGGTGAAGGACCTTTTGGCCGTCCTCGACAAAGTCCGGGCCCAAGGCTGGTGCCTGCTGGACCAGGAGTTGGAGCTTGGGCTGATGTCCGTGGCCGCGCCTGTTTACCACGGCCCGAAGGTGGTGGCGGCCGTCAACGTATCTCTGCAGGCCCAGTCTGTCGCCGCCAAGCCGGATCCCGAGGCCTACCTCGAATCCGTGCGGAAGGAAATCGTGGCCACGGCAGAACGGATTTCGTCGGACTTCTCGAGCGGGCGGTAGCTGTACTAACCCGGTTGGTTGGTGGCGCGGCGGAGGATCTGCGCCTTCCCACAATGGAGCTCAGAGAAACCAGCCGTGAGCTCATTCGTGTTGGGGTCGTGAGCGGAAGTAGTGGTTGCGGCGGGGTTTTCGGTGGGGGTCGAGTTCTGGTGGGGGTTTGAACCAGGGGACGTCGTTGGTGACTTCGATGGTCCAGTGTTCTTTGTGGATGAGGTGGTGATGGTGGCTGCAGAGCAGGACGCCGTTGCCGGTGCTGGTGGTTCCGCCCCGGGACCAGTAGGTGATGTGGTGGGCTTCGCACCAGGGGGCGGGGATGGTGCAGCCCGGGAACGCGCAGCCCTGGTCCCGGGCCGTGATGGCTTTACGGATGTGGGGCGGGAAGACCCGGGAGGCGCGGCCGATGTCCAGGATCCGGCCTTCGCTGCCGAGGACGACGGGGATGATGTCGGCGTCGCAGGCGATTTTGCGGATCGTGGCCGGGTTCACCGGGCCGCCGTACGCGAACAGGGCGGTGCCGTCGCAGGTCCGGCCGGTGTAGCCCGGCCGGGGACCCTGCGCGCCCTGGGACCACTGGCCGCCTTGGGCCCAGTCAGCCGGCGGTGCGCCCCACTGCGCGCCCTGTCGGTGCTGGAGTTCGGCGAGGAGGTCGCGGTAGTTGATGGTGACCAGGATCTGGGGCCGGTGGCCGCCGTTGGCGGGCAAGGTGTCGGTGGTGAGGGCGGTTTGGCAGGCGCCGACGAGCCCGTCCAGCCTCTTCTGGCCCTGGGACCGGTGATCCAAAGGGATCTCCGGGACGCCCGAGGTATCCCAGCCGGCCAGGCCACCCCGTTCACCGGCCCCGTCACCAGCGGTCCTGTCACCACCGGTCCGGTCGCCACCGGTTCCGGCGGCATCTGCCCCGTCACTGCCGGTCCTAGCAGTGCCGTCCCCGGTTGCGTCAGTGCTGGTTGCGTCAGTGCCGGGTGCCGGGGTGCGGGGGTTGGTGGCGGTGTTCATGACGGTGGTGAGGGTTTCGAATTGTTCGGCGGGGCGAAAATTTCCAGGTGTTGCAGGCCGTGTTTGGGGCGGCGGATGAAGGCGCCCTGGATGTGGCGGAGGGCCGGTTCGGAGGGTTCGGTCCCGTCCTGGTCGATCGCCTCGGCCCAGTGTTTGGTGACCCGGGTCAGAAAGTCGCCGTCGCTTTCGACGGCGGTTTGGGTCAGGGCGTGTTCCATCTCGGTGGTGAGGGCCGGGGTGGTGAGATGCCGGGCCCGGTCCAGGGCCAGGGTGATGGTGGTCCCGGCGCGGGAGCTGATCTGGGCGGTGCTGACCGCGGCGGCGAGTTCTTCGTAGCGGGGCGGGAGCTGCTGGCCGCCGAAACCGGCCCGGGGCAGCACGGCGCCGGCCAGGGAGAGCCGGCGGCGGGCTTCGGTGGCCGGGATCCGCAGCCTGGCCTGCAGGAACTCGACAGTGTTGCGGGACCCGTCATCCCCCGGACCCGGGTCCCCTGAGACGGCAGCGGTCGGGTCGAGGGGTGACGTCGCGCCGGTGAGGGCCTCGGTGCGGGCACGGTCCACCGCGCATGCGGCCACCACCTGCAGAAACTCCACGTGACGGGAGAGCTGCTCGACCCGGCCCGCGAAATCCGCGGCCTGCCCGAAACCCCACAACGCCGTGTCTCCGGCGGTGATCGCGTTCGACGACAGCACAGTAATGCAGTGGTCCACCACGTCCGCCGCAGCAGGAAGGCTCTGAAGGGCGTTGGCGCCGGCGGCAGCCAACCCACCGGCCGTAGCGAACCCACCGGCACCGGGCCCTAAGGCCCGGCCTGCGGTGAATCCCCCAATGGCTTCCATGGAACCAGTCTGATCAGGGGGTCTGACATTATTAGTCCCGCCGGCCGAGGCCCCCAAAGTTTTTTCGCGGACGACCCGAAGCAGCAGTCCAAAGCGAACCCGACGGGTCACCCTCCCGCCGCGCGCCCTTGGGCCATAGACTCTAGCCAACTACGTGTAGCAGCGCCGCTCCGTCATTCGGCCGAAAAGGTCCGGAAACTCCAGGGGAGCAGAAGCGCCGCTGCACCCGTTGGAAGGAAGTGGCGGGTGAAGCTGGGCATAGCGCGGGAGCGCCGGGAAGGCGAGCGGCGGGTCGCTGCGACGCCGGAAACCGTCAAGCAGCTGGCCGGACTGGGCCTGGAGGTGCTGGTCGAATCCCGGGCCGGCGTCTCCGCCGGGCATGCCGACGATGAATACCGCGAGGCAGGCGCCCAGATCGTTGCGGACATCGATCCCGCCCTGCTGGACATCCTCGCCCATGTCCGCCCGCTGGAACTCCCGACGGCGACAGCCCTGAAGCGCGGCGCCGTCACCGTGGGATTGGCCTCGCCGTCGTCCGAACTCGCCACCGTCAGGGTGCTCGCCGAACGTGGGGTCACGTCCTTCGCGCTGGAACTCGTGCCGCGCATTTCCCGTGCCCAGTCCATGGACGCCCTCTCCTCGCAGGCCCTCGTGGCTGGCTACCGCTGTGTCCTCGAAGCTGCCATCCGCCTGCCCCGCTTCTTCCCGCTGTACATGACCGCCGCGGGAACCGTGCCGCCCGCGCGGGTGCTGGTGCTCGGCGTCGGTGTGGCCGGGCTGCAGGCGATCGGAACGGCGAAGCGGCTCGGAGCCCGGGTCTCCGCGAACGACATCCGGCCGTCCTCCGCTGAGGAGGTCACGTCCATGGGCGGCACCTTCATCAAACTGGATCTGGAGACGGCGGAGGCGGCCGGCGGATACGCCCGCGAGCTCAGCGCCGACCGCGGCGCCCTGCAGCGGCAGCTGCTGGCGCCGCACGTCGCCGGTTCCGACGTGTTGATCACGACGGCGGCCGTCCCCGGCAGGCATGCCCCACTCCTGGTGACCCGCGAGATGGTGCAGGGCATGCGCCCCGGGTCCGTCGTCGTCGACCTCGCCGCGGAATCCGGCGGCAACGTCGAGGGGTCCGTTCCCGGCCGGGACGTCCACGTCCCCACCGCCGACGGAAAGGGGACCGTCACCGTCGTCGGCCTTAAGGACGCGCCGTCCGCCATGCCCACGGACGCCTCCAGGCTCTACGCGAAGAACGTCGCCAACCTGCTGGCCCTGATGACCCGCGACGGGACAGTGGTCCCGGATTTCGACGACGACGTCATAGCAGGCGCCTGCCTGACGCACGACGGCGTGGTGCGGCATCCGCCGACAGCGGAGGCTCTTGCGGCGCTCACGGGGGAGAACGCGCCCGGTGACGCAAGGGCGGACGCATCAGCGGACGCGCCGGGGGACACGCCGGGGGACACCGCCGACGAAACGGGCACTGCCGGCGAAACGGACAACGACCTCGCCGACGAGCTGGCGAAGGGGCCAGTGAAGGCGTCGGAAAACGAAGGGGTGGTCTGATGGACGGTATCAGCCTGCTGACCATCACCGTGCTTGCGGTGTTTGTCGGCTTCGAGGTGGTGTCGAAGGTGTCCAGCACGCTGCATACGCCGCTGATGTCGGGTGCGAACGCCATTCACGGGATCATCCTGGTGGGTGCCATCATCGTCGCCGGGCAGGCCACGCACCCCTGGGTGCTCGCGGTGGCGCTGCTGGCGGTGGTCCTCGCCACAGCCAACCTGGTGGGCGGCTTTGTGGTGACGGACCGCATGCTCGAGATGTTCCGCGGCCGTAAGGAAAAACCGGCCAAGCCGGCCCCCAAGGTTGGAGCTCCGGGGCCTGGCGTCCCCCAGCGTGAAACCAAGGAGAACACGGAGGCCACGCGGTGATCCTTCTCGACCCCAACGTCACCGCCCTGCTCTACCTTGCAGCCGCCGTCTTCTTCATCCTGGCGCTGAAGGGCCTGAATTCCCCGCGTACCGCCCGCCGCGGCAATCTCATCGGCGCCTTCGGTGCGCTGGTCGCCGTCGTGACCGTCTTTTTCTCGACCAGGCTGGACAACGTCCCCCTGATCCTCGGCGCCATTGCCGTCGGTTCCGGTGTGGCCGCCCCCGTGGCCAGGCGTGTCAAGATGACCCAGATGCCCCAGCTCGTCGCCCTCTTCAACGGGGTGGGCGGCGGCGCCGCCGCCCTCGTGGCGCTGCTGGAACTGCCGCATGCGGAGGACGCCTGGGTGCGCGTCGCCGTCGTCTTCACCCTCCTGGTGGGGGCGGTGTCCTTCGCCGGCTCAGCCGTGACGTTCGCGAAGCTGCAGGAGCTCATGACCACCCGCCCCGTGGTGTTCCCCGGCCTGCCGGTGCTCATGGGTGCGGTGCTGCTCGCCGCTGTCGGTGCCGCCGCCGCCGTCGTGATGGGCGGGTCGCTCGTGCTGGCGCTGCTGCTCCTGCTGCTGGGCCTGGTGGCAGGCGTGCTGCTGGTGCTGCCGGTGGGCGGCGCCGATGTGCCCATCGTCATCTCGCTGCTCAACGCGTTCACCGGCCTCGCCGTTGCCGCGTCCGGCCTGGTGCTGGGGAACGTGCTCCTGGTGGTGGCCGGGACTCTGGTGGGGGCATCGGGCACCATCCTCACCCGGGCGATGGCCGCGGCCATGGGCCGCAGCGTGGCCGGCATCCTGTTCGGCGCGTTCCGGGGAAGTTCGACGGCGGGCTCCACCGTCATGAGCGACCGTCCGGTCCGCTCGTCCAGCCCGGAGGACGTGGCCGTCCTGCTGGGCTACGCGCAGCACGTGATCATCGTACCCGGCTACGGCCTGGCCGTGGCGCAGGGACAGCACACCGCGGCAGAGCTGGCTCAGGCCCTGGAATCCCGGGGAATCCGGGTGGACTTCGCCATTCACCCCGTGGCGGGACGCATGCCCGGGCACATGAACGTGCTCCTCGCCGAGGCCAATGTGCCCTACGAATCGCTCAAGGAAATGGGCGAGATCAACTCCGAGTTCCGCACTGCAGACGTGGCGCTGGTGGTGGGCGCGAACGACGTCGTGAACCCCGCCGCGAAGACCACCGCCGGTTCGCCGATCTACGGGATGCCGATCCTCGAGGTGGCCGACGCGCGGCAGGTGGTGTTCCTCAAGCGCTCGATGCGGCCAGGGTTCGCCGGGATTGAGAACGACCTCATGTTCGAGCCGCAGACCACGCTGCTGTTCGGCGACGCGAAGGAGTCCCTGACGAAGGTGCTGGGCGCGGTGAAGGCCCTGTAAAGTGGGGCCTTCGGGGACCGTCTACCCTGGTTCCTGCAGTTCCGCCTCCGCCCCCGGCCGTTACCGAAATGTGACTTTGCTGCGGGAGTGCGATAGCCTCGGCCGGTGCCCTGGTTCCGCTCAGGGCATTCCCGGGCAGAATGCCGAGCCCTGCCGCTGACCGGGATCCGTTCGCTACGACCAACAGGCAGGGACGGGGGAACCACCTTTTTACCGGTCTTGCGAGTCAAGGCCTAGGGGTTAAGTCCAGAAGCTCCGCCTGGCGGCGGGCAGGACCGGGTGACTCCCATCCGAACCCGACAGCTCACCCCGCAGGCATGGGAGAGGCACATCAACCATGTCACGTAAGTTCACGCCCGCGCGCCATCGCGCTACCCCGACGACGTCCATCGCCCTGCAGGGCCTGTCGTATTCCCTCAAGTCCAACGCCGCCTCGGTTGCCAAACCGGCGGCCGCAGCCGCCGTCGCTTCCGGTCTTCTCTTCGGCGCCGGGGCGCCCGCCCACGCAGGGGCCTACGCCCCCGAGACGCCGGACGCCGCTGCCCAGTCTGTGGCTGGCCAGGCGCTCGCTGCCCCCGCCGCCGCTGGCCGGGCGCTGGCCGCCCCGGCCACACCGGCAGCCCCGGCCCCGGCAGGCGGCGGATCTGCTGTTGCCGGTGCGTCGCACACCGTTGAGCCCGGCGACACCCTTGGTGCCATCGCAGCACGCCACGGTGTCAGCCTCGATGCTCTTCTGGCAGAGAATGGCCTGTCGCTGGCCTCGGTCATTTACCCCGGCGACCAGATCTTCATCCCCGGGCCGGGCGCAGCTGCAGCTCCCGCAGTACCTGCAGCTCCGGCAGCTCCCGCGGTACCCGAGGTTCCTGCCGCGCCGGCAGCCCCTGCGGCTCCGGCCGTCCCCGAGCCGACCGGCATGGGGATCTACAACGCCTCCGCGTCGATAACGCCGGCAGCAACCGCTCCGGCAGCCAGCGGCGCCGGCGCAGCCATTGTGGCCTCCGCCCGGGCGCAGCTCGGTGCCACCCAGGACTGCACCGTCCTGGTGGAGCAGGCCCTGCGCTCCGTCGGCAAGTCCGTCGGCGACCTCGCGCCCGCGCAGTTCCACCAGTACGGCACTCCGGTTTCGGCCCCGCAGCCCGGGGACCTGATTATCAGCGCGGGACACGTCGGCGTCTACATCGGTGGCGGGCAGGCCATCAGCAGCGGCATGAACGGTGTCAATGAAACCATCGTGCACCCGGCCTCCTGGCTCACCGGCTCGACTTACGTGCGGGTGAACGCCTAACAGGCGGAACGGTTTACACAGCAGCGGCGGGTGCATCGGCACCCGCCGCTGCTGCGTTTGGTGGCAGTTTGGAATGCCGCTGAGCTTGTTCCGCGCCCGCCGCGCGGTTCCGTAAGGGTCGTCGGCGACCGAAACAAAAGTCACTTCCACGCAACAATCGTTGACCTATGGATACCGGGACGGTTAACTGATGCCCTGACCGGATGTGAGGTGGGACACGTCACGGCCGAAACTTTGCAAGCAACGCCGAGAGTGAGTTCCCGTGGACCTAATCACCACCGCCGAGGTTGAGGCAGCAGCGAAGAGGCTGATGACCGCCTTCGCGGCCACCAACACAGACGACTACTTCGACTGTTTCGCGCCTGACGCGACCTTCGTCTTCCATTCCGAACCGGACCGCCTCACCTCGCGCGGGGAATACCGCGCCCTGTGGCAGAACTGGCTCGACGATGGTTGGCAGGTCGCAGCGTGCACCAGCTCTAATCCGCATATCCAGATCGCCGGCCCATGCGCCGTTTTCAGCCATGATGTCGAGACAGTCATCGACGCCGCCGGCACCAAAGAGACCCTTCACGAGAGGGAGACCATCATTTTCACCAGGACGGAGTCTGGCAGCGTGCTCGCCGTTCACGAGCATCTCTCTCCGTCGCCTGCTAGCCCGAAGGCAATCTCATGACAAACGAACCCAAAGCCCCCGCCGTGACCGAGGTCGAACAGCATGGCATCGAACCGATTCCCGCTGCCGACAGGACCGCAAAACCGCTGGATCTGTTCCGTCTCGTGTTCGGCGGCGCGAACACATTCGCCACGGTAGTTCTGGGGTCGTTTCCCATCCTCTTTGGGCTGTCCTTCAAGGACGCACTGGTGGCCACGGTCCTGGGTGTGGTGGTTGGCGGCCTGATACTTTGCCCAATGGCCGTTTTCGGCCCGACCAACGGAATGAACAATGCCGTTTCGTCGTCCGGGCACCTGGGCGTGCACGGCCGTGTGGTGGGATCCTTCCTGTCACTCCTGACGGCCTTCGCTTTCTTCTCCATCTCCGTGTGGAGTTCAGGGGACGCGCTCGTAGGGGGCGCGAACCGCCTGGTGGGCCTGCCCCAAAACGCCGTGACGCTAAGCCTCGCCTACGGCGTCTTTGCTGTCCTGATCCTGACCGTGTGCATCTACGGGTTCCGTTTCATGCTTTGGGTCAACAAGATCGCGGTGGTCGCTGCGTCCCTGCTTTTCCTGCTCGGAATCGTTGCTTTCGCGGGTACGTTCGACGCGTCGTACGCCGGGACCTTCGGGCAGGGAGCGGATGCAACCACTAACGCGCTCTTCTGGCCGTCCTTCATCGGATCGGCACTGATCGTCATGTCCAACCCGATCTCGTTCGGCGCGTTCCTGGGCGACTGGTCCCGGTACATCCCGGCTGAGACGCCCAAGCGAAAGGTCATGGCCGCTGCCTTTCTGGCCCAGGTGGCTACCCTCGTGCCCTTTGGCTTCGGGCTGGTCACGGCGACCATCATTGCAACGGAGGCGCCGGCGTTCTTTGAAAACTCCGACTACGTCGGCGGGCTCCTGGCCGTCTCCCCTGCCTGGTATTTTCTGCCGGTGTGCCTCATTGCCCTGGTAGGCGGAATGTCCACCGGCACCACCGCGCTTTACGGAACAGGCCTCGACTTCTCCAGCGTCTTTCCCAGGTTCTCCCGCGTCCAGGCCACGTTGTTCATCGGGTCCATCGCCATCGTCTTCATCTTTGTGGGCCGCTTCGCTTTTAACATTGTGCAGAGCATCTCCACGTTCGCGGTGCTCATCATCACCTGTACCGCGCCGTGGATGATCATGATGATGATCGGCTACATGACCCGGCGGGGCTGGTACGACGCCGACTCCCTCCAGGTTTTCAACCGCCGCCAGGTGGGTGGCCGCTACTGGTTCAACCGCGGGTGGAACTGGCGCGCGATGGGCGTCTGGATCTTCTCGGCGGTCATGGGAATCATGTTCGTGAACGTTCCAAACCAGTTCGTCGGTGCTCTCGGCAACCTCGCCGCGGGAGTGGACCTGAGCATCCCTGTTTCGATTGGCCTGGCTGCAGTTCTTTACCCCGCGGTGCTGTGGCTCTTCCCGGAACCCGCGGACGCATTTGGCCCGGCGGGGCCAAGGTTCGTCAGGGCAGCGGCCCCGAAGAACATCCCGATCGTTGATGAGAAGAAAGATCTCGAGTCCGTGCTGTCCTAAAGGCCCCGCCGCACCGAAACTGGATCCACCGAAACTAGTTCCGGTGCGGCGGCAGGGTTTGCGCGGCGCGGACGACGGCGTTCGTCACCTCCGCGAGGCCCGGCGAGTCCAGCGTCCACACCTGCCAGAAGAGCCTCAGGTCCTCGCTCCACCCCGGGTCGAGCTCTACCAGCGTGTTCTCGGGGTCCTGTTGGTCAGGCACCATGCCCCAGCCCAGGCCCGCGTGAATCGACTCGACGAACTGAACTGAATCGGGAATAAAGTGCTGCGGGGGCGTGGCGTCCGGCGCGACGCGCGCGAGAGCAGCGAGCTGGTGCGTGTCCTTCCGGTCGTACTGCATGACGGGGGCGGCGGCGAGGGCCTCCGGCGTGGGGCCGTCCGGGAACCAGCGGGCCGCGAAATCGCGTGACGCCTTGGCCCGGTACACCATGGTGCCGAGCGGCCGGAGGGTGCACCCCTGCACCGGCCGGGGATCCGCGGTGATTGCTCCGACGGCGTCGCCGGACCGCAGCAGGTCGGCTGTCGAGTGTTCGTCGTCGCGCAAGAGCTCGAGGGCCACGCGGCCGCCGAGTGCGATCTCCCGGTAGGCCGCCGGCAGCCACGTCGCGATGGAGTCCGCGTTGGCCACAATGGGAACCCGCAGCCGGTCGGCGCTGGGCGGCGCACCGCCGGCTTCCCCCTCTGCGGGCCCGGTCCCGCGGAGGGCGAGGACCGCCTCGTCGGCGAGGAGCAGGAGTTGGCGCGCGGAGCGGAGGAGCTGTTCGCCCGCAGGCGTTGGGCGAACAGGCTTGAGGCGCCGCACCAGCACACTGCCCACGGAGCGTTCGAGCGCCTTGATGCGCTGGCTAACGGCCGAGGGAGTGAGGCGGAGTTCCCCCGCGGCGGCGTCGAAGGTCTCGTGGTCGACGACGGCGGCAAGGGCTCTGAGCTGGGCGAGTTCCATGAAGAAATTCTAATGCAAATGCAGAAAAAGTGAATTGCTTTTCAGATTTTCGAACCGTACCTTCGAAGAATGCTTCCCTTCCTCACCGGCCTAGGAGCCGGCCTCAGCCTGATTGTCGCCATCGGAGCGCAGAACGCATTCGTCTTGCGGCAGGGCCTCAAGCGTGAGGGTGTCCTGCCGGTCGTCCTGGTGTGCCTCCTCAGCGACGCGCTCCTGATTCTCGCCGGCGTCGCGGGAATCGGCGCGCTCATCCAGGGCGCACCGGTCCTGCTCGCGGTGGTGCGCTGGTTCGGTGTCGCGTTCCTTCTCGCCTACGCCGTTTTCGCCGCACGGCGCGCCTTGCGCCCCGGGACCCTAAAGGCGGCGGATTCTCCCGGCAAGGGAACTGTCTGGTCGGCTGTACTCACCGCCGCTGCCATCACCTGGCTCAACCCCCACGTGTACCTTGACACGCTGGTGCTGCTGGGCTCGCTCGCCAACGCCCACGGTGGTTCCGGGAAGTGGCTCTTCGGGGCCGGGGCCGCCGTCGGCAGCGCCCTCTGGTTTCCCCTGATCGGCTACGGGGCGCGCGGACTCAGCGGCTTTTTCGCGCGGCCGGCGTCGTGGCGCATCCTCGACGGCGGCGTCGCCCTGCTCATGCTTACCCTGGCCGTCGTCCTGGCAACCGGGCACTGACGCTCGCAACGAAAGACCGACGGCGGCGTTGCCGGCAGCCGCGGCGCCTCCGTTATCCGCTGTCCCCAGCCATCCGGTCGAGTATCCCGGCGATGATGTCCAGTGCACGGGCAAGCTGCAGATCGGTCGGGGCGCCGTATCCGATGACGAGGCCGTTTTCCGGTGGTCGTTCTGAAAAATAGCTCGCCAATGTCGCAAGCCGCACCCCCAGCCCCAGCGCTTCCTCGGCCACACGCTCGGCAGGAACGTTCGGCTGAAGTCGGATGACGGCGTGCAGGCCGCCGTCCAAGGCCGCCAAGTGGACGTCTGCCCGTTCTCCGAGCCGGTGGAGCAGCAGTTCGCGGCGGTGCGTGTACTGGCGCCGCGCCCGGGCGATGTGCCGTGCGAGGCCTCCGCCCGCAATGTAATGGGCGAGGGCAGACTGCAGTACCCCGGAAACAGGTGTGCCGAGGTCAAGCCGTGCATCCTTGAGGCGCTGCCCGGAGGTGCCGCGAACCACAAGGTAGCCGCACCGCAGCCACGGGCTCAGCGACTTTGAGAAGGTGCCCACCAGGACGACTTCGGCAGCGGAGGGCAGCGAGGCCAAGGCGGGCAGGGGCATCCGCCGGTGCCGGAATTCACTGTCATAGTCGTCCTCGAGGATGACCACCCGGTTGGCTTCAGCCCAGGCCAGCAGAGCCAGCCTTTCCTTCACCGGCATCCGGCCGCCCAGGGGGTACTGGTGGCTGGGAGTTACCAGGATGGCGTCAGGGCGGGGATCGATGGCCGCAAGCTGTGCCGCTTCCAGCCCGTCGTCGGCAACCGGAAGGGTTTCCACCGCGGCGCCCGCCGCGGAAAGCACCCGCCTGGCCGTGGGATAGCCGGGGTCCTCCATCAGCACGCGGGGCCGGTCCGCCGCGCCGCGGAGTGCCGTGACGATCAGCTGCAGGGCGTCACTGGTACCGGCTGTGATGACGACGTCGTCAGCACTCACCGTAAGTCCGCGGGACGCGGCGAGGTGCTCGGCCACGGCAGCGCGAAGGCCCGGAGTGCCCAAAATGGCCGGAATCTCCACTTCCACCGGCTCGGCAACGGCCGTCCGCCACGCGGCCCGCCAGTCGCGGTCACGGAACGGCGCGCCGGACGGCCGTCCCGGTGTGAGGTCGATCGTTGCGGTTGGCTCCATGCCGGACACGGCCTGAGTGCCTAGCGGCGCCACGCCCAGGCCGTCGGAGCGTACCGTCACGCGGGTGCCGCCCGAGCCCCGGCTTTCCAGGAACCCTTCGCCGGCAAGCTGCTCATAGGCGCGCACCACCACTCCGCGGGAGACACCAAGCCCGGCGGCAAGTCGCCGCGAAGCCGGCAGGGTGTGCTCCGGCCTCAGGGTTCCGTTAAGGATGGCGTCCCTCAGCCGGACAACCAGCTGGGAGGCAAGCGGAACGCGGCTCTGGTGGTCCAGCACCAGCGGCAGTTCGGCTTCGATCTTGGTCCTCCTGAATCGTGGATTCTTGGATCTATGTTAGGACCAATCCGGCTGTGAGCATGAAGGGAGAAACCTAAGCTGAACTGAAGAGAGGACACGCCTCGTGTTTACCGGCCTTTGTGCTTTTCCCCTGACTCCGCTCGCCGGGGACGACGTCGACGAAACCGCACTGGTTCGGCTGGTTGCGCGGTGCGTCGATGCCGGCGTGGACAACATCAGTGTGCTGGGTTCGACCGGTATCTACACCTATCTGCTGCGCGGGGAACGCCGCAAGGTGGTGGAGGCTGCCGTTGATGCTGCCCAGGGAACTCCGGTGGTGGCGGGTGTCGGCGCCATGCGCACCCGTGACGTGCTGGACTGCGTCGAGGATGCCCAGGCGGCGGGCGCCTCCGGCCTGCTGCTGGCTCCTGTCTCGTATCAGCGGCTCAGCGAGGACGAGGTCTACCGGCTCTACTGCGATGTATCGTCCGCGTCGGATCTGCCGATTGCCGTCTATGACAACCCGGCCACCACAGGGTTCACCTTCTCCGACGAACTCCATGGCCGGATCGCCGAACTTCCCGGCATCGCATCGATCAAGTTCCCGCCCCCGGGTCCGGGTCAGGCCGCCGAACGCATCGCGAGCCTCCGCGCCGCAGTTCCCGGAGGCGTATCCCTGGGCGTCAGCGGCGACTGGGCTGCAGTGGAGGCACTTCTGGCCGGGTGCGACGTTTGGTATTCGGTTATCGCCGGCCTGTTTCCCAAAACCGCCAGGGCGATCGTTGATCTTGCCCACACCGGCCGAGGTGACCAGACCGGCCAGGTTGGCCAGACCGGCCAGGGTGACTTGGCGCTGGAGGCATCTGCGGCGCTGGGACCGGTGTGGGAGCTCTTCCGTACGTACGGAAGCCTGCGCGTCGCTGCCACCATGGCCGAAGTGCTGGGCTTCGTGGAGGCGCCGTGCCTGCCCCGCCCACTGAAAAGCCTCGATGGTGAGGGCCGCACCCGGGTCGAGGAAGCCCTGCGGCTCAGCGGACTGGGTGCCTGAGCAGGTACCGCATGGGCAGCCTGAACCGCGGTACCGCAGAGCAACAAGCACGGGCGGAGCAACAAGCACGAGTGGGACAACAAGCACGGGTAGAGCAAGACGCGCCGACGAAACAGACCCCGGACCTGGCCCCGGCCCGCGGAGGATCGGCCCGCGGAGGATTGGTCCGCTACGTGGCGGCCGCGACGCTGGCACGCACCGCCGACGGCGGAGCGGTGGTGGCAATTGTCCTCATGGCCACAACAAGCGGGGCGCCGGGCTGGCTTGCCGGCCTGCTCGGCGCCTGCATCACCGCGCCGCACCTGCTGGGGCCGCTCGTGGCGCGAAGCCTGGACTCCTGCCGTGACGGGCGCGTCCTGATCGCGTGGGCGTGCGTCGTCCATGGCGCCACGCTGGCGGCCGCCGTGCTGCTGTACCCGGTGACCTGGCCGGCGGTCACCGGCGTTCTGCTGGTGGTTTCGGGGCTGGTCGGGCCGCTGCTGACCGGCGGCATCAGCAGCCGCCTACCGGCGATCGCCGGCCCGGACCAGGTCAGCCAGCGCCGTGCCCAAGGCTGGGATGTGGCCACCTACGGAATCGGAGGGACCATCGGCCCGAGCGTCGTGGCCGCCGTCTCCGCCTGGGCCGGACCCACTGTAGCCGCGCTGATCCTGGCGGCGGCCACCTTCGTGGCTGCCGGCGTCGTTCGACTGCTGCCCCATGTTCCTCCCGCAGCAGTGGCAGCCGAGGTTCCGAGGCCGGTCCAGACCCTGCGGCTCATGGCTGTCTCGGGCCGCCTTCGGAGGATGCTGTACCTGACCATCACGGTGGCGTTCTCCGTGGCTGCCCTTCCCATCGCGGCCGTCGCCTCCACCGCCATGTTCCAGGTCCAGCCAGCAGCCGCCGGCGTCCTGACGGCGGCTTACGGGCTGGGCGGCCTGGCCGGTTCGGCCGGAGTGATGTGCCGCCCGCTGCGGGGCGACGCGGACCGACTGGTGACGCGTCCTCGCGGGATTCGTCGCCGCGGCGCTGGCCGTCGCCGCGTTGTCCGGGTCCTTTGCGCCTGCCGTCGCCGCCTACGCAGTTGCGGGCATCATGAACTCGTACTTCTTCGCGGCGACCCTAGCCGCCCGCAGTGAGTTTGCCCCGCCGCAGGTCCGGGGGCAGGTGTTCGTTTGGGTTGGTGCCCTCAAGATCGCCGCCGGGTCAGCCGGAACAGCCGCGGCCGGCGTCGTCATGACAGGGGAGCCGCAGCTTCCCCTGTTCCTTGCCGCCGCACTCATCCTGGCCAGTGCCGGGGCATCGGTCCTGGACCGCCGCGGAGGCGGCAGGCTGAAGTCGGCAGGCTGAAGACGGCGGGCTGAAGAGGGCGCGCTGAGGGTCGCCGGCCGCGCCGATCGCGCTCGCAAGTATCAGCCGGATTGATCGGGTCGTGCCCCATATTTCGCGAACGCGGTTACGATTTGAGTTCCGGGGCTTTCGGGCCCGCCGCCCGCAGCAGCCGAAGGACACCATGACAGCCCAGAATGCTTCCTCGCCGCCACGGGCAGCCGTGGTGGTCAACCCCGCCAAGGCTGTTGGCGCCGATCTCCGCGCCTCGCTGGTCCGGCTGTGCGACACGCAGGGCTGGGCCGAACCGATGTGGCTGGAAACCACGGTCGAAGACCCGGGTGTAGGCCAAGCCCGCGAGGCGCTGGAGGCGGGGGTCGACGTCGTTATTGCCGCCGGCGGCGACGGTACCGTGCGGTGCGTGGCTGAGGCGCTGGCCGGCACCGGAACGCCCATGGGAATGGTGCCGCTGGGCACGGGCAACCTGCTGGCCCGCAACATGGGCGTGGACATCACGGATCCCGTTTCCGCCGCGTACGACGTCCTGAACGGCACCGACCGCACGGTTGACGTCGCCAGGACCACCTTTGACGGGTCCGACGACGAGAAAGTCTTCCTGGTGATGGCCGGCGTGGGCTACGACGCCGCGATCATGGCGGACACTGTGGACGCGCTGAAGGACCGCATGGGCTGGCTCGCCTACGTCGAGGCCGGGATCCGCAAGCTCCCGGGTAAGCCGGTCAGGGCCACCATCAAGGTGGACGACAAGCATCCGGTTAAGCGCCGCATCCGGAGTGTCATGGCCGGCAACTGCGGCCGGATCATGGGCGGCATCGAGATTTTCCCCGAGGCGAAGATCGACGACGGCATCGTGGACGTGCTGATCCTGGCCCCTCGCGGCCGCTTTGGCTGGCTCGGCGTCGCGGCAGGCATTTTCGGCCGCAGGAAGAACGAGAAGGAATCCGCGGAGTACTTCCAGGGCAAGAGGATCGAGGTCACCCTGGAGCACGAGGAGGAGTTCCAGCTCGACGGCGACCATGTGGGCGCCGTCAAGCAGCTGTCCATTTGGGTGGAGCCCGGGGCGCTCAAAGTCCGGATGTAGACCCGATCCGGGTGTAGATCCGCTCCGGAAGGGAGAGCACCCCGGGGTTGGGAGTGCCCGGGCCTGGCCGATATGGACAGGCGCGTCAGTTCCCGAGGAGCCGGCCCCACCTTGGTGCGAGCAAGGGTGAGCCGGCAAGTTTCAGGCAGTGCCACAGCGTCACGGCAGCCGAATCCAGGACCGGTACGCCCGTTCCCGCCTCGATTTCAGCCGCGATGTTGGCGCCGTACAGGTTGGTGCAGAGGTAGATCAGCGCATCAGGAGCGTCGGCCGCGAGTTCCAGGGAGCCGGGACGCATTTCATCATCGGTCACCCGGCCGAAGGACTCGTTGTCGCTCAGGCCCAGGCAGCGGTGGCTGACGGTTTTGATGCCGTCCCGCTCATAGGACCTGATGATGGCCTCATTGACGTCCTGCGTGTATGGCGTGAATAGCCCGATCCTCTCGATGCCGAAGGACTGGAAGGCCTCGAGGTATGCGAGCGTGGACGTCGTGGCGGGGATGCCGGTGGCGTCCGTGATTTCAAGGATGAGGTCGCGGTCGTGCGTGGACCCCAGCCACGATCCTGAGGTGCCGTTCCACGCGATCACGTCCACGTCCGCCGTCGCCAGCAGCCTGGCCGCCTCGCGCATGACGGCGGGGTCGAACTGCCTGTCCGACGAATCGTCCAGTGCGATCCGGGTGACCGGAATCCGGGTGAAGTGAATGGTGACGTCGGAGCGGTCACCCAGGATGCGGTAGCTCTGGGGTTCCAGGCAGGTGTTGGAGGACGGCACGATCATGCCGATCCGGGTGGGGCGGGCAGGCGGGGTGTGGCGGTTCAACGAGTGCTCCTAGAGGGTCGCGGCGGACAGGTCGGCAGCGGCGGCAAGGTGTTCCCGGAACCCGTTCCGGGACACGAAGCGGCCCACGGCGCCTGGATCGTGGAACCCCTCCTGGTCCAGTACTACGCGGCCGGTTGAAACCACGACGGCGGGCCAGCCGGCCAGCGTTCGGCCGTCAAAAGGCGAGAAGTCGGTGCCCATGTGCAGCGCGCCGCCGTCCACGGTCCGCCGAACTGAAGGATCGAAGAGCACCAGGTCGGCGTCGAAGCCCTCGGCGATGGAGCCCTTGCCGGGCAGGGCGTTGATGCGGGCCGGTCCGGCGGAGAAGACCTCCACGAAGTCCTCCACGCTGCTGCCGGATTCGGCCATGACCGTGAACGCGACGGGCATGCGGGTTTCCACGCCCGGGAGGCCGTGCGGCATGGCGCGGACGTCGTCGGTGCGTTCCCGCTTCTGGGTCAGGTCGTAGCAGGAGTGGTCCGAGGAGACGGTGTGGATGGCGCCGCCGGCCAGCCGCTGCTTCAGCGCCGCGACCGTTTCCGGGCTGCGCATCGGCGGGCAGCAGGCGTACCACTCCGGGAACGCCGAGCCGTACACCGTGTCGTCGAGCGCGAGGTAGTGCGGGCATGTTTCCGAGTAGGCCTCCTGACCGTGGGCACGGGCCTCGCTGACCAGGTCGACGGCGCCGGGCGTGGACTGGTGGACGAAGTACACCGGTGCCTTCGTGTACTGGGCCATGGCCAGGGTTTCCTTGACAGAGGTTTCCTCGGCAAGCTCGGGGCGCGTGCGGTGCAGGTGCTCGATGCCGATCCTGCCGTCGTCGGCGTGCTGCGCCGTACAGTCCGCGATGATGGGGTCGTGCTCGGCGTGGATGTAGGTGAGCCCGTCCAGCCGGACCATTTCGCGCATCACCTTCAGGATGGTGTCCCCGTCCGCCATGGTGGTGCCGCGGTTGGTGGTGTACATCTTCACGGAGCGGACGCCCTCGGCGGCGAGCTGCTCGAGCTGCCACGGCACGGTCTCATCCCAGCTGACCACGGACCCGTGCAGTGCCACATCGCAGCGTGACTCCTGCGCCAGTGCCTTCTTGTTGAGCACGGCTTCAAGCGGGGTTTCGCGGGCGTCGCGCGGGATGCCGAAGTCGATGATGGTGGTGGTGCCGCCCCACAGGGCAGCGGTAGAGGTGGTCCGGTAATCGTCCAGGGTGCGGAACCGGCCGGTTACCTGGGCCACGTGGCAGTGCCCGTCCACGCCGCCGGGGATCACCAGCTGGCCGGTGGCGTCGATGGTGCGTTCGGCGTCGGGCGCGGGTTCCGTGGCGTCGACGAGCTGGCTGATCTTGCCGTCCACCACCACGATGTGGGCGTGCCGGCGGCCAAAACTGTTGACCACGGTGCCGTTGGTGATGACAAGTTGGGGAATGCGGGACATCGTTGTCCTCCTGACTGGGAAGCTGATTTGTTGCTGGGGGCTAATTGGGTGAGGGCGATGGGTCTAGCTGGGGGAAGGCGCCGCGGCGTTCGACGCCGTCTGGGCGGCGGTCAGGGCGGCGTCGAGGTTTTCGGACAGGCCCTTGCGGGCCTTGACCGGCGGGGGAGCGAACGCACCTGCGCGGTGCGGGCCGGACTGGAGCCCCACCACGGCCTCCGCCATGCGGATGCCGGCGGAGATGCCGTCCACCACGGGAACGGGGATCTGCCCCTGGAGTTCCCGGGCCAGCCCAGCCAGCGGCGCTCCGGCGAGGATGACGACGTCGGCCCCGTCCTCCGCGACGGCCCGCCGGCTGAGTGCCAGGAGGGTTTCCTTGAAGTCCTGCTGCACCGAACCGATGGCGTTCAGGGTCTCATTGATGGAGCGGATGGAGGCCAGGCGTCCGCCGAGGCCGAAGCGCTCCACACAGTCCAGGTACCAGGGCCGGATCCGGTCGGAGATGGCGATGATGGAGAAACGGTGCCCCTGCAGCGCAGCGGCGCAGAGGGCCGCCTCGGTGATGCCGATGACCGGCACGTCGGCGAGTTCCTTCAGCGCCGGCATCCCCGGGTCCCCGAAGGCGGCCACTACGACGCCGTCGATGGGATCGGCATCCCCGCCGCCTCCGGCGGTGTGTTCGGCAATGATCTCGGCGACGGCGCCGGCCGCGATGAGCGATTCAAAGCGGGTTTCGATGTACTCGACGCCGTGACCGGCGGTGCGGACAACCAGGCTGGTGCCCGGGGAGGCAGAACGCCGGGCCTCGGACTCGATCAGGGCAGTGACGTCGTCGCTGATGTTGGGGTTGATGACAAGGAGTTTCATTTTTTCTTCCGGTGAAGGTCGGGTTCTGTTTTCTGGAAGTCGTCGGGGAACTGTTCGCGGTATTTGCCGATGTGCGACGCCGACTGCGCGGCGGCGCGGTCGGGATCGCCGCTGGCGATGGCGCCGTAAAGTTCCCGGTGCTCCTGGATCAGTTCGGGCAGGTCGCTGACGTGGCGGAACAGCCAGTGCATGCGGCCCTGCAGCGGTTCGAGGGCGGATTTGAGGAAGCCGTTGTCCGCGATCCGGGTGATGGCGTCGTGGAATTCGCTGTTGGCGCGGTGGGCCTCCATGACGGCGCCCTTGGCGAGGCAGCGTTCGGCCTCGTCCAGCAGCCCCTCAAGATACTCAAGGTCCTCCGGTGTTGCCCGGACTGCGGCGAGGCGACAGGCCAGCACCTCCAATGACTGGCGGACATCGAAGAGATCCTCCACGTCCTTGGGGCTGAGGGAGCTGACCTCGGCGCCGCGGGCTCCCCGGTCGCTGAGGAGGCCCTCCTGGCGCAGCATCCGCAGCGCCTCGCGGACCGGCAGCCGGGAGACATTGAACTCGGCGGCAAGGTCACGTTCCACGAGCCGTGTGCCCGGAGCGTAATGCCCTTCGAAGATCCTGGTGCGCAGCGTGTCCCGGACAGTCTCGCGGAGGGGACGTTCCTTGTTCTGGGTTTCTTCTGCGGCAAGCATGGTGCTCCATTCGTGGGTTTTTAGAGACTCTATGTCCTCGGCGGCTTCCATCTCTGGTCAGTCCGCTGAAGCTGGCCTGGACCTGGGCGGCGGGGGGCTGAAGCGGCCAAACTCCCGTTCAAGGGCCGCGGCGACGGCGAGTACTTCGCGGTCGCGGTACGGCCTGCCCACCACCTGGACGCCCACGGGGAGGCCTTCGCTGGAAAGCCCGCAGGGCACAACCGCCACCGGGAAACCAAGGATGCTGATGGCGCGGCAGCAGGATCCCAGCTCCGTCCACGGAATTTCCCTGCCGCGGACGCTGAAGGTTCCGGTCCGGGGATCCGAGGCCGGCAGGCTGGCCACAGGCAGCAGCAGGATGTTGTGCTCCGCCATGAACCCCAGCACCTGTGCCCGGATCGCATCCCGCTCCGCGGCGGCCTTGCGGTAGTCCAGCACCGTGCCGGGTTCTGCGCCCAGCACGGAGTTGCGCAGGTTGGCGCCCAGTTCGTCCTCGCGCCCCGTGGCAAGCTCCACCACTTCGGGCATTCCCTCGGCCGTGCGGAGGGCAACGAAGGCTGCCGCCGCCCGCTCCAGGCCTGGCGGCCTGCCTTGCTTCGTCGGAACACCGAGGCCCTCAAGGGCTTCCGCGGCCCTCTGGACGGCGGCCACCAGATCGTCCCGGACGGGGTGGGTGCCCTCGTCCTCGAACCAGGCGCAGCTGATCCCGGCCAGGGAATCGAGCGGAGCGCCCAGCGGAACCGGCACGGTGGAGGGATCCACCCCATCCGGCCCGGCGAGGATGCCGAGCAGCACGCCCAGATCCTCCACGCTCCGGGCCAGCCAGGCCACGGTGCCAAGCCGGTGCAGGGCAGACATTGAGTTGGGGGCGGGGAGGCTTTCTCCGGCCGCCGGCGGCACATACGGCAGAAGCCCCGTCTCGGGCACCAGACCGACAGTGGGCCGCAGGCTCGCCACGCCAGTGCAGTGGGCCGGCCAGCGGATGGACCCGCCAAAGTCGGTGCCGAGCCCGAAGGCACTCATGCCGGAGGCCACGGCGGCGCTGTCACCGCCGGTGGAACCGCCGGACGTCAGGCCCGTGTCCCACGGATTCCAGGTGTCACCGAAGAGCGGGTTGCGGGTGTGTGTCTCAACCGCGAACTCCGAACAGTTCGTCTTGCCCAGCAACACCGCACCTGCCTCCTGCAGGCGGCGGACCGCCGTCGCGGACTGCTCCGGTACGTAATCCCCCAGAAGGGGGCTTCCCGCCGTCGTGCGCAGACCCTTCGTGGCCAGGGTGTCCTTCACCGTGAACGGCACGCCGTGCAAGGGGCCCAGCGGCCTGCCATCGGCGGCAGCCCGGTCCGCGGCGGCAGCTTCCTCAGCGGCCAGCGGGTTGAGCGTGACGATGGCGTTCAGGCGCGGGTTTTCCTCGGCGATCCGTTCCAGGTGCAGTTCCAGGCATTCGGTCGCCGTCACGCGGCCCTCCCGCATGGCGCTCGCCCATTCGGTCATGGAAAGCCGGGTCAGCTGCTCCCTGTCCGTGGATGTCCTGTCCATGGAGGTCCTGTCCACGGTGGCCTGCGCTGAAGGCAGGGCGGTGTTGTTCATGTCCATGATCCTTATCGTGTGGTGCTGGCCGTCTTGCCGGCCTCGTTCATGGTGATCCTGGACGTTTCCTTGGCGACGTAGACGCAGAACACCATGAGCAGCAGCGCGGCGGACAGGTAACCGGCCACCGCGAATCCGGAGCTGGTCAGGACGATCAGCTGGATGGCGATCAGCGGGGCAAAGCCGCCCCCGAAGACGCCGGCGAGCTGGAAGCCCACGGCGGATCCGGTGTAACGGACCCTGGTTGCGAACAGTTCGGGGATGAACGAGGCCACAGGGGCGTACATGGCCGCAACGATCACCAGGCCGATAGCGGGGGCGATGAGCACCAGGAACGGGTCCTTGGAGTTGAGCATCGCAATGAACACGAAGCTGTAGATGATGCCCGCGACGGCGCCGCCGATCATGACGGGCCTGCGGCCCACACGGTCCGAGAGTGCGCCGAACAGCGGGATGCTGATCATCTGGGCAACGGCCGAAATGGTCGACGCGGCCAGGGCCAGGCTCTTGGGCAGGCCCAGGTGTTCGGTTCCGTAGACGAGGACGAACAGCGCGAAGATGTAGAACGCGATGTCGCTGCCGATCCGGGCGCCGACTGCCAGAGCCAGCTGCTTCTTGTAGTGCTTGAAGACGTACAGGAGCGGAGCCTTGACTTCCTCCTGCTTCTTCTCCGCAGCCTTCTGTTCCGTCTCCTCGAAGATCGGCGACTCCGCGAGCTTCAGCCGGATGTAGAGGCCGATGGCAACCAGCGCGAAGCTGATCAGGAACGGGATCCGCCAGCCCCAGGCGAGGAAGGCTTCCTTGGAGAGGGCCGAGGTCATGAGCGTGAAGATGCCGGTGGCCAGGAGCAGGCCCGTGGGCGCGGCGGTCTGGACGAGGCTGCCGAAGAGCCCGCGCCGGCCGCTCTTGTCGGACTCGGTCACCATGAGGGCGGCCCCGCCCCATTCGCCGCCGATGCCGATGCCCTGCAGGAAGCGAAGGGACACCAGCAGGACCGGAGCCCAGACGCCGATGTTTTCGTAGGTGGGCAGAAGCCCGACGGCGGCACTGGCCAGGCCCATCAGGAGCAGTGTGGTGACCAGGACGTTTTTGCGGCCGATCTTGTCGCCGAAGTGGCCGAAGATGGCGGCGCCCAGGGGACGCACCACGTAGCCCACAGCGTAGGTGGCCAGGGCCAGCAGGAGGCCCGTGGCGGGTTCTGACCCTGGGAAGAACAGGATGGGGAAGACGATGGAGGCTGCTGTGCTGTAGGCAAAGAAGTCGTAATACTCAAGCGTGGTGCCGACGAAGCTCGCGGCGACGACCCTCTTCATTGAGTTCCCGCCGCCCTTCGGCTTGGCGTCGGACACGGAACTGCGGATTCGGGAGTTGATCGACATGTGGCCCTCCTGGGCGATGCGATTGGGGGTACAGGAACCGGTTGGATTGAGTTTGAGGACGTTGTCCCCGTTGTGCCGGTTTGGGATCCCAAATATGACGGTAGGTTGCGCGTGGGCTGATGTCAATGGTTTTGGGATCCCAAATCAGGGATAAGTGTTGCAGGGGTGGCTCGGCAGGTTTAGACGGGAAGGCGCTTGTTGTAGTTCAGGGTGAGCACGGAGACGCCCATGATGATGGCCGATCCCACGAAGTAGAGCAGCGCCCAGGTGTAGGAGCCGGTGGCGCCCACGATCAGGCCGACGGCGATCGGCGTGACGAAACCGGAGATGTTGCCACTGAAGTTCATCGCCCCGCCGAGCACGCCGGCGTTGGTGCGGCCGCCCAGGATGGACGGGATGCTCCAGAACAGGCCCACCCAGCGGAGGAAGAACATCACCACGGAGAGAAGGACGACGGCGGTGGTCGGGTCAGCGACGACGGTCACCCCGATGAGGCCGCCCACCACCACGACGCTCGAGATGCCCAGCAGTGTCCGCATGACGCGGTTGGCCGAGGCTCCGGACGCCCGCCACTTGTCGGCGATGGTGCCGCCCAGGATCTCGCCGACGAAGCCGGCTCCGAAGATCACGAAGGTGGACCAGCCGATGGTTTTCAGGTCGAAGCCCTTGGCCTGGGCGAGGTAGAGCGGACCCCAGGTGAGCAGGCCGTAGAACACGCCGTTGAAGCCCAGCCAGCCAAAGCACATGGCCCAGAAGGAGCGGAATTTCAGGTAGGGGAGCAGTGCCCGCTTGCCCTTGCTGCCTTCCTTCTCGGCTTCGGCATCCTCCGCCGCATGCGAGGCTTCGATGTAGTCGGCCTCGGCAGCGTTGACGCCGCGGTGCTGGCGCGGGTTGTCGCGGACGTACCACCAGACGGCCAGGCCCATCAGGACGGTGGCGGCACCGGCGATGACGAACGAACTGCGCCAGCTGCCGGTGGCGGCGATGAGGCCGGCGATAAGGATGCCGCCCAGGCCCGCGCCGAGGGGAGCACCGGCGTCCAGGATGGTGGCACCCCGGCCGCGCTCGGACTTGTGCATCCAGATGGCGTTCAGCTTGCCGCCGGCCGGCATGACGCCTGCTTCGGTGACGCCGATGCCCAGGCGGGCGATGAACATGCTCAGGAAGCCGCCGGCCATGCCGGAGGCGGCGGTCGCTGCGCCCCAGCCCACGCAGGAGGCTGTCATGACCTTGCGCGGCCCGAATTTGTCGATCAGCAGGCCCACCGGGATCTGCATCAGGGCGTAGGTCCAGAAAAAGGCGGAAAGCAGGAGGCCCACGAGCTCCGGGGCGAGGTTGAATTCCTTTTGGATGATGGGCAGCGCCACCGAGATGGAGCCGCGGTCGATGTAGTTGACGGCGACCAGGACGAGCAGCAGCAGGAAGAGCTTCCATCGGACGCTGGTGCGCCGTTGCACGCCGTCCGTGCCGGGCTCAGGGCCGCGGGATTTCGTGGATTGGGTCGGGGTTGTCACTGCTTCAGTATCTGGAAGAGACACAGCTTCTCCTTTGCGGGAAGGGTGCGGACAGGGGGTGGGGGGACGAAGTGGGGGCGGTGCGGCCGCGGTCTGGCGGGAATTTTCGGGCTGGCGGTGTTGGGTGTGGGCCAGCGGAAGAGCCTCGCTATTTGGGATCCCGATTTGGGATCCCAAATTCAAGGTAAGGAGTGGCGTGGGACACTGTCAAGGGTTTTCGGAGAAGTAACCCGTGGCCCGCGAAAAAACGAATTGTGACAGCGGCCGAAGGGCAAGCATCGAAAGGGAAGTACCGAATGAAGACGGTTCGACTTGGAAACTCCGGGCTGGAAATCAGCGCCGTTGTCCTGGGCATGATGAGCTACGGCGATCCGGGGAAGGGGTCGCACGAGTGGAGCGTGGGGCTCGATGAGGCCAGGCCGTTCGTGCGGCGCGCCTACGAGGCGGGAATCACCACGTTCGATACAGCAAATGTGTACTCGGCCGGCTCGAGCGAGGAGATTACCGGCACGCTGCTCAAGGAACTGGCCCCGCGTGAGGAAGTCCAGATCGCCACTAAGGTCCACGGGCGGATGCGCCAGGCCCGCAACGGGGCCGGACTCAGCCGGGCCGCGATCATGCACGAGATCGACGCATCCCTCACCCGGCTTGGCACCGACTACGTGGACCTGTACCAGATCCACCGCTATGACCCGGTGACTCCCGTCGAGGAGACGATGGAGGCCCTGCATGACGTCGTGAAGGCGGGCAAGGCTCGCTACATCGGGGCATCGAGCATGTGGGCCTGGCAGTTCGCCCGGATGCAGCATGTGGCGGAGCTGCACGGCTGGACCAGGTTCGTGTCCATGCAGGACCAGTACAACCTCCTCGAGCGGGAGGAAGAGCGCGAAATGCACCCGTTCTGCCGGGCAACCGGCGTGGGTGTCATCCCCTGGAGCCCCCTGGCGCGCGGAAACCTGACCCGGCCGTGGGGCGCTGCCGGATCCGGGACCCGGCAGGACACGGACGAGTTCGGCAAGGGCCTGTACAAACAGGACGAGAACGCGAACAGGGCCATCGTCGACGCAGTTGCCGCCGTGGCGGACGAACGTGGGGTGCCGATGGCGCAGATTGCCCTGGCCTGGAGCGCGGGCAAGTCCGCCGTCACCGCCCCCATCATCGGGGCGACGAAGGAACGCCATATCGACGACGCCGCTGCCGCCGTCGAGCTTGCCCTGACCGAATCGGAGGTGCGGCGCCTCGAGGAAAGCTACACGCCCCGCTACCCCTCCGGGTTCTGACCGACCCGAAGGGGCTCCCGGTGCGCCAGGATTTCGGCGAGCTCCGCGAGCCGGTGGGCACGGGCCGATTCGGCCGGCGTGAACGGCTCGCCGGGACGGAAAAAGGTGATGGGTCCGTGCCAGGCGGTCGGGATCTTCAGGACGGTCCCGGCGTCGTTCGTTTCACTAACGTGGCGGGCTGACTCACCGGCGGGATCGAGGATCCGGGCGGACAGCAGTTCCGCCACGGCCAGCGGAAGCTCCCCCGGCGTGGCGGCGATCCGGGCGGCCAGGCTCAGGGCCTTGGTCTGCCCGTCGGCCATGGCCAGGGCGGTGGTGGGCCAGACCTGCGTGCTGCGTCCGCCGCCGTCCGCCAAGGCCTCCAGCAGCTGGCGCTCGCTGACCTCGCCCGGGGCCGACAGGACGAATTCATCCATCACCCCGCCCCGGACCGGGTGGACGTGGATGCCCAGGATGTTGGTGTCCAGCAGTGCCAGCGACCTGGTGATCCGCTTAAGGGAGCCGGGCTCGTCGCGGAGCACGGTCCGGGCACGCCACAGCGCGGGTGCCGTGCCAAGGCGCCGGCGGTGCCGCAGGGCGGGTGCGTGGAGCCACCGCCGCAAAACCCGCGCCGCGGAGGGCTCGGCCACCCAGATCACCAGGACGGTGGCCGTCAGGGTCAGGACCAGCACCTTGGCCAGATAGGGCAAATGCGTCTGCACCACCAGCGCGTGCACCAGCAGTTCGATCGGGAGCATGACGGCGACATTGGCCACCGTGAGGCGGGTCTTGGTCGGCTCGGGCATCTGCCCGCAGACCTCGCAGCTCAGTTCGGCCGCGGACGGGGTCGGCGTGTGGGGCTTCGGCGCGTGGGGCTTCATGGTGCCAGACTGCCCGGCCGCTGTTACAGGGTGATTGCCCCCGCGTTCCGATCCCGCGAAACATTCCCCGGATGCATGGAGGTTTGTACAGATAATGCCGTCTGATGGGGCTTTTGCTCCCAATATCTCTACATAAACTCGCGGTGGCTGCGCGGCTATGGCCAGCCTCCGGCCCGGTCCCTACACTGAAGGGACCAGCGTGCGGACTCCCGTACAACGGCCTGCTCGCACGGAAGAGTCGACTCGTGGAGAGCACCGTCATGCCCATCAGCACCAGTTCAGGTCATACGCGCCGCCGTGCCGCGGTAGGGTTCCTCGCCCTCGCCGCGCTCCTGGTCCCCGCACCCGCAGCCTCGGCCGGAGAGACCCGGTCCGTGCAGTCCCGTTCGGGGGAAGCTGCCCCGGTCATCCTGCTGGACGGGGCCAAGGGTGCCGAAGGCATCGCGGCCGCCGGCAGCACGAAATTCTTCGCGGGTGACCTGGTCACCGGGGACATCTACCGCGGCGACATCCGCAAGGACAAGGCGACCAAGTTCATCGATGCGCCCGACGGCAGGATGGCTGTGGGCATGAAGGCGGACCGGCACAACGACCTGCTGTTCGTCGCAGGCGGCCCCACGGGCCGGGCCTACGTGTACGACACCGACACGGGCAAGACGGTCAAGACCTTCCAGCTGACCACGAAGGAAGCCTTCATCAACGACGTGGCCCTCACGGACCATGGCGCCTGGTTCACCAACTCGCGGCAGGGTGAGCTGTACTTCATCCCGGTGGACGACGACGGCGACCTGGGCAGCGTCCGCACGCTGACCCTGAAGGGCCCGGCGGCGGACACCAGCAAGCAGTTCAACCTCAACGGCATCGCCTATTCACGTGACGCCCGCCGGCTGGTGGTGGCCCACACGGGCAACCAGGCGCTGTACACGGTCAGCCCGCGGACCGGCGCCAGCACCGCGATCACCGGGGTGAAGGTCCCCAACGTCGACGGCGTCCTGGTCAAGGGCGATACCGTCTGGGCCGTGCAGAACTTCTCCAACCAGATCAGCCGGCTGCGGGTGAACTTCCACGAATCGACGGCAAGGTTGCGCGAGGTCATCACCAGCCCGGACTTCAATATCCCGACGACGGCCGCACTGTTCGATGACACCCTCGCCGCGGTCAATGCCAAGTTCGGGGTGCCGAACGCCAAGACCTTTGAAGTGGTCACGGTGGATGCACGCACCAACGCCACGAAGTAGGCCCGCAAACTCGAACTAGGAGACGAACGCAACAGGGCAGCAGGCGGCCTCCGCGGGGAAGGCGGAGGCCGCCCCCGTTAAACTGGTAAGCGAACGCCAGCGCCGCCGTCGTCAGTTCCAGACTGCAACGAAAGGCGCGATTTCACCGTGAAGCTGCTGGCCGAGTTGTTCACCCTTGCCCCGGCAAACAAGGACCATCACGTCGCCATGCGGTGCGCCGTGGGCGTGTTCGTGCCGCTAATCACCCTGGTGCTGCTGGGCCGGCTGGACCTGGCGATCTTTGCCTCCTTCGGTGCGTTCACCGGCATCTATGGCCGCGGCGAGCTGCACCGCAAGCGCTTCTTCATCCAGGTCCGGGCGGGTGCGCTCATGCTCCTGGTGATCCTCCTGGCCACGCTGACCGCCCGCGTCGTGCACACCGGCGGACTGTCCCAGGAGGCGGGCATCTGGCTGCAGGTTCTGGCCACCACGCTTGTGGCCGGCGGCTGCTCGCTGGTGATCGCCCGGTGGCGGCACCGGCCGGCCGGCTCGCTGTTCCACATCTTCGCCTTCGCCGCGATCGCGTCCATCCCCAACCAGCCGCCGCTGTGGCAGTGCCTGCTGGTGTCCCTCGCAACCACGCTCTTCTGCCTGGCCGTGGGGCTGTCCTCCCGGGTGCTGCGGAGCCACCGGACGCCGTGGGAGATGCCTCCGCCCGTCCGGCTCACCGCCGAGGAGAAGCGTGCCGCCGGGCTTGAGGCCGTGGGCTACCTGGTGGCCGCGGGGCTCGCAGGCACCCTCGCCACCCTCATTGGCCAGCTGCTCGGCTTCGGGCACAACTACTGGGCCATGGTCGCGGCAGTCGTTCCGCTGGTGGGACGCACCACGCGACACCGCATTGCACGCGGCATCCAAAGGATTATCGGAACCGTGCTGGGCCTCATTCTCCTGGCGGGCATCCTGCTGCTGCAGCCCGTGCCGTGGCAGACGGTCCTGGTGATCGCCATCTGCCAGTTCGGCGCCGAGCTCTTCATTGCCCGGAACTACGTGCTGGCCCAGGTCTTCGTCACGCCGCTGGCGCTCACGTCCACGCTGCTGGTCTCGCCTGCCGCGCCCGGCATCCTGCTCCGGGACCGGATCGTGGAAACGGTGATCGGCGCCGCCGTCGGAATCGCCGTGGTGCTGGCCCCCGCCGTGTGGTCCCGGCTTTCGCAGCGGACGTCGGCGGAAGTGGCCCCGCGCTGAAGCGCGCGGCCACAGCTCACTCGGCCACTGCTCACTCAGCTACCAGGAGCGCCTGGGGCGCGGCCTGCTTCATCCTGGTCTGCAGCCAACGGATCTGCAGCTCCGAGTCGCCCTCACACTGCTCCACGACGCCTTGGAGTTCCTTGTCCCGGTCACCCTTGGCGGCCTGCCCCACCATCATCCAGGTGACGTCGATGTGGTTGACCAGCACGTACAGGTCCTGCAGGTCCAGCATCAAAGCCAGCGGCCCGGAGCGGACCTCCTTCACGCCGTTGGCCGTCAGCCGGTGCTCCTCCTCGCCCTCGACGTCTTCGCCGTAGCGGCCGATGACAGGCTTCAGTGCTTCCCGGTGCGTGTCGCACTTCTTGGCGAACGTCTGCAGGATGAAGTGCACGTCGGGTTCGTCGCCGTGGCCGTCCGCCACAACCCGGAACGACGACGCCAGCGTGGCTTCCGCCTCGTCCAGCAGGCCGATGTAGACAGGGAGTTTCATCGCGGGGCTCCTGTTGCGCGGCGGGATGCGGTGGTGTCCGGGGCCTTCGACGGGCCGTCGCCGCTGCGCAGTTTTTCCACCCGGACGGCGGCGTTCTTGAACAGCGGCTGCTTGGACACCGGGTCCCATTCGGTGACGGTGAGTTCGTTCGCGGCCCTGTGCCTGTCGCCGTCGGGCGTGTCCCAGTAGCCATAGTGGAACGGGGCGAAGACCGTGCCCGGCCGGATGTCCCCGACCCGCACCGGAACTTCCAAGCTGCCGCGGCGGGACGTCACCCGGACAATGTCCCCCTCCTGGCAGCCGGCGCGTGCGGCGTCCTCCACGGACATCTCGATCCACGGCTCAGGCGCGGCGCCGTTAAGGCGGCGGCTGCGGCCGGTCTTGGTGCGGGTGTGGAAGTGGTACGCCGTCCGGCCGGTGGTGTAACGCAGCGGGTACTCGGCGTCGGGTTCCTCGTGCGGCGGGGTGTACTCGAGGGCCTTGAGCCACGCCTTCCCGGGTTCGACGGTTGCCTTGTACTGGGTTTCGCCCGTGGTGGCGCCGGTGAGGAGGTCGTGCCCGAAGGACTCGCAGTACTCCGGCGCGGTGGGGAACCGGGCGTCGGTGTAAAGCCGCTCGGTGCCGGCGGGTTGCTCCGCGGTGCAGGGCCACTGGATGCCGCTGCCGCCGCGGAGCATGTCGTAGCTGAGGCCCGTATAGTCGCACGGCCGGCCGCGCGAGCATTCCTTCCACGCCTCGAACCCGTCCTCCGGGCCGGACCAGTCCAGCAGCGGCTGCCCGTCCTTGTCCTTGAACCCCATCCGGCGGGCATAGTCGAGGAAAACGTCGAGGTCGCTGCGTGCCTCGCCCGGCGGATCGACGGCCTTCTCGGACAGGTGGACGGTCCGGTCAGCGTTCGTGAAGGTGCCGGTCTTCTCGCCCCACGCAGCGCAGGGGAGGACGACGTCCGCATACTGCGCCGTTTCGGTGAGGTAGATGTCCTGCACCACCAGGAACAGGCTGTCCTTGTCCAGGATGTGCCGGATGCGTTCCAGCTGGGGCATGGACACGGCCGGGTTCGTGGCGGAAATCCACAGCAGCCCAATGGAGCCCTGTTCGACGTAACGGAAGATCTGCAGGGCGTGCGTCGGCGGGGCCCAGTCCGGGATGATCGCGGGATCAACGTTCCACAGCCGGGCCAGGTCCTGCACGTGCTGCGGGTTCTCCCAGTTGCGGAAGCCCGGAAGGTCGCCGTCGGCCCCGCATTCCCTGTTGTTCTGGGCGGTGGGCTGCCCGTTCATCTGCAGCAGACCGCAGCCTGGCTTGCCCAGCATGCCGCGGAGCAGATGGAGGTTGTTGACCTGGCACGCGGACGCCGTCGCATGGGCCGACTGGTAGAAGCCCTGCAGGACCGTGGAAAGCACCCTGCCCTCGGTGCCGAAGATCTCCGCCGCGCGCCGCACGTCTGCGGCCTCCACGCCGCAGGTTTCGGCCACTTTCTCCGGGGTCCATGGCTCCACCACGCTGCGCAACTGGTCCACGTTGGCGGTGTGCTCCGCGATGTAGGCTTCGTCGATCCAGCCGTTGGCGAAGAGCTCGCGGACCAGCCCGTTCATCAGCGCCAGGTTGGTGCCCGGATGAACCGCCAGGTGCACGTCGGCACGGCGGGCCACCTCGGTGTCGCGCGGGTCGACGCACACGAGCTTCGGCGGGTTGGGCCCGTCCAGCCGGTCCAGCACGCGCGACCACAGCACCGTCTGCGTCTCCGCCATGTTGTGGCCGTACAGGAACACGGCGCTGCACTCATCGACGTCGGCATAGCTGCCGGGCTGGCCGTCGGCGCCGAAGGATTCCTTCAGTGCCGCCGCGGCCGTGGCCGTGCACAGCCGCGTGTTGCCGTCCATGTGCGGCGTGCCGATTCCGGCCTTGCCGAGGATGCCCAGCGCATAGTACTCCTCCAGGAACAGCTGCCCGCTGGTGTAGAAACCGTGGCTGAGCGGGCCCTTACTGGCCAAAAGTTCCTTGCTCCGCTCCACGATGCGGCCCATGGCCGTGTCCCAGTCCGTCTCCACCAGCTCGCCGTCCACCCTGACCAGCGGGCGGGTCAGGCGGGCCCGGTGGTCCTCGCCCTGCCAGCTGCCGTAGAGGCCCTTGGGCCCCAGCCGGCCGCGGTTCACCCGGTCCTCCCTGCGGCCGCGGATGCCCACCATTTTCCCGTCCTTGACGGCGATGTCGCAGCCACAGCCGTTGCTGCACAGGACGCAGGCTGACTGCACCCAGCGGTCGACGTCGGCGTCGGCCAGCCCCTCGGCCAGGACCTGGTCCACGCGTTCGGGCCACGGCTGGCCGCTTCCGTGGGGTGTCCGCTCACCCCAGATGTCTGCGATCCGGTCCGTCATGGGGTCAGCCTCCCGGGATGGTAAGTGAACTTACTGTCCTTAGGTTACCCGCCGCCGTCGCCAGCGGAAGTGGCTGGCCCAGGGCGCCCGACGGCGGCCTCCCGGCAGGGTGCCGCCCGCCCGGCCCGGCGCTGGCCGCTCGTGCGGGGGAGGGCCGGTTTCCGTCTAGGAACGCCCGACGTCGGACGGCTGGCCGGGTGCCGGCGCGATGGCATGGGGGACGGTCACCAGGGCCAGCAGACCCAGTACCGCGGCGCCGGCGAAGACGTAGAAGCCCCACGGATAGGCGATGCCGGCGGCCACGAGCGTTCCGGTGACGGCCGGTCCCATGATGGCGCCGAGCCGCCCGACGCCCGCGGCAAAGCCCAGGGCCGTGCCGCGGAGCCGGGCCGGGAAGAGCTGGCTGACCCAGGCGTAGACGAGAACCTGGGAGCTGAACACGAAGACGCCGGTCACGAACACGGCAGCGTTGAGCAGCAGTTCGCTTTGGACCTTGATGCTGAGGACGGCCAGGAAGAGGGCGGATAGGCCGAACCAGAGGAGCACGATTTTCTTGGTGCCGTGCTTGTCGGCCAGGATGCCGGCCACGATCAGGCCCACCACGGCGCCCACGTTAAGCACCAGGAGCAGCACCAGGCCCGTGCTGACTGTGTAGCCGGCGGAGGACATGAGTTGCGGCAGCCAGGTATTCAGGCCGTAGACCAGCAGGAGCCCCATGAATGACGCGACCGCAATTCCCAGGGCAACCAGCGGATACGGCTTGCGCGTGAGGTCCCGGAAGCTGGCCCGCTCGCCGGCCTGGTCGGCCAGCAACGACGCCGGCGCAGCCTCGGGCTCGGCCGCCGGCACGGCGATGGGCCGGTGTGTCCGGGCGGGCCCGGCGCGGCGGGCTTCTGCGGCCCCGCCTTCGGCGCGGTTAGCCTCGGCATCATTAATTACCGCGGGCTCCGCCTGGACGGGCGGCAGGGTTTCCGGCAGCCGGAACCACAGGAACGGCACCAGCACGAACCCGGCAAGGCCTCCCACGACGAACATGATGCGCCAGTCAGGCACCACCAGGATGGCCAGGAACGCTGTGGCCACGGCGCCAACGTGATAACCGGTCATGGTCCGGGTAGTAGACTTTCCGGCGGTGCCGGCGGGGGCGTAATCGTTCATATAGGCCAGGGCTGCGGGCAGGCAGGCTCCGAGTCCCACGCCCGCGAGGAGCCTGAAGATGCCGAACATGGCAACGTTGGGGGCAAAGACGACGGCTATGGTGAAGAGCGAGAACCAGGTTACGCAGGCAACAAGGAGCCGTCGGCGGCCGAAGCGGTCCGAGAGCGGCGCGATGAAGAGCGCCCCGATGCCAACGCCCACCAGCGAGATGGTGGCCGCGTAGGTGGCCCCGATAGCGTCGAAGCCCAGGTCCTGGGTCTTGATCAGGGTGGGTATGACGGTGCCCAGCACCACCAGGTCGAATCCGTCCAGCACCATGGCCAGCCAGCAAAGCCAGACGGGCCACTGGGAGCGGCGGGCAACAGTGAGCGTTGACATGGGAACCTCATCGTCCGGGTAGAAGCGTCACATTCGACATGAGAGTTGTATCACCGCCGGGTGTAATCTGGGACAACTCAAACCATTCAATGGAAGTGGAACGCGGTGGCCAATTCAGTTTCGGGGGACTCGGTGGTGGACCGCGTCGTTCGAGTTATTGCGGCGTTCCCGGCCGGCGTTACGGTCCTGCAGCTGTCCGAGCTAGCGGAGCGCGCGGACCTTCCGCTCACCACCGCCCACCGCCTGGTGCGGCAGCTGGCCACGCATGGCCTGCTCGAAACCAGCCCCGGCGGCTCGGTGCGGCTGGGCCTGAGACTGTGGGAGCTGGTGAACCGCAATTCGCCGACGCTGGCCTTGCGCCAGGCAGCCATGCCCTTCATGGAGGACATCCAGCATGTACTGAACCAGAACGTGAACCTCGCGGTGCTCGACGGATGGGAAGCGCTCTTTGTTGAGCGGCTGTCCCGCCGAGGGTCCGTGGCCAATCGGGCCCAGATCGCGGGCCGGATGGCAGTCCACGTCTCATCGGCCGGGCTGGCCCTGATGTCGCACCAGCCAAAGCACGTCCAGGCCGAGTACCTGGACCAGTTCGCGGAGCCTGCCGGAAAAGTTGGCCGCGACGAAGTGCGCGCCCTGCTGGCCGAGGCCGCGAACCAGGGCTACGCGGAACTGGCGGGCGTCATCGATCCCGACACCTGGGGTATAGCTGTCCCCGTTTTGGACGGCCAGAAGCGCGCGGTGGCAGCAATCGGCGTCGTGGTTCCGCTGCGGGAGATGCGCATGCAGGCGCTGGTACCGGCGCTCCAAACGGCGGCGCGCGGCATCGCGCGGCGGCTCGCTGAGGGCGCCGGCTGATTCTTGCCCGAGGGCCTACGCTTCCATTCAGCGGAATTATGGTAACGCCGACCACATTCTCCGGCGCACACTGTTAGCCAGCAATCACCTTCCGCCCGGACTCCCGGGCCACGCAACGGAGCGAGGAACACCATGGCACGACAGATCATCACCACCCAGGTGGCTATTCTGGGCGCGGGTCCTGCGGGACTCATGCTGTCCCACCTGCTGGCCAAGGCCGGAATTGAATCCACCGTGATCGAAATTCGCAGCCGCCAGGAAATTTCCGAGACAGTCCGCGCGGGCATCCTGGAGCACGGCACAGTCAACATGCTCGTGGAGGGCGGCGTGTCCGACCGCGTGCTGCGGGAAGGAGACCGGCACGACGGCATTGAGCTGCGGTTCAACGGCGAAAGCCACCGCATCGACTTCAAGGAACTCGTGGGCGAGTCCGTCTGGCTCTACCCGCAGACCGACGTCTTCATGGACCTCGCCGCGCGCCGGGAAGCCGACGGCGGCGACGTGCGCTACAGCGTCACCGACACGACCATCCACGGCATCGAGGACAAGCCCAAGGTCTGGTTCACGGATGCCGACGGTGTTGAGTACGAGCTGCAGGCCGACTTCATCACCGGTGCCGACGGCTCGCGCAGCCACTGCCGTTTCCAGATCCCGGAGGCGCACCGCAAGTGGTACTTCCACGAGTACCCGTTCGCGTGGTTCGGCATCCTTGCCGAGGCGCCGCGCAGTTCCGACGAGCTGATCTACGCCAACTCCGAGAACGGCTTTGCCCTTATCAGCCAGCGCACCGAGACCGTGCAGCGGATGTACTTCCAGTGCGACCCCAAGGAAAACGTGGCCGACTGGAACGATGAGCGGATCTGGGCGGAGTTCCGCAGCCGCGTCAACGGCAACGGCTTCGAGCTGAAGGAAGGCCCGGTCATCGACAAGATGGTCCTGCCGTTCCGCAGCTTCGTGCACACACCCATGCGGCACGGGAAGCTGTTCCTCGCCGGCGACGCCGCGCACACCGTGCCGCCGACGGGTGCCAAGGGCCTGAATCTGGCGATCCACGACGTGAAGGTGCTGTTCGAGGGGCTGGACAGTTACTACAACAGCGGCTCCACGGCCCTGCTGGACTCGTACAGCGACCGCGCCCTGGACCGCGTGTGGAAGGCTCAGCAGTTCTCCTACTGGATGACCACCATGCTGCACACTCCTGCCGATGCCGGCGACTTCGCCCGGGCCCGTCAGCTGGGCGAGCTGAACTCCGTGGTGTCCTCGCGGCACGGCCAGGCGTACCTTGCCGAGGCCTACACCGGCTGGCCGTCGGCCTAAGTCCGCTGCCGGCCCACGGCGGACCGCCCACGGCGGGGGGGCGGCCCGCACACCCGGCATCCCGCCGTCGGGCTTAAGATCGGGTCCATGGAAGCCATAACCATCATCGGCGGCGGCATCGCCGGCCTCGCGCTCGCGGCCGGCCTGGACCCGGAGCGCTTCGACGTGACCATCCACGAGCAGCGGCCCGGTGTGCCGGCGGTGGAGACGTCGCTGGCCATGTGGCCGGAGGCGCAGGCAGCCCTCGCGGTCCTGGGAGTCCTGCCGCAGATCAGGGAGGCGGGCACGGCCTTCGGCGGGATGGCCCTGCGTGACGCCACGGGCACAGCCCTGGTGGTACCCGAGGTGCGCGGGGTCCTGGGCGTCTCCCGGGCGGACCTTATCCGGATCCTCGAAGCCGCCGTGCCCGCATCCGTGCGCCGCGTCGAGGGCAGGGTTGACGGCGTCCCCGCTACCGGACCGCTGGCGTCAGGCCTGCTGGTGGGGGCCGACGGCGTCCACAGCGTAGTCCGCCGCTCCTTCTGGGGTGCCAGGTCGCAGGCAAGGCTGACGCCGTACCTTGCCTTGCGCGGAGTCCTTCCCGAGCCCGTCCAGGCCGACGCCGGCGGGGAATACTGGGGACGCGGGCAGCTGTTCGGCATCACGCCTGCGTCCGGCGGCAGGACTTACTGGTACGCCTCGTTCCGCTCAAACCTGGGACCGGCGGGCGTCGATGCGGCCGAAGCACTGAAGCAGGCACGGGAGCGCTTCGCCGGAAGCGCGCCGGACGTCCGGACAGTGCTGGAGCTGGCCACGCCAGACGCCACGCTGGCGCAGCGGATTTGGACCACGCCCAACCTCGGCAGCTTTGTGCGGCCGGGCGCCGTGCTGGCGGGCGACGCTGCGCATGGCATGACGCCCAACCTTGGCCGCGGCGCCTGTGAGGCACTCGTGGACGCTGTCACGCTGGCTGAACTCCTCAACGCCCGTCCGCTGGAGGACGCGCTCAAGGCATACAACCGGCAGCGCGCCCTCAAGACCCAGCTGCTGCGGCTGGCTTCGTCCGCCATGGCGGGCGTGGCCCTGGCCGAACGGGCACAGCCGCTGCGCGACGGGCTCCTGAGGCTGGCTTCCCGTTAAAACCCGGCCGACGGCGGCTCGCTAGTCCTGCTGCAGCGTTTCGGTGAGGTGGTGCGTGGGGATGCGGTCGCGGTCGTAGGTGATTTCCGTGTAGCCATGCGGCTCCGGCTTGCCGGTGGGGCTGAGGTTGACGAACACTATCTCCTCAATGGTGAGGATGCTCTGCCGGGTGATCATGTTGCGCACCTCGGCGCGCATGGTCAGCGACGTGCGGCCGAAGCGCGTGGCGGTCAGGCCCATCTCGATCAGGTCGCCCTGGACCGCGGAGCTGACGAAGTTGATTTCGGAGATGTACTTCGTGACCGCGCGGCCGTTGCCCAGCTGGAGGATGGCGTAGATCGCGGCTTCCTCGTCGATCCACTTCAGCAGGCTGCCACCGAACAGCGTGCCGTTGGCGTTGAGGTCCTCCGGCCGTACCCACTTGCGGGTGCGGAACGTAATGTCTTTGGTTTCCATAGCGCGAGATTAGCCGACGGCGGCCCGCCCCACGTGAGTGTGACGGCCGCCGTCGGGCTGTAAGAACGAAGCTGGCTCAGGCCATGGCGGTGTGCGCTGCGCTGTGGGAATTGATGCTCTTGGCGTAGCAGTACGAGTGCTCGACGCCGATGTAGGGGCCGAAGTTGGGAACCTGGTCGAAGCCGGAGTTCGCGTAGAAGTTGCGGCCATCCGTCTGCGCGGAGCCCGCTTCCGCCGTGATCCGGGTAATCCCCTGTGCGTAGGCTTCCGCCTCAAGGGCGGCCAGGATGGAGCTGGCCACACCTGACCCCCGGGTGTAGGGGAGAACGTAGAGGCGCTTGATTTCCGCTGTATCGGAGTCGAGCAGCCGCAGGCCGCCGCAGCCCACCGGCTGGCCGGATCCCTTGTCGTAGGCCACGAGGAACACGGCCGTGTCCACTTCGGATGGCTTGGGTCCAGGCTCATGGTCGGCACATCCGAAGCGGGCGTCCAGTTCAGCCTGCTGTGCGGCGCGCAGGTCGGCGCCCACAGGGTTCGACCAGGTGACTTTCCGGATGTTGAGCCTGGGATTGGTCTGCATCTGTGCCTCGATTCGCCGAAGGGTTGTGCGAATTAAGGCTAGAAGCGCGCCGTTACCGCGGTGTTTCCTGCCGGTAAGCGCCGTGGGAACACTTGGCGTTGCGCTGTTACGGCTGGCACACAGGGCGGCCGCGGTCCTAGCCTGTGGTCTTTCCCATCGGGTCTTCGGCGGTGGGGTCGGCCAGGGCCAGGCCACCCACCGGGCTGGCGTCCCAGTGGATCAGCTGCCAGCCGGCTTCGGGGTTCCCTTCCAGCGCCACGATGCCGGTGTTGGCGAGGACGTGCCGGGCGGCGAATTCCATGTCGATGTTGTCCGCGCGGTGCCCTGCCCAGACGCGGATCGCGGCGCCGTGGCTCACCAGCGCGACTGCGCCGGCGTCGGCGGCTTCCGCGGCCACTTTGGCAATGGCCGCGTCATAGCGCTCGAAGAACTCGTGCCCGTCCGGTCCGGCGGGCATCCGGCGGTCGAAATCGCCGTCGCTCCAGGCGAAGACGGTGCTCATGTACCGCCGGTGGGATTCGTGGTCCGTCAGTTTTTCCAGGGCGCCGGCTTCGATCTCGTGGATGCCGTCCAGGATCTCCACATCGAGGCCGAGCTCCCGGCTCAGCGGTTTGGCCGTGATCTGGGTGCGGAGCAATGTGGACGCGTACAGGGCGCTGATCGGCTCGTTTACCAGGGCCCGCGGCAGGGCTTCCGCCTGCCGCTCGCCCAGCTCGGTGAGGCCGGGACCCGGGTGGGCGGTGTCCAGCTGCCCCAGCACGTTCCCGGGAGTTTCGCCGTGGCGGATGAGCAGCAGCCTCATGGTTTCGCGTTCCTTGTCATCGTCGGGAAGTAGGCGGCACGAGCCGCCTTGGGCGGGATCGGCCGCTTCTTTGCGGAGGCCGCCGGAAACGGAAGCGGTGCCGGGCAGCAAAGCCCGGCACCGCCGTCGTACTTATTTGAGGTGGTCCACCAGCTGGTCCGCGATGCCGGTGTACTTGCCCGGCGTCAGGGCGAGCAGCCGCGCCTCGGCCTCTGCGGAGAGGCCCAGGCCCTGGACGAACTCCTGCATCCGGGCGGCGTCCACGCGCTGCCCGCGGGTGAGGTCCTTGAGCCGCTCATAGGGGTTCTCCATGCCTTCGACGCCGGCAATCGACTCCGCGCGCATCACCATCTGGATCGCTTCACCCAGGACTTCCCAGTTGGTGTCGAGGTCGCCGGCGAGGACGTCCTCGGCCACGTCCAGGCGCTCCAGGCCCTTGGCCACGTTGGAGATGGCCAGCAGGGAGTGGCCGAAGGCCACGCCGATGTTGCGCTGGCTGGAGGAGTCGGTGAGGTCGCGCTGCCAGCGGGAGGTGACGAGGGTGGAGCCCAGCACGTCCAGGAGGCCGGAGGAGATCTCCAGATTGGCCTCTGCGTTCTCGAAGCGGATCGGGTTGACCTTGTGCGGCATCGTGGAGGAACCGGTGGCACCTGCCACGGGGATCTGCGCGAAGTAGCCGATCGAGATGTAGCTCCAGATGTCCGTGCAGACGTTGTGCAGGATCCGGTTGAAGCGGGCGACGTCGGCGTACAGCTCGGCCTGCCAGTCGTGGCTTTCAATCTGGGTGGTCAGCGGGTTCCAGGTCAGTCCCAGCTTCTCCACGAACGACTTTGCAACCTGCTGCCAGTCTGCGCCCGGGACCGAGGCCACGTGGGCGGCGTATGTGCCGGTGGCGCCATTGATCTTGCCGAGGTATTCGGTCCTGGCGATCCGCTCCAGCTGCCGGTTCAGGCGGTGCGCGATGACGGCGAGTTCCTTGCCCAGGGTTGTGGGCGTGGCGGGCTGGCCGTGCGTGCGGGACAGCATCGGAACGGCGCGGTTATCTTCGGCCATCTTGCCGATCTGGGCCACGAGGGACCGGGCGGCGGGCAGCCACACGTCCTCCACAGCACCCTTCACGCCCAGCGCGTAGGACAGGTTGTTGATGTCCTCGGAGGTGCAGCCGAAGTGCACCATGGCGGTCAGGTTCTCGATCCCGATGGCGGGCAGGCGGCGGCCGATGTAGTACTCCACGGCCTTGACGTCGTGGACGGTGACGGCTTCGATTTCGGCCAGCTCGGTGACGGAGGAGGCATCGAATTCGGTGACGATGGCCCGCAGCTGCTGCTGCTGGTCCTCGGTCAGGGGGCCGGCGCCCGGGAGGACGTTGTCCCCGGTCAGGTGGATAAGCCACTCCACCTCGACAGCGACGCGGTCGCGGTTGAGGGCTGCCTCGGACAGGTAGTCAACGAGGGGTGCGACGGCGGACTTGTAACGGCCGTCCAGCGGGCCGAGCGCGATTTGTTCCCCTGACGCGGCGAGGGCGAGGCGTCCGGAGGGCGTACGGGTGTCAGCTGTGGCGGCAGTTTCAGGCATGACCTGATTCTTTCATGAAGTTCTGTGCCCGCTGAAGCACGGGATTCCGTGTGACCTCTCCTCCACAGCCCCGCCCTTCCGCACTTCTCCACATGGACGACGCCGGCCGTTCCGTCGGCGGCGGCCGGCACCTTAGCGTCGTGGGTAGGAACCAAGGAAAGGGCGGACGCGGGGGCCGGCCCACAGGGGATGGGGGTATCCGGATGGGCGTCAGCTTCACAGCGATGAGCGCCGGCGTCACGGCGATGAGCGCCAACGTCACGGCGGCCGACGCCGCGGCATGTTCATCGCGCAGTTTCGAAGTCCAGCTGCTGGCCGGACGGGTGGAGGCCTGCGCGGAACAGATAGAAGCCGTGCAGGCCAAGCTCTCGCAGCTCCAGCTCATGGACTGGCGGTCGCCCGCCGGGCTGGCGTACCGGTCCAAGCTCCGGGTGCAGGCCGTAGCCCTGGGCGGGGCGCGGGAAAAGGTGCTTGCCGCGGCCCTTGCCCTCCGCCGGCACGCCGTGCACGTCGCCGGGTCCGCCCTCCCCGCTGCCGGGGGCTACTGATGGCCGAAGCGGTGCCGGGCGGAGGCGGCGGACAGCTCCGTCCCGCCGAACCGGCCTCCAACGGTGTCCTCTCCGTGCGCGGCGGAATAGGCGGGATCTCCTTCCAGCTTGAGGAACTGGATACGGGGGCGCGGGAGCTGGATGCGCTCGCCCGGGATTTGGCGTCGGTGGAATTGGGCGTTTACAGGGTCTGGGAGGCGTCGGGAAGCTACCAGCGGGATGATCCCCTTAGCGGCGCCGAGGCCCTGACCGCGGTCTGGGAAGGGCAGCGCTCCGTGGCGGCGGTGCGGGAGGAGCTGGAGCGCCTGGCCGGCGGCGTGCGCGCCTGCCAGCTCGAGTACAGCACCGCCGAGACAGCAAACCAGGTGGTGATGCAGCTCGGCCTGAATGCGTCATGGCTATGGGGGCGGCAGGTGGTTGACTTTGGTCTGTCTGGGGACTGGCGTCCGAATGGGGCGAGCACCGAGGCGATCACCGGGAGCGACCCTCTCCTGGGCGGCGCCATCCTGGCGGCGCTCCTGGGAACGAGGTCCGGCGAGATTGATGCCGCAGCGCGGATGGCCCTGACCTCTGGCGGGCGTGCCAGCGTGCCAGTCATCCTCCGCATGCTGCTGGACCGGGTCAAACCCGAACTGAAGCCGCGGCCGGTCCGGGCGCTGACGCAGGGCTCCGCGGACATTGATCTGGACGCCTCCCCGGCAGGCCTCCTCAGCCGGGCAGGGAAGGTGGAAGACGCCGGCCCGGGCCACATCGAGATCATCCGGACAACCACGGGGGGACGCGACGCGTTCATCGTGATCATTCCCGGGACCCAGCCCGGCAACGCCGGCGGCCCTAACCCCTTCGACGAGGCCGGCGTCGGCGAAGCGCTGGGGTACGGGTCCGCGTACACCGCCGCAGCAATCCGGGCAGCCCTTCGCCAGGCCGGGGCGGAGGCCGGGGACCAGGTGGTGGCTGTGGGCTACAGCCAGGGCGGCATCCATGCAATGAATTTGAGCCAGGACAAGGCTTTCCTTGCCGAGTACAACCTCAAGTACGTGCTGACCGCAGGATCGCCGGTCGGCACAATAACTCCGGAACCCGGCGTCAGCAGCCTGCATCTGGACCACCGGCAGGACTGGGTTCCGGGCAGCGAAGGCCTTCCCAACCCGGACACCAGGGACCGCGTGACTGTAACGCTGAACGGAGTGGTCAGGACGCCAGATGGTGAGGACGCCGGGCTCGGTCCCGGGCACAGGCTCACCAACTACGAGGCCGGGGCCCGGGCAGTTTCCGCCAGCCCGGATCCTTCGCTGGTGGCGTCGACCGCCGCGCTTGCCGGAGTGGTGGGTGCCGGAGGAACGGCCAGGGCCACGCGCTTCCAGCTGGTCCGTTCGCCAAGGCCGCCCGCGCCCGCCCTGCAGCCGTCACTGCCCGGCCCGGGCAGGGGAATCCTTCCCCTCGGCGGGGGCGTCAGCGGCGGGGGCGTCAGCCGTGGCGGGGGTGTCAGCGGTGGCGGGCGCCAGGGAGCCGGTCTGCCACCAGCGAAATGACGGTGATGATGATGGCGCCCAGCACTGCGGTCCAGAAGAACGAATCGATGGTGAAGTGCACGGGCGTGTAGCCGCTGATCCAGGAGGTGAGATAGAGCATCGCGGCGTTGATCACCACCGTGAACAGCCCCAGCGTCAGGATGGTGATGGGCAGGGAGAGGAAGCTGACCACCGGCCGCACAAACGCATTGACCAGGCCAAAAATCAGCCCGATGAACAGGTACGCGAGGACAATGCCGGCGGCGTCGGTTCCCTGGTTCACCCCGGTCGTGGCTACGGCTTCCGTGGTGGCTGTGGTGGAGATGTCCAGGCCGGGCAGAAGCCAGCTGGCAACCCACAGCGCCAGCCCATTAATGATCACGCGCATGATGAAAGACCGCATGCGCTCATGCTTTCACACCCACGGCCAGGCAGGCAGTCAGGGGCATAGGCTAGGTGGCATGACTTCATCAGAGACTATGGCGGGGGGCCTGAGGCCCCGACCGGTGGTGGACCGGCTGCCCCGCTACGCTGCCGGCAAGCCGCCCGTCGCCGTCGACGGCCTTGAAAGCTACAAACTGTCGTCCAACGAGAACCCGCTGCCGCCCATCCCCGCCGTGGTGGAGGCTATTGCCGCCCAGACCGACTTCAACCGCTACCCCGACCCGCTCAGCACCAAGCTGCGCACCGCGCTCGCCGGGTTCCTCGACGTCCCGGCCGAGGACATCGTCACCGGTGCCGGCAGCCTCGGCGCCCTCACTCAGCTGTTGGCTGCGTTCGCCGGCCAGAATGACGACGGCAAACCGGACGAAGTGATCTACGCGTGGCGGTCCTTCGAGGCCTACCCCATCTGCGTCGGACTGGCCGGGGCAGAAAGCGTCCGGATTCCCTTGACGGCCGACGGGCGCCATGACCTCGACGCCATGGCCGCAGCCGTGACAGCGCGAACAAGCGTGATCCTGCTCTGCACCCCCAACAACCCCACCGGCCCCATCCTGACGGCCGCGGAAACTGAACGGTTCATCAGGTCCGTGCCTTCGGACGTTGTAGTGGTCATCGACGAGGCCTACCAGGAGTTCGTCCGGGCAGAAGACGCCGTGGACGGCATCCGGATGTATCGCAGGTACCCCAATGTGGTGGTGCTCAGGACGTTCTCCAAGGCGCACGGCCTCGCTGGCCTCCGCGTCGGCTACAGCGTTTCCCAGCCCCAGCTCACCCAGCACCTGCGCGTCGCCGCCACCCCGTTCGCGGTCTCGCAGATCGCCGAACAGGCCGCGGTGGTGTCCCTGCAGAATTTTGACCAGGTTGTAGAAAGGGTACAAAGCCTCGTGGAGGAGCGGGACCGCGTGACAGCAGGTCTCCGGGACCTCGGCTGGTTCGTTCCGGACGCGCAGGGGAACTTCGTCTGGCTTGATCTGGGCGAGAACAGCGCGGAGTTCGCCCAGCTCGCCGGGGAACGGGCACTGTCCGTGCGCGCCTTCGGAAATGAGGGCGTCAGGGTCAGCATCGGCGAAGCGGAAGCGAATACGCGCTTCCTGGAACTCTGTGCGGTTTACACAAAACCGCCACGCCGTTCCTAGCGCTTAACAAACAGCCGGCGTTACCTACGCCGGATAAAGTAAGGAACAGTAAGCCAAATATATATGCCTCGCCGGGAATGCATTCCCCGCGAGGCATATATCCCAGCGACATTGCAACGCATCCGGATGCGGCAGGCAAGGAGACGGTATGGGCGCAACACATCTGCCCTCCACCGAGTTCGATGGAACGGAACTGGACGACCAGCTCGAGGCGCAGGCCGAGGCTGCCTTGGGCGTGCCTCCGACTGAAATGGTGCAGCTTCTGGGCCCCGATGGCACGCTGGGCACGCACTCCGTGTTCTCCGAGTACGTCGAGCGTCTCGACGCGGAAAAGCTCCGGGGTTTCTACGCGGACATGGCGGCCATCCGTCGCTTCGACCAGGAAGCCACGGCCCTGCAGCGGCAGGGCCAGCTGGCATTATGGGTTCCGCTCACAGGCCAGGAGGCCGCCCAGATCGGATCCGGGCGGGCCAGCCAGCCGCAGGACTACATCTTCCCCACCTACCGCGAGCACGGCGTCGCCCTGACCCGCAACGTGGACCTGGCCGAACTGCTGAAGCAGTTCCGCGGCGTCTCCAATGGCGGCTGGAACCCCAAGGACACCAACTTCCACCTGTACACGCTGGTGCTGGCTGCGCAGACCCCGCACGCCGTCGGATATGCCATGGGCATCCAGCGCGACCAGCGGCTGGCAGAGGCTCAGGGTGTGGAAGGCTCGGCCGAGCCGAAGGCCGCCGTCATGGTCTACTTCGGCGACGGTGCGAGCTCCGAGGGTGACGTCCACGAGTCCATGGTCTTTGCCTCCTCTTACAACGCCCCGGTGGTCTTCTTCTGCCAGAACAACCACTGGGCCATCTCCGTGCCCACCGCTGTGCAGACCCGCATCCCGCTCTCCAACCGCGCCAAGGGCTACGGCTTCCCGGGCATCCGCGTTGACGGCAACGACGTCATCGCTGTCCACGCCGTCACCGAATGGGCGCTCGAACACGCACGCCAGGGCAACGGTCCGGTCCTGATCGAGGCCTTCACCTACCGGGTGGGAGCCCACACCACAGCCGACGACCCCACGAAGTACCGCGAGTCCTCAGAAGAGGCCCTGTGGCGCGAAAAGGACCCGCTGGACCGCCTGGAGAAGTACCTCCGCGCCGAGGGCATGGCCGACGAAGCCTTCTTCGCCAAGGTTGCTGCCGAGGGCGATGAACTCGCCGCCTACATCCGCAAGTCCACCTACGCGTCGGACGCCCCGGACATCAGGACGGCCTTTGCCAACACCTACGTCGAGGCGCATCCGCTCGTGGCCGAGGAACTGGCGTGGTTCGAAGAGTACAGCGCAGGCTTTGCCGGCGGGGACGAGGGAGAAGGGGCAGGCCGCTGATGACCACCATGACCATTGCCAAGGCCATCAACGAGGGCCTGCGCGCCACGCTCAGCCACAACCCCAAGTCGCTCCTCATGGGCGAGGACATCGGCCCTCTCGGCGGCGTCTACCGCGTCACCGACGGCCTGATCGGCGAATTCGGTCCTGACCGCGTGGTGGACACCCCGCTCGCCGAATCCGGCATCATCGGCACGGCGATCGGCCTGGCGCTCCGCGGGTACCTGCCCGTTGCGGAGATCCAGTTCGACGGCTTCGTCTTCCCCGGCTTCAACCAGATCACTACCCAGCTGGCAAAAATGCACTCGCGCAGCAACGGCAACCTCACCGTGCCCGTGGTCATCCGCATCCCCTACGGCGGCGGCATCGGCTCCATCGAGCACCACTCGGAATCGCCGGAGGCGCTGTTCGCGCACACCCCGGGCCTGCGCATCATCACCCCGTCCAACCCCCACGACGCCTACTGGATGATCCAGCAGGCCGTGAACTGCCAGGACCCGGTGATCGTCTTCGAGCCGAAGCGCCGCTACTGGCTCAAGGGCGAGGTCGACACCGAATCGGCCGGCTCGGCTGAAGATCCGTTCAAGGCCAACGTGGTCCGCGAGGGGACCGACGCAACCGTGGTGGTCTACGGCCCGCTCGTCCCTGTGGCCCTCGCCGCCGCCAACGCCGCAGCCGAGGACGGGCGCAGCATCGAAGTGATCGACCTGCGCTCCATCTCGCCGATCGATTTCGATGCCATCGAGGCCTCGGTCAAGAAAACGGGCCGACTGGTCGTGGCGCACGAGGCTCCCACCTTCGGCGGCATCGGCGGCGAAATCGCTGCCCGGATCAGCGAACGGGCTTTCCTGTCGCTGGAGGCGCCGGTCATCCGGGTAGGGGGCTTCCATATGCCGTACCCCGTGGCCAAGATCGAAGAGGACTACCTCCCGGACATCGACCGCATCCTTGAGGCGCTGGACCGCACCTTCGCGTACTGACGCCGTTGCGCCAGCGCCTGCTGACTCTTTCGCCTACCGCCTCCGCACCTCCCGGAGCGCCCGAGCTTTCGAACCCGAGGATCCCATGACGCTTAACAAGTTCAACCTCCCCGACGTCGGTGAGGGCCTGACCGAGGCAGAGATCGTTTCGTGGAAGGTCAAGCCCGGCGACGAGGTGGCCATCAACGATGTCCTGTGCGAAATCGAGACGGCCAAGTCCCTCGTTGAGCTCCCGTCGCCTTTCGCCGGTACCGTCACCGAGCTGCTGGTTCCGGAAGGGGTAACTGTCGACGTCGGGACCGCCATCATCAGCGTGTCTGACACCATGTCCGGCGACCCCACACCGGCCGACGCACCCGTGCCTGCGGTCTCGGCTGAGCCGGCGCTGATGTACGGAAAGCTTCCGGCCGATGACGGAACTGCCGACGGCGGCCTTGCCGCCGGTCCGCTGGTGGGTTCCGGTCCGAAGGCCGACGCCGTGAAGCGGCGCCCGCGCCTGACGCGGCCCGCGATTCCGGCAGACGTAACGCATGGGCCTCCGGAGGTCGAGCCTGTCCAGCCACGATCTGCCGAGGAAGTGCTCTCGGATGGTCCGGCCAGCGCCGGGCCGGTGGCCGCGTCTGCCGTGACGAGGCGGCCCGAGTGGACTCCAACAATCGAGAGCGACAAGCCGACCTTTGGCGGGGCCATTTCCGGGCTCATGAACAGGGTCCTGGCCAAGCCGCCGGTGCGCAAGATCGCGCGCGACCTCGGGATTGACCTCGCCGACGTGGTGGCCACGGGCGCGCGCGGCGAGGTGACGCGCGAGGACCTGGTCAGCTACCAGGCTCAGCGCGATGCGGAACTGGACAAGGCGGACACCTTCTGGGGCACGTCAGGCCGTCCCCAGGAGCAGCGGGTCGAACGGATCCCCGTCAAGGGCGTCCGCAAGGCCACCGCTAAGGCCATGGTGGAGTCGGCGTTCTCCGCGCCGCACGTGAGCATCTTCGTGGACGTGGACGCCAGCCGGACCATGGAATTCGTCAAGCGGCTCAAGGCCTCCCGCGACTTTGAAGGCATCAAGGTTTCACCTCTTCTGATCCTCGCGAAGGCCGTCATCTGGGCGGCGGCACGGAACCCGAGCGTTAACGCCACTTGGGTGGACAACCCGGACGGCAGCGACACCGCCGAAATCCACATCAAGCACTTCATGAACCTGGGCATCGCCGCGGCCACGCCCCGCGGGCTGATGGTCCCGAACATCAAGAACGCCCAGGACCTGTCCCTCAAGGAACTGGCGCTTGCCCTCAACGACCTCGCCACCACCGCGCGCGCCGGCAAGACCCAGCCGGGCCAGATGCAGGGCGGCACGCTGACGGTCACCAACATCGGCGCCCTCGGCATCGACACCGGAACCCCCATCATCAACCCCGGTGAGGTGGCCATCGTGGCGTTCGGCACCATCAAGCAAAAGCCGTGGGTCCTGGACGGCGAGGTCATTCCCCGCTGGATCACCACGCTTGGCGGATCCTTCGATCACCGGGTCGTAGACGGCGACCTTTCAGCCCGCTTCATGGCCGACGTCGCCTCCATCCTGGAAGAGCCGGCACTGCTGCTCGACTGACCTGCTCGACTGACGGTCCCCGGAGGGGTACCCTCCGGGGAAAGGGGGAAGGACCGGACAGGCAGGGACGGGGTTCCCATGGGTGAGGATCGCGGGATCATCAGCATCCGCGTGAAGAACCGCGTGGCCCGGACCATCACGGAAGCCCTTCAGCCGCCCATCACCGTGGCTCTGCTGCTGCTCCTCAGCCCGGCAATGGAACCCGGCTTTCCGGGCACCGTCTGGTTCGGCGCCGTGGCGGTGCTGTTTGTGTGCGTGCTGCCGCTGGCCGCCGTCGTCGTCCTGGTCCGGATGGGCAAGGTGACGGACCGCCACGTCAGCGACCGCAAGCAACGCTTCCCGGTGCTCGCCATGTCGGTGGTGTCACTGCTCGCGGGGCTGGGAGTCCTGCTGGCCATCAACGCCCCGTACAGCGTCATCGTGGTGGTGCTGGCCATAGTGGGCGGTGTGATGGTGCTCGCCGTTATCAGCCTGTTCTGGAAAATCAGCGGCCACGCCGGCGCCATCGCCCTGACGACTGTCATCACCGTGCTGATCCTGGGCGCGCCGTGGATTCCGCTGCTGCTGCTGATACCCGCTGTCGGGTGGTCCCGGGTGGTGCTGCGCGCCCATACGGTGGCACAGGTTGTTGTCGGTGCCCTGGTGGGAGGCGGTGTCACCGCCGCGCTCTGGTGGCTGCTCCGCGAGCTGCTGGTACGGATCGGCTGACGCCGGGCCGTGGGCAGATGCCCGGGCCCGGGGTGCCGGGACCGGGGCCCTGGGCCCGACGGCGGAAGCTGGCCTTAGTACGCGGCGTAGGAGTTGGCCAGCAGCTGGGCCATGGCCGGATCGGCGGACATGCCTGCCATGCTCACCGCAGCGGCCAGCATGACGCCAGATACGGCGGCGATGCCGCAGCTCACGAGCGTGAGGAACTTCCAGTCCTCGCGCACGACGCTCTTCAGCGTGTCGGGCAGCTGCAGGTCGGGGGAGATGAGGTTCGGGGCGCTGTCCACCGAGCCGTCGTCGAGGAGGGCGATCACGCGGCCGGCCGAACGGTCCACGCGCATGGCGCTGATGTGGTTGCCGTGGCGGGCAAGAAGGATGTCGTGACCGACGAGGTGGCGACGCTGGAGTGTAAGCACAGTGTTCCCCTGAAAGGTAGATTTGGGTTTGTCCGCACCATCGGGGGCACCTCCAATTTTATCTTTCAGGACATGCCGGACTGCCCGATAACGGGGTGAGACTGCCCACCAGCCCGGGTGATCCGCGTCAAGTCAGGCGGTACTGTGCCTGGTCGGCTCCGGCTAATCGGCTCCGTAGGTATTCGCGATGTAGACGTCGCAGGACGCGCTGTGGGCAACGCTGTTCGCCACACTGCCCAGCACTCGCCCAAGGCCCTGCATGCGGCGGTTTCCCACCACGATCATGCTTGCGTCGAGCCGGTCCGCCTCCCTGACCAGGGCTTCTGCCGGCTTGCCCCGCGCGGAGGAATAGGTGACCTGGAGCTCGCCGCCCGCCAGGGCAGCCGCTACATCCCGGGCCACCTTTTCCGCTTCGCCGGCGTCGGAGACGATCCACCGGTCACTGCCGCTGCCGAAGACTTCGGTCCGGTCGGTATCGAACGCGGACACAACATGTAGCCTGGCGCCCAGCGCCGCAGCCAGGTCCCGCGCCACTTCCGCTGCCTTGCGTGCGGTACCGCTTCCGTCCACGCCCACCACAATTGTTCCCGCCATGGCCTTATCTCCTTTGGTTATCGTGACTCATCTGATGCCCCGTACGTGGCCGCAGCTCAGGCCAGCGCGTCTATGGCTTGCTGCAGCACCGGAGCCAGGCGCCGCACGCCCTCGGCGATGGCCTCCGGCGGAACGGCGCTGAACGCCAGGCGGAGTTTGTTCGACGGGGAGTCCGAATGTGTGAAGGCCGCGCCGGGAATGAAGACGACGCCGGCATCAATCGCCTTGCGGAGCAGGGGATAGGTGTCCACGCCCTCCGGCAGCGTCACCCAAACGAAGAATCCGCCCTGCGGCCGGGTCCAGCTAAGCCCCTTGGGCATGTACTTCTCCAGGGCCGCCAGCATCGCGTGGCAGCGGTCGGCATACAGCCCGCGGTACGTCTCGATCTGGCCCTTCCAGTCGTAGTCCCTGAGGTAGGCCGAGACAAGCATCTGGTTCAGCGTGGGCGGGCAGAGCGTCACTGCCTCGGAGGCGAGGTAGTAGCGGCGCTGCAGGTGGGCGGGAACCAGGGCCCAGCCGATGCGCAGTCCCGGGGCAAAGATCTTCGAGAACGAGCCCATGTAGATGACGTCGTCGGGGTTGCCTGCCCGCAGCGGGGCCAGCGGCTCGCCGTCGAACCGCAGCAGGCCGTAAGGGTTGTCCTCCAGAACCAGGATGTTCGCGCGGCGGCAGATGTCCACGATCTGCTGCCGGCGATCCCGCGCCAGTGTGATGCCCGACGGGTTGTTGAAGTTGGGGATGGTGTAGAGGAACTTGATGTTCTTCCCGGCGGTCTGGAGCGCCGCGATCCGGGCCTCGAGAAGCTCAGGCACCAGGCCGTCGTCGTCCATGGGGACGGCCTCCACCTGGACCTGGTACGCCTCGAACGTGTTCAGCGCCCCCACGTACGTGGGTTCCTCCACCAGGACCACGTCTCCGGGGTTGCAGAACACCTTGGTGGCCACATCCTGCGCGGACTGCGATCCCGCGGTGATCACCACGTTCTCTGGCCGGGCGTCCAGGATGCCTTCGGCGGCCATGACTTCGCAGATCTGCGTGCGCAGTTCCTCGGTGCCCTGGCCCCCGCCGTACTGAAGTGCCGTGAGGCCGTCCTCGGCGATGATCCGCGCGGCCGTCTGCGCGAGCCTTTCAAGGGGCAGGGACTGCAGGAAGGGGCTGCCGCCGGCGAGCGAGACCAGGCCAGGCCGCATGGAGATATCGAAAACATCCCGGACCGCCGACTGCTTGATGTTCGCGGCGCGCTCCGAGAAGAGTTCGTCGTGGCGGTGGGCTGATGTCGCGGCCCGCTCGATGGCGTCAATGGCTTCGGCGGGGAGGACGGCTGCGGCGGCGTCGAGTGTCTCGTGTGTCACACCCCCAGAGTACAGCCATTGGTTGCTGACTAGGCAACAGCTGTTGACTCGAATCCCGAGAGGAATCTGAACTGGTGCCTGCGGACGCCTTTACGTCCGGCAGGGCAGGGCATGGAATGGAGCCATGACGTTACTCGAGCCTACGCCCGCACTGTCCCAGCCCGCCAAGGCCGACGCCTTCCGCCAGATGCACGGGGGCGGCCCTGTTCCGCTGGTGCTCGTGAATGTCTGGGATGCCGCGTCGGCCCGGCTTGTTGAGAAGGCCGGGGCGCGCGCCATAGCCACCTCGAGTTCGGCCATCTCGTGGAGCCTCGGGTTTCCGGATGGCAGCCACGTGCCGCCCGGCCTGGCCTTCGACGCGCTCCGCAGGATTACCGCGGCCACAACCGTTCCGGTCACTGCTGATATCGAAGCCGGGTACGCAGGTGCGGACGGCGCTTTCGACGACGGCCTGCTCCGGCAGACTGTGACGGCAGTACTGGAGGCCGGCGCGGTGGGCGTGAACATCGAAGACTCAGGCGGCACGTCCCTCACGGCCCTGGACGAGCAGGCCCGCAAGATCAGTCTGATCCGCAGCATCGCGGCGGAGTCCGGTGTTCCTCTCTTCATCAATGCCCGGACGGACACGTACCTTTCCGGGCAGTTCGGGGACTCCGCCTTCGAGGAAACGCTGGAGCGTGCGGAGGGCTACCTCGCCGCGGGGGCCGACGGAATTTTCGTTCCCGGCGTGACGGATCTGCATATCCTGCATGAACTCAGCAGGCGGATAGCGGCGCCGCTCAATGCCCTTGCCGGCATCGGGTCGGCGTCCGTGGGCGAACTGCACGACGCCGGCGTGCGGCGGGTCAGCATCGGCGGCAATGCGGCGAAGGCGGCGTATGCAACGGTCTCCCGCGTGGCAGCCGAAATCCTGGGCGACGGCAACTGGTCCGAACTTGCCGGTTCGCCGAGCCACGCTGACATGGATGCCCTGTTCACCGGGTCAGCGGGCTCTCTCGGGACGCCGGGCGCCTAGCGTCCGGGTCTCATGTCGAAGCCGGTCTAGCGGAGGCCGAGAACGTCGGCCAGCGGCACCCCGCTGACATAGATTTCCGCCCGGACGGCACCCACGGCCGTGACGGCTGTATGGGTGAGCTGCGCTTCAATCCGCGGAAGATCGCAGACGCCGCCGGGCTGCACCGCGCCCGTCAGGTTCACCACCACAGTGGTGCCGTCGAGGTAGCCGGAGACGTACTGGAGCGAGGAAGCCGCCAGCGCGTTGTACAGCCCGCTGGCAGGCGGCGCGCCCGGGCCGGACAACAGCCGGCTCATGGCGGCCTGCAGCGGCTCGCTGATGGTGGAGTCGGCATTGCGCACTGCCACCAGGCTGTCGTTGCAGCCGAAGCGCACGCCGGACCGGCCGCCGTCGTCGAGGGCAACGTAGTAGACCGCGGTGCCGGCGCTGGCAGCGCCGGAAGCCTCGCCCGTACCGGCACCCGGTGGCGTGGAACCCGGCGCGTTGGGGCCCGTTGTGGGCCCGGGGGAAGCGGGGCCGGCTGCGGCGCCGGAAGCGGGCGCGGGCTGGTCACCGGTTCCGCCCGGCAGCTGCGCCTGGGTGCCCGGGCCGGCGACGCCGGCCGGCTCGCCAGCAGTCGGGCCGCCCGGGTTTGAGCCCGCGGACGGGGGAGCCGAACCGGCCGACGGGACGGGTTCGGAAACCCCGGCCGCTGTTCCCTGACCTGTTGTGCCCTGAGCTGTTGTGCCCTGGCCAGCACCCGGGCCGGAGGCTCCCAGTGCTGAGCCCAGGCCCGATCCGGAGGCGGTGGGTGCGCCGGCTTCCTCGGGCGGGCTCACTGGGGGTGCCGGACGGGGTTCGGGGGCTGCTGCAGGGGCGGCCCCGGCGTCGTACGCATTTTGGAGGGGGGTGCAGGAGGTGACCCACAAGGGGAGCGTCAGGCAGAAGGCGGCAACCGCCGTCGTCAGCGGTCTGACTCCCCAGCTCAACTTCATGACTGCACCGCACTCCCTGCCCCGGCACGTCCCGTACATCAACGTTACGGCGGGGCGACGGGCCGGGGAACGGTGCCCGGGTGTCAGTTTGGCCGCAGCTCAGTCACGGATTGGTTGCAGCCTGCCCTCGCTGACGGCCGGCACGCAGAGACCGGAAGAATGCGCGTGCCCCCGGCCGCTGACGGCCGGGGGCACGCGGAGGAGCGAAACTGCCTAGGCAGATGCACCGGCCGGCTCGACGGCGGCAAGGGCGCCGAAGAGTTCCTTGATCTGCTCAACGACCTCGGCGTCATCCTTCGGGTGGGTTTCCGCGAAGCGGACCATGGAGCCGGGGACGGCGAGCTTGGCGTCCTCCAGGACACGGGCGCCGGCGATGCCGACGGCCTTGCGGGCCTCGTCCTGGGCCCAGACGCCGCCGAACTGGCCAAAGGCGGTGCCGACGACGGCGGTGGGCTTTCCGGCGAGGGCGCCGGCACCGAACGGGCGGGACAGCCAGTCGATGGCGTTCTTCAGCGAGGCGGGCATGGTTCCGTTGTGCTCGGGGGTGACCAGCAGCAGGGCATCTGCCTGGCCGGCTGCCTCGCGCAGTGCGGTGGCGGCTGCCGGGACCTGGCCTTCGACGTCGATGTCCTCGTTGTAGAACGGGATGTTGCCCAGGCTCTCGTGGATCACGATCTCGACGCCTTCCGGGGCGTTCAGCTGGATGGCTTCGGCAAGCTTGCGGTTGTGGGAGTCGGCGCGCAGGCTTCCCACCAGGGCGAGGACGGTGCTCTTGGACATGTGAACTCCTTAGGTCTTGCCGCGGAACGCTCCGTGGCGAGTGGTTCTGGAGGCGTTTGGTGCCTTCATCCAGACTAAACGGACTACGGTCCGGATATTATTCCCGGGTCTAGAATGCTTGGTGTGAGCCTCATCCCAATCCGCTCCGGGTCCTCGTCCGGACCCGGGTCCTCGTCCGGCTCCGGAACGGAACGCAGTGATGCTGCCCGGAATCGGGAGCTCCTCCTGTGTGCTGCCCGGCAGCTCGTGGAGGAGTGCGGCGCCGACGGCGTGACCATGGACAAGCTGGCCGAGCGCGCAGGCGTGGGCAAGGGGACTGTGTTCCGCCGCTTCGGCAGCCGCGCAGGCCTCATGATGACCCTGCTCAGCGACGCCGAGGCCGAATTCCAGGGCCGCTTCATGTTCGGGCCGCCGCCGCTTGGTCCCGGGGCGCCGCCGCTGGAACGGCTGATCGCCTTCGGTGCCGAACGCATCCGCTACGTCCTGGAATACGGTGAGCTCGCGAGGGCCGCCGAAGCGTCCCTGCACAACAGGTTCGAGGCACCCCCGGCGGTGCTGTGGCACCGGCACATCGAGCACCTGCTGCGCTCGGCGGGCTTCGATGCGGACCCGTGGCTGATGGCCATGTCCCTCAGCGCAACCCTCGATCCCGACCGGCTGCTGCACGCCGTCCGCGTGCAGCACGTTTCGCCGGAACGGCTGGAGGAGTCCTGGCGCCAACTGGTCACCCGCGTCGCCGGAGGTTTGGCGGGCTGAAGGCCTGATAATCGGGCCGGTTGAAGAGCTGAAGCGGTTGAACCGGGCGCTTGCGGGAGCTTGCGGGCGGTGGGACCGGCCCAGGGGGTAGCGTGGCACCATGAGCACCGATTCCTCGACGTCCCCCGCTCCCATTCGCACCGCCGTGGTGGGCTTCGGCCTGTCCGGCCGGGTTTTCCATGCGCCGCTGGTCGCTGCGGACCCCAGCTATTCGCTGGACGTGATCGCCACCTCGGACCCCGGCCGGCAGGCCGCTGCTTCCGGGCAGTACCCGGGCGTGAAAACAGTGCCCGACGGCGATGCCGTCCTTGCGCTCGCCACTGACCTTGACCTGGTGGTGCTGGGGACGCCGCCGGCCACCCATTACCCGCTCGCGAAGGCCGCGCTCGAGGCTGGGCTCGACGTCGTCGTCGACAAGCCGTTCGCCGTGACGAGCGCCCAGGGGCAGGAACTGATCGCGCTCGCTGAGCGGCTGGGGCGGGTGCTGACGGTGTTCCAGAACAGGCGCTGGGACGGGGACTTCCTGACCGTGAAGGCGCTGCTGGAGGGCGGCTCGCTGGGCCAGGTGATGCGGTTCGAATCGCGGTTTGAGCGGTGGTCACCCGAGGTGTCCAAGGCCTGGAAGGCGGAGGCCACGGCGGCCGACGGCGGCGGGGTCCTCTTCGACCTCGGCACCCACCTGCTCGACCAGGCGCTGCTGCTCTTCGGGCCGGGCACGGTGGTCCATGCCGAGCTCCAGGCCCGGCGTCCGGGGGAAAAAGTGGACGACGACTGCTTCGTGGTCCTGCGGCACGGGAGCGGCGTGGTCAGCCACCACTGGATGAACATGCTCTGCGCACAGCAGGGTCCCCGCTACCGCGTGCTCGGATCCGAGGCCGGCTACACCAAGCACGGCGTCGACCCGCAGGAACCCTACATAGTCGCGGGCGGAGGTCCGCTGGACGAAGAGTACGGTGTGGAGGACCCCAAGTGGGCCGGGCAGCTGGGCCGCGACGGCCACCTGGACCGGCTGTCCACCGAGCGCGGCGCCTATCCTGAGTTCTACCGGATCCTCGCCGCCAAGATCTCCGACGGCGGTACGGCCTCGTCACTGCCGCTCCCCGTCGACCCGGCCGGCCCCGTCGAAGTCCTCAAGCTGATAGAGCAGGCCCGGGAACTGGCTTAAGCACCATCGACTGCTCCGTAAGTGCCGTTCTGAGGGCTCAAAAGGGCAATTACGGAGCAGCCGATCGCTTTTACGCGGAGACCAGCTCGTGCCAGTCCGCTACCAGGGGCAGGTTGTGCGCCTCGGAGACGGAGTGGTGTGCCACGTGGCCTCCGGCGATGTTCAGGCCGGCGGCGAGTGCCGGGTCCTTCTCGAAGGCGGCCTTGACGCCGAGGTTCGCCAGGGCCACGCCGTAGCGGAGCGTGACGTTGGTCAGCGCGTAGGTGGACGTGTTCGGGACGGCGCCGGGCATGTTGGCCACGCAGTAGAAGATCGTGTTGTGGACCTTGTACGTGGGTTCCTGGTGCGTGGTGGGGCGCGTGTCCTCGAAGCAGCCGCCCTGGTCCACGGCAATGTCCACGAGTACCGAGCCGGGCTTCATGCGGGCCACCAGTTCGTTGGTCACCAGCTTGGGTGCCTTGGCGCCGGGGATCAGGACGGACCCGATCACGAGGTCGGCGTCCACCACGGACTTCTCGATCTCGTACTTGTTGGATGCCACGGTCTTGAGCCTGCCCTGATACTGGGCGTCGAGTTCGCGCAGCCGGTTGATGTTGATGTCCAGGATGGTGACGTCGGCGCCGAGTCCCAGCGCCATGGCCGCTGCGTTGGTGCCTGCGACGCCTGCGCCCAGGACCACGACCTTGGCGGGGCGGACGCCCGGAACGCCACCGAGGAGCACGCCCTTGCCGCCGGAGGGCGCCATCAGGGAGGTCGCGCCGACCTGGACGGAGAGCCGGCCGGCAACCTCGGACATGGGGGCGAGCAGGGGCAGGGTGCGGCCTTCCTGAACGGTCTCGTAGGCGATGGCGGTGACGCCGGAGTTGATGAGGGCCTGGGTCAGTTCGGGCTCGGCGGCCAGGTGCAGGTACGTGAAGAGGATCAGGCCCTTGCGGAAGCGGTGGTACTCGGCCTTGATGGGTTCCTTGACCTTCATGACCATGTCCGCGCGGGACCAGACCTCGTCGGCGTCGGCGACGATTTCGGCGCCCGCGATGGCGTATTCCTCGTCGGTGATGCCGGAACCCAGGCCAGCGCCGCGCTCCACCAGGACCGTGTGGCCGTGGGTGCGGAATTCATGAACGCCGGCAGCCGTGATGGCGACGCGGAATTCGTTGTTCTTGATCTCTTTGGGGACACCGATGATCATTTTTTTGGGCTCCAGATTCGATGGCTGCAAGGCCGGAATGTGTGGGGGAAGTTGTGATTCCAGAATAGGTCCGGCTGTGAGGCGCACTACAGGAATCCGCCACCTCGCCCGGGGCTAAACCGCGTGTTTCCGGGGTTTTTCAGTCCGGCGGATCGACTAATGTCGACCGCTCGGGCGTCAGGTGTCGCCTGATGTCCGTTCGCCCGGGACCCCCTGCGGGACGTACTCTGTCACCATGCAGCAGGATGTGGAACAGCTCGTCGAGCGGGTGGCACTGAAGCTGGGCCGCGGGCTTTCCCTGGAGGACCTTGACGGCCTTTTGCTCGCCTACAGCTCCAACCAGTCGCATGCGGACCGGGTCCGGGTTAACTTCCTGCTCAGCAAGCGGGTGCCGCTGGACGTCAAAAACTGGCAGCTCTCGCACGGCATCGCCACCGCCGTACGGCCCGTGGTGGTGCCCGCCAACGAGGAGCTGGGGATGCTTGGGCGCGTCTGCGTCCCGCTGCTGGTCCGTGGGTTCCGGGTAGGTTACCTGTGGGTACAGCTGGACGTGGAAGACCAAAGTGCGACGGCGATCCTCGCCGAACTGCCCGACGTCCGGGACGAGCTGGACGTGCTGTCCGGGCTCCTGCTGGACTCCAACACCGCGGAATCCGAGTTCAGGCGCAGCCGCGAACGGGAGTTCCTGGCAGCCTGCGCCGGGGAGGCCAATGCGGTTGCTGCCGTGGCGGGCTGGAAGGAAGTACAGGACCGCGGGCCCTGGCAGCTGGTTACCGTCCTTGATGCTGATGGCTGGATGGCTGGTCCGGATCCGATCGCCTCGACTCTCATCCACCGCGCTGCGGCGCTGCAGGCCACCATCGGTGTGGATGCCGTCCTGTTCAGCGCCGGCGCGGAGACCCATTCGGTGGTCCTTTTCCGGGAGTCCACGGGGCGCGCCAGCCAGGCGCAGGTTCTGGTGCACTACCAGTTGGAGCTTGCCAAGCGTTCCGGCAGGTCGGTGGAGCGGATCATCCTGGGAACCAGTGAGGGATTCAGCCGGATCAAAGACCTGGCCGAGGCGTACCGGCAGTCCAAGGTTGCCGCCCTGGCAGCAGCGGTTGATCCGCGGCTCGGCGAGCTTGTGGATTGCCGGGCCACGGGCGTTTACCAGCTCCTGGCATCGGCCGGCGGCGGGGCCGGGGTCTGGAGCGATGCAAGTTCGGTGAATTTCCGGGCCCTTGAGGACCATGACCGGAACGGGGAACTCCTGCCCGTGCTGGAACTGCTCTACGACAATGACGGTTCCGTCCAGGATGTTGCGGAAAAACTGCACCTGCACCGCAGCAGCATCTACAACCGGCTGGGCCGCATCCGTCAGCTGCTGGGCGTCGATCCGCTTAAGGGGATGGTGCGGCTGGAGCTGCACGCCGCCCTGAAGGCACGGCGGTGGGCATCAAGGCCAAGAATCTAAAGGAAGCGGCTAGGCGGCGTTGCCTTCGCCGCTGGGCAACTGCTCGGCGGGCCGTTCGGCAGGACGCTCCGTGGTCCGTTCGACGGTCCGTTCCAGCGAGACGCCGTCGCGAAGAGGTTGCGGGAGTCCCTGGAGCCGGGTGCGGAATTTGGCGACGCGGCTCTGGACCCACAGGGAGACTGCCACGAAGACTACGCAGCTGGACGTAAAAACGGCGGTGTTGTTCAGGCCCATGATGATTCCCAGGGCAGCCGCCACACCCATTGCGGCGATGCCCGCCACGATGTGCAACCCCCTGAATCTCACCACGAATAAAGAGTAACCCCGTGCGCCAGCCGGAAACCCTGGTTCCGGGCGATCGTTGCTTGATCCTTATCACCGCGTCATCTTTGCGTGCGCAGCGGTGATTTACGGCCCACCCAACGAGCAAGAAGCCTAGTCCCGGAGGGTGATCAGCTTCCAGGGCAGGCGCGCGGGGTTGGCGGGCGAAACGTCCACTGAGATGTCGGCCCGTGCCATGTCACACTGCCGCCACTGCGTCCCCGGCTGGTTTCGATCAGGCCCTTCGTCCGCAGGGCGGCCAGGGATTGCCGGAGGGTGATTGGGGAGATGCCCAGTTCCCCGGCAAGCACGGATTCCGTAGGCAGCCTGTCGCCTTCGGTGAGGATGCCCATGAGAATGGCGGTTTCGATCTGGTAGGAGACCTGGTCGGCCCGGCCCGGCCCCTCCGGCTCGCTTCCGCGGAGGAGCTTGTACATTTACTTTTTTCGGCCACTGCCGCGCCCAGGCGCTACTTTCCGGATTCGCCGCCGGAGGTACCGCCGTCGGCGGCTTCCCCGGCAGCCTCGGCCGCCGCCCGCTGCTTTTTTTGCCCCTCCAGCCAGCTCATGATGGCGGCCAGCCTGATGCGGCGGTGTGTGCCGCGGTATTCCACCGGTATTTCGCCCCGGTCCGTCATGTTCCGCAGGTACGTGTGGGAGATGCCCGCCAGCTCGGCCGCCTGCGAAGTGGTCAGCATTTCCTCCACGCTGCTTACGGTCACCGCTTCGCCGCGGCTGAACCTCGCCAGAAGGTCGACGACGGCGTCCCTCGCCTGCGGCGGGAGGCGGTGGACAGTGCCGTCCACGAACACGGTGATGTCAGTGCCGCCGTCGAGCGCGCGCTGCAGCGCCAGCGCGTCTTCGGCGGGAAGGGCGGGCGCCACCCTGGGAGCGATCAGTGCCATGGCAGAAGCCTAGCCGCTGCGGCACAGTGAGCGGGGTATGCTCGGCGGATGAGACTTGCCGGTGGAGTTGCTGTGACGGCGAACGGCCTGACGGGCCGCCTGTACACGTCGAACGCGCCTTCGGCCGCGGGCGAGCCGGCCTATGTGCTGCTCCACGGCATCGGCGTCTCGCATCGCTACCTCGCCCGGCTGCACGTCGAACTGGCCCAAGGCACGGAGGCACCCCAAAGCCCGCAAGCAGAGAGCCTGGACCGTGGCGCCGCTGTCTATTCGTTCGACCTGCCGGGATTCGGAGGCACGCCGCGCCCCGGCCGGCAGGTGACGGTAGGCGAATACGCAGCCTTCGTTGCCGCCGTCCTGGCGGAGCGCGGCGTCGAGTCCTGCATCGTGATCGGCCACTCCATGGGTGTGCAGTTCGCGGTCGAGTTGGCGCTCCAGGTACCCGGGCTGGTGACCCGGACGGTGCTCATGGGGCCGGTGGTGGACCCCGCGCGCAGGAGCGCCGCCTGGCATGCGCTCGCGCTGACGCGTGACTCGTTGTTCAGCGAGCCTCCGCTGACCAACGTGGTGGTCTTCACCGACTATTTCCGGACCGGCATGCGATGGTATCTGACCGAACTGCCCGTGATGATGGAGTATCCGTTGGATTACCGGGTCCGGGGCGTGGCGCAGCCGGTACTGGTGCTCCGCGGTGGGCGGGATCCGATCGCACGCCGGCCGTGGTGTGAATATCTCGCGGCGCAGGCAACGGATGGTGCCTTTGCCGAGGTATCCGGGCGCGGGCACGTGGTGCAGGACACCGCTACCGAGGAGGTTGCACAGGCCATCCGGCGCTGGGCAGGCACCGCAGCCGAGGGCTCCGCGGCGGCCGGCGGCTCCACGGCCTGAACCGAATACGCCGGAGGAACCCCGAAATGCAGGCAGACGCCCGGAATCCGGACGCCTGCCTGATTCGGATCGGCGGTTTTCAGGCCAGCAGAACTACAGTCCGAGCTCCTCAAGAACGGGCAGCTTCTCCCGGACCCAGGCCCGCGCTTCGACGGCGCTCGGCGCGGACAGGGCCAGCTTGGCCAGCTCCTGGGCCTCCGCCAGTGTGACGGTCTTCAGCACGGCGGCCACGGCCGCCAGTGACCGGGCGGTCATGGACAGGGTGGTGACGCCCAGGCCGGTCAGCACGACGGCGAGGGCCGGGTCCGCAGCTGCCTCGCCGCAGACGCCCACCGGCTTGTTGTGTCCCTCGGCCCTGGAGCCCTCAACGGTCAGGCCGACGAGGCGCAGCACTGCGGGCTGCCACGGCGTGTTCAGCCCTGCGAGCGGACCCAGCTGGCGGTCGGCGGCCATGGCGTATTGCGTGAGGTCGTTGGTTCCCAGGCTGGCGAACGCCACTTCGCGCAGGATGGTGTCGGCCGTGAGGGCGGCGGACGGAACCTCCACCATCACGCCCGGCGTCTTGATGCCGGCCTCGGCGCACATGGTGGCGAAACGGGCAGCTTCCTCCGCCGTCGAAATCATCGGAGCCATGACCCAAACGTCAGCCTCCGACTCCTTTTCGGCCTTCGCGATTGCCTCCAGCTGCCGGTCCAGGACGCCCGGAGTGGTGAAGTCGGTGCGGTAGCCGCGAACGCCCAGGGCCGGGTTGGGTTCGGTGGAGTCGGTGAGGAACGGGAGCGGTTTGTCCGCGCCGGCATCCAGGGTGCGGAGCACCACCTTCTTGCTGGGGAAGGCATCGAACACGCCCTTGTACGCGGCGGCCTGTTCCTCGACGGTCGGCTCGGTGTCACGCTCCAGGAAGCAGAACTCGGTGCGGAACAGGCCCACGCCCTGGGCGCCGAGCTTGGCCGCCGCCTGGGCGTCCTTGGCCCCGCCCACGTTGGCGAGGAGGGGCACCAGGTGGCCGTCCGCCGTCGAACCCGTACCGCTGAACTCGGCCAGGAGGGACGCCGTGGCGGCCCAGGCCTCGGCGGCTGCGCGCAGTGAGTCGTCCGGGTTGGCCGTGATGGAACCGGCGGCGCCGTCGACGTAAACCTCGGTGCCGTCCGGGAGTTCGTCCACCCCGACGGCGGCCACGACGGCGGGCAGGCCGAGTGAGCGGGCGATGATCGCCGTGTGGGACTGCGGACCGCCGCCGGCCGTCACGAGTGCAAGGACCTTGTTGGGATCGAGGGTGGCGGTGTCGGCCGGGGCCAGGTCCTCGGCCACCAGGATGAACGGTTCGTTCGACGTCGGGATGCCCGGGGCGGGCACGCCGCGGAGTTCGGCCACGATGCGGGCGCGGACGTCCAGGACGTCGGTGGCGCGCTCCGCCATGTAGCCGCCGAGGTTGTGCAGCATTTCCGAAACCGAGGAGCCGGATTCCCAGATGGCCCGCTGCGGTGAGGAACCGCGCGCGATCAGCTTCGCGGCGCCCTTGATCAGCATGGTGTCCTTGGCCATCAGGGCTGTGGCTTCCAGGACGGCCTTGCCATCACCGGTGGCGTGGTCAGCGCGGGCCTTCAGCTCATCATGGACGGCACCCGCCGCGGCCTTCAGTGCCGCCGTGGCCTCTTCGGGTGTGGTCCCCCCAGCCAGCTGCTCGCCCGCCGGAGGTTCACTGATGGGCTTGGGCATCTGGCGGATCGTGCCGATGATGCGGCCGGGGCTGACGCCTACTCCTGGGAAGTTCTGCACTGAAGGTCCTCGTTCTCTGCCGGTAGCCAGGCCCGCCGGTATCTGCCCGGGCGGAAGCCCGGAAGGTCGGAACTGCTACGTCCGATGATGCGGTTGCGGTGCCTGAAAAAATTGTATGTGATTCAGTTCATATAGCGTTGCTATAGGTGCTAGGGTAGCGGTTATGAGTTTCGATGGCCAGCTTCCGCCCAAGATGAGGCTGTTGCGTGCGGCAGCTGAATTGCTGGCCAAATCCGCGGGGGCGGCTGTTTCGACCCGCCAGATCACGCAGCTGGCCGGCGTTACAGCACCCACCCTCTATCACCACTTCGGTGACAAGGAGGGCCTGTTTGACGCAGTTGTCGCCGCGGGCTTCGAAGAATATGTGGCGGGCGAACGCGACTTCGCCCCGTCCGGACAGCCGCTGGTGGACATCCGGCGGATGTGGGACAACCACGTGCAGTTCGGGCTTAATCAGCCGGAGCTTTATCTGGTCATGTTCGGTAACATCCGCCCCGAGAGCCGCCCCGCCATCGTTGCCGATGCGGAGGGCCTCCTGGAGGAAATGCTGAACAAGGCCGCCGCGGCGGGGCAGCTGAGCGTCCAGCCACGGGAAGCTGCCAGGAGCATCCTGGCTGCCAACGTGGGCGTCACGCTCATGCTGATCGCGGAACCGGTTGCGGAGCGGAACCTCGAGCTCTCCACCATGACCCGGGACGCCATGATTTTTGCGGTGTCCAGGGACCAGGGGCCGGATGCAGCAGCCGAGGACTCCGGGAAGTCATCGGTGGTGGTGGCTGCCATCGCGCTGAACGCGGCGTTGCAGGCATCGCACTCGGACCAGCTCACCAGTTCGGAACTCAAGCTCTTCCTCGAATGGCTCCACCGGATCTCCACCAGTTCCACCGGCTAGACGAAACTATCGGACCATCCTGCGGTGCAGCAGGGACCACGTTAGGAAATCACATGGCAACAGAGACAGTTGCAAAACCCAAAACCAGTGCGCGGGTGCACGTCCAGAAGTTCGGGACATTCCTGTCCGGCATGATCATGCCCAACATCGGTGCGTTCATCGCCTGGGGCATCATCACCGCGCTCTTCATCGAGAAGGGCTGGATTCCCGTACCGCAGCTTGGCGGCTTTGGCACCAACGCCGCAGGTGCCCCGAACACGGGCCTCGTGGGTCCCATGATCACCTACCTGTTGCCCCCTGCTGATTGCCTACACCGGCGGCCGGATGGTTTATGACGTCCGCGGCGGCGTTGTTGGTGCCATCGGCACCATGGGCGTGATCGTAGGTGCCGGTATCCCGATGTTCATCGGTGCGATGATCATGGGCCCGCTCGGCGGCTGGACCATGAAGAAGCTTGACGCGATCTGGCATGGCAAGATCCGCCCCGGCTTCGAGATGCTGGTGAACAACTTCTCCGCCGGTATCTGGGGCGCTCTGCTGGCCATGCTCGGCTTCTACGGCATTTCGCCGTTGGTGACTGCGTTCAGCACAGCCGCCGGCAACTTCGTCCAGTTCCTGGTGAGCAACGGCCTGCTTCCGCTGACCTCCATTTTCATCGAGCCGGCCAAGGTCCTCTTCCTGAACAACGCCATTAACCACGGCGTGCTGACCCCGCTGGGCGTCCAGCAGTCGCTGGAACAGGGCAAGTCCATCCTGTTCCTGCTCGAGGCCAACCCCGGGCCCGGATTCGGGCTCCTGCTCGCCTACATGTTCTTCGGGCGGGGCGCTGCCAAGGCCTCGGCTCCTGGCGCGGCCATCATCCAGTTCCTCGGCGGCATCCATGAGATCTACTTCCCGTACGTCCTCATGCGTCCGCTCCTGATCCTCGCAACGATCGCCGGCGGCATGACCGGCATCGCCACTCTCGCCATCACCAACTCCGGCCTGGTTGCCCCGGCAGCTCCGGGATCAATCTTCGCGGTGTTCGCCCAGACCTCCCGTGACAGCTACTTCGGCGTCGCGCTCTCGGTTCTGCTCGCAACGGCGGTTTCCTTCCTTGTCGCCTCGGTGATCTTGCGGACGTCCAAGAACCGCGACGACGAGGGCGACCTCGGCGCTGCTACCAGCCGCATGGAGGAGATGAAGGGCAAGAAGAGCTCCGTCGCCTCCACCCTCACCGGGGCGGGCGCCGGCGGTGGCGTGGGCGTTCTGACCGGCCCCATCAGCAACATCGTGTTCGCGTGCGACGCCGGCATGGGCTCCAGTGCCATGGGCGCCTCCGTGCTGCGCAACAAGATCAAGGCAGCCGGGTTCCCGGAGGTCAATGTCACCAACGCGTCCATCGCCAACCTTCACGACACCTACGACGTTGTGGTCACGCACCAGGACCTCACCGAACGCGCCAAGCCGGCCACCTCCAGCGCCGTGCACGTCTCCGTGGACAACTTCATGAACAGTCCGCGCTACGACGAGATCGTGGAAATGGTCCAGCGCAGCAATACCGAAGGAACGGCGGCGCCCGCCGCTGGGGCTGCTACCGCGGCAGCCCCGGCTGACGCCACCACCCCCGAAGCCGCTGCTGCCCCCGCAGCCGCCGCAGCGCCGTCGGACATCTTGGTGCCGGAGAGCGTGGTCCTGAACGGCTCCGCCTCCACCCGGGACGCGGCGATCGACGAGGTGGGTCATCTGCTGCTGGCACGCGGGGCAGTCGACAACGACTACATCCTCGCCATGCATGAACGCGAGGAGTCCGTGTCCACGTACATGGGCAGCTTCCTGGCCATCCCGCACGGCACCAACGCCGCGAAGGACCACATCAAGAAGTCGGCCGTCTCCGTGGTCCGCTACCCGGAAGGCATCGACTGGAACGGCAAGCAGGTCAAGTTCGTGGTGGGTGTGGCCGGCATCAACAACGAGCACCTGCACATCCTGTCCTCGATCGCCAAGGTCTTCACGAACAAGGCGCAGGTGGCGCAGCTTGAGGCGGCTACATCCGTGGACGAAGTCCTGGAACTGTTCGGAAAGGTCAACGCATAGTGAAGGCTGTACATTTTGGGGCCGGGAACATCGGCCGGGGGTTCGTCGGTTTGCTGCTGCACGAGGCCGGGTATGAGGTGGTGTTCGCCGACGTCGCGGACTCCCTGATTTCCCAGCTCGCCGCGGCGGACAGCTACAGCGTGCACGAGGTGGGGGAGAACCCCGCCGTGCGCACGGTGGACAACTTCCGGGCGGTGAACTCCGGCACCCAGGAGGCGCAGCTGATCGAGGAAATCGCGACGGCGGACATCGTCACCACCGCGGTGGGTCCGCACATCCTGAAGTTCGTGGCCCCCGCGATTGCCAAGGGAATTGCCGCCCGGGCCCCGGGGCTGCCGCCGCTGCAGGTGATGGCCTGCGAGAACGCCATCAACGCCACGGACATCTTGCGCGAATCGATCGTCTCGTCCTGGGACGAGGCCGCCGGGTCGCTGGCGGACTCTGCCGTGTTCGCGAACACGGCAGTGGACCGCATCGTGCCCAACCAGGACCCGGGCCAGGGCCTGGACGTGACGGTGGAGACGTTCTATGAGTGGGTTATCGACCGCACGCCGTTCGGCGGTGCCGCCCCGGTGATTCCGGGCGCCACCTTCGTGGACGAGCTCGGCCCCTACATCGAGCGCAAGCTGTTCACGGTGAATACGGGGCACGCGTCCGCGGCGTACTTCGGCTTCGAAGCCGGGCTGGAGAAGATCTCCGATGCCATGGCAGACGAGGATGTTGCCGCCGACGTGCGGGCCGTGCTCGACGAGACCAAGCAGCTGCTCGTGTCCAAGCATGGCTTCAGCTACGACGAGCAGGAAGCCTACGTCCAGAAGATCCTGGCGCGCTTCACCAACCCGCACCTGCCGGACACCGTGCACCGGGTGGGGCGCGCGCCGCTGCGCAAGCTCGGCCGGCATGAGCGCTTCATCGGCCCGGCGGCGGAACTGGCCGAACGTGGGATTGTCCCCGAGGCGCTGCTCGGGGCGATCGCGGCCGCCCTGCGGTTCAACGACCCCGCCGACGCCGAGGCCGTGGAGCTGGGCCAGATCCTGGCGGACTCCGACCCCGCTGCCGCCACGGAGCGCATTACCGGGCTGGCGCAGGACCACCCGCTCTTCGCCGCGGTCTGCGGCCTCGTCGAGGAGCGCAAAGCAGAGGACGTCGCCGCCCCGGCCTAGCCAGCCCGCAGCCGCTGCCCTGCTGCCCCTGCTGCGGGAGGGAACCGCGGCATGCTGCATGACCGAACTGAATTCAGCGAAGCCGAACACAGTGCAATGCACGACGCCGGAACTCAACCGAGTTCCGGCGTCGTGCGTTTAACGGGCCCCCACAGACGCGTCCTCAGGTCCTGTCGCCTTCTTCCCGACGCGTCCTCAGATCCTGTCGCTTTTTTCCCGACGCGTCCTCAGGTCCTGCGGCCTTCGCCGCAACGCTCCCGCAATTGAAGCCGGGTCATGCCAGACCCGGGCCCGCCTTCGCCATGTGGGGAAGCGGGCCCGGTGACCTGCAGGATGTGAGGAAGGGTTGCCCGGTGACCTGCAGGATGTGAGGAAGGGTTTCCCGGTGACCTGCAGGATGTGAGGAAGGGTTGCCCGGTGACCTGCAGGATGTGAGGAAGGGTTGTCCGGAAACCTGCAGGACGTGAGGAAGGGTTGGTGGGCGGGAGGGTTTGGTTTGGCTAGCTTGCCTTGAGGCTCACGGCGGCAGCCTGGACCGCCTCGCGCAGCGGCGTGGTGGGGCGGCCGAGCAGGGCGCTGAGGTCTCCACTGGTGACCAGGAGGTCGCCGCGCGCGATGCCGAGGTCGCTGTCCGCCAGGATTGCCGCGTAAGGTTCCGGCAGCCCGGCTTCTACCAGGACCTGGGCGTACTTCTCCGCCGGCAGATCCGTATAAGTCACCGGCTTCCCGGACGCCGCGCTGACTTCCCCGGCCAGCTCACTGAGGGTGAAGGCGTCGTCGCCGCCCAGCTCGTAGACCTTGCCGCCCTGGTCATCCCGGAGTAGCACGGCTGCTGCCGCCGCCGCGTAATCGGCCCGGGCGGCGGCACTTACGCGGCCCTCGCCGGCGCTGCCGAGAACGGCGCCGTGCTGGACCTGAACCGGGAGCTGGCCTGTGTAGTTCTCCAGGTACCAGCCGTTGCGGAGCAGGACGAACGGGACGCCGGAGTCCCGGAGGATCTCTTCAGTGGCAATGTGCTCGGCGGCCAGCTGCATGGCGGTGGTGTCCGCGTTGGCGACGCTGGTGTAAGCGATCAGGCCGACGCCGGATTCCTTGGCTGCGTTGATCGCATTCCTGTGCTGCTCGACGCGCTGGCCCACCTCGCTGCCGGAAACCAGCAGGACCTTGTCCGCCCCGGCGAACGCCTGCTGCAGCGACTCGGGCTGGCTGTAGTCGATGGTGCGGACCTGGACGCCGCGCTGGCCGAGGTCAGCGATCCTGTCCACGGTCCGGCCTGCGGCCACAATCTGCTCCGCGGGCAGGCCGCTGTCGAGCAGTGCTTCGACGACCAGGCGGCCGAGCTGGCCGGTGGCTCCGGTGATGACGATGGTCATTGATTGTCCTTTCTGAGGCGACTGTCAATGGTGCCAACCCGGCACTTTCCCGATTACTTCCCAAAAGAGAGTACGCACTTTCAGGTAAGGTACTGTCATGAAGGTAAGTACCCCAGCCAAGGTCCCCGCTTTCCCGTTCGCCGACGGGATTTTCCCCGCGGGATGCCCCAGCCGGACCGTGCTGGACCACGTCACCAGCAAGTGGGGCGTGCTGCTCCTTGTTGCGCTGTCCGAGGGGCCCCAGCGATGGAGCGAACTCCGCCGCCGGGCCGAAGGCATCAGCGAGAAGATGCTCGCCCAGACACTGAAGACCCTCGAAGCCGACGGGTTTGTCAGCCGCGACGCACAGCCGGTCATTCCGCCGCGCGTGGACTACAGCCTGACCAGCCGCGGGGAGGAACTGAGCGCCCTGCTGCTGCCCCTGGTCGCCTGGGTGGCCGAGCACGCCGAGGCGATCGTGAGCCGCCCGCAGTCCTAGGCGGCAGCCCCAGGCTGCAGTCTCAGGCGATGCCGGCCGCGGCGTGTTCAAAGGCTCCGGACCCGACGACTACAAGTTCCTGCTAAAGCGGGACTTCGGTAAACCTTTGATATTAGGCTACCTAACTATTAGGATGCCTAAGTATGACATCCAAGAATGCCCCTGCACTGCAGGCCCTTGCGCAGGACTTCCGCGAGGCGCTGCGGCACAGCGTGTACCTGGTCCGCCGCCTCGATGCGGACGGTGAACTGAGCGCCGCCCAGCTGAGCACGCTCAAGATGCTGCTCGACGACGGCGTTCGGGTGGGGGAGGTGGCCAGGAACCTCGGCGTCAGGGTGCCCAGTGCCACCGAGCAGATCATCAAACTTGAGCGGGCAGGACTGGCCCGCCGAGAGGCGGATCCGGACGACTCCCGCGCGGTCCGGGTTGTGCTGACCCCGGAAGGCCGCGACGCCGTCGAATCCGCCAACCGGCGCCGGAACGCCGTGATGGCCGGCATTCTCGAATCCCTCACCGATGACGACAGGCGTGCCCTCGCCGCCGCCCTCCCGGTCATCGAAAAAATCAACGGCACCATCCAAAACTGACAAGCGATTCAAACTGACACAGCGACACTTAGGAGTTCCCTCCATGGACGGCCAGTTCGCAGACACCCTGCCGGCACCACAAACCACCCTCGAGGCTGAGAAGGCCTCATTCCTCAAGCAGCCCAAGGCGGTCTGGGCCACCGCGCTCGCGGCCGTGTTCGCGTTCATGGGCATAGGCCTGGTGGATCCCATCCTGCCGGCCATCGCCAAGAACCTGGACGCCAGCCCCAGCCAGGTCTCACTGCTCTTCACCAGCTATTTCCTGATCACCGCGGTGGCCATGCTCGTCACCGGCTTCATCTCCTCGCGCATCGGCGGAAAGCGCACCCTCCTGGCCGGGCTGGCCGTGATCGTGCTGTTCTCCTCGCTCTCCGGCCTGTCCGGCAGCGTCGGCGAACTGGTTGGATTCCGCGCAGGGTGGGGGCTTGGCAACGCACTCTTCGTGGCCACCGCGCTCGCGGTCATTGTGGGCGTGGCCAGCGGCGGTGCCGGGACGGCGATCATCCTCTATGAGGCGGCACTGGGCCTGGGCATCTCGCTCGGGCCGCTCCTCGGCGCCCTCCTCGGGGGCTGGCAGTGGCGGGCCCCGTTCTTCGGCACGGCCGCTCTGATGGCGGCGGCCTTCATTGCGCTGACCGCGCTGCTTCCGAAGACCCCGTTGCCCGCCCGCAAGGTAAGCCTGGCCGATCCGCTGCGGGCCCTGGGCAACAAGGGACTGCGGACGACGGCGGCCAGCGGCCTGTTCTACAACTACGGCTTCTTCACCGTGCTCGCCTTCACCCCGTTCATCCTGGGCATGGACGCGTACGGCATCGGCGGGGTGTTCTTCGGCTGGGGCGTCGCCGTCGCCGTCTTTTCGGTCTTCGTGGCCCCGGCGCTCCAGAACCGCTTCGGCGCCACGAAGGTGCTCCTCGGCACGCTTGGGCTGCTGATGCTGGACCTGGCGGGCCTTGGCCTGGCCGCGGGCCATTCCGTGCCCGCCGTCGTTGCGCTGGTGGTGGTCTCCGGCGCGCTGCTGGGCATCAACAACACCATCTACACCGAACTGGCCATGGGAGTCTCGGACTCGCCGCGCCCGGTGGCCTCGGCGGGGTACAACTTCGTCCGCTGGATGGGCGGCGCCCTGGCGCCGTTTGCCGCAGCCCAGCTGGGTGAACACTTCGGGCCGCAGGTGCCGTTCTTCGCCGGTGCCGTGGCAATGATTGTGGCCATGGCCGTGGTGGCCGGCGGGCGCCGTTACCTCGCGGCCCACGAACCGCACGTGGTCTGAGCCGCGAGCCCGTCAGCGCGACGGCACGCACAAAACAAAAGACGCCCACACTCCCGGACACAGTCGTAGGGAACGTGGGCGTCTTCCGTTTCATGCCGGAGGAGCCAAGAGCCGGTCAGACCTTGACGGACCCCTTCGGAACAAACAGGGTCTCAGCCTGTTCCAGCGACATGCCGTTCGTCTCCGGCACCTTGTACATGACGAAGAAGAACGAGGCCGCCGCGAAGAGTGCGTACATGGCGTACGTCAGCGGCAGCGAGCCTGCGGCCATTACGGGGAAGCTCAGCGTGATGGCAAAGTTGGCGATCCACTGGGCGGCGGCGGCCAGACCCAGGGCGCGGGCACGGATCGCGGGCCGGGAAGATCTCGCCCAGCAGCACCCACACCAGCGGTCCCCAGGAGGCGCCGAAGCTGATCACGAACACGTTCGCTGCCACCAGGGCTACGGGGCCCCAGGTGCCGGGCAGCGTGATGGCGGAGCCGGTGCCCGTGGCCGAGGCGAAGGCCAGGGCCATGGCGCCGAGGGAAACGGCCATGCCGATGGAGCCGGCCAGCAGGATGGGGCGGCGGCCGATCCTGTCCACGAGGGCGATGGCCACGAGCGTGACCAGGATGTTGGTGATGGACGTGGCCACCGAGATGGTCAGCGAATCCTTCTCCTGGAAACCCACGGCCTTCCAGAGCGTGGTGGAGTAGTAGAAGATCACGTTGATGCCCACGAACTGCTGCAGGACGGACAGGGTGATGCCGATCCAGACCACAGCCTGCAGTCCGAAGGCCTTGCCGCGGAGGGAGCCCTTCCTGCCGGCCAGCTGGTCCTCCTCGATGGCCTCCCGGATTTCGCGCAAGTGGCGGTCGGTGTCCTCATCCGGGGCGATGGAGTCGAAGACCTTCCGTGCCAGGTCCTCCTTGCCCTGGACCACCAGGAAGCGCGGGGACTCGGGCAGGGTAAACGCGATGACGCCGTAGAGCACGGCCGGAACAGCGGCGGCCAGGAACATCCAGCGCCAGGCCTCGATGCCCAGCCAGAATGCCTGGTGCGCGCCGCCGGCGGAGGTCGCGAACAGTGCGTCCGACAGCAGGGCGGCGAAGATGCCCGTGGTGATGGCCAGCTGCTGCAGCGATGCGAGCCGGCCGCGGACGTGCCGGGGCGAGATTTCGGAGATGTAGGCCGGGGCGATGACCGAGGCCAGGCCGATGCCGAGTCCGCCCACCAGGCGCCAGAAAATGAGGTCCCAGACACTGAAGCAGAAGCCGGTGCCGATGGCGCTGATGAGGAACAGCAGTGCCCCAAGCTTCATCGCGGGGATGCGGCCGTAACGGTCCGCCACCTTGCCGGCCAAGTACGCGCCGGCCGCGCAGCCCAGCAATGCTACTGCCACGGCGAAACCGGTGACGGCCTCACTGAGCGCGAATTCGTCCTTCATGGCATCCACGGCGCCGTTGACCACGGAGGAGTCGAAGCCGAACAGGAAGCCGCCCACGGCGCCGGCAAGCGCCAGCCAGATCACCCGCCTGGGGATCTTGGCGGTTGTCTGCTTGTCGGTGGACATGGTTCTCCCTTGGCTCGGGGGTGGGTGGATGCGGTGCAAACGTCGTCGGCTGCGGAAACCGGCCCTGTCGGCCGGCGCACACGCGCCTAACAGTGTGCCACGTCACCGCCCGCTGATCCACTCCGCGACGGAGGACGACGACGGCGGCCGGTCCCGCCGTCGTCGTCCGTTTGGTGCCGTTTACGGCGGATTTCCGCGGAAAACGAAACGGCAGGCACCCCGGAAGGTGCCCGCCGTAACGCAGCTGCAGACGTACCCTAAGCGGTGCCTAGTGGGCGGCCGCGGGCTCTTTCATCGCTGCCTTGGGGTCCGTCAGTTTCGTCTTCGGCAGCGCGAAGCTGATGAGGAAGGCGATGCCGGTGAGGACGGCAGCGGTGAGCATGACCGCGTCGATCGACTGGGCAAAGCCCTCCGTGATGGGCCGGGTAAGCACCGGGTTCGCGGTGTGCAGCCAGCTGGTGTCATTGAGGGAGTCGTTGCTGGCGCCGTTCTTGAAGAAGTCGTAGAGCTTGGCGTTGGCGGGGTCGGCGGCGACGGCGGGGTCCTGGAGGACCTTCACGTAGTCGGCGTTCTGCATGGCGTCCTTCATGCCGTTGGCGATCTTGTCCGCGGCCATGCTGAACAGCATGGAAATGAACACCGCTGTGCCCACCGCGCCGCCCATGGAACGGAAGAAGGCGGCGGTGGAGGTGCCCACGCCCATGTCCTTCGCGGGCACCGAGACCTGCATCGCGAGGGTGAGCGGCTGCATGCAGAAGCCCAGGCCCAGGCCGAAGAAGACCGCAATCAGCCCGGGGACCCAGAGCTCGGTGTCAGCGCCCAGCGACAGACCCATGATGATGGCGGCCGTGGTCAGGATGGCGGTGCCGAGGATCGGGAAAATCCGGAAGGTGCCCGACGATGAGATGGTCCGTCCGGCGGTGATGGAGCCGGTCAGGATGCCGATCGTGAAGGTGATCATCATCAGGCCGGCTTCGGTGGGAGTCAGGCCCTTGACCAGCTGCAGGTACATGGGAAGCATGGCGATGGCACCGAACATGCCGATGCCGATGATGAAGTTCAGCAGCGAGGACAGCCCGAACGTGACATTCCGGAAGAGGCGCAGCGGGATCAGCGCGTAGTCCCCGGCACGCCGTTCGGCCAGCAGGAACGCAACGATGCCGACGATGCCCAGGCCGTAGCAGATGACGGAGCTGGCCGAGGTCCAGCCCCAGCTGCGGCCCTGTTCGGCGACGAGCAGCAGCGGCACGATCGCCAGGGTGATGGCTGCGGCGCCCCAGTAGTCGATCCGCTGCTTGACGTGCTTGGCGGGCAGGTGGAGGTAGAGGAACACCACGGCCAGCGCGGCCAGGCCGATGGGCAGGTTGATGAAGAAGACCCAGCGCCACCCGTCGAAGCCGAGGATGCTCTCCGAACCGGCAAAGGCGCCGCCCACCACCGGGCCGAGGACCGAGGAGATGCCGAACACGGACATGAAGTAGCCCTGGAACTTGGCCCGGTCCTTGAGCGGGACGATGTCGCCGATGATGGTCAGCGCCAGAGCCAGCAGGCCGCCAGCGCCCATGCCCTGGATGCCGCGGGCGATTGCCAGTTCGGTCATCGAGTGCACGGACCCGGCATACAGCGAGCCGGCGAGGAAGATGATGATCGCTGCGAGGTAGAGCGGGCGGCGGCCGAAGATGTCGCTGAGCTTTCCGTACAGCGGCGTGGTGACCGTGGACGTGATGAGGTACGCGGTGGTCGCCCACGCCTGGAGCGAGAGCCCGTCCAGGTCATTGGCGATGGTGTAGATGGACGTCGACACGATGGTCTGGTCCAGCGAGGACAGGAACATGCCGAGCATCAGCCCCACCATGACGGTGATGGTCTGCCGCTGCGTCAGGGCCTCTCCGGGCGCGGGTCCGGCGGTGGTTTTGGACATGGCTGCTCCAGGGTCAGAGAAAGGGGGATCGCATTTGATAGTTGCTTTCAGTAACTATGTTACTTCCTGCTTTGTTCCCCGGAGCAGCCGAAATTCTTCTGCGGCTCAGCGTTCGATGAGGATGCCGTCCGGGTCGCACCAGATCGTGGCACCGGTGCGGATGGTCACGCCGTCGATCAGCAGGTCCACGTCTGTTTCTCCCGCCCCGGCCTTGGCGCTCTTGCGCGGATTGCTGCCGAGCGCCTTGACACCGAGCGGCAGTTCCGCGATGGCCCCGCGGTCGCGGATGGCACCGTTGATAACGACGCCGGCCCAGCCGTTTGCCACGGCGCTCGCCGCAATCATGTCCCCCATCAGGGCGGTCCGCAGGGAGCCGGCACCGTCGACGACGAGCACGGCTCCGTTGCCGGGGGTGGCGAGGACAGCCTTGACGAGGGCGTTGTCCTCCAGGCAGCGCACGGTCCGGACAGGGCCGCTGAAATGCGTGTGGCCGCCCAGGGACTGGAACTGCAGGGAGATGGAGTCCAGTTCGTCGCCGCGCTCATCGTAGAGGTCTGCGGTGTTGACGGCGGCGTTGGCAGGCGAAGCGGTCATTGGTTCTCCTCGGGGTGGTGGTGGCCATGCCAGTTTAATTATCCGCAAGGCCTCCACGTCTTACCGCCGGGCGCGTAGCAGCGCGGGCCAGTATAGCCAGGGTAAGGGTCGGTGACTGGTGCCGGAGCTGCCGGCGGCACGTAGACAGGCGGAGCCGGCGGAACATAGACAGAAGGAAGGTTCCTGATCCGCTCGGCCTCTGCGGCGGCGGCGGCCGCGGCCGCAGCCTTGGCCTTGGCAGCTGCGGCCGCTTCAGCCGCCACTTTCGCAGCTGCCGCCTTTGCTGCGGCTTCAGCCTTCGCCCGGGCCGCATTCGCTGCTGCATCGGCGAGGCTTTTCTTCTTACCCTTGATTGCTGCTTGCCGGGCCGTCGCCGCTGAGGCTGAAGTGGTCAGCCGTGAAACGAGCTGAGCCAGCTTGGCTGGCTGGTAGGCAGCCCAATGGACCTTGCCCTGCGCTTCTGAGGCCGCCTTCAGCGCTGCGATCGTCGCAAGGGCGGTTACAAGCCCCGCATTTGATTTATCGAGTGCTGACGTCGATTCTGAGAGCGGAACTGCAGTGATCGCCTCCACTGCGGCGACCGCTTTCTCAACCTGTTGGGCAGGCAGACACGGAGGCTCCGTAGAGTTGAGTCCAACAGCCCGAGTCCGGGCCTCTTCGAATGCTTCCTGAACCGCGGGATAAAACTTTCGGTTCGGTTCAATTAGCATCGGAACACCCATGCCCAGACGGGCGACCTCCGCGTTGATCAAAGTTCCTGACAAATTGAAAACGCCGGCGAGTGTGCGTCCATACTTGTCGGTTGGCTCTTCGTCGAGTTCCAGACGGACTACTGACCCGGCTGGAAGGAGCTGCTCCAGAGCGGTGGTAGCTTCGGGTCCGAGGCACTCTACGGGAGCATTCGGGTCCTTGGTTTCCGGAGTATCGACGTTGAGCAGGCGAATGGTCTTCTCGCCTTCACTGGTCGTTGCTACAAAGGTGTCACCATCAATAACGCGGCTTACGGTGGCCTCGTTGGTTGCAGCGTTCTGGCTGGAGCTTGATGTCAGTTGTGTGTTGTTGGTGGTACAAGCCGTGAGCGCTATGGCGGCGGCGAGTGCTACAGAGGCGGATTTGAGCAGGGCGCGATGGCCGAGGTTTTTTGGCGACAAAGTGCATTCCCCCATGGAACGAATGATAGGTGTCCCTGCGTGCAATACCCCAGTGGCAAGAGGTAGGCAGGAAGGGCATTCTATCGCCGCAACGAACGAACTTTTACACGTCCTGCGGATAGTCTGATTCCATCATCACGATGTTCCAGGGGGAGACCACCATGAGCCTGTCAGACATACCCGGTGCGGTACCAGACCCCGGCCTGGTGGGCACCCGGTCATCCGCCGCGCTCGCTGAACCGACGGAGCGGGCCAGGTCCCTGTGGGTCACGGGCGTCGTGCTGGTCAACCTCGGCATCAACGCGGCATTTTTCGGCCCTATCCAGGTGCTCCTCGGACAGCAGGCGGAACATTTCGACCCCGGGCAGAAGGAAGCCATCCTCGCCCTCGTCACCGGTGCCGGCGCAGCGGTGTCCCTGGTCGCCAATCCGCTCTTTGGCGCCTTCAGCGACCGCACGGCGTCCCGGTTCGGCCGGCGCGTCCCGTGGGTGCTGGCCGGCGCCGTCCTCGGCGCGGCCGCGCTGGTGGGCCTGGCGGGAGCACCGAACGTCGCAGTGATGACGGTCCTCTGGTGCCTCGTGCAGGCTGGCTGCAACGGTGCCTACGCCGCGATCACCGCTGCCGTTCCCGACCGCGTGCCCGTCCCGCAGCGCGCCACCGTAGGTGGCCTGGCGGCGATGGGGCAGACGGCCGGGATTCTCGTCGGCGCGGTGATTGCCGCCGTCGTCAGCGGAAACTTCGTGCTGGGCTACATCATCTGCGCGGCTGCCCTCGTGGCGGGCGTGGTGATGTACCTGGTCAAAAGCGACGACGCTCCGCTTCCGGCAAGGCCTGCCCAGGCGCTGAACTGGGCCGGCTTCCTGCTCGGGTTCATCAGGCCCCTGCGGCACCCGGACTTCGCCTGGGCCTGGATCACCCGGCTGCTGGTCAACATCGGCAACCACATGGTCACCCTGTACCTGCTGTTCTTCCTGGCGGATGCCGTGCACCTAAAGGAGACCACGGGCCTCGAACCCGCCTTTGGCGTGCTGGTGCTGACCGGCCTCTACGCGGTGTTCGTCATCATCACCAGCGTGGTGGGCGGCAGACTCAGTGACAGGATGGGCAAGCGCAAGCCGCTGGTGATCGCATCATCGGTGATCATCGCCCTGGCATCGCTGATCCTCGCCTTCGCCCCCACCTGGGTGGGCGGCATCGTGGGTGCCAGCGTTCTGGGGATCGGATTCGGCGCCTACCTCGCCGTGGACTTCGCCCTCATCACCCAGGTGCTTCCCAGCGCTGCCGACAGGGGCAAGGACCTGGGCGTCATCAACATCGCCAATTCCCTGCCCCAGGTCATCGCCCCCGCGCTGGCGTGGCCATTCGTCACCCTCTGGGGCGGCTACGTCTCCCTCTATGTCGCCGCCGCCGTCATCGGCCTGCTGGGTGCCGTGTTCGTGGTGAAGATCAAGGGCGTTGCCTAGGACCTGGTCGGTCCAAATCAGCCGGGCACTGGGACGGCCCTTGCAATAACCCCGGGGGCACGTCCGGCTTCCGGGGAACCCCTCCGGCTCCCAGGGAACCCGGAGACCTGTGCCGTATAGTGGAGTGCGAATCGCGGCAGGACCGGGAATGGGGCTCTCCCTAACTGCACCAGGAATCTCAACCTCCGGACTGATGATGCTTGACTCTATGCCTGATCTTCCGCCCATGGCCGCCCCGCCCTCCCTTCCCCGGCAGCAGCGCCGCTATAACCGCATCCTCGAGGTGGCTGCCGCGTTCGCGCGCAAGGGCCTCCAGTCCGTCACCCTTTCCGAGGTTGCCGCCCAGGCAAACGTTCCCCTCGGCACCCTGTACCGCTACTTTCCCTCCGCCACCCATCTGATGCTGGCCCTCTACCGGCACCAGCTCGGCGAGCTCAAGACGGGGACCGGGCCGGGCACCGTCCGCATCCATGCACTCTCCGGCGTGGCCATGGAAATCTTCCACATGCGCGTCATGCAGCCTGCCGTGGAGCAGTGCCTCAGCCAAGGCGTGTACCTCAAGGACCGGGACACCACCGGCCTGCTGCGGGAGATCGACTCCTTGGCCGAACGGGCCGTCACCGCCGCGTGCGGCGACGCGGCCGTCGCCCGCGTCCTTTTGCCAACGGTCACCGGTCTAGTCCAGTCGGTGCGCTGCCGCCGGCTTTCCCTGTTTGAGGCGGAGGAAGATCTGAAGAAGGCGTGCACGTTGCTGATGCCGGCACCGCGGCTGGCGCGGAATACCGCGTAACTGGTCTAGACCGGCAGGTCATAAAAGGCTCGAAAAACGGTGATACGGGCCACAACTTGACTCAAAATCTGCTTTATTCCGTCAAACCGGCCCGATCTGGCACCGGCTGGGCTTTTGTCCTGTCTAACATGGCAGTAGCGGAGTGGCCAGCACCCAGCAGCTCCACGGGCTTTCTGACGGAACCCGCCACCCTTGGGCCGTCAGCGGAAGCGCGTTTCTGACCATCTTGAGCCTCGAATGCTTGAGCCATACTGTGCCGTGCGCCCACGGCTAGCAACAGGAGACAACGACGTGTCCATTGAAACTATCGCTCCGAATGACACCAGCGCAGCCGCAGAGCTGACTGACCAGGAAATTTTTGCTGCCCACGAGGGCGGCAAGCTTTCCATCGCCAGCACCGTTCCCCTCAGCAACAAGCGCGACCTCTCCATCGCCTACACGCCGGGCGTTGCCCAGGTCAGCCGGGCCATCCACGCTGACCCGGAACTCGCCAAGAGCCACACCTGGGCCCAGCGCCTCGTGGCCGTCGTCAGCGACGGCACTGCCGTCCTCGGCCTGGGAAACATCGGTCCCAGCGCCTCGCTGCCCGTTATGGAGGGCAAGTCCGCCCTCTTCAAGGCCTTCGGCGAGCTGGACTCCATCCCGCTGGTCCTCAACACCACCGACGTCGATGAGATCGTGGAGACCCTCGTCCGGCTGCGCCCCAGTTTCGGTGCCGTCAACCTCGAGGACATCGCCGCTCCGCGCTGCTTCGAGCTGGAAGAAAAGCTCATCGAAGCCCTCGACTGCCCCGTCATGCACGATGACCAGCACGGCACCGCCGTCGTGGTCCTCGCCGCGCTGACCGGCGCCGCCAAGGTCACCGGCCGCGGGCTCGAGGAACTCCGCGTGGTGATCTCCGGTGCCGGCGCCGCAGGCATCGCGATCGCGGAAATTCTCCTCACCGCGGGCATCGATGACGTGGTGCTGCTGGATTCGCGCGGCGTGATCAACTCCGAGCGGGCCGACATCGCCGCCGACCCCGCCAGCAAGAAGGCCCAGATGGCGCAGCGCAGCAACCCGCGCGGCATCTCAGGCGGCCCCGGGGAAGCCCTGCTGGGCGCGGACGTCTTCGTCGGCGTTTCCTCGTCCAAGCTGGACGAAGAGCACCTGAAGCTGATGAACCACAGCTCCATCGTGTTCGCACTGTCCAACCCGGACCCCGAAGTGCTGCCCGAGGTCGCGTCCAAGTACGCCGCGGTTGTGGCCACCGGCCGCAGCGACTTCCCCAACCAGATCAACAACGTCCTGGCGTTCCCCGGCATCTTCCGCGGCGCCCTGGACGCCGGCGCGCGCCGCATCACCCCCGCCATGAAGGTTGCCGCGGCCCGCGCCATTGCCGAACTGGCCGATGACAAGCTGTCCGCGTCCTACATTGTGCCCAGCCCGCTGGACCCGCGCGTTGCCCCGGCCGTCACGGCCGCCGTTGCCGCGGCAGTCGAAGTCGAAGCCAACTAAGCCGGACAACTAAGTCCGGCTTGAGCGCTGGCCTGATTGGGCTGACTGAAGGCCCGACGGCGGTGCCTCCCGTGCTGGGGAGGCGCCGCCGTCGTCGTTCCCGGCAAAGTCCGCGTTCCGCGGACCCTCACCCCGCCCGGACCCTAGACTGGGGACATGAACGCCCAAACCCTCGTGACCGTCCTCTGCGGCCTGGCCATCCTGGTTGGCGTTGCCGGCACCGTCATCCCCGTCCTGCCGGGCAGCTTCCTGATCGGCCTGAGCCTGCTGGCGTGGGCAGTCTGGGGCGGTGAGGGTGCGACCGGCTGGGTGGTTTTCGCCGTGGGCATGGTGTTTGTGCTGGCGGGCATGGCGGCCAGCGCCTTCCTCGCCGGCCGCAAACTGAAGGAACACCGTATTCCCAACCGGAGCGTCGCCGTCGGGGTTGTACTGGGCATTGCCGGCATGTTCGTCATTCCCGTGGTGGGCCTGTTCGTGGGCTTCGCCGCGGGGCTGCTGCTCAGCGAAGTCCAGCGCACGCGAAGCTTCCGGGCGGCGCTGACCTCCAGCTGGGCGGCCCTGAAGGCCACGGGGCTGGGAATGCTCGTGGAGTTCGGCCTGGCCTGCCTGGCGGCCAGCACCTGGGTTGTGGGCGTCTGGGTAGGCGCCGCTTCGGCTTAGTTCCGGCCCGCCATTAGCATGGAGGAATGAGCGCGGGGCAGTTTCCAGGACCGATCTACCGCGACACGCGCGACCTTACCCCCTTCGGCGGCGGCAGGGTCCGCACCCCGGTGCGCGAAATAGCCGAGGGCATGGGCGGGCTGATCCACGGCGTGCTCGGGGGAGGGGACTCCCGGATCAGCGTGGACGGCAGCGTTCCGCGGCTCAAGCTGTTGCCCGGCAAGGCTGCCAGGACCGTGTACGACGCCATCTTCTCCAGCACCGACCCCAACCGGCTCATCGCCGCCGGCCGCGCCTATCCCGGCTGGGCCGGGCTCTGCTGCGTGATGGCCGGGCTCCTCGCCTACAAGCAGGGCGGTTACCTACGGGCCGCGGAGTTGCTGCAGCGCGGGCTCTCCATCAGGAACGACGACGAAGCCAACCAGTTCGCCGCCAGTTACCTGACGCGGGTGGTCACCCGGGTCGAGGTGGCCGAACGCATCGTGGTGCCGGTGCTGTTCAGCGAGGAGTCGGTCTTCCTCGCGCTCTCCCATTCCCTCCGGGAAACGGGCCAGACCGAGGCGGCTTTGGAAACCCTGGTCAGGCTGCCGCCGTCGTTGCCCACCGCACTGGCGAGGTGCGCACTGGCTGCCGCCCTGGGCAGGGACCAGGAGGTGGTGGTCTGGACGGAGGGCCTGCTGAACGCCGACGACCTCTCGGCGGCGCTGCTTCTGGTGCGGGCACGCTCCCTCCGCCGCCTCGGCGCGTACAGCCAGGCCCAGCAGGCACTCAAGGAAGTCCTGCGGCGGCAGAAGACCAGCATGTCCCTGCGCAACGACGCCCTGACGGACCGTGCCCTGATGCTCCTGGACAACGGCCGGAAGTCCCTCAATCCGCGGGACTGGCAGCGCGGCAAGCAGGGGGAGCTCGAAACGTTCGAGGTCATCCGCAAGGACATCGAGGCGCGCCGGGCGTGGGAACAGAAATGGAAGCAGTTCGGCGGTGACTGAGGCGGCCGCCCTTGTGGGCGGCGGGCTCTTGTGGCCACTACAGGGCCGCGATACAACGGACCCATGACTGACGCAATCAGGCAGTGGATGGACAAGTACATCGCGGCGTGGACCACGAACGACCCCGAGGATATCGGGGCGCTCTTCACGGAGGAGGCGGTGTACGCCACGCGGCCCTACGATCCCGATCCGTGGCGCGGGCGGGCACAGATCGTGGAGCGGTGGATCGGCTCTGCGGACCAGCCCGGGGACTGGAGATTCGAATGGTCCCTGCTGGGGTCCGACGGAGATCTCGCGTTCGTGCAGGGCCGCACCACGTATCTTGATGACCGCCCGAGCTACGAGAACCTGTGGGTGATCCGGCTCGATTCCGACGGGCGCGCGTCGAGCTTCACCGAGTGGTTCATGGAGCGCCAAGTCTGAGCCAGCCGGGCCGGCTCCTAGACGAGCCAGCTCCTATACGAACCGGGCCAGGGCCGGAAACAGCTGCTCCGAGAGCAGAGCGGCGCCAAGGACCACCATGATGATGCCGCTGGTCAGCGTGACCCTGCGGGCTGCGTTCGGCCGGGACTGCAGCAGTTTCCGCGACAGCAGCGCCACGCACGTGTAGACGAGGGCCGCGAGGAGCACGAAGGTCAGCCCCAGCAGTCCGGACTGCACCGGCACGGGCAGCGGGGCGTCAGCGCTGACGAACTGCGGCACCAGGGCCAGGAAGAACAGCAGCCCCTTGGGGTTGATGCCGCTGGTCCCCATGCCCTGAAGGAAGGACCGGAGCTGGTTCTGCCCCGGATGTCCGACGGCGGCCGCTGCGGAGAAGCTCGCACCCCGCCATGATCTGATGGTGACGGTTCCCAGCCATAGCAGGTAGACAGCCCCGGCCACCGTGATCCAGCCCAGCAGGCCCGGCATGCTTGCCAAGACGGCGGCGAGCCCGGCCACCATGAGGAGGGTGTGCAGGACGTATCCGCTGCACAGGCCCGCGACGGCGGGGACAAAGCTGCGGCGGCCGAGGCCAGCCGTGATGGAGTAGGCCCAGTCCACCCCCGGGGTGCAGGCGAGGGCGGCCGCGACCACGATAAAGGCGAGGAAAAGCTGGGGATTCATGGCGGGCTCCTGCGTGTTTGGCTGTAAGAAAAGCCTAGGCAAAATGGCCCCAGATGTGCTCTCAAATTTCGCGCGGATCGCTGCCGCAGGAGTAAGATTTTTGCGTGATCGACCATATCGACAGAAGTATTTTGCGCCACCTCAAAGAGGACGGCAGAATGACTGCCACGGCCCTCGCCGCCAAGGTGGGGCTGACCGTGGCGCCCTGCCACCGCCGGCTCCGCGACCTCGAGCAGTCCGGCGTGATCCGCGGCTATAAAGCGGACATTGACCCGGCCGCCGTCGGGCTGGGCTTTGAGGCGATTGTGTTCGTCACCCTCCGGCAGGTGGACCGCCCGACCATGGAGATCTTCGAGAACCGGGTGGCGGAGAACCCGAACATCGTGGAGGCGCAGCGGCTGTTCGGTTCCCCGGACTACCTGCTCAAGGTGATCGCGGCGGACCTGCCCTCCTACCAGCGGTTCTACGACAGCGAGCTGACAGTGCTGCCCGGGGTTGAACGGCTGACCTCAACGCTGGTGATGAAGAACCTGAAATCCAACGCCGGCCCGCCCGTCTGACTTTCCTTCCGGCAGCGCAGGCCCTCGGAAAAGCGCGAACGAACACTTGGGGCCCCTGATCCGGGTGGATCAGGGGCCCCAAGTGTTCGCTCGCGCTGGACTGTCTCCCTGCTCAGCGGGGGTTCAGCACGACGTTCTGGAAGGTGCCCTTCCCGGTGCCGGTGTGGAGCCAGAGTGCTCCATCGGCCGATACGGAAACGACGTTCGGGTTGCCCGTACCCGCGAAGCGGCCCACGCTGGCGAAGGTGGTGAAGGCGTTCCAGCCGGTGCCGAGCTGCGTGCGGGCGAGGAAGCCGGAGGAGCCGCTGCCGGGATAGAGCCAGAGCGTGCCGTCCGACGCGCGGGCCATCAGGTCGGCCTTTCCGTCGCCGTTGAAGTCGTTGCCCGCAACAACCTGGCTGAAGCCCGCCCAGCCGGAGCCGATCTGCTTCCGGGCAAGGAAGGCGCCCGCTCCGTTTCCGGGGTAGAGCCACAGCTTGCCGTCCGGCTCCTGCGCAATGATGTCCGTCTTTCCGTCGCCGGAGAAGTCGCCGGGGGCGATGATCCGCGCGAAGGCATGCCAGCCGGTGCCGATCTTCTTCGCTGCCTGGAAGAGTCCCGTTCCGTTCGTGGGGTAGAGCCAGAGCGAGCCGTCGGGCTTCCGGGCCAGGAGATCAGGGCCGCCGGCGCCGTTGAAGTTCCCGGCGGACACTACCTGGTCGAAGGCCTGCCAGCCGGTGCCCAGCTGCCGGGACGTGCGGAACCCGCCCGAGCCGTTGCCGGAGTAGAGCCGCAGGACGCCCTGGGCCGTCCGGGCCAGGATGTCGGGCTTGCCGTCGCCGTCGTAATCACCGGCTTCCCAGACTTGGCTGAAGCCAGCCCAGCCGGTGCCGATCTTCAGCTTGGTTGCGAAACCGCCGACGCCGTTGCCCGCGTATGCGGTGATGGCCCCGTTGGTGCTGGCTGAGAGGATGTCCGTGTGCCCGTCGGAGGTGAAGTCCTGGCCGGCGATCAGCTCCGTGCTGGCCCATCCGGTGGCAAGCGTGCGGCGTGCCAGGAAGCCTCCGGTACCGCTGCCGGGGTACAGGTAAACGGTCCCGGTGCTGGAGCGGGCGAGCAGACCGGGGCCCGTGGCGAGCCCTCCCGCTGCCGTGACGGCGGTGAAGCCCTGCCAGCCGGAGCCCACCTGTTTGGCCGCCAGGAAACCGCCGGTTCCGTTGCCGGGGTACAGCCACAGGGTTCCGTCGGCGCGCATGGTCAGCAGGTCGGCCCGCTTGTCGCCGTTGAAATCACCGGGTGCGATGATGCGCTTGAAGCCTTCCCAGCCGGACCCGATCTGCTTGCGTGTCAGGAACCCGCCGGTTCCGCTGCCCGGGTACAGCCACAGGGCTCCGTTGGACGTCCGGGCAATGAGGTCCGTCTTCCCGTCCCCGTTGAAGTCGCCGTTGCCGAGGACCATGTTGAACATATTCCAGCCCGTCCCGATCTTCACGGCCGTTCCGAGCTTGTTTCCGCCCAGGCCCGCGAACAGCAGGAGCGAACCGTCGGCTTCGCGGGAGACCATATCCGAGCGTCCGTCACCGTTGAAGTCGCCGGCCGAGAACTGGATCTTGGTGCGCAGGGCGAGGTCGGCGTCGATGGTGACAGTGGCCGAGGTGGCGGTCACGGTGTTGATCGTGACCCGGATTCCGGCGTGGGTGATGAATGTGCGGCCGGCCTGCCAGGTGTGGTTGGTCGCGTAGTACCCGCTGAACGGAACGGTGGACGGCATCAGCGCCAGCGAGGACCAGGGGGTGGCGCCGCCCCGCTGGACCACTTTCACGCCCCGGTTGCCCGCGGGCCCGCTGGCCAGGTAGGCGTCGTAGCCGGCAGGCTGCCGGAGCTCCAGGTAGTAGACCTCCTTGCTGACCGGATCGGTGAACTTCACCGCGCGGTAGGCCAGCTTCGTGTCGCCCCAGGGTTTCAGCGTGTAGCTCTTCACGCCGGATGCCACGCCGAGGTCGCGGATGTCGGTAGCCGCGCCCAGGCCCTTGGCGTCCCAGAAGGGCGAGCTGATCACCGGCATGTTGTAGCTGGACAGCCCCATCAGGTCGGTGCTGTCGCCGTATTCGCGGATATAGCAGGAGGAGTCGGTGAACTGGCCGGTGCTCGTGGTGCCGACGTCGGACACGCCGCTGCTGCACTGCAGGGCGTCGGCGTGCATGGAGCCCAGGACGTGCCCGAACTCGTGGGCGATCACGCTGTTGGTGAAGCCGCTGATCTGCGGCATCAGAACCCGTCCGCTGTTGCCGGTGCTGCTGTAGCCGGCACCGAGGGCGCCGCCGGAGAGCGTGGCGCTGGGAACGAAGACCACCAGCGCCTTGTTGGTGCCATAGGTCCACTTCAGCTCGGTGGTGATCTTGTTGATCATGTCGTAGTAGGAGTCCGTCGACCTGGCTGTCTTGGACGCCAGCGTGGCGCGTTCTGTCACGGTCATGGAAATGCGGCCGCCGGACATCGCCTTCCAGTAGTTGCTGGAGGCTGCCACGGCCGCTTCGGCCTGGGCCATCGGAACGGTGGCCTTGTTGTCCATCAGCGTGGCGACGACGACCTTGACTGTGAGGGCAGCGGCGGCCGTTCCGCCCGCCTCGGTCTGGAGGGCCAGGCCCGCAGGCGGCCCGTCCGCGGGAACGCCCGGCGCGGATTCGTATCCGTGGTGCACCTGTTCCGAACCGGACTCGACCGGCAGTGACGTGCCGTTGCCGGCCGGATCCGTGGCTGCCATTGCGGTAGCGGGAAGCGAGACGAGGCCAGCGGCGAAAACCAGCAAGCCTGTGGCCGACGCGATTGAACGGGAAAAAGAGCGCATTGAGTTCCTTATTGAGACCGACCCCCCGGCGGAGACCCTGAGTGAACACTGCACCTGCTGCGTGCCCAGCGCTGCGGCAGATGCTGAATCAGGTTACAGTCGCCACCGCAGGACAGCCGCCGGAATATCCGCAGTTTTCCCCAATGATTTGCGCAATATCGGAGTGGCGCTCCGCAAGACCGGCATCAGTGCTCTAGCAGCCCCGTGGTCCGGTACGGAATCACCTCGCGCAGGAACATGCTTGTGGACGTCCGCACGATGCCCGGGCACAGCCGGATCTCCTCGGAAACCCGGTACAGGTCGTCGGGGCTGGTGGCCACCACCCGGATCAGCAGGTCCGTGTCGCCGGCCGGGGCGTGGCACTCCAGCACCTCGGGGATCTCGCGCAGCGCGGCGATGGCCTCGTTGAGATGGCTCTGGTCCAGTTCGGCGCTGACAGCCGCCGCAACGCCCCGGCCCAGGGCCGCGGGCAGCACGCGGCTGCTGTTGGGCCGGAGGGCGCCCGACGCCGTCATCCGCTCCAGGCGGGACTGTACAGTGCCGCGCGCCAGGCCCAGCCGCTGGGCCAGGACCATGATGGGCAGCCGGGGATCCTCATCCAGGGCGGCCAGGATGCGCCGGTCCGTGGCGTCGAGCTGCTGCAATCTGATCACTTCCTCTCCGGTTCCCGGGTACAGGACCGGTCAGATTGACCAGTCCATGCCATGCCCATTGCGCCTACTGTAGGTCTTCTGCTCAGATAGTGGCAACGCAGGCGACGGTTACCCCCACCGCCGGCAGGCTACAGGATCACGGCACACCACCCGGCCCCCTGGACCACGCTTCCGGCAAGGAGGCAGCCGCTGATTGACACTTGTTCACGCATTCGTCTTTCCGCAAGAAGTGCCTCGATTCCCGTACGGAGCTCCGTCCGGGGCAGGCACGGCAAGAGCCCCTGAGCCACCGATTCCCGGCCAACGCCCGGAGTGCGCGGTAGCTGAGGGGCTCTTGTGGTGTTCGGCATAGGCTGGAGGGCATGACTCACGCTGGCCGCTTCGCCCCCAGCCCGTCCGGTGAGCTGCATGTGGGAAACCTCCGGACGGCAATCCTGGCCTGGCTCTTTGCCCGTTCCACCGGGCGGCGGTTCCTGCTGCGGGTCGAGGACCTCGACCGGGCACGGGCCGGGGCTGAAGCGGCGCAGCTGCGGGACCTGGCCGCCGTCGGGGTGACCTGGGACGGTGCGGTGGTGCGGCAGACGGACCGCGAACCGCTGTATACGGCGGCCATCGAAGGGCTAGCCGCGGCCGGGCTGACGTACGAATGCTTCTGCACCCGCCGTGAGATCCAGGAGGCACCCTCCGCGCCGCACGCGCCCCAGGGCGCCTATCCCGGAACGTGCAGGGGACTGTCGGCGGCGGAGCTCGAGTTCAGGCGGTCCACCCGCCCGGCGGCCATCCGGCTGCGTTCCTCCGTGGCCGAATGGACTGTCGAAGACGTGCTGCACGGGACGTTCACTGGAGTCGTGGACGACTTCGTCCTGCGCCGGAACGACGGCGTGACGGCGTACAACCTGGCCGTCGTCGTGGATGATGCTCAGCAGGGCATAGACCAGGTGGTTAGAGGGAACGACCTGCTGCCGTCCACGCCCCGGCAGGCATATCTCGCCTCGCTCTTGAATATGCCCGTTCCGGAATATGCGCACGTGCCGCTGGTGGTGAATGCCGACGGCGCCCGGCTGGCCAAGCGGGACGGCGCGGTCACCCTCAGTGACCTGGCCGCCGTCGGACATCCCGCGGAAGCCGTCCAGAGGACGATTCTGCAGTCACTGGGCCTGCCGGGCGAATCCCTGCAGGCCGCCCTGCAAGGGTTTTCGCCCGCCCGCCTGCCTCGTGAGCCATGGGTGTGGCCCGGGGCATAGCGGCTGGCGTCACGCGTTCTTGGCCCGCTGTTCCAGCTTCTCCAGCGACGCGTGGAGCAGGTCCGTGCTCCGGCGTTCATCAATAACGATCGAGGCCCCGAGTGCGGCAACAATGATGAGCAGGCAGGCGGGAACCGAAACGCCCGCCGCCGCCAGGGCCACGGTTCCGGCGAGGACGCACACCACTCCGGTGGTGACGGCGATGAGGGTGCGGTCGACGCACGTCATGACGCTGAAGAGCGCCGTGAGCGAGACCTTGAACAGCGCCACGGGAACGGCGATGCTGGCCACTGCCACGGCGCCGCTAATGTGTGCTGCATGGTCGATGTAGTACGCGGCGACGTGCAGGCCCGCCCCGGTGGCGGCGATCGCGGCGAAGACGGGGATATGGCCGTAGCCGAAGAAGTAGGAACGGTGACGCTGCAGGTGCAGGGCCCGGCCGGCGGGCAGGATGAAGTAGATCCACCACATGCCGAAGGCCAACGCGGTGCCGCCGAAGCCCACCAGAGCGGCATCAAGTGACCAGCCATGGTTGGCCACGATGGCGCGGAGTGTCTCGACGGCGCCGATCAGGCATTCGCCCAGGGCGATGATGGCCAGCAGTCCGTAGCGTTCGGCGATGTGGTGGGCGTGCCAGGGAGTGGTTGCATTCCGCTCGGCCGCATACGGGGTGGCCAGTTCGAGGACATACAGCGGTGCAATCATCAGGAACGTGGTGGGCACGTCCGCCTGGATGAACAGCACCGCGATCCACCCCAGCTGGACAACCGCCAGGTATCCCGCGTAGCGCAGGCACGTCTTCCTGCGGGCCGGGTCCTGCCGGGCGGCCCGCAGCCACTGGGAGACCAGGGCCAGGCGCATGATGATGTAGCCGCCCACGATGACGGTGTTGTCCACGTGCTTCCCCTCCACGAGGGAGTGGAACATGGGCTCGATCCCCATCGCCAGGATCAGGACGCCCACCAGTTGGACCATGGTGACCACCCGGAATACCCAGTCGTCGGTATCGTAGGCGCTGGCGAACCAAGTGAAGTTGATCCAGGCCCAGATCACAGCAAACATCGCGAAGGAAAAGCCGAGCAGCCCGGCGCCGAAGTGTCCCTCCGCGATCTCATGGGCAAACTGGCTGCCGGCCACCCCGAACGCGATCACGAACGTGAGGTCGAAGAAGAGCTCCAGCGGGGTGGCTGTCCGGTGGGGCTGGTGAGGATCCCGGCCGCCCATTCGGGCTACGGCGTGCCGGAGGGGATTAGAAGGCATGGGTCAAACAGTAGCGCGTCTGCGTGCCCGCCAGAGCAGGGCAATGTATGCCAGGTCGAACACACTGCACAGCGCTCCGAGCCCAAGGATCAGGACCGTATTTCCGTACCCGCCGTAGACAATGGTGGGGGCAAGGGTGCCGACCCACTTGGCCACCGCGATGACGAGCGACTGGCCCCGGCCGCTTCCGCGCGAGACGAACATCGCGATGAACAAGCTGGACATCAGCAGGTTCTGCAGGAACGCGGCGTACTTGGAGGCGTCGTCCCAGCCGAATTCAGCCACGAACAGCAACTGCACCGTGAACGACGTGATGCCCAGCAGCACGGCCCAGGCCAGGAAGAGCGGCCGGGTGACCCAGGGCGGCAGCTCGGCCCGCCCGAACCTGAAGAAGGTGTAGATGATCAGGACGTCCGCCATGCCCCACACGACGTTGAAGACGCCCTGCGCCGATATTCCTGTGGCCACGGACCGCGCGGCGTAGATGGCTTCCCAGGCGAAGTTGAGCGCCAGGGCCGCGGCGGGGATGGCGTAGGTGCGCTCCCGGATGCCCAGCCGGATCGCCTCGGCATACACGATGGTCCAGGCCACTCCGCTGACGATCGTGAGAAACAGGATCACGTTTCTTCCTTCCCGGACTTGCCGCCCCAATGCGCCGCCCAGTTCGCCGGAACGGTGCGGGGTCGCCGTAAACTTCCCGCGAACCCGCACCGCTCCGGCGAGTTCGGCCAGCGAACGCGCGGGACCGGCCGGCTACACCCTGCCCAGGGCGTCGATGTCCTCTAGGAACTCCTGGTGCACCTCGTCGCTGACGGTGGTGCGGGTGTCCGCAATGGCGTCGAGGTAGTCCTGGGTGGCGGGTCCCTTCCGTACCGCCTCGCGGACGGACACGCCGCCACCGGACGCCAGCCCGCCGTCGTCGTACACTGCCTTTTCCAGCGCCCGCTGGGAGGCGCTCCGTGCGGCAAACTCGATGTCCGCGGGGGAGAAGCCCGCGGTGCGGTCCACCAGCTGCTCCACGTCCACATCGTCCACCACGGCGGCGGGGATGAAGCGCTGCCACATTGCTTCGCGGGCCTGCCGGTCGGGGAGGCCGATGGGGATGACGTAGTCGAACCGGCCGTGCCGCAGGAAGGCGGAGTCGAGGGCGCGGATGAAGTTGGTGGCGCAGACCAGGAGGCGGCCGGGCTGTTCGCGGAAGGCCGGGATGATTTTGAGCAGCTCGTTGGTGACGCCCTGCAGCGGCGACGGCGGGTCCCCGGCGCGCTGGGAGGCGATCTCCTCCACTTCGTCGATGAAGACGACGGCGTGCTCGAGTTCCGAGATCTCCAGGAAGGTCTCCCGCAGCGCGCCGGCCAGACCCTTGGGGTCGGCGGCAAGGCGGGAGGGGAAGACCTCGACGAACGGCCACTCCAGCCGGGAGGCGATGGCCTTGGCGAAGGTGGTCTTGCCGGTGCCGGGCGGCCCGAACAGCACCACGGCACGCGGCGGCACGACGCCGAACTCGTCGGCGAGGTCGGCCTCGGCCAGGGGCAGGACCAGGCGGCGCTCCAGCAGCTCCTTCTCCCGGCGCATGCCGGCCACGTTCTCCCACAGGTCCCGGGCCAGGATGCGGCCGCCGAGCAGGCCCAGGGGCTCTAGTTCCTGGCGCTGCACGGGGATGGTGCGCTCGAAGTAGCGCAGGTTCTTCTTGAGCACGAAGCCGCGGCTCAGGAAGGCCTCCACCCGGGTCTCCGACTCGGGCATCAGGGCGGATAGCTTGTTCAGCCCGTGCGGCGCCATCCGGTTTTCGACGGCGGCCAGCAGGGAAGTGCCGATGCCCCGGCCGCGGAATTCGGGCAGCGTGGCCAGGAAGACGATCCAGCCCTGGTCATGCGCTGCACGTCCGACCGCGGCGCCCACCACCTGGTCGCCGAGGACGGCCACCACTGCGTGGTCCTTTTCGCAGGAGGCCAGCACTTCGGAGAGCGCATAGACCGGCTCGACATTGGTGGCCTTCAGCGATTCCCAGAGGTGCAGGATGCCGTCAAGGTCCGCGGAGTGGAAGTCCCGGATCCGCCAGTTGGTCATGAGGTTGTCTCCCGTGGTTCGACGTTGAGCCAGTTCTGAGCTGCTCAGCCGAGCATAGGCGATGGCGCGCCGGCACGGGGTTGCAGGTGCGTTGCGTTACGTGCGGCGGTCAGCCCTTGGCCGCGTCTTTGGCCGCTGCGCCCCTGCGGAAGTGATGGTTGTTGTGGTGGTCATCCTTGGTGTGCACCACGAGGACCGGGCATTCGGCGTGCGCGACGCAGGCGGTGCTCACCGAGCCGAGGTGCAGGCCCATAAATCCGCCGTGGCCCCTTCGCCCCACCACCAGCATCGCCGCTCCGGCGGCGGCCTCCACCAGCTTGGCCGGGGCCGGGCCCCGCACGAGTTCACTGGTCAGGGTCTCCGGGACGTCGGGCCCGAACGCCTTCTGGATGGCCTCGGCAAGGTTCTTGGCGGTCGATGTCTCGAACGCCTCGAAATCCGGCGGGATGTACCCGGCGTACATTTCCGGGAAGTGCCAGCAAGCCACGGCATGGACGCGGGCCCCCAGGCCCGGTGCTACCCGCGCCGCCAGACGGAGGGCCTCCACTGAGGAGTCCGAACCGTCCACGCCCACAACCACTTTGCCTTCTCCATCCATTGTTGTTCTCCTTTGCCACCTAGACTTTGCAACTTCGACCGGATTTTCGGTCACGGACAGGACGGTCACCGCCGCTGCAGCGGCTGCATCTGCAGGGTGACGCCGGCGGCCGCGGCGTCCCGGAAGCGGGCATCGATCTGCACCACGTCCCGCCCGGCCCGCTGCAGCAGGCTGGCCGCGACGCCGGCACGGTAGCCGGTGGCGCAGTGGACCCAAAGGCACCCCGCGGGCAGTTCGCCCAGACGGTCCAGCAGTTCGTGCAGCGGCACGTTGATGGCGCCGGCGACGTGGGAGGCGGCAAACTCGTCCGAGCGCCGAACGTCCAGTACGGCGTCGCCGTCGGGCTTTTCATGAACGACCGAGGGCCAGCCCGCCCGGGGGTAGGAGGCGACGGGGGCTCCCGGCGCGAGTTCGCCAGGTTCCGTTCCCACCGCGGCATCTGGGCGGTCGACGCCGATGCGGGAAAGGTCCCGGATGGCGTTTTGCAGATCCTCGCGGCCGCCGACGAGCGTCAGCTTCTCGCCCCAGGGCAGGACCCAGCCTAAGTAGGAACTGAAGCTTCGCCCCGATCCGTATTCGAAACTGACGGTGCCCTGCAGGTGGTTGCTGGCGAACAGCACGCGGTGGCGCAGGTCCACCACCCACTCGCCCCTCGCCAGCCGCTCCGTCAGTTCACCGGCGCCGAGGGACTCCGGCATGCTCAGGTCCGCAGGCTCGGGGCCGGTCATGTTGATGGGGGCCATGTGGGCGTAATAGGAAGGGTAGGCGGACAGATTAGCCATGAGTTCGGCCGCGAAATGCTCGGGATCCGGGTCCGTGAGCGCGTGGTTGGCTTCGCGCTGCTCTGCGATGGTTGACGCCTCCGCACGCGTGGCGGGCCCGATCGAGCAGAACGAGCCGAACCCGTGGGTGGGATAGAGGGCAGCATCGGGCCCCGCTTCATCGGCGAGCCGGTGGACGGACGCGTACTGGTCCCGCGTCAGCCCGGCGGTGTCTCCGGGGCCGAGGAGATCGGTGCGGCCCACGGAGCCGAAGAGCAGGCTGCCGCCGGAAAACACGGCCCGCACCCGTCCGTCCGTGACGATGTAGGACAGGTGCGTGCGGGTGTGCCCTGGAGTGGCCACCGCGCGGAGCGTGAGCGCGCCGATCTGCATGGTTTGGCCGTCCTCAACCCGCTCACACTCGTAGGCCACATGGTCCGCGGCGTTTATCAGGTATTTGGCGCCGTGCGCGCGGGCGAGGATCAGGCCGCCGGTGAGGTAGTCGTTGTGGACGTGGGTTTCTGCCACGTGGGTGATCTGCACGCCGGCTTTCCGGGCGGCCTCCTCGACGCGGTCCGTGTCCCGCTGGGCATCTACCACCAGCGCCACACGGCCGTCATGGACCAGGTAGCTGCGGTCCCCGAGTTGCGGGGTTTCGATGACAACGACGTCCACTGGTCCGGCCCCTTCGACGCACCGGAGAGGCGCCGCTCATCGCGGGCCTCGCCCCGGATGCCTCCATGGTAGGCCGATTGAGTTCAGATGTAGCCTGCTGAACCTGAGTTCTGCGCAGTTCTGCGCCACTTTCCCGGGGCGCTCAGCTGCTGGCGCCCGGGCTGTCGCGGCGGCGGCGTCCGCAAGGAGGGAAAGCGGTGCAGAAATGCGTGACAAGGGCTACGGATGCGCCGGGATTATGGCTCAGACCCTGAGCGGAACGGGGTGCACCTCATCTGCGCGGTGCCCTGCCCGCTCATGAATGCGCTGCACAGCCTCGGCAGAGGGCGCCTCCGAGAGGCAGTAGACGAGCCCTGACTCCGGGTCCGCCCAGGCTGACTTGAAGTTGACCTTCTCGTCGTCTTGGATGGCGAGGTCGGCATTGTGGGCTGCCAGCAGATCCTCCTTGGTGATCCCCTTCATGTTGCGGTGGACGTCCATGAATTCCGGCATGATGACTCTCCCTTGAGCTGCTCGTGGGTGGATGCGGCTTGAGACTAGACCCGCCCCAACCGGGCGTCAAGAGAAGCAGGGAAAGGCGCGCGGCTAGGCGCAACGGACAAAAGCGCGAACGGACACTTGGGCCCCGCGGAGTGGGCCCAAGTGTCCGTTCGCGCTATGTTGCGGAGGTGAAGGGCTGGCTAGATCCGGTCCGCGGCGCCCGGGCCGGGGCGGTTGGCGATGACGGGGGACATGCCGGTGAAGCCTTCGCGGGCTTCGGCGATTTCGTGGATGCGTTTGCGGCAGGCGTACCAGCCGGCGACCATGAGGGCGATGGCGATGAGGGTGACCAGAAGGGTCAGGGGTGAGTCGATGAAGACCATGACCAGCACGCCGACCAGGAACAGCAGGGAGAGGTAGCCGGTGTAGGGTGCGCCGAACATCCGGAACGAGGGTCGTTTGAGCCAGCCCTTGTCGGCCCAGCGCTTGAGCTGGATCTGGCACAGGACGATGGTGGCCCAGGTGACGATGATGCCGACGGAGGCGATGTTCAGGACGATCTCGAATGCCTGGGACGGGACGAGGTAGTTCAGCGGGACGCCGAGCAGGGAGACGCCGGCGGTGATGGCGATGCCGCCGTAGGGGACGCCGGCCTTGTTCATGCGCTGGGCGAACTTGGGGGCGGAGCCGGCGACGGACATGGAGCGCAGGATCCGGCCGGTGGAGTAGAGGCCGGCGTTGAGGGAGGACAGGGCGGCGGTGAGGACGACGAGGTTCATGATGACGTCCACGCCCTGGATGCCGATGGAGCCGAAGAACGTCACGAAGGGGCTGACGCCCTTCTGGTAGGAGGTGAAGGGCAGGAGCAGGGCGAGCAGGATGACGGAGCCGACGTAGAACACGGCGATGCGGAAGACCACGGAGTTGATGGCCTTGGGCATGATCTTTTCCGGGTTTTCGGTTTCGCCGGCGGCGGTGCCGACGAGTTCGATGGAGGCGTAGGCGAACAGGACGCCCTGCATGAGGATGATCATGGGCAGCAGGCCGTTGGGGAAGATGCCGCCGTTGTCGGTGATCAGGCTGAAGCCGGTTTCCTGGCCGGGGACCGGGGTGCCGAAGATGACGAAGTAGGTGCCGATCAGCAGGAACGCGACGAGGGCGGCGACTTTGATGATGGCGAACCAGAATTCCATTTCGCCGAAGACCTTGACCGAGACGAGGTTCAGGCCCAGGACGACGATGAGGGCGGTCAGGGCCCAGACCCACTGGGGGACGTCGGCCATCCAGGGGATGTAGTTGCCGAAGAAGTTCATGTAGAGGGCGGCGGCGGTGATGTCCACGATGGTGGTGGTGGCCCAGTTGATCCAGTAGAACCAGCCGGAGACGAAGGCTGCCTTTTCGCCGAAGAATTCGCGGGCGTAGGAGACGAACGAGCCCGAGGAGGGCCGGTGCAGGACCAGTTCGCCGAGGGCGCGCAGGATCAGGAAGGCGAAGAAGCCGCAGACGGCGTAGGCGATGACCAGGGACGGGCCGGCGGCGTTGAGCCGGCCGCCGGCGCCGAGGAACAGGCCGGTGCCGATCGCACCGCCGATGGCGATCATCTGGATCTGCCGCGGCTTCAGGCTCTTGTGGTAGCCCTTGTCCTCGGCGTGAAGAAGATTTTGGGTGGCATGCGCCTGGGCCGGGACCGTATGGTCAGTGACTGCCGCGTTCGAGGCGGCGCCCTGTGGGGAATTGGACATGGGGGATCCTTTGGTTTCCGGTTTGGGAGGTTCAGCGGTGGTTTCGACAGGCTCAACCAGCGGTGCTCGCCGGTCGAGCTTGTCGAGATCTGCGGTCGGGCGGTCGGGGATTATTTGCTGAGGTTTGCCAGGCGTTCGGGGCTGAGGAGCTCCTGCAGCTGGGTTTCGGTGAGCAGGCCGTGTTCGAGGACGAGTTCAGCCACGCCGCGGCCGGTGGCGAGGGCTTCCTGTGCGATCGCGGTCGCGGTGGCGTAGCCGAGATGCGGGTTGAGGGCGGTCACCAGTCCGATGGACTGTTCGACGGTGAGGCGGAGGTGTTCGGTGTTGGCCGTGATGCCGCGAACGCAGCGGGCCGTGAGCGTGCGGCAGGCTGCTTCGAGGTGCGAGATGCTCTTGTGCAGGCTGTGCACGATGATCGGTTCGAACGCGTTGAGCTGGAGCTGCCCGGCTTCGGCGGCCATGGTGATGGTGACATCGTTGCCGATGACCTCGTAGGCCACCTGGCTGACCACTTCCGGGATCACCGGGTTGATCTTGCCGGGCATGATGGAGGATCCGGACTGGACGGCGGGAAGGTTGATCTCGCCGAATCCGGCCCGCGGTCCGGAGGAGAGCAGGCGGAGGTCGTTGCAGGTCTTGGAGAGCTTGACGGCCACGCGCTTGAGCACGCCGGAGAGGTGGACGAAGGCGCCCACGTCCTGGGTGGCCTCGATGAGGTCGACGGCGGTGACCAGGGGCAGGCCGGTGATTTCGGCCAGATGCCGGCAGGCGGCGTCAGCGTAGCCGGCGGGGGCGTTCAGGCCGGTGCCGATCGCGGTGGCGCCGAGGTTGATCTCGTGGATGAGCAGGTCCGCCTCGGCCAGCCGCTGCCGGTCCTCGCCGATGGTCACGGCGTAGGTGCCGAATTCCTGGCCCAGGGTCATGGGTACGGCGTCCTGGAGCTGGGTGCGCCCCATTTTCACGACCGTGCGGAACTCCATGGCCTTTTCCGCGAACGCCTCCTCGAGCTCGGCCAGCGCGGCGAGCAGCTCGCGGGCGGCGAAGATGGTGCCGAGCTTGACCGCGGTGGGGTAGACGTCGTTGGTGGACTGGCTAAGGTTCACGTGGTCGTTGGGGTGCAGCCGGGCGTAGTCGCCCTTGGGGTGGCCGAGGATTTCCAGGGCGCGGTTGGCGATGACCTCATTGGCGTTCATGTTCGACGACGTTCCCGCGCCGCCCTGGATCACGTCGACCACGAACTGCTCGCTCAGTTCGCCGTTCATCACATCGGTGCAGGCCTGTTCGATGGCCGCGGCGCGTTCGGCGTCCAGCAGCCCGAGTTCCAGGTTGGTGCGGGCGGCCGCCAGTTTCACGGCGGCGAGGCCGCGGACCAGGTGCATGTTGGATGAGAGCGGCTGCCCGGTGATGGGGAAGTTTTCCACTGCGCGCAGCGTGTGGACGCCCCAGTAGGCGCCGGCGGGGATATCGCGGTCCCCGAGCAGGTCATGCTCGGAACGGACGCCAGGAAGAGTCTGGCCGTCGGACAGGGATTGGGCATCCGGCAGGGTTTGGGTCTCGGTCATGTGGTGCGGTCCTTAAAGAACGTCGTCGGTCGGGGACAGGGAAGAAAAGTCTGCGGCCTGGAGCAGGCCCACTTGGCGGCCTCCGCCGAGGACCGCGCCGGTGGCGATGCCCGCAAGGGCGGAGGTGTCGACGTCGAGCGCTTCCAGCGCTCGGACGGTGACAGGCATTCTGGCCCGGTCGCCGCCGTCGGAAATCTTGACGGCGACGGCGCGTCCGTCCGCCAGCCCAACCAGCTGGATGCCTTCGAAGCCGTCCTTCGCCACGGCGCCGGGCAGGAGGCGCATGAGCTCCGTGACGTCGCGGCCCTCGCCCGCCACCATTTCCGGATGGCGGCGCATGGACTGTGCGACGGCGGCTTCCGGGCTTTCGGGGGCGGATGCACCATCAGCCAGTTCGGCGGAGGCGAGGCGACCGAAGGCACGGGCCATTCCGGCGAGGGTGAGGGCGAACAGCGGGGTTCCGCAGCCGTCGGTGCTGACTCCGGCGGGTTCCTCGCCGGTCAGATCGGTGACGGTTTCGGCGACCAGCTTTTGCAGCGGATGGGAGGGGTCGAGGTAACCCTGCACCGGCCAGCCGTTGATAACGCAGGTGGCGGCCATGGCAGCGTGCTTGCCGGAGCAGTTCTGGGCCAGCTGGGTAGGCCGGCCGCCGTCACGCAGCCACTCCTCGCGCTCTCGGACGCCGTAGGGGAGGTCGGAGCTGTTCTCGAGGGCAGCGGCCGTGAGGCCGTGCAGTTCCAGGATGCGGCTGGCACCGTCGAGGTGCCGGGATGCGCCGGAGTGGCTCGCCGCGGTGAGGGCCAGCAGATCGGCCGGCAGGTCCAGCCCGGCCCGGACCATGGCCACGGACTGCAGGGGCTTGAGGGAGGACCGGGGGTAGAACACGGCCCGGGGTTCGCCGGCGGTGAGCAGGGTGCGGCCGCCCGGGGCGGTGGCGATCAGGGAGCCGTAGTGGACGCTTTCCACCAGCCCGTCACGGGTCTGGAACGCGAGGGGCTCGTGCCGCGGCAGGATCGCTGCGACGACGGGCGGCGCGGAAAGGGAATGGCTTGCCGGCATGGCGGGGGAAGGCATGGCGTCCTCTGGGTTGCGTGTTGACGTGAGTTGGGTGTGGCGTGGAGGCGTCGGTTGGGGCCGGTCGGTTCGGAGTGCCAGGAAGGCAGGGCGGCTACTGGTTGAGGATGGAGTCGAGGGCTTCGCCGACTGCACGCAGGTGTTCGGCCATGGCCGCGCTGGCGCCGGCCGCGGAACCGGCTTCGATGGCGTCCAGGATGAGCCGGTGTTCGACGTCGGAGGCGTGCTGGCGGTCGGCCACCAGGTTGAGGGTTTCGGACTGGTGAACGAGGGCGTCGCGGATGTCAGCCACCACGCTTTCGAACACTTTGTTGCCGCTGGCCCGGGCGATGGCTGCATGGAAGCTGGAGTCGAGGGCAACCCAGGCTTCGGGGTCCGTTTCCGCGGCCATGGATGCCATCATGCCGCGGAGGATCTCCAGGTCCTCGGTGGTGCGGCGCTCAGCAGCCAGGCTGGCGGCGGGGACTTCGATGTGGGGGCGGGCCTCGGTGAGGTCCCGGGCGGAGAACTGGCCCAGGACGAGATCGTTGGCAACATGGTCGGCCACGACGAACGTGCCGCGGCCGGTCTTGGTTACGGTCAGGCCGAGCGCGGTGCAGGAACGCAAGGCCTCGCGGATCACCGAGCGGCTCACGCCGTACTGGGAAGCCAGGGCAGCTTCCGAGCTGAGCTTGGCGCCGACGGCCAGCGCGCCGCTGTGGATGTCGCTGCGGATGGCGTTGAAGACAGCTTCGGCCGCACTCAGGCGGGCCAGCGGAAAGGTACTCGCTTCGCTCTGCTGGCCGGCTTGCTGTCCGGCTGTCCGGCTGTCTGACAGGTTCACGATTAAGAATATGGCACGGGTCACAGGCGGGTGTCAACCGGGAGCCGGCAAAAGGGGGGTAGCCCTCCCAAGCTTTTTACAAGTTGTGCAATCGAACATGTTCCGAGGGGGAGTGCACGCAAGTTGCCAGGACCGCAGCAGCAGGTGCTTCGATTTCTCGGATCCAACCGGAAAGGTTGCACGGGACTGGCATTGGCAAACAACTGCGATGAGTGGTGAGGCTAGTGACCATCCCGATACAGGCCGACGTTCAACTCCCGGAATCAACTTTTTTTCACTCGGGCGGGCGCAGTAGAGGTCGCAGGACCTCCTGGCTCCCCGCGCTGCTGGCTGCGCTGTCGCTTGCGCTGACTGTTTTGGTGGTGCCGGTTACGGCGACGGCTGCTGAAGGTGACGTTGGGGTTCAGGGTCCGTCGCATTCGGGGACGGGGACGCCGACGGGTACGAAGCGGCAGACGAATGCGTTGTGGTTCAACGACGGGATCTGGTGGGGGAACCTGTGGGACACGGCTAGCTCGGATTTTCATATCTTCCGGTTCAACGCCGCGACGAGCTCGTGGGTTAATACGGGTGTGGCGACGGAGACGCGGTCGAACACTCACCATGACGTGTTGTGGGACGGGACGACGTTGTATGTGGCGAGCTACCGGTTCGTCAACGATGGTCTGCCGGCCGAGCCGAACTTCCCGTCGACGATGCGGCGTTTCAGCTACAACTCGAGTACGAAGACGTACTCGCTCCTGAGTTCTACAAACATCAACAACCACAAAGTCGAGACCCTGTCCATCGATAAGGACTCGACTGGCCGCGTTTGGGCAACGTGGCAGCAGTCGAACCGGATCTATCTGAACGTCACTGCCACGGATGGCAGGACGTGGGGGACGCCGTTCACGCATCCTGCGTCGTTGGGCAACGTGTCTGTGGACGACAATTCGGCTCTGATCGCGTTTGGACCGGGCAAGATGGGTGTTATGTGGAGCCGGCAGCTCGGTGACGCCAACGACGGCATGTACTGGAGCTCCCACGTCGATGGAGCGGCAAGTACCACCTGGACCACTCCTGTGGCGGCGGTGAAGGGGCTGCGCAGTGGTGATGACCACATGAATCTGAAGTGGCTGGACTCCTCGACTGATCGGGTTTTCGCCGCTATCAAGACGTCGTTCACGTCGGCGTCTGAGCCCCTGATCCAGCTCTTGGCATTCAACGGTACGGCGTGGTCGGCGCACACGATCGCGACTGTGGCCGAGTGCCCGAACCGTGTGATCGTCATGATTGACGAAAGCACGCAGAGGGTGCGTACCTTCGCTACCTATCCGAAGCCGAGTGGCACGACGAACGCCGGTGTCTGCACCAGCTCGGGGGGTGCGATCTACGAAAAGTCCACGCCGCTGGACAACATCAGCTTCACCACCGCGAAGACGGCCCGTATCGTGGACGCCGACCAGTATGTGCACAACGTGACGTCGACGAAGCAGAACCTCAACAGTACGGCGCGGGGCACGGCCAACAGCGGCCTGCTGGTGCTCGCCGATGTGAACGCCACTAGCCGGTACTGGCACTTTTACGACCCCAGCGGCGGTGCGGGTGGTGCTACGACGGAGACCATCACACTCACGGCCACCGCTGACAGCTATGTGTCGAGCGGGACGACGGGGACGAACTTCGGCACGAGTACCACGATGCGTGTGGACAACAGCCCAGTGGAGGCCACGTACTTGAAGTTCGACCTGTCGCCGTATGCAGGCAGGACGCTGGTGAGTGCGAGGTTGCAGCTGCGCAGCGGCGGGAACGGGTCAACGGGTACGCAGAACGTCAAGCTGGTCGCCAGTGACAGCTGGACCGAGGGCGGGATCACGTACACCAACCGTCCGGCGCTCGGCACCAGCATCGGCAGCCTCGGCCAAACAGCGACCAACACCAGCTACAGCGTTCCATTGACGGTCAGCGCCCTGACCGGTGACCTCGGCCAACAGCTCTCTCTTGGAATGGATGCCAACAGCAGTGACGGCCTGGAACTTAACTCCAAGGAAGCCGGAAGCACGGCCGCACCCAAGCTGGTACTCACGCTGCAGAAGTAGGTACACGTTCTCGGTCGGGTGCTTCGCAGGGGAACAACGAGGACGAAGCCCTCGGAGGATTCCCCGGCGAGGCGAGGCTCTTCACCACGGCATACCCGACACCGTCCACATCAGCAACACCCTCCGACCGACACTACCCAGACAGGGGACGATCATGCGCAGGCAGACCAAGGCTCTGCACTTCGATATCCACAGCCGCGTCACGATACGCGTCGACGCAAAGGCGCCGGCTGCGGCCCAGCTCCAGAGCATGCTGGCGTGTTTCGCCACCGATACCGAACGGGCGGCCAACATCGTCGTCGATGACCGGCCGGAGCCTATGCCGGATGCGGGACTGGTCGAGCACGAGCTCGCGTACACGGAGGACAGCGTGCGTTTCCAAGCCGATCGGGTCCAGGTCGTGCGGGACGCAGAGCAGTGGCGCATTCACGGGCCCGGCGAGCTGTTGACCACCGTGGTCCCTGTTCTGGATGCCGCCATGGTGGGCCGAGGAGCCGCCATGATCCACGCCGCAACGATGGCGTACCGGGGTCACGCGATCGCGCTTCCCGCCGCCGGAGGGACCGGTAAGACGAGCACCGTCGCCAAGCTGATGCGGCGCGAGGGGTGGTCGTTCATGGGCGACGACTGGGCCTTCCTCACCGAGGACGCCACGCTGCTCGGCTACGCGAAGCCGATGTTCATCAAGCCGCACCACCGGGCCATCTACCCGCACCTGTTCGAAGGTGTCCGGAAACCCCTCGTCCCGTCACGGCTCTCGGATAGCGTCAGCCGTCTCACCACCGTGGTGCACCCGTACGTCATCCGTTATCCGCGCCTCGCGGACTTCTCCCGGCGATGGTCGCCGGAGCACCGCATGGTCTCGCCGGGGACCGCGTTCCCGGGGCGGGAATTGACGACCTCGGCACCCCTCGCGGCCGCCGTCTACGTTGAGCGCTTCGAGGGCGCCCGGTCGCGGATCGTCGAGCGGACGAGCGAGTGGATGGTCGACCGCATGCTCGGCAACTTCCACATCGAGATGGCGGGCTTCTCACAGCGGGTCGTGACCGGCCTGGCGGCCACGTCCGTCGTCCCCTGGCGCGAGCACTTCACAGCGAAGGGGCTCGTGCTGAACAAGGCGCTCGACGGCCGGCCCTGCCACCTGCTGCAGGTGCCCTCCTCGTACACGGCTGACGAGGCGTCGGACGACATCGTCCGGCATCTCGAGCAGCTGCTGCCGTCAGTCCTCGACGAGCAGGTCTGAGGGGTGGACGCCGTGAGTAGCAGCCCTGCCGAGGTCACCGCCGTCGTTCCGGCCCGGAACGCGGAGAACCTGCTCCCGCGCTGTCTCGAGGCCCTGCGTCAGTCCGGTGTCGCCGAGATCATCGTGGTGGACGGATTGTCGACCGACCGCACCGTCGACCTCGCCCTCGCGGCCGGTGCCCGGGTCCTGAGTGACGAGGGCCGCGGCCTGCCCTGGGCTCGAACGCTTGGTGTGAAGAGCAGCCGCACCCGCTGGGTCCTGCTCGTGGATGCCGACGTCGTCTTCGGGCCTACGGGGGTCGACGACCTGCTCACGGAGCTGGTGGAGGGCGGCTATGACGCACTTCAAGCCGGTCTGGAGAGTGTCGCTGGACCGGGCTACTGGGGGCAGGCGCTGGCACATCATCACCGCACCGGCCGCAGCCGCAACTGGTTCGGGCTCGTGGCGACGATCGTTGACCGGGACCTGATGCTGGGCCTGGGATTCGACGACTCGTTCAAATCGGGGGAGGACATAGAGCTGCGTTGGCGGATGCGCCAGTCAGGGCTGCGAACAGGGGTGTCACAGCGGGTCACTGTCGAACATCGTTTCGCCGCAGACGACTTCGACTTCGCGCTCGACCAGTTCCTCATGGATGGAACGGGACTGGGACGGATGGTCCGCAAGCACGGCTGGCGTGGTGCGAGGTTGGCGTTGCTGCCCGCCGCCGCGGCAGTCCGGGGCAGCGCCTTGAGTCTCGCCGCGGGCCAGCCCCGCTGGCTGCGCTACTACGTCGCCTTCTGCTGGTACAACTACGTGGGCCTGACAAGGGGTCTCGCGTCGTGATGGCCAGGGGCGTGAGGGCCAGGCGGGGGACCGCTGTCACGGACGCCTCGATCGTCCGGCACTCCGCCCTGCGCAGCTCGCTCGGCCTCGTTGTGGCCAAGGCTGCGCAGACGGGCGCTGGTTTCGCCTTCTGGATCGTGGCCGCGCGCGCGACATCCGACCGTGAGGTCGGACTCACCACGGCCGCGGTCTCGGCGGTAATGATCTGCACGCAGCTCGCGGTGCTGGGCGCGGGGTCCGCCGTGATCGTCTCGGTGGGACGAGGGGAGCCGCCCGCGCGGGTACTTGACACGGCGTTTGCCATCGTGGGCGTCGCCGGAACAGTGCTGGCCCTCGGTTACCTCGTGCTGCAGTCTGTCGTGGCGCCGGAGACGGCCTCGGCATCGGTTCTCTTCTGGCTCACGTTCCTCGTCGCTGCCGTCGCCGGAACCCTTGTCATCGTGCTGGACCAGGCGCTCGTGGCGTTGGGACGCGGTTCCAGCGCGACCTCGAGGTACGCGTTGGGCGGCGGGGTCTCACTCGCGGCTGCCGGGCTCGTGGCCTGGCGGGCGCACGGCGCCTCCGCCGACGTGCTGATGGCCTGCTGGACCCTCGGGACGGGGGTGGCGTGCATCGTAGGTGCTGTCCAGCTGCGAAGACTGGTCGGCTACAGGCCACGGCCGTCCTTGCGCTCCGCGCGCGGCCGTCCACTGCTGGCGCTGGGCATTCCGCACCAGCTCCTCACTCTCACCGAGCGCACCCCTGGGCTGGTGCTGCCGCTCCTGCTCGCGCACATGGTGGCGCCGGAGGCTGCCGCCTACTGGTATCCCGCATGGATGATGGCCTGGGCCGCCTATACCGCTCCAGTGCTGATGGGCATCGTCCAGTTCTCAGAGGGTGTCCGCGACGCGGACCGCCTGGCGTCGACCACTTGGGCGAGCCTCCGTTGGTCGCTCGCAGTAGGAGGTCTGGCTGCCGCCGTCCTCGTCCTCTTCGCTCACCCGCTGCTCAATCTGCTGGGGGAGCGGTACGCCGAGTCGTCCGCCGGCGCTCTGCGGTGGTTGGCGGCCGGACTGGTGCCGTACGCGGTGCTGCAGGCCTACAACGCCGTCTGCCGGGCCCGCGGTCGCTACGCGGAGGCGATCGTGGTCGGTGTGACGCTCGGAACAGCTCTTTGCGCGTCAGCGCTGTCGGCCGCCGACCAGGGGGCCAGCGCCATGGCCTTTGCGTGGCTGGTGGTGCTCTCCATCGGGGCCGTGGTGGTCGGCCTCCGGCTGGTCGCCGTCCTCCGGCGCGTCACACAGGACGTGCCATGATCAACACGCTCGATGGGACCTGCCGCAGCGAGGGACGCTGGAATGCCCGTTACTTGTGGCCGACAGTGATGTGGATCGTCGTGGTGGTCGTGCTCATAGGGGCCGGAGCCTTCGTGCCGGACGTACCGCGGGATGAGCTCGCGCTCCGTGAACTAGGCATCGCTGACGCCCTCTCGCGCATCCAGGGGATCCAGCCCGACATCGAGGGGCACTTTGGCTGGCCGGGTTTGTTCGCCCTCCGAGCCCCGATGGGCCGGGCCAGACACCGGACAGCGCCGATGCTGGCAGAGGCTCCTTGGCTTGAGGACGATGTAGCTGCGCCTCTTCCTTCCGCGCATTCTGGGACTGCTCGGGTGAGCCACGCGGCGCGGTGGTGGCTCCTCAGCGATCTGCACCTGGGCGCGACGGACGACGACCCGCGGTGCCCAGGGAGAGTGCTGCCCCAGTTCCTGTGCCGTGAGGTGCTCGCCGCCTCCGGTCCGCAGCAGCACATCGCCTTCGTCGGTGACACGTTCGAGCTTGCCGGGTTCGCCGAGGACGAAAGCCTGGCCCGGCTCGAGTCCATCCTCACCCGCCACCCCGACACGTTCTGGGCGCTGCAGGCCTGTGCGGCGCGCGGCGTGCAGCTGCACTTCGTGTGCGGCAACCACGACGCGGAGCTGGCCCGCCCCTCGGTTGCCGCACGCCTGTCGGCGCTGTTATCACCCGCCGAGCCGGCCCGGGTCCGGGTGTACCCGTGGTTCCTCCACGTGCCCCGTGTGCTCGTGGCCGAGCACGGGCACCAGCACCACGCCCTGCATCGGATGCCCGAGGTCCTCCGCGTGGCGGTCAACGGCACCGACGGGCTGGACCTGCCGCCGCTCGCCGCCTGGCACGCCGACCCGTCGAAGTCGCCCCTGAGCCGTGCCGCGGCCGTTGCCCGCGCCTGCCTGGCGTCCGAGCGGGCGGAACGCCGCGTCCGGGAGCTCGCGTACTTCGAGCTGTTGCAGGCCGAGTCACTGCGGCTCGCGCTTGATGAAGTGGCCGTTCGGGAGCTGGCGCACCTCTCCCGGTTCCGGACGGTATCGGCGCTCCCGGTCGCCGCGACTCGCATGGTGCTGGCGGCCGCCGGGCGCAGAGTCGCCGGCAGGAGGGCTCCTGCTGCAGCGGCCCGGTTCGCACATACTCTCGAGGCGCACGGCGCCGGGGTGGCCTGGTACGTCTCGGCCCACACCCACCGGGCCCTCGAGTCGGCGCTCGAGGCCTGCCCCACCCGATACATCAACACCGGCACATGGAGTTCGGACGTCCGCGGTCGCGGACCTGACCAGACGGACCGGCGGGCGTTCCCTTACGCCGTGGTCGACGTCGCCCGCGACGGCACTACTAGTGGCGGGCTGCGGTACTGGCGTCCGAACGGTGGGTGAGCCGAGCCGTACCGGTGTCAGCGCACCGTCAGGCGCGCACTGCGCTTGCATGGAATGGGGCGGCGGGCCGCCGATCACACGGGGAACCCGGCGTACGCCAGGGCCTGGCACACTAGCACTCATTGCTCAAGGAGCCGGTACGAACGTTCCGATTATCTTCTGCGCGCATCAGTAATGAGGTAGTACCATGTGAGTGGAAATGAAAACGGCACGATCGTACCGACGCAGGAGCGAATGTGGCTCGGGATTTTGCAGCACATCTTGCGGCAGCCGTCCGCGCCCGTCGTGGCGCCCTCCGCCTGAGCCAGCAGGACCTCGCGGACATGGCTGGAGTCTCCGAGCGCTTCGTCCGCTTCGTGGAACAGGGCAAGCCGAGCCTTCGGCTGGACACTCTGCTGGCCTTGCTGGACACGCTCGGTCTTGAGCTCCAGCTCGCGACCCGGACCAGCGCCGCCGCCCGCGCGCTGGCCGCCCGCGCGCTGGCAGCCCAACCGCTGATGACCCAACCGCTGGTGACCCAGCCACCGCCGGCCGTCCCGTCGTCGGGCGCTCCGCTGGAAGGCGACGGACCCAGCGCACGGGAGAACCAGCCGTGAGGCACCGCATCGCCGACATCTACAAGCGGGGCGTCCTGGCCGCCCGGCTGGAACGGCACGACGGCGGCACCAGGTTCAGCTATCTGCCGGCGTACCTGCAAAGCGGCCGCCCCGCCGTCGCGAGTTCGCTGCCGCTCACTGAGGAACCTGTGCTCTCCGGAGCGGGTGCCGCGCCGCCGTACTTCACCGGGCTGCTCCCGGAGGGCCGGCGGCTGAACGCGCTGCGCCGGTCCATCAAGACCAGCGCGGACGACGACCTTTCCCTGCTCATCGCCGCCGGCGGCAACCCGGTGGGCGATGTGCAGATCGTGGGCCACGGGGAGCCGCTGGACCCGGAGGAGCACGCCGTCGAGGTGGACACGCGCAGGCCCGTGGACTTTGACGAGCTGTTGGGCGACTCGGGCCTGATCGATCCGGTGGCGCTCGCCGGTGTCCAGGACAAGCTGTCCGCCGGGATGATCTCCATGCCGGTTGCAAGCGCGGGGCGCCGGTTCATCCTCAAGCTCAACGCCCCGGAGTTCCCGCACGTGGTGGAGAACGAGTTCATCATGTTCCGCTACGCGGCGAAGCTGCGGATTCCGCTGAGCCGGGTGCAGCTGATGCGCGACGTCGCGGGACGGACGGGGCTGCTGGTGGAGCGCTTCGACCGGGTGCCGCTGCAAAGCAAGCTGGCCGAAAGTGCGCCGGACGCGGTGCAGCGCCTCGCCGTCGAAGACGGCGCGCAGGTCCTGAAGCTCTACCCGGCGGACAAGTACAACGCGGGGTTCGGAACGGTGTGCCATGCGCTCGCCGAGTATTGCGCGGCGCCGCTGCCGGCGCTGCGGAACCTCGCTATCCAGGCTGCCTTCGCGCTGCTGAGTGGCAACGGCGACCTGCATGCGAAGAACGTGTCCATGGTGCAGCAGCCGCACGGGGAGTGGTCCATCGCGCCCGTGTACGACATCCCCTCCACAGTGGTCTACGGGGATAAGACGCTCGCCCTGACGCTCGGCGGCAAGCGCAGCGGCATCTCCCGCAAACACTTCCTGGCCTGGGCCACGGGCCTCGGGCTGCCCGAACGCACTGCGGTGCAGGCGGTGGATCTGGCGCTGAAGGCTGCGGGTCCGCTGCTGGCTGATCTGGAGGCCGGGACGGCTTTTGCGGCAACTGCCGCGGGTTCAAGGGCTGCCTCCGTCCCAACTGCCGCCGTTTCAACCGTCACCGATTCAACCGACGACGGCGGCGCCTCGCCTTTTCCGGACATGGTCACCAGGGCTTGGGTTAAGGAGCTCAAGCACCGGCGGCGGCTGCTGGAGGGGTGAGCCCCGTAAGCCCAACGCCCAGGGCCGCCTAAAGCCCCGGAAGCCTAAAGGGCCGGGCCGCCGTCGTACCAGCGGAGCACGCGCAGGGCCCGAAGCGTGTTCCAGCGGCTGGGGCGCCCGTCGCCGTCCTCCATGGCGAAGTGGATGCGCCCCGGGTGGGTGTTCTCGAGCAGCCAGGTTCCGTCGGGCTGCCGTTTTGAGCGCAGCAGACCGACGGCCTCGGCAAGCCGGGTGTCCGGCGGTCCGTCCGCGTCCTGTAAATACGCGTCGCGGAAGTAGTCAAGGCCGCGCAGCGCATCGTAGAACCAGCGGGTCGGGTAGGAAAACTGGAGCCAGTCCGGGTCCACCAGCTCGCCCGTGCTCTTGCGCCGGAGCAGCGCCCGTTCCAGCAGGTATTCCTCGCCCCGCTTCCGCGCGGCAACCGACTCCGGAGTTCCGCCCGTGGCCTGCTCATGTTCCAGCAGCCCTTCCAGCACATTGATGGTGGTCGCGAACGACGAGCGCACCGACCCCCGCTCCGCCTCGCAATTCCAGCCGCCGTCCGCGAGCTGCTCGCCGAGAAGCCGCCGGACGATGCCGTCGACGTTCTCGCCGAAGTACGCTCCGAGGGCGACGGCCTTGCCGTTGATGCAGGGCTCCACCTCGCCTTCGAAGAACGGCTGACCGCCCTCTTCCCAGCGGCTGTTCTCCCGCACTTTCCGGACCGCGGCGCGGGCCTGCTCGCTGCCTGGGTCGAGTCCGAGGTCGCGCAGGAGCAGCAGGCTGTAGGTCGTGGCGGTCCAGGGCTGGCCCGCCTCGGAGCCGTCGTAGGGGACCGGGAAGAACGTGCCGCCGTCCCACTGGCCATCGTCGCCCTGCAGGGCGAGCATGCGCGCACCCCAGCCCTCGGCGGCCACGCGGGCACGCTCCGTGCGCACCACATCGGCAGGCGCGTCCGTCAGGTCACGCAGGACCTGCCACCGGATCGCGGGGTCGGAATCGAGCAACCAGTCGAGCACGCGTTAACCGGGCCGGTAACCGGAAGCTAAAGGTGCTGGATGCCCGCGCGCTGCATGGCGTCCTTGTAGACCTCCACGCTCTTGGTCAGGAGTTCCTCCTGCTTGGCCTCGGAAACAGCAAAGGCCCGCCCACCGAGCGCGCTGGCCTTATAGATTTTGATGCCGTTGTTCTTGAGTGAGTAGTGGTACGTCTTCTCAAAGAGGGTCAGGAAGGTGGCGGCGTCGGTCCCGTGGGCGATGATGGCCGAGACGCGCCGGTTGATCTTCATGAACTGCCGGAAGGGGCGCAGGCCGTCCGTCTTTTCCTGGACGCTGAGGGCCGAGGGCATGTCCGGATCGCGTACCCAGGGGTAGGCGTTCCACGGCATGACGTAGCGCGGATCCAGCTCGGCGAGCTCGTAGATCTGGGTGGCGCGCCGGGCGGCCTCATCATCGTTGAAATGGGACACGAAACCGGACTCGGTTCCCTTGCCCGGGCTGACCTGGAGGCTGACAATCCGGCATTCGTCTTCGTCATGGACGGGGTCGATGTAAGGAACGATCGATCCCGGCTTCTTCTCCATGAGTTCATCGCACAGTTGCGTCACTGCTGCGATGTTCGGTTCCTGTAGCAGGGCTTTCTTTTCGTCCCAGTCAATCGTCACGATTTCTCCCTTAGCTGCATGGCGTCCAAGAATCAGGCGTCTTAGGCCACTCTACGCTTTTGACGGTAAGGGTGGGTGGGGGAGTTTCCGACGACCCAACAGGACTTCTAAACCCCTGCACCGCGGAACGTGAACCGGCCCGCCACGAGCGTTGCAGCGACGGGCATCCCGGCGAACACGGCATCCGGCGCAGCAAGGGGATCCGCATCCAGCACGGCGATATCCGCCACAGCCCCGGCCAGGATCCGGCCGCGCCCCCGCGTTGATGCGAGCAGCGCCTCCTCCCGGGTCAGTGCCTGCTCCGGGTGCCAAGGGCCGCGGCCGTCGTTCCGCGCCCGCGCCGTCGCCGCGGACATCGCCAGCCACGGATCCAAGGGGGCCACTGGCGCATCGGACCCCAGCGCCAGCCGCGCCCCGCCGTCCAGCAGCGAACGCAGCGGGAAGGCCCTGTCAGTGCGGCCGGCCCAGTTGGCGTCAGCGGCGTCCCGGTCGTCGAGCGCGTGGACGGGCTGGACGCTGGCCGTCAGGCCAAGCTCACCGAACCGGGCGAAGTCCTCCTGCCGCACAAACTGGGCATGTTCGATCCGGCCCCCGGTCCCAGCTTCGGCGAAGGCATCGAGCGCAACCTGGTTGGCGCCGTCGCCAATGGCGTGGACCGCCGGCACAAAGCCCGTCTCCCGGGCCCTGGCGAGCAGCGCAACCAGCTCGGCTTCGCTCACGGTCAGGATGCCGTGCCCGCCGTGCGGGTACGGGTCAACGCAGAAGGCGGTGCGCGTGTTGAGGGAGCCGTCGATGAGCACCTTCAGCGGACCCACCCGCAGGAGTCCCGCCCCGCCGTCGACCGTTTGTCCCGTCCGCATTCCCGCGTCGGCCGCCCGCTCCAGGTCCTCCGGATACACGCCCGCGTCAACGCGCAGAGAACTGAACCCTCCGGCGATCCGGCGCAGCCACACGTCGCGGTTCCATGTCATTTCCAGGTCCACCACGCCCACAACACCCCGGGCGGCGGCTTCCTGGCCGGCCGTGCGCACCCAGCCGTCGACGACGTCGTCGGGCAGCTTTCCGAGCTCCCGGGTGACGGCGAACGCAACCTCCTCGCGGAGCAGCCCGTCTGCCGGGAGCTGAACACCGTATCTCCGGGCGGCCGCTGAATTCAGCCAGACGCAATGCAGGTCATGGCTGATCAGGGCCGTGGGCACTTCCCGGGTGGCGTCGTCAAGCATTTCGGCGCTGGGGACGTCGTCCCACACGGCGTCCCGGAAGCCTGCGCCCACCACCGTCACTGTCCGGTCCGCCCCGGTGCCCGCCGCCGTAATCCGGTTACGGACAAGCTCGACGGCGGCGCGCGCCGAAGCGGCACCGGACAGGTTGATCCTGTTGGCGGCCAGCGCCCACTGCGTCATGTGGACGTGCTCGTCCCACAGTCCGGGAACGACGAAACGCCCCTCAAGATCCAGCACCTGGGCATCCGCTGCCGTGGAACCCCCGCGGCGCTCTGCCACTGCGGTGATCGCCGAGACGTGGCCGTCGCGGATATGGACGTCGCAGCATTCTGTCTCGCCGGGCAGTTTCACGGAGGCCAGCACCAAGCCGGTGGGCGTCTGGTGTTGCATTGCTTCTTGGTCCTCGCTGGAAGGCATAGGGACAGGCTAGGCACGTTTCCGGCCAGCGCCAATCAGAGCTCCGCCGGAACGCCTCTTCCCTGTGCCAGCAACAGGGTGCATTCTGGACGTTACACGGTTCCGACAAAGAAGTCGGGGAGGCGTTGGCCATATGAACCTTAGTATCCGGTCCCTTCGAGTGCTCGGACCATGCCGTCGTGGGCAGCGGCGGCGCGCCGCGGGGACGTGACGCTCATGGACCGCACTGCCAGCCATCACCGCCTCAAGGTCGTGGTCCACATCGACGCCAACATGGAGCGCGCCTGCATCGAGGTCCGCGGAACCCTGACACCGGCCAACATCCGGGCGCTTTATGTTGTTGCGCGGCGTGCCCGGACTCTGCTGCCAGGCAAGGAAATCATTCTGGACCTGTCGATGGCCCGTGCCGCCATGGACACCATCACCGCGCTCCATGATCCCGCCCAGCTCAGCCAACTAAGCGGTGAAGGCACGTCCGAGAAACCCTGCCGGCTCAGCATTCTGGACCCCCGGCCGGGCATCCACGCGCACCCCTCTTTCACTCACGGGCACGGCGACCACAAGCACGCCGACCACAAGCACGGTGTCCACATGCGCGCTGACGAAACCAACCGCAGCGCCCGGGACAAGGAACTGGCATGAAACCCGGCCGCATGGTGATGCTCGTCCTCGGTACAATCGCCGCGCTTCTGGGGCTGGGCCTGCTGGCGGGCGCTGCCGGGGTGGGCTGGCTCAACTTCCAGCAGCGCGACGAAGGCTACTTCACCACGCAGTCACACCGGTTCGATGCCGCGTCCTCCGCCATCACCACGGCAGGGCTGGACGTCATGGTCAGCGGCAGGCTGCCGGACGTCATTCCTTCGGAAACGGCCGGCAGCATCCTGCTCCGCGGAGCGGCCGCCGACCCGGGCAAGGGCATCTTTATCGGCGTCGCACCGCAGCAGGAGGCGTCGCGCTATCTCGAGGGAGTGAAGCGCTCCGAAATCCGGGAATTAAATCTGCGGCCCTTCAGGGTCGATTACACCGAAGTGCCGGGAACGCGGACGCCGGCCCGCCCGGGAGCCCAGAATTTCTGGGCCGCATCCGCTGAGGGCACCGGTACGCAGGAACTCAAATGGAACATCCTTCCCGGCAGTTGGACGGTGGTGGTCATGAACGCCGACGCCACCGCCCCGGTTTCCGTGGATCTGCAGGCCGGCGTCCGCTCCGACCTGCTCTGGCCGCTGTTCCTGTGGCTGCTCATTGGCGGGATCGTGTTGCTGGTCATCGGCGTGCCGCTGATCGTTGCCGGGGCAATGGGGCTCGGACGGCACGGGCCGCCGCCGTACCTTCCCCCCGCCCAGGACCACCCGGGCCAGTACCACCCCGGCCGCTATCCCCCTGGTCATCCGCTCGCGGGGCAGTCTCCGCCTGCGGAAACCTCGACGGCGGGACCTCCCGCCGCTGCCGGCGCCACCGGTCCGTTCGCCAGTTCTGCCGTGCCGGGCGGAAGTGCAGGCGTTCCGCCCGTTCCGCCCGGGAACGCAGGAGTACCACCAGGGACAACGCCCGTGCCACCAGCCATGCAGCCGGCTTCGTACCCGGCTCCGGGTTATCTGGCGCCCGGCTATCCCGCCCCCGGCGGCGGGGCGGGCACACCGCCGCCGCCCGCCGTCGTCGACCTTTTGGAGAACCCGAGGTACCCGGCCCGCCTGACAGGCCACGTCGATCCGGCACTGTCCAGGTGGATGTGGCTGGTCAAATGGTTCCTGGCCATCCCGCACCTGATCGTTCTGTTCTTCCTCTGGTTCGCACTGATCGTTACCAGCATCGTGGCGTGGTTCGCGATCCTGTTCACCGCCCGCTACCCGCACTCGCTGTTCAACTTCAACGTGGGCGTGCTGCGCTGGAGCTGGCGGGTGTCTTTCTACGCCTTCACGGCGATCGGCACGGACCGTTACCCGCCCTTCACCCTGGCCCGCACCGACTATCCGGCCGATTTTGAGGTGGACTATCCGGACCATCTGTCGCGCGGCCTGGTGCTGGTGAAGTCCTGGCTGCTCGCCATCCCGCACCTCCTGATTGTGGGCGCGCTCGCGGGATCCACGCGCACCTGGGTGGCGGCGTCGGATGACGACTTCGCAGGTGCCGGCCGCTACTCGGCAGGCAACGCTATCTCCCTGCTCACGCTCCTTGCCTTCATCGCCGGCGTCATCCTGCTCTTCACCGGCAGGTACCTCCGGAGCCTGTTCGACCTGCTGATCGGCCTCAACCGCTGGATTTACCGCGTCCTGGCATACATCGCGCTGATGCGGGACGAGTATCCTCCGTTCCGGCTCGACATGGGCCCCGCCGATCCGGGCGAGCCCTCGGCCGCCAGTCCACAAGCCACGCCACCGGGAGGGCCATCATGAAACTCACCGTTCACACCTTCGTGACCCTCGACGGCGTCATGCAGGGCCCTGGCGGTAGGGACGAGGACACCAGCGGCGGCTTCGAATTCGGCGGCTGGGTGGTGCCGCTCTTCGACGAGGACATGGGCAGGATGGTGAACGGGTGGTTCGCCGAAGCCGATGCCATCCTCCTGGGCCGCACCACCTACCAGATGTTCCAGCCCTACTGGGAGCAGGTCACCGACCCGGACGACGCCGTAGCCAAGGCGCTCAACAGCCTGCCCAAATATGTGGTGTCCTCAACGCTGACCGAGGCGACGTGGAACAACACCACCATCCTCCCGGCGAATTTCCTCGAGGCCGTTGACGACCTCAAATCAGGCCCGGGCCGGGAGCTCCAGGTCCACGGCAGCTACCGGCTGGTCCGCGCCCTGCACGATGCCGGCCTCGTGGACGAATACCGGCTAATCGTCTTCCCGGTGGTCCTGGGCCAGGGCAAGCGGCTCTTCGAACCCGGCGTCACGCCGTCGGCATTCACCCTGGCCGGGAGCAAGGCGACGTCGTCAGGTGCGGTCCACCTGACCCTGCTGCCCGCCGCCTTCGGTGCCGCTGACCTGGAGGTGGGGGAGTTCGAGGTGCGGGAAGGCCGCGAGCAGGTCAAGGACTGAGGCGCTGTTAGCCCAAACTGCATTGTCAGCCCAGGCCGCGCAGGCGCTCCATTTCACGGCGGTCCTTCTTGGTGGGCCGGCCGGTCCCGCGGTCCCGCTGCGGCAGCCCAAGGGCCGGAGCCACCGGCCGGGGAGGCGTATGGTCGGTGAAGCAGTGCGAGGCTGCCTCCGCACCCACGCGCTTGGCGATAAGCCGCCGCACCTCGAGGATCCGTTCGTAGCCGGGCTGGCGGACGCGAACGGTGTCGCCGGGCACCAGTGACTGCGAGGCCTTGGCCGGATTCCCGTTGACGCGCACGTGCCCGGCGCGGCACGCGGCGGTTGCGGCAGACCGTGTTTTGTAGGCACGAATGGCCCACAGCCAGGCGTCGATGCGGACGCTACTGGGAGCGGAGGGAAGGTTTGCTGAGGGAAGGCTGCTCATGACTGCAGCCGAGTATAGCCGGGCCGCCGCGGACCTAGACGTCCGAGACGGCGGAACTTACCGCTGTCGGACCGTCATATTCCTTGTCGGGAATGTTCTGGAGGGCGTCGAGAACATTGCTGTCCGCGCCCGACTCCTTGGCGCGGGAGATGAGGGTCTCCCGGCTAGCGGGATAGTCGATCCCGCTCAGAAACTTTTGGATCTGGATGGGGTTGGGTGTTTCAGCCATGTCAGTACCTTTCGGCTAGTTGCTGCTGTGCATCGTTGGGATTGTCCGCCAGTACGACGTCGAAGGCCTCCACCCGGCGGTCTGTAACGGTGGTGGGGGACTCCAAGTGGACTGCTCCGCTCGGAAGGATGCCCGCGCCGCCGAACCTCTCCATTACCCGCCACTGGGCCACGACGTCCTCGCCGCAGTGCTCGGGCGGCAGCTGGGTCCAGAACCGGAAACCACCGGCTTCCTCCAGGGCCTGGCGGCGGAACATAGTGCACCCTCCCAGCCAGGCCACCTTGTAGGGAATCCACTCCCCTGGCCTCAGCCCGAGTTCAGCGCTCAGGTGCGTCAGATTTGCTGCGCTGTGCAGCGGCCAGCGTTGGAAGCCTTCCTCGCCGGGACGGATGCGCTCCGGCGTCACGGGCCCCTGCCACGGGGCGAAGGTGGCGGTCTGCTCCACCCGGCGGTCATTCAAGAAGGAGAGGCCCTGAGGGGCCATGCCCACAAAGCCGCAGCCCAGGGCATCCAGGGCATCACTCATCCTGGCCAGAGCGCCTGGCTCCAGCCAAACATCGTCATCGAGGAACAACACTTTGTCCGCCCGCGCCTGCTCCAGTGCAAACTGGCGGTGTTCGGCAAGACCGCGGCGCGGCAGGTGGCGGTGCAGCTCAACTGCCGTGCCCTGCGCGCGGAGGACTCGTAGCAGGCTGGCCGCCGCGGGATGCTCCCAGGCCGGCGGTCCGTCCGACTGGTCACTGACCACCAGCCGGAAGACCGGTCCGCGCTGCGATGCAAGGCCGGCCAGAGTGACGGCCAGTTCTGCCGACCGGTTGCAGGTGGGGATGAGGACGTCGAGGGCAGTGTCCCGGGCTGTCTGGCCCGAGGCCCAGGTGGCAGATGTGTGGCGATCCATGATCACCGCCTTTCCGAGGCCAAAGAGTCGGTCGAGACCAATGAGTCCCTGCAGTGCACTGATTCAGGTACCCAGGGCTTTTGCTGGCTAAACGCGCTTCGGGCGTGTCGGAACGGACTCGCCGGCCGTTGTCCTTCGGGGCCCTTTCGGCCGGTCGTGGGGCAGCGAGAAGTTACATCTGGTTGTTTCCGGGGGGCGTCAGCGTCAAGATCTCGCCTCTGGGGGCAGTGGCGGGGTAAAGGCGCCTACGCGACCAGGACGGCGGCGGCTGAGTCCATGTGCTCACGGATGGTGTTGCGGGCCAGCGTGGCGTCGCCTGTTTCGATGGCGGCAACGATGTCGTTGTGCCGGTCCACGCTCATGTTCCGCACGCCCTTTTCGAGCCCGGCGAACATGATGGACATCCGGATGGACCCTTCCAGGGACTCCCACGAGTGCAGCAGGGTCTCGTTGCCGGTGAGCCGGCACATCGTGCGGTGGAACTCGAGGTCGGATTCGACCCGCTCCTCCAGGGAACCGTGGGTGGCCGCCTCCATGGCCTGGATGGCAGCGCGGAGCGATCCAATCACGTGCTGGCGGTCCGGCAGTTCGCACAGCGTGCGGGCCGCCAGGGATTCAAGGGCCGCCCGGACGGAGTAGATGTCACGGATTTCCTTGGCATCCAGGTGGCGGACCGAGAGCCTGCCGCGGGCCCCGGCCGACACGAGGCCTTCCTGCTCGAGCTGCCGGAGGGCCTCCCGGAGAGTGCCGCGGCTGATCTGCAGCATCTCAGACAGCTCGGTTTCCACCAGGTGGCGGCCCGGCTCGAGGGCTCCGCTGGTGATGGCGGTGCGCAGCGCGGCCAGCGCCTGCTCGCGGAGGCTCTTCTTTTCCAGTCCCAGCAGGGCTGCTGTCGCGGTCATCGGATCTCCCAAGGTCAGAGGTCGACTGTTTACAGTCGCCGTTTAACAATGATGCCACGGCAGGAGCACGGGGACAGCTGTTGCCCCCGCGCTCTTGCCGCAGTTGCGCCGGAGCGAGGTTTCAGCCGAGCTCGGCGAGTACCTTCGCCACGATCCGCTGCACGGACAGGCCGTAGCGTTCGTGCAGCGTGGGCAGGGCGCCGGCATCGAGGAACTCGTCGGGCAGCGCCACCGGCACCACGCGCTTGCCGAGGCCTGCGGTGACCACGGCCGAGGCGACGGTTTCGAACAGCCCGCCGACCACGCTGTGGTTCTCCAGGGTCAGCGCCAGCCTGTCGGTGTTGATCTCGGCCAGGACGGTCGCGGCGTCGAACGGCTTGATGGTGGGGGTGTGCACGACGGCGACGTCCACGTTGTGTTCCGCCAAAGCCTTGGCGGCCTGGAGGGCACGCATGGTCATGAGGCCGCTGGAGACGAAGACGACGTCGTTGCCCCCGCGCAGGACCTTGGCCTTGCCGAGTTCGAAGGTGTAGTCGTACTCGTCCAGGACCGTGGGCACGTTACCGCGGAGCAGGCGCAGGTAGGTGGGTCCTTCGCTGGCGGCCAGCTGCGGGACGGCCTGTTCGATATCGATGGAGTCGCAGGGGTCCACGATGGTCAGGTTGGGCATGCCGCGGAAGATCGCCATGTCCTCGGTGGCCTGGTGGCTGGGGCCGTATCCGGTGGTGAGTCCGGGGAGGCCGCCCACGATGTTGACGTTCAGGTTGGGCTCCGCCGCGTCCAGGCAGAGGAAGTCGTAGGCGCGGCGGGCAGCGAACACGGAGTAGGTGGAGGCGAACGGCACGAGCCCGGTTTCGGCAAGGCCTGCGGCTGCACCGAAGAGGAGCTGCTCGGCCATGCCCATCTGGAAGAACCGCTCCGGGAAGGCCTGCGCGAAGATGTGCATGTCGGTGTACTTGCCCAGGTCCGCGGTGAGGCCGACGATTTTGTCATTCTCCTGCGCGGCCTTGACCAGTGCGTGCCCGAACGGGGCAGAGGTGGTTTTCTGGCCCGGATCGGCGAAGGACGCGATCATGGCCGAGGTCTTCAACTTCGGCTTCGTGGCTGTTGTAGTGTCGGGAGCCTCGCTGGTAGTGCTCATGCTGAAGCCTTTCCTTCGTATCCTGCGGTCAGCTGCTCGCGGCAGAGCTGCCATTCGTGCTCTTCGATGCGCATGAAGTGCGCCTTTTCGCGTTCCTCCAGCAGCGGCACGCCGCGGCCCACCTTGGTGTCGCAGAGGATCACGGAGGGGCGTCCGGTGGTGGCGGCCTGGGCGGCGGCGTTGTCGAATGCGGCGAGCAGCGCGGCCATGTCGTTGCCGTCGACGCGCTGGGTGTACCAGCCGGCGGCTTCCCATTTTTCGGTGATCGGTTCGGTGCGGAGCACAGTGTCGGTCTTGCCGTCGGCCTGCAGGGCGTTGATGTCCACCATGGCGGTCAGGTTGCCGAGCTGGTGGTGGTGCGCGCCCATGGCTGCTTCCCAGGTGGAGCCTTCGTCTAGTTCCCCGTCCGAGAGGAAGTTGTAGATCCTGGAGGTGGAGCCCTGGTAGCGCAGGCCCAGGGCCATGCCGACGGCGATGGTCAGTCCGTGGCCCAGGGAGCCGCCGGAGATTTCCATGCCGGGGGTGTAGGTGGACATGCCGGACATGGGGAGCCGGGAATCATCGGAGCCGTAGGTTTCGAGTTCCTCGACCGGGACGATGCCGGCCTCGGCGAGGGCTGCGTAGTGTCCGATGGCGTAGTGTCCGGTGGAGAGCAGGAACCGGTCGCGGCCCTCCCAGTGCGGGTCCTCGGCGCGGTACCGGAGCTGGTCAGCGTACACGGCGGCGAGCATGTCCGCTGCGCCGAGAGCCTGCCCCACGTAGCCCTGGCCCTGGACCTCGCCCATGTTCAGGGCGTGGTGCCGGATCCGGTAGGCGGCGGCGCTGACCCGTTCGAGTCGTTCTGCTGCAGTTTCGTGGGTCATTCGTTCCTTCTGGGGGAGTGCTTGCGTGTGTAGTTCCTGCGGGGCGGTTTCGTTGACGGTGGTCATCAGGCGTTCACCGACTGGGGCGTGCTTTTGGTGATTTCATCAGCCAGCTGCCGCTCCCGCTTGCCCCAGGTTTCCCGGGTGGCGAAGGCTGCCCAGAGACCTATGAGGGCGTACAGGCCGAACAGCAGGGCCGGGCCCATCCAGCCGAAGCTGACGAACAGCAGGGTGGTGATGAACGGGGTGAAGCCGGAGACCATGGCGGAGATCTGGTAGGCCAGCGAGGCACCGGAAGCACGGGTCTTGGCCTGGAAGAGCTCGGGGAACCAGGCACCCTGGGCGCCGGCGAGGGAGTTCTGGCAGACAGCGTAGGAGATCACGATCGTGGCGATGATGAAGACGAACAGGCCGGTGTTGGCCAGCAGGAACATCGGAATGGCGAACAGCGCGGCGAACGCGGTGGACCAGATGTAAAGGGGGCGGCGGCCGATCCTGTCGGTCAGGCGGCTCCAGGCCTGGGTGGCGAAGATGCCGATGGCGGACGCGATGCAGAGGGCCACCAGGGTCTGGGTCTTGTCGGCCAGGTGCTGGCTGTTGAGGTAGGAAATCATGTAGGTGATGGACACGGCGTAACCGGCGGTCTCGGCGACGCGCAGGCCGATGCCCTTCACGATGTTGCGCCAGTCGGTCTTGATGACCTCCACGATGGGGGACTTGACGATGTCGCCGTGGTCCTTGACCTCGTCGAAGACCGGGGACTCGGGGACCTTGGAGCGGATGATCAGGCCGACAACCACCAGCACGATGCTGGCCAGGAAGGGGATACGCCAGGCGAGCTCGCCGCCGAGGTTCACGCTGACCAGGAACACCAGGTTGGCCAGCAGCAGGCCCACCGGGAAACCGGCCTGGACGATGCCGGTGTACTTGCCCTTGGACTTCCACGGCGCGTGCTCGTAGCTCATCAGGATGGCTCCGCCCCATTCGGCGCCGAAGGCCAGGCCCTGGACGATGCGCACGAACACCAGCAGCGCCGGAGCCAGCAGGCCAACCTGGCTGTACGTGGGCAGCAGGCCGATGAAGAAGGTGGCGATGCCCATCAGGATCAGGGACGTGACCAGGACGGGCTTGCGTCCTACCTTGTCGCCCAGGTGGCCGCCGATGATGCCGCCCAGCGGCCGGGCGGCGAAGCCGACGCCGAGCGTGGCGAAAGCGGCCAGCGTTCCCGTCACCGGGTCGCCGGTGGGGAAGAAGGCGGTTCCGAAGTACAGTGCGGCCGCAGTGCCGAAGCCGATGAAGTCGTACGTCTCGATCACGGCGCCGACGCCCGAGCCGATAGCGACCCGGCGGGCGTCCTTGGTGCCGTGGACCGGCCCCCGCATGTTCAGAGCTTCGTTGCTCATGGTGGTTCCCTTTCGAAGAGCGGCTGAAGAAGCTTCAGCGCGGTCGACTGTTAACAAGATACGTCCCAGTGTGACCGGCGTCATGCCGACTGTCAACAGTCACCATCAGGAGTTGACTGTTAACAGTCGCCAGAGCTACTGTGGTCTCCATCACTACTGCCTGCCGGGCGCGACCAGAGGATCAACGACGATGTTCCATTCCCGACTCGGGTGCTCATCCATCAGCTTCCGCCACCAAGACCTGCCGACAGCCCTGCGAACCATCGCCGGCCTCGGATTCGCAGAGATCGACCTTGGCGCCCTCCCCGGCGTCTGCGACCACGTTCCGTATGAACTTGACGCGGATGCCGTCTCAGCCGTGGCCCATGACGTGGCCGCATCGGGCCTGCGGGTGCGCTCCGTTAATGGGGATATCGGGGATCTGAATGCCGTGCTCGACGCCGGCCGGCAGGCTGAGCGGGACAGGCACCTTGATGCCCTGCTCACCCTCACTGCTAAAACGGGGGCCAAAGCACTGGTCCTTCCTTGCGGTGCCCTGAGCCACGAGCCGGTACGGAGCCTCGAGGAGGACCTGGACACCGTCGCAGCCCAGCTGATCCGGGCGGGGGAGCGCGCGGCGGAGTTCGGCGTCGAACTCTGGACCGAATCGCTGCACTTCCTGCGGTTCTGCTGGAACCTGGACCGCGCCGAACTGCTGGCGCAGCGGTTGGCGGGGTCCGGCGTCGGGATTGTCATGGACTTCAGCCACATTGTCGCCGCGGGCGAGGACCCGCTGGAGTACCTGGCACGCCACGAGGGCGGCCGGATAGCCCACGTGCACCTGCGCGACGCCGTGCCAGGGAACATCAACCTCAGCATCGGCAACGGCCAGGCCGATTTCGCCGCCGGATTGCGGGGCCTTGCCGGCCAGGGTTACACCGGGCACTTCAGCCTGGAACTCGAAACCCGGGACATCACCCACGACGAACGCCCGGCGGCGGCCGCCAAGGCAGCCAGCTTCATCACCGACCTCATCTGAACAACCCCACAAATACCACCAAGGAGAATCATGACCGCCATTCAGCGCACCGCCGTCCTCACCGGAGCCACCTCGGAACGGGGCATCGGCATCACCACCGCCCGCCGCTACGCCAGCCAGGGCTGGGGCGTGGTGATCCTGGACCTCGACGGCGAGAAGTCGGCAAAGGTCGCCACCGAAATCGGCAACGAATTCAACGTCCCGGCGTTCGGCTACGAGATCGACGTCGCCAACGAGGACTCCGTCAACGCCGCGTACAAGGCAGTTTCAGGCGAGGTCCAGAGCGGCGCCCTTCCCGCTGTCGGGGCGCTGGCCAACATCGCCGGCATCACTTCGCCCGTGCCTTTCCTGGAAACCACGCTTGAGCTCTGGAACAAGGTCATGGCCGTGAACTCCACCGGCACCTACCTCGTCACGAAGGCCTTCCTGCCGGACATGATCGACAACGGCTGGGGCCGCATCGTCAACATGTCCTCCGTTTCCGCACAGCGCGGCGGCGGCGTCTTCGGCAAGGTCCCCTACTCCGCCGCCAAGGCCGCCATCCTCGGCTTCACCAAGGCCCTGGCGCGCGAGCTCGGCGACTCCGGCGTGACCGTCAACGCCATCACCCCGGGCGCCGTGGACACCAACATCCGCGTCGGCAGCACCGAGGAGCAGGAGGCCGCCATCAACGCCGGCATCCCGCTGGGCCGCAACGCCACCACCGAAGAAGTCGCCGCCGTCATCACTTTCCTGTCCTCCGAGGACTCCGCCTACCTGACCGGCACCACCATCGACATCAACGGGGGAAGCCACATGCACTAAGAACGCGAACCACCCGAACCGCACCCTGCCCAGCGCGCCGCCCGCCCCTCAGCATGGAGAGCCAGCCATGACCAGAATCTTCAACAATCCAGCGGACTTCGCCGAGGAAGCCCTCGCCGGCTTCTGCGATCTTCACTCCGGACTCGTCCGCCAGGTTCCCGGCGGCGCGGTGCGCCGCCACCGCCCGGCCGCGCCCAAGGCGGCAGTCCTGGCAGGCGGCGGTTCGGGCCACGACCCCGCCTTCGCCGGGCCCGGCAGCGGACCTGGGCCACGAACTGGTGGCGCGCGTGCTGGCAGAAACTCCGAACGGGGCGGGGCAGCGCATCGCCGCGGTCCTCAAGGGACTGGGCTCCACCAAACATGAGGAGCTGTTCGTGCTGTGGTGAACTGTGGCACCGCTGCTCCGCGACGCCGGTTACACCCTGGTGCTCCCGGAGGTGGGTGAGCTGCTCACCAGCCTGGACATGGCTGGCGTGTCCCTCACCGTCACGTGGCTAGATGAAGAGTTGGAGCCGCTCTGGGCGGCGCCGGCGGAAACCCCTGCGTACCGCCGCGGAAACACTGCGGCGCAGGCCGGCAGCCTTCTCGCCGCCGAGACGGCCGACGACGACAGCACGGCAGTCGCTTCCACCGCCACCGCTTCCTCCCGCGAGTATGCAACCGCGTGCGTCGCGGCCCTGGAGGCGGCACGCGACCTCCTGCATGCTGAAGAGCTGCGGCTCGGCGAGTCGTTCGGCGACAGCCAGGCTCCCGGACCGGCGGAGCTTTCGGCCGCCGTGACGGCGTTCGCCGGCCGCATCACGGTCTGGGCAAGGCCGAGCTGGGGGACAAGACCATGGTGGATGCACTCCTGCCCTTCGCCGAGACCTTGGCCCGCCGCACGGAGGAAGGCGCCGGGGCCGCCTGGCAGGAAGCCGCCGCACCTCGGTGGAGCGGTCCGTGCTCTCCAACAACTGCCAGGTCCTCACCATGGGCCAGCGGGTGGTCGGCCTGGAACTGGCGCGCAGGCTCGCCCGGGAATGGGTGGGCTACACCTTCGACCCGGAGTCGGCGTCGGCAGGCAGCTGAACGTGCTCAGCGACTATGAAGGATGCTGAACGGCCATAACCCCGCGGCTCATTCGACGATGACCCGCACCCGCTGCACGGTGTTGTTGCCCATGCCCTGGTAGTTCCAGTGCTGCTCCAGCGGCTGCACGGCACCGGTGGCGTCGGTGGCCCTGCACGCCAGTTCATGGTGGCCGGGGTCGGCCACCCAGGGCAGGTTCCAGCCCCGCCACGCAAAGGCGCCGGCAGGCTTGTCCAGCTGGGCCGGAACCCACTTGCCGTCGATGCCGACCTCCACCTTCGTCACGGCGCCCTCACCGGACCACGCGCGGCCCTGGAGCATGACGGGCCCGCGGGGCAGGTATCTGCGGCGGGTGAAAAAGTCGGGAATGCCCGGCGGAACCATCAGGGACCGGACCCTGATCCGCGAAACTGGGGTGCCGGCGTCGTCCGCGTTGTGCTGGTAGCGGTAGGCGACCGCCTGCTGGAAGCCGTGGAACGGCGTAGTGACCACCTGGATCGACTGCAGCCACTTGACGCTTGCCATGCCGTACCAGCCAGGGACTACCAGCCGCAGCGGATAGCCGTGCTGCGGGGGCAGCTCACTGCCGTTCATCTTGTAGGCAAGGACGACGTCGGCCCGCGACGCTTCCGAAATTGGCAGGCTCCGGGCGTACTGCTGCCGGACGCCACCCTGGATCCCGGCGTCCAGCCCGGTGAACACCACCTCGACGGCCTCGGGCTCGACGCCGGCCTGGGCCAGCAGGTACGCCAGCGGAACACCGGTCCACACGGCCGTTCCCACGCCCTCCATTGTCCAGGGCTGGCTGAGGGGCCGCGGCCTCAGCAGCGACCGCCCGTTGCCGGCGCATTCCATGGTCACCTGGACGCTGATGGCTGGATCCCGCTTCAGCGCCGCGAGGCTCAGTTCCATGGCCCGTTCCACGGCGCCGCCGATCCTCAGGTGCCACGCTCCGCTGACCTGCGGAATGTCGAAATGCGTCAGCACATAATGCAGTCCGGGCGGAGTCAGGTCCTCACGCAGGGCCTCAAGCGGCATCGAGTGGTTCCGCACGGCGAGCTGCAGCTCTTCCCGGGTGAGCGGGCCATGCGTGGGTTCACCGGAATGCGCTGTGACACCTGAATGGGGTGCGGGGCGGGCGGATGGTCGGCGGCGGTAGATCAGCTTGGACATGGCCTTGCGATTCTGCTCGGTGCTGCGGGGTGCAGCTGCTGATAGGCGTGCTCCTCTTCACAGGTTTACGCCGCGCGCATATGACCGTCAACAGCCGGGCTCCGTCAGCAGCCCGGCACCGTCAGCAGGCGCTACAGCTGCGGCAGCTTCACCAGGTCCTCAAGTGCCATCGGGTCCTGACCGGTGAGGCCGTGTACGTCCGAGGTCGCCCCGGCCAGCTCTCCGGCGGCGATCGCGGTGTACGTGCTGACCCATGCCTCGACCTGCCAGTCCGGTGCGCCGTAGGAAGCGCGGGAGACGAATGCCTCGTCCACGGTTTCGTGGTGGTACGTGACGGTCCTGCGCGTGGCACGCGTGAGCACCTCGGCGGCGTGCGCCAGCGAGATGTCTTCCGGTCCGGTCAGGTCGTAGGTAGCCCCGGCGTGGACGGCCGGGTCACGGAGAACGGCCACCGCGGACCGGGCAATGTCCTCCCGCGCGACTGCGGCCATCACGCCGTCGCCCGCCGGACCCCGGATGATGCCGTCCTCCCCGGTCAGCATGGGCAGGAAATCCAGGTAGAAGTTGTCCCGCAGGAACGTGAATCCCATGCCGGACGCCCTGATCCGCTCCTCGGTGGCGTAGTGGTCGCGGCCCAGCGTAAAGGTGCAGTCCGGCGCCGCCCCGAAGAAGGACGTGTACACAACGTGCTGCACGCCGGCCTCTGCTGCGGCGTCCACGAAGGCGTAATGCTGCTGCAGCCGGTCCTCCGCCTCCGCCGCCGACACCATGAACAGGACCTTCACCCCCTTCAGGGCCGGGCGGGACAGCGCCGGGTCCCCGTAGCTGACCGGCGCGGCCCGGGCGTCCTTCAGGTCCGGCGCCCGCCGGGGGTCGCGCACCAGCAGGCGCTGGGAGAACCCGGCGGCGGACAATTGGCGGGCCACCATGCCGCCAAGGACCCCGGTGGCGCCGGTGACCGCAAGGTCTGGAAGATCCGTCATGGGTGCTCCTAGGCCTCGCGGGTTGCGGGGGACTTTGTCTGGGCCGGGTCCCGCTCGGCGAGGGAGCCGACGGCGGCGTCGATCTTCTTCAGGACGTCCGGTTCAAGGCGCACGCCGGCGGCCGCGGCGCTGTCCGCCACCTGTTCCGGCCGGGAGGCGCCCACGATGGCGGAGGCGACGTTCGGGTTCTGCAGTACCCAGGCCACCGCCAGCTGCGGCATGGTCAGCCCGGCCTCCTCGGCGACCGGCCGCAGCTCCTGCACGGCGGCCAGGACGTCGTCCCGCAGCCAGCGCTGGATCATCTTGGCGCCGCCCTTGTCGTCGGTGGCGCGGCTGCCTTCCGGGAGCGGCTTGCCGGGCAGGTACTTGCCGCTCAGCACACCCTGCGCCATGGGGGACCAGACGATCTGGGAGACCCCCAGTTCCTCCGACGTCGGAACCACTTCCTCCTCAATGACCCGCCACAGCATGGAGTACTGCGGCTGGTTGGAGATCAGCTGGAAGCCCAGTTCCTTGGCCAGGGCGTGGCCGTTGCGGAGCTGCTCGGCAGTCCACTCGCTGACGCCGATGTACAGGGCCTTTCCCTGCCGGACGATGTCCGCGAACGCCTGCATCGTTTCCTCGAGCGGCGTTTCAAAGTCGTAGCGGTGCGCTTGGTACAGGTCCACGTAGTCCGTCTGCAGCCGGCTGAGGGACCCGTCGATGGATTCCATGATGTGCTTGCGGGACAGGCCGAGGTCGTTTTTACCCTTGGGACCGGTGGGACCGAAGACCTTGGTGAAGATCTCGATGGACTGCCGGCGTTCGCCCTTGAGCGCTTCGCCCAGAACGGTTTCCGCCGCGGTGTTGGCGTAGACGTCCGCGGTATCGAAGGTGCTGATGCCGGCGTCCAGCGCCGCCCGCACGCACCGGGTGGCGACGTCGTTCTCCACCTGGGAGCCATGCGTGAGCCAATTGCCGAACGTGATTTCCGAAATCTTGAAGCCGCTGTTTCCGAGGTATCTGAATTCCATGGGTTTCACGCTAGCGGAGATGGTTGCTCAGGGTAAGGGATGCCGGCGGCTTATCTCGCGTGGGATCAGGCCCGGGTGCGGGCGTCCGGGTGCTGCGCGAGCGACGTCATGGAGCCGGTGTCCAGGACGGTGACACGTCCGGCTACGGCCGGCTTCCGCGCAGGCCGTGGCGGCTGGGCGGACAGCGCCAAGGCGGACCGGACAGTCTCGCCCTTGCTGGTGGCGCTCTTGTTGGGCGAACCGTTGCTGCCAGCACCGTTGCTGTCGGGGTCGGCGGGCACGGCGTCGTGGCGCAAGGCCGACTCCACGAGCGGAGCCACCTCCGTCACGCTGGCCGCAGCGACGTCGGGCGGCGGCAGGTCCCGCACGGTGACCTTGACTTCCGGCGCGGCGGCCCGGGCACGCGCCACTGCGCGGGCGTCGGCGGCAGCCACGGCGTCGGCCCAGTCCTTCGCGAGGACGGGCGGCACCGGCCGGGCGGCAGTCACCAGGGGATGGTGGACGACGGCGCTGCGGAGCGCCTCCTGAAGGCCGGCGCGGGTCCGCAATTTCTTCCAGTCGATCGGGGTACGGGGCTCGCGGACCGGCCTGGGGGCCTTGGTCTTTTTCGCCTTGGCTTTTGCCGGCACCACTTCTGCGTCCGCGGGCAGTGGGCTTCCGTCAGCAGCGAGCCGCACGATCTCGATGGTCTCGTTCCTGGGGAAACGGCCGAACAGCGCCATCACGATCAGCGCCACAAGGCGTCCCAGCCCGGCAAGCAGCAGCGTGAGCACGACGCTGATGCACAGGCCGACGAACATCAGGAAGGCAACACCCAGGGTGCCAAAAAAGGTCAGGTTCAGTGCAATCGTTGTCGGATCTTCCACTTCACCCTCCTTACCATCGGCGCCCGGCCCGTCACGCAGTGATCAAGCCCGGTGATCACGCCGGAAATCAGCCCCTAACCACCATACGGACTATTTACTGCCGACATGCCCTCATGACAAGTGCCGGCAACTGTTGTTTCAAAGCTGTTATAGGACCCGGCCGCATCAAGCCCCCTATAGTCTGATTCAGTAAGCCGCCCACCACGTTCCCAAGGGATCCAATGACCGAGCCAGAACCCTTTTCCGGTAACTGCCCGTGCCTTTCCGGCGAGCAGTACGCGGACTGCTGCGGCCGGTTCCACAGCGGTGCGGCAGAGGCAGCCACCGCCGAGCAGTTGATGCGTTCCCGCTATTCTGCTTTCGTCCTGCTGGATGCCGGCTACCTCCTGAAAACATGGCACTCCAGTACACGGCCCGCGGAACTGGAGTTCGACCCGGGCCTGGAGTGGCGGCGGCTGGACATCGTGTCCGTCGAGCGGGGCGGCCCGCTCGACACCGAAGGCGTTGTGGAATTCAAGGCGCACTTCCGCCAGGACGGCGGGCGCGGAGTCCACCACGAAACCAGCCGCTTCCTCAGGGTGGACCGGCACTGGTTCTACGTGGACGCCGTCGCGCTTTACCGTTAGGGAATCCGGCGGCCGGTCAGCGGTCCTCTTTATTCAGTGCTCCTCATAATCCGCGGTGGGTGTGAAGCCGGCGCGGTCCACCTTGCGGTGGAAATGCATGCCGGCCATGCCGCCCAGTACGGCACCTACCAGCGCCACCAGGGCGACCACGACGGCGGCAATGATGCCCGTGGTGGTCACCTGGCCCTCGTTGACCGGAATCCGGGGGAAGCTGTTCAGCTGCGCCAGGATATTGAACTGCTCGCCGGCGATCATGCCCAGCACGGCCACCAGCACAGCAGCGATCAGGGCCCAGATCCACACCATGAACCCCTGCTTCGCACCGTTGAACCGTGCCATCCTGCCGGCGACGTAGCCGCCGCTGTAGTAGGAAGCGAAGAGGATGACCAGCAGGACGATGATGCCCACGATCCCCACTGTCTGGTTCGAGGCGGCCCGGCCGACGGCGGTGTTCACGTCGGGGTTCGTGGCAAGTCCCACGGCGGTTCCGGCCGCGGCGACCAGGGCGGTCAGCAGCACGGCCATGCCCGTGGCGGCCAGCCAGCCAAAGAACGCCGAGCCGATCTTAATGCCGCCGAACGCCTCCCGTTCGCGGGCCGCGGCCATCTCCCGGGTGGCAAAGGCCGGATCGTCGGGCCGTGCCGTGTCCGGGCGGCCGTCCGGTTCATTGTCGGGTGTGTAGTCGCGCTCGGCGTACGGCGTGCCCGCGTCCGTGGTGTTGAGGGCCCTGGTGTGCGTGTCCGTCGCGGCGCCGGTGCTGGTGACACCCGGACGGTCCGAACGCCGGGACTGGGTGGCATCGTAGACAGGCGTGGCTTCAGTGGGGGCGTCCGCCGCGCTGTGTTCCGGCCTGCTGTGTTCGGGCCTGCTGGTTTCGGACGTGCCTGATTCAGGGGAAGTGCGCCGGGGCCGTCTGTCCCCGGAGCCGATTGGGGTGCTCATCAGCGACTCGCTTTCATTGAACGGACCCGGCTCAGGGGCCTAAGCCGGGCAACGCAATGCCGAGGCCAAGGCGCTGGCCTCAGTTTCTAGCTAACTCCGTTCAGTGGGCATTAGCAAGGATGCTTACTATCTTGGTGTGGCGTGTCTTCCCTTGTCAGGGGCAGGGCAGGGGCGCGGAGTCAGAGGCTGGTACCCGGTGCCTGGCGCGGTCAGCGGTAGGGGCGGTGCAGGTTCTCCTTGGTCGACTTGCGGGCGGAGGCATCGGCGATCCACGGGCCGGTCCCTTCGGACTGGTCCAGCACACCGGCCTCCAGCCACGTGTAGTTGCCGGACAGCACCTTGCGCGCGAGGTCGCGGTCGCCGTCGTCGGTGTTCCGCCACAGCTGGTCGAAGTACTCGTCAACCCGGACGCGTGCCTGCTCGCAGAAGGCGTCGGCCAGTTCAAACGCGGTGGCGCCGCGTTCGGGTGCTGTGCGGAGCAGCATCTCGGCGCGGGAACAGCTGGCGGCCATGGCGAACAGCTCGGCCCCGATGTCCACGATCCGGCCCAGGAACGCCTGTTTGTGCTCCAGGCGGGCCTGCCAGCGGCCCATGCCGTAGAAGGTCTGGCGGGCGAGCCGGCGGGAGGACCGCTCCACGAAGCGGAGGTGCTTGGCCAGCCGCCCGAAATCACTGTAGGAGCGCGGATCCATGCCGGCGCCCGCCAACAGTTTGGGCAGCCATTTTGCGTAGAAGCCGGAGGCGCCGACGGCGGCCCGCGCCTTGTCCGAAAGGCTCGCCTCCGCGGAGGCCAGGTCCCCGGCGGCGGCGAGGTGCGCGTCCACGGCCTCGCGGGCTATCAGCAGCCGCATGATCTCGGATGAACCCTCGAAGATGCGGTTGATCCGCAGGTCGCGCAGCTGCTGCTCTGCGGGGACGGCGCGCTCGCCGCGGGCTTCAAGCGAATCGGCCGTCTCAAAGCCGCGGCCGCCGCGAATCTGCACAAGTTCGTCCGCGATCCGGCAGCTGATCTCGGTGGACCACAGCTTGGCCAGTGCCGCCTCGATGCGGACGTCCTTTTGCCCGGCATCGGCCATCTCGGCGGACAGCTCGAACACGGCGTCGAGGGCGAACGCCGTGGCGGCGATGAACGCGATCTTCTTGCCCACTGCTTCGTGCTTGCCCACCGGGCGGCCCCACTGCGTGCGGGCATTGGACCATTCCCGCGCGATCTTGAGGCTCCAGCGTCCCGTCGCCACGCACAGCGCCGGCAGCGAGAGCCTGCCGGTGTTCAGGGTAGTGAGCGCGATCTTCAGGCCCTGCCCTTCGCGGCCAAGCCTGTTGGCGGCGGGCACGCGGACCTGGTGGAACCGGGTCACGCCGTTCTCGATGCCGCGCAGGCCCATGAAGGCGTTGCGGTTCTCCACTGTGATTCCGGGGGAGTCCATTTCCACGACGAAGGCGGTAATGCCGCCCTTGTGGACGGCGCCGCCCGCGTCGGTGTGCTGCGGCACCACCGCCATCACCACCACGAGCTCGGCGATCACGCCGTTGGTGGTCCAGAGCTTGACGCCGTCCAGAACGTACGACTCGCCGTCGGCAGTGGGAACAGCGGTGCTGCCCATCCGGGCGGGGTCGCTGCCGACGTCGGGCTCGGTCAGCAGGAATGCCGTGACCGCCCCCTCCGCGCAGCGCGGCAGATACTTGCGTTTCTGCTCGGGTGTGCCGAACACCTTCACCGGTTCCGGCACGCCGATGGACTGGTGGGCGGAGAGCAGGGCGCCCAGGCTCGGGTGCACAGATCCGAGCAGAGCCAGCGCGCGGCCGTAATAGACCAGGGACAGACCCAGGCCGCCGTACTCCTGCGGAATCTTCATGCCGAACACGCCCAGCTCTGCCAGGCCGCGGAGGTATTCGTCGGGAATTTTCGCGTCACGTTCGATGGTCCGTCCGGACATGGTGCGGCAGAACTCCGTCAGCCGTGCCATGAAGGCCTCGCCGCGTTCCACGTCATCGGGTCTGGCGGCGGGCCAGGGGTGGATGAGGCCCAGGTCAAAGCTGCCGAGGTACAGGCCCTTCGCGAAGCTGGGCCTGGCCCACTCGGTTTCGCGTGCTGCTTCGGCAATGGCGCGGGCGTCCTCGGCGGACGCACCGGCGCCGATCTTCTCTGGAGCGACGGGTGTTTCCGACGCGGGACTGTCCATGGGCGGGACGGCGGCAGTGCCGTCCGCAGCCGTGGCGGTTGTAGTTGTGCTGTCACCAGCCGTGCTGTCAGTGGCCGGGCGTTCAGCCGCCTGGCTGTCAGTGGCGGAGCTCACGGGGCATCTCCTCTAACCGGAATGACCGGCTCAAAGCCCTGGGTCCGCCGCGGGTGGAGAACCCTTCAGCTGTCCCTCAATGCTACCCGCGGGTAGGTTCCGGTGCTAGGGGACGGCTGCCCCTGAAATTCCGTGGGAAACTCGACGGTAGAGGCGTGGTGCACCAGGCCGTCCCAGGCGTGGTTGATCCCGTGGACGGTCCTGAGCAGCGCAGCGGCAATGACCAGCCAGGCCAGCCTCCCTACGCCTACCAGGACGAGCGCGGCGAATGCCGCCGCCGCCACGAACAAGACAAGCACCAGGGCAAACACCAGTGTTCCAATGAACACCAAGGTGCCTGTCTCCACTGCACTCAAGTCGAACTGCATGCTTCCCCCTGCGCCGTTGCTGCGGATGGATCAGTAGCTCGAGACTAGGGCCAGGAGCGAAACTTCCTCCAGTGTTTCGGCCATGCTGTGGCCGCCTTGATACGGGATCGAGACAATACTCCTGCGTAGGTCACAGAGTGATTGCGAAAACCTCATCCGTCACACCCGTAACGTTGCCTGAAGGGCAACCGGGCCCGTTCGGGGTGGGTGTGGGACCGCGGCGCGGGCCGGCGTGCGTCTCTGCGTTAACCTTGTAGTTGGCAGTTTTCGGGTTTCCGCTGCCCAGACCATCCCCCAAGTTGCTAGGAGAGTGTGTGCCCCGGTCCGCCACGTCCTCCGCTGACGCGATCAGCGCAAGGCTCAGGGACCTTGAGCTCCTCACCAAGGGACCGGCATGGGCCCTCACCCGTTCCGCCCCGTGGGTGATCGCGGTCCTGCAGGCGTCCTTTACGCGCACCCGGCCGCAGCTTCCGCTGGAAGAATTCCACGCCGACGTCGATTCCTTCCTTGAGCAGTTGCGCCGCCAAGAGCCGGGGCTGGGCGGGCATGCCAACGGAAAAACCTTCGGCGATGAGTGGACCCGCAAGCAGTTCCTGACCCGCAGGAACCAGTCGGGGCAGATCGTTTATGAAGTCACGGAGGCGGCCGCCCGCGTGCTGGCGTTCCTGGACAGCCTCTCCAGCGAAAGGTCCACGCTTAACGGCTCCCGGCTGGGCACACTCCTGGGAGACGTGGAGAAGCTCGCCAACGAGACCAACCCGGACCAGAGCGCACGGCTCGAAGCGCTGGAGGAGGAGATCGAGGAGCGGCAGCAGCTGATCGAGGACATCAGCTCCGGTGACTTCGACGGCCTGCTCGACGACGACCAGGCTGTGGAAGCAGCCGGCAACATCCTGGACCTCGCCGCCAGCCTGCCCGCGGACTACAAGAAGATGCGTGACCGCATCGAGGAGCTCGTGGGCGAGCTCCGGAACCAGATCATCGAGGAATCCCTGACCAAGGGCGCCACGATGGCGCAGGTCCTTGAGGCGGACAAGCGGCTGCGCCAGAGCCCGGAGGGCAGGACCTTCCGTTCCTTCACCGCCTTCCTCGAGGACCCGCAGCAGCAGCTGCGCTTCCGTTCCGCGATCGGCGAGGTGCTCAGCCGCCAGTTCGCGGACGACCTGTCGCCGGAAGACCGGGAGACCCTGAAGAACCTGGTGGCCGAACTCCGGCAGCAGCACAGCCAGATCCAGCGCATCTACGGCAAGCTCAGCGAGAGCCTGAACACCTACGTCCAGAGTGACGACTTCCGCCAGTCGGTGCGCCTCCGCAAGGTGCTGCGCGAAGCGGAGCAGGCCATCCGGTCCATGCCCTACGAACGCGAACGGCCGGGCCTGGTCCGCGGGCCGGTACTGTTCAACGCCGGTTTCGAGTCCCTCGCCATGGTCAAGCTCTTCGACCCGGACGAGTTTGCTGCCCCGCCCAAGCTCGCTGACCCCATCGCGTTCAGCGACTCGGACCGGGTCCGCTCGCCCCGGACTGCCAAGGCCAGGCCGGAGGCGATCCGCGCCGCCGCTGCAGGCGCATCTACCCTCGCCGAGGCGTGGGAGCAGCTTCCGCCGGAGGAACAGCACATCAACTCCATCCGCGCGCTCCTCTCGCACGCACTCCACACCGGCGCCGGCTTTGACCAGCTGGCGTGGGAGGCCCTCGACTTCGAACAGATAGACGGCACCACCCGCAAGGCATACCTGCCGGTGGTAACGCTCAAGAAGGATTAGCGATGACTGAAGTTCCCCAAGAATCACACGGCGGGCTGGATACCGACGCATCGGCTGCGGAGTCACCCCGCTCCGACGCGTTCACGGTCACCCCCCGTGACACGTTTGTGGACGGCGCCGCACTCTTTCCCGGCGATACCGGCGTGCTGCCCATGAAGGTCCGCCAGGCCCTCGTGAAGCTGCTGAAAGGCCCATACGTCGACGGCGGCCGGGACGAGAAACTCTGGACAACGCTGCTGGACAACCAGCTGATCCTGCGCAGCCGCCTCTCGGAGCTTTTCCTCACGCTGCAGCTGGACCACGAGCGCAAGATCGCGGTGCTGCGTCCCGTTGACCCCGAGGCGATCGGCGGCAGTGCCCGCTCCAGCATCCTGCGCCAGCAGCGTGCCCTGAGCCGGGTGGAAACCATCGTGCTGCTGCGCCTCCGGCTCCTGCTGGACCGCCACGTCACGGCGCAGACGGACCCCACCATCACCCGCGAGGAAATCGCGGAACTCGTGGCGCACTACCAGCCGGCCGGCCAGCAGGACGCCCTGCGCGACTCGGACGTGGTGAACCGGGCGATCACCAAACTCCTCGCCCGCCAGCTCCTGCTCACCACCGCCCTGGACGACGTCTACACCATCTCCAACGCCCTGCCCCTGGCCCTCCCCTTCGACAACATAGGCGACATCCCCACCCAAATCGAAGCCCTAATAGCCGCCACGGCAGATCCGTCAGGAACAGAACCACTAATAGAGCTCGACGCCGACCGCTCCGTCAGTGACGAAGACGCGGACGGCGATGACGCTGAAGGTGACACGAACAACGACGCATCGGCTGCGGAGTCGAAGGCGACCAGCGGGGAGGCGGCCAAATGAGCATCGCGAGCATGCTCCCGCTGGGCGAGGTCGTTAACCCGGGCCAGATGCGCCTGGCTCTGGTGCAGGTGGTCAACTGGGGCACGTTCCATGGCGCCCACACGATGCACGTGGACCGCAACGGAACCCTGCTGACCGGCAATTCGGGTGTGGGCAAGTCGACGCTGTTCGACGCCATGCTGCGGGTATTCGACGCCCGGCCGCGCTCCAACGAGGCCGCCGCGCAGCGCTCGGGCGCCGTGGAGGACAAGCGGACCACGTTCACCTACATGCGCGGCAAGGTGGGGGACAAAGCCGTCGGGGAAGGCTCGGCCAGCGCGTTCCAGCGTCCCGGCGCCACCTGGTCCGCCGTCGCCCTGACTTTCGACAACGCGGCGGGCACCAGGGTGACGGTATCGGCGCTGTTCGACCTGCCCAAGAACGGCACAGAGTCGAGCGTCGGCCGGTACTACCTGATCGACACCAGGCCGCTGGACCTCGCCGCGATCGAGGACATCGCCGAGAAGCGCTTCACCAGGGTTGCGCTGGAAAACATCTTCCCGGACGCCCAGGTTTTTGATGTCCACAAGGCGTTCGCGGAGCGGTTCCGCCGGCTCCTGGGCATCAACTCGGACCAGGCGCTGCCCCTGCTCCGCGTCATCCAGGCCGGAAAGGGCCTGGGCGGCAGCGTGAACACGTTCTTCCGCGACCAGGTGCTGGACGCCCCGGCCACCCTGGCCGCGGCGGACGACGTCGTCGAGGAATTCAGCAACCTCATGTCCATCCGGCAGCGCCTGGAAGATGTCCGGCAGCAGCGCGACCAGCTGGCCCCCGTCCCGGGTCTGAACAGGGAGTACGCCCAGTCGCTACTGGACGCGAACCGGCTCCGCGAACTCGCGGGCGAGGAGTTCGAGGCCTACCGGCAGCAGCTTGCTGTCACCGTGCACGAGAAAACGCTGGCCCGCTTCAAGGCGCTCGCCCAGACGAAGGCCAAGGAGCTCGCAGCGGAACGCAGCGTGCGCGACGGGCTGGCCAAGGAGCTCCGGCAGCTGGAGGCGGACTACAACAACCAGGGCGGCAACGCCATCTCCTCGATTGAGCAGTCCCTCGAGAACGCCCGGGTGGGCCTGAAGCTCCGCCGGCAGGTGGAAGAGGCGGCCCGGCAGGCGCTGACGGACGCCGGCCTGGACTTGGAGTGGACGGCTGACGGCTGGGAGCAGGCCCACGAGCAGGCGGCCACCCGCTCGGCCGAGCTGAAGGACGACTCCGCGGCCCTGCAGGAGCTCCGTTTCGAGGCCTTCGACGCCCATGCCGCGAAGAAGCGCGAGCTTGCCGCGGCCGAACAGGAGCTTGTGTCGCTGAAAACGCGCAAGTCCCTGCTGCCGCCGTCGAGCATTGAAAACCGGGCTGCGATTGCGGCGGCCACCGGCATTCCCGAGGAGCAGATGCCGTTCGGCGGCGAGCTGATTGACCTTGCCGAGGGCCAGGAGCAGTGGCGACCCGCCGCTGAACGTGCACTGCGGAACCTGGCCACCACGCTGCTTGTTCCGGGTGAGCATTTCGCCGCGGTCACCCGCTACCTGAATGACCACACGGTCCGCGGCGCCTTGCGCGCGGTGGACGTCTCCAAGCCGCTCGCGGGGGCGGCACTCGCGGTGGAGGACGTGGCCGACGGCGACCTGCTGACCAAGCTGGACATCCTCACCACCGGGACAAACGCGGAAGCCGGGATGTGGATCCGCGAGCGGATCGCCCTCGACTTCGCGTACCCGTGCGTGGCCAACCCCGACGAACTGGCGGCCCTAGACAAGGGCCTGAGCCTCGGCGGCGTGGTCAAACGCAACCGGCACACCGTGGAGAAGGACGACCGCTTCACCAGCCGCCAGGATTACGTCCTCGGGTTCGACAACGCCTCCAAGCTGGAGCTCGTGGCCGGGCAGGCGGAAGACCTGCGACAGGAACTGGCAAAGGCGGCGCAGCTGGCCCAAAGCCGCGAGGAATCACACCAGGGCCTGTCACGGCAGCTCGAGGCCCTCCGCAGGGTTGCCGAGGACGACCGCCCGTGGGAACAGGTCTCTGCGGCGGTTGCTGCAGACGAGCTAAGCAGGATTGAACAGCGGCTCAAGGACGCCCTCGCCGCCCAGGCCGACCTCGAACCGCTTCGCGCCAACATCGAAGCGGCCCGCCAAAAGCACCAGTCCAGCACCGAGGCCGCCGCCGTGCTGCAGAGCGAATACAAGGCACTGGACCAGCAGCTCACGGCCTCCGATTCACTGCTGGAAGCCGCCCGTACCCGCCTGAACCAGGCCCCGCCGTCGGACTCCACCACAGCAGCGCTGACGCCCTACTTCGCCGAATTCGGCGACGTCATGGAAATGCACGAACTGGACAACCTCGCCGGTCGGGTGCGGACCCAGCTGCTCGGCGACCTGCACAGCGCAGAGTCCCGCGCCCAGGCTACGTCGGAGCGGCTAACGCGGATCTTCGAAGGCTTCGTCCGCGACTGGGGCACGGCCATTTCGGCCGACCACGGCACGTCCATCGGCGCCGTCGGCGAGTTCGAGGCCCGGTACCACGCGATTATCAATGACGGGCTTCCCGCGCAGGAGACCGAATTCCGGCAGTTCTTCAACCAGCGCACGCATGAGTCGTTCAGCACCCTGCTCCACCTGCTGGATGAGGAGCGCCGTTCCATTACCAGCAGGATCCTGCCACTGAACGGAATCCTGTCCGAGGTGAATTTCCACGAAGGCAGCTACCTGGAACTCGATATCAAGCAGACCCTGCCCGCCACGGCCAAGCAGTTCAAGGACGCCATCCAGAACGCTTTGAAGACCCGGCACACCCGGCACGGCAAGACGGAAACGTCTCACGTGGGCCAGAATGACGACGCCGAACTCACCGCCCGCTACAAGTCGCTGGAGACGCTGGTGAAGCGGCTGGGGTCGCAGACGCCCGAGGACCGGCGCTGGCGGGCCGAGGTGCTGGACGTGCGCGGCCACCTGTTCATCCAGTGCAAGGAGCACCGCGAGGTGGACGCCCCCGGGAAGAAGGGTGGCAAGCGCGCGGAGGTGTTCATGCACGCCGACACCGGCTCCATGTCCGGCGGTGAACGCCAGCGGTTCACTGCGTTCATCATGGCGGCTGCCCTGAGCTACCAGCTGGGCATCGCCGAGCAGGGCTTCACCACGTACGGCACCGTCATGATGGACGAGGCCTTTGTGCTGGCTTCCGAGGAATTCGCCGGCGCGGGCATCAAGGCGCTGCATGAGTTTGGCTTCCAGCTGCTCCTTGCGGCACCGGAGAACGTCATAGACCTGTCCCGGCACCTGGGCTCGGTCACCGAGATCCTGCGGGACCGGCGCACCAATCGCTCCGGCGTGCTCACGGCTCCCGTTATCACCCCGAAACCGGGGACAGAAGGGCAGTGGCGGTCTGAGGCCAATCCCGTGGATATCGTGCTGCGCTAGTCCCTAACGCTTTCGCACGGTTCATAACAAATCGATGGATTTATTGCGCCGGCCCTAGTGGGGGCTGATTTGGCGTGCCACTGTGGTGACTCCACCAGTCTTCGCCACACGCTCCACAGGGTCAGGGCATCCCCACGCGGCGGGCAAGAGCAGCCCCTTGCGAGCTTGACGGCGTCATTATGAAAGGCACCATCATGCGCCCTGCGTTCCGCGTCCCCGTCGTCACTGCCCTTGCTGCTGCCGCCGCCCTCTCCCTGGCCGGCTGCGGTGCCATGGTGTCGGCGGCTCCGTCGTCGTCCTCCCCGGCCGCTTCGGCGACCGCGTCGGGTTCACCGAGCCCGTCAGCCTCCGTCGGGGGCGGCGCCGGCGCAGGTGGCGCGGCGACGCCGGGTACCTCTCCGTTGCCGGCTCCGGCGGCTGCCGACGTCAAAACGTACACGTTCCCGAACGGCCACGTGTCCTTCAAGTACCCGGCGGACTGGAAGGTTGAGCTCTTCACCGGCGCCGGCTCCCCGTCGGACTCGGCCACGGCGACAGTTCTGGATGCCAGCGGTACCAAGCAGGCCACCGTGTACTCCGGGCGGATCGCCGACGGCGTATCCCACCCGGTGAGCCGCACAGTCTTCGAGTCCGCACCCGTACCGGGCCTCGTCGCGCAGCCCGCGCCGGCCGCCCACTACGCCTTCTATGTGGACCGGATGGAAAGCAATGCGACCTACCGCATGCACCTGGCGGCAGGGGCCCCCAAGTCAGGACAGGGCACCGCGCTTGACGGCATCATCCGCGCCGGGGACGGTGTGATCGTGGCCGACGTGCAGTTCGTCGAAAAGCCCTTCGCCAATGACGCCGCCGCCAAGTCCTGGCTGGCAGGCACCGAAGGGCAGGCCCTCAAGGCGCTGCTGCTGAGCATCTCCTACTCCCCAACCGCCCCCTAGCCTCGCAAGCTCGGCCAGGGAACCCTGCGGTCGTGGCCCCAGGATCAACCAGCGGATTTTGCATGGGCGGCCGTGCAGGCGTCGATCTGGGCCTGGACGATTCCGCCGTAGTAGGCCACCAGTTCGTCAAAGTCCCAGCCGTCGAAGAGCCCCAAAGTCCGGACCGTCTCGCCGAACCCGGTCATCAGCGCGGTGACCGTCGAGGCATAGCGGCGGTCCGGCGTCGCATCCCCGATCAGCTTGGCGATGCTGCCGAGGTAGCGTTCGCGCAGTTCGTTCCGCGCCGCGTCTGGATCCGGGGCATCGTGAACATTGATCGGAATCATGGCCCAGGGTTCCTGCATGCCGCGTTCCCGCCGCATCAGCACGCGGAAAACCAGGGCTCCGCCGAGCTCGGACGCCGGGACGGCCAGTTCGGTGAGCAGCGACTCGTCCGGCTGCACTGCAGCGAACAGCTTGGCCTTGGAGATGAACAGTTTCATCACCAGGGCCGCCGAAACCCCGGCTTCCGCAGCGATGTCGCGGACGGTCACGGCCCGGTAGCCGCGTTCGCCGAACAGCCTCCCGGCGGCGGTGAGGATCGATTCCTGGCTGGGGCTGCTCATGCCCGCACCGGCTCCCCGCCGGTCCGGCCCGCGGCGGTCCCGTCTGCGCCGATCCCCTGGGGGAGGTGTTCGGCTGTAAGATCGACGGTCACGGAGCGGTTGTCGACGGCGAGCTTCCGCGCCACGGCTTGATGAGTCACGGGATGAAGCATAGTCACTATGTAGCGTCCGGCGACGGGCAGCGGAAGTGTGTACACGCCGTCGTCGTCCGTCCTGGCCGTGTCCACGTGCTCGCCGGTGGCGCGCAGCAGCGTTACCACGGCGCCGGCCACGGGCCCGCGGCCAATGGCCGCCCGGCCGCTGATTTCCAGCCGCTCGTGCAGGAGGAAGTTCTGCTTCAGTGTGCGGCCGTCGAAATCGAAGACCTCGGCCATCGGCGCCCAGCCCGCCGCGTTGGCCACCACGAGGTACTTCCCTGCGCCCGGCAGCGCCACGGAATAGTTGCCGTCGGTGTCCACGCGGCTCCAGTCCACCGGCTCGCCCTCCGTCTGGAGGACGGTGACGACGGCGGGCGTGAGCGGCCGGTGGTCTGGGGCCAGGACGCGCCCCTGCACCACCAGCTCTGCCGCAGCCGGCCCGGCCGGGCGGTGGGTGGTGATACGGGGAATGAAGATGGCGGCGAGGACCGACGCGGCGGACGCCAACGCGGCCATCCAGAACACATCCCTGAAGGCATCGAACGAGGGCAGCCGGGCGGCGCCGAGCGGAATGGTGACCGAGGTGAGCACGGCGGCGACGGCGGCGCTGGAGGTCGACGTGCCAATGGAACGGACCAGGCTGTTCAGGCCGTTGGCGGAGGCGGTCTCCGTGATCGGGACGGCACCCATGATCAGCGTTGGCATGGCGGCATAGGCAATGGCCGTGCCGATGCTCACCACCGTGGAGCCGATGATCACCCACGTGATGGAGTCGTAGAAGAACACCCGGCCCACGTACCCGACGATCATCACGCCCGCGCCGGTCATCAGGGCGGACCTGCCGCCGAAGCGCCGGATGATGCCGCCGGACACCGGGGCGAACACCACCATGGCCAATCCGGAGGGCACCATGCATAGGCCCGCGGTGATGACATTCAGTTCAAAGCCGTAGCCGGTGGCGCCGGGGAGCTGAAGCTGCTGGGTGGTCAGGAGCATGTTGGCGAACATCGCGAAACCGATCAGCAGCGACGCAAGGTTGGTCATCAGGACAGGCCGCCGCGCCGTGGTGCGAAGATCCACCATGGGCTGGCCCACCCTGAGCTCGTAGGGAATCCAGACGGCCAGCAGCAGCGCCGCCGCGAGGAACAACAGGAGCACAGGTTCCGAGCCCCAGCCCCAGGCGCCGCCCTTGGAAATGGCCAGCAGCAGCGATCCGAGTGCGCCGGAGAGCACCAGCGCGCCCGCGTAGTCGAAGCGGCCGGGGGTGCGCACCTTGGATTCCGGCACCACGAGCACCACCGCCAGCAGCAGGAGCGTGCCGGCGGCCGCGGAAACCCAGAAAATCGAGGTCCAGCCGAGGCTTTCATAGAGGAGGCCGGCGAGCGGCAGGCCCATGGCGCTGCCGATGCCCAGGGTGGCGCTCATGAGCGCCACCGCGGAGCCCATCTTTTCCTTGGGCAGTTCATCGCGCATGATGCTGATTCCCACCGGGATCAGCGATGCGGAGAACCCCTGAAGGGCCCGCCCGATGATCAGCCACAGGAAGGTCCCGCCGAGGGCGGCCATGATCGAGCCGGTCACCATGATGGCCAGGCAGATGACCATCATCTTCCGCTTGCCGTACATATCAGCGCTGCGGGACACGATGGGGGTGGCGACGGCGCTGGCGAGGAGCGTGGCGGTCACTAGCCAGGACGCGTCGTCAGGAGTGACGGACAGGATCCGCGGAAAATCGGGCAGCAGCGGCACCACGAGGGTCTGCATTAGCGCCACGAGTGTGCCGCTGAGCGCCAGGACGGTGGTGATCGCGGACGGGCTGCGGGTTGGCTTCGGGGCAGAGGGTTCTGTCATGTGCGGCGGGCCTTTGTGGGGACGGGTGCCCGGATGAGGGTGAACGGGCGTTTACTCCTTCGAGTGAACCATTGTTCACCCTCGGCTGGCAAGGCGCCGGGGCCGTTAGTCTGGCCACATCGGGACAATTACGTGACGCAAACCTTTCGTAATCTTCTGAAGGATAGGCTAGCCTTACTTCGGTTCGCTTCATTCACCTAAGGAGTTCCGTGACTTCCCCCCTCTTCCCCGGCCGGTCGGCCGTTCCCGGCGGTTCCGCTGCCGCTGGCACCACGCGCCGCTCCCTGCTCAAGACCGCAGGCAAGGCCACCGCCGTCCTCGCCGCCGCGGCGCTTTCCCTGACTGCATGCTCGACCGGTCCGGCCTCCACCGCTTCGGAAGCCAGCACCACATCGTCCGCCAGCGCCCAGTTCCCGGTGACCCTCAAGCACGTCTTTGGTGAAACCACCATCAAGGAGCAGCCCAAGCGCGTCGTCACCGTCTCCTGGGTCAACGACGACGTCGCACTCGCGCTGGGCGTGGTTCCGGTGGGCGTGCCCAAGAACGAATGGGGCGGCAACGCCAAGGGCTCCACACCGTGGAAGGACGCCGCGCTGGAGAAGCTCGGCGCGGGCTTCGGTTCGGACAAGGCGCCGGCCCAGTTCTCCGAGGCCGACGGCATCAACTTCACCGAAATCGCCAAGCTCAACCCGGACGTCATCCTGGGTGCCTACTCCGGCCTGACGGAGGAGGACTACAAGAAGCTCAGCGAAATCGCCCCCGTGGTTGCGCATCCCGAGCTGGCCTACGGCACGTCCTGGCAGGACTCCACGAGCATCATCGGCAAGGCGCTGGGCAAGGAAGCCGAGGCCACGAAGCTGATCGCCGACACCGAAGCCACCATCAAGGACAAGGTCTCCGCCTACCCGCAGCTCGCGGGCAAGAGCTACATCTACGGAAACCTCGAACCGGCCAAGAGCGACGGCGTGAACGTGTACACCGCCAACGACAACCGCCCGCGTTTCCTGAGCGAGATCGGCATGAAGCTTGCCCCGGTGGTGGAGGAGAACTCGAAGGGGTCCAAGGAGTTCTTCATCCCGTGGTCCGCTGAAAAGGCCAACGAGCTCGAGTCCGACATTTTCGTGACCTGGGTTCCGGACGCCAAGACCACGGAATCCATCAAGGCAGACCCGCTGCTGGGCCAGATCCCGGCCATCAAGAACGGCGCCATGGTGGCGGATTCGGACAACACGCTCACCCTGTCCATCTCGGCCTCCTCGCCGCTGAGCCTGCCGTGGTCGCTGGACACGTTCCTGCCGCAGCTGGCGAGCGCAGCGGATAAAGCCACTGCCGCGGCCAAGTAAGCCCGGTCAAGTAAGCAACCTCTGATGACACCGAGCACGACGCCGGCCCCCGCCACCCGGCGCGAACGTACACTTGGGGCCCCTGCGGCCGCAGCCATTGGGCCCCAACTGTCCGTTCGCGCCCAGCCTGCGCGCAAGGTCCGCGGGCCGCGCACCGCCTGGCTGCTGGCCGCCGTCGTCGTGCTCGTTGTTGTCTGTTGCGCCTCACTTGCCGTCGGCGCGCGGGGCCTGTCCCTGGAAACCGTGTGGCAGGCCCTGTCCCAGTTCAACCCGGCGGACGGTGACCACGCCGTGGTGCACGCCCGGATCCCGCGGACCGTCCTGGGCCTGCTCGCCGGTGCGGCGCTGGGCCTGGCCGGTGCCGCCATGCAGGGCGTGGCGCGCAACCCGCTGGCGGACCCGGGCATCATGGGCGTCAACGCCGGCGCCGCCCTGGCCGTGGTCACCGGAATCTACGTCTTCGGCGTCTCCTCCCTGACCGGCTACATCTGGTTCGCCTTCATCGGCGCGGCTGCTGCCGCCGTCGTCGTTTACCTCATCGCGTCCATGGGCCGGGACGGTGCGACGCCGGTCAAGCTCGCCCTCGCGGGCGCCGCCCTGAGCGCGGGGCTGTTCTCCCTCATGAACGTCATCCTGGTCTCCAGCCAGGACACTCTGGACCGCTTCCGGTTCTGGCAGGTAGGCGGCATTGCGGGGCGCGACTGGTCCGTGGTGCTGCCCGGCCTGCCGTTCCTCATCGTGGGGGCACTGATCGTGCTCCTGGCCGGACGGGTCCTCAACAGCCTGGCGCTCGGCGACGACGTCGCCCGGGGCCTGGGCCAGAACGTCGGCCTGGCGCGGGCGGTCACCGCGCTGGGCATCGTCCTGCTGTGTGGGTCGGCGACCGCGCTGGCTGGCCCCATCGGATTCGTGGGCCTCGTTGTCCCGCACGCCGTCCGCTCCCTGACCGGCCCCGATTACCGCTGGATCCTGCCGTTCTCCGCCGTGCTCGCGCCCGCGCTGCTGCTCGTGTCCGACGTCGTGGGCCGCGTGATCCTGCTTCCCGGCGAGGTCCCGGCCGGCATCATGACGGCACTGGTCGGCGCGCCGGTCTTCGTGTGGCTGGTCCGCCGCGGCAAGGGGGCAGGCTTGTGACTCCGAAGGCCCCTACCCCCATGCGCGAACGGGCAGGTAATGCCCGCAGAACCCCGGAAACCGGGCATTATCTGCCCGTTCGCGCTTCGAACCGGCGGCTGGTGAACCCGAGGCTGCTGAACCGTACGGTGGTACTGGCCGCCGGCGTCGTGCTTCTGCTGGCCGCCAGTATCCTGCTGGGCAGCTACACCGTGACCATCCCCGACTTCTTCAAAATCCTCGCCGCCCACTTCACCGGCGGCGAGAAGATCCCCGGCGCCAGCTTCATCGTGATGGAGGCCAAGCTGCCACGGGCGGTCATCGGCACGCTGATCGGCCTGGCCTTCGGGCTCTCGGGTGCGCTGTTCCAGACCATGCTCCGCAACCCGCTGGCCAGCCCGGACGTGATCGGCATCAGCTACGGCGCCAGCGCCGCAGCGGTCCTGGCCATCGTGGTTTTCGGTGCCTCGGGTGCCGCGGTGTCCGGTGCTGCCCTGGGCGGTGCGATGGCTGTGGCGGCACTGATCTACGGCATTTCCCGCAGCGGATCCCTGGGTCTCGGAGGCGGCAGCCGCGGGAACGCCGCCGGTAGCCGCCTCATCCTCGCCGGCGTCGGCATCGCCGCCGCGCTGCACGCCATGGTCAGCTTCCTCATGACCCGGGCCGACATCCGCACCGCCGCGGAGGCGCTGATCTGGATCAACGGCTCGCTCAACTCCGCCAGCTGGGACCGTGCGGGCGTGCTGGCCCTGGCGCTGATGGTCCTGGTTCCGGCCGCCGCCGTGCTGGCCGGGCCGCTGCGCATCCTCGAACTGGGGGACGACGCCGCCGCGGGACTCGGCGTGCGGGTGGGTGCCACCAGGCTGGGTCTGGTGCTCACTGCCGTCGCGCTGGCGTCAGTGGCGACGGCGGCGGCCGGGCCGGTGGCTTTCGTCGCCTTCCTTGCCGGCCCCATCGCGCGCCGTTTCACCGGCCGCTCCAGCCTCCCGTCGTCGGCCCTGGTGGGCGCCCTGATCGTCCTGGCGGCGGACTACTTCGCCGCCAACATTGCCCCGCTGCTGCTGGACGGCACCGTCCTGCCGGTCGGCGTCGTCACCGGTGCCCTCGGTGCCCCGTTCCTGCTGTGGCTCCTGGTCAAGTCCAACCGAAAGGATGCCTGATGGCTGTTCTGCAAGCCCGGGACCTCACGCTGCAGTACGATCAGCGCCGGGTCGTGGAAAACCTCACGGCGGAGATCCCCGAGGGCAGGGTGACCATGATCGTGGGCGCCAACGCCTGCGGGAAATCCACGCTCCTGCGCGGCCTGTCCCGGCTCCTGAAGCCGGCCGGCGGCACCGTCACCCTCGACGGCAAGGACATCCACTCCCGCCCGGCGCGCGAGCTGGCCCGCACCCTTGGCCTGCTCCCGCAGCACCCGACGGCGCCGGACGGCATTACCGTCCGTGACCTGGTGGGCCGCGGGCGGTACCCGCACCAGGGCTTCTTCCGCAGCTGGTCGGAGAAGGACGACGCCGCCGTGCAGCGCGCGCTGGAAGCGACCGAAACGCTGGAGCTCGCCGGGCGGAACGTCGACGAGCTCTCCGGCGGACAGCGGCAGCGGGTATGGATCGCCATGGCGCTCGCCCAGGAAACGGACGTGCTGCTGCTCGACGAGCCCACCACGTACCTGGACCTGGCGCACCAGGTTGAGGTGCTGGACCTGGTCACCGACCTCAACCGCCAGCGCGGCACTACCGTCGCGATCGTGCTGCACGACCTCAACCTTGCCGCGCGTTACGCCGACCATGTCATCGCCCTGAAGGCCGGGCAGATCGTGGCCGAGGGCACATCGTCCAGCGTGATCACCGAGGAGCTGGTCCGGAGCGTTTTCGGACTGGAATCCCGGGTGGTCCCGGACCCGGTGTCCGGCACCCCGCTGATCATCCCCCTCGGCAGGCACCACGCCGACCCAAAAGTTCCGACCACGACCCTGGAGATGGCCTCATGAGTGCAATACAGAACAGCGCAGTGGAGAAGAACGCAGCCCGCACCTCCGTCACGGACCGTCCCGGCTTCGCCACCGAGCCGATGACCCTGGCGTTCGACGTCACCGTCTCGGCCGTGCAGGAACTCAGCCCGAACTTCCGGCGGGTGACGCTCGGGGGCTACTCGCTTCGCGACTTCGGTGTCCACGGGGACAGCCTGGACCTGCGCATCAAACTCATGATCCCGTCGCTGGCGCCGGACGGCAGCCGGCTTCCGCTGCCAAAGTTCCGGATGGAGGAGAGCAGCTGGTACCAGGAATGGCTGGCCATGGATCCGGCCACGCGGGGCTCCATGCGCACCTACACCGTCCGCCATGCCCGGCTGGACGCCGTCTACCCGGAGATCGACGTCGACTTCGTGATGCATTTCGACGCCGACGGCAACGGCGGTCCCGCGGCGAACTGGGCGCTGACGGCCAAGCCGGGTGACGCCCTCACCCTGATCGGGCCGAACAACCGCGCGGCGCACTGCGTCACCGCGGAAACGTATTCGGGCATCGAATGGCGGCCGGGCCTGGCCGGGCGTGTGCTCCTGGCCGGCGACGAGACGGCTGTCCCCGCGATCAGTGCCATTCTCGAAAGCCTGCCCGACTACATGAGCGGGCATGCCTTCCTGGAAGTGCCGGAGGCCGGCGACTTCCTGGACCTGGAAACGGCGGCCGACGTCGAAATCACCTGGCTGGCGCGCGGCGCCTCGATCGGCAGGTCCCGGCCGCACGGCGAACTCCTTCAGGAAGCGGTCAGGATGGCCGTCCCCGTGCCGGGCTGGGTGGGCATCAAGTCCGCCGAAGCCGCCGGGCCGGAACCGGACGACGTCAACGTTGACCAGGAAATCCTCTGGGAAACCCCTGCCCGCCTAGACCCCGCCGCGGTCAGCGCCACGAAGAACCCCGACAAGCCCGCGGGTGCCCTGCCGTTCTACGCGTGGATCGCCGGCGAGGCGGGTGTCATCAAGGAGATGCGACGCTACCTGGTCCGCGACGTCGGGATCGACCGGAAGCAGGTGGCGTTCATGGGCTACTGGCGCCAGGGCAAAGCCGAGCTCTGACCCCGGACGCTTCCTGAGGTTTCGTCGCTTCAACCCGGACGCTTCCTCAGCTTTCGTCGGTTGACCCCGGACGCTTCCTCAGCTTTCGTCGCTTCAACCCGGACGCTTCCTCAGAACGGTGGTGTTCATCTGCGGTTTCCCTCGGTGTTGCTCGGCGTGTATACCTTGTCCGGGTGGGTGTCTCTCCATTGCTTCCGGACCGGGGCCGGCGGCGGGTGTTTGTCGCCGTCGGGGATTCCTTCACCGAAGGCGTGGGCGACCGGAGTTCCCGGATGCCGAACGGCGTGCGCGGCTGGGCGGACCGCGTGGCGGAGAAGCTGGCGAAGGCAGAACCCGGCTGGCATTACGCCAACCTGGCGATCAGGAGCAAGCGGCTGCGCCACATCGTGGATGAGCAGCTGGAGCAGGCAATCGCCATGGAGCCCACACTCATCACCCTCTATGCCGGCGGCAACGACATCCTGGACTTCGGCACGGACATGGACCAGCTCCTGGCCCAATACGAGGAACTGGTGGCCCGGCTGGCTGCGACCGGCGCCACACTGGTCCTGTTCACGGGGTTCGACGTCAAGGTGTCCGCGGTGCTTGAACCGCTGAAGAAGCGGAACACTCTATACAACCAGCGGGTCCGTGAGCTCGCCGCCAAATACGGGGCTGTGCTCGTGGACTACTGGTGTTTCGAGGCCTTCCATGACCGCAGGATGTGGGACGCCGACCGGCTGCACATGTCCAAGGCCGGGCACAAGTACCTCGCGGCGCAAATCCTGGACCACCTGGGTGTGCCGCACAAGATCAGCCTCAAGGAGTGGGAGCCGCCGGCCAGGACGACGCTCCGCGACTGGGAGCGGCGGCAGCGGCGCTGGGTGAATGACTGGGTGCTGCCGCTGTTTGGCCGCAAGCTCCGAGGCGTCACTCTGGGCGATAACCTCAGCCCCCGCTGGCCGCAGCCGGTGAAGGTTCCGCGCAAAGGCGGCCTGAAAAAGCTGATGGAGCCGCGCGACTAGTCCAGCAGGTTCTCGAACCCCGGCGCAGTGCGGTTTGCGGCGAATTCAATGACGTCGAAGTCGGCTACGCCGTGCACGTTGAACGGGTCCTTGGCCAGTGACTCGTCGAGCGTCGGACGGTCGGCCCTGGAGAGCAGCACGCCGCCCGTACGCGGAACCTTGCGGCCGGCGGCGATGAAGACGCCTTCATCGAAGGCTTCCTTCAGCCAGTCCACGTGGGCATCCAGGTGCTGGTCCACGATCTCTTGGGCCACTTTGTAGGTCAGGGAAACTACGTACATGACCGCCAGCCTACCGCCCGAGCCCTGGCAGCCCGCGACTCGCCGCCGCCGGAACCGGCCTTGAACCGTCAAGCGTCAGTTCTCCTAGGATGGAGTAATGACCGAACCGCGCTGGCTGAACGCCAATGAACGCCGGGCATGGCTTGCCCTGCTGAGCATCAACACCATGCTGCCCGCGTCGCTCGATACCCAGCTGCATGCCGCCGGCAAGGTGTCGCTGTTCGACTACAACGTGCTGGCGATGCTCTCCGAAGCCGAGGGCCGCTTCCTGCCGATGAGTGAGCTGGCGGCACGGACCAGCGCCTCCCTCTCCCGGCTCTCCCATGTGGTCACCAAGCTCCAGAACCGCGGCTGGGTGGAACGCCGGCCGCATCCCGGAGATGCCCGGGTCACCACCGCGCACCTTACCGAAGAGGGCATGTCCACCATCGTGGAGCTGGCGCCGGGCCACGTCGAATCCGTGCGCTCGCTGTTTCTCGATGCCCTGACTGAGCGTGATGTTGCGGACCTGGCCCGCATCGGCGAAAAAATTGTGGCCCGCCTGGACAGCAACCACTGGATCCTCCGCGAGCGGCAGCAGTAGCACCACACCAGGCAGTACGTGCACAGCGCGGAGCTGTCTTGGTTGCTCCCGGCAACGGGTGGCAGACTTGCTCCCATGGATTTCACGGCCCGTTACGTTGCCCTCGGAGATTCCTTCACGGAGGGCGTGGGTGACGACGACCCGACGCGGCCCAACGGGGTCCGCGGCTGGGCTGACCGGGTGGCGGAGCAGCTGGCCTCGGCCGACCCCGGCTTCGGCTACGCCAATCTCGCCATCCGCGGCCGTAAGCTGCGGCAGATCCTGGCCGAGCAGGTGGACGCCGCCGTCGCGCTCAATCCCACCCTGGTGACCCTCTACGCCGGTGCCAACGACATTCTCCGGCCCAAGATCGACATCGACGACCTGCTCGTGGACTACGAAAAAGCCGTGGGGAAGCTCGCGGCCACGGGCGCCACCGTGGTGCTGTTCACAGGCTTCGACGCGCGGGGCTCGAAGGTCTTCGGCACCATGCGGGGGCGTACGGCCATCTACAACGAACTCGTGCGCGGCATAGCGGGGGACCACGGAGCCCTGCTGGTGGACTACTGGCGCTTCAACGAATACTACGACTGGGGCATGTGGGCCAGGGACCGGATGCACATGTCCGCCGCCGGCCATGCCAACATGGCCAAGCGCGTCCTGACGGTCCTCGAACACGAGCACTCGATCCAGGTTCCGCCAATGACCCCCGTCCCGGAGCTCAGCAAGGCGGAGACGCTAAGGGCCAACGCCCGCTGGGTCCGGGAATTCGCCGCGCCGTGGGTGGTCCGGCGGGTCACGGGCAAGTCCTCCGGCGACAACCTCCAGCCCAGGTTCGCCCAGCTCACCCGGCTCTAGGCGGGCAAGCCAAACTACCGGCGGAACCCGCCCGTCGCCAGCAGCTCGCCATTTGCACGTACGGCCAGCGCCTCGATGTCCCACATGGCGGTGGCGCGGTTGAGCATGGGGACCCCGGCGGCGACGATCGCGGTTGCCAGCACGTCGGCGGTGACCACGTCCGCTGCAGCGACGGAGACCTGCCGGAATTCCACGGCCTCGGCCGTGACCCTCCAGATGTGGTCCCCGCGTTCCGCGGAACCGGAGGTGGCCAGCGCTACCCGGGTCCCGCCGTCGGCCGTCCTTCCAACCGGCGAACCAACCGGCGAACCCGGCGCCGCCCCGCCCAGCGGGAAGCCGGCCAGCAGGGTCCTCCGGTCCGCCGGATCAACAATCCCCGCGCGCCAGGGCACATCGGTGCCGGGATTGGGGGAGCCGCCGACCAGCACGTCCCCGCCGGCATTCAGGCACCAGTTGGCCATGCCGAGCGCCAGCAGCGACATGCCGGCTTCCCTGATGGCGTGCCCCTTGACGATCCCGGATAGATCCAGCGCCCCGTCCGGACGTTCCGGCGTGAACGCACCCTCCGTGAGGAGCCTCCACTCGGCCGCCTCCTCATATCGCGCCCGCATTTGAGCGGAAGCCTCCGGCAGTGCGAGTTCGCCGCGCACCAGCCTGCTCGCCTCCGAATCGGCGCGGTAGAGGCTGAAGATGCTGTCCAGTTCAGTGAAAAGGCGTTCGACGACGGCGGTCGCCGCTTCCAGCTCATCCGCCGCAGCCTGGGGTGCTTTGTGCGCGTCCGCAGGGACAGTCAGGCTGATGACGGTCCCCATGCAGGTGAAGGTCCGGGCCCGGAGGCGGTGCGTGGTCTCAGAGGTTTGCTGCATCGAGGGCTGCCTGGAGGGAGGTGAGGTAGGCGTCGCTGGTCACGGTGGCGCCACCCACGGTCTGCACGTCGGCGGACTGTGCTTGGAGCACCTCGCTGCGGAGAATGGGGGCGGCGTAATTGCTGATCTGCGCGGACCGGCCCTCGGCGTCGGTGAGTTTCAGGGCCGTGACGTCGGTGATCTGCCCGGCCTTCACGGTGATCCGGACCTGCACGGTGCCGAAGCGGGTCTGGACCACATCGCCGTCGTACGTGCCGCCGGCCTTGGCCGCGGCACCGGCGGCCCCCGACGACGCGGTGCCGCTGCTGTCTGTGGTTCCCGCCCCGGAAGCCTGGTTTCCCGTTGCTGCCGCCGCAACCGCGCTGCGGGTATCGGCCACATGGACACCTGATTGCCAGCCGACCAGGAGGATGCCGGCCGAAGCCAAGGCGGCTGAAACTGCTGCTCTGATTCTCACCAGTCAAACCTTTCGTGATGGAGCTGATCTTCGTGGACGCCAGCGGCGCGGGCGGCGTTCAGGACGTTGCCTGCCCACCGTGAGGGACCGCACACATAGACGTCGGCGTGGGCGATTTCCGGAACGTAGTCCGCCAGCGCATACCCGGCGCGGTGTTCGGCGGCCGGAAGCCAGCTGCCAGGTGAGCCGGGGTCCCGTCCGCCGGTCAGGTGGAACAGGGTGGCGCCGCGCTGCCGGCACAGTTCGAGGATTTCCTCGCCCAGGTAGAGCTCCTGGCTGCTGTGCCCGCGGAGCAGAACCGTCGCCTGGCCAGGGACGAAAGGGGTGGTTTCGAGGAGGGCCCGCAACGGCGTAATGCCGATGCCGGCGCCGATCATGACCACGCGGTCCTTGCTACGCGCGGCGGTGCTGAAGAGCCCGTACGGCCCTTCTATGGCGACCTTCGTTCCGCGCCGCAGCCTTAGCAGTTGTGCCGAGCCCCGGCCGAGATCGCGAACCGTGATCCGCAGCCGCCCGTGCCCGTCAGGTCCGGTGTGCACCGGCTCCGCAGACAGGCTGAACGGATGCGGATGCCACCACAGCCCCGGGGCGAGGAAGCGCCAGACGAAGAACCTCCCGCCGTTGCCGGCCAGCAAACCGAGCTGCAGGCCGCTCATTTCGATGTTGACCACTCCTGGGGCCACGGAGGTGACGCGCTCAACTGTGAGTTGATGCCTGAAGGTTGCCCGCACAGGCTGGATGATCCGGTAATACAGCACGGCGGCCCCGGTGGCGATGCAGATGGCCAGCCAGTACCAGCGCTGCCAGGTGCCTGCGGCGAAAAGCCCGCCCACGCTGAACTGGTGCGGCAGCGAGGTGAGCACGGCAGCATAGGTGAGCAGGTGCACGGCGTACCAGAATTCGTACGGGAAGCGCCGGCGGACCGCCCCCAGGGACGTGACAACAACTGCGATGAAGAGTGCCAGGGAGATGAACGCGAGCCACATGTCGGGCACCAGTACCCAGAGCGCCACAGCTTCGCTGACCGGGTCGAGCCCTTCTGCCATGCCGTAGCCCACGGCGATGAGGAGCCCGTGGGCCAGCAGCAGGTACAGCGAGGGTTTCCCGAGCTTCCGGTGAAACTCCAGCGCCCGGTCATGCCCAACCGCACCGTCGATGAACGGGATCCTGGCAGCCAGCAGCAGCATGAGCAGCACCAGGTCCATGCCGGCAAGGCCGGCAACAATGCCCAGCGCTGTGACCAGTCCGGCAGACGAGGCCGCCGGCGTCAGGCCGCCGTCGGCAAGCCAGAGCGCAACCGAGGCGGCCAACGAGGACCAGGACGTCACCGTCAGGGCATCGGCCCGGACGAGTCTGCGCCGGTGCTGCCCGGCGAAGCGGCCGGTATCCCGAAGCGGAGCAGGCCGGCGGTCCGGACGCATCGGGGTGCCGGTCCCGGGGGAGGGCAAAAGCTGTGTGTTCATGGCTCAAGATTCCGCGCCGAGTCTTTGACTTTGCTGTGAAGAGCCTTCTTTCCGGATATGTCTTGGCAGGAGGCCGACGGCGGGGGCGGAGGGCCGCCGGGCCATCAAGACCCGGGGCAGCTTTATAACACCCTCCCCCGCCGGATTGGTCTTTAATTCGCGTGTCTCGTAGACTTGGTTGGCGCTAGGTGGCGCGGAGCGTGTGCAATTGCTCCGGTTTGCGGTGGCTGTTGGCAGTATTCACAGTCCCGGAGGCCGGTAGTTAGGGGCTCAAGTTGCGTGCATTCCTGTATTCGCCCAGTATCCCGGCACTTCGCAGTGGCTTCCATTGCCAGGTGCTCGTGGCTCATTATTCCGCCGCTGTAAGCCCGGTTCGCCGGTGTCGAAACGTGCGGAAGCGTGAGGCTGGATGCGGACGCCGCCTGCCGCACGGTGAAGCAGAACTCTGCCCGCCGTTTCATTCATTTTTCAGAGGAGAGTCGTCATGGCAGCACACTGCCAGGTGACCGGAGCCGAGCCGGGCTTTGGACACAGCATTTCGCACTCGCACCGCCGCAACAAGCGCCGGTTCGACCCGAACATTCAGAAGAAGCGCTACTGGGTTCCGTCCCTGCGCCGTAATGTCACTCTGCAGGTCTCTGCAAAGGGCATCAAGACCATCGACGTACGCGGCATCGACGTTGTCGTCGCCGACATCCTGGCGCGAGGAGTGAAGCTCTAGTGGCAAAGGACAAGGACGTACGTCCGATCATCAAGCTCAAGTCGACCGCGGGCACGGGTTACACCTACGTAACCCGTAAGAACCGTCGTAACGACCCGGACCGCCTGGTCCTGAAGAAGTACGACCCCAAGATCCGCCAGCACGTCGAATTCCGAGAGGAGCGCTAAACACATGGCTAAGAAGTCCAAGATTGCTCGCAACGAGCAGCGCAAGGTCATCGTTGAGCGTTACGCTGCAAAGCGCCTCGAGCTGAAGAAGACCCTGGTCGACCCGAACGCGACTGACGAAGCACGCGAAGCTGCACGCCTCGGCCTGCAGAAGCTGCCCCGCAACGCCTCCCCGATCCGTCTGCGTAACCGCGACATCATCGACGGCCGTCCGCGCGGTACCTTCCAGAAGTTCGGTATCTCCCGTGTTCGCTTCCGCGACATGGCTCACCGCGGTGAGCTCCCGGGCATCACCAAGTCTTCCTGGTAATCCAGCACCGCTGATTCCAGCTGCCTGAGGAGGGCCGGCAACCACATGGTTGCCGGCCCTCCTTTGTGTTAACCCGCCCTCGTTGGTGTTGACCACCGCTGGGTGACGCACCACACAGAATTGAATTACGACGTCGATCCCCGCCTTTTCGGGGTCTGGTACCTGCTTTTCCCCGGAATGACGGGGTTTTAGCTGCCATTGGAGCTGGTTTGCACGCGCCTCCGGGGCCGTGTAGAGTCTTTCGAGTCGCCGCCGCTGAAGCGGAAAAATAGCGACCGACCCCCTTTCTGACAGCCTGAAAAACGGCGCACTAAACAGTGTGCCGGACGCGGGCCGGGGACCTTTCCTGCAGGCGGGAATCGCGGATACGCTGATTTGCAAAGCTTCGCCGGGTCGGGT